>NZ_JBWBBX010000001.1:3332500-4822500 GCF_056106285.1 Micromonospora sp. IBHARD003 | reverse complement strand
CAAGGAACGGACGCTTCCTTCGTACTCACCCTCTCGGGCTTTCCTCCGGGCGCTTCCCTTCGGTGTTTCCAGCTTAGCAGACCCGATTTCTCGTTTCCGCCACCCGCCGGACCGGGCTGCCAGAACATTCCTCCGCTTTCGCGAATTCCCTTTCCGGCGTTTCCGACTCTATCAGATCCTTTCGGGCCCGATTCCCAGTCAGAGGGGGGTTGTCTTTCCGGCCCTGCGGCCGTTCCGACGAGTGAGACTTTAGCGGAATCCTGGCCCCCGACGCTAATCGGGTCGCGCTCAATCGAACGCGGATTCCTCATTTCGCAAAAGCGCACGGAAAGCGAGGCGACAATGCGTCGCTCGCTTCGAGTGGTTCCTGCGGGATGGCTGTCCGGGGCCGACCGAAGCCGGTGCTCACGTCGGACAACCCGGAGAACGTTACGCATCGGTTAATCGCATGTCAACCCAGGGCCCGGGGCCTACCCTCCGAGCATGACCACGCACGCCTGCACCCTTCAGTGGTGGGCCGCCTGAAGGCGGCCCGCAGTCACGCGTGGAGGCAACGGCCGCCGCATCGGCGGCCGTTGTGCTTCTCCCAGGAAGCCGGTCGCCGGTGGCGGCGGCTCCGACAGGAGAAGGAGGAGAGCCCGATGACAAGGACCTTCAGCGGGATCAAGCCGACGGGGCATCTGACGCTGGGGAACTACCTCGGGGCGGTGCGGCGGTGGGCCGAGGTGGACCAGCACCGGTCGGACGCGTTGTTCGGCATCGTGGACTTGCATGCGCTGACCGTCGAGCACGATCCCGCGCGGGTGCGCAGGCTCAGCCGGCAGGCGGCCACGCTGCTGCTGGCGGCGGGGCTGGACCCGGAACGGTGCACCGTGTTCGTCCAGAGCCACGTGGATGAGCACACCCGGCTCTCCTTTGTGCTGGAGTGCACCGCGACGGACGGCGAGATGCGGCGCATGATCCAGTACAGGGAGAAGGCCGCGCGGGCGCGGGCCTCCGGAGAGAGTGTGCGGCTGTCGCTGCTGACGTATCCCGTGCTGATGGCGGCGGACATCCTGGCGTACGCGACCGACGAGGTGCCCGTCGGGGACGACCAGGCGCAGCACGTGGAGCTGACCAGGGATCTGGCGGTGCGGTTCAACCAGCGGTACGGGCACGTCTTCACCGTGCCGAAGGCGACGCATCCGCAGGTGGCGGCACGTGTCAGGGATCTGCAGGACCCGGTGTCGAAGATGGGGAAGTCGGGCGCCGCCGGACCCGGGGTCGTCCATCTGCTCGACGAGCCGGACGTGATCCGCCACAAGGTCATGCGAGCGGTGACGGACAGCGGGCAGGACGTCGTCTACGACCGGGAGGAGCGGCCTGGGCTCGCGAATCTGCTGGAGATCCTCGCCGGCTGCGTGGACGGGGACCCGCAGGAGCTCGCCGGCGCGTACACGTCGTACGGCGCACTGAAGAAGGACACGGCCGAGGCGGTGGTGGAGCTGCTGGGGCCTCTCAGGAAGCGGCACGCCGATCTGGCCGCCGATCCGGCGTATGTGGATGAGGTCCTCCGGGCGGGTGCGGCGAGCGCCCGGGCGCTGGCGCGTCCTCTGGTGGACCGGGCCTATCGGGCCGTCGGGTTGCTTCCGGCCGGCTGACGGAAGGCCGCCCGGTAGTCGCGCGGGCTGGTGGCGAGGTGAGCGGCGAAGTGCTGGCGCATGGTCACCTCGCTGCCGAAGCCCGTGCGGCGGGCGACTTCCGGGATGGGGTGATCGGTGAGCTCGAGGAGTTTCTGGGCGGCTGCCACCCGCTGGGTGATGAGCCAGTGGAGCGGAGTCGTACCCGTGCTCGCCTGGAAGTGCCGGGCGAAGGAACGGGGGGACATGCCCGCGCGGGCGGCGAGGGACGCGACGGTGTGCGGTTCGCGGAGATGGGCGAGGGCGTGGTCGCGGACGGCGGCGAGGGTGTCCGCGTCACGGTCGGACCGTGGAGTCGGGTGCTCGATGAACTGGGCCTGCGTACCGGTGCGGAACGGGGCGGTGACCATCGACCGGGCGATGGTGGCGGCCGCCTCGGCTCCATGGGTGACGCGGACGAGATGCAGACAGAGGTCGATGCCCGCTGCCGTACCGGCCGAGGTCCAGATGTTCGCGTCGTGGAGGAAGAGGGCGTCGGGGACGACGGTGACCCGGGGGTGGTGTGCACGGAGCAGCCCGGTGAGGTTCCAGTGGGTGATCGCACGGCGGCCGTCGAGCAGACCGGCCTGGGCGAGCGTGAAGGCACCTCCGCACAGCGCGGCGATCGTGGTGCCGCGGGCGTGGGCGCGCCGGAGTCCGTCGAGGACCGGTGCGGGGGCGGGCGTGAGGTGGTCGTCGAGTCCCGGGACCACGATGAGGTCGGCGCGGGTGAGCCAGCCGAGAGTGCGGTCGGGAGTGAGGCTGAGACCGCCGCGCATGGGGACGGGTGCGCGGTCGGTGCCGGTGCGGCGGAGGTCGAAGGCCGGGACGCCCCGATCGGTGCGGTCGACGCCCCAGACCTCGCTGATGACGGAGACGTCGAAGCCACGGATGCCGGGGAAGGCGAGGAGGGCGATGCGCTGGGGTGCGGTCGGCCGGGTCTCCATGCTGGCAGTAAACCATCGGTCGCTGGCTTTCGCGCCTCTGGGGGAAGGGAGCTCCGGGCGGCACCATCGAAGCCATGGAGATCGCAGAGAACGCAGCACTGGTCGTCGTCGACGTACAGAAGGGGTTCGACGAGGAGGAGTTCTGGGGCCCACGGAACAATCCGGAGGCGGACGCGAACATCGCGTCGCTCATCGACGCCTGGCAGTCGAGCGGGCGGCCGGTCGTCTTCGTCCGGCATGACTCCGCCGGTCCCGGATCGCCGTTGCGGCCGGGGTACGCGGGCAACGGCTTCAAGGAGTACGTGGAGGAGCGGCGGGGCAGGGGCCGCGGGGCCGAGCTGCTGGTGACGAAGTCCGTGAACTCGGCGTTCTACGGGACCCCGGATCTGGGGGCCTGGTTCGAGGCTCAGGGGGTACGGCAGTTCGCGGTGGCCGGCATCCAGACCAACATGTGCGTGGAGACCACGGCCCGGATGGGCGGGAACCTCGGTTACGAGGTGCTGTTCCCGCTGGACGCCACGCACACCTTCGATCTGACGGGGCCGTACGGCTGGACGCTGGGCGCGGACGAGCTGGCGCGTGCCACCGCGGTGTCGCTGCACGGCGGTGGGTTCGCGACGGTGGTGACGACCAAGGAGCTGGTCGCGGCCGCTGCGGGATGAACCGCGGCCGCCGCGGGGCGAACTCGCCCGTGAAGGGCGGGCCTGCGCCGTTGCCGGAGTTCTCAGCTGCTGCCCGAAGCCAGTTCGCGGCTGCGGTCGCGGGCGGCTTCCAGGGCGGCGATCAGGGCCGCGCGCACCCCGTGGTTCTCCAGCTCGCGGATGGCGCTGATGGTGGTGCCGGCGGGGGAGGTGACCGCCTCGCGCAGTTTGACCGGGTGCTCGCCCGAGTCGCGGAGCATCACGGCGGCACCGATGGCGGCCTGGACGATCAGGTCGTGCGCCTGGGCGCGCGGCAGCCCGAGGAGGATGCCGGCGTCGGTCATGGCCTCGACGAGGAAGTAGAAGTAGGCCGGGCCGGAGCCGGACAGAGCGGTGGCGGCGTCCTGCTGGGACTCGGGCACACGCAGGGTCTTGCCGACCCCGCCGAAGATCTCCTCCGTATGGACGAGGTGCTCGGCGGTGGCGTGGCTGCCGCCGGAGATGACCGACATGCCTTCGTCGACGAGGACGGGTGTGTTGGGCATGACACGGACGACGGGGGTGCCGGGGGCGAGACGGTCCTCGATGGTGGTGGTGGTGATTCCGGCGGCGGCACTGATCACCAGGCGGTCCGCCGTGATGTGCGGGGCGAGTTCGTCGAGCAGCCGGCTCATGTCCTGCGGCTTGACGGCCAGGATGAGGGTGTCGGCCCGCTTGGCGGCTTCGGCGTTGGTGACGGCCTCGACGCCGTAGCGGGTGCGCAGCTCCTCGGCCCGCTCGGCACGGCGTGCGGTGACCAGCAGCGCTCCGGCCGGCCAGCCGGCCCGGATCATGCCGCTGAGCAGGGCCTCGCCGATCTTTCCGGTTCCGAGGACTGCGACGGTCTGGGTCATGCGGGTCACCTCGCCGGGGTGGTGCGTGTGCACGCACAGGGTGGTCCATGTCCGCGGTCGGTTCGTCCGCGGACATGGACATCCTTGCACCGGACGTGTGGTGGTGCCGTGGGTGTCCGATGGGCGGTCATGCGGTCCGGCGGCGGAGGGTTGCCGCACCGAGGGCGAGTACCAGCAGGGCACAGGCGCCGACGACGGCGGCGTCACGGACGAAGTCCGCGGTCATGTCGGTGTGGCGGAGGACTTCGTTCATGCCGTCGACCGCGTACGACATCGGCAGGACGTCCGAGATGCCTTCGAGCACGGGCTGCATGGTGTCTCGGGGTGCGAACAGTCCGCAGAGCAGCAGTTGGGGGAAGATCACGGCCGGCATGAACTGGACCGCCTGGAACTCGGACGCCGCGAAGGCGGAGACGAAGAGCCCGAGAGCGGTGCCGAGCAGAGCGTCCAGCAGGGCGACGAGCAGGAGCAGCCAGGGCGAGCCGACCACGTCGAGGCCGAGGAACCAGAGCGCGAGGCCCGTGGCCAGGGCCGACTGGATGACGGCGAGCAGGCCGAACGCCAGGGCGTAGCCGGCGATCAGATCGCCCTTGGCCAGCGGCATGGCGAGGAGGCGCTCCAGGGTTCCGGAGGTGCGTTCGCGCAGGGTGGCGATGGAGGTCACCAGGAACATGGTGATGAGCGGGAAGATGCCGAGCAGCGAGGCGCCGATGGAGTCGAAGGTGCGCGGGCTGCCGTCGAAGACGTAGCGCAGCAGGAAGAGCATCACGCATGGCACGAGGAGCATCAGGGCGATCGAGCGCGGGTCGTGGCGCAGTTGGCGCAGGACGCGGGCGGCGGTGGCGAGCGTACGCGAGAGGGAGAGCGCGAGGCGTGACGTCCGCGGGGCGGTGGCGGGCGCGGGCCGGGTCGCCGTGGCTGACGGGTGGGCGTTCATCGGGTGCTCTCCTGGAGGGCGTTGGCCGTGTCGACGAGGTGGAGGAAGGCGTCTTCGACGGTGGCGGTGTCGTGGCGGCGCCGCAGGGCTTCGGGGGTGTCCTCGGCGAGGAGTTCGCCCTCGCGCAGGAGCAGCAGCCGGTGGCAGCGTTCGGCCTCGTCCATGACGTGCGAGGAGACCAGGATCGTGGTGCCGCGGTCGGCGGCGATGCGGTGGAAGAGGTCCCACAGGTCGCGGCGCAGCACGGGGTCGAGGCCGACGGTGGGCTCGTCGAGTACGAGGAGTTCGGGCGTCCCGAGCAGGGCGACGGCGAGCGAGACACGGCTGCGCTGGCCGCCTGAGAGGTTTCCGGCGAGGGCGTCGGCGTGGCTGGTGAGGTCGACGTCGGCGATGGCCTGGGTGACGTGCCGGCGGCGGCGCTCGGCCGCGGCGCGTCCGGGGTCGAGGATCGCGGCGAAGTACTCGAGGTTCTGGCGGACGGTCAGGTCGTCGTAGACGGAGGGCGCCTGGGTGACGTAGCCGATCCGGGAGCGGAGCGCGGTGTCGCCCGCCGGGCGGCCGAGGACCTCGAGGGTGCCGCCGACCTTGGCCTGGGTGCCGACGACGGCGCGCATGAGGGTCGACTTGCCGCAGCCGGACGGGCCGAGGAGGCCGGTGATCCGGCCGGGTGGGACATCGAAGTCGAGGCCGCGCAGAACGGTGCGGGGCCCACGGACGACGGTGAGGGCGCGGGCGTGGACGGCGGCGCCCACAGCGCTCTCAGCCGGCCCCGGAGCATTATTCAACATGCGATGAATAATGCTCCGGGGTGAAGGGCGCGTCAAGGCGCGGCGACTGGGGTTTTCGGGTCCGGTGGAACGGCCTCCTGTATGCCGTCACTCCTGCATGCCGTCACCCAAGTCGAGGTGGCGCAGCTTGTCGGGATTGACGACGGCGTCGATCCCGGTGATCCGCCCACCGTGCACCGTGAACGCGTACACGCCGGCCGGTCCGCTCGCGGCGTCGGTGAAGACCAGACCGGGCGCGCCGTTCACGTCCCGCACCGCCATCCGCATCGCCGCCGGGTCGAACCGGCGCATGAGTCCCTGGACGAAGCGCGCGACCTTCTCGCGGCCGAGCACCGGCAGCCGGGCCGCGGTGACCTTGCCGCCACCGTCGGTGCGCCACACGACATCGGGGTCGAGGATCTCGAGCAGGCCGTCGAAGTCGCCGCCCGTCACCGCGGCAAGGAACGCGTCGACGGCGCGTCGGTGTTCGTCCCGGTCGACGGAGCGGCGCGGGGCCTCGGCCCGTACCCGGCGGCGGGCGCGCGATGCCAGCTGCCGTACGGAGTCGGAAGTACGGCCGACCGCGTCGGCGATCTCGGGGAAGGGCACGGCGAAGACGTCATGGAGGATGAAGGCGGTGCGTTCGGCGGGGGTGAGCCGCTCCAGGACGGTGAGCAGGGCCATGCCGACCGATTCGTCGAGCGTCACCCGGTCCTCGGGGCCGGCTTCACTGATCACCGGTTCGGGCAGCCAGGGGCCGACGTACTTCTCGCGCCGGGTGCGGGCCGAGCCCAGCTGGTCGTAGCAGATCCTGCTGACGACGGTCGTCAGATAGGCGCGCGGGTCCTTGGCCTCTCCGTCCGGCAGGCGCTGCCAGCGCAGCCAGGACTCCTGTACGGCGTCGTCCGCGTCCGCGACCGAGCCGGTGATGCGGTAGGCGATGCCCCAGAGGCGGTCGCGCTGCTCCTCGAAGGCCGTGAGCTCTGCCATGGTCCGGTGCCCTTCCTCGGTACGGGTTCTACCGGGGAGGACGCCGGGGAGGCATGACATGTGACATCGGGGCCTCGTGGCCCGGCGAGGCCCGTCAGGCCGATCCGGCCGGGGCCGGCCGGCAGAGCAGACGCCTCAGCGCCGGCGGGGCTTCGGCTTCTTCCGGGCCGCCGGATTGCGGGTGCGGCTCGACCTGCGCTTCTCGTACTGGGCGACGGCGGCCTCGTGCTCGGTGCGCAGCAGCTTCTCGCCGGGGGCCTCGACGAGCGAGCGGATGAAGTACGCGAGCAGTGAGCCGATGAAGCCGATCATCTTCAGGCTGCGCAGGGATTCCTCGCGCGCGGGATCGGCCGGGCGCCGGGAGAAGCCCTCCCAGGTCTTCCGGAAGGCGATCGCGCTGCAGACCGCGAAGGTGGCGATGACGAGCGTGTTGACGAAGCCGCCGACCTCGGCGGTGCTCAGGCCCTCATAGGCGAACCGCAGGACGAGACAGCCGGCCACCGCCGCCGCGAGGGAGCCGGCGGCGACGGCGGCGCGGCGCAGACCGTAGCCGCCGTCGTGGTCGACCCAGGTGGTGCCGAAGAAACGGATCGGCTCGGGCTGCGGTCCGGTACCGGGCGCGGCGCCGCCGGCTCCGGCCCCCGTGCCGCCGCGCTCGCTCCCGTCGGCCCTGTTTCCCGCGTCGCCCTGGTTCTCGTCGTGGTTATCGCTCACGAGGTCGATTATCCCCGGGCTTGTCGGGTAGCCCCAAGCCGGTCGGGCGCGCGGGAGGACGGCTGCCCAGCCGGCCGGGTAAGGCGACCGGTCAGGAGCAGCGGACCGCCACATAGCCGTCGGTGCCGGTGTTCACATAGGCGTCGGAGACGAACTGCCCGTTGGCGATGTTGTCCCAGAGGTCCGAGGTCCCGTACGGACCGCGCACTGTCTCGCCCGGCTTCTGGCAGTTGATCGGCACCCGGGCGCCGTACGGCAGGACATCGACGATCTCGTAGTTGGTCCCCGGGCCGCTGCGTACGTTCAGCCGGTACCCCGGGGCGACCGGATACCGCCGTACGGGACGAGGACCCGCGGCCGCTGCGCTTTCCGCGCTCGCTGCGCCTTCGGCGCCTTCCGTGGTTCTCCCGGTTTCCTCTATGGCCATGACCGGCCTCCCCCGCTTGTCCGAAAAACAGTGCGCCGCGCAGGCTAGCAAGCCGCCTCGGTATCGCACGAGCAATCGACTAGGCTCCGTGAGTCGCGTGTGCGGACAAGAAACACGGGGGTGGGCGATGCCACCGCTGCGCAGCACCGGACCTGCGCCGGAAGCGGAGCAGCCGGAACAGCCGGCACACGTCGGGCAGTACGTTCTCGGAGACCGCCTCGGCTCGGGTGGCATGGGTGTCGTGCATCTGGCCACGTCCGCGTCGGGGCTGCGCCTCGCCATCAAGGTCGTACACACCGGGCACGCCACGGATCCCGAGTTCAGGGCGCGTTTCCGGCAGGAGGTCGGTGCGGCCCGCCGGGTCAGCGGTGCCTTCACCGCCCCGGTCGTGGACGCCGACCCGGATGCCCCCACGCCATGGATGGCGACGCTGTTCATCGACGGTCCGACCGTCGCCGAACGCGTCAAGCGGAACGGCCCGCTGGACCTCGGCGAGCTGCGCAGGCTGGGCGCGGGACTGGCCGAGGCGCTGCGTGACATCCACCGTGCGGGCGTGGTCCACCGCGATCTCAAGCCGAGCAATGTGCTGCTCGCGGCCGACGGTCCCAAAGTCATCGACTTCGGGATCTCGCGCCCGTCGGACAGCGATCTGCGGACGGAGACGGGGAAGCTGATCGGCACTCCGCCGTTCATGGCGCCGGAGCAGTTCCAGCGGCCCCGCGAAGTCGGCCCCGCCGCGGATGTGTTCGCGATGGGCGCGGTCCTGGTGCATGCGGCGACCGGGCGCGGGCCGTTCGGTTCCGACAGCCCGTACATCGTCGCGTACCAGGTGGTGCACAGCGAGCCGGATCTGGCGGGGGTGCCCGCCGAGCTCATACCGCTGCTGAGCCGCTGCCTTTCCAAGGACCCCGGGGACAGGCCAGGTCCGGGTGAGGTGATGGCGGAGCTGCGGGCCCCGGTGGGCGAGGTCGAGACGACGTTCCTCCCGTCGGCGCGCCCGCCCGGCGGTTCGGACCCCGAGCGGCGCACGGGACGGCGGCCCGCGTCTGAGGACGCGAACCGGGCCCGGCAGGGGCAGACGGGGACCGGCGCCGGCGCACCCGCGGGGACGGACACCGGCGCATCCCGGCCCCGGCGAAGCCCCGGGCGGCGACGGGGTCTGCGCCACGCCGCCGTCGGCCTCACCCTCGCTGGCCTGCTCGCCGCGGGCTACGCCGGCGTCCGGGCGGCGACCTCGGACACCCCCCGCCCGGCCCCGGGTCCGTCCGTCGCCCAAACGGCCGTCACCCCCTGGCAGAACGCGTTCACGAAGGCCACGGGGACGGAGGCCATGCCCTTCTGTGCCTCGGACGGCAACGCCCTGTACTGCTCGGCGCCGGGCGTCATGGCCGCCCGTCTGTCCCTGGCGGACGGCAAGCGGCTCTGGTCGCGCGAGGCCCCGTCCGGCGCGGTCAGCCGGGCGCCGGTGCTCGCCGACGGCCTGCTGTACGTCACCACGGGCGGGGGAAGGCGGCTGGACGCCGTCGATCCACGGACCGGCGCCACCCGCTGGGGCCGGGGCATCGGCACGTCCGAGTCGGTCGGCTTCGGTCCGGGCACCGTGTTCCTCATGGCCGCGGACGGGACCGTGCGGGCCCTGGACGGCGCGACCGGCGCGGAACGCTGGCGCGAGCGGCGCGGAGCCACGGGTACGCGCTGGGTGCCCGCGCCGGGGAACACCCGCGACGTCATCGCCGTCAGCCCCCGCCCCGACGGACGGAGCACGCTCGTCCGGGCCGTCTCCGCCGACAGCGGCGATGTGCGCTGGGAGAAGCGGCTGGACGGCAGGCTCGCACCCGTGGCGCGGGACTCGCGGGACACCGGCTCGGGCTCACTGCTGCTGTCGGACGAGCGGGACGGCTTCACCAACGCCGTCGTACGCCTCGACACCGTGACCCGCGAGGTCCGGCGGGTCCGCCTGCCGGTGCCCGTCGACCAGGCTCAGGCGGTGGCGTCGGGGGAGACGGTCCATCTCGTGGGTGCGGGAGGTTCGCTGCTGGCGGTGGACACGATGGGCGGCGGAGCGCCGTCGTGGCGGCTGGAGACGTATGTGACCCGGTCCTCGCGGCCGGTCGTCCACAGCGGCCGGATCTATCTGAGCGGGGCGGACGGGCGGCTCCTGGCCGTCGACGCCGAGCGCGGTGTGCTGCTCGGGCAGACCAAGCCCCGGATGGACGGCGGCCGTTCCACTTTCACGGCGTCGCTGCCCGCGCCGGTCACCGCGGGCGGCGCGGTCTACGGGAGCGCGCCCGACGGCACCGTGTTCGCCGTCGACGCGGCGGACCCGGCGCGCTGGTGATGAACGCGGCGGTGCCGGTGCCGTGGTGATGAACGCAGCGGGCCCGGCGCGCTGGTGACACGCGCCGGGTCCGTACCCGGGGCGGGACCCGGGGCGCAGTGATACCGGGTCCCGCACCGGGTCTCAGCCGAGCTTCGAGACGTCCCGCACCGCGCCCTTGTCCGCGCTGGTGGCCATCGCCGCGTAGGCCCGCAGGGCGGCCGAGACCTTGCGCTCGCGGTCCTTCGGCGCGTACACCCCGCCCAGTGCCTCGCGCCGGGCGGCCAGCGTGGCGTCGTCGACGACGAGTTCGACCGAGCGGTTCGGGATGTCGATGCGGATGAGGTCGCCGTCCTCGACGAGGGCGATCGTGCCCCCGGACGCGGCCTCGGGCGAGGCATGGCCGATGGACAGGCCCGAGGTGCCGCCGGAGAAGCGGCCGTCCGTGATCAGGGCGCAGGCCTTGCCGAGGCCGCGGCCCTTCAGGAAGGACGTCGGGTAGAGCATCTCCTGCATGCCCGGGCCACCGCGCGGACCCTCGTAGCGGATGACGACGACGTCACCCTCCTTCACCACCTTGGAGAGGATCTTGTCGACGGCCTCGTCCTGGGACTCGCAGACGACGGCGGGGCCTTCGAAGGTCCAGATCGACTCGTCGACGCCGGCGGTCTTCACCACGCAGCCGTCGACGGCGAGATTGCCCTTGAGCACGGCCAGTCCGCCGTCCTTGGAGTAGGCGTGCTCGACGGAGCGGATGCAGCCGTTCTCGGCGTCGACGTCGAGGGACTCCCAGCGCTCGGACTGCGAGAAGGCCGTTGCGGAGCGGACACAGCCGGGTGCCGCGTGCCACAGTTCGGCGGCCTCGGCGGAGGGGGACCCGCCCCGCACGTCCCAGGTCTTGAGCCAGTCGGCCAGCGAGGCCGAGTGCACGGTGTGGACGTCCTCGTTCAGCAGCCCGCCGCGGTAGAGCTCGCCCAGGATGGCGGGGATACCGCCCGCTCGGTGGACGTCCTCCATGTAGTACGTGCCGCCGGGGGCGACGTTCGGCGCGACCTTGGCCAGGCACGGCACGCGGCGCGAGACCGCGTCGATGTCGGTGAGGTCGTAGTCGAGTTCGGCCTCCTGGGCGGCGGCCAGCAGGTGGAGGATCGTGTTGGTCGAGCCGCCCATGGCGATGTCGAGGGCCATGGCGTTCTCGAAGGCGGCGCGGGTCGCGATGTTGCGGGGCAGGACGGACTCGTCGCCCTGCTCGTAGTAGCGCTTGGTGATCTCGACGACCGTGCGGCCCGCGGTCTCGTAGAGGGCCCTGCGGGCGGTGTGGGTGGCGAGGGTCGAGCCGTTGCCCGGGAGGGACAGGCCGATGGCCTCGGTCAGGCAGTTCATCGAGTTGGCGGTGAACATGCCGGAACAGGAACCGCAGGTCGGACAGGCGTTCTCCTCGATACGGAGGACGTCCTCGTCGGACACGTTCTCGTTGACCGCGTCCACGATGGCGTTGATCAGGTCCAGCTTGCGGACGGTGCCGTCGACCAGGGTCGCCTGGCCGGCCTCCATCGGACCGCCCGAGACGAAGATCGCCGGGATGTTGAGGCGCATGGCGGCCATCAGCATGCCGGGGGTGATCTTGTCGCAGTTGGAGATGCAGATCAGGGCGTCCGCGCAGTGGGCCTCGACCATGTACTCGACCGAGTCGGCGATCAGGTCGCGGGACGGCAGGCTGTAGAGCATGCCGCCGTGGCCCATCGCGATGCCGTCGTCGACGGCGATGGTGTTGAACTCGCGGGGGACGGCACCGGCGGCGCGGATGGCGTCGGAGACGATCCTGCCGACCGGGGCGAGATGGGTGTGGCCCGGCACGAACTCGGTGAAGGAGTTGGCCACGGCGACGATCGGCTTGCCGATGTCCTCGCTCGCTACGCCCGATGCCCTCATCAGGGCGCGGGCGCCCGCCATGTTCCGGCCGTGGGTGACTGTGCGGGACCTCAGCTCGGGCATCGTCGCTCGCTCCTTCAGAACAGTTCTGGCTCCTGTCAGGCTACGCCGCCACTCCAAGATCTGGACGCCACGTCCGGAATACGGGACAGCGGTCCGCCTTTCGGGCAGCGCCGGCACCGGGCCGCCCGTGAGACCCGGCCCTCCCCGGGCGCGGGCCTGCGGGACAGGCCCGGGAGCAGTCTCGGGGACCGCCCTGGGAGCGGCCTCGCGGACGCCCGGACCCGGCTCGCCGGACGGGCCTTCGTACGCACCGCACCGACCGCCGCAGACCACGGGCCGTAGCCCTCCGCGACCCTGACCCGGGAAGCGCTCAGAGCTCCGTCAGATACCGCTGCAGTGTCGGCGCGACCATCGCGACGATCTCCTCGGGATCGGCGCTGACCAGCGGCTCCACCTGGATCACATAGCGCAGGATCGCGATACCGATCATGTGCGAGGCGGCGAGCTCCGCACGGAACTTGGGGTTCGGCACGGCGAGCTCCGCGGCCACCCGTTCGAGCAAGCGCCGCAGGACGAAGCCGCGCAGCACCTTCGCCGCCGCGTCGTGCGTCAGCGCGGACCGCAGGATCGCCAGTAGCGGGGCACGCGTCGCCGGGTTCTCCCAGATGCCGAGGAACTGGCGCACGAGCCGCTCCCCGATGTTCTCGGTGCCCGCTTCCAGAAGTGCCGGGACCACGAGCGCGGGTTCGAAGGAGACCTCGATCGCCGCCGCGAAGACCTCGTCCTTGGTGCCGAAGTAGTGGTGGACGAGGGCCGGGTCGACACCCGCCGCCTTCGCGATACCGCGTACGGACGTCTTGTCGTACCCGCGCTGCGCGAACTCCGCGCGTGCCGCCTCGAGGATGCGCTCACGGGCGCCGGGGCCGCTGTCCGCCTCGGCGCGGGCGGGACGGCCACGCCGTCTCGGTGCCGCGGCGGTCATGATCCGCTCGCGGTGCCGCGGGTGCCGCCCCGTGCGGACGGGCCGGATCTCCGTACGGCGGACCGGGCGGCCCGGCCCGGAGCGGAGGAACGGGCGGGCGTGTCGGCCTGTGCGGTGGCCGAGGCCAGATGCAGCCGGGTGAACGCCAGTGCCTCGGCGAGGTCCGCCTCACGCTCCGCAGCCGACATCGCCCGCCGCGTGTTGACCTCGATCACGACATGCCCGTCGAAGCCGCTGCGCGCCAGCCGCTCGAGCAGCTCGGCGCAGGGCTGGTCGCCCCGTCCGGGCACCAGGTGTTCGTCCTTCGCCGAGCCCTTGCCGTCCGCGAGATGGACATGTGCGAGCCGGTCGCCCATCCGGTCGACCATGGCCAGGGTGTCCGTGCGGGACGTGGCGGTGTGCGAGAGGTCGACGGTGAAGTGCCGGTAGTCCTCTTTGGTGACGTCCCAGTCCGGGGCGTACGCCAGCATCTCGCGGTCGCGGTAGCGCCACGGATACATGTTCTCGACGGCGAAGCGCACATCCGTCTCGTTGGCCATCCGCCAGATCCCGGCGACGAAGTCCCGGGCGTACTGGCGCTGCCAGCGGAAGGGCGGATGGACGACGACGGTCGACGCACCCAGCTGCTCGGCGGCGGCCTGCGCCCGCTGGAGCTTGACCCACGGGTCGGTGGACCAGACCCGCTGGGTGATCAGCAGGCAGGGTGCGTGTACGGCGAGGATCGGCACCTCGTGGTAGTCGGAAAGCCGGCGCAGCGCCTCGAGATCCTGGCTGACCGGGTCGGTCCAGACCATGACCTCGACCCCGTCGTACCCCAGGCGCGCGGCGATCTCGAAGGCCGTCGCCGTCGACTCCGGGTAGACGGAGGCCGTCGACAGGGCGATCTTCGCATCCGGGATGCGCACCACTGGTTCTGCCACGAGGGACAGCGTACGGGCCCCGTGGGACGGCATCGGGCGGCGGGGAGAGGGCATCAGTCCGTGGGCAGGTGGTCCAGGCGGCGCAGGATCACGCCCTCGCGCAGCGCCCACGGACAGATCTCCAGCTCATCGACGCCGAAGAGATCCATGGCGCCCTCCGCGACCAGTGCCCCGGCGAGCAGCTGGCCCGAGCGGCCTTCGGAGACCCCGGGCAGCATCCCGCGCTGGGCGGCGGTCATCGTGGCGAGCTTCGGCACCCACTCCTCCAGGGCACTGCGGCTCAGCTCACGCTGCACGTACAGGCCGTCGGCGGAGCGTGCGGCCCCGGCGATACGGGCGAGCTGCTTGAACGTCTTGGACGTGGCGACGACGTGGTCAGGGCGGCCGAAGCGGCTGAACTCGTGGACCGTACGTGCGATCTGTGCCCGCACATGGCGGCGCAGCGCCCGGACTTCTTCCGGCTGGGGCGGGTCCCCCGGCAGCATCGCCGCGGTGAGCCGGCCGGCGCCCAGCGGCAGGCTGACCGCGGTGTCGGGCTCCTCGTCGATTCCGAACGCGACCTCCAGCGAGCCGCCGCCGATGTCCAGCACCAGGAGCCTGCCCGCCGACCAGCCGAACCAGCGGCGGGCGGCCAGGAACGTGAGCCGGGCCTCCTCCTCGCCGCTGAGGACCGTGAGGTCGACCCCCGTCACGGTCCGGACGCGCTCGAGTACGGCATCGGCGTTGGTGGCCTCACGGACCGCGGACGTGGCGAAGGGGAGGACGTCCTCGCAGCCCTTGTCCTCGGCGGCCTGCAGGGCGTCCTCGACGGTGGTGATGAGCCGGTCGACGCCCTCGGTGCTGATGGCTCCGTGCCCGTCGAGGAGTTCGGCGAGACGCAGTTCCGCCTTGTGTGAATGGGCCGGAAGGGGGCGCGCACCGGGGTGCGCGTCCACCACCAGCAGGTGCACTGTGTTCGAACCGACGTCGAGGACTCCGAGTCTCATGTACGGAACGCTACTGCGGCCGCGCGCATACGCTTGACTCGTGCCAAAGACGAAAAAGACGAAGCCGGGCAAAGCAGCGCGTGAGAAGTCTGCGAAGCTCCCGAAGCCGGCCGGGACGGAGCGTCCGGTGGTCCCGCAGACGCCGGTGACGGCAGACGCGGCGGTCGCGGTGCCGCTGGCCGCGGAGCCCGCCCCGGCGGGCGAGCCGGACGAGAAGGGGCTGGACTTTCCCCGTGCCTGGGTGGAGTTCACCGACCCCGCGGACGACGAGCAGGTCTTCCGCTGCGATCTGACCTGGCTGACCTCGCGCTGGAACTGCATCTTCGGCAGCGGCTGCCAGGGCATCCAGGCGGGCCGCGCCGACGACGGCTGCTGCACGCTGGGGGCGCACTTCTCGGACAAGGACGACGAGAAGCGGGTCGCACGGAATGTGGCACGGCTCACGCCCGAGATCTGGCAGTTCCACGACGTGGGCACCAGGACGGGGTGGACCGAGACGGACGAGGACGGCGACCGCCAGACACGCCGCTGGGAGGGGTCCTGCATCTTCCAGAACCGCCCGGGGTTCGCGGGCGGCGCAGGCTGTTCGCTGCACATCCTCGCCCTGAAGGAGGGGCGCGAGCCGCTCGAGACGAAGCCCGATGTGTGCTGGCAGCTGCCGGTGCGGCGCACCTACGACTGGATCGACCGGCCCGACGACACCAGGGTTCTCAGGATCTCGATCGGCGAGTACGACAGGAGGGGCTGGGGTCCGGGCGGCCATGACCTGCACTGGTGGTGCACGTCGGCGACGTCGGCGCACGGCGCGGGAGACCCGGTGTACGTGACCTACCGCCCCGAGCTCACCGAACTGATGGGCAAGGCCGCGTACGGCGTGCTGGTGGAGCTGTGCGAGGCACGGCTGGCCAGGGGGCTTCCGCTGGTGGCTCCGCATCCCGCGGACCCGGTGGCCCCGGCCTCCGGTCCCTCAGACGGCACCGCCGCGGCGGACCGCGCCGGACGGGAATAGCAGCGGGTGGCCGGCGGGTGAACCGCACGCCGGCGGATCCGGGGCGGATCCGGTGGCGCGGGACCGATGCGGGGCTGATGCGGCCGGGTCCGGGTCAGCTCCGACGCCTCTGGACCGCCATGACCCGCCCCCTGAGCGTGGCGTGGCCGCCGACGAGAGAAACGCTTCCTCAGCCCGAGGGGGCGGAGGGGTCGGGCTGCTCGCTCGCCGGAGGTTCCGTGGGCTCGGACGGCGCGGGCTCCGACGGCGCAGGAGGCTCGGACGGAGCGGGTTCGGTGGCCGGCGGAGGCTCCGAAGGCGCCGGGGGCTCGCCGGAGGGCGTGGGCTCCGAGGGCGGCGGCTCGGACGGGGCCGGGGCGGGGGCGCCGTGGCCGCCGATCTCCAGGACCGCGCCCGACGGATCGACGCCTACCCGTGCCGTCCACGGCCCTTCGGGCTCGAGGGTGTGATCCACGGAGACATGGATCGTGACGGTCTCGCCCGGCTGCAGGGTCCCGAAGGTGCGGTTCGCGTAGAGCCAGGCGGCGTCGGTCCACAGCGACCAGGAGACGGGCGCGCCGCCCGATGCGGTGAGCGTGATCACCGTGATGCCGCCGGAGGGCCGGGCATCGACGGTGAGGCGGCCGGGGCCCCGGCCGGGCGTCGCCGCTCCGGCCGACGGCTGTCCCGGGCTGATGACCTCGACCGACACTCCTGCCGGGGCGACGCCGGGGAGCCGGCCGGCGGTGGACGGGGTGCCGGGGTCGCGCTCCGCGTTTCCCGCGTTCTCGTAGTGCTCGTACGGCGACCCGTCCATCCCCGCCGCGTCATCGGTCTCGCTCGCGGAGAAGGGCGAGCCCGCGCGTGCCTCGCCGGTGACGGGTGCCCCGCGGTAGGCCGCCCAGAGCGCGAGCACGGGCGCCGCCACGACCGTGGCGACGACGGTGGTCGTGACCGCCCTGGCCCGCAGCCGGCCGCGCCGGGCCGCATGGTCCCTGGGTGTCACGGGGAATCCCTCCGGCCCGAAGCGCGGTGCGCCGGCGCGCTCCCGCGGAACGTGCAGCATCGCCGCGTACGCCGCATGGCGCGGGGCGGGCACGAGGGGCAGTTCGGCGGGCGTCACGGCGGTGCCGGCACCGGGTCGGATGCCACGGGACGGGGTGACGGACGAGCCCGGCCAGGGCCCTCTGGCCCCGGCGCGCTCGGCGACACGACGACAGCGCGGGCAGTCGTCGACGTGGCGGACGAGCTCGCGCCGCAGTCCGGCGGACAGCAGCACCTGGTGGTCGCCGGTGAGCCGGGCGATCGAGGAGCAGGTGCCGGTCTCCACGACGGCGAGCGCGGCACGGGTGCGCTCCACCTCGCAGGCGGCGGAGGCGAGCAGCTCGCGGGTGCGGACGGGATCCATGCCGAGGACGGCGGCGACTTCGCGCGGCTCGAGCCGGTGGCGCACGGCCAACTCCAGTGCCTCGCGCTGCTCGGGAGTGGTGCCGGCGGCCTCCGGCCAGGCGAGCAGGGCCAGTTCGGCACGGTGGCGCTCGGCGGTCTCCTGCGGGAGCGCGGGGACCGTCGCATCCGGGTCGGCGCCGGGGCGGGAGCCGGTATCCGAGCCGGGAGGGGCGGAGTCCCGGGCGGCGCGATCCCCCGGGGCGGGCTCCCGGGAAGCGGACGACCCCGTGGGTACGGATGCGGGAGTGGGAGCGGATGCAGGAGTGGGAGTGGGAGTGGGAGCGGAGTCGTGGGCGGGTGCCGCGGCCGGGCCGGAAGCGGGCCGCTTGCCGTGCGCACCGCCCGCCCCCTTTCGTCTGCGGCCCCGCTGCTCGGCGAGCGCCCGCAGACAGGCCCAGCGGGCCAGCGCGTACAGCCATGCCTTCCGCTCGGCCTCCCCGGACGGGCAATGCCGGTGCCGGCGTTCGGAGATGGCGAGGACGTCGCCGAGCGCCGCGGTCGCCGCCTCGTGGTCGCACAGCGCCGACAGGCAGTACGTGAACAGCCCGTCCAGATACGCCTCGTAGCGCGCGGGCGGTGTCCGCACGAGGGTCGCCCGGCGGCCGTGCGCACGGCGCTGCGCCCGGCGGGTGCCGGTGGTGTGCGTGGGTGGCTCCAGCATGCTGCTCGTCACCAGTCGACCGTAGGCAGCCGACGGCGAATCCCTCGGGGCACTTAAGTGCATTTACTCCTAACGGGTGAACGTTTCTTCCCAAAGAGGACAGGGGCATGTGCCGGACGCGGATGGCCGCGTCACCCGCGTCCGGCATCGCGTCACCAGGACCCCGTCCGGCGCCCCCGATGTCAGTGGGGGCCGCTACGGTTCTCCGCATGGCTGCCCGTACGAAAACCGCCAAGGACAGACCGTCCTACCGCTGTACCGAATGCGGCTGGACGACCGCAAAATGGCTCGGCCGCTGCCCCGAATGCCAGGCCTGGGGCACGGTGGAGGAGTACGGCACGCCCGCGGTCCGCACGACGGCGGCCGGGCGGGTCACCAACGCCGCCCTGCCCATCGGCCAGGTCGACGGCCGCCAGGCCACCGCCCGTACGACCGGCGTCGACGAGCTGGACCGGGTCCTCGGCGGCGGACTGGTGCCGGGCGCGGTGGTGCTGCTTGCGGGCGAGCCGGGCGTCGGCAAGTCCACCCTGCTGCTCGACGTCGCCGCGAAGGCGGCGAGCGACGACCACCGCACGCTCTATGTGACAGGTGAGGAGTCCGCGAGCCAGGTCCGGCTGCGGGCCGACCGGATCAACGCGCTGAGCGACCACCTGTATCTCGCCGCCGAGACCGATCTGTCCGCCGTGCTCGGCCATCTGGACGCGGTGAAGCCCTCGCTGCTCGTGCTGGACTCCGTGCAGACGGTCGCCTCCCCCGAGATCGACGGGGCCCCCGGCGGGATGGCTCAGGTGCGCGAGGTCGCGGGCGCGCTGATCCGTGTGTCCAAGGAGCGCGGGATGTCGACGATCCTGGTGGGCCATGTCACCAAGGACGGTGCGATCGCGGGACCGCGGCTGCTGGAGCACCTCGTGGACGTCGTGCTGCACTTCGAGGGCGACCGGCATGCGCGGCTGCGGCTCGTCCGCGGCGTCAAGAACCGCTACGGGGCGACGGACGAGGTCGGCTGCTTCGAGCTGCACGACGAGGGCATCACCGGGCTCGCCGACCCGAGCGGCCTGTTCCTGACCCGGCGCGACGAGCCGGTTCCGGGCACCTGCCTCACGGTGACGCTGGAAGGCCGCCGCCCGCTGGTCGCCGAGGTCCAGGCGCTGACGGTGGATTCGCAGATCCCCTCGCCGCGGCGCACGACCTCCGGACTCGAGACGTCCCGGGTGTCGATGATGCTGGCGGTGCTGGAGCAGCGCGGCCGTATCAGCGCCCTGGGCAAAAGGGACATCTACAGCGCGACCGTCGGCGGTGTGAAGCTCTCCGAGCCCGCCGCCGATCTCGCGGTCGCGCTGGCACTGGCATCGGCGGCGAGTGACACCCCGCTGCCCAAGAACCTGGTGGCGATCGGCGAAGTGGGGCTCGCGGGCGAGGTGAGACGGGTCACGGGCGTGCAGCGCCGGCTGGCCGAAGCGCACCGCCTCGGCTTCACCCACGCCCTGGTCCCGTCCGATCCCGGCAAGGTCCCGCCTGGTATGAAGGTCACGGAAGTCGCCGACATGGGGGACGCGCTGAGGGTGCTCCCGCGCGGGCGCAGACCAGAGGCCCCACGGGCGGACGAGGTCCGCCGGTAGACTTTGCCCTGGTCTCGCCCATCCGTACGAGCCGGAGGAGAGCAGTGGCAGCCAACGACCGGGGCTCAGCCCCCGGAAAGTCCGGCGGAGGCTCCGGGGGGTCCGGCAAGGAGTGGCTGATGCGCGCCTCTCTGAGTGCGGTCGCCCCGGGCACCGGCCTGCGCGACGGACTGGAGCGCATTCTGCGCGGCAACACCGGCGGTCTGATCGTCCTCGGCATGGACAAGACGGTCGAGTCGATGTGCACCGGCGGGTTCGTGCTCGACGTGGAGTTCACGGCGACGCGGCTGCGTGAGCTGTGCAAGCTCGACGGCGCCCTGATCCTCGACAAGGACATCACCAAGATCCTCCGGGCAGGTGTGCAGCTCGTCCCGGACGCGTCCATCCCCACGGAGGAGACGGGCACGCGGCACCGTACGGCGGACCGGGTGTCCAAGCAGTGCGGCTTCCCCGTGGTGTCGGTCTCCCAGTCGATGCGGCTGATCGCCCTGTACGTCGACGGGGAGCGCCGGGTCCTGGAGGAGTCCGCGGCGATCCTGTCCCGGGCGAACCAGGCACTGGCGACGCTCGAGCGCTACAAGCTTCGGCTCGACGAGGTCGCCGGGACGCTGTCCGCGCTGGAGATCGAGGACCTGGTGACGGTCCGCGATGTCACCGCGGTCGCCCAGCGGCTGGAGATGGTCCGCCGGATCGCCACGGAGATCGCCGAGTACGTGGTGGAGCTGGGCACCGACGGCCGGCTGCTGGCCCTGCAGCTCGACGAGCTGATCGCGGGCGTCGAGCCCGAGCGGGAACTGGTCGTCAGGGATTACGTCCCGGAGCCCACGGCGAAGCGCTCCCGCACGGTCGACGAGGCCCTGTCCGAGCTCAACGACCTGACGCACGCGGAGCTGCTCGAACTGCCCATCGTGGCCCGGGCGCTGGGATACAGCGGATCGCCCGAGACGCTCGACTCGGCGGTCTCGCCGCGCGGTTACCGGCTCCTGGCGAAGGTGCCGCGGCTGCCCGGTGCGATCATCGAGCGACTGGTGGAGCACTTCGGGGGCCTCCAGAAGCTCCTCGCAGCGAGCGTCGACGACCTCCAGGCGGTCGACGGCGTGGGCGAGGCGCGGGCGCGCAGCGTACGCGAGGGCCTGTCACGGCTCGCGGAATCGTCCATCCTGGAGCGTTACGTCTAGGTCCTGTCCGGGCCTAGGAGCTTAGGAGCTTCGACCGGACGCTGCCCACTCCCCCATGGAGATGCGCCGGAAGGACCCTGATCCTCGCCGGGCCGGCCGACGGCTCGGTTCAGTCCTTCTCCAGCCGGAACGACGCCGGTGCCACCGTCGCGCCCGGGAACCGGGCCTCGACCAGATAGGTGCCGGCCGGCACCTGGCCCGCGGGCGGGGTGGCGCACTGGGGGGCGCTGCGGAGGCGGTCCCAGTCGACGATGTGGGTGACGGTCGAGTTCGCCGGGACGCGCAGCAGCATGCTGCCGCTGCCCCGCGGGCAGTCCTGTGTGGACCAGACCGGGTCGTCGGCGTCGTTCCGGATCGTCAGCACTGCGGCCTTGGGGCCGAAGTCCGCCTTGCAGATGACGGCCGACGTGTTCTTGGCGACGAGCTCGAACCTCGGCTTCTCGCCCGGGGCGTACGACACCTTGGCACTGCGCAGCGTCAACTGCAGGCTGGTGGGAGAGCAGTTCGGCAAGGGGGATCCGGCGGGCACCTGCCGGCCGCCGCTGACCGCGCCACTCGCGCCCGGGTCGCCGTTCTTGCCGGTCCCGTCGCCGCCTTCCGTGCCACCGCCGTCACCGGTGCCGCCGCCGTCACCGGTACCGCCCGTGTCGTCGGACTCGTCGCGGCCGCCCGGCCGTTCGCTGATCGCGGGACCGGAGGAATCGTCGCCCGGGGTGATCGAGGGCACCGGTCCGCCGCCGCCGGGCTTGGAGTCGTCACCGCTCCTGCTCACGCCCCCACCACCGGAGCCGACCGCCCATGCGAGCAGCAGGGCGAGCATCGCCAGCAGGGACAGCGCAACTGCCCTCCGACGCCAGTAGATGGAGGAGGGAAGCGGCCCGACCGGATTGCGCAGAGATCCCACGTACCGAACTGTACGAGAGAACGAAGGCAACTCCCGCCCCACCCGCCGCCGATGCGGCACGATTTTCGCGATCATCATCATGGGCGTAGGGATCACCCCCCGGGTACAAGCCCGTCGGCCCCGTCCTTTCGTCGGGGGCGGCCCGGTCGCGGGCGCCTGGGGCGCGTACCCCGGTCTGCGTAGTTCTGAGGCCCCAGGGGCCGGGAGCCATTCCCCGTGCTCCGGTTGGTCGGGCCCGGTGACATGTACGCCGCCGCGGCCCGCTTCACGGAGCGCATGCGCCGCAGGCGGCGCCGACCGTGCCAGGATCGGAAGTGCCATGACTGCGACAGACATGCCCTCCCCCGCCCTGGACGTCACGACCGGTGTCACGACCGGTGTCACGACCGACGTCCCCTCGCCCTCCACCGAGCCCTCGCCCGCAACCGACTCCCGCGCCACCGGGCCGGCGCCCGCCGCCGGGAACACGGCCTCCGCCGGGGACCACGCCTCCGCCGGGAACACGGCCTCCGCCGGGGACCACGCCTCCGCCGGGAACACGGCCCTCCACACTCCCGTCCTCGCCTGGTTCGACCAGCACGCCCGCGATCTCCCCTGGCGGCGTCCCGATGCCGGCGCCTGGGGCGTGATGGTCAGCGAGTTCATGCTGCAGCAGACCCCGGTGAGCCGGGTGCTGCCGGTGTACGAGCAGTGGCTGGCCCGCTGGCCGCGCCCCGCCGACCTGGCCGCCGAAGCGCCGGGTGAGGCCGTGCGCGCCTGGGGCAGGCTCGGCTATCCGCGCCGTGCTCTGCGGCTGCACGGCGCCGCAGTCGCGATAACGGAGCGGCACGGTGGCGACGTACCCCGGGAGCACGCCCAGCTGCTCGCCCTGCCGGGGATCGGTGAGTACACGGCGGCGGCTGTGGCGTCGTTCGCGTACGGACAGCGCCATCCGGTCCTCGACACCAACGTCCGCAGGGTGTTCGCCAGGGTGGCGACCGGCATCCAGTACCCGCCGAACGCGACCACCGCCGCCGAACGCCGACTGGCCCGTGCCCTGTTGCCCGACGACGAGGCCACGGCGGCACGCTGGGCGGCGGCCTCGATGGAACTCGGCGCGCTCGTGTGCACCGCGCGCAGCGAGGACTGCGGACGCTGCCCCGTCGCAGGGCTGTGCGCCTGGCGGCTGGCCGGAAAGCCGGCGCACGACGGACCGCCTCGGCGTGGGCAGACCTACGCGGGTACGGACCGCCAGGTGCGCGGCAAACTGCTCGCCGTCCTGCGCGAGGCCGTGGCCCCCGTGCCACGTGCGGTCCTTGACCGCGTCTGGGACGAACCGGTGCAGCGGGCCCGTGCCCTGGACGGGCTGATTGCGGACGGTTTGGTGGAACCGCTGGAGAATGACCGGTTCCGGTTGCCTCTCACCTGAGTTTCTCCGTTAAACCCCGACGAGTACCTCTGTTACACAACCGATGGATGGCCGTGCGGACTCCGACGGCTTCCCCGCACAGCCCCGTGACAACTGCTCCGTAACTTCTTGTGGCGTAAGGGACGGCACGAGAACGCACGACAACACACGCGGTTGTCACGGGGCTTGGTTACGGGGACGGAGGCGGTTGAAGATGACGCACGGCGAGGTGCTCGAGTTCGAGGAGTACGTACGCACTCGGCAGGAGGCACTGCTGCGCAGCGCCCGTCGCCTGGTCCCCGACCCGGTCGACGCCCAGGACCTGCTGCAGACCGCGCTGGTGCGGACGTACGGCCGCTGGGAGGGCATCGCGGACAAGTCGCTCGCCGACGCCTATCTCCGCCGCGTCATGATCAACACTCGGACCGAGTGGTGGCGGGCCCGCAAGCTGGAAGAGGTCCCCACCGAGCAGCTGCCCGACGCGAGCGTCGAGGACACCACCGAACAGCACGCGGACCGCGCACTGCTGATGGACGTCCTGAAGGTACTCGCGCCGAAGCAGCGCAGCGTGGTAGTCCTGCGGCACTGGGAACAGATGAGTACCGAGGAGACCGCCGCCGCACTCGGCATGTCGACCGGTACCGTGAAGAGCACGCTGCACCGGGCGCTGGCCCGGCTCCGCCAGGAGCTGGAGTCACGCGAGCGGGAAGGCCGGGGACTGCAGAGCCCCCGGACGGCGGGTGCGCGGCCGGAAGCCCCCGGCCCGCGGATCCCGGCGCAGCGTGACCGTACGTTCGCACGTCGCGAGGAGGGGCGGGAGAGGTGCGCGGCCTAGCCGAAGACGGCTTTGACGCCAAAGACGGCGTCAGCGCCAGAAGCGGCATCATCCGATGGGCGGCGAGTGGCACGGCAGTGGCCGGCCTCGCCGCCTTCGGGCTGCTCGCCGTCGGTTGCGCGACCGGCGGGACCGGGCCCCGGGACGAGGGGCTGGTCCGTCATGACCCGGCGCCTCGGCCCCGGGCGAGCTCCACACCCTCGGCCGACGCCTCGCCGGCGGCGAAGATCGACACGTTCCGGCTCGTCATGGAGGACCCGAAGGTCAGCAAGCGGGTCAAGGCCGATCTGAAGCGCTGCGCGGGGGACGCGTACCCGGTCGACACCTCGTACGGAAGCGTCACGGGCGGCCAGGCGCCGGACGTCGTGGTGAACGTACTGATGTGCGGAGACTCCGCCGTGGGCCTCGGCACCTATGTGTACCGCAAGGTCGGCGAGGACTACACGAACATCTTCGCCGCCGAGGAGCCGGCGGTCTACGCGACCATCGACCGGGGGGATCTGGTCGTCACCAAGCAGGTGTACGCGAAGGGCGACTCGGTCGCGTACCCCTCGGGCCAGATAGTGATCACGTACCGCTGGGCGGGGAGCAAGTTCACCGAACAGGACCGGGTCGAGAACCAGTACAGCAGGGGTATCGGCGGGGACGCGTCCGTGGACGATCCCCTCCCGACCCCCGTACCGGAGAAGAACTGACGCGGTGCGGCGAGCGATGCCGGCGACGGCGTCACCGGCATCGACACCACCACCGGGCCGAGACAGTACGGTCGCGGAGCGAGAACCGAGAGAGCAGCGGAGTACACGCGGATGGCCGAGACACATGTCCTGTTCGTGGAGGACGACGACGTCATTCGTGAGGCCACCCAGCTTGCGTTGGAGCGCGACGGCTTCACGGTGACCGCGGTGCCGGACGGGCTCAGCGGGCTGGAGGCGTTCCGCGCCGACCGGCCGGACATCGCGCTGCTCGACGTGATGCTGCCCGGACTGGACGGCGTGAGCCTGTGCCGGCGGATCCGGGACGAGTCGACCGTGCCGGTGATCATGCTGTCGGCGCGCGCGGACTCCATCGACGTGGTGCTCGGACTGGAGGCGGGCGCCGACGACTACGTCACCAAGCCGTTCGACGGTGCGGTGCTGGTCGCCCGGATCCGGGCGGTGCTGCGGCGCTTCGGCCACGCGGGCGGCGCCGGGGACGACCTGGGCGAGCCCGGACAGTCGGGCATGGGCGGAGTACTGACCTTCGGCGACCTGGAGGTCGACACCGAGGGTATGGAGGTGCGCCGGGCCGGTCGGACGGTGGGGCTGACCCCGACCGAGATGCGTCTGCTGCTGGAGTTCTCCTCCGCGCCGGGGACGGTGCTGTCACGGGACAAACTTCTGGAGCGGGTCTGGGACTACGGCTGGGGCGGGGACACCCGGGTCGTGGACGTCCATGTGCAGCGGCTGCGTACGAAGATCGGTCAGGACCGTATCGAGACGGTCCGCGGCTTCGGTTACAAGCTCAAGGCGTGAGGTCCGGGGATGAGACGGCTCGCCGCGCGCGGCGGCTCCGGGTGCCCTCGCGGGACGAGGGCAACCCCAGGCGCCCGCGTCGGCGTCTCGACTGTCGAAACGCCGCCCGCACGACGACTCGCACCAGGACAGGACCCCGTATGAAGCGCCTCCCCCTGCGCACCGGTGTCCGGTGGAAGATCAGCCTCGCGATTGCCGGTGTGAGTGCGCTGGTCGCACTCTCGCTGAGCGTGGTCGTGCACAATTCCGCGCGGGTCTCCATGCTCGACAACGCCCGCGATCTGAACATGTACCGCCTGCAGCTCGCCCAGCGGATCTACTTGACCAGCAAGCCGAAGACCGAGCCCAAGTTCGGCGGCGCCAAGCTCAACGACCCGTCCCTGCCACGCGAGCTGAAGCACCTGCTCGAGGACAACCACCAGGCCACCTACATCCAGGCGGGCCACAACGGTCCCGCCGAGATCTGGGCGGCCGTGCCGCTCGGCAACGGTGAGGTGCTGTCGTTGCACAACCGCTTCCCCACCAGCAGCACCGACATCATGAAGAAGCTGGACCAGGCACTGATCACCGGCTCGGTCTCGGTGGTCTTCGCGGGCTCGGCGCTCGGTGTGCTCATCGGCGGCCAGCTCTCACGCAGGCTGCGCAAGGCCGCCGCGGCCGCGGGCAAGGTCGCCCAGGGGAACACGGAGGTACGGGTCCGCAAGGCCATCGGTGGTGTCGTACGCGACGAGACCGACGAACTCGCCCGCGCCGTCGACGCGCTGACCGACGCCCTGAACGCACGGCTCGAGGCAGAGCGCCGTGTCACCGCCGACATCGCCCATGAGCTGCGCACTCCGGTGACCGGACTGCTGACGGCGGCGGAGCTGCTGCCGCCCGGACGCCCGTCCGAACTGGTGCGGGACAGGGCGCAGGCCATGCGCACCCTGGTGGAGGACGTACTGGAGGTGGCCCGGCTGGACGGTGCGTCGGAACGGGCCGAGCTGCAGGAGATAGCCCTCGGCGAGTTCGTGATCCGGCGCGTGCGCGTGCTGGACCCGGCGGTGCTGGTGCGGGTGGTACACGATTCCTGGGTCAACACCGATCCACGGCGGCTCGAGCGGATCCTGGGCAATCTGCTGGCCAACGCCGCCAAGCACGGCGGGACTCCGGTCGAGGTGACCGTCGAGGGCCGGGTCGTGAGGGTACGGGACCACGGACCCGGCTTCCCCGAGGCGCTGTTGCGCGAGGGGCCGAGCCGGTTCCGCACCGGCGCCAGCGACCGGGCAGGGCAGGGTCACGGGCTGGGACTGACCATCGCGGCGGGCCAGGCGCGCGTACTCGGGGCACGCCTGACCTTCCGCAATGCGAACCACGAGGTGGCCGGCCCGGGGGACGCGACGAGCGGGGCGATCGCGGTGCTCTGGCTTCCGGAGCACGCTCCGACGAACAGCGGCAGCTTCGCGATCCCGCAGCTCGCGGACTGACCTGCCGGCCCGCCCCCTTTTAATCGTTGGTGTGCGCCGCGGTGGCGCTTGTAGCTTGGCATCGCGACCGCGCCTCCGATGCGCTCGGCTGCGGCTACTTCCTTCTGACAACCAAGTGACGCCGCCGCCCCCTTTGATCTCGGCAGGCGCGGGCGTCTTCGCCTCGTCGCACCTTTTGGCCGGGGCCGTCCCATCCTTTGAATCCGGGGGATTCGCTGCCTCGTTACACCCCACGCGTTTCCAAGATCTGGTCCGAGATGCTCGTGGCCCCGCATGTCTCGGCGGCCGCCGTCTCCCCGCCCTCACCACGGCTCCATCACAGGCCCGCCGGGCCGGACTTCCGTACCTACGAGGGCGGCCCCGCCTTCGTCCGGGAGCCGCGCGAGGAACTCTTCCTCCTCGCGGTCGGCAACTTCGTCTCCCAGCGGACCTTTTACGAGAGCGGCGAGGAGCGGGACGACCGGTACACCCGTCTCGTCGGTGAACTCGCTGTCCAGGACCCTGTGTGGACGGCCGGCCTGCTGCGCTGGCTCCGCGGCGAGGGCAACATGCGCACGGCGTCCCTGGTGGGCGCCGCAGCGTACGTACGGGCCCGGCTCGAGGCCGGGTCCACCGCAGGCCCGTCCAACCGGTCCGTGATCGACTCGGTGCTCCAGCGCGCCGACGAGCCCGGCGAACTGCTCGCCTACTGGATCTCGGTGTACGGGCGGAATGTGCCGCAGCCCGTGAAGCGGGGCATCGCCGACGGTGTGCGCCGGCTGTACACGTCCCGGTCCCTGCTCAAGTACGACACCGCGTCCAAGGCCTTCCACTTCGGCGACGTGCTCAACCTGGTGCACGCCTCCCCCGACCCGGACAAGCCCTGGCAGGGCGCGCTCTTCCGGTACGCCCTGGACCGCCGCCATCATCCGGAGCGGGCGGTTCCGCCGGCGTCCGACCGACTGCTGACCGCCCACCGGGCGCTGATGGAGTCGGCTGCGGAGGAGCGGCGTGCGGTGGTGACCGGGCCGGGCGGCTCCGAGCGGCTGGCCGCGGCGGGCATGACGTGGGAGGCCCTGGCGGGCTGGCTCCACGGACCGATGGACGCCGCCGTCTGGGAGGCCGTGATCCCCACGATGGCGCCGATGGCGCTCCTGCGGAACGTGCGGAACTTCGACGAGGCAGGGGTCTCGGACGAAGTCGCGGCCCTGGTCGCCGCGCGACTCTCGGACGCCTCCGAGGTCGCCCGTTCCCGGCAGTTCCCCTTCCGCTACCTGGCCGCCCACCGGCACGCCCCGTCGCAGCGCTGGGCGGCCGCGCTGGAACGGGCACTGGGCCACTCCCTGGCCAACGTACCGTCCCTGCCCGGCCGGACCCTGATCCTGGTGGACCGCTCCGACTCCATGTTCTGGGACACCGTCTCCGAGCGGTCCAAGCTGACGCGGGCGGACGCGGCGGCCGTGTTCGGCGCCGCGCTGGCCGTGCGCGCCGAGCAGGCGGACCTGGTGGAGTTCGGCTGGAGCAGCAGGAAGGTGCCGTTCGAGCCGGGCGAGCCGGTGCTCGAGGTACTGAAACGGTTCCACAGCCTCGGAGGCACCCACACCACGAAGGCGGTGCGGACCCATTACCGGGAGCACGACCGGGTCCTGATCGTCACCGACGAGCAGTCCGCGCCCTACGACCCCGGCGGGCCGGCCGAACCGGTTCCGGCCGACATCCCGGTCTACACATGGAACCTGGCGGGGTACCGGCCCGCCCACGGTCCCACGGGCCCCCACCGGCACACCTTCGGCGGGCTCACGGACTCCGCGTTCCGGATGGTCGGCCTCATCGAGGCCGGCCGCGAGGCCGCTTGGCCGTGGACCGCTGATCCGGCCTGATCCGGTCTAATGCGGTCTGATCCGGGAGGATTCCCCTAGAACTGTCCGCGGCCCCGAGGACGGGCGCGACACGAACGACGGCCCCCGGTGGGGGCCGTCGTATCGGATATGCCGCGGACGTACCGCGTCCCCGCCGCCTGCCGTGGCGGGGACGCGCCGTTCAGCCGGTCTTGGTGGCGGCCATCTCCGCCTGGTCGCGCGGCTCGCCGGTCTCCGCGTCCGGCTTCGCCGGGCCCGCGCCCTTCAGCGGCACCTCCTTGACGAAGAAGGCCGCGAGGAAGGCGATCACGGCGACCGCCGAGCCGAGCAGGAACGCGTTGTGCGTGCCCGCCGACACCGCGAACTGGTACGCCTCGCGCACCTGCTCCGGCAGCTTGGCCAGGCTCGCCGCGTCGAGCTGCGCGGACTGCTGGGTGAGGGCCGAGCCGCCGCGTGCGGCCATCTCGTCCTGCACCCGCGAGGTGAACAGGGCACCCATGATCGCGACGCCGAAGGAGGAACCGAGCGTACGGAAAAGGGTCGTGGAGGACGACGCGACGCCCATGTCCTTCATCTCGACGCTGTTCTGCGCGACGAGCATCGTGATCTGCATCAGGAAACCCATGCCCGCGCCGAGGACGGCCATGTAGAGCCCGGAGGTGAGGCGGGAGGTGTCCGTGTCCATCTGCGCGAGCAGGAAGAGACCCACCACCATCAGCGCGCCGCCGACGATCGGGAAGATCTTGTACTTGCCGCTGTTCGTGGTGACCCGGCCCGCGATCAGCGAGACGACCATCATCGCCAGCAGCATCGGCAGCAGGAGCAGCCCGGAGTTGGTCGCGGACGCACCCTGCACGGACTGCTGGTAGAGCGGCAGGAAGAGCACGGCGCCGAACATCACGAAGCCGGTCAGGAAGCCGATCACCGACATGAGCGTGAAGTTGCGGTTGCGGAAGATGTGCAGCGGAATGATCGGCGCCGAGGCCCTGGTCTCGACGAAGACGAAGCCGACGAGCGAGGCGACGCCGATCGCGATGAGCTCCATGATGACGGCGGAGTCCCAGTCGTACTCGGTGCCGCCCCAGGTCGTGACGAGCACGGTCGAGGTGATGCCCACGGTGAGCAGGGCCGCGCCCAGATAGTCGATGCGCTCCCTGGCGGCGCCGGGCTCGCGCTTCGGCAGGTGCAGAACGATGGTGAGCATGGCGAGCGCGACGGCACCGAGCGGCAGGTTGATGTAGAAGCTCCAGCGCCAGCCCCAGTGGTCGGTGATGCCGCCGCCGACCAGCGGGCCGCCGATCATGGCGAGGGCCATCACTCCGGCCATCATGCCCTGGTACTTGCCGCGCTCACGGGGCGGTATGAGATCGCCGATGATCGCCATCACTCCGACCATCAGGCCGCCCGCGCCCAGGCCCTGTACGGCACGGAAGCCGATCAGCTGGCCCATGTCCTGGGCCATTCCGCTGAGCGCCGAGCCGATCAGGAAGATCACGATCGAGGTGAGGAAGACGCCCTTGCGGCCGTACATGTCACCGAGCTTGCCCCAGATCGGGGTGGAGGCGGCTGTGGCGAGGGTGTAGGCGGTGACGACCCAGGACAGATGCTCGAGGCCGCCGAGCTCACCGACGATCGTCGGCATCGCGGTGCCGATGATCATGTTGTCCAGCATGGCCAGCAGCATGGCGATCATCAGCGCGAGCAGGACCACACGGACGCTGCGCGGCTGCGCCTCGTCCGCCCCCTGCGGCGCCGCCGATTTCACCGGTTTTTGTCCTGCCACCGTCATCCACTCCCCCTGGGCACTTACTTGCCGCCCGGCTAGTTCACTACACTGAGGGACGGTAGACCCGTCACTAGCCGGGCGTCAAGTAAGTATCCGTGCGTGTGCCCACGCGCCCCCAGGAGAGTCCATGACCAGAGGCAACACCCGGCAGCGCATTCAGGACGTCGCCCTGGAACTCTTCGCCGAGCAGGGCTACGAGAAGACCTCGCTCCGCGAGATAGCGGAGAAGCTGGAGGTCACGAAGGCTGCGCTGTATTACCACTTCAAGACCAAGGAAGACATCGTCATCAGCCTCTTCCAGGATCTGACCAGCCCGATCGACGAGCTGATCGCCTGGGCGGAGGACCAGCCGCGGACCCTGGAGACCAAGACGGAGATCCTGCACCGCTACCAGAAGGCGCTCACCGGGGCCGCGCCGCTCTTCCGCTTCATGCAGGAGAACCAGGCCACCGTGCGCGAGCTGAGCATCGGCGAGGCCTTCAAGGAGCGCATGATCACCATGTCGGGGCTGCTCCAGGACCCGGACCTCGGCATGACCGACCGCGTGCGCTGCGTCAGCGCGCTGTTCACCATGCACGCCGGGATGTTCCTCATGCAGAACATCGAAGGCGACCCCGAGGACAAGCGGGAAGCCGTCCTGGAGGTCGCCGTCGATCTGGTGACACAGGCCCACCACGGGCCCCGGTCCTGAGCGTCAGATGGTGACGCCCATGGAACGCAGGAAGCCGGCGGGGTTGAGCGCGGAGCCGTAGTTCGGGGTCGTACGGATCTCGAAGTGCAGGTGCGGGCCGGACGAGTTGCCGGTGTTGCCGGAGAGGGCGATCCTCTGGCCGGTCTTCACGGTCTGGCCGACGGAGATGTCGATCTTCGACAGGTGGGCGTACTGCGAGTACTTGCCATTGGCGTGCTTGATGACGATGGCGTTGCCGTACGCGGGACCGTCACCGCCGCCGTAGCCGCCCGCCTTCACGACGACACCGGAGTGCGCGGCCTTGACCGGGGTGCCGATCGGCACGGCGAAGTCCTGGCCGGAGTGCTTGTGGGACCACATGGCGCCACCCTGGTTGAAGCTCGCACTCAGGGTGTAGCCGCTCACCGGCTTGACCCAGGACGCGGCCTTCTTCGCGGCCTTCTTGGCCTCCTTCGCCTGCACCGCGTCGACGGCGGCGGGCGCAGCCTTGCCCGCATCGGCGGCGGCGACACCGGAGCCGGCTCCGACTGCCATCACGGCGCCGAGTCCGGCAGCCACGACGGCACCACGGGTACGGAGCAGGGACGGGCGGAGACGGTTGATGTTGCGCTTCGACATGCGGGGAGAACCTCCGGGCTGATCGGGCATGAACCGACCCGGCGCAGGAGCACCGGGTGCCGAACCTTGGTAACCCGGACCGGCAATCCACCTCAAACCCCCCATCTACGACATCCCGTCGTAGGCAGGCCCCCTTGTGAGCGGCACCCTTGACGTCGCGCGACTCCACCCTCCGCAATGTCCGGTTTCATCGATATTCATCAACTGGCAGGCGGTTTAGCCCCAGGTAAAGGCCCGGCAAGACCCACTTACGCCCTGACTTTCCGATTCGTCCGTTTCCGTTCGCCGGAAATCGCGGTCGGACCCGCCCTCGCGGCTCACCGAAAGCCGGGACACCCCCACTAAGTCCCCTAGTAGGCTCATAAACGCCTGTGCGCCTTGTCACGGCCGGCGGGGCGCCGATGCGACCTGGGTCACGCGTTTACGGCCTGCCCCGCCTGGGGTAAATGTCCTTTTTGGCCTTCGGGGGGATCGTCTGTGGAGCCCGCGCTCATCGGCACCCGGCTGGCTTCAGCCGCGGTGGCGCCCGTCCTCAGGAAGCTCCTGGTGCAGGAAGGCGGAGGCGCGGGTCTGACGGACCGCCCCATACGCCTCTCCGGCCTCGTCTCCTTCCGCGGCGAGAAGCGGACCCTGACCGAGAAGGACGTGCGCAAGCTGGCCGGCACCCTGGTGGGCCGGTCCCTGGAGGGTCCTGGCGAGCCCCCGTTCCCCGGGGACGAGGCCGAAGCGGTCGCGGAGTCGCTGGCCCGCACCCTGCTCGCCCTCGGCGACCTCGACATGGACGACGTCCAGGCCGTCCGCCTCGGTCATCGTGAGCTGGCGCGGCGGCTGCGCACCGCGGGCCCGGCCGTCCGGGCCGCCGCGGGGCTCTCGGCCGACGCCACGCTCTATCTCGACTCGGTCACCGAGTGGGCCTGCCTGCACATCCTGCAGTTCTTCACCCAGCGCTCGTCCTTCGTCACCCGCACGCTGGTCGAGCAGAGCCGCACCCAGGCGGAGCTGCTGGCCAAGCTGGACGAGCTGATCCTGCGCAGCCCCCGGGCCGACGGCCGAGACGCCGGCTTCGAGCGGCGCTATCTCGCGTACGTCGCGAAGAAGCACGGCAGCCTGACCATCTACGGCATCGATCTGCACCACTCACCGGACGTCTGGCCGCTGGACGCGGCTTATCTGAGCCTGGAGGCGACGGGCGACGGGCGCAGTCCGGGCCGGGGGGCCGACGGGTACCCCCATTACCTGGTGGACGATTACCTGGTGGAGGACGGGCTCGTCCCGTATGTGGCGGAGCAGCCCGCCGCACCCGAGCCCGCCGACCAGGCCCTCGCCCGGCACGACAAGGTCCTGCTGCGCGGAGTCGCCGGTTCCGGCAAGACCACGCTCGTCCAGTGGCTCGCCCTCTCCACCACCGGCCGTGACCTGGACGCAGGCATGTCCTACCTGCGCGACCGGATCCCCTTCGTACTCCCTCTGCGCACTCTCACCCGGCACGGCGAGCGGCTCCCCGCCCCCGAGCACTTCCTCACCGCCGTCGGCTGCCCACTCGGCGCACCCGACGGGTGGGCGGACCGGGTGCTCGGCGCCGGGCGCGGGCTCGTCCTGATCGACGGCATCGACGAGGTGCCCGAAACGGAGCGCGATCGCACCCGCCGCTGGCTGCGCGACCTCCTCGCCATCTACGACGACGGCAACCGCTGGCTGGTCACCTCCCGGCCCTCTGCGGTCCGCGACGACTGGCTCGCCCCCGACGGTTTCACCGAACTCGCCCTCTCCCCCATGAGCCGCGCCGCCGTCACGTCCTTCGTGCAGCGCTGGCACCAAGCCGCCGGACCTGAGGCCACGGCGCACGAGCAGCCGCTGCTCAACGCCTTGCGCACCAAACGGGACCTCGCGCTGCTCGCCACCAACCCCCTGATGTGCGGCCTGATGTGCGCCCTGCACCGGGACCGCCGGGGCTTTCTGCCCCGCGGCCGCAAGGCCCTGTACCAGGCCGCGCTGTCGATGCTCCTCGATCGCCGCGACCGGGAAAGGGACATGCGGGCACCGTCCGGGGTCGACCTTCCCGAGGCCGCCCAGATCCAGCTCATCCAGCGCGTTGCCTACTGGCTCACCCTCAACGGCCGCACGGCAATGGACCGTTCGCGTGCCGAATCACTCGTGTGCGGAGCGATTCCGTCCGTCCCGGACGCGGCGAGCGCCGGCGAACCGGAGGCCGTCTTCCGTCACTTGCTGCACCGCAGCGGGCTGCTGCGCGAACCCACTGCGGACTCCGTGGACTTCGTCCACCGCACTTTCCAGGACTATCTCGCGGCCAAAGCCATCGTCGACGACTGGCATATCGGCCTGCTCACCCAGCACGCGGCCGACGACCAGTGGGAGGACGTCATCCGCATGGCGGTCGCCCATGCCCGCCCGCGTGAATGCACCGAGATCTTCACGGAGTTGATGAAAACGGCGGACGCGGCACCGGACCGCTCCACCCAGTTGAGGATCCTCGTCGTGGCGGCGGCGGCGATGGAGCAGGCGACCGAGGTCTCCCCCGGCATCCGCGAGGCTCTGTTCAGCCGGACCGCGGAGGTCATTCCGCCCCGCACGATCGAAGAGGCGCGCGAACTGGCCGCGGCAGGTCCGCTCGTCCTCGATCTGCTGCCCGGCCCCGACGCCGTACCCGACGCCAAGTCGGCCCGGATGACCGTGGTCACGGCCTCGCATATCGCGTCCGACGCCGCGATCCCCTTCCTCGCGCGCTATGCCTCCCATCCCTCGCTGCTGGTGCGGTCCCAGCTCGTCTGGGCCTGGGACCGCTATGACACCGAGCAATACGCCAACGAGGTCATCGCGGTCCTCGATCCCACCGGCCTCCAGCACACAGTCCGCAGCAGGGAACACGCCCGTGCCCTCATCGCCCTGGGCAGGAGCCGTGACCTCCACTTCCAGGGAGAGCTTCCGGCGGAGCTCATCGCCGAGACGGTGCGCGCCTGTTCACCGGCTGTCGTCCGGATCTCCTCGAATCGGTTGCTGCGGAATCTGCAGTGTCTCGGGGATGCCACGACAATCGCCCGTCTCGAGGTCGACCGCTGCGCCGCTCTGACGGATCTGTCCCTGCCGGACGGAGTCTGGGTCGAGGAGATCGTGCTGGACGACTCCCAGCTGGCACTGGCCGAGAACGTCGTACCCGCCCGTGGCCTGTACCTCGAGCTGCGCGGCAGCAACACGTCCCTGCAGGCGGTTCCCCGTCTCTTCCGGGCCACCCAGGACGTCGTCGTGGTCCACATCTTCCACCCGGACCGCCCCGTCGATCTGTCGCCGCTGCACGCCCTGAAGCAGCTCGAACGGGCTCAAGTCATCGGTCACGCCCCTTTTGCCTTGCAGGGCCTGGACGGCTTTCCGCCCCGGGTGGAGGTGCTCGTCAGCGAGGCGTAGGTGTCCGCGGGCGCGGAGGACCGCAGCGCAAAGGGGCTGCCCCGGACCCTCAGGTCCGGGGCAGCCCCTTATTCGTCTGCGCGGTGCTTACGCGTCCTTCGACAGGTTCGGCCCGGAGCCACCCGCCGTCGACTCGATCGGCGGGACGTCCGGCAGTGCCGACTTCTCCTCGCCGCGGAAGGTGAACTTCTTCTCCTCACCCTCGCCCTCGGTGTCGACGACCACGATGTGACCGGGGCGCAGCTCGCCGAAGAGGATCTTCTCCGAGAGCAGGTCCTCGATCTCGCGCTGGATCGTCCGGCGCAGCGGCCGGGCGCCCAGGACCGGGTCGTAGCCCTTCTTCGCCAGCAGGAGCTTGGCCTCCTGGCTGAGCTCGATGCCCATGTCGCGGTCCTTCAGACGCTCGTCCACCTTGGCGATCATCAGGTCGACGATCTGGATGATGTCTTCCTGCGAGAGCTGGTGGAAGACGACCGTGTCGTCGACGCGGTTGAGGAACTCCGGCCGGAAGTGCTGCTTCAGCTCGTCGTTGACCTTCGCCTTCATCCGCTCGTAGCCGGTCTTGACGTCGCCCTGGGCGGCGAAGCCCAGGTTGAAGCCCTTCGAGATGTCCCGGGTCCCGAGGTTGGTCGTCATGATGATGACCGTGTTCTTGAAGTCCACGACCCGGCCCTGGGAGTCGGTCAGACGACCGTCCTCCAGGATCTGGAGAAGGGAGTTGAAGATATCGGGGTGGGCCTTCTCGACCTCGTCGAAGAGGACGACGGAGAACGGCTTGCGGCGCACCTTCTCGGTGAGCTGGCCGCCCTCTTCGTAACCCACGTATCCGGGCGGGGAACCGAAGAGACGGGACACCGTGTGCTTCTCGCTGAACTCCGACATGTCGAGGGAGATCAGCGCGTCCTCGTCGCCGAAGAGGAACTCGGCGAGCGTCTTGGACAGCTCCGTCTTACCGACACCGGACGGGCCGGCGAAGATGAACGAACCACCGGGACGCTTCGGGTCCTTCAGGCCGGCACGGGTACGCCGGATCGCCTGGGACAGGGCCTTGATGGCGTCCTTCTGACCGATGACGCGCTTGTGGAGCTCGTCCTCCATGCGGAGCAGCCGGGAGGACTCCTCCTCCGTCAGCTTGAAGACCGGGATGCCGGTGGCCGTCGCGAGGACCTCGGCGATCAGCTCGCCGTCGACCTCGGCGACGACGTCCATGTCGCCGGCCTTCCACTCCTTCTCCCGCTTGGCCTTCGCCGCCAGCAGCTGCTTCTCCTTGTCGCGGAGAGACGCCGCCTTCTCGAAGTCCTGGGAGTCGATCGCGGACTCCTTGTCCCGGCGGACGGCCGCGATCTTCTCGTCGAACTCGCGGAGGTCCGGCGGAGCGGTCATCCGGCGGATGCGCATCCGGGAACCGGCCTCGTCGATCAGGTCGATCGCCTTGTCCGGCAGGAAGCGGTCCGAGATGTACCGGTCGGCCAGGGTGGCCGCCTGGACCAGGGCCTCGTCCGTGATCGAGACGCGGTGGTGCGCCTCGTAACGGTCGCGCAGGCCCTTGAGGATCTCGATGGTGTGCGGCAGCGACGGCTCCGCGACCTGGATGGGCTGGAAGCGGCGCTCCAGGGCCGCGTCCTTCTCCAGGTGCTTGCGGTACTCGTCGAGCGTCGTGGCACCGATGGTCTGCAGCTCACCGCGGGCCAGCATCGGCTTGAGGATGCTGGCGGCGTCGATCGCACCCTCGGCGGCACCCGCACCCACGAGGGTGTGGAGCTCGTCGATGAACAGGATGATGTCGCCGCGGGTGCGGATCTCCTTGAGAACCTTCTTCAGGCGCTCCTCGAAGTCACCGCGGTAGCGGGAGCCGGCGACCAGCGCGCCGAGGTCCAGGGTGTAGAGGTGCTTGTCCTTGAGGGTCTCGGGCACCTCGCCCTTGACGATGGCCTGCGCCAGGCCCTCGACGACCGCCGTCTTGCCGACGCCGGGCTCGCCGATGAGCACCGGGTTGTTCTTGGTACGGCGGGACAGCACCTGCATGACCCGCTCGATCTCCTTCTCGCGCCCGATGACCGGGTCGAGCTTGGACTCACGAGCGGCCTGGGTGAGGTTCCGGCCGAACTGGTCGAGGACGAGGGAGGTCGAAGGCGTGCCCTCGGCCGGGCCGCCTGCCGTGGCGGCCTCCTTGCCCTGGTAACCGGAGAGCAGCTGGATGACCTGCTGCCGCACCCGGTTCAGATCGGCACCGAGCTTCACGAGGACCTGGGCGGCGACGCCCTCGCCCTCGCGGATAAGGCCGAGCAGGATGTGCTCCGTGCCGATGTAGTTGTGGCCCAGCTGAAGAGCCTCGCGGAGCGAGAGCTCCAGCACCTTCTTGGCACGAGGGGTGAAGGGAATGTGGCCGGACGGGGCCTGCTGGCCCTGACCGATGATCTCCTCCACCTGCTGGCGGACCGCCTCGAGCGAAATCCCGAGGCTCTCCAGGGCCTTAGCGGCGACACCCTCACCCTCGTGGATAAGGCCCAGGAGGATGTGCTCGGTGCCGATGTAGTTGTGGTTGAGCATCCGGGCTTCTTCCTGAGCCAGGACGACAACCCGCCGCGCGCGGTCGGTGAACCTCTCGAACATCGTTAATCGCTCCTCAGAGCGGTCAGTCAGTTAGGGGTCGATCCCCTCCCTGTCCTTCCGCAGCTTAGTCCCGCAAGCGGGGACCGCTCATTCCAACTGCCGACACCCGTCGCTGGCCTCCTGCCTCGAACGCCGACAATTGCTCCAACCCGATGGTGCGAGACGATGTTCCCGCAGGCCAAGCCATTACCCCCGCCGCCTGTACGCCGATGGCGAACGTGAGACTGCGAAGCCTGCGTGTCGTCCGTCCCCACTAGGGATGTCTTACCCGCAAGCAGTGACACTCCATGCGGCGCACGCCGGTTCCCTCAGCTATGGGCGAACATCCTTGCGCCCCCGAACAGCCCGCCATTCCCCTTCCCGGCGACACCCGGTGCCGATGCGCCCACCATGCGTAACCAATGAAGGGTGGGGAAGGTTCCCCGGACATGGCCGTCAGCGTCCCGTTTCCGCTCCGTGCGCCGCTCGCGATGCCGCTCGACGACGGCGTCGCGCGGTGGTACGAGCACGAGCTGGGGTGGGCGACGGCCGAGGGCCCGCCCGTGCAGCTGCTGACCGGGCTGCGCTTCGACGTGCTGGAGGTACCGGCCGATGCCGGGTTCCTCCTGCTGGCGCGGTTCGGCCGGACGGGTCCCGTCGCTCTCGCGGGGAGGCGTATGCGGCTGCTGGTGGCCGCGGGCGGCGCCGACGAGCTGCCCGGACTGCTCGAGTGGCTGGAGTGGGGCGGGATCGGTCTCGATCTGACCGCCTTCGGCAGCGGTGGACGGATCGCCGCGCCCGTACCGTCCCGCGCCGTCAGGGGTGCGGCGTCCTCCCCGGGCTCCCCCGGCCCGCGGCAGGTGGACACCGGCGCCCAGCAGTGGCATGGCGCCCCACAGGGGGCCGCTGACTGGCTGCGGCCCCCCGAACCAGGGCGGGAGGTCGAGCCGTCACTTCCGGCACTGGCCCCCGTCGGCCGCTGCGCCGCTCCCGGGGGCAGCCCCGACCTCGTGCGGCTCGTGGACGCGGCGGCCACCGCATGCCACCGCGCCCGGCTGCTGCGCACGGCGGGGCCGGCGAGCAGCAGGAGGAATGCTCAGCCGTTGGCCTTCTCGTAGGCCTCGCGGATCTCCGCCGGGACACGACCGCGGTCGTTCACGCTGTAGCCGTTCTCCTTGGCCCACTTGCGGATCTCCGCGGTGTCCTTGTTGCCCGTCGCGGCGACACGGCCCTTGCCACGACCGGTCGCGGCACGGCCACCGGTCTTCCGGCCACCCTTGGTGAACGGCTCGAGCAGGCCGCGGAGCTTGTCGGCGTTGGCGGTGGTGAGGTCGATCTCGTAGGTCTTTCCGTCCAGCGCGAACGTCACGGTCTCGTCCGCCTCGCCACCGTCGAGGTCATCGACAAGAAGGACCTGAACCTTCTGTGCCACCGGATTTCCTTTCATCGAAAATGCAGTACGCGGAAAGGAAACCGCTTTTCCCTGAAAAACACAAACCCCTGGCAGAGGTTCAGAACCTCGAGAACGCGGGAAACGTGCGCGATTCGGACATAGGACTCCGTCCGGGGTTCCCATCGGTTCCCGTCCGGGGTTCCGGGCGTCCGTTCCGTACACCTTCCGAACCGGTTCGATCACAGATGCAGAAGCATCCGGCTGTTGCCCAAGGTGTTCGGCTTCACTCGTTCGAGACCGAGGAACTCGGCGACGCCCTCGTCATAGGAACGCAGCAGCTCGCTGTAGACATCTCCGTCAACCGGTGTCTCACCGATCTCGACGAAGCCGTGCTTGGTGAAGAAGTCGACTTCGAAGGTGAGGCAGAATACCCGGCGCACTCCCAGCCAGCGGGCGGTGTGCAGCAGCTGGTCCAGCACACGATGCCCGACGCCCGCGCCTTTGGACTCGGGATCCACCGCCAGAGTGCGCACTTCGGCGAGGTCCTCCCACATCACGTGCAGAGCCCCGCACCCCACGACCCTGGCGTCGGTGTCCCGTTCCGCCACCCAGAACTCCTGGATGTCTTCGTAAAGCGTCACCGTTGCTTTGTCGAGCAGGATGCCTTCGCTCACGTAGGGGTCGACGAGCCTGCGCACGGCGGGCACATCGCCCGTCCTGGCCCGCCTGACGGTGACGGCATTTGCTGGGGCATTGGGAAGCGGATGCGCTGAGGACATGGCCGGACGCTATCGCCCCGCTCCACCCGCTTCGCCCCCGGCCTCGAGGTCTTCGTCGCGAGCGGGTTCCGGCGAGGCCGTGCGGGGCTCTTCCGGTGCGCGCTCAGGGGTCGCTTCGGCTCCGGCTTCCGCGATACGGGGCTGAACGATCCGGATCGCGTCCTCGAGCGCCTCGCGCTGCTCCGGCGACATCATGCCGAAGAACGCGACAAGAGCGGCGGCGGGGTTGTCGCTCTTCGACCAGGCTTCGTTCATCAGTGCGGCCGAGTAGGCGGCACGCGTCGAGACAGCGGTATATCGATAGGCGCGCCCTTCGACTTCCCTGCGCACCCAGCCCTTCTGATGGAGATTGTCCATTACGGTCATGACGGTGGTGTAGGCGATGGACCGTTCCTGCTGCAGATCTTCCAGGACTTCCCGGACCGTCACCGGGCGGTTCCATTGCCAGATGCGCGTCATGACGGCGTCTTCGAGCTCTCCCAATTGACGGGGCACATCGCCACCATAGTGGGAGATGTCGGAATGGATGGCTATTGACGTACTTTGCCCACGAAAAAGGACGTACGGCCGTAGACGACCGTACGTCCTTTGCGTACGCGGCACCGGGTACTGCGTGAACGGCCTCGCGAGCGGTCGCGCGGGGCGTCGCCGAGCAGGGCGGGGAACAACGCCCGGTCCGGGGCCCGTCCGGTGTCAGGCTCCGGTCGGGCGGTCCACCGCGCCGGGGCCGGCAGCCTCCACACGGGCCAGCGCCGCGTCCACCGCGGCGTCTTCCTTGGCCTTGTTGGGACCGCCCTGGCTCTTGACGATCGTCACGACGAGCCCGATGAAGAAGCAGGCCATCACGAAGGGGGGCAGGAGCGCGGATACGTATTCCATGGCCCCAGAGTAGCTATCCGGCGGCCCGCTCCTTCGACGGGGGCGGTGCGGGTTTGCGGCGCGGCGGGAAGACCTCACCGGGCGTGGGGATGGGCCGGTCCGGCCTCGGGGCGGGGGACGGGGCGGGTTTCGGGGCCGCCGGGCGGGGCTCCTCTTTGCCGCCGGACTCCCTCCCCCCGGGGAGCGCGTGCAGCCGGGCGCGGGAGGCGCCGGGGAAGACCGGCGGCCCGCACATGGCGGATGGGGACGGGCCGCCCGACGCGGCCCGGGAGGACCCGGCCGGTGCACGGGCGGCGAGCCGGGCGCGTACCGACCGTTCCGCGAGGTCCCTGCAGCGCTCGAGCAAGGCCGTCGCCGCCGTGCACCGCGGGAGGGCGCGCAGCGCCGCGAGGTCTTCGGGGCCGGGTTCGTACCCGGCGGCCAGGGCCTCCTGGAGCAGTTCCAGATAACCCCCTGCCGAACCGGGGAGGGCTTCGCGGTAGCGGGCGAGGTCGGCGAGGAGGAACGCGCGCTGCCGGCCGGCCTCGCGTACGGCCTCGTCCACGGATTCGGCGAGCCGCAGACAGTCCTGGACGATGTCCTCGCGGGGCTGGGCGGGATGGAGGGCGACGGCGAGGGCGCGTCGGAGCACACGCAGCTCGTCTGCACTGAACGCCATGCCGCCGCGGGATCCGTATGGCGTGGGCATGGGCCGACGATACGCGCTAATCGGACAAAATTCGTTTAGCGCGCATCTACGGCGCGGCGTGCTGGTGCAGGGCCCCTCCGGGCCGTAGCGCCGCGCACGGCAGCAGGGGCACCGGAGAGGTCGGAGTTGACCTTCCCGGGGATCACAGCGGCCCCACAGGGGCCCTCAGCGGCCCTGAGGGCTCACGTACGGGAGATGTTCCGCTCGTACACGAGCCGCAGCCCGATCAGCGTCAGCCAGGGCTCGTGCTCGTCGATCAGAGAGGCCTCGCCCAGCACCATCGGCGCCAGGCCGCCGGTGGCGATCACGGTCACGTCGTCCGGGTCGTCGGTCAGCTCCCGCTTCATACGCTGGACCACACCGTCCACCTGGCCCGCGAAGCCGTACACGATGCCGGCCTGCATGGCCTCGACCGTGTTCTTGCCGATCACGCTGCGCGGACGGGCCAGCTCGATCTTGCGCAACTGGGCGCCCTTGACGCCGAGCGCCTCGACCGAGATCTCGATGCCGGGGGCGATGACCCCGCCCGCGTACTCACCGCGGGCGCTGACGGCGTCGAAGGTCGTGGCCGTGCCGAAGTCGACGACGATCGCCGGGCCGCCGTAGAGCTCGACGGCCGCGACCGCGTTGATGATGCGGTCCGCGCCGACCTCCTTGGGGTTGTCCATGAGGATCGGCACGCCCGTCTTGACGCCGGGCTCGACGAGGACCGCGGGGACGTCGCCGTAGTAGCGGCGGGTGACCTCGCGCAGCTCGTGCAGCACCGAGGGGACGGTGGCGCAGATCGCGATGCCCTCGATGCCGTCGCCGAGCTCCTCGCCGAGCAGCGGGTGCATACCCATCAGACCGTTGAGGAGCACCGCGAGCTCGTCCGCGGTGCGGCGCGGGTCGGTGGAAACACGCCAGTGCTCCACGATGTCCTCGCCGTCGAAGAGGCCGAGGACGGTGTGGGTGTTGCCGACGTCGATGGTGAGCAGCATCAGTTCCCGGCCTCTCGGAGGTCCAGGCCGATGTCGAGGATCGCCGAGGAGTGGGTGAGCGCCCCGACGGCCAGGTAGTCGACGCCCGTCTCGGCATAGGCGCGGGCGTTGGCGAGGGCGAGCCTGCCGGACGACTCCAGGACCGCCCGGCCCTTGACGAGGGCGACGGCCTCCTCGGTCTCGGCCGGGGTGAAGTTGTCGAGCAGGATCAGGTCGGCGCCCGCGTCCAGGGCCTCGCGGACCTGGTGGAGCGTGTCGACCTCGACCTCGATGGCGAGATCGGGGGTGCCCATCGCGGCCATCGTCTCCCGCACGGCCTTGAAGGCCTGGGCGACTCCGCCCGCGGCGACGACGTGGTTGTCCTTCACCAGGGCGGCGTCCGAGAGGGACATGCGGTGGTTGACGCCGCCGCCGCAGCGCACGGCGTACTTCTCCAGGGCGCGCAGGCCGGGGGTCGTCTTGCGGGTGTCGCGCACCCGCGCGCTCGTACCCTCGAGGAGATCGGCCCAGGCGCGGGTGGCGGTGGCGATGCCGGAGAGGCGGCACAGGATGTTCAGCGCGCTGCGCTCGCCGGTGAGCAGATCGCGGGTGCGGGAGGTGACGGACAGCAGCTTCTGGCCCGCCTCGACCCGGTCGCCGTCCTCGACGTGCCGTTCGACCTCGAACTCGTCGGTGCAGACGATGGACAGGACGGCCTCGGCGATCCGGAGGCCCGCGACGACGCCCGCCTCGCGTGCGGTGAAGTCGCCGGTGGCGACGGCGTCCTCGGGGACGGTGGCGACCGTCGTGACGTCGACGCCGCCGTCCAGGTCCTCCTCGATCGCGAGGTGCGCGATGTCCTCGACCTGGACGGGGTCCAGCCCCGCGTCGGCCAGCAGCTGGGCGAGCGCGGGGTCCAGTCCGCACTCGTACACCTCGTCGGCACAGCCGCAGTCGTCGCCGCAGCCCGTCACCGCGTCGGCCGCGGGCGAGGGTGCGCCGATCTGGATCAGCGGTACGTCCACGGGCTCGGGACGTTCTTCGGGCGTGCTCACGGTTGCGGCTCCCTGGGTGCATGGGGGGTGGAGGGGATCACGGGGGTAAACGACTCGGTGGGAGTTCGGCTCACCACAAGACGGCGGTCGGGGGTGAGCCGTACGACGATATGGCGGCGCTCGTGGGTGTCGTCGCGGTCGGGATGGTCCTCGCGCCAGTGGCAGCCGCGGGTCTCCGCACGCTCGCGAGCGGCGGCGACGAGCACACGGGACACCAGCAGCAGATTGCTGGCCTCCCAGGACTCCACGCCCGGTTCGGCGGCCTTGGCCGACCTGCCCGTCTCATCCGCCCCCGCTGCGGCGTCCGCCCCGGCGGGCCCGTCCGGCTCGGCGGCCCGCGCTCCGGCGGCTTCGCCGTTCGTCCCGGCATCGTTCCGGGCCGACACGTACAGCGCCTCCAGTGCCTGCGCCGCCTTGTCGAGGCTCTCGGCGGACCTCAGCACCCCGGCGCCCCGGGTCATGATCCGCTGGATCTCGTGCCGCGCCTCGGGGGCGAGCAGCGGCACGGGGTCCGATGCGGGCTCCGACCCTGCGGCATCCGGGACGGCGGGCGCCGGTGCCGGCTGCCCCGCTGCCGCGGGGGCCGGGCCGTGCGCGACGGCCGCGGCGATGCGCTCGGCGAAGACCAGGCCTTCGAGCAGGGAGTTGGACGCCAGGCGGTTGGCGCCGTGGACGCCCGTGCAGGCCACCTCTCCGCAGGCGTACAGCCCCGGGACGGTGGTGCGGCCCCGCAGATCGGTGCGGACGCCGCCGGAGGCGTAGTGGGCGGCGGGTGCGACCGGGATCGGCTCGGTGACCGGGTCGATCCCGTGGGCACGGCAGGCCGCGAGGATGGTCGGGAAACGGTTCTCCCACATCTCGGCGCCGAAGTGACGGGCGTCGAGGAACATGTGGTCGGCGCCCTGCTCCCGCATCCGGCGCATGATGCCCTTGGCGACGATGTCGCGGGGGGCGAGCTCGGCCAGCTCGTGCTGACCGACCATGAAGCGGGTGCCGGACGCGTCGACGAGATGGGCGCCCTCGCCGCGTACCGCCTCGGACACCAGCGGCTGCTGGCCCTCCGAGTCCGTGCCGAGGAACAGCACCGTCGGGTGGAACTGGACGAACTCCAGATCGCTCACCTCGGCGCCGGCGCGCAGGGCGAGCGCCACACCGTCGCCCGTGGAGACCGGCGGATTGGTGGTGGCCGAGAAGATCTGGCCCATGCCCCCGGTCGCCAGCACCACGGCGGGTGCGTGGACGGCTCCGACGCCGTCGTGCTGGCCCTCGCCCATCACATGGAGGGTGACGCCGGCCGTACGGCCCTCGTCATCGGTCAGCAGGTCGAGGACGAGCGCGTGCTCGATGATGCGTACGGCCCGCTCGCGTATCGCCGCGACCAGCGCCCGCGAGATCTCCGCGCCGGTCGCGTCGCCTCCCGCGTGGGCGATGCGCCGCCGGTGGTGACCGCCTTCGCGGGTGAGCGCGATGCCGCCGTCCGCCCCGGTGTCGAAGCGGGCGCCGGTGGCGATCAGCCGCCGCACGGCGTCCGGGCCTTCGGTGACCAGGGTGCGTACGGCCGTCTCGTCGCACAGCCCGGCTCCGGCGACGAGTGTGTCGTCCAGATGCTGTTCGGGGCTGTCACCCTCACCGAGCGCCGCCGCGATACCGCCCTGGGCCCAGCGCGTGGAGCCGTCGTCGAGGAGGGCCTTGGTGACCACGACGGTACGCAGGCCCTCGGCAGTGCAGCGCAGCGCGCAGGTCAGGCCGGCGACCCCGGAGCCGACCACCACGACGTCGGCGTCGATGGCCCAGCCGGGGGCGGGGGCGTCGAGCCGTATCCCGGTGCCGGGGCCGCCGACGGGCCCGGATCCGGTCGCGGTCTGCGTCATGCGGACACTCCGAAGGTCAGGGGGATGTTGTCGATCAGCCTCGTGGTACCGACCCGTGCGGCGACCGCCATGATCGCTTCGCCCTCGTACCCGTCCGGGACCTCGGTGAAGTCGGCCGGGTTCACCAGCGCCAGATAGTCCAGATCGAGCGGCGGCACCGCCTTGGCCGCGTCGTCCAGCACCCCACGGGCGGCCGCGCGCACGGCGTCCGCTCCACCGCCGGGCTGGGCCGCCGCCACGGCGTGGGCGTCGGCCGCGGCGCGGGCCTCCCCGAGCGCCGAGAGCGCGGCGGCGCGCGCCGACGGTGCCGGTGCCGACTCGGCGCGGGCCCGCAGCGCCTGCTGTGCGGCCAGCCGGTCGCGGGCCGCGAACAGGGCCCGGGACAGGGCGAGCGCGGTCCTGCGCTCGTCGGGGGAGAGATAGCGGTTGCGGCTGGACAGCGCGAGGCCGTCCTGCTCCCGGACGGTCGGTACGCCGACGATCTCGACCGGGAAGTTCAGATCGTGTGTCATCCGGCGGATCAGTGCCAGCTGCTGGGCGTCCTTCTGGCCGAAGAAGGCCACGTCCGGCCCGGTGAGATGGAGGAGCTTCGCGACGACCGTGAGCACACCGTCGAAGTGCCCGGGACGGCTCGCGCCTTCGAGGAGCTCGCTCATCGGGCCCGCCGTGATGCCGACATGCGGCCGGCCGCCGGGGTAGACCTCGTCGGCGGACGGGGCGAACACCGCGTCCGCACCGGCTTCCTGTGCCGTCTTCAGATCGGCGTCGAGAGTGCGGGGGTAGCGGTCGAGGTCCTCGCCGGGGCCGAACTGGAGCGGGTTGACGAAGACGGTGACGACGACGAAGCCGTCGGGGCCGACATGGGAGCGCGCCGTGCGGACGAGGGTGGCATGGCCTTCGTGCAGGGCGCCCATGGTCATGACGACGGCGATGCGGCCGTGGGGCCCGGTACGGTCCAGGGCGCGGTCCAGCTCCGCGCGGCTGTGCAGCGTCCCGAAGCCACGGCCGGTGTCTCCGCGCATCCCGGAGTGAGACCCATCCCTCGTGTCGCCGTGCGCCCCGTCCTTCGCCTCGCGGTGCGGGTCACGGCCGTTGCCGCCGTACGCGTCCGGGCCGCCCCGCTCCGCACCGCGATCCGCGTCGGGACGGGTGTCCCGGCTCGCGTCCTGGCTCATCGGGCTCATCCGTTGTCTCCCTCGGCGAGCACGCCCAGCAGGTCCTCGGCGAGCTCGGGCTTGAGCAGTCCGTGCGCGAGGGCGCGGTCCGCTGTCGTACGGGCCATGGCCAGATACCCGGCGACGGTCCCGGGTGCGTGCTTGCGCAGTTCGGCGACGTGCGCGGCCACCGTGCCCGCGTCGCCGCGGGCCACCGGGCCGGTGAGCGCGGCATCGCCCGAACGCAGGGCGTTGTCCAGCGCGGCGCCGAGGAGCGGGCCCAGCATGCGGTCGGGGGCACCGACGCCGGCGGTGCGCAGCAGCTCCATGGACTGGGCGACGAGGGTGACCAGATGGTTCGCGCCGAGCGCGAGGGCCGCGTGGTAGAGCGGGCGGGCGTCCTCCTGGATCCACTCCGGCTCGCCGCCCATCTCGATGACCAGCGCCTCCGCGGCGAGCCGCAGCTCGTCGGGGGCGGTGACGCCGAAGGAGCATCCGGCCAGCCGCTGGACGTCGACGCTCGTCCCCGTGAACGTCATCGCGGGGTGCAGCGCGAGGGGCAGGGCACCGGCCCGGCGGGCGGGGTCGAGGACGGCCGTACCGTAACGCCCGGACGTGTGAACGAGAAGCTGTCCCGGGCGCACGGCGCCGGTCTCGGCGAGGCCCTCGACCAGCCCGGGCAGGGCGTCGTCGGGAACGGTGAGCAGCACCAGCTCGGCGCGGGCCAGCACCTCTTCGGGCGTCACCACCGGCACGTCGGGAAGCAGCGCCGCGGCGCGGCGCCTCGATACGTCCGACACTCCGGAGACGGCCACGGGGCGGTGGCCCGCCAGCCGGAGAGACGCGGCGAGGGCGGGCCCGACGCGGCCGGCCCCCACGACGCCCACGGTGAGCCGGGCCGGCCGGTCCTTGGGATCGACGGGCTCGGATGCCGGCAGGGATGCTGACGGTGGTGGTGCGTTCACGCGGCGACGGCCTTCCGTTCCAGTCCGCGGGGGGTACCGGACGATTCCTCGTCATGCTACGCCAGCGCTCCGGCAGGCTTTCCGGTTGTCCACAGGCTGTGGAACCCCACGCGCGGACCTGCCACGATCACAGCACGGCAAGCGGGCTGGACGCACGCCAGGCGGTGCGCGCCGGGTCGTGCGGGGCCGTGCGGGTCGGGTCGTGGGGGTCGGGTCGTGCACGCCGGGTCGTACAGGTCGGCAGCGACCGCCGGACCGGCGCAGTCGCGTCCGCGGCGAGCGGAAGGCAGACGAGTGCGACAGGGAGTTGCTGACCTGATGACGTCGGACACGGCGCGGAACGAGCGGGACGAGGCCCGGCGCAGGGTCGCCGCCTGGCGCGCATCCAAGCGGGTGCTGTGGCACCACCCGTCGCAGTACCGGATCGGCGAGCGGCTCGCGGCCCTGGCCGCCGACGCGGGCGCGGTGTACGACCTGGACGAGGGGGCCGACGCGTTCGGCGACGGGGTCGTCGCGGAGCTGGAGCGCCGGGTGGCGGCGCTGCTCGGCTTCCCGGCCGCGGCGTTCTTCCCGACCGGGACGATGGCCCAGCAGGTGGCCCTCAGATGCTGGGCGGGGCGCACGGGGAACCACACGGTCGCCCTGCATCCGCTCGCCCACCCCGAGGTGCACGAAAGGGGCGCGCTCACAGCGGTGAGCGGGCTGCGCACCGTCCATCCGACGCGGTCGCCCCGGCTGCCCACGGCGGACGAGGTACGGGACCTGGACGAGCCGTTCGGCACACTGATGCTGGAACTGCCGCTGCGCGACGCCGGTTTCGTGCTGCCGTCGTGGGACGAGCTGGTGGACCTGGTGGACGCGGCGCGCGAAAGAGACGCGGTGGTGCACTTCGACGGCGCACGGCTGTGGGAGTGCACCCCTCACTTCGGACGGGGCCTGGACGAGATCGCCGGGCTCGCGGACAGCGTGTACGTGTCCTTCTACAAGTCCCTGAACGGGCATTCCGGTGCCGTTCTGGCCGGTTCCGAGACCCTGGTGGACGAGGCCCGGACCTGGCGGCACCGCTACGGCGGACAGCCGTACCAGCAGTACCCGGCGGCGCTGGCCGCGCTGCTCGGCCTGGAGCGGGAGCTGCCGCGGCTGCCCTCGTACGTGGCGCATGCGAAGACCGTGGCGGGGGCGCTGGCGGACGGACTGCGGGAGGCGGGGGACATCGGCTGGTTCCGTATCCACCCGGACCCGCCGCAGACCCACCAGTTCCAGGTCTGGCTGCCGCACGAGCCGGACGTGCTGGACGAGGCGTCGCTGCGCCAGGCCGAGCAGACGGGAGTGACCCTCTTCGGGCGCTGGTTCGCGCCCGGGCCCGGCGGGCCGCCGGGGGTCTCGGCGACGGAGGTGACCGTGGCCTCACCTGGGCTGTCGTGGACGGCCGAGGACGTGCGGGCTGCGCTGGCGGACTTCACCGGGTTCGTCCGACAGGTCGCGGCGGGGCCCCGGGACCGGGACATCCCCGACGGGAACGCCGTCGTCCCGCCGGAAGGAGCAGGGCCCCACGGCGACGCAGCCGGATGAGCGCCGCACGTGCCCCGATTGACGGGCGGCGTCAAATGGGGCGGCGGCCCGGCAGGGTGACCCCGCACCATAGGGGGCGTGAGCGTCTCCATCGACATCGCAGGCCTGCCGCCCGAGCGGATCGTGTTCGCCATCTCGCCCCTGGCCGAGCTGGGGGTGGCCCTGCACGCGCTCGCCGAGCCCGGGCACCATCCGGGGCTGCACGGCTGGGCGACGGCCACCGCGGCCGGACTGAAGCCGGACCTGGCCGACCGGCTGCACGAGGCGGACTTCCTCTGGAGCACCACGTTCTCCGACGTCTTCACGCCGTTCGCCGGTCTGCCCGGTCACGACGGAAGCACCGGCGCGACCCTCGCCGAAGAACTGGACATGCTCGACCGGCTCCCCGACGAGCGTTTCATCGACGCCGTACTGGAGCTCAGCTGCTCCCGGACCTATGACACCCAGGGGCCCTTCGACGCCCACCGCGCCCTGGAACTCGTGGCGGCCCGCGGCCCGAAGCAGCTGGCGTTCGCCCGCCGGATGCTGGACGATCCGGCCTCCGTACGTTCCTGGGTGCGCCGGCTGCTGGAGGACTGCGACCGGGCGTTCTTCGCCGAGACCTGGCAGCGGGTGCGTCTCCAGCTCGCCGCCGACGCCCGGCACAAGACGGAGCTGCTGCGCCGCAGGGGTCTCGCGGAGGCGCTGCGCGCCGTCTCCCCCGCGCTCTCGCTGGACGACACGGCGGGCAGGATCGCGGTGGACAAGCTCGTCGAGGGCCGGACGACCGCCGTCGATCCGAAGGTCGGAGCCGGGCTGTCGCTCGTGCCGTCCAGCTTCGGCTGGCCTCATCTGATGGTGCTGCACGCCCCGGGCTGGCGCCCTGTCATCCACTACCCCGTCGGGGCGCCGGAACTTCCCGGTCCGGCCTCCGTCGAGATGCTGGGGCTCCGGATGGAGGCGCTGGCCCACCCGATGCGGATGCGGCTGTGCCGGAACCTCGCCCGCTCCGCGTACAGCACGGGCGAGCTGGCCGATGCGCACGGCATCACGGCGCCCGAGGTGTCACGCCATCTGTCGCTCCTGAAGAAGGCGGGCCTGGTGACCACGCGCCGCAGGGGCCGGTATGTGCTGCACCAGCTGAACGTCCCGGTGGTGGCCCGGCTCGGCAGCGACTTCCTGGAGACGGTCCTGCGCTGACCCGCGGGCCGGTTCGTACGCGGTCTGCGTCCTTCCGCCCCCGAACGGACCGTTGATCCACAGCAGCCCGTTGATCCACAGCAGCACGGGTCAGGCCCCGGCGCCGCCGCCCGCCCGCACCATGCCCGACTCGTAGGCGAGCACCACCACCTGTACCCGGTCCCGGAGGCCCAGCTTGGTGAGGATGCGGCCCACGTGCGTCTTGACCGTGGCCTCGGACAGCACCAGCCGGCCGGCGATCTCGCCGTTCGAAAGGCCCTGCGCGACGAGCAGCATGACCTCGCGCTCGCGGTCGGTGAGCTTGCCGACCTCCTTGTGCTGGGGCGGCTCGCCGAGGGACGGCAGCATCGGCGAGAAGCGGTCGAGCAGCCTCCGGGTGGTCGACGGGGCGACGACCGCGTCACCGCTGTGCACGGACCGGATGGCGGCGAGCAGTTCGGCCGGCGGCACATCCTTCAGCATGAAGCCGCTGGCGCCCGCCTTCAGCCCGGAGAAGGCGTACTCGTCCAGGTCGAAGGTGGTCAGGATGAGCACCTTCGGAGCGTTCGGCTCCGCGCAGATGCGCCGGGTGGCCTCGACTCCGTCGACCCTCGGCATCCGGACGTCCATCAGCACCACGTCCACCTCGGTGGTGCGCAGCAGGTCGATCGCCTCGGCCCCGTCGCCGGCCTCCGCCACGACCTCCATGTCGGCCTGCGCGGCCAGCACCATGCGGAAGCCGGTACGCAGCAGTACCTGGTCGTCGACGAGCATCACGCGGATCGTCATCTGGTGAGTCCTTGCCTCGTGGCGGGTTGAGCCTGTGGAGCCGGTGAGCGGGCTTGAGGTGGTGAGCGGGCCGGGCTAGTGAGCGGGCTTGAGCGGGAGCAGGGCGCTGATCCGGAACCCGCCCCCCGGCCGCGGCCCGGCGTCCAGCGTGCCGCCGACCATACCGACACGCTCGCGCATACCGATCAGACCATGGCCCTTGCCGTCCGCGCCCCCGTCCTCGTACATCTCGTGGGCAGCGCCCCTGCCGTCGTCCTCGACGAGCAGGCCGAGTCCGTCGTCGAAGTACACGAGCCGCACGCTCGCCCCGACATCCGGGCCGCCGTGCTTGCGTGTGTTGGTGAGGGCTTCCTGCACGATGCGGTACGCCGTGAGCTCCACGCCGCTCGGCAGGGGGCGCGGGGTTCCCTCGATCTTGAAGTCGACCTCGAGGCCGGCCCTGCGCACCTGCTCGACCAGGTCCTCGATCTGCTGGACGTCCGGCTGCGGCACGTACTCCCCGCTCTCCGGGGCGTCCGAGGTGCGCAGCACTCCCAGCAGCCGGCGCATCTCGGCGAGCGCCTGGCGGCCGGTGCCGGAGATCGTCTCCAGCGCCTGCCGGGCCTGGTCGGGCGCGGTGTCCAGGACGTAGGCGGCGCCGTCGGCCTGCACCACCATCACCGAGACGTTGTGGGCGACGACGTCGTGGAGCTCGCGGGCGATCCGGGCGCGCTCGGCGGCGACGGCGACCTTGGACTGGGCCGCGCGCTCCCTTTCGAGCCGCGCCGCCCGCTCCTCGAGCTGGGCGAAGTAGGCACGGCGGGTGCGCAGGGAGTCGCCGAGGACCCAGGCGAGTGCGAAGGGCACGCTCATCACGATCGTGACGAATACCCGCTGGCCGACCCCCATGTCCCCGTCCGGCCAGCGGATCTGGCTGAGCGGTGCGGCTGCCAGCCCGCCGGCGAGGGCGAGACGGGAGGCCCAGCGTGAGCCCTCATGAGCCGCGACCGTGTAGATGATCACGAGCATGGCGAAGTCCGCCACGTTGGCCTCGATGTCCAGCACGAGCTGGGTCACGCCGACGGCGGCCACGAGCAGGAGCATCTTCTCGGGTGCACGGCGGCGCAGCGCGATGCTCAGGCAGAGCAGGAGGACGAGAACGGCCGCCACCGGGCGGGGCTGGTTGCCGACCGTGTCCTGGACGACCCACAGCATCGAGAACCCGAAGAGGACGACGGCCCAGAAGCTGTCGACGCCCGTCGGGTGTCTGCGGATGAAGTCATAGAGGCGCTGCACGTAACCCAGCGTAGGGAAAGCGGAAAGGTGCAGGAGTCAACCGGAGGGTCGATCCGGTCCGCCGGTACCTACTCCGCAAGGTGGACACTGACACTCGTGACGTATGAGGCAACCGACGACAAGCCAGACGACCCGGCCGCGGCCGGGCACCGGCCGGAGGGCTGGAGGACCTGGCGGGAGGCCATGGAGACCGCCCTGTACGGGCCCGGAGGCTTCTACCGGCGGCCGGAGGGCCCGGCGGGGCACTTCCGCACCTCGGTCCATGCCTCGCCGCTGTACGCCTCGGCGGTGGCCCGGCTGCTGACCGAGACGGCCGCGTCCCTGCCCGCGGCCCCGGAAATCACGCTGGTGGACGTGGGCGCCGGGCGCGGGGAACTGCTGACGGCGGTGCTGGGGGCACTTCCCGGGGGCCGGTTGCCCGACGGGCGGCCGGTGCGGATGTGCGCGGTCGAACGCGCCGCGCGCCCGGCGGGCCTGGATCCGCGCATCGACTGGGCGGAGCACCCGCCGGACGGGGTGACCGGGCTGCTGTTCGCCAACGAGTGGCTGGACAACGTCCCGGTGGACGTCGCGGAGGTGGACGGGACCGGCACGTACCGCTGCGTCCTGGTCCGTCCCGAGGACGGCGAGGAGCGCCTCGGGGAGCCGGTGAGCGGGGCGGACGCACGCTGGCTGGAGCGCTGGTGGCCGCCGGCACGGCCGGGCACACGGGCGGAGATCGGCAGGTTCCGGGACGAGGCGTGGGCCGCCGCGGTGGCCACCCTCGACGCCGGGCTGGCCGTCGCCGTGGACTACGCCCACGCGGCGTCGGGCCGGCCTTCCTTCGGCACGCTCACCGGCTTCCGCGGCGGCCGTGAGGTCCACCCGGTACCGGACGGCGGCTGCGACATCACGGCCCATGTGGCTCTCGACGCCTGCGCGGGCCCCGGAGCGGAGCTGGTGAGCCAGCGGGAGGCGCTGCACCGGCTCGGCGTCTCGGGCGGGCGCCCGCCGCTTTCCCTGGCCACATCCGACCCCGCCGCGTACGTCCGCGCGCTGGCGGCGGCGGGCGAGGCCGCCGAGCTGACCGCCCGGGGCGGCCTCGGCGACTTCGTGTGGCTGCTCCAGCCCGTGCGCCCCGAGGGGCACCGAGCGCCGTGACCGGCGGTGCGTCCGATCCTCCGGACTGCGGGGGTGCGTCCGGCTCCTCCGGACTGCGGCGCTCGGCGGCAGCCGCGGTCGTCTGCGGCCGGGGTCGTTGCGGCAGCGGTCGTCTGCGGCCGGGTCGAGTCCGGACCCCGGACCGGGCCACCGCGGTCCGCGCGGCCGAGGGATACTGTCGCCCATGACGGAGACGACGGTCGGCATCGGCGGCGCGGCGGACAGCACCGACATGGTGCTGAACATCGGACCGCAGCATCCTTCCACGCACGGCGTGCTCCGGCTCAGGCTCGTCCTGGACGGCGAGCGGATCGAGCACGCCGAGCCGGTGATCGGCTATATGCACCGGGGCGCGGAGAAGCTCTTCGAGGCGCGCGACTACCGGCAGATCGTGATGCTGGCCAATCGCCACGACTGGCTGTCCGCTTTCTCGAACGAGCTGGGCGTGGTCATGGCCGTCGAGCGCATGCTCGGCATGGAGGTCCCGGAGCGCGCCGTCTGGACCCGGACGCTCCTGGCGGAGCTGAACCGGGTGCTCAACCATCTGATGTTCCTCGGGTCGTACCCGCTCGAACTCGGTGGGATCACCCCGGTCTTCCACGCCTTCCGTGAGCGCGAGGAGCTCCAGGGCGTCATGGAGGAGATCTCCGGCGGCCGTATGCACTACATGTTCAACCGGGTCGGCGGCCTCAAGGAGGACATGCCGGCGGGCTGGACCGTACGGGTCCGGCAGGCGGTCGCCGATGTGCGCTCGCGGATGGACGTGTACGACCGGCTCGTCCTCGGCAACGAGATCTTCCGGGGCCGCACCCGGGGTGTCGGCGCGATGACCCCGCAGACCGTTCACGCCTACGGGGTGTCCGGCCCCATCGCCCGTGCCTCGGGCGTCGACTTCGACCTGCGGCGCGACGAACCGTATCTCGCCTACGACGAACTCCAGGACACCCTGAAGGTCGTCACCCGGAGCGAGGGGGACTGCCTGGCCCGCTTCGAGTGCCTGCTGGAGCAGACCCACAACGCACTCGATCTTGCGGACGCCTGCCTGGACCGGCTCGCCGAACTGCCGCCGGGCCCCGTCAACCAGCGTCTGCCGAAGGTGCTGAAGGCCCCCGAGGGCCACACCTACGCATGGACCGAGAACCCGCTCGGCATCAACGGCTACTACCTGGTCTCCAAGGGAGACAAGACGCCGTACCGCCTCAAGCTCCGCTCAGCCTCGTACAACAACATCCAGGCGCTGACCGAGCTGTTGCCGGGCACGCTGGTCGCCGACATGGTGGCCATCCTGGGGTCGATGTTCTTCGTGGTCGGCGACATCGACAAGTAGCCCATAACGGCACAAAGTCCACGACGGACGGACCATAAACGCGGTGGGGGCCGACCGGTTGCCGGTCGGCCCCCACCGCGTTGGTGCCCGGGACGCTCCGGGCACCACGGCATCCGGGACGTCAGGAGATCGCGCTGCGCAGCTCCACGACGTCCAGCTGCTCCGTCTCGTCGTGGGCGGTCAGATCGATGACCTCGCCCACGGCCCGTTCCCCGGCGCCTCGCCCGGGCTTCGCCTGGGCGGCCGTGTCGGCTTCGGCTTCGGCCAGTGCCTCCTCGCCCACCACGTCGGCCAGATCCTCCTCCTGGACCGACGCGAGGTCGGCGGCGGCGCCGCTCGTACCGAAGAAGTCGAAACCGCCGAGGGGACGGGGCTGGCGCGCGGTGTACGGGACGATCGCCGAGGCGATCGGCACCGGCCTCCGTGCGAGGGTGGCGGACGACGGGCGGGTGTGCTGCTCTCCCCCGGCGACCGCCGCGTGCTTCCCCTGCGGCTCGTCCGCCTCCCGCGCCCGGTCGGCGAGATCGCGGCGCCGGGCCTCCTCGACGGTGCGCTTGGCCTGCTGGGCCGCGGCGTTGCGGGGCAGGTTCTCCAACGCCTTGGCGGCGCGCAGATACGCCGACGGTGTCGGGGTGGAACCGCCCGGCGGCAGCTCCTTCGGCGCGGCCGCTTCGATCGCCAGCTGCCGGCGGCCCTCGAGCGCGGTCGCCCGCTCGGTCTCGGCGGTCGCGTAACGCCTCAGCAGGGCGGCGTGCTCGTTGCGGAGCTTGGCCAGCTCGACCCGCTTGGAGCGGAGCTTGGCATCCAGCTTGGTGCGCAGCTCGCGGGACTCGTCGAGGTCGGCCTCGAGCTCCGCGACGCGTTCCTCGGTCTTCCAGGCGTCGCTGGCGCGGGCGCGGGTCAGCTCGGCGACGCGGCGACCTGCGCTCCGGTCCCAACTGCGCATGAGCACGGCGCCGGTGACCGCGGCCGCTGCTGCCGCCGCCACCATGCTGCGGAGCACGAGCGTATCCGCGAACAGCCAGGCGCCGGCGGCACAGAGAACCGAAGCCCCGGCGACCGCGGAAGGCGGCAGCAACCGGTGCAGAGGTGGGGAATGGCGGTGGCGTCCACGTGGCATGGCCTGAAATTTACCGTGCGTAGGTGACGAATGGGGGGTCGGCCGGGCAATCTCTTCGGACAGTTCGCATGGTTTGCCGATGCCATACCGGTCCGGGCCCGGACAGCGCCGGACCGGCGTCTCCGACTGCCCCGGATCCTGTCCGGGCGGCTTTGCTATCCCTTGATCAGCCCCTTGGACTTCAGATACTCCTTCGCGACGTCCTGCGGCTTCGCCCGCTCCGCGTCCACCTTGCGGTTCAGCTCGACCAGATCCTGTGTCGTGAGCGCCCCGGTGACCTTGCCGAGCGCGTCGGCTATCGCCTGGGCTCCCGCGTCCTTCGCGTTGAGCAGCGGCACGACGTTGTCGGCGTTCTGGAGCTTCTTGTCGTCCTCGAGCAGCACCAGCCCGAAGGTGTCCAGCGTGGCGTCCGTGGTGGTGGTCAGCACCAGCTGGTCCTCACCGTCCTTGACGGCCTGCTTCGCCTGCGGGGTGCCGACGCCCTTCGGGTCCACACCCGCCACGTCGATGCCGTAGGTCTTCTTCAGACCGGGCGCGCAGAAGGGACGCACCTCGCACTCGTCGCCGGCCGCGATCTTGACCTTCAGCTTGGACTTCCCCAGATCGGAGAGGGTCTTGAGCCCGTTCTTCTCGGCGAATTCCTTGCTGACCGCGAACGCGTTCTGGTCGACGGCCTTCCCCGCGGGCAGCACCTTGAGGCCCAGCGGCCCGGCGAGCTTCTCCAGGGCGGCGACGGTGGCGGCGGCATCGCCGGAGGCGACCGGCTTCTCGTCCGGGGCCTTCGGCCCGTTCGCCTTCGCATTGAGGAATTCGGCGACGGTCGCCGCGTATTCCGGGACGATGTCGATCTCGCCCTTTTCCAGCGAGGGCTCGTACAGCTCCCGGTTCTTCACCGTGGTGACGGAAGTGTCGTAGCCGGCCTCGGCCAGCACCTGGGCGTAGAGCTCGGCGAGCACCTTCGACTCCGTGAAGGACGCCGCGCCGACAACGAGCGTGCCCTTCTTGCCCGCGCCCGCGCCGCTCCCCGCGCCGCCCGAGGACTTCTGCTGTTCCAGGCTGTCCCCGCCGCACGCGGCGAGCGAGCCGACGAGTCCGACGGCGCCCAGCACCGCTCCAGCGACGCGCCAGGTCTTGCTCATGGTGTCCATCCTCCGGGGAGTGGGTCGTCACACGGTCTTACGCAGGGGGCGCAGGGGACTGCACAGGCGGTCCACCAGCACCAGCACGGCCTCCACGAGGAGGGCGAGCACGGCCACGAGCAGGGCGCCCGCGACCACTTGAGGGGTGTTGTACGTGTTGAATCCGGCCGTGATGATCCGGCCGAGGCCGCCCTGGCCGACCATGGCCGCGATCGTCGCGGTCGCCACGACCTGGACGGCGGCCGACCGCAGCCCGGTCATGAGCATCGGATACGCGAGCGGCAGCTCGACCCGGAAGAAGAGCTGCCGGCCCGACATCCCCATACCGCGCGCGGCCTCCACGACCGAGCGGTCCACGTCCCGCATGCCCACATACGCGTTGGTGAGCAGTGGGGGCACGGCGAACAGCACCAGCGCGACAACGGTCGGGACATATCCGGCACTGCGCAGCGGCGACACCATGAACAGCGCGAGCACCGCGAACACGGGCACGGCGCGGCCGGCGTTGGAGACATTGACGGCGATCGCGCCGCCGCGGCCGATGTGCCCCAGGAAGAGCGCGACCGGCAGGGCGATCAGGCAGGCCAGGAGCAGGGCGAGCCCGCTGACGTACAGATGCTCGCCGAGACGGTGCCATGCACCGCTCTCTCCCGACCAGTTGGATCCCGTGGTCAGCCATGACCAGGCGTCGGTCAGTATCCCCATCAGCGGGCCCCCCGCGCGCGTATGCGTGCCCAGGGCGTCAGCAGCCGCTGGACGCCGAGCAGCAGCAGATCGGCGGCGACCGCCAGCAGCACGCAGAGCACCGACGCGGTCAGCACCTGGGCCTTGAAGAAGCTGGGCAGTGCGTCCTCGATGAGATTGCCGAGACCGCCGCGGCCGACGATGGAGCCCACGGTGGTGAGCGCGACCGTGGAGACCGTGGCGATCCGCAGCCCGGCCATCAGCGCGGGCAGCGCAAGCGGCAGCTCCACCTCCCACAGCAGCCTGCCCGGCCCGTACCCCATGCCGCGCGCCGCCTCGCGGGTCTCCTCCGGCACGGCGCGGAGGCCCGCCAGGATGTTCCGCACCAGGATCGTCAGGGAGTACAGCACCAGCCCCGTGATCACCAGCGCCGCCGACAGCCCGAAGAGCGGCAGCAGCAGCGAGAACATCGCCAGCGACGGGACCGTGTAGAGCACCGTCGTCAGGCCGAGGACCGGCCCGGCGAGCCGGGGGCTGCGCCGGGCGAGCAGCGCCAGCGGAAAGGCGACGGCCAGCCCTATCAGCACCGACACCACCGTGATCCAGACGTGCTGGACCGTGGCATCGGCCAACTCCTGGCTCCGTGAGCGCAGATACTCGCCGCAGATCCAGTCGTTCGTGACCAGACAGCTCCGGTCGCCCATCCCCCACCCCCCGTCGCCGTCATCGGCCATCCGACATTCGAAACCCCGTCCGGAAAACGACCCTAACCCGGGCCACTGACAACCACCGAGGAGCATCGCGTTCCGGAAACACGCCCTTCACACATGCCCGGTACCCACCCGTCACAATGGAACGCATGATCCGGTTCGAGCACGTCACCAAGCGCTATCCCGACGGCACCACCGCGGTCGACGACCTCTCGTTCGAGGTGGCCGCGGGCGAACTGGTCACGCTCGTCGGTCCGTCCGGCTGCGGCAAGACCACCACGATGAAGATGGTCAACCGGCTGATCGAGCCCACCAGCGGCCGGATATACCTTGACAACAAGGACATATCCGCTGCCGATCCCGTCGAACTGCGCCGCCACATCGGCTATGTGATCCAGCAGGTCGGTCTCTTCCCGCACAAGACCGTGCTGGAGAACACCGCGACCGTGCCCCATCTGCTCGGCTGGAAGCGCGCCCGGGCCCGTGAACGCGCCGCCGAACTCCTCGATCTGGTCGGACTGGACCCGAAGACCTACGGCAGCCGCTACCCGGAGCAGCTCTCCGGAGGCCAGCGCCAGCGCGTCGGCGTGGCCAGGGCACTGGCCGCGGATCCGCCGGTCCTGCTGATGGACGAGCCGTTCGGCGCCGTCGACCCGGTCGTCCGCGACCGCCTCCAGAGCGAGTTCCTGCGGCTCCAGGCGGCCGTCCGCAAAACGATCCTGTTCGTCACGCACGACATCGAGGAGGCCGTACGGCTCGGCGACCGCATCGCGGTCTACGGGCACGGCAGGATCGAGCAGTTCGACGCCCCGGCGAGGGTGCTGGGCGCCCCCGCCACCCCGTACGTCGCGGACTTCGTCGGAGCGGACCGCGGGCTGAAGCGGCTTTCGGTCACGCCCCTCGACGAGGGCGACCTCGAACAGCCCCCGGTCGTCCGCCTCGACGACCCGCTCCCGCGGGACCTCGACGCGCGCTGGGCCGTCGTCCTGGACGCCGAGGACAGGCCGCACGGATGGATCTCCGCGGACGAGGCCGCCCGCGCCCGGGGCCCGGTGCGCGAGCACACCCGCGGGCCGGTGGCCCGACTGCGCGTCGGCGCCTCGCTCAAGGAGGCGCTCGCGACGATGCTGCAGCACGACGAGGGCTGGATCGCAGTCGTCGATGGCGCCGGCGGAGAAGGAGACGGCAACGGCAACGGCAACGAAGACGTCGGCGGAAACGGCGCCGCACATGAGCGTGCCGGGGGCCGCACCGCGGACGACGCGGGACGCTTCCTCGGCGTGCTGACCCCGGCGCGGCTCCACGAGGCACTGCGCCGCTCCGTCGATGCGGATGCCCGGGACGTGCCCCGCGCCGAAGTCGCCCTGCAGAAGGCGCCGTAGCCGGGGCACCTTCCAGGCGCAGCTCCGGGGAGTCGCGGGCCCGGGAAGCTCGCCCGGACAGGACCTACACGGCGCTGAGCTTGCTGCCGATCCACACCAGCGCCGGCGGGATCTCACGGCGCCAGGTGTTGAAGTTGTGCCCGCCGCTGTCGAGCGTGATGGAGGAGACGCGTGCGGGCGCCTTCACCCGCTTGATGAACTCGAGCGTGCCGCCGAGGTTGCCCTCGCCCTGCTTCGACGTGGTCACCAGGAACGAGGACGCGCCCTGCGGCTTGTTCTTCAGGCTCCACAGCAGGTTCGCCCGCTTGCGTTCAGCCGCGTTGCCGTGGAAGAGGTCGCCGGTCGTCGCGTCCTCGGCGGCCTTGTAGTACGCCGACATGCCCGCGCCCGCCGCGTACCGCTCCGGGTGGTGCAGAGCGATCTTCAGTGCGCAGTAGCCGCCCGTCGAGTTCCCCATGAATCCCCAGTTGCGGGGTTTGGTGCCGACCCGGTAGGCCCCCGAAACGGCGGCCGGCAGGTCCTTGGCGAAGAAGGTCTCAGTCTGCGGTCCGCCCGGGATGTCGACGCACTCGGTGTCCCGCGGCGGGGCGACGGTCGGGCGCATCATGACGAGGATCATCGGCTGCATCTTCCCCTTCTTGGCCTGATCCCAGGCCGATCTCGGGTACTTGAGGCCCTTGAGCAGATTCTCCGCCGTGCCCGGATATCCGGTCAGCACGACCGAGGCCGGGAAGGTCTTCTTCGCGTACGCGGGCTGGAAGTACTCGGGCGGCAGGTAGACGTACGCCGGGCTGTCTATCCGTGACTTCTCGCCCTTGATGACGACCTTGTGGATCTGCCCGCCGACCGCCGGCCGCGAGCTGCCCGGGACGTCCAGCCTCTGCTTGCCGACCACCTTGACGCGATCGGTGCTCGCCCCGTGGTCCACGACGACGCCCATCTCCTGCTGCTGGCCGAACAGATCGGCCCAGGAGCCGTAGAACAGGAAGGAATTGTTGGCGGCCAGACCGACGGAGGCGAAGAGCGCCAACTGGGTCGCGAACAGCAGACCGACCCGGCCGAGGACGGCGCGCCAGCCGTTGCGGGACAGCCGCGGCCACAGCCATACCGTCGTGGCGAAGAGAGCCACGGCGGCGAGGACGGCCAACGCCAGAACCTTGTTACTGGTGAGACCCATGAGGCGATCAAGCTACTTCCGTGAGATGAACGTGAGAAATTCCTGAGGACCGATGAACCCGCTCCCCCTCAGTGCCGTCCTAATGGGCGCACCTTGTCCGCGCCGACGATTCTGCGGCGATGGACCCACGATCTCTCGGAGTCACGGGAAGCGATGTCTGCCACGGTAGATGGGGATAAGTCGGGGTTGGTTCCGGTTCGGGTACGCCGGATCCTCAGTGGACCGCGCGCCGAAACCGTACCCGCATTGATCGGTACGGCCTGCGCGTTCATCGGCCTGATCGATATCGGCGCGGGCGTGTTTCCGCGCTTCAGGCACAGCCGGATGCACGCGTTCGCCGAGGTACTCCCGGGTGCGCTCGGGCCGTTCGCCGCGGCGCTCTCGCTCAGCGCGGGCGTGCTGCTCCTGCTGCTCGCACACGGCCTCAAGCGGAACAAGCGGCGGGCTTGGCGCGCCGCCGTCATCCTGCTGCCGGCCGGCGCGGTCGCCCAGTTCATGTACCGCAACTCGATCACCGGCGCGGTGCTCTCGCTGCTGCTGCTCACCCTGCTGCTACGCCACAGAGGCCAGTTCGCCGCGCTGCCCGACCCGAGCAGCCGCTGGCGGGCACTCGCCAACTTCGTCCTGATGGGCGCCGGCTCGATCGGCCTCGGCCTGGTCATCGTCAGCGCGCACCCCAACAAGGTCATCGGCAACCCCGGCCTCACCGACCGGCTCGAGCACGTCCTGTTCGGCCTCTTCGGTGTGGAGGGCCCGGTCGAGTACCGGGGCGGTGTCGACTGGACCGTCGGCTACTCCCTGGGCGCGCTCGGCCTGATCACCGCCGTGACCACCATCTACCTCGCCTTCCGCCCCGAGCAGCCCGCCGCGCGGCTCACCGGGGAGGACGAGGCCCGGCTGCGCGAGCTGCTCGCCCAGCACGGCCGCCGTGACTCCCTCGGACACTTCGCGCTCCGCCGTGACAAGGGCGTCGTCTTCTCCCCCAGCGGCAAGGCCGCCGTCTGCTACCGCGTCGTCTCCGGCGTGATGCTCGCGAGCGGCGACCCGATCGGTGACGTCGAGGCCTGGCCCGGGGCGATCGAACGCTTCATGGACGAGGCGAAGGCACACTCCTGGACCCCGGCCGTGATGGGCTGCTCCGAGACCGGCGGCCAGGTGTGGACCCGGGAGACCGGCCTCGACGCCCTCGAACTCGGCGACGAGGCGGTGGTGGACGTCGCGGATTTCTCGCTGAGCGGGCGCGCCATGCGCAACGTGCGCCAGATGGTGAAGCGCATCGAACGCAATGGGTACGAGACCCGTGTCCGTCGCGTCCGTGATCTCTCCGACGGGGAGCTGGAGCGAATACGCCGCGCCGCCGGTGACTGGCGCGGCACCGAGACCGAGCGCGGCTTCTCCATGGCGCTCGGCCGGATCGGCGACCCGACCGACGGGGACAGCGTGGTCGCCACCGCCCACAAGGAGGACCCCGACTCGCCCTACGGCGACCTGAAGGCCGTCCTCCACTTCGTCCCGTGGGGCGAGGACGGTATGTCGCTGGACCTGATGCGCCGCGACCGCTCCGCCGACCCCGGGATGAACGAGCTCCTGATCGTGGCCGCTCTGCAGGCCTCGCCCAAGCTCGACATCGCCCGGGTCTCGCTGAACTTCGCGATGTTCCGCTCCGCGCTCGCCCGCGGTGAGAAGCTCGGCGCCGGCCCCGTGCTGCGCGGCTGGCGCGGACTGCTGGTCTTCCTGTCCCGCTGGTTCCAGATCGAGTCGCTCTACAAGTTCAACGCCAAGTTCCAGCCGCGCTGGGAGCCGCGCTTCGTGGTCTTCCGCAACACCCGCGACCTCCCGCGCATCGGCTTCGCCGCCATGCAGGCCGAAGGCTTCGTGACCTTCAACATGCCCCGTCCCTTCCGGCGCGGCAAGTCCCGGGCCGCACGCCCCTGTGCGCACATCCGGCCGGCCGCCGCCCCTGCCGCCGGGGACCACGAGGTCCGCGCGGCGTAGCGCCGTGACCGCCCCGGGCCTGCCACAGGCCCGGGGCTGGACGTCCAGGACGTCCACCCGGGGCGTCCCGCCCCTGCGGACCCGGGAGGCCATCTCTCCCCCAAGCCTCCGGCCGGAGGTACCCCCACCGCCTTGCACCGCTTCCCCTCGGCCCCCCGGGCCTGGGGAGATCTGGTGCACAGGACACCGCGAGCTTCCCGGCAAACCCATCCGGCCACAGCACTAGGCTGGACGCATGAGTACGTCGTTGCGCGGACGGGGCAAGGTCAGCGGCCTGCCGGAGTGGGACCGCTGTGCGGTCATGGGGGTCGTCAATGTGACGCCGGACTCCTTCTCCGACGGAGGCCGCTGGTTCGACACCACCGCCGCGGTCAAGCACGGGCTCGAGCTGGTCGCCCAGGGCGCCGATCTGGTCGACGTCGGCGGCGAGTCCACCCGGCCCGGTGCCACCCGGGTCGACGAGGAAGAAGAGCTGCGGCGCGTCGTCCCCGTCGTCCGGGGCCTCGCGTCCGAGGGCGTCACCGTCTCCGTCGACACCATGCGCGCCTCCGTCGCCGCCCAGGCCGTCGCGGCCGGCGCCGTACTGGTCAACGACGTCTCCGGCGGGCTCGCCGACCCCGGGATGATCCCGGCCGTCGCCGCCGCCGACGTGCCCTTCGTGGTGATGCACTGGCGGGGCTTCAGCGAGGACATGAACAGCCGCGCGGTGTACGAGGACGTCGTCGCCGAGGTCGTCGCCGAGCTCTCCGCGCGCATGGACGCGGTGGTCGCGGGCGGTGTCGACGCCGAGCGGATCGTGATCGACCCCGGTCTCGGCTTCGCCAAGCACGCCCCCCACGATCTCGCCCTCGTCGCCCACCTCGCCGATCTGCGTGCCCTGGGCCGCCCGCTGCTGGTCGCGGCCTCCCGCAAGCGATTCCTCGGCCATGTGCTCGCCGGGGGCGCCGCCACCCCGCCCCCCGCCCGTGAACGGGACGCGGCCACCGCCGCCGTCTCGGCGATCGCCGCACACGAGGGCGCCTGGGCGGTCCGCGTCCACGAGGTACGGGCCACGGCGGACGCGGTGAGGGTCGCACGAGCCGTCGAAGGAGCCTCGTGAGCGACGCCACGTCCCATACGGACGTCGAAGAGGTCGAGGCCGCCAACACCGCCTTCTACGAGGCCATGGAGCGCGGCGATTTCGAGGAGATGTCCACGCTCTGGCTCGACGGGAGCGGCGACGGCGACGGCGAAGCCGCCATCTCGTGCGTACACCCCGGCTGGCCCGTGCTCTCGGGGCGCGGCGAGGTGCTCCGCTCCTATGCGCTCATCATGGCCAACACCGAGTACATCCAGTTCTTCCTCACCGACGTACGGGTGAGTGTGGCCGGCGACACCGCCGTCGTCACCTGCACCGAGAACATCCTCAGCGGCGGCCCCTCCGAGGAGGCGGGCGAACTCGGGCCTCTCGTCGGACAGCTGGTGGTGGCGACGAATGTGTTCCGCCGCACAGCCGACGGCTGGAGGATCTGGTCACACCACGGTTCACCCGTTCTGGCCGAATCCGAGGACGAAGAGGACGGCGATTCCCCCTCCTGAGGCAACAAGTGCCCTGGTGGGAGATTGATTGCGGACGAACGGGGTAGGCACCGCCACCAGTCCGCCGCCGTTCCCGCCCACAACCCCGCGGGAAGGGTCTGTCGGAGCCCGCAGGTAGATTCAGAGCTGTGCACCGTCGCACCACCGCCGCCCGCACGCGGCGGGGGCCCGCCAGACCTATGACAGCAGGAGTGATTCGCGTGGATCGTGTCGCGCTGCGCGGCCTCAGGGCCCGCGGGCACCACGGTGTCTTCCCCCGGGAACGGGAAGAGGGCCAGACCTTCATCGTGGACCTGGTGCTCAGCCTCGACACGCGCCCCGCCGCGGCCGACGACGACCTCACGAAGACCGTGCACTACGGCGTCGTGGCGGAAGAGGTCGTCGACGTCGTCCAGGGCGAGCCCGTGGATCTGATCGAGACGCTGGCGGAGCGGATCGCCCAGCGCTGCCTCAAGCACGAGGGCGTCCAAGAGGTCGAGGTCGTCGTACACAAGCCGGACGCCCCGATTCCCGTCCCGTTCGACGACGTGACCGTCACGATCACCCGGAGCCGAGCATGAGCGACCCCACTGTGCAGCCGGTGCCCGCCGCCGTCGTCGAGCAGGTCGACGCGGCGGACATCACTCTCTCCAATCCCAAGCGGGCCGTCATCGCGCTCGGATCCAACCTGGGCAACCGGCTGGAGACGATCCAGGGCGCCGTCGACGCCCTCGAGGACACCCCCGGTGTGCGGGTGAAGGCGGTCTCACCGGTGTACGAGACCGAGCCGTGGGGCGTCGACCCCGGCTCCCAGCCGTCCTACTTCAACGCCGTGGTGGTGGTGAAGACCACCCTCCCGCCCAGCTCCCTGCTGGAGCGCGCCCATGCGATCGAGGAGGCCTACGACCGGGTGCGCGACGAGCGCTGGGGACCGCGCACGATCGACGTGGACATCGTGTCGTACGCGGAAGTGGTCTCCGACGACCCCGTCCTCACCCTGCCGCACCCCCGCGCCCACGAGCGCGCCTTCGTGCTCGCCCCCTGGAGCGACGTCGAGCCGGGGGCCCTGCTGCCGGGGCACGGCGCGATCGCGGAGCTGCTGACGGGCCTCGGCCAGGAGGGCGTCGTGGCACGCGCCGACCTGGAACTCCGTCTGCCCGAGTAGTCGTTAGGCTCTGCAGGGTCGCCAACACGAAGGACACACGGTGAAGCAACTACGGCTCGGGGTACTGGCCGGGCTCTTCGTGGTGGCGGGCGTCCTCTCCTGGGCCGCCGCGCGTCTGTGGGACGCGTTCGGCACACTGCCGAGCGTGCCGCTGGCCGCGCCGATCGTCCTGGCGGTGATCGCGGTGGTCCTCGCGGCCACCGCACTCTCGCTGCGCGCCCGGCTGCGCGCCCAGCGTGAACGCCGCCCCGGCGCCAAGGGCGTGGAGCCGCTGATGGCGGCGCGCGCGGTGGTCTTCGGCCAGGCCAGCGCCCTGGTCGCCGCACTGGTCAGCGGAATGTACGCCGGCACGGGCGTCTTCCTGCTCGGCTCCCTGGACATCCCCGCCCGCCGCGACCAGGCGATCTACGCGGGCTTCGCCGTCCTCGCGGGCATCGGGGTCATCGCCGCGGCGATCTTCCTGGAGCGGGTGTGCAAGCTCCCGGAGGACGGCGAAGACGGCAACAACGGCCCGGGCCAGGTCCCGGCGGCCTGACCGTCCGACGCTCGATTGCGCCGCCCGGCCGGGCGCATCGTCAACGAGCCATGATGAGGCTCATCGCCTCGTTGCGCGTCGCCACGTCCCGCAGCTGTCCCCGCACAGCGGACGTGATCGTCTTCGCACCGGGCTTACGGATACCGCGCATGGACATACACATGTGCTCACACTCGATCACGACGATCACTCCGCGCGGCTCGAGGATCTTCATCAGGGAGTCGGCGATCTGCGTCGTCAGCCTCTCCTGCACCTGCGGCCGCCGGGCGAAGACATCCACGAGACGAGCCAGCTTGGACAGGCCGGTGATCTTGCCGCTGGTCGACGGGATGTAGCCCACGTGTGCCACGCCCCTGAAGGGGACCAGGTGATGCTCGCAGCAGCTCACGACCTCGATGTCCTTCACGAGGACCATTTCGTCGTGGCCGAGGTCGAACGTCGTCGTGAGCACGTCCTCCGGCTGCTGCCACAGGCCCGCGAATATCTCCTTGTACGCCCTGGCCACCCGCCCCGGCGTCTCCCGCAGCCCCTCGCGGTCCGGGTCCTCGCCGACCGCGATGAGAAGTTCCCGCACGGCGTTCTCGGCGCGCTTCTCGTCGAACTCGCCGATCGTTCCCTCGCCGTCCAGCGTCACCGGGTCGGTCATGTGTGCCTCGTTCCTGACTGCGCTCTGACACGACGTGAAAACGCCGCACTCCCCAGGCTAAAACCCGGGGAGCGCGGCGTGAATTCCGGGGATTACTCCCCATCGCCGGAAAACTGCCTGGTCAGGCGTCCGGTCGGTCCTCCACGACCGGCTCGGCTGCCGTCTTCGTGACATCCGTCACCGTGCCGCTGGTGGCACCGGTCCCGTTCGCCGCGCCGTTCGTCAGCGCCAGTTCCTTCGGCGAGAGCACCGGAGGGCGGGTCGACGGCGTACGCCGCGCGGAGCCGGTCCACGCCGGGCGGGCCGGGCGCTTCACGATCGGGGCGAAGATCTCGGCGATCTCCTCCTTGCCGAGGGTCTCCTTCTCCAGCAGCGCGAGGACGAGGTTGTCGAGCACGTCGCGGTTCTCGACGAGAATCTCCCACGCCTCGTTGTGCGCGGTCTCGATGAGCTTCTTGACCTCTTCGTCGACCAGCGCGGCGACTTCTTCCGAGTAGTCGCGCTGGTGCCCCATCTCGCGGCCGAGGAACGGCTCCGTGTTGTCGCCGCCGAACTTGATCGCGCCGAGCCGCTCGGTCATGCCGTACTGGGTGACCATCGCGCGGGCCGTGGTCGTGGCCTTCTCGATGTCGTTCGCCGCGCCCGTGGTGGGGTCGTGGAAGACGAGCTCCTCGGCCGCCCGGCCGCCCAGCATGTACGCCAGCTGGTCGAGCATCTCGTTGCGCGTGGTCGAGTACTTGTCCTCGTCCGGGAGCACCATCGTGTAGCCGAGGGCCCGGCCGCGGGACAGGATCGTGATCTTGTGGACCGGGTCGGAGTTCGGCGAAGCCGCCGCGACCAGGGCGTGTCCGCCCTCGTGGTACGCGGTGATCTTCTTCTCCTTGTCGGACATGATCCGGGTCCGCTTCTGCGGGCCCGCCACGACGCGGTCGATCGCCTCGTCCAGCATCTGGTTGTCGATCAGCTTCCTGTCGCTGCGGGCCGTCAGCAGGGCGGCCTCGTTCAGCACATTGGACAGATCGGCACCGGTGAAGCCGGGGGTGCGGCGGGCGACGGCCGACAGGTCGACGTCCTGGGCGACCGGCTTGCCCTTCTGGTGGACCTTGAGGATCTCCAGACGGCCCTGCATGTCGGGGCGGTCGACGGCGATCTGCCGGTCGAAGCGGCCGGGACGCAGCAGCGCCGGGTCGAGGATGTCGGGCCGGTTGGTGGCGGCGATCAGGATGACGCCGCCCTTCACGTCGAAGCCGTCCATCTCGACGAGGAGCTGGTTCAGGGTCTGCTCGCGCTCGTCGTGCCCGCCGCCGAGGCCCGCGCCGCGGTGCCGGCCGACGGCGTCGATCTCGTCGACGAAGACGATGGCCGGGGCGTTCGCCTTGGCCTGCTCGAAGAGGTCACGCACTCGGGAGGCACCGACACCGACGAACATCTCGACGAAGTCGGAACCGGAGATCGAGTAGAACGGGACGCCCGCCTCGCCCGCGACGGCGCGCGCGAGCAGTGTCTTGCCCGTACCGGGCGGGCCGTACAGCAGCACACCCTTGGGGATCTTGGCGCCGACGGCCTGGAACTTGGCCGGCTCCTGCAGGAACTCCTTGATCTCGTGGAGTTCCTCGACGGCCTCGTCGGATCCGGCGACGTCGGAGAAAGTCGTCTTCGGCGTGTCCTTGGTGATGAGCTTGGCCTTGGACTTCCCGAAGTTCATCACCCGGGAGCCGCCGCCCTGCATCTGGTTCATCAGGAACAGGAAGACGACGACGATCAGCACGAAGGGCAGCAGCGAGAGCAGCACCGACAGGAACGGGCTCTGCCGCTCCGGCGAGACGGTGTAGCCGTTCTTGATCTCGCCCGCGTCGTACTTCTGCTGCAGGGTCTGGGCGAGGGCGACACCCTGGTCGCCGATGTAACTCGCCTGGACCTTGTCGCTGCCGTCGACCTTCTGGCCGTCCTTCAGCTCGATCTTGATGATCTGCTCATCGCCGGTGGTCAGCTTGGCCTGCTCGACCTGGTTCTTGTTGATCGCCTGGACAACCTTGCCGGTGTCCACCGTCTTGTAGCCGCCCGACGAGCCGACGACCTGCATCAGCACGACCACGGCGAGGACGGCCAGCACGATCCACATGACCGGCCCACGGAAGTATCGCTTCACGTCCATCCATACGGAGCGGTGTCGCTCCGTCCCTCCTGCCCGTAGGTAAATGCTGCTATGAGACTCAACTGAAAAGACTGTTCTTCGGACGGTACCCCAGCATTGTCACCAGTGACCGCCTTCCCATGCTCCAACGGCGGGAAGGCGGCACGGGTTCCCATGCCGCCTGCGGTCGCCGTCAGCCGCCGTAGACCTGCGGTGCGAGGGTCCCCACGAACGGCAGGTTGCGGTACTTCTCGGCGTAGTCCAGACCGTATCCGACGACGAACTCGTTCGGGATGTCGAAACCGATCCACTTCACGTCGATGGCGACCTTGGCCGCGTCGGGCTTGCGTAGCAGGGTGCAGACCTCGAGGGACGCCGGCTCACGGGAGCCGAGGTTCGACAGCAGCCAGGACAGGGTCAGTCCGGAGTCGATGATGTCCTCGACGATCAGGACGTGCCTGCCCTTGATGTCGGTGTCCAGGTCCTTGAGGATGCGGACCACACCGGAGGACTGGGTGCCCGCGCCGTACGAGGACACGGCCATCCAGTCCATCGTGACGGGGGTGGACAGCGCACGCGCCAGGTCCGCCATCACCATCACGGCGCCCTTGAGGACCCCGACGATGAGCAGGTCCTTGCCCGCGTACTCCGCATCGATCTTCGCGGCCAGCTCGGCCAGCTTCGCGTCGATCTCTTCCTTGGTGATGAGGACCGATTTGAGATCGGCGCCCATGTCCTTCTCGTTCACCCGCGTCGCTTTCTGTCGCTGCCTGCCGTGTCGGCGTCCCGGCATACCGGCCTGTCGGCCGTCCGGCTCTTGCTGCCGGCTCAGCCCTGCCGGATGACCAGTCTGCCACCCTGCCGGCGGGCCTCGACGCGGCCGGGCAGGTTGATGATCCCCTGCCCGCGCCAGCCGGTGATCAGCCGCTCGACCTCCTCGACATGCCGGGCGAACAGCGAACCCGCAGGTGAACCGGCTGCGACCAGTGCCCTTCTGAGCACTCGGCGGCGCACCGCGGGGGGCAGTCCGTACAGCTTCGCGCAGTCGAGCAATCCGGCCTCGTCCCGTACGGAGGCGTCGACGTCGGCGGCCCAGGCGTCCAGGGCGTCGGCGTCGTCACGGGAGAGCTGGGCCGTGCGGGCCAGCGCCTCCACGACGCCCTTGCCGAGGGCTTTTTCGAGGGCGGGAAGGCCCTCGTGGCGCAGCCGCGAGCGGGTGTACGCCGGGTCGGCGTTCATCGGGTCGTCCCAGACCGGCAGCTGCTGCACGAGGCAGGCCTTTCGGGCCGTCTGCCGGTCGAGCTGCAGGAAGGGGCGGCGGTAGCGGCCGGAGGGGGACACGGCGGCCATACCGGAGAGCGAGCGGATGCCGGAGCCCCGGGCGAGACCCAGCAGGACCGTCTCTGCCTGGTCGTCACGGGTGTGTCCGAGGAGTACGGCGGAGGCGCCGAGGCGCTCCGCGGCCTCGTCCAGCGCGGCGTAGCGGGCGTCGCGGGCTGCGGCCTCGGGACCGCCCGCGCGGCCGACGCTGACGGCGATCGCCTCGACGGGGTCGAGGCCCATGGCGGTGAGACGGGCGGCGACCTCGGCGGCGCGCAGGCCCGATCCGGCCTGGAGGCCGTGGTCCACGGTGATGCCGCCGGCGCGGACGGACAGTTTGCGGGCCTCGAAGGCGAGGGCCGAGGCGAGGGCCATGGAGTCGGCTCCGCCGGAGCAGGCGACCATGACGAGCGGCGGCTCGGCCGTCGCCAGTTGCCCGGTGCGGCCGCGGCCGCGGCCGACGGTGGCGTGCGGGAGCTCGCTCATTTCGTTGAGTACGTCGTGGAGTACGCGGCGAACCGCCAGGCGTATCGCCGCGACCGCAGGATGGGGACCCATGTCCGGTGCCCTTCGTGAAGTTGGGGGGGTGCCTCGGTCGGAGTCGGGACGGTGGAGATCCGTCACTCAGAGTGCGTCGATGGTGACAGAACCGGGCCGTTCCCCGAGCATTGCACGCCTACCCATGAGCTACGGTCCCTCGGATGGGTGATTACGGAGGCGCCCTTCTGCCGCCGGTCGCCCGGCGTGTCTCAGTCTGCCTTGCGGTGCACCCGTGCGACCCAGTCCGCCGGTTTGGCGATCTCCGCCTTGGTGGGGAGGGTGTTCGGCGACGTCCAGACCCGGTTGAACCCGTCCATGCCGGCCTCGTCGACGACGGCCCGGACGAACCGTTCGCCGTCGCGGTACTGACGCAGCTTGGCGTCGAGCCCCAGCAGTTTGCGCAGTGCGAGGTCGAGCCGGGAGGCCCCGCGGGCACGGCGGGCCTGGAACTTCTCCCGGATCTCGCCGACGGACGGCACGACCTGGGGGCCCACGCCGTCCATCACGAAATCGGCGTGACCTTCCAGAAGGGACATCACGGCGGTGAGCCGCCCGAGGATCTCGCGCTGCTCCGGCGTCTGCACGATCTCCACGAGGGAACGGCCCTCTTCCTCCTCGCCCTCGGGACGTCCCCCGGCGAGCGACTGGGCGGCCTCGCGCAGCCGCTCCAGCACGGTCATCGGGTCGATGTCCGTCTCGGCGAGGAACGCCTGGATCTCGCCCTCGAGGTGGTCGCGCAGCCAGGGCACGGCGGTGAACTGGGTGCGGTGGGTCTCCTCGTGGAGGCAGACCCAGAGCCTGAAGTCGTGCGGGGCGACGTCCATTTCGCGTTCGACGTGCACGATGTTCGGCGCGACGAGGAGGAGCCGGCCGTTGCTGCCCGGGGCTCCTGGCAGCTCGCGGGTGACGGGGGCGAAGGTCTCGTACTGGCCGAGCACGCGGGAGGCGAGGAACGACAGCAGCATGCCCAGCTCGACGCCGGTGACCTTGCCGCCGACGGCACCGAGTACGGAGCCGCCCGGCGTCGCCGAGCGGCGCGCCTGCAGCTTGTCCAGAAGGGGCTTCAGCAGCTCGCGGAAGCCCGCGACGTTCGCCCTCACCCAGCCGGGCCGGTCCACGACGAGGACGGGGGTGTCCTCGGGCTCGTGGCCGTCGGGGATCATCCTGGTGAATGCGCGGACGTGCTCCTCGGAGGCCTTGGCGTGCCGGCGCAGCTCGGCGACGACGGCGCGTGCCTCGTCCCGGCTGACCTCGGGTCCCGGCCGCACGAGGCGGGTCGCGGTCGCCACCGCGAGGTTCCAGTCGACCATCCCAGGAGAAGCGGCACCACCGATGCTCGTCATGCGTCAACCGTACGTGGTCGGCGGCCCTCTGCCAGCGGGTTGGGCGCCACGGGCTCGCGGTGGGGCCCCGGGCGGGCGGAAGGCAGGCTGAACGCAGGCGCACGGGCTGTGCGCCGGGGCACGGCCCGCGCCCTCGGGCCGGGATCAGGGCATCAGGAGATCAGGGCATCAGGAGATCAGGGGATCAGTGCCGACGCCATCCGGTCCAGCGCCGGTCGGCCTGCGCCGTAGGCCGGGGTGTTCCCCGCCATGAACGCGAACGCGAGCAGACGCCCGTCGGATGAGACCGCTGTGCCGGCGAGGGTGTCCACTCCGGTGAGGCTGCCGGTCTTGGCGCGGACGAGGCCGGCGGTGCGGGCCTCGGAGCGCTCGGTGAGGGTGCCGGTGAAGCCCGCGACGGGCAGGCCGGTGAGAACGGGCCTGAGTTCGGGCCGGGCGGGGTCGGCGGCTCGGGCGAGCAGGGCGGTGAGCAGGGCCGCGGAGACCTTGTCGGTCCGGTTCAGCCCGCTGCCGTCGGCGAACCGGGCACCCGCGACGGGGAGCTTCAGGCTCTTGAGCCGTCCGGTGACGGCGGCCTGGGCGCCGGCGAAGCTCGCCTCGCGGCCGGCTGCGAGGGCCGTCTGGCGGGCCAGTGCTTCGGCGATGTCGTTGTCGCTGACGGTGAGCATCCGCTCGACGAGCGCGGACAGGGGCGCCGAGAGCGTTTTCGCGACCGGGACGGCCTTGGCGGGGCGACGGCCGCGGTCCGGACCGGCCTCGGTGTTGATGCCGCGCGCGGCGAGCAGACCGACGAAGGCGGACGCGGCGTCGTGGGCCGGGTCCTCGGCGCGCGGCGCCGGGCCCATGGTGGAACGGTCGAGCCGGCCCTCGTCGACCATCAGAGGGGTCACCGGCGCGATGTTGTCGTTGGGGCCGATGGGGTGCAGGTCGGGGCCCCGGTAGAGCGAGGTGTCGTAGGTCAGCCGCACCGTGCTGACCCCGTGCTCGCGCAGGACACGTGCGGTGCCGGCGGCGAGCGTGCCGAGCCTGGCCCGGTCCAGCGTGGGGTCTCCGCCGCCGACCAGGGTGATCCGGCGGAAGTCGGGGGTGGCGACGACCGTCGTCGCGATGCGGTGGGTGGGCCCCTTGGCGGCGAGGACGGCGACCGCGGTGGCGATCTTGATGGTGGAGGCGGGGGTCATCGGGGCGCCCGCGTCCTTCCCGTACAGCTGCTTGCCGGTGGCGAGGTCGACCACGGACGCCGTGAGGACCGGGCCGAGCCCCGGGTCCGTCATGAACGGTGTGATCGCGGGGCCGACGGGCGCGGGTGGCATCGCGGGCGGACGGGGTGCGGACAGCACACCGGGAGCGCTGGGCGCGGGCGCGGGCCTGCTGGGTGCGGCGGCCGCGGGTGCCCGGTGATGTGCGCCACCTGTGCGGCTCAGGGCGGCGGCCCGGTCGCGCTCGGCCGTACGCTGACCCGAGTCCCAGGGGCCGGCCGCGGTCACCGCCACGGCCGCCACGGCGAGGCCGACCACGGCCGCGGCGGCCGTGAACTGCCGGGTCTGCACGGGCGCACCTGCCCTGAGCTGCCACGTTCTGCGGTCGGGCACCCTTGACCAGCCCCTTTCGCGATCACCCACCTGCGTAGGGGACACTTAATCACTGCGTCTTGCCGCGAGCATGGCACCCCGTCCAGCACCGGGCCCGTCCGGCCGGAGCCCGAGGGCGGTCCACTTCACGGGGAGTCGCAGCGTCACCGACATTTGTGTTGATCATGGAGGAGTGCCACCCGTGGAGTTCGACGTCACCATCGAGATCCCGAAGGGGTCGCGGAACAAGTACGAGGTGGACCACGAGACCGGCCGGATCCGCCTGGACCGTCGTCTCTTCACCTCGACCAGCTACCCCGCCGACTACGGCTTCGTCGAGAACACCCTCGGCGAGGACGGCGACCCGCTGGACGCCCTGGTCATCCTGGACGAGCCGACCTTCCCCGGCTGTCTGATCAAGTGCCGCGCCATCGGCATGTTCCGTATGACGGACGAGGCCGGCGGCGACGACAAGCTGCTGTGCGTCCCCGCGTCCGACCCGCGTGTGGAGCACCTGCGGGACATCCACCACGTCTCCGAGTTCGACCGCCTGGAGATCCAGCACTTCTTCGAGGTCTACAAGGACCTGGAGCCGGGCAAGAGCGTCGAGGGCGCGAACTGGGTCGGCCGCGCCGAGGCCGAGGCCGAGATCGAGGCCTCCTTCAAGCGCCTCGAGGCGCAGGGCGGCGCGCACTGACGCGCGCCCCGCAGCCTTGACGGGCGGTGCACCCCACACGGGGTGCACCGCCCGTCGCATACTGGCCGCACACAGGCGCCGGCGGTAGGGGAAGGAGACGGAGAGCGTTGGCGGAGTCGGGAGGTCCTGCGGAGGACCGCAAACCGCAGTCGGACGAAGCACACAGCGCCTTCGCCCCGCCCGAGGGGGTGGAGCAGCCCGGGCCGCCCGAGGAGGACCATCCGACCTCGGAGTTCGCCGTCCCGGAGGGCCTGCTTCCGGAGTCCCCGGCGCAGCCGGAGGGTTCCGCCTTCTCCCTGCCGTCGGCGTACCGCGCGCGCGAGGCGCCGCCGGTCTTCACCCCGGCCCATGGCATCCCGGTGGTCCAGCTGTCCAGGGACGCGCCGTGGCAGGACCGGATGCGCGCGATGCTGCGGATGCCGGTGAGCGAGCGGCCGGCCCCTGAGCCGGTGCAGCGGCACGACGAGGCGGGGCCCGCCGTGCCGCGCGTGCTCGACCTGACCCTGCGCATCGGCGAGTTGCTGCTCGCGGGCGGCGAGGGCGCCGAGGACGTCGAGGCCGCGATGCTCGCCATCTCCAGCTCGTACGGACTCGACCACTGCGAGCCCAACGTCACCTTCACCCTGCTGTCGATCACGTATCTGCCGTCGCTGGTCGACGACCCGGTGACGGCGAACCGGACCGTGCGGCGGCGGGTCCCCGACTACACCCGGCTGTCCGCCGTCTACCAGCTCGTCGCGGACATCAGCGCCGAGGACCAGGACATCAAGCTGGACGAGGCCTACCGGCGGCTCGCGGAGATCCGGCGCAACCGCCACCCGTACCCCGGCTGGGTGCTCACGACCGCGGCGGGTGTGCTGGCCGGGGCGGCGTCCGTGCTGGTGGGCGGTAATGCGCTGGTGTTCCTGGCGGCGGCGGTCGGGGCGATGCTGGGTGACCGGCTGGCGTGGTTGTGCGCGGGGCGCGGGCTGCCGGAGTTCTACCAGTTCGCGGCGGCGGCGATGCCACCCGCCGCGATCGGCGTCACCCTCAGCGCGCTCCACGCCGATCTGCAGCCGTACGCCGTGATCACCGGTGGGCTGTTCGCGCTGATCCCGGGGCGAGCGCTGGTGGCGGCGGTGCAGGACGGGCTGACCGGCTTCTACATCACGGCGTCGGCCCGGCTGCTGGAGGTCGCGTACTTCTTCGTGGCGATCGTCGTCGGGGTGCTCACGGTGCTGTACGTGGGCGTCCAGTTCGAGGCGAACCTCAACCCGGAGGGCAGGCTGGGCCTGGCCGAGCGGCCGGTGGTGCAGATCCTGGCCTCGATGGTGCTGTGTCTGACCTTCGCCGTGCTGCTGCAGCAGGACCGGTCGACGGTGCTGATCGCCGCGGTGAACGGCGGGGTGGCCTGGGTGGTCTACGCGGCCATCGCGCTGACGGCGGGGGGCTCGTCGGTGATGGCGACGGCCGTGGCGGCCGGGCTCGTGGGTCTGTTCGGGCAGCTTCTCGCGCGTATGCAGCACACATCGTCGCTGCCGTATGTGACGGCGGCGATCGGCCCGCTGCTGCCCGGTAGCGCCACCTACTTCGGCGTGCTGTACATCGCGCAGAACAACATGGACCAGGGCTTCGCCTCGCTGGCGCGGGCGGCGGCCCTGGCCCTGGCCATCGCGATCGGGGTGAACCTCGGGGGTGAGACGGCCCGGCTGTTCCTGCGCAGCCCGGCGGCGGCGGGCCGGCGCCGCGCGGCCAAGCGGACGCGCGGCTTCTAGGTCCTGTCCGGGCGATCTTCTCGGGCCTGCGACGACAGCTACGGCACCTCGCTACGTTGTCGGAGTCGCCCGAGTACGCCCAGTACGAGAGCGATCTCCCCCAGCCTCCGGCCGGGGGTACCCCCACCGCCTTGCGATGCACCGCATCTGACGCCGCGGGCTGATCCTCAAAGATCGCCCGGACAGGACCTAAGGGCCGTGACTGGATAGGTTCACCGGCTCGCGGCTCGGCGCTCCCGGCTCAGCGCTTGGCGTGCCGGCCGCGCGGCGCGCTCTGGCCGGTTCCCGGCAGACCCGCCGGACCTTCCGCACCGCCCGCCGCGGCTTCCTTCTTGCTCTTGGAGCGCGCGCGCAGGAACTCGATGGCGATGGGAACCACGGAGATGAGGACGATCGCGATGAGTATCGCCTCGATGTTCTTGTGGACGAACTCGACCTTGCCGAGCGCGGCGCCGAGCAGCGTCACGCCCGCGCCCCACAGGACACCACCGATGATGTTGAAGGTGATGAACGAGCGGTAGTTCATCCGGCTGACACCGGCGATGATCGGCGTGAACGTCCGCACGATGGGCACGAAGCGGGCCAGGATCAGCGACTTCGGGCCGTACTTCTCGAAGAACTCGTGCGCCTTCTCCACGTTCTCCTGCTTGAACAGCCGGGAGTCCGGGCGCTTGAAGAGGGCGGGGCCGACCTTGCGGCCGAAGAGATAGCCGACCTGGTCGCCGATGATCGCGGCGAGTACGACGAGGGTGCAGACCGCCCAGAGCGGCATGTCGATCTTGCCCGTGGTGACCAGCAGACCGGTCGTGAACAGCAGGGAGTCACCCGGCAGGAAGAACCCGATGAGCAGGCCGGACTCGGCGAAGACGATGACCAGTACACCGATCAGGCCGAACGTGGTGATCAGGTAGTCGGGGTCCAGCCAGCTCGGTCCGAGCGCAAGGGTGTTCACGAGGTCCGGGCTCCTGTTGTGTGAATGGTCGGTCGGCGGGCACGCAACGGCCAGGACCGGCGTGTCGGCTGCCCAAAGCTATCAACGCATCCGGGTGACGGCGGGTTCCACCGGCTCTCTCCGGATGCGGGGTGAACGGACGGCAACCAAGCTGTGCCTCATGGGCATCGATGATTACGGCGGCGGGCAGACCTCGCACTCGGATGTGCTGGTCGTCACAACGAACGACGTTCCGGGACACGACGTACAGCAGGTGATCGGCGAGGTCTTCGGCCTGACCGTGCGCTCACGGCATCTGGGCAGCCAGATCGGCGCCGGCCTCAAGTCGATGATCGGCGGCGAGCTGAAGGGGCTGACGAAGACCCTCGTCCAGACCCGCAACCAGGCCATGGAACGGCTGGTGGAGCAGGCGCGGGCGCGGGGAGCCAACGCGGTGCTGATGTTCCGCTTCGATGTCACCGAGGCGGCGGACGTGGGCACGGAGGTGTGCGCCTACGGCACCGCGGTGGTCATCGCCCCCCGGGCCTGAGCGCAGCCCGACCTCGTCGCGGTGGTGTCACGCCACGTCAGGTTCAAGTCCTGTCCCGCCAGGCAATTCGCCCCAATTTGTTCGGTTATCGCCGTTATGGTGAGGCCGTGACGACGACCGCCCACGCCCCGCCGGCCACCCCGGCGCGTGCGCTGCTGCCGCTGATCGTTCCCGCGTTGGCCGTCGGCGTCGGTTCGAGTCTGCTGCTGCTCGCCGTGACGGCGCTCTCGGAGCAGCTGAAGCAGCTCCTGTGGACGGTGGTACCGCACGCGCTCGGCATCGGCTCGTACTCGGCGCTCTGGATGATCACCGTGCTGACCGCCACGGGTCTGGTGGTCGGACTCGTGGTGTGGAAGGTGCACGGGCACGCCGGACCGGATCCGGCGACCGTGGGACTCGTCGATCCGCCGATGCGGGCCCCGGTGGTGCCCGGACTGCTGCTCACCGCCGTGCTCGGGCTCGCCGGCGGGGTCAGCCTCGGCCCGGAGAACCCCATCACGGCCGCGAACATCGCACTCGCCGCCTGGCTGGGCCGCCTGGCGATGCGGGGCACGTCCGCCGACCTGTGGGCGGCGCTCGGGGCCGCGGGGACGATCGGCGCGCTGTTCGGCACGCCCGTCGCCGCCGCGCTGATCCTCACCGAGAGCCTGGCCGCGCGGCCGGGCCCCGGCGCACTGTGGGACAAGCTGTTCGCGCCGCTCATCGCGGGCGGCGCCGGGTCCCTGACCACCGTGCTGATCGCACACCCGACGTTCGATCTCGCCCTGCCCGAGCTGTCCGGCTCGCGCTGGGGGGACGTGCCGGCCGCGCTGCTGGTGTCCTGTCTGGGCGCGTTGCTCGGCATGGCGGCCGTGTACGCGTTCCCCTACGTCCACGCGGTCTTCCACAGGCTCCGGCATCCCGTGCTCATGATCACCGCCGGTGGGCTGGTGCTCGGACTGCTGGGAACGCTCGGCGGAAGTCTGACGCTGTTCAAGGGCCTGTCGGAGATGAAGGTCCTGGCAGCCGACCCCTCGGGGTGGACGCCGGGGCAGTTCGCGCTGATGACGCTGGTCAAGCTCGCCGCCCTCACCACCGCGGCGGCGTGCGGCTTCCGCGGCGGACGCATCTTCCCGTCGGTGTTCATCGGCGTGGCGCTCGGACTGGGCGTCAGCGCCCTCGTGCCCGCGGTGCATCCGACGCTCGGGGTGGCGTGCGCCGTACTGGGCATCCTGCTGGCGGTGACCCGGCAGGGCTGGCTGAGCCTGTTCACCGCGGCGATCCTCGCCGCCGACCCCCATGTGTTCCCGCTGCTGTGCGTCGCCGTGCTGCCGGCCTGGCTCCTGGTGACGGGACGCCCGCAGATGCAGCTCCACGACGACGGCACCCCACTTCGTTGAAAGGCGATCGGACATGGCACCACTGCACAAGGGCGGCACGGGTCGCGAGGAGAGCCAGGAGCGGCGCAGGCTCTCGCTCAACCCGTTCTACGGCGAGGCCGATCCGACGGGGTCGATGACCCTGGCCCCACCGAAGCACCAGCTCCCGGACGGGGCCATGCCGCCCATGACGGCCTATCAGCTGGTCCACGACGAGCTGATGCTCGACGGCAACTCACGCCTGAACCTGGCCACCTTCGTCACGACCTGGATGGAGCCCGAGGCCGGGAAGCTGATGGCGGAGTGCCGCGACAAGAACATGATCGACAAGGACGAGTACCCGCGGACGGCCGAACTGGAGCGGCGCTGCGTGGCGATGCTCGCCGACCTCTGGCACGCGCCGGACCCCTCGACGACGGTCGGCTGCTCGACGACCGGATCGAGCGAGGCCTGCATGCTCGCCGGGATGGCCCTCAAGCGGCGGTGGTCGAAGCGCAACGCCGACCGCTACCCCGGCCCCGGCGCCCGGCCCAATCTCGTCATGGGCGTCAACGTCCAGGTCTGCTGGGACAAGTTCTGCAACTTCTGGGAGGTGGAACCGCGGCTGGTGCCGATGGAGGGCGACCGCTTCCATCTCGACCCGCAGGCCGCGGCCGAGCTGTGCGACGAGAACACCATCGGCGTGGTCGCGGTACTCGGCTCCACCTTCGACGGGTCGTACGAGCCGGTCAAGGAGGTCTGCGAGGCCCTGGACGCCCTGAAGGAGCGCAAGGGCCTGGACATCCCGGTCCATGTGGACGGAGCGTCAGGGGCGATGGTCGCCCCGTTCGTGGACGAGGCCCTGGTCTGGGACTTCCGGCTGCCGAGGGTGGCGTCGATCAACACGTCCGGACACAAGTACGGGCTGGTGTACCCGGGTGTCGGGTGGGCCCTGTGGCGCTCACCGGAGGATCTGCCCGAGGAACTGGTCTTCCGGGTCAACTACCTGGGCGGCGACATGCCGACGTTCGCGCTGAACTTCTCCCGGCCCGGGGCGCAGGTGGTGGCGCAGTACTACACCTTCCTGCGGCTGGGCCGCGAGGGCTTCCGGGCCGTGCAGCAGACGACCCGCGACGTGGCACAGACCCTGGCCCGGAAGGTCGAGGCGCTGGGCGACTTCCACCTCCTCACCCGGGGGGACCAGCTGCCGGTGTTCGCCGTCACCACGGCACCGGGCGTCACGAACTACGACGTGTTCGACGTGTCCCGGAGGCTGCGGGAGCAGGGCTGGCTGGTGCCCGCGTACACCTTCCCGCCGAACCGGGAGGACCTGTCGGTGCTGCGCTTCGTCTGCCGCAACGGCTTCTCGGCGGATCTGGCGGCGCTGCTGGTGGAGGACCTGGAGCGGATCCTTCCGGAACTGCGGGCGCAGAGCGGCCCGATGGACAAGGACAAGGCGGCGGCGACCGGCTTCCATCACTGAGGGCCATCCCGTAGCACTTCGTCCTGGTCCTGCCGGGCCCGTGGCCCGCGGGGGCGCGAGACTTCCGCGGGCCACGGGCCCGGCGTGATCAGGAGTGGTCCCCCGCGTGGGGGATGCCCGTCGCGTACGGGTTCTCCTCCCCCGGTGCGAGCACACCCAGGAACGGCTCACCCTCCCCCGCGAAGGTGTACGCCCCGCCCTCGATCCGCTCGATCAGGCCCCGCGTCCACTCCGCCCCGCCGTCGGCGGAGTGGAGCCACATGTTCATGATCTCGCCGATGTGACCGAGCTGCCCGGGCCCCTCCTCGGGCAGGTAGTACCCGGTCACCGACGCCCGCCACTCCTCGAGACCGCGCACCCTCGCCCTGAGCAGCTCCACGGCTTCGCCGCGCTCCAGGTCGACGATGAAGCCGATGCCCGCGGAGAGCATGTCCGTCTTCTGGTCGTGGGATGTCAGCGCCTCGCGCAGCAGCGTGAAGTACTCCGCGGTGCCGTTCTCGGTGATCTCGTACTCGGTGCGCGGGGGGCCGCCGGCCGTCGACGGGGCGATCTCGTGCGCGTGCAGCAGGCCCTGTTTCGCCATCTGCTTGAGCGCGTGATAGATCGACCCGGGCTTGGCGTTCGACCACTCGTGCGCGCCCCAGTACTCGAGGTCGTTGCGTACCTGATAGCCGTGTGCCCGTCCGTGCTGCCGCACGGCCCCGAGCACCAGCAGCCGGATCGCCGACATCCGTACCCTTCCTGCTCGATCTCGACCAGAGTACGGTCGTTCTCCCCGGGCGTTCCGGGAGAGTCCGCTGTGCTCAGGGCACCCACTTGTACTTGCCGCCTCCGACCCACCGCACATCCGCGGGATCGTCGAGGTCGATACGGGACAGCCCGGCGCCGTGGGCCAGCTTGATCACGTCCAGCATGTCGTAGGCGGTCCCCGCCACCTCCCCGTTGATCTCCACCAACCGGAACGGCGGATCGTGAGGCACGACGGGGAGGACGACGACGGGGGTCGGGATGAACGCCTCGGGCGCATCGTTGGTCATGCCTACAGCGTGTGGCAGGGCCACCCCTGGCACATGTCGAGCGGACCGGCCCGGCGGGCTGCGGGTCCTGCTCCCGACGGGCCTGCTTCCGGCGGGCCTGCTCCGGGCGGCCCGCGGGTCCTACCCCCAGCTCCTGCCGCTCTCCGCCGCGACCAGCTCGAACGAGTTCTTGCCGTCGAGCGACTCCCGCACGATGTCCGCGTGCCCCGCGTGCCGTCCGATCTCCTCGATGAGGTGCAGCATCATCCAGCGCATCGAGACGCGCCCGTCCTTCGGGAACCACGGCATGGCCGGCAGCGGGAAGGTGTCGTCCAGGCTCGGCACCGAGCGGATGAGCTCCTCGGTCTCCTTGGCCACCCCCTCCCAGAGGGCCAGCACACCCGGGATCGACTCGTCCTCGGTGAGCCGGAACCCGTCCGCCCAGGTGTCCTCGGTGCGCTCGCGCTCGTTGGGCTGCTGCTGTGCCATCCGGAGCCAGTCGAGCTCGCACTCGGCCACATGCTTGAGCAGCCCCGACAGCGACAGCTCGCTGGCACTGGGGCGGCTCGCCGCCTGTTCCTCGGTGAGACCGATGACGGAGCGCCGGATGGCTCCGCGCTGCGCCTCGACGAAGCTCAGGAGCGCGCCGCGCTCGTCGCCGTGGTTTTCCGCCGGAACGTGAGTGACCATGATGTGCGCCTCTCGCAGGTGCCTGTTGCCTTGACACCACACAAGCTACGGACCCTTGCGGTCAGCTTCTGTCCTCGACGTGCGGAGGCCCGGCCGCTTTCGACCTCAGAGGGGAAACCTCGTACGGCCGTGCTGCACGGAGATCCACTTCTGGGTGGTGAATGCCTCCACCGTCGCGTCGCCGCCCAGCCGGCCGAGCCCCGAGAGCTTCTCGCCACCGTAGGCGACCAGCGGCTCGTCCTGGATCGTCGAGTCGTTGACGTGGAACATCCCGCTCTCGACCTGGTGGGCGAAGCGCACACCGCGCTCGACGTCGCCGGTGTGGACCGCGCCGCTGAGGCCGTACGGACTGTCGTCGACCATCCGCAGGGCTTCCTCCTCGCCGTCGAACGACGCCAGCAGCGCCACCGGGCCGAAGATCTCCTGCCTCAGCAGCGGTGAGTCCTCGGGCAGCCCTGACAGCACGGTCGGCTCGACGACATTGCCGCGGACCCGGCCCCGGACGAGCGCCTGGGCACCGTCCGCCACCGCCTGCTCCACCAGTCCGGCCAGCGCATCGGCCTGGAAGTTGTTGATGACCGGCCCGATCTGGGTCCCGGGGTCGCGCGGGTCACCGGTGCGCAGCGCCGCCACCTTGGCGGTGAACTTCTCGGTGAACTCCGCCTCCAGCGACCGGTCCACGAGGATCCGGTTGGCGGCCATGCACACCTGGCCCTGGTACATGAAGCGGCTGAAGACCGCGGCGGCCACGGCGTAGTCCACATCGGCGTCGTCGAGGACGACCAGCGCGCCGTTGCCGCTCAGCTCCAGGATCGACCGTTTGAAGTTGCTGCCAGCGACCGCCGCGACATGGCGGCCGACGCGGTCCGAACCGGCGAACGAGATCACCTTCGGGACCGGGTGCTCGATGAGCGCGTCACCTATCTCGGCTATGTCGGTGACCAGGACGTTGAGCAGACCCGGCGGCAGTCCCGCGTCCTCGAAGATCCTGGCGATCAGACCGCCACCGACCACGGGGGTGTTCTGGTTGGGCTTGACGACCACCGCGTTGCCGAGCGCGAGGGCCGGCGCGACCGACTTGATGGTCACCAGGAAAGGGAAGTTGTACGGAGTGATCACACCGATGACGCCGACGGGCAGCCGCAGGACGCGGTTCTCCTTGCCGTCCACCAGGGACGGCAGCACCCGGCCCTCGGGACGCACCGCCAGCTGTATCGCCTCGCGCAGGAACTCCTTGGCGAGGCCGATCTCGAAAGCCGCCTTCACCCGGGTCCCGCCGAGCTCCTCCGCGATCGCCTCGGTGATCTCTTCGCTGCGCTCGTCGACGATGCTCAGGGCGCGCTCGAAGACCCGCCGGCGGGTGTACGGATTGGTCCGCGCCCACGACCGCTGCGCCCGCTCGGCCGCCCGGTACGCCTGATCCACCTCGGCGACCGTGGCCACGGTGATCGCCGCGAGCTTCTCCCCGTTGTACGGATTGAAGTCGATGATGTCCCACGAGCCGCTGCCGGTCCGCCACTCGCCGTCGATGTACTGGTGGGCCAGATCGGTGAAGAAGGACATACGATCCCTAACTGCAGGCGCAGACGGTGCAAACTCCTGTTGGCGCTGTTGGCGTGTCATCGTACTGTCGTTTTACGTCAGTTGGAGGAGACCGCGCAGAAGGTCGCGGCTCTCCCCGGGGCCCGGCGAATCCGTGTGCAGCCGCTCCATCACCCGCTCGTACTGGGCGACTTCCTCGGGCTTGTCCAGATACAGCGCACTTGTCAGCTGTTCCAGGTACACGAGGTCCGAGAGGTCCGACTCGGGGAAGCGGAGCATGGTGAAGGCTCCGGACTCGCCCGCGTGGCCGCCGAAGCTGAACGGCATCACCTGCAGGGTGACGCTGGACTGTTCGGACACCTCGATCAGATGCCTCAATTGCCCCTGCATCACCGAACGGTCGCCGTAGGGCCTGCGCAGGGCCGCCTCGTCCAGCACGACATGGAGGCGCGGCGCGCGCTCCGACACCAGGAGCTTCTGGCGCTCCAGGCGCAGCGCCACCCGCCGGTCGATCTCGGCGGCTGGCGCACCGGGCATACCGCGCGAGACGACCGCGTGCGCGTACGCCTCGGTCTGCAACAGGCCGTGGACGAACTGGACTTCGTAGATACGGATCAGCGAAGCGGCGCCCTCCAGGCCGATGTACGTCTGGAACCAGCCGGGCAGCACGTCGCCGAAGCTGTGCCACCAGCCCGCCACATTGGCCTCACGGGCCAGACCGAGCAGCGAATCCCGCTCCGCCTCGTCCGTGACGCCGTAGAGCGTGAGGAGGTCCTCGACGTCCCTGGCCTTGAAGCTCACCCTTCCCAACTCCATACGGCTGATCTTGGATTCGGATGCGCGGATGGAGTAGCCGGCCGCCTCGCGCGTGATGCCGCGCGACTCCCGGAGACGTCTCAACTGCGAGCCGAGCAGGATGCGGCGCACGACCGACCCGCCCCCGGAGCCTTCGGACTGGGGATACACCCAGGACTCCACTGGCGCCACGGCTACCAACCCTCCCAACGCTGCTGTGTCGCGGAGCACCCCCGAACCCCGAGCCCCGGATTCTGCCACCAAAACGCTTCACCCCGTACTCATTCGATTACGGAAAAGGGAAGCCTTTGGGAAAGAGCGTGAAGAAGCTCCGGGAAGAAAGGGGCGTGAACCGGCACGGGGCAGGACAGGCCGGGCGCGTGCACGTGCATCTGCCCTTGCATCTGCCTACCGCATTCGGAACCATGGAGCCCGCGCACCTGCGTACTCGTTCGTGTTGTAGCGCCACAGCCGCGATTCCCGGGAGTGCCTCGCATGGGGACGAATGGATCGACCATGCTCGAGCCGTTACGGCAGGGCCTTCCGCCGATCGATCCCGCGACCGTCTCCAGCTCCGCCTCCTGCGCCCTTCCCGCCCGCTATGAAGCGGTTCGCGGCGCACGGACGTTCACGAGCAGAACCCTGACCCAGTGGGAGCTGAGCGACCGTTTCGACGACGTCGCACTCGTTGTCTCCGAGCTCGTCACCAACGCGCTGCGGCACGCCCTGCCCGCGGACACCCGCGACCAGGAGCCCTCCCCCGGCGTCGCCCCGGAGGGCCCGCAAGTGCGGCTGCATCTGATGCGCTGGACGGGACGGCTGGTCTGCGCGGTGCGCGATCCCAGTCAGGACAGTCCGGTGGCGTCCGAGGCGGAGGACTCCGCGGAGTGCGGGCGCGGGCTGTTCCTCGTCGACTCGTTCAGCGACAGCTGGGGCTGGCACCCACTGGCGGGCCCCCTGGCCGGAAAGGTCGTCTGGGCGCTGTTCCGGCTCCCGGCGAGCCAGGCGGACGACTGACCGGACGGCCGACCGGACTGAGCCCCCGCGGTGCGCGGGGGCGGTTCGGCTGCGCCGGGTGAACTACGCGGGTTGACCCGCGGAATCAAACGCCTTCGACTCATGCGACTCGGGGGATTCGGCGGCAACCTGGTCCCGTGGCGCCGGCTGCCCCGCACCAAGGCCGGGCAGGCCGCCGACCAGATGGTCGAACTCCCCGTCCTTCACACCGAGCAGCAGCGCCTCGATCTCCGCCGGCGTGTAGACGAGCGCCGGCCCGTCCGGGAAGCGCGAGTTGCGCATCGCCACCTCGCCGCCCGGGAGTTTCGCGAACTCCACGCACGAGCCCTGCGAGTTGCTGTGGCGGCTCTTCTGCCAGACGGCCCCGTGAATCTCCGTCGCCGCCATGCCGTTGTACACGTGGTGCACAGGACGCTCCCCGAGTCACAAGGTGCAGATGTCAACAGTCTCGGATCATAGCTTCGTTCATATGCGAATGCATGAGCAGATGCACGTGCACGAACTGTGGTCCCACGGTCACAGCTCTTGCCGCGAGACGACCCTGACCACGGGAGCACCGAGGATTCCCGTCGTTCGCATGAGCCGTCGACCGGGCCGGGTCGTACGGATCGATTCCTCGTTCACGAGGAAGAGACGTATTCCACGCCCTTCCGGCTCCAGCGTCCGGGCACCTTTCCGCTTCGCGGTAGTCGCGGGTCCGGGCGGGTGGGGCGGACACGGAACATCCGCTCCCGTTCGAGGACCGGCGATTCCGCTTCTGCCGCGCCGCCCAACCGCGTCCCCTGGCGCGACCCTCCGGGCCCCGAGGGCGGCGGCACCGCGAGGCGGCAGCCCGGACCGGTCAGGGCCGCCGCCGCGACCGGGCGGATGTCCACAGCACATGACGGACCGTCAGACAGACAGGTGAGCCGTGCACCGGACCACGGGAGACGATCGCCCCATAGGGGCTCCCCCGGGTGAGGGTGGTCCGATACGCCGATGCAGGCAGCGGCATGCCCTTTCGACTACGCCTTCCGGTGGAGAGATATCCGGACGGATGTCCGGCCTCCCGGGACAGCATGAGGTGTTCCGGGGGATCCGGTCGGCGCAGACGGCTGTCGTCATGTGGCCCCGGCGCATGGCCGGCGGGGGTGCGCGAGGTCGTCAGCCCGTGGGAAGAAGCTGTTCGGCCCAGATGGTCTTGCCGTCCGCGCTGTAGCGGGTTCCCCAGCGCTGGGCGAACTGGGCCACCAGGAACAGTCCTCTTCCGCCTTCGTCGCTGGTGTGGGCACGGCGCAGATGAGGGGAGGTGTGGCTGCCGTCGGAGACTTCGAAGATCAGGTTCACATCCCTGATGAGGCGGAGGCTGACCGGGCCGGATGCGTGGCGGATGGCGTTGGTCACCAGCTCGCTGACGATCAGTTCGGCCGTGAAGGCCAGGTCCTCCAGATCCCAGGCTGCGAGCTGCCGGGTGGTGAGGGACCGCGCCTCGCCGACGGCGGGGAGCTCGCGGGGCAGGTCCCAGGTCGCGAGGTCCTCTTCGCCGAGGGCGCGTGGGCGTGCGACGAGGAAGGCGACGTCGTCGTGCGGACGGTCCTGCAGCAGAAGGCGCTCCATGTCGTCGCAGATTTCGTCCAGCGGGTGGTCGGGATGCGCCAGCGCGAAGGCCAGTTGTGTGAAGCCGGTTTCGATGTCGCGGTCGGCGGAGGCGGTGATCAGACCGTCGGTGTAGAAGGCGAGGACGCTTCCCTCCGGGATCGGCACTTCTGCGCATTCGAAGGGCAGGCCGCCGAGGCCGAGTGGGGGCCCTGCCGGTATCTCGAGGAATTCGACGGCTTTGTCGGGGTGGGCGATGGCGGGCGGCGGATGTCCCGCGCGGGCGAAGGTGGCGGAGCGGGAGATGGGGTCGTACACGCCGTAGAGGCAGGTGGCCCCGATCACCCCTGGGACATGGCGGCCTGCGGTCTCCTCTTCGTCGAGGTGGGCGACCAGGTCGTCGAGGTGGGAGAGAAGGTCATCGGGCGGCAGGTCGAGATCGGCCAGGGTGTGAACGGCGGTGCGCAGCCTTCCCATGGTGACGGCCGCGTTCATTCCGTGGCCGACGACATCGCCGACGACCAGGCCGACGCGCGTACCGGACAGGGGCAGCACATCGAACCAGTCTCCGCCGACGCCGGCGTAGGTGTCGGCCGGGAGATAGCGGTACGCGACTTCCACTGCGGTCGGGGCCGGCAGGTCCTTGGGAAGCAGATTGCGCTGGAGGGACAGGGCTGCGTTGTGTTCGCGTGCGAAGCGCCGGGCGTTGTCGATGCAGACGGCCGCTCGGGCGGCGAGTTCCTCCACGAGGAGCAGGTCGTCGGCGTCGAAGGCTTCGGGGTGCTTCCAGCGCACCAGTGTGGCGACGCCCATGGTGATGCCGCGGGCACGCAGCGGCACCACCATGTGGGAGTGGATGCCGACTTCCTTCAGCTTGGCCGAGCGCACCGCGTCGTGAGACAGCCAGGGGGTCGACAGGTCGACGACGGGGTCCAGTACCGGACGGCCCGTTGCCACGCAGCGGTACTGAGGCGACGTCTCGGAGTAGGTGACCGCCGCACCCAGCGGAACCACGGATTCCGGGAGATCCTCCCGGACGGACTGCTGAGCGCTCCGGAGCAGTTCGGCGGATCCGGTGATAGGGACCGGATCAGGCTCCTGGCCATGGATGACTGCGGTGCACAGGTCGACGGCGACGAAGTCGGCGACCTGCGGAATCAGCACCTCGGCCAGTTCCTGGACGGTGCGGTCGAGATCCAGCGTGCTGCCTATGCGGACACCGGCCTCGTTGATCAGGGCGAGGTGTCGTCGCGCACGGTAGTAGCTGGTGACGTCGAGTACCGCCTGGCCCAGGCCCAGGGTGCGGCCGGCGGCGTCCTGAAGCCTGAAGGAGGAGTGGGAGCGGACGTGCGGGAGGTGGGGAGAGGCGCCTGGGGGATCGACGTGGGAGATGACGACCTGCGGCTCACCGGTCTCCAGTACCTCCCGGGCGCGGTCCTCCGTCATCGGACCGGCCTCCTCGGGAACGGTGTCGGCGAGTGGGCGCCCGAGCCGCAGCCGTGCGGGGACACCCTCCATCCGCTCCAGGGCGGGGTTGATCATGACGAACCTCAGCTGCGGGTCCACGACGGCCAGACCGAACGGAGACTGGGTGAACAGTCCGCGCAGCAGCTCCTGCTCACGCTCCCGCGCCTGCGAGGTGGCGAGGTCGGTGGCCACAATGAGCCAGCTGGCCTGGTGATCGGGGCCCAGCGGGCAGACCTGCGCCCATGTGTCCAGATGGCTGCCGTCGCGGTGCTGCGCCGTGAGCGAGCCCGCCCAGCCCTTTCCGATCAGGTGCTGCGCGACCATCGCCCAGCGCTCGTCCCACGGGATCGCCAGCACGTGGTTGACGGAGTGTGCGACCACCTCTGCCGCAGCGTGACCGAACAGTGCCTCGGCACCGCTGCTCCAGTGCTGGACCAGACCGTTCGGGTCCACCACGATGACTGCGGCATCGGCGATGTCGAATCGATGGCCTTCCATGTCGGCGTCCAGCGCTTCCGGCCTGTCGATCTTCGGCGTTCCCACACCTCAATGGTGCATCCGTTTGGCTGAGCGGACCCGTTGTCCGTGTCGCGGTGAGCCCACGGGGCCCTCTTACCGCATAGACATCGGCATCGAGGCGGCCGTGGCCGGGATCCGTGCCCGGAGGGTGAAGATCTGATGGCGAAGAAGGGCAAGGTCGCACACGGTGAGCAGCGCGAGCCGGTCGTGAAGCGCCGTACCACACGCCCGGCATGCCGGCCTGCTACCGGGAGTGACCGAGTGGTCCTGGCGGCGGCTGGTAGCTTGCTGCCGTCTTGCACACAACCAGGGGGATGACATCGTGTTCACGCTCGTACGCAAGGGAGTTGCCGCGGCGGGGCTCGCCGCCGCGCTCACGCTGACCGGCTGCAGCAGCGGAGGCGACGCCCAGGACAAGGGCGGCTCCGGCAGCGCATCGACACCTCCGGGCGCGACGACGGGAGGCGGCTCGGGCGGGAGCTCCGGCGTACCGGCGGCCGGGGACCTCCAGGGCACCTGGGCCTCCATGGGCAACGGCGAGATCGTCGCCCTCTCGATCAGGGACGGCCACGCCTCCCTGGTCGCCGGCCAGCATGTCTGCAGCGGCACGGTCAAGAGTGCGGAGAAGCCCACCCTGGCCCTGAAGTGCACGGACGGCGACACCAAGCGCACGGCGGGCACGGTCGAGTCCCACGACGGGAAGACCGTGGTCGTGTCCTGGACCGGCGGGACCAAGGACTCCCTCATCAAGGCGGACGGCAGCGACTTCCCCGGCGGATTCCCGACGGGCCTTCCGACGGGTCTGCCGTCGGCCGCCCCGCAGTAGTCGTCCCGCGGCGGTCCCCCGCCGCGGTCGGTCCCGCCGTGGTCCTTCGCGCGGCGGCGCCGGCGCGGCCCCCGGCCGTCCTACCCCGGCAGTCCGTCACGGCGTACGGACGGGGGCATACGGGCCGCGTCGGCGGCTGTCGTGCCGTGCTGCCAGCCCTCGGCGTCCGTGGCACCGCGCACCCGCGTCCTGACCGTCTCCGGGAAGAGCCGGTCCACCTGGGCCGCGACGGCGACTTCGCGGGCGGCGAGCACCGGGAGCAGTTCACCGGCGCCCGCCTCCTGCGCGGCCCCCTGCGCGGCCTCGGCCAGCCGGCCGCCCAGGCGGTCCGCGTAGGCCAGCAGGAAGGACTGGCGGAAGGTCTTGGTGCGCTTGCGCCCCGCCGCGCGCTGGGCGGCCTCCGCTCGGGTCATCGCCGTGGTGCCCTGCACCAGCAGCGACGTGTAGAGCAGTTCGACCGCGTCCAGATCGGCTTCGAACCCGATCACGGTCGAGAAGCCGAAAGCGCCGTTCCAGACGGCACGGCAGCGGTTCGCCGTCGCCACGGAGTCGAGCAGGATCGCCTTGGCCGTCTCGTACGGCGCTTCCACTCCGATGCGGCAGACGCCCGGGGCGTCGGGGCGGTGGGTGCGGGCGGCGAGCAGGGCCTCGTCGATGCTGTACCGCGCCATCAGCTGCTGCGCCTTCGCGGAGAGGGCTTCCGCCTCCTCGGGGAAGCCGGTGGCCTCGGCCTTGGCGAGCAGCGCGCGGATCCTGACCAGCATGCGGGGCTCGTCCCCCGCGGCCGAGGACGGGAGATGGACGGGAGTGCCGGGCACGGGTCCGGCACGTTCGAGCGCGGGGAGCCGCACGAGCAGCCGGTACAGCTCCAGTACGGCCGTCATCCGCGAAAACCTGTCCCCTGGCCGCTGCGCCGCCCCGCCCTCGGGCAGTGCGGCCAGCTGCGCCGCCCAGCGTGGTGGCAGGTCCTTCCCGTATCTGCGCGTCTCGTTCGCGATCAGCCCGGCGGCCAGCGATACGTGGACGTCCTCGAGGTCCCGGCGCACGATCCGTACGAGATCGGCGGGCTGCCAGCCCCGCTCCCAGGCCCGTCGCACGAACTCCTCGCCGCGCCGTGCCAGTTCCGCGTCCGCGGCGGGAGCGGCGGCCAGCAGCGACGCGCCGATGTCGAGCGCGTCGTCGCCATCGGCGTACAGCGCGCCGCCGAGTGCCTGCTCCACCACGTCCACGTCGAGCGAGCCTACGCGACGCCCGAGCAGGCACGGCGGGGTGTCATCGACGCCGAGGCGCAGGGAGGCCGACTCGTCCACAGGCTGTGGATATCGAACTGCTGAGCCCCCCTGGGGCGTATGCGCCGAGAGAACCCCGGCCGTCCGGCCCGGCCCTTACGGTGGACCCATGGGCGAGAACAAACGGCGCATGCTGGCAGGTGAGTGGTACCTGCCCGACGACCCCGAACTTGCCGCCGACACCGAGCGGCGCTTCGTCCTGTGTGCGGCGTACAACGCGAACGGCGGCGCCGCGCCCGCCGACCGTGCCGGGATTCTCTCCGAACTCCTCGGCTCGGTCGGCGCGGACGTCCGCATCCGGCCCCCCTTCCAGTGCGACTTCGGCCGGTACATCAGCATCGGCGCGGGCACGTTCGTGAACTTCGGCGCGGTCTTCCTCGACGCGGCGCCCATCACCGTCGGCGCACATGTGCAGATCGGCCCCAACGTCCAGCTGCTCACCCCCACCCATGAGATGGACCCCGAGCGGCGGCGCCAGGGATGGGAGAAGGCCGAGCCGATCACCATCGGCGACAACGTGTGGCTGGGCGGTGGGGTCATCGTCTGCCCGGGGGTGTCCATCGGCGAGAACACGGTGGTCGGAGCGGGCGCCGTGGTCACCCGGGACCTCCCGGCGGGGGTGCTGGCCGTGGGGAACCCGGCCCGGGTGGTGCGCCGGATCAGCGACTAGGGCCGCGTGCTTCTGCGTCACTCACGTCGGGAGGTCCGTCCGGAGCCGGAGGCACCGGCGTGCCGCGCCGTGCGGCGGCGGTTGTCAGTGGTGGCTGCCAGACTCGCGCCCATGACCGAACGGTGGGCGCTGGCCCCGGCCGAGGGAGACGGCGCCCTGCTCGTGCCCCTCGGCCCGGACGGCCTGCCCGCCGGCCCGGTGCGGGCCGAGCCCGATCTCGTCACGGCCGTCGCATCCCGGCCGGAGGTCGGTCGGGAGGGGCGCTGGGTGTGGCGGTCGACCGGCGAGGTCTACCCACGGCTGCTCGCCGCCGGTGTCCGGGTCGAGCGGTGCTACGACATCGAGGACGCGGAGCTGCTGCTGCTCGGGCACGAGGGCCGGCTCGGTGAGCCCCGCTCCGCCGCGGCCGCCTGGGCCCGGCTGCGGCAGGCGGCCGTACCGCCCGATCCGCCGCTGCGGGCCGCCGTGCCGGGCTCGCAGTCCTCGTTGTTCGACCCGCGGCCGGTGGCGTCCGTCCCCTTCGAAGGGCTGCTGGAGGTGTACGCCGAGCAGCAGCGAAGACACGAGGCCGCCGAACATCCCGGCAGGATGCGGCTGCTGACCGCGGTCGAGTCGGCAGGCATGCTGGTGGCCGCGGAGATGCACCAAGCGGGGCTGCCCTGGCGTGCCGACGTCCACCGCGAGCTGCTGCACGAGCTGCTCGGTGAGCGTTACGCGGGCGGCGGCGAGCCGCGCAGACTGGCCGAGCTCGCGGACCAGGTGTCGGCCGCGTTCGGGCGGCGGGTGCGCCCCGACCTGCCCGCGGATGTGGTCAGGGCCTTCGCCCAGGCCGGCATCAAGGTCCGCTCCACCCGTCGCTGGGAGCTGGAGGAGATCGACCACCCGGCGGTCGAACCGCTGCTCGCGTACAAGAAGCTGTACCGGATCTGGACGGCGCACGGCTGGAGCTGGCTGCAGGACTGGGTGCGCGACGGCCGCTTCCGGCCGGAGTACCTGCCCGGCGGTACGGTCTCCGGCAGGTGGACGACCAACGGGGGCGGGGCGCTGCAGATCCCCAAGGTGATCCGGCGCGCGGTGGTCGCGGACGAGGGCTGGCGGCTGGTGGTCGCGGACGCCGACCAGATGGAGCCGCGGGTGCTGGCCGCGATCTCGCGTGATCCCGGTCTGATGGAGGTCGCCGGCCACGAGGACGATCTGTACACACGGCTGTCGGACCGGGCGTTCTCCGGCGACCGCGACCATGCGAAGCTCGCGCTGCTGGGCGCGATCTACGGCCAGACCAGCGGCGACGGCCTGAAGAACCTCGCCGCGCTGCGCCGCCGCTTCCCGCTCGCCGTGGCGTATGTGGACGACGCCGCCCGTGCGGGCGAGGAGGGCCGGCTGGTGCGTACCTGGCTCGGCCGTACCAGTCCTCGGGCGGCCGGTGCGGGCGACGACGACGAGGCGGGCATTCCCCAGGAAGGGGCCGCCGAAGAGTCGCCCGAACCGAGTGAGTTCGGCCGCGGATACGCCTCCACCCATGCACGGGCCCGTGGCCGGTTCACCCGTAACTTCGTGGTGCAGGGCAGCGCCGCGGACTGGGCGCTGCTGATGCTCGCCGCACTGCGCAGGGCGACCGCGGCCATGCGGGCGGAGCTGGTCTTCTTCCAGCACGACGAGGTCATCGTGCACTGCCCGGCCGAGGAGGCCGAAGAAGTGGTCCGGGCGATCCGCGCGTCCGCTGCGCTGGCCGGCCGGATCACCTTCGGGGAGACACCGGTGCGGTTTCCGTTCACGGCGGCGGTGGTGGAGCGGTATTCGGACGCCAAATGAGCACGTTCCGGGCGGACTTCTGCCGGACGATGCCCAACGGACGCGTGGTGGAACCCTGGCCCGCAGTGCGGTCCCTATCCGGCTCCGTGGCCACCGAGGCCGAGCGGACGGCTCGGTTGCGGTCCGCTGGAGATCCGCCTGCCGGGGCTGACGGCGCGCCGCCTGCTCAGGGCGACGGCGAAAACGGCGCCACCTGATCAAGCAACAGCAAGAACGGCGCCGCCTGTTCAGGTGACAGCGAAGAGGGAGGCGGACGGAAACATCGTCCGCCCGCCTCCCCGCGGATTCCGTATCCCGGATCCCTGATCCGCCCCCGGAAGGCTCAACTCGTAGTGGCCCGTTGCTCCTCCCGGGGCGCCGCCACGGCATCCTCCGTCATCCTGCGGTTGATCAGCGTCAGCAGCGGGCCGGTCATCGCGGTGGTGATCACCGCCATCACCACCAGTGCGAGGTACAGGCCGGCGGTGAGCACTCCGGCGCTGTACCCGGCCTGCAGCAGGACGATCTCGGTGAGGCCCCGGGTGTTGAGCAGGACGCCCAGGCGGAGTGCCTCGGTGCGGCCCTCCCCGCCCCAGCGCGAGAACGCATAGCCGCCGCCGACCTTGGCCAGGACGGCCACCGCCGTCGCCACGATCGCCACCAGCCAGGGAATCCCGGTCGATCCCGTCCATATCTTGAGTCCGGTGGTGACGAAGAAGACCGGCACCAGCCACAGGCCCAGCGTCGACACCCAGCGGACCGGCGCGTCCCAGTGCGGTGAACCGGGCGGGATCATCAGACCCACCGCGAACGCACCGAAGATCGCGGTGAGTCCCCAGGACTCCGCCACCGCCGCCGCACCGAGCACACAGCCGGCCAGCAGTACGGCCACCAGCAAGGGCAACCGGGCACAGAACCGCTCAACCTGGCCGTTCCCCAGCAGCCGACGGCCCAGCGTGGTCGCCAGCGCACCGGCGACGAGCACGGCGGCCGCGGTCGCGACACCGCCCGCACCCCCCTTGGCGATGCCGATCACCAGGGCGAGGAGCAGCCAGGCAACGGCGTCGACGAGCACGGCCGAGGTCAGCGCGAGCCGGCCGGCGCGTGTGGTGGTGATGCCGCGGTCGGCGAGGATCCGGGCGAGCACGGGCACCGCCGAGACCGCAGTCGTGGTCGCGAGCAGCAGTACGAAGGCGAGGGTGGGTCCGGTCCCCCGCAGCTCGGGCCGGTCGTACCAGACGAGCCAGCAGGCGAATGCCGTACCGGCCACGAGGGACGGCAGGAGGGTGCCCGCCGTCGTCCAGCCGATGGCCCGGTCCTTGAGGCGGGAGTCGTCCATCCGCAGCTCGTGCGCGACGCCTACCAGGAACAGCACAAGACCGGCGTGCCCGAGCTGACGCAGCGGCTCGAGCACGGGCTCCGGCAGCAGGACGGACTGCGCCTGCGGCCAGGCCCAGCCGAGCACGGCGGGCCCGAGCAGCATGCCCACCGCGATCTCGCCGACGACCCCGGGCTGCCCGATCGCGCGGGCGGCCCACCGACCCAGGAACCCGATGCCCAGGACGACGGCGAGTGCGGCTGCCGCATGGCCGGCCACGATGAGCGTCGTCATACGCACCGCCGGTCCGACCCGGAGCGGGCCGCTCTCCTCGGTAACCGCGCCTGGTGCATCACCGACTCGACGTCCCCTCGTCCGCCGTCAGGAAGCCGATAGCACGCCGGACCACGGTCTCGTCGCGCAGGACCCGGGTGTGGCCCAGGTCCTCGACCCTGACCAGCTCGCCGTTCCCCCAGGCAGCCACCAGAGCCTCGCTGTCCGCGATCGGCGACTCCGGGTCGTTCTCGTCGTGGACGACGAGCAGCCGGCCGGAGAAGTCCCGTGCCGCGACGGCCGGTTCGATGGCGTCGAACGACACCCCGAGCCATTCCTCCGCACGTTCGCGGACCAGTCCGATGACGTCAGGCGAGACCTGCATGACCTCGCCGGAGCGGCGCCACAGACTGGTGTAGTTGCTGACCGGGTTGACGAACACGACCCGTTCCGCGGCGACCCCCTGCGACATCGCGTACGTCGTGGCCGCGGCGCCCAGCGAGTGGGCGACGACGGCGTGGAAGGGGCCGAACCGGTCGTTCGCGGCCTCGATGGCCTTGGCGAAGTGGACGACGGAGGATTCCGTTCCCTCCGACTCGCCGTGACCGGGCTGATCGGCGACGACCACCGTGAAGCCGGACTGCGCGATCGCGTCGGCCAGCACCGTCAGATGGCCGGCGTTGCCCGACCAGCCGTGGACCAGCAGAACCTTGCGTTCCCCTTCGCCCCAGATGTAGTGGACCACTTTGCCGCCGTCGACGACCTCGACCTCGGTCGTGGCCAGTTCGAGGGTCGGCCGGGTCGCGTTCGGGGGCTGCGTCCTCATGGGTGTGAACGCAAGCCGGCGCAGTTTTTCCGTGGTGTCCATTGATCGCCCCTTATTTCATGTTCCGCAGATACGCGGAGACGAGCTTCCGTACCTCGGGTGATTCCACGATGTCGAAATGACCCGCGCCTTCGACGAGCTCCACGGTCGAATGCCGCCAGCTCGCGTGCAGTTGCCCGGCGTGCGCCGGCGGCACATAGTCGTCGGCCGTCCCGTGGATGATCAGTCCGGGTACGTCGATCTTCTTCGCGGCCTCCAGAGCCGAGTACTCGGCCCACACCGCCGTTCCGAACCTGCTCTCGATCTCCCCGATCACGGCCCGGACCTGACCGTCGTCCAGCGCTTCCCATTCGGCGTACCTCTCGACCAGGAACATCTTGGCCACCGGGGACGAGATCGTGATCAGTGTCCTGGCGGTGACCTCGCCGTGCCATGCCGAAAGGGCCCACAGCCCGCCCATGGAATGGCAGACCACCGCATGGAGGCCGGTGATCCTTCCGTACAGGGCGCGCAGTACCGCGCGTATCTCGGCGGGATCACCCGTGGCGCCCAGGGACTCCCCGTGCGCCGGCACATCGAACAGCACCACCCGGTAGCCCTGGGTGAGGAGTTCCTCGGCGATGGCCACCATGCTGCCCAGGTTGGTGTTCAGGCCGTGGACGAGGAGAACGGCCGGGCCGCTGCCGGCCTGGAAGTACTTGTAGAACCGGCCGTTCACCTTGAGGGTGTGCGACTGGCACCGATTGAGGAATGCCTTCGTGAACGGGTCGTGCGGCAGCTTCACGACCGTGTAGAACTTCTCGACCAGGTCGTTGACGGACTCGGCATGACTCACGGTGCATTCCTCGATCGGTGTCGTCGGCGTACCCGGCGCTTCCCCTCGCCGGACTTCACTTCCTCAGTGCGTCGAGGCATTCCTTCGCGCGGTCCGGGAGGACGTATTCCCCGTCCTTCACGATGCGGTCGTACAGGTTCTCGACCCTCTCGTAGTGGTCGTCGAGGTTCTGGTCCAGCAGGTGGTAATCGGACTTGTTGTAGATGCCGAACTGGAGATCCGTCATGAGGCCGAACGGATCGAGGTCCTCCGCGCGCCGGGTGCTGCCGAACACGAGCCGCAGGAACTCGTCGACGCTCTCGTAGCCGAGGGTGGCGAGGAGGAAGTCGATCGACGCCCATTTGCGCTTGATCTGGTAGGCACGCTCGTCCGGGTCGACGATGAAGTCGAGGCCGCTGTCCATGCCCTTCGGATAGTGCACCTTGTTGAAGCAGCGCAGGTCGATGGTGAGCCGGTCCTTGGAGGTCCGGGGCAGGGTGCTGTCCGCGTGCGCCCGGTAGTTGTCGAAGACCAGCGCGTCGCCCACCCTGCTGTCGCAGTAGTAGCCGGGAGAGGGCTTGTCCGCGTACGTCTTCGCCCAGTACATCGCCATGAGGAAGTCCCGCACGCTGGGCAGGTCGATCTCGGACAGCTTCCCTTCCAGGAAGAGGTACAGCGCCTTGTCGACCGCGGCCTTCTCGTCGCCGTCGATGCCGCACTCCAGCATCTTCTCGTAGACGAACTGCAGGTTCGGCGCCTCCACCTCGGCCTCTTCGAAGATCACGAAGGGCTGGCGGTCCAGCGGCGTCGGGGTCAGCGCGGTGTGGAAACTGCGGTACTCGGTGGGGAAACCGAGCTGCTTCTTCACCAGTGACGGGATCTGCAGGGCGATCGAGCTGGCCGCGTGGGTGCCGTACGGCAGCTTCTCGGCCGGCACGATGAAGGCGTTGACCACCGCCGTCTCGACCTCGGGGAAGTGCTCCTCGACGATGTCCTGGTTCAGGTCGTAGAACCGCTTGGCCGAGGGCACGAACAGGACGCAGTTCTCGAACATGGTGGAGACCGGGAAGTAGCTGCCGATCGAGGCGGCGGCGAAGCTCTCCTGGATCACCGCCTGGCAGCGCAGCTGGCGCGCCAGGTTGTCCGCGAGGTCGTCGTCCAGGTTCATCGGGACGACCTCGGTGGGAAGCACCTCGGGGTGGAAGCAGCTGGGGTTCAGTGCGCGGTGCGGTGGCAGCCGGGACTCCATCTCCCCTTTGTCCACCTGGTACTTGTCGAGCACCGGGGACAGCTGCTCGGCGTGCGCGGCCGCCGAACTGTGCAGGAAGGTGCCCGTCTTCTGGTAGGTGCCGGTGACCGTGGTCTCGTCTGGTACGTCGTTCATGACGTCGTGATCTCCGCTCGGTCCGAAGTCGTGTTGATGCGTTCCACGTAGGTGCGGACGAACTCCTCGTCGACGGGCGGGGACGGGTAGTCCTTGCGGCCGAAGACGGCGTCCCCCACGGGGAGTGCCGCGAACATGTCCGCCAGTCCCTCCGCCGTGAGGCCGTCCACGAGGGCGGCGATCCTGGCCAGCGGGCCCGTCGGATGCTCGACGGCGAAGGCCAGCGCCCGCTGCCGCCATTCCTCGAAGGGCACGATCTCCGCCGTGCCGCCGGCGGCACCGACCATCTCGAAGAAGCGGTCGAAGGCCGGCGCCTCGGAGTTCACGAAGTCGTAGTCCCTGCCGATGCGCTCCAGATCGCCGGTCATGACCCCGGCGATCGTCCGGCACAGGTAGTCGACCGGCAGCACCGCCGTGAGGTCGGCGTTCAGCGACGGGAAGCTTCCCATCGCGAGGCAGCCGACGATCAGGTTGTGCAGGAAGTCGCCGCGGTCGAGCCGGAAGTGCCCGGTACGGGTCGAGGCGCCCACGAACGGCAGGCGGTACGTGGATGCCCTTGCACCGCGCCAGCGGGCGGCCGCCACCATCTGCTCCGCCTGCCACTTGGAGGTCAGATAGCCGTACTCCCTGTCGTCCTCGCTGACTTCGTACCCCAGGTACTTGGGCAGCGTGGCGAAGGTGGAGACGAAGTGGAACGCCTTGCCACGACCGCGCGAGGCCAGGCGCAGCGCCTCGTGCGTACCGACCACGTTGGGGCCGGTGTAGTCGTCCAGCGGCCGCATCCAGTCCACGAGGGCTCCGGAGTGGCAGATGGCGTCGACCTGGTCCGCCAGCTGGTCGAAATCCTCTTCGTCCAGGCCGAACAGCGGCCGGGTCAGGTCGCCCACCACCGGGTTGAGCAGCGGCGCGTACTCCTCCTTCCAGAGGCCGTAGCCGTCGAGCGTGCCGACCAGCCGCTCCATGGCCTGGCGGGCGTCGTCGGCCCGCACCAGGCAGTAGGCGATCACTTCCGACTCGAGCAGCTCGTGCAGCAGGAAGGCACCGACGAATCCGGTGGCTCCGGTGACGAAGACCGCCTCCGGACGCGCCGGCTCCCCGGCCGCGTTGTCGAAGCGGAGGTCGGGGTGCAGACAGCCCTTCCTGGCACCGGACATGTCCGGGCCGGTGGAGCCGGTCGTGTCCGGGCCGGTGGCCGCAGTGTCGGCCGCGGGTTCCGCCGACGCGTCCAGCCCCGCTTCACGCAGCTTCTCCAGCAGGAACTCGCCGAGCGACATGAGGCTCGGGTGATCGAAAGCGATCTTCGCGGGCAGGGCGAGTCCGGTCAGGTCCGCCAGCTGGTTGCGCATCAGAACGGCGGTGAGCGAGTCGATGCCGATGTCCTGCAGCGGCAGATTGACGTCCACGTCCTGCGGTGAGGTGAATCCCAGGGTCTTCGCCACCTCCTCGCGGACCAGGTCCAGCACGACGGCCACGTGCTCCGCGGGTGCGGCCTCGCTCAGCAGCTTGCGCAGATCCGTGCCGCCTCCGGCCCGGGAACGACCGCCGCCGTTGCCGCTGAGCAGCGAGCGGAACAGCGGCGGTATGCCGCCCCGGTTCTCGAAGTACTGCTGGACACGGTTCAGATCAAGTGCCGCGGACATCGTCAGGGCACGGCCGCTCCTGACCGCGAGCTCGAACAGCTCCAGTCCCTCGTCCGGTGCGAGCCGGTCCAGGCCGAGCTGGGCGAAGCGGGCCCGGTCCGTCTCGCTGAGGCCGGCGGCCATGCCCTCGCCCTCCCAGGGGCCGAACGCCACCGAGGTGGCGGTCAGGCCCTTGGCCCGGCGCAGATGGGCGAGTGCGTCCAGGAACGCGTTGGCGGCCGCGTAGTTGCCCTGACCGGGCGCTCCCATGACGCTCGCGATGGAGGAGAACATCAGGAAGAAGTCCAGCTCCGTGTCCTGCGTCAGCTGATGGAGATTCCAGAGGCCGTCCACCTTGGGCAGGAGGACCGTGTCGCACCGCTCCGGCGTCAGGGCCGTCAGGGCGCCGTCGTCCAGCACTCCGGCCGCATGGACCACACCGCGCAGCGGCCGCTTGTCGTCGAACAGGGCCATGACCGACGTGACGTCGTCGAGGTCCGCGGCGTCGCAGGCCACCACGGTGGCCGTGGCGCCCAGCTCGGACAGCTCGGTCACGAGGGACTGCGCGCCGGGTGTGTCCATCCCGCGCCGGGAGGTCAGCACCAGGTCGCGTACGCCATGGGTGGTCGCCAGCCAGGTCGCCACCCGCCGGCCGAGATCGCCGGCTCCGCCCGAGATCAGCACCGCGCCGTCCGGCCGGACGAACTGCCGCTGCTGCGACGGGACCAGCACCACCTTGCCCACGTGCCGCGCCTGCGCGATGAAGCGCAGACCGTCGGACGTATGGGTCATGGGGAAGGTGCGCAGCGGCAGGGGCGTGAGCTTGCCCTCGGCGAACAGGCCGGCGAGGGAGACCAGCATCCGCTGGATGAGGTCGGGCCCGGCCTCGGGCAGGTTGTAGACCGTGTAGGACACGCCCGGATGGTTCTCGTCGACCGAGGACTGCTCCCGGACGTCGATCTTGCCCATCTCCAGGAACCGGCCGCCGGGACGCAGCATGCCCAGGCTCGCGTCGATGAACTCCGTGGCGAGGGAGTTCAGTACGACGTCGAAGCTCCTGCCGGACGGACCGCCGTCGGCCGTAGCGGACGCACCCGCGCCGGACGCGCTCTTGCCGAAGTGCTCGACGAAGCCCAGGTCACGGGAGGACGCCAGATGGCTGTCGGCCAGACCCAGCTCCCGCAGCGCCGGCCACTTGGGCTCGCTGGCGGTGCCGTAGACCTCGGCGCCGTGGAGTTGCGCCAGTTGCACCGCTGCCATACCCACGCCACCGGCCGCGGCGTGGATCAGCACCCGCTCGCCCGGCCGCAGGGCGCCCAGTTCGTGCAGGCCGTACCAGGCCGTGAGGAAGGTCATCGGAATGGTGGCGGCCTCTTCGAAGCTGAGGTGCTCCGGCATCCGCACCACCTGGCGCGCGTCCGTGACGACCTCGGAGGCGAAGGAGCCACGGGCCAGGCCCAGTACGGGATCGCCCACCTTCAGATGGTCGATGCTGCCGCCGACCTCGGTGACGACGCCGGCGAACTCGAGGCCGAACGCGGGGATCTCCACCATGCCGAGGGCGTTGAGCACATCCAGGAAGTTCACCCCGGCGGCCTTCACCTCGGCGCGTATCTCGCCCGGCGCCAGCGCTCGCTCCTGCAGGGCCTTGACCGTGAGCGGCTCGTCCAGGCGGCCCTTGGCGGCGATCTCCAGCTGCCACCGGCCCCCGTCCGGGATCTGGAGATCCCTCGCGGCGCCCACACGCAGCAGCTGCGGTACGAGCACCTCGCCGTGGCGCAGGGCGCACTCCGGTTCGGCCTCCAGCATCAGCGCCGCGGGCAGTGCCTTGCGGTCCGCCTCCTCCTCACCGAGGTCGATCAGGCGAAGGCTCAGTTCGGGATGCTCGTTCCTGGCGGTGCGCATCAGTCCCCACAGCGGGCCGGCTCCCAGCCCCGAGACCATGTCGTCGGGGCCGGCGCCAACGGCGCGGCGCGTGACCCAGACCAGCGGTGTCCGGAACTCCGTGCCGACCGCTTCCTGCAGCTGCTCCAGCGCCTTGGCGGTGAACGCGTGCGCCTGGGACGGTACGTCGGCTCCGGAGTCCCACAGACAGACCAGGCCGTCCAGGTCCTCGGCGTCCGCCAGCTCCCGGACCTTGATCACCTGGATGCCGGCACGGGCCAGGGTGGTCTTCACCTCCCGCGCCCACGCCACGTCCCCGGCAGGGGTCATCAGGCCCCAGGAGCCGCCCATCTCGACGTGCTCGGTGTCGGCGGGACGCCAGTTGACGTCGAACTGGAAACGGTCCACTCCGGCCGCGGCGAGCCGGCGCAGCACCGCACGGTCCACGCGTCGCGCATGGAGCCGGTGCAGCCGGCCGACGTGGGCGCCCTCGGCGTCGTGGATGTCCAGCGAGGCCCAGAACTCACCGTCGCCCAGCTCGAACTCGGCGACACGGACCCAGATCTCGGACAGGCCCTTCACCCGCAGCGACAGGCGCTCGGCCTCGAACGGCACGAACAGATCGTCGCCGGTCTTCTTCAGCAGCCGCTGCGTGAGCAGCAGCGAGTGCATGGCCGAGTCGAGCAGGGCCGGGTGCAGGACGTAACCGGCGGCGGACTGCTCGGCGTCCTCCGGCAGCGTCGCTCTGGCCCACACCTCGTCGCCGACGTGCCAGGCCTCCTTGATGCCCTGGAAGGTCGGCCCGTAGCCGTAGCCGAGGGCTGCCAGGTCGCGGTACAGGGCGGAGGCGTCGATGGGCTCGGCGTTCCCGGGCGGCACGGTCACCGAGGGGCCGGCGTCGGTCCCCGCGGGCACGATCCTGCCTTCGGCGTGCAGTTGCCAGGTGCCGTCCTCGCCCTCGGGCGAGCTGTAGACCTGGACGGGACGGGCCTCGCCGGCCTCGGGACCGACGGTGACCTGAAGCCGGACCGGCATTCCGGACGCCATCACCAGGGGCGAGGCGATGACCACGTCCGACAGGTCCCACTCGCCGTCGTGGGCCGCGTCGCCCGCCGCCCGCATGGCCTCGAAGAACGCGGTGCCCGGCATGAGTACCGCGTCCATGACCCGGTGTTCCTGCACCCAGGCCGGCTGGTCCGCCGCCACCACGTTGGTGAACAGGGACATGCCGGTGCCGGCGATGTCCACCCCACCGCCGAGGAGCACATGGCCGGTGGCGTTCAGACCGGCGCCGACCTCGCGCGAGAGCGGCGGCTCGAACCAGAAGCGCTCCCGCTGGAACGCGTACGTGGGCAGCGCCACCCGCTCACCGCCGAAGGGCGCGAAGTAGCCCTGCCAGTCGACCGGCAGTCCCCGCACATGCAGTTCGGCGAGGCTCTTGAGGACGACCGACGCGCCGTTCCTGCCCGGGGAACACGACGGCAGCCAGGACACCGGCCCCTCGCCGGCCAGGCAGGTCGCTCCCAGACCGGACAGCACGGGCTGCGGACCGAGCTCCACGAAGGTGTTCGCGCCCTCCCGGCGCAGGCTGAGCATGCCGTCGCTGAAGCGGACCGCCCGGCGTGCCTGGCGGACCCAGTAGTCGGGCTGCTCCAGCTCTCCCTGCCTGGCGGGTTCACCGGTGAGGCTGCTGACCATCGTGATCGCCGGCGGCCGGAACCGTACGGTCTCCGCGATCGCCTTGAACTCGGCGAGCATGCCGTCCATGTGGTGCGAGTGGAAGGCGTGGGAGACCGTCAGCCGCTTGGCCTTGCGGTCCTGCGCCGTGAAGTGGGCCTCGATCGCCTCGATGGCGTCGGCGTCACCGGAGACGACGGTCTGGGTGGGCGTGTTGAGCCCGGCGATGTCCGCCTTGCCGCGCAGCCCCAGTGCGTCGATGGCCGCTTCCGCCTCGTCGCCGTCGGCCTCCAGCGAGACCATGGCGCCCCTGGCGGGCAGGGCCTGCATCAGCCGGCCGCGCGCCGCCACCAGCCGGCAGGCGTCGGCCAGGTCGAACACGCCCGCCACATGCGCGGCCGCGAGCTCGCCGATGCTGTGGCCGAGCAGCAGCTCCGGCCGCACGCCCCAGCTCTCCCAGAGCCGCCACAGCGCCACCTCCAGGGCGAACAGGGCGGGTTGGGTGAAGTCGGTGCGGTGGAGCAGGGCCGCGTCGTCGCTGTCGGGATCGGCCCACATCACCTCGAGCAGGGGCTTCTCCAGCTCGGTGAACTCGGCGGCGATCGCGTCCAGCGCCTCACGGAACACGGGATGGACGTCGTAGACGTCCTTGCCCATGCCCGGGAGCTGGCTGCCCTGGCCGGTGAAGAGCAGCGCCAGGCGCGGGTCCTCGGTGTGGTCCCCGGTGCGCACCGACTCGGCCGGCAGTTCCCCGGTGCGGGCGAAGGAGGCCAGCTTGTCCAGGAGTTCGCCCTTGTCCTTGACCGTCAGGACCAGTCGCCGGCGGAAGTGACTGCGGGTCGTCGCCAGGGAGCGTGCCACGTCGCCGAGGCGGTCCTGGATGTTCATGCCCATGTGCAGGTGCAGGTTCTCCACCTGCCGGCGCAGGGCCGACTCGGTGTAACCGGAGATCACGAAGGGCACCGTGGGCGGCAGCGGGGCGGGCGCCATGTCCTCGGCGTCCGCCGCGACGCGCGCCGGCGGTTCCTCGACGACGACATGGGCGTTGGTGCCGCCGATGCCGAACGAGCTGACGCCCGCGCGGCGCGGCACGTCCTTCGCGGGCCACGACCGCTGTTCCCTGACCAGCGCCATCCTGGCGCCCTTCCAGTCCACGGCCGGGGTGGGCTCCGCGACGTGCAGGGTCCGGGGCAGCGCGCCGTGCTGCATGGCCAGGACGACCTTCATCACACCGGCCAGACCGGCGGCCGCCTGCGTGTGGCCGAGGTTGGACTTGGCCGAACCGACCCACAGGGGTGCCTCGTCGGGGTGGCTGCCGCCGAACACGTCCGCCAGCGCCGTGCCCTCGATGGGGTCGCCCAGCTTGGTGCCGGTGCCGTGTGCCTCCACGTAGTCGATGTCGCCCGGCTGGAGCCCGGAAGCGGCGAGGGCCGCGCGGATGACCCGCTGCTGGGCGGGACCGCTGGGCGTGGTCAGGCTGGCGCTGTGGCCGTCGTGGTTGACGGCGGTGCCCCGCAGCACGGCCAGCACGGGGTCGCCGTCGCGCTGTGCGTCGGACAGCCGCTTGAGGACGACCGCGGCGGAGCCCTCGCTCCAGCCGGTGCCGTCGGTGTCGGAGGAGAACGACCGGCAGCGGCCGTCCGCCGACATGCCCCGCAACCGGCTGAACTCGACGTGCAGTTCGGGTGTCAGCATCAGGCTCACACCGGCCGACACCGCCAGATCGCACTCGCCGTTGCGGAGCGCGTTGCAGGCCAGGTGGGTGGTGACCAGCGAGGAGGAGCAGGCCGTGTCCAGGGTGAGGGTCGGCCCCTCCAGGCCGAACACGTACGACACACGGCCGGACATGGTGCCGCCCGCGGAACCGGGGCCCACATAGCCGTCGAGGTCGGACAGCCCGCCGGCGAGGGTGAGGCCGTACTCGTGGTACGCCGAGCTCTTGCCGACACCGATGAACGCGCCCGTCTGGCTGCCGCGCAGCTGCTCCAGGGTGTATCCGGCGCGCTCGAATGCCTCCCAGGTGGTTTCCAGGACCATGCGCTGCATGGGTTCGAGGGAGCGTGCCTCGCGCGGCGAGATACCGAAGAAGGGCGCGTCGAACAGGTCGATGGGGGTGACGAACCCGCCTCGGCTGCAGTACGACTTGCCGCGTACCTCCGGGTCGGGGTCGTACAGGGCTTCGGCGTCCCAGCGGTCCCTGGGTACGTCGACGATCCCGTCGCCACCGCGCTCCAGCAGCTCCCAGTACTCCTCCGGGGTGTTGGCGTCGCCGGGGAGCCGGCAGGCCATGCCGATGATGGCGATGGGCTCGTCGTCGACGGCACGGCGGCGCGGAACGATCTCCTGGCCGGTCTTCGTCCCACCGGCCAGATACGCGGCCAGGGCCTTGATGGTGAAGTGCTCGAACAGCACGGCCCCGAAGATCGGGCGTCCGATCAGCTCCTCGAGCTTCGTCTGCACCCGGACGACCCGCAGCGAATTGCCGCCGATGTCGAAGAAGTTCTCGTTGACGCCGATCCGGTCGTGGCCGAGGACCTCCGACCAGATGGCCATGATGTCCCGCTCGAGCTCGGTCGCGGGCCTGGCCGCCGGCTCGACCTCCACCACGGGGTCCGGCAGCGCGTCGTGGTCGATCTTGCCGTTCGGTGTCAGCGGCAGTTCGTCCAGCTCGACGATGAAGGCGGGCACCATGTAGTCCGGCAGCCGCTCCGCCAGCCAGGGGCGCAGTACGCGGTGGAGCGGAGCCTTGGGCGGTTCGCCGACCGCGGGCACGTTCGCGTACCCGGTGAGGGCGTCCCGGTCCAGCCGCTCGGCGGGGCGCAGACCGAGGTCCGGGCTCTGACCGGGCTGCCAGAACAGGGCGTCGCACCGCCAGGTGTCGCCGGACCGGCTGGGCAGCAGGGCCAGTTCCACGCCCGCCTCGTGGGCGAGTCGGGTCAGATCGCCGAGGTCGGCCCACTGCGTGGGCGCGTCCGGGACGTTGTCCAGGGCGGCCGAGACCCGGCCGCACACTTCGCGCAGCCGGCCGTTGGGGATGTCGTTCACGCGCAGGGGCCGGTCGGCGACGGTGCTCAGCTGCTCGCGCAGCGCGGCCATGTCCAGGCCGTCCCGCAGCCAGTGCTTCTCCACGGCCGGGGTGACGGGCCCGGCGCTCTCGCCGATGTGCAGCGTGACGTCGAAGCGGTAGCGCGTCATCTCGTTGACGTGGTGGCCGTCGCGCAGGGTGATGTCGACGCGGGTGATCTGCGGGAAGAGGCTCGGCAGGTTGGCGAAGAAGTCGCGGCTGAGCACCAGTTCGCGCTCCGCGCGCATTCCGCGCTCGGCGAGACGGGTCAGCTCCTCGGGGGACATCTCGCCGTTCCCGCGGAAGTGCGCCACGTCCGCGTGGAAGACGTTCAGCAGCGACAGATCGCGTATGTCTCCGAGGAACACACGGCCCCGGGTGACCGCCTTGGTCGCCCATTCCAGGACCGAGGTGAGGTAGTCGACGCCGGGGAAGTACTGGGCCACCGAATTGACGACCACGGTGTCGAAGGCGCCGTCGGCCACCTCGGGCAGTGCGTGCGCCGGGCGCTGCTCGCACGTCACATGCGGCAGGGAGGTCAGGTGCTGCCGGGTGATCTCCACGGCCGCGGCGGAGGCGTCCACGGCGTGGTAGGTGCGGCAGTGCGGGGCGAGACCGAACAGCATCAGTCCACTGCCGGAGCCGATCTCGAACACGCTCTCCGGCGCGAACGACAGGATGCGCCGGACGGAACTCCGCTGCCAGTCCCGCATCTCCCCGGCGGTGAACGGGAGACCGTCGTAGCTGTTGTGCCAGCCGGCCAGGTTGAACGTGGGGTCGTCGGCGTCGGCCTCGTAGGCACGGTCCCAGGCGGCGGCCCACTCGGCGAGGGCGGTGCTCCGGTCCGCCGGCGCCCGGTCCGGACCGGCCTCGCGCGCCGTGTCGCGTACGCAGTAGGCGACCAGCTGCTCGTCATGGCCGACGACCACGGCACGGCTGACGTCCTCGTGCCCGCCGAGGGCGGTCTCGATGTCCGCCAGCTCGATGCGGTGGCCGCGCAGTTTGACCTGGCGGTCGTTGCGTCCCAGCAGGCTCAGCCTGCCGGGTTCGACGAAGCGGGCCAGATCGCCGGTGCGGTAGAGGGTGCCGGGGTGGAAGGGGTTGTCCGCGAAGCGGAGCCGGGTCTGCTCGGGGTCGCCCCGGTATCCGCGCGCCACACCGGCGCCGCCGATGCACAGTTCGCCGGGGAAGCCGAACGGTACGGGCGACAGGTTCTCGTCGAGGACGTAGACCTGGGTGGCGTCGATCGGGCTGCCGATGAGGATGCCGTCGTCATCGTCCCGTACCTCCCAGACCGTCGACCACACGGTGGTCTCGGTGGGCCCGTACATGTTCCACACCGTGGCTCCGGCGGCGAGCAGCCGGTCGGCCAGCTGACGGGGCAGCGCCTCGCCACCGCAGAGGATCTTCGTCAGCGTGGGGGTGCCCTGCCAGCCCGCGTCCAGCAGCAACTGCCAGGTGGCGGGGGTGCCTTGCACCATGGTGATCTCGTGGCGCTCCATCAGCCCTGCCAGGGCCTTGGCGTCGAGGGTCTCGTGGGCCTGCGCGATGACCGTCGTCGCACCGCAGAGCAGCGGAAGGAAAAGCTCCAGTACGGCGATGTCGAAGGAGACGGTGGTGACGGCCAGCAGCCGGTCCGTAGCGGTGCATCCCGGCCGTTTGCGCATCGAGGCGAGGAAGTTGCACAGCGCCCCGTGGCTGATCTCGACGCCCTTGGGGCGGCCGGTCGAACCGGAGGTGTAGATGACGTACGCCAGATCGTCGGCGCTCACCTCGGCCGTCGGCGTGATGCCGGGACGGGCCGGTGCTTCGTCGACGCTCAGACAGCGGGTGTCCCAGGCGGCAAGGCTGTGGGGCGCGGTGGCGGGGGTGACGATGAGCCGGGGATCGGCGTCCTCGACCATCTGGCGGATGCGCTCCGCCGGGAACTTCGGGTCGATGGGCACGTACGCGGCGCCCGTCTTCATGGCCGCCAGCAGGGTCACGACCAGGTCGATCGAGCGGTCCAGGGCCACACCGACCAGATCGCCGCGGCCCACGCCCCGTTCGATCAGTGCCTGGGCGAGACGGTTGGCGCGGGCGTCGAGCGCGGCGTAGGTCAGGCTGGTGTCCCCGCAGATCAGCGCGACGCTCTCGGCATGGCTGTCCGCGGCCTGTTCGAAGAGCTGGTGCAGGCCGTGCGCGTCTACGGCGGCGTCCGCGGCGGCGTCGGAGTCGCCTGTGGCATTGAACGTGTCGATCAGGGCCGTGCGTTCGTCCGCGCTGAGAACGTCCACGGAAGCCGGCAGCCGGTCCCCGGCGGAGGGAAGCCGGGTGCACCAGGCGCTGAACTGTCCGGCCAGTCGGGCGACGTCCCTGGCGAGGATGCGCGTGGCGTCGTAGTGGAAGGTGACGCTCTCGCCGTCGTCCTGGATGTGCAGTTCCAGTTTCGGACGGTGGGCCGCGTCGCCGGAGTCACGAGGGCCCCAGGAGATCAGTACGTCCGGCGTCAGCGCGCCGCTGTGCCACCGCTCCCCGAGGGCTTCGTCCCGGCCGATGACATCACGGCGGAGCCACCCTCGTTCCTGCCCGAGGCCGAACTCGCGGCCCAGCGCCCGTATGTTCTCCGACACGGTCTTGCCGGCGTCGACAGGGCACAGGAGAGGCAGCCAGGCGGCGAACAGGCCCCTGTGGTCCGCGTCGACGTCGTCGCGGGGGGCGGTCATCGCGAGCTGGATGTCCTGCCGTCCGCTCGCCCGGCTCAGAAAGACGGCCAGGGCTCCGGCCAGATAGGCCGCGTGCGCTGCCGGGCCGCCGTCGTCATCGATGGGGATGTGGCACTGCGCGACGACGGGAGCGTCCGCCTCATACCGGATCCCGGCGCGCGGCGGCGCGTAGGGAAGACGGTAGGGATGACCCCCCTCGGCCAGGCGCGCACGCCAGTACTTCTCGGACTTGGAGGCCCTGACGCCCGCCTCGGTGATCCGCGCCCCGGCAGCGTCGCCGGGGACGTCCAGGACGGAACCGGGCCGTATTCCATGGGCCGCCGCGATGGCGTCGGCGGTGCGCACTTCGCCTTCCAGGGTGCACATCCGGGCCAGCTCGACACTGCCGCCGGCCGTGGCCACCACCAGGCCCGATGCTTCGTCGCAGGAGAGGACCGTACCGGGCGCCGCGTCGCCGGCCGCGGCCGTGCGGCGGGCCTCCCTGACGGCATAGAAATGCCCGTCGATGTCGACCTTGGGCCACACCAACGGGCTGGTGAACGGGCCGTAGTCGGTGGCCCGGACGATGGCGCCGATGCGCTCGGCGGACAGATTCCAGTCGATCAGTCCTTCGGCGGCTAACTGGGTGTGCCGTGAGAAGTAGCGGCGCTTCGCGGGATCCTGGGGCGTCGCGGTCTCGCGGCCCTCGGCGATCTCGTCGATCAGCCCCGCCAAGCTGGCGACGGCCGCGTCGTCACACTTCAAGCCCAGTGACAGAGCGGTCTCATCGGGCCCGATGGGCACCGGTACACGCTCCAGCACATCGCCGCCGTCGACGAGTTCGGCCATGCGGTGCCAGGTGATGCCGTATGCGCTCGCGCCGTCCGCGACGGCCCATGACGGCGCATGCAGGCCCGCGTACTCGGGGAGCGGACCGTAGTGGTAGTTGACGGCCGATCGTCCCGCGCAGTCGAGCAACGCCTTCGGGACGATGGCGTAGTTGCCGATGCTCAGCAGGAGATCGCAGGATAACTGCGGTGCCAGGGCCTCGGCCTCGGCGAGCGCGTGGTGCGGAATGCCGGCCTTGATCGCCCAGGCCCGGGCCGTGGCATCACCGGTCACCACCGCTCTGATCCGGTGCCCCTTCGCCACGAGGACCTCGCCACAGCGAGCGAGCACACTTCCGCCACCGATCAGGACAGAATTCAAAGAAGTCATCGTCACCCCTCCCCGTCGTCACCTGCAGAGCGGTCGATGGGCGCAACCGATCCCGGGACATGGGCAGAGGCACCCCAGGCAGCCCGGCACGGGCCGTCAGGTGCCGAATACAAGCGCGCGCACTGAGCAGACCCCCCGCGTGCCCGTTCCGCATCCCCCGAGAATCAGCGACGCCTGCCTCACGGAACGTGCATGGAAACAGCTGCCGACGGTGCGTCTTGTATGGGAGCAGCTGCGCCGTGAGTCATCAGCGCTGTCAGGATTGAAGTGCAAGTACCGCCGCCGGGGGCCGTTGTTGTCGCGCCGAACCACCCCCTGGCGCCACGCCCATCATTGGCCTGCCGCAAGAGCGATCGCAAGGCGTGACACGAAGTGTTGGGACGCAGGTCGAGTGATAGTCGTCACACAAGTCGATCACGCACTTCGGCCCGTCACCAACGCCGCACGTGCACACTTGCATCGGCCCAACCGCCCTTCTGCATTGTCTAGTTGGACCTGAGCGAGTTCGACGACGCACACGACCCGAGGGGATCCGGCATGTCCGACGAGTCGGCCTTACGCAAACGCAATCCGGAGGAGGTCATACCGGCCCGCGTCCTGGCGCTGTGCAGCGGCGCGAGCTTTATGGCGTTCCTCGATCTCTCGATCATCAGCATCGCCTTTCCGGACATTCTCGGTGAGTTCCCGGACACGCCACTCAACACCATGACGTGGATCCTCAGCGGCTACGCGGTCATGCTGGCGGCCGTACTCACCCCCGCCGGCCGGGTCGCGGACAGCGTCGGCCGGCGGACCGTCTTCCTCTGGTCGCTGGCCGCCTTCACGGTCGCTTCGCTCGTCTGCGCCGTGGCACCGTCGGTGTGGTGGCTCGTCGCCGCCCGGTTCGTCCAGGGCGCCGCAGCCGGAGGCATGGTCCCCGCCGCACTCGGCCTGATCCTGTCGACGACACCGCGGGAACGTATCGCCCGAGCGGTCGGCACCTGGTCGGCGGTGGCGGGATTCTCGGCCGTCATCGGACCGGCGGCAGGCGGACTGCTCCTGCGTGCCTTCGGCTGGCGTTCGGTGTTCTACGTCAACCTGCCGTTGTGCGGTGCGCTGTTGATCGCCTCCCTGGTGATGCTGCCGAGGCAGTCGCGCGGCACGGGCGACCGGCTGCCGGACGCCGTGGGCAGTATCGCGCTCGCCCTGGGCATCGCCGGGGTGGTGAGCGCACTCACCGAGGGGGACACCTGGGGCTGGGGCGATGTGCGCACGATCGGGCTGGGTGCGGTCGGGCTCGCGCTCATCGTGGTGACCGTGCTGCGTTCGCGTACGCACCGGGCTCCGGCCCTCGAGACCTCGGTCTGGCGCAGTCCCGTCTTCAGGACCGCGAACCTCGGCCTCGGCATGCTCAACATGACGATGTTCGCGTGGATGCTGGCCGCCCCGCTGTTCGCCGCCGAGATCTGGCACTGGTCGGTCCTGGAAACGGCCGGAGCCCTGAGCATCGGCGCCGTCTCCTCGATGATCGGCTCCCTGTCGGCCGGAAGGCTCACCCGGCCGGCGACCCAGGTGAAGGTCGCGGCGCTGGGCTCGCTGTCCTTCGCGGGCAGCAACGCCATCTGGGCGTCAAGCCTGTTCGGATCCACACCGAACTTCTGGGGCGGCTGGCTGCCGGCCGCGATGCTCGGCGGTGGCGGGCTCGGCCTCGCGATCACCTGTCTGTCGGCGCTGGCGGCGCGAACCGTGCCACCGCTCAAGTTCGCGGGCGGTCTCGGTATGACTCTGACGGTACGTCAGGTCGGGGGCGCGGTAGGCGTCGCCGGACTCGCCTCGATCATGGCGTCGAACGCGGTCCCCGGCAGCGTCTCGTCCTTCCACCACGTCTATGCCGTCGCGATGGCCGTCAACATCGCGTGCGCACTCGTCTTGTGCACGATGCTCCCAGCGCTGCGGCCGTCGCCCGCGCCCGACACCGGCGCGGCGCGAGCACCTCAGGACCGCGTCACGCCAAGTCCCTGACCTGCGAACGCGGTTGACGTCAGTCTTCTGACAGCGTCGTGGTCCCTCGCGTACGGCAGGTCCGTACGCGAGGGACCACGAAGGACTTCCGTCCGTTCCTCGATCCGCGAGGTCCGCGTCCGCTTCTCCGTCCGGCGGTCAGGCCGCCGGTACGCGGATCAGCAGAGCGTCGCCCTGTCCGCCGCCGCCGCACAGCGCGGCCGCGCCGAGACCGCCACCGCGGCGGCGCAGCTCATAGGCCAGATGCACGATGAGCCGGGCCCCGGAGGCGCCGATCGGGTGGCCGAGGGCGATCGCGCCGCCGTCGACGTTCACGATGTCCGGGCTGATGCCCAGCTGCTCGGTGGAGACGATGCCGACCGCGGAGAACGCCTCGTTGATCTCCACCAGGTCCAGATCGCCCGGCTCCAGCTTGGCCTTGGCCAGCGCCGCCCTGATCGCGTTCGACGGCTGCTCGTGGAGGCTTCCGTCGGGCCCGGCCACCACGCCGTGTGCGCCGATCTCGGCGATCCACGACAGGCCCAGCTCCTGGGCCTTGGCCTTGCTCGCCACCACCACCGCCGCGGCCCCGTCGGAGATCTGCGACGCCGTCCCGGCCGTGATGGTGCCGTCCGGGCTGTACACGGGACGCAGCTTCGACAGGACCTCGACCGTGGTGTCGGGACGCACGCCCTCGTCGGTGTCGAACACCACCGGGTCGCCCTTGCGCTGCGGGATCGTCACCGGGACGATCTCCTCGGCGAACCGCCCGGCGGCCGCGGCAGCGGCCGCCCTCTGGTGCGAGGCGGCGGCGAAGGCGTCCTGCTTCTCGCGGGTCACACCCGCGTAGCGGCTGTTGTACTTCTCGGTCGAAACGCCCATGCCCAGCTGGTCGAACGGGCAGAACAGACCGTCGTGCACCATGTGGTCGACCAGCGGTACGTCACCGGCCTTGAAGCCGGCCCGCGACTTGCCCAGCAGATGCGGCGCCTGCGTCATGGACTCCTGACCGCCCGCCACCACCAGGTCGAACTCACCGGCCCTGATCAGCTGGTCGGCCAGCGCGATCGAGTCCACCCCGGAGAGACACACCTTGTTGACGGTCAGCGCCGGGACGCTCATCGGGATGCCGGCTGCCACCGCGGCCTGGCGCGCCGGAATCTGCCCGGCACCCGCCGTGAGCACCTGGCCCATGATCGTGTACTCCACCAGCTCGGGCGCCACCCCCGCCCGCTCCAGAGCCGCCTTGATCGCGATGCCCCCCAGCTGGGCTCCGGAGAAGTCCTTGAGAGCCCCGAGTAAGCGACCGGTGGGGGTGCGGGCCCCTGCCAGGATGACGGATCCGGACACGACGTCCTCCGTAGGTAGAAGTGTTGTCCACAACATGCCTACCGTACCGACGAGTTGGGATACCGAAACGCGGCGTTCGGCTGTGTGAGCGACGGCACAGCACCCCACTGGCGGCCTTCTCGCGGGGACGCGTCGCACTGGGGCCGGGCCCTGGAGCACCGGCTCGCGCGTCGGATTCCCCGGTTCCGGCACGGACGTTCACTCGTCGTGCCCGCCCCCGTTCCCGTGCTCCCGGCTCCAGGCGCGGTACGCGGCCACCGCCGTGGGCAGGGTGGGGAAGATCCGGTCCTCCCCCACGGCCCGGGTGATTCCGTAGGCGTCCAGTTGGTCGCGCAGATCCTGTTTGACGCGTGCCATGGCGAACTCGATGCCGCGCCCGTTCAGATCCCGTCGCAGAGCGTCCAGCGAGTCCAGGGCGGTGATGTCCACCTCGACGTTGGCCTCGGTATTGAGGACGAACCATCTGACGGGCCCTTCCTGCTCGGCCACCGCGGCCAGGGCCCGCCGCCGGAAGTCGTCGGCGTTGGCGAAGAACAGCGGGGAGTCGTAGCGGTAGACCACCAGCCCGGGGACGACCCGCGCCTGTGGATAGTCGTCGACGTCGTGCATGCCGGCCATGCCCGGCACCACCCCCTGGACGGCGTCGTGCGGCCGCGCCACCCTGCTCAGCAGCTCGACGACCGACAGTCCCACGGCCACGATCACCCCGTAGAGGATGTCCAGGGCGAGGACCCCGGCGAGACAGCCGATCGCCAGCAGCAGTTCCCTGTGCCGGAAGGAGGCGAGCCGCCGGAATCCCCCGAGGTCGATCATCCGCACCGCGGCGTAGACGACGAGTGCGCCCAGGACGGCCGTAGGGGTGCTGGTGAGCAGCGGGCTGAGGAAGAGCAGCACGGCCACGACGGTGGCCCCCGCGGTGAGCGCGTACGCCTGGGTGTGGCCGCCGGCCGACTGGGCGAGCGCGGTGCGGCTGGCGCTGCTGCTCACCGGGAATCCCTGCATCACGCCCGCGCCGAGGTTCGCGGCGCCCAGGGCGAGGAGTTCCTGATTGGCGTCCAGGCGTGGTCCGTCGTCGGTGGCGAAGGCGCGGGCGGTGAGGATGAAGTCGGTGTAGCCGACGAACAGCACACCGACCGCGGGCAGCAGCAGTTGGGGCAACGCCTTCAGGTCCGGCAGTTCGACGGCCGGCACCCCGGCCGGGATCTCGCCGATCACGGCGATGCCGCGGTTCTCCAGGCCGAACAGGGCCACCGCCGCCGTTCCGAGGACCACCAGCAGCAGCGGGCCCGGAACGATTCGGGGCTGCCGGGCCATCGCGAACAGGAAGACCACGCTCGCCACGCTGAGCACCACCGTGGCCGGATGGATCTCGGGGAGGTTCCGCACGAAGGACCACAAGGTGGGGAAGAATCCGGTGCCCTCCGTCGGGACGCCGGTGAGTTTGGTCAGCTGGTCCACGATCATGATCAGCGCCACGCCCGCCAGGTAGCCGATCAGGACGGGGCGCGAGAGCAGGTCGGCGATGAAGCCGAGCCGCAGCGCCCAGGCGACGAGGGCCATCAGTCCGACGGCGACGGCGAGGGCGGAGGCCAGGACGGCGTAGCGCACGGGGTCTCCCGCGGCAAGCGGCCCCACCACGGTGGCGGTCATGAGCGCGGTCGTCGACTCGGGCCCGACCGACAGCATCCGCGACGAACCGAGGACGGCGTACAGCGCGATCGCGGGAAGAATCGCCCACAGCCCCACGACGGGCGGCAGTCCGGCGACGCTCGCGTAGGCCATGACCTGCGGCACGAGGTAGGCCGCGACGGTGATCCCGGCCACGAGGTCGCCGCGCAGCCAGCCGCGCCGGTACCCCTTGAGCAGCGCGAGGCCCGGTGCGGCGGGCACGGCCCGGCGCCACCTCCCCGCGGACGTCCCGGTCGGCTCGGGCATTGGCTCCCGCCCTTTCGCCGGCGCCCCTCAGCCGCCGGCCCTCGACCGGCGGGCGACGAACTTGCCCAGTTCCCACAGCACCAGGAGCACCAGGGCGGACAGCAGGGCCCAGCCGAACTGTCGCAGGCCGATCTCGGTGGTGCCGAGGATGCGCTGGAAGCCGTCCATCTGCGTCACCAGCACCGCGAGCACGAACTGGGCCAGTGCCACCCAGTTCATCTGCTTGCTGTCGAACGTGTCCGGCGTCAGGACCGAATCCGTTTCGCTGCGGCACTCGAACGCGGCCACGATCAGACAGAGCGAGAAGGCCGTGAACGCCATCGAGTTGCCGAGCCCGGCACTGCCGTACCGCCACTGTCCGAGACCGATGAGCCCGAGCAGGACGACGGTGATCGCAAGCCCCGCGAGTCCTACGGTGACGATGACGGATCGCGTGAGCACCGACTCGCCCCGGGGACGCGGTCTGCGCCGCATGAGCCCCGGGCTCTCCTGGTCGAAGCCGAGCGCGAAGCCGAACGAGGCGTTGACGACGAAGTGGATCCACAGCACCTGCGGCGGGCTGAAGGGTTCGCCGGCCGCGATGTTGAAGATGGTGGCCCCGAGGAAGGTCAGGACGAATGTGACGAGGAGCAGGAGGACGAACCGGATGTACTTGGTGAGGTTGTCGTAGATCTTCCGGCCCTGTTCCACGGCGTAGACGATGGTGGCGAAGTTGTCGTCGGACAGGATCATGCGCCCGGCGTTCTTCGCCACGTCGGTGCCGCTGCCCATGGCGATGCCGATGTCCGCGGACTTGATGGCGGGGGCGTCGTTGACGCCGTCGCCGGTCATCGCCACGACGTTGCCCTTCTTCTTCAGCGTGGCGGCCAGGAGCACCTTGTGCTCGGGTGCGACCCGCCCGACGACGCCGATGTCGTCGATGCGGGCGAGCTGTTCGTCCTCCGGCAGGGCGGCGAAGTCCGCGCCGAGGACTGCCTCACCGGGAATGCCGAGCTGCCGGGCGATGGCGGCACCGGTGGTGACGTCGTCCCCGGTGACCATGCGGACCCGGATGTGGGCCGCCTGGGCGCTCGCCACCGCGGCCTTGGACTCGTCGCGCGGGGGGTCGACCATGGCGACCAGGCTGGTCATCCGCAGACCGGCGACGAGGGCGAGCAGGTCGCCGTCCGGGTCGAAGGCGGCGGGGTCCAGGTCACGGGTCGCCGCGGCCATGACCCGGCGCCCTTCGCTGCCCATCCGTTCGGTCTCCTCCTCGGCACGCCGGCTCAGTCCGGTGTCCCAGGAGACGGTCTCGCCCGCGGCGAGCGCGGTGGTGGCCCGGGCCATCACCGCCGGAGCCGCGCCCTTGACGAAGCAGCGCACCACGGGCCGGCCCGACCCGTCGACGGCCGAGTGGAAGGTGGCCATGAGCTTGTACGTCGGATCGAACGGCAGCGTGGCGAGCCGGGGCAGCACCTCCCGTGTGGCGTCGATGTCCAGTCCCGCCTTGTGGCCGAGGACGAGGAAAGCACCCTCGGTGGGATCGCCCACCACCCGGCCGTCCACGAGCCGCGCGTCGCTGGCCATCACGTACGGCAGGATGGCGTCCTCGATGCCGGCGGACCGGCCTGCCGCGTGGTGGACCTTCCCTTCGAGGCCGTAGCCGGTGCCCGAGACGGTGTACCGGTCGGTGGGACTCACCACCTCGACGACGGTCATCTCATTCATCGTCAGGGTGCCGGTCTTGTCGGAGTTGACCGCCGAGGTGAATGCCAGCGTCTCCACCGACGGGAGTTCCTTCACGATGGCGTTGCGCCTGGCCAGGTTGAGGCTGCCGACCGAGAGGATCGCCTGGGTCACCGTCGGCAGCGCCTCGGGGATGGCGGCGATGGCCAGGGAGACCGCGCTGACGAAGAGGAGGTCCCAGGCCTGACCGCGACTGCGCCCCAGCGTGAACATCACGATCATCGTGAGGCCGGCCGCGGCGGTGATCCACAGCGTCAGAGTGTTGAGCTGCCGGGTGAGCGGCGGCTCCTCCTTCTCGGTGGTCGACAGCATCCCGGAGATCTTGCCGAGTTCCGTGCCCATTCCGGTCCCGGTGACGACGAGCAGGCCGCTGCCGTGCGTGACCGGGGTGTCCATGAACGCCATGTTCGTCCGGTCCCCCGGCGGCAACTCGCCGTCGGGCAGCGTCCCGGCGTCCTTCGCGGCGGGCACGCTCTCGCCGGTGAGCGCCGACTCGTCGATCTGCAGGGAGCTCGCCTCGATGATGCGTCCGTCGGCGGGGACCTGGTCCCCCGCGGCAATGAGCACGGTGTCGCCTACGACGAGCCGTTCTGCGGGAATCTCCGACTCGGTCCCGTCCCGTCTGACCCGGGCCGTCGCCTTCATCATCGACTTCAGCGCGTTCATGGCGCTCTCGGCCTTGCCTTCCTGCCGGAGGCCGACGACCGCGTTCAGCAGAGTCAGCAGGACGAGCAGGATCGCCGTGCTCCACTCCCGGATGACGAGGGAGACGATGGCGGCGGCGACGAGGACGATCTGCATATAGCTGCGGTACTGGGCCAGGAAGCGCCGCCAGGCCGGCGGCGGCTTCTCCTCCGGCAGCGCGTTGGGGCCGTTCGCGGCCAGGAGTTCGGCCGCCCGCGCCGCGGAGAGACCCACCGCGGGATCCGCCCCGAGGGCCGACGCGGTGTCCTGCGGGGAACGCGCGTACCAGTGCGCAGGGACCCCCGGTTGCCGCCCCGCCGGATTCGACTGCACCGCCATGGTCCTGCCTCCGATCGGGGATCGGTCCGCTCCCCTGCGCCGGGTTCCGGGGGTGCCTTGCGGACCCCTAGGAACCTCCGGACTTCTTGCCCCCGGCCTTTCCGGTCCCGCCGTGCCGGACCGCGTACGGATCCGCGGGGGCCCCTGCGGGCGCCTCGTCCTCCAGTTCCCGCTTGGCGATGAGCAGGTCCTTCCGGGCTTCGTCGCCCACCGTCGGATACTGGGGGTCGATGTCGATCAGCGTGTGGGCGAGCACCGCCGCCGTGCAGATGCGCGCGAACCACTTGCGGTCCGCCGGTACGACGTACCAGGGCGCCCAGGGCGTACTGGTCGCGGACAGCATCTCGGAGAAGGCGACCTGGTAGTCGTCCCACCTGCGGCGTTCCCTGACGTCCGACGCCGAGAACTTCCAGTTCTTCTCCGGCAGGTCGATCCGCTTCATGAAGCGGACACGCTGCTCCTCCTTGGAGAGGTTCAGGAAGATCTTCACGATCCTGAACCCGTTGTCGGTGAGGTAGCGCTCCCAGTCGTTGATCTCCCGGTAGCGGCGGTCCCAGATCTCCTCTCCCCGTACGGCGCCCGGCAGTCTCTGCCGGTCGAGGATCTCCGGATGGACCCGTACGACGAGGACCTCCTCGTAGTGCGAACGGTTGAAGATCGCGATATCGCCGCGCGCGGGCAGCCTGTGGGCGTAGCGCCACAGGTAGTCGTGATCGAGTTCCTCGGCGGAGGGCACCTTGAAGCTGCTGACCTTCACCCCCTGCGGGTTCACTCCGCTCATGACGTGGCGGATCGTCCCGTCCTTGCCCCCGGCGTCGAGCGCCTGGAGGCACAGCAGCACTCCGTAGGTGTCCTGGGCGGCCAGCCGTTCCTGGTACTCGGCGAGCAGGGCCACGCCGGTGCGCAGCAGCTCGACACCTTGCTTCTTCTTCAGGCGGGCTTTGTAGCGGGGATCGAAGTCCTCGCCCAGGTTCACGCGGGATCCCGGCTTCACGCGCAGGGGAGCGATGAGCTGCGCGATGCGTTCGGCCCTGGTTTCCGTCACGGCAGACCTCCCTTCCGTGCGGTCCGTCGCTCGCGACGGCTCCCGGTCGCGCCACAAGAGAGGCGCGGCGTTCCCGGGGCGTCGACGCCTCCGGGCCACACCACGCACAGATCCCGGATGACGAGTCCCGAGAACGCGATCACCGGGGTGACCATGCGGGGGGAGTACGGGCAGGACGGGAAAGCGGAGCACGGACAGGACGGGAAAGCCGGCGACGATGATCAGCCCGGCGATGATCAGCCCGACGATGACGATGCCGTCGGCTCACGGGACATCGCGTCCTCCCTCACGACCATCGTGCACCCGGAGCGCCCCAGGGGCCACACAGAGGCCGCGCAGTGTGACGACCGGGACCGCACCGCGCACACCGAGGTGCGCCCGAAACGCACGGGTGGCGAGCCGGCGTTCCGGCGCACCACCCACTTGGGGCCCCGCAACCGGCGGGCCCCAAGTGTCCGTGATCAATAACGCGTCTGAACCCAGAGGATCGAGAGGATCGAGAGGCTGGCGGCATCTCCTTCTCGTGATTCGACGTACTGGAGTGCGGAGCAGGGAGCCCCTCCGGCTGAGAGGCCCAGGAAACCGGCCCGTGGTCCGGAATGGACTCCAGCTGCAGTTGTGCCGGCGCAGCGCGACATCGGGCAAGCTTGAGACATTGTATGGAGTCTTCCAGGGGTACGACCCTAAAAGCACTTCCGAACAGGCCTTCTACAGCGCGTCGGTGGAGCGACTGAACGATGTGACCGCACAGAGCAGAACCCGCATCCTGGCCGCGACGCAACAATTGCCCAATCTCCTGCAGGTCCTCACCTACGGGGGAGCGGTGGTCGTAATACTGGTCACCCTGCTCTACGGGGTGCAGAACCTCAAGGTGCAGCTACTTTTCGTAGGGTCGATCGCGTTGCTGGTAGGCCCTGAGCCTCACCCTCGTCCTCGTCCTCGACCACCCCTTCGCCGGCGAAGTGAGTGCGACTCCGAATCCGTTCATGGAAGGTCAGCTGAGGAAATACTGGGGCAGGTGACGGGGCGAGGTCCGGCGAGAGAGCTACCGACTCATCGCCACTCCGTACCCCGCAGCCGATACTGCCGGGGCCGCTGCTCGACATCTAGCCTCTGCTTGACATCCGTAGGGGCGTCAATGCCCTCCCGAATCGTTCCTCCAAGGCCTCGAGCGGGAATTGCTCCACAGGAGACGCTCGACCTCGACGGCCATGTGCGCGTTATCGCCCGCTCTGGCGCGGGGCGCCCCGGCAGCACGGGGCGTCCCGTCGGGAACCGTGGCCGAGCCGGGGCGCGTCCCTTACCGGGACCCGTGGAAGGGACGCCATGAGCATCAACGCACCCCGCCCGGCCGGGCGGTCGCCGTACGGCGGGCCGCGGCCCGCGGGCGAGCCGCCGCGGCCGTACACACCGCTGTGGCGACGGCTGCGTGAGGACGAATGGCCGCCGCTGGGTGAGGTGTTGCGCGGGCGTCGGGAGCAGATCGCCCCCGGGGTGGTGCTGGTGCTCTTGTCTTACCGGGAGCCTCACCCGACCCCGCGCTCTACCCCGATACGCGCCCTCAGCTGCCCAAAGCCAGTTGGAAAGCGCTCAATTAATGGACCGTTTTTGAGACCGGCGCAGACTCGGTAGAGCTTGAGGTCGCAGGCCCGCGAGCGGTCGGTCGTTCAGCGGGGCAGGATGCGCATTACTGCCTCGTGTTCGCCGCTGAGCCGCAGGCCTTGCTGTGCTGCGGCGCTCAGATCGAGGTCGCCGAGCAGGGTCGCAGCCAGCAGGTGCGGCGGTCCGGTCAGTGACGCGGTGGGGTGGTCGACCCGGCCGGCGTGTGTGTGCACCGAGCCGTCCTTGACTTCGATGACCAGGTCTTCGTTGCCGTCGGCGTGCAGTTGCAGGGCGATTGCCGGCTGGTCGGGGCGGTGGTCGGTCAGTGCCCGGGCGGGCATGTCCAGCCAGTGGGTGCGGAAGGTGTCGTTGCCGCCCGGCTCACGCAACAGCGGCACGCCCCACCGGCTCAGTTCCTGCAGCACCGGCTCCAGCGCGCGGCCACGCTCGGTGAGGGAGAACAGGGTGGTGGCCACCGGCGGCGGGGCGGCCTCGCGGTGGATCAGGCCGGCTTCCTCGAGTTCGCGGAGCCGGTCGACCAGCAGGTTGCTGGCGATCCCGGGCAGCCCGTTGCGCAGGTCGGTGTGTCGGCAAGGACCCAGGGCGAGCAGTTCGCGGACGATCAGCAGGGTCCATCGGTCGCCGATGGTGTCCAGTGCTTTCGCGATGCCGCAGTACTGCCCGTAGGTGCGCATGCCACCACCCTACATCGTGGGTTGAGATTCAAAACTCTCTTGTTGACTTTCTCAACAACGTCGGTCTAGCGTCGCTGCCCATGACCCCCACCCTTTCCGTGCGTCGGCTGGCCTGGGCCGGCGTCGAGATCCGTCTCGGCGACACCCGCCTGCTGATCGACCCGCTCGAGAACGTCGCTCCGCTGGCGCCGGTGATGGGGCCGCCGCACCGGCCGGTCGACCCGGTCGATACCCCGCCCGGCACCCACGCCCTCATCACCCACCTGCACCCCGACCACTACGACCACGACCTGATCGCCCGGATCGCGGCCACCGGCACGATCGGCTGCCACACCCCGAGCGCGGCGGCGCTGCACGAGGTGGGCATCACCCCCGTCGCCCAGGACCTGGGCCAGTCACGCCGCATCGGAGAGCTGACCGTCACCCCGGTGACCTCGCTGGACTGGCGCGGCAACGACTGTGACCAGGTCGCCTGGGTCGTCGAAGGCGCCGGCCGGCGGGTCATCCACTGCGGCGACACCCAGTGGCACGGCAGCTGGTGGCAGATCGCCCGCGACCACGGCCCGTTCGACGTCGCGTTCGTCCCGGTCAACGGTGTCATCGCCCACTTCGAGGGCTACGCGGCCAACGTCCCGGCGACCATGACCCCCGAGCAGGGCGTCGAGGCCGCCGTCGCACTCGGCGCCGGCACCGTCTGCGCCATGCACTACGGCCTGTTCCACAACCCGCCGTTCTACACCGAACAACCCGACATCGAGCAGCGCTTCCAGCACGCCGCCGACGAGCGCGGCATCACCGCGGCCATCATCGCCGACGGCCAGCCCGTCCTCTGACCATCAGAAACAAGCAGCAACACATGAAGATCGTCCTGTTCGGTGCCAGCGGCAACATCGGCCGGCCCGCCACCGAGGAACTACTGCGTCGCGGCCACACCGTCACCGCGGTCACCCGAGCCGGCCACATCGACGGACTCGAGCACAAGGCCCTGACCGTGACCACCGGTGACGTCACAGACGCCGCCGCGGTCGCCGGCCTCGCCGCCTCCCACGACGCCGTACTGTCGGCCGTCGGCCCCCGGATCGGCCAGGATCAACATGCACTTCGACGTGGAGGGCGACCGGGCGACCGGCATCGGCTACATGTGGTTCGTCGCCGTCACCGCACCCGGGAGCACGTCCTCCCCCTACGCCATGGGCGGCCCCTACGAATGGGAGTTTGGCCGGGGGGAGGACGGCCGGCAGCTGGTCCGCCACAAGCTCGGCGTCTGGTGGACCGACGGCGAGGACACCCAGGAGACCTTCGCGTAGAAGGCGGAGACCAGGTCCGCGCTTGAGGGGCCGACAGCTCCCCCACGGGCCCGGCGGGGGCGCCTGGGGCCCGTGGGGGTTCACAGTGGTCTTCGCCGGTCGGGCGGAACCACCGGTCGGCGGATCAGACGCCGATGTCGCACCCGTCCTTGCGGTACACGGCGACGACCGCCGGGCGCACGATCTTGCCCGATCCGTCCGGCCACACCGACGCGGGCTTCTCGACGCTCGCGCCGTCGACCTCGCCCGGGTGCTGAACGGCGACGATGACACGGCGGTCCTGGACGATCGGACCACAGGTCTCGGCGCCCTTCGGCACGGTGAGGAACTGCTTCAGCTCACCGCGGCGCTCGCCCCGGGTGGCCACGCCGAACAGGCCGTCGTGCGAGCCGAGCTGGTTGCCGTCGGTGGAGATCCACAGGTTGCCGTGCGGGTCGAAGGCCACGTTGTCGGGGCACGAGATCGGGCTGACCTGGTCCTTCGGGTAGCCCGCGAAGTAGGTGGCCGGGTCGTCGGGGTCACCGGCGACCAGGAACAGGCGCCAGGCGAAACCGTCGCCCGCCGGGTCGTCCCAGTGCTCGGCGAGCTCCAGGATCTGACCGTGCTTGTTGAGGTTGCGCGGGTTCGCCTCGTCCGCGCCCGCCTTGCCCGGCTTGCCGCGATCGGTGTTGTTGGTGAGCGCGATGTAGACCCGCGCCACGATCCTCGGTGCCGCCCGTGCGCTGATCGACGGACTCCGCCGAGCCGGTGTCACCCGCCTGGTCACCATCGGCGGTGCCGGTAGCCTACGCACGCCGACCGGCGCCCGGGTCATGGACGACCCGGACTTCCCCGCGCTGTGGAAGGCCAACGCCGAGGCCCAGTCCGAAGCGCTCGACCTCTACCGCGGCGTGCACGACCTCGACTGGACGTACGTGTCGCCCGCCGCAGTCATCAGAGCGGGCGAGCGGACCGGTGCCTACGGGCCTTGACCCTTGATCCTGGACACACGAGACACTGGATCCTGAGGATCTGAGAACGGACATCTCGTGGTCATGAAGAACTATCCGCCGCAGTTCAAGGCGGACGCGGTCGCGCTGTACGAGTCGCGGCCCGAGGCGACGATCAGGCAGGTCGCCGCCGATTTGGGGATCAGCCCCGAGACCCTGCGGAACTGGGTCCGAGCGGCCGGTGCGAGCCGGCCCCGGGGGCGGCGGGCGGAGGCGCCCGCCGAGCCGCCCACACCGCTGGAGGCGGAGAACGCCGCTCTGCGCAAGAAGGTCCGTGAGCTGGAGGAAGAGCGCGAGATCCTGCGGAAGGCGGCGAAGTATTTCGCCGGGGAGACGCGCTGGTGAACCGCTTCCAGTTCGTCGCCGACCATCAGCGCCGTTACGGCGTGAAGCGGCTGTGCACCATCCTGGGCATCGCCCGCTCCAGCTTCTACTACTGGCGCCGCACCGCCGCGGATCGGGCCGCCCGGCAGGCAGCCGACGCCCGCCTCGCCGCCCGGATACGGGCCGTGTACCGCGAGTCGGATGGCACCTATGGCGTTCCCAGGATCACGGCCGAGCTCCGCGAGGCGGGCGAGCGCGTCAACCACAAGCGGATCGCGCGGCTGATGCGGGCCGCCGGTCTGGCGGGCGTGCGCTTGCGCCGCAGGCACCGCACCACGGTCGCGGACCCGGCCGCGGCGAAGGCCCCGGATCTCATCGGCCGCGACTTCACAGCAAGCGAGCCGAACACGAAGTACGTCGGCGACATCACCTATCTCCCGCTGGAAGGCGGGAAGTTCCTCTACCTGGCCACCGTCATCGACCTCGCCTCACGCCGCCTGGCCGGCTGGGCGATCGCGGACCACATGCGCACCGGCCTCGTCATCGACGCCCTGGCCGCCGCCGAACGCACCCGCGGCAGCCTCTCCGGGGCGGTCATGCACACCGATCACGGCGCCCAGTACACCAGCCGGGCCTTCGCCGACGCCTGCCGCCAAGCCGGCGTCCGCCAGTCCATGAGCGCGATCGGCAGCTCGGCGGACAACGCGCTCGCCGAGTCCTTCAACGCGACGTTCAAACGCGAGGCTCTTCAGGGCCGAAAGCACTGGTCCAGCGAACGCGAAGCCCGTCTCGACGCGTTCCGCTGGCTCAACCGCTACAACACCCGACGCCGTCATTCCCACCTCGGACAACGGAGTCCCATCGCCTACGAGACAGCACTCGACACAACATCAACTACCCTGGCCCAAGCCGCATAGCCCGTGTCCAAGATTCTGGGTCAAGGCCCCCTGGCGCCCATCCCACCGCCGCTCGTGCCGATCCTGAGGGCTCACCGCAAGGCGCAGTTGCAGGAGCGCCTCGCGGCCGGCCAGCTCTGGGAGGAGCACGACCTTGTGTTCTGCCAGGAGAACGGCCGCCCGATCGATCCGCGGATGGATTGGGAGGAGTGGAAGGACATCCTCGAAGCGGCCGGGATCCGGGACGCTCGGGTGCACGATGGCCGGCACACCGCGGGCACCCTGCTGATCGAGTCCGGAGTGAGCCCGCGCGTGGTCATGGAGATCCTCGGGCACTCGTCGATGCGAATGACGCAGCGGTACACACACGTTGGGTCGGTACTCGCGAACGATGCAGCGAAGCGGATGGGGGATGCCCTATGGGGGTGAGCATCCGTTCTATCGCAACGGGAACTGCAACGGGCCCCAAAACGAACCAGCGGCTTCCCAAGGGAAACCGCTGGTCACAAGGTGAGCCGCCTTCGGGATTCGAACCCGAGACCTACGCATTACGAGTGCGTTGCTCTGGCCATCTGAGCTAAGGCGGCAAGCTGCCGACATCACCGTCCCGGCAGGGATCAGGCTCGCATCAGCAGCGGCGCCAAGTCTACAGGGTTAATCCGGGTGTCCCGACCAGGCCCCGGTGATCACCGGCAGCGCTTGTTCGGCGGGGGCGGGGTGCCCTCCAGGAGGTAGGTGTTGACCGCCGTGTCGACGCAGTCGCTGCCACGGCCGTACGCCGTGTGACCGTCGCCGTCGTAGGTGAGGAGCCTTCCTGAGGAGAGCTGGCCGGAGAGGGCCTCGGCCCACTTGTACGGGGTGGCCGGGTCGCGGGTCGTGCCCACGACCAGGATCGGTGCGGCTCCTCGGGCCTCGATGCGGTGGGGGGTGCCGGTTGCGTGGGTGGGCCAGTAGGCGCAGTTCAGGGACGCCCAGGCGAAACCCTCGCCGAAGACCGGGGATGCCTTCTCGAAGTCGGCGACCGAGTCCGAGACCTCGGAGGGGGAAGCGAAGGCGGGGGGTGCGTCGAGGCAGTTCACCGCCGCGTTGGCGTACATCAGGTTCGCGTAGTTCCCGTTGGGCTCCCGCTCGTAGTAGGAGTCGGCCAGCGCCAGCAGCCCCGAGCCGTTACCGTCCATCGCCTGGCGCAGGCCCGCACGCAGCTGGGGCCACGCGGACTCGTCGTACATCGCGGCGATCACCCCGGTCGTGGCCAGGGACTCCGTGAGCTTGCGGCCCTCACCGGTCGGGACGGGCTTGGCGTCGACGGTGCCGAAGAAGGCCTTCAGCCGTGTCGCCGCGTCCGCGGCGGTCGTGGTGCCCAGCGGGCAGTCCGTGTGCTTGACGCAGTCCGCCGCGAACGACTGGAACGCGGTTTCGAAGCCCGCCGTCTGGTCGCGGTTGAGCTCGCGGGCGGAGATCGAGGGATCCATGGCCCCGTCCAGGACGAGCCGCCCGACCCGGTTGGGGAAAAGCTCGGCGTACGTCGCGCCCAGGAAGGTCCCGTAGGAGGCGCCGACGTACGACAGCTTCTCGTCGCCCAGCACGGCTCGCAGGATGTCCATGTCACGAGCCGCTTCCACGGTCGAGACATGGGGCAGGACCGAGGCGGACCGCTTCTCGCAGCCGGCGGCGAAGCGCTGGTACTGCGTACGCAGCCTGGCGATCTCGGTCTGGTCGTCGGGGGTCTGGTCGGTCTGCGTGTAGGTGTCCATCTGCTTGTCGTCGAGGCACTCGACGGGCTCGCTGCGTGCCACGCCGCGCGGGTCGATGGCGACCATGTCGTACCGGGCGCGCACCGGGGCCGGGTAACCGATGCCGGCGTACCCCTGGAGGTAGTCGACGGCCGAGCCGCCCGGCCCGCCCGGGTTGACCAGCAGCGAACCGATCCGCTTGCCCGGTCCCGTCGCCTTCACCCGGGCCACGGCGAGCTTGACCGAGGCCCCGTTCGGCTTCGAGTAGTCCAGGGGGGCCTTGAGCGTGGCGCACTCGAAACGGGGGACACCGCAGTCCCGCCAGCTGAGCCGCTGTGAGTAGTACGGCTTCAGATCGGCTGCCGGGGCCGCCGCCGCCGGCGTCCCGGACCTCTCGGACGCCCCCAGAGGGAGAACGCTGCCGCTGCAGCCCGAGAGGAACAATCCGGCTGCTGCGGCGTACGCGATGACGGAGGACCGGAAAGGAAGGCGGTGCCTGATGTCCATTCTGGGAGCCTAGCCGCCGATCGGGGGTTCGTACCCGTTCACGCCCGTTCAGGCCTGTTTGAGTGATTGCAGCGGCAGCCCGTGCTGGTCAGCCCGCGCGCAGCGCCATCGTCATCGCCTCCACGGCGAGCAGCGGAGCCACGTTGGCGTCGAGTGCCTCACGGCAGGCAAGGACCGCTTCTATCCGCCGCAGGGTCCGCTCCGGGCTCGAACTCCGGGCGACTCTGTCGAGCGCGTCTTTCACGTCCTCGTTCGCGACGGCCAGCCGGGAACCCAGCTGCAGTGCGAGCACATCGCGGTAGAAGCCGGTCAGGTCGGTGAGGGCGAGATCGAGGCTGTCCCGCTGGGTGCGGGTCCTGCGGCGCTTCTGCCGGTCCTCGAGCTCCTTGATCGCCCCCGCGGTGCCGCGCGGCATACGTCCGCCCGCCACCGCACCCAGTGCCGTCTTGAGGTCCTCGGTCTCCTTGGCGTCGATCTCATCGGAGACCTGCTTGGCGTCCTCCGTCGCCGAGTCGACCAGCTCCTGTGCGGCCTTGAGGCAGCCACCGATGTCCTCGACGCGCAGCGGGAGCTTGAGGACGGTGGCGCGGCGGGCCCGGGCGCGCTCGTCCGTGGCGAGCCGGCGGGCCCGGTCGATGTGGCCCTGTGTGGCCCGTGCGGCAGCCGTCGCCACCTCGGGCTCGATGCCGTCGCGTCGCATGAGGACGTCCGCCACGGCCGCGACGGCCGGGGTGCGCAGCGTGAGGTGGCGGCAGCGGGAGCGGATCGTGGGCAGCACGTCCTCCAGCGACGGTGCACAGAGCAGCCAGACCGTGCGCGGCGCGGGCTCCTCGACGGCCTTCAGCAGGACGTTGCCCGCGCCCTCGGTGAGACGGTCGGCGTCCTCCAGGACGATGACCTGCCAGCGGCCGACGGCGGGCGACAGCTGGGCGCGGCGCACCAGGGCCCTGGTCTCCTTCACACCGATGGAGAGCAGATCGGTGCGCACCACCTCGACGTCCGCGTGCGTACCGACCAGGCTGGTGTGGCAGCCGTCGCAGAAGCCGCATCCCGGCGCCCCGCCCAGCGCACGGTCCGGACTGGTGCACTGGAGCGCGGCGGCGAAGGCTCGTGCCGCGGTGGCGCGGCCGGAGCCGGGCGGGCCGGTGAAGAGCCAGGCGTGGGTCATCTTGGACGCCTCGGGCGGCTGCTCGCCCGCTGCGTCCGCCGTGACGAGCGCGTCGGCGTCCCGGGCAGCGGCGGCGAGCTGCTCCTGGACGCGCTCCTGCCCGACCAGGTCGTCCCAAACGGCCATGAAGCCGTCACCGCCCTTCCGGCGTCGTACGAGGTCCTGCCGCGGTTTTCCGCGGATTCCCATTGTGGTGCAGGGGTCGGACAGCTCCGGCGGCCTGTGGACAACTCCCGGATCACACCCCCGGATCACCAGGGCTTGTGGACAACCGGATCACCCTCGCGCACGCGGACCGGTGCGCCCGCACCCCGGCCACGCGCCTCAGCGCCTGCCCTCAGCGCCCGCCGCGCCGCCTGCCACCACCCTCGGTGTCGTCACCGTCGTCGCGCGGCCCGAGCAGCTCGTCCGCGAGCGTCGGCAGGTCGTCCAGCGGAGTCTGCTCGGCCCAGTCGGAGCGGCGCCGCGGCTGCCCCTGCTCGTCGACCTGCGGCAGTTCGCGCGTACGGTCGGCGGCGCCGGCATCCGGCTGCTCGTCCCGGAAGATGCCCGGCGGCACCCGGTCCGCCGGATCGGAGTGCCGGACGGAAGGCAGTACAGCGGTCTCGTCGGCCGGGGCCCCGGCCGACTCGTCCCGCACCGGAGGAAGCACCGCGGTCTCGTCGGCCGACGGGGCCGCGGCCGCGTCCGGCACCGCGGGCAGCACGGTGGTCGCGGCGTCGTCCTGCTTCTTCATGTCGATGCGCGGGCGCGGCGTCTCCACCGTCTGCGTCATGTCGCCGGCACCGGGCGACACCGTGGGCGTCGGCACCGTCGTCTCGGTCGCCGAGGCTTTCGAGGTTTCGGGCGCTTCCGGCGCTTCCGGCACTTCCGGGGCAGCAGCCGCGGCGGCCGCGGCCGATGCCGCCTCCGCCGCCCTGCGCGCCTCCTCCGCCCGCAGCAGGGCTTCCTCCGCCTTGCGCTGCCGCTCGCGGCGGCGCTCGTCGGCCTCCACGCGCAGCCGGGTCTCTTCCTCGGCCTGCCGACGCCGGCGCTCGGCCTCCTCGCGCTGGGCCTTCTCCTCGGCCTCCCGCCGGCGGCGCTCCTCTTCGGCCAGGCGCCGTGCTTCCTCGGCGCGCTGCCGGGCTTCCTCCGCCTGCCGCTCGGCCTCGCGCTGGCGGGCCTCCTCGAGCTCGCGGCGCTTGCGTTCCTCTTCCTCGGCGCGCAGCCTGGCCAGCTGCTCCTCGCGCTCACGCGCCAGGCGCTCCTCTTCCGCCTTCCGGGCCGCCTCTTCCTCGGCCTTGCGGCGGGCCTCCTCCTCGGCGGCCTTCCGCGCCTCCTCCTGGGCCCTCACCTCGGCCTCGGAGAGCGGAAGCATCTGGTCGAGCCGGTGCCGTACGACCGTGGTCACGGCCTCCGGTTCCTGGCCCGCGTCCACCACCAGATAGCGGCCGGGGTCGGCCGCGGCCAGCGTGAGGAACCCGGCCCGCACCCGCTGGTGGAACTCCGCCGGTTCCGACTCCAGCCGGTCCGGCGCCTCGGTGAAGCGCTCGCGGGCGGTCTCCGGGGACACGTCCAGCAGCACCGTCAGATGCGGTACGAGACCGTCCGTGGCCCAGCGCGAGATACGGGCGATCTCCGTCGGCGACAGGTCGCGCCCCGCGCCCTGGTAGGCGACGGACGAATCGATGTAGCGGTCGGAGATGACGATCGCGCCCCGCTCCAGTGCCGGGCGGACCACCGTGTCGACGTGCTCGGCGCGGTCCGCCGCGTAGAGCAGGGCCTCGGCGCGGTTCGACAGGCCGGCCGACGACACGTCGAGCAGGATCGACCGGAGCCGCTTGCCGATCGGCGTCGCGCCGGGCTCTCGCGTGACCACGACCTCGTGGCCCTTGGCCCTGATCCAGTCGGCGAGCGCCTCCACCTGGGTGGACTTGCCCGCGCCGTCGCCGCCCTCTATGGCGATGAAGAAACCGGTCGCCGACGGCGCCTGCAACGGGTCGGCTCCGCGCCGCACGGCATCGGCCAGGTCGCGGCGCAGCGGCACACCGGAGCGGTCGTCCGTCTTGGCGAGGACGATCGCGGCGACGGGCAGCAGCAGCGCGCCGGCCAGCATCAGGGTGAACGCGGCACCGCGGTGCGCGAAGACGAAGTCGCCGCTGGCGAGGCGGTGCGGGCCGATGGCCGCGGCGAGCAGGGGAGCCGCGACCGCGGCGAATCCGATCGAGACCCGGACGACGGCCTGCAGATGCTCGGTGACCCGCGGTCGGCGGTACTCCTCGGTCTCCAGATCGAGGAGGGCGTGCCCGAGGTGCGCGGCGACGCCGGCCGCGAAGCCCGCGAGCACCGCGATGAAGAGCACGGTCGCCGTGTCCGGTACGAGTCCGAGCGCCAGCAGGGCGATTCCGGTGACGGCGATCGCCAGGGCGAGCAGCCGGCGGCGCGACAGCGCGGGCAGCACGGACTGGGCCCGGCGGATGCCCAGTCCGGTGCCTCCGGTCAGGGCCAGTACGAGCAGGGCGAAGGTGACGGGGCCGCCCCCGAGGTCCCGGGCGTGCAGTACGGCGACGGCCGCGGCGGCGGCGATCGCTCCGGCGACCGAGGCGCAGGCGAGGACGAGCAGCGGCACCGCGCCGGTACGCCCCTTGTCGAGGCCGTTTCCGGTGGACGGGCGGCGCAGACCCTCGAGCGGGGAGCGCGGGCGCGGGGTCGGCGCATCGGGCAGTTCGACGGCGTACAGGACGGACATCGACGCGGCGAAGAGTCCGGCCGCGACGTACGACCCCAGGGCCGCCTGGTGCAGCGAGAACCACTCGATGCCCGAGCCGAGCAGATTGCCGATCAGCGTGGCGGCCAGCAGGACGGCGGCACCGGCGGGGATCACCGCGAACGAGGTGCGCAGGGAGAGCCTGCGCAGCGCGTCCTGCCGGTCCGGCAGCGGACGTACCGCCGCGCCTTCCGGCGGCGGGGCCGGCAGCAGGGCGGGAGCGGCGCTCTCCCGGGCGACCGTCCACAGGCGCTCGGCGACCCCGGCGACGAAGACCGTGGCGAGTACGTACGCCAGGGCGCTGTCGGGCATCCAGTCGATCCACAGCGGGGCGATGACGAGCAGGGCGATCCGGACACCGTCGGCGCCGATCATCGTCCAGCGCCGGTCCAGGGGGCCGCTGGGTGCGGTGAGCGCGGTCAGCGGCCCGAGAAGCACCGCGCCGAAGAGCAGCGTGGCGAGGATGCGTGCGCCGAAGACGGCCGAGACGGCGAAGGCCGCGCCGCGGTAACCACCGCCGAAGGCGCCCTCCACGACGGCGGCCTGCAGTGCCAGCAGGACCAGCACCAGGAGCGCGAGAGCGTCGCCGATACCGCCGACGAGCTGCGCGCCCCACAGCCGGCGCAGTGCGGGGATCCGCAGGAGCGCCCGGACGGCGCGTTCGCGTGAATCCGCGGCAAGGGCGTCCGTACCGGATGATCGCTGGGCGTCTGCCGTGGCTGCTCCGGGGTCGGGGGTGGCGTTCTGTGCCGTTGGCTGCTCGGCTCGCGTCATCCGCCCAGCCTATCCGGAGCGGCTGACTCCCCGGAGACCCCGTCCGAACAAACGGGCGGCGTATCCGTGCCGAGTGAACGGCGCGGATGTGAAGGGCCGCGAAAGCACCGCCGGGAGGGCGTGGAACGGGCACGCCGGGGGCAGGCCGGACACCGCACAGGGGCCCCTCGTCGATGGCCCCTGTGCCTGCGACGATGCGCCGCTACTCGTCCCCGGCGGACGCCGCCTTGCCGGCCGTGGTCTTCTTCGCGGCCGTCGCCGTCGTCTTCTTCGCCGTCGTCTTCTTGGCCGCGGTCTTCTTCGCTGCGGCCGTCGTCTTCTTCGCGGCGGTCTTCTTCGCCGCCGTCTTCTTGGCGGGGGCCTTCTTCGCGGCCTTCTTCGCCGGTCCCTTCGCCCGCTTCTCGGCAAGCAGCTCATAGCCGCGCTCGGGCGTGATGGTCTCGACGCTGTCGTCGGTCCGCAGGGTCGCGTTGGTCTCGCCGTCGGTGACGTAGGGCCCGAAGCGGCCGTCCTTCACCACGACCGGACGCTCGCTGACCGGGTCCGTGCCGAGCTCCTTCAGCGGCGGCTTGGCCGCGGCCCGGCCGCGCTGCTTCGGCTGGGCGTAGATCGCCAGCGCCTCGTCCAGCGTGATGGTGAAGAGCTGGTCCTCGGACTCCAGGGAACGCGAGTCCGTGCCCTTCTTCAGATACGGGCCATAGCGGCCGTTCTGGGCAGTGATCTCGACACCCTCGGCGTCCTTGCCGACGACGCGCGGCAGCGACATCAGCCGCAGTGCGTCCTCCAGGGTCACCGTGTCGAGCGACATCGACTTGAAGAGGGAGGCCGTGCGCGGCTTCACCGCGTTCTTGCCGGTCTTGGGCGTGCCCTCGGGCAGCACCTCGGTGACGTACGGCCCGTAGCGCCCGTCCTTGGCGATGATCTCGTGGCCCGTCTGGGGGTCCTTGCCCAGCTCGAAGTCGCCGCTCGGCTTGGCGAGCAGTTCTTCCGCGAGCTCGATCGTCAGCTCGTCCGGGGCGAGGTCGGCGGGGACGTCGGCGCGCTGGTGGCCTTCCGTCTCCTTCTCGCCGCGCTCGACGTACGGGCCGTAGCGGCCGACCCGCAGCACGATGTCGTTGCCCACCGGGAAGGAGGAGATCTCACGGGCGTCGATGGCGCCGAGGTCGGTGACGAGCTCCTTGAGGCCGCCGAGGTGGTCGCCGTCGCCGTTGCGGGCTTTGGCCGCGCCCTCGCCGGGGCCGCCGGTGCCCTCGCCGAAGTAGAAACGCTTCAGCCACGGCACCGCCTGCGCCTCCCCGCGCGCGATGCGGTCGAGGTCGTCCTCCATCTTGGCGGTGAAGTCGTAGTCGACGAGCCGGCCGAAGTGCGTCTCCAGCAGGTTGACCACGGCGAAGCTCAGGAAGGACGGCACCAGCGCCGTGCCCTTCTTGAAGACGTAGCCGCGGTCGAGGATCGTGCCGATGATCGACGCATAGGTCGACGGGCGGCCGATCTCGCGCTCTTCGAGCTCCTTGACCAGGGTGGCCTCGGTGTAGCGGGCGGGCGGCTTGGTGGCGTGGCCGTCCGCGGTGATCTCCTCGGCCGTGAGCCGGTCGCCCTCCGCGACCTGCGGGAGGCGGCGCTCGCGGTCGTCGAGCTCGGCGTTCGGGTCGTCCGCGCCTTCGACGTACGCCTTCATGAAGCCGTGGAACGTGATCGTCTTGCCCGATGCCGAGAACTCCGCGTTCCGGCCGTCGGAGGCAGTGCCGCCGATCCTGACGGTGACGGAGTTGCCGACCGCATCCTTCATCTGGGAGGCGACGGTCCGCTTCCAGATCAGTTCGTAGAGGCGGAACTGCTCGCCGGTCAGCCCGGTCTCGGCCGGGGTGCGGAAGCGGTCGCCCGAGGGGCGGATGGCCTCGTGCGCCTCCTGCGCGTTCTTCACCTTGCCGGCGTACGTACGCGGCTTCTCGGGCAGGTAGTCGGCGCCGTACAGCTGGGTGACCTGCGCCCGTGCCGCCGTGACGGCGGTGTCGGAGAGCGTGGTCGAGTCCGTACGCATATAGGTGATGAAGCCGTTCTCGTACAGCTTCTGCGCGACCTGCATCGTGGCCTTCGCCCCGAAGCCGAGCTTGCGCGAGGCCTCCTGCTGGAGCGTGGTCGTGCGGAACGGCGCGGCGGGCGAGCGGCGGTACGGCTTCGACTCGACGGAGCGGACCGAGAACGCGGCGTTCTCGAGCGCGGCCTTGAGGGCACGCGCGTTCGCCTCGTCGAGATGGAGGACCTGGCCGCTCTTGAGCCGTCCGTCCGGGCCGAAGTCGCGGCCCTGGGCGACACGCTGCCCGTCGACCGAGGTCAGCCGGGCCGTGAACGCGGCCGGATCGGAGGCGTCACCGGCCCGGCCGGTGGCGAACGTGCCGGTCAGATCCCAGTACTCGGCGGAGCGGAAGGCGATGCGCTCGCGCTCGCGCTCGACGACGAGGCGGGTGGCCACGGACTGGACCCGGCCCGCCGACAGCCGCGGCATGACCTTCTTCCACAGGACCGGGGAGACCTCGTAGCCGTAGAGACGGTCGAGGATGCGGCGGGTCTCCTGGGCGTCGACCATGCGCTTGTTGAGCTCACGCGGGTTGGCGACGGCCTCGCGGATCGCGTCCTTGGTGATCTCGTGGAAGACCATCCGGTGGACGGGGACCTTGGGCTTGAGGACCTCGAGGAGGTGCCAGGCGATCGCCTCGCCCTCGCGGTCCTCATCGGTGGCGAGGTAGAGCTCGTCGGATGCGGCCAGCTGCTCCTTGAGCTTTCTGACCTGCGCCTTCTTGTCGGCGTTGACGACATAGATGGGCTGGAAGTCATGCTCGACGTCCACGCCGAGACGCCGGACCTCGCCGGTGTACTTGTCGGGGACCTCTGCGGCCCCGTTGGGAAGGTCGCGGATGTGCCCGACGCTCGCCTCGACGACAAAGCCGGGGCCGAGGTAGCTCTTGATCGTCTTCGCCTTGGCAGGCGACTCGACGATGACGAGTCGGCGGCCGCCCTGTGCGGTCTCGCTGGTCGGGGACAACTTCGCTCTTCTCTCCGGTCGACGCTCGGTGGGCACGTACGGGCGCGGCATACGGCGTACGGGCCGTACCGCCACTGCTGTCGCTGCGGAGTGTGACGGTACAACCCGCCCCCGTGTCAAACGGCAAAAGCTCGCAACGGCCACTCGAACGGTAACCCGAGTCCAGGCATTCCTGCCGCCCGGACCGTCACGTCGGATGTCAGGACGAACCGGAAGCACGATGCCTCGGGTCCGATTCGGGGCCGCCCGGAACGCCGGATACCGGCCGTGGGGAAGGCGGCACCGAAGACGTCGGCGAAGGTGCGGCAGTGGCCGGGACCGCGCCGTGCACGACCGGGGCGCGATGCAGGGGCCACGCTCCGGTCCGCGTCGGCAGTATGGCTCCGAGCAGCGCGAATGTTCCTGCCGGGAAGATCGCCGGGCTGTCTTCCCCGCGCTCCTCGATCTTCTCGGTGCGGCCCCGGGGCCGCACCCGGGGGGTCTCGGAGGAACCCCGGAGAGCCGGGGCCGGTACTTCGGGGTGGCACCGGCACGAATCTCCGGTGAACGCGGTGAGGGTTCACCCGGGCGGCGCCAGGGCGCGCCGGGGTGGCGAGGGTCACTGCTCCGCCGCCCGGGCGGCGCAGCAGTGAGCCGCCCCGAGGCTCGTGTCCGGATCGCATCGGGGTCGCGCCGGGATCGCGCCGGGGTCACCGGAAGAGGAGGGACCTCTTCCGGCGGATCTCCGTCGTCCTCCGTCACGCCCGTGTCGGCCTTCGCCGCAGCTCGGTCGGGCTTCCCCGAACGCGGCGACGGCGCCTCGATGCGGCCGCACGCATGTCTGCCCACCGTGGACCGGCGTTCGAACAATGGCCGAATTCACACGGGCGGCCGCGTCGGCACACGGAGCTCGACAGGACGCCCGGGACGAAGCCTGGGACGAGACCGGGGACGGAGCCGGTGATCGGAAGAGGCGTTGGAACGACCGGGCCTGACCGGGGGCGATACAAGGTGACCGATTACTTACTCCATGACCGGGACCGGGTCCAGGAAACCCTCCCCCACAAGGAGCCTGATCGCCTGGGGCGTCCGGTCACGCAGCAGCACCGGGTCCTCACCGAGCAGCTGGGCGATGGCATCGAGGATCCGCCCGGCGTCGAGCGTCCCGTCACAGACCCCGGCGAAGCCCGCACCGACGTGGTCGACCCTGGTGGCCCGGCGCATGCCCCGGTTCTGCCGCAGCACGACGTGCTCGGGGTCCTCCGCGCCGGGCAGGCCCACCTGCTCCTGCACCACCTCCGGGGCGAGGACGAAGGCGTCGGCGAGCAACGCCGCGTCGTCGTGCGTCCGCAGATAGTCCTGCCGCTCGAAATGGGCCCTCACGGTCTCGCCGAGGGGCTGCTCGACAGGATGCGGCCACTCCTCCACGACGATCGAAGGACGCTGCGCCGCCGTCTTGCGGAGGGTGATCCAGCCGAAACCGACCGCCTTGGTCCCGCGCGCCTCGAACTCGTCCAGCCACGCCTCGTACCGCGCCTCGTACACCTCGGGAGCGGTGCGGTGGTCGCCGCTGTCGCGCAGCCACAGCTCCGCGTACTGCGTCACGTCCTGCACCTCGCGCTGCACGATCCAGGCGTCGCAGCCACGCGGCACCCAGGAACGCACGCGCTCCTGCCACTCCTCCCCCTCCACGTGCTGCCAGTTGGCGAGGAACTGGGCGAAGCCCCCGTCGTTCAGCCGCTCCCCCGCCTGCTGGACGAGCGTGCGGCACAGATCGTCCCCGCCCATCCCGCCGTCCCGGTAGGTCAACCGGGCGCCCGGAGAGATGACGAAGGGGGGATTGGACACGATCAGGTCGTACGTGCCGGAGGCGACCGGCTCGAAGAGCGAGCCCTCGCGGAGATCGGCCTCGGGCGCGCCGGACAGGGCGAGGGTGAGGCGCGTGAAGGCCAGTGCCCGCGGGTTCAGATCGGTGGCCGTGACACGGGTCGCGTGCCGGGTGGCGTGCAGTGCCTGGATCCCGGACCCGGTGCCCAGGTCGAGAGCGGATGCCACCGGCGTACGGACGGTGATCCCGGCCAGCGTGGTGGAGGCACCGCCGACGCCGAGCACCATCGCCTCGTCCCGGCCGCTCGCGCCTCCGGCTCCGCCGACCGCACAGCCCAGGTCGGAGACGATGAACCAGTCCTGGCCCTCGGGACCGCCGTACGGACGGACGTCCACCGCCGCCCGGACGCCGTCGCCGTCTTTGGTCACCCAGCCGTCGGCGAGCGCCTCGTCCCAGGGCAGCGCGGCGCGCGCACGGTCGTAGGGGACGGTCTGCTGCAGCAGGAACAGCCGCACGAGCGTCTCCAGCGGGGAGTCCCCGCGGGTGGCGCGCACCGCGGGCACGGTCTCGCTGCGGGCGAGCGCGGCGTAGGCGGGCGCGCCGAGAAGTTCGAGCAGCCCGTCGGCGGTGAAATCGGCGGCGAGCAGGGCTGCGCGGAGCCGGGCGGACTGGTCGGGCACGGGGAGGCCTGCGGGGATGCTGGTCGTACTCACGCGCCCATTCTCGCCCGCGGGCCCGGCTGCCACTCCTGTCCCGCGCACCCGGCCGTGGCAGGCGTATGCATCACGCCACCCGGGCCGTGCGGTACCCGGGTGACGGACAAGCGGCGGCGAGCGGCCGAGCAGGGACCGGGCACGGCTGCCGTGCGGTGGCCCGGACGGCCCGGTGTCCGGTCGCCCGTCGGTCCCGACGGCCCGGCGTCCCGGTGTCCCGGCCGACGGGAGCGGACGCTACCCGCCCGAGGACTTCGGCGAAGCGGGGGACTTGGACGGCCCGGTGGCGTTCGACGGCTTGGCCGCAGGCTTGGAGGCACCCGCGCCCGGATTGCCGGACGCCGTCACCGACGGCTTGACCCTCTGGCAGCCGGGCTGCTTGGCCATCGCCTGCCCCAGCTGGCCGGACTGCAGCTTCCCCAGCGCGTCCTGGTCCATCTTCTCGATCTTCGCCAGCCCGTCCGCGACGCTCTGCAGCCCGTCGGCGAACTTCTGCTGGTCCTTCGGGTTGAGCGCGTCGACCTGCTTCTTCAGGTTCAGATAGGCGGTGGCCGTGGCGTTGAGTTCCTTCACCGCGTCCTGCTGAAGCGTCGCGCCGTTCTCGACGGGCGGAGTACCGGCCGCCTCCACCGCCGCGGCCAGGGACTTGTTGGCGGCGGCGATGTCCTGGAAAGCCTTCGAGTCGGAGGCCTGGATGTCGGCCGGCTTGCCGTCGGCAGCGGTCGAGATGATCGTCTGCTGGGCGTCGGCCCTCTTCTGGATCTGCGGCTGCGCCTGGTCGCAGACCGTCTTGGCCCAGGCGGTCACTTTGCCGTCGTCGTCCTCGCTGCTGCAGCCGGACACTGCGAGCACGAGTGCCGCGCAGCCGGACAGCGATGCCGCGAGCTTCTTGTTCACCTTCACCGGATCGGTCCCTTCCAAGGCTCTCGGCCCCGGAACATACACGCCAAGAGGACGACAATCGCACGGGAGCCGTTCCGTATGGGGGACTTTGTAACCATTTGCACCAAGAGATACGAGGCTCTCATCACGTTGTGGTCTTTCACATGCCGATTCGGTGCACTGAGACAGGAACGGGCGGACGACGCGTCAATGCGCGCCGTCCGCCCGTGCCTTGAGCCTTGCTTCGTGCGGGCGTGATGTCCGCCTACGAAACGACCGCCGGATCCGGCGACTTGGCCGAACGCTCGGCCGTGTTGTCCTCGTCACCCACGGCCACGGAACGCCGCTTCGACACGAACACGGCGCCGAAGATGACCAGCAGGGCGATCGCGGCCACCACCGCCCGTACGCCCGCGTTGGCGTCGTCGCCGTAGGTGAACTGGACCACCGCGGGAGCGATCAGCAGCGCCACCAGGTTCATCACCTTGAGCAGCGGGTTGATCGCGGGGCCCGCGGTGTCCTTGAACGGGTCGCCGACGGTGTCGCCGATGACCGTCGCGGCGTGCGCCTCGCTGCCCTTGCCGCCGTGGTGACCGTCCTCGACCAGCTTCTTGGCGTTGTCCCAGGCACCACCGGAGTTGGCGAGGAAGACGGCCATGAGGGTGCCGGTGCCGATGGCGCCCGCGAGATAGGCGCCGAGCGATCCGACGCCGAAGGCGAAGCCGACCGCGATCGGCGCCATCACCGCGAGCAGGCCCGGGGTGGCGAGTTCACGCAGCGCGTCCTTGGTACAGATGTCGACGACGCGTCCGTACTCGGGCTTCTCGCTGTAGTCCATGATCCCGGGGTGCTCGCGGAACTGCCGGCGCACCTCGTAGACCACCGCACCGGCGGACCGGGAGACCGCGTTGATCGCCAGCCCCGAGAAGAGGAAGACGACGGCCGCTCCGAGGACCAGCCCCACCAGGTTGTTGGGCTGGGAGATATCGAGGCTCAGGCCCATCTCGCCGGCCCTGGCGCCGACATCGTTGACCGCGGAGGCGATCGCGTCGCGGTACGAGCCGAAGAGCGCGGCCGCGGCGAGCACGGCGGTCGCGATGGCGATGCCCTTGGTGATCGCCTTCGTGGTGTTGCCCACGGCGTCGAGGTCGGTAAGCACCTGCGCGCCCGCACCCTCGACGTCGCCCGACATCTCGGCGATGCCCTGGGCGTTGTCGGAGACCGGGCCGAAGGTGTCCATGGCGACGATGACGCCGACGGTGGTCAGCAGACCGGTGCCGGCGAGGGCCACGGCGAACAGCGCGAGCATGATCGAGGTACCGCCGAGCAGGAACGCGCCGTACACCCCGAGGCCGATCAACAGCGCGGTGTACACGGCCGATTCCAGGCCGATGGCGATACCGGTGAGCACGACGGTGGCCGGGCCGGTGAGAGACGACTTGCCGATGTCGCGGACGGGACGGCGGGTGGTCTCGGTGAAGTACCCGGTCAACTGCTGGATCAGGGCGGCCAGCACGATGCCGATCGCCACCGCCACGAGCGCGAGGACACGCGGATCGCCCTCGTGCGTGAGGATCGCGGCATCGGTGACACCGTCCAGGTCCGCGTACGACGACGGCAGGTACACGTACACGGCGACGGCCACCAGCACCAGAGAGATCACCGCGGAGATGAAGAAGCCCCGGTTGATGGCGGTCATCCCGCTGCGATCGGCGCGCCGCGGGGCGACCGCGAAGATACCGATCATCGCGGTGACCACGCCGATCGCCGGAACGATCAGCGGGAAGGCCAGACCCAGATCACCGAAGGCGGCCTTGCCCAGGATGAGGGCGGCGACGAGCGTGACGGCGTAGGACTCGAAGAGGTCGGCCGCCATGCCCGCGCAGTCTCCGACGTTGTCGCCGACGTTGTCGGCGATGGTGGCCGCGTTGCGCGGGTCGTCCTCGGGGATGCCCTGTTCGACCTTGCCGACGAGGTCGGCGCCGACGTCGGCGGCCTTGGTGAAGATGCCGCCGCCGACACGCATGAACATCGCGATGAGGGCGGCGCCGAGACCGAAGCCCTCCAGAACCTTCGGTGCGTCGGCCGCGTAGACGAGAACCACACAGGACGCGCCGAGCAGGCCGAGGCCCACCGTGAACATGCCGACCACACCGCCCGTACGAAAGGCGATCTTCATGGCCTTGTGTGCGACTGCTGTCAGATCCTTTTCCGGCTCGCCTTCGGCCGGGGTCGCCTCACGCGCGGCGGCGGCGACGCGCACATTGCTGCGCACGGCAAGTCGCATGCCGATGTATCCGGTGGCCGCCGAGAACAGCGCACCCACCAGGAAGAACACCGAACGTCCCGCACGCTGGGACCAGTTGTCGGCCGGCAACAGCAACAGCAGGAAGAACACCACGACGGCGAAGATCCCAAGGGTGCGCAACTGCCGTGCCAGATAGGCATTCGCGCCTTCCTGGACGGCAGCCGCGATCTTCTTCATGGAATCGGTGCCTTCGCCGGCCGCCAGGACCTGGCGTACCAGCAACTGCGCGACGACCAGCGCCGCCAGCGCAACTGCCGCGATCACAATGACGATCATCCGGTTTTCGTCGGTGAGTACCGCGGCAGCAAGAGAAAGGGGGTGGTCGGTCGGGTGTGGGTTGAGGAGCCCCGCCATTCGTCCTCCTTGACGTCAGAGCTCAAGATGTGGACGGATTGTAGGGAGCGGAACCTGATCAAAACAGGGCGCGGCAAATGGAATTGACCTTTGTCTGCTCCTCAGCAAAAGATCGCGTTCCGAGATTCCCACCGAAAGCAGTAATGGTGCAAGAGCATTGACTCTTGATCCATGATCTAGATAAATGAAAAAAGGCCCTGCTCAGCAGGGCCTGTCGGATGAACGATCACACGGCGCCGCGTCAGCGCGGCAGGAACGCGGAGGCAGGCGGACGCGCCTGCCGGGTCAGGATGGTCACGAAGCGATCGTGGCCGGATTGATCGGCCAGCTCATCCGGATGACGCCACCGTCCGATCCGGAGGTCACCTCGACATCGTCGACGAGCCCGCTGATGACCGCGAGGCCCATCTGGTCCTCGCCGTCGCCGTCCGTGCCGTCCTCGGCCCCATTCGCGGAACCGGAAGCGGCCTCGTTCTCGCCGTCTGCGCCCGCGACCGGCACCTCGTCCACGACCTGGATCGAGAACGTCTTCTCCTCCTCGGTCAGCAGAACGCGCACGGGAGCGGTGAGGCCGTTGATGCGGTGCAGCCCCACAGCCCTGCTGCACGCCTCGCCGACGGCGAGCCTGACCTCGTCCAAGACGGCCTCGTCGACCCCGGCCCGGCGTGCCACGGCAGCGGCGACCAGACGGGCCGTCCTGACGTGCTCGGGCTGAGCGCTGAAGCGCAGTTCGACGGTGGCCATGCGGTCCCCCTTGGACGTACGAGCGTGCGAGCGTGCTTCTCGGGGGCCCGGGCTTGCGCCCGGGTACCCCTGCTCTCCTCAGGAAGTCTCCGGATCTGCCCGGAGTCACCGAGGCTTCCCGGAAGCCTCCGGACCCTGAGGAACGGTCCGGAGGTCTCCGCTGCCTCTCGTCCGACTCAGTCGGTCGCGGCGACGGCCTCGTCGACCGTCGTGTGGATGGGGAACACCTTGGTCAGACCAGTGATCCGGAAGATCTTGAGAATGCGCTCCTGGTTGCAGACCAGGCGCAGAGAGCCTTCGTGTGCACGCACACGCTTGAGACCGCCCACCAGCACGCCGAGGCCGGTCGAGTCGAGGAAGTCCACACCCTCCATGTCGACAACCAGGTGGTAGCTGCCGTCGTTCACCAACTCGACCAACTGCTCGCGCAGCTTGGGCGCGGTATACACATCAATCTCGCCACCGACCTCGACGACCGTACGGTCGCCACCGGGGCCGGACACATTGCGAGTCGACAGGGACAGGTCCACGGATCCTCCAGCACCTTGCTATCGAGCGGTCGCCCCTCGGGTCTCCCCGACGGAGCCAGGGGGCGCATCGCCAGCCGCGATGGCATTCAATCACTTACCAGCAGCCATGCACGACGCCTTGGGACCATTGTCCGTCACGCCGGTGACACACTCGGTGCCGATGGCCAAGAATCACCGTTCCAGACGACCCGCCGAGAGCGGGGAGACCCGCCCCTCCCCCGGTACGGTCCTCGACCGGCTCGCCATGGGGGCGGGCCGGGCTGCGCGCATCACTCATACGGAGCACTTGCCCCCCAGGCCGGGTCGCCATGCAGTCTGGCCCCATCGCATCCGTGCGGAAGTGGTGGCCGCGATCGAGAAGGCAGGGATCGAACACCCCTGGGCCCACCAGGCCGCCGCCGCCGAACACGCGCTGGACGGCGAGTCGGTCGTGATCGCCACCGGCACTGCCTCCGGCAAGTCGCTGGCCTATCTCGCCCCGGTGCTCAGCACCCTGCTCGACGGCGCCGAAGCCCCCAACGGACGCGGCACCACGGCCCTCTACCTCGCCCCGACCAAGGCCCTCGCCGCCGACCAGCAGCGCGCCGTGAAAGAACTCGCCGCGCCGCTCGGCAACCGGGTGCGACCAGCCGTGTACGACGGGGACACGCCCGTCGAGGAACGCGAGTGGGTACGCCAGTACGCGAACTACGTGCTCACCAATCCGGACATGCTGCATCGCGGGATCCTCCCGTCGCACCCCCGCTGGTCGTCCTTCCTGCGCTCGCTGCGCTACGTGGTGATCGACGAGTGCCACACCTACCGGGGCGTCTTCGGCTCCCACGTGGCGCAGGTGCTGCGGCGGCTGCGCCGGATATGCGCCCGGTACGGCGCCGACCCGGTGTTCCTCCTCGCCTCCGCCACCGCCGCGGAACCGGCCGTGGCGGCGCAGCGCCTCACCGGTGTGACCGTCACCGAAGTCTCCGACGACGCCTCGCCCCGCGGTGAGCTCGTCTTCGCTCTGTGGGAGCCCCCTCTCACCGAGTTGCGGGGCGAAAAGGGCGCCCCTGTCCGCCGTACCGCCACCGCCGAAACCGCCGACCTCCTCACCGATCTGACCGTCCAGGGCGTGCGTACGGTCGCGTTCGTGCGCTCCCGGCGCGGGGCCGAACTGATCTCCGTCATCGCCCAGGAACGCCTGGCCGAGGTCGACCGCTCGCTCGCCCGCAGGGTCGCCGCCTACCGCGGCGGCTATCTGCCGGAGGAGCGCCGCGCCCTCGAGCGGGCCCTCCACTCGGGTGAGCTGCTCGGGCTGGCGGCGACCACGGCCCTGGAACTCGGCGTGGACGTGTCAGGGCTGGACGCGGTGGTGATCGCGGGGTATCCGGGCACCCGGGCCTCGCTCTGGCAGCAGGCAGGGCGCGCCGGCCGTTCCGGGCAGGGTGCCCTCGCCGTGCTGGTCGCCCGTGACGACCCGCTGGACACCTTCCTCGTCCACCACCCCGAAGCGCTGTTCCGGCAGCCGGTCGAGTCCACCGTCCTCGACCCCGACAACCCGTACGTCCTCGCCCCGCACCTCTGCGCGGCAGCCTCGGAAACACCCCTGACGGAGGACGACCTTGCTCTGTTCGGCCCTGCCGCGACGGAGCTGCTGCCCCAGCTGGAGAGCGCCGGGCTGCTGCGCAGGCGCACCACGGGCTGGTACTGGACGCGCCGGGAGCGCGCCGCCGACCTCACGGACATCCGGGGCGAGGGCGGAAGGCCGGTCCAGATCGTCGAGGCGGCGACCGGACGGCTACTCGGCACCGTCGACGAGCCCGCCTCGCACACGGCCGTCCACGAAGGCGCCGTCCACCTCCACCAGGGCCGTACGTACCTGGTGAAGCGGCTGGACCTGGAGGACTCGGTCGCCCTCGTCGAGGAGGCGAACCCGCCGTACTCCACCACCGCCCGTGACACCACCTCCATCTCCATCCTGGACACCGACACCGAGATCCCCTGGGGAGCCGGACGGCTGTGCTACGGCTCCGTCGAGGTCACCAACCAGGTCGTCTCCTTCCTCCGCCGCAAGCTGATCACCGGGGAAGTGCTCGGCGAGACCAAGCTCGATCTGCCCCCGCGCACCCTTCGCACCAGGGCCGTGTGGTGGACGGTCACCGAGGACCAGCTGGATGCCGCACGGGTGAATCCCGAGCAGCTGGGCGGCGCCCTGCATGCCGCCGAGCACGCCTCCATCGGACTGCTGCCGCTCTTTGCCACCTGCGACCGCTGGGACATCGGCGGGGTCTCCGTCCCACTCCACCCGGACACGCTGCTGCCGACGGTCTTCGTCTACGACGGCCATCCGGGTGGCGCCGGCTTCGCCGAGCGGGCCTTCCACACCGCCCGTGAGTGGCTGGACGCGACCCGTGAGGCCATTGCCTCCTGCGAGTGCGAGTCGGGCTGCCCGTCCTGCATCCAGTCCCCCAAGTGCGGCAATGGCAACGAGCCGCTGCACAAGCGCGCCGCCGTACGCCTGCTGACGGTCCTTCTGAGGGACGCCCCGGCCGAAGGCCCACCGGCAGGCCCGGAGGCTCCCACGGGGCGCTCCTGAGCCCGCTGCGGGCGATTAACCGCGACCTCGGCCCCTTCCTCCTCCTTCCTCGCTCCCAGGGGCCTCCCTCGACGTTCCCCGGGTGTGCTCCCTCATCCGGACTTCGCCGCCACGGAAATTCCGGAATTCCGGAGGCCCTGGGCCACATGGGTGACGCGGGGTCGTCCGGGCGCCCTTGGGTGGCACGGGCCCTCCGCCCGGGACCCGGTGGCACGGCCACGAGCCCGGGTGCGAGCACGAGCCCGGCGAGCTCAGCGGGACATGGGAGTCGCAGGGCCCACCGGCTTCCCTTGGCGGGCTCGCAGTTTCGCGGGCCTCACCGGTCCCCGTGCGTCGGGCTCTGTGGCGGCCCCGCACGGGACCTCACCTCCGGGGTGTAGGGACCGAGCGAGGCGCCGGCGGTCACATCGGCGATCTCACCCGCCAGCGTGCACCGGAGCAGAGCGGCGCCCTGGGTTTCCGCCACCCGTGCCGCGGCGTCGCATGCCGCCCCTGTGCCATCAAGAGCTCGGTCCGCCGCGGCGAGCGCCGCCAGGTCGGCCGCAGCGCCGGCCCGGTGACGAGCGACAACGGCCTGCCCCAGAGCCAGCACCACGGCGAAGACCGCGCATATGGCGCACGCCGCCATCGCGACCCACACGGTCGCCGAACCCCGGTCGTGCCCAGGTCTCATGACGCCTCCTCGCCAGCACTGTCCTCGTCGCCCACGCTGTCCTCGTCGCCCACGCTGTCCTCCGCGAGCGCGGTGGCCTCCGCGGCGAGAGTGAGCGCCAGTGCTCCCGGGCCCGGCGTCGGAGCCTCCACCCGCACCCTCCAGAGGTCGCCTTCGCGCCCGAGAGAGACCCGGGCGGCGGACGGGGCAGCCGACCGGGCAGCGGACAGCGCGGCCTCCCGCGGCTCCGATCGCGCAGCCGCCCGCGCTCCCGCTCTGGCCGCGTCCACGCACTGGATCTGGGCCGACGCCGCCACCAGCCCCCAGACGAGCGCCATCGCGAACACCACCAGTGCCGGAACGGCGACGGCCGCCTCCGCGGTCACGGAACCCCGGTCTCCCGGGAACCGCCACGGCTGGCCGGTCCTCCCGGTGCGAGAGGCCACCGCCCCGGCGGCGCGGCGGGGCCGGGTCCCGGTCCCGGCCGCGAGACCCGCACCGGCGTCAGAACTGGGCATCGAGTGCCTTCCCGATCACCGATTCGAGCGCCGAGGAGACGGACCCACTCGTCACCACTTTGTAGAGCACCGCTGCGAAGGCACACGCCGCGATCGTTCCCATCGCGTACTCCGACGTGGTCATCCCGGCATCGGCGCGCATCCATCGCCTGCCGAGCCGGGCCCGTGCCGTGGCGCCCGCCTTGGTTACGCCTTTCGCCCAGTCCTTCATCCTTGCCATGAGCTTCATGCCGATCTCTCCTTGGTTCATCGCAGTTCACTGCGCGGTTGTCACTTGACCTTCGAAGCGCCCGCCGCCCGGCCGGGGCGCCTGTGGTTCGGTTCGCCCAAGCGGTCGGGCACAGCCGTGCGGCCGTGAGGTCCCTGCCTGGGCCGCTGTTCGTCTCAGCGGGTGCTCAAGAGCCCGCTCGCCAGGCCGATCACCACGGGGGCCACCCCGATCGCCAGAAACGCGGGCAGGAAGCAGAGCCCCACCGGCGCTGTGATCAGGACCTGGGCACGCTGAGCCCGTGCCGCAGCGGACCTGGCCCGCTCCGCCCTGAGGCCTGCGGCCAGCCGTGCGACGGGCTCCGCCGCCGGCGCACCTGATGTACCGGCCCGCTCCAGGCAGCGGGCCAGTCCGAACGCACCCGGTATCTCGCCGAACCGTCCCCACGCCCGCGCCGGTTCACAGCCGAGCCGCAGCTCTGCGGCCACCGTCGCCAGCCGCTCACCGACCGGCCCGCCGAGGGACTGCCCCACGGCTTCCGCCGCTTCACGCGGTCCTGCCCCGGCCGAGACACAGGCAGCCAGCAGATCGGCGGCAAGAGGAAGTTGCTCCGGCGAACGGTCCTGGACCCCAGTCCTGTCCCGTATCCGCCTCTGCTGCCACCTCCGGAGGCCGTAAGCTCCGGCGGCGCCCAGCAGACAGCCGGTCACACCGCCGGCCAGGGCCAGGCAGATGACCGCCGCTGCAGCCGGCAGGGCCCAGGGACGCAGCCACGCTCCACAGCGGAGCGTCCGCCTCCGTCGCCGCTTTCGCCCCGGTGGCACGAGCCTGTCGATATGCCGGCGCCGTCCACGCTCACACCACCATCCGACCGCCAGACAGCCCAGCCAGACCACGCCCGCCGCCATCAGCGCGCGTGTCCCAAGCGGCTGCGTCCGCAAGCCGTGGACGAACTCACCGCTCATGGCCCCGCCCCCGCCCGCACGATGCGTACCGCCCAGCACAGCCCGGCGGCTTCCAGCAGCCCACCCACCACCAGGCAGCCCAAGCCGGCCGGAGTGTGCAGCAGCACTCGCAGGGGCCGGGCTCCCAGGGCCGAACCCAAGGCCAGTCCCACCACCGGAAGCAGCGCCAGCACGACGACCGTCGACCAAGCTCCGGCCAACTGAGCGCGCAGTGCATCCCGTTGATCCCTGTCGCCGCGAAGTGCGGCCTCCAGCCGGTCAAGGCCGGAGGCAAGCCCCGCTCCTCCGTCCACCGCCACCAGCCAGCAAGCGGCAAGCCCGGCAAGCCCTCCCGCGCCCGGTTCGTGTGAGGCCCGTCGGAGCTCCGCGGGCACATCGCCGCCGAATCGCGCAGCAGCCAGCACGGCGGCTTCGGCCACTCCGAAAGCGCCCGCGTCCCGGCCGACGGCCAGCAGCGCCTGGCCGGGCTGAGCCCCGGCCCTCAACTCACCGGCGATCCCGCCACAGAGCGCGATCACCGCATCGGCCCTGCGTGCCTCGGTCCGTCTGCGCTCGGCGGCACGCAACTGCCGTCGCACCACAGGGACCGCGAGGACGCCGGCAACCAACGGCAGAGGGGATTCGCCCAGCACCGACAGCAGCAGCGCCGCGGGAAGGCACCACCACTCCCGCCGGAACGACCGCGCCGCACGCCACAAGGACTCCGCACCCCATCCGGGGGCCGGTGGGACGGACCCGCTGCCCGAGAGCACCAGCCCCGCTCGCCGCCCTGGCCGGCTACCGCCGACCGTCACCCACACCGCCACCCCCGCACATGCCGCGGCGCACATCGCCGCGGCCGTCACCACGCCGCCCCCGTCAACGCCCGCAGCCGCTCCCAGCCCCGCTCCTGTGTGAATCCCGTCGCACCCCAGCGCAGCGCCGGAGTCGTGACCACCAACCCCGCCGGATCCCGTTCCAGCACATGCACTTCGGCGACCCGGCGGCGCCCGTCCCTGTCCCTGACGAGATGGACCACCACCGACAAGGCGGCGGCCAGCTGGCTGTGCAGCGCCGCCCGGCCGAGCCCCGCCGCAGTGCCCAGGGCCTCCAGCCGGGCCGGAACGTCGGCGGCCGTGTTGGCGTGCACCGTGCCGCACCCGCTGTGCCCCGTGTTCAACGCGGCGAGCAGATCCATGACTTCGGCGCCGCGGACCTCGCCCACCACCAGCCAGTCCGGTCTCATCCGAAGGGCCTGACGCACGAGATCCCGCAGCGTGACCTGACCCGCCCCCTCCTGGTTCGCAGGGCGTGACTCCAGCCTGACCACATGCGGGTGGTCGGGCCGCAACTCGGCCGAGTCCTCGGCCAGCACGATCCGCTCAGGCTCGCCCACGAGCCCCAACAGCGTCGAGAGGAGCGTCGTCTTGCCCGTGCCGGTGCCTCCGCTGATCAGATAGGAGACCCTCGCCTCGATCAGAGCTTCGAGGAGCCGGTCGCCGCCCGGTGGGACCGTCCCCGCAGCGACGAGCTCACTCAGCGAGAAGGCGCGGGGCCGCACGACACGCAGGGACAGACAGGCCGAACCGACTGCCACCGGCGGCAGCACCGCATGCATCCGGGTGCCGTCGGGGAGCCTGGCATCCACCCACGGGCGTGCGTCGTCCAACCGCCGCCCTGCGACCGCCGCGAGCCGCTGCGCAAGCCTGCGCACCGCCGCCGCGTCTGTGAACGTGATGCCGGTGAGCTGGAGTCCACCGCCGCGGTCCACCCAGACCCGGTCCGGGGCGGACACCAGAACGTCCGTCACCGCCGGATCGGCGAGCAGCGGCTCCAGCGGTCCGGTCCCCACCAGTTCGCACCGCAACTCCTCTGCCGCGCCCAGCACTTCCGCATCACCGAGCAGCCGGCCCTGCGCCCGCAGCGCAGCCGCCACCCGAGCCGGTGTCGGCTCCGCGCCGCTCTCGGCCAGCCGCTGCCGCACCGCTTCGAGCAGTGTCGTGGTCATCGGACACCGTCCCCCTCGAGCGCTCGCTCCCAGAACGCCGAGCAGAACCGGGCCAACGGCCCCCGAGCCCCGGCAGCGGGCGGTACACCCCCGTCCAGGTCGGCGCTCAGACCGGTGTCCAGCGGCACTTCGCCCACCAATGGCAGGGCGAGCGCTTCGGCCACCCATTGCTCGTCCAGCCCTGCCGCGTACGGCCCGCGCGCGACGACCCGCAGATCGGAAAGCACCATGCCGACGGCAGAGGCGACCCGCCTTGCCGCTGCCACCGCCCGCAGTTCGCCCGGCACCACCAGCAGACCGACGTCCAGCTGTGCCAGGGCTTCCGCAGCGCCTTCGTCCACCCGCCGCGGTAGATCCACGACCACGACTCCGCCGCGTCTGCGAGCCGCCGCCAGCACCGAGCGCATCGCTTCCGGAGGCACCGTGACCGAATCGCCCCTGTCCCAGCTGAGCACGCGCAGCCCGTGGAGCGAGGGCAGGGACTCCTCCAACGCACCGCCCGCCACACGCCCCTTCGACGCCGCGAACTCGGGCCAGCGCCTGCCTTCGGACTGCTCTGCGCCGAGAAGAACGTCAAGCCCGCCGCCGAGCGGGTCGCCGTCCACGAGCATCGTCCGCCGGCCCGCCCTGGCCGCGGTGACAGCGAGAGCCCCCGCGAGCGTGGACGCTCCGGCGCCGCCCCTGCCCCCGATCACTCCGACCGTGAGCGCGGGTCTGCCGACCCCCTCGGCCACATCGGCGATGCGGTCGACGAGCCAGCCCTCGGCGTCGGGAAGTCGCAGGACGCAGTCGGCGCCGATCTCCACGGCGTGCCGCCACACCCGGGGATCGTCCTGGTCCCGGCCCACGAGCAGCACACCGCGTCTGCGGGCCGCGCCTCTGCAGCGGGCAGCCGCGTCGTCTCCGACGAGCACCAGCGGTGCGTTGTCCCAGCCTCCCGGCCCCTCGGGTACCGCATGGTGGACCTGCGGCTCGGCGCCCGCCGCGGCGCACAGCCGTAGAAGATCGTCGAGGAGCTGCGGATCCTCGGTGACGATCAGGGGCCCGTCGCGATGCTCACCCACGGCGGTGAATGCACGGGGCGGATCCGACGCTCCCGACGCGCGGGGCGGCCCGGACGCGGTAGGCACCGTGGAGGTCGCGGATGTGCCGGGCCTGGATGTGAGAGATCCCACCATCATTTCTGCCCCTCTCACCGCGCTGCCGCGGTGGATCTCACGGGGCCGGCGCACCGGCCCGGATCAGTGATTCCTTCGGCCCGCGAACTTCGGGGCCGGAATCACCGTGCAGCGCGCCGGAAAATGATGTGGATCTTGCTGAAAAACTGTGGACAACTCCCCGCCTGTGAATATCGCGCTCGCCCATACCGGTGACTTCCGGTATGACTTCCTGAGCGCAGCCCGACAGCTACGGAGCGTGACCGATCGAGGGTTCGGTCAAACGACGCCGAGGGGGCCTGCACAGGCTGGGAAGAGTGCCGAACAATCGGGCGACGAGGACGAAAATGCGTCCGGACATGCGACGACCCCCGCCGGGGGGGAGAGCGGGGGTCGTCCCCACGGCCGACTCGGGGGGGGAGGAGTCGGACCGGGTTAGCACGGTCGCGAACGATCCGTGACTTCCATGGTGTACCCGAGAGCCTTCTCAGGCAAACCCACGCGCCCCAGCTTACGCCGAATGGTGGGCGCCTATGCTCGGCGTCGTGGAAAACCGATCCTTGCCACGCACAGCAGCCTTCTTTGACCTGGACAAGACGGTCATTGCGAAGTCGTCGACGCTGACCTTCAGCAAGTCCTTCTACCAAGGAGGGCTGATCAACCGGCGTGCCGTACTGCGCACTGCCTACACGCAGTTCGTCTTCCTGGCCGGCGGCGCGGACCACGACCAGATGGAGCGGATGCGCCAGTATCTGTCGGCGCTCTGCAAAGGCTGGAACGTCAGCCAGGTGAAAGAGCTCGTCGCCGAGACCCTCCACGATCTGATCGACCCGATCATTTACGACGAGGCCGCGTCCCTCATCGAGGAGCACCACTCGGCCGGGCGGGACGTCGTGATCGTCTCCACCTCCGGAGCCGAGGTGGTCGAGCCGATCGGTGAGCTCCTCGGCGCCGACCGCGTGGTCGCGACCCGGATGGTCGTCGGCGACGACGGTTGCTACACGGGCGAGATCGACTACTACGCCTACGGACCCACCAAGGCCGAAGCGGTCAAGGAACTCGCCGAGTCCGAGGGGTACGACCTGTCGCGCTGCTACGCGTACAGCGACTCCGTCACCGACATCCCCATGCTGCAGTCCGTCGGCCACCCCCATGTCGTCAATCCCGATCGGGCGCTGCGCCGCGAAGCGGTGGCACGCGGCTGGCCGGTGCTCGTCTTCAACCGCCCTGTGCGGTTGAAGCAGCGGCTCCCCGCCTTCTCGATGCCACCTCGGCCCGCCCTGCTCGCCGTCGCCGCAATCGGCGCCGCGGCGGCCACTGCCGGTCTTGTCTGGTACGCGAGCCGGCGACGCAACGGCTCCATTACCCGTATTTGAACCTAAAAGTAAAGAAGTGCAGCGAGGGGTTCCGCTTGCCGGGCCGCTGGAGTACAAAGGACTCAACGGCCCGCGAGACCTGGGACATCCGAGAGGATCACCTTCTACGCAACAAAGGCCCCACGGACCGAGCATGGACGTACAGCACCCACGCGACGTCGACCCGTCGATTACGGGCCAGCCGCACCAGGTGACGGACAGAGTTTCCGACCTGATGGGCAACATATCGAGGACGCTTGGTAACTGGGCGGACATGCCAGCGGCGGTACCAATTCCGGTACCGCCGCATCCCTTTGAGGTGGGGAAGAAGGCTCTGAGCGCAGGCGCGAAAGCCTTACGCATGCCGATGTGCTTGACGCAGCCGGATCGGGCCACGCGTAGCAGTTGGCGAATCGGGATCCGGCGCCGGCGTCAGGCCGCGCCGCGCTGCAGCGCCTCGCAGACCGCCGTCGACTCACGCACGCCTAGTTCGACGGCCCGGCCGCAGTGCGCGATCCAGGTCGCCATTCCTTCCGAAGTCCCTGACAGGTAGCCGTCAAAGGCTGCCAGATAGGCCTCGCGGCCGAGTTCCGCGTGGCCGACCTCCGCAGGGCAGATCGACTTGGGGTCGAGGCCGCTGCCGACGAGGGCGATCCGTTCGGCGGTCCGCGCGACCAGCCCGTTGAACGACGAGAAGGGCCGCAGGGCGAGGAGTTCGCCGTGCACGACCGAGGCCATCACCAGCGCCGGGGCCGAACTCCCCGCGATGATCAGACCGGAGAGGCCCTCGAGCCGCCCCGCCACTTCGTCGGCGTCCGGGAGCGGCGCGGTGATCAGCGGCTCGTCGACCTTCTCGCCCGCAAGCCTCGGGCGACCCACCGAGTCGTCCGGCGCGGCGCCGCCCGCGGCGACCAGATGCAGCCGCGCCAGCACCCGCAGCGGCGACTGCCGCCAGATCGACAGCAGCTGACCGGCCTCGGCGGTCAGCCTGAGAGCGGCCCCTACGGTGCGCGCGTCGCCCTCGATACCGAAGTCGGTCCGCCTGCGCACCTCTTCCAGCGCCCAGTCGGCATCCGAGAGCGCCGCAGAGGCACGGGCCCCGCGCAGGGCCGCCTCGGATGCGACCTCGTTGCTGCGCCGTCGCATGACCCGATGACCGTAGACGCGGTCGACGGCCTTGCGCACGGAATCGACAGCGTCCGAGACCCCGGGCAGGGAGCCGAGTGCGGCCAAGGGGTCAGAGGCGTTCGTACTCATAAGTAGGGAGGCTACGCGCACCAGCCGCTCCCCCCACGTTGGAGTGGTCTTCTTCACGGAGTCCGACCACCGAACGCAGTCGGGCCGCTACCTTAGGTGAACATGAAGATCGCTTTCGTCGGGAAGGGCGGCAGTGGCAAGACCACGCTGTCCTCGCTTTTCATCCGCCACCTCGCCGACCAGCAGGCCCACGTCATCGCCGTGGATGCCGATATCAATCAGCACCTGGGCGCTGCGCTCGGTCTCGACGAGGACGAGTCCGCGGCGCTGCCCGCCATGGGCGCACACCTTCCGATGATCAAGGATTACCTGCGGGGCACGAACCCGCGGATCTCATCGGCCGAGACGATGATCAAGACGACGCCGCCCGGGGAGGGATCGCGTCTGCTCCGCGTGCGCGAGGACAATCCGGTCTACGCGGCCTGTGCACGGACGGTCCGGCTCGACGGCGGTGACGTCCGGCTGATGGCGACGGGTCCGTTCACCGAATCCGATCTCGGGGTGGCCTGCTACCACTCCAAGGTCGGGGCGGTGGAGCTGTGCCTCAACCATCTCGTCGACGGGCCGGACGAGTACGTGGTCGTCGACATGACCGCCGGCTCGGACTCCTTCGCCTCCGGACTGTTCACCCGCTTCGACATGACGTTCCTCGTGGCCGAGCCGACCCGCAAGGGCGTCTCGGTCTACCGGCAGTACAAGGAGTACGCGCGGGACTTCGGGGTCGCGCTCAAAGTGATCGGCAACAAGGTGCAGGCCCCCGACGACGTCGACTTCCTGAGGGAACAGGTGGGTGAGGACCTGCTGGTCACGGTCGGACATTCGGAATGGGTGCGAGCCATGGAGAAGGGCCGCCCACCCCTCTTCAACCGGCTGGAGGACCAGAGCCGCGAGGCGTTGCGCATGCTCCAGGACGCGGCCGACGCGTCGTACGGGCGCCGGGACTGGGGGCGCTACACCCGCCAGATGGTCCACTTCCATCTGCGGAACGCCGAGAGCTGGGGCAACGCGAAGACCGGGGCCGATCTCGCGGCACAGGTGGACCCTTCGTTCGTTCTCGGAGATCGGGCGGCACAGCTCGGCTCTCCGCAACCGGCGTAGCCGGCGCGTCCGCGGCGGGCACGTGCCGGCTCCTTTCACCAAACGGGCCGAGCACAGACCCGCCGCGAGCCGGCCGAACGACCGCCCGGCCGTCTGTCGAAGGGCCGCGGACGATCGGCCTCCGCGTTCCCGGCACCGCCGGCTCTGACGGCGCCGACCGTCCGGCGAGTGGGCACAGGGGCGAGCGAGCGGAGGAGCGGGCGACACCGGCTGCGGCCGGGGCCCGGGCACACCGCACCTCACCCCTCCCTGGCACGCACACATGGCACTCCAGCATGAGCACGAGTCACTGCGACATGCGCACAGGCCCCTTCGGCATGAGCACGCCGCCAGTGAATCCATCCGGCGATTCACTCCATCAGGCGAACCAATGCCCCATTTGCCCCGAACATCCTGCCACACTCTTTACTCTGCATTACGATCAATTTACTCAGAGTTGAGATTGCGCCTGATCTCGGGCGGGGTCGATGCTCCGGGTCCGAGCATCCCGCCACTGCACGCCGTGCCCCACGGCCGCGAGCCCCCACACACCGCGACCGCGCCGCCCCGGAGGAGACGGGACCCATGTCTGCACCTTTTCCCTCACGCACTCACGACAAAGATCACGACGAGACCGTCGACCACGGCACGAGCCCCTCGGGGACCGGACACCGTTCGTGCGACCCCACAGGCCTCCAGCGCCCGCACAGCCCACCAGGCCGGGGCAAAGGAGACCGACGGTCCCGCGGCCGTGATCGCGGACCCGGCGACGGCTTCCGTATCGCGGGCGCGGACGTCTCCGCCTCGATCAGCGTCTTCCTGATCGCCCTGCCGCTCTCCCTCGGTATCGCGCTGGCCACGGGAGCGCCTCTCCAGGCGGGCCTCGTGGCGGCTGCGGTCGGCGGTCTCGTAGCGGGGCTGTTCGGCGGGGCACCGCTCCAGGTCAGCGGCCCGGCAGCCGGGCTCACCGTGATCACGGCCGACCTCATCCAGCGCTATGGATGGCGCACCACATGCGCCATCACCGTCCTCGCCGGGCTCACCCAACTCGCACTGTCCGCCCTGCGCGTGGCCAGATCCGCACTGGCCGTCAGTCCGGCGATCGTGCACGGCATGCTGGCCGGCATCGGCGTCACCATCGCCCTGGCCCAGCTCCACATCGTGCTCGGCGGCACCCCGCAGAGCTCCGCTGTCGACAACGTCCTCGGTCTGCCCGGCCAGTTGGCTGTCCTCCAGCCCGCCGCGCTCTCGGTCAGCATCCTGACCATTACGGTGCTGCTCACCTGGCCACGCGTCCCGGGAGCCACGGGCCGAGCCGTACGCAAGGTGCCCGCAGCGCTCGCCGCGGTCCTCGCCGCAACGGCAGTGGCCTTCTTCGCCGGGCTCGATCTGCCACGGGTCGACCTGCCCTCCTGGAGCAGCCACGCCCTGCCCGGGCTCCCCGAAGGCCCGGTGCTCGGGCTCATGGCCGCCGTCCTGACGATCACTCTCGTCGGCAGCGTCGAGTCGCTCCTCTCCGCGGTCGCCATCGACAGACTGACCGCGGCCCGCAAACACCCCGACATCCGCATCCCACGCGCCGACCTCGACCGGGAACTGCGCGGACAGGGCGCGGCGAACGTGGTGTCCGGAGCGCTCGGCGGCCTCCCCATCACCGGTGTCGCCGTGCGCAGCACCGCCAATGTCTCGGCGGGCGCCGTCAGTCGCCACTCGGCCATGCTGCACGGGCTGTGGATCGCGATCGCGACACTGCTGCTGGTGCCCGCCCTCGATCTGATCCCGCTGGCGGCTCTCGCGGCGCTCGTCATGGTCGTCGGCATCCAGATGGTCAACAGCACCCATATGCGCAACGTGAAGCGCAACCGCGAATTGCTGGTGTACGTGGCCACGATGGCCGGTGTCGTGTTCACCGGCGTACTGGAGGGCGTGGCCCTCGGTATCGCCGTGGCGGTGGCCATGGCGCTGTACCGGCTGACGCGGACCGGGATCACCGTGGAAGAAGGGGACGGGATCCACCGGGTGCGGGTGCGCGGCCAGCTGACGTTCCTGGCCGTACCGAGGCTGAGCCGCATGCTGGCCTCGGTGCCGCACGAAGCCGAGACCGTCGTGGAGCTGGACGGTTCGTTTATGGACCACGCGGCCTACGAGGCCCTGCACGACTGGCAGACGGCCCATGAGGCACATGGCGGCACCGTCGAGTTCACGGGCCGCAGCGGGGGCAGGATCGCCGAGCCCGCGTCCGAGCAGCACGCCTGCTGCCGACCCTGGACACCCTGGCGGAACCACCACTGCGGGGAGCATCCGGAATCCGATCCGCCCGAGCAGCGGATGGCAGGACAGCGGCAACTGGCCAGCGGTCTGAGCTCTTTCCAGCGCAACACGGCGCCCCTGGTGCGCGACGAGCTTGCCCGGCTTGCCCGTGAGGGCCAGCGCCCTTCGCAGCTCTTTCTGACCTGTGCCGACTCCAGGCTGGTCACCAGCATGATCACGGCCAGTGGCCCGGGCGACCTGTTCACCGTGCGCAATGTGGGCAACCTCGTGCCCAGGGCCGGGGATGAGGGCGGGGACGACTCGGTCGCGGCGGCGATCGAGTACGCGGTGGATGTACTGGAGGTGGACTCGATCACGGTCTGCGGGCACTCCGGCTGCGGGGCGATGCAGGCCCTGCTGAACGGCCCGCCGGACGACGAGGGACCCGAGACGCCACTGCGGCGCTGGCTGCGGCACGGGCAGCCCAGCCTGGACCGGATGAACTCGCCGCACCACTCCTGGGCCAGGATCTCCGGGAGGCTCCCGGTCGACGCGGTGGAGCAACTGTGTCTCACCAATGTGGTCCAGCAGTTGAAGCATCTGCGGGCGCACGAGTCCGTGGCCCGCAGGCTGGCCGACGGCACCATCCAACTGCACGGGATGTACTTCCACGTGGGCGAGGCGCAGGCCTATCTGCTGGGGGGCACCCAGGAGCGCGGAGACGACATCGTGGAGGAGGTGTTCGACCGAGTCACCTCCGAACCGTCCCTCGTGGAGCGCGCGCACGCATGAGCAGCACACGCCCCCAACCGGGCCGGTGCCGTGCTCACCTGCACGGTCGCTCCCGGTAAGTCGGATACACGACATCAGGCGACACGCGCTGGGTGGCCGGGGGCGCTGAACCCCTGCGGCCTGCCGTCCGTGTCAAGGTGTGGCCTCTCCGTTCCTCCGCCCGGAGCGGAGAGGGCCTCCCGTCCACAAGCACAGACGGGACCAGGTCAGACTCATAGGTCTACACCAACCTGCGGATGACCCTTGTCACCCGGGCATCCGGCTGATGAGCTATGGCCTGGGACACATAGGACATAGGACGCCCTGGGAAAGGGAGATGTCGTGAGCAACGAGAGCCTGGCCAATCTGCTCAAGGAGGAGCGGCGGTTCGCACCGCCGGCTCGGTTGGCAGCAGATGCGAATGTGACGGCCGAGGCGTATGAGCAAGCCGCGGCGGATCGGCTTGGCTTCTGGGCTGAGCAGGCACGACGGCTGAGTTGGATGCGTGAGCCGTCGCAAGTGCTGGACTGGTCGAAGCCGCCGTTTGCGAAGTGGTTCGCGGACGGCACGCTGAATGTGGCGTACAACTGCGTGGACCGGCATGTCGAAGCGGGTCTGGGCGACCGCGTGGCGATCCATTTCGAGGGCGAGCCCGGCGACAGCCGTGCGATCACCTACGCGCAGCTGAAGGACCTGGTCTCGCAGGCGGCGAACGCGCTGACGGAGCTTGGGGTGGGAGCGGGGGACCGGGTCGCGGTCTATATGCCGATGATCCCCGAAGCCGTGGTGGCGATGCTGGCCTGCGCCCGGATCGGGGCCGCGCACTCGGTGGTCTTCGGCGGCTTCTCGGCCGACGCGGTCGCCTCACGGATCCAGGACGCGGACGCCAAGATCGTCATCACCGCCGACGGCGGCTTCCGTCGCGGCAAGCCCAGCGCGCTCAAGCCCGCCATCGACCAGGCCCTGGCCTCCTGCCCGCAGGTCGAACATGTGCTGGTGGTACGCCGCACCGGGCAGGACACCGCCATGACCCAGGACCGGGATCTGTGGTGGCACGACGTCGTCGACCGCCAGCCCACCGGCCACACCCCTCAGCCGTTCGACGCCGAGCACCCGCTGTTCATCCTCTACACGTCCGGCACCACCGGAAAGCCCAAGGGCATCCTGCACACCAGCGGCGGCTACCTCACTCAGACGGCCTACACCCACCACGCCGTCTTCGACCTCAAGCCGGACAGCGACGTGTACTGGTGCACCGCCGACATCGGCTGGGTGACCGGACACTCGTACATCGTCTACGGTCCGCTCGCCAACGGCGCCACCCAGGTCATCTACGAGGGCACCCCCGACACCCCCCACCAGGGCCGCTTCTGGGAGATCATCCAGAAGTACAAGGTCACCCTCCTCTACACCGCCCCCACCGCCATCCGGACCTTCATGAAGTGGGGCGACGACATCCCGGCCAAGTTCGACCTGTCCAGCCTGCGCATCCTCGGCTCGGTCGGCGAACCCATCAACCCCGAAGCCTGGATCTGGTACCGCGAGCACATCGGCGCCGGTACCACCCCCGTGGTCGACACCTGGTGGCAGACCGAGACCGGCGCGATGATGGTCTCCCCGCTCCCCGGCGTCACCCACGCCAAGCCCGGCAGCGCCCAGCGCCCCCTGCCCGGCATCGGCGCGACCGTCGTGGACGACAACGGCCGCGAAGTCCCCGACGGCCATGGCGGCTACCTCGTCCTCACCGAGCCCTGGCCCTCCATGCTCCGCACCATCTGGGGCGACGACCAGCGCTTCATCGACACCTACTGGTCCCGCTTCGAAGGCATGTACTTCGCCGGCGACGGCGCCAAGAAGGACGACGACGGCGACATCTGGCTCCTCGGCCGTGTCGACGACGTCATGCTCGTCTCCGGCCACAACATCTCCACCACCGAAGTCGAGTCCGCCCTCGTCTCCCACCCCAAGGTCGCCGAAGCCGCCGTCGTCGGCGCCACCGACGAGACCACCGGCCAGTCCATCGTCGCCTTCGTCATCCTCCGCGGCACCGCCCAGGAGGACGACACACTCACCGCGGACCTGCGCAACCACGTCGCCGCGACCCTGGGCCCCATCGCCAAGCCCAAGCGCATCCTGCCCGTCGCCGAACTGCCGAAGACCCGCAGCGGCAAGATCATGCGCCGTCTCCTGCGCGACGTCGCCGAGAACCGCCAGCTCGGTGATGTCACCACCCTCACCGACTCCACCGTCATGGACCTCATCCAGAGCAAACTCCCGACGGCGGCGTCCGAGGACTGACGCGGACCGGCACACATAAAGGGCTGACGCAGGCAGGGGCTGCCGAGGCCACAGTGGCGGGACCACCCGGTCCGCCTGGCACACCCCGTGGGGCACCCGGAGCAACAGGCCGGGTGCCCCATGTGCACCTAAGGTGGAAGATCGCCGGATTCACCCATGTGCACCCTGACAAATTCTTAGGTAAAGTAATGACCGCATCAAGAACGCGACAGGAAAACTCAGGTGTGCCGGGAAGTCTGGTCGGCATGTGCTCTGTGCTGCCTACCCGACCGGAGGTTTCCACTCGTGGCCGTGCCCACCCCCACGCCCACCCCACCGTCGGCGCCGCGTAAGTTCCTCGCCCAGCTCTCCCTCCCCGAGCGGAATTTCGTGGCGGAAGCGCTGCGCGCCGAGACCGTCGGCGGCATCCTTCTCCTGGTCGCCGCGGTCGCCGCCCTCATCTGGGCGAACACACTGGGCGCCAGCTACGAGACGGTGAGCGACTTCCACATCGGCCCCGCCTCCCTCGGTCTCGACCTCTCCGTGGAGCACTGGGCGGCCGACGGGCTGCTCGCCATCTTCTTCTTCGTCGCCGGCATCGAGCTCAAGCGAGAGCTGGTCGCGGGCGAACTGCGCGACCCCAAGGCGGCCGCGCTCCCCGTCGTCGCCGCGGTCAGCGGCATGGCCGTACCCGCGCTCATCTACGCCCTGGTGAACGTGGCGGGCGGCGGCTCCATGGCCGGCTGGGCGGTGCCCACCGCCACCGACATCGCCTTCGCCCTCGCCGTCCTGGCGGTCATCGGCACCTCACTGCCGTCCGCCGTCCGTGCCTTCCTGCTCACCCTCGCCGTCGTCGACGACCTCTTCGCGATCCTGATCATCGCGATCTTCTTCACCGAGGACCTGAACTTCGCGGCGCTGGGCGGGGCGGTCGTCGGGCTCGGTGTGTTCTGGGTGCTGCTGCGCCAGGGCATTCGCGGCTGGTACGTGTACGTACCCCTGGCCCTGGTGATCTGGGGCCTGATGTACAGCAGCGGCGTCCACGCCACGATCGCCGGTGTGGCCATGGGCCTCATGCTGCGCTGCACCAGGCGCGACGGCGAGGTCCACTCCCCCGGTGAGCACATCGAGCATCTCGTGCGTCCGATCTCGGCGGGACTCGCCGTACCCCTCTTCGCCCTGTTCTCCGCCGGCGTGAGTATCTCGGGCGGCGCACTCCGCGATGTCTTCACCCGGCCGGAGACCCTTGGTGTGCTCCTCGGGCTCGTGGTCGGCAAAGCCGTCGGCATCTTCGGCGGCACCTGGCTCGCCGCTCGCTTCACCAGGGCCGAGCTCAACGACGACCTGGCCTGGCCCGATGTCTTCGCCGTGGCCTCGCTGGCCGGCATCGGCTTCACCGTCTCCCTCCTCATCGGCGAGCTTGCCTTCGCCACCGACCCCACGCTGATGGACGAGATCAAGGCGGCGGTCCTGGTCGGCTCGCTGATCGCCGCGGTCTCCGCCTGTGTACTGCTGAAGCTGCGGGTACGGAAATACCAAGCGCTGTGCGAGGAGGAAGAGCGCGACGAGGACCTCGACGGCATCCCGGACATCTACGAACAGGACAACCCGGAGTACCACCTGCGGATGGCCGCGATCTACGAGGAGAAGGCCGCGGAGCACCGCCGCAGGGCACAAGTCGCGGGGGCGTCGCGCAGTGACGGCGACAGTCCGGCATGATCTGACAACGAATCCGACAGCAACGAATCCGCAGCAGAGCAGTCCGAAACCGAAGCAGAGACGATGACGATGAGGGAGTCAGCGATGAGCGACCCGGGCAGCGGCGCGCCGAAGACCGCCGGCGCCGTCGAACCCACAGGCGACACGGTCGGACCGGTCCGGCTGATCGGCCCCGACCGGACCATCGGTCAGCTGATCGCCACGGCGACCGCCGAGATGTCGGCTCTGGTGCACGACGAGATCGCCCTGGCCAAGGCCGAGATCCGGCAGGACGTCAAGCGCGGTGTGACCGGCGGTGCGGCGCTCTCCGTCGCCGGCGTGCTCGCGCTGTTCTCGCTGCCGGTGCTCAGCTTCGCCGCGGCCTACGGAATCCACAATCTTGGCCTCGGTCTCGCGTGGTCGTTCCTGATCGTGGGCGCGGCGTTCCTGGTGCTCGCGGGCCTGCTTGCGCTGCTCGCCGTGGCCAAGTTCAAGAAGGTCAAGCCGCCGGAGAGGTCGATCGCCTCGGCGAAGCAGACGGCTGCCGTCCTGGGCAACGTCAAGCCGCACCCCCGTCAGGGCCAGGACTCGTCCGCCGCTGTGGCACGCTCGTCTGCATGACGCTCCCCGATACGAGCCCCGGCGGCAACGGAAACGGCCATGGCGCGAGCCAGGGCGGCCCCGTCCGCATCGATGGTCCCTGGACCCATCGAGACGTGGCGGCCAATGGTGCGCGCTTCCACATCGCCGAGATGGGCGATGGACCGCTGGTGCTGCTCCTGCACGGCTTCCCGCAGTTCTGGTGGACGTGGCGGCATCAGCTGACGGCGCTCGCCGACGCCGGTTTCCGGGCCGTGGCCATGGATCTGCGCGGCGTGGGCGGCAGCGACCGTACGCCGAGGGGCTACGACCCCGCGAACCTGGCGCTCGACATCACCGGCGTCGTGCGTTCGCTGGGCGAGCCGGACGCCGCCCTCGTCGGCCACGACCTGGGCGGCTATCTGGCCTGGACCGCGGCGGTGATGCGGCCCAAGCTGGTACGCAGGCTCGCGGTCTCGTCGATGCCCCACCCGCGCCGCTGGCGTACGTCGATGCTCGGCGACTTCGCGCAGAGCCGCGCCGGTTCGTACATCTGGGGCTTCCAGCGGCCGTGGCTGCCGGAGCGTCAACTCGTGGCGGACGACGCGGCCCTGGTGGGCCGTCTGATCCGGGAGTGGTCCGGACCGCGGACGCCGGAGGACGAGGCGATCGAGGTGTACCGGCGGGCGATGTGCATTCCCTCGACGGCGCACTGTTCGATCGAGCCCTACCGCTGGATGGTGCGGTCACTGGCGCGCCCTGACGGCATTCAGTTCAACCGCCGGATGAAGCGTCCGGTCAGGGTGCCGACGCTCCATCTGCACGGCTCCCTCGACCCGGCGATGCGTACCCGCAGCGCTGCGGGCTCGGGCCAGTACGTCGAAGCGCCGTACCGCTGGCGCCTCTTCGACGGTCTCGGGCACTTCCCCCATGAGGAGGATCCCGTGGCCTTCTCCAAGGAGCTCATCGGCTGGCTCAGGGACCCCGAGCCCGACCGCTGACCGGGCCGCCGATCGACCATGCCCGAACGGGCGTGCGACGAACCGGCATTGCCTCGCGCATAGGCCAATTGGCGGTCCCGAATGCGGTTACCGACCTTGGGGCACGGGCACACGTCGGGGTATGGGCTGGACGCACGACTACGGTGACACAGCACGCAACTCCCGATCGGCCTCCGTGCCGATCGACCACGAAAGGGGCGGTCCGCAGGCGCAGGGCCACGATCCCCGGCTGGGGATCCCCCGTATCCTCCGGCGCAGGGCGCGCTGGGTCTCAGCGCGGTTGCGCCATCCCCGCGGCTGACGGGGCGTCGGTGCCACGACGCCCCGGTGGAGTCACCGTCACAGTGCGCAGCCCTCGCTGTCGACCTGCTGATTGGCCCTGGCTCCGCGGGTGATGTCGTCGCGAATCTCATCGGCTGTCAGCGCATAGCCGGTGTCGGCGTCGTCGAGCGACCGGGCGAAGATCACTCCGTACACCTCGCCGTCCGGGGTGAGCAGCGGTCCGCCCGAGTTGCCCTGGCGTACGGTCGCGAACAGCGAGTAGACGTCACGGCGCACCTCGCCACGGCGGTAGATGTCGGGACCGTTCGCGTCGATACGGCCGCGGACACGGGCCGAGCGCACGTCGTACGCGCCGTTCTCGGGGAAGCCGGCGACGATCGCGCTGTCGCCCGTACGGGCGTCCGTTCCGGTGAACGGCAGCACCGGCGCCTTGAGGTCCGGGACGTCGAGTACGGCGATGTCGCGCTGCCAGTCGTAGAGGACGACCTTCGCGTCGTAGAGCCGGCCCTTGCCCCCTATCTGGACGGTCGGCTCGTCGACGCCGCCGACGACATGCGCATTGGTCATGACACGACGCTCGGCGAACACGAAGCCGGTGCCCTCCAGGACCTTGTTGCAGCTCTGGGCCGTACCGACGACCTTGACGATGGAACGCTGGGCGCGCGCGGCCACCGGGCTCTTGACGAGCGCCGGGTCGGGCGCGCGGACCTCGGTGATGGGTTCGTTGGCGAACGGGCTGAAGACCTGCGGGAAGCCGTTCTGTGCGAGTGCCGAGGAGAAGTCGGTGGTCCAGGTGGCCGCCTCGGTGGGCATCACCCGCGAGACGCCCAGCAGGACCTTCGAGCTGCGCACTTCCTTGCCGAGCGTCGGCAGTGAGGTGCCCGCGAGTGCCGAGCCGATGAGCCAGGCGACGAGGAGCATCGCGACGACGTTCACCAGTGCGCCGCCCGTGGCGTCCAGCGCTCGCGCGGGAGACCACGTGATGTAGCGGCGGAGCTTGTTGCCGAGGTGGGTGGTGAAGGCCTGGCCGACCGAGGCGAAGACGATCACGATCACGATGGCGACGATAGCGGCTGTCGTGGAGACGTCGGCCTCGTCGGTGAGCTGGCCCCAGACGACCGGAAGCAGATAGACGGCGATCAGTCCGCCGCCGAGGAAGCCGATCACCGACAGGATGCCGACGACGAAGCCCTGGCGGTACCCGACGATCGCAAACCACGCGGCGGCTACCAGCAGCAGGATGTCCAGCACGTTCACCGTCGTTTGCCTCGCAGATTCGTCGTCCGGCACTCCGTCCGGCCGGGGTCGGTCCCCCGGAGCCTGGGTCCCGGGGCGCTCGCGGCATGGCCGCGCGTGTCGTCGTCCCCGGAATGACACGTCAGCAACGGTCTCATGACCGCCAATCGAGTGGGACCTGCTTCCCGCGGTCCCATGGGAGCTCCCAGCCGGCGAAGTGCAGGATCCGGTCGATCACTCCCGCGGTAAAACCCCAGACCAGAGCAGATGCGACGAGAAACGCCGGACCGCGGTGGCCGCTGGGATGGACGACTGTCACGCGATTTGCCGGATTCGTGAGATCTGCCACGGGAACCGTGAAGACCCGGGCGGTCTCCGCGGGATCGACGGCGGCGACCGGGCTGCGGTCGCGCCACCAGCCGAGGACCGGGGTGACGACGAAGCCGCTCACGGGGATGTAGAGGCGGGGCAGCACCCCGAAGACCTGGACGCCGGAGGGGTCGAGACCGGTTTCCTCCTCGGCCTCGCGCAGTGCGGCGCGCAGCGGGCCGGAACCGGCGGGATCACCGTCCACGGGGTCGAGGGCGCCGCCGGGGAAGGAGGGCTGACCGGCATGCGAGCGCAGGCTGCCCGCGCGCTCCATCAGCAGCAGCTCGGGGCCCCCGGGACCCTCGCCGAAGAGGATCAGCACCGCGGACTGCCGACCGCCGCCGTCGGGCGGCAGAAACCGGCTGAGCTGCTCGGGCGCGACCGTCCTGGCGGTCTCGGCCACCGGAAGGAGCCAGTCGGGCAGGCCCTCGCTCGTCACGGCCTGCCCTCCGTCGTGCATCTCATCCGCGCGTGTCATGAGCACCCCCGTGGTGTGCAACGCCTACGGCGCCCGGGAACGTTCCTGACCCGGAGAGACGGGACGGAGACGATCGCGGCCCTGTCATGAAGCCCCCAGCGCAGGCGCCGGCCTGCCCGGGTAGTCCGGCGGCGGATTCAGCCGCTGGCCGGGGTAGCCGCCCATCTCGTACTTGAGCAGCTTCCTCGCCTTGTCCGGGTCTGTCTCGCCCTCGCCGTACGACGGACACAGATGAGTGATCGGACAGGCACCGCAGGCGGGCTTGCGGGCGTGGCAGATACGGCGGCCGTGGAAGATCACCCGGTGGGACAGCATCGTCCACTCGCTCTTGGGGAAGATCGCGGCGATCTCGGCCTCGATCTTGACCGGATCCTCCTGCTCGGTCCACTTCCAGCGACGGGCAAGCCGCATGAAATGGGTGTCGACGGTGATCCCCGGGACACCGAAGGCATTGCCCAGCACCACGAACGCCGTCTTGCGGCCCACTCCCGGCAGCGTGACCAGGTCCTTCAGCCGGCCAGGCACCTCCCCGCCGAAATCGTCGCGCAGTGCCGTGGAGAGGCCGATCAGGGACTTCGCCTTGGCACGGAAGAAGCCGGTGGGCCGGATGATCTCCTCCAGCTCCTCGGGAACGGCCGCGGCCATGTCCTCAGGCGTGGGATACCGGTCGAAGAGCGCCGGGGTCGTCTGGTTGACGCGCAGGTCGGTCGTCTGGGCGGACAGCACCGTCGCCACGAGCAGCTCGAAGGGGTTCCGGAAGTCCAGCTCGGGGTGGGCGTACGGAAACACATCGGCCAGCTCGCGGTTGATCCGGCGGGCGCGCCGCACCATCGCGAGCCGTGACTCCGGCTTGGCCGCGACCTTCGGCGGGGAGCCCGGCTTCTTCGACGCCCCGGAGCCGGAGGCGCCGGAGGTCCCGGCGGACGCGGAGGCTGCGGAGGTCGCGGGCGTCGCGGAGGCCCCCGGCGTCGCGGATCCAGACGTTCCGGATCTGGACGATGGCCTCGCCGCGGATCCCGACGAAGAGCGGGAAGACTTCCCCTTTGCCCCTTTTGTCGCTTTTGCCGACACGGGTGAACCGTGTTCGCCCACAGCGGAATTCTGCTCCCCTGGCACCCTTACGGCCCCCTTGGCCTGCACTCTCACCGGCGAATTGGACACCCGGCCAGCCTAAGGGCCCTCACTGACATCCGCCCCGGGCCCGGCCGAACGCCACCCGAATCGGCCCCTGAAGCACAACGGGACACGCCGGTGCGTCAGACTTGTCTTGGGCCCTTGTGATCGATCGCACCGTTTTACCGTGCGGCATCATGGGGACCACCGTCCCCTGAGCAGGTCGACAAGGAGAGAACTCGTGGACGACGTTCTGCGGCGCGCCCCGCTCTTCGCGGCGCTCGATGACGAGCAGGCCGCGGAGCTCCGCGCCTCGATGAGTGAAGTGACACTCGCCCGCGGCGACGCGCTCTTCCACGAGGGCGACCCCGGAGACCGCCTCTACGTGGTCACCGAGGGCAAGGTCAAACTGCACCGCACCTCGCCCGACGGCCGGGAGAACATGCTGGCGGTGCTCGGTCCCGGCGAGCTGATCGGCGAGCTCTCGCTGTTCGACCCGGGCCCGCGTACGGCCACGGCGACCGCGCTGACCGAGGTCAAGCTGCTCGGGCTGGGCCACGGCGACCTCCAGCCCTGGCTCAACGCCCGCCCCGAGGTCGCCACGGCCCTGCTGCGTGCCGTCGCCCGCCGCCTCCGCAAGACCAACGACCAGATGTCCGACCTGGTCTTCTCCGATGTCCCGGGCCGCGTCGCCCGTGCCCTCCTCGACCTGTCGCGCCGCTTCGGCGTGCAGTCGGAGGAAGGCATCCATGTCGTCCACGACCTGACGCAGGAAGAGCTGGCGCAGCTCGTGGGCGCCTCCCGCGAGACCGTCAACAAGGCCCTCGCCGACTTCGCCCAGCGTGGCTGGCTGCGCCTCGAGGCGCGTGCGGTGATCCTGCTGGACGTGGAGCGCCTGGCGAAGCGCTCGCGCTAGTCCGAACCCGGGCCGCAGCGGCGGCCGGGGGCGCCCGCATGGACGCCCCGGCCGCCGCCCGGACAGGATCTGCGGCTCAGCGCTTCGTACCGTCGACGATCAGCGGGTTTCCGCTTCCACCGCCGCACGGGACCGCATAGACGGGGTTCTTCGCCGACGCCTCACGGTAGGCGTCGATGCACTGGTTCATGAGCACCTTGTCCGACAGCGACTCGTTGAGGATCTTGTTCGCCCTGGCGATGCCCTCCGCCTCGATACGGCGCCGCTCGGCCTCTGCCTTGGCCGTAAGCGTCGCCTCGGTCGCCCGCTCCGTGGCCTGCTGCTGCTGGATCTTGCGGTCGATCTGGTCCTGGAGACGGTCCGACGGCTTCACATTGCGAAGGTTCACGGTGGTCACGTCGATACCGCGCGGCGCCAGCCGCTCCTTGACCAGGTCACCGATCTCGGTGTTGATCTTCTCCCGGGCCGAGGCGTAGCCCTGCTCGCTGGTGTAGCGGGCGAACACATTGCGGATGATCTCCCGGCTGTCCGGATACACCAGTCGCTGCTGGATGGCGTCCTCGCTGCCGGCCAGCCGGTAGAGCTCCACGGCCTTGCCCGGGGTCACCGCCCACTTCACGGTTACCTCCACGTACATCACGCCGCCCTGGCTCGAACGCACCTCGACCACCTCCTTGTCGGAGAGGTTCAGGTCGACCGGGCGGGTGGAGAAGGTGGTGACGTTGGTGAAGGGCGACCTCAGATGCATGCCCGACATCAGGGGTGTGCCGACCTTGCCGAAGGTCACGGGCACACCGACCTCGTAGGCGCTGACGACGTACACGCAGCTGGTGATTCCCGCGAACAGACCGGCGATCAGCGCACCGGCAGCGCCGATCTTGAGACCACGACGGTCCCCGCGGCGGGAGACGGCGTACATCACCGCTGCGGCGACGACGAGAAGGATGGACAGGACGAACACCGGGATCCCCCCAAGGATGAAATGCCGAAGCAAGCCCCGGACGTAGCGAGTACGGGGCAAGCGGAGCGTAGGGCACGGGGCCGACGCTGCCCATGGCAGGGGGCATTGGCTGCCTCGGTCCGGTCAGGGGACCCTGGACAGGACCGCTCCCGGCCCTGGACCAGGGGTCAGCCCTGGATCAGGCCGTGCTCCTGCAGATACTCCAGCTGGGCACGGACCGAGAGTTCCGCGGCGGGCCACAGCGACCTGTCCACGTCCGCGTACACATGCGCCACCACCTCGGTCGCCGTGCGGTAGCCGTCCTCGACGGCCGTCTCGACCTGGGCCAGGCGATGCGCGCGATGGGCGAGATAGAACTCCACGGCGCCCTGCGCGTCCTCCAGGACCGGACCGTGCCCCGGGAGCACCGTGTGCACCCCGTCGTCGACGGTCAACGAGCGCAGACGGCGCAGCGAGTCGAGATAGTCGCCGAGGCGGCCGTCCGGGTGTGCGACGACCGTCGTACCGCGGCCCAGGATCGTGTCGCCGGTCAGGACCGCACGATCGGCGGGCAGATGGAAGCAGAGTGAGTCGGCGGTATGGCCGGGCGTGGAGACGACTCTCAGTTCCAGGCCCCCGGTACGGATCGCCTGACCTGCGGAAAGTCCCTCGTCACCAAGGCGCAGGGCCGGATCGAGGGCGCGCACCTTCGTGCCGGTCAGCTCGGCGAACCGGCCCGCTCCCTCCGCGTGATCCGGATGCCCGTGCGTGAGCAGCGTCAGCGCGACGCGCTTGCCGGCCTTCTCGGCGGTCGCGATGACGTTGCGGAGGTGTGCGTCGTCGAGCGGACCGGGGTCGATGACGACCGCGAGTTCGGAGTCCGGCTCCGCGACGATCCAGGTGTTGGTGCCGTCGAGCGTCATCGCCGACGGATTGGGAGCCAGCACGTTGACCGCCCGTGCGGTCGCCGGGCCGGACACGACTGCGCCGCGCGGCTGGCCCGGGAGGGCTGCGGCGTCGCTCATCGGGAGCCTCCGGCGGATCCGGTCGGTCCCGTCGGTCCGGTCGGAATGTGCTTGGTGAACTCATCATGGCCGGGCCAGCTCAGCACCAGTTCGCCCTGCTCCAGGCGCGCCTTGGCGAGAACGGGTGCGAGGTCCTGGTCCCCCGCCGCCGTGACGGCGTCCGCGGCGGCGGCGTACCGCGAGAGCGCCCGCAGCGTGGAGATCGTCGGCGGCATCATGAGCAGCTCGCCCTTGTCGTACCCGGCAGCGGCCTCCGCCGGCCTGATCCACACCGAGCGGTCGGCCTCCGTCGAGGCGTTCCGGGTGCGCTGGCCCTGCGGCAGGGCGGCGGCGAAGAACCAGGTGTCGAAGCGGCGCGGTTCGAACTCCGGTGTGATCCAGCGAGCCCACGCGCCCAGCAGATCGGAGCGCAGCACGAGGCCCCTGCGGGCCAGGAACTCGGCGAAGCCCAGCTCGCGGTCGACCAGCGCCGCGCGGTCCGCCTCCCAGTCGTCGCCGGTCGTGTCTCCGACGACCGAGTCCGCGGTCTCGCCGGCGAGCAGGACGCCGGCCTCCTCGTAGGTCTCCCGTACCGCCGCACAGACGATGGACTGCGCCGTCGCCTCGTCCTCGACACCGAGCCGGGCTGCCCATGCGCCCAGGGACGGCCCGGCCCAGCGGACCGGCCGGGCGTCGCGCTCGTCCACTCCTCCGCCGGGGTAGACATAGGCGCCTCCGGCGAAGGCCATGGAGGCGCGGCGGCGCAGCATGTGGACGTGCACGCCGTCGGGGGTGTCCTTGAGCAGCATGACGGTCGCCGCGCGCTTGGGGAGCACGGCGGTGAGTTCGCCTGCGGCGAGCGCCCTGATCCGCTCCGGCCATTCCGGTGGGTACCACTGACCATTGGACATGGGCGGATGTTATGCGTTCACGCCTGGATGTTCGAGGGGTGGCCGATCCGCGCGAGGCGCCGGCGGGAGCCGTGAGGCACGGCTCCCGTCGCACCGTAGGTCCCGGACGAACACGGCGCCGGTCCGGCGAACACGCCGCCGGTCTCCCGGACGAGCGCGCCGTCAGTCCTGGACGAGTTCGACCTGGATCTCGACCTCGACCGGAGCGTCCAGCGGAAGTACCGCCACGCCCACCGCGCTGCGCGCGTGCACGCCCTTGTCCCCGAGCACAGCGCCCAGCAGCTCGCTGGCACCGTTGATGACACCCGGCTGGCCGGTGAAGTCGGACGCGGAAGCGACAAAACCGACGACCTTCACGACCCGCGCGATGCGGTCGAGGCTGCCGGCGACGGACTTCACGGCCGCGAGCGCGTTGAGCGCACAGGTGGCGGCGAGTTCCTTGGCCTCCTCCGCGGTCACTTCGGCGCCGACCTTGCCGATGACCGGAAGCTTGCCTTCCACCATGGGGAGCTGCCCCGAGGTGTAGACGTACGGACCCGATTGCACCGCCGGCTGGTAGGCGGCCAGCGGCGGGACGACCTCCGGGAGCGTGAGGCCGAGGTCGGCGAGCTTCGCCTCTACGGCGCCGCCCCCGGCCATCAGACCTTCTCCCGCTTCAGGTAGGCCACGAGCTGCTCGGGGTTGTTCGGCCCGGGGACGACCTGGACGAGCTCCCAGCCGTCCTCGCCCCAGGTGTCCAGGATCTGCTTGGTCGCGTGCACGAGAAGGGGCACGGTCGCGTATTCCCACTTGGTCATGGAGCCGACTGTAGCCGCCCGGGCATGGGGTCTCGTGACGCGGGACCGCCATGCCGGTCCCGCGGCGTGACGCAGCCCGCAGGCAGCCTCGTGCGTACTGCCCGGGCCGACTGGTTAGGCTCGAAGACGTGAGCAGGCTTCAGGTCGTCAGCGGCAAAGGCGGTACCGGTAAGACGACGGTCGCCGCGGCCCTTGCGCTCGCCCTCGCGACCGAGGGAAAGCGCACGCTCCTCATCGAGGTCGAGGGCAGACAGGGCATCGCGCAGCTCTTCGAGACGGAGGCGCTGCCGTACGAGGAACGCAAGATCGCCGTCGCCCCGGGCGGCGGCGAGGTCTTCGCGCTGGCCATCGACGCCGAGCTGGCGCTTCTCGACTACCTCCAGATGTTCTACAAACTGGGTACCGCGGGACGGGCGCTGAAGAAGCTCGGCGCGATCGACTTCGCGACCACCGTCGCGCCCGGCGTCCGGGACGTGTTGCTGACCGGCAAGGCCTGCGAGGCCGTGCGGCGCCGCATTTCCGACACCAAGAACGGCCCGGGCCGGTACGCCTACGACCACGTCGTCATGGACGCCCCGCCCACCGGGCGGATCACCCGCTTCCTGAACGTCAACGACGAGGTGGCAGGGCTGGCGCGGATGGGCCCGATACACAATCAGGCCCAGGCCGTCATGCGGGTCCTCAAGTCCCCGGAGACCGCCGTCCATTTGGTGACCCTCCTCGAGGAGATGCCCGTCCAGGAGACCGCGGACGGAGTCGCCGAGCTGCGTGACGCCGACCTTCCCACCGGGAAGGTGATCGTCAACATGGTGCGGCCGCACATCCTCGACGAGGAAGCGGTGCGGACCGCCGCGACCGCGGGCCGTCGCAAGGACATCGCCAAGTCGCTCACCGCGGCAGGGGTGAGCGGCGCGGCCAAGCTGGTCGGTCCGCTGCTCGGGCAGGCCGCAGAGCATGCGCAGCGCGTCGAGTTGGAGCGCGAGCAGCGCGCCGTGCTCCGTTCGCTGGGCCTGCCCACGTACGAGCTTCCGCTGCTGAGTGAAGGAGTCGACATCGCCGGGCTGTACCAGCTGGCGACGGAACTGCGAAAGCTCGGCGTGAACGGGGAGAACGGATGACGCCGCCCATGACGCACGGCATCGCCCAGCAGGACACACCGCTGCTCGACATCGATCCGCTGCTCGACGACCCGGGCACCCGCATCATCGTGTGCTGCGGGTCCGGCGGCGTCGGCAAGACGACGACGGCGGCGGCGCTCGGGGTGCGGGCGGCGGAGCGCGGCCGCAAGGCGGTCGTCCTGACGATCGACCCCGCCCGCCGGCTGGCCCAGTCGATGGGCATCGACCTGCTCGACAACACCCCGCGCCGGGTGGACGGCATCAAGGGCGACGGTGAGCTGTACGCCATGATGCTGGACATGAAGCGGACCTTCGACGAGATCGTCGAGGCGCACGCGGATCCGGCGCGGGCGCGCGCCATCCTGGAGAACCCCTTCTACCAGTCGCTGTCGGCCGGCTTCGCGGGCACGCAGGAGTACATGGCGATGGAGAAGCTGGGGCAGCTGCGGGCCCGCGATGAGTGGGACCTGATCGTCGTCGACACTCCACCGTCGCGCTCGGCACTGGATTTCCTGGAGGCACCGAAACGTCTCGGGTCGTTCCTGGACGGCAAGTTCATCAGGGTGCTGATGGCTCCGGCGAAGATGGGCGGCCGGGCCGGGATGAAGTTCCTCAACGTCGGCATGTCGTTGATGACCGGCACGCTCGGGAAGCTGCTGGGCGGTCAACTGCTGCGGGACGTCCAGACGTTCGTCGCCGCCATGGACACGATGTTCGGCGGCTTCCGCACCCGGGCGGACGCCACATACCGCCTGCTGCAGGCGCCCGGCACCGCGTTCCTGGTCGTGGCGGCCCCGGAACGGGACGCTCTGCGGGAGGCGGCGTACTTCGTGGAGCGGCTGGCGGCGGAGGAGATGCCACTGGCGGGTCTGGTCCTCAACCGGGTCCATGGGAGCGACGCCGCAAGGCTGTCGGCCGAGCGGGCGCTCGCCGCCGCAGAAAATCTTGACGAGAGCGGCATTGTGGATCAGGAGGCCGGGAAGGCTGGTGTTCGTGACTCCGCGGGCACCTCTCCCACCTCTCCCGCCGTGGAGTCCGAGCCCGACGACTCAGCGCCCCCTCCCACTGCACAACTGACCGCCGGTCTGCTGCGCCTGCATGCCGAACGCATGCAGGTGCTCGCACGTGAGCAGCGGACGCGCGACCGTTTCACAGCACTCCATCCGGAGGTCGCCGTGGCCCAAGTGGCGGCCCTGCCGGGCGATGTCCACGATCTGGCGGGCCTCCGCGCCATCGGTGAACGGCTCGCGGCCGGGGGTTCTCCGGCCGGAGCCGCCTGACCCGTGTGACGGATGCCCTGGAGGTGTCCGCCGTACGGCGACACTCCGGGCGCGCAGGTCCGCATGAACGCGAGCACCTGGGCACGGTGGCTCATACCGGGGCTGCGGCCGTACTCATGGGCTCACGCACCCTTGTGGCAGGGCGCGGCACCACTACGGAACGCCCGGCATCTCGCGGGGCAGGGGCGCATCGCAGCGCTCGATGGCGGGCAGGCTGCCGGGCCCGGCTCCCATGTGGGTGTGATGCAGGGCAGTCGCGTCCCGCGGCGGCGGGACCAAGGGCGTCTTCGACTGCCGGGGCTCCCGACCTGGCCCGACCGGCCTTCGCCCACCGGATTCCAGCCAACTTCCGGTCGGCATCCGGCCGACTTCCTGCCGTCCGGCCTCGAAGGGCCCAACCCTGGCCTAACCCACCGCGGCGTACGTCTCGTACGTCTCGTCGTCCTCCAGGCCCACGGGCAGGATGCCCGCGCTCCGCTCGTATTCGGTACGCGCGGTCTCCAGGAGCCTGCGCCAGGAGGTGACTGTGGGGCGCCTGCGCAGCAACGCCCGCCGTTCCCGCTCGGTCATCCCGCCCCATACGCCGAATTCGACGCGATTGTCGAGCGCATCGGCCAGGCACTCGGTCCGCACCGGACAACCGGTGCACACCGCCTTGGCCCTGTTCTGCGCCGCTCCTTGAACGAACAGTTCATCCGGATCGGTAGTGCGGCAGGCTGCCTGCGCACTCCAGTCGGTTACCCAGCCCATGCCGGCGCCGTCCTCTCCCGAATCGAGGCTCCCCCACGGCGGCAGCGGCATATTCACCGCTGCCAGTTGAGGACGTTACGGAAGGCGGGCACAGCGCAACACCCCCTTCGGGCCCAATCTTGAATGGCCCGAACGGACTATGGGTACGCGGCAGATCACCCAGGGGAGTGAGGTGAGGGCATACGGAACCATCCCGACATTTCAGCCCGGAATTCACTCCGCATATCGCAGAGCAGCCGCATTCGGCGGCATGAGGGAGCACGCCGCATGGGAATGTCTCGAGGATGTCGCGAGGTGCAGCGTGGGTAGTGGTACACAACTGCACTGTTGTGACAGCTGGGAGCAGCTTAGGCCAAGGCCTGTCCGTGTGTCCGGCAAATGAGAACTCGACACCCCGGCTGCCCCGCCGCCCGCCACCCCTCCTTGCCCTCCTCGTCGAGGCAACCGAGGCGATTGCGGCAACCGAGGTGTCGATAGCTGCACGGCTCCCCTCCGGGACGCCGTCCGGTCCCGGTCGAGGCATCGCCCGGCCGGCCGTCCCCGGATGTCACGATCGGCAATCGAACATCCCGCGGACCACCCGCTCCCTCCGAAGGCCCTTCGCTACGGATTAGGCTGCCCCCATGGCAAACAAGCGCGCGGGCGGAGGTCTGACAGGGACCCAGCAGGCCGCCAAGTTCATCGGTGTGAGTGTGCTGGCCGGAGCAGTGCTGGCAGGCCTCGCCCTGCCGGCGGCCGGCGCACTGGGACTTGCGGCCAAGGGCACGGTCGAGGGATTCGACGAGATTCCCGCGAACCTCAGAACGCCCCCGCTGAGCCAGCGCACCACGATCCTGGACGCCAAGGGCGGCCAGATCGCCACCGTCTACTCCCGTGACCGCACGGTCGTCCCGCTCAAGGACATTTCCCCCCATATACAGCGGGCGATCGTCGCGATCGAGGACGCGCGCTTCTACGAGCACGGGGCGGTCGACCTCAAGGGCGTCCTGCGCGCGGCCAACCGCAACGCCCGGGAGGGCGGTGTCACCCAGGGCGCCTCGACCCTCACCCAGCAGTACGTCAAGAACGTCTTCGTCGAGGAGGCCGGCGACGACCCCAACAAGGTCGCCCAGGCCACCAAGCAGACCATCGGCCGCAAGGTCCGCGAGCTCAAGTACGCGATCCAGGTCGAAGAGGAGCTCGGGAAGAAGAAGATCCTCGAGAACTACCTCAACATCACCTTCTTCGGGCAGCAGGCGTACGGCGTCGAGGCGGCTGCCAAGCGCTACTTCTCCAAGTCCGCCAAGAACCTGAACCTGGAGGAAGCGGCCCTGCTGGCCGGCCTCGTGCAGTCGCCGAGCCGCTACGACCCGGTCAACGACCGGGAGGAGGCCACCAAGCGGCGCAACACGGTGCTGCAGCGGATGGCCGACGTCCACAACATCTCGCAGCAAGAGGCCGACGCGGCCAAGGCCAAGCCGATCAAGCTCAACGTCAGCCGGCCGAAGAACGGCTGCATCACGGCCGTCGACGGCGCGGGCTTCTTCTGCGACTACGTACGCAAGACGGTTCTGTCCGACCCGGCGTTCGGCAAGACGACCGAGGAACGGCAGAAGCTGTGGAACCTCGGCGGTCTGACGATCCGGACCACGCTCGACCCGCGGGCCCAGGAAGCCGCCAACGAAGCCGCCACCGCGAAGGTCAACAAGGACGACAAGGTCGCGGCGGCCGTGGTGCAGCTCCAGCCGGGCAGCGGCAAGATCCTTTCGATGGGGCAGTCGCGCCCGTACGGCCTCGACCAGAAGCGCCACGAGACGGTGCTCAACCTGTCCGTCGACAGCAAGATGGGCGGCACCACGTACGGCTTCCAGGTCGGCTCGACCTTCAAGCCGATCACCGCCGCGGCGGCCCTGGAGAAGGGACTCAGTCCCGCCCAGTCGTTCTCCAGCGACTGGAAGCTCTCGCTCCCCATGAGGTCCTTCACCAACTGCTCGGGCAGCCCGGCCGGCGACGGCAACTGGGACCTGCAGAACGAGACCAAGGAGGAGACCGGCTCCTGGGACATGACGGGCGCGCTCGGCAAGTCCATCAACACGTACTTCGCCATGCTGGAGCAGATGACCGGGCTGTGCGAGACGGTCGAGATGGCGAAGAAGGTCGGCTACCAGACCGGTGACGGCAAGAAGATCGGCGAGGACCCGTCGATCACCCTGGGCGCCGAGGAGAGCACTCCGCTGGGCATGGCGGCCGTCTACGCCACGTTCGCCAACCGCGGCACGTACTGCTCGCCGATCGCCATAGAGTCCGTGACCACGGCGGAGGGCAAGCGCCTCAAGGTGCCGAAGTCCAAGTGCTCGCAGGCGATGAGCCAGCACACCGCGGACTCGATCAACCAGATGCTCAAGGGCGTGGTCGAGGACGGCACCGGCAGCCGGGCCGGGCTCAGCGACCGGGACAACGCGGGCAAGACCGGTACGACCAACGATCGCAAGGACGCGTGGTTCGTCGGCTACACCCCGAACCTGTCCACGGCCGTGTGGGTCGGAGACGACGTCGGCGAGAAGACGCCCATGTACAACATCCGCATCGGTGGCGAGTACTACGACAAGGTGTGCGGTGGCTGTCTGCCCGGCCCGATATGGAAGATCGCGATGACCGGCGCGCTCGAGGCCTCGGAAACGCCCTCCTTCTCCGCCGTCTCGATTCCGCGCGGTGAGCGCGAGGGCGATTCGGACGACGACCGCAAGCGGCGCAAGCGCGACCGCCGGGACGACGGCGGCGGTGACCAGGGCCAGCCCCTGCCGGGCATCTCCCTCCCGCCCGGCGTCGTAGGGGGCTTCGACGGCGGCCGTACCGGTGGACGCAGCACCGGCGGGCCGGCCAACGGCCCCGGCGGCCGCAACTAGGCCCAGTCCTGGACAGCCCCGGTGAGAGGGGGGTGGGAGTGATCTCCCACCCCCCTCTTCCGTTTGCCGCAGGCCTCCGCAATCCGACCGCAACTCGCTTGTGGGTCAAGCCAGTTGACCACTAGGGTCAAGAGGACAGTGGATCAGGACAATTCGGGAGGAATCCCACGAATGCCGAGACTGACCCGCACCGCTCTCACCCTGCCCGCGGCGGCCCTGACAGGACTCGCGGGAACCACGTCCGCATCGGCAGTCGGAAGCACCCACCGGGACAGCCCCAGCCCGAGCGCGCCCTGGCACACGTCCAACCGACCGTAGGCCGACGAACCCTCAGGGGGACATCATGAAGCTCCGATCGAGAATCGGCGTCGTCATCGGCGCCCTGCTCAGCTCAGCCATGATCGCCATCGCGGTGCCCAGTTCGGCCCAGGCGGGTCCGCTGGCCTGTTCCGGTTTCGGCTGTGACGGGCACGACCCCAACATCCAGACCTGGCAGAGCGGCCCCGTGAGCCCGCACGGCCCCTACGACCTGGGCAACTCGTTCCTCTACGAACTGAGGTGGGGAAAGACCGACGGCGACCAGTACAGCTGGGGACGCCTGTGGTTCATCAGCGGCTCCGACCCGCAGGACTGGTCCGTGTACGTCCAGCGCTGCACCAAGAACCAGTCGACGTGCTACTGGCGGCTCGGCCTGAAGAAGGGGAACGCCGCGGGCTGGACCTCGAAGGTCCCCTCGGGCACGAACTACTACTACACACGCACGCCGATGTACCACAACCCGTCGACGCACATGATGCGGGCCTGCGTGGAGTACAAGTCGGGCACACCGCAGTGCACTCCCTGGTACTGACCTCAGCCCCGATCGACCCCGCCGGAACCGGTCCGGGAAATCCCGGTAGTCCCGGCGGGGTCGATCGCATAGGGCCGAAGCCCGACCGGCCGACGCGATCAGCGCATCGGCGGCGGCTCAGCCCGCCAGCAGCTTCTTGACCGCGGCCGCGACCCGGCCGCCCTCGGCCCGGCCCGCCACCTTCGGGTTCACGATCTTCATGACGGCACCCATCGCACGAGGGCCCTCGGCGCCCGCCGCCCGCGCCTCTTCGACGGCCTGGGCGACGACGGCGTTCAGCTCGTCGTCCGACAGCTGCTGCGGCAGGTACGCGTCGAGGATCTCGCCCTCCTGCCGCTCCCGCTGCGCCTGCTCGTCACGACCGCCCTGGGCGAAGGCCTCCGCGGCCTCGCGGCGCTTCTTCGCCTCCTTGGCGATCACCTTCTGCACATCGTCGTCGGAGAGCTCGCGCGCCTCCTTGCCCGCGACCTCCTCCTTGGTGATCGCGGCGAGGGTCAGCCGGAGCGTCGAAGAGCGCAGCTCGTCACGCGCCCTGATCGCCTCGGTGAGGTCTTCCTGCAGCTTGGACTTGAGCGTGGTCATGGCTCGATTGTGGCAGGTACGCGCCGTGCGCCGCCCGCGCATTTCTCCCGGTGCGCGCCCTGCCTCCCCATCAGGGCGCCCCGCGCCGGTTCGTCCCGTCGGCCGGTCCGTCCCCGCGTAAGGTGCCGGACACATCGCGGCCGTTCCGGAGTGGGCCACATGTCGGCTCCCGGCCACCGGCCGTTGACAGCCTGCCCGCATGCCGGTCATCCCCCGCATCCCCCAAGACACGCGCCACGCCCAGCTGCTGGGGCTGATCGGCTCTGCGGTACTCGCCGTCTGCGGGGCGGCCGTGGGAGCGGTGCCCGTACGCGACGTCCTCGCACCGCGCTCGGGAGCGGCCGCGCTCGGGCTGGCCGGCACGTATTTCGGACTCGTCCTGCTGATCGCCGCCTGGGCCCTGCTCGGCAGGGCGGTGCGCGGACCGACGCCGCCGACCCAGCGCACCCTGCTGCTGACGCTCGCGCTGTGGGCGGCCCCGTTGCTGCTCGCACCACCGCTGTTCAGCAGGGATGTGTACAGCTATCTCGCGCAGGGTGCGATGGTCGACGCCCGGATGGACGTGTACGCACACGGCCCATCCCGGCTCGGCGGCCCGCTGCCCCTGGAGGTCGCACCGGTCTGGCAGCACACCCCGGCGCCGTACGGCCCCGTCTTCCTGGCCTGCGCCTCGGCCATCGCCGCACTGGCGCACGCGGAGCTGTCCACCGGCATACTCGGCATGCGGCTGGTGGCCCTGCTCGGGGTCGCCCTGATGGTGTTCTGTCTGCCCAGGCTGGCCCGGCGCTGCGGCGCCGAACCGCGTACCGCACTCTGGCTCGGCGCGCTGAACCCCCTTCTGCTGCTGCACCTCGTCGCCGGTGCCCACAACGACGCCGTCATGCTCGGTCTGCTCGGCGCCGGACTCGTCGCGGCCGCGGGCCGCCGGCCGGTCGCAGGCGCCGTACTCGTCACACTCGCCGCACTGGTCAAGGCGCCCGCCGCGCTGGGGCTGCTCGCCGTCGCCCTGCTGTGGGGCGGGAGGTTGCGGGGGCGGCTTCCGCGGCTACGGGCGTCGCTCGCCGTGGCCGCGATCGCCGCCGTCACCACGGCCACGACCACGGCGCTCACCGGCACCGGCTACGGCTGGATAGCCGCGCTCCGCACCCCCGTGTCACCGCAGAACTGGTCCCTGACCTCGTCACTCGGCCGTATGACGGGTGCCGCGCTGGAGAGCGCCGGCAGCGGTCTCGCGGAGTTCGCGGTGCCTGTCTCGCACGCGGCCGGCATCGCCGCCACGGTGCTCGTCGTGACCGCCTTCTGGCGGCGCCACCACCTACGCCGCCCGGTCTACGCGCTCGGGCTGAGCCTGAGTGCGGTCGCCCTTCTGGGACCGGCGATTCGTCCTTGGTATGTTCTCTGGGGCCTGTTCCTGATCGCCGCCGCCGCACCCAACGGTTCGGTACGGCTGCGCCGGGCCGCGGCCGCCGCGAGCGGAGTGCTCGCCCTCGCCGTACTGCCGAGCGGATTCGCACCGGACCGTGCACAGCTGCTGCTCGCCATCGGCGGCGGCACGGCGGCGGTGCTCGTCCTCTGGTGTGCCTACCGGCTCGCCGCCCGGGGTTCCTCGGGACCGGGTCGTACCGAACTGTTGGGGAGCCCTGCATGAGACCGCCGACCACGACCCTCGGCAGGGTCTCCACGACGCTTGCCCTCGGCATCGCCGTGACGGCCTTCCTGATCTTCGTGCCGCTGCACCGCCACTGGTTCGACCTGAAGGTCTACTACGGCACCATCGGCTACTGGACGGACGGCGGCCGGATCTACGACTACCTCAAGCCGGGCACCCACTACGGCTTCACCTACCCGCCTTTCGCTGCATTCGTGATGCTGCCGATGGCGCTCGTCGGGTGGTACAGCGCGATAGCGATCAGCCAGCTGCTCAACGTCACGGCGGCGGCGGTGATCCTCTACATCTGCGCCGACGCGACGATCAGACGTGAAGGCTGGACGCGGTGGTACACCTACGCCGTGCTGGCCTGCCTCTTCGCCTGGCTGGAGCCCGTGCGTGACACCGCGAGCTTCGGCCAGGTGAATCTGCTCCTGCTGGCTCTGGTCCTCGCCGACGCCTGGCTGCTGACGTCGGACACCGCGCGGGCGCGTCGGCTGAACCGGCTGGCGGGCCTCGGCATCGGCCTCGCCGCGGCGATCAAGCTCACCCCGGCGATCTTCATCGTCTATCTGCTGGTCACCCGGCGGCTGCGGCCGGCGGGGGTGGCCATCGCGGTCGCGGGCGGCGCGACCGCCATCGCCGCCTGGGCGGACCGGGAGGCGTCGCGGACATACTGGACCGAGGCGATGTGGAACACCGACCGCGTCGGTTCGCTCGCGTATGTCTCCAACCAGTCCTGGCAGGGCATGCTGGCCCGGCTCACCGAGCCCTTCGCCGAGCCCAGCCGGGCCGTCTGGGCCGCCGGGGTCCTGCTGCTGCTGTGGCTGTGGGTGTGGCGCTCCCGGCGCGCGGTGGCCGCCGGCGACGAGCTCGCGGGCTTCGCGCTGACCGGCATCACCGCCTGTCTGGTCAGTCCCGTCACCTGGGTGCACCACCTCGTATGGCTGATCCCCGCCGTCGCGGTGCTCGCGGACGCGGGGCTGCGCTCGGCACCGGGCGGGGAACGGCGCCGGCGGCTGCTGTTCGCGGCCGCGGCGAGCTATGTGCTGCTGTGCAGCAGCGTCGTCTGGTTGTGGCGGTGGAACTCCGGGGGCGCCCCCGGATTCATCGGCAGCAACGCGTACGTGTGGATCTCACTCTGTCTGCTGGCGCTGCTTCCCTTCCGCGGTGCCCGGGTCGGGGACGGGTCGAATGACCACACTGACCCGTCTGCGACGATGGGCGCATGCGCGCAAGCTTCGGTCTACCCCTCAAAATCACGGCCTCAGTCGCCGCCGTCGGCGCCGCGGGGCTCGCCTACGCAGCCGGATTCGAAGCCCGCTCCTTCCGGCTCCGGCGTGTGACGGTCCCGGTACTGCCACGCGGAATGCGGCCCCTGCGCGTACTCCAGGTCTCCGATATCCACATGGTGTGCGGCCAGCGCAAGAAGCGGGCCTGGCTGCAGTCGCTGGCGGGCCTGCGGCCCGATCTCGTCGTCAACACGGGCGACAACCTCTCGGACACGGAGGGCGTACCCGAGGTCCTGGACGCGCTGGGACCGCTTTTCGACTTCCCCGGCGTGTACGTCTTCGGCTCGAACGACTACTACGGGCCGAGGCTTCGCAACCCCGCCCTCTATCTGCTCGAGAAGGCACAGGGCCGCCACGGTCTCAACGGCAACGCCCCCGCGGTCGGCGTCGTCCACAACCCGTGGGAGGACCTGCGGGAGGCCTTCGACACGGCGGGCTGGGTGGGCCTGAGCAACGCCCGTGGGCGGCTGAAGCTGGAGGGCGGCATCGAGCTGGCCTTCACCGGCCTGGACGACCCCCACATCAAGCGCGACCGGTACGAGCAAGTGGCCGGCGGCCCCGCCCGGGACGCCGACTTCTCCCTGGCCGTCGTCCACGCCCCCTATCTCCGCGCCCTCGACGCGTTCACGGCGGACGGCTACCCCCTGATCCTCGCGGGCCACACGCACGGCGGGCAGCTGTGCATCCCCTTCTACGGGGCCCTGGTCACCAACTGCGACCTCGACACGGGCCGGGTCAAGGGCCTGTCGACCCACGAGGCGGCCGGGCGGACCTCCCACCTCCACGTCTCGGCAGGCTGCGGCACCAACCGCTACACACCGGTACGGTTCGCCTGCCCACCGGAGGCGACCCTGCTGACGCTGACGGCGCGGGACTACTAGGCAGCCGTAGCCGGTGCCCGGGGCGGACCGGGGCGCCGCTGGTCAGGGCGTCGTCGGCACGCGGGGCCAGCCGGTGGGGGCCGGGCCCATGCCCGGTCCACGACCGGTGCCTGGTCACGACCGGTGCCTGGTCCACGACCGGTGCCTGGTTCACGCCCGATGCTTGGTCCACGACCGACGGAGCCGAGGAGACCGGGCACGCCCTCGTGACGTCCGGGCCCCGGCGACGCCCGGACCGGCGGCGCCAGGGCCCCCGATGGCCCGGAAAACCGGATTTCGTCTCCGGCCGCTGGTGGGCTAAAGTAATCGACGTCGCCGCGAGAGCGAGTGACATCGGGGTGTAGCGCAGCTTGGCAGCGCGCTTCGTTCGGGACGAAGAGGTCGTGGGTTCAAATCCCGCCACCCCGACAGAGAAGTACCAGGTCAGAGGGCCCTTACCGGATCGGTAAGGGCCCTCTGTCGTTGCTGCGTGACTATCTGCGTGACTAGCGCTCCGGATCCCGCTTGAAGATGCCGTCCATGACCACGGCGCCGGTCTGGATCACGGGTCGGATCGAATCGTGACGGCTTTTGCGGGCGTGATTGCGGCCCTTGCCGCATTGCTCACGGCGCTGCGCGGCTGACGGCTTCTGCGTGCCATACAGCAGCGCCATACCGCGTCCCCAGCAACCGGCCCCGGCCGCTGCCGTCCTTCCGAGGTCTCATAGCAGTCGGAATGGCCGCTGCTGACCGATCCGGATAGAGCTACGGATCAGCAGGCGGTCATGCCCGAGCCGTGCCCGACGAGGCGGGGGAACCACGGTCAACAGCGGGTGCTGTGCCAGACTTTCGGGCCTGGCTCCGGCACCCGTTGCGCCTGCTCAAGGGCACATCACGACACCGAAGCGCGGTGTTGTTGTCCAGACCGGCTTAGGCGTCTCGTGCCCGTTCCGTGCCCGATGGCTGCTCGTCGGGCACGTCAGCGACCTTCTCCCGCTCGGCACGAACGCGGGCGTCGATACCGCCGGCTACTTCCCTCTGCCGCTCCAGGTTGGAGTGCTGGTAGATCAGTGCCGCTCGCTCGGAAAACTGCCCGCGCGGACCATCGATCACTTCACTTCTAACGCGTCGCGGGCCACCTCGATGAATCGATGATGCTGATCCCGAAACTCCCGATAGGCTAGGTTGTAGGGCTCTCTCTGCTCGCCGGACCCATCATCGAGCCCCGCGAGCTTCCAAAACGCCACCACAGCGACGTGACGGAGCACACCCGCCTCTTCAGCGACTGATGCAGGGCCTTGAAGGAGCACATCCGTGCTCGCCTTGGTTACGTCGCTCAGCGCTTGGCTGGATGCTGCTTGCATCTCGGCAACGATCGCCCTCTTCAGCGAAGCGTCCGTAGACCGGTCGACTTCTTCCATCCGCCAGAAGAGCTCTGCCAACGCATGGGCACTCGCACTCAGCGTCCTGTATGCCTCGCGCCTCCTGTCACGTGCCTCCGCAACATGTCCGGCATGGGCGCTGACTTCGGCCTCGACCCGCGCTGAATGGGCGTTGCCGCGACTGGTGACCCAACTGGCGCCGAGCGCCGTAACCGCAGTGAGTACGCCGACCCACCAAGTGCCGTCCCCCATAAGGTGAGTATCCCGATGGAAGTACACCAACGCCAGACAAGCAGGGTTTTGGGAGATGCGGAACAAGAGCATGTCTGATCAGAGGTTCCCGTGCCACAACCGCGCCAGATGAGGCGGGAAGCCACGGGGAACTGGGGCCGCTGACAGCAGCCGGAGCCATGTCTGCCTAGATCAGCATGCCGCAGGTCAAGCACCAACCCGCCCCACCTCGCTGCTAAAGCGGTGATCCACACGGGGCGAGTGAGACCATCCGTGGATGGCCGACGCGCGACTGCCCCAGGGATGGACTCTTCAGCAGATCCGCGTTGCATCGGGGGACCCAGAGGCTGTCGCCCTGGACCCCGATCGGTCTGTGAAGTGGGTCGGCTTCGACGAGGCTCAAGAAATGCCACGCCCAGAGATCGTTCTCGGATTTCACAGCCTGTGCCTCGTGAAGTCTGTCGATGACGACGACTGGTACATGGGCAGCCTGTACGACGACGGCAGCATCGACTGTTGGACGGCCTACTGCGACCTGCGCGAGGCGCTACGCGGCCTCTAGAGGCTAGTGCCAAGGCTCCACGTGCGCCGTTCAGGACCACGGCTACGAATCCGAAGGCACGGCCGGACCGCAGCGAAGCACGCTCGCCGTCAGCAAGATCGGACAGACCCTCCGCCAACCCCAACCAGCAGAGCAAGCTGATCCGAGCCGCGTAGGACGCGGCGCCTGACTCCTCGTCAAGGGACGTACCGACACGCTGGCTGCCCGGATACGAACGCCCTGGTCACGGCAGAGACACTCCTCAGCCGCATCCGGCTCAGCGTTCCCGGGCGCCGTGTCTGGAGGCGGTCCGCTCCCGGCCCGTACGGTAGGGCGACCCGAAGGCGGCGTCGGCCATCGGCGCCCGCCTGCCCAGCCAGGCAAGAAAAGCGACGACGAAGAGGCCCTCGACAATCAGGGACAGGGCGCCGTACGGCGGCTCCCAGCCGGGTTCGTAGTAGCCGTCCGGCAGGCCGACGGTGCGTGACAGCACAAAGCCGACGATGTTCTGTTCAGTCAAGTCCGGTGACAGCACGTGCGGTTGGCATTGAGTGTGAATGCCCTCTGTACGTCTCAGGCTGCGTGTGACCTGACGGGTCAGTCCCAGAGGGAGAGCGCCAGGACCGTGGCGGCGACCGGGATCAGCAGCCACGGCTCGGCCAGGACCATGAGCCCGGTGAAGATCAGGGCGAAGTACGCCAGCGCCTTGGCGGTACGCCGCTTGGCCTTGTTCTCCTTCGTGCCCTTGTTCTTCTTCGAGTCCTTGTCGTGAAGCGCCTCGGCGCCGGTGACCGCCCCGAAGACGGCGGTTTCGGTGTTGATCGCGGTGGCGGTGGCAGTTGCGGTGGCGAGGTTCGTGTCGGTGTTCGTCATGGCACTCAGCTTCGTCGCGAGAGCACCGGTCTCGCGTCGGCGAAGCCCGCCTATCTAGGTGATGACCACCGACGCGTAGGCAGTGCCCGCACGGCGAAGGTTGGGCCATGAACACAGTGATGGATCACGCAGAGATCGTTTTGTGGGTACGGCATACGAACGGCAAGTGGTCGGCCAGGACGGTCTGGACGGTGGTGGTCGACGGGGAGGCGTACGTCCGCTCGGCCTTCGGGCAGCGCAGTGCCTGGTACCGCAGGGTCCTGCGGCACGCGGACACGGAGGTGGAGGTGGCCGGGGTCCGGCTGTCCGCCGCCCTCCAGCCGGTGGACGACGCCGAGCTCGTCCAGCGCGTCTCCGACGCCTACTGGGACAAGTACGGCCTGAGTTGGCCCGGCCCCGTGCAGTCGATGAACGGGCACGAGGCCGCGGCCACCACCATGCGGCTAACGAATGTCGGGCAGGTCTCGCAGCTGCCTGCGTGAGGTGAGCCCGAGCTTGCGGAAGATGTTGCGCAGATGCGCGTCGACGGTCCGCGGGCTGAGGAACAGCTTCGCTGCCACCTCTTTGGAGGTGGCGCCGTCGGCGACCAGGCGGGCGATGTGCACCTCCTGCATCGTCAGCTGGTCCGATGCCTTCGACGTGCGGCTGCGGGCCTGTTCGCCCGTGGCGCGCAGCTCGCCGGCGGCGCGCTCGGCGAACGCCTCCACACCGAGCTCGGACAGCGACTCGTGCGCCAGCCGCAGCGCGGACCGGGCGTCACGCCGCCGGCCCTCGCGACGCAGCCACTCCCCGTACAGCAGATGTGCCCGGGCACGGTAGACGACCAGTGCGCTGTCGTCGAGCAGGGCGATCGCCTCCTGGTAGGCGGACTCGTCCTCGGTCACCAGGGCCCGCGCATAGGCCTCGACACCGAGGCCCCACGCCTGCCGGCCCGCTTGCGTGCGCTCCTGGAGGGACGCGAGGGCCCCGGCGGCCACCTCGGTCTCGCCGCACCGTACGGCCGCCTCGACCAGCTCGGGCAGGGCGAGGCCCGCCGTGGCGACGGCGCCGTACTCGACCGCCTGCTTCGCCGCCTTCAGCGCGGCCGGGTAGTCGGCCAGGCCGTTGCTGAGCACGGCCGTCGCCCACTGCACACTGAGGCTCATCCGCTGCTGCACCGACGCGAACAGGTCGACGGCGTCCTGGCGCCTTCCGCGCAGCGCGACCAGATGGAGGCGCGGGTAGACCAGCGGTGCCGCGCCGGTGGCGTCGGCGATCGCCTCCTCCTCGGAGATCAGCTCCATCGCGGTACCGAAGTCGCCCGTGTGTGCGGACACGGTGGCCTGCATGGCCAGTCCGATGGGCAGCGCGTGGAAGGAGCCCGACTCGCGGCCCGCCGCGACGGCACGCGTGGCGATGCCGTGCATGGCGTCGAAGTTCCACAGCTCGGTGGCCACCATGAAGCCCAGTGACGGCCGCCTCGCCCACACCTCGTCGGCCGCGTCGCCGACGACCGGCCTGAGGATCTCCCCCGCCGCCGCGTGCCCGTCGCCGACCAGGCTGATCAGGCCGGCCAGGACCGCCGCAGCGCCGGAGGCGGCGTCGCCCGCGGGCGGGGCCTTCCTGACGGCCTCCACCACATGGTCGAGGCCACCCAGCAGAAGGCCCATCTCGACGGCGTCCAGATAGCACTCCCGTGACCACGCGGGGTCGGTGGCCGCCAGCCGGGCGGCGGCTCGCAGGAGGTACTCCGTGGGACCTTCGTCCCCACGGCGGCGGACGAACGACAGCCTGCCCCGGAGCTGGTCGGCCCTGGCGGCCTGGCTCGGATCGTCGGTCCGCAGGGTGGTGAGCAGTTCGGCCGCCGTGTCGAAGTCGCCCACCGAGAGCTTGGCTTGCACCGCGGCGAGGATCCGCTCGGCGCGTTGGACCGGGCTGATCGTGAGAGCGGCCGAGCGTTCGAGGAAGGCCGCCGCCGCCGCGACACCGCCACGTTCCTCGGCGCGGATGGCGGACGCTTCGAGCTCGGCGGCGACCTGCTCGTCCGGTCCGGCACTGGCCTGGGCGCGGTGCCAGGCCCGCCGGTCGGGGTCGGCGACCGGGTCGGTCACGGCGGCCAGCGCCTCGTGCGCCCTGCGCCGCTCCTCCGGCGCAGCGGCGCGGTAGGCGGCCGAGCGGGCGAGGGGGTGGCTGAACCGGATCCGGGTGCCGAACTCGACCAGCGGGACGGACTGCGCGGCGGCAGCCGCGTCGATGTCCAGGAGTTCGGCCGCACGCCACAGCAGGCCGGGGTCGCCGATCGGGTCGGCGGCGGCGACGGTCACCAGCAGCCGGGCCGCCGGCGGCAGGAGCTCCAGCCGGGACCGGAAGCTCTGCTCGACCACGCCGGGTACCGAGTCGGGCTCGGCGAATCCGCCCGCCATCCCGGCGAGCCCGGCGGTCCTGGGAAGCTCCACCAGGGCGAGGGGGTTGCCACGCGCCTCGGCCAGGATGCGGTTGCGCACCGGCTCGTCCAGCGGGGCCCGGATCACCGCGGCCAGCAGCGCGCGGGCGTCCGCTTCGCCAAGACCCTGAAGGGTACGGCTGGGCAACTCGTCCAGCTCGGGCAGGCTGCTCGGCTCGCGCACCGCGAACACGAGGGCGATCGGCTCGGCCGAGACCCGGCGGGCCAGGAAGGTCAGCGCCTTGGCCGAGGCCTGGTCCAGCCACTGTGCGTCGTCGACGACACACAGAAGCGGGCGTTCCCGTTCGGTCTCCACCAGGAGGCCCAGCGACGCGACGCCGACCAGGAACGGATCGGGTGTGCCGGTGTCGAGGCCGAAGGCGATCTCCAGCGCCTTGCGGTGCGGCGCGGGCAACGATGTCAGCCGGCCGGTGACGGGTCCGAGCAACTGGTGCAACGCGGCGAACGGCAGCTCCGTCTCGAACTCAGCGCCCGACGCGTGCAGGACGAGGAATCCGGTCGCGGCCTTGTCCAGATACCGCAGCAGCGCGCTCTTCCCCACACCCGGCTCACCGCGCAGGACCAGAGCACCGCCCCGGCCCTCACGCGCGGCTTGGAGCAGGGCGTCAAGCTGCCGTATCTCGTCCTGACGACCGATCAGCACATCCGTATATGTCTCGGGCATGTCCGAAAACCTACGTGTTGTTGCGCCGCAAGGGAATCCTGGGACTCCCGTTGCCTACGAAGCCGTATAGGCAATGACTACCGACGCGAGCGGTTGACGCCCACTGCGAGGGTCTAGCCATGACCCGCACCGCAACGCAACGGACCACCACCGGCTGGATACCGCTGGCCGTTCTGGCCACGGCCCAGTTCCTGGTCGTGCTGAGCAGCTCGATCGTGAACGTCGCTCTGCCCCAGATCCGCGCCGGGCTCGACCTGTCGGACACGGGCCAGGCGTGGACCGTCAACGCCTACGTACTCGTCTTCGGCGCGCTGCTGCTGCCCGGCGGGCGCGCAGGTGACGTATACGGCCTCCGCCGTGTGTTCCTGCTCGGCATCGGGCTGTTCACCGCCTCCTCCCTGGGCGCGGCACTCGCACCCACGGCGACCGTGCTGATCGCCTTCAGGGCCGTGCAGGGAATCGGCGCCGCACTGCTGGCGCCCACGGCGCTGGCCCTCGTGCTGACGCTCTATCCCGGCAAGGACCGGCGCGGCACCGCGCTCGGTGTGTGGGGCGCGGTCTCCGGTGCCGGCGGTGCGGCGGGCGTGCTGTTGAGCGGGCTGCTCACCAGCCTGTACGGCTGGCGTGCGGTGTTCGTTGTGATGGTGCCCGTAGCCCTGGCCGCCCTGGTGGCCACCTGGCTGCTGGTCGGGGCCGACCGGCCGCGCGGCGGAAGCCTGGACGTGCCGGGCACGGTGACGGTGACGGCGGGGCTGGTCGCGCTCACCTACGGCCTGTCGGGCCCATGGCCGCTCGCCGTGATCGGTCTGGCGCTGCTCGGCCTGTTCGTGGTGCTCCAGCGCCGGGCCGCCGACCCGCTGCTGCCGGCGCGTATGAGCGTGGTGGCGGTGCCCAACGTGCTGATGGCCCTGCTGGGCGCGGTCTGGCTCGGTCTGTTCTACTTCCTGCCCCTGTACCAGCAGCGCGCCCTCGGCTACTCGCCCCTGGAGGCCGGGCTGACCCAGCTTCCCCTCGCGCTCATGATCACCCTCTCGTCGTGGGTCACCGGCAAGGTCTCCGGCCGCCATGTGCTCCCCGTGGGCCTGCTGGTCCTCGCGGCCGGACTGGCCTGGCTGTCCCGGACCCCGGCGGACGGCACCTTCCCCGTGGACCTGCTCGGCCCGACGCTCCTCATCGGCATCGGGCTGGGGGTGGCCTTCGTCCGGCTCACCGCGATGTCCTCCACGGGCATCCCGGCCGCCGACAACGGCCTGGCCGGCGGGCTGGTCAACGCCACCCGGCAGATCGGCGGAGCCGTCGGCCTGTCCTTCCTGACCGTGCTCCCCTCCTCCGGCGCGGCCTTCCTCGCCTGCGCCGCCCTGACGTTGCTCATCTCCGCACTCTCGACTCTCCCGACGCGAAAGGCATGACCATGTCCCTGAACAAGCCCTACATCAGCGGTCACTTCACCCCCGTCACCGACGAGATCACCGGCCGCGAGCTGACGGTGCGCGGCACCCTCCCGCCCGAGCTGAACGGCCGATACTTCCGCAACGGTCACAACCCCAAGCCGGGCATCACCCCCACCCACTGGTTCCGCGGCGAGGGCATGCTCCACGGCGTCCGCCTCCAGAACGGCCGGGCCGAGTGGTACCGCAACCGCTGGGTGCGCACCCCCTTCCTCGACGGCGTGCCGTTCACCGGAACCGAGCTCGAGGTCAGCGCCGCCGCCACCAACATCATCTTCCACGGGGGCCGCTACCTGGCCCTGCAGGAGGCCAACCTGCCCTGGGAGGTCAGCGCCGACCTCGACACGATCGGCGTCTACGACTTCGGCGGCAAGCTCACCAGCTCGATGACCGCCCACCCCAAGGAGGACCCGGAGACCGGCGAGCTGCACTTCTTCAGCTACAGCCCCTTCCCGCCGTACCTGACCTACTACGTGGCCGACGCCTCCGGCGCCATCGTCAAGTCGGAGATCGTCGAGGGCGCCGGCCCGTCGCTCATGCACGACTTCGCCATCACCCGCGAGCACGTCGTCTTCATCGACTCGCCGGTGGTCTTCGACCACGCCGAGCACTCCGGCATCCCTTACCGCTGGCACGACGACGTCCCGCTGCGCCTCGGCGTGGTGCCTCGCGCCGGGGGCAAGACCACCTGGTTCGATGTGCCCGACCAGGCAGCGCTGCTGCACGTCGCCAACGCCTACACCGACGCACGGGGCCGGATCATCCTCGAAGCTCCGCGCTTCGACCGCTCCGCCTGGGAGAACTCCTGGAAGTGGTGGGTCGGCGCCCCCGGTTACGGCACCAGCCCCGACGCCGGCTCGACCTTCTACCGGTGGGTCATCGACCCGGCCACCGGCAAGGTCACCACCGAGTCCCTGAACGACCTGGCCACCGAGTTCCCGTCGATCAACGAGGCCCACACCGGTTCGGACTACCGCTACAGCTACGCCATCGCCTTCCCAGGCGCGGGCCTGTCGGGCTACCACACCGTCAAGCTGGACTCGCGGACCGGCCAGGAGAAGCTGCTCGCGCACGGTGAGGGCCGGATGCCCGGCGAGGCCGTCTTCGTGCCGGCCGAGGGCGGGACCGCCGAGGACGACGGCTATCTGCTCACCATCGTCAGCGATCTCGAGTCCGACGCATCGGAGTTGCTCGTCCTGGACGCGGGCGACCTGAGCACCGTGGCCGCCGTCGAACTCCCCCGCAGGGTGCCCGCCGGCATCCACGGCGACTGGATCCCCGACTCCGAACTGCCCGCCTGACCCGCCCCAGGGGCTTCTGACGGATCTCCGTGGACGCCGCGGAGATCCGCCAGAAGCTCCCAATCCCCCCAAGCCGCCCGGGCCGCCGTCGAAACCCCCGAGACGGCGGCCCGGGCCCCCTACCAGTGCTGTGACACCGCACACCGATACCGAGGAACTGCCATGACGTACCCCACGACCATCGACGAGAACGCCCCCGTCATCGCCGACCACACCATCCGGATCGCCGCTCCCCTCGAGCGGGTCTGGCAGCTGCACACCGAGATCGGCTTCTGGACCGACTGGCAGTCCGACATCACCGAGGCCCGGCTCGACGGCCCCATCGCCCCCGGCACCACCTTCCACTGGGTGACCGCGGGCCTGTCCATCGACTCCACCATCTACGCCGTCGACGCCCGGCGCCGCATCCTGTGGGGCGGACCCGCGCACGGCATCACCGGCCTGCACGAGTGGACCTTCACCGAGGACGGCGACGGCGTCGTGGTCCGCACCCGGGAGTCCTGGGCGGGTGCGCCGGTCGACGCCGACCGGGACAACCTCGCTGCCGCACTGAACGACTCGCTCAGCGACTGGCTCAAAGCCCTGAAGAAGGCAGCGGAGTAATGGCCGAGCCCCTCTTCCTCACCGATCTGATACTGGCCTTGGTGCTGGCGATCACCGGCGGCCTGCTGGGCCGCCGGGCCGGCCGCCGCCAGGCACAGCCCGCTCCACAGCAGGGCGAGGCACAGCGCGGACCGCTCGTCCTGTATGTCACCGCCGCGGTCGTCGCCGCCCGGTTGGCGGTCGCGGTACTGCTGCTGGCGACCAGCGGATGGCAGCTGGTCACCCACCGCTTCCTGCTCGGCCTGCCCGTCGTGCTGCTGCCGCTGGTGTGGGCGCTGGTGCGGCGCAGTGCCGTTGCCGCGCACACCACGGCGATGGGTGCCTGGCTGTCGTTCTACTTCCTGTACGTTCCGCCCGGTCCGCAGGATCTGCCGCTCGCGGCCGGGGCATCGGCGCTCGTGCTGGCCACGACGATCGGGGCCTCCCTCCTGCTCGGCGACCGGCGCTCCCGAGGCGGCCGCCTGGCCCGCCTGCCCTGGCTCTCCGGGGTCGCCGCCATGGTCACCGCGGCCGCGCTGAGCAGCCTGTTCCTGGTCAGCGCAGCCGAGACGACGGACTGGGGCGGCGGCCCTGAGCGCGCCGGGCACACCATGCACGCCATGGGCCATGAGCACGGCGCCGGGGCCCCGGCCATGCGCTCCGTGGACGACCTGCGCGGCCCGCGCGGCGGCACCCCCGACGCCCGCTTCACCCTGACCGCCGCGCACGGCACCGTGCGGCTGTCCTCGGGCAAGAAGGTCGACGCGCTCACCTTCAACGGCGCCAGCCCCGGCCCCGAACTGCGGGTCAAGAAAGGCAAGTTGGTCGAGATCACCCTGGTCAACAAGGATGTGACCGAGGGCGTCACCCTGCACTGGCACGGCGTCGACGTGCCCAACGCGGAGGACGGGGTGCCGGGCGTCACCCAGAACCCGGTGCGCCCCGGCGAGCGGCACGTCTACCGCTTCGTACCCGACCGCACCGGCACGTACTGGTACCACACGCACCGGGACTCCGAACGCTCCGTGGAGCGCGGCCTGTTCGGCGCGGTGATCGTGGAGGACGGCCAACAGGGCGTGCAGCAGACCGTGTTCACCCATCTGTGGCCGGGTGGAGACGACCCGATCGGCGCGTTCGGCACAGCCGACAGTGCCGTACGCCGCGCGATCCCGGCCGGGCGCCCGGTGGTGCTGCGGCTGATCAACAGCTCCAAGGAGCCGCACCGGGTCCTGCTCGGGGGCACCCCGTTCCGGGTCACCGCCCACGACGGCAACCCGATCGGCGAACCGGGAGAACTGAAGCCCGGAACGGACCTGTTCCTGGCCGCAGGCGGCCGCTATGACGTGGCCTTCACCATGCCGGACGATGTGGTGACGCTACGGCTGGACACCTCCGAGATCCCCAACGAGGCGGGCCTCGCCTTCAGCCCCGACGGGCGCGCCGAACCCGCCGACCTGGCGGCCGGCGATCTCTTCGACCGTCTGTCGTACGGCAAGCCGACCGGTCCGGAGCCCGAAGGCGGCCCGTACGACCGCGACTTCGACCTCGTGCTGGACAACGGCTTCGGCTTCACCGGAGGCTCGTTCGAATTCACGGACACGATCAACGGCCGCCTCTCCCCTGCCGTGCCGACCCTGATGGTCCACGAGGGCGACCGGGTGCGGATGCGTATCACCGCCCGGGGGATCATCGACCACCCCATGCATCTGCACGGCCACCGGATCCGGGTGATCTCACGCAACGGCGAGGCGGTCACCGGCAGCACCTGGTGGGCCGACACCCTCAACGTCGCCCCCGGTGAGAGCTACGAGATCGACTTCAGTGCCGACAACCCCGGTGTGTGGATGGACCACTGCCACAACTTCGAGCACGCCGAGAGCGGCATGATCATGCACCTCGCCTACGACGACGTCACCACTCCGTACCACGGCCCGGCGCACTGAGAATCACCCCGAGAGGTCAAGGGCGGACTGACTCCCCGGCAGTCGGACGGTGAACACGGAGCCGACGCCGAGCGTGCTGTCCACCGAGACCGTCCCGCCGTGCGCCTCGGTCAGTTTGCGGGTGATGGCCAGGCCGAGGCCGCTGCCCCCGGTCTGCCGGTTGCGGGACTTGTCCGCCCGCCAGAACCGGTCGAAGACCTGGGGCAGATCCGCCGGATCGATACCGCTCCCGGAGTCGGCGACCTCCACAACGAGTTCGTCGCCGTCCTCGCGGGCTCGCAGGACGACGCGACCTCCGTTCGGTGTGTGCCTGATCGCGTTGGAAACGAGGTTGTTGACGACCTGCCGCAGTCGCACCGGGTCGGCGTGCACCTCCAGTTCCTCGTGGGCCTCGATGAACAGGTCGACGCCGGCGGGACCGGCGGCGCCCAGGTGCGCCGCCGCCACCTGCTCCAGTACATGGCGGGCGGGCAGCGGTTCACGGTGCAGGACGAGGCTGCCCGCTTCGGCCGCGGCGAGGTCGCGCAGGTCGTCGATGATGTGCTGGAGCTGCATCGCCTCGTCCCGCAGCAGGGCGAGCAGATGCTGGTCGGCCGGGGTCAGACCGTCCTGGGCCGCCTCCAGCCAGCTGCGGATGTTGGTCAGCGGACTGCGCAGTTCGTGCGCCACATCGCTGACCATGGCCCTGCGCTGCCGCTCCAGGATCTCCCTGCGCTCGGCGAGGTCGTTGAAAGCCACGGCGACGCGGCCGATCTCGTCCTTGGTCATCACCGGGACCCGTACCTCCTGGTCGGCCGGGCGCTGGGCCGCCGTGATCAGGGCACGCAGCGGGCGGACCAGCCGGACGCCCAGCAGGATGGTCACGGCGCAGGTGACGGCGAGGACGATGCCCGCCGCGCCGGTGATCCGCAGGGTGTTGGCCGCCGAGAGCTCGATGGACGTGGTGCCCGGATTTCCGCGATCGGAGACGAACAGCAGGACGGGTGGCGAGACATAGGGCCGCAGCTGCTGGCGGCGGCCTTCGTTCACGCACTCCTGTGCGGCGCGGTCCGAGTTCTCCGGTGGGCCGCCGGTGAAGTGCCAGGAGAAGTCGGCGAACACCTCGACAGGCGGTCTGGCCTGCTGTTTGAGGCACGCCGATGCCAGCTCGGCGATCTGGGCGAGCGGCAGTTCCTCCAGCGGCATGGGTCGCTTGAGGACGTCGAGGTTGCACGCCTGCACGATTTTCCACCGGACGTCGTCTTCCGGCCCCTTGAACTCGATCGCGAATCGGCCACTGGGCAGGGGGCGGGCCTCGGCGGCGACCCCGGTGTTCGCGAGGCAGTCCGTGACCTTGCGTACGAGCGTCTTCTGCAGGTCCCGTTCCTCGCCTTGGAGGAGGAAGGGGCCCACCGCACGAGGGTCGATCGGCCCGACCGCACTGGCGTTGGACAGGACCGGGTCGAGGCGCAGCGGATCGATCGAGGCGGACGGCTTGCCCGGGAGGCGCACCTTCGATTCCGAACTGGCGATGACGGTACGGACGGACGGGGTGGTGAGAGTGATCGCCCTCCCGGTCCCTGCCGCGAGTTCGCCCACCAGCGCCTGTACGCCACCCCAGTCGGTGTGCGTGGCCGCGTAGTTGATCAGCGCGTCGTAGATGCGGGAGTCGGCCTCGGACGAACGGCCCTGTTCCGTGTTGATCGCCCGTGTCGTGGTGGTGACGGCGAGCCAGGTGGTCGCGGCGACCGCGCACACCGCGACCAGCAGGGAGGCGGCGAGCAGGCGGGTGAAGAGGCTGGTGCGCAGCGAGACCCCGAAGCGGCGCACCACCTCAGTCCTCGGTGGGGCCGGGCCCGGCGGTCAGCTTGTAGCCGACCCCGTAGACGGTGACGAGATGGGTGGGGCGGCGCGGGTTGAGTTCCAGCTTCTTCCGCAGGTTCAGTATGTACATGTCGACGGTGCGTTCGGTCGGGGAGACGTCCCAGCCCCGGGTGCGCTCCAGGAGCTGTTTGCGGGTGAACACCCGGCCGGGCTCGGCCGCCATGGCCGACAGGACCGTGAACTCCCCGCGGGTGCAGGAGACGATCTCTCCGGACGCCCCCCGTACCTCGTGCTTGCGCGCATCCACGGTGATCGCCCCCACCTTCAGCACACCGTCGCCCGGTACCGCGGTGCGCTCCACCCGCCGCAGCAGAGTACGGACCCTGGCCATCAACTCGCGCGGGCTGTAAGGCTTGGTCATGTAGTCGTCGGCACCGAGGTCGAGACCGAGCAGCAGGTCGTCCTCGCTCGAGCTGGCGGTCAGCATCAGAACCGGCACGGACGACTCCCGGCGCAGGATCCGGCATACGTCGAGTCCGTCGACCTTCGGCATCATCACGTCGAGGACGAGCAGGTCGGGCCGCATCCGCCGGGCGGCGTCGATCGCCGAACGCCCGTCGTGCACGACCACCGCGCTGTGACCCTCCGACTCCAGGTACATCCGCAGTACCTGTGCCTGCCTGACGTCGTCTTCCGCGACCAGGATCCGTGCGCTCATGGCGGCGACTATAAACATCGTCGCCTCAAATAAACGCCATCCTGACAATCTGAATACATCTTCCTGAAGGCGCTCTGAATCCGGTGCGGCATCGTCGGCGATGCAGCCGCAGCAGGATCGAAGGCAGGGCCCGCGCTCGTATCCGGTACCTGTGAACCGCGTGACGCGTCCGCGCTCACCGCGGCAACCTCCGCGCAACTCCAGGAGACGTCCGTATGACCCAACACATCGCTCCAACCACCGTGCCGACTGTGGAGAGCCCCGTACGGGGCCGTACACGCGTCGGCGACGACTGCCGCCCTTCCGGCGGCGCGGCAGCAGTGGTCCGTCCGTCCACCGCGGAGTTGGCGCGGTGACCGGGTCGGAGGAAGGGCCCGTCGCCGGGGCGGACGACAATCCCACCGTCCTTCTCGCGGTGACCCGTTCGGGAGCCGGGCCCGCCACCGGGACGGACGAGGAGCCCCACGACACCGCCGGCAGTGTGTCGAGGAAGCGGCGCCGTATCCGGATCGCCGCCACCGTGCTCGTGCTGGGGCTGGCCGGGGCCGCGGTCGCGGTGGCGGTGCCGTGGGGGAAGGGCGGCAGCACGAAGACGTCCCAGGCGGAGCCGTCGGCGGGTACGGTCAAGATCGCGCGGACGGATCTGTCCGAGAGCCGGTCCCTCCCCGGCACGCTCGGCTATGCCCAGCCGCAGACCGTCAAAGGGGCCGGCGAGGGTGTGGTGACGTGGCTCGCCGCCGCCGGCACCACGGTGTCCCGGGGCAAGGAGCTCTACCGCGTCGACGACCGCCCGGTGCCGGTCTTCTACGGCACCGTGCCGCTCTACCGGCGCCTCGAAGGCCACAACACGGTCGGTCGGGACGTCAGGGTGATCGTCGACAACCTGCAGGCCCTGGGGTACGAAATCGGGTCCCAGCCCGCGCAGGGCCAGGTCGTCGATGTGACGGCTCCGGCGGGCGGGGAGCAGGACTCGGCGCCGGACAAGCCCGCCGACTCGACCGGGCCCTCGGCCTCCCCCGACAAGGGAAAGGCCGGGGGCGGTAGCCCGGCGCCCCAGAAGTCCGCGACCGGTGACTCCCCCTCGGCCGGCCCGGCGAAAACGCAGGGCGGGGGAACCGCCCGAGGCTCCGAATCGGTCACGCGGGTGAAGGTCAAGAAGGGTGACGGCGTTCTCACCGATGCGCTGGTGAGGGCGATCAAACGCTGGCAGACCCGCATCGGGGCACCGTCCACCGGGGTGCTCGCACCCGGTGACGTGGCGGTGCTCAGCGGCGCGGTCCGGGTGGACAGCGCCAGTGTCCAGGTGGGCGACGCCGCCGCCGCACCGCTGCTGAAGGTGACGTCGACCGCCAAGGCCGTGACCGTGCAGGTGCCCGCCTCCGACGCGGGCTCCATCAAAAGCGGCGATACGGTGAGCGTGCGCCTGCCGGACGGTGCCGCGGCGGAGGGCAAGGTCTCCGGCGTCGGCACCGCCGCCGCCGAGAAGGAGGGCGGAGCCGGACAACCGCCGCAGGTGATCGTCACGGTCGCGTTCACGCACCCGGACAAGGTGAAGAAGCTCGATTCGGGGCCGGTCCAGGTGGACTTCGTCTCCGAGACCCGGGAGAACGTGCTCGTGGTGCCGGTCACCGCACTGCTCGCACTCCGCGAGGGCGGATACGGGCTGCGGTTCGCCGGGGGTCAGGTGGTCGCGGTGAAGACCGGTCTGATGACCAAGGGAATGGTCGAGATCACCGGGGACGGGATCGCCGAGGGCACCCAGGTGGTGACGTCGTCGTGACGGCCGCACCAGCCCCGGTGCTGTCGGTCCGCGATGCCGTGGTCGAGTATCCCGGCGGGGTCAGGGCACTGGACGGGGTCTCCCTGGAGATACGCGACGGCGAACTCCTGGCCATCGTCGGTCCGTCCGGCTCGGGCAAGTCCACGCTGCTGAACATCATGGGCACCCTCGACAAGCCGACCGGCGGCAGGGTCGTGATCGCCGGCGAGGACGTCACCACCATGCCGGACCGGCAGTTGTCCGCGCTGCGCGGTCGCTGGCTCGGCTTCGTCTTCCAGCAGTTCCATCTGTCGGAGGGGCTGACCGCCACCGAGAACGTCGCCACCGGTCTTCTCTACGCCGGGGTGTCGAGGAAGCGGCGCCGGCCGCTCGCGGTCGCCGCGCTGGAGCGGGTCGGTCTGGCCCACCGGGCCGATCACCGGCCCCACCAGCTCTCCGGCGGTGAACGACAGCGGGTGGCCATCGCGCGCGCCCTCGTCCACAAGCCCAATCTCGTGCTCGCGGACGAGCCGACGGGCGCGCTGGACACCGCGAACGGACGTGCCGTGCTGGACCTGCTCACCCAGCTCAACCAGGAGGGCACCACCATCGCGCTCATCACCCACGACCGGGACATCGCCGCACGACTGCCGCGACGGGTGGAGATCCAGGACGGCCGCATCGTCACCGACACCGGGCTCGTCACCGACACCGGGCTCGGCCGCGACACCGCGATCGGCCGCGACACCGCCGACGGCCCCTCCCTCACCAGGGACGGGTTTTCCCGCACCGGGATCGCGCGGTGAAGGGGCTCTCGTTGCGCCGCTCCGCGCCGCGCATCCAGCCGACGGGCTCGCGGCGACGCCGGTCCATGCGCCGCGGTTCGACGGAATCACGGCACCGGCCCGTCCGGCTGTCCCCCGCCGATCTGCTGCGCCTCGGACTGGTCGGAATCCGCACCCGGCGGATGCGGGCGGCGCTGTCCGCGCTCGGCATCTCCATCGGCATCGCCACGATGATCGTGGTCACCGGGATTCCGGCCTCCAGCCAGAAGGCCCTGGACGCGGAGCTGACCGCGCTGGGCACCGACCGGCTGCAAGCGGTCGCGAACAAGACCACGGGTGACAAGCCGGCCTCCTTCCCCACCGAGTCGGTCGCGATGGTCAAGCGCATCGGGCCCGTGAAGGCCGTGACCGCGGTGGCCAACACCCATGCCGAGGTACGGCGTTCCGACCGGCAGGGACGGCTCGACATATCCGGAATCACGGTGCTGGCGGCCCAGCCGAATCTGCTCGACGTGATCAACGCGAAGGTCCGCTCGGGCAGTTACCTGACCACGGCTACCGGGCGGTTTCCCACCGTCGTTCTCGGCTCGGTCGCGGCGGCCCGTCTCGGCTTCCCCGATCTGCGCCCCGGTGACCCGCCGCCGCTCGTGCTGATCAACGACCGGTGGTTCGGCGTCATCGGGATCCTGCGCTCCATCCCCCTGGCCCCGGACGTCGACCGTTCCGTCCTGGTCGGCTGGGAGGCCGCCCACGACCAGCTCGGCTTCGACCGCCGCCCGACTCAGCTGTTCCTGCGGGCGGACGAGGCGGCGATCGAGGATGTGCACGCCGTGCTCCCCGCCACGGTCAGCCCGCAGTCGCCGAGCGAGGTGCGGGTCACCCGTCCCTCGGACGCCCTGGCGGCGAAACGGTCCACCGAGGCCACGTTCTCGGGCCTGTTCATCGGCCTGGCCGGTGTCGCCCTGCTGGTCGGCGGTATCGGTGTCGCCAACACAATGGTGATCTCCGTTCTGGAACGCCGCCGCGAGATCGGTCTGCGCCGTGCACTGGGCGCCAACCGGGGGCAGATCCGGGGCCAGTTCCTCACCGAATCGATCGCACTGTCAGGTCTCGGCGGCTTCGCCGGGATCATCCTCGGTGTCCTCGGCACAATCGGTTACGCGGCGTACAAGGGCTGGCCTCCGGTCATCCCGCTTCCCGCGGTGACCAGTGGGCTCTGCGGCGCGGTGCTCGTCGGCGTCGTCGCCGGTGTGTATCCGGCCGTCCGCGCCTCCCGGCTGTCCCCGACTGCGGCGCTGGCCTCGGCATGAGCGGTAGCCCTCGGCGGCCGGCCCCTCCCCCGACACGTACCACCCGCACCCACTCCTGAAAGGTTCACACCATGCGAGTTGCCGATACATCCCGTTCGCCAGGCGCGAGGCGGATGTTCGCCACGACCGGCGCGCTCGTCGCGACGCTGCTGCTCGGTGCGTGCGCGGAGGAGTCCGAGGTCAAGGACATGGGCGTCGCAAGCGTGCCGGACTCCCAGAAGGGCGCGAAGGGCGCCACGGGTGCGTCCCCGGCGAAGGCCGAGCGGCCCCTCATCAGGCCCGACACCTCCGACGAGGAGGAGCACAGACTCGACCAGGTGTGGAAGGACTGCCTGGCGAAGCAGGGGGCCAAGATGCTCAAGAACGACGACGGCAGCTGGAAGGGAGCCTTCGTCACAGGGGACCCCAAGTACCCAGCGGCCCAGAAGGCTTGCGCGCACAAGGAGCCCGAACTCCTGACGATGCGTTCCGCCAGGGAAGACCCGCAGTTCCGGGACAAGGCCGATCGCTGGGTGGCGTGCCTTCGGAAGCACGACGTCGTGGCGACGGTCGGAGAAGACGGCCTGCTCTCTTTCGACGACGGGAGCAATCTCGAGCACAAGACCGAGTGGGCTGACAAGTGCGAGGCCGAGGTGTTCCTCGCGAAGTAGCCGCCGGCCCGGTCCGGGAGAAGGGCGGCTCGCCTCCGCGGAGGGCGGGCCGCCCTTCTGCCATTGCGCCGGTCCGACGGCTCCCGCGGCTCCCCGGGAAGCTTCTGACGTCGTCCGGCCGCGTCCTGCGCACGCCCCTCGTACCCGTCACGTCCGGCACCGGTCCCTCCCCTCGTGGAGACCGGTGCCGGACAGCGGGTGCACCGGCGATCGCGCCGCGCCCACGGGGACCGGGGAGGGCCGGACCCGTGGTGGACGCGTGGTGGACGCGTGGTCTCTCCGAGCGCTGAACTGATGGCCGATGCGCGCTGGTGCTGTGACCGGGTGGGTTCACCGGCTCGGCGAACCCACCCGGTCACCGCACTGGCGACTGATTCGCACGTGCGTCGCGATCCTGCCAGCGGTATGCGCAACGGGGGAGGTTCCGGCGCCGGGCCGGCGACGTAGCCGCAGGTCAGCCATATAGAGTGAGTTTTCCGGTCCGGACGTCGAGTGCGACGGAAGTGGGGGGAGTTGGGGGGAGTGGAGCCCTTGAGTTCCGACTCAGGGACACGCACGGCCTTCGCGGAGCGTCTCGCGCTGCTGTACAAGGAGGCCGGCAATCCGCCCCTCAAGCGCGTGTCCGAATCCGTCGTCCGGCTCCAGCGGGTCGACGAACGAGGGCGCCCCGTGCGTGTGTCCGCGCAGCGGATCAGCGACTGGCGGCGGGCCAGGAACGTGCCCGCCCAGTTCGCGGCCCTCGCGGCGGTGCTGCACATCCTGATCCCCGAAGCACGGCGGTCGCGGCCCACACCGGTGTCCACGGGCCTGTACGACCTGGCCCAGTGGCAGCGCCTGTGGGAGCGTGCGGTGGCCGACCCTGCCGGCGACCGGGCCGCGGCATCCACGCAGGAAGAGGAACACGCCCCGGTCGAGGCGGGAGCCGTCCCCGGTGGTGTCTGCCCGTACCGGGGGCTGGCTTCGTACCGTCCGAAGGACGCCCGGTGGTTCTTCGGCCGGCAGCGGAGCACGGACGCCCTCGTCGCCCAGCTTCTCGCGACGGAGACGACGGGCGGCCTGGTCATGCTCGTGGGCGCCTCCGGGTCGGGAAAGTCCTCTCTGCTGAACGCCGGTCTGGTGCCCGCCCTGCGGAGCGGGGCACGGGGCGACGAGGACCGCCGGGAAAGGGAGGTGCTCCAACTGGTGCCGGGAGCCGATCCTCTCGCGGCGCTGACCGACCGGATCCCCGGGCTCGTGTCCGCCGTCTCCGCCGCGGAGGAGCGGTCCGCCGAGGAGCCCGGCAGCCCCCGGTTCGTGCACAGGGTGCGGGAGGCCGTGACGGCATGGGCACAGCGCGGGCCGTCCTCCGGCTCCGGCCGTCCCGTCGTCATCGTGGACCAGTTCGAAGAGACCTTCACCCTCTGCTCCGGCGAGGCGAGCAGACGCGCGTTCATCCAGATCCTCCACGCGGCATGCACACCGGCCGGCCAGGGGGGCCCGGCTCCCGTGCTCGTCGTCCTCGGCATACGCGCCGACTTCTACGAGCAGTGCCTGAGATATCCCGAGCTGGCCGACGCGCTGCAGCACCGGCACATGGTGCTCGGGCCGCTCACCACGGCGGAGTTGCGCGAAGCGGTGACCGGCCCGGCGAAGGCCGTGGGCCTCGAACTCGAGCCGGGGCTCGCGGAGTTGATCGTCCGGGAAGTCAGTGCCGACGGTCCCCGCGGGGCGCACGACGCGGGGGTGCTGCCGCTTCTCTCCCACGCCCTGCTGGCCACCTGGCAGCGACGGAAGGCCGGGCGGCTCACCCTGGCCGGCTACCGCGCGGCGGGCGGAATCCAGGGTGCCGTGGCGGCGACCGCCGAGCAGGCCTGGTCCAGCCTCGACCCGGCGGCGCGCAAGGCGGCGAGGCTGCTCCTCCTCCGGCTGGTCCGGCTCGGTGAGGACACCCAGGCCACCCGCAGACGGGGCACGCGGCGCCAGCTCGCGGAGGAGTCGGCGGACTCCCGCAAGACGGAGGAATCGCTCGAAGCGCTGGTTCGCGCCCGGTTGGTGACGCTCGACGCGGAGACGGTGGAGATCACCCATGAGGCGCTGCTCCACGCCTGGCCGCGGCTGCGCGACTGGATCGACGAGGGCAGAAACGACCATCTGCTGCGCCAGCGCCTGGAGGAGGACGGCAGGGCCTGGCAGGACTCGCACCGCGACCCGTCACTGCTCTACCGGGGTTCCCGTCTGGAACAGGCCCACACCTGGGCGAAGTCCGCCGGCGACGTCTTTCTGACCCGGAGCGCGATGGAGTTCCTGGCCGCTTCGGTCAGGCTGCGCCGGCGCACGGTCTGGATCAGTCGCAGCGCGGTGGCGGCTCTCATCGCCCTGGTGTTGGTGGCCACCGGTTCGGCGGTGGTCGCCTGGCAGCAGCGGGACGACGCCGTGTTCGAGCAGGTGCTCGCGGAGGCCGACCGCGTCATGAGCACGGACCCGTCCCTGTCCGCCCAACTCGCCATGGTGGCCCACCGCTTGCGACCGGACGACGAAGGTGCGAACAACCGGCTGATCTCGATCGTGAACGCACCCCTGGCCACGCCGCTCCTCGGCCACACCGGAGCCGTCTACCTCACCTCGTTCAGCCCGGACGGACGGCTTCTGGCCACGGCCGGCTACGACCGGACCGTCCGCCTGTGGGACGTCGCGGACACGAGCCGCCCCACACCACTCGGCGGACCGCTCACCGGACACACCAGCTGGGTGAGCAGCGCGGTCTTCAGTCCGGACGGCCGCACCGTCGCCAGCGCCGGTGACGACGGCACGATCCGGCTGTGGAACGTGCGGGACCCCCGTCGTCCGCAGCCGGTCGGCCCACCCCTGACCAGCCATCACGGCATCGTCTATCTGCTCGCCTTCAGCCCGGACGGCCGCACGCTCGCCTCCGCCGGTGAAGACCGCACGGTGCGCCTGTGGGACCTGGCCGACCCCCGCCGGCCACGCACGACCGCCACGCTGACCGGACACACCGACGCGGTGCGCTCGGTGGCGTTCAGCCCCGGCGAACAAACCCTGGCGACCGGTGGCGACGACGACACCGTCAGGCTGTGGGACGTGGCAGACCCTCGTCGTCCGGTACCGGCCGGCATGCTGACCGGCCATACGGACACGGTGCACTCGGTGGCCTTCAGCCCCGACGGGCGCACTCTCGCGAGCGGCAGCACGGATGACACCGTCAGGCTCTGGAACGTGACCGACCCACGGCACCCGGCACCGCTCGGCGTACCGCTCGCCGGACACACCGGTCCCATCTGGTCGGTGGCCTTCAGCCCCGACGGAACCATGCTCGCCGCCGCCAGCGCGGACAGCACGGCAAGCCTGTGGAACGTCCGCGATCCCGCGTACCCGTCGCAGGTCGGCGAGCCTCTCGCCGGGAGCAGCGGCGAGATGTACGCCCTGGGCTTCAGTCCCGACGGACGCACCCTCGCCACCGGGAGCGGCGACAACAAGGTCCGCCTGTGGTCGATCCCGACGTCGGACATGATCGGCCGGATAGGGGCGTTCCGTCCGGACGGGTGGGTGCTGGCCACCGCCGCGCGCGACGATGAGGTCCGGCTGTGGGACGTGGAGAAGCCCGAGCGGCCCGCTCTGCTGGGCAGACCGTTCAGGCCCGGGCAGGGTGACGTGCGTGCGCTGGTGTTCTCGCCCGACGGCCGCACCCTCGCGGTTCTGACGGGAAGCCGCGCGGTGCAGCTGTGGAACGTCGCCGACCCCATGCGGCCCCTGCCCTACGGACCGCCCATCGCGCTGCGGACGCGCTTCGCGGGCCCGGGCGCGCTCGCGTTCAGTCCGGACGGGCACAAGCTGGCAACCGCCCATGACGACCGCACCATTCAGTTGTGGGACGTCCGCGACCCGGCCCACCTCCTCCCGCTGGGTGCGCCGCTCGCCGGGCACAAGGGCTATGTCAACGCGCTGGTCTTCAGCCCCGATGCCCGTACCCTCGCCAGTGGCGGCGCGGACGACACCGTCCGGCTGTGGGACGTCGGCGACCCGCGCCGTGCCGCACGGCCCGGCGTCACGCTCACGGGGCACCTCGGTCCCGTCAACGCCCTCGCCTACAGTCCCGACGGACGCACGCTGGCGAGCGGCAGCGACGACAACACGGTCCGGCTGTGGAACGTCGCCGACCCTTCCGATGGGTCCCGGCTGGGCTCCCCCCTCACCGGCCACACCGAAGCGTTGGTGTCTCTGACGTTCAGCGAGGACGGCCGCACCCTGGCGAGCGGCGGCAACGACAACACGGTGCGGCTCTGGAACGTCACCGACCCGTCCGGCGCCGATCCCATCGGGCAGTCGATGAGCCCCAACGCCAAGACGGGCAACTTCCTGTCGTTCAGCCCCCGAAACCATATGCTCGGGGTATCCAGCGGCACCGATACCGTCCGGCTGTGGAACCTGGACGCCGACGAGGCCGTCCGGCGTATTTGCTCGACCACTCGGGGCGTTCTGACGCCGGAGAAATGGCGCGAGTATCTGCCCCGCCTCTCGTACGAGCCTCAGTGCGGCCGGTAAAGGCAGGTGGCGGAGCGCGGGCCCGGGAACGGGCACAGGCGCGACACGCTGCGGTGTGTTTTCACTCCTGTGGCCGACGTCAAGTGAGTCCGATCACAACTCCACGTCACAACAGCGGAGTTGGCTCCCATTCCACAATCAGCCTTTGTTAGGCTTGGTCGTAGCCCGGTCGCTGGCGCATCCCCCGTCGCCAGCGACCGGGCACTTCCACGTCCTGCCCGGACATCATGGGCGCCGGGTCGCCGCAGCGAACTCACTCGGTACGGGCACCGGAATTGCCGGCCCCTTTCCCCTCTCGCCAATGAATCACCGCCATTTGCCAACGGCCCCGGCATGTCCGCCGCTCGGGCATCCCGTCGGACACAGCCCGGAAGTCTCCGGCCGGCGACCCCTCTCCGGACACGACGCAGACCTCCTTCAGTCGTCATGACCTCATGAGGAGTCGTATGCTGAGCGCGGCGTAGATCGGGACGGTGAGCACGCGTGGCCAAGGCGTACGAGCGGATCGCGGACGACATCCGTCAATCCATCCGCAGCGGGCGGCTGAAGCCGGGCCAGCGCCTCACCCCGGAGGACAAACTGGCCGAGCAGTACCGCAAGAGCCTGCCGACCGTACGCGAGGCACTGCGGGTGCTGCGGGACGAGGGCCTGATCGACAAGCAGCACGGTCGTGGGAACTTCGTCCGCACCCCACGGACCAAGGTCCTGCGCTCCAATGTCCGGCACCAGTGGGAGAAGAACCGGGCGCGGGAACCCGAGGACCTGCGGCTGCAGACCGGAGCGACCGAGCACGACACCGGCCTGGATGTCGGCGACCTCGTCTTCCACGCCTCGTACCACGAGGTCAAGGCCGACAGGGACATCGCGGAGGCCTTCGGTGTGCCCGAGGGAACGGCCCTCGTCGAGCGCGTCTACCGCACCCGGTATTCCGCCGAAAGCGCCCCCTTCGCCCTGGTGACGTCCTATCTCGTCCGTGACGTGGTGGCAGGCAACCCCGACCTCCTGGACGAGAGCAACGAGCCCTGGCCCGGTGGTACGCAGAACCAGCTCAGCACCGTCGGCATCGAGCTGGACCGTATCGAGGAAGTGGTCACCGCCCGGCCGCCGACACCGGAAGAGGCGGAGGAACTCGAACTGCCGCCCGGAACGGCGGTTCTGATCCTCCGCAAGACGTCGTACGACCTGGACGACCGCCCGGTGGAGATCTCCGACGTCACACTGCCGGGCGACCGCACGGAAATGCACTTCACCACTCCCCTGGAAAGGTGGTGACCGCCGTGCGCCGGCGCATCATCATCGTCACCGCGGTACATGCCCCCTCCGCCCAGTTCCTCACGGACGCCTACAAGTCGCTCTGCGAACAGGAGCTCCCCGACGACTGGGACTGGCACTGGCTCATCCAGGAGGACGGCAAGGGCGACGACGTCGCTCCGCATATCCCGGACGACCCGCGGGTGACCTTCCACCAGGGCAGGTCCGGAGGGCCCGGGGTCGCCCGGACCATCGCCCTGGCGCACGCGGACGGCGCGTACATCAAGGTCCTGGACGCCGACGACCAGCTGCCGCCCGGTGCGCTCGCGCGTGACCTGGCGGCGCTCGAAGGGGACCCGACGATCGGCTGGACGACGTCACGCGTACTCGATCTGCTGCCGGACGGTTCGACCAAGGGCTTCCCCGGCGACCCCGAACCGGGGCCGATCGAGCGCGGTGCCGTGCTCGACTACTGGAAGGCGAACGACTACCGGGCGCAGGTCCATCCGGCCACCCTCTTCGTCCGACGTGAACTGCTCGTCGCCCTCGGCGGCTGGATGGCTCTTCCGGCCTCGGAGGACACCGGCCTCCTGCTCGCACTCAACGCGACCAGCCGCGGGTGGTTCTCACCCGAGGTGGGCCTCCTCTACCGGAAGTGGCCCGGGCAGGCGACGGGGCAGGCAGCACACACCGACACCGCTGACCGCGCCGCTCGTATGGCGGTCGTGGAAGCCAGGGCACGGCAGCTGGCGAACCTCGACTGGCGCTACCCGGTCGCCGGCTGACGGAACGTGGTGCAGGGCCTCCCGGAGAGCGGGCGGGCGGCGGCCTCGCCGACCGCCTAGGTCCTGTCCGGGCAACCTTCTCGGGCCCGCGACGACAGCTGCGGCGCCTCGCTGCGTTGTCGGAGTCGTCCGAGTACGCCCAGTACGGGGACGATCTCCCCCAGCCTCCGGCCGGGGGTACCCCCATCGCCTTGCGATGCACCGCATCTGACGCCGCGGGCTGGTCCTCAAAGATCGCCCGGACAGAACCTCGAGCCGATCCGGGAAGCCCGCCGCGGCGGCCCCTGTCAGGGCAGTGTCTCGGCGTCGGTCCGGGAGAAGATCACATCGCTCTCGCCGGTGATCTTCCCCCGCCAACGGACGGGTGCGCGGGGCGACCGGACCGCGCCCGGATAGCTGTCGGGCGCATAGTCGTTGACGAGCCGGTACGCGTGGAACCCATGGGCCCTCATCGTCTCCAGGAGCTCGTCCGCCGAGTCCCCGATCTGCTCCATGCGGTCGGGGGTGACTTCGACGGTGATCTCCGCGTCCGGCCGGAGCGTGCCGAGCAGGGGTGCGAGCCCGCGGACGACGGCACCTTCGGCGCCCTCGACATCGATTTTGATCACCCGGGCCGCGGCGATCTCCTCGGGCGTCAGCACCTCCGGTAGGGGCTGGGCTTCGACGGTGAACGTGGCCTCGGCCGGACCGTCGTACGGGACGATGCTGGTGGCGCCGAGGTTCTTGGAGCTGGCCTGGACGAACGTGAGCGTCGTGTGGCCGTCGGAGACCGCTGTGTTCAGCGCACGGATGTTGTCGCAGCCGTTCGCGCCGGCATGCCGCACCAGGGTGCGGTGGAACGCGGGCGACGCCTCGACGGCGACGACCCGCCCGCCGGCGCCCACGAGCCGCGAAGCCAGAACGCTGAAGTACCCGATGTTGGCTCCGACGTCGACGAACGTGTCCCCTGGACGCAGCCTGCGCCGCAGCCAGGTCGTCATATGGGGCTCCCACACCCCGAACAGATACAGATAGCGCTGGATGATGTCCTGCGTATCGACCGAGAACGCGGCACCGAAGCGGGTACGTGCCGTGAGCCTGCGGGGACGATCGCGGAGCAGCGGGTTCAGCCTCGCCGCCAGTGGGGCCTTGCCGAGCGTCCCCGGAGCATGACGGACGTACCAGCGGCCGACGCTGGTCAAGGCCTCCTGGCGGCCTGCGGGGATCATCGGATCGCCTCTCCACTCGGCTTGCGACGCACGATGGTGCTGGGGTCAACGTAGACCCGTCGCTGCCGGTGGCCGCCGCCAGGCCCACGTCGTATGCGCCAGGCCCGAGTCGTCCGCGCCCGGTCTAGGGGGCTTCTGACGGATCTCCGCGGCGTCGCGACGCCCAGCACGCCCCCACGGCCTTACGGCGTGGGAGGTACCCCCACTCGCCGCACCGGCCGAAAGCCCAAGTACATCCAGTACGAGGGCTCCCGGCCGGCACCCCGAGAGCACGCACCGGACGCCGCTCCTTCCTCCACGGAGAACCATCAGAAACCCCCTATGTCGTGTGCGCCCGGTCGCCGTCGAACGGGAGGTCCAGCATCCGGATGGCGTTGCCGCGCAGGATCTTGTACGTGACGTCCTCGGGGAGCCCGGCCACATGCTCCGCCGCCACCTGCCTGGTGTGGGGCCACGTCGAGTCGACGTGGGGGTAGTCGGTCTCGAAGGTGGCGTTGTTCACGCCCACGGTCTCGATCGCCTCGATCCCGTGCTTGTCACGGAAGAAGCAGCAGAAGATCTGGCGGTAGTAGTAGGTCGACGGCGGCTCCGGGATCAGGTCCTTGACCCCGCCCCACGCCCGGTGCTCCTCCCAGACGTCGTCGGCGCGCTCCAGGGCGTACGGGATCCAGCCCATCTGCCCCTCGCTGTACGCCAGTTTCAGGTGCGGGAACTTCACCAGCACACCGGAGAAGAGGAAGTCCATCATCGACGCCATCGCGTTGTTGAAGCTCAGCGAGGCCTGTACGGCCGGGGGCGCGTCCGGTGACGCCGCCGGCATCTGCGAGGACGAGCCGATGTGCATGTTCACGACCGTGCCGGTCTCCTCGCACGCCGCGAAGAACGGGTCCCAGTAGCCGGAGTGGATCGACGGCAGCCCCAGATAGGTCGGGATCTCGCTGAACGTGACCGCGCGCACTCCTCGGGCGGCGTTCCGCCTGATCTCCGCGACCGCGAGATCGATGTCCCACAGGGGGATCAGGCAGAGCGGGATCAGCCTGCCGCCGCTGTCCCCGCACCACTCCTCCACCATCCAGTCGTTGTAGGCCCGGACGCAGGCGAGCCCGACCTCCTTGTCCTTGGCCTCGGCGAAGGTCTGCCCGCAGAACCGCGGGAAGGTGGGGAAGCAGAGCGAGGCCTCCACATGGTTGAGCTCCATGTCCTCGACGCGGGCCTTCGGGTCCCAGCAGCCGCGGCGCATCTGCTCGCGTGTGATGCCGTCGAGCGTCATCTCGTCGCGCGAGAAGCCGACGGCGGCGATGATCCGCTTGTACGGGAAGATCTCCCCCTCGTACTCCCACCAGTCCGTGAGCTGTCCGTCCGGGTCCGTGGTGAACCGGTACTTCCCGCCGATGTACTGCAGGTCGCCGATACCGGCGGTGAACGGCTTGGGCCCCCTGTCGCGGTACTTGCCCGGAAGCCAGGTCTCGAAGAGGTGCGCGGGCTCGATGACGTGGTCATCCACGCTGATGACCCTGGGCACGTCCATGGTGGCGCTCTCATCGGTGGTCACGTCGCCTGCCCCCTGCCGTCCTGTGTCTTCGATGTCTTCGGTCCTGAATCTGACGATCCATCAGATTCAGATTATGGCCGCCCTCCGTCCGTCGCAAGGGCGACGTGCGCCGTACCCCTTGCGGGAACGGCGGCGCTGGGCTGAACTGACGAACCATCAGATCTGGTGTGCGAGAAAGGGGCGCTTGATGCAGACGATCTGGCTCACTGGAGCGGAATGGGCCGCGGTCCTCCGGATCGGCCTGGGCCTGTGGTGGCTGGAGAGCTGGCGCCACAAGGACAAGAAGGACTGGTTCGCCGGTGGCGGCATCACCTGGGCCGCCGGGATCGCACAGAAGCACCGCTGGAGCTTCGTCGGCAAGGGCTTCGCCACCGTGGTCCAGCCGAGGCCGCGGCTCATGGCGTATGTCGTCGCGTACGCCGAGCTGGCCCTCGGCCTGGGGCTCGTACTCGGCCTGCTGACGCCGATAGCCCTCGTGGGGGGACTCCTGCTCAACCTGGTCTATCTCGTGCTCATGATCCACGACTGGGGCGAGCAGGGGCAGAACCTGATGATGGCGCTGATCTCGGCCGTCGGCCTGTTCGCCATGAGCTGGCAGACCTGGTCCCTCGATCACGGCCTGGGCCTGTTCCTGTGACCGCACGGCCGAAACTGATGGGTCGCCACGCCCGTCGCCGGCTCCTTCTTCGGTCTTGAACAGGGCAAACAGCCCAGGACAGCCGCATGTTTCAGCCGTTCTTCCCTCCCAGGTATGTCACGCCACGGCCCCTTCTTAAGATCATCAAGACATCCGGATGAAGCGAGCCGTGTCGGGGGGACGACGTGGGAGCCACCGAGCAGTTGGTGACGGTCGCAGCCGTGTTGCTGGGCGCGTTGTCGACGCATCTCACCAACTTCACGATGGAACGGCAGCGCAAGAAGCACGAGTTGGTGACCCGCTGGGACTCGAAGAAGCTCGAGGCCTACGAGGGTTACGTCGACAGCGTGCGCACCTGCATCTTTCTGGCCGTGCAGCTCTACGAGGACCGGGAGGGCCTTCGGCCCAGCCAGAAGAGCGAGGCCGAGATGCTCGCGGAGATGTCCGAAGCCGGACGGGTGCGGGGGCGCGCCTTCGAGCGGATCATGCTGCTCGGCGGCGATGACGTGGTCGAGGCCGCGCACGAGCTCAACGCCATCGCCCTCGAGGTCGACTGGCAGGCCCAGGGCAAGGTCGACGGGACGCTGCCCGACTGGCGGAACAGGAACCGGGCCGTGTTCCGCGCGATCAACCAGTTCCATGAACAGGCCCGCAAAGACCTCGGAGTCGACGGCAGCGTCACCGGCGAACTCCATCCCGAGCGTGATCTCCTGTTACCTCCTGCCCGCCGGGACGGCAACAACGCCGGTTGATCTCCGGGGAACCCGTCCTCGCAGCAAGTCGGTGGTGACTCTGGCTTGTTGACGCCCGGCGTGTCACCCTGCCCGGCGTCCGACACCCTGGACGACGAGGAGATGGCCATGAGTCAGCCCGACAGCGCCGAGCAGCGGAGCACCTCGCTGCCCCGGTCGATCCTGCTCCAGGATGCGGCCGGCGGCACCGGCGAGAGGGACCTCAGGCAGGCACACGCTGCCCGTGCCCAAAGTGCCGTCGACCGGGCCACGGCCATCTGCCGCTCCGCCGGCATCGGGGAGTTCGAGGCCGAGCCCGTGCCGAGGAGTCCCGCCGCGAAGGTCGCCAGCGCGGTACGCCTTTCGGCTCAGGGTGTCGCCGCGCTCGCCGGGAGTCCCCGCGACCCTGCCGGCGACGCACGGTGCGCGAGGAACGCCGCTGCCGCCGGGGCGCTCGCCGCACAGCTGGCCCAGTCCCGCGGCGGTGACGACGAACTCTCCCGTACCGCACTTCAGGCCGCCCTCATGGCGTCCCGGGCGGCCGCGGACGCTGCCGGGCACCAAGGCATGGGCAAGAACGAGGAGTTGAACGCCAAGGCCGATGCCGCCGAGGCGGACGCCGTCCTCGCCGCACGACGGGCGGGCTGGATGTAGTCCCGGGCCGTGGGCGGCCGCCGGAACCCGTAACCGGTCGGCCGTTCCCGCCGTGTGCTGCCCGGTGGGAGCCGGGCGGCAGCGCGGTCAGACGGGCTCGGCGCCGCCGAACCGGTCGCGGTAGGACTCGAGGTCCTCCTCCGTGATCTTCGCGAAGAGGACCGGCGGGACGGTGAACGCGGTCCCGGCCGGAACGGCGTCCAGGGCCGCTGCCTGCCCGGCGGTCACCCAGCTCGCGGTGTCGTCCGCGAGGGCGAAGGCTCCCCGCATCGCGGCCGCCGTCGCCGGGATGAACGGCTCGGAGACGACCGCGTAGAGATGGATCAGGTTCATCGCGGTGCGCAGGGTGAGCGCGGCGCCGTCCGGGTCGGTCTTGATCTCCAGCCAGGGGGCCTTCTCCTCCAGGTAGGAGTTGCCCGCGGACCACAGGGCCCGCAGCGCCGCGGCGGCCTTGCGGAACTGCAGGGCCTCCATCTGCTCCTCGTAGTCGGCGAGCAGCCGTGCGACCTCCTCGCCCAGCCTGGATTCGGCCTCACCGGCCGTGTGTCCCGCGGGGACCTCGTCGCCGAACCTCTTGCGGGAGAAGGACAGCACACGGTTGACGAAGTTGCCGAGGGTGTCGGCCAGGTCCTTGTTGACCGTGGCGGTGAAGTGCTCCCAGGTGAACGAGGAGTCGTCGGACTCGGGGGCGTTGGCGATCAGGAAGTAGCGCCAGTAGTCGGCGGGCAGGATCTCCAGGGCCGCGTCCGTGAACACACCGCGCTTCTGGGACGTGGAGAACTTGCCGCCGTAGTACGTCAGCCAGTTGAAGCCCTTGACGAGGTCGACCTTCTTCCACGGCTCACGCACACCGAGCTCGGTGGCCGGGAACATCACGGTGTGGAAGGGGACGTTGTCCTTGGCCATGAACTGGGTGTAGCGGACGGTGTCGTCGGCCTCGTACCACCACGACTTCCAGTCGCGCCTGTCGCCGTCCGCGGCCGCGTCCGCCCACTCCTTCGTCGCACCGATGTACTCGATCGGGGCGTCGAACCAGACGTAGAAGACCTTGCCCTCGGCGGCGAGGTCCGGCCAGGTGTCGGCCGGGACCGGAACACCCCAGTCCAGATCGCGGGTGATCGCGCGGTCGTGCAGTCCCTCGGTCAGCCACTTGCGCGCGATGGACGAGGACAGCTGCGGCCACTCGCCACCGACCGCGTCGATCCACGCCTCGACCTCGTGCTGCAGCTTGGACTGCAGCAGGAAGAGATGCTTGGTCTCGCGGACCTCGAGCTCCGTGGAGCCGCTGATCGCGGAGCGCGGACCGATCAGGTCGGTCGGGTCGAGCACCCGGGTGCAGTTCTCGCACTGGTCACCGCGGGCCTTGTCGTATCCGCAGTGCGGACAGGTGCCCTCCACATAACGGTCCGGGAGGAAACGGCCGTCGACCGGTGAGTACACCTGGCGGACGGCGCGCTCCTCGATGAAGCCGTTCTCGGCGAGCTTGCGCGCGAAGTGCTGGGTGATCTCCACGTTCTGCCGCGAGGAACTGCGCCCGAAGTAGTCGAAGGACAGCTCGAAGCCGTCGTACACGGCCTTCTGCGCGTCATGCGCCTGCGCGCAGAACTCGGCGACGGAAAGCCCGGCTTCCTTGGCGGCCAGCTCGGCCGGAGTGCCGTGCTCGTCGGTGGCGCAGATGTAGAGGACGTCGTGACCGCGCTGGCGGAGGTACCGGGCGTACACGTCCGCCGGGAGCATCGACCCGACCATGTTGCCCAGGTGCTTGATCCCGTTGATGTAGGGAAGCGCGCTGGTTACCAGGTGTCGAGCCATCCTCGGATGCTCCATTCCGTACGTACGGCGCCGGTGGCGGGTGGCCACGGCGGGCCAGGCGGGGAAGCTGCGGCCGACACGATCATTCGGGTCGCCCGGACGCATCACACAGGGTGACGAACTGGTGCGCCGCCGGCCTCTGGCATCGTATCGAACCGGGCTTCTCGTCCTTCCACAGGTTTTCCGGGGCCTGCGGCCGACGGCAGGCCACCACGGGCAGCGGTCGGGCACGACCGGGCCGACCGCCGTCGGGCCGGCGGCGGTCACGGGGCCTGTGTCCTGGCGCCGGCGAACGTCTCGGCGGGCGGGCCCTGGAACCGGAACCGCGGGGTGTCCCGCCGGTCACGGGCGCTGCGGTACGCGTCCCAGCAGACGGCCAGATCCTGCCAGGGCAGACCGACGGGGCTGTAGACGGTCACGTCCGCGTCCTGCGCGACGCACCCGGTGACCCGGTCGGCGAGGACATCGGCCAGCGTGCCCGCGACACCGCCGGCTTCGAGACCGGCGCTGCCGAGCACCCCCGACGACAGGGACAGGTGCACGTCGTCCACGAAGAGCCGTGCGTGGCGCAGCAGTTCGGGATCGAGCTCCTGCTTGCCCGGTTCGTCCGCGCCGAGCGAGGTGATGTGCACACCGGGCCGGATGTCGTCGAGGTACAGCAGGGGCTCGCGTGCCCAGGTGGCGATCAGCAACGCGTCGCTGAGCGCGGCGACGTCCCGCGGGCTGTCGGCCACCTGGCAGTGGATTCCGGCGCGTTGCCATGCCGCGGCGAGCCGGTGGGCACGCTCGGCGACGCTGTCGTGGATGACGGCCTGGGGGACGTCGCGCAGTGCCCTCAGGCCGCGCACGGTCGTCCTCGCCTGGACGCCGGCACCGATGACACCCAGGGTGCGCAGCGGACTGCGAGCGAGGTGGTGGATCCCGAGGGCGGCGGAGAGGCCCGTCCGCCATGCGGTCACCCACGAGGAGTCGAGGACGCCCAGCAGCCGTCCGTCGTGCAGATCCTGCAGACAGATGATGCCGGAGATCGCCGGCTGCGCACCGGGGTACTTCGCGTTCACCTTGACCGTGTACGCGGGGACTCCGGGCAGAAGACCCGGGAGCAGCACCATGGCCGTGCCGGGTGCCGGCAGTTCCTGGCGCACGCGCCGGGCCTCGCCGCCCGCGCCCGCGCCGCCGAGGAACCCGTCGCGAAGGGTCCTGAGAGACGGCTCCACGCCGAGCAGCCCGTCCAGTTCCCGCGCGCCGAGCAGCAGGGTCATGCCGTCTCCAACCTTCCAGTGGTCGCGGACCGTCCACGTCCGAAGGGGCACGTGCCCAGAGCCGCCGCGGTGAACCCCGTGGTGATCGCGAGTGGCCGGATGGGCGCGGCACCGCGCCCACCTGCTGCGGAGGCGTCCGGAGCGCAGGTTTTCCACAGGCTGCGGACGGCCTCGCCGGAATGTGGGCGGTCCGGCGCAGAATGGGGGGCATGACTGAGATCACCGAGTCCGCGCTGCCTTCCGGGCAGCCCGTCGGCCGGGCGGCCGATCCGTTGTCCGAACCGGCCATACCCACCTGGGAGCAGCGCTTTCGCGCACCGCGCGTCTCCCTGCCCGACTGGGCGGAGGACGCCCCGGCCCGCTCGCTCTTCGTGTCGAACGCCACGGGGACCTACGAGCTGTACGCGTGGGACCGGACGAGCGGAGAGCGGCGCCAGGTCACCGACCGGCCGAACGGGACGACGGACGGTGTGCTCACGCCGGACGGCGAGTGGATCTGGTGGTTCTCGGACCGGGACGGTGACGAGTTCGGGGTGTGGATGCGGCAGCCCTTCCGCGGCGGCGCCGACGAGCCGGCCGCGCCCGGGCTCGCGGCCTCCTACTCGGCCGGGCTGGCGCTCGGCAGGGACGGCACGGCGGTGGTGGGCCGCTCGACGGACGAGGACGGGACCACGGTCCATCTCGTACGGCCCGGGGCTGAGCCCGTCGAGATCTACCGGCACCGTGAGTCGGCGGGGGTCGGCGATCTCTCGCGGGACGGGACGCTGCTCGCGATAGAGCACACGGAGCACGGTGACGCCATGCACCCGTCGCTGCGCGTGGTCCGGATCGGGGGCAGTTCCCACGCCGAAGGCGGTGCGGGCTGCACGACGGTGGCGGAGCTCGACGACACGGAGAACGGCTCGGTGGAGCTCGGCCTCGAAGTGCTCGGTTTCTCACCGGTGGACGGGGACACCCGGCTGCTCGTCTGCCATCAGCGGCGCGGACGCTGGGAGCCGATGCTGTGGGACGTCGTGTCGGGCGAGGAGACGGACCTGGCGATCGAGCTGCCCGGCGATGTGAGCGCCGAGTGGTATCCGGACGGATCGGCCCTGCTGATCGGGCACAGCTTCGAGGCGCGCAGCGAGCTGTGGCGCTTCGACCCGGTCACCCATGAGCTGAGCCGGGTGGAGACGCCGCCGGGGACGGTCTCGGGTGCGACGGCCAGGCCCGACGGGTCGGTGGAGTACATGTGGTCCTCCGCCGCGCATCCGCCGGGGCTGCGCTCCACGGCGGGCCGTGAGGTGCTGGACCCTCCGGGGATGAAGGCCCCCGGTTCGGTGAAGGTCGAGGACGTCTGGGTGGACGGTCCGGGCGGGCGGGTCCACGCGCTGGTGCAGCGACCGTCCGGCACAGGGCCCTTCCCGACGGTCTTCGAGATCCACGGCGGTCCGACCTGGCACGACAGCGACGCCTTCGCGGCCGGACCCGCGGCCTGGGTCGACCACGGTTATGCGGTGATCCGGGTGAACTACCGGGGCTCGACCGGATACGGGCGCGAGTGGACGGACGCGCTCAGGCACCGGGTCGGTCTGATCGAGCTCGAGGACATCGCCGCGGTCCGCGAGTGGGCCGTGGAGTCGGGACTGGCCGATCCGGCGAGGCTGGTGCTCGCGGGCGGATCGTGGGGCGGCTACCTCACACTGCTGGGCCTGGGGACGCAGCCGGACGCCTGGGCACTGGGGCTCGCCGCGGTGCCGGTCGCGGACTACGTCACGGCCTACAAGGACGAGATGGAGGCCCTGAAGGCGATGGACCGCACGCTGATGGGCGGGACGCCGGAGGAGGTCCCCGAGCGGTACGAGGCCTCTTCGCCGCTGACGTACGTGGACGCGGTCAGGGCGCCGGTCTATATCTCCGCCGGGGTCAACGACCCCCGCTGCCCCATACGCCAGGTCGAGAACTTCGTGGACAGGCTGGCGGCCAGAGGCGCGGTCCACGAGGTGTACCGGTACGACGCGGGGCACGGATCGCTGGTGGTGGAGGAGCGGATCAAGCAGGTGCGGCTCGAGCTGGACTTCGCGGCCAGGCATCTGGGGATGCCCGGTGCAGCCGAGGGCCGTGAGGAACACGCACAAGGCCACTGAGACGGGGGGCGGCGGGGCGCGCGGCGGGCCGCACGGCGGATGGTCCGGCGGATCGGTCCGGCGGATCGGTTCGGCGCGGCTGCCTCCCCGGGGCCGGTCCCGTCGAGGGCTGCCGGCACCAGGCCGGCGAAGTCGCCGGCAGCGGGCCCCGGGGAAGGAGGAAAGCGGGGCGTTCCGTACCGTGGAGGGGTGTACCGGTTCCTGCTGTCGCCCCGCTGGTTGGGGATCAATGTCTTCGTGCTGCTGAGCATCCCCTTCTGCATCTTCATGGGGACCTGGCAGCTCGGCCGGTTCGAGGACCGCGTCAACACCCATCAGGCCGCACAGCAGCGGCCTGACCCGGGCACGCGCAAGCCCGTACCGCTCGCCGAGCTTCTGCCCGTCGACACGGAGACCTCGGGCCGTGCGGCGACGGCGACGGGGCGGTACGGGGCGCAGTTCCTCGTCCCGGACCGGGAACTGGACGGGAAGCGCGGCGCGTATGTGCTGACCCTTCTGCGCACCGGAAGTGGCAAGGCGGTGCCGGTCGTCCGGGGATGGCTGCCCACCGGGGCGAAGGCGCCCGCCGTGCCCTCCGGTGAGGTGACGGTCGTCGGTGCGCTCCAGGCGTCGGAGACACCGGGCACGGACGGGGTGAACACCGCGGGCGGCCTGCCGCCCGGCCAGGTGGGCATGATCAGTGCCGCGGCGCTGGTCAATCTGGTGCCGGACCAGGTCTATGACGCCTGGATCACCCTCACCGCCGCGCCGGACGGTCTGAAGCCCGTGCCCGCGGCCGCGCCGCAGGGCAGCGAGCTCGACCTGAAGGCGTTCCAGAACCTCGGCTACACCCTGGAGTGGTTCGCCTTCGCCGGCTTCGTGGTGTTCATGTGGTTCCGCTTCGTCCGGCGCGAGGCGGAGGCGGCGAAGGACGCGGCCCTGGGGCTCGACCCCACACCGTGAGGCCCGGGCGCGCCTCACCCCCTGAGCTCCCGGCCCGGCCCGGCGGCCTGACCCGCCGGCCCTGCGTCATCCGGCCCGGCGCTGTGTCTGCGACCTGCGCTACGGGGCGGTGATGACGCCCGTGTGGTAAATCGTGCCGGCGCAGGCGTTCGGGATCGCGGCCTCGGCCGAGGGGCCACCCGCGGCGGGGACGTGCGAGACCGTGATGCTGCCGTCCACCGGGCCGTCGGCGGACGAGAGCTGCGGCTGGGCGCCCGCTCCCGAGCTGTCCGTCGTCCCCGAAGCGCCACCCTCCGTGGGCGTCGGATCGGGCGAGGCACCCGATGTGGAGCAGGTACTCGAAGGCACGAAGGCGAACTTCACCTCGTACGACGCCGTCGGCTCCAGCAGCAGGGCGACGGGTTCGGCACCCGGATCGGGCAGTCCGGTCGCCGGGTCGCCCGCCTTGTGCGCCATCACACTGATCTTCGAGGCATCCGCGGCGCCCGACGCCTGGAAGGCGACCGTGCCGTCAGCGGTGATCGCACATCCGGTGCCCGAGACATTGGCGACGCGCACCAGGCCGTACACCTTGCCCTCGGCGTCGGGTGCGCCGACCTCCGTCCGGTTCACACCGAGCTGCGAGGACTCGCAGGTGGGCGTCGCGGGCGGGATGCTCTCCCGGGGAATGACCTTGGCGCCCGGGGCCGGCACGGCCGGCGCGCCGCCGGCCTCGTCCGCCGCACGGCTTCCGTCGGGCGTGCCCGGGACATCCTGCTTGCGTCCGTGGCCCGAGCCGTCGGGTCCGGACTCGCCGCCGTTCTCACCGTGTGCGGAACCGGTGCCGCCCTGGGCCTGCTCGCCGTGCCCCGCGTTGACGGGCTTGGCCGGGGACAGGCCGCCGGATTCGGCGACATGGACGAAGGCGGGTACCGCGGCGCCCAGGAGGACCACCGATGCCGCCACGCCGACGACCGCCTGGCGCTTGCGGGCGCGTCGTGCGGGCACCGCCTGGCGCAGACGGTCCAGCGCCCCGTCCGAGGGCGCGAGGTCCCCCACCGCGCTCTGCAGCAGCTGCCGCAGCGCCGGTTCGTCGAGGCCGAACACGTCGTCGTCGTCGGATCCGTCACCACCGGGTCGTTCACCGCGGGAGGCGCCGCTGCCGAGCGTGCCGCCGCCCGAAGGGGTCCGGGCATGAGAGCCGGGCCCGTCCGCGGGTGTGTCGTCGTCAGGCCCGTGGTGCAGATGGTGCTGTGGCCCGTGGTTCACAATGTCGTTCCCAGTCCGGTCGTTCAACGGCCCGTCCGGCCCGTACTGCTCAGTTTCCCGCTCACGATCGTGTCCGGGCTCGTGTTCCCGCCCGTGTTCCCTCTCGTGCCGGCGCCCGTTCATGCCGAGGCTCCCATGGCGACTCGCAGCGCGGCGATGCCGCGCGAGCCGTACGCCTTCACCGATCCCAGGGATATGCCCAGCGTCTCGGCGACCTGGGCCTCGGTCATGTCCGCGAAGTACCGCAGGACGAGGACCTCCCGCTGGCGCCGCTGCAGCCCGCGCATCGCCTTGATCAACGCGTCGCGCTCCAGCTGGTCGTACGCCCCCTCCTCGGCGCTCGCCATGTCCGGCATCGGCTTGGTGAGCAGCTTCAGCCCGAGGATCCGGCGGCGCAGCGCGGAGCGGGACAGATTCACCACGGTCTGCCGGAGATACGCCAGGGTCTTCTGCGGGTCCCGGACCCGGTTGCGCGCCGAGTGGACGCGGATGAAGGCCTCCTGGACCACGTCCTCGCACGACGCGGTGTCGTCGAGCAGCAGCGCCGCGAGGCCCAGCAGAGAGCGGTAGTGGGCGCGGTAGGTCTCGGTGAGGTGATCGACGGTGGTGCCCGCAGCCATCGTCTCGTCAGCGTCCTCGCGCTGGGACGGCATGCGGGTGGGACGCGCGGCAGGCATCGGGGCGATCACCGGCATGCCGCCGACGGCACGGGGCCGCCGGAGCGGTTGCACGGTTGCTCCGGGAGCCGGTGCCATGCCGACGGCGCGGGCGGACGGGAACAAGGCCGTGCCGCCGCGGACCGGGACCACCGCTGTGATGTCGAGTACCTCTGCCACGCCTGTTGGACACGCTTCCCCCCGTCAGGGTTGTACGCGCACCGCACCGCACCCGACGATGCACCGTATGCCCTCATGCGTACTCGCTCTTCCCCAATGCCCCATACAACGCGGCACCGTGAAAGGGCGACCGCAAAGACGTTCCCCGACCGACCCCCGGTTCCGGACTGGCAGGAAAGCATCGTCGAACATGCCAGGACCCCAGTTCAAGTGGCACATGCAAGCAACTTGCTGCCCGACTTGACCACAGGGCGTTCACAGATCCTACAAAGGCCTGAGGGCGGGGTGGTTCAGCACTCCCCCACGACGGCCCCTTCGAACCCTTCGGCAAGCCCGGGACGGTCGCCGGCAGCCGGTGCGGCCTCGCGCCCCGCGTCCGTTCCGGCGAGGGTGCGGGCGATGGCCTCGGCGATCTGAGCGGTGTTCAGTGCGGCACCTTTGCGGAGATTGTCCCCGCATACGAAGAGTTCGAGCGCACGGTCGTCGTCCATGGCCCGCCGGACCCGCCCCACCCAGGTCGGATCGGTACCCACGACATCGGCGGGCGTGGGGAACTCGCCCGCCGCGGGGTCGTCGAAGAGCACCACCCCGGGCGCGGTCGCCAGGATCTCGTGAGCCCGGTCGACGCCCACCTCGCGCTCGAAGCGGACGTGCAGGGAGACGGAGTGCGCGGTGACGACCGGCACCCGTACACAGGTCGCGGAGACCCTGAGTTCGGGCAGACCGAGGATCTTGCGGGTCTCGGCCCGGATCGCCTGTTCCTCCGACGACCAGCCGTACTCGGCGAGCTCCCCCGCCCACGGCACCACATTGAGCGCCATGGGCCCGGGGAAGGGGCCGGTGCCGTCGCCGACGGCCCGGCGCACATCACCGGGACTGGTGCCCAGCTCCGTGCCCGCGACCAGCGCGAGCTGGGTGCGCAGCGCGTCGACCCCGCCCTGCCCCGCGCCGCTGACCGCCTGGAAGGCCGTGACGACCAGTTCGTCCACACCGAACTCGGCGTGGAGCGCGCCGACCGTGACGATCATCGCCAGGGTGGTGCAGCCGGGGCTCGCCACGATGCCGCGCGGACGCACGCGCAGCGCATGCGGATTGATCTCGGGGACGACGAGGGGAACGTCCGGGTCCATCCGGAACGCGGCCGAATTGTCCACCACCACCGCGCCCTTGGCGACGGCGATGGGCGCCCATCGGGCGGCCACGTCGGACGGCACCAGGAACAGCGCCACGTCGATGCCCGTCAGCGCTTCCTCGCAGAGCGCGACGACCTCGGTCTCCTCGCCGCGCACGGCCAGCTTGCGGCCGACCGAACGCGACGACGCGACCAGGCGTATCTCGCCCCAGACGTCCGCGTGCTGCGACAGGATCTGGAGCATCACCGCGCCGACGGCCCCGGTCGCACCGACGACCGCCAGCGACGGCTTGCGGCTCACCGCCCGGTGCCTCCGTAGACGACCGCTTCGTCGGAGTCGCTGTCGAGACCGAAGGCGGTGTGGACGGCGCGTACCGCCTCGTTGACGTCGTCCGCGCGCGTGACCACCGAGATGCGGATCTCGGAGGTCGAGATCAGCTCGATGTTCACACCGGCGTCCGAGAGGGCCTCGAAGAACGACGCGGTGACACCGGGGTTGGTCTTCATCCCGGCGCCGACCAGCGAGATCTTGGCGATCTGGTCGTCGTAGCGCAGCGATTCAAAACCGATGGCGCTCTTCGTCTTCTCCAGTGCGTCGATCGCCTTGCGGCCCTCGGTCTTGGGGAGGGTGAAGGAGATGTCGGTAAGGCCGGTGGACGCGGCGGAGACGTTCTGGACCACCATGTCGATGTTGATCTCGTTGTCCGCGATGGCACGGAAGATCGCGGCGGCCTCGCCCGGCTTGTCCGGCACGCCGACGACGGTGATCTTCGCCTCGGAGGTGTCGTGGGCGACACCGGAGATGATGGCCTGCTCCACCTTGCGGGCTCCTTGCTCGGAGTGCGGTTCGTTGCTGACCCAGGTGCCCTGCAGCCCCGAGAAGGACGAGCGGACGTGGATCGGGATGTTGTAGCGGCGTGCGTACTCGACGCAGCGGTGCAGCAGCACCTTGGAGCCGGAGCTGGCGAGCTCCAGCATGTCCTCGAAGGAGATCCAGTCGATCTTGCGGGCCTTCTTCACGACCCGCGGGTCGGCGGTGAAGACGCCGTCGACATCGGTGTAGATCTCACAGACCTCGGCGTCCAGCGCCGCGGCCAGCGCGACGGCGGTCGTGTCGGACCCGCCGCGACCGAGGGTGGTGATGTCCTTCTTGTCCTGGGACACACCCTGGAAGCCCGCGACGATGGCGATGTTGCCCTCGTCGAGAGCCGTGCGGATACGGCCCGGCGTGACATCGATGATGCGCGCCTTGTTGTGGACCGAGTCGGTGATGACGCCGGCCTGGCTGCCCGTGAACGACTGGGCCTCGTGGCCCAGGTTTTTGATCGCCATCGCCAGCAGGGCCATGGAGATCCGCTCTCCGGCGGTCAGCAGCATGTCGAATTCACGCCCGGCAGGAATCGGGGAAACCTGCTCGGCGAGATCGATCAACTCGTCCGTCGTGTCGCCCATCGCCGAGACCACGACGACCACCTGGTGGCCGTTCTTCTTGGCATCGACGATCCGCTTGGCGACGCGCTTGATGCCTTCGGCATCGGCAACGGAGGAGCCTCCGTACTTCTGCACGACAAGGCCCACGTGCGCTCCTCGCTCGGTCTCTGCCGCAGTCATCACTGCGGTCGGCTCAGTCTAACGAGCAAGCCGGGAACGCCCCCTGCGTATCGCATCGTGAGATGTCCCGCTCACGAAGCGATAACCCGCGTGTGTCCCACGCTCTCGCGGGCGGGGCGCTCCTGGCCACTCCAGACCGTTCCTTCCCGGTGCGGGTACGGGCACGCCGGAATGTGGCATCCCTCACTCCGGCGTCCCCGGCAATCCGGTCGCGGGTACGACGATGCCCGGCCGTGATCCGGCCGGGCATGAGGTCTCGCAGGTCCCCCGAGGGGGCCGCTTCAGCGTGCCGTGCGAAGCCCCAGCGGCTTCGCGATCTCCTGCGCCATGACACGCCCCGCCTCTTCGGCGAGGTCGTCCTCCGCCAGGTCCTCGTCCGTGTCCAGCCCGTCCAGCTCCTGCAGCGGCTGGTCGAGACGGACATGGGAGACCAGGGACTGGAGCGCGCGCAGCGTCGCCGAAGCGGTCGGGCCCCAGTTGGAGAAGTACGAGAACTGCCACCACCACAGCGCCTCGGTGGTCCTGCCCCCGCGGTAGTGGGCCAGTCCGTGTCCGAGGTCCGTGATGATGTCCGCCAGGTTGTCGGAGATCCGGCACGGCACCGGCGCCTTGCGCGGCTCGTACGGGTCGAAGACCTCGGAGAAGACGTCGATCGGGTCGAGCAGTACGGCGAACCGCTCGCGCAGCTCGTCGACCTCCAGATCCGGGCCCGTGTCCACCTCGTAGCGCTCCTCCGGGACGATGTCCTCGTGCGCGCCGAGCCTGCCCCCGGCCAGGAGCAGTTGCGAGATCTCCAGCAGCAGGAAGGGCACGGCGCTGTCCGGCTCGTCGCCCTTCGCCACTTCCGTGGTGGCCACGATGAAGCTCTCGATCGAGTCGGCGATCTGGACGGCGAAGTCGTCCGGGTCCTGCGTGGCGGAGTGGAGCGTTGCGTCAGACATCGAGAAGTCGTCTCCCCTCGAAGGCACGTCCGAGCGTGACCTCGTCGGCGTATTCCAGATCGCCGCCAACGGGAAGTCCGCTGGCGAGACGCGTCACCTTCAGCCCCATGGGCTTGATCATGCGCGCCAGGTAGGTGGCGGTCGCCTCCCCCTCGAGATTGGGGTCGGTCGCCAGGATCAGCTCGGTGACCGTGCCGTCCGCGAGCCGCGCGAGCAGCTCCCGGATGCGCAGATCGTCCGGGCCGACGCCTTCGATCGGACTGATCGCACCGCCCAGTACGTGGTAGCGACCGCGGAACTCACGCGTCCGCTCGATCGCCACGACGTCCTTGGGCTCCTCGACCACACAGATGACGGCCAGGTCGCGACGGGCGTCCCGGCAGATGGCGCACTGCTCCTGCTGAGCGACATTGCCGCACACGGCGCAGAAGCGGACCTTGTCCTTCACCTCGAGGAGGGCGTTGGCGAGACGGCGGACGTCGGTCGGCTCCGCCTGCAGGATGTGGAAGGCGATCCGCTGCGCGCTCTTGGGACCGACGCCGGGCAGCCTGCCCAGTTCGTCGATGAGGTCCTGAACCACGCCTTCGTACAACGGAACGCCTCTCCGGGAATGCTTCGACGGCTACGGTAGTCGGTGCCGGTTACGGTAGTTGGTCCGCGCGCGGCTGAGGAAGTAACGGCGGGGGAAAGCCTAGAAAGGCAGCCCGGGGATCCCGCCTCCGCCGCCCAGCCCCTGAGTGAGCGGACCGAGCTTCTGCTGCTGCAGCAGCTGTGCGTTCTCGTTCGCGGCCTGGACGGCGGCGACGACCAGATCGGCGAGGGTCTCGGTGTCCTCCGGGTCGACCGCCTTGGGGTCGATGACGAGGGCACGCAGCTCTCCCGAGCCGGTCACGGTGGCCTTGACGAGGCCGCCGCCCGCCTGGCCGTCGACCTCGGTCGCCGCCAGCTCCTCCTGGGCCCGGGCAAGGTCCTGCTGCATCTTCTGGGCCTGCTGGAGCAGCTGCTGCATATTGGGCTGACCACCACCGGGAATCACGGGTCACTCCTGGCTTTTCGACGACGATTGTTCGGTAAACCGAGCCTACGTGGTCATGGGTCGGCTTGCCCCACCCAGTCGGCATCGGCTCCGTAGGGGGTCGGCACCAACTCTTTCGAGTGAGAGCGCCCGCCCTTGCTGCACCGGACAGTGCCGCTCGTGTGGGCGGAAATACCGGGATCCCGTCCCCACGGCCCACCGATGGGCGGTAGGAAGGCCGTGCGCACCACGCCCCACGGCACCCCGGACGTCACGCAGGGTTAGCAGGGTTATGTCCTTAGTCACGCAGAGCTGCCGCGCCGTGCTGCCGTACAGCGCGCAGCGGCGGTGCAGTCACGCAGAGCGCAGAGGAGTGCCCCGGTGAGCCAGCCGGAGATGCAGCCTGGGGGGTCGGCCCGGGAGGAGAGCGGGGTCGCTCGGGACGGAGGCGTCCCGGAGCAGGACGGGCACGGCGATCTGACGGCACGGTCCTTCCCGCTCGGGGACTGGGGAGAGCCCGCGCAGCGCCTCGACGAGCTGTACCGCTGGGTGGAGACGAACGCGCTGCGCACCGCCGACTGGTATCTCCGCGACCGCGCCCGCAAGCGGCGCTGGGCCCGTGCGCTGCGCGCCGGCACCGCAGTGGGCGCGGTCGCGGGCACCGCACTCCCCCTGCTGGATCTGACGGACGTGCTGGCAGGGGCGGCCGTGTGGGGCTGTCTCTCGCTGCTTCTGGCCGCGGCCTGTCTGGCCTGCGACCGCTACTACGGTCTGACCTCCGGCTGGATGAGGTCCGTGGCCACCGCCCACGCGGTGCAGCGCCGTCTGCTGGCCCTCCAGTTCGACTGGGCGTCGGAGAGCGTCCGCGAGGTGCTGGGCCCGACCGAGGGCACGGCCAGTGAGGCGGCGGAACGGTGCCTCGGTGTGCTGCGCCGTTTCTCGGAGGACGTCAACGAGCTGGTACGGGCCGAGACGGCGGACTGGATGGTCGAATTCCGCTCCGGCCCCGCCCCGCTGGCCATACAGTCGCTCGCCTCGTCACCGTCCCGCCAGGACACGGGTCATTTCCCGGGCCGCTTCCCCCTCGCCCCTCCGGCCCGCCCGAACATGCCGCGCCAGCGCCCACCGGAGCCGCGGTAGCGTGACGGTGCCTCAGACGGGCCGGAGGAGCGGCGGCGAGCCGCGGCCTGCCGCACACGGGACCGGTCGTCCGCTGCCCCGCACGGCCGGTCAGCTGAAGATGATCATGGAGCCCTGGCCGAGGCTACGGGTGGCCGCCGCGTGCAGGCCTAGCCAGACGTGGCGCTCGCGTGCGAAGGGGCTTTCGTCGTAAGGGATCGGGCCCGCGGGCTCCTCGAGGGAGGTGGGGCGGGTCGGCGGGGCCGGGGCGGCGGGAGGGTTGGCGGGGTCGATGCCGATCGCGGGCGCCACCAGTTCGAGCTCCCGCAGCAGCCCCTGCGAGGAGCCCAGCGGACCGCCGGCGGCGAGGAGTTCCTCGTTGGACAGGGGGACCTCGAAGTCGACGGGGACGTACGCACCCGCGTGGTCGTAGTGCCAGACCAGGTGGGACTGCTGGGCCGTCGCCTCGAACATCTCCAGGAGCTGCTCGTAGTCGCCGCCCAGTTCGTCGACGGGCGTCACCGCGAGACCGCAGAGCTGGAGGAGATACGCCCGGCGCAGGAAGTGCAGGGCGTCGTAGTCGAAGCCGGCGATGGGTGCGACGTCTCCCGAGAGGCCCGGCATGTAGGCGAAGACGGGAATCGTGGGCAGGCCCGCTTCGGTGAGGGCCTTGTCGTACGACGCGATCTCTTCGGCGAAGGGGTTGTCCGGGCTGTGGCACAGCACATCGACGAGGGGGACCAGCCAGAGGTCACAGGCCAAGACGAGCTCGCTCTCCATCGGGTTGTGCGGGTTTGTGCGATGGTCGGGACAGCGTAGTGCTACCGGGCCGCGCCGGACAGTCAGCGCACACCCCGGCCCGGCCGCCACGCCGACCGGACGCCGCTTGAGCGGTCACGGCGGTTCGCGTCACCGCGGCTCGCGTCACCGCGGCTCGGGTCACTGCGGATCCAGGGGGCACTGGGCCCGCCGCTCCAGGCGGTCCGCCCATGCCAGGGCGTGGATGTTGTGGTCGATGATCAGGTCGCGGGCCATCCGGGCGTCGCCGAGGGTGATGGCGTTCACGAGGTCCGCGTGACCGCTCCACAGCCAGGTCTTCGGGTCGGTCTCACCGCGCAGATGGGGCACCGCGAACACCCAGGCCTGCACACGGAGCCGGTGCAGGAAGTCGGCGATGTAGGAGTTGGTGACCATGGCGCCCAGTTCCCGCCAGAAGCGCAGGTCGTAGCCGATGAGGATGTCCACGTCACCGGCACGCGCCGCCCGCGAGGCCTCCTCGGCCCGGCGGCGCACGGACAGCAGGGCCGAGCCGGATGCCATTTCGGCCCGGGGGGCGCCGTCCTGGCGGAATATGCCGTCCACGATGAGCGCCCGTGCCTCGACCATGCCCCGGAAGTCCTCGACCGAGTACCGGTGCACCTGGAAACCGCGGTGCTGGTTGGAGTCGAGCAGCCCCTGTGCGGTGAGGTCGACGAGCGCTTCCCTGACGGGCGTTGCGGACACCCCGTAGGTGGCGGCTATCTCCTTGACCGTGAGCTCCTGCCCCGGCTGCAACCGCCCTGCCAGCACCTCTTCGCGGAGTGCGTCCGCGATCTGCTGGCGCAGGGTGCTGCGCGTCACAGCGGCGCTCGCGGGCATGTTCTGGGTCCCCTCCGGTTAGGTTCACGACACCTTAAGCCAGCCGGAGGAGACCTTTCTGGTGTGGTTCGCCACGTCGGAGGGAGTACTCCGGCCCGGCAGACAAGTCGGCGCGCCGCACGCGGGACGATTCCGTCCACGCGTGCGGCGCGCCACCCTGGGTGTGCCGTGCTCATGGCGCGCCGCGAGCGATCCGCGGCTGCCGTGCCCTGCCGGTCCGGCGTGACCGGTAGGGCTTGGTCAGGACCTACGCCACGACGTGCTCGTCCGCGACCGCCAGCGCCGTGTCGAGGGCCGCGAGCCCTTCCTTCGCCTCGGCCTCGCTGATGTTGCAGGCGGGGACGGCGTGGGTGCGGTTCATGTTGATGAAGGGCCACAGGCCGTTCTTCTTGCAGGCGGCGCCGAAGGCCGCCATCGGCGCGTTCGCCTCGCCCGACGCGTTGTACGGGACGAGCGGCTCGCGCGTCTCCCGGTTGCGTACGAGATCCAGGGCCCAGAAGGCACCCATGCCGCGCACCTCGCCGACCGACGGATGGCGCTCGGCCAGCTCGCGCAGACCGGGTCCGAGCACGTTCTCGCCCAGCAGCGCCGCCTGCTCGACGACCTTCTCGTCCTCCATCACCTTGATGGTGGCGACGGCCGCCGCGCAGGCGAGCGGGTGGCCGGAGTAGGTGAGGCCGCCCGGGTAGGGGCGCTTGTCGAAGGTCGCGGCGATCTCGGCGGAGATCGCGACCCCGCCGAGCGGCACGTACCCCGAGTTCACGCCCTTCGCGAAGGTCATCAGGTCGGGTACGACGTCGAAGTGCTCGGCGGCGAACCACTTGCCGGTACGCCCGAAGCCCGCCATGACCTCGTCGAGCACGAAGACGATGCCGTACCGGTCGCAGATCTCCCGCACGCCCTGGAGGTAGCCGGGCGGCGGGGTCATGATCCCGGCGGTGCCGGGCACGGTCTCCAGGATGATCGCGGCGATCGTCCCGGGCCCCTCGAACGCGATGGTGTCCTCGAGATGCGCCAGCGCCCTCGCGCACTCCTCCGCCTCCGTGGCGGCGTAGAAGGGCGAGCGGTAGAGGAAGGGCGCCCAGAAGTGGACGACACCGGCGGATGCCGTGTCGGAGGCCCAGCGGCGCGGGTCACCGGTCAGGTTGATCGCGGTGGAGGTGGCGCCGTGGTACGAGCGGTAGGCGGAGAGCACCTTCGCGCGGCCCGTGTGCAGCCGGGCCATACGGACGGCGTTCTCGACCGCCTCGGCGCCGCCGTTGGTGAAGAAGATCTTGTCCAGGTCACCGGGGGTCCGCTCGGCGATCAGACGCGCGGCCTCGGAGCGTACGTCGACGGCGAAGGCGGGCGCGAAGGTCGCCAGCTTCCCGGCCTGCTCCTGGATGGCCGCGATGACCGTCGGGTGCTGGTACCCGATGTTGGTGTAGACGAGGCCGCTGGTGAAGTCGAGGTAGCGGTTCCCGTCGTAGTCCCAGAAGTACGAACCCTCGGCACCGGCGACGGCGAGCGGGTCGATCAGGCCCTGTGCGGACCAGGAGTGGAACACGTGGGCACGGTCGGCGGCCTTCACGGCCGCGCCTGCCTGCGGATCGGCATGAGGGGTCATGGCGGTCAGCGTATGGACCTGCCCGGGTCGTCGGACATGGCCACCTTGTATGGCCTCGGCCACTTTCATCGGCATGGTGTCGCGGCCGGAAGCCCTACCCGGCGGTAGACCCTCAGTTATTGACAGCAAGCTGTCAACATGACAGCCTTCTGTCATACATCGGGGATACACGCCGGCGCCGCAGCCGTAAGCCAGGGAGGCCACCATGTCCGCCACCAGCCCTACCAACGCCAAGACCGTGCACCTCGCCGTGTACGACACCTTCGCCGACTGGGAGACCGGCCACTCCACCGCCTGGCTCGCCCGTACCGGCTTCACGGTGCGCACCGTCGGAGCGGACACCGGCAGGACCGTCACCAGCATCGGGGGCCTCCGGATCCAGCCCGACACGGCACTCGCGGACCTGAGGGCCGAGGACAGCGCGATGCTGATCCTGGCCGGAGCCGACCTGTGGGACGCCGGGGACGAGCTCGCGCCCTTCGCGCACAAGGCGAAGGAGTTCCTCGACGCCGGGGTACCCGTCGCCGCGATCTGCGGGGCGACGGCCGGCCTCGCACGCGAAGGGGTGCTCGACGAGCGCAGGCACACGAGCGCGGTGTCGTTCTATCTCGCGGCCACCGGCTACCGGGGCGGCAGGCACTACGTCGAGGCGGACGCCGTCACCGACGGCGATCTGATCACCGCGGGACCGACCGAGCCGGTCGCCTTCGCGCGGGAGGTCCTCGGAAAGCTGGGCGCCTTCGACACCGGCAAGCTGGACGCCTGGTACCGGCTGTTCCACCACTCCGACCCCGCCGCTTTCGAAGAGCTCAACGCATGAGCGGCGCACACGAGCAGCAGGACATGCTCAGCTCCACGGCACTGAGCGTCTTCCGGCTGAACGGCCAGTTCCTCTCCGTCGCCGAGGAGCTGGCCCGCCCGGCCGGACTGACAGCCGCCTGGTGGCAGGTACTCGGCGCGGTACTGACCGAGCCCCTGCCCGTAGCCGGAGTCGCCCGCGTCATGGGCATCACCCGCCAGAGCGTGCAGCGGATCGCGGACCTCCTCGTCACCCGAGGGCTCGCCGAGTACGTCCCGAACCCGGCCCACCGTCGCGCCAAGCTCCTCCGCCCCACCGAGGAGGGCAGGGCGGCGGTCGACCGGATCGGCCCGGGCCACGCGGACCTCGCCGCCCGCCTCGCGTCGGAGCTCGGCGAAGAGGGTTTCGCGGAGACGGTGCGCGTACTGGCGCGACTGAGTGCGGCGATGGACGCGCTGGAGCTTCAGAGCACGCGGCAGTAAGACGGGCGGTCGCCGACCTCCGATGTGACGACACGCCGGACACGGAGAACCTTGACGCCCCATGACCCGCGGCGACAAGGGCCGCCGGGGCGGCTTCTGACGCTCGACACTCCGAGCACGCTCCTATTGTCCTATTTATGGCTTTTCTTGTGATTCGATGGGATGCACTTCCGCCCCTTCCGGACAAGGGGCGTGACGGCCCGTCACACAGAAGGAGAGCTACGTCGGATGTCTGAATCACAGGGCAGAGGCGCGGGTGCCGCCAAGGACACCACGCGCCGTCCGAAGACGGCGGTGCTGAGCCGTCACTGGAAGGTTGCCGTTCTCGCCGCGGCCGGCTTCGCCACCATGGCGGCCACCACGACCATCGTCGGCATCTCGGACGCCGGAGCCGCCCAGGCGAAGCCGGCCGCGAACAACGCCAAGGCCAAGGCGGCGCCCGTCGCCGCCCCGGCCGACGGCATGCCGAACGACGGCGGCGACGGCGACTACTGGGCCGAGCACGCGGGCAACCCCGGCTCGGACAAGGGAGACAAGGGAGACGACTACTCCGACTACGGGGACAAGGGAGACAAGGGTGGTTGGGGGGACCACGACAAGGGCGACAAGAGCGACAAGGACTACGGCGACAAGGGGGGCAAGGGCGACGAAGGCAAGGGCGACGAGGGCAAGGGCGACTACGGAGACAAGGGAGACCACGACAAGGGAGACAAGGGCGACAAGGGCAACGGAGACAAGGGAGACGACTACTCCGGCTCCTGGGACAAGGGGGACAAGGACTACGGCGACAAGGGCAACGAAGGCAAGGGGGACGAAGGCAAGGACGACTACGGAGACAAGGGAGACCACGACAAGGGAGACAAGGGCGACAAGGGCAACGGAGACAAGGGAGACGACCACTCCGGCTCCTGGGACAAGGGGGACAAGGGCGACTACGGAGACAAGGGCAAGGAGAAGGGCGACGAGGGCAAGGAGAAGGGGGGCCAGTCCAAGGGCAATGAGGGCAAGGAGAAGGGCGGCTCCAAGGGAGACGAGGGCAAGGAGAAGGGGGGCAAGGGAGACAAGGACTACGGCGACAAGGGCGACAAGGGCTACGGCGACCACGACAAGGGCGACAAGAAGCACGAGAAGAAGAAGCATGGGAAGCGCGACCACTATGTGGAGTGCGACCCGAACGACCTGGTCGCGGCACTCGTCGACCTGAACGAGAACAGCGGCGGTTCGCTCCGTCTGGCGAAGAACTGCACCTACACCCTGACTGCCAACCAGGACGGCAACGGCCTGCCGAAGATCATCCAGCCGATCACCATCCACGGCAACGGCTCCACCATCCAGCGGGCCGCCAACGCCGACCAGTTCCGCTTCTTCCAGGTCGGGGCAGGCGGCGACCTCAAGCTCAGCCACCTCGTCCTCACCCGCGGCAAGTCCGAGTTCGAGCAGAACGGCGGCGCCATCCTGGTCGACGCCGCGGGACGCCTCCACGCGGAGATGGTCGCCTTCGACAGGAACACCGTCGACAACATCGAGGACTACGACGGCGGCGCCATCTTCAACGAGGGCATCACCAAGATCGTCAAGTGCACCTTCGAGGGGAACTCCGCCGACGAGGGCTCCGCCATCTTCAACGACGACGGCAAGCTCGAGGTCGAATCGGCCAAGTTCTTCAGGAACATCGGCGAGGACGGCCCGATCGAGACCGAGGGCGGCAGCTCGACGATCGACAAGTCCCTGATCCGCCACAACATCGGCGGCGGCGTCGAGTCGGACGGCGGCCTGACGGAGCTCAACAAGTCCCTCATCTCCTACAACACCGAGGACGACGGGAACGGCGGCGGCATCGACCACGAGAGCGGCGGCCTCCACGTCCGCGAGACCAGCATCCGCGACAACACGGCGACCGGAGAGGGCGGCGGCGTCCAGGTTTCGGACGAAGCCATCTTCGAGGACAGCGAGATCGTCGACAACGTCACCACCAGCAGCGGAGACAGCTCGGGCGGTGGCGGCGTGGACGTCTTCCTCTTCAGCGAGGACGACGAAGTCCACCTCCGCGACACGAAGGTCGTCGGCAACCAGGCACCCGGCAACGGCGCCCAGGGCGGCGGCATCTTCGTCAACGAGGGCAGCAAGCTCATCCTCACCGACGTGAAGGTGAAGAAGAACATCTCCGACGAGGAAGCCGGCGGCATCCAGAACAACGGCACCGTCGAAACCCACGGCAAGATCCGCATCATCGACAACGTCCCGACCAACTGCGAGGACAGCGGCAACCCGGTCCCCAGCTGCTTCGGCTGACGGACGACAACCACACCGGGTGACCCCAGCGGCCACCCGTGATCCACCCCTCAGCCCGCCCCCGGCACCCGCCGGGGGCGGGCCCATTCCTGCCCACCTCGACACTCCCACCCGCACCAATTGTCTGATTTACGGCTTTTCATGTGATTCCATGTAAGGCACTTCGCCCCTTCCGGACAAGGGGCGTGACGGCCAGTCACACAGAAAGCGAGCCACGTCGGATGTCTGAATCACACGACACGGGTGCGGGCGGCCACGGGACCACGAGCACCCCGCACCGCCCGAAGACGGCGCTGCTGAGCCGTCACTGGAAGCTGGCCGTCCTCGCCGCGGCCGGCTTCGCCACCATCGTCGGCACCACCACGACGGTCACGGCGCTCGCAGGCGCCAAGTCCGAAGCCACACCCCAGTCCTCCCCCGGCCGCGAAGGGATGCCCGGCGGGGAGAAGCCCAAGGGGGGCGAGGGCAAGGAGAAGGGCTCCGCGTCCAAGGGCGGTGAAGGCAAGGGCGACGAGGGCAAGGAAGACCACGGCGACAAGGGTCATGGCGACAAGGGCTACGGCGACCACGACAAGGCCGACCAGGGCCATGAGAAGTACGGGCACCACGACAAGTACGACGACCACGACAAGACGTACGTCGAGTGCGACCCGAACGACCTGATCGCGGAGCTCGTCGACCTCAACGAGGACAGAGGCGGCACCCTCGTCCTCGCCGAGAACTGCACCTACACCCTCACCGCCAACCAGGACGGCAACGGCCTCCCCAAGATCATCCAGCCGATCACCATCCACGGCAACGGCGCCACCATCCAACGCGCCGCCAACACCGACCAGTTCCGCTTCTTCGAAGTCGGCTCCGGAGGCGACCTCAGACTCCGCGACCTCACCCTCACCCGCGGCGAGACCGCCGTAGGCCAGGAAGGCGGCGCCATCATCGTGAGGGCGGCGGGCCGACTCGACCTCGACCACGTCACGCTCACCCGCAACACCGTCGACGACCTCGAGGAAAACGCCGCAGGCGGCATCTACAACCAGGGCGTCACCACCATCCGCAACAGCACCCTCAGCCGAAACTCCGGCGAGGACGGCTCCGCCGTGTACAACGACGACGGCAAGCTGGAGATCATCAGCTCCAAGATCACCGGAAACATCTCCGACCCCGACGACGGTTACGCCGCGATCTTCAACAGCGGCGGCACCACGACCGTCTCCAAGAGCCTGGTCGGCTACAACTACGCCTACTACGGCGGAGGCCTCTACAACGACGTTGGCACGATCGAGGTCGACCGGAGCGCCGTCGTGTACAACCACGGGTACTACGGCGGAGGCATCTACAACACGGACTCGCTCTTCGTGCGCAAGAGCACCATCGCCTACAACACCGCGGTCGACTTCGGCGGCGGCGGCCTCCACCTCACAAGCGCCACGGTGATCGAGGACAGCAAGATCTACGACAACGCCGCCGTCAACAGCGACGGCGGCGGCGTCTACACGGCGGCCGGAGACACGGACATCGCGATCCGCAACACCAAGATCTACGGCAACCAGGCACCCGGCAACGGCAAGCGGGGCGGCGGCGTCTTCATCACCTCGGGCGTCATCAACCTGACCGACGTGAAGGTGACGAAGAACATCTCCGACGAGGAAGCCGGAGGCGTCCACAACAACGGCGGCGAGGTCAACACCTACGGCAAGGTCCGCATCATCGACAACGTCCCGACCAACTGCGAGGGCAGCCCCAACCCGGTCCCCAGCTGCTTCGGCTGACAGTCCGTCCGGTCAGACACGGCAGACCGTCGTCCGCCCCCGGTGTCCTGCACCGGGGGCGGGCGCACAGAAAGCGAGCCCTTCCGATGACCGAATCACAGAACCCGAGTGCGAGCGGGGGCAGATCCACGGGCGCCCCGCACCGTCTGAAGACGGCCGCGTTCAGCCGTCACGGGAAACTGGCGGTCCTCGCCGCGGCCGGCTTCGCCACCATGGCGGCCACCACGACGGTCACCGCCGTCGCCACCCCCAGGACCGAGCCGACGCGCACCACCCCGGCCCGCGACGGGATGCCCGACGACGACTGGTCCACAGGCAACCGGTCCACAGGCGACCGGTCCGCAGGCGACGAGGGCAAGGTGGGCGACAAGCACCACCGCGACCCCGACAAGGCCGACCAGAGCCACGAGAAGTACGGCGACCACGACGAGCGGTACGTGGAGTGCGACCCCAACGACCTGATCGCCGCACTCGTCGGCCTCAACGAGAACCGCGGCGGCACCCTCGCGCTGGCCAAGGGCTGCACGTACACCCTGACGGCCGGCCTGGACGGCAACGGACTGCCCAGGATCGTCCAGCCGATCACCATCCACGGCAACGGCGCCACCATCCGGCGCGCCGCCAACGCCGAGCTCTTCCGCTTCTTCGAAGTCGGCTCCGGAGGCGATCTGAAACTCCGCCACGTCAGCCTCACCCGGGGCAAGACCGCCCCCGCCGAGGACGGCGGCGCCATCGACGTGAACCCCGGCGGACGCCTCGACCTCTACTGCGTCACCCTCGAGAACAACACCGTCGACAACAGCATCACCGACAGATTCGGCGGGGCCCTCGCCAACCGAGGTGTCACCACGATCCGCAGTAGCACGTTCAGCGGAAACTCCGCCGAGGCGGGCGGCGCGGTCGTCAACGACGGCGGCAGCCTGGAGATCAGTACGTCCTCGTTCGTGCGCAACCTCGCCCGCGGCAGCGGTGGCGCCATCGACAACCAGTCGGGGACCGTGAAGGTCTCCAAGAGCCTGATCAGCAGCAACCACGCCCTCGACGGCGGCGCCGTCAACTCGGACGACCTGCTGGAGATCGAGCAGACCTCGGTCATCCACAACACCGCGACCGGCAACACGGGCGGACTACAGACCGTCGGTCCTCTCTACGTACGCGAGAGCACCATCAGCGACAACACCGGAGCCGCGGGACCGGGCGGCGTCTTCGTCCTCGGGTCCGGAGTGATCGAGGGCAGCAAGATCGCGAACAACTCCGCGGGCGGCGTGACCGGCGGCGGTGGCGTCTTCGTCGCCAGTGACGTGGCGATCCGCGACAGCGAGGTCACCGGAAACCAGGCACTCCGCGACGGCTCCCGGGGCGGCGGCATCCTCGTCCTCGGGATCGACCGCCTCGACCTCACCGACGTCAAGGTGACCGGCAACATCTCCGACGCACCCGCCGGCGGCGTCGACAACGACGGCATCGTCATCACCCACGGCAAGGTCCGCATCGTCGACAACATCCCCACCAACTGCCAGGGCGGCACCTTCCCCGTCCCCGGCTGCTTCGGCTGACCCCCGTCCGCCGTACTCCCGGGAACCGGCTGGACGGTCTGGCTGTCTCCTCACTCAGGGGAACGCAACGAGACCGACAGTAAGCGGCATAGAGGCCGGCTTCTGTCCTCACTGCGGAACGCATACCGAGGGGAGCCGTCGCATGGACGTCACGACCGTCACATTGGCCGAGGAGATCGCGCTGCTGTCGCTGGACGACACCTCCGGAGCGGCGAAGGACCGTGCGTCCGCCGGATGGGCCGTCGCGGGCGGGCTCCTGCTGGAGCTGGTGATGGCGGAACGCATCGCGGTCACCGACGGACGCCTGAGGGTGAGCGACCCGTCGCCGACCGGGGTCCCGCTGCTCGACGGCCGGCTGGAGCAGCTGGCCACCTGGGCGAGCCGCCCCGGCAAGCGCCGGGTGACCGACTGGCTGACCAAGGACCACACGAAGGCCGTGCCCGCGACGATCGAGAGCCTCTGCGCCCGCGGCCTGGTCGTCGAGGAGCGGCGCAAGGCGCTCGGTATCTTCCCCGTACGCCGCTACCCGGAGGCCGACGGCTCGGTCGAGCGAGCACTGCGCGCACGGCTGGACGACGTCGTCCTCCAAGGGGCCGCGCCCGACACCCGCACCTCGGGCTTGGTCGCGCTGCTGCAGGGAGCGGGACTGCACGGGCTCGCCTTCCCCGATCTGCCGAAGAAGAAGGTCGAGCCGCGGATGGCGGAGATCGCCTCCGGTCAGTGGGCGGGCGAGAGCCTGCGCGAGGCCATCCGCACTATGCAGGCGGCGATGGTGGCGATCACGGCGACCGTCGTGGTGACCGCGACGATGTGAGCCCCCGGCGACACCCGTGTCAGCGCCCCACGTCAGCGCCGCGACCAGCGCAGTGTCAGATACCCCTTGCCGTTCAGGTCCGGCTCCACCTGCGTACCGAACGTCCGCCCGGCCCTGCTCAGCACCTCGCTCAGCCAGCCGGAATCCGCCTCCGACGCGTGCTCCAGCCGCATCCGCCGGGCATGCATCGGCGCGATCAGCAGTTCCGCCAGCTCGCCCGTTCCCGGGTCGAGCGACGGGAAGTACATCAGCCGCAGGTCGTCGCGGTACCGCTCATAGCCGGTGATGCCCTCGTAGTCGTCGATCAGGTCGCCGCAGCCGTAGAGGATCAGCTTCTCGCGGTAGACCTGGATGGGCCGCGGATGGTGCGACGAGTGGCCGTGGACGATGTCCACGCCGCCGTCGATCAGCCGGTGCGCGAAGGCGGTCTGGCTCTGCGAGACGCCGTAGCCCCAGTTCGATCCCCAGTGGATCGACACCACCGCCAGGTCGCCCTGTCTGCGGACCGCCGCGATCCGGCGTACGAGCGCGTCGGCACTGCGGGCGGAGAGGTCGGGTATGTAGTCCACACCGGGCCGTCCCTCCTCCGCCGCCCAGCGCGAGGGGACTCCCGCCGACGCCATCGCGCACGACAGCACGAGCACCCTCCCGCCCCCGTCCGCCAGGTCCACGGCGACCGGCCGCCGTGCTTCCCGCACGTCCCGTCCCGCCCCTGCCGGGCCGAGACCGGCCCGTCCGAGCACGTCCACGGTCTCCTCCAGGCCCCGGTGTCCGAAGTCGAGCACGTGGTTGTTCGCCAGCGCGCAGACGTCCGGCCGTGCGGCCGCGAGGAAGGGCATGTTGTCCGGGTGCATGCGGTACGCGACGGCCTTGCCCGGCGCGAAGTCGTCGCTGGTGGTGACGCTGCTCTCCAGATCGATGACGCGTACGTCGGGGCTCATCGCGTCGAGCACGTCCAGGGCGTCCCCCCACGGCCAGGAGAAATCCACAGGCTGGGGAATCTTTCCGCTGACCGCTTCGGCGAGGGCCACGTAGTCGCGGGCGTCCCGGATGTAACCCTCCCGCAGCGTGGGGTCACCGGGGTGCGGCAGGATCTGGTCGACGCCCCGGCCCGGCATGACGTCGCCGCTCAGGAACAGCGTGACGAGCCCCTGGCCCATGCCCCCGATTCTCCCACCGCGCGCCGGGCACGGCCGGACGTGCGGAGCCGTGTGCCCGGTGGGCCTACGGGCTCACGCCCGGGGCCCGGCCGTCCCCTCCCGTTCCGACCCACGGCCGAGCAGCTCGGACGCCGCAGATCGCAGCAGCAGCGGATGGACGAACCGATGACCGTCCTCCGGGGGAAAGCGCCAGGCCAGCGGCCATGTACGACCCTGCAGTGCGGGGACGGGCACATAACTGACGTAGCCGGGAGAAGAGTTGAAGCGGGTCACCCCGCGCGGCCAGGAACGGTGGGCCGTACTGCCGGTCGGCAGCAGGAAGTAGACGCCCTGACGGCCGTTGGCCTCGGTGACGACCGGGCCCGGGTCGCCGCCCGTCAACTGCCCGAGGAGGTCGGCGAGACGGCGCCCGTCGTCCCCGTCGACGCGCACCGCGTCGAAATGGACACCTGCTTTCCGGAGCTGGAATCCGCTCTCGGGAATCCAGTCGATGCTCACGTGACGAGTTTCTGCCTTCACAACTCCACTTTGCTGGATTCCCGTTAGCGTTTTACCTGACGCGGCCGAGGTGTCGCAGGCCGGTTGACCTGCGCAAACATGCCTTGATCCGGGTCGAGTTCGGCGGGGACTGGTAGTGACCGGTTGAGTCCGGTCGAGTCGAATGGTGATCACGATGGCGCGAGCGGAGAACAAGGAAACGGCGGGTCCGGCGACACGGCTGGTCGCCGATATCGCGCGCAAGATGCGTGCGCGGAAAGGCTTGACGCAGGAGCAGCTCGGCAGGGAGCTGGGCTATACGGCGGCTGCCGTGAGCGCGATGGAGACGTGCTCACAGCCGGCGAGCGACGCGATGCTCGTCAAGCTGGAGCAGGTCCTCGGGGACGGGATGGGCATCTTCGAGCAGGCGCGGGAGTACGTACGGCTGGACAAGTATCCGGCGCAGTTCAAGGACTACGCGGGGCTGGAGCAGAAGGCGATCGGGCTGCATCTGTACGCGACGCTGGTCGTGCACGGGCTGTTCCAGACGGAGGCGTACGCACGGGCGCTGATCGGCGGAGGCTATCCGCCGCTGCCGGAGCACCATGTGACGTTGCAAGTGCTGCCGCTGGAGGCGGGGCTGAGCAGCGACTACGCGGGAGCACGAGGCAGCATGACCCTGGTGGAGACGCCAGAGCACGACCACCTGGTCTACCTGGAGCCCCAGGACGAGAGTCTGCTGATCAAGGACCCGGGAAAGGTGAGTACGTACGCCCAGCGGTATGCGAAGATCCGGGCACAGGCCCTGGCCCCCCGTGAATCGCTGGGCCTCATCGAGCAGTTGGCGGGAGAGCAGAGATGACGGACAGCCTGCGCTGGTTCAAGTCCAGCTACAGCAGCGACAGCGGCGGCGAGTGCATCGAAGTGGCCTTCGACTGGCACAAGTCGTCCTACAGCAGCTCCAGCGGCGGCGACTGCGTCGAGGTCGCCGCCTGCCCCCACACCGTCCATGTCCGTGACTCCAAGGTCACCGACGGCCCCGCCTTCGCCGTCGCCCCGGACACCTGGACGGCCTTCATCGGCTGGGCGGAATGACCCGTCGGACGGGCCCGGCCATGAGCCGGGCCCGTACCGCACGGGGCATGTCAGGCCCCCAGTGAGCCCGCGACCGCCCGGGTCGAAGCGTTGAGCCGGTTCCAGACGTTGATCGTGGCGATCGCGATCAGCAGCGCGCTGAGCTGCGCCTCGTCGTAGTGCGCGGCCGCCTCGTTCCAGATCTCGTCCGGCACCGGGTCGGAGGAGTCGGCGATGCGGGTGACGGCCTCGGTGAGGGCCAGGGCCGCACGCTCGGCGTCCGTGAAGAACGGGGTGTCGCGCCAGCCCGCCACGGTGTCGATGCGCTCGTCGCTCGTACCGGCCTTGCGCAGGTCGCGGGCGTGCATATGGACGCAGACCCCGCAGCCGTTGATCTGGCTCGCCCGCAGGTTGACCAGCTCCAGCAGCTCGTCCGAAAGCCCCGTCGACTTGGTCGACTTGCTCAGCGCCAGCAGCGCCTGCATGGCGGACGGGACGACGAAGGCGGGGTGCTTCATGCGTGCTTCCATGGTTCTCTCCTCGAGATCGAGTCTCAGCTCTTCGGTTTGGATCGTCACTGCACTGACGGATCGCGACGGGAGAATGTGACCGGTGGACGAAAAGAATCTCCGGCGAGCGCTTCGAGGCGCACCGGACGCATCTGCGCTCCGTGGCGTACCGGAGCTCCCTCGGCTTCTGGTCTGCCGAGACCCCGGCGTCGTCTTCGGCCGGGGCTGAATCCCAGCCCGGCCCGTACCCGCGACGGGAGAATGTGACGCATGGACGCCAACGAGTTGCTCGCCAAGCACTTCGAGACCCATCGCCCCCATCTGCGCTCCGTGGCCTACCGGATGCTCGGCTCGCTTGCGGAGGCCGACGACGCCGTACAGGAAGCATGGCTGCGCCTCAGCCGCTCGGACACGAGCGACGTGGAGAACCTGGGCGGCTGGCTGACGACGGTCGTGGGCCGGATCTGCCTCGACATGCTCCGGTCGCGGACGTCACGGCGTGAGGACCCGCTGGACGTCTATCTGCCCGATCCGATCGTCAGCAGCATCAGCGGCACCGATCCCGAGCAGGAGGCGATGATCACCGACTCGGTCGGGCTCGCGATGCTCGTGGTGCTGGACACGCTGCCGCCCGCGGAGCGGCTGGCGTTCGTGCTGCACGACATGTTCGCGGTGCCGTTCGACGACATCGCGGACATCGTCGGGCGCAACGCGGCGGCGACGCGGCAACTCGCGAGCCGGGCGCGGCGGCGGGTCCAGGGCGCCGTGCCGGAGCCGGAGACCGATGTCGCCCGGCAGCGGAAGGTCGTCGAGGCGTTCGCCGCGGCGTCGCGCGGGGGCGACTTCGAGGCCCTCGTCTCCCTGCTCGACCCGGACATCGTGCTGCGGGTGGACGGCGGGGAGTTGGCCCCGGCCCTGTCGAAGCTGGTGCGCGGGGCACGGGAGGTGGCGAGCCAGGCTTGGATGTACCGGCGCTTCGCGCCGTTCGCCCGCCTCGCGCTCATCAACGGCGCGGTGGGCACCGTCACGGCGCCGGAGAGCGAGGCCATGTCGGTCATGGCGTTCACCGTCTCGCACGGCAAGATCGTCCGGCTCGACATCCTCGCGGATCCGGAGCGGCTGGCGCGGATCGATCTGACCGTGCTGGACAGCTGAGCTGCCGCCCGGCTTCCTCATGCGACAGGAGCGGTGCGGTCCGGGTGCGGCGCCCGGACCGCACCGGCGTTGCGGCGCTTGTAGACCTCGCGGTCGAAGGGCGGCGGGTGGCCGCCCTGGCCACCGCGCACGGGCATGCGCGCATGGACGTCTTCATGCCGGCAAGGAGTTACGGGGCAGCCCTGGGGCATCGGCCTACGACGTCTTTCAGACTGGGCTTTTATTGCAAGTCCGAGGCATGGCTGCGCAGTTAGCCTTGGCTCATGCCTCAGCGAATCATGTACGTGCAGCTGAAGACGGGATATGGCACCGACCGCGGCCCATCGTGGATCGCCTGGGTCCGATTCTCCAAGACCTGGAAGACGGCTTACTTCCACGGTCGGACGCTACGTCGTTGGCCAGGCATGTTCGACGCCAACTTCTACGACGTGGAAACGGAGGAGGAGTTCTGGGTCTCTGGTCCCAAACGCGACCAGTCCGACAGTCGGTACAGCCGGGCCCTGCCGGAAGTGGACGAAGACGCCCGCGACTCATATGAGGCGTTCCTGCAGGGAGCCTGGCTGCCGGGGCGTGAGCACGGGTAAGTGATCCCAGCGCAGTGCCGCCACATGCGCCATGGCTCCGCCCGGACGGCCGACGAATCCCGCAAGGGACAGCCGATGCGCCAGTCAGTCCTGGGGGCAGCCCCCCGAGCGGAGCCAGAGCGATCACCACGGGTCAGTCCCAGAGGGAGAGGGCCAGGACCGTGGCGGCGACCGGGATCAGCAGCCACGGCTCTGCCAGGACCATGAGCCCGGTGAAGATCAGGGCGAAGTACGCCAGTGCCTTGGCGGTGCGCCGCTTGGCCTTGTTCTTCTTCGTGCCCTTGTTCTTCTTCGAGTCCTTGTCGTGAAGCGCCTCCGCGCCGGTGACCGCCTCGAAGACGGCGGTTTCGGTGTTGATCGCGGTGGCGGTGGCAGTTGCGGTGGCGAGGTTCGTGTCGGTGTTCGTCATGGCACTCAGCTTCGTCGCGAGAGCACCGGTCTCGCGTCGGCGAAGCCCGCCTATCCAGGTGATGACCACCGACGCGTACGTAGTGCCCGCACGGTGAGAGTGGGTCCATGAACACGGTGATGGATCACGCGGAAATCGCTTTGTGCGTGATCCATGCAACCGGCCGGTGACGTGCGCCCGCCCCCGGTGAGGGGAGCCGGGGGCGGGGCGAGGGGGGCGCGTACCGGAACCGGACGGTTGTCAGCCGAAGCAGCTGGGGACGGGGTTGGGGCTGCCCTCGCAGTTGGTCGGGACGTTGTCGATGATCCGGACCTTGCCGTGGGCGTTGACCGTGCCCCCGTTGTACACGCCGCCCGCGGGCTCGTCGGAGATGTTGCCGGTCACCTTCACGTCGGTGAGGCTGACCTCGTCGTCCTCGTCGACGAAGATGCCACCACCCCTCCCGCCGTTGCCCGGCGCCTGGTTCCCGGAGATCTTCGTGCCGCGGATCGACACCTCTTCGTCGTCCTCCAGCACGGTCTGGATGCCGCCACCGTCCCCGTCGACGGCGGCGTTGTCGGTGATCTTGCTGTCCTCGATCACCGCGGAGTCATGGAGCCGGAGGCCGCCGCCTCCGTCCGCGACGTTGCCCTTGACGGTACTGTGCTGCACGAACAGCGAGCCCTCGTCATGGAGGATCCCTCCCCCACGCTCGAGGGCGACGTTGTTGATGACGGCGCTTCGCTCGATCTCCGTGACGCCTCCCTCGTTGCGGACGCCGCCACCGAAGAGGGCGCGGTTGTCGCTGATCAGGCTCTTGCTGATCTTTGTGGTGCCGCCGTCGTTGGTGATCGCGGCGTTACCGTCCTCGGGATCCGCCACATTGCCGGTGATCTTCGAACCGGTGATCTCCACCTTGCCGTCGCTGTTGTAGACGGCGGGACCGTCGCCGAACGTGTTGTAGCTGAAGGTGCTGTTGCGAATGATCGCGATGCCCTCGTTGTAGATACCCGCCCCGTCGTCGAGCTGGAAACTGACGGTGTTACGCGTGATGGTGACGCGGTCGACCTCCAGCCGCCCCGCAGAATGGACTTTGATGGCGCCGCCGTTCTCGCCCGCCAGAGACTTGCCACGGGTGAGGGTGAGGTTGCGGAGCTTCAGGGCACCGCCGGACCCGACCTCGAAGAAGCGGAATTCGTCCGCGTTGGCGGCCCGCTGGATCGTGGCGCCGCTACCGCGGATGACGATGGGCTGGATGATCTTCGGCAGACCGTTGCCGTCCTGGTTGGCGGTCAGCGTGTAGGTGCAGTCCTTCGCCAGGACGAGCACCCCGCCGCGGTTCTCGTTCAGGTCGACGAGCTCCGCGATCAGGTCGTTCGGGTCGCACTCCACGTACGTCTTCTCGAAGTGGCCGTACTTCTTGTGGCTCTTGTCGTGGTCGCCGTAGCCCTTGTCGTGTTCGTCGCCGTAGCCCTTGTCCCCGTGGTCTTCCTTGCCTTCGTCACCCTTGGAGCCGTAGTCCTGCTCCTTGCCCTCGTCGCCCTTCGACGCAGCCGGCTTCTGCTTGCCCTCGTCGCCCTTGGATGCGGCGGGCTTCTGCTTGTCACCCTTGCCGGTCTTCTCGCCTTTGGCCTTGGAGCCGGAGTGGTCGTCTCCCTTGTCGCCGTTGACGTCGCCCGCTTCCGGGCCGGAGTCGCCCGCTTCCGGGCCGGAGTTACCGGCCTCCGGACCGGGGTTGCCGACCGCCTCGCCCAGGAAGGCCGCGTCCTCGGCGTCCTCCAGATCCTCGGCGGTGGGAGCCGCGGCGGGCGGCGCGGCCTTGCCCTTGCCGTCGCCCATGACCGCCGCGCCGACCTGCTGCGACCCGGACTTCTCGGAGTCCCTGACGGCGACGATGGTCGTGGTGGCCGCCACGGTGGCAAACCCGGCCGCGGCAAGAACGGTCATCCTCCAGTGACGGCTCAGCAACGCCGCCTTCGGAAAGCGCGGCTCGCCGGCACCCGCGCCTGTGCCCTGTGATTCAGACATCCGACGTAGCTCTCTTTCTGTGCGTGACGAGCCGTCATGCCCCTATGCGAAGGAGCGAAGGAGCCACATAGAATCACAAGAAAAGACTTAAATGGGACAATACGCCTAAGCGTGTCGGGGAAATGTAGCCCGGACCCTATGTCCCTCCCCTGGGTGTGCGGGCGCGCGCCCGCACCCCGGCGGGGGAAGCCGGGGGCGGGCGCATGGGGGGGGTGCCGGGGCGGCTGGTGAGCCGCCCCGGTCGTTGGGTGTCAGCCGAAGCAGCTGGGGACGGGGTTGGCGCTGCCCTCACAGTTGGTCGGGACGTTGTCGATGATCCGGACCTTGCCGTACGTCTCGACGGTGCCGTTGTTGTGCACGCCACCGGCAGGCTCGTCGGACAGGTTCTTCGCCACCTTCACATCGGTCAGCCTCAGGACGCCGGTACCATTGAAGTCGGAGCCCTCATTGAAGATGCCACCGCCCCTGGCGCCATTGCCGGGAGCCTGGTTACCGATGATCTTCGAGTCGCGGATCGAGACCTCTTCATCCACTTCCAGGACGACGTTGACACCGCCACCAGTGGCTTCGCTCTCGGTGACGGCATTGTCGACGATCTTGGTGCCCTCGATCGACGCCGGCTCAGTGAGGTCGACACCGCCTCCGTTCTCCCCGGCGACGTTGCCTGCGACGAGGCTGTCGCGCAGGTAGAGCGGCCCGGAGTCGCTCGTGATGCCACCGCCCTCCTCCGAGGCGAAGTTGTGGAGGAAGGCACTCTCCTCGGCTTCCAGTAGGCCGTCGTTGTGCACACCGCCACCGTCTTGGGCGGTGTTGTGGCTGAGGAGGCTCTTGCGGATCTCCATGACCCCGTCGTTGTAGACGGCAGCAAATCCGTCGTCGGGGTCAGCGGTGTTGCTCGTGACCTTGGTGTCGGTGATCTCCACCTTGCCCTCGTCGTTATAGAGGGCGGAGCCGTCCTGGCCTGAGTTCCTACTGAACTCGCTCTTGCGGATGGTGGCGATACCCTCGCTGTAGACGCCTCCGGCGTCGCCCTCATCGAGGTCGTCGACGGTGTTGTAGGTGACGTGGACATCGTTGAGTTCGAGCCGCCCTGCGGGGCTCACCTTGATGGCGCCACCGTCTTCCTCGAACGCGGCCTTGCCGCGGGTGAGGGTCAGCCTCCGCAGCTGGAGGTCACCACCCGCACCGACCTCGAAGAAGCGGAACTCGTCCGCATTCGCCGCACGCGCGATCGTCGCACCGTTACCGAAGATCGAAATCGGCTGAATAATCTTCGGCAGACCGTTGCCGTCCTGATTCGCCGTCAGCGTGTACGTGCAGCCCTTCGCCAGGACGAGCTTCCCACCACGCTTCTCGTTCAGCTCGACAAGCGCCTCGACCAACTCGTTCGGATCACACTCCACATACCGCTTGTCGTCATCCTCGTACCCGCCACGCTTCTTGTGACCGTAGCCACCGTCCCCGTGATCACCTTTGTCCTCGTGATCGCCCTTGTCCCCGTGATCCGCCTTGCCCTCGTCCCCCTTCGACGCGGCCGGCTTCTCCTTGCCCTCATCGCCCTTCGACGGGGCACCCTTCTCCTTGCCCTCGTTGCCCTTGGCCGCCTTGGACTCCTTGGCTTCCTTGGCTTTCGGAGCGGCACTCTTCTCCTTGCCTTCGGCGCCATTGCCCGAGGGGGTCGACCCGCTCGCGCCTTCTTCGGCGAGAGACGACGGTGCGAGCGCCTCAGCCGTCCCCGCTTCCGCGGCGGACGCGACGGTCGAGGTCCCGACGATCGTGACGAAACCGGCCGCCGCCACAACGGCGACTCTCCAGCGACGGCTCAGCGCCGCCGACCTGGCACGACGCGGAACACCCGCGCCATCCATGCCCAAAGATCCAGACATCCGATATAGCTCGCTTTCTCCATGACAGGCCGTCACACCCCTTACCGAAAGGAGCGAGATGCCCTACATCAAATCATAAGAAATGCCTAAAATCAGACAATCGCCTCGTTACGTGTCGTGGGTGTCACGAACGACACCCGGATGCCTCCCCGCGCACACGAGACCCGCCCCCGGCAGGAAGCCAGGGGCGGGCGAGTGCGGCGCGCCGCATCGTAAAGCGACCGACGTGTCAGCCGAAGCAGCTAGGAACGGGGTTCGGGCTGCCCTCACAGTTGGTCGGGACGTTGTCGACGATCCGAACCTTGCCGTACGTCTCGACCGCGCCCTCGTTGTGAACACCGCCCGCAGGCTCGTCGGAGATGTTCTTCGTCACCTTCACATCGGTGAGCCTGAGGTCACCGTCTTCGTCGACGAAGATGCCACCGCCGCGCGAACCGTCGCCCGGAGCCTGGTTGCCAGTGATCTGCGAGTCGCGGACCGCGACTTCGGCGTCCACGTAGAGACCACCGCCCTCGGCATTGCTGTCGGTGACGGCATTGTCAACGATCTTGGTGTTCTCGATCGTCGCGGGCTCGTCGAGTTCGAGACCACCTGCCTGCTCTCCGGCGACGTTGCCCTTGACGATGCTGTCGCGCAGATAGAGCGCGCCGGCGCTGTCGGCACCAGCTGCCCCGCCCTCCACCGTCGCGAAGTTGTGGAGGAAGGCGCTTTCCTGGAAGTCCGCCAGGCCGTGGCTGTGCACCGCGCCGCCTTCATTGGCGGTGTTGTGGCTGAACAGACTCTTGTGGACCTCCATGGTCCCGTCGTTGAAGATGGCACCGAGGCCGTCCTCGGGATCAGCGATATTGCCGGTGATCTTGGAGTCGATGACCTCGAGCTCGCCTTCCTCGTTACTGATCGCGGAACCGTCATCGGCCGAATTCTTACTGAAGACGCTGTCACGGATGCGGGCGATGCCCTCGTTGAAGAGACCGCCGCCGTTGTCGTCGACGGTGTTGCGCGTGACGTGGACGTCGTTGAGTTCGAGCCGACCCGCGGGGTTCACCTTGATGGCACCGCCACCCGGGTCCCCGGTGGCCTTGCCGCGGGTGAGGGTCAGCCTCCGCAGCTGGAGGTCACCACCCGCACCGACCTCGAAGAAGCGGAACTCGTCCGCATTCGCCGCACGCGCGATCGTCGCACCGTTACCGAAGATCGAAATCGGCTGAATAATCTTCGGCAGACCGTTGCCGTCCTGATTCGCCGTCAGCGTGTACGTGCAGCCCTTCGCCAGGACGAGCTTCCCACCACGCTTCTCGTTCAGCTCGACAAGCGCCTCGACCAACTCGTTCGGATCACACTCCACATACCGCTTGTCGTCATCCTCGTACCCGCCACGCTTCTTGTGACCGTAGCCACCGTCCCCGCGATCGCGCTTGCCCCCGTGATCCTCTTTCTCGGCGTCACCCTTCGACGGGGCATTCTTCTCCTTGCCCTCGTCGCCCTTGGCCGCCTTCGCCTCCTTGGGCTCCTTGGGCTCCTTGGCCTTCGACGGGGAGTCTTTCGTCCGGGCCGGGGAGGCAGGCCCGGCTTGCCCGTCCTCAGAGACAGCCGACGGCGCATGCGCCTCAGCCGCACCCGCCTGCGCCATGACCGCGAGGGTCGTCGTACCGACCACCGTGGCAAGACCGGCCGCAGCAGCAACGGCGGCCCTCCAACGACGGCTCAACGCCGCCGACACCTCACGACGTGGCACACCCGCACCACTCCCGAACCGAGATCCAGTCATCCGGCATAGCTCACTTTCTCTGTGACTGCCCGTCACGCCTCCTTGCCCAGGAGGGGCGAATACGCCCCACATCGAACCATAAGAAATGCCTAAAATCAGACAATTACTTCGTGGGAGTGTCGAGGGTGGAGGGAATGGGCCCGCCCCCGGCCTTAAGCCAGGGGCGGGCGAGTGCGTTGCGCCGTTTCGTCAACCAAACGGCTTGTCAGCCGAAGCAGCTCGGAACGGGGTTGGGGCTGCCTTCACAGTTGGTCGGGACGTTGTCGATGATCCGAACCTTGCCGTTGGCGTTGACCGTGCCCTCGTTGTGGACACCGCCGGCGGGCTCGTCGGAGATGTTCCTCGTCACCTTGGTGTCGGTGAGGGTGAGCGTGCTGTCCGAGTCGACGAAGATGCCGCCGCCCCTTCTGCCGTTGCTCGGTGCCTGGTTGCCGACGATCTTCGAATCGCGGATGGCGACTTCGTCCTCGTCGCCGTCGAGGTTGACGTCGACGCCTCCTCCGTTGCCGTCGCCGTCGCCGTCCCAGACGATGACGTTGTCCTTGATCTCGGTGTCCTCGATCACGGCGTTGTCGTCGAGCTGCATGGCACCGCCGTCTTCGGTCGCGGTGTTGTCGCGGATGATGCTCTTGCGGACGTAGAGTGCGTCGTCTTCGTGGTCGATACCACCGCCGGTGCCATCGGGCTCGGTGTTGTTGGTGATGGAGGTCTTCTCGATCTCCATCAGTCCACCGTCTTGCTCGACGCCGCCGCCGATGTTGTCACGGATCACGCTGTCCCGGATGGTCGAGGTCCCACCGCTGTTCTCGATGGGACCGTCGCTGCTGATGTTCCTGTAGACCTTGGCCGATTCGACCTCGAGCTTGCCGTCGTCGTTGTAGATGGCGCCGCCCTCGTCGGCGGAGTTGGCCTCGAAGGTACTCTTCTTGACCTCGGTGATGCCCTCGGTGAAGACGGCACCACCGTCGTACTCATCGGTGTTCTCTACGGTGTTCCTGTCGAGGGCGACCATTTCCAGATGGACGCGACCCGCGGGGTCGACCTTGATGGCACCGCCGTTCTCCCCTTCGGCGGACTTGCCGCGGGTGAGGATGAGGTGCCTGAGCTTCAAGTCACCACCGGCCCCGACCTCGAAGAACCGGAAGAAGTCGGCGTTGGCGGCCCGCTCAATGGTCGCACCGTTACCGTGGATACTGATCGGCTGAATGATCTTCGGCAGACCATTGCCGTCCTGGTTCGCCGTCAGGGTGTACGTGCAGTGCTCCGCCAGACGCAGCGACCCGCCACGCTTCTCATTCAGATCGACAAGCGCCGCGATCAGATCGTTCGGGTCACAGTCCACCTTCCGCTCACCATGCCGACCATGACGCTTCTTGTCACCCTTGTCGTGATCGCCATAACCCTTGTCCCCCTTGTCACCCTTGCCCCCCTTGTCATGGTCACCCTTGCCACCCTTGCCGTGGTCACCCTCGTCCCCCTTGTCTCCATAGCCCTTGTCCCCGTAGCCCTCGTCCCCCTTGTCCTGGTCGTCGTAGTCCCCCTTGCCTTCGTCGCCCTTGCCGCCGTTGTCCTTGCCCTCCTTGTCGTCGTAGTCCCCCTTGCCTCCGTCGCCCTTACCCTTATCCTCCTTGTCTCCCTTGTCTCCCTTGTCCCAGGAGCCGGAGTAGTCGTCTCCCTTGTCTCCCTTGTCCGAGCCGGGGTTGCCCGCGTGCTCGGCCCGGTAGTCGCCGTCGCCGCCGTCGTTCGGCATGCCGTCGGCCGGGGCGGCGACGGGCGCCGCCTTGACCTTGGCGTTGTTCGCCGCTGGCTTCACCTGGGCCGCTCCGGCGTCCGAGATGCCGACGATGGTCGTGGTGCCGACCATCGTCGCGAGCCCGGCCGCGGCGACAACGGCAGCCTTCCAGTGACGGCTCAACGCCGCCGACTTCACACGACGCGGGACACCCGCGCCACCCATGCCCTGCGATACAGACATTCGACGTAGCTCACTTTCTCTGTGACCGGCCGTCACGCCCCAGTGGAGAGGGGCGAAGATGCCTCATATCGAACCATGGAAAAAGTGATAAATAGGACAATTTAGCTGCATGGGCGTGTCGACTGGACACAACCAGGCAACAGGGTCGAACAGGGCGGCTCATACAGCCTCGCCCCCGGCATGGGATGCCGGGGGCGGGGCAGATGAGGCTGACCAGAACAGACGGTGCGTCAGCCGAAGCAGCTCGGAACGGGGTTGGGGCTGCCCTCGCAGTTGGTCGGGACGTTGTCGATGATCCGGACCTTGCCGTTGGCGTTGACCGTGCCCTCGTTGTGGACACCGCCGGCGGGCTCGTCGGAGATGTTCCTCGTCACCTTGGTGTCGGTGAGGGTGAGCGTGCTGTCCTCGTCGACGAAGATGCCGCCGCCCTGCTCACCGTTGCCCGGCGCCTGGTTGCCGACGATCTTCGAATCGCGGATGGCGACTTCTTCGTCGTCATCGCCGAGGTTGACGTCGATGCCTCCGCCGCTTTCCTCAATGCTGACGTTGTCCTTGATCTCGGTGTCCTCGATCACGGTGTTGTCGTCGAGCTGCATGGCACCGCCATCGTCGCGCGCGGTGTTGTCGCGGATGATGCTCTTGCGGACGTAGAGTGCGTCGTCTTCGTGGTCGATACCACCGCCGGTGCCATCGGGATCGGTGTTGTAGAGGATGGCGGTCTTCTCGATCTCCGTCAGTCCGCCGTCGTGCTCGACACCGCCACCGATGTTGTCACGGATCACGCTGTCCCGGATGGTCGACGTCCCCCCGTCGTTGTCGATCGGACCGTCATCGCCGATGTTCCTGTAGACCTTGGCCGATTCGACCTCGAGCTTGCCGTCGTCGTTGTAGATGGCGCCGCCCTCGTCGGCGGAGTTGGCCTTGAAGGTGCTCTTCTTGACCTCGGTGATGCCCTCGGTGAAGACGGCACCACCGTCATCTTCATCGGTGTTCTCGACGGTGTTCGTGTCGAAGGCGACCATCTCCGTGTGGAGGCGACCCGCGGCGTCGACCAGGATGGCACCGCCGCTCTGCTCGAACTCAGCCTTGCCGCGGGTGAGGATGAGGTGACTGAGCTTCAAGTCACCACCGGCCCCGACCTCGAAGAACCGGAAGAAGTCGGCGTTGGCGGCCCGCTCAATGGTCGCACCGTTACCGTGGATACTGATCGGCTGAATGATCTTCGGCAGACCATTGCCGTCCTGGTTCGCCGTCAGGGTGTACGTGCAGTGCTCCGCCAGACGCAGCGAACCACCATGCTTCTCGTTCAGATCGACAAGCGCCGCGATCAGATCGTTCGGGTCACAGTCCACCTTCCGCTCACCATGCCGACCATGACGCTTCTTGTCACCCTTGTCGTGATCGCCATAACCCTTGTCCCCCTTGTCACCCTTGCCCCCCTTGTCATGGTCACCCTTGCCGCCCTTGCCGTGGTCACCCTCGTCCCCCTTGCCCTCCTTGCCTTCGTCACCCTTCGAGCTGTAACCGTCCTCCTTCCCCTCAGTCCCCTTGGAGCCGTAGTCCTCGTCCTTGTCTCCCTTGTCGCCGTAGCCTTCGTCGTCCCCCTTGTCCCCCTTGGAGCCGTAGCCTTCGTCGTCGTCTCCCTTGGAGCCGTAGTCCTCGTCCTTGTCCCCCTTGGAGCCGTAGCCCTCGTCGTCGTCTCCCTTGTCGCCGTAGCCTTCTTCCTTGCCTTCATCCCCCTTCGAAGCGGCGGGCTTCTCCTTGCCTTCGTCGCCCTTCGAAGCGGCGGGCTTCTCCTTGCCCTGGTCCCCCTTCGACGGAGCGCTCTTCTCCTTGCCCTGGTCGGCCTTGGCCGCCTTGGACTCCTTGGCCCCCGTGGCCCCCTTGGACTCCTGTGCGCCCTTGACCTCGCCCGCCTTCGGCGCGGATTCGTGCGCCTTGCCCTCCTTGGGCTCCGCAGCGGGAGGCCCGGCGAGGTCACCCTCCTCGGCCTGGCCCTCATCGTCGTTCGAGCCGGGGTTGCCGGCATGCTCGGCCCAGTACTCGGCGTCGTGCTCCTCCGCCGTTGCGCCCTCGGCATCCCGAGCCTCGCCGGCGCGCTCCGGAGTCCCGGCCGACGAGGCCGGGCCCGACTCGCCGTCTTCCGAGACCGCAGAGCGGGCATGCGCCTCAGCGGCACCAGCCTGCGCGACGGCCACGAAGGTCGACGTGCCGACCACCGTGGCGAAACCGGCCGCCGCCACAACGGCGGCCCTCCAGTGACGGCTCAACGCCGCCGACTTCACACGACGCGGGAGACCCGCGCCCCTGCCCCGATATCCAGACATCCGACGTGCTCTCTTTCTCTATGACAGGCCGTCACACCCCTTGACAGCACAAGGGGACGAAGTGGGCCACATCGAAACATCCGGAGAGCCTAAAATCAGACAATTCCCCCACCTGTGGGAGTGTCGACCGGCGATACGGGAGCGTGCCGCCGACGCCGCGCGCTCGCCCGCCCCCGGCTGGATGCCGGGGGCGGGCGACTGGGATAGCGACCGGGAACGGGCGGTGCGTCAGCCGAAGCAGCTGGGGACGGGGTTGCCGCTGTCTTCGCAGTTGGTCGGGACGTTGTCGACGATCCGGACCTTGCCGTGGGTGTTCACGGTGCCGTTGTTGTCGATACCGCCGGCTTCCGCGTCGGAGATGTTGCCGGTCACCTTGACGTCGGTGAGGTCGAGCGTGCCGCTGACGATGGCGATGCCGGCACCGACGCGGTCGTCACCAGGAGTCTGGTTGTCGTAGATCTTGGTGTCCCGGATCGCAACGGATTCGTCCTCGCTGAGGAACATGAGGATGCCGCCGCCGTCACCGTTGGTGGCGACATTGCCGTAGATCTTGCTGCCCTCGATCACCGCGGGACCGGTGAGGTAGAGGCCGGCGCCATCGAGTACGGGGTCGGACGCCACGTTGTAGGCGATGGCGCTGTTGCGCACATAGAGCGCGTCATCGTTGTAGATGCCGGCGCCGTAGGATCCGTAGTTGTACTCGAGCTTGCTGTCTTCGACCTCTGCGGTACCGGTGGAGTTGTAGATGCCGCCGCCGGCATAGGCGTAGTTGTAGCGGATCAGGCTCTTCTTGACGGTGAGTGAGCCACCGTCGTTGTAGATGGCGGCGAAACCGTCGCTGTTGTCGCCGATATTGCCGGAGACCTCGGAGCCGGTGATCTCCACCTTGCCCTCGTCGTTGTAGACGGCAGCGCCGTCCTCGCCGGTGTTCTTTCTGATGGCACTGTTGCGAATGGTGGTGACACCCGCGTTGTAGATACCGCCCCCGTCGGATTCCTCGAGGTCGGCGTTGTTGCGGGTGACAGTGACGCGGTCGAGGTCGAGGCGGCCCGCGGCGTTCACCCTGATCCCGGCACCCTGGCCGCCCACGGCGGTGGTGCCGCGGGTGAGGGTGAGATGCCTGAGCTTCAGGTCGCCGCCGACGCCGACATCGAAGATCCGGAACGTGTCGCCGTTGGCGGCGCGGGCAATGGTGGCACCGTTGCCGTGGATGGTGATCGGCTGCGTGATCTGCGGCAGACCGTTCTCGTCCTGGTTGGCGGTGAGGGTGTAGGTGCAGTCCTTGGCGAGCACCAGCTCACCGCCACTGTCGTAGTTCAGATCGACCAGGTTGGCGATCAGATCGTTCGGGTCGCACTCCACAAAGATCGCGTCTTCGGAGTAGTGACCGTCGCCGTACCCGTCGTGGTCGCCGCTCTTCTTGCCGCCCCTGTCGTGGCCGCCGCGCCCACCCTTGTCATGGCCGCCCTCATCACCCTTCGAGGCAGTGTGCTTCTCCTTGCCCTTGCCGCCCTCGACGTCCTTGCCACCCTTATTGCCCTTGTCACCCTTGTCACTCTTGGCCGACTTGGCTTCCCCGGTCTCGTTGCCCTCCGTGGCGGCCGAACGTGCATGCGCCTCCGCCGCATCCGCCTGCACAATCAGCGCGACGACCGGTGTACCGACCATCGCCGCGAAACCGGCCGCCGTGAGAACGGCGGCCTTCCAGTGACGACTCAAGGCCGCCGACTTCACACGGCGCGGAGCACCCGCGCCCATGCCCGGTGATCCAGACATCCGACGTAGCTCACTTTCTGTGTGACAGGCCGTCACGCCTCTGGTCAGGGAGAGGCGAAGGTGCGCCCCATCGAATCACACAAAAAGATATAAATAGGACAATATGGATCCATGGGCGTTTCCGCCGGTCCGAAGACGGTCCCTCGCGCTCCGAGTCATCAGGCCACCGGGATCGCGAAGCTCACGGAGACCGGCGAACCGTCTCCCGGGCCAGGGGCACCGGCCCCGCATGCGCCGGTGAAGGAGCATGCGCAGACGAGGCCGCATGCGCCGGCGGGGCCGCGTGAACGGGCTGTGCTGCGTGAACGGGCTGTGCTGCGTGAACGGGCTGTGCTGCATGAACGGGCTGTGCTGCATGAACAGGCTGGGCAGGGCCCACGACATCGGCCTGGCGGAGCTCCGCCAGGAGTTCGGTCTGACCCGCGAGGAGTTCGGTGAGAATCCTGCGGGCCGCACGCAGGAGCTCGGCGACGTCCCCTCCCGCGAGGGCGTAGCTGACGGTCGCGCCGTCCCGGATGGAGACGACGATCCCCGACCGGCGCAGCACGGCCAACTGCTGGGACAGGCTGGAGGGTTCGATCTCGATCTCGTTCAGCAGGTCGCGTACGGGTACGGGGCCGTGCTGAAGCAGCTCCAGAACCCGGATGCGCACAGGGTGCCCGAGCATCCGGAAGAACTCGGCCTTGGCCTGGTAGAGCGGGACCTGCATCTCGAAATCACTCCTGCCGCGTTCGACGGCCTCTGTCCGGTGCGGCGGTGCGGCCCGGCCGCCGCGGTCGGTGTCGTACGAACCATCCTCCAGCCTCCCGGCCCCGCACGCTCAGGGGTTTGCCCTGATCTGGATGTGGCGACTTGAAGACATCTTCAAGTCAAAGGCGTGCGAGGCCCGGGAGAAAGGAGCTGTCGCTAGACCTCGAGCTCGGCCTCGATGCGCCGGAGCTGATGGCGCGCCATGGCCAGGTTGGAGTTGCCCTTGTCGAGCACCAGATACAGGAACAGACCGTTGCCGCCACGACCCTTGAGCAGCCGGATGAGGTGGTACTGGCTGCCGAGGGTGATCAGTACGTCCTCGATGTCGTCGTTGAGCCCGAGGTGTTCCATGGTGCGGACCTTGGCGCGGATCACATCGGTGTTGCCGGCCGCGGCCACCGACAGATCGAGGTCCTTGCCACCGCCCAGGGTGCCCAGCGCCATCCCGCTGGTGTAGTCGACGAGGGCAACTCCCAGGCTGCCCTCGATCATTGTCATCGTCTCCTTGAGGGAGACCTCCACATTTGCCATACCGGTCCTGCTCCTCATCACAGCGCTTGCTCGGGCATCGCATGCCCGCTCCGTCACGAGGAAGCTACGCATTGTGTGCGCGCCGTGGGGGAGAACTGCGGTTAGTGGCCGAAGACTTGTGGAACAGGGCTATGATCTGCCGCCCACCTCCGCCCCACCTCCGTCCTGCTCGCGCCCCCATCCGCGCCCCCATCCGCGTCCGCCGCGCGTTCGCCGACCCTGCGATCCCGCGCCGACGACAACGTCGTGCGTGGGCGGCGGGCGGCGGGCGGCGGGCGGCGGGCGGCGGGCGGCGATCGAACGAACGGCAAACGGGCGGGCCCGCGGGACCCACGTCCCACCAGCCCGCCCGACCGGTCCCACACCGCACGGGCCCCCCAGGAGAGGGAGCCCGTGCGCAGGGCCTAGAGGAACGAGTTGATCTCGATCGTCTCGGTACGGCCCGGGCCGACGCCGATCGCGGAGATCGGGGCGCCCGACATCTCCTCCAGCGCCTTGACGTACGCCTGGGCGTTCTTCGGCAGGTCCGAGAAGGTCTTGGCCTTGGTAATGTCCTCGGACCAGCCCGGCAGGTACTCGTAGACCGGCTTCGCGTGGTGGAAGTCCGTCTGCGAGTACGGGAGCTCCTCGACGCGCCGGCCGTCGATCTCGTACGCCACGCAGACCGGGATCTGCTCCCAGCCGGTGAGCACGTCCAGCTTGGTGAGGAAGAAGTCGGTCAGACCGTTGACCCGGGTCGCGTAGCGGGCGATGACCGCGTCGAACCAGCCGCAACGGCGGTCACGGCCGGTGGTGACACCCCGCTCGCCGCCGATGCGGCGCAGCGCCTCGCCGTCCTCGTCGAAGAGCTCCGTCGGGAACGGGCCGGCGCCGACGCGGGTGGTGTACGCCTTGAGGATGCCGATGACGCGGCTGATCTTCGTCGGGCCGACGCCCGCGCCGGTGCAGGCGCCACCGGCCGTCGGGTTCGACGAGGTGACGAAGGGGTACGTGCCGTGGTCGACATCCAGGAGGGTGCCCTGGCCGCCCTCGAAGAGGACGACCTTGCCCTCGTCGATGGCGTCGTTGAGGATCAGCGTCGTGTCGGCGACGAACGGCTTGATCTGCTCCGCGTACTGGAGCATCTCCTCGACGATCCGCTCCGCCTCGATGGCGCGGCGGTTGAAGACCTTGGCGAGCAGCTGGTTCTTCTGCTCCAGCGCCGCCTCGACCTTCTGGGCCAGGATCGACTCGTCGTACAGGTCCTGGACGCGGATGCCGACGCGGTTGATCTTGTCGGCGTACGTCGGGCCGATTCCACGACCGGTGGTGCCGATCTTGCGCTTCCCGAGGAACCGTTCCGTCACCTTGTCGAGGGTGACGTTGTACGGGGTGATCAGATGGGCGTTACCGCTGATCAGGAGCTTGGACGTGTCGACGCCGCGCTCGTTCAGCCCGCTCAGCTCGGAGAGCAGGACGGCCGGGTCGACCACGACCCCGTTGCCGATGACCGGGGTACATCCCGGCGAGAGGATTCCGGAAGGGAGGAGGTGGAGCGCATACTTCTGGTCGCCGACGACAACCGTGTGGCCGGCATTGTTACCACCCTGGTAACGCACCACATAATCCACGGATCCACCGAGGAGGTCGGTGGCCTTTCCCTTGCCTTCGTCACCCCACTGAGCACCGAGCAGCACGAGTGCGGGCACAGGCGTACACCCCTTCCGGGCGGGGCATGTCCAAGGTCAGGGGGCCTGAGCCGCCAAACCGGTGTGCCCCGGAATAGACGAAGCCCCTGGCGCAATAGCGCAAGGGGCTCTTGCACAAAGATGCTACCCGAGGAAGGACCGAGGTGTCGGCTCACGACCAGCTCCTGGTGGTCATCGACCCGGTCGCCCGCCGTTTTGACGGCGAGTCCGTTCGTATCGTGAAAGATGTGTTGTGCGCCGGAGCGGCGGCGAAGATCTGCCTGCCGGACGGGCCCGAGGAATTTTCCCGGGCACTGGTACGGAGGGGTTCGCGGCGTCCTGTGGTCGTCGGCGACGACCGTGCGCTGCTGCGCGCGGTGTCCGGTCTGCACCGGGCGCGCGGGCTCGCGGACGAGGCACTGTCGCTGGTGCCGGTGGGGGACGGGGCGTCGGTGGAACTGGCGCGGTCGCTGGGCGTGCCGACCGGCACGGTGGCGGCGGCGCGCACGGTGCTGGACGGGGCGGCACGTGCGCTGGACCTGCTGGTGGACGACAGCGACGGGGTGGTGCTGGGGCATGTGCGCATCCCTGCCACGGCGTCGCACTCGGCCGCGGCCCCGACGACGTCGGTGTGGGACACCTGCCGTTCCCTGGTGCGCACCCTGGTCCGCCCGGCTCCGCTCGCGCCGGCGGGGCCCCGGGGCGGCCGGCTGCGTATCGAAGCCGACGGGGTGCTGCTGAGCGATCTGGACGAGCCGGTCGAGGACGTGCGGGTGCGCGCCGGGGACGGCGCCGCGGAGGTGACCGTGGTGCGCGGGGCGGGCGAGGAGCCACTGCGCACGCTCGCCGAGGTGGTGACGGTTTCCGGCCCGGACTTCCGCTATCGCGCGGACGCCAGGATCACCGGACCGGTCCGTAAGCGGACCTGGACGCTGCGCCCGAAGGCCTGGTCGCTGACGCTTCCGACGGCGCAGCTCCCCTGAGGTGCCCCGGGCCGGTGCCCGCGGCACCGGGGAACAGCAGCAGCGCCGGTCAGCCCGGTCCGAAGCGGCGCTCGCGGTGCTCGCGCCAGCGCCGCATCATCCCCGCCAGCTCCTTCTCCATGAACTCGAAGAACTCCAGCGTCTCGGCGAGTCTGAGGCTCGCCGGGGTGCCGGGGCCGAGCTTGACGACACCTTCGCGGAAGGTGCCCTCCCAGCGCTTGAGCACGTTGTCCCGGTTGGCCAGTGCCTCGTACCACTGGTTGCTGTGGACGCGGTAGCGGTCGCGCCGGGAGCCCGGTTCGCGTTCCCGGGAGACCATGTCGACCTGGGAGAGATAGCGGATCGCACCGGAGACCGCGGCCGGACTGACCTTCAGCTGCTCGCCGAGCTCAGCGGAGGTCATGACGCCGGCGTCGCTGGAGAGGATCGCGGCGAAGACGCGCGCCGGCATCCGGGTCATGCCCGCCTCGACCAGCTGCGCGGCGAACCGCTCGACGAAGTCGGACACCGCCTGGTCGTCGCGCTCCTCGAGCCCTTCGCGTTCCTTGTGCTTGTCACGCTTCCCGCGCACACCGGGCTCATCGCGGACTTCGCGGACTTCGTCACGCTCGTCCCCGGTCCGCCCCGTCTGGTCGGTCTGCTCGGTTCGGTCGCTCTCCACCTGATCATCCTCCCCTGCGCACCCGGTCCCTTCCAAGCCCAACCCCCTCCGAGTTTATACGATTCCTTAACTTCACAAATTTGTGAACGTAGCGTACGTTCACGTCATGACGAAGGCACGCTCTGCCGTCGAGGTGGCCGGACTGCACAAGTCGTTCGGGCGCACCCACGCTCTGGACGGTCTCGACCTCGCCGTCGGGACCGGCGAGGTCCATGGCTTCCTCGGCCCCAACGGCGCGGGGAAGTCGACCACCATCCGGGTCCTGCTCGGGCTACTGCGGGCCGACTCCGGCACCGCCCGGCTGCTCGGCGGCGACCCCTGGAAGGACGCCGTCGGCCTGCACCGCAGGGTGGCGTACGTCCCCGGTGACGTGACCCTCTGGCGCAATCTCTCCGGAGGAGAGGTCATCGATCTGTACGGACGGCTGCGAGGAGGGCTCGACAAGACCCGGCGGGCCGAACTGATCGAGCGCTTCGAACTGGACCCGGCCAAGAAGGGCCGTACGTACTCCAAGGGCAACCGCCAGAAGGTCGCCTTGGTCGCCGCCTTCGCGTCCGATGCCGACCTGCTGATCCTCGACGAGCCGACGAGCGGCCTCGACCCGCTGATGGAGGAGGTCTTCCAGAGCTGCGTCACCGAGGAGCGCGCACGCGGCAGGACCGTCCTGCTCTCCAGCCATGTGCTGAGCGAGGTCGAGGCACTGTGCGACCGGATCAGCATCATCCGCAAGGGCCGCACCGTCGAGAGCGGTTCGCTCGCCGAACTGCGCCATCTGACGCGTACGAGCGTGAGCGCGGAGCTCGCCAGCGCGCCGAACGGACTCGCGCGGCTGCCCGGAGTGCACGGCCTCGAGGTGACCGGGAACCGTGTGCGGCTCCAGGTCGACACGGACAAGCTGGACGCGGTGCTTCGCTCGCTCACCGCGTCGGGCGTACGGTCGCTGACCAGCACGCCGCCCACGCTGGAAGAGCTGTTCCTGCGTCACTACCAGGACGATCTGCGCGGGCATGAGGCAGAAGACGCGGATGAGGCGATGGCGCGATGACCGCGGGGACGCAGACCGGGCGAACCGGGACATCCGGTCGGCCGGGCCGGACGGGTGGCCCGTTCGCACCCCGGACCGGCGGCAGCCGTCCGCTCGCCGGCAGCGGCACGCTGCTGCGGCTGGCCCTGCGCCGTGACCGGATCGTGCTGCCTCTGTGGGTCCTGGCCGTCGGGGGCATGGTCGTCAGCGGTGCCGGTTCGCTGGGGGCCCTCTACGGCACGGCCGGCGAGCGCGCCGAGGTGGCCCGCTCGATGACGGCCAACAGCTCCATGCGATCCCTGTACGGACCGGTCTTCGACGACTCCGTCGGCGGGCTCGTCGCCTGGCGGTTCGGCACCTTCGCGGCGGTGCTCGCCGCGGTGATGAGTCTGATCGTCGTCGTACGGCACACCCGTGAGGAGGAGGAGACGGGGCGTCAGGAGCTGCTGTCGTCCGCGATGGTCGGGCGGCGCGCACCCCTGACCGCCGCACTGCTCACCGCGGTGATCGCCAACGCGGCGCTCACCCTGCTGATCACGGCGGGACTCGCCGGTCAGGGCGCACGCGGCGCGCTCGCGCTCGGGCTCGCGATCGGCGGGACGGGGGTGCTCTTCGCGACGGCGGCGGCGATCGTCGCCCAGCTCACCGAGAGCGCGCGGCTCGCGAAGGGGCTGACGGCGTCGGTGCTGGGGCTGGCGTTCGTGCTGCGCGCCGCCGGTGATGCGGGGGCGGACGACGGAGGGGCCGTACTGACCTGGCTGTCCCCGATCGGCTGGGCCGGGCATGTGCGCGCCTTCGCGGACGAACGCTGGTGGGTGCTGCCGCTGATCGCCGCGGCCGTCGTGATCCAGGGTGCCGTCGCCTACGCCCTGGCCGGGCGGCGGGATGTCGGCATGAGCTTCCTGCCGACCCGTCCGGGACCGGGCGAGGGCACCCTCGCGACGGCGGACGGGCTGGCCTGGCGGCTGCAGCGCGGAACGCTCTTCGGCTGGAGCGCCGGCTTCCTGCTCGGCGGGATCGTCTTCGGACGGATGGCGAGCGGTGCGGCCGACCTCGTCGGCGGCAACGAGCAGGCCAGGGAGATCTTCCGGCGGATGGGCGGGCAGTCGGGGCTCACCGATGCCTTCCTCGCCACGATGACCGGGATGTTCGGCATGGTCGCCGCGCTGTTCGCGGTCGGCACCGTGCTGCGGATGCACGGCGAGGAGACGTCCCAGCGCGCGGAGCCGGTCCTGGCGAACGCCGTCGGCCGGATCCGCTGGGCCTTCGGCCATCTGCTCATCGCCTTCGGCGGCGCGGCACTGATCATGGTGCTCGCCGGCGCGGGACTCGCGGTCGGCCACGGCGGGCGGCTGCCCGCGATCCTGGGTGCGGCACTGGTCCAGGTCCCCGCGGTGTGGACCGTCGCCGCCGTGGCGCTGCTGCTGTACGGGGCGTTCCCGAAGGCGGCCCCGGCGGGCTGGGGCGTGGCGGGGGTCTGCCTGGCGCTCGGCTGGATCGGCCCTGCCCTGGATCTGCCCCAGACGGTTCTGGACCTCTCCCCCTTCGGGCATCTGCCGAAGCTGCCGGGGCCCGGGATGCACTGGCCGCCGGTGCTGCTGCTGACCGCGCTCTCGGCGGCGCTGGTGGCGGGGGGTCTGGCGAGCTTCCGCCGCCGGGACCTGACGGCCTGAGCCGGGCACGGACCGGGGGCTCCGGTGTCCCGCCCCGGGTGGGCGGGACACCGGCCTCGGGCGTCAGTAGCGCTTGAGAGGCGGCCGGCCGGTGTACGGCGACCCGGACAGACCCAGCGTCGCCTGGTACGCCTTCCTGATGTCACCGTTCTTCCCGAACACCTCGAGCGCGTCGTTGACCCTGTCGCGCAGCGCCTTGTCGTCCTTGTTCATACCGATGCCGTAGGGCTCCTCGGTGAACGGATCGCCGATCACGCGCAGCTTGGTGGGGTGCTGGGCGACGAAGCCCTTCAGGATCGAGTCGTCGGTCGTGACGGCGTCGACCTCGTTGTCGAGGAGCAGCTTGACGCACTCGGAGTACTTGGCACGGCCGACCGTGTCGGCGCCGTACTCGGGCTTCTCCATCTCCTGCAGTGACGTCGTACCCGCGATGGAGCAGACCTTCTTGTCCTTGAGGGTCTCCGGCCCGCCGATGCGCACTTCCGCCATCCGGACCAGCAGGTCGGCGCCGGCCACGAAGTAGGGGCCCGCGAAGCCGACCTGCTTCTTGCGCTTCTCGTTGATCGTGTACGTGCCGACGTAGAGATCCACGTCGCCGGCGACGATGGCCTTCTCACGCACGGCCGAGTTGACCGTCTTGAACTCGATCTGGTCGACCGAGAACCCGAGGTAGGCGCCCACCATCTTGGCTATCTCGATGTCGAAGCCGGAACGTCGGCCGTCGGCGTCCTGGTAGCCGAGGAACGGCTGGTCGTCCTTGGCCCCGATGACGAGCTTGCCCTTCTCCTGGGCACGTCTCAGTACCGGGGAGTCGATGTCGACGTCCTCGGACACACCGTAGGTGGGCAGTTCGACGTTGCGGCCGGAGCCGTCACTTCCGGAGCCGAGCAGGGCACAACCGGTGGCGGTGAAAGCGAGCAGCATCACGGTCATGACGGCTGCGGTGGCACGAAGCCTCATGGTCAGCACCTTTCGGATGGCGCGCTGAAAGGCACGCAGGGTTCGCGTCGCCGGGTCACGGGCTTCTACGAAACCCTCGGCACGGCCGTTGCACGAAACACCAAGGCGCTGGCATCGCTCCGTCCTCCTTGCTGGAGGGACACGTGATGGTAGGGGGACAGTAGTGACGCAGCAGCGTCTGCGGCAATGCCCCTGACGCAATCCGCCGCGGTTCCCGTGCGGTACGCGGGCCGAGTGCCGCGGCACCGCTCACAGCTCGACGAGCAGCTCCCGCAGCCCTCTGATCACGAACCCCGGCTTCCACTGGGGCTCCGCCGCGAGCCGCATCGCCGGCGCCTCGCGCAGCAACTCCCCGAAGGAGGCGGCCAGTTCGATGCGGGCGAGCGGGGCGCCCAGGCAGTAGTGGATACCGGCGCCGAAGGAGATGTGCGGGTTGTCGGGACGAGCGAGGTCGAGTGTGCCGGGGCTCTCGAAGCGGGCCGGGTCACGATTGGCGGAACCGAAAAGAAGCGCCAGCTCACTGCCGCGGGGCAGCACGGTCCCGTCGATCTCGATGTCGTCGAGCACCCAGCGCTCGAAGAGCTGGAGCGGGGTGTCGTAGCGCATCAGTTCTTCCACAGCTGTGGACAGCAGGAAGTGATCGGCCCGCAGCGCCGCCAGCTGCGCGGGGTGGCGGAAGAGGGTCCACCAGCCGTTGGCGGTGGTGTTGACCGTCGCCTCGTGGCCCGCGTTCAGCAGCAGCACGCAGGTGGAGACCATCTCCTGCTCGCTGAGCCGGTCGCCGTCGTCGTACGCGGCGATCAGCGCCGAGATCAGGTCGTCGCCCGGAGCCTTGCGCCGCTCGGCGATCAGCGCCCGCAGATACGCGGAGAACTCGAGCGAGGCCCGCACGGCCCGGGCCGCCGTCTCCTCCGGCGGGTTCAGCTCGTACATCCCGCAGATGTCCGCCGACCAGGGCCGCAGCAGCCCCCGGTCGCTCTCCGGGATGCCCAGCATCTCCGCGATGACGGCGACCGGAAGCGGTTCGGCGACCTCGGCGAGCAGATCGCCGCCGCCCTTCGCCACGAGCCCCGCGACCAGCTCCGCGGCCAGCCTCCGTACCGTCGGTTCCAGCGCCTGCACGGTCCGCGGGGTGAACGCCTTGGTCACCAGCCGCCGGATCCGGGTGTGGTCGGGGGCTTCGAGGTCCAGCAGTCCGTGGTCGTTGAGGGTGTGGAAGGGCTCATGGGCGGCCGGCGGGGGCGTACGCCCGAACTCCTCGTGGGTGAAACGGTGCAGATACGTACGGCCCAGGCGCCGGTCACGCAGCAGGGCCGACACATCGGCGTAGTGCGGCACCAGCCACTGCCGGGTCGGCTCGAACCAGTGCACCCGTCCCCGGGCGCGCAGCTCCGCGTACGCGGGATAGGGGTCCGCCGCGAAGGCGGGCGACCACGGTGCGAAAGGCAGGTCGGGGGCCGGGTGCGGCGGGGCTGCGTCCATGTGCGGACGCTACCCGGCCGCCGCGCGGAACGGCAGGGGTAGCGGGGGCGGTGCGACCGTGACCGATGGGGTTCGATGAGGGAACGCAGCCGCAGCCGGCCGCGGCCACCGATGCCGTACCCGCGGATTCAGCGGACGTAGTTCTTCAGGACATCCGTCTCGAGCGGGAAGCCGACCGGGTCGGGAAGATCGACACTGGTGCCGAAGGCGACCTTGTGGATGTCGCGGTACCCCCTGCCGTCCGGGTCCGGATCGCTGTGCACGGTGACCGTGCAGTCGTCGCGGTCGATGAGGAGGAAGACGGGGATGCCCGCGTCGGCGTAGGCGAGGGGCTTCTCCTCGCGGTCGCGCTTGTCGGTGTCGCTGTCGTACGAGGTGATCTCGACGGTCATGAGGACACCGGCCGGGCTGGCCCACTCACCCTGGCCGGCGAAGGCATTCTCGGGGGCAAGCACACCGTCCGGCCGGGCTCGCCCCTTGCGATAGGCAACCAGCTTCAAGCCCCGCTCGCCGTACAGCCACAGATCGCCCCGAGCCTGCATACAGCGCTTCTGAAGCCACCTGATGATTTCGTCGTGATCGCCGTCAGGCACGCCCTTGTCCCCGATCCGCCCGTTGATGAACTCCAACCTGACGGCCTCGTCGGAATCCTTGGCGGCGAAAGCAGCGATCTTCTCGAACTGTTCCACCGTCATCTGGGACGCGCGCTCTGCCATAACCGTCATGGTGCACTCCTTCCAGTGCTCACGCCAGCATGCCGAGCGCGCTCCGCCATCGGGGGGATTTGCACGATGATCACCCGCATGAGTGATCATCGCGTTGTCTACCCCGGCGTGACCAGCCGCGCCTCGTACGCGAACACCGCCGCCTGCGTCCGGTCGCGCAGCCCCAGCTTCACCAGGATCCTGCTGACGTGCGTCTTGATCGTCGACTCGGCGACCACGAGGTGCGAGGCGATCTCCGCGTTCGACAGGCCCTGGGCGATCAGCACCAGCACCTCCGTCTCGCGCTCCGTCAGATCGCCGACCTGGGCCATCGCAGGAGGCCGGGGAGACGCGGAGATCCGGGAGAACTCGGTGATCAGACGGCGGGTGACCGTCGGGGCAAGCAGTGCCTCGCCCGCCGCCACCACACGCACGCCGTCCGCGAGCTGCCGGGCCGAGGCGTCCTTGAGCAGAAAGCCCGACGCCCCGGCGCGCAGCGCCTGGTAGACGTACTCGTCGAGGTCGAAGGTGGTGAGGACCAGCACCTTCGCGTCGGAGTCGGCCGCCACGATCTCGCGGGTCGCCTCGATGCCGTTGAGCTCAGGCATCCGGATGTCCATCAGGACGACGTCCGGGTGCAGGGCGGCGACCTGGGTGACCGCCTCGCGGCCGTTGACCGCCTCGCCGATCACCTCGATGTCCGGCATCGCGTTCAGCAGGACGGAGAAGCCCTCACGGACCATCGCCTGGTCGTCGACGATCAGCACACGGATGGTCATGCGTTCTCGTCCTTCACGACGGGGAGGAACGCGGCGACCTCGTAGCCGCCCTCCTCGGTGGGTCCGGCCGTCATCTCGCCGCTCAGCATCGTCACACGCTCCCGCATACCGGTGATGCCGTGGCCCGAGCCCGGCGAAGGCTTGGTGAGGCCCCGCGCGGGACCGTTCACGATACGCAGTCCGAGGCCGCCCAGGACGTACGAGACCTCGACCTTCGCGGAGGCGCCGGGTGCGTGCCGCAGCGCGTTGCTCAGTGCCTCCTGGACGATCCGGTACGCGGAGAGCTCCACGCCCTGCGGCAGCTCGCGCGCCGCTCCGGTGATCGCCAGGTCCACCTCGAGGCCCGCGTCGCGCACGTTCCCCAGCAGCCCGCCGAGGTCCGCGAGCGTCGGCTGCGGCGCATCCGGGGCCTGGTAGTCCTCGGCCCTCACGACGCCGAGGACCCGGCGCAGTTCGGTGAGCGCCGCCACCGCGTTCTCGCGGATGGTGGCGAAGGCCTGCTCCAGCTCCGGCGGCGGGTTCTCGACCCGGTAGGGCGCCGCCTCCGCCTGGATGGCGACGACCGACATGTGGTGCGCCACCACGTCGTGCAGCTCACGGGCGATGGTGGTGCGCTCCTCCAGCAGGGTGCGCCGGTCGCGTTCGACGGCGGTGACGCTCTGCTGGACGGCGACCTCCTCCCGCGCCTGGCGGCGGACGTGCAGCACGGTCACGACGAGCAGGGACATCGCGGAAACGAACATCATCGGCGCGGTGTCCGAGCCGTAGTAGTCGTTGCGCAGCACGGTGTCGGCGAACGCTCCGTACATACCGGTCAGCACCCACATCCAGGCGGCGGTGCGGGGCCGGGTCCGGGCTGCGACGACGGTGAGCACCACCAGGTGGCCGATGAAGGAAGGCACCGACCAGGGCCACTCCTCCCGCCCCGAGACGAGCAGGGAGACGAACGGGGTGGAGGCGAGGGACAGCCAGAACGCGGCAACGGGCCTGACCAGCGTCACCATGACCGCGGCAGCGGGTACGAGAACCGCGAGGGCGAGCACGTCGCTGCGGCCGGAGTTCACACCCGTGGCCACGGTCCAGCCGGCGCTCACCACGAGGAACGCGGCGAAGCCCACGAGCGCGTGCCGGGTCCAGACCGCCCACTCGCGCAGCCGGCCCGGAAGCCGGCGGATGAAGGGGCCGTCCTTGCCGAGCGGCGGGAGCGGCCGGTAGGTGAAGACATCGTGGCCGAGGTCCTCGCGCAGCCCCCTGAGCATGCCCATGGCCAGGCGAAACTCGGGGCTGCGGCCGTCGGCCTCGGAGCGCGGTATGCGCTGGGTGGTCTGCGAATCGGTCACGACAGCCAAGGTACGGGGAGGGTCGGGCACGGTCGTCACCTGTGATGCGGATCCTTCCGCGTCCGTCCCAGGTACTACATGGACACCACGGGCGTGGCCTGGGGCTACGCACGGTACGCCGGCATGCTCACCAGGCGAGCTGGGCGATCTCCTCCGCCACCACGGCGCAGGCGTCCGCCGCCGGATCGATCAGCGGGAAGTGACCGACGTCCTCGAGGAGCGTGAAGCCGACCGTCTCGCCCGCTTTCGCCGCCGCGTCGACGAACGACTCGACGACGTCCGGCGGCACCACGATGTCGCTGCGGCCGTGGACGATGGCGGTCGCGATGCCGGTGGGCAGCAGCAGCGCGGGGTCCGCGCAGGGCAGGCGCTGCTCGAACTGCTCGCCGGTGCCGAGGAGTTGGTTCACCGCCCCGCTGCCCATCCCCACCTCGGCCGCCATCGCCAAGTCGGCGACCGGGGCGAGCGCGACGACTCCGCGCAGCCTCGGCGGCCGCGCGAGCCGCCAGCCCGCCGGTGCACCGGCGGGCAGCACATGCCGGGCGGCGGCCCACAGCGCGAGATGGCCACCCGCCGAATGGCCGGTGAGCACCATGCGCCGCGCATCGGCCTGCGGGAGCGCCTCGGCGGCGAGCGCGGGCATGGCGTCCAGCGCCGCCGCGACGTCGTCGAACGTCTCCGGCCAGCGCCCGGCCACCGGCACCGCTTCGGCGTCCCCGGCCTGCTCGGAGGCCCGCTGCTCGGCCAGTGCGCCGCCCCTGCGGTATTCGACGTTGGCGACGGCGAAACCGCGGCGGGCGAGGAAGTCGGCGAACGGGGTCACATGCTGCCGGTCGTAGCGTGCCCGCCACGACCCGCCGTGCAGGACCACCACCAGCGGCACCTGGTTCTGGTCGCCCCGCGGGGCGTAGAAGTCGACCTTCTGGTCCGGGTGTCCGCCGTAGGAGGCGGTGGCATCGGGAGCGACGGGCGGATGTGAGAAGGCCGAGACCTCCTCGCGAGCGTCACGAGCGGCGTCACGGGCTGCGGCGTCGTCCGCGGCGGGATCCGGCATACTGCTCCAGCCTTCCGGTAAGGGGGCCGAACTGACCTGGGGTCTTTCGTTTGGACCTTGCCGGGCTCGCGTGCCCTGGTGCGCGGACGGTACCAGGGCACGCGGCCCCCGCGATCAGCGGAGCGGCGCCGCGGGAATCCCGGCGAGGACCTCCGCGAGGGTCCTGGCCGCGCGCTCCGTGTCCGCGAAGCCGACGTACAGCGGAGTGAAGCCGAAACGCAGCACGTCGGGGCGGCGCAGATCGCCCACCACACCGCGTCCGATCAGGGCCTCCATCACCGCCGGGGCCTCGGCGCACGACAGTGCCACCTGGCTGCCGCGTTCGGCGTGGGCGCGCGGGGTCAGCGAGGTGACCCTCCCCGCGGGCACATACGCCTCGACGCACTCCAGGAAGAAGTCGGTCAGGGCCAGCGACTTGGCGCGCACCGCCTCCACCCGGACGCCGTCCCAGACGTCGAGGGCCGCCTCGAGCGCCAGCATCGACAAGATGTCGGGGGTGCCGACCCGGCCGCGCAGCGCACCGTCCGCCGCGGTGAAGCCCGTGTCCATGGCGAACGGATCGGCGTGCGAGTTCCAGCCGGGCAGCGGGGAGTGGAAGCGGCTCTGGTGGCGCTCGGCGACGTACAGGTACGCGGGCGAGCCGGGGCCGCCGTTGAGGTACTTGTAGGTGCAGCCGACCGCGAGGTCGACGCCGTGCGCGTCGAGCCCCACGGGCAGCGCCCCCGCACTGTGGCACAGGTCCCAGACGGCGAGGGCACCCGCCTCGTGGACGGCCGCCGTGAGGGCCGGCAGGTCGTGCAGCCGGCCGGTGCGGAAGTCGACGTGGTTGACGAGGACCGCGGCCGTACGGGGCCCGAGCACGCCGGGTACGTCGGCCGCGGCGACCGGCACCAGACGGTGGCTGGTCATCCGGGCGGCGGACTCGGCGATATAGCCGTCCGTGGGGAAGGTCGTGGCGTCGACGACGATCTCGTCCCGGCCATCGGGCGCCATACCCACCGCCGCGACCAGGGCCTTGAAGACGTTCACACTGGTGGAGTCGCCGACGACGATCTGTCCGGGCGCCGCTCCGACGAGGGGGGCGATCCGGTCGCCGATCCGCTCGGGCGCGGTCCACCAGCCGCTCTCGCTCCAGGAGCGGATGCGCAGCTCGCCCCATTCGCGGGTGATGACGTCGGCCATCCGGCCGGGAACGTGGCGGGGCAGGGCGCCCAGCGAGTTCCCGTCGAGGTAGACGGTCCCCTCCTCGAGCGCGAACAGTTCCCGCCGCTTGACCAGTTCGTCCGCGGCGTCGAGCGCCGCGGCCTTCTCCACCAGGTCCGCGTGCGGGTCAGACATGGCTTCTCGCCGTCCACAGCTCGGGGAAGACGTTCTTCGTGGCGCGCTTCTCCAGCCAGGCGACACCGGCGGAACCACCGGTGCCTGCCTTGGCACCCATGGCTCTGCGGGTCGCGACGAGGTGGTCGTTGCGCCAGCGCCACACCAGCTCGCCGACGTCGGTCAGCGCCTCACCGAGGCGTACGAGTTCGCCGTTCTGGTCGGTGTCCTCGTAGACGGACGCCCATACCCGCTCGACCTCGGGCGACGGCTCGTAGCGCTGTGAGAGGTCCCGGTCGATAGCCGTCTGCGGGACGGGCAGCCCGCGGCGCGCGAGCAGCCGCAGCACCTCGTCGTACAGGCTCGGCTCGTGCAGCGCCTTCTCCAGCTCGGCGTGGACGCGGGGGGCGCCGCGGTGCGGGACCAGCATGGACGCCGACTTCTCGCCGAGCAGGAACTCCATGCGCCGGTACATCGCCGACTGGAAGCCGGAGCCCTCGCCGAGGGCGCTGCGGTAGGCGTTGAACTGCACGGGGGTGAGCTGGGCGAGCGGACGCCAGGAGGCGTTCAGCGCGTCCAGCTCGCGCACGGACCGCTTGAGGGCGTCCATCGCGACGGGCAGGTCGTCGCGGCGCAGGGCGCGGGACGCGGTCTCCCACTCGTGCACGATGACGGTGAACCACAGCTCCATGACCTGGGTGGTGACCAGGAAGACCATCTCGCCGGGATCGTCGGAGAGAGGGTGCTGGAGGTGGGTGAGTACGTCGGCCTGGACGTAGTCCTCGTAGGGGGTGGTGCCCGCGAAGTCGAGGTTCGGGGTGACCGAACCGGCTCCGGAGGCATCGGGATACTGCGACATCGCTGTCTCCTGACACATGTGTCCGGGTAGCGGTCCGCCCCTTCCGTTCGTGGTATCGGAGCTCCGGTCCCCTGCGGGCCTCATTAAACACGCGCCCCACGGGCAACGCGAGGGGCGAGCACCCGGAAAGATGCCCGCCCCACGTGGTTACCGCTGGTCACCCGTGGTGTCCGGGTCGGCGGCGCTCAGCCCAGCGTCCGCGCCGCGGTCTCGGAGGAATCGCGCAGGAAGGTGCTGCAACGCGCGAACTCGTCCTGCTCGCCGATGGCTCCCGCGGCCCGGGCGAGGGCGTGCAGGGCGCGCAGGAAACCACGGTTCGGCTCGTGCTCCCAGGGCACCGGGCCGTGGCCCTTCCAGCCGCTGCGGCGCAGTGCGTCCAGCCCGCGGTGGTAGCCGGTGCGGGCGTAGGCGTACGACTCGACGACACGGCCGGCCTCGAACGCCTCGTCGGCGAGCTGGGCCCAGGCGAGCGAGGAGGTCGGGTACTTGGCGGCGACCTCGGTGGGGGCCGTGCCGTTCGCGAGCAGCTCCCTGGGCTCCGGGTCGTCGGGCAGATGGGTGGGGGGCGGTCCCCCCAGCAGGTTTTCGTGGATGGCCATGGGTTCAGTGTCACAGAAGCCGGGTGGGGGAGACTCACCCGCCGGCGGCCCCAGCCGGGGCGCGCCGTCATCCGGACGCCGTGCCCGGCCCACCGGGCGCGCCACGCTCACCAGGTTCGCCCGGCTCCCGCCCGGACGTCGCCGGGTCCTCGAGGGCCGGTGCCCCGACGCCGCACTGCACCCTGCACTCGGGCCGGCAGCCCGTCTTCGCGGGCCGCCGCACCGTCGCGAAGGCGATCAGCGCGCCCAGCACGAGCGCGCCCGCGCACAGCGGAATCGCCCGCCGGTAGGTCGCCGCGAACTCGGTCGGAATGCGATAGGCCTCCGGCCCCATCCCGGCGAGCAGGGGCAGCGCGGCCACCGCGAGAAGCCCCGCGGCGCGGGCGGCGGCGTTGTTGATCCCGCTGGCGATCCCGGCGCGCGTGCTGTCCACGGAGGCCAGGACGGTCGCGGTCAGCGGGGCGACGAGGGTGACCATGCCGAGTCCGAGTACGAGCGTCGCGGGCAGCACGTCCGTGACGTACACGGCGTCCGGCCCCACCCGCAGCATCAGCAGCATCCCGGCGGCGGCCAGGAGCGGTCCGACCGTGAGGGGGATGCGGGGACCGATCCGCTCCCCCAGCTCCCCCGACCGGGCCGAGAAGAACAGCATCAGCAGGGTGACGGGCAGGAGGGCGGTGCCGGCGGCTAGCGCCGAGTACCCGGACACGACCTGGAGCTGAAGGGACGTGAGGAAGAAGAACCCGCTGAAAGCGGCGTACACACAGAGCGTCACCACATTGACGGCGGTGAACAGGCGCGAGGAGAAGATCGACAGCGGCAGCATGGGCGCGGGCCGGCTCCGCTCGACGGCCACGAAGGCGATGCCGGCTGCCACCCCGGCCACCCCCGCCCACCAGGCCATGTCGATGAGGGCGTACGTGACGAACGCGAGGCTCAGCGCGCCGAGCACCGCGCCGAGCACATCGAAGCGGCCCCGGGCTTGCGGGTCCCTCGATTCCGGAACGTGCCGCAACGCGACCGGGACGCACAGCGCGGCCAGCGGCACATTGAGCAGGAACACCCATCGCCAGCCGGGACCGTCGACCAGCCAGCCGCCGACGAACGGCCCGACGGCCGCGCCCACGCCACCGAAGCCGGACCACAGGCCGACGGCCCGGGCCCGGTCGTCGGGGTGGAAGCTGGCCTGGATCAGCGCCAGCGACCCCGGGGTGAGCAGCGCCCCACCGACGCCCTGGAGCGCCCGGGCGGCGATCAGCACGGTCGCGTTGGGCGCGAAGCCGCAGATCAGGGAGGCCAGCGCGAACCAGGCGACGCCGATCACGAACACCTTCCGCCGCCCGTAGCGGTCCCCGAGCGCACCGCCCAGCAGGATCAGTCCGGCGAGCGTCAGCATGTAGGCGTTGACGGTCCACTGCAGCGCGGCCAGGTCGGCGTCGAGATCGTCGCCGATGCGTGGGAGGGCGACGTTCACCACGGTCGAGTCGAGCATGGCCATGCTGGAACCGAGGACCGTGGTCAGCACCACCCAGCGCCCGGTGGCCGACGCGAGCCTGATGTCCATAGGGGGATCATCGCCCTCCCGGGGCGCCCTGGCGACCCTCGCGACCCAGCATCGCCAGGGGCCCGCCCCGCCCCCTCGTCTCCGGAAGCGCTGGGGGCAGGGGCCGCCGTGATCTGTCAGACCAGCCGGGACAGCGCCCTGACCAGTGCCTCCGTCCCCGCTTCCGCCTTGCTTCGCGGGCAGCCCACGTTCATCCGGACGAAGCCCTCCACCCCGTACACCGTGCCCGGCATGATCGCCACGCGCTCGCGCTCGATGAGCTCACGCTGCAGTGCCTCACCGTCCACGCCCAGCGCCCGGAGGTCGATCCAGGCCAGATACCCAGCCTGCGGCGGCGTCCAGCTCAGCGCGGGGAACGCACCCTCGAGCCGGTCCGCGAGCATCGCGAGATTCCCGGCGACGTAGCCACGGGCCGCGTCCAGCCATTCCGCGCCCTCCCGGTACGCGGCGACATGCGCCGTGAGCGAGAGCACCGACGGGCAGCCCAGCCCCTCACCCGTCTCCATCCTCCGGTTGAACACCTCACGCTCCCCGGGATCACCGATGATCCCGTAGGAACCGTTGAGGGCCGGGAAGTTGAACGCCTTCGACGCGGAGGTGATCAGCGCCCAGCGCCCGCCGTCCCGGGCGAACCGTGTCCACGGCAGATGCCGGTGACCGTCGTGGACGAAGTCGGCGTGGATCTCGTCGCTGATCACGGCGACGTCATGGGCCTGTGCCAGCCGGGCCGTCTCCTCGAGCTCGGCCTCCGTCCACACCCGCCCCGTCGGATTGTGCGGCGAGCACAGGATCAGGATCTTCGTGTCCGGCCGCGCGAGCTCACGCTCCAGCGCGGCGGCATCCCCCAGCGGCACCCCGCGCAGCTCCCGGCCCAGCCCGGTCACCGCCTTGCGGAAGCCGTCGTACGTCGGAGTGTGCACGGCCACCCCGTCACCGGGCTCCGTCCACATCCTCAGCAACTGGGACAGCTGGTTCAGCACGGACGGCCCGTACACGATGCGCTCCGGATCGATCGCGGTGCCGAAGCGGCTCGCGTACCAGCCGCATATCGCCTCGCGGAACTCGCTCAGACGCCAGTCGGTGTATCCGAAGACCCCGTGCGCGAGCCGCTCCCGCAATGCGTCCAGCACCGGCGGCGGTGACGGGAAGTCCATGTCGGAGATGGTGAACGGCAGCAGCCCGTCCACTCCGAAGCGGTCGGCGACACCGTCCCACTGCACACAGGCGGTGCCACGGCGGTCGACGGGCTTGTCGAAGTCGTACGTCGTCATCGGCATGACCTTTTCCCTCCGGACAAGACGAAGGCCCGGCACCGTACGAGCGGTGCCGGGCCTCGCGTCTCGAGTGATCTGCGTGAGGTACCCGAGCTGCTTACTTGAGCTTCGTGCCCGTGGAACGCAGCGCGCCACAGGCCTCCACGACACGCGCGGCCATGCCGGCCTCGGCCAGCTTGCCCCAGGTGCGCGGGTCGTAGGTCTTCTTCGAGCCGACCTCGCCGTCGACCTTCAGCACACCGTCGTAGTTCTTGAACATGTGGTCCGCGACGGGGCGGGTGAAGGCGTACTGGGTGTCGGTGTCGAGGTTCATCTTCACGACGCCGTTCTCCAGCGCGGTGGCGATCTCCTCGGCCGTGGAGCCGGATCCACCGTGGAAGACGAAGTCGAACGGGCCCGGCTCGGCGGCCTTGCCGAACTTGCTCGCGACGCCGGCCTGCAGGTCCTTGAGCAGCTCGGGACGGAGGACGACATTGCCCGGCTTGTAGACACCGTGGACATTGCCGAAGGACGCGGCCAGCAGGTAGCGGCCCTTCTCGCCCAGGCCGAGCGCCTCGACGGTGCGGATGGCGTCGTCGACGGTGGTGTAGAGCTCGTCGTTGATCTCGTGGGTGACACCGTCCTCCTCACCGCCGGTCGGGGTGATCTCCACCTCGAGGATGATCTTGGCGGCGGCGGCGCGGGGCAGCAGCTCCTGGGCGATGGCCAGGTTGTCGGCGAGGGTCTCGGCGGAGCCGTCCCACATGTGCGACTGGAACAGCGGGTTCTTGCCCGCGGCGACGCGCTCCTCGGAGATGGCGAGCAGCGGACGGACATAGCCGTCCAGCTTGTCCTTGGGGCAGTGGTCGGTGTGCAGAGCGATGTTGACGTCGTACTTCGCGGCGACGATGTGCGCGAACTCGGCCAGAGCGACGGCGCCGGTCACCATGTCCTTCGTGTACTGACCGCCCAGGAACTCCGCACCGCCGGTGGAAATCTGAACGATGCCGTCGCTCTCGGCCTCCGCGAAGCCGCGCAGGGCAGCGTGGAGGGTCTGGGACGAGGTGACGTTGATGGCCGGGTAGGCGAACTTGCCTGCCTTCGCCCGGTCGAGCATCTCGTTGTAGACCTCGGGGGTTGCGATGGGCATCTGTCCGCTCCTTGTGATGTGCGGTGTGCGTTGCTTGGCCCTGACCTGGGGTGCGACGTCATCGTCGCACCTATCCTTACAGACGCCCATGGGGCGCCCGCCCAATGGGACAGGACGTTTCACGTGAAACGTCCCGTCCCATCGACAAAGCCGCAGCTCAGAAATAGCGGACCGGGTCGAATTGCGGGTTCCGCTTCAGTCCAGCCCGAGGTCGGAGAGCCGGTAACCGGTCAGATAGGACAGACCGGCCTCGGCGATGGCCCCGGCGGCACCCCGGTCCACGATGGTGGCCACGGCGACGACCTCACCGCCCGCCTCACGGACCGCCTCGACCGCGGTGAGCGGCGAACCGCCGGTCGTGGAGGTGTCCTCGACGACCAGGCAGCGACGGCCCTTGACGTCGGCGCCCTCGATACGGCGCTGCATCCCGTGCGCCTTCTGGGCCTTCCGTACGACGAAGGCGTCCAGACGCTCACCGCGTGCGGCGGAGGCGTGCAGCATCGAGGTCGCGACCGGGTCCGCGCCGAGCGTCAGTCCGCCGACGCAGTCGTAGTCGAGCTCCTTGGTCAGATCGAGCATCACCTGACCGACCAGGGGCGCCGCCTCGCCGTCCAGCGTGATCCGGCGCAGATCGATGTAGTAGTCGGCCTCACGACCCGAGGAGAGGGTCACCTTGCCGTGCACCACGGCCTTGTCCTTGATCTGCTGGAGCAGCTCAGCGCGTACGTCAGTCATGGTCACGAGCTTAGGTCCTGTCGGGGACCCGGAAGCCGCTGCCTACCCGAGCCTCCGCCAGCTCCAGGTCGCGGTCATTTCGAGGGGGTCGATGGGGGTGACCAGACGGGGGTGGGTGTTGAGCCCGTTCGGCGGCCCGGACTGGGGCTCGACACAGACGGCCTCGGGCTGCTCGTCGTAGATCACGACCCACTCGGCCCGGCTCTTCACCGTCAGCTCCAGCTGTTCCGGCCAGGTGACGGTGACATCGACGCCGTCGGGCATACCGAAGCAGTCGTCCCAGGGGCCGGGCGTGGGGCCGATACGCCGGCCGGTGGGAAGGTGATCGTCTCCCCGCTCCTCCTGCCAGTCGGGCGTGAACGCCAGCTGGGCTTCCTTGCCACCGGGGAAGGGATTGCGCAGGAACCAGGGGTGCCAGCCGGCCTGGGCCGGGAACGACACGTCGTAGGTCTCGACGCCGAGCTGGAGCGTGAGTGAGTCCTCGGTCAGCTCGAAGGTCTGGGTGACGCGTCCGGTGTACGGCCAGGGTTCGGCGAGGTCGTAGGTGAACGCGGCACCGGTGGGGCCCGAGCCGGGGGCGAGACGCCAAGCCGTGTCACGGCCGGTGCCGTGGATGGCGTGCGGTGGGTCGTTGAGGGGCAGTTGATGGGTCACGCCGCCGTTGAGGAACCGGCCGTCCCCGGTCCTGCCGCACCAGGGGACCATGGGGAAGCAGCCGTAGTGCTCACCCTGCCGTAGGAGTTCGGTCCCCGCGATCCGCAGACTGTTGATCCGGCAGCCGTTGGTGGGAGCCACGGTCAGCTCGACATCGCCGGCGGTGAGCCGGACGCGCTCTTCGCTACTCACGCCCCGACCCTACTGGCGGACTACCTCCTGCGCCGCAGGGCACGTCCGACAACTACCGCGGAAGCAATGGCGATCGCGGCTGCGGGCGCGATCCAGCGCAGGGGTCCTCCCGCGGCCGCGGTCTGGGGCGGGGGCACGGGTGCGTACCGGCCGCGCGGCGGAGCGTGGTCGACCTCCTCCGCACTGCGCCCGATCATGGTCCGGCGCGCATGGGCCGCCTCGGCGGGGGGTTCGTCGCCGGTGTCGACGTCGTCTTCCGTCATGGGGTCCAGGGCAGAGGGAGGCACGTCGACGTCGAAGACGGATGTGCCGTCCACACCGTCGGCACCCTCCGCGCCGGCGTCGGCGTCCGCACCGGCCACGCCCTGGGCGTCGGCGTCGGCGTCCGCGCCTTCGTCGGCGGCCGTGCTTTCGTCGGCGGCCTCGGCGTCGGCGTCTGTCGCGGCGGGCTGCTCGGTGCCCTCCCCGTCGTCTGTACTCACGGCGTCGTCCGTGTCCGCGGCCGGCTCTTCCCCGTGGGCATCGAGTGCGGCGGCCGTCCCGTCCGACGGCTCCGCGACCACGGCGGCCAGCGACGACGCAAAGCGGTCCAGGAGACGGGCGGCCGCGTGGGAGGTCGCTTCCGCGGGCAGGTCGGCCAGTCGGCCCTCCGCATGGGACGTACCGGTGAAGGCGAGGGTCGTGCCGCCTTCCGCGGGGGTGAGCCGCAGGGCCAGCGTGAGCTTCACGGCGCCCGGGCCACGGGCTTCCGTGCCCTCCCCCTCGATCGCGAAGTCGTCGTCCTGCGCGGTGATCCGCAGACTGCCGCGGTAGGTGATCGTATGGCTCCCCACCCGGACCTTCAGACGGCCGGTGAGGGGGCCCGCCGAAGCATCCGCGTCACGTTGCAGACCGGGGACGCAGCGCGCGACGCGCGCGGGGTCGGCCAGCATCTGCCGGAGGGTCTCTGCCGGCACCGGAACGAACGCCTCATGCTCCATGAAAGCCGAGCCTACTCAGCCCTGGCCCGCAGGTCGCCGTTTCTGCACGGAACCGGCACCCTCCGGGGACGCATCCGGCCCAGAACCGGCACGCGCCAGGGCCACCGCCGGCGCGATGGCGGCATGCTCAGGACACGCACCCAGCGGCACGGCCGCGCACTTCAGCACCCCGCCCAGCGGCACGTCCGCGCACTTCAGCGCCCCGCACGGCGGTACCGGCACGCTCACCCCGCATAGCGCGGGTGCAGCAGCGTCGACGGGTGCAGACCCGCCAGCCGGTCGCCGGCCAGGGCCACCGCCCCCGGGCCGAGCGCGGGCCGCGGCGCGCTGTTCCGCGCCGCCAGCACGAATCCGTGGTCCGCCAGCCCCGGCACCCGGTAGGGCATCGTCACCAGCCCCGCCGAGCGCATCGTCGTCTCCACCGTCCAGTACGTCCGGGGCCGGGGGGCGACCGGCCCGGCGTCGACCACGAGCCGCCCGCCCTTCGTGAGCACACCCGCCGCAAGGCCGTAGAACTCCTGCGAATACAGCTTCGGCCCGGGCGTCGTCACCGGGTCGGGGAGGTCCGAGACCACCACGTCGTACTCACCCCGCGCCGTCCGGAGCCAGTCGAAGGCGTCCGCGCACACCACCCGCAGCCGCGGATCCCGGTACACATGTCCGTTCAGCGCCGTCAGCGCCGGGTCCGTACGGGCCAGCCGGACCATTCCGGGGTCCCGCTCGACGAGCGTCACCGAGCGCACGCCCGGGCGGCGCAGCACCTCGCGGGCCGCGAGCCCGTCACCGCCCCCGAGGACCAGCACCCGCGCCTGCGGTCCGCGCATCGCCCCCTGCACCAGCGCCCTCCGGTACAGCCCCGCGTCCCGGCCGCTCACCCGCAGACGCCCGTCCAGGAAGAGCTCCAGCGGCCCTTGCCTCGCCCCCGTCAGCACGACCTCCTGGACGTCCGTGCGCACGGCCACCCGCACCGGCTCCCCGTAGAACGCGCGGCGGGCGGCCGCCTCGAAGTCCCCTGCCAGAGCCGTCGCCACGGCGAGCACCACCAGCACCGTCACATTGGCCACGAGCAGCCACCACCGTGCCCGCGCCGTGAGATCCCGCCGGAACAGCCACAGCACCAGCGCCCCGCCCGCCACGACGTTCACCGCGCCGGTCAGCAGCGCACCCGTGAGCTGCCCGAGCCAGGGCAGCAGCAGAAACGGAAAGGCGAGCCCGCCCACCAGCGCGCCCACGTAGTCGGCGGCGAACAGATCCGCGACGGTGCCCGCGGCATCCTGCTCGCGGCCGGACCGCCGGGACGCCCGCTGGATCAGTGACATCAGCAGCGGGATCTCCGCTCCGATCAGCACCCCGATCGCCAGCGAGAACGCGACCACCGCCGGCCGCGCCTCGCCGAGCCAGGCGAACGCCGCGTACAGCACCAGCGCCGAGCTGCCCCCGATGAGCGCGAGCGCCGCCTCCACCAGACCGAAGCCGACGGCCGCGTGACAGCGCATCCGCTTGGCGAGCAGTGAGCCGAGGCCCATCGCGAAGACCATGACGGAGAGGACCACCGACGCCTGGGTGACCGGATCACCGCTCACATACGAGGCGAGCGCGACGAGTTCGAGCTCGTATACCAGCCCGCAGGCGGCGCAGACGAAGACCACGAGGAGGACGGGGAACCGGCCCGTGCCCGAACGGGCGGGAAGCCGTGCCCCGTCCTGGAGCGGTCGCGCCCCGCACTCGGAGGGGGCGGGCGCTGGCGGGTCGATCATGCCGTAACGCTACGTCACATGACTGTCGCATCACGTCACCCACACGGGTGCAATTGCCGCAAAATGCCACGCTGGTGTGTGAAGTCAGAGCGTCGCGGGCACACGTGCGCCCACCCGTGTGCGGGTCACCACCAGTTGGCCCTCCTGCGGGTACGCGTGCCAGGTCCGCCAGCGCACCTGGCCCTCGAAGCACTGCGCCACCATCGCCGTGAACGCGTGCGGCGAGCCGGGGAACGTACCCGCGAGCCCGTTCGGATGGTCCGCGACCAGCGCGAGCAACTCCTGTGCGCGCCCTGCGAACGAGCCCTTCGACAAGGTCTCGACATGGGCCGCGAACTCGTACTCCCACGCGCCGATCCGCTCGGCCACGCCCAGCGGCAGCGGGGTGCTGCTGCCCGGGATACAGGCCACGGTCTCCGAGCAGACGCCCTGCTCTTCCTCGAGAAGCACCTGATGAGACGCGCCCAGTAACCTCAACTGCAGTTTCGTGCCCGCCAGTTCGAGATCGAGCTCGGCGAGTGCGGGCAGCGGCTCCCGACCCAGCGCCCAGGCCAGATCGGCCGCGCGGGTATCGGTGTAGGACGTTTTCAGGGTCGTGAGCATGGGTCGGCTCCGCAAACACGTGTAACGGGTTGACGGCGGTCCGGGGCGCCCCGGGGGGAAGCACAGGGGAAGGGGACCGCAGGCTCGGCTCCACATGAGGGTCCGAGGGCTGGATGTTCTCAACAGCGAGGGAACCATGAAGTGCGCGCCGGTCACAGGCCTTTTACCCAACCCGGGGCGGTTTCCATCCCCCCGAGTGCCTCACGGTTCAACTGTTCAACAGAAATCCATCCCGGGCGGATGCGAGACGCCGGATATGTGCCCGGTGCGTCAACGTGACGACGCCCGGGCCGAGTTCGTCCCGTACCCGGGCGTCGTCACCGGATGACGCGCTGCCCGACCTCCTCGGGTGAGGCCCTGTAACGGACAGGGCCCAACCCCGGGGGTCATGCCCCGTGTCAGCTCCCTCCCCCGCCGCAGCCGCCTCCGCCTCCGCCGCACGACGACGACGAGCCGCATGACGAACTCCCGCCACAGGACGAACCCCCGCCACCGCCCCCGGCCCACCAGGAGCCCGAGCTACCGCCCGACCCGCGCTTCCTCCCGCGGTGGGACCCCGAGGACGAAGCCCCGCGCGCTACGACAACCAGCAGAATGACCACGCCGATGATGACGAACACTGCCATCGTCCTCACCCTCCCCGTTCACGATCTGCACTCTCTTGGTGCACTGGCCTTTCGTTCAGCCGCACTGCGCTGTGCGTGAGAGGGGGATGCCCCCGGTATGCGCGGCCCAAAGCAGACTTGAGCAAGTTCTGAGGGTCCGCGCAGCGAAATGGCCCCTGAGCTGCACAGAAGGGCAGTTCAGGGACCGTCCGCACCTCACTGGGCCGTCGGTGGGCTCGCGGCTGCCGGGCATCAGGTGGGCGTACACCCGCCCTTGAAGGCCCCGGCGGCTGCGCCGCAACCTTCACGACCTTGGAAACGAAACGTGAGGCCGGGATTGCTTTCCCGGCCTCACGCCCTTCAGCCCTGGCTGCTCACTTACCCCTTACTGATTGCTGATGGCGAAGACTGCATGCTTGTCGGTACCGACGAGTCCGCGAGAAGCTTTCAGGGTGTAGCCGTTGGCGTAGTCCACCCACACGTACTTCCCGTTCGCATCGCTCCAGAGGACCGCCGTCTCGCCGTCGCTCCGTTGCTTGAGCTTGAACTTCTCCCAAGGCCCAACTACGTCCGCCCGGGCGTAAGGGTGTGACGAGACAAGAAGGTCAGGGAGGCTGCTGTGGACTGGGCCTGCTCCATCAGCGTGCCCTGCAAGGTGGCCGGGAGACTGCCGCCGGGAGCCGCGTACTGCGCGGACCCCCGGGGTCGGCTCCTCCCAGCGGATGCTGCGAAGCGCAAGGCCGGCATCCTCGCCCGGCGCCTGGTCGGGACCCCCGGGAGTGCGCATCTCGACGGGGACCGGGAGCGGCGACAGGGAAAGGGGCCCGGGAGGACCCGGGCCCCTGGAGCTGGAACGAACGCCCTGGACCTGCCTACCGCCGGACGGCAGCAGCTACGGGCCCTGCCTCCGCGGCCCCGGCCAACCGCTCGACGGCCTCGCGGATCGACGCCTCGCTCTTGCAGACCGAGAAGCGCACCAGCCAGGCCGGGGCGTCCGCGCTCAGCAGGAAGGCCGAGGTGGGAATGGCCACCACGCCGGCACGCCCGGGGAGTTCACGGCAGAAGCGCACACCGTCCGTATGGCCCCACGGCCGTACGTCCGCCTGCACGAAGTAACCGGCTTCCGCCCGCAGCGGGCGGAGCCCGGCGCGGGTCAGCCCGTCGGCGAGCAGATCGCGGTGTCTGCGGAGGGTCTCCCTCAGCCCCGCCGCCCATGTCTCCACCGAGCCGAGTGCCTTCGCGATGGCTTCCTGGTAGGGGGTGCCCGACGCGTACGTCAGGAACTGCTTGGCGCAGTTCACGGCGGCGACGAGCGGTGCCGGACCGCAGATCCAGCCCACCTTCCACCCGGTCACGTTGAAGGTCTTTCCCGCCGAGGAGACGATCAGGGTCCGCTCGCGCATCCCGGGCAGCGTCGCGATCGGCAGATGCCGGACGCCGTCGGCATAGACCAGGTGCTCGTACACCTCGTCCGTGACGACGGTCAGCGAACGCTCACGGCAGACCTCGGCGATCGCGGCCAGCTCGTCGTCCGTGAACACCTTGCCCGTCGGATTGTGCGGGCTGTTCAGCAGCAGCACCCGCGTCCGGTCCGTCACGGCGGCGCGCAGGGCGTCCGCGTCGAGGGCGAAACCGTCCCCGTCCAGGGCCAGCGGTACGCCGACGAGCCGGGCACCGGCGAGCCGCGCGTCGGCCGCATAGGCGTCGTAGCAGGGGTCGAAGGCGATGATCTCGTCGCCCGGGTCGCACAGCGCCAGCAGGGCGGCGGCCAGTGCCTCCGTCGCGCCCGTGGTCACCAGGACCTCGCCGTCGGCGCTGTAGTCGAGGCCGTACCGCCGGCGCTGATGGGCGGCGACGGCCTCGCGCAGCGCCGGGAAACCTGCGGCGGGCGGATACTGGTTGCGGCCCGACAGCACCGCGTCGGCCACGTCCTTGAGCAGGCCGGCCGGGCTCTCGAGCTCCGGGACGCCCTGCCCCAGGTTCACCGCGCCGGTGCGCCTCGCCAGCTCCGTCATCTCGGTGAAGACCGAGGTCCCCATGCCCTGCACACGCGCGGCAGGACTCCAGTGCGCCGGGCCCGCCGGCTCCTGCAGCTGTGTACCCCTCGTCTCCATGCGGTCCCACTTTCCTGTGTGCGTCCGACATCCGGCAGAGGTCCGGGCACCCCACCCTAGGCGTATGCCGGGGCGCTGTGGGCGGACGCTTGTGCAGAACCGGCCAAGCCACCGGCAGGGGGGCCGCGGCCCGCCGCCACCGGACACATCGTCAAAAAGAGTGCCGTCACCGGCAGCCACCCGGATGGCCGCGCAGCGCTCGCGCCGTCCGCGCACGCCGCTGAAGGTCGGGGTGACCGACCGATCACGCGCGCACGGAGGTGTCCCCTGTCCGCCGAGACGATCGACAAGGCGTCAGTCGGCGCCCGGCCCGCTCCCCGCTGGCGCGCGGCCCTGCAGCGGGCCGCCCCCGCGCTCGGGCTGTTCGCGGCGGCCCGGCTGATCGGCATGGGACTGATGGCCGCCTGGGCGTGGCACATCGGCAAGTCCCCGAGGGCACTGCTCGCCACCTCGTGGGACTCCGACTGGTACACCCGCATCGCCGCCCACGGCTATGGGCGGACCCTGCACTGGCCGGACGGCGTGGTCCAGTCCGACCTGGCGTTCTTCCCGCTCTATCCCGGTCTGGTGCGGGGCGTGACCACCGTTCTGCCGGTGACCGGGGGCACGGCGGGCCTGATGCTGTCCTGGGCCGCCGCCGCCGCGGCCGCCTGGGGTATCTACGCCCTCGTCGAGCGGCTCCACGACCGGCGGTCCGCCATCGTGGTCGTCCTGCTGTGGGGGCTGCTGCCGCACTCGATCGTGCTGTCCATGGCCTACACCGAACCCCTGCTGACCGCGCTGGCAGCCTGGTCCCTGTACGCCCTGGTGACCGGCCGGAGGCTGTGGGCGGGCTCGCTGGCGGCCCTGGCAGGACTCACCCGGCCCAACGGCATCGCGGTGGCGGCGGCGGTGTGCGCGGTGGCGGCGTACGAGCTCTTCGTCCACAGAAGGGGGGCGGAAGCGGGCGGCGACCGGTGGCGGCTGTGGACCGCGGCCGCACTGGCACCGGCCGGCTGGTTCGGCTATCTGCTCTGGGTCGGGGTGCGCACGGGCGATCCGCTCGGCGGCTACTTCGCCGTGCAGAGCGGGTGGACCTCACGGTTCGATCTGGGAGCCGGCTCCCTGCGGGTGGTGCGGTCGATGGTGACCACCCCGGCGTTCCTCGGCTTCCCGATAGCGCTCGTCATCACCTGCGCGGGCGTACTGCTCCTGGTGCTGCTCCTGCTGGAGCGCCCCGCGCTGCCGCTCGTCGTCTACACCGGGGTGCTGGTGCTGATCACGGTCGGCGGATCGGGGTTCTTCGAATCCAAGCCGCGGTTCCTGCTGCCCGGGTTCCCTTTGCTGCTGCCGCTGGCCATGGCCCTGACACGGGCACGGCCAAGGGCGGCGATCACGGTGATCGCCGCCCTTGCCGTGACGTCCTTCGGCTACGGGGCCTATCTGCTGACGCTGGCCCCCATGGCGCTGTGAAGCGACGGGGCAGCCGTCACCGGCGTGCCCACGTGACTCGGCCTCAGTCCTCGGCCGGCTTCTCGTCCTCTTCGCCGGCCGCGGGCTCGAGGCCGAGCTGCTCGGCGAGCCACTTGTCGAACTCGATCGAGGCCCGTACCCAGCTGACCGTCGACGACACGAAGTGCTCCAGGCTGACGCCGGTGCCGATCAGCATCTGCGCCTCACCGATGAGACGGAGCGACGCCTCTTCGCCCTCCTCCTCGTGGGAGTGCGTGTACACCTTCGGCCACAGGGTGCGGCGGTTCCAGTCGTCGATCAAGTCGAGGATCTGCGCCCGGTCCCCGATGTCGTGCGGCCGGTCGTAGAACGTGCGCACCGAGAAGACCTGCTGCTCCTCCTCGCCGCGGAACATGAAGTAGGTGCGGAACTCCTCCCACGGCGCCGCGAGGTCACCCTCGTCGTCGACGACGTACTTCAGTTCCATCTGGTCGAGAAGCTGCTTGACCAGATCCTGGTCGGGCACCACGGGGCCCGGCGGCGGTCCGGCCTGAGGCTGGGGCTGGCCCCCGAAATTCGGAATCGAGGACGGGTCGATGCTCACGGGGTAATTCCCTTCGTACGGATGCGGCCATCCTCCCCCATCCCGGGCGGGGGCTGGCAACCCCCACAGGGGCTTGATCCATACGTGTCCTGATCGGGCCGTTCCCGGGGCCCGCGCGGCACTCGACCGCTGCGGCCGCGGCCCGTTATGCCCGTCACCGTACGGGCCCCACGATCGCCGTCATGCCCGTCACCGCACGGGCCCCACGATCAGACCGTCCTCGAAGCGGTCGACGCGCACGGTGTCGCCGTCCGTGATCTCTCCCGAGAGGATCTCCTTGGCGAGGCGGTCGCCGATCGCCGTCTGGACCAGCCGGCGCAGCGGCCGGGCCCCGTACGCGGGGTCGTTGCCCTCGTCCGCGAGCCACTCCAGCGCGGCCGGGGTGACGTCCAGCGTCAGCCTGCGCTCGGCGAGACGCCGGGCCAGGCGGTCGATCTGGAGCTCGGCGATACGGGCCAGCTCGTCCTTCGACAGCGCCGAGAAGACCACCAGATCGTCCAGACGGTTGAGGAACTCCGGCTTGAAGGAGGCCCGGACGACCTCCAGGACCTGCTGCTTCTTCTCCTCCTCGGTGGTCAGCGGCTCCATCAGGAACTGGCTGCCCAGATTGGAGGTCAGGATCAGGATGGTGTTGCGGAAGTCGACCGTGCGGCCCTGGCCGTCGGTGAGCCGGCCGTCGTCGAGGACCTGCAGCAGGATGTCGAAGACCTCGGGGTGCGCCTTCTCCACCTCGTCGAGCAGGACCACGCTGTACGGCCGCCGGCGCACCGCCTCGGTCAGCTGGCCGCCCTCCTCGTAGCCGACGTAGCCGGGAGGCGCACCGACCAGCCGCGCGACGGAGTGCTTCTCGCTGTACTCGGACATGTCGATCCGGACCATGGCCCGCTCGTCGTCGAAGAGGAAGTCCGCCAGGGCCTTCGCCAGCTCGGTCTTGCCGACGCCCGTCGGGCCGAGGAACAGGAAGGACCCGGTGGGGCGGTCGGGGTCGGAGATGCCCGCCCGGGAGCGGCGCACCGCGTCCGACACCGCCCGTACGGCCTCGGTCTGGCCGATCAGGCGCCTGCCCAGCTCGTCCTCCATACGCAGCAGCTTCTGGGTCTCGCCCTCGAGCAGCCGGCCCGCCGGGATACCGGTCCAGGCGGCGACCACGTCGGCGATGTCGTCGGGACCGACCTCCTCCTTGACCATGGTGTCCTTCGCGGCCTCCACCTGGGCCTCCGCCTCGGTGGCCGCCGCCAGCTCCCGCTCGAGCGCCGGGATCTCCCCGTAGAGCAGCTTCGACGCGGTGTCGAAGTCGCCGTCGCGCTGGGCGCGCTCCGCCTGCCCGCGCAGCTCGTCGAGCTTCTCCTTCAGCTCGCCGACGCGGTTGAGGGACTCCTTCTCCTTCTCCCAGCGTGCGGTGAGGCCGCGCAGCTCCTCCTCGCGGTCGGCGAGGTCGCGGCGCAGCTTCTCCAGCCGCTGCTTGCTCGCCTCGTCGGTCTCGTTCTTCAGAGCGAGCTCCTCCATCCGCAGCCGGTCGACGGAGCGCTGCAGCTCGTCGATCTCGACCGGCGAGGAGTCGATCTCCATCCGCAGCCGGGAGGCGGACTCGTCGACCAGGTCGATGGCCTTGTCCGGCAGGAAGCGCGAGGTGATGTACCGGTCGGAGAGGGTCGCGGCGGCGACCAGGGCGCTGTCCGCGATCTGCACCTTGTGGTGCGCCTCGTAACGCCCCTTGAGCCCGCGCAGGATCGCGATGGTGTCCTCGACCGTCGGCTCGGCGACCAGCACCTGCTGGAAGCGGCGCTCAAGGGCCGGGTCCTTCTCGATCCGCTCGCGGTACTCGTCGAGCGTCGTCGCGCCGACCATGCGCAGCTCGCCGCGCGCGAGCATCGGCTTGAGCATGTTGCCCGCGTCCATCGCGGAGTCACCGCCGGCGCCCGCGCCCACGACCGTGTGCAGCTCGTCGATGAACGTGATGATCTGGCCGTCGCTCTCCTTGATCTCGGAGAGTACGGTCTTCAGCCGCTCCTCGAACTCGCCGCGATACTTCGCACCCGCAACCATCGCGCCCAGGTCGAGGGCCACCAGCCGCTTGTTCCGCAGCGACTCGGGCACGTCGCCCTTCACGATCCGCTGCGCCAGCCCCTCGACGACGGCGGTCTTGCCGACGCCGGGCTCGCCGATCAGCACCGGATTGTTCTTGGTACGGCGCGAGAGCACCTGCACGACCCTGCGGATCTCGTGGTCACGGCCGATGACGGGGTCGAGCTTGCCTTCCCGCGCCGCCGCCGTGAAGTCGGTGCCGAACTTCTCCAGCGCCTTGTACTGACCCTCGGGGTCGGCGGTCGTCACACGCCGTGATCCCCGCGTCTCCTGGAACGCGGCCAGCAGCTTCTTCGCCGTGGCCCCCTGCTCCTTCAGCACATCGGCGCTGCGGCCGCCCTTGTCCGCGATGCCGATGAGCAGGTGCTCGGTGGACAGGTAGTCGTCGCCGAGCTCCTTCGCGCGGTGGTCGGCGTCGGCGATCACCGCGAGCAGATCGCGGTTGGGCTGCGGGGGCGCGACGGTGGACCCGGTCACGCTCGGCAGATCGGCGAGCACGCGCTCCGCTCCGGCCCGTACGGCCGCCTGGTCGGCGTCGACGGCGGCCAGCAGGTCGGTGATGTTCTCGTTGTCCTGGCCCGCGAGCAGGGCGAGCAGGAGGTGCGCGGCGGTCAGATCGGCGTGGCCCTCGGACACGGCGCGGCTGGAAGCGGCGTTGAGCGCATCCCGGCTCCTGTTGGTCAGCTCGGCGTCCACGTGCGGTTCTCCTCCTCGGATCCGGTCTCGGCTCCGGTGTTTCCGGCATCCCAAGCCCATGACTCATCTAACGTACACAAAGTTGAGTCGATTCCGCTCAAGGCAGCCGGGAAAGATCTTCGGCCCGGCGCGACAGGGGTCGGAACAGGGGCCGGAGGCTCGGACAGGAGGCGCACCAGACGCCGTGCGCATGAAGGAAGGGCCGGAACGGAGCCGGAGGGACCAGAGGGCCAGGAAGGGCCAGGAGGGGGAGGGGCGGTGCCGGCCAGGAAAGGCCGGGAAGGCCGGGGAGGCCGGGGAGGAGCGCAGGACTGCCGGGGGCGGGCCGCAGGACAGCCCGGGAAGGGTCGCAGGACCTGCCGGGGAGCCTTACGGAGGCTCACCCGCCACCGCACCTCGGGCGCGCCCGCAGGCGCTCAAGGGAAAAGCACAGCGGCGCCATCGTGTTTCAGGTCCACGATGGCGCCGCTGTGTGGGGGTAGCGCCTGAGCGATCTTGAACGACGGGGGAACCGCTCAGGCACTGCGGGGGGTGGCGGTGGTCTGCGATTCGACCAGCTGGTGATCGCGCTGATCGAGATTGACGAAGATCATGCCGTACCGGATGGCACAGCGAACGGGTTGCGGGGCCCCACGGGGCCTCCGCAGGCAGCGGTAGGCACGGACATCCTCGTCGTCGCCGCGGGCGACCACGATCGGCTCACCGAAGAGCGTGACCATCACCGAGTCCCCACGGCCGGGAATGGCCGTGACGAGGTCGATGAAGTGCCACCCGGATCGGTACGCGGTCGCCATCTCACGTCGGAAGACGCGGTCATCCGGAGGAACACTCATGCCTGGACGTCCGCCGGTGCGCTCTCCCAGGTGGGTTCACCCGGGTCCGCGGTCACCGACTCGGGCGCCGACTCCCATGTGGGCTCACCCTTCGGAGCCATCTCCCAGGTGGGTTCACCCGGCATCGCGAGCACCGAAGCGGGTGCCGCCTCCCAGGTGGGCTCACCCGGTGCCGCGGTCACCGACGCGGGGGCGGACTCCCACGTGGGCTCACCGCTCACCGCGAGGCCACCGAGAGCGGCCGCAACGGCTATAGCGCAAAGTGCACGAACCATCCTGGTCATCGCCGATCTCCACCTCTTTTGATCACAACCTCCTCCCCCGCGCCTAAGACGATGGCTCACTCCGAACGCTTCCACCAGCGTGTGCAGGCATCATGTTCCTGTAATTCAGGACCCTGAGGGGGGTGCATATGCATGCGAAAAGGGGCGATTCGGGAGACAAGCACAGTCACGACGAGCTGTGCGAGGCGGGGAAATACCTCTATGCGTCCGCTCTGCGCAATGGCCGCATAGCCCGATCCGAGGTGACAGAGGCGCCTTGCCTCATCGAACTGGCCATGCTGCGCCCGGACCCTGACGACGGCGAATGGCTCCGTCCGGTTCCACCGTCCATTGCCCTGCACCAGCTGATACACCCCATCGAGCGGGAGATCCAGGAGCGAAGACGACTCACGATGTCGCTGACGGACGCGTTCGAGCCATTCATGACGCTGAGCCCGCACGATCCGTCCGGCACGCACGCCATCACGGTGCTCGAGGGTCTGGGCGTGATCAACGCCACGCTGGACCGTGTCATCGCCGAGTGCACCGACGAGTTGCTGACCGTGCAGCCCGGCAGCGGAAGAAGGCCCGCCACTCTGCAGGACGGGCTGCGGCGTGTCGAGACGCTCATCGACCGGGGTGTCCGGATGCGGACGCTCTATCAGCACACCGCGCGCCACAACCCTTCCACGATGGCCTACGTCGAGCGGGTCGCCCCGTACGGCGCGGAGGTCCGCACCCTCGAGGAGATCATCGACCGGCTCATCATCGTCGACCGGAAGGTCGCCTTCATCCCGGCACGCAGCGACCGCCGGGTCGCCCTGGAGCTGCGCCACGAGGGCCTGGTGCACTATCTCGTCGGCGTCTTCGACCAGTTCTGGCTCCACGGGGTGCCCTGGGACGACCAGGTCGTCTCGTACGCCCCTGAACTGGACGGCATCAGCGGTGTGCAGCGCTCCATCGCCAAACTCCTCGTCGAGGGCCATGTCGACGAAGCCATCGCCCGCCGCCTCGGCATGAACGTCCGCACCTGCCGTGCCCATATCGCCAAGCTCGCCTCCGCCCTCGGCAGTGGTTCGCGAGCGCAACTCGGCTTCCTCATCGCCCGCTCGGGGATCCTGGAGCAGACCGCGCCGACCGAGCACCCCGACCCGAACGGACCGAACGGACCGAACGGACACAGAACACCCACCGCACCCGCCACACCGCCGACGACAGCGACGACGACGGCGGCAGCAAGTCGCATCGGGCAGGTCGAGCACACCTGACAACGTTCGCACCGGTGTGCGATCATCACGCGGCGCTCCCCCAAGCCCCCTGGCGCTCCCCCCACGCTCCCCACGACCGAGAGCGACCCGACGACAACCCCGCCACCGCCGCGTACGAGAAGATCGCCGAACTCGCGGGCACTGCCGAGGACTACCTCGACACCGGCGCGAAGCGCGGCACCACGTCGTACTACTGGGTGACCGCCGTGGCGGCGGACGGCACCGAATCCCTGCCGGCGGGCGACTGGGCGGTCACCGCACCGGCGCGGTAACCGAACGAACGAAGGGGCCGGGGAGAGCACTGTGGCTCTCCCCGGCCCCTCCCGTATGCCGCTCGGTCAGCCGTCAGGTGTCCCGCTTCGGCTGCTTGGGCCGCCACACCACCAGCGCGCTCGCCTGCTGTACGTCCTGATACGGCACCAGGTCGCGCCGGTACGACGCATGCACCTGCGCCTCGCGCTGCTGCATCGCCGCCGCCGCGCCCTCGACCGCCGCCGACAGCTCGGCGACCCGGGCCTGGAGGGCCGCGACCTGGTTCTCCAGCTCGATGATGCGCTTGATGCCGGCGAGGTTGATGCCCTCGTCCTGGGACAGCGACTGGACCTGGCGGAGCAGTTCGATGTCCCGCGCCGAGTAGCGCCGGCCCCGGCCCGCCGTGCGGTCCGGGGAGACCAGGCCGAGGCGGTCGTACTGCCGAAGGGTCTGCGGGTGCAGTCCGGAGAGCTGGGCCGCCACCGAGATGACGTACACCGGTGTCTCGTCCGTCAGCTGGTATGGATTACGGCGTCGGCCGTCCCTCTCCATGAGGTCACGCTCCCTTCGCAGCCTGGAACAGTTCTGCCCGCGGATCCTCACCCGCAGTCGCCTTCCGGTAGGCCTCGAGTGCCTCACGGGCCTCGTCACCGAGCTCCGCCGGCACCGCGACCTCCACGGTGACCAGCAGATCGCCGCGGGTGCCGTCCTTGCGCACGGCGCCCTTTCCGCGGGCCCGCATCGTACGGCCGCCCGGCGTACCGGCGGGGAGTTTCAGCGTGACCGGGGGTCCGCCGAGCGTCGGCACCTTCACCTCGCCGCCGAGCGCCGCCTCGGTGAAGGTGACCGGCACGGTGATGGTGAGGTTGTCGCCCTTGCGGCCGAAGACCGGGTGGGAGTCGACATGGACGACGACGTACAGGTCACCGGCCGGTCCACCGCGCTCGCCCGGTGCGCCCTTGCCGCGCAGCCGGATCCGCTGCCCGTCCAGGACGCCCGCCGGGATACGGACCTGCATGGTGCGCGAGGACTTGGCACGACCGCTGCCGTGGCAGATCTCGCACGGGTTCTCGGCGATGAGGCCGCGGCCCTTGCAGTCCACGCAGGGGTCGGTCAGCGAGAACGAGCCGCTGCCGCCGCGCGAGACCTGCCCCGTACCGACGCAGGTCGGGCACACCCGCGGAGTGCCGTTCTTGTCGCCGGTGCCCGAACAGGCCTTGCAGGGCTGCTGGCTGGACATTCGCAGCGGGACCGTGGCCCCGTCCACCGCCTCGGTGAAGCTGAGCGTCACCTCGGACTCGATGTCCTGGCCGCGGCGCGGCTGCGTCCGCGTACCCGTCCCCGCGCCGCGGTTGAAGAGTCCGCCGAAGACATCGCCGAGACCGCCGCCGAAACCGCCCGCGGCGTTGCCCCCTCCGCCCTGGGCGCCTCCGAAGAGGTCGCCCAGGTCGAAGTTGAAGTTGCCACCGGCGCCGGGACCGCCGGCCCGGAAGCCACCGTTGCCGAAGAGGGCGCGCGCCTCGTCGTACTCCTTGCGCCGCTTGGCGTCGCCGAGCACGTCATTGGCCTCGGAGATCTCCTTGAAGCGCTCCTCGGCCTTGGTGTCGCCCTTGTTGGCGTCCGGGTGGAACTCGCGGGCGAGCTTCCGGTACGCCTTCTTGATCTCCGCCTCGGTGGCGTCCTTGGGGACGCCGAGAACCTTGTAGTAGTCCTTCTCCACGAAGTCCTTCGTGCTCATCGACGTCCCTCCTCTCGGACGAATCCCCGTGCGTAACCCGGTACGCGACCGATCACGTCAGCCCTCGTCCGGGCCACCGCTCTCCTCGTCGGCCGACTGCTCCTCCTTCGGCGCCGCGGGCGCCGCACCCGGCTGGGGCTCGGCCACCGCGACCCGTGCGGGACGGATGGTCCGCTCCCCGATCCGGTAACCCGGCTGCAGGATCGCCACACAGGTCGTCTCCGTGACGTCCGGTGCGTACGAGTGCATCAGGGCCTCGTGGATCGTCGGGTCGAAGGGCTCGCCCTCCTTGCCGAACTGCTGCAGCCCCATCTTGGCGGCGACCGTCTCCAGCGATTCGGCCACCGACTTGAAGCCGCCGACCAGCTCGCCGTGGTCACGGGCGCGCCCGATGTCGTCGAGCACGGGAAGAAGCTCGGTCAGGAGCTGCGCGACGGCGATCTCCTTGACCGTGATCCGGTCCCGCTCCACCCTGCGGCGGTAGTTCTGGTATTCGGCCTGAAGCCGCTGGAGGTCCAGGGTGCGCTCGTTGAGCGCGGTACGGACCTGGTCCAGCTGAGCCGTCCCGCCCGCTGCCCCGGCCGGCTGTGCCGCCTGCGCGGCGTTCTGTGCTGCGTCCCCGGCCTGGGCCGCCCCCTCCTCCGCGGAGGGAGAGGCGGCCTGCGCCGCTTCGTCGGGAGCGGCGCCGGAGGGGACGTCGGACTTCTCCTCGAAGCCCGGGGTCTCCTCCGTCATCAGGCAGCGCCGCCCTTCTGGTCCTTCTCGTCGTCGACGATCTCGGCGTCGACGACGTCGTCGTCGGCCTTCGCCTGCCCGGCACCGGCGTCACCGGCACCGCCGGAGGCCTGCGCGGCCTGGGCGTCGGCGTACATGGCCTGGCCGAGCTTCTGGGAGACGGCCGCGACCTTCTCGGTGGCGGTGCGGATCTCCGCGGTGTCCTCGCCCTTCAGCTTCTCCTTGAGCTCGGTCACCGCCGTCTCGACCTCGGTCTTGATCTCACCGGGGACCTTGTCCTCGTTGTCCTTGAGGAACTTCTCGGTCTGGTAGACGAGCTGCTCGGCCTGGTTGCGGGCCTCGGCGGCCTCGCGGCGGCGGTGGTCCTCCTCCGCGTACTGCTCGGCCTCCTGGCGCATCCGGTCGACCTCGTCCTTCGGCAGCGAGGAGCCGCCGGTGACGGTCATCTTCTGCTCCTTGCCCGTGCCCAGGTCCTTCGCGGTCACGTGCATGATGCCGTTGGCGTCGATGTCGAACGAGACCTCGATCTGCGGGACGCTGCGCGGGGCCGGCGGAAGGCCGGTCAGCTCGAACATGCCGAGCTTCTTGTTGTACGCCGCGATCTCGCGCTCGCCCTGGTAGACCTGGATCTGCACGGACGGCTGGTTGTCCTCGGCCGTGGTGAAGATCTCGGACCGCTTGGTCGGGATCGTGGTGTTGCGCTCGATCAGCTTGGTCATGATGCCGCCCTTGGTCTCGATACCGAGGGACAGCGGGGTCACGTCGAGGAGCAGGACGTCCTTGACCTCACCCTTGAGGACACCGGCCTGGAGCGTGGCGCCGATGGCGACGACCTCGTCCGGGTTGACACCCTTGTTGGCCTCCTTGCCGCCGGTCAGCTCCTTCACGAGCTCGGCGACGGCGGGCATACGGGTCGAGCCACCCACGAGGACGACGTGGTCGATGCCGGAGAGCGCGATGCCCGCGTCCTTGATGACGTTGTGGAACGGGGTCTTGCAGCGCTCGAGCAGGTCGGCCGTGAGCTGCTGGAACTGGGCGCGCGTGAGCTTCTCGTCCAGGTGCAGCGGGCCCTCGGCGGACGCCGTGATGTAGGGCAGGTTGATCGTCGTCTCGGTCGAGGACGAGAGCTCGATCTTCGCCTTCTCGGCGGCCTCGCGCAGACGCTGGAGCGCCATCTTGTCCTTGGACAGGTCGACGCCGTGGCCGTTGGCGAACTGCTTCACCAGGTAGTCGACGACGCGCTGGTCCCAGTCGTCACCACCGAGGTGGTTGTCACCGTTGGTGGCCTTCACCTCGACGACACCGTCGCCGATCTCCAGCAGCGAGACGTCGAACGTACCGCCACCGAGGTCGAAGACGAGGATGGTCTGGTCGTCCTTGTCGAGGCCGTACGCCAGGGCGGCGGCCGTCGGCTCGTTGACGATGCGCAGGACGTTGAGGCCCGCGATCTCACCGGCCTCCTTGGTGGCCTGGCGCTCGGAGTCGTTGAAGTACGCCGGGACGGTGATCACCGCGTCGGTGACCTTCTCGCCCAGGTAGGCCTCGGCGTCACGCTTGAGCTTCTGCAGGATGAACGCGGAGATCTGCTGCGGGTTGAAGTTCTTCCCGTCGAGCTCGATCTTCCAGTCCGTACCCATGTGACGCTTCACGGACCGGATGGTCCGGTCGACGTTCGTGACCGCCTGACGCTTCGCGACCTCGCCGACCAGCACCTCACCGTTCTTGGCGAAGGCGACGACGGACGGCGTGGTCCTGGCGCCCTCTGCGTTGGTGATGACGGTGGGCTCGCCGCCCTCCAGAACGCTGACGACGGAGTTAGTCGTGCCCAGGTCGATGCCGACCGCACGTGCCATTTCGATTCCTCCAGTGGACTTGAGTGGAACTCGCTCAAGGATGCATCAGTCGCCTCAGGGAGTCAACAGACCTGAGTCGACGCGGCTCAACTATGGTGCGCGCCCGCCGAGAGCTCCACGGTCGTCCCGGCGCGGCCTGCACCCGGCCCCAGCCCCAGCGTGCCAAGGTTCTCGCTGAAGCACACGAAACGGCGACAGACACCACCAGACATCGCCAGACTGCACAGACGACACCAAAAATCAGCGGATACCGCAGACATCAGCAGGTGCGGGCAGACACCGTCAGAAGCCCGTATTTGCCACTTGGGTACCAACGGAAGCAAACAGAGGCCCGGCGGAACCCCACAGAGCTCCCGGCACAACGGAACGGGCAGGTGAAGCGATGCAGCCCAAGCGCCTCCTCGATCTGACCCTCGGCACCGCGCTACTGCTCCTCACCGCACCCCTGCTGTTCGCGGCCGTCTGCTCGGCGGCCCTGCTGCGGCGCCCCGGAGGGGCGTTCGCCCACGAGACGAAGGTCGGGCTCCACGGCCGCCCGATCGCCGTCCGCTCCCTGCACACCCGGCGCTTCCGGTTGGACCTGCTGTCCCGGCTGCCCCACGTCGTACGCGGCGAGATGTCTTTGGTGGGCCCGGCCGCACTGACACCGGACCACCCCCGCGCGGCAGCCCCCTGGCGGCAGACCGTCAAGCCGGGCCTGACCGGCCCCGCACAGCTCGCCCGCCACTCCGTCATGCCCTGGGACGAACCCGTACTGCTCGACCAGCACTATGTGGAGCACCATTGGATCGGAATGGATCTGGCCGTCCTGCTGCACACCCCCCGGGGAATGCGTGGCAGAACCCGCGCCAGACGCCGCGGGCGCTCACGGTGACCCCGGTGCGGGCCGTCCGCACCCCGGCCGACCTGCACTCAGGGTGACCTGAGCGACGCAGATCACCGCAGGCGCAACTACAGTGCGGCGGAATATGTGGGTAGTCTCAGCACGGACTGAATAAGTTACCGCTTAGTAAGTGCTGGATCTTCCCACCTCGCAGGCCCGAGGGAGCCCCAACATGCAACTCGCCGCGATCATCGTGTCGCTGGTGCTGACCGTGGTCGGCGTTGCGCTCATCGCCCGAGCCGTCGCGCAGATCTACCGGTTCGTGAGGCTCGGCCAGCCCGTGCCTGCGGGCAGCCGCACCGACGATCCCAAGGCACGCAGCCTGACGCTGGCCAAGGAGTTTCTCGGCCACACCCGGATGAACCGCTGGGGAATCGTGGGCTTCGCCCACTGGTTCGTCGCCGTCGGCTTCCTCACGCTCGGGCTGACGATCATCACCGCGTACGGTCAGCTGTTCAAGGCCGACTGGACCCTGCCGGTGCTCGGCGGCTTCCTGCCGTACGAGGTGTACACCGAGTTCATCGCGCTCGCGACGACCGTCGGCATCCTGGTGCTCATCGGGATCCGGCTGCTGAACCTGCCCTCGCGGGCGGGGCGCAAGTCGCGCTTCGCGGGTTCCAAGATGGGCCAGGCGTACTTCGTCGAGTACGTCATCCTCACCATCGGCCTTGCCATCATGGTGCTGCGTGGCCTCGAAGGCGCACTGCACGGTGTCGACCACTACGAAGCGGCCTACTTCGCGTCGTACCCGCTGGTGCTCGCCTTCAAGGGGCTGAGCATCGGCGCGCTGCAGAACCTGGTCTACCTGGCCGCCATGATCAAGCTCGGCGTGACCATGACCTGGGCGATCACGGTCGGCCTGAACACCAACATGGGTGTGGCCTGGCACCGCTTCCTGGGCTTCCCGAACATCTGGTTCAAGCGCAACGCCACCGGCGAGACCGCGCTCGGCGCGCTCCAGCCGATGACGTCCGGCGGCAAGCCGATCGACTTCGAGGACCCGGGCGAGGACGACGTCTTCGGTGTCAGCCAGGTGGAGCAGTTCTCCTGGAAGGGCATCCTCGACTTCTCCACGTGCACCGAGTGCGGCCGCTGCCAGTCGCAGTGCCCCGCCTGGAACACCGGGAAGCCGCTCTCCCCGAAGCTCCTCATCATGTCGCTGCGCGACCACGCGCACGCCAAGGCGCCCTATCTGCTCGCCGGCGGCGGCAAGAACGCCGAGGGCGAGGAGAAGGCCTCCGCGGAGCAGCTGAAGGACGTCCCCGCCGCCGCTCTCGCCGAGGCCGAGCGCCCGCTGATCGGCACCGCCGAAGAGGGCGGCGTCATCGACCCGGACGTGCTGTGGTCCTGCACCACCTGCGGTGCGTGCGTGGAGCAGTGCCCGGTCGACATCGAGCACATCGACCACATCGTCGACATGCGCCGCTACCAGGTCATGATCGAGAGCGCCTTCCCGTCCGAGGCGGGCACGATGCTCAAGAACCTGGAGAAGAAGGGCAACCCCTGGGGCCTGGCCAAGAAGCAGCGCCTCGAGTGGACCAAGGAGGTCGACTTCGAGGTCCCGGTCGTCGGCAAGGACGTCGAGGACCTCACCGAGGTCGACTACCTGTACTGGGTCGGCTGCGCCGGCGCCCTGGAGGACCGCGCCAAGAAGACCACCAAGGCCTTCGCGGAGCTGCTGCACATCGCGGGCGTCAAGTTCGCGATCATGGGCGGCGAGGAGAAGTGCACCGGTGACTCGCCGCGCCGCCTCGGCAACGAGTTCCTGTTCCAGCAGCTCGGCGCGGAGAACGTCGCCATGCTGAACATGGCGTTCGGCGAGGACGACGAGGACGAGTCGACGAAGAAGCCGAAGTCGGCGAAGAAGATCGTCGCGACCTGCCCGCACTGCTTCAACACCATCGCCAACGAGTACCCGCAGCTCGGCGGCGAGTACGAGGTCATCCACCACACCCAGCTGCTCCAGCACCTCATCGACGAGGGCAAGCTGATCCCGGTGACGCCGGTCGAGGGTCTGATCACCTACCACGACCCCTGCTACCTGGGCCGTCACAACAAGGTCTACACCCCGCCGCGCGAGATCATCGCCAAGGTGCCCGGTCTGCGCAACGAGGAGATGCACCGTCACAAGGAGCGCGGCTTCTGCTGCGGCGCCGGTGGTGCGCGCATGTGGATGGAAGAGCGGATCGGCAAGCGCATCAACACCGAGCGGGTGGACGAGGCGCTGTCGCTGAACCCGGACATCGTGTCCACCGCCTGCCCGTTCTGCCTCGTCATGCTGACCGACTCGGTCAACGGCAAGAAGAACGAGGGCACGGCGAAGGAGAACCTGAAGGTCGTGGACGTGGCTCAGCTGCTCCTCGACTCGGTCAGGACTCCGGTGGACCCGGGTGAGGGCGCGGCGGAGCAGACTGATGCCCCCGAGCCGGAACCGGTGAAGTAGCCACACACGTCGTACGTTCCGTAGCGCACGAGAACGCGGGACGCATGATCACGGGAGGCGCCGTGACCGTGCGGACAGCGGGACCAGGAAGCGGCCGGACCTGCCTCGGGGGCAGGACCGGCCGCTTCTGTGTGTGCGGCTGTCGGATCGGACCGGGGCGTCTGCGCCCGCGGCGCCCGGGCCGGGTGCCGCCTCGGTCCTCAACGGGCCCGGCATGCCTCGCCCTCAGCGGGTCTTGTACGCCTCGACCAGCCTGCCGTTGAAGTCGTAGACCCAGCCGCTGCCGCCGCGCTTGCCGTCCACGACGACGAACACGGGCTGCCTGTGGTCGGAGACGAGCTTGTACGTCCACCCGCCGAAGCGGGCGGTCGGCTTCAGGCCCGTCAGCGTGCCGAGGTGGCGCCCGTGCGACGAGGTGACCTCGACGCGGGACTCACCGGGCCCGCCCTTGACGAGCTTCGCGACGCGCCCGTCCGGCAGCACGACACCCGCGGAGGCGTCGGAACCGGCAGCCGGCTTCTTCGCGGTCTCGATCCACGACACCACATTGCCGTCGGGGAGCAGGATGACCCTCAGGTCGCCGCTGCGGCCGAGCACCGGAGCGCCGGTGCTCTCCAGGGTGTCCAGCCTGGTGCCGCCGGCCAGGACATCTGCCTTGTAGTGGTTCGGGCCGAGCTTGTAGATGCGGGCGACCGACCCGTCGGCGAGCCTCGCCGCCCTGCCCTCTCCGGTCGTGCCCGCACCACCGGAGCCCGAGCGCTGGCCGGGGCTCATGCCATGGCCCGTGCCCGCCTCGGCGGATGCTCCGGCGGATCCTGCCGCGCTGCCCGGGCCGGCGGCCAGGGCCGCCCCGGCCGGGAGGACCAGGGCCGCGGCGACGGCGGTGGCGGTGACGGTCGTGCGGAGGGAACGTCGGGTGACGCGCATGGGTGAACTCCTGCGTGGGGGTTGGAGCTGACTACGCCGAAGCTACGAGCCCCATATATGGGCCAGCCATCGAATACGTAACAAGAACCCGGCATTCACCAACACATCCAAGTAAACAAGCCCGAAATCCCTTATAAAGGCACATGCAGTGCGTGAGGCATCACCCACCGCTCCCCCATTGGCCGATGCGCCCGGCACGAGCATGATGAGGCGGCTGGTTACACGGGGGCGGAGGGGAAGGCAGAGCTGACGTGCGTCGCAAACGCAACACCGCTGTGGTCGGTGCGGGTGTGCTCACGGGCGCCCTGCTGCTGGTGGGCTGCGGGCTGATCCCCGACCCCACCGCGTCACCGTCGGCCGGCACCACCGCTCCCGCCACCCGCAGCTCCGTCCTCGCGGGCAAGGCGGGCACGCCCGCGATCCCCGTGCCGCACGGCGACGGAAGCCGCGTCCCGGAGGACTTCAACGGGGACGGCCACCGCGATCTCGTCCTCAACGACCTGGTCAAGGCCGCGGGCAACAGCCATGACGACGACGCCGGCATCGGGGTCGTCTACGGCACCCCGACGGGTGCGCCGGGCCCCGCCCTGCGCCAGCTCCTCACACCCCGCGCGAACGGTGCCAAGGTCGCGGGCGTCCTGCCCTCCGCCTTCGACGCCACCGCCGCCTGCGACCTCGACAAGGACGGCTTCAGCGACCTGATCGTGGCGACGGACCCGCCGTACAACGGCATCGGACGCCCGCCCGTCCCCCTCCAGCTGCTCTTCGGCACCCCCGCGGGCCTCACGGGCAGGGCGGTCGTCCTCACCATCCCCGGGCAGGCGCGGTACGGGAACGAGTGGCCCGACCACCCCGTCTGCGGCGACTTCGACGGCGACGGCGCCCAGGACCTCGCCGTCACGGCCAGCGGCGGCCAGGTCAGCTTCCTGCGCGGGCCCTTCACCCGTACGGGCGTACCGCGCGCCGCGACCGCCCCCGTGCCGGGCGCGGGTCCCGTACTCGCCGCGCCCTCGCCGAGGACCGACACCAACCGCGACGGCTACGACGACCTCGTCTACTCCACCCGCCCCCTGGCGGCGGGCACGGGCACCGAGGGCCGGCTGCTCCTGGGCGGCCCGAAGGGCCCCGGCACTCCGGGCGGCCCGTACACCTTCAAGGCCGTACGCATCCCGCCGGCGCCCCCGCTCCCGGCCGGCGAGACCTCCCCGGTCACGGACCTGCTGAGCTACGCGGACTTCGACGGCGACAGAAAGCCGGACGTCGTGACCCGCACACACCGGGGCGAGCGGGCCGACGTGATCGCGTTCTACCCGGCGTCCGGAGACGGCTCCCGGGCCGTGACCACCTTCAGCACGGCGGTCTTCCTCGCACCGGAAGGCACCTGACGGCCTGCCGGACCCCCGGGACGCCACCGGAGGCAAGCCCCCGTTTCCCCTCCGGCGCACCCCTCAGGGCTCCCTTAGGGGATGTCACAGGTCCGATGCAAAGGGCCACTTGTTCCCGCCCGGGGACACCGCGCCCAGCGGGAACAGGTACGTTCGAATACGTGGCTGGATTCAGGATCGGACGCGGCCGGGGCAACAACCGCCCTCCGCAACAGCAACCGCAGCAGGCGCCCCCGCCGCCGTACGGGCCTTCGCAGGGCCAGTACGGGGGAGGCCAGGCGGCGCCCTCGTACCCCCCGCAGCAGCAGTGGCCGCCCAACGGCGGCGGGCACCCGCAGCATGCCCCGCACGGGGAGCCGGAGTACTTCGGCGAACCGCCCCACCAGCGGCAGCAGGGGCCGGGCGGATACGGCGCGAGTGACCCGTACGCCGACAACCCCGGCCACACCCGCGCCTTCAGCGTCGGCGAAGACCCCTACGGCGGCGGCTCCACCTACCGCGCCGGCGCCGCCGCCCCCGCGGGGCCGCGCCTGCACTGGAAAGAGCTGCTGAGCGGCATCGTGCTGCGCCCGGGGTCGACGTTCCTGCAGATGCGGGACTACGCGGTGTGGGGTCCGGCGCTCGTCGTCACCTTCCTCTACGGCCTGCTCGCGATCTTCGGCTTCGACAAGACGCGCACGGAGGCGATCAAGGCACCGTTCGCCTCCGCGCTCGGCTCGGCGCTCATCACGGGCGTGGCCTTCGTCATCGGCAGTCTGATCCTGGGCGCCGTCACCCACACCCTGGCCCGCCAGCTCGGCGGCGACGGCTCATGGCAGCCGACCGTCGGCCTCTCCATGCTGATCATGTCCCTCACGGACGCCCCACGGCTCGTCATCGCCATGTTCCTGGGGGGCGACAACTCGCTGGTGCAGGTGGTGGGCTGGGCGACCTGGCTCGCGGCGGGCGCGCTCTTCACGTCCATGGTGAGCAAGTCGCACGACCTGCCGTGGCCGAAGGCCCTCGGGGCCTCGGCGATCCAGCTGATCGCCCTGCTGTCGATCATCAAGCTGGGCACGATCTGACGCCGGGCACGACGCCCGCCGCCCGTACTGCGAAAGGCCCCCGCCTCATGGCGGGGGCCTTTCGCATGACGCCGGGCGGGCCGGGGTCCGGGGTCTCCCGGGTGCTCAGGACCTCTCAGGCGTCCAGGACCTGACCCTCGCGCTTCACCACGGGCGGTTCGACACTCCAGGGGAAGTTGATCCAGTCGTCGGTGCGCTTCCAGACGTACTCGCACTTCACCAGCGAATGCGACTTCTCGTAGATCACGGCGCTGCGGACCTCGGCGACGTGGTCGACACAGAAGTCGTGGACGAGCTTCAGCGTCTTCCCGGTGTCGGCTACGTCGTCGGCGATGAGGACCTTCTTGTCGGAGAAGTCGATCGCGTTCGGCATCGGCGCGAGCATCACGGGCATCTCGAGCGTCGTGCCCACACCCGTGTAGAACTCGACGTTCACCAGGTGGATGTTCTTGCAGTCCAGGGCGTACGCGAGGCCGCCCGCGACGAACACCCCGCCGCGCGCGATGGACAGCACGATGTCGGGCTCGTACCCGTCGTCGGCGATGGTCTGCGCGAGCTCCCGGATCGCGCCGCCGAACTTCTCGTACGTCAGGTTCTCCCGTGCCTCCGTCATACCCGTCACACCTGCGTCCGATGGAAGTTCATGAACGACCTCGAGGCCGTGGGTCCCCGCTGGCCCTGATAGCGGGACCCGTACTTGTCGGATCCGTAGGGGTGCTCCGCCGGCGAGCTGAGCCGGAACATGCACAGCTGCCCGATCTTCATGCCCGGCCAGAGCTTGATCGGCAGCGTGGCCAGATTCGACAGCTCCAGCGTGACGTGCCCGGAGAAGCCCGGGTCGATGAAGCCGGCGGTCGAGTGCGTGACCAGTCCGAGCCGTCCGAGGGAGCTCTTGCCCTCCAGCCGGGACGCCAGGTCGTCGGGAAGCGTGATGACCTCGTAGGTCGACGCCAGCACGAACTCACCGGGGTGGAGGATGAACGCCTCCTCGCCCTCGGGTTCGACCAGCCGCGTCAGGTCCGCCTGCTCGACCGCGGGGTCGATGTGCGGATACCGGTGGTTCTCGAACACCCGGAAATAGCGGTCGAGCCGCACGTCGATGCTCGAGGGCTGCACCATCGCATCGTCGTACGGGTCGATGCGCACCCGCCCGGCGTGGATCTCGTCCCGGATGTCTTTGTCTGAGAGAAGCACGCCCCGAGGATACGCAGAGCGCGCGAGCCCGCCCCAATCGGCCCGGACCCGCGCGCTCGCCCCGCTACCGCCTCACCGGCTCCACGGCCCCCACGGGCACCGCGTGACGCAACCGGGCACACCGGGGACAGCGGATGAGCCGCCCGGGCCCGATGCGCTCGGCACCGAGCTGCTGCATCGGGAACGACGAGGTGGCGAAGACATGCCCTTCGGCACAGCGGACGACGGTGCGCTCCATCGAGCCCGTCGAGTCAATCGGGTCCATCAAGTCCCTTCCACAATCCCCAACACGCGGACGAGACAGCCACATTAGGGGATCAACAGGACACCACTCCACGCGGCACTCCGCCCCTCAACGGTACGCCCGAGTCCTCCACTCCGCCGCCACACCGCACCCCCGGCGGGCGCCCCTGGACACCCCGGGCACGGCGTCGGGTGTACGGCGGTACGAGGCACGTGGCGACGGATCCACGACGAAGGAAGCCGGTCCCGAACAGGCCGACTCCACGCTCGGAATGCGCCACATACGCCGGGGACAGATACGGCACACTGCCGCGTGACGGGATGAAAGCCCCACCGCTCGATACACCGGGGGCTTCGATGGGGTACAGTGTGCGACGATGCGATGCCGATCAGTCGGCGCGCTACGCGGGTGTAGTTTAATGGTAGAACATGAGCTTCCCAAGCTCAGAGCGCGAGTTCGATTCTCGTCACCCGCTCCATGAAAGAGCCCCAGGCCAGCGGCCCGGGGCTTCTTTGTTGTCTAGACCGGATCAAGCGTCCCGTGCCACATCCGTGCCAGATGCTGGGGAATCCGCTGCATCACGGCGCTGCCGGACGAGCCTGTCGAGACCGGCCGCGACCTCGCGCTTCCGGTGCAAGCCCTCCGGGGGCACCGAGCGCACCTCCGACGAGTCCACGGCAGTCGCCTGGCTCACGCCGGAAGAAGTCGCCGAGCGGATGTCCGAGGTCTACGCGGTGCGCCTGCTCGATGCCCTGGACGACGAGGGCAGCCCCCATGTCCGCAGCCACGACGGGCGCCAGCTGCTCACGGCGCAGTGATGACCGAGCCCCAGCACAGGATGAGCCGCGACGAAGCGATCCCGCTCGTGCAGCGTCTTCTGGACGCCGGCACAGCCGACGAGGCTGAACACTCCGAGACCCTGAACGCCCTGAGGCGTGGACTGGTGTGCCCTCACATCAGCGACTACATCTACTGGGACACCGACCCGGAGCCGAACGCGGCGACCATCGTCGACCGGGCCTTCACATACAAGCCGATCGCCCTCTGAGCCGCAGCGCGGTAAGAGCTTCTCTACTCGATCAAGGCGGCTCGCTCCGCTCGCCGCGCGCGGCCCCGGCTCGCCGCCGGGCCCGACGCTCTTGTCTCCGCCCCGCTCCGGGCCCGGCTACGCCGGCCGCGCGGCTGTAGCGAGCACACCCGAGCGGTGGACGGTAGCCCGCGGTGGCTGGGCCCGGTCGGCTCCACGGTTTTAGGCAGCCACCATGGGGCGAGCCTCGAAGATCGGGGCCCACATCGGGCTATTGCGGGCGGGTCCAGAGACTGCCCGATTCACGACCAGCGTACGGGCCCCGATCTCTCGCCCCATGGCAGCTCCAGCCCAAAGCCGCTCCCGCCGACCTCATCGGGCCCGTGTGCGATCGTCACGCCTCCCAGGTACGTTGAGCCGTCAGCCGAGGGGGGAACGCTCGCGAGGGAGCGCCCCGCAACGCGTGGCTGCGGGGCGCCGATCCACTTTCACAACGGGCTCTAGTGGGGTTTAGTCGACCGTCTGCCCGTCGTACATACCGCCTCTGCAGGTCGGGAGCACGGGCGTCGACCGATCGATCGTTCCGCCGCCGTCCGTGCACTCACCCGGGGTGACGCTGGCCGGGGTGACGCTGGCCGGGGTGACGCTGCCGGCGGCGGCGGCGGTGGCGGCGCCTGTGAGGCCGAGTCCGGCGAGGGCTGCCGTGGCGAAGACTGCGGCGAGGATTCGTCGAATGCGCATTTGGTTCGCCTTTCACAGATTGCCTCGGTTGGGGCACTAGCCAGCTTGATCTTCACCCATATGGGTGGCACGTCATGTTGGGCCATTCGGGTGACAGTGTTGTCGGGTGCGGCGTCGGTGACGCGACCCGTCAGAGCGGATGGAAGCCCGTGCCACATCCGTGCCAGAAAGAGCGGATCCCAGCGGTCAAGAGCAGTCAAGCGCGACGCCTCGCGATTAATCACCAGAGGCCGTTTGCGCTGGTCAGCGTCAACCCTCTCCGTGACGGCCCGGTGATTCCCAAGCTCAGAGCGCGAGTTCGATTCTCGTCACCCGCTCACTTGCGGGTGACGAGTGTGCGCGGGAACGCCTGCGTGGCGCCGAGGGTGGTCAGCTCGCCATCCTCACCAAGCAGTGCCCCGCCGGAGGATCCGCCCCGCAGGCGGGGTGCGAGGTGGACTCAGATGCGCGGTTGATCAAGGTTGGGCGACGGCGGACGGGTCGGCCGGGCTGCGGGGCTCTGCAGACCGCCGACCACAGGAAGCCCCACTCGGCCGTTCCCCTTCACACGCGCAATCCACGCACCTGTGCAACACCGCCCGCCCCCTGCGGCGCGGGGCGTCCAGGGCCTGTCCGACGGGTCGCGTCATCGACCCCGCACCCGTCAGCACTTTCACCCGAATGGCGGATCATGACGTGCCAGTGCCACCCATATGGGTGAAGATCAAGCTGACTAGTGCCCCACCGAGGCAATCCGTGAAAGGGGAACCAAATGCGCATTCGACGAATCCTCGCCGCCGTCATAGCCACGGCAGCCCTCACCGGACTCGGCCTCACAGGCGCAGCCACCGCCACCGCCGCCACCGCACAAGGTGCCCCGTCCTACGTCACCCCTTCTGAGTGCAAGCAGGGCGGCGGAACGCCCGATCTGACGGACAACCTCTGCAAGGGCGGTACGTACGACGGGGAGAAGATCGACTAAACCCCACAAGGCGCCCCGCAGCCACGCACCGCGGGGCGCTCCCGCGCGAGCGCAGCGAGCTGCCGAGGTTTGCGCCGCCGTAGGCGGCACCTTCTCCGGCGGAGATCGCGGCGCGGCTCGGAATCGCCGAGGGCGCTGTGTGTCCGGACGACGTACGAGTTCCTGGCGGACGGCAGGCCAGAGTGCAGCTGTCGACGAGTGGGAGCCGTACGACCTCAGGCCGGCCGACGGCGTCCGCGTCGGTCAGCGGGTGCGGAACCTGCTCGTGTACACGTCCGTACGGTTCTGTGGTGCGCCGGAGTGGGTCTTGGTGAGCACCGCCCGTACTCCCTTGCCGTCTGCCACCAGGCCTTGGTAGTCGCCGAGAAAGTAGCCCCCGGAGAACGGCGCCTGCAGCCAGTCGAAGACCCGCGAGATCCGTCGTTCGGTCCGGAGCTTCGGGTTTCCGTGCTGCAGCGTGGCCAGTTGGTAGGCGGTGGGCAGAGTGGTGGTGTTGCCGGGCTTGAGGAAGCGCAGGTCGTAGTAAGTGAGCGCGACCGTGCCCCACTCGGCGACCGCGATCGACGGTGAGAAGGCCGGAACGCCCTCGGGGCTGATCAGCTCCGGGGCCCCCCAGGTGCGTCCGCCGTCGGTGGACCGCACAAGCTGGACGGAGTCGAACTTTCCACCGGAGAAGTCCGAGCCCTCGTAGGCCATGTACAGCGTGCCTGACTTGGGGTCAACGGCCGGGCTCGGCAGGGTGGCCGCGGCGCGCAGCAGTTTGGTGGGGTCGTTCGGGTCGACCTCCGGTACGGAGGTGTCCCGGGCCACGGTGACCGGGGCGCTCCAGGTCTCTCCGGCGTCGGTGGAGGTGACCACCTGGTAGTGGGCTTCGACGACGGTGCTCAGGTCGTCGGAGTAGGTGATCCGGTCGAAGAAGTCGTACAGGGTGCCGGTGCGCCCGTCGACGACGATCAGATGGCCGATGGTCTGGGTGTTGGGGACGGTGCTGGTGTCGACGAACGGCCGGGCCTCGCTCCAGGTGCGACCGCCGTCGCGGGTGAGGGAGATGTAGCCGGGACCGTCGAGGGAGCTGGGGCCGGGTGGGTCGTTGTCGAGGCGGTTCCAGACCTGGTAGGCGGTGCCCTTGCGGACCGGGTCGGCGGTGAGTGAGGGCTTGTCGTTGAAAAACGGCTGCTCGTCGACATGCGTGGTGGTGAGGTTCTGCCAAGTGCGGCCGCCGTCGCGGGACGTGACTGCCAGGAGGGCGGTGCGCGTGCTCTTCGTGAAGTCGACGCCCTCCCCGCTCGCGTAGACCGTGCCGTCCGGACCGGTGCTCACCCAGGGGTCGGAGGCCCGTTCGTAGTCCGCGCCGCCGGGGGCGCACAGGCTGAACGGCAGCGTGCTCCGGTGGAAGGTGTGGCCGTCCGTGGTCCAGCCGGCCGCCAGGCCTCGGGCGCCGCCGTCGTTCCAGCGACCCTGCTGGAACACGGTGACCACGCGCTTGGGGTCGCGCGGATCGACGGACAGGTACGGCTCGACCTCGGTGGCCGGGTAGACGATGCTGTCGGGGGACCTCGCTCCGATGGTGCAATTCGCGTACGCGTCGCCGTGGGACACCTTGACCAGTGGTGTGCCGTCGGGGTGGTGCCGGTCTGCTGCGGCGGGAGTCGCGCCGGTGACCGTGACGAGGAGGAGCGCGGCGGTGGTGACGGCGGTCAGGGGCAGGCAGACGCGCATGCGGGACCTCCTCCGGGCCTGTCGGCCGGGGTATGGGACCGCCGTCATCGGGGCGGCCTGGGGCGCGGAGGCGTACCGGAACGCGTGGGTGGGGCGACTCCTGCTTGGTCCTTTTCGGCGTTGCAGCCGGTGCCCTTGATGGGCCGAACGACGGAGTCATCCCCGGGGTCGTCGAGGAGCACGACTGAGCCGACCGGCGGGTGCATGTGCCGGTCGGCTCCTTGGTCGTGCTGTTACGGCGCCGTCTCGTAGCTCCCCGGAGAGGGTCGTGGGCCGCGTGCCGGTTGGCGATGCCGGCGGGGTCGGCCTTGGCTCAGACGGGTTGGAGCGGGATGACCTGCTGGACCTCTTCCACGGTGGGGATGAGTCAGGGCACCGGCAAAGGACCACCTCAATGCCGACAGCGGCGCGATCATCGCCCGCGCCAGAAGAAAGACTCCATCACTGTCGGCACATCCAGGCTCGAAGTCCGGCGGGACTGCTCGTTCTTCTGCGCCCGTTCAAGACCTGCCGAGTGTCAACGACGCTGGTGATCAATACAGCTGGGAAATCCGAATCAGTACAGCTGAGGGCTGTCCCGTGGGACCCAGTGGATCAGCGCGCGGCGTCATGCTTGGGACCTCCCCCGGCCCTCCGGGGCCGAGGGGAAGCATCTCAAGGCAGTGGGGGTACCCCCGGCCGGAGGTTGGGGGAGGTACCGCCCAGCGGTAGCTGGGGGAGTGGCATAGCTGTCGTCGCGCGGCTGGCGGGTATTGCGGGACGGCCCTTAGCCGTGCGCCGACCGGTCAAGTGATCGACGACGTGGTCCCGTCGGGCAGCACGCAGGCGTAGCCGGCGTAGGGGCGTGACACGATCTGTCCGCCGGCGGCCGTGCATTCGTCTCTGGAGATGTTCGGAGACGAGGCGGCCCCGGCGCTGACAGCGCCGACGGCGCTCACGCCGGCGAAGGTTGCCGCGGCCAGGGCGAGGCCCAGGATTCTGCGTATGCGCATGACTTCCTCCTCCTCTCAGGCGCCTTCGTTCGGCCTTCGGGAAGGACAAGTCTCAAGACGACGGCGCCCTCTTACTCAGCATGGGCGCTCCGCATGAGGCCCGCGAGGCGAGGCTGGGTGCCGCGCCCGGGCGGTGACTGCCCGGCCCCGGAGAGGCATGACGTCACCGACCTCGACCGGCCGCATCGGTACGCCACGTGCGCGTCGGTAGGAGTGGGTCGGTAGGAGCGGGCGACGTCGATGTCCTTGGCGTCGAGACTGGTCACCGGGCCGCGTTGTGTCCGGGCAGGCCGGAGGTTGAGGAGGAGACGGGCCGTACCTGCCTCCGACCGGTGCCGGCGGGCGGCTGCCCCGCGCGGTCCTCTAACGCGGTTCGTGGGCCGCCGCCCGGCAGGCACCGGTCGCGGCGCCACCCGCCACTCCGGCCCCGGTCAGCCCGGTCACACAACTCTGCAGGTCTCCGACCACGCCACGGCTGCACGCCGCTGTGACGGAGTCGGAAGCGGTGGCACCGGCGAGTTCGGCCATCCGTACGCAGGCGGGGATGTCCGCCCGGGCCGCGGGAGCGGCGAGGACCGCACCACCGAGGGTGAGGGTCAGGCCGGTGAGGGCACCGGCGATACGGGTCGACGTGCGCATGGGACGCACCTGCCTTCCGGGGTGGTCGCGCGGTCCTGGTCCCGGCGGGCCGGATCCACGCGGTAAGACCGCCTGGCGACGCTCGGTGAGTGGTGCCCCGGCCGGCGGGCTCACAGACTGACCGCACGATTCCGCGTCGTATTCATTGAGCCGCACCGGGACATGGTCGCCAGGCCGAAGGAGAGGGCCCCGGACCGGATGAGACGCACTCGGACCTCCACTCGCGGGCCCCTCACTCCAGCGTCGCATCCTCTCCCCCGCCCGTCCTGGGCATCCGGGGGCAGCGAACGCCCACGCACCATCGCAGCAGCTCGAAGCGGCACCCACCCACGGCTGAGCCCACACCCAAGTCGCTTCACGGCAAGGACGCGTCTTCGATCCGCAAGGGGCAGGCAGTCGCCCCGAGCTCACCGGGCCGGATCTTCTCACTCAAGGAATTCCCTCGCCATGGATGATCCAGCACGGCTACCGTCGGCGTCCTCATCCGCAGAGTCCTTGGGGGGACATCCATGCACATCCGCGCGCTGCGGCCTACGCCGGCGCTCGTCACTGTGATTGCCGGTGTGCTGATGACCTCCGGGTGTTCCGCACAACCAGATGCGCGACCAGCCTCGGTGGTACCGCGGGCGACCGCGACGGACAAGGCCGCCGTAGCACCTCTGACGAGGGAGCAGCTGCGGGCGGTCACTTTCAAAGACGGTGAGGTTGCAGGGGCACATGAGGCTGGGAATCCGGTGCAGGACCCCCTACCGAAGAACAAAATGCCCTCCTTCCCGCCGGTGTCCGACCCCGCTTGCCAGACCATGATCGACATCCTTAGCGGGGAGCGCGCATCCACCGTCGTCTTGCAGGTCCTCAACTGGAAGGGCGACATCTGGGGAGGCGGCACGACGCTTGCCGCCTACGAGGACGGGAAGGCCCAGCAGGTCTTCGCCCAGCTCAAGCAGGCACTTGGCTCCTGCCGCTCGTATGAGGGCACAGACTGGGTAGGGAAGTTCAAGGCCACGGTGACGATGGAACTGGCCCCGGGAGCCGGGGATGAAGCCGTGCGATTCCGGGAGGCCAGCCCCGGGATCCCTGAGTACCCCAAGGACCGCTATGAGCAGTTCACCGTCGTGCGGGCCGGGAACGCCATCGTGACGTTCCGTAAGCTGAACGTCGGCGGCAATGCGTCCTTCCCTGCCGATCTGATCAACCGGCAGGTCGAGCGGCTACAGAAGGCACAACGCCCCCGAAGCTGAGGTTGAAAGGGTGTGGTGACAGCGTTACGGGGGCTCCAGCCCCGGTTCGGTCTCGGCGATGAATCCGTCGAGTACTTCGGGTCGGCCTTGGCTCACCAATTGACACGGCGACGTAGCGAATCCGCGCGGAAGTCCGGCATCCCCAGCGCTGTCGGAGGCGGCTGGTAGCGTCCCGACGATTCACAGACTGGGAAGGTGGAGACGAGCCGTGCCCGAACGCACAGTCCGGCGGAGGGACCGGAACGGCTCGCCGGCAGCCGGCGAGCCGTCACGAGTCGGTGCAGAGGAGCCCGAGGGCAGTGACCACGTGGGGAAATGACCTCGATCACGGCCCGGGAGTCCATGGAACGCCGTGCTCAGGAGAACACCAAGCGGACGATCATCGGCAACACGGTGTCGAGGATCGCGGACAGATTGTCGGTCGCGATGCGGGCAGGGTTGACGCCGTCACAACTGGTCTGCCCGTCCTTCCTCTGGGAAGACGCCTGGTTGCTGCTGCCCGGATCAACGTATGAATCCGAGAAGCACGTCGTTCCCGTCAAGTTGTACGACGCGTCAATGTGATCGCCTCCGAAGGTCCAGTTCGCCGTCAGTTGGTCGTTCGAACTACCGGCGTAGGAACCCTGGTCACCGTCCCAAAACGCGTACTGGCCCATGTACCAATTGGTGAACCTGCGCAGTTCGACGTTTCCGTAGATCTTTCCTGCCGGCAACGTCTCGGTCCGGCACTGCCCGGCGGGAAACGATTCGATGACTCTGCGACCGGTGGTCTCGTCCGCGCTGTGGGGATCTGTCTGGACGCGATACTCGATCACCGCTCTGGCCACGAAACCTCCTTGGTTGCAGATGGAGATCTTGTTCTCGCCCAGATCGATCGCAGCCTGCCGGCTCAGCCTCAGCTGTGGTGGCACATCGTCGTGTATGGAGAAGGCATCTGCCGAGTCGCTGTCGCAGTCGGTGACGGCGAGTCCGTTCACGGTCGTACACTTGTTGTCACCGACGTGGCGGATCAGATACTTGTCACCGTCCTTGTTGGGCTGGAGATTCCATCGGGTTCCGGTGTCACAGGACGAGTCGGCGGTGGTGTATCCGCTGGAGTCCACGTCGAGGCACTGCCCCTCCTTTTCCAAACGGAAGGTTCCGCCACCGGCGTCGGGGACCATGGCGTAGCTGCCCCGCCAAAGGCCGACGGTCAGGTTGTCCTCGGCATGGGCTGCGGTTGCGGGCGAACCCACGGCGAGCACGAACGCCCCTAGGGAAGCAAGCAGACTGGTACTCACGCGGGGCCTCGCGCCGCCCCGCAGTGGATGAATGGTCACGCTCCCTGCTCCTCGTTCTGGCAGCGCCGCGTGTGTCCAGTGGTGTCGTCGCCGCACTGTTTCGGGCGGCGTTGCGTCGTGAGATCGTCTCCGGTAACTGGTGGGTCGATGCGGTTGACGACGCGGCCCATTCTTAGCCCGCCCAGCTCTCACCCGAAACCGTGGAACCACGCATCCGGGTACCCGTCATGGGCGGACGGGAGGCCAAAAGCGGCTGCGCGACGGGTAGTTCGCAAGGCGTGTAACGGTAGCGATGCGCGCATGGGCCCAGCTTTCGCCCAAATCCGCGACGCGTCACCATCGTTGCGGTGGCCGGGACACGCTTACCCCTGACCGGTTTGTCTGGTCAGGGGTCGCATCGCGCCACGATGGCAAGCGCCTATACGTCTACCCCCGGCAGCGCCATCGCCGCGGCACTGGTGATCTGGCTCCGCTCGTGAGGGCCGGGATCAGACCTTCATTCGTCTTCCGGCAGGTGGAAGTAGACGGTCCCCGACCGCCAGGGGCCATGCTCGGTCGTCTCTGACTCGATCACCACGTCCTGGATCTCAACAGGGCCCAACGCCTCAATGGAATCGGCCAACCGTCGCAAGAGAGCCGGAACGCTGTCGCAGCCAGGGCCAACGGGGTTGGCCAGCGAGAAATGACGCACGGTCCAATGCTCCGGAGTATCAGTCACGGGCTGATCGTAAGACCCTGCCGTGGTCAGCGGTTCGATCGCGGGGGGCCGGGCGACCTACATCCCGCCCCTGCGAGCCAGCCGCCATGCCAGGGTCTCCGGCCTCTTCACTGCGGGCCGGCAGGGCTGCGGGCGAGGCGGTTCCGTAGTTTGGCTAAAAAATCTTACACTCGTAGCATTTTTATGTTGACACCCTTGAGTGGGCTGGGCTAAATTTATGTCCGTCATAAGTTTCTGCATGGGAGGAGAACCGTACCCATGCCCGAGCCTCGCTTCGCCTCCCTCCGCCCCCAACCCCCGACATCGACCCAACCCCGGGCGATCTCGGCAGCCGCACCACCGCGCCACCCCGTGGCGAGCGGCGCCCGCCGCTCGCGCAACGCCCTGCCGGCCGGAACCGGAACCGCACACGACGAACGGAGATCCCTTGCCCCGTACGGCCTTCGACGCTGGAGCCGAATTCGACCGCCAGGTCCGCGAACTGGCCGACCTCGGCTACCCCGCGATGTCCGGCCTCGCCCCGGAGCGGTTCGACGCCCTGCTCGCCCCGCTGCGCGACCGCGCCGTAGCAGCCGACGCCGCCGGGGACAGTCGGGCCGCAGCCGAGTCCGGACGCGTGCCGTTCCTGCTGGTCGTCACCCGGAACATGGTCCCGATCGAGGAGATGATGGCGCACACCACCCTGCACGGCGGGAGCCTGCCCGGTTTCGTCGACCGTTCCTTCGAGCCCGGCGCCCTCGAACGCTTCGTCGCCACCAAGGGGACCGAACTCCCCACCCAGGACGTCTATCTGCTGTTCGACGTCGAACGCGGGGAGGAGTTCTGTGGCGCCGTGCCCAACGACGCCATGAACACCCTCGCCGGCAGAGGCCGCACCCTGCTCACCATCGAGGAAGGGATCGCCCTCATCACCCACTTCCCGCAGGTCCTGGTCAAGAACAAGTGCTTCTCCCTGGGCGGTTCGCGGAGCGGCGACCGCCGGGTCCCGGCCCTCTGGATCAGCCGGAAGGCACCGAAACTCGGCTGGTGCTGGGAGGGCAACCCGCACACCTGGCTCGGCATGGCCTCGGCGGGCACCCGCCGCTCGACCGCGTAGGGGGCAACGGGAGCCTTCTTCGGCTGAACCGGCCATCTGGACCGTCTGTTATGACGTCCGTACGCTGCGTGCATGGAGTGGGGGACTCTTGCGGTCGCGGCTGTCGGAGCCGTCTTCGGGGTGGGGGCGACGCTGCTCGCCGACGTCTTACGTGCTCGCCGAGAGCGGGACCAGCGGTGGGCAGACGCCAAGCGGGTCGTCTATACGCGGTTCTTGAGCTCACTGGCGCAGGCACACAGCCGGATGACCGTCGTGGCCTTCCGCGAGGAAGCGGGGCCGGTCCGTGAACGGGCAGTGCATCATGCGTTCCTCGCGGACCCGCTCAACTCCGATGCCAAATCGGTGCTGCGTGAGCTGGCCATCGCCGCACCCGACCACATCTACCAGGCCGCTGTGCCGGTGTACGACCAGCTGCGTGCCGCGCGGGACGTCCTGGCAGACCATCCGGACGGCATAGGGTCGCCCCAATACCGGGAGATCATCGACCCGTTCTTCAGGGCCTTGGAGCAACTTCAAGAGCTGATGCGGGACGACCTCCAGCCATCGGCGTCCCGTCGTCGCTGAGTTGGCGACACCCGGTACCGCGCCGACGGCGTTCGATCCGCCCTCCCGGGAGTCTCCCGGGAGTACCGACCGGCCACGGCGCGGCCCGCATTCAGCGGAACTCGTGGACCAACGCGTCAGCGCAGCGGATACGCGTCCGTCTGTACCGGCGGCAGGCTCAGATGCGCCAGGTCGGGCGGTGCCGGGCTGGTCAGCGGCCACAGCGGGGCGGTCTCGCCGTCGGCGGTCGCGGCCGGGGCGTCGGTCAGCCGCATACGCTCGCGCAGGCGCCCGTAGAAGTCGGTGGGGCCGAGCCGTACGGCCCTGAGAGGGCGCGGTGCCGCATAGACACCGATCCACTCACCGGGGCGGAGGACGCCGCTGACCTGGCCGTCGATGCTGACCACCGCGAGACCCGAGCGTTCGAGGAGGCGCAGTGCGATGGGTTCGTCCGGTGCGGCGACAACGGAGCGGTTGAATGTCATATGGGGAGCGACCGGAGTGAAGACCAGCGCTTCGGCGCGTGGCGAGATGACCGGTCCCCCGGCGGCGAAGCTGTACGCCGTCGAGCCGGTGGGGGTGGCGACCATGAGCGCGTCGGCGGAGTACGAGGCCAGCAGCCTCCCGGCGACATAGACGCCCACCGACACCTGGTGGTCCCGTGCCAGCTTCTCCAGGACGACGTCGTTGAGGGCCGTCGCCTCCAGGGCGACGCCCCAGCCGCCGCCCACCGCGCACTCCGGGCGGGCACAGGGCGGGGGCGGGAGCGGGCCGCGGCCGTAGCGCAGCAGGCTCCCCATGTCCTCGGGCAGTTCCAGGGGGCACGAGGCACGCATCGCGAGCAGCATCCTGCATTCCGCGGTGACGCGTCCCTCGTGGACGGCGTCCAGCGCCAGGCAGACGTCTCCGGCGGGTACCTCGGTCAGGAAGCCCACGCGTCCGAGGTCGACGCCGAGTACGAGCGCGTCGTTCTCCGCGGCCAGCCGGGCGCCGCGCAGGAAGGTGCCGTCCCCGCCCAGGGTGACGATGAGGTCGGGGTCTCCGGCCGCGTCGAGTTCCTCCCGGGGCCGGTGGCGTGGTTCGCCGTCGTGCCACACGTCGATGTCCGTGCAGCGGACGCCGCGGCCCTCGCACCAGTCGCGGACCACCCGGGCCGCGGCGACGGCCTGGGGACGGCCCTCGTGCACGACGAGTCCGACTCGTGCCACTGCCATGTCTGCCTCCTCCTGCCCCCAGGCTCACCCCGGAGCACCCCTGATCGCCACTCCCGTCGCCGGTCGCGCCGGCGCTTCGTCGTGTCCGCCGGTGGGAGCGCGCGCAGGGCGGGAGGAAGGCGGGAAGAGGCAGGCCCGCAACGGGGCGCGTGCGCCGGGGCGTTCGGGGACGACTGCGACCCAGGCCGTTCGCCTGGGCCGCAGATCGCGGGCAGTCGCGGTCAGTCGCCGGCAGTTGCGCGGCGCGGCGCGGCGCCGGCACGAGCCCGTCGAGGGCGCGATCAGACGCCCGGGCCGCGGGCCGGTCCGCCGGACCGGCCGGCCCTCACACCCGTCAGCAGTTCGGGTCCTCCGGGATGCAGGTGTGGATGTCCTCTTCCGCGGTGTGGACGAGGTCGTCGCGGATCCAGCCGACCTTGCCCGTCTTCTTCATCTTCACCTTCACCCAGTAGTACTTGCCCTTGGGGAAGGCGTAGTCCAGCTCGGTGCAGGTCTGGCCCTTGTACGCGACGCCCACGGCCGTGGACGAGGCGGACGCCTTGGAGCGGATGTTGGCCGACTTGGCGGTGATGTAGCAGCCCGAGGCGGCCTGGGCCGGTCCTGCGAGGGCGATCACGCCGGATCCGGCCACGGCGACTGACAGAGCCAGAGCGGTTATTGCCTTGCGTGCGAACACGAAGTCTCCCCGTTCGATCTTCAAAATGACGGTGCACATTCAAGGCTTGGCACGCACGGCAGCGCAACTTCACTCTGTGAGCCCGAGATTGAACGGTCGGTAAGCGGCACGGTCGCTGCCCCCCCCCCCCCCCCCCCCCCCCGTCACGGCGACCGTCATCACCTGGGCGGTCGCCGTGGGGGCAGCGGAGGGCGGTTGCTGCCGTCTGCCTCCGGTGCTGTACTCGAAAGGAGGCTGTGCTTCCCGGATGCCGAGGACGACAGGGCCCGAGGCCGACGTCCGGGGCCGCGTGCCGAAGCCCGGCCGCGAGCTCACGGTACCGGGGAGCACCCGCAGGCAAGCCCGACGATTCGCGGCCGGTGACATCCGGTGCGGCGAGGTCCGCCCATCCGGTGCGCGCAACGCCGTGCGTGCCCGTGAGTGGGAGAGGACGTGCCGCCATGACATCCGTCACCCCGCGCATCGCTGCGTTGCAGCGTTTCCGCGACGAGCTCGCGGACGTGGCATCGGCCATGGGCCACGCGGCCGGAGCCACCGGCAGAGCCGCGGCTCAGGCCGTACGCCATCCGGGAGCCGCCGTCGACCGCGCACGCATGATGCCCCGGACCGTGCCGCTGCTCTGGGAGGCGGTGAAGCCCGTCCTGACGGGGCGGGTCGGCGACTGGCGCCGCGAGTACGCCTACACGCTCGGCGAACAGGCCTTCGTCTACGGCTTCCCGTACATCTACAACGCCCGGCTCCGCCATGAGTGGGTGACCCGGGAACGCGACGCCTCGACGGTGCCGTACGCCGCCGTGAACGAGTTCTGGCACGCGCAGCGGCTGATGGACGCCCGGTACCGGGACGGAGGCTGCCCCAACAACGACACCCTGTACTCGACAGCGTGGGTCGACCTGCGCGACGGGCCGGTCGTCCTGTCGCACCCCGACATGGGTGAGCGCTACTTCACCTTCGAGCTCATCGGGATCACGTCCGACAACTTCGACTACGTGGGGCAGCGCACCACCGGGTCGACCGCGGGCCGGTTCGCGATCGTGGGTCCCGACTGGAAGGGGAAGCTGCCGCGCGGCATGCGCCGTACCGCCACCGCCCCGAGCCCGTGGATCCTGATCCTCGGCCGGACCCTCGTCGACGGCCCCGACGACGTGGCGAACGTCCGCGCACTGCAGCAGCAGTACCGGCTGACCCCGCTCGCCCGGCTCTCCGCCACACCCGGAGCCGAGACGGGGCCGGCGCGGCGTGACGTCCTCGAACCGATCTCCCAGGAGGGCGATCCGCTCGGCCCCTGGAAGACGCTGAACGCCATGCTCGCCGAGAACCCGCCACCGCGGCACCACGGCGTCCTGCTCAAGCAGTTCGCCGGGATCGGCATCGGCCCCGGCCTCGATGTCGAGGCCCAGCCCGAGACGGTCAGGCAGAGCCTGATCCGGGCCGCAGCGACCGGGGTTCCGCTGCTGCGGCAGCAGATGCTCAGCGGCGAGTGGGCCCGCCATGTGAACGGCTGGCGCTACCCGCCGGCTGACATGGGGCGTTTCGGCGACGACTTCATCAAACGTGCGGCCGACCAGTCGCTGGCCGGAATCGCGGCCAACGACCCTGCCGAGGCCGTCTACTTGATGAACTACGACGACGCGAACGGGGATCCGCTCTCCACCGGCCGCTACGAGCTGCGCTTCGCACCGGACAATCTGCCGCCGGTGGACGCGTTCTGGTCGCTGACCGCCTACGGCGAGGACATGAACCTGATCGCCAACGACGCGGGCCGCTATTCGCTCGGCGACCGCACCGCCGGACTGGTCCGGGATCCCGACGGGGGTCTGACACTCCACCTCCAGTCCCTTTCGCCGGGGCGTGACCGGGTGGCCAACTGGCTGCCGACCCCGGAGCAGGGCAACTGGTTCGTGATCCTGCGTCTGTACCGGCCGCGTGCCGAGGTCGTCGACGCGACCTGGGAGTGCCCGCCGATCCACCGTCTCGGCTGAGGCTGAGGTCCGCCGGAGGTCCGGGGGCCCGGAGGTCTGGGGGCCCGGAGGTCCGGAGGTCCGGACGAGCCCGCCGACGGTCAGGCGACGCTCTCGGCGGGAAGCTCCAGACGCAGCTCGTAACCCCCGTCCGCCGTCGGTCCCGAGCTGACCGTGCCGCCCAGCAGGGCCGCCCGCTGCCGCAGACCGACCAGGCCGTAGTGCGCACTGGGCAGCGGCAGGGCCGGCCGGGTCGGGGCGGTGTTGGTGACGGTGACCCGTACGGCTCCGTCCTCGTGGCGGATGTCCACCGCCGCGGTCGCACCGGGAGCGTGCTTGCGCACATTGGTCAGCGCCTCCTGGACGGTGCGGTAGATGGCGCGCTGGACGGTCGGGGGCAGACCGTCGGGCAGTCGGGCGTTCAGTTCCACCTCGATGCCGCTGCCGTCGACCAGCCGCCGGAGGTCGGCCACGGACGGTTGCGGGGTGAGCTCGGTGGGACGGCCACCGGAAGCGCGCAGCACGCCGACCATGTGCCGCAGCTCGTCCAGCGTCTGCACACTCAGCCGCCTGATGGTGGCCGCGGCCTCCTTGGCCTCGGCGTCCCGAGTGCCGACCTGGAGCGCTCCGGCCCGCACCGCGATCAGGCTCACCTGGTGGGCGACCACGTCGTGCATCTCCCGCGCGAGCTGTGCGCGTTCCTTCGACAGCATGCTCTGGGCGGTCAGCAGCCGCTCGTGGTCGCGCGCCTCGGAGATCTCCGCGAGCCGCAGCGACAGGTCCCGCCGGGTATGCACGAGCTGGCCGAGGAAGACGGGGGCGGCGGCGGTCGCGGCCGTGTAGCCGAGGGTCACGAACGTGGCGGTGTCCGTCAGGTCGATCTCGGCCGAGGGCCACCGCATCATGTCGCAGACCGTGAACACCAGCGCGCACCCGATCAGCAGACCGCGGCGGCGGGTGAGCGTGGCGAGCGTGTACAGCGCGACGAGTCCCGCGAAGATCGCGTCGGAGACCAGCACGGCGGGCAGCGTGATCACGAACGTGAGCAGCGGCAGCCGGTGGCGCAGCAGCAGCGCGACGGCCGCGACCAGGGCGAAGGACAGCAGCAGCGGATCACCGGTGCCGACCTGGATCCAGGCGTCGAACAGGGAGAACGCGACGAGGGCGGCGTCGATCAGCGGGACCGGCACACGGCGGGGCAGCTTTCCGTGCTCGGCGACCGCTCGGTCGATCACCCCGCCCATCATCATTCCGCGGGGGATCATGGCTCCTCCTCCGTCCGCGGCGGCGGTCTGAGCAGGCCCGCCCGCTCGGCGAGCAGGGCGGCCTGGACGCGGCTGCCCACCTCCAGTTTGGTGAGGATCGCGCTCACATGGTCCTTGACCGTGCCGGTGCTCAGATGCATGCGGGCGGCGATGTCGCCGTTGGACAGTCCTTCGGCGACGAGGACGAGCACGGCGCGTTCCCGCTCCGTCAGCCGGCCGAGGCTGCGAGCGGCGTCCTCCTGGGAGCCCGCCTCGAGGTAGCCGTCCACGACCGTCCGGGTGACCTTGGAGGACAGCACGATGCCGCCGTCGGCCAGGGTGCGCACCAGGTACGGCAGTGCCTCGGGGTCGGTGTCCTTGAGCAGGAAGCCGGCGGCGCCCGAGCGCAGCGCCGTGGCCACGTACTCGTCCATGTCGAATGTCGTGAGCATGGCCACCACCGGTGGCTCCGGCAGTTCCCGCAGCGCGGCCAGCACGGTGAGGCCGTCCACGTCCGGCATCCGGATGTCGAGCAGGACGACGTCGGGACGCGTCTCCCGGGCGGTACGGAGCGCATCGCCGCCGGCCACCGCCGCGACGACCTCGATGTCGTCCGCCGCGTCGAGGATGTGCTGGAAGCCCGTACGGATCAGGGCTTCGTCGTCGACCACCAGTACCCGGATCACGCGTGCTCCACTCGCCGTCGGACCACTGTCCGATTCGTACCACGCCGGTGCGGACCACGCCGGTTCGTACCCGGACCGGCCGGGCGGCGGGACCGCTCCGGCCGGTCGGCGGGGACGGTTCCGGACACCTGCCGGATGGTTGCAGCAGGAAGCTTCCTCGACTCTTGAGCATATGACGCAGGACGCGTGGGGGACCGTGCTGTCCGGGGCGAGTCCCTTCGGCGGACCGGCGGCACCTCGCCGCAGGGACGCCGGCACGCACAACGCCACACTGCACATCGCCACGCTGCGCACCGCCATCCTGCGTACCGCCTCAACGGCCCGTCCGACCGCCTGACGGCAGGACGCGGGACTGGAGGACAGGACATGGACACGTTCAGCTACCACGGCGGCGACGGTTGCACCCTGTATGCCGCGCGGCTCGGGACGGGACCGGCCGTGATCCTCCTGCACGGCGGCGGGCCGGACCACCACAGTCTGATCCCGCTGGCCCGCCGACTTGCCGACAGCTACACCGTCGTCCTGCCGGACATCCGCGGCTACGGACGCTCGGTGTGCGCGGACCCCGCCCGGCACACCTGGGCGCAGTACGCCGACGACGTCGCCTCACTCGTCGGCCACCTCGGGCTGCGGAGAGTGGCCCTGGGCGGCACGGGCATGGGTGCCACCATCACGTTGCGTACGGCGGCGGAGCACCCGGAACGGATCGGGGCGTCGGTCGTCATCAGCGCGGAGGACATCGAGGACCACGCCGCCAAGGAGGCGGAGACGGCCATGATGGAGAGCTTCGCCGCCCGGGTCCTCGACGAGGGGATCGACTCCGCGTGGAAGCCGATCCTGCCCGACCTCGCACCGGTGGTCAGGAGTCTGGTCCGTGACGCGATCCCCCGTTCGGACCCGGCCAGCATCGCCGCTGCTTGTGCGATCGGCCGCGACCGGGCCTTCGACAGCGTCGCGGACCTCGCCGCCATCTCGGTGCCGACCCTGGTCATTCCCGGGAACGACCGGCGCCGTCAGCACCCGGCGCTGGCCGAGGAGCTGGCACGGGCTCTCCCCCACGGGCATCTCGCCAACGTCAGCCTGTCCGCGGACGTGAGCACGGCCGAGGACCTGGCTCAGCGGATGGCACCGGCGATGTGGGCCTTCCTCACCACGCATCTCACCACACGCATCACCCCCCTTCGAACGGCCCGGGAACGACTCCCGGTCCACTGCGGTGTCTGATCGAGGCGGTCCGATGCGGTGAGCGGCCGGAACACAGCGAAGGACCCCGCCGGGCGCGCCCCCGGCGGGGTCCTTCGCTGTGTTCCGGTCCCTGGGTGCCGGTCCGGGCGTCAGCCCGCGGGCACCGACGCGCCGGACGCCGCCGGCTCCCCCAGCGCCGCCTTCGCGGCCCTGGGCTCGAGGACCCGCTGGGCCAGCTGACCCAGGATCAGGCCGAGCGCGGCCCACAGCAGTGCCTGGACGCCGAGGGAGGCGAGGCGGAACTGCCACAGGACGTCGGCCGGGAAGTGCTCCGGGATCGCGTCGCCGGCCGGCAGGAAGGCCAGGGCCAGCCCCACCACGACGACGAAGGCGGCGCCCGCGGCCACCGTGGCGTTCCAGTTGCCCCAGCGCGGTGCGAGTTTCCTGCCGACCAGCACCGCCCCGATCAGCAGCAGCAGGCTGAGGGCGATCATCAGGAAGAACATCGCGGTGCGCTGGTTCAGGGTGTCCGGGTCGCCGACAGCGGGCGGGTTGGCCGGGTACTTCAGGAACGGTACGAACGCGACGGCGACGAAGCCGCCGGCCGCGACGAACGCTGCCGTGGCGCGTGCGCCGAACGCGCCGATGCGCCCGAGCGCGAAGCAGAACGCCAGCGCGGCGATACCGCCGAGCGCCGTGCCGTAGACCAGGACGGCCGTGCCCAGGCCGGCGGTCGACTGCACGGCCCGGCTGACCAGTTCCTCGGCCGGCTCACCGCCGCCACCGTGGGCGTGGGAGGCCGACTCCTCGAGTGCGATCGCGGCATCGACCTGCGGTTCGCCGATCAGATAGGCGAGGCCGAACGCGAGCAGCCCGGCGAGCACGCCCGCGAGCATGCCTCTGACCAGCAGGGCTCTTACAGTTGCGGAGTTCATGAGCAGCTGTCCGCCCGTCTCAGTGGCACGGGAAGCCGAGCAGATGCCGGCCGTCGTGGACCCACTCGTGGACGGACTCGCCGGAGAACACGGAGAAAGCGCCCTGCTCGGCACCGACGAAGTACAGCAGAACGAGCATCAGCAGACCGAAGAAAGCTGCCCACGGCGCGATGGCGCTGATCGGGAGCTTCGCCACGACGGGCTGGGAAACGGGGATTGCGGCGGGTGTGATGGCGGGCTGGGCCATACCGGTACCTCCTCGGGAACACGCGTCCCGCTTTCGGTGGTGCACATGTGACGGCTACGGGTCTGACTCACCCGGCGGACCCGCCCACGAGGGGCTTTTCCGCCTGGCACACAGTGGCGCGACCGTGCCGGGTTCTCACCGGTCTTCCGTGAGCGCCGTCATCCTTTCGGAGAGAGGGTAGCGGTCCCCGATCCCCACGCCAATAGGGCCTGTGACCAGCGATCTTCATCACATGACGGAGTGTGGTGGGTCGTAGGATCCGAGGAGGTCCCCGGCACCGGGCCGGTGCGACACGGGGAGGAATCCGGCCAATGCCGACCAGGCTCACCCTGCTGTGCGCGGCTTCAGGTCCCGCGGTGCGCGAGGCGCGCTTCGGTGACGGACCGCTCGACGAGCGTGGCGTGCGCGAGGCACGCGCGGCGGCTCCCGCGCTGCCCGCCGCCCCGGTGGTACTCAGGGCGCCCTCCGTACGGTGCGGACAGACCGCCGGGGCGCTGGGCCTCGACGCCGTGATCGAGGAACAGCTGCGTGACCTGGACTACGGGCGCTGGCAGGGCCGTTCGCTCACCGACGTGGCCGCCGCCGCGCCCGAGGCGGTCGCGGCGTGGACCGCCGACCCCGAGGCGGCCCCGCACGGCGGCGAGTCGGTACGGCAGCTGTGCCTGCGGGTGGGCGCCTGGCTGGACGCCCTGCCGCAGGACACCGGCCGGGTACTCGCCGTCGTCGAACCCTCCGTGGTCCGGGCCGCGACCGTGCACGCCCTCGCCGCGCCGCTGACCGCGTTCTGGCGGATCGATGTGCCGCCGCTGTCGGCGATCGGGCTCACCGGCAGGCAGGGGCGATGGAATCTCCGGCTGGGGGCGACGGCTTCCGCGTGAACCAGCCGCCGATACAGGCCCCGTGGGGCTCGTAGGACTCATCGGACTCATGAGGCTCACGTTCACCGGACTCATGGAGTCCGCAGGACTCATGGGGCTCACCGGACTCATGGGGCTCAGCCGGCGGTGCTCCGGCGCCTCCACCACCAGGCGCCACCGGCGAGAGCCACCAGCACGACCGCGCCGATGGCGAGCGGAACGGCAGGGGACGAACCGCCGTCCTTGTGCTCCGCCGCCTTCTGCCCGGCGGCACCCTTCGCCGGCGCCCGGTCCTGAGCCGCGGACGTGGTCGCCGGAGTCGGCGCGGCCGGCGAGGCGCTGCCCGGCCCGGCGCTCGGGCCAGCCGGCACCGGCTTGGCCCCGGGCGCCTTGGGCTTCAGGGTGAGCAGCGGCGCCGGGTTGCCGTGCCCGTGATCGTGGCCGCTGGACTGCTCGAGCTCGATCCAGCGGTCGACGCGCCCGTCTCCGTAGGTCTGGAGGGTCTTGAACGCCAGCGTCCTGGCGTCGGGCAACTGCCGTACGGTCACCGAGTACTCGACGTCGTCGCCGGTGGCGATCGCCGGGCCGGAAACGGAGTAGCCGCGGCTCGTGGGCGCGAACTTCCAGCCCGCCGGACCCTTCTCGTAGGCGATGTCGCCCGGGGCGATGCCCTCGGGGAGGATCACCTCCAGCTTGGTGATGCCCGCGCTGTCGGACTCCGACTCGGCGGTGAATTCCAGGGTGACGTTCTCGGCGAGAGCGGCGGCGCCCTCCGCCTCGACCTCCACATGCGCCGACGCCGGTACGGCGAGGACGAGGGACGCCGCGAGGGCCGTGCCGGTGACGACGGCCAGACGGTGCGCGGCGCGCGAAGGGATGATGCGAGACACAGGTGGCTCCTGGGGTCGGGGGGTGAGCACGCACGCCGGAGCGGGCGCGGTTCGCACGGCGGGAGCGGGTCCCGCCGACAGCCCTAGGGGGCTTCTGATGGATCTCCGCGGCGTCGCGACGCCCGGCACTCACTCTCGCCGCACCGGCCGAAAGCCCAAGTACGTCCCAGTACGAGGGCTTCCAGCCGGCACTCCGAGAGCACGCACCGGACGCCGCTCCTTCCTCCACGGAGATCCATCAGAAACCCCCTAGGCGCACCACCGCGCGGGGCGGGTGCTGCCGGTCCACGGCTTGGCTGACCATCATGGGGCACCGGTCCGCGATCGGGGCGGAAGGACCCGTCGACCGGAAGGACCCCGTGGTCCGGCGCACGTGGGTCACGGGACGATCTCCCCCGTGAGGTGAACTGACGGTCCCGGTGAACCGTACAGATATCGGCGGCCCCGACTCTCACGGGTCCGGTCCGTCGTGCCTCATCGGCCATGCACGGAAGGATCCCCGGGTGTCGCTCTGGACGCGCTCTCGCCAACAGCCGCACAAGGACCGGACCGACACGGAGGAGCCGCCGGGCACGGTCCGATTGCCGAGGCAGGCCTCGGGCGAGCCGGCCGTCGCGACCTCGGCGGAGGGCGGCGCCCATGACGGTTCCGGTGAAGGTTCCGTTGAGGGTTCCGGTGAAGGCCCCGGTGAAGGCGAACGCGAAGGAGCAGCCGAGGACGGCACCGGCGTCGACGAAGCCGGATGGCGCGGCCGTCGTCCCGGCGCGGCGCGGACGGTCAGGCGGGTGACCGACACCCTGGCCGTACTGCTGGTGTTCCTGGCCCTGCTGATGCCGAACGATCTCGACGAACTCACGCCGGGCGCCTTCCTTCGCATCCCCGTGGAGGGGGTCTTCGGCGTCGCCCTCCTCCTCGTCCTGCAGAGCCTGCGGCAACGGGCACGGCGCGTGACGGCCGCGGCAGCCGGGGCCGCTCTGGGGCTGCTGACCGTCCTGAAGTGCCTCGACATGGGCTTTTACTCGGTGCTCAACCGGCCCTTCGACCCCGTGCTCGACTGGATACTGTTCGACGACGCCGAGTCGTTCCTCGAGGACACCGCCGGGAAGGCCGGCACGATCGCCCTCGAGATCGTGCTGGTGCTGCTCGTGATCGGCCTGCTCGCGTTCACCTCACTGGCGGTCGTCCGGGTGAGCCGGCTCGTGGTCCGGCACAGCGCCGTATCCACCCAGGGCACTTTCGCGTTCGGCACCCTGTGGACGGTTCTCGCGCTGCTCGGGCCCACGGTGCCGGCCGGACTGCCGATCGCCGCCGACACCACGGCCGACCTGGCCCAGGAGCGGGTGGTCCAGATTCGTGCGGGCCTGGGGGACAAGGGTGACTTCGCGAGGGAGGCTTCGGTCGACGCCTTCCGGGACACCCCGCCCGACCAGTTGCTGACCGCACTGCGCGGCAAGGACGTCATCTTCACCTTCATCGAGAGCTACGGTCGCAGCGCGGTGCAGGACCCGGCGATGGCCCCGCAGGTCGACGCCGTACTCGCGGAGGGGACCAAGCGGCTGCGCGCTGCCGGGTTCTCCTCCCGCAGCGCCTTCCTCACCTCGCCGACCTACGGCGGCGGCAGCTGGCTGGCCCACTCCACCTTCAACTCGGGCCTCTGGATCAAGAACCAGCAGCGCTACCGCAGCCTCACCTCGAGCGACCGGCTGACCCTGACCGGTGCCTTCCGGCGCACGGGAGCCTGGCGCACCGTCGGCATCATGCCGGGCGTCATCCGCTCCTGGCCCGAGGGCAAGTTCTACGGACTCGACCACGTCTACGACTCACGGCGGCTCGGCTACCAGGGGCCGAAGTTCAGCTGGACGCCCGTGCCCGACCAGTACAGCCTGTCGGCGTTCGAGCGCCTCGAGCACGGAAAGCCGGACCGCGGGCCGATGATGGCGGAGATCATCCTGGCCTCCAGCCACAACCCCTGGGCGCCCATACCCCGGATGCTCGGCTGGGACCAGCTCGGTGACGGCTCCGTCTACAACGCCATCAAGAGCGAGGGCAAGAGCCCCACGGAGGTCTGGAAGGACCCCGACCAGGTGCGCAACGAGTACCGGCGCGCCATTCAGTACTCCCTCGACAGCCTCATCTCCTACGTGGAGAAGTACGGCAACGAGAACACCGTGCTCGTCTTCCTCGGCGACCACCAGCCCGTATCGACCGTCACCCGCGGCAACCTCGGCCGGGACGTCCCGATCGCGATCGTCGCCCACGACCCTGCCGTGCTGGACCGGATCTCCGGGTGGGGCTGGCAGGACGGCCTCAGGCCCGGCCCGAAGGCCCCGGTCTGGCAGATGGACACCTTCCGCGACCGCTTCCTGACCGCCTACGGCCCCAAGGGGGCTCCGCCCGGTAAGTCCGCCCGGTAAGGACGGTCGGACGGTCTGACACTCGCACGCCACCGTGACGATCCCCCGGCGCGCCCGGCGCACATGAGGCGCCGCGCCGGGGGACGTTCCCACCCGGACACACTCCGGTGCGACGGTCGGCCGCGACTGCGCCGAGTGGCGTGCTGGCCGGGGCGGACCGGTGGGTGCCGGCCGATGCGGCCGGGTACGGGGCCCGGGCTGCCTTCGCAGTCGGTGCCTTCGCAGTCGGTGAGGGAATCGAGGGTGGTGTCGATCTCGGCGCAGAGGCCGACGGGGCCGGTGATGCCTGCGATGCCGCCTCCGAAGAACGCTGCAACCCCGCAGCGTTGGCCTTGACGGCGCTGTCGGGCACCAGCGAGTGCCCCTGGTGGAGGCGGCGCCCTTCGTCCCGGTCGCCGCGGCGTCCGTCAGACCCTCGTGCGTACCGTTTCCCCGACCGCCGCCACGCTCTCGCGGATCCTGACCCGCCACAGCCACCGGATGTCCCGGGCGAACGACCAGACGAGCGCGGCCAGCGCGGCCAGAACCGCCACGGCGGCGACCGTGCGCGGCAGGACGCCCGCGCCGGCGACGAGGAGGACGATGCCCTGCAGGGCGGCCACCGTCTTACGGGCCATGCTCGGCGGGAGCGGCCCGTTCAGCCAGGGCAGTACGCGGGCGGCCGCCACGAAGGCGTAGCGCATCGTGCCGATCAGCAGCACCCACGGTCCCAGCGACATCGCGACGTAGACGCTCAGCACCAGGATGAGGAACGCGTCGACCTCCATGTCGAAGCGGGCCCCCAGCGGGGATTCCGACCCGGTGCGGCGGGCGACCTGGCCGTCGACCGCGTCGAGGACCAGGGCCACCGCGGTCAGGGCGACCAGGACCGCGAGCGGTGCCCGGCTGACGAAGGAGCCGTCGAGGGGCGATCCGCTCACGAAGGAGTCCGCGACGAGCGCGGTCACGCCGCCGACGAGCACCGTCCGCGCCAGGGTGACGCCGTTGGCCGGTCCGAAGGATCTGCGCCCGGGCCACGACCTGTGCAGCGCGCGCGTGAGCACCGTCCAGGTGGCGACCGTGAACACCGCGCCCGCCAGCCATCCCGCGGGCCCGAGCCCGGTCCCCGTGCCGAGGAGGACGAGCAGGAGTGCCTGCGCGCCCGCCCCCGCCGTCGTCTCGGGGCGCACCAGTCTCGCGTCGAAAGCGCCGCTCAGGGCCACTGCGCAACCACCCTTCGGCCGTGTGACAGAGTCGATGAATGCCGCGTACCGTGTGCGCGGCCTCATGATTGTCAGAACGTAAACCGATACCCGAGCGTTCAGCTGGAGGTCGTCGATGGAGCGCGCCGCACGTGGTTTCTGGCTCCGCTCCCCTGGCAGCGGCGAGATACGGGACGTCGTCCTGCCGGATCCGTCCGACGGCGATGTCGTGGTGCGCACGCTGTTCTCGGGGGTCAGCCGGGGCACGGAGAGCCTGGTGTTCCGCGGGGGTGTACCGCGGAATCAATACGCCGCGATGCGGGCCCCCTACCAGGAGGGGGAGTTCCCCGGGCCGGTCAAGTACGGCTATCTGAACGCCGGCCTGGTCGAGGAGGGCCCGCGGCACCTCGTCGGCCGCACGGTCTTCTGCCTCTATCCGCATCAGACCCGCTACGTCGTGCCGGAGAGCGCCGTGACCCCGGTGCCGGACACCGTGCCCGCCGCACGGGCGATCCTGGCCGGGACGGTCGAGACCGCCGTCAACGCCCTGTGGGACGCCGCTCCTCTGGTCGGCGACCGGATCGCCGTCGTCGGCGCCGGGATGATCGGCTGCTCCGTCGCCCGTCTGCTCGCCCGGTACCCCGGGGTGCGGGTGCAACTGGTCGATGCCGATCCCGCGCGGGCCGCGGTCGCCGAAGCGCTCGGCGTCGACTTCGCGCTCCCCGGGGACGCACTGGGCGGCTGCGACCTCGCCGTGCACGCCAGCGCCACGGAGGCCGGGCTCAGCCGCTCGCTGGAGCTCCTCGCCCCGGAGGGCACGGTGCTGGAGCTGAGCTGGTACGGCGACCGGAGGGTCAGCCTGCCGCTGGGAGAGGCCTTCCACTCCGGCCGCCTGGTGCTGCGCGGCAGCCAGGTGGGGCAGGTGTCCCCGGCGCGGCGCTCCAGCCGGACGTACGCCGACCGGCTGGAGCTCTCGCTGGATCTGCTCGCCGATCCCGCCTTCGACGCACTGATCACCGGCGAGTGCGCCTTCGCCGAACTGCCGTCCGTGATGCCCCGGATCGCCGCCGGAGATCTGCCCGGGATGTGCCACCGGGTCCGCTACGAGGGGCCCACCGGGGAGGTCTCCGTCTGAGCGGTGGGGCAGGTTGGTGTGCAAACGGTGAATGACCTGGGTCTTTGAACACGGCGTACGCTCCGGCCGTACTGAAGGACACGGGCCCGAGTGGCCAGAAGCAAGGACCGGAGGTCACAGCCGTTGTTCAGCGTTACCGTCCGCGAACACCTCATGATCGCCCACAGTTTCCGCGGCGAGGTCTTCGGACCCGCGCAGCGTCTGCACGGAGCGACCTTCCTCGTCGATGCCACCTTCCGCAGGCCCGAGCTGGACGACGACAACATCGTCGTGGACATCGGCCTCGCCACCGTCGAGCTGGGCAGTGTGGTGGGCCAGTTCAACTACCGCAATCTGGACGACGAACCGGAATTCTCCGGAGTCAACACCTCGACGGAGTTCCTCGCCAAGGTGATCGCCGACCGGCTGGCCGACCGGGTCCACGCCGGAGCCCTGGGCGAGGGTGCCCGCGGCCTGACCGGCATCTCCGTCACCCTGCACGAGTCGCACATCGCGTGGGCGAGCTACGAGCGGGCGCTGTGACCGGACCGGCCGGCGAGAGCAGCGGGAACGGCGGCACGGGTTCCGTACGGATCGTGATGCCCGCGGGCGTCGACGACCTCGCCGCGCCCAGCGGCGGCAACGCCTACGACCGCCGCATCTGCCAGGACCTGCCCCGTATCGGCTGGCGGGTCGAGGAGCACACCGTCGCCGGCGCATGGCCGCGGCCCGGGGCGGAGGCGCGTGCGGAACTGGCCCGGCTCCTCCGCGGGTTCGAGGACGGCAGTCCGGTGCTGATCGACGGTCTCGTGGCCTGCGGCGTCCCCGAGGTGATCGTCCCCGAGGCCGGACGGCTGCGCCTCGCGGTACTGGTGCATCTGCCGCTGGGCGACGAGACGGGCCTCGCCCCTGCCGACGCGGCCGCACTGGACGCAGCGGAACGCAGAACGCTGCGGGCCGTCCCGGCAGTGGTCGCGACCAGCGACTGGGCAGCCGGCCGGCTGGTGGAGCATCACGGTCTCGCCCCTGACAGGGTCCGTGTCGCCGCCCCCGGAGCCGACCGCGCCCCCCTGGCGCGGGGCACGGCGTCCGGCAAGGACACCGCTCCCCTGCTGCTGTGCGTCGCATCGGTGACCCCGCGCAAGGGACAGGACCGGCTGGTGCGGGCCCTCGCGGCCGTCGCCGATCTGCCCTGGCGCTGTGTCTGCGTCGGTGGTCTGGGCCAGGACCCCGGCTATGTCTCCCGGTTGCGGGAACTGATCGGGCAGCTCGGCCTCGACGACCGTGTACGACTGGCGGGTCCTCGCAGCGGTGCCGCGCTCGACGCCGACTACGACGCCGCCGATCTGCTGGTGCTCGCCTCACAGGCCGAGACCTACGGCATGGTCGTGACCGAGGCGCTCGCGCGTGGCGTCCCCGTACTGGCCACGGCCGTCGGGGGGCTGCCGGAAGCGGTCGGGCGGGCGCCCGGCGGCGAGGTGCCCGGCGTGCTCGTACCGCCGGACGCCCCCGAGGCACTCATCGCGGCCCTGCGCCGCTGGATCGGCGACCCCGGCGAGCGTCAGCGCTCCAGGGCAGCCGCACACCGGCGGCGCGCCGCGCTGGCCGGCTGGGAGTCCACCGCGGGCGATCTGGCCGCGGCACTGGACCGACTCCGCCACGAATCCCGGGAGGCCGCATGACCACCACCACGGACCGACCCCGCTACGCCCCTGAGTGGCTGGCGCTGCGCGAGGGTGCGGACGCCGCGGCCCGCGCGCCCGAACTCCTCGATCCGCTCCGCCAGTACATGACGCAGACGGCGGGCCGGGCGGGCTCGGCGCCCGTGGCGGACTCCGCGCCGGCGGCACTGGTGATCCGCGATCTCGGCTGTGGCACCGGCTCGATGGGGCGCTGGCTCGCTCCCCGGCTCAGTGGCCCCCAGCACTGGATCCTGCACGACCACGACCCGGATCTGCTGGAGATCGCCGCCGCGCAGCTGCCTCGTACGGCCGCCGACGGCAGCCCCGTCACGGTCACGACGGAACGCGGCGACATCGCCCGGCTGAGCCCCGACGCCCTGTCCGGTACGTCGCTGGTGACGGCGTCCGCGCTGCTGGACCTGCTCACCCGCGACGAGCTCGACGGCCTCGCGGCGGCGTGCGCCGGGGCGCGCTGCCCCGCACTGCTGGCGCTGTCCGTGGTGGGCCGGGTCGACGTCGACCCGGCCGATCCGCTGGACGCCGAGATCACCGAGGCGTTCAACGCGCATCAGCGACGTGTCGACCAGGGGCGCCGGCTGCTCGGCCCGGACGCCGTCGCCGCGGCGTCGGTCGCCTTCGCGCGCTACGGCATGACCGTACGGGTGGAGCCCAGTGCATGGCGGCTCGGCGACGAGTACGGCTGGTCCGCGGCAGCGGCGGCGACAGCACCGGCAACGGCGGCGACGGACGCGGAGACGACGGCGGCCGGAACCGGGTCCACGGCCGGGCGGCTGACCGCCGAATGGCTGCGTGGCTGGGTCGGCGCCGCCTGTGAGCAGCGCCCGGACCTCGCGACGCGTGCCGACGCTTATCTGCACAGCCGTCTGGAGGCCTGCGCGGCAGGCGAGTTGCGGGTGGTGGTGCACCACAGCGACGTACTGGCCCTTCCCGGGTCCACGGGCGGGATCTCATGATCCTGCGGGCGGTCAGGGCGCGAATCGGGATGCTCGCCGGAGCGGGCATCCTCGTGGGGATGCTGTGGTGGCAGGGCACCGGTGCCTTCGCCGCCGGGCTGCGCGGGATCGATCTCCCCGTCGTGCTGGCCGCCCTCGGCCTCGGGCTGCTCACCACGGTGCTCAGCGCATGGCGCTGGTGCCTGGTCGCCCGGGGTCTCGGCATCCGCCTGCCCCTGGGGCGGGCGGTCGCCGACTACTACCGCGCTCTGTTCCTGAACGCGGCGCTGCCCGGCGGCGTCCTCGGCGATGTGCACCGTGCGGTACGGCACGGGCGTAGCGCCGGTGATGTCGGGCGTGGTGTGCGGGTGGTCGTCCTCGAGCGGATCGCGGGCCAGGCGGTCCTGATCGCGGTCGGGGTACTGCTGCTGGTCGCCCGGCCATCGGTCGCCTCCGGCGATACCGGCCGGGCCGTCCACCACCTCGTCTCGGCACCGGGTGCGGTCGCCGTGCTGGCGGTGCTGTGTGTCTCGGTGGCCGTAGCCGTATGCGTGCTGCGGCGGAAGCCGAACGCCCCACGCTGGCAGCGCACTCTGCGTGCCACGCTGGCCGAGGCGCGCGCCGGTCTGTTCGCCCGCGGCAGCTGGCCGGGGGTGCTGCTGTCGTCGGTCGCGGTGCTGGCGGGGCATCTCGGCATGTTCCTGCTCGCCGCCAGGGCCGCGGGGGCGACCGCCCCCGCGGCCGTGCTGCTGCCGCTGATGGTGCTGGCGCTGCTGGCCATGGCGCTGCCGCTGAACATCGGCGGCTGGGGGCCCAGGGAGGGTGTCACCGCCTGGGCCTTCGGAGCCGCCGGGCTCAGCACCTCGCAGGGCCTGAGCGTGGCCGTGGTGTACGGGCTACTGGCCTTCGTCGCCAGCCTGCCCGGGATCGCCGTCCTGGTCCTCCCGTGGGTGGCCGGACTGCGCCGCCCGCAGGTCGAGTTCGAAGAGGGTGTCCTCGCCGAGGAAGGCGCGTCGCGTCGGGGGCCTCAGGGCGTCGCGCATCACGTCGGGCCCGGGGAAGGCGAGTCCCGGGATGCCGTCGCCGAGCAGGACCGGTGCCACGGTCACGTAGAGCCGGCCGAGCACGCCCGCGTGCAGGAAGCGGGAGACGGTGACGCCGCCGCCTTCGACGAGTACGCGGCCCAGTCCGCGGCGTGCGAGCTCGTGCGTCAGCCGGCGCGGGGCGAAGGCGGCGCTGTCGGGCAGGACGAGCACGTCCACGCCGGCACCGGCGCCGTGCGGGCCGGCTTCGCGTCCGGGGTCGCTGTCCGCGCCCACCACCCACAGGGTCGGGGCGGCGCCGTCGGTGAACACCCGGCGCCGCAGCGGTACGCGGCCGTGCGGGTCGAGGACGATGCGCACCGGGTTGTTCCCGGCGCAGGCGCGGACCGTCAGCTGGGGGTCGTCGGCGACGGCGGTTCCTGCGCCGACGAGCACCGCGTCGGCGAGCGCCCGCAGCCGGTGCAGATGACACCGGTCCTCCTCGCCGGTGACGTAGTCCGCGTCGCCGGTGCGGCTGGCGATGAATCCGTCCAGACTCTGGCCGAGTTGGGCGAAGGTGAAGCGGGGGCCGGCCAGAGACAGCGACACATAGCGGTCGGCGAGCACGTCCGCCTCGGGCGAGGCACTGCGCCAGTGCCACCGTCCGTCGTCACCGGTGAGAAGGCCCGCGGCGGCGGCGTCCGCCTCGGTGCGGACGCGGAGCAGACGCTCCCAGGCTTCGGTCGTGTCGAGCACGGCGGCGCGGCCGTCCGCGGCGGGGCCGGTCATCGCGTCACCCGCCGGCCGTCGGTGGACCGTCCGGGACCCGCGGGTCCCGAAGGCCGCGGTGCGCGGGACGGCTCAGGCGCCAGGGACTCCTCAGGACCCGGGTCCGTGGACGTACGGGCCAGGGACTCGACAGGAGCCAGAAGTGAAAAGTAATCGGCGAAGGAATCAACAAGGCCGGCGAGCAATTGTTTTCCCTTTTCCGCGGAGGCCATTGACGGCCGCCCCACGACACCGGATTCCGTGTAGGCCCTCATACCAAGAGTGAGCAGATGCTCGCGATCGTCGGCGAGAAAGTCGGACGTCTCATATCCGGGGCGCACCAGTTCCGGGTGATCGTGCAACAGGATCGATGTCTCGACTTCGCCCGCATGCATATCGCTGTGGGACGAGGTCTGCACTCCCGCACGCTCCCTCGCCGCACTCCAGTCGGCCGATCCGGGGAAAAGCGCCATGCGTGTGCCGGTGCCCGCGGACTCCTGAACCACGTTGCGCAGCACATAGTTTCCGCCGTGTCCGTTGATCAACACCAGGTCGTTGATGCCGGAGCGGCGCAGCGATTCGGCGATGTCCCGTACGACGGCATACAGAGTGGCGGCGGAAACACTGACGGTGCCGGGCCAGGCCGCGTGCTCGTGCGAGCAGGAGATCGTCACGGGCGGGAGGCAGAGGACGGGGTGGGCTGCGGCGATCTCCCGGGCGATGGCGCAGGCCACGACCGTGTCCGTCATCAGCGGGAGATACGGTCCGTGCTGCTCGAAGCTGCCGATGGGAAGGACGGCGACAGAGGCCCGTCCGGCCCTTACGTCGTCCGTTGTCGTCTCCAGCGGCAACAGACCCAATGCAGGGAGTCGCACGTGCGGGCCACTCATCTTTCCCGACCCTTTCGTTCTTCGTTCCAGGTGATTTGGGCGCCGATCTGCCCGAATACGGCACGCATCGGCGGGTGTTCTCCACATGCAGACGGCGACACGCCCTGCGAGCATGCCGCATCCATTGGCCGAACACCTTTGAACCAGACGGTCAGTTGACAACTTCTCGCCGATTCCCGGCCCATCACCAGAGGTTACCCGATATGATCTGGCCATGATAGATACCGATGGCTCAAACGTGGACACCGTTCGTGCATCCTGCGTCGAACGCAGGGCAAATGTCCGGCTGTCCACAGAACACGGTGATTTTCTCGCCGTCGGCTACCTGGATCGCATTCGCGGTGACGAACAAATCGCTTTGGTTTACGGCGACATCAAGGGTGACGGTGCACTGACGCGTGTGCATTCGGAGTGCCTGACCGGAGACGCCTTCGGCTCCAAGCATTGCGAGTGCGGAGACCAGCTGACCGCGGCACTGCGCGCCATCGTGCGCGAAGGACGCGGCGTCCTCCTCTACCTCCAGGGTCACGAGGGGCGCGGCATCGGCCTGTTGGCGAAGCTCCAGGCGATGCAGCTGCAGGCCGAGGGCCTGGACACCGTCGAGGCGAATCTCGCACTCGGACTCCCGGCCGACGCCCGCGACTACCAGGTGGCGGCGGACATGCTGCACGACCTCGGGGTGCGGTCCGTGCGGCTGTTGTCGAACAACCCGAGAAAGCGCGATGCCCTGCTGAAGCACGGCATCAAGATCGCCGAACAGGTACCGCTGCTGACAGCGCCGCGCGAGGAGAACATCGCCTATCTGCGCACCAAACGGGAGCGGATGGGCCACCACCTGCCCCATCTGGACGCGGCATCCGGCCAGGGCTGAGCCGCGGCGCCAGGTCCTTTCCGGGCGATCGGACGCCAGGGCCCGGCTCGGGCTGCCCCCAAGAGCGGGGCAGGCCGGTACCCGCGCCGTGGTGCACGCCTCCCCTGTCCGGTGTCCGCGTGCGCGTCCGGTGTCGACGGCAGGTGTCCGCTGTCCATGCCGCACGGCCCCTTGTCGCCGGCTCCGTCGCCTGGTTGGGTACGGCCGTTGCCCCGGGACGGATCCTCCGGCGGGGCGGACCCGCGACGGGTGCGGTCGACCGGAAGGGAAACGGCGTGGAACCAGCGGCCGGGCAGCAGACACGAGGGGCGCTGCCCAGCGGCCTCGACGAGGCGATACGAGGCACCGCCGAGGACATCGCGGCGCTGCTGCGGGCAGTCGCCGACACCAGCGGCCCGGTACCCGGATCGGAGTGGACCCTCGGGGAGGCCGCTGCTCATCTCGCGCAGGCCAACGAGTTGATGGCCGATGTGGCGGCGGGACATGAGCGCAGTCACGGCGACGGCACCGCCCAGAGCCTGGCCTCGGCCAACGAGCGCGCACTGGCCGCGTTCGCCGAGCGCGGCGCCGAACCGCTGGCCCGGATGATCGTGGACCAGGCCGATGCCTTCCTGGCGGCCGTGGACGGGCACCCCGCGGACCGGAGGCTGGTCACCCCGCTGGGTCCGATGAGTCCCGCCGAGCTGGGTGCGTACCTGCTGACGCACATGCTCGGCCACGGCTACGACATCGCCCGCGCGCTGGGCCGCCCCCACATGATCGACCGCACACGGGTCGGGCTGACCCTGCCTTTTCTGATCACGGCCATGCCGCGCGTCGTCGACACCAGCGAATCCGCCGGGCTGTCGGCCCGGTTCACCATCCGGCTGCGGGGCGGGGACTCCTTCGGAGTCACGTTCACCGACGGTGCCATGACCGTCTCCGCACAGCCACCGCAGCACTCCGACTGCACGATCCTCACCGAACCGGTCGCCTTCCTGCTGATGGCGCTCGGCCGCCGGGGCCCTTGGGGCGCCATGGCGCGGGGAGGCGTCCTCGCCTGGGGGCGCAGACCCTGGCTCGCGCCCCGCTTCCCCGGACTGTTCACGGCGCCCTGACGGATTGAAGAACCCCGGCCCGGCTTCAACGGGCCAGGAGCATATAGGTGTTCTCGAGGTTGTCCTGCACGACGTGGGCCTTGCCGTCGACCGTGCGCACGAGGAGGTCCTCCTCGGGGGTGTGGGCCCCGTACCGCCAGCCCTGCGGAAGCCGCAGCCGGTCGCCGAGTCCGGCCAGCGAGTCCAGGGTCTGACTGTCGTCCAGGGTATGGGAGTACGTCTGCAGGACATAGGTGCGGCCGTCGGGGTCGGTCAGCGTGTAGACCGGCTTCCCCGCGGACAGAAGGTACTCCGTGTCCCGGTCGACGGTGGTGTCGATGTAGTACGACCTGGCACCGGTGGGATGCGTCTCCGGCGGGATCCGCACTTCGGCGACCAGCCGGACCCCGACACCGTCGAAGGTCGTGACTGCGCCCGTCGCGAACGCGGTGAGCTCGTCGATCACCCAGTAGCGGGGGCCGTTCAGCAGCACCAGGGGCACCCCGAACTGCTCCGCCAGCGCACGGGGGTCGAGCCCGTCCCACCACTGCTGCGGACAGTCGTTCAGGCCCAGCGTGTTGTAGACGGCCGCCTTGAGCCCGCCGGACTCGTCCGGTGAGACGAGCAGGATCTCGCCGTAGCGTGTGTTCCTGAGCCCGCTGATGTGACGGGGAGCCTCGGTGGTGTGGGTCATCGCTACTCCTTCGCGCAGACCGTCGCCTCGGGGGTGCTGTCCGACCCCGTCCCACGGTCAGTCGGCCGCGGCGGCCATACCCAGCTCGGCCCTGCGCAGATGGCGGCGTCTTTGCAGCGCCACGTTGTAGAGCAGCAGGGACGACAGGATGCAGATACCCAGACCGACGAGGGTGACGGTGAAGGCGATGACCTCGCTGCCCCTCACATTGGCCATGGAGGCGGCGGCGACGGCGGAGATCACATTGGCGGCGAGCACCAGCTTGATGGGGCGGCTCGCATGGGCACGGAGCTCTTGCCGATCGACACCCGGATCGGTCCGGGGATTCCTGAAATAAGCATCCACCACGACGAAGGCGGACGCCACCCAGGAGAACATGTTGGACCAGACGGCGCCGTCGAGCACATACGGCAGGAAGATCGCCGCCATACAGGCGAGCACACAGACGAGGTTGACGCGGCGCACCCGCACCACGTCCTCACGCTGCACGACGTACTGCAGATGCAGCTCCGCCCGCACCACACGGTTGGCCGCGACGCCCGTCCTGTTGCCTTCGCTGTCGTCCTCGCGGGCGAAGGCGATCGTGAACTCCTCGGGCATGTCCGGCGTACCGTGTCTCGGCCAGTGCCCGCGATGGGGCCGCGGCACCACCCTGGCGGGGAGCTCGCTGTGGAAACCCAGCCCCGCCAGTTCCAGTCCCTCGGGCGTGGGGATCTCGAGGTGGTGGTTCTTCACCTCCGTCGGCAGCACCAGCTCCAGCGTCGCCGCGATGCCGGCCCAGCCGTCGCGCCGGACGGTACACGGCCCCGGGTAGTGGTACTGGAGCCGTTGCGACGTACGCGAGTTCGCGTCCAGCACGGCCACCAGGGGTAAGTAGCGGATGGCCGATCTGATGCGTGTCCGCAGGCTTCCCTCGGACTGTTCGGCGGCCGCCAGCAGCAGCTGCTCGATGGCCGCGTGCTCCCGGTTCTGCATCGCGGACACCAGCGACTGGGAGATCTCGCGCCGCAGTGTCACGCTCATCTCCTCACCGCCCGACTCCTCACCGGCCGAGTCGGTGAGCCAGGAGGACACCGCACTGGCGATGCGGGACTGTGCCTGGATCGACTTGAGCGAGTCGATGGTCCATCCGTTGGCGTCCCTGACGTCGAGGGCGTCCAGGGTGTCGCCGGCTTCCCAGGGGAAGATGTCGACCAGTGCCTCCGTGGCCTGCGCACTCGCGGTCTGGGTGTAGAGCGTGGTCTTCACCGAGTGCCGCACCTTCGACATCCCCCGCAGTTCGACGGCGTGGACGCGTTTCATCACGGTGTGCGGGAAGTGGGCGACCGCTTCCGCCATGGCCAGTCCCGCGGACACCTCCGGCAGACCCCGCCGGGCCGGGCCCGCCACTGCCGCCGTCGGCGCCAGGACGGAACTCATCCGGGGTGCCGGGAACAACCGCTCGCTGTAGTACGTGACCAGATCGCGCGCCAGCTGCGCGAGGCGCGATGCCGCAAGGTCGGCGCTCGGTCTGGCGCCCGTCAGAATGCCGTCGAGACGCATGATGGTCCGCTCGTCGACGCGCGCGGGGGAGGCGAGGATCGACGCGACGGACTGGACCACCTCGGCCAGGCAGGCCAGTTCGGCGGAAGGGTGCTCACCCTGCGCGCCCTCGGCTTCCGGTGTGTCCTCGGCTCCAGGCGCACGTTCCAGCGCCTCGGCCGCGGCGCGGCTGGCCGCTTCCGGATGGCCGGTCATCAGCGCGGTGTGCGAGAAGGCGGCCAGCCGCGAGAACGCACGTCCCTTGTGAGCACAGGCGAGATGGTGGATCTCTTCCACGTACCAGCCCAGTCTGCCGGTGTTCAGCGGATCGAGATCCTGGTGGTAGTACCCGGCAGCGAGCCGGTGCGCGCGGATGTGAACGGACCCGCCGTCTTCACCGCGCAGCCGCTCCAGAAGGCCTTGGCGCAGCAGTGGCCGCAGCCGGAAGTCCTCCCCCTGGATCCCCGTGCATCTCTCCACCATGGGCAGCGCGGCCACCCGGTCGCCGGCGATGTCGATCCGAAGGGCCTGGGCGGTGTAGTCGATGATGCGCCAGTCGAACCGGCGGTAGACGCCGAGGAACTCGACCAGTGACCGTTCGCCCGGCGAAAGGGTGTCGAAGGAGGCCCAGATGCTGCGCGAAACGATGTCGGGCCGCATCAGGACGGCCATTCGGCGATGTTGTAGTTCGATAGGAATTCCTCGATCATGGAGGGCAGACCCGCGGTTCCGCCCCAGATGACGTGACCCATCCCCTTGAGGTCGTCGATACCGCTCAGTTCGATCCACTCCTCGACGATCGAGGGATCGAACGGCGGCAGCGCCAGAGTCCGTGTGAGCCCGGCATGCGGATGCCCGAGGCTCGGCACGCTCCGGCCGGCCAGGAACACGCTCGCCCGGTGACCGGCGAGGATCTCCGGGAGCAGATCGCGGCTGATCCACTCGCGCATGGGAGCCTGGCAGTTCTCGAAGCCGTCCAGCAGCATGACCATCGGGCTGCTCTGCGACGACTCACCCAGCGCGGCCACGAGTTCGTCCGTGAGCGCGTCGGTCTGCATACGGCGGTCGCTGTTCACATGGAAGGCGAAGTCGACGCTGGCCCTCTTGATCTCCGCGTGGTTGAACACCACCGGAGGGGTCTCCCCGTACCGCCCCCGCAGAGCTCGGAACGAATCCATCGGGACCCCCTGTCGAGAAGCCTGCCGGGCGATCGCGCTCAGTACCTCGGATTCGGCGAACATGGCGCCGAGATCAACGGAGAGGAGGATGGTCTCGCTGTGCCGACGGGATATCTCGTTCAGGAGGGCCGTCTTCCCGATCCCCTCCCGGCCTTCGAAGAACAGCGCTCGATGCGCCTCGCCTCCGCCGACGGTACGTGCGGCTTCCTCCAGTTGCTGGACGCGGTCTACATGCACGCTCTGGGCTTCCGGTGTCCGGCCTCCTCTGTCCTGGGGCGGTCATGGCCGGCCCGGCCCTGACGGCGGCTGCTGCTCGTCCCTGCCCCGCACCCTGATGACGCTCTTCTTCACCTTGGTGTCCACCAGCGTGACGCGGGCCTTCTCGATGACGTCGACGAGCGACCGGAGGATCTTGGTCCGTCTGGTGTGGACCTCCTCCTCACCACTCGGGGCGGGATCGTCGGCCGTCTCGACGCTCACCCCGTCGATCCGGGCCGAGACCTTCTTGATCCGTCGGCGCAGGGCCAGCACCACCACGGCGACCAGCACCAGCACCACGACACCGGCGACCAGCGCCTGCTCCCAGGTCTCGATGACCACCACACTCACCCCCCGTGTTCGTGCAATTACCGGTAAGGGTGACATGGGAGGTGTTCCCGGGAGGCCAGTTTTCGGTATTGACCGTTCAGGGGCGCCACTGACGCGTCAGTGTCCACTTCTGACCGGACCCGGGCGGCGGCACCTCCCCTCGTCCCGCGCGCACCCGGCAGCGCCCGCCCCGGAGGGGGCGGGGCGGGCGCCCGTCCGCCCCGACCGGGTCAAGCCCTGTCCGGGCGGACAGCCCTGAGGCTTAGAGAACGATCGCCGGGGTGTACCCGTGACCCTTGATCTCCGCGAACACCTTGGTCTTGTCGGGGAACTTCTTCGGCGTCTTGAAGGTCCACTCGGCGCGGTGGACATGGGAGATCTCACCGACGTACGCGGCCTTCCGCCACACCGTCAGCACCTCGCGGGCCTTGCCCGGCTTCTGGACGACGATGCGGAGGTAGTAGGTGCCGCGCTTCGCCGCGGTGTAGTCGCCGCCCAGATGACGGAGGGTGTTCTTCCCCTTGTCCGCGACGACGGCGGTGGTGCGGGTATGGGTCTTGTCGGAGGCCGAGTAGTACTTCTCCGCCGCTTGGGCCGGAGAGCCGGCGAGTACGGCCGCGGAGGCGAGCGCCGCGACCAGGAGCGTGTGGGGGGCCTTGCTGACGGTGCGCATACGTGACCTTTCAAGTCTGAGTGCTGTGACCAGGGCATCAAGGCATCAGGGCAGGGGAGACACCCGGGCAAGGGGGCGGGATGACGTCCCGTCCCGGGCCACTCGGGGGCGCGGGCCCGGCTGCCCTGTCGACTTCATGACCCGCCGGACGAACCGCGGGTCCGTGAACTCCGGGACGGTGCGGACCGGATCGCCCGGTTCGGGCGAGCGTCCACGCGGAAGAGTCCCTCGTCCCAGGACCGGAGCCGCCGCCGTTCGCGGGGGAACAGCCACACGAAGGGCGGCGGCAGGGCCGGCTCGGCCGACCGGCAGGAAAGAGTCTTCTACAGAAGCGATCTTCGCGGTATTGCATCTTCGGGCAATGGCCCGGCGGGAGGGCGCCCGCACGATCCGTCCGAACGGCTGACGCGGCAAGCAACAGACTTCGAGCGATGCCCCCACATCACAGGACGCGCACATCCCAGGCCTCGCGCATCACAGAACGCGAGCAACCGCCCTATACACGACGTCGGCCGAATAGGCCACGAGGACACGTACCACAGTCAAATGCCTTATCTCGTGCGGTCATTGGCCGCGACGAAGAACAGGACGGGAATTCGGACCGGCCACGCCCCCGGCGCAGGCATCCCCCGCCTGCGCCGGGCAGGCGCCGGTGCTGCGGCCTGCCCACGAGGGGCAGGCCGCAGTGGTGCATGGGTTCTAGGCGACGGTGAAGCACTCCTCCGATGTGCAGATGTCCCGGTAGTGCACATAGGCGAAGATTGCAGCTTCTATGCGCGTAGTCACCTCGATCTTTGCCATCAGATTGGCCAGATGGGCTTTGACGGTCCGCTCGGCTATGCCGAGCCTCTTACCGATTTCACGATTCTGGGCCGCTTGGCCCACAAGGACGAGAACCTGGCGTTCCCGAGGGGTGAGTTCAGGAATTCCGGTGGGGTCTCCTGGAGTCGACGGTTCTGATGGGCGCGCGAAGCGCCGGTGCATCGATGGTTTTTCGTTCTTCGTCTGGTACGTAGGCAAAGCAGCTCTACCTTCCCCGTGTTATGCATAGCCGCACTGCTTGGCCGGGCTTCCCCTCTACGTGCTTTGTTCGGTCGTACCTGGGTTTCGGCCCACAGCCCGTCTACGTGGTCGTCACACCCAGCGGGTGGCGCAGCCACAGGCCCGTGGCACGGGCTGCGACGGCGTTCCGCCACAGCGTGACACTACACGCGCCCGGAACGCTTGGAGGCGCAGTAACTAGGGCTGGTGCGACAGCAGTTGAGCCCTGAGACGCCAGTCACACCGGACCGCGCGGAACCGGAATGGTGAACACCATATGAGCGCTCTACCAATTCCGGCAGGTCCGTTCCCGGTCTGCTCAGGAGCGATGGCGCACGATGCTCCCGGCGGCCCGGTATCGCCCTCGTGGCCATTGTCCCAAGGGTCCATGCCTGAAGGGTCGATACCCGCAACGACGGGCTCTGCCTAAGTTCGTTACGCACACCTGCTGAATTCTGGAAGAGGAGAGACAGTGCACAACGGTTCCCTCGTGCGGCGTATCGGTTCGGCGGCAATCGCGGGCGGGGTCGCGGTCGCGGTCCTCGCACCCTCGGCCTCGGCGGTCGAGCAGTCTCCCCGGCAGACGTCGAAGCCGCCGTCATCGGCCCCTGACATCCAGCGCAAGCTGACGGTGGCCGGCTACCTCGACTACCTCCGGCACCAGAAGACCCCCGAGGCCAAGACGACCCTGAAGGCGTTCCGGGCGCTGGCGCCGGCCAAGCAGGCCCGTTTCGTCGGCTACCTCCAGGACCGCAAGGTCTACCTGGCGATGCACGGTTCGCTGAAGGGTGCCTCCCTGCCCGGCCATCCGCGCTCGGTGATCAACTACAACAAGGACGTGCGGTTCGTCCAGGAGGCGGCCGTCAGCAGGACCGGGAAGGGCCCGCTCGACATCCGCGTCGCGTACACGACGACGGAGCGCATCTACGACATCCCCGTCACCAGCGAGCAGGTGTGGGTGAAGTTCCGGGCCACGCCGGCGCGCATCCTCAAGTTCCTGGGCAGCGGCGGCACATCGACCAACGTCAACGCGGCGATCCGCCTCCACGGCACCAAGGCGAAGCCCACGGGCCTGGCGGGATCCGGCGCGTTCGTCTCGATGGACTGGCGCGCGACCCCTCTGTACGGGAGCTTCGGCAAGCCCGTGACCAAGCACCAGAGTGTGGCCGCCTACTGGCTGGGCTGGAAGGGCACGCTCGACACCATCTGAGCCCCTTTCCAGCCACGCCGGGCGGCCCGCACTCCCCACCGGGAGTGCGGGCCGCTCGGCGTCAACGATCGGGAGCCGGCAGAACCCCTAGCGAGCGGTACTGCGACACCCTCACGGTGGCGTCTACGAATACGTCGGCCCCTGAGCCGAGAGTCGCCCGACCTCGCCCGACCTCGCCCGACCGATCATCTAGTCGTCGATACGCTTCATCACGTCGCCGAGGTCCACGAACTTGAAGCCGGTGGCCTCGCGGTCGCCGTCGGCCGGAGTGTCATGGCCGTCCTGGACGACGAGCAGTCCGTGCGGGTACCTCTTGCCGAGCGGCGCGTTGAGGACCGCCGCGCCGTCGCATTCCTCCGAGCCGTCCAGGGCCGCCGACGCGGCGGTGACACGGAAGCCGCCCTCGTACTCGTTGGCGTCCTCCAACTCCCTGTCGTACAGGGCGAAGGTGTTGTCGCCCTGGCTGGAGGCCAGCACATACCCGTCGCCGTCGGGTTCGGTCAGCAGTGTCAGCCCCTCGACGTCGGAGGTGAGATGGGAGCCGCCGTAGCCCGGGTCGGCGCCCGGGGTGCACTCCTCGGTCTCCTCGTCGTACACGCCCGGGACGCCGAACTCACGGACCTTGTCCAGGAGTTTCGGCGTGCCGGTGAGGTCGGCCCGGATCCGCCAGACGCCGACGTCCTCCTGGCCCGCGTAGAGCATGCCGTTGGCCGGGTCGACGACCATGCCCTCGACCTGGGGGAGTTCGTCCGGCTCGGCGCAGGGCGTCCAGGAGGTTCCGTTCGGGAGCCGGAACGAGGACGGCAGGTCCAGCGTGCGGACCGTGCGGTAGGTGACGGTGCCGCCGGCCGTGGGGCGAAGTTCCAGCAGAGCGACGGCGGTTCGGTTGCGCCGGCTGACCACGGCGTAGGAACGGCCGCTCGCCTTGTCGGTCCAGGTGGCCAGGCCGTACGCGGTCTTCTGCTTGTTGATCTCGTCCTGGTCCTCGGAGAAGACGGGCGGAGCCGCGGGGTCGGTGACATCGGTCAGCGGGCCGCCGGGACGATTGCGGTCGATGCGGTAGAACCGCAGCCCGTCGTGCCCCCGGTCGGTGGTCACGGCGAGATCGGCCCGGCCGTCCCGCAGCCGCAGGCCCTGGACCAGGTCCACGTTGTTGAACCGGCCGGGGGCGTCGTCCGGGCGCTTGGCGGGGGGCGCCGCGATGGACTGGACCGGTCGTGCGTCGAGGTCGTAGACGCGCAGTCCGCCCTCCTTGGCCGTCGCGATCACCAGGCTGCGGTCCGGGTCGGCGGTGTTGCGCCAGATCGCCGGGTCGTCGGCGTTGGCGTTGCCGCCCGCCTCGTCGTCGTACAGGGTCGGCGCCTCCGCGCGCGGTGTGACGGCGGGCGGCGAGGCGGATCCGGGGGTACGGGCCTCGGCGGGTACGGCTGCGGTGAGCGCCGCAAGGAGCGTACCCAGGACGACGGTGGTCGGCCTGGCGGTACGGGGCCTGCTCACATTGCACTCCTCGATGTCGGGGACATGACGACTACCCGGTGAGGGTGGAAGCGGGAGGTGACGTCCCGGCGTCCTGCGCGCGGTGTATTCATGTGCACGTCATGAACTCAGCCGTTGCCGCACTGCTCTTCCAGGATCGCTCCCTGGACTGTCCCCGTCGGCGAGGCGCAGTATCGACGGTGAGGGGTGTCTCATCCACGACCCCTCCACGAGACGGAAGACCCGCGCGGAAGAGTCCGCGCGGCAGCGCCGTCCCCTGTGCACAGCGGGCCCCGTCCCGCCCCGAGGCCATCGCGGCACCCCCTGCGCCGGGGATCCGGGTGGCCATCCGGCGGCCATCGGGCAGAGCCGCCGATATCCCGCGCGCAGCGGCGCGGGCACCTCGACAACCGTTCCACCCGACCGCGCCGGCGACCGGCACCCCGTAACCGCGGCCCGGCCGCGCATCGGCGCAGGGAGGTGATTCCACGATGAACACGTCCACCGAGGGCGCCCGGCACGCCCCCGCCCACGGCGGTGCACCGGCGCCGCTGACGGTCGGTGCCGCCGACTTCGGGCTGCTGCTGCTGCGACTCGCCACGGGTGTGATCCTGGCCGGGCACGGCGCCCAGAAACTGTTCGGCGCGCTCGGCGGCCCGGGACTGGATGCGACGGGGAAGGGCTTCGGCGACCTCGGTTACCGGCCCGGTGTCGTGTACGCCGGGCTGGCGGGAGCCTCCGAGTTCCTCGGCGGCATCGGGCTCGCGATCGGACTGCTCACCCCGCTCGCCGCCGCGGCGATCGTCGGGGTGATGATCAACGCCATGGCCGTCGCCGAGAAGCTGGACCTGTGGGCCCCCAACGGCTTCGCCTACCCCATGGTCCTCGCCGTGTCCGCGCTCACGGTGGCCGCCGTGGGCCCCGGCAGCCTCGCGGTCGACCGGTTCTTCCCCTGGCGCAACGGCGGATGGGGATCCGTGGGCTTCGCCCTGGTCGCGGGCGGCATCGGAGCCGCGATCGTGCTCGCGCTGCGCGGCAGCCCGGGGTGACGCCCGCGTCATGACGCGAGCCCGGGCCGAGACCAGGGAGCTTCTGACGGATCTTCGCGGCGTCGCGACGCCCATTCCTCCACGGAGATCCATCAGAAACCCCCAGGCCCGGACAGGACCCAAGGCCCCGGTTCCGGGCCGGGACGCAGGCCCCGAACGGGCCCGAACCTGCGTCCCTGTGCCATGCGCGGCAGCCGTGGCGGGCAGCCACCGGGCTCAGCCCGAGGCCGCCCGGTAGGCCTTGACCAGTGCGGCCACCGCGCCCGTCAGATCCCCGGTCAGCAGCAGATGATCGGCGTCGGCGAAGGGTCCCGCCACCGCCGGGGTGAGGGACTGGCCGATGCGCTGCTGCACGATCGCACGAGCCTGGCCCGCGAGGGCCCGTCCCGCCTCGGACCTGGCGCCGCCCGCCTTCTCGACCGCCTCCGCGGCCGCCGCAAGAGCCCTGAGGCTGCGCTCACCCCCCGCCGGGACGGGGCTGAGCGTCGTCAGCCCCCAGCCGTACGGGTACTGCGGGTCGTACACCGCGTCACCGACGTTGATCGGCAGCTGCGCCTGCGACTTCGGCCAGGTGACGGGGAGTTGCCCGGTGAACGGGCGCCTGCCGTACAACACGTCCGCCACCCCGTCGCCCTCCGTGCCCGGCAGCCAGGAGGCCACGAGCGCGTCGATGTCCGCGAGGCGGTCGCCGATCAGCTGCGGGCGGCCCGAGACGACGAGGACCGCGCACTTCATTGCGCCGCACACCCGGTCGACCGCGGCCTTGTCGGCGGCCGGGAGTTCGAGGTCGTGACCGTTGCCCACATCGCCGACGCCCTCGGCGTACGGGGTCTCGCCGACCACGACGACACCCACGTCATGGCCCCCGAGGGGCGCTGAGGCGTCCTTGGACCAGGTGACGGAACCGGGAGCCGCCGACTTCCTCATCGCCTCCAGGATCGTCGTTCCCTCGGTGATCCTTCCCGACGAGCCCTGCCAGCTGATCGTCCAGCCGCCCGCCTGGTTGCCCAGGTCGTCGGCGTTGGACCCGGCCACGTACACCTTCTGCGAGGGCTTCAGGGGCAGCACCGCGCCCTCGTTCTTCAGCAGCACCTGGGACTTGGCCGCCGCCTGTCTGGCCACCGCACGGTGCCCGGCCGAACCGACCTTCGCCAGGCCCGAGGTGTCGGCGTACGGTTTCTCGAAGAGACCGAGCCGGAACTTCTGCTCCAGGATGCGCGCGACGGCGTCGTCCACCCGGGACCGCGGCACCCGCCCCGCCTCGACCTCGTCGACCAGGGTGCGCCGGAAGTCCTGGTACGCCGTCGGCACCATGATCATGTCGAGCCCCGCGTTGACCGAGGTGCGGACATCGCTCGCGTAGTCGCCGGGGATCTGGTCGATCGCCTGCCAGTCGCTGATGACGAAGCCCTTGAAGCCCATGCGGTCCTTCAGCACACCGTTGATCAGCTCCGCGTTGGCGTGCATCTTCACCGGTCCCGCGTCGTCGCCGACGAGATCGACGGACGAGTACGAGGGCATGACCGTGCCGACACCGCGCCGCACCGCATCGGCGAACGGAGCGATGTGGACGGCCTCCAGCTCCTCACGGGTCACCTTGGTGACGCCCTGGTCGATCGTGTACGAGCCGGTCGTGGAGGAGCCGAACGCGGTGCCGCCGTCACCGGCGTAGTGCTTGGCGGTGGCGAGCACCTTGTCCGGCCGGTCCAGGTCCCTGCCGTTCGCCGCGCCCTGCATTCCGCGGATGACCGTCTCCATGGCGGTGACCAGCGCGGGGTCCTCGCCGAACGCCTCGTACGAACGGCCCCAGCGCTCGTCGCGCGTCACACACAGACAGGGAGCGAAGTCCCAGGGGACGCCGGTGGCACGCACTTCCGCGGCGGTGACGGCACCGGTCCGCTCGGCGAGGGCGGGGTCACGGCCCGCGCCGATGCCGATGTTGTGGGGCATGATCGTGGATCCGACGACGTTGTTGTGGCCGTGGACGGCGTCGACGCCGTAGACCAGCGGGATCTGGAAGCGGGTGGCCTGGGCGCGCAGCTGGTAGGCGTCGACCATCTTGGCCCAGGCCTCGGGGGAGTTGGGGTTCGGCACCGAGCCGCCGCCGGAGAGCAGCGAGCCGAGGCCGTACGCCGCGATGTCGCTCTGCGCCTTGAGGGCGCCCCGCTCCGCCTGAGTCATCTGGCCGGCCTTCTCGGCCAGGGTCATCCGCGACAGCAGATCGGCGACCCGCTGCCGCACCGGAAGCCTGGCGTCGAGATACGGCAGGCCGTGGGCGTCGATCACGACCTGCGGGTCCTCGGCGGGGGCCTTCGCCCCGGTCACGGTCAGCTTCAGCGGCACCGTCTCGGCGTACTCGGCCGTACCGTCCTTCAGGGTGGGTACGACGACGGTGCGGGACGTGCCGGACGGGGTGCCCGCGGGGAAGGTGACCGTGCCGGTCACCGGCCGGTAGTCCGTGCCGGCGGTCGCGGTGCCGCCTTCGGTGGCGTAGGCGACGGTCACCGGCTCGCTCACGGGAACGGATCCCGTGGTCGCCACGGTGATCCGCACGGCGGCCGAGCCGCCCTCCCGCACCGGGTGGACGGCGGCGTCGGTGAGGACCTTCGCGGTGAGCGCCGGGTCCGCCTTGCCGTACAACTCCACGCCGTCGAGGGCGAATTCGCCCGGCGCGCCCACCGGGAGGGTGAGGGCGTACCCCCAGATCTCGTTCAGGCCGAGTATCTGGTCGATGCCGCCGACGGGCTGGTAGTCGGTGCGGTACTGGAACTGCGAGAAGGGCAGTTCGACGAGGTGCCAGCCCTGCCAGTCGTCGGTGAAGGAGGTCGTCCAGAGCTCCGACGCCTCGCCGTTGGCCCCGCCGTCCTTGAGCTCGAAGTGGATGCGCTTGCCCGAACCGGGCGGCAGGGGCGCGGTGTTCTGGCCGTACCACCAGAAGCGGACGCCTTTGTGGCGCGTCCAGTCGTGCGGGGGCTTGTCGAAGGCGAAGTCATGGGTGAAGCCGCCCCAGCCGCTGATCCCGTACGAGCCCTTGAGTACCTTGCCTCCCTCGGGGGCGTCGGGGCGCTCTTCGAGGCTGAGCCGCGGAGGGTCGTCGGCGTCACTGCCCCAGCCGAAGATGCCCTCGGCGGGCGGACCGGCGAAGGGGATCTCACCCTCGAAGCGGTCGACGGGGACGGGGGGCGGGTCGTCCGCCGCGGCCGTGGTGGCGGAGCCGAGGGGGAGCAGCGCGGTGAGCAGACATGTGGACACGAGCAGGGCAGTTCTTCCGAGCCGGGATCTTGCCTGGTACATGAGGCTTCCTCCGGAGACGACGGCGCCGGCTTTGGTTCACCGGGCGTGAGTCAACTGGTCTGGACCGGTGCCGTCAAGACTTCACACCACAATGCGGAAAGAGCCAACTCCCCGTGCTGCTGGGGAAGTTGTCCGTTCACTCTTTGAACGAGAGCGAGCGCGGCCGGGCAACGCCGCCGCGAATCGTCGGCCTACGGGACGCGTGACGGTCGACGGGGCGCGTGATCGCCGCCCCGCGCGTGACAATGGTGACGAGGACGCGCCAGCCCTTTCAGGGAGAGGCGGGGATACCGGTGCCGTACATAGCGGTGACCGCCCTGAGTGACGTCGGTCTGATCCGGGAGCACAACGAGGACAGCCTGGTCGCCGGACCGTGGACGCTGTGCGCGACGGTCACGGAGAACCCCCAGACCCTGCTGTTCCCCCTCGGCACACCGCTGGTCGTCGCCGTCGCCGACGGACTCGGCGGTCAGCCCGCAGGGGAGGTGGCGAGCGCGCTGGTCGTACGTCATCTGGCCGCGCTCGGCCCGTCCCTCGCGGGCGAGGAAGACGTCCGTGACGCCCTGGACGTGTGCAATGACTCGCTGTACGCCGCCGCCGACGGGGACCCGGATCTGGTCGCGATGGGAACCACCGTCGCGGGAGCGGTCGTCCTGGCGGACTCGCTGCTGACGTTCAACGTCGGCGACAGCAAGGTGTACGAGGTGGCCGACGACGACCTCCACCAGGTGAGCGTGGACGACAGCCCACCACCCGCTCCGGGCCGGCGCACCACGTCGGCCGTGACCCAGACACTGGGCGGCTCATTCGCCTACAGCCCCGTGACCGCCCATGTGTCGGCGTTCCCGGTGTCCGCCGGTGATCGCTATCTGATCTGCACGGACGGGCTGACCGACCCGGTGCCGGACGACGACCTGGGCGAGTTGCTGAGGGTCCACGACGACGGCAGGGCCGCGTTCGAGCTCTGGAAGGCGGCGATCGCAGCCGGCGGGCCCGACAACATCACGCTGGCGCTGATCCGCATCGGCCCGTAGAGAGCGGGCCGTGCGGGCACGATGCTCCGTTCGGCGGGTGGCGGCAGCGGGCTTCGGAGAGCTTCGGCGAGCACCGGCAGGGGCGCCGGTAGCGTCGGGAATCCCCAGCTCATCGTGAGGTGTCCATGCCCATGCCCATGCCCTCGTACGACGGCCTCCGTGCGATGTACGTCAACTGCACTCTCAAGCGTTCCCCCGGCATCAGCAACACCGAAGGCCTGGTCGACAAGAGCCGGGCCGTGATGGAGTCGAACGGAGTCGCCACCGAGCTCGTGCGGGCCGTCGACCACGACATCGCCACCGGCGTGTGGCCGGACATGACCGAGCACGGCTGGGCCACCGACGAGTGGCCGGCCCTGTACGAGCGGGTGATGGCCGCGGACATCCTGGTGCTCGCCGGACCGATCTGGCTCGGGGACAACAGCTCCGTCATGAAGCAGGTCATCGAGCGGCTCTACGCGTGCTCCTCGCTGGTCAACGACCGCGGACAGTACGCGTACTACGGACGAGTCGGCGGCTGTCTGATCACAGGAAACGAGGACGGGGTCAAGCACTGCGCGATGAACGTCCTCTACAGCCTCCAGCATCTCGGCTACACCATTCCGCCGCAGGCGGACGCGGGCTGGATCGGGGAGGCGGGACCCGGGCCCTCGTATCTCGACCCCGGCTCAGGTGGGCCCGAGAACGACTTCACCAACCGCAACACCACCTTCATGACCTGGAACCTGATGCACCTCGCCGCCCTGCTCAAGCAGGCGGGCGGAATCCCCGCGCACGGCAACCAGCGCTCGGAGTGGGACGCGGGCTGCCGGTTCGACTACCCGAACCCCGAGCACCGCTGAGCGGCGGCGCGGACGGGCCTCCGGGCGCACCATGAAGGCATGGACGACACCGGCCTGGGGTCGATCAGCGCATCCGGGCGGCTTGCCGCACCCGGCGAGGGCATCAGCGCGGAGGAACTGGCCCTGGCTGCCCGCAACCACGGGCTGCCGCTGGAGGCGCTGCGCCACGACCTCACACCGCCCGGGCTGCACTACGTACTGGTCCACTACGACATCCCCGCCGCCGACGGCGACGGCTGGCAGCTCACCGTAAGCGGCCTGGTACGCACCCCGCTGACCCTGGACACGGCCGCTCTCCGGGCGTACGAGCCGGTGACCCACCGCGTCACCATGGAGTGCGCTGGCAACGGCCGGGCCCGGCTCGACCCGCGCCCGGTCAGCCAGCCCTGGCTGGTCGAGGCGGTCGGCACGGCGGAGTGGACCGGGGTGCCGCTACGTCTGCTGCTCGCCGATGCGGGGGTGGATCCGGCTGCCGTCGAGGCCGTGTTCACCGGAGCCGACCATGGCGTCGAGCGCGGCGTCGAACAGGACTACCAGCGCAGTCTGCCGCTGGCGACGGCCATGGGTCGCGACCCCGAGGTGCTGGTCGCGTACGCCATGAACGGCGCTCCCCTGCCACCCCAGCACGGGTACCCGGTACGCCTCGTCGTCCCCGGCTGGTACGGCATGGCGCACGTGAAATGGCTACGGGACATCCACCTCACCGCCACCGCGTTCACCGGCTTCCAGCAGATGGTCGCCTACCGCTACAAGCAGTCCCCCGACGACCCGGGCGAGCCGGTGACCCGCATCGCCCCTCGCGCCCTGATGATCCCTCCCGGTTTCCCGGACTTCATGTCCCGGGTCCGCGCGGTGCGCCCCGGACCGGTGGAGCTGGAAGGCCGCGCCTGGTCCGGTCACGCGCCCGTCACCCGGGTCGAAGTCAGCACCGACTCCACCCTGACCTGGCACGACGCCGAGCTCGCCGCGCCGGACGCAGACCACCCCCGGGCCTGGCGCCACTGGCGCACCACCTGGACGGCGACCCCCGGCAGCCATGTCCTCAGCGCCCGCGCCACCGACGCCGAGGGCCGCACCCAGCCGCTCGGCCAGGCCTGGAACCGGGGCGGCTTCGGCAACAACGCGGTCCAGCGGATCGACGTGCTCTGCATCGCCCCGGACGCCCGGGACGCCCGGGACGCCCCGGACTGAGGAGACCGGCCCGGGCCGCTTCCCGAGTTGCGGCGCGGCCCGCCATGGGGTTGGTTCGAAGGAGAGCCCCTGTCTGGGGGTGAGCCATCGTGCTGTTCACCGATCGCGCCGACGCCGGACAACGCCTCGCCGACGCGCTGAAACACCTTCGGGGAGCGGATCCCGTCGTGCTCGGGCTCCCACGCGGCGGGGTACCCGTGGCCTTCCAGGTCGCGCGGGCGCTGGGGGCGCCGCTGGATGTGATCGTCGTCCGGAAGCTGGGCGTGCCGTACCACCGTGAGCTCGGGTTCGGAGCGATCGGCGAGGGCGGGGTCCGCGTGATCAGTGACGACATCGTGCGCCGCGGCCATGTGTCCCGTAAGGACGTCGAGTCGGTCGAGCACGCGGAGGAGGCCGAACTCGCCCGTCAGGCACGGCGGTTCAGAGCCGACCGCAAACGCATCGACATCGCGGGGCGGACCGTGATCGTCGTGGACGACGGCGTCGCCACCGGGGCCACGGCCGCGGCGGCCTGCGAGGTCGTACGGGCCCAGGGCGCGGCCCGGGTGGTGCTGGCCGCACCGGTGGCGCCGCCGGACGCGGTGGCCTGGCTGCGCACGGAGGCCGACGAGGTGGTGTGCCTGTCGACGCCACGCGCCTTCTCCGCCGTCGGCGAGTGGTACCAGGACTTCTCCCAGACGCCCGACGAGGAGGTGGTCGCGCTGCTGGAGCAGGCGGCACAGACCACGCCGCCGGACACGGTGAAGTCGGAAGAGGTAGAGGTCGACGCGGGCGGTGTCATGCTGGCCGGCGAGCTGACACTGCCGGACGGTGCCGCGGCGGCCGTGATGTTCGCGCACGGCTCGGGCAGCAGCCGCCACAGCCCCCGCAACCGCTCCGTGGCGACCACGCTGAACCGGGCCGGCCTCGGCACCCTGCTCTTCGATCTGCTCAGCGAACCCGAGGCGGCCGACCGCGGAAACGTCTTCGACATCGAGATCCTCGCGCGCAGGCTGGAGGGCGCCACCCACTGGCTGCGCACCCGCACTCCGGTGCCGATCGGCTACTTCGGGGCGTCCACCGGGGCCGCGGCGGCCCTGTGGGCAGCGGCGACCGCGGGCACGGACGTCGGCGCGGTGGTGTCCCGCGGCGGCCGCCCCGACCTCGCCGGTTCCCGGCTGCCGGGGGTCCGGGCGCCGACGCTGCTGATCGTCGGCGGCCGGGACACCACGGTCATCGAGCTCAACCGGCAGGCGCAGGCCGCCCTGCGCTGCGAGTCACGTCTGGAGATCGTCCCCGGCGCGACACACCTCTTCGAGGAGCCGGGCACATTGGACGAGGTCGCCTCACTCGCCGAGGACTGGTTCACCGGCCATCTGACCCCGCGGGAGCCCTGAGGTCTTCCGCGCCGCTTCGCACGGCCCGCTGCCGTTCTCGTACGGCCCGCGTCACCGTTCCAGGACGAGCGCCAGCCCCTGTCCGACACCGATGCACAGGGTGGCGAGGCCGGTGCCGGATCCCGCGGCGGCGAGCTGGTGGGCGACCGCGCCCGTGAGCCGGGCACCGGAGGCACCCAGCGGATGGCCGATGGCGATGGCACCGCCGCGCGGGTTGACGATCTCCGGGTCCAGGCCCTGCCACTGCCGCAGACAGGCCAGCGCCTGTGCGGCGAAGGCCTCGTTGAGCTCGACCGTCCGCAGATCGCCGAACTCCCGGCCGGCCTTCTTCAGTGCACGGCGGACGGCTTCGACCGGGCCCGCCCCGAAGTACTGCGGCTCGATGCCGGTGACGGCGGACGCGCCGATCCGGGCGAGCGGCTCCCGGCCCGTGGCGCGCAGCCCGTCCTCGTCGACCAGCAGCAGTGCGGCGGCTCCGTCGTTGAGCGGTGACGAGTTGCCCGCGGTCACCGTCCCGTCCTTGCGGAAGACGGGCTTCAGCTTGGCCAGCGCCTCCGTGGACGTGCTGTCGCGGATGCACTCGTCGCGGGTGAGCTCCACACCGTCGACGGGTACGACCTCGCCGTCGTACAGGCCCTGCGACCAGGCCCGGGCCGCGTTGCGGTGGCTGGCGAGGGCGAAGGCGTCCTGCTCCTCGCGTCCGATGCCGTGGCGCTCGGCGAGCAGCTCGGCGCCCTCGCCGAGGCCGACGGTCCACTCCTCGGGCATCCGGGGATTGGTCATCCGCCAGCCCAGGGTCGTCGAGTACATCTGCTGGTGCCCCGTGGGGAAGCCGCGCTCCGGCTTCTGCACCACCCAGGGCGCGCGGCTCATCGACTCGACTCCGCCCGCGACGGCGATCGAGGCGTCACCGACGGCGATGGCGCGGGCCGCCTGGATGACGGCCTCCATCCCGGAGCCGCAGAGCCGGTTCACGGTCGTGCCGGGGACGGAGACCGGCAGGCCCGCGAGCAGCACGGCCATCCGCGCCACATCGCGGTTGTCCTCGCCGGCGCCGTTGGCGTCGCCGAAGTAGACGTCGTCGATACGGGCCGGGTCGAGCTCGGGCGTACGGGAGACGAGGGCGCCGAGGACCCCGGCGGCCAGGTCGTCGGGGCGGACGCCGGAGAGTGCACCGCCGTACTTGCCGATGGGCGTGCGGACGGCATCGACGATGTACACGTCGCGCAGGCGATCGGTCATGTCAGCTCCTTCGTGGCCACGTCCGCGGTGCGCGGGCGCGGCTTCTGTCGCGAACCGACCGTACGGAACCCCTGGGACAGCCCCTACGGCGGCCCGTCCTCCTCCGGCCCCGGCTGCCCCGGGCGCTCGTGCCCGGCCGTCGCCTTCGGCTCGTTCGCAGGTGAACCGGCGTTCATCCCCGAACGCGTCACGAGTGTGCGTGCACCTGCCACCTATGTCAACGCCCTGGGGACCGCGGCAGGACCGCTGCCCGCCCCGGCCCGCTCACACCCGCCCGCGGTCACCGACCGCGCACGGCCCGCCACAGCACTGGACACCGCCGGGGCGAAGAAGCAGGACCGGGTCGGCGAGGGAGCCGGCGGCCGCCCCTCCCCCGGGCACCCGCCCCCGGACTCCCTCCAACTCCGCGCGACCCGGCCCGGATCGCCACGGACCCCAGCATCGCCCGCCACCTCGGCGGTGCCGCGCTCGCGGTACCGTCGCAGGCCTTCCCGTGGACTGACTCGGGGTCAGCCCGTCCAGAACGTCCACCAGCGGGTCAGGACCAGCATCCCGATGACCCCCGTCCACAGCACCGGGGGCATCCAGCCGAACTCGCGCAGGACGGTCCGCACACCCGCCGGCGCCGGGAGCATCCGGTGACCGACGGTGTGCCGGGTCACGGCGCAGAACAGCACGATGGTGGCGACCCAGGCCAGCGAGCACCACAGGCACAGCGCTCCGATGCGGTACAGCGACTGGAACTGGAGCCAGCTGCAGAACGCCACACCGAACAGGGCACCGGCGTTGAGGCCCAGCCAGAACCAGCGGCGGTAGCGGGCGCCGGCCAGAAGCCCCGCGCCGACGCCGACCACGACGGCGTAGGTCGCGAGACCCAGCATCGGGTTGGGGAAGCCGAAGGCCGCCGCCTGGTCGCTCTGCATGACGCTGCCGCAGGACACCACGGGGTTGAGGCTGCAGCCCGGGGTGAAGCCCGGGTCCTCGAGCAGCCTGAACTTGTCGATCGTGATGACCCACGAAGCCAGCAGTCCCGCCGCACCCGTCACGATCAGCAGCCAGGCGAGGCCGGGGCCACCACCGGCGGAATCTGACGGAGCGTCGTCCGGCGCATGCGCGGGCCGCGGGATACGGGCGTGCGTGCGTACGTGTGTGTCCATGTCTGAAGTCCCTGCTCTCTCGTCCGCGGACCGGCGGGCACGGGGAGCGTTTCCGCAGGCTCCGCCCACCTGGGCCGATGCGCGCACGCAGTAATCGCGGGCTCGCTCGACGCGACGGATCGTCAGATTCCGACTAGCGTCGCGAGTGTCCCTGCCCCTTGTATCGAGGAGTTCGATCATGAAGCTGACGCTTCGCCACCCGGCGGCTCCGGCCGCCCCCTCAGGCGGAATACCACTCAGGCTCGCCGGGACCACCCGGGCGGTCGCACACGGTGCGGCCATCTGCTCGGCGAGCGAAACCCGACCTCTGTGATCCGTACGGCGTAATCCCGGCCCGGCAGGCGGTCATACCCCGCCGCCGGGCCCTTTGACGTGCGCGGGCAGGACCGGCCTTCGTGGCTCGGCCCGCCGGCCCTCAGCCGTGGAGCTGACGCACCGGCAGCAGACAGTGCGCCGCCGTCGACAGCACCGCCTCGTCCCCCACGAAGTTCCGCAGCTCCCCCTCGGTGACCGGCACCCCGGGAGCAGCCTGGGGCCAGGGCTGGGTGGCGAAGAGGAAGTACACATGCTCCCGCTCGCGCACCGCGACCAGCCACTCCGGCGGGACGGCACACCGGGCGTGGAGATGAGGCATCGTCAGCACCGCCTGACCGGCCTCGACGGCCAGCGTGATCGGCGGCGCCGCGTCCTGCACCACATCGACGTACTCGCTGCCGACCGGCAGACCCACCTCGTCGAGGAGCTGCCGGGCGGCGGCCGTCACCGCCTCGGGACCGCCCTCGCCGTCTCCGAGGGAGTACGCCAGCAGAAACGGCATGTCGCGCACGTCATCGGGGTGCTCGCCCTTCCAGGCGATGACGACGAGCGTGCCCAACTGGGCGGGGCAGAGGGCGCTTACGGCGCCGAAGGTTGAGGTCACGATCGGACCTTAGCGACTTATAGGGATTCTTCGGGCAGTCCGCCACCTGCGCGGGGGAGCCTCCCGCGCCGATTACTCCGAAGGAGTCCCACCGTCCGTGCGGACGGCGGCGACACGGTGGTGACACGGCGGCGGCCAGGAGGTTCGCTCAGGCGGGCGACGAGCTCCGCGAAGGGGGCGACGCAATCGACGGGCGGCAGGCCGGGACCGGATCACGAGCGCTCGGCGCGCCGGGCCGGCTGCCGCCGGGCTCCGTCCGGTCCCGGTGCTACCGGGCCGGGACGGCTCAGGAGCTGACGGGAAGCCCGCCGATGAGCTTGCTCGGCGCGGCCTGCTTGGCCTGGTTCAGCTCGGTCGTCGTGCCCTTGACCTCGTTGAGCAGCGAGCCCTTCTTCTCCGAGTCCAGCGCCTCGCCCGTCAGCGGCTCCGCAGCCGACTTGGACTGGGTCGTGACGGTGTTGATGCCGCCGCCGAGGGTGGTCGGCGGGGGGTACTCGACCGCGAAGGCCGGCGCGGCGGCCCCCGCGGCCACCAGGGAACCGGCGACGATCGCAGCAACCTTCATGGACTTCATCAGTGAATCTCTCCTTCGGCCACGCGTGTCGCGGCGCAAGTGTCGTGCGGTTCAGGCATATTGCGGATGCTCGTGGCCGCCCGTATGCCTGTCGTGCTGCTCCGTGCTGTGTAACGATCCCCCGGCGCGGGGGAAACTCCGGAACCGGGGAATTCTCGTTTCCGGCCCCATCCCCGGCGGATCACACCCGCACCGTTCTGCCGCGGGCGTCTCCCGTGCGACCGTGCGCAGTTCCGGCGTGACGATCCGGGGGAACGAAACGGCCGCCCTTCCCGCCGTGACTGCATGACGGGAAGAGCGGCCCCAGAGAAACTCCGTGAAAGGCGATCAGCCGTTCACGCAGGCGTTGCCCATCGCCGGGTTCAGCAGGCCGATGACGCTCACGGTGTTGCCACAGGCGCCGACCGGGACGTGGACCGGGACCTGGGCCACGTTGCCCGAGAGAACGCCGGGCGAACCGGCGGCGGCACCCTGCGCACCGCTGTCGGCGGTGGCGATACCGGCGGAACCCGCAACAGCGGCGGCAGCAACGGTGGAAAGGACAAAGGCCTTCGCGGTACGCGACATGGAGAAGCACTCCTTGGTCATGTGTTTCAGTGGCCGAGCGTGACTGCCCGGCCAAATGCTTCAACGGAAGCGGCGGCCGCCAGGTTGTGCGGCCATGAGGGTGAAAACCGGTCTGTCGATACGAATGTCAGCGCCCGGCAGCGGTGCGCCGCCGGGGCCGCTGAGACAGCGTCAGGCGTTCTGGCAGACGACGCCGGACGTCGGGTTCAGCACACCGATGACATCGACGGTGTTGCCGCAGACACCGACGGGGACGTGCACCGGGGCCTGCACGGCGTTGCCCGACAGCACACCGGGGGAACCCTCGGCGACACCGGTCGCACCGCTGTCGGCGGAGGCGATACCGGCACCACCCATGACGAGGGCGGCTCCGGTGCCGGCGAGCAGGACCGAGGTGGCGATTCGCTTCATCATTTTTTCCTTTCGGTAACCGATGAGGGCAATTCGCTCAACGACGCCAACTGCCGCCGGATACGGATGGGAACCAAATGGATTAATCGCCGCACGACGGCGTGCACGATTCAACGGCAGAAAGACGTTAGAATCCCATGCGGTGCCCGGCACCGATTCGGACACGAATACGGCGAACCGATCGCACGGTGTTCTCCGCGTCCCCCGTGTTCTCCGCGTTCTCCGTGGTTCCCGGATCCTGCCTTCCGGGCCGAATTCAGGCCGTTCGGCGGCAGCCGTCCCGGACCGCTCATCCGCAAACGATCGGAGCGGAGATCCGCGCGTGCTGACGCAACCCCTTCCGCCGGCTCACCGTCCGGCCGTGCTCCATGTCGTGCAGCCCGTCGACGGAGGGGCGGCCAGGGTCGTCGCGGACCTGGTGACCGATCAGATCCGCACCGGTCTGCGGGTGGCCGTGGCCTGTCCTGACGGAGGCGTCCTCGCCCGGGACGCACGCCGGCTGGGTGCCGACGTCCACCGCTGGCGGGCGGGCAGCGGCTCAGGCCCGCTGCTGCTGCCCGAGGTCGGCCGGCTCGCCCGGCTGGTGGCGCTGCTGCGCCCGCGTATCGTGCACGCCCACAGCGCGAAGGCGGGACTGGCGGCACGGCTCGCCGTACGGGGTCGTGTCCCGACGGTGTTCCAGCCGCACGCCTGGTCGTTCGAGGAGGTCGGCGGTGTCACCGCCCGGCTGGCCCGGCGCTGGGAACGGTACGGGGCCCGCTGGACGGACCGCGTGGTGTGCGTCAGCGAGGCGGAGCAGCGCAGCGGTGAGCGGGCCGGTGTCCATGCCCGCTGGACCGTCATCCCCAACGGTGTGGACACGGAGCACTTCCGGCCCGCCCCCGACGAGCGGCCACGGCTCCTGCCGCCACTCGTCGCCGATCTGCCCGAGTCGGCGCCGCTGGTGGTGTGCGTGGGCCGGCTGTGCCGGCAGAAGGGCCAGGACATGCTGCTCACGGCCTGGCAGCAGATCCTGCGCCGGCTCCCCAACGCCTGTCTGGTCCTGGTCGGCGAAGGCCCCGAAGCCGAGTGGCTGCGGATGTCGGCGCCCGCGTCCGTGCGTTTCGCGGGCGCCGTGCGGGACCCGGCGCCCTGGTACCGCGCCGCCGATCTGGTCGTCATGCCGTCCCGTTGGGAGGGGATGGCGCTGACGCCTCTGGAGGCGATGGCCTGCGGCCGGGCTGTGGTCGTCACCGATGTCGGCGGTACCCGCGAGAGCCTGCCGCCGGGACACGCGCTGTTCTGTCTGACGCCGCCTCAGGACCCGTACGCACTGGCCACGGCCGTCACGGATCTGCTGCTCAACGCGCCACTGCGGGCCACCCTGGGACGGCAGGGGCATCTGCACGTCCTGTCCAGCCACGACGCACGGACCACGGCGGACGCCGTGGCGGACGTCTATCGCGATCTGGCGGGCGTACGGCCCGGTGGGGACGAGCAGGGCGGCGACGGGTGAGCGTTGCTGTCCGGCGAGTCGTCGGGCGGACAGGCCGCCCGTACCGAACCGCCCGTGCCGAGCGGGGTGTGCCGCCCCTCAGCACACCGGCCGGGAGAGTCGAAGGGCGACTCTCCCGGCCGGAAAACCCGTTCGGCGCGGACGGTTCGGCAGGGGCCGGGCTCAGCGGCGGGCGCCGGCCGTGCCGCGCCGGTACAGCACACCGCCGCCCAGCAGCAGGGCGGCCGCCGCGGCACCCGTGGCGAGCGAGCCGGCGCCGAAGCCGGTCTCGGCGAGCTGCGGGGAGTGGACGGCCGCCGCGACCTCGCTCATGACAGGGGAGTCGATGGGGGCCCCGATCTCCGGAAGCACCTCGCTCACCGGCGTCAGCGGCGTCGTGGGTGTGGTGGTCTCGACCGGGGGCACCTCGGTGACCTGCGTCCCGCCGTTCGCGCAGGCGTCGGCGGACGCCGGGTTCAGCAGACCGATGACGTCGACGGTGTTGCCGCAGACGTTGAGGGGGGCGTGCACCGGTGCCTTGACGTTGTTGCCGGACAGCACGCCAGGGGAGCCCACGGTGTCGCCCGAGGCCTCGGACCCGGACACGCCCTGCGCCGAGGCGTTGGCGCAGGCATTGCCGAACGCCGGGTTGAGCGCCCCCACGGCGTCCACCGAGTTGCCGCACACATTGACCGGAACGTCCACGGGTGCCTGGACCGTGTTGCCCGACAGCACCCCGGCGGAACCCGAGGCCTCCCCGTCGGCCTGGGAGGCGTTGGCGTACGCACTGCTCAGAGACAGAACGCTGGTGGCCGCCGCGGCCGTCAGGATTCCCTTGCTGATGACCTGTCGCATCTCGTTGTCTTTCCCGCTCTTGGTTCGAGGGCCGGTCCCGGGACATGCCCGGCGGGCATGTCCCGGGACCGGCGGATCACGACCCTTCAGGGTCGCTTGACGAGCACTTTCGTCAGCCGTTCACGCAGGCGTTGCCCATGGCCGGGTTCAGCAGGCCGACGAGGCCCACGGAGTTGCCGCACACGTTCAGCGGCACGTGCAGGGGCAGCTGGACGACGTTTCCGGACAGCACACCCGGAGAGCCGGTCGCCGCGCCCAGGGCGCCGGAGTCCGCGAGGGCCGGGGTGGCCATTCCCATCGCCAGCACGGTGCCTGCGAAGAACGCCGCGGTCTTTCTGTACTTCATGGGGATTCCTTGTCCTTGGATCGTGTGGATGCCGTGGCAATGCCATCGACGCACTACCAACGAGCGGATACCGACGAGGAAACCCCGGACCCTTCAATTCCACACGTCTGCCCCGCCAAAGCCCTGCCCGGGAGGTTCCCCCATTCACTTCCGCTTTGCTCAATGACGCCGGATTCTCTCCTGGCTTGCTCACCGACCCTCACAGAAGCCCCCGTCAGGAGCTCCGCTTTACGGGCTCACAAGCTTGTCCGCGCGTCGGTTCAACTCGGCATTCGGGTTTTGGTTTCCCGTATTCACCCGAATGGCCCGCACTACCAGCGCGGCCAGCAGGACCGCGAGACGACAGCGGTCCATTCACGGTCGGGGACGCCGGGGACGGTCCTGCCCTGGGCTGACCACTGGGCCAGCAATGACGCGTAGATGGGCTCCTCGGGCCGCTCGCCCGGTTCCCTCCGGCTTGCCGGAATCAGCTTCTGCCGTTCCCAACGGCCCTTGTGCTCCGTCATGTACCCAATATCCCGTACTGCCGCATTGCACGGAGCAAAAGCGCGGGGCGCGCGAGGCACAGGGGCTCACGGTCTACCTATCGGGTGAGCCGGGGCGGCGCCGGGACCGTCCCGGGTCGGGTCAGCGCCGCTTCACCGCGCGCAGGACCACGAACTTGGGATTGCCCGCGACGGTCTCGCAGTTGCCGAAGATGCGGCGCAGACTGACGTGGTAGCCGAGATGGCGGTTGCCGACCACCCACAGTTCACCGCCGGGGCGCAGTGCCGCCCTGGCGCCGGTGAACATGCGCCGGGAGGTGCTGTCGGTCAGGGCGCGGTGGGTGTGGAACGGCGGATTGTTCAGGACGAGGTCCACCGACGCGCGCTCCATGTCCGAGAGCCCGTCACCCACGAGGAACTCGGCCTTGGCGTCCGGGCCGGTGTTGGCCCGGAAGGTGGCTTCGGCGGAGGCCACGGCCTGGAACGACTCGTCCGTGAAGACCACCTCGGCCTCGGGGTTGGCCACCGCCGTCGCCGTACCGACGACGCCGTTGCCGCAGCCCAGGTCGACGACCCGGACCGGGCCGCGGCGGCCGGGGAGGTGCTGCAGGAAGAAACGGGTGCCGATGTCGAGACGCTCGGCGCAGAAGATGCCCGCGTGGTTGGTCACGGGGCGGCCGGACATCACGCCGATGTCCGCGGGCAGCGCATAGCCCCGCGGCCAGGCCTCGCCGGGGCCGGCGGCCAGCAGCGCCGGGTCGGGGGTGCAGAAGATCAGCCGTGCTTTCCTCACCGCGAGCGAGGTCCTGGTCGGGCCGACGAGCCGCTCGAACAGTTTCAGCGTGGAGGTGTGGATCTCGGTGACCATGCCCGCGCCGACGACGAGGGTGTCCGCGTGCAGACGCGGCGCGAGGCGCTGCAGCTGGTCCTCGAGCAGGGCGAGGCTCTTGGGCACGCGCACGAGCAGCACGTCGATCCGGTCCGGGGGCGCGTCCTGCGTCGACAGCAGCCGTACGGCGGCGGCCTCGGCGGCGGTGCGGTTGCGGGCGAGATTGGCGCGGGTCGCCTGCTGGGTCAGATACGAGTCGGTGATCTGCACCGGCCGGTGCGCGGCGAGCGCGGTGGTCAGGGCGCCCCAGCGGTCGCCCAGGGCGACGACGGTGCCGGCGAGGGCCACCTTCCCGTGAGGCTCGTGGGCGGCATGGGCGGCGTCGCCGCCGGACGCCGGGTGCTCGCCGGGGGCCGTGAGGTCCGCGAGGTGACGCAGCAGGTACTCGTCGGAGGCGTCCCAGGCGCGGAGCTGGTCACGGGGGTCCTCGGGGAAGCGGGTGAGCCCGAGGTCGCCCCATGACGTGGTGAACGTGTTCATCGTCCTCCCAGGCTACGCGGCCTGCGGGAGCCGCAGGGGCGCAGGCCGGAGGCGCCCCTGCGGTGAGCGGAGCCTCAGCGCGACAGCTTCGCGGCACCGAAGGAGACGTCGAAACGGTCGCACCAGATGCTGACGCTCGAGTACTTCGACAGATCGACGTCGGCGGGCAGCGTGTAGTTCTGGTCGCCCTTGTTGCCCTTGAGCTTGCCGAGGCTGACATGGGCGCCGTCATCGAAGACGCGCCAGCCGGCCACGCCCTCCTTGACCGGTGCGTCGGTCAGCCAGACGCGCAGGTCGGGCCCGTTGCTGGTGTCGAGGCCCTCGAGCCGGAGCACCCGGCTGCCGTCGGGGAGCTCGACGATCCTGACCTTGCCCTCGGTGGCGTGCTCATGGCTGATGAAGGTGCCCGTGGCGAGCTCTTTGATACCGGCCGGCGATGCCGGGTCGGCGGGCGACGAGCCCTTCGGGGCCGAGGGCACGGTCTGCGGAAGCGCCTCCCGCACGGTCTGGTCGACGAACAGCTTCCACGGCTCGAGCCAGTACGCCCCGAAGGCCAGAACCACGGCGACCGCCGCCAGAACGACCCTGACCACCGGCTTCTTCAGCACAGACATCTTCATGGCTCCCATTGAAGCCCGGCCGGGGGCCGCGGCGGAGGTTTCGGCCGGTGACGAATTCCTTACGTCGACGGGTCACCACGGCAGTACCTTCGGTGGATGAACGTGTATGTGGGTGGAGAGGACGACGCACTCTGCGAGCGCCTCGACGAGGAGCTCACCGACTTCAACGCACGCGCGAGCGGCGCGGACACCAGTGAGTTCTCGGTGCGCGCCACGGGGGACGACGGTGAGCTGATCGGCGGTCTGACCGGCTGGACCTGGGGCGAGTGCGGCTTCGTCGACATGCTCTGGGTCGACGCCGGCCACCGGCACGGCGGCTGGGGCAGCAAGCTGCTGCACGCCGCCGAGGAGGAGGCCCGTGCGCGGGGCTGCACCCGGATGTACCTGTCCTCGTACACCTTTCAGGCGCCGCCGTTCTACGAGCGGCTCGGCTATGCGGAGATCCACCGCATCGAGGGCATGCCGGGGGGGCACGCGGACGTGTACCTCGGCAAGGAGCTGTGAGTTCCGCACACGGGTGCGTAAGGGACGGGCCCATCCCGGCCCGGCCCGTACGCACCCGTGTGCGGGCTGCCGTCCTTACTTGCCGCCGTCTTCGCCGTCGTCGTCGCCCTCGAGGTCGCTCTCGGTCTCCAGGAACACCTGCCGCAGCGCCTCGACGACCGCGGGATCCGGCTTCTCCCACATCCCCCGGGACTCCGCCTCCAACAGCCGCTCGGCGATGCCGTGCAGCGCCCAGGGGTTGGCCTGCTGGAGGAACTCGCGGTTCTCCGGGTCCAGGACGTAGGTCTCGGTGAGCTTGTCGTACATCCAGTCGGCGACGACCCCGGTCGTGGCGTCGTACCCGAACAGGTAGTCCACGGTCGCGGCGAGCTCGAAGGCACCCTTGTAGCCGTGGCGGCGCATCGCCTCGATCCACTTGGGGTTGACCACGCGGGCGCGGAAGACCCGGGAGGTCTCCTCGACGAGCGTGCGGGTGCGGACCGTCTCGGGACGGGTCGAGTCGCCGATGTACGCCTCGGGGGCCGTGCCGCGCAACGCGCGGACGGTGGCGACCATGCCGCCGTGGTACTGGAAGTAGTCGTCGGAGTCGGCGATGTCGTGCTCGCGGGTGTCGGTGTTCTTGGCCGCGACCGCGATCCGCTTGTAGGCCGTCTCCATCTCCTCGCGTGCCGGGCGGCCTTCGAGACCGCGGCCGTAGGCGTAGCCGCCCCACACCGTGTAGACCTCGGCGAGGTCGGCGTCGGTGCGCCAGTCGCGGGAGTCGATGAGCTGGAGCAGGCCGGCGCCGTAGGTGCCGGGCCGGGAGCCGAAGATCCGCGTGGTGGCGCGGCGCTCGTCCCCGTGCTCGGCCAGGTCCGCCTGGGCGTGTGCCCGTACGTGGTTGACGTCGGCGGGCTCGTCCAGCGACGCCGCGAGCCGCACCGCGTCGTCGAGCAGTCCGATGACGTGCGGGAAGGCGTCCCGGAAGAAGCCGGAGATGCGCAGGGTCACATCGATACGCGGGCGGCCCAGCTCGTCGGCGGGTACGGGCTCGAGACCGGTGACCCGGCGCGAGGCGTCGTCCCAGACGGGGCGGATGCCGAGCAGCGCCAGGGCCTCGGCGACGTCGTCGCCCGCGGTGCGCATCGCGCTCGTCCCCCACAGGGAGAGACCGACGGAGGTGGGCCACTCGCCGTTGTCCGCGCGGTAGCGCGTGAGCAGCGAATCGGCGAGGGCCTGGCCGGTCTCCCAGGCGAGGCGCGAGGGGACGGCCTTGGGGTCGACGGAGTAGAAGTTGCGGCCCGTCGGCAGCACGTTGACCAGGCCGCGCAGCGGCGAGCCGGACGGGCCCGCCGGAACGAAGCCGCCGTTCAGCGCGTGGACGGCGTGGTCGAGCTCATCGGTCGTGGCGGCGAGCCGCGGCACGACCTCGCGCGCGGCGAAGCGCAGGATGTCGGCGACCGCCTGGCCGTGTCCCCCGGCGACGGAGTCCACCGCGGCCGGGTCCCAGCCGGCCTCCTCCATGGCCTCGACCAGGGCGCGGGCCCGGGCCTCGGCCTCGTCGGCAGTGGTGCGCGTCGCGGCGGACTCGTCCAGGCCGAGTGCCTCGCGCAGTCCGGGCAGCGCGGTCGTACCGCCCCAGATCTGACGGGCGCGCAGGATCGACAGGACCAGGTTGACCCGCTCGGCTCCGGTGGGCGCACCGCCCAGCACATGCAGACCGTCGCGGATCTGGGCGTCCTTGACCTCGCACAGCCAGCCGTCGACGTGGAGCAGGAAGTCGTCGAAGCCGTCGTCCTCGGGCCGCTCGTCCATACCGAGGTCGTGGTCGAGCCTGGCGGCCTGGATCAGGGTCCAGATCTGGGCGCGGATGGCCGGGAGCTTCGCCGGGTCCATCGAGGAGATCTGCGCGTACTCGTCGAGCAGCTGCTCCAGGCGCGCGATGTCGCCGTAGGAGTCGGCGCGGGCCATCGGCGGGACGAGGTGGTCGATGAGGGTGGCGTGGACCCGGCGCTTGGCCTGGGTGCCCTCGCCCGGGTCGTTGACCAGGAACGGGTAGACCAGCGGCAGGTCGCCGAGCGCGGCGTCGGGGGCGCAGGCCGCGGACAGGCCCGCGTTCTTGCCGGGCAGCCACTCCAGATTGCCGTGCTTGCCGAGGTGGATCATCGCGTCGGCGCCGAAGCCACCGTCGTCCTGCCGGGCCGCGATCCAGCGGTAGGCGGCCAGATAGTGGTGCGACGGCGGCAGATCGGGGTCGTGGTAGATCGCGATGGGGTTCTCGCCGAAGCCGCGCGGCGGCTGGATGACGATCAGCAGGTTCCCGCGGCGCAGGGCGGCGAGCACGATGTCGCCCTCGGGATTGCGGGAGCGGTCCAGGAACATCTCACCGGGTGCCGGGCCCCAGTGCCGTTCGACCTGCTCGCGCAGTTCGGCGGGCAGGGTCGCGTACCAGCGCTTGTAGTCGGCGGCGGGGATACGGACCGGATTGCGGGCGAGCTGTTCCTCGGTGAGCCAGTCCTGGTCGTGGCCACCGGCCTCGATGAGCGCCCGGATCAGCTCGTCGCCGTCGCCGGAGACCGTGCCCGGGATCTCCTCGGTGCCGAAGTCGTAGCCCTCGGCGGCGAGTCGGCGCAGCAGGGCGACGGCGGAGGCCGGGGTGTCGAGACCCACCGCGTTGCCGATGCGGGAGTGCTTGGTCGGGTACGCGGACAGCACGAGCGCGAGGCGCTTGTCGGCGTTGGGGATGTGGCGCAGCCGGGCGTGGCGGACGGCGATGCCGGCGACGCGGGCGGCCCGCTCGGGATCGGCGACATAGGCGGGGAGGCCGTCCTCGTCGATCTCCTTGAAGGAGAACGGGACGGTGATGAGGCGTCCGTCGAACTCGGGGACGGCGACCTGGCTGGCGGCGTCCAGCGGGGAGAGGCCCTCGTCGTTCTCCTCCCAGGTGCTGCGCGAACCGGTCAGGCAGAGCGCCTGCAGCACGGGCACGTCGAGCGAGGCGAGCGCGCCGGCATCCCACGCTTCCTCGTCCCCGCCCGCCTGGGCCTCGGCCGGCTTGGTGCCGCCGGCGGCGAGGACGGTGGTGACGATGGCGTCCGCGCCGCGCAGTCGGTCGAGGAGCTCGGGCTCGGGGGCGCGCAGCGAGGCCACATAGAGGGGCAGGGCCCGGCCGCCCGCGTCCTCGATGGCGTCGCAGAGCGCGCCGACGAAGGCGGTGTTGCCGCTCATGTGGTGGGCGCGGTAGTAGAGCACGGCGATCGCCGGGCCGTCCGTACCCCGCGGGGTGCGGTCGAGCGGGCCCCAGGTGGGTGCCGCGGCCGGGGGCTCGAAACCGTGGCCGGTGAGCAGGACCGTGTCCGACAGGAAGCGCGCGAGCTGCTCGAGGTTCTCCGGGCCGCCGTGTGCGAGGTAGGCGTGGGCCTCGGCAGCGATGCCGATGGGGACGGTGGAGGCCTCCATCAGCTGGGCGTCGGGGGCCTGTTCGCCGGTCAGGACCACGACCGGGCGGGTCTGGTCCGCGGCGAGGAGCACGTCCAGGCCCTCCTGCCAGGCGCGCAGGCCGCCGAGGAGGCGTACGACGACGAGGTCGGTGCCCTCCAGCAGACCGGGGACGTCCTGGACGGGAAGCCGGGAGGGGTTCGCGTAGCGGTACTCGACCGGACCCGCGGCGGCGCGGGCGCTGAGCAGGTCGGTGTCGGAGGTCGACAGCAGCAGGATCGTCGCGTGCGTCATCGCGTGCGCAGGCCTTCCTCGGGGTTTCCGCGCCCCGGGTGGTCGTGGTCGGCGGGAGTTCCTGACTCGCCGGGCCTTTTCGGGCCTGGCTCACAGTGGCGGGACCGCGCCGGATTTCCACCGGGCTTCCTCCCCGGGGTCCTGGGACCCCATGCCGTCTGCATAGTAGAGGTTGTTCCCCGACTGCAGGGCGGCCACCTGGAAGGACGTGGGTATGCTCGCCGCCATGCCGCCCACACCCACAAGCCCCGCAGACCCGGGCGAATCTCGCATACGGGACCGGGGCGACGCCTGTCCGGGAGCGCTGCGGCTGCATGGCGCGGAGGACGGGCGGCTGGCCCGACTCCGGCTCCCCGGCGGTCTTTTGACGGAGCGTCAACTCTCCGCGCTGGCCACTGCGGCCGAGGAGTTGGGGGACGGATCGCTCAGCATCACCTCCCGGGGCAATGTGGAGCTGCGCGGCCTCGGGGACGCCTGCGGGGGCCCGCTCGCCGCGCTGCTGCACCGGGCCGGCCTGTTGCCCTCCGACACCCATGAGCGGGTGCGGAACGTGGTGGCCTCACCGCTGGCCGGGCTGGACGGACTGGGGCACACGGACGTGCAGTTGTGGGCCCGGGAGCTGGACGCGCTGCTGTGCGCGGCGGACTGGGCGGCGGATCTGTCCGGCCGCTTCCTGTTCGCCCTGGACGACGGGCGCGGGGACGTGGCGAAGCTCGGCGCGGATGTGACGTTGCTCGCAGAGCCCGGCGGGACGGCGGTCGTCCGCATCGGCCGGAGCGCCTTCCGTGTGTCCTCCGAGGACGCCCCGCGCGCGGCCCTCGCAGCCGCCGGAGCCTTCCTCGAGGCGGCCCACGCCGCGGGGACCGGGGCGTGGCGCGTACGGGAACTGCCGTCTGGGCAGGACGTGCCCGTGGGCAGACATCTGGCACGGGCAGGGGTGCGGGCGGACACGCCGGCCGGCCCGCCGCACACGGCAGCGCGTCCGGCTCCCGGCCCCGTCGGCACCGATAGCCCCACCACACTCACGAGTCCCACCGGGCACGTCCGGCCGGAGCCCGGACTGGCCGAAGGGCCCCGCGGCACGGCGGTGTCGGTCGCCGCGCCCCTCGGGCGGCTCACCACCGCACAGCTGCGGACGCTGCTGCCGCTGCCCGTGGACGAGGTGCGGCTGACCCCCTGGCGCGGGATCGTCGTACCCGGCTTCGACGACCGCGAGGCAGCCGCGGCCCTGCTGGCGCGGCTGGCCGCCGCGGGGTTCGTCACCCGCGCCGACTCCCCCTGGTACGGGGTCGGCGCCTGCACCGGGCGGCCCGGCTGCGCCAAGTCGCTCGCCGACGTACGCGCCGACGCACGCTCCGCCGCCAGACCCGCACCCGGCCGCGGGCTTCCCGTGTACTGGTCCGGCTGCGAGCGGCGCTGCGGCCGGCCCCAGGGGGACTACGTGGACGTCGTGGCCACCACGGACGGCACATACCGGGTGAGCGTGGGCGGCGCCGGCGTCCCCGTACCGTCCCCGGCCGAGCTCGCCCGCACCGTCGCCACAACCCGTACCCGTACAACGAGATGAGCGAGAAGACCGTGTTCGACTACGAGAAGGACGGGGCGGAGATCTACCGCCAGTCCTTTGCCACCATCCGCGCCGAGGCCGACCTCGCCGCGCTTCCCGCCGACGTCAGCCAGGTCGCGGTGCGGATGATCCACGCCTGCGGCATGGTCGACCTGGTCCGCGATCTCGCGTACACGCCCGGGGTGGTGGCCCGCGCCCGTGAGGCCCTGCGCGCCGGTGCGCCGATCCTGTGCGACGCGCAGATGGTGGCCAGCGGTGTCACCCGCAAGCGGCTGCCCGCCGGCAACGACGTGATCTGCACGCTCTCCGAACCGAAGGTGCCCGCCCTCGCCGCCGAACTCGGCACGACCCGCAGCGCCGCGGCGCTCGAGCTGTGGCGCGACCGTCTCGACGGGGCTGTCGTCGCCGTCGGCAACGCGCCGACCGCGCTCTTCCGGCTCCTCGAGATGATCGAAGAGGGCGCACCCCGCCCGGCCGCCGTCATCGGCGTCCCGGTCGGCTTCATAGGCGCCGCCGAGTCCAAGGACGCGCTCGCCGCGCACCCCTCGGGCCTGGAACACCTGGTGGTACGCGGGCGGCGCGGCGGCAGCGCCATGGCCGCGGCCGCGATCAACGCGATGGCGAGTGAGGCAGAGTGAGCACCCAGCGGACCGGCCGTCTGTACGGAGTCGGACTCGGGCCGGGCGATCCGTCCCTGATGACCCTCCGGGCCGTCGAGGTCATCGCGGAGGCGGACGTCGTGGCGTACCACTGCGCCCGGCACGGGCGTTCCATCGCCCGCTCGATCGTGGCGAAGCACCTGCGCTCCGACCACATCGAAGAGCGCCTGATGTACCCGGTCACCACCGAGACCACCGACCACCCCGGCGGCTACCGGGGCGCGCTCGACGACTTCTACGAAGAGGCCGCGGAGCGGCTCGCGGAACATCTGGACGCCGGCCGCACCGTCGCCGTCCTCGCGGAGGGCGACCCGCTCTTCTACGGCTCGTACCAGCACATGCACAAGCGACTGGCGCACCGCTACCCGACCGAGGTCATCCCCGGCGTCACCTCGGTGAGCGCGGCGGCGGCACGGCTCGGGGAGCCGTTGTGCGAGGCGGAGGAAGTCCTGACGATCATCCCGGGCACCCTGCCCGAGGAGGAGCTGACGGCCCGTCTCGCCGGGACCGACTCGGCGGTGGTGATGAAGCTGGGGCGTACGTTCCCGGCGGTGCGCCGCGCGCTGCGGCGGGCGGGACGGCTCGACGACGCACGCTACGTCGAGCGCGCCACGATGGAGGGCGAGCGCACGGAGCGACTGGCCGACGTGGACCCGGAATCGGTGCCGTACTTCTCGGTCGCGGTGCTGCCGAGCCGTATCGACGAGGTGCGGCCGCAGACACGGCCGCAGGGCGAGGTCGTGGTCGTGGGCACCGGCCCCGCCGGACCGCTGTGGCTGACCCCGGAGACCAGGGGAGCGCTCGCGTCCGCCGACGACCTGGTGGGCTACACGACCTATCTGGAGCGGGTACCGGTACGCCCCGGGCAGCGCCGGCACGGCTCCGACAACAAGGTGGAGTCCGAGCGCGCCGAGTTCGCTCTGGACCTCGCGCGGCGCGGGCGCCGGGTGGCGGTGGTGTCGGGCGGCGATCCCGGCGTCTTCGCGATGGCCACGGCCGTGCTGGAGGTCGCTTCCCAGGAGGCGTACGCCGGTGTGCCCGTGCGGGTACTGCCCGGTGTGACCGCGGCGAACGCGGCGGCGGCCCGCGCGGGCGCGCCGCTCGGCCACGACTACGCGACCATCTCCCTCTCCGACCGGCTGAAGCCCTGGGAGGTCATCGCGGAACGCCTGTCGGCCGCCGCGGCCGCGGACCTCGTCCTCGCCCTCTACAACCCCGGCTCCCGCAGCCGCGTCTGGCAGGTGGCCAAGGCCCGCGAACTGCTGCTGGAACACCGCGCTCCCGACACCCCGGTCGTCGTCGCGCGCGACGTCGGCGGCCCGGAGGAGAGCGTGACGATCGTCCGGCTCGCCGAACTGGACCCGGCGGTGGTCGACATGAGGACGCTGCTGCTGGTGGGGTCGTCGCAGACGCGGACGGTGGTACGGGGCTCGGGCGAGCGGATCGCCTGGACGCCGCGCACGTACCCGGAGGGGTGAGGCGCGGGGTGCGCTGTGCCCTCTGCGGTGGGCGGGGCCGGTGTGTCCGTCCTCAATCGCCGGACGGGCTGGGGTGTGGCCGCTTTCCGGGTTGGGCGCCCGGGGTGTCCGTCCTCAAACGCCGGACGGGCTCAGGGGTGTGGGCGTGTCCGGGGCTGCGTCGGTGGGGTTGGTGCCGTTCCGGGGCTCGCGTCCTGGACGGCATGATTTACGTCGCGCCCCCTACCCATGCCGCGTAGTCACCGCCTGCGTCGGGGCGCAACACAAATCACGCTCTAGTGTCCCGGACACGACCCCTCCACGGCCCCTCACTCGCAGACGGGGGCCGGTCGCCCTCGGGGGCGTTGAGTGCGGCCCGAGCCGATCGGCACGGCTCCGCCCCGGCGCCCTGCCGTGCCCGGGACAGGGGGACTCGGAGGGGTCGTGTGCAGAGACACCAAAGCTCCCCCAGACTTCGTCCGGGGGGACCCCCATGGTGTCGCGCTACGACAGCGGTGCCTTCTTGGTTCGGGGTTGCGCGACGTAAATCATTCCGTCGTCGCATACGAGCCCCGCAGAGGCCCCCAACCTCACCGACAACGCCCCGGGCAAGCCCCGCACCCCAAGCCCGTCTGGGGGGTCCCCCCGGACGGAGTCTGGGGGAGATTGAGGACGGACACACCGGTTACCAACCCGGTACCGCACACCCCAAGGCCGTCCGCCGATTGAGGACGGACACCCCGCGCGCCAACCCGGAACGCCCCCACAACGCACCGCCGCGGTTAGTCTGCGGACATCCGACTGGTACTCCGCTTGTGGAGGTTGGTTCTCATGGTCTCGCGCCTCAACCCGTACATCAGCTTCGGCGGCGACGCCCGGCAGGCGATGGAGTTCTACAAGGAGGTCTTCGGCGGCACGCTGGCCCTGCACACCTTCGGCGAGTCCGGCGGCCAGGCCGGCGCACCGGAGGCCGACAAGATCATGCACGGCATGCTGGAGACCCCGAGCGGCTTCACCCTGATGGGCGCCGACGCCCCGCCCGGAATGCCGCACACGCCGGGCAGCAACTTCTCGGTCAGCCTCAGCGGCGAAGACGACGCCGAACTGCGGGGCTACTGGGAGAAGCTGTCGACGGGCGGCTCGGTGTCCGTGCCCCTGGAGAAGCAGATGTGGGGCGATGTGTTCGGTATGTGCACGGACCGTTTCGGCATCCCCTGGATGGTCAACATCAGCGAGTCGCAGGGCTGATCGGACGAGCGGGACGGCCGGCGCCGCGAGCGAGGGAGCGCGGACGAGGCGACCGCGGCGACAAGGCGCTCTGCCGCCGAGCCGGTCAGTCGTCCCGCGGGCCCTTGGGTGAGGAGCGCCCCACCACCGTCCCCGCGCGGTCGATGCACACCACGTCGACCGTGACCGGGGCACCGCGGAGGACCCCGAGGGCCTGGTCGCGGGCGGTCGCGGCCACCAGGTCGCCCAGCGGTACACCACGCGCCGCGCACAACTGGAGTGCGGCGAGGCCGGTGTTGGCGGACGCCACCCGGGCCGCGAGGTCCTCGTCCGCACCACCCGCACGTGCCAGCTCCGCCAGGAAGCCCTTGTCGACCTGCGAGCGGGCCGAGTGCAGATCCAGATGTCCTGCGGCCAGCTTCGACAGCTTGGCGAAGCCGCCGCAGACGGTGAGCCGCTCGACCGGGTGCCGGCGGACGTACTTGAGCACGGCGCCCGCGAAGTCGCCCATGTCGAGCAGGGCGTCCTCGGGCAGGTCGTAGAGCGAGACGACGGTCTTCTCGGACGTCGAGCCCGTACAGCCCGCGAGGTGCGTACGGCCCGCCGCCCGTGCGACGTCCACGCCCCGGCGGATCGAGTCGATCCACGCCGAGCAGGAGTACGGGACGACGATCCCGGTCGTGCCCAGGATGGACAGACCGCCCAGGATCCCCAGCCGCGGGTTCCAGGTGGAGCGGGCGATCTCCTCGCCGTGGTCGACGGAGACGGTGATCTCCGCGTCGCCCGTACCGCCGTGGCGCCCGGCGACGAGCGCGATGTGGTCGCGCATCATCTGGCGCGGCACGGGGTTGATGGCGGGTTCCCCGACGTCGAGCGGCAGTCCGGGGCGGGTGACGGTGCCGACGCCGGGCCCGGCGCGGAAGACCACACCGGAGCCGGGCGGCAGGAGCCGCACCGTCGCACGGACCAGCGCGCCATGGGTGACGTCCGGGTCGTCGCCGGCGTCCTTCACGACGCCCGCCATGGCGTGCCCGTCCGCCAGCTCCTCCGCGGCGAGGGCGAAGGCAGGGGTCTGGCCCTTCGGCAGCGAAATCGTCACCGGGTCCGGGAAGTCGCCGGTGAGCAGCGCGGTGTACGCGGCGGTCGTCGCCGCGGTCGCGCAGGCACCGGTGGTCCAGCCGGGCCGCAGACCGGTGTGCTTGAGTTGGGCGCTGCGTCCGCCCACGGGCGCCGGTTCACTCATGGAGGCCCCCCGTGCACGTCCTGATCCTCGGCGGTACGACGGAGGCGCGCGCCCTCGCCGAGTCGCTGCACGGGCGCGGGGAGCGGGTGACGACGTCGCTCGCCGGCCGGGTCGCGACGCCGAGGCTGCCCAGGGGCGAGGTACGGATCGGCGGCTTCGGCGGGGCGGAAGGCCTCACCGCCTGGCTGCGCGAGCACCAGGTGGACGTGCTCATCGACGCCACCCATCCTTTCGCCGGGACGATCAGTTTCTCCGCGGCGCGGGCCGCGGACCAGGCCCATGTTCCCCTGCTCGCGCTGCGCCGCCCCGGCTGGGTCCCCGCCGAGGGGGACGACTGGCGTGACGCAGGCTCCCTGGCGGAGGCGGCCGAGGCGCTGCCCGGGCTGGGCGAACGGGTCTTCCTCACCACGGGCCGGATGGGGCTCGCGGCCTTCGCGCACCTCGACGACCTGTGGTTCCTGGTCCGCTCCGTCGACCCACCGGAGCTCCCGCACCCCACCCGCATGGAAGTCGTCCTCGACCGGGGCCCCTTCGCTCTCGACGGCGAACGCGAACTCCTGCGCCGCCACCGCATCGACGTCCTGGTGACCAAGGACAGCGGTGCGGCGGCGACGGCCCCGAAGCTGACCGCGGCGCGTGAGGCGGGCATCCCCGTGGTGGTGGTCCGGCGCCCACCGGTACCGGAAGGGGTGCCGGCGGCGTCGACGGTGGAGGAGGCGCTGACCTGGGTGGAGGCACGGGGCGGTACGGGCACGGGGGCGTGACCGGGGCGCACCGCGGTGCGGCTCATCGCGCCGGGGGACCGGCGCACCGTCCGCGCCCCCGCCGCGGCCGGCGGCTCAGCAGACGTGCCGCTCCCGCGCCGGGTCGTACAGATGGCTGTCGCGGAACTGCGACGCGGCCAGCGTACGGCCCACGATGATCACCGCCGTCTTGGTGATCTCCGCCTCCTTCGTCTGCTCCGCGATGTCCTCCAGCGTCCCCCGCAGCACCACCTCGTCGGGCCTGCTCGCCATCGCGACGACCGCCGCGGGGCAGTCGGCCCCGTAGTGCGGCAGCAGCTCCGCCACCACGCGGTCGACGTAACGGGCCGCCAGGTGAAGCACGAGCAACGCGCCGCTGCGGCCGAGGGTGGCCAGGTCCTCGCCGGGCGGCATGGGCGTGGCCTGCTGGGCGATGCGGGTCAGGATGACCGTCTGGCCGACCGTCGGGACGGTCAGCTCACGCTTCAGCGCGGCGGCCGCCGCCGCGAACGCCGGCACACCGGGGACGACGTCGTACGGAATGCCCGCCGCGTCCAGCCGCCGCATCTGTTCCGCGACCGCGCTGAAGACCGACGGGTCCCCCGAGTGCAGCCGGGCCACGTCGTGGCCCTCCTCGTGGGCGCGGACGATCTCGGCGACGATCTGGTCCAGGTCGAGCCGGGCCGTGTCGACGAGACGCGCACCGGGCGGGCATTCGGCGAGCAGTTCGCGCGGGACGAGCGAGCCGGCGTACAGGCAGACCTGGCACGACGCGAGCATCCGTGCCCCGCGCACCGTGATCAGATCGGCGGCGCCGGGGCCCGCGCCGATGAAGTGGACGGTCATGAGGGTTCAGCTCCTGGTTGTCCTGGTTTGGTGACGGACCACTGGGTGACCGGCATCGCCTGGCGCCAGCCGGTGAAGGTGCCGACGGGGACGGCGTGGGCGACGGCGAGCCGCACCAGCTCGCCCCCGTGGCGCCGGTACCACTCGGTCAGCAGCGCCTCGGACTCCAGCGTCACGGTGTTGGCGACGAGCCGTCCGCCGGCGGGGAGGGCGTCCCAGCAGGCGTCCAGGAGGCCGGGCGTGGTGAGCCCGCCGCCGATGAACACCGCGTCCGGCGCGGGGAGCCCGGCCAGTCCTGACGGCGCGGCGGCGGTGACGACCCGCAGACCGGGCACACCGAGGGACGCGGCGTTGCGGCCGATGCGCTCGGCCCGTACGGCGTCCCGCTCGACCGTGATCGCCCGGCAGGTGCGGTGCGTCCGCATCCATTCGACGGCGATCGAACCGGAGCCGCCGCCGATGTCCCAGAGCAGCTCACCGGGCGCGGGGGCCAGCACGGCCAGGGTCGCGGCGCGCACATGGCGCTTGGTGAGCTGGCCGTCGTTCTCGTAGGCGCCGTCCGGCAGTCCGGGCACGGCCGACAGCCGCAGGGCCTCCGGCGCACGTACGCACTCGACGGCGACGAGGTTGAGCGGGTCGCCCGGCGGGTGCTTCCAGTCGTCGGCGGTGCCGTCGGTGTGGGACTCGCGCGCGGACCCGAGCTGTTCCAGGACGCGCATCCGGCTGGGCCCGTAGCCGCGCTCCCGCAGCAGGGCGGCGATCTCGGCGGGTGTCGCGGCCCCCGCGCTGAGCACCAGCAGCCGCCGTCCGTCGTGCAGCGCGGCGGCGAGCGAGGCGAGGGGCCTGCCGACCAGGGTCACGGTCTCGGTGTCCTCCAGAGGCCAGCCGAGCCGGGCGCAGGCGTACGAGACGGACGAAGGGTGCGGCAGGACGTGCAGGGCGTGCGCGCCGAGCTCATCGGCGAGCGCACGGCCGATCCCGTAGAACATCGGGTCGCCGCTGGCGAGGACCGCGATCCGGCGGCCGGCGTGCGCGGCGAGCAGGCCGGGTACGGCGGGGCGCAGCGGCGACGGCCAGGGCACGCGTTCGCCTCCGCACTCGTCGGGGATCAGGGCGAGCTGGCGCTCCCCGCCGATCAGTACGTCGGCGTCGCGGAGGGCGGCGCGGGTCGCCTCGGGAAGCCCGTCCCAGCCGTCGGCGCCGATCCCGGCGACGGTGACGGGGGGCCGGTGCGGGCGGGGGTCGGAGCTCACGGACGGGAACTCTACTGTTCCGGGGCCGGGGGATCGTACGGGTGTTCCCCGCCGCACCCGAGCGGGTTCGCAATCGGTGTGCGCGGGGCTGCGCGAATGCCGCCGTGTGGGAACGTGAACAGGTGACGTCACCCCGCGACCGGAGGGAGCGAGGCGCATGACCACCGCGCCTGCTGATTACACCGAGGGCATCGATCCCGAGCGCGCCCTGAAGTACGCCATCCAGAACATCCGGGGCGACCGTGCCCAGATCGTCGAAGGGATCATCGAGCAAGTGTCACCGGGGTGGGACCACGAAGTCGCGGCAGAGGTCATCCGCGACCAGATCAAGCCCCGCGCCAGGGAGATGGGCTGCGTCACCGGCTCGGGCAACCTGGATCTGCCGGGATCTCCCAACTGGTACATCCCCGACATCGCCGTTGTCCATGTCGACGACGCCAAGGGCGGCGGCGCGCTCGTACCCGATCAGACCCTGCTGATCGTCGAGGTCACCTCCGAGTCGAACGGCGAGACCGACCGCGTCGTCAAGCGCCGCCGCTACGCCGAGTACGGCGCCCCGCTCTACCTCCTGGTCGACCGCGTCGAGCGCAGCGTGACCCTCTTCTCGGAGCCGGGTCACCTCGGCTACACCCGGGTCGAGGGGCCACACCCCTTCGGGACCGCGCTGCGTCTGCCCGCGCCCTTCGATCTGGAGCTGGACACCGGCGAGCTGTGAGGCGCACTCGCGCCCGCGCTCACTTCTTGGCGTGCTCCCCGACATAGAAGAGGAGCCACACGAAGCCGGCGAAGAGGTGGGTCGCGAAGACGTAGACGAAGACGCGCAGGGCGACGCCGCGCTCCTTCCAGCGCTCGATGTCGCTCATGCGGGGCTCTCCTCCGGTGGCGGGTGGGCCGCTCCAGCGTACGGCGGAATAGATCCTGGGCCGCCTCCGTTCCAGCTGTCGGTTTAAAGTTAAACCAACTGGAACCCCTGGAGGCGAGCGCGATGCAGTTCGGGATCTTCACCGTCGGTGATGTGACCACCGATCCCACCAACGGCCGCACCCCGAGCGAGAACGAGCGGATCAAGGCGATGGTGGCCATCGCGCTCAAGGCCGAGGAGGTCGGTCTGGACGTCTTCGCGACCGGCGAGCACCACAACCCGCCCTTCGTGCCCTCCTCGCCGACGACCATGCTCGGGCATATCGCGGCGCGCACCGAGAACCTCATCCTGTCCACGTCCACGACGCTGATCACCACCAATGACCCGGTGAAGATCGCCGAGGACTACGCCATGCTCCAGCACCTGGCCGACGGACGCGTCGATCTGATGATGGGGCGCGGCAACACCGGACCGGTCTACCCCTGGTTCGGACAGGACATCCGCCAGGGCATCCCGCTCGCCGTCGAGAACTACGCGCTCCTCCACAAGCTGTGGAGGGAGGACGTCGTGGACTGGGAGGGCAGGTTCCGCACCCCGCTGCAGGGCTTCACCTCCACCCCGCGCCCGCTGGACGGCGTTCCGCCGTTCGTCTGGCACGGCTCCATCCGCTCACCGGAGATCGCCGAGCAGGCCGCGTACTACGGCGACGGCTTCTTCCACAACAACATCTTCTGGCCCATGGAGCACACCCAGCGCATGGTCGCGCTCTACCGGAAGCGGTTCGCGCACTACGGGCACGGCACGCCCGAGGAGGCCGTCGTCGGGCTCGGCGGACAGGTGTTCATGCGGAAGAACTCGCAGGAGGCGGTCAGGGAGTTCCGCCCGTACTTCGACAACGCGCCCGTCTACGGGCACGGCCCGTCCCTGGAGGACTTCACCGAGCAGACCCCGCTGACCGTCGGCTCCCCGCAGCAGGTCATCGAGCGGACCCTGACATTCCGCGAGGCCGTGGGCGACTACCAGCGCCAGCTGTTCCTCATGGACCACGCCGGTCTGCCGCTCAACACCGTGCTGGAGCAGCTCGACATCCTGGGCGAGGAGGTCGTGCCGGTCCTACGCAAGGAGTTCGCCAACCTGCGGGCCGCCGGGGTGCCTGAGGCGCCCGTCCATCCGGCCGTCGCCGCCCGCCGCACCGACGACTCCACCGGCACCACTGACGCCGCCGCCGCTGCCACCGCCGGCAAGGAGGTCTGACCATGGAGCAGCTGAAGCTCGTCGCCGTTTCCGCCGGACTGAGCAGCCCCTCGTCGACGCGGCTCCTCGCGGACCGGCTGGCCGAGGCCGTGCAGCGTGAGCTGGCCGAGCAGGACCGCAAGGTGGAGGTCGAGGTCGTCGAGCTGCGCGACCTGGCCGTCCCCATCGCCAACAACCTGGTCACCGGCTTTCCGCCGCCCCCGCTGGCGGCGGCGATCGACGCGGTGACGGCGGCGGACGGCCTGATCGCCGTGACGCCGGTCTTCACGGCCTCCTACAGCGGGCTGTTCAAGTCGTTCTTCGATCTGATCGACCCGACCGCTCTGACCGGCACACCCGTGCTGATCGGGGCGACCGGCGGTACCGGACGCCACTCGCTGGTACTCGACCACGCCCTGCGGCCGCTCTTCGCCTATCTGAGGGCGCTCATCGCACCGACCGCCGTCTACGCGGCGTCGGAGGACTGGGGTTCGGGCGGCGACGAGTACACCGAGGGCCTTCCCGCCAGGATCCGGCGGGCCGGAGGGGAGCTGGCCGCTCTGATGGCCGCGCGGGCGGCCGCCCGTCCGGCCGGTGACGCCGGGACCGACGGGACCGACGGTGACGCGGGGACCGACGGGACCGACGGTGACGCGGGGACCGACGGGATGACCGAGTTCGAGCGGCAGCTCGCCGATCTCCGCTTCGACTGACGGGTCGCCGGTCCCACGACGCTCACCGCCGGTCCCTCTCCGGGCCCGGATCACTCACTTGCGGTTGTACAGACGCATCGTGATCGCACCGAAGACGCTCACGAACACCACCGACCAGCCCAGCGTCCAGCCGATGTCCGCCGCCGGCCAGTGACCCGCCATCAGTTCGCGTACGGCGGTCGCGAGATGGGTGACCGGGCTGTTGTTCACGAACGCCTGCAGCCATCCCGGCATGGTCCTCGGGTCGACGAAGACATTGCTCAGGAAGGTCAGCGGGAAGATCACCATCATGCTGACGCCCATGACCGACTTCTCGGTACGCAGCATGAGCCCGAACATCGTCCAGATCCAGGAGAAGGAGAACGAGAAGAGCATCAGCAGCGCGACGCCGAGCAGGATGCCGCTCACTCCGCCGTCCGGCCGGTAGCCGATGGCCATGCCCACGGTGAGCATCACCACCGAGGCCATGAAGTAGCGGACGACATCGCCCAGCAGGTAGCCGACCATCGGCGCGGGTCGCCAGATCGGCAGGGTGCGGAAGCGGTCGAAGACGCCCTTCTCGATATCGGTGTTGACCGCGACCCCCGTGTACATCGTGATCATCACGACGCTCATCACCAGGATGCCGGGGAGCAGGAACTGGATGTACGCGTCGGCCGAGCCGGCCAGCGCCCCTCCGAAGAGGTACGTGTACATCAGCACCATCATGATCGGGAAGGCCGTGACGTCGAAGAGCTGCTCGGGCACATGCTTGATCTTGAGCATGGCCCGCCAGCCGAAGGTGAGCGACGCGGACAGGGCGCCCGGCCGCGGTGGACGGGAACCGGCGACGAGGAGGGCGGCCAGGTCCTCGGTCTTCGGCGCGACGAGGGTGAGGTCGACGGCGTCCTTGGTGGCGACGGTGCTCATGCGATGGCCCCCTTGGGCTCCGCCGCGGTGGCGGTCTTCGTGTCGGTGAGGGCGAGGAAGACCTCGTCCAGACTGGGCTGGCCCAGTGCGAAGGTGTCGACGGTGATGCCGGCCCTGGCCAGTTCGGACAGGGCACGCGCGGCCTGCTCGGCCGCGCCCAGCTCGGTGCCGTGGCCGTCGACGCGGGCCGTGAGGGCCAGCGGGTCGGGCTCGAGCTGCACGGACGCGTTCAGCGCGACGGCGAGGATGCGCTCGGCCTCCGCACGGCGGTCGGCGTCGCGCAGCCGCAGATGGACGGCGCCGGCGCCGACGGAAGCCTTCAGCTCGCCCTTGGTGCCCTCGGCGATCACCCGGCCGTGGTCGATGACGGCGATCCGGGACGCCAGCTGGTCGGCCTCGTCCAGATACTGCGTGGTGAGCAGCACCGTGGTGCCCTGGGAGACGACCGCCCTGACGATGTCCCACACCTGATTGCGGCTGCGCGGGTCGAGGCCGGTCGTCGGCTCGTCGAGGAAGAGCAGGTCCGGGGTGTTGAGGATGGACGCGGCGATGTCGATACGGCGCCGCATGCCCCCCGAGTAGTGCTTCACCTGGCGGTTCGCGGCATCCGACAGCCCGAAGGCGTCCAGCAGCTGCGCGGCCCGCTCGCGGGCGGCTGCTCTGCCGTGGCCGAGCAGCCTGGCGAGCAGCAGGAGGTTCTCGGTGCCGGTCAGGTCCTCGTCCACCGACGCGTACTGCCCCGTGAGGCTGACCCGGCCGCGTACCGCGTCCGCGTCCGCGACCACGTCCCTGCCGAAGACGCGCGCCTGGCCCCCGTCCGGTCTGAGGAGGGTGGCCAGCACCTTCACGGTGGTGGTCTTGCCTGCGCCGTTCGGCCCGAGGAGGCCGTAGACGGTGCCCGCGGGCACCCGGAGGTCGACGCCGTCGACGGCCCGGTTCTCCCCGAAAGTCTTCACCAGGCCTGATGTCTCGATGGCCAGATCTGTACTCATCGTCGTTCCTTCGGTCCCTTCGGTTCCTGGCTGCGGCGGACCGCACACAACGCCTTTCCGGGGGTTCAGACCGGCGCCGTGGCAAAAACTCACCGCTGCTGACCGAATCCCGTCACTTCACCACGGGAAACCCGCCGGGGCCAGGGTTCTCGCACGTCCGCCGCGCGGGGCCGGATCCGGTCCGGCGCCGCGCGGCGGCGGTCGTGACGGGAGGTACGCGATCAGTCCTCGTGCGTGTAGAAGAAGTAGAACGTGACGATGAGCGTGGCGACCGCGAGAGCCAGGGCCAGCGCGATCACGGTGAGGATGCTGCGCCCGCTCAGGCTGTAGAGATAGCCGACGGCGATGCCCATGAGCGCCGCGTACGCCCCCGCGCGCAGCTCACGCGGCAGTGCGCTCTGGTAGCGGCCGAGTACGAAGCACAGTGCGGCGAGCACCGCACCGGAGACGAAGCCGATCACCAGCTGCCCACCGACGGACTCACCCGCCTCGCGCGCCATGAAGGACGTATAGAAGCCGTAGACGACCCCGATGGTGAGAGGCAGCGCCCATCCGAGAGTGCCGTGGTGCCGCGCCGGCACCGCTGCATGTGCGGCCATGGCAGTGCTCCTTCCGCTCCGTCCCCCGCTCCGTCCCCCGCTCCGTCCCTGTCCGTTGCCCGTCCCGGCGTCCGCCGGTTCACCCACCAGCGGACACCCGGACGGCGGACGTGGCAAGTGGAACGACACATCCCCCGAATGGCTCAATCGGAATATCCGATTTACCCCATTCACCGCATGCTGGCGCCATGAGCCAGAACACAGCACCCCAGAACCAGACGGCCCCGCGCGACCCCGGGCCGAGCACCAAGGACGCCTGGGCGGGCGGCGGCACACTCTTCGCCGGTGTCCTGCTGACGGTGGTCGGCATCATCGACATCATCGAGGGAATCGCCGCGATCGCCGAGGACACGGTCTACACCCGCGTCGGCGGCTACATCTACGCCTTCAACCTCACGGGCTGGGGCTGGATCCACCTGATCCTCGGAGTCATCCTCGCCGTCACGGGCTGGGGGATCCTCAAGAACGCCGAGTGGGCCAAGGTCACCGGTATCGCTCTGGCGTCGCTGAACATCATCGCGCAGTTCCTGTTCCTGCCCTACCAGCCGATCTGGGCGATCTGCTCCATGGCGATCTCGATCTTCGTCATCTGGGCACTGGCCCACGACAAGTCGCAGCAGCGCACCGCCAAGACCGTCTGACCGCCTGACCGGCCACCGCCCGGACGACAGCACCCACCGGGAAGGCCACGGCCCCGCCGGGTCCGTACCCCGTACGGACCCGGCGGGGCCACTCGACGCCCCGCGCGCGTCTGCCGCGCACGCCGCCACGCCCGCCCTACGGCCGGATCTCGTAGACCAGGTTGAACGGCGTCTGCGCGGCCCGACGGAACCGGGTGAAACCGGCGTCGGCGGCGATCTGGCGGACGGCGCCCTCCCCGGCCTGTGCTCCGAGGGCGTAGCCGCCCTGCTGGGAGAGGCTGTTGGGCACGCAGAGGAACGTGGAGCCGCTGTAGTACAGCCGGCCGACCGGGTTGAGGTTCTCCTCGAGGTCGTCGGAGGCGTTGGGCTCCACCAGCAGCCAGGTGCCGTCCGGGGCCAGCGCCTTCCTGATCCGCCGGGCGGCGCCGAGCGGGTCCCCCATGTCGTGCAGGCAGTCGAACATCATCACCAGGTCCAGGTCCGCGGCGGAGAAGTCCTGCGCGGTCCCCACCTCGAAGGAGACCCGGTCGGCGAACCCGGCCTCCGCGACCTTCTTGCGCGCCAGCTCGACCGACTCCGCGTGGTAGTCGACGCCGGTGACCGTGGTGCGCGGATAGGCCTCGGCGACCAGCAGGGACGAGGTGCCGAGCCCGCAGCCGATGTCCGCCACCCGCGCCCCCGCGATCAGCCTCGCGTCGACCCCCTCGAGCGCCGGGATCCAGCTGGGCACCAGTTCGGCCACATAGCCGGGACGGTAGAACGCGTCGCAGCCGGTGAAGACGTCCTCGTGGTGCTCGTGCCAGGGGACCCCCTCCCCGGTGCGGAACGCCTCGGTGATCCGCGGTTCGGCTCGCAGGTATCCCAGCACGACGAGGAACGCGGCCGGCAGATTGGGGCCGTCCGGGTCGGCCAGGCAGAACGCCTGCTCCTCGGTCAGCGAGAACTCGCCCGTGGCCGGCTCGTAGGACACGTACCCGCCCGCGGCCTGGCCGCGCAGCCACTCGGTGAGATAGCGCGGGTGGCAGCCGGTGCGCTCTGCGAACCGCTCGGGCGTCGCGGGGCCCTGTGCCAGCGCACGGTAGAGGCCCAGCCGGTGACCGATCACCACCGAGCCCGCGGCACCGGCCGCCCCGGCGTCCGCCACGAACCGCCCGAGGAACTCCGAAACCTTCGCGTGGTCCATCTCCTTCTCCTTTTCGCTCGGCCGGCTCGTGCTCGCCGGTCATGGATGCCACGCTCGTCGTGCCGCCTTTCACCGCCCTCGCACGGGCTATCGTCGTGCTAACAGGGCCGCGTTCGTCCATGTCACCGGACATGCTCGACACGAGGAGTGCCATGGCAGCAGGGCGACCGCCGCCGGTCCGGGTGGAGGTGCTCGGGCCGCTGCGGCTGCTGGTCGGCGGGACCCCCGTGGACGTACCGGGGCCGAAGCGGCGCGCGGTGCTCGCACTGCTGGCGCTCGCCGAGGGCCGGATCGTGACGGCCGACCGGCTGCTGGACGCCCTGTGGCCGTCGCAGGTGCCGGAATCGGGACGTCAGGCGCTGCACAACCATGTGTCCCGGCTGCGGGGGCACCTCGGGCCCGCTGCCGTCCGGCTCGAGACGGCTCACGACGGCTACCGGCTCGCACTGGGGCGCGAGGAACTCGACGTGGCCGAGGCGCGGGCGCTGCTCGCGACGGCGCGTACGACGGCGCGGCGGGACCCGGCGGCGGCGCTCGCGCTGCTGCGGGAGGCACACGGGCTGTGGCGGGGACCGGTGCTGGCGGATCTCATGGACGTCGTGCCCGTCGCCGCCGCCGTCGAGGAGTACGCGCAGCTGCGCCACGAGGTCACCGACGCGCTGATCGGCGCCGCCGTGGCCGCGGGACGCGCCGAAGGGGTCCTGGGCCTCGCGGCCGCGTCGTCGGCCGCCGACCGGCTGCGGGAACCCGCGGTCCTGCTGCACATGCGGGCCCTGGCTGCGGCCGGGCAGGCGCCGGAGGCGTTGCGCATCGGCCGGGACTACCGGCACCGTCTCGTCGACGAGACCGGTCTCGACCCCTCACCCGCGCTGGACGCGCTGGAACGCGAGATCATCGGCGGTTCGGGCGGTGCCGCGGCCGGACCGTCCGAGGCGTCCGCCCCGCCGGTCACGCGGCTGGTCGGCCGGGACGCGCAGATCGCCGCCGTGCACCGGCTGCTGGCGGGCGGACGGCTGGTCACGATCGTCGGTCCGGGTGGTGTCGGCAAGACCAGGGTGGCCGAGGAGGTCGCGCGCCAGAGCGGTACGGCGACGGTGCTGCCGCTCGCACCGGTCACCGCGGCCACCGCCATCCCGCACGCACTGGCGGCGGCCCTCAATCTCAAGGTCGACCGGGGGGACGTCCTCACCGCCTGCGCGGCCGTGCTGGCCGACCGGCCAGGACTGCTGGTGATCGACAACTGTGAGCATCTGCTCGACGGCGTCCGCGACACCGCGGACGTGCTCCTCGCCTCGTGCCCGGGACTCCATCTGCTGGCCACCAGCCGTGAGCCGCTCGGGCTGCCGGCCGAGCACGTCTCGCGGCTGAGCCCGCTGCCGCTGCCGCAGCCCGGTCAGGACCCCTCGCGGTCCCCGTCCGTGGCGCTCTTCCTCGACCGGGCGGGCCGGGTCAGGCGCGGTCCCCCGCCGACGCGGGCGGAGCTGGGTGCCGTGGCCGAGATCGTGACCAGGCTCGACGGGATGCCCCTGGCCATCGAGCTCGCGGCGGGAAGGCTGTCCACGTTCTCGCTCGGCGATCTGCGAGCCCGTCTCGACCGCTCGCTCGATCTGCTCGGGGGCGGCACGACGGGCACGGACGCCCGGCACCGGACCCTGCGCGCCACCGTCGAGTGGTCGTACCGGCTCCTGTCGGAGGACGAGCAGCGGCTGTTCCGGCAGCTGTCGGTGTTCGCCGACGGTGTCGGCCTCGGCACCGCCGAGCGGCTCGCGGACGAGCTGGGCCTTCGGGGCGATCCCGGGAGCACACTGGCCCGGCTCGTCGACGCGTCCATGATCGAGGCGTCGTTCGACGGCGGCACCCGCTACCGCATGCTGGACACGCTGCGCGCCTTCGGTCTTGACCGGCTCGCGGCGGACGGCGAGGAGGCGGACGCGGCCGGCCGTATGCAGCGCTGGGCCGTCGAGCTGATCGCGTGGATCGACACCGCCATGAGCTCCGAGCGGGAGCCGGAGGCCGACGCGGTGCTGCGCCTGGAGCTGCCGAACCTGCGGGCCGCATGGCGGCTGGCCCGGAGCCGGGGTTCGCTGGACGGCGCGGCGTCGATGGTGGCCGGGCTGTTCGACGCGATCGCCTACCGCGACCTCGTCGAGCTGCGGGACTGGGCGCGTGAGCTGGCCGACGATCCGGCCGTCGCCGGACACCCGCGTGCCGCGGCCGTGCTGGGTACGGCGGCGGAGGCCGCCTACCACGGCGGGGACCACCGTACGGCCGACCGGCTCGCGCGCAGCGGTCTTGAGCAGGCGGGCGACGGCGCGGAGCCCGAGACACTCTGGCGCTGTCTGATGGTGCTCGCGGTGGCCGACCTGGCGCGGGGCGCGTACGACGACGTGGTCGAGCACGCCATCGCCGCGGCGGCGCTGGCCGGCCCACGCCGCGAGTCCTTCGGGATCGCCGCCCTCGCGACGGCCTACGCGGGGGATACGGAAGCGGCACGAGGCCTGAACGACCGGGCCCTGGCCGAAGCGGTGTCGCCTTCGATGCGCTCGTGGGCCGCCTATGTCGCCGGGGAGATCGAGAGCCTCGACGACCGCTGCGAGCAGGCCGAGCGGCACTATCTGCGTGCGATCGAACTGGCCCGTGCGGCGGGCGCCACGTTCCTCGTCGGTGTCGCGACCGTGGGACTGCTGTCGCTGCGGGCCCGCGCGGGCCGTGTCGACGAGGCGCTGGCCGGCTATCGCGAGGTCATCGACTACTTCGCGCGTACCGGCAACTGGACCCATCTGTGGACCACCCTGCGCAACCTCGCCGGGCTGCTGCGGCGGCTCGGCGACGACGGGCCCGCTGCGCTGATCGAGGACGCGGCCGACCGGGCGCCCGACGCGGCGCCCGCGCCGGGCGAGGCCGCGCCGCATCGCGCGGGCCCGCCTGCCGGCCGCGCCGCCGTTCTCGAAGCGGCACGGCAGGCGATCGAGCGGCACCTCGGCCGCTCATGACGGTCGCTCAGGCCCGTCGCACGGCCCGTGCCATGACCGGCAGGAGGGTCCCAGGGCCTCAGACTCCGCTCGACAGCAGGTCGAACTCGTGTGCGTCGCGCGACGAGAAGATGCGGATCAGCCGCGGATGGGCCCGGCGCAGCTGGATCAGCCGCTCCAGCTGATCCAGCCTCAGCCGGTGGTCGTCGGCGGCCATCCGCTGGTGCAGGGCGAGCGGGCGGGGGCAGCGTGGACGCCTGAGGTCGGTCTCGCCGTGGAAGACGTAGGCGTCGCCGGCGTGCAGCAGCCAGCGGCCCGCCTGCTGTACGGCGACCGCGCTGTGGCCGCGGGTGTGACCGGGCAGGGGGATCAGCAGGATGTCGGGGGCGCGCAGCACCCGGGACGCGGGGAAGCCGAACCAGGCGTAGTCGGCGGAGTCGTGGACGAGCCAGTCGACACCGTGCGCCCACTGGGCGGGGAGATAGCGGCTCGCCTCGAGCCGGGTGTCGCGGCGCATCGCCGACCGGTACTCGTCGGCCATGACGTGCACCCGGGCGTGCGGAAAGTCCGCCAGGCCACCCGCGTTGTCCATGTCGAGATGGGTCAGGACGATGTCCCGCACGTCGTAGGGGTCGTAGCCGAGCGCCCTCACCTGGTGGACGGCCGTACGCGAGAGATCGAGCTCGGGCCGCATCGTATGGCGGAACAGCCCTCCGAGCCGCCGCGGGTCGGACACGTCGGCCGCGCCCAGACCGGTGTCCACGAGGACGAGACCGCTGGCGGTCGGGATCAGGAGGCAGTGCGAGACGAGGGGGATGCCACCGAAGGGACGCATCGGTGCGCAGTCCAGATGATGCACGGTCTGAGCCGAGCTCCGCTGCGGGATGGCGGTGGTGCGCACGGACATGTGGGTCTCCTGCGGCCGGGGGGAGACCCGGCGAGGGGCCGGGCTGAGAGACGATGGTTGCCGTGCTGACGTGGACGCGCGCATATCGCGGTGCCTCCGCGCAGGCGCGCCACTTACACCGTAAGTACGAGACAGGAGAGAAGCACTTACGCTGTAAGCCGTCAAGCGTTACCGCGCGTAGCCACCCGAAAGAGGAGCCACCACCATGGCCCAGGGTTCAGGACGTGAACTTCCCCCACCCCGCGAACCGTTGACCCGGGAGCGGATCGTCGGGGCGGCACTGGTGATCATCGACGAGGAGGGCGTGGACGCACTGTCCATGCGACGCATCGCGGCCGGACTCGGTGTGCAGGCGATGTCGCTCTACAACCACGTGCAGAGCAAGGCGGACATCCTCGACGGAGTCACCCAGTACATCACCGACCGCATGCACATGCCGCACCGGATGCCCGGTGGCTGGGAGGAGGGCATCCGCACCCTCGCCTACGCCTTCCGCCAGGCGGCCATGCGTCATCCGCGCGCCGGTGAACTGGTCCTGATGCGCCAGCTGTCCACGCCCACCGCGCTGGCACCGGTGGACACCATGCTCGCCATGATGCTCGACCACGGCTTCGACGAGGCCACCGCCGTGCACGCACTGCGGCTGTTCGTCTCCTTCCAGGTCGGCTCGCTGCTGCGGGAGATCCATACGTCACCGCCGTCCCAGGACCGCGACCGTGCGGAGGTGGAAAGCACCAGGGCGGCCTACTTCGCGGACTCCGGCTTCCCCGCGGTCGCGAAGGTCGCGCCGATCCTCGCGGTCACCGACCACGACGCGGAGTTCGCGTTCGGCGTCGAGCTCCTGATCGACGCGCTGCGCAAGCTCGCACCCGTCCGGAACGAGGACTGACGGCGAAGGCAGGAGCACCGGCGACGTTGCCGGCACAGCCGTCCGAGTGAGGGCCCGCCCACCGCCTTCCCGGACGGACGCACCGAGTGGCCGATTGCGCTGCCCCGGCGCACCCTGGGCCGTATGAGAACGCCCCGAGGCACTCGTGGCCCCCGCAACGCACTCATCGCCGCCGCACTGATCGCGGCGGCGCTCACCGGCTGCTCGGACACCGAGGAGACACCCAAGTCCGCGGCGTCCAAGGCGAGCGACCTCATCGCCTCCGCCACCGCCCAGCTGGCGGACATCCAAGGCGGCATCGACGCCAAGGCGGATGTGAAGGCCGGTCCCACCGAGAACAAGAACGACCGCGCCGTCTCCGAGATCACCGCGACCAACAGCGCGAGCAAGACGGCGGACTACACGATCCAGGTCAACTACAAGGATGCGGACGGCAATCTGCTCGACGCCGTCGTCGTCAGCATCGACGACGTCCCGGCGGGCGGCACCAAGTCGGCCCAGGCGACCAGCAACCGCGAGCTGTCGGGCACGCCGCAGGCCGTGGTCGAGCGCGCGCTGCGGCACTGACGCCGGTGCCGTGACCGGTGAGGTCCGCCGGCTCGCCGCACGACCCGGCAGAACCCTTCACCCGCTTCGTCCGTTCCACCGTCATGGACCCTTTGCAGCACGGCACCGGTGACCGGAGCGCCGAGCACGGCGAGCCGGACTCCCCGGCCGGCACCGACCCGCAGGCACGCGAGCGACCGCCTGCGGGAGACGTGCGGCACCCCGGTGACGGCGGGCCGAAGTCCGTGCCGCCACCCGCGACCGCCCCTGTGCCCGCCGCCGCACCGGGTCCCTGCGCCGCCACGGGCCCGGCCTCCGTCCCGCCCCCGCGGGGAGCCGCCGCCTGGTCCGCCGGGCTGCTGACCGCCGCGGTCGCGGTCGTCGTCGGCTGCCGCGCAGCCGACGCGGACGCCATCACGCCGGTGACGCAGCTCCTCGCGTTCCTGCCGTGGCTGCTCGTCCCCGCCGGGCTCGGGCTGCTGCTCGCCGCCTTCGCCCGCAGGAGGGTGCTCGCCGTCTGCGCGCTGGCCGTGCTGGCGGTGACCGGGTGGTACGCGCGTCCGTACGGCTCCGACGCGACCGGGGCGCGGGGTCCCGTCGTCGCCCGCCTCCGGGTGCTCACCGCGAACGTCGAGTTCGGGAACGCCACTGCGGCCCTCGTCGCCACCGTGCGGCGGGAACGGCCGGACCTGGTCTTCGTGCAGGAATGCGACCCCGCCTGCAGCGCGGCGCTGCGCGGCGGGATCCCGGCCGCGGACCTCCCGTATCGCCAGGTCGTCGAGGGAGAGCTCGCGCGCGGGTCGGCGATCCTCTCCGCATACCCCTTCACCCGGATCACGGCGGGCATCCCCGGCCGACTGGCCATGCCGGGCGCCGAGACACGGATCGGCGGCCGCACGGTCGGGCTGCAGCTCGCGCATCCCCTGCCGCCCATCCCCGGCGGTACCGCCTCCTGGCGTGCCGGGCTGGGCGGAGTACGGGACTACGCGGCCACCACGGCAGGGGCACCCACCATTCTCGCGGGCGACTTCAACGCGACCCAGCACCATGCCGCCTTCCGCCACGTCCTGGAAGCGGGCCGCCTCCATGACGGCGCCCGCCTCGCCGGGGCGTACGCCACCCCGACCTGGCCCTCCTCGGCGCCCCGCCCGCTCGGCACACAGATCGACCACGTACTGGTCAGCGACGACTTCCGGGTGACGGACGCCCGGGTCGTGAACCTCACCGGCAGCGACCACCGGGCCGTGCTCGTCGGCCTGGAACTGCACGGCGGTTGACGATGGCGGCGCCCCACGCGCGACTGTCCCCGCCGGACTGGCTCGTCAGGAACCTGCGGCCGCAGCCCGCGCCGATCCCCTGGGCCGCCGTCGTGCGCGCCTCCATCGCGATGTCCGCCCCGCTCGCCGTCGGCTTCGCCACCGGAAAGCCCGAGTACGGGGCGCTCGTGTCGATGGGCGCGCTCTCCGGGGTCATCGGCGACACGGCCGACGCCTACCGGATGCGCATCCTCAACATCGCGGTGCCCCAGGCACTCGGGGCCGTCGGGGTCACCGTCGGCACCCTGGTGTACGGCCACGGCTGGGTCGCGGTCGGCGTGCTGACCCTGGTCGCGCTGGTCTCCGGGATGATCTCGTCGATCGGCGCGGTCGCCTCCGTGTCCGGACTGCTGCTCCTGCTCGACGCCGTGATCGGCGCCGGGATCCCGCTGCCCAGCCCCTGGTGGACGGCGCCCGTACTGCTCAGCGTCGGCGGTCTGTTCGTCCTCGCCCTCGCCCTGCTCGGCTGGCCGCTGCGCGGCGGCGTCCCGGAGCGCTCCGCGGTGGCCGGCGCCTATCGCGCCATCGCCGACCAGCTCGCGGCCTCGGGCGATCCCGCCGACAGCGACGCCTACGACGCCCGGCGCCATGCGGTGACCGCCGCGCTGAACACCTCGTACGATCTCGTACTCGCCCGTCGGACCCGCGGCCACGGCCACAATCCGCCGCTGGTACGGCTGCTGGCCCAGCTCAATGCGCTGATCCCGGTCGTCGAGGCCGCACCGGCCGCACGGTCCCCCGGCCATCCGCTGCCCGCCGCGGTCCCCGACGCCGTACGTACCCTCGCCGACGCCGTCGAACAGGGACGCACCGGTGACCCCGCCCTCGGCCTGCCGCCTCCACGCACCCTCTCCGAACGGGCCGTGGACGATGCCGTCCGGCACGCGGCCGTCGTCATCCACGAGAGCGACCCGCATCCGTACCAGGTGGACGACCGCCTCGGCCACCCCGCCGCCCTGGGCGTCCGGGCCCGGCGCACCGCCCGCAACGTGCTGCTCTCGGGGGCGTCCTGGCGCTACGGGCTGCGGCTCGCGCTCTGCATCGGCATCGCGCAGGCCCTGGTCTCCCTGGTCGAGCTGGACCGCTCGTACTGGGTGGCGCTCACCGTCACCTTCGTCCTGAAACCGGACTTCGGCTCGGTCTTCTCGCGTGCGGTGCTGCGCGCACTGGGCACGGCGGCGGGCCTGGTGGTCGCGACGGCGGTCCTCGCGGAGGTACCGCGCGGATGGTGGGACGTGCCGGTGATGATGGTGCTCGCCGCGCTGATCCCGGCGTTCTCGGCGAAGGGGTACGCCTTCCAGACGGCGGCGATCACCCCCGCCATCCTGCTGCTGTCCGATCTCCTCAACCGCGAGGGCACCGCCCTGCTGCTGCCCCGCCTGGTGGACAGTCTGATCGGCTGCGCGATCGCCCTCGTCGCGGGGTATCTGCTCTGGCCGGAGAGCTGGCACACCCGTATCGGCGACCGGCTCGCGGACTCCGTCGACCATGCGGCGCGCTACGTGGAACTGGCCTTCGGCACGGACGCCGACCAGGGGGAGCGGGTGCGGTCGCGGCGCAGGCTCTACCGGGATCTGTCGGGAGTGCGCTCCGAGTTCCAGCGGGCGCTCACCGAGCCACCGCCGACGGGTACGCGGGCCGCCGCGTGGTGGCCGCTCGTCGTCGCGGTCGAACGGGTCGCGGACGCGACGACCGCGGCGCGGGTCCGCGTCGACCACGGCGCCACTGCGCCGGCGGGTGCGGAGGTCGCGTCCGTGGTGGGCCAGCTGCGGGCGCTCGCGGAGGGGATCCGCTCCAGCGAGGAACTCGTGGAGGTACGGGCGCGACTGACGGGCGACGAGAAGAGCGTCCTCGCACCCCTGCGGCACGAGGTCACGGCGGCCCGCGCGATCGCGTCCCCCCGCCGCTGATCCCCTCCCACGATCCCCAGGGGGCTTCTGACAGATCTCCGCGGCGTCGCGACGCCCGGGTCAGCGACCGTCCGTGGGCTCTGCGGTGGTGGGATCACCCCACTCCGAGGCTCCCGGCCGCCGGGCCTGCGCCGAACAGCGTCAGTACGTGCGCGAAGAGCCCGCGATCATAGACGGTCAGGCGCCACCGATCGGCAGGTGCAGCTCGCCCGGCAAGCCCTAAGCAGGCCCCTGAGCACCGCGGCCGTGCAGCCGGTCCAGGTCACGTCGTTCGCGCTTCGTCGGACGACCCGCGCCCCGGTCCCGCACCCCCGTCGGCGCCGTGAACTCGCGGGGCGGAGGCGGCGGAGTGTTGTCCACGTAGCACTGGACCGCCTCGGGCGCGCCGACGCGCTTGCGGATGATGCGGGAGACGACCACGATCCGCTCCCGGCCCGCGTGGAAGACCCGCACCTCGTCGCCCGCCTTCAGTGCGTGCGCGGGCTTCACGCGCTCGCCGTTCACCCGGACATGGCCGGCGCGGCAGGCCGTCGCCGCCTGTGAGCGTGTCTTGGTCAGCCGCACGGACCAGATCCAGCTGTCGATCCGTACGGTCCCCCCGGCCTCTCCAGGCACTCCGGCCCCTGGGGTCCTTCCGTCATCCGCCATACCACCGAGGGTACGGCGGACCACTACCATGCGCTTCCGTCCCCCGTTGCGGAGTGGGCCATTCAGCACGGCCGACGACAACCGAAACATCGCCAGATGCCCTGCCACCCAAGGACATTCGATGAGCAGCAATTCCGGCAGAGGGCTCCAGCCCAATGTCCTCGGTACGTTCGACACCGTCGTGATGGCGATCGCGGGCAGCGCCCCCGCGTACTCGATCGCCGCGACCACCGCCGTACTGGCCGGAGCCGTCGGCCTGGCGAGTCCCGCCGCGCTGCTGTACTGCGCGATACCCATGCTCGGCATCGTCCTGGCGTTCAGCCGGCTCGGCCGGATCGACGTCAACGCCGGTGCCAGCTACTCCTGGGTGGGCCGCACCCTCCATCCCTTCCTGGGCTTCCTGTCGGGCTGGGCGCTGGTCGCCTCGACGACGATCTTCATGGTGGCCGGTTCGCTCCCGGCCGGCGCGATGACCCTCGCACTCGTCGACCCCGACCTCGCCGGCAACACCGCCCTCGCCGCGGCCGTCGGCGCCGGCTGGTTCCTGATCATGCTGTTCGTCGTCCTCGGCGGCGCCCGGCTGACCGTACGCGCCCAACTGCTGATGTCCGGCGTCGAGCTCGTTCTGCTCGTCCTCTTCCTCCTCGGCGCCCTGCTCCACCACGGCGCCGCGCACGCCTTCGACTGGTCGTGGCTCGGCTTCGGGCACTTCGACGGCGCGGCCGGGTTCGCATCGGGCGCGCTGATCGCCGCGTTCTACTACTGGGGCTGGGACGTCACCAGCAATCTGAGCGAGGAGACCCGCGACAGCCGGCGGACCGCCGGGGTCGCCGCACTGATCGGCGTCGGCGTCGTCTTCCTCCTCTTCGAGGCTTTCACGATCGCCGTGAACATCATCCTCACCAGCGAGCAGATCCAGGCGGGCAGCGGAAACGTCCTCGGGGTGCTCGGCGACGAGATCTGGCCCGGTGTCGGCGGGAAGCTCCTGATCGTCGCGGTGATGCTGTCGACCGTCGCCACCCTGGAGACGACGCTCATCCAGGTCACCCGCTCGCTGTTCGCGATGGGCCGCGACCGCACGATGCCCGGCCGGCTCGGCACGGTCCACCGCCGCTGGAACACGCCCTGGGTGGCGATCGCCGTGGTCGGCGCCGTCGCCCTCGTCATGTTCGCCGCGGCGACGGCGCTGGGCACCATCTCCGAGATCCTGGCGGACGCGGTCAGCGCGATCTCGCTGCAGATCGCGGTGTACTACGGGCTCGCCGGCCTGGCCGCGGTCGTCGCATACCGCGAGTTGCTGCTGCAGTCCGTACGGAACTTCGTGCTCGGCGGGCTCTGGCCGCTGCTCGGCTCCCTGTTCATGTTCTGGACCTTCTTCGCCGCGCTCGGCGAGCTGCGGCCCGCGGCGGTCGCGATCGGCCTGGGTGGGCTGGCGGCCGGGCTGGTGCCGATGCTCTGGTACTGGCGCAAGGGAAGTGCCTACTACCGGCCGGCGAAGCTCGACGCCGTCCGGGCCATGGAGGCGGAAGAGCCCTGTGCCGGCTCCGTGCCGGCCCGGCCCCGCGCCGGCCACGACGCGCTGGCCACGGACTTCTGACGCCCCGTCCCCACCGCAGTGGGCAGTCCCCGGCATCCGGTGTCATCGCGGACCCGGGTGGACCCCCAGAAAGCAGGCACCCTCATGGCCGCTGCACGGCGCCGCTTCGAGCCCGACCTCGACCCCGACCACGGAGACCGCGCACTGACCGAGGCCCGCCACGACATCGTGATCGGCCGCTGGCAGGGCGTGCGGGACCTTCTGCACGCCACCGGTACCGACTGGCGCCGCCGCACGCACCGGATACGCATCCTGTCGCACGCGGCTGCCGCGTCCTCGGCGGTCGAATCCTGGCGTGCGGCCGAGCCGGACCACCCCGACGCGGCCGTGCTGCGCGCCGCGACGGAGGTGGTGCGGGTCTTCGACCGGGCCATCGCGGCCGGCCGGGGCGCCGCGCTCGACCGTGCCCCGGTCGACGTGGCGGTGATGGCGTGTCTCGCCGCCGCGGAGTCGGCACCCGCGGACCCGATGCCCTGGGTGTCCCTGCTGACGGTGGCGCGGCTGTACGAGAACGGTGTCGGGCGCCGCCAACTGCACGGCTGGTGGGACGAACTGCGCCGCCGTGACCCGGAGAACATCGAGGGCCATGTGCAGTTGATGCGCTACTGGTCGGCGCGCTGGCACGGCACGCACGGCGCCATGTACGACATCGCACGCGACGCGGCGGGCGCGGCACCGCCCGGGTCCCCGCTGCCGGTGCTGGTGCAGATCGCGCGGGTCGAGGAGTTCCGGCACGTCGCCGACGCCACCCTCGGCCGGGGCCGTTCCGGCGGCCCGGCCCTGGACTTCGGCCAGCACTGGAAGCACGAGCTGGCGGTCACCGAGGTGCGGCGCACGGCGGGCCGCTGGATCGCGGGCCGGGCGGACGGGCCGGTGCTTCCCGAGGAGGTGTCCGAGCTCAACTATCTGACGCACGCGGCCTGTTACGCCGGTGAGACGGAGCCGGCCCGGGAGCTTTTCGGGATGCTGGGCGCCCGGGCGGCGCGGGTGCCGTGGTCGTACACGGGAGACCCGGCGGAGCAGTTCGTACGTTTCCGCAAGGCGGCGGGCCTGCGCTGACCTTCCGGGCCCGGGCACGGGGCACGTGAAGCGCCGGGGCCGCTCGCGGGCCGCGGGCCGCGGCCGGGCGACTCCCTCAGCGGCGGAGCGCCGCTGCCTGGGTGTGCCGCACCCAGGGGAAGCACGTCCTGGTTACCGGTCCCTGAGCTGTCCAGACTCGGACGGACAGAGAGATCCGCACCCGTGGACCAGGGGAGTCCGTCATGACAGGAAACACGGAGGAGGGCCGTGCCGACGTGGTCGGCATGTGGGTGACCGCCGACGGTCACATCCGCCAGGAGCTGCGGCCGGACGGCCGGTACGACGAGGCCCGCGGTAACCGCCGCAGCGCGTACACCGGCCGCTACACGGTGACCGGCAGCCACATCGACTACGTCGACGATACGGGGTTCACCGCGACGGGCGACATCCGGGACGGCGTGCTCTACCACGAGCACCTGGTGCTCTACCGAGAAGGACAGCCGGCATGATAGACACCGCCAAGGTCGTGGCGATCACCGGAGCGAGCAGCGGGATCGGGGAGGCGACCGCCCGTCGGCTCGCCGCCGACGGCCACCGCCTGCTCCTCGGAGCGCGACGCACCGACCGGCTCGACGCGCTGACCGGGGAGATCATCGCCGCGGGCGGCACCGCGGCGTTCCAGCGGCTGGACGTCACGGACGCCGCCGACGTACGAGCCTTCGTGGCCGCCGCCCGCGAGCGCTATGGGCGTGTGGACGTCGTGGTCAACAACGCCGGAGTGATGCCGCTGTCACCGCTGGAAGCGCTGAAGGTCGACGAGTGGGACCGGATGATCGACGTGAACGTGCGCGGGGTCCTGCACGGTATCGCCGCCGCCCTGCCCGTGATGCGCGCCCAGGGCGGCGGGCACTTCGTGAACGTCGCCTCCGTCGGCGCGTACGAGGTCGTCCCCACCGCGGCCGTCTACTGCGCCACCAAGTTCGCCGTCCGCGCGATCTCCGAGGGGCTGCGGCAGGAGTCCGACGGGAACGTCCGGGTCACCCTGGTCTCTCCCGGAGTGACCGAGTCCGAGCTCGCCGAGAGCATCTCCGACGCCTCCGCCCGGGAGGCCATGAAGGCCTACCGCGCCGTGGCACTGCCCGCCTCCGCCATCGCGGATGCCATCGCCTACGCCGTTTCCCAGCCTCCGGAGGTCGACGTCAACGAAATCGTCGTCCGGCCCTCGATGAGCGCCCAGTGACCGTCCGGCCCGCCGTCCGGGACGAAAGCCTCCAGGGAAGCACCCTCCAGGAAGATGCCCTCCGGGAAGGGACCGACATGCCGCACACCGCCACCGACCACGACGGCCTGGCCCGCAGACTGCGTGCCCTGGAGGACGGGGAAGCCCTGCGCGCCCTCATGATCCGCGGATGGAGAGCGCTGGACCGCAAGGAGTGGCAGACCTGGATCGCGTGCTGGGCCGAGGACGCGGTGCTGGACTTCGGGCCGTGGGGGGAGATCCACGGGAGGGAGGCGATCCGGGCGAAGGTGGAGGAGGCGGAATCGCCCTTCGCGAGCATGCAGCACCGCATCCTCAACATGCACTTCGACGTGGAGGGCGACCGGGCGACCGGCATCGGCTACATGTGGTTCGTCGCCGTCACCGCACCCGGGAGCACGTCCTCCCCCTACGCCATGGGCGGCCCCTACGAATGGGAGTTTGGCCGGGGGGAGGACGGCCGGCAGCTGGTCCGCCAGAAGCTCGGCGTCTGGTGGACCGACGGCGAGGACACCCAGGAGACCTTCGCGTAGAAGGCGGAGACCAGGTCCGCGCTTGAGGGGCCGACAGCTCCCCCACGGGCCCGGCGGGGGCGCCTGGGGCCCGTGGGGGTTCACAGTGGTCTTCGCCGGTCGGGCGGAACCACCGGTCGGCGGATCAGACGCCGATGTCGCACCCGTCCTTGCGGTACACGGCGACGACCGCCGGGCGCACGATCTTGCCCGGTCCGTCCGGCCACACCGACGCGGGCTTCTCGACGCTCGCGCCGTCGACCTCGCCCGGGTGCTGAACGGCGACGATGACACGGCGGTCCTGGACGATCGGACCACAGGTCTCGGCGCCCTTCGGCACGGTGAGGAACTGCTTCAGCTCACCGCGGCGCTCGCCCCGGGTGGCCACGCCGAACAGGCCGTCGTGCGAGCCGAGCTGGTTGCCGTCGGTGGAGATCCACAGGTTGCCGTGCGGGTCGAAGGCCACGTTGTCGGGGCACGAGATCGGGCTGACCTGGTCCTTCGGGTAGCCCGCGAAGTAGGTGGCCGGGTCGTCGGGGTCACCGGCGACCAGGAACAGGCGCCAGGCGAAACCGTCGCCCGCCGGGTCGTCCCAGTGCTCGGCGAGCTCCAGGATCTGACCGTGCTTGTTGAGGTTGCGCGGGTTCGCCTCGTCCGCGCCCGCCTTGCCCGGCTTGCCGCGATCGGTGTTGTTGGTGAGCGCGATGTAGACCCGGCCCGTGCGGGGGCTCGGCTCAACGTCCTCGGGACGGTCCATCTTGGTGGCGCCGACCTTGTCGGCGGCCAGCCGTGTGAAGACGTAGACCTCTTCGGCCGTCATGCCATCGACGTGCGAGACATCGCCGGTGGCCAGCGGGATCCACACGCCGGAGCCGTCGAACTCACCGTCGTCGGGGAGCTTGCCGGTGCCGTCGATCTGCGAGGCCGGGCTGTCGCCGGTGAGCTTGGCGACGTACAGGGTGCCCTCGTCGAGCAGCGTGAGGTTGTGCTCGTGGGCCGCCCGCGAGGTGCCCTTCTTCATCCGCTTCGACGAGACGAACTTGTAGAAGTAGTCGAAGCGCTCGTCGTCGCCCATGTAGACGACCGGACGGCCGTCGGAGGTCAGACGCGGCTGGGCGGCCTCGTGCTTGAAGCGGCCAAGGGCCGTGCGCTTGCGGGGCGTCGAGTCCGGGTCGTACGGGTCGAGTTCCACGACCCAGCCGAAGCGGTGCGGCTCGTTGGGCTCCTGGGCGACGTCGAAGCGCTTGTCGAACCGCTCCCACTTGCGCTCGGTGGCGGCGCTGCCGATCCCGTAACGCTTGTCGGTCGGCCTGGAGCCGTTGGCGAAGTACTGGTTGAAGTTCTCCTCGCCGTGGAGCGTGGTGCCCCACGGAGTGGTGCCGCCCGCGCAGTTGTTGAGCGTGCCGAGGACCTTGGTGCCCGTCGGGTCGGCGGAGGTCTTGAGCAGATCGCTGCCGGCGGCGGGGCCGGTCAGCCTGAACTCGGAGGTGGCCGTCAGACGGCGGTTCAGCTGGTGCCGGGTGACGGGCGTGAGCTTGCCGCTCCTGCGCTCCTCCTGGACCACGACCACGGACAGACCGTGGGCCGCCCAGGCGATCTCGACCTGCTCGCGGGTCGGGTTGGCCGCGTCGTAGCCCTTGAACATCAGGACTTCGTCCGTGTACTCGTGGTTGGCCACGAGGAGCTGGCGGCCGTGCTCCAGCGGCAGCAGGCTCAGGAAGTCGTTGTTGTAGCCGAACTGGCCGGCCTGTGCCTTGGCGGTCTGGCGGTCGGCGTCGAACGCGGGCGCACCGCGCAGAATCGGCTCACCCCAGCGAATGACGACGTTCTGGGTGTAACCGGACGGGACGGTCACCTGGTCGGCCGTGTTGGGCTCGACGGGGGTGAAACGCAGACCGCGCGCTCCGGACGCGGCGCCACCGCGGCCCTGGCCCTGACCGAGGCTCTCGGCGGTCGCCGCGTGGGCGGCCGGGGCGCTCTGGGCGACCACGGCGCCGCCCGCTGCCGCGGCGACGGTCACGACGGCGGCGGTGCGCATCATGGAACGACGGGAGAGCGCCCCCGCGATGATGTCGCCGGCGTACTCGTTGTCACTGGTGTTGGGCACTTCCTGGAAGCAGGCGTCACCGCAGCGGTAGCGGCAGGTGAGGGCGGACCGGCCACCCGCGTGATTCGAGCCCAGCAGCGGCAGCAGTTTGCGCACTTCTTCTCCCATCCCCTTCGGCGCACCCCGCGCCGACATCGTGTCGGAATACGTCCGGCCGTGACGCTAGGGGTACACACGCTCACGCGGGCGGCTGCGGGGTAAACGCGGGATGAACGTGGACGGGCCGAGGTGGTCTTGACACCGGAGGGGGTTGCCGCCCTGCGGTTCGGGCGGCGGCTAACCTTACGTGTCCACCGTGGCCAGGGATGCGGGCTGCCGCGCCTGGACCGGACATGGATCGCACCCAATTCACGCGAAAGGCCTCGCCCATGGGCATTCGGAGCTTGCTGCGCAAGGTGTTTGGACGCGAGCGTACGGAGCCGTCGTCCTCGGCCGCCCCGACGACCACCCCGACCGGCGTGCCGCCCCAGGCCGAGGCCCCTACCGGGCCCGTCACCTCCGAGGTGCGCGCGGTCGACCTGGTGGCAGCGGCCTTCGACAACCCTCCCCCGCGCCCGACGATCCCCTCGGCACGGACGACTCCGGACGCGGGCGCGGACGCGCCCGCGCAGGCGGACGGTGCTTCCGGCGCCGACCAGGCGGCGGCACCGGCCGAGACCGCCGAGACCGAGACCGCCGAGACCGAGACCGTCGCGGCTGCTGACGTCGCGGATGCCGACGTGCCGGCCGCGGACGACGAGGCAACGGCCGTCGAGGCCGAAGCCACGCAGACCGCCGACGGGACCTCCGACGGGACCGCGGAGGCCGTCGAGGCCGCGGACGCTGCGGACGTCCCGGACACCGCCGCGGAGGCGGAGGCGGAGGCGGAGGCGGAAGACGAGAAGAACGCGGACGCGGTCTCCGAACCGGCAGCGGCCGAAACGGTCGAACCGGCGGAAACGGCGGAAACAGCTGAAACGGTGGAGGCCGCCGACGATTCCACGGACGTGGCGGAGACCGCCGGCGCCCCGACGGACCTGCCCGAAGCCGACACACCCAGCCCCGAGCCCGCCGCCGCGGAGACCGCCGCCCCGGCCGCCGAGGCCACCACCGGTGCCGTGATCCCCGCTCAGGCCACGGCCGGGAGCCGCACCGAGGGCGCCAAGCCGTCCGCGGCCGACGCATCCGCCTCTTCGGCTGCCGAGGCCGGGGCCGGGGCCGAAGCCGCGGAGGTCACGGCTGCCGAGGCCCAGGCGGCCACCGCCGAGGCACCCGACACCGCGGCCGACGAGGCGCCCGAGGCCGCTGCGGACAGTGAGCCCGAGGCCGCCCCGGAGCCGGCGCCCGCAGCCGCCGTCGCCGAGGTGCCCGAGGCCGACACCGCCTCCGCCCCGGGCAAGCCCGCGTTCTCGCTCGCACGCGTCAAGGCCCGTGCCGCCGGACTGGTCGGGGCCTACAAGGCCGCCGGCACGGTGCTCAAGGACAGCGGGGCGGCCGGGGCACGGGCCAAGGTGTACCTCGTGCTTGACCGGTCGGGGTCGATGCGCCCGTACTACAAGGACGGCAGCGCACAGCAACTCGGCGAGCAGGTACTCGCGCTGGCCGCGCACCTCGACGAGACCGCGTCCGTGCACGTCGTGTTCTTCTCGACCGACATCGACGGCACCGGGGAGCTGTCGCTCTCCTCGTACGAGGGCCGGGTGGACGAGCTTCACGCGGGTCTCGGCCACATGGGCCGCACCAGCTACCACCGCGCCGTCGAGGAGGTCATGGCGCACCACGAGAAGTCGGGCGCGGACGTCCCGGCGCTCGTCGTCTTCCAGACCGACGGCCCGCCGGACGCCCGGCAGCCCGCCAAGCAGGCCCTCGCGGACGCGGCCGGCAAGCCGTACTTCTGGCAGTTCGTGGCGTTCGGCGACCACGAGGCCAAGGGCTTCGACTTCCTCCGCAAGCTCGACGCGGACGACACGGTGGACAACGCCGCGTTCTTCCACGCCGGCCCCGACCCGCGCGAACTCACCGACGAGGAGCTCTACCGCGGTCTGCTCGGGAGCTTCCCGGGCTGGCTGGACAGCCGGCGCGGCTGACGCACCGACCCCGCCGGGACGACCGTCGCGAGCCCGGCAAGATCCAAACGAAGGACCTCAGGGGCCGCAGGGCAGGCTCACCCTCACCGTGAGCCCGCCCCGCGGCCCCGGTTCCGCGCCGACCGTCCCGTCGTGCGCCTCGGCGATCGAGCGCACGATGGAGAGCCCGAGGCCGGCGCCCGGCCCCATCCGGTCCCGCCCCGCTCCCCTCCGGAACGGCTCGAAGAGGCCCGGGATGTCCGAAGCCTCCACCTTCGGGCCGGTGTTGGCGACCTCGAGGACGCCGCCCCCGACCCGTACGTCCACCGTCCCGTCCGGCACGTTGTACGCCACCGCGTTGGCGACCAGGTTCCGCACCAGCTGGGCGAGCAGCAGCCGGTTGCCCCGTACGACGGCCCCGCGCCCTCCGCGGAGTTCCTCGGCGACGGCCACGCCGTGCCGCTCGCACTCCTCCCTGGCGACCTCCGCGAGGTCGACGTACTCGCTCTCGCCCTGTGTGAGCCCCCGCTCGCTGCGGGCCAGCACCAGCAGCCCTTCGATCAGCCGCTCGCTGCGCCGGTTGCTGTCGAGCAGCACCTGCTTGGTCCGGGCGATCTCCTGCGCCGACGCGCACTCGTCAAGACCCACCTGGATGGCCGTCCGCTGCGTCGCCAGCGGGGTCCGCAGCTCGTGCGAGGCGTTCGCGATGAACCTCCGCTGGCTGTCGAACGCGGCCTCGAGCCGGGCCAGCAGCCCGTCGATCGTGTCGCCGAGTTCCTTGAGCTCGTCGTCCGGCCCCTGCACCGCGAGCCGCCCCCAGCCCTCGCCGGGGGACGTCCGCTCGGACAGCAGCTGCGCCCTGGCGGTCATCTCGTGCACCGGGCGCAGCACACGCCCTGCGGTCCACCACCCCACCACCACTGCGCACACGGCCATGGCCAGCAGCGCCAGCGACGACCAGATCAGCATCTGCTCCGTCATCTCGTCCCGCACCGCGGACGAGAGCTCGCCGACCGTCATCCCGGACAGCACCGGTGCGGGCCACGTTCCGTCGGCGGCCAGGTCGGCGGCCGCGTCCGCGATCACCGTCCCGTCGTCGTCCGCACCGGCGAGGGACAGCAGGTTCACGATCCCGAGCAGGCACGCGCCGAGGACCAGGAAGGCGCCCCCGTAGACCATCGCGATCCGGGTGCGGATGGTGGACCCGGGGCCGAGGAGGGGCGTCACAGCGCGTACCCCACGCCCTGGGTGGTGCGGATCAGCGCCGGCTCCCCGAGCTTCCCGCGCAGCTTGCTCATGCACACCCGTACCGCTGCGGTGAACGGATCGGCGTGGGCGTCCCACGCGCGCTCCAGGAGCTCTTCCGCCGAGACGGTCGCCCCGTCCGCCTCCAGCAGGATCTGCAGCACCGAGAACTCCTTCGGGGACAGCGCCAGTTCCCGGCCGTCCCGCTGCGCGGTCCTGCGCACGGTGTCGAGCCGTAGCCCGTGCCGCTCCAGCAGCGGCGGCACGGGCGGCCGGGCGCTGCGCCGCCTCAGGGCCCGCACCCGCGACACCAGTTCCGGGAACTCGAACGGCTTGGCCAGATAGTCGTCGGCCCCCAGGTCGAGTCCCGCCACCCGGTCCTCCATGGCGGCGGCCGCGGTCAGCATCAGGATCCGGGTGCGGGACGCGGCGGCGACCAGCTCCCGTGCGACGTCGTCCCCGTGCACTCCCGGAAGATCACGGTCGAGGACCACGACGTCGTAGTCGTGCAGTCCCAGATGCTCGAGGGCCGCGTCGCCGCTGTGGACGGTGTCGACGGCGAAACCGGCCCTCCGCAGTCCCACGGCGACCAGCTCGGCCAGCGCCTCCTCGTCCTCGGCGACCAGTACCCTCATGTGCCCCTCCGCTGCTTCCCCTCGCCCGGCCCGCTGTGTCCCGGGCCCGCTCCCCACGCTCGCGTGATGCCACGCTCGTGATCCACCACTCGTGATTCCGCTCTCGCGTGTTTCTACCCGACCGTATGTTTCCCGGACGTCTCCGGCGGCCCGGGGAGGGCACACGGCGCCGTGGGTGTGCGGTTAGCGGTGGCCGTGGCCGGGTCGGTCGTGGCCAGGCTTGCCGGGCTTGCCGTGACCGGGGCGGTCGTGGTGCGGGGGCCTGGGCTTCTGCTTGTTGTTGATGGTGGTGGTCGCGGTGGCGGTGCTGATGGCGGTGCCGCCGCCGGTGGCGGTGGCGGTGTTGGTGACCTGCTTGGGCGCGTTGGGGGCGATGTGGACGTGAGGGTGAGGGGCGGGTAGCCGGCGCCGGGGGTCCAGGATGCCGCTGCGGGTGCAGGTCAGGGGGGTGAGAGTGCAGGTCCAGCCGGTGCCGGAGAAGCTGATCGGGGTCAGGCCGGGCGGGAGGGTGTCGGTGACGGTGACCGTGGAGCCGTCGGTGGGCTCGTCGCCGGTGTTGGTGACGGTGAGGGTTTAGGTGGCCTGCCCGCCCTGGACGAATGTGCCGCCGGTGGTGAGCTTGGTCAGACGCAGCGTCGCCGGCTGCTGCACCACTCCGATCGCCACCCCGACTGGATTGTTGCCGACGGTGACCGTGTCCACCACCGTGTTGTTGGTCGTGTCGATCACCGACACCGTGTCGTCGCCGATGTTGGTGACGTAGACGAAGGCGCCGTCCGGCGTCACCGCCACCGAGACCGGATTGTCGCCGACGGTGATCGTGGCCACCACCGTGTTCGTCGCCGTGTCGACCACCGACACCGTGCCGTCGACGTTTGCGACGTAGGCGTAGGTGCCGCCCGGCACGGCATGGGCAGGCTGCGAGGCCACCATGGGCAGGGCCAGGCCGGCCACCAGCACCAGGCCGGCCACCAACGTCCGCAGCAGCCCACCCCACCACGAGTAGCGCACTCGGCGACCGGGCGGCGCCGACGACGGAAGACCCTCCCCCACCCCCACCACGGCTTCTCGGACAGTCACAGCGATCCTCCCGACTGGGCTTCCCTCGGACAGAACGGGACTGATTATGACAGTTCGTTATATTCAGCAGGGTCGGCGCGCGCGTACGCCCCGACCATGGGTCGGGCGGTCGGCCTGACTGCTCGTGCACCACATCGACACGGCACCCATCCGGTGCGCGGCTGAACTGTCCGCCCTGGACCTTTGCGGGCCGCCAACTCAAGCGCTCATCCGCCAGGTGAAGCGCTCAGTCACAGGCGCGTGGGGGTGCCGGAGGCCGTTCACGGATGTGAGTCGATCTTTGGAGGGCCGATAGGATTTCGGCCATGGCGGCCACTGGATCCGAGAAGCAGGGAGCGAAGGCGTTCTACGTCTCGACCCCCATCTACTACGTCAACGACGCTCCTCACCTGGGCCACGCCTATACGACCGTCGCAGGCGACGTGCTCACGCGCTGGCACCGCCAGCGCGGCGAGAAGGTGTGGTACCTCACCGGCACGGACGAGCACGGTCAGAAGATCATGCGCACCGCGGAGGCGAACGGCGTCACCCCGCAGGAATGGTGCGACAAGCTCGTGGAGGAGGCGTGGAAGCCCCTCTGGGAACACCTGGAGATCGCGAACGACGACTTCATCCGGACCACGGAGAAGCGGCACACCGACCGCGTCCAGGAGTTCGTGCAGGACCTGTACGACAAGGGCGAGATCTACAAGGGCGGGTACGAGGGCCCGTACTGCGTGGGCTGTGAGGAGTACAAGCTCCCCGGCGAGTTGCTCGACGGCGACGGACCTTTCGCGGGTCAGAAGCTGTGCCCCGTGCACAAGAAGCCGGTGGAGATCCTCAAGGAGGAGAACTACTTCTTCAAGCTCGGCGAGTACGGCCCGAAGCTGCTGGAGTTCTACGCGGCGAACCCGGGCTTCATCCAGCCCGAGTCGGCCCGCAACGAGGTCGTGAACTTCGTGAAGCAGGGCCTGCAGGACCTGTCGATCTCCCGGTCGACGTTCGACTGGGGCATCAAGGTGCCGTGGGACGAGAAGCACGTCATCTACGTGTGGATCGACGCCCTGCTGAACTACGCGACGGCAGTCGGCTACAACGAGAACCCGGCGAAGTTCGCGGACACCTTTCCGGCGAACGTCCACCTCGTCGGCAAGGACATCCTCCGCTTCCACGCGATCATCTGGCCCGCGATGCTGATGGCGCAGGGCCTCCCGGTGCCGGGGAGGATCGCGGCCAACGGCTGGCTGATGGTCGGCGGCGAGAAGATGTCGAAGTCGAACCTGACCGGTATCAAGCCGCAGGATCTGACCTCACACTTCGGTGTGGACGCCTACCGCTGGTACTTCCTGCGCGCGATCGCGTTCGGCCAGGACGGCTCGTTCTCGTGGGAGGACTTCACCGCCCGCTACACCAGCGAGCTGGCCAACGACTACGGCAACCTGGCGTCCCGTGTCGCCGCGATGGTCGGCAAGTACTTCGGCGGCTCGCTGCCGGAGGCGACGGCGTACGGCCAGGCCGAGAAGGCGGTCCAGGAAGGCCTGGCGAAGGCCGTGGCCGAGGCGGACCGGAAGATCGGCGAGGAGCTGGACTTCCAGGGCGGGATCCTCGCGGTCTTCGACTTCGTGAAGCAGGTCAACGGCTACATCACGGAGCAGGAGCCGTGGAAGGTCGCCAAGGACGAATCCAAGGAGGGCAAGGCCCGCCTCGCGACCATCCTCTACACGGCGGCCGAGTCGCTGCGCGCGGTGGCGGTGCTGCTCAACGCGGTGATGCCGGAGACCTCGCAGAAGCTGTGGGACTCGCTGGGCGCCGAGGCGTCGCTGGGCGCGCTGGCCGAACAGCGGATCCAGGACGCGGCGGACTGGGGCAGGCTGCCGGCGGGCTCGACGGTGACGAAGGGCGCGGTGCTGTTCCCGCGACTCGACGACAAGCCCGACAAGCCCGGGAAGCCCGCGCAGTAGCCGTCCCCGGGACCGGCACGACCGAGGTCCGGGAACCGTGACGGTTCCCGGGCCCGGTGCGTACCGGACCTTGCGTATTCCGGACCCGCAGATCGAGGCCCGGTAGCCGCGGGCCGGCCGACGCGAGCAGGTCGCCGCGGCCCAGTCGCCGCGGGCCGGCCGACGGGGGCCGGACCGGCCGGCGCGCCGGACCGGTCAGCGCGCCAGTGCCTGGGCGTCCCCCATCACCACCACCGGGTCCTTGTCCGGGTCCAGCCAGCGCAGCAGCTCCCGCATCCGCTCCCGGGACACCGACACACAGGCCTGAGTGGGGCCCCGGTGGTCCACGTGGAGCCAAACGCCGCCCCCGCGCTCCCAGCCCATGGGCCGGACCACGCCGTCGTAGAGCGGCGTACTGCCCTCCCGGCGGTTGTAGTTGATCGCGACCACGTAGTCGAAGGAGCCCTCGAGCGGCTCCCCCAGGACGCCGGTGCCGGGCGCGTTGAACAGCGGGCTTTGGTGGTACGGCAGCCTCGTACCCGGATCCTGCAGCCGGCCGCCCGAGTCGGTCAGCGTGAAGACCCCGATCGGTGAGCGTTTGTCGCCGGCCCAGTGCTGGTCGGTCCAGCCGTAGAGGCCGTTGTGCGCAGGCCAGGGCTCCGAGACCGGCTGCCAGCCCTTGGCCGCCTTCCACTCGTACAGCACGACCGTGGAGTAGGCGGAGTCCCGGTACTCCCCGGTGACCACGACGGCCTGGGTGGACCTGTCCGGGACGAGGGCGCGGGTCTGGCGGCCGAGCCCGGGGATCTCAGCGGGCAGGGGGACGGCGTTCACCCGGCCGTCGGGTCCGCTCCCGGGCCCGGGCGGGCCGGCGGCCGGTGCGGGCGGCGGCGACGTGGCCTGCGTACATCCTCCGACCAGCAGTCCGGCAGCCAGCAGGGGGACGACCGCCCGGGCCAGAGCCGCTGCCCTGGCCGGCACAGCCGGTGTCCGTACGGTGCTGAGCACGACGCGGTGTCCTCTCGGTGGTCCGTCACCGGCGGTGGTCACCGGCCCTGCCCTCCCTGGCCCTCTTCCCGTTCAACGAGCCGGCGTCGGCTGACGGCGCGCGAACGACACGGAAGGTACGGGAATTACGCGAGAAGGCGTCGCAGGACTTGCGGGGGCGCGGGAACAGGACGTGCGAGGCACGGGAACGCGTCGGGGCCCGGAACCATCCCGGTTCCGGGCCCCGACGGCCGTTGAACGGACCGCCCGCGCCGCGCGGGTGCGGCGGCGCCTGCGACTACGTGGCGGACTTCTGCTCCGTTACTCCGCGGACTTCGCCGGCGCCTTGCGCAGCGCGATGTTCAGCTCGCGCAGACGCGCCTCCTCGACCTCGGCGGGCGCGCCCATCAGCAGGTCCTGCGCGTTCTGGTTGAGCGGGAAGGCGATCGTCTCGCGGATGTTCGGCTCGTCGGCCAGCAGCATCACGATGCGGTCGACGCCGGGCGCGATACCGCCGTGCGGCGGGGCGCCGTACTGGAAGGCGCGGAGCATTCCGGAGAACTCCCGCTCCACGGTCTCCCGGTCGTAGCCCGCGATCTCGAAGGCCTTGAACATGATGTCGGGCTCGTGGTTCCGGATCGCGCCGGAGGACAGCTCGACGCCGTTGCAGACGATGTCGTACTGCCAGCCGAGGATGTCCAGCGGGTCCTTGGTCTCCAGGGCCTCGAGACCGCCCTGCGGCATGGAGAACGGGTTGTGCGAGAAGTCGATCTTGTTGGTGTCCGGGTCCTTCTCGAACATCGGGAAGTCGACGATCCAGCAGAAGCGGAAGACGTTCTCCTCGAAGTGGCCCGAGCGGCGCGCGGCCTCGACCCGCACCGCGCCCATGATCTTGGAGACCTCGTCGAACTTGCCCGCGCCGAAGAACACCGCGTGACCCGGCTGCAGGCCGAGGCGCTCGGTGAGGACCTTGACGTTCTCCTCGGTGAGGAACTTGGCGATCGGGCCGGACAGCGCGCCCTCGTCGCCGACGCGCACCCAGGCCAGGCCCTTGGCACCCTGCTCGACGGCGTACTCACCGAGCTGGTCGAAGAACTTCCGCGGCTGGTCCTGCACGGCCGGCACCGGCAGCGCGCGGACGTGCTTGCCCGCGAAGGCCTTGAACTCGGAGCCCTCGAAGACGTCCGTGATGTCGACGAGCTCGAGCTGGGCACGCAGATCGGGCTTGTCGTTGCCGTACTTCAGCATCGCCTCGCGGAACGGGATCCGCGGGAACGGCGAGGTGACGTGGCGGCCGCCGCCGAACTCCTCGAAGAGCTCGGTCATCAGCTGCTCGATCGGCTGGAAGACGTCCTCCTGCTCGACGAAGCTCATCTCGACGTCGAGCTGGTAGAACTCGCCGGGCGAGCGGTCGGCGCGGGCGTCCTCGTCACGGAAGCAGGGCGCGATCTGGAAGTAGCGGTCGAAGCCCGCGATCATCAGCAGCTGCTTGAACTGCTGCGGGGCCTGCGGCAGCGCGTAGAACTTGCCCGGGTTCAGCCGGGAGGGCACCAGGAAGTCACGGGCGCCCTCGGGGGAGGTCGCGGTGAGGATCGGGGTGGCCATCTCGTTGAAGCCGAGGGCGGTCATCTTGTGCCGGATGGCGGAGATGACGGCGGTGCGCAGCATGATGTTGCGGTGCATCCGCTCGCGGCGCAGGTCGAGGAAGCGGTACTCCAGACGCCGCTCCTCGTTGACGCCGTCGTCCGTGTTGATCGTGAAGGGCACCTGGGCGGAGGAGCCGAGCACCTCGACGCCGGTGACCTCGATCTCGACCTCGCCGGTCGGCAGGTCCGGGTTGACGTTCTCGGCGCCACGGGCGGAGACCTTGCCGTCGACGCGGACGACGGACTCCTTGGTGAGGTGGCTCAGGGCCTCGTTGGCGGCGGTGCCGGGACGGGCGACGAGCTGCGTGATGCCGTAGTGGTCGCGGAGATCGATGAAGAGGATGCCGCCCAGGTCTCGGCGATTGTGCAGCCAGCCGCTCAGCCGGACGTCGGTGCCGACGTCAGAGGCGCGGAGCTCGCCGCAGGTGTGGGACCTGTACCGATGCATCGTCGTTCATCCAGTCTTCGTCGCAATGGGGATGTGGGCAGACCCACCCAGGTTACCGTCCGGCCCGCGGTCGCTTTTCCGGATTACGCGCGGGACCGGACGGGACCGTGATCGCACGGTTCTCGGCCCGCGCCGCCACCCCCGGTGTCCCGCCCGTCCGGCTCGCAGGCCACTCCACCCATAACGCGAATACAGTAGGAAAATGCGCTCAGAGGACGTCCTGGCCGCGGTCGCGACGGGCGTATGGCGCTGGGACAACGCATCCGGGACCGTCACCCTCGATGCCGAGGCCGCCCGGCTGCTCGGTCTGCCCGCCGGTGCCGGCACCGTCTCCGTGGCCACGGTGCGCGCACGCTTCCACCCGATGGACTGGGAGGAGACCTACGGCATCGTGACGGTCGCCGTCGCCGAGGACACCCTCGCCGAGATCCAGATGCGCATCGTGAACGAGGAGGGCGGCGTGCTGCGGACCGTACGCAGCCGCTGCAAGCCCGTCCTCGAAAGCGGGGACTACCTGCTCACGGGCACGATCCAGGAGGTCGCCGGATCCCCCGCGGACACCGGCGCGGCACGTGGCCCGGCCGCCGGCGGCTGGCGCCGCTCACGCGAGGCGTTCCTGCTCGACGCGGGCCGCGCGCTCGCGGAGGCCCGGTCCACGAGGGAGGTCCTGCGGGTCGCAGCCTCCCTGTCCATGCCCGGCTTCTCGCCGGACGGGCTGGTCGTCTTCGGCGCCGAGGGCGACCGGCTGACCGTCGTCGGCCACCACGGCTACGACCCGTCCACCCAGGCGATCTTCACCGAGATACCGCTGGACAGCGCCTTCCCCGCCGCCGAGGTCATCCGCAGCGGCCGGGCCGTCTACATCCCGACCCCCGCGGACTACCGGCGCCGCTACCCGCTCGTCTGGCCGCTCGTCGAGCGCTTCGGCCGCACGTCCTGGGCGTTCCTGCCGCTCGTGGTGGCGGGGCGCACCGTCGGGGTCTGGCTGGCGTCCTTCTCGGACCCGGTGGCCTTCACATCGGACGCGCGGTCGGTGCTCACCACGGTCGCCCGGATGCTGGCACAGGCGCTGTCCCGGGCCGGTGTCACGGAGAGCGAGGAGGATCCCGCGCGGCAGCCGCGCGCGCTGTCGCCCGAACTGGTCTCCGGGATCCCGGGGATGGCGGTGGCGGCGCGGTATGTGCCGACCGGCGGCGGACCCCAGGTCGGCGGCGACTGGTACGACCTGATCCCGCTGCCCGGCGGCGGTTCGCACGCCGCGGCCGGTGACGGCGGCAAGATCGCCCTGGTCATCGGCGATGTGCAGGGCCATGACGTCCGGGCGGCGGTACTGATGGGGCAGCTGCGGATCGCGCTGCGCGCCTACGCCTGCGAGGGACACCGTCCCGACGCCGTCCTCGCCCGTGCCTCGCGCTTCCTCGCGGGACTGCACGACTACGGCGAGAGCGAGGCGTACGACGACGGCGACCTGGTCGGCCACGCCGGGGCGTACAGCGGGCCGCGGTTCGCGACCTGCCTCTACATCGAGTGCGATCCGTCGACCGGCACCCTCGAGATCGCCCGCGCCGGACATCCCGACCCGGCGATACGCATGGCCGACGGCACGGTCATCCTGAAGCCCACGCAGGGCGGGCTGCCGCTCGGCATCGACCCCGACTCGGACTATCCGACCACCCGTATCACCCTGGAGCCGGGCGAGACGATCATGGTCTGTACGAACGGTCTCCTGGCGACCGGCGGGCACGACCTCGACTCGGGCTGGGAGCGGATCCGCTCCGTACTGGAGGAGCCCCTCAGCGGCGGTCACGCCCTGGAGAAGCTCGCCGACGCGCTGGTGCAGGCCGTGCACGGGCCCGAGTCGCACTACACCAGGGGCCCGCTGGCCGACCGCCGCGAGGACGACATCGCGGTGCTGCTGCTGTCCCGGCACGGCAAGCCGCTGCGCCGGGGCTACCGCCGCGCGGTCCTCACCGTCGCCCAGACCGATCCCGAGCGGATCGGGGGCGCACGCCGGCAGCTGCGCGACCTGCTGCACGACTGGACGGACGAGGACCAGGTCGACTCGGCGGTGCTGATGGTCTCCGAGCTGGTCACCAATGTGCTCGTACACACCGACTGCGATGCGCTCCTGGTGGCGGAGGCGACGGGGGAGCGCGGAGGCCGGCGGCTGCGGGTGGAGGTCTCCGACGCCAGCGACGAGCTGCCGCACAAGCGGTGGCCCGGTGAACTGGCCTCCTCCGGACGGGGCCTGGTGCTGATGGAGATCCTCGCGGACATCTGGGGCGTGGAGCCGCGGGGCGAGGGCAAGTCGATCTGGTTCGAGCTCTATGAGCCGGGTCCGCCGGACGGGCCGCCCGGAGTGGCCGTGCCCGGACCCTCGGTGGGCTCGCCGACGGGCGCGTAGCGGCCCCGCAGCTCGCCGAACACCCCGAACGCGGCGGCGGTCAGCGGCACGGCCAGCAGCATCCCGAGGATCCCGGCGAGACCCGCGCCCGCCGTGATCGCCAGCATCACCACCGCCGGGTGCATCTGGACCGTGCGGCTCTGGATCACCGGCTGGAGGATGTGGCCCTCCAGGACCTGGACGGCGAGGACCACGCCGAGCGCCCACAGCGCGATCACGAAACCCCGGTCCGCGAGCGCCACGAGAACGGCGACCGTGCCGGAGATGAACGCCCCCAGATAGGGGATGTACGCGAAGACGAAGACGAGCGCGCCGAGCCCGACGGCCCCGGGCACCCGCAGGATCAGCAGACCGATGGTGATGCAGATGGCGTCGATCAGCGCGATGAGCGTCGTTCCGCGCATGAAGCCCTCGACCGCCTCGAAGGCCCTGCGGCCCATCGCCTCCACGGTGTCGCCGTTGCCACGCGGTGCGAAGGAGCGCAGGGTGGCGACCGCGCGGTCGGAGTCACGGAGGAAGAAGAAGATCAGCAGCAGGGCGAGCACGGCGATCGCGATCATCTCGCCGACGACGCTCAGCCCGGAGATCACGCCGGTGGCCGCGGTCCCGCCGAACTTGGTCATCAGGTCCTTGGAGTTGCTCGCCAGATCGTCCAGGGACGTACCCGCGGCGCCGAAGTGCCTGGCGAGGTCCCGGGCGGCCTGCCGCAGCGAGGCCACGATCTGGTCCCCGGACTCGATGAGCGCGCTCACCACGATGTAGATCGCCCCGCCGACCACGACGAGGACGGCGGCACAGGTGAGTCCCGCGGCGAGCGCGCGCCGGACCTTCATGCCGACCAGCCGCCGGTAGAGCGGACCGAGCAGGGCGGTGCCCAGCAGGGCGAGGAGTACGGGGACGACGGCCGTCTTGAAGGCGGTGATCAGCTTGATGCCGACGGCGACGACCCCGGCCACCAGGAGCACGACCACGCACCAGGCGGCAAGGCGCTTCACGGGCTCGGGGAGAAGACGGTGCAGGGGCGGGGTCGGCTGCTGCATTGGCCCACCCGATCACAGGTGGAGCACCCCGGTGAGGACGTCACCCGCCTGCCGCTTTCGTGTCGCCGGGCGACGGCGCGTTCACCTCGGCCCCCTGGCCGGGGGAGACCCCAGCGGCGACGAGCCGGGCGGGCCGCCCGGCTCGTCGCCGACACCTCGTCACATCCGCCGTGTCCGTTACATCCCGTGCACGGCCGGTATGGTGCCGAGCCGTCCCTTCTGGAAGTCGTCGAAGGCCTGCTGCAGCTCTTCGCGGGTGTTCATGACGAACGGGCCGTAGTGGGCCATGGGCTCACGTATCGGCTGCCCGCCGAGGAGGACGACCTCCAGGTCCGGGGTGTGCGCGTCCTGCTTCTCGTCGGCGCGGACCGTCAGAGCGGAGCCCTCGCCGAAGACGGCGGTCTGGCCCAGGTGGATCGGACGCCGCTCGGCACCGACCGATCCCTTGCCCGCCAGCACGTACGCCAGACCGTTGAAGTCCTCACGCCAGGGCAGGGTGACCTCCGCGCCCGGTGCCAGCGTCGCGTGGACCATCGTGATCGGGGTGTGCGTGATGCCGGGGCCCTGGTGGCCGTCCAGCTCACCGGCGATGACGCGCAGCAGCGCGCCGCCGTCGGGCGATGTCAGCAGCTGGACGCTCCCGCCGCGGATGTCCTGGTAGCGGGGGTCCATCATCTTGTCCTTGGCCGGCAGGTTCACCCACAGCTGCAGACCGTGGAACAGACCGCCCGACACCACGAGGTGCTCCGGCGGTGCCTCGATGTGCAGGAGGCCCGAGCCCGCCGTCATCCACTGGGTGTCGCCGTTGGTGATCGTGCCGCCGCCGCCGTTGGAGTCCTGGTGGTCGAAGATCCCGTCGATGATGTACGTGACGGTCTCGAAGCCCCGGTGCGGGTGCCAGGGGGTTCCCTTCGGCTCCCCGGGCCGGTACTCCACCTCGCCCATCTGGTCCATCATGATGAACGGGTCGAGGTGCCGGTAGTTGATCCCGGCGAACGCACGCCGTACCGGGAAGCCCTCTCCCTCGAAGCCGCTGGGCGCCGTGGTCACGGCGCGCACGGGACGCTGCACGGCGTCCGCGGGCGCGGCGACGCGCGGCAGGGTCAGCGGGTTCTCAACAGTCACTGCAGGCATGGCGCGACCTCCTTGTGCGACGAGTTTAGTTGAATTCTTAACTTCTCGCCACCAGGAACGCGGAACGCCCGGGAGTAATTCCCGGGCGTTCGCCGCGCGTCCGTCCGCTCCGCCGTCCGCGTACCGCTGTGTACCGCTGTCGCGTTCCGCTGTCTGCGTCCGGTTTGTCCCGCGTCGTACGTTCAGCCGTACATACGGCGCATCGCGAAGTCGACCATCTGCTCCACGGCCTTGGCGTCGAAGACCATCCGGTGGTCACCCTCCATGTCCAGGACGAAGCCGTATCCGGTGGGCAGCAGATCGATCACCTCCGCCCCCGTGATCACGAAGTACTTGGACTCCTTGCCCGCGTACCGCCGCAGCTCCTTGAGCGAGGTGAACATCGGGATCACCGGCTGCTGCGTGTTGTGCAGGGCCAGAAAGCCGGGGTTGTCGCCCCGCGGGCAGTACACCTTCGACGTCGCGAAGATCTGCTGGAAGTCCTCCGCGGACAGCGATCCCGTCGTGAACGCCCGCACGGCGTCGGCGAGCGACGGCGGCGACGGCTCGGGATACAGCGGCTGCTGACCGTACCCGGGAGCCTGCCCGCCGTAGCCGGCACCCGGCATGCCGGCGCCGTGCATGGGCTGCTGCGGCGGGGCGCCGTAGTGGTGCTGGGCACCGGGGGTCTGCTCGTAGCCGTACATGGGCGCAAGCCTACCGAGCCGCCGCCACGACCGGGCCGGGCCGCCGCTTCCGGCCGGATTCACCGCTCCCCGCCCTGATGACCGCAGGTCCGGGCCGACGGGACGGCCGGACGGGCCTGAGTAGCCGGCACGGGCGATCTGAGTACGAGCACCGGTCCGAACGCACCGGGGTCCGGTGTTGGCTCGACCCCATGAACACGACCCCGCCCGTATCCCAGCCGCAGCAGCCCGACGCCCCGGCCCCCGCCCCGGCCAGGGTCGGTGTCGGCAGCGTCCGTTTCTGGTCCGTCGTATCGGCCGTGCTGCTGGTGCCCGCCCTGCTCATCGCGGGAGTCGTGGCCCTGTCCACCGAGCGGGGCGGGAGGTGCTTGACGTACGGCGAGAACTGCTCGTCGCTGACGGGCGGCACCGTCCTGTGGACGCTCTTCGCGGCGGCCGCGGCATGGGTGGTGACCATGGCAATCCCCGCCCGTGTACGGAACGCCGACCTGCTGCGCCGCTACGGCTTCACGCTCCAGCTCCTGCTCGAAGTCATCGCGGTGGCCGAGGTGCTGAGCTTCGCCTGACGGCCCCGGCGCACCGGCGCACACCGCCGGACCCACCGCAGGGCTTCTCCGGCACCGCGGCCCCCTCACTCCGGCTCACCGCGTTCCCAGACGACGATCCCGTCCCTCTCGTACACCTGTCGCCACCCGGTCTCCTCCGCCTGCCGCAGCACCTCGACGACCACCCCCGGGGGCCAGAAGTCCTGGGTGTCGGCGACGATCCATTCGAGGTCGCGGTGCCGCTCGAGCACACCGTCCGCCACCAGCTGGACCGGGGTGCGGTCCGTGAGGTGCGGCGCCAGGCTGTTGCTCGCCGCGACACGGGCGTCGTCCGGGATGAGGGTGAGCGCCTCCCGTGACGCGATCTGACGGGGGCCGTCCTCCCAGAAGCCGGGGATGACCACCTGGTTGAAGGGCTGGGCGTGGGTGGGCAGCAGCACCAGGGCGATCATCAACGGGAGGGAGCGCGGCAGCCGCACTCCCCTGCGCAGCACGTCGATCAGCGCGGCGAAGGCGATCGGCATCAGCACGGCCGAGTAGTGGAACCCCACGCCCCAGTAGGCCGGGTTGGGCGAGGTGAGGCGCCAGGCGAGGGTGGGGAGCAGCAGCAGGGCCAGCGGGCTGCGGACCACCAGACCGGCCGTGACGGCGAGCAGCAGCAGCAATGTGTACGACTTGTAGGACCAGCCGTCGAGCGGGCCGTACGCCGACTGCTGGCTCAGATAGCCGTAGCGGCCGTCCGGAGACATCGCCGGGACCAGTACGCCCACGATCAGCGCGGTGGCCGCCAGGGCGCCCGCGAAGAGCGCCAGACCGAGGCGGCGCCGATGGCGCACCAGCAGCAGTCCGAAGACGGCGACCGTGATCCCCAGGTCCTCCTTGACCAGCAGCAGCCCGGCGGCCCACCAGGCGGCGGCCGTCCATCTGCGGTCGAGATAGGCGCCGCAGGCCAGGGCGAGCAGCGGCACACCGAAGGCGACCTCGTGGAAGTCGAACCCGATGAGGTCCTGCAACCCCCAGGACAGCCCGTAGGCGAGACCGATGGACACGGCCGACTTCCGGTTCCGCAGATGGCGCCCGGCGGCCCGGGTGATCACGTAGGACGACCCCGCGACGAGGGCCGCCTGTGCCACCAGCAGGATCTCGACGTGCGGGACGAGCCGGTACAGCGGGGCGAGCACCGCCAGGACGGGATGGAAGTGGTCGCCGAGCAGCGGGTAGGCGTCGCCCGTGAAGTCCACACCGGCGGTGGCCGTGCGCAGCTCCGACGCCGGCTCGCGGAGATCGGCGTAGGAGCGCACGGCCTGTCCGAAGATGCCCAGGTCGTAGGCGGTCGTGCCGAACATCGCGTGCACGCGCAGCGCGTAGATCGTGTACAGGACGAACAGTCCGCCGGAGACGAGCAGGGCGAGGTTGCGGGAGCCGGGGTCCAGCCGGTCGCGCACACCGAGCCCTCGGAAGGCGTCCAGCACACGCTGGGCCGCACCGGGCTGCCGCGGAGCGCCGTCGATGCCGGCGATGTCGGCGGCATCGGCGACGTCGACGGTCTCGGCGGGCGGAGTGATGAGCTGCATACGGGCGCACCCTGGGCCACCACCGCTGAAGGCCGCCTGAAGGAGGCTGAGGATTTCTTCAGGCCGCCCGCGAAGGCCCGGTCATACTCGGTGCGTGCGACTGCTGGTGATAGAGGACGAAGAACGGCTCGCCGCCTCCCTGCGACGCGGCCTTTCGGCGGTGGGCTACGCCGTGGACGTGGCCCACGACGGCATCACCGGCCTGCACCTGGCCCGTGAGCACCCCTACAACGCGATCCTGCTGGACATCATGCTGCCGGGCCTCAACGGATACCAGGTGTGCTCCCGGCTGCGGGCCGAGGGCATCGACGTCCCGGTGCTGATGCTGACCGCGAAGAACGGCGAGTACGACGAGGCCGAGGGCCTGGACACGGGCGCCGACGACTATCTGGCCAAGCCCTTCTCGTACGTCGTCCTGGAGGCGCGGCTGCGTGCGCTGCTGCGACGCGGCGGGCCCCGTGCCCGTACGGTCCTCGAGTGCGGGGACCTGTGGCTGGACCCGGCACGGCGTGCCTGCGGGCGCGGGGAGTCGGCGATCACGCTCACACCGAAGGAGTTCGGGGTGCTGCTGAGCCTGATGCAGCGCAGGGACGAGGTGGTGCCCAAGCAGGACCTGCTGGACGAGGTGTGGTCCGCGGACTTCACCGGCGATCCCAACATCGTGCAGGTCTACGTCAGTGCCCTGCGCCGCAAGATCGACGCCCCCTTCGGCCGGGACACCATCGAGACCGTCCGGGGTGGTGGCTACCGGATATCGGGGATGTCGCCGGGCGGGCGGGGGGCCGCTCATGGGTGAGCGCGGGCCTTTCGTGGACGGGCTGCTGGCACCACCGCCGCCGGCGCGGGCGGCATGGGGCGCGGGCGGGGCCGCGGCGCTCGTCGTCATGGCCGGCGTCGGCTGGCTGAAGTACGCGGACGGTCGCGTGGGGGCGCTGGCGCCGTTCGGCCCGGAGCTCTTCCAGACCGACCGCGTGGGCCCCCAGGTGGCTCTGCTGGTCTGGCCGGGATTCCTGCTGGGGGCGCTGTTCGTCACGGTCATGTGCTGGGCGGCCGGCTACGGGCAGCCCACCGCCCCGCGGGTACGCGCGGCGCTGGCCGCGGGCGGGGCCTCCGGACTGCTGTTCTTCACCGACGTCCAGTGGCTCGCGGACTACAACACCGACCTCCCGTACGCGACGGCGGACACCGGGCTCCGCTGGGCGCTGGTGATCATCGCACCCACGGCCGGACTGATCACCGGCATGGCCGCCCGGACCGCGATGGGGCAGGGGGCGGGGCGCGGACGCCAGGTGATGGCCGCGGCCGCGGCCACCGCCGGTGTGCTCCTGGTGGTCGTGTACCTGCTGCGGGAGGTCCAGGACCAGTGGGGCCGGATCGACATCGTCTACTGGATCACCCTGACCACGGGGGTACCGATCGCGGGGCTGCTCACCGGGGTTCTGGTGCACTTCACCGCACGCCGGTCGCTGCGTCCGGTCGAGGCCATCCGGCGGGAGATGGAGGACATCACCAGCCAGTCCCTCGACCGACGGGTGCCCGTGCCCGCCGGCACCGATGTGATCGCCCTCCTGGCCCGGACCACCAACGGGACGCTGGACCGCCTGGAACAGGCGTCCGCGCGGCAGCAGCAGTTCGTCGCCGACGCCGCCCACGAGCTCCGCAGCCCGCTGGCCGGGCTGCGCGCGCAGCTGGAGTCGGCGCTGCGCCACCCCGGTTCGGTGGAATGGCCCTCGGTGGTCGAGAACGCGGCGGCCGACGTCGTACGCCTCCAGGCGCTGGCGGACGATCTGCTGCTGCTGGCCCGGATGGACGGGACCCGGCACCGGCCCCGCGAGCCCGAGACGGTCGACCTGTCCGCCATCGCGGAGGACCTCGTACGCGAGCACCAGCACCTTCCGGTGGCGCGGAATCTCGAGCTGAGCTGTGAGACGGACGGCCCCGCACCGGTCACCGGCGACGCCTCACAGCTCGAGCGGCTGCTGCGCAATCTGATCGGCAACGCCTGCCGGCACGCCTCGCGCACCGTCGTGGTGCGCAACCGGGCCGATGTCTACGCGGGCACCGTCGTCGTGGAGGTCGTGGACGACGGCCCCGGCATCCCGCCGGCCGACCGGGAACGGGTCTTCGAACGCTTCACCCGCCTCGACGAGGCGAGGGCCCGCACCTCCGGCGGCGCCGGTCTGGGCCTGCCCATCGCGCGCGAGATCGCCGCACGCCACGGCGGGACGCTGGCGGTGGCGCAGAGCGACCAGGGGGCGCGTCTCGAAGGGCGCTTCCCCCTGGGCCGGTTCCCGGAGGGTCGCGTCCCACCGCGACGTGACCGGAAGCGAGGCGTCCCGCAGCGGGCCGGGGACGACGCGTAGGTCCTGTCCTGGCGGCGTCGCAGAGGTCCCGGGACCTGAACTCCCGCCGGTCTCGGGGACCTTGGCCACGGACCCAGGCGACAGCGGCGGGGGACGGGAGCCAGCCCTCGACGGCCGGACCATCGAACGGTCCCGAGACGGCCCGAGAGGGCTCTGAGACGGCCCTGAAAGGCGAAAGAGCTGCGACAATAGAACAAACTGCGCATTGCTCGCATACGGGCGCCCCCCAGGTCCACGAGACCGGCGCACACCGAACCTTTCCGGGCGAACGCCGCGAGGGCACCCGCGAGTCCCGCCCCACGACCCGGCGTGCGGGACGCATCACAGATGTCCGGTAGGGGTTGCTTCTTATTACCGACGGGTAGCATCATCGGGACCACCAACTCGTAGATGTGTGTACTGACGTACGAGGACCCCCTCCCGATCCCTTACGGAGCCGTCGCCATGGGGCACTACAAGTCGAATCTCCGCGACATCGAGTTCAACCTCTTCGAGGTGCTCGGTCGCGACAAGCTGTACGGCACCGGCCCGTTCGCGGAGATGGACGTCGAGACCGCCAAGAGCATCCTCGACGAGATCGCCCGCCTCGCGGAGAACGACCTCGCCGAGTCCTTCACCGACGCCGACCGCAACCCGCCGGTCTTCGACCCCGAGACCAACACCGCTCCGGTCCCCGCGAGCTTCAAGAAGAGCTACAAGGCCTTCATGGACTCCGAGTACTGGCGGCTCGGCCTGCCCGAGGAGATCGGCGGCACCACCGCCCCGCGCTCCCTCGTCTGGTCCTACGCCGAGCTGCTGCTGGGCTCGAACCCCGCGATATGGATGTACTCCTCGGGTCCGGCCTTCGCCGGCATCCTCTTCGAGGAGGGCAACGAGGCGCAGAAGAAGGTCGCCCAGATCGCCGTCGAGAAGCAGTGGGGCTCCACCATGGTCCTCACCGAGCCGGACGCCGGCTCGGACGTCGGCGCCGGCCGCACCAAGGCGGTCCAGCAGGAGGACGGCTCCTGGCACATCGAGGGCGTGAAGCGCTTCATCACCTCCGGTGAGCACGACATGGAGGAGAACATCCTCCACTACGTCCTCGCCCGCCCCGAGGGCCACGGCGCCGGCACCAAGGGCCTGTCCCTCTTCCTCGTGCCGAAGTTCCACTTCGACTGGGAGACCGGCGAGCTGGGCGAGCGCAACGGCGTCTACGCCACGAACGTCGAGCACAAGATGGGCCTCAAGGCCTCCAACACCTGCGAGATGACGTTCGGCGACCAGCACCCCGCCAAGGGCTGGCTGATCGGCGACAAGCACGACGGCATCCGCCAGATGTTCATGATCATCGAGTTCGCCCGCATGATGGTCGGCACGAAGGCGATCTCCACCCTGTCGACGGGCTACCTGAACGCGCTGGAGTACGCCAAGGAGCGCGTCCAGGGCTCCGACCTGTCCCAGTTCATGGACAAGACCGCGCCCAAGGTCACCATCACCCACCACCCCGACGTGCGCCGCTCGCTGATGACGCAGAAGGCGTACGCGGAGGGCATGCGCTCCCTCGTCCTCTACACCGCCTCGGTGCAGGACGAGATCGCGATCCAGGAGGCCGCGGGCGAGGACGCCACGTCCCTGCACGGCCTGAACGACCTGCTGCTGCCGATCGTGAAGGGCTACGGCTCCGAGAAGGCGTACGAACAGCTGGCCCAGTCGCTGCAGATCTTCGGCGGCTCCGGCTACCTGCAGGAGTACCCGATCGAGCAGTACATCCGGGACGCCAAGATCGACACCCTCTACGAGGGCACCACGGCGATCCAGGGCCAGGACTTCTTCTTCCGGAAGATCGTCCGCGACCAGGGCGCGTCCCTGAACCAGCTGGCCGAGGAGATCAAGAAGTTCCTCGCGGTCGGCACCGGCGGCGACGAGCTGGCCGGCGCCCGTGACGCGCTCGCCAAGGCCGCCGTCGACCTGGAGGCGATCGTCGGCCGGATGCTGACCGACCTCACCGCCACCGGCGAGGACGTCAAGAACATCTACAAGGTCGGCCTCAACACCACCCGCCTGCTGCTGGCCTGCGGCGACGTGGTCGTCGGCTACCTGCTGCTGCGCGGTGCGGCCGTCGCCGCCGAGAAGCTGGAGACCGCGTCCGCCAAGGACAAGGCCTTCTACCAGGGCAAGATCGCGGCCGCGAAGTTCTTCGCCGCCAACGTCCTGCCGGGCGTCACGACCGCGCGCGAGATCGCCGAGGGCGTCGACAACGAGCTGATGGAGCTGGACGAGGCCGCGTTCTAGGAAGCCTCTGCCCGTCAATCCGGTGCCGCCACTCGACTCGTTCGGGTGGCGGCACCGCTGTATCCGCTGGGTAGGCTGGCAGCACGGCCCAGAATCCCGTCCATGGGAGGAACCATGACCGCCGAAGCCCTGCCCGAGTCGCAGCACCGGCACCCGAAGGGCTCCAAGTGGCCGGTGCCGCCCCCGGACGGCTACACCGTGGACGACTTCTTCGCGCTCGACGACCTCCCGCCGCACACCGAGCTGATCGACGGGAGCCTGGTCTTCGTGAATCCGCAGCGCAATTTCCACACGGTGGCCATGTACCTGCTGGAACAGGGGCTGCGGCAGAACGTCCCCGCGCACCTCGCCGTGCGGCGGGAGATGGCCGTGGTGCTGGGCAAGCGCAACGCCCCCGAGCCCGATCTCGTCGTGCTCAAGTCGGAAGCGGTGAAGAGCCTGCGTCAGACCCGGTTCGATGTCGCGGACGTCGTCCTGGCGGTCGAGGTCGTCTCCCCCGACTCCGAGGACCGGGACCGGGACACCAAGCCGCACAAGTACGCGGGCGCCGGCATCCCGCACTACTGGCGGGTCGAGATGGCCGATGAAGGCGACCAGTCGGTCGTCTATGTGTACGAGCTGGACACACTCACCAAGACCTACGTCCCGACGGGCATCCACCGCGACCGGCTCAAGCTGTCCGTGCCGTACGACATCGACATCGATCTGACCGAGATCGACCGGCTGTAGGCAGCCCACTTAGGCTGGCTCCATGACCAGCAGCGCGCCCATCGGCTTCGACCGCGGCCACACCGACGACCTGATGTCCTTCCTCGCGGCGTCCCCGACGCCGTACCACGCCGTCGCGAACGCCGCCGCACGGCTGGAGAAATCCGGCTTCCGGCAGGTCGAGGAGACCGACGCCTGGGACGGCACGCACGGCGGCAAGTACGTGCTGCGCGGCGGCGCGATCGTCGCCTGGTACGTGCCCGAGGGCGCGGCTCCGCACACGCCGTTCCGGATCGTCGGCGCCCACACCGACTCCCCCAACCTGCGGGTCAAGCCGCAGCCCGACATGGGCGCGCACGGCTGGAAGCAGGTCGCCGTCGAGATCTACGGCGGACCGCTGCTCAACTCCTGGCTGGACCGCGACCTCGGCCTCGCCGGCCGGCTCACGCTGCGCGACGGCAGCACCCGGCTGGTCGACGTCGACCGCCCGCTGCTGCGCGTGCCCCAGCTGGCCATCCACATGGACCGCTCGATCTACGAGAAGGGGCTGCAGCTCGACAAGCAGAAGCACATGCAGCCCATCTGGGGCCTGGGCGACTCCGTGAACGAGGGCGACCTCATCGCCTTCCTGGAGGAGGAGGCCGGGCTCTCCGCCGGGGACGTCACCGGCTGGGACCTGATGACGCACGTGCTGGAGGCACCGGCCTATCTCGGCCGCGACCGCGAGCTCCTCGCCGGGCCCCGGATGGACAACCTGCTCTCGGTGCACGCGGGTACGGCGGCGCTGGCCGCGGTGTCCGCGCGGGACGAACTGCCGTACATCCCGGTGCTCGCCGCCTTCGACCACGAGGAGAACGGCTCCCAGGCGGACACCGGCGCGGACGGTCCGCTGCTCGGATCGGTGCTGGAGCGCTCGGTGTTCGCACGCGGCGGCACCTACGAGGACCGGGCCCGCGCCTTCGCTGGGACGGTCTGCCTGTCGTCCGACACCGGACACGCCGTGCACCCCAACTACGCGGAGCGCCACGACCCGACGCACCACCCCCGCGCCGGCGGCGGCCCCATCCTCAAGGTCAACGTCAACCAGCGGTACGCGACCGACGGCAGCGGCCGGGCCGTGTTCGCGGCGGCGTGCGAGCGTGCAGGGGTGCCGTGGCAGACGTTCGTCTCCAACAACTCGATGCCCTGCGGCACGACGATCGGGCCGATCACCGCGGCGCGCCACGGGATCCGCACCGTCGACATCGGCGTCGCCATCCTGTCGATGCACAGCGCTCGTGAGCTGTGCGCCGCCGACGACCCGTATCTGCTGGCGAACGCGCTGACCGCCTTCCTCGGGAGCTGAAGGCCCGCTGCGTACCGCGGCCCCCGCGGCTCGCGGTACGCCGACGTCAATCGACCGCTTCCTGCGTAGATGGGGCGGGCCGGGGTACCCGAGCCACGTCCCACCCACGCTGCTTTCAGGAGGCGGAAATCATGGGCCTGGGAGGCTGCATCCTGCTCATCGGGGCGGGCGCGATCCTCACCTTCGCGACCGACTGGCAGACGGAGAGCGTGAATCTCGACCTGGTCGGTCTGATCATGATGGCGGTCGGCCTCATCGGGGTCGCCGTCTTCACCAGCATCGCGCGGCGGCGGCGGGCGATCGTCTCGCCGGCCGCACCCACGTACGTGGAGGAGACGCGTCGGCCGGGGGAGCCCCTGTAACGCACGCTCCGGCACCGGCCGCGGCACGACGTCGCGGCCGGTCCGGCGCACGCTCCGGACTACCGGTGCACCGTCCGGACTTCCGTCGCACGCTCCGGACTTCTTGTCTTCCCTGCGCGCCGCGGTGCGGCCGTGCCGTCGCCGCTAACATCCGGGAAACACCGCCCTTGCCACCGTGGTGACCATGGTTCTGATGGGGCAGACGGACCCGGTGCGCCACCGGGTTTCCGCGCGCGGCAAGGTGATCACCGCACTCACGGCGGGTGCGGCGCTGCTGGTGTCGCTCGCCACGCTGCTGGTGTGGCAGTACAACGACCGTCCGCCGTGGGGCGACGACGTCGCGTACGAAGGCGGATACATCGTGGGCAACCGCACCCGCCACGGCGACGTGTCGGGCAACCGCACGAGGGACCTGCTCAACGGCGGGTGCACCCGGCTGCAGGCGCAGGGCTGGGGTGGCCGCAGAGCCACCCACAACCCTGCGCTGTGGGTGGCCGGTTGCCTCGACGGTGCGTCGGGCCTGCCGTCGGCGCACCAGGGTCTGGTGCGCTGAGCCCGGCCGCCGGATCGGCCCGGGGCACGCCCGGCCCGGGGACGGTCGAGAGCTACTCGTCCATACCCGCGAGGACCAGCGGCAGCCGGGCGGCGCCGTCCGGCGTGACCCGCACCGGAACACCCCAGTCCTGCTGGTGCACATGGCAGGCCGGGTACTCTCCCCCAGAGCCTTCGGCCTGGGAGGTGCCCCCGTCGGGATCGTCGCACGAGGCGGCCATGGCCGACACATGGAGCACTCCCTCGGTCATCCCGGGGTTCAGCTCCAGCTCGCGGAAGAGGTCCGTCCCCGCGCCCTCGCCCGCGGTCAGCAGCTCCGGCGGTGTCGAGGAGACCAGCAGCCGGGTCGACGGACCGTAGCGGGTGTCCAGCTTCTGGCCGGCCGGGGCCTGGAACACCACGTCCAGCCGCAGAGTGCCCGGGGCCACATCGGTGGCGGCACGCCGGGTGCGATGGGCGACGGCCTCGACCCGTACGGCCTCTTCGGGCAGCCGCAGCCGGGTCAGCCGGTGCCGGGCCGACTCGACGACCACGATGTCCTCGCCCACCAGCGCGGCGGCGGACGGCTCACGCAGATCGGTGGCGAGCGTGGTCACCTCACCGGTCGCCGGGTCGTAGCGGCGCAGGGCGTGGTTGTACGTGTCCGACACGGCCACCGAGCCGTCCGGCAGTGCGGTCACCCCGAGCGGATGCTGGAGGAGGGCCTGCTCCGCGGCGCCGTCGCGGTGTCCGAAGTCGAACAGACCGGTGCCGACGGCGGTGTGCACGACCCCGTCACGGCCGATCCAGCGCAGCGCCGAGGTCTCCGAATCGGCGATCCACAGCCGGTCGTCGGTGGCGGCGAGCCCCGACGGCTGCGCGAACCACGCCTCGGCGGCGGGCCCGTCGACGAGTCCCTCGTTGGTCGTGCCCGCGGCCGCCTCGACCGTCCCGGTCTCCGGGTCGTACGTCCACAGCTGGTGGACACCGGCCATCGCGATCCACACCCTGCCCTGCCACCAGGCCACGTCCCACGGCGACGACAGATCCACCTCGAGCGCGGGGCCCGAGGTCGGCGAACCCTGCCACCACTGGTGCCCGGTTCCGGCGACCCGGCGGATCACGCCGGTCCCCGGGTCGTAGGTGCACAGCGCGTGGTTCACGGTGTCGGCGACGATCACCTCGCCGGACGGCAGGAGCGCGAGCCCCTGCGGCTCCCGGAAGTCCCCGTCGCCGATCCTGCGTACGACGGTCTCGCCGTCGGGCTCCAGCTCGACCAGCTGGTGCCGGGTCGAGTCGGAGACCAGGAAGTTCCCGGAGGGCAGCACGACGGCCTTGCCGGGGAAGCGGAGATCCGTCGCGACCGGCTCCGGCGGGACGTAAGGCCCGTCGCCGCGCCTCAGGGTGCCCTTCGCCTCGTGCTCGGCCTCCAGCTGCTCCACCAGCCGCTCGATGGCGTGAGCATGCCCCTCACCGGCGTGCTGGGCGACGACGTACCCCTCGGGGTCGATCACCACCAGGGTCGGCCAGGCCCGCACGGCGTACTGCTTCCAGGTCACGAGCTCGGGGTCGTCGAGGACGGGGTGGTGCACCTCGTAGCGCTCGACGGCGTCGACGACGGCCTGATGCTCGGCCTCGTGGACGAACTTCGGCGAGTGCACACCGATGATGACCACGGTGTCCCGGTGCTTCTCCTCGAGCTCCCGGAGCTCGTCCAGGACGTGCAGACAGTTGATGCAGCAAAATGTCCAGAAATCGACAATAACGCACTTACCGCGCAGGTCGGCGAGGGTGAGGTCCTTCCCGCCGGTGTTGAGCCAACCGCCCTTGCCGATCAGTTCGGGGGCACGGACACGGGCACGGCGGGGCGCGGGCGCGGGGGTGGGCGCCGGGGCGGCATCGTTCATCCTTCAAGCCTGCCATCCGCCCGCGAACGCCGGATCACTGCCTACGGCGCTGCCTCTCCAGGGGGACATGACCGCAGGCCGCGACGATTTCAGGCCGTACGGCAAAAACCGTTATCCCCGGGTGGCCCCGCCCCTCTCCTCTGTGCCGGACGGACCGGCCTTCCGACGAGAGCGGGCCCCGATGCAGCACATGAAGAAGCCGACCTGGTTTCCCGAGACCGCGGAGACCCAGCCGGTCCGGAGGCACGGGGGGCGTCGGCGTGCCGCGGGGAAGGGGCGGCACAGCCGCCGCCCGGGGCCGGGGTTCCGGGTGGACGTGCCGGCACGCATGGTCGTCGGTGTGGCCGCGGCGGCCGTGGTCGCGGGCGGGGTCTTCGCACTGAGTGGTTCGGGCGGCGACGACGGGGACGAGCGGGCCTCGGCGGCGGCGGTGCAGGAGAAGCCGGTGGACCCGGGCGTGGGCGTGGCCCGGGGCGGCCAGCTCTCGGGCTTCATACCCCCGGTGTCGCCCTCGCCCGTCCCGTCGTCGACGCCCCCGAAGGCCCCCGGGACGTCCACCGACTCCCGGACCTCTCCCGGTACTCCGCACGGCACGCAGTCCCCCAGTACCTCCCGCAACAAGAACCGCAACTCCCAGCCCTCCCCCGACCTGTCGAAGCACGAGGTGACCGGCAAGGCGACGGGCCAGGCGGCTCGACTCGCCGAAAAGATCACCGAGTTGGTGAACGTCGAGCGGGCGAAGGCCGGTTGCGCCCCCCTGCGGGTGGACACCCAGGTGCAGGCCGCGGCCCAGGCACACGCCGACGACATGGCCGCCCGCGACTACTACGAGCACGCGAGCCCGGAGGGCAAGCACGCCGACGGCCGGCTGCGCGACGCGGGCTATCCGGCCGGCAAGTGGGGCGAGAACATCCACCGCGGGCCGAACGACCCGGCGAAGGCGATGATCGACTGGATGAACAGCCCCAGCCACCGTGACAACATCCTGGACTGCGGATTCAAGGACTTCGGCGTCGGGGTGAACCTCAGCGCCAACGGGCCGTGGTGGGTACAGAACTTCGCCACCCGGTACTGACCGGGCCGGCGGGTACGGACCGGTCCAGCCCGCGCGGGCCCGTCATCGCGGCACCGTCATCACGGCACCATCATCACGGCACCGTCATCGTGGCGTCGTCATCGTGGCGTCGTCATCGTGGCGTCGTCCTCATCGTGGAGTCCTCGTCGCTGCACCGTCATCGTGGCGTCGGCAGGCCCAGGACACGGTCCTTGAGGGCCGGGAACTGCTCCCGAGTCGCGGCCACCTTCGCCGGGTCCAGTTCCACCGTGAGGACCTGCTCGTCCCAGCCCGCCTCCGCGAGGACCTCGCCCCAGGGGTCCACGACGATGCTGTGGCCGGCCTGCCGAACTCCCGCATGGGTGCCCGCGCAGCCGACGGCGAGGACGTAGGACTGGTTCTCCACGGCGCGGGCCTGCGCGAGGAGGGTCCAGTGGGCGCGGCGGCGTTCAGGCCAGCCGGCCGGGATCACGAGGACGTCGGCGCCCGCGTCGACAAGGCCCCTGAAGAGTTCCGGGAACCGCAGGTCGTAGCAGGTGGCGAGGCCGAGCGTGGCCCCGGGATACCCGGGCACACCGGGGACTTCGGGCACCCCGGGGAGGGGGACGGTCACGAGCTCGGTGCCCGCGGACATCATCACCGCCTCGCCCTGGTCGAAGCCGAAGCGGTGGATCTTCCGGTAGACGCGGGTGAGTTCACCGGCGGGGGAGAAGACCAGCGAGGTGTTGTAGAGGGGGCCTTGGCCCGCGTCGGGCCCCGCGTTGGGCCCTGCGTCCGGACCCGCTTGCGCGCCGCTGACGGGTGTCCCGCGCTCCACGATGGAGCCCGCGTGCAGCCAGACGCCCGCATCGGCAGCGGCTTTGGCCATTACCTCGTACGTGGGGCCGTCGAGCGGTTCCGCCTCCGCCGCGAAGAGGTCGTAGGCGAAGGCCCCGACCGGCCACAGTTCGGGCAGTACGACGAGATCCGCTCCGGACTGCTCGCGTACGAGCGAAGCGGCCCGCCGCCTTCGGGATTCGACGGGTTCGTCCGGGTCTACTGCGATCTGGATCAGCGAGGCGCGCACACTACCACCGTCCTGGCATTCGAGTCGTCAACACGGGCCTACGATCGTCCTCCGAAAGCACTGCCGGGGTGCCTTGTGGCAGCGTACTGTTCTGTTCCGGGGGCCTCCCCCAGGACCCCCGGCCGCCGCCCAGCACCCAGCCCACGCACAACCGTCGAGGGGTTCCGTGACCGTCCATCCCAGTCTCCAGACCTATGCCGACGCCTGGACCCACTCGATCGAAGCCATATCCGAACTGGTGCAGCCACTCGTGGAGGGCGAGTGGAACCGTGCGACGCCGTGCCCCGGATGGTCGGTGCGCGACATCGTGTCGCATGTGATCGGCATGGAGTGCGAGATGCTGGGCGACCCCCGACCGATCCACAGCCTGCCCGGCGATCTCTACCATGTGCGCAGCGAGTTCGCACGCTACATGGAGATGCAGGTCGACGTCCGGCGCCACCACACCGCGCCCGAGATGACCGCCGAGCTCGAGTACACGATCATCCGGCGCAACCGTCAGATGCGGAACGAGAACCGCGCGCCCGACACCATGGTGCGAGCCCCGCTCGGCGCCGAGCAGACCCTGGAACTGGCCTACCGGATGCGGGCGGCGGACGTCTGGCTCCACGAGCAGGATCTCCGTGCGACTCTCGGCAAGCCGGGCAACCTGGACTCCCCCGGCGCCCATCTCGTCCGTGACAACTTCCTGGCCGTGCTTCCGACGGTCGTCGCCAGGGACGCGGGCGCCCCACCGAGCACCGCGGTCGTGTTCGACGTCAGCGGCCCCGTGGAGTTCCTGCGGACCGTACGGGTCGACGCACAGGGGCAGGGCACGATCGACGGCGCTCCTTCGCTGGGCCCCACCGTGACCTTCACGCTGGACTGGGAGACCTATGTACGGCTCGCGGCGGGCCGGGTGAAGCCCGCGGCCGTGGCCGACCGGGTCAAGGTCGAGGGCGACCCGGATCTGGCGGCGGCGATCCTGGACCACTTCTCCGTCACGCCGTAGCGCGGCGGGGCGGGCCGTCCGCAGGGGCCCGCCCGGCCGCCCGTGCACGCCCATCAGATGGACGTGCAGACCATCGCCCGGACGCGAACGGCCGTCACACGGGTACGTGGACGGCCTCCACCCTGCTGGCCACCAGCCGTTCCCGCTCCCTGCGCGCCGCGCCGGCCCGCAGCCGCAGCATCTGGACCACGCCCAGTGCCTGGAGGACGAAGACGGAGGCGAAGGCGATCCGGTAGTCGTCGCCGGTCGCGTCCAGCAGCACACCCACCGCGAACAGGGTCGTCATCGAGGCCGTGAAACCTCCCATGTTGACGATGCCGGACGCGGTGCCCTGGCGCTGCGGCGGATTCGCCGGACGGGCGAAGTCGAAGCCGATCATCGAAGCGGGTCCGCAGGCGCCGAGCACCATGCACAGCGTGATCAGCAGCCACATCGGCGCCTGTTCACCGGGGTACGCGAGCGTCGCCGCCCACACCGCCGCCGTGGCACCGACCGTGCCGAGCGCGAGGGGCCCCCTGGCCGCGTGATGCCGGGCGACGACCTGCCCGTACACCAGGCCCACGGCCATGTTGGTGATCACGATCAGGGTCAGCAGCTCGCCCGCGGCCTCCCGCGACCGGCCCTGCGCCTCGACCAGGAACGGCATGCCCCACAGCAGCAGGAACACCATCGCGGGGAACTGGGTGGTGAAGTGCACCCACATACCGAGCCGGGTGCCGGGCTCACGCCAAGCCTCCGCGATCTGCCGGCGGACGAACGCGGCACCGGCGTGCGCCGCCGGAGCGGGTTCGTACCCTTCGGGGTGGTCCTTGAGGAACAGTGCCAGCAGGACGAGGACGACCACTCCGGCGAGCGCGCTCCCGGCGAAGGTCGCGGTCCAGCCGAGCCCGTGCAGCAGCCGTGAGACGAGGATCGTCGAGACGAGATTGCCCGCCATCCCGAACAGCGCGGCGATCTGGGCGATGAACGGCCCGCGCCGCGCGGGGAACCACCGGGAGCCGAGCCTCAGGACGCTGATGAAGGTCATCGCGTCGCCGCAGCCGAGCAGCGCCCGCGAGGCGAGCGCCATTCCGTAGGAAGGGGAGAGCGCGAAGCCGAGCTGTCCGGCCGTGAACAGGACCACGCCGAGGGTGAGGACCTTCTTCGTGCCGAGCCGGTCGACCATCAGGCCGACGGGTATCTGCATACCCGCGTACACGAGCAGCTGAAATATGGAGAAAGTGGACAGGGCGGAGGCGTTGACGTGGAAGCGGTCCGCGGCGTCGAGTCCGGCGACACCGAGCGACGTGCGGAAGATGACGGCGACGAAATAGACGGCGACGCCGATGCCCCAGACCGCGACAGCCAGACGGCCACCGGGCGGATCACCCGGCAGACCGGACGCGGAAGGACCGGAGGAGCCGGAAGAACCGGACGAGCCGGATGGCCCGCTTGCGCCGGGGCCTCCTGACCCCGGGTTGCTCATCGGTCCTCACCCCGCACGAGCACCTTGACCCACGTCAGATGACGGCGCACACACGCGGCCGCCTGCTCGGTGTCACCGGCTCTGATGGCCTCGAGCATCTCGGCGTGTTCGGTCATGTTCTTGGCGATCCGGTCGGGCTGGGCGTGCATCAGGGCGACACCCATCCGCAGCTGCCGGTCACGCAGCTGGTCGTAGAGGCGGGCCAGGATCTGGTTCCCCGCGTGCCGCACGATCTCGGCGTGGAAGCAGCGGTCGGTGGCGGCGACCGCGGCGAGATCCCCGTCACCGGCCTGCCGCCGCTGCTGGTCCACCAACTCCTGCAGCCGCTCGACGAGCGGGGCGGGCGCGGGCACGGCCTTGCGGACGGCGAACTCCTCCACCAGCAGCCGGGTCTCGACCACATCCGCGATCTCCTGAGCGGAGACGGCCAGCACGAGCGCGCCCTTCTTGGGGTAGAGCTTCAGCAGCCCTTCCATCTCCAGCTTGAGCAGGGCCTCGCGCACCGGGGTCCGGGAGACCCCGACCGCCTCGGCGAGTTCGCCCTCGGTGAGAAGCGTGCCGCCCTCGTAACGGCGTTCCAGCACGGCCTGCTTGATGTGGGCGTAGACACGGTCTGCGGCGGGAGCGGAGGCAGGCATGCGCACAGCATAGATACAACAGAGGTGCATCATCAGGGCCTGTCCAGCATGCAGGACGGCGACGGAAGGGGGCTTAGGGGGCTTCTGACGGATCTCCGCGGCGTCGCGACGCCCAGCACTCACTCTCGCCGCTCCTTCCTCCACGGAGATCCATCAGCAACCCCCCAGGCGGTACCGTCGGGGAGCCCACGCCGGGCCGGGTGGACATCGCGGTGAGATCTGCGCTACATCCGTACATCCCCTGGGCACGTTCGCGGGTCTGGGATGTCGACAGTCGTCGTATACGCCAATTCGGAGCGTTCCCTTGATAACCAGCCTCACCGGCGTGCGCAGAGCCGCCACCGCGGTCCTCGCAAGCGGCCTGCTCCTGACGGCCTCGCCCCTCGCGACCGACGCCCAGGCGGCAACCCGGCCGGTCCCGCCCATCAGCGCCTCGGGCGGGTTCGTGCTCGACCAGGCGACCGGCAAGGCCGTCTACACCAAGGCGGGCAACATCCGGCGCCAGATGGCCAGCACCACGAAGATCGCGACGGCCATCACGGTGCTCACCACGCCGGGCGTGAACCTGGACAGGAAGGTCACGGTCAAGCAGGCCTACCGGGACTACGTCGTCCGCCAGGGCGCGAGCAACGCCGACCTGCGCACCGGCGACAAGTTGACGGTCCGTCAGCTCATGTACGCGCTGATGCTGCCGTCGGGCTGCGACGCCGCCTACGCGCTCGCCGACACCTTCGGTACGGGGACGACGACGGCTGCCCGGACCAAGTCCTTCATCGGGAAGATGAACACGAAGGCCGCCCAGCTCGGCCTGACGAACACGAAGTTCGACTCGTTCGACGGCATCTCGTCCGCGGGCAACAACTACTCGACCCCGAGCGACCTGGCGAAGCTCGCCCGCCACGCGATGGGCAACGTCAACTTCCGCGCGGTCGTCAAGGCGCCGTCGTACAAGACCACCGCGCCCGCGAGCACCGGCGCCACCCGCACGTACACCTGGTACAACACCAACAAGCTGCTCGGCTCCTACAGCGGCGCCGTCGGCATCAAGACCGGTACCGGCACGGCCGCGGGCCCCTGCCTCGTCTTCGCCGCCACCCGCAACGGCAAGACGTACGTCGGTGTCGTGCTCAACGGCACCGACCGCTTCAACGACGCCGCCAAGCTGCTGGACTTCGGCTTCGGCTCCACGACGGCGAGCTCGATGCAGCTGCGCTCGCTGCCGGTCAGCGCCCAGCGCGACTGACACCGGCGCTGACGCCGGCACTGCCGCCGACGCCGACGCCGACGCGGGCAACGCCGGGGCACCGGGCGGACGCTGATCCGGCCTGATCCTGCCTGATCCAGGCGAAAGACCCTGACTCCGGCACCGATTGCGAACGACCGACGGGCCCGTCCGACATCCGGACGGGCCCGTCGCCGTTCACTGCGGCCGGTCGCCGTTCGTGCGGTCGGGCCACCAGATGCCGATGCCCCCGAACAGCGGGCAGGGGCCCCGCGCACCAGTGCTGCCACTGTGCGCGGGGCCCCTGCGACACCCGGATCGGGACCAGTTGATCAGGCCCAGGTGATCAGCCGCTTCGGCTGTTCCAGGACCGCCGCCGTGTCCGCGAGGACCTTCGAACCGAGCTCGCCGTCCACCAGCCGGTGGTCGAACGACAGCGCCAGCGTGGTGACATGGCGCGGCTTGACCTTGCCCTTGTGGACCCACGGCTGGAGCTTGATGGCTCCGACCGCGAGGATCGCGGACTCGCCCGGGTTGAGGATCGGCGTGCCGGTGTCGACGCCGAAGACACCGACGTTGGTGATCGTCACCGTGCCGCCCTGCATCGCGGCAGGGGTGGTCTTGCCCTCGCGGGCCGTGGCGACCAGCTCGCCGAGCGCCTCGGCCAGCTGCGGCAGGGTCTTGTCGTGCGCGTCCTTGATGTTCGGCACGATCAGACCGCGCGGGGTCGCCGCGGCGATGCCCAGGTTGACGTAGTGCTTGAGCACGATCTCCTGGTTCGCCTCGTCCCAGGACGCGTTGACCTCCGGATTGCGCTTGATCGCGACCAGCAGCGCCTTGGCGACGAGCAGCAGCGGATTGACCCGCAGGCCCGCCATGTCCTTGTCGGCCTTGAGCTCCTCGACCAGCCGCATCGTGCGCGTGACGTCGACGGTCACGAACTCGGTGACGTGCGGGGCGGTGAACGCACTGCCGACCATCGCCTGCGCGGTGGCCTTCCGCACCCCCTTGACGGGGATACGGGTCTCCCTGGCGCCCACGGCGACGGGGACCGCGGCGGGAGCCACCGCCTCGGGCTCCACGGCCTGAGCCGGGGCCGGCACCTGGACCGGAGCGGCGGCGGGAGCCGCTGCCGCGTGGACGTCCTCGCGGGTGATGATCCCGTCCGGCCCCGTGGGCACGACGGTCGCGAGGTCGACCCCGAGGTCCTTGGCGAGCTTGCGGACCGGCGGCTTGGCCAGCGGACGGGCCGCGGCGGGAACCGCGGAGCCGTGTCCGTTGAGCTCGGCCTGCACGGCCGCCCGTACGGACTCGGCCTGCTCGGGTGCGGGGGTGCCCTTGCGCGGGCGCCGCTTGGTCGAGGACTCGGCGACGCCGTAGCCGACCAGCACCGGCTGGCGCCCGCTCGGCTTGTCCTTCGCCTGGGCCTCCGGCTCGGCGGCGGCGAGGGTCGGCTCGGTCGCCGCCGGGGGCGGCTCCTCGACCGAGCCCGGCGCCACGTCCACGGTGATGATCGCGGTGCCCACGTCCACCGTGGTGCCCTCGCCGAAGCGCAGTTCGTGCACCACTCCGTCGTACGGGATCGGCAGCTCGACCGCCGCCTTCGCCGTCTCGACCTCGCACACGACCTGGCCGTCGGTGACGGTGTCGCCGGGCTGGACGTACCACTTGAGGATCTCGGCCTCGGTGAGTCCCTCGCCCACATCGGGCATCTTGAACTCACGGAAGCGTGCGGAAGTCTCCGTCATCGTCGTCACGACCCTCTCCTCAGTACGCCAGCGAGCGGTCGACGGCGTCGAGCACCCGGTCCAGTCCCGGCAGGTACTCCTCCTCCAGCCGGGCCGGCGGATACGGGGCGTGGAAGCCTCCGACACGCAGCACCGGCGCCTCCAGGTGGTAGAAGCACCGCTCGGTGATACGCGCGGCGATCTCCGCTCCGGAGCCGTAGAAGACCGGCGCCTCGTGGACGACGACGAGCCTGCGGGTCTTCTCGACCGAGCGCTGGACGGTGTCGAAGTCGATCGGGGACATCGAGCGCAGGTCGACGACCTCGAGGGACTTGCCCTCCTCCTCGGCCGCGGCGGCGGCCTCGAGGCAAACCTTCACCATCGGGCCGTAGGCGGCCAGGGTGAGGTCCGTGCCGGTGCGGGCGACGCGGGCCGCGTGCAGCGGGCCCGGGATGGCCTCGGTGTCGACGTCGGCCTTGTCCCAGTAGCGGCGCTTCGGCTCGAAGAAGATCACCGGGTCGTCGCTCTGGATGGCCTGCTGGAGCATCCAGTAGCCGTCGGACGCGTTGGACGGGGAGACCACCTTGAGGCCGGCCACGTGCGCGAACAGCGCCTCGGGCGACTCGGAGTGGTGCTCGACCGCGCCGATGCCACCGCCGTAGGGGATACGGACGACGACCGGCATCTTGACCTTGCCGAGCGCACGGGCGTGCATCTTGGCGAGCTGGGTGACGATCTGGTCGTACGCCGGGAAGACGAAGCCGTCGAACTGGATCTCGACGACCGGGCGGTAGCCGCGCAGGGCCAGACCGATCGCGGTGCCGACGATGCCGGACTCGGCGAGCGGGGTGTCGATGACCCGCTCCTCGCCGAAGTCCTTCTGGAGTCCGTCCGTGATCCGGAAGACTCCGCCGAGCTTGCCGACGTCCTCACCCATGATGAGGACCTTGGGGTCGGTCTCGAGCGCCTTGCGCAGCGACTCGTTGAGCGCCTTCGCGAGGGACATCTTCTCTGCGGTCATGGCTTACTTGCCCTCCTCGGAAGCGTCCGCGAACGAGGCCTGGTAGGCGGCGAACTCGGCGCGCTCCTCGTCGACGAGCGCATGGCCGTCTGCGTAGACATGGTCGAACATCGACATGTCGTCCGGGTCGGGCATGGCTCGCACCGCCTCGCGGACGCGCTTGGCGAGCACGTCGCTCTCCTCGTCGAGGGCGGTGAAGAAGGCCTCGTCCGCGTGTCCCTCGGACTCCAGGTACTTGCGCAGCCGCAGGATCGGGTCCTTGGCCTCCCAGGCCACCCGCTCGTCGTCGTGGCGGTAGCGGGTCGGGTCGTCGGAGGTGGTGTGGGCACCCATCCGGTACGTGAAGGCCTCGACCAGGGTCGGGCCCTCGCCGCGGCGGGCACGCTCCAGCGCGGAGCGGGTCACGGCGAGACAGGCGAGCACGTCGTTGCCGTCGACACGGACGCCGGGGAAGCCGAAGCCGCGGGCGCGCTGGTAGAGCGGGACACGGGTCTGGCGCTCGGTGGGCTCGGAGATCGCCCACTGGTTGTTCTGGCAGAAGAACACGACCGGGGCGTTGTAGACCGCCGAGAAGGTGAAGGACTCGGCCACGTCGCCCTGGCTGGAGGCGCCGTCGCCGAAGTAGGCGATGACCGCGGAGTCCGCGCCGTCCTTGGCGACTCCCATCGCGTACCCGGTCGCGTGCAGCGTCTGCGAGCCGATGACGATCGTGTACAGATGGAAATTGTTGCTGTTCGGGTCCCAGCCACCATGGTTCACGCCACGGAACATGCCGAGCAGATTCGTCGGGTCGACACCGCGGCACCAGGCGACGCCGTGCTCACGGTAGGTCGGGAAGACGTAGTCGTCGTCGCGCAGGGCGCGTCCCGAGCCGATCTGCGCGGCCTCCTGGCCGAGCAGCGAGGCCCACAGGCCCAGCTCGCCCTGGCGCTGCAGGGCGGTCGCCTCGGCGTCGAAGCGGCGCGTCAGGACCATGTCGCGGTAGAGGCCGCGGAGCTCCTCGGGGCTCAGGTCGACGTCGTACTCCGGATGCTCGACCCGCTCGCCCTCGGGCGTCAGCAGCTGTACGAGCTCGGGCTCGGCCTGCTGCGGCTGCGCGGCGCTCTTCTTGGCGACGCTCTTCTTGGCGGCGCCGGTGCTGACGCGCTTACTGCTGCGGCGCGGTTTGCTCGCGGCAGTGCTCTCCACGGTCACGTGCGTGCTCCTCCGTCGGTCCGGCCCCCGGGGTCCGCCGGGATACCAGTGCGGCTCGCCTGTACCCGTACCCGGGCACGGGGTGGGTGCACCGTTGGGTATCCGTCGGAAACAGGCGTGACAGGTGCCCCGGCGTGCGCCCTGTCACAGGCACGTTACCCAGTGGGCCGCATTACTGCGAAACCCCATTTGACCTGCGATTTTGCTTGGATTTCCAAGTAAATCGTGAAATGCGGGAACAGCAGCTGGTCAGAGCACTGGTCACGGCCATGGCGGCCGCCGGAACACGGGCACGTTATCCCGGCCACCCCGGGCACGGGAAGAGTGAATATGTGAGACTTACTTCGTGCCAGAAGCCCGAAAAATCACGGTTTTCCTGCTGGACGACCATGAGATCGTCCGCCGGGGTGTGCACGAGTTGCTCTCGATGGAGGACGACATCGAGATCGTCGGCGAGGCCGGAACAGCGGCAGACGCCCTGGTCAGGATTCCCGCCGTGCGCCCCGATGTGGCCGTTCTCGACGTCCGCCTCCCCGATGGCAGCGGGGTCGAGGTCTGCCGCGAGGTCCGGTCCAGGAACGACGGCATCAAATGCCTGATGCTCACCTCGTACGCCGATGACGAGGCACTTTTCGACGCGATCATGGCCGGGGCCTCCGGGTACGTCCTCAAGGCGATCCGCGGCAGCGAGCTGCTGGCCGCGGTGCGGAACGTGGCCGCGGGCAAGTCCCTGCTCGACCCGGTCGCGACCGCGCGGGTACTGGAGCGGCTCCGGGACGGCAGCAGTCCGCACATCGACGACAAGCTCGCCGGTCTGACCGACCAGGAGCGCAGGATCCTGGACCTGATCGGCGAGGGGCTGACCAACCGGGCCATCGGCGAGCGCCTGCACCTCGCGGAGAAGACGATCAAGAACTACGTCTCCGGGCTGCTGGCCAAACTGGGCATGGAGCGCCGCTCTCAGGCGGCCGCCTATGTGGCCCGGATGCAGGCGGAGCGGCACTGAGAAAGCGGCACTGAGAAACGGGCACGGGAAACGGCACGGGGAAACGGCGCCGAGTAGGCGCGCGGAGAGCTCCGACGGGATGCGCGGGAGGGCCGCGGCGGGACCTTGGCCCCGCACTCCGGCGCCGTAGGTCCCGGCGCGTCGGGGCGGGTTCCCCTGTCCGGGAGGCGGCCCGCGGCGAAGAGTGGACGCATGGCCCCCGAGGAGCCTTCCGCCGAGGATCTGCGTGCCCTGGAACTGCTCGGCAGGGTCCGCCACGGCCGGCTGGCGGCGAGCGCGCAGGCGATGCCGGTCGCCGTGCCCGCCCGCCATGTGGTCTCGGGCGGTTCGGTGCTGCTGTGCGTGCACGCCGGGTTCGGCTGCCACCGGGCCTGCTGCGGCAGCGTCGTGGCGTACGGGGCCGACAACCTCAACGCGGGGACGGCTGCCGCCTGGTCGGTGCAGCTCACCGGCACCGCGGAGCTCGTCCGGCCGACTCCGGCGGAGCTGCGGCGCTTCGACGACTGCCCCCGGCAGGTGGACGGGGAGCCCTTCGAACCGGTGTACCTGCGCATCCGCCCGAGGTTCGTCAGCGTGCACACCCTGGACCGCCGCGAAGAGCACCCACGCGAACCTCACGAAGAGCACGATCGCGACGCGGACCACCGCGAGGGGGACCACCGCGAGGGGGACCACCGGCGCCAGGAGGGCCGTCCCGAAAAGCATCGCTCCGAAAAGTTCCGTTCCGAAGCAGATCGTTCCGAAGAGGACTGTTTCGAAGGCAATTGCTCCGAAGAGGGCCGTTCCGAAGGGCGACACGCACGACACGCTGCGTGACCTATCATTTGGCGGGTGCCGCGCTCATTTGCTACTGCTCCACCTCCGCTGGGTGAACTGCTGCGGCGGTACGACGCCCCCGGCGAGCCCGTCTCCTGCGAGCCCGTCACCCAGGGCCTCCTCAACCGCGGCTATCGCCTCGCCACCACCCGGGGCGCGTACTTCCTCAAGCACCACGTGGACGCACCCACCGCCGACCGGGACACGATCGTGCGCCAGCACCGCGCCACTCAGCGGCTGCAGTCGCTCGGCGTCCCCGTCGCCCCTCCGGTCCAGGACGCCGCGGGCGACACCGTCGCCGTGATCGGCGGACGCTGCTACGCCCTGCACCCCTGGGTGGACGGCCGGCACCGGGTGGGTGCCCAGCTGACCTCGGCCGAGTCACGGCGGCTGGGTGCGCTGCTGGGCCGGGTGCACACCGGGCTCGAGCAGGTCATGGAGACCGGCCGGCACGTCCGGGAACACGACAGCGCGGACCCCGACGAGACCTTCGCGCTCATCGACGAACTGCTGGGCCTGGCCCGCCGTCACCGCCCCCGGGACACCTTCGACGTGCTCGCCGAGCACCGGCTTCTGGAGCGCAGGGCCCTCCTGGAGCGCCATGCGCACCGCCGGCCGCCACCGGGCGCCGCGAGCGGCTGGGTGCACGGCGACTTCCATCCGCTGAACCTGCTCTACCGGGGCGCGGAGCCCGCGGCGATCGTCGACTGGGACCGGCTGGGAGTGCAGCCCCGGGCCGAGGAAGCCGTGCGGGCCGCCGCGATCTTCTTCGTCCGCCCCGCGGGGGAGTTGGAGCTGGCGAAGGTACGGGCCTATGCACGCGCCTACCGGCGGGCGGCGGGCGCGGACAGCGCCGAACTGGCCGCCGCCGTACACCGGGTGTGGTGGGAGCGGCTCAACGACTTCTGGATACTGCGCTGGCGCTACCAACTGCACGACCGCAGGGCCGACCCGCAGTTTCCTGCGGTGTCGGCCCTGGCGGTGTGGTGGACCCGGGAGTACGAGACGGTGTGCGAGGCCTTCGCCGGGTGAGCGGGGGCTCACGCGGCCGGGCGGGTCACGGGGATCCGGGGTCAGGTATCCGGGGATCCGGGGGTCAGGGACCCGGGTTGTCAGCCCGGGGTGCCCGCGCCCGTCCCGGCGTCCGTCCCCGCGTCCGTCCCCGCGTCCGTCCCCGTGGACGTACCGGTGTTCGCACCCGCGTCCGTCCCCGTGGACGTACCGGTGTTCGTCCCCGTGGACGTACCGGTGTTCGCGCCCGTGTTCGCGCCGCCGTCCTGGCCCGTGTTCGCGCCGCCGTCCTGGCCCTCGCTCGTGCCGTCGGTCGTGCCACTGTCCGGATTCGACGGCGAACCGGACGGTCCGCCGTTGCTCGGGGACTGCGGAGTGGACGGCTTGTGCTGCTTCGGAGGATCCTTGGGCGTCCATTCCCCTTGGTCGTCACCGGTGTTGGGGTCGGTCTCCTCCGTCGTGCCCTCTTCCTTCTGGGACTCGGACGGCTTGGGATCCGACTCCTTGGGCTTCTCGGGAACCTTGGTGACCGGGGTCTGCTGCTTCTGGTCGTTGGTGGTGTCCTTCGCCTTGTCGAGCGCGAAGACCACGCCTGCCGTGATGGCGACCAGAGCGAGCGCGACGAACAGCAGCACCTTGCCACGGCCGCCGCGGCGGTTGTTGGCGGCTCCGCCGCCGTAACCGCCGTTGTACGTACCGGAGTAGCCGCCGTCGTCCGGGTTGCGCGGCGGCAGGATGGAACCCTGCGGGGTGTCGGCGGAGTTCGCGTGGCCCATCACCGTCGTCGCGGCCATCCCCCTCGCCGGGGTGTAGCCGCCTTCGTGCATCTCGACCGGTCCGGTGTCCCAGGTACCGGTGTGGCTGCCCGTCTGCTGCAGCATCTGCAGGGCGTACTGGATCAGACCGCGCATCTCCTCGGCGCTCTGGAAGCGGTCGTCGGGGTCCTTGGCGAGCGCCCGCATGGCCAGCCCGTCGAGCTCCGGCGGAGCCACGTCCGACACCTCGGACGGCGGCACGGGCATGTCCTGGACGTGCTGGTAGACCACGGACAGCGGGGTCTCGCCGGTGAACGGCGGCCGCAGGGCCAGCAGTTCGTACAGCAGACAGCCGGTGGCGTACAGGTCGGAGCGGTGGTCGACGGCCTTGCCGAGGGCCTGCTCGGGGGAGAGGTACTGCGGCGTACCCATGACCATGCCGGTCTGGGTCATCGTCGTCGAAGCGCCGTGCAGGGCACGGGCGATGCCGAAGTCCATCACCTTCACCGCGCCGCCGTTGGTGATGATGACGTTGGCGGGCTTGATGTCGCGGTGCACGATTCCGTGCTGGTGCGAGTACGCGAGCGCCTCGAGCACCCCGGAGACGATGATCAGGGCCTGCTCGGGCGGCGGCGCCTCGGCCTGGACGAGGAGGTCCCGGATGGTGCGGCCCTGGACCAGCTCCATGACGATGTACGGCACGGACTGGCCGCCCACGACGTCCTCGCCGGAGTCGTACACGGCGACGATGGCATGGTGGTTGAGCCCCGCGACCGACTGGGCCTCGCGCGTGAAGCGGGCCTTGGAGACGGGGTCCTCGGCCAGATCGGCCCGGAGCAGCTTGACGGCGACCGTGCGGCCCAGACGTACATCCTCCGCCGCGAACACCTCGGCCATGCCGCCGCGGCCGAGACGGTGCGTCAACCGGTAGCGTCCGTCGCCGACGAGTCCGCCCGCGCCCCAGGAGTCCACAGCATCCGAGACTCCTCCGCCGCTTGCTCCGGGTTCGGGTGCCATCAGTCCTCGCCGTCGTCTCTGTGCCGCGTCGCGCACCTCGGCGCAGCGCGATGGTCGTTCCTCGAGTGCTCTGCCACGTCACGCTACAGGCTCTGGGCACCGGCCCGGTTCGAGATGGACCGGTCATCAAACCCATTGCCGTTGTACCGATGCAAATCACATGGGTTTCCTGTAACGCTTGCGGGACGCTTCTTGTGCGTACGGTCACGGAACGGGCACCCGGCTTGACGTGTCGGTGCCCTCGGGCAGACTTGGCCCGTAATACGGGATCACCGCCGCCAGGGCGCGTAGGGGGAAGCACAGAATGAGCCACGACGGGGCGCAGGGCCGCTACGCGGGCGGTTCGGTGGCGGGCGGAAGGTACCAGCTTCGCGATCTGCTCGGCGAGGGCGGCATGGCGTCCGTCTATCTGGCGTACGACAGCGCGCTGGACCGCCAGGTCGCCATCAAGACGCTCCACACCGAGCTCGGGCGCGAGGCGTCCTTCCGTGAGCGCTTCCGCCGGGAGGCCCAGGCCGTCGCCAAGCTGTCCCACACCAACATCGTGTCGGTCTTCGACACCGGCGAGGACGCGGTGGCGTTCGCCGACCCGGGCAGGGGCGACGGCGGTGTGATGCCCTACATCGTCATGGAGTACGTCGAGGGACAGCCGCTGGGCTCGGTCCTGCAGGCGGACGTCCGGCAGCACGGGGCGATGCCCGCGGACAGGGCCCTCAAGGTCACCTCCGATGTGCTGGCGGCTCTGGAGACCAGCCACGAGATCGGCCTGGTCCACCGCGACATCAAGCCCGGCAACGTGATGATGACCAAGCGTGGTGTGGTCAAGGTCATGGACTTCGGCATCGCGCGTGCCATGCAGTCGGGTGTGACGTCGATGACACAGACCGGCATGGTCGTCGGCACTCCGCAGTATCTGTCGCCGGAGCAGGCCCTGGGACGCGGCGTCGACGCGCGCAGCGATCTGTACTCGGTCGGCATCATGCTCTTCCAGTTGCTGACGGGCCGGCTGCCGTTCGACGCGGACTCGCCCCTCGCGATCGCCTACGCCCATGTCCAGGAGGAGCCGGTCGCCCCCTCCGCCATCAACCGCTCGCTGACCCCGGCGATGGACGCGCTGGTCGCGCGGGCCCTGAAGAAGAACCCGAACGAGCGCTTCCCCAGCGCCGCCGCGATGCGGGACGAGTGCCTGCGGGTGGCCTCCGCGGGGCAGACGGGCGCACCGGTGATCGTCCAGGGCGGTTCGGTCAGCAGCGGGGCGGGCGTCGGTTCGGCGGTGTTCCCTCCGGTGGACCAGGCGACTCCGGCTCCGCCGAGCGTGCACCAGCCGTATCAGCCGGTTCCTCCGGGGCCGCAGCAGCCGGTGCCGGGGCCTGTTCCCGGGCCGTACGCGCATCCGGCGACGTCGCCGACGCCGCCCCCACAGGCCTACGGCTACCCGCAGCAGACCCACCCCGTACCGCCGTACCAGCCGCAAACGCCGCCTCCGTACACCATCACGCCCCAGCAGGCGGGCGGTTCGGCGGGCGGCGGCCGCGGACGCAGCACCATGGTGATCGTCTCCTCGGTGGCAGCCGCGCTGCTGGTGATCGGCGGGGGGATCTACGTCTTCCAGTCGCTCGGTAAGACGGACGGCGGGGGCGGCGGGACGTCCGGCACGGAGGTGGCCGGGCACAAGCCTCCGGAGCGCAACCGCACGATGGAAACGTCCAAGTGCACGGACGCGTCGGAGGACAGCTACGACCCGAAGAAGGTCTCGGCGCCCAGCTTCATCTACAAGGACCTGATCTCCGTGAAGCAGTGCCTCCAGGCGGCGGGCTGGCAGCTCAAGGAGACCCGGGTGGACGACCCGCAGTACGCGGAGGACCAGGTCATCGAGCAGTTCCCGACCGAGGGCACGGCCGTCGTCCCGCGCAACCAGACGTTCGAGCTGAAGGTCGCGACGGGGGACCCTGGGTCCGAGTAGTCCCGGCGGACGTCGGGGTTTCCGGGGGGCGCGGCAGCCGGGGCGGTTCACCCGTTCGGCCTCCCCTGCGCGCCCGCTCGGAGGGGACACGAGCGGACCACCCGAGATGCCCGACTTCTTGGTGCATGTGACGCTTAGTCCGATACCGATATCCCGGTTTGTCGAGTTCCGGTTTGTCGAGTTCCGGTTTGTCGAGTTCCGGCTTGTCGAGTTCCGGGTCTCCCGCGCTGGGGTGTCCCGGTGCTCACTGCTCGGCTTCTTGGGCTCTCGGCCTCTCTGCGTCTCTTGTCTCTCTGCGTCTCTTGTCTCTCGGCTTCTCCGTCTCTCGGCTTCTCGGTCTTCGCTTGCTCGGCGATACGGCATGGGAGGGGGTCACTCAGTGACTCCGAAGCTCCGCACGCACTGCGCACCCGCCATGGCGGCCCTCGCCGCCATGGTGCTGGCCACGCCCGTCGCCGACGCGGCGTACGCCAGTGGGCGGCAGATCGCCGACCGCCCGGGCGGACAGGGCGGCCGGGACGCCGGGCAGCGGTACGACGGCCGGCCGCAACAGCCCCGCAGGGACCAGCAGTACGAGCGGCACGCGCATCCCGTGCAGTCACCGCAGTCGCCGCACTCACCGCAGTCGCCGCAGCATTTCGGGCGGCACCAGCAGCCGCCGCAGCACGGACAGTACGTGCAGGACGACAAGGAGCCCCGCCAGGAAGGCCCGCAGAGCGGCGTCCGGGATCCGCGCGAGGAGCATCCGGCCCGGGTGGCGCGCCCGCCGGATCCTTCTCCCTCGCTGGCGGGCCGCGAAGCCGCCGAAGGACGCCGGCACCCCGGCCGCGGGACCCCGCCCCCCGGGACGGCGTCCATATCGCCGGTGCGACCGGACGAACCGGCACAGGCTGATGAGCCCGAGCTCCCTGCCCCGGAGAAGGCGAACCCTCCCGCACCCTTCGCCCCCGTGTCGCCGCCGATATCACCGCCTTCACAACACCCCGCCCCCTCCTTCGCTCCCATCCCACCGGCCGCTCCCGTCCCACCCGCCGCTCCAGTGACGCCCGTCACACCTGTTCCGGCCGTCGTCGGCAAGGCGGCACCACAGGCGGACGCCGAGACGCCGGAGCGACGCATTCCGTCGCTGACGCTGGGAACCGGATTCGCACTGATGGGGCTGGGTCTCGGCTACATAGGCCTACGGCTTCGCCGCCACTGAGGCCCGTCCGGAGCGGACCCGGTGCCCCGCCACAGGGACCACCGTCCTCCGTACGACCTACCCCCGGGATCCCCCTCAGGTCGGTTGTCCACGCGGGCATACTCGGTATACATACTGAGTATGTCGATCCGCCACGGCCTTCTCGCCCTACTCGAACGAGGCCCCTGTTACGGCTCTCAGCTCCGCACGGAGTTCGAGTCCCACACGGGAGCCACCTGGCCGCTCAACGTCGGCCAGGTCTATACGACCCTGAGCCGGCTGGAGCGTGACGGCATGGTCGTCCAGGACGGGGAGGACGATGCAGGGCACGCGCTCTACGCCATCACGGACTCCGGGCGTTCCGAGCTGCGGTCCTGGTACGCACGCCCCGTCGACCGCACCAGCCCGGCCAGGGACGAGCTGTCCATCAAGCTCGCCATGGCGGTCGGCACACCCACGGTCGACATCCGTGACGTCATCCAGTCCCAGCGCCTGCACACCGTGAAGGCGATGCAGGACTACACCCGTCTCAAGGCCAAGGCGCTGGAGACCGAACCCACCGACCGGGCCGAGGTCGCCTGGCTGCTCGTGCTGGAACAGCTCATCTTCCAGACCGAGGCCGAGGCACGCTGGCTCGATCACTGCGAGGCCAGGCTGATCCGGCTTTCCGCACTGGCGCCCCTGCCGCCGGAGCCCGTACCCCCGCCCGCCCCCGCTCCGGCATCCGCACACCGCACCTGGCGGCGGGGCTGAGCTCCGGCTCGAGGTCCTGCCCGCCCCGCGTCCCGCTCGTCCGCTCGTTCCGCTCCGCACATCCGTCCGCGTACCCGCGCGTACGCCCAAGGGGGGACCCCCATCATGTCCAACAAATCACACCAGCAACACCAGCAACACCAGTCACAGCAGCCAGTGCTCCAGCTGCGTCGGCTGACCCGCGTCCACGGCAGCGGTGCCACCGAAGTGCACGCCCTACGCGGGATCGACCTCGAGGTCTACCCGGGCGAACTCGTCGCCGTCATGGGCCCGTCCGGCTCCGGCAAGTCCACCCTGCTCACCATCGCGGGCGGTCTGGACACCCCCACCTCCGGACAGGTGATCGTCGAGAACACGGACATCACCGCCGTCGACCGCAAGACCCTGGCCGCCCTGCGCCGCCGCAGCATCGGCTATGTCTTCCAGGACTACAACCTCATACCGGCCCTCACCGCCGCCGAGAACGTCGCCCTCCCCCGTGAGCTCGACGGCACTCCCGCCCGCAGGGCCCGTGCCGAGGCCCTCACCGCGCTCGAGGAGATGGACCTGGCCCATCTGGCCGACCGCTTCCCCGACGAGATGTCCGGCGGTCAGCAGCAGCGTGTGGCGGTCGCCCGCGCCCTGGTCGGCGACCGCCGCCTCGTCCTCGCCGACGAGCCCACCGGTGCCCTGGACTCCGAGACCGGCGAGTCCGTCCTCTCGCTGCTGCGCACCCGGTGCGACGCGGGCGCGGCCGGCGTCCTCGTCACCCATGAGCCGCGTTTCGCGGCATGGGCGGACCGGGTCGTCTTCCTGCGTGACGGGGCTGTCGTCGACCAGACCGTCCGCAGCAACGCCGACACCCTGCTGAGCGGGCAGGCGGGCCAGCGGTGAACTGGTACCACTCCTGGCGGGCAGCGATACGCATCGCCCGTCGCGACGCCATCCGGTCCAAGGGACGCAGCTTCCTCGTCCTCGCCATGATCGCGCTGCCCATCATCGGTGTGAGCGCCGTCGATCTCACCATCCGCAGCGCAGAGCTCTCCACCGAGCAGACAATCGAGCGGAAGATCGGCGCGGCGGACGCCCGGATCTTCAGCGCCGGCATGGGCGGTGAGGCCCTCTACCAGAGTCCCGACGCCGAGAGCATTTCCCCTGTCAAGGAAGACGGCATCGGCAAGGCCGAGCCCGCGGGTGACATCGGACTCAAGAAGGCCGTCCCCGCCGGTGCGAAGCTCCTGGAGGACTCGACCGGTTCCGCCAAGCTGCGCACTACGCACGGCCTGCTGCACACCGAGATCCGCGAGCTGAAGGCGACCGATCCACTGGCCGCCGGCCTCATGACGCTGATCAGCGGTCGCTACCCGCAGAGCACCGGCGAAGTCGCCGCCACCACCCATTTCCTGGAGGCCAGCGGGCTGAGCGTCGGCTCGAAGGTGTCGGCGCGCGGACTCGACCGCGAGTACACGATCGTCGGCTCGTACGAGGCCCCCGCAGAGCTCAACAGCGACCAGGTCAACGCGCTGCCCGGGGCCCTGCTCGACCCGCTCGACAAGGCTCTGCTGGCGAGCAACCAGCCCGGTGCTCCCAAGGACGTGGCCTATCTGCTCCGCGTTCCGAGCGGTTTCACGTGGAACATGGTCAAGGAAGCCAACGCCAAGGGCGCAGCGGTCTTCTCCCGTGCCGTACAGCTCGATCCGCCCGCCGCGTCGGACGTCCCCCTGTTCCAGAAACGCGGCGACTTCGGGAGCAGCTCCGGCCCGGACAAGAAGGCTCTCGCCGCGGCCGCCACCGTCGTGGGCCTCGCCATGCTGGAGATCTGTCTGCTCGCCGGACCGGCTTTCGCCGTCGGCGCCCGGCGCTCGCGCCGCCAGCTGGGGCTCGTCGGCGCCAACGGCGGTGACCGCCGGCACATCCGGGCCATCGTCCTCTCGGGCGGTCTGGTGATCGGCCTCGCTGCCGCCGTCGTCGGCACGCTGCTGGGCCTGGTCCTCACCTACGCTCTGCGCCCGACGCTTGAGGGCTACATAGGCCAGCGCTTCGGCAGCTTCGACATCCGGCCGCTGGAACTGCTCGGCATCGCGCTGCTCGCCGTGCTCACCGGTCTGCTCTCGGCGATCGTCCCGGCGATCACCGCGTCCCGGCAGAGCGTTCTCGCCTCTCTCACCGGGCGCCGGGGCGTCCGCCGCAGCAGCCGCGTACTTCCGGCGGTCGGCCTGGCCGCCGTGCTGCTCGGCGCCGCGATCGCCCTGTACGGCTCGCTCTACTCCAGCGAAGCGATCATCGTCGGCGGCGGCAGCGCCATCGCGGAGCTGGGGGCGGTGGCCATGACCCCCGCGCTGGTCGGTCTCTTCGGCCGGGTCGGCCGCTGGCTGCCCCTGTCCCCGCGGCTCGCGCTGCGCGACGCCGTACGCAACCGGGGCCGCACGGCTCCCGCGGTGGCCGCGGTACTGGCCGCCGTCGCGGGCAGCGTCGCCGTGGCCACGTACCAGGCGAGTCAGGACGCCCAGAAAGAGGCCGCATATGTGGCCATGCTTCCGACCAACGGAGTGTCCGTGCTGGTGGACGGCCCCGGTGGCCGCGATGTCGCCCAGGCGCGATCCGCGGTGCAGAAGTACCTGCCGATCGACGTGCAGGCCTACGTGGACCGGATCACCGTCGGGAAGAAGCCGTGCACGAAGCAAGCCGACAGCCCCGGCTGTGGACGCTTCGAGATCGCCGTACCGAAGGCGAACGAGTGCCCGCTGTGGGCCGGCGGTCCGAATGTCGAAGCGGAAAAGAAGTTCACCGTGGCCCAGCGCCGCGAACTCGCCAAGGACTGGCGCTGTCAGGACTACTCCTTTGAGGTGCTGGTCGCCGACGAAAAGCTGCTGAAGGTCCTCGCCATCGACGATCAGGCGGCGGCGAAGGCCCTGGCAGAGGGCAAGACGGTCTCGTTCGACAAGCGCAACATCGACAAGAACGGCACGGTCGGCATCCGTCTGATCACCGACACCAAGGCGGCCGACGAAGCCACCGCCCAGGGCAAGGAAGCCCCTGGCAAGGTGAAGTCGCTGTCCGCCTACCAGGTCAGCGGAAAGGTCAAGTCCTACGGCATCTCCATGATCATCCCGCCGTCCGCAGCGAAGGCCGCGGGTCTCACCTCGGTCCCCTACGGCGCCTACTACACGATCGACCGGGCCCCGAGCTCCGAGCAGCGCCAGAAGCTCGAGGGCGACCTCGACAAGCTGGGCACGCAGTCCGACCTCTACATCGAGAGCGGCTACACCGGGGATTCCGGCATCGTCCTTCTGACGCTGACCGTCTTCGCCGGGCTGATCACCATCGGTGCGGCCGGCATCGCCACCGGACTGGCCCAGGCGGACGCCGAGGCGGACCTGAAGACGCTGGCCGCCGTCGGCGCCCCGCCCCGGGTGCGGCGTACCCTCAGCGGGTTCCAGTGCGGAGTGGTCGCGGTCATGGGCGTGATCCTCGGATCCGCGGCGGGTGTGCTGCCCTCGATCGGCCTGCTGCTCGCTGATGAGCGCACGCAGATGGAGTTGTACCAATCGGCCCTGGACAAGGGATGGGGCGGTGGCCAGGCCGTCCCGGACGTGCCGATCGTCGTACCGTGGGGCACTCTCGCCGCACTGCTCGTCGCGGTGCCCGTCGGCGCCGCGGTCCTGGCGGCCCTGGTCACGCGCTCGCGTGGTGCCCTGGCCAGGCGGGAGGCAACCTGAGCTGAGGCGACCTGAGCCGGAGCTCACCGTCGTATGAAGCCGTGTGCCCCCGTAGGAGACCGTGCCCCCGTCCAGGGTGGATCACGCTCCTACGGGGGCACACCGTCTGGAGAGGTGCTCGTGCGAGAGAATGGCTGCATGGAGATGCCGAGGAATGAACGGTCGCCGGAGACGCCCCATGTCCTCGTCGTGGGACAGGACGGGATGTCGCTCGGCGGCGGTCACGCTGACGACGAGTCTCGCGAGGTCCCCGTGACGGACATGGTCGAACAGCCGGCGAAGGTCATGCGCATCGGCAGCATGATCAAGCAGCTGCTGGAAGAAGTACGGGCGGCTCCTCTGGACGAGGCGAGCCGGGTCAGGCTCAAGGAGATCCACCGGGGTTCGGTCAAGGAGCTGGAGGACGGACTGGCTCCCGAGCTGGTCGAGGAACTCGAGCGCCTCTCCCTGCCGTTCACCGACGAGGCGATTCCCTCGGAGGCCGAACTGCGCATCGCACAGGCCCAGTTGGTCGGCTGGCTGGAGGGGCTGTTCCACGGCATCCAGACGGCACTGTTCGCCCAGCAGATGGCTGCGCGCGCCCAGTTGGAGCAGATGCGTCGTGCGCTTCCGCCCGGCGCTCCCACCGACGACGACGACGTGTCGCACGGCGCGATCCGCTCCGGCCCGTATCTCTGACCGCCCGGACAGGACCTAAGGGCCTCACGGCTCGTGAACGCGCCGACGGCTGGGCCCCGTTCCCCATGGGGGCGGACCCAGCCGTCGTGGCGTTCGGTTCAGTCCCGGGCGGCCGAGGGCGCGACCAGCAGCACCTTGCCCACATGGGCACCCGAGTCCAGCGTGCGGTGCGCCTCGGGAGCCTCGGTCATCGGCAGGAGGCGGTCCACCACGGGGCGTACGGTCCCGGCCGCCAGCAGCGGCCAGACGTGCTCCCGGACCGCCGCCACGATCGCCGTCTTCTCGTGCAGCGGACGCCCCCGCAGCGACGTCGCCATCACCGCGGCCCGCTTGCCCAGCAGCGCCCCGAGGTTCAACTCCCCCTTCACACCGCCCTGCAGCCCGATCACCGCAAGCCGTCCGTTCACGGCCAGCGCGCGCACATTCCGGTCCAGGTACTTCGCTCCGATGATGTCGAGGATGACGTCCGCACCGACGCCCCCGGTCCCCGCCCTGACCTCCTCCACGAAGTCCTGCTCGCGGTAGTCGATCAGGAGGTCCGCGCCGAGTTCCGCACAGCGGCGCAGCTTCTCCGGACCGCCCGCGGTCACCGCCACCTTCGCGCCCACCGCCTTGCCGAGCTGGATCGCCATCGTGCCGATTCCGCTCGCCCCACCGTGCACCAACACCGTCTCGCCCGGCCGCAGATGAGCCAGCATGAACACGTTGGAGCTTGTGGCGGTACCCCCACCCATGAAGAGGTTAGACCATACGGTCGCGGTAACTTCGGGCAACGACGCAGCGTCCACCACGGAGACACCGTCTGGGACAGGAAGCACCAGGCCAGCGGGCACAGCCACCTTTTCGGCGTACCCTCCACCGCTCAGCAGCGCGCACACCGGCTGACCGACTTCCCACCCCTGTACGCCCTCCCCAAGTGCCGCCACGTGCCCGGAGCACTCCAAGCCCAGATAGGGAGACGCGCCGGGGGGAGGATCGTAGAAGCCCTGCCGCTGGAGTAGGTCTGCCCGGTTTACGGCGCTTGCCGCCACGTCGATGAGGATTTCCCCCGGCCCCGGAACGGGATCCGGGACATCCGTCCACGTGAGGACTTCGGGGCCGCCCGGTTCGGTGATCGTGATTGCCTTCATGACGCCAAGCTACCCACGACGAAGGCCCCGCCTATGCACCACGGGGGCAGCACACAGGCGGGGCCAGTACAGGGGCGGGCTCAGGCGGTCTTCCGGTACTCCGCCCAGCGGCGGGAGGCATCCCGGATTCCGGCCGTCCACGGGTCCGGGTCGTCACCCGCGATTTCTTCCCACACATTCACGGTCGCCAGCGCGAAGGCCATGACGGCTTCCGGGGCTGCTGTGCTCCACGCCGGAATTCGTCCAGCCCAGGATTCTGCCGACCGGGGTTCGTGGCTGCCTGCTGCCATGAGCCAGACCACCCAGTAGGCAGCGTCCAGCCATGCCGCGCCGCGTGATGCCCATGCCCAGTCAACGAGGTAGGCAGGGCCGTCCACCATGACGTTCTCGTTGTTCAGGTCCGTGTGAACCAGCGAGTTGCCCGCGAAGTAGGCGAGATCAGACGGCTTAGCGGCGTAGGCCCCAAGGCGCTGTTCCATCTGCCGCAACTCGACATCAGGGCAGTCGACTCCCCCCAGACGGCACAGCAGATCGGCCACCTTTGGCAGGTCTGGCGATCCTGGGGAGTAGTCGGCGTGGTGGCCGTTGAGGGCTTCAAAGCCCAAGAGCACCCACCCGGCGTCTTCCATCTGCCAGCGAAGGGCAGGCGCGATCCCTCGAAGGTACGGGTTGACTTCAGCTTCTCGGCGCTGCGTCCACACGCGTCTATGGTCCGACCGAAGCCCTTTAACAAAGAACGCACCGTTCGCGGTGAACACCCGCGCAGCGATTTCGCTGTTGAATCCCCGGCTTACCGTTTCGGTCTTGAGGATTTCCCCGGCGCGAGATTCGACGCCTGCCAGTACGGCGGGGGGTAGATCATCGAATGACATTCGTTCAGTTGCCACGGTCCTCAGACTCTCATGGAACGGGCCGTGCGGACCCCGCAGCGAGTGAACGCCGCGAAGCCCGCACGGAGACTTACGCGTGTGTGTTACTGGTACGGGTTGTCGTCGCCGCAACCCGGCGTGGTTCCGTCGGTCAGCGACTCGACGTCGTCCACGATGACCAGTCCGGCCGGTTCCGGGGCCGTCGGCAGGCCAGTCGGGACCAGGAACAGGTTCGTGGGTCGGGGCTCGATCTCTACGGCTACAGCGCTCATGCTGATTCGTCTCCATTTCCGTGTTGGCAGTAGGTGATCAGTGGTGCCTTCGCTGCCTGATATGCCTTTGCTAGCGGCCGACAGACACGGCAGGTTGCCGAGAGCTGACAGCCGGTGCAGCCACCGGAGCGAAGCATTTGGGCGTCTGCGATAGCGGGCAGACGCAGAAGGCCGTCAAGTCCCTCAGCCATAAGGCTGATGGGGTTCTCTCGGCCGATCTTGCACATGGTGGCGAATCCGTGGGGGTCCACGTGGAAGAACGTGTGTCCCGCCGGGCATCCCTTAAAGATCTGGGTCTTGTCCAGATACGCCATGGCCTGTGCGGAAAGCGGGTCAGAGTTTCCGTCGTAGGTGGGCGAGATGTTCGCGTACTCGGTGAACCCTGTCGCGTACATACCGGCAATCTCCCGCATGGCCTCTACTTCATGCGCGTTGTGCTTGGTGACGATCAACGTGAGTTCGATCGACACATCAGCTTCTTTGGCTGCTTTCAGTCCCTTCATGAGCAGCTTGAAAGAGCCTGGCTTGCGGGTCAGCGAATCGAAGCTTTCCGCGCTCGCGCCGTACAGCGACACCTTGACCTTGTGCGGCGGCATTGAGGAAAAGAGTTCGATGGTTTCGGGTCGGTGCAGTCGAGATCCGTTGGTAAGAATCTCGATCAGCATTCCGAGCGCGTACGCCTGCCGGTACGAGTGCGCGAAGTCACGGTCAATGGTTGGCTCTCCACCCGTAAATTGCAGCCATAACACGCCAGCGTCCCGGAGCATGAAGAGGAGCCGGTCTTTCCCGTCACGCGGCAGCCCCTCGAACTTCCGCTCTGCCAGGTAGCAGTGTTCACAGTTGAAGTTGCATCCCTTGTTGATTTCCCACGTAGCGCGGGCGTAGTTCAAGGGCGTGAGGTGACGCACCAGGACATTGCCTCGGGCGGGCTTTCCCGCTAGGTCGATTTCCCAGGCTTGGCGGGCAGCGTTTGCAAGCCACCCGGGCACCTCCTGGTGGTCGTCCACGGCACCGGCTAACTCAGTGTGCATGGCGTGCGGGATCTGCATTCCCTTACGCGCACCGGGGCGCACAATGACGAACTTCGTGCCCTGCGGGCTTGCAATCACCTGGTGCATGTGACCCTCCGGGTTGGTGCCCATCCCTGCCGAGACTTCGAATAGGAGGGGGGAGCCTCTTCGGTCTTTGGCAGGGATGGGAGTCTGATAGACGATCAGGCTGCCGCGTGAGCGACTTCCTGCAATCGCCAGTCGGTTAGGAAACTGCGCACCATGGGGCGAGCCTCAAGCGCGTAGTAGAGATCGAGATCAAACCGGCCCATCAATCTGTCCGGACCACCCGACATGACAGAGAAAGGACGACCGTCTACGAGTTCCGCCATTTGCCAATCCTGGGCACGCTGATCGCCTGCCCACTTCCGAAGGATGTGGCCCGGGTTTGGAGCCTTCGAGTCTGCCTCTTGTAGCGCATCAGGCGGCCACGGCCCCACTCCCGGAATTGGGTCTAGGGCGTTCGCGAGCCGTAGCGCTTGACCTCTCAGCCATCGCACGGCAAGCCTTGGGCTAGTTGCTCGGTAGCCGCCTAGGAACCATTCCATGCCGCCATCTGGGTAGTAGGCCACCACCTCACACCAATAGCCGTCTAAAGGCGCGCTCATCGCTGCCACTCCCCCGGAACCACGCGGTATGGCACGGTGACCTTGAGCCGGTATGTCAGGTGGTCCCAGTTGGCGTTTCTGTGCCCCGAGACCCAGTCGGCAGCCGCCTCCAAGGCTGCCTTTGCCGCCTTCACGTCAGCCTCTGGAATTCGTTCCTTCGCCACGTCCACAGTCGGCCCGGATTCTCCGCACACCACGCATTCCATTGCGGCAGTGCGGAGTTCTCCGTCAGGCTCGTGATCCTCCTCAACGCTGAATTTCCGAAACCCGTACCGCTCGCGCATTACTGCTTCCCCAGCTTCTTGAAGTGCTCTTCGATTGCCGTCGTCAGCTCGGTCACACGTTGGGCCAGCGCTTCAACCGTCGTCGCCCCCTGGTCCTGGTCGGCGGCTGTGGTGGGGCGCTCGGGGGCGTCGGCGGTCACCGCGCTGCCTCCGGTGTTCCTGCGAGCAGTGCGGCCGTGAGGGCGCGGGCCGTGTCGACGTTGCAACGACCGAGCTCGATCAGCACGTGCGAACCGGGGTCGGCATAGGCGCACGGGTCCAGCCGTACGGACGGAAGCGTGACCCCTGCCGCCGCGAGTGCGGCCAGCAGCTCGTCACGCGCGCTCTCCCCCTCCTTGATCCGGTTGTCTGCCGTCTGCGTCGTCCTTCTCGCTGCCATGACCACTCCGCGTACTGCCGTCGGTCCCGTGTGGGGCGGGTACTTACGTTCCGCACACTCAGCATCACCATGGGCGCGTACGCTCAACAGGTCTGACGCCATTCCAACGGCAGCGGAATAAAAGGGAGTTGAACGCATGAGCGAAGGAGCCGATCAAGGGCATGAGCCCGCAAACGCTGCTGCCTACTTCGGAGGAGAGGTAGCCGCACTTAGAGAAGCACTTGGCCTCTCGCAAGTGGCCTTTGCGGATGAGCTGCACTTCACACAGTCCCAAGTCAGCAAGTGCGAAAGCGGTGCCGTGCTGGCCTCGGAAGCGTTCGCCATGGCCATGGACCGGGTAGGCCGAACACCCGGGTTCTACAGGCGGTTGCGAAACCGGCTGAGCCAACAGGGGCACCCAGACTGGTTCGTCCCGTACATCACGCTGGAGGAAGCCGCCAGCGGCGTTACGGACTACTCGTGCACGTTCCTCATGGGCCTGCTGCAAACGCCTGAGTACGCGGCGGCAGTCATGCGGGCAGCCTTCCCACGTGAGACCGAAGAGCAGATCAAGACGCGTGTCGAGTTGCGTATGCGCCGTCAGGCTGTCCTAGAGCGCGAGGATCCGCCGCTACTTTGGGTCATCGTGCACGAGGCCGTGTTGCGTACCCGGGTAGGGGGCCGCTCCGTGATGGTGGCGCAGCTTGAACACCTCATCGTGCTTATGCAGTCGCCCCATGTGATCCTTCAGGTGCTTCCCTACGACGCGGGTGCCGCTCCGTCCAACTTGCCCTTTACGCTGCTCTCGTCGGACGGTACGCCCCACGCGGTCTACACCGAGACGCCAACCCACGGCGGACAGGTGGACGAGACACCGAGCGTGGTGAGTGCGGCAGTTGGCATGTTCGACCGGCTACGCATGGCAGCACTCTCCGAAGAGAAGTCGCTAGCCCTGATCCGTAAGATCATGGAGGACCACGCGAAATGAGCAAGACTCTCGGCCCCGAGCACCTGCGATGGGTCGCAAGCACCTACAGCGGAGGCGAGGGCCAGTGCGTCGAGTGGGCACCGGATCACGCGCGGGCCACGGGCGAAGTTCTGGTCCGTGACTCCAAGGACCCGAACGGTCCTCACCTGAACCTGACCCCTCAGAGCTTCGCCGGACTGGTGGCGTTCGCCAAGGCTTGCGGCTGACGCCCTACTCCGTTTCGACCCATGGCCCCGCTATTCCATCCCCAGTGGAATAGCGGGGCTTCCGTCACCGTGAGTGAAATTTCAGGCGGAGCTGGCGATTTCCAAGCCAGGCAACTCGGACATCGCGCCCACCTTCGCCCTACGCGCAGTAGCTAGCCAGAGACCCCGAGGAGGATCCGTTCTAGCGCGCCGACCAGTACGGACGGCCGGTGACCGATCAGGCTGATCACTCAGCCCACCAGGGGTAGCAGGCACGCTGCGTCCGGCGCCGACGACCGCCAGCAGCAGTAACCAGAGAGCGCCCAGCGAGACGGCTGTAACGGCGTTGAGAGCGCGTTGAGTTGGACGACAGGTCATCGGTGGTTCCCCCTTGGTGGTGCTGCCCGGATCCCGGGCGGTGGTGCGTAGTGCGATCAAGCGTGGGTCGTCTCCTGGTGGTGGTGGATGCCGTAGTCACAGGCCGACCACACGCCGCCCGGGTAGGGCAGGTAGGCCCCCGTCTCGGGACTGGCGTACCACTCGCTAGAGCCGACCAGGGCGCGACCGCCAGCAGTGCGCAGGAGCAGCCGGAAGCCGTGGAATTGGCTCCTCAGCACTCGCGCTGTAAGCGTGCCTTGCGCACGCAAAATGGCGGTCACGTCGTTGCACATCGTGATGCGTTCCTCCCCCAGTGGCGACGGCAGATCAGGGCACGGATGCCACGTCAGCCGGTTGTCCCCCAGCGTAGGCACCCACACTGACACCAGCACGTCACCAGCACTGTGCGTAGTCATTGAGTAACTGTAGAACACTTGTCCGATTTTCGGTAGCGATCTCTTACTCAGTTCTTGACACCCCGTCACCTATGCGTACAGCGATCGCCAAGGATGACATAAGTCACCTCTGTGCGCACTCGCCTAAACCTGTGAATTCTGGGCATATTCACAGGTCCTTCCGTACAACCATTTGCCCCTTTCGTGCGTCCGCAGTCCGCGCGCGAAAGTCCGTAAACACAAAAATGCCCCCGCCATTTCTGACGGGGGCTCAACTCTGATCAAACAGTCACCGCGTCACGTGACTCGGTGGTCACCAGCGCGACACGCGATCCTCGGTGCGGAGTGTGGCGGTACGGAGCGGCGTGCGGTCCGGTGCCTCAATGGCCTTGGCGGCATCTATCAGCCATGCGGCAAGGTTGCGCATTTCAGTGGGGGTCAGCTTGGCGCGATCCCCCGGCACGGCGACGCTCAACAGGCCCCGTTCCTTGTCGTTGTGCCACGTCAGCACGCGACCGCCATTGCAGGCGGCAAGGGTGGCCTTGGTCTCCTGGGTCACCTTAAGCATTGGGGTTTCTCCTTCAGGGGTTGAGGTCTTCAAGTTCCTGCATGAGCCAATAGGCATGATCGGAGTTCATGCGCACAGTGGCGACGGTGCGGCCAGCGGCATTACGCATGTGGAAATCGAATTCCAGGCCAACGCGAATCACTTCAACGGTTCCGCCGTCGACGGTTGAGAACTTCACGCCGCTGCCGTCCAGGCTTCCGCGAAGCGGTCTTTGGCCTTGCTGCGGACGACCCGGACTTGATGAAGCGGTATTCCGTAGTCGCGCGAGAGTTCGTCGTCCCGTTCCGCGCCGTAGTAGTCAACGGGCACGATGCCGGTAAGCGCCATGAGTACGGTTCGCTGCTGCTCACCCAAGCGGGAAAGGGTCCTGCGTACTTTGATGCCGGTCTGCTTGCTGCGCTCTCGCGCGAAGTCATTCGGCTCAAGCAGATCGGCAGGCACTTCGGCCTCAACGGCAAGGCGGTCGGCAAGGGTGATGCTCTCCCCGGTATCCGTCTCGCCAATGGGAGCGTCAAGGTAGTGAACGCCCTGGTAGCTCAAACGTGCCGCGTAGGCGGTATCTGCGCTGAGTCGTCGGTCGCCCATGGCTTCCTGGGTGGTGGCCAGCCATTCGGCTTGGTGCGGGTCACCGTCGGCCATGGAGAGTGCGCGCTCAAATGCCGCTGCCACGGAGCGGGAAACCCCTTGGCGGGTCTCCTCCTTGCGGCTGTCGCTCATGGCCCCCTTGAGGGTCCGGTCAATGAACGAGAAGAACTCAGCAACAGTGTGGCCGTTGAACCGCCTGAGCCCTTCCCAGATGGCTATGCGGCCGACTTGGGCTAGGTCTTCTGCAAGGGTGTGATCAGTGCGTCCGCCGCCCGTTGCGTACTTCCACGCGAGTTGCGTGACGCGTTCTTCGGTGGCGTTGACGATTGCCGTGATGGCTTCAAGCTCATTGTCCTTGGCAGCGGCAATCTGAGCTTCGGAAAGGTCGATCATTGGGAGTGCTCCGCGTGTTCCGTGGCGTGTTTGCACTCCGCTTGGGAGCGCAAGGGTTGCCCGGAACGGGGCAGAGCAAGCGCAAGACCGATGACCCTGAAATGGGGTCGTGCGTCAGGACATGCGGGGGCATGGCAAAGCCCCGTCCGGAACGCTTCGGACGGGGCTTGCGCATTGCCGTCGTCGTGGCGTGACGGCTACTCAATGCGGGAAAGCGGACAGCTCCAATGGAGTTAGTGGAGGGTAAGACCGCTTGTCTTTTGGGAGGTTGTTTTTCGATGCGGAGGCGTTTTGACGCACCGTTCGGAGGGAGGACAGGGGCGCGCCTGATCTCGTCCGCTGGGATGAGTCGGGTAACGGACTGATAACGGAGCACCGAGTCACGTGACGCGGTGCCTAGTAGTCAGCGCCGTACAGCGAGCCCCATGACCGTCCGCCAACTTCGGCCGTAGCCACAATGGGAACTCCGAACAGGTCAAAGGTCATTGCCTTCTCGAACTCCCGCGCATAGTCGGCCGCTTCGCGGGCGGGTACCGACGCGAGGATTTCGTCATGGATCGGCAAACGCATTGCGTCGAGAAGACCGACGCTCTCGGCATTCAAGAGAGCTTGCCCAAGCAAGTCCCGTGCGGCGCTTTGGCATTGGTAGTTCACGACGGCATATGCCCTGTCGCGATCCAATGGCATGCGCCTACCGGTGGCCGACACGGTAACCATGCCGGTTGCTCGCGCCTCACGCTGCCAGCGAGCCGACGCGCGGCGGATCTCCGGGAAGATGCGGTCATAGGCCGTGACGGCTCTCTTGATCTCCTCTTCGGTTGCTCCGGTCTGCCTGGCCAGCGTGGAAATGCCACCGCCGTAGACCTTGCCGAATCCCGCGCCCTTGTAGAGTTTCCGGTCCTTGTCGGTGGCGGACTCGCCCTTGATGAGCTGGGCTGTGAACATGTGGATATCGAATTCCGTGCCACCAGCCTGGAAGCCTTCTTTCATCCGGCGTACGTCGGCGAGCGCTGCCAATACCCGCATTTCCACGGCCTGAAAGTCAGTGCTCACCATGACGTGACCTTCGTCAGCGAGAAGGCAACGCCGGATCATCTGATCCGATGACGGAAGCGTCTGAAGCGCGGGACGGGTGACACTCATGCGGCCCGTGCGTGCGGCCAATGAATTCACGAAGGGATGCACCCTGCCGGAGGCGTCCACGGTCTCTAGAAACGTCTCCGCATACGCGGAACGCCACTTGCCCGCGCGCTTGCTCCGCAACACAGCCTCGGCCAGCGGGTTAGGGGTACGGACACCTAGCCGCTTCCACTGCAAGTCCATGTCGGCCAGTGCAAGCAATATGGCCTTGTCGACCTTGACGGCCCCGCTTGCTGTTCGCTCTGTAAGCACCTCCCCCATGCCGCTGAGCGCTTCCGCAATCTGCCTTGTGGAGTTGACCGACTCGACGCCGTACCGGGCTGCCACTTCGGCGTTCTCGTTCGCGTCATGGGAAAGGGCCGAATCCAGCTCAAGCGTGAACGCACGGTCAAGAACCATTCCCTTGCGCTGCATGTGCGCACAGATCCGGGATATCTCGTGCTCGTACTCGACCAACCGAGCACGCACCCCCAACCGTTCAAGTTCACCGGCAAGGCACGGTTCCAGCCGGGCCGTGAGAATCACGTCCAGTCCGGCGTACAGGTTGTATGTGGGGTGCTCCAAAGGGATTCGGGCAAAGCCGTTTGCCTTGGTGAGTCCAAGCCCCCTGAAGACGGCCGTGAGGTCCCCTTGCGTATCCGGGGCAGTCCGGTCTACGTAGTACGCCGAAAGGGGCTTGAGGCCGGTCCCAATGCCGCCTTCCTGGGGTTGGCGCGGATCCACAAGCGCAGCCATTACGCGCGTATCGCGCGTGCGGGGCGCAAGGTCTTCCAGCCGGATGCCCGCGCACTGGTCCAGGACCAGCCAGTCAAAGGCAGCATTGTGAATCAGAAAGCGCCGAACCTTCGTCAGCGCTTCCATGGCAGCGCGGCGGAAATGGCCACCCTTTTCCCAGTGGATTACCCACGCGTCGTGCGCGTCTCCGAACTGGACGGTACGAAGACGGTAGCCGTCCGCGAACACATCAAGCCCACTGGTTTCGGTGTCCAGCGCAACAGGTCCGCGCGCGCTGGCCAGACGCGCCCATTCCAGGAATGCGTCAAGCTCTTGCAGTGTGGCCGGTACGTGGACGTTCGCCACGTCATCGGCAACGGCGTGCCGGTAGGTCAGCACTTTCCCCCCTTAGACGCAGAGAGGCCACCGAGTCACGTGACTCGGTGGCCTATGCGGGCTTTGTTACTTGGCGAATATTCCGGTGCCGTCAGGGGCTGAATCCGCTGACCGGATGCCAGCAAGGGCGACACCGGCGCGCTTAATGATGCGGGTAACGCCTCGTTCCTCAAGAGCGGCGTAGAACGTGCGCCGGGTCCATCGCTCCTTCTGCGGCAGGTTCTCCGCTTCGCACCAATCCAAATAGTGATTGAAGGCGTCGTTGCCGTTCATGATGTGGGAGTCGTCGCACTGCTCAAGCACGCCAGGAAGGAACCCGGCGAGCGCGTCACTGGTCCGCCGGTATTCGTTGCTGGCTTTCGTGATGGCGTCGGGGTCTTGGAGCCCGCCCCGGTGCCACTCGACTGCACCGCGCACCGCCCATGCGGCGATACCTTCGGCTTCCTTCATGAGCTTGGCGTCAAGGCTGTAATCCCGCTCGTGCGGAGCGAACCAGCGAGTGAAGGGCAAGAGCTTCACGCGCCGCCAAAGCCCCTCGTCCTGACCCTTGAATTTGGGTCGGTGGTTGGTAGCGAGGATCAGAAGGAACGTCGGCTTGAAAGTGAAGAACTCTTGCCGCAGGAACCTTGCGGCCACTTCGTCTTTGCCGGTTACGCGCTTGAGTACGCTTTCCGACATGGGCTTGCCGGACTCTCCCTCAGAGGCCATGACCAGACGCGAACCCCTCAGCGCCGCCAAGTCATTTGGAATGCCTCCGGACGGCTTCTCTTCAAAGGTGGCGAAGGGCGTAGTGCGGCTGATCGAGCGGAAGACGGCCGTAAGGGTGTCTGTCGCAACTGACTTGCCGTTGGCACCCTTTCCCCACGCGACACAGAAACACTGTTCGGCGTTGCTTCCGGTGATTCCGTAGCCAACGAGACGTTGGAAGTACGCAGGCAATTCCGGGTCGCCGGGAAAGATCTCTGCGAGGAACTGTTCCCAACGGTCGCATGGCGCTTCGGAGTTGTAGTTGAGATCAAGCCGGTACGTGAGCATGTCGCGCTTGTCGTGCGGACGGAGTTCACCGGTCCGAAGATCCACCGTCCCGTTCTTGAAGCTCAAGAGTTCGGGCCGGTTATCGAATTCCGAAGCGTCCACGTGCACGGTGGGCACGCTGCGAAGCTCCGTCATCAGGGCGTCAATTCGCGTGGTCATGGTGAAGCCACGCGCCTTCTGAGTCTCGCCAGCGAGAACGAGAGCAGCCCCCATGCGGTGAATCTCTTGCCGTACGCGGACTTCGGAGCGCTGCCACGTCTGGCCGTTCCACACGTAGTAGCCCAAGCCCGGGGCATAGCGAATGCAGCCGTCCGACCACGCCACAAGAGCATGGGCGTTCATGGCGTCACTCTCGCCGTACCGGTTGATGAGCCCAGCGAGGATGCGTGCCGCCTCGGTACCGTCGTCGCGCGTCACAACGTCTGTACCAGTGCGGTCGGTCAGCTCAGCGGATACGGCTTGGGCTTCGTCTTCCTGTGAACTCAGCACGGGGCGTGCGGACTTGACCGCGCGGTGAAGCGCGAGAGGGAAGGCGTGGGCGTCACGGCCCCGCCATTCGGTGAGATCGTCGCCCACGTTGGGAATATCAAGGCCGTAGACGTCTATGCCGTGCGGCTTCAGTCCCTCAGCCAAGGCCCGGTTGAAGCGTCGTCCGGCGTCATCGTTGTCCCCGGCAGCGATCACCTGAGTGCCCTTGAGTCCGTCGGCAAGTTCCGCCAGTAGATCGGGACTTCCGGCAAGTGCGGCACCCCGGATGATTACCGCGTCATACCCGACGGCCACGACCGTGAGGCCGTCTCCCGGCCCCTCAGAGACGATGGTGACCCCGTAGCCACCCTGCCCCCGCAGAACGCCGTAGGAAGCCCACCGCTCCCCCTTCGGGTTGCGTAGGGACACCCAGCGTCCCGGGCACTGGCCGCTGAGGTCCCGCCCCTGCAAGCCACGGGCTACGCCGTTGAAGTCGAGAAGGGGAACAGTCAGTCGGGGAAAGCGCGTGAACGCCCTTGACCGGTACGGGAAATGGGGGAAGCTGAAACCTTCGTCAGCACCTAGGTAAAGCTCATGGGCTGTTTCGTCGTCCACTCCGAAACGGCCAGCCGCGTACGCGAGCGCTTCGGCTCCCACTTGAGAAGTACTGTCGTGCAGCCAATCAACGGTGCGGTCGACGTAGGCGGCCAGTGCGGCAGTTGGCCCCGGACCAATCAGCGAGGGACGCTCATGCGGCACGGTGGCACCGGGACCGGTCGCATTGAAGAGGTCACCCCACGCCAGCCCCACGGCGTCGATGACCTTCTCAGTTGGACACCCTGCCCGGCACGTGATGCGGACCTTGCCGTCATCCCCCCGCCAGATGCGCAAAGACGGTCGAGAGTCCTGATGTGCCGGGCAGAGAGCGAGGTATCCGCCATCGCTCTGTTCGGTTACGTCCGCGAACCGGGCGAGTATCTGAGTGAACTGCATTTCGTTGCCCCTCCTTCGTTCACTCGCCTCTTGAGCGCGAAGGTTGCCCGGATCGCTGCATTACTCCTTGTGAGTTCCGCGGAGCCCGCCATGTCCGTTTTTGCCCGTTAGACCGGTGCCGGCGCCGGGGTGAAATCTCACTGAACGTCACGCCTGGCGCGCACCTCGGCCAGAAGTCCGGCGAAGGCTTCCAGCTCCGTGGCCATGTACCAGCGCCCCGTTTCAAGCCCCCGCAGCGATGGCGTGAAGGCGTAGCGTTCCGCAAACTCCCGCGTGCTCATACCGAGCGCCAGGCGCACGCGGGTCCATGTCCGAATGCCCACGTAGACCTTCCCGCGCCGGACGTTGAGACGTGGCATCTTGACCACGGCGACCCCGTACGGGAAGCCCGCGTGCAGTGCCTCAATCTCCGCTTGCCGAATGAACGTGGGGACGCTCGGCCGCTTCACGTTCTTGCACTCCAAGACGAACGGAACCGCGTGTACGTCGCCCACGTCGGCGGAGCCCTCTTGCGCTGGACGCCGGACGTTGTACGCATTGAACGGGTCAAGGAATTTGCCGTACTCGTCCACCAGACATAGCGCGCAGTTCAGATAGTCACGTACGTCGGATTCCCATTGAGTCCCCTTGACCTTGTTCGGATTGGCCACTCCTCTTCCCCCCATTCACCGAGTCACGTGACGCGGTGTTCGCATGCCAAAGGGCCGGACAATCCCCTGAGTTGGGAACTGTCCGGCCCTTGATGTGTGCCTAGTTGCCGCGCCTCACGTCCGGCACGATGAGCCGCGCGTGTTCAGCGCTGATCCATTCGGCGCGCATGGTCCGGCGCTTCGCAAACCCACTCTCTGTGCCGGTCGGCTGCACCTTGAGCATGGGCCGCAGCCTGCCATCCACCAGAACGGCCGTGACGCGCTCAATGATCGCGTCGGATGCGCGGACCCGATTCCCCTGCCGGGCGCTGTAGTTGATGAGGTCACCGGGGTATAGCTCTTCCCCCGCATAGTCGGTGACCACGCCTCTCTTAGCCAATGTGATTCCCCTCGTCGTCGTTCACGCCGAAGCGTCGTCGTCTCTCATGTATGACCGCCCTGCGCGCCTCCGGGGGGAACTCCCACAGGGGCGAACGGATGACTTCGTCTGCTGAATCTCGCAACCAAGCCCGGATATCGTTAAGCATTCGCGCTTCGCTTCCGCTCTTGATATCGGAGCCGCCTGCATTCACGGCAGCTTCGATTCCCGTTCGGCATCACATACCAGTTGGAATGCCCCCGCTGGCAATAAGCGCCTGGAGACCGAAACTGCCCCCGCCCCCTTCCCTTCTTCATCATGTCGATTGCGTTATCGCTTTGGGAGCCGACAAAGAGATGGTCTGGCCGAACGCATGGCGGGTAGTCACATACGTGGCACACCACCGCATCGCTAGGCACTGCAACCCCGCCAAGAATCAATGCGACTCGGTGTGCAAACGCTGTGGGAAGTCGCCTGTTTCGGAACTGTCCGTACCCGGTTGGGAAGCGGGAAGCCCCCCACACCCAGCAGTCCCCCGACTTATCAACCTTCGACCAGAAAAGCTCTTCAAGCGGCTTGGGCTCAGTCGGCAATTGCATCGTTCCAGGACTTGAGCACGCTCAGGGTGGGCTTGTAGTAGCTGACATTCAGCCCCTTGTTCTTGCCTTTCTTAATGGTGAATTCGACAAGCTCAAGTGCGAGTTCAGCCAGCGCCGGACCATCGATGGCCGCTAGGGCGTTCTCATACTCGTGCAGCACGCTCGCCATGACCCAACTGCCGCTCTGGAACTTGAACACACCGAGTTCCGGATCATCCGCCAGTCGGAACGTGATCGTGATGGAAGGGGCAGGGCCTATGAAGTCCTTCGCCGCCTGCTTGCGCTCAGCGAAAAGCTCCGGGCAGTTGCACGACTTGCCCTTCTTTTCGTCCGGACTCAGAAAGCGGGTGCCGTCGCAGTGATGAACCAACTTGTTCCGGTTCCACAGCTTCAGATCCGCATAGATGGACTTCGGGCCGTCGAGAACGATCGGAATGGAATCCCGGTCGGTGAAGACATCGATGAAGTTCTCACCGCGCGAATCCGTCTCTATGGGCTCTCCGCCGAAAAGCTGAGCAACGGCCTGCGCAACCACGGGATCCCCCGTGGAAATACGCCACTCCGAAAGCGCCTCGGGAACGTCATCCACCTGGCGGCCGGAATGGAATCGACCCACCGTGTCATCACTGAACGTCTTCTTAGGCTCAGGCTTGGCGTTGGGGTCGGTTTCGAAAATGGTCAGTAGCGACATGCGTTCGCTCCTCATGAATGCGGGGATGGAAGAGGGGCGAACGGGAGGGACCGCCTGTCACCGAGTCACGTGACTCGGTGGGGTCTGCCTCTCGTCCGCCCCTTCTGATTGACCTAGAGCGCGGAAGTTTCCCGCCTACTTGGCGCGGCGCTGAGTGCCGGTCACGAGACCACCGGCGCTCTTGGCGATAGCGCGCCCAAGAACCGTCTTGGAGGCATCCCGGTCCCACGTGAAAACCCGTCGCAGTGCAAGGAAGAACGAGAAGATCTCTGCGTCAATGCGTACGGGCTTGAACTCCCAGAGTTCCGGCGTGATGTGGAGTACGGCCGCACCGTCAAACTCCGGCATTGGCTCACTCTGACCGTCCGGGGAAATGATCCGGTCGGCGTTCGCGTAAGCGCTCATCTGAAGCGCCACATCCGGGTACGTGCCCTTGCTGGTCTTCCAGTCGGCCATGAGCAGATGCGGAGTACCCGACCGGTCCGGCGTCGGCTTGCCGTCGTCGTTCAGCCACACCGTGAGAACAGCATCGAACGATCCGGCGTACTCGTGCTCATCGCTCCATGCGACGTCTTCCGCCCGCTCAAGACGGGGGTTCACGGCCTCAAGGAACGCAGCGAACTGGATGCGGTACGGCTCAAGGTCCGGATGCACGCTGCCGACGTACTCACCCCGGATCATGCGCTCAAAGAGGTCATGTGCGTGAGAGCCCACGTCGGCGCGCAGCTTTGTGTACCTGCGGGCAGCGCCCTTGAGGTAGTCGACTGCGCCTTGCCGGTCACGCTCGGCCATCTGTGCCACGAAAGGCAGGCTGTCAACGGCGAGTTCGGCCGTCATCTTCGCGGCCCAGTACATCAGGAATGGCTTAGGCAGCATTCCCACGACTGACGTGACACCGGGCACCTTGATCTCCGGGCGCTCCGGATGAATGTAGAAGCGGCTTCCGCCGCGCTGAATTGTGCGTACGCGTCCCACGCGCATCCCCCTCGGGTAGGTGTCCTGTCACCTACGGGGGAGCGCAAGGGTTGCCATGCCGCCCGAGAGGCCCTGTGTGGCCGTCTGTGGGCACGGAGAGGCCCCGCCCGACCGAGGGGGCCAGACGGGGCTAGGAGGCGCTCAGGTGGGCGCTCAGGGCACCGAGTCACGTGACTCGGTGGTCTGAACGAGAAAGCCCCCGACCCTTGCTGATGGAGGGTCGGGGGCTTCTCTTGCTCTAGGCGTTACGCCTTGAGTTCCTTGCGCAGCGCGGAAAGGAGAGCCGTCAGCTCGTCCAACGCCTCTTCCTGCTCGTCGGCGTCCTCAATGCCCCGGATCTCCTTCACTTGCTTCTTCCAGGAGTTCGCCACGCGCTTGACGTACGCGGCGCGCAGTTCCTTCGGGGTCTTCTCGACTCCGTCCACGCTCAGCGCTTCGGCTGCCTCTTCTTCGGAGAGTTCGCCAGCCTTGACAGCGTCCTCGACCTTCTTGCGCTCCAGGGCCTTGCGCTCTCGGTCCGCCTTGGCGATCTCGGCACGGGTGCGGAGTTCGTACCCGTGGAACTCCGCCACCGCTTCGGACGGCTTCTTGTCCGGGTGCGCCTCAAGGGCGTAGGCGTACTTCTTGGCTTCTTCCGGCGAGTTGTCCAGCGACTTCAGGTATCGCGCGCGGGCATCCCGGATGGAGTTCTTGTAGCTCTTCTTGATGCTGTCGACTTCGGCGCGGATCGCGTCGGCCGCTTCGTCTTCGCCCTCTTCCGGCAGTCCCTCAAGGAGACCGTCGAAGACCTGGTTTGCACTCTTCTTCGCCGCATCGCTGTCGGCATTCAGGTCAGGGTGACCGTTCTTGTTCAGAATGCGGGTGCGGATATCCAGGATGGTTTCCGCAACCTCGTGGCCACCCTTGAACTTGGAAATCGCAAGGGTCTTGACTTGCTCCTGGCCCTTCGCGACCAGCCCCTGAATGTCCTTGTCGGCAAGGGCCGTTTCAAGGCTAGTCTCCTTGCTGACCGCAACTTCCTTGCTGGCAGGCTTGTCGGCCTTCTCCTTGTCGGCCTTTGCCTTCTTGGCTTCCTTATCTGCCTTCGTCAGCTCAGCGCGGAGCTTGGCCTTAATGGCAGCCGCACCGGTTCCGGTGATCTTCGGGATGGCCTTGCCGATTTCCTCGGTCAGCTCCTTCGCGGAATCATCCTTGCCCTCAGCGATGAGAGACGGCAGGCGCTCAATGTCGGCCCGGATCCCCTCAGCGGCCTTTTCCTGAGCGGCCTTGTCCATCGTCTTCGCGGCCATGGTGGCTTTCTCCGTCTTCTCGTCGTTAACCGGCGTGATCACCGTAGCGGGCACGGTGCGCCCAAGTCCCGGGATCTCGATATTTGCTTCCGTGACCTCAACCGGGCCGGTGGGAACCAACGGGCTGCACTTGACGCAGAGTTGAAGGTCCGCCTTCTGCTCGTGTGCGGGTCCCCAGGAACGGATGGGGTCCTTCGTCCGGGTCGGGCAGTACGGAATGTTCCGCCCGCGCTCGTCCACTTCCTTGAGAGCGTGAATGGTCGAATTCCCTGCGGCCGTTGCGCCAACCCTGACGTCGCCCCGAACCTCACTCAGCTTGAGTCGCCGTGCAGCCATCTTGGCCCCCTCGTTCTTCATCTCAGCTTCGGCGGCAATCTGTGCCTCAGCAGCCTTCTCACAGGTCTTGCAGAGCTTGCGCACACTCTTGCGTGCGGCTTCGAGCACTTCGGCCAGCGTGGCGTACGTAGCGCCCTGCGCGAAGCGGTACCGGGTCAGTGACCCGCAAGCGTTCTCGGCGTAGTAGGACACATGGTCTCCCATGTCCTTACCGCCGCCAGTGGTCCGGATGGTGAGCCCATCAATGTGGTTCGTGGTGCGGTTGTACTTGATGGTGTAGCCGCTCACTGTCCCCCCCTCGATCCCGCCCCGGTGTCTCGCGGGGCCAACAATGGCACACGCGCGCGTGCGCACACAAGGCACCGAGTCACGTGACTCGGTGGTCCGAACACACGAAAGCCCCCCACCTGCACAGATGCAGATGAGGGGCAGAAATATTCGAGTGTCATGGCATCAAACTAGCTTGTCTGTAAGGGAGTTGAGGTCTTCCACGGTGCCCACGTTGGCAATGACCACGTCGACAGGGAAGTCGTCTAGCGCAGACTCGCTCACATGATCTGGCGCTGCGTTGACGACGTCGGGGCGCAGGATCCGGACCAGTCGAAACCCACGCGCCTTCAGCGCCTCTGCCTCATTCGGGTACCGGCAGTCAGTGACGACGACCGGAAGATTCCACGTGTCGGCTACGGCCACTTTGTCCAGCGCGAGACTGAGCCAGTGACCGGACTCCTGGTCTCGCACCCCCTGCCCGGTGCGCTGTAGCGTGCGCCGGACTTCAGGGAAGCGGCCTTTCGCCTTCTCCCATCCGTAGCGCTGCACAACGGCGCTCAGCCGTGTCGGCAAGGGGCCGTAGCCGGACGGCTCATAGGCAACAATTGGGTCGATACTCAAGGCCATTTCCTTGAGCGGGTCAGCGAATGCGATGCGGGTGTACGCGTATCGGCTTATCAGTCGTGCCGCGATGGTGTCCTTGCCGGATCGGGCACGGCCGATAAGCGCGATGTTCGGATATCCCATTTGGGGTTGCCTCTCGGGACTAGGTGGTGAACTCCCTAATCCCGAGAGCGCGACGGTTGCCCCGCTTTACTGCTCGCGGTGCCGGGCGACGATTCCGGCAGTTGCCAGCGCGTCCAGGGTCTTGCCGTCCTCGATGCGCTGTACTGCCTCACCGGTACCGAGCACGGCCGCAGCAACACCCAGGATGAGCGCGGACGGCAGCGACGGCACGTAGTGAGCCACCAGGGCGAGCACGGCCACCAGGGCGGCGTAGAAGCGGGTTGCATGAGCCTTGACGAAGGTCATTTGAACTCCTCTTTCGTTACTGTCTGTATAGATTTCAGGCGCCGCCGGCTCCTGGCTTTACGGCCAGAATCGGACATAGCGACGCCCGCGGAATTCACGGAGGGTTACGAGACGCGGGGAACCTTGAGGGCATCCCATGTGGTCTTGCCGGGCCAGCCGTCAGCGTCGGTACCGCTGTATCCGTTCTTGCGCTGCCACTTCGCGTAGGAAGCCCGGTCAGCGTCAGTCCACTGGGGACCCGGACCGGACTTGTAGGCGGAGCAGCCGACGGCTACCAGGCGCTTGCCCATGGCCGTGACGACAGGACTCCGGGGGTTCTTCTTGAACCAGGCCGTACCGGGGTAGGGCTGGTAGCCGGTCGGCGTGGGCTTCTCACCCGCAAGCGCCTTGGCGCGCTTCAGAATCTCGGGAAGCTGGGCAATGACCTTGCTGCCGGGGCACGACGTGTGGCCGCCCCATGCAGCGCCGCCCATGCCGTGATAGCCGAGACCACGTCCCGTGGTGCTTGTGGTGAGCTGAAGCGGCACGCCGTAGGTCTTGTGAGCCCACGCCAGCACTTCGGCACACCGGTCGATCTGAGCGGACGTCAGCGAGTCCCCGCCGCGCCCCTCATTCTCAACGGAGAGCCAGGTACGGTTTCCGCCCGCCTGAGCCCATGCCCGGTCGGCAGTGTCAACCCACTGGTAGAGCTGACCGCTTCTGCCAGTCCCGAAGTGACTGGACGCCTCAGCCTGCGGGTTGCGGAACCAAGAGTCGGTGCCGCCAAGACTGCCGTCCATGATGTGAATGACGACGCCGTAAACGGCATCCTGTCCACCATCCGTGAAATTGCGCGGAATCGGTCGCCAGGTAGCGCCACTGAATCGGGCCATTCTGTTTCCCCCTATGAAGAGGCCCCGCCCGGAGGTTTCCGGACGGGGCAGTGACCACCGAGTCACGTGACTCGGTGCTAGACCATGGCGAACGCCATGACTGCCGGATCGATGCCGACTTCCCCAGTCAGTTGGTTGACCGTGGTCGGCAGTGCCGTGTAGTTGTCGCCCTCTGCCGCCCATGCGCGATGAAAGACGCTTCCCAAATGGAAGTTCGCGGGGGCCGAAGGTGATTCGTTCTGTACGTGCATGTAGTAGAAATCCGTCGCTGACCCTGCGGTCATCAGGAATGCCGCCCAGTACCTTCCAGGTTGGAGCGTGACGGTTGCCGACAATTTCAGCGGCACCGCGCCAATGTGGTTGTTCTTCGCTCCGGGGGCACTGTCGGCACCAGGGGCGGGAACGCTGGAAATGGTTGCGGAGGCGGCTACGCGCGTTCCTGCTTCGCTGTAGATGCCTGCCAGAAATCGGGCGGCGGGTACGGCTGTTGAACCCGCCCAACCACGGGCGAACACAACAACTGCATTCACCTGGGTGGTTTCAGTGATGTTGATACCGGTCATGTAGAGCCGTTTGATCACGGCAGCCTTGGCCGCAGGGTTGGCAACTGCCGCAGGATCGACCGACCACGCGGCAAAGCCCAGCGCTTGAGGCGTCCACGTATTCCGGGCGACGTTGGGAATCTGCGCAATGGGCACGTCTCCCGACGCGTCCAGCGAAGCAACGCCGTTGACCGCTCCACGTGTTGAGGCTGCCAGCGCGGACACGTCGGCAGCCGCGAGAGTCACGGTCGGCCCACTCTTGCCGTTGACTGTGGTCACCACGCCGGACGGGATTGAGAGTTGAGACGACGGCACAAACCCGGAGGCGTCGAGTGTGGCCACGCCACCGGCAACCCCTCTGGCGGTCACGGGGATTGCCCCAACGTCGGCAGCGTCTAGAACGATTGCCGGGCCTAGGTCGCCGTTCACGCTGTTCACGGATCCCGCACCGGGGTCGCCCTTATCACCCTTCGGGCCTTGGCTGCCCGTGGCACCGGTCGCGCCTGCCGCACCAGGGTCGCCCTTGTCGCCCTTCGGACCGGGAACGGTGCTGGCCGCTCCCGCGTCGCCCTTCGGCCCCTGAGCGCCGATATCGCCCTTGTCACCTTTGGGGCCCTTGAGGTTCGCAACAGGGTTTCCCCAACTGGACGCGCCGCGCTGCCACACGTCGCCCGTGTCCGCCCTGAGAAGGAAGTCACCGGGCTTTGTGTCAGCACTCGGCGTAGAACTCGTGCTCACATACCAGGCGGATCCGCGCACCGCGTCACCCACTCTGACCCATGAGCCCGCCGCGCGGGTCCACATCGTGACCGTGGTGGACGTGACCCCCAACAGAGTTCGGGTGTCGTACTGCGTATAGAAATCCCCGTCACGGCCCAGCGTCGACGTGGGCGGAGCGGAGCCCGTGAAGATCTGCGATCCGGCAACCGGCACGAAATTGGGGGTGGTCGGATCGGCTGGCGCAATGTCGGCTAGGTCGACGTCTGCCGTCGCCTTGGGCAGCAGTGCGCTGTAGGTGCGCCCGCCGATGACCCCGGAAAGGTTCTCCTTGATGGTGTAAGACCAGCCGGACGGCTGCATGTTGGGCGCGTCCGTCGCCGGTAGGCGAACCGAGAACCGGCCGTTCTCGTCCAGCACAGCCACGACAGGACCCGCTACGAATATGTCACTGTCCGGGAACGTCAGCAGTGCGGGCGCATTGAACGTCACCGTTCCGGCCAGCGCCCGACCGTCCGGACCGAGGTAGGTACCGTGCACGACGACGGTTGGAATACTGCTCGGCAATGTCGCCAATGGGTCCCCCTAGGTGCAGGCAAGGCCACCGAGTCACGTGACTCGGTGGCCTGTTGGGTGTGAATGTGCGGGCTAGCGCCGCAGCAGTTCGGCTATCTGTGCGCGGAGTTCAGCGTTCTCGCTTCGCAGTGCGCGGACTTCGGCCCGTAGTTCGGCAAGCTCTTCCGACTGCCTTTCCGCTTTCGCCCGATAGGCTTCCGCCTCCTCTTTCCATGACGCTTCCATTCCCGTACGGAATCTGCGGAGAGACATAGCGAGAAAGACGAGCAGGGGCGCAACGATTTCAACTGACCCGTACAGGCGTGACAGATCCATGGGCTCAGTCCTGTACGGGGGTTAGGGCACCATCGATGCGCGGGTTTCCGTCGGTCGACTCTTCCTTGTACGTCCCCAGTGGGATCCCGACCACGATGGAGGGTAGGCCGACACCGACTGTCAGGGATTCGCCGTCCGATGCGGTGACACGCTTATTAACCCGGTACGCAATCTTGACGTGCTTGTACACCAGGTCATCGTCAAAGCCGATCGGCTGAGGGTGGATCCAGGAGAACGTCAGCGTTCGCGTCCATCCCCCCTGATCCAAAGCCTTGTTCAGCGTGACTTCCTTGGTCTTACCTCCCGTGACTCCGTCCTCAAGCCATACGGTCACGGACACGTCCATTGCCGCACCCCTGTCCCACGGAATGTGGAAGGGAAGCGCAGCGATGATGACCGGCTGATTCAGCCCAGTCGTGTTGATGATTCCTAGGCCGTGAGTGAACTCGGCACCCTGTGTGCCCTCAAGTGACGGGCTCTGAATCATGCCGACGGGCAGCCGCTCATTCACGCTTCCGGGTCTCGGCTTGCGTTCAAGCGCGTTGATCCGGCGCTTGAGTTCATTGATCTCGGCCACCAGCGAAGGCGGTAGGGCGTTAGCCTGAATTGCCATTGTCGAATACCTCCTTGCTTGCGAGAGCCAGCGATACGGTTTCAGTCCCGTTGCCATCCACACCGACCCGCCGTTCCGTAATGACGTATTGCTCCATGAGCGCGACGTATCCGGAATCAGCGATAGCGGTACCGACGGCACCGGGCTGGAATTGCACGGGGCTGAACTGTTGGGGATAGAGCGTGAGGGTTGGCACGGCAATCGGCTGACTGCCCACCGTTGCGAGCGCGGCGGCCTTGGGGATGAGTTGCCCGGAGGCTTTCAGGTCTGAATAGGTCGCCACCGTGACCATGCGTGGCGTTGTCAGCGCCGGATTGCTGGACGTGGCAAAGGGCTTCATCCAAGTGCCGAGATCCGCACCGAATGCGTATGCCTGCGTAGCGAGCTGGGTGCCGTCGTAGGTCACGCCGGTCACGTTGCAGCTCACGCGGTGCTCAAGCTGGGGGTAGGTTTCCGCTCCCCGCTTCACGACCCTGAAGCGATTCCCGATGCGGGTACCGGTGGTCACCCAATAAGGTTCGTACCGGAAATTGAATCCGTCGAGATCATCGGCAAGTTCCTCGATGGCTTCCGAGACCTTCTTGAATTCGGAGAACGACCATTCACGCGTGGCGGTACGTCCTCGCGTCGCAATCGCCGATGTGTCGGTTCCGATTCCCCCGTTGGTGTTGGCGTAGGAAATCCAGTCCTTGAGTAGGGTCGACTGGTCTGCGTTCTTTCGGCTGTAGCCCTTGCTGCTGTCTAGGTACCGGTGGGCGTAGTACGAGTGATAGCCGGATGCTGACAGTGCCAGCGTTCCCGCGCTCAGGTCAGCCGTCGCGCCCCACAGAATGCCTCCCCACACGGGGGTGTCGTCCCGCAGGATGGCAAGCCCGCTGGCACCGGGGAGGAGAGTGGACGGGTCGGCTTCCGGCGCATGCAGCGGTATGCCCACGCTTGCCGTGCCTGCCCCGTTGAGTGTGTCCACGTATTCGATGCCCGTGACCGGCAGGCGGGCCACGACGTTTCCGGTCTTCACGTTGGTCTGTACGACTGAGTATCTGGCCGACGTCATCACACCCACCGGTCTCGCCACGTGATCTCAGCCGTTGTCGGACTGTTCACGGCAAGCGTCGTCATGGAAAGGCGGTGATCACCGAATGCGAATTCGGGCCACGTGGAGCCCGCCGTAATACGGTCGTTGAAACCGGTTCCGCTGGCCGTAGCCGTGAGCGCCTGAGTCTCGGAATTGATGGTGAGCCCGCCAGCAAGATTGGTCATACCGAACCACTGGCCGGATATCTCGTCCCTGATCACGCAATCCTTCGCATTGGTCAGCTTGATGACCGGCAGCGCTGGCACGGACCCCACCTGAGAGAACCGAAGTTTGGGATCAGACCCCTGCCAGGGAGCGGAGAGCGCGAGCGAAACCGGCGCGTCCGCGTAGATGTACGGATCGGTGGCGAAGAGTTCGACCACCACGTTGCACACGGAGTACGCGAAGTGCAGGTCAAGCGGTGCGCTTCGCTTGCGCGGGCGGACATTGACGTAAGCCGTCCGTCCGCCCGCTACGCCGGGGAATCGGAACCGTAGGGGGATTTCCCTCTCGGCTGGCCCGAAGGCCGCGTACACGGCGTTCAGCGCCTCCGTGAACGCCTCCCCGGTGCTGCCGTAGACCTCAAGCGTCAGCGTGACTGCTCGGCCCCCCATGTAGTCATCCCCGGGATAGAGCCCGTGGCGCTGCACTAGGGCGAGATCCGCCGTGCGCATGTCCGGCAGCGAGAGAAGACCGTCAACGGCCACGAGGGACACGGCGGAATCGGACGACCCGACGACCAGGCCGTTGTACTCGCATGTCCAGTCACCCAACTCCGCCATGAATTCCCCCTCTTGAGATGTGGCACCGAGTCACGTGACTCGGTGCTAGCGCGCAACCCGAAGCGCCCAAGCGACTTCACGCCCGATTGCGAACGGGTCGGCGGTGCTGGTCACATTGACTGTCACGCCTGCCGTCGCTGGTCCCGCGTGGTTCGGGATCACATGGGAGCCTCCCGGCAGGTTCACCCACTCCGGGCCGCGCTCACCCACGCGAGTAAGGCCCGACGCCGGACCACCCATGGCCCGGATCTTCGGAATGGGGTTGTCGGGGATATCGATGGAAAGCGCCCCCCATCCCAGCTTGTTGGGGATGGCCCAGTTCAACAGGTCGATGACGCTATTGATTGCCCCCTTGGCGGCCGACGTCACGGCGGATCCCAAGGACGCTGCGAAGCCACCCAGTTTGGACAAGCCGTTCTTGATTCCGTCGATCACGTATCCGCCGATGGACTTTCCGGCGTTCAGCAGTGCTGCGCCTGCTGCAAGGACGCGCCCGGGAAGTGACCGGACGAATCCGACCACGGCATTGAGTGCATCTGACGCGAAGTTCTTCACAGCGTTGAACGTGTTCTTCGTTGCCGTCCAAATGGTGTCCCAGTGCTTGATCAGCAGTCCGGGTCCGGTGAAGTTCAGGAACAGATTCTTGATGAACTCGAAAATGCCCTTGATCTTGTCCCACACCCAGTTAAAGGCGAGCAGCGTGTATTGCTTGATGGTGTCCCAGTTCTGCCAGATGAGTACGGCCAGACCCACGACGGCCGCAATGATCAGCGGAATGGGACCCATGGCGATGAGCCACGCGGCAGCCATGCGGGCTGCCTGGATCATGGATTGGGTGCCCATGAGAAGCCACTGAGCGACCATGATTCCGCCGTTGAGGATGGCGGCAGCAGCGCCCGCAACCCACTGGCCTACGACGATGGCACCGGATATGACTGCTTGAACGCCTGCCTTGAGCCAGCCGCCCACCACCGACCATGAGGCCGTTACCTGGGTCAGTGCGGACGTGGTGGCCGTTGCTGCCGATGTGACCCACGCCCCTACCGCCTGAGCCCCGGAGACCACGGACTGAACGCCCCATTGAATGAGGGCGGGCAGCATGACGGCCGTGAGGATTCCCGCCACGGTAAGGATGGGGGTCTTGTTCGTCTCCATCCACTGACCCAGCGTGGCGAACTTGCCCGCTAGCCCCTCGATGGCCGGGAGAACCGTCCCGCCGATCACGTCGACCGCAAGCGTCTGAAGCCCCCGCCAAAAGGCCGTGATCTTCTGTGACGCGTTGTCATGCATCGTGTCGCCAGCGGCTTTCGCTGCACCATCGACCTTGCCCAGACCGCTAACGGCCGTGCTCACATCGAGCTTGTACAAGGCCGAACCCATGTCTTCTGCCTGGGTTCCGAAGAGGCTGACGGCTGCCGCGCTTCGCTCCGCTGGGTCCTTGATGGCCCGGAGCTTGTCAAGGGTGAGCCCTAGCGCCTTCTCGGCTGAGGGGCCACCGGCGGCAATCTTGGCGGCCATATCCTTTGCGTCAAGGCCGATCGCCTTGAAGCCTGCCGCCGTTGTCGCACTGCCGTCGATAGCGCGGATGCTGAATTCCTTGATGGCGTCGGCCACCAGGTCGGCGTCACGGGCTCCGCCTTGCAGTCCTTGAGAGATCAGGCCCATCGCGGTTTTGCCGTCAAGACCGACTTTCTTGAACTGGACCGAATACTCATTGAAGGTGTCCAAGAGGTCTTCGGCTTTGTTGCCGCCGACCTGAGCGCCGCGAACAAGAATGTCAAACGCCTCGTCGGCGTTCTTTGCCATTCCCGTTTTGAGCATCTGCCCGACGCTGTTCGCGGTCGGTCCGACTTCATCGCCAAGGACGCTGGCAACGTCCATGGCCTTCTTGGAAATGTTGGCCATTTCCCCTGCCGTGGCACCGGCAGGCACAAGGCCCTGTTGCCAAAGAGACTTCAACGCCTCATTGGCATCTGCGATGGATTCGCCGTAACCGGCCGAATAGACCGCCCCGGCTGCCTCACCCAACCGCTTCGCTTCATCCGGGTTGGCACCGAGCTGCGCAGCGAGAAGGCCATTTCCCTTCTCGCGGTCCATGGCCTCATTGATCCCTGCGAACAGCGACGCGCCCACGGCAACGCCAGCAGCAGCAGCGAGCCCGCCGAACTTGTCGGCAAGGCCGCTGATCCCGTCGCTTGCGTCGTCGGCACCGTGGGCAACTTCGTCCCCGAGACGTCCAGCCTCTTCGGTAGCCGCCCGTAGAGCGTCCTCGACCTGGTCCGCGAAGTTCGTTACGTCCGTTGCCCCGTCGCTGAGCGAGCGGCTGAGATCGTCTAGATCACCCAGCAAGGTAATCGTGATCGGCTTAGCCATCAGAACCCCCGTTGTAACTGTGCGTATATCCCGCGGGGGTGCCGGCATAGGGTTTTGCTATACGCAGAGTGAGAATCAGGTCATGACGGGCGTCCGGTGCTCCCCCTGCACCTGCCCCCCGGAACGTCCGCGTGATGCGCGGCGCTCCGCCTTCTGTTGCTCCTCAACGTCGGCCGTCATCTGATCGACCAGCGTGTTGAAGTCCCTCAGCGGAAGTGCGCGTACGTCCGACCACGTGAGCCCCCGGAAGTGGCCGACCAGACGCGCGCACGCGATCACCCGCTGAGCGTGGAAGGGTCCACGGGCTTCTTCTTGAACTCGATGCGGAGCTTGCCCGCGTCCTCAGCCGAGAACGACGGATCCTCTCGCCGCTTGATCACAACGGCCATGGCACGGAGTAGCTTTGCCTTTCGCGCACCGGGCTTGGCAAGCTGATCGAGGGGGCCGTCAATGATGTCTTCGATGATCTCGATCTCATCGATCGAAAGGCTGTCGATATCCAGAGAAAGAATCTCGGAAGCGTTCTTCTTGCCCATAATCAGCTCTCCAATTTGTTGCGGAGTACGGCGGTGATCTCACGCTCGTACGTCTCAGAAACCTTCTCGCTATTGCGGGCCATGGCCCGGTAGAGAAAGCGGTTGGGGCGAATGCCCCGCTTCGGATAGCCGAAGTGGATCGCCCCGGCATAGGGCGCGCGGGATGCGGTACCCGCCTTGATAGCAGCGGAGTTGGCCGACGCGACGACCTTTACCGATCGGGCGAGTTTCCCGGGCCGGTATTTCTTGTTGTCCTTCGGTGTCCGCATGTGCTGCGGAACTCCGCGTTGAGCATCGGGCTTGACGATCTCCGCCGCTTCCTTGTTGACCTCCCGGACCCGCTTCGAGAGGTCTTTGTCTTTGAGTTGCCGAAGGGTCTTCTTCAGTTGGTTCAGACCCTCAACCTGAACCGAGAACCGGGAACCGGCCACGCGCGCCCCCTGTCACTGAGTCATGTGACTCGGTGGTCACTGCGGAGCGGGCGGAGTGAATCCCGGAGTGGGGTCTACATAGGTCAGCTTGAGCGCAGCACGGCCGTCACCCGGGTCCAGCACGCGGAACGGAAGCTCAACGGTGGTGACGTCGTCAACGGCCGCTTCGGGGCTGTCGCCCGTGAACTGGACTGCCGGGCACTCGATGCGCATGGACGTGCCGGGAGTGATGCCAGCAAAGTCAACGACCAGTGAGGCCACGGTGCCGCCTATGAACGCCTCATACAGCTTGAGCGCATCGGCGGTGAACTCTCCCTCTAGCGTGCCCTCGTACGTCGGCATGGCCGCTCGTACGGGGGTCTTCTTGAGGGCGTTGCCCCGCAGGAAGCGCCGGTCAACCTTCATGCCCCGGTCGGCGGACAGCTCCAGTTTGTTCGCGTCCATCGTGACGGCTTTGCCGCCGATGGTCAGAGCGATGGCTGTGCGGGTCCAGTCGTAGACGTACGCCTCTTCGGGGTACGTGATCGGCAGCGCGTCAGTCGGCTTGTCCGAATGCGAGACGTCCTGAAAGTCGAACGTCGCCTTGAGGCTGACAGCGTTCTCTACCTCGGCAGTCAGTTCCCACTCTGTGACCACGCACCCGACGTGCTTGTACGCGACCGACTTGCCGTCGGTGGTCGGCCTGGTCATCTGAGCCGTAAACGACGGGGAAGCCGTGTTCGCCGCGCTCTCAAATACATGCGTGGTCAGTCCGCTTGAAGCGTTGGCGGTGCCGCCGTTGTAGGCGTCGAATGCTGCGGAGAGAAGGGCAGCCGCACCGGCGTCGAGTACGTCGACTTCCAATTCCCCTTCCCCGCCCATATTGATGACGTTTCGCCGGTCGGCGCGGGCCGTCTGCATGCCCGCACGGAAGCCCACACTTTCGATGAACTCCCGTGTGGTCTTCCACGAGTCGGACTTGCCCTCATAGCCCAGCATGGACGTTGCGGCCGTGCCGTATGCGGACTCCTTGCCAATACCGATGGCAGCGTCTAGCGCCATGCCTCCCCCTAAGTGATGCGCCCGCGAATCCTCACGCGGACAGTCAGTGCGGCGTACGCGCCGTCAGTTGATTCGGCCGTCTCCGATTCGGAGGATTCCGGCCGCACGTCGAGTAGCCCCGGCACAGTGGCCGGAGCCAGTGCCCGGCAGGCGTCGGCAATGGCGTCACGGAGGCCATAAACGGTCCTCTCAGCGCCTATCGGATCCCCGGGCGAGATGACCAGCGCGTGAACGTCCACGTAGCTTGTGACGCTCGTAGGCTTGCGCGGCCCCTGCCTCATGGCCACGGCCGCTAGCTCTTCGTCTCCGGTAGCTCCTAGCCATACCTGTTGCCGCCGGTCTTGCTTGCCAGTCTCGGCGAAGGTGGTTTGCACTCCTGCCGGGACGGCTGCCTTGAGGCAGTCGAAAAGCGCAACCTTTGCATCGAATACAAACGCCATAGTTGCCCCCTTACATGAAGATGAACGGCAGCCTGACGCGATACCGGTTCAAATGCGCGTTCACCTCGGGCAGGGAAGTCGGCCGCCATGTGCCGCCAGCCTGCGCCAGTTGGACCGATCCGAATTCGGATTGAAGCTGTAGCGCCCGGTCCGGCACACGGGACACAAGGTCTAGGCAGTACTGACGGGCGAGAGTCCGCACGCACCATCGGATCGTTTCCGGAGGCGCATCGGTCCCTTCCCATTTCCGGCCGCAGTAGCTCTCAACGATCTCGACTGCGTAGGCAATCGCGTCGGAAAGCGTGCCGTCCGGGAAAAGTGAAGCGTCTTCTATGCCGTCCAGCGCGCGGACTTCTTCCACCGTTGCGTAGGACACGTTCACCCCCTCAAGGAAGGGGTGACCACCGAGTCACGTGACTGGGTGGTCACCCCTCAACTTCCCGCCATGCCTTACGGCTTGGGGGTGACCGTCAGGACCTTCGCGCTGAGCTGGTCGGTGAGAAGACCGTCCGCCCTCTGAATGAACCGGTAGACGATCTGGTCGGACTGGAACTTGGCGTCCACCGAACGCTCAACACGGAGCGGCCCGGCAAGGCGAACCTTGTACTTACTCAGGTCACCGAAAAGAACCTTGTCTTCCGGCATGGCCACATCCGTTGCGACCGGGCGACCGTTGAAGGTGTCCGGTGCGCCGACCGTCAGCGCGCTCTGCCACATGTACTGGCCGTTCGCGTCCTTGAGCTTGCGCATGAGCGCGGCCGTCTTGTCGGCCACGATGAACGTTGCATTCGTGCGGTAGGAAGACGGCAGTTCATAGAACAGGTCAATGAACGCGTCGGAAACTGTGGTGTCCTTCGCGGTTGCCGCGTACGTAGCCGCAGCAGCCGAAGCGCTATTCACAATGCCCCTGGGCTGGCCCGTACCGGTCCCGACCAGAAAGTGAGTACCCATGCCGTGACCCAGCGCCGGGCCAGCGTCACCGACCAGGAAGCCAATCAGGTCCAGCGCCTGATCCTGCACGAACTCAGTGCTGACCACGGAGCCGTACGCGTACTTGAAGGCACCCATGGACCGAACAACCGTGGTCGGCGTGGACTCGGGAATGTTGGCGTTCTCCGCCACAATGCCCGCAGAGGCACGGCCGGTGACAACGGTGAAGTCGATGGACTCACCCCCGGACGTGGTCAGGAGAGAAGCGCCATTGCGCATGACGGTGGAACGCTCTACCGCCTCAGCCAGAAGCTGACCGAACAGCGTGCGCGGGATGACATTCTTTCCCGTGACCGTATCCACGGCGCGCGCCTCAGGGGCGAACGTGGCCGACTGGTGAAGTCCCAGCGACCGAAGCTGAGTTGCAGCCTCAGTCAGCTTGTCCTGAGTCGCACGCTTGCTGCCCGTGCCCTTGAGTCCGGCCATGAGCGCATTGACGGACGTCTCGGCGTTCAGAGCCTCGATGCCACGCTTTACGCGGCCGTCATAGTCGGCAATGGCGTCGAGTAGGCGCGTCTCCTTCTCGCGCGCCGCAGCATCCATGTCCTTACCGGCGAACTCCTCGGTGAGCGTGCGGAGTTCGGAAGCCGCCTTTTCGCGCGCCTCAAAGTTCGCGCTCAGAGTCTGTGCGTCCACTACTGGACACCCCCCTTGTGTAGAAGTGCGCGGACGAGATCACGCGCTGGATGGTCTGGCACCGAGTCACGTGACTCGGTGGTCTGGTCGGTGATGCCGAGAGTCAGCGCGATAGAGCGCATGAGTCCGGCGTCTGTGGTCGGGTACGCCGGAGTGAGGACCGGGCCTAGTTCGGCCACATCCATGCGCGTGATCTCGCGAATGGGCAATCCGGTCTCGGCGTCCAATTCGTCATGGACGCGCTGGCCACCTTCCAGGACCCGAAAGGTCATCGAACTCCCGCGCACGTCGCCGCGCTTGAGAAGTTCGGCAAGGTCGCGGCCAACGGATGTGTTCGGTAGGTCGATCTCATACCAGCCGCCGTCACCGTCCTCACCGGTTCGCAGCGTGCCGGAACTCGACCGCCCAAGAACCTGGTTCACGTTGTGATTGAAGGTGGCAAGCACGTCATTCGTGCGGAGCGATTCAGCACCGGCACCGGGAATGATCCGCTCCCGGAACCCGCCTAGGTCGTGACTCAGTTCGTTGAATCGGTACGCGTATCCGTGCATGGTGACGGTGTCACCCTCGGAGCGAACCTCAGCCGGTCGGGCTAGGTTCCGGCGTTCGGTCGTCAACGGTCGGTTCCCTCTCCTTGATTGTGTCTGTGGTCGGAGGCTCGATGGCCGCAGGTTCAACCGGCTCGTCGGCAACGTCGGCAAGATTCATGGGCACGCGATGTGCCGCCCCCAAGCCATCCGGCAGGGGCTCCAGGTCTTCCCATGCGCGCACTTCATCGATGCTGTAAATGCCTTGCTGCAAGCCGACCGAGTACATGTCCATGCGCTCTTTCGGTGCCCCGCGCTGGATTCCGTCCAAGTTGAACTTCACGAAGAGCTGCCGGTTTGCCGTCTCCGCATAGAGCAGCCGGGTAAACCCGGACTCAATGCGCTCAAGCCACGGACGCAGAGAGAACATGGCGAACGCCTGATTCTGCTCAGCGAGCCCCGAACCCCAGCTAGTTGAATTCGTCGCATCCGCGATCAGGTGGGGCGGCACACCGAAGATCCGGGAAATCTCCGGAACCTGGAACTGCCGCGTCTGCAAGAACTGTGCTTCGTCCGGCGAGAGCGCGACCTTGGAGAACTTGGCACCCTCGGTCAGCAGCGCGACCCTATGCGCGTTCTCGGCCCCCGAGTTGGCAAGCCGCCACGCTTCACGAGCACGGGCTAGACCCTCTTCGGACATGGCCCCCGGCACTTCGATGAGCGCTCCGGGCATAGCACCGTTGGCGAAGAACTTCGCCCCGTAGGTCTGTGCCGCCATGGCCAGACCGATGGATTCCCGTGCGAATGCGATGGGTGAAACCCCGGTGAACTCGCCCGGCAGCATCATCCCGGGGATATGCAGAATGTCCCTGGTCGTGTACCAACCTAGAGCGACCTCGTTGCCGTCGTCGTCATAGTCGGCCACATAGAAGACCTTGCGGCGTTTGCCGTCCACCACGACCGTATGTGTGTCGATGCGGTTCGGGTCCAGCACCTCAAGGCCAACGATGTTCGGCCCGTCCCACAGAACAGCTAGATAGGCGTTGCCGTCCAGCAGCAGAGAGAGCACCACTTGAGACAGAAGGTCGATGCGACCGAGCCCACCGGGTTCAGCGGTTGGATAGTCCAGCCACGTCGGGGACTTGATCTCCTTGCGCACCCCTCCCCTTCGGGAATAGGTGGCCACCGGAAGCGTGCATATCGTCTCGCTCAGAAGACGGACACACGCAAATACGGCGGACACCGTAAGGGCGCTGTTCGCATCCACCTTCTGACCGGCCGCTGACATGGCCCCGGGTATCGGAAAGAGATCCGACACCGGATCCCACTGCGCCCGCTTCTCGACTTCCCGGGATGGCCCCCGAAAGAGCGCACGCCAAAAGCCCATGTGAGCCCCCCTCATGGAAATGAACCACCGAGTCACATGACTCGGTGACCTAGTCGTCTGCTAGGTACTGATCGAACTCCGGGGAGCCGACGTTGATGACGCGGCCGTCCATGTCTTCCCACGTGGCGACAATCGCTGTCTCAATCAGGTGGGGGTTCTCGTCCCGGAACATCACTGCACCGTGAACGGCAAGGATCATGGCAACCGCTAGGTCAATCTTTCGGCGGGATGACGCATGCTCCTTCGTGATGCGCGCGCCGTACTTGTCCTCTCGAAGCACCGCGTTGCCGATGTGCCGGGCAAGGGCGGGATCCCCGTCATGCGACAGACGGCCATCACGGCACACGTCGTAGACGGCCTGAGTCGCCGGAACCATCCTCTTCAGAGAGTTCGTCGGGAATGCCTCAACGGGCCATCCCTCGGCCTCAAGGTTCTCTAGCGTCTCTTCCCACCGGTACGGGTCGGCCACCAGATTGCGCACGCTGTACGTTGCCAGCGCGGAGCGAAGGGCTTCCCGCACGTCCGCCATTGGGACGCGCCAATGTGCATCATCCGGCGGGGCCTCCCAGTGACCCAAGACGAACACCCGAAGGTCATGCACGCGGGCAGCGACTAGGGCCGTACTGTCGCCCTTCCAGGAGCCGTCAAAGCCCAACACCACGGCGTCACCGGGGCTCAGGGTGTCGTCTACCACAAGGGAGTCCCACAGGCCGTGAGGGAGCCACGTCGACGCACCACGAACGAACTGAGACAAGCGGTAAATCCTGAAGCTAGCTTCCGTGCTCCGCTGGGCGGCAGCCTCGAAATCCGCAGCGTTCAAAATCTCATAGCTGGGATTGCAAGCCCGCCACACATCAGGGTCCAGGTAATCGACTTGCTCCCCAATGCGCGGACCCCAACTCCGGTAAAACAGCGTGGGGTCCGTGGCCTCACCGGAGTTGACCCGCTCACCTTGCTCACAGAGCTTGGCAAACGGACCGTCAGGGTCGGGGCCAGCCGTCGAGACGACCCACGTAATCGGCTGGCGACGTGCAGCGCTTCCCAGCGTGAGGGCATCGAAAAGGTCAGCCGTCTTACTGAACGCGTACTCATCGAGACTCACGGCTGAGGGATTGAGACCCTGTTGCCGTCCGGCGTCCGCCGACACCACGCGATAGGTGGAGTCCTTGAACTTGATCACGTCGCGCTGAACGTCGCAGACGGCAGAGAGCTTCGGAGAAGCGGTCACCATCTGCTTTGCAGCATCGAAAACCATTCGGGCCTGATTGCGGTCATTGGCCGCAGCGATGATCTGTCGCTGAGCGTCAGCGCGATCGGCTATCAGGTGGTAAAGCATGATGGCCGCCGCAAGGGTGCTTTTGCCATTTTTGCGGGCAATGCAGACCACGCACATGCGGTGCTTGCGGATCCACCGGCCGAATGCGTCTTGCTGAAGTTCGTACGCGTCAACGAGTAGTTCGCGCTGCCAGCCCAAGAGCCGAAAGGGCTGGCCAGCGAATGACCCAGTAAGACGGCAGAACCGCTCAATCCAGTTGGCAACCCGATACCCCTCGGAGAGGAACGGCGCATCTGTCGGAATGTGGCGCGCGATGACGGGATCAAGACTGGTCACACGCACCCCCCATCGTGGCACCGAGTCACGTGACTCGGTGGTCAGAAATCTTCAGGCCCCGCCGCCACGCGTCGCGCCTCGGCGGCGACGATCCCAAGGCGCATGCGCGATTCCGGAGTGAAACCGATGACGGTCTCAATCGCCCGAAGTTCCTTTTCCGTGGACTCCACGTAGCGCAGGGCAGGATGAACGGCAGGCTGACCGGTAGAACCCACGGTCATGAGCCCATCGTTGGCGACGGCAGCGAGCAACGCCGCTCGCCGGTCGTGCAGTTCGCAGTACCGCAAGATGATGTTCCGGTCAGTCTCCGGGGAGTAGGCACCGCTACCGGCCGACCAGACAGCGCGCCAGACCTCACGGCCTACGCGCTTGAGCCCGGTCGGCACGCGGGGGGCTCGACCCTCATGCACAACAGGGGCGACGCTCTCAGCAGCCGCATTGGCGTGCCCGGTGCGCTGATCGGGGCTCTTGCTTCGGGACACACTGACACCCCCTTTACGGGCCTTACCGACCCCTCAAAGGGTGCCTTTCTCGCGGGTCCGAATCAGGGTTTCCCCAGTAGTCGCAAGGGTCGACCATCCAAAAATGACGTCACACCTAGCGCGCGTTTTTCGAGCTTGGGCCGGGATCGCCAGAGAGCATGCGTCGCGAACTTCCGAAGCGCCCTGCCCTCCCATCGGAATCAGAACGGACGCTTACCGAAGTCCATTGCGGTCTTGATGCGATGGCACCGCTTACAGAGCACCTGCACATTGCTCGCCACGTCCTCACCGCCAAGGGCGAGAGGCTTAACGTGGTCAATGTCCACCTGACTAGGCAGGAAGGTGCCGCCGCAATGCGCACACGTTCCACTCACAGCCTTGCGTACAGCCTTGCGCAGAATGGCCGCAGCATTGCGCCCCCGGGCGATCGCCTCACGCCGCTTGCGGTGCGACTGCACCGTACGGCCAGCCTCATACGCCCTGTGATGCTCGGGGCACCGCCCCTTTAGGGTGGCCCACTCTCGACAGTCAAGGCACCGGACACGCACGGGAACCACCCCTCCCCCTAGTAGGCACCGCGTCACGTGACTCGGTGGTCGGTACCTGCCCCCGGATTCGAACCGGGATCACCACGGATCTTAGGCCGCATGCCTCTACCGTTGGGCTAGGCAGGCTTGCAAGAGGGAGCGGGGGAACTCGGTCCGCCGGGCCACTGAGGGGTGCGCGGTATCCCCCGCTCTCTCTGCCCCTACTAGAGCGCGAGGGTTACCCAGAAGTGCGCCAGAAAGCAGTTTTGCGGAAGGGGATTGCGTGACGCCGGTCACAGTGCGGTGAAACGGTGGTTTGGAGCATGTTTCTGTTTTCCTTGTGACTTTCTTCAGGGATATCAGAATCAAGGTAAGAATCACCGTTTCACCGCACCACCCCCGCCGGAAGGGGGTAGGCGTTCACGCTTCGCGCACGACCGGATGCCTAGAGTCATGCACATGTCAGGTCTGGACTCGCAGAAGAGCCCCGTACTCCCAAGCGCCCAGGGGCCGTCTCGGGTACTCGCGGGGGCTCCCGGAGACTCAGCGCCGCCCGCCGCGTGAGGAGCTGCTATCGGCGGATCTCGGACTGAGCGCGGGGAACACCTTGGGGCACCCTGTGCGCCTGTCAGCGGGCACGAGAAAGCCCCGGAAGGCGCGATGCCAACCGGGGCCGCCTTAGGGGCTCTCAGGGGTTGTGGTGGCCGCTCCTGCCACACTGTGAGAGCCCCGGCGTGTTAGCCGCACGCCGGGGCACCCCAGCGCTACGCAGTGACCAACTCCGCTGTCTCTTCCTGGTCCTGTTCTTCGTCGTCTTCGTCGGGCTCAGGCTTCGCCCAGTGCAGCGTTACGCGGTCGGCTATGTCCTTGAGCTTGCCGGACGTGCGAGGCCCAATCTCGATGTGGTCAAGCCAGAGGCTCAGGAACTCCCGCCGCTTGATCATTCCCCACGCAGCCCAGAGGGATCCCGGTCCAAGCGGGTCTTCGTCCACTGTGCCCCTTCGCCAGTCATCCAACGGCACCTTCACCGACTGGACTTGCAGCGCGCGGAGTTCCTTGAGCCGTGCCCGGCAGACCTCTTCGGTTCGCTGCATGGACTGAACTGCTTCCGTGAACGCCGCACGGCCCACGGCTCCCTTGTAAAGACCCGCCTTCTTGTCGGCGTAAATCTCCAAGAGGCTCCGTTCCGTGTGCTTGAGCTGCGCCTCAAGTTCGTGGCATTCCAGCGTGACACCGGCTGTGTCCTGCTGCCGAGCGAAGCGCTGAGCGACGGCCGTTATAAGGGTCATGTCGTCTTCGTTGGTTGGGTCAATGGCCATGAGACGCGCCCACACTCTCCGGGCAACGTATTCGTCGGTGTGGTCCACGCGAACGCTCACGCGGGTCACGCCCATGCGCTTAGCACCGCTGATTTCTCGGTTGCTGCGGTACCGGGGAACGCCGTCCGTGATGGTGGTGCTAGTCGTGGCTCCGCAGTACGAGAACATGATGGGCCAGCCAGTGAGCAGGTAGGTGCCACCGTGGTATGGCCGCCGCTTCCTTCCTTCGGTGCCGATGGCGGATTGCAAGACGTACCACTCAGCGGGCGTAATGATCTGCTCGTGCACGTGCATGGGGTCGCCGTTGTCGTCGCGTCGGATTGCCCATCGGTCCGACGTAACTCGGTCGGCAGCCATACCCGCAATCCGAGGGTCCCGAAGCGTCCGCAAGACGGCTGCCGGAGTCCACCGGGGCTCGGGGTGCTGCTTGTACTTCCCGCGCTTTCTACGAGCGTCTACGCGGTTCTTCCCCGCTTCCGTTCGCCAGCCGGGCGGGGGAGTGTCGGGGTTAGCTGTCAGCTTCTCGGCAATCTGCCCCGGCGTGAGACCTTCTTTCTCCGCCATGCGTCGCATGATGAGGACGGTAGAACGGCCTTCGTCGGTCGGGCTGACTGAGACGTACTTGACGCCGTTCTCGCCGATCTTCTTGACGTTCTCGCCCCACCATGGGGCCGTACCCGAAACGTGGCCGCCGGACTTTCGGGCAAGTTCCTTCGTGTTGACGATGAACGCCGACTTGGTGTCGCTCTCCTGCTTGGCGAGTCCAGCGATGATGGCGAAGATTCCCGCGCCGATGGGGTCACTGGTGTCAAGGTACGGTTCGCGGACACTCACCAGGGACACGGCGTTGTCCTTCATGACCTTCTCAATGGCGAAAGCCTCTTGAGCGCCCATGCGCGTAAGACGGCTAAGCGTGAAGATGACCACCACGTCACACTTGCCGGTACGGACCCAATCCATCATTTCGTCAAAGCCGTCGCGCTGAACGCTGGGGTCCCAACCGGACTTACCCACGTCCCGGAATCGCTTGACTACGCGGTACCCGCGTGCGGCACAGAGCGCTTCCCCTGCCTCCCACTGCATGAGGGGGCTTGCGTCGCTGCCGTCTTCGTTGAGCTTGCTCTGACGCGCGTACAGAACCGCGCGGGGCCGGTCGTCGGCCGCTTCCCTTGCTACGTAGTTGTTGAGACTCTGCTTGCCCATGTGGCGCTCTCCCGTTCCTGTTTCTCAGGAGGGGGAGCGCAACGGTTGCCTACGCGGCGAGCGCTCCCCCTGGGGGAGTCCTCACAAGCTCTTTGGACCACACCGTGCACGCCGCCTCGGGCAGCGCCGCCGCCGTGACCAGGTCCACGCCTTCCGGTACCGGCAGCAACTGCCCGACCGGCACCACCACCTTCTCCGCATAGCCGCCGCCCGACAGCAGGGCGCACACCTCGTCACCGACGATCCATCCGGAGACTCCCGGGCCCAGCGCGGCGATCCGCCCGGAGCACTCGAGCCCGGGATACGCGGACGCGCCGGGCGGGGGGTCGTAGAAGCCCTGCCGCTGCAGCAGATCGGCGCGGTTGACGGCGCTCGCGGCAACCTCGACGAGGACCTCGCCCTCGCCTGGCTCGGGGTCGGGCACCTCTGCCCAGACCAGTGCCTCAGGACCACCTGGCTCGGGAATCGTGATCGCATGCATGAACGCGAGGCTACTCCGGCGTACCCCGGCCCCTACTCCACGGCGCCCAGCGGATACTCGTGCGCCGCCCGTGCGATGACGATCAGACGGTCCGTCAACTGCAGGGGGCTGGCCTGCGGATCGTCGTAACCGAGCAGCCGGTGCCCGCGCAGCACGCTGATGACCAGATCGTCCGTCTCCCGGACGTTCTTACCCGCCTCGCTCTTGGTCACCGGCCTCTCGACGATATCGAGCCCGCTGCCCTGCTGGATCAGATCCTCCATCACCCTGCCCGCGCTGGGGCTCATGACCGAGAGCCCCAGCAGACGGCCCGCCGCACTGGCGCTCGTGATGACCACATCGGCCCCGGACTGGCGCAGCAGCGGCGCGTTCTCCTCCTCGCGCACCGTGGCGACGATCTTCGCGCCCCGATTGAGCTGGCGTGCGGTCAGCGCCACCAGCACCGCCGTGTCGTCCCGCTGGGTGGAGATGATGATCTGGCGCGCCTTCTGCACCTCCGCGCGCTGGAGTACATCGCTGCGGGTGGCGTCACCCGCGACTCCGGCGAACCCGTCCAGATTGGCTGCCTCGATGACCTTGGTGCTCGGGTCCACGACGACGACCTGCTCCTTCTTCAGCCCGGTCGCACACAGGGTCTGAATCGCGGAACGTCCCTTCGTCCCAAAGCCGATGACAACGGTGTGGTCACGCAAGGTGGCCCTCCAGCGGTTCAGCCGCCACTCCTCCCGGGTCCGCTCGGTGAGGACTTCGAGAGTGGTGCCGACCAGGATGATCAGAAAGAGCACGCGCAGTGGCGTCACCACCAGCACATTGACCAGCCGGGCGCTGTCGCTGTGCGGAACGATGTCGCCGTAGCCGGTGGTGGAGAGGGTGACTGTCGCGTAGTAGACGGAGTCGAGGAAGGTGACGCGCCCGTCGGCGTTGTCGTGGTAACCGCCCCGGTCGAGCCAGACGACGAGCACCGTCAGCGCCAGCACCAGGAGGGCGAGCAGCAGACGTTTGCCCACCTGCCGCATCGGGTGCTCGACCACCCGGCGCGGCATCCTCACACGCGTGGTGACCAGCTGTTCGTCCGCCTGCCGGGCCATGGCGTCATGGCCGGGAAGTTTCACGTGAAACGCCCCTCGATTGTCGGCGACCAGGGAAGCTCGAGGACCTCCAGCTCATCGCCCGCCCGCGCCCCGCCCGGGGGTACGACGGCGAGTCCATGCGCGGCGGCGATACCCCGCAGCATGGCCGGACCGTTGTAGTGCAGCGGTACGAGCCGGTTGCCACGGCGCACAACCGGCACCAGCCGGGTGTCATACGGATGGCCATGCACCTTCTCCCCGAGTGACGCGGTCGGACGCACCGGGGTTGCCTCCCGCCCCGACATGGCGCGCAGCAGCGGTTCGGCCAGGGTGACCAGCCCGGACACCGCGGCCAGGGGGTTCCCCGGCAGCCCCACGAGATATCTGCCGGACGCGAGCCTGGCCAACAGCATCGGATGCCCGGGACGCACCGCGACACCGTCGACGAGCAGTTCCGCTCCCGCCCGCCGCAGCACCGGGTGGACATGGTCCACGGGTCCCGCGGCCGTGCCGCCCGTGGTGATCAGAAGGTCCGCATCACAGGACGTCACGGCATGGTGCAGTTCGTCGGCGTCGTCACGGATCCGGACCGTTCCAAGGCCTTCGGCCCCGAGCGCTCGCAGCCAGGGCACGATCATCGGCCCGAGGGCGTCACGGATCAGTCCGTCGTGGGGCAGTCCCTCGGACAGCAGCTCATCCCCGAGCACGAGGACCTGGACCCGGGGCGGGCGGACGGTCGGCAGCCGGTCGTAGCCGGCCGCCGCGGCAAGCCCCAGCACCGCGGGGGTCACCGTCGCTCCTGCGGGCAGCAGTTGGTCCCCTGAGCGGCATTCCTGGCCCCGCGGTCGGATGTCCTGGCCATGGGTCGCCCGGCGCTGGGCGTGCAGATACCCGCTGCCGTCGGTGCGGGCGTGCTCGCTGCGGATCACCGCAGTGGCGCCGTCCGGGAGCTGGGCACCCGTGGCGATCGGCACCGCGCTGCCGTCGCCGAGTGCTTCCGGCCTGCTGTGCCCGGCGAGGAGGCCGGTGCCGGTGCCGGTGCCGCCTTGCGCGCCGGATCGTGCATCCGCGCCAGTCCCGGCGTGCGCGCCGGGGCCGGCTTCCTCGCTGGTGCCGGCTTCCTCGCTGGTGCCGGCTTCCGCACGGGGGGCCTTGTCCACGTCGGAGCCGGTGTCCGTGTCAGCGCCCTCGATCCTCCAGGGGCCCGGCCCGGAGACCGCCCAGCCGTCCATGGCGGAGGTGTCGAAGGGCGGCAGATCGGTGAGCGCCGTGAGCGGTTCGGAGAGCGCCCGCCCCAGGGCTTCGTCGAGGCCGGCGCCCTGGGTGCGAGGGCGGAAGGCGTTGCCCGCGCGGGCGGCGACGGATCGGGCCTTGTGCCAGGGCACCGCCCGCTGCCGGGATCCCGGCCCTGATCCGTGCCCTCTCACCAGCGCGAGCGCGTCCTCGACGCCGTCGTCCTCGTCCTCGCCGACGCCAGCGCCGACACCGACGCCGGAACCTTCGGCTGGGCGGGGGGCGTCGGCTGGGCTGGGCTCTTCGGCGGTAACGGGGACTTCGGCTGAGCCAGAGGCGTCGGCTCCGGAAGCTTCGGCTGGGCCGGGGTCATCGGCCGCGAGGGGCGCGCCGGACGCGGCCCGGGCGAGGGAATCCGGAGCCCGGGAATCGGGAGCCCGGGAATCCGGAGCCCGGAAATCGGGCGGGACCGTGCCGGCACCGGCGCCCTCACGCTCCGACGCGCGGGGCCGGTCGTCGGACGGCTCGTTTCCTGCGATGCCCTTGTCCCGGGGACCGTACATGGCATCGGCGACGGCGAAGACGTCAACGGCGTCGGGATTCGTGGCCCGGCCGAGCACGCAGTGGCTGTCGCCGGAACCGGAACCGGTACCGGATACGACGGCACCGCCCTGTCCGGCGTGGTCAGGAGCGTCGAGTGCATGGTTCCGCGTGGTCATCAGGCGCCGGCCTCGCCTTTCCCGCCGCCTTCGGCGGTCCCGTCGGCGGCCTCGGCGGCCCACCGCTCGGCGAGGGCTGCCGCCTTCCGGGCTGCCTCGGCCACGGCTTGGGGGCCGTCACCCCCCGCCTTGGCCGCCGCATAGCCGACCAGGAACGTGGTGAGCGGCGCCGCAGGCCGGGCGACACCGTGCGCGGCGTCCCGCGCGAGGTCGAGGAGGAGGCCGGTGTCGACGTCGAGGTCGAGGTCGAGTTCGGCTTTGACTGCGGAGATCCATTCATCCAGCACGTTCCCATGCTCTCTGATGTGCGCCCGGGCCGCTGCGATGTCCTCCCAGGTGTCGCAGTCGAAGGCGTCGAGAGCGCCCGCGGCGACCCTCTCGAGCTCCAGATCATGGGTGAGCAGCCGCAGCGGCAGCCCCGCGAGACGGCCGTACTCGACCGCGATGAGCGCCAGCTCCCGACGCAGCGGCTCGGTCCGGTAGGCCGCGACCAGCGGCTGGTCCCGTCCGTCGCCGTCGGTCAGCAGAGTTGCTTCCCGCCCGCTCCGGTCCAGGGCCTCGAGCAGCCGGCGCACCGTCGCGTCGGCGACGAACGGCAGATCGGCCGAGAGCACGAGCACGGTCGCGGCCGTGGTCCCGCGCACCCCGGCGTCGAGCGCCGCGAGCGGACCGCCCCCCGGCGGGGCCTCCCGGGTCCACAGCACGGGACGGACCGTGGCCCGGCGGGCGCCGACGACGACGGTCCGGCGGGCGCCACGGCATGCCGAGAGCACACGGTCGAGCAGCGCCAGGCCACCGACGCTCACCCCTGGCTTGTCCGCCCCGCCGAGCCGTTCGGCGGCGCCTCCGGCCAGCACGATCGCGTCGTAACCCGTACCCGCAGTCCCGGCATCATCCGCAGTCACCCCAGCAGTATGGGCCGCGATCACACACAGCGAGGCGGCCGGGCCCCGCCGGGGACCTCACAGCGCGCCCGGCGGGTGACCTCGCCTGGGGGCCTGCCCGAGGGACCTCACACGGCCGGCCCGGCAAGTGACCTCGCCGTGCCGGCCCGCCCGAGGGGCCTCACAGAGTGCGCAGCAGCACCGCAGGATGCTCGACGCAGTCCGCCACGTACCGGAGGAACCCGCCTGCCGTGCCGCCGTCGCACACCCGGTGGTCGAAGGTGAGCGAGAGTTGCACGACCTGGCGCACCGCGAGCTCGCCGTCGTGCACCCAGGGCTTCGGCACGATCCGGCCGACTCCGAGCATCGCCGCTTCCGGGTGGTTGATGATCGGCGTGGAGCCGTCGACACCGAACACCCCGTAGTTGTTCAGGGTGAAGGTGCCGCCGGTGAGATCCGCCGGCGTGAGCGCGCCCCGCCTGGCGGTCTCCGTCAGGCGGCCGAACTCCTCGGTAAGCGACTCGGCCGTGCGGTCCTGGGCGTCCCGTACGACGGGGACGACCAGCCCGCGCTCCGTCTGAGCGGCGAAACCGAGGTGCACCTGGGGCAGTCGCACGATCTCCCGCGCGTCCAGATCCACCGTCGCGTTCAGCTCCGGGTAGCGGGCGAGCGCGGCCGTGCAGATCCGGGCGAACAGGGCGAGGAGCGAGATCTTCGGTCCGCCCGCGGCGTTCATCGCCTTACGTGCGGCCATGAGCTCGGTCGCGTCCGCGTCGACCCAGCAGGTCGCGTCCGGTATCTCCCGGCGGCTGCGGGACAGCTTCTCGGCGACGGCACCGCGCACTCCGCGCAGCGGGATCCGCTCGGGACCCGCGGGAGCGGCTGCGGTGGCCGGGGGCGCCGCGACCGGGGCCGCCTGGGCCACGGGCGCAGCCACGGCCGGGGCCGGGGCGGCGGGTGCCGTGAGGACGCGGACGGCGTGCTCCACGTCGGCCCGCAGGATCAGCCCGTCGGGCCCGGAGCCGTGCAGCCGGCGCAGATCGACCCCGTTCTCCCGGGCCAGCCTGCGCACCAGCGGCGAGATCACCGCGAGAGGTCCTTCGTGATGGGCCACGTCCTGGACGGCACCGCGCCGCTCAGCGGCGACGGGTATGGCCGAGTCGCCGGGAGCGGGATGTCCCTCCCCGAGGATCTCGTCGGGGGCCGGGCTCTCCACCGCGCTGTCCCACACGGGCTCCGGAAGCGTGTGCCCGCCACCGGACGGAGCCCCGTGAGTCCGGCCTGCGGCCGGCGGCGGGTTGACCGCGCCGTGACGGGTCACGGAGGGTTCTCCGCCGGGCTGGTCACGGCGGCGCGGTACCTCCGTACCGGCCGTGAGACCCGTAGGCCGGATCCGGCGGCGACGGGCCGCCGGGGCGCCCGTGCCGTATCCCACGAGGACATTTCCGGAGGTCTCGTCCCCTGCGGCACGGGCGGTACCGGATTCACCCTGGGCCTCCGGTGCGCCGGATACGCCAGGAGCCTGCTGCTCCGCGCCCACCGCGACGGTGATGAGGGGTGCCCCGACGGGCAGTTCCGTGCCCTCCTCGCCGAAGCGTGCGGTGACCACGCCCGCGTAAGGGCACGGCACCTCCACCATCGCCTTGGCCGTCTCGACCTCGACGACCGGCTGGTCGATGGCGACGACGTCGCCCACCGCCACGAGCCACCGCACGATCTCCGCCTCGGTCAGCCCCTCGCCGAGATCGGGCAGCTTGAATTCGAGCACTTGGGCCATCAGCTCTCCGCCTCCCACTGCAGCCGGGCCACCGCATCCAGGATGCGGTCCACACCCGGCAGATGGTGCCGCTCGAGCATCGGCGGCGGGTACGGAATGTCGAAACCGGCCACCCTCAGCACCGGCGCCTCGAGATGGTGGAAGCAGCGCTCGGTGACACGGGCGGCTATCTCCCCGCCGGGACCTCCGAAGCCGCTGGACTCGTGTACGACGACCGCGCGCCCGGTACGCCGCACCGATGCGCACACCGTCTCGTCGTCGAAGGGCACGAGGGAGCGCAGATCGACGACTTCCAGGTCCCAGCCCTCGGCCTCGGCGGCTTCAGCCGCTTCCATGCAGACCGGCAGCGAGGGCCCGTAGGTGATCAGCGTGGCACTGCGTCCCGGACGCCGCACCACCGCCCGCCCGATCGGCTCGACGGCGGCCGGCGCCTCGGGCGACCAGTCGGCCTTCGACCAGTAGAGCCGCTTGGGCTCCAGGACGATCACGGGGTCGTCCGAGGCGATGGCTGCCCGCAGCAGCCCGTAGGCGTCCTCGACCGTCGCGGGCGTGACGACATGGAGCCCCGGAGTCGCCATGTAGTACGCCTCGGAGGAGTCGCTGTGGTGCTCGACTCCGCCGATCCCGCCGCCGTACGGAACACGTACGGTGATCGGCATCGGCATCGCGCCCCGGGTGCGGTTGCGCATCCGTGCGACATGGCTGATCAGCTGCTCGAACGCCGGATACGCGAAGGCGTCGAACTGCATCTCCACGACGGGCCGCAGCCCGTACATGGCCATGCCGACGGCGGTCCCGAGGATGCCTGCTTCGGCGAGCGGGGTGTCCGTGCAGCGGTCCTCGCCGAACTCCTTGGCGAGCCCGTCCGTGACGCGGAAGACGCCGCCGAGGGTGCCGACGTCCTCACCCATGACGTGGACCGAGGGATCCTCGGCCATCGCGTCGCGCATCGCACGCTGAAGTGCCTGCGCCATGGTGGCCGGCTTGGTCGGCCTGGCCGTTGCCGTGCTCATCGCGCGCCCTCCGCACCGTGCATACCCTGCGCCGCGTCTCCGCCCTCGGCTTCCAACTCCGCGCGCAACTGCGCAGCCTGCTCCCGCAGCTGACTGGTCTGCTCGGCGAAGACATGCGCGAACAGATCCATCGGTTCCAGCACCGGATCGGCGTTCATCCGCTCCCTCAGTCGTGCGGCCATCGTCTCCGCCGCATCACGGGCCGCCTTGACGATGTCCTCGTCCAGCAGCCCCCGGGCGGTGAGGTCGCGCTCCAGCAGGAGTATCGGATCGTGCTCGCGCCAGGCCTCGACCTCGCCGTCGCCCCGGTACCGGGTCGCGTCGTCGGCGTTGGTGTGTGCGTCGATGCGGTAGGTGATCGCCTCGACGAGGGTGGGGCCGCCGCCGCGCCGGGCACGCGCGACCGCCTCCGACAGCACCTCGTGCACGGCCGCCGCGTCGTTCCCGTCGACGAGCCGGCCGGGCATGCCGTAGCCGACCGCCTTGTGCGCCAGGGAGGGCGCGGCGGTCTGCTTGGCGAGCGGGACGGAGATCGCGAAGCCGTTGTTCTGCACGAGGAAGACGACCGGTGCCTGCCACACGGCGGCGAAGTTGAGTGCCTCGTGGAAGTCGCCCTCGCTGGTGCCTCCGTCGCCGACCATGGCGAGTGCGACGACGTCGTCGCCCTTGAGGCGCGCCGCGTGGGCGAGGCCGACGGCGTGCGGCAGCTGGGTCGCGAGCGGGGTGGACAGCGGCGCTATGCGGTGCTCGCGCGGGTCGTATCCGGTGTGCCAGTCACCGCGCAGGAGCGTCAGGGCCTGGACGGGGTCGAGGCCCCGGGCGACGGCGGCCAGGGTGTCGCGGTAGCTGGGGAACAGCCAGTCCTGCTCTTCCAGGACGAGGGCCGCGGCGATCTCGCACGCCTCCTGTCCGGTGGTCGACGGATAGACGGCGAGCCGGCCCTGCTTGGTGAGCGCGGTGGCCTGCGCGTTGTACCTGCGGCCGCGCACGAGCTCGGCGTACAGCCGCAGCAGCAGCTGCGGATCGGTCCCGGCCGACGCGTCCGTACCGAGCACCCGGTACGGCTCGGCGTCCGGGAGCAGCGGCGTGGGGTCGGTACGCGGCTGCCACTCCGGAGCCGGGGTGGGCCGGTAGGCGGCACCCGGCCGCTCCTGGACCGTCATGCTGCTCTCCTTCAACGCGAGCACCTCCTCGTGGGAGCGGGCATAAGGACCCGTGAAAGGGCGCGGAGTGTGTGAGGCGCCTCACCTACCGATTGTTCGGTCGTGGGCGCATTTTGGCTACAGGCACCTTCAGCCTGTGGACAAACGGTTCTCCACAGCCTGGGATAGGAGCAGGTCGTCCACGGCAGAGAGGTGGGGGGACATGACAGCTGAACAAATGGCCGACGACGAGGACCGCGCGGTGTACGAGGCGGTGCCCGGGGCCGCTCAGGGCCCACCGCCCCGGCCGCTGGACCCGATCGACCGGGACATCCTCCGCATCCTCCAGACGGACGGCCGGGCTTCGGTGCGCTCCGTGGCCGAGCGGGTGCATGTCTCGCGGGCCAATGCGTACGCGCGTATCAACCGACTCATCGAGGACGGCGTGATCCGCGGCTTCAGCGCCCGGGTGAACCATGAGCGCGCCGGGCACGGCGCGTCCGCCTACATCACGCTCAAGATCGTGCAGAACTCCTGGCGGACGGTGCGCGAGCAGCTCCAGGAGTTGCCCGGCGCCGCGCACATAGCGCTGGTCAGCGGTGACTTCGACGTGCTCCTGCTGGTCCACACGCCCGACAACCGCACCCTGCGGGAACTGGTCCTCACCAAGCTTCAGTCGATCCCCGAAGTGCTCTCCACCCGCACCCTGCTGGTCTTCGAGGAGACCGACCTGGACCCGGATCCGTCCCGCAGATAGCCGGGGTGCGCAGAGAGCGGGATCCGCGGCGCGCCGGGGTCGCGGGTGGACCGGTCCGGCCGCATCCGCGAGCCGCACAGGCCGTAGGCCGTCCGGGCGGCGACCGTAGCGCCGTCTCGCGGACGAGCCGGATCAGCTGCCGGTACGCAGCCCGTCGAAGGCGAGCCGCACTACGGCCTCGGCGACCTGTTCGCGGTCGTAGCCGGTGCCGGCCTGCGGCCTGTACCACTCCACGAGGGAGTTGACCATGCCGAAGAGCAGCCTGGTCGCCAGCCGCATGTCCATGTCGGCCCGCAGGTCGCCCTCGGCCGCCGCGGCCTTGAGCAGCTCGGCCACCCTGTGGTCGAACTCCCGTCGCCGCTCCATGGCCCAGCGCTCGGTCCTGGTGTTTCCGCGCACCCTCAGCAGCAGAGTCACATAGGGGAGCTCGGCCATCAGCACCTCCACGGTGCGACGGGTCACGTACTCGACCCGCTCGATGGCGCGGCCACGCGACGCCCTCGGCTCGTCGAGGATCCCGAAGAGCCCTTCGAGCGCACGGCTCACCGCGCGGCGCAGCAGCTCCTCCTTACCCGCGACGTGGTGGTATATCGACGACTTCGAGATACCGGCGGCCTTGGAGAGGTGCTCCATGGACGTGCCGTCGTAGCCGCGCTCGTTGAAGACGCCGACAGCGACCGACAGCAGGGTCTCCGGGGTGTAGGTGTCCCGTCTGGCGGTGGTCATCGGCTGTCCCTGTTCTGCTCGTTCTCCTCGTATCCCCGGTGGACCGTCCCGAGAGCCGGTGCGTAGCGGCCGGTGGGGTAGCGCGTGTGCAGTTCGCCCAGAAGATCGCAGATCCGCTGGAAGCCCACATCGGCGCCCCACTCCAGGGGGCCGGCCGGGTAGTTCACGCCCAGTCGCATCGCGGTGTCGACGTCGTCGGCCGATGCGACACCCCGGGCGACCGCGTCCGCGGCGACGTCGGCGAGCATCGCGACCGTACGGGCGACGATCATTCCCGGCACGTCGCCGATCACGGACACCTTCTTGCCGGCCGCCTGGAAGAGGCCGACCGCTTCCCGAAGGCTCTCCTCCGGGGTCGTCGGCGCGCCGGAGAGGGCGATTCGGGTCGCCTTGGCGTAGTCGAGCGCGAGATCGAAGTAGATGATCTCCTGCTCGGAGAACTCGGCGGACGTCTCGCCGTCCGCCAGGCACAGCCGCGCTCCGCTCGGCAGTGCTATGTACCCGGCGCCCCGCTTGCGCCGGACCGTGATCCCGGCCTCCTCGAACAGCCCCACCAGCGCGTTGGCGGGCCCGAGGTCACCGCGGACGGTGATCGCCGCGGGCGCTTCGGCGGGGGGCGCCGTGTGCGGCTCGGGCGCCGGGGCGCCTTCCGCGTACGAGAACCAGCCCTGGCCCGACTTGCGGCCCAGCCGTCCCGACTCGACCAGGCGCCGCTGTGCGAGCGACGGTGTGAACTTCGGGTCCTGGAAGAAGGACTCCCAGACCGAGCGGGTGACCGCCTCGTTCACGTCCTGGCCGATGAGGTCGGTGAGTTCGAAGGGCCCCATCCGGAAGCCGCCCGACTCCCGCAGGACGGCGTCGATCGTCGCGGGATCCGCGCCGCGCTCCTCGTAGACGCGCAGCGCTTCCGCGTAGAAGGGGCGCGCCACGCGGTTGACGATGAAGCCGGGGGTGTCGGTACAGCGCACCGGGGTCTTGCCCCAGGCCTTCGCGGTCGCGTAGGCGCGCCCGGCCGCGGCCTCGTCGGTGGCGAAGCCGCTGACGACCTCGACGAGGGGAAGCAGCGGAGCCGGATTGAAGAAGTGCAGTCCGACGAAGCGGCCGGGCAGCCGCAGAGCGGCCGCGATCGCCGTGACGGAGAGGGAGGAGGTGTTGGTGGCGAGGAGGCAGTCCTCGGCGACGATCTTCTCCAGGGCCGTGAAGAGCTCCTGTTTGACGTCGAGCCGTTCGAGGACCGCCTCGACGACGAGTGCAGCGTCGGCGAGCTCGCCGAGGTCCGCCGCGGGATGCAGCCGCTCACGGGCCGCGTCCCGTGCGGCGCCGTCCAGACGCCCCTTCTCAACCAGCCGGTCCAGACGCCCGCCGATCGCGTCGGCCGCCTCCTGCGCCCGCCCGGGAACGGCGTCGTGAAGCCGGACGCGATGGCCGGCGACCAGTGCGACCTGGGCGATTCCCTGGCCCATGGTCCCGGTGCCGACGACGGCGACGGTGCGGCCGGGCTCGACGGCCGCGGCACCGGTGGGGGCAGCGGCCTGTGCCTCGATGGCGGTCATGGCTGTGATCCTCCCCTACGAGTTGTCCACAGGTTCTGCGGACCCCCCTTGTCCCGACCGATCGTTCGGTTACTCTAACTCTGTCCGCGTATCCCTGCCCAGCTCGACGAGGAGTTGGTCCTTCATGCAGTTGACCGAGACCCACCGGCCGACGCTCGACCAAGCGCTCGAGGCGATCCGCTCCCGGGCGTACTGGTCGCCCCACCCGGAGCACCCCAAGGCGTACGGCGAGAACGGCGCGGCCGATGGCCTCGCGGCCTACCAGGCCTTGCTGGGCACCCGCTTCGAGCTGGACCAGCCCGGCACCGACGACTGGACGGGCGGCGAAGTGTCGCCGTACGGGCCGCAGCTGGGTATCGAGTATCCGCATCCCGACATCGACGTGCTGCTTCCGGCGATGCGTGCCGGGATGGCCGCCTGGCGCGAGGCCGGGCCGGAGACACGTGCCCTGGTCTGCCTGGAGATCCTTTCCCGGATCAGTGCCCGCACCCACGAGTTCGCCCACGCGGTCATGCACACCAGCGGCCAGGCGTTCATGATGGCGTTCCAGGCGGGCGGCCCGCACGCCCAGGACCGCGGCCTCGAGGCGGTGGCCTATGCGTACGAAGAGCAGATGCGCACCCCTGCCTCGGCGGACTGGTCCAAGCCCCAGGGCAAGCGCGACCCCCTGGAGCTGCGGAAGGCCTTCACGGCGGCCCCGCGCGGCATCGCCCTGCTGATCGGCTGCAACACCTTCCCGACGTGGAACGGCTATCCGGGCCTGTTCGCGTCCCTGGCCACCGGTAACCCGGTCCTGATCAAGCCCCACCCGCGCGCCGTTCTCCCGCTCGCCCTCACGGTGCGTGTCGCGCGCGAGGTGCTCGGCGAGGCGGGCTTCGACCCGAATCTGGTGGCGCTGGCCGCGGAGCGCCCCGGCGAGGGCCTCGCGAAGACCCTGGCCGTACGCCCCGAGATCAAGATCATCGATTACACGGGCTCCACCGAGTTCGGTGACTGGCTCGAGGCCCACGCACGCCAGGCCCAGGTCTACACCGAGAAGGCCGGTGTCAATACCGTCGTCGTCGACTCCACCGACGACTACAAGGGGATGCTGTCCAACCTGGCCTTCTCCCTGTCGCTGTACAGCGGCCAGATGTGCACCACGCCGCAGAACCTGCTGATCCCACGTGACGGCATCGGCACGGACGCGGGCCCCAAGACGTACGACGAGGTGGTGGCCGACCTCGGCGCCGCCGTGGCCGGTCTCCTCGGGGACGACGCCCGGGCGAACGCGCTGCTGGGCGCCCTGGTCAACCCCGATGTGAAGGCCCGTCTGGAGGCGGCGGCCGGCCTGGGCGAGGTGGCCCTGGCCTCGCGCGAGGTCACCAACCCCGAGTTCCCGGACGCCGTGGTGCGTACTCCGGTCATCGTGAAGCTGGACGGCGCCAAGCCGGACGACGAGGCCTCCTACATGTCGGAGTGCTTCGGGCCGGTGGCGTTCGCGGTCGCGGTCGACACGACCGCGGACGCGGTGGAGCTGCTGCGTCGCACGATCCGCGAGAAGGGTGCGATGACGGTCGGCGCGTACACCACCTCCGCCGACACCGAGCGTGCGGTCGAGGATGTCTGCCTGGAGGAGTCCGCGCAGCTCTCGCTGAACCTCACCGGCGGTGTCTATGTGAACCAGACGGCGGCCTTCTCCGACTTCCACGGCTCCGGGGGCAACCCCGCGGCGAACGCGGCACTGTGCGACGGGGCCTTCGTCGCCAACCGCTTCCGAGTGGTCGAGGTACGCCGCCAGGCCTGATGCCGACGGATCTGCCCGTACCGCGTGTCTCGTCAGACGCGGCACGCGGTTCGGGCGGACCGTGCGGACCTGGCAGGACGGAGACGCCGTCCGGCTCCCAAGGCGACGGGGTGGCTAACCGGAGATCTCCGCATGCCGCTGGACCCAGGCATGCATCGCGATCGCCGCAGCCGCTCCCGCGTTGATCGACCGGGTCGAGCCGAACTGGGCGATGGAGCAGACCATGGCGGAATGCCTGCGCGCCTCTTCCGTCAACCCGGGGCCTTCCTGGCCGAAGAGCAGCACGCACCGGCGGGGCAGCTCGGTTCGCTCCAGCGGTACCGCGCCCGGCAGATTGTCGATCCCGATGATCGGCAGGTCCTCGGCTGCCGCCCACGCCGTCAGCGACTCCGTGTCGGGGTGGTGGCGCACATGCTGGTAGCGGTCGGTGACCATCGCACCACGGCGGTTCCAGCGCCGTCGGCCCACGATGTGGATCTCCTTCGCCAGAAAGGCGTTGGCGGTACGCACCACGGAGCCGATGTTGAAGTCGTGACCCCAGTTCTCCACGGCCACATGGAAGTCGTGCCGGCGGGTGTCCAGGTCGGCGACGATCGCCTCCCGTGTCCAGTACCGGTACCGGTCGACGACATTGCGCCGGTCGCCGTGGGCGAGCAGCTCCGGGTCGTACGGCGCACCCTCCGGCCAGGGGCGCGGATGGGGGCCGACGCCGATCTCGGTGCCGTAGCCGTCGTCGTACTGAACCGGTTCGTGGGTCTCGCTGCTCACCCGACGAGGGTACGTGCGCCTTCGGCATCGGGGGCACCGCGCTGCCCGGGCACCCGCCGTCCACGGCGGCGCACCAACCGGTCCCGCCCCCGTGCCGCCCGGCCGCCGAGCCAGAGCAGGAACACCGTGGGCAGGAACACCGCGTCCGCGGCGATCATCGCGAAGGAGAAGAAGGGCAGACCCAGCAGCACGGCGATGCCCGCGTGCTCCAGCATCATCGCCACGAGCAGCACGTTCTTGACCTTGCGATTGAAGAGCGTGAAGGGGAAGGCCACCTGGACGATGACCGTGCCGTACGTCAGCAGCATCACGATCACCCCGCTGCCCGCCAGGATCTCGGAGAGGGCGGGCCAGGGAGTGAAGTAGTCGAGCTTGAGCGGGTAGTACAAGGCGCTGCCGTCCTGCCAGCGTGAGCCCTGGATCTTGTACCAGCCTGCGGTGGCGTAGATCAGGCAGACCTCGGCCATGATCACGGCAAGGGTGGCGTTGTGGGCGAGGTTGGCGAGGATGTCCAGGAGGGTGCGCAGCTCACTGCCCGGCGCCCGGCGGTTCACCGCCCACCACATGCCCTGGGAGACCCACAGCAGCCACAGGAGGGTGTACATCCACCACTCCCCGCCGCCCGCGTCCAGGAAGGTCGCCACGACCAGGGCGGCGCCGAGCACCGACCACAGCACCGGGCCCGCCCAGTCCCGTGCGCGTCCCCCCGTGTCCTTCGCCGATCCGTTCCGGGTACGCCTGGCGTCCAGGGACCACACCTGGGCACACCGGGTGAGGACGAGGTAGATCGCCATGATGTGGATGACGTTGTCGCCGCCGTCCCCCATGAAGATGGACCGGTTCTGCAGCGTCAGCACTCCGACCATGAAGACCACGGACGTGGCGCGGGTCCGCCAGCCGAGCGCCATCAGCACGCTGGACAGCACGGCGATCGCGTAGACCGCCTCGAACCAGAACGCGCTGCCGGACCACATCAGCACGGTGAAGGCGTGGTTGTCGGTGATCAGCTGCTGGGCCATGTCCCAGCCCCAGGGGCTTTCCGGCCCGTACAGCTCGCGCCGGTGCGGGAACTCGAAGAGCAGGAACACCAGCCAGGTCACCGAGAAGCCGATGCGGACGATCGCCGTCTGGTACGGACCGAGGGCGGTCGACGTGACCCGCTGGATGGCAGCGGCCAGCCGGCGGTCCGGCGGGATGCGCCCGGGGCCCTCATGGGCTCCGCGGTGCTCCCGGCTTCCGCGGGGCTCATGGCTGTCGCCGGCCCCCTCGTGGCCGTCGTGGCCGTCGTGGGGCTCGTGGCCGTCGCGGTCGGGGGTCTCCGCGTCGAGTGCCTGGGTCACCTGGCCGCCTCCGTACCGTCCGCACTGCCCTTGCCGTCGTTGCGCGCGCCCAGGGGCAGGTCCTCCGCGGAGACGTTCCACCAGGGGAGTGTCCGGTAGTACGACCGGGTGTCCGTCTTCTCCTTGCTCCACGCCGGGGCCTCGACCGAGCTGGTGACGGATCGGACCTGGATGCGGTCGACCCGGCCACCGAGGTCGCGCCGCTCGAGGCGCAGCATCACGATGCGGCGGATGTAGCGCTCGGAGAGCTGGCCCCGCAGACCGTTGGGCCGGTTGTCGTCGGTGTGGGAGTTGAGGTAGAAGTCCCAGCCGCGCCGGAGCTCGTTCTGATAGGCGTGGCTCGGGAGGAGATTGCCGCGGATGGCCTCGCTGTCCTCGGCGGCAAGGTCGATCCAGTCACTGGTCCTGCGGGAGCCGTCGCGTGCCACGACCTCGGCACGCACCTGGACGCCGATGTTCTGCTGCAGCGGATTGGGGGCGAAGAGCTTCCAGTTCTGCTCGAACTCCGGATAGATCCATCCGTCGACGGTCTCGCCGTGCTGCTTCGTGACGGTGTTCGAGGGCGCGACATGAAGGAACACCATGGCCAGATGGACGCAGGCGAGCGCACCGACGACCGCGAGGGCGACCGCCGCAACCACCTGGTAAGGGAGCGAAAGGGCGACTATGCCCTCTTGGGCGCCGCCGTCACCCGACGGCGCATCCTCCCGCTTCGCGCCCTCGCTGCCGTACGAGTCCATCCCGCCCCGACTCCCATGGTCTCTTCGGTCCACCGCGGTCATCCACAGGGTTGACACCTTACGGGCCTCAGACTCACCATTGAAGTCATTCAACCGAACGATCGGTCGGTAGGGGGCCCGATGACGGCAGTGACTGCAGAGACGACTGCGGCTACGACGCACCAGGCGCGGTTCGACGCTGCCGTGGCCGCCGACGAGCGCATCGAGCCACGTGACTGGATGCCGGACGAGTACCGCGCCTCGCTGATCCGCCAGATGGCTCAGCACGCGCACTCGGAGATCATCGGCATGCAGCCCGAGGCGAACTGGATCACCCGGGCGCCTTCGCTGCGGCGCAAGGCGATCCTGATGGCCAAGGTGCAGGACGAAGCGGGCCACGGCCTGTACCTGTACAGCGCGACGGAGACGCTGGGAGCGAGCCGCGACGAGCTGCTCGACAAGCTCCACTCCGGCCGCCAGAAGTACTCTTCGATCTTCAACTATCCCACGCTGACCTGGGCCGACGTCGGCGCGATCGGCTGGCTGGTGGACGGCGCCGCGATCACGAACCAGGTGCCGCTCTGCCGCTGCTCCTACGGTCCCTACGCACGCGCGATGGTCCGCGTCTGCAAGGAGGAGTCCTTCCACCAGCGCCAGGGATACGAGCTGCTGCTCGCGCTCTCGCAGGGCACACCCGCCCAGCACGAGATGGCCCAGGACGCCGTGAACCGCTGGTGGTGGCCCTCGCTGATGATGTTCGGCCCCCCGGACGACGAGTCGGCACACTCGGCGCAGTCCATGGAGTGGAAGATCAAGCGCCATTCCAACGACGAGCTCCGGCAGCGTTTCGTCGACATCTGCGTCCCGCAGGCAGAGGCCCTGGGACTGACCCTGCCGGACCCTCATCTGCGGTGGAACGAGGAGCGCGGGCACCACGACTTCGGCACCATCGACTGGGACGAGTTCTGGCAGGTCCTGAAGGGCAACGGCCCCTGCAACGAGCAGCGGATCACCCAGCGCCGCCGTGCCCATGAGGAAGGCGCCTGGGTCCGCGAGGCAGCCGCGGCGTACGCCGCGAAGACGGCGAGTGCCCGGGACGGCTCCGCGTCCGCGGCGGGCGTCAAGCGTGATGGAGAGCATGTGGAGGCGAAGGCATGAGCAGCTCGACCGACTGGCCGCTGTGGGAGGTGTTCGTACGCTCGCGGCGCGGGCTCTCGCACACCCATGCCGGCAGCCTCCATGCCCCGGACGCGGAGATGGCGCTACGCAATGCCCGCGATCTCTACACCCGGCGCAATGAGGGCGTGTCCATCTGGGTCGTACCGTCCACGGCGATCACCGCCTCTTCCCCGGACGAGAAGGACCCGTTCTTCGAGCCCGCTGCCGACAAGCCCTACCGGCACCCGACCTTCTACGAGATCCCGGAAGGGGTGAAGCACCTGTGACGGCCGCACTCGCGCTGGGGGACGACGCCTTGGTGCTCTCCCACCGGCTCGGCGAATGGGCGGGTCACGCCCCGGTCCTCGAGGAAGAGGTCGCGCTGGCCAACATCGCACTCGACCTGCTGGGACAGGCACGCACGCTGCTGTCCCTCGTCGGTGACGAGGACGAGCTGGCGTATCTGCGCGAGGAGCGGGCCTTCCGCAATCTCCAGCTGGTCGAGCAGCCGAACGGCGACTTCGCCCACACCATCGCCCGCCAGCTGTACTTCTCCACCTTCCAGCGGCTGCTGTTCACCCAGCTGGCCGCCGGCGAGGGTGATTTCACAGGGCTCGCGGCGAAGGCGGTCAAGGAGGTCACGTACCACCAGGACCACGCCGAGCAGTGGACCCTCCGTCTGGGCGACGGCACCGCGGAGAGCCATGAGCGGATGCAGCGTGCGTGCGATGCGCTGTGGCGGTTCACCGGCGAGATGTTCCAGCCGGTCGAGGGCCTGGACGTGGACGGGGAGGCGCTTCGGGCGGGCTGGCTGGAGTCGGTCACGAGCGTGCTCCAGCGCGCCACCCTGACCGTGCCGGACTCCGCCGACACCGGCGCATGGTCGGCGGGCGCCGGACGGCAGGGTCTGCACACCGAGTCCTTCGGGCGGATGCTGGCCGAGATGCAGCATCTGCACCGCAGCCATCCGGGGGCGTCATGGTGACGACCGACACCGTGCCGGAGGCCGAGCTGCGCAGGCTCGCCGGTTCCGTCCCCGACCCGGAGCTGCCCGTGCTCACCCTGGAAGAGCTGGGTGTGGTCCGTGGGGTCCATGTCCTCGGCCCGGGCAGGGTCGAGGTGGAGCTGACACCCACCTACACCGGCTGCCCGGCCATCGAGGCGATGTCCTCGGACATAGAGCGAGTGCTCCACGACCACGGGATCGCCGAGGTGTCCGTCGTCAAGGTGCTTTCGCCTGCCTGGTCGACGGACGACATCAGCGCCGAGGGGCGGCGCAAGCTGGCGGAGTTCGGGATAGCCCCGCCGCGCCCGGGCGGCCCCGACGGTCCGGTGGCGCTCACCCTCTCCGTGCGCTGCCCGCACTGCGGGTCCACCGACACCGAACTGCTCAGCAGGTTCTCCTCCACCGCCTGCAAGGCGCTCCGCCGCTGTGTGGCCTGCCGCGAACCGTTCGACCACTTCAAGGAGTTGTAGATGTTCCATCCGCTCCGGGTCACCGAGGTCGAGCAGCTCACGGACGACTCGGTGGCCGTCACACTCGCGGTCCCCGCCGAGCTCCACGACGCCTTCCGCCATACGCCCGGCCAGCACATCGCCGTCCGCCGTACGGGGGCGCACGGCGAGGAGATCCGGCGTACGTACTCGATCTGCGCACCGGCCGTCCCCGCAGGCGAGGCGCCGGTGCTACGGGTGGGTATCCGCCTCGTCGACGGCGGCGAGTTCTCCACCTACGCCCTCAAGGAGCTCGCCGTGGGGGACACGGTGGAGGTCATGCAGCCGATGGGCCGGTTCGTCCTGGCACCGCGGCCCGGGCACTTCGCCGCGATCGTCGGGGGCAGCGGGATCACGCCCGTGCTGTCGATGGCGGCGACGCTGCTGGCGCGGGAGCCGGAGGCCCGGTTCTGTCTGATCCGCAGCGACCGGACCGCGGCTTCGACGATGTTCCTGGAAGAAGTGGCCGACCTCAAGGACCGCTATCCCGGTCGCTTTCAGCTGGTCACCGTGCTCTCCCGGGAAGAGCAGCAGGCGGGCCTCCCGTCCGGGCGGCTCGACGAGGAGCGTCTGACCGCTCTGCTGCCCGCGCTGCTCGGGGTGGCCGAGGTGGACGGCTGGTTCCTCTGCGGCCCGTTCGGGCTGGTCCAGGGCGCCGAGCGGGCACTGCGGGCGCTGGGTGTGGAGAAGGGCCGTGTCCACGAGGAGATCTTCCATGTGGACGAGGCGCCAGCCGCCGCTCCCATCGCGGCGCCCGCCCACAGCACACTGACCGCGACGCTGGACGGCCGTTCGGGAAAGTGGCCCGTCCAGGAAGGGGAGTCGCTGCTGGAGACGGTCCTGCGGGCCCGCTCCGACGCGCCGTACGCCTGCAAGGGAGGGGTGTGCGGGACCTGCCGGGCGTTCCTGGTGTCCGGTGAGGTCCGTATGGAGCGGAACTTCGCACTGGAGGGGGACGAGACGGATGCGGGCTATGTGCTGGCCTGCCAGTCGCATCCCATGACCTCCGAGGTGGAGCTGGACTTCGACCGCTGAGGCCGCCGCCGGCTTCCCGCGTCGCCCTCACCATTCCCTTCCACACGAACCTGTTCTATCTTGACGGTCCGTCAGATCCGATGGGCCCGGCGGATGGCGACGGGCCGGGCGCGGGAGGGCGGGACGGTGGACTTCACCTTCAGCGAGGAGCAACAGGCGGCCGTCGAGGCTGCGAAGGCGGTCTTCTCGGGCGTGGCTCCCGACGGAGTGCCGAGTCCGGCACTCACCGTGGGCGCCGTGGCAGAGGAGTTCGACCGGCCTCTGTGGGCCAGGCTGGCAGATGCCGATCTGCTGAGCCTGGTGCTTGCCCCGGAGTACGACGGGGCGGGCCTCGATCCCCTCGCGCTCTGTCTGGTGCTGCGCGAGTCGGCGAAGGTGCTGGCGCGAGTGCCGCTGCTGGAGACCTGCGCGGTCGCCATGGCGGTGCAGCGCTTCGGCCGCCCGGCGCTGAGCGCTGACCTGCTGCCGCGCGTCGGCCGCGGCGAGCTGGTGCTGACGGTCGGGGCCAACGGCCGCACCGGCCATGATCCTGCCGAGCTCGGCGTCCGGGCACGCGACGAAGGCGGGGCCTGGGTGCTGGACGGGGTGCAGACCGGAATCCCCTGGGCCCACTGCGCCGATCTGATCGCGATTCCCGCGCACACCGACGACGGGGGAGCAGTCCTGGCGCTGGTGCCCCGCGGCGAGGACGGTCTGACGCTCGCCGAGCAGTACTCCACGAGCGGGGAGCTCTTCGCCGAGGCAAGGCTCGACTCCGTGCCGGTCGGCGGTGATGCGCTCATCGTCGCCGGGGGAGCCTGGGAGTGGCTGCGTGGTCTGCTCGCCACGGGGACATGTGCGCTGGCGCTCGGTCTCGGCGAGCGGGTGCTGTCGATGACCAGCGAGTACACCGCAAAGCGCGAACAGTTCGGGTTCCCCGTCGCGACCTTCCAGGCCGTGGCCGTGCAGGCAGCCGACCGCTACATCGATCTGAGGGCGATGGAGGCGACGCTCTGGCAGGCCGCCTGGCGCATCGGCACCGGCGCAGACGGGGCGCTGCCCCCTTCCGGTGATATCGCGGTGGCGAAGATCTGGGCCTCGGAGGGGGTGCGCCGCGTCGTCCAGACGGCGCAGCATCTGCACGGCGGCTTCGGTGCCGACACCGATTACCCACTCCACCGCTACCACGCCTGGGCCAAGCAGCTCGAGCTCTCCCTCGGCCCGGCAGCGGCCCATGAAGAGGCACTGGGTGAACTGCTGGCCGCCCACCCGCTCGGCTGACACCCCGGGCCGGCCCGTGCCCGCCGCTCCAACCCGGCGGTCCTGCCGTACATGCCGACGATCCCGCGCGGACGGTGCCTCAGAACTGCTCAGGCCCGGTGCACAGGGATAGACACAGGAGCGGGCACGGGCACCGTGGCACCGCAGCAGACCGGCTACAGCACAAACGCCGGGGTGCCGTCCTCGGTGATCATCGGGCGGCCGGCGGCCTCCCAGGCGAGCATTCCGCCGTCGATGTTCACGGCGTCGATGCCCTGCTGGACCAGATACTGCGTGACTTGGGCGGAACGTCCGCCCACCCGGCACATCACATGGGCGCGGCGGCCCTCGGCGACGGCCTCGGTGACCTCTCCGAAGCGGGCCACGAAATCGCTCATCGGGATGTGCAGCGCGCCCTCGACGTGTCCGGCCGTCCACTCGTCGCCCTCCCGGACGTCGAGCACGAGACCGCCGACCGGTACGGACGCCGCGTCGATCGAGGGCAGCGGGGCGAAATTCATGGGGATGAGCCTTCTCTCGTACCGGGAGGACGGTTGCCGGGCGGGGCGGGAGGAACGTCTCCGGGAAACCTACTGCACCAGCTCGGCCAGCTCCGCCTCACGCTGGGCGACCTGTGCGAGCAGCTGCTCGGCGATCTCGTCGAGCAGCCGGTCCGGATCGTCCGGCGCCATCCTCAGCATCGCGCCGATCGCGCTGTCCTCCAACTCCTTGGCGATCAGCGTCAGCAGTTCCTTGCGCTGCGACAGCCACTCGAGGCGGGCGTAGAGCTCCTCGCTCTCGTTGAGCGCGGGTGCCTCCGGTACCGGTCCGGCGTCCCACTCCTGCAGCAGCTCACGCAGCACGGCTTCGTCCCCGCGCGCATAGGCCGCGTTCACCCGGGTGATGAACTCCTCCCGGCGCAGCCGCTCCTTCTCCTCCTGCGCCAGATCCGGGTGAGCCTTGCGGACGAGCTCCCGGTAGAGCTTCTTCGCCTCGTCGGTGGGCCGCACCCGCTTCGGCGGCTGCACGGACTGGTCGGTGAGCATCGCCGCGGCCTCCGGGGACAGCCCCTCCGAGTCGATCCAGTCGTGGAAGAGCTCGTCGACGCCGGGCATCGGCATCACGATGGCCCGGGCTTCCTGCGCCTTGCGCAGATCCTCCGGGTCACCGGTCCGGGCGGCGCGGGCCTCCGCGATCTGGGCGTCGAGCTCGTCGAGCCGGGCGTACATCGGTCCGAGTTTCTGGTGGTGCAGCCGGGAGAAGTTCTCCACCTCGACCCGGAAGGTCTCCACCGCGATCTCGAACTCGATCAGTGCCTGCTCGGCAACGCGGACCGCCCGCCCCAGCCGGGCCTCGGGCCGCTCGGCGCCCGGGTCCGACCGGCCGCCGGCAGCGTCCGGCTGGTCCTGGTCCTGGTCCTGGTCCTGACCCTTGCCCAAAACCTGATCCTGCCCCTGGTCCTGATCCGCGTCAGCGCCGGAGCCGTCGTGGACCGCCCGGGCTGCCGGGGCGTCATCGAACGCGGTCTGCGCACCTTGCGTGACGTGGTCGTCCACGTTGCTCTGCTCGTCCACGCGATGGTCGTCCTGCTCGTCGTCGGCCCGGGTCGTCGGCACCCCGGGAGGGTCCTCGGTCACCCGCCCAGCGTATGGCAGAGTGCCCACCGGCCCCGTACAGCCCGCAAGAAAGCCGTCACACGCCCAGCTCAGCGGCTATTCGCCCGCTGCGCACCGCGGCCACCAAGTCGGCGTGGTCCGCCTCCGTGCGGTCGGCGTACAGCACGGCGAATCCGGCCACCGCCTCGTCCAGCTCCTCGTTCTTCCCGCAGTAACCGGCCACCAGCCGGGGATCGGCGCTGTGGGCATGAGCGCGGGCGAGCAGCGCTCCTGTCATCCGGGCGTAGTCGTCCACCTGGTCGGCCAACAGAGCGGCAGGGTCCACGCTGCCCTTGCGGTTCCTGAACTGGCGCACCTGGAAGGGCCTGCCCTCCACCGTCGTCCAGCCCAGCAGGATGTCGCTGACCACCTGCATCCGCTTCTGGCCCTGCACGACGCGGCGTCCCTCGTGGACCGGCTCGGGCAGCGCGAAGCCCGCGGCCGGAAGATACGGCAGCAGCGCGGAGGGACGCGCCTCCTTGACCTGGAGCACGAGCGGCTCGCCGCGATGGTCGATCAGCAGCACCACATAGGACCTGGTCCCCACGCTGCCGGTGCCCACGACCCGGAAGGCCACGTCGTGGATGGTGTACCGGGCGAGGAGCGGCAGCCGGTCCTCGGAGAGGGTCTCCAGATACTCCCCCAGCGAGGCCGCGACGGCACTCGCCTCCTTGTCCGGCACCCGGCGCAGCACGGGAGGCGCGTCGACGAAGTGGCGGCCGCCGTCCGGCCCGTCCGTCGTCGCCTTGGCGGCGAACCGCGCGCTCGTGTTGCTCCGGGCCTTCTCCGAGACACGTTCCAGGGTGCCCACCAGATCGCGGGCGTCGGTGTGGGAGACGAGTTCTTCGTCCGCGATCGCGTTCCAGGCGTCCAGGACCGGGAGCTTGGCCATGAGCCGCATGGTCCTGCGATACGCCCCCGCCGCGTCGAACGCGGCCTTGCGGCAGGTGTCTTCGTCGGCACCCGTCTCCCGGCCGGCGAGGACGATGGAGGCGGCTAGCCGCTTGAGGTCCCACTCCCAGGGGCCTGTGACGGTCTCGTCGAAGTCGTTCAGATCGATGACCAGGCGGCCGCGGGCGTCGCCGTACAGCCCGAAGTTCGCCGCATGGGCGTCGCCGCAGATCTGGGCCGCGATACCCGTCACCGGGGTGGCTGCCAGATCGTGTGCCATCAGACCGGCCGCGCCGCGCAGGAACGCGAAAGGCGTCGCTGCCATCCGCCCCACCCGGATCGGGGCGAGCTCGGGCACCCTGCCGCGGCTGGACTCCTCGACGGCCCGCACCGCGTCCGGCCGTCCGGCGCCTATGAGCAGGGTGTCGTGGGAGGAGCGCGGAACCTTGACCCGCAGGGCCTTTCCCGCCTCCTTGGGGGACTTCTCCCCGCCGCTCCCGAGCCGGGCGAAGCCGGTCACCTCGGGAATACGCCCGCCCCCCGGAACCTGCCGCTGCACCGGCACCACCGCTTCGATCTCACCCATGGCGGGACCGCCTCCCCCGACGTCGTGCAACATCAACTGTCCAAGAAGGTACCCCTACGCCGGACAGCCGTCTTCCCCTGTGGACAACCTCATGGGGCACCCCGGGGACCACCGCGCCCATGCCGGCAAAAAGGTCCGGCATCCACAGGCGGCACCAGCCTGGTTCACGGCCGGCAGGGTCCGTCCCCGCGGACACCGCCGGGCAGATGGGCGTCCGCCCACCGCCCCAGTTCCTTCAGCGCGGGCTCCAGTGCCGCACCGGCCTCCGTGAGCCGGTAGCAGACCCTCAGCGGCGGCCCCTCGTCGACCTCGCGCAGGGTCAGCCCGGCCGCACCCAGCTCGGTCAGCCGGTCCGACAGCATGCGCTCGCTGATCCCGGGGATCGCCCGGCGCAGATCGGCGAAGTGCACGGGCTGCTGCATCAGCACGTACAAGATCGGGCCGGTCCAGCGTTTGCCGAGCAGCCCGAATACCCGCGTGATCGACTCGTCGACCTGCGCGCATGCATGCCTGTTGTGATCCGCCATGCCCTTCGCCATGGCCCCAAGCGTACTGCTTCGATGTGAGGGGGTGAGAAAAAGTAAGGGAGTGTGCTATTCATAGTTCCATACGGAACTTCCGCCCGGGTCCCCGAGCGGGATCTCAGAGCGGGCCTCATACCACCTCATTGATCTTGGAGAGCCACCGTGGCCACACTGCTGCACATCGATTCCTCCCTGCTCCCCCAGGGATCCGCATCGCGGGACGTCACCGCCGCCTTTGTGAAGTCCTGGCTCGAGGCGCACCCGGAGGGCAAGGTCGTCTACCGCGATCTGGCCGCGCACCCGCTGCCCCATCTGGATGCCGCTTCGGCCTCCGCGGGCGCGGGACACGCGCTGCGCGCGGAACTCGCCGCCGAACTCGCGGAGGCGGACGCCGTGCTGATCGGGGCTCCGATGTACAACTTCACGATTCCGTCCACCCTCAAGGCCTGGCTGGACCACGCGATCATCGTGGGCCACAACGCGGGCACCCCGGACGGCCCGGTGGCGGGCACCCCGGTCACCGTCGTCGCGAGCCGCGGCGGCTCGTACGGGCCCGGAACGCCGCGCGAGGACTTCGAGTTCGTCCGGAACTACATGGAGAAGGTCCTCACCGGGATGCTCGGTGCCACGGTCGACTTCATCGTCCCCGAGATGACGCTGGCACCGCACAGGCCCGCGATGGCCGAGTTCGTGCCGCTCGCCGAGGCCTCCCGCACAAAGGCGCTCGACGAGGCCTCACAGAAGGCGAAGGACCTGGCCGGGCGTCTCGCCGCGTAACCGGCGCACAGGATCGGACCGGGCGGCGGCACAGCAGCCGACCAGCACCGTCGCCCGGCCTGGCCACCGTTCCACGTGAAACATCCACTCGAGCCGTACCCCGGTCGCGCCGACCAGGACGCCGGCCCCGGGGAACAGCAGTCCGCTACAGCCCCGCGTCCCGTGCCAGAAGTGCCGCCTGGACGCGGTTCTCGCAGTCCAGCTTGGCCAGGATCCGGCTCACATAGGTCTTCACGGTGGCCTCGCTCATATGCAGCCTCCGCCCCGCCTCGGCGTTGGAGAGACCCTCCCCGAGCAGTACGAGCACGTCACGCTCCCGGGCGCCCAGCGTCGCCACCCTCGCCCGGGCCTCTTCGCTGCGCCCCACCGCCCGCCTCGAGGCCAGCTGGTCCACCACATGCCGCGCCGCACCGGGCGAGAGATAGGCATCGCCCGCGGCGGCCGCACGCACCGCCCGGATCAACTCCGCGGGGGCGGTGTCCTTCAGCAGAAACCCGGCGCCTCCGCGCTCCAGCGCCCGCAGCACGTTCTCACGCTCTCCGAAGGTCGTCAGCACGATGACCCGGGCCCGCGGTGCGACTCTGCGCAGCTCGGACAGCGCGGTCAGGCCGTCCATACCCGGCATCTGGATGTCGAGCAGAACCACATCCGCGTCGTGTGACCGGGCCAGTTCCACGGCCTCCCGGCCGTTCGCCCCCTCCGCGACCACTTCGACGTCCGGATCGGAGGTGAGGATAAGCCTGATCCCGGCACGAATCAGCGGCTCGTCGTCGACGATCACCACCCTGACCGGCGACTCCCCGGACCGGGTCACTGCGTGCTGGGACCGGGTCACTGCGCTCCCCTCGCCTCGCTACCGCCTGGTCTCGTACGACCTCTTCTCCACCAGCTTGCCGTCCTTGAAGCAGAACCGGAAAACCGGTTCGGTCTCCACGCCGTTCCCCGTCTCGGAGGACATGAGCACAAGACACGACGAGCCGGGCGGCCTCTTCGGCCCGGTTCCCTGGAGTCCGATCGTGGCGATCGTGTCGCCGTCCGGCAGCTGGTTGCGTACGTCTTCCTCGGACATACCGACCTCGACGGCGTCGTACTCCCCGGGACCGATCATTCCCTGGTCCAGGGACCCCAACAGGAAGAACAGTCCGACGAGGCTCACCAGGACCAGCAACAGGGCGGCTCCGGCGGCGATCCCGCATCCGAGAGCCACCCCGCCGCCTCTGCTCCTGGGCGCGCCTCCCATCGCCAGCTCCCGCTCCGAAACGGTCCAGTCGCTGATCGGAACACCGTTCTTGAGGGGGACCAGCAGCTGTTGCTCCCGAAACGCGTCCGTCGCATCGGCGATGGGCGCGGCATCGACGACGCCGTACGGCAGCACCCCCGCGACGCGGAAGCCTCCGCTCTCGAGCATCCCGGCATGCACCATGCCGCCCACCAGCCGGGCACGTTCGTCGAGCCCGGTCAGCCCCTGGCCGCCGCTGACGACCTCGCCCGCGGCGTCCGTCGCGGCCTCCGTGGGCCGGCCGTTGACGATCTCCGCCACGAACGAATCGGGTTCGTAGCGCAGCTCCACGGTGATCGGCGCACCGGGCGCGTGCTTGAAGGCGTTGGTCAGGGCCTCCTGGACGATGCGGTACGCCGCATGGTCCGCCGCCGCCGCGAGCGGCCTGGCCTCTCCCACCTTCCGCAGCTCCACCGCATAGCCGGGGCCGGCCGCTCTCGCCGACTCCACCAGACCCGCGATGCCGACCGTCCCGCGCGCGGCCCTGCCCGTCTCGTCCGCCGCCGGGGCGGGTCCTTCCACTCCGTCACGGAGAATGCCCACGACCTCGCGGAGTTCGTGCATGGCGGCGACGGACGCCTCCCGCAGCACACCGACGGCCTCCCGCTGCCGGCCGGTCAGATCACGGTCGACTTCCAGGGCACCGGTGTGGACGGCGATCAGAGCCAGCTGATGCCCGAGGCTGTCGTGCATGTCCTGGGCGATCCGCTGGCGCTCCCGCAGCCGGGCCTGGCCCGCCACCATCTCGCGTTCGCGCAGCAGTTGGAGGTTGCGGTCCTGGAGCGTGCGCAGCAGGGTCCGGCGCTGGGTCCAGTACCGGCTTGCCAGGCCCGGCACCAGCGCCGTCCCCAGGAAGAAAACACTCGCCAGCAGCACCAGGGTGAGGGCGTGGCTGAGCGTCCAGTTGTCTACGAAGGTGGCCGAGAGGCAGACCAGATAGGCGCCGGTGAACGCGGCAAGTGCCCGCCCCGCCCCCCTGATCCGGCGTCCCGCCGACCAGCCGACGACCATCATGAGAGGGACGAACCCGTCGATGACAGGTGTCAGCCCCGCCGTCACCACGAGCGCGCTCACCGGCAGTCTGCGCCGCAGCAGCGACAGCACGGCCGCTCCGGCCCCTCCGGCGGTCACCTCCAGGGCCGGCGCCGCCATGGCTTCCCCCACGCCGGCCACGAGCAGTCCCATGACGAGCGCGAGGACCGCCTCACCCGCCGTCCTGGTCCTGGTCCACAGCTCCGGCGGCGCCAACCAGCGCCAGCCCTCCGCGATCCGCGGGCGTATCCCAGTCCAGGTGTTTATTGACGCGTGCACGGCCGAACCTTAGTCGTTGGCCCCGGCTTCCCGCGGCCCCCTTTCGTCGCACCCTGCGTGCGACGTTGGTCGCACGCCGCCGCTCGGGGCCGTGATCGTCCTCCGTGTCTGCGCAGTCAGTTCAGTCAAGCGCAGTCAGCGCAGGGCTGCCGCCACCAGCCTTGGCGATGTCCTCACGAGACACGACGGCCATGGTGCGCCGCCGACGCTCCTCGCTTATGGCGATGCCAGTTCCGCAGCCGGGTTCCCGCCCCATCGCGCCTGAGGAGGCACCTCCTCGCCCTTCATCAGGAAGGTGTCGGCAGCGAGTTGAGCCCGGTCGCCCACGACCGTGCCGTAGTGGACGAACGCCCCCACGCCGAGGGTCACTCCCCGGCCGATCGTGGCGTGATCCGACTTGAAGGCGCCGTCTTCCTGGGAGTGCGACTGGATAACGCTCGCGGCATTGAGGGTGCAGTCGTCTCCGATGGACACGAGGGTCCGCTCGATCAGGCTGCAGCCGTCGTCGAAGACCCGCCGGCCGACCTTGGCGCCCAGCAGCCGCCACACCACGGCCTTGAAGGGTGTGCCGTTGAACGCCTGCATATAGCGGTGCGAGGTCAGCTTCCAGAAGCGTTCATGCGACCAGAAGGCGGGGTCGTAGATAGAGCAGTACAGCGGCTTCAAGGCCCGGAAGCCGGTGACGGCCCGCTCGATCGCGGTGAAGAAGGCGATGGTGAACACCATGGTGACCAGGCTCGCCAGCGCCAGCACCGGCACACCGTGGACGTGGTAGAAGTCGACGGCGGCCATGGCGATGAGGGCGAGCACGAAGAAGTGCAACCACCGGGCCAGCAGATGAAGGCTCGCGGTGAACGCGTTGTGCCGGTTCTTCGCTGCCAGACGACGCCGCAGCTCGTCGCCGGTGGCCAGGTGGTCGAACCGGGTGTCGCGCAGCACGGTGCGCGGGATCTCGAAGCAGGGCGAGCCGAGCAGCCCCACGCCTTCTCGCACCGGCCCGTCGACGGGAACCATCACCTTGGTCGCGAGCAGGCAGTTGTCACCCGTGCGCCCGCCTGAGGGATACGCGACGTTGTTGCCGAGGAAGTTGCTCGGCCCTATCGACGTCGGCGCGAGGCGGAAGGAGGTGCTGGAGAAGTCGGCATTGATGATCGACAGACCGTCGGCCACCATCGTTCCGCTGCCGACCCGGCTCAGATACGGGCTGTCGTGCTTGACCATCGTGCCGAAGTTCGACCCCGTCTGCTCGACACGGCTCAGGTCGTACCCCACGTATCGCAGATAGTGCACGATCGCGGAGCTGTCCCCGAAGAGCGTGGTGAAGAACCTGATGTTGGTCAGCCGCAGGATCGCTCGCTGAACGCCGTAGTGGAAGCCGTACAACGGATAGACCCGGCCGGGTTTGATCGCCAGGCTGAGCAGCCGCGGGAGGGCGCTCACCAGCAGCAGACCCACCAGCAGGGCGCCGAAGAAGGCCACCAGGGAGGCAAGCAGAGCGTCGACGAAGAACGCGGGACTCGTGACCGCCGGCGTCTCGGGACTCAGCACCCCGCTCAGCTGCGGCGCCACCGTGAGCACCAGACTCACACCGGCCACTGTCAGGGGCAGATACACCAGCAGCATCGCCGCCAACTGGCCCAGGCTGTAGAGGGCCTTGCGCAGGGTGCCGCATTCGGCGGGCGGTACAGCGCCGTAGTCGGTCGCCGCCGCCCGGGCCGGAGAGCCGTGCCAGGTCTCGCCCACCGGAACGGCCTGCCCTGATTGCAGGGACGAGGCATGACCGAGCCGGGAGCCGTCACCCATCGACGTCTCGATGTCGACCACCGTCTGCTCACCGACCATCACGTCCGTGCCCAAGGTGACCGGGCCCGCCTCGATCCAGCCGTCGTGTGCCCGGTAGCAGGACAGGAAGACGTCCTTGCGGATGACCGTGCCGTCACCGACAGAGAGCAGATCGGTGCAGACCGGAACGGTACGGGAAAGCACGGTGACGCCCTTCCCGATGTGCGCGCCGAGGGCTCTGAGGAAGAGCACATACAGCGGCGACCCGGCCAGCAGCCTTGCCGGGCTGGTGCGGATGAGGGTCTTCACGCACCAGAAGCGCAGATAGCCGAGACTCCAGACCCGGATCCTGGTGCGGGTGAAGCGGCCGATGAGTGCCCACTTGGCGACGAGGGGAAGGGCGCACAGCCCGAAGAAGACCACGACGCTGAACAGCACGGCCCGCACATAGAGATCCGCCGTCCCCGAGCCGGCCGTGACCCACTCATAGCCCTCGATGGCGACGAGAGCCCCCAGGCAGGAGAAGACGAGGTAGAAGAGGAGCTGCGCCGCCCCGCACAGCACATACGGCATGGTCCGCACGTGCGGCTCGGTCCGCGGTTGCGGCATGGTCGGCGGCCGATGCTCATCCGACGCGGCCGACGGCTCTCCGGTGGCCTGGGCCGGCCCGTGCGAGTCGGCTCCCGGCGGTGCCTGGGCCGGGGCCGGAGAGGGTTCGGTGCCCGGGAACGCGGCCGCCAGACCCTGGATCGTCGCATGCTCGTAGACGTCCCTCATCGACACCGTCGGCAGGTCGTCCCGCTTGCGCACGCGCGCGCAGAACTGCGCCATCACCAGTGAATCGGCACCCAGGTCGGTGAAGAAGTCGCCGTCGACCGGCACCTCATCGGTACGCATGACTCCGGCCAGCACCTCGGCCAGGAGCGACTCGGTACTCGCTGCTGCCCCGCCCGTACCCGAGGTACCCCCGCCGGAGGCTGTCTCCGCGGACGCGGCACGGACACCGCCGTCGGAGGTCACGGCCCTTCCCCGGAGACCCAGGGGCCGGCTCCCGCCCATACGGTCGGAGCCCGGGGCCCCGTCAGGGGCACTCCGCCCGGGCCACGCCGCCTGGAAACCGCAAGCTCATCGGTGCTGATGTGATCGCGTCGCCTCGAGAACATCCGTAGCTCACCCGCAGTCGGCACGCGCTTCGGTCGCTTTCGCCGAATCCCGGCCGCGCGAGGTGGTGCCGCCCCCGGCGCAGTGCTTCCGGGATCAAACGTCTCCCCTTCAATTACGCCCGACCGGACGTCTCCTGTCCTGTTGCGGAACCCGGGACTCGTCCTGTCACGGAACCCGGCACACGGCACGGCACCCCGGCGTGTGGGCAGCGGCAGCGCCCTGACCTGCGGGCGAGCCCCGCGCGGATGGTCCGGTCCGGCACTCCCGCCGACGGCCACTGCTGTGCGGCGGCAGGCGGTCTCGCGACCTCACACGGTGCAGGAACCGCCCTCGGGCTGTCGGCTCCTGATGACGGTGACGCGCCTGGGCGCGATGTCCCAGCCGCCGTCGTGGGAGGTGAGGGAGACGGCGGACGCCATGGGCACACCGAGGTGCCAGAACGCGGTTGCCGGTACGGACATCGCGTTGACGAGCAGGGCCCGGATCACGGTGGGCTCGGCGATGACCAGGGTCCCGACATCGTCGGCCGTCATGCCGCGCAACCAGTGCAGTGTCCGCTGGCAGAGCTGCCTCACGGACTCTCCTCCGTGGGGCGCGGCGTCCGGGTCCCTGAGCCATGCGCTGAGGCCGTGGGGGTCGGTCGCGGCGACATCGCCGACCGTACGGCCGTACCATGTACCGTAGTCGAGGTCGCGCAGGGCGGGCTCGGGCCTCGTTTCCCGGCCGAGGGCGGCAGCGGTCCGTGCACAGCGGCCCGACGGTCCATGAAGGACAACGGTGTCCGGGGCCGGCGTCACGACGGCGAGGCCGCTGTCGCGCAGATCGTGCTCACCGGGGCAGCCGTCGCCGAACACGGTGTCCCTGGTGTGGTTCCCGGCGGTTGCCCACAGCGTCAGACGAGCCGTCATGGAAAAGCCCTCCTCGATCAGGTATGCGCCGCGAACATGCCGACGACCGCGAGACCACGGGCCACGTAGAGGCCGATCGGCCTTCCCGTGCCAGACGTCCGGCGAGTGGGGAGACAGCTCGTTCCCGGCACGGGCACCTGCCCGAGCCGAGCCGTCTCTCGTACCTCTTGCCTCATACGCGTCACGGTCACCGATCTTTGCCGGAACAACCATCCGGCGAGTGTCCGGAACCTCCCCCGCCACCTGGCCGACTCGTCCCCACCGCCTGACCGGCGCCCCTGGATACACCACGCACGCCGCTTACTCTTCGCGTCCGTATCCCCACGTTCGGAAACATGCCGGTGTGATCACTGCGCCTCGCCCCGCCGAAGATCAACAAAGGGCGGGAGTTCATATCGTGACGAATCACACGATGTGACCCCCTTCACTCGGAAACACCCTTATTCGCATCCCGGGACCCGGGCCTTACGTCCGGGCAACGGGAGCCGAGCAACAACACCGAGAAACGAAAAAACGGGCCCTCACCAAGACTTTCGTCTCTGGTGAGAACCCGTTTCATCGTTCTCGTGGTGCGCGAGGGGGGAGTTGAACCCCCACGCCCTTTCGGGCACTGGAACCTGAATCCAGCGCGTCTGCCTATTCCGCCACCCGCGCATTGGGTGGTCGCCCTGCCCCTGCCCCGTTTGGTGCGAGCGCCTTGCGACATGCAGAACATTAGCACGCTGCGAAGGGGCGATTCACATGCGTTTGTTTCGGCTCCCGGCGGTGGAGCAGGAAGTGGACAGGGCGGCAGGAACAGCGAACAGGGTGGGGCAACCGCCGGTCGCTTCCCCCCTCACGCCCGGGAAGCTCGCCGGGTGCGGGACACTGTGAGGAGGCCGCCTCTACGATCCGTGTGGCGATCCGTGTGAGAGGTGACACTCATCGACGGGGCAGACAAGGGGAACCAGCCGATTTCCCGACGCGTGGATACGATCAGTAAGCAGTACCAGGACGACAACGACGGAGGAGGTGCCCCATGGGAGTCCTGAAGCGTTTCGAACAGCGACTCGAAGGTCTGGTCAACGGCACCTTCGCCAAGGTCTTCAAGTCCGAGGTCCAGCCCGTCGAGATCGCGGGCGCCCTCCAGCGGGAGTGCGACAACAACGCCACGATCTGGAACCGCGAGCGGACCGTCGTCCCGAACGACTTCATCGTGGAGCTGAGCACGCCGGACTTCGAGCGCCTCAGCCCCTACTCGGGCCAGCTCGGCGACGAGCTCTCGAGCCTGGTCCGGGACTACGCCAAGCAGCAGCGGTACACCTTCATGGGACCGATCAAGGTCAATCTGGAGAAGGCGGACGACCTCGACACCGGTCTGTACCGGGTACGCAGCCGCACGCTCGCGTCGAGTGCGTCACAGGCGCCCGCGAACGCGCCCGCCGGCCCCCAGGGCTTTTCCACAGGCGCCCCGCAGGGCGGCGGTTACGGTTACCCTCCTGCTGCGGCTCCTCCCATGCCTTCGGCACCGCCACCCGGGACGAACCGGCCGGGCCCCGCGTCCGCGGCCGGCCGGCCCGCGGTCGGTCCGGCGGCGGGTGCCCAGGTGCGCCGCTGGATCGAGATCAACGGCTCCCGCCACCAGATCTCCCGTCCGACCTTGGTGTTGGGCCGCAGTACCGACGCGGACGTACGGATCGACGACCCCGGCGTTTCGCGCCGTCACTGCGAGATCCGGACCGGAACGCCCTCGACGATCCAGGATCTCGGGTCCACCAACGGCATCGTGGTAGACGGGCAGCACACCACCCGCGCTACGCTCCGCGACGGCTCGCGGATCGTCGTGGGCAGCACAACCATCGTTTACCGGCAAGCCGAAGGGTGAAGCGGGGGCAATGTCAGAGCTGACCCTGACGGTCATGCGGCTGGGTTTCCTGGCCGTTCTGTGGCTGTTCGTCATCGTGGCCGTCCAGGTCATCCGCAGCGACCTGTTCGGTACGCGTGTCACCCAGCGCGGATCGCGCCGGGGCGCCGACGCGCGTGCGCAGCAGCAGGGGGCCGCCCGGCAGCAGCCCGCGGCGCCTCCGCAGCGCCAGCAGGCTCCCCGCCAGCGCCGGGGAGCGCCGACCAAGCTGGTCGTCTCCGAAGGCAGCCTGACCGGCACCACGGTCGCGCTGCAGGGACAGACGATCACGCTGGGCCGCGCCCACGACTCGACCATCGTGCTGGACGACGACTACGCGTCCAGCAGGCATGCCAGGATCTACCCCGACCGTGACGGCGAGTGGATCGTCGAGGACCTCGGGTCCACCAACGGCACTTACCTCGACCGGGCCCGGCTCACCACCCCGACACCGATTCCGCTGGGCGCGCCGATCCGCATCGGCAAGACCGTCATCGAGCTGCGGAAGTAGTACGACAATGAGCGAGCGGAGCGAGCGAGCCGCTGCGGTCCCCACCGGGAGTCCCGCAGCGGTCCCGGCAGCGGGCCGGGCCCGGCGGCTCCCGACCGGAGGGTGGGCAGTGTGGCTCGAGAGCGGCTGTACCCCGAGGCAGCGTCGACAGGGCAGGTGCGCATGAGTCTGTCACTGCGCTTCGCCGCCGGATCTCACAAGGGCATGATCCGGGAGGGCAACGAGGACTCCGGCTACGCCGGTCCGCGCCTTCTCGCGATCGCCGACGGCATGGGTGGCCAGGCCGCCGGCGAGGTCGCCTCGTCCGAGGTCATCTCGACGCTCGTGCAGCTCGACGACGACGTCCCGGGTTCCGACATCCTCACCTCGCTCGGCACGGCCGTACAGCGGGCCAACGACCAGCTGCGCGCCATGGTCGAGGAGGATCCCCAGCTCGAGGGCATGGGGACCACCCTGACCGCGCTGCTGTGGACCGGTCAGCGGCTCGGGCTCGTCCATGTCGGCGACTCCCGCGCCTATCTGCTCCGTGACGGGGTGCTGACCCAGATCACCCAGGACCACACCTGGGTGCAGCGCCTCGTGGACGAGGGCCGGATCACCGAGGAAGAAGCCACCACCCACCCGCAGCGCTCCCTCCTGATGCGCGCGCTGGGCAGCGGTGACCATGTGGAGCCCGATCTCTCCATCCGCGAGGTCCGGGCCGGCGACCGCTACCTCATCTGCTCCGACGGGCTGTCGGGCGTCGTCTCCCACCAGACGATGGAGGACACCCTCGCCAGCTACCAGGGCCCGCAGGAGACCGTGCAGGAGCTGATCCAGCTCGCCCTGCGCGGTGGCGGCCCCGACAACATCACCGTGATCATCGCGGACGTCCTCGACGTCGACGGCGGCGACACCCTCGCGGGACAGCTCAGCGAAACGCCCGTCATCGTGGGCGCGGTCGCCGAGAACCAGGTGCAGCTGGGCGACAACGGCGCCATGCAGACCCCGGCGGGACGCGCGTCCGGCCTCGGCCGGCCCGCCCAGCCGCCCGCGGGCGGCTTCGGCCCGCCCGGAACCGGTGGCGACGTGAGCTACGGCGGGATGCCGGAGGACGGCTTCGGCTACACCGACGACGACTTCACCAAGCCTCGTTCCGGCCGCAAGTGGCTGAAGAGATCCCTCTTCGGGGCCCTCGCGCTGGCCGTGGCCGGCGGCGGTCTGTACGGCGCCTGGCGCTGGACCCAGACCCAGTACTACGTCGGTACCAAGGACGAGCACATCGCGCTCTACCAGGGCATCAGCCAGGACCTCGGCTGGGTGTCGCTCTCGGAGGTCGAGAAGGACCACCCCGAGATCGAACTCAAGTACCTGCCGCCTTACCAGCAGAAGCAGGTCAAGGAGACCATCGCCGAGAACAACCTCGTCTCCGCGCGCAACAAGGTCGAAGAGCTCGCCGTCCAGGCCTCCGCCTGCAAGAAGGACGAGCAGCGCCGTACCGCCGCGGACCGGGCGCCCAGTACGCCTCCGGGCGAGGGGCAGGCCGGTGGCACGACCGGCACCAAGCCCTCCAACCAGTCCGCCCAGAACAAGCCGACCGCAGCCTCTCCCTCTCCGGGCCCCACCCTCTCGGAGGAGGAGCAGAAGCTCGCCACGAACTGCGGAAAGCAGTGAGCGGTACAGCGGTAGACCCGTAGGGGGCCTTTCTCCACCATGAGCGTTGTCACCAACACGACCACCATCGGCGCGATCGAACTGCCGAGCCGCCGCAACACCGAGCTCGTGCTACTCGGCTTCGCCGTCGCGATCCCGGTGTTCGCGTACGCCAACGTGGGCCTCGCGCTCAGCGGCGAGCTCCCCGCGGGCATGCTCGCGTACGGCCTGGGCCTCGGGCTGCTCGCCGGCGTCGCGCACCTCGTGGTGCGCAGATTCGCCAAGTACGCCGACCCCCTGCTGCTGCCGCTGGCGACACTGCTCAACGGTCTCGGCCTGGTGCTGATCTGGCGGCTCGACCAGTCACCGCGGCTGAACGCGCTGAAGAGCTTCGCTCCGCAGGCCACCAACCAGCTGATGTACTCGGCGCTGGGCGTCGCGCTCTTCGTCGGCGTACTGCTGCTGCTGAAGGACCACCGTGTCCTCCAGCGCTTCACCTACATCTCGATGGCGGCGTCGCTCGTCCTGCTGCTCCTGCCGCTCGTCCCGGGTCTCGGCGCGGACGTGTTCGGCGCCAAGATCTGGATCCGCGTCGGTGGTTTCTCCATCCAGCCGGGTGAGTTCGCGAAGATCGTGATCGCGGTCTTCTTCTCCGGCTACCTCATGGTGAAGCGCGACGCGCTGGCGCTGGCCAGCCGCCGGTTCATGGGGCTCTACCTGCCGCGCGGCCGCGACCTCGGGCCCATCCTCACGATCTGGGCGATGAGCCTGCTCGTCCTGGTCTTCGAGAACGACCTCGGCACCTCGCTGCTGTTCTTCGGCATGTTCGTGATCATGCTTTACGTGGCCACGGAGCGGACCAGCTGGATCGTCATGGGCCTGCTGATGTCGGCGGGCGGCGCTGTGGTCGTCTCCCAGTTCGCCACCCACGTCCAGTCCCGAGTGGCCGCCTGGCTCGACCCGTTCGGGTGCCTGGAGACCGCACCCGAGGGCACCAACATGGCCTACGCCTGCGACCAGATGACCCAGGTCCTGATGTCCTTCGGCTCCGGCGGTGTCCTCGGTACCGGACTCGGCCAGGGCGACTCCGATCTCATCATGTTCGCGGCCAACTCCGACTTCATCTTCGCCACCGTCGGCGAGGAGCTCGGGCTCACTGGCGTGATGGCTTTCCTGCTGCTCTACGGCCTGATCATCGAGCGCGGCGTGCGCACCGCCCTCGCCGCCCGCGACCCCTTCGGCAAGCTGTTCGCGATCGGTCTCACCGGCGCCTTCGCCCTCCAGGTCTTCGTGGTCGCCGGCGGCGTGATGGGCCTCATCCCGCTGACCGGTATGACGATGCCGTTCCTCGCGGCGGGCGGATCATCCGTGATCGCGAACTGGGCGCTGATCGGAATCCTGATCCGTATCAGCGACACGGCGCGGCGCCCCGCACCAGCTCCTGCCCCGAACTCCGACGCCGAGATGACGCAGGTGGTCCGACCGTGAACAAGCCCCTGCGCCGAATCGCGCTCTTCTGCGGCCTTCTGGTCCTCGCGCTGCTGATACAGGACAACTGGCTCCAGTACGTTCGTGCCGACGAGCTGAGCAACCACAAGTCCAACCGCCGGGTGACGATCGAGCGGTACGCCGCCGAGCGCGGCAACATCATCGTCGACGGCAAGCCCATCACCGGCTCCGTGCTCACCGACGACAAGTTCTACAAGTACAAGCGCACGTACGTCGACGGCCCGATGTGGGCTCCGGTCACCGGCTACGCCTCGCAGGCGTTCGGCGCCAACCAGATCGAATATATCGAGGACAAGATCCTCAGCGGCAACGACAACCGGCTCTTCTTCGACCGCACCATGGCGATGTTCACGGGCGACAAGAAGAAGGGCGGCAACGTCGTCACCACCCTGAACGGGAAGGCGCAGAAGGCGGCCTTCGAGGGGCTGGGCGACAAGAAGGGCGCCGTCGCGGCCATCGACCCGCGCACCGGGAAGATCCTCGCGCTCGCGTCCACCCCTTCCTACGACCCCTCCTCCTTCGCCGGCTACCACGGCGCGGACTCGAAGGCATGGGGGGCGCTGGGGAAGGACAAGGACAAGCCGACGCTGAACCGCGCGCTGCGCGAGACCTACCCGCCCGGCTCCACCTTCAAGGTCCTCACGGCGGCCGCTGCCCTCGAGCACGGTGTCGTCACGGACATCGAGGCCCCGACGGACACGCCCGAGCCGTACAAGATCCCGCTGTCCACCACGCCGATGGTCAACCAGCACGGCGGCTGTGAGAAGGCGAGCCTGAAGAGGGCTCTGGAGATCTCCTGCAACTCGGTCTTCGCCAACCTCGGTGACAAGGTCACGCGCGACAAGATGCTGGAGACCGCACAGAAGTTCGGCTTCAACAACGAGGTCTTCATGCCGGTCCGCGCCTCCGCGTCCGTCTACGACAAGAACATGGACCGGGGCGGCAACGCGCTCTCCTCGATCGGCCAGTTCAACACGGCCACGACCCCGCTCCAGATGGCCATGGTCACCGCGGCGATCGCCAACGACGGCAAGCTGATGAAGCCGTACATGATCGACAAGCTTGAGGCTCCCAACCTGGACGTCCTCGAGCAGACCGAGCCCGAGGAGATGAGCCGCCCTCTCTCGGAGGGGAACTCACAGCTCCTCCAGAAGATGATGGAGAACGTCGTCGAGAAGGGCACCGGCACCAACGCCAAGATCGACGGTGTCACCGTCGGCGGCAAGACCGGCACCGCCCAGCACGGCGAGAACAACAGCAAGCGTCCGTACGCCTGGTTCATCTCGTACGCGAAGACCGACCAGGGTTCGCCGGTCGCCGTGGCCGTCGTGGTCGAGGACAGCTCGGGCACGTCGCGTGACGACATCAGCGGCGGCGGGCTCGCCGCCCCCATCGCCAAGAAGGTGATGGAGGCGGTGCTCGGCGGGAAGCAGTGACGCATGTCACTGATCACCCCGTCATCCCGCATCATCACCGCACAATGCGATACCGGTCGCGTATCGGGTCCCCGCCTTGAGCGGATTCGATCCGGCGTGGCCGGTACCGTATGCGCGAACAGCACACCGCCGGACCACACACACGGGTGCGGTCGGGACTGACGGAGAGGGCTGGACTGTTATGGAAGAGCCGCGTCGCCTCGGCGGCCGGTACGAGCTGGGCTCGGTGCTCGGCCGCGGTGGCATGGCCGAGGTCTACCTCGCGCACGACACCCGGCTCGGCCGCACCGTCGCCGTGAAGACGCTGCGGGCCGACCTCGCCCGTGACCCGTCCTTCCAGGCCCGGTTCCGCCGTGAGGCCCAGTCGGCCGCCTCGCTGAACCATCCCGCCATCGTCGCGGTGTACGACACCGGCGAGGACTACGTCGACAGCGTCTCCATCCCGTACATCGTGATGGAGTACGTCGACGGTTCCACGCTCAGAGAGCTGCTGCACTCCGGCCGCAAGCTGCTGCCCGAGCGCACGCTGGAGATGACCATCGGGATCCTCCAGGCCCTCGAGTACTCGCACCGCAACGGCATCGTCCACCGTGACATCAAGCCGGCGAACGTCATGCTGACGCGCACCGGCCAGGTCAAGGTGATGGACTTCGGCATCGCACGTGCCATGGGCGACGCGGGCATGACCATGACCCAGACCGCCGCCGTCATCGGCACCGCCCAGTACCTCTCGCCGGAGCAGGCCAAGGGCGAGCAGGTCGACGCCCGGTCCGACCTGTACTCCACCGGCTGTCTGCTGTACGAGCTGCTGACCGTCCGCCCGCCGTTCGTGGGCGACTCCCCGGTCGCTGTGGCCTACCAGCACGTCCGGGAGGAGCCGCAGCCGCCCAGCGCCTTCGACCCCGAGATCACGCCCGAGATGGACGCGATCGTCCTGAAGGCACTGGTCAAGGACCCGGACTACCGCTACCAGTCGGCCGACGAGATGCGCGCCGACATCGAGGCCTGCCTCGACGGCCAGCCGGTCGCCGCCACCGCGGCGATGGGCTCGGTCGGATACGGCCAGCGCCCCGAGGACCAGCCGACGACGGCGCTGCGCGCGGCCGACCCGGCCGGCCAGACGTCGATGCTGCCGCCCATGAACCCGGACGACGGCGGATACGGCTACGACGACCGTCCGGACCGCCGCCGCCAGAAGAAGTCGAACACCTCGACGATCCTGCTCGTTGTGGCGGGCATCCTGGTGCTGATCGGCGCGATCCTCATCGGCAAGTCGATCTTCAGCCAGAACGCCAAGGACGGCAAGGTCAGCGTCCCCAGCCTCGTCGGCCAGGAGTTCAACGAAGCCGTACGACTCGGGACCAACGCGGGCGTCAAGGTCGTCAAGACCGGCACCGACCGCTGCGCGGAGCCGAAGGGCAACGTCTGCAGCCAGACGCCTGCCGCCGGCAACGGTGCCAAGATGAACGAGGGCGAGACGGTCAAGGTCGTCGTGTCCGCGGGGGCGCCGCTCGTGGAGGTTCCGGACGTCACCGGTACGCAGGAGGACAGCGCCACCACGCGGCTCGAGAAGGACGCCTTCAAGGTCAACACGAAGTTCGTCGAGTCCGACGAGACGCCGGGCACGGTCGTCCGGCAGCAGCCCGAGGGTGGCAGCAAGGCCGAGAAGGGTGCCGCGGTCACCCTGGAGATCGCCAAGAAGTCCACGGAGCCCGTACCGAACGTGGTGGGCTCGCAGTTCGACGCGGCGAAGAGCCAGCTGGAGACGCTCGGCTACACCGTGGCGCGCACCGATGTCGACTCGGACAAGCCCGCGGGCGAGGTCGTGGCCCAGGACCCTGCCGCCAACTCCAAGCAGGCCAAGGGCACGACGATCACCCTGCAGGTCTCCAAGGGCCGGCAACAGCAGCAGACGCAGGTCCCCGAGGTGAGGACCAAGCGTGTGGGTGAGGCCAAGCAGATTTTGGCGCAGTTCGGCTACACGAACATCCAGTTCACACAGGGAAGCTCGACCGACGACAACGCGATCGTCATCGGGATGGATCCGCAGCCTGGTACCCAGGGCGACCCGGCGTCCACGACGATCACGCTGCAGACCATCGGCGGCGGCGGGAACCAGCAGGGCGGGAACAACAACGGCGGTGGCGGCGGCTTCTGAGGCATCCGGCGAAAGGCCTGGACCCGGCTTCCGGCCGGTCCCGCCCGGTCGCCCCGGCTGACGTAGGAAGCAGTGAGCCCCGGACATCCCCTCGGAGGGGGTGCCCGGGGCTCACTGGCGTTCTAACGCAGTTCCTTGGGCCTCGTACGGGCGCTGTCGACCTTCTCCGTGCGCTCCAGCTCCCCCCAGACGACGTAGCGGTAGTCGGAGGTGTAGACGGGCGTGCACGTCGTCAGAGTGATGTAGCGGCCCGGCTTGGTCCTGCCCGACTCCTTCGGGACCGGCTGCAGCACGTCGACGTTGTACTTCGACGTCTCCCTGAGGTCCTTGTAGACCTTGTAGATGTACCAGGTGTCCCTGGTCTCGAAGACGATCGAGTCGCCGACCTTGACCTTGTGGATGTTGTGGAACTTGGCGCCGTGTCCGTCGCGGTGGGCGGCGAGCGTGAAGTTGCCCAGCTTGTCCATCGGAAGCGCCGACTTGACGGGGTCGGTGTAGTAGCCCGCGACACCGTCGTTGAGGATCTCCGCGTCGGTGCCCTTCTTCACGAGCACCTCGCCGTTGGCCATGGCGGGGACGTGCAGGAAGCCGATGCCGTCCTTGGTGTCCAGCGCGCCGGGCCCTTGGCTGGTGGGTCTCTCGGCGGCCCAGCGGTTGCGCACCTTGTCGCCGTCCTTGGTGGCGGCGCGGTCGGCGAGGACGTTCGTCCACCACAGCGAGTAGACGACGAAGAGCGCCAGGAGCACCCCCGCGGTGATCAGCAGTTCGCCGAAGACACTGATGACGCCGGCGATCCGGCTGCGCGCACGTGCCACTGCACCTGCCCCTGTTTTCTGTCGTCCTGGAAGTCCGGTCCGGTCACACCTCAGCCGACGAGCGCGTCAGGCTTGCCCTTGCTTCGCGGGCGTTCGTCGACCATCTTGCCCCACACGATCATCCGGAACGTACTCGTGAATTCGGGCGTGCATGTCGTCAGCGTGATGTATCTACCGGGTCCGGTGAATCCGGATCCGGCAGGCACAGGGTCGATGACGCTCGTGTTCGAGGGCGACGTCTGCGGGAGGATGCTCGTCATCTTGTAGGTGTAGTAGGCGTCCTGCGTCTCGACGACGATCGGGTCACCGGGCGAGAGGCGGTTGACGTAGCGGAACGGCTCGCCATGGGTGTTGCGATGGCCGGCGACCGCGAAATTGCCCTGTTTTTCGGCCGGCATGGCGGTCTTGAGCTGCCCGTCGGCGTAGTGCCCGACCATGCCCCGGTCCAGCACCGAGTGCTTGTCCGTGCCCTCGGCGATCGGGACGACGACATCGAGCTTGGGGATGTGCATGATGGCGAAGCCCTGCCCCGGCTCGAAGGCGCCAGGAGCCCGGCCCTTGGCCCAGTCGTTCTGGATCTTGTCGGTGGCGGCGTTGGCCTGCTGCCCGGCGAGGATGTTCGTCCACCACAGCTGGTACGTGACGAAGAGCAGCATCAGCACGCCGATGCTGATGAAGAGTTCGCCGAAGACGCGGCTGGCGATGACCGCGGGGCTGTCCTTCTGGGCCCGGGCACGACGGCGCGCCTCGACCCGGGTGAGCGGGGCGCCCTCCTCGCTCCGTGCCGGCGTCTGTGTCGGCGGCGCCGAGGCCCCTCTGCGCCGTCCGCGGCCCTTCGCGGCGCGGCGGCGCTCGGCGCGGCCGCCGGTGGGCTGCTCGGCCGTCTCGGAACCGGCGCGGTGGGCACCGTGCCTGCCGTGTCTGCCGGACCTCTCAGCCGTCGGCGACGGGGACGCGTGATCCGGCACCGGATCCCCGATCAGCTGCGTCGGCGCCTGCTCGGAGGGTTGCTGCCCGCCGTACCAGTCCTGCTGGTGCTCCTCGGGCTCGTTCAGGGCGTAGGGGTCGTACGGGTCGTATCCCGACCAGCCCTGCGGCTCCGGGGAATGCCCGGGAACACTCCCGGTCCGGAGCCACGGCGCACCCCCCTCGCCGTTCACGCCAGAGCCTTGCCCACCACCGGCGCGAGCCCTGCCGAGCGGCCGACCGCCCCGGTGTCACCGCACTGCTCCAGCCAGTTGGCGAGCATCAGATGGCCGTGCTCGGTGAGGACCGACTCCGGGTGGAACTGCACTCCTTCCACCGCAAGTTCACGGTGGCGCAGTCCCATGATGATGCCGTCCTCGGTGCGCGCGGTGACCTCCAGTTCGTCCGGCAGGTCCGCGGGCTCGGCCGCCAGCGAGTGGTAACGCGTCGCCGTGAACGGCGAGGGCAGTCCGGCGAACACGCCCTTGCCCTGGTGCAGTACGGGCGAGGTCTTGCCGTGCAGCAGCTCCGGTGCGCGGTCGACGACTCCCCCGTAGGCCACCGCCATCGACTGCATACCGAGGCAGACGCCGAAGACGGGGACGCCGGTGTCGGCGCAGTGGCGGACCATCTCGATGCAGACCCCGGCCTGTTCGGGAGCGCCGGGTCCGGGGGACAGGAGCACTCCGTCGAAGCCGTCCTGCGCGTGCGAGGTGGACACCTCGTCGTTGCGCACGACTTCGCACTCCGCGCCCAGCTGGTAGAGGTACTGGACGAGGTTGAAGACGAAGCTGTCGTAGTTGTCGACGACGAGAATGCGCGCGCTCACTGACCGTCCACCGTCACATCGTTGAACGGAAGCAACGGCTCCGCCCAGGGGAACAGGTACTGGAACAGCACATAGACGACCGCGAGGACCAGCACGAGCGAGATGATCGCCCGCACCCATGCGTTGCCCGGCAGATGCCGCCAGATCCAGCCGTACATGCCGCCCCTTTCTTTCTCCGTACGGGACCAGACTAAAGGGCGCAAGGGGCCCGTGGGTCAGCTGTGGAAAGCTTCCGGCTTTCCTTCCGTCACAGGCAGGGTGGCGTCGAGGTACGCCCAGACGATCAGCCGATGGCTGCTGCCCCACTCGGGATCGCAGGTGGTGAGCGTCAGATAGCGGCCCGGCCCGTCGAACCCGGCCCGGCCCGGCACCGGGTCGATGACGCCGACATCACCCGGGACGGTGCGCAGCGGCGTCCGCTTGACGCGGTACGTGAACCAGGTCGTGCCGTCGTTGAGGATCACCGCATCCCCCGGGCGCAGGAGGGGCACGTCCTTGAACGGGTCCCCGTAGGTACGCCGGTGCCCGGCCACCGCGGCATTGCCGGTCTCACCCGGACGGGCAGTCCCGGCGTAGTGACCGAGGCCCTTCTTGAGGGTGGCGGCGGAGGTGCCCTCGAGCACCGGCCAGTCCCAGTCCGCGCCGAAACGGGGGATGTACATGACGGCGAACGGCTTGCCCGCCTCGTAGGCACGCGGGGGAGCGGGCGCGGACGGGGAGGCCGGCGCGCCGGGCACGGAGGGGGCGGGAGCGGGGACGGGGCTGCGGCTCCATTCCTCCTGGAGCCGGGCGATCTCGCCGTCCGTCGCGTCCGCGGCCTTCACTCCGGTCCAGAACAGCACGTACGCCACGAAGAGCACGATCACGGTGCCACCGGTGATGCAGATCTCGCTGAGGGTCCTGACGATCAGTCGCAGCAGTCGCAGCAGTCGCACCGGCACCGGCGCCCCTCCCCGGGAACTGGGAAGCCGGTGAACCTATCCGGTCACAGCACTAGGGGTTTCTGATGGATCTCCGTGGAGGAAGGAGCGGCGACGCCGCGGAGATCCGTCAGAAGCCCCCTAGCTCACAGGCTTCGCGTAGTGCAGATCCACTGTGCCCGAGTAACCGGGAAGAGTCACCGCATCGCGCTCGTCGACTTTCCAGCCGAGGCCGTACGCCTGCACGTACAGCTGGTAGTTCTGGATCGCGGGTGACGCGGTCAGCGCGCGCTTGAGCTTGCCCGGGTCGCCGACGGCGGTGATCTTGTAAGGGGGCGAATAGACCCTTCCCTGCAGGATCAGGGTGTTGCCGACGCAGCGCACGGCGCTGGTGGAGATCAGCCGCTGGTCCATGACCTGGATGCCCTCGGCGCCGCCCTGCCAGAGCGCGTTCACCACCGCCTGCAGATCCTGCTGGTGGATGACCAGATCGTTGGCCTGGGGTGCCGGGTAGCCAGGGGCTGCCTGGGCGTTCGGGGGAGCATCATTGAGGGTGACGGCGACGGCCCGACCGCTGAGCTTCTTGGTCCCCGCGTTCTCCTCCAGCGCCTGGAGCCGTTCGTCCTGGGCCTTGGTGGATCCGTCGTCGCGACGGGCGAGCGAGTCGACCTCGCTGCGGACCGCCGCGGTGGACTCGTCCAGCTCGGCGTTCTTCTCGCTGCGCTGCTGGATCAGGTCGGAGAGCTTCAGCAGCGAGTCGTCGGTGCGGAGGTTGGTGCCCTTGGCGGTGTTGAAGCTGGTGACGAAGATCAGACCGGCGAGTGCGAAGACGGCAGCCGTCAGCAGCCGGACCGGCCGCGGTGAGAAACGGCGGACCGGCCCTTGGGGGGAGTCGGCGGAATTGCTCAACGTACCCTTACTCCTACGGTGGCCGCGGAAGCACTACGCTAACGGACGCCCGGGGGAGGCCGTGATCCCCCTCGCTTCCCACCCCGGCGCCAGCCACATTTCCCCTGCGCGGTCACGCAGCGCATCGACAGGAGAGTCCCTCGTGCCGAAGTCACGTATCCGCAAGAAAGCCGACTTCACACCGCCGCCGGCGAAGCAGGCGACGAACATCAAGCTGACGAACCGCAGCTGGGTGGCGCCGGTGATGCTCGCGCTGTTTCTGATCGGGCTGGCCTGGATCGTCGTCTTCTACGTCACCAGCGGCCGGCTGCCCATCGAGTCCTTCGGCAACTGGAACATCGTGGTCGGCTTCGGCTTCATCGCCGGTGGCTTCGCCGTGTCCACTCAGTGGAAGTAGCCCCAGCCGGCGGCTGTCAAGCTCTGCCCCAAGGTTATCCACAGCGTTGTCCACAGCAGTGGGAAAAGGTCTGACGATCTGTGGATAACTCAGCGGACGTTGACGCCGGTGTGACTGCGGCGACCACTCCGGCGACTTCCGGCCGCCCCTCGCGTGCCCCCTGACCCTCTTGGGAAATCCCAGCTCAGAGGCAGGGGGCACAGCTGTTCCCCACAGGCCGCGCAAGATCCGCCACACGCTGTGGACAACTTTGGGGAAAGCTTGCCCTCAGGTGAGCGACAGGGACCTCAGGACGACGGTGACAACGATCGCGACCAGCACCAGGGCACAGGTCCCGAACTGCACCAGGGACCGTTTCCGGGCCGGGGCGTGGACCATGCCGAGGGCGATGACCGTGCCCGCGATCAGACCGCCGATGTGGGCCTGCCAGGAGATCCCGCTCCAGGTGAAGGTGAACAGCAGGTTCAGCGCCAGCAGGGCGATCACCGGACGCAGGTCGTATTTCATCCGGCGCATCAGCACGATCGTGGCGCCGAGCAGACCGAAGATGGCTCCGGACGCACCGAGCGAACCCTGGTTCGGCGCGGTCAGCAGATACGTGAAGGCGCTGCCCGCGAGCCCGGAGAGCAGATAGAGCGCGAGATAGCGCGCCCGGCCGAGAGCTGCCTCCAGGGGCCCGCCGAGCCACCACAGACCCAGCATGTTGAAGGCGATGTGCCAGATCTCCTGGTGCAGGAACATCGAGGTCACCAGGCGGTACCAGTCGCCGTCGGCGACCCCGACCACGTGCCCGAGCTGCGGGCTGAACGCCAGACCGACGAGATCGAGCCGCAGGACCAGGGCCTCGTCGGCGATCACGGCGAGGAAGAGCGCGAGATTGATGCCCAGCAGGATCTTGGTGACGAGCCGGGGGTCACCGGCGGTCACGGCACTGCCCGCGATCGTGCGGGGCCTGCTCGCCGTCGCCGAGTGCCCCGTACCCGAACCGCTGCGTACGCACTCCGGGCACTGGAAGCCGACCGAGGCGCTGACCATGCAGTCCGTGCAGATCGGGCGATCGCAGCGGGTGCACCTGATACCCGTCTCCTGGCCCGGGTGGCGGTAGCAGCTCGGCAGTCCGTGGGCCGCCTGGGGCTGGTCCGGGCTTCCTGGCGCCTGATCCATGAGGTCCCCTCGTCTTCTGGGGTCTGCGCAATGCATCGCCCCGCTCGTCTTACGGACGAGCGGGGCGGAAAGGTTCCCGTGTCCCGTGCGGGCCCCGGGCCTTAACCGGTGAGCCCGGGGGCTCAGCGGGTCTCGATCACGACGGACTCGATCACGACGTCGCTGACCGGACGGTCGGTGCGCGGGTTGGTCTGGGTGGACACGATCGCGTCCACGACCTTCTTGCTCGCCTCGTCGGCGACCTCGCCGAAGATGGTGTGCTTGCGGGTCAGCCAGGCGGTCGGCGACACGGTGATGAAGAACTGCGAGCCGTTGGTGCCCGGGCCGGCGTTGGCCATGGCCAGCAGGTACGGCTTGTCGAAGGCCAGGTCGGGGTGGAACTCGTCGGCGAACTCGTAGCCCGGGCCGCCCGTGCCGTTGCCCAGCGGGTCGCCGCCCTGGATCATGAAGCCGCTGATCACCCGGTGGAAGACCGTGCCGTCGTACAGCTTGTCCGTGGACTTCTTACCGGTCGCCGGGTGCGTCCACTCCCGCTCGCCGGTGGCGAGCTCCGTGAAGTTCTTGACCGTCTTCGGCGCGTGGTTCGGCAGGAGCCGCACGTTGATGTCGCCGTGGTTGGTCTTCAGGGTGGCGTAAAGCTGCTCGGCCACGATGTGCCTTCCTTGAGTCTTCTCTGACGTTTACCGATCCTCGCACGGAAGTGGCGTCGGCACGGAAACCATGACCCGGATGCCCGTCCCACATGCCGACCCCGCCCCCAGCGGGCATGATTTCGAAAAGGGTGGAAAGGCGAACTGTGCCCCTCCCAGGGGACGACCCTCAGAGCCGCGAACGCCACCGAGGAGGAGGATCCCGTGACCCGCATGGACAGCGTGCGCGCCGCGACCGGTACGGCCAAGGAGAGCGTGCGGCACGCCGCGGAAGTGATGGCGCCGTATGCCGACACCGCCAAGGAGCAGGCCACGCAGTACGCGCACGAGGCGCGCGTCTATCTCGCCCCCAGAGTCTCCCGTGCCGCCGAGCAGGCTCGTCGGCAGGCTCGTGTCCAGTACCGCGCCCATGTCGCGCCCCATGTGCCGCCGAAGGCCGACGACGCCGCACGCCGGGCCGCCGTCATGACCCGGAATGCCGCGCGTCAGGCGGCGGACTACACGAAGCCGCGGTTCGAACACGCCGTTGCGGTCGCCCAGCCCATGGGGCAGGAGGCCGCGGCCCGATCCACAGCTGCCCTGGCCGCGCTGCGCGGTCAGGTCTCGGCGAAGGAAGTCCAGAAGCTGGTCAGGAGGCACGAGCGGCGGGCGAAGGCGGGCCGTGTCGCCAAGGGCGTGGGCCTCTTGGGTGTGGTGGCTCTGGGGATCTTCGTCGCCTGGAGGTGGTGGGACAAGCAGGCCAACCCGGACTGGCTGGTCGAGCCGCCGGCTCCCACCGAGGTCTCTGCGGACACCGGTGCTGCCTTCACGTCGGGCGGCCGGAACGGCCAAACCGCGCTGGACCCGGAGATTCAGGCCAAGGAGGCGGAGGCCGATGCGGACCGCGAGGACCGTCGCTGACCGCAGATGCTTCGTGGGCGGAGGCGGTTGCCGGGGGTCGTTCGCGGGTCGCTGCCGAGGATCGTCCGAGGACGGTCCGGGGAGTGGTGACCACCGGGACAGCCGGAGTACCGGGCGCCGGGGAGGCTGAGACCTTCCCGGCGCCTCATGCTGTCGTCGCGGCGAGCGCCGCCCCGGTCGCTTCGCCGGTCGCCGACGGGGACGTCGGCGCGGATGTCAGCGGGGTCAGCAGGTCCGGCAGGTCGGCGGGGAGATGGCGTACCGACGGTGAGGTGCCGTGGGCCTCGGCCCCGATGCGCTGCTTGATCGTCGGAGGCAGCGACCGGTCCCGCGTTCTCCGCTGCCGGACCACGCCCTGCGCCTGCCCGTGTCCCGCCGAGGCCTGCCACGGTACGTACCCCGTCGTCCGCTGCCGGGGCGCGGATCGACCGATGGCGCCCTGCCCGGGCCCGTGTTGCCCGGTGGCGTCCTCCCGCGGCTCGTGTCCGGTCGCCGCCGTCCGCGGCAGCCACAGCTGCGCGAGGGGCTCCTCGGTGCGAGCGGGCCGCTTCCGGGCGGCCGATGCGGAGTTGGTCAGTCCAAGAGAGGCGAACAGTACGGCAAGCAGGGAGATGAAGGCGGTCCACAAACTCGTGACCTTGACGGCGGCCATGACCCCTCGCTTTCGAGGTAGGGCGTTTTACATACCTTCCTCATGATGTGTACGCATCTCGAGAAATCCGGGACCTGAGCCACGAGTCGGTCGATCTTCAGATGAACACCACCCGTCCGGCCTACGCTCCCGTGCCCGTACCGCCGGGGAGAAACGGCCCCGGCAGCCTCGCGCGACCTGCGAAACCCTTGTCCGCACAGGGGCGAGCGTCCTGTTAGCGCCCCTGGACGACGTCCGCAACCCGGCGTGGAGGCGGCCCGCTGGCCCGAAGGTGGCGCCGGGGGGGCGTGGGGCGCTCTCCTCCGGGACGTCCACGTCTGCTGCGGGGACACCGGAAGCCCGCTGCGGGCAGGGGCAGCCCGGTGTTTGCACGCGATCCGCGATCCGGCCTGCGCCCCGGGACGCAGCCGGTGCCGATGAAGGCCTGCGGGCGCCGCTACGCGCCGATGGGCATGAAAAATGCCCTCCGAACTGCATTGACGCAGTTCGGAGGGCAATCTCCATGTGGAGCCTAGGGGAGTCGAACCCCTGACATCTGCCATGCAAAGACAGCGCTCTACCAACTGAGCTAAGGCCCCGGAACGGACACCAGAGTACCGGGTCACCCCCCTGATCCTGCAAAAGGATTGGGACTCCCGGTATCCGGTCGCTCTCCGTAGGATGCTCGTCGGGTTCGCGGCAGCGAAGCCGACGCATGGGGAAGCGATGGGGAGACGCACATGGACGCAGCACAGCAGGACACGACCGCGAGAGCCAGGGAGCTCCAGCGCAGCTGGTACGGAGAGCCACTGGGAGCGCTCTTCCGTCGGCTGATCGACGATCTGGGGCTTAACCAGGCGCGGCTCGCGGCGGTGCTGGGGCTGTCGGCACCGATGCTCTCCCAGCTGATGAGCGGCCAGCGGGCCAAGATCGGCAACCCCGCTGTGGTTCAGCGCGTCCAAGCCCTGCAGGAACTGGCCGGGCAGGTCGCCGACGGCAGCATCAGCGCCGCCGAGGCCACGGACCGGATGGACGAGATCAAGAAGTCGCAGGGCGGCTCCGTCCTGACCGCCACCGGTCAGACCACGACCAGCTCCGGTGCGCCGACCGTGCGCCGGGTGGTGCGTGAAATCCAGTCGCTGCTGCGGTCCGTGGCCGCGGCGGGAGACATCATCGACGCGGCGGACACGCTCGCCCCTACGCACCCCGAACTGGCAGAGTTCCTCAAGGTGTACGGCGCCGGGCGCACGGCCGACGCGGTCGCGCACTACGAGTCGCACCAAAGCTGACCGGCCGGAGCGGACCCGCCCCGAGCTGACCGGCCCGGGCAACGAGCCGGTCGCCCGGCTCGGGCCTGGGCACGGTCGCCCCGGCGAAGGCACGGGCGGTGCGCCGTCACGGGGGGCTCGGCGGCACACCGGGCGCGAGCAGGGGCAGGACGGGGGCGGGCAGTGATGCCCGGACCCGCTACAGGGCACGACACCAGAACAGGGAACTGGGAGCGGGCGCAGCGCAATGGGTGAGGTCTTCGCTGGTCGGTACGAGCTGATCGACCCGATCGGTCGCGGTGGGGTAGGGGCGGTATGGCGCGCCTGGGACCAGCGGCGGCGGCGTTATGTGGCCGCCAAGGTCCTCCAGCAGAGCGACGCGCACACACTGCTGCGCTTCGTCCGCGAGCAGGCCCTGCGCATCGACCACCCGCATGTCCTCGCCCCGGCCAGCTGGGCCGCGGACGACGACAAGGTCCTGTTCACCATGGACCTGGTGAGCGGTGGCTCGCTGGCGCATCTCATCGGCGACTACGGCCCGCTGCCGCCACGCTTTGTGTGCACCCTGCTCGACCAGCTGCTTTCCGGGCTTGCCGCGGTGCACGCGGAGGGGGTCGTGCACCGCGACATCAAGCCGGCGAACATCCTGCTGGAGGCCACCGGGACCGGACGGCCGCATCTGCGCCTGTCCGATTTCGGGATCTCCATGCGCAAGGGCGAGCCACGGCTGACCGAGACGAACTACATCGTGGGCACACCCGGCTATTTCGCCCCCGAGCAGATGCTCGGCGCGGAGCCGGACTTCCCCGCCGACCTGTTCGCGGTCGGTCTCGTCGCCCTCTATCTGCTGCAGGGTCATAAGCCCGACGCGCGGGCCCTGGTCGAGCACTTCGCCGCACACGGCACCCCGGGTGCCCCCCAGGGCATCCCCGAACCTCTCTGGCAGGTCCTCGCCGGGCTGATCCAGCCGGATCCGCAGATACGGTTCCGTACGGCCACGGGCGCACGCAAGGCACTGAGCTCCGCCGTCGAAATGCTTCCCGAGCCGGGCCTCGACGACGAGCCCGTGGAGGTCTTCGACCAACTCGGGCCGCTGCCGGCCGGCTTCGGCCCGGCGGGACCCGAGCGGTCCGCGCCCACCCCGCCTGCCGAACCCGGCGCACCTGTCACGCCCGCCCGCTCCCCCGGTCCCGACACCGGGCAGCAGGCACCCGCCCCGCCCCCGTCGGACCAGCTGGAGCAGACCGGCTCCGGGGCGTCCGCGGCACCTACCCCGTACAGCGCGGACCCGACCGGTCAGCAACACGGAGAGCAGCCGCAGCACGCCGGACACGGGTGGACCGCACCACCGCCGTCGCCCTCCGAGACCGGCTCCTTCCATCTCGCCCCGCCGCCGCAGCAGCCCACGCCGCCCACGCAGCCTGGCCGGATGCCCGTGCACCACGCGTCCCCGCCGTACAACCCCGCGCCGGACTTCTCCCAGGCGGGGACGGCACCGGTGTCCTACGAGACCGGCCCCACGCGTCCCTACACCGCCCAGGGCCCGCAGGCTCCCGCCCCCGCGGCCCCGGTTCACGGCGCGCCGGGGACACCCTCCGCCGGGGAGCGTCCCGCCCCCCGCACCCGCCCGGGACCGACCCCGAAGGTGGCGATCCCGGTACTGCTGGTGGCGTTGGCCTGCTTCGCGGTCGGCATCTGGGCGCTCACCCAGGTGTGATCGGCCGGCTCCGGCGGACGGCCGCCCGGTCCGGGTCCCGACCAGGTCGCGACCGGGTTATCCCGTGGCCGGCTACCAGGCCGTGGGCGGCCCTCCGTAGCCTCCCTGGTCCTGCGGGCGCCCGCCCGCGGCGCGCCGCCGTGTCAGCAGCGTCCAGGCCCCGAGGCCGAGCAGCAGAACCGTCCCGGTCGCGATCCCGGCCGCCGCGACCAGTTTCATCGTGTCGCTCTTCTCCGCGCCGGGACCGGTCAGCCCGTCGGCCGCGGCGTCCCGGTCGTCGTCCGTGACGGCGAAGATGCCCGCCGGACCGTCATAGCCCGGCCCCGCCTTCGCCTTCCCGGTCACGTTCACCCGCAGCGTCAGCGGCACGGCCTTGTCGCCATACTCCTTCGCGAGTTCGGGACTGAGCGTGGCCGACAGGTAGTACCAGCCGGCGAAGCGCACGGAGTTCACGCTGTCGTTGCTCGCGAAGCGGTTCTCGTAGGCCACCGGTGGCAGTGCGTCCAGCCCCATCGAAGCGGGCTTGCCCGAGTACGACAACGTGTCCTGGCCGACGGTGCCGCGGGCGGGATTGCTCAGCGTCATCGCCAGGGCGTTGCCGACGTACGCGGTGCTCGCCGCACTCGTGCCCAGGTCGGCGGCGACGAAGAGCTGCTGGCCCCAGTCGACCGGCACCCGGTAGAAGAGCGTCTGTCCCGGCTTGATGTCGTCCCGCCACTCGCCCTGCCCCAGGCTCATGGCGTCGTTGAAGCCGGTGCCGCCCGCACGCTTCCGCGGGCCGCCGCCGGGCGGTGCGGGGGAGGCGGAGGCCCAGGCGTCGGGTGCCGCCGTCGGTCCTGAAGCCTTCAGCGCGGGTTCGGCGTCGTAGCGGATCTCGAGGTCCCAGTCGTCCGGTGTGGACGTCGACTTCGTGGTCCGCTCGACGAGCACGTAGTAGGCGCCACGCTCCTTGCAGACAGAGCTGTCCGGCTTGATCGTCCGGCTGGCGTACGCGGCGATGGGGCGGGAGTAGCCGGCCGTCTCGAAATGCGCGGCCCGCGAACTGCACTGGGCGTCCGAGCCGCTCTTCAGGCTCACCTCGATGCCGTCGCCGTACTCGAACTTGCCGCCCTGCTTCGGCACGGCCACCACGGAGACGTAAGCATTCGTCTTCGCATCGAGGTCCAGACGGTAGTAGAGCTTGCCGTCCTTCTTGATGCTGTCCCGGTAGACCGATCCCGCCGCGAGCGGCTGGGCGTTGCTGTTGACCGCGGCGCCCCGGATCTGCCTGGCCGCGCTGTCGAAGACGTACGCGCCGGGCGTGCCTGCCGCCAGTGCCGTACCGCCCGGCAGCGCCACCGCCGCGCACATCACCGCCACGGCGGCGAGTACCACCCGGCTTCTGCTGCGCTGCCTCATCACACGCTCCCCCTCGTCGTGTCCATGGAAGCCTTCTGCCGCGACGCCCGGACGCGGACGCGGACGCGTACGAAGTCGATCCCCGCGATCAGGGTGGCCGCGCCGCCTGCCACCGCCGCGGTGTCCATCCTGCCCCGCCCGTCCCACCGCTGTCTGCGCGGGTGGCCGAATCGTCTGCCTTGTCCCCACCCCTCTCCGTGCAGAAGTCGCCCTTGTTCGTGGACGGGGATGACGCTGCGGTGGTGTTCACGGCGATTGGTCCGGGAGACCCGCACCGTGCCCATCTCCAGTGCGGCCGTACGCCCGTTGCAGACGGTCCGCGGTGTGAACCGCGCCGGTGCCGCCGCCGACAGGCGCACGCACCGGTGTGAACACCTCCGCGGCGCCGTACGACCACGTCCCCGAAGTCTGCTTCACAGTGGGCCCGTTGGCGCTTCGCAGTGGGCTCGTTGGGCGAACTCCACGTCGTAGCGTGCACATCCGCCGTGTGCCGGGCGGCCCCGGTGTCCGACGACGCCGTCCCTGCGGAGGCTTCGGCCGCCCCTGTCGCTCCCCATGGCGAAGAGTGCCCCGCCGATGACCAGCGCTGTGCTTCCGCGGCACCGGAACCGTGCCGTCACCTGTCGACCCCCTCACACAGACATCAGCTTTGCATCTGCAAGCTAGCCATTTGCTCAGGTGAACTCAAGACCTCTGCGTCACGATGCCGCGACAGGGAGCAGCCACCCGGCGGGCGCACCGAACGGGACGCCGTGGAGCCGGTCGGCGGACAGAGAGGAGCCCCGGCCGCTCAGCGGCCGGGGCTCCGTCTCTTGTACGTGTCTGCGTCTCACACACCCGAACCTGCGGGCACGGAGTCGGTCGCCTCCGTCCACAGATCCTGCTCGGCGCGATCCGCCTGGATCTGGCGGTACACGAGGAGCCCGCCGATGGCGGCCAGTGCGACCAGGAGAAGCTTCTTCACCGCGCGACCTCGTCTTTCCTTGACGTATGAGGACCTCTGGCGCCCGACTATACACACCGATCGATACCGTTCGGTGACCTGAGTCCGCCCCGGCCCCCCATCACCGCACGGCCAACTCCCGCTCCTGGAACGAGCGATCGCGCCGCACGGAGCGATTCCGGCGGATGCCCCGGCCCTCTGCTCCCCGGAGACGGCGAAGACCCCCAACCACATCGGTTGGGGGTCTTCGAACTGTGGGGCTAACAGGATTTGAACCTGTGGCCTCATCCTTATCAGGGATGCGCTCTAACCAACTGAGCTATAGCCCCGCCGCGCTGCGCGCTGACTCCTGAAGGTTAGCGCACGTGGGGGGTAGTCCCAAAATCGGTTCCCTACCCCCTGCGACCTCGGCTACTCGTCCTCCGCGAGCGTCAGCTCGATTCCGCCCACGAACCCGGCGGAGATGTTGTAGATGAAGGCGCCGAGCGTCGCCAGAGCCGTGGCCAGCACCACATCGATGACGGCGATCACCGAGGTGAAGAGCAGGACGCGCGGCAGCGACAGGAACGACTGCAGATCAAAGCCGTTGCTCTCGGTGGACCCCGTCGCCTCGCTGATCGTGCCGCCGACCGTCGTGAAGACGCCCATGGCGTCCATGACCATCCACAGCACCGCGGAAGCGATGATCGTGCAGATACCGAGTGCGATGGAGAGCAGGAAGCTCACCTTCATCACCGACCACGGGTCGGCCTTGGCCACCCGCAGCCGGGCCTTGCGCGTCCTCGGCTGCGTGGTCGCTCCGGTACGGGGACGGCGCACCGCGCCGGCGACGCCGATCTGCCCGCCGACGGTTCCCGCCTGACGGTCGGGCTGCTCACCACGCTGCTGGCCGCCCTGGGTACCCGGACCGCCCTGGGGCGAGGGGTACGCCTGGGGCGGGTGGTATGGCTGCGTTTCCTGCTGCACCGGCTGCTCCCCGCCGTAGGTCTCGTGCGGGGGCTTCGGCTCCCCGGCGTCCGTCACCGTAACCCCCCGACCATCCGTGGCGGCACCCCTCTCACGGGGGCCGGTCGCGGAGCCGGGGGCGCCCTTCGGTCCAGCGGCAGGTCCGGCAGCGGCCGAACCGGCGCCCTCGGCTCCACTCACGCTCTACTCCTCGTGCTCACCGGCCGAGGGCTCGCTGCCCTCGCCGCTCTCGGCAGAAACTGCGGACTCGGAGAGTCCGGCGGGCTCAGCCACGACACCGCCCCCGGCGTCGCCGGCATCCTCGCCCCCGTCGACCTCTTCGGCCTCACGGCCGGCCTCGGCGTTGCGCGCGATACCGACCACGGCGTCCCGCTTGCCCAAGTTGATCAGCTGGACGCCCATGGTGTCACGGCCGGTCTCCCTGACTTCGTTGACCCGCGTACGAATCACACCGCCGGACAACGTGATGGCAAGGATCTCATCGGTCTCCTCGACCACCAGCGCGCCCACGAGCGAACCGCGGTCCTCCACGATCTTGGCGGCCTTGATACCGAGGCCACCGCGGCCCTGGACGCGGTACTCGTCGACGGCGGTCCGCTTCGCGTACCCGCCGTCGGTGGCGGTGAACACGAAGGTACCGGGCCGCACCACGTTCATCGACAACAGCTCATCGCCTTCGCGGAAGCTCATTCCCTTCACACCGGACGTCGCCCGCCCCATGGGCCTCAGCGCTTCGTCCGTGGCGGTGAACCGGATCGACTGCGCCTTCTTGCTGATCAGCAGCAGATCGTCCTCGGCGGACACCAGCTCGGCACCGATCAGCTCGTCGTCGCTGCCGCTCTCCGTCTCCCGGAGGTTGATCGCGATCACACCGCCGGAGCGCGGGGAGTCGTAGTCCTTCAGCGGGGTCTTCTTCACCAGGCCGGCCTTGGTCGCGAGGACCAGGTACGGCGCGGCGTCGTAGTCACGGATCGCCAGGATCTCGGCGATCTGCTCGTCCGGCTGGAACGCCAGCAGGTTGGCGACGTGCTGGCCGCGTGCGTCCCGGCCCGCGTCGGGCAGCTCGTATGCCTTCGCCCGGTAGACCCGGCCCTTGTTGGTGAAGAACAGCAGCCAGTGGTGCGTGGTGGAGACGAAGAAGTGGTCGACGATGTCGTCTTCCTTGAGCTTCGTACCGCGCACACCCTTGCCGCCGCGCTTCTGCGAGCGGTAGTCGTCCGTCTTCGTACGCTTCACATAGCCGCCACGCGTGATCGTGACGACGATGTCCTCTTCGGCGATCAGGTCCTCGATGGACATGTCACCGTCGAAGGGGATCAGCTTGGAGCGCCGGTCGTCGCCGAACTTCTCGACGATGACCGCCAGCTCCTCGCTGACGATGCGGCGCTGCTTCTCGGGAGAGGCGAGGATCGCGTTGTACTCGTTGATCTTCGCCTGCAGCTCGTCGTGCTCCTGCACGATCTTCTGCCGCTCCAGGGCCGCCAGCCGGCGCAGCTGCATCTCCAGGATCGCGTTGGCCTGGATCTCGTCGATCTCCAGCAGGCCCATCAGGCCCTCACGCGCGATCTCGACGGTCTGGCTGCGCCGGATCAGCGCGATGACCTCGTCGATCGCGTCGAGCGCCTTGAGCAGACCGCGCAGGATGTGCGCCCGCTCCTCCGCCTTGCGCAGCCGGAACTTCGTCCTGCGGACGATGACCTCGATCTGGTGGTGCACCCAGTGGCGGATGAAGGCGTCGAGCGAGAGCGTGCGCGGCACGCCGTCGACCAGCGCCAGCATGTTCGCGCCGAAGTTCGTCTGCAGATCGGTGTGCTTGTAGAGGTTGTTCAGCACGACCTTGGCGACGGCGTCGCGCTTGAGCACGATGACCAGGCGCTGGCCGGTACGGGACGAGGTCTCGTCGCGAACGTCGGCGATGCCACCGATCTTGCCGTCCTTGACCAGGTCGGCGATCTTCTGCGCAAGGTTGTCCGGGTTGGTCTGGTACGGAAGCTCCGTGACCACCAGGCACTGGCGGTTCTGGATCTCCTCGACCTCGACGACCGCCCGCATCGTGATGGAGCCGCGTCCGGTGCGGTACGCCTCCTCGATGCCCTTGCGGCCCACGACCAGCGCGCCGGTCGGGAAGTCCGGGCCCTTGATGCGCTCGATCAGCGCGTCCAGGAGCTCCTCGTGGCTGGCGTCCGGGTGCTCGAGCGCCCACTGGGCACCGGCCGCGACCTCGCGCAGGTTGTGCGGCGGGATGTTGGTGGCCATACCGACCGCGATACCGGCACTGCCGTTGACCAGCAGGTTCGGGAAGCGCGCGGGCAGGACCGTCGGCTCCTGGTTACGGCCGTCGTAGTTGTCCTGGAAGTCGACGGTCTCCTCGTCGATGTCCCGGAGCATCTCCATGGACAGCGGCATCATCTTGCACTCGGTGTACCGCATGGCGGCGGCCGGGTCGTTGCCCGGGGAACCGAAGTTGCCGTTGGAGTCGACGAGCGGCATACGCATCGACCACGGCTGCGCGAGACGGACGAGCGCGTCGTAGATGGAGGAATCGCCGTGCGGGTGGTACGTACCCATGACGTCGCCGACGACACGGGCGCACTTGTAGAAGCCCTTCTCGGGCCGGTAGCCGCCGTCGTACATCGCGTACAGCACACGGCGGTGGACGGGCTTGAGGCCGTCCCGTACGTCCGGCAGCGCACGCGAGACGATGACGGACATCGCGTAGTCGAGGTAGGAGCGCTGCATCTCCGTCTCGAGCCCGACGGGCTCGATCCGCAGCTGAGTGTCTTCCTCTTCGGTACCGGTGGTGGCAGGGGTCTTCTCGTCGGCCATTGCTGGTCTTCAGTCCTTTCGAGCGGTCAGCTGAGACCGACTCAGATGTCGAGGAAGCGGACGTCCTTGGCGTTGCGCTGGATGAAGGAACGCCGTGCCTCGACGTCCTCGCCCATCAGCACCGAGAACAGGTCGTCCGCCTGCGCCGCGTCGTCCAGGGTGACCTGGCCGAGGACGCGGTGCTCGACGTCCATCGTGGTGACGCGCAGCTCCTCGGCGTTCATCTCACCGAGACCCTTGAAGCGCTGGATCGAGTCTTCCTTGATCCGCTTGCCCTGCTGCTTGCCCAGCTCGACGAGGGCGTCGCGCTCACGGTCCGAGTACGCGTACTCGAAGTCGTCCCGGCCCCACTTGATCTTGTAGAGCGGCGGGCGGGACAGGAACACATGGCCCGCCTCGACCAGCGGCCGCAAGAAGCGGAAGAGGAAGGTCAGCAGCAGGGTGTTGATGTGCTGGCCGTCGACATCGGCGTCCGCCATCAAGATGATCTTGTGATAGCGGAGCTTCTCGATGTCGAAGTCCTCGTGGACACCGGTGCCGAAGGCGGAGATCAGCGCCTGGACCTCGGTGTTCTGGAGGATCTTGTCGATACGGGCCTTCTCGACGTTCAGGATCTTGCCGCGGATCGGCAGGATGGCCTGGTACATCGGGTTTCGGCCGGACTTGGCCGAGCCGCCGGCGGAGTCACCCTCGACGATGAAGATCTCGCACTTGGTCGGGTCGTTCGACTGGCAGTCGGACAGCTTGCCGGGCAGCGAGGCGCTCTCCAGCAGACCCTTGCGGCGGGTGAGGTCGCGGGCCTTGCGGGCGGCGACGCGGGCCGTGGCGGCCTGGATGCCCTTGCGGACGATGTCCGCGGCCTCGTTGGGGTTGCGGTCGAACCAGTCGGTGAGGTGCTCGTTGACGACCTTCTGCACGAAGGTCTTCGCCTCGGTGTTGCCCAGCTTGGTCTTGGTCTGGCCCTCGAACTGGGGCTCACCCAGCTTGACCGAGATGATCGCGGTCAGACCCTCGCGGATGTCCTCACCGGTGAGGTTGTCGTCCTTCTCGCGCAGCAGTTTCTTGTCGCGCGCGTAGCGGTTGACCAGACCCGTCAGCGCGGCACGGAAGCCCTCCTCGTGGGTACCGCCCTCGTGGGTGTGGATCGTGTTCGCGAACGAGTAGACACCCTCGCTGTACTGCGAGTTCCACTGCATCGCGACCTCGATCGAGAGCATCCGCTCCTTGTCCTCGGCGTTGATGTCGATGACCGTGGGGTGGATGAGCTCGCCCTTGCGCGAGTTCAGATACTTCACGAAGTCGACGATGCCGCCCTCGTAGTGGTACTCGACCGTACGCGCCTGGGGCTCGGCGGCCGCCTCCGCGTCCGGGTCGTCGGCGCCGACGGTCGCCTTCGCGGACTCGCGCTCGTCCGTCAGCGTCAGGGTCAGGCCCTTGTTGAGGAAGGCCATCTCCTGGAAGCGGCGCGAGAGCGTCTCGAAGGAGTACTCGGTCGTCTCGAAGATGTCCGCGTCGGCCCAGAAGGTGACCGTGGTGCCGGAGACCCCGACCGCCTCGTGCTTGGCGAGCGGAGCGGTGGGCACACCCTGCTTGTAGTCCTGGGTCCAGCGGAAGCCGTCACGCTTGATGTCGACCGAGACCTTGGTCGACAGGGCGTTGACGACGCTGACACCGACGCCGTGCAGACCGCCGGAGACGGCGTAGCCGCCGCCGCCGAACTTGCCGCCGGCGTGCAGCACGGTGAGCACGACCTCGACGGCCGGCTTCTTCTCCACGGGGTGGATGTCCACGGGGATGCCACGGCCGTTGTCGACGACGCGTACGCCACCGTCGGCGAGGATGGTGACGTCGATCGTGTCCGCGTGGCCGGCCAGGGCCTCGTCGACGGAGTTGTCGACGACCTCGTAGACAAGGTGATGGAGTCCACGCTCACCGGTCGAGCCGATGTACATGCCGGGCCGCTTGCGGACCGCGTCCAAACCCTCGAGGACGGTGATCGCGCTGGCGTCGTACGACGAGGATGCCCCGCCGCTCCCGTCGGCAGCTGTGGACGGAATGTTCTCGTTGGGGTTGCCGGAATCGGCCACGAAGCGCCCTTTCTGGCACAGCACGAGCCGTTCTCCGGCTAGCGGGAGCGGCTGCGTCGTTCGGCATTAATCGACGTGTCCCGCCTACACGGCGGGATTACCCACCAGTCTACCGGTACCGCTGACACGAATGGGGGTTTGCGGGTGCCTGAGTCCGCATGTGCCGCCCTCAACAGGCGCCGACCGACTCCCCATATCCGGGAAGGGGCTTCAAGAGGCTCACACGGGCATTGAGCGCTTCGGCCTGTCAACCTCCGGCTACGGTGAGGGACGCCTCACGAGCCACGCGGGTTTCGGCTGTGTCCAAGAGCGCGCGGAACCCGTCGTTCTGGGCCGTCCAACCGGGGCTGAGCAGGGGCGGACGGCCGCTGCGGGGCACACCCGGGACCTGCCCTAACGGCCGGAAGCCAGTGCCGCGAAAGCCGTCCCGGAGGACCGGCCCCCGGCATCAGCCGTAGGTGTCACCCGGCCCCGTACTGCCCGGAGCGCGCAGCGGACCGTACCGGCGCGAGGGCCCACCCGGTCCAAGGACCTTGATCATCCGAACCGTCCCATGCCCCAGGTCCTCGTTCAGCCGGGCCACCAGCCGCGGCGCCAGCAGCCGCAACTGTGTGGCCCACGCGGTCGAGTCGCACTGCACGGTCAGCACCCGCTCGTCCGGATCGTCGTCGTAGCGCAGGGGGACGCAGTGCTTGGCGAGGTCCTCACCGACGATCTGGGGCCAGCGCCCCATCACCCCGCCCACCGCGGCGGGCGTCTCCCAGCCCCGCTCGGTGATCAGCCGGCTGATGGCCGCACCCAGCGGCAGCGGATCCCGGCCGTCCGACCGCGCTCCGGACCGCAGCCCGCCGCCTCGTCTTGCCTGCCGCTTCTCCTGTGCGGCTGCGCCGCGCGCCCGGGCCTGCTCCTTGGCCGCCCGCAGCGCCACCCGGGCCAGATCCACACCGGACGGCTCGGGCACCTTCGGGTCCCGCGGTCCCGCGGGGGTCTCGCCGCCGCTCATACGCGCTCGACCGTCCCGTCCGCGACCGCGTAGCGCGCCCCCGCGAGCACCGCGGGAACGTCCTCCTCCACCGCCGCCGTCACCAGGACCTGCTCTCCCGGTGCGACCAGCTCGGCCAGCCGCTCGCGCCGCCGCGCGTCCAGCTCCGCGAAGACGTCGTCGAGGACCAGCACCGGCTCGTTCCCCTCGGCCCGCAGCAGGTCGTACGAGGCCAGCCGCAGCGCCAGCGCGTACGACCAGGACTCCCCATGGCTCGCGTACCCCTTCGCCGGCAGCTCGCCCAGCTTGAGCAGCAGCTCGTCACGGTGCGGCCCGACGAGCGTGACGCCCCGCTCGATCTCCTGCTTGCGCACCTCGGCGAGCGCGGCGATCAGCTGCGCGTACAGCTCCTCGCGGCCGTGTGCACCGGTGCCCGCCGAGCCCCGGTACTCCAGGGCGATCGGTCCGCCTCCCGGGGCGAGCTGCTCGTAGGCCTTGTCGGCGAGGGGCTGGAGCGTCGCGATCAGTTCCAGCCGCTGTGCCAGCAGCTCGGCACCGGCCCGGGCCAGATGCTGGTCCCACACATCGAGTGTGGACAGATCCGCGCCCCCTGACCGGCCCCCGGAGCCCGGCCGCCCGCCGTGCCGGCGCGCCATCGCCGCGGACTTCAGCAGGGTGTTGCGCTGCTTGAGCACCCGCTCGTAGTCGGAGCGCACTCCGGCCATCCGCGGGGCGCGTGCCGTGATCAGCTCGTCCAGGAAGCGCCGCCGCTCCCCGGGGTCGCCCTTCACCAGAGCCAGGTCTTCCGGCGCGAAGAGCACCGTCCGTACGATCCCGAGCACATCACGTGGCCTGACCTGGGACGATCGGTTGATGCGCGCACGGTTCGCCCTGCCGGGATTGAGCTCCAGCTCGACCAGCTGCGACCGCTCGCCCTGGGTGACGGCGGCGCGGATGATCGCGCGGTCGGCCCCCATCCGCACGAGCGGTGCGTCGGAGGAGACCCGGTGGCTGCCGAGGGTGGCGAGATAGCCGACGGCCTCGACCAGATTGGTCTTGCCCTGGCCGTTCGCCCCGACGAATGCCGTGACGCCCGGGTCGAGCGGGACCTCGACCCGGGCGTACGAGCGGAAGTCGGCCAGCGACAGATGCGTGACGTGCATATGGAACGCCGACCTCCCCCGGCTCACCTGCTCCGTGCTCGGCGACAGTCCGGCGCGAACGGCCTGTGGACTGCTTCGCCTGTGGATTACTTCCTGGACTCGACCGCGTGCCCGCCGAACTGGTTCCGCAGCGCGGCGATCATCTTCATCTGCGGCGAGTCCTCCTGGCGGGACGCGAACCGCGCGAACAGCGACGCCGTGATCGCGGGCAGCGGCACCGCGTGGTCGATGGCGGCCTCCACCGTCCACCGGCCCTCGCCGGAGTCCTGTGCATAACCGCGCAGCTTGTCCAGGTGCTCGTCCTCGTCCAGGGCGTTGACCGCGAGGTCGAGCAGCCAGGAGCGGATGACCGTGCCCTCCTGCCAGGAGCGGAAGACCTCACGGACGTCGGTGACCGAGTCGACCTTCTCCAGCAGCTCCCAGCCCTCGGCGTAGGCCTGCATCATCGCGTACTCGATGCCGTTGTGGACCATCTTCGCGAAGTGGCCGGCGCCCACCTTGCCCGCGTGAACCGAGCCGAAGTCGCCCTCGGGCTTCAGCGCGTCGAAGATCGGCTGCACCCGGGCGACATGCTCCTCGCTGCCGCCGTACATCAGCGCATAGCCGTTCTCCAGGCCCCAGACACCGCCCGAGACCCCGCAGTCGACGAAACCTATGCCCTTGATGCCGAGCTCGACCGCGTGCCGCTCGTCGTCCGTCCAGCGGGAGTTGCCGCCGTCCACGACGACGTCGCCGGGGGACAGGAGCCCGGCCAGCTCGTCGACCGTGGCCTGGGTGGCGTGACCTGCGGGAACCATGACCCACACGACCCTGGGGCCTTTGAGCTTGTCCACAAGCTCTTCGAGGCTGTGGACATCGGCGAGGTCCGGATTGCGGTCGTAACCGATCACGGTGTGGCCTGCGCGGCGTATCCGCTCGCGCATGTTGCCGCCCATCTTGCCGAGGCCGACGAGACCGAGCTCCATCAGTGATTCCTTCAGGTCGTGTGCAGTTCTGTACCCGCGTCCGAGCCTACGCCCGGACGCGGGTGCACACCTGTGGGGTCGGTCGCTCGGACGAGAGGGCCCGGCAGCGCGTGCCCGGCGGCGAACGAGCGGGTCAGCCGCTCAGCCGCACCGGCATGATCAGGTACTTGTACGACTCGTCCGCCTCCGCGTCCACGGCGGGCTTGCCGCCCAGCAGCGCGGGCTTGGTGGAGGTGGTGAAGGAGAGCTGAGCCACGGGGGAGTCGATGGCGCTCAGACCGTCCAGCAGGAAGGTCGGGTTGAAGGCGATCGAGATGTCATCGCCCTCCAGCTGTGCGTCGACCCTCTCCACAGCCTGTGCGTCGTCGCTGGAGCCGGCCTCCAGGATGAGCACGCCCTGCTCGAAGCTGAGCCGTACCGGGGTGTTCCGCTCGGCGACCAGCGCGACGCGCTTGACGGCCTCCACGAACGGCGCGGTCTCGATCACCGCGACGGAGTTGAACTCGGTGGGGAAGAGCGTCCGGTACTTCGGCAGGTCGCCTTCGAGCAGCCGGGTGGTCGTGCGGCGCCCGGCGCCCTCGAAGCCGATCAGTCCTTCACCGGCACCGGAGCCGGAGAGCGCCAGTGTGACCGTGTCACCGCTGGTCAGCGCCTTGGCGGTGTCCAGCAGCGTCTTCGCGGGCACCAGGGCGACGGCGGAGGCGTCGGGGGACTCCGGCTTCCACAGGAACTCCCGGACCGCGAAGCGGTAGCGGTCGGTGGAGGCCAGGGTGACGGTGTCGCCCTCGATCTCGATCCGCACGCCCGTCAGCACCGGGAGGGTGTCGTCACGGCCGGCGGCGATGGCGACCTGAGCGGCGGCCGAGGCGAAGACCTCGCCCGGGACCGTGCCGGTGGCGGTCGGCATCTGCGGCAGGGCCGGGTACTCCTCCACCGGCAGGGTGTGGAGGGTGAAGCGGGACGAGCCGCACACGACGGTCGCCCGTACACCGTCTGTGGAAATCTCCACCGGGCGGTTGGGGAGGGCCCGGCAGATGTCGGCGAGGAGGCGGCCGGAGACGAGGACCGTCCCGTCCTCCTCGACCTCGGCCTCGACCGAGACCCTCGCCGAGACCTCGTAGTCGAAGCTCGAGAAGCTGAGGGCGCCGTCCTCCGCCTTCAGAAGAAGGCCCGCGAGAACGGGCGCCGGCGGACGGGCCGGGAGGCTCCGTGCCACCCACGCCACCGCCTCCGCGAGTACATCGCGCTCCACCCGGATCTTCACCGGAACCGCCTCCTGCTGTTGCTCGCTCGCCCTGCCGGCCTTCGTCGTCGGCATGGTCTCCGGCAGGAAGCCGGGCCGATGCCGGAGACCAGTCTGACGCACGGCACCGACACTCGGTGCGGCTCGGGGTCAAGTCGAGACAAGCGGGGGCCAGAGGTCCGGCGCCGAGTTGTGCACAGGGCCCTCTTCGAAGCGAATTCCCCGGTAACTCTAAGTGGGAGTAGTAGTAGGGCCTGTGGAAACCGTGGATAACGTCGTCCACGCAGGTCAGGGCCGATTTTTTGTCCACGGGCCCTGTGGGCGCCGCCGGTGGACAACCGGGGCGATCTGTGGACGCGCGAAAGTTCTGCACACCCGATGCACAGGCGACCGGGACTTCTCCCCAGCGCTGTCCCCAGCTTTACCCAGGTTCCCCACAGCCCAACCAGGCACCCTGATGTGACGCCTTTCACTCGGTCCGGTGAGCGCGGGCGTTTCGTTGCCGAACAGTGGACAGGGGTGTGCAAAAGCTGTGGGCAACATGGCTCAGCCTGTGGGCCGCATGGGGACAACCAAGATCGTGCCCTGTGGACGCTTCATCCGTCCACAGGCTGTGGAACGCGCTCGACCACAAATCCACAACCAGTTGACCTGGTGTGATGAAGTGTCGGCAACCATCCCTGTGGATGCAATCTGGACAAGTCGGCAGTCCCCAGGCTGTGGACGGGATCTTGTCCGGATCTCTGTGGAGAACGGTCCGTCGCCGGTGGGTATTCGAACAGCGCGATGGCGCATCGGTGTCGGCCGGGTGTCGCCGACATGGCCCGGAACGCCGATGGGCGCCCCGGATTCCGTCCCGGGGCGCCCATCGGAGCCGTGTGCACAGCCGGCCCCGCACAGCGTCGGAGGCATGCCGCTTCGGGTCCCGTCCAGGGCCCGAAGCCGTGCGTCGGCCGTGTTCTTGTGTTCCTGCGTTCCTGGTGCCGTCAGCCGTTCTTGATGCGGTTGGTGAGCTCGGTGACCTGGTTGTAGATCGAGCGCCGCTCGGCCATCAGCGCGCGGATCTTACGGTCGGCATGCATCACCGTCGTGTGGTCCCGCCCGCCGAACTGTGCGCCGATCTTCGGCAGCGACAGATCCGTGAGCTCACGGCACAGGTACATCGCGATCTGGCGTGCCGTGACCAGTACCCGGCTGCGCGAGGAACCGCAGAGATCCTCCACTGTGAGCCCGAAGTAGTCGGCGGTCGCCGCCATGATCGCGCTCGCGGTGATCTCCGGGGCCGAGTCCTCGCCCCCGGGGATCAGGTCCTTGAGGACGATCTCGGTCAGGCCGAGGTCGACGGGCTGCCGGTTGAGACTGGCGAAGGCCGTGACCCGGATCAGCGCACCTTCCAGCTCACGGATGTTGCGTGAGATGCGCGAGGCGATGAACTCCAGTACCTCCGGCGGGGCGTTGAGCTGCTCCTGGACCGCCTTCTTGCGGAGGATCGCGATCCGGGTCTCCAGCTCGGGGGGCTGCACATCGGTGGTCAGACCCCACTCGAAGCGGTTCCGCAGCCGGTCCTCCAGGGTCACCAGCTGCTTGGGCGGCCGGTCCGAGGACAGCACGATCTGCTTGTTGGCGTTGTGGAGCGTGTTGAAGGTGTGGAAGAACTCCTCCTGCGTCGACTCCTTGCTCGCGAGGAACTGGATGTCGTCGACCAGCAGGATGTCCACGTCGCGGTAGCGCTTGCGGAAGGCGTCGCCCTTGCCGTCGCGGATGGAGTTGATGAACTCGTTGGTGAACTCCTCCGAGCTCACGTAGCGCACCCGGGTCCCCGGATACAGACTCCGCGCGTAGTGCCCGATGGCATGGAGCAGATGGGTCTTGCCGAGTCCCGACTCCCCGTAGACGAACAGGGGGTTGTACGCCTTCGCGGGCGCCTCGGCCACCGCGACGGCGGCCGCGTGCGCGAAACGGTTGGACGCCCCGATGACGAAGGTGTCGAAGAGGTACTTGGGGTTCAGCCGGGCATGCGGCTCACCCGGGCCCGGAGCCGGTGCGGGCTGGGCGCCGAGAGGACCCGGTGCACCGCCCCCGCCGGGCACTCCCCCGGCCTGCGGCCCGCCCGGCCCGCCATGACGCGGGGCCGGCGGCTCGGGCAACTCGTGGCGCTCACCGCGCGGCTGGTCGTAGTGCCCGCGGTCGGACACCGGCGAGCGGTAGTCGTGATGCGGCTGCTGGGGGCGGGCCGTGGCGTACGGCTCCCGCCACTGCTCCGCCGGCGCATCGCGCTCCTGGAAACCGCCGAGCCGCGGCTGCTGCCAGGACAGGTCCTCCTGCGTGCGCGGCCAGGCGCCGGGCTCGGTGCGCTGCTGGTACTCGGGGTACGCGGGGCGGGCCGTCGGCAGACCGTCGCCGGAGGGCCCGGGGCGGTGCCCGTAGCTCTCGTAGGTGTCGCCCGGGCTGAGCTCGTCGCGCTGCGCCGCCGGATACCGGTGCTGCTGTACGGGAGGGGCCGGCGGTGAGGCCGGCCCGGCGGCGGAGTCGTCGACGGTGATCGCGATACGGATCGGGCGACCGCACTCGCGGCTGAGGGTGTCGCTGATCAGCGGGGCCAGCCGGCCCTCAAGGACTCGCTTGCCCCATTCGTTGGGGACGGCGAGCAGGGCGGTGTCGGCTACCAGCGCCAGCGGCTGGCAGCGTTCGACCCACTGCTTGTCCTTGGGCTCGATGGTCTGCTGGCCGTCTCCTAGGAGTTGTTCCAGCACTCGTGGCCACACTGCGGCAAGATCGGCAGGTACATCAGCCACAAGGCACGCTCTCTCACAGGTCCCACGAATGTGTGGTTCTCGGGACGGGTCGGTCAGGCCCGGCAGGCGGGAACGAAAGGAATTCGAGTTCAGCCACGGTAGTCAGGGCGACCCGTGCGTTCAAGTTGTTGTCCACAGCCTGTGTACAGCGCGCCGCGCGATGACCCTGGTTTGACCGAATGGCGTAGCCGCGCGTACCGTAACCAGGTCGAGTTGTCGATGGCTGCTGCCGCCTGCCTCCGATGGGCAAAGATCACGATCAATAGATCACGATCGGTGATTGTGAAGCGGTGCACTCGGGCGTATTGCGAGCTACTCGTGGGCGCACGGTGACAGCCAGGCGATGCCCCGCCACCATCCGATTCATTACTGGAGCCCCCGAGTGAGCAAGCGCACCTTCCAGCCGAACAACCGTCGTCGCGCGAAGACCCACGGCTTCCGGCTGCGTATGCGCACCCGTGCCGGCCGCGCGATTCTCGCGTCCCGCCGCAGCAAGGGTCGCGCCCGTCTGTCCGCCTGACCGCGTACAGGTCATGACGTGCTGCCTACCGAGAATCGGCTGAGGCGGCGCGAGGACTTCGCGACCGCGGTACGGCGGGGACGCCGGGCAGGCCGCCCGCTTCTCGTCGTCCATCTACGCAGCGGTGCTACGGACCCGCACGCGCCTGGGGAGAGCGCTCCCCCGACGCGTGCGGGTTTCGTCGTGAGCAAGGCAGTAGGTGGTGCGGTCATTCGCAGCCAGGTGAAGCGGAGACTGCGCCACCTGATACGCGAACGACTGGCCGAGCTGCCCCCCGGTAGCCTGGTGGTCGTACGGGCGCTGCCCGGAGCGGGCGACGCCGATCATGCACAGCTGGCCCAAGACCTGGACGCCGCTCTTCGGCGGTTGCTGGGAGGGGGTGCGCGATGAAGTACCCGCTGCTGGCCCTGATCAAGCTTTACCAGTGGACGATCAGCCCGTTGCTCGGGCCCGTCTGCCGGTATTACCCGTCGTGTTCTCACTACGGATACACAGCTATAGACCGGCATGGCGCGGTGAAGGGCACAGCCCTCACCGCCTGGCGCATCCTGCGGTGCAACCCGTGGTCGCCGGGCGGCGTGGACCATGTCCCTCCCAGAAAACGACCTCGTTGGCACGAGCTGCTGCGTGACTATCTGCGCGGTGGCAAGGGCGGGCAACCCCCTGAGACCAGCCCGGCCGCAGAGACCTCGCCCAATGCTCAAGGAGCCTGATTAGTGGACACGATTGCCAGTCTCTTCAGCTTTATCACCACACCCGTTTCCTGGATCATCGTCCAGTTCCACTCGCTGTACGGGGCGGTCTTCGGCCCCGACACGGGTTGGGCCTGGGGGCTGTCCATCGTGTCCCTGGTGGTGCTGATCCGTATCTGTCTGATCCCGCTCTTCGTGAAGCAGATCAAGTCGATGCGGAACATGCAGGCGCTCCAGCCGAAGATGAAGGCGATCCAGGAGCGCTACAAGAACGACCGACAGCGTCAGTCCGAAGAGATGATGAAGCTGTACAAGGAGACGGGTACCAACCCGCTCTCCTCGTGCCTGCCCATCCTGGCGCAGTCGCCGTTCTTCTTCGCTCTGTACCACGTGCTGAGCAACATCGCCTCGGGCAAGACGATCGGCGTTCTCAACCAGACGCTGGTGGACAGCGCCCGGCAGGCCGAGATCTTCGGCGCTCCGATCGCCGCGAAGTTCACGGACTCCGAGGAGAAGGTCGCGGCGCTCCACGCCTCGCTGACCGATGTGCGCATCGTCACCGCGATCATGATCGTGCTGATGTCGGCGTCGCAGTTCTACACCCAGCGCCAGCTGATGCAGAAGAACGTCGACCTCACGGTCAAGACGCCGTACATGCAGCAGCAGAAGATGCTGATGTACATCTTCCCGCTGATCTTCGCCGTCATGGGTATCAACTTCCCGGTTGGTGTTCTCGTCTACTGGCTGACCACCAACGTGTGGACCATGGGTCAGCAGATGTACGTGATCAACCAGAACCCGACCCCGGGCTCCAAGGCCCAGGACAACTACCTGCAGCGGCTGCTGAAGGGCGTCACGGTCCACGGTGAGGTGCGCGGCCGCCGCAAGCGCAATGTCGTCCAGGCCGTCGTGGCCAAGGGCCCGGACCGGAATGAGAACGAGCGCCGGTTCATCACGGGCCTGGCCAAGGCCGGTTTCGTCGCTCAGGCGGACGGCACCGTGCTCAAGGGCGACACCGTCGCCGAGGAGACCGAGAGCGGCGCTGCCGCACGGCGTCAGCAGCCCAAGCGCCAGACCAAGGCCCAGCGCCATTCCGGCGGTGCCACTCCGCAGGCCTCGACGGCGAAGCCGTCGCTCGAGAAGAGCGACGAGCCGCAGGACGCCGCTCCGAAGCCCGCTTCTGCCTCCGCCCGCCCGACCAAGTCCGGACAGCGCAAGGGCCAGCAGCGGCCCAAGCACCCGTCGTCCAAGAAGTAAGAAGGAGTCCATCCGTGACGGAAGGCACCACCTCCGCCGCCGCCGAGGGTGGCGACACCCTGACCCGCCTGGAGCAGGAGGGGGAGATCGCCGCCGACTACCTCGAGGGCCTGCTCGACATCGCCGATCTCGACGGTGACATCGACATGGACGTCGAGGCGGACCGGGCCGCGGTCTCGATCATCAGTGACATGGGCGGCAGGGATCTGCAGAAGCTCGTGGGCCGGGATGGCGAGGTGCTGGAGGCGCTCCAGGAGCTGACGCGTCTTGCGGTCCACCGGGAGACCGGCGACCGCAGCAGGCTGATGCTGGACATCGCCGGCTTCCGGGCCAAGAAGCGTGCGGAGCTCGCCGAGCTCGGTGCCAAGGCGGCGGACGAGGTCAAGAGCACCGGTGAGCCGGTGAAGCTGAAGCCGATGACTCCGTTCGAGCGCAAGGTCGTGCACGACGCGGTTGCCGCCGCCGGTCTGCGCAGTGAGTCCGAGGGCGAAGAGCCTCAGCGCTTCGTCGTCGTGCTCCCTGCCTGACCACCCTGTTCTGTCGGCCCCGTCTGTTCGCAGGCGGGGCCGAGTTTTGTCAGCCTGTAGTCAGCACCACAGCGCCGTTGCGCGGCATGGAAGGACGGTTCCGGTGACGGAGGCATCAGAGCTTCCCCAGGCGCCCCAAGAGGCAAGGACGGTGTTCGGTGAGTTCTTTCCCGAGGCCGTCCGGTACGCGGAGCTGCTCGCGGATGCGGGGGTCAAGCGCGGTCTGATCGGTCCGCGTGAAGTGCCACGGCTGTGGGAGCGGCACCTGCTGAACTGCGCGGTGCTGTCCGAGGTCGTACCGGAAGGGGTCACCGTCTGCGATGTGGGCTCCGGGGCCGGCCTTCCCGGTATTCCCCTGGCACTGGTCCGTCCCGATCTCAAGATCACGCTCCTCGAGCCGTTGCTCCGGCGCACCAACTTCCTCCAGGAGGTCGTCGAACTGCTGGGGCTGGACCATGTGACGGTGGTGCGAGGCCGAGCGGAGGAAATGCTCGGGACGCTGCCGCAGGTTCATGTGGTCACGGCTCGGGCGGTAGCTCCTCTGGACCGGCTTGCAAGCTGGGGTGTCCCTCTGCTCCGTCCCTACGGAGAGATGCTCGCTCTCAAGGGAGACACCGCGCAGGAAGAGCTCGATAGTGCCCGGGCGGCCCTGAGCAAGCTGGGTGTGGTGGAGACCTCCATCGTGCACGTCGGGGAAGGGGTCGTTGATCCGCTCTCCACCGTGGTGCGCGTCGAGGTCGGCGAGAGTCCCGGTGGTGTGCGGTTCGCCGCCAAGCGAGCCAAGGCGGCCAGGACGGGACGTACCCGCCGCCGTCGTTGAGGCTTGTTCCCAGTCGATCCGTCCGATCACTTCGGCTCGGATCCCCTTACGTACGCATTTCGGAGTGTCGTAACGATGTGACCCTGTGGCGCGTGCATCGTGTTTCACGTGAAACGTCGCTCACTGCTGCAGGGAATCATCAGCCGCGGTCGCGCAGCTACACCGCGCGACCGCAAGCCCCTCGTGAGGGCTACGGGCTTGTCCACAGAGGTGGAATTCTCCACAGAACCACCCAGCGCGCTGGTTCACGACCCCGAAAGCATGGCAGGCTCTGCTCATCCCGAGCCTGAAGTCGAGGAGAGTGAATCCTTGCGGTCCGACGCCAACATCGCGGGACCGATGACCGATCCGGTCCCTGGTCCCCGTACCGAGTCGGCGGGGGAGGATGTTTCACGTGAAACACCGCCGCCGATGGACGACACCCCTATTGGTCGTGCTGCCCAACTGGCGGTGGAGGCTCTGGGCCGTGCCGGTGAGGGTCTTCCCCGACCTGCACAGACACGCGTCATGGTGGTCGCCAACCAGAAGGGTGGCGTAGGCAAGACGACCACGACGGTCAACCTTGCCGCGTCCCTTGCCCTGCACGGTGGTCGTGTTCTGGTGATTGATCTGGATCCCCAGGGCAATGCCTCCACAGCCCTGGGCATCGATCACCATGCCGAAGTCCCCTCGATCTATGACGTGCTGGTGGAGAGCAAGCCGCTCTCCGATGTGGTCCAGCCCGTCCCGGACATTGAAGGACTCTTCTGCGCCCCCGCCACCATCGATCTCGCCGGTGCGGAGATTGAACTGGTGTCGCTGGTGGCCCGGGAGAGCCGACTTCAGCGTGCGATCCAGGCCTATGAGCAGCCCCTGGACTACATCCTGATCGACTGCCCGCCGTCGCTCGGTCTGCTGACCGTCAATGCGCTCGTCGCCGGTGCGGAAGTGCTCATCCCCATCCAGTGTGAGTACTACGCCCTGGAGGGGCTCGGCCAGCTCCTGCGCAATGTCGACCTGGTGCGAGGTCATCTCAACCCGGCATTGCATGTCTCGACGATTCTGCTCACCATGTACGACGGCCGGACACGACTGGCCTCGCAGGTGGCGGAAGAGGTCCGCAGCCACTTCGGTGATGAGGTGCTCCGGACGAGCATTCCGCGGTCCGTGCGGATTTCGGAGGCGCCCAGCTACGGGCAGACGGTCCTCACCTACGACCCGGGTTCCAGTGGTTCGCTGTCGTATCTTGAGGCGGCACGTGAGATCGCCCTGCGAGGGGTCGGGATTCACTATGACGCCCAGGCCGCTCATGTGGTCAGCCAGAACAGCCAGCAGCAAAGTTTGTCGGAGGGGATCCAGTGAGCGAGCGACGTAGAGGGCTCGGGCGTGGGCTCAACGCGCTGATCCCGACTGCTCCACAGGAGAAGACGGGACTCTCCGAGGGGACGGGTTCGGGTACTCCGGGGGCAGCGCCCCTGCTCACGGCAGAGCGTGGAGTGCCCGCCGCCAAGGTGGCCGGCCTGCCCCCGGGGCCCTTGGCTCCCGAGCAGCGCACCGCCGAGCCCGAGCCGGACCGCTTCCCCGAGGCCGTCCCGTCCGCCGTGGCGTACTTCGCCGAGGTGCCGCTGGATGCCATCACGCCCAACCCGCATCAGCCGCGTGAGGTTTTCGACGAGGACGCTCTGGCCGAGCTGGTCACGTCCGTCAGGGAAGTCGGCCTTCTTCAGCCTGTGGTCGTCCGGCAGCTGGGTCCGGAACGCTATGAGCTCATCATGGGTGAGCGCCGCTGGCGGGCCTGCCGAGAGGCGGGGTGGGAGCGCATTCCCGCGATCGTCAGGGCCACGGAGGACGAGAAGCTCCTCTTGGACGCCCTTCTGGAAAACCTCCACCGGGCTCAGCTGAACCCGCTGGAGGAGGCACACGCCTACGAGCAGTTGATCAAGGACTTCAACTGCACCCACGATCAACTGGCCGACCGGATCGGCCGCTCGCGTCCGCAGGTTTCCAACACGCTGCGTCTGCTGCGTCTTTCGCCTCCGGTACAGCGCCGTGTGGCCGCGGGTGTGCTGTCCGCCGGCCATGCCCGGGCTCTGCTGTCCGTGGAGGACTCCGAAGAGCAGGACCGGCTGGCGCACCGCATTGTGGCGGAAGGGCTGTCGGTGCGCGCGGTCGAGGAGATCGTGACCCTGATGGGTTCGCGCTCCAGCGCTCCGAAGCCCAAGGGGCCTCGGGCAGGTACCCGCGTCACCCCGGCACTGACCGATCTGGCCTCGCGCTTGTCGGATCGCTTCGAGACCCGGGTCAAGGTGGACCTCGGTCAGAAGAAGGGCAAGATCGTCGTTGAGTTCGCCTCGATAGAGGATCTTGATCGTATTCTCGGCACTCTTGCCCCGGGTGAGGGACGAGTCATGGACAAACGTCTTGATGAGGAGTCCGGGGAGGACGACACTCCCTAAGCCCTCCAAGACCTGGGCCTCGCGGGGCCACCAGGGCGGATCGTGTCCGGCAGTCGGCGGAACACGGTCCGCCCTTTGCCGTCTCACGGTAGGCGTGTCCTCGCTGGGTGGATACGATGCGTTCTGGTATGGCGCATCCACCTTGACCCATCTCAGAGGAAGGTAAGCGATGCGATCGGTGAGCCGTAGCCAGCTACTGACAGCCGGCCTGGGCATTGGTGCGGTCGGTGGGTTCATCGGCAGCCTGCTACGGGAACGGAGTGCGTTGTCCGCTGCCCTTGGTGCGGCAGTCGAAGCAAGTGAGGAGCAGCCTTCATGGGGCGTCGGCTCGTACCGCTCACCCTGGACAACCTTTCAGACCTCCCCAAGCGCTGCCGAGCGTGTGTCTTCTGGGAGCTTGATCCGGTCAGCGGAGAAGCGGCAGTAAAGGCCGGGACACCCGAGCTGGAAAAGGAAGCCTGGATCTCCGCCGTTCTGCTGGAATGGGGGTCCTGCGGTCGCGTCGTCTATGTGGACGAGGTGCCGGTCGGGTTTGTGCTCTATGCGCCGCCCGCCTATGTCCCGCGGTCCACGGCGTTTCCCACGAGCCCTGTCTCACCGGACGCCGTGCAGCTGATGACCGCCTGGATCATGCCGGGGTACCAGGGGCAGGGGCTTGGGCGGGTGATGGTGCAGACCGTTGCCAAGGATCTCCTGCGCCGGGGCTTCAAGGCGATCGAGGCGTTCGGGGATGCCCGCTGGTCTGAGCCGGCTTGTATGCTCCCCGCCGATCATCTCTTGGCGGTGGGCTTCAAGACCGTCCGTCCGCATCCCGCACATCCGCGGTTGAGGCTGGAGCTGCGTACCACGCTCTCGTGGAAGGAAGACGTGGAGCTGGCGCTGGACCGGCTTCTGGGGGCCGTTCAGAAGGAACCGGCGCTGAGGCCGCTGTAAGGCCTCGAGCGGTTTCTGAACATGGCTGACAAAGGCGTATGGGCCGGCCCTCAGGGGCCGGCCCATACGTGTTTCACGTGAAACAGACGCCTTGTGTCAGGCCTGGGAGACCTCATCGTTGATGAAGGAGTCCAGCTCGCGGAGAAGCAGGGACTTCGGCTTGGCACCGACGATGGTCTGAACGACCTCACCGCTCTGGTAGACGTTGAGGGTCGGAATGGACATGACGCCGTACTTGGCTGCCGTGGCCGGGTTCTGGTCGATGTTGAGCTTGACGATCTCGATCTTGTCGCCGTGCTCGGCCGCGATGGCCTCCAGCGACGGGGCGATCTGGCGGCACGGACCGCACCACTCGGCCCAGAAGTCCACGAGCACAGGCTTGTCGCTCTTGAGGACTTCCTCGTCGAAGTTGGCGTCGGTCACAGTCTTCAGGGCCACGGTGGCCTCCTTACTTTGCGGGGGTGTGGGGTGTGGGACAGGAAGTCGTCTGGACGGTGGGGGCGGGCCTCACCATGAGGTCAGGCCGTCTCCACGCGGTCAGGCGGTAACCGCGGCAGCGGCCTTGTCCTCGTCCGCCAGAGCGGCGAGGAAGCGCTCCGCGTCCAGAGCGGCCGAGCAGCCCGTGCCGGCGGCGGTGATCGCCTGGCGGTAGGTGTGGTCCACCACGTCACCGGCGCCGAAGACACCGGCGAGGTTGGTGCGGGTGGACGGCGCGTCGACCTTCAGATAGCCCTCCTCGTCCAGCTCCAGCAGCCCCTTGAAGAGCTCGGTGCGCGGGTCGTGGCCGACGGCGATGAACAGGCCGGTCACGGGGAGCTCGGAGGTCTCGCAGGTCTGGGTGTTGCGCAGGGTCAGACCGGAGAGCTTCTGGTCGCCGTGGATCTCGGCCACCTCGCTGTTCCAGGCGAACTTGATCTTCGGGTCGGCGAACGCGCGCTCCTGCATCGCCTTGGAGGCCCGGAGGCTGTCACGACGGTGGACGATCGTCACGGACTTGGCGAAGCGGGACAGGAAGGTGGCTTCCTCCATGGCCGTGTCACCGCCACCGACGACGGCGATGTCCTGGTCCTTGAAGAAGAAGCCGTCGCAGGTCGCACACCAGGACACGCCACGACCGGACAGAGCGTCCTCGTTCGGCAGACCGAGCTTGCGGTGCTGGGAGCCCGTCGTGACGATGACGGCCTTGGCGTGGTGCACCGTCCCCGCGGTGTCCGTGACGGTCTTGATGTCACCCGTGAGATCCACGGCGATAACGTCGTCCGGGATGAGTTCGGCGCCGAAGCGCTCGGCCTGCGCCCGCATGTTGTCCATCAGGTCCGGTCCCATGATGCCGTCGCGGAAACCGGGGAAGTTCTCCACCTCGGTGGTGTTCATCAGCGCACCACCAGCGGTGACGGCGCCTTCGAACACCAGCGGCTTCAGCGACGCGCGGGCCGTGTACAGCGCCGCGGTGTAGCCGGCCGGCCCGGAGCCGATGATGATCACGTTACGGACGTCGCTCACGGGTTACTTCCTCGTCTCTGGGGACTGCCTGCTGCCTAAGGGGCGCCTTCACGGACTCTCACCCCACCCAACGGATCCTAAGGGGCAGGCATTCCCGCGAGCTCCGAGCGCCACGTCGACCGTTTCCGGAGACATCCGGTCTCTCAGGGGCGAGGGTAGGCATGCGTGAGGAGGAGCTTCCCCTTGCCTGACGGTGCAGTCTCGACGCATGACGCGTCGACCACATACGCCTGCACCTGGGTCTCATCGCCGGGGTGCGGCAGAACCACGAGGATGGCCTTGGTTCCGGCGTAGGTGCCCTGCTCCATCGCGATGGCCGGCTCGCTGCGGCCGGTGCCCCTCTGGATACAGGCGGGCACAGCCTCGCTCTCAGGGGTGCGCATCGGCTGCATACGGGGAGCCGGCTTGGTTCCGCCCGGCGAGGCTTCCTGCGTCGAGACAGTCGTGGCCAGCAGTCGGTGCACCCGCGTCGCGAGAGTGCTCTCGGAAAGCGCGTCACCGGTGGAATCGCCGGCGCTGACCTGGCTCTGGGTCTTCTCGGCGTTGTCGCTCTGCATCCCGACGGAGCGGAGGAGGAGAACGCTTATCCCGGCGGCGGTGATGCCCAGTGCAGCGCCCAGGACGGCGATCCGGCGACGACGGCGGCCGGGACGATCCCGGCCGGGGCCTGTGGCCGCACGCGCCCGTCCGACCGGGCGATCGGCAGGACCGGTTGCGCCGTGGTGTGGGGGGACCGCCGATGTTTCACGTGAAACATGCTCCGGCTCGTCCTGCGCCCCCTCCTGTGGCGTGGTCGCGCTGAGCAGTGCCTCGGCGGCGAGCGCGGCATCGATGCGTTCGGCGATGTCGTCCGGCATGCGCTGAGATTCCGGGAGCGTGCCGAGAAGGCCGCGGATCTCCTCCAGGGACTCCCGGACCTCGGAGCACAGCGAACAGCCCTCCAGGTGGTCCTTGACCGCGGCCTGGCGGGACGGCGACAGGAGGCCCTCGGTGAGATCGGCGATCTCCGAGACTTCCGGGTGCTCAGCCGTGCCGGTCGTGGAGGTCACGCGCGCCCACCTCCGCCCTTCACCCCGGCAGGATCACTTGGCCCTGCATCCTTCGGTCCCATCGCCGGTGGGACGGATGTCCCCGGCGTCCGGTTCCTTCCGCCGTGGGAATCGCCGCTATCCCCGGTGTCGCTGCGTAGATGAGTGAGCATGGGGAGCAGCCGCGCCCGGCCGCGCGCACAGCGGCTCTTCACCGTGCCCGTGGGCACGTCCAGCATCTGTGCGGCCTCCGCCACCGGGTAGCCCTGCATATCGACGAGTACCAGGGCGGCCCGCTGATCGGCCGGAAGTCTGGCCAGTGCGGCCAGGAGCTCACGGTGGAGGTCCTGGCGTTCCGCGGGTGCCTCGGCAGACTCATGGGGCTCGAGGAGCTGCTCCAGACGCTCGGTGTCATCGACCGGCGACGTTTTGCGGGAGGCCGCTTTCCGGGCCCGGTCGAGACAGGCATTGACGGTGATGCGGTGAAGCCAGGTCGTCACAGCAGACTGACCGCGGAACGTATGGGCCGCCCGGAAAGCCGAGACAAGGGCGTCCTGCACCGCGTCCGCGGCCTCCTCCCGGTCCCCCAGCGTGCGCAGGGCAACGGCCCAGAGCCGGTCGCGATGGCGGCGGACGAGCTCGCCGAAGGCATCCGGGTTGCCGGCGACATGGAGCTCAAGGAGTTCCATGTCGGTTGCATCGCCGAGCGCGGCGCTGTCCAACGGTGAGCCCCCTCCCCATGTCTCGGTACCTGTCAGCGTGTCAGCCGGTGAACTTCACGTCCGTGATGGCTTGCTTGTAGCCCGCTCCACTCGGGCCGTCCTGACCGGAGTAGGGCATGGCCGTGATCCACAGCAGCACATAGCGGCTGTGTGCGGGCTTCTTCATCGTCAGCTGGGCCGTCTTGTCGTTGGTCTGGACCGTGGCGATCTGCTGCATCGACTCGACGGAGCCGGACGGCGACTTGGAGTCCACGGCGTAGAGCGAGACCTTGGTGTGCGGCCCTCCGTAGCGGAGCGCTATCGAGGCGGCGGAGACGTCCTTGGCGTCGCCGAGGTCGTAGACGATCCCGACGCCCTTCTTGATCGACGGCTCCAGATCGGGACCGTCGAGGTAGTACTTGGTGCGCCAGTACGAGGAGGGATCGTTGTCGAAGGACTTGTCGACGTCGGCGGCATTCTGCGGCGAGCCGTCCGGGGCGTACTCCTCCGCGTCCTTGATGGCCAGCGGCACCGGCGACTTCGGCTTGTCGTCCTGGCTCTCGTCGGTGGTCTGACTGCTGCCCGGGTTCTCGGGTTCCGCCTTGTTGCGGTCGAGCAACTTGTCGGCGATCTGCCAGCTGCCGAGACCGAGGGCGGCGATGAGCAGGGCGGCCACGGTCCACTTCAGTACCTTGCCGGTACGGCTCTCCAGCGGTGCGGGAGGTGCCGGAACCGGCTGCGTGGCCGCGGCCCCCGGGCGGGCTCCCGGACGGCCGTAGGTGCCCTGCTGGTACGTGGTGCGCTGGTACTCCGGAGGCGGCGTGAAGGCGGGCTCCGGAGGCCGGATACGGGGCATCTCCGCGACGGCCTTGGCGAGCTCGTCCGGGGTGGTGCAGGGCTGCTCCTGCCGGGACGCCGTCGCACCGTCGTTGATCAGCGCCCGCATGGCCAGTTCCGAGAGCCCGCGGTGGACACCGGCGCGGACCTGGTCCGGGGCGATGAGCCCAACGCCCTTGGGGAGTCCGGAGAGACCGTAGGCGTCGGTCTCGTAGGGCCACCGCTGGGTCAGGGCCGCGTAGAGCAGGGCACCGATGGCCTCGGTGTCGGTGCGCTGCGGCCGGTCCGTACTGATACCGCGCAGCGCCGCGTTCACGGCCAGCCCGCGGATGCGGTACTGGCCGGTGGAGCTGCGCAGGACCGAGTTGGGGGTCAGCCGCAGATGGGCAAGGCCCTCACGGTGCGCGGCCGCCATGGCCTGGGAGAGCTGGCTGACCAGCTGATAGGCGTCGTGGGCGTCCATCGGCGCGGTCGTCAGCAGCGCAGAGAGTTCGGTGGCGTCGGGCAGCCACTCATGGACGACGTAGACAACGTCGTCCTCCTCCACGGCGTCCAGGACCTGCACGAAACGCGGGTCGCCCAGGAGAGCCGATGAACGCGCAGCGGCCAGTACGGAACGGGCGCGGGGATGGTCGGCGGGCAGGAGATGGACGCCGACGGCACGGCGCAGTTTCTCGTCGACCGCACGCCAGCTGCTGAATCCGTCCAGACGGGTGACGCATTCCTCGAGCCGGTAGCGTTTGGCGAGTCTGTGTCCGCTGTGCAAGTCGGGCGTCGTCATGGTGGGCTGCTCGCCGCTCTCGCGCTCGCTGCCCCTGTCCTCGGCGCTCTTGTCCGCCATGTCATCGGCTTGCGCCACCCCGTCGGTCGTGGCCTTGTCCGCCTTGGCGGCCAGCGGGTCGTCACCGCTGTTGTCGGCCACGTCGACGGCAGCCGTGCTACGTTCCGCCACCGTCGTTCCCTGCCTCCCCATCCGTTGCGCCATATCCAACAGCCATGCCAATTGTGCCCACAGTCCGGTGCTATGCACGACACACGGTGGTGGACGATGGTTGTGCGCGAAGTGGACCGTTCTAGCGGCCGAGTCGTCCGCGCACCATACCGACCATGGCGTTGAGCTCCTCGATCCGCATCTTCCTCGCCGCGACGGAGAAGATTCCGAGCAGGACCACTCCACCGACGATCAGCGCGACCAGCGACCCCAGGGCGCCGTCTCCCAGTGCCCTGAGCAGCATGAAGCCTGCCGCACCCCCGGCGAAGGCGCCGGGGAGGGACGCCAGGCTGAGCCGGGCGTAGGTGCGGACCACATGCGAGCCGTCCAGATTCCCGCCCAGTCTGCTGCTCAGCCGGCGCCAGGCGACACCCACGCCGACCGCGTAGGCGAGCCCGTAGGAGGCCGCCATGCCCACCACGGCCCACTGGGGCGGGAGGACGAGGTAGCAGACCGCCGACGCCGCCGCGTTCACCGCCGCCACGATGACCGTGTTGTAGAACGGCGTTCGGGTGTCCTCGTAGGCGTAGAAGCCCCGCAGCACCACGTACTGGACCGAGAAGGGGATCAGCCCCAGACCGAAGGCCATGAGGATGAAGCCCATGGACCGGGCGGCCTCCGCACCGGCGGACGCGTACAGCAGCGTGCACATCGGAACGCCCAGCGCCAGGAACGCGAAGGCGACCGGGACGATCGCGACGGCGGAGTTCCGCAGCCCCTGCGAGATGTCGTCGCGCACGGCACCGGTGTCCTGGTCGTGCGCGGCCCGGGAGATCCGGGGCAGCAGGGCCGCCATGACCGACACGGTGATGATGGCCTGCGGCATGCCCCAGATGAGCTGTGCGTTGGAGTAGGCGAGGAAGCCGGCGCCGTCCTTGCCGGACGCCGCACCGGCGGCGGTGGAGAGCTGGGTCACCACGAGCACGCCGGCCTGGTTCGCCAGGACGAACAGAACGGTCCACTTGGCGAGCTTCACCGTCTTGCCGAGGCCCTTGCCCTTCCAGTCGAAGCGGGGGCGGAAGCGGAAGCCCGTCTCGCGGAGGTAGGGGATCATCGCCAGGGCCTGGACGACCAGACCGAGCAGCGTCCCGATGCCCAGCAGCCGTACGCCCTCCGGCGGGATGGTCTGCACGCTCATCTGGGATTCGGCAGAGGTGCCGTAGACCCAGATGAACAGGCCGAAGGTCGAGATCATCACGATGTTGTTGAGGACCGGCGTCCACATCATCGCGCCGAACTTGCCGCGGGCGTTGAGGATCTGGCCCATCACCACGTGCACGCCCATGAAGAAGATCGTGGGCAGGCAGTAGCGGGCGAAGGTGACCGCGACGCTGTTCGCCGGCGGGTCGCCCGCGATCGTGGGCGACATGGCCGCGATCAGCAGAGGCGCTCCGAACACGGCGAGGACGACGATCGCGCCGAGGGTCACCATGACCAGGGTCAGCAGCCGGTTGGCGTAGGCCTCGCCGCCGTCGTCGTCGTTCTTCATGGCGCGGACGAGCTGTGGCACGAAGACGGAGTTGAGACCACCGCCGACCGTGAGGATGTAGATCATCGTCGGCAGTGTGTAGGCGACGGTGAAGGCGTCACCGAGCAGGGCGGCACCGAGGGCGCCGGTGATCACAAGGCTGCGGACGAAGCCGGTGAGACGCGACACCAGGGTGCCCGCTGCCATCACGGCACTGGACTTGAGCAGTCCGGCAGCCCGGCCCCCTGTTCGTCCGGGCGCGGGAGCCGGGGTGGGCTGCTGCTCCGTCTCGTCCTGGGCAGGGACGGAGCCCTGCTGGTCGCGGTAGAGATGGGCGAAGGCGTCCGGTTCCGTCCCGTCCTCGCCCGCCCGGGTCACCAGGTCGTCGACGCCCGTGAACTGGACGGTGCGGTTGTCGTCCCCGTAAGGCAGCCGGCGCGACGGACCGTCCGGCTCCGGGGCCGGGGTCTGCGCCCAGATCTGCGGGTCGGGTGCGTACTGCTGGGCGGGAGGCTGCTGGTAGAGGGGCTGGGGCTGCTGGTAATAGCCGGGAGGCGGAGGCGGGTGCGCGGCGCGGTCGTAGAGCGCCTCCGACACGGGGTCCTGGGCGGAGAGGTCCCGGGACCGGTAGGGATCGTGCGCATAGGCGTCCTGCACGTACGGGTCCGGGGTGGGCTCGGGCGACGGCTGGGGCACGTGGCCCGCCGCGGGCTGCTCCCCTCTCCCGGGGCCGGGCGAGGGGTACTCGGAGCCGACGGGTGGCGCGGGGGTGCTGCCCGTGCCCTCCGTGCGGTCACCGTCGTACGGCGCGTTCATCGGTTACCCCACCTCATCGTCCCCGGCCGACCGGCCACGACATCGCTCAATGGTCCACCTTCTCACCCGTGTCCGACGGGTTCCCGCTTTCCGGACGGGTGTCCGGCGCCGGGTCACTCGGCTGCTGCTCGGCGCTGTCGCCCGCATCAGCTTCGGTGGACACTTCGCGGGCCGCAGCGCGCTTGCGCTGGGTGTACATCCTGATGCCCGCGAGGACGAGCAACAGTACGCCGCCCGCGATGACAAGCATCACGGTCGGGGTGACCTCGGAGACCTTGACCGTGAAGGTCATCGGGTCCCCGTACGGCATTCCGTCCTCGGTGTACAGCTGAGCCGTCACCTCGACCGGCCCGTTGGCATTGGCCGCGGCGGCGAATTTCACCGACTGGCTGTGCCCGCCGTCGATCTTGATCCGCTGCTCGGCGACATCGCTGCGGTCGTTGAGCTTGAGCCGGGTGGGGTTCGAGGATTTCAGTCGCAGAACCAGGTGGTCGACCTCCTGGACCAGCTTGTTCTGCACCGTGACCGGGATCGTGGCGCTGCGGCCCGAGAGGGTCACGGCCGACTTCTGGAACAGCCGGACCTGCGTGGTGAGGTCCTCCAGGAAGGCCTGCACTCCACGCCGGTAGTCGGCTGCCGAGGCCGCCCTGCCCCGCCAGGACGTGGACATCTCCCGGTCGAGTGCGTTGCCGAAGGGAGTGACCACCCGGTCCGGGGCGGTGAGGATGACCTTGAAGTTGTTCAGGGTCTCCTGTGTGGTCCGGATGTCCTGGAAGGTCTGGACGGGCAGTTCCTGCGTGCGGAGCTTGCCCGGGTAGCGCGACGCCGGCGGCACCTTGGTGGTCGCGTCGGGGTCCGGCTTGGCGGCGGCCGCGGTGATGAGGTCGACGGGCTGCGTCCAGCGCTGACCCGAGAGGGCCTGCAGGGCGGCGGCCATCGTCTGGGCCTGCGAAGCCGTGGGCATCCGCTGGGGCGCCACCACGATGGTGCGCTGCTTGTGCGGGGTCTGCAGGGTCAGGGAGAGCGTCTGCGCCAGAAACTCCTGGACCGCGAGGGTCGAGTCGTTGCTGTTGTACATGTCGCCCTGGAAGGCCGTGGAGAGCCGGTCGTCCGCGACGACCGCGGTCGTACCGCCTCCGATCGGCCGGGCGGAGGACGGTGTGTAGGACACCGTCTCCCGGAAGCTGTCGCTACGGGAGATGATCTTGTCTGCGCCGGCCGAGGTCGCCACGTCCACGATCGACGGGTCGATCGCTCCCTCCACGGGCCATGCGAAGTCGGTCGAGGGCTTCATGTGCAGGATCGTCTCGACGGTGGTCTCGGCGACTGCCGTGGCGGGCTGGAGCTGGCTGAGGGACCCGGAGACGTCCTTCCCCCGGTGGGCGAGGGAGGCCAGATCGGGGTCACCGAACGGAAGCGCGACGACCTTCCGACCCTGTACCGCCTTCTCGACCGAACTCAGCCACCTCTTGGCCGCGGCCTGGTTGCGGCCCGGGATGGGGTCGCCGGACCCGTTTCTGACGTTGTAGTCCCGGGTCATCGCATCGACCGTCGCCAGCAGGTCGGGGTCGATGACCCAGGTCACGGGAAGCTCGCTGCCCAGGGAGACGAGCTGGTCGAGCCGGCCGCCGGGGGCGAGCTCCGCGGCCAGGGTGTCGTTTTCGAAGAGCGGGGTCTGCCGTTCGTCGGAGCCGGTCTCGGCGGACAGACGCGTCGAGGAAATGAGCGGCCAGAGAAAGGCGACCTGGGTCTTCTTCTCCACACCCTCCGGCTGCCAGGGCAGGAAGGTCCGCTCCACGCCCATCACCTGGTCGTACGGCTTGCTGGAGGTCCGTCCGGAGAGCGTCACCCCGAGCTGGTACACCCCGGGCTCGTCCTCGTCGAGCCCGAGCTTGCCCACCGGGACGGTCAGGGAGAAGTTCGTACTCAGCCCCGGGCCCAGCGGACGGAGCGGGACGGTGTAGGGAGCACCCAGCTTTTCCCCGTCCCTCCCCGGTGTGTAGTCGTCGCCCTTGGCCGCGTCGTCGATCTCGGAGCGTGCGGCGAGGCGCGGGCCCACCAGCAGATCGACTTCGGCCCCGGTGACTGTTTCCTTGCCCTTGTTGGTCACCGTGCCTGTGATGGTGAGCGTGTCGTCCTTCACAGGGGCGCTCGGAGACAAGGTGTCCAAGGACACATCGACGGTGGAGGAGTCAGCGGCACTGGAGGCGGAGTGGACGGCACTCGTATCGGCAGCTGCGGACGGGGCCGCAGGTACGTACATGAGTGCGGCCAGAAGCGGTGCTCCCGCGAGGAGGGCGGCTGTACGCCGCAGCCACCGGCGGGCAGGAGAGGTACCCATCCCCTGGAATTCTGCCGCCTCGGCCACGTGCCCGTCCGTCCCTTGTCGTCTGTTGCCTTGGGGGTCCACAGCTCTAGCTGTGTCCAGGCATGGTAACGAGGTGCGCTGTGACGAAGTGCCGCGGACTGCGCCACATGATCGGCCGGGCGGCGATGGCTCGGGAAACCGGGAAGCCCTGATCTGTGCGGGCACGTACCCTCTTCTGTTGTGCCGAACGCCAACGAAGACAACCCCACTGCACTGAGTCTTGTGCAGCACCGCGCGGTCAGCGAACTGCTGCGGGTGTCCCCTGTCGCCGACGAGCTTGCCCGCCGTTTCCAGCAGGCTGGCTTCACTCTCGCCCTGGTCGGCGGATCGGTCCGGGACGCACTGCTGGGGCGGCTCGGCAACGATCTCGACTTCACGACGGACGCCCGCCCCGAGGATGTGCTGAAGATCGTCCGGCCGTGGGCGGATTCGGTATGGGATGTGGGGATCGCGTTCGGCACCGTCGGATGCCAGAAGGACGCCCGTGTCGGGGACGCGGTCCAGCGCTTTCAGATCGAGGTCACGACCTATCGTTCCGAGGCGTACGACCGGACCTCGCGCAAGCCCGAGGTGTCGTACGGCGAATCCATCGAGGAGGACCTCGTCCGTCGGGACTTCACCGTGAATGCGATGGCGGTCGCACTCCCGCAGAAGGAGTTCGTCGACCCGTACGGTGGCCTCGCGGATCTCGCTGCCCGGGTGCTGCGCACTCCCGGGACCCCCGAGGAGTCGTTCTCCGACGATCCGCTGCGTATGCTGCGGGCCGCGCGGTTCGCCGCTCAGCTGGACTTCGAGGTGGCCCCCGAGGTCGTCAGTGCCATGAAGGACATGGCGGATCGGATCGAGATCGTCTCCGCGGAACGCATCCGTGACGAGTTCAACAAGCTCATCCTTGCGTCGCACCCGAGGAAGGGCCTGGGGCTTCTCGTCGACACCGGCCTTGCCGGGCACTTCTTTCCCGAGCTGCCCGCACTGCGGCTGGAGAGCGACGAGCACCACCGTCACAAGGATGTGTACGAGCACTCACTGACCGTGCTGGACCAGGCCATCGACCTGGAAGACGAAGGACCGGACGTCGTTCTGCGCATCGCCGCGCTGATCCACGACATCGGCAAGCCCAGGACGCGGCGATTCGAGTCCGACGGCCGGGTCTCCTTCCACCACCACGAGGTGGTGGGCGCCAAGATGACCAAGAAGCGGCTGACGGCGCTCAAGTACTCCAATGACATGGTCAAGGACATCGCCCGGCTTGTGGAGCTTCATCTGAGGTTCCACGGCTACGGCGACGGCGAGTGGACCGACTCCGCGGTGCGGCGCTATGTGCGTGACGCCGGCCCCTTGCTGGAGCGGCTGCACAAGCTGACCCGCTCGGACTGCACCACGCGGAACAAGCGGAAGGCGAATGCCCTCTCCCGCGCCTACGACGGGCTTGAGGAGCGCATCGCCCAGCTGAAGGGGCAGGAGGAGCTGGACTCCATCCGTCCGGACCTCGATGGCAACCAGATCATGGAGATCCTCGGCGTGGGTCCCGGCCCCGTGGTGGGCAAGGCCTACAAGGCGCTGCTGGAGCTGCGGCTGGAGCACGGGCCTCTGGAGCATGAAGCGGCCGTCGCGGCGCTCAAGGAGTGGTGGGCCGCGCAGGACTGATCCAGGGCGGAGCGCTCATCGGTCGTGGTCATGTTTCACGTGAAACATCGTGGTGCCGCGTGGCCGTAGGCAGTGAGGGGCTGATGTTTCACGTGAAACATCAGCCCCTGCGCCAGTGGGTCATGGCCAGCGCGACGGTGCCGTAGAGCACGGCCACCAGAATGACGAGAGGGACGGATCTGCCGTCCGGAGGCAGTATCAGCGCCGCCACGCCGACAGCACCGACGAAGGCGACGTTGAAGAGCATGTCGTAGAGGGAGAAGACGCGCCCGCGGAAAGCGTCATCGACGGTCGTCTGAACGACCGTGTCCGTGGCGATCTTCGATCCCTGGGTGACCACTCCCAGAATGAACGCGGCGACGAGCATCGGTGCGGGAGCGAACGCCAGACCTAGCGCCGGCTCGAGGATCGCCGCAGCTCCCGCGCACACCGCCATCCAGCCGAACGGCCCGAGGCGGTCCACCGCCCAGGGCGTGACGACGGCCGCGGTGAGGAATCCGGCTCCTGAGACTCCTACGGCCAGCCCGAGCAGGGTCAAGCCCTCCTTCTCGGTGGTTGACCAGGCGTGCCGGCACAGCGTCAGGACCATCACGGTCAGTGCGCCGTAGCAGAAACGCAGCAGGCTCATCGACGCGAGTGCCCGTGCGGCGGCCGGGCGCCGGGCGAGATGGCGGAGTCCGCCGACAAGGCCGCGAGCCGTCGACTTCAGGGCCGTGGACGGGCGCGATGTGACCTGTTCGGGATCCGGGCCGAGGAGCTCACGGGCCATCCGCAGCGCGGCGAGGCCGGCGCAGAGATACAGGATGGCGCCCAGGAGGACGACCGCGGCGTCGGAGTCGGCGGCCACCACCCGTACGGCGAAGGCGAGTCCGCCGCCGGCTGTCGCGGCGAGCGTCCCCGCGGTCGGCGATACGGAGTTGGCCATCACGAGCCGGTCCTCGTCGACCACACGGGGGAGTGAAGCGGACAGTCCCGCCAGGATGAAGCGGTTGATGGCTGTCACACAGAGAGCCGAGGCGTAGAAGAGCCAGTCGGGGAGTGCCGCGACGATCAGCAGTGCGGTGACGGCAGCGAGTCCGGCCCGCAGCACATTGCCGTAGAGGAAGACCTGGCGGCGCTGCCAGCGGTCCAGAAGAACTCCGGCGAAGGGGCCGACGAGCGAGTACGGCAGCAGCAGCACGGCCATCGCCGAAGCGATCGCGGCCGGTGAGGTCTGCCTCTCGGGAGAGAACACGACATAGGCGGCGAGCGCGACCTGATAGACCCCGTCGGCCGACTGCGAGAGAAGCCGTACCGTCAGCAGGCGGCGGAAGTCGGACAGGCGCAGGAGTACGCGCAGATCACGTACGACAGGCATGTGCGCAAGCGTCACACAGGAAGAGGGTCCCCGGGCAGATGCCACGGGGACCCTCAGATGTCCACGAGGGACGGTGTTCGTCGGGCGCTTAGCGCTCGACCTCACCCTTGATGAACTTCTCGACGTTCTCGCGGGCCTCGTCGTCGAAGTACTGGACCGGCGGGGACTTCATGAAGTACGAGGACGCGGACAGGATCGGGCCGCCGATGCCGCGGTCCTTGGCGATCTTCGCCGCACGCACGGCGTCGATGATGACACCGGCCGAGTTCGGGGAGTCCCAGACCTCGAGCTTGTACTCAAGGTTCAGCGGGACGTCGCCGAACGCGCGGCCCTCGAGGCGCACATAGGCCCACTTGCGGTCGTCGAGCCAGGCCACGTAGTCCGACGGGCCGATGTGGACGTTCTTCTCACCGAGCTCCCGGTCGGGGATCTGGGAGGTGACGGCCTGGGTCTTGGAGATCTTCTTGGACTCCAGGCGCTCGCGCTCGAGCATGTTCTTGAAGTCCATGTTGCCGCCGACGTTCAGCTGCATGGTGCGGTCGAGGATGACACCCCGGTCCTCGAACAGCTTCGCCATGACGCGGTGCGTGATGGTGGCGCCGACCTGCGACTTGATGTCGTCACCGACGATCGGGACGCCGGCCTCGGTGAACTTGTCCGCCCACTCCTTGGTGCCGGCGATGAAGACCGGGAGCGCGTTCACGAAGGCGACCTTGGCGTCGATGGCGCACTGCGCGTAGTACTTCGCGGCGTCCTCGGAGCCCACCGGCAGGTAGCAGACGAGCACGTCGACCTGCTGGTCCTTGAGGACCTGGACGACGTCGACGGGGGCCTCGGCGGACTCCTCGATGGTCTCGCGGTAGTACTTGCCCAGACCGTCGAACGTGTGGCCGCGCTGGACCTGCACACCCGTGGTCGGCACGTCGCAGATCTTGATGGTGTTGTTCTCACTGGCACCGATGGCGTCCGCGAGGTCGAGGCCGACCTTCTTCGCGTCGACGTCGAAGGCTGCCACGAACTCGACGTCGCGGACGTGGTAGTCGCCGAACTGGACATGCATGAGACCCGGCACCTTGGCGGCCGGATCGGCATCCTTGTAGTACTCGACGCCCTGCACGAGCGAAGCGGCGCAGTTGCCCACGCCGACGATGGCTACGCGAACCGAACCCATTCCGGTTGCTCCCTGTTTGTTCTCGTACGAAACCCTGCGTGTCTGCGGGGTTTCACTTGGTGGTGTCATCGGACGGATCCGGCTGGTCGGAGGACCCGGAAGGGCTCCCCTCGGGGGGCGCTGCGCCCCGGTGCCGGGGCAGGCCGCCCGTCTCTCCAGATGTGGTGTCCTGCCGAGCGTCGTCACCGGAAGGGGACCGGCGCTGGTCCCGTCCCGCCCGCTCGCTCTCGATGAGCTCGTTCAGCCAGCGCACCTCGCGCTCCACGGACTCCATTCCGTGGCGCTGGAGCTCAAGCGTGTAGTCGTCGAGGCGCTCGCGCGTACGGACGAGGGAGGCGCGCATCTTCTCCAGCCGCTCCTCCAGCCGGCTGCGCCTGCCCTCCAGCACCCGCATCCGGACGTCACGTTCCGTCTGCCCGAAAAAGGCGAAACGGGCCGCGAAGTGCTCGTCCTCCCAGGCGTCGGGGCCGGTGTGGGAGAGGAGCTCCTCGAAGTGCTCCTTGCCCTCGGCCGTCAGGCGGTACACGATCTTGGCTCGGCGCCCCGCCAGCGACGCGGCCAGCGCGTCCTCAGGGGCACTGCCCGGCTCCTCGATCAACCAGCCGTTGGCGACCAGAGTCTTGAGACAGGGGTAAAGGGTTCCGTAGCTGAAGGCCCGGAAGATCCCCAGTGATGTGTTGAGCCGCTTGCGCAGCTCGTACCCGTGCATCGGAGCTTCACGGAGCAGGCCGAGTACGGCGAACTCGAGGATGCCGGAACGTCTGCTCACCGACCGCCTCCTCCGCCTTCCCGGACTTCTATGCCGTGCTGATGTATCGACTCGATACATCCAGACGATAGGGCCGTAGTCGCTGCTGCGACAAGTGGGGTACTCGTGACCGGCGTCACATAGTCAATTCGCAGCAATGGCGCTGCCGGTTTAGGGGTGAATTTCCCGATTAAGTGTGTTCTGTGCATGCGTAGTCTGTGCGACATGCAGACCACCGGGAACCGAGGGGCACCGTTGAACGTCCTCCTCCTGGATGCATTGCGGATGAGCCCCGGAGCGGGTTCGTCCGTATCCAATGCGGGGGGACCGGATCTCAACTACCGCTTCCAGGCATGTATGCCTGCCCGAGGAGTAGTCGTTCGATGAGCGAGCACCGTCGCAAACCGCCACAGCCGCAGGGTGGCGGACGTGCCGCGGCCAGGCGCGCAGCCCAGCAGCCTTCCGGCCGTCGCGCAGCCCCTTACGGGGATGCCAGTACCGGATCCCCTTCCGACGCCCACGGGCGGGAAGGGGCGTACGGCGGGCGTGCCGAGGCCCGGCGCGCCGCACAGCGTGGCGGGCGCCGCAGGGCCGCCGAGGGCGGCGGAGCGGGTTACGGAGGCCACGGCGGCGGTCGCCGTGGCGGTGGTGGTGGCGGTCAGGGTGATCCCGGCCGCGGCCGGGGCGGCGATCCCGGCAAGCCGCGGCTGATCGACTATCCCCGCCACAACAAGTACGGCTGGCGGCGCTGGGTGCCGTCATGGAAGCTCGTGACGGGGCTGTCCCTGGCCTTCGTCGGCAGTCTGATGGCGGCGGGGACCATCGCGTACGCGATGGTGGTCGTACCCGACCCGAACAAGGCATCGACAGCCCAGAACAACGTCTACTACTACGCCGACGGCAGCCAGATGGCCGCCACGGGTGGCGAGATCAACCGTCAGGTCCTCGAGTTCGAGGAGATCCCGGCGGACATGCGCTACGCGGTGATCTCGGCGGAGAACAAGACCTTCGAGACGGACTCGGGCATCGATCCGATGGGTATCGCCCGCGCCGTCGTCAACATGGCGAAGGGCGAGCAGACCCAGGGTGGGTCCACGATCACCCAGCAGTACGTGAAGAACGCCATGCTGAACCAGGAGCAGACCCTGACCCGCAAGGTCAAGGAGCTGTTCATCTCGATGCGGGCGGGCGCCGATCTCACCAAGGAAGAGATCATGGCCGGCTACCTGAACACCTCGTACTACGGACGGGGTGCCTACGGACTTCAGGCCGCCGCGCGCACCTATTTCGGCGTGGACGCCAAGAAGCTCAACGCCAGCCAGTGCGCCTTCCTCGCCTCGCTTCTGAAGGGCGCCACGTACTACGACCCGTCCGGCGCCACGTCGATCGACGCCGCGGCCACCCCGCAGGCGAACACCGAGCGCGCCACCAAGCGCTGGACGTGGATCCTCGACGAGATGGTCAAGGACGGCCATCTCGACGCCGCGAAGCGCGCCACCTTCAAGACCTTCCCCAAGGTTGAGAAGCCGCAGAAGAACGCCCAGCTGAGCGGTCAGGTCGGCTATCTCGTCGATCTGGCCAAGGCCAACTTCGTCAACAGCAACGACGAGGGCATCACGGCCGACGACCTGTCCAAGGGCGGCTACGAGATCCGCACGACCTTCGACAAGAACCGGATCAAGGCGCTCGAGAACGCGGTCAAGGCCGTCTACAACAAGAACATCGATCCCAAGAAGCGCCCGGACAAGGACACCCACGTCCAGTTCGGCGGTGCCTCGGTGGACCCGAACACCGGCGCGATCGTCGCCATCTACGGTGGCCAGGACGCGACCAAGCACTTCACCAACAACGCCGACGAAACCGGTGCGCAGGTCGGATCGACGTTCAAGCCCTTCGTCCTCGCCGCGGCCATGAGGGACGGTATCCGCGATCCCAAGCTCGGACCCGACCAGACCGACGCGACCCGCACCCGCGTCGATCCCGACACGAGCAAGTACAACGGGGCCAACAAGCTCAAGATCAGGAAGTATGACGGCGTCGTCTGGCGCAACGAGAAGAACGAGGAATGGCTGCAGACCAATGACGGCGGGGAGTCCTACAAGGACATCACGCTGCGCGAAGCCATGATCCACTCGGCCAACTCGCCGTTCGCCCAGCTGGGCATGGACATCGGCATCGAGACCGTGCGTGATGCCGCGGTCACCGCCGGCCTGCGGGAAAGCAGCCTGGTCAAGGCCAACGTCCCGTCCTTCTCGCTCGGTATCTCCAGCCCCAGCGCGATCCGCATGGCGGGCGCCTACTCCACGTTCGCCGCCAACGGCAAGCAGCGTGACCCGTACTCGGTGACCGAGGTCAAGAAGGGCGGCAGGACCGTCTACCGGCACGAGGACAAGGCCAAGACCGCGTTCACGTCCGCCGTCGCGAGCAATGTGACCGATGTGCTCGCGGACGTCGTCAAGAAGGGCACCGGCACCAACGCCCAGGTCGAGGGACGAGAGGTCGCCGGCAAGACCGGTACCACCGACGGAAACAAGTCCGCCTGGTTCGTGGGCTACACGCCGCAGCTGGTGACCGCCGTCGACATGTACCGGCTCGACGACAACGCGGAGAACAAGAACCGCAAGTTCCTCGAGATGTTCGGGACCGGTGGTCAGCAGAAGATCCACGGTGCGTCGTTCCCGTCGGACATCTTCAGGGAGTACATGACGGCTGCGTTGAAGGGCAAGAAGGTGGAGCGGTTCCCGGACCCCGAGCCCCTGGACGCCGAGTCCGTCCTCGGCGGTGGTCTGTCCTCGCCTTCCGCGAGCCCGTCCACGTCACCGTCCGAGGAGCCGTCGGAGAGCCCGTCCGAGGATCCGGAGCCGTCGAAGTCCACGTCGCCGTCGGCCAGTCAGTCCTGCGGCCGGTTCGACTGGAGGTGCGACCCCGCCGGAGGCCAGGACGGCGGAGGTGACACCGTCGGTACCGACGACGGTGGCGCAGCGAACGGCGGTGCCTCGGACGGAGGCGTGAGCAGCAGTCCTTCATCGCCCGCGGGCGGCGGCGGCAACGGCGGTAACAACGTGGGAGGCGGCAACAACGGAGGCATCTTCGGAGCCCCGGGCGGCTGATGCCGCCCCACCGCTCCCCGCGTCCCGCCCCGAGGGCCGCCGCGCTGTCACACTCCGGCGCGGCGGCCCTCGCCGTTGTCCACAGGCACGGACGTATCGACAGCGACGTACGGCAGGATGTGGCCTATGCCGACCCCACAGAAGACGACCGTGCACCAGGACCGGCCGGTGGTGCCTCCCACCCAGCAGGACGAAGTCGCCGCCGCGGGCAGTGAGCTGATCGGCGGTCCGCTGGGCCGTGCTGCACGGGTCGGCAGCAGCTGGTTCACACCGGTACGGGTCGTCGCGCTGGTCGCGATCGGGATGTTCGCCCTGGGCATGGTGCAGAAGATCCCCTGCTACGAGTGGGCGTGGTTCCGGGGCGCCACCTCGCAGTACACCCACGCCTGCTACTCCGACATCCCCCATCTCTTCGTCGGCCGGGGCTTCGCGGACGGGCTCATTCCGTACTTCGACCGGCTGAGCGGTGACATGGAGTACCTCGAGTACCCGGTCCTCACCGGCCTCTTCATGCAGGTCGCGGCCTGGCTCACGCTGCCCTTCGACGGATCCCTCCAGTACCGCGAGCAGATGTACTGGTCGGTGAACGCGGGCATGCTGCTGATCTGTGCCACGGTCGTCGCGGTCTGCGTCGCCCGTACCCAGCGCCGCCGTCCCTGGGACGGTCTGATGGTCGCCCTCGCGCCCGCCGCCGCCCTCACCGCCACCATCAACTGGGATCTGCTGGCCGTCGCGCTCACGGCCTCGGCGATGCTGATGTGGTCCCGGGGGCGGTCGCTGGCCTTCGGCATCCTCATCGGGCTGGCCACCGCCGCCAAGCTCTATCCGGTGCTGCTGCTCGGCCCTCTGCTGGTGCTGTGCTGGAGGGCGGGCAAGTACCGGCAGTACGGAGTGGCCCTGCTGGGCGCCGCCGGCGCCTGGCTGGTGGTGAACGTGCCCGTGATGCTCCTCGCGCCCGAGGGGTGGAAGAAGTTCTACACCTTCAGCCAGGAGCGGCAGGTCGACTTCGGTTCGTTCTGGCTGATCATCACGGAGCGCACCGGTGAGCGGCTGGACGTGGAGCTCGTCAACACCTACGCCACGCTGCTGATGGTCCTGGCGTGCGCGGGCATCGTGGGGCTGGCTCTGACCGCACCGCGCAGACCGCGCTTCGCCCAGCTCGCTTTCCTGGTCGTGGCCGCGTTCGTCCTCACCAACAAGGTCTATTCACCGCAGTACGTGCTGTGGCTGATCCCCCTCGCCGTGCTCGCCAGGCCCCGCTGGAGGGACTTCCTGATCTGGCAGGCTTGCGAGGTCGCGTACTTCCTCGGTATCTGGATGTACATCGCGTACACGAACGGCGGTGACAAGCACCAGGGGCTGCCGACGGAGGGCTACCAGGTGGCGATCGCCGTGCATCTGCTGGGGACGCTGTATCTGTGCGCCGTGGTCGTACGGGACATCCTCATGCCGGAGCGCGATGTCGTACGCCGGGACGGGTCCGACGACCCTGCGGGCGGTGTGCTGGACGGGGCGCCGGACGCGTTCGCGCTCGGCCGTGCGGCGCATCCCGGGCGCCACACGGCCCATGCGGTGGAGGGACCGCGGGTGGAATGGGGCACCGGTGGGCCCACGGCCGTCTGACCGGTCCGGCTCCCCGGGGCCGGGTGAGCCGGGCCCCAGAGCCGCGCCCGCGGTTCCCTGAGGCCCCGGAACCGCACCGAGGCCCCACGGAAGGGAGCGTGGACCTCTTCGGCCCGGGTGTCCCGGGACTAGTACTGGTCCACGAGCCGGTCGAACTGGGTGGTCGTGTGGCGCAGATGGGCCACCAGCTCGTCCCCGACCTTGGGCTCCTGCGCGTCCGCGGGGATGAAGAGGATGGAGACCTGCATGTGCGGAGGCTCCGCGAACCAGCGCTGCTTGCCCGCCCAGACGAAGGGCGACAGATTGCGGTTCACGGTGGCCAGACCCGCCCGGGCGACGCCCTTGGCACGCGGCATGACGCCGTGCAGGGCCTTCGGCGCCTCCAGACCGACCCCGTGGGACGTACCGCCGGCGACGACGACCAGCCAGCCGTCGGACGCGGCCTTCTGCTGGCGGTAGCCGAAGCGGTCGCCCTTGGTGACAGGGGTGACGTCGAGGACGGAGCCGCGGTACTGGGTCGCCTCGTGGTCGCCGAGCCACAGCCGGGTGCCGATCCGCGCACGGAAGCGGGTCTGCGGGAACTGCTGCTGAAGCCGCGCCAGTTCCTCGGCACGCAGATGGCTCACGAACATCGTGTGCAGCGGCAGTCTGGCGGCCCGCAGCCGGTCCATCCAGCCGATGACCTCCTCGACCGCGTCCGAGCCGTCCGTGCGGTCCAGCGGCAGATGCAGCGCGAACCCCTCGAGGCGGACGTCCTCTATGCCCGAGTGCAGCTGGGCCAGGTCCTGTTCGGAGACGCCGTGGCGCTTCATGGAGCTCATGCACTCGATGACGACCCGCGCACCGACCAGCGCGTGCACCCCGTCGACCGAGGAGACCGAGCGGACGACCCGGTCCGGCAGGGGCACGGGCTCCTCCCCACGCCGGAAGGGCGTGAGGACGAGCAGGTCACCGCTGAACCAGTCCTTGATCCGAGCGGCCTCGTAGGTCGTGCCCACGGCCAGCATGTCCGACCCGAAGCGGGTCGTCTCCTCGGCGAGCCGCTCGTGACCGAAGCCGTAGCCGTTGCCCTTGCAGACCGGGACGATGCCGGGGAACTGGTCGATCACCGACTTCTGGTGCGCCCGCCAGCGCGCGGTGTCGACATAGAGGGAGAGCGCCATGGCCGGGACCGGGACCTTTCTCGGGGGTCAGGTGTGTGTCGGTATGTCGGACGTGCGAGATGTCGGACGTGCGAGCGATATCTCGGATGTACGAGCGAGCCTACGGAATGATCAGCGGCGCGACATATAGATGTCGAGCGCCTTGTGCAGCAGCTTGTTGAGCGGGAAGTCCCACTCGCCCACGTACTCGACGGCCTCGCCGCCGGTGCCGACCTTGAACTGGATCAGACCGAAGAGATGGTCCGTCTCGTCCAGGGAGTCACTGATGCCGCGCAGGTCGTAGACCGTGGCGCCCATGGCGTAGGCGTCGCGCAGCATGCGCCACTGCATCGCGTTCGAGGGCCTGACCTCGCGGCCGATGTTGTCGGATGCGCCGTAGGAGTACCAGACGTGGCCTCCGACGACGAGCATCGTCGCGGCGGACAGGTTCACACCGTTGTGCCGTGCGAAGTACAGGCGCATGCGGTTCGGGTCCTCGTTGTTGAGCACCGTCCACATGCGCTGGAAGTACGAGAGCGGGCGGGGCCGGAAACGGTCGCGCACCGCCGTGATCTCGTAGAGCCGCTGCCACTCGGCGAGGTCGTCGTAGCTTCCCTGGACGACCTCGACGCCGGCCTTCTCGGCCTTCTTGATGTTGCGCCGCCACAGCTGGTTGAAGCCCTTGAGGACGTCGTCGAGCGACCGGTTGGCCAGCGGCACCTGGTAGACGTAGCGGGGCTGGACGTCACCGAAGCCGGCACCGCCGTCCTCGCCCTGCTGCCAGCCCATCTTGCGCAGCCGGTCCGCCACCTCGAAGGCGCGCGGCTCGATGTGGGTCGCCTGGACGTCACGCAGCCGCTTCACGTCGGGGTCCTGGATGCCGGCCTTGATGGCGGGGGCGTCCCAGCGCCGGATGACCACCGGCGGGCCCATCTTCACCGAGAAGGCGCCCTGGTTCTTGAGGTGGGCGAGCATCGGCTGGAGCCAGTCCTCCAGATTGGGGGCGTACCAGTTGATCACCGGGCCCTCGGGCAGGTACGCGAGGTACCGCTTGATCTTGGGCAGCTGGCGGTAGAGGACGAGACCCGCACCGACGAGGTCACCGTTCCTGTCGAACCAGCCGAGGTTCTCGGAGCGCCACTCCGTCTTGACGTCCGCCCACGCAGGGACCTGGCAGTGACTCGCCGACGGCAGGCTCTGGATGTACGCCAGATGCTGCTCTCGGCTGATGGTCCTCAAGGTCAGGCTCATGCGGGGCGCTCCTCGGCAGGTGTGTCCCCATCGGTACAGGGGCTCCGGCTCTCGCCGGAAGCCTACTGGGCCAAGACAGCGCCCCGCGTGGTCGCGGGGGCGGAGAAAGTGGAGCTGACGTGGGACGGATGGGACCCAGTACAGACCCAGTGCCGCGTCAGTCAAGGTTTGCCCGTCAAGGAGTGGCGTCCGGTGCATGGGGTCTCCCCAGGCCCTCGGGGGCCGAGGGGAAGCATCGCAAGGCGCCGGATCGACCTCGTAGTGGGCTTACGCGGTTGATTCGGCAACGCCGCGAGGTGCCGTGCCGGGCGTCGCGACGGGGCGAACCTTGGCTGACGCGGCACTAGTAGCCGATCAGACCGCCGAAGAGACCGCCGCGTGCCATGCCGAGGAAGAAGCCGACGCCCGCTGCGCCCAGTCCGATGATGGTGACGAAGCGCTCGCGGGTCGTGACGGAGATGAACTGACCGTAGCCACCGGTCAGGATCCCGAGCAGACCGGTCCACGAGGCGAGCAGATGCAGGAAGTCGAACTGGGCCGTCACGAACGACACGAGACCCAGAACCAGGGTGGCCACCATCAGGGTGTCCTGGAGCGGATGGGGCTTGCCGTCCGTGGCGAAGAGGGAGCCTGTGGGGTTCGATCGCATTGTCTGTGCCATGAAGCACCTCCTGGCGGTCCCGCGTTGGCGGAGGGCGGCGCACTGTGACGCCGCCCACACCCGATGCGTACAGGGTGCAGCCGTGGGCCACCGGATTTCAACCGGAAGCGGGTGTGCGGGTACTGTGTACCGTCGCACCGATGTCTGCCCAGGCCAGTACTCGGATTCTCGGTTCTCGAGACCGATTGTCAGTGGCTCCTGATTTACTCGTAGACATCGATGCTCACGCATCACGACCCTCCTGCCACGGAACGACCGTGGCCGCTGAGTCCAAAGGAGGTGGGTTCCACATGCGTCACTACGAGGTGATGGTCATCCTCGACCCCGATCTCGAGGAGCGTGCTGTCTCCCCGCTGATCGAGAACTTCCTCTCCGTCGTCCGTGAGGGCAGCGGAAAGGTGGAGAAGGTCGACACCTGGGGCCGTCGTCGTCTCGCTTACGAGATCAAGAAGAAGCCCGAGGGCATCTACTCGGTCATCGACCTGCAGGCCGAGCCTGCGGTCGTCAAGGAGCTCGACCGCCAGATGAACCTGAACGAGTCGGTCCTCCGGACCAAGGTCCTCCGTCCCGAAACCCACTGAGCATCCGCTCAGAGGTTATCGGGATCGAGTAGCAGCAAGCAGCCAGAAGCAATCCCGCCGAGAGGTTCACCCATGGCAGGCGAGACCGTCATCACGGTCGTCGGCAATCTCGTCGACGACCCCGAGCTGCGCTTCACCCCGTCCGGTGCGGCGGTCGCGAAGTTCCGCGTCGCGTCCACTCCCCGCACCTTCGACCGCCAGACCAACGAGTGGAAGGACGGCGAGAGCCTGTTCCTCACCTGCTCCGTCTGGCGTCAGGCGGCGGAGAACGTCGCCGAGTCGCTCCAGCGAGGCATGCGCGTCGTCGTGCAGGGCCGGCTGAAGCAGCGGTCGTACGAGGACCGCGAGGGCGTCAAGCGCACGGTCTACGAGCTGGACGTCGAGGAAGTCGGCCCCAGCCTCAAGAACGCCACGGCCAAGGTCACCAAGACCACCGGCCGTGGTGGCCAGGGCGGCTACGGCGGCGGCGGCCAGCAGGGTGGCGGTAACTGGGGCGGCGGCCCCGGTGGCCAGCAGCAGGGCGGCGGTGCTCCCGCCGACGACCCCTGGGCCACCAGCGCGCCGGCCGGCGGCCAGCAGCAGGGCGGCGGCAGCGGTGGCAGCTGGGGCGGCGGCTCCGGCGGCGGCTACTCGGACGAGCCTCCCTTCTAGGGGCCGGTCCTTTCGGACGACCCCGGGGCAGCTCGTACCCCCACTTCTTGATCACACAGGAGATACACCATGGCGAAGCCGCCTGTGCGCAAGCCGAAGAAGAAGGTCTGCGCATTCTGCAAGGACAAGACCGCGTACGTGGACTACAAGGACACGAACATGCTGCGGAAGTTCATTTCCGACCGTGGCAAGATCCGTGCCCGTCGCGTGACCGGCAACTGCACGCAGCACCAGCGTGACGTCGCCACGGCCGTCAAGAACAGCCGTGAGATGGCGCTGCTGCCCTACACGTCCACCGCGCGCTAAGGGAAGGGTGACCACGACATGAAGATCATCCTCACCCACGAGGTCTCTGGCCTCGGCGCTGCCGGCGACGTCGTCGACGTCAAGGACGGTTACGCTCGCAACTACCTGGTCCCGCGTGGTTTCGCGATCCGCTGGACCAAGGGTGGCGAGAAGGACGTCGCGCAGATCCGCCGCGCTCGCAAGATCCACGAGATCGCGACCATCGAGCAGGCCAACGAGATCAAGGCCAAGCTCGAGGGCGTCAAGGTGCGCCTGGCCGTTCGCTCCGGCGACGCCGGCCGCCTGTTCGGCTCCGTCACCCCGGCTGACATCGCTTCGGCGATCAAGTCCGCCGGTGGCCCGGATGTCGACAAGCGTCGTGTTGAGCTCGGTTCGCCGATCAAGACCCTGGGCTCGCACCAGGTGTCCGTGCGTCTGCACCCTGAGGTCGCCGCGAAGCTCGGCGTCGAGGTTGTCGCCGCCTGAGCGACTGCTCGTAGAGCCTGAGAGGGCCGCATCCGTTGGGGTGCGGCCTTCTCGCTTTTCCCTCTGGCTTTCCTGTGCGTTGTTTCCCGTGCCGGCTGTGCCGAGGCCGTTTCACGTGAAACGTGAGTCGAAGGTTCAAAGGGTGCGGGGAGTCAGGAGCGCATGGCTGATGCCGATGCTCCTCAGCGGGTCGCTCCCGTCACCATCCACCTGCCGGAGCGGGCCCGGAGCCACAGGGTCAGCATGCGGACGGTCATCATCAGCGTCATGGCCCACCAGAGCGCGGTCAGTCCGCCGCCGAGGGCGGGAACGAGCAGAGCGGCGGGAGCGAAGACCGCCAGGGGCACCAGCATCGCCGCTGCCAGATAACGACCGTCGCCGGCGCCCATCAGTACGCCGTCCAGGACGAACACCACTCCGGCCACCGGCTGGCAGAGCGCCACCACCAGCAGTGCCGGCAGCAGGGTGTCATGGACGGCCTGGTCGCCGGAGAACAACGGGATGAAGAGGGGACGGGCCACCACGATCGAGGCGCCCAGCACCACGCCTGAGACGATCCCCCACCGCACCATGCGGCGGCACATCTGGTGTGCGCCTTCGGTGTCCTCGGCGCCCAGATAACGGCCGATGATCGCCTGGCCGGCGATGGCGATCGCGTCCAGGGCGAAGGCCGTGAGGGTCCAGAGGGAGAGGATGATCTGGTGTGCGGCAATCTCGGTGTCGCCGAGACGGGCCGCCACGGCAGTCGCGATCATCAGGACGGCGCGCAGGGAGAGTGTGCGGACCAGCAGGGGGACTCCCGCCCGGGCGCTGGCTCGTATCCCCGCGGCATCGGGCCGCAGCGTGGCGCCGTGACGCCGGGCTCCCCGAACGACGACCAGGAGATAAGCGGTGGCCATACCGCACTGGGCGAGCACGGTGCCCCAGGCGGACCCGGCGATGCCGAGCCCGGCACCGTAGACGAGCGCGGCGTTGAGACCCGCATTGGCGGCGAAGCCCGCGATGGCGACATAGAGCGGGGTGCGGGTGTCCTGGAGGCCGCGCAGCACCCCTGTGGCGGCCAGGACGACGAGCATCGCGGGTATGCCGAGGCTGGATATGCGCAGATACGTCGTGGCGTACGGGGCAGCGGTGTCGGAGGCACCGAAGAGCTCGACCAACCAGGGAGCGGTGGGCAGGACGACGGCGATGACGGCGGCGCCCAGCACCAGCGCGAGCCAGATCCCGTCCATGCCCTGACGGATGGCGGCGCTCGGCTCGCCCGCTCCGACGCGTCGCGCGACCGCGGCAGTGGTGGCGTAGGCGAGAAAGACGAACAGGCTCACCGCGGTCATCAGCAGCGCGGAGGCGACCCCCAGGCCGGCGAGCTGGGGGGTGCCGAGATGGCCCACGACGGCGCTGTCGACCATCAGGAAGAGCGGCTCGGCGACGAGGGCGCCGAACGCCGGTACGGCGAGCGCGACGATCTCGCGGTCGTGTTGCCGGCGGCCGGTCGACGGCGCCACGGGAGCCTGAGTCATGCGCTCAATCTAATCTTCCACAGGTAAGAGATGCAAAGCGCTTCTGGTCATTACCAAGGGGTGAGACGCGCCTTCTGCTGTGCGCCGTTTGTTCTGATCTTGGTCTGGCTGGGAAAGTTTTTCTCCCCCACAGCCGGTGGATGGAAAACATGCAGGTCAGAGGTGCTTCTCTGGAGAGGCCGTCTTGTTGTCCACAGTGCTGTCCCCCGGTCCGTGCACAGGTTGCGCCCGGTTCTCCACAGCATCTGGTCCCTCGTCCACATGGCCTGTGGATAACCAGATTGGCTGACGGTGCCCGCAGCCCTAACGTGGACCGGCGCCCGACGCGCCGGAGGCGGAGTCGGGCGGTTCGTTTTGTCAGTGGCGTGCCGTAAGAAAGAGGGCACGGTGAGGTCCGTTGAGCGGACAGGAGGAGGCGGCCGGTGACCATTCCCGAGCCCCTGGACGAGCCCTGGGCCGACGTCGGTCCGGGGGCCCGTCTGCCCGTCTCCCGCCCGCGCCGTGGCGAGGGCCGTGGCCGGGGCCGCGAGGAGCAGCACGAGCGCGGCCACGAGAGCGGGCCCTGGGACGACGGAGCTCCTGGCGGGTTCGAGCGGGTGCCGCCGCAGGACCTCGACGCCGAGCAGTCCGTCCTCGGCGGCATGCTGCTCTCCAAGGACGCCATCGCGGACGTCGTCGAGATCATCAAGGGCCATGACTTCTACCGGCCCGCACACGAGACCGTCTTCCAGGCGATCCTCGATCTGTATGCCAAGGGCGAGCCGGCCGACCCCATCACGGTCGCGGCGGAGCTGACCAAGCGCGGTGAGATCACCCGGGTCGGCGGAGCCTCGTATCTGCACACCCTCGTCCAGTCGGTGCCGACCGCGGCCAACGCGTCGTACTACGCGGAGATCGTCCATGAGCGGGCGGTGCTGCGCAGGCTCGTGGAGGCGGGCACGCGCATCACCCAGATGGGATACGCCGCCGACGGGGACGTCGACGAGATCGTGAACTCGGCGCAGGCGGAGATCTACGCCGTCACCGAGCAGCGCACCAGCGAGGACTATCTGCCGCTCGCCGACATCATGGAGGGCGCGCTCGACGAGATCGAGGCGATCGGCTCACGCAGTGGCGAGATGACGGGCGTCCCGACGGGCTTCACCGACTTCGACTCCCTCACCAACGGTCTGCACCCCGGCCAGATGATCGTCATCGCCGCCCGTCCCGCGATGGGCAAGTCCACGCTGGCGCTGGACTTCGCCCGCGCCGCGTCGATCAAGAACAATCTGCCCAGCGTCATCTTCTCCCTCGAGATGGGCCGCAACGAGATCGCGATGCGCCTGCTGTCCGCCGAGGCGCGGGTGGCGCTGCACCACATGCGCTCCGGCACGATGACCGACGAGGACTGGACCCGCCTGGCGCGCCGGATGCCCGACGTCTCCCAGGCGCCGCTCTACATCGACGACTCCCCGAACCTGTCGATGATGGAGATCCGCGCCAAGTGCCGCCGCCTCAAGCAGCGCAACGATCTGAAGCTCGTCGTCATCGACTACCTCCAGCTGATGCAGTCCGGCGGTTCCAAGCGGGCGGAGAGCCGTCAGCAGGAGGTCTCGGACATGTCCCGTAACCTCAAGCTGCTGGCCAAGGAACTCGAGGTCCCGGTGATCGCGCTCTCCCAGCTGAACCGTGGCCCCGAGCAGCGCACGGACAAGAAGCCGATGGTCTCCGACCTGCGTGAATCCGGCTCCATCGAGCAGGACGCGGACATGGTCATCCTGCTGCACCGTGAGGACGCCTACGAGAAGGAGTCGCCCCGTGCCGGCGAGGCGGACCTGATCGTGGCCAAGCACCGAAACGGTCCGACGGCGACCATCACGGTCGCCTTCCAGGGCCACTACTCACGCTTCGTGGACATGGCGCAGACATAAGGTCCGTGCACCTCAGGGTGCGGCACCACGGTGCGCGCGCCATGCCGCTGTTCCGACACTCGCGACCCATACCCGAGACCGGTGCCCATGACCGGCACCGAGGGCGTGAGACCGTGCTCAGAGCATCAGCTTGAAGCCCACGTGGGAGGCCTCGAAGCCGAGGCGTTCGTAGAAGCGGTGGGCGTCGACGCGGCTGGTGTCGCTCGTCAGCTGCACCAACTGGCAGTTCTGCCTGCGGGATTCGTCGACGGCCCATCCGATGAGCTGGGTGCCGAGGCCGCTGCCGCGCTCGTCGGCGTGGATGCGTACGCCCTCGATGATCGAGCGGGTCGCGCCCTGCCGGGACAGGCCGGGCATCAGGGTGAGCTGGAGGGTGCCGACGACGTGGCCCTGCCGTTCGGCCACGACGAGATGCTGGTTGGGGTCGTCCGCCAGCCGCTCGAAGGCGGAGAGGTACGGAGTGAGATCGTCCAGGGACTCGCGCCCGGCACCCAGAGGGTCGTCCGCGAGCATGGCCACGATGGCAGGGATGTCGCCGGCGGACGCGGGCCTTATCTGAAGATCGCTCATGATCCCCAGCTTAGGGGCGTCCCTGCGGGAGACCCGATGTCCGGACGCGCGAAGCCCTATGGGGTTGCCGGAAGGTGCAGCTCTTCGAGCGTTCTGACCAGAGGCGCGAGTTCCGGGTTCTTGGCTGCCTCGTCGAGCGCCGCGCGCAACGCGGTGTCGTTCGTCGGCCGTGCCTCGGCGAGCAGGGCCAGGCCCGCCTCCGTGACATCGGTGTAGATGCCGCGACGATCCGTGACGCAGAGATAGCGGCTGAGCAGTCCGCGGTCCTCCAGCCGGCTGACCAGGCGGGTGGTGGCGCTCTGGCTGAGGACGACGGCGTCGGCGACCTGCTTCATCTGGAGATGCCCACCCGGCCCGTTGTGCTGGCGGCTGAGGACGTCGAGCAGGGAGTACTCGCGCACGCTCAGGTCGTGCGCGGCCTGCAGGACCCGCTCGAGGTGGGCTTCGATCCGGCCGTGCAGCAGGGAGAGGGCGCACCAGCCCTGGGCGAGGGCGGTGAGTGCGGGGTCCGTGGTCGTCATCGGTCTCTCCGTGGGTTGTCCGGTGGCCCGGGAGCGCCATGGGGCGGGGCGGGTCCGCCGGCACCGCGCCTCCGGGCGTATCGCCAGGATAGACGATCCTTGCAATAGCCCGCGCTTGCAAGTAATCGGCGTCTGCAATTATTGTGGACGCTCGTAAGGCGCAGATGCAATCTTCCCGGAAGGTGTGACACCCATGCCGCTCGCGCTCCTCGCCCTGGCCATCGGGGCATTCGGTATCGGCACCACCGAGTTCGTGATCATGGGACTGCTGCCCGAGGTCGCGGACGACTTCCAGGTGTCCATTCCGACCGCCGGCTATCTCGTCACGGGCTACGCCCTCGGCGTCGTCATCGGCGCTCCCCTGATGACGGTCCTGGGGACGAAGGTCTCCCGTAAGCGCATGCTGATGGTGCTCATGGGGCTGTTCATCGCCGGGAACGTGATCTCCGCCGTGGCTCCGGTCTTCGGTGTGATGCTCGCGGGCCGTTTCGTGGCGTCGCTCGCGCACGGCGCCTTCTTCGGTATCGGCTCGGTGGTCGCCGCAGATCTGGTCGCCCCGGAGAAGAAGGCCGGCGCCATCGCCACGATGTTCACCGGTCTGACCGTCGCGAATGTCGTGGGTGTCCCCCTGGGGACCTTCATCGGCCAGAGCATCGGCTGGCGTACGACGTTCCTCGTCGTCGCGGCACTGGGTGTGCTGGGCCTCGCGGGCGTGGCGAGGCTGGTGCCGGAACAGCCCCGGCCCGAAGGGGTGCATCTGCGGCATGAGCTCGGTGCTTTCCGCAATGTGCAGGTCCTGCTGGCCATGGCGATGACCGTGCTGGGCTTCGGCGGTGTCTTCGCCGCCCTCACCTACATCACGCCGATGATGACCGAGGTCGCGGGTTTCGCAGGCTCCTCGGTGACATGGCTGCTCGTGCTCTTCGGCCTCGGCATGGTGGGCGGCAATCTGGTCGGAGGGAAGTTCGCGGACCGGGCGCTGATGCCTTTGCTGTACGTGTCGCTCGGAGCACTCGCGCTGGTGCTGGCGCTGTTCACGCTGACCGCCCACAACAAGATCGCGGCAGCGGTGACCATCGTCCTCATCGGCGGTCTGGGTTTCGCCACCGTGCCGCCGCTGCAGAAGCGGGTCCTGGACCAGGCGTCCAGTGCCCCGACGCTGGCATCGGCCGTCAACATCGGCGCCTTCAACCTCGGCAACGCGCTCTCAGCCTGGCTGGGCGGACTGGTGATCGCGGCAGGGCTGGGCCTCACCGCTCCGAACTGGGTCGGTGCCGTACTCGCCGCGTCGGCGCTGGGACTCGCCGTCCTGTCCGCCGCTCTGGAGCGAGGTGCCGGCCGCCGGGGCAGCAGGATCGCGGCCGGGGCACCGGGGAAGTCGCGGGCGGCCTCCATGGTCCGTCACTGAGCGAGCCCGCCCCCGGCAGAGGCTCAGCCCGCGGCGACCGTCAGCGGCGCGAAGCGACGGCTCCTGTCACCGGGGAGCTCCCCGGCACCCCGGAGCATCACGGTGTTGAAGGCCACCGTCGACAGCCCGCACGCCTTCAGCCAGTCGAGCAGTTCCCCATGGTGTACGTCGATGTCCGTACGCAGCGGCCGGTCACTGCCCGCCGCCAACGAGGCGACCAGAGCTTTCGCGGTGTCGGTGTCACGAGCGATGAGCGGGCCCACCACATGGGTCTCCATATTGGGCCAGGCCGCCGCATAGCCCGTGAGGACACCGTCGGACTCCGCGACCCTCAGCTGGTCGGCGAAAGCGGGAAGCCTGGTGATCACATGCGTGCGATCCAGGCCGAAGACCTCGGCATCCAGACGCAGGATTCCGGGAAGGTCCTCCGCGGTCGCCGGCCGGGTCAGGGCCCGTGGCGCCGGTCCGGTGAGATGGAAGGGGCCCCGGACCATTTCGGCGCTGCCGACGGTCCCATAGCCCAGGCCTTCGTACAGCGGACGGCCGTACGGCGTGGCGTGCAGGGTGAGCGGTGTGTCACCGGCCTCCGCCATGATGTGCCTCATCAGGCGCCGCCCCACACCCTGGCGGGCGAACCGTTCGGCCACGAGCACCATGCCGACGGCGTCGAGTCCGCCCCGCTGCCCTGGCCCCGGCCCGTAACGCGTCACGACGCAGGCGGTGACGAGTCCCTTTCCGGAAGGGTCGTCGATGCCGTACCCGGTCCCCGCGGCCAGCAACAGCCCCCATTTGTGTTCCTCGCGAGGCCAGCCGCGATCCTCCGAGAGATCGGCGCAGGAGGTCAGGTCTGCCTTGGTCAGACGCCGGATGGGGAGTTCGCCGAGCGGTGTTGACATAGGGTCAGGCTGTCGGACGGGGTGATCGCTCGTCCAGCGCTTTACCGGAACTGGCCAAGACCCGAAGACGACGACCGCGTTGTGTCATGCCCCAGGGCTTGAGGACCGAGATCGCCGTCATGAAGAGGTACGCGGACAGGGACACGATCGGGGCCGCCAGCAGACCGGAAGGGTCGGTCACCGGTTCCCCGGCCGCAGCCTCGGCCGCGGCCGTGTTCACCCCGGGCCGCAACAGGAATGCGGTCAGCGCCGTGGTGATCAGCGTCAGCCAGAACTTGGTCCAGACCCAGCGATACCGGGCAAGGCCCCAGGGCGTGCCCAGCGACAGCACCACACCGCTGCCGAGGGTCAGCAGGGCGACCGGGATCATCAGCCAGTCGGCGAAGACGGCCATGGAGCGGTAGGAGGCCTCGGCCACATCGGCGGATCCGGAGGAGACTGCCGCGGCGCTCAGCCCGAGAAGGCCCAGGGCGAGCCCGAGCCAGCCCGCCGACGCGCAGACATGGACGACGAGGACGGTCCGTCGTGCGGGGCGCTTGAGTGGTTTCACGTGAAACACGTTGCCGCCGAAGCAGGATTTCTCGCGTCTGACGGCGGGAGTATCCGCGTGTACGAGCCTCGGCGTAGTCGAGCGCCAAGCGTCTCATTCCGCAGGTGACCTGGAGAGGAAGGCCGGGAATCCGCTTGGTACGGGGTCCGGGGCGATGCGCGGTGTTCGCGTGGCGGAAGACGATTCCGTATCCGGTGCACCCCGTGTGGTCACCGTGCACCGTTGCGGTGACGGTGAATGCAGACCATCATCTGTCCCGGCTCGCCATACGCGCACAGAGGGAATGATCTGTCGGAGGCGTGCGGAACTGGTGTGAAACTGCTGGCGGTTCGGGGGGAGAGCGGACCCGGGCTTGGGCGAGCCGCGCTATGGACATGGGGGGCAAGGCAGCCTAACGGGAGAACGGGCGTGGATACGCGGACTTTCCGTTGTTTGTCCCCGTGGGCGTAGCTGCCTGGCATGCTGCGGCGAAGGTGTTGCGGGCAGTGTCACAATTCCGTCCCCCTCGTCCCGATTCCCTCTACGGCAAAGGTTAGTGTGGGCCGGCAGTGCTCTTGAGACAGAGCGGGGGAATTGAGGCACGTTCCGGGTCAGCGGAAGTGCGTAGACCGACCGAAAGATGCTCGAGGCGAGGCACACAATGGACGCTCCGGCCACCACGTCGGCGGACAACGGCACTTCAGGCGAGAACGGTGAGAGCGGCGGGGGTGACTGGTTCACCCGTCGTAAGCGAGCCGCCGGCCACCCGGAACCGCATACGGACGGCGATGCCGCAGGAGAGGGCGGCGAGGGCCCAGCCCAGCCGGCTCGTCCCGTGGCGGCGATACGGCCCGTCGGGACCGGAGCCGAACGAGCCGCGGCGATGCCACCGTACGGCCCTCCGGCTCACGGCGAGCAGACGGTGCCCGGCGACCGGGTGCCCCAGGCCCGGGGCTTCCACACCCCCCTGCCCCCGCCGCTCGGCCCCGAGGGCATATCCCGCCCAGCGGCCGTTCCGGAGGCCGGCGCGACCCTCCCCGGCGGCACACAGGATGCCCATGCGTCGCCGGACGCCATCCTGGTGCGGCAGACCCTGGCGGAGATAGCCCCCGTCGCGGACAAGGTCACTTCCTACTTCTATGCGCTGCTCTTCGTGCGGCATCCCGAACTGCGTGCGCTCTTCCCCGCCGCGATGGACACCCAGAGGGATCGTTTGCTCAAGGCCCTTCTCACGGCGGCGGAGCACATGGACAACACCGCGGTGCTCGTCGACTACCTCAGGCACCTCGGTCGCGGGCACCGCAAGTACGGCACCCAGCCCGCGCACTATCCCGCCGTCGGAGAAGCCCTCATCGGCGCGCTGAGCCGCTATGCCACGCTCGGCTGGAACGCCGAGGTCGAAGCCGCCTGGGTCCGTACGTACACGACGATCTCTCAGGTCATGATCGACGCAGCAGCGGAGAACGAGCGGCACGCGCCGGCCTGGTGGCATGCCGAGGTCGTCTCGCACGACCTCAGGACCTCCGACATCGCGGTCGTCACCGTCCGCCCGGACCAGCCGTATCCCTTCCTGGCCGGCCAGTACACAAGTCTGGAGACGCCGTGGTGGCCGCGGGTGTGGCGGCACTACTCGTTCGCCGGTGCCCCGCGGGCCGACGGGCTGCTGTCCTTCCACGTCAAGGCCGTCCCCGCCGGCTGGGTCTCGAACGCGCTCGTCCACCACGCCCGCCCCGGCGATGTGCTGCGTCTCGGTGCGCCCGCGGGGTCCATGACCGTGGACCACTCCACCGACAGCGGGCTGCTGTGTCTGGGCGGCGGCACCGGAATAGCCCCGATCAAGGCGCTGGTCGAGGACGTCGCGGAGCACGGCGAGCACCGTCCCGTGGAGGTGTTCTACGGGGCGCGCAGCGATCACGACCTCTATGACATCGACACGATGCTGCGGCTCCAGCAGAGCCATCCCTGGCTCCATGTGCGTGCGGTCGTCGACGGCAGGACCCAGCTGCCGGACGCGGTGCGCGAGTACGGCCCGTGGAACGAGTACGACGCCTATCTCTCCGGACCGATCGGCATGATCCGCAGTGGTGTGCACGCTCTCCGGGGAGTCGGGATTCCCTTCGAGCGGATCCGTCATGACTCCCTCGAAGATCTTGTCGCGGCGGCCGAGTAGCCCCGCACCGCGTCCGGCCGGGGCGGCGTGACGCACGGGTGCGGAGCCGTCCGTTCGCCTGTCCCGTGCGGATCGTCCCGTTCGGTCCGCACGTCCGGAACCGCACATCGGGCCGGGTCAGCCGAGATCCGGAGCGTGCATCGCGCGCACGCCCTCGATGTTGCCGTCCAGGTAGTGCCGCAGGGACAGCGGCACGAGATGGACGGCGGCGATGCCGACGCGGCTGAAGGGCACGCGGACGATCTCGTACTCGCCGCAGGGATCGTCCACCTCGGGACCATGGCGCCGTGACTCGTCCATCGACACCAGCCTGCAGACGAAGAAGTGCTGGACCTTCACGCCCGCGACCCCTCCGTCCACGATGTGCTCGACGGTGTCGACGAAGCAGGGCACCACATCGACGATCTTGGCACCGAGTTCCTCGTCCACTTCCCGGTGCAGTGCGTCGACCACGGTGGCGTCGGAGGGCTCGACCCCGCCGCCCGGAGTGACCCAGTACGGATTCAGGCCCGGCTTGGTGCGCTTGATCAGGACGAGAGCGTCGCCGTCGAGCAGGATGGCGCGTGCGGTGCGCTTGACCACTGGCCGTTCGGTCATGGCAAGAGAGTGGCCCACCGCACCCATTCTGAAACTCTCATCCACCCTGCCATCGCTCGGTGTCACCCCGCGTTCACAGCACCGTGACCGTGAACGCCACTGTGACCGCCACGCCATGGCGACCGGCATGACCGCCGGCCGTCCTGCCACCGTCACCAGCCGGCCGCGGCCCGCATCAGTGTGTCGTGGGCACGGGCGATGTGCGGCAGCGCGAGGGTGCCCGCGCGGACGACGAGGAAGTACGTACGCAGCGGTGGCACATCGGGCTCGAGCAGCGCCACGATCCGACCGCTCTCCAGATCGCGCTCGCACAGATAGCGCGGCAGTACGGCGAGTCCGGCTCCGGACGCCGCGGACTCCCTGACCGCCCGGAGATCCGGTGCGATGACGGTCGCCGCCGCGGCCGGACGGCTGTCGAAGACGGCGGACCAGTACCGGGAGACGAAGGGCAGGGATTCATGCACCTCGACCACCGGCAGCTGCTCGAGCACCAGGGAGTCCTTGTCCCGCAGCAGCTCGGGGCCCAGCCGTGCCGCCCAGCGGGGCGCGGCGACGAGGACGTGCTCCTCGTCGCAGAGCGGAGTCGCGGTGAGCAGTCCCCCGCGAGGACGGGCCGTCGCGATGGCCAGATCGTGATGTCCGGCCGCGAGCCCTTCGAGGGCCTCCTCGGCGCTTCCCGCGAAGGATGTCCGCAGCGCGAGGCCCTGCGCGGTCAGCGCGGTGAGCGCCGGAAGCACTCTCAGCGAGGTGAACTCGGGCGGTCCTGCCAGGTGGAGGGTGCGGATTTCCGACTCGTCGTCGAGCCCGGCCTCGGCGATCTCGACGAGGGCGTCCAGATGCGGGGCGGCCCGGTGCGCGAGCTCGTCGCCGACGGTCGTGGGGGTGACGCCACGAGCCCTCCGCAGGAAGAGCGGCCGTCCCAGCTGGCGCTCCAGGGTACGGATCTGGCTGGTCACCGCGGGCTGGGAGAGTCCGAGCAACGCGGCGGCGCGGGTGAACGAGCCGGCCCGGTGCACCGTCACGAATGTGCGCAGCAAGGCCAAGTCCATCGTCCAACTATAAATAAGTCGATAGGTCGCTGTCGTTGGTGTGATTGGACACTGACGCAGAGTCAACTAGCCTTGTTCGGGCGGTTATCCGCGGCGGAACGGGACGGTCCGAGCCATGAGGGGGGAGGCTCGGACCGTCCCCTTTCGAGAGCCCACGCGTACCCTCCGCAGTCTCCGCACCATGCGCCCCGGTCTTGGTGGGGGGCCTTCGTCTCTCAGCGCGCCGCCGCGTCCAGCGCGTGCCGTACGTCCGCCACCAGATCCGCCGTGTCCTCCGCACCCGCCGAGAAGCGGATGAAGCCTTCGGGTACGGCGTCACCGCCCCATCTCCCCCGGCGTTCGGCACTGGAGCGGACGCTTCCGAAGCTTGTCGCGTCGTCGACGAGACGCAGCCGGGCCAGGAAGCGCTCGGCGTGGGCCCGGTCGGGGAGAGTGAAGGAGACGACCGAGCCGAATTGCTGCATCTGGGTCGCCGCGACGGGGTGCGAGGGGTCGTCGGGCAGCCCGGGGTAGCGCAGCCCGCTCACCTCGGCGCGCACTTCCAGGGCCCGGGCGACGGCGAGCGCGTTCGCGCACTGGCGGTCCATCCGCAGCTGCAGTGTGGACAGCGAGCGATGCGCGAGCCAGGCCTCCATCGGACCCGGGATCGCGCCGACGATCTTGCGCCAGCGCCTCACCCGCGCCGCTGCCCCGGCGTCGCGGCAGACCACATAGCCGAGCAGCAGATCGCCGTGGCCCGTGAGGCCCTTGGTGCCGCTGGCCACGGCGAAGTCGGCGCCGAGCGCCAGCGGGCGCTGGCCGAGCGGGGTCGCCAGGGTGTTGTCGACGGCAACCAGGGTCCCGCCGGAGTGTGCCGCGGCCACCAGCCGTCGTACGTCGCAGACATCGAGTCCGGGGTTGGACGGGGTTTCGATCCACAGCAGCTTCGCACCGTCGAGCACGGCCAGTTGTGCGTCGCCGCCCGTCGGGGCCGTACGGACCTCGACACCGTAGGCCTCGAGCTGCTCGCGTACCAGGGCCAGCGCCTGGTAGCCGTCGGCGGGGAGCACCACCGCGTCGCCCGCCCGGACATGGGACAGCAGCACCGCGGAGATCGCCGCCATTCCGGACGCGAAGACGACGGTCTCGACACCCTGCGCGGCATCGGTCGCGACACCGCTCGCGGTGCTGCCTGCGGTGTCGGGTCCGCCGGCTTCCGGTGCCTCGAGTTCACCGATGGCACGCTCAAGCAGCGTCCAGGTCGGGTTGTCGTCGCGCCCGTAGGCGTACGGTCCCGTCGGCTCGCCGGGCAGGTGGTAGTGGGCGGCGAAGACGGGGCCGGGCAGCGCCGGTTCGTGCTTCTTCGCCTCGGGGAGGCCCGCTCGCACCGCCCTGGTGCCTTCGCCCAGGGCCACCGGGACCGCCGGTTCGTTCCAGCCGGGAACCGGCCGGTGGTCTTCCGGACCCGGTCCGGTGTGCGTCGTCGGCCCGTCGTTCATGCCGCCCGCTCCTCAACAGCGCTCCGTACGGCGTCGAGCAGCCCTTCGCTCGCCGCCTCCACCATCTCCAGGCACTCCTCGAACCCGTCCATACCGCCGTAATAGGGGTCGGGTACATCGAGACCGCCCAGGGCGGCCGGATCGTAGGAGCGCAGCAGCCGCACCTTGGCGGCGTCGGCCCGTGTGGGGGCGAGCCGTCGCAGCTCGCGCAGATGCCCCTCGTCGAGGGCGATCACCAGATCCAGCCGGGCGAACCAGGAGGCCCGGAACTGCCGGGCCACATGCCCGGACGCGTAGCCGTTCGCCGTCAGGACCGCGGCGGTCCGGTGGTCGGCGCCGTCGCCCTCGTGCCAGCCACCGGTGCCGGCGCTGTCCACCGCGACGAGGCCGCCGAGTCCGGCTTCCTCGACGTGAGCGCGGAACACGGACTCGGCCATGGGCGAGCGGCAGATGTTGCCCGTACAGACGAAGCAGACGGAGAAGGCGGCGGGGGAGCGGGACATGGGGTGCTCAGTCCTTGTCGTCGGGCAGCACGACGTTCAGTGCCCACGACACGATCGAGATGACGAGGCCGCCCAGCACCGCTGTCCAGAAACCGTCGACATGGAAGCCGAGGTCCAGCTTGCCGGCGAGCCATGAGGTCAGCAGCAGCATAAGGGCGTTGATCACCAGCGTGAACAGCCCGAGGGTGAGGATGAAGAGCGGGAGTGTGAGCAGTTTGGCGACCGGCTTGACCAGGAAGTTCACCAGTCCGAAGAGCAGCGCGACGAGGACCAGTGTCAGGGCCTTTGCGCCGGTGCTGTCTCCGGTGAGTGTTATGTCGTGGATGATCCAGATCGCCACGGCGAGAGCCCCGGCGTTGGCGAGCGTCTTGACTACGAAATTCTTCATGTGTCTGATCGTGGCAGACGAGATCGGGACAAGTGCAGGGGCAGACAGGCGATGAAGTCATTCCGACTGGACGAACTGGAGGCGGAGCGCACCGCCAACGACGGGGCGTATCTGCAGTTCCTGCGCGAAAGGAACATGTCGGCCGGGCTCTACGCGCTGAACGCCGGCGAACTGGACCCCCAGCAGCCGCACGGTCAGGACGAGATCTACTTCGTGGTCAGCGGCCGTGCCTCGATCACGGTCGGGACGGAGACGACACAGGTCGGGCGGGGAAGCGTGGTCTACGTCCCGGCCGGTGTGCCCCACAAGTTCCACCAGATCACCGAGGACCTGCGGGTCCTCGTCGTGTTCTCTCCCCCTGAAAGCTGACCCTGCCCAAAAAGGCCCCTAGGGGTCGCTTCAGGGGAGTTCAAGGGCTGCGGAGGCCCCGCCGGCCCTCCTGGCACCCCTAGCATCGAAGGCAGTCGGGCAACGTGCCGGGACGACTCAGGGAAACGAGGTAAGGACGATGGCGGTGCGGGAGATATTGGCGGGGATGCCCTGGTGGGTGAAGTGGGTTGCGATCCCTTTGATCGCCCTCCTGGTATTCGGCGGGGTGATCGCGAGCGTGATCGGATTCGTCATCGGACTGCTCTTCAAGGTGCTGGTGTTCGCGGCGCTCGTCGGTGGGCTCGTTTACGTCGTACGGAAGTTCATGAGCTCCTCGTCGTCATCGCGCAGCGAGTGGTAGCGCGTCCGCACATTAGCCCGCCCGAGGGAACGGTGAACGTGAAACCATACGGCCGAACGGGGGCTGCCATTAGAGTGGCAGGCGTCTGCCGGTCCCTGGGAATCGTGGGCCCACGATCGCAGTGAGCAGCGGTTTGCGGGACTTCCTCGGCTGTTTCGGTGGGTGAATCCAGGCGGTCCGGACCCACCCCGAGGGAGCGCGGCGGGCGCGCGGGGGCGGCCCCCGCGGGCGGGCATGCCGCCCGTCACCACGCTCGGGGGTGACCTTTGGCTCCAGCGACACCGACGGCTTCTGCCTCTGCCCTCCCTCCTCCGGTGCGTGCCGCACCGGCCCCCGAACCGGCGCCGTCCGCGGATCCGGATAGGTCCGCGGTGTCCGCTGGCCCGGTGACCGTGGCCCCGGCGCCCCCCACGCTGATCGGCTCGGTGCAGCGCGCCTTGCGGCTGCTCGAGGCCGTGGGCTCCCATGCGGCCGGCGCCCCAGCCAAAAAACTGGCACGTGAAGCCGGCCTGCCCCTGCCCACCGCGTACCACTTGCTGCGGACCCTCACGCACGAGGGATATCTCCGGCGTGAGGAGGGGGTGTTCTTCCTCGGCGAGGCGGCTGTACGGCTCGCGGCCGGGGGTGCGCTGCAGAATCGTCGCGACGGGAACGGGGAGGCACCGGTCCGCCGGCCCGGCGCAACGGGCGCGCACGACTGCTTCGCCGTCTGCCCCGTATCCGGGACCGAGATCGTGGCCTACTCGGCAGCAGTCCCCTGACCTTCCCCTGACGTCTCTTCGCCGGGCCACCACGGTCACTGACGTCCGTGGCGTCCCCGAACGCCCCGCGCCGCGATCACGCGCGATGCGACCGGACGCACATATAAGCGGGGAAGGAATAGGAATATGCGCTGGGCACGTCTTGGACGGCCCTTGCCTTCGTGGAGCCGACCGGCGTCCGGCGCGTCTCTGCGGCGCCCTTCCCAGGTTTCACCGGGAGAAACGACGCCGCCGACAGGGCGCGAGGTCGTGCGCCGGATCGAAAGGCCGATCAACGCACGCCTGGTCTCTATCAGTATCTGAAAAATCACTCCTTGTGATCTCCCGGTGTGTGCAGCACGATGGCGGGCAAGAGGGCCGAGTCAGAGCATTCCTTGGCCGTTTTCTTCTACTGCGGGGTACTGATGCGAGAGTCGGTTCGGGCCGAGGTCCTGATGAGCTTCCTGGTCTCCGAGGAGCTCTCCTTCCGGATCCCGGTGGAGCTCCGATATGAGACGGGCGATCCGTATGCAGTCCGGATGACCTTCCACCTGCCCGGCGACGCGCCTGTGACCTGGGCCTTCGCTCGTGAACTGCTTCTGGACGGCATCAACGGACCCAGTGGCGACGGTGATGTCCGCATCGCGCCGACCGACCCGGACGGGGTGTCCGACGTCTCCATCCGGCTCCAGGTCGGCGGCGAACGGGCCCTGTTCCGGGTGAGTGCCGCGCCCCTGATCGCCTTCCTCGACCGTACGGACAAGCTGGTCCCGCTCGGACAGGAGTGCACGCTCGGCGACTTCGACGAGCATCTGGAGGCGACGCTCGGACGCATCCTCGCGGAGGAGAACGCCGGCTGAGTACCGCGGGGAAGGACCGAAGGCGGGGAACCACCGCCTGAGGAACGCCTGTTGAGGACCGCCGATAGGGCGCGCCCCGTCATGTCCGGCGCCGACGGCCCTTTCCCCTGCGTGCCGGTGCCGCGCTGCCCGTGCTGCCCGCGCCGACCGTGGCGACGCCGATCGTGACACCTGCGCCGACCGTGACACCCGGGCGGTCGGCGGAGACCACCAGAGCCGCCAGCGCGGTGGTGAGCGGCACCGCAGCGACCAGGCCGATCGATCCCACCAGCGTCCGTACGATCTCCTCGGCCACCAGTTCACTGTTGGCCACGGTCCCCACACCGGACTGCGCGACCGAGAAGAGCAGCAGGAGCGGCAACGACGCGCCCGCATAGGCGAGTACGAGCGTGTTGACGACCGACGCGATGTGGTCCCGGCCGATCCTGATCGCCGACTGGTACAGCCGGCGCGGACCCATCGTGGGATCCGCCTGGTGCAGCTCCCACACCGCGGAGGTCTGCGTCACCGTCACATCGTCGAGTACACCCAGCGAACCGATGATCACGCCCGCGAGCAGCAGACCGGACAGGTCGATCTCCGGGTAGAGACCGTGGATCAGACCGGTGTTGTCGTCCGTGTTCCCGCTCAGCGACGCCCATCCGATGAACAGCGAGCCCAGCAACCCGATCAGCAGCAAGGAGATCAGGGTGCCGAGCACGGCGACCGAGGTACGGGCGGACACGCCATGACACAGATAGAGCGCGACCAGCATGATGGCGCTCGCCCCGACGACCGCCACGACCAGCGGATTCGAGCCCTGCAGAATCGCGGGCAGGATGAACAGGGTCAGCAGCGCGAAGCTCACGGCCAGCGCGATCAGCGCCATCACCCCACGCATCCGCCCGACCAGGACGACGGCCAGGGCGAAGATCCCGGCGAGCACCGCCATGGGGACCTCACGGTTCACATCGGACACCGAGTACTGCAGATCCCGCGGGGCGTCGGGCGCGTACGCCACCACCACCCCCTGTCCCGTGCGCAGTTGACGCGGGGCATCGGGCTGCACGATCTCGGCGAACGTACGGCCTTTGTCCTTGCCGGTCGTGACCTCGACGGTGGCCTTCCCGCACGTGCCCCGCTGCGAGTTGCCCGCCTCACGGCGCTCGGGGGGCGAGGTGTCACCGGTCGGCACCTGCGACGCGTTCACGTCCTTGCAGTCGACCTGGACGACCTTCACCACCCTCCCCTCCTCGGTCTGCCGGTCGAAACCGACACCGGTGCGTTCGTGCCCCGGCGAACCCCCCGGCCACAGCACGACGAGACCGGCCACGACGGCGGCGGCGAAGGGGATCACCACCGCGGCGATGACCCTCCGCAGATGACGGGAGACGGGCGCCGCGGGACCGTGCCCATGACTGTGCGCATGACCGTGGCCGTGCTCGGCGGCACCGTGGTCCCGCCCGCCGTCGCCGGCCGTCTGGTCGTCGGGTACGGGAGGTTGCTGCGAGGAGGTCACCGGCTGATCATCCCAACAACGAAGGGGGCCCACTGTTCAGCACGCCCGACGGGGCGCTAGCGTGGTGACACCTTTGCACACGCGGGAGCTCGGAGCACCGGGCTGAGAGGGCGCTGACCTTCGTACTCCGTACGGGACAGCTGCGCCGACCGCCGAACCTGTTACCGGGTAATGCCGGCGTAGGGAGTAGGTCACGATGACCGTTCAGGACACACGCATGCCTGCCTCCGGCCCGAACGAGGGCGAGGGGAGCGGGAAGTCCATCGGCTGGCACAAGGCGTACGTCGAGGGTTCACGCCCCGACATCCGGGTGCCGGTCCGGCAGGTGCACCTCACCAATGGCAAGGACGTGACCCTGTACGACACGTCCGGACCGTACACCGACCCGCAGACCGAGACCGATGTCCGCCGTGGACTGGTGCCGTTGCGCGAGAACTGGATCATCGGGCGCGGAGACACCGAGGAGTACGCGGGCCGCCCCGTCCGCCCCGAGGACGACGGGATCAAGCACACCGCGCCGCGAGGCGGGCTGCGCAACCTCGACGCGGTCTTCCCCGGCCGGCCCCGGCAGCCCCGCCGTGGCCGCGGCGGACAGGCGGTGACCCAGCTCGCCTACGCCCGCCGCGGCGAGATCACGCCGGAGATGGAGTTCGTGGCGATCCGGGAGAACGTCTCCCCGGAGGTCGTGCGTGACGAGATCGCCGCGGGGCGTGCCGTTCTGCCGGCGAACGTCAACCACCCTGAGATCGAGCCGATGATCATCGGCAAGCGGTTCCTGGTGAAGGTCAACGCCAACATCGGCAACTCCGCCGTGACCTCCTCCATCGAGGAGGAGGTGGAGAAGATGACGTGGGCGACCCGGTGGGGTGCGGACACCGTCATGGACCTCTCCACCGGCCGCAACATCCACACCACCCGTGAGTGGGTGCTGCGCAACTCCCCCGTGCCGATCGGCACCGTGCCGCTCTACCAGGCGCTGGAGAAGGTCGACGGCAAGGCCGAGGAACTCACCTGGGAGATCTACAAGGACACCGTCATCGAACAGGCCGAGCAGGGCGTCGACTACATGACGGTCCACGCCGGTGTGCTGCTGCGGTACGTGCCGCTGACCGCACGCCGCAAGACCGGCATCGTCTCGCGCGGCGGATCGATCATGGCGGCCTGGTGCCTCGCGCACCACAAGGAGTCGTTCCTGTACGAGAACTTCGAGGAGCTCTGCGAGATCCTCGCGGCCTACGACGTGACGTACTCCCTCGGCGACGGGCTGCGGCCCGGCTCGATCGCGGACGCCAACGACGAGGCGCAGTTCGCCGAGCTGAAGACGCTCGGCGAACTGAACAGCATCGCCAAGCGGCACCAGGTCCAGACGATGATCGAGGGCCCGGGACATGTCCCGATGCACAAGATCAAGGAGAACATCGACCTCCAGCAGGAGATCTGCGAGGAGGCGCCGTTCTACACGCTGGGGCCCCTGACGACCGATGTGGCGCCCGCCTACGACCACATCACCTCGGGCATCGGCGCGGCGATGATCGCCTGGTGGGGCACCGCGATGCTCTGCTACGTCACGCCCAAGGAGCACCTGGGCCTGCCGAACCGGGACGACGTCAAGACCGGCGTCATCACGTACAAGATCGCGGCCCATGCCGCGGATCTCGCCAAGGGGCACCCGGGTGCGCAGGAGTGGGACGACGCCCTCTCGGACGCGCGCTTCGAGTTCCGCTGGGAGGACCAGTTCAATCTGGCCCTGGACCCGGACACGGCGCGGGAGTTCCACGACGAGACGCTTCCGGCGGAACCGGCGAAGACCGCGCACTTCTGCTCGATGTGCGGGCCGAAGTTCTGCTCGATGAAGATCAGCAGGAGCATCACCGAGCAGTTCGGCGGTGACGAGCCGGCGGAGTCGGACGAGGCGATCGCCGAGGGCATGCTGCAGAAGTCCAAGGAGTTCGCGGCCTCGGGTAACCGGGTCTATCTGCCGATGGCGGACTGACCGGGACGGACGACCGGCGGCGCGCTGCTCGGAGAGCCGCCGGTCGTCCGCTGTCAGAAGTGCCGTGCTGCCGCGCCACCTGACGGTCATGCGGCGGCGAACAGCCCGTCGACATGGGTCGCCGGGGGAAACCCGGGCCCGGGACGCGGAGTTGCCCCGGCTACTCGGGCAGGTGCTCCGGGGGCCCGAAATCGGGGCTGGTGAAGTCGGGGCTGGTGAACGTCGGGCGGGATGACGACGATGAGCCCTCGCTCGGACTCGAGAAGTCCGGGCCGCTGTAGCCCACCTTGGGGATCCGGTTGACCGTGCGCGGGGGCGGAGACGCGGCCGGGTCGGAACGCGGATCGGCCAGGGCCGTCCGCAGGAACGGGACGAACCCCCGCTCCAGGAGGGCGTGCCGCCAGGCCTCACGGGCCCGCGCCACCTCCGCCACCTCGTCGGGAAGCTCCGCGCTCGTCTCCTCGGCGGGCACCTGGGTCGCACTGTTGCGCAGAGCGGTGATCAGCAGTCCGATGGCGGCCGCCAGGAGACTCGCGGCCGTGAGCGCCCCGAAGAACCAGCCGGCCGTCAGCAGGGTCTGCGCGAACGAGGGTTCAGGGTCGAGCGCCTTCAGGACGTAGCCCACGAAGAGCAGGATGACTGCCGCGGTGGCCGCGAGCACCGGTGCCAGAACGGTGAGCACCGCGCCGATGCCTGCCCCGGTCCCCGGCTCGTACGCGTCCGCCACGGCCGGGCCCGGCACCGGACCGCCGTCGGACGACAGGGCGGGCGAGCGCAGTTCCTCGCGGACCTTGACGAAGTACTCGTACTCCGCGGCGGCAGCGCCGGCTATGACGGCGGTGGCGTTGAGCGCCATGGTGCGGAGCTGTTCGGCGTTGAGCCGCTCTCCGAGAGCGGCAAGGTCCGGACGGTTGTGGGCGTTGCGCAGCGCGTCGTCGAGGACGCGCTCGTATTCGGCGCGGTCCTCGGTCAGCAGGTGCGGAGCGCTGTTCATGTGCATCCCCCGATGCTCCGTAGGGCCGGATTGCCCGCATGGGTGGGCGGTTGGGCGGAAACGGAGGAGAGCCTGCTACGGATATGCCGATGGTAGAGCGGTCAAGGCAGGGGGTGACAGAGGGTTTCCGGAAATCGCCTGCGCGGGATTGCCTCAGTGGGCCCTCAGTCGGCCAGCGGAAGCTCGACGACCAGCAGCTTTCCGGCCATGGTCACTCCGCCGTCCATCGCGATGGCCAGTCCGTCCGCATACACGTGGGGACCTTCGACGCGCGGGCCCGAGGTGTCCTCGCCGTCCGCCGCGTCCTCGGTGCCGACCTGCCCGAGCAGATAGGGGATGGGGCTGTGGCCGTGGACGACGCGCGTGCCGCCGTAGGCGGCGAGCAGTTCCCGTACGGCATCCGGGCCGTCGTCGTCACGGAAGGAGAAGCGCTTGGTGAACTTGCGGAAGAGGTCCCAGCACTCGTCCGCGTCGTTGCGGTTGAGGATCTCCTGGACGGTCTCGTTGACGTCCTCGATCGTGGTGCCGTACTCGAGGTAGGCGGTCGTGTCGGAGTGCAGCAGCAGGTGCCCGTCCTCCTCGGCCACGGCGTCCAGCCGGGACATCCACTGGAGGTGGACGTCCTGGAGCCGGTCCATGTCGTTCTTCTGGCCCCCGTTGAGGAGCCAGGCGGCCTGGAACGTGGCGGTTCCGGCGCCGGAGCTGACCGGGGTGTCCCCGAAGCGCTTGGCACCGATGAGCAGCAGCTCGTGATTGCCCATCAGGGCCTTGCAGTAGCCGCCTGCCGCCGCGGCCTCCGCGGAGAGCCGCATGACGAGGTCGATGACACCGATCCCGTCGGGGCCGCGGTCGGTGAAGTCGCCGAGGAACCAGAGTCTGGTGTTGCCGGCGGACCAGTTGCCGTCGGCGTCGATCAGCCCGGCCTCGGCGAGCGCGGCGACGAGCTCGTCGAGGTAGCCGTGCACATCGCCGACGACGTAGAGGGGGCCCGGACCGTCGGCGGCCGGATTCGGCTCCTCGACGGGCGTGACGACCACCTGGACGGTGTCACCGCGGCGGCTGATCACGGGCAGGTCCCGTTCGGTGGGCGTGTAGCCCTCCGGCGGCTCGTCGTCGGGATGGGCATTGCCGGGGTGGCCCTGGGCTTCGCCGGGTACGCCGCCCTGGACGTCATGGGATGCGCCGGGGTGAGCGTCGCCGGGAGCCGCGGAGTCGGTGCCCTGCGGGAGCGGGAGCGGGAGCGGGAGCGGGAGCGGGTGAGGCGCGGGGTCGCCGGCGGCGTCCGCCGGCACCTGTTCGGGAAGCGGGGCCTGGGACTGCACCGGGACCTGCGCGTACGGAGGCACCCGGAAGTCACGCAACGTCGCCGTCCGCACCACGGGTCCCTGACCGGCCCCCTGAGTCATCGACCCCTCCACCACCGTCGCGCCGCCGTACACCGCCGGACCGTCCTGGTCGGGGGGGCCCGCGGTGTCGTGCGCCCATCATAGGAATGCGGCCCGTGTTGTGTGATGCACCAGGGGTGCTGAATCCGGGTATACCCCGGGTTCTCTGACTGTTTAGCCCCAATTGTGCTGGTCCGGTCCGGAGATGACGTCATCCGCGGGCGGTCGGACCGGAAGGCCCGGGCCCCGGCCCCGGACACATCACTAGTCCGGCGAGGGCGACCGAGGAGGGCTCACCGTGGTCCGGGGGGAGCGCCGTTGGGAAGAGGTGCGGACGATCAGCTCCGTCGGTATCACCTGCTCGACCGGGCCCCCGTCGTCGATGCCCTCGATGGCGTCGATGAGCAGCTGGACGACGGCGGTGCCGATCCGCCGGGGCTTGAGCGAGAGGGTGGTGATGGGCGGCTCGGTGCTGGCGTACACCATGGACTCGCTGCAGCACACCAGCAGCAGGTCGTCGGGGACGCGCAGCCCGTAGCGCCTGGCGGCTGCCAGCAGATCGGTGCCGTTGGGGTCGAAGAGCCCGTAGACCGCGTCGGGGCGGTCAGGCCGGGCGAGCAGCCGGTCGGCGGCGATGGCTCCCGCACAGGGGTCGTGCGCCGGGTAGGCCTCGTAGACGGGGTCCTGGCCGACGCGTTCGCACCAGTCGAGGTACGCCGTGGTCGACAGACGGGTGTAGGTGTCGGTGCTCGTGCCGGTGAGCAGGCCGATGCGGCGGGCGCCGGCGGCGGCGAGATGGTCCAGCAGATCGAGCACGGCGGCTTCGTGGTCGTTGTCGACCCAGGCGGTGACGGGGAGTGTGCCGGCCGGCCGGCCGTCGGAGACCACGGGCAGGCCCTGGCGGACCAGCTCGGTGACCACCGGGTCGTGGTCCGACGGGTCGATGACGACGGTGCCGTCGAGGGCGACGTTGGACCAGACGTCATGGCGAGAGGTGGCCGGAAGGATGACGAGGGCGTAGCCGCGGGCGAGCGCCGCGGAGGTCGCGGCTCTCGCCATCTCGGCGAAGTAGGCGAACTCGGTGAAGGTGAAAGGTTCATCCCCGTAGGTCGTCACCGTCAGACCGATGAGGCCCGACTTGCCGGTACGGAGCGTGCGGGCCGCGGCCGACGGCCGGTAGCCCAGCCGGTCGGCGACCTCGCGGACATGGCGGCGTGTGGCGTCCGGGAGCCTGCCCTTGCCGTTGAGGGCGTCGGAGACAGTCGTGATGGAGACACCGGCTGCGGCGGCCACGTCCCGGATGCCCGCCCGACCTTGCCGCCGGCCCCGGCGCGATGTCTCTGTCCGGCTCACCTGGTGCTTCCCTGCTGCTGTCATGGCGAGCCGATAGTAGGGGGATGACGTGCGGTTGGTCCGGTCGCATATGCAGCCGTTGACAGACACGTTTCTGCATGGCATCGGCACCATAATTGCCTTTGAAACAAAGGAAGTTGGGGGGATGTCCGGTGGTCTTATGGTCGTCGACGGGCATGGGCCTGTTGATGGCCCGATGTTTCGAAGAGGTCTCAACTCACTACTACGGGTGATGCGCGCCACGGAGTGAGCCACCGGCGCGCATATGAGAAGAAGCGCTCCCCCCTGCCTCATGGGATTCCGGGTCCGCCCATTCGCAGCGGCCGGGAATCCTCATATGGTGAGCAGTATTGGTGAGCAGTATTGACGAGTGCGTACGAGGGTCGAGGAGGACCTGCGGTGAGCGAGACAAGCCCCAAGCTTCGCGCCGAGCTGGACGGCATCCCCACCTACAAGCCGGGAAAGCCCGCCGCGGCCGGCGGTGAAGGGCCCGCCGCCTTCAAGCTCTCCTCCAACGAGAATCCGTATCCGCCGCTGCCCGGCGTGATGGAGTCGGCCCTCGCCGCGGCGGCGGCCTTCAACCGGTACCCGGACATGGCCTGCACCGGGCTGATGAACGAGCTCGCCGACCGCTTCGGTGTGCCGCTGTCCCACCTGGCTACCGGCACCGGTTCGGTCGGCGTCGCCCAGCAGCTGATCCAGGCGACCGCGGGTCCGGGTGACGAGGTCATGTACGCCTGGCGGTCCTTCGAGGCGTACCCGATCATCACGCGGATCAGTGGTGCCACCCCGGTCCAGGTCCCGCTGACGTCGGGTGATGTGCACGATCTGGACGCGATGGCGGACGCGGTGACCGACCGGACCCGGTTGATTTTCGTCTGCAACCCCAACAACCCCACCGGCACGGTGGTGCACCGTGCCGAGCTGGAGCGCTTCCTCGACCGCGTGCCCTCCGATGTGCTGGTGGTGCTGGACGAGGCCTACCGCGAGTTCATCAGGGACGCCGAGGTCCCCGACGGAATCGAGATCTACCGGAACCGTCCGAACGTCGCTGTGCTCCGCACCTTCTCCAAGGCTTACGGGCTGGCCGGCCTGCGGGTCGGCTTCGCGATCGCCCATGAGCCGGTGGCTGCCGCCCTGCGCAAGACGGCGGTGCCCTTCGGTGTGAGCCAGCTCGCCCAGGACGCGGCGGTCGCCTCGCTGCAGGCCGAGGACGAACTGCTCGGGCGGGTCGGCGCACTGGTCGCCGAGCGGGGCCGGGTGTACGAGGGCCTGCTGAAGCAGGGCTGGACGGTGCCGCCGACCCAGGCGAACTTCGTCTGGATGCGGCTCGGCGAGCGTGCGGCCGACTTCGCCGCCGCGTGCGAGCGGGCGGGTGTCGTGGTGCGGCCGTTCGCGGGTGAGGGTGTGCGCGTCACCATCGGCGAGTGCGAGGCGAACGATGTGTTCCTGCACACGGCGGAGGCGTTCCGCAAGGAGATGTAGGGCCCTTTCCGCACCGGTGAGGACCGCCCGGGCGGGATCCGGATGCCGTCGGCCGTTGGCGACCTCCCCCAGCCTCCGGCCGGGGGGACCCCCGCCGTGAGCAGCAGCTCACGGGGGCGGTCCGCTGTTCGCGGGCCGGATCCGCCCTGGTCGACCGCTCACCCACAGGGAGGGGGACCCGCTCGTCAGTGCGGATTTCGGATACGGCATAATTGCTTGTGAATGTGAACGCGTTCACAAGCGCGCCTTGAATATCCCGGAATGGGCGGGATCCGAGGGGTGGGCTGGCGTGGCTGCATCGGCAACGTGACCACGGTGACTCGTGACAACGGCGATCCGTGACCGCGATGACGTGACCACGCCGATTGTGACCACGCCGACGTAAGGAGGACGACGTGGACCTGGCCCTGGCGCCGGAGACTCTGGCGCGCTGGCAGTTCGGCATCACCACCGTCTACCACTTCCTCTTCGTGCCCCTGACGATCTCGCTCGCCGCCCTGACGGCGGGGCTGCAGACGGCCTGGGTGCGCACGGAGAAGGAGAAGTACCTCAAGGCGACCAAGTTCTGGGGCAAGCTCTTCCTGATCAACATCGCGATGGGTGTGGTCACCGGCATCGTGCAGGAGTTCCAGTTCGGTATGAACTGGTCCGACTACTCCCGCTTCGTCGGCGATGTCTTCGGCGCTCCCCTCGCCTTCGAGGCACTGATCGCCTTCTTCTTCGAGTCGACCTTCATCGGCCTGTGGATCTTCGGCTGGGACAAGCTCCCGAAGAGGATCCATCTCGCCTGCATCTGGATGGTCTCCATCGGCACGGTCCTGTCGGCGTACTTCATCCTGGCCGCCAACTCCTGGATGCAGCACCCGGTCGGCTACCGGATCAACAAGGAGACCGGCCGGGCGGAACTCACCGACTTCTGGCTGGTCCTGACCCAGAACACCGCCCTCACCCAGGCCTTCCACACCCTCTCCGCGGCCTTCCTGACCGGGGGCGCGTTCATGGTCGGCATCGCGGCCTTCCATCTGAGGCGGAAGAAGCACGTCCCGGTGATGAAGACCTCCCTGCGGCTCGGTCTGGTCACGGTCGTCATCGCGGGGATGCTCACTGCGCTCAGCGGCGACTTCCTCGGCAAGGTCATGTTTAAGCAGCAGCCGATGAAGATGGCCGCGGCCGAGGCGCTGTGGGACGGCGAGCGGCCCGCACCCTTCTCCGTGTTCGCGTACGGCGATGTGGACAAGGGCCACAACAAGGTCGCGATAGAGATCCCCGGTCTGCTGTCCTTCCTGGCCAACGACGACTTCACCTCGTACGTACCGGGGATCAACGACACCAACAAGGCCGAGCAGGAGAAGTACGGGCCCGGTGACTACCGGCCCAACATCCCCGTCACCTACTGGGGCTTCCGCTGGATGATCGGCTTCGGCATGGCGTCCTTCGCCCTCGGTATGGCCGGGCTCTGGCTGACCCGCAAGAAGTTCCTGCTGCCGCGCGCGCTGAGGGTCGGTGAGGACGAGGTGCCGCATGTCGTGCTGTTCAGGAAGCCGCTCGGCGCGAAGCTCAGCGGGCTCTACTGGCTCGCGGCGGTCTGGACCCTCGGCTTCCCGCTGATCGCCAACTCCTGGGGCTGGATCTTCACGGAGATGGGGCGTCAGCCCTGGGTCGTGTACGGCGTGCTGCGCACCCGCGACGCGGTCTCCCCCGGTGTCTCCCAGGCAGAGGTGCTCACCTCGATGACCGTCTTCACGGCGCTGTACGCGGTGCTCGCCGTGATCGAGGTCAGGCTGCTGGTGAAGTACGTCAAGGCGGGGCCGCCCGAACTCACCGAAGCCGACCTCAACCCGCCCACCAAGATCGGCGGCGACGACCGTGACGCCGACCGGCCGATGGCCTTCTCGTACTGAGTCCGAGGACTGGAGCTGAGGCATGGAACTCCACGACATCTGGTTCGTCGTCATCGCCGTCCTGTGGACCGGCTACTTCTTTCTCGAGGGCTTCGACTTCGGGATCGGCGTCCTGACGAAGCTGCTCGCCCGTGACAGGGCGGAGAAGCGTGTTCTCATCAACACGATCGGCCCCGTCTGGGACGGAAACGAGGTGTGGCTGCTCTCGGCCGGCGGTGCGACCTTCGCCGCCTTCCCCGACTGGTACGCCACCCTCTTCTCGGGCTTCTATCTGCCCCTGCTGATGATCCTGGTCTGCCTGATCGTGCGGGGCGTCGCGTTCGAGTACCGGGTGAAGCGACCCGAGGAGCGCTGGCAGCGCAACTGGGAGCACGCCATCTTCTGGACCTCGCTGGTACCGGCCGTGCTCTGGGGTGTGGCCTTCGGCAACATCGTGCGGGGCGTGAAGATCGACGCGGAGATGGAGTACGTCGGCACGTTCGGCGATCTGCTCAATCCGTACGCACTGCTCGGCGGCCTGGTCACGCTGTCCCTGTTCACCTTCCACGGCACGGTGTTCGCCGCGCTGAAGACCGTGGGGGACATCCGGGAGCGTGCCCGCCGGCTGGCACTGGTGCTCGGGCCGGTCGCGGCGGTCCTGGCCGTGGGCTTCCTGGGCTGGACCCAGGCGGACAAGGGTGACGGCACCAGCCTGGTCGCGATGGCCGTCGCAGCGGTCGCGCTGATCGGAGCCATCGGAGCGATCCGGATGGGACGCGAGGGATGGTCGTTCGCCCTGTCGGGCGTCACCATCGCGGCCGCGGTCGCGATGCTGTTCCTGACGCTGTTTCCGAACGTCATGCCGTCGTCGCTCAACGAGGCATGGAGCCTGACGGTGACCAACGCCTCGTCGAGCCCCTACACGCTGAAGATCATGACCTGGTGTGCGGTGATCGCCACACCCGTGGTGATGCTCTACCAGGGCTGGACGTACTGGGTCTTCCGGAAGCGGATCGGCACCCAGCACATCGCCGGTCCGCACTGAGCCTGGCACCCGGACAGCCGGCTCGCCGGTCCGTCGTCGGCCGCCGCCCATGAGGAGGGGATGTTTCACGTGAAACCCGTCGACCCGCGTCTGCTGCGGTACGCCCGGGCCACCCGCCTGTTCATGGCGGCGGTGGTGGTTCTCGGCGCGGCCGGAGCGGCGCTGGTCGTCGCCCAGGCGATGCTCATCGCCGAGGTGGTGGTGGGGGCGTTCCAGAAGGGCATGGACGCCTCCGCACTGGGGACCCAGCTGGCCCTGCTGGCCGCGGTCGCGGCCGGCCGGGCGCTGGTGACCTGGCTGACCGAACTGGCGGCGCACCGGGCGAGTGCGGCGGTCAAGAGCGAACTGCGGATGCGGCTCCTGGAACGGGCGGCGGAACTCGGGCCGCACTGGCTGAGCCGTCAGCGCACCGGGTCGCTGGTGGCCCTCGCCATGCGCGGGGTCGACGCACTCGACGACTACTTCGCGCGCTATCTGCCGCAGCTGGGGCTCGCGGTGGTCGTTCCCGTGGCGGTGCTGGCGCGGATCGTCACCGAGGACTGGGTCTCGGCGGCGATCATCGCCGGAACGCTGCCGCTGATCCCGGTTTTCATGGTGCTGATCGGCTGGGCCACCGAAGCCAGGATGAAGCGTCAGTGGACGCTGCTGACCCGGCTGTCCGGGCACTTCCTGGATGTGGTCGCGGGGCTGCCGACGCTGAAGGTGTTCGGGCGGGCGAAGGCACAGGCCGAGTCGATCAGGAGGATCACGGGGGAGTACCGGCGGGCGACGCTGGGAACGCTGCGGATCGCGTTCCTGTCGTCGTTCGCGCTGGAGCTGCTGTCGACGCTCTCGGTGGCGCTGGTGGCGGTCGGCATCGGTATGCGGCTCGTCCATGGCGAGCTCGACCTCTTCACGGGCCTGGTGGTGCTCATCCTCGCGCCGGAGGCGTATCTGCCGATACGGCAGGTCGGGGCGCAGTACCACGCGGCGGCCGAGGGGCTCTCCGCCGCGGAGGAGATTTTCGAGGTGCTGGAGGAGCCGGTCCCCACGGCAGGTACCGGGACCGTGCCGGGGTCGCGCGGGATCCGGTTGGAGCTGGACTCGGTGACCGTATGGCACAAGGGGCGTTCGGCGCCCGCGCTGGAAGGTGCCTCACTGGCCGTACGGGACGGAGAGACCGTCGCCCTGGTCGGGCCGAGCGGGGCCGGGAAGTCGACCCTGCTGGATGTGGTGCTGGGGTTCGTCCGCCCGGACGAGGGAGCGGTACGGATCGGCGCCGCCGGGGGCCGGGACGGGGACCTGGATCTGGCTGGCGTGGACCTCGAGGCGTGGCGTGAACGGATCGCCTGGGTGCCCCAGCGGCCGTACCTCTTCGCCGGGACCATCGCCGAGAACGTCCGGCTGGCACGGCCCGGGGCCGACGACGCCGAAGTCGAGGCGGCGCTGAGGGACGCGGGAGCCCATGACTTCGTGGCCCGGCTGCCGCACGGTGCCGGGACGCCACTGGGCGAGGACGGTACGGGCCTGTCAGCCGGGCAGCGGCAGCGGCTCGCGCTGGCCCGGGCCTTTCTCGCCGACCGGCCACTGCTGCTGCTCGACGAGCCGACCGCCGCGCTGGACGGGGAGACGGAGTCGGGCATCGTGGACGCGGTGCGGCGGCTGTCGGCCGGACGTACGGTGCTGCTGGTCGTCCACCGGCCAGCCCTGCTGGCCCTCGCCGACCGGGTGGTGGAGCTGCGTGCCCCCGAGCCGTCGGATTCCCCCGCTCCCCCCGCTGTTCCCGGCGCTCCCGCTGCGCAGGCCCGGAGCCTGCCGGCTGCCCGGATCGAGGGGGACCACGCCGCCGCGTATGCCACCGTCGACAGCGGCCGGGTCGATCCGGAGCGGGGGGAGGCACCGGACCGGGGCACGCTGCCTGAGCGGTACGGGGCGGAGGCCGCCGCCGCTGATTCGACGGCCCGTGCGTCGGCCGACGCGGATTCCCCCGGTGCACAGCCGCGGACGCCGGGCGTCCTGGCGCGGGTGCGGGCGATGGCCGGAGGGCTGCGCGGGCGGCTGGTGCTGGCACTGGTGCTCGGTAGCCTCGCGCTGGGGTCCGCCGTGGGACTGATGGCCGTGTCCGGCTGGCTGATCTCACGGGCATCCGAGCAGCCACCGGTCCTCTATCTGATGGTGGCGGTGACGGCGACGCGGGCGTTCGGTATCGGTCGCGCGGTCTTCCGCTACGCCGAGCGGCTGGTGTCGCATGACGCCGTGCTGTCGATGCTCGCCGAAGTGCGGGTCGCCGTGTACCGGCGGCTGGAGCGCATCGCGCCGGCCGGGCTGCGCAGCACCCGCCGCGGCGATGTGCTGTCCCGGCTCGTCGCCGATGTGGACGCGCTGCAGGACTACTGGCTGCGCTGGCTGCTGCCGGTGGGCGCGGCCGTACTCGTCGGAGCCGCCTCCGTCGGCTTCACGGCCTGGTTGCTGCCCGAAGCCGGCGCCGTGCTCGCGGCCGGGCTCCTGGTCGCCGGGGTGGCCGTGCCGCTGGTCAGCGGGGCGTGCGCGAGGCGTGCCGAGCGCAGCCTCTCCCCCGCGCGCGGTGTGCTCGCGACCCGGATCGTCGATCTGCTGCGCGGCGCAGCCGAGCTGACCGTGGCCGGTGCGCTCAGGGCGCGGCTCACCGCGGTGCGCGAGGCCGACGCCGCCCTCACCCGGATCGCTTCGCGGGCCGCGTCCGCCGGTGCGCTCGGCGGCGGCCTCTCCGCCCTCGCCTGCGGTCTGACCGTCACGCTCGCCGCGTACACGGGCGTCGTGGCCGTGCACGCCGGCCGGATCGAAGGCGTCGAACTCGCCGTCGTCGTGCTGACCCCGCTGGCCGCGTTCGAGGCGGTCACCGGACTCCCGCTCGCGGTGCAGTACCGGCAGCGCGTCAGGAGGAGCGCCGAGCGGGTCCTCGAGGTGATCGACGCCCCGGTGCCCGTACACGAGCCCCGGGACCCGGCCCCGGCGCCCGCCTGCCCGTTCCCGCTCGAGGTCCGCGGTCTCGCCGCCCGCCACCCGGGTCAGCAGCACGACGCCCTCGGCGGCCTCGATCTGACGCTCACAGCCGGCAAGCGGGTCGCCGTTGTCGGCGCATCGGGTGCGGGCAAGACCACGCTCGCCCAGGTGCTGCTGCGCTTCCTCGACCCGCGGGAGGGCGGTTACCGGCTCGGCGGTACGGACGCGGCCGCGCTGGACGGCGACACCGTCCGCCGCTTCGTCGGACTGTGCGCGCAGGACGCCCACGTCTTCGACAGCTCCATCCGGGAGAACCTCAGACTCGCCCGCACCGGTGCCTCCGAGGCCGAGCTGCGGGAGGCGCTTGCCGGGGCGCGGCTCCTGGAATGGGCAGAGGGTCTGCCCGACGGTCTGGACACCCTGGTGGGCGAACACGGTGCCCGGCTCTCCGGCGGCCAGCGCCAGCGCCTCGCCCTCGCCCGGGCGCTGCTCGCCGACTTCCCCGTGCTGCTGCTCGACGAGCCGGCCGAGCACCTGGACCTGGCCACGGCGGACGCACTCACCGCCGATCTGCTGGCCGCGACCCAGGGGCGCACCACCGTGCTGATCACCCACCGGCTCCGCGGCCTCGACGCCGTCGACGAGGTGCTGGTCCTGGAGGACGGCCGGACCGTCCAGCGGGGGCCGTACGCCGAGCTGGCCGCGGCGGACGGACCGTTGCGCCGGATGCTGGAGCGGGAACGCGCCGCCGAGCTGCTCGCCGACCGTCACGTCAATCCGACTTTCCAGGCCATATAGGGCTTATTACTCTCGGGGGCATGACAGCGCCCGCACCACGGGATCCGGACCCTCCCCAGGACCCCACGGGCCGCCCGGACGCCGAGACCGAAGCGATCGGCGCCCGGCGGTACGAGGCGGCCCGGCAGCGTGAGCGCTGGATCGACGGATCGGTCGCGGTGACCACCGCCCTGCTCGCCGGGGGCGACGTCGACGACGCACTCGCCGTGGTGGCGGAGCAGGCGCGCAGGCTCGCCGCAGCGGCCGCCGGAATCGTGCTGCTGCCGGCGGCGGACGGTGGTCTGGAAGTCGTCGCCGTCTCCTCCGCGCGGCCGGCCGGGGCTCCCGGCGACGTCATCCCGGCGGACAGTGCGGCCGTGGTGTCGCTGCTTGCCGGAGAAGCGGTGTTCACCGCCGACGCCGACACCGATCCGCGCATGCCGACCGGGCTGAGGGGCGGGTACGGCCCGAGCATGCTGCTGCCGCTGCGCAGGGGCGGCCGGGTCCTCGGGGCGCTGGCCATGTCGCGGGAGCGGGGAGCGCGCCGGTTCACCGGGACCGAGCGCACCCTCGCCGCGCAGTTCGCCTCCCAGGCGGCGCTGGCCCTGATGATGGCCGAGGCGCAGCGTGACCGCGAACGGCTCTTCGTCTACGAAGACCGGGACCGGATCGCCCGGGACCTCCATGACCTGGTGATCCAGCGGCTGTTCGCCACCGGGATGATGCTGGAGAGCGCACAGCGCAAGTCACTCGCTCCGGACGTGCAGGAGTGCCTCGCCAAGGCGGTCGACGAACTGGACCTGACCATCCAGGAGATCCGTACCGCGGTCTTCGCGTTGCAACAGGGGCCGGTGGAGGCGCCGTCGGGCCTGTGCACGCGCGTGCTGAGGGAGATCAACACGGTGGCCGTCCCCCTCGGGTTCACGCCGTCGCACCGATTCCTCGGGCCGGTGGACTCGGTGGTCGGCGAGCTGCCGGGCAGGAATCTGATCGCGGCAGTGAGGGAGGCGCTCTCTTCTGCCTTCCGGCACGCGCGGGCGACCCGTATCGAGGTCGTCGTCGACGCGACCGTACGACTGCCGGCGGCGTCAGGCGCCGCGGAGGCCCGCGGGGTGCGGCTCTCGGTCGCGGACGACGGCGTGGGACGTGCGGGCGACGGCGTCCGCGGCGGGCTGGGCACACTGCGGCGGAGGGCCGAATCGCTGGGCGGATCGAGCTGGTGCGAACCGGGGATCGCGCAGGACGGCTGCGGCACCACGGTGATCTGGGAAGTGCCGCTGCAACCGCGGCCGGAAGCGGGCGACGGCGACGAAGTCCGCGACGGCGAGGGCGACGGCGGCGGGGGCGAGCGCTCGCGCGCCCGGAAAGAACGTCCGGACACGACCTGACGGGGGCCGGGTCGCGGTATCGCGCCGGGATTGGGCCGGTTGGTGGTACGACACCGGCGAAATGCCGCACATCGGAAAAAGGCGGTGTGACGATCCGTGAATGGGCCACCAACACCGCGACGGGTACCGGCTGCTGCTTGTGGCGCTGACGTGCCTGATGCTGGTCCTGCCCGTACCCCCGGCCGCCGCCGGCGACGGACCGACCGTCAGCGCCCGGGTGGCCCGGCTGTACGAGGAGGCGTCGAAGGCGTCCGCGTCGTACGAGCGGGGCCGGCACGCGGCCGATGTCGAGCGTGCCCGCACCGAGCGGATCCAGGAGCAGTTGATGTTGCGGCGCCGTGAACTGGCGTGGCTGCACGACAGGATCGGCATGGTCGCCCGCGCCCAGTACCGCAGCGGGGGATCGCTGGCGGTCACGGCCAAGCTGCTGCTCGCCGACGACCCGGACGAGATGATGCGCGGATGGCAGCTGGCCTGGCGGATGGAGCTGACCGTGAACCGGCTGCTGGACGACGCCAGAAAAGCCGAACTCCGCAGCGCCCGGGCCGAGGAGAGAGCGCGTGCCGCACTGCTCGACCTCGAGTCACGTGCCGCGCGGCTGGCCTCGATCAAGCGGGGCATCGAGACCAAACTGCAGACGGCGCAGTGGATGCTGCAGGGCCAGGCCAACCGCTCTGCTGCCGCCGGGCAGTGCGCCGGAGCGGTCCGGCTCGACCAGCCGCCGCTGGACGGCGACGGCCCCAACTGGGTGCCGCCGGTGGAGAACTACACGTTGTCGGCCGGTTTCGACAAGGCGGGGGAACGCTGGGCACACCGGCACACCGGACAGGACTTCGCGGTCGGCATCGGCACGCCGGTGCGGGCGGTCGGAGACGGCAAGGTCGTCTCCGTGTCCTGCGGAGGGGGCTTCGGCATCGAGATCGTCATCCAGCACGACGACGGCTGGTACACGCAGTACGCGCATCTCGCCGCGGTCACCGTCGACCAGGGGGAGTGGGTGCGCACCGGCGAGCGGATCGCCCAGTCGGGTACCACCGGGAACTCCACGGGGCCCCATCTGCACTTCGAGACACGGGTCACGCCGTATCTGGGGTCCGGGGTCGACCCGGTGGGCTGGCTGGCCGACCGCGGCGTCTGGGTGTAGTCCGGCTCGTCCGCGCGAGCGCGCCGTCGTCCGGCTCGTGCAGGTCCCCGCGGTGCCGTCGTGCGCCCTCAGGCCCGGTGCGCGGCGAGGATCTGCTCGATGACCACGGCGACCCCGTCCTCGTTGTTGGCGACGGTCCGCCCCGACGCCGCGGCGATGACGTCCGGATGGGCGTTGCCCATCGCGTACGACCTGCCGGCCCAGGTCAGCATCTCCACATCGTTGGGCATGTCCCCGAACGCCACGACCTCGTCCGACGAGATCCCGCGCTCGGCGCAGCACAGCGCGAGCGTGGAGGCCTTGGAGACGCCTTTGCCGCTGATCTCCAGCAGCGCGCTGGGGCTGGAGCGGGTGAACGAGGCAAGGTCTCCCGCGGCCGTCCTCGCCAGGGTCAGGAATCCGTCGGGGGACAGCCGCGGGTGCTGGGCGAGCAGCTTGAGCACCGGTGCCGCGGGGTCCGGGCCGTCGTCGCTGAGCAGCTTCTCGGCGGTGCCGACGGTGGCACCCGGGTCGACATGGAAGGGCGGATAGTCCGGCTCGTAGTGGATGCCCGTGCTCAGTTCGACGGCGAAGGCGGTGCCCGGGGCCGCGTCGCGGAGCGTCCTGACGACCCCGAGCGCGGTCTCCCGCTCCAGCGGGCGCGCCTCCAGCAGCCGGCCGCCGGAATGCAGATCGACGACGGCGGCCCCGTTCGCGCAGATCGCCAGACCATGGCCGTGGACGTGGTCGCTGACGACATCCATCCAGCGGGCCGGGCGGCCGGTGACGAAGAAGACCTCTATGCCGGCCTCCTCGGCTGCGGCGAGCGCGGCGATGGTGCGGTCCGAGACGGACTTGTCGTCGCGCAGCAGGGTGCCGTCGAGGTCCGTGGCGATCAGCCGGACGGTCATGGGCAGCGGGAGTGGATCGTTAGCCGAGGTCACCAACGTATTCTCGCGTATCTGGCCGCACGGGCGTGCGGGAGGGCGCACATATGAGTATCCGGTAAGTGCGCGGTACGAAATCACTGGTCAGAGCCGCTCGGGTACGCTCCGGAGTCATCGGGGGGCAGTTCCCCGGCCGACGTACGCTCGTCGTCATGAGTCTGCGTCTGAGCACCGTGATCCTTCCCACCGACCGCTGGCACGGGGGCGGCCGTGCCGCGTGGCAGCGAGCCGAGGAACTGGGGTTCCTGGCCGCCTACACGTACGACCACCTCTCCTGGCGGACCTTCCGGGACGGGCCGTGGTTCGGCGCCGTGCCCACACTCACCGCCGCCGCCACGGCGACCGAACGGCTGCGCCTGGGGACCCTCGTCACCTCGCCGAACTTCCGGCACCCGGTGACGCTGGCGAAGGAGCTGATCTCGCTCGACGACATCTCGGGCGGCCGGATCACCCTCGGCATCGGCGCGGGCGGCAACGGCTTCGACGCCACCGCGCTCGGTCAGGAGGCGTGGACTCCACGTGAGCGGGCCGACCGGTTCGGTGAGTTCGTGGGGCTGCTCGACCGGCTGCTCACCGAGGACGCCGTCTCGCAGCAGGGCACGTTCTATTCGGCGGACGAGGCCCGCAACATCCCCGGCTGTGTCCAGCGGCCCCGGCTGCCGTTCGCGGTCGCCGCGACCGGGCCGCGCGGGCTGAAGCTGGCCGCCCGGTACGGGCAGGCGTGGGTGACGACGGGCGACCCGAAGCTGTACGAGGAGGGCACCCCGGAGCAGTCGGTGGCGGCGCTGCGCGGTCAGGTCGAGAAGCTCGGCAAGGCGTGCGCGGACGCCGGACGCGACATGGCCGAGCTGGACAAGATCCTGCTGACCGGGTTCACACCCGAGCGCAGCACGATCCTCGGCTCCCTGGACGCCTTCGTCGACTTCGCGGGGCGCCACCAGGAGCTCGGCTTCACCGAGATCGTGATCCACTGGCCCATCCCGGACTCGGACTTCGCCGCCGATCCGACCGTCTTCGAACGCATCGCCACCGAGGCCCTCGCCCAGCTCCGCTGAGCGGTCGTCGCCGCCAAGGTCCGGCGTGGTCGTCGTCGACGGCGCCGGACCGCCGATGGGCAGGACGGACCCGCCGACAGAGGGTTCACGTTGCCGGGAAGCGCAGGAACTCGGGCGGGACCGCGTCCGCGAGCCAGACGCCGTTGGCGCTGACCCGGAACACATGACCGGCCCGGTGCATCGCACCCGCGTCCACGGAGAGGACGACCGGGCGGCCACGGCGTGCCCCGACACGGGTCGCGGTCTCGCGGTCCGGTGAGAGGTGCACATGGTGGCGAGCCATGGGGCGCAGGCCCTCGGCGCGGATCGCGTCCAGATGGCGGGCGACGGTGCCGTGGTAGAGGTACGGGGGCGGCTCGGCCGCCGGCAGGTCCAGATCGACCTCGACGGTGTGCCCCTGGTTGGCCCGGATCCGGTCGCCGTCGATCGTGTAGCGCCGTTTGTCGTTGGCCGCGACGACATGGTCCAGCTCGGACCGGGTGAAGGGGAAACCGTGCGCGGCCGCGGCGCGCATCAGCTCGTCGATCGCGACCCAGCCGTTCGCATCGAGAGTGATGCCGATCCGCTCGGGCTGGTGCCGCAGGTGCTTCGAGAGGTACTTCGACACTTTGACGGTGCGTCTTTCGTCCATGCTGTCGCTCATCCCGTCAGAGTGCCCGCGGCCGTCGGCCGGCGCCATGAGATTTCATCCGGAAGATTGCCTTCCAGATGTTTGGTCCACAGCCAAGTGCGTTATCCACAAGGGCAATTGGCGATCCTGTGGACAACGCCCGCCAGCGTCACATCATTTGATCAACTCCACCGCTCTTCTGCTGAATTGTGGCCAATGAGTCCAATGTCCGGGCATGAAGCTCCCGTTCGGTCGCCGCAGTGACAAAGGCTTCCGTGTTGTGCGGTCCAACCAGGCGTTCCACGGCCCGGATTGTCGTGACGGGGAGCGTCACGGAACGTGTTTCCTTGTCACGTTCCGGCAGATCCTCGGCTCTGAGGTGCCGCTCCAGCTGCCGGGTCGCGAACATCCGCATGGCGCGGGCCAGTTCGGCCTCGACCGACTGCTGGGCCAGCGGCCGCAGCCGCCTCACCATGGACGCCGCCTCGGCCGCCTCCGAGTCGGTCGGTGGCCGGTGGCCCAGATAGCGGGCGAAGACGTGTTCGGTCGTGAACTCCAGGAAGCGGGAAGCGATATGTTCCACATGCCCGCGAAGTTCGCGCAGATGCCGGGAGATCGCGGCGAGGGGCACCCCGGCCGTGTACAACTCGGCTGCGACGGACAGCTCTTGGGGACTCGGAACGAGAAACTCGTCGTCCCGGCCGGAGATGCGCTCCAGAACGCCGAGCTCCAGCGCCTCCGATATGAGTGCATCATCCGGAATTCCCCTGAATGTCTCGCACAGTTCGGCGCGGGTGACGCGGTCCGCCACCTCGTTGGTCCACGGCCCCTGGACCTCGGCGACCAGCCCGAGTACCCCGCCGAGCCCCCGCCCGGTGTCCCAGGCCTCCAGCAACTCCTTGATCGAGGCCAGGGTGTAGCCCCGGTCCAGGAGATCGGCGATCTGCCGCAGCCGCGCCAGATGCGCGTCGCCGTACACATTGGACCGCCCGCGCCGCTCCGGCTTGGGCAGCAGCCCGCGGTCCTGATAGGCGCGGATCGTACGGACGGTGGCGCCGCTGTGATGCGCCAGGTCCTCGATGCGGTATTCGACCCGGTACGCGGCCGTGGCATCCCCGGACACGATCGCGCTCACAGCCGTGGTTCCCAGCGGGCTATCGCCCGCAGCGCTCCCGGGTACACCCGGGACAACAGCCGGGCACCCCGGGCCTCCGGCGTCACCGGCACCACCGCCTCGTTCTTCAGCACCGCGCGCAGCACGGCGTCGGCGACCTTCTCCGGTGGGTAGTTGCGCAGGCGGTACCACCGCGCGGACTGCCGCTGCCGGCGGCGCTGCTCCTCCTCACCGACCCCGGCGAAGCGCGCGGTTGCCGTGATGTTCGTGTTCACGATGCCGGGGCAGATCGCGGAGACCCCGATGTCCCGGCCCGCCAGCTCGGCTCGCAGACATTCGCTGAGCATCAGCACCGCGGCCTTCGACGTGGCGTACGCAGGGAGGACACGGGAAGGCTGAAACGCGGCGGCCGAGGCGATGTTGACGATGTGGCCGCCCTGGCCCCGCTCGGTCATCTGCCGGCCGAATATCCGTGAACCGTTGATGACGCCCCACAGATTGACGTCGAGGACCCTGCGCCAGTCCTCACCCGTGGTGTCGAAGAACGAGCCCGAGAGTCCGATCCCCGCGTTGTTGACGAGCACATCGACGATGCCGTACTCACCGGCGACCTTTCCGGCGAGCTTCTCCAGCGCCTGCTCGTCACCGACGTCCGCCTGCTCGGCCCAGGCCGCGGGAGCGCCGGTCAGCCTCGCCCTGTCCGCTGTCCTGGCAGCACCCGCGGCGTCCACATCGACGGCGACGACGCGTGCCCCCGCCTCGGCGAAGGCCAGTGCCGTAGCCCGTCCGATCCCGCTCGCCGCGCCCGTCACCAGCACCAGCTGGCCGCCGAACCGCTCGGCGTACGCCGCGGGAACGGACCGCGTACCGGCCGCCCGGCGCAGACCCGCCGCACCGCCCGACCCGGTCGCCGGCTCCCCGCCGGCCTCGTTCGCCGTGACGAAATCGGTGATCCACGAGGCCAGTTGGTCGGGTCGGGTACGGGGCACCCAGTGCTTGGCGGGCAGGGTCCTGCGCACCAGCCCGGGAGCCCACCGGCCGAGGTCGTCGTAGAGCCGTTCGGAGAGGAACGCGTCCCCGGTCGGAGTGATCAGCTGGACCGGCACATGGGCGTAGGCGTCGGTGCGGGGGCGGCGCAGCCGGGCGCGCACGTTGTCACGGTAGAGCCATGCCCCGTGCGCGGCGTCGGACGGCAGCGAAGCCGTCGGATAGTCGCCGCCGGGCACCTTCTCCACCCGCCGCAGGATCCCCGGCCACCGCTTGCCGAGCGGTCCGCGCCAGGCCAGCTCGGGCAGGGCGGGCGTATGCAGCAGATACACGTACCAGGACTTGGCTCCCTGGCCGAGGAGCTGGCCGATCCGGCGCGGGGTCGGCCGCGCCACCCGCTGTTTGATCCAGTGCCCGAAGTGGTCGAGCGAGGGCCCGGACATCGAGGTGAACGAGGCGATGCGGCCCTTGGTCCGGCCGACCGTGACGAATTCCCACGCCTGCACGGATCCCCAGTCGTGCCCCACCAGATGTACCGGGCGGTCCGGGCTGACCGTGTCCGCGACCGCCAGGAAGTCGTCCGTCAGCTTCTCCAGCGTGAACCCGCCGCGCAGCGGCACCGGTGCCGTCGAGCGGCCGTGCCCCCTGACGTCGTACAACACCACATGGAAGCTCGTCGCCAGCCGGGTCGCGACCTGTGACCACACCTCCTTGCTGTCCGGATAGCCGTGGACCAGCACCACCGTCGGCCGGTCCGCGTCACCGAGCTCCGCGACGCACAGCTCGATGCCGCCCGTCCGCACCCGTCGTTCGCGAGCACCCTCGAGCCCCATGCCCACACCACCCCTTCGTCAGCCGGCCCCGCACCTGCGGCAGATCGCCGTCCAGGCTCCGACCGGCACGCGCTCCCACACGGGTCCGGGAGCCGTGACGAGCGGGATCTCCCCTCGGACTCCCGGCCTCTGCCCGCCCCTGCTCGCGGTACGTGTTCGTCATGTGACAGTGATGAATGTGACAATGCCCGGCGGCTGCGTCAAGGGACGTTGCACGGGCCTGTGGAAAACTCCCGCCTCAACTCCGGCCTCGACTCCGGCCCCAACTCCGTTCGCCACACCGGCCGCAGCCCTGGCCGGGACCCCGGCTGCAACCCCCGCCACCACCCCGGTCCTCTCCTCCTGCGGCGTTGCTCCCCTACGGGGGCGTACGTCTCGAGTCTGATGCCGATCCAGCCGTCAGGGCTGACGCCCTCTGTGGGGTGCGCCACTACCTTCGAAGCGTGACTGTGATCGTGACCGAAAGCCTCAGCAAGCGGTTCCCCCGGGTGACCGCGCTTGACCGGCTCTCCCTGGACATCGGGCCCGGTGTGACCGGACTGGTGGGTGCCAACGGAGCCGGCAAGTCCACACTGATCAAGATCCTTCTGGGTCTGTCCCCCGCCACGGAGGGCCGCGCCGAAGTGCTCGGCATGGACGTCGCCACCTCCGGTGCGGCCATCCGCGAACGCGTCGGCTACATGCCCGAGCACGACTGTCTGCCACCGGACGTGTCCGCGACGGAGTTCGTCGTCCACATGGCGCGCATGTCCGGGCTGCCGCCGACCGCGGCCCGCGAGCGCACCGCCGACACCCTGCGCCACGTCGGCCTCTACGAGGAGCGGTACCGTCCCATCGGCGGCTACTCGACGGGCATGAAGCAGCGGGTCAAGCTCGCCCAGGCGCTGGTCCACGACCCGCAGCTGGTCCTGCTCGACGAGCCGACCAACGGTCTCGACCCGGTCGGCCGTGACGAGATGCTCGGCCTGATCCGCCGCGTCTACACCGACTTCGGCATCTCCGTGCTCGTCACCTCCCACCTGCTGGGCGAGCTCGAGCGCACCTGTGACCACGTGGTCGTCGTGGACGGCGGCACCCTGCTGCGCTCCAGCTCCACCAGCGACTTCACCCAGATCACGACCACCCTCGCGGTCGAGGTCACCGACAGCGACACCCACCCCGACGGGGCGGCGGCACTCCGCAAGGCCCTGACGGCCGCCGGGGTCACCCTGCACGCCGGGGTCGAGGAGGGCCTGCCGGGCGCGGGCCACATCCTCCTGCTGGAAGCGACCGGCGAGGAGACCTACGACATCGTCCGCGACACCGTCGCCTCGCTCGGCCTCGGACTCGTACGGATGGAACAGCGCCGCCACCACATCGCGGAGGTCTTCCGTCCGCAGGCAGCGGCCCAGCCCATGGAGGTCCCGGCGCGATGAGCACCCCGACACCCCGCACCGTGGACGACCGCGGCAACGCCACCCGCATCCACAACATCGGCTACCGCAGCTACGACGGCGCCCGGCTGGGCCGTGCGTACGCCCGCCGCTCGCTCTACTCGCAGTCCCTGCGCGGCGCGTACGGACTGGGCCGCAGCGCCAAGTCCAAGGTGCTGCCGATGATCCTCTTCGCCGTGATGTGCGTACCGGCGGCGATCATCGTCGCCGTGGCGGTCGCCACCAAGATGACCGACCTGCCGATGGACTACACGCGCTACGCGATCACCATGCAGGCGGTCATCGGCCTCTATCTGGCCGCGCAGGCCCCGCAGTCGGTCTCCCGGGACCTGAGGTTCAAGACGGTGCCGCTGTACTTCTCGCGCCCGATCGAGCGGGTGGACTACGTCCTCGCCAAGTTCGGCGCCATGGCATCCGCGCTGTTCGTGCTCACCGGTGTGCCGCTGCTGATCCTGTACATCGGATCGCTGCTCGCGAAGATGGACTTCGCCGACCAGACCAAGGGCCTGGCCCAGGGACTGGTGTCCGTGGCCCTGCTGTCGCTGCTGTTCGGCGGTCTGGGCCTGGTCATGGCGGCGCTCACCCCCCGCCGCGGCTTCGGCGTCGCCGCCGTCATCGCCACCCTGACCCTCTCCTACGGGGCGGTGTCCACGGTCCAGATCATCGCCAGCGAGACCGGATCCACCGGCGCGGTGCAGTGGCTCGGGCTCTTCTCGCCCATCACGCTCATCGACGGAGTGCAGACCGCCTTCCTCGGCGCGAGCACCGCCTTCCCCAGCGGTCACGGGCCCGGCACCGGCGCCGGCGTGGTCTATCTGCTGGTCGTCCTCGCGCTGATCCTCGGTTCCTACGCCGTACTGATGCGCCGCTACCGAAAGGTCGGGCTGTGACAACCCTCACCATCGACCACACCTCGCGCTGGTTCGGCAACGTGGTCGCCGTCAACGACGTGACCATGGAGATCGGTCCGGGCGTGACCGGGCTCCTCGGCCCCAACGGCGCGGGCAAGTCCACACTCATCAACATGATGGGTGGTTTCCTCGCCCCCTCCACGGGCACCGTCACCCTCGACGGGCAGCCGATCTGGCGCAACGAGTCGGTCTACCGGCAGATCGGGGTCGTGCCCGAGCGCGAAGCCATGTACGACTTCCTCACCGGCCGGGAATTCGTCGTCGCCAACGCCGAGTTGCACGGACTCGGCGCCAAGGAGGCCCAGCGGGCCCTGGCGACGGTCGAGATGGAGTACGCGCAGGACCGCAAGATCGCGACGTACAGCAAGGGCATGCGCCAGCGGGTCAAGATGGCCTCCGCCCTGGTCCACCAGCCCAGCGTGCTGCTCCTCGACGAGCCGTTCAACGGCATGGACCCGCGTCAGCGGATGCAGCTGATGGATCTGCTGCGCAGGATGGGCGCCGAGGGCCGTACGGTCCTGTTCTCCTCGCACATCCTGGAGGAGGTCGAGCAACTCGCCTCGCACATCGAGGTGATCGTGGCCGGACGGCATGCCGCGAGCGGCGACTTCCGCAAGATCCGGCGCCTGATGACGGACCGGCCGCACCGCTATCTGGTCCGCTCCAGCGACGACCGGGCGCTCGCCGCAGCGCTGATCGCCGACCCGTCGACGGCGGGCATCGAAGTGGACATGCACGAAGGCGCGTTGCGGATCCAGGCGGTCGACTTCGGACGCTTCACGGAACTCCTGCCGAAGGTCGCCCGTGAGCACTCGATCCGGCTGCTGACCGTGTCGCCGTCGGACGAGTCCCTCGAATCGGTCTTCTCGTACCTCGTAGCGGCCTGAAAGGAGCCATCGACATGTACAACCCCACTGTCGCCCGGCTCACCTACCGAGCCCTCCTCGGCCGCCGCCGGGCGATGATCCTCTTCGCACTCCCCGCATTGCTGCTGCTGATCGCGGCCGCCGTCCGGGCCTTCAACGGTGTGGACGACCAGGTCGCCTCCGACGTGCTGGGCGGTTTCGCCATCGCGACGATGGTGCCGCTGATCGGCGTGATCGCCGGCACGGGTGCGATCGGGCCGGAGATCGACGACGGTTCGATCGTCTATCTGCTCGCCAAGCCCGTGAAGCGGCCGACGATCATCGTCACCAAGCTGATCGTGGCGATCGCCGTCACGATGGCCTTCTCCGCCATCCCCACGCTGCTCGCGGGCCTCATCCTGAACGGCAATGGCCAGCAGATCGCGACGGCCTACACGGTCGCCGCGCTGGTCGCGTCGATCGCCTACAGCGCCCTGTTCCTGCTGCTGGGCACGATCAGCCGGCATGCGGTGGTGCTCGGACTGGTCTACGCCCTGGTGTGGGAGACGCTCTTCGGCAGCCTGGTGTCGGGCGCGAAGACGCTCAGCGTCCAGCAGTGGGGGCTGGCCCTCGCCGAGAACATCGGTCCCGAAGGGATGATCGCCTCGGACGTCGGGATGCCGGCGGCGGTGTCGCTGCTGGTGGGTGTGACGCTGCTGGCGACGGCGTACGCCGGGCAGAAGCTGCGCACGCTGAAGCTGGCCGGAGACGAGTGACGCAGGACGAGACGCACGGCTGCCCCCGGGGTTCCCTCCGGGGGCGTCGTCGTTTGCGCGCCGGTTCCGTGCCGTTTCCGTGCCGGTTCGCGTGCCGGAAATTGAGTGGCACGGAACTGTCCTGCACGGCAGAGTGGTTGAGGCAGGCATCGCACAAAGGTGCGAGGCGAATAAGCGACGACGTACCGAGACCGTCGTTCGTACCGAGACCGGGGAGGGGCGCGGCGATGACCGAGAGTACGAGTCCGTCGAGCTCCCCACAGGGCAGCGCGCGGCAGGCTTCGGAGTAATCATCGGACTCCGTCGAGCCGTCGTGAGACTGCCCGGGCGGCCGCTTCGAGCGCGCGTATGCGCGGGCCGCCTCCCGGAGGATTGGCCGAGTGGTAAGGCACCGGCTTGCGCTGTGCTTGATCAGAAGCAAGTCGAAGTCGGGGTTTCCCCGCGCGCGTTCGATCCGCGCATCCTCCGCAACGCACACGCACACGCACACGCACCAACGCCTACGAGACAGCAGCGCACCGGCGCACCCCAGGACGCCGACGGCACCGACGCACCTACCTGCTCGTGGTCGGCGTCAGCCCCCCAGCAGCCGCTCGACGACCACGGCGATGCCGTCCTGGTCGTTCGACGCGGTGATCTCATGAGCCACGGCCTTGAGTTCGTCATGGGCGTTGGCCATCGCCACGCCATGGGCGGACCAGGCGAGCATCGGGATGTCATTGGGCATGTCCCCGAAGGCGATCGTCTGGGCGGACTTCACCCCGAGCCGGCGTGCGGCCAGTGACAGCCCGGTGGCCTTGCTGAGGCCCAGGGGCAGCATCTCGACGATGCCGGCTCCTGCCAGCACCACGTCCACCAGACCGCCCACCGTCTCCCGGGCGATACGCGTGAGCTCGTCGTCGCCGAGCTCCGGATGCTGGAGATAGACCTTGGTGAGCGGTGCCGACCAGAGCTCGGCCGGATCGTCGCAGGCCACCACCGGCAGTTCAAAGCCCTGGAACTCATAGCCGGGACCGACGACCAGGCTGCCGTCCAGTCCGTCACGGCTCGCGGCGAGTGCGAGGGGGCCGACCTCCGCCTCCAGCTTGGCGACCGCGACCCCGGCCAGCTGCCGGTCCATGGTCACCGAGGTCAGCAGCCTGTGCTCGCCCGCGTGGTAGACCTGGGCTCCCTGGCCGCAGACCGCGAGCCCCTGGTAGCCCAGGTCGTCCAGTATGTGCCGGGTCCACGGGACGGCCCGCCCGGTGACGACGATATGCGCCGCGCCCGCCGCCGTTGCGGCGGCGAGCGCGTCACGCGTACGGGTGGAGACCGTGCCGTCGGACCGCAGCAGCGTCCCGTCGAGGTCCGTGGCGATCAGACGGTACGGAAGGGGACTCACTTGGTGACCGGCTCCAGGACCTCACGGCCGCCGAGGTAGGGGCGGAGGATCTCGGGCACGCGCACCGAACCGTCCGCCAGCTGGTGGTTCTCCAGGATCGCCACGATCGTGCGCGGTACGGCGCACAGCGTGCCGTTCAGCGTCGCAAGCGGCTTGACCTGCTTGCCGTCACGCATGCGCACCGACAGCCGGCGTGCCTGGAAGCCGTCGCAGTTCGAGGCGGAGGTCAGTTCGCGGTACTTGCCCTGGGTGGGGATCCACGCCTCGCAGTCGTACTTGCGCGAGGCGGACGAGCCCAGGTCGCCGGAGGCCACGTCGATCACCTGGAACGGCAGCTCCAGGGCGGTCAGCCACTGCTTCTCCCACTCCAGGAGCCGCCGGTGCTCGTTCTCGGCGTCGTCCGGGTCGATGTACGAGAACATCTCGACCTTGTCGAACTGGTGGACGCGGAAGATGCCGCGCGTGTCCTTGCCGTACGTACCGGCCTCGCGGCGGAAGCAGGGCGAGAAGCCGGCGTACCGCAGGGGCAGCTTGCCGGCGTCGATGATCTCGTCCATGTGGTACGCCGCGAGCGGGACCTCGGACGTGCCGACCAGATAGAAGTCGTCCTTCTCCAGGTGGTACACGTTCTCCGCGGCCTGGCCGAGGAATCCGGTGCCCTCCATGGCGCGCGGGCGGACCAGCGCCGGGGTCAGCATCGGGATGAAGCCGGCCTCGGTGGCCTGCGCGATCGCGGCGTTGACGAGTGCGAGTTCCAGCAGCGCGCCGACACCGGTGAGGTAGTAGAAGCGCGAGCCCGAGACCTTCGCCCCGCGCTCGACGTCGATGGCGCCGAGCGCCTCGCCGAGCTCCAGGTGGTCCTTGGGCTCGAAGCCCTCGGCGCCGAAGTCGCGGATGGTGCCGTGCGTCTCCAGGACGACGAAGTCCTCCTCGCCGCCCACCGGTACGTCCGGGTGGACCAGGTTGCCCAGCCGCAGCAGCAGCCGGCGGGTCTCCTCGTCGGCTTCGTTCTGCTCGGCCTCGGCTGCCTTGACGTCGGCCTTCAGCTGCTCGGCCTTCCGCAGCAGCTCGGCGCGCTCGTCCGGAGAGGCCTTGGGGATGAGCTTGCCGAGCGACTTCTGCTCGGAACGGAGTTCGTCGAAGCGGACGCCGGACGACCTGCGCCGCTCATCGGCGGAGAGCAGGGCGTCGACGATGCCGACGTCCTCTCCACGGGCGCGCTGGGAGGCGCGAACACGGTCGGGGTCCTCACGGAGCAGGCGAAGGTCAATCACCCCACCAGGCTACCGGTGCCGACTCCCGCGTCCCCAGTTGATATTGCTTGCGTGTCAGTTTGCCCTAATTGCCGGAATTGGGGAAAGTGGCGGTGAATTCAGAACGGCATCTGTCAATGAGCGGGACTCGCGTCGCCGAAACGGGGCAATTCGCGCTTCCCGTTTGACGTCGACAGGGTGCGGACGGTGGAACCCGGCTCGGTTGTCCACAGGAGGGCGGGGCTCCGGAGGGTTATCCACAGGGTGTGCGGACGATCTGTGGATTGTGGAGGAGATCATTCCGAGTGCCGGTCCAGAAGTTGGAAGATCCGTCTCTCAAACCCGCTCCATGCACTCATTCGAGTGGGAATTTCCCGATCCATCGAGTCGATCAACGGAATTGACCGTACGGGACATCGAGGCGGGCTGTGGACGCATGTGGGGCGACTGAGCCGATTTGTCGACCGAGTCGGTCGGCCGTGTCGACTTGTCCCCAGACCGGGAAGCGAGCCTGTGGATAACTTCTGTGGGTAACCAAAAGTCAGAAGATCGCGCCGACAGAAGCGGTCAAAGGAAACTCAGGGTTACGCCCGGCCGTCCTGGCAGCGTGCGAGCCAGTCGGCGGCGTCGACGAACTCCGCGTCCGAGGTTCCCGGGCGGAGCGTCCTGCCAGGGTGCCCCGGCGTGGACACTCCCGCCTGCGGATACGACCCCAGGAACCGTACCTTCGGACAGATCCGCTTCAGCCCCATCAGCGCCTCGCCGACCCGGCGGTCAGAGATGTGGCCCTCGGCGTCGATCGCGAAGCAGTAGTTCCCGATGCCCGCACCCGTGGGCCGCGACTGCAGCAGCATCAGGTTCACCCCGCGGACCGCGAACTCCTGGAGCAGTTCCAGCAGCGCACCCGGATGGTCGTCGCGCTGCCAGATGACCACCGACGTCTTGTCCGCGCCGGTCGGCGCAGCGGGCCGCGCGGGGCGGCCGACCAGCACGAAGCGCGTCTCCGCGTTCTCGGCGTCGTGGATCTCGGTGACCAGCGGCTCGAGACCGTAGGTCGTCGCCGCGAACTCACCGGCGAAGGCCGCGTCGAAGCGCCCCTCCTGCACCAGCCGGGCGCCGTCCGCGTTCGACGCCGCCGATTCCCACACGACGTCGGGCAGATGGGCCCCCAGCCACTTCCTCACCTGGGGCTGGGCGACCGGATGGCCGGTCACCGTCTTCACGTCCGACAGCGCGGTGCCCGGCCGCACCAGCAGTGCGAAGGCGATCGGCAGCAGCACCTCGCGGTAGATCATCAGCGGCTCGCCCGAGGCCAGCTCGTCGAGGGTCGCGGTGACACCGCCTTCCACCGAGTTCTCGATCGGGACGAGCGCGGCGGCGGCCTCGCCGTTCCGTACGGCGTCGAGTGCGGCCGGTACGGACACCATCGGGACGAGCTCCCGGGTCGCGGCCTCCGGGAGCGTACGCAGGGCGGCCTCGGTGAAGGTGCCCTCGGGGCCGAGATAGGTGTAGCGCGTGGCGGACATACTCGTCACCCTAGTGCCGTTACGGGAAAGGTTCACCGGCTCGCGGCGTCCAGCACCGCGACTCGCTGCGTTTGTCACATCACCCACGTACGTCCAGTACGAGAGTGACGCTCGGCCTTGTGATCCTTCTCCTCGGCCCCCTGGGCCTGGAGAGGCCCCATGCACCGTACGCCGCGAGCTTCCCGGCAAACCTTCCCGGCCACGGCACTTGTGCGCGCGTGCTTCCCCGTGCGCTGCGCGCCGTGGCCGCGATCAGGCTTCGAGCAGCCGCTGCCCGACATACTCTCCCTCCCGGGGCCCGCCCGGCACGGCGAACAGCCCGCTCGCCTCATGACGGATGAACGGGGACAGCGCGTCGCCGCGGTCGAGCTTGCGCTGCACCGGTACGAAGCCCTTCAGCGGGTCCGCCTGCCAGCAGACGAAGAGCAGTCCGGCGTCCGGCGTACCGTCGGCGGCCATGCCGTCGTGGAAGGAGTACGGACGCCGCAGCATCGCCGCGCCGCCGTTCTGTTCCGGAGCGGAGATCCTGGCATGGGCGTTGTCGGGAATGACCAGCTTCCCGTCCGGGCCCGTCTTGTCGAGGGCGAGCTCGGTTCTCTCGCCACCGCCCGTCAGCGGGGCGCCGTCCGCCTTCCGGCGGCCGATCACCCGCTCCTGGTCCTTCAGGGACAGCCGCTCCCAGTCGTCGAGGAGCATCCTGATCCTGCGGACGACCGCGTACGAGCCACCGGCCATCCACGCGGGCTTCCCTCCCGCCGGCACGAAGATCCGCCGGTCGAAGTCCGGCTCCGAAGGCTTCGGATTGCGGGTGCCGTCGACCTGGCCCATCAGATTGCGCGCGGTCATGGGCTGCGCGGTCGCACCCGGCGAACGGTTGAAGCCGTCCATCTGCCAGCGCACCCTGGCCGCCGCACCGGAATCCTTCTGGATCGCGCGCAGGGCGTGGAAGGCCACCAGCGCGTCGTTCGCGCCGATCTGCACCCAGAGGTCCCCGTCGGAGCGCCGCGCGTCCAGCCGGTCGGAGGAGAAAGGCGGCAGCGGGTCCAGTTCGACCGGGCGCTGCGCGGTCAGACCCGTGCGGTCGAAGAAGGTACGGCCGAAGCCGAAGGTGATCGTGAGCGAAGAGGGGCCCGCGTCCAGGGCGACGCCGGTGTCCCCGTCGCCCGCCGGCTTGCCCGCCATCAGCAGGGACGCCGTCGCCGACCAGCGCCGCATCAGCGCGGCGGCCTCCTTGCGGCCGGCGCCCGCGGCGAGGTCGAAGGCGATGACGTGGCCGCGGGACTGCAGGGGTGTGGTGATGCCCGCCTGGGGGTCGCCGGGGGCGGAGGCGTGGAACCGTTCGCCGGTGGAGCCGACCGTGGCCAGCGAGGTCGGTGCCTCACCGGCAGCGGCCGCATGGGTCGCGGCCCCGGCGGCGGCGCCGAGTGCCAGGCCGGTGACACCCGCGGCGCCCGCCGTGCCGAGCAGCCGCCGCCGCGAGATGTCCTGGGTGCTGTCGCTCATCACTCTTGTCAGCCGATCTTCACGTTCTTCTCGACGGTCGTCTGGTCGATGTCCGACGTCCGCACGGTGATCTGGATCTGCCACTCGCCGGGCAGCGGGATCTGGAAGTCGTCCGTACGCCACCGGCCCGGCGCGACGCGCTCGGACGCGACCGGCAGCGGCCCGATCGCCTCGGCCTTCAGCGTGAAGGAGACCTTCACCTCGGGGGCGTCCAGGGGGCGTTTGCCCGGCCCGTCCACGCCGACCTGCATCGCGTTGGCGCCCGAGCGGCCCGGAGTGATGTTCAGCCGGACCGTGCCCTTGCCGTTCGTGCCGCCGGTGTCGAAGGGGAGGGTGAAATCGACGGGCTTGGCGGGGACGGGCTCGGACGCCTGGCCGCCGTTCGCCCGCGCCGCGTCCTCCTCCGTACGCCCCGGCTCGGTCGATGTCAGCAGGGTCGTGACGGCGAGCAGCACGACGGCGATGCCCGCCTCGGCCAGGACCGAACGCCGCAGGCCCGTGCGGGCCGGGTCGGCGTCGCGCATGCGCTTGCGCCGGGCCGTCGCCAACGCGGTCTGCTGGCGGACGAGTTGGGCGGCCCGAAGGGGATCGGCCGGCTCCGTGCCGACTGCGTGCTCCTGGTCGACGTCCACGTCCGTGTCCGAGTCCGGAGCCGCGTCGCCGTCGCCGTCGCCGTCGCTGTCTTCGTCCGCATCGGACGCGGAGCCCGTGTCCGTCAGCGACTGCGCGTGCTCGTCCTCCGCGAGCCGTGCGGTCCACCGCCGGGAGAACCAGGCGACCCCGACCAGCACCGCCACCAAGCCCACCTTGACCAGCAGCAGCCGGCCGTACGCCGTGCCCGTCAGTGCCGACCACGAGCCGACCTGGCGCCAGGACTGGTAGATCCCGGTCAGGGTCAGGACGACGACCGACGCGAACGCCATCCGCGAGAAGCGGAGCACTGCGGCACGCTCCAGCGATGGCGTGCGGTACAGCGCCACCAGCATCGCCACCAGACCGCCGAGCCAGCCTGCGACGGCCAGCATGTGGAGGACGTCCACGGGCATCGCGATGCCCGGCTGGAGGCCGGTCGAGGCATGCTCGGAGAGCGCCCAGCTGCCCGCGATCCCGGCCGCGACGACCGTGCCGCCGACAGCGAGTCCCAGGGTGAGGTCGCCCTGCTCCGTACTCTGCGAGTCTCCCGCGTTCCCCTCGTCGTTCTTCTCGCTCTTCTCGGCCTTCTCGGCCTTCGCGTCTTCCGCCTTCTCCGCTCCGTCCGCCTTCTCCCGCGACGGCTCGGCACTGTGCTTGGCGAACGCCCCGAACAGCACGGCCATGAACAGAGCCGCCGCCCCGAGCAGCAGCAGCCGTGACACCAGCGCCGCCCCGGTCTTGGTCTCCAGGACCGCCTTCAGCCCGCCCAGGTCCAGGACGTCGGCCAACTCCCCCGAGCCGGTGTACGGGTTGCGCAGCAGCAGCATCGCCAGGGTCGCCGCGATGAGCGTCACCCAGCCGCGCACGATCAGCCGCTGGAGCGGCCGTTCGCCCGCGCCGCGTGGCCAGCACGCGAGAACGAACGCCGCGCCGCCCGTCAGCACGATGAAGCCGGCGTAGGCCGCGTACCGCGCGATCCCGTACAGCGTGCCGACGAGTCCGCCGCCCGCCTCCTGCTTCGGCAGGGCGACCGCGGTCTGCGACGGCGCCCCGATGGAGAACGTGAAGGCGCCGGCGACCGGATGGCTGTCGGCGGAGACCGCCTGCCAGGCCACGGTGTAGGTGCCCTTGACCAGGCCGGACTGGAGCGAGACGCCGTACTTGACGACGTCGCCGGCGGAGAGGTTGCGCACCTGCGCGGTGTCGATCCGTTTGCTCTTGGGGTCGAGGACGCGGATCGAGTCGTTCCCCATGGCGACTTGCTCGGAGAAGGTGAGCGTGACGTCCCTGGGGGCGGTGGTGACCACCGCCCCGTCCTTCGGGTTGCTCCCGGTCAGTGCGGCGTGCGCGCTCGCGGGCGCGGCGCCGGCGAGCAGCGTGCCGATCAGGGCGGCGGTGACGAGCAGCAGCCGGACCAGGGTGGTGCCCTGGATCCCGAAGCGCGGGGCGGTGGCCGTCATGGTGTGTTCCCTCGGTGCGTCAGTGGTGCTTCGGGTTGTACGTACGCTCCCTCACCGGAAGCTCGACCTCGACCTCGCCGGACTTCTCGAAGTGCAGTGCCACGGAGACGCTGTCGCCCGGCTTCGGCTGCCGCTTGAGACCCATGAACATCATGTGGCTCCCCCCGCGTTCGAGGTTCAGCTCGCCGTTCGCGGGGACGTCGAAGGACGTCACCTGCCGCATCTTCTGGTCCTTGGTCTCGTGGATCGTCACGTCGGTGGCTATCCCGCTGGTGACGGAGGTGAGTTTGTCTCCCTCACCACCGCTGTTGGTGACGGTGAGGAACCCGGAGGCCATGTCACCGACGGGCTGCGGCATGAACGCCCCGCTGACCTCGAGAGCCGGACCTTCCGCTCCGGAGCCGGCCGAGCAGCCCGCCAGGGCGAGGCCCGTCGTGACGGCCAGGGCCGCGGCGGCGGCGGTACGGCGGCTCACGGCGTCTCACCCTTGACGAGCTTCGGGAGGTCCTTGGCGTAGTCGTCGGCGCTGGTGCTCTCCCCGTACAGGACATAGCCCTGGTCGGTCTTCGGGGAGAAGGCGATCACCTGTGCGCCGTGCATGGAGACGACGGATCCGTCCTTCTCCTTCTTCGCCGGGTCGATGCCGATGCCGAGCTGGCGCGCGCCCGCCTGGATGGTGGCGAAGTCACCGGTGAGACCGACGAAGGAGGCGTCGCCGGCCGACGGCAGCCACTTGGCGAGTTCGGCCGAGGTGTCCCGCCCGGGGTCGGTGGTGACGAAGACGACCTGGAGCTTGTCCTGATCGGCCTTGGGGAGCTTCTTCCTGGCGATGGCGATGTTGCTCATCGTCAGCGGACAGACGTCCGGGCAGTGCGTGTAGCCGAAGTAGATCAGGGTCGGCTTGCCCTTGGTCCGCGCGCGGAAGTCGTACTTCTTGCCCTGGGTGTCCGTCAGGACGAGATCGGGCTTCGCGAAGGGGCGGTCGAGCACCGTCGCCGCCTTGGTCTTCGGCTGGGCGGAGATATCGGCGAAGCCGCCGTTCGCCGCGCCCTCGTCGTCGGGGCCGCAGGCGGAGAGTGACAGCGCGGCGGCCACCGCCAGGGCGGCGGCCGTCAGCTTCTTCACGCTGTTCGTCTTCTTCACGCTGTTCATGCTGTGCGTGGGGCTCATGGGGTTGCGCATGGGGTAGAGAGTCCTCGTCGTGGATCGTTCGGTTCAGGAGGCGCGACGCCGGCCGGCCAGCACACCGAACGCGACACCCGCGGCGCCGAGCACGATGCCCACGACGGCCAGGACACGGGCGGCGGTGTCACCGCTCGCCGAGTCCGCCGCGGCGTCGCCCTTGCCGTCCTTGTGCGAACCGTCGTGCCCCGCCTTGGCGTCCCCGGCGTTCTTGCCGCCCGCGCCGCCGCCGTGGTGGTCACCCGTCGCGGCCGACAGGGTGAGCACGGGCGCGGGGTGCTCCGGCTCCGCGGCGCCCTCCTTCGGCTCCTCGATCCAGCGCACGACCTCGTTGTTGTCGTAGGTCTGGAGGGCCTTGAAGACCAGCTTGTCGGTGTCCTCCGGCAGTTTGCCCAGGGAGACGGGGAACTGCTGGAACTCCCCCGGACCGATCTTCCCGCCGTCCGCGGTCCAAGTGATCTTGGTGACGGCCTCGGTGATCTGCTTGCCGTGCACCGTGAGCGGCTTGGCGAGCTTGGTCTTGGTCGGCACGGCCTTCCAGCCCGGGACGGGCTGCGGCATCGCGGAGGACAGCGGGTGGTCGGCGGGCAGGGTGACCTCGAGCTTCACCGTGGACGCGTTGTCGCGCTCGTTGGGGACCTTGAAGTTGACCGTGGTGTAGCCGCCCTTGGCGGCCTCGCCCTGCGGCTGCACGCTGACATGGGCGAAGGCGGGGGCGGAGAGCAGCAGCACGGAGGAAGCGGCGACGGTGGCGGCGACGGCGAGACGAGAGACGTTGTTCATGGTGAAGGGCACTCCACTGTGCGGAAACCGAGCGAGAAGCTCAGAGGTGATCGTTCCGTGCACGGGTGCGCACGGACGCCGCGGCACCACTCGCGTCGGAGTGGCCGCGTCAGGCTGCGAGGGTGAATACGGCCGGAGGGCCGCGCCTGATCACCGTGTGCTGGAGTGCCCCGGCCGCCGTGGACGGGGGTGAGCCGAGGGGTACGGGCAGGGCGCGCGGAGCGGTTCCGGGCGCGCCGGGCAGCCCCGCGAGCAGGGCCCGTACGAGGAAGAGGGCGGCGCGCAACGCACGTACCAGCGCCGCCTCGGCGAGCTCCGTGGCGCCGTGCGCCGAGGTCCGGGCCAGCCGCGCCAGCCGGAACAGCGCGATCTCGCCGCGCCGCAGCAGCCAGCCGACCGCGAGCGCGGCGAGCAGATGGCCGAGCAGCATCGGAAGACCGGGCAGCAGTCCGGCGGTCTCCGCCGGGGCGACCGCCGGGTGCGGGTGACCCATGTGTCCGGCACCGGCCGCGGAACCGACGGCCGCCGGGTCGATGCCGGCGCGCACCACGATCCGATGGGCGTCGGCCGGGCTCAGCGAGGCGGCGCCCGATCCGCACAGCAGCTTGGCCGCGGTCCTGACGAGGACGTCGTCGGCGGTCGGCGCCACCGTGAGCTGCCGCTGACCGAGGCCGAAGAGGGTGTGCAGGGCGAGTTGCCCTCCCGCCAGGGCGGTGGCGATGACCGGCATCGACCGTTCCCGTCCCGCGAGCGGCGCCGTCGCGGCGAAGACACCGGCGAAACCCGCCGCCATCGTCCACCAGGGGACGGTCGCGCACGATGCCAGGACGTGCCCGAGCGCGGACAGCACGGCGCAGACCGCGGCGAACACCGCGGCCCTCAGCAGCCGCAGACCGGCTCCGGCGTGTGCGATCGAGGGCTCGACCGACGGTTGGGCAGACATGGCCCGGTCATCATCGCACTGAGTCCGCCGCGGCCGGACGGCAGGTCCGTAAGGTCACTTTGTGGTTGCTTTACGCGCTTGTTGCCCGGCGTACACCGGGGCATACACCGGCGCACATCGCCACTGCCTCCGCCGAACGAGGGTCAATGCCACGTCTCGCGTCAAGGGGCGCTTACGAACCGCGCCGCGCGGCAATACGTATCGGTATGTCGAGCCGCAGCCAGGAGGCTGGAGCATGAGCATCTGGTGGTCTCTCCATTTGCGGCGCGAGGCTGCGAGCGTTCCGCTCGCCCGTCGCCTCCTCCTCGGCACGATGGAGACCGCGGGAGTCGACCCCGACATCTCCTACGACCTCTCGGTCGCGCTGAGCGAGGCATGCGCCAACGCCGTGGAGCACGGTGGGGACACGCGGACCGGTGCGTCTTCGGCTGCGTACCGTGTGACGGCGTATCTCGACGGCGAGAAGTGCCTGATCGAGGTGGCGGATTCCGGGCCGGGCTTTCCCGACGGCCGGGCCGCGGTGCCGTTCGCGCCCCTCGCCCCCACCTCGTCCCTGACGGCGGAGCACGGTCGTGGACTCTGCCTGATCGAGCAGCTCGCCGACCATGTCCACTTCGGGAACCGGCCGGGGCGCGGCGCGGTGGTGAGCTTCGACAAAGTGCTGAAGTGGCGGGAGGACGCCCTGCTCAGAGTCACCTGAGCGGGACGCCCTCCCGGATACCGCCGAGCGGCCGGCGTCGTGCGGGTCCGGGCTCCCCGATCAGTTCACGGGACCCGGCCCGGGTCAGCCCTTGAGCCGCGCCATCCAGGCCTCGACCTCGTCGGCCTGGCGCGGCAGCGCGGCCGACAGGTTCCGGTTGCCGTCCTCCGTGACGAGGATGTCGTCCTCGATCCGGATGCCGATGCCGCGGTACTCGGCGGGCACGGTGAGGTCGTCGGCCTGAAAGTACAGACCCGGCTCCACGGTCAGGCACATCCCCGGCTCGAGCGTGCCCTGCACATACGTCTCGGTCCGCGCGGCGGCGCAGTCGTGCACGTCCATGCCGAGCATGTGACCGGTGCCGTGCAGGGTCCAGCGGCGCTGCAGTCCGAGCTCCAGCACCTTCTCCACGTCCAGGTCGCCGAGCAGGCCCCACTCCACCAGCCGGGTGGCGAGGACACGCTGGGCCGCGTCGTGGAAGTCGCGGAAGGCGGCCCCCGGCCGCACCGCGGCGATTCCGGCTTCCTGGGCCTCGTACACGGCGTCGTAGAGCGTGCGCTGCAGTGCGCTGAAGCGGCCGTTGACCGGGAGCGTGCGCGTGACGTCGGCGGTGTAGAGCTCGGTGGTCTCGACGCCCGCGTCGAGCAGGAGCAGCTCACCGGAGCGCACGGCGCCGTCGTTGCGCACCCAGTGCAGGGTGGTGGCGTGCGGTCCGGCGGCGCAGATGCTGCCGTAGCCGACGTCGTTGCCCTCGACGCGGGCGCGCAGGAAGAACGTGCCCTCGATGTAGCGCTCGCTCGTGGCCTCGGCCTTGTCCAGGACCCGGACCACGTCCTCGAAGCCACGGGCGGTGGAGGCGCAGGCCTTCTCCAGCTCGGCGATCTCGAACGCGTCCTTGACCAGCCGGGCCTCGGAGAGGAAGACCCGCAGCTCCTCGTCGCGCTCGGCGGTGACCTTGTCGGTCAGCGCCGCCTCGACGGAGGCGTCGTGGCCCCGCACGGCGCGGACCGGTCCGGTCGCCTCGCGGAGCTTCCCGGGCAGTTCGCGGACGTCCTTCGCCGCGATGCCCAGCAGCTGCTCGGCCTCGGCGAGCGAGTGGCGTCGCCCGACCCACAGCTCGCCCTGGCCGTCCAGCCAGAACTCACCGTTCTCGCGGTTGGAGCGCGGCAGCAGATAGACGGTCGCCTCGTGACCGTTCGAGCCGTCGGGACCGGTCACCGGCTCCATGACCAGGACGCCGTCGTGGGCCTGGTCGCCGGTGAGGTACACGTACTCGGTGGAGGCGCGGAAGGCGTACTCCGTGTCGTTGGAGCGGGACCGCAGGTTCCCCGCGGGGACCACGAGACGCTCGCCCGGGAAGCGGGCGGAGAGCGCGGCACGGCGGCGGGCGGTGTGCCCGGCCTGCGCGATCGGCTCCAGGCCGTGCAGCTCGGTGTCGGCCCAGCCCGACGTCATATTGTCCGCGAGCTCGTCGGAGACTCCGGGATACAGCCCGTTCTTCCGCTGCTTGATCGGCTCATCGCCCGACTCGTCCGGGGTCTCCGGGGTCAGCTCGTCTGCCACGGGTCGGCCTCCTAGGTGCTATGACACTGGACCCTCATCCATCGTACGTTCGTGCGGACGGGTCCCCTTCAGGGGGCGTCGGAGTCTGAGACCGCCGGAGGCCGTCACTCGAACCGCGCGGCCAGCATCACCACGTCGTCGGCGTCGGCGGGACCGTCTCCGGCATCCGCGCAGGCCCCGGCCCGCAGCGCGGCCCCGGCTCCGTTCTCGTCGCGTGCGCAGGCGAGGCCCCCGGGCAGTGCCGTCCGCAGCACATGGTCGACGACCGCGGCAGGGTCGTCGCGCATCGCCCGCGGGACACTCGCCGCCGCCGCGTGCAGACGCGCGAACGCCCGGTCCATGGAGTCGCCCGTACGCCGCAGCAGTCCGTCGGAGTACAGAAGCACCGTTTCTCCGGGCGCCGTGGCGAACTCCACACTCGGCGCCTCCCAGCAGGCCAGCATGCCGAGCGGTGCCGACAGCGAGGTCTCCACGAACTCGGTGCGCCGGGGCCCGGTGATCAGTGGCGGGGTGTGTCCCGCTCCGGCCAGCACGATCCTGCGCAGTGCGGGCTCGCAGTAGGCGAAGAGCGCGGTCGCGGAACGGGCCGGTTCCGTCAGCCGCAGCAGCAGCTCGAGATCGGACAGTACGGCGACGGGGTCTTCTCCCTCCAGCACCGCATAGGCCCGCAGGCCGGCGCGGAGCCTGCTCATCGCGGCCAGTGCGCTCGGGCCCGATCCGGAGACCGAACCGACCGCGAGCCCCAAGGCGCCTTCGGGCAGTGGTAGCGCGTCGTACCACTCGCCGCCGCCGCGCGGTCCGGCGAGATGCCGGGCGGCCAGCCGGACTCCGGGCACCCGCGGCAGCCGGCCCGGCAGCAGCTCTTCGGTGATGGTGGCCAGCCGCTCACGTGCCCGGTCCAGCTCGAGGAGGCGAGCCAGATGCTCGGTCGCGTACCGCCCGTACAAGCCCACGAGATGGCGTTGCCGCTCCGCCGGTTCCGCGGGCTCGTCGTAGAACCAGACGACGACGCCGAGCTTGCCCGCCTCCTTGGTCGCGAGCGGCACGGCGTAGCTCGCGGCGTAGCCGAGGCGTGCGGCGACCTCCCGCAGCCGGGGGTCGAGCCCTTCGTCGCGGAAGAGATCGGCCTGGGCGACCGGCCCGGGGACCGTCGTGGGAGCTCCGTCGAGGATCCGGCCGTAGGAGGTCGCGCTGCGCGGGACGGTCTCGATGTGGCCGAGGTCGGCGTGGGCGAGGCCGAGGCCGATGGTGGTGGCGGGGCCGCGGCCTTCGGGAGGTTCGAGGACGACCATGCCGCGGCGGGCGCCGACCAGGGCGGCGCCCGCGCGCAGGAGTTCCTGCAGTGCCTCGTCGAGCGTTGCGGTTCTGGCGAGGCGCTCGGTGAGTTCGTGGAGCGTGGTGAGGTCGGACACCCAGCCGGCGAGCCGGTCCTGGATCAGTTCGCCGGGGCCGATGGCCGGGACGGGGCCGGTGGCGAGAGCTGCGGCAGTGTGCGCCGTATCGGAAACAGCTGAATCGATTCCAGCCACTTTCGGCAGGTGAGGGGTGCTCATGGCTGCCGGCCTTCCGGCTGGTGCGTTTCGGCCAATAGCATCGCAAACCCCCATGTCACGCTGCGGGCGCGGACGACGCGGCCGTGCTCACCCATCTGCGCGCGCCTCTATCAATGCTCCACATCTACACGTACTCGTCAGGGGATGTCCAGCATTGTCCTTGCGGAATTGCTGGTGTCCCACGGGGTGTTCGAGTGGTCGATAACTTGGCCCAAAATTGCTCCCTATCGCCGCTATTTGCGGTCGACTGAGGGCGTTCAAGAGGGTGAACCCCCGGGGGCGGAGGCCGAAGTCCGGCGTCCCAGGGGGAGCGTCATTCCGAGCTTGTTGGGTACGTAAACGGTGATGGTCAGGGGCAGTTGGGACAGCCCTGGAACCTGGCGGGGAGCCCGGGCGTCTTAACCGCCGAGGCCGCCGCGCTCCATCCCGAGTGGCAGGACCAGTTCAACGGGACAGTAAAGCGCCATGCACGCGCCACCCCTCGCCACGCGTTTAATGGACACAGCCCATGTCGTTCGGCCCCCGCGGTGCTCCCTGCCGCAGCTGATCAGGAGGGCGCCCATGCCCGTGGCAAGTCCATGGTGCAGGGTGGTGACACGCCGACTTGGTCGCACAGTGAGACGCACAGCGGTACGCACGGTGAACAGACGCACACATGGTGTGATGTAGCCCTCGGCGTTCAACGGAAAGGAACGAGCGCTCATGCGCGAGATCCCCGGAAGGCGACGCTGGCTCCGGTTCCGACGCAACCGGCAGACGAGCACGCCTGCCCTGCTCGACGCGGCGCTGGTCTGCGCCACGGCATGGCACTGGCCGGTGCTCCCCGGTGTGGGCCTCGGGCCGACGGGCCGCGGTGACCACGCCGCACGCGGCTGCGCCTGCCCCGACCCCGAGTGCGTCGTCCCCGGCGCGCACCCCTTCGAGCCCGGAATCCTCGCCGCGACCACCGACGAGCGCATGGTGCGCTGGTGGTGGACCAACCGTCCCAAGGCCCCGATCGTCCTGGCCACCGGCGGCCGGGCGCCCTGCGCCGTGAGCCTGCCCGCGGTGGCGGGGGCGCGTGCCCTGGCCGCACTCGACCGGATGGGCATACGGCTCGGCCCGGTCGTGGCGACGCCGACGCGCTGGTCGCTGCTCGTGGCGCCGTACTCGATGGAGCAGCTGGGCGAGCTGCTCCACGCCAAGGACAGGGTGCCCAGCTCGCTCCGATTCCACGGTGACGGCGGATATCTGGTGCTGCCGCCGTCGGAGGCGGGCACGGGGCAGGTCCGCTGGGTGCGCGCACCGCTGCCCGGATCGTCGAGCCCCTGGCTGCCGGATGTGGAAGCGGTCGTCGACGCACTGGTCGAGGCGAGCGTGAGCACAACCGCCGACGGGTTCAGCCCGCCGGAGGCCGACGAGGGAACGCGGCTCACCTACTGAACGCGCGGCAGGGGCGGACGGGACCCCGCCCGACGCCGCGCAGTCGTCCGCCGGAGCGCGTCGTCGTCCGCCGGAGCGCGCATTCATCCGCGAAGCCGCGTCGTCGTTCCGGCGAAGCGGCTTCGCCGTTTGCCGGAGCCCCGCGTTCGTTTGCCGGAGCGTACGACCGTGCCCGTGTGCGGCCCGACTGGACACCCGATCGGCCCGTCGGCCGTTCCGGATGCTCGGGAAAGGCAAACCCCCGGTCGGCGATACGGGTGCGGATCGAGGCATCGCAAGAGGGCCTGGTGGCCCCGATTCTGGCTGGAATTCGTACGGCCGTGCCACTCCCGTTCGTGCCGGCGGAAGAAATCGGGCCCGACCGCGGCGCGCAGGCCGCGCTGTGAGACCCCGAGCCGTCCGGCAATGAGGGGCCCTGCCAGATGTGTCCGTCGCGTCGAGGGCCGGGGGAGCGAACGTACGACCGCAACGTGATGAAGCCCGCCGACGGCCCGCGCCGGACTTCGGGAACGAGCGCGCACATCCTTGAAGAGTCGTGTGCCGTGGGGGCGGCGATGCGCCGGCGGAACCGCGAAACACCGGGTGAGAACGCCGTTGTGCGAGGAGACGCCTATGCGGCGCTGATCGAGTTCGTGAAGTTCACGAGTTCACAGACCGGTAGATCCCGGAGAAGAGTTGCCGCACCGCGCTCCGCGACCAACTCACCTTCTATCGAGGAGAGTTGACGTCCGCCGATGCGGCGGGACGTAATCCGGAAATAGCAGCGCCCGGTCGCTGGCGACGGGGGATGCACCAGCGACCGGGCTTCCAGAACGGTAACAAGAGATCTGCTGTTCGCAAATTCGATCTCGGGTATTCGGACACCGAATTACAGGCCCGTACGGGCAGTTGTGACCGGGATCACCTGTTGTACGGCAGGAATATCACCGTCCGCATACAGACCGCATGGTCGGTCAGCTGAGGGTCACCTGGCGGTTGGTGAGCCCACCGCGTGCCCGGCGCTCGTCCGACGTCAGCGGGGCATCGGAGGCGAGGGCGTCAGCGAGCCGCTCGGTGAACTCGGCGGCCGGCTTCTCGCACTCCTCCGCGCCCATCCCGGTCGGCAGGTCCCAGACCGGGACCATCAGCCCGTGCGCCCGGAACGAGCCGACCAGCCTGGTGCCTTCGCCGAGGCTCGACGTGCCCGCGGCCTGCAGGCGGGCGAGCGCGTCGAGCAACTTCTCCTCCGGGTGCGGCATGACCCAGCGCAGGTGGTTCTTCTCGGGCGTCTCGCACCAGTAGGCCGCGTCCACTCCGGACAGCTTGACCGTGGGAATCGCGGCGGCGTTGGCACGCTCGAGCGAAGCGGCGACCTCCGGGCTCGCGTTCTCCGCGGCATCCGGGATCCAGAACTCGAAGCCGCTGTGGACGACGGGTGTGAACGGCGCGTCCGGGTCGAGCAGGTCCTGCAGCCGCGGACCGTCGGCGGGCACCCGCTCGCCCGCGATCGGCGTGCCGGGCTTCGCGGTGAGCGCGTGGCGCAGGGTGTGCGCCATGTCGCGGCTCAGATCGCCGGACGAGGTGTCGTTCTGCAGAGCGAGTAGTACGGCGCCGGAGTCACGGCGCAGCGCCGGCCAGGCCATCGGCAGGACGGTCGCCAGCGTCACGGACGGCACATCGTCGGGCAGTCCGTCCTTCAGGGCCAGCTCGACCGTCGCGGCCGGGACCAGTTCACGCAGGGCGACCCAGTCGCATTCGCTGGGAAGACCCTCAAAGGGGCGCTGCACCAGTTCGGTCACCGCGTGCGCGGCGTCGCGGCCGTGGCAGGCCTTGTAGCGACGGCCCGAACCGCAGGGGCAGGGCTCGCGGGCCCCGACCACCGGGATCTCCCCGTCGGTGATCTGCGGCTTGCCGGCCTTTGTCTGGGGGCGCTTCTTGGCCATGGTGTGGCTTTCTCCCGAGGACTGCGGTTCTGTGTGATGCCTGTGTCTCGGGCGCGAGCCTAGCCGTTACGGCCCGTACGCAGCTCGCGACGTGTCGGTCGGCGTCACCGCGGTCCGTGTGTGCGATGTCCGCGTGCCTGTGCCCGATGTCCGTGCGTCGCGCGAGACCGTTCCGGCACCGTCGTACGTGTCGGTCAGGCGCTGTCGTACGCGTCGCCGAAGGGCAGCGCCTCGTCGTACGCGTCCACGAGGTCGAACCCGGAGCGGCCCCCCGCACCGGCGACGCGCGTAGCGAAATCGTCGTGCCGCAGCGCCGCGTTGACGAGCACCCACACGGTGACTTCGCCGGCCGAGCCGTCCCGTACACCCCAGTCCTGGGCGAGCGCACTGATGATGTTGAGCCCCCGGCCGCCGCGAGCGGTGACCGAAGGCGTGGCCGGAACCGGACGGGTCGGACCACCTCCGTCCGTCACCTCGACGGTCAGTCTGCCCGCTTTGTCGACGCGCCAAGTCGCGCGGATGGCACCGTCCCCCACGTCCGACTGCCCCAGCGGCCTGCCGTGCCGACAGGCATTGCTGAGCAATTCGGAAAGGATCAGAACGGCATCGTCGACGACCGCTTCCGGCACCCCGCTGCGTCGTAGCTGTTCACGCATCCGGTGCCGCGCCTCGCCCACGCCCGCAGGGCCATGGGGTACGGCCATGCTCGACGACGTGGGCACCTCCTGTGCCACCACCAACGCCACCCCCGAGACCTCCTTTGCCCCACGCCAGGGTGTGGATGCCCCATTGGACTGGACCGGAAACCGGCCAATCCGCGTCTGGTGACGCACTCTTTACTTTCGAACACGTACCGAACGCGCCGGTGCACTCCCTGTAGCGGGTGTGGACGGTGCGTATACGGCGGCCCCTGCGCGTTCTACAGGCGGCCCCGCCCCAACTGCTCCAGAACCTGCTTCGGGCGGTTGGTGATGATCGCCTCGACGCCGAGACCGACGCACAGGTCGACGTCCTCCGGCTCATCTACCGTCCAGACGTGCACCTGGTGGCCCGCGGCGTGCAGCCGCTCGACGTAGGAGGGGTGGTTGCGCACCAGCCGGATGCCCGGTCCTGCGATACGCGAGCCGGCCGGCAGCCTCGCCTCGCGTGAGCGCAACGGGAGGAACTGCATCAGATACACCGTGGGGATCTGCGGTGCGGCGGCCTCGATCCGGTGCAGGGAACGCGCCGAGAAGCTCATGACGCGGACGGGCGACGCGTCCCGCGCCGTCGGAGTGTCCAGCCCGAAACGCTTCAGCAGCTGGAGCAGGCGTTCCTCCACCTGACCGGCCCAGCGGGTGGGGTGCTTGGTCTCGATGGCCAGCTCGACCGGCCGCCCGGTGTCGGCGACCAGCTCCAGGAGGCGTTCCAGCGTCAGTACGGAGGTGAACTCGCGGTCATCCCAGTCGGGACTCTCCTCGCGGTCCTTCCAGGAGCCGAAGTCGAGCGCGGCCAGCTCGGAGAGCTCCAGGGCGGAGACGGCTCCGCGCCCGTTGGAGGTGCGGTTGACGCGCCGGTCGTGGACACAGACGAGATGGCCGTCGGCGGTGAGCCGCACATCGCATTCGAGGGCGTCCGCCCCGTCCTCTATGGCCTTCACATACGCGGCCAGGGTGTGCTCCGGAACGTCCTCCGATGCGCCTCGGTGAGCGACGACCTGAATCGGGAGTTGTGTCACCGCGTCATGGTGTCATCGCGGGAATGCCGACGCCGCACCCCTGTCCGCAATGTCCGGGATAAGGGATGAGCGGATACGCACAGGTCCTGTTTACAGTGGCCTGACAGGCAGTGGGAAAAGCTGGGCGCAGCGTATCGAGCGACATCTGAGGAGAGAGCTGTGAGCACCGAGAACGAGCGCAACGAGGGCACCACGGGTCAGGCCGCCCCGTCCGTACCTCCTGTGCCGTCGGCCGCTCCCGACGCAGCGGCTGCTCCTGACCGGGCGGCCGGGCAGTGGCCGGGCACCGCGGACACACCGACGGAGCGGGTGCCACCGGTACCGCCGTCGGCCCCGGCGGCGTATGCGTCGTCCCCCGGGGACCCTGCGGTTCCGGCGGTCCATGGAGCCGGGGCCGGCTGGCCGCCGCCCCCGCCGCACTCCGCGCCCTGGGGCGCCGCCGCACCGGGAAGCGCCCCCGCCGGGCCGCGGGGCCGCGCCGGAGGCCTGGTCGCCGCCGTGATCGCAGCCGCGCTCGTCGCGGGCGGAGTGGGCGGCGGCATCGGCTACTGGGCGGCCGAGCGGGGCGACAGCGGGGCCTCGACGACCGTCGCCGCCGGTGAGGCACCAGCCGACTTCAAGCGGGAGCCGGGCACGGTCGCGGCCGTCGCCCGCAAGGCGCTGCCGAGCGTCGTCACCATCGAGGCGAAGTCCAAGAGCAACCAGGGCGAGGGCGGCACGGGCACCGGCTTCGTATACGACAAGGAAGGCCACATCCTCACCAACAACCACGTGGTGGCGTCCGCGGCCGACGGGGGTGCGCTCTCGGTGATCTTCTCGGACGGACGGAAGTACGACGCCGAGGTCATCGGCCGCGCCCAGGGCTACGACGTCGCCGTGCTGAAGCTCAAGAACGCGCCTTCCGGGCTGACCCCGCTGCCGCTCGGCAACTCGGAACGGGTTGCCGTCGGTGACTCCACCATCGCGATCGGTGCGCCGTTCGGCCTCTCCAACACCGTCACCACCGGCATCATCAGCGCGAAGAACCGCCCGGTCGCCTCGGGCGACGGCTCCAGCGGCAAGAACTCGTACATGAGCGCCCTGCAGACCGACGCCTCGATCAACCCCGGCAACTCCGGCGGCCCGCTGCTCGACGCCAGCGGTGCGGTGATCGGCATCAACTCCGCGATCCAGTCCGCGGGTGGCAACGGCCTCGGCCAGTCCCAGGCGGGCTCCATCGGTCTCGGGTTCGCCATTCCGATCAACCAGGCCAAGAACGTGGCCGAGCAGCTGATCAAGACCGGTCAGCCGGTCTACCCGCTGATCGGCGCCACGGTGAACATGAACGACAAGAGCGGTGCCGTGATCGCGTCCGAGGGCACCGGCGGCACTCCCGCGATCTCTCCCGGTGGCCCGGCCGCCGAGGCCGGCCTGAAGGCGGGCGATGTGATCACCAAGTTCAACGGCAAGCCGATCGACAGCGGTCCGACACTGATCAGCGAGATCTGGAACCACAAGCCGGGCGACAAGGTGACCGTCACCTACGAGCGCGACGGCAAGCAGTCCACGGTCAACCTCACGCTGGGCGAGCGCAAGGGCGACGGCTGACGCCCCGGCGACCGTCGTCGCCTGGTGCGGCGGTGGTCGCCTTCGGGAAAGCAGGCATGAAGAAGGGCTCAGTCATAAGGGGCTCAGGCATGAAGAAAGGGCTGCCGAACGGTACGGCAGCCCCTTCGCCGTGACCCCGGCCCGTCCTGCTGCCCGACCAGGGCTCGTCCCAGGTACGTCCCGCGTCGCTGTCAGGTGTTCGGGTGCAGCACGACCTTGGTGTAACCCTCGATCCGCTTGTCGAACTTGTCGTACGCCGACGGGGCCTGGTCCAGGGGCAGTTCATGGGAGACGACGAAGCTGGGCTTCGCCCTGCCCTCGATGATCATGTCCCGCAGATGCCGGTTGTAGCGCTTGACGTTGCACTGCCCCGTGCCCAGCCGCAGGCCCTTCTCGAAGAGCTTGCCGATCGAGACCAGGAGCATTCCGTGCTTGGCCTGCTCGTCGGGGCCACCGGGGTCGGACGGTACGTACAGACCGGGTATGCCCAGCGCGCCGGTGGGCCGTACCGTCCCGACGAGCGAGTTGAGCACGGTCGCCGGTTCCTCGCGGTCCTTGCCGTGGGCCATCGCCTGGTACCCGACGGCGTCCACGCCCTTGTCCGTGCCGACGCCCTCCGTCTGCTCCTTGATCTGCTCGACCGGGTCGCCCTCGGCGAAGTTGATCGGCACCGCGCCGATCTCCTCGGCCTTCTGCAGCCGCTCGGGTACACGGTCCACCACGAACACCTTCTTCGCCCCGCGCAGCAGAGCGGAGTAGGCGGCCATCAGCCCGACCGGGCCGCCTCCGTACACCGCGACGCTCTCGCCGGGGCGTACCTGGGCGAGTTCGCACCCGTGGTAGCCGGTGGGGAAGATGTCGGCGAGCAGCATGAAGTCCGTCTCGTGCTCGTTCCCCGCAGGCAACTTGAGGCAGTTGAAGTCGGCGTAAGGCACCCGCAGATACTCCGCCTGGCCGCCCATCCACGGTCCCATGGCGACATAGCCGTAAGCGCCGCCCGCGAAGCCGGGGTTGACGGTCTGACAGAATCCCGTGAATCCCTCGACGCAATTGGTGCAGAACCCGCATGCGACATTGAAGGGCATGACCACGCGGTCGCCCTTCTTGAGAGCGGTGACGCCCTGGCCGAGTTCCTCGATGATTCCCATGTTCTCGTGCCCGAAGACGATGCCGGGCTCGGCGGCTGTGCGGCCCTCGTACATGTGCAGGTCGGAGCCGCATATCGCGGTCGATGTGACGCGTACGATCACGTCGTTCGGGTGCTGGATCTTCGGTTTCTCGACGTCCTCGACCGCGACGGTGAACGGTCCCTTGTAGACGACGGCCTTCATGCCTGCCACCTCCGCTCGGCGATGCGCCAGTGATTGCCACCCCCGCCCGCACTGTGCGTGACCCATCTCTCATGATTCTCCGGCTACCAGCAACGGACAACCCGGTAATCTCGGGATGAATATCAACAGTCCTGGTGTGTACCGCCGACACGGAAAGTGAGGGGCGAGAAATGGCAGCACAGAGGCTCGGGACCCTGCTCGTCCCCGTACCCGGCTTGTCCGGCACCACCTACCCTCCCGGCACGACGGTGACGGTCCGGGGCCGCGGCGCCACGGTCGACGCCTTCGTCAACGGCGACTGGCTGCCCCTGTCGTGGTGGGAGTTCTCCGACGGCCTCCGCGAGGACATCGCCGACCGCTGACACCCCGGGCTGCCGTACCGCGCGTGCGGGGTGCGGCAACGGCGAGTCGGCGTGCGGTGACCGTACGCAGTACCCCTCCCGTCCTGCCGAACCGTATGGGCTCCCTGTGGGACGTGTTTGCCCACGGAGAGCGAGCGGCCGGTAGGCTGTAGCCCGCTCCGCAGCAGGTGAGGCGGGGCTTGGGTGGGTTGCCCGAGCGGCCTAAGGGAACGGTCTTGAAAACCGTCGTGGCAGCGATGTCACCGTGGGTTCAAATCCCACACCCACCGCCAGGTCAGCGTAGGTGCTGGTCACAAGGGGTGCTCCGATTCCGGGGCGCCCCTTTCTCGTGGGTCCTGTCTCACCTTGATTCGCCTCTGTCACGTCGTTGACCAGTGCGTGTGGACCAGGCGTCGATCAAGCTCCGGCACATGGAGGATGAGAAACCGCAGGTCACGGCCACCGCTGTGGGCCATATGTGGGCCAGACGCCCGACAAGGCGAAAGCTCCATCCTCGTGCATTGCCCCCGGGGCGGAACGGCAGGTCCCCGGAGGCGTCAGGCCAATGGGGCAGCCGTTACCGCTGAGCTGCTCCTGGGCCACGGCGGTCTTCCCGCTCGCCGGCGTTGAGGTCAGCGTTCGGTAGCGGGGGCGCGTCAGCCTGGTGATGAGCGCAGGCCGGGGAAGAGGCTGTGTCCGCTCTCGTGGACGATGGCCATTGCCTGTTGGCCCTTCAGCGGCGTCTCTTCATCGATCGCGGGCACGGCGGCGCCCAGCTCCTCGATGAGGGCGAGGTAGCCGTGGAACAGGGCGGTGGCCAGTGGGGTGAGCGGCGCCTCGGGCGGGACCAAGGTCTGGTCGAACTCGGGGACCGGCTGTGCGGTGACGTCGGGCCAGTCCTGTGGGTCGCGTGGCCGGTCGAGGCTCAGGACGGCTGCGAGGTCGGGGGCGTCGGCGTCCCGGGCCGTGAGGGGCGGGCCGAGGTTCCAGCGTTCGCGGAGTGTGCGGATAACCGATGTGTGGTGGTGGACACCGTTGACGACGGTCCGGGCGGGCACCCAGGCGGAGATTGCGATGGCGGGCAGGCGGACTCCGAGCCGGTCGAAGGTGAAGCCCATCTGCCCGGGCGGCGCGCTGGGGTGCGGGGGGACGGCGACGGGCGGGGGTACGTGGTCGTAGGTGCCGCCGTGCTCGTCGAAGACCACCATCAGCAGGGTGTTGAAGGCGTTCGACCCGTCGGAGGAGGTCGAGGAGCGGACGGCGTTGTAGATCTTGGCCAGCAATGCCTCGCCGCCCAGCAGGGACGACGGCGCGTCGAAGGGGATCCCCTGGAGCAGGGCGGATTCCGGCGGGTGCATGTCGTTGTGGCCGTGCCACAGATTGGGCTCGATGAACGCGTAGGTGGGCAGCCTGCCGGCGGCGGCATCTTCCAGGAAGCGGTCCGTGGAGACGAAGTGTGTGGCGAACCGTTCGCGCAGCCGCGGCCCGTGGATCAGCCCGGTGAACGGAAGCGGGCTCGGCGCGTCGACGTAGACCCGCCAGGTCAGACCACTGGCCTCCAGTCGCTCGAAGACCGTCTCGGCGGTGTTCCGTAGAGGGAAGGTGGGATACGGGGCGTTGACGACGAAGCCCGAGGCACTCGCGGCGTGGAAGAACGAGCGGTTGGTGAACGTCTGCGAGGGCACCTCGGCGAACCAGTGGTCGAACGTGCCGAAACCCCGTGCCAGCGTGGACACCACAGGGAGCTGCTCCGGGGTGTAACCGGTCATGATCTGCGCGTATTCGTGGTGCTTTGGCTGGCGGCCCATTTCCGCCGCGAAGGCGCTGATGTAGTCGGTGACGAACCCGTCCATCGTCGGCACTCGCCCGGGCGGCGGCGCGTTGAACGGGGCAGCCATGTGCTCGGCCAGCACCCCCCGGTTGCTTTCGGGGTCGATCATGCCGAAGAGCTGGGTGTTGACGTGCTGGTACTCCTCGCCCGGATCCGGGTTCGGCGTGTCCATCGTCGCGGCAATCCCGTACGGCACGATCTGCCGGCCCGAGTGGTCCTCGGCCCAGTCCGGGATCGGGTTCGACAGTTCTTTGCCGAGGACACCCTCGAAGGCGGCGACCTCGCCCGGCTCGTACAGATGGCCGAGCAGGTTGTCGAAGGACCGGTTCTCGAACATCACCACGACCACATGGTCCAGGGCGTGGCTACGGTCGGTAGCGGGCATCGGTGGCCTCCGATCCGGGTGCACCCCGCCCCCGAGGTCAATTCCACTCTTCGCCGGCCGCATACGGCTGTCAAAACGGCTCTGACCGGCCCGGACATCCAGGCCCATGACCAGCCCGAACGCGCCCCAACTGCCCCTGCCACCACCGTCGTTTACGAGCCCGAGCCCTCTCCCCAACCAAGCGTCCAGGCCTCAGCTCCTCCAGGTTGTGGCCTTGGCTGTTCAGGGGCGGGCGGCGACGACGCGGCGGAAGAGGGTCTGGACGGCGGTGGTGACGTCGGTGTCGGGTGCGTGATGGCAGGGGCCGGCGTAGGCGTGGGTGAGGAAGTCGGCGGTCAGTTCGGCGTCGGTGACGTCGAACTCACCGGCCCTGTGTCCCTCGGTCAGGATGGTGACCAGCAGGCCGCGGGCTTGGTCCATGGGTTCCTCGCCTGCGGTGCCGAGCTCGTGGAAGAGCCGGTGGTAGAGCTCCTGGCCAACAACAGCCACGCCGACGCCGGCCTCGCCCACCTCGACCCCGCCTACCGACTCGCCGCCGCCATCCACCACCGCGCAGGCCGCTACCGGCTCACCACCGACAACCTGGACCGCTACCTCCAGCCCAAGACACCGCCCCACCCCACCCGCGAACAGCTCCACACCACAGGTCGCGGCATCGCCTACACCCACGCCGCCACCGCCTACCTCTTCCAGCACGCCCCCTCCACGGCACGGAGCGCAGTGAGACCAGACCGCCGAAGACCGGCTCGGCGGTAAGCTCGCCGTCCTCGATGGGGACGTACCGGAAGTCGACCTCGTCGTCCTTGTCCGGGGCCGGAATCAGGCCTGCCAAGCCAAAGCCTGGCTGCTCAGCCACGCGGGTGACTGGGCAGACCGATACGCGAGGGTGAGGCCGACTGCGGGTAGCACCGCAAACATGACAGACAGCCATGATTCCGCACAGGGTGGTGGGCCTGAACAGGGACGCCATTCGTCGGACAGCTCCCTGGACGCATGGGTGGCCCTGCGTCACTGGTCTGCCGTCGGCGCAATCGCCGGACTGTGTTTCTTTGGCCTCCTTGCAGCGATGTATGACGAGTTCTATACAGAATTCGGCATCACCTCTACGGATGTCGAGCTGTCATATTCGGACACCTTGACGCGTTCATGGGGCTTTATTATTACCGTTGCCGTCGCGCTGACCGTCGGCATTTCTGGGGTCCTTTGGATCTGGAAACGGATCCTCAAGAGAAAGCACGGGAGGGACTGCAAGATCGACCAGCTGCCAGTTCCTGCTTACCTCACCGCGCTGGCTTCGATCTTCGTAATCTTGATCTGTGCCGGGCTTATCGGCGAGCACTTCATGGAGGCGGCCGGCAAGCGTGGCGCGGCAGGTCAACCCGTCACAGGCCTGCGACTAGGGCTTTTATTCTTCGACGTTCGAGCACAGCCAGTCGCAGAAATTGTATCTATTGCGTCCAGTCCCGTTACCATCCCAACGCAAGGGCTGACATTCCTAGGCAAAAACGGCCGCTCCTTCGTTCTTTATTGCACAGTCGACGGCCAGATCTTGAGAGTCTCAATGGAGCGATTCACACTCCGTACATCCACCCACCAGGCATTGAAGGAATCGGGGTCGAGGGACTGCGGGCAGACGGCTACACGACATCTCCCCAAGTGAGAGTAAAGGCCGAGCACACGCCGGCCTTCCTGGTGCTGCTGCCGGGTTTGGCACACAGATAATGCAGCCCTGGGCGATGCCGCCGCCCAGGACGCCAGGAGAACCGGCGCACCGGCACTGTCTGCCCCACCGGCGCCCCAGCGAGCTCCTGCACGTGACAGATCACGTGGGCTTGAGCCGTCCTCCGGCATCGCGGCCGAGTTGGCCCGGCTCACCGGGTGGACCTGCTTTGACGCCCGCCAGTACAACCAGGCACGCGCCTACTTCACTGAATCCCCTGGCCTGGCCAAGTCGATCGAGGACCGCCAGTTCATGGCACTCGCCTGCATGAGCCTCCAGGCCACCTACCGGGACAACCCCGGGGACGCCCTCGCACTCGTCACAGCGGCCCAGGACCAGGCCCGAGCGGCCGTGGGGAACAGCCCAGGTCCTGCCGGTGACTGCCCGAGGTGCCCTGCGAGGGGATCGGACGTGCCACGGGGTGGCCGTTCTTGGTCGTGTGGACCGCGCTGCGAGCGTCGGCGATGCGCTGCTCTGCCCTGCAGATGCCGCGCTCCAGGGAGGCGGGCGTTCGGTGGTGGCACTCCCCACCCCCGGCAGGCGCGGGCTCGGTGATGGTGTGCGGCGCGGGCCCGACCGCGGAGGGTTCTTGGCCCCGAGAGACCGGAACTGGGAACTCGGATTCCGGCTGCGGACAGATAGAAGGTGGCCGCTTTCCTGCGGTCCGGCCCACCCAGGAGGAAACCCGATGAGCCCCAAGCCGTCTCGGCCTGCCCCGGTCGAACGTGAGGAGTGGGCCCGGCTGCTGGAGGTCCTTGTTGAACGGGATCTTCCGGGAGGCCGCCACCAACTCCTCAAGGACCACCTGATGCGTGAGATCGGTCAGGTTCTCGCCGCTGCCGCAGGAAAAGGAGCCGACGTCGCTTCTTGCGCTTGCGAGGAGCCAGGGGAGTTCCTGCTGGAGGGAGTTCTGGAGACCGCTCGTGGATTCTGCAGGCACTCAGAACAAACACACTCGACAACATCGCCGAGGTTGGGTGAGGTTCGGAGGCGCATTCTCCCGTTTCGCCTCGACTCTGTATTCGGTCCCCGGCTCTCCCCTCGTAAGAAATCCCGCGGCGAAGATGGCCCTGCTGGAGCTGATGATCGTTAGCCATGATTCTGGGGATTTCCGGCGCTGGGTGAAGCCTCCCGCCCCGTTACTTCCGTGCTCGATGCGGCTCCCGTTGGCGATGGTGACGATGTGAGCCGATCGACCGGAAGTTTCATTGGTTGCAAATTCAACCGAAATTATCACGAATTGCGGGCTCCTCGGGCTCGCGTCACCTGGCTGGTCCGGAAAGGTTGTCATGGAAACGCCGAGCATTTCCACGTCTCGCACCGTCAAGAAGCGTGTCGTCATGCTGGTGCACAACGGTGTCGACGGTGATTCGCGGGTGCAGAAGACGGCAGAGTCCGCTGCCGCTGCGGGCTGGGACGTGGTGCTGCTCGGCGTCTCCCGCACCGGTGAGGAGCGCACCTGGAAGATCGGCGGCGCGGAGGTGCGGCTGCTGCGCATGAAATCGTCTCTGGCCAAGCGTCACGCAGAGCGGCACCGCTCTTTTCTGCGCCGCCCGCTCGCCTATCCTCCCGGTCCGTTGGCCGCCTACCGCCGTCAGTGGGCGAAGGCGTGGCGTGCGGATGTTGCAGCCCGCCGGGCGGCGCTGCATGTCGTACCCGCCGCAGTCGGTTCACCACTCTTCCGCGGGGTCGAGCGGATCCGGCTGGCCTTGGCCGGCCCTGCCTCGAAGTTCCTGCTGCGCTGGGTCCTGCTGCGGCACCGTCACACGAGGGAGGCGCAGGAGGCCGGACGCCGGCTCAGGGGGCTGGTGGATCGCGCTTTCACGGCCTCTTGGCAGACGCTCAAGGGCAAGCGCGCCTGGCGTCGGCTTGAACCACGCCTGTGGGAGTACGAGTTCACGTTCGGCAAGGTGATCGACGCGCTCGAGCCGGATCTGATCCACGCCAACGACTTTCCGATGCTCGGCGTCGGGGCTCGTGCCGCCGTGCGGGCTCGTGCCGCGGGCCGCCCGGTGAAGCTGGTGTGGGACGCCCACGAGTTCCTTCCCGGTGTGCGCCCCTGGCAGGACAACGGACACTGGATGCCGGGAAACACGGCGCACGAGCGCGAGTACGCCGCGTATGCCGACGCGGTCGTCACCGTCTCCGAGGAACTCGGCGACCTGCTGCGCGAGCGCCACGGCCTGCGGGAACGGCCGACCGTGGTCCTCAACGCCCCGGACAGGCTGGTCGAGGTGGCTCGAGTGCGCGAGGAGGCCGAGGAGGTGCCGGATCTGCGCGGGATGTGCGGCATCGGCCTCGATGTGCCACTGATCGTCTACAGCGGCGCCCCGGCTCCGCAGCGGGGCCTGGCGGACATGGTGGAGGCTCTCCCGATGCTGGAGGGCGTTCATGTGGCTTTCGTGGTGCCGGACCCGGAAGCCGGATATATCCGGTCCCTGATGACACGCGCAGAGGAGCTCGGGGTGGCCGACCGGCTGCACGCCGTGCCTTACGTGCCGCACTGGCAAGTAGTCCGCTTCCTGTCGGCAGCGGACGTGGGCTGCATCCCGATCCACCACTGGCCCAACCACGAGATCGCGTTGATCACCAAGTTCTTCGAGTACTCGCACGCGCGGCTGCCGCTGGTGGTCAGCGACGTGAAGGCCATGTCCGAGATGGTCCGCGCCACTGGCCAAGGCGAGGTCTTCACCGCCGAGGACACCAAGGACTTCGCGCGTGCAGTCAACGCGGTTCTGGCCGACCCCGAGCGCTACCGGACCGCCTATGACAAGCCAGGACTGCTTGACGCGTGGACGTGGGAGACACAGGCCCAGCAACTGGACAAGCTCTACGCCCGCCTCCTCGGCACCGGGGATGACGGGACAGCCCTTGGCCAACCGCCCGGGGCCGATGATCGGGCACGCCCCTGACTCAAATGAGTGCCAGGGCCACGCGCCCATGACCAGTGCTGTGACCGGATAGGTTCACCGGCTCGAGGTGCCCTGCACGGCACCTCGCTTCGTTGCAAACCCATCCGGCCACGGCACTAGGGGCTGTCCGATCCTCAGAAGCGTTCGACCTCTTTGCCGTCCGGGACCTTGTAGCAACCGGACACCAGGTCCAGGCTCAGCCTCGGCGGGTCGTCCTTGGCCATTTTGATGACTTTGACGCTGACCTTCTTCTCGTCGTTGTCGGCGGTCAGGGTGATGCTTCTGTTCTTGCTGTTATTCGGTCCGTATCCGACGATCTCCCACCCGTGCTTGGGCAGTTCTGTCTTGAGCCGCTCCATCGCTTCGTCGAGTTCGCTCGCCGAGGCGGGGGTGAAGCTCCACGGATGGAAGATACGGAAGTATGTTTTTGTGTCCTTGCCTGAGCAGTCCATCACTCCCGGAAGGCTGTCTGACGCCTTTCCCTTCACGCCGATCAGGTCGTAGATACCGCTGGAGACATTTTTCATCGTGTCGGCGGCGTGTCCCGAAGTGCTCGTGCCCGCGAACGGGACGCCATCGCTCTTGTCGTCAGTCATGCCACATCCGGTCAGGATAGTGAGTACAAGGGGTACGGCGAGCACGGAGGCACGCGTTCTGGTCATCACGTCTGAGCTCTCCTACTTCGAACGCAATACTTCTTCACTCGTCAATGGGTTGGGTGGCGGTTTCAAGTCCGCTTCATCGCCCTTCCCCACTACCACCAGGGCCTGATTCAGCAGACTTGTCGACCCCTCATCCCAGTAGCCGCTGTGGCCTTCGGTATCCGTGGTCATCTGGTTGGCGCCGAATTTCTCATCGCTGGGAATTCTGAAGCTGTCCCCGCCGTGTCCATAGCGGCCGAGATCCGGGACCACGTCCCCCTTGGCTTCCTCGTTCCACACATGGCCCTTGGGGACATCCATCTCATCGGCCCCCGACACCTTGACGCCGGGGCTGCCCGCGAAGATGACGTCATCGGCGTTGAGGTCCCCTGTCTGGGCCGCCGCGCCGACCAGGGTCGTCCCGTACGAATGGCCGATCACGGTACGGTGCGGTGCCGTATCGCCGGTGTGTGACGTTTCCAGACCGTCCAAGAACCGGTTGAGCGCCGGTGCGCCGTCGTACGCGTAGTGCTCGAACGGGGCGTCCTTGGGTACGGAATCAGGCGCGTCGTATCCGAGCCAGGTGATGGTGGAGACGGACTCACCACCGGCCTTGCCGTCGGCCGATCTCCACACATTGACCGAGCGGTTGATGTCGCCTTGGATCGATCCGAGCTCCGCTGTCGTACCCGGCACGTAGACCGACTGGTGATCCGCGGTGTCCGGGTTTCCGTTGGCGAGGATGGCGCGGCCGTCGCCCTCGGTGCTGAAGCCCAGCAGATACGCCTCGGGTAGTCCTTCCTTGCCGGTCTGGTCGAAGCGGTTCTGGATCGCGTCCATGCCGTCGATGGACTTGTGGGCGCTCTTCCGTGCTTCTTCCCATTCCGTCCACGCCACGCTGTCGACCTTGACCCCCTTCATGATGGTGCCGGTCATGGGGTTGATGTAGTCCGTGTACCGCGTGGGCTCCGGATGCTTCTTGAGCCACGTCTCGTATTCGACCTGGGCGGTACCTCGGGCCTCGGCGAGCACCATCCGGTTCGCGTCGTCTCGTACGGCGGAGGGAAGACCGTCGAGCCCTCCGATGCTCGCGGGGTGCATGGAGACGTAGGCGTCGCGCTGCTCCTGGGAGAGGCCGTTCCACCAGTTGGCGTTGTCCTGGGGCGAGTCGTTCTTCGGCGGTGGCTTGATCGTGTCGAGGTAGGCGTCGGCCGCCGTGCGCACGCCTCCCGTGTCCGACGCGACGTCCTTCCAGTCCCGGGCGGACACGGTCAGATCGTCATCGGCCTTGAGTGCCCGTATCTTCGGCGCCCACTTCGCGTCCGCGTCGGTGGCTTCCTTCAACGCGTCGGCGATCCGGTCCGCGTACTCGATCGCCTTGCCGTAGTGCGGGTTCGGGTGGATGTTCGCCGCCTGGCGGTCCAGCGCGTCGGAGGTCGGGGTGCCTCCGGCACTGCCGGCCACCGTGCCGCCGGCGGTGTCCTTGTCGTCGCCGGGCTTCTTACCCGCCGGATACGAGACCGAGCCGTTCGCGTTCACCGTGCAGCCGTCCGCCTGGGCGTCCTCGACCGCCGCGTCCAGCTTACGCTTGGCGGCCGCCAGATCGTAGGCGAGCCCGTTCAGGGCCGTGCTGATCACGCCGCATTCGGTCTGGGTGTAGTGGAAGTTCATGGCCAGGGCATGGAGTTGCTTCTGCGACGCGTCCGCAGCCTCGCCCTCCAGCGTCTTGCGCATTCCCGCGGCGACGCTGTTCTCGATGTGGCTCTTGGCCGCCTGGGCCATGCTGCCCATGGAGCGGTACCCGTCGGCGGCATCCTCGAACTCGGAGGGTTTGAGGGCCTTGAGGGTGGCGTAGTCCATCCCGCCGTCACCGGCCCTTCGCCTGGCCGCCGATGGCGTCCGTGTCCGCGTACTTGAGGTTCAGCTTGTGCATCTCGCCCTGGACCGCCTCGTCGGTCGTCAGCACGTCGCGACCCACCTGCTCCAGGATCTTCTGGAGGGAGCCGCATCGCTCGCTGACGCCTTCGGCGTATTTCTTCCAGGAGTCGTAGACATCCTTCTGTGCCGCCGCGCTCAGGCAGCCCGTGATCGCGCCGAGCCCTTCCTGGCCGTCCTCAAGCTTGGCCAGCGCGGTGCTGACGCCCTTACGCAGGGAGCCCACTCCCTCGCCGGCCGTGACCCACGCCGCCTTGCTGGACTTCAGCCCCTTCGTAATGGCGCTGGGCCCGACGTTCGGCTCGACCGGAATGTGGTTGAGCCGCATCGCCACCGGCCGCTGACCGGTCACATCGGCTTTGATCTGCTCCCACTCGTCCCACGCCATGCACAGCCCCCGTTCACCCTTGCGGATCACACCGGCCAGGAACACTACATCGCACCGGCAACGCACAGCCCATGAGTACCTGTACCTATGCGAATGAGCACCTGCCCGGGACTGCGAAACCCGGGCCGGTCGATGAACTCGGTTCGGTAGCCAGGCTCATGGCTGATCGGTATGACATCAGGCACTGGCACGGCGGACCACACACGCGGATCCATGTGCGCAAACAGCCGGGGTCCGCCGACGTCAGTCCCTCGTGGGTCATGCGTCGACGGGAACCGGCCGTTCAGTTTGCCGTCGGCGGACGGCCCACACGCTCGGCGCGGCCAGCACCACCACATTGGCCACGGTCATCAGGACGGCGCCGCCCATGAGGACGGAGCCGGAACCCAGGGCACCCGCGGCGGCCCCGACGGCGAGGTATCCCAGCGGCACGGCCATGAGCTCGCCGACGGAACTGTAGGAGTTCACGCGTCCGAGTACGGCCGAGGGCAGTTGCTCCTGGAGGACGGTGTGCCAGCAGACGATCGCGATGTCGACGCCTACTCCGGCCAGGGCGGCGGAGCCGGCCAGCGCGATCGGTGGCCAGCCCATGGAGAGCGCGAGCAGGGGAAGGGCCAGGGGGATGTTGGCGCACACGCACGCCACCATGATTCTCGTCGGCTTCCATCTCAGTGACACGGCGCCGCCTATGACCAGACCGGCGGCGAAGGCCCCCTGCACGGTTCCCCATACGCCGGCACCGAGGTGCCGTTCGTTCATCACCACGGGACCCAGAAGCTGATACCCACCGAGCCACAGGGCGACGACGAAAGTGCCGGAAAGGACATAGGGCCACAGCCAGAGCCTGCCGGTGAATTCCTTCCAGCCGTCACGGAAGTCGCGAAATGTGGAAGTCGTTGATTTCGCCGTCTCCGGTGTTCTGAGGCGGTTGCAGAGGATTGCGGCCGCGACGAAGCTGGCCGCGTCCCATGCCAGGGTGAACTCGGCTCCGGCAAGGGCGACAAGTCCTCCGCCGATCACGGGCGCCGCGATACGGACGAGATTGGTGGGAAGGCGAAGCAGTGCGTTCGCCTCCTGTAGTTCCGCGGGATCGACGATCTGGGGCAGCAGGCTGTTCAGGGCGGGCTGCATGATCGCGGAAGCGGCGCCGGTGAGAGCGGCGAGAACGGCGACCCTCGTGATGGTGGCCTGCTCCGATGCCACAAGGATGGCTACGGCGCCCTGGGTCAGTGCCGGCAGGACGTTGCCGGTCACGATGAGGCGCCGCCTGGAGACGCGGTCCGCGAGCACACCTCCGACGAGCAGCATGATCAGCTGGGGGACCGTGCTGCTTGCGAGAACAATCGCCAGTGAACCCGGTCTGCCGTCGAAGCCGAGGACGGTGAAAGCCAGGGCGACAGGTGCCATCGCCGTCCCGCTCATCGAGATTATTCGCGCTGAGGCGAAGAGTCTGAACGGCTTGTGCCGCAGGGGCGACAAGGGACCGGTGAGAGCCATTCTGCGCACCCTACGCGGCAGTTCGACGGCGGGTGTGAAGGTATTCGGCGACCTTGCCCCAATGCCTTGGGACGGGGCCCGTCCCCAGAGTCATGAGGGGGGGCGCTCCGTGGCTCAGGACACCCGGGAGCGCGCGATGCGGAAACCCACGTCGTCGACCCGGAAGGTGGGGTGGCTGCGGCGCCGCGCCGAGGCCCGGCAGCTCCAGTGCTCGTCGAACCAGCCGCCGCCGCGCAGCACCCGGTAACTGCCGTACACCTCGGCGTCGTAGAGGTCCCAGCACCAGTCCCAGACGTTGCCGAGCATGTCGTGGAAGCCCCAGGGGTTGGGCTGCTTGCCTCCGACGTCGTGGATGCGCTCGTGTGAGTTGTCGCGGTACCAGGCGATCTCGTCGAGCGGTCCGTAGCGCGGCCCGGCCGTACCCGCCCTGCACGCATGCTCCCATTCGGCTTCGGTCGGCAGCCGGTAGCCGTCGGCGGATACGTCCCACTCGATGTGATCGCCGTCGTCGCCCGGGCCGATGCGGTAGACGGGTGTGAGTCCGTCCTGCTCGGAGAAGGCGTTGCAGAACCGGACCGCGTCCCACCAGGAGACGCCTTCGACGGGCAGTCGGTCCCCGTGGGCAGCGCTCGGCCGGAGGCCGGTGATGTTCGCATACTGCGCCTGGGTGACGGGGAATGCCGCGAGCCGGTAAGGGGCGAGCTCGACCGACCAACTGCGCTGTGTGCGCCGGTCGGACAGCGCGACCCGCCCCGGCGGGACGGCGATCATCTCCCCCGTGTTCGCGTCCATGGGCGTGTGATCCTACCGGCGGCTCTCCGGCCCGGCCGTACCGGCTCGACCGTCCGGCCCGACTGTCCCGGCAGTCCAACCCGGCTGTACTGATGGGGCGTTGACCGGACGGCCCGTCAGGCGGGGTGCGACGGGCTGGCTACGACTGCGGCCGCTGCGGGGGGCGTTCGACGCCGAGGCTGCCCCAGGGAGCGCACTGCGGGCACATCTCCAGTGCGGGGAACTCCTCCAGGGCGATCATGACGTGCGCCCGGTCGAGATAGCCGAGCTGCACCTTGTACATCCCGCAGTTTCCGCGGTGCAGCATCGGCTCGGCGCCGCCGGCCCGGGCGGGCTGGAGCTTCCAGGACATCTCGATCCGGGCGACCTCGCGCCGCCGCCGGTCTTCCTCCTCCTGGTGCTCCAGCTCCCGGATGGTGCGTTCGGTCTGCCGGAGCTGGTAGCCGAGCCAGTCCCGCAGGGCCCGGAGCTTGTCCAGGCGGGACACCGGCGAGTCGGACATGATCCGCCGCCCCGGCTACGCGGGCTCGGTGGACGGCGGGAGCACGTCCGGGTGGTGCTTGAGGGCCGTACGGGCGCCCACGACGTCGCCGGCCGCGACAGTCGACCAGTACGGGTGGGTGGACACCTCGATCGACAGCTCCAGTACGAGGGCGCGCAGACGGGCCTCGTCCGCCAGCTCTTCTTCGGTGTAGCCCGAGGTGGCCGGAAAGTCGTGACGGTAGCCCGAGTACTGCCCTTCCACGGCGGTCCAGCCGTCCGCGGGTACGACCGACCACGGCAGGGTGCCGCACAGGCGCCGGTACTGGGCCCGGGCTTGGTGCAGGCGCAGCTGGGCGGCGCGCAGATCGTCGGGGAAGTCGTATTCGGCCACGGCCAGAATGATACGCCTGTTCGAATACCTGGGTGTGGGTACGCACGGCACGCCGCGTGTCGTCTCGCCGTGACGTGGCGCCTCGGCCCTCGGCCGGAGATCGATGCCCTATCCGCGTGCGACGCGGAGGTACGCCTCCAGCTCTGCGGCCCCGGTCAGCATCGCCCGCCCGCGGGCGGACAGCCGGCCGTGCCAGTCGCGCAGTGCGGCCTCCAACGGCTCCAGCCCGCCGGCGGCCCGCACCTGGGTGATCAGCGGGGCGATCTGCTCCAGCAGGTAGCCGCCCCGCCTGAGCTGGTGAGCCAGCCGGGCGTCCCGTATGTCGGCCTCGTCGTAGACGCGGTACCCGGTCCGGGGGTCGCGGCGGGGGCGCACCAGCCCGGCGCGCTCCCATTTGCGCAGCGTCGCCGGCCGGATTCCGAGCTTTCCTGCCAGCGGCCCGATGAACGTGCCGCCGGGCCCGGACATCGCACCGGGACCGGGCGTCGCGGTCGGTTCGGACTCCGCTCCGGGCTCCAGGTCACGGAGCGCGCTCTCCACGGCTTGGAGGGTCCGCCGGTCGTCGAGGAGCTGGGCGTGGCTCTCGTCGATGACGCGGAAGGCCTCATCGACCGCGCCCTGGTTCACGGCCCGCATGATCGACGTCGCCGCCTGGTGGCCGTGGCCGGGTACCAGGGCGAGAAACGCGCACAGGGCTCCCACGTGCAGCGAGGTATAGGTGCGGTAGCCGTGGGGTGTGCGACCGGCGGCCGGAAGGATGCCGGCCTCCTCGTAGTTCCTGATCGCCTGCGTGGACAGACCGTGCCCGCGGGCCAGATCAACCGGCCTGAGCCGCTCGCCGCTTTGAAGGTTTTGCCCCATGAGCCTGACGATATCGCTGAAAAGTTTCAAACGAAGGTTCAACGATACGGTTGAAGTCATGGCTACCGACATCAAGGAAACCTTCCATGCCGTCGAGGCTGCCGCCGTCATGAGGCTGCTCCCGGCCCGGCCCCGGCTGCTCGCCCTCGGCGAGCCCACCCACGGCGAGGACGCTCTGCTCGACCTGCGCAACGAGCTCTTCCGGCAGCTCGTCGAGCAGGAGGGCTACCGGACGATCGCGATCGAGAGCGACTGCATGATGGGCCTGGTCGTGGACGACTACGTCGCCTCGGGTACGGGCACCATCGACGAGGTCATGGAGCACGGATTCAGCCACGGCTGGGGCACCTCCGCGGCCAACCGCGAACTCGTGCGCTGGATGCGCGCCTTCAACGAAGGCCGGCCCGCGTCCGAGCGGCTCCGCTTCGCCGGCTTCGACGGCCCGCTGGAGATCGCCGGCGCCGCGAGCCCCCGTCAGGCCCTCACCGCGCTCCACGGCTACCTCTCGGCCCGGGTGGACGCGGACCTGCTCCCCTGCGGCGCGGAAACACTCGACCGCCTGCTCGGCACCGACGACCGGTGGACCAATCCCGCCGCGATGATGGACCCGGCCCAGTCCGTGGGGCAGTCGGCCGAGGCCGGGGAGCTGCGGCTGCTCGCCGACGATCTGGTGGCACTGTTCGACGAGCAGACGCCGCACCTGATCGCGACGACCTCGCGGGACGACTGGGACCGGGCGCGCCTGTACGGGCGCACCGCCACCGGTCTGCTGCGCTACCACCACTGGATGGCCGACACCTCACCGGCCCGCCTGACCCGGCTGGTGGGCCTGCGGGACGGGATGATGGCCCACAACCTCCTCGCCCTCGCCGCTCGCGGCCCGGCATTCGTCTACGCCCACAACGCTCATCTCCAGCGGCACAAGAGCTCGATGCGGATGGGCGGGATGCGACTGGAGTGGTGGAGCGCCGGTGCGTTGGTGAACTCCCGGCTCGGCGAGGAGTACGCCTTCGTGGCAACGGCCCTCGGCACGATCCGGCACCAGGGAGTCGACGTGCCGCCGCCGGACACCGTCGAAGGACTCCTGTACGCGCTCCCGGAGGACCGCTGCGTCATCGACTCCCGGCGGCTGGCCACCGCACTCGGCGACAGGCTGCCCGCGCCGCGCGTATCCCCCTGGTTCGGCTACGCCCCGATCGACCCGGCCCATCTGGCGGACGGCGACGGGATGGTGTTCGTCAAGGACGTCCCGCAGAGTCACTGAGTCGCCGGCTCTCCGGCGGCGATCCAGTCGATGGGGCCGATGGGGACGACGGAGCCGACGGTGCCCGGCTCAAGGCGGGAGTTGCCCCGTTGATGTGGGCGCGCGGTTCGATCAGACGCCGGTCCCCTGGGCGCGTGGCGGCTCGGCGGTCAGCCGTCAGGAGTACGTCATCGGGCAGCCGTGCCGGAGCGCGTACTGAGCGGCACGCAGATACAGCGCGATGTGGAAGGCCGCGTCCAGGTCCTCGCTCCACGGCCCGGGCCGTGCGGCGGCCAGTCGCTCCGCCGCACCATCCATGATCCATATTGTCAGCGCGAGGTTGCGGGATGTCTCCGGTATCCCGGGCGGCAGTCCGACGGCCGCAGCCAGCCGTTCCATGCACGCCAGCACCTGCGGGGCCCCTGATATCACCGTCTCGTCGTCGTAGTCGTTCTCGATCGGCAGCCGGATCGGCTCGTCGAGAGACATCGGCACCAGCACCGACCAGCCGGTGACCGCCTCCTGCTCCTCGGGCGTCAGATGCTCGTCCAGGAGTGCGCTGAACCCGTCCATGGGCCGGGCCAGTTTCTCTTCGAAGGCGTGCCCCTGCTCGCGCTCCCCCGGAAAGGACATGTACGGCGGCAGCCCCCGCTGTTCCAGCTCGCCGTTCAGCGCCGAGGCGACCTCGGCCCACCCGCCCTCGTGGTCACCGAACCAGTCCTCGGCGCTGACACCGACCAGATACATCCCCATGGCCGAAATCTAGGCCGCACCACTGACACAGCGACCCCATGAGGAAGCAGCCCAGGTCACGCAGCCCAGGTCAAAGGGATCCCGACAGCACCTTGCGCAGCACCGCCGCGAACTCCTCGGGCTGCCCCATGAAGCCGCCGTGATCGCCGGGGAACTCGACGGTCGGCTGCCCGAGACGTTCGGCGAGCACCACGGACGTGGCATGGGTGACCAGGCCGGCGGACGTGGCACCGAGACCGATGACGACACGGCCGGGGGCACGGGTCAGGGCGGCGATGTCGGGCATGTAGCGGCTGGTTCCGCGCATCTCGTGGGCGAAGAAGCGGGCCGAGTCGGCGAGATCCTGCTCCGAGGGCTCCCCGGGCGGCCCGGCGGGGGCGTCGTCGTCGCCGGTGACGAATCCGGCGTCGGCCATGAACTTCTTCCAGGCGGCCTCGACCCCGTCCCGGTGGAAGGTCGCGATCGTCTCCTCGGTCGCGGCGTGCCGCTCGGCGGCATCGGGGAGCAGCCCCAGTACGGGCGGTTCGTGCGCGACGAGTGTGCGTACCCGCTCCGGGTGCCGTGCGACCAGGGCAAGGCCCGTCACCGCGCCGCCGCTGCTGCCGAACACGTCGGCGGATCGGGCGTCGAGGGCGTCCAGCAGCGCGGCGACGTCGTCCGCGCGCAGCTCGGGGGTGGAGTCCTGCCGGGGGTCGTCAAGGACGCTGCCGGAGATGCCGCGGGGGTCGTGGGTGACGACGGTGTGGTCGCTCGCCAGGGCCTCGGCGAGCGGTGCGAACGCCGCGGCGGCCATCGGCGCTCCCATGACGAGCAGCAGCGGTCCTGTGCCACGGACCTCGTAGCGCAGGCGTGCGCCCGGGACCTGGAGGGTGCGGGTGGTGGTCATGGACGGTCGTCCTTCCCTGGTGGTGGTGTGGCGCTCGTCAGCGGTACGAGCGGCCGTGTGCAGTACGCGGTCTCCGTCGTGCGACCGGCCGTCCGCGGTGCGAGCGGCCGTCAGCGGTAGGGACGGCCGTCCGCGGTGCGGGCGACGAAGGGAAGACCGGGGCCGGCGGCGGAACTCATCGGTGGCCCCCCCGCCCGCCTCGTACGGGCGAGGCGGCTTCAGCATCCGTTCCTGCCTGCCGATGAGTGGAGAACGGCGGCGGTACCGGATGGGACGCGCTGCTCGGTGTCCGGCGTCCCACCGGTGTCGCAGGACCCCACCGGCCGACTCGGGGCGCTGGTGCGCGCGGGTGAAACAAAACCGCACGTCAGAGCGGTATCCATGAGGTGTGTACGACCCAGTGGCAAAGGTGGCTGTTACAGAAATCCGGCCCGTTCCAGGGTGGCGCGCAAGGGGCGCATTTGGGGGGCTTGGGGGTGGTTGGTAACCGCTTGTTGTTGATTGCTCAACGGGTTGATGTAGCGCACAGCGAACCCTTGGTAAGGGCTTGACGGCGATCGATGTCAGATGCAGGGGAGAGTTACAGAGATGTCCGGTTTTTGTCATGAGGGCCGATTTTGTGGCGGATGTCGGTCCGGCCGGGCCAGAGTGTGGGTCCTCGGCACCAGCCGGGAAACCTGATCCCCCATCAACAGCCCGAACAGGGCTTTGTGGGCACGTATTTGAGAGGGCACTCCATGTCTGCTTCTCGCATCGCGCGCCGCATCGTCGCCACCGTCCTCGCCTCCGGTGCGGTCGTCGCCGCTGCCGCGCTGCCCGCCTCGGCCGACGACCACGGCCGGTCCTTCGGCCGGCACGACGACCGCCGTTCCCAGGTCGTCATCGGCGAGGTCCAGTACGACAGCCCCGGCCGCGACAACCGGTCCAACCGCAGCCTGAACGCCGAGTGGGTCGAGGTGAAGAACGTCGGCCGGCACGCGGTGAACCTGCGTGGATACACCCTGTCCGACCGGGACGGCAACTCCTACCGCTTCGACTTCCTGCGGCTCGACGGGCGCTCCAGCGTCCGGGTGCACACCGGCCGGGGTCACGACACCCGGCACGACGTCTACCAGGACCGCCGCCGGCAGGTCTGGGACGACCGTGACACCGCCACGCTGCGCAACGACCGCGGCCGTCTCGTCGACTCCAAGTCCTGGGGCCGCGGCGGGCACCGCGACCACGACCGTGGCCGCAACCACCGCTGACACGCCTTCGATGCCACACCATCGTTGACGCCACACGGTCCTGGGCGCGCCGCACCCGCGCCCAGGACCCTTGAGGCGGCAGGATCCTTGAGGCGGCAGGATTCTTGAGACGGCAGGACTCTCGAGGCAGACGGCAAGGGGCGCCCCCACACCCGGGGGCGCCCCTTCGCCGTACGGTCATGTGCTCACGCGACCCCGACCGGTGCGGTCTCCCCGGTCCCGGCACCTCCACGTCATTCGCGGCGGCCGGCGCACAGCCGCGCCGCCGAGGCGATCGTCGCGCGCGCCTCGTGCTCGCCGAGCCCGGCGCCGACCGCCGCGTCGGTGAGGGCGTCCGCGAGTTCGTCGCCGATGCCGTTCTCGTACGCGCGGCATGCCGCCCAGAACAGCCGGGTGTTGCGCTGGCCCTCCTGGGCGGCGCGGACGAACCGGACCAGCCCCTCGCCCCTGGGTGCCCGGTCGTCCGCCGCCGAAGGGCCCTCGGTGTGCCGGGCGGGGGGATGCCCGGAGTGACCCGGGTCCGGGGTGGGCGCTATCAGGTCGAGGAGTGCGCGGGGGCAGGGCGCGGGCGGCAGTTGCGCGGTGCCGGGCACGAGCCGGTATGCGCCGTGTGCGGAGACCGACCCCGGGCCGACGAGATAGCCGCCGCTGCCCCGGACGTCGATTCCGGGTGCGAGCCGGCCGGCCGAGTTCGGTACGACGACGTCGGGCGGTCCGCTCAGCCACAGATGGCGGCCCCCGCTCGGGGTGAGCACGGTGACCGTCTCGGGAACCGTGAACAGATGCCGCAGCGCCAGCTGCCGGAGTGCGGCGACCGAGTCGGTGTCGCCCGTCGCGGCGCTCTTGGTGTCGAGATCGATCCCGATGAGGTGGTACGGCGGCCTGCCGCACGCGATGCCGTACCCGGTGGCCCAGGGCGCCGCGGCGAAGAGAGCCCGTACGGCCGTGGGGTCGGTCGTGGCGTCGTGCACTCCGTGCCCCGGGCGCCCACACTCACCGCGGCACAGGGCCGGCTCCGGGTCGCGGCGATGGGGCGAGGGCAGCGCGGGGAGCTTGGTGGGGGCCAGGGGGATCACGGGGAGCCCGTGCTCGGCGGCGGAGAGCGCATGGGCGAGGGCCAGGGTGGCGGTGCGACGGGCAAGGGTGGCCATGTCTTCCATGTTCGTACTGACGTTCGAATAAAGGAAGAGGGAAATGCGGCGGCGGAGATTGGCCGAAAATGTGCCGGAACGCTTCTTCCCTTCCGCGGGCGGGCCGAAGGGCCGGATGGGCCTTCAAGGGGTCCGGGCCGGACCGGCGATGGGCGCGGAGGGGGTTTATCGACATGTCCTCACGCTTGAGGGGGAATCAGGTGCTCCGGGGTGGTTCGCCGGAGATCCGCTGGGCAACTCTGGACTCGCGACGTCGTGAACACCACCGGGGCGGTCGGCCAACTGCCCTGGTTGAGGCCGTGGTTACTCACTTGGTACTCACTTCCGGTGCACTCAGGGTGCACTCCTGTCCTGGAGGAAATGACATGGCAAGCATCCGTACCGCCCGTGCCGTCGCGGTCGCCGCCGCGCTCCCTCTCGCCGCCGCGCTCTTCACGGGTGTCGCCCACGCCGACAACGGCGCACTGGCGAACAACGGATCGAACGCGGCCGTGGCCGGGGTCGTCGGCAGTGGTGTCGGCGGCGACAACAACGGCAACTCGACGACCACGCAGCAGGTGGCGACCGGTGCCGGTGCGTCCAACCAGAATCACACCGCGAGTGTGAACGGCTCGGGCTTCACGGCGATCGACCAGTCGACCGACAACATCGCGGTGTTCTTCAGCAGGCTCTGGTAGTTACGGCCCGAGGGGGTCCGGTGCGAAGGGAGCCGGTGCGAGGGGGCCAGAGCGAGGGGCGCGGTTGAAGGTGCGCGGTTGAAGGGGTGTGGCCGAGGGGGGTTCGGTTGAGGGGGTGTGGCCCGAGGGGGTTGGGCTGAGGGGTGCGGCGGAGGGGCGAAGGCGGCCTGTGTGACGGTGCGGTGGCATCGGCGCGCAGGCCGCCGCCGCGTGCTCCGGGCCGCACGGGGCACGGCTCATGACCTTGACAGGCCATATGTATCTGACGGACAGTCAGAAACGCAGAGACGCGTACCCGAAACCCTTCCCCGCACCGCTCCCCCGCCCCGGGAGGCCGACGCCGTGCACCTCGCACCGACCGAGCGCCAGCAGCGGCTGCGCGCCGAACTCCGCGCCTATTTCCGTGAACTGATGCCGGACGGGCCGCCCGCCCCGGGCGACGGGCCCGAACAGCGCCGGCTGCTGCGGCGGATCGGTGCCGACGGACTGCTCGGCCTCGGCTGGCCCGTCGCCTACGGGGGCCGGGGACGCGGAGCGGACGAGCAGTTCGTGTTCTTCGACGAGGCGTACCGGGCCGGCGCACCGGTCTCCATGGTCACGCTGAACACCGTCGGCCCGACGCTGATGGCGTACGGGACCGACGAGCAGAAGGCGTACTTCCTGCCGCGGATCCTGAGCGGTGACGCGGTCTTCGCGATCGGCTACAGCGAGCCCGAGGCGGGAACGGACCTCGCCGCCCTGCGCACGAGGGCCGTCCGGTACGGGGACGGGGACGGCGGCGGCGACGCCGATGGCGGCTGGCTGATCGACGGCCAGAAGATCTTTACCTCGAACGCCCAGCACGCCGACTGGATCTGGCTGGCGTGCCGCACGGATCCCGGGGTGCCCAAGCACCAGGGCATCTCGATCATCCTCGTGCCGACGGACGCGCCCGGATTCTCCTGGACACCCATCGAGACGGTCGGCGGTCAGACGACGACGGCCACCTACTACGACGCGGTACGGGTCCCCGCCACGCATCTGGTCGGCGCGGAGAACCGCGGCTGGGAACTGATCACCAGCCAGCTCAACCACGAGCGCGTCGCGCTCGCGGCCGTCGGTATGCAGGCCGAGGACTTCGCCGCCGCGGTCCTGGACCATGCCCGCAGCCCCGACCCGCTGACGGGCGCGCGCCCGGTGGACGAACCGTGGGTGCGGTCCAGGATCGCCGAGGTCCACGCCAGGCTCGCGGCGACGCGGCTGCTCAACTGGCGTCTGGTGGCGGACGTGGGGGCCGGGCGGCTGGCCGCGGGCGATGCGAGCGGCGTGAAGTTCGCCGGGACCGAATCGGCGGTCGAGGTGTACCGGATGTGCCAGGAGATCGCGGGGGAGACGGGGCTCGTGAGGGCCGGTTCACCGGGCTGCTTCGGGGACGGGGAGCTGGAGCGGATGAACAGGGCCGCGCAGATCAACACCTTCGGGGGCGGGGTGAGCGAGGTGCAGCGGGAGATCGTCGCCACGATGCGGCTCGGTATGCGGAGGGGGAAGCGGTGAGCCCGGACGAGCTGTACGCGCGGCTGAAGAGTTACGAAGGGCGTGCCACGGCCGCCCCCGGGACCGGCAAGGACCCGGTCAACGAGCCGATGATCAGGCACTGGTGCGAGGCGATGGGGGATACGAACCCGGCGTACACCGGGCCCGATGCGATCGCCCCGCCCACCATGCTCCAGGCCTGGACGATGGGCGGTCTCTCCGGGTACGCGGAGCGCTCGGGGGCGTACGACGAGCTGTCGGCGCTGCTCGACGACGCCGGATGCACCTCGATCGTCGCGACCGACTGCGAACAGGAGTATCTGCGGCCGCTTCGCCCCGGTGACCGGGTCACCTTCGACTCGGTCATCGAGTCGGTGTCGCCGCGCAAGACGACGAAGCTGGGCACGGGCCACTTCATCACCACGCGGATGGACATCCGGGCCGGCGGGGAGTTCGTGGGCACGCACCGGTTCCGCGTCCTCAAATACGCACCGGCAGCCCGCGCGGCGGCGAAGGAGAAGCCCCGCCGCCCCGCGCCGGTGATCAACCGCGACAACGCGGGCTTCTGGGAGGGCGTCGCCGGACACCGTCTGCTGATCCAGCGGTGCGAGCAGTGCGCCACGCTCCGTTTCCCCTGGTTGCCGGGATGCGGCGGCTGCGGCTCGGCACGGTGGGACACCGTCGAGGCGAGCGGTGAGGGCACCGTCTACTCGTATGTGGTGATGCACCATCCGCCCTTCCCCGCCTTCGACCCTCCCTACGCGGTGGCTCTCGTCGAACTGGCCGAGGGGGTCCGGATGGTCAGCAACGTGGTCGGGGTTCCCTGCGACGAGGTCCGTATCGGGTTGCCCGTACGGCTGGAGTTCCTGCGGGTGGACGAAGGACAGGAGCTGCCGGTGTTCCGGCCGGCCGGAACACCGGGGGGTGCGGGCTGACATGGACTTCACCCCCACCGAGGAGCAGGAGGCGGCCCGCGAGCTGGCTGCGAGGATCTTCGCCGACCTGTCCACGCACGAACGTCTGACCGCGGCGGGGACCGGTACGGACGCAGAATTGTGGAAGGCGCTGTGCTCGTCCGGGCTGACCGCGGCCGTGGAGGAGACCGGGCTGCTCGGTCTCGTGTTGCTGCTGGAGGAACAGGGCCGCACCACGGCGCAGGTGCCTCTCGCGGCGAGTGGCGTATACGGGCTGCTCGCGGTGAGCCGTCACGGCACGCACGAGCAGCGCGACCGTCTGCTGCCGGAGCTGCGGGCGGGGGGTGCCGTCGTGACGGGGGCCTTCCCGGCCGCTGGATCGGTACGCGCCGTCGGGGACGCTATCGGCGACGGCGACGGCGACGGGAAACGGGACGGACGTCTGACCGGCACGGTGGCCTGGGTGCCATGGCTGAGGGACGCCACCCATGTGCTGGTCCCCGACGCAGAGCGGGCTCTGTGGCTGGTACGGACGGCGGACGCGGAGATCGACGCGGTGGAGACGACCGCTCCCTGGGCCGCGGGCAGGCTCACGCTGGACGGCACACCCGGCGAACGGCTCGGCGGCGCCCGCACCGGCGAGCCCCCCATCGGCGCCGGCGCCTATGACGATGTGCTCGCCGCCGCGCGCACCGCCTTCGCCGGGCTGCAGGCCGGCGTCTGCGCGGGCTCTCTCGCCCGGGCCGTCGCACACACCTCGGTACGGGAGCAGTTCGGCCGCCCGCTCGCCACCCGGCAGGCGGTCCAGCTCCGCGCGGCCGACGCGTACATGGACACCGAGGCGATCCGGGTCACCGCCTACGAGGCCGCCTGGCGCCACGACCAACAACTTCCGTACGCCGCACAGGCGCTGACCGCGAGCTGGTGGGCGTCCGATGCGGGCGTACGGGTCGTCCACACGGGTCAGCATCTCCACGGCGGCCCCGGAGCCGACGTCGGTCATCCGGTCCACCGGCATTTCCTGTGGGGGCGCCAGCTCGGCGCGTATCTGGGCTGCGGCGCGCAACTGCTCGACGAACTGGGACTGTTGCTGGCGAAGGAGGACGCCGTATGACCGGCGCACACAGCGGCCCGCCACGCGTGGGTGACGAACTGCCCCCGCTGACGATTCCCCTCACCCGCACCCTGATCGTCGCGGGGGCCATCGCTTCCCGGGACTACCAGGACGTGCACCATGACACGGACCTCGCCAGGGAGAAGGGCTCCCCGGACATCTTCATGAACATCCTGACGACCAACGGCCTCGTCGGGCGGTTCATCACGGACCACTTCGGGCCCACGGCCGTGATCCGCAAGGTGGCCATACGGCTCGGCGCCCCCAACTACCCCGGCGACACCATGACGTTGACCGGCACGGTCGTCGAGGCCGATGCGGAATCGGGCACGGCGCGGGTGCGGGTGGTGGGGGAGAACGGGATCGGGCACCACGTCACCGGCACGGTCACGGTCACGGTGCCGCCGTATGCGTCCGCGGTGGCGACATCCGCCGCGCTGCCCGATGCGGCCCCCATGACGCAGTCCACGACGATGTCCACGGAGGCCGGATCGTGAGTGTGCGCAGGGCCGATGCGCTCGGTGGACGGGCCGCGGTGGCCGGCATCGGAGCGACGGAGTTCTCCAAGGACTCCGGCCGCAGTGAGCTCACGCTCGCCGTCGAAGCGGTACGGGCCGCACTCGACGACGCCGGGCTCTCCCCCGCCGACGTCGACGGCATGGTCACCTTCACCATGGACACCAGCCCCGAGATCACCGTGGCCCAGGCGGCAGGGATCGGCGAGCTGTCGTTCTTCTCCCGGGTCCACTACGGCGGCGGCGCGGCCTGCGCCACCGTCCAGCAGGCAGCCCTCGCCGTCGCCACCGGAATCGCCGAAGTGGTCGTCTGCTACAGGGCGTTCAACGAGCGGTCGGGCCGGCGGTTCGGCTCCGGTGTGCAGCAGAGGGAGCCCTCGGCGGAGGGCGCGGCGCTGGGCTGGAACCTCCCGTTCGGGCTGCTCACGCCCGCCTCCTGGGTGGCGATGGCCGCACAGCGCTATCTGTACGCGTACGGGCTCACGCCGGAAGCGTTCGGCCATGTCGCGGTGACCGACCGCCGCCACGCCGCCCGCAACCCGGCGGCGTACTTCCGCGGCAGACCGATCACACTCGCGGATCATGCCGCGTCCCGCTGGATCGTCGAGCCGCTGCGGCTCCTGGACTGCTGCCAGGAGACGGACGGCGGTCAGGCGGTCGTGGTGACCTCGCTCGAGCGGGCCAGGGATCTGCCGCGTCCGCCGGCGGTGATCGTCGCCGCGGCCCAGGGGGCGGGCCGGGCACAGGAGCAGATGACCAGCTACTACCGGGACGATCTCACCGGGCTGCCGGAGATGGGTGTGGTGGCCCGCCAGCTCTGGCGGACGTCCGGGCTCGGTCCCGGCTCCATCGATGTGGGCATCCTTTACGACCATTTCACTCCTTATGTTCTGATGCAGTTGGAGGAGTTCGGCTTCTGCAAGCCCGGTGAGGCCGCTGATTTCGTCGCGGCCGACGCCCTGCCGCTCAACACGCACGGGGGCCAGCTGGGCGAGGCGTACCTGCACGGGATGAACGGCATCGCGGAGGCGGTGCGGCAGATCCGCGGCACCTCGGTGAACCAGGTGCCCGGTGCGGAGGCGGTCCTGGTCACGGCGGGAACCGGAGTGCCGACGTCCGGTCTCATCCTGGGGACGGACGGCTGAGAGACCGCCCTGCTCAGCGCGTACGCGGGCGGCAACGCGGCGGCTGTCATACCGAGTCGGGCGCGGCGCGGACCCCTACTCACGGGTCTGCGGGCCTCCACCTTGGGGAGGTCGGGCTTATGGCATCCCTACAACCTGAGGCGGACCCGCTTTCGGGACCTGGGGCCGATCCCGTAGGGCGGGCCCGCTCCTAGCGTGGAGCCATGACCACGCCAGTGTGCGAGACCGCCTCCAGGGCGGCGGCACCGCCGCCCTCCCGAACGACGATCTCGTCGTATCCGTTCCCGTCCTTCTCGTCGTACGTACGGGCGCGGGGGCCCGTACTGCTGCGCACCGCCCGCTCGCTCACGGCCAACCCGTGTGACGCCGAGGATCTTCTGCAGACCGCTCTCACCAAGACGTACGTCGCCTGGGAGCGAATAGAGGACCACCGGGCACTCGACGGCTACGTCCGCCGCGCCCTGCTCAACACGCGGACGTCGCAGTGGCGCAAGCGGAAGGTCGACGAGTTCGCCTGCGACGAACTGCCCGAGCCGGCCGGGGTGCCCGAGGCGGACCCCGCCGAACACCAGGTGCTCCACGACGCGATGTGGCGGGCCGTCATGCGACTCCCGGACCGGCAGCGCGCGATGGTCGTCCTGCGGTACTACGAGGATCTCAGCGAAGCGCAGACCGCCGAGGTGCTCGGGGTCTCCGTCGGCACGGTGAAGAGCGCGGTGTCGAGGGCGCTCGGCAAGCTCCGCGAGGACCCGGAACTGGCTCCGGTGCGCTGACGCCGCCGAGGCTTCCGCCTCCTTTTCCTACCAGGGGGTAGTGACATACCGCTTGGTACGTGCGCAGAATCTCCCCACCCTTACTGCCAGGGGATCCGGGGGCTCGTCCCCCGGCCGAGAGCTGTGCGCCCACCGGGAGGACGCCGTGCTGAGCACCATGCAGGACGTACCACTGACCGTGACCCGCATCCTGAAGCACGGGATAACGATCCACGGCACCTCGCAGGTCACGACATGGACCGGGGAGGGCGAGCCGCATCGCCGCAGCTACCGTGAGCTCGGCGAGCGCACCGCCCAGCTGGCACACGCCCTGCGCGACGATCTCGGCGTCGACGGCGACCAGCGCGTCGCCACACTGATGTGGAACAACGCCGAGCATGTCGAGGCGTACTTCGCGATTCCCAGCATGGGCGCCGTTCTGCACACCCTCAATCTGCGGCTGCCGGTCGAACAGCTGGTGTTCATCGTCAACCACGCCGCCGACCGGGTCGTGATCGTCAACGGCTCCCTGCTGCCGCTGCTCGCCCCGCTGCTCCCGCACCTGCCGACGGTCGAGCACGTCGTGGTCTCGGGCCCCGGCGACCGGTCCGTGCTGGAGGGCGCCCGGCCGCGGATCCACGAGTACGAGGAGCTCATCGCCGGGAAGCCGACCTCCTTCGACTGGCCCGAGCTGGACGAGAGGTCCGCCGCGGCGATGTGTTACACCTCCGGTACCACCGGTGACCCCAAGGGAGTCGTCTACTCCCACCGCTCGATCTATCTGCACTCCATGCAGGTCAACATGACCCAGTCGATGGGTCTCACGGACTGCGACACCAGCCTGGTCGTGGTGCCGCAGTTCCATGTCAACGCCTGGGGCCTGCCGCACGCCGTGCTGATGTCCGGTGTGAACCTGCTGATGCCGGACCGGTTCCTCCAGCCCGCTCCGCTCGCCGAGATGATCGAGTCCGAGCGTCCGACGCATGCGGCCGCCGTCCCCACCATCTGGCAGGGTCTGCTCGCCGAACTCACCGCCAAGCCGCGTGACGTGAGCTCGCTCGGCCAGGTCACCATCGGCGGCGCCGCCTGCCCGCCGTCCCTCATGGAAGCGTTCGACAAGCTCGGCATGCGCGTCTGTCACGCCTGGGGCATGACGGAGACCTCGCCGCTGGGCACGGTCTCCCGCCCGCCGGCCCATGCCGTCGGCACGGACGAGGAGTTCGGCTACCGGATCACGCAGGGCAGGTTCCCCGCGAGCGTGGAGGCCCGGCTGCGCGGACCGGGAGGCGAGTTCCTGCCCTGGGACGGCACATCGGCAGGCGAACTGGAGGTGCGCGGGCCGTGGATCGCGGGGGCGTACTACGGCGGTTCGACGGGCGAGCACCTCAGGCCCGAGGACAAGTTCAGCGAGGACGGCTGGCTCAAGACCGGTGACGTCGGCGTCATCAGCTCCGAGGGCTTCCTCACGCTCACCGACCGGGCCAAGGACGTCATCAAGTCCGGTGGCGAGTGGATCTCCTCCGTCGACCTGGAGAACGCGCTGATGGCCCACCCCGAGGTCGTGGAGGCGGCGGTCGTCGCCGTCCCCGACGAGAAGTGGGGGGAGCGCCCGCTGGCCACGGTCGTCCTCAAGGAGGGGGCGACGGCCGACTACGCCGCCCTCAGGGAGTTCCTCGCCGGGAAGATCGCGAAGTGGCAGCTTCCCGAGCGCTGGGCGATCGTGCCGGAGGTGCCGAAGACCAGCGTCGGGAAGTTCGACAAGAAGGTGATCCGCAAGCGGTACGCGGAAGGGGAGCTGGACGTCACACGAGTCGACTGACCTCACTCCGCCTGCACCGAGCCCCTGGCCCGCCCGGCCGGGGGCTCGGTCCGTATGGAAGGCAGGCCGGTATGTTGCGGGAGGGGCGAGTGTGGCGCAGATCACGGGAAGCAGGTGCCAGGTGCCGGACAGCTCATTCACGTGAGCACTCATATGCGTACCCGGGTACGCGCGGGTGAGTCGGGGGCGTTCGCTGAACTCTTCGACAGCTACGCCCACGCGGTCTACAACCATGCCTATCGGCTGACGGCCGACTGGTCGACGGCCGAGGACGTGATGGCCGCGACCTTCATGGAGGCGTGGCGCCTTCGCGCCAAGGTCGACCCCGAGGGGGGTTCCCTGCGGCCCTGGCTGCTGGGCATCGCCACCAACACGGCCCGTAACCAGTATCGGAGCAACCGGCGGTACCGGGCGGCCGCCGGCGCCGCCGCGGCGGCCGAGCTGTCCGTGCCCGACCACGCCGACGAGGTGGCCGACCGGGTCGACGACCGGCGGCGACTCGCCACGGCCCTCACCGCGCTGGCAGCGCTGCGCAGACCGGAACGCGAAGTCATCGCGCTCTGCCTGGGGGAGGGCCTTGACTACGAGGCCGCGGCCGAAGCGCTCGGGATTCCGGTCGGAACGGTCGCCTCCCGGCTCTCCCGTGCCCGCAAGAAGCTGCGTGTGCTGGCCGGGGCGGAGTCGGCGCGCCCCTTCGCTGCGACAGATCGCACCTACGGCGAATCGTCCCGCTCCGCAATCGAAGCGGCGGACAGGAAAGTTCGCGGGAAACGGGAAGTCAGCCCCCCGGTCCGACAGATAAGAGGCGATCACGCATACGCGATCCGGCCCGCACAGGAGGGAAACCGATGAACGCGAACACGTCCCGGCAGCATCCGGCCGAGTGGGAAGAGGGCGCACAGCTCCTGTCCCGGACGGCGCGCGACCTGCCGACGGGCCGTCACCAGTTCCACAAGGAGCGTCTGATGGCACAGATCCAGGACATGCAGCGGGAAGAGCGCTCGGCGACGGCGGCTCCCGCGAAGCGCCGTATCCGTCTCCCCCGTCCGATGATCGCGCTGCCCGCGATGGCGGCGGCGCTGGCGAGTGTGGTGGTCGCCGGGGTGGCGATGTCCGGCGGTGAGGGAGCCGGAGTCAGGGACGCCGGCATCGCCACCGGACCCGCGCTGACGACAGAGCTCGGTGCCACGTCCACCGCCGGCGTGCCGCAGCTGCTCGACCAGATCTCGCTGGCGGCCGCGGGCGCGTCCCGGCCGGACGTCAAGGCCGGCCAGTACATCTACATCGAGTCCCAGACGTCCGACACCTTCGTGAAGGAAGTCGACGGCAAGTCCTCCCTGGCCAGCTACAAGATGCACAAGCGCCAGATGTGGGAGTCCAAGGACGGCACCAAGGGCTGGCTGATCGACCCCGCGGTCAACGAGAGCCCCGAGGGCGAGACCCTCAGCCTCCCCGACGAGAAGGGCAACACCCCGAAGGCGTACCTGAACGCTCCGTCGTACGACTACCTGGCCAACCTCACCACCGACCCCGACAAGCTGCTGGCCAAGATCTACAAGGAGACCAAGGGCATGGGCAGCTCCCCCGACCAGGAGGCGTTCACTACCATCGGTGACCTGCTCATCCAGAGCTACCCTCCCGCCGACCTCTACCCGGCACTGTTCAAGACGGCCGCGAAGATCCCCGGTGTCGTCGTCGTCCAGGACGCGGTCGACGCGGCGGGCCGGCACGGCGTGGCGGTGGCCCGGCTCGACGAGAAGAGCGGTCAGCGCGACGAGTGGATCTTCGACAAGAAGACCCACGTCTACCTCGGCAACCGCACCGTCCAGGTGCGGGCGCTTCCCGACGAGCCCCTGATCAAGGCCGGCACCGTGAGGCACACCAGCGCCATCATGAAGCGGGCCGTAGTCGACGACATCAAGCAGACCCCGTCGCAGGCCGGCTGACGCGACCCGCACCCTCAGCCGTGCAGGCCCCACTCCGAGCCGAACGCGGAGCGGGGCACCGGGCCCTTGGTCGGCTGCACCGCGCACCGCACACCGCGTGAAGCTCCGGTCGGAGCGGGCGACCCCGATCGCGCCGCTCCGACCGGAGCTTCACGCGTCAAGCGCTCAGTTCGTACCGAGTTCAGTTCGTACCGATCTTCGCGAGCAGATCCACGATCCGGCCCTGCACCTCGGTGCTCGTGGAGCGCTCCGCGAGGAACAGCACCGTCTCGCCCGAGGAGAGCTTGGGCAGTTCGGCCTCGTCGAGCCCCGCCGAGGTGTAGACGACGAGCGGGGTGCGGTTCAGCTTTCCGTTCGCCCGCAGCCAGTCGATGATCCCGGCGCGCCGGCGACGTACCTGCATCAGATCCATCACGACCAGGTTCGGCCGCATCTGCTGCGCCAGGGTCACGGCGTCCGTGTCGCCTTCCGCGCGCGCCACCTGCATCCCGCGCCGCTCGAGCGTGCCCGTCAGCGCCGCCGCGATGTCGTCGTGGTCCTCGATCAGCAGGACCCGGGACGGGTGCTGCTCGCTGTCGCGCGGAGCCAGGGCCTTGAGCAGGACGGCGGGGTCGGCTCCGTACGCCGCCTCGCGCGTCGCCTGCCCCAGACCGGCCGCCAGCAGCACCGGCACCTCGGCCGCCACCGCGGCCTCCCGAAGGGACTGCAGCGCGGTACGCGTGATCGGGCCCGTCAGCGGGTCGACGAAGAGGGCCGCGGGGAACGCGGCGATCTGTGCGTCGACCTCCTCGCGCGAGTGCACGATCACCGGCCGGTAGCCCCGTTCGCTCAGCGCCTGCTGCGTGGCGACGTCCGGTGCGGGCCAGACCAGCAGCCGGCGCGGATTGTCCAGCGGCTCCGGGGGCAGCTCGTCGTCCACCGGGAGCGGTACGGGCTGGTTCGCGACCTCGACCGCTCCGCCGGGGCCGTCGAGGAGCTCGGGCCCCTCGGCACCCTCGTCCGGGGCGCCGATGGCGTACGCCCTGCCCTCGGTCGCAGTGGCGAGCCGCTGTTGGGCCTGCTGGGTCTGCTGAGGGAGCAGGCTCGGCTGCGCCTGCTGGGGCAGGGCCGATGCCTGCGGGTGCGGTCGGGCGCCCGCCTCCGGAAGCCCCGGGGCGGCGGTCGTCTCATTGTCGTCCTGCCGGGTGGCCAGCTTGCGGCGGCGCGCAGCGGCGGGGGGCTGGCCCTGGCCGAGCGGCTGGCCTGCTTCGAGCGACGGGTTCGGGGTGAGTGACTGGTTGGCGCCCAGGGACTGCTTCCCGGCGAGCGACTGGTTCCCCGCGAGTGACTGGTTCCCGGCGAGCGACTGATGTGCGCCCGGCGACGGGCCGCCGCCCAGGGACCGGTTGGCTCCCAGCGACCGGTTGCCTCCCAGCGACGGGTTCTGGCCCGGCTGCTGTGCCTGCGCCGCCTGCTGGGCGAACGGCACGCCCTGCCCGAGCGTGCGGACGCTGAACGACCTGCCCTGCGAGGCGTCCGCGGGCAGCGGCTGTGCCTCCGCCGGCAGTGGCTGTGCCGCAGGAAGCGGCTGAGCCGACGGCAGGGGCAAGGAGCCGGACGTGTCCGTCTCGTTTTGCGCCGGCACCTCGGGGTGCTCGGAACGTGCGTCGCCGCGCCCGCCCGGCAGGGGATGCGGCTGCGCCGGGGTGTGATCGGCATCGTGCGTGGCACCGACGGCGTCGTGGCGGCCCGCGTCGGAAGCGGCCGCCTCCTGCGTCGGCACCCGGTCGGCCTCCGCGGGCGGCAACGCGAACGCGCTGCGCGCCTCCCCGCCCTCGGCGCCGACGGCTCGGCCCTGTGCCTGGCCCAGCGCCCGGCGCGCGCGCCGTCCACCCGACTGAGCGATGGCACCGGCGGGCTCCAGTGCCGCAGGCCCGGTGCCGGCCGCCCCGGTGTACGTGTCGCTCTCCGGCGCGACGGGGATGGCGGGCGCGATGCCGTGCGCGGGCACCGGCACGGGCCCTTCGACGGGAGCGGCGGGTTGCCCGGCCGCGGCAGCCGGATCGCCCGGCTGCCCGTGGACCGGATCTCCCGAAGGAGCCGCGGGCAGGCCCGCGGGCGGGACGACCGTGCCGGAAGTGCCTGCGGGCAGGCCGGTGGACGACTCGTCCGGGCCGTCGCCGGAGGAAGGCTCCTGGGCGGAGTCGGGCGCCGTGGGCACGGGCGGCAGCGCGGGAAGCGCCGCCCGGGCGGCCCGGCGCGCCCGCCGGCCGGTGGGCTGGGGCAGCCCGGCGGCCTCCGGACCGACGCCCTGGGGCGGCACCGTCGAACCCAGTGCCGGCCTGGCATTCGCGGCCGCGCCCTCCGCGCCGGTGACGACGACGGCTTCGGCGGGGCTGGGGCGCCCGCGCCGGCGGCCGGTGCCGGCGGCGACCGCAGGCGCACCATCCGTAACGGGGTCGCCCGTACCGCCACCGTTGTCGTGCTCGGCCGCGGCAGCCCTGCGGCGGCCCGACGGTTCACCGGACGGCGACGGCGACGGCGACGGCGAGGGCTCCGGCGACGGTTCCGGGTCCATCGGGCTCTCGAGGAAGGCGTCCGTGCTCGCACGGCGGGCCCGGGCACGCCGCCGGCCGCCGCCCGACGTGGGCTGTGCGGGCGCGGATCCCTCCGACCCGGCGGAATCGGCAGGGTCGCCGGATGCGGCCCCGGCCGGTGCGGGCGGGGCCACGATCCCCGCGCCCTCGCCGAGCGGCACCTCGAGCACATAGGCGCTACCGCCCGTCCCCGGCACCTCGTGCGTCTGCAGCACACCACCGTGGGCGGTCACGATCCCGTGGACGATCGGCTGGTGCACCGGGTCGCCGCCGGGGTACGGGCCGCGCACCTCGATCCGTACGACATCGCCGCGCTGTGCCGCCGCGACCACGATCGTCGAGTCGACGTATCCGCCGCCGGACGCCGCCACGACGCGGGTCCTGCCGGTCGAGTCGACCCCGGCGACATCCGCCACGAGATGCGCCAGTGCCGTCGCCAGCCGGGCCGCGTCCACTTCGGCCTCGATCGGCGGGGCGTGCACGGCGAACTGGGCCCTGCCGGGGCCGATCAGCTCCACCGCGCCCTCGACACCGGCCGCGACGACCCCGTCGAGCAGTGCCTTCGCCCGCTGAAGCGGCTCGGCGCCCGTGTCCAGGCGCTGGAAGCCCAGCACGTTGTCGACGAGGGTGGTCATCCGGGCGTAGCCGGCGGCCAGGTGGTGCAGGATCTGGTTGGCCTCGGGCCACAGCTGCCCGGCCGGGTCGGCGGCCAGCTTGCCCAGCTCGCCGCGGAGCTCCTCCAGCGGTCCGCGCAGCGACTCGCCGAGCACCGCGGTCAGCTGGCTCAGCCGGGCGTTCGCCGAGGCCTCGCGCTCGGCGCGCTCCTCGGCCTCGGCCGCGTACCGCTCCGTCTTGTCGGCGATCTCCGCCGTGTGCCTCTCGACCAGCTCGGCCAGCTCGGTCGTGTGCTTCTCGGTCAGTGCCGTGGTCTCGGCCGTGTACCGCTCGTCGCGCTCGGCGATCTCCGCTTCGTGCTTCTCGGACAGCTCCTCGTAGGGCCGCCGGTCGGTGAACGTCAGCACCGCGCCGACCAGCTGCTCCCCGTCCCGCACGGGCGCGGTCGTCAGGTCGACGGGCACCTTCTTGCCGTTCTTGGCGTACAGCACCTGCCCGCGCACCCGGTGCTTGCGGCCCGATTTGAGGGTGTCGGCGAGCGGCGACTCCTCGTACGGGAACGGCTCGCCGTCCGGCCGCGAGTGCAGGATCAGCGGGTGGAGCTCATTGCCGCCGAGATCGCTGGCCCGGTAGCCGAGGATCTGCGCGGCGGCCGGGTTCACCAGCACCACACGGCCGTCGGTGTCCGTGCCGACGACGCCCTCGGCGGCGGCCCGCAGGATCATCTCGGTCTGGCGCTGGGAGCGGGCGAGTTCGGCCTCGGTGTCGAGGGTGCCGGAGAGATCGCGGACCACCAGCATCAGCAGTTCGTCGCCGGTGTAGCTGCCCATGCCGCCGCCGGCCGACGCGTACGCCTCGCGGCCGTCCTCCAGGCTCGCGCTGGTCACCTCGACCGGGAAGTCGCTGCCGTCCGTGCGCCGCGCCATCATCCGGGCCGGCTTGGTCCGGCCCCGCTCGTCGGCGGAGTCCGGCAGCCGCATCGAGCCGGGGATCAGCTTGGAGTCGAAGGACGGCAGCAGGTCGAGCAGCCCTCGCCCCACGAGTGCCGTACCCGGTGTCTCGAACATCTCCAGGGCGATGGTGTTGGCGTTGACCACCGTGCCGTTGCAGTTGACGAGTACGAGCCCGTCCGGAAGGGCGTCGAGTATGGCTGCGAGGCGAGCAGCGCCTCGGGATGGCCTGCTGCTCACGACGACGCTTCCTCCCTGACCAACTGCATCTTGCGGACGGCCGGCCCCATCCTGCCTCTCGGGCCGCGGCCTGTCACTGGAAGCGAGTCTAAGGGCAGGGGGCGGGCACGGGCGGTGGATGAGGGGGAGCTCTCACTGAGGTTCTGTGCCCATGGGGAGAACCTCGGGCCTCTCGGGCGGGGACGCCGGCCGGAGTCCCGGGCTGTCCCGGTCGACGTCCCGTGATTGACCGGGGTGTTACGAGCGGGCGGTCGGCAGGACCGGCTCCATGGTCCGCCACCTGCCGATCTCGCAGCCGTTGCGGCGGTCGAAGGTGGTGTCCACGGGGCGGCCGCGCCAGGTGCCGGTGACGTGTGCGGTGGCCGGGCCGCCGTACTGGTTCGTGCACACGGTGTCCTCGCCCACCGGCGCGAAGGGGTCCTTCCCGCCCTGGCCGAGCCGGTCCAGCCGGTCGCAGGCGGACTTCGCCTCGGGGTGGGTGCCGCCGGCGGGGCCGCAGGTCAGCTCGTACGTGCCGTCGGCCTTCGGGTTGCCCGTGCGCGAGGTGGTCACGGTGAGCCGGTCGGCCGGGTCCTGCGGCTGCAGCAGCGGGATCGGCAGAGCGTCCGCCGTGTCCGACGCGGACGCGACGGGAACGACGGCGAGGAGAATGGCCACGGATGCCGTGGCGGTGAGGGCAAGGCGGCGCAGCATGGATGCTCCTGGATGGTCATCGACGAGGGGCGGCGACCGCCCCGGCATCTCTAACGCTCCGCGCGGCCGTGCGTTGCGCAACCGGGGCTGACCCGAGTGGGCACCCGCACGCGCGCGGGTCATTTCGGGCCGGGACATCGGACGCCGTGATCCCGGAGGTCATCGGGACGACGACCGGCGGCCGGTCCACCGGCACGCGGACAGAAATGCTCTTTGCCCCGGGCCCCGCGCGCCTAGTACCGTGGGGAGCGATTGGTGACAACCCACCCGGCTGTGTCATCATCTGCACGCACCATTCGCGCTCGCGCGGGTGGAGCTGGAGGCGTCGCCTAGTCCGGTCTATGGCGCCGCACTGCTAATGCGGTTTGGGTCTTAAAGCCCATCGAGGGTTCAAATCCCTCCGCCTCCGCACCAACACCGAAGCCCTGGCCCGACGGCCGGGGCTTCGGTCGTTTCCGTCCCGGGTGCGCACCGCCGGTGTGCGCCGTTCCGTCCCGGTTGTGGCCCCCGTCTCATTCCCGTCCCCGAGGGTTGCGCGCGCTCTGCTCCATGGGTGGGCGCAGATGCGGCTGTCCGGGCGTTTTCGCAGGTCAGGCGGGGTGCGGCTAATGGATTTCGTCTGGCGGCGCAGGTCATGTAATGTTGTTCCCGCAACGCCGACCAGGCAGAAAAGCCCGGAAAGCCAAGCACTCGTAGCTTAACGGATAGAGCATCTGACTACGGATCAGAAGGTTGCAGGTTCGAATCCTGCCGAGTGCACAGCAGACCAGAAGCCCTGTGGAGAGATCCACAGGGCTTCTGGCTTTTGCCTTGACGGTCCGGCCCGATGGTGAAGTGCACGGGCTGCACGTCGTCGTGGGCTCGGCCCTTGGCGTGTAGCTCGGCCAGTGCCTCTGCGCAGCCGAGGGCCACGGCTGGCCGCCGTCTTCTTGCACTGGGCATACCCGGGACTCAACGAGCTCTTGGAGGAGCGAGCGATCGGGGGCTGCGCAGTCCGTATCGCACTCGGTGACGCGGACAGCTCAAACGCCCAACAGCATGGCGAGGAAGAGAAGTTCAGCCACGCGCCGTCAGGCGGTCGCCTCGCGCTGCTGCACCGGCGCCCCCTTGTCGGGGTTGCCTGGCATCGAGGGAAACGGCCCGGACGTGGAGATCACCCGGCTCGTAGGGGCATGCACCGGCCCGCGCCATGTCATCGCCACGCCGCCCGGCTGCCGGCAACGCTGACGGCAAACGCGGCACACGCCGACCCTGGCGTGACCGCCGACGATCACGTCAGGAGAGGGCGGACTCGCGCTTCACCGAATGGGCTCACGCCGACCGCGGTCCGTGGATCAGCAGGATCAGCCCGTCCCGCCGGTCCGCTGATCGCCTCGGCCATGAAGGGGTGCGGTAAGCCCATGAGCATTCGCTGAAGCCGCTGCGGCCGAGGCAATTCCATTACCTTTTAATCGCCTTAATTCCCACTTCAAGAGTGGCGGGCTGCAGGTTGGAATACGCCGCATTGGTCGTTCCTCTTATCGCGTCAGCGGGTCAGCTTGTCTTACGGCTCCTGCAATCACACAGTGCAGTTCGAGCGGCAGGATCCGAATCCAGGTGACCACACGCCGAGCGGGCGGTGAACCGCTTTCATCGCCACTGCTGCCGTTGTCCGTCTGCCGTAAGGACCAAAAGGTGAGGAAATGAAAAGGGTATACGCCTTTTTGCCGGCCGTCGCGGCGGTGGCCGCAGTACTTCCGGCTGCACCCAGCCATGCCGCGTCGACGCTCGTGGTTTCCGCCAGCGGACCAACGGCAAACTGCCCTAGCGCCACCTTCACGACAATCGGGGCCGCCGTGACCGCTGCGGCGGCCGGGGACACCATCCACGTCTGCCCTGGCACCTACAACGAAATCGTCAACGTCAACAAGGCGAATCTCACGCTGGAGGGCGAGACCACTCTCCCGCCGGACTGTGATCAGTTCGCCGAGCCGGACCCGGCGGTCGATTCCATCATCGAGGCCACGAATGCCACCGGCGCGGGGATCGTCAACCTTCAGGAAGACGGCATCCGGTTCCAGGGCTTCACGGTCCAGAACAACCAGGGTTCCACCTTCGGTGGCTACGGCATCAACACGTCCGTCAGCCACTCCGGCTACGTCGTCACGAACAACGTGATTCAGGGCAATCCGGCGGGGATGTACTTCAACGCGAACGGCGTGGCACCGTCCGAGGTCGCGAACAACTGCATTCGTCTGAACAACACGGGCTTTCCGGTCCAGCCCGCGGCCGGTAACGGCATCTACTCCGACCAGGGCCTGGACAACGCGGTGATCCACGACAACGCGTTCTTCCAGCACGAAAACGGCGCGATCACCCTCGACAAGTTCCAGAACATCGTGCGGGTCAACGTCCATCACAACGTCTCGCACCAGGACTACACGCTGCTGAACATCTTCCGCTCGACCGACAGCGTGGTGGCCGACAACCAGTCCGTCGGCAACGCCGGACCCGCAATCCTGATCGGAGACGACAACCACGGTCTCCAGATCCTGCGGAACAACATCCAGGGAAGCTATGACGGCGTGCGCTCGGTGGCCTTCGCGCCCCCAGTGAGCGATCAGGTCCAGATCAGCGAAAACACCATCAGCAACGTTTCGCACGACGGGATCACCGCGGACTCGAACTCGCTGACCAATTCCACCATCTCGGACAACTCCGTGACCGGTAGCGGGCATGACGGCATCTTCATCGGGGACGACGGCGGCAACGGCGGCAACCAGATCACCGGCAACGTGCTGCAGAGCAGCGTCCTGTTCGACTGCGAAGACCTCACCACCGGTACCGGTACGGCCGGGACGGCGAACACCTGGACGGCCAACCAGGCCGCGACGAGCAACCCGGCGGGTCTGTGCCCCCCAGTCCCGAAACCCAACCTGACCATCAAGAAGACGCACAAGGGGCACTTCAAGGAGGGGCAGCAGGGCACGTACACCATCACGGTCGGCAACACCGGACCCGCCTCCACGGACGGCAGCACGGTCACCGTCCACGACGTCCTCCCCGCAGGACTGACCGGTGCGAGCATGTCGGGGACCGGATGGACCTGCACCGTGGCGACGCTGACCTGCACGCGCAGTGACGCCCTGGCCGCTGGGGCCAGCTACCCGCCGATCACGCTCACGGCCGACGTGCCGTGTGACAGTGAGACGCGGGAGGCCATCGACACCGTGACAGTCACCGGGGGCGGCGACAGTGCCACGCACACCGCGACCGACCCCACCAGGATCAGGAAGAACGAGCACTGCGGCGAGTGCACGTCCCACAAGCACGGTCATCACAGTGGTGGCAGACGGCCGTAGTCACGGCCGGCCGGTGCAGTTCTCCGGTCGACGACATCGGCGGAGTGGATGAGTACGGCGGTGGGAGCAGCGAGGAGAACGCGCCTGATCCTGCCGAGTGCACACCGACCGAAGCCCCCTCGGGATCATCCCGCAGGGGGCTGTGTCGTGCCGTGCAGCAGCGATGTACAGCGCGACGGCGCTGATCGTTGTCAGCCGGTGAACCTATCCGGTCACAGCACCAGGACACCTTGCCGATCGTGGCGCGCACCCCTGAAGAGCCCGGAATGCGCGAGGCTCATGAGGCTCTTACCGTAGGAGGGCAAACCGCCGACTCGTGGGTTTCCCCTGTTCACGGTCATGCGCGTGTCGGCGCCCCAGCACCGGAAGGCGGTCCAGATATGGCAACTGCGTCTGACGCTCCCGTCCTCGACACACTCGCCGCCATGACCATCGACTCCATCGAGCGGTGTGGTCTCGACGGGCAAACGCTCATCCTGACCCGCATCGCCGCCCTCGTCGCCATGGACGCACCTGCGATCTCGTACCTGGCCCACATCGATCCCGCGATGAAGGCGAACCTGACGGCCGAGCAAGTGCAGGACGTGCTCGTGGCGATCGCCCCCGTTGTGGGCACCGCACGGGTCATGTCGGCCGCAAGCCACATCACGGAGGCATGTGGATTCGCCATCGCGCTGGCGGAGTCCGAAGCAGAGTCCATCGCCAGGGCCGAAGCCAAGAGCCGGAAGAAGTCCTGAGCGGAAAGGCCCTGTGGAGTGATCCACAGGGCCTCTCGCTTTTGCCGTGACGGCGGTGCGTGACGGCGGTGTGTGACGGCGGGTGTGTGACGGCAGCGAGTCGATCAGTCGGGCAGCCGGTCGACCAGCCAGGTGGCCAGTTCCTCGGTGATGGCGGTGTGCGCCGTCGTGGTGGAGGAGCAGACGAACTCGTCGACGTCGCTCTCGTCCGGGGGAAGGTCGTCGACTTTCGCGTACAGGTCCTTCTGCTGGTCGATGTCGCGGATCGAGACGGCGCTGACGGACGGGACGAAGCAGATCTCCTCGTGGCGCAGTTCGACCGTCGCGCCGAGCTTCTTCAGCATGTCGGCGAGGATTCCGTACGAGCGCAGCGTGCCGCCCGGGGCGCCGTCGAGTTCCGGGAAGCCGGTGGTCTGGATCGTCTTCTCGGCCGGGGGGAACATGCGCTTGAGTTCGGCGACGGTGACGTCCTTGCCCTGGGCCTGGGCGTAGAAGGTCGTACCGGGGTAGATCCGCTCGACCTTGAGGGCGGTCTCGCCGGGCGGGATCGCCAGGCCCGTGCCGTCACCGCGGCCGTTGGCGAGGGCCAGGATGCGGGGGATCCGGGGCCAGTTGCCCATCCGATTCAACTGCTCCAGGAATTCGGTGCGCTCGGGTGCGATCCCGATCTCTCCGGTCTCCGGGTCGTAGTGCCGCCAGAGCATCTGCCGGGCTGCAGGGCTGTTCATCTGCCGGGCGAAGTCGTTCGCGACGGGGATGAAGTGCGCGAACGCCTGGAGCCCGACGGGTACGACGCCCCCGCGGTGCGGGCTGTCGTAGGAGAAGTACATACGGGTGTGGTGATCCATCCGCTGCGTCTCCATCTTGGCGAGCGCGTAGCGGGTGATCATGCCGCCCATGCTGAAGCCGCCCACCGTCATCGGTGCACTGCCCAGTTGCTCGGCGATGGTGCGCATGATGGCGGCGGTCGCTGCCTCGGCGTTGTGCAGGATGGAGGCGCTGCGCTCGTCGAAGCCCAGCAGGATGACGTCCCTGCCACGGCGGCGCAGCTCGGTCAGCAGGGGGTAGTCGCGGTCGAGGCCGGCGTACAGCCACTTCAGGTCGCTGCGGCCGAGATTGAAGCCGTCCGCCATGATCACCGGCCGGACGATGCCCTGGTTGCCCTCGCCGTAGAAGACATGGGCGAAGCCGCCCGGAAGCGGCCACTCCTCGTCGGGCTCCGGGACCGGATAGGGCAGTTCTACGGGTGGCGTGGAGCTCAGTGGACCGGCGAGTGTGAACGCCCCGACGCCGTGCTCCGCCTGCTCGCCCTGCTGCTGGGACAAGACCGTCTCCTTCCGGCTCCGCGCAGGGCGCAGCAGCCCGCCGGAAGCGGGCTGGAAGGCTGCGGAGTGCGCGAAGACGGACCCACATCAGCACACCGGAACGTGTCTCTGCCGTGGACGCGTCGAGCCCTTCATCCGTAAGGGGCAACGAGGGTGGGAGGGGCTTGCCGCGGATGCTTCACCTGTATGGAGCAGCACGCTCCTCGACAGCGAGACGGAGCCCGAGACGGAGCCCGGAGACGGAGTCCGAGACGGAGCCCGGAGACGGAGTCCGAGACGGAGAAGCGGGTGGATCGTGGTCGGATTGGACCGGGCCGAGTCCGCCGCGGGAGCCTGGGAGGGTTCCGCCTCGCTCGCTTCCGCCGGGCGTTGCCCGAGTGATCGACCCGACCGTGTGGAGGTGCCGGCCCATGAGCAGCGGCCGCTGGCAGTGCCGGGGCATGGGGTGGGCCCCGGGCGACGGCCCGGCCCTGCGGTGGGAGCGTGGCGGGGAGCGCCGCCGCAGCACGCTCTCGCCCGGGCAGTGGATCGGCTTCCGTGCCGTCGGCGAGCGCGGCTGCCTCGGGGCACGCGGGAACGCATGCCCGCTCGGAGCCGTCGTGCCGGGGCGCAGTACGGGAGGCCGCTGCCCCGAATGCGCGCGGCTGGAACGGGCCCACTCCGTTGCGGCCGACACCGTCGCCGACGATCCGCGGCCGTACCGCGTGTACCTGGCCTGGTTCGGACCCGGGATGGTGAAGGTGGGGATCACCGCGGAGGAGCGGGGTGCGGCGCGGCTGCTGGAGCAGGGGGCGGTGGCGTTCGGCTGGCTGGGGCGCGGGCCGCTGATGGCGGCGCGGCGCACCGAGGAACTGCTGCGGGCCGCGCTGGGTGTACCGGACCGCATCCCGTACGCGCAGAAGCGGGCGGTGCGCGCGATGCTGCCGGAGACACCGGGCGACCGTGCCGTGGAGATCACGGAGCTGTACGCACGGGCCGTGGCGCTGGAGGCCTGGCCGGAGGCGCTGGAGCGGGTCGCGTTCGAGGTGGTGGACCACGTCGGGGCGTTCGGGCTGAGCGGAATCCCGGCGGCGTCGGGCGTGGTGCGGGAACTGGTGGCCGGCGGGACCGTCGCCGGCCGGATGCTCGCCGCGGCGGGGCCCGATCTGCATCTCCTCGTCTCCGACGGCCGGGCGGTCGTCGTCGACACCCGGGTGATGGCGGGGTGGGAGCTTGTGGCGGCGGAGGCCGGGGCCGGAGTGACCGTGCCCGTCGACGAGCTGCCCCGCGGGGTGCAGGACGGCCTCTTCTGAGCGCAGGCATGGTGCGGAGGCCGGCGACGGTAAAGACTTCGATCCCTTTGGACCGGGAGCCTGGACACCGCATCGACGCACGTCGGAGGGTGTTCGACATGAGCGATCACCTTGTGGCGGGGATCGAACCGCCTTACTACACGGTCGTGTTCACCTCCCATCTGAGACCGGACCCCGACGGTTACGCCGAAACCGCCCAGCGCATGCAGGAGCTCGTCGCACAGGTGCCGGGCTTCCTCGGGTACGAGTCCGCCCGTACGCCGGGAGGTCTCGGGATCACCGTCGGATACTTCCGGGACGAGGACTCCATCGCCGCGTGGCGGAGGAGCGTGGAGCACCAGGGCGCCCAGCGGCGCGGCCGTGCGGAGTGGTACGAGCGGTACAGCGTCCATGTCGGCCGGGTGGAGCGGAGTTACGGATTTGAGCGCGAGTAGGGACACCGGCGGCGGGAGCGTCGACGAGGCCGCGGCGGTGCGGGCGTTCTGGCAGCGGCTCGGGCTGCCCGGACTCGTCGACGTCCACACCCACTTCATGCCCGAGCGGGTGCTCGACAAGGTGTGGGCGTACTTCGACGCGGTGGGTCCGCTGACCGGGATGGAATGGCCCATCACCTACCGGGAGGAGGAGGACCGCAGGGTCGGTCTGCTCCGGGAGTTCGGGGTCCGGGCCTTCACCGCGATGCTCTATCCGCACAAGGCGGGGATGGCGGAGTGGCTCAACGGCTGGGCCGCCGGCTTCGCCTCCCGCACGCCCGACTGCCTGCACACCGCGACCTTCTTTCCCGAGGAGGGCGTGGAGGGCTATGTCCGGCGGGCGGTCGAGAACGGGGCGCGTGTCTTCAAGTCCCACCTCCAGGTCGGCGCGTACGACGCCAACGACCCGCTGCTCGACCCGGTCTGGGGCCTGCTCGCGGAGGCCGGGATCCCGGTGGTGGTGCACTGCGGTTCGGGTCCTGCGCCCGGGAAGTACACGGGGCCCGAGCCGGTCGGGCGCCTTCTCGCGCGGCATCCCAGGCTGCCGCTGATCGTGGCGCACATGGGGATGCCCGAGTACACCGACTTCCTGGACCTGGCGGAGCGCTACGGGGAGGTGCGGCTCGACACGACGATGGCGTTCACGGACTTCAGCGAGAGGTTCAGCCCGTTCCCGGTGGGCGAACGGGCGCGGCTCGCGGACCTCGGAGAGCGGGTGCTGCTCGGCACGGACTTCCCCAACATCCCGTATCCCTATCTGCACCAGCTGGAGGCGCTGGAGCGGCTCGGCCTCGGGGACGACTGGCTGCGAGCGGTCTGCTACGAGAACGGCGCCCGGCTCTTCCTCTGACTCCGGCCGCCGGGCGGGTCCGCGACCAGGGAATCCCCAGGGAGATTCCCGGAGGGATTCCCTGGGAGATCCGCACTGCCTGCCACTCGGGACCCAAAACGCGAAGGCTCCATGCGGAGCCACGAAGTATCCGCCTACCGAAGTCCCCATCGCCAGCCGTACTAGTCCATTCGGAGGAATTGCGAGGTGTGTCGGTTGGCGGTATGACTCTCGGGAAGAAAGAGGCTGTCCTGTGATCCTGGGCGGCTCGGGTGTCCCCGATTCGAGAAATGCCGACCCGCATGGGGGAAGTCCGGCGCCGTTCCGCAGCCGCCCGATACGGCTGACGAGACATTGATCCTGATCCCGCACGGATCAATGGCGGATGGTACGTCCTGAACAGCGACAATCGGTTCACATCCCCAGAGGGCACAGAAGCTGTGACCACCTCCTCGTCTACGACTGACGCGATCGAGGCAGTGGCGGGAGGGTGTGACACCGCTGGAGAACTCCAGGCTCGCGCTCCTTGAAGATCGACCGCAGCGACTGCGGTCGGACCGCAAGCCGGACCGGTTCTCGACGGACACGGCCGGTGCTGTCACCGGCATGGACGACGAACAGAGGGGTGACTGCGTTGAGATCGCTCTATGTCGCGTGGTGGAACGTGGAGAACCTCTTCGACGAGGAGCACTCCCCACGGCGCAGTGAGAAGCTCACCCGGGTGCTGGGCAGCGACCTGCGCGGGTGGACGCCGGAGCTGCGGGACCGCAAGATCGCCCAGCTGGCGTCGGTGATCGCCCAGATGAACACGGGCAAGGGGCCGGACCTGCTGGGTGTGTGCGAGATCGAGAACGAGTTCGTCATGCAGGAGCTGGCCGCGGCCGTCAACGCGCTCGTGCCCGGGCGCAGCTACGAGGTGGCGCACGCCGACACCTCCGATCAGCGGGGCGTCGATGTGGCGTTCGTCTTCGACGCGGCCCTGTTCACCGCACCGGCCGATCAGCGCTTCCAGCACGTGGTCATGCGCCGTACCGGAACCCGAGAGATCCTCCAGGTCAATTTCCAGACCGCCCAGGGCCGCACTTGGACCGTCTTCGCCAACCACTGGCCCTCCCGCCGCGGTGGCCGGATGGAATCCGCCGCCTACCGCGCCGTGGCCGGTGAAACGCTCGCCTATTTCCACGAACGCACCCTCGAAGTCCACGGCCCCGACACCCCGGTACTGGTCATGGGCGACTTCAACGACGAACCCTTCGACACGTCGCTGATCCAGCACGCCTTGAGCACCCGGCAACGCAAGAAGGTCGTCAACGCCACCACCACACACCCACTGTGGAACCTCATGTGGCCGCTCCTGGGAACCGACGACCACACCGACCCCAACGGCAACGACGGCACCGTACGGCCCGCCGGCACCTTCTACTTCGAGAACCAGGCCAATGTCCTCGACCAGTTCCTGGTCAACGAGAACATGCTCACCGCCGGCGCCCCGCTGCGCGCCGATGCGGCCTCCGTGCACATCGTCACGCACCCACCGGGCATGGTCGGCACCGGACGTTATCCCGTACCGGTCCCGTTCGGCGGGATGGGCAAACCCATCGACAAGGACGGCTACTCCGACCACTACCCCATAGCCATGCGCGTCCACGCAGCCGACTGATCACCGGCCGACGACCGCACGGCCTTACCGCGACTCGCGCACCGCGTCCGCGCCAGGGGATTCTCAGGGAATTCACAGGAAGGGGAAAGGCGGCTCTCACCGGGCGGGCCCAGGGTGGGACCATGACGACGACCTCTCCTCTGGGACGTACCGAACTGCGCAGGCCGGACGGTGGCCCCGTCCGGGTGCTCGTCGTGGACGACGAGACCTCGCTCACCGAGCTGCTCTCCATGGCCCTGCGCTACGAAGGGTGGGAGGTACGCAGCGCCGGCGACGGTGCGGGCGCGGTGCGCTCGGCACGCGACTTCCGTCCCGACGCCGTCATCCTGGACGTGATGCTGCCCGACATGGACGGGCTGGCCGTCCTCGGCAGGCTGCGACGGGAGCTTCCCGATGTGCCGGTGCTGTTCCTGACCGCGAAGGACGCCGTGGAGGACCGGATCGCGGGACTGACGGCGGGCGGTGACGACTACGTCACCAAGCCGTTCAGCCTGGAGGAGGTCGTGGCGCGGCTGCGCGGACTGATCCGGCGCTCGGGGGCGGCGGCGACCGCACGCAACGAGTCGCTGCTGGTCGTCGGTGATCTCACCCTCGACGAGGACAGCCACGAGGTGAACAGGGGCGGGGTGGGCATCCACCTCACCGCGACCGAGTTCGAGCTGCTGCGCTATCTGATGCGCAATCCGCGGCGCGTGCTGAGCAAGGCGCAGATCCTCGACCGGGTGTGGTCCTACGACTTCGGCGGTCAGGCCAATGTGGTGGAGCTCTACATCTCCTATCTCCGGCGGAAGATCGACGCGGGCCGTTCGCCGATGATCCACACCCGGCGGGGCGCGGGCTATCTGATCAAGCCAGGTGAGTAGCCGGATGCGCGGTGGCGATGGCAGTGGCGATGCACGTGGCAGTGGCGGTGGCGGCGGCAGAGCCGGGGCCAGAGGCCGGAGGTGGTCGCTGAGGGCCCGCCTGGTCGTTTCCGCTCTGTCACTGATCGCGGTCGTCGCGGCGGTGATCGGCACGGTCACCACGGTCGCATTGCGCAGCCATCTGTACGGACAGAAGGACGACCAGCTGCACGACATCGCGAGGCGGGCGGCCCTACCTCCGCCGGGCATGCTGCCGCCGCCCGATGACCCGCTGAAGTTCGTGACCGGCGCAGCCGCTCCGATCGGTACGGTCGGCGCGGTGGTGGCCGCCGACGGATCCGTCACCGAGAGCGTCGTCTCGCTGCAGAAGGACACGGACGGCAGACCGGATCTCACGGGACGTGCGCTGTCGCCCCAGCAACGCGGGGCGCTGGCGGACGTACCGCGCGACGAGGAACCGCACACCGTGGCGCTGCCGGGGCTCGGCGACTACCGCGTCCAGTACAAGGCGGGCGAGAAGGGCACCTTCCTGATCGGCGTACCGCTCGGTGAAGTGCAGAGCACCGTCGGCACGCTCGTCCTCGTCGAGGTCTGTGTGACCGGCGCCGGTCTGATCGCCGCCGCACTGGCGGGTGCCGCCCTGGTCGGGGTGGCGCTCAGGCCGTTGCGCCGGGTCGCCGCGACCGCGACCCGGGTGTCCGAACTCCCCTTGCACAAGGGGGAGGTGGCGCTGCACGAGCGGGTGCCTGAGGCAGAGGCCGATCCGCGTACCGAGGTCGGGCAGGTCGGCGCGGCGCTCAACCGGATGCTCGACCATGTCCACTCCGCACTGCACGCGCGGCAGGAGAGCGAGACCCGGGTGCGTCAGTTCGTCGCGGACGCCAGCCATGAGCTGCGTACCCCGCTCGCCTCGATCCGCGGATACGCCGAACTCCCGCGCCGCAGCCGGGAGGAGACGGGACCCGACACCCGGCACGCGCTGGGGCGGATCGAGTCGGAGGCCACGCGGATGACCGGCCTGGTGGAGGATCTGCTGCTGCTGGCGCGGCTCGACGCGGGCCGCCCGCTGTCGCACGAGGACACCGATCTCACGATGCTCGTCGTGGACGCCGTGAGCGACGCCCGCGCCGCGGGCCGCGAGCACAACTGGCGCCTCGCGCTGCCCGACGAACCCGTGACGGTACGGGGCGACGGCGCCCGGCTGCACCAGGTGCTGGTCAATCTGCTGGCCAACGCCCGCACCCACACCCCGCCGGGGACGACGGTCATCGCCCGCGTGAGACCGCTCGACCGGGGCCGGACGGTCGCCGTCGAGATCCACGACGACGGGCCGGGCATTCCGCCCGAGTTGCTGCCCCGTGTCTTCGAGCGCTTCGCACGCGGAGACGCGTCCCGCTCGCGGGCGGCGGGCTCCACCGGGCTGGGGCTGGCGATCGTGCGGGCCGTCGTCGCCGCGCACGGTGGCTCGGTCACCGTCGAGAGCCGGCCGGGGGACACGGTGTTCGCGGTCCGGCTGCCGCTGGGGGCCGGCGAGCCGTCGGCCCCGCCGTCGGGTCCGCGGTCGTCGAACAACTCCTTGCGGGAACGGCCGTTGGCGGCCGGGCCGTTGGTGCCGGCGGCGTCGGAGGGACCGGCCGTGGCCGGCGTGCCGCGCGACTCACAGGCAGGGCACAGGCTCACCACACAGCCGTGACAGCCGCCCTGGCGAGAGTCGGGCCATGCGAACCGATAGTGCACCGGGCACCTTGCCGGCGCGGGAGCATCTGCCCGTCGGGGCGGCAGACATCCCCGTTCTGGACGTGGTGATCCCCGTATACAACGAAGAGAAGGACCTGGAGCCGTGCGTGCGGCGGCTCCACGGTCATCTGGCCCGGACGTTCCCGTACGGATTCCGGATCACCGTCGCCGACAACGCGAGCACCGACCGGACGCCCGAAGTGGCGGCGGCGCTCGAGGCCGCGCTTCCGGAAGTGCGGGCGTACCGGCTCGAGCAGAAGGGGCGCGGGCGGGCCCTGCGGACCGTCTGGAGCGACTCCGACGCCCCCGTGCTGGCGTATATGGACGTCGATCTGTCCACCGACCTCAACGCGCTGCTGCCGCTGGTCGCGCCGCTGATCTCCGGTCACTCGGACCTGGCGATCGGCTCGCGGCTCGCGAGGTCGTCGCGGGTGGTGCGGGGGCCGAAACGGGAGATCATCTCGCGGGCCTACAACCTGATCCTGCGGGGCTCGCTCGCGGCGCGCTTCTCGGACGCCCAGTGCGGATTCAAGGCGATACGGCGCGAGGTGGCCGAGCGACTGCTGCCGATGGTCGAGGACACCGGCTGGTTCTTCGACACCGAACTGCTGGTGCTCGCCGAGCGGGCGGGACTGCGGATCCACGAGGTACCGGTGGACTGGGTCGACGATCCCGACTCCACGGTGCACATCGTGAGCACGGCGGTCGAGGACCTCAAGGGCGTGTGGCGGGTGGGTCGGGCGCTGGCGTCCGGGGCACTGCCGCTGGACCGGCTCGCCCGGCCCTTCGGCGACGACCCGAGGGACCGGAGCCTCAGCGGGGTGCCGGGAGGGCTCGCCCGGCAGCTGGTCGGTTTCTGTGTGGTGGGTGCGCTCTCGACGCTGTTCTACCTGCTGCTGTATTCCGCCTTCCGGGCGGGCTTCGAGCCGCAGGCCGCGAACGCCGCCGCGCTGCTGGTTTCGGCCGTCGCCAACACCGCGGCCAACCGGCGGCTGACCTTCGGCGTACGCGGACGTGAGCGGGCGCTGCGGCACCAGGCCCAGGGGCTCGTGGTGTTCGGCATCGGGCTCGCCCTCACGAGCGGATCGCTCGCCGCGCTCGGCGCGGCCACCGACGCGGCTTCCCACGGTACGGAACTGGCGGTCCTGGTCGTCGCCAACCTCGCGGCGACGGTGCTCCGGTTCGTGCTGCTGCGGGCCTGGGTCTTCCCGGACCGCCGTGAGAGCGCGCCCGCGGTCCAATCCGGACCGGCGTCCGCACCCGCGGTCCAATCCGGACCGGCGTCCGCACCCGCGGTCCAATCCGGACCGGCGTCCGCACCCGCGTCGGCCAAGCGCCCGTACGGCGGGCACCGCGACCACGGCGACCCATGGACGGGCCGGTACGGCGAGTACGACGACGAGACCACCCGCCTGCGCCCGGTGCCCTCCGGTGACGAGCCCACGATGACGACAAGGACCCACGGATGACGACGACACCGGGCAACGCCCTCTTCGGCCGGAACGACGCTCTGCCCGGGCCTGCCCCCGCGACGGCCGAGGCGGGCAGGGGACCCATCGGGGGCGCGGTAGCCCGCTTCCGGCGAGGCCGCCCCGAGGACGCCGCCTGGGTGCGGCCCGCACTGATCGGGCTGCTGCTGCTCACCGCCGTGCTCTACCTCTACAACCTCGGTGCCTCGGGCTACGCCAACTCCTTCTACAGCGCCGCGGCCCAGGCGGGCAGCGAGAGCTGGAAGGCGTTCTTCTTCGGATCGTCCGACGCCGGGAACTCCATCACCGTCGACAAACCCCCGGCCGCGCTGTGGCCGATGGCCCTGTCCGTGCGGCTGTTCGGGCTCGGGTCCTGGCAGATCCTGATGCCCGAGGTGCTGATGGGCGTGGCGACGGTCGGTGTCCTGTACGCGGCCGTGCGCAGGCGTTTCAGCCCCGCGGCCGGACTGATCGCGGGAGGCGTGCTGGCCCTCACCCCGGTCGCAGCGCTGATGTTCCGCTTCAACAACCCCGACGCGCTGCTCGCACTGCTGATGACCGTGGCGGTCTACTGCGTGCTGCGCGCCCTCGAGGACGCCCGGACGAAGTGGCTGCTCTGGGCGGGTGCCGCGCTGGGCTTCGCGTTTCTGACCAAGACCCTCCAGGCTTTCCTCATCCTCCCGGCGCTCGCGCTGGTGTACGCGGTGTGCGCGCCCACGACTCTGCGGCGGCGGCTCGGGCAACTCGCCCTCGCGGGCGGGGCGTTGATCGTGTCGGGCGGCTGGTGGGTCGCGATCGTCGAACTGTGGCCGACCTCCTCGCGCCCGTACATCGGCGGCTCGCAGTCCAACAGCTTCCTGGAGCTCACCTTCGGCTACAACGGCCTGGGCCGGATCAACGGCAACGAGACCGGCAGTGTGGGCGGCGGTATGCGCGGTGGCGGTATGCCGGGCGGCGCCGGCGCCGGTGATGCCGGTATGGCCGTCGGCGGTGCCGGGATGCCCGGCGGCGGGGGCGGGGGCGGCCGTACGGGGATGTGGGGCGAGAGCGGCATCGGACGGATGTTCAGCGACGGCAGCGGCGGTCAGATCTCCTGGCTGCTGCCCGCCGCGCTGATCCTGCTGGTCGTCGGGCTCGTGCTGACCTGGCGCGGCCGTGTGCACCGTACGGACACCGTGCGGTCCGCGTTCCTGGTCTGGGGCGGCTGTCTGCTGACGACCGTCGCGGTCTTCAGCTTCATGGCGGGGATCTTCCACGAGTACTACACGGTCGCGCTCGCCCCGTACATCGCCGCACTCGTCGGTATGGGCGCGACGATGCTGTGGGAGGAGCGGAACCAGTTCGCTGCGCGGGCGGCGCTGGCGGGTACGACGGTGGTCACGGCGGTGTGGGCGTACGTCCTGCTCGGCCGGACGCCCGACTTCGTGCCCTGGCTCGGCGTGCTGGTGCTGATCGGCGGGCTGGGTGCGGCGGCCGGGCTGCTGTTCGCCGGGACCGCCGGCCGGCGGCTGACGCTGGTCGCGGCGGGGCTCGCCCTGGCGACCGCGCTCGCGGGGCCGCTGGCGTACACGTTCTCCACCGTCGACTCCGGTCATCAGGGCTCGATCGTGACGGCGGGCCCGGCGTCCGCGCAGCGCGGTCCGGGCGGCGGCCGGGGGCCCGGCGGTCAGATGGGTGGTCCCGGTGGGCCTGGTGGTGGCGGGATGATGCCGCCGGGCATGGGCGGCGGCCAAGGCCAAGGCCAAGGTCAGAGTCAGGGTCAGGGGCAAGGCCAAGGTCAGGGGCAGGGGCAGATGCCCGGCCAGGGTGGTCCGGGTCAGGGTCAGGGCCAGGGAGGTCAGGGCGCCGGTGTACCCGGTGGCGGTAACCCCGGTGGTGGGATGCCGGGTGGCGGCATGGGGCAGCCCCCGACGGGTGGACAGGGCCAGAACCAGGGCCAGTTGCCCGGAATGGGCCAGGGCCAGGGCGCCCAGGGCCAAGGCCAGAGCCAGGGCGGCGGGCAGCGCGGCGGAGGCCGCAGCGGTATGGGCGGTCTTCTCAACGGCGCCACCGTGGACGCCGCCACCACCGCCAGGCTGAAGGAGAACGCCTCCTCCTACACCTGGGTCGCCGCCACCATCGGCGCCCAGAACGCGGCCAGTTACCAGCTCGCGACCGAGGAAGCGGTCATGCCGATCGGTGGCTTCAACGGCACCGACCCGTCTCCGACCCTCGCGCAGTTCAAGCAGTACGTCGCGGCGGGGAAGATCCACTACTTCATCGCGGGCGGCGGCGGTATGCCCGGCGGAGGCAGGGGCGGAGGCAGCAGTAGCGAGATCTCCACCTGGGTCGAGGAGAACTTCGCCCAGATCACGGTGGGTGACACCACGCTCTACGACCTGACCGCCGAAAAATAGCGCTATACAGCGTACGAGTAGCTCCTATACGGTGTACGAGTCCAAGTCTCGTACACCGTATAGGAGTCTGTGATGACGGCGACGGCCGCCGACCCCGGGAACCCTTCCGCCGCACCTGACATACCCATCGCTCCCAACGGACCGCGCCATCCGCAGCGCTGGCTGATCCTCGGCGTCATCTGCCTCGCCCAGCTCACCGTGCTGCTGGACAACACCGTCCTCAGCGTCGCGATCCCCTCCCTCACCACCGAACTCGACGCGTCCACCGCCGACATCCAGTGGATGATCAACGCCTACTCCCTGGTCCAGTCGGGACTGCTGCTGACCGCGGGCAGCTCGGCCGACCGCTACGGCCGCAAGAAGATGCTCATCGCCGGGCTCGCGCTCTTCGGACTCGGTTCGCTGGCGGCCGGGCTCGCGCAGGACTCGGGCCAGCTGATCGCCGCGCGGGCGGGCATGGGTATCGGCGGCGCTCTGCTGATGACCACGACCCTCGCCGTCGTCACCCAGATCTTCGACGAGCACGAGCGGGTCAAGGCCATCGCGCTCTGGGGCACCGTCGGGGCGCTCGGCTTCGCCGCGGGTCCGCTGATCGGCGGCGTCATCCTCAACCACTACTGGTGGGGCATGGTCTTCCTGATCAACCTTCCGGTCGCGCTGATCGGGCTGATCGCGGTCGTCAAGCTCGTACCCGAGTCGAAGAATCCGCAGGCCGACCGCCCCGACCTGCTGGGCGCGCTGCTCTCCACGGTCGGTATGTCGGCGGTCGTGTACGCGATCATCAGCGGCCCGGTGGACGGCTGGACTTCCGGCCGGGTGCTGGTCGCGGCGGTGCTCGGGCTGGGCGTGCTCGGTGCGTTCGCGTTCTGGGAGCTGCGCATCCCGCATCCGATGCTGGACATGCACTTCTTCCGCGACCAGCGGTTCACGGGTGCGGTGGCGGGTGCGCTGCTCGTCGTCTTCGGTATGGGCGGCTCGATCTTCCTGCTCACCCAGCACCTGCAGTTCGTGCTGGGCTACGAGCCCCTGGAGGCGGGTCTGCGCATGGCGCCGTTCGCCCTCACCGTCGTGCTGCTCAATCTCTCCGGACTCGGCCCGCGGGTCATGGTGAAGCTGGGCACCCCGCTGACGGTGCTGACCGGGATGACGCTGGTGTCGGGCGGTCTCGCCGCCATCGCCGTGCTGGGCGGCGGCACGGACGGCAGCTACGGCGGAATGCTGCTCGGTCTGGTCCTGATGGGCGCCGGGGTCGCGCTGTCGCAGCCCGCGATGGCGGTCGCGATCATGAGTGCGATCCCGCCCGAGAAGGCCGGTGTGGGCGCGGGGGTCAACGGCACCCTGGCCGAGTTCGGCAACGGCCTCGGCGTCGCGGTCCTCGGTGCCGTACTGAACTCGCGGTTCGCCTCGCTCGTCGCCGTGTCGGCGGCCTCGCTGCCCGCGGCACTCGCCGCGGCCGGGGGACCGGCGGAGCGGGCCCGTATCGCCGATGCCTTCGCCACCAGTCTCCAGACCAGCCAACTGGTGGGTGCGGTGGCCGTGCTGGCGGGTGGCCTGGTGGCCGCGGTGCTGCTGCGCAGGGCCGAGCGTGCGGAGCCGACCGCGCCGGTCGGGCCCGGCCGCCCGGCGGACGCCTCCGGAGCTGCGGCATAGCATCGGGACCGGATGGACCGATCGACCGTATGAGCCGGAAGGCTGGAGGAACGCCATGGTGTCGGCAGCCGACCGCTCGAAGGGCCCGGCGCGGATGAGCGTATGGCTGGGGGGCAAGGCTCCCCGGGGCCGCAAGGCCGACCAGCCCTCCGGCCTCGACCGGGACAGGATCACCGAGGTGACCGTGCGGCTGCTCGACGCCGAAGGTCTCGCCAAGTTCTCCATGCGCCGGCTCGCCGGGGAGCTGGGTGTGACGGCGATGTCGCTCTACTGGTACGTCGACACCAAGGACGACCTGATGGAGCTCGCACTCGACGCGGTGTTCGGGGAGCTGACCTTGCCGGATACGGCGGATACGGCGGATGCGGCGGATGCGGCAGGTACGGCGGATACAGCGGATGCGGGTGGCGGTGGCGGCGCGGACTGGCGCGACCAGCTGCGTGAACTGGCGGGTGGATACCGCACCCTGCTGGTCACCCATCCCTGGGTGTCCCCGCTCGTCGGCACCTATCTGAACATCGGCCCGCACTCCCTGCAGTTCGTGGGGACCGCGCAGCGCATCGTCCGCAGCACGGGACTGCCGTTGAAGTGGCAGTCGGCGGCCCTGGGCGCTGTCTTCCAGTTCGTCTACGGCCTCGGCACGGTCGAGGGCCACCTCAAGAAGCGCTCTGCGGACGCGGGGATGACCCTGGAGGAGTACTACGTCGAGGCCATGGGGGCGACCCGTGAGGTGGCGGGCTTCGACGAGGTCCTCGTGGACGCGGAGAAGATCATTGCGGCCCGGGGCGCGGACACCGCAGAGGAAATGCTGGAACGGGACTTCGGGATCGCCCTCGATCTGATGATCGCCGGGATCGAGACGATGGTCGCCCGCCACGCGGAGGCCGATGCGGACGCCGACGCCGAAGCCGACGAAGAATCCGGTGCCGAGGCCGACGAGGAGACCGGCGAGGTTGCCTGAGACCACCCAGGGCGGCGGACCGTCCCTGTCCGCCGCCCCGGCCCCGTGCGGCGCCTCCGCTCAGGCGCCGCACGGGGGTCTGCTCACTCGCCCGGGTGGGCGAGTGCGATGTCGTGGCCGTCGACCCCGCGGCCGGTGACCGTGAGGGCGCCCGCCACCGGCGGATAGCCCGTCGCGATCAGCGTGTAGACGCCCGCGTCCAGGTCGGCGAAGGCGTACGCCCCGTCGTCGCCGGTCGTCGCGGTGCCGACCACGTTCCCGGCGTCGTCGACGAGGGTCACCCGCGCGTCGACCAGCGGTCGGCCGGCGCCCGGTTCGCCACCGGCGCGGACGACGCCCTGGACCACGGCACCGGACCGGAGGGCCGCCTCGATACGGGTCACGCCCTGGGCGCCGATGTCGACCGGGTGGGCCAGCGGCCGGAATCCGGCCGCGTTCACGGCGACCGTCACAGGGCCGGGGACCAGCTCCGCGAAGGTGAAGCCGCCGTCGGCAGCCGAGGTTCCGGTGGCGAGGACGTCACCGCGCACATCGGTGACGACCACCGTGGCGCCCTCGACCGGCTCCCGGTCCTCGGCGGTGACGACGGTGCCCGCCAGCCCGCTCGTACCGCTGAGGGCGATGTCGTTGGTGAGCGGCCCGTCGCCGACGGCCACGGTGGTGGCCTGCGGCTGGAAGCCGTCCGCCGACGCGATCAGCACATAGGAGCCGGGGGCCGGTGCGTCAAGCGCGTACGAGCCGTCGGTGTGGCTCACCGAGCGGCCGAGCTGACGTCCGTTCAGCGAGATCAGGGTGACGGCGGCGCCGGTGAGCGGGGCGCCGTCACCAGTCCGTACGGTTCCGTGCACGGTGATCCCGGTCGCGGTTCCGGTGCCGTCGGCCTCTCCTGCCTGCGCCGGTATCGCGACCGGAGCAACGGCTGCCGGTGCCGACGCCGCCGGCTCGTCGAGCGGGCTCTCGCCGGGCGCGGCGTCGGGCGCCACCGCGGAGCTCTTCAGCGCCACCTCCTTGATGAACAGCGTCACCAGGAACGCGAGCAGCGCGAAGGGGGCCGACCACAGGAAGACGTCCGCCACCCCGTGCCCGTAAGCGTCCTCCATGACGGTGCGGATCGGCGCAGGGAGGGTGTCCAGATCGGGGATGCCCCCGCCGCCGTGGCCCTGCGCCGCGGCACGCGGGCCGAGTTCGGCGAGCCCGTCCTGCACATAGTGGGTGACCCGGTTGGCGAGTACCGCGCCGAGTGCCGAGACGCCGACGGCACCGCCCAGCGAGCGGAAGAAGGTGACGACGGACGAGGTCGCGCCGAGGTCCTGCGGGGCCACCTGGTTCTGGGCGGCCAGCACGAGGTTCTGCATCATCATGCCGAGGCCGAGACCCATGACGGCCATGAAGACGGCGATCCGCCAGTAGTCGGTGTCGTACTGGATCATGCCCAGGAGTCCGAGGCCGCCGGTCAACAGCACACCACCGCTGACCAGCCAGGCCTTCCAGCGGCCGGTCTTGGTGATGATCATGCCGCTGACGGTGGAGGAGAGGAAGAGCCCGCCGATCATCGGGATCGTCAGCACGCCGGACATCGTCGGCGACTCGTCCCGCGCCAGCTGGAAGTACTGGCTGAAGAAGACCGTGCCCGCGAACATCGCCACACCGACGAACAGCGAGGCCAGCGAGGCCAGCGCGATGGTGCGGTTGCGGAAGAGCCGCAGCGGGATGATCGGGTCGCTCGCCTTGGCCTCGATGACGAGGAAGACCACACCGAGGAGCAGCGCACCGCCGGTCATGGCGTATGTCTGCCACGACACCCAGTCGTACTTGTCTCCCGCGAAAGTCACCCAGATCAGCAGCAGCGAGACGGCGGCGCTGACGAAGAAGGCACCCGCCCAGTCGACCTTGACCTCGCGCTTCACGACCGGGAGCTTCAGGGTCTTCTGGAGGACGACCAGTGCGATCAGCGCGAAGGGCACGCCGACGTAGAAGCACCAGCGCCAGCCGAGCCACTCGGTGTCGGTGATGATGCCGCCCAGCAGCGGGCCGCCGACCGTTGCGACGGCGAAGGTCGCGCCGAGGTAGCCGCTGTAGCGCCCGCGCTCGCGCGGGGCGATCATCGCGGCGATGATGACCTGCGCGAGGGCGGTCAGACCACCCACGCCGATGCCCTGGACGACACGGCAGGCGATGAGCATGCCGGTGTTCTGGGAGAGGCCGGCCACGACCGAGCCCGCCACATAGATCACCAGGGCTATCTGGACCAGCAGCTTCTTGGAGAAGAGGTCGGCCAGCTTGCCCCAGAGCGGGGTGGTGGCGGTCATCGACAGCAGTGCCGCGGTGACCACCCAGGTGTAGGCGGACTGGCCGCCGTCGAGGTCGGTGATGATCTGGGGCAGGGCGTTGGAGACGATCGTCGACGACAGGATCGCGACGAACATGCCGAGCAGCAGCCCGGACAGTGCCTCCATGATCTGCCGGTGCGTCATCGGCGCGCCGTCGTCCAGGGTCCTGGCGTGGCCGCCCCGCACACCGGTGGGTGTGGTCGTAGCCATGTGCTTCCTTGTCTTTCGCGTGTGTTGTACGGGTGTCGGGTGCGGGTCAGGCACGGGCCGGCTGGGTGCCCCGGCAGTCCCCGACGGACTCGCGGAGCCGGGCCAGCAGGGTGTTCAGCCGTCCGACGTCTTCGTCGGACCAGTCCCTGAGGGAGTGGGCGAACAGGTCGGCGGTCCGGCGGCCGAGCTCGTCGAGCATGTCGCGGCCTGCGGGAGTCAGCCGCAGGATGCGGGAGCGCCGGTCGTCCGGATCCGGTGCGCGTTCGATCCAGCCGCGGTCCGCCACATGGGACACATGCCGGCTGGTGACCGACATGTCGACGGCGAGCAGCTCGGCGAGCCGGCTCATCCGCATCTCCCCGAAGCGGCCGAGGAGGGCCAGTACGGTGGCCGAGCCGCCCGGGCATTCGGCGGGCAGATGGCGGGCGAGCCCGCGCTTGACCGCGCCGATGGCGCTGATCTGCCGCGCCAGCTCTTCGTACTGGCTCCGTTCGGCCATGGGTCCACCCCCAGATCTTGTTGCTTAGGGCAACCATAAAAGCTGTTGGTTGCTGCAGGCAAATGAATGAAGGGGTTCAAGGGGTAAAGGAACACCAAAGGATGTGTCTGTGCGGGGTCATCCCGACACGCGCGGAGCCCCAGCCGGAGCGTGCGTGGAGGTACGGGGCCGTGGTGCGGATATCCCGGGGGTGTCTCGCAAGGGTGCAGGCCCGGGGCTTGGGTGGGTCACCCGGGTTCGCTAGGGTCCTGCCCCATGGCACACAACCCCCAAGCGCCCCAGGGTCCCGAGGGCAACTACGACCCGGCGGGCAGCACCCAGATGTTCCGCGCCTTCGTCGACGACGGCGCTCCGCAGGGCCGCGGCCACTCGGCGCAGCCCGCGTCGTCCGGACCGCGGGTCGGTCTGATCGTCGGCGTCCTGGCGGTCGTCGCGCTCCTCGGCGCGGTGGCCTGGCTCGCGCTGAGCTGATCCTTTCCCGCATACGGCGCCGGTGAGCCCGGGCATCACCGGCTTCCGACGTTTGCGCGGGCCCGGAGCGTGCGCACACGTGTGCGTGCGCGTATCGGCATGTCCGGCGTCACCCGCGTCCCCGGCTCAGTGGTCGGCGCGCACGTCCCGGGTCTCGATGTGCATCCCGAGCGGCACCCGCCACGATTCGACGCACACGGTGTACGTCCGCGCCCTGACCGTCTTCGCGGCGATCGGCGCGGGCAGGGGCTGAGCGGACTCGATCGTCGCCCAGTCGATCCCGAGCGCGCCGATGATGTGCGTCCCGAAGGTCACGGACCCGGAGCGCACGGGCGAGCCGCCGGTGTTCCGGAACTCGAGCGTCACCGTCTCGCACCAGCGCTGGTCCGTGCCGCCGCGCACCGGGTCCCCGACGCTCAGCACCGCCGGTCCGGGAGGTGGCGGAGAGGGCGGCGTGGTGCCGGGGGCGGGCGGGGACGGCGGGCGTGAGGGTGTGCCGGAGTGGCCGGGCCGCGTCGGTCCGCCCGGACGGCCGCCGGTGGGCGTACCGGTGCTCGTGCCAGGTCGGGGCGTTGCTCCCGGAGCCGGCTCCGTTCCCGGGCCCGTGGCCGTATCCGTACCCGGGCCGCCGCTCCCGGGTGCCGTTGCGGCCGGGCCGTTGCCTCTGTCCGTACCCGTACCCGGTGAGGACGCCGTCCCGTCCAGCGGCACCAGCGCGACCTTCCCCGACGGCGGTACCGCGCCCCCGGGCCCCGTTTCGGGCCCGGTCCCCGCGGCTCCGACGGCCACGTACCCGTCGCCTTCGCCGCCGTTCCCGCATGCGGCGAGCACTCCGCCGAGGCAGAGCGCGAGCCCTGCGAGCCCGTATCCGACCTGTCGCCGTCGCATCGCGCCAGTGTCGCTGACGGTCCGTCAATTGTGAACGGTGCCCACGGAAACGGCCGGTACGCGCCTCCCGGCGACCCGGGCGCCGTCCCGCGGTCCACTAGGTCCTGTCCGGGCGATCTTCTCGGGCCTGCGACGACAGCTACGGCACCTCGCTACGTTGTCGGAGTCGCCCGAGTACGCCCAGTACGAGAGCGATCTCCCCCAGCCTCCGGCCGGGGGTACCCCCACCGCCTTGCGATGCACCGCATCTGACGCCGCGGGCTGATCCTCAAAGATCGCCCGGACAGGACCTAGTGCTGTGACCGGATAGGTTCACCGGCTCGCGGCGCCCTGCACGGCGTCTCGCTGCGTTGTCGAATCACCCGAGTACATCCAGTACAAGGCCGATTCTCCGCCTGGCGATACACCGCACAGGACGCCGCGAGCTTCCCGGCAAACCTATCCGGCCACAGCACTAGGCCGCAGCAGAAGGCGTGGTGAGGGCGTGCTGCCGCTCGGAGGCAGACCTACGGCGGTGGGAGCCGGGAGGCGGCTCCCACCCGGCCTGCCTCAGTCCCCGATGAGCCCCTCACGGAGCTGCGCCAGGGTGCGTGTCAGCAGCCGCGAGACGTGCATCTGCGAGATGCCGACCTCCTCGCCGATCTGGGACTGCGTCATGTTCGCGAAGAAGCGCAGCATGATGATCTGGCGCTCGCGGGGCGGGAGTTTGGCGAGCAGGGGCTTCAGGGACTCGCGGTACTCGACGCCCTCCAGGGCGGTGTCCTCGTAGCCCAGACGGTCCGCCAGGGAGCCTTCGCCGCCGTCGTCCTCGGGGGAGGGGGAGTCCAGCGAGGAGGCCGTGTACGCGTTGCCGACGGCGAGACCGTCGACCACGTCCTCCTCCGACACTCCGAGCGCCGCGGCCAGTTCGGGAACGGTCGGGGAGCGGTCCAGCTTCTGGGACAGCTCGTCGCTCGCCTTCGTCAGGGCGAGCCGCAGCTCCTGCAGTCGGCGCGGAACCCGGACCGACCAACTCGTGTCCCGGAAGAAGCGCTTGATCTCGCCGACCACCGTCGGCATCGCGAACGTGGGGAATTCCACGCCCCGTTCGCAGTCGAATCTGTCGATGGCCTTGATCAGCCCGATGGTGCCGACCTGGACGATGTCCTCCATGGGCTCGTTGCGGCTGCGGAAGCGCGCCGCCGCGTACCGCACCAGCGGCAGATTGAGCTCGATGAGGGTGTCGCGTACGTACGTACGCTCCGGGCTGTCCTCGTCCAGAGTGGCCAGCCGCAGGAAGAGGGAGCGGGAGAGTGTGCGGGTGTCGAGAGCTTCCGGGGCCGTGATGGCCGGGGGAGCTTCCGGGGACGCCGGCGCCGGCACCGGAAGCACGTCGGGCGAGGGAGCGCTCGCCTCGCGCGTGAGCACCTTCGAGCTGCCCTGTTCTGCGGACATGCCACCCCCTGGAGGTCGCGGACGGTCGCGTGGGCCGCGACCATCGGTGGAACGCAGCCTCCACCTGAATACCGGAGGCGGGGCCGCGGCAAACGCGGTTCCCGCAGAATGTCACATGTCGGCAACGCGCTGTAGTGACTTGTCGACAACGAGCCATCAAATCCGTGCAGGAAAAAGGGGGTCTGCGGCTTTTGTCACCCCGCAAGTGGGCTGAAAGGGTTCTACCCGTTTCGGTTACGCTTCGATCCTGTTTGCGGATCTCAGTCGGGCGAAGCTTCGGGCGAGCAGCCGGGACACATGCATCTGCGAAACGCCGAGCTCCGCACTGATCTGCGACTGCGTCAGATTGCTGTAGTACCGCAGCAGTAGGATCCGCTGCTCCCTCTCGGGCAGTTGTACGAGCAGATGGCGTACGAGGTCGCGGTGCTCCACGCCCGCCAGCGCCGGGTCCTCGTATCCGAGCCGGTCCAGCAGCCCCGGCAGTCCGTCCCCCTCCTGCGCGGCCTCCAGCGAGGTCGCGTGGTACGACCGTCCCGCCTCGATGCAGGCGAGGACCTCGTCCTCGGAGATCTTCAGCCTCTCGGCGATCTCGGCGGTCGTGGGGGAGCGCCCGTGCGTCGTGGTGAGGTCCTCGGTGGCGCCGTTGACCTGCACCCACAGTTCGTGCAGCCGGCGCGGCACATGGACGGTCCGTACGTTGTCCCGGAAGTACCGCTTGATCTCGCCGACCACCGTCGGCATGGCGAAGGTGGGGAACTGCACCCCGCGGTCCGGGTCGAACCGGTCGATCGCGTTGATCAGGCCGATCGTGCCGACCTGGACCACGTCCTCCATCGGTTCGTTGCGGCTGCGGAAGCGGGCGGCGGCGTACCGCACCAGTGGCAGATTCGCCTCGATCAGGGCCGCGCGCACCCGTGAGTGCTCGGGTGTGCCCGGTTCCAGCTCCTTCAGCTGGGCGAACAGCACCTGGGTGAGCGCCCTGGTGTCCGCGCCCCGGCCCTGTGGTCTGGCGGCCCGGGGTTCGCCCCGGCCGTTCTCCCCGATGCCGGGGTTGCCGCTGTTGCCGCCGATGCCACTGCTGGTGCTGCTGCCTGTGCTGCCGTTGCTCTCGCTCTCGCTGTTCTCGTGCTGGGGCGGCACTTGAGGCGCAGTATTGGCCGACACGGTCTCGCCACCCCTTCATCGTTCGAACAGCGGATCGATCTCGGTCAACTCATCCGTCAAAAGCGGTCATAGCATCACAAGACATGTCCACTGTGTGCAAGCACCTCATCACTCCGTGTTGAGGGGCAAGTTGGGGTGGGAGCACAGAGAAGCCCCCCACCATGGCGGTGGGGGGCCGGGGACCGGGTCCCGGAGGCCGGTCAGAACTCGTAGTCGGCGATCACCCACGTGGCGAACTCCCGCCACTGGCCCGCTGCCGCCTGATGGGCCGGGTGCTCGACGTAGCGCTTCAGGGCGTCCTTGTCCACGACCGCGGAGTTGATCGCGAAGTCATAGGCGATCGGCCGGTCGGAGATGTTCCAGGCGCACTCCCAGACCTCCAGCTCGGGAATGACGCCGCCGAGCTCCCGGAAGGCCCGCACACCTGCGACGACGCGGGGCTCGTCGCGGCTGACGCCCTCGTTGAGCTTGAACAGGACCAGATGGCGGATCAAGGGTGCTCCTCGGGTCGAACCGTCGAGCTGACGGTGGCCGGCCGGATGGTCCGGCCGGTCGAGCGGCTCGGGGCGCCGCTGCTGAGGGGCCCGGACGGCTCATGGCGCTCGTGATGCCAGTCCGGGAAAGGTCCCAGGTCCCGTCCGGGCCTAGGTCCTGTCCGGGCGATCTTCTCGGGCCCACGACGACAGCTGCGGCCCTTCGCTGCGTTGTCGGAGTCGTCCGAGTACGTCCAGTACGAGGACGATCTCCCCCAGCCTCCGGCCGGGGGTACCCCCACCGCCTTGCGATGCACCGCATCTGACGCCGCGGGCTGGTCCTCAAGGATCGCCCGGACAGGACCTAGTCGACGAGCTCGGTCATGAAGTCGCCGACACCTTGAGCAGCGCTCGAAATCCCCTCGAATCCTACCTGGACGAGGTCGGCGGCGCGCTGGGGGGAATTGATGATCGTGTACAGCACGAAGACGACGACTATGTAGAGCGCGATCTTCTTCGTTTGCACCATCGGTCCTGCCTCCCCGGCGTCCCCTGTGACGTCGCGTGAGTCTAACCGAGCCCCTTATGGACGAAGGTCCCGGAGATCAGGGCCCTTCGTCCGGCCCGCCAGGGGTGCCCACGGGCGCAGCATGGGAGGAGACCCCGAGGATCCGGCGGGATCCGAAGGGCGAGGAACCGTCCCCCATTGCGGGGTCCCGCGCCGCGAGCTTCCCCCCGAGAGCGGCCCGGGTCCGGGCGGACCGGTTCTCATCGGGGGGAGCGGTCAGTCCCCCCCGAGAGGCCGCTCCCTCCGGCCTCCTCTCCTCTCTCCTCCCCGGAAGTCCAGAGGCGGGCGAACGGCAACTGAAGTGAGGAAGGGCCCCGGCGTATGGCGCCGGGGCCCTTCCGCGCGCGCTCGGCGCCGCGGGGAGTCGGGGCGCCGTGTGCGGCAGGACCGGGGACGGACGGCGGCCGGCCGCGGCGGGGGCCTGTGCTCAGCTCCGCCGGAGGGTGCCCCGGGCTCGGCGGTGCGCTCTAGGGGGCTTCTGACGGATCTCCGCGGCGTCGCGACGCCAGGCCCTCACTCCGGCCCGCCTCGTGGGCAGCCATGTCCGGCCGTCCCCTGCGCGGGCGCCCGCGGGGCTTCCTGACGGCCCGTCGAAGGCCGGGTGAGAACGGCGAAAGGCCCGGTCCAGTGGACCGGGCCTTTCGTCTGTCAGCGGTAGCGGAGGGATTTGAACCCTCGGTGACTTGCGCCACACTCGCTTTCGAGGCGAGCTCCTTCGGCCGCTCGGACACGCTACCGGGAGAGAGCTTAGCCCAAGGTGGGCCGTGCTCTGAAATCGATATCGATCAGCGGCCTCCGGGGGCGCTCCCCGGGCCGTTCCGGAAGAACGCCGACAGCTGCTCGGAGCACTCGTCCTCCATGACCCCGAGGATCACCTCCGGCCGGTGGTTGAGCCGCCGGTCCCGTACGAGATCCCACACGGAGCCCGCCGCGCCGGCCTTTTCGTCCCGCGCGCCGTAGACCACCCGGTCCACCCGGGAGAGCACCAGCGCGCCCGCGCACATCGTGCAGGGCTCCAGCGTCACGACGAGCGTGCAGCCGGTGAGGCGCCACTCCCCGAGCTTGGCCGCGGCCCTGCGGAGCGCGAGCACTTCCGCGTGCGCCGTCGGGTCGCCGGTCAGCTCGCGCTCGTTGTGACCGGTGGCGAGGACGGCGCCGCCCGGACCGAGGACGACGGCACCGACCGGCACATCGCCGCCCTGCGCCGCACGCGACGCCTCCGCCAGTGCGAGACGCATGTACGTCTCCCACGGTGCGCGCACCGGATCGGGCACGGGCTCCGTACCGGGCAGGGGGTCCGGCAGGACGGGATCAGGCACGTCCCCGGTCACTAGCGGACGGTCTCCAGCACTTCGGCAGCGCCCAGCGAGTCCGCGATCTCGCCCAGGGCGTCGCTCTGAAGGGCCAGCAGCTCCTTCTCGGACATGCCCAGGTCGGCGAGGATCGCGCGGTCGCCGGCCGGGCCGGCAGGCGCGGTCTCCGCGGTGGACGACGTCTCCTCCTCGTCCTCCTCGGTGGCGGGCTCACCCTCCTCCGTGCCGTCGAGGTCGAGCGAGTCCAGGTCGTCGGCATCGTCGTCCGGTTCCCCGCCCAGCAGTTCCCTGGTGAGGATCTCCCCGTACGAGGAGCGGGCGGCCGCGGCCGCGTCCGAGACGAAGATGCGAGGGTCGTCCTCGCCCTCCACACGGACGAGGCCGAACCATGCGTCCTCTTGCTCGATGAAGACGAGCACCGTGTCCTCGTCCACCGAAGCCTCGTGAGCCAAGTCGGTCAGATCCGACAAGGTCTCCACATCGTCGAGCTCTGTGTCGCTCGCTTCCCACCCGTCTTCGGTGCGCGCGAGCAGTGCGGCGAAGTACACCGTGACTCTCCCACTGATCAGAGTTGTGACGACCGGCGGTGCGCTTGACGGCCCCGCCCTTCGGAATCGTGACAGAAACAGCGCCTTCGCGAGAGGTCTTCGGGCGTTGCGTCGTGCACGCGTTCAGTCAAAGAGTCCGCCCAGGGTGTGCTCGGGACTCACCAGCGAAAGCTGCGCATCCGCATGGCCTGGCGCATTCGGGCCGCTCGGGCACGGCGCGGTTGCACGCGCTCGCGCAGCGCCTTGGCCTCGTTCAGTTCGCGCAGGAACTGGGCGCGCCGCCGTCGGCGGTCCACCTCGTTGTCCGGTTCGGACTGCTCCTGCCGTTGTTCGTCCTGCTGTTCCCGGTCCCGCATCGGCCACACCACCTCAGCGCTGGAAGGGGGTACGTCCCACCTTCCCTCCACGGCACCCGTTGATGCCAGGGCGTGTGCGGTCCCGGCTACTGTGGGGGCCATGCGGATCCACGTCGTCGACCACCCCCTGGTGGCGCACAAGCTCACCACCCTGCGCGACCAGCGCACCGACTCCCCGACCTTCCGGCGGCTCGCCGACGAGTTGGTGACCCTGCTCGCGTACGAGGCCACCCGGGACGTGCGCACCGAGCAGATCGACATCGTGACCCCGGTGTCGCCGACCACGGGCGTCAAGCTCTCGCGCCCGCGCCCGCTGGTGGTGCCGATCCTGCGGGCCGGGCTCGGCATGCTGGACGGCATGGTGCGGCTGCTGCCCACCGCCGAGGTGGGATTCCTCGGGATGATCCGCAACGAGGAGACCCTCGAGGCGTCGACCTACGCGACGCGTATGCCGGAGGACCTCTCCGGCCGCCAGGTGTATGTGCTCGACCCGATGCTGGCGACCGGCGGCACGCTGGTCGCGGCGATCAGGGAGCTGATCAAGCGCGGTGCGGACGATGTGACCGCGGTCGTGCTGCTGGCGGCCCCGGAGGGTGTCGAGCTCATGGAGCGCGAGCTGGCCGGCACGCCGGTCACCGTCGTCACGGCGTCGGTGGACGAGCGGCTCAACGAGCACGGCTACATCGTCCCGGGCCTCGGCGACGCGGGTGACCGGATGTACGGAGCGGCGGAGTAGAGGTACCGGCCGGGGGCGGCGCGCAGGCGGCGCCCCCGTGGGGCGGTACGGCACGGTCGGTGAGTGCCCGCCCGGTGCCCTGCCCCCTGCTCAGCAGCGCGCGGCGGGCTTCGGCGGGACGGCCAGGGCCGCCAGCGCCTTGTCCGACACCGCCTTGGCGTCGAGCGTCTTGAAGGCGGTGCCGATGATCAGGTCGACGTCCGCGGTCTTGCGGGCGTCGACCCGGAGCTGGGCACCCGTCAGCTGGGTGCCGAGCACCCGGAGTGCCCCTTCATGCGCCGTCGAAGCGCCGAGCACCATCCCGGTGCCGGGGACCTTCTTGTCGTAGACGGCGGGGGCGTTGCCCACCTTGCCGATGGCGAAGCCGCGCCGCTTGAGCTCGTCGGCCGTGGTCCTGGCGAGACCGGAACGCGGGGTGGCGTTGTAGACGTTCACCGTGACCTGGGCCGGTTTCGGCAGCAGCGGGGCCGCCGCGGGGGACGCCTGGGGTTTGCAGGCGGCCGTCTGGGCCCTGACCGCGGGCTTCTTTCCGTCGCCGGTGAACACGTCGATGAGCTGCAGCGTCCCCCAGCCGCCGAGGCCGGCGACGGTGACCGCGGCGATGCCGCCGAGCACGTACCTGCGGCGACGAGGGCGGCGCATACGCGGGTAGGCGTTGCCTGTGATGCGGTACTTTCCGCCCATGCCTGGGGGAGTGAGCATGCTCATGAGCGCAGCGTAGTGCGGTCCCGGGACATGAGCTACTAAACGATCATCGGACGGCGCCCGTATGGGTCGGAAACTGCGTCCGTACGGGTCGGAAAGCCGCCCGGGTGGCTCCCGGGGAGGGGGCTGGCCGGGGTATCCGGCCCGTCCTGCGCCCCCGGGCCGGCTCAGTCCATCTCGAGCACGCGGGCGTGCAGCACCTGTCGCTGTTGCAGCGCCGCGCGTACGGCGCGGTGCAGCCCGTCCTCGAGGTACAGATCGCCCCGCCACTTCACGACGTGCGCGAAGAGGTCGCCGTAGAAGGTCGAGTCCTCCGCGAGCAGCGTCTCGAGGTCCAGCTGGCCCTTGGTGGTAACGAGCTGATCGAGGCGGACCGGGCGCGGCGCGACATCCGCCCACTGCCGGGTGCTTTCCCGGCCGTGGTCGGGATACGGCCGCCCGTTGCCGATGCGCTTGAAGATCACACGGAAAGCCTACCGGGCAAGCGGGCATCAGCGCAGCCATGCGACGCCGGTGCCATGACGGTCAAAAAATGGCGAATCCGAAATAAGGGTGGATAGAGGCCCTGTCAGGAGTGGGCCCGAGTCGTCACTATCGGCTACGGAACGGGCCGGACGGCGGAACGGGCCGCACCGGGTGATCCCGGAGCGGCCCGTGAGCGAGAGGTGCGCAGGGGCTACTGCGTCACTCCGTGACCGTCGTGGAGGCCGCCTCCGCTGCCCGTGCCGCCCTGGGTCGGGACGGTGGTGACCGGCTTGCGCAGCGAACTCAGGTCGATCGCGTAGGTGCCGACCGCGTTGGCGATGACGTCGATGTTGGCGTCGAAGGCCTTCATGTCGATGTTCTTGAGGTCGTCGCACTTGGAGTGGTAGCAGGAGTCGTACGCGACGCCCGCCGTGCCGCCGAACTTCGCGGCCTGCGCCGCGGTCTTGATCCCCTCGGCGCCGGTGAAGGTGCCGCCGGACGCGATGCCCGCCTCGACGAACGGTCCGTAGTCGGAGCGGCCGGTGAAGTCCGTGCCCTCACGCGGCATGCCCTGCTTGTCCATGAACGCGTTGATGTCGCGCTCCAGCTGCGCGGAGCCCGCCGGGCCCGCCGGGGCGCCGACGCCGTCGGAGTCGTCGCCGTCGTAGACGAACAGCCCGTAGTTCGGCGAGGCGATCATGTCGAAGTTCAGGTAGAGCTTGATCTCCTTCTTGCCCAGCTCGCTGAGGTTCGCGACGTAGTGCTCGGAACCGAGCAGTCCGAACTCCTCCGCGGACCACCAGGCGAAGCGCACCTTGTTGGCGGGCCGCTTGTGGGTCTTGGCGAGCTCCAGGGCGACCTCGAGCAGTCCGGCGGAGCCGGAGCCGTTGTCGTTGATGCCCGGGCCCTCCGTCACGCCGTCGAGGTGGGAGCCCAGCATCACCGTGTTGGCGGCGTTGCCGTGCTTGGTCTCGGCGATGACGTTGTTGGTGGAACGCTTCTGCTGGAGCTGGCGTATCTCGAGGTCGAGTGTCACCGGGCCCTTGGCGAGGTCCGCGGCGAGGTTCTGGCCGTCGGCGAGCGTGACGCCGCCCGTCGGGATCTTGCCGGCCTCCGGGGCGCCCAGGGTGCCGGAGAGCGTGCCCTCCGTGTTGTTGTAGATCACGGCGGCGATCGCGCCCGCGGCGGCGGCGTTCTCCTGCTTGGCGGCGAAGGTGCAGCCGCCGCGCTTGATCAGGGCGATCTTGCCGGTGAAGGTCCCGGTCGCGAAGTCCGACGGCTCACAGCCGTTGGTGCCGTCGGCGTCGACGGGGGCGGCGACGAGCTCCGCCTTCACCCCGCCGACCGGCGTGGACTTGGTGTACGACATCGCCGAGATCTTGACGTCGCGCGGCGCGGGCGAGACCACGGAGAGTCTCTCCGCCTGGGTCTGGGTGTAGATGAAGTCGAAGGTCTGGTACTCGACCTCGTACCCGGCCTTCTTCAGCTGCTGGTAGACGTACGCCGCCGAGGCGTCGTGGCCCAGCGTGCCCGCGGCACGGTTGCCGCCGGCGCTGTCGGATATCTGCTGGAACTTCTGCAGGTGCTTGTAGGCGTCCTTCGCGGACGACTCGCGGACCAGCTTCTTGGCGAGCTGGGCCGCTTCCTTCGCCGCCGCCTTGGCAGGGTCGTGCCGATCGGCGGAGGCGGGGGAGGCGGATGCCAGCATGAGCGGGGTCGCGAGTGCGGCTGCGGCCACGGTGGCCACTGCTCTGCGATGGGATGCGTTCACAGAGGTCCTTCCCGGTACGAACGAGGTTGAGGGGAAGTTAGCGATCTCTGAGCGCTCTGTGAACAGCCCTGCCGCAACTCACGCGATATTTAGCAGTGTTGACATCATCTTGTACGTCTAAGGGCGTACTGGTACGTCATTTGGCCGCCTTCGCCGCACGTTTCGCTTCTTGTTTGTACGATCTGACTTTGCCCAGCGTTTCGGGGCCGGTGATGTCCGCGGCGGAGCGGTAGGACCCCTCTTCTCCGTACGGACCCGCCGCCTCCCGCCACCCTTTCGGCCGCACTCCGGACTGCTTGCCCAGCAGCGCCAGGAAGATCTGCGACTTCTGCTTGCCGAAGCCGGGCAGCGCCTCCAGCCTCGCGAGCAGCTCCCGGCCGTTGCCGGCGTCTTGCCACAGAGCGGTCGGATCGCCGTCGTACTCGTCCACGAGGTACCGGCACAGCTGCTGGATCCGCTTGGCCATGGCACCCGGATAGCGGTGGACCGCCGGCTTCTCGGACAGCAGCGCGGCGAAGGCGTCCGGGTCGTAGGCGGCGATCTCGTGCGCGTCCGGATCGTCACGCCCGAGGCGCTGGACGATCGTGTACGGACCGGAGAACGCCCACTCCATCGGCACCTGCTGGTCCAGCAGCATGCCGATGAGCAGGGCCAGCGGGCTGCGCGAGAGGAGCGAGTCGGCCTCAGGCTGCTGTGCCAGGTGAATCGTGGGGCTCATGCCCCGATGATCCCTCCGGCACGGGGGCCGTGCACCTCTGGCGGGCGGCCGGGTGCGCCCGGTCCGCGGGCGGATGCGCGGGGAGCCGTCCTCAGCGCCCGCCGGACGAGGGCCCCGTCCAGCCGGACGGGACGTGGCCGAGGCGTACCCGCTGGGGGTGGTCGCCCACCGGCACCGACACCACCTTGCGGCCGGTCGCGAAGTCGATCGCCGTGACCGAGTCCGCACCGCTCTCCGAGACCACACAGGACTTCCCGTCCCCGCTGACCGTGGCCCAGTACGGCTTCGACGCCGTCACGAGCGGCCCCTCCTGGAGGGTTTCGCGGTCGACGACCGTCGCGTAGTCGTCCATCGTCCCGGCGACGCAGAGCTTGTCGCCCTTCGGGCTCATCGAGATCCCGTGGTGGCGCGAGTCGTTGACCCAGGTGGTGCGGTCCTCGCTGGTGGCCGGGTTCTTGGGGAGGACCTTCTGGCGGGTGATCCGGTCGGAGGCCACGTCGTATTCGAGGAAGCCGTTGAAGAACGACACCTGGAAGTAGAGCTTCGACTCGTCGGGAGTGAAGGCCACCGGCCGCACCGCGTCCGAGAGGTCCTTGCGGCCGAAGGCGTCGAGGCGCTGCCGCATGTCGATGACCTTCACCGGCCGGTACGTCTGCGCGTCCACGACGGTGATCTTGCGGTCGCCCTTGGTCCAGTCGAACAGCGGGTCGTCGAGTGCGGTGTTGACCTCGCCGATCGCCGAGTTCCAGATCTGCTTGCCGTCCTTCGTGAACACGTTCTCGTGCGGTTTGTCGCCGGTCTTGAACGAGCCGGTCTGGCGGCCGGTCTCGATGTCCAGGACGTGCACCGTGTTCGACGTGGAGGCGGACACGGCGACGCGCCGTCCGTCCGGGGAGACCGCCATGTGGTCCGAGCGGAAGCCGGACACGGGGAAGCGCCAGTTGACCTTGCCGGTCGTGACGTCGATCGAGACCACGTCGGCGAAGCTCGGACGGGACACGACGACGGCCGAGCCGTCCGGGGTGGAGTACATGTCGTCCACGAACTGGTCGTGGCCCTCGCCCACCGACAGCCGTATCCCGAGGAAGTACGCGAGCTTCACGGGGTTGAGGTAGATCTCCAGCATCCGCTCGTCCTTGTCGGGGACGACATTGACGCGCCCGATCTTCGTCAGGGCTCCGGAGGACTCGAGGACGTCCGCGGTCCCCTCCCAGTTGTTGCCGACGAACAGGACCTCACGGAGCCCGTCCTTGTGCGACTGGGGCACCGGCACCCGGGTCGCCGCCGTTGCCGGGTTCGCGGCCTCCGGGGCCGCGGCGGCGGGGGGCGCGGTGGCGGCGCCGACCACGAGCGCGGCGGTGAGGGCGGCGAGAGCGGGGGGCAGTGCTGTCTTCACAGAGGACTCCTGGTGCGGGCGTGGGGCAGGAGGAGACAGGGGAGTTACCGTCGGTAAGTTACTGGCCGGACATGACGCATGGCCAGATGTCGGACCGGACTTCCTGTCCGCCGCGGAGATCCGCCGGCAGGGCACCTTCGCGACGAAGTCGCGCAGGTCCACAGCACTGATGAGCGCGCCCTACCCGCCCAGTCGCGCCGCCCGCATCTGCAGATAGCGGGTCTCGGGGATGCTGAGGGTCTGCCGGGCGGCCCGCTGGTACGCCGCCCGGGCGCCCTCCCGGTCACCCGCCTTCTCCAGCAGATGGGCGCGCACCGCGTCCAGCCGGTGATGGCCCGCCAGACGGTCCTCCAGCTCGGCCACTCGGGCGAGCCCCGCCTCCGGGCCCTCGACCATGGCGACCGCCACGGCCCGCCCCAGTTCCGCCATGGGCCCGGGCGCGCGGGACACCAGCACGTCGTAGAGGGCGAGGATCTGCGGCCAGTCGGTGTCCTGCGCACACGGTGCCTCGTCGTGGAGTGCGGCGATGGCCGCCTGCAGCTGATAGGGGCCCGCCGGGACTTCGGTGAGCGCCTCCTCCACCAGAGCTGTCCCCTCGGCGATCGCGTCACGGTCCCACCGGGTGCGGTCCTGCTCGTCGAGCGGGACCAGCTCCCCGTGCGCGCCGGTACGGGCGGCGCTCCGTGCCTCGGTGAGCAGCATGAGTGCCAGCAGCCCGGTGACCGCTCCCTCCCGGGGCAGCAGTCTGCGCACCGCCCGGGTCAGCCGGATGGCCTCGTGCGCGAGGTCCGCGCGCCGGAGCGCGGCTCCCGAGGTGGCCGTATGGCCCTCGTTGAAGATCAGGTAGAGCACCTGGAGTACGGCCGAGAGCCGCTGGTCGCGGTCCGCGGGGCCCGGCTGCCGGAACGGCACGTCCTTGATCCGCGCCTTGGCCCGGCTGATCCGCTGCGCCGCCGTCGCCTCGGGCAGCAGCAGCGCACGGGCGATCTCGGCCGTCGTCAGACCGCCGACGGCCCGCAGGGTCAGCGCGATCTGCGCGGCCGGCGTCAGCACGGGGGGGCAGCACAGGAACAGCAGCGTCAGCGTGTCGTCCTCGGACGGGGCGCGGCCCTCACCGGGCGGCGGCGCCGTGACGGCGTCCCGGGGGGTGAGCTGCGCCGCGGTCTCCTCGCGCCGGCGCCGGGCCTCGTCGCTGCGCAGCTGGTCGGTCAGGCGCCGCGACGCCACCTTGATCAGCCAGCCGCGCGGATTGTCCGGCACTCCCGCCGACGGCCACTGCTGTGCGGCGGCGAGCAGTGCCTCCTGTACGGAGTCCTCGGCCTCGCCGAAGTGCCCGTAGCGGCGTACGAGCGCGCCCAGGACCTGCGGGGCATGCAGCCGCAGCAGGTCCTCGACACCACCCGGGCCGTTCACGGGCACAGATCGCCGCCGCTTTCCTGGATGGGGCGGATGACGACCGGATAGTCGGGCGCGCCCTCCGGTGCCGGGCACTGCGCGACGCGCGCCGCGATCTCCGTGACCCGCTCCAGGCTCTCGCAGTCCAGCACCCAGTAGCCGGCGAGCAGTTCCTTCGTCTCGCCGTACGGGCCGTCCGAGATCACCGGGCTGCCGTCCTTGCCCGCCCGGACGAACCGGGTCTGTGCCGGCTCGACCAGACCCTGGGCGTCCACGAGCTCACCGCTCTCCGCGAGGTCGTCGTTGACGGCCTGCATGAAGGAGAACATCGTCTGGAGCTCCTTCTCGCTCCAGACCGGGCTGTGCTCGGAGCCGTTGCCCCGCATCGCCTCGTAGTCGGCCTGGGTGCCCTGGACCATCACCAGATACTTCATGATTGCGCTCCCTCGGGTGGTGCCGCCCCTTGTGGGCAACTCTCACAGGGGACGTCGGAGCCGTCGACGCTTTCTCGACACCACGCCGGAGGAATCTTCCGCGACTTTCCCGGCGGTGATCCAGACGAGGGGCCGCTCAGGTGTCCGTGGGGGCGTAGATGCCAGGGTCGGTGGCGAGGTGTCCATTGCCGGGGGTGAGGATGCCGCACAGCCGGTTCACGGGCCTGTAGTGCGGACGGTTGTCGGGCTCGATGCCGTCCTCGTCGGGGAACTCGAAGAGCCGGTCGAAGGGCACGGTGACGAACGGCCACGTACCGGGGACGTCCGCGGAATCGGGGTGGTACTGCCAGACGGTGCCGAAGTGCCGGTTGTGGACCTCCCCGACGTACCACGAGGCTGTCTGGAGGAAGTCGCCGGCTTCGTCCTCATGCGCCTGCTCGGCAGTGGCGTAGCGGTCTCGGATCAGGTCCTCGAGGCGGACGAGCGAGTCGAGGCTGAAGTCCCAGGTGCCGGGCGTCTGTTCGGACCAGGTGGGGAAATCGGAGCGCTGGACGGTCAGCCAGGCGTTCAGGACCGGGTTGTCGGACCTGAGCCGGTCGAGCCGACGCAGTTCTTCGTACTCGTCGTCGTCGATGTCCATGGCGGCGACCCTAGTGCCGAGTCGTGAGGGAGTCGTAACGATGGTGCGTGGGAGGTGAGTTGGGGCCCGGAACGCCGCAATTCCGCGCGACGCCGACGCGGGCGGGCCCCTAGGGTGAGGGTGCTCTGCGGCGCCACGCACATCACGGGGGCCCCTGGCGCCGCGCGAGCCCCCATCGTCTGGGACCCCCACGGGGAACTACGTGACACCGATACGTAACCGGCGCTGGGTTGCCCTGCGCACTGCGGTCGCGGTGGCCTGCGCTTCCGTGATGGCCTTAGGAGGCCTTCCGGCAGCGGCTTCGGCAGCGCCGAAGCCGCCGAAGCCGCCGAAGCCGGGCATTCCGTGCCGCGAATACTACGATCTCGCCGAAGACCTGGAAGCGATCACCCAGCTTCCCGAGTTCGATGCGTCGCGGGACAAGTCGCGGTGGGACTCGTACGAGTACGAGAACCCGTCGAAGAAGTGGGACGGGCTCGGGCCGCCGTCCCAGGAGGACATCGACCGGCTGAAGGACCTTCCGAAGGAGCCGCCGAAGTCGAAGCCGATCGACCGGGTCTACTGGAAGTGGATCCGTGCGAAGGAGAGCAACCCGAACGCGTGGGGCGACTGGTCCTACTGGCGCGACGTCCGTCTGATCAAGAACGGCGGCAACGATCCGCGCGGCAAGGCGTTCGAGAAGAAGGTCGTCAAGGACCACGGTCTCGTGGGAGACGACTGGATCTGTCAGAAGGAGTTCGACTTCTACGATCCGATCACCAAGAAGACCCACCGGCGGCAGATCGACGCCTACAACCGGGCCACCGGCCAGATGCTGGAGATCAAGTCCAACGGGCGCCCGGACAAGTCCCAGGTCGACGGCGACATCGCCTGGTCGCGCGACCCGAAGCACAACAAGGACAAGTCCCTGAAGTACGTCTTCGCCGAGAAGCAGGAGAAGGCGGCACGTGACCACCTGAACGAGCTGAAGAAGAACGCGCCGGGCAAGGTCACCGAGTACAACTACCGCTCCGACAAGGTCGAGAAGGCCCCCAGCGGCGGCGTGCGCGCCAAGACGACGCGCATGCAGCCCCCGGGCAGTGCCCCGGTCGTGGGCGGCGGCGCGAACGACATGGTCCGCGAGTCCCGCCCGAACCCGAAGACGATGAAGGAATTCCTCGACCGCAGGAACGCGGCCGACCCGAACGGCATCCAGCCGCGCAGGGGCACGCCGGGCGGGATCGACTTCTCGACCCTGGAACTGCGCTACGTCGGCAAGCCCGTCAAGGGCAAGGGCCTGGACTACTCCTACTCCGCGAAGGAAGACCCGGAGGAGAAGTCAGGCTGGGGCGGCCAGGAGAAGGCGCAGCTCATCTCGGACGCGTTCCTGACCTGGATGGCTCTGTCGCCGGAGAAGTTCTGGGTGAACCTGAACCCGGACCAGCCCGAAAGGATCATGGACGCACGGTTCGCGAAGACGGACGCCGGCCGGGTCCTGCTGGAGTCGGACCTGGAGATGAAGCGCGATTACGCCCGCGCGATGAACCCGACGAAGCGGCCCGAGGCCGACCGGTTCTGGAAGTCCATGCCCCGCAACAGCGAGGGCGTTCCGTGCTGGTTCCAGGTGCGCAACTGGATCGAGCCGGACACCGCGGTGGTGCGTGAGGAGAACGGCGGCATCCACATCCTGGACGCGCCGCTGAAGGTCAAGGCCGAGTACCTCAAGATCGACAACATGCCCGGCGAGACCTACCTCTGCGACTTCGACGCGCAGCAGAAGAAGTGGGCCGAGCGGCAGGTCAACACCCTGATCATTCCCGAGGTCGAGAAGCAGGTGAACACCTCACCCCGCTACGCCGACCTGCGCCGCGTCTACACCGCCCGCGTCGCCGCCGAGTTCGTCCGGCAGCAGGACGCGAAGGCGCCGACCGACTACCGCAAGCTGATCAACAGCAACGACGTCTCCGCCGTGCCGCTGCGCGGCGAGAACAAGGACTGGACCCGGGAGAAGGTCTACAAGGAGTACATCAAGTCCCTGAAGACCGGCGAGGAGCAGTGGGAGCACGACGCCGGCGGCGGCAAGTACGCCTACGGTGTCGGCGGTGTCGACTTCTCCAAGCAGCCCAAGCGGAACATGACCCAGGTGCGCTTCAGGACCGAGCACCGCAACCTTCCGCGCCAGACCAGCACGTCGGTCAAGACCTTGACCGACAACGCCAAGGACGACGACAAGTCGCTGCTGCTCCTGGGCGGCAACACCACCGCCACGGACACCGGCGGTGGCGATGACGGCGGCGGCGGCAAGCCGGATCCGAAGCCGACGAAGCCGGGTGAGCCGACGGACAAGCCGACCACCCCGGGCCCGGACCCCGGCACGCCTCCGGCCACCAGCGGCGGCAACGACGGCCAGGGCCCGAAGGACCCGCAAGGCGGCCTGGCCGGCACCGGCTCCAACACCCCCATCGGTCTGATCGCCGGGGTCGCCGCGGCCCTTGCCGCTCTCGGCGGCGGACTGATGTGGTGGAAGCGTCGTCGGACGGCCGACCAGGAATAGCCTGACCGGCCTCGGCGGTACGTCTCCGGGCCCCGCGCCCCCACCGATCCAGGTGGGGGCGCGGGGCCCGGCTCGTTTCCCGCTGCCGACGTGCCGCGCCGCGTCCTGCGTGCCGAGGACCGTGGGAGGGCCGGCGCTCCTCCCGGCGTGCGTTGCTCCCGGCGTGCGTTGCTCCCGGCGGTGGCGTTGCTCAGGGCGCCGGTGCCGGGTGGCTTTGCTCAGGGCGCCGCCGCGTCGAGCACCGGGATCAGGTGCTCCTCCTCGTAACGGAAGTGGCCCTCGATCGCAGCCGTGAGCCGCTCCACCTCGACGCGCACCCGCTCCGGGCCGGTGTCATCGGCGGTGACGGCCGCGCGCAGCTCTTCGAGCAGTTCGGCGAGCTTCAGATGCTCCTGGCCCAAGCGCTCCATCACGGGCGCCAGGTCCGGGTGGCGCTCGGCGAGGAAGGGGAACAGCCCGGCGTCCTCGCCGGTGTGGTGGTTGTGCAGCCCCTGGCAGGCCGTCAGGCAGTTCACCCTGAGCTGGGCCCCGAGCGACGCGGCCCCCGGCCTGGTGAGCTCCTGGCGTATCAGCGCCAGCTCCCTGCGGAACCCGTCGTGCACCGCCTTCACGGCGGCACCGAACGACGGCGCCGCAATGTCCGGCGGCCCGGGGATCTCCTGGAGCGCGACGACCGGGATGACGCGGTCCGTCCCGGCCTGGTACTCGGCCCAGCCGGGATCGCTCTCGACCGCGCGGGCGAAGGCACGGTCCCGCTCCTCGCCCGACAGGACGACGGCCTCCGCCTCGTACCGGAACACCCCGGCCTCGACCGACACGTGGGGATGGGCGACCAGATTGCGGTACCAGTCCGGGTTGCGCGGAGCGCCGCCCGCCGAGGCGATGACCAGGACGCGGCCGTCACCGTCGGGCAGATAGCCGAGAGGGGTGGTGTGCCGGGTGCCCGTCCGGGCCCCGGTGGTGGTCAGCAGGAGCAGCCGACCGCCTTCGAAGGGTCCGCCGACCACCCCGCCGTTCGCCCTGAACTCGTCGATGACCTGCTGGTTGAAGTCGTTCCGCATATGTGGACGTGTCTCTCATTCTTCTCACGGATGAAGGAATCGGGGGAGAAGAAGGAGCACGGCGGGCCTCTTGCCCGCCCCGGCCTCACGTCAGGGCCGGGTACCTCACTCGCTCATGGCTCAAGGCCGACCCGGCAGTCACGAAAGTGAACCTACGGGGAGGAAATCGCCGCAGCAACGCCTTTTCCCGCCAGTGCGGTCGGCTCCGCTGAGAGAGAAGGAGGTCACAGAGGGGAAGGTCACATCCGTCGCCTCTGCTGCTCATCCGTACGCCTGACCTAGCATCCGGGCATGACCCTTGTTCCCGATGACGGGCTTTCGCTCGCTGCCGAATTCCCGGACGCCACCCATGAGCAGTGGCAGCTCCTCGTGGAGGGCGTGCTGCGTAAATCGGGCAAGGACGTATCAGGCGCGGCGGCCGAGGACGCACTCGCGACCGCGCTGGAGGACGGGCTCGTCGCCCACCCCCTCTACACCGCACGGGACACCGCGCAGAGCACCGCACCCGACGCCGGATACCCGGGATTCGCACCGTATGTACGGGGCAGCAGGCCGGCCGGCGGCTGGGACGTACGCCAGCGGCACGAGCGCCCCGAGCCCGCACGGGCCAACGAGGCGATCCTCGCCGACCTGGAGAACGGCGTCACCTCCCTGTGGCTGCCCGTCGGCGGCACCGGGCTGCCCGTCAGCGGTCTGGCCCGGGCCCTGGACGGTGTCTACCTCGACCTCGCCCCGGTCGTGCTCGACGCCGGTGCCGAAACCGGTGCCGCCGCCGCGGAGTTGCTGCGCCTCTACGACGAGAAGGGCGTCGCACGCGACGCCGCGCGCGGCAATCTCGGCGCGGACCCGCTCGGGCTCGAGGCCCGCACCGGCCGGCCCGGTGACACCGCCGAAGCCGTGCGGCTGGCGGAGTGCTGCCACCAGGACCACCCGGGACTGCGGGCGCTGACCGTGGACGCCCTGCCGTACCACGAGGCCGGTGCCTCCGCGGCCCAGGAGCTGGGTGCCTCACTGGCGACCGGTGTCGCCTATCTGAGGCTGCTCACGGACGCGGGGCTGACGGCGGACGCGGCCTGCAGGCAGCTGGAGTTCCGCTACGCGGCGACCGCCGACCAGTTCCTGACCGTCGCCAAGCTGCGTGCGGCCCGCAGGCTGTGGGCGAGGGTGGCCGAGGTGTGCGGGGTCACCACCGCCGGGGACGCGGGGGCCCAGCGCCAGCACGCCGTCACCTCTCCGGTGATGATGACCCGCCGCGACCCGTGGGTGAACATGCTGCGCACCACCATCGCGACCCTCGGCGCGGGTGTCGGCGGGGCCGACGCCGTGACCGTGCTGCCCTTCGACCAGGAACTGGGTCTGCCGGACGCGTTCGCACGCCGTATCGCACGCAACACCTCCTCCATCCTGCTGGAGGAGTCGCACCTGGGCCGGGTCGCCGACCCGGCCGGCGGCTCCTGGTACGTGGAGCGGCTCACCGATGAACTCGCTCACGCCGCCTGGGCGTTCTTCCAGGAGCTGGAGCGGGCCGGCGGCCAGGAGACGGCGCTGCGCTCCGGCCTGGTCGGCGAACGCCTCGCGGCCACCTGGCAGGAGCGCAGGAAGCGGCTCGCCCGCCGCCGTGAACCCATCACCGGCGTCAGCGAGTTCCCGCACCTGGCGGAGAAGCCCGTCGAGCGTGAGCCCGCGCCCGTCGCGGCCTCGTCCGGGGGCGGTCTGCCGCGGGTTCGCCGCGACGAGGACTACGAGGCGCTGCGCGCCCGTTCGGACGCGCATCTGGCCGCCACAGGCGCCCGGCCGAAGGTCTTCCTCGCCGCACTCGGCCCGGCATCGGCCCACACGGCCCGGGTCACCTTCGCCTCGAACCTGTTCCAGGCCGGCGGGGTCGAGCCGGTCCACGACCCCGTGACGGTCGACGCCGCCACGGCGGCCGATGCCTTCGCCGGCAGCGGTGCGACCGTCGCCTGCATCTGCTCCAGCGACGCGCTGTACGAGGAGCAGGCCGAGGAGGTCGCCAAGGCGCTCAAGTCGGCAGGCGCCCAGTGGGTGTTCCTCGCGGGCAGGCCCGGTGAGCGCACCGGGGTCGACGACCACATCTTCGCGGGCTGCGACGCCGTGAGCGTCCTGTCCTCCGTCCTGGACCGCATGGGAGTTGCGGCGTGATGCAGATTCCTGACTTCTCGGAGGTCGGCCTCGGAACCGGCACACCTGCCGGAGCCACCGAGGAGCAGTGGCGCGCGGCCGTGAAGGAGTCGACCGGCAGCAGCGCCGACGACCTGCTCTGGGAGACCCCGGAGGGTATCGGCGTCAAACCGCTGTACACGGGCCGCGATGTGGAGGGCCTGGACTTCCTCGGCACGTACCCGGGTGTGGCGCCGTATCTGCGCGGTCCCTACCCGACGATGTACGTCAACCAGCCGTGGACGATCCGCCAGTACGCCGGTTTCTCCACGGCCGAGGAGTCCAACGCCTTCTACCGGCGCAACCTCGCCGCCGGGCAGAAGGGCCTGTCGGTCGCCTTCGACCTGCCCACGCACCGCGGTTACGACAGCGACCACCCGCGGGTGACCGGTGACGTCGGCATGGCGGGCGTCGCCATCGACTCCATCTACGACATGCGGCAGCTCTTCGACGGCATCCCGCTGGACAAGATGACCGTGTCGATGACGATGAACGGCGCAGTGCTGCCCGTTCTCGCGCTCTACATCGTGGCGGCGGAGGAGCAGGGCGTACCGCCCGAGAAGCTGGCCGGGACCATCCAGAACGACATCCTCAAGGAGTTCATGGTCCGCAACACCTATATCTATCCGCCCCGGCCGTCGATGCGGATCATCTCGGACATCTTCGCGTACACCTCGCAGAAGATGCCGCGCTACAACTCCATCTCCATCTCCGGCTACCACATCCAGGAGGCCGGTGCGACGGCCGACCTGGAGCTGGCGTACACGCTCGCCGACGGTGTGGAGTACCTGCGGGCGGGACGGGACGCGGGCCTGGACGTCGACGCGTTCGCGCCGCGGCTCTCCTTCTTCTGGGCGATCGGCATGAACTTCTTCATGGAGATCGCCAAGCTGCGCGCGGCCCGGCTGCTGTGGGCCAGGCTGGTCAAGCAGTTCGACCCGAAGAACGCCAAGTCGCTGTCGCTGCGCACCCATTCGCAGACCTCCGGTTGGTCGCTCACCGCGCAGGACGTCTTCAACAACGTCACGCGGACGTGTGTGGAGGCCATGGCCGCCACCCAGGGCCACACCCAGTCGCTGCACACCAACGCCCTCGACGAGGCGCTGGCGCTGCCGACCGACTTCTCGGCCCGTATCGCCCGCAACACCCAGCTGGTGCTCCAGCAGGAGTCGGGCACCTGCCGGGTCATCGACCCGTGGGGCGGCAGCGCGTACGTCGAGAAGCTGACGTACGACCTGGCGCGCAAGGCCTGGCAGCACATCCAGGAGGTCGAGGCGGCCGGCGGTATGGCCCAGGCCATCGACGCGGGCATCCCGAAGCTGCGCGTCGAGGAGGCCGCGGCCCGTACCCAGGCCCGGATCGACTCCGGCCGCCAGCCGGTGATCGGGGTCAACAAGTACCGGGTCGAGAACGACGAGGCGATCGAGGTCCTCAAGGTCGACAACTCCTCGGTGCGCGCCCAGCAGGTCGCCAAGCTGCGGCGGCTGCGCGAGGAGCGCGACGAGACCGTCTGCCAGGACGCGCTGCGGGCCCTGACGGAGGCCGCCGGGCGGGACTCCGGACCCGGTCCGGAGCGCAATCTGCTGGAGCTGGCCGTGCGCGCGGCCCGCGCGAAGGCCACCGTCGGTGAGATCTCGGACGCCCTGGAGAGTGTGTACGGAAGGCACGCGAGCCAGATCCGTACGATCTCCGGCGTGTACCGCAACGAGGCAGGGGAGTCTCCGTCGGTGGACCGCACACGCGCCCTGGTCGACCGCTTCGAGGAGGCCGAGGGCCGCCGCCCGCGCATCCTCGTCGCCAAGATGGGGCAGGACGGGCACGACCGCGGCCAGAAGGTGATCGCGACCGCCTTCGCCGATCTGGGCTTCGACGTGGACGTCGGCCCGCTGTTCCAGACGCCCGCCGAGGTGGCCCGGCAGGCGGTCGAGGCGGATGTGCACGTGGTGGGCGTCTCCTCGCTCGCGGCGGGTCATCTGACCCTCGTCCCCGCGCTGCGTGAGCAGCTCGCGGAGGAGGGCCGCGACGACATCATGATCGTCGTGGGCGGGGTGATCCCGCCGCAGGACGTGCCCACGCTCCTGGAGATGGGCGCGACCGCGGTCTTCCCGCCCGGCACGGTGATCCCGGACGCCGCCTACGACCTGGTGCAGCGGCTGGGCGCGGCGCTGGGCCACACCGAGCTGTAGCGGCCGGCGTATGCCCATCGACCTCGACAGCTATGTGAAGGGTGTGCTCGACGGGAAGCGGGCGTGGATCGCGCGCGCGATCACCCTCGTCGAGTCCACCCGTCCCGACCACCGGGCACTGGCCCAGCGGCTGCTGACCGAACTGCTGCCGCACACCGGGCACGCCCGGCGGATCGGCATCAGCGGGGTGCCCGGAGTCGGGAAGTCGACCTTCATCGACGCCTTCGGCACCCTGCTCACGGGGCTCGGCCACCGGGTCGCGGTGCTGGCCGTCGACCCCTCGTCCACCCGCACCGGCGGCTCGATCCTCGGCGACAAGACCCGGATGGAACGGCTCGCGGTGGACCCGGCGGCCTTCGTCCGGCCTTCGCCCAGCGCGGGCACGCTCGGCGGCGTCGCCAAGGCGACCCGTGAATCCATGGTGGTGATGGAGGCGGCGGGCTACGACGTGGTGCTGGTGGAGACCGTGGGCGTCGGCCAGTCCGAGACCACGGTCGCGGGCATGGTCGACTCGTTTCTGCTGCTCACGCTCGCCCGCACCGGCGACCAGCTCCAGGGCATCAAGAAGGGAGTCCTGGAACTGGCCGACGTCATCGCGGTCAACAAGGCCGACGGCCCGCATGAGCGCGACGCCCGTGCCGCTGCCCGCGAACTCGCGGGTGCGCTGCGTCTGATGCACCCGGCGGACGCCGCCTGGACCCCGCCGGTGCTGAGCTGCAGCGCCCGCGAGTCCACCGGGCTCGACACCGTCTGGGACCGGCTGGAGCAGCACCGCGCCCTCCTGGACGCGGGCGGCAGGCTCGCCGCCAAGCGCCGGGACCAGCAGGTCGAATGGGCCTGGAGCATGGTGCAGGACGAGCTGCTCGGCCGACTGCGCTCCCACCCGCTCGTACGCTCCCTCGCGCCCGGCCTGGAGCAGCGGGTGCGTGACGGCGAGCTGACGGCCACGCTCGCGGCGGAGGGCATTCTGGAGGCGTTCGGGTCTCCCCGGACTTCGTCCGACGGGACCCTCTCGGAGGACTGACGCCCGGCCTGGAGCAGCGGGTGCGGGACGGCCCTCAGGGGACCAGAACGACGGCGGTCCTGCCGGAGCCCTGCTTCCGGAGCCCTGCTTCCGGAGCCCAGCTTCCGGAGCTAGGGCCCGGAGCGTGACGGACATGACGCACAAGTCGTACATGCCGTGGGTGCCGAAGACGGTGACGCGGGCATGGCGAAGGCCCCTGGAAGCGATGCTTCCAAGGGCCTTTCGCTCGGGCCGGGCCGCTCGCGTCAGGGTGAGGGCCGGCCGTGGCGCGTCAGCGCGCGGTGCCGAAGTCCTGCGTCCAGAAGTGGTTGGGCTGGGCGAGGCCCACGCCGATCTCCTTGAACTCGCAGTTGAGGATGTTGCGCTTGTGGCCGGGGCTGGACATCCAGCCCGCCATGACGCTCTCGGGGGAGCTGTAGCCGTAGGCGACGTTCTCGCCGTACGTGCTCCAGTTGTAGCCGGCGCGGGTGATCCGGGTGCCCGGGTCCGAACCGTCGGAGCCCGTGTGCGACATGTTGTTGTGAGAGGCCATGTCCTGGCTGTGCGCCTGGGCGGCCTTGGACAGCTTCGCGTTCAGCGTCACCGGCGAGCATCCGGCCTTGCTGCGCTCGCTGTTGACGAGGGCCACGATGCGGGCGATGTCGCCGGACGCCGCCGGGGCGGCGGGCTTGGCGGCGGCGGGCTTGGAAGCCGCGGGCTTGGGGGCGGCGGGCTTCTGCGCGGCCGGCTTCGACGTGCTCGGGGTCTTGCCGGGCTCGGCCGGCTTCGCGGGCGCGGTGGGCTTCGGCGAGGACGGTGCGCTCGGCCGCTCGCTCTGCTTCTTCTCCCACCAGCGCTTGCCGGATTCGTCCCGGTTCCACCGCTTGTCGGAACGTTCGTCGTTCCAGTGGCCCTGCCACCGGTTCTGCCAGTCGCGCTGGTTCTGCGCCTGGCTCTGGCTCTGGGGGTCCTGGCTCTGCTGCGGATCCATGCACGCCATGGCGACGGAGGGCACACCTACTGCGGCCAGTGCGACGGCCGTGATCGTTATCTTCCGGTAGTGCGTCTTCCTGCGGTGCTTGCTCATGTGTGACCTCACTCGTATGCGCGGAGCGTCTCCGTGAGCGGTCGGCCCCGGCATAAATCTGTGCCTGAGCTGCGGAGACGCCTTTGCGGTCGCCATTCTTAGAAGCGCCGCGAGCGCAGGGCAACGAGCGTCGGTACTACCCCGCCTCGTAGGGTGCGACGACTCTTGCCAGGGGCGTACGGGCGTGCTGACCCGTGGAGGGCGCCTCCCGGGAAAATCTGTCGCTCCGTCAGAAACGCCTGTGTGCCCCACAAGCGGGCGAAAGTGCCGAGCAGGTCGAATGCCGTCGAAGGTGACCTCGGGAGGGTGGGGGTCAAGACGGACAAATCTCTTTATGTCGGCTCGGCGTCATCTACTACCGGTCGTCCTAGTGCGGCGTGACGGCGTGAGGGATGTCACGCGTCCGGCCGGAAGGTGGAGGGAGGACAGGGGAACCGAAGGTGACGTCGCGGCGTCTCCGCGGCGTCTTCGTGCAATGCGGCGGAGATGGCTTCCTGCCGCGAGACATTGCTGCTGCAACGCAGTCGGGCGCAAGCTTGTGGCATGGGTGCTCAGGACGGACCCACGCTGATCGCCTCGGTGCAGCGCGCCTTCAGGCTGATGGAAGCCGCCGCGGCGCACGAGTCCGGCGCCCCGGCCAAGCAGCTGGCGCGCGAGGCCGAGCTGCCGCTGGCCACCACGTACCACCTGCTGCGGACCCTGGTCCACGACGGGTATCTGCGGAAGCTGGACGACGGTGTGTTCGTCATCGGCGACAGGTTGCGCACCCTGCACACCGGCAGCCGTGGACAGGGGCTGCTCACCCGGGTCCGCCCCGTGCTCGCCGCCCTCAGGGACGAGATCTCGGCCGCCGCGTATCTGACGTTCTACGAGGAGGGCGAGATCCGGGTCGCCGAGATCGTCGACGGACCACGGGCGCCGCGCGTCGACCTGTGGGTCGGCTTCGAGGACGCCGGGCATGCCACGGCCCTCGGCAAGTGCGTGCTGCGGGAGCTCGACGCCGAGTCCCGCAACGACTATCTCTCGCGGCACGTGCTCGCCGATCTCACTCCCCGCACCATCACGCACCGCGTGGAGCTGCTCCGGCAGCTCGACGCGTCCCCCGGCGCCCCGGGGGCGATGGACCGGGAGGAGTACGCCCTGGGCACGGTCTGTGTCGCGGTGCCCGTGTACAGCGGGGGCGTTCTCGGGTCGCTGGGGGTCTCGCTCCGTGCGGACCGGCTCTCCGTGATCGAGGACGTCAGGGCGCGGCTGCTCCCCGCCGCGAGCCGCGTGACCAGGGGCCTTTCGCTCACCATTTGAAATTCTGGCGCTTGCGGGCACCATCTGCGCGCGTGTTCCCTAGTTGAAACAGTAATAAAGCCATGAAAAGCGGACATAGCGATCCGCTTGAGTGACTGGGAGCCGCGCACCTACATGAGCCAAGACCGAGACGATCAGCAGCACCGTCGCCCCGAGCGGCGGTTCACGCCATGGCCGGCCGTACGCCGCACCGGAGCCCGCGTCCGCCGCGTGGCGGGCCGCAGTGCCGCGGCGTGTCGCACCGCCCTGCGCCGCCCCGCGTACCGGCGGGGCGGCGGTCGGCGCACGTCCGAGCTGCTCGCGGCCGCCGTTCCGGTGGCGATCGTCTGCGGTGTCGCACTGGCCGCCCTCAGCGGTGGATCCGGGGCGAGCTGGGTGCCGCTGCTCGCCGTCGGGCCCGCGCTCGCGGCAGCCGTCGGCGATCCCTGGAACGTGCTGCGGGTCAGTCTGCTCTCCCTGGTCCTGGGCGTCGCGCTCTGCGTCCAGGGTGGCGAGTCACCGGGCCGAAGGGTGATCGAGATGACCGCGCTGGTCGCCGTGATCCTGGCCGGCGGGCTGGCCGGAGCGCTGCGCGTACGTCGCGAGCGGGTCCTGGCGGCCGTCCGCTCGGTCGCCGAGGCGGCCCAGCACGCCCTGCTCAAGCCGGTGCCCGCGACGGTCGGCCCGTTCCAGGTGGCCGTCCGCTACAGCGCCGCCGCGGCGGAGGCCCGGATCGGCGGCGACCTCTACGCCCTGCTGCCGACTCCGCACGGCATCCGGCTGATCGTGGGCGATGTGCGCGGCAAGGGCCTGCCCGCCGTGGGCACCGCCGCCCTGGTCGTGGGCGTCTTCCGGGAGGCCGCGTACGACGAGCCCGACCTGCGGGACGTGGTGAGCAGGATCGAGCGGAGCCTCGCGCGCAATCTCGGCCGGGACGACTTCGTCACCGCCGTGGTCGCCGGTTACGCCGGGTGCGGGCGGATGGAAGTGGTCAACTGCGGGCACGCCCCGCCGCTCGTGGTCCACGCCGTGGACGGGCGGTCCGTGGTCTCCGCGGTCGAACCGGTCCGTCCGGCCCCGCCGCTCGGACTGCGTTCCCTCACGGGAGAGACCTCGGACCTCCAGGTCGTGCCCTTCGGTGACGGTGACCAGCTGCTCTTCTACACCGACGGGGTCACGGAGGCCCGCGACCACCACCGTGCGTTCTATCCGCTTGCGGACGGGGTGGCGCGGCATCTGTCGGACGATCCCGCCCGCACGCTCGAGGCGCTGCACGACGAGCTCCTCGCGCACGTCGGCGGCAGGCTGCACGATGACGCGGCGCTGCTCCTGATCCGCAAGCCGGCCGCTGCGTCCCTGGTGTCGGACGGCGATGAGTCGGACGGCGACGGGTCGGAAGGCGACCGGTCGGAGGGTCCTGCCGGAGGGCCGCCGCTCGCGGCCCGGCTCGAGCGTGTCCATGCGGCGGTGGAGGACGTCCGGATCTGACCGGGCGATGCCAGGGCGAGGGCTGGGCGAGGGCTGGGCGAGGGCGAGGGCGCGAGGCAAGTGTGTAAAGAATTCTTGACCTCATGTCCGGGATCTCTTACCTTCCTAGTGTCAAGTTTCTTTAACAAGCGGTGAGGCAGGGGGAAGCGGCCATGGCTGTCGAGGAGAAACGCGCCTGGATCGTGGGGGTGGTCGCGATCGTGGCGTACGCCGTCTATCTCGCCCTCGTCCTCAGGCGGGCGGAGCACACGCCCCTCGCCGAGGTGGCGTATGTGTCCGCGCTGCTGTGGACGGTCGGCGCGTCGATCGTGGTGTCGATCGTGCTCAGCATCGTGGCTGCGACCACCTCGCCACGGGATGCCCGCACCAAGGACCAGCGCGACCGGGAGATCCACCGGTTCGGCGAGTACATCGGCCAGTCGTTCCTGGTCATCGGCAGTGTGGCGGCGCTCGGTATGGCGATGGCCGAGGTCGGCCACTTCTGGATCGCCAACACGATCTATCTGGCCTTCGTGCTCTCGGCGGTCCTCGGCTCCGCGGCGAAGGTCGCCGCCTACCGGCGGGGTTTCCAGCCGTGGTGAAAGCGACCCGAGTCACCAACTCGATCCGGGCCCTGCGGTTCGCGCACGGCGAGATGACGCAGGCGGACCTCGCGGACCGGATCGGCGTGACCCGCCAGACCGTCATCGCCATCGAGAAGGGCCGCTACTCGCCCTCGCTCGAGATGGCGTTCCAGATCGCCCGGGTTTTCGGCGTGCCCCTCGACGAGGTGTTCCAGTACCCCGAGTAGTACAGGAGACAGGAGACGCACATGAAGGCCATCGTTCAGGACGAGTACGGCTCCTGCGACGTGCTGGAGCTCAGGGATGTGGAGAAGCCGGCGGCCGGTGAGGGGGATGTGCTCGTACGGGTCCACGCGGCCGCCGTCGACGCGGGGGCCTGGCATCTGATGACGGGCCGGCCCTATCTGCTGCGCCTCATGGGCTACGGGCTGCGTACGCCCAAGGTGCCGGTCAGGGGCAGGGAGGTCGCGGGCCGGGTCGAGGCGGTCGGCGGGAAGGTGACCCGGTTCCGCCCGGGTGACGAGGTCTTCGGTTTCTGCGAGGGCTCGTTCGCCGAGTATGTGAGGGCGCCCGAGGACCGGTTCGTCATGAAGCCCACCGGCCTCACATTCGAAGAGGCGGCGGCCGTCCCCATCTCCGGTGTCACGGCGCTCCAGGCCGTTCGCGACGCGGGACGGGTGAAGCCGGGACAGAAGGTCCTGGTCATCGGCGCGGCGGGGGGCGTGGGGACGTTCGCGGTGCAGCTGGCGAAGGCGTACGGAGCGGTCGTCACCGGAGTGTGCAGCACCACGAAGACGGAACTGGTCCGCTCGATCGGCGCGGACGAGGCCGTCGACTACACCCGGGAGGACTTCGCCGACAGGGGCCGGCGCTACGACCTGATCGTCGACACCGCGGGCCACCGACGGCTGTCCCGGCTGCGGCGAGCCCTCACCGAGCGGGGGACCCTGGTCATCGTCGGCAGCGAGGGCGGGGGGCGGTGGCTCGGCGGGACGGATCGCGCGCTGCGCGCGATGGCGCTGTCACTCTTCGTCGGCCACAGGCTGCTCGGACTGATGTCGGTGGAGCGGCAGGAGGACCTGGAGACCCTGCGAGAGCTGATCGAGGCCGGGAAGGTGCGCCCGGTGATCGACCGGACGCATCCGCTGAGCGAGGTCCCCGATGCCATCCGCCATCTGGAACAGGGCAGGGCGCGGGGCAAGGTCGTCATCACGGTGTGAGGCGCCTCGGGCCGTGATCGTGACCGTGTATGACGCCGGGAGGGGCGAAGGATGTTTCGTCTGTCAAGTCCCGAAATGCCGGGGCGTGACTCCATACCGAGGCAGGCGCTTAATGGAGATGTGGGATCACCCGGAGCCGTGAGCCCCACCCGCATCATCCGGAACACACCTGACGGTGCGCGAGGGAGATGAGAACAAGATCCATCTCCTTGCCCTCTACGTCAGGGGAGAGTGCCGTGAGTTCCCAACCACCCCCATCCGAGCGTCCCAGCGGACCTCCGCCCGAGCGTCCCAGCGGCTCCTCGTCCGAGCGTCCGACCGGCCCACCGTCCGGTCCGCTGTCCGGTCGGCCCACGGACGAGCAGCAGCGCCCGGCCACCCCGCCCCCTTCGGCGATACCCGGGCCCCCGCCGCCACCGGCGCCTCCCGGCCCGCCCGCTCTCGTCGGTGAACCCGGCGAGCCGGACGAGCCGGGGCGCGGCCATGGTGTCTGGTCGTCCTGGTGGCGGGGGCGTCACGCCCTGGTGAGCGTGGGCGCCGTCGTGGTCCTGGTGATGGCGGTGATCTTCGCCTTCACCCTGCAGGGCGGCGGGCGCAAGCCCAGCGGGGAGATCTTCCTCGAGACCACCTCGGCCTCGGGCTCCGATCCGTTCACGCAGTCGACGGCCGTACAGATCGAACGCGACGACCTCCCGTCCACGGCTCGCGGCGTGACGGGGGGAGACACGAACGCCGGCGGCGTCCGCGAGGTCGACGGCGCGTACCCGGGGCTCTACGGAGGCACGAAGAACGTCGCGAGCTGCGACGTCGAGAAGCAGATCACGTACCTCGGACAAGACCGGGAAAAGGGACGGGCGTTCGCCGGGGTCCTGGGCATCCGGCAGTCCGACGTCCCCTCCTACCTGCGGTCGTTGACGCCCGTGCGGCTGAGCTGGGACACCCGGGTCACCAACCACGGCTACAAGGACAAGGCCCCCACGAGCTATCAGGCGATGCTCCAGGCCGGCACGGCCGTGCTGATCGACAACCGAGGCGTGCCCCGAGTCCGCTGCGCCTGCGGCAATCCGCTGACTCCACCCGCCGCGATCAAGGGCACACACACGTACACCGGCCGGAAGTGGGCGTCGTTCCGGCCCGCCACGCTCGTCGTGGTCAAGCCGGCGGCGAAGCCGATGAAGACCGTCACGCTCTTCGACCATGAGAGCAAGGCGTGGCTCGAGCGCCCGAGCGGAGACGCGAAGGCCGGCAGGGACCGGGAAGTCCCGACCCCGAAGGGCCAGCGGCCGGGAGCGGTGCTCCCGGTGCTGCCGCCGCCCCCGGCCGAGGTGCCGGAGGAATGGCAGGACGAGCAGTCGCCGAGCGAGGAGCCGAAGGAGCCGAAGGAGGAGAAGGGTAAGGACGAGCGGTCTCCGGACGAGGAGAAGAAGGACCAGCCCAAGGAGGACACGGACGAGCAGTCTCCGGACGAGGAGAAGAAGCAGGACGAGCCCAAGGAGAACAAGGAGCAGAAGGACAAGGAGGAGAAGGGCAAGGAGAAGGACAAGGAGGAGAAGGGCAAGGACGAGCGGTCTCCGGGTGAGGAGAAGAAGCAGGACGAGCCCAAGGAGAACAAGGAGCAGAAGGACAAGGAGCAGAAGGAGAAGGACAAGGAGGAGAAGGGCAAGGACGAGCAGTCCCCGGGTGAGGAGAAGAAGCAGGACGAGCCCAAGGAGAACAAGGAGCAGAAGGACAAGGAGCAGAAGGAGAAGGACAAGGAGGAGAAGGGCAAGGACGAGCAGTCCCCGGGTGAGGAGAAGAAGCAGGACGAGCCCAAGGAGCAGAAGGAGCAGAAGGAGCAGAAGGAGCAGAAGGAGCAGAACAAGGAGAACAAGGAGAACAAGGAGCAGAAAGAGCAGAACAAGGAGAACAAGAAGCAGCACGAAGACCAGCCCCAGGAGCCGCCGAAGCAGCAGGACGAGCCGAAGTCCCCGCAGCAGCCGCAGGACAACGAGCAGCCGAAGTCTCCGCAGCAACCGCAGCAGCCGGAGCGCGACGAGCAGCCGCAGTACGACGAGCAGCCCCAGCTCCCGGAGCAGCCCCAGCCCCCTGAACCTCCGGGGCTCTCACAACTTCCGCAGTCATCGGCTGCGTGACCCTACGCGCCCCTGATCTGACCCGCCGTCCGCCATGGGGACCCGGTGGAGACACCGATCAGGAATCGAGAAGCGCCCGCTGCTCGGACGCGCCTACCGTTTCGCCCATGGACAGCACCCTTCACGCAAGCCAGACCCTGCGCCGCGACCTCTGTGCCTGGGCGGTAGCGACCCGTCCCTGACCAGGGGCGAGAGGACGAAGCCGAGGTCCCCCGTGATCGATGCGCTCGCGCGCGCGTGCGAGGTGACCGCTTTTCGCACATGCCCGATTCGACCCGGCGTACGCTGGCCAGGCCGTACCGCTGGTTCCGCGTCTCCCCGCGACGCATCGAGACCGGGTGCGAGGTGAACGACATGTCCGGCCCTGAGCCGACGCCCGGCTCGGGGCCCATGGACGACGACCGTGAGCCGTTGTCCGACCGTCAGCCGATGCGCGGCGGTCGCCGGTCGGTCCGAGGACTTGGCCGGGTGTACCGGGTGCGCCGGACGACCGGCCCCGGGAGTACCCCGGCCCGCAGCGAGCCCGCACAACAGATGGAGACACGATGAGCAAGCCCGAGAACACGGAGACGCAGCCGCCCGCGCTGCACGCTGCCGACAGCCACGATCTGATCCGCGTGCACGGCGCGCGCGAGAACAATCTCAAGGACGTCAGCATCGAGATCCCGAAGCGTCGGCTGACGGTGTTCACCGGTGTCTCCGGCTCGGGCAAGAGCTCGCTGGTGTTCGACACGATCGCCGCGGAGTCCCAGCGGCTGATCAACGAGACCTACAGCGCCTTCGTGCAGGGCTTTATGCCGACGCTGGCGCGGCCCGAGGTCGACGTACTCGACGGTCTGACGACGGCGATCAGCGTCGACCAGCAGCGGATGGGGGGCGACCCGCGCTCCACGGTCGGCACCGCCACCGACGCCAACGCGATGCTGCGCATCCTGTTCAGCCGGCTCGGGGAGCCGCACATCGGCCCGCCCAGCGCGTACTCCTTCAACACGGCCACGGTCAGGGCGAGCGGTGCGATCACGGTCGAGCGCGGTGCCAGGACCAAGGCAGAGAAGGCGACCTTCACCCGCACCGGCGGCATGTGCACGCACTGCGAGGGCCGGGGCAAGGTCTCCGACATCGACCTCACCCAGCTCTACGACGACTCCAAGGCGATCTCCGAGGGGGCCTTCACGATCCCCGGCTGGAAGTCGGACAACGTCTGGACCGTGGGGATCTACGCCGAGTCGGGCTTCCTCGACCCGGACAAGCCGATCCGCGAGTTCACCAAGAAGGAGATGCACGACTTCCTTTACCGCGAGCCGACCAAGGTCAAGGTCAACGGTGTCAACCTCACCTACGAGGGCCTGATCCCGAAGATCCAGAAGTCGTTCCTGTCCAAGGACAAGGAGGCGATGCAGCCGCACATCCGGGCGTTCGTGGAGCGTGCCGTCACCTTCACCACCTGTCCCGAGTGCGACGGCACCCGGCTCAGCGAGGGAGCCCGGTCGTCGAAGATCGACGGGATCAGCATCGCCGACGCGTGCGCGATGGAGATCCGCGACCTGGCCGAATGGGTCCGAGGACTCGAGGAGCCCTCGGTGGCGCCGCTGCTCACCGCACTGCAGGGCACCCTCGACTCGTTCACGGAGATCGGCCTCGGCTATCTCTCGCTCGACCGGCCGGCGGGCACGCTCTCCGGCGGCGAGGCGCAGCGCGTCAAGATGATCCGCCACCTCGGCTCCTCGCTCACCGACGTCACCTACGTCTTCGACGAGCCCACCATCGGACTGCACCCGCACGACATCCAGCGGATGAACGACCTGCTGCTGCGGCTGCGGGACAAGGGCAACACGGTGCTCGTCGTGGAGCACAAGCCGGAGGCGATCGCGATCGCCGACCATGTCGTGGACCTCGGCCCGGGCGCCGGTACGGAGGGCGGCACCGTCTGCTTCGAGGGCACCATCGAGGGGCTGCGGGCGAGTGACACCGTCACCGGCCGCCATCTCGACGACCGGGCCACCCTGAAGGAGTCGGTGCGCAAGCCCACCGGCGCGCTCCCGGTCCGCGGCGCGACGGCGAACAACCTTCAGGGCGTCGACGTCGACATCCCGCTGGGCGTGCTCTGCGTGGTCACGGGCGTCGCGGGCTCGGGCAAGAGCTCGCTCGTCCACGGGGCGATGCCGCGGCAGGCGGGAGCCGAGGGTGTGGTGGCCGTGGACCAGAGCCCGATCCGCGGCTCCAGGCGCAGCAATCCGGCGACGTACACCGGACTGCTCGACCCGATCCGCAAGGCCTTCGCCAAGGCCAACGACGTGAAGCCCGCGCTGTTCAGCGCCAACTCGGAGGGTGCCTGCCCCACCTGCAACGGCGCCGGTGTCATCTACACCGACCTCGCGATGCTGGCCGGTGTCGCCACCACCTGCGAGGACTGCGAGGGGAAGCGGTTCCAGGCTTCGGTGCTGGAGTACCACCTCGGCGGCCGCGACATCAGCGAGGTGCTGGCGATGTCGGTGACCGAGGCCGAGGAGTTCTTCGGCGCCGGTGAGGCGCGCACCCCCGCCGCACACCGCATCCTCGAGCGGCTCGCCGACGTCGGGCTCGGCTACCTCACCCTCGGTCAGCCGCTCACCACGCTGTCCGGCGGCGAGCGGCAGCGGCTCAAGCTGGCCACGCACATGGCCGAGAAGGGCGGCGTCTACGTCCTCGACGAGCCGACCACCGGCCTCCACCTCGCCGACGTCGAGCACCTTCTCGGCCTGCTCGACCGGCTCGTCGACTCCGGCAAGTCGGTGATCGTCATCGAGCACCACCAGGCGGTCATGGCGCACGCCGACTGGATCGTCGACCTCGGCCCCGGAGCCGGCCACGACGGCGGCCGGATCGTCTTCGAGGGCACCCCCGCCGATCTTGTCGCCGCCCGCTCCACCCTCACCGGCGAGCACCTCGCGACCTACGTCGGCGCCTGACCGGAGCCTTCGCGGCACACCGTGACCGAGACGGGGTCCACGGGGGACCACGGAACGACGCAGACCCCGGCCCGTACGGCCGGGGCCTGCGTCCGGGTGGTCAGCAGTGGCGGAGGAGCCGAGATGCGAATCCGTGAGAGCCGAGTGGCGACATCGCCGGCCGAGCCTCGATTGCGCGCGCCACGGGTCATACCTTCTTGACGACGATCGAGTCCGGGACCAACCTCTCCAGGTCGTCCACGTCCGAAGCGAAGACGGTGACCTGCCCCTTCTGCTGTCGCGCGATGACGGCGAGCACCGCGTCGATCGCGTACTTGTGGCCGTGCAACTCGGAGTCAGCGAGGAGTCGGCGGGCCTGGCGGGCCTCGTCCTTCCCGATGGCGGCGACTGTGAGCCGGGAGAGCACCCAGTCCCACCGCTGTTCGGTGGTTCTGCCGTCGTACGCCTCGACCAGCGTCATCGGCGATGTCACCACATCCGCCTCACCTCGGGCCGCGAGGTCGAGCAAGGTGATCATCTTCCGGTCCCCGCGCACGGTCAGGGACAGGGCTTCGCAGTCGAGTACGAAGACACGGAGCGGCCGCCGGCCGTGCTCACCGCCCCGCTTCTTCACGCGCCCTCTCCGGCGTCGTGCTGTGCGGCGCCGCGCCGTTCGTGCTCGGCATCGAGGTCTCTCAGTTTCTCCCAGGCAGCCGCACGCTCGTCTTCGGTGACAGGACCATGTTCCTCCTGAAGCCAGTCGACGAGTTCCCGCAGCCGGTCCCGGTCACGCTTGAAACGCAGAGCTTCTGCGACATACGCCGACAAGCCCCGTTCAGACGCCTCCGCGCGGATCTCGTCCAGGAGATCCTCGGGGATCGTCACCGTCACCTTTTTGGTCGCCATACACGAAACCATCTCGGCCCATGGCCAGGCCCGGCTGTCGACGGTGGGCCTGCGGCCGAGAGGGCAGGGGCCGTGCGGGTGGCCACCGAAGGAGTGCTTGTGGCGCCCGGCCTGACGCTGTGACCTGGGAAAAGGGCCCGTGGGCGGCTCCGGCGCCGCTGGGCGCCGGAGCGGGCTGGGCGAGAGTGTGACTTTCTGTGAGGGACGGATACTCACCTCGCCCAGGAGACAGCCGAGCCATGTTCAAGCCCCGCCTGTTCGACGACGACCGGCCGATGATGGCTCCAACCGATCGCTCCGGCCGGCGTCGTGCCAGTACCCGATCGCTGCCTGCACTCATCGCTCTCGTCATCGGAGGACTGTTCGTCTTTTCCACTTCCACAACGGCCGCCGTACCAGAAACACCGAAGCAGGCCATGGGATCGACCACGTCGACCACCTCGCCCAGTTCTTACCCGTCGACCAGCGCGACGTGTGAGAACGCCAGACCCACCAAGGTCGGCACCGAGAGGAACGACCTCATCTTCGGAACCTTCGGCAACGACGTGATCTTCGCGCTCGGAGGCAATGACACGGTCTTTGGCCTTGGGGGGAACGACCTCCTCTGCGGTGGCCCGGGCAACGACACCCTCAGCGGTGACAAGGACATCGACCAGCTCTTCGGTGGCCCGGGCGACGACCAGCTCTCCGGCGGCCCGGACAACGACGAGCTCGACGGTGAATCGGGCAACGACCAGCTCGACGGTGAAACCGGCAACGACGAGATTTCCGGCGGCTCGGGCAACGATCACCTCACCGGTTTCCTGGGCAATGACGCTCTCTACGGCGGGAGGGGCAACGACGTCCTCCTCAGTGGCCGGGGCAACGACGAGCTCTTCGGCAACGCGGGCAACGACCAGCTCTTCGGGGAAGCCGACGACGACCACTTGGACGGCGGATCAGGCACGAACCGCAACCATGGCGGAACCGGGATCAACACCTGCGTCAACCCGAGCGAGGGCCCCGGCTGCAACAACTGAACCCCGGCCGGGGTTGAACACGGTCTCTCGCCGGGCGAACGCCAGAGAGCCGGGCCACCGATACGGTCCGGCTCTCTGAGCTGGCGGAGGATACGAGGTTCGAACGTGTGAGGGGTCGCCCCAACCCGCCTATTCGTGGACCTAAGCTGCCTTGGGTCGCGCCGCGCGTATGCCCGGAGCGGGCTCCTGTGCGTCCTCGAGCGGCAAGATCTCGTCTTCCCTGAGGTCAGGGGCCTGGAAGGGGTTGGTCGCCGGAGGCGGCGATGCTGCCACGGGGCGGCGGGGTTGCCCTTCCAGGGCGGAGAACAGCGACGTCATTTCGATGGAGGGCTCTCTTTCGTTGCAGGTCCCTCAAGGGGCCTGGGTGTGCCGTGACCGGGCACAGCGGTCCTACAGCTTGGTCATTTTGGCGTACGGGCTCAAGATCCGCATTTGCGTCGAGCCGAAGTCCACGAGGGCCGCGATGCCGTCCTCGATGCCGATGACTCGGCCGAGGCCGTACGTGTCGTGTGTGACCTGGTCGCCCACGGCGAAGTGCTTGGGAGCCGGTGTGACCGGGGCCTTGAAGGGGCTCGTAGGCAAATGACGCTTCGGCACAAAAGGCTTTGTCATGCCTCAGTATGAGCCCAGGTCTAACCCGTTCTCTGTGGCCGTCGACACAGATCTGGACGGGAACGACCACCTCATGCCGCTGACCTGGGGTTTTCGAGAACAAACTCGCCAAGCTTGAGCCCGAGCGCCTGGAGCGCGTCCACCGTAAGACGCAGGACTCCGGGAGCGCCACCGGCGCTCCCACCACGTCCACCGGACCCATCCGGGTCGCCCTCGACGACGTCGAGGCTGCCAAGCCCCTCAGCGAGCCCGGCGATGGCCGGGATGACGCGGCCGTCCGCGAGACCCAGAAGCCCCCAGGTCCTGTCCGGGCGAGGCGGCCTTCGGCCGAGCCTTCCACCGGTAGGACATGCCCATCGTGCACATGCCGGACACGCCCGAAATGGGATGCCAAAGCAGCCTCGGCGGCCGACAACAGGCCGAAGGACGCGCCTTGCTCAGTTCTTCCTCAAATCCTCCAGGCGGCTGCAACCGTCCATTGGTTCAGGTGGGTGCGTGTGTTAGCGTCCTGCTAACGATCAAGGTTTTCGCGGGGGCGTAGACGAGCTTGACCGGCTCAAACTTCCCACCGTGGTACTTGAATTCAGGGGGAAGCATGAATCGAATTCCTGTCGTCAGTTCTCCTTTGCTGCGGCGTCGGCTCACCGAGGTGCAGGCCCGACCGGGGCGTCTTGTCGCCCGGGCGGGAAGAGCGAGGTAGCAGCGCGGCCCATCGTCCCGGTGGATGGGGCAGTGCTGGTCGCCGGTGGCCCCCAACTCGGAGTTTCGCCGAGTAGTTGACCGTCGAGCGCAGCACGGTCACGTTCCCTGTGATGAACGTCCGCGCGAGATGTGCTGCCGAGATCGTGCTCAAGGCGCGGTCCTTGGCATTCGCAGGTGCTGCCGGTCCATTTCGCGGCACGACCAGGCCCATGCCTCGGGTGAGGGGAATCGCCCTGAGGCGGGATGACCGGCTCTCCCTTTGTCGAGTGCGCCGCAAGTATGCCCGCAACACGAAATCAGATTACCGCCGGTCGGCGGTTTGTGGAGTCATGCCGGATTTGGCAGAGAGATCGCGGCCGGCATCAGCGACGGGCGAAGCACGCTACGGATCGCGAAAGACTCCGCATTTCACGCAAGTATTCCGTTTACCGCATCTGACCAATGCGGCATTCGAGCAAGGATTCTGATGTCCGATATCACCCTGTCCGGGAGCATGTGGGGAATCCCGGAGAGTGAGGGGTCCGACCATGCCGGCGGCCTGCTCTGTGAACTCCTGCCCTCTCTTCACCGTCGCGCGTTGTACATGACCTCCGTTCATACGGCGGAGGACGCGGTGCAGGCGGCATGCGAGAAACTCCTGAAGAGCTCCGCCGACTTGATGCGACACCCCAACCCGCGGGCCTACGCGCTGCGCGCGGTGTCGACGGCCGTATACGACCAGTACCGCAGGCAGACCCGCGAGACGGTGGTCGCGGAGTTGCCCGACGCGCCGGCCGACGAGAGCCCCATCGAACTGCGCGAGGCCGACTGGGAGGCCACCCGGCTCCTGTCGCTGCTCTCACCGGGGCAGGCGGCCGCCGTTCGGCTGGTCGACATCGAGGGGCACAGCATCGACCGTGCCGCCGAAATCCTCGAGGTGCACCGTGGCACCGTTTCGCGCGCCCGGGACCGCGGGTTGCGTCGGCTGCGCGACGAAATATCTTTCGCCCGGTGTCATACGAGAACCGCCGACCAAACGTCTACAGGGTGAAGGGCACGCGGGCCGGAATGCCGGCTCCTGGTCCCCTCGATGAATAACTCATAAACATTGAGAAAGGTCTCTCTCATGGAGATTGCAGTCCGCAAGCCCGCACGCCTTTCCCGTACCGGCCTGGTCGCTTCCGGCCTCGGCGTGGCGGGTGTGGCCGGGGGCGCCCTGAGCACCTTCATCGTCGCCGGCATCCTCAGCTCCGCGGGCATCGGCTCGGCCGCCATCGCCGCGAAGATCGTGGACGCGGTCATCGCCGGTCAGTCGGCCGCGGCCGCCGTGGGCCTGCTGCTCGGCGGCGGCCTGGGCACCGCCGCGATCGGCTCCATCGCGTGGGCGATCAAGTTCTTCGGCAAGAAGAAGGCCGTTGCCTGATCCGTCTTCCCGGCGGACACCGACGGGCCGACTCGCGCCAATCGAGTCGGCCCGTCGGGCACAGCCCGACTTTAGTGGAGGAGCTCCACCCGTGGCAGTACGACGACGGGAAACCGGCACAACGAGCGTTCGGCTTTCCCGCACGTTGCTGCCTTCATTGCCGCGCGGTGCGTGGATCCTCGCATCCGCTGCGATGCTCGGATTCGTCACGATCGGCTGGCTGGCCTCCGCCGATACGACCTTTCCCATAAGCCAGGGCCAGGAGACTCACCGGCCGTGGGGAATGGTCTGGCAGATCTTCGCCCAGAACACAGGGGCCGCGCTTCTCCTGTTCGCCGGAGTCGCCACCGGAGGCATCGCCACCCTGGCGTCCGTTCCCGTACTCGGGATGTACATCGGCACGGTCATCCGCGCGACGAGCAACTCCATCGGCATGTACGCCGCTTCGGAGATTCTCGCGACGTACTTCATTCTCGAATTCATCGGGCTGACAGTGTCCGCGGTGTGCGGGATCAGCCCGCTGCTCGCGTGTGTCTCCTGGTGGCGCCGGCACAGCGGGGACGGCCCGGTGCCGGCCAGGGAGGTGCTCCGGGTGTATCTGGATTCGGCCGGCCGAGCGCTGCGCTGGATGGTTCTCGCCGCGCTGATCCTGCTCCTCGCGGCAGGGCTGGAAGTATTGGGAGGTATACCACGATGACCACTTCGGTTCTCGGAGCCGGGGCGCCCGCCCCGCTCGCGCCCGAACCTGCGCCGACGGCCTCCGGACGGCCCCGTAAACGAAGCCCGCATTGGGGCCTGTTGACGCTGGCGCTGGCCAACTGGCTGCTCGTCGCAGTCACGGTATGGTCGCGTCGAGACCTGGTCCGCGCCCAGATCGATGCCCAGCGGCCCCCGGTCGACCCGGAATTCAAGGGGGTGGCCACGGCATCCGGGCTGGTGGTGATCTGCCTGGGTTTCGCCGTGGCCCTTCTCGTGGTCCAGTTCCTGGCGCGTTTCGCCGACCGGCGGATCGCTCGCCTGTGGGCACCTGAAGAGGACAGTGCGGCGATCGCCGCCCGGCTGTCGGTGGGGCTGACCGTCATGGCCGCACTCGTGGCCTATGTACTGTTCGCCGAAGACTCGGACCGCTTCGGCAGCGCCATTCCTTTCTGGTGCGTTCCGGTGTTCGCGGTCATCGCTCATCTCCCCGACGCGAAGAAGTGGTTGGCCTCTGCCGCGCCGGGCAAGGCTGTGAGCGCGGCCGTCGCCGTCGCACTGTCGGTAGGCGTCCTCGTCGCACTGGGGCGGTAAGGGAGTTATGCGGAATCACCACGGGATTTCTTTCAAGCGCAGTTCAGGCGCGATGGCCTTCGCGCTGCTGCCGGCGTGGGCGGCCGTCTTGGGTCTGCTCGCCTCGGCGGTATGGGGCTGGGTGACCTGGAGTGAGCCGGTCGTGGTCCAGACGTCCAACGCCGAGGGAGTGGCCCTGCTGGCCCACGGGTTGACGGTGGGGACGACGGTCATCGGCGCGGTGGCGACGCTCTTCCTGCTGTTCCCCGGGGTGTTTCCGGGGGTGCTGGCCGTTCTGCTGTTCCTCGCCGGGGTGGTGCAGATCTTCAACTGGCAGGTTGCCAGGGAGCTTTCCGGAGGCATGCTCTACTGCGCGCTGGCGGTGCTGTGTGTCGTCGCGGCGGTGGCGAGCCTGCTTGCGCCGGGCCAGCTACCGGCCAGGCATGCGGAGAAGAATGCTCGCTGAGACCTGGGGAGCGGTCCGGTTCGTCGTCACTGCCGACGGGCTGCACTTCTGCTACCGCAACGGGCTCCGCCCCTCGGCACGGACCGTTCTGTGGGGCGGTGCGGCCGTCTGCGTCGGCGCCGTGGCCCTTGCGGCACCGGCCGGCGCCGTCGCCGGGATGGTCGCCGCCCGGCTCGGACGGGTCCTGGAGTTCGGCGCGGCCGGTGTGGAGGGTCTGGTCGTCGTCATCGTGGCACTGCGCGCGCTGGCCGCCACCGCGTCGGCCGGCACCCGGCGGACGCGCATGAGTGTGTTCGTCCCCGCGGACCTGCCGGTTCTGCGCGGGCTGGACATACCGCTGCACGCGGTGCTCCTGGGGCGCGTCGCCTGGCCGGGACTGCTGAGGCAGCTCCTGACCGGACTCGCGGCCGTGGGCGCGCTGTTCGGCATCGCGCTCATGTCCGACCGGTCGGTCGGCGCCGGCACCGTTGTGACCGTCGCCGTCCTCGCGTTCACCGGCGCCGTGGCGCCGGTCGCGCTCGCGGGCTGCCCGCCGCGCCGAAGGGCCCGCGGGCCCCGCCTTCTCGGCCAGGCCATTGCTGCGGCCGTGGCCGCGGGAGTCGGCGGTCTGGCCGGTGCTGTGGCCGTCCGCGCCGTGCGGCGCGCCGAGTCGCTGGGACCGGCCGCGCTGTCGAGTTACGCCGACTCCCTTGCCCGGCAAGCGGGTGGCTATCTGGCGACCTGGGGCCTCGCGGCGTCGGCGGTCCTGGTGGCGGGCACCCTGCTGTGGCACCGGCTGCGGCGGACACCAGGACAGTGGCAGCCTGACGCCGTGCCGGTGAGCGGCCCGGCCCCCGTCCCTGCCGGGCGGGCGACCCGGTACCCGCTGCTCACCGTCGTACCGCTCACGATGGCCCGCGGCACGCAGGGCATGGCGGTCGCGCTGCGCCGTGCTCTGTACGCCATCACGCTGGCGGGTCTCGCCTCCGTAGGCGCCGGATGCGTCGCTCCCGGCCTGCTCGTGGACCTCACCGCCGGCAAGGACCGGCTGGTCGGCGGCGGCGTGCTGCTCGCCGCCGCGACGGTGATCACCGTGCTGTCCGGCTCGGTGGCCGGCCCCGGGGTACTCCTGCGGCAGCTGCGCTGGACCTGGGAGCAGGGCTATACGGAGCGGAAGCTGGCGCGAGGCACCATCGCCGGCCTGCTGGTGCCGGTGGCTCTGGCCATGGCCCCGGCTTGCGTCGGGGTCGGGCTGCTGGCCGCCTCGCCGGTCCCGGTGCTGTACGGGCTGTCACTGGCCGTCGCGGCCACTGCGGGAGCGGTGCTGAGCGACCTGGTCGAGGCCGGCCGCCTGGAGAACCCGGACGGCACCGGCGACGCCGGGACCCTGGGCGGCATCGTCAGCGTGGCCGTCATCGGAGCTGCCACCGCCCCCTGGACGGCTCCCGTTCCCGTCGCCCTGGCCACCGGGCCGCTGACCGCCCTCGGCTGCCTCGCCCTGGCGGACCGGATACTGCGCAGAAAGATCGCTTCGTGACTGTTTGCCACTTTGACGCGGTGACCGCCGGATACCGCGAGAGCACACCCGTACTGACCGACCTGTCCCTCCGCCTCGACGACGGCGTGACACTGATCAGCGGCCCCAACGGCACCGGCAAGTCCACCGTCGTGGAACTGATGTCCGGGGCGCTCAGGCCGTCCTCCGGTACCGTCTCGGTCCTTGGCCTCCCCGCCCATGACCCGCGGTTGCGTGGCCGGCGCACGGTGTGCCGCAGCAACCCCGCGCTCTATCCGGCACTCACCATCGCCGAACACGTCGAACTACTCAGGCCGGTGAGGGACGTGCGCGACGACGAGCTGGATGCCCGTATGACCGCCTACGGACTCCGGTCCTGGCGGGACACGCCCACCGGTGAACTGTCCACCGGCAACCTGCGCAAGGCATGGATCGTGCTGACCACCATCGAGCCCGCCACCTTCCTCGTCTTCGACGAACCGTTCAACGGCATGGACACCGAAGGGGTGACCGCGCTGCTCGCAGAGTTCGGACAGTGGCACCAACAAGGCCGCACGGTCGTGGTCGTCGCCCACCACCCACCGCCGGCACTCGAAACACTCGCCACAGCCACTGTCCAGTTGGCACCCCGTGGCCCGCTCGACGGACGCGACGGGCGCCCCCCGCACACTGCCATCAGGAGCACGCCATGATCGAAGTCAAGCAGCTCACCAAGCGCTATGGCAGCAAACTCGCACTCAACGACGTCTCCTTCGAGGTGCCGCCGGGATCGGTCACCGCGTTCCTGGGTCCCAACGGCGCGGGCAAGTCGACCACCATGCGGATCCTCCTGGGCCTGGACCGGCAGACCAGCGGAACCGCCACCATCCACGGCGTCCCCTACCGCGAACTGCACCGTCCGCTCACCGCCGTCGGCACCCTCCTGGAATCCCGCGGCGTGCATCCCCGGCGAAGCGTCGAGTCCCATCTGACCGCGCTGGCTCGGGGCAGCGGCCTCGCCAAGCGCCGGGTGACCGATGTGCTGGAGCTGGTCGGCCTCACTGCCGTGGCCCATCAAGCGGCCGGCCGGCTCTCCCTCGGTATGAGCCAGCGCATGGGCATAGCGGCCGCGCTGCTCGGCGACCCCGGGACCGTCATCCTGGACGAACCCATGAACGGCCTGGACCCGGCCGCGATCATCTGGCTGCGCGGCCTGCTCACCGACCTGGCGGCGCAGGGCCGCACGGTGCTTGTATCGAGCCACTTGATGAGCGAACAGGCCCTGCTGGCCGACCGGATCGTCGTCATCGGACGCGGCGAGATCCTTGCGGCCGGCCCCACGCGCGAGCTGGTGTCCCGCTACTCGGCCGACCGGATACGCATCAGGACCACCGAAGGCCACCACGCGCGGCTCCGGCAAGTCCTACGGGACGCGGGAGGTACGACGCACCCGCACCCGCAGCACGTACTGGAGGTCACCGGTCTGCCCCCGGAAACCGTCGGCGACCTGATCGCCCAGCACGCCATCACCGTGTACGAACTGACGCCCCAAGGAGTGTCGTTGGAGGAGGCATTCATGCGCTTGACCGCCCCGGACAATGAATTCGCCGCCCAGACGGCCCTGACCTCGGGGGGTCTCGCCGCATGACGACCAACGCCACCACAGCTGCCCCGACCGCTCCGCCGACGACGTCCAGCACGGCCAACGCCACCACACGCGGCATCCTGGACGCGATCCTCATGGAATGGACGAAGATCCTCTCGCTGCGTTCCTACCGCCTGCTGCTGGCCCTCACGGCACTGGTGACAGTGGCATTCGGAGCCATCTTCACCTACGTCGCCGCCACCACCGACCTGGCGAGCAGCGCGGATACGGGCGACCCCCTCGAGATGGCCTTCGTCAGCACGGGACTCGCCCGCATCACCGTGCTCGTGCTCGGAGTCCTGCTGATCACCTCCGAGTTCGGCTCCGGCCAGGCGCTCAGCACCTTCGCCGCGGTGCCCCGGCGCTGGCAGCTGCTGATCGGCAAGGCGACGGTGCTGTCGGGAGCCGTGTTCGTGGTGGGCACCCTGTCCGCCGCGGCGCTACTCGCCGCCGCACGCGCCCTGTTCGCCCAGCACGGCATCACGGTGGGCACGTCCACCGGTGTTCAGCTCCGGCTGGTCTTCGGCACCGGCCTGCAACTCGCACTGAGTGGCGTGATGGCACTCGGCCTGGGCGCACTCATCCGCTCCAGCGCGGGCGCGCTCGTCAGCGCGCTGGCGGTCTTCCTCGTACTCCCGACCCTCAGCTTCACATTGGAGCGCGTTCAGCCCTACCTCCCCGGTGCCACCGCCTCCTCCCTGACGAGCATCGACGCACTGCCCGGACACCTCTCCCCGCTGCTCGCACTCGTCGCGACGCTCGCCTGGGCCGCAGCCGCCCTGACGGCCGGCGCGGTATCGCTGGAAAAGAAGGCCATCTGACGCGGGTGACTCGTCGGAGGTGACAGAGACGCTTCCACCGGTCACAACGCGCCCGGCCTCAGCCATGCCGGAACGGGTGCGTGAGCGTGCGTCAGGCCTGGCCGTAGAGGGTCGCCAGGTCGCTCCAGATATAGAAGTACGCCTACATAAAACGTACCCCTAGTTCCTGGGGATGGCTCAGGACGGGCGCGTGTCGGTCCGGGTGGTCGGCGCTCGTCAAGGAGGCGTCGTGGCGCGCGGCGATGAATGTCGCGGTCGCGGTGCAGGAGCGTGAGGCTCTGGAGCTCGGCGGTGGCAGCGACCACCAGGTCGACCGCCCCTGCGCTGCGGGTGCTGACCTCGTTTGGTCAGGGCTTCCTGGACCTGCAAGCCCCGGCTGTATGCCCGGTCGTCTACGGGGGCCCACCCGAAGAGGAGACGCAGGTTCTCGATTCCCTGCGCGCGGTCAGCGGCGGAGCGGGCGCTATAGAACAATTCGAATTCGGTGATCGGACAGGTTGCGATGAGGCCCGCCGCTGCGGCCTGATCCCATCCGTACTGCTCGGCGTCACCGCACAAGAACCGGGCGAGGGTGGTGTCGATGAGGAACTGGGCCGAGTTCACCGACGGTAATTCCTCTTGTCGTCGAAGAGCTCAAGAGCCGACGGCTTCGCACAGCTCGCCGTGGAGGGAGGGCGGGAAGTTCATGTCGAGCAGTACGCGCGCCATCCGGCCGAGCAGGGACGGCTCCCGCCGCAGCGCCGCGCGCAGCTCCGGCGTCAGCCGCCCGGCAGCCCCCGTCGCCCGCAACTCCCTGACGCTGGTCCCGGGGCTGCCTGGCCCGCGTTCGGTGCGCACCTCACACACCCCGTCACTCACCAGGTGATGGAAGGGATAGGCGGGCGTCGTCCGGTTATGGGTCCGTACTTGGCGAGCAGCCGCCGCAGATCGTCCTCCACCGCGCTGTAGCGCAGCTCGCCGTTGGCGTCTTGGTGAAACCGGCTGAGCGCGTACAGGAACAGCAACGGCTTGTGCGGTGCCCGCGTCCCGCTTCTGGTCCACTGCCTCAGCCGCGCGATGCGCTCGACCTAGTCCACGATCGGCAGTAGTAGTGACGGTTGGCTCAGACCGGCTCGGCTCAGACCGGCTCGGCTTGGTTCGGCCCGTTCGGTTTGGCTCGGTGCTGCGGCGCGGGGCCTTGTCGCAGCGATCAGCCGAACCGCGAGCCACGACGCGGATCCCGGCGACCCGTTCGGCTACCCGGGCATGACGCCGTGAATGCGGGAGAGGGTGAAGGCCCGTTCGTCGTCACGCAGTTGGCACCAGGCGTACAGGTGGGGTGGGTCGAGTTCGAGCTCGCTGAGGGTACGTACGGTCCGGTTACCCGAGGCTGCGACGTAGTCGATCGTGATGGCCGTGTTGGCGTCCACGGCATGGGCGAGCTGGCGGACATCGCTGTACGTCAGGTTCTTCGCGTATCCGGCGACGATCTCCTCGGTGTCCGTGCCGTAGGGGACGCCCGTGCCGAACGGGTCGGGAGCCGGGAGCATGGGCGGGGCGGCCCGCAGTGCAGCGGCCAGGGTGCTCGGGTCGACGGCCACCGGAGTCACCGTCGGCACGGAGCGCTTTCGCTGGCCCGGGAGCGGAGGCGGGACAGGGGCGGCGGCACGGCGGCGCCGGGTCTTGTCCACGCGCACCGTTCCGTCGGCCTCCTCGGCGACGGGGGCATAGCCGGCGGCCCGGAGTGCCGCGAGGGTCTTGTCGAGCGGGGTCCGGCTGACCAGCACGGTCGGTGCCAGTCGGCGCAGGCCGAGTCCGGCAAGCTTCCTGTGGGCGGCGAGTTCGGCGAGGAGGGCGGGTTCCTGTCCGTGGATCACGCAGGCGGCGGGGGCGATGCGCACACGGCCGTGACTGCGCGCGGCGTCGTGGATCAGGTACGACAGCGGCTGGGGGAGGGTGCCGACGGCGACGGCGGTCAGGTCGGCTGCGATGGCATCGGCCGTGCGGCCCGCGTCCAGGGCACGGCGAACGGTTGCGGGGCTGAACCGCCACACCGATGCCGTGCCACCGACTTCCTTGTCCGCGACCGTGTCCAGCAGTGCGGCGAGGCGGGCGGACGGCGTGCCGGTGACGACGGCGGTGAGGTCCGCGCCGAAACGGGCTGCCCCGGTGGCCGGTGGCAGCAGGTGCCGACAGGCGTCGGCCAGTGCGTCGGCCGCGTCGGCCCGCAGAGCGGCGCCGATGCGGGACAGGGCGCCGCGGGAGACGACTCCGAGCAGTTCCGCTTCCCGGATCACGGCGGCGAAGGGTGTGGCGTCATGGGGGAGTTGCTCGGCGAGCGGCCGGTGCCAGGTGACCAGCGGCCCCAGTTCCGCGGGGTTTTGCACTCCCTGGTCCGCCGGGAGGCATGCCGCGACGGCGAGGAGCCCCTCCCGGGCCTGTACACATCCGCCGCAGGGCGGTGTTCCGGCGAGCGCGGGCAGCGCCTTGCCGTCCCAGTCCCGGGCCTGGGACGGGGTGAGTGGCAGCGTCCGCCATGCCTGGAGAAGCGCGGTGAGCTGCTCCGCCGGCTCTTGCTCCGCCCAGGCGTCGTATCCGTCCGTCGCCACGACGTGGCCACCGTCCGGAGCCAGCAGCCCGGCGGAGTACGCCGCCTCCAGCGCGAGGCGTACGACGGTGTCGTCGCACTGCGCGGCCTTACCGATCCGGGCCAGCTCACGTGCTCCGACCCCGCCGGACTTCAGCAGGGCCGGCTCGGAGGCGGCGCATGTCGCCAGGACCGACGCGGCATGGGCAGCGAACGCCGTAGCGGCTGCGGCCGCCTCACGATCCACGTCCGCCGAGGCGACGGACACCGTCCGTACGACGGGCGGGACGGGCTCGAACGGGGCGTGCCAGTCGGCCCCGCGCAGCGCGAGCGCCACCTCGGCCGGCATACGGGCGGGCCCGTACCCGGAGTACCGGCCCTGGACCAGCAGCCCCCGCTCCAGTGCCCACGCGGCACCCGGCTCGGAGCCGGACCCCGGTGTCCCGAGGATGACGTCCGCCTGTGACCTCGTCCGTTCGCCATGGTGACGCGCTTGCCGTTCAAGCAGCTTCCGGGCAGCTGCCGGTGCCGAAGCGACCGCCGCGGCGACCAGTTCCGGATCACTGTGGTGCGCGAGCAGGGCGGTCAGCCGTTGCTTCTTGGTGGTGGCGGACGCCGGGAGGCCCAGGGCCACCAGCATGCGGCGCAGCTCCTCGGATGTGGTGTCCGCCAGCAGCCGGGCGAGCGGCGCGTCCAGCCCCAGAGGTGAGTCCCACGCCTGCCGCAGCGGCGCCACCATGTGCAGCAGCCCCTCGCCGTCCGGCCACACGAGCGCGCGATCGGCCAGCGTCTCCAGGGCCGCGTCCAGCCCGCGATCGCTCTCCGTTCCTGTCACGTCCAGCAGGTCGGCCAGAGCGGCACGTGGCACAGGCCCTAATGCCGCCAGCGCCTCGGCCACCTGCAGGTGCGGCAGCGATAGCCCGGGCAGCACCGACGCCACCGACGGCGGGCGCTGAAGGCGGTCGGCCAGTTCGCCGAGCGATCGCGGCTCCGGTGGGCATACGGCATCCGGGCGAGCTGCCAGAACCCGCTCCAGTCGGTCGGCTTCCAGACCACTCAGCCAGGTGGTCAGAGTTGATTCGCTGGGCTTGCCGATGGGGGACACCTCACAAGGACGAGTTGGCGTCCGAACCGGAACCGGTTCAGCGCGGGCTTCAGAATGGCGCATCGCGGGGGGACGCCACCGGCCTGCACCGTCAGGAACCCGCGTGTGAGTGAAGGCGATGTCCTGTGGCTCGGTCGGCCGACGGCAAGTCGAAGGGGTGGAATATCCCTTATGGCATAAATAACAGGCCGCCGAGATGAGACCAGAACTGAGACCAGTACATGCCGAGAACCCCGGCCGCGGTGGATGGCTCCCCCCGGGTTTCGAGCAGAAGTGTGCCCGCTTCGGTCGGCCGTGCCGCCCCGCTGCCACGCTTGCGGCGAACCAGTGATCCACCACACGGATCTTGGTCTCGACGCGATCGACGATCACGACCCCGGTTGCCTTGATCGTTGGCATAGAGCAGCCGGAGCCTGTCCGGGGAAGTCCACGGCTGTCCGTCCTGCGTAACTGAGACCACGCACGCCGAAGGGCCCCACCGCGAACGGTAGGGCCCTTCGACATCGTGCCCGGTGAGGCACTGGCGGAGGATACGAGATTCGAACTCGTGAGGGGTTGCCCCCAACACGCTTTCCAAGCGTGCGCCCTAGGCCTCTAGGCGAATCCTCCGCCGGAAACATTACATGACGCGGAGGAGTGCTCGCGAACTCGTTCCCCACCCCCGCCATCAGGTACTCCCTACCCCCGCCATCAGGTACTCTGTGCGGAGCCCCTCACGTGGCGCTATCTGACTGAACTCCCCCAGGGCCGGAAGGCAGCAAGGGTAGGTTGGCTCTGGCGGGTGCGTGGGGGGCGTTTGCATGCCCGGCGGCGGCCGATGCGCGTCCCGTACGCGGGGAGACGGTGCGGGTTCCGTCCGGCGGGGCCGGATGTCAGCGGGCCCCGATAACCTCGTAGGCGTGTCGTCCCTTGCGCTGTACCGCCGCTACCGTCCCGAGTCCTTCGCCGAGGTCATCGGGCAGGAGCATGTCACCGACCCGCTGCAGCAGGCGCTGCGGAACAACCGGGTCAATCACGCGTACCTGTTCAGCGGGCCGCGCGGCTGTGGCAAGACGACCAGTGCGCGGATCCTCGCGCGGTGTCTGAACTGCGAGCAGGGGCCGACGCCGACCCCCTGCGGGGAGTGCCAGTCCTGCCGGGACCTCGCGCGCAACGGGCCGGGGTCGATCGATGTCATCGAGATCGACGCCGCTTCGCACGGTGGTGTGGACGACGCCCGTGAGCTGAGGGAGAAGGCGTTCTTCGGGCCGGCGTCCAGCCGCTACAAGATCTACATCATCGACGAGGCCCACATGGTCACGCCGGCGGGGTTCAACGCCCTGCTGAAGGTGGTCGAGGAGCCTCCGGAGCACCTCAAGTTCATCTTCGCCACCACCGAGCCCGAGAAGGTCATCGGGACCATCCGGTCCAGGACGCACCACTATCCGTTCCGGCTCGTGCCGCCCGGGACGCTCAGGGAATATCTCGGCGAGGTCTGCGGCCGGGAGGACGTTCCGGTCGAGGACGGGGTGCTGCCGCTGGTGGTGCGGGCCGGGGCCGGGTCGGTGCGTGACTCGATGTCCGTCATGGACCAGCTGCTCGCCGGAGCCGCCGACGACGGTGTGACGTACGCCATGGCGACGGCCCTGCTCGGATACACGGACGGGGCACTGCTCGACTCGGTGGTGGACGCGTTCGCCGCGGGGGACGGGGCCGCGGCGTTCGAGGTCGTGGACCGGGTCATCGAGGGCGGCAACGATCCACGGCGTTTCGTCGCCGATCTGCTGGAGCGGCTGAGGGACCTGGTGATTCTCGCCGCCGTGCCGGACGCGGCCGAGAAGGGGCTGATCGACGCCCCCGCGGACGTCGTCGAACGTATGCAGGCACAAGCCCAGGTCTTCGGTGCCGCCGAGCTCAGCAGAGCGGCGGACCTGGTCAACACCGGGCTCACCGAGATGCGCGGGGCGACCTCGCCCAGGCTGCAGTTGGAGCTGATCTGCGCCCGGGTACTGCTCCCGGCCGCCTTCGACGACGAGCGCTCGCTGCAGGCGCGCCTCGACCGGCTGGAGCGCGGAGTCTCCTTCCCGTCGGCGGGCCAGGCGCCCGCCATGGCGTTCGTGCCGGACACGGACGCCCATATGCCACCCGGTCCCGGCGGTGGCGCGGCGGCCGCGCGTGCCGCGGCGCGGGGCACTGGCGCCGAACCGCAGCCGGTGCCGTCCGCTCCATCCGCTCCTGCCGCCGCCGCGGTGCCGTCCGCCGCCCCCGAGGCCACGGGCGTGCCGGCTCCCGCATCCGACCAGTCGCAGGTGCAGGCTCCGACCGCGCCGGAGGCCGCCGCGCCCCGGCCAGGGGCATGGCCGGGCGCCGCCGTTCCCGGCGCCTCGGGAGCGGGTGCTTCGGGTGCCGGTGCCGAGGGCCCCGCGGCCTCGTCCGGTCAGCGCCCCGGTGCCTGGCCCTCCGCCGCGGCCCCGGGCCAGGGCCGTCCTTCCCCGGCCCAGCCGCCCGCCCAGGCAGCGGCGACCCCAGCCGCCCCGCAGCCCCAGTCTCAGGCCCAGCCCCAGCCCCAGGCCGTCTCGCCGGGAGCGGCCCAGGGCGCCGCCCAGGTGCGCAACATGTGGCCCGGCATTCTGGAGGCCGTCAAGAACCGCCGCCGTTTCACCTGGATCCTGCTCAGTCAGAACGCGCAGGTCGCGGGCTTCGACGGCACCACCCTCCAGCTCGGCTTCATCAACGCCGGCGCCCGGGACAACTTCGCGAGCAGCGGCAGCGAGGACGTGCTCCGGCAGGCGCTCAGCGAGCAGTTCAGCGTCCAGTGGAAGATCGAGGCGATCATCGACCCGTCGGGCGGCGCCGGTCCGTCACCGGGCCCGGGACCCGGTGGGGGCGGTGGCTACGGCGGTCGGCCCGGCCCGGGCCAGCCGTCCGCAGCGCCGTCCTACGCACCCCCGGCCACCCCCGCGCCCGCCCCGTCGCGACCCGACCAGCCCGCGTCGCAGACCGGCGGGGGCGGCCCGCAGTCGTCCGCATCCGAGGCCCTGCGTGCGGCGCCGGCGCCCGGAGCCACTGCCCGCCGCCAGGCCGTGGCGCCCGAGGACGACATCCCGGAGGAGGACGATCCGGACCTCGTGGACTCCGCTCTCTCCGGCCACGACCTGATCGTCCGGGAGCTCGGTGCCACCGTCGTGGAGGAATACACGAACGAGTAGGGGTGGTGGCTTCGGCGGCCCGCACAAGGGCGGCGCAGCCGAGCGGGCTACCCTGGCTGCCGTGAAGGTCCTCGTCATCGGCGGCGGCGCCCGCGAACACGCCCTGTGCCGCTCACTGTCCCTCGACCCCGACGTCACCGCTCTGCACTGTGCGCCCGGCAACGCCGGAATCGCCGAGGTGGCTGAACTACACCCGGTTGACGCGCTCGACGGCGACGCCGTGGCCGCGCTCGCCACCGGGCTGGAAGCCGACCTCGTGGTCGTCGGCCCCGAGGCACCCCTCGTCGCCGGGGTCGCCGACGCCGTGCGTGACGCGGGGATCGCCTGCTTCGGCCCGTCGCGCGAGGCCGCCCAGCTCGAGGGCTCCAAGGCGTTCGCCAAGGAGGTCATGGCCGCCGCGAACGTGCCCACCGCCCGCTCCTACATCTGCACCACCGCCGAGGAGGTCGACGAGGCGCTGGACGCCTTCGGGCCCCCCTATGTGGTCAAGGACGACGGCCTCGCGGCCGGCAAGGGCGTCGTGGTGACCGAGGACCTGGCCGCGGCACGTGAGCACGCGCTCGCCTGCGGACGGGTGGTCATCGAGGAGTACCTCGACGGTCCCGAGGTCTCCCTCTTCGCCATCACCGACGGCGAGACCGTGGTGCCCCTGCAGCCCGCACAGGACTTCAAGCGGGCCCTCGACGACGACCAGGGACCGAACACCGGCGGCATGGGTGCGTACTCCCCGCTCCCCTGGGCCGATCCGAAGCTGGTCGACGACGTCATGCAGACCGTGCTCCAGCCCACGGTGGACGAGTTGCACCGGCGCGGTACCCCGTTCTCCGGGCTGCTGTACGCGGGCCTCGCGATCACCAGCCGTGGTGTCCGGGTGATCGAGTTCAACGCCCGTTTCGGTGACCCCGAGACCCAGGTGGTCCTGGCCCGCCTCAAGACCCCCCTCGCGGGCGTCCTGCTGAGCGCGGCACGGGGCACGCTCGAGAACGAGCCACCCCTCAACTGGCGTGAGGACGCCGCCGTCACCGTGGTCGTCGCCTCGCACAACTACCCGGGCACACCGCGCACCGGTGACCCGATCGAGGGACTGCAGTCGGTCGCCGAGCAGGACGCCCCGGACGCCTACGTGCTGCACGCCGGTACCAGGAAGGACGGCGAGGCGATCGTCAGCGCCGGAGGCCGTGTGCTGTCGGTGACCGCGACCGGCGAGGATCTCGCCCAGGCGCGCACACGTGCCTATGCGGCAGTCGGCCGTATCCGGCTCGACGGCTCGCAGCACCGTACGGACATCGCACGCAAGGCCGCCGGGGAGTGAAGTCCGAAGACACCCCTGACACAGCCCTTAGGCCCTGTCACCGGGACAGCCCTTAGCCCCCTCGTCCGTCATCACCTTTGCCCAAGGCCATTCCATCGAGTGACTGCTGAGCTATACGGATGACGGCCGCAGCAGCCCCAACTAGGGTGCGGCGCAGGCGTTCCGGCACTTGGCCCACCGGCATTGCGATGTCTGCGGCGGGTGCCACAGTGGGGGAGTGAGCAACACCGCCGCAGGGCAGAGGGGGTGAGTCCGGCCGTGTCCGGAACCGGTATCGGCGAGGAGGCGGGCGCGCTGGCCGCCCGCGCCCGGGCCCTTGCCGTGCTGCGCATCCGCAGCTGGGCACTGGCCGTCGCGCTGCTGCCCGCAGCCGTCGCCGTCGTGCTGCTGGCCGGGGAGGCCACGGGCCGTATCGGCGGCGGAAGCTGGGACGCCGCACGCTTGGCGGTGACATCGGCCGCGGTCGTCGTGCTCCTCGTCGCCGCGGCCGTCGCTCTGGTGATCGCCCGGGCGAGGCCGGCCGTCAGCCCCACGGTGGAGCTGTCCGAGGAGGCGGCTCCTGATCTGTACCGGCTGGTGGAGGAGCTCGCCGACCGGCTGGACGTCCCCATGCCGTCCGCGATAGCGCTCACCCCGGACTGCGACAGCTGGCTCGAGGACCGGACGCATCCGGCGACGCGCCCCAAGGTCCCCGAGACCACGAAGGGCGCCGCGCAGGGCCACAAACACCCGAAGAGCCGGTGGGCCGCCGGGTGGCGGGCGCTGATCCTGGAAGGCCGCGAACGGGTCGGCCTGCGCAGCACGGACACGGGCCCGGAGCGGGTGGACGGCGGGGCCTCGCCGTCCGCGGGTTCGCCCCTCGCGCAGGCGATATCGGGCGGTGCCGGCCGCGTCCCCGTCGCGCCCGTGCTGGTGATCGGCTCCCCCTTCCTGTGGTGGATGCGGGTCGCCGAGCTCAGGGCCGTGCTCGCACCGGTCGTCGCGGGCACAGGACCGTCCGCCCACCCCGACATAGCCGCGGCACGCCGTTTCGTGCGCGGTCTCGACGCCGCCGTCGGTGCCGCCTCCCGCTCCGACCTCGGCCCGGTCCGCGGGCCGGCGCTCGCGCTGGCCGGAGTCATCGCCCGGATCCTGCTGCGCAGCTGCCGCCTGCACGCCGCCGAGATGGAGCGGGCGGTCGCCGCCGCGGCGTCCGAGCGTGCACAGACCGTGGACTACGGTCTGCGGATCGTGGCGCAGGAGCAGGTCGGGCTCGCCTACGCAGGGTGGGACCGGCTGCTGACCCGGGTGGCACTGCCCGCGTGGCGGATGGGGCGCTGGCCGTCCCGGCTCGATGCCGGGGTGGTGTCGGCGCTGACCGAGCTGTCCCGCCGCGACCGGCTGGCGGAGGGCTTCGCCTCCCGGCTGGGCGAGCGACCCGCCTGCGATCTGCTCGAGGAGCCCGGCGTGGTCGACGAGGCCGCGTCACTGCTCGCCGCCCGCCTCTTCCACGGCTGTCAGGGCGAGGGCGGAGCCGACTGGGCCCCCGTGGACTGGCAGGCGTACCCGGAGGAGGTCGTGGACCGCAAGTGGCGTACGGAAGCGGCCAGGCTCCACCGAGTGCTGGACGCGATGGGTGTGAGCCCCGCCGCCGCGCCCGCCGGGCCGAACCTCGCCCGGGTGATGAACTACCTCTCCGAGGTGCACGCGGGGCTGGCGGGAGCCGGTGTTCACTCCCCTGACGGCGTTCCCGCCGACGGACCCGCCCGCCATCTGCCGGACGGGGAAGCCGCCGAAGTCGTCACAGGGCCGGAATCCGGCTTTGCACGGTCCGCGGGGGCCGGGCCGTCCGGCGACGCGTTCCCCGTGACGGAAGACGACGACGCCCCGGTCTGCGCACTCGCCGCCGGGATCAGCGCGGAGGTCGCCCGCGAGGAGGCGGCACGCGAGCGGACCGCCGGCGCCACCGGACCCGCGGGGCTTCCGGGCTACACGGCCGCCGGCGCCGACCCGCTGGGCGACGCCCTGCCCGTCTGGGCCACGGAACCACTGCCGCTCTTCCCGCTCCAGCCGCCTCGCACCGCCCGTGAGCTGCTCGCTGACCATGTCATCGCCATGGTCTGCTGCGCGGCCGTCGACACCGCCGGTGCCGCGCCGGGGCTCGACTGGCTCGACGGCCCCGCCCTGCTCATCGGTGGCGAGCGCAGCGCTGATCTGGGCGGCCGGGTGCTGAGCCTGGTCGAGGACGGTGACCCCGAGCCGTTGCGCGACTGGTTCGCGGCGGTGGGCGTCCGGCCCGAAAAGCCCGTCCGGCTGGTGTGAACGCGGTCCTTGGCCGCGGCCGTGTCCCGGCGGCGACCCCGCGAAGCGACCCCGCCGGAACCAGGCGGCCAGCCCCCGCCAGGAATGGCGCATTCCGTTCACGTTAATTCGCGACGAACGGTGACGGAGTGCGTGCGTTATGTGATGTGCTGGGGAGGGCGCCGACAACGGCCGTGCCGTAGCGGCAGGCGTCTTCATCAAAAGAGTGGCCGGGCGACCGGAGGAGGGGCGCGACATGGGGGCGGAGCAGATCCGGCGATGGGAATCGGGCGCCCTCGCCCATGCCGTTTCCGATCCCTTCGGACAGGGTCCGCTGCCCTGGTTGCGCGGCAGCGAGCAGTACTTCGACGACGCGGGCCAGGTCGTGCCCTGGTACGCGGACCCCGACCCGGGCCGTGGCGACAGCACCCGAGGACGTCCCCGTACCGCCGACGACGTCCGCCGCCAGATCAAGGGCTTCGCCTCCGGCGGGGCGGTGGCCCCGGGCGAGGCCATCGACTTCCATGTGACGGTCGATCCACCGCAGCAGTTCTCCGTGGACGTCTACCGCATCGGCCACTACGGCGGGGACGGCGCATCCAAGATCACCACCAGCCCCCGTCTCTCCGGCATCGTCCAGCCGGCCCCCCTCACCGCCGACCGGACGGTTTCCTGCCACCACTGGTGGCTCTCCTGGCGCCTCCAGGTCCCGTCGTACTGGTCGATCGGGGCGTACGTCGCAGTCCTCACGACCGCCGACGGCTATCGCTCCCACATCCCCTTCACCGTCCGCGACAGCGATCCGGCCGATCTGCTCCTGCTGCTCCCCGACATCACCTGGCAGGCGTACAACCTCTATCCGGAGGACGGCCGGACCGGCGCCAGCCTCTACCACGCCTGGGACGAGCACGGCCGGCTCCTCGGCGAGGAGGATGCCGCCACCACCGTGTCCTTCGACCGTCCCTACGCGGGCGCCGGCCTCCCCCTCCACGTCGGGCACGCCTACGACTTCATCCGCTGGGCCGAGCGCTACGGCTACCACCTCGCCTACGCCGACACCCGGGATCTGCACGCCGGCCGGGTCGACCCGACCCGCTACCGGGGCCTGGTCTTCCCCGGCCACGACGAATACTGGTCCGCGCCGATGCGCCGCACCGTCGAGTGCGCCCGCGACCACGGCACGTCCCTCGTCTTCCTCTCCGCCAACACCATGTACTGGCAGGTCGAGCTGGGCCCGTCGGCGTCCGGTGTACCCGACCGGCTGCTGACGTGCCGCAAGCGCCGCGGCCCGGGCCGCCCCGCCCTGTGGCGCGAGGTGGACCGGGCGGAGCAGCAGCTGCTCGGCATCCAGTACGCGGGCCGCGTCCCCGAGCCGCACCCCTTGGTAGTGCGCAACGCGGACCACTGGCTGTGGGAGGCGACCGGAGCGGGCGACGGCGACGAGATCCCCGGGCTGGTCGCCGGCGAGGCCGACCGCTACTTCCCGCGCACCCCGCTACCCGAGCACTGCGGCCGCATCCTGCTGGCCCACTCGCCCTACCGGGACGGCGACGGCGCCGTCCGGCACCAGGAGACCTCCCTCTACCGTGCCCCTTCGGGTGCACTGGTCTTCGCCTCCGGCACCTTCGCCTGGTCTCCGGCCCTCGACCGCCCCGGGCACGTGGACGCCCGCGTCCAGCGCGCCACCGCCAATCTCCTCGACCGCATCTGCAAGCGCGACTGACCGGGCGGGACCGCCCGGGGGCGACCGGCCGGACCGGTCCACCGCGCCCGCAGCAGACCGGGCCGCACACCGCTGCCCGACCCGTCCCGCGGCCCGTGCAGGGGGCGGCGCCGTACCTCTGACCCACACGAGACGGCCCCCCTGCCCGGCACTGCGCCCCCGATGCGGAAGAATCGGAGCCGTTGGGACAGAACCACGGGGAGGAACCGTGTCCGGATTCGTCGAAAAGCCCGAACCGCTGCAGGTGCCAGGTCTGGTGCATCTGCACACGGGCAAGGTGCGTGACCTCTACGAGACCGAGGCGGGCGACCTCGTGATGGTCGCGAGCGACCGGATCTCCGCGTACGACTGGGTGCTGCCGACCGAGATCCCCGACAAGGGGCGCATCCTCACCCAGCTCTCCCTCTGGTGGTTCGAGCGCCTCGAGGACCTCGTCCCCAACCATGTGCTCTCCACCGATCTTCCGCCCGGGGCGCCCGCCGACTGGGAGGGGCGCACGCTCGTCTGCAAGGCCCTGGACATGGTGCAGGTCGAATGCGTGGCCCGGGGCTATCTCACCGGCTCCGGTCTGGTCGAGTACAACGACTCCCGCACCGTCTGCGGCCTCGCCCTACCCGAGGGACTGGTGGACGGTTCCGAGCTCCCCGCCCCGATCTTCACCCCCGCCACCAAGGCCGCCGTCGGCGATCACGACGAGAACGTCTCGTACGAGGAGGTCGCCCACCGGATCGGTGCGGAGACCGCCGCCCTGCTGCGCCAGAAGACCCTCGCGGTCTACGGTCGCGCCCGGGACATCGCCCGTGAGCGGGGGATCATCCTCGCGGACACCAAGTTCGAGTTCGGCTTCACCCGCACCGGGGACGGCGGGGACGGCGAGCTCGTCATCGCCGACGAGGTGCTGACTCCGGACTCCTCGCGCTTCTGGCCCGCCGACGCATGGCAGCCCGGCCGTGCCCAGCCGTCGTACGACAAGCAGTTCGTACGGGACTGGCTGACCTCGGGTGCCTCCGGCTGGGACCGCAAGAGCGAGCAGCCACCGCCCCCGCTGCCGCAGGACGTCGTGGACGCGACCCGCGCCAAGTACGCGGAGGCGTACGAGCTGCTGACCGGCATCCGCTGGTCCTAGCTAGGGGGCTTCTGACGGATCTCCGCGGCGTCGCGACGCCCTGGCACGCCCCACGGCCTCAGGGCGTGGGAGGTACCCCCACTCGCCGCACCGGCCGAAAGCCCAAGTACGTCCAGTACGAGGGCTTCCGGCCGGCACTCCCCCAAGCGGAGATCCATCAGAAACCCCGGCCACAGCACAAGCCGCCCGGTCGACGGCACGAAAAAGCCCCCGGCCGATGGGCCGGGGGCTTCTTTTCCGAGCGGACGACGAGGCTCGAACTCGCGACCTCAACCTTGGCAAGGTTGCGCTCTACCAACTGAGCTACGTCCGCATGCGCCGTGGCGCAGAGGCCACTATACCCAACCTCGCTCGCGTGCGAGACGCACCGCGGCATGCCGGTTCTCGGCACCCAGCTTCGAGGCCGCCGACGACAGATAGTTACGGACGGTCCCCTGGGACAGTGCGGCCCGCTCGGCGATCTCCGCGATGGGGGCGCCGTCCCCGGCCAGCTCCAGGACCTCGGCCTCGCGGGCCGTCAGCGGCGAGTCCCCGGCGGAGATCGCATCGGCGGCCAACTCCGGATCCACATAGCGGTTTCCCGCATGGACGGTGCGGATGATCTCGGCGAGCCGCCGGGCGCTCACGGTCTTGGGGACGAAGCCGCGCACCCCGGCCGCCAGGGCCCGCTTCAGATGTCCCGGGCGGCCATGACTGGTGACGATCATGGTCCGGCACTCCGGCACCTCGGTGCGCAGCGTTGTGGCCACCCTCACTCCGTCGGCGCCCGGCATCTGCAGATCCAGCACCGCGACGTCGGGGCGGTGCGCCCGGGCCATGGCGAGGGCCTCGGGGCCGGAGGCGGCCTCGGCGACGACGACCAGGTCGTCCTCGAGGGCGAGCAGGGCCGCGAGCGCCCCCCGGATCAGATGCTCGTCGTCGGCGAGCAGCACCCGCACTCGGTCATGGCTCACAGCTGTCCTCCCGCGCCGGCCGCCCCCGGTGCTCCCGTCTCGTCGTACCGCTTCCGTTTGCGTCCTGCCGGAACCGTCGCGTGACCGGTGGCACGGTCCCCCCGCGGGTCGGCCGTGACCTCGGTGTCCCGCGACGGCAGCGGCACCCGTGCGGTCAGCCGGAAGCGGCCTCCGGCCCCACGGCCGGCGTCCAGCGTGCCGTCCAGCACGGCCAGACGCTCCCGCAGACCCGCGAGCCCCGTGCCCTGTCGCGAGCCCGGACCGGCCGCGTCCCGTACGGCCCCGCCACCGGCGTTCGCGCCCCCGCTCGCGTCGTCGGCCACATCGGTGTGCGCACCCCCGCGCACGCCCGCGTCCACGGCTTGCTCCACGCCCGCGTCCATGCCCTCGTCCACGGCCCTGCTGACACCGCGATCCACACCGTCGTTCTCGACCGTCAGTACCGCGGAGCCGTCGGTCACGCCCAGGCGGATCGTGCAGCGTCCCGCGTCACCGTGCCGCAGGACGTTCGTCGTCGCCTCCCGCACCACCCACGCCAAGGCCGACTGGACGTCCGGCGGCAGACCGGCGCCAGGCGTGTCCGCGTCCTGGGAGGAGATCCGGCAGCTGATGCCGGCGGCCGTCAACACACCCCGTGCCCCCTCCAGTTCGGTGGGCAGATCCGCCTCGCGATAGCCGCGCACGACATCCCGTACCTCCCGTTGCGACTCACGGGCGATCCGCTGCACCTCGGTCATCTGCGCCCGTGCCTGCTCCGTCGCGCCGCGGTGCGCCAGCTGCACGGCCAGCTCGCTCTTCAGGGCGATCACCGCGAGATTGCGGCCCATCACATCGTGCAGATCCCGTCCGAAGCGCAGCCGTTCCTCGGCGACGGCCAGCCGGGCCCGGAGTTCCTTGGAGCGGTCCAGCTCCCATACGGCGTTCACCAGCCATGCGGAGAATCCGCAGGTGAAGGCGATGAGAGAGCTCGCGATGAGGGTGCCGACGCCGAAGCCGACGGCTTCGGGAGCGGGCATCGCGAGCGCGAGGGCCGCCACCGTCGCACCGGCCGTGGCGGCCAGGACGAGATGGACCATGTGCCGGGCCCTGCTCAGACACAGCACCAGGGTGCCGCAGCCGAAGCCGTTGAGGCCCACGGTCAGGGTGGCCGCGGCGGAGTCCTCGATCGGCCCCGTCGCGCCCAGCAGCAGCACGGCGAGTGTTCCCGCGGCGGTCAGTGCCGCCAGTGCGAGCGCCGTACGGACCGGGCGCGGGCGCCGGCCCAGCTTCCAGTCCAGGGCCCGGGACGAGAGCACTCCGCAGAGCACGGCGTGGACGCAGACCAGCAGCGTCACGGGGAGACTGAGCGGCCAGGGGCCCTGGTGCCCCACGGTGGCGAGCCCGATCGTGACCACCTCGACCAGGACGAACGAGTGGAACGACCAGCGGGTGTACAGCTCGACCTTCGCCGCGCTCCCCCGGCGGGTCCACCACCCTGTCAGTCTGGACATCGGCCCCCTCGCTCCACGCCTACCGCCGTGGTTCCCAGCGGAACCACCGACGCACAGCAAACACCGAGAGCGCGGTCCAGACCATCACGTTCAGGGCGGCGCGCATCAGTCCGGCGGTGTCGGAAGTGCCCAGCAGCCCCGCCTCCACCAGCCGCATCACCCCGGTCATCGGCAGCAGTTCGCAGACCGACGCCAGCCGGTCGGGGAGCGCTTCGAGGGGGATGAACAGTCCCGAGCCGAACGCCGAGATCAGGAACAGCGGCGCCGTGGTGAGCTGTGCGCTCTCCACGGTGCGGGTGACCGAGGAGGTGACGGCGGCCAGTGCCGTCATCAGCACGGTGCCCACCAGCACGCCGGCCACCAGCAGTTCGGGACGCCGCGGCGGATCCGTGCCGAGCAACGCCGCGCCCGCGACGACCAGCACCGCGCACTGGGCGACGGCCAGCACGGCGGCCGGCAGGGCCGTTCCGCCGAAGATCTCCGGATCGGACACCTCGCCCGTGCGCAGCCGCTTGAGCACCAGGTCCTCGCGCCGTGCCACCAGCGCGGAGGTGAGGTTGAGGTACACCACGAGGATCAGCACCATGCCGATCCCGCCGCTCAGCAGGGCGTCGCCGAGCCGCATCCCGGAGCCTTCGAGGTGCTCCGGCTCGAGGGCGGACCGCAGTGCACCCACCATGCCCACGGGCATCAGCAGGGCGACGAACAGTGCCGTCCTGTTGCGTACGAGCAGGGTCAGTTCGGCCCGTCCGAGCGCGGCCAGCCGTCCTGCCGTGGTGGTCGTGTTCACCGTGCACCTGCCAGTTCTTCGCCCGTGGCCGACCGCGCGATGTCGAGGAAGGCCTCCTCGAGGGTGGCCGAGCGGGCGTCCAGCCCTTCCAGCTCCACCCCGGAGTCCTCGGCCCAGCGCAGCAGTTCACCGAGGTCCCGCTGCAGCCGGTGGGTCCGGATCCCGATCCGCCGCCCTTCGGCCGCTGCCCGCAGCGCTATCGGCAGCCGTGCCGCCGGGACGTCCACGGGGAGCAGGAAGCGGATGCGGGCCGGGCGTGAGGACGACACTTCGGCCGGGGTGCCGGTGGTGACGATGCGGCCCCGGTGCATGATCGCCAGCCGGTCGGCGAGCGCTTCCGCCTCTTCCATGTAGTGCGTGGTGAGCAGGACGGTCGTACCGGCGTCCCGCAGCTCCCGTACCAACCGCCAGGTGTCCTGGCGGCCTTCCGCGTCGAGCCCCGTCGTCGGTTCGTCGAGGAAGAGCACCTCGGGCCGGCCGAGCAGGGCGAGGGCCAGATCGAGCCGCCGTCGTTCGCCCCCGGAGAGCTGCTTGACGCGTACGCCCGACCGCTGCCCGAGGCCCACGAGTTCGAGGGCCTCCTCCGGCGGGCGGGCGCCGCTGGTGCATCCCGCCCACATCCGTACGGTCTCGACGACCGTCAGATCGGAGGGGAAGCCGCCCTCCTGGAGCATCACCCCGGTCCGGGGGCGCACGGCGGCGCGTTCGCGGTACGGGTCGTGGCCGAGCACCCGTACGGTGCCGCTGCTGGGTGCGGCCAGGCCCTCCAGCAACTCGACGGTGGACGTCTTGCCCGCCCCGTTCGTGCCGAGCAGCGCGAACAGCTCACCCCGTGCCACGGAGAACGTGATTCCACTCACGGCCTCGAACCCTCCGGCGTAGCTGCGGCGCAGCTCACCGGCCTCGATCACAAAACCCTCGTTGGCCATGCTTCCAGGCTTCCCCGCATCCAGGGTGGCGGGCAGTGCACGCTGTCATCGACGCTCATGACAAATGTCAGTGGGGCGCGGGACGAACGGTCGGTGCCGGCGGTGCGGATGACGGCGGCGGTGAATGGCCGGAGCGCGGCGATATGCGGCGGGCGATATGCATACGACGAAGGCCCCGGTCGTCATGACCGGGGCCTCGTTCTTCTGAGCGGACGACGAGATTCGAACTCGCGACCCTCACCTTGGCAAGGTGATGCTCTACCAACTGAGCCACGTCCGCACTGCTGCCGCTCAGCTTTCACTGGGCGGTGCGTGCACCACTGTACCCGATCCACCGGGGTGGTCGTTTACCTGGTGCGGAGCGGGTGACAGGAATTGCACACTGCGCCTTCCCTCTGGAAGAGGGCTGTTCTACTACTGAACTACACCCGCACGCTCCGTGAGGTTAGGCCTGTCGGCCTCGCCCCTCGGCGTGGTCCAGACTCTAGCCCACCTGCGGGGGTGCCGTGCAACTCGGTTCGCGAGGGGTGCCGTTCGGCCGCCTCGCAGGTGGGCCGCCCGCGGACGTGCTCGTGTTCGGTCCGGCTTGTTCAGCCCGCCTGGCGGAACGCCTCGTAGACCCGCTTGGGGATCCGGCCGCGGGCCGGCACGTCCATCTTGTTCGACTGGGCCCAGGCGCGGACGGCCGCCGGGTCCGGCTCGAGGGTGGTGTGCCGGTACTCCTTGCGCACCTTGCCCGAGTGCTTCGCCGCCTTGCGTCCCGCCGCCATGTAGGGGGCGAGGACCTTGCGCAGTTTCTTTGCATTGGCGGGATTGAGGTCGATCTCGTACGACTTCCCGTCCAGGCCGAACTTGACCGTTTCCGCTGCTTCTCCGCCGTCGATGTCGTCGAAGAGGGCGACCACTACACGCTGAGCCACGGATATAGGTCCTTTCCTGCGGTTTCGCCGCGCCTGACCGGATGGGCCGGTGCTGACGTGCGGCGATACCGATAATTCCGGCTACGGCGGGGCAATGCTGCTTTCCGCTGTATTCCTTTGTACAGCGATCGGTGTCGCATTGTGAAGCCCTGCTAATTGCCTCAGCGTGTCATCGACAATGGGGCCGAGTGGGTTTTCTCTGGATTTTCCCCGGGGCTTCTTCGTATATCTATGCGCGTAGATTTTCCGGACGGGTACGCTGAGGGAACCGCCTTCAGCACCACACCACCGGGAGTGCCAGTGGCACGCGTCGTAGTCGACGTCATGCTCAAGCCGGAGATCCTCGACCCGCAGGGCCAGGCGGTGCAGCGCGCACTGCCCCGCCTGGGCTTCGAGGGGATCGCGGACGTACGTCAGGGAAAGCGCTTCGAACTCGAGGTGGAGGGTCCGGTCGACGATGCCGCCCTCGCCCGTATCCATGAGATGGCCGAAACGTTCCTCGCGAACACCGTCATCGAGGACTTCGTCGTAAAGGTGGAGTCGTGACCGCTCGTATCGGAGTCGTCACCTTTCCTGGAACGCTCGACGACCAGGACGCACTGCGTGCCGTCCGCCTCGCCGGCGCCGAGCCCGTTTCGCTCTGGCACCGTGACAAGGACCTCAAGCAGGTCGACGCGGTCGTCCTCGCGGGCGGCTTCTCCTACGGCGACTACCTGCGGGCCGGAGCCATCTCGCGCTTCTCGCCGGTGATGGAGACGCTCATCGACCAGGCGAAGGCCGGCATGCCGGTCCTCGGCATCTGCAACGGCTTCCAGATCCTCACCGAGGCCCATCTGCTGCCGGGCGCGATGCTGAGGAACAACCATCTGCACTTCATCTGCCGCGACCAGAAGCTGCGGGTGGAGAACGCCGGGACGGCCTGGACCGCCGACTACGAGCAGGGCCAGGAGATCTCCGTCCCGCTGAAGAACATGGACGGCCGCTACGTCGCCGACGAGCACGTCCTCGACGAGCTCGAGGCCGAGGGCCGGGTCGCGTTCCGCTACCTCGACATGAACCCGAACGGCTCACTGCGCGACATCGCCGGCATCACCAACGCCGCGGGCAACGTCGTCGGCCTGATGCCGCACCCCGAGCACGCCGTGGAGCCGCTGATCGGCACCGGCGGCACGGACGGCCTCGGGTTCTTCACCTCGATCATCAAGAGGCTGGTCGCCGCATGACTCTCGACACCGTCAAGCACGCCACTGAGACGCCCGAGGTCGAGCAGCCCTGGAAGGAGCTCGGCCTCAAGGAGGACGAGTACGCGCGGATCCGCGAGATCCTCGGCCGCCGCCCGACCGGCGCCGAGCTCGCGATGTACTCCGTCATGTGGTCCGAGCACTGCTCGTACAAGAGCAGCAAGGTCCATCTGCGCCAGTTCGGCGAGAAGGCCCCCGAGAACGACGCCCTCCTCGTCGGCATCGGCGAGAACGCCGGTGTCGTGGACGTCGGCCAGGGTTACGCGGTCACCTTCAAGGTCGAGTCGCACAACCACCCCAGCTACATCGAGCCCTACCAGGGCGCGGCCACCGGCGTCGGCGGCATCGTCCGCGACATCCTCGCCATGGGTGCCCGTCCGGTCGCCGTGATGGACCCGCTGCGCTTCGGCGCCGCCGACCACCCCGACACCAAGCGCGTCCTGCCGGGCGTGGTCGCGGGCGTCGGCGGCTACGGCAACTGCCTGGGTCTGCCGAACATCGGCGGCGAGGTCGTCTTCGACTCCTGCTACCAGGGCAACCCGTTGGTCAACGCCCTGTGCGTGGGTGTGATGAAGCACGAGGACATCCACCTCGCGAAGGCGTCCGGCGAGGGCAACAAGGTCATCCTGTACGGCGCCCGCACCGGCGGCGACGGCATCGGCGGCGTGTCCGTGCTCGCCTCCGAGACCTTCGACGACACGAAGCCGGCCAAGCGCCCCGCCGTCCAGGTCGGCGACCCCTTCCAGGAGAAGCTCCTCATCGAGTGCACCCTGGAGGTCTTCCAGGAGAAGCTGGTCGCCGGCATCCAGGACCTCGGCGGTGCCGGTCTGTCCTGCGCCACCTCCGAGCTGGCGAGCGCCGGCTCCGGCGGTATGCGGGTCGAGCTCGACACCGTGCCGCTGCGCGACGCGACCCTCTCGCCCGAGGAGATCCTCATGAGCGAGTCGCAGGAGCGGATGTGCGCGATCGTCGAGCCGCGGTACGTCGACCGCTTCATGGAGATCTGCGAGAAGTGGGACGTCATCGCCACCGTCATCGGTGAGGTGACCGAAGGCGAGCGGCTGGAGATCTTCTGGCACGGCGAGCAGATCGTCGACGTGCCGCCGCGGACCGTCGCCCACGAGGGTCCGGTGTACGAGCGGCCTTACGCCCGTCCCGACTGGCAGGACGCGCTGCAGGCGGACGACGCCGGCAAGCTGGTGCGTCCGGCCGGCGGCGAGGAGCTGCGCGAGCAGGTCCTGAAGCTCGTCGCCTCCCCGAACCAGGCGTCGAAGTCCTGGATCACGGACCAGTACGACCGCTTCGTGCAGGGCAACACCGTCCTCGCCCAGCCCGACGACTCCGGCATGGTCCGTATCGACCCGGACACCAACCTCGGTGTCGCGGTCGCGACGGACGGCAACGGCCGCTACGCCAAGCTCGACCCGTACACGGGCGCTCAGCTCGCGCTGGCCGAGGCGTACCGCAACGTGGCCGCGTCCGGTGCCAAGCCGCTCGCGGTCTCCGACTGCCTGAACTTCGGCTCGCCCGAGGACCCGGCCGTCATGTGGCAGTTCGCCGAGGCCACCCGTGGTCTCGCGGACGCCTGCCAGACCCTCGGCACCCCGGTGACCGGCGGCAATGTCTCGCTCTACAACCAGACGGGCGAGACGGCGATCCACCCGACGCCGGTCGTGGCGGTCCTGGGTGTGATCGACGACGTCACGCGCCGTACGCCGATCGCGTTCGCCGAAGAGGGCCAGCTGCTCTACCTGCTGGGCGACACCCGCGAGGAGTTCGGCGGCTCGGCCTGGTCGCAGGTGGTCCACGACCACCTCGGCGGTCTGCCGCCGAAGGTCGACCTGGAGCGGGAGCGGCTGCTCGCCGAGATCCTGATCTCGGCGTCCCGCGACGGCATGGTCGACGCGGCGCACGACCTGTCGGACGGCGGTCTGATCCAGGCGGTCACCGAGTCCTGCCTGCGCGGCGGCAAGGGTGCCCGGCTGGTCGTGCCGGACGGCCTTGACGCGTTCACCTTCCTGTTCAGCGAGTCCGCGGGCCGCGCGGTCGTCGCGGTGCCGCGCAGCGAGGAGCTCCGCTTCACGGACATGTGCGGGGCGCGGGGTCTGCCGGCGACGAGGATCGGTGTCGTCGACGGGGACGCGGTGGAGGTGCAGGGCGAGTTCGGCATCCCGCTGAGCGAGCTGCGCACGGCGCACGAGGAGACCATTCCGGCGCTGCTCGCCTGAGCGGTCAACGACGGAGACAGCCCCCGTTCGGACGCGGTCCGGGCGGGGGCTTCGTCGTGTGCGGACCTGACGCCGCCGGCTGGCTGCACACCACGGGGCGGGGCGACGACGCCCTGAGCGCGCCCGTGCCCGCGTGGACCGCTCAGATCACCGTGTTCCAGAAGGCGTCCGACTCGTCGATGTCCTCGATGCACTCGTCGATGTCGGAGATCTTCCCGCCGACGATCGTGAAGAACATCCCGTTGCTCATCTCGATCCCGCGGTCGGGGCCCTCGGCGTAGGCCCGGTGGAAGGCGATCACGTGCCCCCGGCCGTCCGCGGCCACCATCCTGGGTTCGATCCGATAGGTGCCGTGGGCCAGCTCGGCGACTCTTCGGTACAGATCGAGCACGGCCTCGCGTCCCTTGTGATGGCCGGAGATCGGACCGTTCCCGGGGACGTGGTGGACGACGTCCGCCGTCATGAGGGAGGCGAGGGTGTCCCGGTCGCCTCTGCCGAACGCCTCGTAACCCCGTCGTACGAGAGCGCTGTCCGGGTGCTCAGCCATGGTTGTCTCACGCCCTTCGTTGCCCGTACGTCAGCCGGTAACGCGATACGCCCGTAGGCCCGCACCGCTGCTCCTTCTCATCCTCTGCCCGGGCCCCCGCCCCTGCCAGGCGGAACCGGCCACAGCGCTAGCCTCACCCCATGCCACCGGCCAGGAAGCGCGCCCGCGCACGCAGCTATGACTCCGTCAAGATCCGCGCCGCGGTCCTCGCGCAGTTCGGTCATATGCGGGAGGCGGTGGCGGCGCTGACCCCCGAGGAACTGGCGGCCCCGACCTCGCGCGGCTCTCAGCCGGGGGTGCCTTCCGGGGGTGGGAGCGTCCGCGATCTCGCCGCCCACATCGCGCTCTGTGCGGGCGCCACTGCGCGCGCCGTCTCCCAGCCGGAACCGCCGAAGCAGGAAGTCGCCCTGCTGGACTGGCCATTCGGCGCGGACGAACAGGCCGCGGCGATCGACAGCAGCGCGCGTGAGCCCGCCGTGACCGCCCTCACCGCGGACGCCCTGGGCGAGCTGTACGACACGACCGCGCGTGATCTCGCCGACACCCTGGCGCATACGGCCGACGACCGCCTCGTCCCGACGCGGCGGGGGGCGATGCGGCTCGGTGACCACCTGGTCACCCGCACCGTCGAACTGATCGTCCACACCGACGACTTGATCGCCGCCACCGGACGCGACATCCCCTTCGAGCGCCAGGCGCTCGCCGCCTGCGTCCGGCTGCTCGCGGACGCGCTCGCCGTGAAGGCGCCGGGCGGATCGGTGGAGGTGCGGATCCCGCCGTACGCGGTGGTGCAGTGTGTCGAGGGCCCCCGGCACACCCGGGGCACCCCGCCGAACGTCGTCGAGACCGACCCGCTCACCTGGGTCCGGCTGGCGACGGGCCGCACGGGGTGGGACGAGGCGGTCGCCGCCGCCCGGGTGAGCGCCAGTGGTGAACGCGCCGACATTTCGGGACTGCTGCCGCTTCTTGCCTGAGGGAACCGCAGTCACAGCGGTACCGTCAGACCGACATGCGAACCAAGCTGATCGTTCCCGGTACGGCTGTGCTGACCGCCGTCCTCACGCTGACCGCCTGCGGCACGGAGCAGGGGTCGGGCAGCGGGGGCGCCTCCGTACGGTCCGAAGTCCCCGTCACCGGAGTGCACTGGTCCGTCGACAGCGTGACCGTAGGCGGGGAGAAGACGGCCGCCCCCGAAGGCGCCCATGTCCGGATCGACACCAAGGGCCGCGCCGAGGGCAACTTCGGCTGCAACCACTTCGGCGCGGACGTCACCGTCGACGGTGACACGCTCACCGTCGGTCGGGCCAGCCGGACCGAGATGGGCTGCGGCAAGGACGTCGACGCGTTCGAGCGCGCGATGAGCACGACCTTCTCGGGGAAGCTCAAGGCCGGCATCAAGGGCGGAGTGCTCACCCTGACGACGGCGAAGGGCGACTCCATCGCCCTGACCGAGCAGAAGCGCGCCCCGCTGTACGGCACCACGTGGACCGTCACCTCGCTGCTCAAGGGCGATACGGCGGCCTCGCTGCCGGCCGGCACGGAGAAGCGGGCGTATCTCGTCCTCGGCAAGGACGGTTCCGCGCGGGGCGGTCTCGGCTGCAACACCTTCACCGGCACGGCCGAGGTGTCCGAGTCCGCGTCGACGATCACCTTCGGCAGGCTCGCCACCACCCGCAGGATGTGTCCCCCGCCGCAGATGACGCTGGAGGGGGAGCTGGGCAAGGTGCTCCAGGGGAAGGTGTCGTACGTGCTCGACCAGCGGAGCCTGCGCATCACGGCGGCCGACGGCAAGGGACTCGTGGCGACCGCGTCCTGAGCGGGCGGCGCCCCCGGGCAACACAGTGCGGAGAGTGACATGCGGCACGCCCCGGCACCCCGCCGGGGCCCCCGTAGGACCGCCCAAAGGCCTCATTACGCGGCTTTTGTGTGAAGCTCCGAGCCCGCAGGGCGCAATCTTGACCCGTACCCAATTCGGACCAGTGGTCGATCTCGCCTACACTCGGTGCCGTGCCACGTGGTGACGGACGACTCAACCACGACCTGCTCCCCGGTGAGAAGGGCCCCCAGGACGCTTGCGGCGTCTTCGGTGTCTGGGCTCCGGGTGAAGAGGTCGCCAAGCTCACGTACTTCGGGCTCTATGCCCTTCAACATCGGGGCCAGGAATCCGCGGGTATCGCGGTCAGCAATGGCTCCCAGATCCTCGTCTTCAAGGACATGGGCCTCGTTTCCCAGGTCTTCGACGAGACTTCTCTCGGCTCCCTGCGCGGTCATATCGCGGTCGGTCACGCCCGCTACTCGACCACCGGGGCCTCCGTGTGGGAGAACGCCCAGCCGACCTTCCGGGCCACCGCCCACGGGTCGATCGCGCTCGGCCACAACGGCAACCTGGTCAACACGGCGCAGCTCGCCGAGATGGTCGCGGGCCTGCCCCGAAAGGACGGCCGGGCCACCCAGGTAGCCGCCACCAACGACACCGACCTCGTCACCGCTCTGCTCGCCGGGCAGACCGACGACGACGGCAAGCCGCTCACCATCGAGGAGGCGGCCGCCAAGGTCCTCCCCGAGGTCCGTGGCGCCTTCTCCCTCGTCTTCATGGACGAGCACACCCTCTACGCCGCCCGTGACCCGCAGGGCATCCGCCCCCTGGTCCTCGGTCGGCTGGAGCGCGGCTGGGTGGTCGCCTCCGAGAGCGCGGCCCTCGACATCTGCGGTGCGAGCTTCGTCCGCGAGATCGAGCCGGGCGAGATGATCGCGATCGACGAGCAGGGTGTCCGCACCTCGCGATTCGCAGAAGCGAAGCCCAAGGGCTGTGTCTTCGAGTATGTCTACCTGGCTCGCCCCGACACCGACATCGCGGGACGCAACGTCTATCTGTCCCGGGTCGAGATGGGTCGCCGCCTCGCCAAGGAAGCGCCTGCCGAGGCCGATCTGGTCATAGCGACGCCCGAGTCCGGCACTCCGGCGGCCGTCGGGTACGCCGAGGCCTCCGGCATCCCCTACGGCTCCGGTCTCGTCAAGAACGCCTACGTCGGCCGGACCTTCATCCAGCCCTCGCAGACCATCCGCCAGCTCGGCATCCGCCTCAAGCTCAATCCCCTCAAGGAAGTCATCAAGGGCAAGCGCCTGGTGGTCGTCGACGACTCGATCGTCCGCGGCAACACCCAGCGCGCGCTGGTCCGGATGCTCCGCGAGGCGGGCGCCGCCGAGGTCCATGTGCGGATCTCCTCGCCGCCGGTGAAGTGGCCCTGCTTCTTCGGTATCGACTTCGCCACGCGCGCCGAGCTCATCGCCAACGGCATGACCATCGACGAGATCGGCGCCTCCCTCGGCGCCGACTCCCTGGCGTACATCTCCCTCGACGGCATGATCGAGGCGACGACCATCGCCAAGCCGAATCTGTGCCGCGCCTGCTTCGACGGCGAGTACCCGATGGCGCTGCCCGACCCCGAGCTGCTCGGCAAGCAGCTGCTGGAGACCGAGCTGGCGGGCGGAGCCGACGCCGCCGACGCGCTCCGTCGCCCCTGACGGCCCCGTTCCACGACACGAAAGTCCTTGGCAATGTCTGAGACTGCTGGTGCCTCCGCGACGACCTCCTACAAAAGCGCAGGCGTCGACATCGAGGCGGGTGACCGCGCCGTCGAGCTGATGAAGGAGTGGGTGAGGAAGACCCGCCGCCCCGAGGTGCTCGGTGGCATCGGCGGCTTCGCCGGACTCTTCGACGCCTCGGCCCTCAAGCGCTACGAGCGCCCGCTGCTCGCCTCCGCCACCGACGGCGTCGGCACGAAGGTCGACCTGGCGCGCCAGATGGGCGTGTACGACACGATCGGCCACGACCTGGTCGCCATGGTCATGGACGACATCGTCGTCTGCGGTGCCGAGCCGCTGTTCATGACGGACTACATCTGCGTCGGCAAGGTCCACCCGGAGCGGGTCGCCGCGATCGTCAAGGGCATCGCCGAGGGCTGTGTCCTCGCCGGCTGTGCGCTGGTGGGCGGCGAGACCGCCGAGCACCCCGGTCTGCTCGGTCCGGACGACTTCGACGTCGCCGGCGCGGGCACGGGTGTCGTGGAGGCCGACCGGCTGCTGGGCGCGGATCGCATCCGTACGGGGGACGCGCTGATCGCCATGGCGTCCTCGGGCCTTCACTCGAACGGGTACTCGCTGGTCCGGCACGTGGTCTTCGACAAGGCCGGCTGGTCCCTGGACCGGGAGGTCCCGGAGTTCGGCCGCACCCTCGGCGAGGAACTGCTGGAGCCCACCAAGATCTACTCGCTGGACTGCCTGGCGCTGACCCGTACCGCCGAGGTCCACGCCTTCAGCCACATCACCGGCGGCGGACTCGCGGCCAATCTCGCCCGGGTGATCCCGGACGGTCTGCACGCGGTCGTCGACCGGTCCACCTGGGCGCCCGGCGCCGTCTTCGACCTGGTCGGCAGCGCGGGCCAGGTCGAGCGGCTGGAGCTGGAGAAGACCCTCAACATGGGAGTCGGCATGATCGCCGTCGTCCCCGAGGAGTCGGTCGACGTGGCCCTGACGACCCTTGCCGACCGCGGTGTCGACGCCTGGGTCGCGGGAACGGTCACCGAGCGTGGTGAGCACACCTCCGGCGCCGCGCTGGTGAACGACTACGCGAGCTGAACAGCACAGAACCCGGTCCGGGGACGAGCCCCGGACCGGGTTTCAGTGTGAGCGTCAAGCGCCGCGGCGCTGGGATGACGGACCGGACTCGTCCTCGTCCTCGTCGCCCTCGTCCTCGTTGTACAGCTCCGCATAGCGGGCGTACGGGTCGTCGTCCTCGTCGTCCTCGAACGGCTCACCGTTCGGCGGCTGGCTCGAAATCGGACTCGAAGTCGAAGCGCCCAGCTCGTTGGCCAGACGCGACAGGTCAGTCCCGCCGCTGTTGTACTTCAGCTGGCGGGCGACCTTCGTCTGCTTGGCCTTGGCCCGGCCGCGCCCCATGGCTCGACCCCCTCGGTGACGGGGCTCGACGGCCCCAGAGTCTTGACACGCGTTCATGATTCGGAACGGGCTCTCCTCAAAGAGACCGGTCCGTAGAGCTTCAACGGTACCTGCTTCCGCGGCCATACGGTACGCCGCCCGCATGACGTGCCACCTCGCAGAACCGGCGAGGCGCCCCGTCCTCGCTGGTCAACCGCGATTTTAACCTGTTCTTGGCGGTCGACCCGCCGACCTGCGTGAGTCTTGTCTCGCCGGCCGGCGGTGAACGCGTCCGGGGCGCTAGGCGCGCCGCGCCTCAGCCATCCGCTGCTCGGCGATCCGGTCGGCCGCAGCGGCCGGCGGAATGCCGTCTTCCTTTGCGCGCGCGAATATTGCCAGCGTGGTGTCGAAGATCTTCGCGGCCTTGTCCTTGCACCGGTCGAAGTCGAAGCCGTGCAGCTCGTCGGCGACCTGGATCACGCCGCCCGCGTTCACGACGTAGTCGGGCGCGTAGAGGATGTGGCGGTCGGCCAGATCCTTCTCGACACCGGGGTGCGCGAGCTGGTTGTTGGCCGCGCCGCACACCACCGTCGCCGTCAGCGCGGCCACGGTCTCGTCGTTCAGCGCGCCGCCGAGCGCACACGGGGCGTAGATGTCCAGGCCCTCGGTGCGGATCAGTGCGTCGGTGTCCTTGACGACCGTGACCTGCGGGAACTTCTCGGTGATCCGGCGCAGCGACTCGTCGCGCACATCGGTGACGACGACGTCGGCACCGTCCTGCAGCAGATGCCCGACGAGGTAGTGGCCGACCTTGCCGACGCCCGCGACGCCGACCTTGCGGCCGCGCAGGGTCGGGTCGCCCCACTGGTGCTGCGCGGAGGCCCGCATGCCCTGGAAGACGCCGTAGGCGGTGAGGACGGACGAGTCGCCGGCGCCGCCGTTCTCGGGGGAGCGGCCGGTGGTCCACTGGTTCACCCGGGCCACGACGTCCATGTCGGCGACATAGGTGCCGACGTCGCACGCCGTGACGTAGCGGCCACCGAGCGAGGCGACGAAGCGCCCGTAGGCCAGCAGCAGTTCCTCGCTCTTTATCCGCTCGGGGTCACCGATGATCACTGCCTTGCCGCCACCGTGGTCGAGGCCGGCCATGGCGTTCTTGTACGACATCCCGCGCGAGAGGTTCAGCGCGTCGGCGACAGCCGCTTCCTCGGAGGCGTACGGGTAGAAGCGCGTGCCGCCGAGGGCGGGGCCCAGGGCGGTCGAGTGGATGGCGATGACGGCCTTCAGGCCACTGGCACGGTCCTGGCACAGCACGACTTGCTCGTGGCCCCCCTGGTCCGACTGGAACAGGGTGTGCAGTACGTCGACAGGGGCGCCGGTTACATCGGTCACGGTGGTGACTCCCAGGTACGAAGCGGCGGTGGTGGGTCCTTCCCGCCCCCGCCTCCTGTGCTTGTGGCCGGGGAAGGGTGGGGAGGGACCGGTTGGGCAAGAGAGTAAGTCCTACGGGTGCGTAGATCCGACCCAGTGCCGAGGATCACCCTCTCCCGGAGTACGCCCGTGTACGAGCGTGGAAGGATCTGCGACATGCCGGCCGTCACCTCTGTGATCGTCCCGTACGCCTCTTACCTGCGGGTGTACGAGCCTCTGGCGGCGTTCCCGGAGCCTGAGCGGGGTCACTGGGCACGTTACGCCCGTAGTGGGCGCACTCCCACCGCGCAGGACGAACTGCGTCGGTCGCTGGTCGACTTGCTGCCCACTCCGCCGGTCCCGGTGCCGGTGCACGAGAGCCGCGACGCCTTCGTCACGGAGGTGGACGGGGTGGTGTGCGTCTGCCCCTGGCGCACCCGGCTGCGCGGCTGGCTGGCCCTGAAGGAGCTGACGGAGCTGTTCCCCTCGCCCGTGCTGGACGCGGTGCTGCCGCCGGTGGTGCGCGGGCAGGCGACCGCGGACTACGAGGCGTGGCGCGACCGCCACCCCGACGCGCGGCCGTGGATCAGGACGGCGGTGTGGCAGGTGCCGGTGCGCTGGTTCACCCTGTTCGCGGACGAGGAGCGGGAGTACGGGCCGGGCACGGTGCCCGGGGAGCCGCCCGTGCTGCGCTACCGGACGCCGATGGTGCAGGCCCGGCGGCGGCTGGCGCGCGCGCTGAAGACCCTGCGGGAGTCCGTCGACGAGGGTCCGCTCACCGAGGGCCTGGTGGACGTGGGCCGGTGGCTGGAGGAGTTCCATCCGCGCTCACTGGTCGAGCTGGACTACGGCGGCCTGGTCCACGCCCTGCCCCTGGAGCAGCTCGCCGAGGACCGCTCGGCGGCGGACGTCGCCGACGGGATCGCGGCACTGCGGGACGGGGACGGCGAAGGTGCCGGTGCGGCGTACGGACGGCTCACCGAGCGGTGGCGAGCGGTCCGGGACCTCCAGTTCGCGAACTGACGGCGCGCTCCTGGCAGACGGCTCCGGCAGCCCAACACAGCATGATCAGGACGTAGGCCCCGATCCGGGCCTTTGGGCCAAGCGTGATGGACAGCACTAAGTCGTCCCTTGCGTCCCTCGCCCACCCTCGTGCCAAAATAGGACAAGGAGTCCGGGGAGGGTTCCTTCCATCCGTAAAAAGGTGGATTGCTCTGCATTGCACGCTATGGGGGGTCTGATGACTCCTGATCGCTCTGTGACTGATCGTCACTGTGAGGTGACTGTCCGTTATGCCATGGTCCATCGGCTTCCGCCGCTGATGAACACCTGAGAGGGCAATTCCATCGGTTTGGCCGACGTGGCTGGACAGATGGTGTAGTTGTAGTGCCGAGGACAAGCCGTTCGTCCTATAACCGACTCGGCCCGCGTCCGCCATTTCGGGCAACGCGGGTCAAGGTGCAGAATTTAGAGGAAAGAACCGAGAAGGTTCGGTTCTCCCGAGGAGGCCGCTCATGACCGCTCGCACCCCTGATGCCGAGCCGCTGCTGACCCCGGCTGAGGTTGCCACGATGTTCCGCGTGGACCCGAAGACGGTCACGCGCTGGGCCAAGGCTGGCAAGCTCACGTCCATCCGTACGCTCGGTGGACACCGCCGGTACCGCGAGGCAGAGGTCCGCGCACTGCTTGCGGGTATTCCGCAGCAGCGCAGCGAGGCCTGACACGCCGAAAGCAGGGCACAGCCGGGACCCCCAATCCCGCAGCCCGAACAGAGCTCGACACGGCGGGCGCCTGCCCCAACAGGATTCGTCGTCGATCGCGCTGGACTCCGCCGGGTCCAGCGCGATCTTTTTTGTGGCCGAAAGGCCGCGTGGGCGGTACTCGGCAGTAGCCGGTAGGGCGCGGCCCGCGCGGCATGAAGGGCCCCTTCCGCCGGAGGTGGAGGCGGGGGTCCGTCCCGTCGAAGGTGGCGAAAGGTGTGGCCGGCCGGGCGGGTCACCGGCTTTCCCGGGGGCGTTGGGGGACGACTCGAAGAGTCGTGCAATTGCACATATTAAATTGGCCCGTTGTAGGAGATGCGTAAGTTCACCGATTCTGAAAACTCGTTCGGTGACTCCCGTCACATGGCCGGGGGGTTGCCCTGGTCACCCTCGTCGGGCAGGGTTTCGGCCCCGTTCGGCCGTGCGCTTCCGGGACCTGCGTGTCCGGCGGGATCCGCGGTGCCGGTGGACCCCGCGTTTCGGTCGGGATCCGCGGTGCCGTCGGGATCCACGGCCCCGGCACTCCCCTCGATGTCCTCCATCTCCCACTCCAGGGGCTCCAGAGGCTCCGTGGGCTCCATCGCGAGGCGCAGCAGCCGATGGCACACCGGACAGTGCCGGGTGAGGTGCCGATAGCCGGAGACGGCCGCCAGATGGGCGCGCAGCATCGCCCGGGTCTCGTGCCTCGCTGTGGATGCCGCCATGCGCCACCTCCGCGGTCCCGGGGCCCCGTACCCCTGTCATGTCTGGGTACCGGTGGCAAGTGGCGCCGTCAATACGCCGAAAGGCCCGCACCAGAAGGTGCGGGCCTTTCGACTGCTGCGGTCCTGACGGGATTTGAACCCGCGGCCTCCACCTTGACAGGGTGGCGAGCACTCCAAACTGCTCCACAGGACCAGGTTTCGCAGCCCTTTGCTCCGTCGGCTGCGAGTGAGACTCTACAGCAGCTCAGAGGGTCCGGTCGAACTCACTCATGGCGACGGCCGCGTCACGGCGCAGCCGCGTCGATCGCCTTGATGATGCGCTTGTCGGAGACGGGCTGCGCGGTCCCCAGAGCGTGCGCGAAGTAGCTCACCCGCAGCTCCTCGATCATCCAGCGGATGTCCAGGACCTCCTGCGGTACCGGCCGGCCCTTCGGCATCTGCTCCAGCAGCCAGGCGTACTCGTCCTGCATCTCGTGGACCTTCCCCATACGCGTGGTGTCGCGCTGGACGGACGTCGGCATCTGCTGCAGCCGGCGGTCCACCGCGACCAGGTAGCGCATCAGGTCCGGCAGGCGCTTCAACCCCGTACGCGTCACGAAGCCCGCGGGCACGAGGCCCGTCAGCTGCTCCCTCACGTCCTGGAGGTTGTTGATCAGGGTCAGGCTGTTCGTCGCCTTGAGGCGCCGCTCACAGGCCTGCCAGGCGGCCAGGATCTGCCCCACCTGGTCCACGGTCCGCACCGTCGTGTCCACCAGGTCCGTGCGCACCGCGTCGAACAGCTTGCGGAACGCGTCCCCGTCCCAGACCGGACCGCCGTGGTCGGCGATCAGCTTGTCCGCCGCGGCCGTCGCGCAGTCGTCGAAGAGCGCCTGGATCGATCCGTGCGGATTGCGCGAGAGAGCGAGCTTCTGCTGGTTCGACAACCGCTCGGAGGCGAACTTCGCCGGGTTCACCGGGATGTTCAGCATGATCAGCCGACGGGTGCCCTGCCACATCGCCTGTGTCTGCTCGGCCTCGGTGTCGAAGAGCCGTACGGACACGCTCTCACCGGCGTCGACCAGGGCCGGGTACGCCTTGACCGGATGGCCCGCGCGCCGTGTCTCGAAGACGCGGGCGAGCGGGCCGACCGTCCAGTCCTTCAGGCCCGTGCGCTCGATCGCCTCGCCGCCCGAGCGCTCGGCGGTGGCCGCGGCGGCCTCGGACAGGGCCTGGCGCGCCTTGGGCTTCAGCCTCAGGCGCAGCGCCTCCAGGTCCTTGTCCTCGGCCACCTTGCGGCGGCGCTCGTCGACGACCCGGAAGGTGATCCTCAGATGGTCCGGGATCCTGCCGAGGTCGAAGTCGTCACCCGTGACCGGCACCCCGACCATGCGCTGCAGCTCGCGGGCGAGCGTGGCCGGCAGCGGCTCCTGCAGTGGGACGGCACGCTCCAGAAAGGCCTTCGCGTAGTTCGGCGCGGGCACGTAGTGGCGGCGGATCGGCTTCGGCAGGGAGCGGATCAGCTCCATGACGACCTCCTCGCGCAGGCCCGGGATCTGCCAGTCGAAGCCCTCGTCCGTGACCTGGTTGAGCACCTGCAGCGGGATGTGGACGGTCACGCCGTCTGCGTCGGCACCCGGCTCGAACTGGTAGGTGACCGGGAACTTCAGCCGCCCCTGCCGCCACGAGTCCGGGTAGTCGTCCTTGGTGACGGCCCCGGCCTTCTCGTTGATGAGCATCTCGCGCTCGAAGTCGAGCAGATCCGGCTGCTCCTGGCGCTTGTGCTTCCACCAGGAGTCGAAGTGGGCGCCGGACACCACGTGCTCGGGCACCCGCCGGTCGTAGAAGTCGAACAGGGTCTCGTCGTCGACCAGGATGTCGCGCCGACGGGCCCGGTGCTCCAGCTCCTCCACCTCGGTGAGCAGCTTGCGGTTGTCCGCGAAGAACTTGTGGTGCGTACGCCAGTCACCCTCGACCAGGGCGTTGCGGAGGAACAGCTCGCGGCTCGTCCCGGGGTCGATCCGGCCGTAGTTCACCTTGCGCTGGGCGACGATCGGCACGCCGTACAGCGTGACCTTCTCGTACGCCATCACCGCCGCCTGGTCCTTCTCCCAGTGCGGCTCGCTGTAGGTGCGCTTGACCAGGTGCCCGGCGAGCGGCTCGATCCACTCGGGCTCGATCTTCGCGTTGACCCGGGCCCACAGGCGGGACGTCTCGACCAGCTCGGCGGACATCACGAAGCGCGGCGGCTTCTTGAAGAGGGCGGAGCCGGGGAAGACGGCGAACTTGGCGTTGCGGGCGCCCAGGTACTCGTTCTTCGCCGAACTCTTCCCGCCCTCCCGCTGGGTGTCCTTGACGTCCTTCATCCCGATGTGGGACAGCAGACCGGCGAGCAGCGAGACATGGACGGACTGGTCCGGGACGGCAGCGTCCGCCGGAGGCTCCTCGAGATGCATCCCCATCTGCTTGGCGACCGCGCGCAGCTGGGCGTAGATGTCCTGCCATTCGCGGATGCGCAGGAAGTTCAGGTACTCCTGCTTGCACATCCGGCGGAAGCTGGACGAGCCGCGCTCCTTCTGCTGCTCGCGGACATAGCGCCAGAGGTTGAGGAAGGCGAGGAAGTCGCTCGTCTCGTCCCGGAAGCGGGCGTGCTGCTGATCGGCCTGCGCCTGCTTGTCGGAGGGCCGCTCGCGCGGATCCTGGATGGACAGCGCGGCGGCGATGACCATGACCTCGCGGACACAGCCGTTCTTGTCGGCCTCGATGACCATCCGGGCGAGCCGGGGGTCGACGGGCAGCTGCGCCAGCTTGCGGCCCATCTCCGTGAGCCGCTGCCCCCTCTTCCCCTCCTGGGGGGACTTCTGGGCCGCGTCCAGCGCGCCCAGCTCCTGCAGCAGTTGCACACCGTCGCGGATGTTGCGGTGGTCCGGAGGGTCGATGAAGGGGAACTTCTCGATGTCGCCGAGCCCGGCCGCGGTCATCTGGAGGATGACGGACGCCAGGTTCGTACGGAGGATCTCCGCGTCCGTGAACTCCGGCCGGGACAGGAAGTCGTCCTCGGTGTACAGCCGGATGCAGATGCCGTCGGACGTACGGCCGCAGCGGCCCTTGCGCTGGTTGGCGCTGGCCTGGCTGACGGCCTCGATGGGCAGTCGCTGGACCTTGGTGCGGTGGCTGTAGCGGGAGATACGGGCGGTGCCCGGGTCGATCACGTACTTGATGCCGGGGACCGTCAGCGACGTCTCGGCGACGTTCGTCGCGAGGACGATGCGGCGGCCGGTGTGCTGCTGGAAGACACGGTGCTGCTCGGCGTGCGAGAGCCGGGCGTACAGCGGCAGTACCTCGGTGTGGCGGAGGTTCTTCTTGTTCAGGGCGTCCGCGGTGTCGCGGATCTCCCGCTCCCCGGAGAGGAAGACCAGGATGTCGCCCGGTCCCTCCTTCTGGAGTTCGTCGACCGCGTCGCAGATCGCGGTGATCTGGTCGCGGTCGGACTCGTCGGAGTCCTCTTCCAGGAGGGGGCGGTAGCGCACCTCGACGGGGTACGTGCGCCCGCTCACCTCGACGATCGGGGCCTCCCCGAAGTGCCGCGAGAACCGCTCGGGATCGATCGTCGCGGAGGTGATCACGACCTTGAGGTCGGGCCGCTTCGGCAGCAGCTGTGCCAGGTATCCGAGCAGGAAGTCGATGTTGAGGCTGCGCTCGTGGGCCTCGTCGATGATGATCGTGTCGTAGGCGCGCAGCTCACGGTCGGTCTGGATCTCCGCGAGGAGGATGCCGTCCGTCATCAGCTTGACGAAGGTGTCCTGGCCGACCTGGTCGGTGAACCGGACCTTCCAGCCCACCGCCTCGCCGAGCGGAGTGCGCAACTCCTCGGCGACCCGCTCGGCGACCGTGCGGGCCGCGATCCGGCGGGGCTGGGTGTGCCCGATCATGCCGCGCACGCCCCGGCCGAGCTCCAGACAGATCTTGGGGATCTGGGTGGTCTTGCCGGAACCGGTCTCACCCGCGACGATCACGACCTGGTGGTCCCGTATCGCCTCGAGGATCTGGTCCTTCTTCTGACTGACCGGGAGTTGCTCGGGGTAGGTGACCCCGGGCACCCGTGCCGCGCGCTCGGCGGTACGGGCCGCGGCCTTGGCGGCCTCCGCCGCGATCTCGTCCAGCACGGCCTGCCGGGCTTCGGGCTTGCGGATACGGCGGGTGCCTTCGAGCCGCCGCCCGAGCCGGTGCGCGTCGCGCAGCGAGATCTCGGCCAGCTGGGTCTGGAGATCGGCGAAGGAAGTAGACATACGGGCTCCAGGATCGCACCCGGGCGAGCGCAGTGGCGAACCCATTTCCGACCGGCGTGGGCTCGTGCGGCGCGTCACGGGAGGGTCCGGGCGGCTGCCGGGCGGGTGGAGTGCGGCCCCGTACGATGACGATCACACCGAGCCGGACGTACCGGACACGGCCGACACGGACGGACGCCTGTCCGGACAGCGGCCGGCACCGGCAGGTCCCGACCGCCGTAGACAGCAGACAGCAGGAGACCCGCCCATGCCCCGCTTTCGCAGCCCGTGGTCGTGGTGCCGCGTGCCCGCGGCCACGGGTGCGCTGGCGGCGCTGCTGCTCGCGGCGCTGCTGAGCACCGGTGGCGCGGGGAGCGGTGACGGGTTCTCCGGGGGCGCCGGGTCCACCACGCCCACGGCGCGGCTCCACACGGCGCGGGCCGATGTGGCCCGGCAGGTTCAGGCCCGGCCGGAGCCGGCCGGGCACAAGGCCCCCGGTTGTGACCGGGGCCCCGGGGACGACGGCGGGCTGAGCCCCGCCGTGCCGCCGCGCGGGTCGTCGGCGCACGAACTGCTGCCCGCGGCATCGAGCGCTCACGCCGTCCCGGGCTGCTGGGCTCTCCACTCGGCCGTGCCGTACACACTTCCGGATCCCGGTCCTCCGCCGTTGCCCGCGCTCCGTCCCATCGACCTCTCCGTCCTGCGGGTTTAGGGGGAACAGGACCTCGGGCCCCCGGCCCTTCCGACGGTCCACCGCCCGTGCCCCCATCCCCTTCGCGTCCAGGAGAGACCACAGTCATGCCCGATTCCCGGTCCCGGTCCGCCCGTACATCCCTGAAGCCGTTCGTGATCGGCGCCGGCGTTGCCGCCGCTGCGGTCACGCTCGGTCTCGTCTCCTACACGGCCACCCGTCCCGACTCGTCCTCGTCCGCCGCCGACGAGGTCGCGGAGTCCTCCCCCGGGCCGGACTCCGGGGTCTACCCCGAACTGGAGAAGCTCGCCCGGCGTGCCTCCGGCGACCCGCTGGCCCTCGGCCGTGCGGACGCGCCCGTCGTGATGATCGAGTACGCCGACTTCAAGTGCGGCTACTGCGGGAAGTTCGCCCGTGACACCCAGCCCGTGCTGGTGAAGAAGTACGTCGAGGACGGCACCCTGCGCATCGAATGGCGCAACTTCCCGATCTTCGGCGAGGAGTCGGAGAGCGCGGCCCGCGCCTCCTGGGCGGCCGGACGGCAGGGGCGCTTCTGGCAGTTCCACGACGCCGCCTACGCCGCGGACGCCAAGGACAAGGGGTTCGGCAAGGAGCGGCTGCGGGAACTCGCCCGCCAAGCCGGTGTGAAGGACCTGGACCGCTTCGCGAGCGACGCGGACGGCGAAGCGGCCCGGCAGGCGGTGGCCAGGGACCAGGAGGAGGGCTACGGGCTGGGTGCGACGTCCACACCGTCGTTCCTGGTCAACGGCCGCCCGATCGCCGGGGCGCAGTCGGAGGGGGCGTTCGTGGAGGTGATCGAGGCGGCACTGAAGGCCGCCGATCCCGGCATGGCCGCGGGCCCGGACGGGCCGAGCCCGTCGGTGGAGTCCCCGGCTCCGGGGAAGCCGTCCGGCCCGGGTGGCCCCGGTGTGCCGGGGAGTCCGTCCGGTTCGCCGGCCCCGGGTGCTCCGCGCGCCGCCTCCGGCTCAGGGCAGAGCTCCGGCCTCGGGCAGGGCTCCGCCTCCGGCTCCGGGCAGAGCTCCACCCTCGGGCAGGGCTCCGGCCGATGACGGGCATCGGCTATCTCGCCGCCTTCCTCGGCGGCCTGCTCGCCCTGCTCAGCCCGTGCAGTGCCTTGCTCCTCCCCGCGTTCTTCGCGTACTCGATCGACACCGCGACCAGGCTCGTGGCCCGTACCGGCATCTTCTACGCGGGTCTCGCGACCACACTGGTGCCGCTCGGAGCCGCCGGTTCGTTCGCCGGGCGGTTCTTCTACGGCCACCGCGAACTGCTGGTCGCGGCCGGGGGCTGGCTGATCATCGCGCTCGGCGTGGCCCAGATCCTGGGGAAGGGCTTCGCCTCCCGCCGTCTCGCCGAGGTCAGCGGACGTATCCGCCCCACGACGGCCCTGTCCGTCTACGCCCTGGGCCTCGTCTACGGTCTGGCCGGCTTCTGCGCGGGCCCGATCCTCGGGAGCGTCCTCACGGTGGCGGCGCTGAGCGGCAGCCCGGCGTACGGGGCGCTGCTCCTCGCCGTCTACGCCCTCGGGATGGCCGTCCCGCTCTTCGTGCTCGCACTGCTGTGGGAGCGCGGCGGGCTGGGGGAGCGGACATGGCTGCGCGGTCGCACCGTCCGTGTCGGGGGCCGGTTCGAGCTGCATACGACATCCGCCCTGTCCGGGCTGTTCTTCATCGCCCTGGGCAGCGTCTTCCTCGTCTTCGACGGCACGACCGCGCTGCCGGGGCTGCTCCCGGTGGACGCCTCGTACGCCCTGGAGCAATGGGCCGCCGGCGTCGGCAGGGCCGTCCCGGACTGGGCCCTGCTCGCCCTGGTGGTCGCAGCCGCGGCGATGGTCACGGCGGTACGGGTGTGGCGGCGCCGCAGCCGCGCATGACGGCGGCGGGGTCTCAGGGCGGGCCGGCACCGGCGAATTGAGCGGTGGTGTGTCACACCACCGAGTGCGTGACGCTGCCGACGTACCGGCCGCTCTGCGTGTCGGTCGGAATCTTGATCACCACGGTGGGTTCCCAGCGGGCCGAGTTGTTCCCCTTGCCGCCGGTGAGCTGGAAGGCGGTGCGGGAGGTGGCCAGGGTCACCTGCTGCGCCCGGGTGGCCTGGCCGGGGACGAAGGTGCCGGTGCCGGTCGTACTGGTCGCGGGCCCCGACCAGTACGACACGGAGCTCCTGGTGATCCGCCTCGTCGTGCTGGACCGGTCCGTGAGGTGGTTGGAGGTGACGCTTGCGGTCCAGGTGGCGGAGGAGAGTCCCCGCCCGTCGACGACCTCGACCGGTGTGAAGCGCACTCTGAGCGTCGCGCCCGGAGTGGCGACGCCGATATCGGCGGCCGCGGGCGCGCTGATGGACAGGGTTCCCGCCGCCAGGGGGACGGTGGCCGGGGCGGCGGTGGCGGCCGTGGACCGGGCACCTGGGCGGACAGCGCGAGGGCGAGTCCGAGGAGGCTGGTGTGGCGCAGGGGCATGGATGAGGTGGTCTGGTCGGTTCGTGCGACTCGGGGCATGACACGCCGTGGCGCAGGGCGGCCGGGGTGTCGGCGGGGCGGACCGCACGGTCGCGGGCGCGCCCGGTGCGGATCGCCAGCACTGTATCGGCAGTGGGTCCGGAAGCCGGGGCGACACTCGCGGGGTACGTCGCGGCACTTCACGACGGGTGGTGGTCGTGGTGCTTCGAAGTGCTGTGCAGCCCGGCACAGTTCACGTTGAGGGCTCTGTACGAGGTCGTGCGGCACAGCTCGCCAGCGGTCCAGGCCAGCCGTAACTCGCCGTTCTGCGACCGCCCTCGCCGTGCCGATAGCGCGGGCGCAGGAACAACAAAAAGCCCGCTCCGAGAAATCTCGGTGCGGGCGTTTTCGCTGTACAGCGTGGTGGCTGGGGCCGGGGTCGAACCGGCGACCTTCCGCTTTTCAGGCGGACGCTCGTACCAACTGAGCTACCCAGCCACGCGGCTCTTGCGAGCCGCAGCGGTCCTGACGGGATTTGAACCCGCGGCCTCCACCTTGACAGGGTGGCGAGCACTCCAAACTGCTCCACAGGACCAGAGGTGATGCATTGTGCGAGACCAAGTCTCGCACACGGTTGTGCGTGCCCCCAACGGGATTCGAACCCGTGCTACCGCCTTGAAAGGGCGGCGTCCTGGGCCACTAGACGATGAGGGCTAAAGGCCCGCCTGGGCGCTTCGCAGCGCGTCGGGGACGTGAGAAGCATATGGGATGCGGAGAGCTATCGCCAAAACGGTTTACGGGGTCCGCGGCCGCGGGGGTCCCGAGGGGCCGGATTCCGGGGCCACGCCGGTCGCCAGGTGGCGGCTGACCTCGGCCGTCGTGAGGCCCAGGCCCCCCAGGGTGATCTCGTCCCACGCCTGCAGCCGCCGGGTGCCGCGATCGAGGTAGAGCACCGAGGCGCGTACCTTCTCCGGCTCGTCGTTCTGGACCGCGCGCAGTCCGCCGCCGCCCGTGGACCCCTCGATCTTGAGCCGGGTGCCGAGGGGCAGCAGTTCGTTCACCCGGTGGTGGACGTGTCCGGCCAGGGCGAGCGGGACCTCGCCGTCGGCCTCGCGGGCGGCGACCGGGTTGTGGGCGACCGCGATGTCGACCGGCGTGCCCCCGCGGCGCTGGTCGCGCAGGGCGGAGGCGAGGCGGATGCCGGCCATGCGCTCGGCGGGGTCGCCGCCCGGTGCCGTCGAGCGGTCGGGTGTGAACTGCGGATCGCCCGTCCCGGCCACCCGCAGTCCGGCGATGGTGACCGCGCCGCCGCCGTCCAGGACGTGGACGTTCTTCAGGCCCTGGAGATAGCGCTGGGTGGCGGGCGAGTCGTGATTGCCGCGGACCCAGACGTACGGCGCACCGAGATCGGGGATCGGGTCGAGAAAAGCGTTCTCGGCGGCGCTGCCGTGGTCCATCGTGTCGCCCGAGTCGATGATGACGTCGATCCGGTACTGCTCCACGAGCGAGCCGATGATGTGCCACGCGGCCGGGTTGAGATGGACGTCGGAGACGTGCAGTACGCGGATCGTCGCCGGGTCCGGCTGGTAGACGGGCAGCGTGGAGGTCGCGTCGTACAGCTTGGTGATGTTGGTCACCAGCCGGGCCAACTCCTTCTGGTACACGTCGAATTCGGTGACGATCGAGCGGGCGTTGCCGACGACCGACGGCGCGCTGCTCAGCAGACCGGAGAACTTCGGCTCGAGGACCGACTTCGGGTTCCAGGTGGCGTACGCGCTGATGCCGGATGCCGCGAGGAGCACGAGCGCGAGACCGCCGGCCGCGAGGGCCCGGCGCGGGCGCCGGTAGACCGCCAGGCCGAGGGCGGTGGCACCGGAGACGACCGCGACGCAGGAGCGCCACGCCAGGTCGCGGGTGCCGGCCATGACGTCCCCGGTGACCTCCTGCTGCAGGCCCGAGAGCCGTTCGGGGTGCTCGACGAGGGCCTGGGACCGGACCGGGTCGAGGCGGTCGACGTCGACGTCGAGGCGGATGGGTGCCACATGGGAGTCCAGCTCCAGGGCGCCCAGCGGCGAGACATTGATCTTCGTGCCGCCGGAGAGGGACGGGCGCAGGGTCAGCGTGGTGTCCATCGGTCCCACGGGTGCGCGGACGGCCCCGACGATCAGCAGCCCGAGCCAGGCGCCGACCAGGACGACCGCGATCAGGCCGAGCGCCCGGGCGTACGGGTGCCCGGTGCCGGCGGCATCCCGCAGGAACCCCCGGGTGCCCGGTGCCGGCTGTTGCGGCCGCGGCCGGTTCAGCGGGTCGCGGCGGAAGCGGCAGGTGCGCGCGAGGGCGGTGCGGAAGGCGTGGAGCCGTTCACGAGCGCGAGCCATTGGTCCCGTATGCCCATGTGTGGGGGCTGGTATGCCGCGCGCCGCCGGTATCCCCGCTGCGTGACAATGGCCAGGTGCTGGAGATGACGCGCGAGGAGTTCGAGGAACTGGTCGCCGAGGCCCTGGACCGGATTCCACCGGAACTGACACGGCTGATGGACAACGTCGCGGTGTTCGTCGAGGACGAACCGCCCGCCGACGACCCGGAGCTGCTCGGGCTCTACGAGGGCACCCCGCTGACCGACCGGGGAGAGTGGTACGCGGGCGTCCTGCCCGACCGGATCACGATCTACCGGGGTCCGACCCTGCGGATGTGCGAGTCACGGGAGGAGGTCGTGGCCGAAACGGAGATCACCGTGGTCCACGAGATCGCCCACCACTTCGGCATCGACGACGAACGACTGCACGCGCTGGGGTACGGGTGAGCCCTCGACCGGATCCGGCAGATCCGGCAGCTCCGGGTCCCGGTCCGGAGCGCGGGTCCGGCGAGCCGGTCGATCCGGACGTCGATCTGCATCTGCGCGCGCATCGCGCGGAGACCGGCGGCGCCGGGAAGTGGCAGGTGCTCGCGGCGGTTTCGGCCGGCGGGGTCATCGGCGCCTGTGCCCGCTACGGGGTGTGGCTCGCCTGGCCTTCGCCCTGGACGACGCTCGTCGTCAATGTGTCGGGGTGCGCGCTCATCGGCGTGCTGATGGTCCTGGTCGCCGAGCGCAAGGTGATCGCGCGGCCGCTGGCGAGGCCGTTCCTGGGGGTCGGGGTGCTCGGGGGCTACACCACCTTCTCCTCCTACGCCCTCGACACGGTGGCTCTGGTGGAGCGTCAGCGGCCGGTCACGGCCGTCGTCTACGCCGCGACCACACTGATCACGGCGCTCGGCGCGGTGTGGCTGGCGGCGACCGTGACCCGCCGGGTGGTGGGCCCGCGATGAACTGGCTGCTCGTGGTGCTCGGCGCGGCCGCCGGCGCACCGCTGCGGTATCTGACGGACCGTGCGATGCAGGCGCGGTACGGCTCGGATTTCCCGCTGGGGACGTTCACGGTGAACGTCGTCGGAAGCCTGGTGCTGGGTGTGGTCGCCGGGGTGTCGGTCGGCGAGGGGCAGTCGTCGGCCGTGTACGCGTTGCTCGGCACCGGATTCTGCGGGGCGCTGACGACGTACTCGACCTTCTCCTACGAGACGCTGCGGCTGGCCGAGCGGGGTGCGGTGCGGCTGGCCGCGGCGTACGTGTCCGCGTCGCTGGTGGTGGGGTTCGGCGCTGTGGTGCTGGGGCTGGGTCTGACGGGGGCGCTGGGCGGGTAGTTGCGGACGGCGGCGTGTGGCAGGCGTGTCCCTTGTGGGGCAAAGGGAGTTGGGCAGAGGGAGTTGGGCAGTGAAGCCCGCGTCCCGTGTCCCGGAGGTGCCTCCCATGCGCCAGATGTCCGTTCCCGGCCGCTGTGCCGTATGGATCGCCACCGTCCTGGCGGCCGCGTCCACCGCCGGCTGCATAAGCGTGGGTGAGGGCGGCGGGGCGCCGGCGTCCTCGGAGTCGCCGCGGCAGCGCGGCGGGGCGGCAGAGCCGGACGGCGGGGGTGCCGCGCCGGGCGGCGCCGACGGGCGCACTCGCAGCGGCATGGGCGGCACTCTGCACTCCGGCGCTGCCGGAAGCAGGCGCGGCGAGGACGCGGGGGCCGACGCCGGTCCGAGCCCGTCCGCCGCACCATCGGTGCGGCCGCCGACGGCCGGCGGGAGCGGTGGGCCCGTACCGAAGCCCGCCGGGCCGCAGGGTCCCACGTCCGTGCCGGGCGAGCCGGATCCGCCCACGGAGCCCACGGATCCGCCCGCCGAGCCGACTCCGCCCGCCGAGCCCACTCCGCCCGATACCGATCCCGGCCCGACGGGAGAGCCGACGGAACCGCCGACCGCGACACCGGCGCCCGAGACGCAGTTGGGCGCGCTGCGCGAGACTTCCGACGCGTGGTCGGACGCGCCGTTCGCGGAGCCGGAGGCGTCGCCGCAGATGAGCCCCGAGCAGGACCGGTGGTGAGGAGAGTGTGACGAGCGCCGCATTCCCCTGGTTTGCCTTGAGCGGGGGAAGGTGCGTATGGTGGTAGATCGTTTGATCCCATTTGCCCGGCGCCACCACAGAAGCGCGCCGCGTGTGGCGCGTACTCTCCCTTGCCGTGGCTGACCGCATCGAGGCGGTCGAATTGCGAATCACGGAGTTTGGGCGCGTGCCGAGACTCCGGAAGGTTTCGCATTTCGCATGTCCATTTCCAGTACTGACCGTGCCGTCCTGCCCGAGAACGACATCGAGAACGACATCGAGAACGGTGTCGAGAGCGGGGACACGACCGAGGCCGTGAACGGTACGGGCGTCGACAGCACCGCCGGCGCCGACACCACCGACACCACCGACATCACCGCGGAAGCCGGTGCTCCCGAGGTGACCTTCGGCGACCTGGGCCTGCCCGAGGGCGTCGTCCGCAAGCTCGCCCAGAACGGTGTCACCGTCCCGTTCCCGATCCAGGCCGCGACCATCCCGGACGCCCTGGTCGGCAAGGACATTCTGGGCCGTGGCCGCACCGGCTCCGGCAAGACCCTCTCCTTCGGCCTCCCGCTTCTGTCGACGCTGGCCGGCGGCCACACCGACAAGAAGAAGCCCCGCGGCGTCATCCTCACCCCGACCCGTGAGCTCGCCATGCAGGTCGCCGACGCGCTGCAGCCGTACGGTGACGTCCTCGGCCTGAAGATGAAGGTCGTCTGCGGCGGCACGTCCATGGGCAACCAGATCTACGCCCTGGAGCGCGGCGTCGACATCCTCGTCGCCACCCCGGGCCGGCTGCGCGACATCATCAACCGCGGTGCCTGCTCGCTGGAGCAGGTCCAGGTCGCCGTCCTCGACGAGGCCGACCAGATGGCCGACCTGGGCTTCCTGCCCGAGGTCACCGAGCTGCTCGACCAGATCCCGACCGGCGGCCAGCGGATGCTGTTCTCCGCGACGCTCGAGAACGAGATCGACACGCTCGTCAAGCGCTACCTGGTGAACCCGGTCAGCCACGAGGTCGACGCCGCCCAGGGCGCCGTGACGACCATGTCGCACCACGTGCTCGTCGTGAAGCCGAAGGACAAGGCCCCGGTCACCGCGGCGATCGCCGCCCGCAAGGGCCGCACCATCATCTTCGTCCGCACCCAGCTGGGCGCCGACCGCGTCGCCGAGCAGCTGCGGGACGCGGGCGTGCACGCCGACGCGCTGCACGGCGGTATGACCCAGGGCGCGCGTACCCGCACCCTGGCGGACTTCAAGGACGGTTACGTCAGCGTCCTCGTCGCCACCGACGTCGCCGCCCGCGGTATCCACGTCGACGGCATCGACCTGGTGCTGAACGTGGACCCGGCCGGGGACCACAAGGACTATCTGCACCGTTCCGGCCGCACCGCCCGCGCGGGCCAGTCGGGCACGGTCGTCTCGCTGGCGCTTCCGCACCAGCGCCGCCAGATCTTCCGGCTGATGGAGGACGCGGGCGTCGACGCCTCGCGCCACATCGTCGGTGGCGCCGGCGCGTTCGACCCCGAGGTCGCCGAGATCACCGGCGCCCGCTCGCTGACCGAAGTCCAGGCCGAGTCCGCGAACAACGCCGCCAAGCAGGCCGAGCGCGAAGCCGCCAGCCTCACCAAGGAGCTGGAGCGCGTCCAGCGCCGCGCGGCCGAGCTGCGCGAGGAGGCCGACCGCCTGGTGGCCCGTGCCGCGCGCGAGCGGGGCGAGGACCCCGAGGCCGCGGTCGCCGAGGTGACGGAGGCCGCGCAGGCCGAGGTTGTCGCCGAGGTGTCCGTGCCGGAGCAGCGACCGGTGGCCCGTGAGGAGCGCGACTCCCGTGAGTCCCGCGACGAGCGTCCTTCGTACGAGCGCCGTGACCGCCGTGACGACCGCGGCAACTTCGAGCGCCGTGACCGTCGTGACGACGACCGCGGCGGGTTCCGCCGGGACAACGACCGCGGGGACCGTGGTGGTTTCCGTCGTGACGACCGTCGCGACGATCGTGGTGGCCGTTCTTTCGAGCGTCGTGACAACGACCGTGGTGGTTTCCGTCGTGACGACCGCCGTGACGATCGTGGTGGCCGTTCTTTCGAGCGTCGTGACAACGACCGTGGTGGTTTCCGTCGTGACGACCGCCGTGACGATCGTGGTGGCCGTTCTTTCGAGCGTCGTGACAACGACCGTGGTGGTTTCCGTCGTGACGACCGCCGTGACGATCGTGGTGGCCGTTCTTTCGAGCGTCGTGACAACGACCGCGGGGACCGCGGTGGTTTCCGTCGTGACGACCGTCCTTCGGGCGGCTTCCAGCGCCGCGACAACGACCGTGGCTTCGAGCGCCGCGACCACCGAGGTGGCAGCGACCGCCCGTTCAACCGCGACCGTCGCGACGACCGTCCTTCGGGTGGTGGCTTCCGCTCGGCCGGCAGCCACGACCGCCCGCAGGGCCGCCGTGACGACCACCACCGCGGCTCGGGCTCCGGCTCGTTCGGTGGCGGCCGCCGTGACGACAAGCCGCGCTGGAAGCGCAACGGCTGAGAACTGACTGAGTGACTGCGGGCCCGTACGGCACATCAAGTGCCGTACGGGCCCGCTTGTTTGTTCGTCCGTTGCCCACCTGAACCCGTTCGAAAAGACCTACCGATGCGTATGGGGCCGCTGTTATGCTCTGCATACTTTTGGGTGGGGAGCGGCCAAGGGGGGCTTGGCTCGAATTCATCGCCAGACCGGTGTTTCTGCCGCTCGCCCCATCCGTCTTCTGGAGTTCTGGGGAGGGCTCAGTTGACCCATCGTGTGTTCCGTCGCGTCCGGGCCGCGAGACCTGTCACTGTCACATTGGGTGCCTCCGTCGCCCTTGCTGCCGCGCTCGGCGTGCCGGGTGCGCCGCCCGCACATGCCGTGGACGCGAGCGAGATCGTCGTGCCTCGCACGATGCAAACCACGCCCGGCTACGGCTCTGTGATGAGCGCCGGCCCTTCCGGTTTTCTGCATCTCGACACGGCTTCGGACTACTTCGGTCTGGAATGGACGACGTGGGACGGCTCCACTCGGCGGATCGAAGGCGGCAAGGGCGAGGGGTCGGTGGACCCCGTGGAGTGGTACGGAACCGCATCGGATGTCGTCGCGGTTCCACCGACGGGCAGCAGTCGGGACGTGCGGTTGCAGGACATGGCCACCGGGGCGGCGTCCGTGATCACGATCCCGGAGGGCCAGCGTTACCGGTCGACCATCGGTGACACCGTCGTGACGCGCGCCGGGGGCAGCGCCGGTGGGAGCAGCTGGACCGAAGATCATCTCCTGCGGATCGAGAACGGGGCTTTGGTCGACCGTCTCGTGACGGGACTCCCCGCCGGCAGCACCATGGAGTGGCCGACCCCCAGGAACGGGGCGAATGGATTCCTGCGCTCGGTGACCATTCCCGGTGAGGCAACGACCCGATACGCCTGGGTCGATATCAGGTCGGCGACAGCCGAGCTCCTGCCGCCCGGGGCGGCATACGTGAACTCCGTGGTGACGGCCCATCACCTGGTGACCCCCGTGGGCGGGAGCGCTGTCCGTGTCCATGAGCTGGGGAAGTTCGACTCCCCGGCCCTGGAGCTGAAGGTCGACCTGAAAGACGCGTACATCCTGGGCGTCGTCGGCGATTCGCTGATCCTCGGCAGGTACGACTCGCAGTTCGGCCCGAAGACGTCCGGGGCATCGCAGTACAGGATCGTCGCCGTTCCCCTCGACGGCTCACAGGAGCGCACACTCATCGCTCGGGGTACGACGCGGGTGGCCGTCCACCCCGACGGCGGTGTGATGGTCGTGGGTGGGTCGTCGGCAGCGGACTACGGCATCAATGCGATCACCGCGGATGTGGGCGGGGCCCCCGCGTGTGACGCGAGTGCTCGGAATTCCCGCGGTACCCACGGGTATCCAGCGCATGGTGATGGATCAGGGCAGGCTCCTGACACTCGAATACGGGGACCGGGCCACGTCGTTCCACGAGCGGGAGATCACTGAGGGCGATCCCGGATACGGAGAGCTCCGTCGGCGCGGTGGTCTTCTGTCTCCGTACAACAAGTGCTGGGGAGACGTGGAGTGCCCGGAGATCCGTCCGACCGGTGATGGACGCCTGGTGTACCGGGACGAGCTCTCGTCGGACAGCTGGCCGGGCCGGCTGCGTGTGGTGGAGCCGGGCGAAGATTTCCCAGGAGCTCCCGTCGAGGTCGGTCTACAGGACTCGCGGTCCCCGAAGATGTGGGTCCGCGGAGCTTCCGACAACCTGGTGCTGGTCCAAGGCCAGTCGGCGCAACCCGGCTGGGAATTCCGGGTTGTCGACATCGACACCGGCAAGGTGATCCGTAAGGAGCCGTCCACGGCGTCTGCCATCTGGGGTACGACTCTCTGGACGATCCCGCTGCCTGGGACGTACACGGCGAAGGACGTACATACCGGGAAGCCGTTGATCTCCATCAGCCCTGGGGCCGGCTGCGATGACACTGCCGATCTACAGGCGGTCGGTCGATGGGTGTACTGGAAGTGCAGCATCTCCACCGCGCCCTATTACGCGGCCGGTGTCTACGACTTGGTGAACCGGCGAAACGTGCCGCTCGCGGACTTCGGTCCGGCGCAACTGGGCGACGGGTTCGTTGCCATCGGCGGTGGCAACCGTGCGCTGGACGTCCTTGACGTTCGCAGCGGGACCGCAGTGGCGCAGCATGTCGCCGATTCGGCAGGCATCGTCTCGCTCGACCGCCGCTCCGGGCAGCTGGCGTACACGGCACGGGACGGTGTCCACGTGCGGCACTTCGGCATGCCAGCGTCGCCCCTCGCCGTTCTCTACAGTTCCACGACGCCGGGCGTGGACGGGGACGGGACGCCCGTGGACTGGCGTGCCGAATGGTGGCTGACCAGGCCGGCCGCTTCCTGGGACGTCGTAGTACGGCACAAGACCACGGGTCGCACCGTGGCCGCGTGGAGCGGCGGCGCGACCAAGTACTCGGTCAGCACCACGTGGAACGGCAGAATGTCGTCCGGCGGCAAGGCCCCTGATGGCGCGTACACCTGGACGCTTACGGTTCGCCCCGCCGACGGCCAGGGCGTCGCCACGGCAACGGGCGTCCTTGCGGTGACCGGTCATCCCGTTCAGCGTCACGATCACGCGGGCGCTGCCACCCTCCCGGACGGCAACGGTGACCTGCTCGCCCTCACGTCTTCCGGTTCCTTCGACTTCTGGCACGGCACGGGCACGGGCCGGGTCTCAGGGAAGACCTCGGGGGCGGGCTGGCCCGCCGGGGTCAGCGCGGTGCCGTTCGGCGACGTGAGCGGCGACAACTGCAACGACGTGCTCGTCCGGATGCCCGGTGGCGAACTGCGCGCCTACAAGCCGGCCTGCGGACAGGCCCTGACGCCTTCGGTCCCGTACACCAAGGCCGGCAGCGGTTTCGGCGGGTTCGACGTGCTCACATCCCCCGGTGACTTGACGGGCGACGGGCGCGACGACCTCATCGGACGGAACGGGAACGTGCTGTACCTCTTCGCCGGGCGCAGCGGCGGCACGGTCGCGAGCGCGGTGAAGCTCGGCTCCGGGTGGTCGTCCTTCACCCACATCGTGGGTGTGGGCGACCTGAACGTCGACGGCGCCGGTGATCTGATCGCGCGCAAGAGCGACGGCACGGTCTACCGCTACGACGGCGCGGACACCGGCGGCTTCCGGCGGGCGGTGAAGATCCTCTCGGGCTGGGGCGGTTCGTACACCTCGATCGTCGGTGTCGGCGACGTGACCGGCGATGCCCGTCCCGACCTGATCGCCCGCGACCGGGCCGGCGCCCTCTTCCGCCTTTCGGGCGACGGCAACGGCACTTTCGAGGCGGCGGCGCAGATCGGTGTCGGCTGGGCGTCGATGAAGGGCCTCTCCTAGAGCCCCTTACGGGCGTGCTGCGTCGGGTGACGTGGCCGGTGAGCCAATACCCGATCGGCTCACCGGCCACGTCCGGCTATGCTCATGGATGACGCGTCGAGGGCCGTTAGCTCAATTGGCAGAGCAGCGGACTTTTAATCCGTTGGTTGTGGGTTCGAGTCCCACACGGCCTACCGCACGCGGGGACGGGGATATGCCACCTGACCTGCGCCTTAGCGCCTCATCCGAGTGTTTCGGCTGGGGCGCTTTGCTGTTTCGAGGGCGGCCGTTGGCCTGATGTGAGCCCGATGTGAGCCCGGCGGTACGAGTAGCCTGCCGCGGCACCAGCCTCACGGCTGCCTCGGCGGCCTTGCGCGCCACCTCGGGAAGGACGCTGGTGTACGTGTCCGAAGTGATCGTGATGGAGGAGTGGCCGAGCATCTCCTGCACGACCTTCATCTCCGCGCCGGCCGCCAGTGCAAGCGTCGCCGCGCCGTGGCGCAGATCGTGCAGCCGGATCGGAGGAAGGCCAGCCTCGGCAGCCAGCCGCCGGAACTGGTCTGTCACCCATGCCGGGTGGAGCCACTCGCCGTTCTTCTGCGTGAACACGCGGCCGGTGTCGACGTATGCCTCGCCCCAGGTGAGGCGCTCCTGCATCTGGCGCTTGCGGTGCTTCTTGAGCACCTTCACGGTCTCGGAGTCGAGGGCGACGACGCGTTCGCCACTGTCCGTCTTGGGCGCGGACTCCTCTACCTTCCAGCCGCGCTGTACGAGCTGCGTGGTGATCGTGAGGTGCCCGGCCCCGAGGTCGGTGTCCGTCCACTGCTGGCCGCATGCCTCGCCACGGCGCAGGCCGCGGAAAGCGATCAGATGGAACAGGGCATAGAGGCGGTGCTTCGACGCGCGGTCGAGGAAGGCGCCTGTCTGCTCGGGAGTCCAGACCATGACGGGCGACGGTTTGTCTCCCGTTCGCCTCCACTGGGCCCTTCGCTCGTCCGTCCATACGAGCGCCTTGGGTCGCTTCCCGGTCTCCAGTTCGACGTGTGACGCCGGATTGAACGTGATGAGCTGCTGAGCGATGGCGTCATTGAGGGCAGCGCGAAGCGTCGCCCGGATGCGCTGTCGGGTTGCGGCGCCAGTGACCTTCCGGAACGGCTTCATCTCGGCGAGCTTGGCGCGCTCCGCGGCGATCCGCGCGCGTTCGGCGGGAAGGGGGCGCCCGGATGTGGTCGGCTTGCTCAGGGCGATCTGCGCCCGCCGGTTGGCGTTCTCGGCGAGGATCTCCTCGTTGTGCTCCTCGATCGCGTCGAACAGCTCGACCAAATGCCCCACGTTGAGCCGGTCTAGGCGGTGCTGTCCGATGTGTGGCTTCAAGTGGAGACGGATGTGCGATTCGTATCCGTCGAGGGTGGAGTCGCGTCGCCGCTTGCCGGCGAGCCACTGGTCTAGCCAGTCGCCGACCGTCAGGCGGGCAGCGAGGGACTGGCCGGTGCGGAACCGGCGTTGGGTCTCCTCATAGTCGGGTATGGCCTCCTTCTTGGAAGCGACCGTTTCGAGCAGGTCACCGATGAGGAGGCGGCCGTCCAGGTCGTCTTCACCGGGGATTCCGAGCAGCGCGCGCAGCTTGTCGAGGTCGCCCTGCGCCTCGTTCTTCGTGGCGTATCCGGAGCGGCGGAAGGTTCGGCGCTTTCCGTCCCGGTCGTTCGGCAGCTCTTGACGGACGTTCCACAGGCCGTGGCGCTTCTGTGTGAGTTTGGGGCACGACTGCCCGTACTGCTTGCCCGTCTCCGGGTTGCGGCAGGCGCACCGCTTGAAGGTTGAGCCGGTCAACCCTTCTCCTCCCCCTCGTCGAGCGGGTCGAGGAATGCCTCACTGAACGCCCGACTGGCTTCTTCGTAGGACTTCTGTGTCTCGCGGAGCTGAGCGAGGGATTCCTCGTACTCCCGTTCCGCGGCTTTCTTGCGCCGTAGCGCTTCCTCAGCGCGCAACCGCGTGCTCATGTGCAGGGAGTACGCGACGCGGTAGGTCGATTCGATCAAGGACTGTTCCGTGGTCTCTGCCTGGTTGCCGAGCAGCTCGTTGACGGAGGTTCCGAAGCACAGGGCCAGCGCAGCAGCCTCGTTGACTCGTACGGGGCGTGAGCCGGCCTCGGTCTTGGCGACGGTGGTCTGACGCCACGAGAACCCACTGCGGCTCATCATCGTCGCCACGTCCTCTTGGGATAGGCCGCGCGCTGTGCGGAGTTCACGCACAGCCTCGCCCAACGCCTTCTCGGGTTCGTAGCCGTAGCTCCAGGCAGTCTTTTCCGGCTGACCCTGTTCATTCTCCACGGGAATGAACGCTACACCCTGGGTGGGGTTGACACCAGGCAATCCAGGGGATCATGCTCGGAGGGGATAGATCGCTCAACCTTCTGGAGGATGTAATGAGCGTGCTCGACGACCAGAGCGCCAAGGGAATGACGGCAGCCGAGCTGATGGCCCTGCCGGTCAGCTTCGACCTCGACACGGCCAACCGAGCCTTGGCGCTCGGCCGAACCACTGGGTACGCCATGGCGAAGAACGACGAGTACCCGGTGCGAGTCCTCCGCCTCGGGCGGCAGTACCGCGTGACTCGGTACGACCTGCTGCGCTTCCTCGGCTTCCAGAGCGACGCGCAGGCCGAGGCGGGCGCGGCGTGAGCAACGGAGACCGCATCCGCCGCCCGGCTTCCTTGCCGACGATGAGCTACCGCCTGCCCGTCTCGCATGGGTGGGCGGTGCTCCCTGACGCCACTCGGGAGCTGGGTGGTCTGACCCCGACGCCCGACGGCTTCCGTGCGCGCCTCTTCATCGGGGGCGCCCGGGATATCGACGATCACACTGCTCGGACACTGGCCGCTGTCCTGGCACGCTCCGCGGGTTATCAGGTGCACGGCACCGATCCGCACGGGCTCGCCAGCGTCGTGCGTCTGCTCGCCGCGTTGCTGGGGCGGTGAGAGTTTGACTGCCCCGACCCCAGACCCGTTTCGCGTTGCCCTGTGGCTGGCTGCGCAGGGATACGCGGTGCACCCGCTCGCACCGGGGCTGAAAGTGCCCGTACGCGGGTGCGCCCGGTGCTCGCCCGGCACTGCCGAGCGTCCCAACCCCGCGTACACCGAGCATGACGGGCGCGCTTGCCCATGCCACGCGGAGGGGCGCCCCTGTCACGGGGTGCTCGCCGCCACGATTGATGCCGACCGCATCGCCGCATGGTGGGGCCGTACCCCCGCGGCCGGCGTCGGGGTGGCCGCGGGCCCGTCCGGCCTGGTGATCCTCGACGTTGATTGCCATGGAGGGGAGGTGCCGACCGAGCCCGAGCGACTGCTCCCCGGCGTCGAACTGCCCGACGACGTCGCCGCGGGCAGCATCCTCGACGGTCGTGATGTGCTCGCGCTGCTGGTGGAGGTACGCCGCGCCACGCTGCCCGGCTGCGCTCCGGAAACGCTCACCGTCCGCACCCCGTCCGGGGGGCTGCACTACTGGTTCCGTGCTCCGGCCGGAACGACATGGCGTCCGCAAGCGGGGGCGCTCGGGTGGCAGCTCGACGTACGCGCGGGAGTGTCGTACGCGGTGGCGCCGGGCACGGTCATCCGCTCCGGCACGTACACCGCGCTCGGCGACTGCCGCACGGTCGCCGAACTGCCCGTGTGGCTCGCCCGTGATCTCGACCGCACCGGGCACCGCGTACGTCCCGAGCGGCCTCGTGTCGCCCTGCCCTGGCGCTCCCGCAGCGTGGGCAGCGGGTATGTGGCCGCCGCTGTCGAGGCCGAGTTGCGCGCCGTCGCTGAGGCGCAGCCCGGCACGCGCAACCACACGCTCAACCGCGCCGCGTTCGCCCTCGGCACCCTGTGCGAGGCGGGTCGGCTCGACCGCGCCCAGGTCGCCGAGGTCCTCGCCGACGCCGCTCGGCACGTAGGACTGCCCGACCGCGAGGCCGAGACCGCGATCCGCTCGGGCCTCGCCGCGGGCGAGCGGCACCCGCGCGCACTGACCGGAGTCGCCGCATGACCCAGGCCCTAACCTTCGACCCGTCCGCCGCCGCGCGCTCCATCGTCCCCTTCCCAAGGCAGGAACCGGGCGCAGTGCCGCCGCATGTCCCGAAGCAGGAACGACAGCCCCCGCAGGCCGAGGTCCTTCGTGTACTTGGACAGAACCGGTTCCGGTACCTGCATCACAACGGCTCCCCGTACGCGGTGCCGTACGACGGTCCGCCCGTCGGCGTGCCGCTGCGTGCCACCGCCCACAGCGGCACGGGCAGCCTGCGACAGCACCTCATCCGTGCGTACGTGGCTGAGCACGACCGCACCCCTTCGCAGTCCGCGCTCGCCGACGCCCTCGCCGCCCTCGACGCGCTCGCCATGCACGCACCCGAGGGTGAACTGCCCCTGCGCATTGCAGCCGACCCCGACGACCCCACCGTGACATGGCTCGACCTCGGCCGAGCCGATGGCGAGTCCGTACGCCTCGCCCCTGACGGATGGACGCTCACTCACCCCGACCCCGAGACCGGGCCGGTCTGGCGCCGTACCAAGCTGATTCGCCCCCTGCCGCGCCCCGACCAGGGCCCGGGTGGCTGGCGCGCCGGTATCGACGAGTTCGCCGAGCTGCTGCCGTTCACAGCTGAGACGCTGCCGCTCGCCATCGGCTGGCTGCTCGCCGCACTGCGCCCGAGCATCCCCCGGCCCATCGCCTACCTCACCGGCGAGCAGGGCACGGGCAAGAGCACGTCGGGACAGATGCTCTCCGGGGTCATCGAGGGCGCCCGCGCTCCCCTGCGCCAAGCCCCCGAGACCCTGCGCGACCTCGGCCCGACCACCGCAGCCGGCTGGATCCTCGCCCTCGACAACCTCTCCGGCATGCCCGGATGGCTCTCCGACGCCCTGTGCCGCATCGTCACCGGCGACGCGCAGGTAACCCGCGCCCTCTACACCGACGACGACGTAAACGTCTTGACCTACCAGCGGCCCGTACTGCTCACCGGTATTGACCTCGGCGCGGTCCGCAACGACCTCGCCGAACGCATGATGCCGCTTGAACTCCAACCCATCCCACGGCACAAACGACGCACCGCGAGCGCCCTGTGGGCCGCCTACGAACAAGCGCACCCGCGAATCCTCTGCGCGCTGCTCGACCTCGCCGCCGAAGTGTGGGCCGACCTCCCACGCGCGGCTGCCGAGTTGACCGAGCGCCCGCGGCTCGCCGACTTCGCCGAACTGCTACACGCCCTCGACCGCGTCACCGGATGGCACAGCCTCGACGCGTTCACCGGAGCGCAGGACGCACTGAACGACGCTGTGCTCGACGGACACCCCGTCGCCGCAGCCCTGCGTGAATGGACCGCCTCATACGCCTTCCCGCCCGCGGGCTGGCAGGGGACCATGGCCGAGCTTCACCGGCAACTCGGCAGCGACGGACGCGGCATTGCCGATGGCTGGCCGAAGACGCCCGCAGTCCTCAGCGCCCGTATCCGCCAGGTCGCTCCCGCACTCCGAGCACGCGGCATCCACCTAGCCCGGACCTCCGGCAGCAACAAGAACGGCAAGGTGTGGGCCGTCACCTACGCCCCACCCTCATGAACCGCCCCACGCCCTCAACGCGCCCCGGCACGGCACCCCGCCGCCCGGGGCGCTCCTGCGTCCAGGGGACGCGAGGGACGCCCAGAGGACGCAAGGGGACCGCGGGGGGACGCACCCCACGCCCTACGTCGTCCCCCCCACGACACCCCTACCCACACCGAAGCGGCGAGGCTCCCCCGTCAAGGGGACGCTGGGGACGCCTCCAACCCCCCATCCCTCTGTCCACGTCATCAAGGTGAAGAGAGAGGTAGAGAGGAACCCGGAAACAGCGTCCCCCGCGTCCCAACCGTCCCCCTCTACACGCTGGAATGCCGCCCTGCGACCGGTCGCGACCTTGCGCGCGGGCGCGCGCGAATACCGCGCCCCACTGACAGGGCGGCGGACAGTCCTGCCAAGGCTTCCGAACGTGCTCATCCGGATACCGACCGCCACGCGCACAAGGGCGTGGCCGAGGACGTCGCGACCGGTTCAGCGCAGGTCGAGCAGCATCACGTCGTGCAGGCTGGCGCCAGCCCACGGGCGCGCCTCGCCGACCTTCCGGTACCCCCATGCCCGGTACGCGGCCACCGCCGCCTTGCTGTCCGGGTGGACGTTGAGCAGCACCCGCTCTGCCTCGGTGCCGTCGAGCAAGGCGTCGTGCAGGCGGCGGGCGATGCCCTGCCTGCGCCAGGCGACGCGTACGGCAAGTTCCATTAGGCCGAACGTCCGCCGGCCGTCCTCGTGGCGTATCTCCTCGGGTACGGGCACGGTCAGTTGGTCCCACCAGCCTGTCTGCGGGCCGAGGGGATAGCCGTACGCCATGCCGACAGCCTCGCCGTCCAAGGCGCTTGCCAGGGCGCCGCGAAAGGTGGCCTTGCGGGTCTGTGAGCGGAAGCGGCGGAACGCGGCTGCGACGTCGGTCTCGGTCTCGTCGTAGGGAGGGTCGGCGAACGCCTCGGCGTAGACCAGACGGAACGCTTCCTCGGCCTTGGCGGCGGTCGGCCCGTCGAACTGCTCGACGCTGACCTGTGCTGTCGGACTCATCCGGGCCCCTCTCACACGGTTTCGCGGATACGTGCCACGCATTCGCGGGCCGTTGGGCTGTCGACTTCCCCGACCGTCCGTTTGAAATCGTGCACCTTGCCCAGCAGGCGGGGCGACGTGATGCCGCCCCAGGTATCCAATACGCCGCCCACCTCGGCGCATGCCTCGTCGACCTCTCCCGCGGCGAGGAGAGCACCGGCGAGCTTGACGCGGTACGAGGCGCTGTTACGGGCGAGCCCGCCGCCGATGCCGCGCACGGCCGCGCGGAGGAACGGTACGGCGCGTTTGGGCTGATCTGCCCGTACGTACATGTCCGCCGTGGCGTAGTCGACCTCGAACGGCCCTACGAACTTGGCCCAGTTGGGCACGTCCGCGTCGGAGTCCACGCGCCCCTGGTAGCGAACCGCGCGGGTCAGGGCGCGGCGGGCGCCCAACAGGTCTCCGGCGTGCGTGGCGACATTGGCATCGCGGAGCGCGATCACGAGGTGAACGGTCGCACCTGCCCCGGCTCGGGTCGCGAGGCGGTAAGCGTTCTCCACGGCGCTCGCGGCCTCCCATGACCGGCCGGCCTTGACCGCGAGTAGTACCAGGGTCTCCAGCACGGAGACCTGTAGCAGCGGGTTGTCGACAAGCTGCGCCACGGCGAGCGCTTCCATACAGGCGCCGCGGCCCTCGGCGACGCGCCCGCCGTCATAGCCGTACCAGGCCCGGTGCCCGTGCAACTCGGCGAGCATCGTCTGTAGCTCCCGGCCAACACGGGAGGTGTACGAGGCACTGCCCAGGGCGCGCGTGATCTCCGCTTCAATGCGCTCAGCCTGCGTGCTCGCCGGCACACTGCCCACGGTGTGATCCGTCTGGTAGAGCCCGTCGAGCCGCTCTCTCAGCCGCCCGAGATCGGTCGTGCCGATGCGAGGCCCCGACGCGGCAGGTAGCAGGGTCGCGGCAGCGAGGGCGCCCGCGTCTGCGACGAACGTTCTCCTCTTCACCTCTCCAGCGTCGCTGATCGGCGCCGCTACAGTCACCCGATGACCGGGGACGACGAATCCCATCTCGGCAAGCGGCATACCGAACATGGCCTCAAGTACTGCTTGCTGGCCCGGATGTGGCAATGGCGGCGGTGTCTCACTCTCCCACCGTCGCAGTTGCCGGACGCTCACCGCGGCAGCGACGCCGAGGCGGTCGGCTTCCTTCCGGAACGCCTCGACGAATGATGCCTGCGTGTGCCCGGCGGTCTGACGTAACCGCGCCAGCCCACCCGTCACCTGTCCCGCCATGCGCTGCCCCCTCGCCGCTGCGGAATGTGCTCCCACGGTAGTGATCTGACCCTCGCTGTCGAGGCGAAAACGTCCGCCTAAACGTCCGCTACTTGGCGACCCATGAGGCTCCTTCAGACGGTGGACTGGTAGCACACCGGATCTACAACGCCCCTGAGCAGCGGGAGAGCGCATGCCCATGACCATTCGTGTGTACAACATCAACGGCCGGACAGGGCAGATCGTCCAAGAGCGTGCAGAGGTCGTCGTCAGGCCCGGGGTCCGGGACAGCCCGCCTACGAACCCCGTCGCGTTTCCGCCCTGCCAGTGCACCCGCTGCGAACCGAAGGGTGGAGCCCGATGAGCCAGAGCCCCACCATCAGGTACGCCGGACCGAGTCCGCTCGACCCAAGTGGGTTCCGGACCGGGCTGGAATGGAACACCAACGGACGTGCCCGCGCTCGCGCAGCCGAGATCATCGCCGAGCATCGGGCGGACCGAACCGAGGTCGTGCTCGACGCACACCTGCGCTCCGAATGGGCCGCGCACGCGGTGCGCTCTCCTGGTCTGCTGGTCGCCGTTCAGCAACTGATCGGCGAGGCGGTCGCCGTCGAGAACACCTTTCTGATGATCAAGTGGCCCGGTCGCGATTTTTCCGTGCCTTGGCACCAGGACGGCACCAACAGACGGATGCAGCTCGACCCTGAGAAGTCCGTCGCTGCCTGGCTGGCCGTTACGGACGCGACCACCGCCAACGGCTGCTTGCAGGTGATTCCCGGCTCACACACAGCCGGATACCTCACCAACGACCGCGAGGAGAGCAACGCTCGCCGCGGGAGGGCGCTCAGCACGCAGGGGATGCCCAACGACGCCCACGACCAAGGGGTATGGCTTCCCCTCAACGCAGGTCAAGGGTGCCTGATGGACGTCCGGCTACTCCACCGCTCGGACAGCAATACGACGGCCGGTACCCGCATCGGCTTGAACGTCCGCTACGTCGCTCCCGGTGCCATCCGGTCGAGCGACTCCCACAGCCCCAGCCTGTACCCGCTCACCGGGTCGGGCTGGTGATCGCGCACCATCCACGGCGCACCATCGACAGACAGAGGAGAACCACTGTGACCATCCTCGAAACCAGCGCCCCGCCGATCACCCGCGTCCGGGTGCTCACCGGCGAGGACGTCGACCCCGCGCGGCGCGGCAGCAAGCAGGTTGTAGCGTTCAGCGACTGCCGCTACTACTGCCCCGACGCCGCGACCGTTGAACGGTGCATCGAGCACCTGCGCGCCAGCGACGAGCGCCTGCGCTCTCGCCCCGACGAGCAGATGCTCTGGGACTGGGAGTGCACGTACTTCGAGGCCGACCCGGACAACGAGAACGGCGGCGGCACGGTCCTGCTGGGGGTCGCCTGGTACGACCGCGCGTTCTTCGACGACCGCCGAGGCGCCTGGTTCGGCGCCATGCACACCCGGATCTACAAGGAGATCGGTGTGCCGTTCGAGAACGTGACCGTCGAGCACTGGCTCGCGCTCGACGCGGCCGAGTGGAAGCCGGAGGCGTCGGCGGCGTAGCCGCTCAGGCTCACCAGTAGAACCCTGGCCCCCGCCACGCACTCCGTGGCGGGGGCCAGTGCCCGTCTTGGCGGGCGCCCCCTGTCGCGCCTACTCCGCAGCGACGGCTCGCTCTTGAGGTGCCGTACTCACCGGCAGGGCATCGGGGCGCAGCAACTGCGAGGAAATCAGCAGGGCGCAGAGCGCGCAGCCGGCCACCGCTGCGCCCCCCAGCACGAACGCCATGCGGGGTGCGGCATCCACGACCAAGGGCAGCACCAGCATCCCGGCCGTGCCGCCTGTACGGATAATCGTCTGATCAACGGACATCAAGCGCAGCCGCTCGACCGGGGCGAATGCGCCGAGATGCGCCCGGAGGGTGACACTCGTCGCCGGAGTGACGACGCCCGTGACGAAGGCGAGCAGTAGCAGCGAGGGTATGCCGAGCACCAGACCCATGCCCGCGGTAGCCGCGCCCTGTACGGCCCAGGCACCGCAGTACACGGTCAGCCAGCCGCCCGAGCGGCGGTTGCTCGCGAGCGGGTTCCCCAGCAGGGCGCCGACGCCAACGGCCGCAGTGGCAAGTCCGTACATGGCAGCACCTGCGCCGTATCGCGTGGCGAGCAGGGCGGGCATACCGACGGCTGTAACGGCTGAGCAGAACAGAGCCACGCCGTGCAGGCCGATCGCCAGTCCGACCCTGGGGCGCTCACGCAGCAGCGGCCACGCCCGTACCGACGACCGTGCCCTGCCCCCGGAGCGCCCTACCGCTGCACCACCGGCCGTCGTCGCGTACCGACGGCCCAACCATCGCAGGGCCACGGCGGAGACGGCGAACGTCGCGCCGTTCAGGGCGAACAGTTGGACCTCGGAGACGATGAGGAGCAGCAGGCCGATGCTCGCCGGGCCTGCGATACGGGCGATACGGCCAGTGAGGTCGAGCAATCCGGTGATTTGCTGTACCCGCTCGGGCTCGACGAGATCAGGAACCAGGGCGCCGAGGTTGGGATCGAACAGAGCCCCTAGCACCCCGAGCAGCAGTACCCCGGCAAGCAGCACGGCGATACCGCCCGCGTCTGGGGACCACAGGAACGGGAGGGCAACCGCGACGGCCGCACGTGCCCCGTCGACCCATGCGAGGGCGCGGTACGAGGAGAAGCGAGCAACCACTCGCCGGCCCACCGTCCCGAGAGCGATGTACGGCAGCGACTCCGCCACCGCTACAAGCCCCATGAGGGAAGCCGATCCGGTCGCGGCGTACACGACCCACATGACCGCGAGCGCGTACAGCCGATCGCCGAGGACGGAAAGGCTCTGCGCCAGCCACAGAACCAGGACGGGCCGCCGTCGCAGCAGCCGCAGGTGTTCCATGGTTCCTCCGAGCTGAGCTGTGCAGATCGGAGCAGCAGGCCCGATCGAATCGCGGCCAACCCTAGGACCGCGGGCACCAGCCGGAGCAACGTTCTCCCGTTCCTCACACGAAAGCGGCAGGGCCGGTACCGAGCGCGACGTACAAGAGGTGCTCGCCGGGCAGGCGGTCGTCCCGCTTGCCCGGCAGCGGTGACGGCCCCGGCGGTACGAGGGGCGGTGCCGCTGAGGCGGGAAGCTGATGAGGCTGTAGACGACTCGTCGACCTTCCCCAGGCATACCGCCCTCCTGCCCCTGGGAGGGCTGCCGGGGGCAGGAGCGGGTGGCGTGGCGTTCGGGGGAACGGTAGGTGTGTCAGCCGAAGCAGCCGGGGACGGGGTTGGCGTCTTGGCAGTTGGTCGGGACGTTGTCGACGATCCGGACCTTGCCGTTGGTGACGACCGTGCCGTTGTTGCGGACGCCGCCGGCGGGTACGTCGGAGATGTTGCCCTTCACCTTGGTGTCGGTGAGGGTGAGGTGGCTGCCGATGTCGACTTCGATGCCGCCGCCGCGGCTGTCGTCGCCCACGGCCCGGTTGCCTAGGACCTTCGTGTCCCGGAGTGCGACCTCATCGGGGTCGTTCAGGTCGACAAGGATGCCGCCGCCGTGAGCGAGACTGCCGGTGGTGGCGTTGTCGATGATCTTGCTGTCCTCGATCGTCGCGGACGCGAAGAGACTCAAGCCGCCTCCGCCCTCGATCCCGACATTGTCGCTGATGCTGCTCTTGCGCACGAAGAGACTGCCCCCGTTGTGGGCGATGCCGCCGCCGTCCTCCGCCGCGAAGTTGTGGGCGATGGCGCTCTTCTCGACCTCGACCACGCCGCTGAGGTTGGCGATGCCGCCGCCGTCGTCGGTGTGGTTGTGGCTGAGCAGGCTCTTTGTGATCTTTACGGAGCCGCCGGAGTTGAGGATGGTGCCGTCCCCGTCGTTGGTATCGCCGGTGTTGCCGGTGATCTTGGAGGTGGTGATCTCGAGCTTGCCTCCGGTGTTGTAGATGGCGGAGCCGTCGTCCCCCGAGTTCTTGCTGAGGGTGCTGTGGCTGATCGCGGTGATGCCCTGGTTGTAGATGCCGCCGGCGACGCTGGTCTCGAGGTTGTCGACGGCGTTGTTGGTGAGGGTGACGTGGTCGAGGTCGAGCCGTCCCGCGGAGTCGACCACGATGCCACCACCGTCCTGACCGGCGGCTGCTTTGCCGCGAGTGAGGGTGAGGTGGCCGAGTTTCAGGTCGCCGCCAGAGCCGACTTCGAAGATGCGGAATTGGTCCGCATTGGCGGCGCGGGCGATCGTCGCACCCTGGCCGAAGATCGAGATGGGCTGAATGATCTTCGGCAGGCCGTTGCCGTCCTGGCTGGCTGTCAGGACGTAGGTGCAGTCCTTGGCCAGGACGAGCTGCCCGCCACGGTTCTCGTTCAGATCGACGAGCGCCGCGACCAGGGCGTTCGGGTCGCACCCCACATGCCGCTCGCCGCCGTCGTGATCCCCGTAGTGGTGCTTCTTGCCCTCGTGCTCCTCGTCGCCGTGGGCGTGCCCGTCGCCGTACTCCCGGTCCCCGCCGCCCTTCGAGGCGGCGGGCTTCCTCTTGCCTTCGTGGTCCCTGTCGCCCTCGCCCTTGTTGGTCTCCGTGGCGTCGTCCCGCACGGTAGGGGCAGCCTTCGTCTCGGTCGCTTCGGCGTCCGTGATGCCCGCGACGGCAGTGGTACCGGTCATGGTGACCAGCCCGGCCGCGGCGAGAACGGCCGCCTTCCAGTGACGGCTGAGCGCCGCCGTCTTCGCACGACGCGGGACACCCGCGATCATGCCTGGTGATCTAGGCATCCGACGTAGCTCTCCTTCTGTGTGACGGCCCGTCACGTAGCGGACCCGGGCAGGAGTGATAGCGACTCACATCAAAACAGAAAAAAAGCCGAAAATCGGATAATTGCGATAGGTGGGGTGTCTCGACCTCGGGCCGCGGCGACACAGGAGGTGCTCGCCGGGCAGGCGGTCGCCCAGGTGGCCCCGCTTGCCCGGCAACGGTGACGGTCATACGTGCAGGTCAGACCTCAGGCGCGTGAGCCCGATGTGAGCCCGGACGCCTGCGGACGGAGTGGGATCAGGCGGTACAGGACTCGACTCGGTGCCTGGCCTGACCAGGCGGAATGGCATGGGTGGGCATGGCGAGTCACCCGTGATCACTCGGACTCCTCGACTTTTAATCCGTTGGTTGTGGGTTCGAGTCCCACACGGCCTACCGAACGACCAGCCCCTGACCTGCGGTGAAAGCCGGAGGTCAGGGGCTGACACGTTCTCGGGCGTTCCCGGGCTCCGCTCCCGGGCCGAGGTACCGGTCCAGTGGCCGGCTCGAACAGGCGGTGCGCCTGAGCCGCGATGGATTCTCGGCGCAGGATCTGGAGATCCTGGAACAGATGCGGCAGGTCCAGAGATTCGTCGATGTGCGGGCCGAGGCCAATGAGTTGTCCCCACCGAATCCCGCCGCCACGGGCCCGCGCCTTCCGCGAGTTCTTCCGGGTCACCCAGTTCGTCGCCTTCCCCGTCATCGAGTTCGTCCCCCTCCGCCAGCGCAACAGCCAAGCTCCCGCAGACCGTCGCCGCCTGATCAGGGTTCGCTGCGGTCGTCCGGCGACGACGGCCAGTGCTCCAGCAGGAAGTGCAACGCGTCGACGTTCCGGTCCCAGGACGACTGGACATCGCGGTCGGCCCGGAAGCCGCCGCTCGCCTCGATGTTGCTGTAGCCGTGGAAGGCGCTGCGCAGGAGCCGTACGGCGTCGGTCAGATCAGGCTCGGAGAGCGGATACGCGCGCAGCATCGCGTAGGTGGCTTCCATCATGCGGCGGTGTCCCGGTGACTCGTCGACGACCTCCGGGCCGAGGGGGATCTGAGTCGCCGCGTAGCGTCCCGGGTGCTCCAGCGCGAAGGCGCGGTACGCCTGGGCGAATGCCGCCAGTGCGTCCTTGCCGGCGCGGCCCGCGACCGCCGTCGTGACGCGGTCGCCGAACTCGCGGGAGGCCAGGAGTGCGACCCGGGCGCGCAGGTCCGCCGCGTTCTTCAGATGGGAGTAGAGGCTCGCGTCCCGCACGCCGAGGCGGCGTGCCAGCGCGGAGACCGTGACGTTGTCGAATCCGGTCTCGTCGGCCAGATCCGCCGCCGCCTTCACCACCCGCTCGGTGTTGAGCCCCGCACGAGCCATGCACCATCTCCGTCCCTGGTCTCCGTCGTCACACATCAGCCTAGGACATTTAATCGATTGCCTAGGAGGCCTAGGAAACCTAGCGTCACGGGTATGAAGGCACTCACTGAGCAGGAGATCCGCGCGTCCTTCGTCAACTGTTCGAAGGGCGAGACCAAGCGTCTGGCCGTGCCCCGTGACCTCGGCGAGCGCCCCTGGGACGACCTGGACTTCCTCGGCTGGCGGGACCCGGCGGCGCCCGACCGCAGCTACATCGTCGCCGAGCGGGACGACCGGCCCGTCGGAGTGGCCCTGCGCTTTCCGTCACGGCAGCGCGGATATCTGCATCGCAGCATGTGTTCCCTGTGTCTGACCACGCACCCCGGGGGCGGCGTCTCCCTGATGACCGCGCGCAAGGCGGGCCCGGCGGGCAGGGAGGGCAATTCGGTGGGGGCGTACATGTGCACCGATCTCGACTGCTCCCTGTATGTGCGGGGGATCAAGGTCCCGGTGCCCGGCGGGCGGCTCAAGGAGTCGCTCACGGTGGAGCAGCAGATCGCACGCACTCGGGTCAATCTCTTCGGGTTCCTGGACTCGCTGGACGGCTGACCGCAGCGCGGTCCGGATGGCCAGGCCGGGGACGAACCGGCTGTGGACATGCGCGTTCGGCCCTGTGGTGGGAAAACTGGAGGTATGGCTACCAAGGCACTCCTGGAGGGCGGACCGGACGATCTGCAGGGGAAGATCGTGCCGATCACGCCACCCGGACAGGAACTGAAGATTCCGCACCACGGCGGCTACGAGCACTTCAAGGCCACCACGCGTCACGAGGACAGTCCGGAGGGGCGGTTGACCGTGTACAAGTGGTGGGAGCGGACGGAGATCGCCGAATAGTCGTCGCCGGTCGGCCGGGCGCGGCCCGGGGCGGCCGCCGCAGTCGCCGCCCGGGGCCGGGGAGACGTGTGCCGGACAGGGTCGCCGCCAGGTCGCCGAACGGGTCGCCGGACGGGTTTTTCGCCCGGCAGTACCGGCTTCCACGACACCCGGGGGGAAAAGTGGAGTGGATCTTGCTCCGCATGGCGTAAGGTGGTGTTCACCGACGCGGGGTGGAGCAGCTCGGTAGCTCGCTGGGCTCATAACCCAGAGGTCGCAGGTTCAAATCCTGTCCCCGCTACTCAAGGCCGATGGCCCGAATCCAGAAGGATTCGGGCCATCGGTGCGTCCAGGCCCGTCCAGGCCCTGTCCGGGTGCCGTACGGAGCCGGTGACCGGAGCGGCTGCCGTGTGCCGCCGCCTGGGGTACGGTCACGAGAGGGCCCCCGGTGACCATCGCCTCCGCCAGGACCTGGTCCGGTTGGCCGACGGCGACTCGCCCCGCGGCGCGGCTACGGCCAGCCTGGGTGGGGCGCGGTACCGTCCGCGATCGTGGTCGGACCGGCAGGAGAACAGTCGTGGCATACAACGCAGGCGACGAAGGACCCCGGCGCAACCGCGGCCGTGTCCTCGTCATGCTGCTGCCCTGGCTGATGATCGTCGTCGGAGTGGTCTTCGATCTGTTCACGCCCGAGGCGTACCGCGCGTCGCCGCTCTTCGCCGCCGCTCCGCTGCTCGCCGCCCCCTTCTACTCCTGGCGCGGCACCCTGCTCGCCATGGTCACCAGCGTGCTGACCGTGCTCGGTCTGCACATCTACAACGGCACGGTGGGCCAGGTGCCGGCGACGACCGAGGTCCTGACCGTGCTCACGGTGTCCGTGGTCGCCCTCTACATCAACCGGGTGCTCCGCCGCAGCGGTGAACGCCTTGCCTCCGCGCGGGTCATCGCCGAGGCCGCCCAGCGCGCGGTCCTCCCCACGCCCGCCGAGCGGATCGGTGGCCTGCAGGTCGCGGCCCGGTACGAGGCGGCGCAGGCGGACGCGTTCATCGGCGGGGACCTGTTCGCGGTACAGGACACGCCGTTCGGTGTGCGGCTGGTGGTCGGGGACGTACGGGGCAAAGGGCTGGACGCGGTCGAGACGGTGGCCGTGCTCCTCGGGGCGTTCCGCGAGGTGGCCGACGAGGAGTCCGCGCTGGAGGGGGTCGCCCAGCGACTGGAGCGGGCGCTGGCGCGTGAGGGTGCCCGGCCGCACGGACTCGACGAGGTCGAGGGGTTCACCACGGCCATACTCGCCGAGATCCGGCACGGCGAGGGGCGCGTCCGGGTGGTCAACAGGGGCCATCCGCCGCCCATCGTGCTGTACGCGGACGGGGCTCTGGACCTGCTGGAACCGAGCCAGAACGCGCTGCCGCTCGGCATGGGGGAGCTCGCCCACTGGCCGGACCACGCGGACGAGGCGCCCTTTCCTCCCGGGGCGACGCTGCTCCTCTACACGGACGGTCTGACCGAAGCCCGGGACGGGCACGGCACCTTCTACGATCCGCAGGAGCGGCTCTGCGGCCGTATCTTTCCCGGGCCGGACGGGCTGCTGGACGCGCTCGTCGCCGATGTGCGGCGGCACACCGGCGGTGGCCTGACGGACGACATGGCGCTGCTGGCGGTCGGCCGGCCCGGTGTGCGGCAGCCGGCGCGGCGCCGGACGATGCCGGTGGTGTCCTAGGGGTTTCATGGGCACGTGGGCACGTGGGCGCATGGGCGTGCTCCGGGCGCCGTGCCCGATCCTGCGGGTACGGATGCATGTACGGAAGGTGATCGACGCGCAGCCCTTCCCCTCACGTGTGACGTGCCATCAGAAATTCAACCGTGAACATTGAGGTGTGAGGGGCGGTCAAGTCGCACGACTCGCCCGCAATCCGGCTGATTTGTCCCCACTGAGATTCATTAACGATCAACGGGAACGGCTTGGAATACGGCCTCGGTGTCTATTAACGTTCGATAACGCAGCGCGGTCGTCCCAGCCGCCGCAAGAGGCGGCACCGTGCGCATGCGCCGAATCCCGCAAGGGAACCGGGGAACCACCAATTGGGGTGAATCGGGTGCTTCGTCGTGCCCGTAGGAGACCTTCCTGCTCCGAACCCGTCAGCTAACCCGGTAGGCGAGAAGGAAGGAAAGGAGCACGCCTCCGTGGCGTCAAACGAGCCTGCCCTCCAGGAGTTTCCCACCACCGAGTGGCCTCCGACCGCCGAGTGGAACCTCTCCTCCGGGGCGGAGGAATGGAACCCCACCGAGGAGACCGTTCGTCCGGTCCGCGGCAGGCACCGCGTCGCCAAGCAGCGCAACGGACTCGCGCGCAGCTCCACCGTCCTCGGCGTCGGGGTGATCGCCGCCGTCGGTGCGGGTGGCATGGCCACCGCCCAGGACAAGCCGGCGGTATCCATCTCCCTGCCGGACACCATCACGGACAATCTGCCGGACGCCGCGTCGCTTCCCGGGGTCGGCGACCTGATCTCGGACGATTCCGACGAGCAGGACGATGACGCCAATGCCCGGCCGCTGACCGCGCAGCCCGTCTCCGACACCGCCACACAGGCCGGCTCCCAGCAGGGCAACGCGGGTGAGGCCCTGCGTGCCCGGATCCTCCAGCAGGCCGAGCAGCAGCAGGCCGAAGTCGAAGCGGAGGCCACGAACGCGGCCGAGCAGGCTGCCGCCGTGAAGGCCGCCGCGGATGCCAACAAGCAGCAGTCGGCGGCCGAGGCCCAGGCCGCGGAAGCGAAGCGCGAGGCCGAAGAGGCGAAGCGGAAGGCCGAAGAAGCGGCGGAGGCCGAGCGGCTCGCCAAGCTGGCCGCGAGCTACTCGCTGCCGACGTCCTCGTACACCCTCACCTCCACGTTCGGCGAGGCCGGCTCCATGTGGTCGTCCGGCTACCACACCGGACTCGACTTCGCGGCCCCCACGGGAACGCCTGCCAAGGCCGTGCACGGAGGGACCGTCAAGTCCGCCGGCTGGTCGGGGGCGTACGGGTACCGCATCGTGCTGGAGCTCGAGGACGGCACCGAGATCTGGTACTGCCATCTGTCCTCGATGACCGTCGGCGCGGGCCAGAGCGTCGCGACCGGCGAGACCATCGGGCGTGTGGGCGCCACCGGCAATGTGACCGGTCCGCATCTGCACCTCGAGGTGCACACGTCGGGCGGCGACGGGGTGGACCCGGCGGCATGGCTGCGGGGCAAGGGCCTCAGCCTCTGATCCCGGCCTGAAGTCCCGGAAGCCCTGGAAGACGGACCCTAAGCCATCCCCTAAGCCGACCCTAAGCCCGGTAGGGGTTGTACCCCTCGTAGTCCCTGTGTGGCGGCGGCACCCGTACGCGGCCCGTCGCCCTGGCGGCATGCGTCAGAGCCGGGGACGCGATGTGCCTGCGCTGCCAGAGGTGGTGGAGCAGCTCCTGCTCACGGGCGATGAAGTCGGGACCCGCCGTGCCTTGGTAAGCCCGGTGGCGGAGGAAGGCGAGCGAGGTCGCGAACGCCTCGTACTCCGACACGGCGCGGGCCGCCATGCCCCCGTGGGCGCGGTTGACGAGATCGCGGGCCATCGTGCGGGTCTGCATCGAGGACAGGGCCTGTGGCTCGGCGGGGGAGAGCCAGCCTGCCGCCGCGTACGCGGGAAGCTGGGCCGCGACCGTACGCAGCTCGCGTTGCCGGGTCCAGACCGCCAGCCAGGTCAGCAGGGCGAAGGCAGGCACCATGACGGCCCCGTACACCGCGTAGAAACCCCAGGGGCCGAAGACCGCCGAGCCGTTCCACAGGGCGTGCGCCCCGATCGCCAGGGTGAGGCCGAGCAGAGGCAGCACGGTCCTGCGCAGCCGGCGGCGCCGGGCGGTGAGCGCGGCGGCACCGAATCCGATGCCCGTGAGCACGGTGAAGAGCGGATGCGCGAACGGCGACATCACGATCCGTACGAAGAAGGTCGCCGCCGTGACGGACGCGAAGCCCGAACGGCCGAACTCCTGGTCCTCGAGGAAGGCGTTGCCGAGATAGAGGACGTTCTCGGTGAAGGCGAAACCGGTCGCGGTGAACCCGGCCACGACGACGCCGTCGACGATTCCGGTGAAGTCCCTCCTGCGGAAGAGGAAGAGGAGCAGCACGGCGGCCGCCTTGGCGCTCTCCTCCACGACGGGAGCGATGACCGTGGCGCCGATCGTGTCGGCCGACGCCGGATCGGCCGTCGCGGTCGCTATCCACTGGGTCGCGAAGGAGTTCGCGATGATCGCGACGAGCGCGGCGGCGCAGGCGCCCCAGGCGAAGGAGAAGAGAAGGTTCGGCCACGGGCACGGCTCGACCCGGTCCAGCCAGCGGAACGCCGCCATCAGCAGCGGCACCGGCAGGAGAGCGAGGCCGAGGCCCACCAGGAAGCCCTCGGTGCCGGTCTGCTCGCGGACCAGTGCCAGGATGACCAGGCCGCACAGGACCAGCAGGGTGATCACGGCCCAGGCGCGCACCGCCGTGTTGCCCCAGAGGGAGCGGCGCGGCTTGTAGCGCCAGCGCGCACGCTCCGGCACGGCGTCGAAGAGCACGTGCTCGTCGCAGGCCGGGACGAGGGGGTGGGGCGCCGTGGGGTACGGCAGCCGGGACCGGTCGGACACCCGACGACCCTAACGAGCACGACTGACAGCGCGCGATGCGTTAACAGGCATTCCGGACGTGTCACGGGGCACGTCGGGCGCCGTCACCGGTACGGCTTCCGTCCAGACGACAGGACCTAGTGCTGTGGCCGGATAGGTTCACCGGCTCGCGGCGCCCTGCACGGCCACAGGACCTAGCGGGCACTCCTGCGGAACAGCAGGTCGTGCACCACATGCCCCTTGTCCAGGCCCTGGCCCTCGAACCGGGTCAGCGGCCGGAACGGGGGACGGGGCGCGAAGCCGCCGTCCTCCCTGGTGTTCTCGAAGTCCGGGTGCGCCGAGAGCACCGCGAGCATCTGCTCCGCGTACGGCTCCCAGTCGGTGGCGCAGTGCAGCACGGCGCCGGGCTTCATCCGGGTCGCGGCGAGTGTGAGGAAGTCGGGCTGGATCAGCCGGCGCTTGTGGTGGCGCTTCTTGGGCCACGGATCCGGGAAGTAGACACGGAGGCCGTCCAGCGCGTCCGGGGTGAGCATCTCGCGCAGCAGGATGATCGCGTCACCGTTGGCCACCCGGACGTTGTCGAGGCCCATGCGCTCCGCGAGCCCCAGGAGATTTCCCTGCCCGGGGGTGTGCACATCGACGGCGAGAATGCCGGTGCCGGGGTCGGCCGCCGCCATCTGCGCGGTCGCCTCACCCATCCCGAAGCCGATCTCCAGGACGACCGGCAGACCGCCGAACATCTCGTCCGGATCGAGCGTCCGCAGTCCGTCGATGTCCAGCCCCCAGACGGGCCACAGCCGCCGCAGCGCGTCGTCCTGCCCGGCGGTCACCCGGCTGCGGCGCGGCTGGAAACTGCGGATGCGCCGCTCGTGGTGCGACCCGGCCGGATCCGCGGCGGGGCCTCCGGGAAACCGCGGCTCACCCTTGGCGCGGGCCGCGACGACACGGGGCCCGACCGCCGGCGGGGCGGCTTCGGTGGTGACGTCGGTGACGCTCTGGAACTCAGACACAATGCCCCGATTGTACGCGCGGGGGCAGGGCCGGTGGGGGGCCCGTGCCTCGGGCGGAGCGCGGCTCAGGAGAGCCGTGCGAGCGCGCGGCGTGCCACCTCGCGGCCGATCGGGAGGGAGGCGGTCGCCGCCGGAGACGGGGCGTTCAGGATGTGCACCGTGCGCGGGGCCTCCCGGATGAGGAAGTCGTCCACGAGGGTGCCGTCACGCAGCACCGCCTGGGCGCGCACACCCGCGGCGACCGGCCGAAGATCGTCCTCCGTGACCGCGGGAAGCAATCGGCGGACCGCTTCCGTGAAGGCACGCTTCGACAGCGAACGGTGCAGCTCACCGGCGCCGTAGCGCCAGTGGCGGCGCGCTATCCGCCAGGAGCCGGGCCAGCCGAGTGTCGAGGCGAGCTCGCGCGGACGGACCGTGGACCAGTCGTATCCCTCGCGGGCGAGGGCCGGCACGGCGTTCGGGCCGACGTGGACACCCCCCTCGACCCCCCGGGTGAGATGGACCCCGAGGAAGGGGAACGCGGGGTCCGGCACCGGATACACCAGCCCCCGCACCAGCTCGGGGCGGACCAGCTCGTAGTACTCCCCCCGGAAGGGGACGATCCGCATCCCGGGCTCGTCGCCGGCCAGACGGGCCAGCTCGTCGCAGTGCAGCCCCGCCGTGTTCACCAGCACCCGGGCCCGGACGATCCTCCCGGTCGAAGTGCGCACCGCCACCCCCCACGGGCGCCGGTCGACCGCCTGCGCCTGCTCGCCGTAGAGGATCTCCGCGCCCGAGGCGCCCGCCACCTCCGCGAGCTGCGCGGCGACCGCGCCGAAGTCGCACACCCCGGTCGTGCCGACATGGATCGCCGCGACTCCGCGTACCTGCGGCTCGTGCTCCGTTATCTGCGCGGGGCCGAGCTCACGCACCGGAATCCCGTTCTCCCTGCCGCGCTGCACCAGGGCGTGCAGCCGCGGCAGCTCCTCGCTGCCGGTGGCGACGATCAGCTTGCCCGTGACCTCGTGCGGGATCCCGTATTCGGCGCAGAACTTGACCATCTCCGCCGCGCCGCTGACGGCGAAACGTGCCTTCAGCGATCCCGGCCGGTAGTAGATACCGCTGTGGATCACTCCGCTGTTGCGTCCGGTCTGGTGCCGGGCGGGGCCGGGCTCCTTCTCCAGCACCGTCACCGAGGTCCCGGGGGCCGAGCGCGTCACCGCATACGCCGTCGACAGACCGATGATCCCGCCACCGATCACCAGCACGTCGCAGTCGTACGCCGCTGTCATCCCACACCTCCCACCCCGGCTGTGCCCCGCCGGGGACACGGCATCCGGGAGCGGCTGTGCGACGGCCGCTCCCTCCGATGATGCACTGGCCCGCCGACAGCGGCGTCAAACCAGCCCGGAGCGCCGGATGGGGTGCCGTGGGTCACTTCGCCCCGGGGGCGGCTCACGCCGGCGCCATCAGCAGCGGCCGGGCTCGCTCCCGCAGCTCCGCCACCCTCGGCTCGTCCCCGTACGGCTCCAGCCGGTGCAGCAGGTCCCGGACGTATTCGGTCGTACGCGCGGACGAGATCCGGCCCGCGACTTCCACCGCCCGTGTCCCCGCCGCGCAGGCCGCGTCCAGATTGCCCGATTCCAGTTCGGCGACGGCGCTCACCACGAGCCGCAGCCCGTGCGAGCGTACGTACTCGTCCGTCGGCCGCGACAGTGCCTGCTCGGTGAAGCGGCGCACCTGGCGTGGTGCCTTCAGATCGCGGTAGCACTCGGCGGCGTCGGCGGCGAATCGGTCGTACGAGTAGAAGCCGAGCCACGACGGGTCCGCGTCGCCCTCGCGGGCACGCTCCAGCCAGCTTTCCGCGGCCCTCAGCGCGGCACCGGCCGCGGCCGCGTCGCTCGCCTTCGCGTGCGCCCGCGCCTCCACCAGCCGGAAGAAGCTCATCGTCCGGGCGGTGGCCAGTCCGCGGTTGCGCTCCACCGCCGCCTGCGCGAGGTCGACGCCCTCGTCGGCGAAGCCCCGGTAGGTCGCCTGCAGGGACATCGACGCCAGCACATACCCGCCGAGCGGCACGTCGGCCGCCGCCCGGGCCAGGCGCAGCGCCTGGATGTAGTACCGCTGTGCCGCCTCCTGCTGTCCGGTGTCGAAGGCCATCCAGCCCGCCAGCCGGGTGAGTTCGGCGGTCGCCCCGAACAGTGCCCGGCCGACCTCGTCCGAGTACGAACCGAGGAGCAGCGGCGCCGCGTCGACGCGCAGACACTCGGGGACCATTGACGAACGCCAGTCCCCGCCGCCGTACTTGGAGTCCCAGCGGCGGGCGTCCTCGGCGGCCTCGCGGAGCTTGGCCACATCGGTGTGGCCGACCCGGACATGCTCTTCGGACGGGTTCTCCGCGGTCGTGCCCTCGGGGCCGCCGTCCGCGGGACGCTCGTCGGCGCGGCCCGCGGGGCGCGCCACATCGCGCTCGACCGAAGGGTCGGCGGGCGTGATCAGCCAGCGGGAGGCCGGGGTGGCGTAGGCGCTCACCGCGAACGATCCGGCCAGCGACTGCCAGATCCCGCCGCCTCCCGCGCGCCGCCCCGCCAGATCGAGCCGGTAGAGCTCGGTGGCCGCCTTCACCGCCTCGCCCACGTCACGCGGGAAGGCGAGCCCGACCTCGGGTGCCGGGTCGGCGTCGGCGAGACCGATCTCGTGCAGCGGCACCGGCCGGCCCAGCTTCTGTCCGATGGCGGCGGCGATGAGATGGGGCGCGGCGCCCTGGGGCACCATGCCCTTCGACACCCATCTCGCCACCGACGTCTTGTCGTAGCGCAGGGTCAGGCCGCGCTGCGCTCCGAGGTCGTTGACGCGCCGGGCGAGGCCCGCGTTGCTGATTCCCGCGAGGGCGAGAACGGTGCCGAGCTTCTCGTTCGGCCCGCGTTGCTCCCTGGACATGCGCCACCCCTCGACACACAGACGGCCGCCGGGGCACCCGGTGCGGGCGCGCGGCATTCGTACTGCGTTCTCCCCTGGAGGCATGGCATCCGCCGGCGGCTCCACCGTGGGTCCCCGGCCCGCCCGCAAGAGCGTGTGGCCGAGCCCCTCGGAATATGCCCCCCGCGGAGAACAGCAGTGCCACACAGCGTAGTTCGCCGGATCCCGACCGTTAAGAGGTGGTGTCCCGTATGGCGAGATTGTGGTGGGTTCGGTGCCGGGCCCCGGATCGTGCGCGTGTGCGCGAGCCGCGCTCGGCCGTGCTCCCGCCGTGTGGCCGTGCGCCCGTCCGTGCGCTCTCGCCCGGTCGTGGCGGCAGCGCTTCGATGAGTCCTGCGTGGGTCGGCCCACTGGCACAGGGATCCAGTGGGCTGGGGGACACCGCCGTCTCAATCCCCGCGGGCGGCGGACCGGTCCGGGAGGCGGCGATACGTCTCCCGGGCCGTGCGTGCGAGCGGGTTCCCGGACCGGTGTTCGGATTCCGGGTGTTCGGAGAATGGCCGAATGCCGCCCTTCCGGGGGCGGTTGGGTGCGTTCCCCGGGGGTGGCTCCGTGCTTCCTCCGGGAGCGTGCGGCGAGGCCCTCGCCGGGAGCGTGCCGCCGGGCCGCCGGGGGTGTGCCGCCGGTCCCCGCCGGGTCGTGGTCATATGGCCCATGCCAGGGGCGCGTTCACTTTTTGCGTACGCGACCTGGAGACACTCCTGCGCGCCGTTGTCGTGGCAGCATGTCCTCATCGGTGTGTGTCGAATCGGTGTATCGGATGTACCGAATCGCGCGTGCCGGGCATGAGGGTTGTCCACAGGCTGTGGAGGCGCGATGCGGTGGCTGGTCGGGTGGAGCAGTATCGCCGCAAGCTTCGGCACGGCGGGCTCCGTCGGATCGGGAAGACCGGGCCAGGGCGCACCGCCGGGACCGGGCGCCCCGCCGGGCCAGGGCGAGGAGCAGCGCACCGTGCACCCCGTGGGCGCACAACTGCTGTGGGGCGACCCCGATCCCCTCTGGGCCGTCGGCGACTGGCGGCCCGACGAGGTGCGCGTCGTCACGGCCGACGCATCCGGCGGCTCCATCACCCGCCTGGCCGTGCTGGGCTGTTGCGCGGCCAGTGACGAGGAGCTACGGGTGGGGCTCCTCGCGGCGCGCGGCGGCGCGCTGCGCCATCTCACCTCCTGGGCCGGCAGCTACACGGCGGTGGTGCAGATCGGCCGCCGCATCACCATCACGAGCGATCTGGCGGGCGCCCGGCCGGTGTTCTACACGCCCTGGGCCGGCGGAACGGCCTACGCCACCGCCGCACTGCCGCTGGCCGACCTCATCGAGGCGCAGCTCGACATCGGCCATCTCGCCGCGCTGCTGGCCTGCCCCGAGACCCCGGAGGCACTGCGCGACTCCACTCCCTACACCGGTGTGAAGCGCATCCCGCCCGGGCACGCGCTGATCCTCAGGGAGGGCTCACGCGAGATCACCGGATACGAACCGGTCGCCTCGCTCGCCGTCGCCGCGCCCCAACTCGAGGACGACCGGGCCATGGACGCGATGCGGGACGCGCTCGTCGATGCCGTACGCGCCCGGCTCACCGCCCCCCGGCACGCGCCCGGGGTACTGCCGCCCGACCCGGGCCCCGTACCCGGCATGGGACCGGCCGACCGCCGAGCGGCACGGGGCGCGCCGGCTCCCGGCATAGGAGCCGACCTGTCCGGGGGGAGCGCATCCGCGACCCTGGCCCTGCTCGCGGCGGGGCTGCCCGGAGTGCCCGGCACGATACTGGGGCACGGCACCGGCGCCGGTGAGCGGCTGCTCGCCGTCACCTTCAACGACCTGGCCGCCGGCGAAGGGCGGGAGGCCGAGCTCGAACGGGCCCGGCTCATCGCCGAGAACCCACGGCTGCACCATGTCGTCGTCGCCGCGGGGGAGGAGGCGCTGCCCTACGCGGACCTGGCCTCCGGACCGCTCACGGACGAGCCGGGACCCTCCCTGGTACTGGCGGAACGCCACCGGCGCCGGCTGGCCTCGGGCAGCGCCGACCATTTCACCGGACTCGGGGCACGCCAGGTCCTGGACGCCCATCCGGCCCGGCTCGCCGACCTTCTGATGGACCGCCGACGCCGACCGCTGCTCAAGCCCGTCTCGGCACTGGCGCGCGCCCAGGGGACACCGGCCGGGGCGCTGCTCGTACCGCTGACGGTGTACCGGGCGGCGCGCAGGCTGGCACGTACGCCCTACCGTGCGGGGCTGGAGTCCGCGGCGGCCCATCTGCCGTCGGCCAACCGGGCCGTGCCCTCGGTGAACGGTCCGCTCGGCGCGTCCCTGGCCGCCCTCGCCTGGTCCCGCCCGGGGCCCGCGGCGCGCTGGCTCACGGGGGAGGCACTCGCCGAAGTATCGGTTCGCCTTCAGGCCGCGGCGACCCGGCCGACGCCGGTGCTGCGGCCGGGCGAGGCCCGGGCCCGGGCGGCGCTCGCCCGCCATGCGGCGGACCACCGGGTGCTGGAACAGGCGGCCGAGGTACGCAGTCAGCGGCTGCACGCGCCGTTCCTCGACAACCAGGTCGTCCGGGCCGCCCGCGATCTGCCCGAAGCATTGCGGGTCCAGCCCGGCGCCCGGGCGGCGGTGCTGCGGTCGGTCCTCGCCGGCGCAGGAATCCACGACCTTCCGCCGGGCTGGGGCGCTCCGTCCCAGGCGGCCTCGACGGCGGCCACCCGTCTGGGGCTGCGGCTTGCCCTGCCGGAACTGCTGGCGCTCTTCGACACACCGCTGCTCGCGGACGCGGGCCTGGTGGAGGCGAGGGTGGTCCGCAAGGCGCTGCGCGCGGCGTCGGAGGGCGAGCCGGTGCCGCTGGACGGCCTCGCGGAGCTGGTCTCGACCGAGCTGTGGCTGCGGCGCCTGCTCGCGCGGCGCGGCACCTGCTGGACGGGGACGGCGGCGCCGCGGAGCCGGGCGGTCGCGGCGGGGGTACCGCCGAAGCCGAGCTTGCGGGGGTAGGGGGCTTCTGCCGGATCTCCGCGGCGTCGCGACGCCCGGCACGCCCCCACGGCCTTACGGCGTGGGAGGTACCCCCACTCGCCGCACCGGCCGAAAGCCCAAGTACGTCCCGTACGAGGGCTTCCAACCGGCACTCCGAGAGCACGCACCGGACGCCGCTCCTTCCTCCACGGAGATCCATCAGAAACCCCCTAGTGACCTGAGTCAGAGATTCGTCGGCAGTAGGCGGCGACTTTGTCGAGGATCTCGTCGGCGGTCTTCGTCCAGACGAATGGCCGTGGGTTGGTGTTCCAGTCGGTGAGCCAGGTGCGGATGTCGCGTTCGAGGGCCTGGACGGAGCGGTGGACGCCGCGCTTGAGCTTCTTTTGCGTGAGTTCGGCGAACCATCGCTCGACCAGGTTCAACCAGGACGCGCTGGTGGGGGTGAAGTGCAGGTGGAAGCGAGGGTGAGCCAGGAGCCACTGCTTGATGGCTGCTGTCTTGTGGGTGGCGTAGTTGTCCAGGATCAGATGGACCTCGAGGTCCGCGGGTACCTCCTTGTCCAGCTTGGTGAGGAACTTCTTGAACTCGATAGCACGGTGACGACGGTGGAGGGAACCGATGATCTTGCCGGTGGCCACTTCCAGGGCCGCGAACAGGGTCGTGGTGCCGGCCCGGACGTAGTCGTGGCTGCGACGCTCGGGAACGCCGGGCATTATCGGCAGCACGGGCTGAGACCGGTCCAGAGCCTGGATCTGAGACTTCTCGTCCACGCACAGGACCAGGGCCTTCTCCGGTGGGTCGAGGTAGAGACCGACAACGTCGCGGACCTTGTCGATGAAGTATGGGTCGGTGGACAGTTTGAAGGTCTGCGAGCGGTGCGGAGCCAGGGCGAACGCCCGCCAGATCCGGGAGACCGTCGACTGCGACATCCCGGTGGCGGCAGCCATTGACCGGGTCGACCAGTGCGTTGCGTTAGCCGGCCGCTCTTCGAGCGTCTTGACGATGACCCGCTCGACATCAGCATCGGTGATCTTCCGCGGGACGCCTGGCCTCGGTTCGTCGCACAAGCCGTCCAAGCCTCGCTCCAGAAAGCGACGCCGCCAGGTACGGACCGTATCCGCAGCCACCCCCAGACACCGCGACACCTCCGAGATCGAGTGCCCCTCGGCGCACTCCAGCACGATCCGCGACCGCTGGGCCAGAGCCTGAGCCGTCGTACGCCGACGCACCCACCCCAGAAGCACAGCCCGTTGGGCATCAGTCAACAACAGCGGCGGGATCTTCGGTCCAGGACGACTCACACCGAACTAACGAAGAACCTCCGACTCAGGTCACTAGGCGCGCGCTGCGTCGGCAGCGCGGGGTGCGGAGTGCGTGGCGCGGGGTGCACAGGGGCGCTGCAGCTGAGGCTGGCCGACACCTTCGAGCGGCTCGGCGACCCGGCCGCCGCCCGGGGTGCGCTCGCGCACTCCGGGGCCGTCCCCCGGAAAAGGCCGAGCCCCCGCGAGGACCCTTCGCGACAATGACCCCGTGCGGTATCTCATCCTCGGCGTCACCGAAGCGCGCGACCACTGTGGTCGACCCCTCCCCGTCGGAGGCGCGAGGCTGCGGGCGCTCCTCGCGGCGCTGGCCCACCGGGGCGGCCGCAGCGCCTCCGTGACGGAGCTCGTCGACGATGTGTGGGACGGGGACCCGCCCCACGACGCCCCCGCCGCCCTGCAGGCACTCGTCGGGCGGCTGAGGCGCGTCCTGGGCAAAGAGGCCGTGGAGTCCACCCCCGGCGGCTACCGGCTCGCGGCCACGCCGGACGACATCGACCTCCATGTCTTCGAGCACCTCGTACGCACCGGCACCGCGCAGCTCGACGCCGCGGACCCCGCCGCCGCGGCCGCCACGCTCCGTCAGGCGCTCGCCCTGTGGCGGGGCCCCGCCTTCGCGGACCTCCCGGGCCGGCACATCGGTGTGCGCCCGGAGGCCCAGCGTCTGGCCGCCGTGCGGCACCGCGTCGAGGCCGATCTCCGGCGCGGGGACACCGCCACCCTCGTACCCGAGCTCGGGGAGCTCACCGCTGCGCACCCCTACGACGAAACCCTTCGCGCCCAGCTCATCCGCGCCCTGCGTGCCGAAGGCCGGCACGCCGATGCCCTCGCCGCGTACGAGGAAGCCCGCCGTGCCCTGGCCGACGGCCTCGGTACGGACCCGGGGCCCGAGCTCGACCTGCTGTACGAGCAGTTGCTCGAACCGGCCAGGGTGCCGCGCAGCCCGGACCCGTCCTCGGCGACCACCGCCCCCGGCGGGCCACGCACCCCTGACCCGCAACAGCCCGAGGGCAACCTCCGCCCCCGTCTCACTTCCTTCGTGGGCCGCGGTCCCGAACTCCTCGCGATCCGCGGCGATCTGACCCGGTCGCGGCTCGTCACCCTCATCGGCCCTGGCGGGGCCGGCAAGACCCGCCTCGCCGAGGAAGCCGCGGGCAGTCGGCACAGCTCCCCGCCGCACCCTCACACCGGCACCGCGCACACCGGCGCAGACCCGCACCCCCGCACAGACGCCCCGTACGCCCCACACGCCCCTGCATGGCTCGCCGAACTGGCACCGCTCGACGACCCGGCCGCCGTACCCGGAGCCGTACTCTCCGCCCTCGGACTGCGCGAGACCAATCTGATCACCCGCGAGGGCCAGCCGCCCCACGACGACCCCACCGCCCAGCTCGTCGAACACCTCGCGCACCGCAGCCTGCTGCTCATCCTCGACAACTGCGAGCATGTGATCGACGCGGCCGCGGCGCTCGCCGAGACCCTGCTCACCCACTGCCCAGGCTTGCGAGTCCTCGCCACCAGCCGCGAGCCACTGGGTGTGCCCGGCGAGTCCGTCCGCCCCGTGGACTCGCTGTCCCACGATTCGGCCCTCCGGCTGCTCGCCGACCGCGGCACTGCCGCCAACCCCCGTTTCCGCGTGCAGGACGATCCCGCGGCGGCTGCCGAGATCTGCCACCGTCTCGACGGTCTGCCCCTCGCCATCGAGCTCGCCGCGGCCCGCCTTCGTCTGCTCACCCCACGCCAGATCGCCGACCGCCTCGACGACCGCTTCCGGTTGCTCACCAGCGGCAGCCGTACCGTCATGCCCCGCCAGCAGACCCTGCGCGCCGTCGTCGACTGGTCCTGGGAGCTGCTCGACGAGGGCGAACGGTCCGTGCTGCGCCAGGTGTCCGTCTTCTCCGGCGGCTGGGACCTGGCCGCCGCCGAGGCGGTCACCGGTACACCGGACGCCGCGGCGCTGCTCGGCGCCCTCGTCGACAAGTCCCTGGTCACGGTCGCTCCCGACGGCGCCGGCCAGATGCGCTTCCGGCTGCTGGAGACCATCCACGAGTACGCCGCCGAACGCGCCGGCGAGACACCGGAGCTCCTCGAGGCGGCCGAGCGGGCCCACACCGCGCACTTCACGGCCCTGGTCGAGCGGGCCGACCCGGAGCTCCGGTCCGGCCGGCAGCTCCCGTGGATCCGGCGGCTGGAGGCCGACCTGGACAACATCCGTGCCGTCCTCCACCGCGCCACCACCGCCGATGGGCGCGAGGGCGACGCGGTCCGCCTGGTCCTCGCGATGGCCTGGTTCTGGTGGCTGCGCAACTACCGCCCCGAGGGGCTGGCCTGGGTCGACCGGGCGCTCTCGGTCACCCCCGACCCGGGCGACGAACCCGACGATCCCCGCTACTGGCCCCGTCTGCACGTGAGCATGCTGCAGCTCTTCCTGGGTTTCGAGGACCAGTCGAGCGCGGACTTCCTCAAGGACCCGAACACCCGGAGCACCATGTACCGGCTGGGGGCCGTCTTCGGCGCGGGCGGGCCTGCGGCTGCCCGCTTCCCCGGTCTGATGTGGCCGTTCACCAGCTATCTCATCGACGGGCCCGACAACATCCTGCCGACCCTCGACGCCGCCGTGCTCAACTGCCGCCGCCACGGCGGGGACTGGGAGATCGCGGTCATGCTGATGTTCCGTACCCATCTGGCCATCGACCACATGGGCGGCCTCGCCTCCGTCGACGACGACCTCGCCGAGCTGCGCGAGCTCAGTCGCAGCGTCGGGGACCGCTGGCTCCGGTCCCAGGTGCAGAGCGCCGTCGCCGAGGCGAGCCTCATGCGGGGCCGCTACGACGACGCACAGGCCGCGTTCGCCGAGGCACTGGGAATCGCCCGCGAGGTCGGGGCCCTGGCCGAGGCGCCGTTTCTGCTGGCGCGGATCGCCGATCTGGACTTCCGCCGGGGGGATACGGAAGCGGCGGAGAAGGGGCTGGACGAAGCCGGCGCCGAGGCCACGCACCACAACGTCCGCGACGCATTGGGGTACATCGACTATCTGCGCGGCGTGATCACCCTGGAACGCGGTGAGACGGGCCGGGCCCGGGAGTTCGTCGGCGAGGCCCAGCGGGCGTGCGCCGGCGGCACGCCTCCCCCGCAGTTCGCGGCGGTGCTCGACGCCCTCGCGGCGCGGATCACCGTCCAGGAGGCGGAGCCTGGTGGAGTGCGGGACGGGGCGTCGGAAAGGGTCCTGGTCGGGGCGCGCGGGCTTGTCGCGGCCCTGCGCAGGGCGCAGACAGCCCGTTGCTCGGAGATCATCGTGGCCCATCTCGCCGAGAGCGCCGCGACCGTGCTGCCGTTGCTCGGTGAGGACCGGCTCGCGGTGCGGGTCGTCGCCGCGGCCGGTGCCTGGCGGGCCGGTCTGCACCGGTCGGCCCCCGAGCGCCGTATGACGGATGCGATCGAGCTGAGGACGCGGACGGCGCTCGGCGACGAGGCGTTCGCGGCCGAACAGGCCGTGGGAGCCGGGCTCGGCATCACCACGGTCATCGAGGCGCTCGAGGCGGCCGTGGCCGGCGACAATCCTTAGGGGACTCCTGGACTCCTGGACTCCTGGACTCCTGGACTCCTGGACGCCCGGCGTCGGACGAGGCGGTGCGTTCAGCCGCGGCGCAATCGCCGGTCGTGCTCAGCCGCAGCTGATGCGTGCCAGCGCCCAGTCCGCCAGCGCCACTGCGCCGAACGGCGTCCGGGGCTCCACGGCCAGCCGGATCGTCCGGTGTCCCGCGATGCCGACGCTCACCGGGACCGCCGCGTCACCGCGTCGCATCACCGGTGACTGCCACAGCCGTGTCCCGTCCCCGTACACCGAGAAACGCACCGAGCCCCGGCCCAGGGTGGCATCGTCGACACCGGCCAGCGCATCGAAAGCCCTGCACGGGCGGTTGAGGTCGATGGCGACGGACGACCTGGCGCGGACCGAGATGCCGTGCTCGTACCGCGTGCCGCCGACCGGCAGGTCCGTGCGCTGCCACAGCCAATTGCCCGTGCCGAGCCGGATCTCCGGACCGGTGGGGCGGCCGAACGTCCGGTACGCCAGTCGGTTGACGTGGTAGACGACCGGCTCGGCCGCCGCGGACGGCGGTGCGGGGACCGGGGCCGGTGCCGTGGGCCGCCCCGGCCCGGGCCGGGGCGACGGCTGAGCGGAGGAGGAGGGCCGTGAGGCGGGGGCCGGGGCGGTGGCGGGTGAGTGGGCCACGCCCGCACCGCGCGACGGCTCGCCGGGTGAGGCAGACGCCCGCGGCACAAGTGGGGGAGCAGACGAGGGAGGGAGCTCCGGACCCTGCGACGGCGCTGAGCCTTCCGGTACGACGGGCTGTGTGGCAGGCGGCTTCGCCTTCTGCTCGGGCAGGGCGTTCTCCGGATCGGCCGAGAGCAGCCAGACGAGCGCCGCTGCCGCGGCGATGCCCGTCACGACCGCCACCAGCCCGGCCTTCGCCGGAGCTCCCAGTACCCCCGCCGACACTGCGCCGCCCTGTGCCCCCGTGCCTGCGGAGGCTCCGGTCCCCGCCGCCCCACCGGACGTTCCGGTCGAAGCGCCCGACGCTCCCGCACCCGCGGCGGTGCCTGATCCACCGGCCGCGGCGGCCCCCGAGGCGGCAGCCACCCCGGCACCACCCGCCGCGATCCCGGTGGCCTTGAGCGTGTACCCGGCGGCGGACCAGCCGATGACCGCGACCGGCAGCACGGCCGGAATCCTCGCGTTGACCTGCTCCAGCTCACCCGCGGCCAGCCGGCAGCGGACGCATTTCTCCAAGTGCTTGCGCAGACCGCGTTCGGCCCGCATCCTCAGGCGGCCCCGGGCGTACGCCCCGAGCCGGTCGGCGTACTGCGCGCAGTCCCCGCCCGCGGTGAGTGCGGTGCTCACATGCGCCTGCAGATAGGCCTGTCGAAGCCCTTCACGGGCCCGGCTGGCGAGGACGGCGGTGGCATTGGCGCTCAGTCCGAACAGCGGTGCCACCTCTCCGGGCGACTCCGCTTCGACGGCCGTGTGCCAGAGCACCGCCTGCCAGCGCTCGGGCAGTGAGCGGAAGGCCCGTACGACCAGAGACTGCTCCGCCTTGTGCATCGCCCGCACGTCCGCGCCCGGATCGTGGCTGCCGGGCGCCGGCGCATGGGACGGGCGAGCGGCCTGGTCGGCGAAGACGGCGAAGTCCTCGACCAGCTGCTCCCGCTTCGAGGTCCTCGCCCAGTCGGCGGCCACCCGTCGTACGGCCGTGAGCAGATACGCCCGCACCGCATGCTCGGGTCCGGCGCCGACCCGCACCGCCTGCAGCGTGCGCGTGAACACTTCCGCGGTCAGATCGTCCGCGGTGTGCTCGTCGCGGCAGCAGCTCCGGGCATAGCGGCGCACGCCCTTGGAGTGCCGGCGGAACAGCTCCGCGTAGGCGCTGTCGTCTCCGTCCCGCATCCGCTCGATCAACGCGGTGTCGGACGGCGGCGGTTCGAGGACGGTGGCCTCGCCATCGGGTCCGTCCGCCCCCGCCCGCTGCGGCGGCACCTCGGGGCCGGGCCGCCTCGCGTGTGCGGGCCCGGAGGTAGCTCCGTCCCTGCGCGGGCGGCCCGGGCCGCCCCCCTGGCTCGGGATGCGTCCGCGGGGCGGGGTGCCGGCCTGCGGCCCGGTCGTACCGCCGAGTGGTTCGTCGCGACCGTCATTGCTCATCGAGGAAGCCCCCGTACACACCCCAATAACCCGAACATCGGCCCAGAGTGTCACAGAGCGGCATCCATCAGGACGCACTCGTCAGGCATCCACTCATCCGTGGAAACCTTCCGGAACCCGGCGCGAGCGTTCACTCGTCTGGGGCATGCTGAGCGGATTGGGCAGGCCCGGCTCGACTCACCCTCCTCCACCGGCGGAAGAACCCCCGCCGGTTGCCGTCACATCGGCCGCGACCGCAGACCCTCCAGCAGGATGTCCAGCAGGCGGGCCGAAGCCGCCGCCTGCTGCGCCGCATCCGGCAGTGACGGAGCCGCCGTGGCTATCACCAGCAGCACGTCGGCAACGGTGACATCGCTCCTCAGCTCACCCGCGGCCCGTGCGCGGTCGACGAGCTGCCCGACGACCTCCAGCAGCTCCCCGGCTCCGGCGTCGATCCGCTCGGCCGACGGCTCCACGGCCGGCGGCCGCAGCGCCCCGACCACCCGCAGATCGGGCTGTCCGGCGAAGCCCTGCCGCTGCTGTGGCACCCGCGGCTCTGCCTGGCTCTCCCGCCCGATGTCCTGTGCGCCGCCTAGGATCTCGGGGACGACCGTCGAGTCGTCCACGTCCACACCGACCCGCAGCACATGCGGGGGCAGCAGCCGCCCCGCTCCCGAGGCGACCGAAGTGCGCAGGAAGCGCGAGAGGGCCGACCACGGCTCCTCCTCCTGGCCCAGAGCGGCACGTGCCTGCTCCGTGAGCCGGGACGTCTCCTCCTCGGCTATCCGCCGCACCAGCACGTCCTTGCTCGGGAAGCGGCGGTAGACCGTGCCGACCCCGACGCGTGCGCGCCTGGCCACGTCCTCCATCGGCGCGCCGTAGCCCAGCTCGCCGAACACCTCGCGCGCGGCGCGCAGTACGTGCTCGAGATTGCGCTGCGCGTCCACGCGCAGCGGTGCCGAACGCCTCGTGGCCCCGGCCATGGAGCCGGTCACAGCTCCCGAAGCCCCGGCAGCCCCCGCAGTGGTCGCTGCCGAGGTCACCGGTCCCCTCACCGCGTGCCCACTGCCGTCGGAAGCGACAGCGGTCTGCCAATGCGAGTCCTGAATGTGCATACCCGTTCCCCCGGTAATGATGTCGTCTCCCCCCGGAGACGCCCTCCCCTGACAGTCGGGGTGAGATGAATGGGACCAGTCACGGTCCGCTCGCCCCGACGAGGTACGAACATAGTTGAGTCGGGGTCAATTCAGAAGGGGCTCTTCCGCACGGTGTGCCCCCCGATCGGAGCAAGGGCCGGAACATTCCCGATTCCGCCCGCTCCCGCTCTCCCCCTCACCCGCGCTGACCTGCACGCTTTCCCTTACGCCCACAAATCGGACCGACGATGCTCGGCCAAAACCTCCGGTCACACAATTCGTCGAGCCTGTGGACAAACGCCTGACGGCGTTGCGTCATGGGATGGTGAAGGCTGCATACTCCCGGGACACGGCCCCCGGCTCCTCGCCGCGCACACGCATTCTCGTCGTCGGTGGTGGCTACGTGGGCATGTACACCGCGCTCCGCCTCCAGAAGAGACTCAAGGGGGAGCTGGGCAGCGGCGAGGTCGAGATCCTCGTCGTCACGCCCGAGCCGTACATGACCTACCAGCCCTTCCTCCCCGAGGCGGCCGCCGGCTCCATCTCGCCGCGCCATGTGGTCGTCCCGCTCCGCCGGGTGCTGGACCGGTGCACGATCCTGATCGGCGAGGTCCGGTCCCTCGACCACGCCAAACGCACCGCGACGGTCACCACTCTCGCCGCGGACGAGGAGGGCACGGGCCCGATCCAGATCGGCTACGACGAGCTGGTCATCGCCCCCGGCTCGGTCTCGCGCACCCTCCCGGTCCCCGGCCTCGCCACGTTCGCCATCGGGTTCAAGACCGTCGAGGAGGCCATCGGTCTGCGCAACCACGTCATCGAGCAGATGGACATCGCCTCCTCCACCCGTGAACCGGGACTGCGCGACGCGGCTCTCACCTTCGTGTTCGTCGGCGGCGGCTACGCGGGCGTCGAAGCGCTCGCCGAGCTGGAGGACATGGCCCGCTACGCGACGCGCTACTACCGCAACATCAAGCCCGGCGACCTGAAATGGGTCCTGGTCGAGGCAAGCGACCGCATCCTCCCCGAAGTCGGCGAGGCGATGGGCACGTACGCCATCCGCGAGCTGCGCGCACGCAATATCGACGTACGGCTGGGAACACGGCTCGACTCCTGCGAGAACCGCGTCGCCGTCCTCAGCGACGGCAGTCACCTTCCGACCCGCACCGTGGTGTGGACCGCCGGCGTCAAACCCGCTCCCGTCCTCGGCTCGACCGATCTCCCCCTCAACGACCACGGCCGCCTCAGGTGCACCGCCCAGCTCACCGTCGAGGGCGTGTCACACGCCTGGGCGGCCGGTGACGCCGCCGCCGTACCCGACGTCACCTCGCCGGAGCCGGGAAAGGTGACGGCTCCGAACGCCCAGCACGCCGTACGCCAGACCAAGGTGCTCGCCGAGAACATCGTCGCGTCACTGCGCGGGGAACCCCTCAAGGAGTACGCACACGCATATGTCGGCTCCGTGGCCTCACTCGGGCTGCACAAGGGCGTCGCCCATGTGTACGGCCGTAAGCTGAAGGGCTATCCGGCCTGGCTGATGCACCGTGTGTACCACCTGAGCCGTATGCCCACCTTCAACCGCAAGGCGCGCATCCTGGCGGAATGGACGCTGTCGGGGCTCTTCAAGCGGGAGATCGTCTCGCTCGGTTCGCTGGAGCATCCGCGTGCCGAGTTCGAACTCGCCGCCGGTGCCGTGCCGTCGAAACCCCTCACACGCCGTCACGAGGATCCACCCTCGCAGGGGAAGCCCCGTGGGTTGGGCGGCAGGGACCTCCGGGGGGAAACGGACCGGACCGAGGACTGACCGGCTGTCAGTGCGGTCGGCCACACTGTGCGTGTGACGATAGGTGAACCGGCACCCGCCCGGGTGAGCCGTCCCCAGTGATCTGCCGCTGCGATTCGCCGGGCGCGATCCGTCCGTAGCGATCCGCGCCGGGCGAATCGCGAAGAGCGAATCGCACCGGGTGAGTCCGCGCAGAGTGATAGGCACAGTGTGCGCGTTCAGAGCGACCGCACCGACCGAACGGAGTGATCGGCCCTCGCGAGGACCTCCACGAGGACGAGCAGACCAACCGACGAGGCCCGGGTGCACTGCCCGCGGCTCACCCCGGGTCGTCGGCCGGACCGGCCGGCCGCGCCACCCGAGACGATCAGCACACGAACACGCGAGGCTTGAAAATCCGTGAACTTCACGCGTTGGAGCGCCCGGCTCCCCGGTACGCAGCGTCGCGCCGCAGCGCGGATCGCCCGCGGCTCCGTGCCCGCGGCCCGCGGTGAGTACGACCGGCGACCCGAGCTTCCTTCCGATGCGGCCGAAGCCTCCGACGGCGCCACGGCCCCGCATGGCACCGATGCCATGACCGACGGCTCCGGCGCGGCGGACGCCGGTGAGCCTCCCAGGCTGGAGCAGTTCGCCGTGCAAGAGCTCCTCGGCCCGCTCCCCGCCCTCGTCGCACTCGTCCACGGCCCCGAGCACCGCGTCGCCTACGTCAACGACGCGTACGCGGCGGCCTTCGGACACCGGGCCGTCGGCGCCCCCGCGGCGGACGCCTGCCCCGAGCTCGCCGAGCTGGGCCTGCTGCCACTGATGGACCAAGTGCTGCGCAGCGGCAGACCGCGCACGGTGAAGTCCCGCCGGATCCAGGGCGGCGGCTCGTACACGGTCACCTGCCTGCCGGCCGCCGCACCCGGCCGGGATGCCGCGGCCGGCGACGCCGAGGACGGAGGCGGTGACGGAGGCGGCAGCGGTGTTCTCGTGTTCGCCGCCGACGTGACCGACCATGCGGAGGCCGCCGAGCGTCTGCGCGCCAGCGAGCGCCGCCACCGCGAAACCGCCGTCACCCTCCAGCGCTCGCTGCTTCCGCAGGAGCTGGAACAGCCGGACGACCTGCGGATCGCCGCCGAATACCGCCCCGGGGGCACGGACGCCGCGGTCGGCGGCGACTGGTACGACGTGATCACTCTCGGCGCCGGCCGCACCGCCCTGGTCATCGGCGACGTCATGGGCCGCGGGGTGCGCGCCGCCGCGGTCATGGGCCAGCTCCGCACGGCCGTCCGGGCCTACGCCCGCCTCGATCTGCCGCCGCACGAAGTGCTGCAGCTGCTCGACGGACTGGCGTCCGAGATCGACGCCAGCCAGATCGCCACCTGTGTGTACGCCGTCCACGACCCCAACGAGGGCCGCCTCGTGTACGCGTCGGCGGGCCATCTGCCGATCCTCGTCCGGGACGCGGACGGTACGGTCCACCGCGCCGAGGAACCGACAGGTCCGCCGCTCGGCACCGGTGGCTGGCTGCACACGTCCGCCACGATCGCCCTCCCGCCCGGTTCCCTCGCCGTCCTGTACACGGACGGCCTCGTCGAGCGGCGGGGAGAGGACATCGACGAAGGCGTCGCCGCCCTGGAGCGTGCGCTCGCCGGAGCCACGGGCGCCCCGCAGGTGGTCTGCGACCGGCTGATCCGTTCCCTCGGGGTGACGGCCGAGCACGACGACGACGTCGCGGTCCTCGTCCTCGAGCACCCCACCCGTACGGGAACGGACGCGGAGCTGTTCCACAACGCCGCCCTGGAGCTCCTCGGCGGTGTCGAAGCGGCGCCCCGCGCCCGTGCGTTCGCCTCCGGCGTGCTCGCCTCCTGGCGGTTCCCGGTCGAGCTGTGCGATCTGGGCGTGCTCGCGGCGAGCGAGCTCGTCGCGAACTCCCTCCAGCACGGCACCCCGCCGATGCGCCTGCGGCTCCGCCGCACCGACCGGCGCCTGATCATCGAGGTGACGGACGGGGACGACCATCTGCCGCGCCGCCGCCGCGCGGAGACGGAGGACGAGGCGGGCCGGGGGATCTCCATCGTCGCGACGATCGCCTCGTCGTGGGGCAGCCGCCGCACTCCGGGCGGCGGAAAAGCGGTGTGGTGCGAGTTCGCGCTGCCCGACCAGCAGGACCCACCGCCCGGCCGCCATGGCGCGGCCACCCCGACCGACCCCCGAGGGCCTCACTCGTTCGGGTGATTTGGCCAGGACGGCTCAGACGGTGGCCTCGACCGTGTCGTGGTCCGGCCGCCGCTGGGCCACGATCCGCGACTTCGCGACGAGGGCGGGGCGGTCCTGTACCGGCGTGAGCCGCTTGCCGAGCCGCAGGGCCAGCGCGGTGATGCCGAGGGAGAAGAGCAAGAACGTCACGATGTACGGGCCGTGCAGCGAGGCGCCCATCGGTCCGCCCACCGCCGGACCGACCGCCAGCGCGAGCTGCTTGACCAGTGCGAACGCGGAGTTGTACTGCCCGACCATCGACTCCGGGGCCAGATCGGCGACGAGCGGCGCCACGGTCGGTGACAGCATCGCCTCGCCGAGCCCGAAGAGCCCGTACGTGGAGACGAACGCTGCTGCCGCCATGGCCTGGCTGCCGTGTCCGAGCCCGGCGTACCCCGCGAGCAGCCAGGCGACGGCCCAGATCAGCCCCACGGCGGCGATCACCCGGGTGCGCCGGTGCCGCTCGACGTACTTCAGCACGAGGAACTGCGCGACCACGATCACCGCGGTGTTCGCCGCGAGGGCGTAGCCCAGCGTCTCCGGGCCGATGCCGGCCGCTTCGATGCCGTAGGCCGCGAGCCCGGCCTCGAACTGCCCGTAGCAGGCGAAGAAGAGGACGAAGCCCAGGACGCACAGCTGCACCATCGCCCGGTGACCGAGCAGCGCTCGCAGTCCCCCCTTTGCCTTGGCCTCGATGTTCTCCGGCATCGAGTCCCGGATCGACGGAGAGGCGGGCATCCGGACGGTCGCCGCGAGACCTGCCAGGACGACGAACATCGCCGATTCGATGGCGAACAGCAGGGTGAAGGTGCCGGGGCGGCTCTGGTCGACGATCTGACCGCCGATCAGCCCGCCGATGCCGAGGCCGAGGTTCTGCAGGAAGAACTGCATCGCGAAGGCACGTGTACGGGTGGCCGAGCTGGAGCACCAGACGATCATCGTGGCGAGTGCGGGCTGCATCACCGCGGTACCCGCGCCCAGCACCGCCGCCGACAGCACGGCCATGGCGACGTTCCCGGACAGTCCCAGCCCCAGTGCACCGAGGGAAGCGAGCAGGGCGGCCACGACCACGACCGGGAGGGGGCCCCGGCGGTCGATGACCCGTCCGGTGAAGGGCAGGACGACGAGCGCGGCCATGGCGAACACGGCGAGGACCACCCCGGCTGTGGTGGCCCCCAGCCCACGCACCTGGGCCACGTACACATAGAGATACGGAACCGTGAAGCCGAGCCCGAACGCGCTCAGCGCGTTCCCCGCCTGAATCCGGCGCATCGCGGCGCCCCTCACCCTGGTCACACTCACCTGCCTCGATCTGGTTGGAGTCCGGAGGACTGAACCCTCAAGACTTCGAAACTAAAGTTAGGACTTGAACAGTACACATCGAAGGACTTAGAAGCCAACCGGATGCATGGGATAGTGACGCCATGCCCGACACCTCCGACCGGTCCGGCCGCACGAAGACGGCGACGCCGGACGCCACGCCGAAGGCCCTCTCGACGCAGCAGCCCGCGCAGGAGCCGAGCCTCGACGAGCAGATCGCCGCCTATCAGCGCGAGTTCCGGGACCTCGACCCTCAGGTCGAGAAGGTCGTCTCCGCACTCGGCCGGCTCAACCGCCGGATGAACGTCGCGTACGGCCGCCAGGTCGCCGCACTCGGCATCAGCAGCGCCGAGTGGGAGGTCCTGAAGACCCTCGTGCTCGCGGGCGAGCCCTACCGCCTCGGTCCCGGTGAACTGGCCAAGCGCCTCGGTCTCACCCCGGCCGCCATGACCCACCGCATCGATCGGATGGCGAACGAGGGCCTGGTCACCCGGGACCGCGACGAGAGCAACCGCGTCCGCGTGATCGTCGAGCTGACGGACGAGGGCCGGACGAAGTGGCTCGAGGCGATGCGCATGGCGACGGACTTCGAGGAGGAACTGCTCCAGGACCTGTCGGGCGAAGAGCGCGCGGTCCTGGGCGAGATGCTCATCCGCCTCCTGCGCCGGGTCGAGCACACCCAGCCGGACGCGGGAGGCCGGCTGAGCGACCTGGACTGACGGGGGGAGAGTTGGCTTGACACACCCCTCGGCGCTCCGTAAGGTTCTTCGAGTTGTCACGGAGCCGATACGGTTCTGTGCCGACCCTCCCGCCGCAGTAGCGGCAACCAAACTCTGCACGATCCCCCAGCCGGGGTGAATTTCGCATGCCGAAATTCATTTCACGGGACTCGATTATGAGTCGCCTGGGAAATCAGCTAGAGTTCGGAACGTCGGAACGGCCGCAGGGCCGGAAAGACAACCCCCCTCTGACTGGGAATCGGGCCCGAAAGGATCTGATAGAGTCGGAAACGCCGGAAAGGGAATTCGCGAAAGCGGAGGAATGTTCTGGCAGCCCGGTCCGGCGGGTGGCGGAAACGAGAAATCGGGTCTGCTAAGCTGGAAACACCGAAGGGAAGCGCCCGGAGGAAAGCCCGAGAGGGTGAGTACGAAGGAAGCGTCCGTTCCTTGAGAACTCAACAGCGTGCCAAAAATCAACGCCAGATTAGTTGATACCCCGTCTCCCATCGTGGAGATGAGGTTCCTTTGAAAAGTCCTACCGGCCACTTGTGGTGGGTAGGCGATACACAGCGAGGACGCTGTGTGCGATCGGGATTATTCCTCCTGGTCGCACCGCTCTCGTGGTGTCAGCCCGCAGCTTTTTGTTAAGCGCAGTCGGGTAAGCATTCACGGAGAGTTTGATCCTGGCTCAGGACGAACGCTGGCGGCGTGCTTAACACATGCAAGTCGAACGATGAAGCCTTTCGGGGTGGATTAGTGGCGAACGGGTGAGTAACACGTGGGCAATCTGCCCTTCACTCTGGGACAAGCCCTGGAAACGGGGTCTAATACCGGATACCACTCTCTTCCGCATGGGGGAGGGTTGAAAGCTCCGGCGGTGAAGGATGAGCCCGCGGCCTATCAGCTTGTTGGTGGGGTGATGGCCTACCAAGGCGACGACGGGTAGCCGGCCTGAGAGGGCGACCGGCCACACTGGGACTGAGACACGGCCCAGACTCCTACGGGAGGCAGCAGTGGGGAATATTGCACAATGGGCGAAAGCCTGATGCAGCGACGCCGCGTGAGGGATGACGGCCTTCGGGTTGTAAACCTCTTTCAGCAGGGAAGAAGCGAAAGTGACGGTACCTGCAGAAGAAGCGCCGGCTAACTACGTGCCAGCAGCCGCGGTAATACGTAGGGCGCAAGCGTTGTCCGGAATTATTGGGCGTAAAGAGCTCGTAGGCGGCTTGTCACGTCGGATGTGAAAGCCCGGGGCTTAACCCCGGGTCTGCATTCGATACGGGCAGGCTAGAGTGTGGTAGGGGAGATCGGAATTCCTGGTGTAGCGGTGAAATGCGCAGATATCAGGAGGAACACCGGTGGCGAAGGCGGATCTCTGGGCCATTACTGACGCTGAGGAGCGAAAGCGTGGGGAGCGAACAGGATTAGATACCCTGGTAGTCCACGCCGTAAACGTTGGGAACTAGGTGTTGGCGACATTCCACGTCGTCGGTGCCGCAGCTAACGCATTAAGTTCCCCGCCTGGGGAGTACGGCCGCAAGGCTAAAACTCAAAGGAATTGACGGGGGCCCGCACAAGCAGCGGAGCATGTGGCTTAATTCGACGCAACGCGAAGAACCTTACCAAGGCTTGACATATACCGGAAACGGCCAGAGATGGTCGCCCCCTTGTGGTCGGTATACAGGTGGTGCATGGCTGTCGTCAGCTCGTGTCGTGAGATGTTGGGTTAAGTCCCGCAACGAGCGCAACCCTTGTTCTGTGTTGCCAGCATGCCCTTCGGGGTGATGGGGACTCACAGGAGACTGCCGGGGTCAACTCGGAGGAAGGTGGGGACGACGTCAAGTCATCATGCCCCTTATGTCTTGGGCTGCACACGTGCTACAATGGCCGGTACAAAGAGCTGCGAAGCCGCGAGGCAGAGCGAATCTCAAAAAGCCGGTCTCAGTTCGGATTGGGGTCTGCAACTCGACCCCATGAAGTCGGAGTTGCTAGTAATCGCAGATCAGCATTGCTGCGGTGAATACGTTCCCGGGCCTTGTACACACCGCCCGTCACGTCACGAAAGTCGGTAACACCCGAAGCCGGTGGCCCAACCCCTTGTGGGAGGGAGCTGTCGAAGGTGGGACTGGCGATTGGGACGAAGTCGTAACAAGGTAGCCGTACCGGAAGGTGCGGCTGGATCACCTCCTTTCTAAGGAGCACTTCTCACCAGCTTCGGTTGGTCAGAGGCCAGAACATCGGCGAATGTCCGGTGCTGGTAGCTCATGGGTGGAACGTTGATTATTCGGCACGATTCAGGATGAGAGACTGTTAGTACTGCTTCGGCGTGGAACGCAGAGTCTCAACTGATCGTGTCGGGCGCGCTGTTGGGTGTCTGAGGGTACGAGCGTGAGCTTGTGTCTTCGGGTTGCCGGCCCCAGTGAACTCGTCCTGTTGAAGGATGGGGTGATGGGTGGCTGGTCGTTGTTTGAGAACTGCACAGTGGACGCGAGCATCTGTGGCCAAGTTTTTAAGGGCGCACGGTGGATGCCTTGGCACCAGGAACCGATGAAGGACGTGGGAGGCCACGATAGTCCCCGGGGAGCCGTCAACCAGGCTTTGATCCGGGGGTTTCCGAATGGGGAAACCCGGCAGTCGTCATGGGCTGTCACCCGCTGCTGAACACATAGGCAGTGTGGAGGGAACGAGGGGAAGTGAAACATCTCAGTACCCTCAGGAAGAGAAAACAACCGTGATTCCGGGAGTAGTGGCGAGCGAAACTGGATGAGGCTAAACCTATGACGTGTGAGACCCGGCAGGGGTTGCGTCGTGGGGGTTGTGGGATTTCTCTTTCATCGTCTGCCGGCGATGAGACGAGTCAGAAACCGTTGATGTAGGCGAAGGGCATGCGAAAGGCCCGGCGTAGAGGGTAAGACCCCCGTAGCTGAAACATCAGCGGCTCGTTTGAGTTATTCCCAAGTAGCACGGGGCCCGAGAAATCCCGTGTGAATCTGGCGGGACCACCCGCTAAGCCTAAATATTCCCTGGTGACCGATAGCGGATAGTACCGTGAGGGAATGGTGAAAAGTACCGCGGGAGCGGAGTGAAATAGTACCTGAAACCGTGTGCCTACAAGCCGTGGGAGCGTCGCACAGAGACTTGTCTCTGTGTCGTGACTGCGTGCCTTTTGAAGAATGAGCCTGCGAGTTAGCGGTGTGTAGCGAGGTTAACCCGTGTGGGGAAGCCGTAGCGAAAGCGAGTCCGAATAGGGCGATTGAGTTGCACGCTCTAGACCCGAAGCGGAGTGATCTAGCCATGGGCAGGTTGAAGCGGAGGTAAGACTTCGTGGAGGACCGAACCCACCAGGGTTGAAAACCTGGGGGATGACCTGTGGTTAGGGGTGAAAGGCCAATCAAACTCCGTGATAGCTGGTTCTCCCCGAAATGCATTTAGGTGCAGCGTCGTGTGTTTCTTGCCGGAGGTAGAGCACTGGATAGGCGATGGGCCCTACCGGGTTACTGACCTTAGCCAAACTCCGAATGCCGGTAAGTGAGAGCGCGGCAGTGAGACTGTGGGGGATAAGCTCCATGGTCGAGAGGGAAACAGCCCAGAGCATCGACTAAGGCCCCTAAGCGTACGCTAAGTGGGAAAGGATGTGGAGTCGCAGAGACAACCAGGAGGTTGGCTTAGAAGCAGCCACCCTTGAAAGAGTGCGTAATAGCTCACTGGTCAAGTGATTCCGCGCCGACAATGTAGCGGGGCTCAAGCGTACCGCCGAAGTCGTGTCATTGCAGTATGTACCCCCAACGGGGACTGTGATGGGTAGGGGAGCGTCGTGTGCCGGGTGAAGCAGCCGCGGAAGCGAGTTGTGGACGGTTCACGAGTGAGAATGCAGGCATGAGTAGCGATACACACGTGGGAAACGTGTGCGCCGATTGACTAAGGGTTCCTGGGTCAAGCTGATCTGCCCAGGGTAAGTCGGGACCTAAGGCGAGGCCGACAGGCGTAGTCGATGGACAACCGGTTGATATTCCGGTACCCGCTTTGAAGCGCCCAATATCGAATCCATTAATGCTAAGGCCGTGAAGCCGCCCTTGATCTCTTCGGAGTGAGGGGGAGTGGTGGAGCCGCTGATCCAAGGTGGTAGTAGGTAAGTGATGGGGTGACGCAGGAAGGTAGTCCAGCCCGGGCGGTGGTTGTCCCGGGGTAAGGGTGTAGCCCGAGAGATAGGTAAATCCGTCTCTCATACAGGGTGAGACCTGATGCCGAGCCGATTGTGGTGAAGTGGATGATCCTATGCTGTCGAGAAAAGCCTCTAGCGAGTTTCATGGCGGCCCGTACCCTAAACCGACTCAGGTGGTCAGGTAGAGAATACCGAGGCGTTCGGGTGAACTATGGTTAAGGAACTCGGCAAAATGCCCCCGTAACTTCGGGAGAAGGGGGGCCACGTCTGGTGATCCGATTTACTCGGTGAGCTGGGGGTGGCCGCAGAGACCAGCGAGAAGCGACTGTTTACTAAAAACACAGGTCCGTGCGAAGCCGTAAGGCGATGTATACGGACTGACGCCTGCCCGGTGCTGGAACGTTAAGGGGACCGGTTAGCTCCATTTCGGTGGGGCGAAGCTGAGAACTTAAGCGCCAGTAAACGGCGGTGGTAACTATAACCATCCTAAGGTAGCGAAATTCCTTGTCGGGTAAGTTCCGACCTGCACGAATGGCGTAACGACTTCTCGACTGTCTCAACCATAGGCCCGGTGAAATTGCACTACGAGTAAAGATGCTCGTTTCGCGCAGCAGGACGGAAAGACCCCGGGACCTTTACTACAGTTTGATATTGGTGTTCGGTTCGGCTTGTGTAGGATAGGTGGGAGACTTTGAAGCGGCCACGCCAGTGGTTGTGGAGTCGTCGTTGAAATACCACTCTGGTCGTGCTGGATGTCTAACCTGGGTCCGTGATCCGGATCAGGGACAGTGTCTGATGGGTAGTTTAACTGGGGCGGTTGCCTCCTAAAGAGTAACGGAGGCGCCCAAAGGTTCCCTCAGCCTGGTTGGCAATCAGGTGTTGAGTGTAAGTGCACAAGGGAGCTTGACTGTGAGACCGACGGGTCGAGCAGGGACGAAAGTCGGGACTAGTGATCCGGCGGTGGCTTGTGGAAGCGCCGTCGCTCAACGGATAAAAGGTACCCCGGGGATAACAGGCTGATCTTCCCCAAGAGTCCATATCGACGGGATGGTTTGGCACCTCGATGTCGGCTCGTCGCATCCTGGGGCTGGAGTCGGTCCCAAGGGTTGGGCTGTTCGCCCATTAAAGCGGTACGCGAGCTGGGTTTAGAACGTCGTGAGACAGTTCGGTCCCTATCCGCTGCGCGCGCAGGAGTCTTGAGAAGGGCTGTCCCTAGTACGAGAGGACCGGGACGGACGAACCTCTGGTGTGCCAGTTGTTCTGCCAAGGGCATGGCTGGTTGGCTACGTTCGGGAGGGATAACCGCTGAAAGCATCTAAGCGGGAAGCCTGCTTCGAGATGAGGACTCCCACCCACTTGATGGGGTAAGGCTCCCAGTAGACGACTGGGTTGATAGGCCGGATATGGAAGCACGGTAACGTGTGGAGTTGACCGGTACTAATAGGCCGAGGGCTTGTCCTCAGTTGCTCGCGTCCACTGTGTTAGTTCTGAAGTAACGAACACGCCCCCGTTTATGCCGGTGGTGTTTGATTTCTTCATAGTGTTTCGGTGGTCATAGCGTTAGGGAAACGCCCGGTTACATTTCGAACCCGGAAGCTAAGCCTTTCAGCGCCGATGGTACTGCAGGGGGGACCCTGTGGGAGAGTAGGACGCCGCCGAACAATTTTTCCGGGAAAGCCCCGTACCTTTGATGGTACGGGGCTTTTCTGCGTTCATGGGCTCCGTGCTCCCACCGGAGGTGCCCGGAGGAATTGCTTTGACCCGCGTGACGGTGCTCGGGAGGATCGGCGCATGGATTACACCATTCGCGCCGTGCGCGCCGACGACTGGGAGAAGGTCCGGGACATCCGGCTCGCCGCGCTGCAGGATCCCGCCGCTCCCCTCGCCTTTCTGGAGACGTACGAGCAGGCGGTCGACAGGTCCCCGGACTTCTGGCGGGAACGTGCGAGCACTTCCGCAGCGGGAGTGTGGGTCACGCAGTTCATCGCCGAGGCCGCCGACGGCCGTTGGGACGGCACGGTGACCGTACTGGTTGAGCGGCCGCAGGACGACGCGCGGTTCGGGACGCCGGCGACGGTCGACCAGACTCATCTGGTCGGAGTGTTCGTCAAGCCCGAGGCACGTGGCGGTGGGCTGGCTGACGAGCTGTTCCGGACCGCCGTCGAGTGGTCCTGGGCGCTGGAGGAGCCCCGCGTCGAACGTGTGAGGCTGTATGTGCACGAGTCCAATGCGCGAGCCGAGGCCTTCTACCGTCGGATCGGCTTCCGGCCCAGTGGGGTGAAGATCCCCGTGCCGGGGGACGAGACCGCGATGGAGCTGGAGTTCGAGCTGCCTCGTGGTGCTGCACTCCGATCCTGACGTACTTCCCAGCCGTTCCTTCCAGCCATCTCTCCCTGACGTTCCCCGTGCCGCTCTTCCCTGACGGATGCTGTCTGGTGACGGAGGTTCAGCCGGTGAGGATGTCATGGCCCGGCCAGCGTGCGCGCCCCTGTTCGCGGGAGCGGAGCAAGGCCAGTGTGGGCATGCCCAGGTCGGCTCCGGACGTCAGCAGCTCGGGCAGCAGAGGCAGCGGTGCTACGGCGGCGATGTCGTCGAGCACCAGGACGAGTGGTGGGTCGAGCCGGCCGTCGGATGACCGTGCAGCCATGCGGCGGCCGTGCTCGACCACGCTCGAGGTGACGGCGGTCAGCAGAGGCATTGCTCCGGGGCGGGTGCGGGGATCCTCAATGGGTTCACCCACCACATAGAGAGTGCCCCCCTCGACAACAAATGATTCCAGCGCGAGCGAATCTGCTCGATTTGATGTGCAGGCGTCTCGGATGTGGATCGATGACAGGGATGCCAGGGCACGGGCCGTCAGTTCCTGTGCGATTTCCCGGCGTTCGGGATGTGCGGTGAGTGCGGACTCGAGAAGACCGGCGAGCCCGGATCTGGCCTTGGGGTGCGTACGGAGGATGCGTACCGGCTCATGGGCGCTGGTGCCCTGTGCCCAGCGGTGCACCTGTTTGAAGGGGCGTCCGTCCACGGCGGCGGCATGCAGCCAGCAGCGCAGGAGCGTTTCCGCTGTCTCGGCGACCGCGGCGTCGATACGGGCGTGGGGCCGTACCGGGGCCAGTAGAGCCACTGCTCTGGCTGCGGCGGTGTCGGGCTCCTCGCAGCCCGTGGTGGGGGCCCAGCGGAGGCGTGCCGGGGTGTCGCAGAGGTGTCCCGGGTCGTAGACGAGGACGGGACCGAGCTTGGCGCGGGCGTCCTTCGTCTCGGTCCACACGGAGGGGTCGGAGGTGACGACGAGCACGGGGCCGTTGGCGTCGAGGATGGCCTGGACGGCGGAAGGCCTCCGGGTGGGCGGGTCTCCGTAGACGACGCCCCGGGCTTGTGGGGTACGCGGGGCGGGGACGATGTGTTCCGACGCGGGGCGGTCGGTGCCGAATGCCGGCGACGCCTCGACCGGTCCGGGCTCTGCCGGGACGGCGGTCGGTACATGGGCGGCATGGGCGGTCGAAGCAGCCCGGGTGACCGGGCCGGCGTCCGCGGTGGCGGCTGATCCGTGTGCAGTGAAGGTCTTCCGCGGGCCCAGCGGGTCCCCCGCTTCCGTCGGCTGCCGCGCTTCCACCGCGGTGGCGGTCGCCCGTTCGGTCTCCGTGTCGTCCATCGGCTCTGCCGGTGGGCTCGTCCGTGGGCTCGTGTCCGTCCCGTGGTGCCCTGTCCGGCGGCCGGTGCGGAGGTGTCGCTGCAGGGGCGCCGCGGCTTCGCGCCGGGACGCCCGGAGGGCGCGCAGTCGGGCGAGCGTCCCGAGTACGAACACCGCGAGCACCACGAGCACCATCAGCTCGCCGATGAACAGGCCCCAGAACAGCCCGTACCCGGAGAGCTGGTCGGCAGGGGCCGCCGGCCATGCGGCCGGGAGGTTGTGCGGCTCCGAGATCAGGCTGCGTATGGCGAGCGGGGTGCTCGTGAAGGTCACGCCGTGCGGCCAGGTCCCGTGGGCGAAGAGCCCGGCGAGGCCCGTGGCCGTCCAGACCAGCAGGGTCACCCCGAGCAGGAAGCCCAGCAGGCCGACCAGCAGCCCGTCGGGGATGCCCCCTTCCCCTTGCGATCGCTCGTCGCGTCTCGGCAGGTCGCGCGGCATCGTGTCAGGCCACCGTTGACTCGGAGGACTCGCTGAGGCGCTGTTGCTGCTGCTCGATGAAGGCCGCGCGTTGCTCCGTCTCCCACTCGGCCGCCCGGACGTCCTCCGGTACGTCGTCGCGCGCCGAGGATTCCGTCATGGCCCGGTCCGTGTAGACCAGTGGTCGCTCCGCTTCCGTGACCAGGTGTTTGACGACCTGGACATTGCCGTTGACGTCCCACACCGCGATTCCGGGGGTGAGGGTGGGGATGATCTCCACCGCCCATCGGGGGAGGCCCAGGACCCGGCCCGTCGCCCGTGCCTCGTCCGCCTTCTGCGCGTAGATCGTTCTGGTGGAGGCCATCTTGAGGATCGCTGCGGCCTCCCGTGCCGCCGCGCCGTCGACCACGTCGCTGAGGTGGTGGACGACGGCGACGAAGGACAGGCCGAGCCGGCGCCCGAACTTCAGCAGCCGCTGGAAGAGCTGGGCGACGAAGGGGCTGTTGATGATGTGCCAGGCCTCTTCGACCAGGAAGATCCGCTTCTTCCGGTCGGGCCTGATCCAGGTGTGCTCCAGCCAGACGCCCACGATCGCCATCAGGATCGGCATGGCGATCGAGTTGCGGTCGATATGGGAGAGGTCGAAGACGATCAGCGGCGCGTCGAGGTCGATCCCGACCGTGGTCGGCCCGTCGAACATGCCCCGGAGGTCACCGTCGACGAGCCGGTCCAGGACCAGGGCGACGTCCAGGCCCCAGGCCCGTACGTCGTCTATGGCGACGTTCATCGCCTCGGCCGACTCCGGTTCGGGGTGGCGCAGTTGCTCGACGATGTCGGTCAGGACGGGCTGGCGGTTGGTGATGGTCTCGTTGACGTAGGCGTGCGCGACCTTGAGGGCGAAGCCCGACCGCTCGTCGAGGCCGTGGCCCATCGCGACTTCGATGATGGTACGGAGGAGGGCGAGCTGGCCCGTGGTGGTGATCGAGGGGTCGAGCGGGTTGAGCCGGATACCGCTGTCCAGCGCGGCCATCGGGTCGAGCCGGATGGGGGTGATGCCCAGTTCCTCGGCGATGAGGTTCCACTCGCCGACGCCGTCCTCGCCTTGGGCGTCGAGGACGACCACCTGGCGGTCGCGGAAGCGCAGCTGGCGCAGTACGTAGGTCTTCTCGAGCGCCGACTTGCCGTTTCCGGACTCGCCGAGGACGAGCCAGTGCGGGGCGGGCAACTGCTGTCCGTACAGCTGGAAGGGGTCGTAGATATAGCCCTTGCCGCTGTAGACCTCGCGGCCGATGATCACGCCCGAGTCGCCGAGTCCTGGCGCCGCGGTCGGCAGATAGACGGCCTGGGCCTGGCCCGTCGAGGTGCGTACGGGAAGCCGGGTCGTCTCGACCTTTCCGAAGAGGAACGAGGTGAAGGACTCGGTCAGGACGGAGAGCGGATCTCGCATCGGATCAGGGCCCCTATCGGCGGATGCCGGTCGCGAACGGCAGCGTGTTCACAAAGGCCCGGTGGTGCTCGCGGTCGCACCACTCCAGCTTGAGATACGACTTGCCCGCCGAGGCTCTGATCGTGCGCTTGTCCCTGGCGAGGGCCTCGGGCGTGCGCGACGACACAGTGATGTACCCGACGAGATTGACCCCTGCCGCGCCGCTGGCGAGATCTTCACCCCGCTGGTCGAGCCTGCTGTGGGCGGCGACGTCACGCGGGTCGACGGTGCGGTTCATCTTGGCCGCGCGGCTGGCTTCGGCCTCGTCGTTGGTCTTCTCGGTCAGCATCCGTTCGATGGCGACCTCGGTGGGCTCGAGGTCCATGCAGACCGCGACGGTGCGGATCACGTCCGGGGTGTGGACGAGCAGCGGGGCGAGGAAGTTCACGCCGACGGGAGTCATCGGCCACTCCTTGACCCAGGCGGTGGCATGGCACCAGGGGGCGCGGGTGGACGACTCGCGGGTCTTGGCCTGGAGGTAGGTCGGTTCCACGGCGTCGAGTTCGGCGGGCCAGGCGTTGCGTTTCGTCATCGCCTGGATGTGGTCGATGGGGTGGTCCGGGTCGTACATGGAGTGCACGAGGGAGGCGAGGCGGGCCTGGCCGAGCGGTTGGCGGACGCGGATGTCGGCCTCGGCGAGGCGGGCGCAGATGTCGGTGAGCTCCCGGGCCATGACGACGGCGAGACCGGCGTCCTTGTCGAGCTTCTTGGTACCGGCGGCCTGGCGGGCGGCGCGGGCCATGGCGTCGGCCTCGGCGGCCAGTTCGCGGCTGAAGTGCATGCAGGCGACGAGATAGGCGCGGTGCTGCTCGCTGGACGTGGACACCATGGACTGGAGCTGGTCGTAGGAGTCGCGGAGCCAGGCCGGTGCGGTCGTGTCGCCGCGCTGGGTGACGTCCTTGGCGTGGGCGTCGGGGTCGGCGGGCAGGGTCCGGGCGAGCATCTGGAGGCGGGTCACGAAACCGTCGCCGTTGGCCACATGCTTCAGCAGGGTGCCGAAACGGTCCACCAGGGCTTCCTGGTCCTCGCTGTCGCGCAGGCCCACGCCGGGGCCCTCGATCTCGATCGCCGCGGTGACGGTGCGGCGGTCGGCGTGCAGCAGAACGGCCATCTCGTCCGGGCCGAAGGGCGCGGCGAGCCAGTTGATCCTGCCGATGCCGGGCGGGGGTCCGACCTCGATCTCCCGGCCGTCGATCCGGGTGCCGGACTCCATGGCGCCGGAGCGGTAGACGGTGCCGCTGCGCAGGGTGCGCTTGTAGCTGCGGTTGATCTCGAACCAGCGGTAGAAGGTGCGCTGCTTGTACGGGACGTACACGGCGGCCAGAGCGAGTAGCGGGAAGCCGGTGAGCAGCACGATCCGCAGGGACAGGACGGGGACCAGCAGTCCGCTCATCATGCCGAGGAACGCGCCGACGATGATCAGGGCGATCTCGCCGGTCTCGCGGTTCTTGCCGACGATCGCGTTGGGCCGGGCCCGGCCGATGAGATACGTACGGCGGGGCGCGATGGGCTGTGACTGCGTCGTCAACGCCCTCCACCTCCTGTGTTTCCGGTGCCTGTGCTCTTGCGGTGGCTGTGCGGGGTGCCGCTGCCGCCGCTACGCGGTGCGGGTGCGGCGGTGGGGCCGGTGGCGCCGCCGCCACCGGTTCCACGGGCGCTGTGGGCGGCCACCCCGCCGGCGACCGGGCTCGCGGGGCGCGGTGTGTTCCCGGACGAGTCGCCCTGGTGGTTGCGGCTGCTGTGGGTCTTGATCCCCTGCGACACGAGGGCGGCGGGGGAGCTGATGACGGCGGCGGCCTTGTTCTCCGCGCTGTTCTGGATGCGGTTGTTGCGGGAGGCGGCGATCTCGTCCCCGAATCCCGGTACGAAGCGGTAGATCATCGCCGAGGCGAAGATCGCGAGCAGGATGATCGCGAGGCCGGTGACGACCGCGGAGAAGGCGTTCGGCCCGTCGTCGCCCGACAGTGCGCCGGCGAGGCCGAGCACGATGATGACGACCGGTTTGACGAGGATCACCGCGATCATGATCCCGGCCCAGCGGCGTACGTGTCCCCAGAGGTTCTTGTCGACGAGCCCGGAGTACACGACGACGCCGAGGAGCGCGCCGACGTAGAGCAGTACGGCACGGATGAACAGCTCGAGGTAGAGCACTCCGGCGGCGAGCACCGTCACGAGCGACACGATGATCAGCATGATCGGCCCGCCGCCGATGTCGTCGCCCTTCTGGAGCGCCTGTTTGAAGCTGCCGAAGAAGACGTCCGTCTGGCCGCCGGTGGCCTTGGCGATGACATCGGTGACGGCGTCGGTCGCGGAGACGAGTGTGTAGAGGATGAGCGGGGTGAACGCGGAGGCGATGACCGTGAGCCAGAGGAATCCGATCGCCTCGGACATGGCGGTCGCCAGCGGGACGCCGCGGATGGCTCGTTTGGCGACGGCCAGCAGCCACAGCAGGAGCGTGAGGAAGGTGGAGGCGGCGAAGACGATGGCGTACTGGGCGAGGAAGGTGCCGTTGGTGAAGTCCACCTGCGCGGTGGACTTCACGGCCCCCGAGAGGGCGTCGATGATCGAGCCGGCCGCGTCGGCGCAGCCGCGTGCGAGTGAGGCGAGGGGGTCGAGCGGGGCGGTGACGTCGGGTGCCCCGCCGGACCTGCCCGCGGACTCGCCTTGTTCGCAGTAGCGCTTGGCGTGGCCGTACAGATAGCGGCAGGCCTCCGAGCCGTTGCCCGAGGGGCTGGGGCTGGGGCTGGGTGACGGGCTGGGGGCGGCGGCTGCCCGGGTGGCGAAGAGGACGGCGGTGGTCTGGATTCCCGTCAGTACGGCGAGGACGCGGGCGGTGCGGGAGTGGGTGCGCGGGCTACCGGGCATAGGTGAACCCTCCGAACTCCTGGACCGCCTTGCTGATCTCCTCGGAGCCGGATGCGGTGTTGTCACCGGGTACCGGGGCCGGTCCCTCCTTCTCGGAGTCGCTGACGATCTTCCAGTCGTTGTCGCTCCAGCGCAGGTCGGCGGTCCATGTCCGCCATGTGGTGCGCACGGGGTCCTTCGAGCCCTCGCCCGACATGCCGACGAGGCCGGTGTACCAGACGGAGATCTTGGCTTTGCTTCCGGAGAAGGAGTCCACCCTGGTGCCCACGGGGATCGTCCGGGAGACGAAGGTCCTGCCCTGCGGGGGGTTGCCGTTGGCATCCAGGCCGAGTTTCGCGAGGAAGTCGGCGGAGTACGCGGTGTCCTGCGGGCCCTTGATCCGGCCGGCTGCCTCGGGGGTGTAGACCGCGTCCAGGATCCGGTGCCGGTTGTCGCGCTGGAACATGCCGGTGGAGCCGAGTGCGACCGCGTAGTTGGACGCGGCGCTCTGTGCTCCCTGCTCGTCGCGGGTGTAGCCCTTGGGGATGTCGCCGTTCTTGCCGGTCACGGGGCGTACTCCGGTGGCCGCGGTGGGGGAGGCGGCGCGGTCCCGCTCTGCGTCGGCGCGGCCGGAGTCGGAGCCGTTGCCGCGGTTGGCGAACGCGATCGCGGCGATCAGCAGGACGGCCACACCGGTCGCGGTGACGAGAGAGCGGGAGTTGCGGACGGGGCGGCGGGCGCCCCCGTACACATCGGTGACCGCGGCGGGTTCCGGGAGGCGGGTGCGGGTCTGGCCGACGCCTCCCACGTCTGCGTCGAACTCGTCGTGCCCGTCGTCGAAGTTCATGCCGCGTCCGCCCCCTCAGCCGTCTGCGGTGCTGCCCTGCCGTCGTCGTACGTGTCCCCGCCGTGCCCCTGTCTTCCGTGTCCGTACCCCTGGCCGCGGTGCCGGTGGGCAGGGCTGCCGTACCCGGTGCCGGGGCCCTCGGCACGGCCCGGGCAGCCGGTCCCGTAGTACGACGGTAGCCGTGCTGGTGTCCGCGCGGGCGCGGTGTGATGACTGGACATCAGGGGGACGCAACCTCTGCCGGTGGGTGCGACGGGCGGGTGGTGTGGAAGGTGGATGGAGCCGCGGGAGTCGTGGGAACGGGGAATCGGATGCTCGTCGGAGTCGGAGTCGGAGTCGGAGCCGGAGTCGGAGCCGCAGTCGTCGGAGCCGGAGTCGTCGGAACAGGAGGAGTCGGAATCGGATGAGTCGGGGGAGTCGGCCGGATCGGGTGTGGGGACGTCAGACGGCCATCCCGTAGACGATGGTGAAGAGCGTTCCCAGCGATCCGATGATGAAGACGCCGGTGAGCCCTGCGACGATCAGGCCCTTGCCCTGCTCGGCGCTGAAGGTGTCGCGGAGGGCCGTCGCGCCGATGCGCTGTTTGGCCGCCCCCCAGACCGCGATGCCCAGGCAGAGCAGGATGGCGACCGCCATCACGACCTCGATCATCACGCGGGCTTCGTTCCCGAGGCTTCCGAAAGGGCCCCAGTTCGGGGCGATACCACCGATGATGGTGGTGATGTCACCCTTCTCGGCTGCCAGGATCATGTAACTCACCGCCCCTGTCGGGTAGTTCGACGCCCCTGCCATTCGGCATGGGCCACGTTCTATCTTCGCTGATGAAACCGGTCTTGTGCGCCGACTTGGCTGGTCTCTTTACCCGATCCCCGCACGCTTGACCGAACCGGTCGCTGTGACCTGCGGTGGCACCGGGCCGGTTCCGTGCGAGCACCCGTATGGTCACTCTGTGTATCACGGGGGGTGACTTCGGGCAATGACTGTCGTTTGGGCACTTAAGACGGCAAATAGCGAGGTCAGGGCGGGGGTGTGGCCGCGGAGGCGGGCGTCAGCCCAACGTCCCTTCCGAGGGAACGAGTTGAGCGGGGTTGACGGAGTGGACGGCCGATCGGGCTCGTGTCCGTGTCGACACGTCACGATCTCGGCCGGAAACAGCCCGTCCGGATGCCCGTGTGGAGGGTCGTGCGGGGTTGGGGCGAGGTTGAGGCGGGGCGCCTGGGTGGGGCGCCGGTGGCAGGGCGGCGGCCGACGGCCGGTCACCGCCCTGCCGGGTCGTCGGCTCAGGCGCGGACGGCCATCAGGCCGAGCAGCGCCACGGCTATGGCGATGAGTGCGATGACAGTCACCGCGGCAACCGTTCCCCCGGAGTCGCCGGCTCGGCGGACCTTGTTCCCCACGTTTCCTGTGTTGCTCATGTGTTCTCCTGCGGTGCCGGCCCCGCCGTTGGTCGTCGGCAGGGGTGGTTCACAGCCTCGTGGCTGCGTCACACAGGGTAGTGGGAGACTGGTTCAGACCACGCAGGTGGGGTTCGGGTCCGGCGGGGCCGGGATACGGCGGCGGGGAGACGTTGCTCCGTCAATGACCTCATCAGGGCAGATATTGACGAGGTGACAGCCGTCCGGATTCGTCCTGCCGAGGTCGGTTCGGCCGCAGCGTCGCGATGTCGCTCGATAACGCAACGTGACGGAACCGCTTCGGGCGGGCCGAGATCGGTGCTGCTCAGCGGGGCGCCACGAACAGGGTCTGGGCGCCGCGTCCGATGGGACCCTTCTCGTCGTGGAGCCGGGAGTCGGCGAGCCCCATTCCGGCCGGATCCACGCTCGTACGCGCCTCGACGCACACCCACTCGCCCACCGGGTGGCGGTGCAGATGGACCGTCAGGTCGGCGTTGACGAAGACGTGCCGGGTGAAGTCCAGGACGTTGCTGATGCCGTTGCCGGAGTCGGCCGCGACGAGGACCCGGTCCAGGGGGCGGATCTCCTCCCCCGCGACGAGGGGCAGCCTCATCCGCATCCAGCAGGTGCCGGGGCCCGTTTCGCGGAAGGCCCCTTCGGTGAAGCGGGTGTCCATGGAGGTGTGGTAGCCGATGTCCCAGGGGACGCCGAAGAAGGGGGTTTCGGCCGTCTCGGCCGGCGAGGCCACCTGGGGCCCGTCCGTGACGGCGGGTCCGGGGTCCTCCAGCGTCCGGACCCGCAGGGCGCGGGCCAGCATCACCGGGGCCTCGCCCTCGGGGGCGAGTGCGGCTTCGACGACTTCCACGTTGCGGCCGGCCCGCAGCACGTTCGTGGTCACTTCCAGGGGCCGTATCGGCACTGGTCGCACGATCTCGTAGGTGATGCGTGCGAGCCGCATGCCGGTCCGCGCTCCGGTCCGCTCCTCCACGGCGCGCCCCAGCAGGGCGGCGGGTGGTCCGGCGTGCTGGGAGTGCGCGTCCCAGGGGCCGCGGGTGTGCTCGGTCGGCGCGAAACGGCTCTCGGAGATCCGCTCGAAGAACGCCTCGGGTTCCGTCATGACGGGGGCCGCCTCTCCGCTGCGACTGCTGGTACGGCCCACGCTACCTGCGGGTAACCGGGTGGATCCAGAGGTGCCGGGCGGCAACTGCCGGTCTCGGTGGCTCACCGCGGCCACCGACGGCTTCCGGTGTACGCGCAGAGAGGCCCTGGATGTGCCCTGGATGTATTGATCACAAGTGGATCAACGGCCGGGTCCTTCCCCGGTCCGCCGTGACATCGTCCTCCGGTGGACGCGCTCACACCTCAGGACCCTTCGCAGATAGGAACGCACACCCTCCTCTCCCGGCTCGGCGCCGGGGGCATGGGTCAGGTGTACCTGGGGCGTTCGCCCGGCGGCCGGCTGGTCGCGATCAAGGTGATCAAGGACGAGATCGTCGGCCATCCCGAGGCGCTGGCGCGCTTCCGCCGCGAGGCGGCGACGGTCCGGGCGGTGCGCAGCGCGTACACCGCGAATCTCATCGACGCGTCGCTGGAGACGACGCCGTACTGGCTCGCCACCGAGTACGTGACGGGTCCGACCCTCGACCGTGCGGTCCGGGAGCGGGGCACGCTGCCCGCGGACTCGGCGCGGCGCCTGTTCGCCGCACTGGCCGAGGCGCTGGCCAGTGTGCATGCCTACGGAGTGACGCACCGGGATCTCAAGCCGCAGAACGTGATCCTCTCCCAGCAGGGGCCGCAGCTCATCGACTTCGGCATCGCGAAGGGCGTGACGGACTCGGCGCTCACGGCCACCGGCCTCGCACCCGGCACCCCCGGCTTCACGGCGCCCGAGGTCCTGGTGCGCAACGAGGTCACCGCGGCGGCCGATGTGTTCGCGCTCGGGGCGCTCATGGCGTTCGCGGCGACGGCCCGTCCGCCGTTCGGACATGGCGAGGCGTCAGGAGTGAGCTATCGCGCCGTGCATGAGGAGATCGACGTGGCGGGTGTCGATTCCGGGCTGGCGGCGCTGATCCGGGCGTGCGTGGCCAAGGATCCGGCGGACCGTCCGGCTCCGGACGAGGTGATCCGCCGCTGCGGGGTGGACTCGGCGCTGGTGGACGACCCGGTGTACGTGGCCCTGGTGGCGGCGGGGGAGGAGCCGAAGCTTCCCGGTCCGGCCGCCGCCGTTGCCCGTACGGCGGACGCGACGGAGGGGTACACGCCCACCTATGTGCCGACGTACGGCGTGGCGAACGCGCCCACGCACATACCGCCGGCGCCAACGGCCCCGCCCACGGCGCACGGTCGGGGCGGTCGTCGCCGGGCAGTGATGCTCGGGGCGGCTCTGCTGGTGGCGTCCGGGGTCGTGGGCGGCTATCTGGTGCTGCAGAACCAGCAGAACGGGAAGGGCGCGAACGGCGCGAAGAGCGGGGACCGGGCGCAGGGCGGGGCGCCCGTGCCGGCCCGGTCCGGCGCGGCGGGAGCCGCTCCCGACCGCGTCGAGCAGAAGAACCCGTCCCGGGAGTACTGGACGGGGGGCGGGAAGACGGGGGACGGTTCCTGCAACCTGCCTCCCGAGGAGCGGTCGCAGTTCCTGCTGAGCGACGCCAAACCGGTGGGCGGGGGGAAGGTCGAGGTGAACCTGTATCTGAAGCCGTACCACACCGAGCAGCTGCCGTACCACGTGTCGGTCGCCGTGAAGCCGCCGCACGAGATCGACGCCCGTACCGGCAAGCCCTACAAGGACCTTCCGATGCAGAACCTGAGCATCGGCTACACCAGCAAGCCCGTCGACCTCGGGCCCCTGGCCGAGGCCGGCAAGGACCTGACCCTCACCTACCCGGACGACTTCGTCTCGCACGCCACCGACAACACGGGCACCCGCCGGACCGAGGCGGCCATCACCCTCGCCAACGACCCGGGCGCCTGGACCGTGCAGGTGCTCCATGTGCGGGGGGTCAGGGACTACATGAGCGTGGCCTGTACCGGCTTTGTCGTGAAGTAGTCGGCCACCGGCCTCCGGATGGGGTGTCAGGGGCCGTTCGATAAGGCAGGGTTGAAGCGTGCGCAAAGTCTGGTTGGCCACCGGTGTCGGTGTCGGGTTGTGTCTGAGCTTCGTCGCGCTGCTCGTCGTCGGCACGTACTCGGCGGCGGCCGGACTGATGGGGGCGAGTGGGAACGGGCGGCCCGTCGCGCTCGCCAAGGGCGCCGTGCCGGCCATGTACCAGTCGATGGTGCAGCGGTGGGGCACCCACTGCCCGGCCATCAACCCCGCTTTGCTGGCGGCCCAGTTGTACCAGGAGAGCGGCTGGGACCCGCGTGCGGTCAGCCATGCCGACGCCCGTGGGATGGCGCAGTTCATCCCCAGCACGTGGGCGGCCCACGGCATCGACGGGGACGGGGACGGGGACCGGGACATCTGGGACCCGGCCGATGCGATCGCGTCCGCCGCCTCGTACGACTGTGAACTGGCGGGGTACGTCAAGTCCGTGCCGGGTGATCAGACCGACAACATGCTGGCCGCCTACAACGCGGGGGCGGACCGGGTCATCAGGGCGGGCGGAGTGCCCGGCATCCGGGAGACCCAGAACTACGTCAAGGTCATCCGCACCCTGGAGGCGAGCTTCGCCAAGCCGGTCGGACGGCTGGAGCCGTCGCGGCAGGCGGCCGGTGCGATCGGCTTCGCGCAGGGCAGGCTCGGTACGCCGTACCTGTGGGGCGGGAACGGAACGCCGGAGCAGGGCGGGCGGTTCGACTGTTCGGGGCTGACCCAGGCCGCGTACCGGGAAGTGGGGATCGAGCTGCCGCGGGTCGCCAACGACCAGTACAACGCGGGACCGCATCCGTCGCGCGACGAACTGCTCCCCGGTGACCTCGTGTTCTTCTCGGACGACCTGGCCAACTCGCGGGCGATCCGGCACGTCGGGCTGTACGTCGGCGGCGGCTACATGATCAACGCCCCGTTCACGGGGGCCGTGATCCGGTTCGACAAGATCGACACGCCTGACTACTTCGGCGCGACCAGGGTCACGAAGGACGGCGCGGCGGCGCTCCCGACGTCCGGGCCTGGACGCTGACGGGAACTGACGGGAACTGACGGGAACTGACGGGAAACGGGAGCTGACGGGGTGTCGGTGCCGAGCGGATCTCACAGAGTGGGACCGGCGCAGCGGAACTCAGTGTGAAGCCAGGGCCCTGAGCTGCGACGACGTGTCACTCTTCGATAACGTCATGGTGATCGTTCCGTAGACAGTGGAACGGACCCGCGGGACGTGTCGTTCCCTTGAGCGGAGCGGTGCGCAACCGGGCGCCTCCGCCACATCGACGCGACAAGCCAGGCAAGGGGTGCAGCAGCAGATGGCTGGACTCGGACGTGAAGGGGCGAACCCCGACGTCAGTCTGCTCCATGACATCAACGGGCTGGCGCGATCGGCGCCGCCCTGGTTCGACCGTGTGATGGAGTTCGTGGGCGAGTACGGGATCATGCTCGCCCTGGTCCTCGTGGTGCTCTGGTGCTGGTGGAGCGTTCGGCGGCGGAGCACCGGGCAGGAGTCCGTTTCGGCGCTGGCCGCGCTGGTCTGGGCGCCCCTCGCAGCCGGTCTCGCCTTGCTGGTCAATGTCCCCATCCGGGGCTTCGTGGAACGGCCGAGGCCGTTCCTGGACCACCAGGGAATCGAGGTCCTGGCGGGCGACACGGCAGGCTTCTCGTTCGTCAGCGATCACACGACCGTGGTGATGGCCGTCGGGGCAGCTCTGTTCATGGCCCGCCGGAGCTTCGGGCTCGCCACGATCGGTCTGGCGCTGGTGGAGGGGTTCTCCCAGGTGTACCTGGGGGTCCACTATCCGACCGACGTGGTCGGCGGGTTCGCGCTCGGTACGGCGGTCACCCTGCTGCTCGCTCCTCCGGCGCTGGCACTGCTGACGCCGCTGCTGTCGGCGGTCGCACGCTCCCGGCGGGCCGGGTGGGTCGTACGGTCGAAGCGCGCCGCCGCCGGAGAGCGGGAGCGGGAGACGGGGCAGGGACAGCACGAGACCCTGGACCTCGCGGAGCCTCGGCGGGGGCCGGAGACGGGCGAGAAGGGCCTGGCCGCGTAACAAGGCCGCGTAACAAGGCCGCCTAACTGGGGCGCGTCACAGCGGCGTGTAACGGGCGCGCGCCTACAGGTCGGCCTCGGGACGGCTCTCGTGCTCCTGCGCGTCCGTGCGGGCGCGGTCACGGGAACGCCGGGCCGGGCCGCGCCACCCACAGCTGCACTGGGCGAGGCAGAAGGAACCCCGCTCGGTCGTACGCGTCTCATGCTGGCCGTCCACCACCCCACCGTACGTGCCGTGACGACGTACCGGTTGCCGTCGTTATCCGGGACGGGAGGGTCCAGGAAGGGGATGTCGGCGATGGTGGTGCAGCACAGGCTCAGGGGCGGGGTGTGCACGGCCGCCGCCGTGGTGGGCGCAGGGATGGGGATGGTCACGACCACCGGATGTTCCGGGGGTGGGAACGCCGTGGCCGATGCCCGGCCCACCGGCGACCCCGTCGCCGCCGTGCGGAGCGCCGCCGAAGTGCTCGCCCGGTCCGGGACGTCGAAGGCGCGCACCTCCATGGAGATGGCGGCCGGAGGTACCCGGGTGACGATCCGGGGCGAGGGCGCCTACGACTTCCGCCGCGGTATGGGGCGACTGCGGGTCGTGCTCCCCAAGGATCCGTCGGGAGCCGACGAGCACCGCCCGATCACCGAACTGCTGGCACCCGGCGCGCTGTACATGAAGGACCGTGGCGCCGGAGTCCCCGCCGACAAATGGGTCCGGGTCGACACCCATACGCTCAAGGACGGCAATCTGGTCACGGGTGGGGCGACCGACCCGGCGGCGGCCGCCGAACTGCTGCGGGCGGCGCGGACGGTCACCTATGTCGGCCGGGTGGAGCTCGCCGGTGTCAAGGTCGCCCACTACCGCGGCACCACCGACATCGCCCAAGCCGCGAAGACGGCCTCACCCCTGGCCAAAGGCGCGTTGACCGCGGCGGCGAAGGGTTTCGGGGAGGACTCCGTGCCCTTCGACGCGTATCTCGACGACGCGGGGCGGCTGCGCAAGGTGCGCCATCAGTTCAGCTTCACGAACCAGGGGCGCACGGTCGCCGTCTCCTCGACGACCCTGCTCTATGCCTTCGGCACGCCCGTCGTCGTGGAGCTCCCCGCGCGCCGCGACCTCTATACGGGCCGGGTCCGCGTCTGACGCGCGACAGGCCCGGCTGTGATCGCCTCATGCGGCGGCCGGACAGGGCCCAGGCCGAGGGATCCGCAATGGGTGGGTCGCCAAATGGTCCGGACGTGCCATGCGGGTCGGGTGTCCCGCTCCCTAGGCTAGGCCGTGACCGGAAAGGTTCACCGGCTCGTGACGCCCCGCAGGCTCCGGGCCTCCAGCAGGGGGAGCCCCAACGCCTTGCGGACTCCGCTCGGCACTTGTGGGCCCGGGGGCATGTATCCTCCCGGCCGTCCACTGGTCTGGGGAGCCCGTGCACCGCAGGCTTCGCGCTTCCCGGCGAGCCGTTCCCGTCGCAGCAGTAGGCAGGAAGTCGACACCGGCTGGAAGAGGTGAAAGCACGTGGCTCCGCCCAGTACCCCGACAGCCCAGGACCACGTGGCCCTCGCCGAGATCGAACTGTGCGGCGAGTTGATGATCGCGGCGTCGGACGCCGACGAGGAGCGGCTCAGCGCCGACCGTATCGACGAGGTCCTCAATGTGAGCAGTGCGGCAGTCCTACGCGGTGGCTGACATCACGGTTCCGCACGGTGACCGACGCCACGGGCCGGCCCGGCGGCGGGCCGGGGTGGAGGTGCGGAGGTCTCAGGTCCGCATCATGCGGGCGATCGCCTTCGTCGCCTCTTCGACCTTCGCGTCGATCTCGTCCCCGCCCTTGAGCGCGGCATCGGCGACACAGTGACGCAGATGCTCCTCCAGCAGCTGGAGGGCGAAGGACTGCAGAGCCTTCGTGGAGGCGGAGACCTGGGTGAGTATGTCGATGCAGTAGGTGTCCTCGTCGACCATCCGCTGCAGACCGCGGATCTGGCCCTCGATCCGGCGCAGCCGCTTGAGGTGCTCGTCCTTCTGCTTGTGGTAGCCGTGCGTGCCGCGGTCGTGGTCCGTGACCGGAAGTCCGCCGGCCGTCTGGGCGGCCGTTTCCGCGGCCGTTTCCGTGGTCGTCATCGCGTGCTCCCGTGGTCCCGTTGTCCTGTCCGATATACCCCTCGTGGGTATATGGTACCGATCCCTTCCGGCTGTGGCAGGGCCCTGTGCTGATCACAGTGTCCGATGGGCGACACTGAGGGGACGCCGGTTAGCCGTGGCCGGATGATGCGCTTAGCATCAGCCTGACCCAACCCAGTACCCCGAGGACCCCACGTGCGATTTCGTCTGACCCCCAGGGAGACGAGCTTCTACGACATGTTCGCCGCGTCCGCGGACAACATCGTCACGGGCTCGAAGCTCCTGATGGAACTGCTCGGAGCGGATGGTCCCGCCCGAGCCGAGATCGCGGAACGGATGCGGGCAGCGGAGCACGCCGGGGACGACGCTACCCATGCGATCTTCCACCAGTTGAACTCCTCGTTCATCACGCCCTTCGACCGTGAGGACATCTACTCCCTCGCGTCGTCGCTGGACGACATCATGGACTTCATGGAGGAGGCCGTCGACCTGGTCGTCCTCTACAACATCGAGGAGCTGCCGAAGGGCGTCGAGCAGCAGATCGAGGTGCTGGCCCGGGCCGCGGAGCTGACGGCGGAAGCCATGCCGCACCTGCGGACGATGGACAACCTCACCGAGTACTGGATCGAGGTCAACCGTCTCGAGAACCAGGCGGACCAGATCCACCGCAAGCTCCTCGCGCACCTCTTCAACGGCAAGTACGACGCCATCGAGGTGCTCAAGCTGAAGCAGGTCGTGGATGTCCTGGAGGAGGCCGCCGACGCCTTCGAGCACGTGGCCAACACGGTGGAGACCATCGCGGTCAAGGAGTCCTGAGGCTTCGTGGAGACCTTTGCACTGGTCGTGACCATCGGGGTCGCGCTCTTCTTCACGTACACGAACGGCTTCCACGACTCCGCGAACGCCATCGCGACGTCGGTGTCCACACGGGCGCTGACCCCGCGGGCGGCGCTGGCGATGGCCGCGGTGATGAACCTCGCCGGTGCCTTCCTCGGCAGCGGGGTCGCCAAGACCGTGAGCGAGGGCCTGATCGAGACGCCCCAGGGGTCCCGGGGCATGGGCATCCTGTTCGCGGCGCTGGTCGGCGCGATCATCTGGAACCTGGTCACCTGGTACTTCGGCCTGCCGTCGTCGTCCTCGCACGCGCTCTTCGGAGGCATGGTCGGTGCCGCGCTGGCCGGTGGCACGGAGGTGATCTGGTCCGGAGTGCTGGACAAGATCGTCATCCCGATGTTCGTGTCCCCGGTGGTCGGCCTGCTCGCGGGCTATCTGGTGATGTGCGCGATCATGTGGATGTTCCGCAGGTCGAACCCGGCGAAGGCCAAGCGCGGATTCCGCATAGCGCAGACGGTCTCGGCGGCAGGTATGGCGCTCGGCCACGGTCTCCAGGACGCGCAGAAGACGATGGGTGTCGTGGTGATGGCCCTGGTCATCGCCGATGTCGAGGACTTCGGCGATCCGATCCCGGCGTGGGTGAAGATCGTCTGCGCCGTCATGCTCTCGCTGGGCACGTACGCGGGCGGCTGGCGCATCATGCGGACGCTGGGCCGCAAGATCATCGAGCTTGATCCTCCGCAGGGGTTCGCCGCGGAGACCACCGGAGCGTCGATCATGTTCGGCTCGGCGTTCCTCTTCCATGCGCCGATCTCGACGACGCATGTGATCACGTCCGCGATCATGGGCGTCGGCGCGACGAAGCGGATCAACGCGGTGCGCTGGGGGGTCGCCAAGAACATCGTTCTGGGCTGGTTCATCACGATGCCGGCCGCGGCGCTCATGGCGGCGTTCAGCTTCTGGATCGTGAATCTGGCTTTCGGCTAGAGCCTTTCCGGGCGGTCCGGGGTGCGTGCCCGTGTCGAAGACCGGGCACGCCGTAAGACCCGGCCCTGCCAGGTGCCCACCCGGCACCCGATGCATCGCGCAAAACGTCGGCCCCCTCTCGTGTGAGAGGGGGCCGACTGTTCGCCTCGCGGTGGCACCGCCATGCAGCACCGCGAGGCAGATCTGAGGAGGACCGGCCGGATCAGCCGAAGCGGCCCGAGATGTAGTCCTCGGTGGCCTGGACCGACGGGTTGGAGAAGATCCGCTCGGTCTCGTCGATCTCGATCAGCCGGCCGGGCTGGCCGACGGCGGCGAGGTTGAAGAAGGCCGTACGGTCCGAGACGCGCGCCGCCTGCTGCATGTTGTGCGTCACGATGACGATCGTGAAGCGCTCCTTCAGCTCACCGATCAGGTCCTCGATCGCCAGGGTCGAGATCGGGTCCAGGGCGGAGCAGGGCTCGTCCATCAGCAGGACGTCCGGCTCGACCGCGATGGCCCTGGCGATGCACAGACGCTGCTGCTGACCGCCGGAGAGGCCGGAGCCGGGCTTGTTGAGGCGGTCCTTGACCTCGTTCCAGAGGTTCGCGCCCTTCAGCGAGCGCTCCACGACGTCGCCGAGCTCGCGCTTGTTGAACTTGCCGTTGAGCCGCAGGCCCGCCGCGACGTTGTCGAAGATCGACATGGTCGGGAACGGGTTGGGGCGCTGGAAGACCATGCCGACCGTGCGGCGCACGGCGACCGGGTCGACGTTCGAGCCGTAGAGGTTCTCGTCGTCCAGCATCACCTTGCCCTCGACGCGGCCACCGGGGGTGACCTCGTGCATCCGGTTCAGGGTGCGCAGGAACGTGGACTTGCCGCAGCCGGACGGGCCGATGAAGGCCGTCACCGAGCGGGGCTCCACGGTCATCGAGATGTCCTCGATCGCCTTGTGGGAGCCGTAGAAGGCGGACAGTCCGCTGACGTCAATTCGCTTGGCCATAGAAATCACTTCCACATCGCCGCGTCAGCGGCCGGTCTTCGGGGCCTTCCAGCGGGCGATGCCGCGGGCCACCAGGTTGAGGATCATGACGAAGGCGATCAGTACGAGGGCGGCGGCCCAGGCGCGGTCGTACGACGCCTCGCTGCCGACCCGGTACTGCTCCCAGATGTAGTAGGGGAGCGAGGACTGGGCGCCTTCGAACGGGTTGTTGTTGATCAGCTGGTTACCGAAGACGAGCAGCATGATCGGGGCGGTCTCACCGGCGATACGGGCGATGGCGAGCATCACACCGGTGGTGATACCGCCGACCGCGGTCGGGATGACCACCTTGAGGATCGTGCGGTACTTCGGGACGCCGAGGGCCAGCGACGCTTCACGCAGCTCGTTGGGGACGAGCTTGAGCATCTCCTCGGTGGAGCGGACCACGACCGGGATCATCAGGATGGTCAGGGCGAGCGCGCCCATGAATCCGGACGGTTTCAGGTCGGCCAGCAGCATGATCGACAGGATGAACAGACCCGCGACGATCGACGGGATACCCGTCATGACGTCCACGAAGAAGGTGACGGCCTTGGCGAGCGCGCCCTTGCCGTACTCGACGAGGTAGACCGCGGTCATCAGACCGATCGGCACGGCGATCAGGGTGGCGAGGCCGACCTGCTCCAGGGTGCCGATGATGGCGTGGTAGACACCGCCGCCGGCCTCGAAGCCGGGGACACCGGCCATCGAGTGGCTGAGGAAGTAGGCGTCCAGGGCCTTGATACCGCGGCTGACGGTGACCCAGATCAGCGAGAACAGCGGGATCACGGCGAGGACGAAGCAGACCCAGACGATGCTGGTGGCGAGCCGGTCCTTGGCCTGGCGCGTGTTCTCGACCACCGAGGTGGCGATGTACGAGATCGTGAGGAACAGCAGCGCGGCGATCAGGCCCCACTGCACCCGGCTCTCCAGGTCGGCGGCCATGCCGATGCCGACGCCGAGCGCGATCGCGAGGACCGCGAAGGCGGGCTGGGACCAGCGGGGGAGTCCGCGGCGGCTGAGACCGCCTCGGCGCGGGGAGGCGGAGGGACGGGCGTCCTTTATGGCGGTGTGGCTCATCAGGCGTTCGCCCCCGAGTACTCCTTGCGGCGCGCGATGATCATGCGTGCGGCGCCGTTGACCAGCAGGGTGAGGACGAAGAGGACCAGACCGGAGGCGATCAGGGCGTCCCGTCCGAATTCATTGGCCTCGTCGAACTTCGCGGCGATGTTCTGGGCGAACGTTCCGCCGCCAGGGTTCAGGATGTGCAGCGAGATCAGGAAGCTCGGGGACAGCACGGTCGCGACGGCCATCGTCTCGCCGAGGGCGCGGCCGAGGCCCAGCATCGAGGCGGAGATGACGCCGGAGCGGCCGAAGGGCAGCACCGACATCCGGATGACCTCCCAGCGGGTGGCGCCGAGGGCCAGGGCGGCCTCCTCGTTCATCCGCGGGACCTGGAGGAAGACCTCACGGCTGACGCTGGTCACGATCGGCAGGACCATGATCGCCAGCAGGATGCCCACGGTGAACAGCGAGCGCGGGACGCCGATCTCGGTCTTCTCGAAGACGTACGTCCAGCCGAGGTACTCGTCGAGCCAGAGATTCAGGCCCTCCAGGTACGGGACCAGGAAGAGGGCGCCCCAGATGCCGTAGATGATCGAGGGCACCGCGGCCAGCAGGTCGACCACGTAGGCGAGCGGTGCGGCGACCCTGCGCGGGGCGTAGTGGGAGATGAACAGCGCGATGCCGACAGCGATCGGGACCGCGATGGCCATCGCGATGATCGAGCTGACGACCGTGCCGAAGAGCAGGACGGCGATGCCGAAGACCGGCGGCTTGCCGGCGGGGTTCCAGTCGAAGGTCGTGAAGAAGTTGCCTTCGTCCTTGGAGATCGCGAGAGAGGCGCGGTAGGTGAGGAACACGGCGATGGACGCCATGATCACCAACAGCAGAATGCCCGAGCCCCGGGAGAGGCCCAGGAAGACCTTGTCGCCCGCGCGGCCGGTGGAGGTGGCCCGGCGCGAGGCGGCCGGTTTGGCCGGCGGTGTCTCTATGGGTGTCGTGGAAGCCATGGTCTTTCCGGTCTGGGTGGGGGAAGGATCCGCGGGTTGCGGTTCCCCTGGCGGCGGTGCACCGGATGGTGTCGGCGGTGGCCGGCCCGGTGGGGTGCACCGGGCCGGCCGTTGCCGTTGTTACGCGGGACTTACTGGAGACCGGCGACGGTCTCGCGGACCTTGGCGTTGATCTCCTGCGGGATCGGGGCGTAGCCCGCCTCGGAGAGCAGCTTCTGGCCCTCGTCGGACGCGGTGTAGGTCAGGAAGGACTTGACCGCACCGAGGCTCTCGGCCTTGTTGCCCTTGTCGCAGACGATCTCGTAGGTGACGAGGACGAGCGGGTAGGCACCCTCGGCCTTGGTGGTGTAGTCCAGCTTCAGGGCGAGGTCCTTGCCCTTGCCGTCGATCTTGGCGGCGGCGATCGCCTTGGAGGCGTTCTCCGGGGTCGCCTTCACCGGGGCGCCGGCGCCGGTGTTGATGTCGACGGTCGGGATGGACTGCGAGGTGGCGTAGGACAGCTCGAAGTAGCCGATGGCGCCGGCGACGGCCTTGACCTGGGCGGCGACACCGGAGGAGCCGGAGGCAGCCTGGCCGCCCGGGGCGGGCCACTTCTTCTCGGGCTCGTACTTCCAGGCGTCCGGAGCGGCCTTGCTCAGGTACTTGCCGAGGTTCTGGGTGGTGCCGGAGTCCTCGGAGCGGTGGAAGGGCTGGATCGCGGTGCTCGGGAGCTTGACGCCCGGGTTGAGCTTGGCGATCGCCGGGTCGTCCCACTTCTTGATCTTCGTGTCGAAGATCTTGGCGAGGGTCGGGGCGTCCAGGACGAGGCTGTCCACGCCGGGGAGGTTGTAACCGATGGCGATCGGGCCGCCGACCATCGGCAGGTTGATGCCGGTGCCGCCGGTGCAGACCTTCTTGGACTCGGCGACCTCCTCCGGCTTGAGCGCGGAGTCGGAGCCGGCGAAGCCCACGGTGCCCTGGTTGAACGCGACGATGCCCTCACCGGAGGACGAAGCCTTGTAGTTGACCTGAACGCCCGTGCACGCGGCCATGTAGTTCTTGACCCAGAGGTCCATGGCGTTCTTCTGCGCGCTCGAGCCGGATGCCATCAGCTGGCCCTTGGCGTCGTCGCACTTCACGTTGGAGGCGGCCTTGGACTTGTCGCCGCTGCCACCGGTGGAGCCGCCTGCATTGTTGTCCGAGCCGCACGCCGTGAGAACCAGGGCGCCGGAGACCGCAAGGGCAGCGAGCGCGGTGGCGCGAAGCCCGTTGTTGCGCTGAAGCTTCACTTTTCGGGTGTTCCTTCCAGGAGCGCCGGTCGGGGACGTCGTCTCGTCTGACGTTGTACGGCGGCGCGCGTCGGGGTGGTGGTGCGGCGCTGTGCCGGTCACCTTGTAAGCCCGAAATTAGGCAGATCAGGTGAAGCCGCCGACGGAGGAGAGTGAACGGAAGGTGAACCCTGACAGGCGGGGAAGTTCCTGGCCTCCATGCGGGTTCCGGGGTCGTGTAAGCGGCGTTTGTGCGAGTGGTACCTGGTGTCGTCCGCGGCGGGATTGCCCGTTCGGGCGCCGAGTAAAACATCCCCTGGTGGTCAATGTGCGCTGGATGTCCTGAAAATCCCATGTGCTGAGACGAGGGCGTCCAGAAGCTGGCGGTCCCGCGGCTGGGTGAGCCACTCGCGTGCGGCGTCGGGTGGCAGCCAGACGATCCGGTCGACTTCTTTGCCCGGGACGAAGCGGCCGGGCAGCTCGGCCTCGGCGGCCCAGTAGCTGACCTCCTTGGGCCGGCCGTTCACCAGGTAGTGGACGGTGGGCAGGCGTCGGCCGGGGACACAGTGGTGGCCGGTCTCCTCGAGTACTTCGCGCAGGGCGCCGGCGAGCGGGTCCTCCGAGCGCTTCAGCTTGCCCTTGGGATGCGACCAGTCGTCGTAGCGGGGCCGGTGGACCAGGCAGATCTCGATGTTCTGACGGGGGCCGGGGCCAGGGCCGTGACCGAGGGCCGTGCCCCTCGTGTTGCGCCCACCGGGGCACGCCCGGCCCGTGCCCGGGGCGTCGGATCCCGCCCGGCCGGTGCCCGGGGCGCGCCGCCACAGCACACACCCCGCCGCGCGGATCGTGGCGCCGCCTCCCGGCGCGCTGCCGCTCGTGGTGCCTCCGCCGCCGCTCACGGCGCGGCCACCGTCCGGCTGTCCCGGGGGCCCGCGGGATCGTGCGACACCTCCTGCCAGACCTGGTGGAAGGCGAAGCGTGCGGCCTCGACCTCATGGCGCTGGTCTGCGTGGAGTACCCCGAGGGCGTAGGCCGTCGCGGGGGCGATACGGGGGGTGCGGGCGGCAGCCGCGGCGGCCGACGCCGCCTCCGCGGCATCCCGGTGCCGGTCGAGCGCCCGGCCCGCGACCGCGAGCAGCGGGTCCGGCACGGGGGCGCTGACCTCGCGGGCGTACCGGTGCAGCCGCAGCAGCAGCCGCACCTGGTGCCAGGGCGCGTCCTGAGCTTCGTCGGCGCTGACACCCGCGAGGCCGTGGACCAGTGCCTCGGCGTTGTACGGGTGCGAGGCACGGGTCAGCGGCAGTACGGCGACGGCGTCCAGCAGCTGCTGCTCGGCGGTGCGGGCGTGGTGGTCCAGCACCTCGGCGGACGTGGCGGCCGCGGGCGTGAGCGGAACCTCGGAGGCGAGCAGCGCGACGGCGTCGGCGACGGCATGGAACCGGGATGATCCCAGTGCCTGGAGAGCGGCGGAGTGGGCCCGGGTCCGTCCGAGCGTCAGCTGGCGCTCCAGAAGCGCCCCGGCCCGTGCGGCGCCGACGGTGAGCGCGCCACGGCCGGCCGCCGCCTGCGCCGTGGCCCCCGGCGCCGCTGCCGCCGGGCCGCCGGACCCGGGTGCGGCTCCGGCTGCCGGGGATGCCTGCGCGGCGGCGCCGGACGGGATTCGAATCGGCGAAGGTTCCGTGCCGGTCCGGGCGTGCGGGAGTGGTCCGGTCCCCTCCGGCGGGAGCGGCGCGGCGCCCGAGAGGCGGGCCAGGGCATCCAGCAGCCGCGACAGCCTGTCGGTGCAGGCGTGTTCCTCGGCGAGGACGCCCGACAGCCAGGTGAGCTCCGTGCGCAGCTGGTCCGCCCAGGAGGGCTCGAGCAGCGGGCGGTAGGTGACCAGGGCGCCGCCGATGCGGCGGGCGGCCCGCCGCAGGGAGCGGGCCGCTTCCTGGGCGCCCGCGGTGTCGGCGCCGCTCTCGCCGTGCACCCTCAGGCTGCGCAAGAAGTCCGCGGCCTGGGCGTGCAGATACCCGGTCAGGACCTGGTCGGCGCCGGTCCCCCTCGGCGCCAGGGGAAGGTCAGGGCTGTGCACGCCGGCGCCTCCGCGCATCGATGAGCATTTCCTGTACGTTCCGCAGCGGCTGGCCGTCCGCGTCCGTGGAGTGCCGGGTCCACTCCCCGTCCTGCCCGAGGTGCCAGGACGACGTGGAGTCGGACATACCGGTTTCCAGCAGCCGGTTCAGTGCCGCGCGGTGGGCCGGGTCGGTCACCCGGACCAGGGCCTCGATACGGCGGTCGAGGTTGCGGTGCATCATGTCGGCGCTGCCGAACCACACCTCGGGCTCGCCGCCGTTGCCGAAGGCGAAGATCCGGGAGTGTTCGAGGAAGCGGCCGAGTATCGAGCGGACGCGGATGTTCTCGGAGAGCCCCGGGACGTCCGGGCGTATGGCGCAGATGCCGCGCACCCAGATGTCGACCGGGACACCGGCCTGCGAGGCCCGGTACAGGGAGTCGATGATCGCTTCGTCGACCATCGAGTTGACCTTGATCCGGACGTACGCGGGACGGCCCGCCTGGTGGTGGGTGATCTCCTTGCCGATCCGGGAGACCAGTCCGTCGCGCAGCGACTTCGGCGCGACGAGCAGCCGGCGGTAGGTCTCGCGGCGCGAGTAGCCGGACAGCCGGTTGAACAGGTCCGACAGGTCGGCGCCGACCTGCGGGTCGGCCGTGAGCAGACCGAGGTCCTCGTAGAGCCGGGCGGTCTTCGGGTGGTAGTTGCCGGTGCCGACGTGCGAGTAGCGCCGCAGGGTCTCGCCTTCCTGGCGGACGACCAGCGACAGCTTGCAGTGGGTCTTCAGACCGACGAGTCCGTAGACGACGTGGCAGCCGGATTCCTCGAGCTTGCGCGCCCACTTGATGTTCGCCTGCTCGTCGAAGCGGGCCTTGATCTCGACGAGGACGAGGACCTGCTTGCCGGACTCGGCGGCGTCGATCAGGGCGTCGACGATCGGCGAGTCACCGGACGTCCGGTAGAGGGTCTGCTTGATCGCGAGGACGTCGGGGTCGGCGGCGGCCTGTTCCAGGAAGGCCTGGACGGAGGTCGAGAAGGAGTCGTACGGGTGGTGCAGCAGCACGTCCCGCTCGCGCAGCGCCGCGAAGATGTCGGGCGCCGAGGCCGACTCGACCTCGGCGAGGTCACGGTGGGTGCCGGCGATGAACTTGGGGTACTTCAGCTCGGGCCGGTCCTGTGAGGCGATACCGAAGAGCCCGGTGAGGTCGAGCGGTCCGGGCAGTGGGTAGACCTCGGACTCGGAGATCTTCAGCTCGCGGACCAGCAGGTCCAGGACGTACGGGTCGATGGACTCCTCGACCTCGAGCCGCACCGGCGGGCCGAAGCGGCGCCGCATGAGCTCCTTCTCCAGGGCCTGGAGGAGGTTCTCGGCGTCGTCCTCCTCGACTTCGAGGTCCTCGTTCCTGGTCACCCGGAACATATGGTGCGCGAGCACCTCCATGCCGGGGAACAGCTCTTCGAGGTGTGCCGCGATGACGTCCTCGAGGGGCACGTACCGGTGCGGGGACGCCTCCAGGAAGCGGGACAGCAGCGGCGGCACCTTGACCCGGGCGAAGTGGCGATGGCCGCTGACCGGGTTGCGGACGACGACGGCGAGGTTGAGCGAGAGACCCGAGATGTACGGGAAGGGGTGGGCCGGGTCGACGGCCAGCGGGGTGAGGACCGGGAAGATCTGCTGGCGGAACAGGGTGAAGAGGCGTGCCTGTTCCTTGTCCGTGAGCTCGGGCCAGCGGATCAGATGGATGCCCTCATCGGCCAGGCCGGGGGCGATGTCCTGCTGGTAGCAGGCGGCGTGCCGTGCCATGAGCTCCCGGGAGCGGTTCCAGATCAGCTCGAGGACCTCGCGCGGCTGCAGGCCGGAGGCCGAGCGGGTCGCGACGCCGGTCGCGATGCGCCGCTTCAGGCCCGCCACCCGGACCATGAAGAACTCGTCCAGGTTCGAGGCGAAGATCGCGAGGAAGTTGACCCGTTCCAGAAGCGGGGTGGCCGGGTCCTCGGCGAGCTCGAGCACCCGCTCGTTGAAGGCGAGCCAGCTGCGCTCACGGTCGAGGAAGCGGCCCTGGGGCAGCTCTTCGCCCTCCGTCTCGGCCTCGTACACATCGAGGTCGGCATCGATGTCGGGCTCCAGGTCGGAGACCACGGCGGCGACCGTGTGCGGGCGGTGCGCGGCGATGGAACCGACGGACGGCTGCGCGTGCTGGACCGGTACCTCTGCGGGCTGCTTGCTCATGACCCCATTCTTCCGCGCAAACGGGTGAGCGGGCGCGTCGGAGCGGGCCGTGGAGATGCTGGGACGCCCTCCCCCGACGCTTCGCACGGGGGGATCCCCCTGTCGCTGCGCTCGCGGGGCTGGCACGTCGGGCGGCTGCATTCACCGAGCGTCGCAAGAGCGGCTGAATGGGTGGTAACGAGAACATGACGCCTGGGCAAGCAGGGTGCCGCAGCGCGGGGCGAAACAGCGGGGCGAAACAACGGGGACGGCCGGGCCCGGCGCCGGGGCCTCCGGAGTGTACGCGCGGGGCGAGCGCACCGCGAGGGCCGGGGTTCGGCCGGTCCGTCCGAGGGGCCCGGCCGCGAAGATCCCTGGGCCCTGCGTCGTCAGGGGCGCGGCCGCCACAGCGGCCGCGCCCCTGTCACTTCAGGCGTGCAGCCGGCGCAGGGCCCGGAAGGCCGCGAACGTCACGGCGGCGGCGAGCGTCAGCACGATTCCGGTCTCGACGAGCTGGATCGGCCAGAAGTGCGAGGTGGGGTGGGCCACGACGTACCAGTCCTGGATGCCGGTTCCCGGGTGGCAGCCCGCGGGAACGGCGGATTCGGGGTAGCACTGCGGCACCTTCCTGCCGTCGACCACCAGCTCGGCGCTCTGCCGCCAGACGCTGTCGGCGATGCCGCCCTCCGACCCCCTCCAGGTCAGATTCTCCGTCGGCCACAGCCGGTCCCGCACGCCGTCGAAGACCAGCATCAGGATCCCGGTGACGGCGAGGGCGATACCGCCGGCGGGCAGGGCGCGCCGCAGCGCCAGCCCCGCGAGTGCGCCCAGCGCGAGTGCGAGCAGCCCGTACGCGAGGACCGACGGGCCCAGCGCGAGGAAGACGTCGGTGTGGAACCACTCGTCGAAAAGCGTGTCCGCCGCGCCGGCGCGGGCCCAGCGGTAGAGCAGCGAGAGCACGGCGGTCCCCGCGGTGAACACCGCGGCAGCCACGGCGAGTTTGGTGGCGAGCCAGCTGGCCGGGGTGAAGGCGGACTGGCTCCAGGTGAGACCGGCCGTGCCGTTCTCCGTCTCCCCGCCGAACAGCACCGCGCCGGCGTAGAAGGCCACCAGGAGGGGCAGCCAGGCGATCGCGGTGGCGGCGGAGCTCAGCGAGCTCCCGTAGCCGAAGTCGGAGGCCCAGGAGAGCAGGGCGATGTCCTGGCAGTTCGGCAGCCCGGTACCGGGAATGCGGCAGAGCTGCCCGAAGGCCTCTTCCGGTCCGAGGACGCGCAATGTGATCAGCCCGGCGGCGGACAGCGCGACGAACGCCCCGAAGAGCATCAGGGCCTTGCGGTGCGGCAGGAACAGTGACCGGGCCGGCCCGGTCAGCGACTGGATGCTCATATGGCCTCGATGGTCGGTCGGTTGGGTGCGGTGGCCGAGTGCCGTGTGGGTGCGGACATCGCTCTCCTCAGGCCTGCGGTCGGCGCGGGCCGGCGCGCACCGCCCTGCGGAGGGGCCGGCGCGCTCATGCCTCAGGTCCCGTGGCGGACGGGGTGAGCAGCGCGGGGGCGTCGGAGCTGCGCAGATGGGCCAGCACCAGCTCCTCGAGGGAGGGCTCCACGGCCGTCATGCCGTGGAGGGCCGGCCCTTCGGGGCGTATCAGCGCCGTCAGTTGACGTCCCGTCGTACGGGATTCGACGACGGTGTGGGAGGTGAGCGCGGTGTCGGCGGGGCCGGTCACCAGACGGTGCGCGGTGATCAGGTCGTCGATGCCGCCGCCCAGCCGGATCCGGCCGCCGGTGAGGAGCAGCAGGTAGTCGCAGGCGCCTTCCAGTTCGCCGACGATGTGGGAGGACATCAGCACGGTCGTGCCGTGCTCGGCGGCGCCGGCGAGCAGCATGCCCATCAGCTGGTGGCGGGCGAGCGGGTCGAGGTCGGCCATCGGCTCGTCCATCAGGAGCAGTTCGGGCCGCTTGCCGAGGGCGAGGGCGAGAGCGACCCGGGTGCGCTGTCCGCCGGAGAGGCTCCGCACCCGGGTGCCCGGGTCGAGTTCCCCGCTGTCGACGATCCGCCGGGCGGTCTCGTCGTCCCAGCGGCCGGGGTTGAGCTCGCGGCCCATGCGCAGCGTCTCGGCGACCGTGAGCTGGGGGAAGAGGGGCTTGTCCTGGCTGACGTAGGCGAGGCGCTCGCGGGCCTCGGCGGGGTGGGTGCCGAGTACGCGGATGGAGCCTTCGGTCGGCCGCAGCAGGCCGGCGGTGATCGCCAGCAGGCTGGACTTGCCCGCGCCGTTGGGGCCGACGAGGGCGCAGACGCGGCCGGTGGGCAGGCGGAAGGAGCAGTCCCGCAGGGCCCAGGTGCGCCGGAACCTCCTGCCCAGTCCGGCCGCCTGGATGGCCTGGTCGGTCATGTGTCGTCCCTCTGCTCGTGGTCGGTGAAGTACTCGTCGAGTACGGCGGTGAAGAGCGCAGCCACGTCGTCCCGGCCCAGCCCGGTGGCGCGGGCGCGGTGTGCCCAGTCGGCGAGTTCGCCGCGCAGAGGGGACTCGGCGCCGGCGGTTCCCAGGGACTTGCGTACGAAGGTGCCGAGCCCTCGTCGTGCTTCGACGAGCCCTTCGCGCTCCAGCTCGCGATACGCCTTGAGCACCGTGTTCGGGTTGATCGCCGTCGCCTCCACGACCTCACGGGCGGTCGGCAGTCGGTCGCCGGGCTCCAGCAGGCCGAGCCGCAGAGCCTGCTTCGTCTGCTGGACGATCTGCAGATAGGTGGAGATGCCACTGCGCCGGTCGATCCGGTACTCGATCACAACACCACCCTTTCACTAATCAAGTAGTGAAAGGGTGGTGCAAGAAAGGGGGCGATGTCAAACCGCCCCCTTCCGTTCGGCCGCGGTGCGCCGGGCTCAGGTCTCCGTGCGGTACATCAGGTCCACCTCGTGGATGGTGAAACCGAGCCGCTCGTAGAGCCGCAGCGCCGCCGTGTTGTCCGCGTCGACGTAGAGCATCGCCGTCGGCAGGCCCTGGGCCGCGAGGTGGCGCAGGCCGATCGCGGTGAGTGCCTTGCCGAGCCCGGTGCCCTGGGCGTCGGGGCGCATGCCGATCACGTACACCTCACCGAGCTGCTCCTCGGCGTGCACCTTGGTCCAGTGGAAGCCGACGATCTCGCCGCCGCGCTCGGCGAGGAAGAAGCCCTTGGGGTCGAACCAGGTCTCTTCCCTGCGGTCGTCGAGGTCCCGCTGGGTCAGCGAGCCCTGCTCGGGGTGGTGGGCGAAGGCCGCCGCGTTGACCGCGAGCCAGGCCGCGTCGTCCTGGCCGGGGACGAACGAACGAATCGTGACGCCCTCGGGCAGATCCGGCTCGGAGATGTCCAGCAGGCTCAACGGGCGGCGCAGCTGACGCAGTTCGCGGAACAGCGTGAGCCCGAGGACCTGGGCGAGATGGCGGGCCGCGGACTTGCCGCCGTGGGCCCAGACGCGAAGGCGCTTGCCCGAAGCCGCCAGCAGTGCGTTGCCGAGGGCGCGCCCGTGACCCCGGCCGCGGTGACTGGGGTGGATGACCAGTTCGGCCGCCGGGGCCTCCACCGGGTCGGTGTCCTCGAGCTGGGCGTAACCGCGCAGATCGCCGGCGACGGTGAGCAGGAAGTGCCGCACGCCTGCGCGCTGCCCGTGGCGCAGCTGGAGCCGCCCCTGCTCGGAGACGGCCTGCATCCCGTCGGCGCGGGCGGCGACGGAGAGCAGGGTGAGGACGTCATCGGCCTGCTCGGTGGTGAGTTCGTCGAGTGACTGGATCTGGCGGCCGGGCTCGAGGGCGGGGGCTGCGTCTGTCATACGTCGAGGGTACGGCGCCGGGCGGCACCCGTTCGGAAACCAGGTCGTAACCCTTTACCTCTGTCGCGCTACGCGCGTTGACAATAGGCTGCCCGGCTGAGGACGCCTGTCCTCCCGTCGAACCACGCTGAACTGACAAGGGGACAGATGTCAGCGACACCGAACCGGAAGCGCGGCCGCGTCATCGCCGTCGTCGCCGGACTGACCACCGTCGGCGCTCTGGCCGCCGCCATGCCCGCGGGTGCCGCCGAAGACAGCGGCCAGGAGAACGGACACGGTTACGGCCACCACAGCCGCACCGTGGACGTCCAGCTGCTGTCCTTCAACGACCTGCACGGCAATCTGCAGCCGCCGGCCGGCTCCGCCGGGCGCGTCACGCACACCAACCCGGACGGCACCACCAAGACCATCGACGCGGGCGGCGCCGAGTACCTCGCCACGCATCTGCGCGATGCCCGCAAGGGCCACCGGTACTCGATCACCGCGGCCGCCGGTGACATGGTGGGCGCGTCGCCGCTGCTCTCCGGGCTGTTCCACGACGAGCCGACCATCGAGGCGCTCAACAAGCTCGACCTCGATGTCACCTCGGTGGGCAACCACGAGTTCGACGAGGGCTACAAGGAGCTGAAGCGGCTCCAGTACGGCGGCTGCCACGCCACCGACGGCTGCTACGAGAAGAACGCCAAGGGCAAGCCGAAGAAGTTCCGGGGCGCCGACTTCCCGTATCTCGCGGCCAACGTGACGAAGGAGAAGTCGGGCAAGCCGATCCTCGACCCGTACTTCATCTGGGAGAAGAACGGGGTGAAGATCGGTTTCATCGGCGTCACCCTGGAGGGCACTCCCAACATCGTCTCCGCCGAGGGCATCAAGGGCCTGAAGTTCGGCGACGAGGTCGAGACGATCAACAGGTACACCCGGATCCTGGAGCGCAAGGGCGTCAAGTCCATCGTCGCGCTGCTGCACGAGGGCGGGATGCCGGCCTCGACCTCGTACAACTACAACTGCGACAGCCCGGGACCGGGCGACGGCATCTCCGGCCCGATCGCCGACATCGCCAAGAACGTCAGCCCGCAGGTCGACGCCCTGATCACGGGCCACACCCACCAGGCCTACGCGTGCACCATCCCGGACCCGTCCGGCAAGCCGCGCACGGTCACCTCGGCGGCGTCCTTCGGCAAGCTGTACACGGACACCACGCTCACGTACGACCGCCGCACCCGCGACATAGCCCGTACGTCCGTCGCCTCGGCCAACCACGTCGTCACCCGTGACGTGGCGAAGGCCGAGGACATGACGCAGCTCATCGACCGCTGGAACACGCTCGCCGCGCCGATCGCGAACCGGCCCGTCGGCCACATCTCCGGCGACATCGAGAACCCCCTCGACGGTGTCGAGAAGCCGCTCGGCAACCTGATCGCCGACGCCCAGCTGGAGGCCATGTCTCCGGCCGACAAGGGCGGTGCGCAGCTGGCGCTGATGAACCCGGGCGGTATCCGCGCGGGTCTGGTGCACAAGGCGTCCGGCAGTGAGGGCGACGGCGTCGTGACGTACGGCGAGGCGTTCACCGTGCAGCCGTTCACCAACATGATGACGGCCGTCGATCTGACCGGCGCCCAGCTGATCACCACGCTCCAGCAGCAGGTCAGCGGTGCCAACCAGGCCGCCCCGAAGATCCTCCAGATCTCCAAGGGCCTCACCTACACCCTGGACATGACGAAGACCGGTGCCGACCGGATCGTCGTCGGCTCGGTGAAGCTGAACGACCAGGCGATCGACCCGGCGAAGACCTACCGGGTCGCGATGAACGAGTTCCTGGCGGGCGGCGGCGACGGCTTCGCGGTCCTGAAGGAGCACAAGAACAAGCTGGTGGGCGGGTCCGACCTGGACGCCCTCATCGCCTACTTCGCCGCGCACTCCAGCGCGAGCGGACCGATCGCGGCGCCGGCCACCGACCGGATCACGATCGTCAAGTAACACCGCACGGCGCCGGACAGGCCGCCGCGCACCACGTCCTCAGGGGGCGGCAGACCGTTGGTCTGCCGCCCTCGTGAGTTTCCGTCCACATCATTTCGTGTCATGGGCATGTCTGCCATCATCCCGGGAGCCTGCCGCGACCCCCCACGTCGCGGAGGCCGACCAAAGGAGACGGCACATGTCCCTGAGCAGACGTGGTTTCCTCGCGGGCGCGGCGGTCGCGTCCACCGCCGCCCTCGTCGGGGCGTCACCGGCAGCCGCAGCCGGGCGTTCCGGGCAGCGGGTCCTCGGCACCCAGGACTGGATGAGCGGTATCGACGGCGGCCGGTCGCTGTCCTCCCTCACCATTCCCGGGACCCATGACTCGGGCGCCCGCTTCGGCGGGCCGTGGTCCGAGTGCCAGAACACCACCATCGCCCAGCAGCTCGACTCGGGTATCCGCTTCCTCGACGTGCGGTGCCGGGCCGTCGACGGCTCGTTCGCCATCCACCACGGCCCCTCGTTCCAGAACATGATGTTCGGCGACGTCCTCATCGCCTGCCGCGACTTCCTGCGCGCCCACCCCGGCGAAACCGTGCTCATGCGGGTCAAGCAGGAGTACTCCGGCGAGAGCAACGCCACGTTCCGCGCCATCTTCGACAACTACCTCGACGTACGGGGCTGGCGTCCGCTGTTCCGCATCGGCGACACCCTCCCCGCCCTCGGCGAGGCACGCGGCAAGGTCGTCCTCATCGCCGACAACGGCGGACTGCCCGGTCTGAAGTGGTGGGACGGCAACGCCTTCGACATCCAGGACGCCTGGAACGACCTCCCCTGGGACAAGTACCCCAAGATCGAGGCCCATCTGCGCAAGGCCGTCCAGCAACCGGGCAAGCTCTACATCAACTTCGTCAGCACCTCGGCCTATCTCCCGCCGCGCTGGAACTCCGACGACCTCAACCCCCGCGTCCACCGCTACCTCGACGGCACCGCGAGCGGCTGGAAGGGCCTCGGCATCGTGCCGATGGACTTCCCGGCCACCCGCTCAGGACTCGTCGACTCGCTCATCCGCCACAACTGACCCGGGAGCCTCCGGCGCGGAGGGCGGCGGGGTCGGGGCTCCGGGCAACCGGATCTCGGCCACCGTCCCGCCGCCCTCCGCCGGGCGCAGCGCCACCTCGCCACCCGCCTGCCGGACCGTACGGGCCACGATCGACAGACCGAGGCCCGAGCCGGGCAAGGCGCGGGCGGAAGGCGAGCGCCAGAACCGCTCGAAGACATGGGGCAGTTCGTCGGGCGGGACGCCGGGACCGTGATCGCGCACGCTCAGCACACCCCGGTCGAGCAGCACCTCGATCCGTCCGCGCGGCGGGGAGAACTTCACCGCGTTGTCCAGCACATTGACCAGTGCGCGCTCCAGCGCGGCCGGCTCCGCCCGTACGTACCAGGGCCGCAGCTCGGCGGTGATCGTCAGCTCCGGGCCGCGCAGCCGGGCCCGCTCCAGGGCCGTGCGCGCGATCTTGTGCAGGCCGACCACCCGCACCGCGCCGGGGGCCGCGCTGTCCGGCCGGGACAGCTCTTGCAGATCGCCGATCAGCGCCGCCAGCTCGGTCATCTGCGCCTTCACCGAGGCCAGCAGCGCCGCCCGGTCCCCGGGCGGAAGCTCACGGCCGGTCTGCTCACTGCGGGCCAGCAGCTCGATGTTCGTCCGCAGCGAGGTCAGCGGGGTCCGCAGCTCGTGCCCTGCGTCGGCGATGAGCTGCGCCTGGCGGTCCCGGGAAGACGCCAGCGCGGCGGTCATCTGGTTGAAGGACCGCGACAGCCGCGCGATCTCGTCCTCGCCCTCGACGGGGATCCGCACGGTCAGATCCTCGGTACGGGCCACGTGCTCCACGGCGTCGGCCAGCCGGTCAACGGGCTTGAGCCCCGTGCGCGCGACCCACAGGCCCGCGGCACCGGACGCGACGACGCCCACGCCCGCGAGCGCGGTGAGCAGGAAGGCGAGACGGTCGAGGGAGGCGTTGATCTCGCCGAGGGGCCGGGAGACCATCACGGTGATCTGGCCCTCTCTGGGCCGCATCGTGTGGACACGCACCTCGTCGCCGTCGGCGGTCGAGCTGCTGTGCAGGGCGCTCGCCCGCAGGCCCTGTGCGACGGCGATGTCCTCCTGCCGGACCTTCACCGGTTCCGAGTAGGGCGTGACGCACCGGGTGCCGTCGGGGAGAAGCACCTGGATGTACGCGAAGACCTTCTGGGAGGTGTCGGTGGGGGTTCTCCCGGGCGCCCGGCACGCGTCCAGCGCCGTGGCGATCGAGTCGGGCGGCGCTCCGGTGTTCTCCAGCGAGGTGTCGAGCTCCTGGCGCAACTGCGCCCGGGTGAGCAGCCAGCAGGTCACGGCGACCGCGGCGACCGCCATCGCGACCGCGCTCGCCGTCAGCAGCGCCAGCCGCGACCGCAGAGGCAGCGCCCGGAATCTGCGGATCACTCCGGTGACCCCTCCCGCAGCGCGTAGCCGACTCCGCGCACCGTCTGGACCAGCCGCGGTTCACCGACTGCCTCGGTCTTGCGGCGCAGATACATCACATACACATCCAGTGAGTTGGAGCTCGGCTCGAAGTCGAAGCCCCAGACGGACTTGAGGATCTGCTCCCGGGTGAGCACCTGCCTCGGGTGTGTGAGGAACAGCTCCAGCAGGGTGAACTCGGTACGGGTCAGCTCGACCCGGCGCCCGGCCCGGGTGACCTCGCGGGTCGCCGGGTCCATCCGCAGATCGGCGAAGGCCAGCACATCGCCGGCCCCGTCCGGGCCGGTGTCCGCCACGGCGTACGCGCTGCGCCGCAGCAGGGCCCTGATCCGGGCGAACAGCTCGTCCAGCTCGAACGGCTTCACCAGGTAGTCGTCCGCCCCGGCGTCGAGTCCGGAGACCCGGTCGCCGACGGTGTCCCGGGCCGTGAGCATCAGGATCGGCAGGGTGGAGCCGGACGAACGGATGCGGCGGGCCGCCGTCAGCCCGTCCATGCGCGGCATCTGGATGTCGAGGACGACGAGGTCGGGAGCGTACGACTCCAGCTTGGCGAGCGCGTCCGCACCGTCGACGGCGACCTCGGTGGCGTACCCCTCGAACGCGAGGCTGCGCTGGAGCGCCTCGCGTACGGCGGGCTCGTCGTCGACGATGAGGATGCGGTCGCCTGCGCCGGGTGCTGTCGTCATGCTGTCAGCCTCGCACGACGTCAGTCGGAGGATCCGGAGCGCAGGCTGTCGAGGTCCGCCTTGACCGTGTTGACGGGGATGGCGAAGCCGAGGCCCACACTGCCGGCGCCGGCGCCGCTCGACGAAGCGGGCGAGTACATGGCCGAGTTGATGCCGACGATCTCCCCGTTCATATTGATCAGGGCACCGCCGGAGTTCCCGGGGTTGAGGGAGGCGTCGGTCTGGATCGCCTTGTACGTGGTCTTGGACGCGCCGGTGTCCCCGTTGAACTGCCGGCCGCCGAACTCGAAGGGCCAGCCCTGGCGGGGATCCTGCTGGGACCCGCGGCCCCCGTCCTTGGCGACCGTGACATCGCGGTTGAGCGCGGAGACGATTCCGCTGGTCACCGTGCCGGTGAGGCCTTCGGGTGAGCCGATCGCGACGACCTGGTCCCCGACCTTGAGACTGCCGGAGTCGCCGAGCTTCGCCGCCTTGAGCTCTCCCCCGGCGTCCCGGAGCTTGATCAGGGCCAGGTCCTTGTCCGGGTCGGTGCCGATGACGTCCGCGGTGCCGGACTTGCCGTTGCTGAGCGTGACCTTGACGGTGTCGGCGCCGGCGACGACGTGGTTGTTGGTGACGATCTCGCCGTCCTTGGTGACGATCACGCCGGAGCCGGTGGACTGCCCCGCGGACGTGGAGGCGCTGATCTCGACGATGCTGGGCGAGACGGCCTCGGCGACTCCGGCGACGGTGCCCTTGTTGTTGCTGGAGACGGGGGTCCCGTTGACCGTGGCGGCGGTCGCGGTGGTGCCGCGGCCGTTCCCGGCGAACCGGTCGACGAGTGTGGCGGCCCCGCCGCCGACGGCCGCGGCGGCGATCGCGACGGCGGTGATCAGGGCGACGGGCCGCTTGGCCCGACGGCGGTCGGTCCGTGCGGTGGGGGCGTACGGGGGCGGCGGCGGGTAACCCGTGGCACCGCCGTCCCCCGCGCCCGAGTCCCCGAAGCCCGCGTACGGGTACGGGTGCGGGTGCTGCGTGTGCGTGCTGCTCTCGCTGCTGCTGCGGTAGTCGTCCGTCATGGTGCAGACTCTCGGGCCCGTAGATGAGAGCCTCCTGAGGACGGCCTGAGAAGCCCGACAGAACCATGTATGCCCGAAATAAGGTGCGCCGGGCGACGGTCGCTGTGACTGCCGTATCGCGGCTAAGGGGGTTGTTGATGGATCTGCCGGGCGTCGCGACGCCGCGGAGATCCGTCAGAAGCCCCCTAACCGCACCCGCACGAGCGGCGGACGATCAGAGCCGAAGGGAACTGCTTCACCCGCTCCCGTCGCGACCCCATGACACGCAGCCCGTCGTCCAGGACGAGGTCCACCGCCGCCCGCGCCATCGCCGGACGGTCGGATGCGATCGTTGTCAGAGGAGGATCGGTCAGCGCCGCTTCCTTGACGTCGTCGAAGCCCGCGACCGCCAGCTCGCCCGGAACGTCGATCCGCAGCTCGCGCGCCGCCCGCAGCACACCGATCGCCTGGTCGTCCGTGGCGCAGAAGATCGCCGGCGGCCGCTCGGGTCCGGACAGCAGCTTCAGGGCCACGAGGTAGGCGTCATAGCGGTTGTACGGGGCCTCGAACAGCCGGCCTTCCGTCGGCCGCCCGGACTCCAGCATCGCCCGTCGCCAGCCCTCGACGTGGTCGGCCACCGGGTCGCCCACCGCCGGGGTGTTCTCGACGCCGCCGAGACAGGCGACGTACTCGTGGCCGTGCTCCAGCAGATGGCGCGTGGCGAGCTGGGCACCGCCGATGTCGTCCGTGACCACCGCGACGTCGTCGATCGCCTCGGGCCGCTCGTGCAGCAGCACGACGCGGGCGTCCCACGCCTCGATCTCCGCAGCGGCCCGCTCGCTCGGACCCTGGCTGACCAGGATCAGCCCGGCCACCCGCATACCGAGGAAGGCCCGCAGATAGTGGACCTCGCGCTCGTCGCGGTAATCCGAGTTGCCGACGAGGACCATCTTTCCGCGGTCGGCCGCGGCTCGCTCCACCGCATGCGCCATTTCCGCGAAGAACGGCTGGCGCGCATCGGGGACGATCATGCCTATGAGGTCCGTGCGCCGCGAGGCCATCGCCTGGGCGACCCGGTCGGGCCGGTAGCCCAGCTCCTTGATCGCGGCGAGCACCCGCTCGCGCGTGGCCGGGGCGACCGGCCGGGGTCCGTTGTTGATGACATAACTGACAACGGCGGTGGACGTACCCGCCAGTCGTGCTACGTCATCCCGCGTCACCTTGGCCACGCGCGAAGTCTACGCGTGGTGACTCACCTCTGGGCAGGGCTTACGGCTGCTTCGTGCTCTTCGGAGGAGTCCTCCGTACGCGTGGCCGAAGCAGCCGCCTTCGCCTTGGCTTCCTCGGCCGCGCGTTCGACCTTCTCGGGCGTGACGAAGCGGTAGCCCACGTTCCGTACGGTCCCGATCAGCGACTCGTGCTCGGGGCCGAGCTTCGCGCGCAGTCGTCGCACATGGACGTCGACCGTGCGCGTGCCGCCGAAGTAGTCGTAGCCCCAGACCTCCTGCAGGAGCTGTGCCCGGGTGAAGACCCGGCCGGGATGCTGGGCCAGATACTTGAGCAGCTCGAACTCCTTGAAGGTCAGGTCCAGGACCCGGCCCTTGAGCCTCGCGCTGTACGTCGCCTCGTCCACGGACAGATCACCGTTGCGGATCTCCATCGGCGAGTCGTCCGAGGTGAGCTGCTGGCGGCCCATCGCCAGCCGGAGACGGGCCTCCACCTCAGCGGGGCCCGCGGTGTCCAGCAGCACGTCGTCGACGCCCCAGTCCGCCGTGACGGCCGCGAGGCCGCCCTCGGTGACGACCAGGAGCAGGGGGCAGCCGGGACCGGTGGAGCGGAGCAGCTGACAGAGGCTGCGCACCTGCGGAAGGTCGCGCCGGCCGTCGACGAGGATCACGTCGGCGCCGGGTGTGTCGACGAGGGCGGGGCCCTCGGCGGGGGCGACCCGCACGTTGTGCAGCAGCAGACCGAGGGCGGGAAGCACCTCCGTCGACGGCTGGAGCGCGTTCGTGAGGAGCAGCAGTGAGCTCATCGCGCCCTCCCTGCCCCGTCGGTGGTCCCCGGCTGGTTCGTCGTCCTTCGGTCGTGCACGGTTGGCTCGCCCATCACGTCGGTTCCTCCTCGTCCCTGCGAGAGGGGGGGACCTCCCACGCCAGGAAGGCAGTGGGGAGATTGCGGCACTGCTTCTTGCCTGGGTCGCGGCTCCCACGCCCTGGGTTCCGCGATCTTTTCGTTCACCTGTCTGTAACAACGGACTGCAAACACAAAAGGACCCGGGGGCTTCGTCGCCCGGATCCTCTGCCCAGCAGAATAGCCCACATGAGTTCTGAGGCAGAGGGTCGATTTCACAATGTGGATGTTTCCTCGATCACGCACGGCCCCCGGCGCGCAACCTCAGGGACAACCTTGACGACAACTTTGCGCACGACTTTGCCGACGTCGGACCGCGTGCCCATCGAGGCGCTCCACGAGCCGTGCACGGCCGGGGCCGCCGATACCGCGATTGTCCTCGCCCATGGTTTCACCGGCTCGGTGGACCGGCCCGCGGTGCGCCGGGCCGCCGGTGTCTTCGCCCGTCACGCGGGGGTCGTCACCTTCTCCTTCCGTGGTCACGGGCGCTCCGGCGGGCGGTCCACGGTCGGCGACCGCGAGGTGCTGGATCTTGCGGCGGCGGTGGCCTGGGCGCGGTCGCTGGGCTACCGCAAGGTGGTGACGGTCGGCTTCTCGATGGGCGGATCCGTGGTGCTGCGGCATGCGGCGCTGTACGGAGGGGGCCCGGGGGAGCGCACGGCGCGGACGGAGAAGACGCCGCGTCACGAGGGGCGTGTGGAGGCGCGGGAAGGCGTGCACGGGGAGGCGCACACGGACGCGGTCGCCGCCGTCAGCGCCCCCGCCCGCTGGTACTACCGGGGTACGGCGCCGATGCGCAGGGTCCACTGGGTGATCTCCCGGCCGCTCGGACGGCTGGTCGGGCGGTACGGCTTGGGTACCCGTATCCACCACGAGGACTGGGACCCGGTACCGCTGTCCCCGGTCGAGGCCGTCCCGCTGATCGCGCCGACCCCGCTGCTGGTGGTGCACGGTGACCGCGATCCGTACTTCCCGCTGGACCATCCGCGCATGCTCGCGGCGGCAGGCCCCTGCGAGGTCTGGCTGGAGCCCGGCATGGGGCACGCCGAGAACGCCGCCGGTGACGAGCTGCTGGGCCGCCTCGCGAACTGGCTCGTCCGCGCATAGCCCATGATGGATAGCCGTCGACTGCGTCGGGAGCAGCGACGGCGTCGACGGCCGCGAGAGCGACGGGACCGGACCACGGGACCGGACGACGGGCCGGAGAGACGACGGGCCGAAGAGAGGAGTGCCCCATGCCAGCGGGGACCATCCGCTACTGGGCCGCGGCCAAGGCCGCCGCGGGCGTGGCCGAGGAGCCCTACGCCGCGGAGAACCTGGCCGAGGCGCTGGACGCCGCGCGCGAGCGGCACCCGGGCGAACTCGTCCGCGTGCTGCGGCGCTGCTCCTTCCTCGTCGACGGCGATCCCGTCGGGACACGCGGGCATGAGACGGTACGGCTTGCCGAGGGCGGCACGGTCGAGGTGCTCCCGCCGTTCGCAGGAGGGTGAACCGCACAGCATGAGCAGCGATCAGCAGCACCCCTACGATCCGTACGATCCCCAGGATCCGTACGGACGGGGCGACCAGCAGCAGGACCCCTACGCGACCCAGACGTGGGAGGGCCAGACCTGGGACACCCAGTACCAGCCGACGCTGGAGCCGTCCGCGCCGCTGCCGCAGCAGCCCTACGCACAGCAGCCGTACCCGCAGCAGCCGTACACGGACCAGACACAGGCCGATGCCGGGTACCCGCAGGCGCAGCACCCGCAGATGCAGGCCGGGCACCCCCAGGCGCAGACGCAGCATCCGCAGGTTGCGTACCCCCAGACGGCCGGGGACCCCGGGTTCCCCGCCCCGCAGCACCCCGCCCCGCAGAGCTCCGTGCAGCCCGGCGGCGTATACCCGCTGCCTCCGGAGGTCCCGGCCGAGGGTCCGGTCGCGACTGCCGGCGCCGTCCCCGGAGCGTCCGGAAGCTCACCCCGCCCGGCGGCCCCGTCCGGCGCTTCCGGGGAGCAGCTGCCCGGCACCGACGGTGAGCCGGCCTACGGCACCCCCACCACTCTCGGCACCACCAGGGCCACCGATGCCCAGCGCGCCCGGGCCGAGGGGCGCTCCCCGATCATCCCGCCCGGCATCCAGCCGGCCGGTCTGACCGCTGCCGCCGGTCTGCTTTTGGCGGCGGCCGGGGCCACCGGCTCCTCGTACGTCCTGCTCGTCCCGCTGATCCTGCTGCAGGCGGTGACGGCCGCCGGCTGGTTCCGGCTGAACGGCATGTGGCCCGCCCGCCAGGGCATCGCGCTGGCCTTCGCGGGCGGCGTCGTCGCGGACGTGGCCCTGCTCGCCGCGGGCCGCGAGTACGCCCCCGCCGCGATCGTCGGCACGCTCGGCATCTGGGTGCTGCTCACGCTGATACTGCAGCTGCGCAGCCATGCCGCCGCCGATGAACGCAACTACGGGCTGATGGCATCCGCCGCCTCGGCGGCGCTGACGATCCTCGCGGCCGGATTCCTCGCCGCCGAGTCCGACGCCGTGATCATCGGAGGTCTCGCGGTCGCCGCCGCGACCGTCGTACGCGCCCTGCCGATTCCCCTGCCGGAGGCCGGGGTGTCCCTCGCGGCGCTGCTCGCCGCCGCGGGCGCCGGTGCGCTGGGCGGCGCGGCAGCAGGACCGGGCGCCGGGTCCGGGGCGCTGCTCGGTGCCGGTGCGGGTCTGTGTGCCCTCGTGGGCCTGCGGGTGGCGAGCTACGACTACCCCTCCCGCTTCGTCCACATGACCGCCGGGGTCGCGCTGCCGCTCACGGCCGCGGCGCCCCTCGTGTACCTCCTGGGCCGGGCTCTGGTCTGAGTTGCCGTGAAGGCACGTCGTGCCCCCGATGCCGTGGAGACGGCCGGGTGTTCGGCGGTACGCCACGGGGTCCCGCGCCCGGACAGGACCTGGGCAGGACCTGGGCCGCGCCCGGACAGGACCCGGACAGCACCTGGGCAGGACCTGGGCGGGGAACCATTCCGAGGGGCCCGGACGTCGATCCTTAAGGCCGTTCCGACCCCGGGCGGCCACGACAGGGGTGGGGGAAACGTCACGTTATGCGCGCACTGCGAATACTGCTGATCACCGCGGTGATCCTGGGCGGGCTCTTCGCGATAGCCGACCGGCTCGCCGTCGGCTATGCGGAGAGCGAGGTCGCGGCGAAGGTCAGAAGCAGCCAGGGGCTGAGCCAGGAGCCCGAGGTGTCCATCAACGGCTTCCCCTTCCTGACGCAGGTCGTGAGCTCCGAGCTGGATGACGTCGAGGTGCGCATGGGCGGGGTGAAGGCCAGCGCCGGCGGTCACTCGGTGCAGGTCACCGAAGTCGCGGCCGAGCTGAGCGGCGTCCGTCTCAACGGCTTCTCCTCCGCCGTCGCGGACCGTGCCACCGGGTCGGCCCGTATCTCCTACGCCGACCTGGGCAAGTCTGCCCCCGAGGGTGCCGTCGTCTCCTACGCGGGCGCCGAGCGGGCGGCCAAGGGCCAGGTCAAGGTGACCGGTCCGGCCGTCGGGCTGCTGGAGGGCGCGGGCTTCGACGTTCCCGGCTTCGCCAAGGGGATGCTGAAGGGCCGTACGCTCACGACGTACAGCGCGGTCTCGGCAGCAGGCGGCGACACGGTCCGGCTGCGTGCCTCCGAGATTCCGCGGTTGCCGGTGCCGGGAATGGACCGGAAGCTGCGTGAGGCCGTCGACTACGACCTGAAGATCGACGGTCTGCCGAAGACGATCAGGCTCGACAAGGTCGTGGCCGACGAGGGCGGACTGAGCTTCTCGGGCGTGGGCACGGATGTGAGGCTGGTGGGCTGAGTGAGCCCCCGGCCCGTTCTCCTGCGGCGACCTCCACGGCGCCGCTCTTCCGGACTTCCGGGGCGGCACGGGGTGATCGTCGCCCCGGTGATCGGATGGTGAGACGGAGGTGTCCGGTCCGTAGATGCTTCACGGGCAACGCTGTCCGGGGTGCCCCGGTCCGGATGCCCGCGGGGTGGGGTCCGAAGCCCTCGCGTTCCGAAATGCGGACGATCGCGTCTCACTATACGACACACCGGTGACATGGCCGCCCCGTCGTCCCTACGATCGACCCCATGCAGCGAATTTCGAGCGGTCTCCGGCCCCGGAGACAGGCGGACCTCACGAAGCGGCGGGCAGTAGACCTGTGCCGCGTCGCCGCCATGCTCTGTCGCTCCTTCTGAGCGGAAAGATCCCCTTCCGCATTCCGGGCCCTGCGCGCCCATTCCTGCCAGGGCCACCCGTGTGCCACACGCCTCTTCGGCGTACCTGCACCGATGATGAAGTCATCCCCCCGCACCGCCCCCGCACCACCCGCCGCACACTGCCCCGGAGGAGAACAGCATGAGCCGCAGCGACGTCCTGGTAGACGCCGATTGGGTCGAGGCACACCTGGACGACCCGAACGTCGTGGTCGTCGAGGTCGACGAAGACACCTCGGCGTACGACAAGAACCACATCAGGAACGCCGTCCGGATCGACTGGAAGAAGGACCTCCAGGACCCGGTCCGCCGTGACTTCGTCGACCAGGCCGGCTTCGAGGAGCTGCTGTCGAAGAAGGGCATCGCGAACGACGACACGGTCGTTCTCTACGGAGGCAACAACAACTGGTTCGCCTCCTACGCCTACTGGTACTTCAAGCTCTACGGTCACCAGGACGTGAAGCTCCTCGACGGCGGCCGCAAGAAGTGGGAGCTCGACTCCCGCGACCTGGTCGACGGCGCCGACGTCCCGCAGCGCCCCGCCACCGCGTACAAGGCCCAGGCCCAGGACACGTCCATCCGTGCCTTCCGTGACGACGTCGTCGCCGCGATCGGCAGCCAGAACCTGGTCGACGTCCGTTCGCCCGACGAGTTCAGCGGCAAGCTGCTCGCCCCGGCGCACCTGCCGCAGGAGCAGTCGCAGCGCCCCGGCCATGTGCCGAGCGCCCGCAACATCCCGTGGTCCAAGAACGCCAACGACGACGGCACGTTCAAGTCGGACGACGAGCTCAAGGCGCTCTACGCCGACGAGCAGGTCGACCTGGCCACCGACACCATCGCCTACTGCCGCATCGGCGAGCGCTCCGCGCTGACCTGGTTCGTCCTGCACGAGCTGCTCGGCGTCGAGAACGTCAAGAACTACGACGGTTCGTGGACCGAGTACGGCTCCCTCGTCGGCGTGCCGATCGAGCTCGGCGCGAACAAGTAAGCCCAGGCACCCAGATCTCCCCCGACGTAAGGACAGAACAGCATGTGTGGAGCGCAGGCCGGCGGCCCCGACGCCTCGACGATCAAGCCCGGTGAGACCACCATCCAGGGCCAGGTGACCCGCGACGGCGAGCCCGTCACCGGTTACGTGCGGCTGCTGGACTCGACCGGCGAGTTCACCGCCGAGGTCCCGACCTCGGCGACCGGACAGTTCCGCTTCTACGCGGCCGAGGGCACCTGGACCGTCCGGGCCCTCGTGCCGGGAGCCACGGCGGACCGTACGGTCGTCGCCCAGACCGGTGGCCTCTCCGAGGTGGCCATCGCCGTCTGACGGCAGCCGCGGTACATCACGCCACCGCATACCGGCCGAAGGGCCGCACCCCAGGGGGTTGGACGCCACTGGAACGGGGTGCGGCCCTTCGGTCATCGTGGCACGCGTGAGGCGCCCGGATGCCGTGGCGGGTGGGCTCACGGGCGCGGACGTACGCTGGAGGCATGTACGCGCGGCGCCGTCACGCCTACTTCCTGATGATGGGCGGATGCCTCGTCCTCTTCGTGTCCGCCTGGGCCTTCGTGCGGCTCTGGTCGGTGCCTGCCGCCGTCGGCATGTGCGTCGTCGCCATGGTGATCCCGCCGCTCGCGGCGGTGGTGGCCAACCGGCGCGGACCCGAGGACCGTTGGTGGGACGACCCGTCAGGTGACCCGAAGTCCGACGAGTGGTGGGACGAGCTCGACGGAAAGCGGAAGCCCGGCTCGGGCCCGCGTCAGTAGGGCTCGACCTGCGGTGGAGCGCCGGCGGGTCGCATGAGCGGAGAGCCCGGACAGAGCCTGGTGCGGCCTCGTAAGACCTGGTACCTCGTAAGACCTAGTAGACGAGAGCCTGGACGCCGTCTGCCATCGCCTCGCTGACGAAGACCTGGGCCCCCGCGATCCGTACGCCCTCGATCACGTCCTTCTCCGTGATCTCGCGACGTGCCGCGCACTGGGTGCACAGCGTGACCCGGCCCGCCGCCAGGACCGACTCGATCAGATCCGGCAGAGGAGCGGCGTGCGGCAGCTCGAACTCGGCGGCACGGCCCGGCAGCGCGAACCAGGAGGACTCACCGGTCAGCCACAGCGAGACCTCCACCCCGCTGGCCACGGCGACGGCCGCCACCGTGAAGGCCTGTGAGCAGCGTTCGGGTGCGTCGGCCCCGGCGGTCACCTTGATCACGAGCTTCTTCGCCATATGCCGAACTGTAATGCGCCGGGATACCACCCGGATCGGGGGGCGCGGGTCGCTTGAAAGGGCGCGACAACCGTTGGCCGACCGCCGCGGAAACACCCGCGCGGAGCGGGCTCCCCGCGAAGCTGCCGCCGCTGACGTCCCCCTCTTCGAGCTGGGGCCGGACATCGACGGTCTCGGGAACGACACCGTGCTGCGCAAGCGGCAGGCGACCGTTGTCCTGCAGAGCCAGCTTCTGGGCTGACCCACGCACCACCTCGCGGTGAGGGCCGGACACCCGACCACTAAGCTGGAGCCGGCCCGAACTGCTCGCCCCGCTCATTCGAGGAGCACCCGTGATTCTTTTCTTCGAGATCCTGCTGGTCCTGGTCTGTGTCGGCGTGCTCGCCTTCGCCGGCCTGACCGTGAAGAAGCTGTACCAGGGCCAGCGCTGAATCACCCGCATCGCAGAGATCGCCAGAGACACTCATGATCGAGATCCCGTCCGACCTGAACCCCGACCTCGTTCCCCTCGCGTTCCTTCTCGGTACGTGGGAGGGCGCAGGCGTCTCCGACTTCCCCGGCGCCGAGAAGTGCAACTTCGGACAGTCGGTGACCTTCCGCCATGACGGCCGGGACTTCATCGAGTACGTCTCGCACACCTGGGTGCTCGACTCCGAGGGCAAGAAGGTCAAGCCGCTGGAGTCCGAGTCGGGCTACTGGCGGATCGACAAGGACCGCAAGGTCGAGGTCGTCATGGTCCGCGACCAGGGCATCGCGGAGATCTGGTACGGCGAGCTCGCCAACCAGAAGCCGCAGATCGACCTGGCCACGGACGCCGTGGCGCGCACCGCGGCTTCCGGCCCGTACAGCGGCGGCAAGCGCCTGTACGGGTACGTCAAGGGCGACCTGATGTGGGTCGGCGAGAAGGCCACCCCGGAGGTGCCGCTGCGGCCGTACATGTCGGCGCACCTCAAGAAGGCCGTCACGCCCGAGCAGGTCGAGCAGTGGGCGAAGGACCTGGGCGACCTCCCCGACGACGGCATCGCCTTCTTCAAGTAGGACGCGTTCTTCAAGTAGGTCGTGTTCTTCAAGGAGGACGCGGGGCGGCCGGTTCCTGGCCGGGAACCGGCCGGGCCGGGGCGTCACCGGCCGGCGCGCCTACACTGGTCGCGTGGTGAGCACCGACTGGAAGAGCGATCTGCGGCAGCGCGGCTACCGGCTGACCCCACAGCGCCAGCTCGTCCTCGAAGCCGTCGACACGCTGGAGCACGCGACGCCCGACGACATTCTCGTCGAGGTGCGCAAGACGGCGTCCGGGATCAACATCTCCACCGTCTACCGCACGCTCGAGCTCCTCGAGGAGCTGGGGCTGGTCTCGCACGCCCATCTGGGCCACGGCGCGCCGACGTACCATCTGGCCGACCGCCATCACCATCTCCATCTGGTCTGCCGGGACTGTACGAACGTCATCGAGGCGGACGTCGACATCGCAGCGGACTTCACCGCGAAGCTCCGTGAGACCTTCGGCTTCGATACGGACATGAAGCACTTCGCGATCTTCGGGCGGTGCCGCGACTGCGCAGTGAAGGCGGCCGCTGACCAGTCGTAGGCTTGTGCCCATGCAGCGACATTCAACGAAGAGCCCTTTGCTGTCCCTGCCCGGCGCGGTTCCCGCCGAGGGACGCGACGAAGGTGTCGCCGCGCACTACGGCGATCTGTTCCGCGAGCAGCGTGCGCTCGCGGACGGCAGGGGTCTGGTCGACCTCTCGCACCGCGGTGTCGTCACCGTGTCCGGCAGCGACCGGCTCAGCTGGCTGCATCTCCTGCTCACCCAGCATGTGAGCGAGCTCCCGGCGGGGCAGGCGACCGAGGCACTGATCCTTTCCGCGCACGGTCACATCGAGCACGCGCTCTCGCTCGTGGACGACGGCGAGACGGTGTGGGCGCATGTCGAGCCCGGAACTCAGGACGCGCTCATCGCCTACCTGGAGTCGATGAAGTTCTTCTACCGGGTCGAGGTCGCCGACCGTACGGACGACTTCGCGGTGGTGCATCTGCCGGCCGGTTCGATCGCCGAGGTACCGGACGGAGTCGTCGTACGCGAGACCCCGCAGGGCCGCGAACTGTTCCTGCCGCGCGGTGGCCTCGAGGCGTATGCGGCGGCCAACGGCCCGGCGATCGGGGTGCTGGCCCACGAGGCGCTGCGGGTCGAGGCGCACAGGCCGCGGCTCGGCTTCGAGACGGACCACAGGACCATCCCGCACGAGATCGGGCTGATCGGCAGCGCCGTGCATCTGCAGAAGGGCTGCTACCGAGGCCAGGAGACCGTGGCGCGTGTCCACAACCTGGGGAAGCCGCCGCGGCGGCTGGTGTTCCTGCACCTGGACGGCAGCGAGGTCCATCTGCCGGGACACGGCACTCCGGTCCGGCTGGCCGCGGACGGAGAGGACGGCCGGCAGCTGGGCTTCGTCACGACGTCGGCTCGCCACCACGAGTTGGGCCCGATCGCGCTGGCCCTGGTGAAGCGGAACGTACCGGTGGACGCGGAACTGCTCGCGGGGAACACGGCGGCGGCGCAGGAGACGGTCGTCGAGCCGTAAGGCGCGTCGCCCCGACCCCGTCGTTCCCCACCGCCCGCCGCGCGGTGTCAGACCTCGACGAGGACGGTGAACGGGCCCTGGTTCGTGAGCGACACCCGCATGCTCGCTCCGAACCGTCCCGTCTCCACATGCGCCCCGAGCGCCCGCAGACGGGTCACCACCTCGTCGACGAGCGGTTCGGCGACCTCGCCGGGCGCCGCTGCGTTCCAGGTCGGGCGGCGCCCCTTGCGGGCGTCGCCGTACAGCGTGAACTGCGAGATCACCAGCAGCGGCGCGTTCACGTCCGAGCAGGACTTCTCGCCGTCCAGGATCCGCAGCGACCAGAGCTTGCGGGCCAGCTGCGCCGCCTTCTCCGGTGTGTCCTCGTGGGTGACTCCGACGAGCACACACAGTCCCTCGCCGACGATCTCGCCCACCGTCTCGCCTGCCACCACGACGTTCGCGCCGTCGACCCGCTGCACCACTGCTCGCATACGCCCCAACCTAAGGGGTCGGCGAGCCGCCCTTCGCCGCTGTCCGGGCGTATCGGGGGCCCTGTCCGGGCGTATCCGTGCGTATCCGGGGCTGAACGGGTGCAGAGCACCTGCGTACGAACCACCCGGAATGGCACGATGCACGGAGTCGGTGCTTCCCTTCCGCCCTCCGGGCCGGGGGATACCTCAGGCACCGGTCGAGGGGATCACGCAATGAGCACTTCAGGCACCGGGCAGTCGTCCGGTCCCGTTCCGATGACCATCCGTAGCGGTACGGGCGCCGTGCGTCCGCCGGTGCAGCGCACCGCCGACACGCTCCCCGAGCCGACGGGCCACGACCTCGGCGCGCTGGGGCTGCCGGAACTCCGGGCGCTGCGCCGGGATTCGCAGCGCGACGAGGCGGACCTGAGTTACGTACGGCGTCTGCTGCACGGGCGTATCGACATCCTGCGAGCCGAACTGTCCCGGCGGACCGACGACGAGGCGGCCGGGGCCGAAGCTCAGGCCTGTCAGGCCGGTCAGGTCCGTCAGGCCGACGGGAGCGCCGGGGCCGGCGGTCCGGCGGGGCAGGGAGGGAGCCCAGGCGTCCCGGCCGGGCCGGGACGGCAGAGCAGATCGCAGGGTTCGGGCGCGGCCACGGACGCGGCCGTCGTCGACCGGCTCTCGGCGATCCTCGCGGACCCGCCGTCGCGGCGGGGCAGCTCTGCCCGCCATGTGACCCTGTCCACCCCGCGGGGCGAGGAGTACGGGCAGCTGGCGGCGGCCATGCTGGCCGAGGTCGAGCTGTCCGACCTCGACGCGCGTACGGACGAGGAGCTCCACTCCGCCATGGGACGCCTGGCGCGCTACGAGCAGCAGGTGTCGCGCAGCCGCGTGGTACTGCAGCGGACCGTGGACGACTGCAGCGCGGAGATCACCCGCAGGTACCGTGAAGGGGAAGCGCAAGTAGACGACCTGCTCATCTGAGGCACCCTTCCGGGCGGGTCCCCTGTCCGGAAGGAAGGCAGACCAGCCGATGAGCTCCAGCACCCCCGCGTCCGCCCCCGCCCCCGCCCCCGCCTTGGCGTCAGCGTCCGCGATACGCCCGGTCCTCGCCGAAGTCGTGCGCTCCGGCTTCGTCGAGGGCCATCACCGGGGATCGCTGGTCGTGCTGGCCGCGGACGGCACTGTGGAGCTGGCGCTGGGGGATCCGGCGGCGCCGCTCTTCCCGCGGTCGTCGAACAAGCCGATGCAGGCCGCGGCCGTGCTGCGGGCCGGTCTCGACCTCGCGGGGGAGCGACTGGCGCTGGCCACCGCGAGCCATGCGGGCGAGCCCTTCCATCTGGAGCTGGCCCACACCATGCTCGCCGAGCACGGGCTGACGCCCGGCGATCTGCAGACCCCGCCCGATCTGCCGCTGGATCCGGCCGAGGCCGAGGCGTATCTCGCGGCGGGGCGCACACGGGACAAGGTCGCCATGAACTGTTCCGGCAAGCACGCGGCGATGCTGGCCGCCTGCGCGCTGAACGGCTGGCCGCTGGAGTCCTACCTCGACCCGGCACATCCGCTGCAGCAGCTGGTGCGCGAGGTGGTCGAGGAAGCGGCAGGCGAGGAGGTGGCCGCGGTCGGCACGGACGGCTGCGGGGCGCCCCTGATGGCGATCAGCCTGACGGGTCTCGCCCGGGCGTATCGATTCTTCGTCCGTGCGCCCGAGGGCTCGGCGGCGCGACGGGTCGCGGACGCGATGACCGCCCACCCCGAGTACGTCGCCGGTACCCGGCGCCGTGACACCTGGCTGATGCAGGCCCTCCCCGGCGCGCTGTCGAAGATGGGCGCTGAGGCGGTCCAGGCGGTGGCCCTGCCGGACGGCCGCGCGCTGGCGTTCAAGATCGACGACGGGTCGGCCCGGGCGCTGGGCCCGGTACTGGCGCGCTGCCTGGAAAGGCTCGGGGTGGACGATCCGGTACTGGCCAGGATCGCCGACGCACCGCTGCTGGGCGGCGGACGGCGGGTCGGCGAGATCCGCGCGGCGTTCTGAGGTCCGCCGCAGCCGCCCGGGGCGGGCGGAAGACGGGCGGAAGACGGGCGGAATGCGGCCAGGGCCCGTATCCGCGAAGTGGGTCCAGCCCGGACAGGACCTAGTGCTGTGGCCGGATAGGTTTGCCGGGAAGCTCGCGGCGTCCGGTGCGGTGTATCGCAAGGCGGAGAATCGGCCTTGTACTGGCCTGTACTCGGGTGATTCGACAACGCAGCGAGACGCCGTGCAGGACACCGCGAGCCGGTGAACCTATCCGGTCACAGCACTAGCGTTGACGGTATGAGCCATGACGACGTCGAGGTACGGATCGTCTCCGAGGCCGAGGGCCGTGACTGGCTGAGGGCGATGGCCACCGGCTTTCTGATGTCCCCGGTCATCGAGGAGTCCGAGGCCGCCGAGCGGCTCGCCCATATGCGGCGCTCGCGCATGCGCGGCGCTTTCGACCGGGGGCGCTGCGTGGGCACGTACTACTCCTTCCCGCAGCAGCTCACCGCGGTCGGGGGCGCCTGCGTCACCGCGAACGCCGTGACGCAGGTGACGGTCGCCCCCTCGCACCGCCGTCGCGGCATCCTCAGCCGGATGATCACCGATGACCTGGCGGAGGCCGATGAGCGCGGCGACATGGTCGCCACGCTCATCGCGGCCGAGTACGGGATCTACGGGCGGTACGGCTTCGGCCCGGCCGCCTCACTGACCGAATGGGAGATCGACGTCCCGCGCAGCGGACTCGATCCACGCTGGTCCGGACCGGCGGACGGCGGCCGGGTGGATATGGTCGATGCCCAGGACGTCCGCAAGCTGGGACCCGAACTGCACGCACGCTTCCGGCCCCGCCGCCACGGCGCCGTCGACCGTGACGAGCGCTGGTGGGCCATCCACACGGGAGCCGTGCGCATGGCGGCGCAGCCCTGGACCGAGCCGTACTACGCGGTCTACCGCTCGCCCGCGGGGGAGGTCGAGGGTCTGGCCGTGTACCGGGTGGACAGTCACTGGACCGATGCGGCCCAGCCCGACGACACCGTGAAGACCGACAGTCTGATCGCGGTGACGACGGCCGCCGAGCGTGCCCTGTGGCGGTACCTCTGCTCGATCGACTGGATCACCAAGGTGCGGTCCGGCGGGCGCGCGCCGGACGATCTCCTCCCGCACTACCTTCCCGACCCCCGCGCCGCCCGGATCGTCACCCAGGCCGACTTCCTGTGGGTGCGGCTGCTGGACGTCGTACGGGCCCTGCAGACGCGCGGGTACGCCGCTTCGGGCTCCCTGGTCCTCGACGTGCACGACGCGGCGGGGCCGGCGGGCGGCCGCTTCCGGCTGGACGCCACTCCGGAGGGCGCGTGGTGTGTGCCGACGACGGAGTCGGCCGATCTGTCGCTGGGGGCCGGGGAGTTGGGGTCTCTCTACCTCGGTGACGAGTCGGTGCTCCGGCTGGTGGAGCTGGGCCGCGTCGACGAGCACCGACCGGGTGCGGCGGACAGGGCCGACGCGGTGTTCCGGGCCCGGCGCAGGGCCTGGTGCCCGGACGGGTTCTGACCCGCGGCCCGGACCGGGAGCCTGCGGGCTGTGCGTACGCTCTCCTCGGCAGCTGCGCGGCGGACTGCCCGCGATGTGAACCCCCGCCCCTACAGGCGGAGTTCCGGCGGGGAGCCGGTCCAGCGCAGCTCTGCGGGGAGGTGCCCCATGTCGTTGGAGAAGAGCACCGAGGCGGGCCGGTCGGGCGCGTACCGGATCACCGTCAACGAGGCGTTGCCGAAGTGCAGACCCTGCCAGCGCCACTCGGGGGCGTCGACGGCGGCCCTGACGAGCCAGCCGATCAGGAAGTTGTGGGTGACGACCAGCTCGTGCAGCGGCTCGTCACCTTCGACGGGACCGGTGAACCGGGCGAGAGCGGCCTGTGCCAGCGCCGGGCCCTCCTCCCGTTCCCGGGCGGGGAACCGGGCGACGCGGTCGAGCATGCCGTCGGCGAACTCCGCCGGAAGCTCTTCGCGCCGGGCGACGTACGGGATGTAGTCCCCGGCCGGTTCGGACGCCTGCAGGGGCACGCCGCCGAGCCGGTCGTGAATGAGCCGGGCGGTCTGCTCGGCCCGTGGGAGCGGGCCGTGGTGGATCGCCGCGAGAGGACTGTTCCGCAGCCGCTCACCGAGGAGCGCGGCCTGGCGCCGGCCGTTCTCCGTCAGCTCGCTCTCGTCCGGCGACGCCTCGCCGTGCCGGGCCAGATACAGATAGCGGTCCGCGGTGCCGGTCATCTCTCGGTCTCCCCGTTCATGATCGTCCGGAAGTACGCCGGGAGAGACGCGGCGCTGTGCCGGGCGGTTCCGTCACCGGCCGTCCCGGGCAGCCGCTGCGAAGCTCCTGAACACCCCCGCCGGTTGCCGCCGATGATGCCGTGGGGGATCATGCTGCCCCATGCCGTACGGGTCCATAGGTCGGGTGTTGGGCCGGTCGGTGCTGTCGTGGACTCAGCACCCGTGTGGGCAGGGGGTGCGGGCCGGTGACCGAGCAGCGGGAGGACCTATCCCCCGACGCGGCCGAGAGCGCGCCGCGATCCGGTGGTGAGCAGACCACGCTGGGCCGCGCTTTCTCCACCGTGCAGGCGGCAGCCCTGCTCAACGGGGTCGGCACACGGTGCGGACAGCTCGCCGTGGCGTGGTGGTCCCTCGAAGAGACCGGGAGTCCGTCCACGTTCGCCGTGTTCGTCGCCGCGGGCACCGCCGGCGAAGTCGCGGCGCGCGGACTGCTCGGCTGGCTCGGCGACCACTACCGTCCGCACAGGCTCATCGCCCTGTGCTACCTGGTGAGTTCGCTGCTCGTCACCGCGCTGACGGTCCTTCACCTCAGCGGGCACTATCTCTTCTGGGCGCTGCTGGTCTCTCTGGCGCTCCTCGGAGTGAGCAACGGGGTCCGCGAGCCGCTGCAGATGACCACGGTCAGGAGCCTGGTTCCGGCCCATCTGGTCGAACGGGCGATGCGGGGGCGCTCGAGCGTCACGGCCCTCACCGCCATCCTCGGCCCGGTGGCCGCCGGTGTGCTCCTGGGATCCGCCGGCACAGGGAACACCCTGCTCGTCAACGCCCTCGCCGTCGCACTCGGTTACGCCCTGATGCGCCTGATCCCCACCGGTCCGGAACCCGCCGTCGGCCGGAGCCCGGGCAGCGGCTCCTATCTGCGGACCTGGTACCACAGCACCCGCGAAGGCTTTCTGACTCTTCACCGCATCACGTCGGAATTCCACCTCGCCGTTCTCGGCCTCGTCGTCAACCTCGCCCTGTACCCGGTGTTCGCCGTCCTCGTCCCGTCCCTGGTCGGCCGCTCCTTCCCGCATGACACCTGGCTCATCAGCGTGCTCGAAGGCGCGTTCGCCGTCGGTCTGCTGGCAGGCAGCACCGGCCCCCTCGCCCGCGTCACCCGGATCCCCGGGCGGTTCACGGCTGTGGTCGTCGGCTTCTGTGTCACCGGCACATCGATTCTGGCCAGCGGCATCGCCGTACACGTCCTCGTGCCCGATGCGCTCGCGGTGGCCGTCGCGGTCGTCCCCTGCTACTTCGCGGGGGGCGTCGGACTCATCATGATCACCGTCAACACGTCCACGCTGCGTGCACTGGCGACCCCGGCGACCGTCCGCAACAGGATGAACTCCGCGGTCACCTTCATGTCCGGCCTGGCCATCCCGCTGGGCAGTGTGACGGGAGGTGCCCTCGCCGCGGCACTCGGCGAGGGCACGACCCTGGTGCTGCTGGGCGCGCTCGTCCTGGCCGCGACCGCGGTCGGCATGTCCAGCCCCGACATCCGGCGGGCGCTCACCCTGCCCGACGAAGCCAGGGAGGACGCCTATGTACGCCTCTACCCGCGGGCGTTCCCCGGTCAGCGGCAGACGGTGCGACGACCACCCGGCCGGTGAGGGTGCCGTAGGGCGCCCTCACCGGAGAGCGGTGTGCCGATGCCCGTGGTGACCCGCCCCTTGCGGGCTACTTGCCGCGCGGCTGGGTGAAGCGCAGCAGGTTCCCCGCCGGGTCGCGGAACGCACAGTCCCGTACGCCGTACGGCTGGTCCATCGGTTCCTGCAGCACGTCCCCGCCCGCGGCGCGGATCCGCTCGAACGTGGCGTCGCAGTCGCCGGTCCGGAAGATGACGCCGCGCAGCAGGCCCTTGGCCATGAGTTCGGCCACCGCCTGCCGGTCGGCCTCCGTGGCGTTCGGGTCGGCGAGCGGCGGCTCGAGGACGATCTCCACGTCCGGCTGGGCCGGCGAGCCGACCGTCACCCAGCGCATTCCCTCGAAACCGACGTCGTTGCGCACTTCGAGACCGAGCACATCGCGGTAGAAGGCGAGGGCCTTGTCATGGTCGTCAACGGCGATGAAGCACTGTGAAAGCTTGATGTCCATGCCCATCACGCTACGGACCGGCGGCCGTGCCCGCTTCTCCGTTCCTGACCGGTCGGGTGTGAATCTTGGCGACACAGGCCGGGATGGCGGCGCTGTGATCGTGGTCGCGTGCGCGGTACGCGCTCGGGCTCTCGCCGACCAGCTCGGTGAACCGCGAGCTGAAGGAGCCCAGTGAGGTACAGCCGACCGCCATACAGACCTCCGTCACCGTCAGGTCGCCCCGCCGCAGCAGCGCCTTGGCCCGCTCGATCCGGCGGGTCATGAGATAGCTGTACGGGGTCTCGCCGAAGGCGGCGCGGAAGCTGCGCGAGAAGTGGCCCGAAGACATCAGGGCGACCCGCGCCAGCGCCGGCACGTCCAGGGGCTGCGCGTAGTCACGGTCCATCCGGTCACGGGCCTGGCGCAGCCGGACGAGATCGGAGAGGGGCACACGAGGCGTTCGGGACACACGATGCACGTTACCGACCGCTCGTCGTCCTGCACATATGGCTCATGTCCCCTCCCGTCGGCCGTGGGCCTCGGTGAAGCGTGCGCTCGCGTCGGTGAGGATTGCCTGAAGGCGTGCCTGGCATTCGGCGACGAAGGCGGGGAAGGTGTGCCGGTAGTACGAGATTCCACTGACGCCCACCGCGATGGCCCAGGCGCGGGCGCGGGTCCAGGTCGGATCGTCGAGGTTCAGGGTGTCCCAGTAGGCCCGTCGGGCTTGTGGCGGCAGGTCCCAGAGTGTGGAGTGCTCGGCGTCGGGAAAGCCGACCGAGAGTCCGCCGAAGTCGATCACTGCGTGGAGCTTGCCTTCCCGGACCAGGAGGTTGGTCGGTTTGAGGTCGCCGTGGAGCCACACGTGAGGTCCGGAGGGCTCGGGAAGTGCGAGTGCGGCTCGCCACAACTGTTCCAGGGCGTCGACGTCGAGCTCGGAACCCACCGTGGTTCGGCAGTCGTCGAGACACCCGGTGATCCACTGGTCGCACGGCTTCAGGCTGCCTCCGCGGTACCAGCTGAGGCCGTCCGCGCGAGTCGCTCCCATGAGGTCGATGCGGTGGAGTTCCTTCACGGCCGCTGCCAGGTCGGCTCCGAAGGCGGCCCAGTCCCGGATGGTGTCAGGGCCGGCTTCGTCACCGTCGATCCAGCGGTAGACCGACCAGACCAGTGGGAAGGCATCGGTGGGCGTCCCGGCGTGGACGGGCTCGGGAATCGGACATGAGAGGTGGGGCGCCAGGCGAGGAAGCCATTCCTGTTCCTTGCGCACGGACTGTCCGTTGCCGGCGGTTCGTGGAAGTCGCACGAGCAGGTCGTCGCCCAGTCGGTACATGGTGTTGTCCGTACCTGCGCCTGCGGGCGACAACGGGAGGTCGGCCCACTCCGGGCGCTGGGCCTTGAGGAGTGATCGGACCAGCGTCTCGTCGACCGGGATCTCGTTCTTGTGAAGCGTCACATCGGAATCTCATCGCTGGATGGAACGGGAAGCCAGCGACTTTTCATCAGCCACTGGTCGTGACCTTCGAAGACCTCGGACCGCAGACGCCCAGAGGCGTCTGCGGCTCAGAGGCATCTGGTGCTTCAGTGGTGACCGTCGACACTTTTGCAAGCAGGTGCTTGCAAAAGTTAGCGATGGTGGCGCAGTATCGAGGCATGGCATCGCTCAACGTCGGCAATCTCGGCGAATACCTCCGCGAGCAGAGGCGCACCGCGCAGCTGTCGCTGCGGCAGCTCGCCGAGGCCGCCGGGGTGTCGAATCCGTACCTCAGCCAGATCGAGCGCGGGCTGCGCAAGCCCAGCGCGGAGGTGCTGCAGCAGGTCGCCAAGGCGCTGCGGATCTCGGCCGAGACGCTGTACGTGAGGGCCGGGATTCTCGAAGAGCGGGAGCGGGACGAGCTGGAGACGCGGGCCGTCATCCTCGCCGACCCGTCGATCAACGAGCGACAGAAGCAGGTTCTGCTGCAGATCTACGAATCGTTCCGCAAGGAGAACGGCTTCGACGCCGATACGGATAAGGACACCGCCGATGACGGCCCCGCATAAGGCCGGCCGGGGCGGTGTCGAAGGACCCGCAGCACCCGCACACCCGTACGTGAACCAGAACTCCGACTCTGCGATCCGGGAGGACCACAGCCATGCCCATTGCTGATGACCTGCGTAAGACGTTCACCGACCCGACCCCCCTCTACTTCGCGGCCGGCACGGCCGATCTCGCGATGCAGCAGGCCAAGAAGGTGCCCGCGCTGATCGAGCAGCTGCGGGCCGAGGCGCCCGCGCGGATCGACGCGGTGCGCGAGGCCGACCCGAAGGCCGTGCAGGCGAAGGTGACCGCCCAGGCCAAGGAGGCCCAGGCCGTCGTTCAGGCCAAGGTCACCGAGGTGATCGGGAGCCTCGACACCGATCTGCGCAAGCTGGGCGAGACGGCCCAGGACCTGGCGCTGCGCGGCGTGGGCGTGGCCGCCGAGTACGCGGTCCGGGCCCGTGAGACGTACGAGAAGGTCGCCGAGCACGGTGAGCAGGCCGTGAAGTCCTGGCGCGGCGAGGCCGCGGAGGAGATCGCCGAGATCGCGGTCGCGGTCGAGCCGAAGGCCGAAGGGGCGAAGAGCGGCGAGTCCAAGGGCACCGAGGCCAAGGCGAACGGCACCTCGGTCAAGGCCGCCCCCGAGGCGAAGTCCGCCACCGACGGGCAGACGAAGGCCTCCGCTCCGGCTCCCCGCAAGGCTCCGGCCCGCAAGCCCGCCGCCAGGAAGAGCTCTCCTTCCACCGGGAAGTAAGAGCGCCGGAAAACGGCCGGCGGCTGTGCGACACCGTCACGGACCGGGCATCACGGGCACGTCCCCTGTGCCCGGTCCGTTGTCGGAGTACGTTGGCCCCCGAGGCGCTCCCCATCACTGACTAGGCGGTGCTCAGCATGTTGTTCGACCGATTCGAAGCGTCGCTGTTCCTGTTCCTCAACCTGGCGATGCTGCTCCTCGCTCTGGTCGCGCTGGGTATCGCGGCGTTCGCCCGGGAGGACGCCTACCGGGCCGCGGACAAGCAGACCAAGATGTTCTGGCTGATCCTGCTGGGTGTCACGGTCGCGGTGAATCTCTTCATCCCGGCGCTGTTCCTGCAGATCGCGGGGCTGGTCGCGACGATCGTCTTCATGGTCGACGTACGGCCCGCGCTGCAGCAGGTCTCGGGCGGCGGCGGTCGGCGCGGCGGGTCCAGCAGCGACGGACCGTACGGCCCGTACAACGGCGGACGCTAGGTCCGACTCCGGGGACGCCAGGTCCCTCCGACGCAGGGGGCGCAGGCCCCGGCGTCGGGGCGGGCGGGCCGGTCCTGGGCCGGTGTCAGCGCACGCGGTCCAGCAGCAGGACCGCCAGGTCGTCCGTCAGGTCCCCGCCGTTCATCTCGCGGACCTCTGCCACCGCCGCCTCCAGCAGTGCCTCACCGCGCAGTCCCGCGGCCAGCCCGCGATTGACCAGCTCGACCATGCCCTCCTGGCCCAGGCGGTCCCCGCCGGGGGAGGTACGGCCCTCGATCAGGCCGTCCGTGTACATCATCAGGCTCCAGGTGCCGCCGAGCTCGACCTGGCGGCGCGGCCAGCGGGCGTTCGGCAGCAGGCCGAGTGCCGGGCCGCAGTTCTCGCCGGGCAGTAGCCGCGCGGTCTGGCCCTGCCGGGCGATCAGCGGGGCCGGGTGTCCGGCCAGACACAGCCCGGCCCGGCGTCCGTCCGGCGCGATGTCGACCGTACAGAGCGTCGCGAAGATCTCCTCGCTCTCCCGTTCGTGCTCCAGCACCTGCTGCAGCGTGGAGAGCAGCTCGTCACCGCACAGTCCGGCGAACGTGAGCGCACGCCAGGCGATGCGCAGCTCCACGCCCAGTGCCGCCTCGTCCGGCCCGTGACCGCAGACGTCGCCGATCATGGCGTGGACGGTGCCGTCGGCGGTGCGCACCGTGTCGTAGAAGTCGCCGCCGAGCAGGGCCCGGGAGCGCCCGGGACGGTAGCGGGCCGCGAACCGGAGGTCCGAACCCTCGAGCAGGGGAGTGGGCAGCAGACCGCGCTCCAGCCGGGCGTTCTCCTGCGCCCGAAGCCGCGACTCGGCCAGCTTCACCTGCGCGGTGTCGGCGCGCTTGCGCTCGACGGCGGCGCGGATGGCGCGGCTCAGCAGCCGGCCGTCCAGCTCGTCGCGGAGCAGGAAGTCCTGTGCCCCGACCCGTACCGCCTCGGCCGCACGCTCGGAGTCCACCTCGGCGGTCAGCGCCAGCACGGCGTGCCGCGGCGCGAGGCGCAGCACATGCCGCAGCACCGCGAGCTCGTCCGCCGGGTCCCCGTTCGGGACGCGGCAGGGCAGCGCGAGGTCGACGAGGATGCAGTGCACGTCGTCCGTGAGCAGCCGCTCGGCCTCGGTGAGGTTGCGGGCGGTGCGCAGGCGGACGCGGGTCCCGGCCGCGCCGAGCAGCTCGGGAACGGTGAAGGTGCCTGCCGGGTCGTCCTCGATGACGAGCAGGGTGAGGTCGCCACCGCCCGACGTCTCGGTGACGGCGGTCGCGGCGACGTCCGTGACGGGCGATGGGCCGGAGGTGGCCGCTACGGCGACGGATGAACCGGTCCGCTGGCGCGGAACGGGTACAGGCATCGAATCGGTTTCCTTCCCTCCCCCCGAGGGTCGCGGCAGGTCGACGATCGACGTCCTGCCAGACGGGGACCATAGCGGTAGCGGGCGGTCGAGCGGAATGCCGTTCGCGGAAGAGCGGCTGGCATATGCCGCGCATCGGGAGGTAGTTGCCGTGAAGGTGATGACGAAGGTCACGCGTTTGTGGTGAGCGGGGTCACGCGCTGCCGCGTGACCTGGCTCACCCGGGAGGGAGTTGTACGGTTCCGCTCACCTGGTATGCGCTATATGTCCTGTTGTGGGGCGGCCGTTGTTCGCGTGATCCCGGGTGGTTCGCCCGAACTCGAAGGGCCGTGCGTGAACGATGCTCGACATATGGGGCATTCGGTGCACTTGGTGAATTCGGGGTGCACGTGCCCTACTTGTCCGGGCGTACGACCCCGAGGATCACCATCGAGCCGGCACCCGTCAGGGTCACGTTCCGCCCCGGCCGCGGGGCGTGCACGATCGCACCGTCGCCGACGTACATCCCGACATGGCTGGCGTCGGCGTGGTAGATGATCAGGTCGCCGGGGCGTATGTCCTTGATGTCGACGCGCGGCAGCAGGCGCCACTGCTCCTGCGAGGTCCGCGGGATGGTCCGCCCCGCCGCCGCCCAGGCCTGCGAGGTCAGCCCCGAGCAGTCGTACGAATTCGGGCCCTCGGCGCCCCATTCGTACGGCTTGCCGATCTGTGCGGTGGCGTAGGCGATGGCCTTGCGGCCCTTCTCGCTCGCGCTGCCTGTCGCTCCCTTGAGGATCCCGGACGACAGCCAGGACGCCTGCGCCCGGTAGGCGGCCTCCTGTTCGAGCTTCAGCAGTCGTTCCCGCTCGGCCGTCTCCAGCTGCGACTCGATCTTCCTCGCGGCGGCGATCCGCTCGTTGATCTCCTTCTTGGCCTTCTCCTGGTTGACCCGGTTGGCCTCCAGCTTGGTCCACTGAAGGCTCGCCTCCTTGGTGTACGTCTCCAAGTCGGTCTGAGTCCGGCCGAGTTCCGCGAGGAGATCCTTGGTGGCCTTCTGGCCCTGCCGGTAGCGGCCGATGCCGTCGAGGAAGAGCTGAGGGTCGTCGGTGAGCATCAGCTGGGCCTCGGGCGGCAGTCCGCCGCCCCGGTACTGGGCACGGGCGGTGGCCCCCGCGCGGGCCTTGAGGTCGGCGATCCGGTCCTGGCCCTTGACGATCTCCTGGGCCAGCTTCACGATCTCGGCCGACTGCTTCTTCGTCTGCTCTTCGGCGAGGTTGTACGCGTCGGTGGCCGAGGCGGCCTTGGCGTAGAGGCCGTCGAGCTCCAGGCGGATCTCCTCGAGGGTCTTCTTCGGGGGCGCCGTCGGCTCGGGAGCGCTGGGAGCGCTGGGGGTTTTGGGGGTGGTGGGAACGGCGGGAGCCATCAGGGCGGCCGGCCCTGCGGGCGTCGCGAGACCCGCCGGTGCCGCGAAGGCCGTACCCGTCGACGCCAGCATCGTCACGGCGCAGACCACGGTGATCGCGGCTGCGGCACAGCGGCGTCGGTTCACAAGCTCCCCCTCCGAACAACACGGTCACATGTGTCACACGGAATGTGATTTACCGTCAGTAACTTAGAGTCGACGCCGCGATGGTGCCATGCCCTGGCGAAAAGTGACAGGGGTCTCACGGCAGTTCGCGGCGATGCGCGACGGATCACACCCATCCGTCAGAGACGAACGAATCGCGCGCCGCGTTCCCCCGCCCCGAACTCTTCCACGCTTCAGCCCGAACCGGGCGCCAGCGCCGGCCAGTTCACCGTGACCTCGCCCTGCCGCCACCGCCGCAGCCCGTCGCTTTCCGTATGGGTCACCGGCCAGTCGGCGGACAGGTCCCGCACGGTCCTGAGCCACCGCTGCCGCGCGCCCAGCGAGGCGTACGGTGCCGCCGCCGCCCATGCCCGGTCGAAGTCCCGCAGGAACGCGTGTACCGGTTCGCCCGGCACATTGCGGTGGATGAGCGCCTTGGGCAGCCGCTCCGCCAGGTCCGACGGCCGCTCCAGCGAACCGAGCCGGGTGGCGAAGGTCACCGTCCGCGGGCCCTCGGGTCCCAGCGCCACCCACACATGGCGCCGGCCGATCTCGTCGCACGTGCCCTCCACCAGCAGACCGCCGGGCGCGAGACGGGAGCACAGCCGCTGCCAGACGGCGGCGACCTCGTCCTCGTCGTACTGGCGCAGCACGTTCGCCGCCCGGATCAGCAGCGGGCGCTGTGGCAGCGGGACCTCGAAGCCGCCGTGTACGAAGCGCAGCCCGTCGCGCTCGTAAGGGCGGGCGGCCGCGACCCGCGCCGGGTCGATCTCGATGCCGACGACCCCGGTACGCGGCTCGGCGGCGCGCAGCCGCTGCAGCAGCTCCACGGCGGTCCAGGGCGCGGCGCCGTAACCGAGGTCCACCGCGACGGGAGTGGCGGCCGAGCGGCGCAGGGCCGGGCCGTGCACGGCCGCGATCCAGCGGTCCATACGGCGCAGCCGGTTCGGATTGGTCGTACCGCGGGTCACCGCGCCCACGGGGCGGGTCGGGGGCGGGGTGGGGCGCGGAGGCATGGAAACGAGGGTAAGCGAGGGCAAAGGCCATGGTCCCGCCCGTGCGACACGCCGTACGGACTCGGCAATGATTCGGCAAAGGGGAAATGAAAGCGGTGCCCGCGCTGTTCTCGGCTACGAGGGCGCGAAGCCCTCCCTGAGGCCTGCCCGCCATGCCCAGGGCCTGCGCTCTGTCCCGCCGACCCGTCCCCTAGCCACCGGAGAGGACCCGTCCACGTGAGCCAGTACGTGTCCCGGCTCGCAGAAGCCCTGACGGCGCCGCCACGGCCACGGCCGCGGCTGCGGTTCAGCGGCCAGCACCGCAAGCCGCGCCGCATAGCCATGCTCAGCGTGCACACCTCCCCGCTGCACCAGCCGGGCACGGGGGACGCGGGCGGCATGAACGTCTACATCGTCGAGCTCGCGAAACGGCTCGCCGCGATCAACATCGAGGTGGAGATCTTCACCCGGGCCACCGCGGGCGGCCTCGCGCCCGTCGTCGAGCTGACTCCCGGGGTGCTCGTCCGGCACGTGGACGCCGGACCGTACGAAGGGCTGGCCAAGGAGGACCTCCCGGCGCAGCTGTGCGCCTTCACCCACGGTGTGATGCAGGCGTGGGCGGGCCACCGGCCGGGCCACTACGACCTGGTCCACTCCCACTACTGGCTCTCCGGCCACGTCGGCTGGCTCGCCGCCGAGCGCTGGGGCGTCCCCCTCGTCCACGCCATGCACACCATGGCCAAGGTCAAGAACGCGGCTCTCGCGCAGGGCGACACTCCCGAGCCGGCGGCCCGGGTGATCGGCGAGACCCAGGTCGTGGCCGCGGCGGACCGGCTGATCGCGAACACGGCGGAGGAGGCGGACGAGCTGGTCCGGCACTACGACGCCGACCCTGCCAGGGTCGCCGTCGTCCACCCCGGGGTGAACCTGGACCGGTTCCGTGTCGCGGACGGCCGCCGCGCCGCGCGGGCCCGGCTCGGGCTCCCGCAGGACGCCGTGATCCCGCTCTTCGCCGGGCGTATCCAGCCGCTGAAGGCGCCCGATGTGCTCCTGCACGCCGTCGCGCTGCTGCTGGACCAGGACCCTTCGCTGCGGCAGCGGATGGTCGTACCGGTCGTCGGCGGCCCCAGCGGCAGCGGTCTGGCCAGGCCGGAGGGGCTGCAGAAGCTGGCGGCGCGGCTCGGTATCGCCGATGTCGTACGGTTCTGCCCGCCGGTGGCTCAGGCTCGCCTGGCCGACTGGTTCCGGGCGGCTTCCGTGCTCGTCATGCCGTCGTACAGCGAGTCCTTCGGGCTGGTCGCCATCGAGGCCCAGGCGACGGGTACGCCGGTCGTCGCGGCCCGTGTGGGCGGCCTGCCGGTGGCGGTGCGTGACGGCAGCACCGGCTTCCTGGTGGCCGGCCACGACCCGGCCGACTACGCCCGTGCCCTGCTCCGCTTCGCCGACGATCCAGGGCTGACCGACCGGATGGGCGCCGCGGCCGCGCTGCACGCCCGGGGCTTCGGCTGGGACGCGGCGGCGGGGGCGACGGCGGACGTGTACGCCGCGGCGATGCGGGAACACCGCCGTCGCGTACGCTCCCACCATGGCTGAGGCAGCGCATATCCACGGGGTCGTCGAGGCGTATCTGAAGGATGCCGAACTCCAGTGGGAGAGCCCCGCGCCGGGTACCTACGTCGTCACCCTCCCGGGTACCCACAAGCTGTCGACGACCTGCTCGCTGCGGGTCGGCAGACATTCCCTGTCCCTCAACGCCTTCGTCGTCCGCCACCCGGACGAGAACGAGGCGGGTGTGCACCGCTGGCTGCTCGAGCGCAACCTCAAGCTGTACGGCGTGAGTTACGCGGTCGACCCGCTCGGCGACGTCTATCTCACCGGACGGCTGCCGCTCGCGGTCGTCACGCCTGACGAGCTGGACCGGCTCCTCGGAACGGTGCTCGAGGCGGCCGACGGGGACTTCAACTCCCTTCTGGAGCTGGGTTTCGCGAGCGCGATCCGCAAGGAGTACGCATGGCGGGTGGCGCGCGGCGAGTCCACGCGCAACCTGGAGGCGTTCACGCGGCTGACCCGGCGTCCGGAGGAAACCCCGTAGGGCCCTGCCCGGTTCGGCCGGGCCTAGCCCCGGCGGGCCCGCACGGCGCGCACCACGCGGGTGGTGCCGTAGCCGAGCAGCCAGGGCAGCACCGTGAAGAGCCCGACGTACACGAGGAGATAGCCGATGAGGTCGTCCATCCGCGTCGGATCGTCCCAGTTCTCCAGGGGCAGGACCACGACGGTCGCCGAGGCCCCCACGGGCTCCGCCGGCAGCAGCAGCGACCACAGCCGCGGCCGCAGGCCGGGCGTGCGGGCGCACCACACCCCCATGGCTCCCATGACGAACGGCCCGAGGAACACCCAGAACACCACCGGGTAGAGCAGCAGCACCCACCACTCGTCCGAGTACCCGAACATCATCGTTGCCCCCTCAGGCCGTTCGTCGTCGGTGTGAGCAGAAGTCCCGACAGCCCTGAGGGCTGTCCTAGGTCCTGTCCGGGCGATCTTCTCGGGCCCACGACGACAGCTGCGGCCCTCCCCCAGCTACCGCTGGGAGGTACCCCCACGCTGCGTTGTCGGAGTCGTCCGAGTACGTCCAGTACGAGGACGATCCTTCGCCTTGCGATGCACCGCATCTGACGCCGCGGGCTGGTCCTCAAAGATCGCCCGGACAGGACCTAGGCCTCCGCCTTCTCGGGGGCCTCGGCGCCGGCTTCGGGCCGCCGCTGTCCCGGTGCTTGCTCCTGCTCGGGCAGTGCCTCCATCAGCAGCCAGTACCCCAGCGCGGCCACGGTGCCGAGCACCGCGCACGAACCCCACAGCCACGCCGCGCCGAAGCGGTCGATGGCATACCCCGCCATCAGCGGGGCGACCAGCGCGGCGACCGACCAGGACATCGTGTAGACGCCCTGGTAGCGGCCACGGCCGTGGACCGGGGACAGTCGGACCACCAGGCCCATCTGGGTGGGCGAGTTGACGATCTCGGCCAGCGTCCAGACGCAGACGGTCAGCGCGTAGGCGCCGATCGACCCGGCGAAGGCGGTCAGTCCGAAGCCGTATCCCGCCAGCAGTGCGGAGACCACCAGCAGCTGCCTCGGGTCGCGGCGCTCGATCAAGCGCGTGACGGGGATCTGGAGGGCGACGATCAGTACGCCGTTGACGGCGGCGACGATGCCGTAGTCGGAGGGCGACCAGCCGTCCAGCCCCATGGCCACCGGGAGGCCCACCGACCCCTGCATGAACAGCAGTGAGATGAGAAACGACAGCCCGACGACCCCCATGAACGGGCCGTCCCGCAGCACGGTCCCGAGCCCGATGTCGGGCTCGCTCGCCTCCGCTGCGGTGCCGTCGCGCTCGGGCCGGGACTCCGGGAGCTTCAGGAAGACGACCACCGCGCACAGCAGGGTGAGCGCGCCCTCGCCGAGGAAGCCGGCGAGATAGCTGTACTCGGCGACGAAGCCGGCGGCGGCGGAGGAGATCGCGAAGCCGAGGTTGATCGCCCAGTAGTTGAGCGAGAAGGCCCGCACCCGGTCTTCGGGCCGGACGATGTCCGACATCATCGCCTGCACGGCGGGCCGGGAGGCATTGCTGGTCATACCGACCAGGCCGGCGACCACGGCGATCGCCACAGGACCCTGCACGAAGCCCAGCAGGGCCGTGGACAGAGCGGTCGAGAGCTGGGCGATCAGCAGGGTGGGCCGCCGCCCCAGCCGGTCGGTCATCACCCCGGCGCCCAGCGACGAGACCACGCCGCCGAGTCCGTGCAGGGCGACGACGAGTCCGGCGTACGAGGCCGAGTAGCCCCGGTCCAGGGTGAGGTAGAGCGCCATGAACGTGGCGACGAAGGCCCCGAGGCGATTGACCAGTGTGTTGGTCCACAGCCACCAGAACTCCCGGGGAAGACCCGAGACGCTCTCCTTCACGGCCCGTCTGAGAGCGGCTGCGGCCATACGGATGTCCCCCCGGTACTGGTAAGTGGTGCGTCAGCGATCGGCAACTTACATGCGGGGGGTGCTGGGGGACCACTCAATTGACGCCGGACGTCAATCGTCCGCAGGTCGGACGGCAATCGTCGGCCCTGCGGGCCGTCGATTAGGCTCGGGCGCATGGCCGACGCGACGTACAAGCTGATCCTCCTCCGCCATGGCGAGAGCGACTGGAACGCGAAGAACCTGTTCACCGGCTGGGTGGACGTCAACCTCACCGAGAAGGGCGAGAAGGAGGCGGTCCGCGGCGGTGAGCTGCTCAAGGACGCCGGCCTGCTCCCCGACGTGCTGCACACCTCCCTCCAGAGGCGCGCCATCCGCACCGCGCAGCTCGCGCTCGATGCGGCGGACCGTCACTGGATCCCCGTGCACCGCTCGTGGCGGCTGAACGAGCGCCACTACGGCGCACTGCAGGGCAAGGACAAGGCCCAGACCCTCGCCGAGTTCGGCGAGGAGCAGTTCATGCTGTGGCGCCGCTCGTACGACACCCCGCCGCCGCCCCTCGCCGACGACAGCGAGTTCTCCCAGGCCCACGACCCGCGCTACGCGACCATTCCGCCGGAGCTGCGGCCGCGCACCGAGTGCCTGAAGGACGTCGTCGTCCGGATGCTCCCGTACTGGTACGACGGCATCGTCCCGGACCTGCTCGCGGGCCGCACCGTCCTGGTCGCCGCCCACGGCAACAGCCTGCGCGCCCTGGTCAAGCACCTCGACGGGATCTCCGACGCCGACATCGCGGGCCTGAACATCCCGACCGGCATCCCGCTCGCCTACGAGCTCGACGCCGACTTCAAGCCGGTCAAGCCGGGCGGCACCTACCTCGACCCCGACGCCGCCGCGGCGGCCATCGAGGCGGTCAAGAATCAGGGCAAGAAGAAGTAAGCCCAGCTGATCAAGCCCCCTGCCCGCGGGTTTCCCATGGGCAGGGGGCTTGTCGCTGTGCCGTCCTCACGGCAGGAGTCGCCGTTCCTTCGCGACCGCCACCGCGCCCGCGCGCGTGTCCACGCCGAGTTTGCCGTAGATGCGGCGCAGATGGGTTTTGACCGTGGCCTCGCTGATGAACAGGGCGCGGGCGATGTCCCGGTTGCCGATGCCGCGGGCGAGCTGGGCCAGGATGTCGCGTTCGCGGTCGGTCAGGGCGGGCCGGGGCCGGCGCAGGTTCGCCATGACGCGGCCGGCGACCGGCGGGGACAGGGCGGTACGTCCCTCGGCGGCGGCGTGGATCGCGGCGAAGAGCTCGTCGGGGCGCTCGGCTTTGAGCAGATAGCCGGTGGCGCCCGCCTCGATGGCGCGGGTGATGTCGGCGTCGGTGTCGTACGTGGTGAGCACCAGGACGTGGAGGGAGGCTCCGGGGGCGGAGGTGAGGCGGTGGGTGGTCTCCACGCCGTCGATGCCCTCGCCCAGTTGCAGATCCATGAGCACCACGTCCGGGATGAGCTTCGCGGCCAGCGCCAGTGCCTCCTCGCCGGTGCCGGCCTCCCCGACGACCTCGATGTCCGGGGCGCTGTCGAGCAGGGCGAGCAGCCCGGCCCGTACGACGGCGTGGTCGTCGCAGACCAGGATGCGCACCGGAGCGCGGCGGTCGGGGGTCATCGGGGTGCCTCCAGAGGGACGGCGGCGGACAGGACGGTGCCCTCGCCGGGCCTGGACTCGATGGTCAGGGTGCCGCCGAGTGCGCGCAGCCGGGCTCGCATGGCGGGCAGCCCGTGCCCGCGTCCACCGGCGGGGGAGTCGGGAAGTGCGGCGGGGTCGAAGCCGTGGCCGTCGTCGGAGACGTCCAGCACGGCCTCGTCGTCGAGGAGGGTGAGCGTGAGGGTGACACTGGCGGCGCCGGCGTGCTCGCGGACGTTGGCCAGGGCGCCCTGCGCGATGCGCAGCAGCGCGGACTGGACGTGGTCGGGCAGCCGGGGAAGCCGGCCGTCGTCATCGTCGACGTGGACGCGTACCGCGAGCTGTGCCCCGGACTCCCGCGCGGCCATGGCGCGCAGTGCCTGAGCGAGCCCGCCGCCGCGGGCGAGGTCGGTGGGGGCCAGATCGTGCACGAAGCGCCGTGCCTCGGCGAGGTTGTGCTCGGCGACGGATGCGGCGGTGCGTATGTGGGCGCGGGCCTTGTCCGGTTCGGTGTCCCACACCCGGTCGGCCGCCTGGAGGAGCATCCGCTGGCTCGACAGGCCCTGGGCGAGGGTGTCGTGGATCTCCATGGAGAGCCGCTGGCGCTCGGCGAGGGTGCCCTCGCGGCGTTCCGATTCGGCGAGCTCGCGGCGGGTGCGGAGCAGGTCGTCGATCAGGACGCGCTGGCGGGCGGTGTGCCGCTCCATCTGCAGGAAGACGGCGGTGGCGAGGGCGGCGACGGCGGGCGGTGCGAGCACGAGGTTCGGGTCGAAGCCCCCGGCGAGCCGCAGCTGCGCGGCGACGACGAACGCCGTCAGGACCGCCACGAGCAGGAGGGCCGCGCGCGGCGGCAGCGTGCGCAGGCCGGTGTAGAAGAGCGGCACCGCGCACCAGGCGAAGCTCGGCGCGAGCACCACCAGCACCATCCACACCACGACCACCAGCGCCAGCCAGGCCGCGCGCCGCCGGGTGGGCCGGGGGCCCGCGTCGCCCATCCCGGGCCCCAGCAGATGCAGTACGGCGAGCACGACGCAGAGCGCGATGATCCAGGGGGTGCGCGGCTCGCCGGGATGCCGCAACAGGAACCGGACCAGTGCTCCGCCGAGCAGCAGGAAGAACGCGGCGTGCATCACCGCGCCGAGCCACCGGGTGTCCACGGCGCTCGGTTCGTACGGCCGGTTCCGCATCCGGAGCCTTCCTCCTCCTGCTTGTGCCACTGTGCCCCGGCGACCCGCCGGGCGTCGCCGCCGGGAAAAGCCGAGCCGGGCAAAGCCGAGCTGGGCAAACACGTCCATTGTGATCGTGCGCCGTGCCGGGCAGGTCATCCGATCGGTTGACCCCGTTGTCGTCCGCCCGGCAGCGCGGGAGCAGCCGGAACACCGACCGCCGGGGCCCGGTTCCGCACCCAGGGTGGAGAGCGGACGAAGCAGGGGCGGCAACGGGCCGCTCCCACCACCCGAGGAGTCGACCGAGCCATGAAGGCCGTGAACCCCATGCAGAAGTTCTCCCGCCGAGCCCGCGTCGCCACCGGCAGCGCCGTGCTCGCCGCCGTCGCCCTGTCGGGCTACGGCGCGGTGTCCGCGAAGGCCTCCGCACCCGCCACGACCCCCGCCGTCGCCCCCGCGGCCTCCGTCCCGGCCCGGGCGACCACCACCTCCACCCATCTGACGATCGACGCCGCCACCAAGGCCGCGCAGGCCGCGCTCGACGCCGCCGAGGAGGAGAACCAGCGGGTCACGGTCGCCGTCGTCGACCGCAACGGCAACACCATCGTCACCCTGCGCGGCGACGGCGCCGGCCCGCAGTCCCTCGAGTCCGCCCAGCGCAAGGCGTTCACCGCCGTCGCCTGGAACGCCCCCACCTCCCAGCTGGCCGAGCGTCTGCAGCAGGTCCCGAACCTGAAGGACATCCCCGGCACCCTGTTCCTGGCGGGCGGCGTCCCCGTCACCGCCGAGAACGCGCCGATCGCCGGCATCGGCGTCGGGGGCGCACCGTCCGGGGCGCTGGACGAGAAGTACGCGCAGGCGGGAGCGAACGCGGTCGCGCGCTGATCCGGCCGGCCTGCTTCAGCCGATCGGCATCGAGCCCCCTGCCCGCGGAGACTCCGCAGGCAGGGGGCTCGCTCTGTCCCGGGCCCGGCCGGATCGGCGCGCGACCCGGCGGGGTCACGGGTCCTGGACCGCCCCCGCCGTGTCCTTGGCACGCCGCCGGGAGACGACCACGTATCCGAACCCCCCGGCGAGCAGCAGCACCAGCGCCGCCGACGCGGTCAGGAGGACCGGGTCGAGTGCACCGCCGCCGTCGCGAAGGGACGGGACCGCTCCGGCGACGCCGGGGCCGTTCGGGAAGGTGATCCGGGCCTTGTAGGTCTCCTCCAGCAGCCCGCTCTTCAGCCGGAGTGACACATCCCAGGGCCCGTCTTCCACCTGGTCGGTCACGGTGACCGTCACCGGTTCGGTCTGGCCCGGTTTCAGGCTGGTGCCCAGCCGGACCGGGTACGGGCCCGCGCTGAGGCTTCCGGACACCTGCTTCATCGTCATGCCGCCGGTGAAGTCCAGCGCACGGCCGCCCGTGTTGTGCACCCGGGCGCGTACGACGGCCCGGCCGTCACGGTCGCGGAGCGCCGTCATGGAATCGACGGAGAACTTCGGCTGGGGCGGGTTGTTGCCGCCGACCGAGAGGTAGATACGCACACCGGTCCGGTTGACCAGGGAGATGCCGGCGCCGGTGTTGCCGCGGACCTGCGCCCACACCACCCCGTACCGCTCACCTGGGGCCGCGTCTTTGGGTACCGCGATGGTCACGGTGCTGCGGGCGGTCGAGCGGGCCGGGATGTCCAGGCTGCGTCTGCTGAGTGTGATCCAGCTCGTGAGCTCGTTGCCGACGCCCGCGGCGGCGCCGACGAAGGCGCCGTGGCGGATGTCGGCGGCGCCGGGATAGACCGCGACGCGCAAGGGCGAGTCCGAGGCGTTCGACACCTCGATGCGGCGGCGCACGGTGATCCCGGGCTTGAGATTGTCGACGACGTACTGCCTCGCCCGGGGGTCGTCGATCAGGTCGACGGGCACGTCGACGAGGCGTACACCGACGCTGCCGTTGCCCGGAGGCGCCGGCTGGTGCGCCGGGCCCGCCGCGCCGGCCGGTGAGTCGGCACCGGTGGCCAGGGCGATTGCCGTGGCCACCAGCACGGTGAGGGAAACGAACCTGCGCACAGGGCCCCTATGTGGTTCTGCGTACTTCTGCCGCAGCCGTCAGGAGACGGAGTGGGTGATGGTCGAGCTGTACGTACCGGCCAGGGCGTTCCCCGGAATGGTCAGCGAGATCGTCGGGTTCCAGGTGGCCGAGTTGATCCCGTTCACGTTGGTGGCCGTCTGCACGGGGCCCGGCGGGTACAGGGGGTTCAGATCAGCGGGGGTGACGGTGGCGGTGCCGCTGACCGAGGCCTGCGGGGTGGTGTAGCTGCTGGACCCTGGAGCGGACACGGAGATGTTCTGCGGTCCGGTGAAGTCCACGGCGTTGGCGGAGGCCGTCCAGCCGGCCGTACCGCCGCGACCGTCCGTCACGGTCACATTGCCGAGCTGGCTGCTGACCTGCTGCGGGCTGCTGCTGACCGCGACGGTGCCGAGATTCACCGGACCGGTCGGGACAGCGATGTTGAGCGTGCCCGAGGTGACCTGGACGGTCACCGGGGTGTCCGCTGCCGAAGCAGGCACCGGAACGGCCAGCGCCGCCGCTGCCGCACCGGCAATCAAGGGGCTGATGACAAGACTTCTTCTCACCGTCACGACCTCGCTCAATTCACGGGGGGGTGGTGGGCAACACGACACAGAGCGGTTGCCTGAGCGCAGGTTATGCACGGCATGATCATCTCGCTCCCCGACGCGAAGCGCGGCCGCGGAACTTCACCCTCTTGGGGAGGTTTCGAGCGCTGCCGGTGACGACGGAGAGCGGCGCACGCCCAGGACACCCAGGCCTCAACCGCTGGCAGGCCAGGCGGTGTTCGAGCTCCCCGCAGCCGCGGTGAGACGGAGAACCGGGGAAGCCGTCGTACGCACGAAGGGCCCCGACGCGGGGCCCTTCGCGTAGTGCGCTGTGTCCCGCCCTGCCGCCCTGTGCGGCTGCCGCGGTGGACGGCACCTCACCGTTCCACGTCACCGTTCACCGCCACCGCCGCGCACGGCGGCCGCTCGTCAGCCGCAGCAGCCTCCGCACTGGCACGGCCCGCCGGACTGGCAGCCGCAGCCGCAGCCCGAGCCGCAGCCGCAGGCGCCGATGACGGGCAGCCGGCGGGACGGCGGCAACACGTCAAGGGAGACGTTCTGCTGCCGGGCGTCGGTCGTGGGGGAAGTCGGATCGGACATGGGGTCCCTCCTCATGGGCGTACTCCTGTCGCCATACCCCATTGCATGCCCACCGGGCCGGGCGCATCAACGGCGCACGGGAGTGCCGCGGTCGCGGCGGGCCACGGCGGCAGGGCGTGTACGCCCTCGCCCGGACAGGCCCTTGGGGGTTTCTGATGGATCTCCGTGGGGGAAGGAGCGGCGTCTGGTGCGTGCTCTCGGCGTGCCGGCTGGGAGCCCTCGTACTGGACGTACTTGGGCTTTCGGCCGGTGCGGCGAGTGTGCGTGCCGGGCGTCGCGACGCCGCGGAGATCCGTCAGAAGTCCCCTAAGCGCCCTCGACCGTCGTCTCCGACTGCAGCTCGTCGGCGTGCTCACCCGTCACCAGGTAGACGACGCGCTTGGCGACCGACACCGCGTGGTCGGCGAAACGCTCGTAGTAGCGGCCCAGCAGGGTCACGTCGACCGCCGTCTCGATGCCGTGCTTCCAGCGGTCGTCGATCAGGTGCTGGAACAGGGTCCGGTGCAGCAGGTCCATCTCGTCGTCGTCCGTCTCCAGCTGCAGCGCCAGGTCGACGTCCTTCGTGATGATGACCTCGGCGGCCTTGGCCATCAGACGCTGGGCGAGCTGGCCCATCTCCAGCATCGTGGCGTGCAGGTCCCGGGGGACGGCGGAATTGGGGAAGCGCAGCCGGGCCAGCTTGGCCACGTGCTGGGCGAGATCCCCGGAACGCTCCAGGTCGGCGCTCATCCGCAGCGAGGTCACCACGATCCGCAGATCGGTGGCGACGGGCTGCTGGCGGGCCAGCAGGGCTATGGCGCGGGCCTCCAGGTCGTGCTGCAGATCGTCGACCTTCTGGTCGGCGGCGATCACGCTCTCCGCGAGCTTCAGGTCGGCGTCGAGCATGGCCGTGGTGGCGCGCCCGATCGCCGATCCGACCAGCCGGGCCATCTCGACCAGGCCTTCGCCGATCGAGTCCAGTTCCTCGTGGTACGCGTCCCGCATGGGAAGTCCCTCTCTTGATACGAACGAAGTCCGGGTGGGCTGAGACTCCCACGCTCCCACGTTCGCCCTCGTACGCGTCCGGTCCCTCCCCCTCAAGTGAACCGTCACTTTCTCCTCAGTGAACTCTGGGCGACGAGTGTCCGAGGTGCCACCCGGATGGCTGGGAGAGAGTCCGGAGGCGCGCATAACCTGGGTGGCATGGACGTGAACGCGGCGGTCGCCGCATTGGCCGCGATCGCCGGGGTGTGCACCGGCGTGATCGCCATGCTGGCGTTCCGCTGGAGCGAGCGCGACCAGGCAAGGCCCACCCGCACATCCCTGCATACGGACGCCGCGCTTCCGCCCGGCGTCGACACGGTGCTGTCCGTGCTGCGGTCATCGGCGGTCGTCCTCGACGAGAGCGACTCCGTGGTCAAGGCCAGCTCGGCCGCTTATGCGCTCGGCCTGGTCAGAGGCGGAAAGCTGGCCGTGGAGCCCATGCTGCACATGGCCCGTGACACACGGCGCGACGGTGAGATACGCCAGGTCGAGCTGGACCTGCCGCGGCGCGGCACCGGACGAGGCGAGGCCCTCGCCGTCTCCGCCCGGGTCGCACCGCTCGGCTCCCGCCTGGTGCTGCTCCTGGTCGAGGACCTCACCGAGGCGCGCCGTATCGAAGCGGTGCGACGGGACTTCGTCGCGAACGTCAGCCATGAGCTCAAGACGCCCGTCGGCGCGCTCTCGCTGCTCTCCGAGGCGGTCATGGACGCCTCCGACGACCCGGAGGCGGTCACCCGCTTCGCGGGCCGGATGCAGATCGAGGCGACGCGCCTCACCAACCTCGTACAGGAGCTCATCGACCTCTCGCGGGTGCAGAACGACAACCCGCTGGAGGACGCCGAGCCCGTACGGGTGGACGAGCTGGTCGCCGAGGCCATTGACCGCTCCCGGCACACCGCCTCCACCAAGCAGATCACGATGGCCGCCGGCGGCGCCGCCGACCTGTACGTCTGGGGCAACCGCGGCCAGCTCGCCGCGGCCCTCGGCAACCTCGTCGAGAACGCCGTCAACTACTCCCCGGCCCGCACCCGTGTCGGCATCGCCGCGCGCCGGGTGCCCGCATCCGGCGGGGACGCGATCGAGATCGCCGTCACCGACCAGGGCATCGGCATCTCCGAGAAGGACCGCGAGCGCATCTTCGAGCGCTTCTACCGCGTCGACCCCGCCCGCTCCCGGGCGACCGGCGGTACGGGTCTGGGGCTGGCCATCGTCAAGCACGTGGCCGCCTCGCACGGTGGTGAGGTCACGGTGTGGAGCACCGAAGGCCAGGGCTCCACCTTCACCCTGCGGCTGCCCGAGGCCGGGTCCGTCCGGAACCGTGACCGCTCGCGGAGCCGCGTCGACGACCACGCCGATGACGTCGACGGCCCATACGAGCCGGATCCGGCTTCCGTGCCCGGTCTCGCACCCGCTGACGAACCTGCCCCCGCCCCCGATTCCGCGCCCCGCTCCGCTCGTGATCACGGCTCCCACCGTGGTCCCGGGCCCGACCCCCGCCCCGGTCCGGATACCAGGACCACCACACGCGCATCACTGCCTGCCCCGGAGGTCCTTCCGTGACCCGAGTGCTTGTCGTCGAGGACGAGGAGTCCTTCAGCGACGCTCTTTCCTACATGCTCCGCAAGGAGGGCTTCGAGGTCGCCGTGGCGACCACCGGGCCCGAGGGGCTCGACGAGTTCGAGCGCAACGGCGCCGACCTCGTCCTCCTCGACCTGATGCTGCCGGGACTGCCCGGCACGGAGGTCTGCCGCCAGCTGCGTGGCCGGTCCAACGTCCCCGTGATCATGGTGACCGCGAAGGACAGCGAGATCGACAAGGTCGTCGGCCTGGAGATAGGAGCCGACGACTATGTGACGAAGCCCTTCTCCTCGCGGGAGCTGGTCGCCCGCATCCGTGCGGTGCTGCGGCGCCGCGGTGAGCCGGAGGAGGTCGCCCCGGCGGCGCTCGAGGCCGGTCCGGTCCGGATGGACGTCGACCGCCATGTGGTCACCGTCGCCGGCGGCAAGGTCGACCTGCCGCTCAAGGAGTTCGACCTCCTGGAGATGCTGCTGCGCAACGCGGGCCGGGTGCTGACCCGTATGCAGCTGATCGACCGCGTCTGGGGCGCGGACTATGTGGGCGACACCAAGACGCTCGACGTCCACGTCAAGCGACTGCGCGCCAAGATCGAACCCGACCCGGGTGCCCCGCGCTACCTGGTCACGGTCCGTGGCCTCGGCTACAAGTTCGAGCCGTAGGCCGGTCCGGACACACGGCACCACACAGGGCGGCGCCCCACCGATACGTTCCGGTGGGGCGCCGCCCTGTGTACGTGCTGTGCGTGGCGGGGTGCGGACGCCGCAGACGGTGCCCGCAGTGCCCCGCGCCCGCGGGCGTCAGTGCCCCGCGCCCTCGGAGGCCGCGGAGGACTCCGGCGCGCCGTCCTGCTCGCCGCCGTCGGCACCTTCGGCCTCGGCGCCGTGCCCGCCCGCCGGGGCGGAGGGGCTGCCGCTCGGCTTGGCCGCCGGAGATGCCGGCTTGGCCGGGGGCTGCGGGATGCTGGACGGGCCGTAGTCCGCGTAGTAGCCGGCCGCCGGTACGACGAAGACGTCGAGGGCGACGTCGCCCGTCTCGCTGAAGCGGAAGACGACCTTCTGTGCCTCGCCGTCCTTGCCGGCCTCACGGCCGTTCTCGATGACCGCGGACGGGTTGTCCTCGCCGCCGAGGATCACCGAACCGTTGGCCGGCACGGTGACCGAGCCGCCGCCCTTGGCCGGGCTCAGCTTCACGCTCGCGCTGGTGCCGGGCAGGGTGATGGAGTCGAGGGTCTGCTCCTTGGTGCCGTTGTTGAACAACGTCGCCGAGACGACCGCCTGCCCCTCCGCCTTCGGATCGGGCTGGGTGATCACCGTCGCGTTCTGGATCTTGATGTCGCCGACCGACGTGGCGGCGTTGTCCGGCTGGATCTCCAGCGTCTGGGCGTTGCTGCCCGCGCCGCAGGCGGTGAGCGAGGCGACCGAGATCACGAGGGCAGCGGCGGCGATGGCGCCGCGCCGAAGGCTGCGGGCGCCCCCGGGCGACTTTTGGGGGAGGCTCACGGCGGCGGCAACTCCTTGGAGGTACGGACTGACTGAAGCTCTTACAGGTCTTACGGGTGGTGCGGGTCGCACAGCGGGCTTAGGTTACCGAGCCGTGGTCGGCGTCCCGCACCCGACCCGCCCCTGATGCGGCCCCGCTCCGTTCCCGATACGGCTCCGCCCCCGTCCCGACGAGGTTCCGTGAGGTCCCGGTGACGTCCCTGAAGAGGCGGAAGAGGACGAGCCCACACCCCCGACGAGGCCACCGCGCCTCGCGAGAACCCAGGGATCCCAGACTCTCGCGCGAGGGCCCACAGGCTCCCCGCGCGGGATTTTGGTCTGCTGTTCACATTAGGCCTGTGATCAATTCCGCAGGCCATCACACATTCCTTGCGGAAAACTCCCCGGGGCACCCCCTGAGGCATCCGTTGGTGATCAATGGTGATCAATTCCGGATTCCTTCGGCGCGTCCCACCGGCCGGGTGACCGGACCTCGAACGGAGTACGGGAAGTAGGCCGCCGGGAACCAGGCAAACCGGGACGTTCGTCCGCTTGGGCGGGGGTTGCGGTGTGTGTAACGTGCCTGTTTCTACGTGCCTGTGCAGCCGCTCCCACCTGCGAATACCCCCTTCCGGAAGGTGTCCGCAGCACGTCCGGGTTGCTGTTGTCAAGCCCCGAGATATGCCCTGACCTGCGAAAACGCCATTCAGAAGAAGCCGTTCTCGTGTTACCCTGGATAGCCACGGAAGGGGTACCTGTCACATGACGTTCAAGGTTGGCGACACCGTGGTCTATCCCCATCACGGGGCCGCGCTGATCGAGGCCATCGAAACTCGCCAGATCAAAGGCGTGGACAAGACCTACTTGGTGCTCAAGGTCGCTCAGGGCGACCTGACGGTTCGTGTGCCGGCGGACAATGCGGATCTCGTTGGTGTGCGTGACGTAGTCGGTCAGGACGGGCTTGACCGGGTCTTCGACGTACTGCGTGCGCCGTATGCCGAGGAGCCCACGAACTGGTCCCGTCGCTACAAGGCAAATCTCGAGAAGCTCGCCTCGGGCGATGTCATCAAGGTCGCCGAAGTAGTGCGTGACCTGTGGCGTCGTGAGCGCGAGCGCGGTCTCTCCGCAGGAGAGAAGCGCATGCTCGCCAAGGCACGCCAGATCCTCGTGAGCGAACTCGCCCTCGCGGAAAACACGAACGAGGACAAGGCCGAGGCCCTGCTCGACGAGGTCCTCGCGTCCTGACGCCCGACGGCGTCGGCGCTTCGACGCGCCAAGCGTCCACGGTGCGGAACTAAATGCCGCGGTGCCCGCTGACCAACTGACGAGTTGTGTCGCCGGGCACTGCGGCATGTTCGTAAGATCAATCCCGGCGTACCCGCATCGCCCCGCACGTCCCGCGCGCCGTCCCTGCCCAGCGTCCCCTGTAATCCCCGAGTACGAGTAGCCCTGATAGCCCCGACTTCCCCCGTCCGTCCCCGAGCCATGGCGTGGGCCCGGCATTCCGGGCCCGGGTGACCGGCGCAGCACGCTCGACCAGTCGTCACGGAAGGGTCCGGTCGAGCGTCGTGGCCGGCAGTCCCCAACCTACGGTTGGGGCGTACGCCCAGGCCATACCCACATCGGCCGAGGACACAAACCTGACCGCGCCCACCTAGGTCCTGGTCATGCCAAATCGGGGGCGTCCCCGACCACCGGAGTGGAACCGATGTCAGACCCCACACGCCCCGGCCGCACCGCCGCGGTGATCCCCGCGGCAGGCCGGGGTGTTCGGCTCGGCCCAGGCGCCCCCAAGGCGCTCCGCGCACTCAACGGCACCCCCATGCTGATCCACGCCGTACGGGCCATGGCCGCCGCCAGAGCGGTCGCGCTCGTCGTCGTGGTCGCTCCGCCGGACGGAGCCGCCGACGTCAAGAACCTGCTCGACGCGCACGCGCTGCCCGAGAGGACCGACTATCTGGTCGTGCCGGGCGGCGAAACCCGCCAGGAGTCCGTGCGCCTCGGCCTCGCCGCCCTGCCCGAGGCGATCACCACGGTCCTGGTGCACGACGCGGCCCGCCCGCTCGTCCCCGTCGACACCGTGGACGCGGTGATCGAGGCCGTACGGGAAGGCGCTCCGGCCGTCGTGCCCGCACTGCCGGTCGCCGACACCGTCAAGCAGGTCGAACCGCGTGAGAAGGGCCGGCCGGAGCCGGTAGTCGCGACCCCGGAGCGGGCCGTGCTGCGTGCCGTGCAGACCCCCCAGGGCTTCGACCGCGACACGCTCGTCCGCGCCCACGAGACCTTCACCGTGTCCGGTGAGGGCGCCACCGACGACGCCGGGATGGTCGAGCGGCTCGGAGTGCCCGTCGTGGTCGTCCCCGGGCACGAGGAGGCGTTCAAGGTGACCCGGCCGCTCGACCTCGTCCTCGCCGAGGCCGTACTCGCCCGCAGGAGGGCCAACGATGGCTTCTGAGACCCCCCTGACCCCCGCGACCGACGTGTCCGCCGTGACGGCGATGCCCCGCATCGGCATCGGCACCGACGTCCATGCCTTCGAGCCCGGCCGCGAACTGTGGTGCGCGGGTCTCCTGTGGCCCGGCGAGGACGGCCTCGCCGGGCACTCGGACGGAGACGTGGCCGCCCATGCCGCCTGCGACGCGCTGTTCTCGGCGGCCGGTGCCGGAGACCTCGGCGCCCACTTCGGCACCGGACGACCCGAGTGGTCCGGCGCGTCCGGGTTCGCCCTGCTCACGGAGGCCGCCCGGATCGTCCGTGCCGAGGGCTACGAGATCGGGAACATCGCCGTCCAGGTCGTCGGCGTACGACCGAAGATCGGCAAGCGCCGCGACGAGGCTCAGAAGGCGCTGAGCGCCGCGGCCGGCGCGCCGGTCTCCGTCTCCGGAACCACCACCGACGGTCTCGGGCTCACCGGCAGGGCCGAAGGGCTGGCAGCGATCGCCACGGCGCTCGTCTTCCGCGCGTCCTGACGAGGTGCGGGGCGGCGGGTGGGGTAGACGCGGTGGTGACGCATGAGGATTTCTGCGCACCGCGTGCACCGAGTTTCAGGAGGACAGCAGCGTGACCGCCTCGCTCAGCGACAAGCTCAAGGCACTGCTCGACCGGCCCCAGTTCGTGAACCTCGCCACCATCCAGCCCGACGGAAGCCCGCAGGTGTCTCCCGTCTGGGTGAAGCGCGACGGCGACGACCTGCTGGTCTCCACCACCGTCGGACGCCGCAAGGAGCAGAACATGCGGCGCGACCCCCGGGTGACCGTGCTCGTCCAGCCCTTCGACGAGCCGTACACCTACGGCGAGATCCGCGGCACGGCCGCCCTCACCGGCGAGGGCGGCCAGGAGCTGATCAACGACCTGTCCATCAAGTACACCGGCAAGCCGTATGCCGAGTTCAACCCGGCGTCGGGTGAGGACGCGCCCCGCGTGGTCGTCCGGATCACCCCGCGCAAGGTCGTCGGCGCCCTCGCCTGAGCCGCCCGCGGCACCGTGGTCACAATCCGGCCCCGCGCCCCCGAGGGGCGCGGGGCACCACTGCCGTGCCACTACTCTTGAGTGGTGACTATTCGGCTGTACGACACCAACGCCCGGCAGATCCGCGACTTCGTCCCGCTCACGCCGGGCTGTGTCTCGATCTACCTCTGTGGCGCCACCGTGCAGTCCGCCCCGCACATCGGGCACATCAGGTCGGGGCTGAACTTCGACATCATGCGCCGCTGGTTCCAATACCGCGGCTACGACGTCATGTTCGTGCGCAACGTGACGGACATCGACGACAAGATCATCGCCAAGGCGGCTCTCCAGAACCGGCCCTGGTGGGCGATCGGTTACGAGAACGAGCGCGCCTTCAACAGGGGCTACGACGTCCTCGGCTGCCTGCCGCCCACCGTCGAGCCGCGCGCCACCGGCCATGTCACCGAGATGGTCGAGATGATGCGCGGCCTCATCGAGCGCGGCCACGCCTACGCGGCCGACGGCAACGTCTACTTCGACGTGCGCTCCTTCCCCGGCTATCTCGAACTGTCCAACCAGGACCTCGACGATCTGCTCCAGCCGTCCGGCGAGGGCGAGACCGGCAAGCGTGACCCGCGGGACTTCGCCATGTGGAAGGCCGCCAAGCCCGGCGAGCCGTCCTGGGAGACCCCCTGGGGCCGGGGGCGTCCGGGCTGGCACCTCGAGTGCTCGGCCATGGCGCACAAGTACCTGGGCAGCGCCTTCGACATCCACGGCGGCGGGATCGACCTGGTCTTCCCCCACCACGAGAACGAGATCGCGCAGGCCAAGGCCTTCGGCGACGACTTCGCCACCTACTGGGTGCACAACGCCTGGGTGACCCTCAGCGGCGAGAAGATGTCGAAGTCGCTGGGCAACTCGGTGCTGGTGAGCGAGATGGTCAAGCAGTGGCGGCCCATCGTGCTGCGCTACTACCTGGGCACCCCGCACTACCGCTCGATGATCGAGTACAGCGAGGAGGCCCTGCGCGAGGCCGAGTCGGCGTTCGCGCGCATCGAGGGCTTCGTCCAGCGGGTCACCGAGAAGGCGGGGGGCGTCGTCGAGCCCGCCGCCGAGGTGCCGCTCTCCTTCGCGGAGGCCATGGACGACGACCTCGGGGTGCCGCAGGCGCTCGCGATCATCCACACCACGGTGCGGCAGGGCAACTCGGCACTGGCCGCCGACGACAAGGACGCCGCCGTCGCACGTGCGGCCGAGGTCCGGGCCATGCTCGGCGTCCTCGGCCTCGATCCGCTGGACCCGCACTGGGCGGGCGAGGCGGACCGAGGCGAGGACCTGCACGGTGTCGTCGACACGCTCGTACGCCTCGTACTGCAGCAGCGCGAGTCGGCCAGGGCGCGCAAGGACTGGGTCACGGCCGACGCGATCCGCGACCAGCTGGGCCAGTCCGGGCTCGTCATCGAGGACGGTCCTGACGGCCCGCGCTGGACGCTCGGACCGCGCTGACCAGCGACGGTGTGCCGCCCGGGGCTCCGGGCGGCACACTTTGTTACGTACACACGCACGAGATACACGCACGAAGAAGACGCAGACGCGCATAGACGTGGCCACGCGAAGGCGCGGGCAAGCACGCGACAGCGCGCGAGATCCAGGGAAACAGGTAGTCATGGCCGGGAACAGCCAGCGCAGGAACCGTCGCACGTCCAACAAGAAGGGCGCGACGGTCGGCAGCGGTGGCAAGCGGCGCCGCGGCCTCGAGGGCAAGGGCCCGACCCCGCCCGCTTCCGCGCGCAAGGGTCATGCGAAGAACCGGGTCGCCAACGCGAAGGCCAAGCAGGCCCAGCGCCGGCCCGTCGCCCGCCGAGGCGGCAAGGGCTCGTCGGAGATGGTCGTCGGCCGCAACCCCGTCTTCGAGGCACTGCGCGACGGCGTGCCCGCGACGACGCTGTACGTCCAGCAGTTCATCGACAACGACGAGCGGGTCCGTGAGGCCCTGCAGCTCGCCGGGCAGCGCGGCAACATCCACCTGATGGAGGCGCCGCGCGCCGAGCTGGACCGGATGACCGGCGGCCTGAACCACCAGGGCCTCGTCCTGCAGGTCCCGCCCTACGAGTACGCCCACCCCGAGGACCTCGCCGCCGCCGCCTTCGACGACGGTGAGGACCCGCTGATCGTCGCACTCGACGGTGTCACCGACCCGCGCAACCTCGGCGCGGTCGTCCGCTCCGTCGCCGCCTTCGGCGGACACGGAGTCGTCGTACCGGAGCGCCGCGCGGCGGGCATGACCGCCGGCGCCTGGAAGACGTCCGCCGGCACCGCGGCCCGCACCCCGGTCGCCCGCGCCACCAACCTCACCCGGGCCCTCGAGGCGTACCAGAAGGCCGGCATCACCGTCGTCGGTCTCGCCGCGGACGGCGAGATGGAGATCGGCGACCTCGAGGCGCTGGGCGGCCCGGTCGTCATCGTCGTCGGCAGCGAGGGCAAGGGACTGTCCCGGCTCGTCGGCGAGACCTGCGACTTCCGGGTGCGCATCCCGATGCCGGGCGGCGCGGAGTCCCTCAACGCGGGCGTCGCGGCAGGCGTGGTGCTGTACGAGGCGGCGCGCCGCAGGGGCTGACCGGCGGGAACGTACGAACGCCCTTCGTGCGCTTCGCCGAAGCGGGCCACGGGCGTTCCGCGGTCGAACGCGGGTTCCCGGGCCTGGGGTTATGGGGCGATCTTGACGGGCCTCGGACATTCCGGAGCCGTCAAGGCAGTGTCCTAACGACAAGTCACTCGGTTAGATGAGTGTGGACACCAGAACGCCCCGGCCCGGGTTCGACGAGACGCCCTTGAGCATGGTCAAGGTGAACTGCGATCCCGCGCAGGTCATCGTGAACCACGCCAGCTTCCGGGTGAAGCTCGGACAGAGCCATGCCACGCGCGGTGCGCGTGCGATGGCCGACACCGCCAGGATCCCCGCGGTCGGTGGCACCGGCACGACGACGCGCCGTCGTACGCCCGTTGTGTGGAGCGGGAGATCCGCTCCGGGTGACCCCGGCGCGACCGGTCTCCTGCAGGCCGTGCGCAATTCCGGTTCCGCGCACACGGACACGCACACGGACACGCATGCGGGTGGCTGCGCGGGCGCCTTCGGCGGGACGGGCTACCCAGGGTCCGGTTACGACGAGCGGGGCTACGGCGGGGCGGACTACGGCCGTTCCGACCTCGGTGGATCCGACTTCGGCCGCTCCGAGTTCGACCGGCCCGACTACGGCCGTTCTGACTACGACCGTGCCGACTACGACCGTTCCGACTTCGGACGGTCGGACTTCGGACGGTCCGAGTTCGGCAGGACCGACGAGTTCGGCAGGACGGACTACGCGGGCACGGACTACGCGGGCACGGACTACGCGGGGACGGACTACGCCCCGACCGATCTCACCGGCGGAGCCACCCAGGTCATCCCACGGGTCGGCCTCGCCGGGGGCTCGGGCGACGAGACCAGGCCCCTGCCCGCCACGGGCGGCCAGGGCCCGCTCCTGCCGCCGATGCGGCGCCCCGAGGGCGCCTACGACGCGTACGAGCCGTACGGCCAGGAAGCCGAGGAGGAGCCCGACTTCGCCGGCCCGCCCCTCCCCCGGCGAGGGACCGCAGCGGACGCCGGTGTGCGCCACGCCTACTACCCGGGTCGCCGGATGAACCTCGGCGTGGTCCTGCTTCCGCTCCGGGTGTTCCTCGGCTTCATCTCGATCTACGCAGGCATGGGCAAGCTCTGCGACCCCGTCTACTTCGACGGCGGCGAGCGCGGCTCCATGGTCAAGTGGCTGCACTCGCTGGACCCCTGGGCGCTCGCCGAGCCGTTGCGTGACTTCGCCCTCTCGCACCCGGTCGGCGCGGGCCTCACCGTGGCGTTTCTCCAGGTCGTCGTGGGCGTGCTCACCGTGCTCGGACTCTGGCAGCGCGTCGCCGCCGTCGTCGGCACCCTGCTCTCCGCGGCACTGATCATGACGGTGAGCTGGCGTAACGCCCCGGTCTACGACGCACCGGACATCATGAACCTCGCCGCCTGGTCCCCGCTGATCATCGCCGGCGCCCCCGTCTACTCCGTCGACGGACGTCTCGCCGGCGAAGCCTGGCGCAAGCTCGGCCCGCGCTCCGAGCTGAGGGATCTGCGCCGCCGGGTGCTCCGGCGCGGTGGGGTGCTCGCCGCCGTCGTCGTCGGGCTGACACTGCTGGTCGGCTCGATCCTGGGCGGTGCCGTGCGCTCCACGGAGCTGGTGACCGTACCCGGCCCGAACGCGGACCCCACCAACCACCTCCCCGGCTCCCCGCTGCCCAGGGAATCGGGCGAGCGCAGCCCGTCCCACAAGGCCGAGCGGCGGCCCGAACGGGCCAAGGGCGAGACGGGCAGCCCCGCGGCCGATGAGACCGAGCCGTCCGAGGCCGTCAGGGAGACCGAGGGCACCGGACAGGAAGGCACCCCCACCGAATCGCAGGGCGCGGGCCGCCAGGGGCAGTCTTCGGACGAGTCGCAGCCGGCCGAGCCCCCGTCCGGAAGCTCGGTCCCCTCGACGGGTGGTGGTTCCGGGCCCGGCGGAAGCGGCTCTGGAGGCGGTGGCAACACGGGCGGCGGTCCCGGTGACGGACCCGCCCGTGGCGGTGGCACCGGCGGCGGGAACGGCGGAGGCAACCACAACCCGATCGGCGGCCTCCTGGGCTGACGCCCTCGGCCCCGGCCACCGGCAGGGAGTGCGCCGGCTCTGTGCCGGTGGTGTACGGACGCGGCATGCCGACGCCCGGGGCCGCTCGGGCCCCGGGCGCAAATGGACGGCTGTCGCTCAGGATGTGGCACAGGACGGGCGGGTGCGCACTCAAGAGGTGCGCACTCATGAGGTGTGCAGTGAAGGGGTGTGCGGTGAAGGGGCGCGTCTCAGGACGCGTGCGCCGCCAGCTCCTTCGCGGCCTCCGTGAGGTCCTTCGCGGTGTCGATGGCCCGCCAGTACGCCCCCTGCGGCAGCGGGAACCCGGCCAGCGCACGCTCCCGCGCCAGCCTCGGAAACGTCGTGCGCTCGTGATCGCCCCGGTCCGGAAGCAGATCCGTGAACTCCGGCGAGAACACGTACACACCCGCGTTGATGAGATACGGCGACGGCGGCGACTCGATGAAGTCGAGCACGTGCCCGAACTCGTCGGTCTCCACGGCACCCCAAGGAATCCGGGGACGGGCGAGGGCAAGCGTCGCCGCGGCGTCCCGCTCGGCATGGAACGCGGCCATCTCGCGCAGCGAGAAGCGGGTCCAGATGTCGCCGTTGGTCGCGTACCAGGGCTCGTCGGGGTGCGGAAGGCTCTTGGCCGCGTACTTGAGGCCGCCACCCCGGCCCAGCGGCTCCTCCTCGACGACGGTGGTGACACGCACCGGCAGCACGGCGCTGTCCAGCCACTCCTGGAGCACTTCGGCGAGATGCCCGCAGGAGACCACCACGTCGGTCACGCCCTCTTCGGCCAGCCAGGCAAGCTGATGGCCGATGATCGGAATCCCGGTACCGGGAATCTCGACCATCGGCTTGGGGCGGTCGTCGGTGTAGGGGCGCAGTCGCGAGCCCTGGCCGCCCGCCAGGACCACGGCCTGCGTCGGATACACATGCATACCGGCACGATATGCGGTGCCTTGTGGATCTCTTCGCCGGGTCCCGTGAACAGGGCGGCCGGCCGCGTCAGCTGCCCTGCGCCTGCTGGAAGACACCGGCGGCGAACGAGGTGTCGCACACGGGCCGGGAGTACGACTGCGCGCGCGCCGGACCGTAGTGCTCCACCGCCGCGCGGCCGAGCTCCCTGGCAATGGTCATGCAGTGACTGGCGAGCGAGGGCCGCTCCTCGACCTCACGCTGGAGGTGGGTCAGCGCGGTGTCAGGGTCTTTCTCCTGCAGCTCGGCGAGCAGCTTGTCGCGCAGAACGTCCTGCGGGGCGCGGGACCTGGAACTGACCGATACGTTCTCCGACGACGCGGTGAGCATCCGCGACTCGGTGGTGCGCCCGGCCCACGGGACGCTGGTGACCGCGAGAGTTCCGGAGAGCACCAGGACGACGGGCAGGACGAGGGCGAGAGTGCGGCCGATACGGCGGGCTGAGTGGGTCACGCAGGCGAGCGTAGCGGGCAGTAGTGATATGGCGACATTTGGTCACCCTTGCGAGGGATCGTTCGAGTGCATATTTCGAATCGGGTGTTGACGCGCAGGGGCGAACTGTCCGATCTGCCAGGGTATTTACTGGCATGCGTGAACGGTCCCCTCGCCGAAGCGAGGGGACCGTTCACCCAAGGCACTGGCCGCGCCCCGGCCGCGCGGGCCGGGGCGCACAGCGTCAGTCGCTGAGACGCTCACCCGTCGACGTCGAGAAGACATGGATCTCACCCGGCCGCGGAACCACGTGCAGCTCGGAACCCTTCTCCGGCACGTGCCGCCCGTTCACCCGGACCACCAGGTCCTTCAACTCGCCGCCCACCTGCGCGGACCCGTACACATAGCCGTCCGCGCCGAGCTCCTCGACGACGTTCACGGTCACGGCCAGACCGGCCGGCGCGTCCGCGGAGTCCTTCGTCAGCGACTGGGCCGCGTCGCCGTTCAGCTCCACCACGTCGAAGTGCTCGGGCCGCACACCGACCGTCACGGTCCGGTCGCCCTTGTCCGCGGCCGCGGACAGCGCCTCGCGCGAGACGGGCACGACGCTGTTCCCGAACCGCACACCGCCGTCGGCGATCGGCACCTCGACCAGGTTCATGGCCGGCGAGCCGATGAAGCCCGCGACGAACAGGTTCGCCGGACGGTCGTACATGTTCCGGGGCGTGTCGACCTGCTGCAGCAGACCGTCCTTCAGCACCGCCACCCGGTCGCCCATCGTCATGGCTTCGACCTGGTCGTGCGTCACGTACACCGTGGTGATCCCGAGGCGGCGCTGCAGCGACGCGATCTGCGTACGCGTCGACACGCGCAGCTTCGCGTCCAGGTTCGACAGGGGCTCGTCCATGAGGAACACCTGCGGCTCGCGCACGATCGCGCGCCCCATCGCCACCCGCTGCCGCTGGCCACCGGACAGCGCCTTGGGCTTGCGGTCCAGGTACTCGGTCAGGTCGAGGATCTTCGCCGCCTCCTCGACCTTCTGCCGGATGGTGGCCTTGTCGACGCCGGCGATCTTGAGCGCGAAGCCCATGTTGTCGGCGACGGACATATGCGGGTAGAGCGCGTAGTTCTGGAACACCATGGCGATGTCCCGGTCCTTCGGCGGGAGGTGGGTGACATCGCGGTCACCGATGCGAATGGCTCCGCCGTTGACGTCCTCGAGGCCCGCGAGCATGCGCAGGGAGGTCGACTTTCCGCAGCCCGAGGGGCCGACCAGAACGAGGAACTCGCCGTCCGCGATCTCGATGTCGAGCGCGTCGACGGCGGGCTTGGTGGAGCCCGGGTAGATCCGGGATGCCTTGTCAAAGGTGACAGTGGCCATGGTGATAGGTCCCCTCACCGGCAGGAACGTGCCGGACGATCCGAGTAAAGGAAGGATGGGTCTAGTCCACCAGGGTGAACTTCCAGGTGACGCTACCTGGCGATTTCGGTTCTGTCAGTAGCCGGAGGCAGAGCGGTTGCCTTTCCCGGGTCGCGATCAGCTTCACCGGCACGGTCCCGGGTGGCAGTGCCGTTCCGTGAGAGCCCGAAAAAGACCGGGCGGCGATGTCGAGAACCTGCGTCCGGCTCCGTCCCAGGGGTGAACGCGACCACAATGGGTCGCACGAGCACCGAGGAGAACCACGATGGCCAAGTACCTGCTGCTCAAGCACTACCGGGGCGCCCCGGCTGCGGTCAACGACGTGCCGATGGACCAGTGGAGCCCGGAGGAGATCTCGGCCCATGTGCGGTACATGAACGACTTCGCGGCCCGGCTGGAGAAGACGGGCGAGTTCGTCGACGGTCAGGCGCTCGCCCCCGAGGGAGCGTGGGTCCGCTACGACGGTGAGGGGCGGCCGCCGGTCACCGACGGACCGTTCGCGGAGACCAAGGACCTCGTCGCCGGCTGGATGATCATCGACGTCGACAGCTACGAGCGCGCCGTCGAGCTGGCCGGAGAGCTGTCGGCGGCCCCCGGGGCGGGCGGCAAGCCGATCCACGAGTGGCTGGAGGTGCGCCCGTTCCTGACCGCGCCGCCCACCATCACGGAGTGCCCTCACTGATGGACGAGGTCCTGCTCAGGAGCCTCACGCCGAGCGTGATCACCGTCCTCGTCCGCCGTGGAGCCGACTTCGCGGCGGCCGAGGACGCCGTGCAGGACGCTCTGGTCGAGGCGCTCCGGGTGTGGACGGCCGACCCCTCCCCAAGCTCTTCGATCAAGGGAGACCCCCTGCGGGATGCCAAGGGCTGGCTGGTCACGGTGGCCTGGCGCAAGTACCTCGACGCGACGCGCGCCGACACCGCCCGCCGCCGGCGTGAGGACCGCGTCGAGGGGGAGCCTGCGCCCGGGCCGGTGTCCGCGGTGGACGACACGCTCCAGCTCTACTTCCTGTGCGCCCACCCATCGTTGACCCCGGCATCGGCGGTCGCGCTCACGCTGCGTGCCGTCGGCGGGCTGACCACCCGCCAGATCGCCGAGGCCTACCTGGTGCCCGAGGCGACCATGGCGCAGCGGATCAGCCGGGCCAAGCGCACCCTCTCCGGCCATGGGGTCTCCCCTGCTCGAAGAGCTCGGGGAAGGTTCGACCGGCCCGGCGACGTCGCCAACGTGCTGCGCGTCCTCTATCTCGTCTTCAACGAGGGCTACTCCGGCGACGTCGACCTCGCCGCCGAGGCCATCCGGCTCACCCGGCAGCTGGCGGCCCGCATCGACCACCCCGAGGTGGCCGGGCTGCTCGCTCTCATGCTGCTCCACCACGCCCGGCGTGCCGCCCGGACCGCGTCCGACGGCAGCCTGGTGCCGCTCGCCGAGCAGGACCGCGGCCGGTGGGACACTGCGTTGATCGCCGAGGGCGTGGGGATCCTCCAGGCGGCCCTGGCTCGCGACCGGCTGGGCGAGTTCCAGGCTCAGGCCGCCATCGCGGCACTTCACGCCGACGCGCCCACCGCCGAGGAGACCGACTGGGTGCAGATCCTCGAGTGGTACGACGAGCTCACGCGCCTGACCGACAGCCCGGTCGTCCGGCTCAACCGCGCGGTCGCCGTCGGGGAGGCCGACGGACCGCGCGCCGGCCTGGCGGCACTCGCGGCGCTGGACGCCTCTTTTCCAAGCTCTTCGAGCAGGGAAAACCCCTTGCCCCGCCGTGCCGCGGTGGCGGCGTACCTCCACGAGCGCGACGGCGACCTGGCGACGGCGGCACGGCTGTACGCCGAGGCGGCCCACAAGGCCCCCAACCTCGCCGAGCGCGACCACCTGACGCGCCAGGCCGCCCGGCTCAACGCCCGCAGAGCTCTTCCCTGAGCCGCACGGCCTGCACCCCGGTAACGCTCTCCGCCATCGTCCCCCCGCGAGTCGATCATCGGAAACAGCACGTCAGTACTCCCGGCGAACGCATGGGCGGAAGATCACGAATCTCGTGGTCGGGGCAATTGGCGGCTGTGTACAGTGGGGGAGCCTTCGCGTACGGCAGCAAAATGCGCGATGCCTCCTTAGCTCAGCTGGCCAGAGCAACGCACTTGTAATGCGTAGGTCGTCGGTTCGAATCCGACAGGGGGCTCGGTGATACCCCCGCCTCGGTCTTCTCCGTGGTGGGGGTTTCTTGTTCGGTGGACACGGCGCCGAGGTGGGTGCGCGTTGCCCGGCCGTCCGCAGTCCGGCCCCCCGTTCTGGCCTCGGCCGCCCCCGGTATGCCGGAGGCGTTTGCCGGAGTGCCGCCGTTTCCTTCCTTCGTGTATGGGACCGTCCCGTCCTGCCTTCGCGTACGGGACCGTCCCGTCCTCCGCGCTGCCGTGCCCAGACCGCCCGGCCTCGCTTCGTGTCCCGTTCCGCCGGAGCCGTTTCGGGCGCGGCAGGGGTCCCTTGACACCCGCTTCCCCAGGACACCATGATTCCATTAATTGACTAATGGAATTGAGGCGAGGTGCGTGGCAGACACCAACACTGCGATCGGGACCTCTGGCGCCTGGGCGCTGGAGGCCCGGGGTCTGGGCAAGCGCTACCGTCGCGGCTGGGCCCTGCGCGACTGCTCCTTCCGGCTGCCGGCCGGTCGGATCTGCGGCCTCGTAGGGCCCAACGGCGCGGGCAAGAGCACGCTGCTCGGGCTGGCGACCCGTCAGGTACAGCCGACTGAAGGCGAATTGCGCATCTTCGGCGCATCCGTCGACGACCCGGCCGTGATGCCCAAGTTCGCGTTCCTCGGGCAGGACAAACCCCTGTTCAAGCGGTTCACCGTGGCGGACACCCTGCGCCTGGGGAGTGAGCTCAACCCCGGGTGGGATATGGCGGCGGCCGAGCGGATCGTGCGCTCGGGCAATGTCTCGCTGTCCGCCCGGATCGGTACGCTCTCCGGTGGTCAGCGCACCCGTGTCGCCTTCGCCCTCGCTTTCGGGAAGCGGCCCGACCTGCTGCTCCTGGACGAGCCGATGTCCGACCTCGACCCGCTGGCCCGCGACGAGATGAGCTCGCTGCTGATGTCGGAGGCCGTCGAGCGCGGGACGACGGTGGTGATGTCCTCGCACATGCTCGCCGAGCTGGAGGACATGTGCGACTACCTGCTCGTCCTGTCCGAAGGGCGGATCCGGCTGGCCGGTGACGCCGATGCGCTGGTCCCGGCCCACTCCGTGGTGACCGGGGTGACCCAGGACGGTTCCCTCCCGGCCGCACTCACCCGCCACACGGTGATCGAGAAGCGTGTCCAGGGCCGGCAGTTCCAGGCGCTGGTGCGGCGGGACGGCCCGGTCGACGGCGACTGGCAGATCTCCGAACCGAGCCTGGAAGAAGTGCTGCTCGCCCATCTCCGCGCACCGGACGCACCCCCGCTCTACACACCCGGCGCAGACATCGAGGCCGAAGGGACCAGGACCGCATGAGCACCACCCTGACCCGCACCACCACCGAACTCCGCTCCCGGCCAAGGGTGTTCCGCGGCCTGGCCTGGGTCGTGGTACGCCAGCACCGCGCCGCGCTGTACTGCGTCCTCGCCGTGATGCTCCTGTGCTCGGCCCTGATCGTGTACGAGCGCAGCGAGTTCATCCAGTTGCTCGACGCGGCCGGCTGGCCGGCGAAGGACGCCGAACCGTCGATCACGGGCAGCAAGGTCTATTCCTACATCGTTCTCGCCCTCGGCGGCCTGCCCTTCGTCCTCGCCGTCTTCCTCGGGGCGCCGCTGATCGCGGGCGATCAGGAGAGCGGCACGGTGCGGCTGGTCACCACCCAGTCCGTGTCCCGCAGCCGGTGGCTGATCGCCAAGCTCACGTTGTGCTTCTCGATGGCCCTGGCCCCCAGTCTGCTGCTCTCGGCTCTGTTCACCTGGTGGTGGGAGCCGCACCGCTCGGTCTTCCCCAACCAGTGGTACGACGGGGCGGTTTTCGACAACACCGGCCCCGTGCTGCCCGCACTCACCCTCTTCCTGACCGCCGCGGGCATCACGTTCGGAGCGCTGATCCGCCGCGTGCTCGGCGCCATGGTGGTCACGTTCGTCTTCTCCCTGGCCACCATGGCCGCCTGGGACGAACTGCGCCCGCACCTGGCCGCTTCCCGTTTGGTCACTTTTCCGCTGGCCGACAGCGTGCCCGGTCATCTGGGTGCCTACTACGAGCTGGACAACTGGGTCGCGACCGCTGACGGAGACCTCTTCGGCTATGGCACCTGTGCCAAGGCGACCGAGCAGGCCGCGATCGCCTGCGAAAAGGAGAAGGGCATCGTCAACTACGCCATCGAGTACCTCGGTTACGACCAGATGGCGGCCATGCAGTGGACCGGAGCAGGTGTGCTGCTCGCCGGAACTGCGATCCTCGTGGCGATCACGCTGTGGCGGGTCTCCCGGCGGCCTCTGTAGGGCGCACCACGTTCCCTACGTAAAGTGTCGTCAAACGAGCGTAAGGTGAGGTCCGTGGTCGTGTTCCGCATCGACCGGCGCAGCGGAGTGGCGACGTATCTCCAGATCGTCCGTCAGGTCGAACAGGCTTTGCGTATGGGGGCGTTGGTGGAGGGCGATCGACTGCCCACCGCCGCCCAGGTCGCCGCGACCACCAAGGTGAACCCGAACACCACCCTCAAGGCCTACCGCGAACTCGAACGCGCGGGCCTGGCCGAGGTGCGCCAGGGAGCGGGCACGTTCATCACCCGCTCCCTCGCCCAGCCGCAGTCCGGCCCTGACTCGCCCCTGCGCGCGGCCCTCACCGAATGGATGCGTCAGGCGCATGCCGAGGGCCTGAGCGGACAGGACGTCACCGCGTTGTTCCGCTCCGCGTTCGAGGCCGACTACCCGGCCGATACGGCGGACTGACCCTGGACGGGCCTTGGTTCGCCGATCGGGCCGCCTGTTTCAGTGGCGGCCCGAGATCCGGTTCGCGAGTGCCGCGACGCGGTCCGTCTCCGTGCTGCGGCCCGCGAGTTCGCGGCGGTCGGCGGAGCGGTAGGCCGCGTAGAGGGTGTGGACGCCGAGCCAGCGGAAGGGCTCCGGCTCCCATTTGCGGACCCTGTGGTTGACCCAGGGGAGGGCGGTCAGGTCCGTGGGGCCCGCCTGGCCGGAGTCCTGCTGGATGAGGTCGCGCAGGGTGCGGGCGGCGAGGTTGGCGGTGGCGACGCCGGAGCCGACGTAGCCGCCGGCCCAGCCGAGACCGGTGGAGCGGTCGAGGGTGACGGTGGCGCACCAGTCGCGGGGTACGCCGAGGACTCCGGACCAGGCGTGGTCGATGTGGACGCCGGCGAGCTGGGGGAAGAAGCGCGTCAGGATGGCGCGCAGGGCGTCGATCGTGGCGGGCTGGGTGGTGCCGTCGTTGTCGGTGCGTGAGCCGTAGCGGTAGGGGACGCCGCGGCCGCCGATGGCGATGCGGTTGTCGGCGGTGCGTTGGGCGTACATGTACGCGTGGGCCATGTCGCCGAGTGCTTCGCGGCCTTCCCAGCCGATGGTGTCCCAGACGTCGGCCGGGAGCGGCTCCGTGGCGATCATGGAGGAGTTCATGGGGAGCCAGGTGCGGCGCTGGTGCGCGAGGGAGGCGGTGAAGCCTTCGGTGCAGCGCAGTATGTAGGGGGCCCGGACGGTGCCGTAGGGGGTGACGGCGTGTTTGGGTTTGATTTCGGTGACCGGTGTTGATTCGTGGATCGTCACACCGAGGGCTTCGACGGTGGCGGCGAGTCCTTTGACGAGTTTGACCGGGTGGAGGCGGGCGCCGTGTGGGGTCCAGCTGGAGCCGACGGCTCCGGCGACGCGGATGCGTTCGGCGGTGGCACGGGCGCCGTGGAGTTCGCGGTCTTTTTCACCGAAGGCGATTTCGACGGTGTGGAAGTTTCTGAGCCGGGCGAGCTGGGCGGGGGTGTAGGCGACCTCGAGGACGCCGCCGTGGTGGATGTCGGCGTCGATGTGTTCGTCGCGGGCGGTGTCGACGACTTCGGTGACGGTGTCGTTCATGGCCTGCTGGAGGCGTACGGCGGCGTCGTGGCCGTGGAGTCGGGCGTAGCGGTCGCGGCCTGCGATGCCGTTGTAGAGCCAGCCGCCGTTGCGTCCGGAGGCGCCGTAGCCGCAGAACTTGGCCTCGAGAAGGGTGATGTTGAGGAACGGGACGGCCTTTTTGAGGTAGTAGGCGGTCCATAGGCCGGTGTATCCGCCGCCGACGATGCAGATGTCGGCGGTGGTGTCGCCGGGCAGGGGCTCCCGGGGGGCGGGGACGCCTTCCTGTGCGTACCAGAACGATATGCCGCCGTTGACGGTGCTCATGTGTTCCCTGCCGATGCCCGGTGGTGTGGTGCGTGTGTGGCGGACGTTACTGCGCGGGATCGTTTTTGGCGATGTGCGAGCGGTACGGTCCGGTCGTGGTCGACATGCCGAAAGCGCTGGTCGTGTCCTTGATCGGGCGGGGTGGACCGGTGTTCCTGTCGGCGTTCATAGGGCTCGGGGCGGCTTCCGGGTGCGGGCCGGGCGGGGCTGTGTGAGTCTGGCCGCGTGACCGGGGGGTGGGGGCGCTGACGAGGGAGATGGTCATGGACCAGCTCGGAGACAAGCCCGAACAGATCCGGAAGCATCTGGAAGAGGAGAAGCGGCATCTGGAGGAGGAGAGGCGGCGCCGTGCGGGGACGGCGGATCGCGGGTCCTCCGGTGGGGCCGCTTCGCCTGGTGAGCGGGGTGGCGGGACGCGTCCGGGGGCGCGGGAGACGTCCGGGGAGGCGCCTGGTGAGGACGCGTACGACGATTTGTCGGACGAGTCCCTGGGCGATCTAGGCGATGTGTTGAGGAACGAGTCGTACAGGGGCGGGCCGGGGCGCGGATAGCCGCCCCTGTCGTCGGCTGGTCCCAGGGTCGTGGTCCGGGGGACGGGGCATGCGGCCCGGGGCCGCTTGTCAGTGCTGTGCGTCACCATGGGCCCATGGCGCACAGGACGAGGAAGTCACAGGTGGCCGCGGCTCGCCGGCCCGGGGTACGGCTGCCGCCGCTGCGGGCGTACGCGGACGGGCTGGAGCCCGACGGGGACTATGACGGACTGGAGCTGGCGGGGCTCGATCTGTCCGGCCAGGAGGGGGCCGGCGCGCGGTTCCTGGACTGTGCGCTGCGTGAGTGTGTGCTGGACGAGGCCTCGCTGACCGGTGCCCGGTTCATCGACTCGGTGCTGACGGGTGTGCGGGGTGTGGGCACCGATCTCGCGGGGGCGTCGCTGCGGGATGTGGAGGTCGTGGAAGCGCGGATGGGCGGGGTGCAGCTGCACGGCGCGGTGCTGGAGCGTGTGGTGGTGCGGGGAGGGAAGTTCGACTATCTGAATCTGCGCGGGGCCCGACTGAAGGACGTCGTGTTCGAGGGGTGTGTCCTGTCCGAGCCCGACTTCGGGGCGGCGGAGCTGGTGCGTGTGGAGTTCCTGGACTGTGCTCTGCGGCGGGCGGATTTCAGCGATGTGCGGATGCAGGATGTGGATCTTCGGCAGGCGGCCGAGCTGGATATCGCGCGGGGGGTGGACCGGCTGTCCGGTGCGGTGATCAGCGGGCCCCAGCTGCTCGATCTGGCACCGGCGCTGGCGGCGCAGATCGGGCTGCGGGTGGAGGGCTGAGCGCAGCGTCCGGTGGGCGGCCGAGACGTGTGCGGGCCGGGCCCGGCGGTTCAGCGGGGGGCGCGCTCCGGGGTGCGGGGGAAGCGGGTCTGCAGATCCCAGACGACGGGGTTGTCGCCGAGGCCGTCGTGCATGTCGGTGAGGTCGGCGATCAGGTCGTGCAGGAAGTCGCGTGCCTCGCGGCGCAGTTCGGTGTGGCCGAAGGTGAGGGGCGGTTCGTCGCCGGGCATCCAGTCGGCTTCGACGTCCACCCAGCCGAAGCGGCGCTCGAAGAGCATGCGGTCGGCCGACTCGGTGAAGTCCAGTTCGGCGTACTGGGGCCGGGAGGCGCGGCTGCCGAGGGGGTCGTGGTCGAGCTGCTCCACGATGTCGCACAGGGCCCAGGCGAAGTCGAGCACCGGAACCCATCCCCAGGCTGTGGACACCTCGCGGTCCGCCTCGGTGTCCGCGAGGTAGACGTCTCCGCAGAACAGGTCGTGCCGCAGGGTGTGCACGTCCGCGCGCCTGTAGTCGGTCTGCGGGGGATCCGGGAAGCGGCGGGAGAGCGAGTAGCCGATGTCGAGCACGCCTTGATGGTGTCATGCGCGGCTGCCCGGCCGTCATGCCAGGTGCCACGGACCCGGCCGGGAGGTCCGGTCAGGCCGGGCGCCCGGTGGACGCCTCGTGCCTGCGGGCCAGGATTCCGAGGACCTGTTCGCACCAGCGGATGTTCTCTTCCTCGAAGGCGCGTCCGCGCATCAGCGTGAGATACGGGCCGACGCGGTCCGCGGTGCTCAGGTACTCGTCCTCGCTGCGACCGTTCAGCAGGAAGTCGCGCAGGCGCTCGTAGCGGGCGAGCTTGCCGCGGGCCCACTCCAGGCGTTCCCCGACGAGCGCGCGGGTGGTGTCCGGGTCCGCCTCGTCGACGGCCTGGATCTTCACCAGGAGTTCGTCGCGGATCGTCGTGGGGCGGGGCGGGGTCGCGGTGAAGGTGCGCAGTTCGGCCTGCCCGGCCTCGGTGAGGGTGAACATCCGCTTGTTGGGGCGGCGTTCCTGCTGGACGACGCGTGCCGCGATCAGCCCGTCGGCGGCGAGCCGGTCCAGCTCCCGGTACAGCTGCTGCGGCGTCGCGGACCAGAAGTTGGCCACGGACACGTCGAAGATCTTGGCCAGGTCGTAGCCGGACGCCTCGCCCTCCAGGAGGGCGGCGAGTACCGCGTACTTGAGAGACACCTGGACACGCTAACACCGAAGTGATTACTCTCATCCGCACCTACTCAACAAAGTGAGTATTCATGGGTCAGTGGGGCCGGAGGCACAGCCAGTCCGGCTCCCCGGACCCCGCTCGCGGGTCCGGCTCCCGGGCCCCACTCCACCGGAGGGATCGGTCATGCATCCGTTCCGCAAAGCCGTCGAGGCCGGCGACCACGGCGCCGTCGCCGCGCTGCTCGCCGAGAACGTCGTCTTCACCAGCCCCGTCGCCTTCCGCCCGTACCACGGCAAGGCGATGACCGCCGCGATCCTGGCCGCGGTCTCCCAGGTCTTCGAGGACTTCCGCTACGTACGCGAGATCAGCGGTGCCGACGGACGCGACCACGCGCTCGTCTTCACCGCCCGCGTCGGCGACCGTGAGATCAACGGCTGCGACTTCCTGCACATCGACGACGACGGCCTCATCGACGACTTCATGGTCATGGTCCGGCCGCTGTCCGCCGCCCAGGCGCTCTCGCAGGCCATGGGCGCCCGGTTCGAGGAGATCGGCCGGCAGGCCGCGGCGGCACAGTCGTGAACGACTTCGACGCGGTCGTCATCGGCGCCGGCAACGCGGGCCTGACCGCGGCCGTCACCCTCCAGCGCGCGGGCGCCCGTACGCTCCTGGTCGAGCGCCACAACGTGCCGGGCGGCTGTGCGACCTCCTTCCGCCGCGGCCGGTACGAGTTCGAGGTCGCCCTGCACCAGCTGTCCGGGATCGGCGCGGAAGGCCAGGCGTTCTCACTGCGCGGGCTGCTCGCCGAGCTGGGCGTCGCCGACCGGCTGGAGTTCGTCGAGGAGCGCGACCTGTACCGCGCCGTGGTGCCCGGCCTGTACGACGTGACCCTGCCCGCGGACTGGGCGGGTGCGGCGGAAGCGCTCGAAGCGGCCTTCCCCGGCAACCGCGCCCGCATCGAGAAGTTCTTCGCGCTGCTGCGCGATGTGACGTTCTGGCAGGTCGCGGCCATGAACGGGACGCCCGCCGAGCAGATCGACCCGCTGCTGTTCCGCCAGGGCCTGCGTCCTTTCAAGGACGTGCTCGACGACCACTTCGACGACGACCGCCTCAAGTCCGTGCTCGGTGCCTACTGGGGCTATCTCGGACTGCCCCCGTCCCGGCTGCCGTTCCAGGATTTGGCCCTCGTCCTGTTCGCCTACCTCGAGTTCAAGCCCTGGCACATCCGCGGCGGTTCGCAGATGCTCTCCCGGGCCCTGCTCGACTCCTTCCTGCGCGCGGGCGGTGAGGTCCGCTTCAGCACCGCGGTCCTGGCAGTCCGCACCCGCGGCGGCCGCGTCGCGGGCGTCAGGCTGGACACCGGCGAGCGGGTGACCGCCCCGGATGTCGTGTCCAACGCCTCGCTGCCCGCGACCTACGCCATGCTCGAAGGACTGCCCGTCCCCTCCGCCGCCGCCCGTGAGCTGCGCGGCCGGCGCACCGGAACCTCCGGTTTCGTCCTGCACATGGGGCTGGACGCGACCCCCGCCGAACTCGGCTTCACCGCGAGCACCACCTTCGTGAACGCCGACATGGACGACGACCGCACGTTCGCCTCCATGCGCGGCCTCGACCCGGTGCGGGGGATCGTCGCGTCCTCGTACGACGTGGAACCGATCGGCTTCGCACCGCCGGGGGCGAGCCATGTCAGCCTGATGACGCTGCAGTACGCCGACGCCTGGCAGGCCCTGCCGCCCGCCGAGTACGCACGTGCCAAATTCGCCTACGCCGAGGGCCTGCTGGACCTCCTGGAGACCGTGACCCCGGGCGTACGGGACGCGATCGAGGAGGTGGACGTCGCCACCCCGCTGACCATGGAGCGCTATCTGGGCCACCCCGGCGGTGCGTTCTACGGCTATGAGCAGGACGCCACCGAGAGCTGGCTGTTCCGTGGCGGCGGCAGCGGGGTGGAGAGCCATGTGCCCGGCCTGCATCTGGCCGGTGCCTGGGTGGGCATGGGCGGGTTCCAGCCGACCCTGCAGTCCGGTGCGGCCGTTGCCCGCCGGCTGCTCGAGACCACGGGCCACCGCGGCGGTGGCCGCAGCACAAGGGTCCAGGAGCGCGGGAGGGCCTGCACATGAAACACCCCATTGCCGAGCTCTACGACGGCCATGACGCCATCCGGGCCGAGATCGACCGGCGCGCCTGTCGGCCGGACCCCGACGAACCTGCGCCCCGGACGCCGGTCGTCGAGCGCTACCACCCGAAGCGGCTCGAGCTCGTCGTCGGAGCCGTGCGCACCGAGACGGCCAGCACCCGGACGTTCCGTCTCCGGCGCCCGGACGGCCTGCCCCTGCCGCCGTTCCTCGCCGGGCAGTACGTCAACGTCTTCACCGACGGGACGAGCCGGCCGTACGCCATCGCCTCCAGCCCCGCGGACACCGGGCACTACGACCTGACCGTACGGCGCGTCGCCGGGGGCAGGATCGGCAACCTGCTCGTCGACACCCTCGCCGTCGGCGACCGGCTCACCACCACCGGCCCCCTGGGTACCTTCCACCACAACCCGCTGTTCCACGGCGACGATCTCGTGTTCCTCGCCGGAGGCTCGGGCGTGGTCCCCGCGATGAGCATGCTGCGCGACATCGCCGACCATGCTCTGCCGCGCCGACTCCACCTGGTGTACGGCTCGCGCGACGCCGGCGATGTCCTCTTCCGCGACGAACTCGACGCCCTCGCCGCCGCACACCCCGACCGGATCCGCGTGGACCACGTGATCGGCGGTCTGCTCACGGCGGGAACGATCAGCGAACTGGCCGGTCCACTGGGGGAGCGGATGGTGTACGTCTGCGGGCCGCAGGCGATGTATCCGTACGTGCTCGAACAGCTCTCACTGCTCGGCCATCCCCGCCGCCGGATCCGCTTCGAGGCCAACGGTGCACCGGCCCGCCCCGAGGCCCAGCCGCACTGGCCGGCCGACGTCGACGGCACGGAGGAGGTGGTGGTCTCGGCCGGAGGTACCCGCTTTCGCACGCCACGCAACCGGCCGCTGCTCGATGCCCTGGAGGACCACGGTGTGCGCCCCGAGGCCGCGTGCCGCTCCGGCGAGTGCGGCATGTGCGTGGTCCGTGTCGTCGGCGGGGAGGTGCACACGGCACAGGAGGCCCGGCTCCGGATGGCCGACGAGCGCTTCGGTTACACGCACAGCTGCGTCGCCTATCCCCTGACGGACGTGGAGATCGAGATCTGACGAGAGGAATGGGATATTCCCGGCATAGGATTGCTGGTGTGTCTCCGTATCAGCGATCCCTCCTCCGTGCCGCCGCTCCGGTCGTCGCCCTGATCGCCCTCGGCGGCACGGCCTGCACCGCGGCCCAGAGCTCGGGGGCGGGGAGCGCGGGGAAGACGGGTGGCGCAGGTGCGGGCGACCCGAACTTCCCCCGGCTCGGCAACGGCGGCTACGACGCGCGTCACTATGAGCTCGCACTCGACTACGACCCGAAGACGAACAAGCTGTCGGGCACGACGACGATCACCGCACGCGCCACCCAGGACCTGAGCGCCTTCAACCTCGACTTCCACGGCATGACCGTCCGGAGCGCGACCGTCGACGGGGCCCCCGCCGCCGTGAACCGGGCGGACGACGAGCTGACCCTGCGTCCGCGCGAGGAGATCGGCAAGGGCAGCACCTTCCGTACCGTCGTGCGCTACTCGGGTACTCCGCTCACCATCACCGACCCCGACAAGTCCAAGGAAGGCTGGCTGAAGACAGCGGACGGCGCGGTCGCACTCGGCCAGCCGACGGGATCGATGGCGTGGTTCCCGGGCAACCACCACCCGAGCGACAAGGCGACGTACGACATCACCGTCACCGTCCCCAAGGGGCTCACGGCCGTCTCCAACGGGGAACTGCGCTCGCGGCGGGCCACAGCCGACGGCGCGCGGACCACCTTCGTCTGGCGCTCCGCGCAGCCCATGGCGAGCTATCTCGCCACCGTCGCCGTCGGTGAATACGACACCAAGTCGGCCCGTCCGGCGGACGGGGGCGTGCCCGTCTACACGGCCGTGGACAGGACCGTGGCGCCACGCGCCGCCAAGCTGCTGGCACGCATCCCCGAGCTCATGGACTGGGCCGTGTACAACTTCGGCCCCTATCCCTTCTCCTCCACCGGCGCGATCGTCGACCGTGCCCACGACGCCGGCTACGCCCTGGAGACCCAGGGCCGTCCCTTCTTCCCGGAGGACTCCTTCGACACCGAGACCCTCGTCCACGAGATCGCCCACCAGTGGTTCGGCAACTCCGTCACGCCCAGGACCTGGCAGGACGTGTGGCTGAGCGAGGGCTTCGCGACCTATGCGCAGTGGCTGTACGCCGAGGACTTCGAGAACGTCCCGGCGAGCGAGAGCTTCCGGGAGGCCTACGACACGGAAGCGAACTGGGAGTTCCCGCCGACGCGGCAGCCGGACACCGAGCACTTCCTCGCCGATCCGGTGTACGGCCGGGGCGCGATGGTGCTGCACAAGGTCCGCCAGGCGGTGGGCGACGAGAAGTTCTACGAGATCGTGCAGGGCTGGGCGAAGGAGCACCGCCACGGCAACGCCACCACCGACGAGTTCACCGCGTACGTGGAGAAGAAGTCGGGCAAGGACCTGACGGCCCTGTGGGACACCTGGCTGTACGGCAAGGACAAGCCCGAGAAGCCCTGAGGAGTCGTCCGGGCTGTCCGGCTGTCCGGCGGTACGGCTCTCCGGCTCCGTCCCGCTGCCCGTATACGGACGACGCCCGGCCGGAAGACCCCGGCCGGGCGTCGGTGTCCGCGAAGGAGCCGTGCGTCAGACGTTGACGCCGAAGTCCTGGGCGATGCCCACGAGGCCCGAGGCGTAACCCTGGCCGACCGCGCGGAACTTCCACTCGGCGCCGTTGCGGTAGAGCTCGCCGAAGACCATCGCGGTCTCCGTCGCGGCGTCCTCGCTCAGGTCGTAGCGGGCGATCTCGCTGCCGCCGGCCTGGTTGACGATGCGGATGTACGCGTTGCGCACCTGGCCGAAGTTCTGGGTGCGGGTCTCGGCGTCGTAGATGGAGACCGGGAAGACGATGCGCTCGACGTCGGCCGGCAGGCCCTGCAGGTTGACGTTGATCTGCTCGTCGTCGCCGCCGCCCTCACCCGTGCGGTTGTCACCGGTGTGGACGATGGTCTGGTCCGGCGTGGACTTGTTGTTGAAGAAGACGAAGTGGCCGTCGGAGACGACCTTCCCGCCGGTGTTGACCGCGATCGCCGAGGCGTCGAGGTCGAAGTCGGTGCCGGTGGTGGTACGGACGTCCCAGCCGAGGCCCACCGTGATGGCGGTCAGGCCCGGTGCCTCCTTGGTGAGCGAGACGTTGCCGCCCTTGGACAGGCTTACAGCCATGGGGATGTCCCTTTCCTGGTCGAGTGTGGTGCGGTCGGGCTTCGGGTGCGGTGGTGCGATGTGCCCCCGAAGCTACCGTCACCTTCCATAACGCAGACGAAGCACGGCGAGGTTCCAGGAGAAAAGAAGGTGACGGGCGTCGCTCACGGGCGCGACCATGGGATGCATGTCCGGGCCCTATCTCATTCGCGGCTCGGTCTCCCTCCCGGAGGCCGAGCTCATGTGGCGTTTCTCCCGTTCGTCGGGCCCGGGTGGCCAGCACGTCAACACGAGCGACTCGCAGGTGGAGCTGCGCTTCGACCTCGCGGCGACGCAGGCGCTGCCCGAGGTCTGGAAGGCGCGTGCCCTGGAGCGTCTCGCTTCCCGGCTGCACGACGGCGTGGTCACCGTACGGGCGTCGGAGCACCGCTCCCAGTGGCGCAACCGCGAGGCGGCGGCGGTGCGGCTGGCCGCGCTGCTGGCCGAGGCCTCGGCGCCGCCGCCGCGTCCACGCCGCGCCACGAAGATCCCCCGGGGTATCAACGAGCGCCGTCTGCGGGAGAAGAAGCAGCGGGCGGAGACGAAGCGCGGCCGCAGCGGCCGCGATTGGTGACGGAAGCGGGCAGCCCGTCCCCGCCGTGGTGGACCCGTGGTTCACCCGTCCCTGCCGTGGCGGACCCGCTTCAGCCCAGGTGGCGGTAGCGGCCGCGGAAGTACGTCAGCGGGCCGCCGTCCCCGCCCGGCAGCCCCGCCTTGAGTACACGGCCGATGACGAGTGTGTGGTCTCCGGCTTCCACCCGCTGTTCCGTGCGGCACTCGAGCACGGCCAGCGCGCCCTCCACCAGCGGCGCGCCGCACACCTCGCCGCGCGTCCAGGGGATGTCCTCGAACAGCAGCCGGTCGCTGATCCGTCCCTTCATCGCGAACCGGCCCGCGATCTGGCGCTGGTTCTCCGAGAGCAGCGAGACGCCCCACAGGGGCTGTTCCGCCAGCAGGTCGTCCATGCGCGAGCCGTTGCGCAGACTCACCATGACCAGCGGCGGGTCCAGCGACACCGACACGAACGCGGTCGCCGTCATGCCCACGTCGTCGCCGCGCGGACCGTCCTCGCTCAGCTCGGGCTCGTGTGCCGTCACCAGCACCACGCCCGCCGCCAGGCGGGACATGGCGGCGCGGAACTCGTCGTTGCTCACCCCCTCAGCATGGGGGATGGCCTTGTCGCGGGGGACTGCAGTCGTCGGGAGCACACCCGGAACGCTAACCTCGTCCCCGTCGCGGCCACATCGGGCCATGGGACGAGCCAGGACCTAGGACCACGGTCCCGGGAACCGTTTCGGATTTGCGTTCAAGAATCACACATGGCCGCCCGTCACCCGATCTGACCCTTCTTCATCTAATGTGACTTGAGTCACAGAGGGCGGTATTTGTTGACCCTGTGTACCGAGTGGGCAGCGCGCTGTGATTCAGTGGCGGGGACAGAGTATCGAGAGGACCGATGAGAAGCCTGGAGTCACGTTAGCTGTCGAGGTCTCGGGGAGAGCGAGCGATGGAGACCGAGTCGGAGCCGTACGTCCGTCTTGCGACCCTGCGGCAGCTGCATCAGGTCGTGGCCGAGCTCAATACGGCCCGCAGTCTGGCGGACACGCTGCAGACCGTTGCCGACGGCATTGTCGCCGGACTCGGCTACGAGCTGGCGTGTGTCAATCTCGTGCGCCCCGACGGGCATCTCGTCGTCGCCGCCTTCGCGGGTAACTCCGCGGCCGAGGCCCTGATCACCGGCCGTGTCGGCTCCCGTGCCTCCTGGGAGCGCAGGCTGTCCATGGGCGAGGCCTGGGGTGAGCTCCGGTTCATACCGCACACCGAGGGCTGGGTGCTCCTGGAGGACGACGTTCCGCAGTGGTACACCGAAGGGCCCGAACCTCGCTTCGAGGACGAGTGGCACCCCCAGGACAGGCTCTACGCGCCCATGTACGCCTCGGGTGGCGGAGGGGAGCTCCTCGGCGTGATCTCGGTCGACAAACCCCGCAACGGCCGCCGTCCGGGCGCCTGGGGCCAGGAAGCGCTCCAGATGTACGCGTCGCAGTCCGCGATTGCGATCAGCAATGCCCGGCTCCGAGCAAACATGCAGCGCGCACTGGTCCGCCTGGAGCGGGAACAGCAGGCCCTGCGCGCCAGCGAGGAATCCTTCCGGCAGGCCTTCGAGTACGCGCCGAGCGGCATGGCCATCGCCGAGATGGGCGGCGACCAGCACGGGCGGCTGCTGCGCACCAACGACGCCCTGTGCCGGCTGCTCGGCCGGCCCGCCTCCGCGATGCGCCGCTACTCCTTCGCCGACCTGGTCCATCCGGACGACGTCGGCATGCTGCTGCGGACCTCGGCCGAGGGCGGCCGTGCCGAGCTGCGGCTCGGGCGGCGCGACGGGACGTACGTCTGGGTCTCGCTGCGCAACTCCGTCGTCGCCGACACCGCCGACGGACCCCGCTTCCTGCTCACCCACGTCGAGGACATCGAGGAGCGCAAGCGGCACGAGTTGCAGCTCGCGCACCGGGCCAGCCATGACGCACTGACCGGCCTGCCGAACAACGCGGAGCTGCGCGCCCGGCTCAGCGCCCGGATCTGCGAGCGGCCCCAGACGCCGCGTTCCGGTCCGGTGGAGGCGCTGGACGCCGCCTACGGCCAGCACCCCGGGCAGACCGGATATGTGCCCGGCTACGGCGCGGGCGGCTACGACGAAGGGCCCGCGGGCGACCGCGGGTTCCACCGCGACGGCTTCAACTTCGAGGTCCAGGCACCCGGCGGGGCTTACGACCCCCATGTGCATGCCGTCGCACCGCACGGCGAGCACGACGACGGCACCAAGGGCCTGGCCGTCCTCTTCTGCGATCTGGACGGCTTCAAGTCGATCAACGACCGGTTCGGGCACAACACCGGCGACGCCGTGCTCATCGAGGTCGCACGCCGGCTCACGACCGGCGTGCGCGACGGGGACACCGTCGCCCGGCTCGGGGGTGACGAATTCGTCGTCCTCGCCGACGGCCTCGGCGCGGCCGACGCCGCCGACCTCGCCGTACGGCTCCGTAACGCGATCATCCCGCCGATCCGGGTCGACGGGAGGGCGGTCCGGGTCGGGGCGAGCTTCGGCATCGGCTGGGCGGTGTGCGGTATGTCCGTCGAGGAAGTGCTGCAGTCCGCCGACCAGCGGATGTACATCGAGAAGAGATCGCGCGCCAAGGTGCACCGCCGTGCCGGTTAGACAGCCTTGTGCGGAACGGGCACGCGAGTCGCTGTGATCCGGACGACAGGCTGAAGGTCCCGGAGTGGAACCGGCCGGGGCTGTGGTCCGTCCTTGGAGTGACGAGGACGGGGTAGGCTCGGCCGGTCGGCGACGGCTGGCGAGCATGGATAGGAGTGACCCAGGGATGACGGCCGGGAACAACGGCGCGAGCACGCCTGAGGACGACGATCCGTTCGGCTATCTGTACGCGGACGGGCAGCAGCGTACCGGCGCCGCACCTCCTCGCCAGGGCGGCTACGGCTACCCCGGTCCGACCGCGCAGCCCGGTGTGCCCAGAACGTCGTACAACCAGGTCAGAACGGTTGGCGAGCGCCAGTACGGGCAGGTCCCGCCGCAGCAGTCGTACGGACAGCAGTACGCGCAGCAGCCGAGCCCCCAGTACGCGGCACCGGAGACCTATCCCGGTGGTGCCCCCACCCGTCAGGTCCCCGACATGGGCCAGGACGTCGGTGGCCGCGGCCGTGGCCCCAACACCCGGGGACTGATCATCGGTGCCGTGGCCGTCGTCGCGGTCGTCGTCATCGGTATCGGTGTGGCGCTCATCACGAGTGGCGATGACGACAAGGGCCGGCAGAACTCCGGCAGCGGTGCTCCCGCGGGCCAGGTGAAGCCGAGCGAGAAGCCGACCAAGGGCGGCGGCGAGAAGCCCCCGGCCACCAAGCTCCCGAAGCAGGACGCGGCGACGCTCCAGCTCGGGCCGCCGGCGCAGCTGGGCACCGACATCAAGGGCGCGAAGGGCACGAACGGCGCGTACGTGCAGTTCAACGGTGTGGGCGGATCGGCCAGCTGGTCGGTGGACGTCCCGGCCGACGGCAAGTACACGCTGTTCGTCACCTACAGCGTGCCGGGCAAGGACGCGAAGACCTCGCTCACCGTCAACACCGAGCAGCCGCGCTCCATCAACATGTCCAACTTCAGCCGTGCGAAGGAGGGCGACTGGGAGAAGGGCTGGACCCGCACTTTCTCCTACGTCAACCTCAAGAAGGGCACCAACACCCTGAAGATCTCCTGTGAGCAGGGGGACTCGTGCGAGGCCCTCCTCGACCAGGTCTCGCTGAAGCAGGGCGAGGCCAGGAACCCCGATTAGGGATCTCGTACCCATGGCACGACGCGGGCCGTCACCCTCCGGGGTGGCGGCCCTTCGCATGGGTGGAAATGGGTCATGCCGGAGGAGCCGTTCAGGCCGCCGGCAGGAGTTCCGTCACGGCGATCTTCGGCAGCAGGTCCTCGTAGGTGTCCCGGTCGAAGTCCCCCGCGGCCGGTGCCAGCACCGTCGCCGTGGCCAGTGCCACCGCGCGGGCCAGCCGGTCGGGCCAGGGCAGGGACTCCACCAGGCCGGAGAGCAGTCCGGCGACGGCCGAGTCGCCCGCGCCGGTCGGGTTGCCGAGGACCTTCGCGGGCGGGGCGGCCCGCCAGCTGCCGTCGGGGGTGGCGGCGAGTACACCGTCCGGGCCGAGCGAGGAGACCACCGTGCGGGCGCCGCGGCGCCGTGCGGCGTGGGTGGCGCGCACGGGTTCGCGGGAGCCGGTGAGCTGGGCGAGTTCGTCGGCGTTCGGCTTGAGGAGATCGGGGCGGGCGGCGATGCCCCGGCGCAGGGGTTCGCCGCTGGTGTCCAGCAGGGTGGGAACGCCGGCCGCGCGTGCCCGGCGGACCAGTTCGGCGTAGGCGCCGACATGGATGCCGGGGGGCAGGCTGCCGCACAGGGCGACGGCGTCGGCGTCGCTCAGGAGCCTCTCGTACGAGACGAGAAAGGCGGCCCACTCGTCGCCGGTGACCTGCGGGCCCGGCTCGTTCAGCTGGGTGGTGTCGCCGGTCGCCGTGTCCACGACGGCAAGGGTGCGACGGGTGTTCCCCGCGACCGGGACGAGCGCGTCGCGTACCGGAAGCCCGGCGAGCAGTTCGCGCAGCACCGCACCGGTCGGGCCGCCCGCGAAGCCCGTGACGACCGCCTCGTGTCCGAGGGTGGCCAGGACGCGTGCGACGTTGAGGCCCTTGCCGCCGGGGCGCACGACGGCCTCGCTGACCCGGTGGGAGGCGCCCGGGACGAGCGCGGGGACCCGGTGGGTGAGGTCCAGGGCGGTGTTCAATGTGACCGTCAGAATCACTTCTGACACCCCCGGAGACTGCGCTTGCCATGGCTGGACGGGCCCCGATCATGCCAAAAAGAAGGCGGCAGGCCCAGACCCCGTCCGGCCAACCGCCTTCCCTCCGGGCGCGGGGCGTCAGGAAACGCCCGGCTCGACCACCCATGCGCCCTTGCGCATCACGCCCTTGAGGACGAAGTCGGCGTCCAGCACCACCAGGTCCGCGTCCTTGCCCGGCTCCAGCGAGCCGACCCTGTCGTATACGCCGAGCAGCCGCGCCGGATTGGCCGAGACCGCCTGCACGATGTCCTCGACGGGCAGCCGGTCGACGGCCGCCGCCCGCCGGAACGCGGTGTCCAGGGTCAGCGTGGACCCGGCGATCGAACCGCCCTCCACCAGCCGTGCGACTCCGTCGTTGACCTCGACCTCCAGCGGCCCGAGGTGGTAGACGCCGTCGCCGAAGCCCGCCGCGTCCATCGCGTCGGTGATGAACGCGACCCGGTCCGGCCCCGCGCGGTGGAAGGCAAGCTCCAGCGCCGCCGGGTGCAGATGCGTCCCGTCGTTGATCAGCTCGACCGTGATCCGCTCGTCCTCGAGCAGAGCGGCGACCGGTCCGGGCGCCCGGTGCCCGAGCGCGGGCATCGCGTTGAACAAGTGCGTCGCCACTGTCGCGCCCGCGTCGATGGCCTCGACGGTCTGTTCGTAGGTGGCGTCCGTGTGCCCGATCGCCGCGATCACCCCGTGCTCGGCGAGCAGCCGTACGGACTCGATGCCGCCGGGCAGTTCGGTGGCGAGGGTGACCATCTTCGCCGTGCCGCGCGCCGCGTCGAGCAGCTTGCGCACGTCCGCCGGATCGGGGTCGCGCAGCAGCTCCTCGCTGTGCGCGCCCTTGCGGCAGGGGGAGATGAACGGGCCCTCGAAGTGGATACCCGCGAGGTCGCCCTGTTCGACCAGCTCGGACAGGAAGCCGGCGCGGTGGGTCAGGAAGTCCATGTCGCCGGTGACGGTGGAGGCGACCATGGTGGTGGTGCCGTGCCGCCGGTGGGTCCGCACACCGGTGAGGACGTCGTCGGCGCTGCCGGAGGTGAAGGAGGCACCGCCGCCGCCGTGGTTGTGCATGTCCACGAAACCGGGGACCAGCCAGTGGCCGGAGAGGTCGGTGGGGGGTGTGCCGGCGGGGGCGTGCCCGGCGATCCGGGTCCCGTCGACGATCACCCGTCCGTTCTCGGCGATCCCGGTGGGCAGCACCACCCGGGCGCCAGTGAGAACCATCCGGTCGGCCATCAGGCGGTTACCTCCGTCGTCGTGGGGGGTTCGGCGGGCTCGGCGGGTTCGGTGGGGTCCGCGGCGCCGGTGCGGTCGGTGAGCAGGTCCCAGGCGAGGAGTCCCGCTCCCACACAGCCCGCCGTGTCCCCGAGGGCCGCCGGAACGATCGCGGGCGGCTTCTGGAAGGTGAGCCGTGCCTCCACTGCCTCCCGCAGGGGTGTGAACAAGGTTTCTCCGGCCCCGGCCAGACCGCCACCGATGATCAGGGTGCCGGGGTCCAGCAGGGTGAGCGCGGTGACCAGACCGTCGGCGAGCGCGTCGACCGCCTGCTGCCAGACGCGTACGGCGCGTGGGTCGCCGGACACGACGGCCCTGGCGCAGTCGGCGGCGTCAGCGCCGGCGTCCCCGCTCGCCGCGGCCCAGTCCCGGGAGACGGCGGCGGCCGAGGCGAGGGTCTCCAGGCAGCCGCGTTGTCCGCAGCCGCACCGGTGGCCGCCGGGCCGCACGATCACATGACCGATCTCGCCCGCGTATCCGTGCGCTCCGGCCTCGACGGCCCCGCCGATGCCGATGGCCCCGGCGATGCCCGTGCCCAGGGCGATGAACAGGAAGCGGTCGGCGCCGCGTCCCGCGCCGATCCGTCCCTCGGCGAGGCCGCCGGTGCGGACGTCGTGGCCGAGGGCGACGGGGACACCACCGAGCCGTTCGGCGAGCAGGTCGCGCAGGGGGACGTCACGCCAGCCGAGGTTGGCGGAGTAGACGGCGAGGCCGTCCGCCGTGTCGACGATCCCGGGCACGGCGACGCCCGCCGCGAGGGCGCCGCTGCCGTACCGCTCCTCGCCGTGGGCGAGCAGCTCGGCGGCGAAGCCGAGGATCGCCGCGACGACCGCGTCGGGGCCGCGGTCCCGGCCGGTCGGCCGGCGTGCCTCGTGGAGCAGGGCCCCGTCCGCCCCTACGAGGGCGGCCTTCATCCCGGTGCCGCCCACATCGAGGGCGATGACGTGTCTCACGAGTACAGTCTCGCGCGCGGACCCCAGAAAGGTCTAGTCCACTTCCCGGTTGGCGGAGCCGGGCTCCGCCGCACAGGGCCACGGCACCCGCACGGACGGACAACTCCGCCCGCCCCCACCCGCCCCCCGCCCGGCGCATTAGGTTGCTCGTATGACCGATGGCGACGAACTCTCCGCGCTCTCCGAGCGGGATCTGGCCGTGCTCGGGGTGGAGCGGGCCGACTGGGCCGGCCCCGGGGCCAAGGAGCGGGCGATACGGGAGCGGCTCGGGATCTCACCGACCCGCTACTACCAACTCCTGAACGCGCTCCTGGACGACCCCCGCGCGCTCGCGCACGACCCCGTCACCGTCAACCGGCTGCGCCGAGTCCGGGACGCGAGGCGACAGCGCCGCTAGGGTCGGACCATGGGCAGCCACTCGCACGCCTCGCACGACGCACTGCCGGAGCCCCGCACGCCCGCCGGACGGGAAGGGCTCGCCGCCATTCTCGACAGGCCCGAGGACACGCTCGTCGCGCTGGACTTCGACGGGACCCTCGCCGAGATCGTGCCCGATCCGGAGCAGGCCCGCGCCCACCCCGGTGCCGTCCCCGCCATCGCCGCGCTCGCGCCGCACGTCGCGTCCGTGGCCGTACTGACCGGACGCCCGGCGGGTGTCGCCGTGCGGTACGGCGGCTTCGCCGGAGTCCCCGGTCTCGAGCACCTCGTCGTGCTCGGCCACTACGGCGTCGAGCGCTGGGACGCGGCCAGCGGCGAGGTCCATGCCCCCGCCCCGCACCCCGGCATCGACGCCGTCCGGGCGGAGCTGCCCGGTGTGCTCGACGAGGTCGGCGCCTGGAAGGGCACCTGGATCGAGGAGAAGGGACGCGCGGTCGCCGTCCACACCCGCCGTGCCGAGGACCCCGAGGCCGCCTTCGAGGCCCTGCGCGAGCCGATCGCCGCGCTGGCGGCCCGCCACGGGCTGATCGTCGAGCCCGGCCGGCTGGTGCTGGAGGTGCGCCCGCCGGGGGTCGACAAGGGCGTCGCCCTCGCCGAGTACGTACGCGAGAAGCAGGCGGGAGCCGTGCTGTACGCGGGAGACGACCTCGGTGACCTCGCCGCCTACTCCGCCGTCGACAAGCTCCGCTCCGAGGGGGTGCCCGGACTGCTGCTGTGCAGCGGGACCGGGGTCCCCGAACTGGCCGAGCGCGCGGACGTGCTGCTGTCAGGCCCTGCCGCCGTCGTCGGCTACCTCGCCGCCCTCGCCGAGCGCCTCCAGCTCCCGTAGCTGGTCGAGGAACCACTGCTGAGGCGGCAGTGCCGTCGCGGCGGCGGCCAGCCGCTTGCTGCGCTCGGCCCGCTCCGCCACGGGCATCGTCAGCCCCCGGTGGAGCGCGTCGGCGGTGCCGGTGACGTCGAACGGGTTCACTCCCAGCGCGTCGTCACGGAGCTCCGTGTACGCGCCCGCGTCCCGCGACAGCACCAGCGCACAGCCCGCGTCCGAGACCACCGGGACCTCCTTGGCGACGAGGTTCATCCCGTCCCGGATCGGGTTGACGAGGGCGACGTCCGCCAGCCGGTACGCGGCCAGCGAGCGCGCGAAGTCGTCCTTGACGTGCAGGATCACCGGTGTCCAATCCGGGGTGCCGTACTCGGCGTTGATCTCTTCGGCGACCCGTGAGACCTCGGCCGTGTAGTCGCGGTAGACCGGGAGGTCCTGCCGCGACGGATAGGCGAAGGCGATGTGCACCACCCGTTCGTGCCACTCGGGGTGCTCCTCCAGCAGCGTCCGGTAGGCCAGCAGCCCGCGCACGATGTTCTTCGACAGCTCGGTGCGGTCGACCCGGACGATCGTCCTGCGGCTGCCGTCCCCGCCGACCTGCTCGCGCAGCGCCGCCATCCGCTCGTCGACGTCCGCCTGCCGCGACCTCTCCCGCAGGAAGTCGGCGTCCGCCCCGAGCCCGTGCACCCCGAGCATGGTCCGCCGGCGGCGGTGCCCGGGCAGCCGGTACTCCAGGTGCGGCTGATCGTCCTTGGGCCAGTAGGTGGCCACGTCGTGGTCCGTGAGGACGGCCGTGCAGCAGCTCTGGAAGGCGGTGAGCCAGCGCCGGGTCAGAAAGCCCAGCCGGTTCGCCCCGAGCATGCCCAGCAGCAGCTGCTCGGCGATGTCGTCGGGCAGCATCCGGAAGTACTCGGGCGGCGCCCACGGCGTGTGCGAGAAGTGGCCGATACGCAGGTCGGGGCGCAGATCCCGGAGCATCCCCGGCACCAGCGCCAGGTGGTAGTCCTGCACCAGCACCGCCGCGCCCGGCGCCGACATCTCGGCCAGGGCCTGCGCGAAGGCGAGGTTGTAGCCCTCGTAGGCGATCCACTGCCGCCGGAACTCCTTGTCGAAGACCGGCTCCAGCGGCGTCTGGTACAGCATGTGGTGGACGAACCACAGGACCGAGTTCGCGATCCCGTTGTACGCGTCCGACTGCACGGCGGCGTCGATGTCCAGCATCAGTACGCCCGGCTCGGCGACGCCTCGGCGCACCGCCTCGCGGTCGCCGTCGCCCAGTGCGGCGCACACCCACAGGGCGCCCGCGTCGGGGCCGATGGCCGACAGTCCGGAGACCAGACCGCCGCCACCGCGCCGGGCGTCCAGCGTGCCGTCCTCCCGGAAGGCGTATGTGACCGGACCGCGGTTGGAGGCGACGAGTACCTGCGCCGCGCGCTCGGAGACCATGTCGCCAACCTAGCCCGTGGCGTATCCGCTCAAACGTACGGCCGGACTCCGTCGGCGGAGTCCGGCCGTACGCTCACTCGTTCAGGGGTCCCGGCGCCGGCCGCGGGTCGCGGCCAGTGCGATCACCCCCGTGCCGGTGAGGGCCACGGCGACACCGCCCAGCAGCCACAGCCGTTCGGCCCTGCTGTCGGTCGCGGCGATCTCGCCCGCGCCTTCGCGGGCCCGGTGGGTGCCGGCGGGGGTGTGGCTGTCGGCCACGGCCTCGGACACGGACCCGGCGGACCCGGTGGATCCGGCGGTGCCCGTGGAGCGGTCCGTGCCCCCGCCGGCGGTCTCGGGAACCACTCTGAAGAGTCCGGAGGCGGCCGGATGCCCTGCCCGCCCGTCCTCGTGCGCCGCCCCGGCGACGGCCAGGACGGTACCGGTCGCGGAGGGGGAGCGGCCGCCGAGCGATTCGACGTACGGCGCGGCCGGTGCGCCGGAGCGATGCCGTTCCTGGCGGGCCGCGGTGTCGGCGGCCGCCCGGCCGGGGGCCAGTATCACGGCCGAGGCGCAGACGAGGACGGCGGCGAGAGCCACCAGCGCCCCGCTGACGAGCGAAGAAAGCCCGCTGACGAGCGAAGAATGGGGGTGTCCGGGCAAAGCCCTCTTATGTCTCACATAGCCCATACACCGGAAAGGTAGACAATCCGATCGACTGTGGTGCGCAGCGCCGCGCCCTGCGGCCCGCCGGTGTCACGGACGGCCCATGCGCGTTCCCTCACGCCGCCCGGTGCGCCGTGTACTCCGCGATCTCCGTCATCGGGGGCCGCTCCTCCGTGTCCACCTCATGGGTCCGCGGCACGAAACCGTTCTCCCCACGCTCGAACTGGGTCAGTGCGGGACGCACCAAATGGCCCCGTGACAGGCGCAGTTGGGCCGTGCGGTAGATCGCGGCCGCCATGCGTCCGAGCGCCCGGCCGTCCTGGTGACGGTGCCGCCGTACGCCCACGTCCACCTGCGCCAGCGCGTCCAGGCCGACCGTGTGCAGTGCGTCCACCAGCAGCCCGAGCTCCACGCCGTACCCCACGGGGAACGGCAGCCGCTCCAGCAGCGAGCGCCGGGCCGCGTACTCCCCGCCGAGCGGCTGGACGAACCCGGCCAGCTGCGGCCAGTGCAGATTGAGCAGCGGCCTGGCCACCAGTTCGGTCACCCTCCCGCCCTGGTCGGGAGCGTCCCCGAGCGGCCGGTCGTACATCGCCTTCACGAACTGCACGTCGGGCTCGGTCAGCAGCGGGCCGATGATCCCGGAGACGAAGTCGGCCGAGAACTCCCGCAGATCCGCGTCCACGAAGCAGACGATGTCCCCGCTGGTCGCCAGCAGCGAACGCCAGAGCACCTCACCCTTGCCCGGCAGCGCCGGGATCCGCGGCAGTATCGCGTCGCGGTGCTCCACGCGTGCGCCCGCCTTCGCCGCCACCTCGGACGTACGGTCCGTCGAGCCCGAATCCACCACCACGAGCTCGTCGACCAGCGGCACCTCGTCCGTCATCAGCTCGCGCCGGATCACGGTGACGATCTCGCCGACCGTCCCCTCCTCGTTCAGGGCCGGGAGTACCACGCTGACCGTGCCGCCGTGCCTGGCCGCACGCTTCGCGGCGACGAGCCGGTCGAGCGGGCGGTCCGACACGGACCAGGACCGCCGGGCCAGCCAGCGCTCCACCTCTTCCAGCACGTGATGATCTCCATCTCGCAGATCGGACGGCCGTCTCAGCGGTCCGGGGGTTCGGTTACAGTCTTGAACAACGCGGACGACCATCGCATGCCGGGGGTCGTCACGCCGACAATCACATACCGCTCATCCAGAGGGGCAGAGGGATACGGCCCGTTGAAGCCCCGGCAACCCTCCAGTCGGCCACGCGGCGCAAGCCGCACATCGACGCTGCGTCGCTCTCGGCGCGCGGCGCGAGGCTCCCGGCTAGGGAAGGTGCCAAATCCGTCTCACGGCGAAACGCGCCGTGAGGAAGATGAGGAGAAAGGGCCTCGCCTCCATGGCTGCACAGACCACTGCCACCGCCGACACCGTCGATCTGGGCTCCGCGTCCGGCCTCTCCTGTCGTGAGTGCGGTGAGATCGTCCCCCTCGGTCCCGTCTTCGCCTGCCAGCTGTGTTTCGGACCGCTCGAAGTGGCGTACGACCTGCCGACCGGTGACCCGGAAGGCCTGCGCAAGCGGATCGAGAACGGACCGGACAGCCTCTGGCGCTACGCGCCGCTGCTCCCCGTCCCCGCCGACGTGGCGGACAAGCCCAATCTGAACCCGGGCTGGACCAAGCTCGTCAAGGCCGACAACCTCGCGCGTGAGCTGGGTGTCACCGGTGGTCTCTACGTGAAGGACGACTCCGGCAACCCCACGCACTCCTTCAAGGACCGCGTCGTCGCACAGGCCATCGAGGCCGCCCGCGCCTTCGGCTTCACCACCCTCTCCTGCTCCTCCACCGGCAACCTCGCGGGCGCCGTCGGCGCCGCCGCCGCCCGCGCCGGCTTCAAGTCCTGCGTGTTCATCCCGCACGACCTGGAGCAGGGCAAGGTCGTCATGGCCGCGGTCTACGGCGGGGAGCTCATCGGGATCGAGGGCAACTACGACGAAGTCAACCGCTTCTGCTCCGAGCTCATCGGCGACCCGGCGGGCGAGGGCTGGGGCTTCGTCAACGTCAATCTCCGCCCGTACTACGCCGAGGGCTCCAAGACGCTGGCGTACGAGATCTGCGAGCAGCTCGGCTGGCGGCTCCCCGACCAGCTCGTCATCCCCATCGCCTCCGGCTCCCAGCTCACCAAGATCGACAAGGGGCTGCAGGAGCTGATCAAGCTGGGCCTCGTCGAGGACAGGCCCTACAAGATCTTCGGCGCCCAGGCCGAGGGCTGCTCCCCGGTGTCCGTGGCCTTCAAGGCGGGCCACGACGTCGTACGGCCGCAGAAGCCCGACACGATCGCCAAGTCCCTGGCGATCGGCAACCCGGCCGACGGCCCTTACGTCCTGGACATCTGCCGTCGCACGGGCGGTGCCGTCGAGGACGTCACGGACGAGCAGATCGTGGACGCGATCAAGCTGCTGGCCCGCACCGAGGGCATCTTCACCGAGACCGCCGGCGGGACCACCCTCGGCGTGGCGAAGAAGCTGATCGAGGCCGGAGTCATCGACCCGTCCCTCACGACCGTGGTCGTCAACACGGGTGACGGCCTGAAGACCCTGGACGCGGTGGCCCCCACGACGGGAATGACCGCGGTCATCCGCCCCACCCTGGACTCCTTCCGAGAGGCTGGCCTCGCATGAGCGTCAACGTCCGCATCCCCACCATCCTGCGCACCTACACCGGTGGTCAGGCCGAGGTATCGGCGGAGGGCGCGACCCTCGCGGAGGTCATTGCCGACCTGGAGAAGAACCACACCGGTATCGCCGCCCGCGTCCTGGACGACCAGGGCAAGCTGCGCCGCTTCGTGAACGTCTACGTCAACGACGACGACGTCCGCTTCGAGCAGGGCCTGGAGACGGCGACGCCGGACGGCGCGGGCGTCTCGATCATCCCCGCCGTCGCCGGCGGCTGAGCCCCGCCCGAGTGGTCCGTTCGGTCCGTATTCGGGCGCCGTACTGACCCTGGATCCAGCACGTTCCGTCACCCGGAATGTCCCCTCCGCAAGCTCTGCGGAGGGGGCAATTCCGCTGTTGCGGTCGCGGTAGAGTTGGGGACGTTCCTCTTCGCTGTTTGTGCCGCGGGCATATGAGAATGCGTCCGCGCGCGACAAGAAACAGCCAAAGTGTTCGAGCTATTTGCGCGTTTTGTGCGCTTTGCCCGGCCCGACTTGCCCGGCGTTGCTCGGAGTTGGGCCGAAATTTCCGATCGGCCATGCTCAGATTTCTCGTCCGATTGACCTGTTGCAGAGGGCAGTTGGACAGATACATTCAGCCGCGGTCGACGCGTTCCGGCGCCGTTCATGAAGGTCTTCCGCGCCTCCAGAGCACGGGAAATCTTCGTGGGCGAGGTCTGACCCGGGTCCGCGAAGTGCGGTCCTGTGCAAGGGCCAGTAATAGGGGAGTTAGGCATGGCTCAGGGCACCGTCAAGTGGTTCAACGCGGAGAAGGGGTACGGCTTCATCGCGGTCGACGGTGGTGCGGATGTTTTCGTCCACTACAGCGCGATCCAGATGGACGGTTACCGCACCCTGGAGGAGGGCCAGCGGGTCGAGTTCGAGATCTCGCAGGGCCAGAAGGGGCCGCAGGCGGACATGGTCCGCGTAGCCGGCTGAGCGCCGACTGACTGCAGCAACGCTACGGAGGGCCCGTGCCAGGGGTGCGGGCCCTCCGTGCTGCCTGGGTAAGGGGCCTGCCGGGCTTCGCCGGGGTGCGGAGGCTTCTTCGAAGCCGCTTGCGTCCACCCCTTCCCCTGCCTTCGGCGGGGAGGCCCCAGCCGACCGCCACCCCTCATCGAGGCTTCTTCGAAGCCGCTTGCACTCTCGGGGTCCGAGTGCTAATCATTGGCGTTAGCACTCTCCGAGTGAGAGTGACAACGAGGACCGGGTCGGTGAGGTCCGCAGGCCGTGTGGGGCAAGGAACCGCAAGGCATGCAGGCCGTCCGTCGCGGGCACCAGCGCGGTCCAGAAGCATCCTCCCCCGTAGCCCTGCGGGCACGGGGGGACCCCCAAGTCCTGGAGGACCACTTCACATGGCCAAGATCATCGCGTTCGACGAGGAGGCACGGCGCGGTCTCGAGCGCGGGATGAACCAGCTCGCCGACGCCGTCAAGGTCACCCTTGGCCCCAAGGGCCGGAACGTCGTCCTCGAGAAGAAGTGGGGCGCCCCCACGATCACCAACGATGGTGTCTCCATCGCCAAGGAGATCGAGCTCGAGGACCCGTACGAGAAGATCGGCGCCGAGCTGGTCAAGGAAGTCGCCAAGAAGACGGACGACGTCGCCGGTGACGGTACGACCACCGCGACCGTCCTCGCCCAGGCGCTCGTCCGCGAGGGCCTGCGCAACGTGGCGGCCGGCGCCAACCCGATGGCTCTGAAGCGCGGTATCGAGAAGGCCGTCGAGGCCGTCTCCGGCGCGCTGCTCGACCAGGCCAAGGAGGTCGAGACCAAGGAGCAGATCGCCTCCACCGCCTCCATCTCCGCCGCCGACACCCAGATCGGCGAGCTCATCGCCGAGGCGATGGACAAGGTCGGCAAGGAAGGCGTCATCACCGTCGAGGAGTCCCAGACCTTCGGTCTGGAGCTTGAGCTCACCGAGGGTATGCGCTTCGACAAGGGCTACATCTCGGCGTACTTCGCCACCGACATGGAGCGTATGGAGGCCTCCCTCGAGGACCCGTACATCCTGATCGTCAACTCCAAGGTCTCCTCGGTGAAGGACCTGCTCCCGCTGCTGGAGAAGGTCATGCAGTCGGGCAAGCCGCTGCTGATCATCGCCGAGGACGTCGAGGGCGAGGCCCTGTCGACCCTGGTCGTCAACAAGATCCGCGGCACCTTCAAGTCCGTTGCCGTCAAGGCCCCGGGCTTCGGCGACCGCCGCAAGGCCATGCTCGGTGACATCGCCATCCTCACCGGTGGCACGGTCATCTCCGAGGAGGTCGGCCTCAAGCTGGAGAACGCCGGTCTGGACCTGCTCGGCCGCGCCCGCAAGGTCGTCATCACCAAGGACGAGACCACGATCGTCGACGGTTCCGGTGACAGCGACCAGGTTCAGGGCCGCGTCAACCAGATCCGCGCCGAGATCGAGAACTCGGACTCGGACTACGACCGCGAGAAGCTCCAGGAGCGCCTCGCGAAGCTGGCCGGCGGCGTGGCCGTCATCAAGGCCGGTGCCGCGACCGAGGTCGAGCTCAAGGAGCGCAAGCACCGCATCGAGGACGCCGTCCGCAACGCGAAGGCCGCCGTCGAGGAGGGCATCGTCGCCGGTGGTGGCGTGGCCCTGCTGCAGGCCGCCCAGGTCTTCGAGAAGCTGGAGCTCGAGGGCGACGAGGCCACCGGTGCCGCCGCCGTCAAGCTGGCGCTCGAGGCCCCGCTGAAGCAGATCGCCGTCAACGCCGGCCTCGAGGGCGGTGTCGTGGTGGAGAAGGTGCGCAACCTGACCCCGGGCCACGGTCTGAACGCCGCGACCGGCGAATACGTCGACCTGGTCGCCGAGGGCATCATCGACCCGGCGAAGGTGACCCGTTCCGCGCTGCAGAACGCCGCCTCCATCGCCGCGCTGTTCCTCACCACCGAGGCCGTCATCGCCGACAAGCCGGAGAAGGCCGCCGCGGCCGCCCCGGGTGGCATGCCGGGCGGTGACATGGACTTCTGATCGACCATTGGTTGATCGACCGTCCTGATACCGAGGGCGGCACCCCCTCCAAGGGGGTGCCGCCCTCGTGTGTTTCTCCTGTTGTCCGCGCGCCGGCGCGGCTGCCCGTCGACGCGATCGCGCGATCACGCCCGACAGCGCGACCGCCCGATCACGCCGACCTCAGCGCACACGGACACTCAGCGCACGTCGACGAAGTCGCCCGTGGCCGTCGAGTTGAAGTGCGTCGCGTCACCGAAGTAGCGGAGCAGCCAGATCCCGTCCCTGCCCGCGGTGCCCTTGAGCGCGGCCTTTCCGGCGGCGTCGGTCTTGCCCGAGCGGACCAGGGAGAAGCGTGGCGCGCCCGTCGCACGGAACCACAGTTGCACCGGCTGGCCCGGGTACGCCTTCCACGTCCCGGCGGTGTACTGCTGGAGCGTGCCGGTCACGGTGACCGTCGCGCCCTTCTTGACCGGCTCCGGGGCGGCGTTCACGTTCAGCACCCGGGTCGCGGTGCGGGTCAGCTTCGCCACCGGGCCGAAGCTCTCCACGAACCGGTCGTTGGTGAGGTGGTGCACCCGGTAGTGGCCGCCGGTGCTGACCGCGGTCAGTGTGAAGAGCGGGTACATGGACGAAGCCGTGGCGGTGGCGATCTTCTTCCAGCCCGTCTTGCCGTCCGCCGAGTGCTCCAGCTGGACCGGCTCGAGGTCGAACGAGTCCGTGCGGTCGTAGGTGTTGCGGAACGTGCCGGTGACGGTGACCAGGCCGTCGGCCCGGATCGACGACTGGACGCCGTCGATCCTGGACTCGGTGGGCATCGCCAGCGGCCCCGCGGCGGAGCCCCTGAGGAACCCGTCCTGCGGTGCGGCCGTCCAGCCGCTCAGCCGGATGCCCGGGGTGGCCGTGAGCTTCGCGGTGAAGCGGCCGTCCGTATCGGTCGTGACCGTACGGCCCCAGCCCGTCCCGCGGTCCTCGTAGCCCAGGCTGACCCGCACGGCCTCGGCGGCGATCGGCTGGGCCGGGTCGGCGGCGTCCACCATCCGCCCGGTGACCGTGACGGTCTCGCCGGGCAGCGCCCGCGTCCTGTCGGCGGTGGCCGTGACGGTCACCGCGCGCGACTTCCACTGGAACACCCGGGCGGTACGGGTCAGGCTGCCGTGGACCTCGGTCCCGTCCCCGGCGAAGCGCGCGGTGAACTCCTCGTTCATCGTGACCACCGGGTAGGCGGGGCCGGTGAATTCGCCGGACGCGGAGGTCACCACCGTGCTCACGGGAGCGTCCGACGGCGTGGCGCGGCTGATCCCGACGTTCCGGCCGGCCAGCGGCACCGTGTCCCCGGACCCGGGCTGGATCGCGGTCAGCGTCCCGTGCGGCCGGGCGTTGCGGTCCTGCCAGGTCGGCGTGCCGAGCTCGAAGGTGAGCTCGGGCCGCAGGGTGAAGTCGAGCGTGCCCGCGTCGCGGCGGGTCGCGCTGTTGCCCTTGGAGTCCTCGACGGTCACGTCGATCGCGTACCGGCCGAGGTGCGGCATGCTGCCGCCGTCCTCCTGGAGCTTCAGGGGCGCGTCGGTCGCCACCTGGTACGTGCCCTTGAGCCACTCCAGCTCGGTCAGCGAGGGCAGTTCGGCCACGACCGTCTCACCCTCGCGGATCCGTGCCGAGACGGAGGTGACGGCGGCTCCGGCCGCGTCGGTCCAGGCGTTCACCGAGAACGCGCCGCGCTGGGCGTCCATGGTCCTGGCCACCCCGATACCCACGGGGGAGGCGTCGGCGGCGAGAGCGGGTGCGGTCCCGGCGGCGAGGCACAGTGCCGCGGCCGTGGCGACCAGCGAGAGCCCGCGCGCACGCCGGTGCGCACGGGGCAGTGGGCCCGTGAGCGTGGGGCGGACGTCAGCGTGCATCGATGTACCTCTCCTTCGTCCCGGCGGCGAAGTAGCCGCCGGCCGGCTCGGTGACCATGGCCCAGCTGCCGTCCCCGTAGACCGTGCCCTTGAGGCTGTACTTGCCCGCCGTGCCGGAGGCGCCCTTGGTGACCCAGTACCAGGTGCTCTCACCCTTGGGCTTGAAGACCAGCATCACCTTGGCACCCGCGTACGGCTGCCACTTGCCGCCCACGAACCGCTGGAGGACGCCGGAGGCCGTGAGCTTGGAGCGCACCGCCGGCCGGCTGGGGGTGGTGGTGAACGACGCGAAGCGGGTCGGGATCCGGGCCTGGTACACCGCCGGCGTCGCCAGTGTCACGAAGGTGTCCGTCTCCGGGTGGTAGATCCGGTAGTACGCGCTGACGAAGCCGGGGGCTTGGATGCTGAACGGGCAGTAGCCCGCCGTGCCGCCCTCGGCGGTACCGGCACGCAGGGTGTTCCAGGTCCGGCCGTCCCCCGAGTACTGCAGATACACCCGCTCGTCCCAGCACCAGTCGGCCGTGAGCCGCCCGGTGGCCGTGACCTGCCCGTACGGGTCGAGCGCGATCTTCACCCCGGTGAAGGTGAACTTCCTCGGCACGACGATGCTGCCGACGTCGGACTTCAGGTCCGCCAGATACACGGACGGCCGCAGATACGTGAACACCTGCGTCGTGAACGCGGCCTTGGCCCGGTAGGAGAAGGTGCCGTCGGCGGCGACCTTCCCACTGCCCATCAGCCGCCTGACGGTGTGGTTCCAGCTGTCCGGCTCGTCAGGAGTGGACACGACCTCGGCGCCCTCGAACGGCTTCCAGCCGTCCGCGGTCAGACGCTCGGCCCGGCCCTTCACGGTGACGAAGTCGCCCTCGTGCACCCGTCGCTTGTCCAGGTCCGCGCTGATCCGGTACGCCTGCTTGGAGACGGGAAGTTCGGGCACCGCGAAGCCGTCGTCCGGATCGGTGTCGGCGGCCGGCTCGACCACGGTGGCCGTGCCGCTGTGGACCGATGCGTTCGGGGTCAGGGACAGCGAGAACGTCCCGTCGGCTCCGGTGACCGCGTTGGCCTCGGAGTCCGTCCAGGACGGGCCGAAGAGCCTGAGCGCGACCTTCACCTTGGTACCGGCACGGGCGGGCGTACGGGCGCCGGTCGACGGGTCGTACGTGGTGGCCGCGCCGGCCAGCACGGCGCTTCGGTGCTCGAAGTCCGTCTGCTCACGGTCGAAGGCGAGCTTCGTGACGCCCGTGTGCAGCCGGTAGCCGAGCGTGCCGCCGGTCCAGTGCTGCACGGTCCCGCCGGGCATCCGGTAGTCCACGGCCACCGGGTAGTCCCCGAACGCCGTGCCCTCGGGCAGCCGGATCCCGTCATCCGTCAGCCAGCCCCCCGGCTTCTGGGTGGTGCTGTCGTACTCGTGCCACGCCAACTCGTCGGTGGACGCGAGCACGGCCGCCCCCGGCGCCTTGGAGGCGAGGACGCTCACCTTCACCCACAGCGCGTTGTACGGCAGACCGATGTCGAGCTGTCCGGTGTCGGTGGTGGTGGTACGGGTGACGGTCACCGGATCCGCGGCATATGCGGCGGGCGCCGCCGTCAAAACGGGCGCCAAGACCCCCGCCGACAATGCGAAAACGGCCGCCGCACGCACCAGGGCATGCGGCAGCGTGCGCGTAGAGCGCATCGAATGGACCCCCCACAGGTCAGAGTTCGACGCCGGTGTACGGCAGTCGAAGGCGGTCGTAAGCGAACCGCGTGATGCGCACGATAGACGGGTGCGCCGACAGGGGCGTCGTCGGGGGCCGTTCATGAACCGTTCGGTAACCGTTCGATGGCCACCGTGAATCGGTCAGGGTCCGGGCGAGGGCCGGTAAGGGTCCGGATGCGCGCCGGCCACATTCGGGCGTGAACCGGCGAGGGTCCGGTCACAGTGCTTAGGGACGGTCGCCGGCCTGCCGAGGGTCCGGTCAGGGTTCGGACAGGACCCCGGCCGGGAGCGGGCCGGGGGACCGACCGGGTGCGGGTGGCCGGACCGGCCGGGGCACGGGCACGGTTCTCAGCGGGCGGCGTGGGCCGTGGGGGTCAGGGAGAGCGTGAACCAGGTCGTCTTGCCCTCCTCGTTGGGGCGCACACCCCAGCTGCCGGCCAGGGTGTCCACCAGGCTGAGTCCCCGCCCCGACTCGTCGTCGGCGGCGGCCAGCCGCGGCTGCGGCAGATGGTGGCTGTGGTCGCTCACCTCGACGGTGAGCTCGGTGCGGTTGCGGCGCATACACAGGCGCACCGGCCCCTGACCGTGCCGGATGGCGTTGGTGACCACCTCGGACACCAGCAGTTGTGCGTCGTCGACGAATTGGGAACAGCCCCACGAAGTGAGGGCGGCGGCGAGGAACGCGCGCGCCTGTGCCACCGAGGCGGGTGCCGCCGGGAGATCGGTGGCGGCCGTGGCGAGCGGGGCGGCGGGCAGCTGGGCGATGAGCAGCGTCACGTCGTCGTGGTGGTGCTCGGTCGAGGGAAGGACGGACGCGAGCACCTCGTCGACGGCCGCCTCCAGGCCGGTGGTGTCCGCGAAGGCCTTGTCGAGCGCGGCGATCAGAGCGTCGAGCTGCTCCTCGATATCGCCGTCCGGTGTCTCTATCAGCCCGTCCGTGAACAGGACCAGGCTGGATCCGGGGGCGACCCCGAGGGTGGTCTGCTGGTGGATGTGGTCCCCGACACCCAGCGGGACGCTCACCGGCGCGTCGAGCAGCCGCACCGGTTCGCCGGGAGCCGCGACCAGGGCGGGCAGATGGCCGGCCGAGCACACGGTGACCTCGCCCGCGTCCGGGGCCACGATCAGATAGCAGCAGGTCACCAGTTGGTCGGGACCGTCGAGCTCGGCGACGATCGCGTCGAGCGACTGCATCAGCTGGCGCGGCTGCATACCCGTCTTCGCCAGCGCATGGGCGGCGGAGCGCAACTGCCCCATGATGGCGGCCGCTTCCAGACCGCGTCCCATCACATCACCGATGAGGATCCCGACCCGTCCGGCACCCAGCGGCACGAGGTCGAACCAGTCACCGCCGACGCCCGCGCCCTGGGTGGCGGGCAGATAACGGCTGGCCGTCGTCAGCCCGGGGACGGCAGGGGGCGTGCCCATGAGACTGCGCTGGAGGGTCAGTGCGACATGCCGCTGCTGCTCGTACAGAGCCGTCAACTGGGTCTCCGCCGCTTTGCGTTCGCTGACGTCGCGTACGGCTGCGGAGACGAGGAGTCCGTCGGTGGTCTCGAGGGGGCTGAGGCTGATCTCGACGGGGAACTCGCTGCCGTTCTTGCGCAGTCCGTGGAGTTCGAGTCCGGCGCCCATGGGGCGGACCTGGCGGTTGTCGGTGTAGCCGTTGCGGTGGTGGGCGTGGTGGTCGCGGAAGCGGTGGGGGACGAGGATTTCGACGGGGCGGCCGAGGAGTTCTTCGCGCTGGTAGCCGAAGAGGGCTTCGGTCTGGGCGTTGACGAGGCGGATGGTTCCGCTGTCGTCGACGATCACCATGGCGTCGGGCGCCGCTTCCAGCAGCCCCCGGAACCGCTCTTCGGCCGCTTTGCGTTCGCTGACGTCGCGTACGGCTGCGGAGACGAGGAGTCCGTCGGTGGTCTCGAGGGGGCTGAGGCTGATCTCGACGGGGAACTCGCTGCCGTTCTTGCGCAGTCCGTGGAGTTCGAGTCCGGCGCCCATGGGGCGGACCTGGCGGTTGTCGGTGTAGCCGTTGCGGTGGTGGGCGTGGTGGTCGCGGAAGCGGTGGGGGACGAGGATTTCGACGGGGCGGCCGAGGAGTTCTTCGCGCTGGTAGCCGAAGAGGGCTTCGGTCTGGGCGTTGACGAGGCGGATGGTTCCGCTGTCGTCGACGATCACCATGGCGTCGGGCGCCGCTTCCAGCAGCCCCCGGAACCGCTCTTCGGCCGATCCCGGCGGAGCCTCGAGCCCCGCCGCGCCGCACCTGCAGGGCACCGGTGACCCTAGGTCGGACTCCAATGAGACTGCGGCGGTGAAGCCTTCCATGCGTGCCTCCAGCGACGGATACTGCCCACTGCGGTGTCCAGAACTCCAGAACTGCGGTATCCGGACATCTCAGCGCACTTCGTCCGGGCGTACCCCCGTGAGTCCGAATCTGATCGGCACTGGCCGAGAAGGTGCCGAAGGGTGCACAGTGAGTGAGACCTCAGGGGGCCGACCGGTCCGCGTGGCCGGAAAACGCCAGCATGTGCGGGACGTGCTGCAGGAAGGGCCGTCGACATCGCGTCGCGCGCTGCGGATGCGTCAGCGCGCTCGCCGCAATCGCTTGGACTGCTTCACATCAGAGCCCTGCCGAGGAACGCACGGATCTCGCCACGCACCCTCGGCACCGACACCTCCGGACCGATCGTGCCGACCATGCCCTTCCGGCCATCCGCGGTCATCAGCCCCGCCGCCTCCAACTGGGGCACCAGAGCGGCGTAGTCGGTGAACACCCAGTGCGACGCACGGTCGAGCCGCCGACGGCGGACGCAGCCCCCGGAGTGCCTCTGCACGGCCGACCAGGACCGGTCGAACCGCGCGTCACGGAAGCCGTCGGTCCCCAGGAGGAGCAGGGGCCGGTCCACCCCGTGCCGGGCGACCGGAAACAACTCCCCCTCACCACCAGGGCGTTGAGGCGGGAGGTCCAGATAGCCCTCCAGATCGACCGCGGCGCGGATGCGCCGGTCCTCGTACATCGCCTGGGCCGTCGTCGTGCCACCCGCGGAGTGGCCGTACATACCGACCCTCCGCAGGTCCAGCGCACACCCGAGGTCCTGGGGCAGCGGACGGCCGGCCGCGTCGGCACCGTGCCCCCGGACCAGCCGTTCCAACTGGTCCAGCACGAACCGGGTGTCCGCGATCCGGGTCCCGACCACGGTGCGGAACAGCCCGGGGTCCGTGGCCGCATCCGGGCGCAGTGCCGTCTCACGGATCTCCTCACGTCCCTTCCGGGGCACCGGGAACTCGACCTCGCCCGCATCACCGGGATGGTCGACGGTCACCACCACGAACCCGTGGCTCGCCAGGTCCTCGGCCAGATGCGTACCCATGGTCCGGGCATCGCCCGCCCCGGGGCTGTACAGCAGCACCGGCCGCCGTACGGGCTCCGCGGGCGCATCCACGAAGGAATGGGTCGCGGTGGCCGCCCAGTTCACGCCGCCCTTCGGCAACTGGTCGCGGATGTACGCGGCGTCGAGGTCCGGGAAGAGCGCGGCGGCCCCGGCCGTCATCTGCGGCGCGATGGCGCGGCCGCGTACGGACCGGGCCGGGTAGAACACCGTGACCATCACTTCACGGACGGGCAGGGTGCTGTCCCAGGGGTCGCGTCGTGTGTCGTCGACCAGATACAGCGCGGTGACACCGGTCCGGTGCGGCCCGGTCGGACCAGGAAGCCGCAGGGTGATCCCACCGGCCGGAGGCACCGCCCGTGCCGGGCCGCTCGACCTCGCGTGCGCGCCGCCGACGCCACCGGTGACGAGCAACGCGCCGGCCAGCGCGGCGGACTTGGCGACCGTGCGCCGCCCGACTCCGGCATGTGCGGTGGTTCCCTCGCCCCTTGCGGGCCCGGACGGCTCTTGAATGAATGAAGAGGACATGTCCCGCATGCTGCTGTTCGGCAAGGGGCGCCGGCGATCTGTTCGGCCCTGCCCGAAACGCTGGCGCCACGCCGACAGGGAGGGTAGTGCTCCGGATCCACTTCACGGCCGATGATTTCGCCCGGGTGCGCTTCGCACCCCGGCCGGCTCCGCTGCAGGAGCTGAACTCGGCCCTGACGCAGCTGTGCATCCCGGGTGACGAGCTGCTGTTCGGCCGCTGGAGACGACGGCTCCTCGCCGCGTTGCCCGGTGCCGCCGGGCCGCTCGGGGACCTGGTCCCGGCCGGGGTCGCACCCGTCTTCCTCGATGTCTTCAGCGATGACCTCACCGAGGGGCTGGACACCGTCCGGAGCTCCTCCCAGGACCTGGTGCGCCATGAGATCGAGCGGGCGTACGCCCCGCACACCGCGCCACCCCCACCGTGGATCCGCGATCTGCACCAGGGGCACCCGGGTGCCTGGCGGCTTCTGCGCCGCGCACAGCGCGCGGCCTTCGACACGGTCCTGGCACCCACCTGGTCGCTGGTGCAGGACCTGCACCAGCGGGAGTTCACCCAGCACGCCGTCACCGCTGCCGAGCACGGCATCGCTCATGCGCTCACCGCGCTCGTCCCCGGCACCCGGGTGCGGGGGAGCGTCTGGGAGATCGACACGCCCGTCGCTCAGGACATCGCCCTCCGGGGCCGGGGTCTGCTGCTCCTGCCGACCTTCCACCGGACGGGCCATCCTGTCCTCGCCGCCCCGCCGGGCGGTACCGTGGCCCTGACCTACCCGGCGGGCCCGGGACTACCGCTCGCCCCCCACACCGCCGACGTCAACGGCGAAAGCGACGACGCGCTGGCCGGGGTCCTCGGGCGCACCCGCGCCGAGATGCTGCTCCTGCTCGCCGATGAGCACACGACCAGTGACATCGCCCGACGTGTCGGGGTCGGCAACGCCACCGCCTCGGCCCACGCCGCCGCCCTGCGCGGCGCCGGCCTGATCACCACGGTCCGCGCCGGCCGTGCGGTCCTGCACCGCCGCACGGCGATGGGGAGCCTGCTGGTGCAAGGCCGTACGGGGCGCGGGCGGCCGGCGAGCCTCAGCGGGAGTAGTCCTTGAGCTTCTCGGTGTCGAGGGTGACGGCGACGGGCGCGGGGAGTGCGACGGTGTCGCCGTACTTGTACGTGGACCGGCTCTGGTACGTCCCGTGCCGCGGCTCGCTGTGGACGACGAGGGTGTCGTTGTCACGGTCCACGAGGAGGTAGACGGGGATGCCGGCAGCCGCGTAACCGTCGCGTTTCTCAGTGCGGTCGCGAGCATCCGCGTCGGCATCGAACGAGGTCACCGCCACGACCATCAGTACGCCGTCAGGGGAGGCGCCCACTCCCCGGGCTGGCCCACGAAGTGGTCGAACGGCGCGAGGGCACCGTCCGTCCTGGCACGGCTCGCACGACAGGTCGGTACTTTGATGCCTACCCCCGGGTACAGGTCGAGCTCGGGGCGCTGATGCATGCACTGCCGGAGTAGCCACATGACGATCGACCCATGGTCGCCGTCCGGCCCGGGCTTGACCTTCAGCTTTCCGTTGATGAACTCGAGCCTCACCGTCTCCGGCGCCCTGCGGGCGAGCTCCTCGAACTCCTCAACGGTCATGTCCGGTCGGTCCGCGGTGCTGGGGGTCATGGCGCCGCCTGCTTCCATCGGGCCTCTGCTGCCGTACGGATGACCTGCACGCTCATGTGAAGCTCCCTTCGCGTGGTCGGCCCGCCGCCGCACGGACCTCCGCCATGTGGGCGTGGACCTCGGTGGGGGAGAGCGGCGCAGCGGGCCGTATCGGTGCCGTCTCGCCGCGGCAGGGCCCGCAGTCGCCGCCGCGCAGGGTTTCGGCGCGGGCCGGGGCGCCGCACTTGCCGCATTCCAGGAGGCGCAGCGGCGGTGGGGTGCGGACCGGTTCGGGCGGAAGCTTGTCGATGAGGCGGCGGCGGGCCAGACCGGCCGGGTGGTGGACGGGGGAGGGAAGTCCGCCGGTCAGGGCGCGCAGTACGTCCCGATCACCGGCGCCCCGCGCGAACCACTCCTCGACCAGCGGTGCGAGCCGGGCGCACTCGACGGCCGACAGCGACATCACCGGTGCCTCGCGTCCCAGTGCTGCCAGCAGGATCATCGCTCGGGAGCGGGTCGGCCGCGGCCGGTCCTCGGGAACGTCGCCGCGGCGGAAGGCGGCCCACCAGTCGTCGTCGCGCGGCGTACGCGACCACCACGTTCGGGTGATCCAGCGCCCGCCGCCCGATCCGGTCGTCAAGTGCTCTAGCCCGCGCCGCAGATGACCGGCGGCCTGGATGCGGTTCAGGGCGGTACGCAGGGCGCACTGCCCGTAAGGGAGCACCTTGGCCAGGGTTTTGACGGAGATATCCGCACCGTCGTCGAGCCGGTCGATGTAGAAGGCGATGCCTGCTTCGCGCGGCGGAAGGTGCGCGAAGTCGTGGGACGTGGGCGCGGGTTGGCCGGAAACGGCGCGTTTGCCGTACCCGGGCCTGGCCATCGGGTGCGGTGTCGCGTCCTGTGCGTGCGCGGGCGGGAACGTGGAACTAAACTCTGTGTCGGCCATCAGATCCTCTGTGTTGATCTCGGTGGTCAGCCACGGGATCGGGTCTCATCGATCTCGTTGCAAGCCCCCGCGGGTGTTGGCGCACCCGGCGGGGGCTGTTCGCTTTCCGGTCAAGCTAGACCCTCGTGACCCTCCGTGGCAAATGCGTCGCGCAAAGTCAACTCACGGGGAGGGTGGGCGGGTTGAGGCCCTGAAACCATTCCTTGAAAAGAGGGCTCGGAGCCCGGCGCTCAAGCCGCGGTGCGGCCCGGTCGACTCCGGTGGACACCGCCTGGGACCGGCAGGAAGCTGGAGACGATGCGGACCGATGTGCACGCCCACCTGTGGAGCGAGGGCTATCTCCGCCTCCTGGAGTCCTACGGGCGCGAGGACACCGCCACTCAGCGGGGCCTGGGAGCGGGCGACAGCCCCGCGGAGCTCGACGCCCGGTTCACGATGTACGACGCCGCCGGCATCGACCACCAGATCCTGTCCGTGTCCCCGCAGACCCCCTACTTCCCGGACGAGAAGCAGGCGGTGACGGCCGCGCGTTACGCCAACGACCTGTACGCGGAGGTCGTCCACGAGTGGCCCACGCACTTCTCCGGTTTCGCCGCCCTGCCCCTGCCGCATCTGGACGCCTCGCTGGAGGAGTTGGCCCGGGCGCTGGACGATCTCGGGCTGGCCGGTGTCGGAGTCACCACGTCGGTGCTCGGGCGCAGCCTCGGCGATCTGTCCTTCCGGCCGCTCTTGGAGGAGTTGGACCACCGGGGCTCGGTGCTCAGCCTCCACCCGGCGGGCCAGGACGCCGGGACCCCGCTGATCGCCGCGAACCGTATGCGGTGGATGGTCGGCGCACCCGTGGAGGACACCATCTGCGCGATGCATCTGATGCTGGAGGGAGTACCCCGTCGCTTCCCGCGGCTGCGGATCGTCCACTCGCATCTCGGTGGCGCGCTGCCCATGCTGCTGCCGCGCGCGGACGAGCACATCCCGTGGGAGGCCCCGGACATCATCGAGATGCCGACGGTCGCCGCGCGCCGCATGTTCTACGACACCGTCGCCCACGGCCACGAGGGGGCACTGCGGGTGGCCGCCGACTCGTACGGCGCGGACCGGTTGATGCTCGGTACGGACTTCCCGTACCAGAGTGGTGACGGGCTGCGCCGGGCCGTGCTCTTCATCGAGGACACGCTGGTGCCCGAGGAGGCCGAGGCGGTCCTGGAGGCAGGCACGGAGCTGCTGCCCGTGGAGAGGGCCACCGATCACGGTCATGCCTGATCAGGGGCGCGACTCCCCGCCACGACCGATCCCGCCCCTGTCGATCAGTACGGCCAGGCCGTCCAGGATGCGCCGCAGGCCGAACTCCCAGGCCTGATCACCGCCACCCGATTCCGCCACCGAGGCGAAGGCCGCGGACACCGAGGGAAAGCGCTCGCCGTGCGTCCGGAGCAACTCCATCAGCAGGGCGCCGAGCTGGGCCTCGGGGCTGCCGTCCGAACCGGCGGCGCGCTTCTGCTGGGCCGTCGCCCGGGCGTGGCCGGTCAGGAGGACGACGGCGTCCATCCGTTCCGCGCCGCTGAGGGCCGTACCGTCGAGCGCGGCGACTGCGTGTTCCATCCAGCCGAGCTCCGCCGGGCCCATGATCCGGGGGCGGATGGTGACGTCCAGCACCCAGGGGTGCCGGCCGAACGCCTCGAGCAGTCGCCGGGCCCAGTGGTCGAGTTCCTCCCGCCAGCCGCCGAGGGGCTCGTCCGGTGCCGGGTACGGGCCGATCGCCGCCTCCACCATCAGGGCGACCAGCTCGGCCTTGCCGGGGACATACCGGTACAGGGCCATCTTCGTGACGCCCAGCTCCGCTGCGACGCGCTGCATCGACACCGCCGGCAGATCCTCCGCGTCGGCGATCGCCACCCCGGCCCGCGCGATGCGTGCGAGGTCGAGCTTCGGCTTGGGCCCGCGGGCCGGTCTGGCGGGTGGCCCCCACAACAGCCGCGCCGTGGTGCCGTGTTCGTCACCCATGCCGACCGTTCCTCCGTCCGAGCTGCGGGGTTGCACCCGTCAGAAAACTGCGTCTAGGGTACACAGTAATTACCGTGTCCATCGGACGCAGTTTTCGTCAGACGCAGTTCTGATACGAGGGGGAACGCCGTGACCATGACCGTGAGCCCGAACAAGACCGTCCTCATCTCCGGCGCGAGCATCGCCGGACCCGCCCTGGCCCTCTGGCTGGGCCGCCTCGGCTTCGCACCCACCGTCGTCGAGCTCACCCCGGCCCTGCGTGCGGGCGGCCAGGCCGTCGACTTCCGCGGCGAGACACATATGACGGTGCTGGAGCGGATGGGCGTGCTGCCCGATCTGCACCGGGTGCGGACCGGCGGCAGCCCGATGACCTTCGTCGACGAGCGCGGTCGCACGCGGCTCCATCTGCCCGCCGGGTTCGCCGGGGGAGACATCGAGGTGCTCCGCGGCGACCTGTCCCGGGTGCTCTACGAGCACAGGTCCCCGCACACGGAGTACCTCTTCGGGGACTCGATCACCTCGCTGACCGAGACCCCGTCGGGTGTGCGGGTCACCTTCCGGCACGCCGCGCCGCGCGAGTTCGGCCTCGTCATCGGCGCGGACGGGATCCACTCGAACGTCCGACGTCTGGCGTTCGGACCGGAGGAGCAGTACGTCAGCCACCTCGGCTACTACGCGGCCACCTGGCGGCTCCCCAACTACCTGGGGCTGGAAAGCGGCAAGGGTTCGATCGGCCTCAACACCCCGGGCAGGCTGGCGGCCGCCGGCGCCGACTACAGGGACCCGGAGCAGGCGGGAGCCTTCTTCGTCTTCGCCTCACCGCGGTTGGACTACGACCGCCATGACCTGGAGCAGCAGAAGGCCCTGATCGTGCGGGCCTTCTCGGACCTGGGCTGGGAGGTGCCGCGGCTGCTCGAATCGCTCGACGACGCACCCGAGCTGTACGTCGACTCCATCTGCCGCGCGGACGTGCCCACCTGGTCCAGCGGACGGATCGCCCTCCTCGGCGACGCGGCCTGCGGCGCCACCATCGGCGGGATGGGTACGGGCACGGCGATCGTCGCCGCATACGTCCTGGCGGGCGAGCTGGCGCGGGCGGACGGCGACCACCGGACGGCCTTCACCCGCTACGAGTCGCTGCTGCGCGACTACGCCCAGGGCTGCCAGAAGGGCGGCGACCGCACCGGACCCTTCCTCGCGCCGAGGACCAACACCGGGCTGCGGTTGCGCAACGGTCTGCTGTCCAGGCCCTTCTTCCTGAACTGGATGCTCAGGGAGGGTCAGAAGGTCAGCAGCGTCGCCGACCTGCCCGACTACACGTCACCTGCCCCCGGCTGCCGACAGCCGGGGGCAGGTGACGTGGCTAGCCGTGCTTGACGCCGGCCACGAACGCGGACCAGGCGGCGGCCCGGAACACGAGCTTCGGGCCGTCCGGGTGCTTGGAGTCCCGGACGGGGACGATGCCGGGATGGTCGTCGGCGACCTCGAGGCAGTCGCCTCCGCTGCCGCCGCTGTAGGTGGACTTGCGCCAAGTGGCGACCTCGAGGCAGTCGCCGCCGTCGCCTCCGCTGTAGCTGGACTTGTGCCAGACGGCCGTGCTCAGGTCGTACTCAGGGCTGGTGCTCTTCATGCGCGTAATCCTCCGCCACTGACTCGATCAAGGCCAGGGATTCCTGCGGTGACAGTGCGCTCGCCGCAACCAGATCGTAGGTCAGCTCATGACGGGCGACCGTGGCCGGGTCGTCCTCCAGTTGACCTGTACCGGGTCCTTGGAGGTAGGCGAGCGGGGGTGCGTCGGTGAAGGCCATCAGCTTGAGCGAACCGTTCAGGGACGCATGCGCACCTGCTGCGAAGGGCAGCACCTGCACAATCACCCGGTGGCGCCGCGCCATCGCCCCGATATGACCCAGCGCCTCCGCCATCACCACCTCGTCGCCGACCTTGCGCCGCAGCACCGCCTCGTCCAGAACGGCCCACAACATCGGCGTTGTTGGATGGTCGAGGATCCGTGCCCGGTCCAGCCGCGCGTCGACCAGCACGTCGATCGCCGCCTCCGGAGCCGTCGGCTGATACGCGCGGAACACCGCCCGTGCGTAGTCCTCCGTCTGCAGCAGCCCCGGGATCAGCAGCGGGGCGTACTCCTTGATCGTCGTGGCGAGCGCCTCCGCCTCCGCCGCCTCGGCGAAGTGGTCCGGATACTTCGACTTGTTGGCGGCTTTGCAGTTCCGCTCGAAGAAGCCGTTCGTGCCCAGTATCTCGTCGATCCGGCACGCGATGTCGGGCTGCATCCGGCGCGTGCCCGCTTCCAGCTGTCCGATGAACGAGGCGCTCACGAACAGCGGTTCGCCCAGCTCGCGCTGGCTGAGGCCGGCCTTCTCGCGGGCGTGCCTCAGCTCCGCGCCGAGCAGCGCCCGCGGAGAGGCGGACGGGTCGAGGTCCTTCGGTCCTGGCATGTCAACTCCGTGTCACGCACGTGGGGTTGTTGGGCCGCCGATACTGGCCAGGCTAGCCCTCGAGTGACCACGCTGTGTACAGAACGCGAATACTCAGAGTGGAGGTGTCTGATGGCGCTTGTCCGAGCGGCGGAGAGGATCCGGGCCGCGGAGGAGGTCATCGCCCAGCTGCGGGCGGAGCTCGAATCGACGGGGGTGACCCTGCCGTCCCTGCGGGTGGACCTGGTGTCGCTCACCAGCGACGCGGGCAGCTACCCGCTCGTCGACCTGGGGCGCTGCAACCTGGACACGGCGCTGCGGCTCGCGGCCGTGCTGCACGAGGCACGCCGATGAGTGCCCTTCCCCCGGCTTCCCGGCCCCGCCGCGGCGACTACGCGATCGACGTGCGCGACGGGCGCATAGGACGGGTCATGGGTCATGACGGCCCGTACGTCCAGCTGCGCCCGCCGGGCGGCGGCCGGGAATGGGACTGCCCGCCCGAGGCACTGAGGCCCGCGCCGCCGGGCGAGGTCCTGCGGGCGCGGGTCAGGGAGCGGAACAGGGAGGGGCGGCTGCCGTGAGCAGAACCTTCTGTGCGACCCGCACGTCAGCCGGTTGAGTGGGTCGTGGAGCCGGGCACGGTTCCGTGACCGACGTGAGCGGCGGGTGGCGTAAAGTGACCTCTCCAGAAGTACCGGAGTCAAGGAGGTGAGACCCATTACCGCTGTTGCAGGCTGGGTGCTTGCCTCCGTGCCGTCGTCGTAGGCGGCTGAGGGAGCCCCGCTCGGCATTCCGAAAGGCTCCCATGTCGCTCACGTCGCCCGATCCGTCCGTCATCGTCGCCCGGCTCCGCGCCGCCGGTTGTGTCTTCGCCGAGGACGAGGCGGAACTGCTCGTCTCCACTGCCCGTACCCCCGCCGAACTGTCCGTCATGGTCGACCGGCGCGCCGACGGCCACCCTCTGGAACATGTACTCGGCTGGGCCCGGTTCCGGGGGCTGCGGATCGCCGTGGATCCCGGGGTCTTCGTACCCCGCCGCCGTACCGAATTCCTGGTGCAGCAGGCCCTCGACAGGTGCGGCACCCGTCCGGACGCGGCCGTCGTCGTCGATCTGTGCTGCGGTACGGGCGCGGTGGGTGCCGCGCTGGCCGCAGGGCTGGGGGGTGACACGGTGCTGTACGCCGCGGATGTCGATCCGGCCGCGGTGCGGTGCGCCCGGCGCAATGTGGAGGCGTACGGGGGGCTGGTGTACGAGGGTGATCTCTTCGCACCGCTGCCCCGGGAACTGCGCGGCCGCGTCGACGTCCTGGCCGCGAACGTCCCGTACGTACCGACCCGGGAGGTTGGTCTGCTGCCCGCGGAGGCCCGCATACACGAGCCGCTCGTCGCGCTGGACGGCGGCGCGGACGGGCTGGATGTGCTGCGCCGGGTGACGGCCGAGGCCGGGGCGTGGCTGGCGCCCGGTGGTTGCCTGCTGTTCGAGACGAGCGAGCGGCAGGCGGCGGCGGCCGTCGAAGCCGTGGCCCGCAGCGGGCTGGTGCCGTGCGTCGCCACGTCGGACGAGCTGTACGCCACCGTCGTCGTCGGAACACGGCTCGGAGGCCTGCCTTCCCCATGAGGTGCCCCGTTGAAGCGGTACGAAGTGGCCCTGGGTGAGGGGCGCTTCGTGCTCGGCGTGAACCGGTGGCCGGCGCTTTCGGTGACGACCGTGCTGCGCCGACCCCCGCGCTTCGGCGCAGCACTTCCCGGAGGAGGCTACGGCCGCGCAAAGCGTCGCGCAGGGAGGGAAAGTGACGTACCGTCAATCAGTTGATTGTCAGTGGCGGCTGCGATGCTGACCCCATGACCGACACCACCAACGCAGCCGACTACGAGTGGCTCAACGAGTACGACGACCTGATGGACGCGTACTGCATCACGCTTGTCAACGGGCTGACCCCCGAGGAACTGCTCCGGTCACTCGGAGCCGAGCCCCACATGCGAATCACCGGCGTGGCGGACCTGTGCGAGCCGTCGTTCGGCGTCGACGACGACGACCAGTCGTTCGTGGCGGCAGCTTCCCTCGGCGGCTGGTCTCTGATGGTCGAGTACAACGGCTATCTGGGCATCACGGACGAAGCCATGCTCCCCATCTCGCGCGGACGCACAGTGGTTTCGCACTTCTGCAACGTCAACGGGGTGGGCCACTTCGACTGGTACGAGGACGGCGTCGTACGCCTGCACTTCGACCCGCTTTCCGCCTGCCACCGCGACGGCAGCCACCCGGACGAACTGCTGACCGAGATGCAGGAGTGCGGGTTCGACCTCAGTGAGGACGACGACTGGGAGTCCGAGGAGAACCTCGATGCCTCCTTCGAGCTCGCCCACCGCATCACGGGCATACGTCTGACGCCGGAGATCTTCGAGTCAGCAGAGTTCGTGTGCGGCCTCGCGCCGGTGCCCGGCGGGTAGCTCTGGTCCGGCGGATCGGCGGCGGACCAGCGGGGCATAGGCGGCGGATCGCGACGAGGTGGCTGTTCAGCCGGGCACGGTACGACGGATCTGCCGCCTTACGAAGTGCCGTGGTCGTCGAGGAGACGAAGCAGCACAGTGGCCTCGGCGCGGAGCTGTGCGACTCGGTCGGCGTGGGTCGGCGCAGCCAGCTGCGCTGCGGCGCCGTGATGATCTCGGTGTGGGGCGTGGGGATCTCTCAGGCGGCCAATGGGCAGTGTTGGAGACGTCGTTGCCGATTGCGCGGGTGGGCAGACGGTCCTCGGCGTAAACGGCAAGGACGTTCAGGCTGACGCCTGATCAACTCCGTTGGGTTCCTTGCACCTTGGCGACCTGCTGGGTGATCAAGGAGCGGCTGATCTCCGGAGTGGTCCTCTTCTCCCGGGATTGAGCCGGGTAGAAGGTCTCGAGGTTGAAGCGGATCGTCGTCGCGCCACTGCGGACCAGGACGAACGCCTCCCTGTGGTCTACAGGGCCATCCTCTGCTTGCCAGGTGGAGAGAGCGGTGAAACTGATGGATTCGTCGCCCCAGTTGTCCGAAGGACCCGGCTCGAGCCTAGTCGTGATCTTGCCGCCATACCTGCCTGAATAGGTGAACCGGTCGCACGTCTTCAGTGAGTTCTTCGCCATGCCGAGGAAGTCCCTTGTGCCGAACTGGGAATCACTTGCCAGCACGACATAGCCCGAGAACATCGCCGTTTTCCTTGGAGAGTAGTTCACCTGGGCATAGGCCGAGGACGCGTGCGGGTAGCCGGCGAGCATCACATCGCCGATCCCGATGCATTCCATCGGCTCCACTGCTGTCTGCTCGAAACTGGTGAGGTCCTTCAGGGTGGTGTCGTCCCATATGCCCACGTAGCCGAGCGCGGCCAATTCCTCCTTGGTCAGCCGACTCGCCTCCAGCTCCGCCTGACTCGGCATGCGCGGGTCCTCGGCGGCGGAGGCACTTGGTCCGGTCGAAGGCCGGTCGGCCGGGTCTCTTACGGTTTGCGCGGAACATCCGCTGACGGCCGCCATGACGACCACCAGGAGCCCGGCAGCTGCCAGCCGCCATGTGCGTGTGTACAAGGCCCCCCCCAGGGCATTGAATGTGTGGTGCCGGGGCACGGTATGCCGCTGATCAGCCGCTTCACCAGGTGCGTCCGCGTATCGTGACCAGGCCGTGTCGCTGCCCTCGTGAATCCCGCGTCTGGGCTTCTCATGCGGAGTGCACTGCCACCGCGTTTTGGCATATCGAAGTCCACCCCGGCAAGAGTGCGAAAGAGGCTGACGGGCTGGAGTGGTATCAAGCTCATCGCTGCCGGTGACTTCAACGGCGACGGCAAGGCCGACGTCGTTACCGTGCGCAACGGCACCACCTTCTACACCTACACGGGCAACGGCAAGGGCAACTTCTCCGCCCCCGTCATCACCAAGCCGTAACCCCCACACAGAAGGACCTGGACGCGGCCGCCCCTCACCACCGGGCGGCCGCCTCCGCACACCCCAGAACCTGCCAGCCCTCGAGCCTGTCCCGCTAAGGACTGTAAATGGTTCGGTGTAACTCCCGATCAAGGAAGATGCACCGATGGCCAGTGAGCACGTGACCGAGGCCGAGACCAGCCAGGTAGCCGAGCCGCAGCCGTCGAAGGCGGTCGATGACCGGCTGACCGACGAGCTAGCCCCCCAGGCCCAGGTCGAGGGACTGCAGCTGACCGGCGAGGGCGGACGGCAACCTGGTCATCCACGATGCCCAGGGCGCTTCCCAGTGGTCCAGCAACAGCGCGCCGCGCCGTGACGTCAACGGCGACGGCCTCGGTGCCCCGCGGGTAGCTCCGGTCCGACAGGCTTGTGGCCTGTGGCTGGAACCTACTGCTCTCGGCGGGCCTCTACTACACCGGCGGGGGAACGACATACACCGGTATATCGAAGGAAGTTGAGGCACTCCAGTGCAGTTGAGCTTCAAGAGGATCGCGACAACCGCAGTCCTGACGGTCGCGCTCGGCGCGGCCATCCCCGCCGCCCCCGCGCTCGCCATCAGCAAGGTGAACTGTGGAGACCGTACGGACTTTCTCCGTATAACGCAGGATTACAAGACGGACCACTGCTGGGCGAACAAGGGGGACTGGCGCTTCACCAAGATCATCAACGGTCACGACAGTGGCCGGGGTGGGATGTGGGTCAGCAAGTTCAGCACCGGCAACAACGACATCTGGTGGAAGGCTGACGGTAAGTGGCACTGGCTGGGGCGCAACATGACTCTGGACTTCCCCAACGCCGGCACCGTGCTGGTGCAAGCGATCCAGATCACCTGACCTGGCCTTGTCGGGTCCGGTGTCGAAGCAGAGAACGGATCTCGACCTGAGGTGATGCACAGGATGGTGTCCCCTGGAGGACACCATCCTTGTAGGGGCCGTCCCCAAGACGGTCCGCCGATTCTCCGACCCAGGTCACCCGTCCCGCAAGGCCGCCCGGAGGTGTCCGCTCGCCTTCTCCAGACGGGCGGTCGCCGTGGCGGCGTCCATGTCGGCGAGGAGCATGAGGATCGCCGTCTTCACCTCGCCGTCCGCCGAGGTCAGCGCCGTCTCGATCGCCTCGTCGGTCGCGCCGGTCGCCAGGGACACGATGCGGCGCGAGCGGGCGCGCAGCTTCTCGTTGGAGGCGCGGACGTCGACCATGAGGTTCCCGTAGGTCTTGCCCAGACGGATCATGGTGATGGTCGAGATCATGTTGAGGACGAGCTTCTGGGCCGTGCCGGCCTTCAACCGGGTGGAGCCGGTGAGAAGTTCCGGCCCGACGACGACCTCGATGCCGTGCTCGGCCGCCGCGGCGAGCGCGCTCCCGGGGTTGCAGGACAGCCCGATCGTCAGTGCTCCGGTGGCGCGGGCGTGCTCGACGGCTCCGACGGCGTAGGGAGTGCGGCCGGAAGCCGAGATACCGACCACCGTGTCGTCGGCGGCGAGGCCGATGCCCTCCAGGTCCCGCGCCGCGAGCTCCGCCGAGTCCTCCGCGCCCTCGACGGAGTTCACCATCGCCGTGGCGCCGCCCGCGATCAGGCCGATGACCTCGTCGGGGCCGGTGTTGAAGGTGGGCGGGCACTCGCTCGCGTCCAGGACACCGAGCCGGCCCGCCGTGCCCGCGCCCGCGTAGACGAGCCGTCCGCCGCGGGCCATGCGCTCCGCCGCCGCGTCGATCGCTGCGGCGATGGCCGGCAGCTGCGCGGCGACCGCGCCGGGGACGGAGCGGTCCTCGCCGTTCATGATCCGGGCGATGTCGAGCGTGGGCAGCCGGTCGATGTCCGCGAGCTCGGGGCGGAACGCCTCGGTGGTGAGCGCCGCCAGCTGTGCCCGGAGCTCGGCGTGGTCCTGGGAGTCGTGCGTGGGGGTCATGGCGTGCGCGGCTCTTTCGGCGGTTCGAGGGTGAGCAGGGTGAGGAGGGTGAGAGGCCCTCGTCGGCGTCGGCGGTCGGCGGTCGGGGCGGTGAACGGTCAGCGTGTGCGCGGCGCGTGGCGGTGTGCGAGCGCCTCGTACGAGGCGGCCAGCGCCGGTGCCGCCTTCTCGTAGGTGCGCTGTGCGACGCCGACGAACAGGCAGTCGACGACGAGCAGTTGGCTGGTGCGCGACGACATCGCCGCTGGTCGCAGCTCACTCTCACGGGCCGTGGACGTGGTCAGGACGTGGTCCGCGTACTGCGAGACCGGACCGTCCGGACGGCCGGTGATCGCGACGGTCGTCGCGCCGTGGTCGAAGGCCACCCGCAGCGGCTCGATGATGTCGCCGGTCGACCCGGAGTGGCTGATCGCCACGGCCACGTCGCCGGAGCGCAGCTGCACCGCGTTGGTGACGGCCAGGTGGGGGTCGCTGTGGGCGTGCGCGACCAGGCCTATGCGCAGCAGCTTCTGTGCGAGGTCCTGGGCGACGAGGCCCGATGCGCCCACGCCGTAGATGTCGATGCGGCGTGCGGCGGAGAGCGCACCGACCGCCGCCCCGAGTTGTACGGTGTCGAGCCCCGCGGCGGTGTCCGCGAGGGTCTGCTGCTCGTCGTGGGCGAGCTTGGCGACGACGTCTGCCAGCGGGTCGTCCACGGTGATGTCGGCCGTGACGGCCGGAGCGCGGCCCGACTCCAGCTGGGCGGCGAGACCCGCGAGCGCGAGCCGCAGATCGCGGTAGCCGGGATAGCCGAGGAGGCGGGCGGTACGGACGACCGTGGCCTCGCTGGTGCCGGTCAGCTCCGCGAGGCCGGTGACCGTGAGCGCCGCACAACCGGCCGGGTCCCCGGCGACGGCCTCGGCGACCCGCTGCATGGAGCGGGTCATGGAGGGCACGAGCGTGCGCACCTTCGCCGCGAGGGCGGCGGGCGCGGGCGGGGCGTCGGCGACCGGACGCGTGGGGCGGCCGCCCTGGCTACCGATGAAAATTTCCTTCACCTCGTTGGTCACCACTGAAAGATATTTTCGCCCCCTTTGGGCCGTCAACCCCCTCCGCCCCCCGGGAGACAATGACGCCATGAACGACGTCGATCCGTTGGAACAGGCGCTGCACGCGGCCCGCGCCCTTGTGATGGCCGACCTCGCGGCCCGTGATGTCGCACAGGCCGACGTCGTCTCGCTGGTCGAGGAAGCGGTCGTCCAGCGCCGATGGTGGGTGGAGCAGTGGCCCGAGGGGGCCGAGTACGTCGCCGGGCTCATAGCCCAGGACGTCCAGGACGCGATCCTCGAGAGGCACGGGCGGTGGCCACTGTGTCCCGTGTGCTCCTCGGGTGACCCCCACGCCCTCGATGTGGAGCCGGAGCTCGGCCCCGATCCGCATTGGGTGTGCGGCAAGGCGGGCGTCGTGGTGGCGCCCGTCGGCCGGCTGCCGTGACGATCTACATCGACCCGCCGACCTGGCCTGGCCATGGCCGTATGTGGTCGCACTTGGTCAGCGACGAGTCCTTCGAGGAACTGCACGCCTTCGCCGCGTCGATCGGCTGCCCGCCGCGCGCCTTCGAACGCGACCACTACGACGTCCCCGCACACCGTTACGACGACGCGGTGCGGGCGGGCGCGGTGGAGATCGGCTCGAAGGAGCTCGTGCGCCGCATCACGGAGGCGGGGCTGCGGCGGCGCAAGCACCGCGGTTAGCGGGAGCACCGCGGACAGGCCCGCCCGCGCACGGCGGACCGGCGGTGTCCGTGAGGACGTCACGCCCGGCTCAGCCGCTCCAGCTCCGCCGACAGATTGCGCCGGGCCACGGCCTCCCACTCCCGTTCCCCGTACGGGGTGCGGAAGAGGCGGGGCAGGCCGAGAAGGTGCCGCAGCACGTCCGCGCGGCCGGCGCGGAAGGCGTCGTCCGGGACGAAGCCGTACTCCTCGCGGACGGCGGTGGCGTAGGCGGCGTAGGCGTCCGGCGGTGACGCGAGGATCGCGAGGTCGGCGTCGCACAGGACCGTGCCGTTGCCGTCGCCGTCCTGGGCGGCGTGGGTGACCGTGAGGCGGACGAGACGGGCGACCTCGTCCGTGTCCTTCTGCGTCAGCCCGGCCTCGGGCAGCGCCTTCTCGGCGAGACGGGCGCTGCGCTCCTCGTTCTCGGAACGCTCCGGGTCGTAGACGGCATCGTGGAACCAGGCCGCCAGGCGGACGACATCGGCGTTTTCCGCGTACGGGGCCAGCGTGTCGATGTGGCGGAGCACCGCGGCCAGATGGCCGACCGTGTGATAGCGCCGCTGTGGCTGTGACCAGCGGGCCAGCAGATTGTCGGCGTACCGGTACGGGTCCGGCTGGACCGTGCCGGAGGGGAGGGGCTCCTCGCGGACGGCGAGCAGTGCGGCGTGCCAGCGGTTGCGGAGGTCCTCGAGGTCGGCCATGCGGCCATTCTCCACGGGGAGGGGAGGCGTCCGGAGGGGATTGCGGGCGCCGCTCAGGGGCGTATCGGACGATAATGGTCGGGTCAGGCTTGTGTGCCGTTGCGCGAACGCGGAGGCCGGAGGCAGACCCCATGAACTCCTTGACGATCGTCCAGAGCGGCCCGGTCACCGATCAGGCGGCGGCGTCGCAGCTGGCCGGGATCGGTCCCTTCATCATCGGACTCGTCCTGATCGCGCTGCTCGCGGGCGCGATGTGGTACGAGGGGCGGCGACGGGCCCAGGAGAGGGCGCCCCGCCCGGAGGAGCAGCCGAAGGCGCCGGACCACCCGACGCATATCGAGGAGGTCCGCGAGGAGGACGAGGACGACTTCCCGACGGACGGCGCACGACTGCTGCCCTACAACCTGAAGACGCACAGCAGCCATGCGGTGCCGGGCGTGGCCGGGGAGGCTCCGGCGGCCGGCGGGGGGAAGCCCGGTGACGCGGCCGGGTCCACCGGGTCCGCAGAGTCGACCGGGTCCGCCGGGTCCACGGGGCCTTCCGGACCCGGCACGACCGGGTCACAGGGCGCGGGCGGTCCCTCCGGTCAGGCCGGGAACCCCGCCGCCGGGCAGATGGGACTTTGAAGCCACTCCCTGATGCTCTGAGTCAGAGATTCGTCGGCATAGGCGGAACAGCCCCTCAGGGCGGGCCGGTGGCGGCGGCGCGCAGGCGGCCGTCGCGGGTGACCCGCCCGGGTGCAGGGGGCTTCGGCCTGTGCGCGAGTGCCGAGTGCCGAGGGCGCGTTGCCGCGACCGCGTCGAGCCGCCGCGACGCCCGTGAACACCCGTCCTGCGGGAGCAGTGGCCGAAACGGTCGCTGACCACACCGGGACGAGGGTCTACGCTGGACCTAATATTGGACTAGACCTGTTGGGCTCGAAGGGATGGGGCCATGAGCAACCGTGCAGTCCTGGAGGTGATCGCCCTCGACGCACTGGACGCGGTGGCGGCCGAGGCCGCGGGCGCGGACCGCCTCGAGCTCGTCAGCGATATGGAGGCCGACGGCCTCTCGCCCGCACGGGAGACCTTCGCGTCCGTGCGCGAGGCGGTGGACATCCCGCTGCGGGTGATGCTGAGGCTCACCGACGGCTTCGCGGCCGGTGACGCACACGCCGTGGAGGCGCTGGTGCGCACCGCGCAGGGGCTGAGGGCCGAGGGCGCCGACGAGTTCGTCCTGGGCTTCCTGGACGCCCGCGGCAACCCCGATCTCGTGACCGTCGAACGGCTCGTCGCCGAGATCGAGGGCTGCCGGTGGACGTTCCACCGGGCGATCGACCGCGCGGCCGACCGTGACGCTCTGCGCAAGTACCTCGCGGACCTCCCGGGCCTCGACACCTATCTCACCGCCGGGTCCCCGGCGGGTGTGGACGACGGGCTGCCGGTCCTCCGCGCCGAGGCGGCCCGGCAGGGCGAACCGGGCTACGAGGCGCAGATCATGGTGGGCGGAGGTCTCCGCCTGGACCACCTGCCGGCGCTGCGCGCCGCGGGTCTCGACGCCTTCCACATCGGCGGCGCGGCCCGGCCCGGCGGATGGAAGACCCCCGTGGACCAGAAGGCCGTACGGGAGTGGCGGCGGACCCTCGACGGCTGACCGCCTGAGAGCCGACCACCCGCGGGCCGACCACCTGCCGGTTGCCGGTTGCCGCCCGTCGCCCTGCCGGGCCGGGCCGGCGGCAGTGCCGTGAGGCAGGGCCTCAGCCCGTGAGCTGCTCCGGCAACGGCGCCCCGTGCAGCACCGTCAGGCCGGAGACCGCACGGGTCAGGGCCACGTAGAGGCGGCGCAGCCCGGTGCGCTCGTCGGGCTCGCCGTCCACGATCGCCGCCGGCTCGTCCAGAACTACGTAGTCGTACTCGAGGCCCTTCGCCAGGGATGCCGGGACGAGTGTGAGCCGCGATCCGGCGGTCGTCTCCTCGCCGGGGGACAGATGGGCCATCCCCGCTCCGGCCAGGGCGGTCTCCAGGTCGGGGATGCGCGCGTCGGCGGCGATCAGGCCGATGGAGCCCTCATGGCGCAGGGCCTCCTGGCACGCGGCCACCACGTCGTCCGTACCGGAGGCGGCCAGGATCGCCAGGGACCCGGGGGACTCACGCACCGAGCGGACCTCCGCCAGCCCGGGGGACATGTGCGGGAGCAGCCGCGAGGCGTAGGCGATGACCTCGCGCGGCACACGGAAGCCTGCCGTCAGCTCCTCCACGGCCGCGTCGGGCTTGCCGAGATGGTCGAGTGCCTCGGCCCAGCTGCCCGTGGCCCACGGCGTCGTTCCCTGCGCCAGGTCGCCGAGTACGGTCGCCGATCCGGTCGTGCAGCGCCGCCCCACCGCCCGGTACTGCATGGGCGCCAGGTCCTGCGCCTCGTCGAGCACGACGTGGCCGAGTGAGTGCGTCCGCTCCACCAGGTCCTTCGCCTCGTCGATCAGGACGGCGTCCGCGGGAGACCACTTCGCGGTCCTGACCGAGCGCGGCGGCTTGGTCCACAGGATCGTCTTCTGCTCGTCGGCGGTGAGGAGGCCGTCGGCGTGCGCGGCGAGGAAGTCCGGGTCGGAGAGGAGCCGCAGCACCAGGTTCGCCGGGTCCACCGCCGGCCAGATCGCCTTCACGGCCGCCTTCACCGCCGGGTTGCGCGCCACCGCGTCCTGCACCCGGTCGTCGGGAGCCTCGCCGGCCTGCTCCATCCGTACGAGCACGGCGTGCGCGATGCGCTGGGGGAGGGCGTCGCGAGCCGCGCCGTAGCGGATGTCCCGGTCCTCCAACTCCCGGACGATCTCCTCGAGTTCATATGCGGGGATCCGCCAGCGGCGCGAGCCGCGGACCACCATCAGGGCCTCCGTGGGCGTCGTCACGTGGGAGCGGACCGCCCGCCGGAGGACCTCGGCCATCCGGGCGTCACCCTTGACGATCGCCGCGGACGCGTCGTCCTCGCCCCGTACCTCGACATGGGCGACGAGATCGTCGACCGTGGCCTGCTTGACCTCCAACTCGCCGAGCGCGGGCAGCACTTGCTCGATGTAGTGGAGGAAGGAGCGGTTCGGCCCGATGACGAGCGTCCCCGTGCGGGCGAGCCGCTCCCGGTGCGCGTACAGCAGATACGCCACCCGGTGCAGCCCGACGGCCGTCTTCCCGGTGCCGGGGCCGCCCTGCACGCACACCGTGCCGGACAGGCCCGAGCGTACGATCTCGTCCTGCTCGGGCTGGATCGTCGCCACGATGTCCCGCATCGGGCCGACGCGCGGACGCTCGATCTCCTGCTGGAGCAGCCGGCTCGTCCGCTCGGCCTCCCGGGGATCGGTGAGGTGCTCGTCCTCGTACGCGGTGAGGTCGCCGCCCGTGTAGCCGAAGCGCCGGCGCAGGGCCACGTCCTGCGGGTCCTTCTTCGAGGCCCGGTAGAACGGCTGGGACACCGGCGCACGCCAGTCGATCACCATCGGGTCGCCCTCGGCGTCGTGGACATGCCTGCGCCCGATGTACAGCCTCGTCTCGTCCGCCTCCAGCTGCGGGCGCTGCTCCGCCTGCGCGGTGGGCAGATAGTCGAGCCGGCCGAAGAACAGCGGGGTGTGGGCGAGGTCCGCGAGGGCGTTGACGCGCTCCTCGATCTGCGCCTCGAGGACTGCGGCGTTGACCCAGTTCGCCGTGACGTCGCGGATGTCGAGGGCCTGGACCTCCTCCCGCATGGCGGTGAGCGCGGCACGCGAGGCGGTCAGATGAGCGCGCTCATGAGCAAGGGGACCGAGCGGATCGACCGGATCGACCGGATCGAGGGGATCGTCGAAAGGATCGAGGGGATCGAGGGAGTCGGCGGAGTCGGGGGAGGAGTCGACGGGGTCGTGCGCAGGCACGGGCTGCCTCCGGAAGCAACGGCGAGGACGTCGGGGAAACGTGGGTGGTACGGATGTACGCCTGGGTGTACGGCAGTAGTACTGCGCGGCCGGTTTCCGTCCGGACGGCGGCTCTCCGCTGAGGGAGGCGGGCAAGACGGGCGATTCTAGTCAGCACCGGGCGGCGGGGCGAATGGTTTTCCACGCTGTGCGCATGCGTCCCTCATCCCCACGTAAGTGGTGTGCCCATCTCAAGGAGGATGAGCGCCTGCCTAAAGTCGTAGGGATTCCGGCCCAAGAGACGGGACCTTCGGTCGATGCCTTCCGGTGGCGGAAAAGCGACCATGGATATATGAGCACAGCGACCTTCAACCCAGCCGCCCGCCCCGGCCGGGGCGCCACCGCCACCGGCTCCGAGGCCCACCACACCCACCCCGTCGGCGATGCGCTGCGCGCGGTCAAGGTCTTCGTGACCGCGACCTTCGGCGTCGTCATCCTCGGGGAGTACGGGGAAGAGTCCGGCGTCGCCCTCCGCCGCCGCTGAGCACGCCGACCGTCCGGAACACCGGGGACACACACGGTCACCGGCCGCCGACGGCTCGGGCTGCCGAAGACTCCGCCCGCCGACCTCCGCCCGCGACTCCGTCAGCTCACCACGCCGACGTTCGCCCGCCGACGACTCCGGCAGCTGACGACGCCGACCTCCGCCCGCTGACGACTCCGGCAGCTGACGACGCCGACCTCCGCCCGCTGACGACTCCGCCCGCTGACGACTCCGCCCGCCCACGGCTCCCCGCTCCCGGCTACTGACGGCTCAGCGAACGACTGATACCCGCCGCGGTCGTCGTGGCCAGGACCCAGCCGGTGACGACCAGGACGTACGACAGCCACTGGTACCAGCCCCGCGGCGCGAACGCCGACTCCTGTCCGAAACCGATGATCGGCAGCAGCAGATCCAGGGTGTAGAACACCGGATTGAAGTCGGGTGCCTCGTCCGCCTTCAGCGGCGGCGGGTGCCGCAGCGCGAAAGCCACACTGCCGCTCATCAGCAGCGCCAGGAGCCACCCCGCGGCGCGCATCGGACGGAATCCGTACCCCACCGTCGCATCCTGGAGATGGCCCCAGAACCGGGCGTACCAGGGCAGAGTGCGACGGTGCCGGCGCTGCTTGGCGAGCTGGACCGAGCGCGCGGCCGCCTCGTCGCCCGCCGTGCGGTAGGCAGCGGTCAACTGCTCGTAGGCGAAGGGCACATAGCCGGTCTCCTCGCGTTCCAGCAGCGGTAGCCGCTCCTGCGCGGGGAGGTGCGGGGCGAGGCTGCGGTAGCTGAGCCCGTCCAGCCTGAGCCGGTCCGGAAACACCTCCGGCGGTATGTGCACCAGGTCGATGTGGGAGCGTCGCAGATTCAGCGCGCCCTCGACCGGGGCGGCAGCGCGCAGCCACAACTCGCCGATCGTGCAGCTGCTCGCGCGCAGTGCCTGCCCTTCGGGGTGGGACAGCCGGGCGTAGGCGAGATTGAGCTGGCCGGGGATCCGCGCGCCGCTCAGATTGACCCGGCCCTGCGCCCGCAGCCGCATGGCGCGCAGATCGGTCCCGACCGACAGGTTCTCGGCGTGGAGCGCGGTGCCACCGGGGGTGAGCAGCTGTGCGTCGTCGAGGTTGACCTGTCCGGCGACGGTGGCTCCGTTCAGCCTGACCTGGCCGTGGGCGACCAGCCCGACCGCCCAGGCGTCGGCGTCGATCACGGCGTGGTTGAGGTGCAGCACCGCCAGGTCCGGGGATTCGCCCGGCCCATCCGTGGCGGGCGGGGTCCCCAGCCGAGCCCCGTTGACGAAGAACGCGGACAGCTGCGCGCCCGCGAGGCGCACCGGCCCCGTCGTACGGCAGCAGGTCAGCCGCAGCACCACCCCGGCCCGGAGGTTGGACGCGTCGAGCCCGGGCAGCGCGGACTCGTCGAGCGCCAGGGCACGCACCTGCGCCCCGTACAGCGCGGGCGCCCGGTCGAAGTGGCACCCCCGCAGCCGTACGCCGCACTCGACCGTGCCGTACGTGAGGTTCAGCCGACCGGTGATCCGGGCACCCCACACCTTCAGACCCGGTATCTCCCCGTCCTGCGAAGGCCCGTTGAGCAGCAGTGACCTCAACACCGTGGCGCGCAGGGTCCGTTCGGGACCCCAGGTGGCGCCGTCCTCCGGGTCGTCGTCGGGGCTCTCACGGAAGTCGACGCCCGCGCCGCGCGGGAATGCTTCCCAGACGCGCCGCTCCGCCTCCGTCAGGTCGTCGATCTCCATCGGCGGGATGGTGTCCCGTGCTCTTCCCGGGTGTCAACTGCCCTTTCGGGCAGTGCAGATCAGCGGTTGGTCCCACAGGCTCAAAGACGGGACGACGACCGTTCGCCGATCAGTGCGGTGAGATCCACGCTCCGGGCCATCCGTGCGTATCCCGCGTCGTTGAGATGGAGGTGGTCGCCCGAGTCGTAGGCCGGGTCGAGCCGTTCGGGTGCGTACGGATCGCGAAGGGCCCGGTCGAAGTCGAGGACGGTGTCGAAGACCGTGCCCGTGCGTATCGCCGCGTTCACCTCCTGCCGCACGGCCTCCAGGGCCGGGGTGTGGCGGCGGTGCCCCTCGAAGGGCATGAGCGTGGCCCCGGCGACCCGCAGCCCATGGGCCCGCGCCTGCCGGGCGAGCCCGCGCAGACCGGCCGTGACGGCCTCGGGGTCCGCCGGCCGGGGCGGGCGGATGATGTCGTTGATGCCCAGGGCGACCACGACGACCCGGGCGCCGGACCGGTCGAGCACATCGCGGTCGAAGCGGGACAGCGCGCTGGGACCGGTGCCGTCGCTGAGGACGCGGTTGCCGCTGATGCCCCCGTTGACCACTCCGTACGCCCAGCGGCCCGTGCGCAGCCGTTCCGCGAGGATGTCCGTCCAGCGGTGGTCGGTGTCAGGGGTGGAGCCCGCACCGTCGGTGAGGGAGTCGCCGATGGCGACCACCGTGCCGCGGGCGGCGGGAGCGCGGACGTCGACGGCCGTCAGATAGTGCCAGGACGAGGTGCGCCTGCTGTAGGCGCCGCCGCCGGTGTCCCGCGTCCGGTCGCCGTCGGCGAGATAGGAGGTCTGCCGGGCGCGGGCGTGCAGGGTGACCGTGCCGGGTGCGGGGACGTGCACCGTCACCAGCAGATGCCCGTCCTCCGGGACGGGGAGAGAGGCCGGGTCACTGACGACGTGTCCGCCCGGCGGCACCGTGACGGAGGGCCGCCCGGCGAACAGCACCTCGCGCAGCGTGCCGGGCACCGCGCCGGCGCCGCCCGCGGCGACGGCGACGGAGGCGTGCCCGATGCGCAGGGGGGTGGCACCGAAGAGGTTGGAGAGGGTGATCCGGGCCTGGCTGCCGCCGAGGCTGGTGTGGACGACATTGCGCACCGAGTAGCCGCCGGCGGGGGCGACCCCCGCCTTCCCGGGCGCGGCGGACCAGGTCCCGGCCCAGCCGGCCGTTCCCACGGCCTGTGCCGCCGCACGGCCGTGACCGCCGCTGCCGGTCGCGGATCCGGCCGTGGCTGCGGCTGCGGCTTCGGTGCCACGGCCGTGCCCCTTGCCGATGACGGTGAAGGTGGTGATGATCGCGGCGCAGATCACCAGGACCAGGGCGACGAGCGCGGCGAACGAGCCGTACCCGGCCCGCTGGATTTTCATGAACACATCATCGGATATGCCGGCAAGGGCCCGGCATCCGCCCCCTCCTTCGGGCCCCGGTTCGGGGCACCGGACCCTCGGCTCGGTCCCCGGTCCTCAGTCCTCGGTCCCCAGCCCTGGTTACCCGTCCGCCAGCAGCCCGTCCGCGTCCATGATCTGGTACGCGTAGCCCTGCTCCGCCAGGAAGCGCTGGCGGTGGGCGGCGAAGTCCTGGTCGATCGTGTCGCGGGCCACCACCGAGTAGAAGTGGGCCTTGTGCCCGTCCGCCTTGGGGCGCAGCACGCGGCCGAGGCGCTGGGCCTCCTCCTGGCGGGAGCCGAAGGTCCCGGAGACCTGGATGGCGATGGTGGCCTCGGGCAGGTCGACGGAGAAGTTCGCGACCTTCGACACGACGAGGACGGAGATCTCTCCGTTGCGGAACGCGTCGAAGAGCTTCTCACGCTGTGCGTTGGGCGTCTCGCCCTTGATGACCGGGGCCTGCAGATGCTCGCCGAGCTCGTCCAGCTGGTCGATGTACTGGCCGATCACCAGGGTCTGCTGGCCCCGGTGCTTGCGCACCAGCGCCTCCGTCACCCGGCGCTTGGTGTCGGTCGTCGCGCAGTAGCGGTACTTCTCCTCGGTCTCCGCCGTCGCGTACGCCAGCCGCTCGGACTCGGTGAGATTGACCCGGACCTCGACGCAGTCGGCGGGCGCGATGTAGCCCTGCGCCTCGATCTCCTTCCAGGGCGCGTCGAAGCGCTTCGGTCCGATCAGCGAGAACACGTCCGACTCGCGGCCGTCCTCGCGCACCAGGGTCGCCGTCAGGCCGAGCCGGCGGCGGGCCTGCAGATCCGCCGTGAACTTGAACACCGGCGCGGGCAGCAGATGCACCTCGTCGTAGACGATGAGACCCCAGTCGCGGGAGTCGAACAGCTCCAGGTGGGTGTAGATCCCCTTCCGCTTGGTCGTCAGCACCTGGTACGTGGCGATGGTGACCGGGCGGATCTCCTTCTTCGCGCCGCTGTACTCACCGATCTCGTCCTCGGTGAGCGAGGTCCGCTTGACCAGTTCGTGCTTCCACTGCCGGGCCGAGACGGTGTTGGTGACGAGGATCAGCGTCGTCGCCTTGGCCTGCGCCATGGCGCCCGCGCCGACAAGGGTCTTGCCCGCGCCGCAGGGCAGCACCACGACGCCCGAGCCGCCGTGCCAGAAGCCCTCGACGGCCTGCTTCTGGTACGGCCGCAGACCCCAGCCCGACTCGTCCAGGTCGATGCGGTGGGCCTCGCCGTCGACGTAACCGGCGTGGTCCTCGGCGGGCCAGCCGAGCTTCAGCAGTGTCTGCTTGATCTGGCCGCGCTCGGACGGATGCACGGACACGGTGTCCGGGTCGAGCCGGGCGCCCACCAGCGGCTGGATCTTCTTGGAGCGCAGGATCTCCTCGAGGACGGGCCGGTCGGTGGTGGTGAGCACCAGTCCGTGGGTGGGGTGCTTGAGGAGGGTGAGGCGGCCGTACCGGGCCATCGTCTCGGCGACGTCGACGAGCAGGGCGTGCGGTACGGGGTAGCGCGAGAACTCCACGAGCGCGTCGACGACCTGCTCGGCGTCATGCCCGGCGGCACGGGCGTTCCACAGCCCGAGGGGCGTGATGCGGTACGTGTGGATGTGCTCCGGCGCCCGCTCCAGCTCCGCGAAGGGCGCGATGGCGCGACGGCAGGCGTCGGCCTGGTCGTGGTCGACTTCGAGCAGGAGCGTTTTGTCGCTTTGGACGATGAGCGGTCCGTTCACCCGTGTGCCCTTTCCTCGCGGCGCCCGTGCGGATGCGTGCAGCCAAACCTCCAGTTTGCCCTAAGGGCGGCGTGCGCGGGCGGCCGTGGCCACAGAGGGACGGCGGCGCCGTGCCCGGCCGGGCGTAGGGGCGTAGGGGCTACCCGGTCGTGGCCGGGAGACGCAGGCGCCCGTCGTGGACTTCGGCGATCCGGTCGGCCGCGGTCAGATGGGCGTGGTCGTGGGTGACCAGGATCGTGGCGGTGGCCTTCTGGTGGGTGAGCCGGGTGATCAGGTCGATGACGGCCGCTCCGCGTTCGTGGTCCAGGGCGCTGGTGGGCTCGTCGACCAGCAGCACGGTCGGGTCGTTCATCAGCGCGCGGGCGATGTTGACGCGCTGCCGCTGGCCTCCGGAGAGCTGGTGGGGGCGGCGGTCGGCGTGGTCGGCCAGGCCGACGGCGTCGAGCAGTTCCATGGCGCGGGGGCGGGCCCTGCCAGGGGAGCGGCCGTCGATCCGTGCCAGGACCTGGAGCTGTTCGGCCGCGGTGAGCGAGGCGATGAGGTTGGGCTGCTGGAAGACGATGCCGATCGTGCGGCGGCGCAGTGCGGTGAGTTCGCCGCGGGTCATGCCGGTGGTGGTGGTCCCGTCCACGGTGACGGTGCCGGAGTCGGGCGTGATGAGGGTGGCGGCGACGGCCAGGAGGCTGGACTTGCCGGAGCCGGAGGGGCCGACGACGGCGGTCAGGCTGCCCTTGGGCACGTCCAGCGTGACGTGCTGGAGGGCGGTGAGCCGGCTGTCGCCGTCGGGGTAGGTGAGGGTGATGTCGTGCAGGGTGAGGGTCATCGTGCGCTCCCCAAGGCGGTCAGCGGGTCGACGGAGGTGATGCGGCGGATGGACAGGGCGGCCCCGAGCGCGCCGAGGAGGATCATCACGGCGGCGGGGACCAGGACGGTGGCGGGGGTCAGGAGGAAGGGCACCGGACCTCCGGAGATCACGGCGCCGACGCCGGCGGCGAGGGCGGTTCCGGCCAGGGTGCCTCCGACCAACAGGACGACGGCCTGGCCGAGGGCGTCCTTCAGCAGGTCGGCGGTGGAGGCGCCCAGGGCCTTCAGCACGGCGACGTCGCCGCTGCGCTGGATGGTCCACACGGTGAAGAAGGCGCCGATGACCAGGGCGGAGATCGCGAACAGGAAGCCGCGCATCAGCTGCAGGGAGCCGTTCTCGGAGGTGTAGGAGCCGATCGCGGACAGCGAGTCGTCCTTGGAGACCGTCCTGGTGCCCGCCGCCTCGTCGGCGGCATCGAGGTCGGCGCCGGATGCGGTGTCCAGGGCGATGACGGTGGCGGTCCGCTCGCCGCCCTTTCCTGCCGGGGGTGCGGTGGCCTGCCAGGTGCCGAGGCTGGTCCAGACGACAGGGGTGTGGCTGAAGGAGGCGTCACCGCTCACCGCGGCGACGGTGACGTTCCGCCCGGACAGGGAGATGGTGTCGCCCGCGCTGACACCGAGTTCGCCGGCGGCGGTGGTGGAGAGGACCGCCGTGCTGTCGCTGATCTTGTCGCTGTCGGGGGCGAGCGCGGAGCCCGGCTTCACGCCGAACGCGGACACACCGGTGCTCCTGTTGCCGACGGTGGCCCTGGTGGTGGTGATCCCCAGGGGTTCCGCACTGTTGACGCCGGGCGTCCCCGCCCACTGCTGCCACTGCTTCTCCGTGACGGTGGAGTCGGAGTACGACAGCTTCCCGCCCTCGCCCGGCGCGCCGAAGGCGATCCTGTCGGCGGGCAGAGTGGTGATCGCGGAGATGTTCTGCCGGCCGAGCCCGGCGGTCAGCCCGGACAGCAGCCCGACCAGCAGGGTGATCAGCACGATGACGGTGCCCATCAGGGCGAAGCGCCCCTTGGCGAACTTCAGGTCTCTCCAGGCGACGAACAAGGCTTGGGCCTGCCCTTTCACGGGGTGGGAACGGTATGTCCCCACCGTCGCCGCCAGGCCTCCGCGCGGGCATCCGGCCCAGGACAGCACTTGCCGCGTCGAAAGGCGGTGCGCGGGTTGTAACTTTCGATGGAAGCTTCGCCGGGTGCTTCTCCTTAGGCTGGACGGACTGTGAACACCGCCGCCCCCGATCTGACCCCCACCCCTCGTGCCCTGGCCTGGTGCCTGCACCTGCTGGTCGTCGGTCTGCTCGGCCTCGCCGCCGGCCGGGCCGTGGCCGACCGGCTGCCGCACGCGGGAGGGGTCGTCGCCGCGACCGCGGTGTGCGGCCTGGTGTATGCGGCAGGGCCTGTGCTGCCCGGCGTCCGCCGCTCGCGGCGGGCCGCTGCGCTGTGGCTGGCCGCCGTGGGCGCCTGCTGGCTGGTGCTGCTGAGCCTGTCCGCGGACGGCGTGTGGGTGGCCTTCCCGCTGTACTTCCTCCAGCTCCATCTGCTGCCCCGCCGCGCCGGACTGGCCGCGGTGGTGGCCACCGCGGTGGCGGCCATCGCGGGATTCGCCGCCCACCAGGGCGCCTTCAGCGCGGCGATGGCCATCGGACCCGCCCTCGGTGCCGCTGTGGCGGTCGCGGTGGTGTGGGGGTACCAGGCCCTGTACCGGGAGAGCGAACAGCGCAGGCATCTGATCGAGGAGCTCACCGCCACCCGCGCCGACCTGGCCGCCGCGCAGCACACCGCCGGCGTACTGGCCGAACGGGAACGCCTGGCCCGCGAGATCCACGACACCCTCGCCCAGGGCCTCTCCAGCATCCAGCTGCTGCTGCGTGCGGCCGAACGAGCCCTGCCGGGCAGCCCCGACAGCGCCGCCCGCTACGTCGACCAGGCCCGCCAGGCCGCCGTCGACAACCTCGCCGAAGCCCGGCGCTTCGTCGCCGCCCTCACTCCACCCTCGCTCGACGACACCACCCTGCCGGACGCCCTCCGGCGCCTGTGCGCCACCACCAGCACCCGCCACCGGCTCACCGCACGTCTCCACCTCACCGGCGACCCCGTACCGCTGCCGACCGCATACGAGGTCGCACTGCTGCGCATCGTCCAGTCCGCCCTCGCCAACACCGTCCGCCACGCGGAGGCCACCACCGCCGAGGTCACCCTCGGCTACCTCGGTGACCACATCGCCGTCGACGTCGTCGACGACGGTTGCGGCTTCGACCCCGACCACCTGCCCGTCCCCGATCCCGAAAGCGGGGGCTTCGGCCTGGCGGCCATGCGCGCCCGCGTCCACGCGCTCGGCGGGACGCTGACCGTCGACGCCGCCCCGGGGCAGGGCACCGCACTGGCCGCACTGCTCCCCCTCCCCCCGCCCACCGAGTCCCAGACCGAGTCCCAGACCCGGACTCGAACCGAGTCCCACACCCAGGTTCAGACCGAGACCCAGACCGAGGCGCGCCCGTGACCGACACCCTCATCCGTCTGCTCCTGGCCGACGACCACCCCGTGGTCCGGGCAGGACTGCGCGCCGTACTGGAGACCGAACCCGGCCTCGAAGTGGCCGGCGAGGCCGCCACTGCCGAGGACGCCGTCGCCCGCGCGGCGATGGGCGACATCGACGTCGTGCTGATGGATCTGCAGTTCGGCAAGGGGATGAACGGTGCCGAGGCCACCGCCCGGATCACCGCCCGGCCGGACGCCCCCCGCGTGCTGATCGTCACCACCTACGACTCCGACGCCGACACGCTCCCCGCCATCGAGGCCGGCGCCACCGGCTACCTCCTCAAGGACGCCCCACCCGAGGAGCTGGCCGCCGCCGTGCGCACCGCTGCCGCGGGCCGCACCACGCTGGCGCCCGCGGTCGCCGACCGGCTGATGAACCGGCTGCGCACCCCCGGCACCGCCCTGACCCGGCGCGAGGGCGAAGTCCTGTCCCTGGTCGCCGAGGGCCTGTCCAACCAGGCCGTCGGCCACCGGCTCCACCTCACCGAGGGCACCGTCAAGTCCCATCTGGCGCGCATCTACACCAAGCTCGGCGTCGACTCCCGCACCGCCGCCGTCGCCACCGCCACCGAACTCGGCGTCATCCGCCGCTAGTGCTGTGGCCGGAGAACCTATACGGCCACAGCACTAGGCGGCGCCTTCCTGAGCCGCTCAGCCGTCAGGCGTGCGGTTCGTCCGCCAGTTCCGCGACGCCCGTGATCCGGTGCAGCGGGTACGTACGGACCTCGTCGGCCGTGTGGTCGTACGCCGTGACGAAGCCGCCCTCGACGCGCACGGGCGCGATGACCCGCTGGCTCGCGGCCCCGTCGGCGTTGACGTAGCCGATCCAGAGGACGGAGCCGGTGAGGGCCGCGGCCTGGACGGTCGCGAGGGTCTCCGCCGGGGTCGTGCGGGGCAGCGTGCCGTCGGCGGGTGCGGTCGCGTCCACGGGGGCTCCCTCGTGGGGGACGGGTTTGCGGACGGCCGTCGCCGCCATGTCCCCGGCCCGGATCGCCTTCACCGCGGCGCCGAGCAGGGTGTCGTCCGGCGTCGGGGGGCCGTCCGGCACCGGGACGGGCGGAGTGCGGGGCGGAGTGCGGCGGGCGTCGGCGCGGGTGATCAGCACATCGCCCTCGGCCGACTCGGCGGCCGGTGCGTACCCCATCGCACGCAGCCCCTCCAGCAGTGCCGCCGGATCGGCTTGGGCAGCCAGCACGGTGGGGGCGAGGCGGCGCATCCGCAGTGACTGCGAGCGGCGGTCCGCGAGGATCTCCTCGAGCAGGGCGTCGTCGTCGCAGCGTACGTACGCGGACGCCGCGCCGATCCGGAGGTGGCCGTGTCTGCGGGCCACGTCGTCGATCAGATAGCTCAGCGGCTGCGGCACGGGCGTGCGGCTGTGCCTGGCCAGGAACGCGTGCAGGTCCGCGGCCGCCTGTCCGGCGTCGAGGGCGCGCCGTACCGATGAGGGCGTGAACCGGTACACCGTCGCGCCACCCTTCGATTCCACGTCCGCAAGGACGCCGAGGGCGTCGGCGAGCGGACGCTCGAGCGGGCCGGGCGCGACCGCGGTGAGATCGGCCTGGAGCAGCACGTGGTCGAGCGGTGCGGGGAGCAGCGGCGCGATGGTCAGGGCCACGAGGCGGGCCCGGACGGCGAGTTCGCCCGGGGTGGGCACCGGAGCGGGTGCGCGGACGGCGGCGGTCGTGGCGGGGGCCGGGGCTGTGCCGGTGGCCCCGGCGAGCAGGGCGCGCGCGGCCGAGGAGAGGGCGCCGCGGCCCGTGATGCCGAGGAGTTCGGCCTCGGTGAGGGTCCAGCCGGCGATTCGGGAGCGCAGGTCCAGGGGTTCGGGGCGGGCGGCGCTCTGCGAGGGCGCCTGGGCGGGGCGGACCGGGCGTTCCCACTGGAGGCGGGCCAGCACCGTTTCGGGCTGCGGGGCGACGCCGGCCGGGAGCTCGGCCAGCAGGGCGAGTACGCGGTGGCGCACCTCGGGGGCGGGGCTGCGGTCCAGGTCGGGGCCGAGCGCCGCGAGGGTGCGCCCCTTGGAGTCCTGGCCGCCGACCAGACCGGCCGTGCGGGTGGCCGTGAGCCAGGCCGTCGCCAGCTCCGTCCAGCGTTCGGCCGCCGGAAGGTCCAGCCACCGGTCGTACGCGGGCGTCGGGGCGAAGCGTTCGTCGGCCTCTCCGTCCGATGCCAGCAGTCCGGCGGTGTAGGCGAGTTCGATCCAGAACGGGGCGATCGTCTCGGTGGCGTCCAGTGTCGCAGCGGCCCGCTTGAGGTCGCGTACGGCGAGACCGCCGGCTCTGAGCACCTGGGGCCCGTTCGACTGCCACTCCTTGAGGAGTTCCTCCACCGTGGCGAGCGCGGTGTGGGCCTGGCCCGCCGCGGTGCTGTCCACAACCTGTGGACGGTGTTCTGCGGCGACGGCCACCTCGGGCGGCACCGGCTCCGGCTTGCGGTGGGCGCGGCCGCCGCGCAGATGGAGCGCCGCCTCGCGGGGCAGCACCACCGTGCGCGGTGAGGCCGGCAGCAGCAGCCCGTGGTCCCGCAGCCAGCGCACCGGCGGCGCGGGATCGGCGGTCACCTCCCCGTACGGCGGCCCCCACACCAGCCGGTCGAGCACGGCCAGGGCCTCCGACGGTGCGGTGTCCAGCAGCGCCGCCATCCGCTCGCGGTCCGTGAACAGCCCGGCCAGCGCGCCGACGGCCGACACGGGGTCATGGGTCGCGGGCAGCCCGGCGGTGGCGAGGATTTCCTGCAGCCGCCCCGGTGACATGCCCGCCGTGGCCTCGGCGACGGTCGGCCCGAGCCCGGTGGGCGAGGGGTGGGCGGGGGACGGGGCGAGCAGCTCACGGGCGGTGCGCACCAGCCGGAGCCGGTCGTCGTCGCCCCAGACCAGGGCCTGTCCGCGCAGGACGGCGAGGGCGCGGGGGAGGGCCGCCTCGACGCCGGGGTCGCCGTCGTCGCCCGCGAGAAGGGCCAGGACGGTGGCGTACGAGGCGGGCTCCGAGGCCACCGCAAGCGCCTGTGCGGACTGCAGGGTGAACCGGTCGAGCCGCTCCAGCGCGCGGACGACGGACGCGCGTGTCCCGGCCCGGGTGGCCAGTTGGGTGATGTCGTTCGGAACCGGGCTCAGCAGGTCGGGGCGTGCGCGCAGCAGCGCGGTCAGTCCATCGTCGCCGCGGTTGCGCAGCGCCTCGGCCAAGGTGCGCGGTGCCGGACGCGCCGTGCCGCTGTCGCCGCTTTCGCCGGCCGTGGTTGCGGGCACGTGCGCCTCCCGATCGAGCTCACCGGTCCCCATCCGCCCCACGTTAGCCCCTGCCCGCGCGCTAACGTCGGGCCAGGGCGCCCACCGGTACCGGGCGCGCCGTGGAGGGGCGACCGTGGGGATCGAGAGCGACCAGCTTGTCTTCGACTACCTGAGCCGGGTCGGAGACCTGGCCCAGCAGCGCCAGCTGCCCTCGGGGACCAGGATGCAGCTCGTGACGTCGTTGCGGAACGAGATCGACCGGCAGCGCGCGAATGTCGGCACGGACAGCCCGACCTCGGTGCGCCGCATCCTGGGACGGCTGGGGACGCCCGACGAGGTGGTGGACGCGGCGGCCGACGGGGCCGGGGGCACTTCCGTGTCGCCCGCCGCGCGCGGGCGTACGGACGCGCGCGGGGACTCGGTGCCGGACTCCTCGGTGCCGGGCGCCAGGGTGCCGGAGCAACGGGCCCGCCCGGCCCGGAGATTCGTGCCGCGCCCCCGCGGATCGCAGAAGACGCAGAAGACGCAGAAGACGCAGAAGACGCAGAAGAGGCAGGGGCCGGAGTCCGCAGGGCTGTCGCCGTCCGTCGCGACACCGCCGCATCTGGCGGGGATGGACGAGGTCGGTACGTCCGGCGGCGAACCGGACTGGTGGCGCATCGGGCCGGGGGAGGGCGGCATCGGTGGCTTCGTGGGCGGCGTGGAGATCCCCGAGATACTGAAGCCGCCGCGGACCGGGAACGGCGAAGACGGCGAGAACGGTGCGGACGCTGCGGACAGCGAGGGCGGGGACGGTCCGGGGCTGGAACACGCCCCGGACGGACCCCAGGACGGCGCCGGGGACGGCGGATCGTCCGGTGCCGCGCCGCGCCGACGCCTGCTGCCGGGGCTGCGCCGTCGTGGGGACGGGGCCACGGCAGCCCTTTCCTCCTCCCGGCGCACGCTCGGCAGCCCCTTCCTCCTGATCGCCGCGGCGCTGCTGGTCGTCGGCACGATCCTGGGGTCCTGGCCGGCACTCGGCCTCGGCTGGCTCCTCGCGTACGCCTCGCGCACGCTCACCCGCACCCAGGCGAAGTGGGCGGTCCTCGGCCTGCCGGGCGCGGTCGCGGGGGCGGCGGCGATCTGGCTGTGGGGCCGCGTCAACGGCCACTGGGGCGAGCCGATCGCGCAGGGAGGCGACGCGATGGCGGCCGTGCTCGCGGGTACCTGGCCCTGGGTGGTGCGGGGCGCGGCGATCGCCACGGCCCTCTATCTGGTCTGGCGGGCCCGCAGGTCCTGACGGGGCGGGAGCTACGCGGCGCGGCCGGTACGGGTCACTTACGGGTCACACCGGAGTCCGCCCTGCCGAACAGGTGCCGGGAGGGCACCCCGCACAATGGATCCATGGCACGGAACCCGCTCACCGTCGGCTTCGATCTCGATATGACGCTCATCGACTCCCGCCCGGGGATCCGCGCCGCCTACCGCGCGCTGTCCGCCGAGACGGGCGTCCCCATCGACGCCGACCTCGCCGTCACCCGGCTTGGGCCGCCGCTCGAGCAGGAGCTCGCCCACTGGTTCCCCGGCGACCGGATCCGGGAGGTGGGCGACCACTACCGGAAGAACGTCTACCCCGTGCACGCCATCGCCCCGACCCTCGCCATGCCCGGCGCCCGGGAGGCCGTCGCCGCGATCCAGGCGCTCGGCGGGCGGGTGATCGTCGTCACCGCCAAGCACGAGCCGAACGCGCGGCTGCATCTGGACCACCTCGGCATCGAGCCGGACGCGATCATCGGCTCGCTCTGGGCCGAGGCCAAGGCGGAGGCGCTGCGCGAGCACGGAGCAGGGGTGTACGTGGGCGATCACACGGGGGACGTGCGCGGCGCGCGGACGGCGGGGGCGCTGTCCGTGGCCGTACCGACCGGGCCCTGCGGGGCGGACGAGCTACGGGAGGCGGGGGCGGACGTGGTGCTCCCGGACCTCACCGCCTTCCCCGGCTGGCTCGCCGCCTACACGGGCTCGGAGCCGTCCGCGCCCTACGCCTGTGCCGACCCGGACGCCGGCCCAGACGCCGAGGTGCGCGCCTGACGGCGCTGGACCGCGATCGACCGCAGTACCCCCGCGCCCGCGATCAGGAAGCCGGCACCCATCAGCATGCAGACGGCGTAGGCGACCGGAGGGAACGGCTCCGTACCCAGGAAAAGCGGGGCCACTGTGACCAGAGTGGCCACGGCGCCGAGAATGAAGACGATCCCGCCGATACGTACCAGCCCATCGCCGGGCCCCGCTGAATTCGTTTGGGTTTCATGAGTCACCCGACCAGGGTAGTTCCCAGCGCACAGGAACCACCGGGGACGTCTTGTCACCGGGCGCGGGACCATTAGCCTTGTGTGCTGGCGGGTCGGGCGACCCGCTGCAGTGCTATCCAGACCGTTTTTCAGACTAGTTTTTCCGCATTTTCGGCATTTTCGGCATTTTTCGCAATTCCCGACGAGTACGAGGACGAGGACAGACGTGCCTACCGGCAAGGTCAAATGGTTCAACAGCGAGAAGGGCTTCGGCTTTCTCTCCCGCGACGACGGCGGCGACGTCTTCGTCCACTCGTCGGTGCTTCCTGACGGAGTCGACAGCCTCAAGCCCGGCCAGCGGGTCGAATTCGGTGTCGTCGCAGGTCAGCGCGGTGATCAGGCGTTGTCGGTGACGGTTTTGGACCCCACTCCCTCCGTCGCCGCGGCGCAGCGCCGCAAGCCCGACGAGCTGGCGTCCATCGTCCAGGACCTGACGACCCTCCTGGAGAACATCACGCCGCAGCTGGAGCGGGGCCGCTACCCCGACAAGGCGCACGGGGCGAAGATCGCGGGGCTGCTGCGCGCGGTGGCCGACCAGCTCGACGTTTAGGCCATAGGTCGCCTGTCCGGAACAGCGCGGCGATGACATGAATCCGGCCGAGGGGCGCAGCGCCCCTCGGCCGGTTCGTTGTCGTGCGCCGTCACACGCCCGTCGTGTGCACCCTGCCGCACACCGTCGGGGAGCCGTGCTGCCCGTCGTCAGGGGAAGGCGAGCGCGTCCGGTGCCAGCGGGGGCACCAGGCCCTCGGCGGCGGCTCGGGTCAGCAGCCCCCGGACGGCCGCGTATCCGTGCTCTCCCAGGTCGGCCGTGAACTCGTTGACGTAGAGACCGATGTGCTGGTCGGCCACGACCGGGTCCATCTCCTGGGCGTGTTCGAGCACATAGGGCCGTGACGCGACCGGGTCGTCCCACGCCATGCGCACTGACGCACGAGCTGATTCGGCCAGTGTTGCCAGGGTCGCGGCGCCGAGCGAGCGCCTGGCGATGATCGCGCCGAGCGGGATCGGCAGCCCGGTCGTGGACTCCCAGTGCTCGCCCATGTCGGCGAGGCAGTGCAGCCCGTAGTCCGGATAGGTGAAGCGCGCCTCGTGGATGACCAGGCCCGCGTCCACCTTGCCGTCCCGGACCGCAGGCATGATCTCGTGGAAGGGCAGGACGACGATCCCGCCCACACCCTCGGGGACGGCGTCCGCCGCCCACAGCCTGAACAGCAGATACGCCGTCGAGCGCTCGCTCGGCACGGCGACGGTCTTCCCCGCGAGCTGCGCCGCGTCCCCGGTGCCCGGCTCGCGGGTCAGCACGAGCGGCCCGCAGCCCCGGCCCAGCGCGCCGCCGCACGGCAGCAGGGCGTACTTGTCGAGGACGTAGGGCAGCACGGCGTACGAGACCTTCAGCACGTCCAACTCGCCGCGCTCGGCCATGGCGTTGGTGAGGTCGATGTCGGCCAGGGTCACATCGAGGCGGGGCGCGCCCGGGACCCGGCCGTGGGTCCATGCGTCGAAGACGAACGTGTCGTTGGGGCACGGCGAATAGGCGATCTTGAGGGTGGTCATGGGGCCTCCTCCTCGAAGACCGGTCCGAGCAGGGCGAAAGCGTCCCGCAGGGCGTCGAGGGCCTCGCGGATCCGCCAGGAGCCGCGGTCGCGCGGGCCGACGGCGTTCGACACGGAACGGATCTCGACGACCGGCACGCCCCGGGCGGCTGCCGCTTCCGCGACCCCGAAGCCCTCCATCGCCTCGGCGGCGGCCCTGGGGTGACGTGCGGTCAGCTCGGCGGCCCGGGCGGCGGTCCCGGTCACCGTGGACACGGTGAGCACCGGCGCGTACACCGCGTCCAGGACCTCGGCGATGCGTGCCGAGCGGGGTGACGGGACGTGGACGGAACGCCCGAAGCCGAGTTCGTCGACGGCGAGATACCCGTCGGGCGTGTCGGCTCCCAGGTCGGCGGCGACGATCGCGTCCGCGACGACGAGCGCACCGAGCGGGGCCGCCGACGGGAAGCCGCCCCCGATACCGGCGGACACCACGAGGCCGTATCCGGGTCCGTCCGGCCCTGGGCCCACGGCACTCCCGTACACCGCCGCCGTCAGCGCCGTCGCCGTGGCGGCCGCCGCGGCGGCCGGGCCGACGCCCGCGGACAGCACGTCGAAGGCCACACCGCGGCCGCCTTCGCACCCGAGCCCGTACCGGTGCGGCTGCTGCGCGGAAACGATTCCGGTGAAAGCACCCGCGACATGGGCGACCTCGGCACGGGCGCCCGCGGACACCAGCCCGGCGGCCACGCAATCCGCCTCCGCCGGCACCGCGGTCACGACGAGTACATGCATGGGGGCGAGCCCGGCCGGCTCAGTCCTTCTTCAGCGTGAAGTGCCAGATGCCGGTCAGCTTCTTGCCGGTGGTCTCCACGATGCTGACCTGCGCGGTGTCGGTCGCCTCACCCTGGGCGGCGAAGAACGCACTGGCGGGGATGGACCGGTACGTCTTGTGGTACGGCTCCTGCTCGGCCTGCTGGCCGCCGATGAACAGCGTCCAGCCGTTCTTGGCCACCTCGGGCTCCACGCCGAAGCGGACCCGGTCGTCCGAGCTGACCTTGATGGTCTCGCCGCCCTTCTTGTTGAGGCAGCCCTGGATCAGCGATTCCTTGATGGCCTTGCCGTCGTTGTAGCAGGCCGCTTCGGTGCTGACCGATTCCGTACCGACCGTCACGGTCGCGAGCGGCGTCGGCTTGTCGCAGGCGGAGAGTACGAGGAGGCCGGCGGACACGGCACCGAGGGCGGCGGCGGCCCGGCGGTGCTTGCCGGAAGAGAACGCAACGGTCATGGCCCGAAGGCTATCGGGCCCCCGGTGTCCCGCAGCGCGGGGGTGCGGCGTGGCGCTGCGTCCTTCGGCCGGCCCCCGCGTCCGGCGGCCGCGGTACGGGCGGAACCCGGGGGCCTCCGCGTGTTTCCACGCGCTCCGTGTTCTGTGTGTTCCGCACGGTTTCGTCCGTGTTTTCGCCGCGGTTTCGTTGGTGCCCGTGCCCGTGCCCGTGCCCGTGCGGCGTGCCCGCGCCGCTTCGTGCCCGTGCGGTCCGTGCCCGCACCGGTCCGTCACCGGACCCGCGGAGCCGCGCTCACCCGGCGCGGGGGCGGCAGGGACCGCCGTGAGGCCACCAGCAGGCCGTGCATGGCCAGCGCCGCGCCCGTCGCGAGGATCGCCGCCGCCACCGACATGCCCACCACGCCGTTCAGCGGCAGGGCGATCCCGATCGCGCCGCCCACCACCCACGCCATCTGCAGAAGCGTCTCCGAACGGGCGAACGCCGAGGTGCGCACCGCCTCCGGGACGTCCCGCTGGATCATCGCGTCCAGCGACAGCTTGGACAGCGCCTGCGTAAGCCCCGCGACCGCGCCCAGCACCGCCACCATGAGCGGGCTGAAGAAGACCGCGGCGAGCACCGCGGCCGACAGGGCGAGGGTCAGCCCGGCGGCGATGATCATCTCCGGCGGGCGGTGCCGCACCCACGCACCGATCGCCGTACCGCACGCATTGCCCACGCCCGCCGCGATGCCCACCATCACCAGCGACGCCGCCCCGCTCTGCCCGGCCAGCGGATGCACCCGGAGCAGGAATGCCAGGAAGAAGATCAGAAACCCGGAGAGCATGCGGTGCGCCGCGTTCGCCTGCAGCCCGTGCAGCACGGAGGGTCCGACGGTCCGCAGGCTCGGCTTGCGCTCGCCGTGCGTCAGCATGTGCGCCTTGTGCTCGCCCTTCGCCGAGTCGACCTTGTGGGGGAGGGTGAACGCCAGGAACGTGCCGGCGACGAAGATGGCGCAGGCCCCGTACAGCGGCCACGCGGGCCCGATCTGCTGCAGCCCGACCGCGACGGGTGCGGCGACGCCGGTGGCGACCAGACCGGCGAGGGTCACCCGAGAGTTGGCCTTCACGAGGGCGAAGCGCGGTGGCAGCAGGCGTGGCACGACGGCGCTGCGCACGACCCCGTACCCCTTCGACGCCACGAGGACGCCCAGCGCCGCCGGGTACAGCTCCAGCCCCCCGGTGGCGACCGCGCCGGACATGGTGAGCGCCAGCACCGCCCGGGTCATCATCGCGCCGGCCATCGCGGCGCGCCGGCCGTGCGGGATGTGGTCCAGCAAAGGGCCGATGACGGGGGCGAGAAGAGCGAACGGGGCCAACGTGATGGCGAGATAGAGCGCCACCCGGCCGCGGGCCTCGTCGGTGGGAACCGCGAAGAACACGGTGGAGGCGAGCGCCACGGTGATCATGACGTCCCCCGCGCCGTTGACCGCGTGGAGCTCGATGAGTTTGCCGAGCCCCGATTCCCCGGCGCCATGGGCGTGGGTGGCCCGGCGGATTCCTCTCGCCGCGCCGGTGAACGGCAGGTGCAGGGCACGGCCGACCGACCGAGCCGCCCTGCTCAGCGGCCCGGACACGGGGGACGACCTCGCGGCTGTCACCTCGTCATAGTGCCCTACGCACCTTCGCTCGGAACCGGGATTCGGACGGGCAGGTGGGCGGCGCGCCACGGAGGGGGTAGCGTGCGTAGCGCGCCACCGGCGGTAGTTCCCGGCCGCGCGCCTCTTCGTCATCCCGCAGAATGGGTGATGGTAGGTGTGCACGGGACTGGTTGCCCGGGCGCGGACGTCGATGCGGCGCTCCTCCAGTACCTCAGGTTCTCGGAGGTTTCCAGCCGCTCCGCCCGCTGCCCGTACATCGCGGCCCGGCCGGCGCGCACCCGTGAGACGGCGTAGGAGAGAAGCGAGACCTGTGAGTGCTGCGACGACGCGAAGCCGTACCCCCGACCGTCTGTGCGCCGAGGCGGTAGACCTCGCACGGGCGGCGGCCGAGGAAGCGGCGGCGCCGGGGGTGGTGGGCGAGCACGTCTCCGTCGTGTCCGAGGGCGACCGTGTGGTCACCCACCTCTTCGAATGCAAGGAACCGGGGTACCGGGGCTGGCGCTGGGCGGTGACGGTCGCCAGGGCGTCCCGCGCGAAGGCCGTCACGCTCGACGAAACCGTCCTGCTGCCGGGCACCGACGCGCTGCTCGCTCCGGAGTGGGTGCCCTGGAGCGAACGGCTGCGGCCCGGTGACCTGGGTCCCGGCGATCTGCTCCCCACCGAGGCGGAGGACCTCCGTCTGGAGCCCGGCTACTCGGGTGAGGACGCGCCGCCGCCGAACTCCGACGTCTCGGACGAGATGGCCGACAGGGTCGACGCGGAGGACGCGGAGATCGTCTCGCGCGCCCCGTCGCGCGGCGCGATCGGCGCGGTCGCGGATGAGCTCGGGATGCGGCGGGCGAGGGTGCTGTCGCGGTACGGGCTGCACATCGCCGCGGACCGGTGGGAGGAGGCGTACGGCGCCAAGACCCCGATGGCGCAGGCGGCGCCGGCGACCTGTGTGTCCTGTGCGTTCCTGATGCCGCTCAGCGGATCGCTGAAGCAGGCGTTCGGGGTGTGCGCCAACGAGTTCGCACCGGCCGACGGGCGGGTCGTGTCGCTCACGTACGGCTGCGGGGGGCACTCCGAGGCCGCGGTGATGCCGAAGCCGCCGCGTCCGGCGGCACCGGTGCTGGACTCGATGCGGCCGGACGAGTTCCCGCTGCGGCCGGCTCCGGACAGCGGGTCGGTGCCGGACCACGCGGATGCGGCGTCCCCGGACGACCTGGGTCACAGCTAGTGCTGTGACCGGATAGGTTCACCGGCTCGCGGCGCCCTGCACGGCGTCTCGCTGCGTTGTCGAATCACCCGAGTACATCCAGTACAAGGCCGATTCTCCGCCTGGCGATACACCGCACAGGACGCCGCGAGCTTCCCGGCAAACCTATCCGGCCACAGCACTAGGGGGCTTCTGACGGACCTCCGCGGCGTCGCGACGCCCGGCACGCCCCCACGGTCTTACGGCGTGGGAGGTACCCCCACTCGCCGCACCGGCCGAAAGCCCAAGTACGTCCAGTACGAGGGCTTCCAGCCGGCACTCCGAGAGCACGCACCGGGCGCCGCTCCTTCCTCCACGGAGATCCATCAGAAACCCCCTAGGCCTTTCGCCACGACCGGATAGGTCCCGGCCACAGCACGACGTCCTGTCCGCCCGGACAGGACGTCGTGATGTCCGGGCGGACAGGACCTGGAACGGCCCGGTGCGGAGCCGAGAGGTGTCGCCGGGCCACTCCCGGCGAGCGCCGGTGTGTCTCCGGGGCCTGCCGCGCACCGCACCCACGTGGGCGAGCGGCGCCGATCCCGTACACCGGCACGTCGATTTTCTCCGCGTCCCCGACGCAGTGGCCTCCGCAGTGCCCGTGCGGCTGTCTCCGCGGTTCTTTCCGCGTCCGCAGGGCAGACACACGACCGGAGCCAGCCGTCCGACGCGGTACCTTCGGGCCGCACCGGTACGCGGTCAGAGGTACACCGGTATCAGGGACAGAAGAGAGCGGAGACAGGCGTGAGCGTCAGGACGACCGAGGGGGCCGACCCGTTCGGGACGGCACGGCTGCGGCGCGGGGTGCTCGACGCGTGGGGCGCGAGCCCCGCGCGGTTCCGGGAGGATGCCAACGCCGAGGAGGACCTCGCCCTCGGCGGCTACCGTGACCGCCTCGTCGTCGAGCTCGCCCAGAACGCCGCCGACGCGGCCGCCCGCGCCGGTGTGCCCGGTCGGCTCAGGCTCACCCTGCGCGCGGGCACCCTCGTCGCCGCCAACACCGGCGCGCCCCTGGACGCCGCCGGAGTCGAGTCGCTCAGCACTCTGCGCGCCTCCGCAAAGCGGGAACACGACCAGGGCGTGGTCGGCCGCTTCGGTGTCGGCTTCGCCGCGGTGCTCGCCGTCAGCGACGAGCCCGCCGTCGTCGGCCGGCACGGCGGCGTCAGGTGGTCGCTCGCCGAGGCGCGCGGACTCGCCCAGCAGGCCGCCCAGGCCAGCCCCGGCCTCGGGGACGAGCTGCGCCGCCGCGACGGCCACGTACCCCTGCTGCGGCTTCCGCTGCCCGCCGAGGGCACCGCCCCCGACGGCTACGACACCGTCGTGATCCTGCCCCTGCGCGACGGCACCGCCGAAGACCTCGTCGGACGGCTGCTGACCGGCGTCGACGACGCGCTGCTGCTCGCCCTCCCCGGCCTCGAAGAGGTCGTCGTGGAGACCCCGGACGGCACCAGGACGCTGCGCCGCTCCGAGCAGGGCCCGTACGTCCATGTCGAGGACAGCGTGACCGGCGTCAATCGCTGGCGCGTCGTCACCCACCACGGAACCATCGACCCCGCGCTCCTCGCCGACCGCCCCGTCGAGGAGCGGCTGCGCCCGCACTGGAGCGTCACCTGGGCCGTGCCCGTGGACGGCGAAGGGGCACCGGTCTATCCGGCCACCGCGCCCGTCGTCCACGCCCCGACGCCCACGGACGAACCCCTCGGGGTGCCCGCCCTGCTCATCGCGACCCTCCCGCTCGACACCGCCCGCCGGCACCATGCGCCCGGTCCGCTCAGCGACTTCCTGGTGCAGCGTGCGGCGCAGGCGTACGCCGAACTCCTCGGCGAGTGGCAGCCCGTGAGCACCGGCACCATCGATCTGGTCCCCGGCCCGCTCGGCAAGGGCGAGCTGGACGGAACCCTGCGGGCGGCGATCCTCGAACTGCTGCCCCGCACCGCGTTCCTCGCCCCGGCCGCCCCCGCCGCCCTGTCGGCGGACGACGTGGTGGCCCTGCGCCCCCTGGAGGCCGAGGTCGTCGAGGGCGCGGGCGCCGAGACCGTACGCGTCCTGGCGGACGTGCTGCCGACGCTGCTGCCGGCCGGTCTCGAGCGGCGGGTGGAGCTGCGTACGCTCGGTGTCGCACGCGTCCCGCTGACCGAGGCGATCGACCGGCTCGCCGGGATCGAGCGCGACCCGTCGTGGTGGTGGAGCCTGTACGACAGCCTCGCCGGTGTGGACCCGGAGCGGCTCTCGGGGTTGCCGGTGCCGCTCGCGGCTCCGGGTGGCAGGGCATACGACGAGAGGGACGCAGGAGACACGGACGAGGCGCCCGGGCCCCGGCGCACCCGCACCACGATCGGCCCGCGCCAGATCCTGCTGCCGACGCCCGAAACGCCCGCAGGGCTGGCCCGGTTCGGGCTGAAGGTGGCCCACCCGGACGCCGCCCACCCCCTGCTGGAGAAGCTCGGAGCGCTGCCCGCGACGCCCCGAGCGGTGCTGACGACGCCGCAGGTGCGGGTCGCGGTCGCGGCGTCGCTCGAGGACGGGGACGCACTGTGGGACGAGGAGGGTGACACACCGGACAGCGAGGAGCTCGCGGAGATCGTGCTTGCCCTGGTGCGGGACGCGGGTCTGGAGCCCGGCGACGAGCCCTGGCTGGGCGCGCTCGCCCTGCCCGACGAGGACGGCGAGCTCGCCCCCGCCGGTGAACTCGTGCTTCCGGGAAGCCCTTTCGCGTCCGTGATGCGCGAGGACGAACTCGCCCTCGTCGACGCCGAATTCGCCGATCGCTGGGGAGAGCAGCCGCTCGCCGCCTGCGGGGTGCTGGCGAACTTCGCCCTGGTGCGGGCCACCGACGTCGTGCTCGATCCCGATGAACTGGAGCCCCGTGAAGGGGACTTCCCCGAGCCCGACGACGCGGGCCTGCTCGACGTGGTCGACGTGTGGTGCGAGGACGTACTGGACCGGCTGCCCGAGACCCCGGTGCCGCCGGTCGCCACGGAGATCGTCGCCGTCCGCGACCTGGATCTGGTCGACGACGACAGATGGCCGCAGACGCTCGCCCTGCTGGCGCAGCCGCCGCTGCGGGACGCGCTCACCCAGCCGGTCAGGGTGCTGCTGCCGGACGGTACGACGGAGACCGTCCGCCCGTACACGGCCTGGTGGCTGCGGGACCACCCGGTCCTCGACGGCCGGCGTCCGGCCGGACTCAGGGCGGCCGGCGGGGACCCGCTGCTGGTGGGGCTGTACGACTCGGCGGACGCGACGGGCTTCGAGGATGAACAGGTCCTGCACGCCCTGGGGGTACGCACCTCCGTCGCCGCGCTCCTCGACGAGCCGGGCGGTGCGGCCGAGTTGCTGGGCCGGCTCGCCGACCCCGGCCGCCCGGTCAGCGCCTCCCAGCTGCACGCCCTCTACACCGCGCTCGCCGACCTCGACCCCGAGCAGGTGACGCTCCCCGACGAGCTGCGCGCGGTCGTGGACGGCGAGGTGCGGGTGGTGGACGCCTCGGAGGCCCTGGTCGCCGACGCGCCCGATCTGCTGCCGCTGACGGCGGGCCGCCCGCTGCTGCCGGTCTCCCCGGACCGTGCGGCGGATCTGGCGGAGCTGTTCCAGGTCGGGCGGCTCGGCGAGGCGGTCGAGGCCGAGGTGACCACGGTGGGCGAGGAACACGACGTACCGCCGTCGGTGCACGCCCTGCTGGGCCCGGCGACCCCGCACTCGTACATCGAGCACGAGGAGCTCCTGGCAGGCGGCGTCGAACTCGACTGGCGCCGCACGCCCGACGGCGTCATCCACGCCGCGACCCTGGAGGGTGTCGCCGCGGGCCTGGCCTGGGCGGCGGGCCAGTGGCCGCGCCGCTTCGAGGTCGCGGCCCTGCTGGAGGACCCCTCCCGGACGGAGGAACTGGCGAGGGACCGCTGGTTCGACTGAGCGGCGGCGCTGCGGTGGGCGGTGCCGGGTGGGTTGCCGGTGCCCGGGTTGGCGCCCGGGGTGTCCGTCCTCAAGCGGCGGACGGCCTTTGGTGTGTGCCCTCTGGCGTGGGCGTGGCCGGTGTGTCCGTCCTCAAACGCCGGACGGGCTTGGGGTGTGGGGCGTGCCCGGGGCGTGGGGTGCGGGTTGGGTGCCGCTGCGGGCCTCGCGACCTGGACGGCATGATTTACGTCGCGCCTTACCCCTGCCGTTGCGGCATCGCCTGTGTTGCGCGACACAAATCACGTTTTAGTGTCCCGGACACGATCCCTCCGCGTCCCCCCTTCCCGCAGTCGGCAGGCGGCCCGGGGTGGGGCGGTGCAGGGTCGCACCGGCCACACACCCAAGCCCGTCCGGCGTTTGAGGACGGACACCCCGGGTGCCGCAACGGTAGGGGGCACACACCAGCCCGTCCGGCACTTGAGGACGGACACCCCGGGCGCCGCCAAGACACCGGCACACCCCAAGGCCGTCCGCCGCCTGAGGACGGACACCCCGGGCGCAACCCGGGCACCGAGCACCGCCTACGCCGGAACGCGCCGATCCACCCAGCGCCACGCGAACTCCAGCACCCCCGCGGCCACCATCGCGACCGCCACCGCCGTCCACGGCATGGTCGTGCCCACGAGCTTCAGCGCGAAGAAGTCCTGGAGCCAGGGCACGACCAGGACGACCAGGAAGCCCAGGCCCATCGCCAGGACCAGGCCGAGCCGCCACCAGGTGTAGGGGCGGGCGATGATCGCCAGCACGTACAGGGCGACCAGGAACAGTGTCAGCGTGGCCGCGCTGGTCTCCGCCTCGAGGGCGCCGGGCCCGCTGTAGTAGGAGCGGGCGAGCAGATACGTGGTGAAGGTGGCGGCCGCCGCGATGATGCCGGCGGGGATCGCGTACCGCATGACGAGGCGTACGAAGTGGGGCCTGGCGCGTTCCTTGTTGGGGGCGAGGGCGAGGAAGAAGGCCGGCACACCGATGGTGAGGGTGGACAGCAGCGTCAGATGGCGCGGCAGGAAGGGGTACTCCACCTGCCAGCAGACCACGAGGATCGCCAGCAGCACGGAGTAGACCGTCTTCGTCAGGAAGAGGGTCGCCACGCGGGTGATGTTGCCGATGACCCGGCGGCCCTCGCCGACCACGGACGGCAGTGTCGCGAAGCTGTTGTTGAGCAGGACGATCTGGGCGACGGCCTTCGTCGCCTCGGAGCCCGAGCCCATGGAGACCCCGATGTCGGCGTCCTTGAGGGCGAGGACGTCGTTGACGCCGTCGCCCGTCATGGCGACGTTGTGGCCGCGGGACTGGAGGGCGCCGACCATGTCCCGCTTCTGCTGCGGGGTGACCCGGCCGAACACCGCGTTCGCGTCGAGCTCGGCCGCCATGGCGGTCCGGTCGGCGGGGAGCCGGCGGGCGTCGACGGTGTGCGCCGCGCCGGGCAGTCCGAGCTTCCCGGCGACCGCGCCCACCGACACGGCGTTGTCTCCGGAGATGACCTTCGCCGCGACGTCCTGGTCCGCGAAGTAGGCGAGTGTCTGCGCCGCGTCGGGCCGCAGCCGCTGTTCGAGGACGACCAGAGCGGCGGGGCGGGCGCCGGCGGCGGCTTCGGGGGCGTCCAGCTCCCGGGCCGCCCGGGCGAGCAGCAGTACCCGCAGGCCCTGCTCGTTGAGCGTGCCGACGTCGGCGAGGACCGGGTCTTCCCCGGCCAGCAGCACATCGGGCGCGCCGAGCAGCCAGGTGGAGCTCTGTCCGTCGCCCTCGCTGAAGGTGGCGCCGCTGTACTTGCGGGCGGAGGAGAAGGGCAGCGACCGGGTGCAGCGCCAGTCGTCGCTGTCGGGGTAGGCCGCGATGATCGCCTGGAGCGAGGCGTTGGGGCGGGGGTCGGACTCGCCGAGCGCGCCGAGGACCCTGCGGACGTACGCCTCGTCGAAGCCGCCCAGGGTGCGCAGTCCGGTGACGTCCATGCCGCCCTCGGTCAGGGTGCCCGTCTTGTCGAGGCAGACGACGTTGACCCGTGCGAGGCCCTCGATCGCGGGCAGTTCCTGGACGAGGCACTGCTTTCGGCCGAGCCGGATGACCCCGATCGCGAAGGCGACGGAGGTGAGGAGCACCAGGCCCTCGGGGATCATCGGGACGATGCCGCCCACGGTTCGGGCGATCGAGTCCTTGATGTTGTCGCCTTTGACCACCAGCTGGCTGATGATCAGGCCGATCGCGGTCGGGATCATCATCCACGTCACGTACTTGAGGATCGTGGAGATGCCGGAGCGCAGCTCGGAGCTGACGAGCGTGAAGCGGGAGGCCTCCTCGGCGAGCTGGGCCGCGTAGGCCTCCCGCCCGACCTTGGTGGCGGTGAAGGCGCCGCCGCCCGCGACGACGAAGCTGCCGGACATGACCGGGTCGCCGCGCCGCTTCAGCACCGGGTCCGCCTCACCGGTCAGCAGGGACTCGTCCACCTCCAGACCGTCGGCCTCGGCCACCTCGCCGTCGACGACGACCTTGTCGCCGGGTCCCAGCTCGACGAGGTCGCCGAGCACGATCCCGGAGGTGGGCACCTCGGTGGCGACCCCGTCGCGCCGCACGGTGGGCTTCGCCTCGCCGATGACGGCGAGTCCGTCGAGGGTCTTCTTGGCGCGGAGTTCCTGGATGATGCCGATGCCGGTGTTGGCGAGGATGACGAAGCCGAACAGGGTGTCCTGGAACGGGGCGACCAGGAACATGATCACCCACAGCACGCCGATGATCGCGTTGAACCGGGTGAAGACGTTGCCGCGGACGATGTCGACGGTGGAGCGGCTGCTGCGGACGGGTACGTCGTTGACCTCGCCGCGTGCGACCCGCTCGCCCACCTCCGCGGCGGTGAGCCCGCCCGGATGGTGGAACACGGGGGGTTTGACGGGGTGTACGGGATCGAGCTCCGCGCCCGCGTCGATGAGGGCCCGGCCGGTCGGCTCGGGGCCGTCGGGCCCAGCCCGTTGCGTCATGCTCTCGACGTTACGGCGGCGGGGGTGCGTTCACCCGCCGAGGCGGGCGGAGATCAGGCCGTGGGGGGAGCGGGGTGGCCGTCCCGGACGACGTCGTCGGCGGCCGCCTGTGCGCGCCTGATCGCCGCGTCCCGCTTGCGGACGTACCAGATACCGATGAGGCCGAGGCCCCCGCCGGCCAGGCAGGTCCACACCCACCAGGTCAGGTCGCGGTCGGCGAACCAGCCGTAGAAGGGGACCTGGACGAGGAACAGGACGAACCAGATGATCGTGCCGCCGGTGATGGTGGCGACGACGGGCCCCTCCAGGGGCTCCGGTGCCTCGTGCTTGGGGGTCCACTTCGCCATACGGCCAGTGTAGGGGGCTGCCTTCGGGGCCCCTCGTCCCCTCGGCGACCGCTTCCCCGCCCCCTTCACGGCCGGTGTCCCGCCTGCCGCCGTTGGTGTCTACGCGCGGAGATACCGATCTTCCCCTTATACGTTCATACTGAAGCGGTTTGTGTCCGGCCGGAATCCTTCGTATGAACATCCGAGTACACCGGCAAGAATCATCGACGAGGTCCCGCATGCCCCCCACGGCCACCGCCCCCGAGGACGTACGGCTGCCGCAGCAGCCGGATTCCGGTCCCGGTGCCCCTCTCGCCCCGCTCGACCGCTTCTTCAAGATCTCCGAGCGCGGCTCCACGGTCGCCCGTGAGGTCCGGGGCGGCTTCGCCACCTTCTTCGCGATGGCCTACATCATCGTGCTGAACCCGATCATCCTCGGCAGCGCGAAGGACATGTACGGGCACCAGCTCGACAGCGGCCAGCTGGTCACCGCCACGGTGCTCACCGCGGCGCTCACCACCCTGCTCATGGGGGTCATCGGCAACGTCCCGATCGCACTGGCCGCGGGGCTCGGTGTGAACACCGTCGTCGCGCTCCAGCTCGCCCCCCGGATGAGCTGGCCCGACGCGATGGGCCTGGTCGTCCTCGCCGGCATCGTGGTGATGCTGCTGGTTGCGACGGGCCTGCGGGAACGCGTGATGAACGCCGTGCCGGTCGGCCTGCGCAAGGGCATCGCCATCGGCATCGGCCTCTTCATCATGCTGATCGGCCTCGTCGACTCGGGCTTCGTCTCCCGGATCCCCGACGCCGCCCACACCACCGTCCCGCTGCAGCTCGGCCTCACCGGCCACCTCAGCGGCTGGCCGGTGCTGGTCTTCGTGCTGGGCACGCTGCTCACCCTCGCGCTGATCATCCGCAAGGTGCCCGGCGCCATCCTGATCTCGATCGTCGTGATGACGGTCGTCGCCGTCGCCATCCAGCTGATCGCCGGGCTGCCGGGGCAGGCCTGGGGCCTCACCGTGCCCGAGTGGCCGGGCAATCCGGTGGCGACGCCCGACTTCGGTCTGATCGGACAGGTCAGCCTGTTCGGCGGCTTCGGGAAGGTCGGCCTGCTCACGGGCGCGCTCTTCGTCTTCACGGTACTGCTGTCCTGCTTCTTCGACGCGATGGGCACGATCCTCGGCGTCGGTGACGAGGCGAAGCTGATGGACGACAAGGGTGAGTTCCCCGGGATCAACAAGGTGCTGATCGTCGACGGCATCGCGGTCGCCGCGGGCGGGGCGACCTCGTCCTCCGCCAACACCTGCTTCGTGGAGTCCACGGCGGGCGTCGGCGAGGGTGCCCGTACGGGTCTGGCGTCCGTCGTCACGGGCGGGCTGTTCGCTGTGGCGCTGTTCTTCACGCCCCTCGCGACCATGGTGCCGTCCCAGGCGGCGACGCCCGCGCTGCTGGCGGTCGGCTTCCTGATCCTGGCGGGCTCGGTCAGGGACATCGACTGGAGCGACTACACGATCGCGGTTCCGGCGTTCCTGGCCATGGTGATGATGCCGTTCACGTACTCGATCACCAATGGCATCGGCATCGGCTTCATCGCCTTCAGCGTGCTGCGGCTGGCGGCGGGCCGCGGCCGTGAGGTGCCGGTGGCGATGTACGTCGTCTCGGCGGTGTTCGTCTTCTTCTACGCCATGCCCGCCCTCGGACTCACCTGATCGGGTGAGGTCGGCCCAGAGGTCCCGGTGCCGGGGGCGCCGGGCCCGGGCTCTTCGGACGGGCGGCGTCGTCCCGGGCCCACCGGCCGGTCAGGCGGGGCGGCGCCGCTCCCGAGCGGTGGGGCCGCGGCCGTAGAACCTCTCCGTCTCGTCGACGGCCGCCTTGAAGCGTTCGTCGAAGTCGTCGCGCATGAGCGTCCGGACCACGTAGTCCTGGACGCTCATGCCGCGTCTGGCGGCATGCCGCCGGAGCCGATCGAGCAGCTCCTCGTCCATCCGCAGGCTGAGTACTGTCGATGCCATACCGGCCAGCGTCGCTGGCCGGAACCGGCCGGTGCGTCACTTTCCCGGCCCCTCTCACCCATATGGGTGACGCCCTGACCGCTCTCCCCGACATGGGAAACCGGTTGGTATTTAGGCTGTGTAATGAGTTACGCTAATGAACATGCCTGACCTTTCCCGCCCCCTGCCTCCGGCAGCCCTGCCGCCGGAGGACGCCGCCGCAGTGGACGCCCTTCGTTCCGCCGTGATGCGGCTGGGCCGGCGCCTGAAGCACCAGCGCGTCGACGAATCGCTGAGCCCGACCGAGATGTCGGTGCTCGGCACCCTGGCCCGCTGCGGTTCCGCCACCCCCGGTGAGCTGGCCCGCAGAGAGCATGTGCAGCCGCCCTCGATGACCCGCATCGTGGCACTGCTGGAATCCAAGGGCCTGGTCCGGCTGGAGCCGCACCCCGACGACCGCAGGCAGAAGGTCGTCAGCCAGACCGAGCAGGCCGAGGCCATGCTCGAGGAGAGCCGTCGCAAGCGGAACGCCTGGCTGGCGTCCCTCACCGAGGGTCTGGACGAGGACGAGTGGGCCAAGCTGCGCGCAGCGGCCCCCGTGCTGGAGAAGCTCGCACATCTGACCCCGCCGTCCGGGGGCTGACCCCAGACCTCACCCGCTCGGCCGAAGGAGGCGAACGCTTTTGAGTACGGGACCCGGAGCAGACTCCGCACCCGCACCGAACCCGAACCCGAACCCGAACCCGATTCTGAACCCGACGTCGAACCCGGACCCGACTCCGACTCCGAACGCGTCACAGGAGACGGCTGCCGCCACGGCAGCCACCGCCACCACGGCACCGGCCGCGGGGAGCATCGCACCCACCGGGACGTTCTCCTCGCTCAAGGTCCGCAACTACCGGCTGTTCTTCACCGGGGCGATCGTCTCCAACACGGGCACCTGGATGGCCCGTATCACCCAGGACTGGCTGGTCCTGAGCCTCACCGGCTCCGCTGCGGCCGTCGGCATCACGACGGCCCTGCAGTTCCTGCCGATGCTGCTGTTCGGCCTCTACGGCGGCGTCATCGCCGATCGCTACCCGAAGCGCCGCATCCTGCTGTTCAGCCAGGGCGCCCTCGGCCTGTGCGGACTCGCGCTCGCCGTGCTCACCCTCTCCGGCCATGTGCAGGTCTGGCACGTCTATCTGATCGCGTTCCTGCTCGGCATGGTCACGGTCGTCGACAACCCGGCCCGGCAGTCCTTCGTCTCCGAGATGGTCGGCCCTGCCCAGCTGCGCAACGCCGTCAGCCTGAACTCGGCGAACTTCCAGTCGGCGCGACTGGTCGGCCCTGCCGTCGCCGGTGCCCTGATCACCGCCGTGGGCAGCGGCTGGGCCTTCCTGCTGAACGGGCTGTTCTTCCTGGCTCCCGTCATCGCCCTGCTGAGGATGCGCACCGGCGAGCTGCACAAGACCGCCGGCGCACCGCGCGGCACGGTCCGGCTGCGCGAGGGACTGGCCTACGTCGCCGGACGCCCCGAGCTGGTGTGGCCGATCGTGCTCATCGGCTTCATCGGCACCTTCGGCTTCAACTTCCCGATCTGGCTGACCGCGTTCGCCGACGGGGTGTTCCATGCCGGCGCGGGCACGTACGGCATGCTCAACACGCTGATGGCGGCGGGCTCCCTGGCGGGTGCACTGCTTTCGGCGCGCCGGGGCTCGTCCCGGCTGAGGATGCTGGTCGGCGCCGCGGCGCTGTTCGGCGCCCTGGAGATCGCCGCGGCCCTCTCGCCGTCCTTCTGGCTGTTCGCGCTGCTGCTGGTGCCTCTCGGCATGGTCGGTCTGACGGTCAACGTCACCGCCAACTCCTCGGTCCAGCTGGCCACCGACCCGGCGATGCGGGGCCGTGTGATGAGCCTCTACATGATGGTCTTCGTCGGCGGTACGCCGCTGGGCGCCCCCATCGTCGGCTGGATCACCGACACCTACGGCGCCCGTGTCGGCTTCGCCACGGGCGGTGCGGTCGCGATCGCCGCGGCGGCGGTGATCGGCCTGATCCTGGTACGGGTGGGCGGTCTGCGGATGCGGGTGGACATGCGGCAGGGCCTGCCGCGCGTCCGCTTCGTACCGCGCGAGCGAGTCACCGCCGCGGCGTGATCCGCATGATCCGCGCCATCCCAGCTATCCGCGCCATCCCAGCTATCCCGACCATCCCCTCGATCCCCTCGATCCCCTCGAGAGGCCTCACCTCAGCAGCCACTCCCGGGTGATCTCCAGGACCTGCGCGCGGTCGCGTGCGCCGTGGTCGGCCGCGATGAAGTGGTTGCCGATCCGCAGGGCGAAGGCGATCATGCAGCGGGCCTCGACGTCGTCCTCGTCGGGGCAGAAGGAGCCGAACAACCGGCGCATGTACGCCATGCGCCGGTTGTCGACGCGCCGGAGGCGCTCCGCGACGGGCTCGTCGCGCCGGGCCCAGTCGCGGATCGCGAGTTCGGCGGTGATGCCGGTCATCGTGTCGTCGGCGCCGGCGATGGTGAACAGCCGGACCAGCTTGGCCCTGGCGTCACCGCCGCCGCTCTCCACCCGCTCGATCACGTTCTCGGTGACCGCGCGCTCCCATGTGTCGAGTATTTCGGTGAGCAGCGCGGCCCGATTGCGGAAGTAGCCGTAGAAGCCGCCCTTGCTGACGCCGAGCGACTGCGCGAGCGACTCGATCCGGACGGCCTCCGGGCCGCCGGCGGCGAGTGCCCGGATGCCCTCCTCGATCCATGTGCCGCGGGGCGTGCGGGCCAGGGCCATGGTGTGTTTCCTCTCACGCCTCCACCGTCTATACGGATACGTATAGACGGTGCCGTGCAAACGGTCTAGGTTTATCTATACGCCATCGTATAGACAGGAGCCGGCTCATGAGACTCCCCAGGACCGCGCACACGTCCCGCCCATGGCGGATCCACGAGATCGCCGGAGACTTCCACGTCGAGGACGTGTGGGCGCTGCCCACACCGGGCGGTCCCGGCGACTTGCCGCACCTGGTGCGCCAGATCACGAACGGCTCGGACGAAGCGGCCGTCTCCTCGCCCGTCTACCGCGTGCTCTTCGCGATCCGCTGGAAGCTCGGGAAGCTGCTCGGCTGGGACGCGTCGGGCGCCGGCATCGGCTCCCGGGTGGGGACGCTGCGCGACCGGCTGCCGGCGGATCTGCTCGACGCCCCCCGGGGTCCCGACCCCCGTACCGTTCCGCTCACGTCCGTCTACAGCCTGGACGACGAGTGGGTGGCCGAGATGGCCAACCGGACGGTCCACGGGGTGATGCACATCGGCTGGGTCCCGGACGGGGCCGGAGGCTTCCGCGGCCAGATGGCCGTCCTGGTGAAGCCGAACGGACTGTTCGGCGCGCTGTACATGGCGGCCATCAGGCCCTTCCGGTACGTGGGGGTGTACCCGGCGCTGCTGCGGGCGATGGGACGCGCATGGCAGGCGAGCGCCGCCGAAAGGGCCGCCGGTTAGGGGTTTCTGATGGATCTCCGACGCCGCGGAGATCCGTTAGAAACCCCCTAAGCCCGGACAGGACCTGGGCCCCTGGGAGATGTCCCTGCACCGGCACCGGCGGGGCTGCCAGACTCGCCGTATGAGACTTTTCGCCGGTGTGGTGCCGCCCGCAGACGCCCTCCGTGAACTCGGCACGGCCGTCGACCGGCTGCACACCCTGCCCGGCTCCGACGGACTGCGCTGGACGGAGCGGCCGGGCTGGCACTTCACGCTCGCGTTCATGGGAGAGGTCGACGAGTCGCTCCTGCCCGATCTGCGGGAGCGGCTCGGGCGCGCCGCTCACCGCAGTGAGGCGTTCCGGCTGCGGCTGCACGGAGGCGGTCACTTCGGCCGCCGGGCCCTGTGGATCGGTGCGGCGGGGGACATCGACGCCATGCGCATGCTGGCCGAGCGGGCCGACGCGGCCGCGCGGCGGGCGGGCGTGGAGATGGAGGAGCACCGCCGCTACCAGGCGCACCTGACGATCGCCCGGACACGCGGCGATCAGGATCTGCGGCCGTTCGCCGACGAGTTGGACGGTTTCGAGGGCACGCCATGGAGGGTGTCCCAGCTGCTCCTCGTCCGCAGCAACCTGCCCAGGAGTGGGGTGGAGGGCGAGCAGCCCCGGTACGAGACGGTCGGGGACTGGCCTCTCGGCGCGTGAGCACCGGTCCCCCCGCAACCGAAGTCACCGGGGCGGTACTGCGTTGGGCATGGGCTACTTGGCCCGGCGCTGGGTGCCCGTCACGAGCTGTCCGGCAGCCTGGGCGATCGCCCGGCCGATGACCGTCTTCGACGTGGACCGGTCCCACGTGAAGATCTCGCAGAGCCGCAGGAACGTGGCGAACACGTCGTCGCTGTCGATGCGGACCGGCTTTAAGGCCCACGTCTCGTCCGTGATGTGCAGGACGCAGGCCCCGTCGAAGTCGGGCTTGGGCACGCTCACGCCCTGAGCGTCAACCAGCCGGTCAGCGTGCGCGTACGCCGACATCTGAAGAGCCACGTCCGGGTGGATGGCCCGGCTCGTCTTCCAGTCCGCAATGACCGTGGGGCGTTCGCCGGAACGGTCCGGGGTCGTCGTCCCGTTTCGTCCAGCCACACGTTCAAGATGGCGTCGAAGCTCCCGGCATAGGCGTGCCCGTCCGACCACGCGATGTCTTCGGCGCGGACGAGGCCGGTCCCACGAGGGCTGATCGGCGGTGTCCTCCGTGTGGTCGAGGCCCCTGCCGCTCCACGAAGAGCGGCAGGGGCCTTCATGTGCCCGGGGCTGTCGGCTCGGGGCGGGTGACCGGGCGAGAGCACCACCGGACGGCGGAGCGGCTTTCCGGTCGGGTTAGGCTCAAAGAGTGGACCCGAAGACCAGGAACCGGATCATGGCCGGTGTGCTCGTGCTGATGTTCGCGATCGTGGCGGTGGCGGCGGCGCTCGGGCGATGACCAGCGGCGGTCGCTGACCGCGTGAGGGCACCGGAGCCCGTTCCCGGCGGCCGGAGCAGCCGGGAACGGCACCCGATGAGGCGCACCGGCCACCCGATGAGGTCCATCGGCACCCGGTGGAGCGGACCGATCCGATCCGTGGCCCCGCACCTACCAGGCGAAGGCCTCCGGCGAGGGTCCGGGCCCGGGGAAGATCCCGTCCAGCTCCGCCGGCAGCTCCTCGCCCAGCTCCAGCTCGACCGCCCTCAGGGCGGAAGCCAGCTGATCCACCGTGCGCGGCCCGACGATCGGACCCGTCACCCCGGGACGGGTGAGCAGCCAGGCCAGGGCCACCTCGCCCGGAGCCAGCCCGTGCTTGTCGAGCAGATCCTCGTAGGCCTGCACCTTCTCCCGTACGGACGTGTCGGTGAGCGCTGCCGCGGACCGTCCCTCGGCCCGCCGGCCCCCCTCGGCCTCCTTCTTGATCACGCCGCCGAGCAGACCTCCGTGCAGCGGCGACCAAGGGATGACCCCGAGTCCGTACTCCAGGGCGGCAGGGATGATCTCCATCTCGGCGCGTCGCTCGGCGAGGTTGTACAGGCACTGCTCGCTGGTCAGACCGACCATGCCGATCCGGCTCGCGACTTCGTTCGCCTGTGCGATCTTCCAGCCGGGGAAGTTGGACGAGCCGACGTAGAGGATCTTGCCCTGCTTGATCAGGACGTCGACGGCCTGCCAGATCTCTTCGACCGGGGTGTCCCGGTCGACGTGGTGGAACTGGTAGAGGTCGATGTAATCCGTCTGCAGCCGCTTGAGGCTCGCGTCCACGGCGCGGCGGATATTGAGAGCGGAGAGCTTGTCGTGATTCGGCCAGGCCGGGCCGTCCAGGCCCATGTTGGCGTACACCTTGGTGGCGAGGACGACCTTGTCACGGCGATCGCCGCCCTTGGCGAACCAGTTGCCGATGATCTTCTCGGTCCGGCCCTTGTTCGCACCCCAGCCGTAGGCATTGGCGGTGTCGAAGAAGTTGATGCCCGCGTCCAGCGCGGCGTCCATGATCGTATGGCTGTCCGCCTCGTCGGTCTGGGGTCCGAAGTTCATGGTGCCGAGGACGAGCCGGCTGACCTTGAGTCCCGTGCGTCCGAGCTGTGTGTACTTCATGGCCCCAAGCCAACTGCCTTGAGTTCTCTCCGGCAAGAGGATGCTCACCTGGTCGCGCGTGTGGGTGCGTGAGGTGCCGTGGTGTGCAGGCGGCGCGCGCCTCACATGCCGCCGAACCAGCCCGCCGCGTCGAGCCGGAGCGCGTCTGCCGCCACGACCGCCCGCAACCCGTCCTCGAGCAGGTCCAGCTGATCCGCGCCCAGGGTCCGTGCCCACTCCGCCCGCAGTTCGTCGAAGACCGCGGCCGAGCGGGTCAGTGCGTCCAGACCGTGCGGGGTGAGCCGGACGGTCTTGCGCCGGGCGTCGGCGGGGTCGTCCGTACGTTCCGCGTACCCCAGCGCGACCAGGCGGTCGACGGTCTTGCCCGCCGCCTGCTTGGAGACCCCGAGCCGTCGCCCCACCTCGCTCGCGGTGGGTCCGTCGAGCCCGACCGCCTGCATCGCAAAGCCGTGCACGGGCCGGAGATCGGGATGGCCCTGACGGGCCAGCTCGGAGTGCAGGCGGTCGATGAGGGTGCGGAAGCCGGCGAAGAGGAGCAGCGGCAGTTCGTATCCCTGCCGAGCACGGCCATGTGCCGCGAGCCCGTTCGCCTTGCCCGGTTCGACAACCTGGTTTACTTTATTTTGGTCAACCATGTTGTCCATTCTAGGAGGGGGAGACATGTTCACCGAGCACACCCTGGAGACCGCTCCGCAGGCATCACGCAAGGCCATGGAGGCGATCGTCCGGAACCTCGGCCATCTGCCGGAGGCCGTGGCGCTGCTCGCCGGGGCACCCGAACTGCTCACTGGATTCCTGCACGTCAGCGGCGCTTTCGAGCGCAGCACACTGGAGCCGGTGGCGCGTGAGGTCGTCATCATGACCGTCGCCGTGCGCAATGACTGCCATGTCTGCGTGGAGATGCACACCGGCAAGCTCCGCGCGCTCGGTGCGGACGAGGAGCTCGCCGCGGCACTGTGCGACCGGCGTCCGCTGCCCGTCGAGCGGCTCGAGGAGGTGCGGCGCTTCACCCTCGCCGTCCTTGCCGGTGCGGGTGCCGTCGACGACGACGACTTGCGGCGATTCCTCTCGTACGGCTTCACGGAACGCAACGCCCTGGAGGTCGTGCTCGGTATCGGCGCCTACACGATGTCGACGTACGCGAACCGTCTGACGCGCGCGGGGCGCGCGGCCTGAAACGCACCGCCCACGGGGTGCCGGGGCGCGGCGCCGGGACGCCCGGGAACGGTCGAGACGCGCGCCCGGACGCGCGGCGACAGGCCGGGGGCACCCGCGACACGCCGAAGCCGTCGGACCGTCAGGTCGCACCAGTCGCCGTGCTAAGCGACCGCGTTGGCGACGGGGTCTCTGTCGGCGGGCGAGCGGCGGAGGGCGCTATCGCCTCCCGCTCGTGGCCGCGGGCTTCGGTTCGGGGGGCCGTCCAATGGGTGATTATCGGGCCGATCGCCACTCGAAAAGCCCATGGTGTAGCTCGAATGCGGCGTTCTCGATTGGTGCGTCCCCCGAATTCGGCTGACGGTGAGGGAAGTCGCTACTGCGATCCGATGAGCCGATGATGTGTCGGCCGTCGCAGTCCGCGGCGAAAGGAATGGATCCATGCGCTCTGCCCGCACCCTGTGGATTTCGGCCGCCGTCACTGCGGTCCTGTCGGTCACAGCTCCCGCCGCCTATGCCATCGCCGTTGCTGATGACCGTGGCGCCGCCGGCTCTTCTTCCAGCCGCGACGGCGACTACGGCAAGGACGACTACGAGAAGGACTACGAGAAGGACTACGGCAAGGACGACTACGGCAAGGGCGACTACGAGAAGGACTACGACAAGGGCGACTACGGCAAGGACTACGAGCAGGACGACTACGGCAAGGGTGGCCACGACAAGGGCCACAAGGACGAGCACGGCAAGAAGGACTGGGGCAAGGGCCACGACAAGGGCCACGACAAGGGCCACGGCAAGAAGGACTACGACAAGGGCGACAAGGACGACTACGACAAGGGTGACAAGGGGGACTACGACAAGGGTGACAAGGACGACTACGGCAAGGACGACTCCGACAAGGGCGACTACGACAAGCCCAGCGGTGGCGTCAAGACCGGTGGCGGCGCTCTTGCCCGTGTTGTGGCCGACGGCGACTACGGCAAGGACGACTACGAGAAGGACGACTACGGCAAGGGCGGCCACGACAAGGGCGACCACGACAAGGGTCACAAGGGCGAGCACGGCAAGGGTGGCCACGACAAGGGCCACGGCAAGGGCGGCTACGACAAGGGTGACAAGGACGACTACGGCAAGGGCGACTACGACAAGGGCGACAAGGACGACTACGACAGCGGCGACTACGACAAGGGTGGCAAGGGCGACTACGACAAGGGTGACTCCGGCAAGGAGGACTCCGACAAGCCCAACGGCGGAGTCAAGGCCGGTGGCGGTGCTCTTGCCGGCCTCGTGACCAGTGACGACTGGGAGAAGGGCGACAAGGGCGACAAGAAGGACTGGGAGAAGGGCGACAAGGGGGACTACGACAAGGGTGACAAGGGGGACAAGGGCGACTACGACAAGGGTGACAAGGGGGACAAGGGCGACTACGACAAGGGCGACAAGGGCGACAAGGACGACTACGGCAAGGGTGACTACGACAAGGGTGACAAGGACGACTCCGACAAGCCCAACGGCGGCGTCCACACCGGTGGTGGCGGTCTTGCCTCGACCGGCAGCGGTCTGGCTGCCGGTTCGATCCTGATGCTCGGTGGCATCGGCGCCGTCGTGTACAAGCTGCGTCGTCGCAACGCGTCCGGTGGTGCCCGCGCCTGACACGGCCCTCTCTCCAGCCGTCTCACCGCGTTGTCGCGGCCACCGTCCGGTCCGGACGGTGGCCGCGGCGCCGACGTTTCCCCGCGTCATCACGCCGGATCACCGAGCACTGAAAGGCACGCACATGACATTCCGGCAGCCGTCCGAAGAGCCCGCCCAGCCGTTCGTCGGCTCGCTCACGTCTCTCCGGCAGGCCCTGCTGTGGCCCGTCGCCACTGTGGGAGCGGGAGTGCTTCTGGTCTACGGCTCTTTCGACGCCACGACGCTCCAGCTGCAGCCGGTCCGGCCCGTGGTGATCGTCACCCCCACCGTCGTCGGGCCCACCGCCGCTCCCGCCGCCGGTCAGTCAGCCGCACCGTCCGCTGCTCCGCCCGCCGGTCCCGGCCCCGCGCTGCCCCGTTCCGTCCCCCAGCGGATCCGGATTCGTGCCATTTCAGTGAGCGCTCCCTTCACCCCGCTGGCGCTCGGCACATCGGGCCAGCTGAACGCGCCGCCGTCCAACGACAAGAACCTGGTGGGCTGGTACAACGGCGGCGCCACGCCGGGGGAACGGGGCACGGCCATCGTCGCCGGCCACTTCGACACGAAGACCGGCCCCGCCGTGTTCGTGAACCTCAGTGCGCTCAAGAAGGGCAACAAGGTCGAGATCACCCGTGCCGACGGCAAGATCGCCACGTTCAAGGTCGACTCCGTCGAATCCTTCAGCAAGGCTAAGTTCCCCAACGCACGCGTCTACAACGACGCCCCGACCGCCCAGCTGCGGCTGATCACCTGCGGGGGTGCCTACGACAGGAAGGTCAAGGACTACAAGGAGAACGTCGTGGTCTTCGCCCACCTCGAATCCGCGCGCAAGGCCTGACGGGCGGATTCGACGCGGGGCGCTCATCGCTGCTGCCGGCCATCTCGATCCTGTCGGTCTTCATGATGGTCATGGCGGCGATCCTCCCCGCTGCCGCGTGTCGCTGCAGCCGCGCACTACAACGACAGGCGCGTCGCTCACAACGCGCCGTGGCGAGAACCAGGTCCGGTCGGCTCACCTCATGCGCGGCCTACCCCCTGGTTCCCTCGAGCCTGTGTGCGAAGCCGTCGAGCAGGCACCGGAGCCCGAGTTCGAACAGAGCGTCGAGGTGGAGGTCGTACCCGCCGTTGTCGTCGAAGGCCGCGATGATCCTGCTGAACACCGGGAACCGGCCGGACGAGGCGATGGCCCGCATCGGGGTGTGCTGCCCGTCCATCCACTGCTCCTCGGACATACCGGTGGCGGACGCGACCTGTGCCTCGCGTTCCAGATTGACCGCGAGGCCCTCGACATAGCCGTAGAGGACCACATGCAGGTCAAACACCTCGACGGCGTCGAGACCGTGTCCGTCCAGTGCGCCGAGCAGCCACTCGGCGTGGACGATCAGGTTCGGCAGCAGCAACGGCCTTGTGAGCGGGCTCAGTTGGGCCAGCCAGGGGTGGCGGCGGAACAGCGTCCACAAGGTGCGCGCACCGAGTTCCAGCCGAGCCCGCCAGCCCTCGGGCGGTGAGTCGGGGTAGGCCTCCTCGCCGAAGGCGGTGTCGGCCATCAGCAGGACGAGGTCGTCCTTGCCGGTGATGTACCGGTACGGGGACATCGCGGCGACTCCCAGCCGCGCCGCGACTCCGCGCATCGACAGCGCGGCCAGCCCTTCCGTGTCGGCGATGTCGAGAGCGGCGCGGACGATCCGTTCGCGGGTCAGTTCGCGCTCGCCGGGTCCGGACGAGTGCCCGGGTGTGCGACGGGGCGACGCCGTGGGCGCGGAGGACGCGGACGCTGCGGTCGGTGCGGTGCCGGGCCGGGTGGTTGTGCCGGCGGGGGCGTCGGGTCGGGATGCGCCCCGGCCCGTGCGTTCGCCCGTGCCGACGGCGCTCTTGCCCGTGAGGTGGCCGGAACCTCCGCCCGCGCCCCCGGCGACGACGGTGCCGACCCTGGGCCTGGCCTCCACCAGTCCCTCCAGCCGCAGGACCGTCAGTGCCTTGGTCGCGGTGGCGAGGGCCACCCCCCACTCGCGGGCGATCTGCCGGGTCGACGGCACCCGGTCGCCCGGCGCCAGCTCGCCGTCGGCGATACGGCGTCCGATGTCGGCCGCGATGCGCCGGAAAGGCGGTTCGGCGGGGGTGTCCGGGCCGGTGCGGCCGGTGGATGAGTGTGCCGAGCCCATGGTGGCTGTCGCTCCGTCGATTTTTCCGGGATCAGTAGCTGTACTAGTGCAGAGCCTAGCAGCGCAGAGTGCTCCGATCCTGTCTCTGACCTAGTACAGGACCTGAAAATGCCAGTTGGCAGACAGGTGCGTACGGCGTACATTCAGTTGCGCGTACACCGTATGAAGGGTTCTCGAAATGACGACTGTCCTTGTCTCCGGCGGCGGAATCGCCGGCTCCGCACTCGCCTACTGGCTGCACCGCCACGGCCTGACTCCCACCGTCCTCGAGCGTGCGCCCCGGCCCCGTCCGGGAGGCCAGGCCATCGACGTCCGCGGTGCCGCCCTCGACGTCATGGACCGCATGGGGCTCCTGGACCGGGCACGACAGGTCCGTACGCGTATGCGGGGCATGTCGGTGCTCGACGGGGAGGGAAACGAGATCCACCGCTCGACCGAAGCCACGTACAGCAGCGGCCGGCTCGACAGCGAGGACATCGAGCTGCTCCGTGAGGACTTGGTGCGACTGCTGAGCGAACACGTGGGCGGCCGGACCGAGTTCGTGTACGGCGACAGCATCAGAGCCCTCGAGCAGCGCGACGACTGTGTGCACGTGGAGTTCACCTACGGCGCCCCGCGCACCTTCGATCTGGTGGTGGGCGCGGACGGCCTGCACTCGGGCGTACGCCGGCTGGTCTTCGGCCCGGAACCGGACTTCCTCCGTCACCTGGGCATGTATCTGTCCGTCTTCAGCGCCGACAACTTCCTGGACCTCGACAACTGGCAGTACTGGCTCCGCGCCGAAGACATCGGCTTCGGCGTCATGCCCGTACGGGACAACTCCGAGCTGAGGATCGCCGCGGGCTTCATGTCCGAGCCGCTGCCCGACCAGGACACCGAGGCCCTGCGGCAGCGGGTCGTCGACCATCTCGCCTCGCTGGGCTGGGAGGGGCCGCGACTGGCGAAGGCGGCGTCGCAGGCCCCGGACTTCTTCTGCGACGCGATGGCCCAAGTGCACATGGACCGCTGGTCACAGGGCCGGGTGGCGCTGCTCGGGGACGCCGCCCACTGCCCCTCGCCGCTGTCGGGGCAGGGGACCAGCCTGGCGCTGGTGGGCGCGTACGTCCTGGCGGAGGAACTCGGGCGCGCACCCGGTGACCACGGCGCCGCGTTCGCCCGCTACGAGGAGCGCATGCGTCCGTTCGTCGCTCTCAACCAGGCCCTGGCCACGGAGAATCCGGAGGGACCGGCGAGCGAGGAGTCGGTCGCGCACGCCAAGAACGCGATCGCGCTCGACGCCTGAGGCGTTCCCGCGCGACGGCGTTCCGCACCGTGCGCGGTGCGGGGCGGCGCCCCGGTGCGGGCGGGCGCCGCCCTGACGGTTCCGGTTCAGACGTTCGCGTACACCCGGGTCGCGAATTCCGCGATCTGCGCGTCCGTGAGGTTCTTCGCCAGGTTGGCTTCCGTGATCACGCCGACGAGCCGGTGGCCCTGGTTGACGTCGATCACCGGGAGGCGCTTGATCTGGTATTGCTCCATCGTCGCGAGGGCGTCGTCGGCACCCGCGTTCGCGTCGATCCAGCGGAGCTCCCCGGCGAGGGAACCTGCCTGGACCGTCGCGGGGTCGATGCCTTCGGCACAGCACTGTACGACGATGTCGCGGTCGGTGATCAGGCCCGTGAGCCTGTTGTTGTCACCGCAGATGGGCAGACAGCCGACGTCCAGATCGCGCATCATCTTCGCCGCGTCCAGCAGGGACTGATGTGCGCCGATGCACTGGACGCCACTGGTCATGATGTCGCGGGCAGTGAGCTGGGTGTTCCCGGTCATGGTTCCTTCCGTTCCGTCAGGGCTGTGGCGGCCTGTCCTGGCCCTGGCCGGGCTGGTCACCGCCGTACTGCTCCTTGAGCTTGTCCTGGGCGGTGTCGACCTGGCCGCTGTACTTGCTCTGGGTCCGGTCGTCGACCATGTCGCCGGCCTTGTCTACGCCTTTCGATGCCTGGTGCTCGTGGCCTTTCAGCATCTGCTTGATCTTGTCCATCATGGACATGGACGACCTCCTTGAGGTGTGCCCCCCGCCTTCCAGGGTCACCTTCCTGTGCGCCGTTCGCACCTTCTCGCCGGCGCCGTCCGGTGACCGCCGGGCAGCGCTGTGACCTGGGCGGCCGTGCGGCCGTGAAAACCCGTTGCCGCCGTGGCGAACGGTGCTGGAGGCTGCCCACCATGTCCCACTCCGACGACCGTCCCCATGCCAACGCCAACGCCAACGGCAACGGCGACGAACACGCCAGCGCCGGCACCGACCGCAGGACCACCGGCGGGGCGCGCGGCGTGGCCGACCTCTTCTCGCACGGGCGGCTGGTCACGATCCCCCGGAAGCCGGCCCGCCGCGAGCAACTGCTGGCGCATCTCGCCCACACCCTGTTCGAACCCGGGCGGGAGTACAGCGAGCCCGAGATCAACGAGGCACTGCGCTCGGTGCACGAGGACGCCGCGGCGCTGCGCCGCTATCTGGTCGTCGCGGGACTGCTGGCCCGCACCAGGGACGGCGGCAGCTATCGCCGCGTCTCCCCGGGAGTGACTCAGGCCGCGGGCTCGTAGGGTCCGCCCATGTCCCACGCCTGGTGCATCGCGTCGGCGAAGGCCTCCGCGAGCTTGTGCTCGCCCGAAGGCCCCGGGTGCGTACCGTCGTAGGTGTCGCGGTGGATGTCGTACGACGCGGGCATGGACGCCAGCAGCAGGGGGGCGGTGTCGGAGTCGAGGTCGGCCACGGCCTTGGCGAGGAGCTCGTTGAAGCGCTCGCACTCGACGGCGAAGGGGGCGTCCGACAACGCCCGCACATTGGGGATCACGGGCAGGAGCACAGCCCTGACGTGCGGGTTCGCGGTGCGGGCCGCGGCGACGAACGCGCGGACGTTCTCGGCGGTCTGACTGCTGTTCGTATAGAAGCCGAGGTCTATCAGGCCCAGCGAGACGAGCAGCACGTCCGCGCGGGCCGTGGTCACCGCCTCGCCGATCAGCGGGGCCATGTGCAGCCAGCCCTCGCCCCAGCCGGCCAGGTGCTTGCGGGCGTGGGCGGGGAAGTCCGGGTCGGCGTAGACGGTCGAGACGGGGGCGTCGGCCGTGGCGTCGTACAGCCCGGTGCGCGGACCGACGATCTTGTACGGTCCGCCGAAGGACCGGTTGAGGTGCTGCCACATCCGATAGCGCCAGGTGTAGTCGCCGGCGCGTCCGATGGTCATGGAGTCACCGACGAACATGAAACGCATGGGCCAATCATGGACGACCCTCGCAGGGCGCGGTCCCGGCGGATGACGTGACGATGGACACTTGGGGGCATGCGTTCGTTGCGTACGACTCTGATCACCGTCGCTGCCGCCCTGCTGACGGCCGCGGCCATCGCCACGCCCGCCGCCGGGGCCGCCGCCGACGACGGCGAGGGTGGCGGTTTCACGATCAAGGATTCCCGGATCACCGAATCCAGCGGTCTCGCGGCGAGCCGCGCCCACCCGGGCATCTACTGGACGCACAACGACCAGGACGAGCCGCGGGTCTTCGCCGTCGACGCGAAGACCGGCGAGACCGTCGCGACCGTCACGCTCCAGGGAGTCGGCAAGCCCCGCGACATGGAGGCGATCTCCGTCGGCCCTGACGGCAACGTCTACGTCGGTGACATCGGGGACAACGCGAACGGCACCTGGGACCACGTCTGGATCTACCGCTTCCCCGAGCCGCGGAAGCTGAAGGACACCACCGTCCACGCCACGCAGTACGTCGTCAAGTACGCGGACGGTCCGCGCAACGCCGAGTCGCTGATGGTCCATCCGAAGACCGGGCGCGTCTACATCGCCAGCAAGCAGGAGGGCGGGGGAGGGCTGTACGAGGGCCCCGAGCGGCTGGTGACGGGCGGTACCAACGTCTTCCGCCGGATCGGCGAGGTGCCGTGGGTGACGGACGGCGCGTTCTCGCCGGACGGCAAGGAGCTCGTGCTGCGCTCCTACTTCAGCGCCCGCGGATATGTGTGGAGCGGTGGACGCCTCGGCGCCGACCACCCGGTGAGCGCTCCTCTGCAGGGACAGTCCGAATCGGTGACGTACACGACCGACGGCAAGGCGCTGATGTTCGGTACCGAAGGGGAGCAGAGCGAGGTCGCCCGGCGCGAGCTGGTCAAGGACGACGGCAAGGGCACGGGGGGCAATACCGCGCAGGGGTCGTCGAGCGGGGGCGCGTCCGGGTCGGACGGCGGCGGCAGCGGAAAGGGCTTCGCCGTACCGGCGGCGGCGCTGGCCGCCGCGGTGCTGCTGGGCGTGGCGGTACGGTCACGGCGGCGCAAGGGCTGAGCAGGCGGCGGCCGACGGGCGGCACGGAGAAGGGGCCGTTGGCCCGGCCCGTATGACCGGCCCGTATGACCGGGCCGGGGTGACCGGCCGGGGGTGACCGGCCCCGCCTCACCGCCCGGCGCGCCGCCGGTCGACGAGCACCTGGAGTCCGTCAACCAGCCGTTCGAGCCCGAAGCCGAAGTGGTCGAACTCGCGCGAGAAGGTCTCCTCGGACAGGGCCGCCATATGCGGGAACTCCCCGCTCAGCATGGCCCGCTCCAGGAAGGGACGCTGAGCCTCCCAGAAGGCCTCGTCACTCACTCCGGTCTCCTTGGCGGCTTCGGCCGACTGGATCTCCATGCGGGCGACTCCCGCGACGAAGCTCCGCACCGTGATGATCACCGAGATGGTCTCGGGGTCGCTCAGGCCCATTCCCCCGAGGCCGGCGAGGCAGGCGTCCAGACCGCGCAGTGCGCTGGGGCCGAGGGCCGAGCGGGCCTCGTTGACCTTGAGCAGCCACGGGTGCTTGTGGAACAGCTCGTGGTAGCCGCGGGCCAGGATCCCGACCGCCTCGCGCCATTCGACGGGCCGCGGCGGGTCCGCGCTGAGGGACTCGGCCTGGACGCGATCGAACATCAGATCGAGAAGCTCCGCCTTGCCGGGGACGTACCGGTACAGCGACATCGTGCCGACGCCGAGCGCGGTGGAGACGCGACGCATGGAGACGGCGTCCAGGCCCTCGGTGTCGGCGATCTCGACGGCCGAGCCGACGATCCGGTCGAGGTCGAGGCCGGGCTTGGGTCCCCGGCTGGGCCGTTCCCCGGTGCCCCACAGGAGTTCGAGGCTGCTGCTCGTCATGGGCTCAGCATAAGTGGCCAGTTGAACCGCGATCGCCGCCGTCGGGCAAAACCGAGTACACCGTACCCATAATCGGGTACGGTGTACTCGGTTTCTGGAGAGGTGGCACACATGGATGGACATGACGGATACGCAGTGCTTACCGAGGGGCTGTGCAAGCGCTACGGAAAGGCGTACGCCCTCGACGGCTTCGACCTCGCCGTCCGGCGCGGCACGGTGCACGGACTCCTCGGCCCCAACGGCGCGGGAAAGACGACCGCGGTACGGATCCTGGCGACCCTGCTCGGGTTCGACGGCGGCCGCGCCACGGTGGCGGGGGTCGATGTGGCGCGCGATCCCCAGGCGGTGCGGCGGCGCATCGGACTCGCCGGGCAGTACACGGCCGTGGACGACAGCCTGACCGGCCGGCAGAACCTGGAGCTGTTCGGCCGGCTCTTCCGGCTCGGCGGGCCGCGGGCCCGGCGGCGTGCCGATGAACTGCTGGAGCGGTTCGGTCTCACGGACTCGGGCGGCAAGGGTGTGGGCGAGTACAGCGGCGGCATGCGGCGCAGGCTCGATCTCGCGGCCTCGATGATCCTCGCCCCGGATGTGCTCTTCCTCGACGAGCCGACGACCGGCCTCGACCCCCGCGCTCGCGGTGAGGTCTGGGACACCGTCCGGACCCTGGTGGCCGGCGGCACGACCGTGCTGCTGACCACCCAGTACCTGGACGAGGCGGACCGGCTCGCCTCGCGCGTCACCGTGATGGACCGGGGACGAGCCATCGCCGACGACACCCCGGACGGGCTGAAGGACACCGTCGGTGGGGACGTCATCGAGGTCGTCGTGGCCGAACGCGGTGATCTGGGGCGGGCGGCCGAGGCGGTCGCGCGAGTCGCCGGTCCCGGACTCGAGACCGACGAGGGCGGGCGGCGGGTGCGCGCCCCCGTCCGCGATCGGGTGGCCGCGCTGACCGAGGTCGCACGGACCCTCCGCGACGAGGGCGTTCAGGTCGAGGACCTCGGGCTGCGCAGGCCGAGCCTCGACGATGTCTTCCTGCGCCTGACCGGACACGGCGCGGAGGCTGCCCGATGACGACCCTGGACCTGACCGTGCCGCGGGTGGAGAGCGTGGCCCAGCGGGTGCGCTGGGCGTTCGTCGACTGCGGAAACGTCGTACGCCGCACCATGCTCCACTACCGGCGCCGGCCGGTCCTGATCCTCTGGCGGCTCGGTTTCCCCGTGGTCTCCGTGTTCCTGTACGGCTTCGTCTTCGGTGAAGCGATGCGGGTGCCCGGGGGCGGGGACTACAAGGAGTTCCTGATGCCGGGGATGTTCACCATGACCATGGTGTTCGGCTTCATGAGCACCGCGGGGGCGGTCGTGACGGACTTGTCCAGAGGGGTCACCGACCGGCTCCGGTCCATGCCGATGGCCCCGTCCGCGGTGGCGTCCGGCCAGGGCGTGGCCGATCTGGTCGTGGCAGCGGCGGAACTCGCGATCCTCGCGGCGACCGCCCTGGCGATCGGATGGCGCTCGGACGGCGGGCCGGTGAAGACGTCGGCCGCCTTCGGGCTGCTGCTCCTGCTGCGCTTCAGCCTGATCTGGGTGGGAGTGTGGTGCGGGCTCGTGGTACCGAACGCGGAGGCCGCAGGCAGTCTGTACGCCGTGGTCTTTCCGCTCACCATGATCTCGAGCGTCTATGTGGCGCCTTCCCTGATGCCGGACTGGCTGGGCCCCGTTGCTGCCTGGAACCCGGTCTCGTCGACGCTGGCCGCGACCCGGGAGCTGTTCGGGAACCCGGGAGCCGGAGGTGAGATGTGGGTCGAGCAGCACGCGCTGCTCATGGCCGTGGTGTGGCCGGCGGTGATCACGGCGGTGTTTCTGCCGCTCGCGGTACGGCGGTTCCAGCGGTTGAGCCGGTGAGGCTCGGTACGAGCCGGTGAGCCCCGGCGTTTGGAGCCGCCGGCGGGACAGCCGGTCCACCGGGCCACGGACCGCGGGGCAGGGTGCGGGGGCGCCCGGTCAGGCTCGGGGAGACATCGTCCCGACCGGGCGGCCCCGCGCCACGGCGCCGGGGCCTCCGGGGCGCCGTGGCTCCCGCACCCTCGCGGGTGCGGCGTTCAGCTCCATCCACTGCTCTGTGTGCGTGAGTGGTTTCTGCTCTGCTCCTGCTCCCGCCTCCTCCCTTCGGGGCCGCTGGTGCCGTGCGGCCCGCCGTCCGCCCGCGCCGGCTCCGGGGGCAGAGCCGGTGAACGAGCGGCGGCAGGCGGCCCGGAGTGCCGGGACGGGGGGTGTCCCGGCCGTCCGGGTCCCGGGCTCGCGGCGCTGTGGCGCGTACCAGCCCGGGAACGGGGTCGGGTCCCGCTCCGGGTTCGGGTCCCGGGACCGGGGCCTGACCCCGGGTCAGTTCTCCGGGCACTCCTTCCAGGCCAGGCGGTAGATGGTGTTGATCTCGCCGTCCGTCGAGTCCATCGTCATGAAGCTGGTCTGCGTGGGACTGGAGGTACCGGCCCTCACCCGGAGCTCGGTGTTGATGTTGAAGTTCCGCTTCACCCCGCAGGGCGCCCAGACCAGCTGACCCCATTCGGTCGTGTCGGTGGCCTGCCAGTTGTCGTCGTACGGACCGGCGAAGGGGTGGTTCCGGGCGGCCGTGTCCGGCGAACCCTGGAAGTAGTACGAGGCCTTCTGCACGGCGCTGGCACCGCGCTGCAGGCTGGCGTAGCCGCGGTAGTCCGCGCTGGCGACGGCGTAGGTGAAGCCCTGCGGGACGTGGACGATCAGATTGAGCTGGCAGTTCTTGCGGAAGTCGGTGGGGTCCGCGTTCCCGCCCACCTTGGCGAGATAGTCGCTGTAGGTCACGGTGAACGCGGTGTTGTCCGGAGAGACCGCGATGGCGGCGGTGCCCGGCTTGCACCCCGATCCGTTCACCGTGGCGATCTCGATGACGATCTTGTCGGGGGGCGCGACGATGGTCGAGCTCGATGCGCTGGCGGAGCCGGCGTTGCCGGCGACGAGCGTGGAGGCGAGGACGGCCGTGACGGCGGCGCCGGTGCGTAAGGCACGGGGCATGCTGAGCGCTCCGATCGATGTGTGGTCGGTGGCCTTGCGGGGTGAACCGTGGGGGGTCCAGCCGATCCCCATGTCCGTGCCTCGGTGAGCGGTGCGTAATCGTTGAGACATGAACATGTCAAGGTGACGTGAGCGTCACTGCGTCGGATCGCTGCCGATCGTAGGGATGGAGCGGGGTGCCCGATAGGGCGGTAATCAGCCGTACGTACACGGCCTCTCCACGTCACCTCCACGCCACCGGCACCCCAATGGCACGACGTGCCGGGACCGGCATGAGGGCGGCCCGGGCCCGGCGCGACAAGGGACCGGCACGACAAGGGCCCGGCGGTCGTGTGACGCCGGGCCCTCAAGGGTGTTGTCGCAGGGGTCGCAGGGGTCGCAGGGGTCGCAGCGATGCCGCCGGAAACGCCGGGCGGCCGCGACCGCTACAGCTTCTCGATGACGTAATCGACGCAGGCGGTCAGCGCCTGCACGTCCGCCGGGTCGATCGCCGGGAACATCGCGATCCGCAGCTGGTTGCGCCCCAGCTTGCGGTACGGCTCGGTGTCGACGATCCCGTTCGCCCGCAGCACCTTCGCGACCGCCGCCGCGTCGATGTCGTCCGAGAAGTCGATCGTGCCGATGACCTGCGAGCGCTTGGCCGGGTCGGCCACGAACGGCGTCGCGTACTTCGACTCCTCGGCCCAGCCGTAGAGTGCGCGGGCAGAGGCGGCCGTGCGGCGCACCGACCAGTCCAGACCACCCTGGCCGTTGATCCACTTCAGCTGCTCGCCGAGGAGGAACAGGGTCGCCAGTGCCGGGGTGTTGTACGTCTGGTTCTTGCGGGAGTTGTCGATCGCCGTCGGGAGGCTGAAGAACTCCGGGACGTGCCGGCCGGACGCGTGCACCCGGGCGGCCCGCTCCAGCGCGGCGGGCGAGAACACACCGATCCACAGACCGCCGTCGGAGGCGAAGGACTTCTGTGGCGCGAAGTAGTACACGTCGGTCTCGGCGATGTCGACGGGCAGACCGCCCGCGCCGGACGTCGCGTCCACCAGCACCAGCGCGCCCTCGTCGGCGCCCTCGACCCGCTTGATCGGGGCGGCGACACCGGTGGAGGTCTCGTTGTGGGTGAACGCGTAGACGTCGACGCCCGCCTCGGCCTGCGGTTCCGGGTGCGTACCCGGGTCCGAGGAGATCACGGTCGGTTCGGCCAGCCACGGGGCCAGCTTCGACGCCTTGGCGAACTTCGACGAGAACTCGCCGAAGGAGAGGTGCTGCGACTTGTTCTCGATGAGACCGTGCGTCGCGATGTCCCAGAAGGCGGTGGAGCCACCGTTGCCGAGGATCACCTCGTAACCCTCGGGGAGCCGGAAGAGGTCGGACACGCCCTCGCGTACCGTGCCGACCAGGTTCTTGACCGGGGCCTGGCGGTGGGACGTACCGAGCAGAGACGTACCGGTGGCGGCCAGGGCGTCCAGCGCCTCCGTACGCACCTTGGAGGGGCCCGCGCCGAAACGGCCGTCTGCGGGCTTGATGTCAGCGGGAATCTGGATATCGGCCACGGACCGGAGCCTAGTCGGTTCCGCCAGGTCACCGAGGCCGTTGTCCGGCGGCTGAGACAAGCGGTCACAGGTCGGGACGGGCGGCACGCGGGAGCGCGGTTCACCCGATCGTGCGGGCGGGAAGACGCCGGCAGAGGCAGGCTGGGCCCATGGCGGATCGGAGACGGCGCATGGCGGACGGGTGGAGTCACCCGGCGGACCGGGGCGGGTCCATGGCGGACCGGGCGCCGTCCGCGAGGGGGCGCGGGAAGCGCCCGGCGGATCGAGAGCCGAACCGGGCCGACCGCAAGGCGCTGGAACGCGACCGCAAGGCGATGGAACGCGACCGCATGGCACTGGAAAGTGACCTCAAGGGCGCCGTGCGCGGCGAGGTGGACTTCGGGGTGGCCGCGCGGGCGCTGATGACCATGGACGCGTCCAACTACCGCCGTGTCCCCGACGCGGTCGTCGCCCCGCGCGACGCACAGGACGTGGCCGCGGCGCTGGCCGTCTGCCGGAGCCACGAGGTGCCGGTGGTACCGCGCGGCGCCGGGACGTCGATCGCGGGGCAGGCCACCGGCGTGGGGGTCGTGCTCGACTTCACCCGCCATATGAACGCCGTGGTCGACGTGGACCCGGCGGCCCGTACGGCGGTCGTCCAACCGGGCGCGGTGCTCGACGGATTGCGTGCCACCGCGGGCGCGCACGGGCTGACCTTCGGGCCCGATCCGTCGACCCACAGCCGCTGCACGCTCGGCGGGATGATCGGCAACAACGCCTGCGGGCCGCACTCGGTGGCCTGGGGGACGACCGCGGACAACGTCCACGAGCTGTCCGTGGTGACCTACGGGGGCGCACGGCTGCGGCTCGGGCGGCGGGGCTGGGATGCCCCCGGGGCCGCGCCGGAGGGGCTGCGGCAGCTGGTCGAACGCCATCTGGCCCTGCTGCGGACCGGGTTCCCCCAGGGGCTGCCGCGCCGGATCTCGGGCTACGCCCTCGACGCCCTGCTCCCGGAGAACGGCACCGACCTCGCACGGGCGTACTGCGGCAGCGAGGGCACGCTGGCGGTGCTGACCGAGGCGACGGTGCGGCTGGTGCCGTCACCGCCCGCGCGCGCCCTCGCCGTACTCGGCTACACCGACGAGAGCGCCGCCGCCGAGGCCGCCGCCGGCCTGCTGCCGTACGGTCCGCTGACCGTGGAGGGCATGGCGGCGGATCTGGTGCCGGACCCGTCCGGTCTGCCCCGCGGCGGTGCGTGGCTGTTCGTGGAGACGGGCGGTGCCACCCCCGCCGAGGCGAGGACAGGTGCGGAGCGGATCGTGCGGGGCGCCGACGCGCTGGACGGCGCCGTGGTCACCGATCCCGCGGGGCAGCGGGCCCTGTGGCGGGTAAGGGAGGACGCGGCCGGCACCGCCACGCGCATGCCGGACGGCAGCGAGGCCTGGCCGGGCTGGGAGGACTGCGCGGTGCCCCCGCCACGACTCGGCGCGTATCTGCGGGACTTCCGGGCGCTGCTGGCCCAGCACGGTCTGAGGGGCACACCGTACGGGCACTTCGGGGACGGCTGCATCCATGTCCGCATCGACTTCGACCTGCTGAGTGATGAGGGCGTACGGCGCTACCGTGCCTTCTCGCAGGACGTGGCCGCGCTGGTCGTGGCGCACGGCGGTTCGCTGTCCGGGGAGCACGGGGACGGACAGGCGCGGGCGGAGCTGCTCCCGAAGATGTACGGGACCGAACTCGTGGGCCTCTTCGGCCGGTTCAAGGATCTCTGGGACCCGGCCTGCGGCCTCAATCCGGGGATGCTGGTCCGCCCGGCGCGCCTCGACGAGAACCTCCGGTTCGCCGTGCTGCCGAAGACGCCCGTCGACGTGGAGTTCGGCTATCCGCACGACGGCGGGGACTTCACGGGGGCCGTGCGGCGCTGTGTGGGCGTCGCCAAGTGCCGGGTGGAAGAGCCGAGTTCGGGTGCCGGGGTGATGTGTCCCTCGTTCCGGGCGACCGGCGAGGAGCAGCACTCCACACGCGGACGAGCCCGGCTGCTGCACGAGATGCTCGCGGGTGAGGTGGTGACGGACGGCTGGCGTTCGCGGGAGGTACGGGACGCGCTCGACCTGTGCCTGTCCTGCAAGGGCTGCCGCAGCGACTGTCCCGTCGGCGTCGACATGGCCACGTACAAGGCGGAGTTCCTGCACCACCACTACGCGGGCAGGCGCCGGCCCGCGGCGCACTACACGATGGGACGGCTGCCCCGATGGCTGCGCGCCGCGGCCCCGTTCGCCCCGGCGCTCAACGCCGCGGCGCGGATCCGCCCGCTGGCGGCGCTGGTGAAACACCTGGCGGGCCTGGCCCCCGAGCGGGACCTGCCGGTCCTGGCGGGCGACACCTTCACCTCCTGGTGGGGCCGGGGCCACGGCACCCGGGGGCCGGGGCAGGCCCCGGTGACCGGACCAGGGGTGGTGCTGTGGCCCGACACCTTCACCGAACACCTCTCCCCGTCGGTGGGCCGCGCGGCGGTCACCGTGTTCGGGGCGGCCGGCCTGGGCGTCCGTCTGCCGCCGGGCAGGGTGTGCTGTGGCCTCACCTATGTCTCGACCGGCCAGCTGGACGGGGCCCGTGCCGTGATGCGCGGCGCCCTGGACATCATGGAACCGGCACTGGACCGCGGAACTCCCGTCGTCGTCCTCGAGCCGAGCTGCGCGGCCACGCTCACGACGGACCTGCCGGAGCTGCTGCCGGACGACCCGCGGGCCCGGGCGCTGGCCGACTCCGTTCGCACCTTCGCTGGCGCCCTGGAGGAGTACGCCCCGGGCTGGGACCCGCCCCGCGTCGACCGCCCGGTCGCCGGCCAGACCCACTGCCACCAGCACGCGGTTCTCGGCGACGCTCCGGAGCGCCGTCTGCGGGAACGCGCGGGACTGACCGGCGACCTCAGCGGTGGCTGCTGCGGTCTCGCGGGCAACTTCGGCTTCGAGCGCGGCCATTACGCGGTGTCGGTGGCTTGCGCCGAGGACCAGCTGCTGCCGTCGGTACGTGCGGCGGGTGAGGACGCGGTCCTGCTGGCGGACGGCTTCTCGTGCCGTACGCAGCTGGAACAGCTGGCGGGGCGGCGGGGGAGGCATCTGGCCGAGGTGCTGGCGGAAGGGGTGGGGGCGGAGCCGGGCGAGGGCGGCGGCCGGTGAGCGGGCTCCGGCGGAGTTCGCGCCGCCCGGAAACCACTGCCGCCCGCGATACGGGCGCTTCGTCACCCCCGTACGTATCGTTGTACTGCGCGGCTGCGGGCGACTGTGCGGCAGCCGGGGAGGAGCGCCACAGTGACCGTCGTGGAGACCGACAGGATCGTGATGGCTGAGAGCGACAACGAGCGGACCTTGGACGAGTTGTTCGAGGCGCTTGAGCCCGTCCCCGAGGGATACAAGGTCGAAATCGTCGAGGGGACCATCCATATGTCGCCGCAGCGACACGCTCACTGGAAGATCATCTTGTGGATCGTGCGGGCGCTTGAAGACGCATTCGGCAGGGGTGTGCTGGTGACATCGGATGAGCGCATCGATTTCCCGGGCCATCTGAACGGCCTGGTGCCGGATGTGGCCAAGCTGCGCGACGGCGCGGAGCAAGACGCCGGCGGGCACTGGCGCTATGAAGACGTCGAGTTCATCGCCGAAGTGATCTCCAAGGGCACAGGGCCCAACGACTACGGCCCCAAGAAGACGGCTTACGCCACCGCCGAGGTCCCCGTCTACTTCATCGCCGACCCCTACGTCGGCAAGTGCCACGTCTACACCCAGCCCAAGGACGGCGACTACACCACCGAAGCGATCGTCGCCTTCGGCACGGACGTCGACCTCACCGGCACACCCGTCGGCTTCATCATCGCCACCGGCGAGTTCCCCCGGGACTGAGGCGCCCGGAGAACGCGCAGGCAGGTGGGAGCTCTCCCCGCCACCAGCCGCTGTGTGAGGCCGAGTTGGGCCATACCTAACCGTTGAAAAACAAGTGAACCCGAAGCCGTGACTCCTCGTCTTGGCGTGCGGACAGACGGTCCAGCACCCGCAGGCATTGCCGACCACCTTGCCGAGGAGACCCCCATGGCCGCCCACTCCCTCCGCCACCGGATCACCGCCCTCACCGCCCTCGTCGCCGCAGGCGCCGCCCTCGCCCTCACCACTCCCGTGCCGACGGCCGTCGCCGCTCCAGGCGGCAGGACCGCGGCCCCCGCGGTCAAGGAGGGCCCCGCCGTCTCCACGGTGTCGTACACCGCGAAGGAACGCCGCGACGCCCTCGCCTACTGGACGCCCGCCCGTATCAAGGCCGTCGGCAGGTCGACGGACCTCGGGCCGACCCATCCGAAGGCCACGCCGTGGAAGGGCACGGAGCTGAAGACCGTCGGACGGCTCTTCTTCGTCAACGGTGACGGCGCCGACTCCTGGTGCACGGCCACCGCCGTCACCAGCGCCAACCGCTCGGTGGTCATGGCGGCGGGCCACTGTGTCCGCCGGGGATCCGCACCCGACTACACCCACATCGACATGGTCTTCGTCCCCGGCTACGCCAAGGGCAGGCAGCCCTACGGCGCCTTCGCGGTCCGGGCCACCCTCACCCCGCGCACCTGGGCCGAGGAGTCCACCGACGACGTCGCCGCGCTCGTCGTCGACGCCGACAACAAGGGCCGGGCGCTCACCGACGTCGTGGGCGGCCAGTCCATCTCCTTCAACCGTCCCGTCGGCGGCACGATCAGTGCCTTCGGCTATCCCGCGTCCCGCCCGTACCTCGGGGAAGAGCTCCTCCACTGCAGGGGCGGGGCACAGAAGGCTCCGCAGGACGGTGAGCAGGTCATTCCCTGCGACATGGCGGGCGGGGCGAGCGGAGGGCCGTGGCTGGCGGACTTCGACGCCACCAGCGGCAAGGGCGTTCTGGTCTCGGTCCACAGCCACGGTGAAGGGCTGAAGGGCGGCGAGAAGATGTTCGGCGCGGTGCTGGGCGACACGGCCAAGGCGGTGTACGACCAGGCACAGCGCGGCTAGGGGGCGGACGATGAGATCACTACTGCATGCCGGCGATCGCCACGAGTCCGCGGCTCTGGTCATCAGGACCGACTACGGCGACGAAGAGGCATGGCAGGTCGTCAAGGCGGAGCTGACGGAGTCCACCCCCTACGACGACCCCGAGGAGGAGTCGCGGCCTTATCTCGTCGACAACCCCGCCTGGGCCGGTGCGGGCGCGGACGAGATCCTGGCCGCGATCGCCGCCGACGACCATCTGCGCGATCACCTGAGCGTCGTCTTCCTCGCCGACCGCGTCACGATGCAGGCCGACCACCACGCACTGGTGGCGGTCACGACCCTCACCCGGGAGGAATGCGACGACGACGAGGAGTACGAGGCGGCGATGGCGTTCGGCCGTGAGTTCCGGACGGTCCCGGCGGGAGTCCACGAGATCCACGCGAACCTGTACATCGCCAGCATGGACTTCGAGGAGTTCGCCGCCGTGGCTCAGGGCGACCCCCGAGGGGTGTTCCCGTCCATGTGGAAGAGCCCCGGCTGAGTGGTTCTCACCTTCGGGGATCGAGACGCGGCAACTGGTCCGGAGCGATAGGCAGGAGGGGGGACGGACGGACAGCCAGACAACGGCGGCGAGGACGAAGGCGGCCCGAGCTGGCGTCGCTCTGTCACTCGTACCGGCGTAGTGATCAGCAAGGAAAGAGGAGGCAGTTGATGCCGGATGGGGTGTCTGTGTTCACGTTTCGGATGTGGTCGCGTGCCTGGAACTCTGTGGAGTGGTCGCCGGGTCACCAGTTGATCCTGCATGTGGATGACGGTGGGAGCACGGTGCCGCAGGAGCTGTCCTGGGGCACTGTGGACGGTGCGCAGTCCACGGTGGCCATGTCGCCGGATCTGACGAGTTGTCATGGCCATCACGTCACCGCCGGCGGTGACGTGATGGAGATACGGGGCGAACTCCATGGCCGGTCGGGCGATCCCCTGGATGCCGGTGGTACCGGTGGGCTCGAGTTCGACACGGAGATCGAGGACACTGCCGGACGGCATCCGGCCGGACGGCTGCGGCTGCTGATCGACGATGGTACTGAGCTGCCTCTGCGGTGGGTGGCCTGGCGTGACCAGGGGGGTAATGCCTTCTCGGTGGCGCTGCGTTCGGTGAGCCCGTCCGGCAACGCGGATGTCACCGACATGGTGACCACGGTGTTGGTCAGTGCCGAGTACCGTGATGCGGGCGAGGTGGCCGCGAACCTCGTCGACGGTACGGACAGCAAATGGTTTGCACCGTACGACGAAGCGTCTCTGGAGTTCCGGTTTCCGCAGCCTGTCGTGGTCGACCAGTACGTCTTCACGTCTGCCGATGACGCACCCGACCGCGACCCGAGGTCGTGGGTCCTGCACGGCTCAACGGATGGGATTCTGTGGCGGACCCTGGACTCCCGCGGTTTTGAGTCGTTCGCCGACCGGCACCAGTCCAGGGCGTATCGGATCTTCGTCGAACCAGGATCCTATGACCGCTACCGTCTCGACATCTCCGGCAGCAACGGTTCCCCGGACCTGCAACTCGAAGCCGTCCGGTTCCTCGCCGGGGCCAGCGGATTCACTGGCTATCGCCACCGCGCGGGCCATGCCCCAGTCGCGTACCGAGGTGTGCGTGTCGTACGGCAATCATCAGATACGTGCATGAATCCTTTGCCGGACGGCCTGCCCACTGTCACAGAGTCGTTTGGCGCCCGAGACGTGTCATGGCGGCACCAGGCTGAGCCGATGCCGGGTTCCGATGGTGGGCCGGGAGAGAACAAGAAGAGTGACAGGAATTCACCGAAGCCCGAGTCCCGTCCGTTGACTGTCGCCGAGTGGCGCGAGTTCCTCAGTGATTACAGCTCCACGTTCCTGAACTCGGACTATCTCCGTACGGCCGAGTCGGACGGGACGGCAGAGTACATGCTGAGTCAGGCCCAACGGGAGGCTGGATGGCTCGGTTACGAGCCGGCGGGCGAAGAGGCGGTGCTGGCCGCTGAAGAGCGACTCGGGGTCCGGCTGCCGCCGACGTACCGGAACTTCCTGCTGACCAGCGACGGCTGGAGTTCCATCGGCGGACTCGATCTTCTCAAGGTTGAGGAGATCGGGTGGTTTCCTGAGCTGGACCCCGAGCTCTTCAAAATCTGGTCGTCGCTGGACCGGGAATACTTCGCCGACGATCTCGAGATACTCAAGCGGTGCCTGTTGATCTCGGTCGACGACGGCGGCAGCGGTGGCAATTGGCTGCTGCATGCCGAAAGCGCCGGGGAGGACGGCGAGTGGACCGCATACGAGTGGTGGCCCGGTGAGGGTGGCGATCTTGAAGAGAACGACAACTTCGCGGCCATGGTAGCGAGCGCGGTAGATCGCTTTTCCTGAGCTTGTTCTTCCTGAGCTTGTTCTTTGACTACCGTTCGGAACCAGTGGACAAGAACCGCCCCCGGCCCGCGACGCGGACCGGGGGCGGTGGTCCTCAGGGCGCGTACGACCGGGAGATGAGCTCCTCGGCTCAGACGCCGTCGAAGAGCCGTTCCAGCACCTGCGCCACGCCGTCCTCCTCGTTGGTCGCCGTGTGCCGGGGCACGGCGGCGAGCACGGCCGGATGGGCGTTGCCCATGGCGTACGCCCTGCCGGCCCAGGTCAGGAACGAGAGGTCGTTGGGCATGTCTCCGAAGGCGACGACCTGGGCAGGGGCGATGCCCCGCTCCCGGCACAGGGCCGAGAGGGTGTCGGCCTTGGTGACGCCCGGAGCGCTGATCTCCAGCAGACCGCGCCCGCCGGAGTGGGTGAACTGTGCCTCCCCGCCCATCGCGGACTCCGCCAGGGCGACGAGCGCGTCGGCCTCGAACCGTTCCGAATGAGCGAGGAGTTTGACGATGGGCACCTCCTTCAGCCACAGGTCGGCCAGCGACGGGACGACCGACTCGGCGGCGAGGTCCCCGGAGAAGCGCAGCAGGTAGGCCGGCTCGTACAGGACCTGGTGGCCCGTCTCCACGGCGAAGCCCAGCCCGGGAGTGGATTCCGCCAGCACGCTCGCCACCCGGCGGGCGGTGGGCAGGGACAGCACGCGGGACCGGGTGACGGCGCGGGTCGCGATGTCGTAGACCTGCGCACCGTTGCTGCATACGGCGGTCCCGGCCACACCGGTCTCGCCGGCGAGCGCGTCGACGTACCGCGGTGGCCGTGCGGTGACGAAGACGACCTCCGCTCCGGCGTCGACGGCGGAGCGCAGGGCGCGCAGGGTGCGGGTCGAGACGGTGCCGCCCCGGCGCAGAAGGGTGCCGTCCAGGTCGGTGGCGATCAGTCGGGGCTGCGGCATGGCTCATGGTAACGACGCCTCTAGGGCCTTTCGTTTGGGGCGCGGGCGTACGAGACCGGGGTGCCCGCGGGCCGCAGGGCCACCGGCCCCGGGCGTGTGCCGGGGCCGGTGGCGATCGGACCGGATGTCCGCCCCGGTGCGGGGGTCGGAAGCCGGTGCGGGTGGGAGTCGTGGAGGAAACCGGTGAGCGGCCGGTCAGTGGTCGAGATGGACCGTGAGCTCCGTCTCCGTTTCGCTGGTGTTGACCGCCTCGACGAAGCCGCGCGCCTTGCGGTACTGCTCCGTGCCACCGGTGATGGCAAAGTTGATCTCGCCGGGGCCGGCCGAGGTGACGGTGAAGCGGCCCTGCACGGTGAGGTCGCCCTTGGGGAGCGAAAGGGTGGCCACGCACTGCATGTCGAATTCGTCGTTGGGGGCCGTCCGCGTCACCGTGCAGACCTCGCCGTAGGTGCCGACCTTGGCGTCCCGGCGGAAGAGTTCACCGCTGTTGACGAACTCGTCCCCTTGGCTGGACCCACCGGAGTCGTCGACGTCGATGAAGGTGTTCTGCGTCGTCCGTGCCACGAGTTCGAAGGTTTCCTGGGCCTTCCCTTCCTCGCCGTCCGGCCCGGGTTTGCTGGAGTTTCTGTCGTGTCTTGGCGAGGCTTCCGTGTCGTCGACGGCCGACGCGGACTGAGCACAGATGAGCAGGGCGGCAAGTCCGGCGACGAGGCTCGGGGCGGCGAGTTTGATACGGGGCATGGTGGGTCTCCCAGGGCTGGGGGCGGTTCACTGACCATGTGTCATGTGACGGTCCGGTGGATACCGGTGCCAGGCCAGCTTCGGGTGAGGGGGCGCGGTGCCGCGACTCCGGCTGGCCATCCAGGTGAACGTCTGGCGTGTCGTTCTGCCGGGGCGTCACCGTCCACTGCGCACGGCTCAGTTCACGGGCGGTCTTGCCAGGGCGTCCGGTCGGGGGACGGGAACGGGAAACGCGGCGCGCCGGGCCGCATGACCGGGGCGGCGACGGGAGTGGCCGGGCGGGGGCGAGTGGGCGGTAAGCCGTGCCCGTGCCCGGGTGCGGGTGCGGGTGCGGGTGCGAGGTGCGGGGTGCGCGGACCCGCGCGCGTGCACCGATGCGCGTCGCGTGGAGGGCCAGGGTGCCGAAGAGGCGGCAGGCCGGACCGAGGATCGTCGCAAGGGACGCCGGACTGCGAAGCCGGAGGACCGCCGCGGCCGCATTCCGTGCAGTCCATTATATTGGACTGAAAGTGTATCCAGATGGACTACCGTGTGTAGTCGGTGAGTAGTAGGTAAGTAGTGAGTGGGCATGAGGGGAATGGGCGAGCGGTGGAACCGGTGAGCGGAGCGCCGCGTACGCGCGAAGTCCCGGGTACCGAGCAGGCGGCCGGCTCCGCGGTCGCGCTGCCCGAGGCGTCCGGGGTCCTGGAGGGAGCCGCACGGCACGGATCCGCCGCGCTGGGGCCGGTCGCCCTCGTCGTGGCCGGCGGGCTCTCCGTCCAGTTCGGCGCCGCCGTCGCCGCGCTGCTGATGCCCACGGCGGGCGCCATCGGTGTCGTCACCCTGCGCCTGGTGCTCGCCGCCGTGGTGCTGCTGCTCGTCTGCCGTCCCCGGCTGCGCGGCCACGGCCGTGCCGACTGGGGCACCGTGCTCGCCTTCGGTGCCGTGATGGCGGCGATGAACATGCTCTTCTACCAGTCGTTGGAACGGATCCCGCTGGGCGCCGCGGTCACCCTGGAGGTGCTCGGGCCGCTGGCGCTCTCGGTCCTGGTCTCGCGCCGCCTCGTCAACCTCCTCTGGGCCGGCCTCGCTCTCGGCGGTGTCGCCTTGCTCGGCGGCGGTGGCTTCGACCGGCTCGACCCGGTGGGCGCGGCCTTCGCCCTCGGGGCCGGCGCGATGTGGGCCGCGTACATCGTCTTCAGTGCCCGCACCGGCCGCCGCTTCCCGCAGGCGGACGGACTCGCCCTCGCCATGGCGGTCGGCGCGGTGCTCAGTCTGCCGTTCGGTATCGCCGACGCCGGTGCCAAGTTGCTGGTGCCGTCCACGATCGGGCTCGGCCTCGCGGTCGCGCTGATGTCGTCGGTACTGCCGTACACACTGGAGCTGCTCGCCCTGCGCCGGGTGCCGGCGCCGACGTTCGCCGTGCTGATGAGCCTGGAGCCGGCGATCGCGGCGATCGCGGGATTCCTCGTGCTGCACCAGGCTCTGTCCGCGACCGACTCCCTGGCGATCGCGCTGGTGGTCGCGGCCAGCATGGGCGCGGTGCGGACGCGGACGGGGCGTGTCCGCGAGAGGTGACGGAAGGGCGTCGTAGGGCGGGGGCGTCGTACGGCGTGAAGCGGACGGGCCGCGCACGACCGGCGGTCCGTGCCGCACCGGGCCGGGACGGTGACCCCGTCCCGGCCCGTCCGCCCGAATGCGGGGTACGGCTGTCCCCGACGGCTCCCGCGCGCGATCCTGGCCGGCATGGTGACGGTTCTCGGTGTCGACGCATGCCAGGCGGGATGGGTGGCGGTCGAGCTCCATGACGGCAGGTTCGCGGGAGCACATCTCAGCGCCCGCCTCGGTCCGCTGCTGCGGCACGGGGCGACGGCACAGGACGGCACGGACGGTGCGGACGGCGGCTGCGCTGCCCGGGTCGTGGGTATCGACATCCCGCTCGGGCTCCTCGACGCGGGATGGCGCCGCGCGGACACGGAGGCGGCGGGCCTGCTGGGCCGGCTGCGCGCCAGCGTCTTCCGTGTCCCGCCGTACGCGGTGTGGCAGGAAGAGCACTACGAGGCCGCGAACCGCCGCTGCCGTGAGCTCACCGGCGCCGGGCTCAGCCGCCAGAGCTGGGGCCTCGCCGCGAAGCTCCGCGAGGCGAACGGCTGCTACGCGCAAACGGGCGGCGACCGTCTGTACGAGGTGCACCCCGAGGTGTCGTTCTGGGCGCTCGCGGGGAGGACACCGCTCCCGTACCGCAAGAAGAGCTGGGCGGGGCAGATGACCCGGCGCTCCCTCCTCGCGTCCGCCGGGATCGTCGTGCCCGACGAACTGGGCGACGCGGGACGCGTGGCACCGGACGACGTGCTGGACGCGGCTGCCGCGGCGTGGAGCGCCCACCGGATCGCCCTGGGGCACGCGCGGCCCCTGCCGGACCCGCCGCAACGCGACCGCGACGGACGGCCGATGGCGATCTGGTACTGACCACGATGAGGTACTGGCCGCGCCGGTTCAGATCCCCCCGCCCAATCCAACATGCATTAACCGGGGCCGGTGCGCCCATGGGTACGCCGTGGGTGCATACAAAGATGGCGGGAACCAGCACCCGAGAGTGTCTGGTTCCCGCCGCGAGGGCGGACAACGCAGGCGAGGCTCTATGACCCCGTAGCTCTCGTCACTAGGCTCCAAGAATGACTGACTTCGTGCAGGTGTCGACAGCGACACCGACCCGGGAGCAGGCCATCGCGCTGGCGCAATCGGTAGTGAAGGCGCGACTCGCGGCAGGAGCTCAGATCATCGGCCCTGTCACATCGGTGTTCTGGCATCTGGGCGAGGCATCGGCGAGGAGTGGCAGTTGCTGCTGAAAACTCGCGCTGAGCGATACCCAGACCTTGAGGCACACCTGGTCAAGCACCACCCGTGGGACAACCCTGAAGTAGCAGCAGTGCCAGTCGTCGCGGGCGCCGAGGCGTGCTTGGGCTGGGTGGCCGAGAACTCCCAGCCCAAGGACAGGACGATCCCGTCCGACTTCGAGTCCCACCCAAGGCCCAGTCGGACGCCGTGACGGTGAGGATGCGGCCCTGCCCGGATGGATACCACCCCGAGGTCCCGGAGTACGACCCGGATGCGCTGGTGTGCCCACGTGACGGGGCCCCACAGCCCGAACAAGAGCAGCGTGGGCTGCTGTCCATGGGCCTCGCCCCCTACGGCCGCCAGTACGTGTGAACGACGATGCCCCCTCTCGCGCTACGTGCGCGGTAGGGGGCACGTTTCGTCGTTATCTCGGTCTCATCGAGCGGCGGACGCGGGCGATCACATTCTGGGCGTCTGCTCCAAACACCGCTGACTCCTTCAGCGTGCGCCAGACCCGCAGATACATGGCCACGGAGTCAGCGTCATCGAGCCACAGTTCCGCATGCCAGTCCTCGGCAATCACCAACCGCTCGTCAAGGACCCAGAACCCGTTCGCCGTGGGGACCTTGAGCGACGCGTCGAGCGGGACGATCCCCAACCGCACAGTGTCCATTCCGATCACACCAGCGAGCCGATCGAGCTGAGCGACGAGCACCGACGGTGGACACACCAACGCGTGCAGCGCGGCTTCCCATACCAGGGCGTAGAACTTCCGGCCGCCCTGGTACAGCCAATCCTGTCGCTTCATCCTGGCTCGGACCGCCTCGTCAGTGTCGCGTACGGTGCCTTGAAGGTCGGCATACCGCAGGAAGATGTGACGGGCGTAGTCGGCAGTTTGGAGCATGCCGGGGATGACTGCTTCCTCCCACGCATAGATGGCTCTGGACCGGTCGACCTCCAGGTTCCAGCTGTCCTGCACCGGCCGGTGCCCTGCGGCGAGTTGGCGCCGCCAGGAGCGGATGTGGGACTCGAACCCCTTGAGGCGGGCGTCTAGTTCATCGAAGGTTTCGGGCTGGCCGACAGTGTCAGCCCAAGCGCGCAGATCCTCGGTGGTTGCGGTCTGCCGCCCGCCTTCCAGCTTGTACACCTTGGAGTGCGGCCAGCCCAGCCGCTGAGCGAGTTGTGTACCGGTGAGCCGGCCTCCAGGGGCCGACAGGCGTAGTTCCTTCAGACGTGCGCCGAGGGTCTCCCGGGCCTGCTGGTAGTCCGTGCTCACCGGTGCTGAACTAGCCCTTCGAGTCGAGTTGCGCTGCGAACTGGTCGTGCGGGATGGACGCGTGCACTGCGGCGTCACGCGCCTGGCAGTACCGCAGCACCTCCGCCGGCTCCGTGATGATCTCGACGTCATGGAAGACATCCGCGTCATCGAAGCGGAGAACCGCCACCAACCGACTGTCGAAGATCCAGAAGTCCTCGGCAGGAAGGTGCACCTGCTCAGCGTCCTGGCGCCACAGGTTCCGAGCATCCTCTCCCGTGGCCGCATTGCATCGCGCATAGCTGAGCAAGAACAGTTGCCCCTCGGTCGGCGGGTTGTCGACGACGCGGACACGGCCCACGTACTTGCCGCGGGACGCCTGCTGGCGGATGTTCACGCACCACTCGCTGTCGAGGTCACATGGGGCCGTGCCGGTCCTCAGGAACTCGACGTATCCGGTGTCTTCGCGGTCGGACGCGTAGCCGCTGCGGGTCCTCCAGGTGCCAAGCCGAGTGCTCAAACGTCTCGAAGAGTCGGCCGAACTCCTCCGTGGAAATCAGCTTGGGCACGCGTTCGATGTCCTTGGGGCCGTGGTTGACGAGGAGTTCACGCGGTACGGCCACGGCGGCGTCACCGGGGCCGAAGTGCTGGAGCCGGGCGAGATCATCGGGATCGGTGATCGGCGTGCCTTGGACGATGACCTCTCCTGAGTCCAGGTCCTCGTGGACTGCAGGGCATCCGCCGTTCTTGCTGTCCGTTCCGTTGAACCGCAGTCGTCGAGCCATGTCGTCTCCCTCGGTGTCGGCCTCGTCGACACCAGCATCACCAAGCCAGCGGTCCCGTTCTACAGCGTGCACTCCCTTGTGTGAGACCACAGGAGAACATTCAGTCAGAGTGCGAGAACATTTGAGAACACCGCGTGGTGCGCGACAACAGGCCCTCCCTACGGTCCTGGTCATGGAGACGGGAACCCGGCTGTCCGCGGCCGTCAATGCGGCGAATCCTGGTTGGTGTCATTGGCACGCGGGCTCGTCTGAGACTGCGCTGCTGATCCAGTACGGCGAGCGATCCTCTGGCCCGCCGGTGGCGTTGTACGCGTGCGCGCCGTGCTGTGAGCAGCGTGGTCTCACCCCGCTCGGGGACATGCGGTGAAGCAGTGGGACTACGTCGTATACGGGGGACGGACCGGCCTGATCACGGTGGACCTCGGAGACGGCATGCACCGCGTGCGCTTCCACCCTGACCGCATGACACGGTCGGACGGGCCGCGGGAAGCCACGCTTCGTGATTGGCACTTGGCCCGTGCCAGCGAACAGCAGGCCGATGCCGCCATCGCGGCCGGTCGCACCCCGGAGTCCCAGGGCAGTGGCCTGCCTCCTGAGCCCCGCACTCGACCGGGCGACCGGCATCGGTAGGAGTGCGGTGAAGCGGAGCGCCCGACGGCGAGCAACACCAGGGCGTCCGCTGCCTCGCCCGGCCAGCCACGTGATTCCCGTCCCGGCCGGCCGGGGCTCAACTGCCGTCCAAGTCTTCCGCCCCGTCCGTTCCCTGGCCGGACCACGACCGAGGCGGAGTGGGCCCCTCAGGGCCCGTGCATGGCGGCGCGAGGGCTGGCCTCGTGCCGAGCACACACCAAGGAGCATTGCATGACCGCTGTAGCTGTGGAATTGCGCCGTGGCCGAGACCTCGTCTCTCCCGGCCTGTTCGATCGGCTCGTCGACTTCTGCGCCGAGGAGTACGGCCTGGAGCGCGTCGTGGCCGAGCGCGTGCAGGACCAGGCCATCGCCCTGTGCTGGGTCATGGGCACCACCCGGTCCGGGGACACCATGGCCCCCTCCGCGACCGTGGATCCCGGCTGGCACACCTTCATGCTCCACAGCACCGAGTACACCCACTGGTGCCACGAACAGTTCGGTTACTACCTCCACCACGCGCCGAACTCCAAGACCCGCACACAGGGCCTGATGGTCGACGTCGTCGGAAAGGTCCGTGACGCCGGTTTCGTGGTCGATGAGTCCTTGTGGGGCACGGCCGCGGAGTGCAATCCGCCGACGTGCTGCGGTGACGGCCCCTGCTGCTGACCGACCCGACCGGGGCGGGCCGCGCAGGACCGGCGGCCCGCCCGCTCGACACAGAACGGGAGACAACGCCGATGCCCACCACCCAGGTCAAAGCCCGCAGCCGAGTGACCCTCTTCCCCCTCGAGGGCCTCACCGTCGCGTACACCACCCGGTCCAGCGACCCCCGCGGCCTCGGGGACATCGCCATCGTCGCCGTCACCAGCCCGGATACCGCACGGGGAGAGGATCTGTGGTGCCTGGCCCGCAGCATGTGGGGCCGCATCGCGACCGGGGAGGAGCAGGCGCGGTGGATCCTCACCCAGGCCCTCCGCGCCCGCATGGTCAGATGCGACGCCTACGAAGATCTGCCCGACGCGGAGTGGACCGCAGAGCTCGACCGGACATTCACGCTGACCGCGCTGTTCGCGAATCACGAGCTCCTCCGCACCGGCCGCTTCTCCCTGATCACCTAGAGACTGCCCCGGCCGGCCCCGCCCCCCGTCACGGCTGGCCGGGGCTCACCGCACGTATGAAAGCGACCCGCTCGGGCCCGGGGCGCCGGCCATGCGGGCCGCGTGCGCCCTCCGCCGTCCAACGCCCGTTTCCCGTGAAGGCCGAAAAAGTAAAGCAAGCATGCTTGCTTGTTTCTCTGGGCACTGACATGCTCCGGGCACTGGTCCCATGCCCGAGGCCGAGGGACATGTCCCGAGGGGAGCGCACTGTGTCCGACCCTGCCGTCGTGCTCGACGATCTGCGTGCCGAGAGCGAGGAACTCGACCGCATCGTGGCCGACTTGAGCGAGGAGCGGTGGGCCGCCGCCACGCCCGCCCCCGGGTGGGACATCGCCCACCAGATCGCCCATCTCGCCTGGACCGACGAGGTCGCCCTGCTCGCCGTCACCGACGCGGGCACGTTCGCCAAGCACGTCGAGGAGGCGCTCGCCGAGCCCGACACCTTCGTCGACCGGGCGGCCGAGGCCGGAGCGGAACAGCCCCCGGCCGCGCTGCTCTCCCGCTGGCGCGAGGGCCGTGAGCGGCTCGAGCAGGCGCTGCGCAGCGCTCCCCCCGGGGCCCGTTTCCCCTGGTACGGACCGCCCATGAGCGCCACGTCGATGGCCACCGCGCGGCTCATGGAGACCTGGGCCCACGGCCAGGACGTCGCCGACGCCCTCGGTGTCGTACGCGAACCGACCGCCCGGCTGCGGCACGTCGCGCACATCGGGGTCCGCGCCCGCGACTACGCCTACTTCGTGCGCGGACTGGAGCCTCCGCAGCAGGCGTTCCGGGTGGAGCTCACCGGGCCCGGCGGCGAAGAGTGGGCCTGGGGCGCGCAGGACGCTCCCCAGAAAGTCACCGGCCCCGCACTGGACTTCTGCCTGCTGGTGACCCAGCGGGCCCACCGTGACGATCTCGCCGTACGGGCGGAGGGCGCCGAAGCCGGCCGCTGGCTGGACATCGCCCAGGCCTTCGCCGGACCGGCGGGCCGGGGCCGTGCGCCGGAAGGGGCCTGACCGGTGGGAGAGCCCGTGACGCCGCTGCGGATCGGCAATGCATCAGGCTTCTACGGCGACCGCTTCGACGCCGTGCGCGAGATGCTCACCGGAGGTGAACTCGACGTCCTCACCGGCGACTACCTCGCCGAGCTCACCATGCTCATCCTCGGCCGTGACCGGATGAAGGACCCCCGTCTCGGCTACGCCAAGACCTTTCTGCGCCAGCTCGAGGAGGGCCTCGGGCTCGCCAGGGAGCGTGGGGTACGGATCGTCGCCAATGCGGGCGGGCTCAACCCGGCGGGTCTCGCCGACGCCGTACGCGAACTGGCCGACCGGGTCGGGGTGCCGGTGCGCGTCGCCCATGTCGAGGGCGACGACCTCTCGGCCCGCTTCCCGGACGCACTCGCCGCCAACGCCTACCTCGGCGGCGGTGGCATCGCCGAGTGCCTGCGCGCCGGGGCGGACGTCGTCGTCACCGGCCGCGTGACCGATGCCGCCCTCGTCACCGGGCCCGCACAGTGGTACTTCGGTTGGGCGCCCGACGACCCCGGGTACGACGACGCGCTCGCGGGCGCCGTCGTCGCCGGGCATCTGCTGGAGTGCGGGACGCAGACGACCGGCGGCAACTACTCCTTCTTCACGGGCCATGATCTGCGCCGTCCCGGCTTTCCGGTCGCGGAGCTGTATGCCGACGGCTCGTCCGTGATCACCAAGCACCCCGGCACGGGCGGACTCGTCGACACCGGCACCGTCACGGCGCAGCTGCTGTACGAGACCGGCGGCGCCCGCTACGCCGGCCCTGATGTCACCGCCCGGCTGGACTCGGTACGGCTGACGCAGGACGGTCCCGACCGGGTCAGGGTCAGCGGGGTGCGGGGCGAGGCCCCGCCGCCCACGCTCAAGACCGGTCTGGCGAGGCTCGGCGGCTGGCGCAACGAGGTGGTCTTCGTGCTCACCGGCCTCGATGTCGAGGCCAAGGCGGAGCTGGTGCGCGAGCAGGTGGAGGACGCTTTCGCACGCGCCAAGTCCCGTCCCGAGGAGGTGCGTTGGGAGCTCGCCCGTACCGACCGGCCGGACGCGGAGAGCGAGGAGAGGGCGAGCGCGCTGCTGCGGCTCGTGGTCCGGGACCGGGACGCGGCGGCTGTCGGCCGTGTCGTCAGCGGCGCGGCGATCGAGCTCGCGCTCGGCAGCTACCCGGGCTTCCATGTGACGGCGCCGCCCGGGAAGGGAGCACCGTACGGGGTGTTCGAGGCGGCGTACATCGAGGCGGAGTCGGTCGGGCACGCCGCCGTACTGCCGGACGGGCTGCGGGTGACCGTGCCGCCGGCACAGCGCACCCGGGACCTCGCACCGGTCCCGGAACCCCCGCTGCCCGAGCCGCTGCCGCCGGGGCCGGTGCGCCGTGCCCCGCTCGGCCTGGTGGCGGGCGCGCGCAGCGGCGACAAGGGCGGGGACGCGAACGTGGGCGTCTGGGTGCGGACACACGGAGCAGACGCAGCAGACACGGCAGACACGGCAGACACGGCAGATAAAGCAGACGCAGCATGGCGCTGGCTGGCCCATGAGCTCACCGTGTCCCGTCTGCGTGAACTCCTCCCGGAGACTGCTGACTTGACCGTCGAGCGGCATGTGCTGCCGAATCTGCGGGCGGTGAACTTCGTCATCCGCGGACTGCTCGGCGAGGGCGTCGCGTCCCAGACGCGCTTCGACCCCCAGGCGAAGGGCCTGGGGGAGTGGCTGCGGGCGCGGCATGTCGAGATCCCGGAGTGCCTGCTGTGACCGGGCCGGACGCACCCCGCTCCACCGCCACACACCCTGCGCCGGCTCCCGCGCCAACCCTCCTACCCGTACCCGTACCCGTACCCGTACCCGCCCTCGCCCCCGCACCGGAGGTGACCCCTTGACCGTTCTCCCCAGCACACTGGACGCCGCGTCCCCCGACTACGCCGCCCAGCGCGCCGCCATGCTCGCCAAGCTCGACGCGCTCGAGGCCGAGCACGCCAAGGCCCTCGCCGGCGGCGGAGAGAAGTACGTCGCCCGGCACCGCGGGCGCGGCAAGCTCCTCGCCCGCGAACGCATCGAGCTGCTGCTCGACCCGGACACCCCGTTCCTGGAGCTGTCTCCGCTCGCCGCCTGGGGCAGCGACTACCCCGTCGGCGCCTCCATCGTCACCGGCATCGGCACCATCGAGGGCGTCGAGTGCCTGATCACCGCCAACGACCCGACCGTACGCGGCGGCGCCAGCAACCCCTGGACGCTCAAGAAGATCCTGCGTGCCCATGAGATAGCGTTCGCCAACCGTCTTCCGCTCGTCAGTCTCGTCGAGTCCGGCGGTGCCGATCTCCCCAGCCAGAAGGAGATCTTCATCCCGGGCGGGGCGCTCTTCCGCGACCTCACCCGTCTGTCGGCCGCCGGAATCCCCACCGTCGCCGTCGTCTTCGGCAACTCGACCGCGGGCGGGGCCTACGTGCCCGGGATGTCCGACCACACGGTCATGATCAAGGAGCAGTCGAAGGTCTTCCTCGGCGGGCCGCCGCTGGTGAAGATGGCCACCGGCGAGGAGAGCGACGACGAGTCGCTCGGCGGTGCCGAGATGCACGCCCGCACCTCCGGTCTCGCCGACCACTACGCGCTCGACGAGCTCGACGCGCTGCGCCACGCCCGCCGTATCGTCGCCCGGCTCAACCACCGCAAGGCGCACCCCGATCCGGCGACCGCCGAGCCCCCCGTGTACGACGAGGAGGAGCTCCTCGGCATCGTGTCCGAGGACCTGAAGACGCCCTTCGACCCCCGCGAGGTGATCGCCCGGATCGTCGACGCCTCGGACTTCGACGAGTTCAAACCGCTCTACGGGACCAGCCTGGTCACCGGGTGGGCCCGGCTGCACGGCTACCCGGTCGGCATCCTCGCCAACGCCCAGGGCGTGCTGTTCAGCGCCGAGTCGCAGAAGGCCGCGCAGTTCATCCAGCTCGCCAACCAGCGCGACATCCCGCTCCTCTTCCTGCACAACACCACCGGTTACATGGTCGGCAAGGAGTACGAGCAGGGCGGCATCATCAAGCACGGCGCGATGATGATCAACGCGGTGTCGAACTCCAGGGTGCCTCATCTGTCCGTCCTCATGGGCGCGTCCTACGGTGCCGGGCACTACGGCATGTGCGGCCGGGCCTACGATCCGCGTTTCCTCTTCGCCTGGCCCAGCGCCAAGTCGGCCGTCATGGGTCCGCAGCAGCTCGCGGGCGTCCTGTCGATCGTCGCCCGGGCCTCGGCCACCGCGAAGGGACAGCCGTACGACGACGAGGCCGACGCCGCCCTGCGGGCCATGGTGGAGCAGCAGATCGAGTCGGAGTCGCTGCCCGCGTTCCTGTCCGGGCGGCTCTACGACGACGGCGTCATCGACCCGCGCGACACCCGCACCGTCCTCGGCATGTGCCTGTCCGCCATCCACACGGCCCCGGTCGAAGGCGCCCGCGGCGGCTTCGGCGTCTTCCGGATGTGAGGCCCCATGACCCCGAAATCTCCGATGATCGAAACCCTGCTCGTCGCCAACCGCGGTGAGATCGCCTGCCGGGTCTTCCGCACCTGCCGCGAGCTGGGCATCGCCACGGTCGCGGTGTACTCCGACGCGGACGCCGACGCCCTGCACGTCCGCGAGGCCGACGCGGCCGTACGGCTGCCGGGGGCGGCCCCCGCGGACACCTATCTGCGCGGCGACCTCATCGTGAAGGCGGCGCTCGCTGCCGGCGCCGACGCCGTGCACCCCGGCTACGGCTTCCTCTCCGAGAACGCCGGCTTCGCCCGTGCCGTCATCGACGCGGGGCTGGTGTGGATCGGCCCGCCGCCGGAGGCCATCGAGGCGATGGCGTCCAAGACGCGCGCCAAGCAGCTCATGGGGATCGCGCCGCTGGCCGAGGACGCGATCACCGAGGCAGAACTGCCGGTCCTGGTGAAGGCCGCCGCGGGCGGGGGCGGACGCGGTATGCGTGTCGTCCGTGAACTGGACGATCTCAAGGAGGAGTTGACCGCCGCCCGGGCCGAGGCGCTCAGCGCCTTCGGCGACGGAGAGGTCTTCGTCGAGCCGTACGTCGAGAACGGCCGTCATGTCGAGGTGCAGATCCTCGCCGACGCACACGGCACCGTCTGGGCCCTCGGCACCCGTGACTGCTCCCTGCAGCGCCGCCACCAGAAGGTGATCGAGGAGGCCCCGGCGCCCGGGCTGAGCGGTGAACTCCGCGTGGCACTGGACGGGATGGCCGTACGCGCCGCCCGGGCGACGGACTACCGGGGCGCGGGCACGGTCGAGTTCCTGATCGCCGACGGCAGGGCCCACTTCCTGGAGATGAACACCCGCCTCCAGGTCGAACACCCCGTCACCGAGGCGGTGTTCGGTGTCGACCTGGTCGCCCTGCAGATCCGGATCGCCGAAGGCGAGGCGTTGCCGGCCGAACCGCCCGCCGCCCGCGGCCACGCGGTCGAGGCCCGCCTCTACGCCGAAGACCCGTCCCGGGGCTGGGCACCACAGACCGGAACCCTGCACCGGCTCTCGCTGCCGGCCGGCTCGGGGGTGCGACTGGACACCGGCTTCATGGACGGGGACGTCATCGGCGTCCACTACGACCCGATGCTGGCCAAGGCCGTCGCCTGGGCGCCGACGCGCGCCGAGGCCGTCCGCAAGCTCGCCGGGGCGCTGCGGCGGGCCCGGGTGCACGGCCCGGTCACCAACCGGGAGCTGCTCGTACGGTCGCTGCGGCACCCCGAGTTCGGCGGCGCCCGGATGGACACCGGCTTCTACGACCGCCACCTCGAGGAGCTGACGGCCACCGACGACGGCACGGATGTCGCCGCACTCGCCGCCGCCCTGGCGGACGCGGCGGCTCGCCGCACGGGCGACGAAAACCGCGCGGGCGACGGGCACCGGGCCCTGCCCGGAGTCACCGCCCGCATCGGCGGCTGGCGCAACCTCCCGTCGCAGCCTCAGACCAAGCGCTACCTGGCGGACGGCACCGAACACGAGGTGCGCTACCGGGTCACCCGCCGTGGCACCGAGGCCGTGGACCTCCCCGAGGTGCGGGTCCTCGACGCGACCCCGGGCGCCGTACGGCTCGAAGTCGACGGTGTGCAGCGCCATGTGCGCGTCTGCCGCTACGGCGACCGGATCCATGTCGACACCCCCACCCGCTCCTACACGCTGACGGAGGCACCCCGCTTCCCCGACCCCACCGCCCAGCTCGAGCCCGGCTCGCTGCTGGCACCCATGCCCGGCACCGTCGTCCGTATCGCCGAGGGCCTCGCCCCCGGCGCGGGGGTCACCGCGGGGCAGCCGCTCATCTGGCTGGAGGCGATGAAGATGGAGCACCGGATCTCCGCTCCCGCCTCCGGCACGCTCAGCGCGCTCCACGCCGTCCCCGGCCTCCAGGTCGAGGTCGGTGCCCTTCTCGCCGTCGTACAGGAGGACGAAATCTCATGAGCAGCGTCATCGAGAGCGAAGAGCACACCGCCCTGCGCGCCGCCGTGTCCGCGCTCGGGCACCGGCACGGGCCGGGCCACGACCGTGAGGCACTGTGGTCCGAGGCCGCCAAGCTCGGCTACCTCGGCGTGAACCTTCCCGAGGAGTACGGCGGCGGGGGCGGCGGCATGGCCGAACTGTCCATCGTGCTGGAGGAGCTGGGCGCGGCCGGCTGCCCGCTGCTGATGATGGTGGTCTCGCCCGCCATCTGCGGCACGGTCATCGCCCGCTTCGGCACCGGGGAACAGAAGCGGGACTGGCTGCCGGGGCTCGCCGACGGCAGCCGCACCATGGCGTTCGGCATCACCGAGCCCGACGCCGGGTCCAACTCCCACCGGATCACCACCACGGCGCGCAGGACCGAGGACGGCTGGGTCCTCACCGGCCGCAAGGTCTTCGTCTCGGGCGTCGACATCGCCGACGCCACACTCATCGTCGGCCGCACCGAGGACGCGCGCACCGGCAGGCTCAAGGCCTGTCTCTTCATCGTCCCCCGGGACGCCCCCGGCTTCGGCCGCTCGCAGATCGACATGGAACTGGACGCCCACGAGAAGCAGTTCGAGCTCGTACTCGACGACGTCGTACTGCCGAAGGAAGCCCTCGTCGGGGGTACCTCCGCCGAAGAGGACGCCGGGCTGCTCCAGCTGTTCGCCGGGCTCAACCCGGAGCGGATCATGACCGCTGCCTTCGCGATCGGCATGGGCCGCTACGCCCTCGCCCGTGCGATCTCCTACGCCAAGGAGCGCCAGGTCTGGAAGGCTCCCATCGGCGCCCACCAGGCCATCGCCCACCCGCTCGCCACGGCGCACATCGAGCTGGAGCTCGCCCGGCTGATGATGCAGAAGGCCGCGGCGCTCTACGACGCGGGTGACGACGCCGGCGCGGGCGAGGCGGCGAACATGGCCAAATACGCGGCCGGCGAGGCCTGTGTGAAGGCCGTCGACCAGGCCGTCCACACCCTCGGCGGCAACGGCCTGACTCGTGAGTACGGCCTGGCCCGGCTCGTCACCGCGGCCCGGGTCTCCCGGATTGCCCCGGTCAGCCGGGAGATGATCCTCAACTACATATCCCATCAGTCCCTGGGTCTCCCCAAGTCGTACTGAGAGGCGACATTCTGGCGGCACGACTCAACGCCGAAGGGGCTGTGATGGTGTTCACCAGCGAGTACGCGGACGTCCCGGTCGTCTCCCTCCCCATCCACGACGCCGTCCTGGGCCGTGCGGCCGAGTACGGGGACACCCCCGCCCTGATCGACGGGGCGGGCGACATGACGATCAGCTACGCGCAGCTCGACACGTTCCACCGGCGCATCGCCGCGGCCCTCGCCGACGCCGGTGTGAGCAAGGGCGATGTGCTCGCCCTGCACAGCCCCAACACGGTCGCCTACCCGACGGTCTTCTACGGTGCCACGCGCGCCGGGGCGTCCGTCACCACCGTCCATCCGCTCGCCACGGCGGAGGAGTTCGCGAAGCAGCTGCGCGACTCCTCCGCCCGCTGGATCGTCACGGTCTCCCCGCTGATCGAGACCGCCCGCCGGGCCGCCGAACTCGTCGGCGGCATCGAGGAGATCTTCGTCTGCGACCAGGCGGAAGGGCACCGCTCGGTCCTCGGCATGCTCGGCTCCGGCGCGCCCGAGCCCGGCATCGCCATCGATCCCGCCGAGGACGTCGCCGTCCTCCCTTACTCCTCGGGCACCACCGGCGTCCCCAAGGGCGTCATGCTCACCCACCGGTCCATCGCCACCAATCTGGTCCAGCTGGAGCCGGTGATACCGATGAAGCCCGGCGACCGGATCCTCGCCGTGCTGCCGTTCTTCCACATCTACGGCCTCACGGCCCTGATGAACGCCCCGCTGCGGCACGGCGCCACCGTCGTCGTCCTGCCCCGCTTCGACTTCGACCAGTTCCTCGCGGCGATCGAGAAACACCGCATCAACGGGCTGTACGTGGCACCGCCGATCGTGCTCGCGCTCGCCAAGCACCCGGCGGTGGCGCGCTACGACCTCTCGTCGCTGGAGTACATCGTCAGCGCCGCCGCCCCGCTCGACGCCCGGCTCGCCCAGGCCTGCTCGGCCCGGCTGGGCCTGCCGCCGGTGCGCCAGGCCTACGGCATGACCGAACTGTCGCCCGGCACCCATGTCGTGCCGCTGGACGCCGCCGCCCCGCCGCCCGGCACCGTGGGCAAGCTGCTGCCGAACACCGAGATGCGGCTGCTGTCCCTCGACGACCCGGTCCGTGACGCGGCCCCCGGCGACGAGGGCGAGATCGCGATCCGAGGCCCGCAGGTGATGAAGGGCTACCTCGGCCGCCCGGAGGCCACCGCCGACATGATCGACCCCGACGGCTGGGTGCACACCGGCGACATCGGCCACGTCGACGAGGACGGCTGGCTGTTCGTCGTCGACCGCGTCAAGGAACTCATCAAGTACAAGGGCTTCCAGGTCGCCCCGGCCGAGCTGGAAGCCCTGCTCCTCACCCATGAGGGCATCGCCGACGCGGCCGTGATCGGGGTGTACGACTCCGACGGCAACGAGATACCGAAGGCGTATGTGGTGCGGCAGCCGTCCGCCGGCGGGCTCCTCGAGGAGGACGTGACGGCGTACGTCGCCGAACGCGTCAGCCCGTACAAGAAGATCCGCCGCGTCGAGTTCATCGACGCGGTGCCGCGTGCCGCTTCGGGCAAGATCCTCCGGCGCGAGCTGCGCACCCGTGAGAGCGACCGCGGAAGCGGGCGCGAGAGCGACCTCGAGAAGGAGAACACATGACACTGGTCGCCATGGCGTCCGCGCGTGGGATCGCGACGCTGACCCTGGACTCGCCGGCGAACCGCAACGCACTGTCGGCGCGGCTCGTCGGCGAGCTCGCCGACGCCCTGACCGCCTGCGGGAAGGACCCGTCCGTACGGGCCGTCGTCCTCAGCCACACCGGCACCACCTTCAGCGCCGGTGCCGATCTGAAGGAGCCGCCGAACCCGTACACCTTCGTCTCCCTGCTGCGGCAGATCATCGAGCTGCCCAAGCCGGTGGTGGCCCGGGTGGCGGGCCGGGCGCGGGCCGGCGGCCTCGGCCTGGTCGGCGCCTGCGACGTCGCCGTCGCCTCGTCGGCGTCGGACTTCGCGTTCACCGAGGTGAGGATCGGGGTCGCCCCCGCGGTGATCTCACTGCCGCTGCTGCCGCGCCTCGAACCGCGCGCGGCGGCCCGCCACTATCTGACGGGCGAGGTCTTCGACGCCGCGGAAGCCGCCCGCACCGGGCTGCTGACCGCGGTCGCCGACGATGTGGACGAGGCCCTCGTGCCGATCCTGGACGGCTTCCGCAAGGCGTCACCGGTGGCCCTGGACGCGACGAAACAGCTGCTCACGGCTAGGGTGCGGGAGACCTTCGACCGAGACGCGGAGGACCTGGTCCAGCGCTCGGCGTCGCTCTTCGCCTCGGCGGAGGCGCGCGAGGGGATGACTGCGTTTCTCGAACGACGGGACCCCGCATGGGTGTTGTGACCTCCCCCGCAAACCCGGCCGGTCAGGCCAAGGAACCCAAGCAGGACCGCAGCCGTGCCACCCGGCAGCGACTCCTGGAGGCCGCCGTCGCCTGCCTCGCCGAACGTGGCTGGGCAGGCTCCACGGTCTCCGTGGTGGCCGAGCGGGCCGGGGTCTCGCGGGGCGCGGCACAGCACCACTTCCCGACCCGGGAAGACCTGTTCACGGCGGCCGTCGAATACGTCGCCGAGGAACGCTCCAACGCCCTGCGCGCCCTCCCGGTGCAGGACCGGTCCGCCGTGGTGGAGGCCCTCGTCGACCTCTACACCGGCCCGCTCTTCCGTGCGGCCCTCCACCTCTGGGTCGCCGCATCCAACGAGGAGCAGCTGCGCGAGCGGGTCACCGAACTGGAGGCCCGCGTCGGCCGTGAGACCCACCGCATCGCGGTGGAGCTGCTCGGCGCGGACGAGTCGGTCCCGGGGGTGCGGGAGACGGTCCAGGGCCTGCTGGACATGGCACGCGGCCTGGGGCTCGCGAACCTGCTGACGGACGACGCGGCACGGCGGAAGCGGGTGGTCGGGCAGTGGGCGGCGCTGCTGGGGGAGACGCTGGGCTGAGGCCGGTGATGCGGTCGCCGAAGATCGGCGAGGAAACGCATCCGCGTATCGAGATATGCCGTAGGCGGATGTGACCCTGGTCATCCCCGCTTGCCGTGGCCGGGGCGTATCCTTTCGGCATGCTTCCGCTCGTACGCCGCCGCCACGTGGACTTCCTCCGCGTCACGAGCATGGGCTGTCGGGCTTACCTCTGCCTCTGACGCAAGCCCCCACTCCACCCCACCCGGTCCTCCGGCCCCGCCCCACCCAGGCGCCGCCGGCAGTACGAGTCACCGGACACCACCGGGACCGCGACCGGGCCACACCCCAGCGGACGCACCCATGTCTCTCTCGTCGATCCCCCCGCACCACGAACCGCGGAGCTCGCAGGACTACGCGCAGCTTCCGGTCATCGACCTCTCCGCGGCCGACCGCGGCCCCGAAGCCCGCGCCGAGCTGCACGCGAAGCTCCACAGCGCGGCCCACGACGTCGGCTTCTTCCAGCTGATCGGCCATGGTGTGACCCAGGCCGAGACCGACGCCCTGACGCAGGCGATGCGCGCCTTCTTCTCGCTTCCCGAGGCCGACCGGCTCGCCATCGACAACGTCAACTCGCCGCACTTCCGCGGCTACACCCGCATCGGCGACGAGCGCACCGGCGGCAGCCGCGACTGGCGCGACCAGCTGGACATCGGCGCCGAGCGGCCCGCGCACATACCCGGGCCCGGCGAGCCCGCGTACTGGTGGCTCGAGGGCCCCAACCAGTGGCCCGCCGCACTGCCCGGGCTGCGGACCGCCGCACTGGACTGGATCGACCGGCTCAGCGCCGTCGCCCACACGCTGCTGCACGAGCTCCTCGCCGCCATCGGCGCCCCGCAGGACTTCTACGACGAGATCTTCGGCGACCGCGCCCATCTGCATCTGAAGCTGGTGCGCTACCCCGGAAGCTCCGGCGACGGTGCGGACCAGGGCGTCGGAGCCCACAAGGACTACGGCTTCCTCACCCTGCTCCACCAGGACACGATCGGCGGGCTCCAGGTGCAGCGGGAGGACGGCGCCTTCCATGACGTACCGCCGATGCCCGGCGCGTTCGTCGTGAACCTCGGCGAGCTGCTCGAGGTCGCCACCAACGGCTATCTGATCGCCACGAACCACCGGGTGGTCAGCCCTCCCGGCGCCACCGAGCGCTACTCGGTGCCGTTCTTCTTCAACCCGCGGCTCGACGCCCGTATCGCGCCGCTGCCGTTCCCGTACGCGTCGGACGCCCCCGGCGTCACGGCGGACCCCACCAATCCCCTGTTCGCGGAGTACGGCCGCAACGAGCTCAAGGGCAAGCTGCGGGCACATCCGCTGGTCGCCGCCCGCCACCACGCGCATCTGGTGGAGCGGGCGGCCTGACCCTTCCGGCCGGCGAGGGCCTCAGCCCGCGATGTCCGCGTAGCCCTGGATGTCGTGCGGGTCGCGCGCACCCGGACCGATGTACCGGGCGGACGGCCGCACCAGCCGCCCGGTGCGCTTCTGCTCCAGGATGTGGGCCGACCAGCCGGCCGTGCGCGCGCAGGTGAACATCGACGTGAACATGTGCGCCGGCACCTCGGCGAAGTCCAGCATGATCGCGGCCCAGAACTCCACGTTCGTCGCCAGGACCCGGTCCGGGCGGCGGTTGTGCAGCTCCTCCAGCGCGGCCTTCTCCAGTGCCGCGGCGATCTCGAAGCGCGGGGCGTCGAGCTCCTTCGCCGTGCGGCGCAGCACCCGGGCCCGCGGGTCCTCCGCGCGGTACACCCGGTGGCCGAAGCCCATCAGCCGCTCGCCCTTGTCCAGGGCCTTCTTCACATACGCCACCGCGTCGCCGGTGCGCTCGATCTCCTCGATCATGCCGAGCACACGCGAGGGCGCGCCGCCGTGCAGCGGACCGGACATGGCGCCGACGGCACCCGAGAGAGCGGCGGCCACATCGGCCCCGGTCGAGGCGATGACCCGGGCGGTGAACGTCGAGGCGTTCATGCCGTGCTCGGCGGCCGACGTCCAGTACGCGTCCACGGCCTTGATGTGCTTCGGGTCCGGCTCGCCGCGCCAGCGGATCATAAAGCGCTCGACCACCGACTCGGCCTTGTCGATCTCCCGCTGCGGCACCATCGGCAGCCCCTGGCCACGGGCACTCTGCGCCACGTAGGAGAGGGCCATCACGGCGGCGCGTGCCAGGTCGTCGCGCGCCTGCGCCTCGTCGATGTCGAGCAGCGGCTTCAGCCCCCACACCGGCGCCAGCATCGCCATGGCCGACTGGACGTCGACACGGATGTCACCGGAATGGACCGGGATCGGGAACGGCTCGGCGGCCGGCAGACCGGGATTGAACGCGCCGTCGACCAGCAGGCCCCAGACGTTGCCGAACGAGACATGGCCGACGAGGTCCTCGATGTCGACGCCTCGGTAGCGGAGCGAGCCGCCCTCCTTGTCGGGTTCGGCGATCTCCGTCTCGAACGCGACGACTCCTTCGAGTCCGGGTACGAAGTCGGACATCAGGCGGCTCCTCAAGATGTGTGCGAGACAAGCTTCGGCCCGGGGAGGGTCACCCCGGTGATGCCCCGTGCGGTGGCTGGTCACCCTCCAGGTCCTGTCCGGGCGATCTTCTTGGGCCCGCCCCGGACAGGACCTAGCCGGTCGTGGGAAGGCAACAGTGGTTCAGCGCAAGATTTTGGCCGGTCCCACTGATGCGGGGAAGCGTGACATCCGGCACACTGCGCCGATCTTCTCTCCGAGGATTAGCGACCCTCCGGGCTGGGCAAACTGCGGCCCTGCGGCAGGATGGCTCCCGTGACCGACGCCCTCGACCCCGCAGCCATGCGTGAGCACTACCGTTCGACGCCTCTCGACGAGGCGGATCTTCCGGCGGAACCGATGGAGCAGTTCGTCCACTGGTTCAAGGACGCCGCGGCCGGCCTGGTGCACGAACCGAACGCCATGATCGTGTCGACGGCCGCTCCCGACGGCCGTCCCTCGTCCCGCACGGTGCTGCTCAAGCAGTTCGACGACCGGGGTTTCGTCTTCTACACGAACTACGACTCCCGCAAGGGTCAGGAGCTCGACGCCAACCCGTACGTCTCGCTGCTCTTCCCCTGGCACTCGCTCACCCGCCAGGTCATCGTCAGCGGCACCGCCGCCCGGGTGGGCCGCGACGAGACCGCCGCGTACTTCCGCACGCGCCCCCACGGCTCGCAGCTCGGAGCCTGGGCCAGTACCCAGTCCTCCGTGATCTCCTCCCGTGCGGAACTGCTGCGGCGCTACGAGGAGCTGGCGACCCGCTATCCGGAGGCGGAGCAGGTGCCGGTCCCGCCGCACTGGGGCGGCTACCGGGTCACCCCGGAGACGGTCGAGTTCTGGCAGGGGCACGAGAACCGGCTGCACGACCGGCTGCGGTACGTGCGGGACGCCGCGTCCCGTACCGGCTGGCGGGTGGAGCGCCTGGCACCGTGATCGTCCGCGGACGGGCACCGCGTGACGCCGTGATCGTTCGCGTACGAGCATCGCGCGGCGTGGGCGGTCGGTCGGCGCTGCACCGATGCCGCCGGCCCGTGAACCGTTTCATGTGACAGTCCGTCAGAACGTGATGCCGGGCCGTGAGCACCCGATCACTGCCCGGCATCCCGGCCTGGCGGCGGGCGGGTATCGCGGCGGTCGGCCGGGACCGGAACGTCGTTTCTTTTGGCCGAGGCAGACCTTTCAGGTCCCCATGCCACGTTGCGTCTCCAAGACATCGGAGTACACATGAAAAGCGCAACACATGCAGCCGACGTGGGAATTTTACTTTCCCTCAATCGAAACCAAGAGATAGTGCATGGAAACGCCGAATTCTTCCGGCAGTTCGGCCGGACCGCGGACGAACTGTGCGGCCGGCGGTTCCACGACCTCGTGGCGCCGAGCCTGCGTGAGCCCCTGGCCGGTCATCTGACCCGGCTGTTCCGTGGTGAGCTGGACCGGTTCACCAGCCAGATCGTGGTGCCGAGGCCGGCCACGTCGCCGCTGACGGGAGTGCTGACCGCCGCGGTCCTGCGCGGCGGCCGGCAGGGCGGCAACGTGGCCGTCCTCCTCGTCCGCACGGTGGAGGCAACGGCTCCGGACGGCGCCGGCGAAACCCGGAGCCTGAGCGAGGTGGACGGCAAAATCCTGGAGGGAATTGCGGCGGGGCTGACGTCGGAAGTCCTGGCATCACGGTTGTTCATCAGCCGCCAGACGGTGGAATACCATATCGGCAGGCTGTTGCGGAAGCTGGGCGTATCGAATCGGGTGGCGCTGGTCGCACGCGCCTATTCGCTGGGCATTCTGGAAATGGGTGCCTGGCCACCCAGGGTCGTCGACGACTCCGTCAAATAGGAACCCGGGACCATGGTGGGCTCCGCGCCGGCCGCGGAGCCCACGACCATGCGGTTCCGGTGCCGCCACCGCCCGGGCATACCTCCGCCGCACCCTGCCCGAGCCGATCCCGCTCCCGGGAGGGCATTGTCGCAGCATTAGAAGAACAACTAGAAGGGAGGTTTCCTTGTTGATCGGCCGATGACGTGCCTGAAAACCTTCCTCTCGCTCAGGTCACATTCGGCTCCGGGAAGGTAAGCCCAGCATGGGATCCATTCCAGCCATACCTGCCTTACCGCGTATCCCCAGGCATGTCGCGAGCATGGCCTGTGTCGCGGCCGTCGCCGCATGTCTGCTGGCCACCGGGTGCTCCGCCGGCGGCGCGAACGATGCGGCGGACACGGCCCCGACGCCGCCGGCCATCGAGGCTTCCCCGGCACCGCCCGCCACCGGGTACGACGGGCTCATGGCGCTCCCGCTGTCCGCCTACGGCACCTCGGAGAAGGACGACGAACGGCAGTTCACGGCACGAAAAGCGCTGGTCGTGAAGTGCATGAAGAGCCGTGGGCACCGGAGCTACTCGGGCCAGAGCATGATCCGGGTCACCGGGCAGGACGGCGAAGCGATCCGCCCGGCCGGCGCCTGGGGCTACATCGGCCCGGCGACGGCGAGGCGTCAGGGGTTCCATGAAGGGCAGACGATCCCGGACGCGCCGGGCCTGACCGCCGCACAGGACAAGGACTTCCAGGCGTGTCTGGACGCGGCGGAAAAGCAACTGCCGACGCTGGTGGGTACCGACGGCTGGACGCTGACCCAGCGCCTGTTCGACCAGTCACTGCAGCAGACGGGTGCGGACCGGCGGGTGATCGCCGCGCGCACACGCTGGAGCACCTGTATGACACAAGCGGGCCACCCGGCCCAGGACCCCGAGAAGCTGGCCGCCGGCCCCTGGGAGACGGAGAAGCCGACCGGGGACGAGATCGCCGCGGCTACCGCCGCCGAGGCCTGCACGAGGTCATCGGGCCTGGCCGCCGTCTATTTCGCGGTACTGACGGGCTATCAGCGGCAACAGGTGTCCGGTAACGCCGCCGCGCTGACCGCCTACCGGAAGCAGGTGCAGGCGCAGAGCGGCCAGGTCGTGCACCTTCTGACAACGCTGTCGGCGACCTGAGCCTACGGGACAGCTCTTGGCGCTCACCACGACTTCCGGACGGCGCCATGCCCGAGCGCGCGCTCTCCGCGCCGTCCGGTCGGCACAGAAAGACGGCAAGGAAAACGGCAGGAACACCGATAAGAAAGAGAACCCGTATGCCTCGTATGCTCAAGCGGGCGGCCGTGTCCGTGGGGGTGGCCACCGCCCTGACCCTGGGTCTGCCCATGTCGCAGGCGTCCGCGATCAATCAGGTCCAATGCGCCGGACGCAACGATTTCCTGAAGGTCTACTTCCATCTCATCGGGACCCCGGTGGCTGTCTGCTTCGCGAACGCGGGCACCACCAAGGGGCTTTACATGTACGACCCCATCGGCATCACCTCGGGAAACAACGCGGGGGCTCTCCACGTCAAGAAGAAGGGTTCCGGAGCTGCGACCTGGGTCGGATTCAGCAAGTGGTCGGCTACGAGGCTCAATGACTACCAGGTGATAGACAGGGTGTACATCAAGTGACGGGTCCGTCCCGATAGCGGGGTGACCTGCGCTGCCGCCCGCCCGGATCGCAGAAAATCCCGGCGGGCGGCTTCGGTGCGGGTGGCAGGCCGTGGTGTGCGCCCCCTGCGGGTGCGCACCACCTGTCTCGCGCCGGTTCTCGTTCGGCGACCCTCTTGGGCGGCCGCTGACCCGGGTGAGGATGTCGGCGATGTCGCAGAAGGCTGAGTGCTTCCGGTCCCGTCGGGCGCGCACCCCGTGTGGGACGCCCTGGGGGCTGGGCTGGCGGGCGAACCGGTCTCGGGCGAACCGGTCTCGGGCGAACCGAGCCGGACGAACCGAGCCGGACGAACCGAGCCCGGAAAGGCAGAAACCCGTGGGCTCAGGTCTCCTCCGAGGAGGAGGCCGGCCGGACGTGCCGGCGAGCCCACGGGTCGGTGACTGCTTGGATTTCGGCAGACAGGCCTGCCGCGGTGCACAGAGTGCGACGACGGGCCGTCAGCCCGCAGCCACCTCGCTCGTCCGGTAAGAAATCACTTCCGAACCACCTCCTTTCCAACGTGCCGCCCACCTTAAGAACCTCTGGAGCCCCGCTCAACCCTTTTTCGGGATCCGCTGCAGGGCACATCGATTTCCGGGAAATTCGTGTGTCCTGCGTCACGTTCCAGTTGAATGACAGGTGTGCCGCCTGTGGAGTGGCACAGACCGAGGACACGTCCTGCAGGGGGTGCCAGGATGAGTGCTTCCAGGAGCGAGACCACCAGCGCGCTCGGGCCCGACGAACCGGGGCCCGGCGGGCCGGCGCGTGAAGGGCCGGAGCGGGACGGCCCGGGGTCCGATCTGCTCGCCGCGCTGCTGGACGGGATGGACGCCGCGCTGTGCGCGTTCGACGCCGACGGTGTCGTCACGCACTGGAACCGGGAAGCCGAACGGATCCTCGGCTGGTCGCCGGAGGAGGCCGTGGGGCGGCGCGGATTCGCCGGATGGGCCGTCCGTACCGCCGACGCCGACGAGGTGCAGGGGCGGCTGATGGCCGCGATGCAGGCGCCGGGGCGGCAGGTGCACGAGTTCGCACTGCTGCGCAAGGACGGCGGGCGGGTGCTGGTGAGGACCCAGTCGGCGGGAGTGCGCGGCGCGGACGGGAAGCCGGCCGGGGTGTACTGCGCCTTCAGCGAGGTCCATGCGCAGATCGACCTGGAGCGGTCGATCGCCCTGAGCGAGGCCCTGTTCGACGACGCCTCATGGGGCGTCGTCCTGGTGGACGTGGACCTGCGCCCGACGGTCGTCAACGCGCGCGCGGCGCGGATGCTGGGCTCGCGCGGACGGACGGCCCCGCTGGGCCGGCCGCTGGGCGAACTGGTCGTCCAGGGCGTGGAGGAGCTCGAGGGCGCCCTGCACCATGTGCTCGCCGAAGGGGCGCCGGGCGGGCCGGCGGAGCTGTGGGTGACGGTGCGCGGCGGCGAGTCCGACGCGGGCGAGCGCCGGCGGTGCTGGCGCAGCGGCTTTCTGCGGCTGGCTTCCCCCCTGGCGGAGGAGCCGGTGCCGCTGGGGGTGGGCTGGCTGTTCCAGGACGTGACGGAAGACCGGCTCAAGGCGCGGCAGGCGGACCGGCTGCGGTTCCGGTACAGCCAGCTGCACCGGGCGGCCCGGGCGGCCGCGGAGTGCGAGGACCCGATGGAGGCGGCCACGGCGCAGGTGGACTTCGCGCTCGCGGGGTTCGCGGACCATGCGCTGGTCGACGTCGTGGCGGGCGGTCGGGAAGACCTCGGAGAACGGCTGGTACGCACCGCCGCGACGCCCTCGGGCGCGCCGGGACCGGTGGCCCGGGTGACCGGAGCGGGTATCCCGGTGCGCTACGGCCCGGGGCACCCGGCGTTCCAGGCGATGGACCGGATCGGATCGGTCCGTACGAGTGCGAGCACCGACGGTGGGACATGGGCGGCCGAACGGCAGTGGCCGCGCGACGCCGTGCACGCACTGTGCACCGTGCTGCGCAGCCGCGGCCGCACGCTCGGGGTGCTGACCTTCCTGCGGGCCTCGAACCGCCCCGCCTTCGAGGCGCCGGACGCGGTGTACGCGGAGAGCGTGGCCACGGGTGTGGCGTCGGCACTCGACCTGTCGGGGGTGCGGGGCGAGCGGACCTAGGAGGGCTCGGGGGGCCTGCCGCGGCGGCGTCAGTGCCGGTAGAAGATCCGGTCCGCGTACTCCGCCATGACGCGCCGGTTCCACTCGTGCCCGCCGTCCACGTTCCCCGACCGCAGCAGGGGCGGTTCGATCCCGCGCGCGGCGAGTTCGGCCGCGGCCGCGGCCATGGTCGCCTGCATCAGCGCGCTGGTGACGACCGTCGACGCCGGGGCGAAAGGCGCGCCGATGCCCTCGGCCGTCAGCTCTGCGTCGCCGACCGCGATCTTGGAGTCGAGCACGATGTCGCAGTGGTCCTTGAGGTACGTACCCGAGGCGTGCCGGGACCGCGTCTCCGTCGCGTAGGCCACCGATGTCACGCCGATCACCGTGAGTCCGAGGGCCCGGGCGCTCATCGCCATCTCCACCGGCAGGGCGTTGCGGCCGGACAGGGAGACGATGATCAGCAGATCGCCGGCGCGGGCCGGGCTGGAGTCGAGGACGGCGCCCGCGAGTCCCTCCACGCGCTCCAGCGCGGAGCCGAGCGTGGCGGGCATGACGTCCACACCGACCGTACCGGGCACGGGCAGAAGGTTCATCAGCGCGAGGCCGCCCGCGCGGTAGACGACGTCCTGCGCGGCGAGGGAGGAGTGGCCCGCGCCGAAGGCGAAGAGCCGCCCGCCCGCCTCGACGGTGTCCGCGACGGCGGTTCCGGCTGCCGCCACATGCGCTGCCTCCTCCCGGCGGACCCGCTCGAGCAGTCCGATCGCGGCGTCGAAGAACCGCCCGGCCGGCGTGGTCTCACCCATGGCGGGTGCCCCTCTCTCCTCGTGACGCGGATCACAGTGCGGTCTGGACCAATGCCCTGTCAATGCGGAGTCGCACGGGTGGGCCCGGTTGTCAGCGCCATGCGTCAGAATTGAGCCAGGGCCATGCACGATTGTTTTGTCACAGCATCGAGGGGCACGTATGTCCGGACTGATCGACACGACGGAGATGTACCTCCGCACCATCCTCGAGCTCGAAGAGGAAGGCGTGGTCCCCATGCGCGCCCGGATCGCGGAGCGGCTCGACCAGAGCGGCCCGACGGTCAGCCAGACCGTCGCGCGCATGGAGCGTGACGGACTGGTGACGGTCGCCGGCGACCGCCACCTCGAGCTGACCGACGAGGGCCGCAGGCTCGCGACGCGCGTGATGCGCAAGCACCGGCTGGCCGAGTGCCTGCTGGTCGACGTGATCGGTCTGGAGTGGGAGCAGGTCCACGCCGAGGCCTGCCGCTGGGAGCACGTGATGAGCGAGGCCGTCGAGCGGCGCGTGCTCGAGCTGCTGCGTCATCCGACCGAGTCTCCTTACGGCAACCCGATCCCGGGTCTGGAGGAGCTGGGCGAGAAGGCGGAGGCCGATCCGTTCCTGGACGACTCCATGGTGAGCCTCGCCGACCTCGACGCGGGAGCGGAGGGCAAGACCGTCGTGGTCCGGCGGATCGGTGAGCCGATCCAGACGGACGCCCAGCTGATGTACACGCTGCGCCGGGCCGGTGTGCAGCCCGGGTCGGTGGTGAGCGTGACGGAGTCCGCGGGCGGGGTGCTCGTCGGCAGCGGCGGCGAGGCGGCGGAGCTCGAGGCGGACGTGGCGTCGCACGTGTTCGTGGCGAAGCGCTGACGTACGCCGGCGGCGGCCAGATGCCCAAGTGCGCCGACCCGCTGCGCTGACGTACGCCGGCCGCGGTTGGGTCCTGTCCGGGCGAGTCCCGTACGCATCGGCGAACCCGCCTGCACCGGTTCCGGCCAACTGCCGCAGGCGTATCCCCGTCCCTCCCTCATGCGACCGCGTGCTGATGCGCGTGCGCCCACTCCGGGTTCCTCCGGACGCGCCCGCACCGCTCACACGCGGTGCGGGTGCGTCCCGTGTGTGCCGTCGCACGGCTTCCGGGCGTCCCGGGCCCCGTGAATCCACGCCACCGCGGGCGCCTTCGGTACGTGCTTTCCGGCCGGAATGGCAGCGCGCGGGCGATTCGCGTGCCACGCTGTCGCTGAGGCATATGACTGGGGGTGGGCACATGTCGTACGTCCGTATGCCGTGCCGGTGCGCGACGCAGACGCGGAACAGCGTGCCGGGGCAGGACGTGCCGCCCGCGCCGTGTGTCCCGCTCGCGAAGACGAGGGACCCCGGCGCCGTGCGGCGCCGGGGCCTGTCCTCCCCTGTGCTGACCCGGAGCCCCGAGCTCCCAGGGTCACTCCCCTCGGACCGATTTCCCCGAGCGGCCCGCCTCCCGCTGAAGATCTCCCCGCGCCGACGCACGTCAATCCTTGAGCGTGGTCACTCGAACGAGGGGTGTTGGATGCCGGAACCCGGTTTTCGAATAAAGGTTCGATAGTCTGGGCTGACTCGACCGTGCGCCGATCGCCGGTCGACCGTTTCTCGAACGTTTCGAAGACCCGCGGGGGCCCGAAGGGGGTGCCAGGACCATGGTGCGGCGCATGGACGTGACCGGAGCGGGCGGACTACGCCTTGCTGCGTGGGAGTTCGCCGACCCGCCCAAGGGGCAAGGCGAGACCGAACGCGTGCCGGGCGTCTTATTGCTGCACGGGCTGATGGGCCGCGCCTCCCACTGGGCCGCCACGGCCCGCTGGCTCTCCGGTCGGCACCGCGCCGTGGCCCTCGATCAGCGGGGCCACGGCCGCAGTGAGCGGCCCGCGGACGATCTGTTCACCCGCGAGGCGTATGTGTTCGACGCCTTGGCCGCCGTCGAACAGCTGGGCCTCGCCCCGGTGACGCTCATCGGTCATTCCATGGGTGCGCTCACGGCTTGGCGGTTGGCCGCCGAGCGGCCGGACCTCGTCCAGGCCCTGGTCATCTGCGATATGCGCGCCTCCGCTCTGGGGGCGGCCTCCCAGCGTGAGTGGGAGGACTGGCTCCGCAGCTGGCCCGTCCCCTTCGCGACACTCGCCGATGTGCGCAAGTGGTTCGGTGAGGACGATCCCTGGGTGGAGCGGCCCAGTCCCGGACGGGGTGAGTTCTTCGGCGAGGTGATGGCCGAGGCGGCGGACGGCTGGCGTCCGGTCTTCTCCCGTCGGCAGATGCTCGTCTCCCGGAATACCTGGATCCATGACGCGCACTGGGACTCCCTGGCTCAGGTCCAGTGCCCGGCCCTCGTGGTCCGTGGACTCGACGGCGAGTTGGGCCGTGCGGAGGCGCAGGAGATGGTGCGTGTCCTCCCGCGCGGGCAGTATGCCGAGGTGGCGGATGCCGGCCATCTCGTCCACTATGACCAGCCGGTCGCCTGGCGCAGCGCGATCGAGCCGTTCCTGGACGGTGTGCTGACGGCGCGTTCCTGAGCCGGTGTCCGCGCGTGCGGGGTGACCGCGCGCCGGCTGCGTCCGTGTGCACCGCCGGGGGAAGGCCGCCCGGCGCCGGGGCGGGACCGGGTCCGATGGTCAGTCGACCCGGTCTGCCCCGGTGGGAGCTTCGGTCAGAAGGAGAAGACCGCTCCGTCGGCCAGGCTCGACCGCATCTCGCAGGCATTGCCGTACGTCGTCGACCAGCTGACCCGCTTGCCCTGCCAGACCCCGGCCGCGGTGACCGTGACCGGGTCCCACTGCCGGGTGCAGGGGACGCTCGGCGTGCGGGACAGCAGACCGAACTCGCCGTCCACCGCGGACAGTTCCTTGCATGCGGCCCCGGGAGCCGGGTGGGTGCCGCTCGGGGTGGGCGCACAGCTCAGGGTCACGGCCCGCTCGACGGTGGCCGTCGCGGCGTCGTCGCCGTGGCCGACGGCGAGCACCAGCGCCGAGGGAGCGTAGAGCGCCGACGGTGCGGCGGGCGGCGCCGCGTTGGCGACACCCGCGGCCAGGAGGAGAGCAGAAGCGGAAAGAGCCGCGCCGATTGTGGTGGCGGTGTAACGCATTGGTGAAATCCCTTTCGTCTTGGCTGTGATTGCGGTCGGGAGTCTTGCTGATGCGCACAGTGATCGCACATCGATGACCCGTTTCCGGCCGCATACGATCCGCTTGGTCTACCGAATGGTCGTTCGGGCAGCTCGGGAGGGGTGCGCGGGTGAAGTGAGCGACCGTCCAGCATATGGACTGAACCAAAGGCCCACGGTGAACTCGGCGACCCCACCTGCAGGTTCTCAAGAATCGTTGCAGCTTGAAACGATTCTTCATGGGCCCGTTCGACTGGAAAGCGACGGCATCGGCCTCGCCGTGACGGGCGCTCCGGCTTCCTCGCACATCTTCAGTGTGTTCGCGGCTGCGCCGTCAGCGCCGATCTGCCGGGGTTCCGGAACTGCCCGCTCCGATATGCGTCATGAGCCGGATGCATCGGCGTTCCCCGGCCGTCATACACACACAGAGGGTGAAGTCTTCACCGTCGGCCGCCTTGCCTTGCCGACGCCTGATCCAGGGCCCGCGGAGAGCGGTGGGGACGACGGATGACCGACCGCGGACGACGGAGGGCCCCGGGTAACGCACCCGGGGCCCATGCCTGCGCGCGGATGGAGGCGCTCAGCCCTTGCTGACCGCCGTCAGTATCTCCGGCAGCCGCTGCGCCGTCTGCGGCCCCGCCAGCCGGAGACCGCTCCATGTCATCACCGCGCCGTAGACGAGTCCCAGGGGCAGCAGACTCCACAGCGCGGACTCCGCATCGGCGACATTCAGCCAGATCGTGAGGGCGATCACCGGCGCACACAGCAAGGCCGAGGCGATCATCCCGCCGAAGATGGAGATCCAGGCCAGACCCGCCTGCCCCGCGGCGACGTTCTTGTGCCCCTCCTGCGGAATCGAGTACGGAAAGCGCGCGGAGGCCACCGCGCCCGTCCCCATCGTCGCGCCGAGGAGGGCGAGCGCGAGGCCGAGCGCCTCGGGCAGCGCCTGCCAGTCGTCCAGCAGCGCGGCTGTCGTGACCGTGACCAGGACCGTGTACGGGAACGTGATGAGGAGCGACGCCAGGGCGCGGGCGCGCAGTTCGAGATACGCGTCACGGGGCGTCGAGATCGTCTGCGCGACCATCCAGAAGGCCGAGGAGTCCTGGCCGAACTGGTTGTACATCTGGACGCCCAGCATGCCCGATGCGAAACAGGCGAAGTAGATCGAACCCGTGCCCTGCAGGGCGTTGAACAGCGGCACGATCAGGCCAATCGCCAGAGCCGTCACCCACGCCGTCTTCGTCTTCGGATCGCGCCAGATGTAGCGCAGAGTGCGCTGCATGACCGCGCCCGTACGGCCGTCGGGAAGCAGCCGGTGCAGACCGGCGGAGTACCCACCCTGACGGCTCGGCTCCGACGCCGCGGCCAGCGTGGACCCGTCCGGGGCGGTCATCAGCCGGGAGAGGCTGTGGTGCCAGACATAGAGGAGGGCGACGAGCCCGGCGACGGAGAGCGCGAGTTGTACGAGCGCCATGCCGTACGCCCCGGTGCTCGCCGATTCGACCGCGCCCAGTGCCGAGGCCGGGGGGATCCAGCGCACGACGGCGGCGATCGGGTCCAGGGCCTCGAGCCCGCCGGCCGTGCCCAGCCGCTGGGCACCGAAGTTGACGAACTGGATGCCCACCGCGATCACCAGACCGCTCAGCACGGCGAGGTCCCGGCCCTTGCGGGAGGTGAGCAGCCGGGTGTTCGCCGCGGCGACCGCTCGCGCCAGAGCCACACACACCACCAGCGTCAGCGGTACGGCCACCACGGCGGTCGCGACCCCCGCCACACCGTGTGCCAGGGCCAGCGCACCCCCCACCGCCAGACAGAGCGTGAACACCGGCCCGATCCCCACCAGCGAGGCCGCCAGGAGTGCGGTGACCAGCGGCCGCGGCCGCAGCGGCAGCATCACCAGCCGTGTCGGGTCGAGCGTCTCGTCGCCGCTCGGGAAGAACAGCGGCATGAACGCCCAGCCCAGCGCGAGCAGACCGACGAGCAGCACCACCAGCGAGACGGCGTGCTCCTGGCCGCGCAGCAGGGTCAGCCCGAAGAGCTGGCCGGCCGCGAAGAGCAGTGCCGTGACGCCCGACGCGATGAAGGCCGCCCTGCGGCCCGACGACTGCCTCAGCCCGTTGGCGAGCAGCGACAGTTTGAGCCGCAGGAAGACCGGGGTCAGCGATCCGGATGCCGTGCCCGTCATCGGGCATCGCCGCCGCCCAGCCAGTCCAGCGCCTCCCCGGTGTCGCGACCGCTCGCGCCGACCAGCTCCAGGAACGCGTTCTGCAGCGACGCCGCCGGGCCCCGTACCTCCTCCAGCGTCCCCTGCGCCACGATGCGGCCGGCCGCCATCACCGCGACCCAGTCGCACAGCGACTCCACCAGCTCCATCACATGGCTGGAGAAGACGACGGTCGCGCCGGAGGCGGTGTACCGCTCGAGCACCCCCCGGATCGTCTGCGCCGAGACCGGGTCCACGCCCTCGAAGGGCTCGTCCAGGAACAGCACCCGCGGGTTGTGCAGCAGTGCCGCGGCCAGGCCGATCTTCTTGCGCATACCCGTCGAGTAGTCGACGACCAGCTTGTGCTGGGCGCCCGCCAGGTCGAGTACGTCGAGGAGCTGCGCCGCCCGCTTGTCGACCTCGTCGCCGGGCAGTCCGCGCAGTCGGCCGCTGTAGGCGAGGAGCTCGCGGCCCGACAACCGCTCGAAGAGCCGCAGCCCCTCCGGCAGCACCCCGATCCTGGCCTTGACCTCGACCGGATCGCGCCAGACGTCATGGCCGGCCACCTCGATACGCCCCTGGTCGGGGCGGAGCAGTCCGGTCACCATCGACAGTGTCGTCGTCTTGCCCGCCCCGTTCGGCCCGACGAGACCGATGAACTTCCCCGCGGGCAGGGTCAGATCGACGCCCGCCACCGCGATCTGCTCGCCGAAGCGTTTCCACAGCCCCTCCACCCGCACCGCGGGCGGCGCCGTCCCCCGCTCACTCGTCGTCGTGTGCTCGCTGTGCGCAGATGCCTGGTCGGGCATACATGCCGCCTTCCTTGGTCCCCGTATATGCGGGGACCACCTTACGAGCGGCGCGGCCGCGCGGCGGCGGCCTCCCTTCCGCAGGCGTAGGCGAGCGGACTGATGAGCTCCTCTACGTCCGGCAGCCAGCGGTTGGCGACCGTCGGGCGACGGACCCACTGCACCGCGCCGCGGCCCCCGACCCTTGTCGGAGGGGCCGCGACGTAATGGCCCTCGCCGCGTGGTGCCAGATCGATCGAGTCCGGCGCCCAGCCCAGGGTCCGCACCAGTCCGGGGACCCTGGCGGCCGCCCCGGGAAGCACGAAGAACACCATCCTGCGGTCCGGGGTGCAGGTCACCGGGCCGAGGGCGAGATCCATCCGCTCCATCCGGGCCAGCGCGAGGAAGCCCGCCGACTCCGGGACGTCCAGCGCGTCGAAGGTGCGCCCGGTGGGAAGCAGGATCGACGCCTTCGGCCGGTCCCCCCAGAGCCGACGGACGGAGGGCATGCTGCCGGTCGCCTGGTTCGCCCAGTCCGGGCGGGCGGCATGCGCCCCCGGCGCGGCACACGCGGGCACGCCGCAGGAGCAGCGCTCCTCCCCGTCCACCACGTCCAGCCAGGTGCCGGGGAACACGTCCCAGCGGCGCTCCTCGGCATACCGCACGGCACATTCCAGCAGTTGTTCACCACGCTGCTGGGGAATCCTGCCCGCCCCCGGCACGCGGATCGGGGCACCGGTCGATCCGTCGATCGACTCTTCGATGGTCTCTTCCACGATGGGCTCAACTCCCTTTGCCGGTACGGGTTACGGGCGCGAGGCGAGTGAGCTGAGGCGCTTCGGAAGGGAACCGGGCCATAAGAGAGCACAGGCGGAGACATGGTGCATCGATCCCGCAATTGGGGCGCACGGGAGCACGGAAGGGGGCGCGCATGCGGCCGGGGCCCGGCGAAGGGGTAGCCCCTTGCGTTGTAGCGGCATTCACCCGTAATCGTCCGAGCTCATCGGCATTCTCCGGATAACCGCCGGGAAGTGATCAATGGGAGATCGCGCACTGAGCGGTCCGGTACAGGGGGTAGTCATGGCAGCGAGGCCACTCGTCGCCCGCCAGCCGAACGAACGGCTGCAGGCGCTCATCCAGGAGGCCGGGTGCTCCAACGCCGGTCTCGCCCGCCGGGTCAACATGGTGGGTGCGGAGCGTGGGCTGGATCTGCGGTACGACAAGACGTCCGTGGCGCGCTGGTTGCGAGGCCAGCAGCCACGCGGCCGGGCACCGGGGATCATCGCGGAGGCGCTGGGCCGCAAGCTGGGCCGTACGGTCACGATCGACGAGATCGGTATGGCCAACGGCAAGAACCTGGCATCGGGCGTCGGGCTGCAGTTCGCCCCGACCGTGCTCGGCGCCATCGAGCAGGTCTGTGAACTGTGGCGCAGCGACGTGGGCCGCCGGGACTTCCTGTCCGGGTCGACGGTCGCGGCGTCGGCCCTCGTGGAGCCCAGCCGTGACTGGCTGATCACGGGCGCGGACGCACAGGTGGAGCGCAACACGGGGGCCCGGGTGGGGGTTTCGGACGTCGAGGCCGTGGAGGCCATGACGGAGGCGCTCAAGGGCCTGGACCACCGCTTCGGGGCGGGGCATGTGCGGCCCGTCGTCGTCCACTATCTCAACAGCGTGGTGTCCGGGCTGCTGTCCGGCTCGTACCGGGAGCCGGTGGGCCGCCGGCTGTTCGCGGCCGTCGCGCGGCTGACCGAACTCGCCGGGTACATGGCCGTGGACACCGGCCAGCCCGGGCTCGCCCAGCGCTACTACATCCAGGCGCTGCGCCTGGCCCAGGCGGCGGGGGACAGGGCGTACGGAGGCTATGTGCTGGCGGCATCGATGAGCCACCTCGCGGCGCAGCTCGGGAACCCGCGGGAGATCGCCCAGCTCGCCCGGGCGGCGCAGGAGGGCGCGCGGGGGCAGGTGACGCCCCGGGCGGAGGCGATGTTCTACGCGGCGGAGGCGCGCGGCCACGCCCTGCTGGGTGACGCCCGCGCCTGCCACGAGGTCGCCGGCAAGGCGCTCGCGGCGCTGGAGCTGGCCGATCCGGCATCCGGCGACGACCCGGCCTGGATCGCGCATTTCGACCATGCCTATCTGGCGGACGAGCTGGCCCACTGCCACCGCGACCTGGGCCAGGCGGACGCGGCGGCCCGCCGCGCAGGCGACGCCCTCGACGGCCATCCGGAATCCCGTGCGCGGCGCCGTGCGATCGGGCTGGTGCTGCTGGCGACGGCCCAGGTGCAGCAGCGTGAGGTGGAGGCGGCCTGCCACACCGGCACCCGAGCGGTGGAGCTGCTCGGCACCCTGCGGTCGAGCCGGGGCGTGGAGTATCTGGACGACCTCCGGCACCGGCTCGATCCGTTCGTGGAGGAGCCTGCGGTGCGGGAGTTCGGCGCGCGGGTGGAGCTGCTGGCGGCGTAGGCCCTGGCAGGGCGTTTGCCGAGGCGGCCGGGCCGGTGCGACCGGCCGCCTCCCGCGCGCACGCGCCATCAGCGTCCCGGGGCGTCTTCTTGTTACGGGCACCACACGTATGTGCGGAGGCGTCGATACACCCGGTAGCGTGAGCCGACGGTTCCGTAGGTTCACGTGTAGGAGTCCTGGTGACGCGAAGCGGACAGGGTGACGAGACGCAGCTCCCCGCTGCGCGGCCCGCGCACGAAGGTGTCGTGCTGCCCGCAGACGGCAGTGAGCCCTGGATACCCGGTGTCAGCGGCGAGCAGGCCGCCCCGGCCGAAGGGGCACCCTGGGGCGCGCCGTGGGGCCCGGGCCAGGGGCAGCACCCCCAGCCGCAGCAGGCGCCGGGCGGGCAGGCCCCGTACGCCCAGCCGCTGCCGCAGCAGTACGACGCCGGAAGCGATGCGACGCAGTACATCCCGCCCGTCGCTGCCGCGGCGGACGCCGCCGCAACCCAGTACATCCCGCCGACCGCTCCCGCGGTGGGCGGGGACGCTGCCGCCACCCAGTACATCGCTCCCGTTCCGGCCGCACCGCAGGCCGCAGGGCCGCTCCCGCCCGAGGCCCCCGCGGAGTCGACGCAGTACCTCGGGATGCGGGCTCCGGCGCCGGCGGGCGAGGCGGACGCCACCCAGTTCCTGCCGCCCGTACCCCCGCAGCAGGTCCCCGCACCGCCGACCGGGGCCCCGTACGGGATCCGGCCCGGCGCGCCCGGCGAGCGGCAGCCCCCCGCGGAGTTCGAGGGCCTCTTCCGCAGCGAGGGCGCGGCGGCGGGCCGGGCGGACTCGACCACGCAGCTTCCGCGATTCGCGGCCGAGCCCGCGCACCAGCAGTACGCCCCGCAGCAGCGCCACGCGCAGGATCACTACGCCCCGCACGCCCCCTACGGCCCGGGGGACGACGAGCCGCCGCGTCGTTCCTCCCATGTGCCGCTGATCGCCGCGGTCGTCGTGGGCTGCGCCGTGGTCGGTCTCGGCGTCAGCGCCCTGATGTTCGGCGGGGACGACAAGGACAGCGACGCGAAGCCCGTCGCGGCCGCGAGCACGCCCGCGTCCAAGGGCCCGGCCGAGGCGCCGGCCGACCCGGCGAAGGCCCAGGCGGTGGCGTTGGACAAGCTCCTCGCCGACAGCAACAACAGCCGCGCCGCCGTGATCCGCTCCGTCGAGTCGATCAAGAGGTGCGACAACCTCGAGCGGGCGGCCGGCGATCTGCGAGACGCCGCCGATCAGCGTCGCGAACTGGTGAGCCGCCTGGGAGACCTCAGCGTCGACAAGCTCCAGAACCACAAGGACCTCACCGCGTCCCTGACCAAGGCCTGGGAGGCGTCTGCTTCTGCCGACGACCACTACGCGGAGTGGGCCGAGCAGGTGGACGGCAAGAAGGGCTGCCGGGACGGCAGGGCGCGGCAGACGAAGGACGCCTCGCAGGGCAACCGGGCGAGCGGAGAGGCCAGCAAGGCCAAGCGCGAGGCCGCGGGCCTCTGGAACACCATCGCCAACACCTACGCCTTGACGAAGCGCGAGCCCACCCAACTCTGACCCGCCCCGGCATTCCTAGCCGGTCCGGCGTTTGAGGGCGGACACTCCGGGTGCCTGTCTGGCATGGGCCGGCATTCCTAGCCGGTCCGGCGTTTGAGGGCGGACACTCCGGGTGCCTGTCTGGCATGGGCCGGCATTCCAAGCCGGTCCGGCGTTTGAGGGCGGACACTCCGGGTGCCTGTCTGGCACGGGCCGGCATTCCAAGCCGGTCCGGCGTTTGAGGACGGACACCCCGGGCGCTACCCCTGTGAACGGCACACCGCACCCCGCACCGCCGAAGGCACCCCGCACCGCCGAAGGCACCCGCCCCCTTACGCCGTCGGCGCCCCCCGCATCGTCGTCCCCACATCGACGAAGCCCGGCTTCTGGGCGACCAGCCGCCCCGCCCGTACGACCTGGAAGGTCACACTGCGGTTGACCAGCCGGGGAAAGCCCGACGCGCCCAGCATGTCCTCGAAGCGCCAGCGCAGCGCCGGGGTGAGGCCGCCGGTGTCGACCATGACGCCGCTGTCGAGGGCGTGCGCGATCGCACCCGGGGTGATGTCGGCCCGGTCGAGGGACTCGACGACCCGCTTCAGCACGGTGTAGGCGATCCAGGTGGTCTGCACACCCGCGTCGGCCGGGTCGATCCGGTTGTCGCCGAAGGCGTGCTCGCGGAGCACATCGCGCATCGTGCCCCACTGGGCGCTGCCCGCGGCCGGGTACCAGCCGGTCATCAGGGCGCCCTCGAAGGGCCCTCTCGCGCCGCCCGTGCGGTCGATCAGCGGCTGGCCGACGGAGCTGAGCACCGAGGAGACCCGGACGTTCGAGCTCTGCTCCTCGCGCACACGACGGAAGGAGTCGAAGAACGTCTCCGTCCGCTCGCCCAGCACGGCTGTCACGCATCCCCGGCCGTCGCCGGCGTCCTCCAGCGCCTTCTCGGCCTTCTGCTCGTACTCGCTGGAGTCCTCGGCCGCCTTGATGTCGGAGGACAGCCGACGCTTGCCCTGCGCCAGACCCGCGTTGAGCAGCACGGGCAGATCGTCGCCGGTGACCGTGTCCGGTCGCACCAGCGAGACCTTCTTGCAGTTGGCCGCCAGCTGTCGCCCGTTGCCCGCGAGGAGCGCGGCCTGTCCGCCGTTGACGGGGTAGGAGAGATAGCTGGTGAACTCCTCCTCGGAGATCCCGAAGCCGCCGATGAAGGGGATGCCCGCCGCCTCGAGCGGGGCCATGAAGGCGCGGCCGTGCTGGCTGTAGGAGCCGACGACGGCGACCGCCTCCTCCTTCACGGCGCGGCGGGCGCAGGCCGCGGCGCCGGCCGAGGTGTTGCGCTCGTTGCAGGTCAGGACACGCAGTTCGTGCCCGTCGATGCCGCCCCGCTCGTTGACGTACCGGGCGTAGGCCTGGGCCATGGCGGGCATGCCCGGCATGTTGGTGGCCTTGGTCTCATCCGGCGCGAACGTCATCACGGTGATCGGCTCCCTGGAGTCCCCCGAGGCACCAGGGAGCGCGCCACAGCCGGTGAGCGACGCTCCGACTGCCGCCGTGGACACGGCAAGAGCCATCGCGGTCCGGTAACTGCAGGGGCGGGAAGAGGAGGAACGGCGCCATCCGGTCATGGCCCCACACAATTCCGACTCATGGGTAACTCCGCAGTGTCCCCGGCTCAACGAGAGGTTTCGGCGGCATGAATTCCGGGCGCCGAAGATCGCTCGGAGGTGCGGGCGTACGATCGGGACCTGCAAGTCTTCTCGGTCGTGCGGCCCGGGGCCGCACGGCTCCTCGGTCGTGGGGCCCTGTGCGGAGCTCGCGGGGCCCTTTGCGGTGAGCCCGCAAGGACCGAGCTCACGAGGTGAACGTCTATGAACTCTTCCCGTCGCGGCCGTCGCTCCTTCACCATGGGCGACATGCCGCTCAATGACATGCCCTGGTGGCGCTGGCGCAGCAACGTGCGCTCGGCGCTGCACATGCTTTCCGACCCCGCCTTCCACCAGGACGCCTGGCTGGCCGGCCTCGAGGGATACGGAGACGTCACCGACGCCGTCTACCGGCTGGTCGAGGACACCTGGCTGGACAACTGGTCCGCCGAGAAGTACGTGGGGACGATCTTCCGGGACTCCGGGGAGGCGGCCCTCGTGGACGTGGCCGTGCTCCGGGTGCTGAGGATCATGCACCAGGTGGGTGCGGACGCGCCGGTGTCGGCGTACATGGAGCACCACGGTTGGCCGGAGGCGGTACGGGCCGCGCGCGAGGCGCACATACGGCTCGCGACCAACGACGGGGAGGACCCGGACACGCCGCCGCGCACCCTGGAAGTGCTGCGGATCATGACGCGGTCCGCCTGACGGACACGGCACTGCCGGTGCTCCTGGGGTGTGGCAGTCTACGAGGATGACCGATCAGTACGTCCTGACGCTCTCCTGCCCCGACAAAAAGGGCATCGTGCACGCTGTCTCCAGCTATCTGTTCATCACCGGCTGCAACATCGAGGACAGCCAGCAGTTCGGAGACCGGGACACGGGTCTGTTCTTCATGAGGGTCCACTTCTCGGCCGAGACCCCGGTGACGGTGGAGAAGCTGCGGGCGAGCTTCGCCGCCGTCGGCGACTCCTTCCAGATGGACTGGCAGATCCACCGCGCTGACGAGCGGATGCGCGTGGTGCTCATGGTCAGCAAGTTCGGCCACTGTCTGAACGATCTGCTCTTCCGGTCCAGGATCGGCGCGCTGCCGGTGGAGATCGCCGCCGTCGTCTCCAACCACACGGACTTCGCCGAGCTCGTGGCCTCGTACGACATCCCCTTCCGCCACATCCCGGTGACCAAGGACACCAAGGCGGCCGCGGAGGCGGAGCTGCTGGAGCTGGTGCGGGCGGAGCAGGTGGAGCTGGTCGTGCTCGCCCGTTATATGCAGGTGCTCTCGGACGATCTCTGCAAGCAGCTCAGCGGCCGGATCATCAACATCCATCACTCCTTCCTCCCGAGCTTCAAGGGTGCGAAGCCGTATCACCAGGCGCATGCACGCGGTGTGAAGCTGATCGGGGCGACCGCCCACTATGTGACCGCCGACCTGGACGAGGGCCCGATCATCGAGCAGGAGGTCGAGCGGGTCGGCCACGAGGTGACGCCCGAGCAACTGGTGGCGATCGGGCGCGATGTGGAGTGCCAGGCGCTGGCCCGTGCGGTCAAGTGGCACGCGGAGCACAGGATCCTCCTGAACGGCCGCCGCACGGTCGTCTTCGCCTGAGGGTTCGCCCGCGGGGTCACTCGCGCTGGGGCCTGTTCACCGCACCGGACCGCATCGGACCCGGCACGGGCCCGTGCCGGGCCGTTCAGAGTCGTGACAGCGACGCCGCGGCGAAGAGGACGTCGCGGATGGCCTCGCGGTCGCCCTGCTGACCCGCCGCGGCCTCTTCGGGCGGTACGTGTCCCGCGACCAGTTGGCAGAACTCGACGGCGTCCAGGGCGATCTGCGCCACCGAGCGGGCCGGGTCGCCGAGCGCGGCCGGGGAGTCCAGCGGGATGTACCAGTGGCCGCCGCCCGCCCCTTCGACCTCGAGATGCAGCGAGCGGCCGGGCGAGCCGGCGGTGACCAGACGGTGGGCGGGGCCCGCGAGCCCCGCACGGCGACGGGTGGCCAGGGCGGTCGGCAGCATACGGGCCGCCAAATCGATCATATGGCGCAAATGCAGCGCACTGGGCGGATCGTACGGGTAGTCGATCGCCTGGGCGATGTCGTCCGCGTGTACCCAGCACTCGAAGGCCCGGTCGAGCAGGGAGTCGCGCAGCGGCAGCGCGAAATCGCCGTACGAAACGGACAGCTCGGCGACACCGCGGCCGGCGAAGGACACGGTCCGCACCAGCGTGTGGCTCTGGTCGCGCCACGGCGCGCGGATCGTCCGGGTCGGCGGGAAGTGCGCGGAGCGCCAGAAGTGTTCGGTGCGGCCGGTCGGGGCCCGCGGTGCCGCGTCGCCCACCGGATCGTCGAGACCGAGCGCCGATGCGACCAGCCCGTCGACGGACATCAGATGGCCGATCACCCCTGCGACCGTGGTTCTGCGGCTCACCGCCTCCCTGCCGTCGAACCACTTCAGCCGCAGCGGTGTGTGCCACTCGGCGTCGCCGATGTCCCGCAGCAGCGCGTCCAGCCGTGCCGTCTCGGCATCGTAAGGAGCCGCCCAGGCGGGCACCGGGATCCGGGCGGGGCGGCGGCCCAGGCAGTTCTCCAGGACGCGCGAGCGCAGCAGGGGGTCCAGGTCGAGATCGCCGTCGGTGTGCAGCAGTCCCACGGCGTCGCGCAGCCGCAGTGCCTCGTCCGCGCAGGGTGCGCACGCGGTGAGGTGTTCCTCGACCGCCGCCGTCTCCTCGGCGGAGCACGCTGCCAGCGCCCAGGCGCCGAGCAGGGACTTCAGCACGCTGTGCGGCAGCCGGGGCGGTGCCGCCGGCTCCTTCGCCGGTACCGGGCCCGGCAGGACCGGGGGCGGCTCGAGGTCGTCGCCGGCTGCCCGCGGACCCGGGATGCGCGGTGCGGCGCCGGGCACGTCGTCGGGTTCGTCAGGGCCCCGGCCCCCGCCGAGCGGCCCGGTCACCGCGTGCGCCCGTATCCGGGCGGTGACGAGCCTCCGACGAGCGGGCGGGTGTTCGCCGTGGAGAGCAGTTGCAGCCCCAGCCTGAGCCGCCGCCTGGCCTCGTCCTCCGTGACACCGAGGTCGGTCGCCGTCTGCCGGTAGTCCCTGCGCTGGTGGTAGGCGAGGTCCAGGGCGGCCCGCAGCGGCGCGGGCATCGAGGTCACGATGTAGTCCGCGCGGGCCGCGATGGAGGCACGGCGCACCTTCTGCTCCAACTCCTCGGCCGAACCCCCGCCGTTCTCCTCGTGGGCCGCGGTCACCTGCTCGCGCAGCCGGTGTACGGCCTGCCGGTGGGTGAGCTTGGCCACCCAGGACCGCATGGAGCCCTGTTTGGGGTCGTAGGCGTCGGGGTTCTCCCACACGTAGCCGAAGACCTCGCGCGTGATCTGGTCCGCGGCGGCGTCGTCGTCCAGCACCCGGTGGGCCAGGTTGTGCACCAGCGAGGCGAACCGGTCGTACAGCTCGCCGAGTGCGGCGGCCTCGCCCCGCGCGAGTCGCTGCTGCATCTTGCGGTCCCAGCGGGGTGGTGTGTCCTTCGCCATTCGCGCCCCCCTCCGCACTGCTGTCCGTCCGTGGTCTGCCGTCTCTTCGAATGTAGTGGGCACCGGCGGCCGGCCATGCACCTTTGCGGCAAGTCCGCCCGCCCGGGTTTGGCGGCGCCGCTGGTGGGAAGCGGCGCTTGAAGACGAACCTCCGGATCGCGGGATGTGTGATGGTCGAGGTCGAAGAGAGCGCACAGGGCAGATGGACCGTGCTGTGTATAGAGGGTGAGCTCGACCTGGTCAGTTCGCCCGACGTTCGCCGTCGAGTGCACGATGCGGTGGCCAGGGGACGGCGCGATGTGGTGCTGGATCTCTCCGGGGTGGTGTTCTGCGACTCCAGCGGGGTCGGCATGCTGATAGCCGCGCGCAGGCTGATCCGTTCCTGCCGCGGCCGGCTGCGGCTGATCCTGCCGGTCGGGGGCGCGGACGGCTCCGCGCCCGGCGGCTCCCGCGCACAGGCACCGGGTGCGCATGCCCCGGGCGCGCACGTCCCGGTGCGTGCCGAGGGCGCGCATGTGAACCGGGTTCTCGCGGCGCTGGGCGTGCGGCGGCTGTTCGAGGTGTACGAGAGCGCCTCGGTCGCTGTCGACGACGAGGCGGAACCGCTGTCCGCGTAGCGGCCCGTGCACAGGCGTGAGAGACGTCCGCTGGGGCGCCGTGGCCGCGGGCCTCGGAACCGCAGGTCGGCGGAACGGGAGCGCGACCGCCCCCGGACGTCGTACTCTCCCCGCATGGACAGCGCAGAGTACGAGCGGAAGATCGCCCATCGGTTTGCCGAGTTCGACCAGGACGGCAATGGCTACATCGACCGGGCGGACTTCAACCAGGCGGCCGCGGCTATCCTCGCCGAGTTCGGCACCACGGCACGCTCGGACAAGGGACAGGCCCTTTATTCGGGCGCCGAGGCGTTCTGGCAGGGCATGGCGGGGATCGCCGACGTGGACGGCGACCAGCGGGTCACGCGTGAGGAATTCATCACCGGCGCGGTGAAGCGGCTGCGCGACAATCCGCACCGCTTCGCCGAGATCGCCCGGCCCTTCCTGCACGCGCTGATCGCCATCGCCGACGAGGACGGTGCGGGAGTCACACCGGCGAGCGCCGCGAGGGTGCTCCGTGTCCTCGGCGTGGAGCAGGAGCGGTGTGCGATGGTCGCCGCCGCGCTGGACGCCGACGGCGACGGCAGGATCAGCGAGGAGCAGATCCTCGAGGCGTTCGCGGCCTACTACGTCACGCCCGAGCCCTAGGAGCTTCTGACGGATCTCCGCGGCGTCGCGACGGAGATCCATCAGAAACCCCCTAAGCCGTGTTCTGGACCCGAAGCCCCGCCGGTGCGACCGGCCGGGCTTCGGCCCCGTGACCCGTCTCCGCTTCCTTCATCGCGCGCTACTCCCGGAGGCAGAGCCCGGGTTCGGCGCAGGGGTTCAGGCCCCGGCTCCTCCGAAACGCTCGCGGAGCTTGTACTTCAGCACCTTCCGCAGCGTCTCGTTGCGCGGCAGGGCCGCCACCACCTCCAGCTGTTCCGGCAGTTTGTGCACGGACAGGCCCTCGCCGCGCAGATACGCCGTGATCCCGGCGAGCGTCAGCGGCGGCGCGCCCGCGGGCTGCTCGATCACCGCGCAGACCCGCTCCCCGCGTTCGGCGTCCGGCAGACCGATGACCGCTGCGTCGCCGACGCCCGGGTGCCGGTGCAGCAGGTCCTCGATCTCCTTGGCCGAGATGTTCTCGCCCTTGCGGATGATCACGTCCTTGAGACGGCCGGTGAGCACCAGATGGCCGGACGCGGTGACATGCCCGAGGTCCCCGGTCCTCAGGAAGCCGTCCTCGTCGAACACCACCGCGGTCTGCTCCGGGTCCAGATAGCCCTGGCAGACGGCCTCGCCGCGCAGCCGCACCTCGCCGTCGACGATCCTGACCTCCATGCCTTCCGGCGGCCTGCCCTCCGTGCCGGCGAGATCCTCGGCACTGTCGTCCGGCGCGCCCATGGTGATCATCGGCACCTCGGTCATGCCGTAGCCGTGGGTGAGCTGCACACCCATCTCGCGGACGACGGCGTGGTACAGCTCGGGCGGTTTGGGCGCGCCGCCGCCCGCCAGCAGCCGAAGGCTCGGGATCAGCGGTTCCCCGGGCTGTTTGCGCTGCTCGGCCAGGAACATCGAGTAGAACGCCGTCGAACCGCCGGCCGTCGTCACACCGTGCTTGCGGTACGTCTCCAGGGCGTCCGGCAGCGCGAACTGCTCGAAGAGCACGGCGGGAAAGCCGTACAGCAGCAGCATCACCAGGTAGTCCGCGCCGCCTATGTGCGCGAAGGGGAACGCGATCGAGCCGACGTCGTCGGCCGTCAGCCGCAGGGCGTGGGCCAGGCAGGAGCCGCCGGCGATCAGCGAGCGGTCGGTGTGGCACACGCCCTTGGGGTCGGAGGTGGTCCCGGAGGTCCAGTAGATCCAGCGCACCTCCGTCCCGTCGGCGGGCGGCGGGAGCAGCACGGAGGGGTCGCCGTCAGGAAGTGTGTCGTACGCCTCGAAGACGCAGGGCGCCCCGAGCCGACGGGCCATCTCCGTGTGGTCGAAACCGCGCCACTGGCCCGGAACGGCGAAGTGGCCCGCCTTCGACGCCTTCAGGGCGAAGCCCACCTCCCGGTCCCGGTAGAAGGGGATGACCGGGGACTGGACGGCGCCGATCCGGGCGAGTGCCCCGGCCAGCAGAACGGTCTCGATCCGGGTGGGCAGCTGCCAGGCGACGACCGTGCCCGGGCGTACGCCGCGCGCGTGCAGCCCGGCCGCCACCCGCTCGCAGCCGTCTCTGAGTTCGCCGAAGGTGAGCCGGCGGTCGTCCTGGATCAGCACCGGGCGGTCCGGGGTGAGCGCGGCGCGGCGCTCGATCAGCTCCCAGAGGGTGCGGGAGGCGCTCAGGGCGTGTGCGGTCTCGTTCATGTCCCCTCCGGCTCCGAACGGTCGTGTTCCCTCCGACCCGTCCGTAGCTGACGGATAGTCAGATGGTGCGCAGAGCGTAAGGCCGCCCGCCTTGTCGGTCCAGGGGTGCGGGGCTAGCCTGCTGTCTGACGGACCGTCAGAATCGGCCGGGAGTGGAGGCCCCGATGGACCTGGCGTACACGGAGGAGGAAGAGGCCTTCAGGGTGGGGCTGAGGGAGTGGCTGGCAGTGGCGCTGCCCAAACTGCCGCCCCCGCCCTCGCCGGACGACTGGCCGGGCCGGCGGGCGTACGACACCGGCTGGCAGCGCGCGCTGTACGACGCCGGGTACGGCGACGTGCACTGGGGCGCGTCGCCGACCCGGCGGCTGATCTTCCTGGAGGAGACGGAGAAGGCGGGAGCGCCCTATGTCGGCGCCAACTTCGTCGGGCTGCTGCACGCCGGGCCGACCATCGCGGCGGAGGGCACCGCCGAGCAGCGGGAGCGCTGGCTCGCGCCGATCCTGCGCGGCGACGAGGTCTGGTGCCAGGGCTTCAGCGAGCCGGACGCCGGATCGGACCTGGCGTCGCTGCGGACCCGCGCCGTACGCGACGGCGACTGCTATGTGGTGACCGGCTCCAAGATCTGGACCTCGCACGCCGAGGTGGCCGACTGGTGCGAACTGCTCGTCCGCACGGACCCCGGGGCCCCGAAGCACCGCGGGATCAGCTGGCTGGCGATGCCGATGGACGCACCCGGCATCACCGTGCGCCCGCTGCGGACGCTCGCCGGCTCCACCGAGTTCGCCGAGGTCTTCCTGGACGAGGTCCGGGTGCCGGTGGCCAACCGGGTGGGCGAGGAGAACGACGGCTGGCGGGTCACGCTGGTCACCCTGTCGTTCGAGAGGGGCACGGCCTTCGCCGGCGAGGTCGTCGCCTGCCGGCGCACCCTCGGCGAACTGGCCCGCACGGCCCGCGAGAACGGCCGCTGGGACGACCCCGTGCTGCGCCGCAGGCTGGGCAGACTGGCCGCGGAGTTCGGTGCTCTGTGGCGGCTCGTCCAGTGGAACGTCAGCGAGGCCGCGGCGATCCCCCCGGCCCGAAGTCCCTCGGGGAGGCCGGGCGGTGTGCCCGGCACCGGCGGCTCGGTCTTCAAGCTCCGCTACTCGCACGCCCGGCAGGAGCTGTACGACGCGGCCGCCGAGGTCCTCGGCCCCGACGCGCTCGACGTGTCCCGCGCATGGACCCTGGACCGGCTGTCCTCGCTGTCGTACACGATCGCCGCCGGCACCTCCCAGATCCAGCAGAACATCGTCGCCGAGCGGATCCTCGGCCTGCCGAAGGAGCGGTGAGCGGCGTGCACTTCCAACCGACCGACGACCAGCGTGCCTTGCGCAGCGGGGTCAGGGAGCTGCTGGAGGCCCGCTTCGACCGCGCGGCCCTGCGCGCCGCCGTGGACTCGGAGGAGGCACACGGCGCACCGGACGGACCCGACGAGGGGGAGGGACGCGACGGACCCCGTGGGACCGGCGAGCGGGACGGGCGGGACGCCCCGCGGCTGGACCGGGCGCTCTGGCGCGAGCTCGGTGACGCCGGTTTCTTCGCCCTGCGGCTGCCCGAGGCGCGGGGCGGGGTCGGGCTCGGACTCCCCGAGGCCGCGCTGGTCTTCGAGGAAGCGGGACGGGTGCTGCTGCCCGGTCCGCTGGTGGCCACCCAGCTCGCGGCCGGTGCGGTGCCCGGAGCGGCCACCGGCGAGGCCGTGGTGACGATGGTGGACGGCGCGCTGGTGCCATGGCTCGACGAGGCCGACGCGGTGGTGGGGGAGGCTGCGGGCGCCGTACCCGTGCGGTCCGTCGATCCGCTCACGCCACTGCACCGGATGCCGGGCGCGCCCGCGGGTGTGCCGCGGCCGGACGCCGTGCTGCTCACGGCCGCCGAACAGCTCGGCTCCGCCGGCCGCACCACGGAACTGGCCGTGCGCCACGCGAAGGAGCGCGAGCAGTTCGGCAGGCTCATCGGGGGATTCCAGGCGGTCAAGCACCTCTGCGCCCAGATGCTGGTGCGGACCGAGCTCGCCCGTGCCGCCGTCTACGCCGCAGCCGTCACCGCGGATCCCGTCGAGATCGCAGGTGCCAAGCTCCTCGCCGACGAGGCCGCGGTGCTCGGAGCCCGCGACTGCCTCCAGGTGCACGGCGGTATGGGCTTCACCTGGGAGGCGGACGTTCATCTGCACCTCAAACGCGCCTGGGTGCGCGCCCGGCTCTGGCAGACGGCGGACCGTGCCGAGGAGGTGCTGGCGGCCGCGCTCTGACGCACGGCGACGCGTCACCGAGCGTGGGTGCCGGACGTCGATATCGGGTTGTGTCCTTCACGGACTCGTCACGGGCCGGAGTCGGGTCGCCCCTCCGGTACGCTCCGTGGGGTGCGAGATGCGTGCTGCCCCGGGGTACGAACCCCGATCCTCCGGCCGGACACCAGCGTGGCCGCCGGAGCGGAACGTGCCGCTCGCACAGGGTGTTCGACTATCCGCAGCGTGCGTCGCACAGTATGCACCACGCATACTCCTTCGCGCTGGAATATGCCCGAAGCGCTTGTTGCGGTGACTGTACGTCAACCATGCTGTCGCGTAAGGGAATCACGTTCCGTGATGGCTTCGAGGCGTGAGGCGACGTGTCCGCCGGTTCGGATGGTGTGAGCGGTGCAGGTGCTTCTGGTTCAGATGGAGGTCGGGCCGGATCCCGCGGAAGTGGGGCGGGCTCGCAGATGGGCCCGTTCGCGGCTCGCCGGCTCCGGGATAAAGGACGACGAGCCGCTGGCGGAGACGCTGGTGCTGCTCATCTCGGAGCTGGTGACCAACGCGGTGGTGCACACCGGCTGTCCGGCCGTGCTGCGCATGCTCTTCGGCGCGGGTGAGGCCGAGTCGGGGACGGTACGGGTCGAGGTCGCCGACACCAGTGGCTGCCCCCCGAGGCCGCGCCACGCGGACCGCGAGGACACCAACGGCCGCGGGCTCGAACTCGTCGACGGGCTCGCCGACCGCTGGGGCTGGCAGCCGGAGGGAGCGGGCAAGAGCATCTGGTGTGAGGTCGACCGGTGTGCGGGGCCTTCCGCCCGGCCCGCCACGACCCTCACCGGTTCCGCCGCTCCTGCCGCTTCCGGTCTAGCGGCCGTACGGATGGGTCTGACTCCCGGCGCGTACACGGCCTGACACCGGACCCGTCCGGACCGGGACCGCACTCGTGCGGACCGGGACAGGCACCCGGCCCCGAACCCCGGAGCCGGGCCTACAGCACCGCCACCGGTGCCACCGGCGTCCCCGTGCCGCCCACGAACGGCTCGGGTGTCGCCGACAGCAGGAAGGCGTAGGACCCTTCCCGCGCACAGGCCGCGGAGAGTTCCTCCAGGTTCCAGTTCTGTCCCTGGAGCATCCCCATCTCCACCAGGTCCAGGGCGTGCACCGGCAGCCAGAGGTCCTCGTTCTCCGGCGGGAAGATCTCGAAGGTCAGGGTGTCGTTCGCGACGGCCGCCACATCGCGGGCGTGGAACCACTCGGGGGTGCGGACCGAGAGGCCCGGCGAGGGATAGGCGTACCCGTGCTTGTCCCCGGTCAGATACACCTGGATCTGACCGGTCCGTACGAGCACGACATCGCCGGACCGTACGCGCACCCCGCCGAAGTCCTCGGCCTCCGACAGGTCTTCGGGGGTGACGGCGTGATCGCCCGGCAGCCGGTCGAGACCCTTGGCGCGTGCCACGTCGAGCAGCACCCCGCGGGTGACGAGGGTGCGGACCTTCTCGATGCCGCTGAACAGGGACCCGGCGTGGGCGGTGATGGTGTCGGCGGGGCGGCCGTTGTAGATCCGGCCCGAGTGGGAGACATGCGTCAGCGCGTCCCAGTGGGTCGCCGCCTGCAGCCCCATCGTCACGGCGTCGTCGCTGGTCGCGACCGTACCGGGGCCGAACAGCTCCTGGTTGATCTGGACCATGGTGTGCAGCGGGTTCACCCGGCCCGGGATCATCCCGGTCTGCACGCCGTCCTGCCGGAGGGGCAGGGCCAGCGGCACCCGGCGACCGGTGCGCACCTCCGCCACGGCCGCGCGCACCACCTCGTCCGTGATCAGGTTCAGCGTCCCGATCTCGTCGTCGGCGCCCCAGCGGCCCCAGTTGTTGATCCGTTTGGCGATGTCGTGGAACTCCGGGGGCAGGGCCGATGCCGCCGGGGCCAACTGCGGGGCCTGCCGGGCCTGCGGAGTCGTCCGGGTCTGTGATGTCTGCGGGGTTTGCGCGGTTTGCGCGGTTTGCGGGGTCTGTGGAGTCGGCTGGGCCATCGCTCCTCCTGAGGTGCGGGGCTCCCGGGTCTTGTGTTCGGGCGTCCGGCGGACCATAAAATCTAACGGTCCGTCAGAAAATCCGGGAAGGGGCCGGGCATGGGGAACTTCTTGGCAGGCAGGACGGTCGCCGTGACAGGCGCCGGGCGCGGTATCGGGCGCGCCGTGGCTCTTGCCTGCGCAGCCGAGGGCGCACAGGTGGTCGTCAACGACCACGGGGTCTCGATCGAGGGAAGCACGCCCACGTCCGAGGTCGCCGAAGCCGTGGTCAAGGAGATCGAGGCGGCGGGCGGCCGGGCCGTGGCGGTCGCCGACGACATCTCGACCATGGCGGGCGGGCAGCGTCTCGTCGACACGGCGCTGGCCGAGTTCGGGCGTATCGACGGGGTCGTCTGCGTCGCCGGGATCCTGCGCGAGCGCATGCTGTTCAACATGTCCGAAGAGGAGTGGGACCCGGTCGTCGCCACCCACCTCAAGGGCACCTTCACCGTCTTCCGCGCCGCGTCGGCGGTGATGCGCAAACAGGGCGGCGGCACACTCATAGGCTTCACCAGCGGCAACCACCAGGGCTCGGTCGCCCAGGCCAACTACTCGGCCGCCAAGGGCGGGATCATCTCGCTGGTGCGCAGCGCGGCCCTCGGGCTGCACAAGTACGGGGTCACGGCCAATGCGGTCGCACCCGTCGCCAGGACCCGGATGTCCGCCAACGTGCCCATGGAGCTCAAGGAGATCGGCGAACCGGAGGACGTCGCGGCGCTCGTCGTCTATCTGCTCTCCGACCGGGCCCGGGACATCACCGGGCAGGTCTACACGATCGCCGGCCCCAAGATCGCCGTTTGGGCGCAGCCGCGTGAGCTGCGGGCCGGGTACGCCGAAGGGTCCTGGACCCCCGAGAAGATCGCGGACTTCCTGCCGGGGACGGTCGGGACGGACCCCATGCCGATGCTGGTGCAGCTGGAGGCCATGGCGAAGGCGGCGGCGTCCGGCGACCGCCCCAACGCCTAGGAGGCGGTCATGGACTTCGCGTTCGGGCCGGACGACGAGGCGTTCCGGGACGAAGCCCGGCGATGGCTGGCCGCCCATCTCACCGGGCCCTACCGCACCGCCGGAGGCGGACCGGGACGGGAGCACGAGGACACCGCCGCACGGCACGCCTGGGAACGCGAGCTCGGGCGCGACGGCTGGATAGGGCTCGGCTGGGAGGCCGACCACGGCAACCGCCGCGCCACGCTGACCCAGCAGGTCGTCTGGGCCGAGGAGTACGCACGTTCCCGGGCACCCGGCCGTGTCGGGCACATCGGCGAGAACCTGCTGGCGCCCACGCTGATCGCCTTCGGCGACAAGGAGCAGCAGGGCCGCTATCTGCCGGGCATCGCACGCGGCGAGGAGCTGTGGTGCCAGGGCTACAGCGAGCCCGGCGCCGGCTCGGACCTGGCGTCGGTGCGTACCACCGCGGTGCGCGACGGCGACGGCTACCGCGTCAGCGGGCAGAAGACCTGGACGTCGCTCGCAGGGGACGCCCACTGGTGCTTCGTCCTGGCCCGTACCGAACCCGGTTCCGCCCGCCACCACGGACTGTCGTTCCTGCTGGTCCCGATGGACCAGCCGGGCCGCATCGACATCCGGCCCATCCGGCAGATGTCCGGCACCAGCGAGTTCAACGAGGTCTTCTACGACGGTGCCGAGGCCGTCGGCGTCGTCGGAGGCGAGGGCAACGGCTGGCAGGTCGCGATGGGGCTGCTCGCCCTCGAGCGCGGAGTGTCGACGCTCGTCCAGCAGATCGGCTTCGAGGAGGAGCTGGGCCGGGTGATCGCCTCGGCCGTGGACAGCGGGGCCGCCGACGAGGATCCGGTGCTGCGGGACCGTCTCGTACGGCAGTGGGCCGAACTGCGCACGATGCGCTGGAACGCGCTGCGCACCCTCGGCCGTCGGGACGACCCGGGCGCCCCGAGCGTCGCCAAGCTGCTGTGGGGCGGCTGGCACCAGCGGCTCGGCGAGCTGGCGATGCAGGTGCGCGGTGCCGCGGCGACGTCCGGCCCGGGTGCCTGGACGCCCGCGTACGAACTCGACGAACAGCAGCGCCTGTTCCTCTTCACCCGCGCCGACACGATCTACGGCGGCTCGGACGAGATCCAGCGCAACATCGTCGCCGAGCGGGTGCTCGGCCTACCCAGGGAGCTGCGGTGAGAGGTGTCGTGTTCGACGGCCGGCGGGCCGAGGTGGCCGACGATCTGGAGATACGCGACCCGGGCCCCGGTGAGGTGCTGGTCGCCGTCGCCGCCGCAGGGCTGTGCCACAGCGATCTGTCCGTGATCGACGGCACGATCCCCTTCCCCGCGCCCGTCGTCCTCGGCCATGAGGGCGCGGGCGTCGTGGAAGCGGTCGGCGCGGGCGTCACCCATGTCGTGCCCGGTGACCATGTGGCCCTGTCCACGCTCGCCAACTGCGGGGCCTGTGCCGCATGCGACCAGGGGCGGCCGACGATGTGCCGCAGCTCGATCGGCAGGCCCGACCGGCCCTTCAGCCAGGGCGGCCGTCCGCTGTACCAGTTCGCGTCCAACTCGGCCTTCGCGGAGCGCACCGTGGTCCGGGCCGTCCAGGCCGTGAAGATCCCGTCCGGCATCCCGCTCACCTCGGCGGCGGTCATCGGCTGCGGAGTCCTCACGGGAGTCGGGGCCGTGCTCAACCGTGCCAGGGTCGCCGTCGGCGACACCGTCGTGGTCATCGGCACCGGCGGCATCGGCCTCAACGTGCTGCAGGGCGCCCGGATCGCGGGCGCGCTCACCGTGGTCGCCGTCGACAGCAACCCGGCCAAGGAGAAACCGGCCCGCCTCTTCGGCGCGACGCACTTCCTCACCTCGGTCGAAGGAGTCCGGGAGGTCCTCCCCGACGGCGCCCGGCACGTCTTCGAGTGCGTCGGCCACACGGGACTCGTCCGCCAGGCGATCGACCTCCTCGATCGCGGCGGCCAGGCGGTGCTGCTCGGCATGCCCGCGCCGACGGCCGAGGCGACGTTCCTGCCCGCGTCGATGTTCCTGGACAAGACCGTCATGGGCTGCCGTTACGGGTCTTCGCGGCCGCAGCACGACATCGCGCTGTACGCCGGGCTGTACGGGGAGGGGCGACTGCTGCTCGACGAACTGGTGACGCGGACCTACCCGGTCGAGGACTTCGCCGCCGCGGTGGAGGACGCGGAACAGGGGCGGGTGGCGCGGGGCGTGCTGACGTTCTGAGCCGCCCGCCCGGACAGAGCGGACCGCGCACAATTCCCACAGGAGTTCGCTCAATTCCCGGACAACTCCCGGAACCATGGGGCGACTTGGTGCGTGTACATGACCAAGTTCGCCACATCAGCCTTGCGGAGACCCGGAAGTGGGCCTCCGCAACGGAACATCCGGGGGGATCTCCATCATGCGACGAACACACACGCACCGTTCCGCCACCCGTCTGGTCGCGGCATCCGCGGCCATGGGGGCGCTGGTACTCGGAGTCGGCTCCACGGCGACCGCTCACGCCGCCGAGCCGTACGCGTACACGACGACCCTGACCTTCGACAAGAACCCGTCCAGCCCGTCCAACTCCCGTCTGTACTGGCGGGTCTACCGCACCTACGAGTCCGGCCGGCAGGTCAAGGTCCGTGAGTTGTCCTGGCGCGCCGGATCGGGACTCGGCGTCAAGAACGAGTGCACGAAGAACAAGGGCTGGCTGCCCAACGGCTACTACGACGTCACCCTGCACACGCAGTACAACGGCAGTCTCATCAAGGGCGTCGTCTTCCAGCTGAGCGACAAGAAGTGCGCGGCGGGCACCGCCACCCGCACGGAACTGTTCATCCACAGCGAGATGACCCGCACGGGCGGCCAGGGCAGCACCGAGTCACAGCGCTGGACCAACAGCAACCCCAACGACTATCTCTCGCAGGGCTGCATCAAGCTCAACCCGACCGACATCAAGGCGCTCGCCGCTCAGTACCAGCAGTACTACAAGGCGGGTACGAAGATCCGCGGCAAGCTGGCCGTCGTCTCGTAGAACGTGACAGCCCGGAGCGCGCCCGCCACGAAGGCGGGCCGCTCCGGGCTGCCGGACGTGACCGGGTCCGTCCAGACGTCCGTCCGTCTATCCGTCCGTCCAGACACCCGTCCGTCCGTCTATCCGTCCGTCCGTCAGAGCACGTCGACGAAGTCGCCCGTGGCCTTGACCGCCGGGGTGGTCGAGGTGCCGGTGAAGTACCAGCGCCAGTAGCCGTCGGCGGCGGCGGTGACGGTGGTGCTCAGATTGCCCGTCGCGTTGCTCGTGACGGTCCTGACCGTGGTGTAGGTGTCGCTGTTCTTCGGGCGGAACTGGAGCCGCACGGGCTGGTTGGTATAGCCCGCGTAGACGTACCTGTCCCAGTTGGCACGGGCCAGCTTGCCCGTGACCGTGATCTTCTTGCCCTTGGCGACCGGCTCGGGCGCGGCGTTGACGGTGAGCGTGGAACGCCGCTGCACGGGGTGGGTCTTGTAGACGTCCCCGTAGTAGTCGCCGTCCTTGGAGGCCAGCTGGACGTACACGTCCCAGGGCCCCGCGAGCGTGTTGCGGGGCAGGTCGATGTCCCTCTCGAGCTTGATCGTGAGCTTGCAGGTGGACGTCGTGGTGCTGGAGGCGGTGCAGGTCGGGACGCCGTGGTAGGTCCAGAAGTCGTCACCCAGCTCGCGACTGATGCCGAAGAACGCGTCCTTGCCGGTGATCCCCGAGTCGTCGGACGCGGTCACCGAGATGGTGAACGACTCCGTGCGGGAGGTGCCGAAAACGATGGGCTTGCCACCGTTCACGGACACCGACTTGATCACTACGCCGGTCTCCGCCGCGTACGCGGACGGCGCGGTGAGGGCGGAGCCGGAAAGCACGAGGGCGCCGGTGAGAACGGCACCTATGGAAGCTGAGCGCATGAATCCCCACTGTGGTTCGAGCCCGGCCGGCGCCCGTGTGAATCCCCCCGGGTCGCGGCACGGTAAGTGGCGTGAGGATACGGCACCCGCGTGCCCTCTCAGGATGGGGGACCGCCTCCGCGGGGATGTCCGCTCACGGCCACGGCTCAGTGCTTCACGGCGGCGCGGAACGTACGGCGGTAGACGGTCGGCGTCACTCCGAGCGCGCTCAACAGGTGCTGGCGCATCGACTGGGCCGTACCGAACCCCGCGTCCCGCGCCACGGCTGGCTCACGAAGACCGGCAAGGTGCCGGATGGTCCGGTGATCTACCGACTCACCTTGCCGAAGCATGCGGGTATGGCTGAGGAGCCATACAACCTAAACACCTTCAAGAGCGACGGCGGTAGGAGTGAGAGGCCAGCGGTGACGAGCAAGCAGGTAGGCGAAGAGCGGCCCCCCGTAGGGGGCCGACAGGGCGAAGACGAAGAGCGCAAGCGTCCGGCAAAGGTGGGCCGCGTGAGCGGCCCCCAGAAGGAAGACGAAAGGGCTGGCTCCCTTGGGGGGCCTTCGGCTCCCACCTTGTCCTTCGTAGACCTTGGCAAGGTCAAGCAAGAGGAACAGCGGCGACGCTGGTTCGGAGACGCGTACGCAGCTCCCTTGCCGGTGGACTTCGACTACGACGGTTTGACCGACCGGCTTCAAGGAACCGGGCAAGAACCGCCGCCCTTCTGATCCGGCATGACGAAGCCCCGCCCTCTGGTGAGAGCGGGGCGAGTCGAGCGAGGCGGGCTACGCGTCTTGTTCCTCGTGGGCGGTGTGGTTCCACTCCACGGTCATGTAGTCGTCCACGGTCATCTTCGTCGCCTTCTTGAAGCCGTTGGGGTGCATCGTGATCATGGTGACGAACTTGACCCACGCTCGACGGACGGGGAGCGGAGTGTTCGGCCAGTCCTGAATCAGGCCGGTAACGCCCGCCACGGGATCGATCGGGGGCAGGCCGGTGACGCCGGACAGCTTCTCATCGATCTCGCGGAGCCTGGCCCGGATCGCCTCGGTACCGGCCGTCATCTGGGACAGGGTGATGGCCCCGGAGGCGTAGGACACGGCCAGCCCGTCGAGTCGTTCCCGCAGGGTCTGCGACTCCTGGTGGAGGTGGGCCGAGTCGTCTCCCTCCTCCTGCCGAACGGCGAGGACCCAGGGCAGGAAGTCGGGGAAAACGATCCGCGCCAGGACGGCGTTACCGGCTCGCTTGTCGGCCAGCTCACGGGGTACGCTGCTCGAACCCCGGTCGTACCTTGCCCGAGGTGGCACTGATGTCGTTGTCCGCGATTACCTCGCGTACCGTCCAGCCACGGGCGGTGGCGTACGATCGACACTCGTCCTCCTGTCGCCGAACCCCCAACTCGTCGCCGTGCTGATCGAGGCTGAGTCGTACGTAGATGGTGACGTCCATCTATCCTGCCCCCCTTGTTCGTGCTCGCGGACTGATGTGCCCCAAAGTCTTTTCGGCTGGTCACGCGGCACGATCGGGCTCGCGGTCTCCGTCAACCTCGCGCTGCGGGGCTGACCGCGCCGTTCGCCGCGGCGCTGATGGCTCTGGTGATCAGGCGGCGGACGCCGCCGTCCGTGGTGACCGCCGCCGGAGCGATCCCTTCCGAGACCCCTCACACGGCGGACCTCCGACACGGCGTACCTCCGCGCGGCCTCTGGTCAGACGCGGATCACCTGCACCCCGGGGAAGGCGAAGAAGCCGGTGTCCTGGGTGACCACGGGAAGGCCGTGGGTGCGGGCGGTGGCCGCGATCCAGGCGTCGTTGACCCGGGCCTTGGGGAGACTACGGCCCGAGGCGCTGATCTCGGCCATCATCTGGGACCACACCGAGGCGACGATGCGGTCGGGCGTGCGTTCGTCGTGGTCATGAAGCGGCTGCGTCTCCGTGCTCGGTGTACTCGTCGGTTCCCGAGAACAGTGCGTCGATCTCGTCCAGCATCTCCTGGTCGACACCACCCCCGGATTCCCAGAACGCCATGAGCTCCTCGGCGGTCATGGGGCGGTCGTGCCGCTCCAGCCTGTGGATCACCTCTCCGTGGTGGGTGACTTCGACGGGAGTGTCGGGCGGCCCCGCGATGAGGCGCGTCATCACACCCGGCTCGTTGAGCTCGGACACGTCGATACGTGTGGGTTCGTTCATACGGCGAACGTACGGGAGGGGACGCACCGATTTGCTCGTCTTGCCGCCCGACCACTCGAACAGGTGACCAGGTGTATTGATGTTGCCTTTGGCCTATGCCAGAAGCGGTTTCAGGGAACGGTTTCAGGGAACGAACCGCCCGAACCGTCCCCGATGGAACAGGAGTGGCTCGCCCTCCTGCCCGGCGCCCAGTGCCTCCACCCGCCCCACCACGATCAGATGGTCGCCGCCCGTGTGCACGGTCCGGATCGTGCAGTCGATCCAGGCGGGAACGGACTCCAGGCGCGGCGAGCCCGTCACCGGCGCCGGCCGGTGGCCGACCCCGGCGAACTTGTCGGCGCCGCTCACCGCGAACGCCCTGCACAGCTCGCCCTGCTCCGCCTCGAGGATGTTGACGCAGAAGGCCCCGGCGCGGGCGATGCGCGGCCAGCTCGTCGACGTACGGGCCACCATGAAGGCGACGAGTGGCGGATCGAGTGACAGTGACGCGAAGGACTGGCAGGCGAACCCCGCCGGGCCGCCGCCCTCCTCGTCGTGCGCCGTGATGACGGTGACGCCGCTCGCGAAATGGCCGAGCACGCGGCGGAATTCACCCGGATCGACCGGCGGGCGCTCGTCCGCGCCGACGGCCCGCAGGTCGGGGCGCGGCAGGGCGATGTACGGCTCGGCGGCCGTGGGGGCGCCGGCGGACCTGAGATAGCGGACCGCCGTGGCGGCCATCGCTGCGTGACCCATCACACCGTCCATTGAAACTGACGGACCGTCAGTTGTGAACCCCCTGGTCGTGGTGGAAGGGAGACGTGCAGGGTCCCGCCATGGTCGCCGTGTGCGCGGCCGATGCTCTGGGACACTGAGGGCGGCCCGTGCAGGACCCGGCCCGTGCAGGACAGGTCACATGACGGAAGTGGGGCACTTCTCCTTGTTCATCAAAGTGTGCGGTCTGCGGACCGAGCGGGACGTCGAGACCGCCGTCGGGGCCGGAGCCGACGCGATCGGCTTCGTCTTCGCGGAGAGCGCCCGCCGTGTCGACCCCGACACCGCCCGGCGGCTCGCCCTCCGCGTGCCGGAGCGGATCATGACCGTCGGCGTCTTCCGCAACCAGCCGCTGGACGAGGTCCGCGCACTGCTCGACGCGACCGGGATGCGTGCCGTGCAACTGCACGGGGACGAGGACCTCGCCTACTACGACACCCTGCGGCCGGACGGACGGACCCTGATCCGGGGTGTGGCCGTACGCGGGGACGTGCCGGCGCACGGCGAACGGGGCGAGGACATCCTGCTGCTCGACGCCCCCGTGCCCGGCGCGGGCGAGACCTGGGACCGGACGGGCAAGCAGCTGCCCGGGCCGGGCCAGGCGTGGCTGCTCGCCGGAGGACTCGACCCGCACAACGTCGCGGACGCGGTGCGCACGGCCCGGCCGTGGGGCGTGGACGTCTCCAGCGGGATCGAGATCAGCCGGGGTGTGAAGAGCCCCGAGCTGATCGAGGCGTTCATCCGGGCGGCCCGAGACGCCACACGAACGGGATGAACCGAACGCGCCACGCGGGCGGGGATGTCACAACTGCGGGCTCACTCCAGTCCCATGGGAGGACGGGCGCTCCACCGGGGAGTGCCTGACCACCGAAGGGGTGAGAACCGCGATGACCACGATCCTGGTGACCGGCGGTACCGGAACGCTCGGCAGGCTCGTCACCCGGCGGCTGGAGGCCGCGCGCAGCGCCCGGGCCGCAGGCACCGGGGGAGGGCACGAGGTGCGAGTGCTGAGCCGGCACTCGCAGCAGTACGCCGTGGACCTGCGCGAGGGCACGGGGCTGGCCGCGGCCGTCGCGGGCGTGGACACGATCGTGCACTGCGCGAGTACGCCGCGCGGCGGTGACGAGCAGGCGGCACGCCATCTGATCGACGCCGCCCGCGAGGCCGGGGTGAAGCATCTGGTGTACATCTCGATCGTCGGGGTCGACCGGGTGCCGCTCGCCTACTACCAATCCAAGCTGGCCGTCGAGCGGCTGATCGAGGAGTCGGGGCTCGGCTGGACCGTGCTGCGTACGACGCAGTTCCACGATCTGGTGCTGCAGCTCCTCCAGAGCTCGGCGAAGCTGCCGGTCATGCTGCTGCCGGCGAGGGTCTGCGACCAGCCCATCGACGCGGCCGAGGTCGCCGACCGGCTGGTCGAGCTCGCGGCGGGGGCGCCCGCGGGGCGGGTGCCGGACATGGGCGGCCCCGAGGTCCGTTCGTTTCCGGAGCTCGCCCGTGCCTATCTGCGCGCGAGCGGCCGGCGGCGCCCCCTGCTGAACGTGCGCTTGGCGGGCAAGGCGTACCGGGGGTTTCGTGCCGGGGGACATCTGACGCCCGAGCGTGCCGTGGGCGAGGTCACGTTCGAGGAGTTCCTGGCGGGACGTTCGCCGGCTCGCAGCTGACGTCCGGCCGGAGCAATCGGCAATCAGCGGGCGGCGGGCGGCGGGCGAGGTCAAGGTGCCCGAACGTCCCTTCAGCCGGGGCCAGTACGGGAGGTACCTCTCACCAGATATTCATGTCCGACCTCTTGGCCTTCCGCCCAAACACCTGGAGGCTGCGGCGTACACGTCAAACGGACGTGTCCCCCACACCGTTGCCTCCAGGAGGACTTGGTGCTGAAGAGCGCAAGAATCCGCAGGGTTCCGCTCGTTCTCGCCGGCGCGTTCACCTTGGTGCTCGCCGTTCCGAACATCGCCTGGGCCGCGCCGCCGCCCGCCCTGCCGTCCAGCGCGGACGCGTTGGACCGGACGTTCCAGCCGGGCTACGACTATGACACCGACGGCTGCTACGCGGTGCCCGCCATCGGCCCGGACGGTTCCATCAACGGTGGTCTGAAGACCACCGGGTCGCTCAGCGGCAGCTGCCGGGACGCTTCGGATCTCGTCAACACCAACGGGTACTCGCGCTCCAAGTGCAACAACGGTTGGTGCGCCATCATGTACACCTCCTACTTCGAGAAGGACCAGACCATCCCGGGCTGGGACCCGTTCGGGCACCGGCACGACTGGGAGCACGTCGTGGTCTGGGTGCAGAACAACGAGGCGAAGTACGTCGCCACCTCCGCCCACGGAGACTTCGACATCTACCCGCGTGACCGGATCCGCTGGGAGGGTACGCACCCGAAGGTCGTCTACCACAAGGACGGGGTGTCCACCCACTGCTTCCGTCCCGCCAACTCCAATGACGAGCCCCCGGAGAACCACCAGCGCACCTGGCAGTACCCGGCGCTGGTCGGCTGGAACGGCTATCCGGCGGGTCTGCGGGACAAGCTCGTCGCGGCCGACTTCGGCAGCGCGCACTTCGGGATCAAGGACGGCAGCTTCGAGAGCAACATCGCGGAGGCGAAGCCGTCGGGGATTCCGTTCGACCCGTACGCGTGAGCGCTACCCGGCGGCGCGGGCAGGCCTTCGGGCGTGCGCCGCGCCGCCGGGTACCGCGGGTGTGGCCCTCCCGTGAGGGCCGCCTGCCCTGTCCCGGCCGCGCGCTGCGGTCCGGAACAGGGCGAGGGCTTCTCAGCTGGGCGTGGGCTGGGGACCGCGACCGGACCCCTTCACATATCCCGATGAGCTGCTGTCCATGTAGACACCGACCTTCTCTCCCTGGGGGGCGAGCAGCACAGTGAACTCGGCCTCTTTGGGGGTGCGGAAATCGGTATACATGTTGTACTTCTTTTTCGGGTCGAGTTTGAGCGCGAACTGCTCCATCTTCTCGGCCGGGAAAGGCGGATCGGTCGGGGATATCGGGGAACCATCTATGTGGCCCACACCTGATTCGGGCCATTGGAGCGGCGTTTTGAGGTCGACTTGGTGGTCCTTGAGATATTGCTCCACACAGTCCTTAGGGGCGGTGAAGCTCATCGCCATGTGGGTGGACGGCCAGTCCGTCGTCCCGGAGAACGTCAGGTCTTCGGTCTCACACGGGGGCATCTCCAGCTCGAACGCCTTCATGACATCTTCCCTGCTCTCAGTGGCACACCCCGTGAGCAAGGGAGCCGCGAACAGGGAGGCGATGAGTAGGTATGAGGACGCTACGGCAGGTCTGCCGTCAGGCCTCACACTGTTGCGTACGCTCATGCTTTGTCCTTCGTCCCATTGGTGAATCCGTTCACTGGCGTCGTCCGTCAGGGAAACGTGACGTCAAGCTTCACCTTCTTGCTGCCGTGGACGTCGAAGTCACGCGCGAGTCCAAGCCGGTGCAGTTCGGCGAACATGCCCAAGTCGACTGCTCCTCCCATGAGTTTGTCGCCGTAATCGAAGTCGTAGGTCTTGAACAGGTCGATGCGTGCCTCGCCGGTGACGCGCACCTTGCCGCCGGCGAGTTTCGTCATGGTGAGAGTGCCGCTCTGCCGGTAGTCGAAGCCCCGGATCGCGTAGTTCAGGTCGTGGTCGTCCTCGCCGAACTCCCCGACACTCCAGCGGGTGTCCAGATTGACCCGGCAGGTCGCCCCCGGAGCGCCTGGACACTGTGCCGCCGCGCTCTGCAAATACTCGGACAGCTGTCTTCTCCGGGCGCGCTCCCAGACCTCGTTGGCGAGGGCCTGGTCCATCTGACCCGGCTGCAGGTTGTACGGCTTGTCCGGCGACGTGGTCCAGTATCCGTAGAGCTCACAGGACAGGGGTCCCGCTTGGCAGGTGGCCAGATGCCCGCCGAAGAGAACTCCCAGTCGGGATTCGATGCCGAGGTACTCCCACCAGTCGGCTGAGTTGTAGTCGGGGTGGTTTGCCCGGTCGGAGTCCGGCTGGCGCCGTCCGTTCGGGTCGCCGGCGAAGATTCCCTCGGTCTGCGCCTTGTACTCCGCCAGCGCCTTGTTCCTCGCGATCTCCCGGGCTGCCAGAGCTGCCTGGCCTGCCGCGACGGCGTCACGTCCGGCGGCCAGTTCGGAAGCGCGTGCCGACTCGGCGGAGGCCTGGGCATCGGCTGCATACGCGGCGGCCTGGGACGCCGAGTACCGCGCGGAAGCTGAGGACGCGTCCGCCTGCTGGGCGGCGGCCTGCGCCTGTCGGGCCGCGTCGCGGGCCTGCTTCGCCGACTCGGCCGCCGCCTTCGCGGACTTGTCGGCATCCGCCGCGGACTTCTTGGCAGCGGCGGCGTGGCCCTCGGCCTCCGCCTTCGACTTCAGAGCGGCAGCCGCGGCCTTCTTCGCCTCATCGGCGTTCGCCTTGGCGTTGGCCGCGTACTCCACAGCCAGTTGAGCGGTCTGGTTGGCAGTCGCCGCGTATCGGGCCGCCTGGGCGATGAGGCCTTTGACGGTGGCGGCGTGGGAGGCCGCGTCCTGGTCCAGCTTGGCCGCCCGGTACTGGCCCACGGTGACGAAAGCATGGAGCTGGCGTGCCGGGCCCTCGAGGGCGACGAAAGCCGCCGCCTTGACCTGCGGTCCTCCGGATGCCTTCAACTGCAGCGCAAGGGCCCTGTCATCCTCCTGTTCCGCTTCCTTCCAGCCGGTTTCCAGGAACGTGCGCAGCGCCTCCGGGGTTCGCGCGTCGATCGCGGCGGTGGCCGCCAGCCTGACCTGTGATCCACCCGCCTGGGAGATCCGCAGGACCTTGGCGCGGTTCTCCTCCATCTGCGCCTCGTACTGGCCGGTCTTCAGGAACGCGGTGACGGTCGCGTAGGACCCGCTCAGCGCCGTGGCAGCCGCCTGGCGCAGCGACTCGGAGTCGCTGTCGGCCATGCTGCTGACCCGGGCCCAGTCGTCCTGCTCCTCTGCCTGTTTCCGCTCGGTCCTGAGCCACTGGAGGACCTCACCGTCGCTGCCGGTCAGCGCGGTCTGCGCGAACTGCTGGGTCCAGGGGCCGCCGGTGGTCACCAGCCGCAGTGCCGCCTTCCGGCCGAGGACGACCGCGGTCGCCGGGTCCACCCCGGCTGCAGTCGCCTCCTCCAGCATCCTGCTGGTTTCCGCATCACGGCGAGCGGCCTCGGCGCGGTTGTCGGCGGCAGTGGCTTTCGCCTTCTGCTCCTGCTGCTTGGCCTCGTTCGCGGCGCGTGCGAATTCGTCTTTCTGCGCCTCGAGTTGGGCACCTTCCACCGCTCGCGCGGTCTCGTAGACCTTCTCGGCCTGCTTGACGGCGTCGGTCGCCACCTTCGCCGCCTTGAGCGCCTCGGCGGCGTGGCGGGCGGACTTGTTGGCGTAGTCGACCGCCTTGCCCGCTTGGGCCACCGCCTCGTCGGCGGCCTTTGCCGCCGCACGGGCGTGGGCCGCGGCTTCGTTGGCGGCCTTGTGCGCGCCCTGGGCCGCCGCCGCGGCGGCGGCCGCGAGGCTCTCAGCCGCGTTGGCGGCGTTGGTGGCGGTGGCGGCGGCGTAGCGGGCCTGGGCGGCTGCCTCTGCCGCACGCCGTGCCTCGGCGTCGGCGAGACCCGACTTCGCACTGGCCGCTGCCGCTGCCGTGGCGGCGGCAGCGGCGTTCCGCCCCGCACTGGCTGCCGATGAAGCGGCGGCCGTGGCGCCCTTCAGCGCCTCGACGGCCTGGAGCGCGGCCGTTGCCGCGTCCTGGGCTCCGGCGGCGGCGGCACGCGCCCTATCCGCCGCGGCGCGGGCCGCCTTGGACTGCCCGGCGTCCTTGGACGCGGCTGTCGCGGACGCGTACGCCTGTGCCGCAGCGTCACCCGCTGCCGCGGCGGCGGACGCCGCGGATGATGCCGCGCTGGCAGCCGTGCGTGCGGCGGCGATCGCCGTGTTGGAAGCGCGGATCGCCGTGCGGGCCGCGTTGGCGGCTCCGGTCGCGGCCTTCGCCGCCTCACGGGCCTTCAGAGCGGCTTCTTCCGAGGAATCCTTGGCCGCGGCGGTCTGCCTGGCTGCCTCCTCCGCGGCCTTCTTCGCGGCGGCGGCGGCCTGTTCGGCCTGAATGCCGGCCTGCCTGGCTGCCTCGGTCTCGGTCTTCGCCCGGTCACTCGCCCTGCGTGCCAGGTTGGCGAGCTGGGTGACCGTCAGGGTCTCCTGGTCGCGGGCACGCGCGATGTGCTGTCCCTCTGTCAGGAACGTGCGCATGTCGGCCGGGGAGCCGCTGAGCGCCTCCTGGGCGGCCTTCTTGAGCAGCGGGCCGGCGGAGGCGGAGATCTGCAGGATTTCCATCCTGTCGTCGTCCGCCTGGGCAGCGGGCTGGTCCTTGACGAGGAACTTCATCAGCGCCTCGGACGTGCCCGCGTCCACGGCCTTGGTGCCCGCCTCACGCACCGAGTCGCCCGCGCCCTGCATCACCTGCAGTACGGCCATCCGCTGGTCTTCCACCAGGGCATCCCCCCAGCCGGACCTCAGATAGGCGGCGAGCTGCTCCGGGGTGCCGCTAAGGGCTTCGTTGAGCCCCTTGCGCACCGAAGGCCCGCTCTCGTTCATCAGCTGCAGCGCTTTCACCTGGTTGTCCACGTGGACCAGGTCGGGGGCTGTCTTCGCCAGGAAGTCGTGGACCGCGCCGTCCGGTCCCGTAAGCACCTTCTCCGCGGCGGCTTTGGTCTCGTCGCCCCCCGTACGCCAGAGCGCGAACACCTGAGCCCGCTCGTTCAGTGGCGCGTCGGACCGCGCGGCGACGGGCGCTGCCGCCGCGGCGGCGTCGGTGGCACCGATCAAGCCGGCGCTCATGGCCAGGCACAGTACCCCCGCGGCCGATGAACGAGCGGTGAGTCTCGTCCGTTGGGGCGCGACCGGGATTCCCCGGCGCAGCCCGAACAGTCTCAGCACGTCTTCCCCCCTATGAAATGGTCGCAGCCGACCTCGCAGAGCTGAGGCCGGTTCATAGCCTTTGGTCGGAGCCATGATCCCATCCGGTAATCGCATACCGGTCGGAAAGCGTTCAGGGAACGGCCTCCGCAACACGGTCTGGGGCATTGCGGGTTCGGGGTGAAATTCCTTGCGGGCCAAGTGGTGTGGGCAGTTCATCCGGTCCCCGCGAAGCTCCTTCCGAGTCCTTGACGGCCCCTTGGTGTTATGTACCTCACATGCCGATGAATGGGTTGAGGTCCCGGTTTGGGTGATATGAATGCTGGCGTCGTCTCCGCCCCGTACTGACCAACGGGCGCGCGGGCAGCGGCAACTAGGGGGGGAACGACGGGGATCCTGGTTCATTGCCGGACGGCGACCCGGTGGGCAGTCGCCTGCCGCCCCGTCCCTTGAACCGCGAAAGAGGAAGCTGATGAGGCTCTCTCCTGCCGTATTGCTTGTCGGGGCTCTGGTTGGGGTGACGGCAATGGCGGGTGTCGCCGCCGCCGTGGACACACAGGGCAGTGGTGCCGCCGTCGAAGCGGCGGATATGCCGATCGCCGTCGAGGACTTCCAGTACCCCAAGGCCGAGGCGGACGCCGCCCTCGCGGCGCGCGGAATCAAGCTCAAGGGCGGCGACGGCCACCTCGTCTACACGGCCTGCGGCACCGAGCGGGACCCGGGTCGTATCGAGATCTACAGCCACGCGGCACCGAACAATCCGTTCTGCTTCCGTGTCACTGGTGACAAGGGTTCCCTGGACCTGGAGTTGCCGCGCGTGTATGCCGTCCGTTCCTACGACTACAAAGTCCATGTCGAAATGACCGTGGACGGCAGCGAAGTCTCCTTCGACGTCCCCAAGAACGAATGGACGGGTGTGGGTAAGACGGTGGACCCGAACAAGCGGGACCACATCCTGGTGGAACTCGCGGCTACCAAGTAGCTCTCGACGAACTCGACGTTCCTGAGGGCATTTCGAATGCGCCGGGAAGACACGCTCCCTGGTGCCCGGCCGGTCCTCGCCGCACCGGGGCCGTCAGCCGACGCTCCCGTCGCGGTCACATCCGATCCACAGCAAGGATGATCTCCACGGTGTTCCGTACACGCACCCGTCTCGCCGTACTCACCACGGTCCTGGCCGCTGCCGCCGGCTCCGCCGTTCTGACCGGCCTGCCCGCCGCAGCCGCTACCGGTCCGGACGCCGTTGCCGACACCCAGGCATCCGTCGCACGACTGCACATCGGTGAAGGAGGCACCACCCGTTCCTGCTCCGGCGCCCTGGTCGACCGCCAGTGGGTGCTGACCGCAGCAGCCTGCTTCGCGGACAACCCTGGCGACCCCACCAAGATCACCGAAGGCAAGCCCGCCTTCAAGACCACCGCCACCATCGGCCGAAGCTCCATGACCGGGACCGGCGGACACATCGCGGAAGTCACCGAGCTCGTCCCCTCGCCCGGCCTCGACCTGGTCATGGCCAGGCTCGCGACGCCCACCAGCGGCATCGCCCCGATCAGCCTGGCCGCCTCCGCCTCCGGCGAGGGCGACACCCTGCGGGCTGTCGGCTTCGGCCGTACCAGGACCGAATGGGTGCCCGACGCGGCCCACACCGCGTCGATGAAGGTCAGCTCCCTGTCCGACACCGCGCTCACCATGGCTGGAGTCACCGCCGGCGACGCCCTGTGCAAGGGCGACACCGGAGCACCGCTGCTGCGGGAGGCCGAGGGGCGTGTCGAGCTGGTGGGCATCGCCACCCGTTCGCGCCAGGGCGGCTGCCTGGGCGAGAGCGAGACCCGCACCGACGCCATCGCCACCCGCACGGACCGCATGGCCGATTGGGTCGCCACCACCGCGCGGCGGTCGTGGGGCGCGCTGATGACGGCCACCGACTTCAACGGTGACAAGAAGGCCGACCTCCTGGCAATCGACGCGGCCGACGACTACCTCTACGCCTATCCCGGTGACGGCAAGGGCAAGTTCGGCAAGGCGGTGAAGGTCAGTCCGGGCAAGTGGACCGGCATGCGCCTGCTGGTCACCACGGACTTCACCGGCGACGGCAAGGCCGACATCCTCGCCGCCAACGACAACGGCAACCTCTACCTCTACCCGGGCAACGGCAAGAACGGTGTGACGGGCTCCTCCGTCGGCGCGACCGGCTGGGGCGACATCCGTCTGCTCTCCGCAGCGGACTTCAACGGCGACAAGAAGGGCGACCTGCTCGCGGTCCACAACAACGGCAACCTCTTTTACTACCCGGGCAACGGGAAGAACTTCGCCACAGGGAGCGTGACCAGCACCGGCTGGGCCAACATGCGCCTGATCTCCGCCGGGGACTTCACCGGTGACGGGAAGACGGATGTCTACGCCGTCCACAACACCGGCGACCTGTACCTGTCCTCCGGCAAGGGCAACGGGACCTTCAACACCGCCAGCAAGACCGGTGGTGGCTGGCAGAACATGCGGCTGCTCTCCGAAGGCGACTTCAACGGTGACCAGAAGAGCGACCTGATAGCCGTCCACAACAACGGTACCGTCTTCGCCTACCCCGGCAACGACAAGGGCGGCTTCGGCACTCCCATCGTCACCACGGTGGGCTGAGTCCGGATCCCGGTCCACGCTCCGGTGCCCGCGGCCGACTACTGGCCGCGGGCACCGCGCGCCGCACCCGGAAGCCCGAGAGCCCGCGGCTCTCAGAGCCCCCGGTACTGCGGCGTGCGCCGTTCCACGAAGCTGGCCACGCCCTCGTTCGCGTCCCTCGTCGTCATGTTGATCTCCTGCGCCGCCGCCTCCGCCGCGAAGGCGGCGGTGCGGTCGGCGTCCAGTGAGGCGTTGACGAGCTGCTTGGTGAGGGCGAGCGCGCGGGTCGGGCCCTGGGCGAGCCGTTCGGCCCACTCGCGCGCCGTCTTCTCCAGTTCGCCGGCCGCGACCACCCGGTTGACCAACCCCATCCGTTCCGCGTCCACGGCCGGTAGCGCGTCCCCGAAGAACATCAGCTCCTTGGCGCGCTGCGGCCCGACCAGCCGCGGCAGCAGATAGGCCCCGCCGCCGTCGGGGACGAGCCCGCGGCGTACGAACACCTCGATGAAACGGGCGGATTCGGCGGCCAGCACCAGATCGCAGGCGAACGCCAGATGGGCGCCGATCCCGGCCGCCGTGCCGTTGACGGCCGCGATCACCGGCTTCTCGCAGTCCAGTACGGCCGCGATGAAACGTTGCGCACCGCGCCGGATCGTCCGGGCCACATCGCCCGCCACGCGCTCGCCGCCACCCGTCGGAGCTCCACGCAGATCCGCTCCGGCGCAGAAGCCCTTACCCGTCGCCGTGATCACGACGGCTCGCACACCGGGGTCGGCGGAAGCGTCGGCGAGGAGCGCGATGATCCGCTCGCGCTGGTCCCAGGTGACGGCGTTCATGGCCTTGGGCCGGTTGAGCGTGATCCACGAGACGCCGTTCTCCGTACGGTGCAGCACGGCGTCCGCGGCTTGCACGGCGTCCGCGGCGTCTACGGCCTCCGCGGCGTCTACCGCCTTTTCGCCGCTCATCGGCACACCGCCAGTGCGTCCAGCGCCACCGCGCCCTGCCCCCGCGGCAGCACCATCAGCGGGTTGATGTCCAGCTCGGTGAGATCGCCGCCCAGCTCCAGCGCCATCCGCTGTACGCGCAGGACGACCTCGACGAGTGCGTCCACATCCACCGGGGGGCCGCCCCTGACCCCGTCCAGCAGGGCCCGGCCGCGCAGTTCGGCGAGCATCGAGCGGGCCTGGTCCTCGCCGAACGGCGGTACGCGCACGGCGGAGTCCCGCAGCACCTCCACCAGCACCCCGCCGAGACCCACCGTGACCGTCGGCCCGAACAGCTCGTCCTGGGTGACGCCGACGAACATCTCGACGCCCCGCTCGACCATCTGGCAGACCAGGATGCCGTCGAGCTCGACGCCCTCGTAGCGGGCGATGTCGGTCAGTTCGCGGTACGCGTCACGGACCTGGCTGGCCGAGGTCAGCCCGATCTTCACCAGCCCCAGTTCGGTCTTGTGGGCCAGCTGGGGCGCCGATGCCTTCATCACCACCGGATAGCCGACCAGTCCGGCCGCGCGCACCGCGGCCGCCGCGCTGGTCACGAGCTGCTCTCGGGGCACCCGGATCCCGTACGCCCGCAGGAGCTGTTTCGCCGCGTGCTCGCTGAGCCGGTGTCCGGGCCGCAGCAGGGCCTGTGCCTTGCGGAAGGAGGGGGAGAGGCTGCGCGGAGCCTCGTCGAACGGGGAGCGGTAGAAGGCGGTGAACCGGTGGTGGTCCAGATACGCCTTCACGGCGGTGATGCAGTTGCGGAAGGTGCGGAAGGTGGCGACTCGTGACGAGCCGAGCAGGGTCGTCCGGTACGCCTCCTCCGTGCCGACGGGCGAACCCCACACCACGCACACCAGTTTGTCCGTCGACTCCGCCGCGTCCACCAGGTCCTGTGCGAGCTTGTCGCTCATGGGCGGGAACGGGCCGGTGATCGGGCAGATCAGCACCCCGACCTGGGGGTCGGCGAGGATCGAGTCGATGATCTTCCGACCGCGCCAGTCGCCGACCGGGTGACCGCCGTTGTCGACGGGGTTGGCGACGTTCAGGTACTCCGGTATCCACTGGTGCAGCTCGTCCTGCCTGGCCGCGGAGAGCTGGGGCAGCCGCAGCCCGGCCGCGGTCGCGAGGTCCGCGAAGTGCGCACCGGTGCCGCCCGAGATCGAGTAGACGACGACACCGTCGGCGCGCGGTGTGCGGGCCCGCGCCAACAGGGCCGCGGTGTCCTGGAGTTCGTCGAGCCCGTCGACGCGTATCACACCGAACTGCCGCATCGCCGCGTCCACGACCTGGTCGGCGCCCGTCAGCTTGCCGGTGTGCGAGGCGGCCGTACGCGCCCCCGCCTCGGTCCGCCCGACCTTGACCGCCACGACCGGCACGCCTGCCCGTGCGGCCCGGTCGGCCGCGAGCAGGAAGGAACGTCCGTCCTTGAGCCCCTCCACGTAGCAGGCGATGGCCCCGACCTCGGGCCGTCCCGCGAAGTACGAGAGGAAGTCCGAGGTCTCCAGGTCGGCCTCGTTTCCGGTCGGCGCCCAGTGCGAGAGCCGTACGCCCAGCTTCTGCAGGGTGAAGACCGGCCGGCCCTGGTGACCGGACTGGGTGATCAGCGCGATGGCCGGCCCTTCGAGGTCGTCGCGGAACTCCTCGAAGGCGTTGAGGTTGGTGTTGGGTCCGAGCAGCCGCAGCCCGGACCGCTCGACGGCGGCCGCGAGCCGCCGCTGTGCGGCGGCACCCTCCTCGCCGGTCTCCGCGAAGCCGGAGGCGAAGGCCACGGCGAACTTCACCTTGGCCTGGCCGAGTTCCTGGATCACGGGCAGAGGGTCGGCGACGAGCAGCACGGCCAGATCGACGGGCTCCGGCAGGTCCGCCACGGAGGCCGCGCACGGCATTCCGAACACGGCGCTCCGGCGGGGATGCACGGGGTGCAGCCGCGCCCCGACCCGTCCGGCCCAGGCGATGAGCTGCCGGGTGATCCCGGTGTTCGGCCGGCCCTCGGCATCGGACGCGCCGATGACGGCGACCGATTCGGGCCGGAAGAACCGGTCGAGGTCCGGGACGGGCGCATACAGGGGACGCCCGCTGACATCCAGGTCGCCCTCGCTCGCGGCGATACCGTGGACAGCGGGTCCGGGCTGCTCTCCGCAAGCCACGACGCGGGCGCGGAGATCGGTGGTGAGGGTGCCGTGGGTCGATCCAAGCATCGCTTCGCCGCTCCTGCTCGTCGTCCGATATAGCTGACGCACTGTCAGATTAACTGAACTGACGGCATGTCAGGAACAGTCGCGCAGCAGAAGGACCTGTTGGGGAGCGCATGCGGACGGGGAGACGTGCTCGCGTGGAGGGCCGCGGCGGCGCCGCGTCAGGGCCGGCGCCGGGTCCCGTATCGGGTCGGCGTCGGGCCCCGCGTCAGGCCCGGCGCCGGGCCCGGTTCTCCGCCGTTGCCAGCGCCTTCGCGATCTTCTGCGCGTCGATGGCCAGTTCGCGCAGCATCCCGCTGATCGGGTTGGTGAAGCCGGTGAAGTACAGCCCCGGCGCCCCGTGGGGCGTTCTGCCGCCGTGGACCACCGGGCGGCCCCGGTCGTCCAGGACGTCCAGATGCCCGACCAGGCCCTCGAGTCCCCGCCGGTAGCCCGTCGCGGCTATCACCGCGTCCGGATCGATCCGGGTGCCGTCCGCCAGTACGACCTTGTCCGCGTCGAAGGACTCGACGGCGCCGACCGGCTCGACCCTGCCCGTGCGGACGGCGTCGATGAGGCCGACATCCTGGACCGGAACGGCGCCCTGCCGGACCCGGGAGTAGAGGCCGGTGTCCGGGCGGGGCAGGCCGTGCGCCGACAGATCGGGTATCACGACGCGGGATATCAGACGGGCGCCGAGGTCAACCAAGGGGACGGGGAAGCGGCGGGCCATGATCCCGGAGCGCTGCGCGGGCCAGCCGAGGGTGGAGCGGCGGACGATGTGCGGCGTCGTGCGCACGGCCAGGCGTATGCGCCCGGCTCCGCCCTCCGCGAGATCGGCGGCGATCTCGGCGCCCGTGTTCCCCACCCCGACGACCAGTACGTCCTTGCCCGCGTACGGGGCGGGGTCGCGATAGGCGGACGCGTGCAGCAGCTCACCGGTGTACGTGTCCCGGCCCGGCCAGTCCGGCAGCCGGGGAGTGTGGTTGTAGCCGGTCGCGACGACCACCGCCCGCCCGGTCAGCCGGCGCCCGCCCGTCGCGTGGAGCACCCAGTCCGGGCCCGCCGGCTCCAGCCGGGTCACCTCCACGCCCGTGACCAGCTCCAGCTCGTGGAACTCCGCGTACTTCTCGAGATAGCGGATGACGTTGTCACGGGACACCCACCGGCCGAACTTCCGTGGCATGGCGAGCCCCGGCAGGGACGACAGTCTGCGTGTGGTGTGCAGCCGCAGCCGGTCGTAGTGTCCGCGCCAGGAGGCCCCCACGGCCCCGGACTTCTCCAGGACGACCGCGCGCACGCCCCGCTGCCGCAGGGCCGCGGCGACGGCGAGTCCGCCGGGGCCGGCGCCGATGACGTACACCGGACGGTCGTCCGTACGGTCCCCCAGGGCGTCGGGCGTGGCGTGGGTGTGTCGGTCATCGGCCATGACAGCTGAGCGTAATCGCCCGTTCACTTGATGGGTCTCGGACAAGAGGGGAATCGGTTGCGAATCGGTCACGGCGTCGAACGTCCGGTAGACCCGGTGACCACCTCTTGCGCGAGCGCCCTCCCGTCGGCTGAACTGACGTATCGTCAGATGCGGAGTCCGGACGTCGGAGGAGGCCTGGAATGTTCCCGGATCGTGCGAGGGGGCCCGCCCGGTGAGCGCCGCGATCCCCGCCGTCGATCCCTTCACGCGCACCTACTGGGACGCGGCGGCCGAGGGCCGTCTGCTCGTACGGCGCTGCGGGGCCTGCGGGAAGGCCCACCACTACCCGCGCGAGTTCTGCCCGTACTGCTGGAGCGACGACGTCACCTGGGAGCGGGCGAGCGGCCGGGCCACACTCTCCACCTGGTCCGTCGTCCACCGCAACGACCTGCCGCCCTTCGCGTCCCGCACGCCCTACATCGCCGCCGTGGTCGACCTCGCCGAGGGTCCGCGGATGATGACGGAGGTCGTGGGGTGCCCGGAGGCGGACCTGCGGATCGGGATGGAGCTGGAGGTGACCTTCCGCGAGGAGGAAGGCGAGGAGGGGGGTGGCGTGACGGTGCCGGTGTTCCGGCCGCCCGCGGAACCGCGCGACTAAGGCCTGACCGCCCGGACCAAGTTGATTAGCGCGAGAGTCCGGCACATGGCGGTTGTCGTCCGGCGGTGCGAGCCCGCGGCTATTTCCTGAGGAACACCTCGATCTCGCACTTGTCGGTCCACTCGAGTGCTTGGTTGACAGTCGCGTCGTCGAAGGAAAACATGCCGTCGTCTCCGACGGTCGCCACGGCGCCGTGGGAGCGCATGCATTTCACCCACTTATCCGCCTTTTCCCGGAAGTCGGGATCTTCTCTGGCGGACCGCCACGACGGCATTTCGGGCTCCAAGTGCCCGCACTTCTTCTGGCCTGCCGGGAACTTCGGGTCCTTGTCCCCGTCTTGCATGCCCTTGTAGCTGCCGTCGCTGTTCTTTCCTACCTTGACTCCCTGCTTCCCCATGCAGGCGTAGTACACATCCCAGATCCTGCTCTGTTCCTCGTCGGAGCTGTCGGGCCTGAGGAGAGGTCGCTCCGTCTGCTTCGCCGGCGACGGCCCCTTCTTGTCCCCGGTGCCCTTCGTGGGTCCCGTTACGCTCGCGACCCCCGTGCTCTCCTCGTCCTTTGACTGATCGGCTCCTCCTGCGCACGCCCCGAGCAGAAGCGCTCCGGCGAGCGCGGTGACTGCCGCGAGCAGACGCCTGGAGCCAGTCGAGCGGAAGGTGTCGGCAGCTCGCATGGTGTGAACCTTTCGTCCATTCCGTTTACCCCTGGCCGGGAGATGCGGACAGACCGCGTGGTCGCCCATCCAACCCCGTGGCCGAGCGCGGCCTGAAGCGGGCAAGGTGCCCGCTCCGGGTATACGGAACCGACGATGCCGGAACGGATTCAGCACACCTTCAGCAAGGTGTATCGAAGTTGTCAGCGCGTACGATCTCCCGGCTCAGCCTTCGGGAGCCACGCAGAGCTGCGCAGTGACCACCGCGAACAGCAGATCCGGGTCGACGAACTCCCCGGCGAGCGGCGGACCGGCGCGCCATGACAGCGGGTAGGTGTTGCCGTGGGCGGCGGGGATGCCGACGTACTGGTCCCGGGCGCACGGCCCGAAGCAGGCGGCACCCGGCGGCCAGGGGTGCGCCTTGCTGCTTCCGGGCGGGATCAGGAAGTATGTCCACCGTCCGCGCCACAGCTCGCGCACCACGGGCCCGGGTCGCCCGCCCGTCGCGCGGACGAGATGGTGGAGGACGGCCTCGCCGCGTACGCCGCGGACGCGGACGGCGTCGAAGTGGACGCCCGCGAGACGCAGTCGGACGCCGGACGCCGGGACCCAATCGGGGAGTTTCTCGCTGGTCATGCCCCGAGGATCGCGATGGTTGCGTAGCGTGACCAGAGGGACACGGTCCACATCGGGCTGATGTGGGAAGGGCGGTGGATGCGGTGGGGTCGGGCAAGGAGCCGTCGCCTGCGCGCAGGCACGTGGGCGAGCTGGTCAAACTGTTCCGCGGGCTGGCGGAGATGACCCAGAGGGACCTGGCGGAACGGCTGCTGATGTCGGAGTCGCTGGTCGGGGCGTACGAGCGGGCGGAGCGCATTCCGACCACGGTGTTCCTGACGGAGGCCGACGAGGTGCTGAAGGCGAAGGGGGTGCTGGCGTCGTGCGTGCCGATGATGGAGGAAGAGAAGTACTCGCCGAAGTTCCTCAACTGGAAGCGCACCGAAGCCGCGGCGGCGAGTATCAGCGCCTACGAGGCGATGGTGATCCCCGGTCTGCTCCAGACGCCCGCGTATGTGCGGGCGCTGTACGAGGTGCGGGTGCCGATGTACGAGCCGGATGAGCTGGACCGGCATGTGGGGGCGCGGCTGGAACGGCGGGATGTGCTGGACCGTAAGCCGAAGCCGGTCGTCTCCTATGTCGTCGAGGAGTCGGTGCTGCACCGGCCGATCGGCGGTCGGGCCGTGCTCAAGGAGCAGCTCGCGCATCTGCTGGAGTCGGTGCGTGCACGGAGCCATCTGACGGTGCAGGTGATGCCGACGGAGCGGGAGATGCATGCGGGGCTGCACGGGCCCATGCAACTGCTGAGTACCCGGGAAGGGCGGAATCTGGGGTACACGGAAGGCCAGGGCGGGGATACGTTGATCTCCAAGCCCGAAGAGGTCAACCGGCTGATCGACCTGTTCGGTGCCTTGCGGGCCCAGGCCCTCACTCCCTGGGAGTCCGTGGCACTGATCGAGAGGATGGCGGCGAGAGCGTGAACCCCGACCTGGTCTGGTTCAAGAGCAGCTACAGCACGAACGAGGGCGGAGCCTGCGTCGAAGTCGCCTACGACTGGCGCAAGTCCAGCTACAGCGGCAACGAGGGCGGCGCGTGCGTCGAGGTCGCCTCCTGCCCCCACACCGTCCACGTCCGAGACTCCAAGGTCGCCGGCGGCCCAAAGCTTGCCGTGGCCCCGGCCGCCTGGGAGGCGTTCATCACGGCCAGGGCAGCCGACTGACCTTCTCCCGCGGGCGCCTGTTCGGTCGCCTGTCCATCTCGTTACGACGTGCTGTGGGGCCTGCTGCCGGAGGTGTCGGCAGCAGGCCCCACGTCATCTCATGTCAGCCTGAGGGGTTCAGAAGCGGCTGACCATGCCCGGGACACCCTGAGGCGTCGGGTGCGCTGCGGGCTGGCGCCGCCTTCGCGTCGCTGCCTTAGCCCCCCGCCGGTGTGGCCTTGCAGGTGATGTCCTTCGCCGGGAGCTTGCCGGTGGTGAGGTAGGCCGTGGCCGGCTTGTCGGCGCACGACTTGTTGCCGTAGACGACCCCGTGGCCGACACCACCGATGACCGTGACCATCTTCGAGCCCTTCAGGGCCCGGTGCAGGCCCTGGCCGCTGGTCAGCGGTGTCTGGGAGTCCCACTCGTTCTGGAGGATGAGGGCGCCGACCTTGTTGTCGATCGTGGTGGCGGGCTCGGTGCCCTCCTTCTTCCAGAACGCGCACGGCTTGATGTTGGAGCCGAAGTCGCCGTAAATCGGGTACTTCTTCTTGTCCGCGATCGCGTCGCGGCGGTACTGCTCCGGGTCGCGCGGCCAGGCGCGGGTGTCGCCGCACATGATGGACCAGGCGGCGGCGCCCTGATTGTCCTCGGGAGTCGTGACCGGGCCGAAGGACGGCGGGGCCGGGCGCGCGGGCTTCCTGGACTCGCGGGTGGGGGCCGGGGTGGTCTTCTTGCCCTCGGCGGCGTCGTTCAGGTCCTTCATGTCCTTCAAGGCATAGGCGGCGTTTTCCGCGTCGAAGAACATTCCGCGCATGTACAAGCGGACGCCATCGCCGTTCAACAGCTCACCGAAGCCGTTGTCGACCGGCTTGCGGTCGGCCTGGGCGACCAGGTCCCAGAAGGTCTTGCTCACGGCGGCCGGAGTCTTGCCCAGCTTGAACTTGGCGTGCTGTTTGGCGGTCCACTTGGTCCAGTTGGCGAACGCGGGCTCGGCGCCCTCGGCCCAGACCTGGATCATCCCGCGCCAGACCCGTGCCGGGTCCACGGAGCTGTCCAGCACGAATCGGTCGACGTTCTTCGGGAACATCTGCATGTAGACGGACTCGAGGTAGGTGCCGTACGAGTAGCCGAGGGCCGAGATCTTCTTCTCGCCGAGCACCGCGCGGATCACGTCCAGGTCCCGTGCGGTGTTACGGGTGGTGATGTGGCGCAGCTTGTCGCCCTGCTTCTTGTCGCACTTCTCGGCGACGGTGCGGGCCCATTTCACGTCCTTGGCGAACGTGGCGGCCTTGTAGGGGCGCTGCCAGTTCATCTCTTCCGTCGTCTGACCGCAGCTGACGGGGGAGCTCTTGCCGACGCCGCGCGGGTCGAAGCCGACGAGGTCGTACTTCGCCTTCACGGCCTTCGGCAGATAGGTCTCGTGTCTCCGCGGCATGCCGACACCCGAGCGGCCCGGGCCACCGGGGACGAGCAGGAGCACACCGCGGCGCTCCTTCTTGCTGCTCGTCTTCATCCTCGATATCGCGAGGTCGAGCTTCTTGCCGCTCGGGCGGCTGTAGTCGAGCGGCACCTTGATCGTCGCGCACTGGTAGGAGGCGGGCTGCGACGTGTCGCACCGGTGCCACGACGGCTTCTGGTTGAGGTACTGGCTCAGAGGGTTCTCGGCGGCAGTGGCCGTGGCCGGGGCGAGCGCGGGAACCAGGGTGGCGACGACACTGGCTGCCAGGAAAGGGGCTGTTCGTCTGCTTCGCACGTGGGGAAGGTCCTTAGGGATCAGTGCGGGTGTGACGCACCTACCCTTTCGTGCACCGCAGTTGGGCGAATCCGTCGGCAGGACAGAAAGCATGCCCGTCTGTGGATGTACGGAACCGGGGCGACAAGATGGTCCCTCAGTCGTACACCGACGACCCGCTCATTCCCGTCTTACGTAGTTGGCTCGCTTGGCTCGGTCGGCCTGCCAGAGCAACTGGGGCCCGCTGCCGGAGGAATCGGCAGCAGGCCCCCTGTCAACTCATGTCAGCCGTGCGGGGTTCAGAAGCGGCCGACCATGCCCGGGATGCCCGAGGGTGCCGGGTTGGCGTCGCTGCGCTCACCTGCCGGCGGCGGCGTGGCCTTGCAGGTGATGTCCTTCGCCGGGAGCTTGCCGGTGGTCAGGTACGCCGTGGCCGTCTTGTCGGCGCACGACTTGTTGCCGTAGATGCCGTGGCCGATACCCCCGGCGACCGTGACCATCTTCGAGCCCTTCAGGGCGCGGTGCAGGCCCTGGCCGCTGACCACCGGCGTCTGGGAATCCCACTCGTTCTGGAGGATGAGCGCACCGATCTTGTTGTCGATCGTGGTGGCGGGCTCGCTGCCGTCCTTCTTCCAGAACGCGCACGGCTTGATGCTGGAGCCGAAGTCGCCGTAGATCGGGTACTTCTTCTTGTCCGCGATCGCGTCGCGGCGGTACTGCTCCGGGTCGCGCGGCCAGGCGCGCGTGTCGCCGCAGACGACGGACCAGAAGCTCGCGTCCATGTTGTCCTCGGGAGTCGTGACCGGGTCGGCGGCCGGGCCGAAGGACGGCGGGGCCGGGCGCGCGGGCTTCCCGGACTCGCGGGTGGGCGCCGAGGGCTTCTTTCCGTCGGCGGCCTTCTTCAGGTCCCTGACCGTCTCGGCGGCGACTTGCGGGTTGAAGAACATCTGGCGCAGGGAGGCGCGGATGTCGTCCCCGTTCATCGGCTGGCCGCTGCCGTCGTCGATCGGCTTGCGGTCGGCCCGGGCGACCAGATCCCAGAAGGTCTTGGAGACCGCGGCCGGAGTCTTGCCCAGCTTGTACGTCGAATTCCGCTTGGCGGCCCACTTGGTCCAGTTGGCGAACGCGGGCTCGGTCCCCTCCGCCCAGACCTGGATCATCCCGCGCCAGACCCGTGCCGGGTCCACGGAGCTGTCCAGCACGAACCGGTCGACGTTCTTCGGGAACATCTGCATGTAGACGGACCCGAGGTAGGTGCCGTACGAGTAGCCGAGGTACGAGATCTTCTTCTCGCCGAGCACCGCGCGGATCACGTCCATGTCGCGGGCGGTGTTGCGGGTGGTGATGTGGCGCAGCTTGTCGCCCAGCTTCTTGTCGCACTTCTCGGCGAAGGTGCGGGCCCACTTCACGTCCTTGGCGAACGTGGCGGCCTTGTAGGGGCGCTGCCAGTTCTGCTCGTCGGTGGTCAGACCGCAGCTGACGGGAGAGCTCTGGCCGACACCGCGCGGGTCGAACCCGACGAGGTCGTACTTCGACGTCACGGCCTTCGGGAACTGGGCCGAGGCGATCGGCGGCATCTCGATGCCCGTACCGCCCGGGCCCCCGGGGTTGAGCAGGAGCACACCGCGGCGCTCCTTCTTGCTGCTCGTCTTCATCCTCGATATCGCGAGGTCGAGCTTCTTGCCGCTCGGGCGGCCGTAGTCGAGTGGCACCTTGATCGTGGCGCACTGGTAGGCGGCCGTCAGGTCCTTGTCGCATTGGTGCCACGAGGGCTTCTGCCGCAGGTATTCCGCCAGGGGGTTCTCGGCTGCGGCGGCCGTGGCCGGGGCGAGCGCGGGAACCAGGGTGGCGACGACACTTGCTGCCAGTACCGGAGCTATTCGTCGGCTTCGCACGTGGGGGAGGTCCTTTGGGATCAGTGCGGATGTGACGCACTTACCCTTTCGTGCAAGGCAGTTGGGCGAATCCGTCGGCGGGTCGGAATCGCTTCAGACCACAGGCGTACGGACCGGCACGACGATGGTCCCTCAGTCGTACGCCCGCGACCGGCTCTACCGTGCAGTGGGGCCTGCCGCCGGAGGAATCGGCAGCAGGCCCCCTGTCATCTCATGTCAGCCGTGCGGGGTTCAGAAGCGGCTTGCCATGCCCGGGATACCTGAGCGCGTCGGGTTGGCGCCGTCACCGCCCCCGGTCTCGGGCTCCGCCTTGCAGGTGATGTCCTTGGCCGGGAGCTTGCCGGTGGTGAGGTAGGCCGTGGCGGTCTCGTCGGCGCACGACTCGTTGCCGTAGATGCCGTGGCCGATACCCCCGGCGACCGTGACCATCTTCGAGCCCTTCAGGGCCCGGTGCAGGCCCTGACCGCTCATCAGCGGCGTCTGGGAGTCCCACTCGTTCTGGAGGATGAGGGCGCCGACCTTGTTGTCGATGGTGGTGACGGGTTCGGTGCCCTCCTTCTTCCAGAACGCGCACGGCTTGATGTTGGAGCCGAAGTCGCCGTAGACCGGGTACTTCTTCCTGTCCGCGATCGCGTCGCGGCGATACTGCTCCGGGTCGCGCGGCCAGGCGCGGGTGTCGGCACAGAGGATGGACCAGAAGGCGGCGGTCTGGTTGTCCTCGGGAGTGGTGACCGGGTCAGCGGCCCGGCCGAAGGTCTGCGGGATCGAGCGCTGCGGCTTCCCGGCCTCGCGGGTGGGGGCCGGGGTGGTCTTCTCGCCCTTGGCGGCCTTCTTCAGATCCCTCACCGTATTGGCGGCGTATTCCGCGTTGAAGAAGATCCCGCGCATCTGGAGACGGATGTCGTCTCCGTTCATCGGCACACCGCTGCCGTCGTCGATCGGCTTGCGGTCGGCCTGGGCGACCAGGTCCCAGAAGGTCTTGCTGACGGCCGCAGGGGTCTTGCCCAGCCCGAACTCCGAGTGCCGCGCGGCGGTCCACTTGGTCCAGTTGGTGAACGCGGGCTCGGCGCCCTCCGCCCAGACCTGCAGCATGCCCCGCCAGACCCGGGCCGGGTCGACCGCGCTGTCCAGCACGAACCGGTCGGCGTTCCCGGGGAACATCTGCATGTAGACGGACCCGAGGTTGGTGCCGTACGAGTAGCCGAGGTACGAGATCTTCTTCTCGCCGAGCACCGCGCGGATCACGTCCATGTCGCGGGCGGTGTTGCGGGTGGTGATGTGGCGCAGCCTGTCGCCCTGCTTGGCATCACACTTCTCGGCGAAGGTCCGCGCCCACGTCACGTCCTTGGCGAACGTCTTCTCGTTGTAGGGACGCTGCCAGCTCTGCTCCTCGGACGTCAGACCGCAGCTCACGGGAGAGCTCTGGCCGACACCGCGCGGGTCGAAGCCGACCAGGTCGAACTGCTTCTTCACCGACTCCGGCAGCTGATTCGCCATGATCGCCGACCCCTCGAGACCCGAAGCGCCCGGGCCACCGGGATTGCGCAGGAGCACACCGCGGTGGTCCTTCTTGGTGCTCGTCTTCACCCTCGATATCGCGAGGTCGAGCTTCTTGCCGCCGGGGCGGCCGTAGTCGAGTGGCACCTTGATCGTGGCGCACTGGTAGTCGGCCGTCTGGGACTCGTCGCAGCGGTGCCACGACGGCTTCTGGTCGAGGTACTGGGCCAGGGGGTTCTCGGCGGCGGCGGCCGTGGCCGGGGCGAGCGCGGGAACCAGGGTGGCGACGGCGCTGGCTGCCAGTACCGGGGCTATTCGTCGGCTTCGCACGTGGGGAAGGTCCTTAAGGATCAGTGCGGACATGACGCACTGACCCTCGCGCACAAGGCAGTTGGGGCGAATCCCCCGGTGGGCCGGGATGGCCTCCCACCGCGGATGGACGGCCCGGGGCGGTCTGGTCCCCGGGACGTACAACCGTGATCGACTTTTTGACGTCTTAACCAGTCAGGGTGCGCAGCCGTGCCGGCGACCCTGCGGCCAGACCCTAAGGCCAGAGCAACTCCCTTACCCAGGAGTCGCCTTGTAGCCGATAGCGCAGACGCAGGTGTCTGCGTCGCGCGTCGCCCTGGAAGAACTCCACCTCGGAAGGCTCCAGCACGTACACCGTCCAGGTCCCGGCCATCGCGTCCGGCTCGGCACTCGCCCGCTCCCACGCCGCTTCGCTCGCCCTGAGCAACTCGTCGTAGGAGCCGAGCACTTCGCTCTGGTGGCCGACGAGCGCGGCGGCCAGGGCGCCCGTGGAGCGGGCGTGGAGGTCGGCGTAGGCATCCTCGGGCGTACCGGTCACCACCCGGCCCCGGATACGGATCTGCCGGCCCTGGGCGGGCCAGTAGAAGCCCAGGGCGGCCTGCGGGAGCGCCGCGAGCTGGCGGCCCTTCGCACTGGTGGAGTGCGAGGCGAAGTGCCAGCCGCGCTCGTCGGCGTCGTGCAGCATCAGCGTCCGCAGATCCGGGTGGCCGTGCTCGTCCACGGTGGCGAGGGTCATCGTGTGCGGCTCGGGCTGCCCGGCTGCCGCGGCCTCGGTGAACCAGCTGCGGAAGAGCGGCAGGGGCTCGCCGGGGGCGGTGTCCGGGGCGAAGGCGGGCAGTTCGGTGTCCCACACCCGCAGGGTCCGCAGGAGCTCGTGGAACGCCTCGCTGTCGCCGCCCTCGCCACCTCCGCCGCCCGTACCCGTGCCCGTGCTCGTACCCGTGTCCTCGTGGTTCATGAGGAGATCTTCACAGGGAGCCGAGATCCGACGACAGCCAGTGCTCCGGGTGCATGTGGATCACGATGGACTCGCCGTGGTTCTTCTCGGCGAACTCGACGTAGGCGTCGACCTTCTCCGCCGGGAGGTAGCGGGCCGAGATCTCCCGGAGGACCTCATGGGTGCCGGGGGAGGTCCGGGTCACCGAACCCTCCACGGAGACATAGCGGATCGTGGGCTCGAGCCGGTCGATCATCAGCGTGAAGCGTCCCGCGGCGGTGATCAGCCGGTGCTTGCGGGAGTCCAGCCCGGTCAGGACCCAGATGTCGCCCCCGGGTTCGTACTGGTACCAGACGGGCACCGTGAGCGGCCCCCGTCCCTCTTCGCCGGCCACGGACAGGGCCGCGACATGGGGCTCGGCCAGGAACTGTTCGCGTTCTGCTCGGGACAGGGCCACCGGAGTCTCCTTCGCACGCATCTACGGCTCTTCGTCAGTTCTCCCTCCACTGTGGCAGCCGGGCGGGGCGTGGCCGCTGTGACACACGTGGGTGCGGTGGGCGAACAAGCCGTGGAGGAACAAGCCGTGGACGAACGAGAGGTGCAGGGGCCGGCGGTGGGCTCAGCGGGCCAGCACGACCGTCCCCGCCGAGCAGAACCAGCCACCCGTCCCCGAGGCCACCGCCAGCTCCGGAAGGCTCCCGTCAGTGCGCCGCACCTGGTGGCTCCCGGCCTCCCCGCGCAGTTGCCGCACCGCTTCGACGAGCAGGAACAGACCGCGCATCCCCGGATGGCAGGCGGACAGACCACCACCGTCGGTGTTCACCGGCAGCTCACCGTCGAGCCGCAGCCGCCCCTTCTCCACGAACGCACCACCCTCGCCCTTCGCACAGAAGCCGAGGTCCTCCAGCGTCACGAGGGTCATATAGGTGAACGCGTCGTAGATCTCGGCGATGTCGACGTCCTGGGGCCGGATCCCGGCCCGCTCGAAGGCCAGCCGTCCGCTCACCGCCGCCGGGGAGACCGTGAAATCGTCCCAGTCCGACATCGCGGTGTGCGAGACGTGCTCGCCCGTGCCGAGGATCCACACCGGGGCCCTCGCCGTGTCCGGCACGTAGTCCTCCGCCGCCAGCAGCACCGCGCAGCCGCCGTCGCTGCGGATGCAGCAGTGCAGCTTGGTGAACGGATCGGCGATCACGGGCCCGGACAGGACCTCGTCCACGGTGATCGGATCGCGGAACATCGCCTCCGGGTTGTGCGCGGCGTTGGCCCGGGCCTGGACGGCGACCTCCGCCAGCTGCTCGAGGGTGGTGCCGTACTCGTGCATATGGCGGCGTGCGGCCATCGCGTACTTGGCGACCAGGGTGTGGCCGTACGGCACCTCGAACTGGAGTGGTCCGTGGCTGCCGAAGGAGAGATTGGACGTGCGGCGCCCGGCGCGGATGTCGGCGCGGGCGGTGGAACCGTAGACGAGGAGCACGGCGTTGGCGTGGCCGGCGGCGATCGCGTCCGCGGCGTGCGCGGCCATGACCTCCCAGGTGGCACCGCCCACCGACGTCGAGTCGACCCAGGTGGGCCGGAGTCCCAGGTAGCCGGCGACGTCGACGGGGGCGAGTGTGCCGAGCCCCGCGGAGCAGAAGCCGTCGATGACACTCCGGTCGAGTCCGGAGTCGGCCAGGGCGCGACGGGCGGCCTGGGCGTGCAGGGCGTAGGCGGTGGGGCCGTCGACACGGCCGCAGTCGGACAGCGATATGCCGACGACGGCGACCTTGCGGCGGGTGCGAGGTGTGCGCTGACTGACGGGCATGAATCTGACGGTACATCAGATCTATGGGATCCGCGGAGGGCTCCGTGGGCGGCCCGGTCAGGTTTGCCGAGCGCGGACCTGTGATTCTGGCGGCGCCCGCCCTAACATGACGCCTCGTCAGTTACGGAGGGGAGCCGATCCCATGGACGCCGCCTTCACCCCGGAGCAGTCCGCCATCCGCCGCACCCTGCGCGAGGCGCTGTCGAGAGGGGCCCCTCCGGGCCCGTCGGAACACGGCCTCGGATACGACCCCGCACTGTGGGCGCGGCTCGCGTCGGAGCTCGGGCTGCCCGGCCTCGCCCTGCCCGAGGTGTGCGGGGGCGTCGGCGGCGGGCCCGTGGAACTCGCGCTCGCCTTCGAGGAGGCCGGGCGGGCCCTGGTGCCCTCGCCGCTGCTCGCCACCGCCGGGCTGGCCGCACCGCTGATCGCCGCGCTTGCCGGCGAGGAGCAGCGTGCGGAGCTGCTGCCCGCACTCGCCGGCGGTTCGCTCACCGCAACCCTCGCCGTGCCGGGCGAAACCCTCGCCGCCGCGCTCGGGCTCACCGGTGACCTCGGGGACGGCCTGTGGGCGGGCGGCGGCAGGTCCGGAGGTGTGCAGGCGAGGCCCGTGCCCGACGGCGGGGGCTGGCTGCTGTACGGCGAGACCGACCAGGTCCTCGACGGGCACGGTGCCGGACTGCTCCTCGTCGCCGCCCACACCGGCGGCTTCGCCCGGGCCCGCACCCTCCTCTTCCTCGTACGGGCCGACGGCGCACACGGCCTCACCCGCACCCGCTGGACCGCTCTCGACGAGACCAGGCCGCAGGGCCGTATCGAACTCCGTGACACACCGGCGGAGTTGCTCGGAGCGGACCGTGCCGCCGGGGTGACCGCCGCGCTCGCCGCCACGGGCCGTACCGTCGCGGGTCTGCTCGCGGCCGAGGCCGTCGGGGCGGCGGCATCGGCCCTGGAACGCACGGTCGCCCACGTCAAGGAACGCGAGCAGTTCGGCCGGCCCATCGGCTCCTTCCAGGCCGTCAAGCACCGGCTCGCCGATCTGTATGTGCGCGTGGAGGCGGCACGTTCCGCGGCCTACTACGCCGCGTGGGACCCGGACGCCGGGGGGCTCGCCCTCGCCCAGGGCCTCGAGGCACTTCGCGCCGTGGCCGGCGAGGCCATCCAGTTGCACGGTGGTATCGGTTTCACCTGGGAGCACGAGGCACATCACTTCTTCAAACGCGCCGCGTCCGACGAGCTGCTCTTCGGCCCCGTGCACCGGCTGCGGGAGCGTGCCGCACGGTCGGCGGGGCTGTTCGCCCGGGAGACGGCGGGCGCCCGTTGACCGGGGGCAACCAGGGTCAACCAGGGGCAAACAGGAACCACCGGGACCAGTCGGGGACGACAGGCGATGACCGGGGAGGACAGGGCGAGATGAGGGGGTCCGAATGGGCGGCAAGCGGGAGCGCGGGCTGATGCGGAAGCTGGTCCAGAAGGTGTCGTCGACCCGTGCCTTCGCCAGAGCCGCCCCCCGCATCATCCCGCCGATGGACCGGGCCGTTCATCGGCTCACCCGGGGAAAGGTCCTGCTCAGTGCCCAGATGCTGCCCGGGGTGATCCTCACCTCGCGTGGCGCGAAGAGCGGACTGGCGCGGCGTACTCCGCTCGCCTGTATGCCGGAGGAGTCATCGGGGAGTTGGATCCTCGTCGGTTCCAACTTCGGCCGGGACGCGCATCCTGCCTGGACGGCCAATCTGCTGGCACATCCCGATGCGGAGGTCAGCTGGAAGGGCGAGGACATACCGGTGCGCGCGCACCTGCTCACCGGGCCCGAGCGTGACGGGGCCTGGCGGGCAGCCCTTGCCTTCTGGCCGCCGTACGCGGCGTACCAGGCGCGGGTGGAACGCGAGATCCGGCTCTTCCGTCTGGTGCGCCGCTGACGGCAGCGTGAGCCGGGGAGCCGGGCGGGGACTCCCGGGCGCGCGGAAGAGCACGGCCGACATCGCCGCGGACAAGGACATCGCCGCGGGCAAGCGGACGGGGACCCTCTGACGCAGGCGGGCACGGGGTACGGGCGCGCCGCTGTGTGACAGGACGTGGCGTCGCGGCGCGCCGGATCGCGTCCCGTTCGCTACTTGGCGGGCTTGCGACCGGTGATGCCCAGATGCACCAACAGCGCCAGGTTCGGCCTGAGTTCGGCCTGCTTGACGCCCCAGGTCTGGAAGCCCTTCTGGTGCGACGCGACCGAGGCGAGCATCGCGACCAGTGAACCGGCGACCGCCGCCGGGCTCACGTCCTTGTCGACCCTGCCCTTGGACTGGAGCTCCTTCACCGCGTCCGCAAGGGAGTTGGTGACCGAGGTCAGGATCTTCATCCGGATCTTGTAGAACCGTTTGTCCCCCTCGGCGGCGCCGAGGTCCACGACGCGCAGGATCGCATCGTGCTTGCGCCAGAAGTCGAGGAATCCCTCGACCAGTTCCTCGGCGTTCTGCCAGGCGGCCTTGCCCACCCAGGAGCGGCCGGCCGCCAGGTCGGTCAACCCGGCGCCCTCGCTGGCCATTTCCTCCGCGATCTCGAGGACGGCGCCCTCCACGTCGGGGAAGTACTGGTAGAAGGTGGCGGGTGAAGTACCCGCCTTGCGGGCCACGTCGATGACCTTGACGTCCCGGTACGGCGAGGAGCTGAGCATCTCGCTGAGGCAGTCGAGCAGCTTCTGCCGCGTCGCCTGTCCGCGTCGTCCGGCCACGCGGCCGTCGACGGTGCGTACTTGTCCTGTCATGCCGTCAGCTTACCGAGGGGTGATCGGCGCGCGATTCGGCCGACTGCAAATGGGGTGCGTCCCTCGAACGGAGCAATGGTGTTATCAACAGCCTGTGGATAACTTCCGTGGACAACCCAACGAACAGCCCACTCCTGCGTGCGGTGCCCACGGTCCTCCGCTTCACTGTGACTGGAGTCACACTCTGTGGTGAGGAAGGGACCGGGCCATGGCCGGATTCACGGAGGGCATGCCCTGCTGGGCCGACGCCCAGCTGCCCGATCTCGAGGCGGGCAAGCGCTTCTACGGCGAGCTCTTCGGCTGGACGTACGGCAGGGACGAGAGGGACGGGAAGGGCGAGGGGGGCCGGGAGGGCGAGAAGGACGCGGCCGAGCGGTACGGCCACTACACCGAGGCCTTCCTCGACGGGAAGCGTGTCGCGGCGCTCGTACCCAAGCGGGACGGCCGTATGCCCACGACCTGGGGCATCTACTTCTCCACCGAGAACGCCACCAGGACCGCGGCGAGGATCCAGGACGCCGGGGGCCAGGTCATCATGACGCCGATGCCGGTGGGGCCCTCCGGTATCGGGGCGCTGGCCGCGGACCCCGGGGGCGCGGTCTTCGGCATCTGGCAGCAGGACGCGCACAGCGGCTTCGAGATCCAGGGAGTGCCGGGCTCGTTCTGCTGGACCGAGGTCTACACGAGGGAGAAAGAAGCGGTCGACCGCTTCTACGCCGAGGTCTTCGGCTTCCAGGGCACGGCACTGCCCGACGAGACGATCGACTACCTGATGTGGTCCCCCGCCGGTACGGAGGCGGGCGAGGACACCGCGATCGGCGGCCGCAGCGTGATCACCGAGGCGTTCCCCGCGGAGATGCCCGGCCACTTCCTCGTCTACTTCGCCGTGGCGGACTGCGACCGGACGGTCGAAACGGTGACGGGACTCGGCGGACGGATCACGGCGCCCCCCTTCGATATCCCGTACGGACGGATGGCGGTGCTCACGGACAACCAGGGCGCCTCCTTCGCGGTGCTCGCCGAACCGCGGCACGCGGGACCGGAAAGAGGTCCCGGACCTGCCAGGGGCTCCGGACAGGCCGGGCAAGCCGGGCGAGCGGGGGAGGCCGGACAGGACGAAGGGAACGGTCAGGCCGGCCAGGGCGAGCGAACCGGGCAGTCCGGACGGAACGGCCAGGCCCCCGGCCAGGACGAGGCCCCTGACAAAGCTCCTGACAAAGCTCCTGACAAAGCCCCGGACCAGGCCCCGGACCAGGCCCCCGACCGGGACCGTGAGGAGTCGGAGAAGTCCGGGAAGACGGAGACGTCGCAGACGCCGGAAAAACAGCGGGGCGAGGCGCCAAAATAACCTGAGACACCCCGGAACGCCCCCCGGTTCGCAACCACGCCGCCAGGCAGGAACAATCAGGGAGCGACGGGGCCGTACCTACATGGCCCGTACGGGGAGGTGGCAGGCGAAGTGGAGCAGCTGACGCAGCACGACCCGAGGCGTATCGGCCCCTTCGAGGTGCTCGCACGGCTCGGCGCCGGCGGCATGGGGCTGGTCTATCTCGCACGCTCGGCGTCCGGCCGGCGTGTGGCGATCAAGACGGTGCGCACGGAACTCGCGGAGGACCAGCTGTTCCGCGTCCGCTTCACGCGTGAGGTCGAGGCGGCCCGGGCGGTCTCCGGCTTCTACACCGCGGCCGTGGTGGACGCCGACCCGCGTGCCGCCGTGCCGTGGCTCGCCACCGCCTACGTTCCCGCGCCTTCCCTCGAAGAAATAGTGAACGAGTGCGGGCCGCTCCCGGCCCAGGCGGTGCGCTGGCTCGCGGCCGGCATCGCCGAGGCCCTGCAGTCGATCCACGGCGCAGGGCTCGTGCACCGCGATCTGAAACCCTCGAACGTCCTGGTCGTCGAGGACGGCCCCCGGGTGATCGACTTCGGTATCGCCTCGGGGGTCTCCAACACCCGGCTGACCATGACCAACGTCGCCGTCGGCACCCCCGCGTACATGTCACCCGAGCAGGCACGCGACTCGCGCAGCGTCACCGGCGCCAGCGATGTCTTCTCGCTTGGGTCGACCCTGGTGTTCGCCGCCACCGGACACCCGCCCTTCCACGGCGCCAACCCGGTCGAGACCGTCTTCATGCTGCTGCGTGAAGGACCCGACCTCGAGGGGCTGCCGGACGAGCTGCGGCCGCTGATCGAGTCGTGCATGCAGATGGAGGCGGGCCGCCGGCCCAGCCCGGAGGATCTGCAGGCGCAGCTGGCGCCGCATCTGTTCTCGTCCGGAGGCGACGACGACAGCGGCACGGCGTCGGCGTGGCTGCCCACCAGAGCCGTGTCGATGATCGAGCAGCGCCGAGGCGGACGCACCACGCAATCCGGGGGACCGGGCCCGGCCGCGGCAGGCAACGGCGGCCGCCGCCACGAGCCGCACCACGTGCCCCCGAAGCCGGACCGCGCGCCCGATGCGGGCTCCGACCGGGACACGACCCGGCGCGGCGGCAGTGACCCCCGCACCGGACAGGCCCGCCCCGGCACCGCCCCGCACCCCCGGCACGCATCCGACGGTCCCGTGCGCCTCGCCGGCGCCAGGGTCCCGATCGGCCCCGGTCCGCGGGTGGCCGACACCCGCGCAGCCATCATCGCCGACGCGGGCCACGCCACCGGCTGGGTCCGCGCCCCGGGCGGCGACGCCTCCACCAACGCCATGCCCGCCCCCACCCCGGCCCCCACCACGGCGCCCCCGAGCGGCCCGGCGCGCTGGCGGCCCTGGCGGTTCCGGATGTCGAACGACGTCTGGGGCACTCCTGTCGTGGACGGCGAGCTGCTCTACGTCACCTCCTTCGAGGTGCACGCCCTCGACGTGGCCAGCGGCCGGCGCCAGTTCAAGACACGTGACGTGGCCTGGTCGATGGCCCTCGCGGGCGGCCGTATCCACGCCTCCGACGGACCCACGCTCTACGCCCTCGACGCGACGAACGGCAGCGAGCTGTGGCGGCTGGGGACCGACGCCTGGGTGTACTCCCTCAAGGCCGGCCGGGGCACCGTCGTCACCGGAACCCGGGGCGGCGGCGTCCAGGGCTGGGAGGCGTCCAACGGCGAGAAGCTGTGGGAGATCACCGGCGCCCAGACCGACTTCGAGACGTCCGAGGCAGGACCCGCGCTCGCCGACGACACCGTCTACGTCTGGCGCAACGCCCGGCTGCAGGCCCTTGATGCCCGCAGCGGTACGGAACGCTGGTCGTACCCGGTCGGGGACGCCGCTTCCTGCGGAGGCGTACCGGTCCGGGTGAACCAGGCACCGGACGGATGCACCTATGTCGCGGCCGGCACCCGGGTGCTGTGCATCGACACCGCGAGCGGCCATGTCCGCTGGCACTTCGAGGCGCCCGCCGTCTTCCTCTCGCCGCCGTCCTTCGCACCGGGGCCCGCGGTGACAGGCGGCGGGGTGTATCTCGCCGACTACCTCGGCACGGTGTACGCGATCGACGCCACGACCGGCAAGGACCGCTGGCGGATCGCGACCGAGTCCCGTGTGGCGATCGAGCCCGTCCTCGTGGCCAACGGCAACGTCCACGTCGGCAGCGGCAGCGCCCTGTACACGCTGGACGCGGTCACCGGCACCCCCAAGTGGCGGTTCGCGGCGGGCGGCGAGGTCATCGGCACACCGGTGGTCGCGGACGGCAGGGTCCACTTCGGCTCCGCCGACCATGTGCTGTACACGCTGGACGCGAGCGGGGGCCAGCTGCGCTGGAAGCTGGCGACCGGGGGCGAGATCACGGGTTCGCCCGTGGTGCGGGCCGGTGTGGTGTACGCCTGCTCCAAGGACCGCTGTGTGTACGCCCTGGACGCGGTCAAGGGCACGGCGACGGGCCGGGGCGCGTCGGGGACACCGTAAGCGTAAGGGCTGGTCGGACACCGTAAGGGCGGTCAGGCCTGTAGGAACTCCGGGCAGCGGCTACCGCTGCTGCCCGTCCTCCCCGTCCGGGTCGGTGCCGCGCCACCGGTAGGGATTGCGGTACGGGTTCCGTGGACCGTGCGGATCCTGCGGCCGGAAGGGGTCCTGGGCCGGGTCTGCTCCATAGGGGTCACGGCGGGGCCGACGGGGTTCGGTGGGGTCCGTCGTCGGCAGGCGCTGGGTGTCCTCGGAGCCGGTCGGCCAGGGGGAGATGCCGGGCTCGCCCTCGCCGGGCGGATACGGCTCCTCGTACGGGGGCTGGTTCCGGGTGGACCCGTACGAGCGTGGCTCGTACTCCGCGGGCGGATAGGCGGGCTCCCCGTACCAGGACGGCTCCCCGTACCCGGGTGCGGCATCGTCGACGGTCCGGACCCTGGGGGCGCGTCCGCTCATCACGGCGGAGGCCAGCAGCAGAAGCACACCGCCCCCGAAGGCGCAGGCCACCCCGTCCTCCAGGCGCGGCCCGCGACCGCCGATCGTCAGACTGCCGACCGCCTGCCCCTGGCGCACCGCCCACAGCACCGTGAAGCCCAGCACGATCAGCCCGGCCAGTGCCACGAGCAGCCGGGACCGCAGCAGCACCCCGACGAGTGTCACCAGCGCCGCGAAGGCGTACGGCAGCAGGATCGACACCGTGACGGAGCCCGCCGCGGCATCGGTGATCCCAAGGAAGAGGTCCTGGACCCGGTAGTCGCTGCCGAGGCGGCCGTCGTACCAGATCCGGAACGGACTCAGGACGGCCGCCGCCGCTCCGGCGAGAGCGAGCACCGAGCCGATGACGTTGCGCACCATTCCCGGCCTCCTCTCGCACCAGACGCTACGCGCGGTGGTGGGTGTCTGCGACTGCCCATGGCCTGATCGGGACGGTCGGCCTGTATGGTGACGTGCGCCCGTCAAAGCAGTCCCTGACGTGTTTTCGCCATGCTCGCACTTTCAACGGGGGGTTGAACGTGAAGTTGCGCCATGTCCGTGCGATCGCCGTCTTCGGCATCGCCCTCATCGCCCTCACCGGCGCTCGCGGTTCGCGCGGCGGCGGCTGCGACAACGACCACAGCTCCAGCAGCTCGAGCAGTTCCAGTGGCGGTGGCTACGGCAACGGTGGCAGCACCCATCACCACGACGATGACGACGACGGCGGCAGCGGCGGTGGATCGGCGTCCGGCGGCCAGGCCACGGCAAGCCCCACGGCGGTCGACACCCGCCCGGTCGACGCCATGCGTGAGGTGGAGTTCAAGTACTGCTCCGTCGCCCCCGACCGGACGAACCTCAGGGGCCACCTCTACATCTCGAACGCGTCCGCGCTGGATCAGACCTACGACGTCAAGCTGCGGTTCGAGGGAGACCCGGGCGGCAAGCCGCTGCTGGTGAGCATGGAGAACGTGACGGTGCGGACGTCCGAGAACCACCACGAGACCGTGACCGCCGACTACAGCGGCTCCGGCAAGGCGACCGACCTCAGGAAGTGCTCGGTCGTCAGCGCCACCCGCACCGTCTCCACGCCGTAGGTCCCGTCCGGGGGGCCGCGGTCAGCGCACCCGGTACCCGTCCCCGCCCCGTCTGTTCGCGAACAGCTCCGCCTGCCGCTGTGCCGGCAGATTCCCGAGCGCGATCAGATGCGGGGCCTGGGCGAGTGCCTGCGTCCGGGCGGCCTCCTTCGCCGACCACACCGCCCGCACCGTCCCCTGCACGGCCTCCGTCGGGTACGAGGCGATGACGGCGGCGCAGCGTATCGCGGCGGACACCTCGTCACCGGGCGCCGTCACCTCGCTGACCAGACCCGTCTCGTAGGCTCGCCGCGCCGACATCCGCTCGGCCGTCCCCATCAGCGCCATGCGGGCGACCTCCCCGAACGGCATCCTCATCGCCATGTGGACCGACTCGTAGGCGCTCACCATCCCGTAGGACGTGTGCGGATCGAAGAACTGCGCGTCCTCCGCCGCGATCACGAACTCCGCCTCGCCCAGCAGATAGAACGCCCCGCCGCAGGCCAGCCCGCGCACGGCGGCGATCACCGGCTTCCACAGGTCGTTGGCCTTGGGGCCGATCGTGAGCAGGGGGTCGTCGATCGAGTACGGCGACGAGGGCTGCGGCACCTCGGCACCGCGGTCGATCCCGGTGCAGAAGGCACGCGTCCCGGCGCCCGTCACCACCGCTGCCCGTACCGTGTCGTCGAAGCGGAACTCCCGCCACACTCTGGTGAGTTCGTCCGCCATCGCCAGATCGATCGCGTTGTGTCTGGCGGGCCGGTCGAGGGTGACGACGGCCACGCCGCTGTCCTTGTCCGTCTCCACCCGGATGCTCATGAGCGCTCCAGGAGCCACCGCGGCACGGTCGTTCCGTCGGCGAGCTCGGTGAAGGCCACGCGCACCGGGGCCCCGATGCGCAGTCGCGCGGGGTCGACCGAGTCCAGCGCATCGTCCGGGCCGGCCACCACATTGCCGACGAGTCGGATGTGCGGGGCGTCGGCGAGTTCGACGATCACGGCGTTGTACGGGGCCTGTTCGGCGTAGGGGGACAGGAGGGGCGGGTGGGGGAGTACGTACGACCAGATCCGGCCACGCCCGCTCATCGGCTGCCAGAGGCTGTCGAACGACTGGCAGTGCGGGCAGCAGGGGCGTGGCGGAAAGCGCAGCTCGCCGCAGGAGACGCAGGCCTGGACGCGCAGTTCACCGCGGGCGGTGTATTCCCAGAAGGGCGCGCCGTCCTCGTCCTTGACGGGTGTCAGATATCCACGGTCGGAATCCGTCATCTGTCAGCTCAACTCCTCTGTTCAGCTTCTCAGAAGCAAGGCCGAGGTCGGGACGCCCTCGCCCGCCGTCACCAGACAGGTCGCCGCGTCCGGCACTTGTGCGGTGGAAGTGCCACGCAGTTGCTTCACGCCCTCGTTGATGAGGTTGAAGCCATGGACGTACGCCTCGCTGAGCCCGCCGCCGCCGGTGTTCATCGGCAGCCGTCCGCCGATCTCCAGAGCGCCGCCCTCGGTGTACGCGGCGCCTTCGCCCCGTCCGCAGAAGCCGTAGCCCTCCAGGGACAGCGGGATCAGCGGGGTGAAGGCGTCGTAGATCTGGGCGACGTCCACGTCCTGCGGGCCGAAGTCCGCCGTCTTCCACAGCTGCCGGGCAGCCGTCCAGGCGGGTCCGGTGAGCGGATCGGCGTTCCAGTAGTTGACCATGCCGTGGTGCTGGGCGGGCAGGCCCTGGGCGACGGAGTGGAGGTAGACGGGCTTGCGGCGGCAGTCCCGGGCCCGCTCGGCGGACACGATGACACAGGCCAGCGCGCCGTCCGTCTCCAGGCAGTTGTCGAAGAGGCAGAGCGGTTCGCTGATCCAGCGCGCGGTCATGTACATCTCGCGGGTCAGCGGCCGTTCGTACATGATCGCCGCCGGGTTCTGGTTGGCGCGGTTGCGGCAGGCGAGAGCGACGTTGAAGAGGTGGTCGCGGGTGGCGCCGTACTCGTGCATATAGCGCCGGGCCAGCATGCCGATCTCGTCGGCGGGCCGCAGCAGTCCGAAGGGCCGGGTCCACTGTCCGGGAGTGGGCAGCTGTACGGCGGTGTTCTTCCAGGGTCTCGGGCCCGAGCCGCGTTTGCGCGACCGCCAGGCCACCCCGACGCTCGCCTGTCCGGTGGCGATGGCGGCGGCGAGATGGGCGACGGTGGCACAGGATCCGCCGCCGCCGTACCCCACCTTGCTGAAGAAGGTGATGTCGCCCGCGCCGATGGCCTTGGCGACCTCGACCTCGTCGGTCTCCTCCATCGTGTAGGAGGCGAAGCCGTCGACCTCGCCGGGCGTGATGCCCGCGTCGTCGAGAGCGGCGAGGATGGCCCGGCAGGCCAGGGTCTTCTCGGATTCGGGGAGGTGTTTCGCGAAGGGTGTCTGTCCTATTCCGGCTATCGCTGTCGCGTCCTTGAGGGTCGCCATGCGGGGGAGCGTACAGCTAATCTGACGGGTAGTCAGCTATGGCTGCTGGTGTACGGCGACGGCGGGAGGAGCGGCGATGCGCGGCGACCTGGAGTGGATATCCGTCCCGAGGCTGGTGCGGAGCGCCGCGGAACGGTACGCGGACCGGGAGGCCGTGGTCGAAGGGCGCACCCGGGTCTCGTACGCCGAACTCGGCGCGCGCGTCGAGCGGGCCGCCGCCGCATGCATCGCGGCGGGCGTGGAACCGGGCGACCGGGTCGCGGTGTGGGCGCCGAACACGCTCGACTGGATCGTCAGCGCACTCGGCGCGGTCTCGGCCGGAGCGGTGCTCGTCCCCCTGAACACCCGGTTCAAGGGCACCGAGGCCGCATACGTGCTGGAGCGGTCCCGCGCGAAACTGCTCTTCATCACCGGCACGTTCCTCGGGACGTCATACGTGGCGTCCCTGCGGCGCGCGGACGTCGAACTGCCCTGTCTGAAGAAGGTGGTGGTGCTTGCGGACAGCGCGCCCGAGGACTTCCTGACCTGGAAGGAATTCCTGGCCGGCGGGGACGGGGTGCCGGCGCACACGGTACGGGCCCGCGCCGACGCCGTGGCCTCGTCCTCTCCCTCGGACATCATCTTCACCTCGGGGACGACGGGCCGCCCCAAGGGTGCGGTGATCACCCACGCCCAGACCCTGCGCTGCTACGCGATCTGGAGCGAGCTGGCGGGGCTGCGCGCGGGCGACCGCTATCTGATCGTGAACCCGTTCTTCCACACCTTCGGCTACAAGGCGGGCATCATCGCCTGTCTGATGCGCGGCGCGACCATGGTGCCGCAGCCGGTCTTCAACGTGGACACGGTCCTCGCGAACATCGCCTCCGAACGCATCTCGGTGCTGCCCGGACCGCCGACCCTGCACCAGTCGCTGCTCGACCATCCCGCCCGGGACGCCCACGACCTGACGGCGCTGCGGCTCGTCGTCACGGGCGCCGCCGTCGTGCCGCTGCGACTCGTCGAGCGGCTGCGCGGCGAACTGCGCATCGCGACCGTGCTCACGGCGTACGGCCTGTCCGAGGCGTCGGGCATCGTCACCATGTGCCGCCGCGGGGACGCCCCCGAAACCATCGCCGCCACTTCGGGCCGTGCGATCCCGGACACGGAGGTCCGAGTCGTGTCGGCCGGTCCTGGCGAACCGGGCGAGATCCTGGTCCGCGGCCACAACGTCATGAGCGGTTACTTCGAGGATCCGGAGGGAACGTCCGAGGTCGTCGACGCGGACGGCTGGCTGCACACCGGTGACGTGGGTGTTCTGGACGAGGCGGGCAATCTGCGGATCACCGACCGGATCAAGGACATGTTCATCGTGGGCGGATTCAACGCCTATCCGGCCGAGGTCGAGCAACTGCTAGGCCTGCACCCCGACATCGCGGACGTGGCGGTGATCGGCGTCCCGGACGGTCGGCTGGGTGAAGTCGGCAAGGCGTACGTGGTCCGGCGCGCGGGCTCGACGCTCACGTCGGACGACCTGATCGCGTGGTCACGGCGGGAGATGGCGAACTACAAGGTGCCGAGGTCGGTGGAGTTCGTGGCGGAGCTGCCGCGCAACGCGAGCGGAAAGGTGCTGAAGAGGGAACTGCGGGCCAGGCGGTAGCGGGCCTCTGCCGTCAGAAGCCACCGGGGTGCTCCCGCTCCGATCCGCGCGAAAGGTCCCTGGAATTCCAGGATTTGAGACGTGCGGGGCCACTGTTCTTCGCACACGACACTGGTTACTCGTCGGTCTCACCCGAGGGCTTTTCCGCCTTGTTCGCCTTTGCTCCGGTTACCGGAAAGTTCTGTTTCGCAATCAACCACAACTTTGCTTATTCTTGGTGTGGTTGAGGTGATGGCTAGGACAGTCTCGCGTCTGTAGGCGGTGAATGCGCCTCGGTCTGCGCGCCCGAATCCGGGCGCAGCGGCGTGGTTCACCGACTCCCCACAGAGTGTGAAAGGCACCAGAATGACGATCAGTCATGCCCTGCGTCGGGGCGCCCGTGCACTGGCCATTGCGACGGCAACCCTGGGAATCGTCGCGACGACAACCGCCACCGCGGAGGCGGACGACGGCCCGACCCGCGAACTCCTCCGCGCCGACTGCGAGTCGGGCCTCGGCAAGTGCACGTTCAACGATCCCAAGCTCGGCGAGGCATACCTCGGAGACTTCCGCCAGGTCTCCGACTCGCTCTACAACTGCAGCACGTCCGCCGCGACCCAGTCGATGACATGGTCCGACGCGGTCGGCGCCACCGACTCGGTGGGAGTCTCGGTCACGGCGGGAGGGAACATCGCGGGCATCATCGACCTGAGCGTGACGGCGTCCTACAACCACACCTGGACCAGCACGCACACGGAGAGCAGCTCCCTGAACATGACGGTGCAGCCAGGAGAGGTCGGCTGGATATCCCGGGCCCAGGTGATGCAGCAGGTCTCCGGCACCTGGCAGACGCACTACGACAACCCCAAGTGGGACCACTACTACTGGTTCTGGGACGACACCGTCACCGGCCCGGCCCCGAACGGCACGGACGGCAAGAGCAACGCGGTGGTCGTCAAGAGCCGCAAGATGACCGAGGCGGAGAAGAATTCCTGCTCGGCGGACTCGTCGAGCTCGGCGGGCAAGAAATCGGCCGGCGTGTTCGTCAAACAGCACTGACCCGCTCGGTACGCCCCTGAAGACCGGAGGCCGGCACCCCCACGGGTGCCGGCCTCCGGCCTGCGACGGCTCTCAGGGCTTTCGCTCCAGCCGGCCTCCCCCATCGGCCTGATCCGATGACCGGCTGATCCGCCGCCAGTTGTCTCAGCCCGTCGGTTCACCGATGGGCTGATCCTCGTTTGCCGAGCGCGTCCACACTCCCGCGGCCGCGGCGGCTCCCCCTCCGCGCCGCCGCGGCCGTCCCCCGTCGTGGTGCGTGGCTCTGGTGCCCCATTCGCTCGGCGGGACCGGCCCTCGCGAGCGCCCGCACAGCCGTCAGCCGGACACGCCGTTCCGTGGCGTGCTCGCGTCCTCCTCGGCGGCGCGCTGCGGCGGGGCGGGGGTGTGGTTGTCCCCTGCCATGGCGGGCGCTGCCACCCCGGCCGCGAGGGCTGCGGCGGCTGCCGCGACGGCGGCTATGGCGATGATGCGCTGGGTGCGGGTCATGTCTCCTGCTCGATTCGTCATGCTCGGTGTCGTGCCCGGTGCCGGGTGCGGGCATGTTGCGGCCGCGGCGGCTCCCCCTCCGCGCCGCCGCGGCCGCACCCCGTCGATGAGGTGGCTTCAGATCACTTCTTGGGCGGCGGGGTGGGCATGTGGTTGTCCCCCATGGTCGTGAGCGGGCCGTCCTTGGGCGGGGTGGGCATGTGGTTGTCGCCCATGGTGGTGATGCCGCCGTCCGCCGGCGGAGCGGGCATGTGGTTGTCGCCCGTGGTCGTGAGCGGGCCGTCCTTGGGCGGGGTGGGCATGTGGTTGTCGCCCATGGTCGTGATGTCTTCGCTCTTGTTCGTGTCGCTCATCGTCGTCAACTCCCTGAATGTCGGCGTCGAATCGGGAACGCCCGCTCGGTGACTCCCCCGAGGGTCCCCGAACGGGCGTTTCCTGGAACGCTCACCCTAACGATGAGCTCCCGGTTACCGTCTGTCCCCCGACCCGACGGACCGTTGAGTACAGAGTGCCTGGCGGGCATAAACAAATGCTGAACGTCCTTGTCAGCCCGGGCTCATGCGGCCGCGAGGGGTGCGAGCAGGGCCCGTACCTCCTCGGCCTCCTCGGCCCCCACCTGCTCGTACAGGCTGAGGGCCTCACGCCAGCAGGCGCGGGCGCGGTCCGTCTGGCCGAGGGCGTACAGCGCCTTGCCCAGCGTCTTCAGGACATTGCCTCGCATCTTGTCACCGCCGATGCATCCTTTCGCCAGGGCTTGCTCGGCGTGTTGCGCCGCTTGTGCGGGGCGCTGGTCCTGGAGGTGGGCCTGCGCGACGCGGTAGTGGGTCGCTCCTTCCCACAGGCGCTGGCGGTCCTTCGCGAAGGCCTCCAGCGCCTCGGAGAGCCGCTCCAGGGCCTCGGCATGACGGCCCGCCTGGGTGAGGGCGACGCCGAGCGCGTAGCGGGCGTTGGCCAGGCGTATCGTCGGCCCCGATTCGGCGTAGAGCTCCACGCCCTGCTGGGCGAGTTCGATGGCGCTGTCGGTGCGGCCGAGCAGCTGGTGCACGCGGGAGAGATTGGAGAACGCGCTCGCTGTTCCCGGCAGATTGCCGTCGGCCCGGGAGCCTTCCGCGGCTTTGAGCAGATGTGCCTCCGCCTGCTCGTAGTGGCCCCGGCTCGCGGCGATGATCCCGCGGTCGTTGTCCGCCCAGTACACCGGCGCCGCATCGCCGGTCGCCTCCGCCAGGGCCCGCGCGGCGCGTGCCTCCTCCTCGGCGTCGGCGTAACGGCCCGCCACCAGATGGACGTTGGTGAGGGTCGTACGGGCGCGTCCTTCGGCGAGGCGGTCGCCGGCCGACCGGGCTGCATCGCGGGCGGCGAGCGCGACCGTCGCGTACTGCTTGGAGTTGGCGCCGCTCTCGCCTAGGTCCTTCGCCGCCCAGAGCAGGTCGACGGCCCGCCGCAGCCGCTCCCCCACCAGTGACTGTCGTGCGCATGCCAGCAGGCAGTTCGCCTCCGCGTACAACCAGTCCAAGGCCTGCTGCCGGTCGGCGAAGGTGAGCCCCTCGTACGTCGTGGCCGCCAGATGGGCCACGAGCCGGTCTCCGGGCCGTTCGATGGCGTACACCCGCGCCGCCGTCGCCAGATAGAAGTCCAGCAGCCGCGACAGCGCCGCCTCCCGCTCCTCCGCCTGCTGCTCGTCCCTTCCCCGGCCTTCGGCATGGGGGACCCCAGCGCATGCACGCGCGTAGAGCCGTACCAGATCGTGGAAGCGGTAGCGCCCCGGAGCGGCCGACTCCAGCAGGGAGGTGTCGACGAGGGCCTCCAGCAGGTCCTCCGCGTCGTGCAGCGGGAGGTCCAGTACGGCCGCGGCAGCCGCCAGCGAGATGTCCGGGCCGTCGGCGAGGCCCAGCAGGCGGAACGCACGGGCCTGGGTCGGCTCCAGCTGCCCGTAGCCGAGTTCGAAGGTGGCCTTGACCGCGAGGTCGCCGGCCTGGAGTTCGTCGAGCCGCCGCCGCTCGTCGGCGAGCTTGGCCGCGAGTACCGAGACCGTCCAGGTGCGGCGGGCCGCGAGCCGGGAAGCCGCGATACGGATCGCCAGCGGCAGGAAGCCGCAGGCCGCGACCACGTCGAGGGCCGCGTCCCGTTCGGCCGAGACCCGCTCTTCACCCACGATCCGGGTGAAGAGCTGCAGTGCCTCCTCCGGGGACATCACATCCAGGTCCACCAGATGTGCACCGGCCAGATCGACCATGCGGATACGGCTGGTGACCAGTGCCGCACAGCCCGCCGTGCCAGGCAGCAGCGGCCTGACCTGCGCCGCGTCGCGGGCGTTGTCCAGCAGGACCAGGACACGGCGGCCGTCGAGCGTGGAGCGGTACAGCGCCGCCCGCTCGTCCAGCGAGTCGGGGATCGCCGAGTCGGCCGTGCCGAGCGCCCGCAGGAACGCCCCGAGGACCGCCTCCGGTTCGGCGTGCCGGGGCCCGGCGCCCTGGAGGTCGACGTACAGCTGCCCGTCCGGAAACTGCGGCCGCGCGTGGTGGGCGACGTGCACGGCGAGGGTCGTCTTGCCGACGCCGCCGATGCCCGCGAGCGCGGAGAGCGCCATCACGGACCCCTCGGCCGTGGCGAGTTGCTCGCTCAGCTCCCGTACGAAGGATGCGCGGCCGGTGAAGTCCGGGACGGTGGCGGGCAGTTGGGCCGGCCTGGTGACTCCTGAGGCAGCCGGAGCCGGCTGCTCGGCGGGCCGGGCCAGCTCTTCGTCCGCCTGCAGGATCCGCTGCTGCAGCCGGGACAGCTCGGGCCGCGGGTCCACACCGAGCTCCTCGGCGAGCAGCCGCCGGGTGTCCGCGTACACCGCCAGTGCCTCTGCCTGCCGTCCGCTGCGGTACAGCGCCAGCATCAGCAGCTCACGCAGGCGCTCGCGCAGCGGATGCGCGGCCGTCAGGGCGGTGAGCTCGGACACCGCCTCCGCGTGGCAGCCGACGTCCAGGTCCATCTCCAGCCGCGTCTCGAGGAGTTGGAGTCGCCACTCCTCCAGGCGTACTCGCTGGGACTCGGCGTAGGGGCCGGGAACGGACGCGAGCGCCTCGCCGTCCCACAGGCCCAGCGCCTTGTTGATGAGTACCCGTGCCTGGCAGCGGTCGCCGCCGGCCCGTGCCTTCTCGGCCTCGGCGACGAGTTCCTGGGCGACATGGAGGTCGAGTGTGTCCGACGGGGTGCGGATCGCGTAGCCCCCGGACTCGCTGACCAGCGCCCCGGCGCCCATCGCCTTGCGGAGCCGGGACGCATAGGTCCGCACCGCCGCCAGTGCCTGCGACGGCGGTTCCTCGCCCCAGATCGCGTCGATCAGCTCGGCCGCCGTGGCCGTGCGCCCCTCGCGCATCAGCAGCGCGGCGAGGAGGGCCCGCTGCTGCGGCGAGCCGGAGGGGAGTGCCTCCCCGTCGCCGCCCCAGGCGCGTACGGGTCCGAGCACGCTGAACCGCAGGCTGCCGCCCGCTTGTTCCGGAGCGCTCTGCTCCGGATCGCCCGCCTGCTGCGTGAGGGACCCGTCCCCACGGCCCATGGCTTCCCCCTGCTCGTACCGCTTCGTGTCGCCGTTCTCATCGATATCGCCGGTATCGCCCCCGACAGTCTGCCCTGTCGAGGCGGATGCGTCAGCAGTGAGTGGCGCTCTGCACAGGATCTGCGGGAACCCGGTGCCGGATCGAAACCTCGCAGCTGACGTACTGATGGACAGATAGCTGACGCATCGTCAGATCAGCGCTACCGTGAACCGCATGGAGAACTTCCCGAAGATCATCTCGGTCGACGATCACACGGTGGAGCCCCCTCGTGTCTGGCGGGACAGGCTGCCGTCGAAGTACCAGGACACCGGCCCGCGCATCGTTCGGGCCCCTCTGAAGGAAATGACCTTCCTCGGCGGCAAGTTCGCCCCGGTCATGGGCGCGCCCGGGGACGACGGGCCGATCGGCGACTGGTGGGTGTACGAGGACCTGCACCGGCCGCTGACCCGACTCGACACGGCGGTCGGTTACGACAGGGACGAGATCAAGCTCGAGGTCATCACGTACGACCAGATGCGGCCCGGCTCGTTCTCCGTCCCCGACCGGCTGGCCGACATGGACGTCAACCATGTCCAGTCCGCGCTCTGCTTCCCCACCTTCCCCCGCTTCTGCGGACAGACGTTCACCGAGGCGAAGGACCGCGAGCTCGCGCTGCTCGGGGTGCGGGCGTACAACGACTGGATGGTGGAGGAGTGGTGCGGCCCCGACGCGCGGGGCCGGCTGATCCCGCTCACCCTCATCCCGCTGTGGGACGCCGAGCTGGCCGCGGCCGAAGTGCGGCGCAACGCGGCGCGCGGGGTGCGGGCGGTGGCGTTCTCCGAGATACCCCCGCACCTCGGACTGCCGTCCATCCACACCGACGCGTGGGACCCCTTCCTCGCCGCCTGTGACGAGACCGGCACGGTCATCGCCATGCACATCGGCTCCTCGTCGAAGATGCCGTCGACCTCCGCGGACGCCCCGCCCGCGGTCGGTTCCACCATCACCTTCGCCAACTGCTGCTTCTCGATGGTCGACTGGCTGATGAGCGGCAAGTTCGAACGCTTCCCTGACCTGAAGGTCATGTACGCCGAGGGCCAGATCGGCTGGCTCCCGTACATCCTGGAGCGCGCGGACGTGGTGTGGGAGGAGAACCGCGGCTGGGGCGGAGTCGCGGACAAGGTGCTGCGGCCGCCGTCGGAGCTGTTCGCCGGGCATGTGTACGGCTGCTTCTTCGACGACGCCTTCGGGCTGAGGAACCTGGACGCGATCGGCGTCGGAAACGTCCTGTACGAGACGGACTATCCGCACTCGGACTCCACCTGGCCCAAGTCGAGGGAGGTGGGCGAGGCTCAGATGGGGCATCTGGCGCCGGACGTGGTGGAACGGATCGTCCGCGGGAACGCGATCGAACTGCTGGGGCTGACGGCCGACGGGCTGTGGCCGGGGGCGTAACGCTCGTGGAGCCGCGACCGACGAGGCCGCGGCTCCACGGGGAGCGTCGGGTCAGCCGAGGAAGACCGACGAGACGCCGTTGTCGAAGCCGGCGTCGGCGGTGTCGGCGGTGTCGGCAGCATCGGCGGCATCGGCGGTCGTTCCGCAGCGCTTGGCGAACACGATCTCTCCTTCGTGTGATGTGCTCCGGTCTGCTCCTGCTCCCCCGGAGCGTTCGCCACGGGGTACGGGACGGGCCGAAGGGCCCTCTCACCTGGTGTCGTGCCCGAGACGCGCCGCTACAGGTACCGGCAACCCCGCGCAGGATGGGGACATCCAGGGCGACACCGGACATGGACATCCGGTCCGGGGCACCCCACGATCGGCGCATGACGCTTACGCCAGCCGCGGCCGACAAGATCCTTTCCGACAACTTCGCGCCCTGGGTCCTCGACCTCGGCCTCTCCGTCGTCGACACGGGTGACCTCCACGCCGTGCTCCGCCTGCCCTGGTCGGACCGGCTGGCCCGGGAAGGCGGTGCGCTCTCCGGCCAGGCCCTGATGGCCGCGGCGGACACGGCCACCGTGATCGCCGTGTCCGCCGCCCGCGGAGCCTTCGTCCCGATGACGACGGTCCAGCAGTCGACCACCTTCCAGCGCGCGGTCACCGGCGCGGACGTGCTGATCGACGCCCGTATCTCCAAGCTGGGCAAGCGGATGGCCTTCGCCGAGATCACGATGACCGCTGAGGGCGCGGACGAGCCGGCCGCCCGCGCGTCGACGGTGTACGCGCTGCTGGGCTGAGGCCGCGTGCTCGATGCGATGCGATGCGATGCGCCGGCGCCGGGCGTCGTGCCCTGAGGTAACGATCAAGCGATCTGTGCGCGGACGGGCGGGTCGCCGAGGGTGTCCCGCCCGTCCGCGCACGACGACGGCGGGACGCCCCCAGACCCGCGACCGCGCACGCCCCTTGCCCGATGCGCCCGCAGCCAAGACCATGGTGGCCCATCAAAAATGACGGGTCGTCAGAATTGTGTCGGCCCAATGGCGAGGGGACCGATCATGGTGGTCTACGGGATGCAGCTCCCGGTCCAGTCGCAGAGCACCATCTATGCCGAGACCTGGGAGGCGGCGGCGGGGCCCGACGATCTCGTCGCGATCGCGCGCACCGCCGACCGCACCGGGTTCGCGTACATCGCCGTCTGCGACCACGTCGCGATTCCGCTGCGGCTGGCCGGGGCCATGTCCACTGTCTGGTACGACCCTGTCGCCACGCTCTCCTTCCTCGCCGCCGCGACCGAGCGGGTGCGGTTGCTCAGTCATGTCGCCGTCGTCGGGCTGCGCCATCCGCTGCTGACCGCCAAGCAGTACGCGACGCTCGACCATCTCTCCTCCGGCCGGCTGATCCTCGGCGTCGGCGCGGGGCACGTACGGGAGGAGTTCGACGTCCTCGGCGTGGACTTCGAGCGCCGTGGTGCCGTGCTCGACGAGACGATCGACGCGCTCAGGGCGGCTCTCGGGCCCGAGGAGTTCCCGTGCTTCACCGGCGAGCACTTCGCCTTCGAAGGGCTCGGGCAGCAGCCGCGCCCCGTTCAGGCCCCCGTGCCCCTCTGGGTCGGAGGGTCCTCGCCCGCCGCTGTGCGCCGCGCCGCCCTCAAGGGTGACGGCTGGCTGCCGCAGGGCGATCCGCGCGACCGGCTCCCCGTCCAGATCGCGAAACTCAGGGCGCTGCGCGAGCAGGCGGGGATCGACCGCCCGCTGACGATCGGCGCGATCACCGAGCCGCTGTACGTCGGCGATGCCGCCTGGGACGTCGGGCGCCGCACCCTCACCGGCAAGCCCGAGGCCATCGCCGAGTCGCTGCGTGCGTACGGCGCGATGGGCGTGGACCAGATCCAGGTGCGCTTCCGCAGTCGCAGTCGCAGCGAACTCATCGACCAGATGGCGGCGTTCGCCGCAGAAGTGGCCCCGCAGCTCGACCGATGACCAACGGCCCGCAGTCGACACGACCAATTGTCGGCAGTCGGCGGCAGATGACCGACGGCCGATGACTCATGACCGATGACCGATGACCGAGAGGAGTACGGGCATGGGAAAGCTGGACGGACGCGTCGTCCTCATCACCGGCGCGGCGCGCGGCCAGGGCGAGCAGGAGGCGAGGCTGTTCGCCTCCGAGGGGGCGAAGGTCGTCCTCGGTGACGTTCTCGACGACCAGGGTGAGGCCCTCGCCAAGGAGCTCGGTGAGGGCATCGCCCGCTATGTGCATCTGGACGTCGGCCGGGAGGACGAGTGGGCCGGTTTCATCGACGCCGCCAAGGATGCCTTCGGCCATGTCGACGGCCTCGTCAACAACGCGGGTATCCTGCGCTTCAACGAGCTGGTGAGCACCCCGCTGGAGGAGTTCCAGCAGATCATCCAGGTCAACCAGATCGGGGCGTTCCTGGGGATCAAGACGGTGGCCCCGGAGATCGAGGCGGCCGGCGGCGGCACGATCGTCAACACCGCCTCGTACACGGCGCTCACCGGGATGTCCTACGTCGGTGCCTATGCCGCGACCAAGCACGCCATTCTCGGCCTGACCCGGGTGGCGGCGATGGAGCTGGCCGCGAAGAAGATCCGGGTCAACGCGGTGTGCCCGGGCGCCGTGGACACCCCGATGAGCAATCCCGGCGGGGCGGACCCCGACGCGCTGGACGAGCTGTACCGGAAGCTGGTGCCGCTGGGGCGGGTGGGCCTGCCGGAGGAGGTCGCCCGGCTCGCGCTGTTCCTGACCGGCGACGACTCCTCGTACATCACGGGGCAGCCGGTCGTCATCGACGGAGGCTGGCTGGCCGGAGTCAGCGTTCTCTGACGCATCGTCAGGTATTGACGCCTCGGGTGCCCGGTGGAACAGTCGGGGCATTCAGATCTGACGCAGTGTCAGAAACACGGTGGGGACGGTGGTGGGACCCATGGAATTCGGACTGTTCGTACAGGGCTATCTCGGCAAGCGCGCCGAGACCGACCCGCTCGCCGAGCACAAGGCGCTGATGGAGGAGACCGAGTACGTCATCCAGGCGGACAAGTCCGGCTTCAAGTACGCCTGGGCCTCCGAGCACCACTTCCTGGAGGAGTACTCGCACCTCTCCGCGAACGACGTCTTCCTCGGCTACCTCGCCCATGCGACCGAGCGGATCCACCTGGGCTCGGGCATCTTCAATCCGCTCGCCCCGGTCAACCACCCCGTGAAGGTCGCCGAGAAGGTCGCCATGCTCGACCATCTCTCCGAGGGGCGCTTCGAGTTCGGCTCAGGGCGCGGCGCCGGCTCGCACGAGATCCTCGGCTTCATGCCGGGCATCACGGACATGAACCACACCAAGGAGATCTGGGAAGAGACCATCGCCGAGTTCCCCCGGATGTGGCTCCAGGACGAGTACCCCGGCTTCCAGGGCAAGCACTGGTCCCTGCCGCCGCGCAAGGTGCTCCCGAAGCCGTACGGGAAGTCCCACCCCGCGATGTGGTACGCGGCCGGGTCGCCGTCCTCCTACGCCATGGCGGGCAGGAAGGGCCTCGGCGTACTGGGCTTCAGCGTGCAGAAGGTCTCCGACATGGAGTGGGTCGTCGAGTCGTACAAGACGGCGGTCAAGGACGCGCAGCCGGTCGGCGGATACGTCAACGACAACGTCATGGTGACCTCCACGGCGATCTGCGCCGAGACCCACGAGAAGGCGGTCGAGATCGCGGTCGGCGGTGGACTCAACTACCTCCAGTCGCTGCTTTTCCGCTACCACGACACCTTCCCGCGCCCCGACGGCGTCCCCGAGTGGCCCGAGCTGCTGCCCGAGTACAGCGCCGAGATCATCGAACTCCTCATCGCCGAGGAACTGATGATCTGCGGCGACCCGGACGAGGTGCTGCGCCAGTGCAAGCGCTGGGAGCAGGCCGGGGCGGACCAGCTGTCGTTCGGGCTTCCGATCGGGATCTCGTACGAGGACACGATGACGACGATCAAGCTGATCGGCGAGCACGTCATCCCGAAGATCGACACGGACCCGGTCCACCGCACCACCCGCTTCCGCGAAGCGGCCTGACGGGCCCGTTCCGGTCCCGGCACCGACCGCGGGCGGTGGCTTCCCGGACCGCCACCCGCTACCGGCCCGGTCGGACGGCAACGCGGCCGCGGCCGGTCGCGAAGCCTTCCGGCCGGGCCACATCGCCGCGCCGCCGGGACCACACAGCCGCCCCGTCTCCCCGCACGTCGCCCCGCACCAGAAAGGGACGCAGGCCATGCTCGACCACCTGATCAAGGGTGCCACCGTCGTCGACGGGACCGGCGCCCCCGCCTACACCGCCGACATCGGCCTCCGCGACGGCCGCATCGCCGTCATCGCAGCGCCCGGCACCGTCACCGAGGAGGCCCGGACGAGCGAGGACGCGACCGGGCTCGTCCTCACGCCCGGCTTCGTCGACCCGCACACCCACTACGACGCCCAGCTGTTCTGGGACCCGTACGCCACCCCCTCGATGAACCACGGGGTGACCACCGTCGCGGGCGGCAACTGCGGATTCACCCTCGCCCCGCTGAACCCCGAGCGCCCCGAGGACGCCGACTACACCCGCCGCATGATGTCCAAGGTCGAGGGCATGTCCCTGGTCGCACTCGAAGAGGGCGCACCCTGGAACTGGCACACCTTCGGCGAGTACCTCGACGCACTCGAAGGCCGTATCGCCGTCAACGCCGGCTTCATGGTGGGGCACTGCGCGCTGCGCCGCCATGTGATGGGTCCGGACGCGATCGGCGGCAAACCGACCCCGGCCCAACTCGACGCGATGTTGCGGCTGTTCCACGACGCGATGGACGCGGGCGCCTGGGGCCTGTCCACCACGCAGTCGTCCACCCACTCCGACGGTGACGGACAGCCCGTCGCCTCCCGTCACGCCGGCCCCGCCGAGCTGCTCGCGCTCTCGCGCGCCGTGGCCGACCACGAGGGCACCCAGCTCGAGGCCATCGTCGCCGGCTGCCTCGACCAGTTCGCCGACGACGAGATCGACCTCTTCGTCGAGATGAGCGCCGCCGCGGGCCGCCCGCTCAACTGGAACGTCCTCACCATCGACGCGGCCGTGCCCGAGCGGGTGCCGCGCCAGCTGCTGCCGAGCGAACGCGCACGCAAGGCCGGCGGCCGGATCGTCGCCCTCACCATGCCGATCCTCACCCCGATGAACATGTCGCTCGGCACCTTCTGCGCCCTCAACCTCATCCCGGGTTGGGGCGAGATCCTGGGCCTGCCCCTACCCGAGCGGATCGCCAGGCTCCGCGACCCGGAAGTACGGGCCGGGATGCTGCGCCGGTCCGCGTCCAAGGAGGCCGGGGTCTTCCGCCGCCTCGCCCACTTCGAGCGCTATGTCATCGGCGATACCTACTCCCCGGCCAACGAGGGCCTCACCGGCCGGGTCGTACGCGACATCGCCGCCGAACGGGGCCAGGACGCCTTCCACTGCCTCGTCGAGATCTGCGCCAACGACGAGCTGCGCACGGTGCTGTGGCCCATGCCGACGGACAACGACCCGGCGTCGTGGACGCTGCGCGCCGAGACCTGGCAGCACGAGGACGTCATGCTCGGCGGCTCCGACGCGGGCGCCCATCTGGACCGGATGTGCGGAGCGCCGTACACCACCCGCTTCCTGGGCGACTGTCTGCGCGGGCGGAAACTGGTCCCGCTGGAGCAGGCCGTCAGGATGCTCACGGACGACCCGGCGCAGCTGTTCGGTCTGCGCGAGCGGGGCCGGATCGTCGAGGGCCACCACGCGGACCTGGTGCTCTTCGACCCGGAGCGGATCGACGCGGCTCCCGCGACCCTCGTCCACGATCTGCCCGGAGACAGCCCGCGGCTGGACTCGCGGGCGGTCGGCATCGTGTCCGTACGCGTCAACGGCGTCGAGACCGTCCGCGACGACCAGGTGACCGGTGCGATCCCCGGCCGGGTGCTGCGCTCGGGCCGTGACACCAGGACGGTGAGCACCCGGTGAGCCGCCGTCCCGCTCAGCGGCTGTACATCGGAGGAGAGTGGACCGAGCCGGACGGCGGTCACTGCGAGGTGATCGACCCGGCAACCGAGGAGGTCGTCGGACTGGCCCCGGAGGCGAGCCGCGACCAGGTCTACGAGGCGGCGGCGGCCGCCCGGGAGGCCTTCGGGCCCTGGTCCCGTACCGCGCCCGAGCAGCGTGCGGCGATCCTGGACCGGACGGCCGAGTTGATCCAGCGCGAGTTCGCCGCGTACGCGGAGCTCGCCCGCGCCGAGACGGGCGCCACGACGGGCACGGCCCGCGGGATGCAGGTCGCCGTGGGGGTGTCCCGCTTCCGCCGCTATGCCAAGGGCGCACTGGAGCCGGTCGAGCAGGGCCTGCCCCCGCAGGTCAACGAGGCCGGCCCGATGGGCAGGGCGGGGATCTTCGGCGCGCTCGCCGCCCGCCGCCCGGTCGGCGTGGTCACCTGCATCACCTCGTACAACAACCCCTGGGCGAATCCGTCGGGCAAGGTCGCCCCCGCCCTCGCGATGGGCAACACGGTCGTGGTGAAGCCCGCGCCGCAGGACCCGCTGTCCGTCTACCGGATGGCGGAGGCACTCGCGGAGGCCCTGGAGGAAGCGGGAGCCCCGCCGGGCGTCGTCAATGTGGTGAGCGGTTCCCGTGCGGAAGTCGGAGAAGCGGCCGTCGACTCCCCGGACGTCGACATGGTCAGCTTCACCGGCTCCACGGCCGTCGGACAGCGCATCGGCGAGGTGTGCGGGCGCGGGACGAAGCGGCAGCTGCTGGAGCTGGGCGGCAAGGGCGCGGCGCTGGTCTTCGACGACGCCGATCTCGATGCGGCGGTCATGGGCATCGGTACGACGTTCTCCTTCTACAGCGGGCAGATCTGCACCGCGCCCACGCGGGTCCTCGCCCAGCGGGCCGTCTACGACAGCCTGATCGAGAAGCTGACCGGCTATCTGGGCTTCATGAAGGTGGGCGACCCGGCGGCGCCCGGCACGGTGGTCGGCCCGGTGATCTCCGCGGCCCACCGCGACCGGATCGAGTCGTACGTGGAGCTGGGCAAGAAGGAGGGCGCGCGGCTGGTCGCGGGCGGTGAACGCCCCGACTTCGCACGCGGCTTCTACGTCGCCCCGACGCTTCTCGCGGACTGCACCAACGAAATGCGTGTGGTGCGGGAGGAGATCTTCGGCCCGGTGGTGGTCGTGGTCCCCTTCGACGACGAGGAGGAGGGCATCGCGCTCGCCAACGACAGCGACTACGGGCTGATCGACTACGTGTGGTCGGGCGACGCGGCGCGGGCCTTCCGGGTGGCACGGCGGCTGCGGTCCGGAGGGGTCGGGATCAACACCATCGGGCGGAACATGGAGGCGCCGTTCGGCGGGTTCAGGAAGAGCGGGGTGGGCCGGGACGTGGGGTCGTACGCCCTGCACGCGTACAGCGAGCTGCAGGCGATCGTCTGGCCGGGCGGCTGACACGGGAAGACCGCGGGACGGCTGCGGGACGGCTGCGGGGACGGCTGGGGGGCCGCCCGTGGTCGCCCCGCCCGGCTGCCCGCACCCTCACGCTCACCGACCACCTCGGCACCGGATGGGGATTCGGGGCGCGTTCGCTTCCGCGGGTGCGCCGAGGACGATCGGTCCCAACCGGCCGAGAGGCGGAGCCACATGCGGTGACACCGCCCCCAGCCCTCTGCCACGTCACCTCGGGACCGGGCGGGACCGGGCGTACGAGACGGCCGCAGGAGGGGTCGAGACGCCTCCTCCAGGGCTCGTGGGCAACCGCCCCGGCCGGAGCGAAAGGTGACGGCGCCCGCCGGGCCGGACCCGCCGGTTCAGTTGGCAGCCGGGCCGAACCAGTGGGTCAGCGCGTCGGTGAGGCCGGTGCCGCCGGCCCAGCAGACGTATCCGTCCGGGCGGACGAGTACCGACTCGGCGTCGACCGCGTCGGTCTTCGCCCGCACTCGTGCGACGCGGTCGCTCCACGGGGCGGCTGCGGCGACCGGGGCGTCCCCCAGTTCGAGCAGGACGCCCCGTCCTGCGCGGGTCAGTTCGCTGAACCGGACGGACGCGTCGTCGACGAGGAGGTCGACGTCGGGCATCCGCAGGCCGAGCAGCGGGTGGTCGGCAACAGCCGGCATCGGGTAGCGCAGGTCGAGCCCGGACATCATGCCGGCCAGGTGCCGGTTGGCCTCGGGCAGGCCGAGCAGGTCGGTGAGCACGTTGCGGAGTTCGGCCAGCCCGCCGTCGTTCTTCGGGCCCATGATCACGCCCTGGGCCCTGGTGAGGGTGAGCACCCGGGCGGCGACCGGGTGCCGCTCGGCGTGGTAGGTGTCCAGCAGGTGCTCGCCCGCTCCGTCCCGGACGACGGCGGCGAGCTTCCAGCCGAGGTTGAACGCGTCCTGGACGCCGAGGTTGAGGCCCTGGCCGCCGGCCGGGGAGTGGATGTGTGCGGCGTCGCCGGTGAAGAGGACGCGGCCGTGCCGGTACTGCTCCATTTGCCGGCTGGCGTCGCTGAACCGGGAGGCGTAGCGGATCTCGGCCACGTCGATGGCCGTGCCGTGGGTTGCCCGCAGCACCCCGCGGATCTCCTCGACCGTCACCGGCGCGTCGCGGTCGGCGAGCATCGTCTGCGGGCCGGAGAAGATGAGCTTGTGCAGCCCGTCCCCCAGCGGCGTGAGCAAGGCGAAGTGGCCCTCGGGCGAGGTGCGGATACTGGCGTCGATGTGGCCGACGGTGCCGTGGTCGATGTCGCCGGTGAGCCGCAGGTCGGCGCTGACGCTGCGGATGGTGCCCGCCTGACCGGGGAACGCGGCGCCGGTGAGCCTGCGCACACTGCTGTGCGCGCCGTCGCAGGCGACGAGATGGCGGCCCCGGAACACCCGGGTGCCCTCCGGGCCGGCCACGGTGGCCGTGACGCCGTCGGCGTCCTGGTGGAGATCCACCAGACGGTGCTCCCGGAGTACCCGCCCGCCGAGCTCCGCGAGCCGGTCCTCGAGCAGTTCCTCGAGCCGGTCCTGCGGGAGGGCCAGGGGGTACGGGTAACGGGTCTCCCAGGCCGAGTAGTCCAGGGGAACGGGCAGCCCCGCGAAGTGGCCGCCGAGCATCTGGAAGTCGATCGACCGCTCGAGCGCCCCGTCGAGCAGGCCGCGCATCTGGAGGACCTCGGCGGTCCGGGACTGGATCGCCCCGGCGCGGGACTGGAGGTTGCGGCCGGGCAGCTGGTCCAGCACGACGGCGGGCACACCGGCCAGGGCGAGCTCGGTGGCGAGGGTGAGTCCGGCGCCGCCGGCCCCGACGACGATGACGTCGGTGACCTCAGTGGACTCAGCGAACCCAGCAGACTCAACGGACTCGGCGTTCATGATACCTCCCAGTAGAGTTATAGCCCAAGTATATAAGTAAACCTGGTGCATTTTTCAACCGGGGTGCTCGTTGCTATCGTGGCCGCATGGCTGAACAACTTGGATTGCGGGAGAGGAAGAAGCAACGCACCCGGCAGACGATCGCCGACGCGGCGCTCGCGCTGTTCCTGCACCGCGGCTTCGACGACGTGTCGATCGTGGAAATCGCCGAGGCGGCCGAGGTCTCCAAGCGCACGCTGTTCGCCTACTTCCCCACCAAGGAAGACCTGGTCCTGCACCATTTCGCCGACCACGAGGACGAATCGGCCCGTGTGGTCCGCGCCCGCCCGGCCGGTACGGACCCGCTGACCGCCCTGCACACCCACCAACTCGACGCCCTGTCCCGGCGTGATCCGATCACCGGGCTCACATCGGACCCCAAGGCCCTGGCCTTCGCCCGGCTGATCAGCACAACGGCGAGTCTGACCGAGCGCCTGACCCGGTATCAGCGGCGCAGCATCGCGGCACTCGCCGGGGCACTGGAGGAGGCCGGCGCCGACGAGCTCACCGCCCGGCTCGCCGCCGTCCAGATCGTCACCGTTCTGCGCACGCTGGCACAGCGCAACAGCGATCAGGTGCAGGCCGGCCGCCCGGCCGACGAGCTGTACCCGGAAGCCGTTGCCGCCGCCGACCGCGCCTTCCTCCTGCTCGGCGAGGGCCTGGCCGAGGTACTGCCCGCCTGAGCGCCCGGGGCGGCGTCGTCCGTGCGCCATCGGACGCACAGCGAGGGCACAGCACGCCGAGGAAACGCAGATCCAGATACGAGGCCGCGACGTCTTCCGTGACTACGTCGACGCCGTGGGGCCACCTGATCGCCGACGTCCTCTCGCGGTCCTCGGCGGACCAACTCGATCTGCTCTTCGACTACTTCACCCGCGCCGCCCCCGCCTTCCGCCAGGCTACGGAGGAGATCCGGACGGCGACGGCAGACCGCCGCCGTCAGACCTGACGGTCCGGGGGAGGTCGCGGATCACCCCAGGAACACGGGATTGGTGAACGCCGTCAGCGGCCCCGGCAAGCCCGGAACGGGCACAACGGGCGCGTGACGCACCTCGGCCCGTACATACGCCGCATACGCCGCCGTCGTACGCCACTCCACCGTCCCCGGGCCGTCCGCCGGGAGCGTGGCCGTGTGGAGTGCGCCCTGGTCGGTGACGAACCGGACCGTACGGCCGGGTGCGCCGGTGACATCCAGACGGACCGTCACCGGGTCGTCGGCACCGGTGCGCAGTCGCTCGCCGATGCCCGCGCGACGCCCCCGGCCGTCCGTCACACCGAACGACAACGACACCGCCGACGACTCGGCGACATAGGAGCGTCCGGCGCGGATGCCGTCGAGGATCGCCTCACGCGTCAGATCGTCGGCGAGCACCACCGTCTGCGGGGTGCCCACCGCGTCCTGGTCACGGTGGGCGTCGCTGCTGCCCATCGCGGGGATCCAGCGCGCTCCGCGTCCGTCTGCCGCACCCGGGCCGCCCCCTCCTCCCGAACGGGCCGCTGCGACCAGGGTGCTGTCCCAGTCCAGGAGCGACACCTCGTCGTCCGGGGTGTAGGGACCGTTCCACACTTCGATCGCGTCCGCCTCGCCGAAGCCGAACTTCCAGGCGCAGCCGATGCAGTTGGAGTGCGGATGCGCCGGTACGACCAGACCGCCCGCGCGCCGGATCTCGCGGGCGAAGCGACCGAACTCCCCCTGGGCCCTGGCGGCCCGGGGGGACCCCCACTGTGCCTTGGCGGCCCGGGGGGAGCTCCAGCCGTCGCGCGCCCGGTAGCGCCAGTCGACGAAGGTGCCCGGGTCGGTGCCGATCGCGACGACGTGCCCGTTGCGCGTGGTGACCTCCTCGCCGAGGAGGACGAGCAGGTCGTCACCGGCGGCGTCCGCCCACGCACCGTGCGCCGCATGGGTGTTGTGCTCACTGCTGTTGATGAAGTCCAGACCGGCGGCGCGGGCGAGGGCCGCGATCTCGCCCGGGGTGCGCCTGCCGTCCGAGTACCAGGAGTGCAGATGACAGTCGCCGCGGTACCAGGCACGGCCGCGCCCCCTGGCCCGCTCGGGCGGGTGGACGGGCCGCGGGGTCTTCGCCGCAGTGCCATGCGTGAGCGTGATGGTCACCGTGTACGCGAGGCCCTGGGGCGCGACGGTGTACGGGCCGAGTGCGATGTGCCAGGTGCCCGCGCGCACCGGCCCGGCGATATAGCCCGGTGTCGCCTCGTCGCCCCGGATGAAGAACTCGCTGCGCGCCCCGCCCGACCAGCCACGGAAGCCCTCGCCGCCGAGTTCGGTGCCCCGCTCGTCGAAGATGCCGATGTCCAGGGCGTTCCCCTGCGTTCCGGCGGGCACCTGGGGCTTCTCATAGGTGTATGAGACCTGGATCCCGGACACCCCCCGCGGGATCTCCACGGGGAGGTACACATAGTCCGGGGAGCCCGGCGGCAGCGTGCCGCGCACCACCTTGGTGGTGCCGGCGCCTTCCGCTGCCGCCTCGGCGAAGCTCACACTGCCCAAGGTAAGGGCGGCGGCGGCTCCCGTCACGAACAGACCGCGCCTGCTGATCGAGTCTCCACCGTGCTGTCCGTCGTTGCACATACCGTCGGCTCCCGTGGGTGGTGAGAGGGACAGGAGTGGTGCTTCTTCCCAAGCTGGTACCGGTCCGTGAACCGCGGGGCAAGGGCGGGGGAGTGCCGGGTGGCGCGGTCGTGGCGTTATCGCGGTCCGCCGCTCGCCTTCCGGCGCTTCAGCAGCAGCACGACAACGACGATCAGCGCGATGACGACGAACAGCCCGACGATCAGCCCGGCCGAGAAACCGCCCTTCTTCTTTTTCTTCTTCTTGCCCTTCTTGCCCTGCTCGCCAAGAGCCTTGACGGCCGGGGCCCCGGCGACCGTTGCGGCGGCCGGGGCGGACTCCGGCACGGCCTGGGCGCCGCCCCGCGGGGACTGGACGGCGGAGGCGGCGGCCCCTGCGTACGTCGATGCCGAGGCGGCGGGAGCTCCCGCCAGCAGAGCACCGGACAGCACGACCGCCGTGGCGGCGATACGCAGATGCGTACGCGGACGTGGGTTCAGACGCAGACGTGGGTGCGGACGTGGGCGCAGACGCGGATGCATCATCGGATGGACTCTCCCCCTGGTTGCGGTGCTCTCGAATCCGGGCACCGTACGGCATACCTTGGGCTGCCACCAGAGAGCTGACGGAGGACCGCATGCGGATCTCGACGACGATCTTCCTCACGGACGAGACGATCACGCCCGTACGGCTGGCCCGGGAGCTGGAGGAGCGCGGCTTCGCGGGACTGTATCTGCCCGAGCACACGCACATCCCCGTCGAACGGACCACCCCCTACCCGGCGGGTGGTGAACTGCCACCCGAGTACGGCCGCACCCTCGACCCCTTCGTCGCCCTCGGCCAGGCGGCGGCCGTCACCTCGACGCTCGGCCTCGGCACCGGCGTCACACTCGTCACCCAGCACGACCCGATCGCCCTCGCCAAGCAGATCGCCACCCTGGACCATCTCAGCGGCGGCCGTTTCACCCTCGGTGTCGGCTTCGGCTGGAACAAGGAGGAGGCCGCGGACCACGGCGTCGAGTGGTCGACACGGCGTGAGCTGAGCCGCGACCGGATGCTGCTGATGCAAGCGCTGTGGGCGGGCGAACCGACTGCGTATAAAGGGGAGTTCGGCTCGGTACGTGCGTCGTACGCCCACCCGAAGCCGTTCGGCGGTGGCGCTCCGCGCATCCTCGTCGGCGGCGCGGCGGGACCGAAGCTGTTCGCCCACATCGCGGACTACGCGGACGGCTGGATGCCGATCGGCGGCCGGGGACTGGCGGAGACGGTGCCGGTGCTGCGCGAGGTGTGGGAGAAGGCGGGCCGCGACCCGGACGCCCTGCGGATCGTCCCGTACGCGGTCCTCCCGTCGGCGGGCAAGCTCGCGTACTACGCGGAACTGGGCTGCGAGGAGGTCGTCCTGCAACTGCCCCCGGCAGGGGAGGACGAGGTGCTGCGGGTCCTGGACGCGTACGCGCGGTTCCTCGACTGAGGCAGATCGGCGGGCGGCCCCGCTCGCAGCCGGAGCCGTCACCGTCCCGGTCGAGATGGCGGCCGTACCCCGGTCACCGACGTGGACGGGCACCGCTGTACAGCGACGTGGAGCCGGCCATCGGCATAGGCGGCCCGCGCTCGCCGTTGCCGGTGTACCAGGTGTGTTGTCCGATACCGGGCGAGGAGACCGCAACCGCCGAACCGGCAGGCCGGCCTCCTCGCCCAGATGTCCCGCTCAGACCGCAGGCCGGCCTGCGGCTTGCTCTTGATCGCCGCTACTTCGCATGAGGGGACGTGCCCCCTTGCGAGTCATGGCCCGGGTTCTGCGAGCACGGTCGGAACCACAGGGCCCGCATCCGGAATCCGCAAGCGGGCAGGCGTCAGCTGTCGTTGGCCTTGCGGCGGCGAATGCCGAAGACCGCACCGGCGCCGAGCGCGATGGCGGCACCGCCCGCGACAGCGAGCTGGGGCAGGACGGAGGACGAACCGGTCTTGGCGAGGGCGCCCCCGTTCGCGGTGGCCGTCTCCTGCGCGGCCGAGGTGCCGACCGGCTTGGCGGAGGTGCCGCCCTGCGCGGAGGGGCTCGGCTTGGGGGTCGGCCGGTCCTTGTCGTCGACCGTGCCGGGCTTGGCGTCGTCGACGGTGCCGGGCTTGCTGCCGGCGGGAAGGACCTCGAAGTCGTAGCGCTTCATCGGACCGAGGACGCACGGGTTGTACTGGCTGGAGGCATCGCCGGCGAACAGGGCGAAGCCCTCGGCGGTCTTGGCCGCGGCATCGATCGTGATCCGCATCTTCACATCGCTGTGGTCGCCGGGCTTCATGGCGTCGATGGACGCGACGTGGGTGGGCCCCTTCTCGGCGTCGAGCTCCTGCCAGCCGGAACCGTTGGACCACTGCACCTTGAGGAAGTCCAAGTTCTCTCGCTCGTGCACGATGACGAAGGCCAGCGGGTCCACCTTCAGTGTCGTGTCGGTGCCATTGGTCACCGTGAACGAGAAGTCGACCGTGGTCCCGGCAACGATCTTGGACGGCAGGCCGTTCGCGAGGACTGTCAGGCCCCGAACGCGCACGCATTCCTTGGCGGCGGCGAGCGCCTTCTGTGCGGCTTCCTTGACCTTGAGGGCCTTCTCAGGGGCGTCCTGGACCAGGCTGTACTCCTGCGACGCCTTGAGCCTGGCGTCGTTCAACGCCCCCCAGGCCGCTTTCTCCTTGGCATCGGCGTCCGCCTTGGCGCCGGCGGCCTTCTCGGCGTTGGTCTTCGCCGCCGCGAGAGCCTTCTGTGCCTCGGCCTTCTCGGCCTCGTCCTTGGCCGTCTCCAGCTTGGCCTCGGCCTCGGCGAGGGCCTTGTCGGCCGCTGTCTTGTCGGCCGCCGCGGCCTTGGCCACCGCGTCCTGCGCCAGGGCGGCGGCCTTGAGCGGATGCGTGTCCAAGTCCAGGGCATCCATGGTGGCCTTTACTTTCTCCAGCCCGGCCGCCTTGGCGGCGACCGCGTCCACGTACGCCTTCTCCGCGTCGGCGACGGCTTTCTCCAGCTCGGCGTAGGTCTTGGGCTGATTCTGCATCTGCGTCGCGGGCTTGGGGCCGGCGAATGCCGGAGCGGCGGAGAGCAGCACGACGGGGCTGGTCACAGCTACGGCAACAGCCGTCGCGAGAGCACGACGAAGCTTCACTCGATCCCTTTCTGAAGGATGAAGTCCGGGTGACGGCTGGGGTGTTGACGCGTTCATGCGACAGCCGTGGCCATGATCGTATGACCGGGACAAGGGTCGGAGAGGAGGAGATTTCAGCCCGCTTCGGCCCCAGTCGACAGCGACCACCGGTCATAACATGACGAAAATGGACAGTTGCTCGCGTTGTCGTGGATTCTCTGAGATCTATCTCATCGCAGTGGAGGAAGGGGCAAAAGATCTCACCATTCCCCGCTGCTTCGCCTCCGACAGCCACTTCACACGGTCGGCTGCCGCCTACCACCGCCGCAACTCGTCCCGGAGCCTCCGCGCGACCCGGGCCATCAGCGCCTCGGCGCCCGGCTGGCTGCTCGCCGCGACGCGCGACTCGGTGAGGACGGCGACGGCGAACGCCCGTCCGTCGGTGTGCTCGACGACGCCCACCTCGTGCCGGAGGTTCAGCAGGGTGCCCGTCTTCGACGACCAGGTCGACGCATCGGAGCTGAAGTCCGGGGCCAGCCGGTGGCGCAGCACATTGTCGGCCATGAGGGCCCGGATCCGTACCGCAGTTGTGGGGGCGATGGTCGACGGCGTGCACCACAGCGCCTGCAGCAGATCGGCGAAAGCGCGCGCCGTACCGGTGTTGGCGCGGGACACGTCGAGCTGCGGCACCCGGTGGCCACCGCCGTGCGTGACCGCGTTGATCGCGAGGGACTGGGCGAGATGCCCCTGCGCGGGGCCGAGGCTCTCCGCCGGGGTGTCGGTCAAGTCCCGCATGGTGTGGCGGACCGTGAGGCCATGCAGACCGAGTCCCCTCAGGACAGCGACCACTTGGGCGGGCGGCGTGAGCGCGAACAGCGCGTCGGCGGCCGTACTGTCGCTCAGCGAGGTGCTGAGGTAGAGCAGGTCGTCGATCGCGATCCGGGCGGGATGGCGGAAGCGGCTCAGACCGGTCGGCCCGGGTGTGGTGATGCCCCCGGGCCGGACGTCGAGCGGTGTCGAGCCGTCGAGCTCGCCCCGCCGGATGCGTTCGAGGGTGGCGAGCGCGAGCGGGATCTTGACGAGCGAGGCCACCGGCAGCTCGGTGTCCGGATCGATGCCGAGCTCGTCACCCGTGTGCAGATCCCGTACGAGGAACGCCCCGGAAAGACCGCCGTCATCCAACTCCCCGCGCAGATCCGCCAACAGGCTCTCGGTGCTGCTCACGAGGCATCCCCTCCCTCGGTGCCCGGTACCGGTTCGGCGCCCAGACAGCGGCCGAGCGCATCGCCGAGACGCGCCCGCAGACGTTCGGGGTCACCGGGTGCGGTCGCGGCGACGGCGAACCCCCGCACCAGGTCGGTCTCGCCGATGGGCCGCCAGTGCAGGGCGAGTTCCGCGGCCTGCGGTGCCGTGCACAACAGCAGATCGGTGCCGCGCAGTACCTCCGCCACGGCGAGGGTGAGGCTCGGTGCGACGACGAGTTGCGCGGGCCTCAGGCCGATCGCGTCGCACAGCCGCGTCAACGGGCCGCGTACATGGGCCACATCGTCCTCCGGCTGCATCCATATCCGGCGGGGCGGCGCGGAGTCGGTACGCCCGACACGCAGGGAGTCGAGGTAGGCGCGTTGGGTACGGGGCGCCCGCGTACCGGCGAGTCCCAGCGGCACCGACCACACGGCCTGGTCCGGTGGTACGGCGACCAGCGCCGCGCGGACCTCCCCGGATCGGACGAGCTCCGCCCGCTCCGCCGGATCCGCGACACGCGGCTCCAGCGAGACACCGCCCTCGTGCGCTTCGGCGACGAGCCGGGCGAGACCACCCGTCGAACCCAGATCCGGCACGGCGAGCCGCACCGGCTTGCGCCTGGCCGTCTCGGCCTCGCGCTCCAGGGTGTCCGCGGTCATCACCAGCCGCCGCGCGACCGGCAGCATGTCCTGGCCGAACGGGGTGAGGGCCGCCCGCCGCGGCGTCCGCTCGAAGAGCTGCTCCCCGAAGTGCTTCTCCAGCGCGGCGACCCGGCGGCTCGCGACCGACTGGGACATCCGCACGGCCGCCGCCCCCACGGTGAAGCTCCCGCGCTCGCCGACGCTGACGAAGGCACGGCACGCTGCGACGACATCCATGGGCTCGAGCCTATGCGGAATCGGCATGAAACCGCGCGTTCCCGTCTTGGACGGCATAACCCCTGGTGGGTGAGGGTGGGTCCAGGGCCAGGCAGGGCTCCTGCAGGCCCGCCACGCCATGCCGCCGTATGCCCGCGAGGGCCGACCACCGGAGGACCGCACCATGCACCAGACCCCCGCCCGCCGCGCCACCGTCGGCGCGATCGCCGTGCTCACCCTCGTTCCGCTGACGGCCTGCGGCAGGACCGCGGCCTCCGCCTCGGAGGAGCGGCCCGCCGTGGTCGCCGCGGAACCAGGGACGGGGGTCGCCTCGTTCACGGCGCTCGAGCGGAAGTACGACGCCCGGCTCGGCGTCTACGCCCTCGACACCGGCACGGGACGCGAGGTGGTCCACCGCGCGGACGAGCGGTTCGCGTACGCCTCCACGTCCAAGGCCCTGGCGGCCGGTGCCGTACTGCGGAAGTACGGCACCGGCGGGCTCGACAAGGTGATCAGGTACGGGAAGGACGACGTGGTCGACCACTCGCCCGTCACGGAGAAACACACCGCCACCGGAATGACCCTGCGCGAACTCTGCGACGCCGCGCTCCGCTACAGCGACAACACCGCCGCCAACCTCCTCTTCGACGCGCTCGGCGGCCCGAAGCAGCTGGACGTGATCCTCGAGAAGGACCTCGGGGACAAGTTGACCCGGATGGACCGCTACGAGACGGAACTCAACGAGGCCACCCCGGGCGACCCGCGCGACACCAGCACCCCGCGCCAACTCGCCGGGAACTTGCGGGCGCTGGTCCTCGGCGACGCGCTGAAGGACGACGAACGCGCGCTGCTGACCGGCTGGATGCGGACCAACACCACGGGCTCGAAGCTGGTGCAGGCCGGCGTCCCGAAGGGCTGGAAGGTCGCGGACAAGAGCGGCGGCGGCCGCTATGCCACGCGCAACGACATCGCCGTGGTGTGGCCGAGCGGCGGCGCGAAGCCCATCGTCATGGCGATCCTGTCGAGCCGCGACCGCGAGGACGCCAAGTGGAACGACGCGCTGGTCGCGGAGGCGGCGTCGGTGGTCGTGCGGTCGAGGTGAGACCGGTCGACCACGTGAGGGGTTACGACTGCGCCTGGGCGGCGTAGGAGACGAAGGCGGCCCAGGGAGCGGGGGCGAGGTCGATCCGGGGGCCGGTCGGGTTCTTGGAGTCGCGGACGTGGATGGTGGTGGGGCAGGCGGCGACTTCGAGGCACTCGCCGCCTTCTCCGCCGCTGTGGCTGGACTTGCGCCAGTCGTAGGCGACTTCGATGCAGGTGCCGCCTTCTTGGCCGCTGTAGCTGCTCTTGAACCAGTGCAGTTCCGTGGTGTTCATCGCTCTCCCAGAATCTTCTCGATCAAGGCCAGCGACTCCCGGGGAGTGAGAGCCTGTGCCCGGATGATCCCATAGCGCTCGCTAAAGAGGCGGGCCTCTTCCCTGTCGGTGATCAACCGAGGATGTCCATAGATCTCGGTATAGGCAACTTGCTGCCGTCGAGGCGGCGTCAAGAGAGTGAACGCGCCGTCCATAGCAGGGTGTTCCTCGCGGTCGGTTGGCATGACCTGGAGCTCCACGGTCCGAAGACTCCCGATGTGAAGCAGCCGACGCAACTGCCCCTTCTGAACGACTCGGCCACCGATGGGGCGTTGCAATACGACTTCCTCCAGCACGTAGCTGAGCGTGGGCGCTGGCCAGCGCTCGAAAATCTGCTGACGTGCCAGTCGGTCGGATACACGCTTTTCAATGGTCGTCTCGTCCAGCATGGGCTGACGCTGCGAGAACAGTGCGCGTGCATACTCCTCGGTCTGGAGCAATCCCGGGACGGCCTGGTTGGCAAACTCATGCAACGCGACGGCCTCCGCCTCAGCCTGGACGAAATCCCGGAACCAGTCCGGATGCCGCACACGCGCCCTCGCCAGAGCCTGCTCGACGTCCGGGATCGCCGCTCTCAGTACCCCGCCCGCTCCCAGTGCCTCATCCGCCAGCAGCAGGAACGCCGGTTGAGGAGTCCGAACGCCCCGCTCCATGGACGAGACAAGCGCCTCTCCGCAGTGCGTGGCCATGCCCAGCTCCTTCTGACTGACCCCGGCAGCCTCGCGCAACACCTTGATCTGCTTGCCCAGTGAACTGAACAGGAGCGCCGTGCCGTCCGCCTCGACGGGCCGCTCCGGCCGTTCCTCACGTCCCGCGTTGCCCATGCCCCGTACCGCCCTCGTCGCGTGCCGCAGTGGTCACGGTCGACGCCTCGTACAGAGTCGTTGCCGTACCCGTACAGCTACGCTCCGTCGCGCCGTCACTCCTCGCCAGCGTACTCATGACCGGCCACGCTCAGTGACATGACGTCCGAAATCGCCACCCTCACGGCTGAGTTCACCCAGCGGTTCAGCTCCACCCGACGTGGCGCCCGGCTGGCCCGGCATCTGGCGGTGCACCGCCTCGACGCGTGGGGCATCCCGTACGGAAGCGAACTCTCCGACGCCGCAGCACTGATCGTCGCCGAGTTCGCGGCGAACGCGGTGATCCATGGGCGCGTGCAGGGGCGTGACTTCGAGCTGCGCCTGTTGATCGGGCCAGGCGCGCTCCGAATCGAGGTATCCGACGCGTGCGGCGAACGCGTCCCGACCATCGCCATGCCGTCGGCCGCCGACTCCGACGCGGGCCGGGGCCTGTTGCTCGTGGACGCGCTCGCCAAGGAGTGGGGTACGGCAGAGCGCGTCATCGGCAAGACGGTCTGGGCTGTGCTGCCGTTGCCGTGAGCTACGGCCTCACCGTGTCCCTATCCCGGATATCCGATCCCGGCCCGGCGCGCGTGCAGTTCGGACCGGACGAGTTCGAGGAGGCGGCCGGTCCAGTTGCGACCGCGGCCGGCGTTGTCGCCCCAGTAGCGGGATTCGGCGTCGTCGTAGATCACCGTCGCGTCATCGGTGGCGAGGAGGATCTCCGCCAGATCGGGGTGCTGGGCGTACTTGGCGCGCAGCAGGCCGGTTATGACGGCGGTGCGAGCGTGGTCCCAGCCTTCACGGCGCACTGCCTCGATCGCGAGTCGCCGAGCGGAGTAGACGTTGTCGGCGGCGGCGACGGCTGCACGGGTCTCGGCGTCGGCGACTGACAGGGCCCAGTAGGCGTGGGCGACGGAGGCGTACGTGACGCCGTCGACGTCGATGGGCGCCGGATAGTCGTTGCGCAGGCCCAGCAAGCCCGGGTCGTCCACGCGTTCGCGGGGGTAGGAGTGGTACAGCTGCACAGCCGGTGCGTGAGAGGTCGCCGGACCGTCCGCCGGAACCCGGGACCGATTTTTGGCGATGCTCTGGGACCGGTCCTCGAAGTAGGCGATGGCGGAGTTGTAGTCCTCCTGGCTGAGGGGTTCGTCGGACCAGTCCTCCATGGTGCCGCCGGGGCCGGCCACCAGCGCCTGGAGCGGCCAGTCCTTGTGGTCCATGTCGCCGAGCGCGTACATGCGCTGGGATACCGGGATGGCCAGATACGCCTCGCGGGTCGCCGCCCGGTTCTCCTCGGTCCGATCGGCGAGGAAGACGTCAACAGCCTCCATGCATCGTGCCGTTGAATCCGGACGTCCGTTCAGCGTGTCGATGGTGTCCCGCACTTCGGCGAGCAGCCACTCGGGCTTGACCCAGGAGTGCGGCTCGTGGAACTTCCACATGGCCAGGTCATGGGCTGAGACCTCGGCGCCGTCCGGGAACGTGGTGGCGACCCAGCCGCTGCGCAGCTTCTCCTCGAACCCCTCGAGGGTGACCAAGCCCCAGCAGTCGATGAGCCCGTCCGCGTAGATGGCGAGATCGGTGAGGAAGTAGCGCCCGCCGTTGCAGATGAAGGCGTGCCGCCAGGTACCGGGTATGCGGACGCCGTCCGCGATGCGATGGATGATGCGGTCTCCGAGCATCCGGCGATTCTGCCAGCCGTGTCTCAGAGCTCGTACTCGATTGTGTGTCTACCAGTTGACGCTAACTGATGAGCCGGCCTCTTGAGCTGCATCAGTGCCGGGTGCTTGGCTCTATGCGCTCGACTGTTGAGGAGAATCCGGACCTTTTCAGTACGTCCCTGATAAACGAAACCTCAACGAACGTTCCGTGGAACCCGTCCGTTCTGGCTTTGGTGGACCGTTCCTTTGCTTCCGCCAGGGACCCGCCGAATACGTGCCGGAAGGCTTTCAGGATAACTCCGCTCGATGCTTCGGGACCGGTGAGCAGTAGGCGATACTCGCCGTGTTCAGCCAAGATTGGATTGAGAACTAAGGGGGGTGCGACTCCCCAGTCGCCGTCGTGCCAGTTCCCGCAGTTATCGCAGGCCCATTCAATTTCCCAACGAAGTTTGTCGTCCTTTACCAGTTGTACGACCCACCCCTCGCAGGGAAATCTGCACTGTTTGCAGACATCGTCGATTCGAGATGCTTGCTCAATCACAGCCAGCCTCGCATGGAAAGATACCTGTCCACGGTATTGTAGAAGCGGTCATATGTGCCGGATCCGTCGCGTGGGTGATGGGTTCCTGGGTTGATCCCCCTAGCGTACCACCGGTGATGGAGTTCTTCGTGGACCAGGGTTCTTTGGAGCTCAAGGCGGCTCTCAAATGCTTTGAATCCGATCTGTGTTCCCGCGTCACGTTTGGCTATACCGCTATTCGCCCAAGGGCTAAATTGAGGGTGGTGCGTGAAGAAGTCTTCTGGAAAGTCCTCGCGCATCATGATCTCGATGGCTCTGTTTCTGGCCTGTGTAGTCTTACCAGTTGCCTGGCTGAGATCGTCTCTCCAGCGGTTTCCTTCACCTCGGTGATCTACTCCTTCTCGACCGGTTGGACACGGTGCGAGTCCGAGGGGGTCAGTCCACCCATGAGGGTTGTCGACATACGTGGCTGAGTTGGGTGCAGGGGCCAACCCCAACGGGTCTGCGCTGAGGTACCGCGCCGTCTCCGGGTCATAGTGCCGGAAGTAGTTGTAATGCAGCCCCGTCTCCGGGTCGAAGTACTGCCCCGGAAACCGCAGCGGCGTGTACGCCGTGCTCGACCTCGCCCACGTCGTCGTCCCCCACAGCGTGCTGCGCGTGTGCCACGCCAGGTCGCCCGACTCGTCGACGAGTTCCGTCGGGGTGCCGACGAGGTCCGTGACGATCGCGAAGAAACGGTCGTCGATCACCGACTGCGGCGCGTCCGCCGACAAGAGGCGTTCCGTCTGCGCGAGCGGGTGTAGGCCGGCGTAGTCCCAGGTCAGGGAGACCGGGCTGGGCAGGTCAGCGCCCATGGTCGTCTGCTCGCAGAGCGTCGCGCCGTCCCAGGTGAACGTCACCTGCTCGACGACCGTCTGCCCGTCCTCCCCAAGACGTTGCTTCGCTACGCGCCGCCCCAGGGCGTCGTACTGGTAGCGCCACACCACACCGTCCGGCGTGGTCACCGAGGTGAGACGGTCCTCCGCGTCCCATTCGTAGCGCCAGGTGTCCGGCTTGCGCGAGAGGCGGGTCTTCTGGCGGAGCACCACGCGGCCCTGGGCGTCGTGCTCGTAGCGGACGTTGCCCGCGCGGGTGATCCGAGTGCCCGCGTAGGCACGGGCTCCCGTCGCCTCCTGGCCCGGGTGGGAGGTCGGCCAGGACGCCTCCGTCTGGTTGCCCGCCGCGTCGTAGGCGTACCGTTCCGTCCAGTCGGCCGCATCGACCGCGGTGACCCGGCCCACCGCGTCCAGGTCGAAGCTCCTCGCGCCGCCGAGCTGGTCGTCGACGCCGATGAGGTTGCCGTCCGCGCGGTAGGTGTAGCCGCGGCGCTGGAGGCTGCGGTCCGCGCCGACGACGTGCTGGTCGGTGAGGCGGCCCATCGCGTCGAAGGTGTGCCGCAGGGTGACCGACTCACTGATGTGCCGGGTCAGCTCCCGGCCCGCGGCGTCGTGCTCGAAGGTGAGCGTCCGCCCCGACGTGGTGAGTTCCGCCCGGCAGCCCGCCGCGTCGTACGTCCAGGCGCTCACCGCACCGCCGGGCGTCGTACGGCCCGTCCGCCGCCCCAGTCCGTCGTACGCGAAGGCCAGCTCACGGCCGTTCACCGTCTCGGATATGAGTCGTCCGAAACGATCTCGCAGACGGGTCAGCGTGGCGTCCGGGCCCGCCGCCACCGCCAGCTCGTCGAAGACGTCGTACTCGTAGGTGGTGACGGCGCCCCCGGCGTCCTTGCGGACGATCCGGTCGAGGTCATCGTGTTCATAGCGGATCGTCTGGCCGAGGCCGTTCGTCCGGGACGCCAGCCGTCCCGCGAGGTCGTACGCGTACGTCAGCGTCCGGTCGTCGAAGTCGCTCTCGGATATCAGCCGGCCCGCCGGGTCGTATGCGTAGTCCCAGGTCAGACCCTGCGGGTTGGTGACCTGGGTCAGCCGGAGGTCCATGTCGTGGCTGAACTCGTACCGCACGCCGTCCGGCCCGGTGCGCGCCACCAGCAGGTCGAAGTCCGTGTACTCGTACCTGGAGACCCCGCCCATCGCATCGGTGTGGCGGACGCAGTTGCCCTCGCCGTCGTACCCCCACGACTGCTCCGAGCCGTCGGCCTCCACGCGGCGCGCGGGTTTGCCCTCCACGGTCCACTCAAGGCGGGTGACGGCGCCGAGCGGGTCGGTGAGGGCGATCGGGCGGCCGAAGGCGTCCCGCTCGTAGCGCGTGACCGCGCCCAGCGGATCGGTAATCTCGACAGGGAGGCCCGCCCTGTCGCAGCGGACCCTGCTGGTGTGCCCCAGGGCATCGGTCACCGACGCGAGATGGCCGTGATCGTCGTACGAGGAACTCGTCGTCGCGCCGGACGGGTCGGTCACCGAGGTGCGGTTGCCGCGCTCGTCGAAGGTCTGCCGCGTGACCCTGCCGTCCGCGCTCGTGATCCGTACCGGAAAGCCGGGGTCGTCGTACGCGACCCGGCTCTGCCTGCCGTCCGGACGGGTGACGGACACAACGCGGCCCGCGTCGTCGTACGAGACACGGGTGGTGTGTCCCAAGGGGTCGGTCCGCGACAGCAGCCTGTTGTACGCGTCCCGCTCGAAGCGGGTGGTGGCACCCGACGCGTCCGTCTCGGCGATGACCTGAAGCCGGTCGTTGATGAGGTACCGGCGCAGGTGTCCCGCGGCGTCGGTCACCGTGGTGACGTGCTCGTCGTACGCGAAACGCGCGCTCATGTGCCCGTTGGCGCCCGACTGGGCCACACACCTGTGGCGGTCGTCGTAAACGTAGTCGTAGCGACTGCCGTTGGTGTCGGTCCAGGACGTGATACGGCCCTGCTCGTCATAGCCGAAACGCAGCGGCTGCCCCGAGGAGTTGACCACCTCGGTCAGATGGCCGTCCGTGTAGCCGTAGTCGAGGATCCGGGTCCCGTCGGCGAGGGAGAGTGAGGTGATCCGCCCCTCGGTGGACGTGAAGCGCAGTCCGTAGCCGCCACTGTGGGAGGCGGACAAGGGCGTCCCGTCCGCCGCGTACTCGTATGAGATCCAGGCCCCGTTGCGGTCGTCGATCTGTGTCAGCAGGGCCATTTCGCCCTCGAGTCCGCCCTGGGGTCCGCCCTCGAGTCCGCTCTCGGGCCATTCCAGGAAGTGCCAGACACGGCCCGTCTGCGGATCTGTGACGGTGTAGCCGTCCGACTGCCGTTCCAGGGGCCAGCGGCTGCCGTGCTTCGGCAGTACGGGGACGCCGGGTGCGGGGTGCGGATAGTCGAGCAGGCTGCCGTCGTCGCGGACGAACACGACCCCCTCGGAGTCGATCTCCAGCCTCTGGTCGATCGTGCTGGCCCATGTGGGGCCGAACCACCGGCCGGCGCGGTAGGACGACTCGAAGGTGCGCTCGAAGACCATCGGCAGGGCCCCGGGGAGCACCACGTCGGTCTGCGGAAGGATCATGCGTCCGGTCGCCACGTCGACCGGATCGCCGTCACATACCTTGTCGCACTTCGAGTCGCGCGATCTGTCGTGCGGGCCGCCGGAGCCCTTCTGATCCGTCCGGGCCGGTCCCGGCTTCTTGAAGTCGTCCGCGTGCTTGGCGACTGACGCGGCGTCCTTGAGCGCACCCGCCCCCTTGCTCCCGAAGAGCATGTCGGGGATGAGCTTGCCGATTCCCTCCGCCGGGTCCTTCGTGAACTCGTTGATCACGGTCTTGGCGGTGCCGGCGGGGTTGTTCGCCGCCGTCAGCAGACCCGCGGCCGTCGAGTTCAGGCTGGTGGTGTACTCCGCCGGATGGGAGAGGTTGTAGGCGTCCAGCGGGTGGACCGAGCGGACGAAGGTCGCGATGCCCGCGGTGCCCTTGATCAAGCCGCCCACCAGGTGGAGCGCGTCGAGGTTCATGGGATCGAAACCGGCTGTGACCTGCTCCCCGTAGGAGGGCTTCGGCGGCGCCACATCACGGGCGACCTGAACGACGGAACGGACAGCCTCCGCCGCCTCGTTGCGCTGACGGCGGGCGTCGTCCAGCCTGTCCTGGGCGGCCTGTGCCATCTCCCGGGCCGAGCCCGGTTCCTTGAAGTCGCCCGGACGCGGCGGGAGTGTCTCCTTCTCCGCCTTCAGCGCGGCGTTGTACTCGTCGACGCGTTGGTTGTGTGCGGTACGGGCGTCCTCGCACAACTGCCCGGCCTTGTCGTACTCCGCGATGGCGTCCCCGGCCTGGCTCTGCGCCCACTCCACCGTATCGGCGAAGCGGTTCAGCGCGTCGGCCACCTTCTCGAAGGCGTCAGCGGCCTTGAACCACTTGGGCGGCTGCTTCGCCGACGCCGACCGGAAGGCCGTCGCGGCCTCGCCCTGGAAGCCGTCGGCGTCCACTCCCTTGAGTCCCTCGCCGACCTTGTCGAACGAGGACTGGAGCTTCGTCAGGTGCGTGGCGATCGAGCGGAGCTTGTCCGCGCTGCCGTAGACCAGTTTCCTGGGGTCGTCCGTCTGTCCGAGCTCCAACTCGGACACGTCCGCACCCAGGGAGTTGGCGGCCGAGCGGCTCTTGTCGCGGATCCAGTCGGCGCCGTCGTCCCAGCCGGCCTTCTCGGCCAGGTCCGCAGCCTTGTCGCCGACCAGTTCGACGCCTTCGCCCATGGCCGCGTTGAAAGCGTCGCTCACGTTCTGGACAGGCTCCGGTACGAGGTCCCGCCAGCTCATCGGTCCTCGATCTCCTCGGCTATGTCCATGGCCCGTTCGATCGACTGCTTGCCGAATCCTTCGGACGCTATCTGCTTGCTCGCCGCTTCCCAGGTCTCCCCGACGTCCTGGTGCCCCTTGAGCAAGCTCTCAGCGCTGTAGTCCGGCTTGTAGACATCGCCCGAGAAGATGTCTCCCCAGGCCTTCTTCTCGATCTCGTTCTCGTCGGCGTGAGGATTGCCGTACGCCGCGTTCGCCGCGACCCTCAGCGCCCCATGGACGTACTGGTCCTCCTCCCAGAGGGTCCCGGCCGCGATGCCCGTCTGCGCGCAGAGATCGCCGGCGTCCTGGACCAGCGCGCGCACCCCCCACTCCCAGCGCTCGCTGAAGTCCCCGAAGTCGGCGGCAAGTCCCGGATGCCCCGATTCCCGGTTCGTCATGGTCAGTTCGCCGATGCCCGCGCCTCTCGAGGCGCCGGACGCCGTACCGATCTCGCGGAGCTCGGCGACGGCGCCCCGCAGCCCCTCCGTGATCTTCTTGATCGCGGTCTGGTCGACCGCAAGGTCCTTGTTCCCGCTCATCGGGCAGCCTCCACACGACCGCGCGCAAGGTCCCGACCGCGCGCAGGACTCCCGGCATTCGATGCGCCGCTTCCCGCATCGACCGCTATGGAGTCGGGAACGATCCCGGACACCGGCGGGAACATCATCGAGCCGTCCTCGTCCGCGACGTTGACCGCGATACCCGTCGGCCCGTCGAGCGTGGGGAGCACCGCATCGAGGAGTCGGGCCCCGAGGATCGACAGGTACTCCCACTCGGCGTCACCGCGACCCCGTGCCCGGGCGAACCGGGCAAGTGCCGACTCGTCCGTGAACGCGTAGATCCATCGGATGCCGCCGTGGTCCGCGGACATCAGCCCGCCGTCCACCACGGGCGCGAGTACCGCAGTGCGCCGGAACTCGCCCAGCAGCCGCGCCGGGTCGCCGCGCCCCTCGCGCGCAGCGGCGATCGCCGCTGGCAACTCCATGCCGATGGACCCCCGTTCGTGAACCCCTGCAGTTTGGCGCCACCGTACGACAGTTCGCATTTCTTCGTTTGCTCGGAAAGCGCCCCCGTGGCTTGAAACGCAGGTCCCCAGGGCTCGGCCCGAGGAGAGGGGGCACAAAGCGTGGGGACGGCTCTCGCGCGAACCCGTCGCTGAAGCAACGGCGGATTCGCCTCATCGGCCGCGCCCTGTGAGGGGACAAGCCGTATACGACGTGACCCGTGACAGCCTCGGTGTCCGAGCGCGCTCGTATGCTCGGTCCATGACCGATCACCAGCCCGGACGCCACGAGACCGAAGGCCGGCCCGCGGGGCAGCCCGGACGTCCCACCGAGAACGCCATGCGCCGTGCGCTGCGGCGGGCGCGTGACGGTGTCGCGCTCGATGTCGCCGAGGCCGCCGTGCTGCTGCAGGCGCGCGGGGCGGATCTCGACGATCTGTGCGCGTCCGCGGCCCGGGTGCGGGACGCGGGGCTGGAGGCGGCGGGACGTCCCGGTGTCATCACGTACTCCAAGAGCGTGTTCATCCCGCTCACCCGGCTCTGTCGGGACAAGTGCCACTACTGCACCTTCGCGACCGTGCCCGGCAAGCTGCGCCGTGCTCGGGCCAGGGAGGGGGCACCTCCCGTGTCGAAGACCACGGGGGCGTTCATGTCGCCCGACGAGGTGCTGGACATCGCCCGCCGAGGGGCCGCACTGGGCTGCAAGGAAGCGCTGATCACCCTCGGGGACAAGCCGGAGGACCGCTGGCCGGAGGCCCGGGAGTGGCTGGAGGCCGAGGGGTACGACGACACGATCGCGTACGTCCGCGCCATGGCGATCCGCATCCTCGAGGAGACCGGACTGCTGCCCCACCTCAACCCCGGGGTGATGAGCTGGACGGACTTCCAGCGGCTCAAGCCCGTCGCGCCGTCGATGGGGATGATGCTGGAGACGACCGCCGAGCGACTGTGGAGCGAGCCCGGCGGGCCGCACTACGGATCGCCCGACAAGGAGCCCGCCGTCCGGCTGCGGGTGCTGGAGGACGCCGGGCGCAGCTCGGTGCCGTTCACGAGCGGACTGCTCATCGGGATCGGCGAGACGTACGAGGAGCGCGCGGATTCGCTGTTCGCGCTACGCCGCGTCTCACGGGCCTACCACGGCATCCAGGAGCTCATCATCCAGAACTTCCGCGCCAAGCCGGACACGGCGATGCGCGGCATGCCGGACGCCGAGCTGGACGACCTGGTCGCGACGATCGCCGTCGCCCGGCACATCATGGGCCCCTCGGGCTGTCTGCAGGCGCCGCCGAACCTCGTGGACGACGAGTACGGGCGGCTGATCGCCGCCGGGATCGACGACTGGGGCGGGGTGTCTCCGCTCACGCCCGACCATGTCAACCCGGAGCGGCCCTGGCCGCAGATCGACACGCTCGCCGAGCGATCGGCGGCATCCGGCTTCCGGCTGCGTGAACGGCTCGCGGTGTACCCGGAGTTCGTGAAGCGCGGCGAGCCCTGGCTGGACCCGCGGCTGCTGCCGCACGTACGGGCACTGGCCGACCCCGACACGGGCATGGCGGACGAGCGGGCCCTGCCGGTCGGGCTGCCCTGGCAGGAGCCCGAGGAGGCCTTCACCTCCTCCGGGCGCACCGATCTGCACCGCACCATCGACACCGACGGGCGCACGGGCGACCGGCGGGACGACTTCGACGAGGTGTACGGGGACTGGGAGGCACTGCGCGAGGCCGCCGCGCCCGGCATGGTGCCGTCCCGCATCGACACGGACGTGCGCGGGGCCCTCGCGACGGCCGCCGACGACCCCACGAAGCTGACCGACGCCGAGGCCCTGGCGCTGCTGCACGCGGACGGTCCGGCGCTGGACGCCCTGACCCGTATCGCCGACGACGTGCGCAAGGCGGCGGTCGGTGACGACGTGACGTACATCGTCACCCGCAACATCAACTTCACCAACGTCTGCTACACCGGCTGCCGTTTCTGCGCTTTCGCCCAGCGCCGCACGGACGCCGACGCCTACACGCTCTCGCTGAGCCAGGTCGCGGACCGCGCGCAGCAGGCGTGGGACGTCGGCGCCGTCGAGGTCTGTATGCAGGGCGGAATCCACCCGGACCTGCCCGGCACGGCCTACTTCGACATCGCCCGCGCCGTGAAGGAACGCGTCCCCGGCATGCATGTCCACGCCTTCTCGCCGATGGAAGTGGTCAACGGCGCGACCAGGACGGGAATGTCGATCAGGGAGTGGCTGACGGCCGCGAAGGAAGCGGGCCTCGACTCCATCCCGGGCACGGCCGCGGAGATCCTCGACGACGAGGTGCGCTGGGTGCTGACCAAGGGCAAGCTGCCCACGGCCACCTGGATCGAGGTCGTGACCACGGCGCACGAGCTGGGCATCCGCTCCAGTTCGACCATGATGTACGGGCATGTCGACCAGCCCCGCCACTGGCTCGGGCACTTCCGTACGCTCTCCCGGATACAGCAGGAAACGGGTGGTTTCACCGAGTTCGTGACCCTTCCGTTCATCCACACCAACGCGCCGGTCTATCTCGCGGGTATCGCGAGGCCCGGTCCGACCACCCGTGACAACCGGGCCGTGATGGCGATGGCCCGGCTGCTGCTCCACCCCCACATTCCGAATATCCAGACAAGTTGGGTCAAACTCGGCACGGACGGTGCGGCGGAGATGCTTCGCTCGGGAGCGAACGACCTGGGCGGCACGCTGATGGAGGAGACCATCTCCCGGATGGCCGGCTCCAGCTACGGCTCGTACCGCTCGGTCCAGGACCTGGTCGCGATCGCGGAGGCCGCCGGGCGGCCCGCGAGGCCCCGCACGACGCTCTACGGCGAGGTGTCCGAGGAGCGCATCGCGGCCGCGGCGGCGTCGGACGGGCACCTGCCGGAGCTGCTTCCGGTGCTGACGGACTGAGCGCGACGGACTGAGTGCGACGGAGTGAGCACGGCGGACCGAGCACAGCGTCCGGGCATGGCGGACCGGGCGTGGCGGACTGGGCACAGCCGACCGAGTACAGCGGCTCCGGGCGGTTTCGCGCCGCTTCGGGCCGCTTCGGAACGGGTTGCCTCGGCTCCGGGCAGTGCCGGGTGGCCGTGCGTGGCTCTGGCCGGTTCTGGCTGCGTGTCCTGGTTGCGGGAGGCCCCGTTGCCGTTTCGGGGAGGCTCCGGGCGGTCCCGGTTGCGGGCGACTCCGGAACGGAATGCTTTGGCCCGAAGTGACGGAAGCGGAATGCGAGGACGCTGAGGGTGGGGTGGCTTCGCGCCGGCGGTTCCGGGGCGTGTGGCTCCGCCGTACCGGTCTTTTTGGCGACCGCGGCCGGGCGGCCCGGTGAAGGGTATGTGGGGGTATTCGGTCTGGTGATCCGGTGGAGCGGCGCTGCTTCGCTGTGACGCGGCGACGCCGGGACGGGGCCACGTACGGCAGAGGGGTTCGCACGCGTCACCGGAGGCATGCCCCGCGTGCGGCAGCGGGTCATGACATAAGCGGAACCAGACGGAGAACGGCGATCAAACCCGGCGAGACGGACGACCAGTCACGCACCGTTCCGGCTTGATTGCGCCCATGAAGCGATCTCTCTCGGTCGATTACAGTGCTGGGCACGAATGAGGAGGGAACCCCGCGTGACCACAGCAGCCACAGCCGTCTGGGGCCGTGCCGAGCAGCAGGATTTCCGTGCCCGGGTACGCGGCTGTCTGCTGGGCGGCGCCATCGGCGACGCTCTCGGCGCCGGGGTCGCGGGGCAGACCGTCGACGAGCTGCGCAGCGTCCACGGGCCCGACGGCGTCGGGGACTTCGTACCCGCGTACGGCCGGCGGGGCGCCGTCACCGCAGCCACCCAGCTGACCCTCTTCACCGTCGACGGCCTCATACGCGCCCAGGTGCGCCGGGACACGGGTGCCTGGCACCCGCCCACCGATGTGCACCGGGCCTATCTGCGCTGGGCGGCCACACAGCGCGACTGGGGCCCGGACGAGCGCCGTAAGGACAACGGCTGGCTCGCCCGCGAGGAGTGGCTCTACACCCGTCGCGACCCCCACCCGGCCAGCCTCGGCGGACTCGACGACGAGACCCTCGGCACTCTGGACAAGCCCAAGAACCCCACGGCCCGTGACGCCGGCGCCGTCCTCCGCTCGGCGCCCTTCGGACTGCTGGTGGGCTGGGAGCCGCAGCTGGTCTGCCAGCTCGCCGTGGAGTGCGCGACCCAGACCCACGGGCACCCGACCGCATATCTGTCGGCCGGCGCCTTCGCGGTGATCGTGCACGGGCTCGCACGCGGTGAGACCGTCGACGGCTCTGTCCAGCGCGCGCTCGCCCTGCTCGCCTCCCGCCCGGGCCACCAGATGGTGACCGATGCGCTGAAGCAGGCCCTCGGTGCCGTGCGCCAGGGCATTCCCAGCCCGGCCCGGGTCGCGGCCCTGGGCAATCCGGAGAACGCCGAGGACGCGCTCGCCGTGGCCGTCTACTGCACGCTCGTCGGCGAGGACATCCGGCACGGCCTGCGTCTCGCCGTCAACCACGACGGTGCTTCGCACATCACCGGCGCGCTCTGCGGCGCCCTCCTCGGCGCCATGCACGGGGAGACGGCGCTGCCTCCGGCCTGGCTCGCGGAGCTCGAGGGCCGGGCCACCGTCCTGGAGCTCGCGGACGACTTCGCCATGGAGATGACCCAGGGCCCGGCCCTGCACGGTCCCGCGGCGTCGTCGCAGGGCTGGCTGCTGCGCTACCCGCGAGGCTGACCGGGGCCCGGGCCCCGGGGGCCGCTCTGCCCCCGGTTGCCGCGTCGGCGCATCGCCGCGTCCGTACTGGGGCCGTACTGCTGTGTCAGCGCATCAGCTCCCCCGCGTTGACCAGCAGCGACTGTCCCGTGATCGCCCTTGCCCGGTCGGAGGCCATGAACACCACCGCGTCGGCGACGTCACCGTCCGTGGCCAGCTCCGGCAGGGCCATCCGCGCGTTCAGCCGGTCGAGCACCTCGGATTCGGGCACCGCCTCGGTGTGTGCGGTGAACTGTACGTACGCCTCCACCGGCGGTCCCCACATCCAGCCGGGCAGTACGGTGTTGACCCGGATCCGGTGCGGGCCGAGCTCCTGCGCCAGCGAGTACATCGCCGAGGTGAGCGCCCCCTTGGACGCCGCGTACGCCGCCTGCCGTACCTGGGAGGGGGCGGCCACCGCCGACTGGGTGCCGATGATGACGACGGAGCCGCCCTGCTCCTTCAGGGCCGGCAGACAGGCCCGGGTCATCCGCAGCGTCCCCAGCAGATTGACGTCGACGACCTGCTGCCAGGTCGTGAAGTCGGCGTCCTGGAGTCCGCCGAAATAGCCGTCCAGGGCGGCCACATGGACGACCGCGTCGATCCGCCCGAACCGTTCGACCGCGAGGGCCGCCAGCGCCTCGCACTGCGTCTCGTCGGTGATGTCGGTGGGGCGCAGTGCGGTACGGGCGCCCGTGGGGTCGATCTGCGCGGCGGTCTTGGCGAGGTTCGCCTCCGTGCGCGCACCGAGCACGGCATTGCCGCCGTCCCTCACCACGGCGGCGGCGACCTGGTGCCCAAGACCGGCTCCGACGCCGGAGACGATGACGGTCTTCCCCTGCAGCAGCATCCCGACGGCTCCCGACTCTGGTCGTCACTCTTGTCGTCATGTCGTCACTCCGGTCAGCCATCTGGCCATCCATCTGACGGAGCGTCAGAGTAGGTCCGTCCGCCGGAGGAAGGAAGAGGGAGGAAGGGGAGCGTCATGAGTGAAGACACACAGGACACCCGGTCCGAGCAGTACGCGGAGCTTGCCGCCGTCGGCCCCTACGGAGTCCGTCCCGGTCATGCCCTGATCACCATGGTCGAGCCCCATCCCGGCCACGAGTACGCGTACAACCGCTGGTACGAGGACGACCACTACTACGCGGGCGCGATGGCGATGCCGTGGATGTTCGCGGGCCGGCGCTGGGTGGCGCCCCGCGAACTGCAACTGCTGCGGTACCCGGAGAAGTCGGCGATCGCCCAGCCGGTGACGGCGGGCTGTTACATCTCCACGTACTGGATCACCGAGGGACGCTACGACGACCATATGAAGTGGACCGTCGGCATCAACAAGAGGCTGAACCGCGACGGCCGGGTCCACCAGGCCCGTACGCATGTGTTCACCGCTTTCCAGGACCACGTGGCGACCGTCTACCGTGACGGCGCCGCGGGCCCGCGCGACTACCACGCCCTGGACCACCCCTACGCGGGACTGGTCGTCGAGGTCATCGACGCGGAAGAGCCCGAGCGGCGGGCCGAGCTGCTCGACCGGCTGCGATCACGCGAGTTGCCCAAACGGCTCGCGGGCTCGCCCGCGGCCATGGTGACGGTCTTCCGGCCGACACCGCTGCCGCTGGAGCGGATGTCGTACGTCAAGCAGGTGGAAGGCGTTGACACACGGCTGACGCTGCTCTGGTTCCTGGAGCGGGACCCGCGGGAGTGCTGGGAGGGGCACTTCGCGGATCTCGACGCGGGGGAGCTGGGGAGGGTGGAGCTGGTCGCGCCGTTCATCCCGACGGTGCCCGGCACGGACCGCTATGTGGACCAGCTGCGCTGAGGGATTCGCTGGTTGGGTGCCCCGGACGGACCGGTTGTGCCGATGAGCCGGTCATGAGGACATAGGCCGAGCCCCCTCGGCCGGGACGGCGGACCAGTCGAGAGGGCTCTGTCATCGGATCCGGCGTTCCGCCCGGTGCTCCGATCCGGCGTTCCGCCCAGTGCGCGATCTGCGCTCGATCTGCGCTCGATCTGCGCCCCGATCCGGTGTTCGCCGGTTCGCGTGAGAGCTTAGAGCGAACCCTTGCTCACCTCGTGGACGAAGGCGTTCCACGAGTCCGGGACGAAGGTGAGGGAGGGGCCGGCGGGGACCTTGGAGTCCCGCACCGCGATCGCGTCCTCAATGGGGGACTTGACCTCGATGCATGCGCCGTTACCTCCGGAGTAGGAGGACTTGGTCCAGTTGTCCAGGGCGCCCTTGTGAATAGCCATGTGTGTCTCCGGTTCCAGGTCGGTCGTCGCCGTCGACGTACTCGGTGCTTGACGGCGTGATCACGACGCTACTTGGCAGGGTCGGTGGCTGAGAATGACCCTTCACCCGACCGGATGGCATATTCCACGATGTGCTTCCGGCAAACGGTTTCCACCGTGTACCGTGCGCCCCTCTTCACACTGGCTACCCGGATGTCACTTGGCGTACCCCTTGGCGATGTCCGCGATGAACTGCCGTGTCTGGTCGACGTTCAGCGCCTGCGCACGCAAGTGCTCGTACATCACGGTGTACTTGTGGACGTCGTTCGCCTTCTCCAGATACAGGTCGCTGGTGACGCCCTCGATGTAGACGACGCTCGAATCCGAGGCGTCGGGGAACTCGAGGACCGCGTAGTGACCCGTGATGCCGGGATGGGCGCCCATGGTGAACGGCAGCACCTGCACCGTGACATGGGGCAGTTGTGACTGCTCGACCAGGAACTCCAGCTGGTCCCGCATCAGCTGCTCGTTGCCCACCACCCTGCGCAGCGCGGCCTCGTCGACCACGGCCCACAGCCGCAGCGGATTGTCCGGCCCGACGACGCGCTCCTGTCTGCGCATCCTGACCTGCACCCGCTTCTCGACGTCGCTGACGGGAGTTTCGGGCAGCGCGCCGGAGATGAGCGCCTCCGCGTACTGCCGGGTCTGGAGCAGACCGGGCACGATCTGGGGTTCGTAGACGCGCAGCGAAGCCGCGTCCGTCTCCAGGCCGATGTAGACGCTGTACGGGATGTCGCCGAAGGCATGCCACCAGCCCTGCTGGCGGGAGTCCTTGGCCATCTGCATGAGTGATTCGACGACCCGGTGGTCCTCGACCTCGTACACCCCGCACAGGTCGCGGACGTCGCGCTGGCTGATCGAGCGGCGGCCGTTCTCGAGGCGGCTGATCTTCGACTGCGAGACGAGCAGGCGCTCCGCCACCTCCTCCGCGGTCATGCCCTTGAGTTCGCGGAGCCGGCGCAGCTCCTGGCCCAAGCGGCGGCGCCTGACGGTGGGGTTGACGTTGGACGCCACGAGAACTGCACCTCCGGCTGCTGATGTCTCTGTACGTTGCTGTGCGTATCTACGTCTCAGCAGACTGCCACCAACTCGGCTGGCTGCGCTGGAAAATGACGACACGCGCAACAACGCGAACGCGCGGGGTAGTCATCATGACTGCCCCGCGCGTTCCGTGCGGCTCCCGAACCGGGTTTTGTGTGCGTGTTGTTGACGCCGTGCGTGCTGGGTGCCATCGTGCCGCGGTACGAAGAGGGTGCGGTTCGTGCCGCGGCGCGGATGTGTCGTACTGATGTGCCGAGGTGCGCTGATGCTGTAGTGCGGTGATGCCGTGGTGCGGATGCGTGCGTGCGGTGCGTCCCTTGCCGTGTGGTGCGGACGCGCGCGGTGCGGAGCGAACGGCGCGGATGCGGCCGTGCTGCGCGCCGCCCCCGTGCGCGGGCGGTGCGTGTGCTGGTACCCGGCTCCGTCGCGGATCAGTGCACGGCGGCGCGGGCCATGCTCCCCCGGTGCTGTGGCACCGGAGCGGCCGACGGGCGGCTGCTCGCTGCGGAGTTACGGCGCGGCTGTGCGGCCGCACCGTTCTGGACGTCCATGACGGCGTGCGCCACGAGACCGCCCATCGGGTCGTGCCTGATCAGGTCCCGGAGCCGGGAGCGCGACGAACGCCCTTCGTTCCCCGGGTAGAGGTGCTTGCCGAGACCGACCGCGTGGGCCAGTGCGGCGAGCGCCGCGGTCCGCGGGTCCGGCGGCACGCCGGTGCGGATCGCACTGTCCAGCCGGGACCTGATCTCCCGGCTGATCGCCGTGTCCGTCGCCTGGTAGCGAGTCGTCGGCAGTACCCCGCACATCTGGCCCTCCACGGCATGCACCATGCCGCATCGCTCCAGATGCGAGAGGTAGGTCTGGCGGAGTCCCAGCCGGGGCCCGCCAATCCAGTGGACAGCCCGAACCGGGCTGCCGCGTCTGCGCAGCAGCTCCAGTGCGGAGTCCAGTGTCGGATCTCCAGTCGGCCGTGGCATCACCACGGCGATACGATCCCCGTCAGGGGCTATCCGTCCTGCCAGGGCCAGCTCCACTAGCTGTGCTCCGGCCAGGCCGAGGTCGAGCGACTGCGGCTGCGCTGTGGTACCCGTGGCCGGGTCCAGAGCGAGCAGCAGAAGCTCCTCCGGAATTGTTCTGCGGCTCCTGCCCATCCATGCCTCCCCGCGTGGATGAATGACAGGGTGACGCCTCTCACATTGGTCTGTCGAGAGTGCCTGGGTGCTTCGTGATGGAACCGGCAGGTATGTCGTTCTCGTCTAGCAGAGGGGCCAAGCGCTCACACAGGACACTGGTAGATGGTTCGGACAGTCGTCGTAGGCGGCGGACAGGCATGAAGGAGGCACGGTGGCGGGCGAGTCCCCCGACAAGTCGGAGCACCAGAAGTCGTCGGGGGAGACTGCTTCGGGCGAAAGCGATCCGAGGCTTGCCATGGTCCGTGCGGAGGGGGATCCGCCGGAGGGGCGTGTCGACCAGGCGACGGCGGTGTTCAGGACACTGCCGTCGCGCACTGATCAGGACGACTCGGAACCGGCTTCCGGTTCCGGGGCATCCGTGAGCACGGCTGTGGCCGCGAACGGGAACGGGACCACGTCCCCGGATGCCGACGCCGACGCAGGCCCTGACGGCGACGCGTCCCCGGGCGCGCGGTCGGACACCGCTTCGGGCGGTGACGACGCGCGGCTGCGGAAGGCCGTGGCCGCCTGGGTGTCGACGGCGGACGACGACGCGAACGGCGCCGACGACGCGAAGAGCGACGACGCAAACGGCGTGGAGGCGGCGGGGGAGGGCGCCTCCACGACCGACGAGCCTGCCGCCGCGGAGGCGGCGAGCACGAAGGCGGAGAGCGCGCAGTCGGACGGAGACGACGCCGGCGCGGGCCACGACGTGGAGGAGCCCGCCGGGGCGCAGGAAGCGGCGGACGGCGAAAAGGCCGGCGACGGCGGCGAGTCCGGCGACTCCGGTGAGGCTCGTGAGTCCGCTGAGGCGGAAACCGACGCCACGGACGACGCCTTCGCCGACGCCACGGACGACGAGCGCACTTCCGTGGACGAGCCCGCGGCCGACGAGACCGACGACGAGGACGCCGACGCGGACGCGGACGCGGACGCGGCCCGAGCGGCGGATGACGCCGGCACCTCCACTGGTACCGCGGCCCCCGACGGCGACACCACGGAGCCCGAGAGTGACGCCACAACTCGGGAAGACGCCACCGAGGACGGCACGTCCACCGAAGGCGGCGCAGCCGCCGAGGGCGACTCCGGCAAGGGCGACTCCGGCGGGAGTGACACCAACAAGGGCGGCGCCGCCTCCCGGGCAACCGAAGACGGCCCTGCCGCGCCTTCCGCCGAGAAGGCGGGCCGGACCGACCAACCGGTGGACCAGCCGACGGCCGTGTTCAAGGCACCCGTGCGCCGGGCCGTCGACCAGCCGACCACGGCACTCAAGATCACCCGGCCGACGTCGGAGCCGGGACCCACATCCCAGCCCGGGGCGAAGCCGGAGTCGGCGAGTGAGCGGACCAGCAAGTTCGTTCCGCTGCGCCGTGACGATTCATCCGCGGCGCCCGCGGCACCTGCGGCACCTGCAACGCCCGCGGCCCGTTCGGCCGCGCCGTCGGCCCCTTCCGGGGCTCCGGAACGGTCCGCGCCGGCCGCACGGACCGCGACCTCGCCTTCCACGGCTCCGTCGCCTTCCACGGCTCCGTCCGCATCCCCTGCTCCCGAATCCACCGTCTCCCTCAGCGAACCCGAGCGGACCAAGCAGCAGCCGCTGCCGCCGAAGCCCCCGCTCGATCTGCTCGCCGAGCTGACCAACACGCCGCCGCCCCCGCAGACCCCGGTCCGTACGGCGCTCAGGCGGGTCCGGATCTGGACGCCGCTGGTCGTGCTCCTGCTGATCGTCTTTGCGATCGTGCAGATGGTGCGCCCGCTTCCCGATCCCGCCCTCGAGCTGACCGCCAAGTCCGAGTACACCTTCGAGGGCGAGGAGGCCGCCCTGCCGTGGCCCACCGAGGGCCAGTCGGCCGTCGAGGTCGAGGGCCTCGGCAGCCTGGGCACCGGCGGTGCGCAGAAGCCTGCCCCGATCGCGAGCGTCACGAAGACGATGACGGCCTATCTGATCCTCAGGAGCCATCCGCTCAAGGGCGACCAGACCGGGCCGATGATCGAGGTGGACCAGAAGGCCGAGGAGGAGTCCAGGGCCACGGACGAGTCGACGGCCCCCATCCGCGCGGGCCAGAAGTTCACCGAGAAGCAGATGCTTCAGCTGCTGATGATCCCGTCCGGGAACAACGCGGCACGGCTCCTCGCCCGCTGGGACTCCGGATCCGAGGCCGCGTTCGTCGAGAAGATGAATGCCGCGGCCAAGGAGCTCGGCATGAACGACACCACGTACACGGACCCGAGCGGACTGCGCTCCTCGACCGTGTCGACCGCCACGGACCAGCTGAAGCTGGCCAAGGCGGTCATGCAGAACGAGGTCTTCAGGGAGATCGTCGACATGCCCGACGTCACGATCGAGGGCATCGACAAGAAGATCTACAACGTCAACAAGATCCTGCTGAACCCCGGTGTGAACGGCATCAAGACCGGATCCTCGACCCCGGCCGGCGGCTGTCTTCTCTGGTCCGCCAGCACCGTCGTCGACGGCAAGTCCCGCCGGATCTACGGTGCCGTCTTCGGCATCCAGCGCGGCGGCACGCTGGACGAGAAGCTCACCGCCTCGCTCGATGACAGCCTCAAGCTCATCAAGGGCGCCCAGAAGGCGGTCACCTCGGCGGCCGTCGTCAAGAAGGGGCAGGTCGTCGGCTCGGTCGAGGACGGTCTCGGCGGTTCGGTCCCGCTCGTCGCCACCAAGGACATGGCGGCGGTGGGCTGGTCGGGCCTCACCGTCAAGCTGAAGCTGACGAACGGCGGCAAGACGCTGCCGCACGCGGCCAAGGCGGGCACGGTCGTCGGCTCGCTGACCGTCGGCGAGGGCACCGGCCAGGTGGCGGTGCCGGTGGCCCTGAAGAACGAGCTCGTGGAGCCCAGCGCCGTGGCGAAGCTGGCCCGTCTCGGTTGACACCCGGCCGACGGCGCCGGCGCAGAGGACCCTCTGCGCCGGCGCCGCGGCATAGGTGCTGGCTGTCATGCCAGAACTCGCGTGCTAGCGTCCGGGCAACGTGACAGCTCCGTGAAGCGTCCCCGTACACAAGGGGTCGGACCGGGTCCGGCACGTTGGACGGACGACGGGGAGAACAGAAGTGATCACCGCTGAGCCGACGCCGGCGTACGCCGACCAGGCGCTCGCGCCCGACGCCCCCGGCAGCATCCGGCAGCGGACACGGCGCCTCCTCGGGCATCCCGTCGCGGTCGTCACCGCCACCGCCGCCCTCCTGCACGTCGTGTGGTTCCTCGCCTTCGCGAACAGCGGAGGCGACATCGCCGCCCAGGACGCCTGGGCGGAGTTCGTCGGGCGGCACCCCGACTCCGCGTACAACCTCGCCTGGTACGGCGGCATGCACCCCGTCTCGTACAGCGTGGTGTCCCCGTACCTGATGTCCGTGCTGGGCGTGCGGACGACGATGATGGTCGTCGGCACCCTGTCGGCGGCCCTGACCGCGCTGATCCTGATGCGCGTGCGCGCCGTGCGCAATCCGCTGGCCTGCGCGTTCGCCGGACTCTTCGCGTTCCTGTGCAACGCACTGTCCGGGCGGGTCACTTTCGGTCTGGGCATGCTGTTCGCGCTGGGCGCCGTCGCGTCGGTGTTCTGCTGGCCCCACCGATGGCGCCACAAACGCTGGGCCAAGGCGGCGGCCGCCGCCCCGCTCGCGGGACTCGCGACCGCGTCCAGCCCGGTCGCCGGGCTGTTCCTCGGGGTGGTCGCCGCGGCGCTCTTCCTCAACAAACGACGCCCGGGTGCCTACGCCCTCGGCCTCGCGCCGGCCGTGGTCGTGGCGCTGTCCGCCTGGCTGTTCCCGTTCTCGGGTACGCAGCCGATGTCGGTGGCGTCGACATCGCTGCCGTTCCTCTTCGGGGTCCTGGTCCTCGTCCTCGTACCGAAGCAGTGGCGGACGGTCCGTACCGCCGCGGCCGTCTACGCCGCCGGCACCCTCCTCACCTTCCTGGTCGACTCCCAGATCGGCTCCAACGTCTCGCGGCTCGCCATGCTGTTCGCGGGTGTGGTGCTGCTCGCGGCGCTCCCGTACGCAGGCCGTGGCACCCGCACGTGGTACGCGGTGCTGGTGGCCTTCGCCGGGCTCAACGTGTGGATCGCCACCAACAGCGTCGTGGACATCGTGCGCACGGCGCCGGCCGCTTCCTGGACGCGTGAGCTCGCCCCGCTGGTCAACCAGCTCCAGCAGGTCGACGCGGACAAGGGCCGGGTCGAGGTCGTCCCGGCCAGCAGCCACCGGGAGGCGTCGGCGCTCGCGCCGTACGTCAATCTCGCCCGCGGCTGGAACCGCCAGGCCGACATGGAGCGCAACCCTGTCTTCTACGACGACACCCTCAACGCCGACAACTACCGCGAATGGCTCGATCGCTGGGCGGTGCACTATGTCGTCCTGCCCATGGGCACACCCGATGCGGGCGGCGGCCAGGAGGCGAAGCTCGTCGGGCGCGGGCAGCCCTATCTGCAGCCGATCTGGGCCGACGAGAACTGGCAGCTCTTCGCGGTCCGTGACCCGATGCCGCTGGCCGATCCGCCGGCGACGGTGGACCGGGCCGCCGCGGGGGACCTGACGATCCATGTGCGCTCGGCGGGCCGGGTGCTGGTGCGGATCCCGTACTCGCCCTGGCTCGGCCTCGTGGACCAGCACGGTCGCGGAGTGGAACAGCCGCGGGAGACGGAGGCGTCGAAGGCCAGGGAGGACGACAGTCTGCCGCGCACCTTCGTCAATGTGGCGGGCTGCCTGGTGAAGGCGGAGGAGGACGCGGAGGGCGACGAGTGGACGGAACTCATCGCCCCCCGGCCCGGGGTGTACCGGCTGGCGGCGAAGTACCAGCTGCCCCGCGGGACACCGTGCCCCGAGGAGCTGAGCGGGCCGCGCTGAGCGGGCCCGCCCGCCCTCGGGCTTCCGGAGGTCGGGCCCGGAGGTCGGGCCGTCGGGCCTGGAGGTCGGGCCCGGAGCCCGGAGGTCAGGCCACCGGGAAGGCGATGTCACACACCTCGTCCGTCGGCGAGGCCGCGTCCCAGTCCGCGAAGTACACCTCGCGGCAGGGCCCTGTGACGGTCAGGCCCTCGCGCGTGACGTAGTCCTCGACGGCGTCGAACGCGGAGAGGATCTGCGGGTGCGCGACCTGAGCCTTGGTGATCCGGGTGAACACCAGCCGCTGAGCGGGCTCCACCCGCACCACGATGCCGCCGCGGCCGTTCGCCGCCGCCCATTCCTCGGCCGCCCGCGCGTCGCCGACCGGGACGCAGGCCTCCGCCGGTCCGTCGCTGTCCGGGGTCACCTCGGCGTGGTACGCCACGAACGGGATTCCCGCGACGCCCCCGCACTCCGCAGCGGCCCGTGTCAGCCGGTCGAAGGCCGAGGGGATCCAGCGGGGGAGGTCGTCGGCGAGGAGATGCTTGCGTTCGGCGAGCACCGTCTGCTCCGGTACGTCGCATGTCCTGATGTCGTACATCGTGGGCCTCCTGCCCGAGAGTCGGTCACGGAGGTGGGCCACGAGGGCGGCCTGCCGGGCCCGGCGCTCGTCGACTTCCGCCCAGTACGCGGCCACGGCCTGCGCGCCCTCGGGCCCGGACAGGGCGACCACCTCGGCGATCCGCGCCAGCGGCATGTCGATCTGCCGCAGCAGGGCGACGAGCCGGGCGCGCTCCACCTGATCGGCGCGGTACCAGCGGTAGCCGGTCGTCTCGTCGACATGGGCGGGGGCGAGGAGGCCGAGGCGGTCGTACAGACGCAGGGCCTTGGGCGAAAGCCGGGCCCGGGTCGCGAAGGCCCCGATCGTCAGCAGCGGGTCGTCGTCGTGCACGGTCCCATCCTCCGTCACCGGACGGTGGGTTCCTGTGCTGTCCGCCCGGTACGAGGACGGTGGCCCCTGCCCCAGGGGCAAGGTCAAACCCGGTGGTAAGGATCCGCGATCCGCCGGTGGTGGAGGGGTAGTTGACGATCCGGCCCGTGGGCGGGGGCGGGGCAGGGGCGTCCAGAACCGGGGCGCTGCGCATCGCGCGACGGCGCATAGATGTGTGGACCGCAGCACCTAACGGCCTGTGACCACGCGTTTTCCCCGCGTACGAGTGGCGCGTTCGTGTGGGCGTTCGCCCCTCGTCGTCTATCCGCGTCATGCATAGTGAGCTGCTATGGCGTGCGAAAGGTGTGGCAGTGAGCGGTACCGCTCATTGCCAGGTACAAGTTGCCCTGAATGTGGATTTGCGATCCAGGGCCTCCCGGACCCAGGCGCGCCATGGTTCGCTCCCGGGAAGGCAGGTCCGGCGCCCACCGCCCCCGAGGCACCCGGCTCGGAGACGGCAGATCCGGGGACGGCAGGACCGGGGACGGCAGGGCCTGGGGCGTCGGGTTCGGGGACGAGCGGTCCCGGGACGAGCGGTCCCAGGACGACGGGGCCGGAGCCGTCCGGCCCTGAGGCATACGGCCAGGAGGCATACGACCCGGCAAAGTACGGCCCCGAAATCTTCGACTCCCCCACTTTCGGCTCCGCTGCTTTCGGCTCTTCGGAGTTCGGCCCGCGGACGGCCGGTTTCGCGGCGGTCGTTCCCGGGGCGGGAGCCCGCCAGGCAGACGGCGGCGAGACGGACGACGGAGAGCAGGGCGGCGACGGGGAAGGACGCGCGAGGCTCACGCTGTCGACGGTCACCCGGCTCCGCACGGGTCTGCTCGCTGCCGGGGTCGTGGTCGTCCTGGGCTGCTTCATCGGGGCGGCCGCGATGTTCACGGGGTCCGACGGTGGCGACGGCGGCGGGAAGGGCGAGGGCCAGGGAGCCGAGGCATCCGATGACGACATCGTGGGCGGCGGCGCCCCGATCCGCGTCGGGCCGACCGCACTGCCGGCCCCGAGCCCCGATGGCTTCAACCAGTGGGCGGGGCCCGGCTGCACCACGGGCGGGTACCGCGAGGTCGGCCGCTTCGAGAACGGCGACGCCGCCTGGTACACGGTGTCGTCCGGAGGCCGGAAGGACGATTCCTGTGACGGCAGCTTCTCCGCCGTCCCCATGTCCGGCAGTGCGAACCGCGACAAGGGGTCGTCGGCGGTCTGGAGCTGGAAGCTCGACCGGTCCTACGAGCGGTGTTCGCTCGCCGTCTATGTCCCCCGCACCTCGCGCGCCACGGATGTGGCAGGCGATCCGACCCTCTACCGTGTGCTCGCCGACCCCGACGACACCGGCTCCGGCTATACGGGCTTCGGTGTCAGCCAGATCGCCCACCGCGGCAGTCTGGTGTCCGTCGGGAGCTACGAGGTCAAGGGCGGTACCGACTTCGCCGTGCAGCTCCTCGACCGGGGCCGTGACTGGGGCCGGGCGTCCAAGGTGGGGGCCCATCATGCGGCGGCACAGATGAAACTCACCTGCCGGCAGTCCGGGAGCGGGTCCTCCTCGGCCCCGGCTTCCTGACCGGCACGTCAGGGCGGCGCTGCTCGGCCTTGTGGATACGCGTCGACCCGTCGCCCAGCTCGCCTTCGCCGGCCGGGCAGACCCGGTCACACCGGGTCGTGTCCCGGCCGCGTTCAGGCGATCGCGTAATCGTCGAGGGCCGGTGCGAGAAGGCCGAAGGCGCGCGCCGCTTCCGGCGCGACGGTCTCGGCGATCTCGTCGTTGGTGTGCCCGGCAAGGGTCAGGTCCTGGATGCGCTGGAAGAGGACGCGGTGCACGGCGCCGATCACTCCGGCAACCGTGCGGACGGTGATGTCGTCCTTCGGTGAACCGGTGGCCTCGGCGAGGGCCTCGGCCAGTGCCTGTTCGCGCTGGTCGTGCAGGCCCCGCAGGCACACCGACAGGGTGGGGCTGTCGGCGACCATGCGTGAGAAGACCGGGCCGGCGAACCCCGCCACCGGGTCCTGCGTCGCGACGGCGTCCTCGAAGGCACGGCGAAGTGCCGCGAGGGCGGATTCGCCGGGGCGCCGGGACGCCACCGTGCGCGCGGGTGCGGCGATGAACTCGTCCTGGTGGTCGAGGGCCAAGTCCTCTTTGCGGGCGAAGTAGTTGGTCACCGTCTTCTTCGCGACGCGGGCAGCGGCCGCGATTTCGGCGATGGTGGTGTTCTCGAAGCCCTGCTCGATGAAGAGCCGTGTCGCATGGTCGGAGATCAGCTGGCGCGTCTCCTGCTTCTTGGCCTCCCGCAGGCCCAGCTGGGCCGTGGCGCCCGCCGGGGCGCTCGCTCTCGTCTCCATGCGGAGAATCTTACCCTCGTCATAAAAATCGCCTGGCACTCTGGGGTGAGCCTCGAGCCTCCGCGACTCCCCTGGCCGGGGCTATGCGGCCCGTTACCGCGAGACGCGCGGGGCGGCGGGGACGGGGGACAGCCGGTAGGCCTCCCCGTGGGTGATGACGCGCCCGGCAGTGGGCGGAGGGAAGTGCGTGCCCAGCACGAGGGCCCCCGTGTCGGCGAGCCTGCCGAGCAGTTCGCGTCGGGTCGCCCCGGCCTGCTCGGGGTCGATGTCGACGCAGCTGCCGATGGCCGGGTGCGCGAACTGGACGGGGTGGTGGATGCAGTCGCCTGTGATCAGGGCCGTGTCGCCCCCGCTGCTGATCTGCAACGCGATATGGCCTGGGGTGTGTCCGGGTGTGGGAAGCAGGCGCAGCCCGTGGGCCACGTCGACACCCTTCTCCGGGCCTTCCTCCGGCACGTCGACGAGGTCGAGCAGTCCTGCGTCCTCGACGGGGAGCACCGAGTCGTCGAACATCTGCGTGCGCGCCTCGTCCATCTCGTACCCGGCCCAGAACTCCCGCTCGGTGCGGGAGGTGACATAGCGGGCGTTGGGGAAGGTGGGGACCCATTCGCCGTTCACCTGGTGGGTGTTCCAGCCGACGTGATCGGTGTGCAGATGGGTGAGGATCACCAGGTCGACGGAGTCCGGCGGGAAACCGGCCGCGGTGAGGTGCTCGAGGTAGTCCCTCTGCATGTGGTGCCAGGCCGGGTTGGTGCGTGTCTTCTGGTTGCCGATTCCGGTGTCGACGAGTACGCGCAGCCCGCCTGTTTCGAGAGCGAACGACTGGCTGTGGATGCGCAGGACCCCTTCGTGGTCGGCGAAGTCGGGGCGGAGCCAGTCGTGCTCAGCCACGACGTCGGTGGTTGCGCCCGGTAGCAGCCAGGATCCGGTCTGGGGCGGCAGGGCGACCTCGTCGATGCGGTGGACGGTGATGTCGCCCACGGCCCAGGAGGGGGTGGGGGCGGGCGGTGGTGTGTACATGGGCTGTTTCCTTCGTGTCTTCGTCTTCACGTCCGGATGAGGCGGGGGCGATTGCGGGGCGAGGTGAAGTCCTGCGCCGCGCCGCGGCGAGCGTCGTCATCGCCGTGACGGCGAGGAGGGTGACTGCCACGGCGTAGGCATGGGAGGCGGTGCGCAGTCCGAAGCGCTGGGTCGCGACTCCGGCGGCGATGGCGGGCAGGCTCATGGAGAGGTAGCTGAGGACGTAGTAGGCGCCCAGCGTTCCTGCTCGGTACCTGCTGTCGAGCGAGGCGAGGATCAGGCCGAGCGCCCCCTGGGACACCGCGCCGAAGGCGAGGCCGGCCAGGGCCGCTCCGGTGAAGAGGGCGGTCAGGCCCGCGCCGTGCAGACCGCTCAGGGTCAGGGCCGCGGCGGGGATGATCGCCAGGCAGCCGGAGGCGGTGGCGACGAGCGGGCTCGTGCGTCGCAGCATCCACACGGCGAGTGCGGCCGCGGTGGCGACGGTGAAGAAGATCATTCCACCTGCTGCCCGGGGGGCATCGCTGTCCACGAGGCGTACGAGCGAGGGGCCGAGGGAGGAGTAGAAACCGCCGAGCGCCCAGACGGAGATCACTCCAGGACCGACGAGGAGCAGGGCGCGGCGTGCGGAGGCGGGGAGGGTGAGGCTCGGCCGCAGTGAGTGCCACACATCCGACGGTCTGCCCCCCGACGGCCTGTCGGCCGTCTCGACGGTGAAGGTGATCGCGATCGCCTGGGCCGCGAACAGGAGCGCCATCAGGAGGTAGACCGTGGTCGTGGGCGCGGGTGCGACCTGGACGAGGAGGGTGGAGATCAGCACGCCGGCGGCCATACCGGCGACCGGGGTGATGCTGTTCGTGAGGGTGGATCGGCCTGGGCGGCGGGGGTCGTGCAGATCGAGGAGGGCCGCCCCGGCGGCGCTGGTGGCCGTGCCTGTCGCCACTCCCTGGAGGATGCGCGCGGCGATGAGGGAGCCGGAGGATTCTGCGGTGGCGAGCAGGGTCATGGAGGCGGCGGCAAGTAACAGGGCCCCTGTCAGGACGGGGCGTCGTCCCAGGTGGTCGGAGAGGGTGCCGGTGGTGAGAAGGGCCAGCAGGAGGGCCAGGGCGTAGGCGCTGAACACCACGGTGACGGTGGAGGCGGACAGGTGCCACTGGTCCTGGTAGACGGGGTAGAGGGGGGTCGGCGCGCTGGATGCGGCGAGAAGCGTCGCGAGCACCGACGCGTAGAGGAAGAAGGCAGTAGTGCGGCTGCGGGTGGGGTGAACGGCCCGCAGAGGTGCGCCTGTTGTGGCGCTGGGCATGGGACTCCTTCGATTAAAGCTAACCGTTTGCTTTAAGCAGCGTAGATCTCCGAGGGCGCTTAAAGCAAATTGATAGCTTTTGGTGTCGGGGTTGCCCGTAGCCTGCCGATCAGGGGGAACGTCAACGGGGGGCATTCGGTTCACCGCGCAAGAGGCGGCTCGCTGGGCGGCTCGCTGGGCGGCCCGTGCTCGAGTTGGCCGATGGCGTCCCGGGCGGAGGTTTCCGTGCAGGGATCGACGCGCTCCATCGTCACCGGTGGGCTCGGCCGGCTCGCTCCGGTCGCCACGACACCTGTAGCAGCTAAAGCTGGGAATTCGTTTTAGGGGGAGGCTCGATGGTGCGCCCTGCTGGATGGCGGCGCCCGCGTCCCGGGCGGCGCACACGTCGTACGTGAACTCGCGCAGAGGACGCCTCAGCCGGTGTGGCTGAGCTGACCGTGCCCGTCATGCGCACGCCGTACCGCGCGGGTCGGCCTCGCCCGGATACTGAGGGCATGGCGTTCCTCGTCTTCATGACCTTGCCTGGACTGGTCATCCTGCTGACCGCGCTGGCCTTCGTCGACCAGGTCCTGTTGCGTATGGGCGGCGCGGGCCTCCTGCCGTGGCGGAACGGAGCGCGTCAGGGCCAGATATCGGCGACCGGGTTCGAGCAACTGCACGCGAGTCTTTCGCCGGGCAAGCAGACCGAGCTGAAGGAGCGCCAGTCGGCGCTCCTGCTGCGCGACGACGAGGAGGACGGGGTGCCGCCGAACAGGACGACGGTGGATCTGGACGGCGGGACCGCGGTCGTCCGGATATCCGGCCGCACAGGCGAGAACGACGAGCGCTTGTAGCCGGTCACCGAGATTCCTGCTGCGGGGCAGGGCAGGGGGCAGCCGCCCGCGAATCCGCCCGTACGACGTGAACCGCGCACCGGCGTGAGGCCGTTGCACGGCACGCGAAAGCGGGGGCCGGGCCGGGGGGAGGGGCGGACCGGATACGCGCGGTCAGCGCTCCGTGTCGGCGCACGAGGGTGCGGCAGCGGCCCGTACGAGGTTCTGCTCCAGACGTTCCAGGGTGGCGAGCGCGTCGGCGCGCTCGTCGTCGGAGAGGCCCGTCGTCGAGATGTCCTCGAGCTGGCTCCAGACCCGCTCGACCTCCCGGCGCAGGGCATGGCTGGCCGCCGTGGGTTCGATGAGCGAGGCGCGCTTGTCGGTGGGCGAGGGTCGGCGGCGGACGAAGCCGGCCTGCTCCAGGCGTCGGACCGTGCGGGTCATGGTGGCGGCGTCGGAGTCCATGAGGCGTACCAGGTCGATCTGCCGCTGGGGGCCGAGTTCCCACAGGTGCATCATGACCAGCTCCTGGCCCGGGTGCAGGCCGATGCGGCGCAGCAGCTGCCCGGCGAACATGCGGTGCAGACGAGCCAGGCGGAAGATCGCGTGACTGATCGGCCCGCTGCCGGCCGCGCCCGGGACCGGGACGGTGGCCGCCTGCTCCGTCACCCCGGAAGCCGACTCGGCTTCCCGTCTGGACTCTGCCAACACTTCCTCACTCTCCTGCTTGGACAGTGTGACCCTACCTTCTGCCCTGCGTCTCCCGCGGATGAATCAACCTGCCGAGGTGTATAAGCGCAGGTAGATAGGTTGCTGCGTACTTCGTGCGTGATCCCGGGAATGGACCGGCGACATTTACTTGTTCGGACAGGTGATTTACTTGTTCGGACAGGTAATCGCTGGCGCGGGCAAGGTGCGTTCGGCCCGCGGAACGCCACTCATCCCGAGGAGAGACCCATGACCACTGCTTTCGACCCGCTCGTCCTGGGCGGCAGGCACCTGGCGAACCGCGTCGTGATGGCGCCGATGACCCGCAGCCGCGCGTACGGGCCCGGCGCGGAACCGACGGAGCTGATGGCGGCCTACTACGCGCAGCGCGCCGGTGCCGGGCTGATCGTCACCGAGGGCGTCCAGCCCTCACCCGTCGGCCAGGGCTACCCCGACACCCCCGGCCTACACACCCCCGGACAGGTGCGGGCATGGCGCACGGTGACCGATGCCGTACACCGCGAGGGCGGGGTGATCTTCGCCCAGCTGATGCACACAGGGCGGGTCGGCCACCCGAGCCTGCTGCCGGACGGTCTGGTGCCGGTGGGTCCGTCTGCGGTCGCCGCCCAGGGCCGGGTGTACACGCACGAGGGCCCGAAGGACTTCGTAACGCCCAAGGAGATAAGCGAGTCGGAGATCCGGCAGACGATCGCCGACTTCGCGAGCGCGGCACACAACGCCATCGAGGCCGGCTTCGACGGCGTGGAGATCCACGGCGCCAACGGCTATCTGATCCACCAGTTCCTCGCGGACAACACCAACCACCGCACGGACGGCTGGGGAGGCTCCACCGAGGGCCGGATCCGCTTCGCCGTCGAGGTCGTCACCGCCGTGGCCGAAGCGATCGGCAACGACCGCGTGGGCCTGCGGATCTCGCCCGGAAACCGGTACAACGACATCGCCGAGGACAACCCGGGCGAGGTCTACGGGGCGCTGCTGGACCGCATGTCCGGCCTGGACCTGGCCTATCTGCACCTGATGGAAGGCCCCGACCCCGAGCTGACCCCGCAGCTGCGCAAGGCCTGGCCCGGCACGCTCGTGCTCAACCCGTTCACGTACCCCGACGTCACCGGCCCCGACGCGCTGAAGCTGATCGAGGACGGGAGCGCGGACATGGTGGCCTACGGAGCGCTGTTCCTGGCCAACCCCGACCTGCCGCAGCGGCTCGCTGCCGGCGGTCCGTTCAACACCCCCGACCAGTCCACCTTCTACGGCGGCGACCACCGCGGCTACACCGACTACCCGACCCTCACCGCTTGAGCCGCGATCTCCTCGACGCGGCCCCTACCTGGGAGCTCCTGATGTCCAAAGCAATCACCTTCTCCGAGTACGGCACACCTGAGGTGCTCCGGCTGTCGGAGGTCACCCCGCCGGAGCCGGGTCCCGGCCAGGTCCGGATCCGGGTGCGCGCCGCTTCCGTGAACCCGCTCGACATGAAGATCCGCTCCGGCCGGATGGCCGGCGCCATCCCAGCCCGCTTTCCCGTGATCCCCGGCCTGGACGCGGCCGGTGTCGTCGATGCCGTCGGCGAGGGAGCCGGTGCGGCCGTAGGAGACGAGGTCCTCGGCGCGTCCGTCGGCGGCAGTTACGGCGAGTACGCGCTGCTCGACCGGCCGGTGGCCAAGCCCGAGGCGCTGTCGTGGGAGGTCGCCGCCTCGCTGGTCACGGTCGGCCGGACCGCGTTCCGAGTCCTCGAGCAGCTGGGTGCGCAGGCGGGACAGACCCTGCTCGTCCACGGCGCCGGCGGCAGCGTGGGCGTCATCGCGGTGCAGTTGGCCGTCGCCCGCGGGGTCACCGTCGTCGGAACGGCCGGTGAGCACGACGTCGAGCGCCTCACCGCGCTCGGAGCCATCGCCGTCCATTACGGCGACGGCTGGATGCAGCGGGTGACGTCCGCGGCGCCCCGGGGAGTCGACTTCGTCTTCGACGCCTCCGGCGCCGGCGTCCTCGCCGACTCCGTAGCCCTGACCGGGGACAGCGCACACGTCATCACCATCGCCGACATGTCCGCCGCGCAGCATGGCGTCCGCTTCAGCGCCGGTACCTCGGAGCAGGGCGAAGACGCCCTGCCGGAGCTGGTGCGGCTGGCCGCCGACGGCAGGCTCACCGTGCCCGTCTGGCGCACCTATCCGCTGGCCGAGGCCGCCGCCGCGCACGCCGACCTGGAAGCTCGCCGCAACCGGGGCAAGGCCGTCCTGCTGCCCTGACCCACCGCGCGCCGCCTCGCGCCGCCTCGCGCCGCCTCGCGCTGCCTGAGCGGGTGAGGCGGCCCGTCAGCGATGCCACCGACGCACTCGCGGCGCGTCGGTGCTTGGTCCCATCGGAAGCAGTCGCTCGGCCGAAGTGTTGACCACTGAGCGCGCCTCTCCCGCCTGCGGTGGTGGGGGTCGAATGATTCCGACCGCGAAGCACGTCACACGAACACGGAACGACTGACGTGATCCTGCGCTGATGCGCGGCAGTCGCCATGTGTGCTGTGTGCGAGGCACGGAAGTTTCCGGGCGCACGTCCGACGCCGCAGAGACCGGGACCCGCACCGTGCGCCGGCACGGAGCGGGCCCCGGCCCGGACTTGATGGGGCGCGCAGGCCCTTCAGACGCTGGGTGTGGATCTTCAGCCCGGGACACCGCAGGAAGGCACTCGCGCAGGCTGTCGAGCAGTAACAGGGTGCGGGGCTCGCGGGGTCGGAATCCGACCTGCGCGCTGGCGCGTTCGAGCGCCGCGCGCACCCCGGTGCCGACCCTCGACGACAACGCCCTGACCCTGCGAGACCGGCTCACCGCCGCGCTCGTTCTCTTCTACGCGCAACCCGTCACCCGCATCGTCCGCCCCACTGCCGACGACGTCATGGACAAAGGGGCCCTATGGGGTGCCCGAGCGAATCCCGTCGACGCCTCGGTCCGTCTTCTGCGTCATCGACATCCCTCGCCCCGACCAGCCGGCCGTGTGCGGCTCAGGCAATGTCGCTGGTCCAGATCTCCGTATACGCCTGACTGCCGATGAAGGGGTTGTTGACGGCCCAGAGCACGGCCTTCTGGTTTTCCGGCACGTCGAAGTCGCACATCACCCAGCCGCCCGCCTCGCCGCGGTCGTTGAAGCACTCGCGGGCCCAGCGCGACGCCGGGAGTTTCGACTTGATCGTGCCTGCGGCGATCTGTCCGTTCGCCTTCGTGTCCTTGGCCCAGACCCGGTCTCCATACGCGGCGAAGCACGACTTCGCGCCGGTCGTCGACACACACGTGATGCCCGACGGAGGCGGGCCACTCGGGGCGGCGGTCCCGGCCGATGCCATGGTCGTCGTCCCTGCGGTGATGAGTGCCGCCGCCGCGGGTATCACCATCAGCGCCCGTCCCAGCCTGTTCATGTGCCCTCCCGTTGCTCGAAATCCTTCGTGCTGCGTTGGCTCGTGACATTCAACATCATGCGGTCGTGACCGCTGCCGCCCTCCTTCTCGGTGAAGAGCAGCGGGAGTTGGGACACCGTTGCGCATGCGCTACCGGGCCGACCGCCGTATGTTTCGCCATCAGCACCGGATGCGGGCACCGACCTGCTCGAACTCCCAACCCACCGTCGTGCGAGGCCGATGTCGGCGCTGCTGAGTCAAGATCGGCATCCCCACAGTCGCGGGCGTTTGGGCGTCGCGGTCCGCCAACATCTCCCGGAAGCAACCGCCTTGAACGTTGCCGACGCCACGCCGTGTGGGCTTGAGGTTGGTGTTGCCACGGTCTGGAACCTGCTGACGGCCAATTCCAGTTGCTCGGAGAAGCCAGCGAGTGGTTGGGGTGAGGCGCGGTCGGCCTCTCGTCAGACCTTCTCGACTCGCACGGAGTGTCCGGCGAGGAGTTGATTCATGTCGTCGGTGTCCGAGGTGAAGACGGTTGCCTGAGCTCCCTGCGCGGCTTCCCGTCCGGCCACAGCTGCCAGAATGGCGTCGATGGCGTACTTGTGCCCATGTAGTCCGGCTGCCTTCAGCATGTCGCGCGCCATGGCGATCACCTGGTCGTCCGTGTGCGCGATGCGGATCCGGGACAGAGTCCAGTTCCACAGTGCCTGCCTGGACGTTTCGCGAGGGTCCCATGCCTCCAAGGTCGTGAGCGCCGAGGTGACGATCGGGATGTCGAGCCGTGGAGCCGTCTTGATCAGCGCAGTCATCTCCCGGTCGCCCTGAAGCGCTTTGGAGAGAGCCTCGGAGTCGAACACGAAGACGCGCCGTCGCGGCTGGTGCAGTTTCGCTCGGGTTGTGCGGCTCACGCGGCCTCGTCCGAATGTGATCGCTGCTCGTCATGCCAGCCGTCGATGGCGGCGATGCGATCCAGTGCTGCTTGCTGCTCGTCGTCCGTCACGACGCCGTGCTCTTCTTCGAGGCGTTCGGCCAACTCGCGCAGTCGGTCCATGGCGTCCTGATGAGCGGCGGCGGCCGCGATGTAGCCGGACACGCCGCGCGCGTCGACGCGCTCCTTGATCGATTCCACCAGCTCTTCCGGCACGGTGATGGTGATCTTCCGGGTTGCCATACTTTAAGTATGCCACGTGCGGTGTGGTGTGGCCTGCTCTTCTCGGAGAGGTTGCCACGGGAGGGTGGGAGATGCTCGTCCGATGCTGATCCGGTGGGCGATATTCGGGAGATCAGCTCCCCATCCGCTCACGCAAACGGCCCCGGACGAGGGGTCCGAGGCCGAATGGGGCGCTTTCCTGGAGGAGAAACCCCAGTTCAGCGGCGTAGTGTGCTGTGCCCCGGCAGGATTCGAACCTGCGACACCCGCTTTAGGAGTTCGATCGGGCGGTCCTGGCGGTGGGTGGGCTGCTGCTGACGGTCGTCGCGGACAACCGGGTGCGGCCGCCGACATCCACCCCGTTCCCGCAGTCATCCGAGGTGTTCCTGTACACACGTTGCGCTGTGGTGGCTGCGGGGCAGGCCGTGTGGGAGAGCGTCTTCTTCGACGTCGACAAGTTCGCCCCCTACACCTCAGGCGAGTGCGACGGTGAGTGGTTCCTGTACGTGCCGGACAAGGCATACGAGCTGTCTACCGGTGAGGAGTGGGACCGCTCTACCAGGTACTGCTTCGAGAGCTACTCCAACAGGGACGGTTGGCCGCATCTGCAAGGGCGAGGCTAACTATCGCTTGACAGGGATCTCATAGACGATCTCGCACAGGGCGGCGGGCACGATGATGTCCGCCGTTCGTTGCCAGTCCCACCTCACCCGGTAAGGTGGCGACCTTCGGCCGGCGGAAGCCGTACGGAGTCCTCGAAGGCCGGGCACATCATGTTTCTCGCCGACCGTCCCGCACGCCGCCGTCTCAGCGCCGCCCTGGACGACCTTGCCGTCACCTTCCGCGGCATGACCGCGCGTCCGGACGAGCACAACTGCGAGTGTCACTGGGGCAGTCCAGAGGAGCTCTCCCTTCTGAAGACGCCGGACGTGGAGCTGGGACAAGATCTCCTGCGCCGGACTTGGCAGGCCATCGACTGGACCGATCACGCGGCTGTGCTGCGCCGCGTCCTGCCTCAGTTTGCCGCGGTCCTGGTCGCCGGTCGCGCGGAACCGCTGTTCGGTGGGCTGGAAGAGGCCGGGTACTCGTTCGCCCGCGGCCGCTGGCACCAGTGGCCTGAGGATCACGCCGGTCCGGTACGCGAGTTTCTGCATGCCTGGTGGGCGTACAGCCTCACTGAGCCGGATCCGGTTGTCCCGGCGCACCAGGTCTTCGTGATGTGTGCCGAGGCGTCCGGAACGGTCCGCCCCTGGCTCGCCGAATGGGAGAAGCAGACCGGGTACCTCAGCGACCGGCGTCTCGCCGAGGCGGCGGCGGAATGGGAGTACGAGCTTCTGGGAGACAGTCTGCCGTGGAGCGTCGGCTGGTACGAGCACGACGAGGAGGAGATGCGCGCCGAATTGGTCGCCTGGCTCCTCGACCACGCTGCAGTGCGGCTCCGCGCGTCTGGCGAATCGGCGGATCTGCAGCACCGGATACGGCTGCTCGGACTCGCCGGTGAGGACCGCTGGACGGATCCGCACTGGCCCGGCCACCGCTACTGACGACCAGCGGGCGCGACCTCGGTGCCGGACCGCGTAGCCAGCGGCGTGTGTCGATGCGCTACTTGGCTGTGAAGAGGCCGGGCGCAGGGACTAAATCAGTAGCCGAAGAAGTGACGCGCGAGGCCCTCGACCTGCGGTGCTGCAATCGATCAACGCTGTGACCTGCGGATGAGCTTTCGGTACTTGTCAACGTTGGTCATCGACGAGCACCCTTCCACGGCCCCAAGACGGCCCAAGAACGGGTGCTCGGTCGTGTGCGGAGCCGTAATCTGCCCCACCTCGTGCCAATGATCGGCTCCAAGCGGCTGGAGTCACTGGGCACCGCCGACGTCCGGCGCTTCCTCGTCCAGCTGGAGAACAAGACGACAGCGGCGACGGCCAAGGAATCGCACCGGGTGCTGCGCACGGCACTCACCGCTGCCTGCCGCGAGGAACTGGTGACCCGGAACGTGGCCGGCCTCGTCGAGCCGCCTCGGGCCAAGTCGCGGGAGTTGAGTCCCTGGACGCTGGACGAGACGTTGGACTTCCTTGCCGCCGCCCGTAAAGACCCGATGTACGCAGCCTTCGTGCTCGCTATCGCCATGGGCCTCCGCCGGGGTGAGATCGTCGGTCTCCGCTGGACCGATGTCGACCTGGACCATCGCGTGATCTACGTCCGACAGCAGACACAGCGACGGCGCGGGGTGCTCTACGACGACGAGACGAAGAACCGTCGTCGGCGTGCACTGCCACTCCCAGCGATGTGCATCCCGCCGCTTCGCTGGCATCGGATGCGCCAGGCCGCCACCAAGGAGCGCGCGGGGGAGAAGTGGCACGAGGCCGGCTACGTCTTCACCACCCGAACCGGCCGCCCGGTCGAGCCCCGCAACGTGTACCGCTCCTTCACCCGGGTCGCTGACTCCGCCAGCCTCCGCGTCGTCCGGCTGCACGATGCCCGGCACGGCTGCGCCACACTCCTCACCGCGGCCGGGGTCGCGCCCCGGGTCGTGATGGAGATCCTCGGGCACAGCCAGATCAGCATCACCACGGACGTCTACACCTACGTCGTCCACGACACGCAGCGCGAGGCGATCAGCCACATGGACCGCCTGCTCAAGAGGCGGCCCGGACGTCAGTGACCGCCTCCGTTGATGTCAGAAGCTGATGTCAAAGGCCCCGGACCATGATCGGTCCGGGGCCTTTTGGCTGGTGCCCCCGGCAGGATTCGAACCTGCGACACCCGCTTTAGGAGAGCGGTGCTCTATCCCCTGAGCTACGGAGGCGGGGATGCGTCGGGCAACTACTGTGAATCCGCTGGCCGACACGCCGGGGCCTGACCCGTGCGGGCCGGACCACCGCCGACAGTGTAGCGGGTGGGTCGTGATGGGTATCGGAGTATCCACCGTGGGTGAGGCCTCGTGGGTGCGCTCGTGGCTCACGTGCCCTGACAGTCCCTGATCATGGTTTCCGCGCCGAGTCGCCGGGCCGGCTCCCGGATCCGGCCGTCGCCCGGGGGAGGGGCCGGGAGCGTTGCTCATCGGGTGCGGCGGGTGGTCATGGAGTTGAGAAGAGCTGCGCCGCGTTCGGCGTCGTCCACGCTCACGGCGAAGTCCTTGCCCTGGCTGCGTACGACCAGGCACTCGCCGCCGCGCAGCATGACGGTCGTCCCGAGCCCGCTCAGCCGGTAGCCCCAGCCGCCGACCTGGGCGGGCGTACGGTTCTCGACGCGGGCCGACTCGATGTCCTCGGCTGCCCAGCGACGTGTCGGGAAGCCAAGCGGGCCGAAGGTCACCCCGAGCCCCCTCTCGCTGACGCGTGCCTGCACGGATGCGCAGCCCAGGACGAGGAGGGAGGCCAGGGCGAAGGGTGCGAACAGCGCCCACGGGAAGGCCATCAGTCCTCCCACCGTCGCCAGGACGGCGGCGGTCGCCATGAGCCCCGTCAGGGCCGAGGTCGCGTGGAGCCACGGATTCGATGTGCGGGACAGCCACTCCTGGCCGGACCACTGCGAGCGGAGGGCTCGTGTGGTTCGAGCCCTCCGCCGTGGCGCCTGCGCGAGATCTCTCAGCGCTTGGTGGTGCTGTTGAACAGCGAGCGCGACCAGACGTAGCCGACCAGGGCGATGCCGGCGCACCAGGCGAGCGAGATCCAGCCGTTGTTGCCGATCTCCGAGCCGGAGAGCAGGCCGCGCAGCGTCTCGGTCATCGGCGTGAACGGCTGGTTCTCGGCGAACCAGCGCAGGCCCGGCGACATCGACTCGGCCGGTACGAACGCGGAGCCGAGGAACGGCAGGAACTGGACCAACAGTGGCTTGTTGCTCGCGGACTCGACGGTCTTGGAGATCAGGCCGAGCGCCGCCGACAGCCAGGTCACCGCGAACGCGATGGCCGCGAGGAGACCGGCGGCGGCCAGCCACTCGATGGGGCTCGCGTCCGACCGGAAGCCGACGGCGAGTGCGACGCCCACGACCAGGACCATGCACACCATCGTCTGGATGACACTGCCGATGACATGGCCCGTCATGAACGACGAACGCGTGATGTTCATGGTGCGGAAGCGGTTGATGATGCCCTCGGTCATATCGGAGCAGACCGCGATCGAGGTCGACATCGAACCGGCGGCCACGCCCATGATGATGATGCCGGGAGTGAGGTAGTCCAGGTACGCGTCCCGGCCGCCGCCCATTCCGGCGCCGAGCGCGTCCCCGAAGGCGTACACGAACAGCAGCAGCATCAGGATCGGCATCATGGCGCTGCCGAACCCCACGGCCGGGTAGCGGATCGCGTGCTTCAGGTTGCGCCGCAGCATCGTCATCGAGTCGTGCACGGCGTAGGTCAGGGTGCTCATCGCAGGGTCTCCTTGACGTGAAGCGGGGTGCTGGTGCCGGTTGTGGTGGTGCCGTGGCCGGTCAGGGCGAGGAACACGTCGTCGAGATCGGGGGTGTGCACGGAGAAGTCGGCGGCCCGGATCCCGGCGGAGTCGAGCCGGTCGAGCAGGGCGCGCAGCGCGTCGAGGCCGCCGTCGCCCGCCACCCGCAGCGCGAGGTTCTCGTCGTCCCGGGCAGCGCCGGGGAAGGCGGCTGCCGCGCGCTCGTACTCGGCGGGTTCGGTGAACCGCAGTCGCACATGGCTGCCGGGGATCTGCCCCTTGAGCTCGTCGGCCGTGCCCTCGGCGACGATCCGGCCGCCGTCGAGGACGGCGATCCGGTCGGCCAACTGGTCCGCTTCCTCCAGGTACTGGGTGGTGAGGAAGACGGTGGTGCCGCCCGCGACCAACGAGCGCACCGTGTCCCACATGGTGCGGCGGCTGCGTGGATCGAGCCCGGTCGTCGGCTCGTCCAGGAAGATCACCTGGGGGTCGCCGACCAGCGTCATGGCGATGTCGAGCCGACGCCGCATACCGCCGGAGAAGGTCGCGGCACGCTTGTGCGAGACGTCGGCGATCTCGAACCGCTGGAGCAACTCCCTGGTGCGGGACCGACCTTCACGCTTGCCGAGGCGCAGCAGGTCGGCCATGAGGAGCAGGTTCTCCTCGGCGGTGAGCAGGTCGTCGAGCGCGGCGAACTGCCCGGTGACGCCGATCGCGGCGCGCACCGCGTCCGGTGACGTGGCGACATCGTGGCCCGCGACCTGGGCCTGACCGCCGTCGGCCGCGATGAGTGTGGACAGGATCTGCACGGTGGTGGTCTTGCCGGCGCCGTTGGGCCCGAGCAGGGCGAACACGGACCCGGCAGGGATATGCAGATCGATACCGGCCAGCACGGTCTTGTCGCCGTACGACTTGCGCAGGCCGGTGGTGGAGACGGCGACGGCCGACTGCGTACCGCCGTGCCTTGGTGTGGGCATGACAGAAGAAGGCATGGAGCCCTCCATTCGAAGGCTGAGGGGCTGAAGTGACGTGGGGTGGTGGCGAGTTGAGCCAGGCCGTCCAGGGGCCAGGGCTCAGGGGAGTCAGGCCTTGGCGCGCCGGATGTCGATGTTGCCGTGCCGGGTGCGGGCGCGGACCGCGACGGTGTCGTCGGTCTCCTCCGGGGCCCCGGAAGCGGTGAGCGTGTTGCGCACCTGACCGGAGCCCGAGCTGACGTCGAGCCAGGCGGCCGTGCCCTCGCGGATGCCGATCTCGATGGCGCCGTAGGAGGTCTCCAGTTGAACGGTGCCACGGGCCACTTCGCCCACGCGCAGGGTCCCGTGGGCGGTGGTGGCGGTGACCGACTCCTCGGCACGCCGGATCTCGATGTCGCCGTTGGCGCCGCTCACCCGCAGCTCGCCGGTCGCGGCGCCGACGGTCGTGGTGCCGTGCGAGTTCTTCAGTACGGCGGGGCCGTCGACGAGTCCGACGCGCATGCTCCCGGAGCTGGTGGTGATCTCGGCCATGCCATCGACCCGGTCCACGGTGATGGAGCCGTGCGACGCCTTCAGGTGCAGCGGGCCGGTCGTGTCGAGGCGGACGTCACCGGACGAGGTCTTCACACGGACCTCGCCGAGCCGGCCCTCGCCGAGCACCTGGGTCCAGGCGCCGGTCATGTCGACGCGGGAGCCTGCGGGCAGTTCGACCGTCACGTCGACGACGCCGGTGCGGCCGAACAGGTTGGGCTTGGGGGTCCTGACGGTCAGTGCGCCGTTCGCGTACGTGACCTCGGTCTGGTTGGCCGTCCGCACGTCCAGGTCCTTCTTCGGGTCGCGCGGCTGTACGTCGACGAGGGTGTCGAGGCGGTCGCCCGCGGCGAATCGGATGGAACCGGCGTCCACGTGCGCGGTGGCCGAGATGGGTTCGGGAGTGTCGAAAGAAGGCATGGCTGTCCCGTCCTCTTGGGTCTTCGGAACGTCCCCGCTGGTGGGACGTGGTGTAGGTGAAGTGGTGCGGGTGAAGTGATACGGGTGAAGTGATACGGGTGAAGTGGTGCGGGTGAAGAGGTGCGGGCGGGGGCGCGGCTAGCGCACCCAGCCCGTGATGCTCTGTCCGATGCTCTGGGTCTTCTCCGCCGGCCGCGGTGCGGTGCCGCCGTCGACCGCGGCTGAAACGGCCCGCACCAGCCAGGCGTTGACCGACAGGCCCTGGCTGCTCGCGGCCTCCTCGGCGCGGGCCTTGAGGTGGGCCGGCAGACGCAGGTTGACGCGGGCGGTGCCGCCCTCGTCGACGTCGGCCGGTGCCTGGGCCTTGAGCGGCTCGACGGGGGCGGCCCGCTCCGCGGGGGCGCCGCCCTCGGTGGGCGGGAGCGTCACGACGAAGTCGGGATCCAGCCCGCGCAGCCGTACGTCGACCGAGCCGGGGGCGAGTTCACGGGTGATCTCGTCCATCGCGGCGGAGAGCACGTTGAGCATGGTCAGCCGGGTCGCCGACTCCAGAGGGGCGGTGAGCCGCTCGGCAAGCTCGCGGGCTTCGTCCCCGCCGGCTTCGGCGGCCACCGCGAGTTCGCGGCGGAGGGTATCGACATACGGGGTGAGGTCCATGGCGCCATGATGGCACCATTATGGCGCCATCGCAAGTCCGGATGGCATCCTGTTGGGAGGGGGTGTATGTGCGGGGGCTCTGAACTGCGGAAATGTCGGCGAGCGGCCTGTGTCATGGTGGCGCCACGCGCGTTCGCATGGTCTTGAGGGTGCGGGAATGGGGCCGGGTGGCACCTTGTGGCGCCGGATAGCGCCATGCGGTGCCGCTCGATGTCATGTGGCGCCATGTCGTGTGCAAGAGGGCGCCCCCGGGATTCCCGCCCCACCCCGGCGGCGGGGTGCGGCGGTGGCCGACATCAAATAGTTGTCGGATACATGGACCTTGACGGGTGGCGGGGTGGCCCCTAGGGTCTCGTTCGGCCCTGGGGTCGGGCCTCCGGGCTGGGCACACGCCCGGGGAAGGTGACAGAGGGGGCGGGCATGGCGCACTCCGACGACGGCGTTCTCACCGCGCCCGGCGCGCCGTTCGCCGTCGTCGACGGCGTCTACGCGTCGGGGCCGCGCACGCTGCGCGAATTCATCGAAACCACCTGGGCGTTCGGTGAGCGGCCGTTCCTGGTCGCCGGGAGCGTGACGTACACCTACCGGGAGTTCTTCGCCGCCGCCTCCGCACTCGCGACGCGGCTGGTGGAGGTGTACGGGCTGCGGCCAGGTGACCGGGCCGTCGTCGGTATGCGCAATCACCCCGAGTGGCAGATCGCCTTCTGGGCCACACAGCTGGCCGGACTGGTGGCCGTGCCGCTCAACGCCTGGTGGACGGAGCAGGAGTTCGCCTACGCCCTCGACGACTGCGCACCCGAGGTGCTGCTCGTCGACGGGGAGCGGCTGCCGCGCGTCGAGAAGTGGGCGCGGGGACGCGCTCGTGTCGTCGTCTTCCACCACGCGGGGCCGGTCGGGGAGGGTGTCGAGCGGTACGAGGACCTGCCCGACCCGGACCCCGCCGCCGCGCCGCCGGACGTCGACGTACGGCCCGAGGACGACGCCACGATCATCTACACGTCCGGCACCACGGGCAGCCCCAAGGGAGCCGTCGCGACTCAACTGGCGCAGGCCGGGGCCGTGATGAACCCCCGCTACACCGCCGCGGCGTCCGCGCTCGCGAAGGGCATGATCCCCGGGCAGGGGCCGGTGCCGGTGAGTCTCATGACGTTCCCGTTCTTCCACGCGGCGGCCTTCACCACGCTGTACTCGCTGATGAGCGTCGGCGGGACGGTCGTGCTCATGGGCAAGTGGGACGCCGACGAGGCGCTCGCCCTGATCGACGAGCACCGCGTCACGCACTACTCCGGGGTGCCCGCCACCGCGCTCCAGTTGCTCGACGCCGCCGAGCGGCAGGGTGCGGCACTCGCGAGCCTCACCCATCTGAACACGGGCGGCGCCGCCGCTCCTCCGGACCTCGTGGGTCGGCTCGCGGCGCGCTTCGGGAAGCGGGTCGAGCCGCGCAACGGTTACGGGCTCACCGAGACCTGCGGCGGGGTGACGGCGAACTTCGGGGCCGGGTACCGGGACTTCCCCGACAGTGTGGGCCGCCCCACCCCCGCCATCGAGGTACGGATCGCCGGGTCCGAGGGGGAGTGCCTCCCGGAGGGCGAGGTGGGTGAGCTGTGGCTGCGCGGACAGTCGCTGGTGCGCGGGTACTGGCGGAATCCCGAGGCCACCGCCGCCGCGTTCACGAAGGACGGCTGGTTCAGGACCGGCGACCTCGCGACGGTGCGGGACGGCGACAGGGTCACCATCGTGGACCGCATCAAGGACATGGTCATCAGGGGCGGCGAGAACGTCTACTGCGTCGAGGTCGAGGCGGTCCTGCACGACCACCCGGACGTCGCCGACGCCGCCGTCCTGGGGGTGCCGCATTCTGTCCTGGGCGAGGAGGTCGCCGCGGTCGTGCAGCTGCGCGCGGGGGCCGCCGTCACCCCGGGCGAGCTGCGCGCGCACGTCGGCGGGCGGCTCGCGGCGTTCAAGGTGCCCGCCCATGTCGTCGTGCGGGCCGAGCCGCTGCCGCGCAATCCCACCGGGAAGATCCTCAAGCGGGAGCTGCGCGACTCGGTGCGGGAAGGCGTCCGGGGTTCGGTACCGGATCCCGCCCGGCCCCCGGGGCCGGCCTCCGGCTCAGGGGCGTGAGACCCGTACCCGGTAGTTGCCGTCCTCGTCCTCGGACAGCACCGTGATCCGGATCCCGTTCCGGGAGTCCACGAACGACTCGCCCGGCCGGTAGGGGGCGTCCGAGAGCTCGGCGTGCACATTGGGGCGCCGGGTGCAGCCACCGCTGTCCTCGTCGCTGTCGGAGACCTGTACGGGCCCCTGGCCGGTGTCGACGTCCGACTCGACGCGGTAGATGAGGACGCCCGGTTCGCAGACGGCCTCGTCGTTGCCTTCCCGGGTGCGGGCTTCCACGGCGTAACCGGAGTCGGCGCTCAGCGGCACGAAGACCAGTTTCCGCCCGCCCGTGGTGGCCAGCGGGGTGAGGGTGTAGTCCTTGGCGCCGGAGGCCGACGCACAGCTCACCTGGTCGTTGTCGAGCCAGCCGAGTTTCCACTTGTGCCAGCCCAGCAGGTCGTTGTTGGCTCCCCAGTCCTCGGACATGATGTCCCAGTGGCCGACCGCGCCGCCTCCTTCGGAGGTGTAGAGGTCGGGGAGGCCGAACACATGGCCGTTCTCGTGGGGGAGCACCCGGTAGCCGTTCTCGTCGTACGACCCGGAGCCGTCGTCCTGGCGGCTGTAGACGAACGAGGTGTTGGCGAGCGGCACACCGTCCGCGTACGGCGCCTCGTGGTTGCCGGAGAAGGTCACGGACAGCACGGTGTCCAGCGCCGACGGGCCCGCGTTCGGGGTGACCAGCACATTGACCAGGTCGTATGCGCTGAAGTCCACCTGCGGGTCGGCGATGGTGATGATGTCCTGCACCAGCTGCCGGTAGCCGGGCTCGTACGGTGAACCGCGGTCTATCCCGTACGCGGCGAAGGGCATCGGCATTCGCAGCCAGTTCGGCAGCGGGGCCTCGGGGCGGTAGCTGAGGCGACCGTAGGAACTGGTGGCGAACCACTTCTGCGTGGCGGGAAAGAACTCCGCGAAGCGTTCGAGTGCCGACCCCTGCCCCTCGGCGTCCGGGAAGTCGATCATGATGTTGAGGGAGTGGACCTCGCCCGTGGAGCGGACGTATCCGGGCGGCGTGGGCATGCCCTCCGACATCTGCACGCCCATGGTGGCGGTGATGCGGCAGGGGCCGAGCGCGGCTTCCTCGGCCGTGACCACGGGGCTGCCCGAGGAGCTGCGGTGATGGCCGGTGAGCTGCGAGCTCGCCGAGGTCAGGGCACCCAGGACCAGCGCGGCGACGGCGCCGAGCATGCCGGGCCTGCGTATCCGGCGGGTCTGCTGCATGCGGTCGCCCTCCGGGTCCGCGGCAGCCGGCCGGTCCTCGACTGCGCTCCGTGCGATCAGCCTGGGTCGGGCTCGGTGCGGGCGCGCGCCGGGTGAGCCGATCGTGGGACGCGCAGGGAAGCGCGACACGAGTCGAAGCCCAAAATGTGATCCAGATCACATAAGAATCTCCTGGAGGTGCGAAATAACCGGGGATCGATTCCCCGTTTGCACCGGTGTCCCGCGAAACGGGGATGGCTTCCCCGGTTGCGCCGGGCCGGGAGCGGCACACCGCCTACGGCAAGCACGGCAAGCACGAGATGGACGAGAAGCGCGAGATGGACGGAAAGAGGAGTGGAGCCATGAGCCCCGCAACCACGGAGCGCCGCACCACCCGGCCCCGGGCCGATGCGCTGCGCAACCGGGAGCGGATCGTGACCGCGGCGCGGGAGATGTTCGTCGAGTTCGGGCCGGACGTGCCGCTGGACGAGATCGCCCGGCGCGCCGGCGTCGGCAACGCCACCCTCTACCGGAACTTCCCCGACCGGGCCGCTCTCGTCCACGAGGTCGTGCTCAGCGTCATGAGGCGCACCACAGCCCGGGCGGAGGAGGCGGCGGTGGAAGAGGGGGACCCCTTCGCCGCGCTGGTCCGCTTCGCCCACGCGGCGGCGGACGAGCGGATCGGGGCGCTGTGCGCGATCCTCTCCGGCGGATTCGGCGAGCACCCCGAACTGCTCGCCGAAGGCCACCGGCTCGAAGCGTCCGTACAGGGTCTCGTCGAGCGTGCCCAGGCCGCGGGCAGACTGCGCCCCGACGTCGCCGTCGGGGATCTGATGGTGGCGCTCTCCCAGCTCACGCGCCCTCTGCCGGGCACCGGATGCCCGAACATCGACCGCTTCGTCCATCGCCATCTGCAACTGCTGCTGGACGGACTCGAAGCCCCGGCGCGATCCGAACTGCCGGGTACGCCGGCGACGTTGGAGGGCCTGCGGACGCCGTGAACCCGTGAACCCCTGAACCAGCCGTGGCGCGACGTCGCATGAAGGGCCCCGTGCCCGCGCTCCGGCCGCCACCCCGGCCTTGACCCCTGAAACCCGACCCCGACCCCCATGACGCTCCCGAGCCGTCATGGGCACGGCCTGCGACGGCTCCCAGCGACCGCCGTTTGCCGTGACCCGTACCTCACTTCGCAGCCCGTACCTCACCCCGCGCCCGTATCCACTCCGATGCCGCTCCGGCGAGCAGGGCCGGCTATCGCACTTTCACCCACACACGCACCCCTAGGTGGCCTTCTCCATGTCAAAAACAGCCGAGACCCAGCTTCCCGACCCCACCCGCTGGAGAGCGCTGGTCTTCATAGCCCTCGCCCAGCTGATGGTCGTGCTCGACGCGACCATCGTGAACATCGCCCTCCCGTCGGCCCAGAAGGCCCTGGGGATCTCGGACGGCAACCGGCAGTGGGTCATCACCGCCTACGCGCTCGCCTTCGGCGGACTCCTGCTGTTCGGGGGGCGCATCGCCGACCTGTGGGGGCGTAAGCGCACCTTCGTCGTCGGTCTGCTCGGCTTCGCCGCAGCCTCCGCCATCGGAGGCGCGGCCACGGGCCAGGCCATGCTGCTCGGTTCACGCGCCCTGCAGGGTGCCTTCGGCGCACTGCTCGCGCCGGCCGCGCTCTCGCTGCTCGCGGTGATGTTCACCGACGCCAAGGAGCGGGCCAAGGCCTTCGGTATCTACGGAGCGATCGCCGGCGGTGGCGGTGCGGTCGGTCTGATCCTGGGCGGTTTCCTCACCGAATACCTGGACTGGCGCTGGACCTTCTACGTCAACATCCCGTTCGCCGTCGTCGCCGCCGCGGGCGCGTACTTCGTGATCCGTGAGCCGTCCGGGGGCCGCAACCGTTCGCCGCTCGACATCCCCGGCGTCATCCTGTCGACGCTCGGACTGGTCGCGCTCGTCTACGGGTTCACCCGCGCCGAGTCGCACGGCTGGACGGACTCGACGACCATCGGCCTCTTCGTCGCCTCGGTCGTGCTGCTCGCGGCCTTCGTGTTCACCGAGTCGAGGGTCCGCTCGCCGCTGCTGCCGCTGCGCGTCCTGACCGACCGCAACCGCGGAGGTGTCTACCTCTCCCTGGGCCTCGCCGTCATCGCGATGTTCGGCCTGTTCCTCTTCCTCACCTACTACCTGCAGGTCGTGAAGGGGTACTCCCCGGTCAAGACGGGCTTCGCCTTCCTCCCCATGATCGCGGGCATGATCACGGGTTCGACGCAGATCGGCGCCCGGCTGATGACCCGCGTGGCGCCCCGTCTGCTCATGGGGCCCGGCTTCCTGCTCGCCTCCTTGGGCATGCTGCTGCTGACGCAGCTCGAGATCGGCTCCTCCTACACCACGCTGATCCTGCCCGCGCAGGTGCTGCTCGGCCTCGGTATGGGCATGGCGTTCATGCCGGCCATGTCGCTGTCGACGCTCGGCGTCGAGGCGCGTGACGCGGGCGTCGCCTCGGCGATGGTGAACACCTCGCAGCAGGTCGGCGGTGCGATCGGCACGGCTCTGCTGAACACCATCGCCGCATCCGCGACCACCTCGTACATCACGTCGCACGCGGCGGGCGCGACGAACCCCGGGGCGCAGCAGCTGCTGCAGCTGCAGGGCATGGTTCAGGGCTACGCCAGTGCCATCTGGTGGGCCGTCGGGATCCTGGTCGCCGCCTCGGTGATCGCGGTGACGCTCATCAACACGGGCCGGCCGGATGCGACGGACCCGGAGGCCTCCGGCCGTGGCGTGGAGGACGAGGTGCTGGTCCCGGTCGTCGCGCACTGAGGCCGGCCGACTGTCGGCCGAGGCACGTCAAGGGGCCACAGAACCAACAGAACCAGGGGAGCGGGTCCCCGTCCCGGCTCGATGAGCCAGGGGCGGGGATCCGTCGTATGCGCGCGGTTTCGCGCGGCGGGCAGGTGCTCAGCGCGACCGGGCGAGGCTCGCAGCGCAGAGCAGAGCAGCGCGACCAGGGGAGGTCCACTGTGCAGTACGGGTCCACAGTGCAGCGCAGCCCGGGGATTCTCAGCGCAGCCAGGGGAGGTCCGCGCCGGTGCCGTCGGGCTGGAGCCCCTCGGTCATGATCCGGGTGATCTCGCCGAGCTGGTCCACCTGGTCCGGGGTGAGCCGGTCGAAGATCGCCTGCCGTACGGCGGTGACATGGCCGGGGGCGGCCTTCCTGAGCACCTCGTGGCCCTCGTCGGTGAGGCAGGCGTGCTGACCCCTGCGGTCGGACGCGCAGTTCTCCCGGCGCACCCAGCCCTGCTTCTCCATGCGGGCGATCGCATGCGAGAGACGGGACCTGGTGATCTTGGCGTCCTTGGCCAGTTCGGTCATCCGCAGCCGGCGGCGCGGTGCCTCGGACAGCTGGACGAGCAGGCCGTAGTAGATGTGCGGCATTCCGGCGTCCCGCTGGAGCTGACGGTCGAGGCTGTCCTCGAGAAGGCGCGTCGCGTGCAGATAGGAACGCCACACACGCTGCTCGTCGGAGCTGAGCCAGCGGGGATCGCCCGCGTTGGATGCCGTGGTCATGTGTCCACTCTACGAGGTCGTCCTTGAAAGTTAAACAAGATGGGGCTTAGGGTGTTGTCCATAGGAACTTGAAACTTCAAGCTAGCCCAGGAGGCTGCCGTGACGCAGATGGACCCTGTCGGCCTCATGAACTCCGCGAGCGCCGACGGTGCTGCTGTTGACGCTGCGGGCGCCGCGAAGGGCACGAGTGCGGCCGAGGTCGGGGTGCCCGGCGCCGCGAAGGGCACGAGTGCGGCTGGGGCCGGTGTGCCCGACGCCGCGACGGGACGGATGCCGGCCCTCTACCTCTCCCACGGTGCGCCCCCGCTCGCCGACGACCCCGTCTGGCCCGGCCAGCTCTCCGCCTGGTCGGCGGGGCTGCCGCGGCCCAAGGCGGTCCTGATGGTCTCCGCGCACTGGGAGGAGGCCCCGCTCGCGCTGGGGGCGACGCGGACCGTGCCGCTCGTCTACGACTTCTGGGGCTTCCCCGAGCACTACTACCGGGTGCGGTACGAGGCTCCCGGCGCGCCCGCTCTGGCCGATTCCGTACGCAAGCTGCTGCGCGGCCCCGGCGTGCCGGTGCAGGACATGGCGGACCGCGGCCTCGACCACGGTGCGTACGTCCCGCTCGTCGAGATGTATCCCGGCGCCGACATCCCCGTACTGCAGATCTCCCTGCCGACCCTCGACCCCCAGCGGCTTCTCGCGATCGGGCGGAAACTGGCGCCGCTGCGCGACGAGGGCGTGCTGATCGTCGGGAGCGGCTTCTTCACCCACAACCTGGCCGCCCTGCGGCACTCGGGCGGCGGCGTGCCCGGCTGGTCGGCGGAGTTCGACGACTGGGGGCAGGGGGCGCTGGCCGGCGGCGATGTGGACGCGCTGCTGGACTTCGAGCACAAGGCTCCCGCGGGCAGGCTCGCCCATCCGCGCACCGAGCACTTCGCCCCGCTGTTCGTGGCCCTGGGCGCCGCCGGCGGTGAGGTGACGAGCGGCCGCAGCGTCATCGACGGCTTCTGGATGGGGCTGGCGAAGCGCTCGGTCCAGTTCGGCTGAGCCCTGTCCGGCGCGGGTGGCGCCTGCGGTGCGGTGCCGGGCGGAAGGTGCTGCTGGACGCGTGTCCCAGGAGGCGCTCGGGGTCGGTGTTTCGAGCAACCAGAAGACGGTGGGTGCCGTCCTTCAGGGTGAGAGAGCGGTCAGGGGTGGCGCTGCTCGGGCGTGAAGGTGGCGGTGTCGAAGGCGATGGCCGTGTCACGCACGTGGTGGTCGGAGGGCTCGGTGAGAGCCGGGAGATCAGCCTCGGCACCAGCTCTGACCTGCACTTCTGTGGACTCGGGCAGCACTGGTCCTCGAGTTGGGGGCGCAGGATACTGCAAGATCACAAAAATCCCCGCACAGCCTGGGAATTCTGTCCGGTTTCCAGTCGTTGATTCCCTCGGATGCAGGGCACCCGGAACACTCTGAAGGGTGTCGCGACCTACTCAGCAAGGGAGCACGCATGGCAACCCGTGCCGTCGCCCGTCGTCAGTCCGCCACTGGGACCGGGGCTGATGGGGCAAGCAGCGTTCGCGCCGTGGGCGGGGAGATCGCCGACCGCGACCTGGTCGGCATGTATCTCGACGAGATCGCGCGCACGCCCCTGCTCGACGCCGCCAGGGAGGTCGAGCTGTCCCAGACCATCGAGGCTGGTGTGTACGCCAGGCAGATCCTCGACGGCGAGGTCGAGAGTGACGGGGGCGACGCCACACGCGAGGAGCTCGAGGCGCTCGGAGCCGAGGGGGAACGCGCCAAGGACGTCTTCATCAAGTCGAACCTGCGCTTGGTGGTGGCCGTCGCCCGCCGCTATCCGCGCAGCGGACTGCCCCTGCTGGATCTGATCCAGGAGGGCAACGCAGGTCTGGTGCGAGCGGTCGAGAAGTTCGACTACACCAAGGGCTTCAAGTTCTCGACGTACGCGACGTGGTGGATCCGCCAGGCCATCACCCGTTCGATCGCCGACCAGTCCCGCACGATCCGCCTTCCCGTCCATCTGGTGGAGGAGCTGGGCAGGATCCGCCGTGTCCAGCGGGAGTTCAACCGTGAGCACGGGCGCGAGCCGGAGCCGGCCGAGGTGGCCGGTGAGCTCGGCTCGACGCCGGAGCGAGTCGCGGACGTGCTCGACTGGGCCCGTGATCCGGTCTCGTTGAACATGGCGGTGGACGACGAGGGCGAGACGCAGTTCGGCGATCTGCTCGAGGACACGTCCGCGGTGTCGCCGGAGCAGTCCGTGCTGACGCTTCTGCGCAGCGAGGAACTGGACGACCTGATCGACAGGCTCGACCACCGGACGGCTTCGATCATCCGTATGCGTTACGGCATCGAGGACGGGCGCGAGCGCACGCTGACCGAGGTCGGCAAGGAGCACGGGCTGACCCGCGAGCGCATCCGTCAGATCGAGAAGCACGCGCTGCTGGAGCTCAAGCGGATGGCCCGCGACACGGGCTTCGACGCGGCGGCGTAGCGCGGGCGCGCCGGCCCGGCCGGCGACTGCCCCGGCAACAAGGCGACGCGCCGTCCAACGGCGAATACGGCAGGACGACGCGGCGACGCGGTAGAGCTGAAGACGGCAGTACGGCGACGCGGCAGCGACTGCGGGTGGGCCCCCTGGGCCTTCCCGCTCATGAGCGGACCCCGGCACCCTCCCCCCCCGGTGTCGGGGTCCTTCGCGTCGGCGCGTCAGCTGCCCGCGCGGGTCAGCCTGCCGCCGAGCCGGGTGAGGCATACGGACAGCTCGGCGGGGCCGTTCACGGTGAACTCGCAATCCACGACGGCCAGTCGCAGCGCGAGCCACTCCAGCGAGTCCTGTGTGCGGGTCCGCAGGCGACAGCTGTCCGGGCCCGTCGGCTCGGGTGTCCCGAGATAGCCGGGAAGCCGGGCCGCGACATGGTCCGCCGAAGCCTCGAAGCTCACGTCCAGGGCGTGCTCGGGCTGGTTCCGGTACATGGCGTGGGCCAGGTACGACCGTGCGTCCCAGCCCTCCGGCACCGGCCGCGGCGTGAAGCGCACTCCGGTCGGGAACGGCTCGCGGACCCGGTCCACCCGGAACGTCCGCCAGTCCTCGCGCGCCACGTCGAACGCGACCAGATACCAGCGCTGGCCCGTGGAGATCAGCCGGTAGGGCTCCACGTGCCGCTTCGTGACCGCGCCGTCCCCGGCGCGGTAGCCGAAGCGCAGCCGCTCCCGGCCGGTGACGGTCGAGGCGATGGCGGTGAGGGTGTGCGGGTCGACGGTGGCGCCGTCGCCCCGGGTGAACGGGATCATCGCGCTCTGCAGTACGGAGACCCGGTGCCGCAGCCGCGACGGAAGCACCTGTTCCAGCTTCGCCAGTGCACGTACGGACGCCTCGTCGACCCCCTCGATGGCATGGCCGGCACCCGCCCGCAGACCCACGGCGATGGCGACCGCCTCCTCGTCGTCGAGCAGCAGCGGAGGCATGGCCGCGCCTGCGACCAGCCGGTATCCGCCGACCGCGCCCTTGCTCGCCTCGACCGGGTAGCCGAGGTCACGCAGCCTGTCGATGTCCCGGCGGATCGTGCGCGGGCTGACCTGCAGACGTTCGGCGAGCTCGCTGCCCGGCCACTCGCGCGGCGTCTGGAGGAGGGAGAGCAGATTCAGCAGTCGTGCCGGTGTGTCTGTCATATGCGCCACATTGCCAGGCTTCTAGGACATAGTCTGACCTATATAGCTCCTAGGTTTCTCCCATGAGCTCCCAAGCCGCCGTACCCGGTACGGCCTCGTCCGGCCCCGTGCCCGAACCCGCTTCCGCACCCGCAATGCCTTCCGACGCCGTTCCCGGCCGGGCCTCCGGCGCTCCGTCCGCTGCCGCTCCGCAACCGGCGGACCGGCGCCGCTGGATCGCCCTGGCGATCGTGATGACCGCGGCCTTCATGGACCTGGTCGACGTCACCATCGTCAATATCGCGATCCCGAGCATCGAGCGGAGTCTCGACGCGTCGTTCGGGGCGATCCAGTGGATCACCGCCGGGTATGCGCTGGCGTTCGCCGCCGGTCTGATCACGGGCGGCCGTCTCGGTGACATCTTCGGCCGCAGGCGGTTGTTCCTCATAGGCATCTCGGGCTTCACGCTCGCCTCCGCGCTGTGCGGTTTCGCGGTGGGAGCCGACATGCTGATCGGCGCGCGGCTGCTGCAGGGAGCCATGGCCGCGATGATGGTGCCGCAGGTGCTCGCGATCGTCCATGTGACCTTCCCGGCGCACGAACGCGGCAAGGTCTTCGGGATGTTCGGCGCGATCGTCGGACTCGGGGCCGTGTCCGGTCCGCTGCTCGGCGCACTGCTGACCCAGTGGAATATCTTCGGTCTCGAGTGGCGGCCGATCTTCCTGATCAATCTCCCGGTCGGTATCGCGGGCATCATCCTGGGCCGGAAGTTCATCACCGAGTCGCGCGCGGAGAAGGCCCTGCGTCTGGACCTGGTCGGCGTCGTGCTCGCCACGGTGGCACTGCTGATGCTGATCTACCCGCTGACGCGCGGCCGTGAGCTCGACTGGCCGCTGTGGGGGCATCTGTGCATGGCGGCGAGCCCGTTCATGTTCGCGGTGTTCGTGTTCTACGAGAAGTGGAAGACGCGCAAGGACGGTTCGCCGCTGGTCGAGCTGTCGCTGTTCCGGGTGAAGAGCTTCGCCGCCGGTGTCGCGGTGCAGCTGACCTTCGGCGTGGTCATGGGCATCTTCTTCCTGGTCTGGACGCTCTACATGCAGATCGGCCTCGGCTGGAGCCCTCTGAAGGCGGGTCTCACCGGTGTGCCGTTCTCCATCGCGGTGTCGCTGGCGGCCGGTATGTCCGTGGGGAAGCTGGTGCCCCGATTCGGGCGGAAGGTACTGCAGGCGGGCGCGGTGGCCATGACGGCCGGGCTGATGCTCTACATCTGGGAGGCCGACCGCTACGGCACGGGGATCGAGCCCTGGCAGATGATCGCGCCGCTGATGATCATGGGGCTCGGTATGGGGCTCATCGTGGCGCCGCTGACGGACGCGGTGCTGTCCGATGTGCCGCGCGAGCACGCCGGTTCGGCGTCCGGACTGATCAACACCACGACGCAGATGGGCAATGCGCTGGGCCTGGGGCTGGTCTCGGTGGTCTTCTTCGGGAAGATCGACGACGAGCCGCTCACGTCGCCGACCGCGGTGGGCACGGCGTTCTCGAACGCTTTCGAGCACTCGCTGTGGTGGGTCGCCGCAGTCCTCGGAGTGATCTTCCTGGTGATGTTCGCGCTGCCGGCGCGCCCGAAGCAGCACCTGGAAGGCGGCGCGGCTGCGGGCGCAGGCGAGGACGAGGGTGACGGCGGGCTCCCGGAGCAGCGCCTGCCGGAGCGGGAGCCGGCGGCGCTCGGCAAGTGAGCCGCGGGACGGGGCCCGGTGCCGGGGATTTCCCCCGGCGCCGGGCCCCGTGTCCGTCGGTATCCGTGGGTCCTGGCCGATGACCCCGCCGGAACAGGTGCCTGCTGGCAGCACGCAGGAGCCGGGGCGGGAGCCAAGAGCCGTGGGCGGGGGCCCGGACCGTGCGCGAGCCGGGCCCCCGCGCGGTCAGCGCACCCGGGCGCGGAGCTCCATCGCACCGCGTGCCGTGCGCTCGTCGGTGTAGACCTCGCACATATGGCGGCCGTCGGGGGTCGCGGTGTGCTCGACCTCCCACAGGCTGATCTCGGTGCCGTCGAGCAGCAGGAACGCATGCTCGTAAAGGGTGCAACCCGAGTCCCTGCCACCTATGAAGCACTGGCGGCCGAACGCCTGGCTGATGTGGTGCGCGAAGGCCGAACGCAGCAGCCGCACCGTCTCATCGCCCGGCCGGTCGGCGTTCTCGGCGCGGCGCAGTAAACGGCGGGCATGGTCGGGGGAGTCGTCCGGTTCGTAGGTGCGCACGGGAGCGGCCGCAGGCGGGGCCAGCAGCTGACCGAGCAGTTCCAGATCGGCGTCCAGATCGTCCACCACGTCGTCCGTGCCGTCGGTTTCCTCGACACGATCGGTCCCGACCGCGCCGACCGTCCCGTCCGTGGTGTCCACGCCGACGGGCCGACCCGCAGCCGAGCCCCTCACCCGCGATTCGGCGAGCCGGGCCTCCGACTCCTCCAGATACACCTCGTGCTGGTCGACACCGTCCCGGCCGCTGTTGTGCACCAACTCCCAGAGCGTGACGGAGGAACCGTCGGCCAGCAGATACGTATGTCTAAAGGTCGTCCGGTGCAGCGCCGCGCTGTGCAGCGAGGAGTGGAGCGAACTGGTGTGAGCCAGCGCGGATTCGAGCCGGTCGACCGTGGTGTCGGGAAGGTCGAAGGAGTTGAGTGCCCGACCCAGGAGCCGCTCGAGGTGCGTCTCGGTTGTCTCGTACGGATCGTTCAAGGTGGATCTCCGGATCTCCAGGCCGTTGCCACACGTCACTTGGTGACTGCTTAACGTAGTCCCTGGGTCCGACATCTCGTCCCGGGTTCGGGAAAACGAACGGGGCGCGACGCAAAGTTTCCGTGCGCTCCCGTGCGCTCTCCGCGACTTCCCCGTGAGGCGGGGGTGTCCGCTGTGGCGGAATGTCGTGCGTGTCACCCGGTGGCGCCGCCGGCTTCCGTGCTCGGACCGGTTCCGCTTCCGTCTCCGCTTCCTGTGCCGTACAGGTCCTGGTAGCAAGGGAATTCACCGCCGGGACCGGTCACCGTACAGGCCGCCCGCATGGCCCGGACGATCGCCCGTGTCACGACGTCCGCGCCCGCCGAGAGCACGGGGTTGAGGGCGAGCGGTGTGGAGGTGTCGAGCGGGCGCGTACCGGTCGCCAGCGCGAACACCGTGTCGCCGTCGTTGAGCAGATGGACCGGACGCACGGCGCGCGCGATGCCGTCGTGTGCCGTGCCCGCGAGCTTCTGCGCCTGGGCGCGGCTCAGTTCGGCGTCCGTGGCGACCACGGCGAGCGTGGTGTTCAGCGGTGGGGCACCGATGGCGTCCGCGGCCTGGGCGAGCCGGTGCAGGGCCGCCGCGTGGACCTCGGGGGAGGGAAACACGGGCCGCTCACCGGTGAAGTACTGCCCGTAGAGGGCTCCGGTATCCGGATCGACCGCCGAGCCCACGGCGTTGACGACGACCAGCGCGGCGACGGTTGTCCCGTCGGGCAGTTGGGTGCTCGCCGTGCCGACGCCGCCCTTGACGCGCCCCACGACCGCGCCCGTGCCGGCGCCGACACACCCCTCCTCGACGGGTGCGCCCGGCTCGGTGAGCGCCGCGGCCTCCACTGCCGCACGCCCGGTCGCCGCGCCGGGCCTGGCCCGCCAGTCACCACCGCGGCCCAGGTCGTATACGCAGGCGGCGGGGACGACCGGCACCACCTGGCCCGGTTCACGGCCGGCCGGGACGCCCCGGCCCTGCTCCTCCAGCCAGGCCATGACACCGGACGCGGCGTCCAGCCCGTAGGCGCTGCCCCCGGTCAGCACGACCGCGTCGATGCGCTGCACGAGATTGCGCGGGTCGAGTGCGTCGGTCTCCCGTGTGCCCGGCCCGCCGCCGCGTACGTCGACGGCGGCGATCGCGCCGCCCTCGGGCGCGAGGACCACCGTGGTGCCGCTGAGCGCACCCGGCCCGGGGAGGCGGGCGTGTCCGACCCGCAGGCCGGGCACATCGGTCAGTGCGTCGTTGAGTGCCATGGCTTCTGGGTATCACGCCGGTCGGCGCAACTGCCGGGCCGTCGGCATCGCTTGTCCGGTTGCCGCGGTCCGCCTGCCGCCGGCACCGCTCTCCTGCCGCCCTGTTGGCGTGTTGGCGTGGGAAGCCTGGGGCGGCCCGGGTGACCCGGGTCCGGTGGCGGCGGCACGGGACCCCGTCGCACCGGCCCTCCCGGCGTGGCGTGGTCAGATGGCCAGGTCCGGGATATCGGGGGCCTGCGACCTCTCCGGGTACCGGCTCGCCAGGATGACCCCGACGGCGACCGTGGCCGACGCGACGAGACCGGCGGCGAGCACGGCCCAGTGCCCGGCGAAGGTGCAGGCGAGGGTCACCGGCACCGCCACCGGAAGCAGGAGCTGCTGCACCCTCGTCCTCTTGAAGTGCCGGGCGTGCAGATACCAGACCGTCAGCAGGAACAGTGCGGTCGGTACGGTCACGGCGGCAGCGGCCGCGAACGTCGAGATATGCGCCTTGTCCACGGACTGCTCCACCGCCACCTCCAGGCCCGCCCCGATCGCGGCGGCCGAAGCGAAGATCAGGAAGTGCCCGTAACCCCAGGGGATGGCTTCGCGGTTGCCCTTCAGCCGCTCGTGCGCGGGCACCGAGAAGTAGATCCACCAGGCCGAGAAGATGATGAGGATGCCGCCTGTAGCGATCGGCACCAGCTCGCCGATCTCCTTGATCTCGCCCAGGACGGACTGGACACCGATCGTGGCCGCGAACATCGTCTCGCCCAGCACGATGATGGTGAACAGGCCGTAGCGCTCCGCGATGTGGTGTGGATGCCAGGGCGTCTGATGGCCCCGCTCCGCGAACACCGGTACCAGCAGCTCGCACGCCGCCGCGACCAGGAACAACCAGCGCTTGGCCCCCTCTGGTGCGACCAGCAGAGCGATCCAGACAACCTGGCAGACCACCACTCCGGTGGCGTAGATCAGTGCGGTCCTCCGGGCCGGCCCGGAGGGTTCGGACCACGCTGCCCGAAGCCACTGCGCGGTCAGCGCGATCCGCATGACGACATAGCCCATGACGGCGATGGCCCAGTTGTTGTCGGTGAACGCGCGCGGGACGCCGGCCGCGTAGATCAGTACTCCGCAGATCTGTACCAGAGTCGCGATCCGGTAGGGGACGTCGTCGCAGTCGTAGGCGGACGCGAACCAGGTGAAGTTCATCCAGGCCCACCACACGCCGAAGAAGACGAACAGGTAGCCGACGACGCCCTCGGCGGCATGTCCCTCGGCGAGGGCGTGCACCAGCTGGATCCCGGCCTGTCCGACGGCGACCACGAAGCAGAGGTCGAAGAAGAGCTCCAGCGGAGTCGCGGCGCGGTGCGCCTCGTCCCGGCGGCGGGCGTGCATACGGCGCACGGGCCTGGACCGGTCGGCTGCGGCTGATGCGGGTGTGGACGTCATACGTCCAGCACAGCAGAACGGGCTTCGTTCGCACCTCGCACAACGCGCACACGAGGCCGGCGCTGTCGGACGCCCCGGCTGCGGCGGTGTAGGCACAGCGCGCCTTCGCCCTCGTCCTCGCTCTGACCCGCGTGATCGTGATCGTGAGCAGAGCCATGGTCATGGTCATGGTCATGCCGGGCGTCGGCTCCGGCCTATTCTGGGCGTATGAGCACAGCCCCCACCCCAGAACCGGGCCAGGCGGAGGAGCAGCGGCCGCGGCCTGTTCCCACGCCTGCGCTGATCTTCGACGATCCGCTGGACCGGCAGTCCTCGGACGACACGGACCGCGGGTGGGGCGAACGTCCGCCGGCGGCGGGCGGTGACAGCGCAGCGGACCTCGCCCGCTTTCTCGATGAGAAGCCTCCGCACCACCTCTGAGCGCCGGCGCTGACCCGGCGGCGAGGGGGCGGCTTTCCTTCAGCACAGGGTCACCGCGAGACGGGATGTCGTGCTCGCGCCCGCCAGTGCCGCGGCGACGGGGCGTGGGACCGAGAGGACCACGAGTGCCCCGCCCTCCGGGAGCACCCCGTAGGGTCGCGGGACCCTGATCACCCGGGCACCGGCGGCGATGACGTGGGCATCGCCCGCTTCGTCTCCTCGGGAGACCGCGGAGCCGGCCGAGGCGATCACATCGACCCGGTCTCCGGGCCGCAGCAGACGGACGGTTTCGGCGTCCGCGATGCGTACCGGCGCGGAGACGACCTTCGTGGGTGGTGGCCGGTGCTGTCGCAGGGGCACATCGGCTTGCGCCGGCTCCGAGCCCACGGGCCTACCCGGTCCCCATGCGGCCAGGGCGGCCGCCGTGACTGCCAGCCCGGCGGCCAGAGAGTGCCGTCTCCGCCGTATCGCCCTCCGCAGCCGCGGACGTTGCCATCCGGCCCGCACATCGAGCGGGGCGAACTGCGGGACCCCGAGCGGCTCCGGGACGGATGCGGGCGGCAGGTCCACCGTGTCCGGCCCGCCCCGGACCGGCGAGCCGCAGCCGCCCGGCGGTGCGTGCCCGTGTGGCGACCCCGATGACCCCGGCGTCCCGTACACGGTCGGCGTCCCGTACGCGGTCGGCGCCCCGCCCCAGCCGGGCGGCGCCTGAGCCTGCGCCCGCGCCTGAGCCCGTACCTGCGCCTGTACCTGAGCCCGTGCCTGAAGCTGAGCCCGCGCCTGTGACGCCTGCGCAGGTGTCCGGGACACGCCCTGCCACGGGTTGGAGGAAGGCGTGGAGGAAGGGATGGACGAAGGGGTGGAAGAAGAGGAAGAAGGCAGCGACATCGTCGTGACCGCCCTTCGTGAGGTACGTGCGGAGCCGTTCCGCACGCACCTCACGATCCACGCTTCTCCGCCGGGCCGCCCGGCCCTGTGGACCAGCCCCGCGTTGTGGACAACTCGCTCACCCCTGAGGGTGATCAGGGCAGCGCTATCCCGGTGTCCAGGCCGCTCAGCGCCTTCGTGCACAGGCAGGCTCGGCCGTCGGTCGGCTGGAGTCCGGCCACCGCGTCGAAGACGACACCCCGCAGCCGGTCCACGTTCGCGGCGAAGAACTTCATCACTTCCCCGTGCGAGACCCCCTCGCCTGTCTCGGCCCCCGCGTCGAGATCCGTCACCAGGGCCATCGACGTGTAGCAGAGCTCCAGCTCACGGGCGAGCGCCGACTCGGGATGCCCGGTCATGCCGACCACGGACCAGCCCATCGCCGCGTGCCAGCGCGACTCCGCACGCGTCCCGAAGCGCGGCCCCTCGACCACCACGAGCGTCCCGCCGTCGACGGGCTCCCAGTCGCGCCCGCGTGCCGCCGCCAGGGCGGTCGCGCGCCCCGCGGGGCAGTACGGGTCGGCCAGCGACACATGGACCACCTTCGGCACCGCACCTCCGGCCAGCGGCTCCCCGTCGTAGAACGAGTCCACACGTGCCTTCGTCCGGTCCACCAGCTGGTCGGGAACGAGGAGCGTCCCGGGTCCGTACTCGGCCCGCAGGCCGCCCACGGCGCACGGCGCCAGCACCTGGCGGACGCCGACCGATCGCAGAGCCCACAGGTTGGCCCGGTAGTTGATGCGGTTCGGCGGCAGATGGTGGCCGCGTCCGTGCCGAGGGAGGAAGGCGACACGGCGTCCCGCGATCTCACCGAAGAACAGCGAGTCGCTCGGGCTGCCATAGGGGGTGGGCACCTCGACCTCGGTCACGTTCTCCAGGAACGAGTAGAAGCCCGAGCCGCCGATCACACCGATCTCGGCTCGCGGTGTCGCCTCGTGGTGCGGGTTCTCTTCTCGAGTGCTCGTTCGCGTCGTGCTCTCTGCGTTGGACATGGCGATCACAGTAGCCGCGCGGGTAACACGCGAAGACCCCACTGTCGGCCAAGAGCTTCTTGACGACGGTGGGGCCTTCGGCGATGACGGTGTGGGCCCTGCGGTGAGGGCCTTCAGCGAGTGCCGGTACCGGAACAGCCAGGACCTGGGACGCCTGAAACGCCCGAGCGCAAAGCCCTGGGAGGCGGAACGCGCACGCCGGTCGTCACGCGGCCGACGAACCGCTCGACGAGGCCGAGCCGCTGGAGCCGCTGCCGGAGGTGCCCGACGCGGCCGGCTTGGAGTCAGAGGACGACGAAGACGAAGCCGACGGCTTCGCGGCCGACGCCGACGACGATCCTGAAGCGGGCGAGCTGCTCGACGACGAACCGCGACTGTCGTTGCGGTAGAAGCCGGAGCCCTTGAAGACGATGCCGACAGCCGAGAACACCTTCTTGAGGCGGCCGTGGCAGTTCGGGCACTCCGTCAGTGCGTCGTCGGTGAACTTCTGCACCGCCTCGAGGCCCTCGCCGCACTCGGTGCACTGGTACTGGTAGGTCGGCACTTGTCTTCCTCCTGGCACTCTCACTCGATGAGTGCTAACGACGGTCCATAGTGACGTATTCCGTCGGATCAGTCCACCGCCACGGGCACGCGGTGACCGACGCCACGTGCGACGGTCCGGCTGTGATGCGGCTGCGGCACCAGGCGTGACCGCAGTGCCACCAGGGTGATCAGCGCCAGTGCGGTGCCCCCCAGCGGCACCAGGAACGCGGCGCTCGAGCCGACGGCGTCCGCCAGCCGCCCCGCCACCGTCACCGCGGCCGCCTGGCCCAGGGCCACGGCACCGGTCAGCCAGGTGAAGGCCTCGGTGCGGGCGGACGCCGGTACGAGCGGCTCGACCAGCGTGAAGCCGGCGATCAGCGCGGGAGCGATGCACAGGCCCACGACCAGGCCGAGCGCGCCGAGCAGGAGCACGGAGTGCGCGGCCCACAGCACGGACGTCACGGCCGTCAGGGCCGCGTAGCCGACGACCAGCCGCCGCCGCGGGCCGGACTTCCAGGCGATGGCGCCCACGGCGAGACCGGCCAGCATGTTGCCGGCCGCGAACATCCCGTAGAGCAGGCCGTTCATCCCCGGCTGTGCGATCTCCTGGGAGAACGCGGTGAGTGCGACCTGCATACCGCCGAAGACCGCGCCGATCCCCAGGAACGCCACGGCAAGGACCCGCACTCCCGGCACGGACAGCGCCGAAGTGTGAGCCATCGGCTCGTCCGCCGAAGGGCGGCCGAAGGGCGGCTGGGTGCGGCGTTGGGCCGCGAACAGCAGACCGCCGGCCAGCGTGAGCCCGGCCTCGGCGACCAGACCGGCGGCCGGGTGGACACCCGTGCACAGTGCGGTGGCCAGCACAGGTCCGACCACGAAGGTGAACTCATCCGTGACGGACTCGAACGCCGCCGCGGTCGGCATCAGAGGTGAGCCCCCGAGCCTCGCCGCCCAGCGGGCCCGCACCATCGGGCTGACCTGCGGGACCGAGGCGCCGGTGGGAACGGCGGCCGCGAACAGCGCCCACAGGGGCGCGTGACCGAGCGCGAGCGCCGTCAGGCCCGCGGCGGACGCGGAGTGCACCAGCACGCCGGGCAGCAGTACGGCGCGCTGGCCGAAGCGGTCGGCCAGTTTGCCGTTCTGGGGAGCGAAGAGCGCCATGGAGACACCGGTGACGGCGGCGACGGCACCCGCGCTGCCGAACGAACCGGTGGTGTGCCGGACCAGCAGCACGATGCTGATCGTGAGCATGGCGAACGGTTGCCGGGCGGCGAACCCGGGGAGCAGGAATGTCCAGGCACCAGGGGTGCGGAGCAGCTGCCCGTAGCCCGGGCGCTTGCCGGGAGCGACCGTGGACTCCACGGCCTTGCCTTTCTGCCGCCTGGTAGCGCGTCCCGGGGTGCCGGGAGCAGCCGAGAGCTGTCCTCTTGCGCGTAACTGCGGTAGATACCGGTGCCCACGAGAGGGGGAAGACTCGGCCGCCATACGGTCGCGCCAGCTCTGCGTCAGGCAGAGTTGGTCGTTCAGTGTGCCTTCATGGTACAGGCAGTGGGGAGGGGCCCTCCTGTGAAATGGGTGACCCTCTGCGATTCCTGCCTGCGATTGGGCGGAGCGTCCTCCCGGGCATCCGCGTCTCCTTCCGTGCGGTGCCGACGCGCCGGCACCGACTGAAGATCACCCGGACCCGACTCGAGCCAAACAGACACAGCCCGGACCGGACCCAACCCAGACAAGACCTGACCCGGACGCGACCCAACCGAGACGAGACCCAGACAAGACCCAGACAAGACCTGACCCGGACGCGTCCCAACCCGGACGCGACCTAACCGGAGTTCTTCCTCCCGGTGCCCAGCCACCCCGCCAGCTTTCCGCCCTGCCCCACGGCCCGCAGCCGCGCCTCGGCCGCGTCCCGCACCGGATCCGTCGCCACCACCAGCAGTTCGTCCCCGCGCCGCAGCACGGTCGAAGGGAGCGGCACGAAGCTCTTGCCCTCACGCACCACGAGGGTCACGGCGGCCCCCGCGGGCAGCCGGAGCTCGGCGACCTCCACACCGTGCATCCGGGACTTCGCCGGGATGGCCACCGACAGCAGATGTCCGCGCAGCCGCTCCAGAGGTGCCGACTCGATGCCCAGGTCCGCCGCCTCGCCGGTGTCACCGAGCCTCAGTGCCTTGGCCAGCCAGGGCAGGGTCGGGCCCTGCACGAGGGTGTAGACGACCACGAGGACGAAGACGATGTTGAAGATCCGCCGGCTGTACTCGATCTCGTAGACCATCGGGATCGTCGCCAGGATGATGGGGACCGCTCCGCGCAGCCCTGCCCAGGACATCAGTGCCTTCTCCTGCCAGGGCATCTTGAACGGCAGCAGGCTGAGGACGACGGACAGGGGGCGCGCCACCATCGTCAGCACCAGCCCGATGACGACGGCCGTCCAGAAGTCGTGCAACAGCTCGTGCGGTGTTACGAGCAGACCGAGCAGGACGAACATCCCGATCTGGGCGATCCAGCCGAGTCCCTCGGCGAAGCCCCGGGTGGCGGGCCAGTGCGGCAGCTTGGAGTTCCCGAGGACCATCGACGCCAGATAGACGGCGAGGAAGCCGCTGCCGTGGGCGATGGCGCCCGCCGCGTAAGCCGTCACGGCGATCGCCATGACGGCGATCGGGTAGAGGCCGGAGGCGGGCAGCGCCACATGGCGCAGGGCGTAGGCGCCCAGGAAGCCCATGGCGAGGCCGATGGCGGCACCGATGGCCAGCTCCAGGGCGATCTCGCCGACCAGGTGATACCACTCGTCCACGGGACCGGCCGACGAGAAGGCGACGACGAGGATGACCACTGGGGCGTCGTTGAAGCCCGACTCCGCTTCCAGCACGCCCGCGACGCGGGACGGCAGCGGGACCCTGCGCAGCACGGAGAAGACCGCCGCGGCGTCCGTCGACGAGACGACCGCGCCGATGATGAGTGCCGGACGCCAGTCAAGGCCCACCAGGTAGTGCGCTCCGGCCGCGGTGACGCCCACGCTCACCGCCACGCCGACCAGCGACAGCGAGACCGCCGCGGGCAGTGCCGGTCTGATCTCCTTCCACTTGGTGCCCAGGCCACCCTCGGCCAGGATCACCACGAGCGCGGCGTAGCCCATCACCTGTGTCAGTTCGGCGTTGTCGAACTTGACATGGAAGATGCCGTCCTGCCCTATGGCGATCCCGATGCCCAGGTAAAGGAGCAGGCTCGGCAGCCCGCTCCGGGACGAGACGCGCACGGCCGCGACGGCGATGAGCAGGACGAGCGAGCAGATGAGCAGGAGTTCGTTGAGCTGGTGGACAGTCAGTGGCCGTTCCTTCCCCTCGCGCAGGCCGGACGGGGTCGTCCGTCCGGTCCGACACTTCGTTACCTTACCTAATCGTTAACGCTTTCTTGACGCGCTGGATCGCCAGTTCGAGAGATCTGGATCGATGAGGATCAGGATCTGGATCGGCGAGGATCAGGTGGCGATATCGATATGGCGTTACTGATACCGCGTCCGGGGCGGTTTCTCGCTGCGCCTATGGTTGCTCCAGCACTCCCTGGATCACCCTGCCCCTCGAAGGACAGCGATGCCCTCCTCCACAGCCGCCCCGTCGGCCGACAAGCCCGGTAAGAAGAAAGGGCGACGCGCCCGTCTGATCGTGATCGCGCTGGTGCTGGCGCTGATCGGTTGCGTCGGCTGGGGCTCGTACTGGAGCGTGAGCACGGTACGCGCCTCCTTCCCGCAGACCACCGGCACCATCAAGCTCACCGGGCTGTCCGGCCGCGTCGACGTCAAGCGTGACGCGAACGGGATCCCCCAGATCTACGCGAACAGCGACGAGGACCTGTTCAAGGCGCAGGGCTTCGTGCACGCCCAGGACCGCTTCTGGGAGATGGACGTCCGCCGCCATATGACCTCGGGACGGCTCTCCGAGATGTTCGGCGCCGGCCAGGTCGACACGGACGCCTTCCTGCGGACCCTCGGCTGGCGGAAGGTGGCCCAGGAGGAGTACGACAAGGTCCTCTCCGAGGAGACCAAGAAGAACCTCCGGGCCTACGCCGACGGGGTCAACGCATATCTGGCCGGGCGGGAGAACAAGGAGATCTCCGTCGAGTACGCCGCGCTCGGGTTCACCAACGACTACAAGCCGGAGAAGTGGACGCCGGTCGACTCCGTCGCCTGGCTCAAGGCCATGGCGTGGGATCTGCGCGGCAACATGAAGGACGAGATCGACCGTTCGCTGATGGCCGGCCGGCTGAACGACCAGCAGATCAAGGAGCTGTACCCGGGCTATCCGTACGACAGGCACCAGCCGGTCGTCAGGGAGGGCGCCGTCGACCCCGCCACCGACAAGTGGGACCCCGAGGCCAAGCCGTCGCAGTCCGACGGCGAAGCCCTCTCGCCCCAGAGCTCCGGCGGGCAATCCGGGGGCGCGCGGGGAACGCAGCGGACGCCGAACACCCAGGGCGCCCAGACGCAGCTGTCGTCGCTGTCCTCGCTCGCCGAGTCCCTCGACAAGATCCCGGCGTCGCTCGGCCCCAACGGCAACGGCATCGGATCCAACTCCTGGGTCATCTCCGGCAACCTCACCACCACCGGCAAGCCGCTGCTCGCCAACGACCCGCACCTCGCGCCCCAGCTGCCCTCGCTCTGGTCGCAGATGGGCCTGCACTGCCGCGCTGTGTCCGACAAGTGCAAGTACGACGTCGCCGGATACACCTTCTCCGGCATGCCGGGCGTGATCATCGGCCACAACCAGGACATCGCCTGGGGCTTCACCAACCTCGGCGCGGACGTCACCGACCTCTACCTGGAGCGGGTCACCGAGTACGGCTACACCTCCGGCACCAAGGTCAAGCCGTTCACGACCCGCACGGAGACCATCAAGGTCGCGGGCGGCGCGAGCCACAGCGTCATGGTCCGCGAGACCCAGCACGGCCCGCTGATCTCCGACCGCAGTGGCGAGCTCGAGACGGTCGGCAAGCGCGCCCCCGTCAGGAACTCCGCTCCGGACCGCGGCGAGGGCTACGCGGTGGCGCTGAGGTGGACCGCCCTGGATCCGGGCAAGTCCATGGACGCCGTCTTCGAGCTCAACCGCGCCAAGGACTGGAACGGCTTCCGGGCGGCCGCGAAGGACTTCGAGGTGCCTTCGCAGAACCTGATCTACGCCGACACCAAGGGCAACATCGGCTACCAGGCGCCCGGGAAGATCCCCGTCCGCGCCCAGGGCTACGACGGCTCCATGCCGACGCCCGGCTGGGACCCGACCTCCGACTGGAAGAAGGACTTCATCCCCTTCGACCAGCTGCCGTACGAGTACAACCCGAAGCGCGGCTACATCGTGACCGCCAACCAGTCCGTCGTGGACGCGAAGAAGTACCCGTACCTGATCACGTCGGACTACGGCTACGGCTCCCGCAGCCAGCGGATAAACGACCTCATCGAGTCGAAGACCAAGGACGGCGGGAAGATCTCGACAGACGACATGCACGCCATGCAGATGGACAACAGCAGCGAGATCGCCAAGCTGCTCACGCCGTATCTGATGAAGATCGACGTGTCCGACCCCTTCGTCCGTGAGGCCCAGAAGCTCCTCGAGGGCTGGGACTACACACAGGAGCCGGACTCCGCGGCCGCGGCGTACTTCAACGCGGTCTGGCGCAACCTCCTCAAGCTCGCCTTCGGCAACAAGCTGCCCAAGGAGCTGCGGGTGGAGGGCGAGTGCATCAACGTCCGCCCGGCCGGCAGCACGGGACCGGTCAACGAGCTGAACAAGCTGGTGCGCGAGTGCGGCCAGCGCGATTCCGACTCGGCCCAGCCGGACGGCGGCGACCGCTGGTACGAGGTGGTCCGCAGGCTGCTGGAGAACCAGACCAGCGCATGGTGGCAGACCCCTCCGCACCGCCAGGAGACCGGTACCGCGACCCGTGACGAGCTGCTCGCGCGGGCGATGGACGACGCGCGCTGGGAGCTCACGGCCAAGCTCGGCAAGGACGTCTCCAGCTGGAGCTGGGGCCGGCTGCACCAGCTGACGCTGAAGAACCAGACGCTCGGCACCCAGGGGCCGGGACTGCTGAAGTGGGCGCTCAACCGCGGCCCGTGGAACCTCGGCGGCGGCGAGGCCGCGGTCAACGCGACGGGCTGGAACGCGGCGGCCGGCTACGAAGTGGTCTGGGTGCCGTCGATGCGGATGGTCGTCAACGTCGGCGACTGGGACAAGTCCCGCTGGATCAATCTGACCGGTGCCTCCGGGCACGCGTACAGCGCGCATTACACCGATCAGACCGACAAGTGGGCCAGGGGTGAGCTGCTGGACTGGGCCTACGGGGACAAGGCGGTCGGCGCCAGGACGCAGGAGACGCTGGTGCTGAGCCCCTGACCGGCCGGCGGGGTGCGGGTCCGGGACACCGGACCCGGCCCTGACCCCGGTCGGCGGCCGCGCCGCGCTGCCGGGGTCAGACCGCGAATCTGCGGACGCCGTCGGGCGTCACCACCGCGTGTACGGGGTGGTCGTGCGGTTCCTCGGGGACCTGCGCGACCACCTCGTTCGCGTAGAGGAGCACCACGAGGGCGGGGCGGGCGGACGCGGCCTCGAGCCGGGCGAGGACACGGTCGTACGAGCCCCCTCCGCGGCCGAGGCGCATACCCCGCTCGTCCACCGCGAGCCCGGGCAGCAGCACGGTCTGTGCCTCCAGGACGCCCCCGGGACCGAGCCGTGGCCCCTGCGGCTCCAGCAGGCCGCGTCCGGCGGCTGCCAGCCGGTCCGCGCCCTCGTACTCGGCCCAGTCGAGATCGTTGTCCTCCATGAGCACCGGGAGCAGCACCCGTACGCCCCGCGTGCGCAGCGCGTCGATCAGCGCGCGGGTGCCGGGTTCGCGCCCCACGGACACATAGGCGGCCACGGTGTGCGCGGAGGTGAGTTCCGGCAGGCCGAGCGCGTGCCGGGCGAGAACCGCGGCCGCGTTCTGGGCGTCCTCAGCAGACAGCAGGCGCCGGGCGTCGAGCAGTTCACGCCGCAGAGCACTCTTTCCGGACACATCGGCACCCATGGAGCCTCGCAAACCTCAGTCAATACGTCTCTATGAGAAGAAAGTTAACCGGAGGCTCATCTTGCTCCCAAAGCCACCGGTTAAGGTGCTCCGCATGACTCAGTCGCACCCCAGGATCAGCAAGGCTGTCATTCCCGCCGCAGGCCTCGGAACCCGGTTCCTGCCCGCGACGAAAGCCACTCCCAAGGAGATGCTGCCTGTCGTCGACAAGCCCGCCATCCAGTACGTCGTCGAAGAGGCGGTGGGCGCCGGTCTCTCGGACGTCCTCATGGTCACCGGCCGTAACAAGCGGCCCCTCGAGGACCACTTCGACCGGAACTACGAACTGGAGGAGGCGCTGAGGCGCAAGGGTGACGCCCAGCGCCTCGGCAAGGTGCAGGAGTCCAGCGACCTCGCCACCATGCACTACGTGCGCCAGGGCGACCCGAGGGGGCTCGGCCACGCCGTCCTGTGCGCGGCGCCGCACGTCGGCGACCAGCCCTTCGCCGTTCTCCTCGGTGACGACCTCATCGACCCGCGCGACCCCCTGCTGTCCCGCATGGTCGACATCCAGGAGCGCGAGGGCGGCAGCGTCATCGCCCTCATGGAGGTCGAGCCCGCGCAGATCGGGCTGTACGGCTGCGCCGCCATCGAGCCCACCGGTGACCCCGACGTGGTCCGGGTGACCGGTCTGGTCGAGAAGCCCGACCCGGCCGAGGCCCCGAGCAACTACGCGGTCATCGGCCGCTATGTCCTCGACCCGGCGGTCTTCGGGATACTCCGTGAGACGGAGCCGGGCCGCGGCGGTGAGATCCAGCTGACCGACGCCCTGCAGAAACTCGCCGTCGACGAGAAGATCGGCGGCCCCGTGCACGGCGTCGTCTTCAGGGGCCGGCGCTACGACACCGGCGACCGAGGCGACTACCTGCGTGCCATTGTCAGACTCGCGTGCGAACGTGAAGATCTGGGACCGGACTTCCGGGCCTGGCTTCGCCGTTACGTCACCGAGGAGATGTAGCACTTTGAGCAGTACGGCAACTCCGTCCGCCGGTCAGGATGGCGCCCGCGGGGACGCGGATGCGGTGTGGTCGGTGGACGAGCACCTCGCGGACGTCCTCGGTGCGATCCGCCCGCTCGAGCCCATCGAGCTGCAGCTGCTCGACGCCCAGGGCTGTGTCCTGGTCGAGGACGTCACCGTGCCCGTCGACCTGCCGCCCTTCGACAACAGCTCGATGGACGGCTACGCGGTACGGGTCGCCGATATCGCGGGCGCGAGCGAGGAGTTCCCCGCGGTCCTCACGGTCGTCGGCGATGTCGCGGCGGGCAGTGGTGGGCTGAGCGGCGGTGGCGAAGTGGGTCCGGGGCAGGCTGCCCGGATCATGACCGGAGCCCCGCTGCCGCCCGGTGCGGAGACCGTCGTCCCCGTCGAGTGGACCGACGGCGGCAGCGGTGAGGGCCCGGCCACGGCCATGCGCCCCGCGGGACACGCACCCGAGGGCGCGCGCGGCGAGGTCCGGGTCCACCGCCCGGCCGGGCCGCGGGCCCATGTGCGTGCCCGTGGCAGCGATGTCCGATCGGGCGAGCTCGCCCTGGCCGAGGGCACGGTCCTCGGCCCGCCGCAGATCGGCCTGCTCGCCGCCATCGGCCGCGGCAGCGTACGGGTGCGGCCCCGCCCGCGTGTGGTCGTGCTCTCCACCGGCAGCGAACTGGTCCAGCCCGGCGAGGAGCTGAACGAAGGCAAGATCTACGACTCCAACAGCTTCGCGCTCACCGCCGCCGCCCGGGACGCCGGGGCCATCGTCTACCGCGTCGGCGCGGTGACCGATGACGCCGACGAACTGCGCGCCACCATCGAGGACCAACTGGTCCGCGCCGATCTGATGGTCACCACGGGCGGTGTCAGCGTCGGCGCGTACGACGTCGTCAAGGAGGCGCTCACGGCGATCGGCGACGGCCGTGAACACGGCGCCGGGGCCGACGCGCCGGACAGCCGGGCCGCCGAGGAGGGCGCCGGGTCGGACGGTGGCGGTGACGCGGAAGGGCCGGGCACCGGGGTGAGTTTCCGCAAGCTGGCCATGCAGCCGGGCAAACCCCAGGGCTTCGGCTCGATCGGACCCGACCGCACACCCCTGCTCGCGCTGCCGGGCAACCCGGTGTCGTCGTTCGTGTCCTTCGAGCTGTTCGTGCGCCCCGCCATCCGCGCCCTGATGGGCCTGAAGGACATCCACCGGCCGCGGGTGCGCGCCGAGCTGCGCGCCGACAAGGCCCTGTCGTCACCGGCCGGGAAGCGCCAGTTCCTGCGCGGTGCCTACGATGCGGAGAAGGGCACCGTCACCCCGGTCGGCGGCAGCGGATCCCATCTGGTCGCGGCCCTCGCTCGAGCCGACTCGCTCATCGTGGTCCCCGAGGACGTCACCTCCCTCGAGCCGGGCGCCGAGACGGAAGTGGTCCTGCTCGGCTGAGCGGCGCGCCGTGGCGGTACGGTGTCCAACCACACAGTGACCGGGAGCCACAGCAATGAGCGCGGAGCAAGGACTCACCCACATCGACGCGGCCGGGGCGGCCCGGATGGTCGACGTCTCCGAGAAGGCCGTCACCGCGCGTACCGCCCGCGCGAGCGGCCGGGTCCTCGTCTCGCCGCGCGTCGTCGAGCTGCTGCGGGGCGAGGGGGTACCCAAGGGGGACGCCCTGGCCACCGCCCGTATCGCGGGCATCATGGGTGCCAAGCGCACCCCCGAGCTGATCCCGCTCTGCCACCCGCTGGCGGTCTCCGGGGTGAAGGTCGACCTCACGGTGGCCGACGATGCCGTGGAGATCCTCGCGACCGTGAAGACCACGGACCGTACGGGTGTCGAGATGGAAGCCCTGACCGCGGTGTCCGTGGCCGCACTGACCGTCGTCGACATGGTCAAGGCCGTCGACAAGGCGGCCGTCATCTCGGACATCCGGGTGGAGGAGAAGACGGGCGGCAAGTCCGGGGACTGGTCCCGTCCGGGTGCCGGTGCGGAGGCCGGGCGGTGAGCCCGCGCGGCGGCGAGGTCCACAGCCACGCCCACCCCCGTACCGACGGCGCCGAGCCTGCCGCCGAAGCCCCGCCGGCCGCCGCCGCGAGCATCGACGGCACGCGCCGTCGCGCTCTCGTCGTGACCGCGTCGAACCGCGCATCGGCCGGTGTCTACGAGGACCGGGGCGGCCCGCTGCTGGCCGAAGGGCTCAGTGCGATGGGCTTCGACGTCGACGGCCCCGAGGTCGTCCCCGACGGCGACCCGGTCGAGACCGCTCTGCGCGAGGGCGTCGCCGCGGGCTACGACGTCATCCTCACCACCGGCGGTACGGGGCTGTCGCCCACCGACCGCACCCCCGACGCCACCCGCCGGGTGATCGACTACGAGATCCCCGGCATCCCGGAGGCGATCCGGGCCCACGGCCTCGCGAAGGTCCCCACGGCGGCGCTCTCCCGGGGGCTCGCCGGTGTCGCGGGCGGCCGCACCCTCATCGTCAATCTGCCGGGCTCCACGGGCGGGGTACGGGACGGGCTCGACGTGCTCGGCCGGATCCTGCCCCACGCCGTGGACCAGATCCACGGCGGCGACCACATCCAAGCCGGCGACCACCCGAGAACCACCGGTCGATCCGGGAGCCCACGCTGAACACCCATTCCTGGCCCGTTGTCCTGACGGACGGTGATGTCACCCTCCGCCCGATAAAGCTGCGTGACCAGCGGGCCTGGCGCGAGGTGAACCAGCGCAACCGTGACTGGCTGCGCCCCTGGGAGGCGACCATCCCGCCGCCCGTGCCCGGTGTGCCGATCGCACAGCGCCCCACGTACCGCCAGATGGTGCGGCATCTGCGGGCCGAGGCCAACAGCGGGCGGATGCTGCCGTTCGTGGTCGAGTACCAGGGACGGCTCGTCGGGCAGCTGACGGTGGCCGGCATCACCTGGGGCTCGATGTGCTCGGGCCATGTCGGCTACTGGGTCGACCGTGATGTCGCGGGCCGCGGGGTGATGCCGACGGCCGTCGCGCTCGCCGTCGACCACTGCTTCCGAACGGTGGGCATGCACCGCATCGAAGTCTGCATTCGGCCCGAGAACGGGCCGAGCCGCAGGGTCGTCGAGAAACTGGGATTCCGCGAAGAGGGACTGCGCCCGCGTTATCTCCACATCGACGGTGCTTGGCGGGACCATCTCGTCTTCGCGCTCACGGCCGAGGAAGTGCCGGAGGGGCTGCTGCGCCGCTGGCACCAGGGGCGCACCGCGCGCCATGATAAATAAAATACCTGTTCGAATTCTATCGATACCCGATCGCCCGGCGATCTGAAGAATCACAAAAAAAGTCAGTGATATCAGCCAGATCGTGCGACACACCGGGCCAATTGGCCGATGCCCTCGCGCGAACCCCTCTACGGTGTGAGGCGTGAGCAGCAGCGGCCTCATCTACGCAGTCATCGTCGGGGCCTGGGCCGCCTACTTGGTGCCCATGTGGCTCCGCAGGCAGGACGAGCTCAACGAGGCCCGTCCGACGGAACGCTTCAGCACCGCCATCCGGCTTCTGTCCGGACGCGCGGGCATGGAGCGCCGGTACGCCAAGGAGCTGCGCGAGCGCACCGCCGATGAGGAGGCGCCCGCCGACGCCGACGCCGATCCGGATGCCGGTACGGAAGGACTGAGTTCCGTCGACGTCCGGTCCTTCGCCGCGCCCCCGGCCCGTACGGAGGCCCGCATCCGGCCTCCGGCGCGCGGCCCGCGCGAGAGCGGGGCAGCCGCTGCCCGGGCCCGGCGCTCGCGGGTTCTCGCGCGCCGCCGTCGCACCACGGTGATGCTCTTCCTCGCCTTCACCCTCGGCGCGATCGTCGCCGCGGTGGGCGGTCTCCGCTTCCTCTGGGCACCTGCCGCTCCGGCGATCCTGCTCAGCGCCTACATCGCGCATCTGCGGGCACAGGAGCGCCGCCGCTTCGTGTACGTCATGGACCGGCGCCGCGCGGAGGCGGCGGCGCAGCGCCTGCGGGAGAACCGCGGTCGCAACCGGCCGGCCGCCGCCGCCGAGGCGGACGAGCCGACCGAGGCCCATCCCGCGCCGGAGCCGACGCCCAGGGTCTCCCCGCAGGAGGCGGGCCGCCGCGCCCTGGTCGAGCAGACCGACCACGCGGAATGGGTCGACCAGCAGCGCGACCCCGGCCCCGCCCGCGGCGACAGCTGGGACCCGGTCCCGGTGCCCTTGCCGACCTACGTCACCGCACCGGTCGCCCCGCGCGCCACCGGCGGCATCGACATCACGGACCCGGACACCTGGAGCTCGGCCCGCTCCTCCACGGCCGAACCCACCCCGCCCGCACCCCCGCGCCAGCGCACCACCCCACCGCCGCGCCGCACCCGCGACCACGGCCGCACCCCGCTCTTCGACCAGTACGCAGACGACGATCGCCCCCGCGCGGCCAACGAGTGAGAGACGCGGCGAGCCCCGCGGTCCTGGGAATCCTGCCTCAGCTGACCAGCGAGGAACGGATTTCCAAGCACCCCGATCGGGGTGCTAAGGTTTCACTCGTTGCAAGGGCCTGTGGCGCAGACTGGTAGCGCACCTCGTTCGCATCGAGGGGGTCAGGGGTTCAAATCCCCTCAGGTCCACAACAGGTCAGAGCCTCTGCCGGAGAGATCCGGCAGGGGCTCTTTCGCGTGTACGGCACCAAGTCCGTCGGACGCCGCCCCGGCTATGCGGTGGGCTCACGGGCGGCGGGACCGGACGTCGTGCCCGAGGCCTGTTGGCGGGGGAGGAGTGCGGCTGCCGCCAGGCCGACGAGTCCGATCAGGGCCAGGGTGCCCATCGCGGCGGCGTAGGCGCCCCTGGTCAGCCCGGCGACGAGGATGGTGCCGGCGATCGCCGTACCGAGCGACGAGCCGAGGTTCGACACGCTGCGGGAGAGGCCGGAGATCTCGCCCTGCTGCTCTTCGGGGAAGCTCGACTGGACGAGGTTGACCGACGGCGTCAGCATCACGCCGAGACCCAGTCCGATCAACAGGAGTCCGGGGGCGAGGGACCAGGGGTTCGGGGACCCTCCGGCCATCACGATCAGGATGACTATGCCGGCGATGGTGACGACGAAGCCGGTCATGATGAGGGTCCGTTGCGGCCACCGCTCGGCGAGGCGTTCGGCGGCGAGCGACGTGACGAGCAGGCCGAGCGTGGCGGCGGTGAAGATGACGCCGGTCTGGATGGCGTCGTAGCCGCGTACGACCTGGAGGAAGGCCGCGACGGTGAACGACGACCCCATCAGCAGGAGCCACTGGACGTTCTGCGTGACGAGGCCCAGGTTGGAGGCGCGGCTGCGGAACAGGCCCGTGGACAGCAGGGGTTCCTGCCCGGCCCGCTCCTTGGCCCGTACGGACCGGAAGAACCAGAGCAGTACGAGGGCGCCCAGGGCGAGCAGGCCGATCATGAGCCAGACGTTGTTGTCGGCGGCGAGGATGCCCATGACCACGAGGATGAGCCCGGCGGCCGAGAGCACCGCTCCGGTGGTGTCGAAGGGGCGCTCCGGATCGGGCGGCAGCGGGTCCTCGAGGTGCCGGCTCAGCACGATGATCACGAGGATGACAAGGGCCTGGAACACGAAGGCCGCACGCCAGCTCAGCCCCGAGACGATAAGCCCGCCGATCAGCGGCCCGGCGGCCGCGCCGATCCCGCCCAGCGCCATGATGACGCCGAAGGCGCGGGCGCGTGAGGTCAGGTCGGTGAAGATGAGCGTCGTGAGGATGTACACGGGCGGGATGAGCAGCGCCGTGCCGATGCCTTCGAGGATCGAGTTGCCGAGGATCAGCACGCCCAGGTTCGGGGCGGCCGCGCTCAGCAGGGCGCCGATGCCGTAGACGACGAGACCGGCCAGGAGACAGCGCTTGCGGCCGTAGCGGTCGGTCAGCTTGCCGCCGGGAATCATCAGCGCCGCCATGACCAGCAGAAAGACGGTGATGGCGATCTGCACGCCCTGGACGGTGGTGTTCAGGTCCTCGCTGATGTCGTTGATCATCACGTTCATGTTGGAGCCGGCGAAGCTGCAGATGAACTGTGCGAGGGCGAGCGGGGCGAGGACCCGTCGCTGTGCTTTCGACGGCTGTAGGGGAGTTCCGGTCTCGGACACCGCTGTCGCCTCCCTGCGCGCATCCGGCCGACGTCACGACCTGCCGGGGCGCGGGCGCCAGCCGGTGCCGGTCGTGGTGGCGTCGACGTCCGGCCGGGTCTCCGCCCGGTCCAGTTGCTCGTCGAGGGCCATGGCCGCGGCGATCAGCGCGAGATGGGTGAACGCCTGGGGGAAGTTGCCCAGTTGTTCGCCCGAGGGGCCGATCTCCTCGGCGAAGAGGCCGACGTGGTTGGCGTACGTGAGCATCTTGTCGAAGGCGTACCGGGCCTGTTGCAGCCGGCCGGACCGGGCCAGGGCCTCCACGTACAGGAAGCTGCACAGATTGAACGTGCCCTCGGAGCCGCGCAGACCGTCCGGCGACGCCGCCGGGTCGTACCGGTAGACCAGGCTGTCGCTGACCAGCTCCCTGTCCATGGCGTCGAGGGTGCTGAGCCAGGCCGGGTCACGCGGGGAGAGGAAGCCGACCCTCGGCATCAGCAGGAGTGAGGCGTCCAGCACTTCGGTGTCGTAGTGCTGTACGAACGCCTGTCGTTCCTTGCTCCAGCCGCGCTCGACGATCTGCCGGAAGACCGTGTTGCGGATGTCCGTCCAGCGTGCTGTGTCGGCGGGACGCGAGTAGGTGGTGGCCAGCCGGACAGCGCGGTCGAACGCGACCCAGGTCATCAGGCGGCTGTAGGTGAAGTTCTGCTGCCCGCCGCGGGTCTCCCAGATTCCCTCGTCGGGCCGGTCCCAGTTGTCGGCGAGCCAGTCCATGACGCCGCTGATCGCGTTCCAGCCGCGGATGGCACCCATGTCGTGGCCCTGCGCCAAGGCGTCGGCGGCCTCGCCGTAGATGTCGAGCTGGACCTGGTCCGCGGCCGCGTTGCCGGCCCGTACCGGCGACGAACCCATGTACCCCTCGAGATGATCGAGGATCTCCTCGGTGAGGTGGGGGTCCCCGTCGACCCGGTACATGATCTGCAGCGGATGCCCCGTCGCGGTCCCGCCGGCCTCGAAACGGTCGCGCAGCCAGCGGTGGAAGGCGTGGGCTTCCTTCTCGAAGCCCAGGTCGATCAGCGCCCGCACGGACAGCGAGCCGTCCCGGATCCAGGTGTAGCGGTAGTCCCAGTTGCGTTCGCCGCCGATCTGCTCCGGGAGCCCCATCGTCGCCGCGGCGATCGGCGCGCCGGTCGGGGCGTAGGTGAGCAGCTTGAGGGTGATCGCCGAGCGGTTCACCATGTCGCGCCAGCGTCCCCGGTACGTGGAGGAGCGCAGCCATGTGAGCCAGAAGGCGCGGCAGGCTTCCAGTTCGTCGGCTATGCCGTCCAGGGATGGGAGGCCGGGGGCGGATCCGCCGCTCGCCCCGCTGGTCAGCACGACGGCCGCCGTCTCACCGGCCGCGAGGCTGAAACGGGCGGTGACGTCGTCACCGTCGGCCCGCAGTTCGACGGGCCCGGCGGCCTGGAGATGAAGATCCGTGCCGGGACCTCGGAAGGTCGCCGTGCGGCTGTCGGCCTGGACGAGGGTGTGCGGGGCGCGTCCGTAGTCGAAGCGCGGGCGGCAGGTGAGCGTGAAGGACATGCTTCCGCGGACCACACGGGCGATTCTGACGAGGCGATGCCGCTCGGTGGGGGCGCTGGTCTCGATCGGCACCATGAAGTCGGCGACCTCTCCCACGCCACCGGGCGCGAGGAAGCGGTTGACGAGGACGGCGGTGTCCGAGAGGTAGAGCTGCCGGATCGTGGCGCCGTTCTCGGCCCGGAGATCCGCGGTGAGCCTGCAGTAGCCGCCGCGCTCACTGTCGAGGAGCGAGGCGAAGACGCTGGGCGAGTCGAAGCGTGGTGTGCACCACCAGTCGATCGTGCCTCCGGAGGACACCAGTGCGGCAGTCTGGAGATCGCCGACCATGCCGTGGTCGGCGATAGGCGGGTAACGGGTCACGTGCCCTCCTTCGCCGGGTGACGCCTCCTCGCGGAGTCGTCACCGACCTGTGCGAACACCACCTGCGTCGCCGCGCCCGGACCGACCGGCCCCACGAGGGGACCCGTGCGGGACGGCGCGACGAAGGAACGGCCTGGTGGTGTCCGCCCACGGTCATAGAGTGCGCCGCGCCTCGCCCCAGCGCATGCCGGGGCGGGTACGGGCGCCCCTCGGGCGACGCGGGTGCCCTTCGGGCGACGACGGGAAGGTGACGGCCGGCGCTACAGCTCTCAGGGAGTCACGTCCCGTAGTGGCTTGCCCTCCGTGTAGTCGATGACGTTCTGGACCGCCGCCAGGGCGATACGGACCAGGGTTTCGCGGGTGACACCGCCGACATGGGGCGACAGCACCACGTTCGGGGCCTTCAGCAGACGGAGGGCGGACGTCGGGGGTTCGGGGTCGAAGACGTCGATGCCCGCACCCGCCAGGGTCCCCGCGGCCAGCGCGTCGGCGAGGGCGTCCTGGTCGACGAGCGCGCCGCGGGCGGTGTTGACGAGGAAGGCCGTGGGCTTGAGCAGGGCCAGGCGTTCCGCGTCGATGAGGTGACGGGTCCCGTCGGTCAGCGGCGCGTGCAGGCTGATGTAGTCGGCGGTGCGCAGCAGCTCGTCCAGGGGGACGTGGCGGGCGCCCCCGAGGCGGGCCTCGGTCTCCGGGGAGACCCGCCGCGGACCCGCGTACAGGACGGTCATGTCGAACGCGAGGGCACGGCGGGCGACTTCCTCGCCGATGTGGCCGAGGCCGACGACGCCGAGGGTCTTGCCGGACAGCTCGGTGATCGACTGCTGCAGCCGGGGCAGGGCCCAGTCGGCGGCGGTGAGAGCGGTGTGGGCGGGGATCAGCTGCTTGGCGAGGGCGAGCATCAGGGCGAAGGTCTGCTCGGCCACGTTCTGCTTCTCCGCACCGCTGGAGCCGATGTTGCAGACCGGGACGGAGCGGGCGCGGGCCGCGTCCTTGTCGACGTAGTCGTAGCCGTGGCTCGCGCACTGGACGACCTCCAGTGCGGGCGCGGCGCCGATGTGTTCCGCCGTGACGGGCGCGAGGGCCGTGATGACGACGTGCGCCTCGCGCAACGCCGCGGGGTCCTCGTCCGTCGTCTCGACCACGGTCACCCGGGCGCCGGGGAAGAGCCCGGCGAGTGCGCCCCCGGTGGCCCGGCCTCCCACATGCGGGGAGACCACGGCGAGGATGTTCTTCGGGGCGGGCGCTTCGGCGTTCATTCGGTTTCCTCCACGAGGTCGTCGGGGCTCAGCGAGCCGGGCCCGGCATGTCCGGACAGGGCGAGGGTGAGGTCGAACTCGGCGAGCAGACAGCGGATGACGTGATCCACGCCCGCCTGCCCGTCGAGGCCGAGCCCGTATGCGTACGGGCGGCCCACGAGCACCCCGCGTGCCCCGAGCGCGAGGGCCTTGAAGATGTCGTCGCCCGTGCGGATGCCGCTGTCGAAGAGCACGGTCAGCCGGTCGCCGACCGCCTCGACGACGCGCGGCAGCGCGTCGGCCGCGGCCACGGATCCCGCCACCTGCCGGCCGCCGTGGTTGGAGACCACCACGCCGTCCATGCCCGCGTCCTCGGCGAGACGGGCGTCGTCCGGGTGGAGCACGCCCTTGAGGACGATCGGACCGTCCCAGTGCTCCCGAAGGAAGGCCAGGTCGGGCCAGGTTTTGGTGGGGTCGGCGAACATGCCGACGAAATGCATCACGGCCGCGTTCGGGTCCTCGTGCACGGGCTTGGCGAGACCGGCCCGGAAGGCGGGGTCGCTGAAGTAGTTCGCCGTGCCAACGCCATGGAGGAAGGGGAGGTACGCCTGGTCGAGGTCGCGCGGACGCCAGGCCAGCAGCGGGGTGTCGAGCGTGACGAAAAGGGCGGTGAATCCGGCGGCCCTGGCCCGGGCCAGGAAGCTCGCCGTCACCTCGCGGTCCCTGGCCCAGTACAGCTGGAACCACCGCTCGCCGTCGCCCATGGCCTCGGCGACCTGCTCCATGGGCGTGCTGGACGCCGAGGACAGGATGTACGGGACTCCACGGGCCGCCGCCGCACGCGCCGCGGCGCACTCGGCGTCCGGATGCATGATCGACAGCACACCCACGGGAGCGAGCGCCAGCGGTGCCGGTATCGCCCGCCCCAGCAACTCGACCGACAGATCGCGCTCGTGGACGTCCCGGAGCATGCGCGGCACGATGCGCCGGCGGTCCAGGGCGGCGCGGTTGGCGCGTGCGGTGCTGCCGCTGCCCGCACTCCCCGCCACATAGCCGAAGGGGCCCGGCCCCAGCCGGTGCTCGGCCAGCTCCTCCAGCCGGGACAGATCGGTGGGCAGCCGCGGTACGGCTCCCGTCATGCCGTTCAGATAGATCTCGTACTGGAAGTCCGCCCAGTGCGCGGCCATGCGTACCCCGCCTCTCGTCGACCCGACCGTGTCGTACGAGCGATCCTGGCGACAGTGACAAGGTGCGTCCATGGTGGTGCGCACATCGAGCCGCTGCGATTATCACCAGGTGACAAACGAGCGGGAGCGGATCGTGCGGGAGCTTGTCGCCGATCCACAGGTGGTCGAGCGGGTCGTCGACGCGGTGCACCGGCAGGTCCCGGCGTACGCCGCGCTCGACGGCAGCCGGCTCCCGGATGTACGGGCCATCGCGGCCTGGGCGCTGGAGCGGCTGCTGCGGCTGTGGGCCGACGACGGCGCGCTGGGCCCCGCGGATCTGCGGCGGTTCCGGGGGATCGCCGCGGCACGGGCGGCGGACGGCCGTCCGGTGCAGGCCGTGCTGCGCGCCTATCGGGTCGCGGCGGCCGTGATGGCGGACGAGGTCGCCGCGTATGCGCCCCGGCTCGCCGCGGAGGACGCCTTCGCGCTCACCCGGCAGCTGCTGGCGGCCCTCGACATCCTCTCCGAGGTGATGGCCACCGAGTACGCGACGGCGAACCGGCAACTGACGGGTGACCGCGAACAGGCCCTGCGGCTGCTGCTGGACGATCTGATCGCCGGACGGCACGCGTCCGTCGGAGCGCTCACCGACCGGGCGGCCCGGCTGGGCATCCAACTGCCCGACCCCTACTGCCTGCTGGTGGCCGAGCCGGTCGATCCGGACGCCCGTCCGCATATCGGCCAGGCCGCGGCGGCCGGGCTGCTCGCCTCGTTCGCCGGGCAGGGCGGCGGGGGGACGCCGATGGCGACGACCCGTGGCTCGCGCGCCGTTCTGCTGCTGCCGGCCGCAGCCGCGGCCGCCGCGCCCGAGGTGCTGCGCGAGCAGGACTGGCGCGGCTGCGCGGTCTCGGGGGAGAGCCTGGACCGGATCGCCGTCGCCCACCGTCTTGGCGCGGACGCCCTGGACACCGCGCCCGCGCACGCCCACCACCCGGACCGGGTGCTCACGGAGGCGGACGCCCATGTCCTCGCGCTGCTGGCCGGGCACCCGGCCGCGGCCCCCGACCGGATCGGCCGGCTCGTCCTCGGGCCGCTCGCCCACCCCGGCCAGCGGCATCTGCTGGTGGCGCTGACCGCGTACGTCGAAGCCGGATCGGCCAGCGGCGCGGCCCGGATCCTGCATATGCACCCGCAGTCGCTGCGCTACCGGCTCCGCCGCATCCGCGAGCTCACCGGGCGCGATCCCCGTGATCCCTGGCAGCGGCTCACGCTCGACATCGCCCGTACGGTGATGACCGGGGCGGGATGACGGCCACCGCGAAGGCATTCCGGAGGACGTCGCGGAGGCGGTGCACAGGGGTAGGGGCCGGTGGGAACTGGACAGCCCCCACCGGCCCCGGCCGTGCGTCAGTCGCGGGCCGTCAGGTGGCCTGCGCCTTGTCGTACAGCGCCTTCGCCTCGTTGCCGAAGTACGGGCCGAACATGCGGTTCGGGATGAAGACGTAGCCGAAGCTGTTCACCGATGCCTGGAGGCCGGTGCCCGCCGACTCGTTGAAGCCCGCGAACCAGGGACCGCCGCTGGAGCCGCCCGTCATGTTGCAGGCGATGCCGTGGTCCTGGGTGAAGAGCCAGTCCTTCGAGCTGTTGCCGCTGCAGTAGATCAGCTTCGTGCCGTCGTACGGGGACGCGGCCGGGAAGCCGAACGCGTACATCTTCTGGTTGTAGCCGCCGTTGAACTGGACGCCCTGCGCACCGGTGACCGCGGTGAGCTTCTGGCCGTTCAGCGGGGCGACGACCGCGGCGCCGATGTCGTAGTTGATGTCCTCGGTGGCCTCCCACTGCGGGGTGGTCAGTGTCTTGGACGCGGTCCACTGGCCGTACGGGGCCTGGCCGTTGGCATAGGCGGGCACGAAGATCCAGTTGGTGTGCCAGCTGCCCTGGTACTTGACGCAGTGGCCGGCCGTGATGACGGTGCTGGCGTTCTGGCTGGTCACGGCGTTGCCGGAACAGGACGCGGTGCGGCCCTGGAAGGAGAAGAACACCCGTCCCGAGGTCTTCACCACGGCGCCGCCGCCGGTCCAGGGGCCACCTGCCTGCGGGAAGGCGGTGGGGGCCGAGGGAGCGATGCTGGTCGTCTTCGCGCCCCGCTCCGGGGCCTTGAGCTTCTTCGCCGCGCTCGGGGTGAGTAGCAGGTCGAGCGGGGTGGCGCTGCGCATGCGGTCGGCGGTCCAGAAGGTGCGGGCCTGCTGCTGTTCGGCGGCCGACGCGCCATGGGCGGGTACGGGTGCGGGGGCGGCGTTGGCGGCTCCGGCGGTCGTCAGACCGCCCGTGAGCAGAGCGCCGACGGCTAACAGAATGCCTGCGGCTGTGCGATGGCGTCTCACGCATGTCTCCTTCTGCCGGGGCAGGTGGGGGATGAGAACGGTGCGGAAGGCCGTGCGTGAGGCAGAGTGCCACGGAGGGAGTGGTTCTGTCAGGAGCGCGTCAGGTTCTTCATGGTGAAGGTTCGCGGCGGCGCCGGGCGCCATCGCCGGGATCGTCGTCAGGCGGATCGCCGGCAGCTCCGGAGCGGCGCCTTACACGAGCGGCTTCGCGAAGCAGCGGCTGCTGTCGTAGTCCCGGTAGTGGCCGAATTTCGCGGTCGGTTCGTATCCGCTCGACGTGTAGAGCGCGATGGCCTCAGGCTGTTCGGTGCCGGTCTCCAGCACCATCCGGGTGCGCCCCGCGGCCCGGGCGTCCTCCTCCAGCATCGCCAGGATCCGGCGGGCGAGACCGAGGCCGCGTGCCGCGGCAGTCACGTACATGCGCTTGAGCTCGGCGTCGCCGTCCGCGTACCCCTCGTCGTTCTTGTCCTGGGCGCGCCAGCCGCCCGTCGCGACCGGTCGGCCCAGCGCGTCGTAGGCGAGCAGATAGAGCCCGTGCGGAGGGACGAACATCGCGGGGTCGAGCGGTGTGGCGTCGCCGTCGCCGCCGCCGTACCGCGCGACGTACTCGCGCTGGACCTCGCCGTTGAGCTTGAGGGCGTCGGGATGATCGAAACTGGTTGGCCGGATGTCCACCCCAGCAATCGTACATTTATGCACGAGGTGGCTCGGATACAGTGCCGGGATGCTCACAGTGACCACCGTGAATGTCAACGGTCTGCGTGCTGCCGCCAAGAAGGGCTTCGTCGAGTGGCTGGCACAGACCTCGGCCGACGTCGTCTGTCTGCAGGAGGTGCGTGCCGAGGCACACCAGCTGCCCGAGGAGGTGCGCGCCCCCGAGGGCTGGCATGTGGTCCATGTGCCCTCGGCCGCGAAGGGCCGCGCCGGTGTCGCCGTCTACTCGCGGCGCGAGCCCGACGCCGTGCGCGCGGGATTCGGCAGCGAGGAGTTCGACAGTACGGGCCGGTACGTGGAGGTCGACCTCCCCGGTGTCACCGTGGCCAGCCTCTATCTCCCCTCGGGCGAGGTCGGCACCGAGCGGCAGGACGAGAAGTACCGCTTCATGGACGAGTTCCTGCCGTATCTGAACGGCCTGAAGGAGCGGGCGGCGGTTGGGGGTACCTCCCATGGCGAAGCCTATGAGGGAGGCCGTGACGTCCTGGTGTGCGGCGACTGGAACATCGCCCACCAGGAGGTCGACCTCAAGAACTGGAGGGGCAACAGGAAGAGCGCCGGCTTCCTGCCCGAGGAGCGCGACTGGCTCGGCCGTGTCTACGCCGACGGGGCGGACGGAGCCGGATACGTCGACGTCGTCCGCGCGGTGCACCCGGACCAGGCGGGGCCCTACTCGTGGTGGTCCTACCGGGGTCGCGCCTTCGACAACGACACCGGCTGGCGCATCGACCTGCTCGTCGGGACGCCCAGGCTCGCCGGGAAGTGCGTCAAGGCGTACGTGGAGCGGGCCGCGAGCCACGCCGAGCGGTGGAGCGACCATGCGCCGGTGACGGCGGTCTTCGAGGTGTAGGGCCTTCTGTTCGGACCGCTTGCCGCTTGGACCGCTTGGACCGTTTGGACGTGTGGGCTCGCGTGCCCTGGTGCGTTCCCGGCTACCGCAGCCCGTGTGACGCCAGAGCGCGCCGGATTCCTCCCTCCGAACGCCCCGTCAGAACGGGAACGCAGCTCGGCGCTGCGGAACGTTCAATTCCCCTGTCATGGCGAGGAGTTGGTGTGGTCGTTTCGGGCGGGACCCGTGGTAAGTGTGATGAAGATGTGACGATCCCTTAGGGGACATGTCGGGCATCTCCCCTGGATTCCCCGGCTGCTCTGGGTAAAGGTCTGGCTACTTCGACCAAGTACTCTGACCAAGTACCCAGGGGTGGGAACAACTCAATGACCGGGGTGGACAGTGCCTGGCGGCGAAAGCTCGCCGGGTTCGCCGCAGTGGCAGTTCTGCTGATCGGGATGGGGACGGGGAACCCGCAGCAGGCATCCGCGGCGCCAGGATGTGTTGGTGGAGTCGACAACGACTTCAATGGGGACGGTCTGCGGGACGTAGTCATCGCCGACCCGATGGCAACGGTGTCGGGCAAGGCGAAGGCCGGTCTGATCCATGTCGTCCTCGGGGGCGGCAAGGGCACCGTCGAGGTGTCGCAGGACATGCCCAACCTTTCCGACGGCGCGGAGGCAGGCGACCAGTTCGGCTTCTCGTTCGCTGCTTATGACGCCGACAAGGACGGCTGCAGCGACCTCGCGGTGGGTGTCCCGTACGAGGACTTCAACAAAGGCCCCGAAGTCGTCCCTGACATCGGCCTGGTGCAGATGCTCTACGGCTCACCGCTCGGCATCGGCCAGGGCAAGGCCGACGTCGGCTTCCGGCAGGGCTCGGACGGGCTGATGAAAGAGGCCTACGAGCCGGGGGACTGGGTCGGCTACGCGGTCGCCACCACCGTCTCGGCCACGGGCATCCCGTACCTGATCATCGGCGTCCCGGGAGAGGACGTCGACGGAAAGACCGACAGCGGACTGGTCACGTGCGTGTACGGGACCGGCTTGTCCGCGGTCTCGTTCGACCAGCAGTCGGCCGGGGTGTGGGAGGACCGTGAGGCCTACGACCAGCTCGGCGCCTCACTCGCCGCCAGCGGCAATCTCTTCGTCGTCGGCGCGCCCGGTGAGTCCATCGACGGGGACCGTGCCGCGGGAGCGGTCCTGGCTTTCCGCCCTTCGATCAATACCAACGGCATCCCTGCCCCTGTGTTCGGCATGGGACAGAGCCGCGCCGACGGTGCCGAGTCGTCCGCCGAGGCCGGTGACCGCTACGGAACGTCGATCGCCCTCGCCCCCTACCGCCCGTCCGGCGCAGCGTCGGCGACCGATTTCCTGCTCGCCGTCGGCGCCCCGAGCGAGGATCTGGCCGGTTCCGTGGATGCGGGAGCCGTGCTCACCCACCACATCACCGCGGCGGGCGGCGTCAAGCTGCTCAACTGGATCGACCAGGACACACCGGGAGTCGAAGGGGCGGCCGAAGCCGGCGACTTCTTCGGACAGCGGCTGACCGCCGTCAACACCACGCCGAGTGCCGTGGGCACCGCATCGACCATGCGTCTCGCCGTGGGAGTGCCGGGCGAGGAATCGGCCGGTGACCAGCGTGACAAGGGCGGCGTACAGATCCTCCCGATGCTCGGCGCACCCGGGTCGGATGACGTGTGGTTCGAACCCGGCCAGGGCATTCCGGCCACCCCCGGGGACCAGTTGCTCACCGGCATCAGCCTCGGCAGCAGCAGGACCTCGTTCTTCGTCGGCATGCCGTACGGACCGGCCGGGGGGCACGCCGTGTACGGCTTCCCGTGGGGCACCGCCCCGGGCGGCGCGCCGACCCAGACGTGGAAGCCCGGCGAGGGCGGCATCCCGGCAGGCGACGGTGCGTTCGGCACCGCCGTCAGCTGACGCCGGCCGTGTGGATCCGGGGAAAAGACGTGACCGACAAAGGAAGTGACAACGTGTCCACGCGGATACGTCGCAGCTCACTGCTGCGCACGGCGGCGGTGGCCGTCACGGCGAGCGCCGTCGTCGCCGCGGGGATGACCGAAGGGCCGTCGCACGGGCAGTTGCCCGAAACGCGCACGGCATCCACGGCATCCACGGCGAAACCCGCCAAGGACCGCCCTGCCGCGACGGAGACCGAGGCCCGCGCGACCGCCCGCAAGAGCGGGGAGCGCGTGGAGGTCTCCGCTCTGCGCACCGAGCGCCGGGAGGTCTTCGCGGAGCCCGACGGCACCTTCACCGCGCGGGAGTACACCGAGCCCATACGAACCGTGCGGGACGGTGAGTGGGTCTCCATCGATCCCACGCTGGTCAAGCGCCCGGACGGATCCGTTGCGCCGAAGGCGACCACCGTCGGCCTGTCCTTCTCGTCCGGCGAGGCGGGCAAGCCGTTCGCCACACTGCAACGGGCCGGCCGGAAGCTGGCGCTGACGTGGCCGTACGGCAAGCTGGCGGCACCTGTCGTCAGCGGCGACACCGCTACTTACACCGACGCCCTCCCCGGCGTGGACCTGACCGTGCGGGCCGAGGCCGATGGTTTCGGCCATCTGCTGGTCGTCAAGACGCCCGAGGCCGCGGCCAACCCCAAGCTGGCCAGACTCGACATCGGCCTGGACACGGACGGCCTCGAGATCAAGGAGGACGCCTCCGGCGCGCTGCGTGCCGAGGACGCCGCGGTCGGGGGCACCGTCTTCGAGGCGGGCAAGCCGGCCATGTGGGACTCCGCCGGCGCTGCGGAGGGTCCGGCCAAGACGCTGGGCACCAAGGCGGTGACCAGGGCTGCCTTCGCAGCGAGCGTCGCCGATGGCCCCAAGGCCGCTCAGGCTCCCGAGCCTTCTCTGGAGGGCCCCGGTGGTGGCGGTAGGACGGCCCCGCTCGAAGTCGAGGTGGGCCAGGGCAAGCTCACGCTGGTCCCGGACCGGAAGATGCTGACCGCGGCCGACACGGTCTTTCCCGTCGTCATCGACCCGATCCAGCGGACCACGTCCCGCTCGGCCTGGACGGCCGTGATGTCGGGGAAGCCGAGCACAGGGGAGTGGAAGTACTCCGACAGCGCCGGAGTGGGAAGGTGTCCGACGGACTTCAGCCCGGCCTCCTGCAACGGTGTGGGTGTGCGGCGGGTGCTGTTCACCATGCCGATGTCGTTCTACAAGAACAAGCAGATCCTGAGCTCGACGTTCTCCGCCCGGGTCGCCCATATCTACAGTGCGCAGCCGACCGCCGAGCCGATTCGCCTCTACCGCATCGGCGGCGCCAACTACTCGATCACCTCGTCGAGCAACTGGTCCAACACCAGCGACGACTGGGACGCCGCGCTGGAGACCGTCGACAAGGCGATCTCGCCCACGTCCTGCTCCAGCCAGGCCAACCTCCACTTCGAAAGCACGTCCTCGGGCGCGCTGACCAACCAGGTCAGGGCCGCGGCCAACGGCGGATGGTCCGCCATGACGCTCGGCCTGCGCGCGAGTGACGAGAGCCGATTCGCGGAATGGAAGCGGATCTGCGGCAACGCCTATCTCTCGGTGTCCTACAACACCCTGCCGTTGCCGATCCAGGCCGGCTGGATGTCGCAGAACCCCGGCGGCGCCTGTAAGACCGGCTCTTCCCGCCCGTACAGCGAGGTTCCGCCGGTCATCGCGACCGAGGCGCGTGACCCCGACCACGGCAACGGGCAGACCGACAAGGTCCAGGTCGAGTTCAGGGTCGAGTGGACCGACGCGGCCGGCAAGGCGCAGTCGTACACCGCCAAGACCTCCACTCTCTCGCCCATCGCCGGAACGAAGTTCACCCACCAGGTCACATCCGCCATCCCGCAGAACCGGGTGATCTCCTGGAGCGCCAGGGCCTTCGACGGAGACGGATGGGGCCCGTCGTCACCGAAGTGCGAGTTCATCTACGACGCCACCCTGCCCGGACGCCCGAACGTCCTCTCCAAGGAATACCCGTCGGACGCCGTCTACCACGACGGTGTGGGGACCTACGGCACCTTCACCTTCACGCCCAACCCGAACGACTCCGTGCCCGACACGGACGTCGTCAAGTACCGCTACGCGTTCGACTCGACGGCCTCCCCGGCGACGACGGTCGCGGCTTCGACGGCCGGCGGTCCCGCCTCGGTGACATGGATGCCGACCAGGGACGGACTGCACTGGCTCGAGGTCGTCGCCGTCGACAAAGCGGAGAACCCGAGCACCCTCCAGCGCTACGAGTTCCGCGTCAGCGAGGGTAAGCCGGTCGCCGGCCAGTGGAACCTCGCCGACGAGGCCGGCAGCACGGAGGCCCACGACGAGCGGGGCACCTACTCCGCGACCGCGGGAAGCGGAGTGACCTTCGGCGTCGAGGGCCCGGGCGGAAAGGCGGACTCGGCCGCGCACTTCAACGGCACCGCCGACGCCTTCCTCGACGCCGAGCAGACGGTCATCGACTCGGCGAAGGGCTTCAGCGTCAGCGCCTGGGTGCGTCCGACCGACCTGAGCGGCGACATGGCCGTCGTCAGCCAGGACGGTACGGGTGAACCGGGATTCACCCTCGGCTACGACTCCGTCCTCAAGACCTGGTCGTTCTCGATCCCCGTCACGGACGTGGACACCATCGGCGAGTGGAAGGCCGCGTCCACCGGGGTGACCGTGACCAAGGGCGAGTGGGTCCTGCTGACCGGCGTCTACGACGCCCAGAAGACCGAACTGCAGCTCTACGTCAACCAGACACGGAAGGGCACCGTTCAGCGCCCGTCCGTCTGGAAGTCCTACGGTCCGCTGCAGATCGGCCGCTCGACGGCGAAGACCGGATACCAGAACCACTTCACCGGCGACCTCGCCGAGGTCCGGGTCTTCGACCGGGTGCTGCCCGAGGCACAGGTCGCGGAGCTGATGACGGTCAAGCCTTTGCGCAAGGGCTACTGGCCGCTGGAAACGGCGACCGGAGGTGTGTCACCCGATGGAAGAACGGTGGACGGCAAGCCGGTGGCGGGAGCTGAGCCGCTCAATCTGGCGGGCAATGCCGCCATTTACCGTCAGGAGAACGAGTTCGAGGACCCGCCGGCCCTGATGGGTCGGGGTCATCTGACCCTCGACGGCGACGGCGACTATGCCAGCACGGCGGCCGCCCCGGTCACCGGCGGCACCAGTTTCACCGTGACCGCCCGCGCCCAGCTCACCTCGCTCGACCCGAAGAAGTCGCAGACGGTCCTCTCCCTGCCGGGCAAGAACGCCAACCGGTTCGTGGTCCGGTACCGAGCCAACGAGGACCAGGCCAATGCGGGCCGGGGCAACTGGGAACTGGCCGTGGCCGAGACCGACACCGCGGGTGGGCGGACAAAGACGTTGATCGACAACCAGGAACTCCCGGACGTGTCCGATCACGGTCAGCACCTGGCCGTCGTCTACGACGCCGTCGCCAACGACATCCGGCTGTACGTCAACGGTCAGCTCGCAAGCTCCGCGCACGGTGTGGACAACACCTCCTGGAGTGCCACGGGTGGTCTCCAGGTGGGTCGTTCGGCTCTCGGCGAGAGCGAGTTCTTCGCCGGCGCCCTGGACGAGGTCCGCGCTTACGACGGTGCCGCCGACCCGGTCAAGATCAGCCTGATGGCCACCCTGCGCCCCGAGCCGGAGCTCTAGGGGGTTTCTGATGGATCTCCGTGGAGGAAGGAGGGGCGTCCGGTGCGTGCTCTCGGAGTGCCGGCTGGAAGCCCTCGTACGGGACGTACTTGGGCTTTCGGCCGGTGCGGCGAGAGTGAGTGCCGGGCGTCGCGACGCCGCGGAGATCCGTCAGAAGCCCCCTAGGCCCACCAGCGTTGTGCCGGCCCTCCATGGGCCGGCACAACCTGCTCTCTCTTCCGATCTTCCCCCGTGCCCGTATCCCGTGGAGCTGCGTGATGTCTCAACGCGGTCGATTGCTCAATCGGCGCATACCCAGAAGAATCTTTGCCACAACCGTTCTCGGCCTGTCACTGGCGCTGTCTTCCTCTTCCGTCCAGGCGGTGGCGTTCGCCGGTGAGACGGGCCGGAGCAGGCCCGGTGTCCAGGACTTCGGCGACCCCGTCGAGGGAAGCACGGGCAAGGCGAAGCCCCGTCCGGCCGACCGCGCCCGCAAGGCTGCGGTCACCCGGCTGGGCAAGACCGTATGGCCCCGTGCCGGCAGTGCGGAGTTGTCGGTGGGCTCGGCCGGAGCCACATCCCCGGGCCAGGTGAACGCCGGCGGTCTGCCGGTCAGCGTGACCATGCCCGGAACGACGGCCAAGTCGGTGCACAGGAGCGCCTCCAAGGCTCCGGCGACGGCACCCGGCAAGGTCAAGGTCGATGTTCTCGACTCCGAGCGCGCAGCCCGGCTCGGAGCAGGGGCACTGATCCGGGTGCAGCGCGCGGATGCCGGCGACAATGCCGCGAGGGTCCGTCTGAACGTCGGCTACACGGCGTTCGCCGAGGGCTACGGTGGCGACTACGGCGCCCGCCTTCGTCTGGTCGAACTACCGGCGTGTGCCGCAGTCGCCGAGCCGGGCAGCAAAGCATGCCCCCAGCTCCCCCGGCCATTGCCCACCGTGAACAACGCGGAGACCCGGACGGTCTCGGCCGATGTCACGGCGGCCCCGGCCGCCGCGGGCATGTCCACCATGGCCGTACAGGGCGGCTCTCTCGTAGCGCTGGCAGCGGGAGACTCCTCCTCCCAGGGAAGCTACGCGGCCACTTCGCTGGCGCCGTCCGCGAAGTGGACCGTCTCCAACTCCTCCGGCGGGTTCTCCTGGAGTTACCCCCTGCGGACGCCGCCCACGCCCGGCGGCATGACGCCGACCATCGGACTCGCGTACTCCTCGCAGTCCGCCGACGGCCGTACTTCCGACACCAACAACCAGGGCTCCTGGATCGGTGAGGGCTTCTCGTACGAGCCGGGCTACATCGAGCGCCGCTACAAGGCATGTTCGGACGACGGTCACAAGGACTCCGCCGAACAGTGCTGGGCCTTCGACAACGCCACCGTTCTGCTGAACGGGATGTCGACCGAGCTGGTCAAGGACGACAAGTCCGGTAAGTGGCACCTGGCCAATGAAGACGGTGCCAAGGTGGAGAAGACCACCGGCGCGGTCAACGGTGACAACGACGGTGAGTACTGGAAGATCACGACCACCGACGGCACGCAGTACTTCTTCGGACTCAACCACCTGCCCGGCTGGGCCACCGGTAACGAGGAAACGAAGTCGACGTGGACGCTGCCCGTCTTCGGTGACGACTCCGGCGAACCCTGCTACAACGCCACGTTCACCAGCGCCCACTGCAAGCAGGCCTGGCGCTGGAGCTTGGACTACGTCAAGGACACCCACGGCAATGTGATGTCCTACTTCTACGAGCCCGAGGTCAATCACTACGCGCTGAACGGCAAGACGGACGTCAACGGCACCGCCTACGACTCCGGTGGCTACCTGAAGCGGGTCGACTACGGCCAGCGTGACGGCGAGGTCTACGCCGCGAAGGCACCGGCGCGCGTGGTGTTCAACACCGCCGAACGATGCCTTGCCACCGAGACGTTCAAGTGCGGCATCGCGGACTTCAAGAAGGCGAACGCCGCGTACTGGCCGGACGTCCCGATGGACCGCTACTGCGCCGCGAAGACCAAATGCACCGCGTCTCAGGTCGCCGCGTCCTTCTGGACCCGCAAGCGGCTGACCGGCGTCACCACGCAGGTCCGCAAAGACGCCACGGAGTACCAGGACGTGGACGCCTGGACGTTCACCCATCTGTTCACCGACAACGGCGATTCGTCCAAGACCCTCTGGCTGTCCAAGATCGACCACGAGGGCCGTGTCGGCACCTCCGTCAAGATGCCCACACTGGAGCTCTACGGCATCCAGTTGGCGAACCGTGTCGACGCGGTCGGCGACAACATCGCACCGTTCCACCGATTCAGGCTGGCGTCCGTCCTCAGCGAGTCCGGAGCGCAGCTGGACATCAACTACGCGCCGGCGCAGTGCAGCAAGAGTGCTCTGCCCAAACCAGGTGAGTCGACGAAGCGCTGCTACCCGGTCAAGTGGGCCCCGCCGGGCCATATCGAGCCCATCACCGACTGGTTCCACAAATACGTCGTCGTGGAGGTCGTGGAGACCGACCGCACGGGCGGCGGCGAAAAGCTGGTGACGCGGTACGACTACCAGGGCCCCGCAGCGTGGCGGAAGGCCGAGCCGGACGGCATCACCGAAGAGAAGTACCTCACCTGGGGCGGCTGGCAGGGCTACGGCAAAGTCAGGGTGACCAGCGGCGGCCCCGAGAAGCAGACCACCCGGATCGACTACACCTATCTGCAGGGCATGGACGGGGACAAACTCCCCGACGGCTCCGCCCGGTCCGCCGAGGTCACCGACTCCGAGGGCGGCGAGTACACCGACCACAAGGAGTTCACCGGCCACGAACTGGAGGCGGCGACCTACGACGGGAGCAAGCTCGTCTCCAAGGTGATCAACTCACCGTCCCGCTGGTTCACCGCCACGGACACCAACACCTGGGGTGTCAGCAAGGCGTCGATCACCAAGACGGCCAAGGTCCGCGGATACACGGTCACCGAGGGGGGCGACGGCCGCCGCGAGACGGAGACGAACACCGAGTACGAGACGGCGAACGGCACCGGTCGCGTCATCGAGACCGAAGACCTGGGCGACCTGTCCACCACCGCGGACGATCAGTGCACCCGCACCGAGTACGCGGACAACACGAGCGCGAACATCCTCGACTCCGCCTCCCGCATCGAGACGGTCGCGGTCACGTGCAAGACCGCTCCCGACCGCCGGACACAGGTGATCAAGGACGAGCGGACCTCATATGACGGCGGCAGCTTCGGTGCGGCACCCACGAAGGGCGACGCGACCGGGACGGAGCGCCTGAAGTCCCACGACGGCACCACACCGCAGTACCAGAGCACGGGTACGACGACGTACGACGTTTTCGGCCGGCCCCTCTCGCAGAAGGACGGCGTCCAGGCGGAGACCAAGACGGCGTACACGGACGTCAACGGCCTCATCTCGAAGGCCAAGGTGACCAATGCCCTGGGCCATGTCACCACGACCGACTACAACCCTGCCTGGGGCCAGTCGACCGGGCAGACCGACCCCAACGGCAAGCGCACCGACCTCGCCCACGACGGACTCGGCCGACTGGTCTCCGTCTGGTTGCCGGACCGCGCAAAGTCACAGACTCCGAGCATCAAGTACACCTATCTGATGCGCCGTGACGACGTCGTCGCGGTCAAGACCGAGAAGGTCGAGATCGACGGCTCGTACGGCACCGAGTACCAGCTGTACGACGGTCTGCTGCGGCCGCGCCAGAAGCAGACCGAAGGCCCGAACGGCACCAGGATGGTGGCCGACACCTTCTACGACGGCACCGGCAAGGTACGGAGCACCAACGCGACGTACAACGCCGCAGGAGCCCCATCGGACAAGCTCCTTCTCGTCCACAACGGTGAAGTGGGATCCCAGGTCCGCTACGAGTTCGACGGTCTGGGCCGCACCACGGCCGAGATCTTCGCCGTCTCCGGAGTCGAGCAGTGGCGCACCAAGTACATCCACGGTGGGGACCGCACCCATATCGATCCGCCCGTCGGTGGCACTCCGACGACCACACTGACCGACGCCCGGGGCAACACCACCGAGCTGTGGCACTACAAGTCGGCGGACCTGGTCCTCACCGGACCTCCAGCTGAGCACGACACCACGAAGTACGCCTACACTCCGGCCGGTCAGCTGAGGCAGCTCACCGACGCCGGCGGCAACGTCTGGACGCACACGTACGACCAGCGCGGCCGGCAGACGGAGAGCGTGGACCCCGACTCCGGGAAGCTGACGACGCAGTACGACGACGCCGACCGGCCGGTGGCGACGACGGACGCGCGAACCAAGACCGTCACGTCCGTCTACGACAAGCTGGGCCGTGTCCTCACCACCTGGGACGGCGCCGCTACCACGGGCACCAAGCTCACCGAGCGGCGTTACGACAAGGCGGGGTGGCTCGGCAAGGAGTACATGTCGCTGCGCTATATCAACGCGACGGAGTACTTCGGCACGGCCGTCCAGAGCATGGACCACTTCTACCGCCCGCTGAAGACCGCCTACGCGGTTCCCGCCTCCCAGAAGGGCCTGGCCGGCACGTACGTCTACACCAGCACGTACAACCGCGACGGCACCTTGCAGAGCAGCAGCATGCCCGCGGCGGGCGGCCTCGACGGCGAATCGCTGGTCTACGGCTATGACGAACTCCAGCGCTCGAAGACCATGACGGGTGCCACGTCTTCATACGTCACCGACACCGTGTGGTCGAACACCAGCCAGCTCCTCCAGCTCGAACTGTCCAACGGCGGCAAGAAGAACTGGCAGACGTTCGCCTATGAGAAAGGCACCGACCGGCTGACCCGGTCCCTGGTCGACGTCCAGGGATCCACCACCGGGCCGGTGAAGCAGTCGAACTACTCCTACGACCAGATCGGCAACGTGCTGTCGGTCGCGGACACCGCGGGCACGGGCACCCCGGACCTGCAGTGCTTCGCGCACGACTACCAGTTCCGTATGACGGAGGCGTGGACGCCGTCCACCACCAAGGACGCTGCCGCCGCCTCCGGTACCAAGGGAAGCCAGGCCCCGGTGGGGGGCTCGTCCCCATCGGCCTGCGGCACCGCCCCCGGCGGTTCGGTGCTCGGCGGACCGGCGCCCTACTGGCGCTCCTACACCTTCGACGCGGTCGGCAACCGGCTGTCCGAGACCGTGCACGACACCGGTCTGGACCCCAAGAAGGACATCAAACGCACCTTCGGCTACAACGCGGGCACGCACCAGGTGTCCAAGGTCTCCGAGACCACGCCGACGGGAGCCCACGAGTACACCTACGCGTACGACGTCTCGGGCAACACGACCAAGCGGACGATCGGCGGCGACACCCAGACGCTCGAGTACGACGCGTTGGGCAAGGTGATCAAGAACAGTCTGCCGGACGACGTCACCACCCCGGACAAGAACGAGGCGTCGGAGACGACTTACCTCTACGGTCCTGACGGCCAGCGCGTCATGCGCAAGGACCCGACTGGTACGACCGTCTATCTGCCCGGCACGGAGCTGCGTCTCGACGCCGGTACGACCACGGCGAAGGCCACCCGTTACTACTCGTACGGCGGCCAGACCGTGGCCGTCCGCACGAATGACAAGAAGCTGTCGTTCGTCGCATCGGACCATCACGGTACGGGCGAGCTGACCATCGATGCGGCGACCGGAGCGGTCACCCAGCGGCGCTTCGATCCCTATGGCAACCCACGCGGCCCCCAGCCGGGCGAAGGAGCCTGGCCGGGAGAGAAGGGCTTCGTCGGAGGGACGATCGACGCCTCGACGGGGTTGACGACGATCGGGGCGCGCGAATACGACGCGTTCCTCGGCAAGTTCATCTCGCCCGACCCGGTGGTCGACATCAACGACCCGCAGCAGCTCAACGCCTACGCGTACGCCCACAACCGCCCGGTCTCGGCGAGCGACCCGACGGGGATGTACGACCCGGACGAGCGGGCCTACTGCCAGAAGCATCCGAGCAGTTGCTCGAGTGGCAAGGTCAAGACCGGCCAGTCTGCCGAGCAGACCGCCGCCAACGACGCCCGCGACAACCTGAACAGGGCCGAGGACAACCTCAGCAGCGCCAAGCAGCAGATCAAGCGGGCGGTCAAACAGATCACCAAGATCGTCATGGACGAACTCGGTGTCACCGCCGCCCTGGACTGCTTCTCCAGCGGTGATCTCGGTTCGTGCGGTGAAACGGCACTGAACATCGCCGGAAGCTTCGCAGGCGGCCTGGCCGGCAAGTTCATGGCGAAATATGGCCTGCCATGGAAGTGGAACAAGGCGATCCAGCTGATCAAGCGGGTCGCCGGCCTGGTCGGTGACCTGATCGACGGCGCCAAGAAGATGTGGGAGGCATCCAAGACCGTCGGAAAAGCCAAGGGAGCCTTGGCTGCGGCAGAAGCCAGACTCTCGAAGCTCGGCGGCTCCTGCCGTCCCCATAGCTTCCTGCCGGGCACCAAAGTCCTTCTCGCCAACGGCGAGAAGAAGAACATCGAGGACGTCAAGCTCGGCGACAAGATCACCACTACTGATCCGTCGACGGGCAAGAAGGTCACACGCACGGTCGTCGGCACGATCGTCACCAAGGACGACAAGCACTTCGTCGATCTGACCGTCACGACGGCCAAGGGCGGTCAGTCCTCGCTGGTCTCGACCGTCACCCACCCCTTCTGGGTCGAGAACGAGCGCCGCTTCGTCGAGGCCGGCGATCTCAAGCCGGGAATGCTCCTGCGTACGCCCGATGGCGCAGACGTTCCGGTACAGAGCCTGCGGTTCTTCGATGAGCGGAGGCAGACGCACGACCTCACGATCGAAGACGTCCATGCGTACTATGTGCTGGCGGGGGCCACGCCGGTACTCGTCCACAATATCGGTGGCTCGAAGGGTGGATATGGCGATGCCTGTTCTCTCTTTGCCCCCGGGCCATATGCGAATGACTACATTCCCGCGCGAGGTCCTGGGCGAGACTGGACGAACCAAGAGATACGCGACGTGAACGTGATCGGGGATAAGTACGGATGCCATAGCTGTGGGGCCAAGAAATCTGGCTATAAAAGTGGAACGTGGGTCAAGGATCACCAGCCAGTCTCCACCTTCATCAACAAGGGCGATCCGCAGATCCTGCTGCCACAATGTCGATCTTGTAGTTCGCGCCAGGGCACGACAGCGGCGCAGATGATTCGCGACGGAATCAATCCGTACAAGGATGAGGTTGGATAGTGGCAAAGGTCATCAACCTGGCCGACGGTCATCATTTCTCCGCAGATGTGCCGTGGGGAGTAATTCGGATCGAGTCGCCTGGATCTGAATGGGGAATTCCTGAAATTGATCCACTGGTTTCGCCCGCGCGAAGTAATCCGGGATGTATCGTGGTGGCAGTTGTTCATGGCGATATCGGGCCTGTTTCTGTGTCAGTTGGGGGTGGTGACCATTCTGGCGAACTTGTTTTCGACGGGAATATTGAGGTCCGGAACGGCGTCGTGGAAGTAGCTGACCTCGTCGGCGATACCTTCTGCTATCAGTACCGAGTCGGTGTTGGTGAATCCCGGCGTGTCATGGTCTTCGCGGACGACCCGGAGGAAGCCCAGGAGCTATCGGTAAGGTTCGTCGAAGATTCCTGATCCGGGCTTGTCCCGCTTCGTTCATCGTGACCACGTGATGCCTCACCAGGCCTGCTCGAGTTCTAGTGGTCGTCGCAACGCCCAGCTCATGGTTGTGGTGGATTTCGAGTTCCGCAAGATCCGAAAGGCTCAGGGGCCCGGAAGGCTGCGCTGGGAGCGGGGCGAATAATTCCGCCTCATGCACCTGGGGTACTCGAACAGGGAAGCCTGCCAGGTCGTCGGGATCAACCTGAGAATCGGCCCTGAATGGTGGGACTGCAGGACGAGTTCCAACCGGACCGTGGCGCCCGCGCTTGCTCCGCGGACGCCGCGGTCCGCCTCGTCACGCTACCTGCACGAGGACGGGCATCCCATGGTCGCGGTCCTTCATTCGACCCGCGATCATCGCAGCTGGTACTGCGCCACACTCCGCATCGCCTCAACACCTGCCAGGCGGTGCGCACCCTGACCATCGAGGTCGGGCAGCGCCCGGGGCGATCACCCGGATACCCACGTCATAGCGGCCGGACGGCAACGTAGTCTGCGCGCGCAGCTAGGTCCTTTCGTCCCGTCGTAGGCCTGCTGGCCAAGGGCGGGGCCGCTGGTGACGGTGGAGAAGCGCGGCAGGGGCGCCGGCGTGCCGCCCTTGTCCGTCTCAGTCGCCCTCCGCCGTTGGCCCCTCGCGCAGCCGTCGGTCCATCGCCATCGACAGCTCCGCCTCCACCACGCTCTTCGCGAGCGGGCGCAGCCGTTCGACGTCGCTCCCGGTGGCATGGGTGCGCAGCAGGTCGGTGAACAGCGTCGCCAGGGCCTCCGCGTGGGTGCGCACTTCGCGCCCGGCCGCCAGTACCTCGGCGAGCGGGACCCCCTCCTTCACCAGTGCCGACGAGACGTCGAGCAGCCGCCGGCTGATGTGGACGAGTTCCTCGCCGTCGGTGGCCAGATAGCCGAGGTCGAGCGCGGCGGCGAGGTTGTCCGGGGTGACCTCTCCCTCGAAGTAGTCGGCGAGCTCCCCCGGGGTGAGCCGCACCGGGGTCTCCTCGGTCGGTTCGCCGAGTCCCAGCACCTCGCCCACGTCCCGGCCGCTGTCGAAGGCCGTGGCGAGATCGGCGATTCCGCTCAGGGTGTGGCCTCGCTCCAGCAGGGCCGCGATGGTGCGCAGCCGGGCCAGGTGGTGGTCGTCGTACCAGGCGATCCGGCCCTGTCTGCGTGGTGGCGGTATCAGTCCCCGCTCGCGGTAGAAGCGCAGGGTGCGCACCGTGATCCCGGCCTCCTCGGCCAGCTCCGCCATGCGGTACTCGCGGTTCTCGCGCTCCTTGCGCTGCTCGTCCGTCACTCGGCAAGCCTATGGTGTACCGCCGGTAACTTGTGCGGTCCGCCCCCTACCGCTGGGTATGCGGAGGCTCTACTCTCCCCACCATGCCAGCGATTGCTGGCGGGATCGGGCGGATGTCTGCGAGAGGCGGCGGCATGGGCCGGCAGTACGAGCACGTACGTGTGGCGGTGATCGGATCCGGATTCGGCGGGCTCGGCGCGGCCGTCCGGCTCCGCCGTGAGGGGATCACCGACTTCGTCGTCCTGGAACGGGCCGAATCGGTGGGTGGCACCTGGCGGGACAACAGCTATCCCGGATGTGCCTGCGACGTACCGTCCCATCTCTACTCGTTCTCGTTCGCCCCCAATCCCGACTGGCCGCGGGCCTTCTCCGGCCGGAAGCACATCCGGGCCTATCTCGAGCACATCGCCGACATCTTCCGGCTGCGGCCGCACATCCGCTTCGGCCACGAGGTGACGATGATGCGCTGGGACGGCGACGCACTGCACTGGGAGATCGAGACCAGCGCGGGGACGCTCACCGCCGATGTGGTGGTCTCGGCCACCGGGCCGCTCTCCGATCCGAAGATGCCCGAGATCCCCGGGCTCGCCGACTTCCCCGGCAAGGTCTTCCACTCGGCCCGCTGGGACCACGACTACGACCTGCGCGGCAAACGCGTGGCCATGGTCGGGACCGGCGCTTCGGCGATCCAGATCGTGCCGGCGATCCAGCCGGAGGTCGGGAGGCTGACCCTGTTCCAGCGCACCCCGCCATGGGTGATGCGCCGGATGGACCGCCGGATCAGTGGAGTCGAACAGGCACTGCACCGCCGGATTCCGCTCACCCAGACCGTGCGCCGCGGACTGCTCTGGGGCGTCAGGGAGTTGCAGGTCGGCGCGTTCACCAAGCGGCCGAACCAGCTCGGTCTGATCGAGTCCCTCGCCAAGGCCAACATGGCCGCGGCGATCAAGGACCCGGCGCTGCGGGCGAAGCTGACCCCCTCGTACCGCATCGGCTGCAAGCGGATCCTGCTGTCCAGCGACTACTACCCGGCGCTTGCCCGGCCCAATGTGGACGTCGTCGCCTCGGGGCTCGCGGAGGTGCGCGGGAGCACCGCCGTCGCCGCCGACGGGACCGAGGCCGAGGTCGACGCGATCATCTTCGGCACCGGCTTCCACGTCACCGACATGCCGATCGCCCAGCGGGTCGTGGGCGCGGACGGCACCACGCTCGCCGAGGCGTGGAAGGGCGGGATGCAGGCACTGCGCGGCGCGACCGCGGCGGGATTCCCCAACTGGATGACGATCATCGGCCCCAACACGGGCCTCGGCAACAGCTCGATGATCCTGATGATCGAGTCCCAGCTGAACTACATGGCCGACTATCTGCGGCAGTTGGACGTGCTCGGAGGGCGGGTCGCGCTCGGTGCGCGCCCCTCGGCGGTGGGCGCCTGGAACCGGCGGGTGCAGGAGCGGATGGAGCGCACCGTGTGGAACACCGGCGGCTGCACCAGCTGGTACCTCGACGCCAGCGGCCGCAACACCACCGTATGGCCGGGAACGACGGGGGAGTTCCGGCGCGAGACCCGGCGAGTGGACCTCGCGGAGTACGAGGTGATCCGTACCCCGCGCACCTTCCCGGAACCAGCCGAACAGGCCCCCGCACAGGCCCCCGCGCAGACCCGCGCACACGCCCCCGCGAAGGCCGCCGCCGCATCCGAGCCGATCGCCGAGGAGGCGAAGTGAGCCGTCTGATGAAGCGGACGGGCGCGGCCGCCGCCCCGCCCGTCGCCGTCCGCGAAGTGACCGCCGTCTCCGCCGACGGCTCCCGTATCCATGTGGAGCTGCACGGCCCCGAGGGCGCGCCCGCCGTCGTCCTCGCCCACGGCTGGACCTGCTCGACCCACTTCTGGGCGGCGCAGATACGGGATCTGGCGGCCGATCACCGGGTGATCGTCTACGACCAGCGCGGGCACGGCCGAAGCCCGGTCGTCGCCCGGGGCGGTCACAGCACCGAGGCCCTCGCCGACGATCTGGAAGCCGTGCTCTCCGCCGCGCTCGAACCCGGTACCAAGGCGGTGCTGGCCGGGCACTCCATGGGCGGGATGACGCTGATGGCGGCCGCCGGACGACCGAAGTTCACGGAGCACGCGGCGGCCGCACTCCTGTGCAGCACCGGCAGTTCGCGGCTCGTGGACGAGTCGCTGGTGCTGCCGATGCGCCCGGGGAAGGTGCGCACCAGGCTGACGGGCGCGATCCTCGGCTCGTCCGCACCGCTCGGCCCCGTCACACCGCTCTCCCGGCGGATCCTGCGGTACGCCACCATGGGGCCCGGCTCCGCGCCGGAGCGGGTCGACGCGTGCGCCCGCATCGTGCACGCCTGCCCTCGGCCGACCAGGGTGGCCTGGGCGGAGGTGCTCGCGGGACTCGATCTCGACGCGGGAGTCAGGGCGCTGACGGTTCCGACCGCGGTGGTCGCCGGCACCGCGGACCGGCTCACGCCCATCGTCCACGCCAGGGCGCTGGCCGGGGCGCTGCCCCGGTGCGTGGGTCTGACCGAGCTCACCGGCGTGGGGCACATGACGCCGGTGGAGGCCCCGGAGGCGGTCAGCGGCCGCATCAGGTCGCTGGCGGACGTATACCTGGATGTATCCCCGAAGGCGGAGGAGAACGCGGTATGAGCAGGGTCGCTCTCGAAGGACAGGTCGCCGTCGTCACCGGAGCGGCGCGCGGTGTCGGCGAGCTGCTCGCCCGCAAGCTGTCGGCGCGCGGCGCCAAGGTCGCACTGGTCGGCCTCGAACCGGACGAGCTGAAAAGCGTCGCCGGCCGGCTGCACACCGACTGCGACCACTGGCACGCCGACGTCACCGACCAGGAGGCGATGGCGCGGGTCGCCCGGGAGGTCAAGGAGCGTTTCGGAAAGGTCGACATCGTCGTCGCCAACGCGGGTGTGGCGTCGGGCGGTCCGTTCGCCGACTCGGATCCCGAGGCCTGGCGCCGGGTCATCGAGGTCAATCTGATCGGCAGCGCGGTCACCGGCCGGGCGTTCCTCCCGCTGCTGCTGGAGAGCCGGGGCTACTTCCTGCAGATCGCCTCCCTCGCCGCGATCACCCCGGCGCCGATGATGACGGCGTACTGCGCCTCCAAGTCGGGTGTGGAGGCGTTCGCCCACTGTCTGCGCGGCGAGGTCGGCTACCGCGGCGTCAGGGTCGGCGTCGGCTATCTGTCCTGGACCGACACGGACATGGTGCGCGGAGCCGATCAGGACGCGGTGATGCGGGAGTTGCGGCAGCGGCTGCCGTGGCCGGGGAACCGCACGTATCCGCTCGGACCGGCCGTGGACCGGCTCGTGGCGGGCATCGAGCGCCGTTCGTCGCATGTGTACGCGCAGTGGTGGCTGCGCGGTATGCAGTCGGTGCGCGGATATCTGCCGGGGCTCATCGCGCTGGCCGGACAGCGGGAGATGCGGCACTTCGCACCACGGCTCACCGGTGTGGGCAAGGGACTTGTGGGCGCCGGGGGAGCCGCCGACGAGCAGGAGCGTACGCAGCGTAACTGATCGAAATGCGAGCGTTGTCGGTGCGTGCCAGTCTGGTCGAGCCGGGGAGCCCACAGCGGCTCCCTCCCCCCTCAGACCCTTCTAGGAGTGAACCAGATGGGTATTCAGGACCAGTTCAAGGACAAGGCCGAGCAGCTCGCCGGTCAGGGCAAGCAGAAGCCGGGCCAGGGCAAGCCGGACGAGCCGCACCGTCCCGAGTCGTCGCAGCGCCACCAGCAGCGCTCCCCGCAGCAGCACCGCGCCCAGCAGGGGCGGAAGCCGCAGACGCCGCGGGAGATGGGCGACGAGGGCCGCCGTCGGCCGCACGAGGAGCACGGCCGCGCCGAGGACTTCGACGCCTGACCGTGCTGTGAGGCCGGAGTACGAGGCCGGAGTACGAGGCCGGCGTACGTGGCTGACGTACGGCGCCGATGTACAAGGCTGATGTGGAAGGGGCGCACCCTGTGCACGGGGTGCGCCCCTTCTCGATCAGTCAGTCACGCGGCGGAAGTGCCGGACGGCGCAGGTCCGGGACGTTGTCGTAGCCGGGCGCGGTCGCCGCCGGGCTTTCCTCGAGCCGCTCGAGCGCCACCCGGACCGCGGTGTCGAGGTCGGTGCGCCGGCCCTCGGCCCAGTCGAGCGGGGGGCGTTCGACGAAGATGTCCGGGTCCACGCCGTGGTTCTCGACACCCCAGCCGTAGGCGTCGAACCAGGCCGCGTTCATCGGCACCGTGATCACCGTGCCGTCCCCGAGCCGGTGCCGTCCGGTCATGCCCACCACACCGCCCCAGGTGCGCTGGCCCACCACGGGACCGAGCCCGAGCAGCTTGAACGCGGCGGTGATCATGTCGCCGTCGGACGAGGTCGCCTCGTCGGCGAGTGCGACGACCGGGCCGAGCGGCGCGGTCGAGGTGTACGAGACGGCCTGGGCGTTGCGCGTCAGGTCCCAGCCGAGGACCGGGCGGATCAGCTTCTCGACGACCAGCTCACTGATGTGGCCACCCGCGTTGCCGCGGACGTCCACGATGAGGGCGGGCCGGGACACCTCCATACGCACATCGCGGTTGAACTGGGCCCAGCCGGAGCCGCCCATGTCCGGGATGTGGAGGTAGCCGCACTTGCCGCCGCTCACTTCCCGGACCACCGCACGGCGCTTGGCGACCCAGTCCTGGTAGCGCAGCGGCCGGTCGTCGATCAGCGGCACGATCGCGACCCTCCGGGGGATCCCCTCTCCGCCCGGCGGCTGGAAGGTCAGCTCCACGGTGGTGCCGCCCGCCGCGGCCAGCAGCGGGTACGGCCCGGTGACGGGGTTGACGGGCCGCCCGTCGACGTGGGTGAGCGTCGACCCCTCCCGGATGCCCGTACCGGCCAGCGGGGAACGCGCCTTGGAGTCGGACGAGTCGCCGGGAAGGATGCGTCCGACCACCCAACCACCGTCGCGGCGTACGAGGTTGGCACCGAGCAGGCCCATCGCCCGCTGGTAGTGCTGGGGTCCCTCGTTGCGGCGGGCGGGGGTCACGTACGCGTGCGACGTGCCCAGCTCGCCGAGCATTTCACGCATCAGATCCGCGAACTCGTCCGGGGACGCGACCCGTTCGACCAGCGGACGGTACTGGTCGAGCACGCCGTCCCAGTCGATCCCGCACATCTTCGGGTCCCAGAAGTAGGCGCGGATCAGCCGCCCCGCCTCCTCGTACGCACCCCGCCACTCCGCGGTCGGGTCCACGTCGTGCAGGATCCGGCGCAGATCGATGTAGACGGTGGAGTCCCCGTCGCCCGGCTCGGTCGCGGGCTGGGCGCGCAGATCGCCGTCGTCCATGACCACCAGGCGCGACCCGTCGCCGCTGACCGAGAACCCGTCGAGATGCGCGACGAGTTCGGTCTTGCGGGCCTTGGGGATGTCGAAGTACTCGAGGGTCGGCCGGGTCGAGGGGTCGGCCGGGTTGGCGAACGTCTCGCCCAGCGCCCCGGAGATCGGCCAGCGCAGCCAGACCAGACCGCCGCCGCTGACCGGGCACAGCGCCGAGTACTTGGAGGCGGACACCGGGAAGGGGGTGACCCGGCTCTCCAGTCCCTCCTCCTCCACCATGGCGGTGCCCTCGCCGATGTCGGCGTCGTCCGGGTCGAGACCGCCCGCGGCGGGACGTCCGTCCGGCAGCAGGGCGAACGGCGACGGGGTCGCCGACGACAGCGGCACGAGATAGGGGCGGCAGCCCAGAGGGAAGGACAGATCGCCGGTGTGCACGTCGTATACCGGGTCGAAGCCCCGCCAGGAGAGGAAGGCGAGGTAGCGCCCGTCGCGGGTGAAGACCGGATTCTCGTCCTCGAAGCGGCCGTTGGTCACGTCGAGGACCGTGCGGGGGCCGGTGCCGTCGGTCCGGGCCATCTTGATCTGGCGCAGCGAGCGTCCGATGCCCGGATGCGACCAGGTCAGCCAGTTGCCGTGGGGCGAGAAGGCGAGGTCGCGGACGGGACCGTTGCCGGAGCGGACCAGCTCCGTCAGCCGTTCCCGGCCGGAGGCCGTGTCCTGCCCGTCCGCCGTGCCCGTGCCGGGTGCTTCGTCCTTGGCGGACGTGCCGGATGTGCCGGATGTGCCGGGCACCTCGTCCTTGGCGGACGTGCCGGATGTGCCGGCTGTCTCCTCGCCCTGGCCGGATGCCTCGGGGCCGGACGCCTCGGGGGAGGTGTCCCCGGCGTCCCCGATTCCCGTCCCGGTATCGGATCCTGCCTCCGGCCCGGATTCCGGCCCGGATTCCGGCTCGGACCCGGACCCGGACGCGGACCCAGCCCCAGCCCCCGTCTCCGCCCCGGATTCCTCCGTCACATCGAGCAGCAGCAGCCGGCCGTCGTGCGAGGCGATCGCCAGACGCTCGCCCGACGGATCCGACTTCAGCTCCAGGACCCGGCCGAGCTTGCCGGAGGCCAGCCGCCGCGGAGCGCGGTCGCCGCTCGCCCGCGGCAGATCGGCGATCTCGATCGCGTCCTCGCCCTCGGCGTCGGTGACGTAGGCGATCTGGGCGCCGTTGCCCAGCATTTCGGGCAGGCGTACCCGTACGCCCGGGGTGTCCGCGATCGTCCTCGCCGGGCCGTCGCGGTGGGTGAGCCAGTACAGACTGCCCCGCACCGAGACGGCGCTGGCCCGGCCGGTCGTGTCCACCGCGACCGCCGAGACATGGCTCGCCGCCGGCACCTGGTACGGCCGCCGCCCGGCGCGCGGACCGCCGAGCCGTACCTCGAGCTTGCGGGGTTCGGTGCCCGGTGCCAGGTCCTCGACGATCCACAGCTCGCCGGCGCACTGGTAGACGATGCGGCGTCCGTCGCTGGAGGCGTGCCGGGCGTAGAAGGCGTCGTGGTCGGTGTGGCGGCGCAGATCGGTGCCGTCGGGCAGGCAGGAGTACACATTGCCGACGCCCTCGTGGTCGGAGAGGAACGCGATGCGGCCGTCGACGAACATGCAGCAGTCCAGATGGCCCCCGATGTCCGGCAGCAGCCGTTCGCCGTGCAGATACAGCCGTCCCATCGCCCCGCCCCGGTAGCGCTTCCAGGACGCCGGTTCGTGCGGCGGTTTCCCGGTGAGCAGGAGTGTGCGGTGGACGCCGTCGGTGTCGGTGACGGCCATGTCGGAGACCGGGCCCCAGGGGAGGCGTTTGCCGGGGTCGCCGTCCGCGGGCACCTTGTAGGCCCAGGAGAAGTACGAGAACGGCTGGCCGTGCGAGGACACCGCGAGGATGTTGCCGTCGGGGTCCCAGCCGCAGACACGGGTGTCGGTCGAGCCCCAGTAGGTCAGCCGCCTTCCGGGGCCGCCGTCCACCGGCACCAGGTGGATCTCGGGGTCGAGGCTGCGCCACGTCGTATAGGCGATCTGGTGCCCGTCGGCCGAGAAGCGGGGGTGGCCGACCCTCGTCCGGTCGACGGTGACCCGCCATGCGCGGTCCGGGCGGACGCCCTCCGGGACGAGGGGAGCGATCCAGAGGTCGTCCTCGGCTGCGAAGCACAGCAAGTCGTCGTGCAGATGCGGGAAGCGGAGATACGCGACGTCTTCACTCACCCCCCAATGCTTTCCGTGTGAAGGGGCCCCGGCAACTTGTGGGACGTGACGAATGCGCACGGATTCCGGGCGGCGGCGCCGTGTGGCCGAGGACACGTACGAAACGGTTTCGTTTCGTTAGAGGGGTGGGCTATCGTCGTACTGTACGAAACGGTTTCGTTCGGGAGGTCGGTATGGCAGCGTCACGCACCAGGCTCACGCCGGAGCGCGAGGCCGAGCTGTACAGCGCGGTGCTCGACCTCCTGTGCGAAGTCGGCTACGACGCCCTGACGATGGACGCCGTGGCCGCTCGTACCCGCTCCAGCAAGGCCACCCTCTACCGCCAGTGGGGGAGCAAGCCGGAGCTGGTGGCCCGGTCGCTGCGCAACAGCAAGCCGGTGGACGTCTCGCAGATCGACACCGGCAGTCTGCGCGGTGACTTCCACGAGATGGTGGCGCTCTCCGACGACTGCCAGATGGAGCGGGACAGTGCGCTGATGCGCGGACTCGCCGTGGCCGTCCACGAGAACGAAGACCTGCTGCAGGCGCTGCGCGAACTGTTCATCGAGCCGGAGATCACCGGGCTCGACGGCATGCTGCAGCGGGCGGTCGACCGCGGTGAGATCGCCGCGGACAATCCCGCACTGAAGTTCCTCTCGCACATGCTGGTCGGTGCCTTCGTCGCCCACCCGCTGATCCAGGACGAGCCCATGAGTCCGGCCTTCCTGGGCAGCTATCTGGACGCCGTGGTGCTGCCCGCCCTGGGTCTCCCCGTCCAGGACGTCTGACCTCCCCGCGCCCCACTCCGCACAGCCCCACCTGACGCGCACCGCTCACGTCGTCGGCTGGTCATTTCCGCCTGCCCACTTGTTGTTCCAACGACCTGACCGGGAGTCCGTACTCGTGGCTACGTTCCTGTACAAACTCGGACGGTTCGCCTTCCGGCGCCGCCGATTCGTCGCCCTGATATGGGTGGCGCTGCTCGCCGTCGCCGGGTTCGCGGCCTCCTCCGCGCCCGCACCCACCTCCAGCTCCTTCTCCATGCCGGGTACGGAGGCGCAGAAGGCCTTCGACCTCATCGGCGAACGCTTCCCCGGCGTCAGCGCCGACGGTGCGACCGCCCAGGTCGTCTTCAAGGCCCCCAAGGGCGAGAAGATGACGGACCCTGCCAACAAGGCCGAGGTCAAGAAGGCCGTCGCGAAGCTGAAGACCAGCTCCGACCAGGTCGCCAGCGTGACCGACCCGTACCTGGTCAAGGCGGTCAGCAAGGACGGCTCCCTCGCCTACGCGCAGGTCTCCTACAAGGTCAGCGGCATGGAGCTGGACGACAAGGACCGCGAGGCGCTCACCGAGGCCGGCGAGCAGGCCGAGGACGCCGGACTCACCGTCGAGATCGGCGGCAACGCGCTCCAGGCCGCGCCCGAGTCCGGAGCCAGCGAGGTCATCGGTGTCGCCATCGCCGCGGTCGTCCTCGTCATCACCTTCGGCGCGCTGATCGCCGCCGGACTTCCGCTGGTCACCGCGCTGATCGGCGTCGGTATCGGTGTCTCCACCATCACCGCCCTGTCCGCCGCGCTCGACCTGGGCTCCACCACGGCCACGCTGGCGACGATGATCGGCCTCGCCGTCGGCATCGACTACGCGCTGTTCATCGTGTCCCGCTACCGCGCCGAGCTGGCCGAGGGCCGGGACCGCGAGGAGGCCGCGGGCCGCGCGACCGGAACGGCCGGATCCGCCGTCGTCTTCGCCGGTCTGACCGTCGTCATCGCGCTCGTCGGACTCGCCGTCGTCAACATCCCGATGCTCAGCAAGATGGGCTTCGCGGCGGCCGGCACGGTCGCGATCGCCGTGCTCATCGCACTCACCCTGATCCCGGCACTGCTCGGCTTCGCAGGCAAGCGCGTGATCGGCCGCAAGGCCCGCAAGGCCGAAGCCGCTGCTGAGAGCAAGGCCGCCGGTGCGGGCAAAACCGGCGCTGAGGGCAAGGCCGCCGAGGACAAGCCCAACATGGGCACCCGCTGGGCCCGGTTCGTGCTCCGTCATCCGGTCGCGGTGCTCCTGGTGGCCGTGGTGGGTCTCGGCGCCGTCGCCGTACCCGCGGCGTCGCTCGAGCTGGGTCTGCCGGACGACGGCTCCCAGCCCACCAGCACCACCCAGCGCAAGGCGTACGACCTGCTCTCCGACGGCTTCGGTCCCGGCTCCAACGGTCCGCTGCTGGTCGTCGTCGACGGGAACAAGGCGGAGGCGGACAGCACCTCCAAGGAGATCTCCCGCCTCAAGGGAGTCGCGGCCGTCACTCCTGCCACGTACAACAAGGCCGGTGACACGGCGATGATCACGGTCGTCCCGAAGGACCGGCCGAGTTCCACCGAGACCGAGGAACTCGTCCACACAATCCGCGACACCACCGGGGAGAACGTCCAGGTCACCGGTGCCACCGCGATGAACATCGACTTCTCGCAGCGGATGAACGACGCGCTCGTGCCGTATCTCGCGCTCGTCGTGGGCCTGGCGTTCCTGCTGCTGATGGTGGTCTTCCGGTCCGTCCTCGTCCCGCTCAAGGCCGCGCTCGGCTTCCTGCTCTCGGTGGTCGCCGCTCTCGGTGCGGTGGTCGCGGTCTTCCAGTGGGGCTGGCTCGGCTCCCTCTTCGGTGTCGAGCAGACCGGCCCGGTCATGTCGATGATGCCGATCTTCATGGTGGGCGTGGTCTTCGGCCTGGCGATGGACTACGAGGTCTTCCTGGTCACGCGGATGCGTGAGGCGTACGTCCACGGTGAGCGGCCCGCCCAGGCCGTCGTCACCGGATTCCGGCACGGGGCGCGGGTCGTCACCGCGGCCGCCGTGATCATGATCGCTGTCTTCGCCGGCTTCATCGGGTCGAGCGAGCAGATGGTGAAGATGATCGGCTTCGGTCTCGCCGTCGCCGTCCTGTTCGACGCGTTCGTCGTGCGGATGGCCATCGTGCCCGCGGTGCTGGCCCTGCTGGGCGGCCGTGCCTGGTGGCTGCCGCGCTGGCTGGACAAGGCGCTGCCGAGCGTGGACGTGGAGGGTGAGCGGCTGCGCGAGCAGGACGCCGGGGCCGGCGGTCACGAGGAGGAGCGTGAACTCGTCCGCGCCTGAGAGATCCGCCTGAGCGATCCCCCTGAGCGATCCTCCTGCAGCGACCCGGCCGGGGAGCGCGCGCGATCCGGCGGCGGCGCCTGCGGCTCCTGAGGGGTCAGGCCGCGAGAAGTGCCGCCTGAGTGGTCAAGCCGCGAAAACAGAGGTGGGTGGCCGTGTCCGTCATGACTTCGTGACGGGTGCGGCCACCTCCGTGTGCGTCATACGCAGGAAGCGCATCAGGGGCCGTGAGTCGAATTGGACCACCGCGACCCCTTCGGGGGAGTGGAGCTCGACCACCACCTGAGCCCGGCCGCACGGCCAGACCACGACGTCACCGCGGCGGGCGGGTGCGCGCAGCCCGCTTTCCAGCAGATCGCGGCGGAAGGTCCAGTCGATACCGCTCGGGAAGACGACGTGTACGGCATCCGGATCGTGTGCGCCGTCGTAGCGGAGTGCTACGGGGACCGACCGAAAATGGGGGGCGTCATTGACGATCCGGGCTTTCGCGTGCTCTTCGACGGAGGGTGGCTCGACGAGGGAAGACATCGGTCGGCTCCTCAGCTGTGGTGCTGTTTGTCATTTAATGTCCCGTTTCTCGGCATTGAAACTCCAGGCGTGTCGCTTGTTGCTGTGCCTGTGACGCTCTTGCAAATAGTTCGCAACAGGGCGCATCATCGGACGGTTGCCCAGCAAGGCCCGACCGGCCTGTCCCGAAAGCGGAGCCTGCCATGCATGTCCCCGACGGATTCATCAATCTTCCCGTCTCTGCGGCAGCCGGTGCCGTCGCCGCCGGTGCCGTGGCGGTCAGTCTGCGCGGCGCACGCCGGGAGCTCGACGACATATCCGGTGCAGGTCTCGGAGCGAACCGCATGGCTCCGCTCGCCGGCCTCGTCGCCGCCTTCATCTTCGCCGTACAGATGCTGAACTTCCCGGTCGCGGCTGGGACCAGCGGCCATCTCCTGGGCGGTGCCCTGGCGGCGATACTCGTCGGCCCCTACACCGGCATCGTGTGTATGTCCGTCGTCCTGCTGCTGCAGAGCGTCCTCTTCGCCGACGGCGGCCTCAGCGCGCTCGGTGTCAACATCACGATCATGGGCGTCGTCACGGTCGTCGTCGCCTATGCGCTGTTCCGCGGGCTGTTGAGGGTCCTGCCCAGGCGGCGCAGCTCGGTGACCGCGGCGACCTTCGTCGCGGCGGTGGTCTCCGTGCCCGCCGCGGCCGTCGCCTTCACCCTGATCTACGCCATCGGCGGCACCACCAACGTCCCGATCCGCACCGTCCTGACCGCGATGGTCGGCGTCCACCTGTTCATCGGCATCGGCGAGGCCCTGATCACTGCGGCCACGGTCGGCGCCGTCCTCGCCGTGCGACCGGACCTCGTCTACGGCGCCCGCGGACTCGCTGCCCCGCTCAAGCTGCGCGTCGACGGCGAACTGGTCGACGCCGCTCCGGCCCCCGCCGCGCCCGCCGCGTCCCCGCGTCCGGTCTGGATCGCCGGTCTGGTGACCTCCCTCGTGCTGGCCGGCTTCGTCTCTTTCTACGCCTCGGCGAACCCGGACGGCCTGGAGAAGGTCGCCGCCGACAAGGGCATCGACAAAAACGTCGAGGAGCACGCCGCCGCCGGCTCCCCGCTCGCCGACTACGGCGTCAAGGACATCGACAACGTCCGGCTCTCCGGCGGTCTGGCGGGTGTGATCGGCGTCGGGGCCACGGCCGCCGTCGGCACCGGCCTGTTCGTCGCGGTCAGGCGCCGCCGCCAGGACGGGCCGCGGGCAGGGGCCGGGACCGCCGGTGCGGCCACCGCTCCGAAGGAATCCGTCTGACATGGGCGCGGGGCACAGCCACAAGCTCTACCGGCACGGGGATTCGCCGGTCCACCGGCTGCCCCCGCACTGCAAGATCGCCGCGGCACTGGGCTTCGTCGTCGTGGTGGTCTCGACACCGCGCACGGCCGTCTGGGCCTTCGCCCTGTACGCCGTGCTGCTGGGGGTGGTCACCGCGACGGCCCGCGTTCCCGTGGGCCTGGTGCTGCGCCGGCTGCTGATCGAGATCCCGTTCGTAGCCTTCGCCCTGCTCATGCCGTTCGTGGTGCCGGGTGAGCAGACCGAACTGCTCAGGATCTCCCTCTCCGTGCCAGGACTGTGGGGCGCCTGGAACATCCTCGCCAAGGCCACCCTGGGCGTCGCCACGTCCGTGCTGCTCGCGGCCACCACCGACCTGCGCGCTCTGCTGCTCGGACTCCAGCGCCTCAAGCTGCCGCCGCTGATGGTGCAGATCGCCTCGTTCATGATCCGCTACGGCGATGTGATCACGGACGAGATGCGGCGCATGGCCGTCGCCCGGCGCTCACGGGGCTTCGAGGCGCGCGGCGTGCGCCACTGGGGCGTGCTCGCCAAGTCCGCCGGTGCGCTGTTCATCCGCTCCTACGAGCGCGGTGAGCGCGTGCACCTGGCCATGCTCAGCCGTGGCTACACGGGCACCATGCCGGTGGCCGACGAGGTGGCGGCCTCCCGCACCCAGTGGGCCTACGCCGCCGCACTCCCCTGCACGGCGCTCGCCGTCTGTCTGCTTGGGTGGACCCTATGACCTCCCTGACGTCCCGGCCGGCGACCGCGCCGTCCCTCGAGGTGCGCGGGCTCGCGTACGCCTACCCCGACGGTCACCAGGCCCTTTTCGGCGTCGACCTGAGCATCGCGCGCGGCGAGCGGGTCGCGCTGCTCGGTCCGAACGGAGCCGGCAAGACGACGCTCGTACTGCACCTCAACGGCATCCTCGGCGGCGGAGTGGGCAGCGTCACCGTCGCCGGACTGCCGGTCGGCAAGCAGCACATGGCCGAGATCAGGCGCAAGGTCGGGATCGTCTTCCAGGACCCGGACGACCAGTTGTTCATGCCGACCGTCAGGGAGGACGTCGCCTTCGGCCCGGCGGCGGCCGGACTGCGCGGGGCTGAGCTCGAGTCGAGGGTGCGCGGCGCGCTCGACCAGGTGGGGATGACCGAGCACATCGAACGCCCCCCGCACCACCTCTCCTTCGGCCAGCGCCGCAGGGTCGCGGTGGCGACGGTGCTCGCGATGGAGCCGGAGATCCTCGTCCTGGACGAGCCCTCGTCCAATCTCGACCCGGCGTCGCGCCGTGAACTCGCCGACATCCTGCGCTCCCTCGACGTCACGGTCCTGATGGTCACGCACGATCTGCCGTACGCCCTGGAGCTGTGCCCGCGTTCGGTGATCCTCAGCGACGGGGTGATCGCGGGCGACGGCCCGACCAGGGACCTGCTCTCCGACACGGAGCTGATGCGGGAGCACCGGCTGGAGCTGCCGTTCGGCTTCGACCCGCGGTCGGTGCCGACGGGGGCGTGACGACCCGCGCGGGGACCCCCGGGGGCGGCGCCTGAGGGCCTCCACCACCCTGAGCCGTGTCCGTGACCGACCCGGAATCGGGTCCTGCCCCGGCACGTTGCACCATGGTGGGTACGGAAGTCCGGGAGGACGACGCCCGGGAGAGCGGGGAGCGTGGCACGTGGACATCGACGTCCAGGGCACGGTGGCGGAAGGCTTCGAGCCGGTCCGGGACGCGTTCGTGCGCAACTTCGAGCGGCTCGGGGAGCGTGGGGCGGCCGTCGCCGTCCACCGGGGCGGAGTGAAGGTCGTCGACCTCTGGGGCGGCACCCGGGACGTCGACGCGGTGGACGGGTCCGGCCCGTGGGCCGTCGACACGGCCCAGGTCGTCCGCTCGGCGACCAAGGGCGTCGCCGCGGCCGTACCCCTGCTGTTGCACCAGCGGGGACAGCTGGACCTGGACGCCCCGGTCGGGACGTACTGGCCGGAGTTCAAGGAGGCGGGCAAGGACCGGGCCCTCGTACGGCATCTGCTGGCGCACCGGGCCGGGGTGCCCGCGCTCGACCGGCCGCTCACCGTCGCGGAGGCGGTCGACGGCACGTCGGGAGCGCACGCCGTCGCCGCGCAGCCCCCGTCCTGGGAGCCTGGCACCGACCACGGCTACCACGCGCAGACGTACAGCTGGCTGCTGTCCGAACTCGTCCTCAGGGTCACCGGCCGCAGCATCGGCCGGTGGATAGCCGAAGAGCTGGCCCGCCCGCTCGGTCTGGACTTCTGGGTCGGGCTCCCGGCGGAGGAAGCGCATCGTGCCGGCCGGCTCGGACGGATCGAGGAACCGCCCACGGCCGGGGGCGGCGGACTGAAGCTGCGGCCCAAGCGGTCCGTCGCGGACGCCTACCGTGACCCGCAGTCGCTGACGCGGCGCGCCTTCGGCGCCATCGACCCGATGCCGGACGAGAACGACGCGCTCTACCGTGCCGCGGAACTGCCCGCGTCCAACGGCATCTCCACGGCACGTGCCCTGGCCCGCTTCTACGCGGCGACCATCGGCGACGTCGACGGCCGCCGGCTCTTCGCCCCGGCCACGGTCACCCTCGCCCGCACCGAGGAGTCGGCGGGCCCCGACCGGGTCCTCGTCGTCGGCACCCGCTTCGGCCTGGGCTTCATGCTCCACGGCCCGGCGTGCCCGCTGCTCGGACCCGGATCCTTCGGACATCCCGGCCGGGGCGGCTCGCTCGGCTTCGCGGACCCCGAGTCGGGCATCGGATTCGGGTACGTCACCAACGGCATGCGCAAGGGCGTCACGGCGGATCCGCGTGCCCAGGCTCTGATCCGGGCGGTTCGTGCCGCGATATGAGCGGCGTGCCCGGCCGGGCGGACGTCATCGTGACGTCAGGCCGGGCCGGGCCCTGATCTGCAGCTGGCTCGGACGAGCGGGCCCGGACGAGCCGGCCCGGACGAGCGGGGACGGGCGGGCCCGCCGGGCCGGTCGCGCCATCGGCGGGGGCCCCGCGGGTGATGTCCGGCGCCCCGCGGGCCCTTACGCGGTGATCAAGACCGGCCCGTGTCAACGACCAGTACATCCGGCGCCGTTCGCGCCTCGCAACCGGGGCCACGCTGCCACGGGACGGTGCTACCCGTCGCTCACGAGAGGATCCACCGGTACCACTTCTGGTTGGTGCTGCCGTTGCACGGCTGCAGAACGGCTGGGGTGTTGTCCTCCTTCCGCCCGCCGATGAGGTCCACGCACTTGTTGGCGACGCGCGGCACCAGACTCCGCGGATCCGCGGTCTGGTTCAGGTCGAACTGCTGGGACCGGTCGCCATTGCACCGGGCCATCCAGATCTTCGCCCCGTCGGCCGTCGAGGGCCCCACGTCCATGCACAGTCCCATGGCACGAATGCTGCCGTCCGACCACCACTCCCAGCGCTGTGGGGCCGTTTCGTTGCAGTGCAAGATCCTCACGTCGGCCTTGGTGGCGTCGAGGCACCTGCCCGCCCACCCGCTGATCAGGTATCCGGACATCGATGTGCGCTTGGCCTCGCTCCTGGCCGGTGCCGCTTTCGCCGGCGACTCCTTGGGCGCGGTCTTGGGCTGTGTCTTGGACGCGCCGGAGTCGGCGTTCGCCTTGGCACTCGCGGTCGGAGCGGCTGCGGACTCCTTCTTTCCCGGTGTGGCGGCCGGCCCGGACGGAGCGCTCTTCACGGGCGGCGTCTTGGCGGTGTACTGGCCCGGAGGGGAGGGTGCCCCGGCTCCGAGTACCGTGCCGTCTGAAGGCGCAGCGGCAACCGCGGTGGTGTCCGTCCTCGGCGTGTCGCGGTCACGGGTCAGGAACGCCAGCGGAGCTGTGGCCAGGAGCACGCCGACTATCACCGCGGCGGCGAGCATCGGCTTCTTGGGGCGCCCGGGCCAGGGCTGCATCGAGGTGTCACCGGACGAGGGGCCTCCGGAGGATCCGGAAGAGGCCGCGGCGCCCTCGGCGGCGGAGCCGGATCCGGACGCAGGGCCCGATCCGGACGCAGGACCCGGCCCGGACGCAGGATCCGACGCGGCAACGGTGGACGGTCTGCCGGCCGCGGCCGAACCGGTGGCGGTGGCGGTGTCGGGGGATGCGATCAGCTCCGCGGTGTCCGGTGCCGCAGCCAGGGAGCGTTGGGGCCGTTGGGCTCCCTCGCCCCCCGCCGTCGGTTCGGCTTCGGCAGCTCCGCCCACTCCCGTGGTCGTCGGCGTTTCCGTCCCCCGTGGCGCACCGGGGGCGGGTGCGGTGATGGCCGCGGATGTGCCGGCGCTCTCACCAACGGGGTGTTCCCGCCTGCCTGCGGGGGCGAGGTGTGCCTCGCCCCCGCTGGCGGCCCCGGGCAACGCGACCGCCTGGCGCACCTTGGGTGCCCCGGGAGCAGCCGGTTGGGCTCCGTTGTTCTGAGGTGGCATCCAAACTCCATCGTTGGGCTGTTGGGGATGCGTTCATGGTGCTCAGCGGCTCACACGACGAGAACTCTGTTTGGGTTCACCACTGTTGGCAAGGCGGGGGGAGTACAGCCTGACTCACCGTCCGGCCCTGATGCGTTGGGTGACCTCGCATACGGAGACGTCCACGGCATCCGGGTCATCTGGCGCCCCCGCGCGGCGAGTTGTGTCATCGCCCACCGTCAGCCTGCCCGTAGCATAGAGGACCGTCCCGAGGAGCCGCGGGCGGTCTGACCCGCCGGACGAGCAGGGCGGACGGCCTGGTGTTGTGACCGGTACTCCTGCGACACCCACGCGGCGAGTTGTGAGACCGAGATCAGCCGGCCCGCAGCATCAGCCCGATGCCCAACACCATCAGCCCCGCGGCAGCGATGCGAGGCGCCCCGAAGCGCTCCTTGAAGAACACGGCGCCTATCGCCGCGCCGACGATGATGGAGGACTCGCGCAGGGCGGCGATCGGAGCAAGGGCCGCGCGGGTCTGGGCCCACAGCACCAGGCCGTAGGCGCTGAGGGAGAGGACCGCCCCGAGGAGGCCGCGGGCGGCGTGCGGGCGCAGGCGCTGCAGGAGAGTGCCGCGGAAGCGGTACCAGGCGTAGGCCGGGATCAGCAGGCCCTCCAGGATCATCAGCCAGGCGATATAGCCGATGGGGGTGCCCGAGGCGCGCACGCCGACACCGTCGACGACCGTGTACGCGGCGATGGACAGCCCGGTGGCGAGTGCGGCGAGCAGCGCCGGCCAGTGGGGGCGGCTGCCCGCGCCGCGGAAGCCCCACAGGGCGACGCCGACGAGGCCGGCGGAGGCGACGGCAACCCCCGCGAGCTGCCAGGCCGTCAGGCTCTCGCCGACGAAGACCACGGCGAGGACGGTGACCACGAGCGGGGCGGTGCCGCGGGCGATCGGATACATCTGGCCGAAGTCGCCGAGTGTGAACGAGCGCATCAGCAGCACCTGATAGCCGATGTGCAGAACTGCGGACGCGACGAGGTAGGGCCAGGCCCCGGCATGCGGCAGCGGTGTGAAGCAGGCGGCCACCGCGCCGATCGCCGTGCCGCCGCCCCCGATGAGGGTGAAGGCGACCAGTTGGTCCTTGATGGTGTGGGCGAGCGCGTTCCAGGTGGCGTGGGTGAAGGCGGCCAAGAGGACGGCCGCGGCGACGGCAAGGCTCACGCGGCAATCTCGCGGGCCTCGCGGCCGAACGCTGCCGCCGCCGGGCCCGTGGCACGGAGGGCGCAGGGGGAGAACGTCGGACGGCTTGCGGATTCCGCGGTGCTCATGGCCCGCACGCTAGCCGTAGCCGTAGCCGTAGCCGTAGCCGTAGCCGTGCGGGCCGGGCGAACCGGTTTTCCTCCCCCTGCCGCCCGGCGTTCAGTCCGCGTTCAGCACTGCCGCCACCAGCGGCCCCGCCGCGTCGCCGCCGTGCCCGCCCGAGTCCACGACGGCGGCGGCCGCGAGATCGTCGGCGAAGCCGGTGAACCAGCTGTTGGACGTGGCGTTCCCGTCGACCTCCGCGGAACCGGTCTTCGCCCCCTTGTCCCCGCGGACCTGCGCCATCGCACGCGCGGCGGTCCCGCTGGTCGCCGTACGGCGCATCATGTCGCGCAATTGCCGGGACACGGAGTCGGGCAGGCTGCGCGCGGCGGTGGCCCGCTCACGGTCGTCGAGGTCCAGCGGTACGACGATGGGCTGCCTGAAGGTGCCGGTCTTGGCCGTGGCGGTGATGGACGCCATGTTGAGGGCGTTCATCTGGATGGTGCCCTGCCCGATGTACTGGGCGGCCGCGTCCCCCCTGGTCGCCTCCGGCACCCGTCCGTCGAAGGACGTGATGCCCGTCTTCCAGTCGAGCCCGATGCCGAACACCTCACGGGCCGCCTTCGGCAGTGCGGCGTCGTCGTTCGCCTCGTCGATCAGCTTGATGAACGCCGTGTTGCAGGAGCGGGCGAAGCTCTCCGCGAAGGACTTGCCGTTGATCGTGAAGTGGTCCAGGTTGTGGAATTTCGTGCCGTAGTAGGTGGCGTATTCCTGGCATTCGACGGTGCGCCCCGCGTCGACGACACCCTTCTCGATCAGCATCGCCGCTGTGGCGATCTTCATCGTCGAACCCGGGGCCTGCTGGCCCAGGAACGCCGCGTTCCAGCGCCCCTTGCGGTTGTTGGCGACGGCGCGGACCTCACCCGTGCTCGGCTTGACCGCCACCACCGAGGAATCGGGGAACCGCATCACCGCCCGCTCGGCCGCCGCCTGGACGTCCGCGTCCAGAGTGGTGGGCAGCCTGCCTTCCTTCCCCTTGGCGAGGGTGAGCAAGGTCCGGTCGGCTGAGTCCGCACCGCTCTTGACGACGAGCTCCACGCCCGCCTTGCCGTCGGTCTTGTCCCCGTAGCGCTTGCGCAGTTCGTCGAGGACCGGCGCGAGCGACGGGTACTTCTCCTTCGTCAGCTCCTTGCCGTTGCGGTCGACCGCCTTGACCGGCGGCGCGGACGCCTGGCCGGTGCTCAGCGACTCGCCCTTGCGCAGCTCCGGGTGGAGCACGGCCGGCTGCCAGTCGACGAGTGGCTTGCCCGTGGTCGTCCCGCGCACGACCGTGAGCGCGGAGGCGTACGTCAGCGGCTTGCTCTGCCCGCCGTACGCAACCACCGCGCTCACGCTGAACGGCACCTTCGCGCCCGCCGGTTGTCCCGGCGTCAGCTTCACCTCGCCGATGTGCGCGGTGTTCCGGTAGCCGGCGACGGCGGGCCCCGCCTCGGCCGCGTTGTTGGTCAGATCGGCGGCGGCCCCCGCGTCGCCGCGCGCCCACGCCGCGAGGAAGTCCTTCGCGGTCGTCCGTATCTCCTCGGCGCTGGGTGGTCCGCTCTCGGCGGACAGTGTTCTGACGCCGGATCCGTCGCCGTCTCCGTCCGCCAGCAGGTTGTACGCGCCGTACGTCGCCCCCGCCGCGAAGACGACGAACACACCGCCGACGACCGCGACTTTCGCTCCACTGCGCATTGTTGTGGTCCCTCCCCGTGGTGCCACCGGTGCGGTGAACACCTGGCCATACAGGTGAACGCGTTCAAGTGGTCGCGTTCACCCTAAGTGGCGCCAGTGGCAGAGGGAGTGACCGTTACCGGACCGGAATGGGAGCTCTCACCCACGGCGAGCTGGTGCCGGAAGGGTGGGGCGAGGGGTGCCTCGACGGCCTCCAGGGCAGGCCCCGCCGGGACGGATGACCGTCGGTGGGCGAGCGCCGGTCCGGGGGCCTGCCGTGAGGCCGCCCGGACGGAATCAGACCCAGGTGTCCAGCCACATCCTGTTCCGCCACTCCTCCATCGGAATCGCCTGTCCCGTGTAAAGCGGCCAGAAATAGATGAAGTTCCAGATGATGAGCAGGACCAGCACCCCCGCCCCCACCGCGCCGATCGCCCGCCGCCGCTCGTCAGACCCCGGCGGGCCGATGATCGCGCCGATCATCATCGCGAGCGCGAGACAGAGGAAGGGCACGAACACGACCGCGTAGAAGAGGAAGATCGTGCGCTCCTGGTAGAAGAACCAGGGCACCCAGCCCGCCGCCACACCGCACGCGATCGCGCCCGCCCGCCAGTCGCGCCGGAAGAACCAGCGCCACACGACGTACGCCAGCGCGAAGCAGGCCGCCCACCACAACAGGGGGGTGCCGATCGCGAGGACCTCGCGGGCGCACTTGTCCGCCGCTGTGGCGGGGCAGCCGGCCCGGCCGGCCGCCGGGTCCTCGTAGAAGTACGAGACGGGGCGGCCCAGGACGATCCAGCTCCACGGGTTGGACTGGTATGTGTGACCGGACGTCAGATTGACGTGGAAGTTGTAGACCTCGGTCTCGTAGTGCCACAGGCTGCGCAGCCAGTCGGGCAGCCAGGACCAGAGGCCGCCGTCCCCCTCCGTCCGCGCCCAGTCGCGGAAGTACCCCTTGTCCGTGGCGATCCAGCCGCTCCAGGAGGCCACGTAGGTGACGATCGCGACCGGCACCGTCGCCACGAACGCCGGTACGACATCGCGTCGCAGCACCGTCCGGTAGGGCTGCAGCGCGCCCGCCGTGCGCCGCGCTCCCACGTCCCACAGGACCGCCATCAGGCCGAAGGCAGCCAGGAAGTAGAGGCCGTTCCACTTGGTGGCACAGGCCAGACCCAGCATCAGACCGGCCGCGATCCGCCAGGGGCGCAGACCCAGCCGGAGGTTCTCGGCGACCCCGGCATCGGGCCGCAGCACCCCCTCCTCGTCCACCGGGAGCGCCGCGGCCAGCCGTTCGCGCGCCCGGTCCCGGTCGATCAGGAGACAGCCGAACGCCGCCAGCACGAAGAACATCAGCACCAGGTCGAGCAGTGCCGCGCGGCTCATCACGAAGTGCAGACCGTCGACGGCGAGCAGCGCGCCCGCCAGGCACCCCAGGAACGTGGAGCGGAACAGCCGCCGTCCGATCCGGCACAGCAGCAGCACGGACAGCGTGCCGAGCACCGCCACCATGAACCGCCAGCCGAAGGGCGTGAAGCCGAACAGCTGCTCGCCGAGCCCGATGACCCACTTGCCGACCGGCGGATGGACCACATAGCCCGGCTCCACCGGGACGGCGACGGAGTCGGGATTCGCCAGGATCGACTTGTCGATATCTTTCGGCCAGGATCCCTCGTACCCCTGGTTGACCAGGGCCCAGGCGTCCTTCGCGTAGTACGTCTCGTCGAATATCACCGCCTTGGGGCTGCCCAGGTTCCAGAACCGCAGCAGCCCGGCGACCAGCGCCACCAGCAGCGGTCCGCCCCACGCCGTCGCCCGCTCGACGGCCGGAACCGCTGACGGGGGCACACCGAGCAGGGCCCACAGCCGCACGGACGGCCGGGTGTAGGGGGGTACGAGTCGTGCGCGCAGCCCGATGACGGGCCGCGGCACATGGCCGAACCCGCGCAGGCGCTGCTGCCAGGCAGGCGGCTGTGCTGGCTGTTCCACGGCGTCCGTTCCCTGGAGGGCCTGTGGGGCAGTACTGGTCACCGCGCCATCGTAGGGAACCCGTCTGTGCACGCGGTGACGTACACCGTGCGAAGGGAGTGTTCCGTCCTGCGAGGATGGCCCTGTGACTGGATCGGTGACTGGAACGCTCGTACTCGCGGGGACGCCCATCGGCGATGTGGCGGACGCCCCGCCGCGGCTGGCGGCGGAGCTGGAGACCGCCGATGTGGTCGCGGCCGAGGACACCCGGCGGCTGCGCCGGCTGACCCAGGCGCTCGGGGTGCAGACCAGCGGCCGTGTCGTCTCGTACTTCGAGGGCAACGAGTCGGCCCGTACACCCGAGCTGGTCGAGGCTCTCGAGGGCGGGGCCAGGGTGCTGCTGGTGACCGACGCCGGGATGCCGTCCGTCTCCGATCCCGGCTACCGGCTCGTCGCCGCAGCCGTCGAGAAGGACATCAGGGTCACCGCGGTGCCGGGCCCGTCCGCCGTACTGACCGCGCTCGCACTGTCCGGTCTGCCCGTGGACCGCTTCTGCTTCGAGGGCTTCCTGCCGCGCAAGGCCGGCGAACGGCTCGGCCGCCTGCGCGAGGTCGCCGGCGAGCGGCGCACCCTCGTCTACTTCGAGGCGCCGCACCGCCTGGACGACACCCTGGCCGCCATGGCGGAGGTGTTCGGCGCCGACCGCAGGGCCGCCGTCTGCCGCGAGCTGACGAAGACGTACGAGGAAGTGAAGCGCGGCGGCCTCGGTGAACTGGCGGCGTGGGCCGCGGAGGGCGTACGCGGCGAGATCACGGTCGTCGTGGCGGGCGCTCCGGAGACCGGGCCCGCCGAGCTGGACGCGGACGAGCTGGTGCGCAGGGTGCGGGTGCGCGAGGAGGCGGGGGAGCGGCGCAAGGAGGCGATCGCCGCCGTCGCCGTGGAGGCGGGGCTGCCCAAGCGCCAGGTGTTCGACGCCGTGGTCGCGGCCAAGAACGCCGGACCGGAAGCCAGGAACGCCGGACCGGCGGAGCCCGGCAGCCGGCGGTAGCGGCCGTCTCCCTGCGGCGGCGCCGGCCGCCTCGCCTCGCCTCGGCCGAGCCCCCGCCTCCGCCGAGCGACGGCCGCCAGTGGGCGGTCGCCGCCGGCAGCGGCCTACCGTCAGCCGACAGCGGTCGACGGTAAAGGACTAACCTGAAAGGCAAAGCCCAGACCGTGTGGCGGGCCTTTCGGGTATGGGAAGGCTAAACTTTCTAAATTTCCTTCCATCAATCCACAGGCGCTGATGCGCTCCCGCCGAAAAGGGCGTCCACTGGTTCGGTGGAGAGGAGCTCACATGAGCGAGATCACGGGTATCCGCATCGTGCACGAAGCCTATGCATTCGCCTGTATGCGTTGCGGATACGGCTGGGAGCAGGCCTACGCGATAGAGCACCACACCGATGCCTCGGGAAGCGACTTGGTCGTCTACAAGGCCGACGGCATACGTGTCCCGTCGCCGCTGACCCAGCCCACCTGCCTCAACTGCGGCCAGCACACGGTGCGCATCATGCGCGCGGGCCAGGTCTCGTCGGTGGCGGGCCCCCTGCTCGAGCACTACCACTACCCCGTCGCGCCGGGCATCGCGGGACCCGTCCCCGCGACCTACACCTCGGACAGGAAGGCGCAGGAGGCCGCCGAACCCGCCGCCACACAGCCCGCCGCACCCGCGCGTGAGGACCGTTCGGCCCGGCGCAGGAGGCTGGCCGGGCTGTTCCGCTCCTCGCACCGCGGACAGCAGTAGCCGCAGCCGTCGGCACTGCCGCAGGCACCGGTCCGGGGCCGTCCGGCGGCGGCGCTTAGGATCGCGGTCATGAGCCCCCGGACCGACACCGCCACCCCTCCACCGGCGCCGGCACCTCTGCGGGTGCCGGTCGCCGATTCGCACACCCACCTCGACATGCAGAGCGGCACCGTCGAGGAAGGCCTCGCCAAGGCCGCATCGGTCGGCGTGACGACGGTCGTACAGGTGGGCTGCGACATCAAGGGCTCCCGCTGGGCTGCCGAGACCGCAGCCGCCTACGAGAACGTGCACGCCGCCGTCGCCCTGCACCCCAACGAGGCGCCCCGCATCGTGCACGGCGACCCTGCGGGAGGGTGGTCGCGGCAGGGGGCCCGTGAGGCGGGCGGTGCGTCCGCGCTCGACGAGGCGCTCGCCGAGATCGACCGGCTCGCCGGCCTCGAGCAGGTCCGGGCCGTCGGCGAAACCGGCCTCGACTATTTCCGTACGGGGCCGGAGGGCGTCGCCGTCCAGGAGGCCTCGTTCCGCGCCCATATCGAGATCGCCAAAAGGCACGGAAAAGCACTCGTCATTCACGACCGGGACGCGCACGACGACGTTCTGCGCATTCTCGCCGAAGAAGGCGCCCCGGAGCGGACCGTGTTCCACTGCTATTCCGGTGACGCGGACATGGCCCGGATCTGCGCGGACGCCGGCTACTACATGTCGTTCGCCGGCAATATGACCTTCAAGAACGCCCAGCCGCTGCGCGACGCCCTCGCCGCCGCCCCGCTGGAACTCGTCCTGGTGGAGACCGACGCCCCCTATCTCACCCCCGCGCCCTACCGCGGGCGGCCCAACGCCCCGTATCTCATTCCGGTCACGGTCCGTGCCATGGCCGCGGTGCGCGGGATCGGCGAGGACGCCATGGCGGAGGCGCTCGCAGCCAACACGGCCTGCGCGTTCGACTACTGAGCGGCCTCGGAGCAGCCTCGCCCGCGCCCCTCCCGGAGGGACCGGCGGCCGTACGGATCCGCGACACTGCGTAGTCGGGTTGCTTGGGAGAGTGACCGTGCTCCGCTAGGGTCCCGGCGTCGTGAGCACTTCGCAGGGCAATCACCGCGCCGCGGCCGGTGCCCGCCGCGCCACCGGGACCGACGGCGGCCGCGCCGGAGAGCACCGTGCCGCCCGCCGCCCCGGCCCCGTCGACGGGCTGCGCCGCCTCGTCCCGCAAGCGCTCGTCGTGGCGTTCCTCGCCGGCGGCACCTCGGCCTTCGTCGCCGCCGACAAGGCCGTCCGGCTCAGCGTCGACGGCGTGCCCCGCACCCTGCACACCTTCGCCGACGACGTGGCCGAGCTGCTCGCCGACGAAGGTGTGGCCTTCGGCGACCACGACATCGTCGCGCCGGCTCCCACCACATCCCTGGCCGACGGGGACGAGATCGTCGTCCGCTACGGCCGCCCCGTCACCCTCAGCGTCGACGGCGAGCGCCGCCAGGTGTGGACCACCGCACGCACGGTCGACGGTGCGTTGCGTCAACTCGGAGTGCGGGCCGACGGCGCGCATCTGTCCGCTTCCCGCTCGCTGCCGATCGCGCGCAAGGGCCTGGACCTCGCCGTACGCACCGCGCGGGACGTCACCGTCATGGCCGACGGCGGGGCCACCACGATCCGCACCAACGCCGCGACCGTACGGCAGGCGGTCGAGGAGGCCGGGATCCGCCTCGGCGTCCGGGACACCACCTCCGTACCGCCCGGCAGCTTCCCGCGCGACGGCCAGGCCGTCACCGTCCTGCGGATCACCGAGGGCGAGGAGGTCCGCGAGGAGCCCGTCCCGTTCCCCACCGTCAGGACCGAGGACCCGGAGCTGGCAGCCGGCACCGAGATCGTCGAGCAGCGCGGACGGCACGGGGTGCGCCGGGTCACCTATGCCGTGCGCACGGTCAACGGCGTCCGGGGCAGACCGAGGAAGATCGCCGAGGAGCTGGTGCGGGAGCCGCTCGCCGAGCGGATCAGGGTCGGCACCCGGAGCCTCCCGCACCAGGTCGGGGGCGCCGAAGGTCTCGACTGGGAGGGGCTCGCCGCCTGCGAGTCAGGGGGCAGGCCCCGCGCGGTCGACCCCTCGGGTACATACGGCGGGCTCTACCAGTTCGACCTCGGCACCTGGCGCTCGCTCGGCGGCGAGGGACGACCGCAGGACGCACCGCCCGCGGAGCAGACGTACCGGGCGAAGAAGCTCTATGTGCAACGGGGGTCGAGCCCGTGGCCGCACTGCGGCCGTAGGCTGTACCGGTGAGCACCACGGATCCCGATGCCCTCCTCGGCCCTGCCGACATCCGAGAACTGGCCGCAGCGCTTGGCGTACGCCCCACCAAGCAGCGCGGCCAGAACTTCGTCATCGACGCCAACACGGTCCGCAGGATCGTCCGCACCGCCGAGGTGCGCCCCGACGACGTGGTGGTGGAGGTCGGCCCTGGACTCGGTTCCCTCACCCTCGCGCTGCTCGAGGCCGCGGACCGGGTGACCGCCGTCGAGATCGACGACGTGCTCGCCGCCGCGCTTCCCACGACGATCGCCGCGCGGATGCCGGAGAAGAAGGACCGTTTCGCTCTGGTCCACTCCGACGCCATGCACATCAGGGAGCTGCCCGGCCCGCCGCCGACCGCGCTCGTCGCGAACCTCCCGTACAACGTGGCCGTGCCGGTGCTGCTGCACATGCTGGACCGCTTCCCGACCATCGAGCGCACCCTGGTGATGGTGCAGGCGGAAGTCGCCGACCGGCTCGCGGCGGGGCCCGGCAACAAGGTCTACGGCGTCCCGTCCGTGAAGGCCAACTGGTACGCGGAGGTCAAGCGGGCCGGAGCGATCGGCCGCAATGTCTTCTGGCCCGCGCCGAACGTCGACTCGGGCCTCGTCTCCCTGGTCCGGCGGACCGAGCCGCTGAAGACGACCGCGACGAAGGACGAGGTCTTCGCCGTCGTCGACGCGGCCTTCGCCCAGCGCCGCAAGACCCTGCGCGCCGCGCTCGCCGGATGGGCGGGCTCCCCGGCGGCCGCCGAGACGGCCCTGGTCGCGGCGGGGGTCTCCCCGCAGGCGCGGGGCGAGTCCCTGACGGTGGAGGAGTTCGCGCGCATCGCGGAGGCCAGGAAGTGAGCGTCACGGTACGAGTGCCCGCCAAGGTCAACGTCCAGCTGGCGGTGGGCGCCGCGCGGGCCGACGGCTACCACGACCTGGCCAATGTGTTCCTCGCCGTCGGGCTGTACGACGAGATCACCGTCACCCCGGCCGAGTCCCTGACGGTCACCTGCTCGGGTCCCGACGCCGACCAGGTCCCCCTGGACCGTACGAACCTCGCCGCGCGCGCCGCCGAGCTGCTCGCCGCCCGCCGCGGCATCGACCCGGCGGTCCACATCCACATCGCGAAGGACATCCCCGTCGCGGGCGGCATGGCGGGCGGCAGCGCCGACGGCGCGGGTGCGCTGCTGGCCTGCGACACCCTGTGGGGCCTGGACTCTCCGCGGTCCGAACTCCTCGACATCTGCGCCGAACTCGGCAGCGATGTGCCGTTCAGCCTGGTCGGCGGAGCGGCCCTCGGCACGGGCCGGGGCGAACGGCTCACCGAGCTGCCGGTCGGCGGTGCGTTCCACTGGGTGTTCGCGGTCGCCGACGGCGGACTGTCCACCCCCGCCGTGTACCGGGAGTTCGACCGGCTGAACGGGGGCGCGGACGTCCCCGCCCCCGTGGCCTCCCCGCTGCTGCTCGACGCCCTGCGCACCGGCGACGCGGGCGCACTGGCCGGCGCGCTGGTGAACGACCTGCAGCCCGCTGCGCTCTCGCTGCGCCCGTCCCTCGCGGACACGCTCACCGCGGGCACCGAGGCGGGAGCGCTGGCCGCACTCGTCTCCGGCTCGGGACCGACGACGGCGTTCCTCGCGAAGGACGCGGACGCGGCGGACCAGATCGCCGAGGCCCTGACGGCCTCGGGCACCTGCCGCACGGCGCGGGTGGCACAGTCACCGGCGCTGGGTCCTGTCCGTCCGGACAGGACCTAGTGGCTCGTCACGCAGCCTTGGCCGAGTGATCGACCCACCGCGCGTCAGTCAGCACACTGTCTCCAAGACCTGTTCATGGCCGTCCAACCTTCCGAGCCAAGCCACTAGCCAGGCCCGGTACTCAGGCCCCCCAGACTTCGTCCGGGGCGCCCCAGGACGCGCTTGACCTCGCCGCCTGTCTCAGGCTTTCCAGTCGGGACGGCGCCCGAGGTACTTCAGCAGCGCCGCGGCATCGTCGTCACCCTCCTCGGCGTCGACGACCGCCGCGTACACCCCGTACGCGCGCAGCGGCTCGGTGAGCGCGACGGCGGCCGGCATCAGAGCTTTGGCGAGCTCGTTCGTCAGCGGTGATGCATGGCCCGTGGCCACCGCGATGTCCCAGGCGTGGACCGCGGCGTCGATGGCGCAGTAGCCGACCCCCTGCCAGGCCGGCAAAGGTCCCTGCGGCAGCGGCACCGGCGCTTCCTGGACGTCCTTGCCGATCGTCGCCCAGGCGGCGGACGAGGCGGCCGTCGCGGACGCCACCAACTCGACCGCCGGCTCCGCCGGTTCGCCGGGCGGCTCGAACGGGTTGTAGGACGGACCGTCGTGCCCGGTGATGGCCTGGGCGTACGCGCGCTGGTCGCCGGCAGCGTGCTGGATCACTTGCGTGACGTTCCACTGGTCGCAGGGCGTGGGCTTGTCCAGGTCCCCCGGTGCCAGCTGTGCGACCGCGGCGTGGAGCGCCGCGTGTGCCTGCTCAAGGACTTCCCAAGTATCGGTCATGGCCAGTCACCGTAGTGATCGCCGTTGATCTCGGGATGCGAAATACCCGAACTGGATGGGCGAACCCGGTCTCGCCGGCTCAACCCGGTGGCACGGGCGGAGCCCATCCCGGCAGTACCCGGGTACTCATACGGGAGCTGAGTACGAGAACCCTCACGCCGCGAGGCCCGGCGGCGCGACCGTACCTGTATGGGATCAAGCGTTCGTACGCTCGCCGAAGCCACCCCGGACACCAGGGACCGTTATGTCGACCTGCTGCGGGTCGCCTCACTCGGGACGGTCGTGCTCGGCCACTGGCTGATGGCGGCCGTCACCGCCGACGGCGTCGGCAATCTGCTCGCCGTCGTGCCGGAGCTGCAACTCCTCACCTGGGCCCTGCAGATCATGCCGGTGTTCTTCTTCGTCGGCGGCTTCTCGCACGCGCTCTCCTACCGTTCGCTGCGCCGCAAGCAGCCGGAGGGCTCCGAGGGTCCGCTGTACGCGGTGTTCCTGCGGGCCCGGCTGCGCAGGCTGCTGCGTCCCACCGTGGTCTTCGTCCTGGTCTGGGGAGCGGCCGCGCTGATCGTCCAACTGCTCGGCGCGGGCAAGGCCGGCGGGCTGACCGCGGTGTCGCTGCGGCTCGTGACCCAGCCGCTGTGGTTCATCGGGATCTATCTGGCGATGGTGGCCTTCACCCCGCCGCTGCTGAGACTGTACGAGCGTTACGGCTGGGGTGCGTTCGGGGCGCTCGCGGGCGGCGCCGCCTTGGTGGACGTGCTGAGGTTCGTGCTCGACGTCCCCTTCGTGGAGTTCCTCAACTTCGCGTTCGTCTGGCTCGCCGTGCACCAGCTCGGCTTCCTGCGCGCCGACGGCCGGCTGCGACTGCCGTCCGTACTCGCCGCGACCGGGCTGGCCGGAGCCGCCGCGCTGGTCGCGCTCGGCCCGTATCCGCTGTCCATGGTCGGCATGCCGGGCGAGAAGGTCTCCAATATGGCCCCGCCCACCCTCGCGCTCCTCTGCCACGGCCTGTGGCTGGTCGGCGCGGTCGAGCTGCTCCGCGGGCCGGGGGCCCGGCTGGTCGCCCGGCCCCGGGTGTGGCGCACGGTCGTCGCCGCGAACGGCATCGCCATGACCGCGTTCCTGTGGCACCTCACCGCCATGCTCGGGGTGTACGGCGCCCTCCTCGCCGCCGGCTTCACCCTCCCCGAGCCCGCCTCGGCCGCCTGGTGGGCCCAGACCCCGCCGCGGATCGCCGCCGCGGCCGTCCTGACCGCGGTGCTGGTCGCCGCGTTCCGCCGCTTCGAACGGCCCTCGCCCGCACCCCTCACCCCCGGCCCGGGCCCGCTCGCCGCCCTCGGCATCACCCTGTGTCTGCTCGGCGTGCTCGGCCTGTCGATGGTCGGCTTCGCCGGTCTGCTGGAGGGCCGCTCGGCGATGCTGATCGCGTTCCCGGTCACCGCCCCGGCGGCCGTGGCGATGGCCCTGGTGGGGTGGGGTCTGGTCGAACGGACGGGTCGGCGGGGGCTGGCTCGCTAGTGCTGTGGCCGGATAGGTTTGCCGCGAGCCGGTGAACCTATCCGGCCACAGCACTAGCGCACCAGCCCCTTGACGTCGAGGGAGAGCGGGAACGGCACGGGGACGTCCAGCCGGTCGCGGTGCACACCAGTTGCCACATAGGCTCGCGTGGTGTCGTCCAGCTCATAGGTGTGGATCGCGGGCAGGCCGGTCTCGTCCTCGACGCGCCAGAGGTGACGGATACCGGCATCGGCGTACAGGCCCGGCTTGTACCGGCGGTCGCGGTCCTCGGACTCGGCGGACACCACCTCGACCACCAGCATGACCTCTTCCGGGAGGAAGCGGGTGCGCTCAGGCATATAGGGCACCGAGGCGGCGATGACGTCCGCCTCCGGACGACTGCGGCGGTTGAGCTTCACGGTCATCTGCGCCTCGACGGTCCAGTCCGCGGGGGCGGCGCCCTCCAGCGCGGCGGTAAGACGGCGGATCACCCGGTCGTGCCAGCTGCGCTGCGGGGGCGTGCTGAAGATCAGTGCTCCGTCCAGCAGCTCGATGTGGCGCGGGGCGTCGGCCGGGAGCAGGTCCAGGTCGTCGGCTTCCCAACCGCTGTCCCGCGGCGGGTACATCCATGACGGCAGCGCGGTACTCAAAGGGACGCTCCCTCCTCCGACTACTCCCGCCCAGGCGGCTGAGACCGAGAATGCCATGCGGACCGGCCCGTCCCACCGTCCGTCAGCCGGATCGGACGCATCGTACGGATGTTCGCCACCGAGGCCCGAACGGCCGGTGCGCGGCCAGTGGCGACTAGGCTGGTAGGCCGATCGATCCCCCTGTCAGGAGAGAAATGGCCGTCAACCTGGTCAATGTCGAGGCAGTCAGCAAGGTGTACGGCACCCGTGCCCTGCTCGACGGAGTGTCGCTCGGCGTGTCCGAGGGGGACCGCATCGGAATCGTGGGGCGCAACGGAGACGGCAAGACCACGCTCATCCGTATGCTCGCCAAGCTGGAAGAGGCCGACAGCGGCCGGGTCACCCACAGCGGCGGACTGCACACCGGCGTGCTCACCCAGCACGACTCGCTCGACCCCGCCGCCACCATCCGGCACGAGGTCATCGGGGATCTCGCCGACCACGAGTGGGCCGGCAACGCCAAGATCCGCGATGTGCTCACCGGGCTCTTCGGCGGGCTCGACCTGCCCGGCTTCCCGCAGGGGCTGGACACGGTCATCGCCCCGCTCTCCGGCGGTGAGCGGCGCCGGATCGCGCTCGCCAAGCTGCTGATCGCCGAGCAGGACCTCATCGTCCTCGACGAGCCCACCAACCACCTGGACGTCGAGGGCATCGCCTGGCTCGCCGCCCACCTCCGGGCACGCCGCTCGGCACTCGTCTGCGTCACGCACGACCGCTGGTTCCTCGACCAGGTCTGCACCCGTATGTGGGACGTCCAGCGCGGCACGGTGTACGAGTACGAGGGCGGCTACTCCGACTACGTCTTCGCCCGTGCCGAGCGCGAACGCATCGCCGCCACCGAGGAGGTCAAGCGGCAGAACCTGGTCCGCAAGGAGCTGGCCTGGCTGCGGCGCGGCGCACCCGCCCGTACCTCGAAGCCGCGCTTCCGCGTCGAGGCGGCCAACGAGCTGATCAAGGACGTGCCGCCGCCGCGCGACACGTCCGAGCTGATGAAGTTCGCGACGTCCCGGCTCGGCAAGACGGTCTTCGACCTGGAGGACGTGACCGTCCAGGCGGGCCCGAAGGTGCTGCTGAAGCATCTGACCTGGCAGCTCGGGCCGGGCGACCGGATCGGCCTGGTCGGGGTCAACGGCGCGGGGAAGACCTCGCTGCTGCGCGCGATGGCCGAGGCGGCCCGCAGTGAGGGGGAGCGGCAGCCCAGTGCCGGGCGGATCGTCGCCGGCAGGACCGTGAAGCTGGCGTACCTCTCGCAGGAGGTCGCCGAACTCGACCCGGCCCTGCGGGTGCTCGAGGCCGTCCAGCAGGTGCGCGACCGCGTCGACCTCGGCAAGGGCCGGGAGATGACGGCAGGTCAGCTCTGTGAGCAGTTCGGCTTCTCGAAGGACAAGCAGTGGACCCCGGTCGGCGACCTCTCCGGTGGCGAGCGGCGCCGGCTGCAGCTGCTGCGGCTGCTCATGGACGAGCCGAACGTCCTCTTCCTCGACGAGCCCACCAACGACCTCGACATCGAGACCCTGACCCAGCTCGAGGACCTCCTCGACGGCTGGCCCGGATCGATGATCGTCATCTCCCACGACCGCTTCTTCGTGGAGCGGACCACCGACCGGGTGTACGCGCTGCTCGGCGACGCCGCGCTGCGGATGCTGCCGCGCGGGATCGACGAGTACCTCGAGCGACGGCAGCGGATGATCGAGGCCGCCGCGCCCTCGCCGGCCCCGGCCGCCGTCGAGAAGTCCGCCGCACCGGAGAAGTCCGCCGCGGACGTACGTGCCGCCAAGAAGGAACTGCAGAAGATCGAGCGGCAGTTGGACAAGCTCTCCGACAAGGAAGCGAAACTGCACTCGCAAATCGCCGAAAACGCCACCAACTTCGAGAAGGTGGCCGAACTCGACGCGGAACTACGTGAACTCGCGGGTGAACGCGAGGAGTTGGAGATGCGCTGGCTCGAGCTCGCCGAGGACGCCTGAGTGCGGACGTGAAGCCGGTGCGCAGCGCCGGTAACAAGGGCATCACGGGCCGGTCCTCCCTTGGGCACAGGGGCGGACCGGCCCCGTTTTCCGGGCCACCCGGGTGATACAAAGAAGCCCCGCTCGACTGACGTAACGCTGCGCCATCCACGTCCGATTCGCTCCTTTCCGTAGGCAACTGCCCATCCGTGGGCAACGGCTCGACGGAATCGCGGGGGAGGCCGGTCGGGCTGTGGACCGCACTAAGGGGGAAGTGCTGACATGACTCAGCCGCCCAGCCAGCCATCGCCGCAGGGAGACCCGGGAACTCCCCAGGACGCTCCTGCGGGCTCTTCGGGCCGGGGAGACGCACAGCAGCAGGTCCCTCCGCCGCCCGCGCAGCCGCCCCGGATACCGCCGGCCGCGCCGCAGACTCCGCCGGCGGGCGCACCGGGGCAGCCCGGGCCCGGTTACGGATATCCGCAGCAGGCGGCCGCCGCCCCAGGCGCTCCTCAGCAGCCGGGCCCCTACGGCCAGCCCGGACCCTACGGCGCCCAGCCGGGTCCGTACGGCCAGCAGCCCGGACCGTACGCCCAGCAGCCGGGTCCGTACGCGCAGCAGCCCGGACCGTACGGCCAGCCGGGCCCCTACGGCCCCGCGTCCGGTGCCGGTTACGGCTATCCCCAGCAACCGCAGCACCCCGGGCTCCCCACCCCGCCCCCGGGCGGTGGTGGCAACTTCTTCAAGGGCAAGCCCGGTGTGGTCATCGGGGCGGCGGTGGCCGCCCTTCTCGTCGTCGGCACCGGCACCTGGTTCGCGCTCGGCGGCGATGACGACGACCAGAAGCCCAAGGCCAAGCAGACCACGGGAGCGGGGCCTTCGGGCTCGCCGAGCGTGGACCAGGGAGACGGCAGCGGCAACGGCGGCCCGGACGAGGACCTCAACGCCGGGCGGAAGCCGGGCGAGGCGAAGGTGCTGTGGCTCGCCACCAACGACGTCGACCTGCCGCGTGACGGCGCGGACGTGTACGGCCCCTGGATCGTCGGCGACACCGTCGTCAAGGGCATGTACGAGCAGCTCGTGGGCTATTCGGCGACCGACGGCAAGAAGAAGTGGACCGTTCCCTTCCCGGCGGCGATGTGCGCCGCCAGCCCAGGGGTCACCTCCGACGGGAAGCTCGTCGTCGCCTACAAGGACGGGGCGAACAACAAGGCCCACTGCACCCAGGTGCAGATGGTCGACCTCACCACCGGCAAGGCGGGCTGGAAGCAGGTCATCAAGAAGAAGGGCACCTTCGACCTGCTGGGCGAGATCACCCTGGCCATCAGCGGCAACACCGTGACTGCGACCCGCTTCGGGAACTTCGACGCGTTCCGGGTCAGCGACGGCAAGGCCGCCTTCGGCAAGGTCGCGGGCGACTGCCAGCCGGTCGGCTTCGCCGGCGGGCCCAAGCTGATCGCCTCCGAGAGCTGCCCGCGCGTGAACGGCAAGGCCCGTAACCAGGTCCAGGAGCTCGACGCGGTCACCGGCAAGGCCAAGTGGACCTACGCGCTTCCTGTCAACTGGGAGGTCGACAAGGTCTACTCGGTCACCCCGCTCGTGATGTCGCTGAAGGAGCGGGACACCGAGAAATGGGGGGTCATCGCCCTCAACGCCAACGGCACCCGGCGCTCCCAGCTCGACGGCGGCGGGGACAAGTACCGGCCGAACTGCGGCAATTCGTTCGTCGTCTTCGGCTCGCAACTCGAGGGCTGCAGCGGGGTCGCCGCCGACGCCAACACCTTCTACATGGCCACCGCTCCGGGCAACTCGGGCTCGTCCGCAGGCAACGCGGTCGTCGCCTTCGACCTCGCCACAGGAAAGCGGAAGTGGCGTGCCGCGGCCCCGGAGGGCCGCGAGATGATCCCGCTGCGTATGGAGGGCTCCCAGGTCGTCGTCTACCTCGACGCCTCGTTCCGCGCGGGCGGCGCGGTGGCGACGCTGGCGCCGACCGGCGGAAAGCCCAAGGTGATCCTCCAGCACCCGCAGTCCACCGCCGAGATCGAGAGCGACTTCTGGTCCCCGAGGACCGTGTACCAGGGCGGTCGTTTCTACATGGTCAGCGGCCGGATCAGCGCGCACAACGACGAGCAGGAGAAGAAGACGAAGACCATGATGGTCTTCGGTAAGTGACGGTCATGGCAGAGCGAACGAACCACACCGACCATCCGCCGTCGTCCCCCGGGCCGGACCAGTCGCAACCCCAGGCCCAGGCCCAGTCGCAACCCCAGGCCCAGCCTCAGCCGCAGGACCTTCCGCAGCAGGCTCCGTCCGGGCCGGGAGGGCAGGTGCCCCAGCCGGCGGTGCCACTCCAGCCAGGACCGTACGGCCCGCCGCAGGCCGGTCCCTACGCCAGCCTGAACCCGCACGGCGGTGGAATCCCCGCCGCGCCCGGGCAGGGGCACCCGGGGCCGGGCGTTCCGCAGGGCCCGGTCGGACCGTACGCCCCCGCCCAGGCCACCGACGGTCTGCCAGGGGACGGGCCGTCGTTCATGGGCGGCATCACCCGCCGGTTCACCCGGCGCCCCGCAGTACTGGCCGTCGCGGGCCTGGTCGCGCTGCTGCTGACCGCCGGAACCGTCTGGCTGACGCAGTCGGGCGACAGCGGCGGGAAGCCCACCGGCCACACGGCGTCCGGACCCTCCAAGGGGCGGGCCAAGAGCAGCGGGCCGGGCTCGTCCGCCCCGGACACGGCGGAGGCCGCCCGCGTCAACGCCGGGCGGAAGCCGGGCGACGCCAAGCTCCTGTGGCTGCGCAAGAACGACGTGGACCTGCCCGGCATGGGCGCGGACGTGTTCGGCCCCTGGATGGTCGACGACACCGTCGTCACCGCCATGCACCGTACGGTCACGGCCCATTCGGTGACCGACGGCACCCTGAAGTGGAGCCTGGAACTCGGCGTCGGCATCTGCAAGGCGCCCGAACGCGCCTCGTCCGACGGGCAGATCGTCCTTGCCGTGCAGGAGAAGGCCGGCAAGGAGGACAAAGAGTGCCGGTCGCTGCGCATGATCGATCTGCGCACCGGCAAGGAGGGCTGGCGCCAGCGCATCGCCGAGGTGGGCATGTTCGACTGGTTCCACGACTACTCGATCGCGATCGCCGGGGACACCGTCGCGGTCGGCCGTTACGACCACCCCATCGGCTACCGGCTCAGCGACGGCAAGAAGCTGTTCGGCGAGTGGAAGGGCCAGGACTGCCAGCCGCGCGCCTACGCGTCCGAAGGCCGCAGGCTCGTCGCCGCGGTCTCCTGCCCCGCGACCGACCAGGACCATCCGCAGGAGGAGGTGCACGGGATCGATCCGGCGACCGGGGCCTCCCTCTGGAAGTACCGGATCAAGCGCGGCTACAAGGTCGATCACGTGTACTCCGTCCGGCCGGTGGTGGTCTCGGCCTTCGACCTGGCGCGCAACAGGCACGCCGTGTTCGCCCTCGACACCAAGGGCAAGCTGCGCTCGGTGCTCCAGAGCAAGGACGACTTCATGTTCGGATGCAGCGACAAGGTCTCGGACGAGGGCAATCTGCAGACCTGTGCGGTGGTCGTCGACGGCAGCACCCTCTATGCGGCCACCCAGCCGCTCAAGGGCAAGCCCTCCATCGCCGCCTTCAGCCTGAAGACCGGCAAGGTCGTGCGGCACATCCCGGGCCCGGGCAAGGGCGTCATCTCGCCGCTGCGCATGAAGGGCGACGACCTGCTCGTCAGGGTCGCGTCGACCGGTACCGAAGCCGGCTCGCTGGCCTCGGTCGCTCCCCGCGGGACAAAGTTGCGCGAGCTGCTGCGCTTTCCCGCGTCGAGTGCCAAGACGTCGAGCGGCTTCCCCGTGACCGGCGGGGCGTACGCGGATGGCCGCTTTTTCCTGGTGCACGACGTCGTCGTCGGCGCGAACGACGCCGAGGAGAAGGAGAGGAAGACGATGATGGCCTTCGGTGAGTGATCACGTCCCGGCACACCCCCGACCCTGATCGATCCCCTTTCTCCAGAGGTACGGACGCATGACGCAGCCACCACAGCCACCACAGCCACCGAACCAGCCACCGAACCAGCCTCCCCAGCAGCCGCCCGGGCCGCCTCCCCAGCAGCCGTCCCAGCCGGCCGACGCGTCGCAGGGCCGGCAGCAGCCCGCCCAGGGCGGTTTCGGCGCTCCGCAGGATCCCCCGCCCGGCGGCTTCGGGGCGCCCACCCCGCCGCCGCAGGACCCCGGTTACGGCTATCCGCACACTCCGCCGCCGCCCGGCGGGCCGGGCGGCGCAGCCGGTTACGGCTATCCGCAGCAGCCCGGCCAGACCCCCGGTTACGGCTATCCGCAGGCCCCCGGTACGCAGCCGACGCAGCCGATGACCGGACAGCCGTACGGCTACGGCTATCCGGCGCAGACCGTGCAGCCGCAGGCGGCGCCGACGGCGCCCGCCAGGAAACTCAGCGCCCAGGCGCAGATCATCATCGCCGCGGCCGTCGCGGTGGTCCTGATCATCGCGGCCGGCGTCTGGATCGCGTCGGGCGACGACGAGGGGAACCGCAAGAAGTCCGACGCCTCGTCACAGGGCAGCACCGGGGGCAACGACAAGGCACCCGCCGGCAAGGAGAAGGTGCCCTCCGACCCCGCGTCCAAGGTCGCGTTCCAGGTGCCCCTGCCCAAGGTGACCGGTGTCGCCAGCGTGGAGGGCTCCTGGGCGACCGACAAGACGTACGTCAAGACCGGCAGCAACTCCGTCGTCGGGTACGACGCCGTGAAGGGCACCGTGCTCTGGACGATCCCCCTGCCGGGCCAGGTGTGTGCCGCGTCCCGCCACCAGTCCGCGGACAACAAGACGGCGATCGCCTTCGAGCCGGTCAAGCGCAACGCCGAGACCAAGTTCGAGAAGTGCACCCGGGTCGGCGCCATCGACCTGGTCGGCGGCAAGCTGCTGTGGAACAAGTCGTCGAAGGGCAACGGCGACGAGGACATCCAGTTCCGGGAGATCACGCTGAGCGGCGCCACCGTGGCCGCGGGCGGCACGGACGGCGGCGCGGCCTTCGACCTCGCCACCGGTGCGCAGCGCTGGAAGCCCCAAGTCGACGCGGAGGGCTGCTTCGACATGGGCTACGGAGGCGGTCCGGCCCTGGTCGCGGTCCGCAAGTGCGGTGAGCACGGCAGCCAGTACGTCCTCGTCCAGAACCTCAACCCGGCGACGGGCGCGCCGCTGTCCTCGTACAAGATGCCCCCGGGCGTCGAGTACGCGGCCGTCGTGTCCACCAAGCCGCTGGTCGTGGCGGCGGACGTCGGGGAGACCGCGGGTGACGGCAGCGGCATCTCCGACTTCTTCTCCATCGACGAGCAGACCGGCAAGCTCAAGGTCAAGATCGCCGCGGACGCCGACCGGTTCGCCGCGGAGTGCCACTCCACCGAGGTCGAGGCCTGTGACGGGGCGATCGTCGGCAACGGCCGGATCTACCTGCCGACCGAGGAGCACGACGGCGCCGGTGACATCAAGGAGACCAACGAGATCGTCTCGTTCGACCTCACCACCGGCAAGCCCACGTCCGACAAGGCCGACGCCGGTGACGGATACACCCTGATCCCGCTGCGCATGGACGGCGGCAACCTCCTCGCCTACAAGTCGCCTCCCTACGACAAGGGCGGACAGATCGTCAGCATCGGCGGCAGCGGCTTCAAGCAGACGGTGCTGCTGCAGAACCCGTCGGACGAGGCCGTCCGGGACGCCGAAGGCAGCTTCGTCCCCGACTCCGCCGAGATCCTCTACACGGGCGGCCGGCTCTACATCTCCGACTCGCTGGCGTCCCAGTCGTCGAGCAGCACCACGAAGGGCTATCTGGCGGTCGCCTTCGTCCTCGCCGCGGGCGGCTGACCGGCCGGTCCCCGAAGCACGGCCCGGCGCCTTGATCAACCGATCGGGGCGCCGGGCCGTTTTGGCGAAGAATTCGGCAATCTGGGGGGCTTCTGGCGGTAAGGGGCGCGCAACGTCGAACAAGCGTGTAGCTTGCCGGGTCAGTAGGGCTGGGGGGCCGGGGGGCCGACTCCAGGGGTATGGGGGGTTTGCTCGATGGGTGTGCGGCTCATGGTGGTCGACGATCACCGATTGCTCGCCGAGGCACTTGCCTCGGCGCTGAAACTGCGCGGCCACCGGGTGCTCGCCGCGGCTGCGCCCACGGCGGGAGCAGCCGAACTCGTGGTGAGCAGAGCACCCGAGGTGTGTCTGCTGGGCACGTCGACACCCGCCGAGCCCGGGGTCTTCGACCCGATCGCACGGATCAAGCGGGAGCGCCCGCAGGTGGCGGTGGTGGTGCTGGGGCCCGTGCCGTCACCGCGCGGTATCGCGGCGGCGTTCGCCGCCGGCGCGTCGGGCTACGTACGCCAGGACGAGCGCATCGAAGGCGTCGAGCGCGCCATGATGAAGGCCCGCGCGGGGGAGACGGCGGTGGCGCCGCAGCTGCTTCAGGGCGCCTTCACGGAGTTGCTGAACCCCGCGGCCCAGCCGGACGACGAAGGGCAGCGGCTGCTCCAGATGCTCACCCCACGGGAAGTGGAGGTGCTGGTCAGGGTGGCCGAAGGCGAGGACACCCGGCTGATCGCCTCGGGCATGGGCATAGCCCCCAGCACGGCCCGCACCCACGTCCAGCGTGTGCTGATGAAGCTCGGCGTGGGCTCCCGGCTGGAGGCGGCGGCCCTGGCCGCCCGCACCGGACTGCTGGACCGTGCCCCGATCCCGCCACAGGGGACCGCCGCCGCCCCGGACCAGTCGGCCTGAAGCGAAGGCGTCCATCTCCATCCCGGGTGCCGGGTGCCGGGTGCCGGGTGCCGGGTGCCGGTGCCGGATCTGCGGGAGCTCGGCACCGGCGCGCGCACAGAGTTCCCACAGGTCTGTCTGGAACTCTTGAGGCGCTTCGACCGGATCTTCGGCGGAGGTGCCGGCACCGTACGTCCGCGCCCGGCGGCAGGTCCTGTCCGGGCGCCGTCCGGTGACCGGCGGCGCGGTGACTTCGCCCTGCACCTGGAGATGCACCTGGAGCTGTGCGTGGAGCTTTTCACCGTCCGCAGCTCTCCCGGCAAGCTGCAATTCCTCGCCGGTTCCGAGTCCGGCATGAGCGTGTTCACGAACGACGTGAGGCCCGCAGCGGCGGCCGAGCGACTGCGAGAGGTGGCGACCACGTGAGCAACTACCTGGTGACCGGCGGGGCGGGCTATGTCGGCAGCGTCGTGACGGCCCGTCTGCTGGAGGCGGGGCACGGGGTGACCGTGCTCGACGATCTGTCCACCGGCTTCCGCGAGGCGGTGCCGGCCGGAGCCGTGTTCATCGAGGGACGGGTCCAGGACGCCGCCCGGTGGATCGCTCCTCCGGCCGGTCCGGCTTTTGACGGCGTCTTCCACTTCGCCGCGTTCTCACAGGTCGGCGAGTCGGTCGCGCACCCGGAGAAGTACTGGACGAACAACGTCGGCGGCACGACGGCCCTGCTGGCCGCCATGCGCTCCGCGGGCGTGGGCCGGCTGGTGTTCTCCTCCACCGCGGCCACCTACGGCGAACCCGTCTCGATCCCGGTCACCGAGACCGACCCGACGGCCCCGACCAGCCCGTACGGCGCGTCCAAGCTCGCCGTCGACCATATGATCGGCGGCGAGTGCACCGCCCACGGCCTCGCGGCGGCCTCGCTGCGCTACTTCAACGTGGCCGGTGCGCACGGTGGCTGCGGTGAACGGCACGACCCCGAGTCGCATCTCATCCCGCTCGTCCTCCAGGTGGCGCTCGGCACCCGCGAGGCGATTTCCGTCTACGGCGACGACTACCCCACGCCCGACGGCACCTGCGTACGGGACTACATCCACGTCGCCGACCTGGCCGAGGCGCATCTGCTCGCCATGGACCGGATCACCCCGGGCGCCCATCTGATCTGCAACCTCGGCAACGGCCGGGGCTTCTCCGTCCGCGAGGTCATCGAGACCGTCCGCAAGGTCACCGGCCATCCGGTTCCCGAAGTCGTCACCTCCCGCCGCGCGGGTGACCCGGCCGTGCTGGTCGCCTCGGCGGACGCGGCCCGGGAGCGCCTGGGCTGGAGCCCGGCCCGGACGGACCTCGCCGGCATCGTCGAGGACGCGTGGGAGTTCGCGCGGAGCAGAGCGGCACGGGACAGAGCGGCACAGGGGTGAGCGGCACGGGGGTGAGCGCCGCCGGGCGGCACAGGGCACTGCCCACGCGGTTCCGGGAGGGCGCGTACGCGAGCCGGCGCGCCCGGTGCGAGACGTGGGCGCGGGCGCTGGGCGTGCGCACGCTGCGCGAGGTCCCCGAGGCGCAACCGTCCGAGGGCGCCACGGGCCGTTACGACGCCCATTCTCTCGCCTCGGGGCGGCGTATGACAGAGCGGAATGTCGTCGCGATATGACCGGGAAATGTGCTGATCCTTGTCGACTTTTGTCCCAGAGCGAAACACCAGACACACGCCAAACACGCTGGCCAATCAGTTCTGTAAATGGGCTTCCGCTTCCCGCGCCCGGCCTTACTCTGATGCACAGCACCGGTGGGGGCCGGTGCCGGTCAGGGGGCCAATCAGTCGGGTACACAGCCCGGGGCGGGGAGCAGTGAGTCGACACGGCGGCGGCCGTGGGGACCGCGCTCCACTCCGTCCGGGCGCAGTGCCCGCGCGCTTCGGAAATTCCGCCGGAAAGCACAGCGTGGGGGTGCCTGTGGTTCGTGTCCGGGTCCTGGTGGTGGACGACCACCGAATCTTCGCCGAGTCATTGGCCGCGGCACTCGCGGCCGAGCCGGACGTCGACGTGGCAGCGGCCGGAAGCGGCCCTGCCGCGCTGCGCTGCATGGAGCGCGCGGCGTCGGACGGGCGCAGATTCGACGTGATGCTGGTCGACGCCGACCTGGGCGCCGTCGCCGCACCGGGTGCCCCGGTCGTCGCCCGCGCGGTGCCCGACAACGGGGAGGGCGGTTTCGTCGACGGTATCTCCCTGGTGGCCGCGGTCCGTTCGGCCCGGCCCTCCATACGATCGGTCGTGCTCGCCGAGAAGGACGACCCGCGCCGCGCCGCGCTCGCACTGCAGGCGGGCGCCTCGGGCTGGGTGGCGAAGGACTGTTCGCTGCAGCGGCTGCTCACGGTGATACGAGGGGTGCTCCGTGAGGAGACCCATCTGCCGCCGGCCCTGCTCACCGGCGTCCTGCGGGAGTTGACGGCGGCGCGCAAGCACCGCACCGAGAGCGAGCAGCTCGTCGAGTCCCTCACTCCGCGCGAACGCGAGGTGCTGCGCTGCATGGTGGCGGGGCTTGGCCGCAAGGCGGTCGCCGAGCGCCTCTTCCTGTCCCCGCACACCGTCCGTACCCATATGCAGAACGTGCTGGGGAAGCTGGGCGTGCACTCCACCCTCGCCGCCGTGGCACTGGCCCGCCGGGCCGGGGTCGGTCCCGCCGAGCTGGGCGGACAGGGCCTAGCCGGGGACGTTGTCGAACGGGGCGGTCAGCTGGCGTAGCAGCGCGGCCAGTTCACCGCGCTGCGCCCGGGAGAGCTCGGCCAGGATCGCACGCTCCTGGGCGAGCAGCCCCGCCAGCGCCTGATCGGCGCGGTCCCGTCCTTCCGGTGTGAGCCGGACGAGCACACCGCGCCGGTCGCTCGGATCGGGCAGCCGCTCGACGAGCCCCTTCTTCGCCAGCCGGTCGATACGGTTGGTCATCGTGCCCGAGGTCACCAGCGTCTGCGTCAGCAGCTGACCGGGCGAGAGCTGATAGGGCGCGCCCGCACGGCGCAGCGACGTCAGTACGTCGAATTCCCAGGGTTCCAGACCGTGCTCGGAGAACGCGAGCCTGCGCGCACGGTCGAGGTGCCGCGCCAGCCTGGAGATACGGCTGAGCACCTCGAGCGGCTCCACGTCGAGGTCGGGGCGCTCGCGGCGCCATGCAGCAACCAGTCGGTCGACCTCGTCCTCCATGACGATCAGTGTAGAGGGTCTGTCGACATGAAGTCTCTTGACATCAAGATATATTTGGCTGGACTATGGGGCATGGTCGGGCCGGAACCTTGTTCCGCTTGGCTGTTACGTTCCAGCAAGGGGGCTCGAACATGCATTCCGCACCAACCTGGGATCCACAGCAATACCTGAGGCACTCCGGGCACCGGACCCGCCCGTTCCTCGATCTTCTCGCCCGCATACCCGAGCTGCCGCACGGCAGTCGCCCCGCACGCATCGCCGACGTCGGCTGCGGGCCCGGCAATGTCACCGCCCTGCTCGCCGACCGCTGGGCCGACGCCCGCATCACCGGCTTCGACCTTTCCGCGCAGATGCTCGCCCGCGCCGACGACGAGTACGCGGGCATCACGGCCGGCGGCGGCTGGCTTGAATTCCGCCTCGCCGACGCCGCGCACTGGGTACCCGACGAGCCGTACGACCTGATCATCTCCAACGCGGCTCTGCAATGGGTGCCCAATCACCCCGAATCCTTCGCCGCCTGGATCGACGGCCTCGCCCCCGGCGGCACCTTCGCCTTCCAGGTCCCCGGGAACTTCACCTCTCCCAGCCACGCCCTGCTCGGCGAACTGTGCGACTCGCCCGAGTGGCGCGACCGCCTCGGCGACCACGGCCGCCGCTTCGTCCACGTGCTCGAGCCCGCCGACTACCTCCTGCGGCTCGCCGACCTCGGCTGCGCCAGCGACGTCTGGGAGACGACGTACTCCCAGCTCCTCCACGGCGAGGACCCCGTACTCGACTGGGTGAAGGGCACGGCCCTGCGCCCCGTCCTCACGGCGCTCGACGGCGACGAGGAGGCGACCGGGGAGTTCCTCGCCCAGTACCGCGATCTGCTCCGCAAGGCCTATCCGCCCGGACCGCACGGCACGGTCTTCCCGTTCCGCCGGATCTTCGCCGTGGCCCACAAGACCAGCTAGACCAGGGGACAACACTCATGCTGACCGCCGTCGACCACGTCCAGCTCGCCGCACCGCACGGCAGCGAGGACGCGCTGCGCGCCTACTACACCGATGTCCTCGGGATGACCGAGATCCCCAAGCCACCGGTCCTGGCGGCGCGCGGCGGCTGCTGGTTCCAGGCGGGGACCGTTCAGCTGCACCTCGGCATCGAACAGGACTTCCGCCCCGCGAAGAAGGCACACCCCGGGCTGCGCGTCACCGGTATCGAGGCCTACGCCGACCGCCTGGCATCCCGTGGCGCCAAGGTGGTCTGGGACGACAACCTCCCCGGACACCGCCGCTTCTACTCCGAGGACCCGGCGGGCAACCGCCTGGAGTTCCTTGAGCCGGTGGAATGACCGGCTTACCCCTGGCCGGCGGCCATCGGACCTGCACGGAACGGCCCGCCGGCCGGGGCATCGGCATCCCCGGGGCCCGTGCTCCCCGCTCGGGTGAACGACGCTCGAACGCCCCCGCCCGGCGGGCGCGGGCTCATAGCGTCGCGGTGTCGCTTGTGCCGCCGTGGCGCCCGCGCCCAGACTCTGAGAGGAGGTACTTCACGATGACCGCTCTCGCGCATGAGGTGATCCCGGTGGTGGACGACAGCCCGGTCTCCGATCTGGACGAGGTCCTGTGGCAGGCGTGGAAAGCCATGGATCTCCCCGAGGGTTACCGCGCCGAGATCATCGAGGGAGCCATCGAAGTGTCGCCCACCGGCCGTCGCCGTCATGGAGTGCTCGTCAACCGAATCCGTCGGGCACTGGACGCTCACTTGGCGGACGGCGACCATGCGGCCTACCAGGACGTGAACCTCTCCCACCGCCGCAAGGTGTGGATCCCCGATGTCTTCGTCGCACCAGCCGACCTGGACGAGATCCCCGACGAGGAGGACCTCGGTATCGACGCCGCCGGAGTTTCCCTCGTGGTCGAGGTCGTCTCGCCGGGCCGGCTGAACACGGAACGCGACCGGGTGCGCAAGCGTCGCGAGTACGCCCGCGCGGGCATCCCTGTCTATGTGATCGTGGACGACCACGACGGAGACGGTGCCGTGCTCGTCCTCACCGCACCCGACCCCGCGAAGGCCGTGTACGAGGACGAGCACCGCGTCCCGTACGGCACCGACGCGATCGTGCCCTCGGGGCCCGCGAAGGGCTTCACCATCGGCGAGGCGATCACCCGGAGGCCCGAACGGGCCTGAGCCCGTCCGGCACCGGCATCCCGCGGCTCAGCTCTTGCGGTGGCCGATCAGCCGCGGCTTCTGCTCCAGGCCGTCCAGCCCGTGCCACGCCAGATTCACCAGATGGGCCGCGACCTCCGCCTTCTTCGGCTTGCGGACGTCCAGCCACCACTGACCGGTCAGAGCGACCATCCCCACCAGCGCCTGGGCATACAGCGGCGCCAGCTTCTGATCGAAGCCCCGGTTCTTGAACTCCAGACCCAGGATGTCCTCGACCTGAGTCGCGATGTCGCTGATCAGCGACGCGAACGTGCCGGTCGACTGGGCGACCGGCGAATCACGCACCAGAATGCGGAAACCGTCGGTGTACGTCTCGATGTAGTCGAGCAGCGCGAACGCCGCCTGCTCCAGCAGCTCACGCGGATGACCCGCGGTGAGCGCACCGGTCACCATGTCCAGGAGCTGGCGCATCTCGCGGTCCACCACCACCGCGTACAGGCCCTCCTTGCCGCCGAAGTGCTCGTACACCACCGGCTTGGAGACTCCGGCCTTCGCCGCGATCTCCTCCACCGAAGTGCCCTCGAAGCCCTTCTCGGCGAACAGGGTGCGGCCGATGTCGAGCAGTTGCTGGCGGCGTTCCGCCCCGGTCATCCGGACCCTGCGCCCGCGCCGGGGCCTCTCGCTGCTGCTACCGCCGTCAATCGCCACGTCGTCAATCATGCCGCGTCGGCGGTCTCCGAACTGCGCCGGGACTCGATACGGGACGCACTCGGCCAGCGCACGTCGTATGCCCAGCCCAGCAGCTCGAACCAGCGGATCAGCCGGGCGCTCGAGTCGATCTGCCCGCGCATCACACCGTGCCGCGCGCTCGTCGGGTCGGCGTGATGGAGGTTGTGCCACGACTCACCGCACGAGAGCACCGCCAGCCACCACACATTGCCCGAGCGGTCGCGGGACTTGAACGGACGCTTGCCCACGGCATGGCAGATCGAGTTGATCGACCAGGTCACATGGTGCAGCAGTGCCACCCGCACCAGCGAGCCCCAGAAGAACGCGGTGAACGCACCCCACCACGACATCGTCACCAGACCGCCCACCAGCGGCGGGATCAACAGCGAGACCACCGTCCACAGCGCGAACTGGCGCGAGACCGCCCGCAGCGCCGGGTCCTTGATCAGGTCCGGGGCGTACTTGTGCTGCGGCGTCTGCTCCTCGTCGAACATCCAGCCGATATGAGCCCACCACAGGCCCTTCATCAGCGCCGGGAGCGTCTCGCCGAAACGCCACGGCGAGTGCGGGTCACCCTCCGCGTCCGAGAACTTGTGATGCTTGCGGTGATCCGCCACCCAGCGGACCAGCGGGCCCTCCACGGCCAGCGATCCCATGATCGCCAGCGCGATCCGCAGCGGGCGCTTCGCCTTGAAGGAACCGTGCGTGAAGTAGCGGTGGAAGCCGATCGTGATGCCGTGGCAGCCGATGTAGTACATCGCCACCAGCAGTCCGATATCGAGCCAGCTCACGCCCCAGCCCCAGGCCAGCGGCACCGCGGCCAGCAAGGCGACGAAGGGCACCGTGATGAACAGCAGCAGGGCGATCTGCTCGATCGAACGCTTCTTGTCGCCGCCGAGAGTGGCGAGGGGGGCAGCGGATTCCGAGGGCTTCCGGGCGTCGTCGATCACATCGGGGCTTGTGGTCATGGGGTGTCCCCTGGGGGGTGAGGTGTGCGAATGGGCCGTATCTACGGATCCGTAACCTACGGCGTCGTAAGTATGGCAGCGCGAAGCCTCGCGGCAAGAGGGCTGTGGACAACGCCCAGTGAACTGACACCTATCCTGGATCCCGTCGGACAGCGCGGTCCGCAAGACTCCGGAAAACCCTCCAGACGTGCTCAAACACTGCAAGGAGCCGCACCTGTGAGCAGTGCCGACAAGACCTCAACCGCCAGCGCGGAGCTGCGCTCCGACATCCGCCGACTGGGCGATCTGCTGGGCGAGACCCTCGTACGCCAGGAGGGTCCCGAGCTCCTCGATCTCGTCGAGCGGGTCCGTGCCCTCACCCGTACGGACGGCGAGGCAGCCGCCGAGCTGCTCGGCGACACCGATCTGGACACCGCGGCGAAGCTCGTACGCGCGTTCTCCACGTACTTCCACCTGGCCAACGTCACCGAGCAGGTGCACCGCGGCCGTGAGCTGCGCGAGCGCCGGGCCGCCGAAGGCGGACTGCTCTCCCGCACCGCCGACATGCTCAAGGACGCCGACCCGCAGCACCTGCGCGACACCGTCCGCAACCTCAACGTCCGGCCCGTGTTCACGGCCCACCCGACCGAGGCCGCGCGCCGGTCCGTACTCAACAAGCTCCGGCGCATCGCCGAGCTCCTCGAGACCCCCGTCATCGCCGCCGACCGGCGCCGGCACGACCTGAGGCTCGCCGAGAGCATCGACCTCGTCTGGCAGACCGACGAGCTCCGGGTGGTCCGCCCCGAGCCCGCCGACGAGGCCCGTAACGCCATCTACTACCTCGACGAACTGCACGCGAACGCCGTCGGCGACGTCCTCGAGGACCTCGCCGCCGAACTCGAGCGCGTCGGCGTCGAGCTGCCACCGGGCACCCGCCCGCTCACCTTCGGCACCTGGATCGGCGGCGACCGCGACGGCAATCCCAACGTCACGCCCGACGTCACCCGCGACGTGCTGATCCTCCAGCACGAGCACGGCATCACCGACGCCCTCGAAGCCGTCGACTCGCTGCGCGGACTGCTGTCGAACTCGATCCGCTACGCCGGAGCCACCGAGGAACTCCTCGCCTCCCTCCAGAACGACCTCGAGCGCCTCCCCGAGATCAGCCCCCGCTACAAGCGGCTGAACGCCGAGGAGCCCTACCGACTCAAGGCCACCTGCATCCGCCAGAAGCTCGTCAACACCCGCAAGCGCCTCGCCAAGGACAGGGCCCACGAACCCGGCCGCGACTACCTCGGCACCGCGGAACTGCTGCACGACCTCGAACTCATCCAGACCTCGCTGCGCGCGCACCGGGGCGGACTGTTCGCCGACGGCCGCCTCGACCGCACCATCCGCACCCTCGCCGCCTTCGGGCTGCAGCTCGCCACGATGGACGTACGCGAGCACGCCGACGCCCACCACCACGCCCTCGGCCAGCTCTTCGACCGGCTCGGCGAGGAATCGTGGCGCTACGCCGACATGCCCCGCGACTACCGGCAGAAGCTCCTCGCCAAGGAGCTGCGCTCCCGCAGGCCGCTCGCCCCCACCCCGGCGCCCCTCGACGCCGCGGGGGCCAAGACCCTCGGCGTCTTCCACGCCGTCAAGGAAGCCTTCGAGCGATTCGGCCCCGAGGTCGTCGAGTCCTACATCATCTCGATGTGCCAGGGCGCCGACGACGTCTTCGCCGCGGCCGTCCTCGCCCGCGAGGCCGGGCTGATCGACCTGCACGCGGGCTGGGCGAAGATCGGCATCGTGCCGCTGCTGGAGACGACGGACGAGCTCAAGGCCGCGGACGTCATCCTCGACGGCATGCTCGCCGACCCCTCCTACCGGCGCCTCGTCGCCCTCCGCGGCGACGTCCAGGAGGTCATGCTCGGCTACTCCGACTCGTCGAAGTTCGGCGGCATCACGACCTCCCAGTGGGAGATCCACCGCGCCCAGCGCCGGCTCCGCGACGTCGCCCACCGCTACGGCGTCCGGCTGCGGCTCTTCCACGGCCGCGGCGGCACCGTCGGCCGCGGCGGCGGCCCCACCCACGAGGCCATCCTCGCCCAGCCCTGGGGCACCCTCGAAGGCGAGATCAAGGTGACCGAGCAGGGCGAGGTCATCTCCGACAAGTACCTCATCCCCTCCCTGGCCAGGGAGAACCTGGAACTGACCGTCGCGGCGACGCTCCAGGCTTCCGCCCTGCACACCGCCCCGCGCCAGTCCGACGAGGCGCTGGCCCGCTGGGACGCGGCGATGGACACCGTGTCCGACGCCGCGCACGCCGCCTACCGGAGCCTGGTCGAGGACCCCGACCTGCCCGCGTACTTCTTCGCCTCCACACCCGTCGACCAGCTCGCCGAGCTCCACCTGGGCTCGCGCCCCTCGCGCCGCCCCGACAGCGGCGCGGGCCTCGACGGTCTGCGGGCCATCCCCTGGGTCTTCGGCTGGACCCAGTCCCGGCAGATCGTGCCCGGCTGGTACGGCGTCGGCTCCGGCCTGAAGGCGCTGCGCGACGCCGGGCTCGACTCCGTGCTCGAGGAGATGTACGAGAAGTGGCACTTCTTCCGTAACTTCATCTCGAACGTGGAGATGACCCTCGCCAAGACCGATCTGCGCATCGCCCGGCACTACGTCGACACCCTCGTGCCGGAACATCTGAAGCACGTCTTCGCCGGCATCGAAGCCGAACACGAGCTGACGGTCCGGCAGGTGCTGCGGATCACCGGTGGCGAGCAACTCCTCGACTCCAACCCGGTGCTCCAGCAGACCTTCGCGATCCGGGACGCCTACCTCGACCCGATCTCGTATCTGCAGGTCTCGCTGCTCGCCCGGCAGCGGTCCGCAGCCGAGCGCGGCGAACCCGCGGACCCGCTGCTGTCGCGGGCACTGCTGCTGACCGTCAACGGCGTAGCGGCCGGACTGCGCAACACCGGCTGACGCCCGCACTCGCACCACACCACCTGTGCCCGGCGCCCATGGCGCCGGGCACAGGTGCCTCATGCGTCAGTGCCGCCGAGCCGCCTTGCGCCGGCGCACCACCAGGTAGCCGCCTCCGGCCAGCAGCGCGGCCGCCACCGCCGAAAGGGTCCCCACGGGCGCGGAAGAACCGGTCTCGGCGAGGCCACCCGGAGAGCCGTTCGGGGAAGGGGCCGGGGCGGTGGGCCCGCGGTCCGCCGGGGCGGTCGGGGCAGGGCTGGACGGCTTGCCGCCCGGCTTGTCGCCGGGCTTGTCACCGGGCTTGTCGCTCGGCTTGTCACTGGGCTTGCCGCCGGGCTCCTCGTCCTCGTCGCCGCACTCGGACCAGAAGACCTTGTGCTTGGCGCGGCCGTTCTCGCCGTCGAAGGTCCAGAACAGCTTGTAGTGCCCGTCGGGCAAGGTCATGTCAGCGGTCTTGCCGTGGCCGGAGCCGTCGAGCGACAGCGACCCCGACGAGACCTCCTTGCCCTTGACGTCCGCGGTCGGGGCCCAGGCCACGATCCGCCACTTGACCTGCTGCCCCCCGTCGAAACCGAAGGCGTCGAGATAGAAGGAACAGACGTGCGGCTCGTTCTTGCGGAGTTCCTCGCCGGTCGTGGCGTCGTGGATCTTCACGGTGCCGTTGTCGCCGTGCGGGGTGGCGATCGCGGCGGGGGCGAACAGTAGTGAGCAGACCGCGGCCGACACGGCCGCGCCGACGGAAGTGAGCGTGCGCATGGGCAGTCCAACAGGAGAGAGGAGACGGGGCCGTGGGGGGCGGCTCAGCATCGTGCGCCCCCACCGGAGCGTCAAGAGAGGCCGCAGGGGATCTGCACCATGTGCCGGTACTTCACCCGAATGGTCCTCATAACGATCGGGTGAATACGTCGTTCCGCCAGGGCCGGTCGTCGCGGCGCGGACCGGAGTGTGGCGACAGGCCCTACGCGCCATCCGTCCGGAAGGACGCGCTCAGAGCGCGAAGAAAGCCCCCAGCAACACAGCCGCCCCCGCGGCGGCCGTCCCCCATGCGACCCGCGTCCACCGCAGCCCCCCACCGATCACCAGGGCCGCCAGCAGCAACGCGCCGCCCAACGGCACCCAGGCGTGCAGCGCACCGGGCCAGCCGGCCCGGACGACCTCGGCGGTGCCCGGCTTCACCACCACGTCCAGCTTCCCGCCCTCGGCGACGGCCACGGACCGATCGATCCTCATACCGCCGCGCGCCACCGCCGGCCCCTCGGGGTCGAACGGCCCCGTACACGTCTTCTCACCACAGCGCGCCACCGTCATCGTGCCGTGCTCGCGCCCCTTGGAGAGCACGACGTGCTGCGCCGTGTTCCAGGACGACCAGATCCCGGCGACCAGCAGCAGCACGGCGACCAGCACCATGGCGGCACGTCGGGAATGGTCGAGTATCCGGCCGGAGGAGTTCCGCTTCATGGAGCGCGATCCTTCGGCAAGCGGGCGCGCCGGGTCAACCTCACACCGTCGCTATGCGGGCCTTGTCAGGAGTTGTGCGTACCGCCCTCAGGAGTTGTACGCACTCTGCGCGCGCTCCAGGCCCTCCGTCACCAGACACTCCACCGCGTCCGCCGCCCGGTCCACGAAGTAGCCCAGCTCCTTGCGCTCCGTCGACGAGAAGTCCTTCAGCACGAAATCGGCGACCTGCATCCGGCCCGGCGGACGCCCGATACCGAACCGGACCCGGTGGTAGTCCGGACCCATCACCTTCGTGATCGACTTCAGCCCGTTGTGACCGTTGTCCCCGCCACCCAGCTTCAGCCGCAGCACCCCGTAGTCGATGTCCAGCTCGTCATGGACGGCCACGATGTGCGCCGTCGGCACCTTGTAGAAGTCCCGCAGGGCCGCAACGGGACCACCCGACAGGTTCATGTACGACGCGGGCTTGACGAGGATCACCCGCCGGTTCGCCGGCCCCGGCGCACCGATCCGCCCCTCGACGACCTGCGCCTGCGCCTTCGCCGCCCGCTTGAAGTTCCCGCCCATACGCTCCGCGAGCAGGTCGGCCACCATGAACCCGACATTGTGGCGGTTCGCCGCATAACCCGGCCCGGGATTGCCGAGGCCCACGACGAGCCAGGGGGCGGCCGCGTCCGTCGTCATCTGACGTGTCTCCTTCCTAGCGGCATCTTCATATCCGCACCTTCATCGCACCACCGCCCCCCGCACCGTGCGGTACGGGGGGCGGTGGCCGAAAACAGGGGGGATCAGGCCTCGGTGCCCTCGGCGGCGGCTTCGCCCTCCGCGGCCTCCACGCCCTCGGCGGCCGGCTCCTCGGCCTGCGCGGCCAGAACCTGCAGGACGACGGCGTCCTCGTCCACGGCCAGCGTGGTGCCCTTCGGCAGCTCGACGTCCTTCGCCAGGACGGAGGCACCGGCCTCCAGGCCCTCGACGGAGACCGTGAAGGACTCGGGGATGTGGGTGGCCTCGGCCTCGACCGGCAGCGCGTTCAGGACGTGCTCCAGCAGGTTGCCGCCCGGAGCCAGCTCGCCCTCGGCGTGGACCGGCACCTCGACGGTGACCTTCTCGCCGCGCTTCACCAGCAGCAGGTCGACGTGCTCCAGGTGGCCCTTCAGCGGGTCACGCTGCACGGCCTTCGGGATCGCCAGCTCCTTCTTGCCCTCGATGTCCAGAGCCAGCAGGACGTTCGGGGTACGCAGCGCGAGCAGCAGGTCGTGGCCCGGCAGGGTCACGTGGATCGGGTCGGAACCGTGGCCGTAGAGAACACCCGGCACCAGGTTCTCGCGGCGGACGCGGCGGGCCGCACCCTTGCCGAACTCGGTGCGGATCTGGGCGGCGAGCTTCACCTCGGACATATGCACTCCTCGTAAGCGGTGATCAAAGGAAACAGTCACCCGGCCACGACTGGCCTGCTACGAAGAGCGCGTCGATAACGGACCGCCGTACCCATGAGTACGGCCTCCCTCGCCGAGCAACCTGTGCAGTCTACTCGGCGGGGAGGCCGCCCCGGAAATCGATCTACGTCCTGTCCGTCCGAACAGGACCAGAGCACCGGCTCACCGGCTCGGAGGCCGGCTCAGCTCAGTGCTCCTCGATCACTGCTCCTCGAAGAGGCTCGTCACCGAACCGTCCTCGAACACCTCACGCACCGCGCTCGCGATCGTCGGGGCGATCGACAGCACCGTGATCTTGTCCAGCTCCAGATTGCCCGGGTCCGGCAGCGTGTCCGTGAACACGAACTCGCTCACCTTCGAGTTCTTCAGCCGGTCCGCGGCCGGGCCGGAGAGCACACCGTGCGTCGCCGTCACGATCACGTCCTCGGCACCGTGCGCGAACAGCGCCTCCGCCGCCGCACAGATCGTGCCACCCGTGTCGATCATGTCGTCGACCAGGACACACACCCGGCCCTCGACATTGCCGACCACCTCATGGACGGTCACCTGGTTCGCCACGTCCTTGTCACGGCGCTTGTGCACGATCGCCAGCGGAGCGTCCAGACGGTCGCACCAGCGGTCCGCGACCCGTACCCGGCCCGCGTCCGGCGAGACCACCGTCAGCTTCGAACGGTCGACCTTCGCACCCACGTAGTCCGCCAGCAGCGGCAGCGCGAACAGATGGTCCACCGGACCGTCGAAGAAGCCCTGGATCTGATCGGTGTGCAGATCCACCGTGAGGATCCGGTCCGCACCCGCCGTCTTCATCAGGTCCGCCACCAGCCGGGCGGAGATCGGCTCACGGCCGCGGTGCTTCTTGTCCTGGCGTGCATAACCGTAGAACGGGACGATCACGGTGATGCTCCGGGCCGAAGCCCGCTTCAGCGCATCGAGCATGATCAACTGCTCCATGATCCACTTGTTGATCGGAGCCGTGTGGCTCTGGATCAGGAAGCAGTCCGCACCACGGGCCGACTCCTGGAAGCGGACGTAGATCTCGCCATTGGCGAAATCAAATGCCTTGGTCGGCACCAGGCCCACACCCAACTTGTGCGCAACCTCCTCGGCCAGCTCAGGGTGGGCGCGGCCGGAGAAGAGCATCAGCTTCTTCTCGCCGGTCGTCTTGATCCCGGTCACAGCACAGTCTCCTCAGACGTGTATCCCTGGTGCTGATCCGCCCGTCCCTCGTATGGCGAGCCAGCCGGGGTGTTCATCCGGGGGACATCCCCGGGTCCCCGCATGTGCACGTATCACGGTACGCCGAGATCGGCGCACCCGTTTCCGGTCAGCCTTCGTCGTTGAACTGCCTGACCGCTTCCGTCGCCGCCTGCGCCGCGGCGCTCCCCGGGCGCTTGCGAGCCACCCAACCCTCGATATTCCGCTGCTGGCCACGGGCCACGGCCAGTGAACCGGGCGGTACGTCCTTGGTGATGACCGACCCCGCCGCCGTGTAGGCACCGTCCCCGACTGTGACAGGAGCAACAAACATGTTGTCCGAGCCCGTCTTACAGTGCGAGCCGATCGTCGTGTGGTGCTTGGCCTCACCGTCGTAGTTCACGAAGACGCTCGCCGCGCCGATGTTCGTGTACTCGCCGATCGTCGCGTCCCCGACGTACGACAGATGCGGAACCTTCGTCCCCTCACCGATCGTCGCGTTCTTCATCTCCACATACGTGCCGGCCTTCGCCTTCACGCCCAGCTTCGTACCCGGACGCAGATACGCGAACGGACCCACCGAAGCGCCCTCGCCGACCACCGCGGAATCCGCCACCGCGTTGTCCACCCGCGCACCCTTGCCGACCGTGGTGTCCCGCAGCCGCGTGTTCGGACCCACCTCGGCGTCCTCGGCGATGTGCGTCGCACCCAGCAACTGCGTACCCGGATGGATCACGGCGTCCCGCTCGAACGTGACCGTCACATCGACCACCACGGACGCCGGATCCACGATCGTCACCCCCGCCGTCATCGCCCGCTCCAGCAGCCGCTGGTTCAGCAGCCGACGCGCCTCGGCCAACTGCACACGGTTGTTGATGCCCAGGATCTCCCGGTGGTCAACCGCCACCGACGCACCCACCCGGTGACCCGCCTCGCGCAGGATCCCGAGCACGTCCGTCAGATACTCCTCACCCTGGACGTTGTCCGTGCGCAGCTTGCCCAGCGCATCCGCGAGCAACTGACCGTCAAAGGCGAACACCCCGGAGTTGATCTCCCGGATCTCCCGCTCCGCCTCACTGGCGTCCTTGTGCTCGACGATCGCCGTCACCGCACCCGTCGCCGCGTCACGGACGATCCGGCCGTACCCCGTCGAATCCGGCACCGCGGCCGTCAGCACCGTCACCGCGTTACCGTCCGCGGTATGCGTCGCGGAAAGCGCGGACAGCGTCTCGCCCGAGAGCAGGGGAGTGTCACCGCACACGACCACCACGGTGCCCTCGGGAGCCCGCCCCAGCTCCTGGAGCGCCATGCGCACGGCATGACCGGTGCCGTTCTGCTCCGCCTGGTACGCGGTGCGCGTACCGGCGTAATGCGCGCCGAGGTGCTCCTTGACCTGCTCGCTCGCATGGCCCACCACGACGACGAGCTCCTCGGGCTCGAGCTCGCGGGCAGCGGAGACGACATGACCGACGAGCGAACGCCCGGCGATGTCATGGAGGACCTTGGGGGTCTTCGACTTCATGCGGGTGCCCTCACCCGCTGCAAGGACGACGACGGCTGCCGGGCGGTTGGCGCTCACAGGAATGCCCTTCGGCTTCGGGTGGTGGACTGACCGAAGGATACCGGGGGGCTCAGGAGCCGACATGAGGGCGGGCCCTGACTCGGATGGTCAGGGCCCGCATCGCTTGGGCTCCCCCGCCAGGACTCGAACCCGGACATAAGGCACCAAAAGCCTCAGTGCTGCCAATTACACCACAGGGGAATGAACCGGTTGAACCGGGCATTTGGTTAGGTCGCCGGTCCAGCACCCAACACTATGCCGTACCAAGCCCCTTCGATGCGACGGTAAAGATCCGCGCTCTTGGGGACGTAGATGACGGGGCGGCCCCGATATGCCTCCCGTGCGTTCTTCCCTCCCGTGTGTTCTTCCGTGAGGTCCTGGGGTTGTGGCGCCTGAGGGTCGCATTCTTGAACGTGGGCATGTCGATGCGGCGTATCCGCTTGCGGTGGCTGTCATGGGTCAGGGCTCTGCCGGAAGGGAGGCCTCCGGGTCGAAGATGTGCTCGATTCACCAGTTCGAGCGATCGTCGCAGCTTGCGCCCCTGTTCGATGACATTTCGTGCTGCTTGAGTCACGTTAATTCGGTGGCGCCCTTCCGTAGTCTGGGAGGCATGACCACAACGGGGGCACACCAGGACTCCGCGGGCGCGGACGCCCGTACCTGGATGTGGTGGGGGCGTCGGCGCAGTGTGGTGCTGGATGTGGGGCTCGGGCTCCTGTCCGCGATGGAGTGTGCGCTGGAGGGTGTGCGGTTCGCGCAGATGAGTGTGCTGCCGGTGCCGCTCGGTGTGCTCTTCGGGCTGGTCGCCGGGTCGGTGCTGGTGCTGCGGCGGCGGTGGCCGGCCGCGGTGGTGCTGGTCTCGATCGCGATCACGCCGGCGGAGATGGGCTTCCTGATGGGGATCGTCGGTCTGTACACGCTCGCGGCTTCGGAGGTGCCTCGGCGGATCACCGTCGCGCTGGCCGGGATGTCCCTGTTGGGGACGTTGATCGTGACGTTCGTACGGACCCGGCAGGACGTGGCGTCGGCGGACTTCGATCCGGGTTCCTGGTATGTGCCGGTGGTGTCGCTCGTCATGTCGGTGGGGCTGACCGCGCCGCCGTTGTTGCTGGGGCTGTATGTGGGGGCGCGGCGGCGGCTGATGGAGAGCCTGCGGGAGCGCGCGGACAGTCTGGAGCAGGAACTGTCGCTGCTGGCGGACCGTGCGGAGCAGCAGGCGCAGTGGGCGCGTACGGAGGAGCGGACGCGGATCGCGCGTGAGATGCACGACGTGGTGGCGCACCGGGTGAGTCTGATGGTGGTGCATGCGGCGGCGCTGCAGGCGGTGGCGTTGAAGGATCCGCAGAAGGCGGTCAGGAACGCGGCGCTGGTGGGGGACATGGGCCGGCAGGCGCTGACGGAGCTGCGGGAGATGCTCGGGGTGCTGCGGACGGACGATGCCGGGGTGGTGCGTCAGGGGCCGGAGCGCGTTGCGGCTGCGGCTGCGGGTGCGGCCGGAGCGGCCGGTGTGGACGGGGCGCGGGTGGCCGTGCCGGTGCCGTTGGCTGCGGTGGGTGTGGCTGCTGCGGCGGCTGCTGCCGCCGCGGCGGAGGACGGTCCGTCGCTGGCCGATCTGGAGCCGCTGGTGGAGCAGTCCCGGCAGGCGGGCATGGTCGTGGAGCTGATGGTGCAGGGGGATGTGCGCCCGTATCGCGCGGAGGTCGAGCAGGCGGCGTACCGGGTGGTCCAGGAGGCGCTGACGAACGTCCACAAGCATGCGGCGGGTGCGAAGACGTGGGTGCGGGTGGCCCATCGCGCCGAGGAGATCGCGATGCAGGTGGAGAACGGTCCGTCGGAGCGGGGGGCCTCGGACGCGGGTCTGCCGAGTGGTGGCAACGGTCTGGTGGGGATGCGGGAGCGGGTGTCGGCGCTGGGCGGGGTGTTCGTTTCGGGGCCGACGGACGCGGGGGGTTTCCGGGTGTCGGCGGTGCTGCCGATGGATGTGCCGTCGGCTCGGGGGTGACGGACCTGGGCGGCTCGGCTGCGCGTTCCCGCGGGGGCGTCGTTGCGGGGTTGGCTGCGGGGGTCAGGCTGTGGTGAGCCGGGTCGGCTGGGTGCCGGTGATCAGGGTGCCGAGGGCGTGGTCCAGGGTGTGGCCGAGGTACCAGTCGCCGGTGTGGTCGAGGCTGTAGACACGGCCTTCGGTGTCGATGGCGAGTACGGCCTGTGCGTCGCCTTCTTCGCCGATGGGCGCGAGCTCGGTGTCGAGGGCGCGGCCGAGGTCGCCGAGGGTGCGGGCGAGGTGGAGTCCGGCGAGTGGGTCGAAGTGGACGGCTGTGGGGGCGGTCTGGCGGCCGTGGCCGGGTGGGGCGATGCGCAGGGTGCCGAATTCGGCCCAGGCTTCGATGGCGGCGGGGAAGACGGTGTGGTGGTGGCCGCCGGGGGTGTCGTGGGCGCGCAGGGTGTCCGCCCAGTGCTCGGCCTGTTTGATGTTCCAGCGTCCGGGCTGCCAGCCGGCTTCGCGCAGGGCGGCGTCGACGGGCACGGGGAAGCGGGTGGTGTTGTGCTCGATCACGGTCCGGGTCAGCCGTTCTTGTTCTGGGTCGGGTCGACGGTCCGTACGCCGAAGTGGGCGAGCATCGCGGCGCAGGAGCGGCAGGGCGCCGCGTAGCTGCCGTGGAGGGGGTCGCCTGCCTCGCGTATGCGGCGGGCGGTGAGTTTGGCGTTCTTGAGGGAGCGGCGGGCTTCACCGTGGGTGAGGGGTTTGCGCTGGGCGCGTTTGGAGCGGGCGGTCTCGGCCGCGGTCAGATGGCGGGAGAGCAGGATCGCTTCGGGGCAGCGTCCGGTGAACCGTTCGCGCTGGCCGCTGGTGAGGGTGTCGAGGAAGTCCTGCACGAGGGGGTGGAGTGCGGGTGGCTGGTCGGCCCTTCCCGCGGTGCAGGTGAGGGTCTCGCCCCGGACGGAGAGCGCTGCTGCGACGGTGGGGAGGATTCCGTCGCGCCGGAAGCGCGGGATGGGCGCATGCCCGGTGTCGTCGGAGCTGGACCAGTCGAGTCGTGGATCACCGGCTGTTCCTGATGGTGCCGTGTGCATCGTGCGTGTTGTCCCTCCCGTGCCGCGACGACCGCCGCCGCTGTGCACGTCCCCCGAGTTGAAGGGACAGCCTGCCAAATAGGACGCGTGGTGTGGAAGCGGGGTGACGGAAACGTGTAGCCGTGTCGCCTTCGGTTCGGCTGAGGGTCACCTGGCGGTGACGGGTCGTTACGGAAGCGGGGGGCGGCCGTCCGGGGGCGGCACGGGGGCGGTGGTGCCTGTTGCGGCACCGCATAGGCTGTGGTCTGTCAGCCAGATCCAGCAGGGGGCAACCGCCATGACGACAGGTCGGCAAGGGCTGGGGGCCACTCCCGGTTCCCGGGCCGGGGGAGATGCCATGCCGCCGAACGCGGCCTATGCCGGGCAGGTCGTGTACTTCCCGGACCCGGTCAGGGCTGCCAGGCACCCCATGGGGGTGCGGGTGGGCGAACGCGGTTTTCCGGATTTCTCGCCGTATGCGCGTGCCGCAGCGGAGATCGCCGAGCCTCCGGAGGGCTTCGGTGTCGACGAACTGCGGCTCACCGACTATGTGTCGGCGAACGCGGCGCTGGCCGCCGCCGGTCATGAGTTGTGGGACACCATCGCGCCGGTGGCGACCCCGCACGGGTGGACGTGGCACCACGCGGCGGGGGGACGCAGGCTCGAGCTGGTGCCGGTCGAGGTGAAGGCGCTGCTGAGGCACCACGCGGGTGTGACGACGGCGGCGGTGGACCACGACAAGCGTGGTACGCGTCCGCTGCAGGAGACCAGGCCGGCGCACTTCGGGCTGCCCAAGGGCGCGCTGTCGGTGACCGAGCAGCAACTGCTGGGTGTGGAGGAGGACCTGGGGTATCGCCTGCCGGGTGCCTACCGTTCCTTCCTGAAGGCGGCCGGCGGTTGTGCGCCGGTGGGTGCGGCGCTGGACGCGGAGCTGGGGCTGCTGGTCGACCAGCCGTTCTTCACGGTGCGTGAGGAGGCCGCGGTCAACGATCTGCTGTACGTGAACAAGTGTCTGCGGGACCATCTGACGAAGGACTACCTGGGCGTCGCTTTCGTGCAGGGCGGGCTGCTGGCGGTGAAGGTCCGTGGCAGTGCGACCGGTTCGGTGTGGTTCTGCGCCTATGACGATGCCCGTGACCGGGACGGCTGGTCGGTGAACGAGCGGGTGGAGCGGCTGTTGCTGCCGTGCGGTGAGGACTTCGACGCGTTCTTGTCGCGTCTGGCCGGGAATCCGCCGGAGTTGGAGACGGTGGCGAACCTGATGGTGGACGGCGGCTTCGCCCGCGCGGTCCCGGTTTCGGTGGAGGGGTGACGGCCGGATGGTGACCTTTGCGCAGGCGCAGGAGCGCGCGGAGGAATGGGTCAACGGCGATGTGCCCGCGTACCAGCACCGCGAGGTACGGGTACGGGAGTTCGAGCTGGGTTTCGTGGTCTGGGCGGAGGACCGTGCCGAGGGCCCGACGTCGGACGGCGGCCGGCAGCGGATGGTGATCGCCCGGGACAGCGGTGACGCCACGTTGTGGCCGGGGCTGCCGGTGGGTGAGGTGATCCGGCGTTACGAGGAGGAGTACGGCACTCCTGATGTGGCGCAGGCCCCGGCCCCGGCTGAGCGTATCGATCTGAATCAGACGTCGTTCCTGCTGAGTCCTCCGGAGTGGCTGCAGGACGCGGCCGACAAGCTGGGTATCCCGGACCAGCGTTCGGGGTCCGGTGCACGTGACGGTGCGGCTCCCGGTTCCGGTGCACGTGACGGTGCGGCTCCGGGTTCCGGTGTGGCTTCCGCGCCGTCCGTGGCGGGATCCGGCTCTTCCGGCGGGGCGCAGGCTCCGGCGGGTGCCGCTCCCGGTGACACCGCGGGACGCGGCTCGCATGTGGGCGGTGCGGCATGGCCCGCCGCGGGTGGGGCCGACTACGAGCCCACAGCATCGGACGGGGTGCCGCCCGCGTCGCACGGCGGGGCGACGCCGTGGGCCGGGACCGATACGAACGCCGGCTCCGGCGCTGGTTCCGACGGTTCGGTGCCGCTGCCCGCGACCGTGTTCGCTCCGCCGCTGTCGGGGTCGGACGACGATGACGCCCCGTCTCCTTCGGTGGGCGCGGACGCGCCGACCGCGTTGATGTCGGGAGGCAGCCGGCTGCCCCGGACCGCGGTGGCTCCGGCTCTCGGCGGGCCGGGTCAGGAGGGCCGGCCCGGTGGGCCCGGTCAGCCGGACCGGTCGAACGCGCCGGGACAGCCCGGTGCCGCCGGGTCGCAGCCCCCGGGCACGCCCGGGGCCGCGGGGGCCGGTGACATCGCCGACGCCGCCACCAGCAAGGCCGCGGTTCCGCCGCGGGCGCCGCGGACCGCGCGCGGCGGTGGGGCCGTGACGCCTCCGCCTCCGCCGGCGCCGCCCGGGGTTCCCGGTGCGCGACCGGGTGCGTCCCCGGCGCCTCCGTCCGCTCCGCCGCCCGGGCCGGGAGCTCCTGGGGTCCCCGGCGCACCTGCGGGCGGTTATGTACCGACGCAGATGGTTTCGCAGCTCGGACCGGACGGTCCCGCGGGCCCCTCCGGGGGGACCCCCGCCGACGGTGTGCACCACGCGGCGACGATGCTGGCGAACCCGAACCCGAACCCGAGCCCGAATCCGCTGCACGGTGGTCCGGGGGCCCCTCAGCCTCCGGGGCCTCCCGGTGCGCCCGGTGCTCCTGGTGGTTCCTCCGGGGGCACTCCTCCTGGTGGTGTGCACCACGCGGCGACGATGCTGGCGAACCCGAACCCGAATCCGCTGCACGGTGGTCCGGGGGCCCCTCAGCCTCCGGGGCCTCCCGGTGCGCCCGGTGCTCCTGGTGGTTCCTCCGGGGGCACTCCTCCTGGTGGTGTGCACCACGCGGCGACGATGCTGGCGGGTCCCGGCCAGGTGCCTGCGCCGGGGGCTCCTCAGCCTCCGCAGGCGCCGCCGGCCCACCACGGCGGTCCCGGTTCCGCACCGCAGGCTCCGGCGTACGGCTATCCCCAGCAGCCGCCCGCCGGTGTGCCGACCGTCGGTCCCGGCTACCAGGCGGTGCTGCGCTATCGCGCTCCCGACGGCTCCGAGCAGCAGCTCATCCGCCGCTCCGCACCGGGCACCCCGCATCCGGAGTGGCAGATCTTCCACGAGCTGCGCGGGATGAACGTCCCCCCGGACCAGGTGCTCGAGCTGCACACCGAGCTGGAGTCCTGTGAGCTGCCCGGGGGTTACTGCGCCCGGATGATCCGGGAGACCTGGCCGCAGGCACGGATCACCAGCATCGCCCCGTACGGCAAGGACCATGCGAGCCGTCAGGGCGGGATGCAGCAACTGCTCACGCACCAGGGCGAGTTGCACCAGGTGGCCGACGGTCCCGCGCGCCCGGCGCCGGTGCGTATGCCGCTGACGCCGGCTCAGCCGGCCCCGCCGGTCCCCCCGGAGGGGATCGCCCAGGAGCTGGTCGGGGCGTTCGGGCCGCAGGGCATCTGCCACTTCGACCAGCGGGCGGTGTCCCGTCAGGGTGTGCCGGAGGTCGTGGCCCGCACCCTGGTGTGGGCGGGTCTGCCGGCCGACTTCGGCCCGTTCTTCTGGGCGCAGCCCGCTCAGCCGGTGGTGCCGACGCTGGCCGAGCTGGCTCAGCAGCGTCAGGTGCAGCCGGCTTCGGACGCGGCCTCGTACCTGGTCGTGGGCAGTGACTTCGGCAAGGCGATCTGTGTCCAGTACGGCACGGCGCATATCGTCGCGGTCCCGGTGGAGGCCGGGCCGGGCGGTCAGCCGGTGGCTCCGCAGTTCGTGAACAGCGGTCTGCCGGAGTTCACGCGCTGTCTGGGCCTGCTCGGCCGGATGTGGCGGCTGCGCTTCGGTCTCAATCCGGAGCAGGCGGGCCGCTGGACGGTCGACTTCCAGGCGCAGTTGGCCGCTCTCGACCCGGCGGCTCTGTCGTCGCCGGAGAGCTGGTGGTCGGTGCTGCTGGAGCAGATGTGGGACGGGCTGATCTGACAACGGCCCGGCGCTGAGCCGCTGCTGGCGTACGAAGGGCGTCCGGCCTGCCTCGCGCAGGCCGGACGCCCTTGCCGGTGTTTCCGGACGCCCTTGCCGGTGTTTCCGGTTGTCCGCTCGGCGGTCCGTCACCGCGGTGCCGCCGCGCCCGCCAGGATCGTCGGCTCCACGGCCTCGTAGCGCTCCCGCTCGGCGGTGGCGTCCTCGGCCGACAGGACGGTGCAGAGCCAGCCAGCCAGGAAGCCGAGCGGCACCGAGACGAGGCCCGTGGTCGTGTACGGGAACCAGTTGAAGTCCTCGCCGGGGAAGACCGCCTGGGGGGATCCGGAGACCAGGTTGCTGCCGGTCATGAGGACGATCGAGCCCACCGTGCCCACGATCAGCGTGGCCAGGAGTCCCGTGCGGGTGTAGCGGCGCCAGAAGAGGCTGTAGACGAGGGCCGGTGCGATGGCGGACGCGCCGATGCAGAAGGAGAGCGTGACCAGCGCCTGGAGGTTCCAGTGCTGGGCGAACGCGGCGGCCGCGATGGCGCCGAGCCCGATGAGGGCCGCAGCCAGCCGCGCGATGCCCATCTCGGCCGCATCGCTCAGCCGGGTACGGCGCAGTCCGTGGGTGATGAGGTCGTGGGCCAGGCTGTTGGCGCAGGCCAGGGTGATTCCCGCGACGGAGGCGAGCAGGGTGAGGAAGACCGCGGTGGCCACGGCGGTGAACAGCAGCGATTCGCCGGTGCCGAGGTCCGTCCCGATCAGGGCCTGGGTGACGAGCAGGAACGACGTCTTGCCCTGGGGGTCGGCGATGACCAGGCCCTTGTGTCCCACGATCGCCGCGGCGCCGAAGCCGATCACTGCGATGAGCAGGCAGGTCACGACGACGGTGGACACGGCCCAGGACATCGACCGTCGCACGGCGGTCGCGCTGCGCGCGGTGAACGTGCGCATGGTGATGTGCGGCAGCACCGCCGCGCCGAGTACGACCGTCAACTGTGCGCTGATCATGTCCATTTCGCCGTCGAACTGCAGCCCTGAGGCGAGGTAGGCGTCACCGGCTCCGCTGCCCTTCGCGGCCGCGTCGAGCAGTGCGGGCAGGCTGAAGTCGAAGCGTTCCAGGACGAGTACGGCGACCGCGGTGGCCGCGCCGAGGAGCACGACCGTCTTGACGATCTGGATGAAGGCGGTGCCCTTCATACCGCCGATCGCCGCGTACGCGATCATCAGGATGCCGAGGCACACGATGGACCCGGTCTTGAAGCCGTCCGCGTCGAAGCCGAGGACGAAGGCGAGCAGATCCCCTGCGCCCGCGAGCTGGAAGATCACCAGCGGCAGCAGCGCGGCGAGGGTGACGGCGCTGGCGGTGATCCGAACGGCGGGACCGGGGGAGCGGCGGGTCAGTACGTCGCCCATGGTGAAGCGGCCCGCGTTCCGCAGCGGTTCCGCGAGCAGGAACATCATCAGCACCAGCGAGAGCACGGTGCTCAGGGCCAGGGTCAGTCCGTCGTAGCCGGCGAGGGCGATGACGCCGATGGTGGCGAGCACGGTGGACGCCGAGATGTAGTCGCCCGCGATGGCGAGGCCGCTCTGCATGGGGGAGAGCGAGCGGTAGCCGGTGTAGAACTCGCCCAGGTCGTCCCGGTCCGGCCCGGTCATCACACACAGCAGCAAGGTCACCGTGATGACGGCGATGAACGCGACGAACGACATGGTCTGAGCGTCGGAGGCGAAGCCCGTCATGCGCGTGCACCTCGTGTCTGCTGCCATCCGGGCGTCTGCTGCCATCCGGAGTGCCCGTGCGGATCACGGCTGGGGAATCCGGTCCCGGGTGTCCGGTCGGCCCGGTCCCTGATGGCGGCGGCGAGGGGGTCGACGCGGCGCCGGGCGATCCGCTCGTACGCGGCGATCGCCGCCAGGGTGACGGGGAGCTGGAGGAGTCCGAGCAGCAGCCCCGTGGTGAGGCCGCCGTCGACTTCGCCGCTCATCAGTCCGGGGGCGTATCCGGACAGGAACAGGAAGAGGACGAAGTAGCCGAGGGCGGTGAAGGTGGCGACGCGGCGCAGCCGCCGGTAGCCGGAGCGCAGCCCGTGGAGCTCCTCGGGGCGGGCGGGGGCCGGGTCCGGCGGCGGGGGCGCGTACCAGTCGTGTGGCGGTGGGGAGGGGGCCGGTGGGTCGGGGAAGTACTGGCCGTACGACATCGGGGGTGCTCCTTGCGATGCCCTCGGGGCGGGCGGGTGGTGCGGGGGGTGGCGGTGGAGCGCGTACGTTACTTGCCGGTACCGGCTGGCGTAAGGGGGTTTCAGACTGGTTGGTATGTCAGTTCGGCAACGTTCGGGTCACGTCGTGGAAGGGGCGTGCACAAGCCCGTCACCTGCGACGAAACGGTGTGCGCCCTGCGCACGGGGTGTGGCGGATGCGCCGCGCCGTGTGTCCGTGTGTCCGTGTGAGCCGTGGGCCCGTGGTCCGTGGGGCAGCGCGCGGCCGTCAGTCCTCGTGCTGCTCGGTGATCACCGGGAACGTCCGCGGTGCCAGCAGCACCAGGACGACCAGGGCGAGTGCGGCGGCTCCGGCCGCGCCCAGGTAGACGTAGTCCACCGCGGCGTCCACTGCCTGTCGCAGATGTTCCGCCGGGCCCGGGCCGCCGTGGGCCAGCGAGCGGGCGACCGAGTCCAGATCTCCCGAGCCGCCGAGACGGGACGCCAGCACGGCGTTGGCGAGCGCCCCGAACAGCGCGGCCCCGACGCTCTGTCCGACCTGGCGGCAGAACAGCACGGAGGCGGTCGTCGTGCCGCGTTCCGCCCAGGGCACGGTCGACTGCACCCCCACGATCAGCGGCAGCTGGAAGATGCCGAGCGCCGCGCCGAGCAGCAGCATCACCAGCGCGGGCTGCCACGCCTGGCCCGGATAAGGGAGCAGCAGCGGGAACGCCAGCATGATCAGCATGGCCGCGCCGATGCCGACGATCGCGCTGTCGCGGAAGCCGATGCGGGTGTAGACGCGGTTGGCGTACGCCGCGCTGACCGGCCAGCTCAGCGTCATCACGGACAGCACGAACCCGGCCGCGATCGGGCCGAGCCCGAGTACCGACTGGGCGTAGGTCGGCAGGAAGACGGTGGGGGCGACCATCAGCAGCCCGAGTGCGCCCAGGGCCAGGTTCACGGCGGCGATGGTGCGCCGGCGCCAGACCCAGCCGGGTATGACGGGCTCGGCCGCCCGGCGTTCGATCAGCACGGTGGCGACCACCCCTGCCGCGCTGCCCGCGAACAGCCCCAGTGAGGGCGCGGAGAGCCAGGGCCAGGCGACGCCGCCCTGGACGAGCGCGGTCAGCAGCAGACTGCCGGTGAGGAAGACGGCGAGCGCGCCGGGCCAGTCGATGCGGGGGCGTCTCCCCCGTTCCCGTGGGGTCCTGGCCGGTTCGGTCAGATGGCGGCCGACCAGCCACAGCGCGACGGCCCCGACCGGCAGGTTGATCAGGAAGATCCAGCGCCAGTCGGCGTACGAGGCGAGCAGCCCGCCGACCGCCGGGCCCGCGACCGCCGACACCGCCCAGACCGTGGACAGCTTCGCCTGGATCCTCGGGCGTTCCTTCAGCGGATACAGATCGGCCGCGATCGTCTGGACCGTGCCCTGGAGCGCGCCGCCGCCGAGGCCCTGGACGACGCGGAAGGCGATGAGCGAGGCCATGCTCCAGGCGCTGCCGCACAGCAGTGAGCCGGCCAGGAAGAGGGCGATGCCCGTGATCAGTACGGGCTTGCGCCCGAAGGTGTCGGAGAGCTTTCCGTACACGGGGAGGGTGACGGTCGCCGCGAGCAGATAGCCGGAGAACAGCCAGGAGAACACGGAGAAGCCGCCGAGTTCGCCGACGATCTGCGGGACGGCGGTGGAGACGACGGTGCCGTCGAGGGCCGCCAGCGCCATGCCGAGCATCAGTGCGGCGGCGACGCGGCCGCGGTGCGCGGGAGTGGGAGGTGCGGGGGCGCGCTCCCCGGGCGCCGTGCCGGTGCCGCCGTCGCTCACACCGCCCGTTCCGCCGCTGCCCGTGCCGGCACTTCCCCCGCCCATCGAAGTCCCTTCCCTATGCACGTATCTTCGCCGCCCACCTTCTCACTTGCACCTCCTGCGGCGGGAGGGTGCGGGGCCTGCGGGTAGGCGTCCCCTGGGAACCTCTCAACCCCTAGGGGGTGCTCCTGACATGGGGCCAGGGATGGTTCGTCCCGCCGGAGGAGGAGAGGAACGAGGGCCGTTCCTTACCGTGGTCTTACGTCGGGCCGGGTGGCCCCGACGGGTTCGAGCGGTCTGCCGGGGGGTGGGGGAACCGTCCGGCCGGGGTGGGGAAAACCCCCGGCCGGAATGGGTGCCGGGCACCAGCGCGCCGCAGCACCGCCGCACACGACACTTTCCAGCGGGCAGCGCCCACTGCTTCATGCAACCGGTTCATGCAACCGGCCGCTTACGCAACCGGCTGCTTCATTCAACCGGCCGCTTCATTCAACTGATAGAGGAGACAAACAGTGACAACGGCTGTGACCGTCCCCGCGCACGGGGGCACTGGAGGACGGACGGCCGTCGCCGCACGGGCGCGGCAGGTCGTCAAGGCATACGGCTCCGGTGAGACCCGGGTCGTCGCGCTCGACCACGTCGACGTGGACATCATGCGCGGCAAGTTCACCGCCATCATGGGTCCCTCCGGCTCCGGCAAGTCCACGCTGATGCACTGTCTGGCCGGGCTGGACACGGTGACCTCGGGCGAGATCCACATCGACGACACCGAGATCACCCGGCTCAAGGACAAGAAGCTCACCCGGCTGCGCCGCGACCGGATCGGCTTTATCTTCCAGGCGTTCAATCTGCTGCCGACGCTCAACGCGATCGAGAACATCACGCTGCCCATGGACATCGCGGGCCGCAAGCCGGATGCCGCGTGGCTGAACCGGGTGGTGGAGACGGTGGGACTCGCCGACCGGCTGGGGCACCGGCCCACCCAGCTCTCCGGCGGCCAGCAGCAGCGGGTCGCCGTGGCCCGGGCCCTGGCGGCCCGTCCCGAGATCATCTTCGGTGACGAGCCGACCGGGAACCTGGACTCGCGCGCCGGTGCGGAGGTATTGGGCTTCCTGCGCAGGTCCGTCGACGAGCTCGGACAGACCATCGTCATGGTCACCCACGATCCGGTCGCGGCCTCCTACGCCGACCGTGTGCTGTACCTGGCCGACGGCCGCATCGTCGACGAGATGTTCAGCCCCACGGCCGACCAGGTGCTCGACCGCATGAAGGACTTCGACGCCCGGGGACGGACGTCGTGACCGTACTGAAGACCTCGCTGCGCAACTTCTTCGCGCACAAGGGACGCATGGCGCTCTCCGCCGTCGCCGTCCTGCTGTCGGTGGCGTTCGTGTCCGGCACGCTCGTCTTCTCCGACACCATGACCACCACCTTCGACAAGCTGTTCGCGGCTACCGCGGCAGATGTCACCGTCAGCCCCAGGACCGCTGCCGGTGACGACGAGAGCCCGCCGACCGGCAAGCCCGAGACGCTGCCCGCGGCCCTTCTTCCGCAGGTGGAGAAGGCCGACGGGGTGCGGTCCGCCGAAGGCCGGGTCATCTCCACGAGCGTGACCGTCGTCGACGCGGACAACAAGAACATGGGCTCCACCACCGGTGCCCCCACCATCGCCGGCAACTGGACGCAGGGCGAGCTGCGTTCCATGGAGATCACCTCGGGCCATGCGCCGCGCGGCCCCACCGAGGTGATGGTCGACGCCGACACCGCCGAGAAGCACGGGCTGCGGCTCGGTGACGAACTGCGCACCATCGCCGTCACCGGTGACCTCACCGCCAGGATCTCCGGCATCGCCTCGTTCCAGGTCACCAATCCCGGGGCGGCCGTCGTCTACTTCGACACGGCCACGGCCCAGCGCCAACTGCTGGGCAAGAACGACGCGTTCACCCACATCGAGGTCACCGCGAAGCCCGGCGTCGGCGACGCGCGGCTGAAGAAGAACGTGGCCGCGGCGGTCGACGCCGCCCCGTACACGCTCCGGACCCGGCAGGAGGCGGCGGACGCGGGCCGTGAGGACGTCGGAGGCTTCCTCGACGTCATGAAGTACGCGATGCTCGGCTTCGCCGGGATCGCCGTGCTCGTCGGCATCTTCCTCATCGTCAACACCTTCTCGATGCTGGTCGCCCAGCGCACCCGCGAGATCGGTCTGATGCGGGCCATCGGATCGAGCCGCAAGCAGGTCAACCGCTCGGTCCTCGTCGAGGCGCTGCTGCTCGGCGTGTTCGGATCGGCCGCCGGAGTCGGCGCCGGTATCGGTCTCGCCGTCGGGCTCATGAAGCTCATGTCGTCCATGGGCATGGAGCTGTCCACACAGGACCTCACCGTCAAGTGGACCACCCCCGTGATCGGCGTCGTGCTCGGAATCGTCGTCACCGTCCTCGCCGCCTACATCCCGGCCCGCCGGGCGGGCAAGGTCTCCCCGATGGCCGCGCTGCGGGACGCGGGTACGCCGGCCGACGGCAGGGCCGGGCTGGTACGCGGGATCGCCGGACTGGCCCTCACCGGCTCCGGCGGTCTCCTGCTGTGGCTCGCGACGCGGGCGGCCAAGGCGAGTGAGGGATCACTGTGGCTCGGCCTCGGCGTGGTGCTCAGCCTCATCGGCTTCATCGTCGTCGGCCCGCTGCTCGCGGGCGGAGTGGTCCGGGTCATCAGCGCGCTGGTGCTGCGGGTCTTCGGCCCGGTCGGGCGGATGGCCGAGCGCAACGCCCTGCGCAACCCGCGCCGCACCGGTGCGACCGGAGCCGCCCTGATGATCGGGCTCGCACTCGTCGCCTGCCTGTCCGTCGTCGGCTCGTCCATGGTGGCCTCGGCGACCGACGAACTGGACCGGTCCGTCGGCGCGGACTTCATCATCCAGTCGAACAACTTCCAGCCGATCATGCCGAAGGCGCAGCAGGCCCTGAAGAAGACGCAGGGCATCGAGCACTTCACCGAGTACAAGCTCGTGAAGGCCGAACTGACCTCCCCGGCAGGGAAGAAGGAGAAGAAGGTCCTCGCGGCCGCCGACCCGACCTACGCCGAGGACCTTCGGCGCGAGACGGTCGCGGGCGACCTGGCGGCGGCGTACGGCAAGGACGCCATGTCCGTCGGCGACACCTACGCCAAGGACCACGGAATCAAGGTCGGCGACACCATGGCGGTGCGCTTCGACGGCGGCAGGACGGCGCGGCTGAAGGTCGCGGCGATCACATCGGACGACACCAGCGTCGACAAGGGCGCGATGTACGTGAACATCACGACCGTCACGCGCTATCTGCCCGCCGACAGGGTGCCGCAGAACTTCCTGATGTTCGCCACCGCGCAGGACGGCAAGGAGAAGGAGGCCTACGCCGCCCTGAAGAAGTCGGTCGCCGCGTACCCGACGTACCAGGTGAAGGACCAGACCGACTACAAGCAGGACTTGAAGGACCAGGTCGGCCAGCTGCTGAACATCGTCTACGGTCTCCTCGCCCTCGCGATCATCGTGGCGGTCCTCGGTGTGGTGAACACCCTGGCGCTGTCGGTGGTCGAGCGGACCCGTGAGATCGGCCTGATGCGGGCGATCGGCCTCTCCCGCCGTCAGCTGCGCCGCATGATCCGGCTGGAGTCGGTGGTCATCGCCCTCTTCGGTGCCCTGCTCGGTCTCGGCCTCGGCATGGGCTGGGGGACGGCGGCTCAGAAGCTGCTGGTCCTGGAGGGCATGAAGGTGCTGGAGATCCCGTGGGCGACCATCGGGACGGTCTTCGTGGGATCGGCGTTCGTGGGACTGTTCGCGGCGCTGGTACCGGCGTTCCGGGCGGGCCGGATGAACGTCCTGAACGCCATCGCCACCGAGTAGTCCCTACGGGCCCGTAGTCCGTACGGGCCCGGTTCCCGCGATGCGGGCTCCGGCCCGGTGGGCGTCCAGGGCGCGCACCGGGCCGGAGCAGTTCCGGGTGGTACCGGGCTGCTCCGGACCCTGACCGGTCCCGGGCGGAGCGCCGAGGGCACGGAGGCGCCGGTCAGCGGGTGCCCGGTGGGGAGGCGCCCGGCGTGGCGGACGGCATGGGGTCGTTCGGTGACGGGGCGGAGGACAGCTCGGACCCCGGACGCGGATCCGAGGGGAACCCGGGCGGCGTCGGGAAGCCGGGCGGCCACTCGGTGGAGGACTCGGTGGGGGACTCGGAGGTGTCAGGCGACCCGGTCGGACCACCCGTGGCCGGCGGACTGCCGGTGCCGGAGCCGGTGGAGAGGGGCGCGGCGGGCCCGGTGGCTCCACCCGGGGTCAGCTGCAGCGCGGCGGCCATGGTTCCGCCGGCGAGGAGACACACCGCACACGCCGCCGCCACCGCGATATTGCGGCTCCTGCGGCGCGCGCCCAGGGCCGACACCTGGGCGGCCGGGACGGGCACGATCTGCTGCCCGCCCGCCGAGGCGGCCCGCTTGAGGGCGTCCGCGAGCGCATCGTCGTCGCGCCCGCGGCTTGCGTACTGGTCAGACACCGAACTCCTCCGGGGTGAGCGCACCGGCCGGTCGAAGGGGGCCGCTCTGGTCGATCGAGTCGTCGAGGTGGGACGCGAGTGCTGCCCTCGCGCGGGACAGATGCGCCTTCACGGTGCCGGCGGCTATCCCGGTCTCGGACGCCACCTGTTCCACGGAGAGGTCGCCCACGTAGTAGAGGACGGCCACCCGCCGCTGGCGCTCGGACAGCCGCCGCAGCGCCGTCACCAGCGCGACCGTGCCGGGCCCCGGCTCCGACGAGGCCGGAGGGCGGACCTGCTCGTGCCGGAACCAGGCCTCCGCCGAACGCCGGCTCCGCCGCCACCGGCTGATCGCGAGTCGCCACGCGACCGTTCGGATCCATGCCTCCGGCCCGGCGTCGCGCCGCAGATTCGACCGCCGCCCCCAGGCACGCACGAACGCCTCCTGGACGACGTCCTGCGCCTCATGGAGGTCCCCCGTCATCAGGTACACCTGCCCGACCAGCTGTTTCACGGAGTGCGCATAAAACTCTTCGAACTCCTCGTCGGTCACGTGCGGCTCCGTAGTGGCTATGGCGGGGTGAGATCTCATGGGGAATACGCTCGGGGCGGGCATCCGGTTTACCCGCGCGGTGAAAATCCGGGCGGTTTACCCTGGAGATCCCCGGCGCTCCCCTGGTCCTCGACAGGGGAAACCAGACGTGTCGGGCCTTTCGTGTTGCCCACCACCAGCTCATTGTTCACCTGCTCACCCTTCTTGTTCACCTGCTCACCCTTCTCGGACCCGGACGGAACCCCTTCATGAGCTTGCACGGTCTCCTCGACGCCGTGGTACGTGACCCGGCGCTCGCCGAAGCGGTGAAGGCCGCCACGGACGGTCACCGCAGGCATATCGACCTCGTCGGCCCCCCGGCGGCGAGGCCCTTCGCGGTGGCGGCCCTGGCACGGGACGCGGGTAAGCCGGTGCTGGCCGTGACCGCGACCGGGCGCGAGGCCGAGGACCTGGCCGCGGCGCTGCGCTCGCTCCTCGACCCGGACACCGTCGTGGAGTATCCGTCCTGGGAGACCCTGCCGCACGAGCGGCTCTCGCCCCGCTCGGACACCGTGGGCCGGCGGCTCGCGGTGCTGCGCCGGCTCGCCCACCCGTCGCCGGACGATCCGGCCGCGGGCCCGGTCAGTGTCGTGGTCGCGCCGGTGCGGTCCGTGCTCCAGCCGCAGGTCAAGGGGCTGGGGGATCTGGAGCCGGTGGCGCTGCGCTCCGGGCAGACCGCCGATCTGAACGAGGTCGTGGACGGGCTCGCCGCCGCCGCGTACTCGCGGGTGGAGCTGGTCGAGAAGCGCGGTGAGTTCGCGGTGCGCGGCGGCATCCTCGATGTGTTCCCGCCCACTGAGGAACACCCGCTGCGGGTCGAGTTCTGGGGCGACGACGTCGAGGAGATCCGTTACTTCAAGGTCGCCGACCAGCGCTCCCTGGAGGTCGCCGAGTACGGGCTGTGGGCGCCGCCGTGCCGTGAGCTGCTGCTGACGGACGAGGTGCGGGAGCGGGCCGCGGCGCTCGCGGAGGCCCATCCGGAGCTCGGCGAGCTCCTCGGCAAGATCGCCGAGGGCATCGCGGTCGAGGGCATGGAGTCACTGGCCCCGGTCCTGGTGGACGACATGGAGCTGCTGCTCGACGTCTTCCCGGCGGGCGCGATGGCCGTGGTGTGCGACCCGGAGCGGGTCCGTACCAGAGCCGCGGACCTGGTGGCGACCTCGCAGGAGTTCCTGCAGGCGTCGTGGGCGGCGTCGGCGGGCGGGGGCAAGGCCCCGATCGACGTCGGCGCGGCCTCGCTGCGGGGCATCGCGGACGTCCGCGACCGGGCGCGCGAGCTCGGGATGATGTGGTGGTCGGTGTCGCCGTTCGCCGCGGACGAGGAGCTGGACCTCGACACTGCCGACACCCTGAAGCTCGGCATGCACGCGCCGGAGACGTACCGCGGTGACACCGCCCGAGCGCTCGCCGACACCAAGGGCTGGCTCGCGGACGGCTGGCGCACGGTGTTCGTGACGGAGGCGCACGGCCCGGCGAGCCGCACTGTGGAGGTGCTCGGCGGTGAGGGCATCGCGGCCCGGCTCGACGCCGACCTCGGGGAGATCTCGGCCTCGGTCGTCCATGTGGCGTGCGGATCCATCGACTACGGCTTCGTCGACCCGGGCCTCAAGGTGGCCGTACTGACGGAGACCGATCTGTCGGGCCAGAAGGCCGCCGGCAAGGACGGCGCCCGGATGCCGACCCGCCGCCGCAAGCAGATCGACCCGCTCACCCTCGAGGTGGGCGACTACATCGTGCACGAGCAGCACGGGGTGGGCCGCTATCTGGAGATGGTGCAGCGCACCGTCCAGGGCGCGACCCGTGAGTATCTGCTCGTCGAGTACGCGCCCGCCAAGCGCGGTCAGCCCGGGGACCGTCTCTACATCCCGACCGACCAGCTGGAGCAGGTCACCAAGTACGTGGGGGGCGAGGCACCGACGCTGCACCGGCTCGGCGGCGCGGACTGGACGAAGACCAAGGCGCGCGCCAAGAAGGCGGTCAAGGAGATCGCCGCCGACCTCATCAGGCTCTACAGCGCCCGGATGGCGGCGCCCGGCCATGCCTTCGGAGCGGACTCGCCCTGGCAGCGGGAGCTGGAGGACGCCTTCCCGTACGCGGAGACGCCCGACCAGCTGTCCACCATCGCCGAGGTGAAGGAGGACATGGAGAAGTCGGTGCCCATGGACCGGCTGGTCTGCGGTGACGTCGGCTACGGGAAAACGGAGATTGCCGTGAGAGCGGCCTTCAAGGCCGTCCAGGACGGCAAGCAGGTCGCGGTGCTCGTGCCGACGACGCTGCTGGTGCAGCAGCACTTCGGGACCTTCTCCGAGCGCTATTCGCAATTCCCGGTCGTCACAAGGGCGTTGTCCCGCTTCCAGTCGGAAACGGAGGCGAAGGGGACCCTGGAGGGCCTGCGGGACGGCTCGGTCGACATCGTCATCGGCACCCACCGGCTCTTCTCGTCCGAGACCAAGTTCAAGGACCTGGGCCTGGTCGTCGTGGACGAGGAGCAGCGCTTCGGCGTCGAGCACAAGGAGCAGCTGAAGAAGCTCCGCGCCAACGTCGACGTGCTGACGATGTCCGCGACGCCCATCCCGCGGACCCTGGAGATGGCGGTCACCGGCATCCGCGAGATGTCGACCATCACCACTCCGCCGGAGGAGCGCCACCCGGTTCTGACCTTCGTCGGCCCGTACGAGGAGAAGCAGATCGGCGCGGCGATCCGGCGTGAACTGCTGCGCGAGGGCCAGGTCTTCTACATCCACAACCGGGTCGAGTCGATCGACCGGGCTGCCGCGCGGCTGCGCGAGATCGTGCCGGAGGCCCGGATCGCCACCGCGCACGGGCAGATGAGCGAGAGCACCCTGGAGCAGGTCGTCGTCGACTTCTGGGAGAAGAAGTACGACGTGCTGGTGTCGACGACGATCGTCGAGTCCGGCATCGACATCTCCAACGCCAACACGCTGATCGTGGAGCGCGGCGACAACTTCGGCCTCTCGCAGCTGCACCAGCTGCGCGGCCGGGTGGGGCGTGGCCGTGAGCGTGGCTACGCCTACTTCCTCTATCCGCCGGAAAAGCCGCTCACCGAGACCGCGCACGAGCGGCTCGCGACCATCGCCCAGCACACCGAGATGGGCGCGGGCATGTATGTGGCGATGAAGGACCTGGAGATCCGCGGCGCGGGCAATCTGCTCGGAGGCGAGCAGTCCGGCCATATCGCGGGCGTCGGCTTCGATCTGTATGTGCGCATGGTGGGCGAGGCGGTGGCGGACTACCGCAAGTCGCTGGAGTCCGGCGAGATCGAGGAGGAGCCACCGCTCGAGGTCAAGATCGAGCTGCCGGTCGACGCGCACGTCCCGCACGACTACGCGCCGGGCGAGCGGCTGCGGCTCCAGGCGTACCGGGCGATCGCGTCCGCCACCTCCGAGGACGACATCAAGGCGGTGCGCGAGGAGCTGACCGACCGCTACGGCAAGCTTCCGGAGCCGGTGGAGAATCTGCTGCTGGTCGCGGGGCTGCGGATGCTGGCGCGGGCCTGCGGGGTCGGTGAGATGGTGCTCCAGGGGCCGAACGTCCGCTTCGCGCCGGTGGAGTTGCGTGAGTCGCAGGAGCTGCGGCTGAAGCGGCTGTATCCGAGGTCGATCGTCAAGCCGGCCGTCCACCAGATCCTGGTGCCGCGGCCGACGACGGGCAAGATCGGCGGGAAGCCGGTGGTGGGACGGGAACTGCTCGCGTGGACGGGCGAGTTCCTGACGACGATTCTCGGGTCCTGACGACGATCCTCGGGTCCTGCCGTCGGTTCTCGCGTTCTGAGGACGTTCCCCGGGTTCTGGTACGACGACTCGGCAGGGGGCCGGGCAGCCCGCTCACCGCGGCGGTCCGGCCCTTGCTGTGTCCGGTACGTGTCCGATCAGCCGGTGCCGGGCTGTATGCCCGAGGGACGGCGTGATCACCGGCGTGACCGGTGCCCCCGGCGGTTGTCTCTATGCTTCGCCGGTGTGGGAGGCAGTTGCCGTTGTGTGGAGGGGGCGTGGGCCGTGTCGTGTGAGAGCCGGTCGAGGCGCGGGTACGGAGCATGGTTGCGCACGGCCGTCCTCGCGGCGGCGCTGGCCACCGCGGTGCCGGGCGTCGCGGGCTGTGACGCATCGGGGAAGGGCGGAGGACCAGGTCCCGGACCGGACGCGTACGGGCGGGCGGTGAGCCCGCTGGACAACCCCGACGGGACGAAGCCGGGTCTCGCCCCGCTCGGGGCGGAGACGGACAGGGCCGAGGCGCGCAAGCTTGTCGAAGGGCTGGCCACGAAGGGCCGTGGCCCGAAGACGGGCTATGGCCGGGACGAGTTCGGGTCGGCCTGGATGGACACGGCGGAGGGCGTGCCGCTCGCCCGGAACGGCTGTGACACCCGGAACGATCTCTTGAACCGCGACGGTCAGGAGGTGCGTTTCCGGGCCGGATCGGACTGTGTGGTCGTCTCGATGAACCTGCACGACCCGTACACCGGCAAGGACATCGCCTGGAAGAAGACGAAGGCGACCGAGGTGCAGATCGACCACGTGGTGCCGTTGTCCTACGCCTGGCAGATGGGCGCGGCACGCTGGGACAGGCAGAAGCGGCAGCGGTTGGCGAACGACGCGCTGAACCTTCTGCCGGTCTCGGGGTCCACGAACTCCGCCAAGCGCGATTCGGGGCCGGCTTCCTGGCTGCCGCCGGACAAGCGGATCCGTTGTGCGTACAGCGTGCGGTTCGCCCAGGTCGCCCGCAAGTACCAGCTCCCGGTGACCGCCCCGGACAAGGCGACGATGCTCGAACAGTGCGGCGGCTGACACCGGAAACCGGTCGGCCGCAAGGCAGTTGCCGCAGGGCGGTTGCCGAGGCACCACGGATGCCTCGGCAACGCCGCCCGTACGGTCGCCCCGCAGGGCCGTCCCGTTATGTTTTTCGCGGTCCTGCAAGAGGCCGCTGGCCTCCGGGCCCGGCATGACTGTTGTCCCCTGTCGAACGGATGACCTGGGGGTGGTGTCACCGGGCCCGAGGGGTGCCGTCGGAGACGCTGATGAGAGGTCCGACCACCGCCCGGCCCGGCGCAATGTCCGGCCATCTACCGGCGGCAGGTCTGTATAACGTGGATGCGCGAGAACGGCCCCGACGCCCAGGCCAGCACCGCAACGAGCGAGTGGGGGCACGTTGATCGACACCGAAGGCGTGGGCGTCTTCCTCGGCCTGGACGTCGGCAAGAGCACGCACCACGGCCACGGACTGACCCCGGCCGGCAAGAGGATCTTCGACAAGCCGCTGCCCAACAGCGAGCCGAAACTGCGAGCCGTCTTCGACAAACTCCGCCACAAGTTCGGCACCGTCCTCGTCGTCGCCCCACCCGCCACCGCAGCACCGGCATCACCAACCACGAACGTTCCGTTCGCCCAACGGTCACCAGGCTCGCAGGAGACAACCCGGCAGTCGGCCAACTGGTCGAGCAGGCACCTGACCAGCACGAACGCACCGTTCGCGTAGAGCGCTCACCCTGATCAGCCACACCGGATTCCAAGATCCCCGAAAGCGTCAGCTACCCACCGGCAAGGCCCGACTTTGGGAACCCCGCCGCCTGCGATTCCGCCTGTTCTCCGCGGCCGCCCAGCTCGCCACCACCGGCCGACGCCGGATTCTCCGCCTCAGGCACATGGCCACCACGAAATAGACCACCACCCGCGGCGGCAACAGCCGGTTCCGCTGCCCGGACAGCCCGCACTCAGCCACCACCCGGTCCACCAGATCCGGTGGGAACGACCGCGTCAGCAGCCCGACCGCGATACGGTCCGACAACCTCTCGTCCGTTTCTGGCTTGACCTGCTCCGGTCGTGGCATCCAGGCAAGCACCGTACCGGCGACGCCACTTAAGTAATGGTATTGAGGCTAGCGGTGGTCAGTCTCGCGCTGTTACGCACGTGGAACTGCCCCGCCGGAAGTCGCTCCGACGGGGCAGTTCCTTGTGTGGACGGGCCCTTAACGCATGGCGCGTGCGAAAGCGGCCATCTCTTCCCGGAAGGCCTTCTCATGCACGGATTTCAACGTGATAGGGGTCCCTGCCTGATCCAACAGCATGAGCGAGGCGATCAGCAGGCCGCGCGTCAGCCCGTGCAGGACCGGATTGCGAGTCGAGGAGAACTTAGCGTACAGACCTTCGACGAACACCCGGAACACTGGCAGATCGATATCACAGCCGCCCTGGTCGTTCGGGGTCAACCCGGTCGGCAAATCCAACACCTCTGCGGCGCTACGGGCAAGAAAGGCGTACAGCTGACCTGTGTGGTAGCCCGCATCCCACACTGTCTCGCCATCGAGATCAAAGGGGTAGCTCAATCTGCGATCTCCAGCCTGAGGTCTAGGTCCGGGTGGTCTCGCCTGAGCTGCTCGAACCGCTCTTGCAACGCCGTCCGGAAGCGCGCATCCATTCCGGACTTCGCGAATCGGAAACCGATCGGTGCGCCTTCGTATCCGGGAAGCAGCGAACGGGCCTTGAGGTACGCGGTCAGCTTCTTGTTGATGTGTTTATCCATCCAGGCAGACTCACCGTAGATCGCGGTCTTCTTCTCCCATAGTACGCCCTTCTCAACGAGGTCGATGTCGGTGATTCTGTTCCCCGTGTTGGGGTCGTAGACATCCCAGTCTTCCACGCCTTCGAGGCACTCGTAGTCCTTGCTGCCTGACCGTGCGAACGTGAACGAGATGGGCGAAGCCAGGGCCGCCCGGGAGGCTTTGCTGACAGCCTTGCAGCCGCGTTTGAGGAGCTTCAGGCCGTCGTAGGCCTTCTCGAGCGCTTTCAGTTTGGCGCCGATGAGGACGTCCGCTGCGAGGCTTGAGCAGTGTTCGAGGTCTTTGTTGTCCAGGCAGGCTTCGAGTTCGCCGAGGCCAGTGAGACTCTTCTCTATTTCCCAGAGCTGTTCCATGGCGTCTTTGAACTCGTCGCCCATGGAAATGATGTCGCACCCGATCTCGTTGTGCTGGCACCAGCGGGCGAAGCCCTGTGGGTCGCAGGGGACGATGGCCTGTCCGCAGCGGTAGATCTCGCGGGCGCGTGCGCCGGGGTCGTTCATTGCTTTCTTTTTGGCCGCGATGGCGGCCTTGCGCCGGACTTCTTCCTCCTCCCGGTACTTCTTGACCGCGATGGTGAGCGCCTCGGTGGCCGCCTTGAGGGCGACTTGGGCGTCTTTTCCGGCGGCGATGGAGGATTGCCGTGCTTGTTCGGCGGAAACCCAGGCACTGGAGGCCGATGCCTGGGCCACCTCCGAGGAGAGGGTGGCGTCCGCCGCGGATCTGGCCGCGTCTTCGGCGGCGATGTCGGCCTGCTTCGCTGCGTTACGTGCGGTGGCGGCGGACGCTGCGGCGCTGGCTGCGGAGGCTTCGGCGTCCTTGGCGTGATCGGCTGCCCTATCGGCGTGGTCCTGGGCTTCAGCGGCCGAGGCACTGGCCTTCTTCGCCCACTCGTTGGCCTCTGCTGCCGCCTTGCGGGCGAGTGCGGCGACCTTCTGAGCGGTGGCGGCGTTCTGCCGTGCTGTGGCAGCGTTCTTCGCTGCGTCCGCGATCAGCTTCTGAACCTGGGCCACGTGGGTGGCGGCGAGGTGGTCCTTGCGCGCTGCTTTGTACTGGCCAGAGACGAGGAAGGCGTGCAGCGTCTGCGGAGAGCCCTCCAGCGCGATCCGGGCCGCAGACTTCACTTCGGGACCGCCCGAGTCCACCAACTGGGCCGCTCTGACCCGCTCGTCCTGGGTCCGCGCGCTGAACTGCGTCCTGACCAAGAACCCGCTGTACTTCTTGGGATCGCCGCTGTTAAGCGCCGCCCGGCCTGTTTCGGTGAGGATCGGCCCGGCATCATCGAGGACCTGCGCGATGGCGACTCGCATACTCTGCGAGGCGACCTGGTACTGGCCGTCGCTTACGAACTCGGTGATGGTGGCGGCCTCGCCGTCGAGGGCGGCTTCGGCCGCGTTGCGCACCTCCTCGACCTCGCTCTCTTCGGCGAGACGCTCGACGTAGGAGCGGTCGTCCTGCTCCTTGGCGGTCCTCCAGCCGCCCTGCAGGTAGTCGATGACGACCTCGTCGGGGGCGGCCAAGGCCGCCTCGGCCGCGGCGCGCCCCCATGCCGTGCCGTTCTTCATCGCCAAGACAGCAAGCTTGCGGCCTTCGGCTGCGATGGCCTTCAAGTCGGCTCCGGGCTTGGCGGCCTCGGCCACCAACCGGCCCCGCTCGGCGTCTCGGTCTTCGGCCGCCCGCACCAGTTCGGCCAGCCCTGCGGTCCTGGCTGCGTCGGCGCTCTTCTGATCCCTGGCGCGCTCGATACCGACGTTGGTGCGGCCCAGCAACTCCTCGGCCTCCACCTCACGGGCAAGCGCGAACACCTGCTGCGCCTTGAGCACGGCGCTGGTCGCCGCGTTCGCCGCCTCCGTGGCGGCATTGGCGTGCGCGGTGGACCTCGCGGCAGCCGTAGCAGCGTCACCCGCGTGCTCAGCCGCTTCATCGGCCGCCGCAGCGGCGTTATTGGCATGCTTCGCGGCCGAACGGGCAGTGTCACGTGCCTCGGCAGCGGCCGTTGCGGCCTTGCGAGCCAGGGCCTCGGCGGCCGAGGCGGCGCGGTTGGCTTCAACGGCGTGGCGCTTGGTGGCCGCGGCAGCCGCGCGCGCTTCTGCAGCAGCCGCGCTGGACTGGCCCGCGTAGTTGCTCGCTTCGATCGCGGCGTTGGCGGCAAGATTGGCGTTGGCGCCCGCGCCGGCAGCGGATGCAGCGGCGTTGCCGGCGGCGGTGGCGGCCTTCGATGCCTGGTCGGCGGCGTCGGCGGCCAGGTTGGCCCCCTCGGCTGCATTGCGGGCGTTCTCGGCGGCCACACGCGCGGCATTGGCGTTCTTCGCGTCCACTGCGGCATCGGCCGCTGTGCTGCGGGCGCGGGAGGCTGCCTGGGAGGCGCCGGTCGCAGCGGCGGCTGCTTGGGAGGCAGCGTTCGCGGCCACGCGCGCGGAGTTGTTCGCGGCCCGGGACGCGTCGATCGCCTGTTGCGCGGAGGCAGCGGCCTGGGACGCGGCCTTGGCGGCACGGCGCGCGGCGCTCGCGGCCTTGGCAGTGTCATCCTTCGCTGCCTCAGCCTCAGCCGCAGCCTTCAGCGCCGCCTCCTTGGCCAACTGCGCCGCCTCGACCGCCTTGGCCGACTCCACCTTGGCGGACTCTGTCTCCTTCGCAGCCTGCCGACCTGCTTCCTTCGCCTGCTCGGCAAGCTGGGCGATGGTGGCGTGCTCCTGGTCCTTATCGCGTGCAACGAACTGACCGACCTCAAGGAACTCCCGAATATCCTCGGCACCGCCGTTGAGCGCGATTCGGCCCGCAGCCACGACGTTTGGCCCGCCGACGCTCAGGATCTGGGCCAGCTCGACCCGCTCGTCCTGCTCACGCCGGGTGTACTGCCCCTTCCGGAGGAACTCCCTGACGTCGTCAGTCGTGCCGTTCAACGCGGCACGTCCGGCCTCCTGCACGATCGGGCCCGCGGTACTGATAATTTTGGCGACGCGGACTCGGTTATCCTGCTCCATCGGAGCTTCCCAGCCGTCGTCCAAGAATTCCTCGAGCTCGTCCGGAGTCCCGGCCAGCGCCGTGCGGGCAGCGGTGAGAAGCTCCGTGCCGCCGATGCTAGCTAGTTGGGCGGCGGATACCCGGTTGTCCTGATGTGCGAGGCCGTCCACAGCCGCGAGGAACGCCTGCACGTCGGCGTCGCTACCGGTCAGCGCCGCCTCGGCGGCCGCCTTGACGCCGGGTCCACTCGCCTTCCAGTAGTCAACAACCCGGCCGCGGTCGGTCGGGGTGACCTCCGCAAGGGCTGTCATTTGCCCAGGGCCCGGAGGCACTTCCTCCGCTATGGCGGATGCACCGCCCAATAGGCCTACCAGGAGAGCGAGAGACATCACGCTCAGGGCAAGCGTGCGTATCGCATGCATGGATTTCCTGGTGATGTCCGGCCCGTCGATTCTTCGATTCACACGACACTCGTCTCACTCACGGCAACTCTCGGATCGCTGCCGAAACATCGGCGTCGCCTGATCCTAAATGGATGGTGACGTCATGTCACCGGGAGGCATAGTCGTGTTACAGGGGGGCGTCAATGGGTCTAGGGCTTAGGCTTGTTCTGCCGTACGGGTCAATAACTCTTGATGTGAGGTACGGCATACTTTCTGGTTGTTCTTGTTGGGTTAGCCTTCTGGGGCACTCTGTCGATCTATCCAACGGCGGTGCGGGGGTGGGGTTCCGGGGGGAACAAGGGTTTCGGACTGTCACGTCGCCGCACGCTGTCCGGAAGGAGCTCTTGGTGGTATATCGCCTTCGTCGGCGCCTGATGGCCGGCCTCATCGGCACTGTTGCCTCCGTGGCGGGGGTGACCACGCTCGCCTTCGCGTCGACCTCTCCGTCCTCGGCCCCCGCGAACCTTGCAGCTGAAGACGTGCCCCCGCTCGCTGTCGAGGACTTCGCCTACCCGGGTGCTGCGCAGATCCTCGCGGAAAAGGGCATCCTCTTGAAGAAGGGTGACGGCCACATCCTGCTGGCTGACTGCGATCCCTCAGCCGACCAGATCAAGGTGCATACCGTCGAGGACGAGTCCGTCGGTCGGGATGCCGCATACTGCTTCAAGGCCACCGCCGCGAGCGGCTATGTCACTTTGGAATTGCCCCGTGTGTTCGCCCTGGAGACCGCGGGCCCCGCTTTCAGTGCCGACCTGACTGCCAACGGCGAGACCACCACCGTTGACGTCCCTGATGGTGGCTACAAATCCGTCGGCGAAGGCACCGGTCGCGGCGCCCGGTCCGTCCTCGTTGAGCTCCGCGTCACCGGCTGACCTGTGGCCAACGGCTAGTCCCGTCCCACCAAGTCGTCGTGGGACTTCCCACGATGCCGTCGGCAGAGCGGCACTCTGCCGTGTCCCGGCGGTGTCGTGATGCCTACGCTCAACACTGCCTTTCTGCGTGCCTGTACGTGCACGCGGCTCACATCAAGGAAACAAGCTTTGCGACACGCCAGACCCCTGGGTCTCCTCGCTCTGGCCACGGTTTTCACACCGCTTGCGCTGCCCGCTGCCTCCGCTGGCGCCGTCACCGGCCCTGAGGCGGCCGCGAACTACGCGTTCACCGCGCGCGTCCTGGTTGGCGATGGCGACCCGGCACGCGGCTGCTCGGCCGCGCTCATCTCCCGTGAGTGGGTCATCACCACGGCCTCCTGCCTCGCCGACGACACCACCTCGGTCACGGCGGGCAAGCCGCAGCAGACGACCACCGTCACCATCAAGGGCTCCGCCCCGGACACGACCACCGCGTACACCGGCACCGTCGCCGAACTGGTCCCCGCCGAGGGCGGCCGTAACGTGGTCATGGCCCGCCTGGCCACCTCCGTCCCCGCGACCATCCCCACCGTCGCCTTGGCGGACGCAGGGCTGGCCGCCGGTGACGAGGCGACCTTCGCCGGCACCGGCCGCACCAAGACCGAATGGGTACCCGGCAAGCCGCACACCGCGACCTTCAAGGTCGACAGCGTTGACACCGCCACCCTGGCCATCTCCGGCAAGACCGCAGACGACTCCATCTGCCAGGGCGACACCGGCGGCCCACTGCTGCGCGACACCGACAACGGGCCCGAGCTCGTCGGCCTGGCCACCCGGTCCTGGCAAGGCGGCTGCCTGGGCACCCCCGAGACCGAGACCCGCACGAACGCCGAGGCGGTACGCACCGACGACCTCGGCGACTGGATCAGCAAGACCGCTAGCCGCGCCCGGATCCGCCAGGTCGCATCCGGTGACTTCTCCGGTGACGGCAAGAGCGACGCCATCGCCATCGACGGGGCCGACGGCAACCTCTACGCCTACCCCGGTGACGGCAAGGGCGGCTTCGGCGGCCGAAACCAGATCGACACCGGCTGGCAGACCACTCGCGTCATCACCACCGGCAACTTCGTCGGCGACAGCAACACCGACCTCGTCGCCATCCGCGACAACGGCCTCCTGCTGACCTACCCCGGCAACGGCAAGGGCACCTTCGGCACCGCCATCACCGCGGGCACGGGGTGGAACAGCATGCGCCTGCTCGCCGCCAGCGACTTCAACGGCGACAAGAAGATCGACCTCCTGGCCGGCCACACCAACGGCGACCTCTACATCTACCCCGGCACCGGCGACGGCAAGGTCGGCTCCGGCATCGTCGCCAGCAAGGGCTGGGGCAGCATCAAGCTCATCGCCGGCGGTGACTTCAACGGCGACGGCAAGGCCGACGTCGCCGCGATCCACACCAACGGCTACATCTACACCTACATGGGCACCGGCCAGAACGGCTTCCAGACCGGCATCAAGGGCGGCGGCGGCTGGAACACCACCGGCCTGATCGCCAGCGGCGACTTCAACACCGACGGCAAGACCGACCTCGTTACCCTGCGCAACGGCACCACCTTCTACACCTACACGGGCAACGGCAAGGGCAACTTCTCCGCCCCCGTCATCACCCAGCCGTAACCCCCACACAGCAGGACCTGGACGCGGCCGCCCCCACCACCGGGCGGCCGCCTCCCCATACCCCCGAACTTGCTAGCCTTCGAGCCGGGTCTGTCAATCGAACGGATCTTCCAATGGCGCCGCAGCGCGTCGAGCGTACCGAAACCGGGGACGGGTTGTAGCGGCACCCGGCCGCCAGCGCCGAGCTGCAGAACGGGCAGGCCGCGCGCGACAGGTCCAAGCACTGCGCCCGAGCTCGTTGGTCGCCTCCGAGGTCGGCAGGTAGCGCCGGCCACCTGCCGGGCCCGCAGCGCGCCGGACTCGGCAAGCCGCTGGTACGGCGCCAGCGCCTCTCCCTCAAAGAGCCGCCGCAGGCTCCCGCGCGCCGTAGCGGGCAGCCCCGCTGGAGGCCCACCCTCTTTCCCAGGTCCTGACGTCGCTGCCCGGCGTCGGCGTCAGGACCGCCGCAGTCCTGCTGGTCACCGTCGGCGACGGCACCAGCTTCCCCACTGCCGCCCACCTCGCCTCCCGCGCCGGCCTCGCCCCTGCCACGAAGCAGTCGGGCACCGCGATTCACGGTGAACACACACCCCGAGGCGGAAACCGGCTCAAACGCGCGATGTTCCTGTCTGCGTTTGCCGCCCTGCACGACCCCGCCTCCCGCACCTACTACGACCGGTGCCGGGCCCGCGGCAAAACCCACACCCAGGCCCTCCTCCGCCTCGCCCGCCACCGCATCAGCGTGCTCTTCGCCATGCTCCGCGACGGTACCTTCTACGAATCACGACACCCCGAAACAGCCCTCGCATGACCAGCTCGACCTGACGAAGGACATAGAGGCACCCCCCGTACGCACGGAGGCCGGGGAGGCCGCCCCCTCCTGCGGCCTCCCCGGCTTCCCCGGCCCCCCGGCCCCCCGGCTTCCCCGGCCCCCCGGCTTCCCCCCGGTCCCAGGACAGGACTCAGCCGAGGTCGACGAGGTCCTTCGCCGCGGGCTTCTTCGCCGCGACCGGCTTGTTGAACTCGGAGAAGGTCATCGACCCGGGCTCCTGACCACCGGTCGTCTGGATCCTGAGCAGGAACGGCGTGCCCTTGGCGGCCACGTGCGCGGTGTACTTCTCCTGCCCGTCCTGCTCGGCGAGGACCAGCGTCGGTATGCCGTTCACCTTCGACTCGCCGGCCTTCTTCGCGATGTTGTCCTTGGCCACGAAGCCGGCGAGATAGGTGTCCAGGTCGCAGAACACCGCCATGTCCTTGGCCTCCTCGGCGTTGGCGTCGGACTTCACCCACTTGCCCCGCAGGACCTTCATCACGGCGTCGGCCTCCTCCTTCGACGAGCCCTTGTTCTGCTCGCGGAGCATCGCCTCGTCGAAGCGCATGTAGACGGTCGTGCCGGTCTTGATCAGCTCCGCGGTGCCCACGGGGCCGGTGGAGATCGTCCCCGCGCAGTCGCCCTTGGTGTCGACGGACAGGTGTCCCTTGACCGGGCCGTCCGAGGTCTTCATGTCGACGTCGAGCGTCAGGGACTTGGCGCCCCTGGTGGCCTTGATGGCCTTGTTGAGGACCTCGGGGCCCGAGAGGTCGGCGTACGGGCCGGAGGACGCCTTGCCGCCGGGGCTGCCGGTGCTGCCCGTGCCGCTCGCCTTGCCGGGGCCGCCGGTGCCGGACGGGAGGCAGGCGGTGAGAGCCAGGGCGGTTGCCGTGAACGTCGCGGTGAGGAGAGCCGCGCGGGCGGTGCGCTTCAGCCGTGCGGGAGTTGCGGTGGCGGGCATGGCGGGCATGGGGTTTCTCCGTGAGGTGACCGCAGGGGATGCGGGGGGAGCGGGGGCGGGGCGGGGAACACCCCCGGGCGGGGAGGTGGGGAGACTTCGTGGGTGGGAGGGATCAGAGCTTCAGGTCCCACACGGTCGCGTTGTACTCGAAGCCGGGGCTGATCTCGACGGTCAGGTTCTTCGCGGCGGCGGGGGCGTCGAAGGCCAAGGTGGTCGTGACCTTCTTGCCGGGCAGGACGGTCCCGTTGAAGGGCTTGCCGACCTTGCCGTCGTAGATCTCCTCCGCCTCGACACCGGCCTTGCCGGCGCGGGCCTGCGCGGTCACCAGCGAGGCGTCGAACTTGTCCTTGCCGGCGTTCTCGATGACGACGGTGACCTTGTAGGCCTTGTTGCCCTTGGTGTGGCCGATGGCGAACTCGCCGGGGGAGTACGGCTTGGGCGCGGAGACGGTGATGGTGACCTTGTCGTCGTACACCGCCGAGTCTGAGCCGGACAGCGCCTTGCCGGCCGCGTTCTCGCCGTCCTTCGCCTTGTCCAGGGGCTTGTTGCCGCCTCCGCTGCCCGGACGAGCCGAGGCGGAGGTGCCCGACGCGGACTTGTTGACCTCGTCGATCACGTCGCCCACGAACTTGAACGTCACCACGGCACCGACCACCGACAGGATCAGCGACACGACGGCGAGGACGACACCGGTGGTGGCGACCCCCTTGTTGGTGGCTTCGCCGCGCTTCACCCGGCCCCGTCCGACAAGGCCGAGGATCAGCCCGATGAGGCCGAGGATCCCCGCCAGCCAGAACAGGAACATCGGCAGACCGGCGAGGGCGCCGATGATCCCGAGGACCAGAGCGGCGGTGCCGAGGCCGTTGCGGGCGGCGGGGACCGGTGCGTTCGGCTGGGGGAAGTGGGGCTGCTGCGTGTACTGGGACATGAGTGCCCTCCGGGGACGGTAAGGACGAAACGACCGCAGGAACGGCGGCCGCGGGTACGGAAGTCCGCCGAAGCGGACGACCGCGCGAGCGGGCGTCGCCGCCGGGAGACGCCAAGAGTGCGGCGTCTGTCATCGGATCCGTTTGGCGGTTCGTGTGGCGACGGGTCAATAAGAGCAGAGGCTGTGAACCGAGTCAACAAGAAATAAGCCCCGCAGGTTGGCTCACGCTGTGAAGTGGTCCGTCTTGCCGGTCTCGGTATGCTCGGTGTCACAACAGCACGACGTCATCCGCCCCTGACGGAGCCGACAGAGCCGACGGAGCCGTACGGAGCGGTACGAAGCCGACGAGGCCGAACGGAGCCGACGGCATCGTGTGGAACGCGTCGACCGAGAGCAGGAGGCCCCCCACGTGCCGGAGAACGCAGCAGAGGTGACCGCCGCCGGAATCGCCCGGCTCGCCGGTGTGGGGCGCGCCGCGGTCAGCAACTGGCGGCGCCGGCACGCCGACTTCCCCAGGCCCGTCGGCGGCACCGAGACCAGCCCGTCGTTCGCCCTCGCCGACGTCGAACGATGGCTGCGCGATCAGGGCAAGCTCGCCGAAGTCCCCCTGCGGGAACGGGTCTGGCAGCAGCTCTCCGCCCACCCCGACGGCGCGGTCACCGCACTCGTCCACGCCGGCTGCGCCCTGCTGCTCGTACGGGACCGGCCCACCGTCTGGCTGGAGCTCACCGCCGTTTCGGACGAGCGCATGGCAGCCATGCTGCCCACCGCGCTGGAGGGGGTGCTGACCCCGAGGCTCGGGCCGCCGGGCGAACGCGCCGTGCCGACCCCGGACACCCCCGCCCTCCTCCGCTCCGTCCCGCTGCTGCGCGGCGCGGCGGAGCTGGCCGCGGAGACCGGCGCACGGCAGACCTTCGAGTTCCTCGTCGGACGGCACCTCGACGCCAACCCCCGCCAGTACACGCTCACTCCGCCCGGCCCCGCCGCGCTGATGGCCGCGCTCGCCGGTCCTGCCGCGAGCGTCCTCGACGCCGCCTGCGGCACCGGCGCCCTGCTGCGCGCCGTCGACCATCCGTCCGTCCTGTACGCACAGGAAGCCGACCCGGACCTCGCCGCGCTCGCCGCACTCCGCCTCGCGCTGCACTCCGACGCCGAGGTGCACGTCCGCACCGGCGACTCCCTGCGCGCCGACGCCTTCCCCCACCTCGCCGCCGACGCCGTGCTCTGCCACCCGCCGTTCAACGAGCGCAACTGGGGCCATGAGGAACTCGCCTACGACCCGCGCTGGGAGTACGGCTTCCCCGCCCGCACCGAGTCCGAGCTGGCCTGGGTGCAGCACGCGCTCGCCCGTCTGCGACCGGGCGGTACGGCCGTCCTGCTGATGCCGCCCGCCGCCGCCTCGCGCCGCTCGGGCCGCCGGATCCGGGCCGATCTGCTGCGCCGCGGTGCCCTGCGCGCGGTCGTCGCCCTGCCCGCCGGTGCGGCACCTCCGTACGGAATCCCGCTCCACCTCTGGGTGTTGCGCCGCCCCGGCGGCACCGAACGGCCCGCCCCCGAGCTGCTCCTCGTCGACACGGCCGACCAGAGCGGCGGTTCGGGCGGCCGCGACCGACTCGACTGGCAGGCCGTGCAGGGTGCGGTACTCGATGCCTGGGGGCCGTTCGAGCGCGAAGGCACCGTCGAGGAGCGGCCCGGGACCAGCCGTTCCGTTCCCGTCATCGAGCTCCTCGACGACGATGTGGACCTGGCGCCGGCCCGCCATCTGCCGCCCCCCGCCACCGGGGGGAGCGCGGCCGAACTCGCCGCTGTGAGCGAGCGGCTGACCGAGACCCTCCGGCTCACCCGCGAACTCACCCCGCCGCCCGCCGAGCCCACCGCCGCCGGGCCGGGCCGCTGGACCGGCACCACGGTCGGGGAACTCGCCCGCGCCGGCGCCCTCGAGCTGCACTCGGGCGGCACCGGCACCGGCCCGGCCGCCGTCCTCACCGAACACGACGTCCTCGCCGGCACCGCGCCCTCCGGCCTCCTGCCGGACCCCGCGGACCCCGGGGACGAGCCCGTCGAACCCGTCCTCGTCCAGGCCGGTGACGTGGTCGTGCCCGTGCTCGGCGGCGGCTCGGCCGCCCGTGTCGTCGACGAGGACACGGCGGGAGCCGCGCTCGGCCGCAACCTCCAGCTGCTGCGTCCCGATCCGGCCGCCCTCGATCCCTGGTTCCTCGCCGGCTTCCTGCGCGGCACCGCGAACAACCGCCGGGCCAGCAGCTACGCCTCCACCGCGACCCGGCTCGACGTCCGCCGCCTCCAGCTGCCCCGGCTGCCGCTCGCCGACCAGCGGCGATACGGCGAGCGGTTCCGTGCGCTCGCCTCCTTCGAGGACACGCTGAGGCACGCCGGCCGGCTGGGCGAGCAGCTGGTGCAGGGGCTGTACGACGGGTTGGCGGACGGCACGGTGGAAGCCTGACCCCGCCGTCTAAGGTGGCGTGAGCAGTTCAACAACCGTTACGCACAACAGGGGCGGACCGCGCTTGTCCGTGTATACGCTCAACTTCCCGTCCGCCCCCTCACCTCGCACCCAGGAGCAGGAATGCACGGCCACGGCTATGCGCCGCCACCGCCCATCCGCCGGACCGATGGCGGGCACGTCGTCCTGCGCGTGGTCTTCGTGGCGCTCACGCTGCTCAGCTGTGGCTTTCTGTCCTGGGTCCCGATGCTGCGGCTCGCACTGCTGACCCGCAGGCCTCTGCACTGGTGGCTGCTCGGGACCGTGGCCGCGTCCGCCGTCGGCATCGTCCTGTTCGCGGGCCTGACGGCCCCGGCGGACGAGAACGTACCGATCAGCGATGGCGTCGCCATGACCGTCGTCACATGGATGTTCTTCGCCACGGTGGGCGTGACCTGCTTCTACCTCGTCGCGGAGATCCGCCACTTCGACCGGCCCGCCGCGCCGCCCGCTCCGCAGCAGCACCTGACGACCGGCTACGGCTACCCGCAGTCGGCCCCGCAGCCCCCGGGCCCCACCGTACCGAGTCACCAGGCCCACAATCCGTACGCGCAACCCGTGCAGCAGCCGTACATACCGCCCGTCCCGCAGCGTCCGGCCGCCGACCCGCAGCCGCCGTATCCCGCCCGGACGGACGGCGCCCCGACGGGCGACGCCAGGACCGACCACGCGAGCGGAGACGGTCCCCGCGGTGACAACGCGCGCATCGACCAGGTCCGCGCCGAGCTCGACGAGCTCAGCGACCTCCTGCGCAGGGACAAGGACCGGCGAGAGGACGGCCGGTGAACGGACGGGTCATCGCCGACCGCTACGAACTCTCCACCGTCATCGGCCAGGGCGGCATGGGCCAGGTCTGGACCGGATACGACCAGCGGCTCGACCGGCGCGTCGCCGTGAAGCTGCTCCGCCCGGACTTGATGGCCGCCGCCACCGCGGCCGACGAGATGCGCCGCCGCTTCGTCCGTGAGTGCCGGGTCACCGCCCAGGTCACGCACCCCGGTCTGGTGACGGTCCACGACGCGGGCAACGACGGCAACGACCTGTATCTGGTCATGCAGTACGTGGAGGGCGCGGACCTCGCCGACCATCTGGCGGAGCACGACCCCTACCCCTGGGAGTGGGCCGTGTCGGTCGCCGCGCAGCTGTGCTCGGTGCTCGGCGCCGTGCACGCCGTGCCGATCGTCCACCGCGACCTCAAGCCGCGCAACGTGATGGTGAAACCGGACGGCACGGTCACCGTCCTCGACCTCGGTGTGGCCTCCGTCCTCGACACCGACACGACCCGGCTCACCCACACCGGCTCCCCGATCGGCAGTCCCGCCTACATGGCACCGGAGCAGGCGATGGGCGGTGCGGTCGGCCCCTACACCGACCTGTACGCGCTCGGGGTCCTGCTGCACGAACTGCTCAGCGGCAACGTCCCCTTCGCCGGTTCGACCGCGCTCGGTGTGCTGCACCGCCATCTGTACGAACCGCCGCTTCCCGTACGGCAGTTGCGGCCCGAGGTGCCCGAGCCGCTCGAGGCGCTGGTGCTGCGACTGCTCTCCAAGGACCCGCAGCACCGCCCGGCCGGGGCCCAGGAGGTCTACGAGCAGCTGACCCCACTGCTGCCCGGCCGCGGGGCGCACGGCGGCTTCGCCGTACCGGGTGCCGCGGGGAGCCCGCTCGATCCGACGCGCCCCTTCCTGCGTCCGCACGCTCCCTGGCCCGACCGTGTGAGCAGCACGCCCCCGGCCACCGCGACCGTGGTCGTGGAGCGCCCGGACGTCGCCGCCGCCGTCGACGAGGTCAAACGCCTCCTCGGCGAAGGCAGTATCACCAGAGCCGTGGACATCCTCGGCGGCATCCTCCCGGCCGCGGCGGCGGAGCACGGCGAACACTCACCGGTGGTCAGGATCCTGCGCAAGCAGTACGCGACGACGCTGATGGACGACGGCCAGTACCGGCGTGCTCTGCCGGAGCTGCGCCGGCTGGCCGACGACCGGGCCGCCGAGGCTGGGATGGCGGATCCGCAGACCCTCCAGTACCGCTACGACGCGGCGCAGTGCCTCGAGCAGATGGGCGAGGCGGCAGCGGCGCTCGCCGAGTACCGGGCGCTGCTGCCGTTCCACGGGAACCATCTCCCGGCGGGGGCCGACCCGTCCCGTGCCTTCGGCATCCGGCACCGCATCGGCGACCTGCTGCTGGCGATGGGTGACCATGCGGCGGGCCACCAGCAGTTGCAGAGCCTGCTCTACGACATCGAGCGGACGTACGGGCCCGGGCACCCGCAGGCGGTCGGCCTGCGGCGGTCGTTGGACCGCCAGCGCCAGTTCCGGCAGGGGTGAGCTCCGGCAGGGACGAGCTCCCGGCTGCGAGCGCCCGCGACGGTGCGTACGCCCGCGCCGGTCGAGAACCCCGTAGCCGTCAGGAGGCCCGCAGGAACGCGGCCTGGGCGATCTGCCCGGCGAGCTTCAGCCGTGAGCCGTTCGCGAGGCGCTTCGCCAGGGCATCGGCGACACCCGGGCGGGTGGGGTCGCCGTGGCCGTCGAGGACGACGACCGCGCCCTCGGCCACGATTTCCTCCGCCCACTCCAGATCCGCGAGGACTCCCTGCAGGGACGGGTCGCCGGCGATGACGACCACCCCGTAGCCGCGGTCTGCGACGGTGTCGCGGATCCCGGGATCGGAGCAGGTGCCCCGCAGGATCCTGGCCTCGGCCCCCGGCCGGCTGCCGCACAGGGCGAGATTGGCGCGGACGACGTCCTCGCGTGCCAGCGCCTCGCCACCCTCCAGCGGGTCGACGACGGTCAACCGCGGCTCGATGCCCGCACGGTGGAGCATCCGCAGCAGCGCGGCCGCCAGCAGCCCGTGCCCGGTGCCGACCTCCAGCACGTCGCCGTTCGGCGGGGCGAGCAGGGGGACGGCGGCCAGCTTGCCGCACACGTCGGACGCGGAGCCCGGCATACGCCCGACGCCGAGCGCCTCCAGTGCGACCACCGTCCGGTACGCGACCGTGAGATCGCGGCGGGCGTCTTCGGCGGACGCCCCGGTCACCGTCGACACCTCGCGTACCAGCGTGTCCAGTTGGGTGGCTGTGGGCATCCGGTGGCCGTCGCGCCCCGCGTGGTCCAGCAGCAGCCCGAGCCCGTAGCTCTGACGCCGCAGATCGGCCACCTCGTGGTGCAGGGCGTCGAGATCGGCCTGGAGTGCGGCGTTGGCGTGCTCCATGCGCTGCTCGACCAGGGTGAACGCCGGCCGCAGCACCCGCTTGGCCAGTCGGTTGCTCAACAGGGATGGCATGGCCCGGAGCGTACGCCGCACTGCGTGGTCGAAGGACTACCGGCGGGTGCTGTACGGGTGAAGTCTTGGTGTCCGGGCGCCGAAGCGCGTGTGTTCGCGTATAAGGCGGCGCACGGCCTGTCCGCGCGCCCTCCGGAGCCCGGCCCGTACCGCCACCAGGCCCAGCACCAGAAGCCCCGCCGCACCGATCGCCACACCGGCCCGCAGCCCCGGCGGCCGGAAGGCGCAGTCGATGACCGTCGTCGTTCCGTCCAGCGGCACGGCCACGAGCCCGAGGTGGGTGGCCGCCGGTCCGCCGTTGCAGCTCCAGCCCGCGATACGGGGAGCGGCGAGGACGGCCGTCCCGGTCGAACCGGGCGGCAGCACGGCCCGCACCCCGCTGTCCGTGACCTCGACTGACACCGCGCCCGACGACCTGAGCGAGGCGACCGCCCGGGCGAGTCCGCCGTGGTCGAGACAGCCCGCGCTCCAGTCGTGCGGCGGACCCTCGTCGCCGAAGACGATCCGGGAGCCGAGGCCGTGCGACGGACCGAGCGGGGTCATCGGCGCCCGCCGCTTGGGCAGCGCGCCGTTGAGCGCCACCGGCTGTCCGTCGGCGAGCTTCGCCGTGCCCCGGTAGCCGGGGGCCCACAGGAAGACATCGGTGCCCGCGGGGCAGACGCCGCCGGCGGGTTCGCCGTACACCCGGGCGCCGAGGAGCAGTTCCTGGTTGCGGAAAGGAGAGGCGCCGTACCGGGGCGGGGGCGTGTCCGCACGGCCCGGTCGTACGGTCACCAGCGGCAGCACCTCGGCCGACCTGGTCACCCGCGGCGCCGCGCCCCGCTCCCCGCGTACCCGTGCGCCCACCGAGAAGACCGCGTCCGTGACGGGGTTGTCCAGGCTCTGCAGACTGCGGCCCCGAGAGGTCCACCCCGCACCCAGCGCCGCCATGGTGCGGGTCAGCACCTCGGGCGTGTGGCTGCTGTAGTAGCCGCCGCCCTCGCCACCGAGCAGCAGCGGATCGTTGCCGGTGATCTGTTCGCGTCCCGGGTCGGTCCGGTAGTGGGGCCAGCCGCCGGCCTTCGCGACCGCGTCCGCGCGTGCCTCGTGATCCGTACCCCAGACGGGATAGTCGTCGAACCGCCCGAGCCGCTGCCGGTCGGTGTACGCGACGGTGGCCGCGGCCTGCCCGACCAGCGCACCCGCCAGCAGCAGCGCGGCGACGACCGTGTGCCCCCGGCGCCGCGCCAGCACCAGACCGCCGCCGGCCGCCGCCAGCCCGCCCAGGAACAGCGGGTACGTCCAGCCGGTCACCAGATCGCCGGTCGCCGTACCGGCCCCGACGACGGCCAGTACCCCGGTGCCGCCGAGCAGGACCCGCCGCCCCGGCCAGCCGTGGGCGACGCACACCCATGCCGTGATCACCACGATCCCGGCGAGGACGAACGACTGCCGGTAGGGGCTGCCGTTGGGCGTGGCGAAGAGATGCCAGACCAGATGGGTCGGCTCCCACTGCAGCGAGGCCGCGACCAGCACCGCCAGCAGCGGCCACCCCAGGCGTTCACCCCGCGGTACGCCCCGGTGGAGGACCAGCCCGCAGGCGAGCAGCAGCGTGCCGGTGCCGAGGAACAGGGCCGGGGTGAAGAAGCTGTACGTCGCCGGAAGCATCCGGGCGAACACATCGGTCAGGGCGGCCGGCTCGAACCGGCGTGTCCAGCCCGGGTAGGCGTGCTGCGAGCCGAGGAAGACCGGCAGCAGCACCGGGGCGGCGAGCGCGATCCCGAGCAGGGTGGTGCCGGCGGCCCGGACCAGCACGCGCACCCGCTGCCGTGCGGCCGCCCCGTCGTCGAGCAGCAGGCGCAGCACCAGCACCAGGGCGGCGCCCAGGGTGGCCATATAGGCGGTGTAGAAGTTCGCGATCCAGGCCACCGCGACGACCAGCGGGCCGAGGACGGGGCGTCGTCGCGCCCGCCCCCACTCGCCGACCAGGCACAGCAGCGGGAAGGCGATCAGACCGTCCAGCCACATCGTGTTGTACGCGGCCTCGGCCACCGACCAGCCGCACAGCGCGTACGACGCCCCGAGCACCCCCGCCGCCCACGAGCGCCCGGCACCCCGGTGCAGGGCCGGCAGCAGCCAGGCCATGGCCGCCGCGGCCGCCGCCATCTTCAGCACGGTGATCACATACACCGCGAGATCGATGTCCTCGCGCGGGAAGAGCCCGACGAGCACGGAGAAGGGGCTGGTCAGATAGGTCCCGAGATCGGGCAGGAAACTCGTGCCGTAGCCGGACTGCCAGTTGAGCAGCAGCCCGCCCGCGGCCCGCCCGTGCAGCAGATCCCACAGATGGGCGTGGAACGGGACGAACTGGTTCCCCAGGTCGTTGATGCTGCGTGTCTTCCCGCCGAAGGGGAAGAAACGGGCGACGGCGTCGCCGGCGCACACGGCCACGGCGGTGAGAAGGGCCGCGAAGGCGGCCGCACGTCGCGGGGAGTCCGTCCACCCGGAGGCCAGGCCGGACAGGGCGGACAGGGCGGTCCTGGCGGGGCGGCTGCGGGCCCTGACGTCCCGTACGAGATCCAAGCTCGGCATGATTCTTCGAATATCCCAGGACAGAACGGGAATTCGCCCTGTCGGCGGGTCAGTTCACGCGATGGTCGCCTACGCGCCATGTGTCGAATCCAGGCCGGACATACGGCTGGGGTTATTGTTCTCGCGTGCTGATCTCGATTGTTGTCCCATGCTTCAACGAAGAGGAGATCATCAACCGCTTCCATGAGCATGTGACCAAGGAACTCGCGCTGCTCGACCATGAATTCGAACTGGTCTATGTGGACGACGGAAGCCGCGACCGCACACGCGTGCTCCTGGAGGAAATCGCCGCGGCCGATTCCCGTACGCGTTACGTCTCCTTCAGCCGGAATTTCGGCAAGGAGGCCGCGATGCTGGCCGGGCTCCAGCACGCCGGCGGCGACGCGGTGGTCATCATGGACGCCGACCTCCAGCACCCGCCCGAGCTGGTGCAGCGCATGCTGCGCCTCCACGAGGAGGGATTCGACCAGGTCATAGCGCGTCGTACGCGCAAGGGCGACCGGGTCACCCGCACGGTCACGGCACGCGCCTACTACTGGCTGATCAACCGACTGGTGGACGTGGAACTCGTCGACGGCGTCGGCGATTTCCGGCTGCTGTCGCGCCGCACCGTGGACGCGATCCTCCAGCTGAGCGAGTACAACCGATTCTCCAAGGGCCTTTTCGCCTGGGTTGGATTCCGCACCACGACCTTCGAGTACGAGAACGCGGTGCGTGAGCAGGGCCGCTCCAAGTGGAGCTTCGGCAAGCTGCTCAATTACGGCCTCGACGGACTGCTCTCCTTCAACAACAAACCGCTGCGTGCCGCCGTCTATCTCGGTCTGCTGCTGCTCTCGGTCGCGATGGCGTATGCCGCCTGGATCGTCGGTGCCGCACTCGTGAACGGAGTGGACACACCCGGTTACGTCACCCTGCTCGTGACGGTGGTCGCCCTCGCCGGTGTCCAGATGGTGATGCTGGGGGTCGTCGGCGAGTACGTCGGCCGTATCTACTACGAGGTGAAGCGCCGCCCCCACTATCTGGTGGCGGCGACCAACGCCGGACTGCCGCGGCCCGAGCGGGACGGCGCCGGCCAGGAGCGGGGAGAGCTCGTCCGCCGATGACGCTCCGGTGGCAGATGTTCCGCTTCGCCCTGGTCGGCGTGGTCAACACGGGCACGTACTACGGCTGCTACCTGCTCCTGCTGACCCGGCTGCCCTATGTGGCGGCGCACGTCCTGGCGTTCCTGCTCAGCATGACCGGCTCGTTCCTCCTGAACTCGTACTTCACCTACCGGACCCGTCCGACCTGGCGGAAGTTCCTGCTCTTCCCGCTCACCAACGCGGCGAACTTCGTGATCACGACGGCCGGGGTCTTCCTGCTGGTCGACATCGGCGGCTACAGCGACCGCTGGGCCCCGCTCGTGGCGGCCGCCGCGGCCATCCCGGTCACCTTCGTGGTCTCCCGGGCGATCATGCTGCGCCCCGACCGGGACCAGGACCGCGATCCGCACGCGGGAGCCGAGCGCGCCCCGGTCCGCTGACGCGGCCACCGACGCGAGGCACGACGTCACAGAGGGCCGCCAGCCGAGCAGCAGCTCGGCGGGCGGCCCTTCTCCGTGAGCCTCTTGAAGATCGCCCGGGCGGATCCTGGCTAGTCAGCCGCTGGCAGAGGGGCGCCGGAGAAGGCCGGGACCTTCGCCGCGGACGCCGGGGACGCCGTGGCCGTCCCGGCCCTGGCGGTGAACATCCGGTTGTTCACCGTGCGGAACGAATACGCCCAGGTCCGGCCCTGGCCGGTGGTCAGGATGAACGTGGTGGGCTCCGTGGCGCTCTGCACCTGGGCCGAGCCGAAGTCGGGCTGCTGCCAGGCGCGCCAGTCACCGCTGCCCTGCGCGGTCTCGCCGGTGTTGTGGATGTAGTCGTCCTCACCGCGGACGACGACCTCCGTGACACTGGTGGTCGGCGAGAGCACGGCCGAGGGGGAACCCATGGCCTTGAGGCCCGGGATCGGTGTCCAGGCACCGTAGGCGCCACCCTCGACGGCCTGCACGCGGACCATGCGTGGGCGAGATCCGCATGCCGTTCCGGTCATGGGCGGCCCTGGGGAGGAGCTCCATACCGCCGTCAGCTGTTAAAGATCTCTCGTCAGAATGCAGTGGGGGTCGTCGTTGTCTTCGTCGCCCACGCGGGTCCAGAGCATCAGAGTCTTTCCATGCCGCAGAGCGCTAAGGACGTCTCCCACGTCATCCCCCTTGGGGCCTTCGGTGTCGAACGACCGCCAGACGGCGGTCCCTGTCTTGTCGGAGTCGCCTTTCCAGGTGCCCGATCCTGACCGGGGTCCTGTCCAGTTCCCGTCCGAGGCGCCCATCCAGTCGCCGCAGACTTTGTCGGCGGTGAAAGTTCCATCCGGCTTCAGCGTCAGGGTGCCGCCGTCGGCGTCGGTCCATGTGGTCGTGAGTTCGGCGGGCTTCAGCATGACGGATTCGCCCTCGGGCGGCGGCCGGTGCCAGAACCAACTGCAGGCCGTGAGTGCGAGAGCCATGGCAAGGAGGACCAGCGCGGTCCGGCAGGAACGCAACACGCTCCACCTCCAGCGGCTTCTACAGGTCGCGTGCGCGACGGGGAGATCAAGGACGTGTTCCGCAGCCTGGCATAGACTTTGAACGCGTTCAAGTCCGAGTTGACGGAGGCGGAGCCCCACGGACCGTCATGGCCGTACCGCAACAAAGTGCCGCAAACCGCAGCGACTGATGGCGGTCGACCTAGACCCTCCATGGCCCGGAAGCGGCCGAACTTTCGGGAGCAGCCTGGGTGGGAGGTCGCTGCCCGGGAGTCGGTCCTGGCCGGGCGGCGGGTCATCGAGGAGCTGGCAGGCTCGGTGCAGCCCGAGGTCGTCGAGGCGGCCCGATCGCTGTTGCGGGCCATCGACGAGGACCCGGGGTTGCCCGAGGTCTGATCACCACCGGACGGCTCCCCGGCTGAGTCACTCCGACACTTCGACGCAAGGAACGCTCACCGCACCCCAAGCGCCTCCCGCATCGTTGACCGAATCAGTGGCACCGAAGTGGTGGCCCCGGCCGCACCGACTGCCTACCATCGATCACCGCAAGGTCTTTGTGCACCGCGTCACAATCACCACCGCACGCCGGGAGGCCCCTTTGCACCGCCGTCGTCGTACCGCGCTCGCCGTCTCCGCCGTGCTCGTCGCCGCGGGCCCCCTGCTCGTCGCCTGCGGCAATGAGGCGCATCCGGGGGCCGCGGCCGTCGTCGGAGGGGACCGGATCGAGGTGTCCACGCTCCAGTCGCAGGTCAGAGAGGTGCGGGTGGCCCAGGAGGCGGCCCCCGACTCCGCACAGCTGATCAAGAACACCGGGCAGCTCAGCCGGGCCAAGCTGCACAGCATGATCCTCGACCGGGTCCTGGAACAGGCCGCGGACGACGCCGGGGTCACCGTTTCGCGCAAGGAGCTCCAGGACGCGCGGGCAGCTGCCGTGCAGCAGTCCGGCGGTGAGAAGGCGCTGGCCGCCATGCTGCTCCAGCAGCGCGGAGTCGCCCCGGACCAGATCGACCAGGCCGTACGGGAAGAGGTCCTGCTGACCAAGCTGGCTGCGGCCCTCGGCGCCGACCTCGGCACCCCGCAGGGCCAGCAGAAGGTCGGGGCCGCTCTCACCGAGGCGTCGAAGTCGCTCGACATCGATGTGAACCCGCGCTTCGGCTCCTGGGACGACGCGAAGATCCAGCTCGGCGACTACAAGGCCCCGTGGATCACCCAGGTCACCAGGGAGCCGGAGGCCGTCCAGGCCGGGACCTGACCCGCCCGGCAGCCGACGTAAGGTCGAGGGCGTGAACGCTGAAGCCCCCGTCGAGCCCGGCCGTATCGTCCTGCTCACCGCCAGCCACCGCGTCGCGCCGGGACTGCTGTCCTGGCCGGCGTGGCAGACGCTGCACTCCGCCGGCCGTGTGCTGTGCGCGGACGGCGACCACCCGCAGCTGCCGTATCTGAGCGAGGCGGGCGTCGCGGTGGAGATCGCGGCACCGACCGCCCAAGAGCTGGTGGACGCCTGCGCGGGGGGACACACCGTGGTGGTGCTCGCGGCCGGTGAGGGCGATCAGGCCCTCACCGACGGCCTGGCCCGGATGGCGGGCTCGGGCCGCTTCCGGATGCCCGACCTCGAGCTGCTCCCCGGCTCCTACGACCTGCCGGGCGCCCGGCTGCTCGATCTGGTCCAGGTCATGGACCGGATCCGGCGCGAGTGCCCTTGGTCCTCGCAGCAGACCCACAAGGGCCTCGCCAAGTACGGCATCGAGGAGGCCTACGAACTCGTCGAGGCCATCGAGGACGGCGACCGCGACGAGCTGCGCGAGGAGCTCGGGGACGTTCTCCTCCAGGTGGTCTTCCATGCGCGGATCGCCCAGGAGGGCCGCGAGGAGGACGGCGAGGAGCCGTTCTCGATCGACGATGTCGCGGGGACGATCGTGGACAAGCTGATCCACCGCCATCCTCATGTCTTCGGCGACGAGCACGCCGAGACCCCGGAGGACGTCAAGGCGCACTGGCTGCGCACCAAGGCCGTGGAGAAGCAGCGCGACTCGGTGACGGACGGCATTCCGCTCGGCCAGCCCGGCTTGGCTCTGGCCGCGAAGCTGGCCTCGCGGGTCCGGACGGCGGGGCTGGACGTGGCCGTGCCTCCCGGCGACGGCGTCGGTTACGAACTGCTGGCGATGGCCGTAGGGGCCGAGGCAGAGGGCCACGACCCGGAGGCGGCCCTGCGCGCGGCAGCGCGTGCGTACCGCGACGCGATCCGCGCGACGGAGACGGCGGGGAACGGGTCCTGAGGCCCGGCCTGGACGGGGCCGGTCAGTCCCGCGGGCCTCGTCGCGGGCCCACCGCGGTGAGGTCGACCTCGATCGAGTACGGGACGTCGACCTTGAGCCGGTTGTGGTGGATGCCGGTGACGGCGTAGGAGTTCGTGGCGGGGTCGAGCTCGTAGACGTAGACGACCGGAAGCTCGTCGCTCTTCTCGACCCGCCAGAAGTGCCGGATCCCGGCCGCCGCGTACTTGCGGGGCTTGAGCTTGCGGTCGCGCTGCACGGATTCGTCCGAGACGATCTCGACGGCGAGCAGGATGTCGGTGGGGGCGTACCAGGTCTGCTCCGGACCCGTGCGGGCGCTCCACGGAACCACCATGAGATCGGGCTCCGGTCGGTCGCGCTCGCCCAGTTTGGTGGTCATCTCGCGGACGACGTAGAGGTCGTCCGGTGCCTGCTGCACCAGCTCGTTCTCCAGCAGCCGCAGTGCGGCCATGTGGAAATCGGTCTGCGGAGTCACGAAGAACAGTCCCCCGTCGATCAGCTCGGTGTGCGGCGGGAGACCCTTGATCCGGTCGAGATCGTCCGCCGTCCACCCACCGGCGGGCGGCACCGGGAACACGTACTGCTCCTCCCGGCCGTCCTGGTCTTCCTTCCGGTCTTCGGCTGCGGCACTCATCAGCGCTCCCATGCGACGGAGTCTGGCGCGTACGATCAGCGTACCCAGGGGGAATGCATACACGTACGCCGAACGAGTGAGCCGAGCAGGCCGGGCGTTACCGTCATCCCATGCACGACCAGCCCCCCGCCGCTCCCGAGCCCCCCGAGCTCTTCACCTGGGAGTTCGCCACCGACCCCTACCCCGCCTACGCCTGGCTCCGCGAGCACGCACCCGTGCACCGGACCCGGCTCCCGAGCGGGGTCGAGGCCTGGCTGGTGACCCGGTACGCGGACGCGCGGCAGGCGCTCGCCGATCAGCGGCTCAGCAAGAATCCGGCGCATCACGACGAGCCCGCGCACGCCAAGGGCAAGACGGGGATCCCGGGTGAGCGCAAGGCGGAGCTGATGACGCATCTGCTGAACATCGATCCGCCCGACCACACCCGGCTGCGCAGACTGGTCTCGAAGGCGTTCACCCCGCGCCGCGTCGCCGAGTTCGCGCCGCGTGTACAGGAGCTGACGGACCGGCTCATCGACGGCTTCGCGGAGAAGGGGAGCGCGGACCTCATCCACGAGTTCGCGTTTCCGCTCCCCATCTACGCCATCTGCGACATGCTCGGCGTCCCCCGTGAGGACCAGGACGACTTCCGGGACTGGGCGGGGATGATGATCCGTCACGGCGGCGGTCCGCGCGGCGGGGTGGCCCGCTCGGTGAAGAAGATGCGCGGCTATCTCGCGGAGCTGATCCACCGTAAGCGCGAGGATCCCGGTGACGACCTCATCTCGGGTCTGATCAAGGCCTCCGACCATGGGGAGCACCTCACCGAGAACGAGGCCGCCGCCATGGCCTTCATCCTTCTGTTCGCCGGGTTCGAGACGACCGTCAATCTCATCGGCAACGGCGTGTACGCGCTGCTGCGCCACCCCGGGCAGCGCGCACGTCTGCAGTCGTCCCTCGCCGCCGGTGACACCTCCCTGCTCGCATCCGGTGTCGAGGAACTCCTCCGCTTCGACGGGCCGGTGGAGCTGGCCACCTGGCGGTTCGCGACCGAGCCGCTCAGCCTCGGCGGGCAGGAGATCGCCTCCGGCGACCCCGTCCTCGTGGTGCTCGCCGCGGCCGACCGGGACCCGGACCGCTTTCCCGACCCCGATGTGCTCGACCTGGCCCGCCGGGACAACCAGCACCTCGGATACGGGCACGGGATCCACTACTGCCTCGGCGCGCCCCTCGCACGGCTGGAGGGGCAGACCGCGCTGGCGACCCTACTGACCAGGTTGCCTGACTTGCGGCTTTCAGTGGATCCATCCGATTTGCGCTGGCGCGGAGGGCTGATCATGCGTGGATTGCGCACTCTGCCAGTTGAGTTCACGCGCCAAAAGATCTGACGTCCCATCAGTATCGTGACTTTCACGTGATCTCCCCTGCATCGACTTGTGACTATCGCTCGGATGCGGCTACGTTCACCGTCAACTCGGGATCCCCAGGTCCCCTGTCGTCACACGAAAGGCCCACGCATGCTCTCCGGGAATGGTCGACACCGCCGCCCCCGCCAGGCTCCCGCCCTCTTCGTCGCGGCAGGGGTGACAGGATCGGCGATCGCCATCCCGCTGCTCGGCGCGGGTGCCGCGTCGGCCGCCGACGCCGGTACCTGGGACCGGGTCGCGAACTGTGAGACCGGCGGAATGTGGAGCGCCGACCTCGGCAACGGCTTCTACGGCGGGCTGCAGCTTTCCCAGGAGGCCTGGGAGCGGCACGGCGGCACGGCGTACGCGCCGCGGCCCGACCTGGCGAGCCGCTCGCAGCAGATCGCGGTCGCCGAGAAGGTGCTCGCCGCGGAAGGCCCGTCGGCGTGGGAGAGCTGTGCCGCGGTCACCGGGCTGATCAAGGACTCGTCCTCGCCCCGGGTCGACCCCGGCGCCACGGGCCGGACGCTGGGCTCCCAGGGCGATGACGACGAGGTGGACGCACCCTCCTTCGGTGACGGTGCGGACGCGGTGAGGGCGGAGCCCCAGGCTTCCCCGTCGTCCGGCGGGGAGCAGCCGGGGCAGAACTCGTCCACGGGTGCCGAAGGGCAGACGATGCGCGAGGCGTCCAAGCCGGCCGGATCCCCGGCGCAGGACGCGCAGGGCAAGCAGGACGCGGACGCGTCCGATTCGGCCGACTCCTCCCAGGGTGTGAGCAACGGCACCGAGGCCGGTTCCGGCAAGCGCCGCGGCACCCCCGCAGAGGAGGGTAAGGCGGGCAATTCGGGCGATGAGTATGAATCCGGTCGTCATGCCTCACGGGGTGACGGATCGACACGGGATGCCGCCGGTGCGGTGGATGAGTACATCGTCCGCTCCGGCGACAGCCTCTCCTTGATCGCGGACGCGCACGAGGTGCCCGGCGGCTGGGTCGCGCTCTACAAGGCGAACGAGGATGTCGTCGGCTCTAACGCCAACTTCATCACTCCTGGCCAGAGCCTCGATCTCACCCCGGAGCAGGGGCAGTTGACGAAGCGGTAAGGGTGCTTATGTCCACTTCTGTGCAAGTGAGACATGAGTCTCTTCCGGTCAACTGACCCCGGATGCCCGCCAAGTAGGGCCATCCCACCTCTCACCTGCGAAAACGGACATCAGGCCCCGTCAGATATGGGTGATTTCTCCCCGATGTTCCTCCTTTGAACATCGGGGAGAGGTGTGTTTACGGTCTGACCGCTCGCCATCGCGGGCCCCGTCGACCGTCACGCCGAATCCTGCCGTCGGTCGTAGGGAACAGCCGTCGCGTCAAGCGCCGTAGGCAGGAGCGGGGGACCCAAGGTAAGTGCCGCAACGGCCCGATGAGCCCGATGAGGGTGGGCGGGAGCGGCTTGGGGTGAAGCCGCGCGCTAGGTCGCGCGGCCGGGCAACTCGTCTTCCGGTTCCGTCGGATGCCCAGTCCGACCGGAACGGGGGACACCCCATCGGCCCGAACCCGACAGCTCACCTCGCAGGCGTCGGTGAGGGGATAACTCCATGCTGCTTTCCGGCAAGGGCAAGCACCGCCGCCCGTCCGCGCGCACCGCCCGTATCGCCACCTACGCCGCCGGCGTCACCGGTGCCGCCATCGCCGCGCCGCTCATGATCTCGGGGACCGCCTCCGCCGCGACCGCCTCCGAGTGGGACGCCGTCGCCCAGTGCGAGTCCGGTGGCGACTGGTCGATCAACACCGGCAACGGCTTCTACGGCGGCCTGCAGTTCTCGGCCTCCACCTGGGCCGCCTTCGGCGGTACCGCCTTCGCCTCCACCGCCGACAAGGCCAGCAAGAGCCAGCAGATACAGATCGCCGAGAAGGTCCTGGCCGGCCAGGGCAAGGGCGCGTGGCCGCACTGCGGCGTGAACCTGTCCCGCGCCGCGTACACCGGTGGCGCCGCCGAGGCCGCTCCGAAGCCCGCCAAGACCAAGGCTGCCCCGAAGGCGAAGCCCGCCGCTCCGGCCCCGAAGCGCGCCGAGGCCCCGACCACCCGCTCCGAGCGTCCCGCCGCCCCGGTGAAGAAGGGCGACGGCGAGTACAAGGTGAAGTCCGGCGACACCCTGAGCCAGATCGCCGAGAAGCACAAGGTCAAGGGCGGCTGGCAGAGGCTGTTCGACCTCAACAAGGACATCGTCGACGACGCCGATGTGATCTACCCCGGTCAGCTGCTCCACCTGCGCTGACCCACCCCGCTCCGGGGCCCCCGCCCAGGGGACTCCCCGCCCCGGAACCAGGGAGATCCAGAGGGAACATCCCGGGTCTCTCCGCGGGCCGTCGCCCGGTGGACCCGGCGGACCACCGGGCGGCACACCCGCCCCTTCGCAGCACACCCGTCCCCCCGGAAACCCCGGCCCGGTGCAACTTCTCCGTAGTCCTTCGGGCACGGGAGGTTGCCCCGGGTCGGGGTTTCTGCCGCTTTGGCTTCCTTTTTCGTCCCACGGGCCGGGCAGCGGCCGGCCGATCCCCCCGGTCCGGTTAGGCTCATGTCGCAAGGCCGAAGCGACCCTGCACCGACCCCGCGCCGCACCTGTACCGCAGGTGCTTCGCATACGTCACTTTCAGCGCCACATCCCAGAAGGAGATGCTCGTGCCGTCCATCGACGTCGTCGTAGCCCGGGAAATCCTGGACTCCCGAGGCAACCCCACGGTCGAGGTCGAGGTCGGCCTCGACGACGGCAGCACCGGCCGTGCTGCTGTTCCCTCCGGTGCCTCCACCGGTGCGTTCGAGGCCATTGAGCTCCGTGACGGAGACCAGAACCGCTACATGGGCAAGGGCGTCGAGAAGGCCGTCCTCGCCGTGATCGAGCAGATCGGCCCGGAGCTCGTCGGATACGACGCCACCGAGCAGCGCCTGATCGACCAGGCGATGTTCGACCTGGACGCCACCGACAACAAGGCATCGCTCGGTGCCAACGCCATCCTCGGTGTCTCGCTGGCCGTCGCCCACGCCGCGTCCGAGGCCTCCGACCTCCCCCTCTTCCGCTACCTGGGCGGTCCGAACGCGCACCTGCTCCCGGTGCCGATGATGAACATCCTGAACGGCGGCTCGCACGCCGACTCCAACGTGGACATCCAGGAGTTCATGATCGCCCCGATCGGTGCGGAGTCCTTCTCCGAGGCCCTGCGCTGGGGCACCGAGGTCTACCACACCCTGAAGAAGGTGCTGAAGGAGCGCGGCCTGTCCACCGGTCTCGGTGACGAGGGCGGCTTCGCGCCGAACCTGGACTCCAACCGCGAGGCCCTCGACCTCATCCTCGAGGCCGTCAAGCAGGCCGGTTACGCGCCCGGCAAGGACATCGCCCTCGCGCTCGACGTGGCCGCCTCCGAGTTCCACAAGGACGGCGCGTACGTCTTCGAGGGCAAGGAGCGCTCCGCCGCCGAGATGACCGAGTACTACGCGGAGCTCGTCGACGCGTACCCGCTCGTCTCCATCGAGGACCCGCTGTTCGAGGACGACTGGGCCGGCTGGAAGATCATCACCGAGAAGCTCGGCAGCAAGGTGCAGCTGGTCGGCGACGACCTGTTCGTCACCAACCCGGAGCGTCTCGCCCGTGGCATCGAGGAGGGCGCCGCCAACGCCCTGCTGGTCAAGGTCAACCAGATCGGTTCGCTGACCGAGACCCTGGACGCCGTCGAGCTGGCCCAGCGCAACGGCTTCAAGTGCATGATGTCCCACCGCTCCGGCGAGACCGAGGACGTCACCATCGCCGACCTGGCCGTCGCCACCAACTGCGGCCAGATCAAGACGGGTGCCCCGGCCCGTTCCGAGCGCGTGGCCAAGTACAACCAGCTGCTGCGCATCGAGGAGATCCTCGACGACGCCGCGGTGTACGCGGGCCGCAGCGCCTTCCCGCGCTTCAAGGGCTGACGCCCGAAGCGCCGGACGATTCGGCGACCGCGGGCTGACGCCCGCTTCCGTACGTCCCCGCACCCGGTCCCGTACCGTGTGCGGGGACGTCGGCACATAGTGGGCACATAAAAGGGGAGGGGCGCACATGGCCCGGGACCGGTTCTCCACCGCGACCCGGCTGCGACTGCTCGGCGAGCAGACCGCCGCCCGGGTCTACCGCTCGCAGACGCGCCGCCAGGCCCGCCGTTCCCGGCTCACCGGGCGCGCGGCCTTCCTCGCGCTGGTGGTCTGCTCGATGATCGTCGCCCTCGCCTATCCGACGCGGCAGTACGTGTCGCAGCGCAACGAGGTCGCCGAGCAGCGGCGGCTGGCCGAAGCGGCCCGCGAGCGGGTGGAGCGGCTGCGGGACGAGAAGGCGCGGCTCGGGGACGACGCGTACGTCCGGCGGCTGGCCCGCGAGCATCTGCACATGGTCCTGCCGGGTGAGACCGGCTACATCATGATCGACCCCAGGACCGGTGAGCAGACCCGTGCCCGGCACGACGGTGTCGGCCGTCCCTGGTACGCGAACGTCTGGGACGACGTCGACCACGCCGACGCGGGACGCTAGTGCTGTGGCCGCACGGCCGCACCGGCGAAGAAGCCACGAACGAGAACGAGCGAAGAGACAGACGCATCCATGGACACGCCTCCTCCGACCACCGAGCACACCCCGCCCACCGAGGCGGACATCGCCGCGTTCCGGGACCAGCTCGGCCGCCCGCCGCGCGGTCTGCGCGCGATCGCGCACCGCTGCCCCTGCGGCAACCCGGACGTGGTCGAGACGGCCCCGCGCCTCGAGGACGGCACACCGTTCCCGACGCTGTACTACCTGACCTGCCCGCGTGCGGCCTCGGCGATCGGCACGCTGGAGGCGAACGGTGTCATGAAGGAGATGACCGAGCGCCTGACGACCGACCCCGAGCTCGCCGCGGCCTACCGCGCCGCGCACGAGGACTACATCGCGCGCCGTGACGCCATCGAGGAGCTGAAGGGCTTCCCGAGCGCGGGCGGCATGCCGGACCGGGTGAAGTGCCTGCACGTGCTGGTCGGCCACTCCCTGGCGGCGGGCCCGGGAGTGAACCCGCTCGGGGACGAGGCGATCGCGATGCTGCCGGAGTGGTGGGCGAAGGGCCCCTGCGTCACCCCGTGCGCGGACGAGACCCCCGGGGAGAGCGAGTGACCCGCGTCGCCGCCGTCGACTGCGGTACCAACTCCATCCGGCTGCTCGTCGCCGACGCCGACCCGGCGACCGGCGAACTGGTGGAGCTCGACCGCCGGATGACCATCGTGCGCCTCGGACAGGGCGTCGACCGCACCGGCCGGCTGGCCCCCGAGGCACTGGAGCGCACGTTCGCCGCGTGCCGTGAGTACGCCGGGGTCATCGAGGAGCTCGGGGCCACGAAGGTGCGCTTCGTGGCGACCTCCGCCTCGCGTGACGCCGAGAACCGCGAGGACTTCGTGCGCGGTGTCGTCGGCATCCTGGGTGTGGAGCCCGAGGTGATCAGCGGGGACCAGGAGGCCGAGTTCTCCTTCACCGGCGCCACCAGGGAACTGCCGGGACACGAGGAGCGCCTGGTGGTGGACATCGGCGGCGGCTCCACCGAGTTCGTGGTCGGGCACTCCCGGGTCGAGGCCGCCCGTTCCGTGGACATCGGCTGCGTACGACTGACGGAGCGGCATGTCCGCAGCGATCCGCCGACCGCCGACGAGGTCGCCGCGATGCGGGCCGACATCGGGGCCGCGCTGGACCTCGCCGAGCGGACCGTGCCGATCCGCGACGCACGGACCCTGGTGGGGCTGGCCGGTTCGGTGACCACGGTCGCCGCGATCGCGCTCGGACTCGGGGCGTACGACCCGACCGTCATCCACCACTGCCGGATCTCCCGTGAGCAGGTCGCCGACGTGACCCGCACCCTGCTCTCCGCCACGCACGACGAGCGCGCCGCGATCCCCGTGATCCACCCCGGGCGGGTGGATGTGATCGCCGCCGGGGCGATGGTGCTGCTGGAGATCATGGAGCGCACCGGCATCGGTGAGGTCGTGGTGAGCGAGCACGACATCCTGGACGGAATCGCCTGGTCCATCGCCTGACGCGGCCCCGTTCCGGCCTCTGGGACGGGGCACCGAAAGAAACTTCGTGAAGTTCTTCACAAGGAAATGGGTCCGCTGGGCCGTCGAAAGTGCCCGTCGACGGTCCTCCGGGCCTGTTTTTCTGCCCAACTCCGCCTGTCCGCCCACGGTCCGACAGGCATCCGTGGCATGACGTCCGCCGGGACCAAGGCAGTGGTTCACCGTCCGGTACCGGCCGTGGGTCCAGCTCAGGAGGCTGTTGCAACGTTCCCGGGTACGTGGTGGTTCCCCGTCCCCTTCATGACCTCGGTCACGTGGGCGGCGGAGTGTAGCAGAAGGTCGGCACGTGCTTGTGAAGGGGCTCACGAGCGACCCCACCAAGCGGGGTGGATACTCGATGGCATGAGCACCACGGAGCGTCCCAGGATCCTCGTAGTAGGCGGTGGGTACGTAGGCCTGTACGCAGCTCGTCGCATTCTGAAGAAGATGCGGTACGGGGAGGCGACCGTCACGGTCGTCGACCCGCGGTCGTACATGACGTACCAGCCCTTCCTTCCCGAAGCCGCCGCAGGCAGCATCTCGCCCCGGCACGTCGTCGTCCCGCTGCGACGCGTGCTGCCGAAGGCCGAGGTACTGACCGGCCGCGTCACCACCATCGACCAGGACCGCAAGGTCGCCACGGTCGCGCCGCTCGTGGGCGAGGCCTACGAGCTGCCGTTCGACTACCTGGTGATCGCGCTCGGCGCGGTCTCCCGCACCTTCCCGATCCCCGGCCTCGCCGAGCAGGGCATCGGCATGAAGGGCGTCGAGGAGGCCATAGGTCTGCGCAACCACGTCCTCGAGCAGCTCGACAAGGCCGACTCCACCACGGACGAGGACGTCCGCCGCAAGGCGCTGACGTTCGTCTTCGTGGGCGGTGGCTTCGCCGGTGCCGAGACCATCGGCGAGGTCGAGGACCTGGCCCGCGACGCGGTGAAGTACTACCGGAGCATCAAGCGCGAGGACATGCGCTTCATCCTGGTCGACGCCGCCGACAAGATCCTTCCGGAGGTCGGGCCCAAGCTCGGCAAGTACGGCAAGGAGCACCTCGAGGGCCGGGGTATCGAGATCTACCTCAACACCTCGATGGAGTCCTGCGTCGACGGCCACGTGGTGCTGAAGAACGGCCTCGAGGCCGACTCCAACACCATCGTGTGGACCGCCGGTGTGAAGCCGAACCCGGCGCTCTCCCGCTACGGCCTGCCGCTCGGCCCGCGCGGTCACGTGGACACCCAGCCGACCCTCCAGGTCCAGGGCACCGACTACATCTGGGCCGCCGGCGACAACGCCCAGGTCCCGGACCTCGCCTCGCGCAAGGCCGGTGTCGAGAACGCCTGGTGCCCGCCGAACGCCCAGCACGCCCTGCGTCAGGCGAAGGCCCTCGGCGACAACGTCATCTCCGGTATGCGGGGCTTCCCGCAGAAGGAGTACAGCCACGCCAACAAGGGTGCGGTCGCCGGTCTCGGCCTGCACAAGGGCGTCGCGATGATCGTCATGGGCAAGGTGAAGATCAAGCTCCGCGGCCGTCTCGCCTGGTACATGCACCGTGGCTACCACGGCATGGCGATGCCGACCTGGAACCGCAAGATCCGCGTCTTCGCCGACTGGACGCTCGCGATGTTCCTCAAGCGCGAGGTCGTCTCGCTCGGCGCCATCGAGACGCCGCGTGAGGAGTTCTACGAGGCCGCCAAGCCCGCTCCGGCCCCGGCCGCCGCCGCTGCCGCGGCCGCCCCGGCGAAGGCCAAGGCGTCCTGACCGGCTGAACCGTACAGCCCGCACGTCCCGAAGGGGCCGTCCGCCATCCGTGGTGCGGACGGCCCCTTCGGCGTTCCCGCACGGGCTGAGCGCTCCTGCGGAGGCCGGACGCGTGCCGGGGCCGAAAGCGGCCCGGGCCCAAAACGTTCCCGTCCTGGCAGGAATCCTTCCCGCTCGGGCTGAAAGATGGCGAAGACACCTATTTTGCCGTCCATTTGCGCGCTCAGGGGACTGCGCCAGGACGCCGACGGTGTTTACGTGGTGTTGGGCATTTCCGGAAACCGTCATACGGAGGTGTGCGCCATGGCCGATGCCGCTTCGCGGCTCACCACTCTTGCCGAGAACCTGCTGGGGGCGCCGCCCCCGGTCCGTATCCGTGCATGGGACGGGAGCGAGGCCGGACCCCCCGGCGCGCCCGTCCTCGTCATCCGGCACCGGCGCGCCCTGCGCAGGCTGATCTGGAAGCCGGGCGAACTCGGCCTGGCCCGGGGCTGGGTGGCCGGGGAGATCGACGTGGAGGGAGACCTGTACGAGGTCCTGGACGGGCTCTCGGCGCTGATCTGGGAACACGACGAGCCCCGTGGCCGCCGGCAGCGCGTTCTGCAGCGCGCACAGGCGCTGCGCGACCCGCGTCCGGCCGCCGCCCTCGGGGACCTGCTGAAGTTGGCCGGCCCGCGCGTCTGGCTGCCCCCGCCCCCGCCCGCCGAGGAGGTCCGCAGGCGCAGCGGCCCCCTGCACACCAGGAACCGCGACCGGCAGGCGATCAGCCACCACTACGACGTGGGCAACGACTTCTACGAGCGGGTGCTCGGGCCCTCGATGGTGTACTCGTGCGCGTACTGGCGGGACGGAGGCACCCTCGAAGACGCCCAGCGCGACAAGCTCGACCTGATCTGCCGCAAGCTGGCGCTGCGGGAGGGCGAGCGGCTGCTGGACGTGGGCTGCGGCTGGGGCTCGATGGCGATCCACGCGGCCCGGGAGTACGGCGTCCAGGTCACCGGCGTCACGCTCTCGCGCGAGCAGGCCGCGTACGCCCGCAAGCGCGTCGCCCAGGAGGGGCTGACCGACCGCGTCGACATCCGTGTCCAGGACTACCGGGACGTCAGGGACGGCCCCTACGACGCGATCTCGTCCATCGGTATGGCCGAGCACGTCGGCACGACCCGCTACCGGGAGTACGCGGAGGCGCTGCACGGGCTGCTGAAGCCCGGCGGGCGGCTGCTGAACCACCAGATCGCCCGCCGTCCCGAGAAGGACGAAGCGGCCTACCAGGTGGACGACTTCATCGACGCCTATGTCTTCCCCGACGGGGAGCTGGCACCTGTCGGCACCACCCTGTCGATCCTGGAGGGCGCCGGCTTCGAGGCGCGGGACGTGGAGTCGATCCGCGAGCACTACGCCCGCACCCTGCGGATCTGGGTGGCCAACCTCGAGTCGGCCTGGCCGGACGCGGTACGGCTCACCTCGCCGGGCCGCGCCCGGGTCTGGCGGCTTTACATGGCCGCGTGCGCACTGGCCTTCGAGCACAACAGGATCGGGGTCAACCAGATCCTGGCGGTGAAGACCCCGGAGGGCGGCTCCTCCGGGCTGCCGCTGCGCCCGCGTGAGTGGACCGAGTCCGTGCCCCGCCGGGAGTGACGTACGCACGTCGGCCGGGATCCGCGCCGGCGGACGCACGAGGGCCGGGCCTCCCGTACGGGAGGCCCGGCCCTGCGTGTACCCGTGGGGGGTGGCTATGAGGCCTTGATGGCGTTCAGCATGTTGAGCTTCGCGGCGTTGCGCGCCGGCCACAGCGCGGCGAGCACACCCACCAGTCCGGCGAGCGCCATGAAGATCGCGATCCGGCCCCAGGGCAGCACCAGCTCGTAGCCCGGCATCTTGTCCGCGAAGGACTCGCCGATCGCCCAGCCGAGGAACGCCCCGAGGACGACGCCCATCGCCGCGCCGAAGAGCGAGATGACCACTGCCTCCAGACGGACCATGCGCTTGACCCTGCGGCGGTCCAGTCCGATCGCGCGCAGCATGCCGATCTCCTGCTGGCGTTCGAAGACGGACATCGCCAGCGTGTTGACCACACCCAGCACCGCGATGATCAGCGCCATCGCCAGCAGGCCGTAGAGGATGTTCAGCATGATGTTGATCTCGCCACCGAACTGGTCGCGGATGTCCTTCTGATCCATCACCCTGATCGCGGGGTTGCCGCCGAGGGCGTCGGCCAGGGCCTTCCTGCCCGCCTCGGACTCACCACCGGCCATCTTCACGTAGATCTCCGGGATGTACGGCTTGGGATCGTGGGCCTTCGCGATCTTCTCGTCGATGAGCACGCCGGAGAGCGTGTCGCTGCCCTTGTAGACGGCGCCGACCTTCAGCGTGTCCTTCTTCTGGTCCGCGTAGGTGGCCTGGATGCTGTCGCCGAGCTTCCAGCCCTGCTCCTTGGCCGTCCCCTCGGTGATCGCGACCTCGCCCTTCGCGAGCGTGTCCAGGCTGCCGCCGACGACCGTGACATTCAGGACCTTCTCGAAGTCGCCGGGCGTGACCCCGGAGGCTCCGACATACGTCTCCCCGCCCTTGCCGGTCTGGAAGTTGAAGAGGTGCCTCGGTGAGATCGCCGAGACGCCCGGGGCCTTCTCCAGCGCGCTCAGCGCGGACGTGTCCAGGCTGCCGCCGTTTGCCATCATGACCAGGTAGTCGGCCTTGATGCGGTCCGTGGTCGTCTTCGCGATCGCCGTGCTGGCCGAGACACCCAGGACCGAAAGACCGGTCACCAGGGTGAGCCCGATCGCGAGCGCCGAGGCGGTGGCGCCGGTGCGGCGCGGGTTGCGGACCGCGTTCTGCCCGGCCAGCTTGCCGGCCACCCCGAAGACGCCCACGAGCAGCGGTCGTGCGAGTGCGATGACGGGCCGGGACAGCATCGGGATCAGGATGATCAAACCGAGCAGGGCGAGGAACGCGCCCCCGGCGATGAGCTGCCGGCCGCTCTCGCCCGCGGACCCCGCACCCATCACGATGAGGACGGAGCCGACCGCGGCGAAGACCGATCCGATGGAGTTGCGCAGCACCAGGGACTTGGTGGTGGCAACGGCGTGGACGCTGTTCATCGCCGCCACCGGCGGGATCTTGGCGGCCCTGCGGCCGGGCAGCCAGGCGGCGAGCATGGTGATGAGGACACCGACGGAGAGCGCGGCGATCACCGGGGACGCCCCGATGACGAGCGGTCCGGCCGGAATCTTCAGCTCGAAGGCGGCCATTCCGGAGCGCAGTCCGGCGGCCAGGCCGATACCGATCAGGAGACCGACCACGGCGGCGACAAGACCGACCAGGGCGGCCTCCAGCAGCACCGAGCGGGTGATCTGCTTGCGGGACGCGCCGACGGCGCGCATCAGCGCGATCTCCCTGGTGCGCTGGGCGACCAGCATCGTGAAGGTGTTGGAGATCAGGAAGATGCCGACGAACAGAGCGATGCCGGCGAAGCCGAGCAGCATCTGCTTCAGGGTGTCCATGCTCTTCTCGATCTGCGCCGCCTGATTCCGCGCCAGGTCCTGGCCGGTGCCGGCCTCGGCCGCCTCCGGCAGCAGCGGCTTGACCGCGTCCAGGATCGCGGCGTCGTCGGCGCCCGGGGCGGCGGAGACGGTGACCTGGGTGAAGAAGCCGGGCTTGAGGTACAGCTTCTGGGCGACCTCGGTTTCGAAGAGCACGAGGCTGCCGCCGGCGTTCACGGCGCCGTCGGCGGTGGTGAAGACACCGCTGAGGGTGTACTCCTTCACCGGCCCGTTCGTCGCGACCCGGACCCGGTCGCCGGCCTTGTATCCGCCCTTGTCCGCGGATGTCTTGTCCAGGGCGATCTGACCATCCTTCGCCGGGGCCGAGCCGTCGGTGAAGGTGTAGGCGGGGTCCTTGCCGTCCTTGCCGGGGGCGAAGTTGGCGCCGGTGTTGGCCCAGCCGGCGCCGATCAGCTCGCCGTCGGGTCCTGCGACCCCGGCGAAGCCGCTGACACGGCCGTACGCGGCGGCGACACCGTCCAGCTTGCCGATCCCGTCAAGTGTCTTCTGGGAGATGGCGGATGTCTCGGCGTCCGCCGCATCGGCGTACGTCGTGACGGCCACGGCGACGTTGTCGTAGCTCTTGGCCGTCTCTTTGCGGAAGGCGTTGGAGAGGGTGTCGGCGAAGACCAGGGTGCCGGAGACGAACGCCACGCCGAGCATCACGGCGAGTACGGTCATCAGCAGCCTGGCCTTGTGCGCGAGCACATTGCGCAAGGCGGTACGGAACATGGTGGTGTCAGTCCTGGGGAGAGGGCCGGAAGTCTTGGGTGCGGCCGCGGGCCGGCCGCGCTTGCGCGGCAGCCGCGATGCGGTTCGCGGGCCGGCTGTGATTGCGGATCAGCCGGCGGGGTTCGCGGGTCAGCTGGTCCGGCCCTTGGCGTCGAAGGCCTTCATCCGGTCGAGTACGGCGTCGGCGGTCGGGGAGAGTATCTCGTCCACGATCCGTCCGTCGGCGAGGAAGATGACGCGGTCCGCGTAGGAGGCGGCGACCGGGTCGTGGGTCACGATGACGACCGTCTGCCCCAGTTCCCGTACCGAGTTGCGCAGGAAGCTCAGGATCTCCGCGCCTGAGCGCGAGTCCAGGTTTCCGGTCGGCTCGTCACCGAAGATGATCTCGGGCCGGGACGCGAGGGCGCGGGCGACCGCGACGCGCTGCTGCTGGCCGCCGGAGAGCTGGGACGGGCGGTGGTTGAGCCGCTCGGACAGCCCGATCAGGTCGACGATCTGCTGCAGCCACTGCTTGTCGGGCTTGCGTCCGGCGATGTCCATCGGCAGCGTGATGTTCTCCAGCGCGGTCAGGGTCGGCAGCAGGTTGAAAGCCTGGAAGATGAAGCCGATCTTGTCCCGGCGTAGTTGGGTGAGCTGCTTGTCCTTGAGCGAGCCGAGTTCCGTCTCGCCGATGCGCACGGAGCCGCTGCTGAAGCTGTCCAGCCCGGCGACGCAGTGCATCAGTGTGGACTTGCCGGAGCCGGACGGGCCCATGATCGCGGTGAACCGGCCCTGTCCGAAGTCCACGGAGACCCGGTCGAGGGCGACCACCTGGGTCTCGCCCTGTCCGTAGACCTTGGACAGATCCATGGCACGGGCGGCTACCGCGGTGGCGCGGTAGGCGGTGGGGGTGGTGGTCACGAGAGTGCTCTCCTGTCACGGGGTCTTCGAGGGACCACACCATCGTGCTGTGCGCCACCCTGCCGGATCGTCAGTCCCGGTGCCCGTTCCGGGGACGTTCTTTCGTCTGACGCGGGACCCGGCCGTAGTCCTTCGGTATGACGCACGGGTATGACGGCGACCTCCCGGTGCGCCTCTGGGTCCTGAGCGCAGTCGGACGGCGACTTTCCGTCATTCCCGCAGGGAGCGTCCGGGGGGCGTGAGCCGGGTCGAGCCGGGCGAAGACTGCCGAATATGCGGTCTGACGCTCTCTCAGACGTCAATAAAATAAGACAACATCGCACGGGCGGGCCGCTGTTGGGGGGAGCCGTCCGGATAGTCTCGTGAGCCGACGCGGAGCCGCGTGCAAGGCCCGGATGGTGGAATGCAGACACGGCGAGCTTAAACCTCGCTGGCCTTCGGGCCGTGCCGGTTCGAGTCCGGCTCCGGGCACTGTCACCAGCCCTCGAGCGGTCCGCGTGGTGTCAAGAATCGTTGAATGATTAATACTTGACGCCCTCTTGTCCGTTTCTCCCGTTAACGCGTTGAGGGCGAATATTCACAACGCCCCCACAACTCACATCGCCCCCATGAATTCCCTTTCGCCTCAGGAGTCACACGCGTTACAGCGGAGGCGGCGGCGTGAGGGCTCGGTGAATGGGGATCGGCGCGGCGGTGTCACCGGTGAGGGGGCGACCGCGGCCCGGATCATATAGGGCGATGTGGGGCATATCTGGCGTGTGGTCGGGCGGAGGTGAGGGTACGGAGGGGCGCGCCCCCTCTCGAGCCGATGGCGCGCCGTCACCGGGATTGACGTCGAGCGAACGTTCGAGTGCCGTGGGTCCATTCGTGGAGCGGCGGGTGCCCGGGGTGGAGGATGCCCGGGGTGCGGAGGGCGCTGCGCGCCCGCAGGCGGCGGGCTCGGCGGCCGGCGAACGGGCGGGCCGCACGGGTGACCGGCTCGTTACGATCCAGGAAAGATCCTCCTTCAGCACTAGGCGGACCTCTTTGCCCCCGCATTACTCTTGTGGCAAGGCCGCGCAAGGTGGCCATGGAGGAGTGAGATGAGGAGCAGCAACCCGGTCTTCTCGCGACGGGGGTTCAGCCGCGACAACGGCTACGCGGGCTTCAACGCCGCGCCGCAGGCCGGGGGCCCCGTCGCCGGAAACCCGTACGCCCAGGGCACCGGAAACCCGTACGCCACCAACCCCTACGCGCCCGCGGACGCCCAGCTGGGTGCCCCGCCGCAGGCGCCCGCCCGTACGAACGTGATGACGATCGACGACGTCGTGGCGCGCACCGCCATGACGCTCGGCACGGTCGTGCTCACCGCGATCCTGTCGTGGGTGCTCCTGCCCGTCGACCCGGCCAACATCGGTAAGTCGTACGGCATCGCCGTCGGCGCCGCGCTGGTCGCCTTCGTGCTGGCGCTCGTCCAGTCGTTCAAGCGCAAGGCGTCGCCCGCGCTGATCCTGGCCTACGCGGCCTTCGAGGGTGTCTTCCTCGGCGTGATCTCCAGCGCCGTGTCCACCTACATCGCGAACGGCGTCGTCGCCCAGGCCGTGCTCGGCACGATGGCGGTCTTCGCCGGTGTGCTGATCGCGTACAAGATGCGCTGGATCCGCGTCACCCGCCGTTTCTACGGCTTCGTGATGGCGGCCGCGCTGGGCTTCATGCTGCTGATGGTGGTCAACCTGCTGTTCGCCGTCATCGGCGGCGGTGACGGCCTCGGCTTCCGCAGCGGCGGCCTCGGCATCCTCTTCGGCGTCATCGGCATCATCCTCGGCGCCTGCTTCCTCGCCCTGGACTTCAAGCAGGTCGAGGACGGCATCACCTACGGCGCTCCGCGCGAGGAGTCCTGGCTGGCGGCCTTCGGCCTCACCATGACCCTGGTGTGGATCTACCTGGAGATGCTGCGTCTGCTGTCGATCCTGCAGGGCGACGACTGACGCGACCGCCGCGCATGACGCCCCCCCCGCGGGAGTCCATGAGCGAACCGAAGGGCCCGTCCGGCAAACGCCGGGCGGGCCCTTCTCGTTGTGGTCGCCGGGTGCGTGGCTCGGGGGCGCCGGATCCGGTCCGGACGATCGTGTCCGGACGCCCGGACGCGGCACTAGAGCAGCTTGCGCGCCGCGCGCCTCAGGTCGTACTCGTGGATGATCGCTTTCGCGTGCCCGTAGGCGAGATTGTGCTCGCCGCGGAGCCAGCTGACCTTCTCCTCGAAGCGGAAGAGCGCAGGGCCTTCCTCCACGGTGCGCAGCCAGTCGGCCACTTCACGACCGGTGCAGTGAGGGATGCGGGAGAGCAGATTGCGGTGGGTCTCTTCGGAGAAGACTTGGGACATCGGCGCCTCCGGACGCTTTGCGCGTGTGGTCCTTCACGTCACCGTGCCTGAGTGTTCGCCCATTGGCAACAGTGCTGCACCGGCGCATAGGGTCGCGTTGTGCTGGATACGACACCTCTGACCGCCGCCGTGGAGCGGATCGCCGACCGGCTGCGCGCCGCCCCGCAGAGCCGGCTGCAACGCGGTGCGGCGGCCGAAGGGCTGGCGCTGGCCAGGGAGTTGGCACTGCGGGCCCAGCGGATCGAGGCCCCGGACGAACCGCCGATGATCATGCCCGACGCGGGCCTGTTCGCCGTCGCCGACCAACTGGTGGTGGCGGGCACGGATCTGGCCGAGTCCTTGCGTACGACGACGACGACGTCGCAGCAGCAGCTGGACGAGGCCGTGCGCTGTGTGGAGGAGTCGGGGGTGCGCCTGCGGGCGCTGCTCTAGGTCCGGTAGCGAGAAAACGGCCGGCACCGAGAAAACGGCCGGCACCGAGAAAACGGCCGGCACCGAGAAAACCGGCGCCGCGTCGAGGCGGCGCCGTCACGGCTGCGGGGGTCCCGTGGGGGTGCGGAGGGCCGCGGCACCGGTGGCCGCGGCGGCCGGATCAGGATCAGAGGGATGCGATGACGCGGTCCGCGAGGATGTAGACGCTCTCGTCGGAGCCGCAGGAGAAGGTCAGGGCGTAGGCGCCCGAGACACCGGAGCCGCCCAGCAGGAACGGCGTCCGTCCGCTGCGCAGCGCATCGGCCAGCCGCTCCGCCGTCTCCCGGTGGCCGGGGGTGATGCAGAGCGTCGTGCCGTCCGCGAAGACGTACACATCGAGGGTGCCGAGCGGTCCCGGGCGTACGTCGGCGAGGGCGGTGCCGGTCTCGGCGAGCTCCTCGAGGCGGGCCACGGTGCGTTCGTGATCGGTGACCACCGGGGTCTGGACCGGCACGAAGTCGGGGTGCGAGGGGTGCCTGCGGCGGGCGGCGGCGAGTTCGGGGGAGTCCTCGGCGAACTCGGCAGGGGGTTCCCCGAACCCGGGAAGTTCGGCGAGGCCGTCGAGCGCCTCGACCGCCTCGAGGTTCATCGCCTCGAGCCCGGCGAAGTCGGCCTGGCGCGGGATGAACAGCGGGGGGACGTCCTCTCCGAGGCCGCCGCACCCACCGAGCACCGTCGGGGCTTCGGCGGCGTCGCGGGCCTCCTGCGCGGCCCAGAAGGCGCGCGCCTCCGCCAGCTCGCGCTCGCGCTCCTCGGCCAGGGCCTCGGCGACGGCGGCGCGTATCTCGTCGGCGGGGGCGGTGCGGGCCTGCGGCACCGCGGCGGACCGGCCGGGACCGCTGCCGTGCACGGCAGCCAGTTCGGTACGCAGGGCCGTGACCTGTTTGCGCAGCCCGTGAGCGGCGTACAGGGCGGCGGTGCCCACGGCCGTGGCGGATGCCGCGGTCAGCATGAGGGCGAGGGACATGGCGCTCACTGACGTACTCCCGGATTCAGAGGGTTCCCCGACCGACTTACTACATCAGCTTGTCGTGAGCTGATGGCCTGTGTCAGTGCAATACGTCACGAATTGGACCAGGCGGACAGGGATTGAGCGTGGATCCTGCTCATAGGAGCCTGCCTGACCTGGCCAAATGCATCTCCCCCAGGAGGTAGGTCACATCCTGGGGGAGATTAGGTCACGGCTGGGACGCGAGGGGATTGGGAAAGCCCTTTCGGAGGGAGAGGGGGCGTTCGATCCGGCAGGTCAGCGCCCCGGCTCCCCGTCCGCGATCAGCTGAGGCGCTCGATCACCATGGCCATGCCCTGGCCGCCGCCCACGCACATCGTCTCCAGACCGAACTGCTTGTCGTGGAACTGCAGGCCGTTGATCAGGGTGCCCGTGATGCGGGCGCCGGTCATGCCGAACGGGTGGCCGACGGCGATCGCACCGCCGTTGACGTTCAGCTTGTCCAGCGGAATGTCCAGGTCCCGGTAGGACGGGATGACCTGGGCCGCGAAGGCCTCGTTGATCTCGAACAGGTCGATGTCGCCGACGGTCAGCCCCGCGCGCTTCAGCGCCTGCTTGGAGGCCTCGACCGGTCCGTAGCCCATGATCTCGGGGGAGAGGCCGGAGACACCGGTGGAGACGATCCGCGCCAGCGGGGTCAGTCCCAGCTCCCGCGCCTTGGTGTCGGACATGATCACGAGAGCCGCGGCGCCGTCGTTGAGCGGGCAGCAGTTGCCCGCGGTGACCAGGCCGTCGGGGCGGAAGACCGGCTTGAGGCCCTGGACGCCCTCCATGCTCACGCCCGCGCGCGGGCCGTCGTCCTTGCTGACGACCGTTCCGTCCGGGAGCGTCACCGGGGTGATCTCGCGCTCCCAGAAGCCCTTCTTGATGGCCTCTTCGGCGAGGTTCTGCGACCGTACGCCGAACTCGTCCATGTCCTGGCGGGTGACGCCCTTGAGCCGGGCGAGGTTCTCGGCGGTCTGGCCCATGGCGATGTACGCGTCCGGGACCAGACCGTCCTCGCGCGGGTCGTGCCAGCTCGAGCCCTCGCTCGCGGCGACGGCGGCGGTACGGGCCTCGGCCTCGGCGAACAGCGGGTTGTGCGTGTCGGGCAGACCGTCGGAGGAGCCCTTCACGGAGCGGGACACCATCTCGACACCGGCCGAGATGAAGACGTCGCCCTCGCCGGCCTTGATGGCGTGCAGCGCCATCCGGGAGGTCTGGAGCGAGGACGAGCAGTAGCGGGTGATGGTGCAGCCCGGGAGGTGGTCCATCCCCATCTGCACGGCCACGATCCGGCCCAGGTTGTGCCCCTGCTCGCCGCCGGGGAGACCGCAGCCCAGCATCAGGTCGTCGATGTCCTTCGGGTCCAGTTCGGGGACCTTGGCCAGCGCAGCCTGGACGATGGTCGCGGTGAGGTCGTCCGGGCGCAGGTCCTTCAGCGAGCCCTTGAAGGCTCGGCCGATGGGGGAGCGGGCGGCAGAGACGATCACGGCTTCGGGCATCACGGCTCCAGAGGAATGCGGCGGTCATGGGGACTCTCTGGGAAATTACCCCTACGTATCGCGCAGGTCACCGTGCGGACCGTGTGATGAGGACCTCTTTTCTAAGCGCTCGCTTACGCCCCTGCTGAGCGCCCTGCGCGGCTGCGGGTGCCGGGACCGGGGGGCCCGTCGTTCTCCACTCCGGGCCCTGGCACCGCTCAGTCCGAACCGTGCACCTCCGCCGGGCGGCCCGCCGGGGAAGCCGTTGGCTCCCCCGCGACCGGGGCCGGCAGCCGGCGCCGCCTGCGGTGCTTGAGCAGCGCCCAGGGCGCCCGGGCGCCCGTGACCTCGGTGCCCGCCTCGCTCGCCGCCTCCGCCGCCGCCTTGGCGACCGGCAGCATCCCCTCGTGCCGGTCGGCGTCCAGACGGTCCGTCTCCGGCCAGAGGCCGAGGACCGCGCAGAGGGTCGGCAGCACGGCCATCGCCGCCGTCGCATAGCCCTCCGCGGAAGGGTGGTAGTTGTCGGGGCCGAAGAGCTCGCGCGGATTCGCCGCGAACTCCGGACCCAGCAGATCGCCGAGCGAGACCGTCCGGCCGCCCTGCTCCACCACCACGATCGTCTGCGCGGCGGCGAGTTGCCGGGAGGCCCGGCGGGCCAGGAAACGCAGCGGCTGGTACACCGGCTCGATCGTGCCGAGATCGGGGCAGGTGCCCACCACCACCTCCGCGCCCGCCGTACGCAGCCGCCGTACCGCCGCCGCCAGGCAGCGCACCGACTGCGTCGGCGGAATGTGCTGGGTGACGTCGTTCGCGCCGATCATGATCACGCACACATCCGCGACCCTGCCCGGATCCTGCAGCGCCAGACCGGCCTGCCGTTCCAGATCGTCCGACCTGGCCCCTGGCTCCGCCACGATCCGCAGCTCCACCGGACGCTCGGCCACCGCCGCCAGCCCGGACGCCAGCAGCGCGCCCGGCGTCTGCCCGGCGCGGCGCACGCCCTGGCCCACGGCCGTCGAATCGCCCAGCAGGACGAGCCGCAGCGGATCGGACGGGCCGTACGCCGTGCCGTACGTCCCGTCCGGGGCCGGAGGAAGCGGCGCCGTGCCGCCGTTCACCGACCGTTTCGCCAACTGCACCTCGGCCAGCACCAGACCCACCGCCGCGACGCCGAGCAGCCCGATCCCGCCGCCGCCGTAGGCCGCGCCCGCCGCGATACGCCGCGCCACCCTCGCCCTCGACACAGTCCCCGCCACCTCCGCGCCACCTCCGCGTAGCCGTACTGCCGGTATCCGTGCTGTCGCACAAGAGCTAACTGCCCCGTAACGACCGTCGCCCAATCTCGCCGCGATACGCATACGCTGGCGGAACCACTACGGAGATCCCGGAGACATGACGGTGCAATTCCACGACTCGATGATCAGTCTGGTTGGCAATACCCCGCTGGTGAAGCTCAACAGCGTGACCGCGGGCATTCAGGCGACGGTGCTCGCCAAGGTCGAGTACTTCAACCCCGGCGGGTCGGTGAAGGACCGCATCGCCGTGCGCATGATCGAGGCCGCCGAGCAGAGCGGCGAACTCAAGCCGGGCGGCACCATCGTCGAGCCCACCAGCGGAAATACCGGTGTCGGGCTGGCCATCGTGGCCCAGCAGAAGGGCTACAAGTGCATCTTCGTCTGCCCTGACAAGGTGTCCACGGACAAGATCAACGTGCTGCGCGCGTACGGGGCCGAGGTCGTCGTCTGCCCGACGGCGGTCGACCCTGAGCACCCGGACTCTTACTACAACGTCTCCGACCGGCTGGTCCGTGAGACGCCCGGTGCCTGGAAGCCCGACCAGTACTCCAACCCCAACAACCCGCGCTCGCACTACGAGACGACCGGTCCCGAACTGTGGGAACAGACTGAGGGGAAAATCACCCATTTCGTCGCGGGTGTGGGCACCGGCGGCACCATCTCCGGCACCGGCCGCTATCTGAAGGAGGCCAGTGACGGGAAGGTGCGCGTCATCGGCGCGGACCCCGAGGGGTCCGTGTACTCCGGCGGTTCCGGCCGGCCGTATCTGATCGAGGGCGTCGGTGAGGACTTCTGGCCCACCGCCTACGACCCGAACGTCACCGACGAGATCATCGCCGTGTCCGACAAGGACGCCTTCCAGATGACCCGCCGCCTCGCCAAGGAGGAGGGCCTGCTGGTCGGCGGCTCCTGCGGGATGGCGGTCGTCGCGGCGCTTCGCGCGGCCGAGGGACTCGGCCCGGACGACGTCGTGGTCGTGCTGCTCCCGGACAGCGGCCGTGGCTACCTCTCGAAGATCTTCAACGACGAGTGGATGAACGACTACGGCTTCCTCGAGCAGGCAGGCGACGAGCCGCTGGTCGGCGATGTGCTGCAGCGCAAGGAAGGCGGACTCCTCCCCTCGCTGGTGCACATGCACCCCGAGGAGACGGTCGGCCAGGCCATCGAGGTGCTGCGGGAGTACGGCGTCTCGCAGATGCCGATCGTCAAGCCGGGCGCCGGACACCCGGACGTCATGGCCGCCGAGGTCATCGGCTCGGTCGTGGAGCGGGAGCTGCTGGACGCGCTGTTCACCCAGCGGGCGTCGCTGAACGACCCGCTGGAGAAGCACATGAGCGCTCCGCTGCCGCAGGTCGGTTCCGGTGAGCCGGTCGGCGACCTGATGGCCGTGCTCGGCGTCGCGGACGCGGCGATCGTGCTCGTCGAGGGCAAGCCGACCGGTGTGGTCAGCCGGCAGGACCTGCTGTCGTTCCTCGCCGCGGAAGGCGCCAAGTAGTCCTCGTCGTCCTCTCGCAGGACCGCGAGCGCCTGGGCGCCACAAGCGCCACAAGCGCCGAAAGCGCCGAAAGCGCCGAAAGGGCTGAGAATCGCAGAGAAGTGCGAGAAGCACAGGGAAGCGCAGGGAAGTGAGCGCGGGGACCGCCGCACCCCCAAATCGGGGGGCGGGACGACGGCGGTCCCCGCGAGGGGCACGGTCCCGGTGTCAGGGCCGACTCCGCGCCCGGCGTCCATGGAGGCCCGGGAGCCGCTCCGGAGGTCCTTGACGCCGACACGGACTACTGTGTCGGACGCGTGTTAAGCGCGTGCTGCGCCAACGTGTCGCGCTCGTACCGTTTGTGAGAACCCGTCATCCGGCCGGAGCCCCGCGGCCCGAACCATGGACGGGCAGACCGGGGGCGGCGGCCCTCAGTCCTCCCAGCCGGACTTCCCGCGACCGTCGGTGGGCAGGCGGTCGCGCAGCGCGTGCAGCGCGTTGACCCCCACGATGCCCGTCCAGGCGACCAGCAGGCCCGCCAGACCGGACTGCGACGTGGCGATGGCCGACAGGGGCACGGCGAGGATCAGGGAGATGATCCCGAAGCCGAAACGCTCGGCGAAGTTCACCCCGGGAGCCTGACCGGACCGTGCGGGACGTCCCTCCCGGACGGTGGCCATCTGCTGCTCGGCGAGGTGGCGGCGGACGCGGCGGTCGATCGTGGCGTCCATGCGCTGCTCGACCTTGTCCAGGAACGACTCGATCAGCGCGGACTCGTACTCCGTACCCAGCTCGCGGCGGGCGTGGAGGGTGGCGTCGAGCTCCTTGGCGAGCTCGTGGTCGCGGGCTTCCATGCCGCCCACGCTAAGGAGCGGGGGCGGCTGTGTCAGTGGGGCCAGCCCCCCGTTTCGCACCCCGACCGGCCCCCGTCCGGCTCGCTTCATGTCCTGGTCCGGGCTCGGTCCGGCCCCGGTCCCGGCCGTGATCCCGGCCGGGAGCCGGGTGCCCGCTCCTGGCACTCCCCGGTCGCCTTGCTCTGGCTGCATACGCTCATGCAGAGTTCTATGGAACTGAATGGATGGTCGGTGCTCTGAGGAGGGGGACGGCATGAGCGACACCAGCCCTGCCGCACGACTGCAGCAACTCTTCGAGGGGCAGAGGCTCACCCCCACCCAGCGCCGCATCGCCCACTGCATGGTGCGCCGCGCGGGGGACGTGGCGTTTCTGTCCAGCGTCGAGCTGGCCGAGCTCGCCGGTGTGAGCCAGCCCTCCGTCACCCGTTTCGCCGTCGCACTCGGCTTCGACGGCTACCCGGCACTGCGCCGTCATCTGCGTGAGGTCGCGCCCGTCGAACCGGCCGCCGGCAAGGACGAGTTCAACGAGTACCAGCAGGCCGTCCAGGCGGAGATCGAGAATCTGCGGCACCTGGCCGAGATGCTCGCCGACCCCGCCCCCGTCGAGCAGGCCGGCCGGCTGCTCGCCGCCTCCCGCCCGCTCCCGGTCCTCGGTCTGCGGGCCGCCTCCTCGCAGGCGCGCGGCTTCGCGTACTTCGCGGCCAAGGTGCATCCGGACGTACGCCTCATCGACGAGGGCGGCACGATGGTCGCCGACCGCATCGACGGCGCCCGGCGCTCCGGTGCGAGCGCGCTGCTCTGCTTCGCCCTGCCGCGCCATCCGAAGGAGGTCGTCGAGGCCCTGGCCTATGCGCGCGCCTCGGGGCTGACCGTGGTGACGGTCGCCGATTCCGCCTTCGCCCCGGTCGGCGCCCACAGCGATCTGCTGATCCCGGCGGCGGTCGGCACGGGCCTCGCCTTCGACACGGCCTGCGCACCGATGCTGCTGGGGCGGGTGCTGCTGGAGGCGATGTGTGACGACCTGCCGGACGCTCAGGCACGGCTGGAGGAGTTCGACGCGCGGGCGGCCGAGCGCGGTCTGTTCGCCGAATAACCGGGTATGTGCCGCTGTACGACCGGCCCGGCAGCCGGCGACGCCGCGCCCGGTGGGGCACGGCGTCGCTGATCCGATGGTGCGGCGGCCGGTGAACCGGCGGGGGGTCAGACCTCCAGATCCGCCTCGATCTTCCGCAGCTGATGACGGGCCATCGCCAGGTTGGCACGCTTGTTGTCCAGCGCCAGGTACAGGAACAGCCCGTTGCCGCCGCGCGCCTTGAGGAGCCGGATCAGGTGGTACTGGGACCCCAGGGAGATGAGGATGTCCTCGATCTCGTCCTGCAGGCCCAGCATCTCCATGGCGCGCAGCTTGGCCCGCACCACATCGGTGTTTCCGGCCGCCGCCACGTTCAGGTCCAGCTGCTTGCCGCCTCCCAGGGTGCCGAGCGCCATACCACTGGTGTAGTCGACGAGGGCGACGCCGACGATGCCCTCGATGGTGGACATCGCTTCCTTGAGCGTCGTTTCGGTGTTGGCCATGGTGGTGGTGCCTTTCGTTCTCGGTGGGTTCGATCTCGATGGACTCATTTGAGTGGTGCGGTATTCGTGGTGCTGGGGTCGAGACGGTCGAGAGCGCCGTCGACGAGTTCGCCTATGCGCGCCCCGGTCCTGCGGGCTTCGAGGTGCAGTCGCCCGACGTTGACGCGCGGCTCCGCGGTGACGGTGAGCACCGCCGCGGATCCCGCCGCGTACGTCGCGACGTATCCGCGTTCGCCGCGTACGAGCAGTTCGCGGAATCCGCCCTGGCCGGTGGCTTCGGTCAGACGCACGGACACGCCCAGGGCCGCCGCCGTGAGCGCGGCGACGGTTTCCGCCTCCGCGTCCGGGGTGTCCCGGGCAAGCACCAGGCCGTCCACGCTGGCCGCGAGGGCGCCGGTGAGCTGGGGGAGCCGGCTTCGCAGCCGGTTGAGTTCGTCGACGACGCCGGGGCTCGCGGTCATCAGCTGTCTCCTCTCGGCGCGCTGCCTCAGCGTGCGCATCACAGCGTTGCCTCCAGGGCGTCACGGAGTCGGCGGAGCAGGGCGATGTCGGGATCCGCGGACATCGCCATGGCGCGGGTGACATCGGGGGGCGGTAGGGGCGGCGCGGAGCTGCCCGGGGTCTCGACGAGCCCGGCAGCGGCCAGCCGGCGGACGTCGATCAGCGTGTGGAAGGCGGGGCGGCCGAGAGCCCGGGCGATATCGGCCGGGGTCCTCACGCCGTCCGCCAGGTCGAGCACGGCTCTCTGGCGCGGGGCGGCTCTGATCCGTGACGGCCGCCGGGTGCGCACCACGGGCGCGGTGTCCGTCTCGGGGTGCGCCCACAACCGGTCGAGCAGCACTCGGCGCCGCTGCGTCTCCCGTTCCACGGCCTCGGCGGCCACCGGCCGTACGGGTCCTATCCAGTGGGCGACCCCGTAGCGGAAGCGGGAGGGGCTGTTGCTCGGGGCGAGGGCGAAGAACGCGGCGTCGTACAGCGCTTCGAGGTGGCAGATCTCCAGCTCGCCCCCGGAGAGCCGGCCGGTGTCGACGAGATAGCGTCCCACCCTGCCCACCGCTCCGGCCTCGCGCAGGGCCTCCGTCCAGCCGTCGGCCCGGAGCCGGCCGGCGGCGGTCAGCAGGATCTCTATGCCGGGGGCGGCGGGACTCTCCGCGTGCACCACCTGGCCGTCGACGAGGTAGAGCGTCCCGCGGTCGCGTAACAGCGCGCCGGTCGCCCGCTCCGAGGCGAGTCTCAGCAGCATCGGGGTTACGGTCACTCCAGCACCAGCCGCTCGGTCAGTTCCCGCATCCGCAACCGGGCCAGGGCGAGATTGCCCTCGGCGCGGTCGAGCCATAGATGGAGAAGCACACTGCTGTCAAAGCTCGTCTCCACGAAGCGCAGAACGTGGTAACACGTACGGGTGGTGACGACCAGGTCCTCTACGGGCGGCGTCTTCGTGGAGCCCTGCCGCCCCTCCTCGTCGGCCGCCGGTGCGAAGGTGGGGTGCTCGGCCGCCATCCGGGCCAGCTCGGCGGTCTCGGTGGCCGCCGTCTCGTGGTCGGCGCCCGCCGCGTCCCCCACGGTGCCGAGGGCGAGTCCACTGGTCCAGTCGACCAGCGCCGCGCCGCGTACTCCGGGCAGCCGCATGGCGTGGAGCAGACACTCGTCGATTCCGGGCACGCGGAAATCCCCTCCAGCACGTGTGCGAACGGCTCGGACGTACGTCCGTAGTCGGGAGGTTACGCAACGGAGTGGTGCCTGGTAGAACTTCTGGCATTTTCCGTCGGAACATGCATCGGATCCGCTAGGGTCCGCCGGACTCGACCCCGGGGACTCTTCCCGGGCCCCCGTTCACCCGTCCTCGTGGCGGACCTTCATCCACACCCTGTTGACGACCCACAGCAGGATGCCGATGCCGATCAGCGTCCCCGCCCGGATATAGACCTCGGCGGCCCGGTCGGACAGCGGACTGGCGAGGATGACCGACGCGATCGCCCCGAGCACCGGCAGAGCCGTCGGGGTACGGAAGTGGTCGTGGTCGACGGGGTCCCTGCGCAGCACGAGGACCGCCACGTTCACCACCGCGAAGACACAGAGGAGCAGGAACGCCGTGGTGTCGCCGAGGCCCTCGATCTCGCCCGTCGACACCAGTCCGATGGCGATCAGGGTCACGAAGACGATGCCCGTGACGGGGGTGCGGCGCTTGGGCAGGACCTTGCCCATGCCGCGCGGCAGGACCTTCTCGTTGGCCAGTCCGTAGCAGAGCCGCGAGGCCATCATGATGTTGATCAGCGCGGAGTTGGTGACCGCGAACAGCGCGATCAGGGCGAAGAGCTTCGGCGGGAAGGCGACCCCGCCCGCCTTGACGACCTCCAGTAGCGGTCCGCTCGACCTCTCCAGCACCCGGTAGTCGACCAGCAGCGACGAGACCAGCGCGACCAGTACATAGACCGTGCCCGTCACGGCGACACCGGTGAAGATCGCACGGGGGAAGGTGCGCACCGGATCCTTGGTCTCCTCCGCCATGTTGACCGAGTCCTCGAAGCCCACGAAGGCGAAGAAGCCGAGGGCCGTGGCGCCGAGCACGCTCGTCAGCAGCGCGAACCCGGTCCCGGACGCCTCGAACTCGCCCAGCCGGGACGGCTCCCCGCCGCCGGTCGCCACCGCCCAGGCGCCGATCGCGAGGATCACGACCAGGCCCGTGAGCTCCACGATGGTCAGCACCACATTGGTCTTCACCGACTCCGAGACCCCGCGCAGCGCCAGCGCGGCCAGGGCGAGGATGAACAGGATCGCGATGAGGGTGGGCGGGACGGCGGTGGTGAACTCCTGGAAGTAGTCCCCGCTGAACGCGCGGGCCGCCGCGCTCGCCGACGACAGCCCCGAGCACATCACCATGAAGGCGATGATGAAGGTGAAGAAGGGGAGCCTGAACGCCCTCTGGGTGTACAGCGCGGCCCCGGCGGCCTTCGGGTACTTGCCGACCAGTTCGACGTACGACGCGGCGGTCATGATCGCGACTGCGAAGCCGATCACGAACGGCACCCACAGCGCACCGCCGATCTTCCCCGCGACCTTGCCGGTCGTGGCGTAGATCCCCGTGCCCAGGATGTCGCCGATCACGAAGAGGATCAGCAGCTTCGGGCCGATGGCCCTCTTGAGTGACGGCTGCTGCTGCTCTTCCGGTGCTTCCATGGAAGCGGATGCGGCCATCGGATCCCTTTCCCGTCCCGTCCGGTCGGGTCCCTTCCGGGTCCCTGTCCCGTCCTGCCGTACGGCTCTGTGCGCCGGTGGGAGTGCTTCTTCCCGGGCTGACGGGGGTGATGCGGATGGAAGGGGCGGGTGATCCTTACGGGGGACCGTCGGCCGATACGGGGTACATGAGGCGCGCGGTGTGCTCGGGGCGTCCGTGAACGAGGCCGGAGCCGAGGGGGGCAGGGGCCGAACGGGCCAAAGGAGCCGAAGGGGGGCAGGGGCCGGGGAGCGGGGCGGTCAGCCGCCCACGCCGCGGCCCTCCACTTCGGCGGCGATGTCGGCGAGGTCCCTCGCGATCGCCTTGCCGACGGCCCGCGCGCCCAGAGGGCCGAGGACCTTGGCGATCAGCCCCATCACTCCGCCGGGCGGCTCGGCGCCGAACGTCATCCGCACCACCGTGGTCTCGGGCCCGAGCGGCTGCAGCACGAACTCCGAGACGTAGTGGGCGCCCTGGGAGTCCGCCTCCACGACATAGCGCTCGGGCGGCTCGCTCGCCGTCACGTACATCTCCTCGGTGGCCTCCTTGCCCAGCATCCGCCGGGTCTCCCGCCACCGGGTGCCCACGCGGAAGGGTCCTTCGGTGAGGACCTCGACCTTCTCCACCCCGCTGAGCACGCGCGCCATGTCGCGCAGGTCGGTCATGGCCTCCCACACGCGGTCGGCGGGTGCGGCGATCCGGTGCTCGACGACGACGCTTCGGCTGGTCATGGATCCCATGGAACCACCCGGGTCCGACAGCCGCCCCTCGCTGCCCCCTGCCCGCCGTGCCGCGCCCCCGCTACAGCAGTGCGTCCGGGTGCGCCCCGCCGGAATCCGCCACGACTTCTTCCGTGGTCTGCGCGTCGCGCACGACCGTGAACCGGGTGCCGCCGGGTCCGGTGTGGAAGCCGTACACGGCCGGCCGGGCCAGACTGTTGTACGCGTAATGGCTGGTGAAGTAGTACGCGCCGGTGTCGAGCACCGCCACCACGTCGCCCTGTTCCAGCGACGGCAGGGCCCGCGTCGTCGCGAGCAGGTCGCCCGCGAAGCAGGCCGGACCGGCGATGTCCTGCACGACGTCCGGCCCGGACCTGGGGCGCCCCTCGGCGTCGTACGCGGCGATGCGCACCGGCCAGGAGCCGGGCGCGTACACGGTCCTGGCCGCCACCTGGGCGCCCGCGTGGGTCACCGCGATGGGCCGGCCCCCGGTCCGCTTGGTGTACTCGACCCGTGCGAGCACCAAGCCGTGCTTGGCGGTGAGCGACCGCCCGAACTCCGTCACCAGCCCGTACCGCCCGTCGAACAGCCCGGGGACCTCGCGCTCCAGAAGGCGGGCGTAGTCGGCGAAGGAGGGCGTCTCCTCGTCGGAGGCGAAGTTGACGGGGAGCCCGCCGCCGATGTCCACGGTGTCGACCTGCGGGCGCCCCGCGGCCGCGTTGATCTCCTCGGCGAGCTCGTACACGGCCCGTACGCCCTCGGCCATCAGACCGAGCGGAAGGCCCTGGGAGCCCGAGTGGGTGTGCAGCCGGGTCAGCCAGGGTCGTTCCAGGAAGGTCCGGACGATCCAGGCGCGGGCTCCTTCGTCGCGCAGCCCCACACCGAACTTCGAGGTCGGGGTGGCGGTCGAGAGTGCCCCGATGGCACCGGCCCCGATCTGCGCGTTCACCCGCAGCCCCAGTGGTGATGCGGGCAGGTCCGTGCCGACGAGGGCCTCGATCCGGTCGAGTTCCTGGGCGTTGTCGGCGTTGACGGCGATGCCGAGCTCCAGGGCCGCGCGCAGCTCCGCGGCCGTCTTGGCCGGGGAATCCAGCACGGTCCTGCCGGGCGGTACGCCGGCGGCACGGGCCAGTGCCAGCTCGCCGGGGCTCGCGACCTCGGCCCCCAGACCCTCGTCGCCCAGCAGCCGCAGCACGGCCACCAGCGGGGCGGCCTTCACCGCGAAGGCATGCAGCACCGGAGCATCCGTGACCTGCCGGAACGCAGCGGTGAGCGAGACGGCGGCAGAGCGGACCCCGGCGACGTCCAGCAGGGCGACGAGGGGCTCGGCGCCGCCCAGCAGTCCCTGTTCCACGGCGGCCCGCACGGCCTGATCGCGACGGTCTGACGTCATGGTGTCCAGCCAAACACCGGACCGGGGCCCGCGCAGTGGTTGACTGAAATTATTCAGCACGCGATGATGTGAATAGAAGAGTTAACGTCGCGAGGAGGCCTCGGCATGTCTGGACCCCGCCCCGTAAGGGCACCGCGTGGTACCGAACTGAACACCCTCGGGTGGCAGCAGGAAGCCGCGCTGCGCATGCTCCAGAACAACCTCGACCCCGAGGTCGCCGAGCACCCCGACAAGCTCGTCGTCTACGGCGGCACCGGCAAGGCCGCCCGCGACTGGCGCTCCTTCGACGCCATGGTGCGCACCCTGAAGACGCTCAAGCAGGACGAGACCATGCTCGTCCAGTCCGGCCGCCCGGTCGGCGTGATGCAGACCCACGAGTGGGCGCCGCGCGTGCTCATCGCCAACTCCAACCTGGTCGGCGACTGGGCCAACTGGGAGGAGTTCCGCCGCCTGGAGGCCCTCGGCCTCACCATGTACGGCCAGATGACGGCCGGATCCTGGATCTACATCGGCACCCAGGGCATCCTCCAGGGCACCTACGAGACCTTCGCGGCCGTCGCGGCGAAGACGTTCAACGGCACCCTCGCCGGAACCATCACCCTCACCGCCGGCCTCGGCGGCATGGGCGGCGCCCAGCCGCTCGCCGTCACCATGAACGACGGCGTCGCCATCTGCATCGACTGCGACCCGCGCGCCATCGAGCGCCGTATCGAGCACCGCTACCTGGACGTCAGGGCCGACTCCCTCGACCACGCCCTCCAGCTGGCCACCGAGGCCCGTGACGCCCGCCGCCCGCTGTCCATCGGCGTGCTCGGCAACGCCGCGGAGCTCGTGCCGCAGCTGCTCGCGATGAACGCCCCGATCGACATCGTCACCGACCAGACCAGCGCCCACGACCCGCTGGCCTACCTGCCGGCCGGCGTCGACTTCGACGACATGGCGTCGTACGCGGCCAAGGACCCGGCGGGCTTCACCACCCGCGCCCGCGAGTCGATGGCCAGGCACGTCGAGGCCATGGTCGGCTTCATGGACGCAGGCGCCGAGGTCTTCGACTACGGCAACTCCATCCGCGGTGAGGCCCAACTGGCCGGATACGACCGCGCCTTCGCCTTCCCCGGCTTCGTCCCCGCCTACATCCGGCCGCTGTTCTGCGAGGGCAAGGGCCCCTTCCGCTGGGCCGCCCTCTCGGGTGAGGCCTCCGACATCGCCAAGACCGACAAGGCGCTCCTCGACCTCTTCCCGGAGAACGAGTCCCTGGCCCGCTGGATCAAGATGGCCGGCGAGCGCGTCCACTTCCAGGGCCTGCCGGCCCGTATCTGCTGGCTCGGCTACGGCGAGCGGGACCGCGCCGGCGAGCTCTTCAACGACATGGTCGCGAGCGGCGAGCTGCAGGCCCCGCTCGCCATCGGCCGCGACCACCTGGACTGCGGCTCCGTGGCCTCCCCCTACCGCGAGACCGAGGCCATGCTCGACGGCTCGGACGCCATCGCCGACTGGCCGCTGCTGAACGCCATGGTCAACGTGGCGTCCGGCGCCTCCTGGGTGTCCATCCACCACGGCGGCGGCGTCGGCATGGGCCGCTCCATCCACGCCGGCCAGGTCACCGTCGCCGACGGCACCAAGCTCGGCGGCGAGAAGATCCGCCGGGTGCTCACCAACGACCCCGGCATGGGCGTCATCCGCCATGTCGACGCCGGATACGACATCGCGGAATCCGTCGCCGAGGACAAGGGCGTGCGCGTCCCGATGCGGGAGGACTCGTGACCGCCTCCGGCGATCCGGCCGCAGGACCGGCGGCGGCCGGCGGGCCCGCTGCCGGGCAGGCGGCGGGCAGTGGTCCCACCGCCGCCTCCTTCCACGAGATGTGGGCCCAGCTCGCACCCATCGGACGCGACCGGGACACCCGCGGCTACCGCCGCTACGCCTGGACGGGCGCCGACGCCGACTGCCGGACCTGGTTCCAGGAGCAGGCCGAGGCACGCGGACTCACCTACGAGACCGACCGCAACGGCAACCAGTGGGCCTGGTTCGGTGCCCCCCGCCAGGGGCAGGGGGCGGCGGACGCCGTCGTCACCGGCTCCCATCTGGACTCGGTCCCCGACGGCGGCGCCTTCGACGGCCCCCTCGGCGTGGTCTCCGCCTTCGCCGCGTTCGACGAACTGCGGCGCCGGGGAGCGGAGTTCACCAAGCCCTTCGCCATCACCAACTTCGGCGACGAGGAAGGCGCCCGCTTCGGGCTCGCCTGCGTCGGCTCCCGGCTCGCCGCCGGACAGCTGACGAAAGAACAGGCGTACAAGCTCCGCGACGCCGACGGCATCACCCTGCCCGAGGCCATGGAGGCGGCCGGATACGACCCGGACGCCATCGGCCCCGACCCCGAACGCCTCGCCCGCATCGGCGCGTTCGTCGAGCTCCATGTCGAGCAGGGCCGCGCGCTGGACCTGACCGGGGACGCCGTCGGCATCGCGAGCGCCATCTGGCCGCACGGCCGCTGGCGCTTCGACTTCCGCGGCGAGGCCAACCACGCCGGCACCACCCGGCTCGCCGACCGCCGCGACCCGATGCTCAGCTACGCCGAGACCGTCCTCGCCGCCCGCCGCGAGGCGGAACTCGCGGGCGCCGTAGCCACCTTCGGCAAGGTCTCCGTCGAACCCAACGGCGTCAACGCCATCCCCTCCCTCGTCCGGGGCTGGCTCGACTCCCGCGCCGCCGACCAGGCCACCCTCGACACGGTCGTCGCCGCCATCGAGCAGGCCGCGAAGGACCGCGCCCAGCGCGACGGCGTGGATCTCGCCGTCGTCCGCGAGTCGTTCACCCCGGTCGTGGAGTTCGGCCACGCCCTGCGGGACGAGATCGGCACCCTGCTCGGCGGCCGGGCCCCGCAGCTCGGCACGGGCGCGGGACACGACGCCGGAATCCTGTCCGGAAGCATCCCGACCGCCATGCTGTTCGTACGGAACCCGACGGGCGTCTCGCACTCCCCGGCCGAATTCGCGGCCGAGGACGACTGCGTCGCCGGGGTCCTCGCACTCGCCGACGTACTGGAGGGTCTCGCGTGCAGGTGACGTACTGGCTGGAACACGCCTGGCTCGGCACGCACGTCGAGCCGGGCGTGGCCCTGGACGTGTCCGACGGCCGGATCACCGCCGTACGGACCGGCGCGGACACCCCGGAACAGGGCGCCGTCACCCTGCGCGGCCTGACCCTCCCCGGCCTCGCGAACGCCCACTCGCACGCCTTCCACCGCGCCCTGCGCGGACTGGTGCAGGTCGGCTCGGGGACCTTCTGGACCTGGCGCGAGTTCATGTACCAGGTCGCCTCACGGCTGACGCCCGAGTCGTACCACGCGCTGGCACGCGCCGTGTACGCGGAGATGGCGCTCGCCGGGATCACGTCCGTCGGCGAGTTCCACTATGTGCACCACGCCCCCGGCGGCACCCCCTACGCCGACCCGAACGCGATGGGCGAGGCCCTGATCGCCGCGGCGGCCGAGGCGGGAATCCGGATCACCCTGCTCGACACCGCGTATCTGTCGTCCGGCTTCGGACAGGCCCCGAACCAGCACCAGCAGCGCTTCTCCGACGGTACGGCCGACGCCTGGGCCGAGCGGGTCTCGCAGCTCAAGGACGGCGAACTGGTCCGCATCGGCGCGGCGATCCACTCGGTGCGGGCCGTACCCGCCGCGCAGCTGTCGACGGTCGCCGCCTGGGCCGGCGCCCGTAACGCACCCCTCCATGTCCATCTGTCCGAGCAGACGGCCGAGAACGACGCCTGCCTCGCCGCGCACGGCTGCACCCCGACCCGGCTGCTCGCCGACCACGGTGTGCTCGGCCCGCGCACGACGGGCGTCCACAACACCCATCTGACGGACGAGGACATCAGCCTGCTCGGCTCGAGCGGTACCGGCACCTGTATGTGCCCGACGACCGAACGGGACCTGGCCGACGGCATCGGACCCGCGGTCGCCCTCGGCAAGGCCGGCTCCCCGCTGTCACTGGGCAGCGACAGCCACGCGGTCATCGACCTGCTGGAAGAGGCTCGCGCGATGGAGCTCAACGAGCGCCTGCGCTCGCGCACCCGCGGCCACTGGACGGCGGCGGCCCTGCTGCGCGCCGCCACGTCCGACGGGCACGCGGCCCTCGGCTGGGACGGCGCGGGAAGCCTGGAAGCGGGCGCCCTCGCCGACTTCACCACCATCGCCCTCGACTCGGTGCGCACGGCGGGCCCGGTGCCCAGGCTCGGTGCGGAGACCGCGGTCTTCGCGGCGACCGCGTCGGACGTCCGGCACACCGTCGTGGCGGGCCGCCAGGTGGTCCGCGACGGGGTCCACACCCTGGTGCCGGATGTGCCGGCGGCGCTGGCGGAGGCGATCGGGGCGCTGCGGGGCTGAGGGTGCGGGCCTGAAGGCACCGTTCCCACGGTGTGGGCCTGACGGTCCCGGGGCAGCCGGCCCGGCACGCTGAGTGCGGCGCGCCGGTGGCCCGGCATCCGCCGCAAGCCCGGTGCGACGGACAGTGGGCACAGGGCCTCGTAGAGGATGCCGGGCAGCGGCGGGGGATCCAACTGCCCGGCATTCCTTCCTAACGGGAGCTTGGCCGAAACGGTTCACCGTTTTCTGTGGCGGATGACGACGAGCGGAAAGCGGCGATCTCGCGGGATCTCACGGCGATCTGATTCGACGGTCACCGCCGCGCCCGCCTGCTCAGCCGATCGCGACGACACGCGCCCAGGGCGGTGGGCTGTCCGGGACGTAGTCGGGGTCGTCCTCGTCCATGCCCCGGGAGGGGCGGGGGAAGAGACCGACGACGGTGCGGCAGGACGGCTGCGCGGAGGGCCACGGGGTCTGGCCGTCCGTCAGGGCGACGATCACGTCCGGGCGCGGCAGGGAACGGAGCGCCCGCGCGAAGCCGGAACGCAGATCCGTCCCGCCGCCGCCGATCAGCTCGATGTTCTCGGCGCGGCAGAGCGGAACGGCGACCCCGGCCGCCGCGTCGCAGGAGATCACCGAGACCAGGTCACGCCGCCCGCCCACCGCCCGCGAGATCGCGGCCACTTCCAGCAGCGCGCTGCCCAGCTCGGCGTCGCTCACCGACCCGGAGGTGTCGATCACCACACAGACCCGGGGCGGTGTGCGGCGCAGGCTCGGCAGCAGCACCCCGGGGACACTTGCCGAGCGCCGGGACGGACGGCGGTAGCTGTGGTTCTCGCCCGCACCCGCACCGCCCGCCGCCGAGCGGACAGCCGCCCCCAGCAACTCCCGCCACGGCTGCGGCGGATGGAACGCCTCGTCCGCCCACCGGCGCCACCCGTCCGGCGCGTCGCCCGGTTTGCCCCTGATCCCCTCTGCGACCCGGAAGCGGACTGCGTCCCGCTGCTGCCTGGTCAGCCCGTGCGCCCCGTCGGGCCCCAGCTCCCATGGCCGCTCCTGTCCGTCGGCGCCACTGCCGCAGTCAAGCCAGGCCAGATCCGCGGCGAGTCCGGCCATCGACGCCGTCCGCAGGTACTCCTCCATCAGCAGCCCGCTGGACAGCCGCAGCAGCGACGGCAGCACCGTCCCGGCCGGCAGGGGCAGACCGTCACCGTAGATGTCGTCGTTGATCTCGAAGTCGGCGGCGATGTTCCGCCGCAGTCTCTCGCCCGGCCCGCGCTCCCCGTGCTCCCGCGCATACCGCTCGCCGCGCCCGTGGTGGTCCCGGAGCAGATGGGAGACCTCGTGCACCCAGACGCCCGCCAGTTCCTCCACCGGCATGCGCGCCACGAAAGCGGGGGAGACGTAGCAGCGCCAGTACGCGTCCACCGCCATCGTCGGCACCGACCGGTCCTCGACCACATGCAGCGCGAAGAGTGCGGCGGCCAGATAGGGACGTACCTTCACCGCGTGCAGCCGGGCGGCCAGCAACTTGTCCATGTCCAGCCGGAGTACGGGCCCGTCCGCCGGCTCGCTCGCGACGGCCGGATTGGCCGGCACGGTGGCCCGCACCGGACGCGGTGGCGCGGGCCGGGACATCGGGCGCGGCACCGGGCGCTTCACTGCGGCCCCCGTCATCGGCGTGCCCCCGCCGTAAGTGCGGTCGTCGCTGGGGTGGCCTTCTCCACCGACCGGTCCGCACGCTTGGCGAGACCGATCACCCCGGCCAGCCGCTCCACCGACCCCGGTACGTCCCAGTCGTCGCGCCGCAGTGAGGCCAGCACCGTCGCCGGGGCGACCAGCAGGTCCGGGGCGCCGGTCTCCAGGGCCCGGACCAGCACCGCCCAGCCTGCCTCCCAGCGCTCCCGCTCCGGCCGCGCCCCGACGGCCGCCACCACCGCTTCCAGGGCCGCCTGACGCAGATCACCCCGAACGGGCAGTTCGGCAGCGGCCGGATCGGCCAGCAGCGACTCCGGGTCCAGCAGGTCCATCCGGTCCAGATGGGCGAGGAGTTCGAGCCCGGGCCCGTCCCCCACCGCGCCCCGCACCAGCAACGCCAGCACATCCCGGGACACGGACGCCGCCGTGCCGAAGGCCAGCAGGGTCAACGCGGCCTCCCAGCTCCGCGGTGAGGGCCAGGCACCGCCGCGCCGTGTCTCGGTGCTCGGCAGCCGGTGGATGAGTGTGGGCCGCGCTTCGAGGAAGCCGCAGACCGCGCGCCGGGCGAACGCCACCGCCTCCGGCAGCCGCTCCGGCACCAGCCGGGGCAGCTCCGCCCGGGGCCAGACCCCGCCAAGACCGCGTACCACCACCTCCCGGTCGTGCACCCAGTGCAGATGCACGAACCGGTTGGCCAGCGGCGGGCTCAGCTCCCAGCCGTCCGCCGCCGACGCACGCGGATTGGCCGCGGCCACGATCCTCACCCCCGGCGGGAGTTGCAGCGTCCCGACCCTCCGCTCCAGCACGACCCGGAGCAGCGCGGCCTGGACGGCCGGGGTGGCGGTGGAGAGCTCGTCCAGGAAGAGCAGCCCCCGCCCGGCCCGTACGAGCTCCACGGCCCACTGCGGCGGTGCCATCGGCACACCTTGCACCGCCGGGTCGTCGCCCACGATCGGCAGCCCGGAGAAGTCGGACGGCTCGTGGACGCTGGCGATCACGGTCGTCAGCGGCAGGCCGAGGGAGTCGGCGAGCTGGGTCAGGGCCGCGGTCTTGCCGATGCCCGGCTCGCCCCACAGCAGCACGGGCAGATCGGCCGAGACGGCCAGGGTGAGCGCTTCGAGCTGTTCGTCGGGGCGGGGCTCGGTGGTGGTCGTACGAAGGAGGGCGAGGAGGTCGTTGGCGAGGGAGAGACGGGCGGTCATGGGCATCACCTGGGCAGCAGAGGGCGCGGAACGCGCAGCAACGAACGGGGAGAAAAGGGAACTTCGGGGGAGCGAACTTCGGAGGAAGCGAACTTCGTCGAAGTGGGGAAGCCGGCGCGAGGAAGTCAGGCGAACAGGGCGATACGGGGTCGGGTCCGGTTGGCGCGCTTGTGCCGCATGGCACTCGGCAAACGGTGTTCAGGGCGCGTGCGGCGCTGTGACGCCCCCGCGGCGGCGGCAGGGTGCACCGCGACCAGCCCCGAGCGGAACAGTCCGTGGTCGATACGCCGTTCCACGGCCGTCTCCAGGGCATCCCGGAGCGGCCCGTCACGCAGCACCGCACCTGACCCGAGCAGCCCTTCGACCACGGTCAGGGCCCCGGCCACATCGCCATGGTCCAGCCGTTCCCGCACCGCGGGGAGCGCTTCCGGGCTGCGGTGCACCGCGTCGATCGCCCGCAGACAGGGCAGCGGCGGCCCGCCGAACGCCACCAGCAGTTCCTCACGGCGCAGTTGGGCCGGGTCGTGGTCGACCGCCGTCAGCACCCCGTCCCGCAGCGCGATCCGGTGGACCTGACCCCGGCACTCAACCCGGTGCGGATCAGCGGACCCGGCCTCCGTACCGACCACCGGCGCCACCGCTCCATACGGTGCCAGCGCCGCGGCGACGAGCGGATGCAGCCGCCCGGCCGCGACCAGCCCGGCATTCAGCAGCTCGAGATCCGGAAGGACCCGGGCCGCCGCCTCCGGCAGCACCGGAAGCAGGGCGACGTCCTGTGGCGTCCGCACCTCGCGCAGTGCCGGCACATGGCTGTCGTCGGGCGCGACGAGCTCGTACACGGCACTGCTCCGCGCCCCTAGCCGCACGGCGAACACCCCACGAGGGCATCGCCTCTCGGCCCGCAGCAACAACTCGGCTTCGGCGGCCCAACGTGCCACCGCCCAGGGGGCGTCGTCCGAGGATGCACAGCGCAGCGCCAGCTCCCCGCTCGCACCGGCATCCCAGAGATGCCGGTGCAGGTCGAGCCGGAAACGCCGGTCGGGATGCGGGTGCGGATGGTGTCCGGAGCCGTCGGACCCGTCCCACAACGCCAGCGACATCCGCTGTCCGGCATTCGCCCAGGCCGGCGGCGTTCGTACCACCAACTGCAACGGCGGGATGCCCGCATGCCGGTAACGGGCCAGAGCGACGGTGAGTCCGGGACGGAGCAGCCCGTCAGGGGCGCTCCGGGGCATGTGCCAGCGCAGCAGATCCGGCGCGAGCCGGCGCAGATCCGCACGGAGGCGGGTGACGAGATCGGTGCCGTGGCGGTTTCCCACGGCGCGCAGATCGAGATCGGCATCGATCCGGGCAGCGGCACAGGCCCCCGCCCAGTCGCCGACCGCACGCCGTGCGGTCGCGGTCTCGATCATGGACGGTGGCACGGCGTACTCGCGCACGCGCTGCCACATCAGCAGTCGGGACGGAATCTCGCTCGCGAAGTGATGTGCCATCAGCACTCACCTGCGGCGAACGATTCCCCCAATCCGAACGAGGAGGAGTTCTTCATCGGCGGCATCGTAACCACCCCGATGGTGATCTGTCAGTCTCTTTTGGGCGGCAGCGGCCCGCCGGTCAGCCGCGGGGGTTCAGCTGTAGCGCGGCAGGCCGTCGGTGGAGATGGTCCAGTCGGCGATCGTGATGTCCTCGCCGTCGAACCCCTGGTGTCCCGGCTCACGCGTCGCCCAGGAGGACAGCCGCCCGGCCGTCCAGCTCGCCGACCCCTGGCGCCTTGCTGTGGCGTGACAGCCGGACGCGCATATCCGTCAGGGCGTCGCTGATCTTCACGGACTGGACGCCCTCGGCACAGTCGATGAACTCGCCCCACGTGGACAGGGCCCCGTCACGGGGGCGGCCGCCAGGTGCGGGACATGGTGCACGTGGAAGACATCGGGTACGCGGCCGTCCGCCGGATGGAGAACGTCCTGGGCTGGAAGCCGAAGGTCACCGTTGCCCAAGGTGTCTCCCGCTACGTCAAGTGGCTGAGGAACACTCCGGCTGCTGCCCCGGGCTGGCTGCGGGAGACCTCGGCGGCCTAGACGACCGGCGGTCGGCCCAGCTTGGACATTCGCCATACCGTCCGCCACCTGATGGGGCGCCGCGGGCCTCCGCTGGTCCGGATGCCCTCCGCGAACCCTCCGAGCCAGGCCCGCAGCCCAGCCAGGGACTTCGTACGGGCCAGGGTCAGCACCACCCACACGCCCAAGTAGACCGGCACGAGAAGGGCGGGCAGATGCCGCTTGGCAAGCCAGACCCTGTTCCGGGCCGTCATCCGGTAGTAGACCGCGTGCCGGGCCGGCGAGGTCTTCGGGTGCTGGAGAACGAGCTGCGGCTCGTAGAGAACGTCCCAGCCCCGGTCGATCGCCCGCCACGCAAGGTCGGTCTCCTCGTGCGTGAAGAAGAACGCGTCCGGCCAGCCGCCGGTCTGCTCCAGCATCGGCATCGACAGCGCGTGACCGCCACCCAGGAACGTCGTCACCAGTCCCCGCCGCATCGGATCCTTGGCCCGCAGGCGGGGCACATGACGCTGCTGGGTGGCACCGGTCTCGTCCGCGATCCGAAAGCTCACGATGCCCAGATGGGGATCCGCCTCATACAGGTCTGCGATCCGCCGGAACACGTCCGCCTCGGTCAGCAACCCGTCGTCGTCCAGGTCCACGAGCACGTCCACATCACCGAACTCGCGCAGCCGCCGCCAGGCGACGTTGCGGCCACCGGACACCCCCAGGTTCTCGTCCAGTTCCACCGCGATCACGCCTTCCGGCAGCCCCGCGAGGGCCGTCCCGTTGCCGACGACGACGACGCGGGCGGCGGGCTCGTCCTGCTTGGCCACCGACTTGAGCAGAGCCAGCAGCTCGGGCATCCGGTCGCCCATGGTCAGCACGGCAACACCCACACGCGGCCTGGTCACATCCATCACCACTTCCCTCAAGCCGGCATCAGGCGAACGGCGAGCGTATCCCGGCGAAAACCTGCTGCCGCACTCATCAGAAGGGCCGACACAATTGGACCGGATCATCCTTGGCGACTACGTCACCCCTCCTATCGCCGGGGCCATCGCCACGACGGTGTACGGAGACCTGGAGAAGTTCGGCCTGGCCGACTTCCTGGCCCAGTGGCCCGGCCTCCAGCGCGAGGCCCTCACCATGCTCGGGGAAGACCAGCGCATCCACCCGAGCGCATACATCCACCCCACGGCGATCAGCGGAGACGATGTGATCATCGGCCCGGACGTCAAAGTCCACGAGTTCACCACCATCCGCAAGGGCAGCTTCCTGTGCGCAAGGGCCCAAGTCGGCTTCAACTGCGAGGTCACCGCAGCATTTGTGGGAGAGGACGCCGTCCTGGGGCACCGGATCGGTGTGAACCGGACGATCATCGGGGCCCGAGTCCACCTCTCGGCGAGCGTCACCGTGGCCGCCATCAACATGACCACCGACATGCGCAAGCCCGACCGCGAGGTCATCATCCGTACCGGCCTCGGTCTCTACCGCTGCGGAACGACCCGGTTCGGGGCCGTCATCGGCGACGACACCCAGACCGGCAACAACATCAGCATCGGCCCCGGCGTCGCCATCGGCCGCCGCTGCCAGGTCACCAGCGGCGTCACCCTCGCCATCCCGAAGACTGCACCGTCGTCGCCCCACACACCACAGAAACCAACGTCCGGGGCAGGCGCCGTCGCAAGGGCGCACGGTCATACGACGGGGTGTACCCACCGCAATGAGGACTTGTCTCCGAACCAGCGGTCGCGTCCGTTGTCGGTGATCTTCTGGCCGCCGATCCAGTAAGTGTGTGCTCGGTCGGTGATGTGGAGTCGTACGGCGGTGATGTCGGGGCTTCCGGTCTCCTGCCATGCCGTCAGCGTCTCCTCGATGTTGTCCCAGAGGCTGACGGGGCCGCCTTGGCGGACGGTCCAGGCTGATCCGGCCTCGGTGAACTCGGCGAAGGACTCGCGGTCAGGGTCGAAGAGATACAGGAGCCGTGTGCCGTCGGACGCCGTGGCGCGGGTGAGTTGGGCACCAGGTGCGGTGAGTTGGGCAAGGAAGGCAGGCATCCATTCCTCCAGCACCCTGGGCGACATCTTCGCGTCGCGCTCGCTGTCGGCGTAGGCGGTGCGGGCGGACAGGTCGCCGGCCACCGGTGCGGCGGCCTGGGATCGGGCCTGCATGAACGAGGAACGTCCGATGATCCGTCCCTCAGCGGTGCCGTCCTCGTTCACGGTGACCTTTGCGAGGCCGGTGCCGTACCCCCAGGTGCCGCCGACGGTGGACAGGACGTTCCCGCCCGGCTGAGTCTGCCGAATCCAGGTGTAGGGGATGCGGCGCACGGCGCAGGTGACGATCACCCGGTCATACGGTGCGCGGCGCGGGTGGCCGAGGAGACCGTCACCGGTCACGGTCCACGTTGAGAACCCTGCGGTCTCGAGGGCGGCATCCGCACGGGCCGCTACCGCGGGGTCGACTTCCACGGTGGTGACGTTGTCCTCGCCGAGGCGGTGACACATCAGCGCGGATGAGTATCCGGTGCCGGTGCCGATCTCCAGCACGGTGTTCCCGTCGTCCACGTCCAGGTGCTCGATCATGCCGACCACGGTCACGGGCGTGGTGGAGGAGGACGTGGGCGACCCGGTGACGGGTTCGCTGGTCTGGTCGGCGGTGAGGTGGCCATCGAGCTGTGTGGTGAGGGACTGGTCCTGGTAGGCGATCTCCGCCCACTCTGCGGGGTCGGCTCCGACGGAGGTGACCGGTCGCCATCGGCCGCCGTCGACGGGGAGGAAGACACCGGGGTTGAGGAACAGCTCGCGTGGTACGGCTTCGACCGCGGCCCGCCACTGCGGGGATCTGAGGACGCCTCCCTGCTGTAGCCGGTCGGCGAGGGCGCGCCGGTGCGCGGCGGTGTCGATGGTCACGGGGTTCCTCCTTGGGTGAGCAGGTCGGCGAACGCGGCGGACATGGGGAGTTCCGTGTTCTCCTCCAGCCAGCCCCATTGGCCGTTCGGGTTCAGCTCCAGCCAGACGGGTTCGCCGACGCGATCGATGGCGAGGTCGAAGGACCCGGAGACAAGGCCGAAGTGCTCCAGGTAGGCGAGGAGCGTTTGAGGCATCCGGTCTGGCAGGTCTACCACGCTGTAGGTGATCGCCGAGTAGTCCTTGCGCCAGTCCAAGAGGTCTGAGTCGATACGGACGGCGAATACCTGCCGGTCGACGACCAGGACGCGAATGTCGGCGGACTTGTCGACGGTGGCCTGGAACAGGTGTGGGGTGATGCGGATGGTGTCGTCGATCTCGTCGGCGGTGACCGGGTCAGCCCACCCTGTGACCGGGATGCCGTCCCGCTCGTATGGGGTCCACCGCAGGGTCTTGTAGATCACCTGTTTGTGGGAGGTGATGAATTCCCGTGCGGCGTGCGGGTCGTTGGTGACCAGGGTCGGTGGCACCGTGAGTCCGAGTCGCTGGGCGAGGGCGAGTTGAGCGGGCTTGTAGTCGGCGGCGGCGTTGCGTAAAGGGTGGTTGACCCACAGGGGGCGGTCGAGTGCGTAGAGGGTGCCGCCGAGTCCGTAGCGGGTCTGGGCTGCGGCGAACTGGGCGTCGTTCGGGGCCAGGTGCTTGAAGGTGGGCCAGAAGGGGCGGCGCCAGTACACCGCCCGCACGTGGGCCAGGTTGATGGTCCGGGACGGGGTACGGAACTGCCCGGCCACCGCAGTGGCCGGGCAGGTTCCGAACCGAGCCGAGACCGTCAGTCCGTCGCCGATGTCGGCGGGGTTGAAGCGGACCACCGGCACACTGCGCCGATTGAGGCAGGTGATCACCATGTCGGCGGTGACGTCGTCTGCCTCGGTGGCCACGAGTACCGGCCTCTCCTCGGTCACGGTCATCAGTCCTGGTTGCTGTCCTGGTCGTGGCCCTGGTCGGGTGCACTGTCGCTGTTGGTGGTGGTGGAGGTCTCGGTTCCTGAGCTGGTGCCATGCTTGCCCATCTCCACGACTAAGCCGTTGCGGTCGCGGTACACGCCGGTCTGGGTGACGGGGTCGATGGTGACTGTGGCGTGCGGGCGGAGGGTGGTGGTCGGGTACGGCGCGAGTCGGCCGACACCCCAGGGGCGGATGGTCGGGTTCTCCAGGCGGACGGTCATGTCGTGCTCCTATCTGGTCAGGTTGAGCGGTCTCACGAGCGGCGTCGATCTTTACCCGGCCTCTCCTCGGAGGGAAGAGGGCCCCGGGCGTCGCCGTTGGTGCAGCGCCCCTCAACCACGCAAGGACGGGAGGCGGTTGAGGGGCGCAGCCCGTGCCGGGCGAACGGGGAGCACACCGGCACGGGCGTTCTGTGGGGCGCTCGCGGCGCCAGTGCTGCCCTTTGCCCGGAACGGCAGCCATCGGGTCTGGTGCTCGTCGTGTTGGGGCGCTATGCGTCGCGTGTTACGCGCGCGTGGTCGGTGACTACGCGGCGGAAGACGTCATGGCCAGTGCGGCCGGTATGGCGCAGGGTCCAGTCCTGTGACGCTTCCTGGTTGTCGTGCGGGCCAGAGTCCTGTCCGCAGTCGGGTGCGGTGCAGAACGCCTCGAACGTGGTTCCTCCGTCCGGCAGGTGCCGGATGGTGTGGTTCACGAATCGGATGACGGACCGGGTCACAGCGTCTCCCTGCTACGGCGATCTACGTAGGTCAGCTTGGTGCGGAGCTTCTTGATGGCCTGGGCGCTCTCGGCTACGGGTTCGACGTGCTCAACCGGCGTGGTCCATTCCCGTCCGCCACCTTCCGGGCGTAGCCACACGTTCACGCGCGTGCAGGCCATCACGATGCCCACGCGGTCACTCGTGACGTCCCGGGCGAGGGTGCCGACTTCCGGCGCCTGGGTGCTCTCCTGGGCGCTCACGACTGCGGGCCCTGGCATTCCTTGCCCAGCGTCGCGAGCACATATGGCCGGACCAGCGGCATGGGTCGTTCCCACGGGGCAGGCGGGAACCACTGCGCGCGGGGCTCCGGCAGGACCGTCACGACCGGGGCACGCTCCGCGCGGACCCTGCGGGCCGCGACCAGCCGCGCGCCCCAGACATCGCGAGAGGGCGGGGCCGGCGTCTGGGTAGCGGCCTGGGGCACCTGGGCCCTGTGCCTGCCGGGCGTCCGCCCGATCAGGATTGCTGCCACCCAACCGGGTGCACGGTGGATAAGGTCTGTCACGTCGTCGCTCCTTCGAAGCGTCGGCCACGCCCCCGGCCGTTCCAGCGGTGCGGGGGTTCTTGCGCCTGACCACGCTTCCGCTTCCAAAGGCCACGCGGGAGTTGACCCGCGTTGACTACTCTGGAATCACAACCAGTCAACCCCCAGAGGTTCACGATGAGTGACTTTGCTGATCTCGCCCGCAGGGCCCTTCAGGGCAGTGGCTATTCAATGAAGGCTGCCGCGCGCGCCATGAATTACGACGTGTCGTATCTGTCCCGCGTCCTCAACGGGAAGCAAAACCCGTCGGCGAACCTCGCCGATGCGCTAGACGAACTGGTCGAGGCGCAAGGGGCCTTAGCGGCAACACTGCTCAATGAAGAAGACCAGTGTCGAGTAGCCAAATCAGCCGCTCAGCCCTCCCGGCTGGACTCAGGAACAGTCGACGCCTTGGCCGGCGTACTCTCGGCCTATAGGCGCCTCGACGACTCCGTAAAGCCGGAATCGGTGATCCCGGCAACCATGGTGCAGATGAGGGAAGTTACGCGCATGCTCAAGGGTGCCCGTGGCCCTTACCGTGACAGCCTCGCGGAAGTCGCATCAGAATTCGTCCAGTTCTCGGGATGGATGCTCGCCCAGGTCCGGAAAGACACGGAAGCCGTAAGACTCCTCAACGACGCTTTAGAACTCGCGGACGAGATCGGCAACGGCGCCCTCGCGGCACAGGCACTCAACTTCAAGGGCTACATTGCTCGCCAACAGGGACGCCCCCAAGGCATCGCCCGTTGGTTCGCTGCCGCAGCACAAACACCAGGGGCGCACCCCGCTCAGCGCATCGGGGACCATTTGCAAGCGGCTGCCGGAATGGCAGAACTGGGCGAGATTGACACTGCGCTGCGGATAGTCGATGAAGCCGAAGCGCTAACGGAAAAGGCGGCTGCCCTGCCGCCCCCGGAAACCGCCTACTGGCTAACCCCCGCATTCAACCGCCTGAATATGGGCCTGTGCACCCTCGCACTGGGGCGCTACCGTGACGCGACAGACCATCTGACAGCGGGACTCGCTGGATTGCCGGACGACCTACGGGACGCACCCTGGTCCTGGGAGCACAAAGACGCACTGCGTAGGGCTCACGAGGCAGCGTGAGACGAAGTATCGGGGAGGCCGACATCAACCGCCGCAAGATCCTCACCGGAGCTGCGTACAGCGTGGCAGCCGCTGCCCTGCCTCTGGGCTTCCCCCAGGCAGCAGAGGCACAAGACCGCCTCACAGGCACCGCGATGGGCCGCCGCGCCGGGTCATCCGACGTAGCCACGGTCCGCATGATGCTGGAGGCATACACCTCCATCGACGAGCGACAAGGCGGCCAGCACGGGCGGAGCGCCGTCGTGCAGTACCTACGCTCCGACGTCGCCGACCTCACCCACGCACGCTTCACGAACCCGGCCGACCTAGTGCTGTGACCGGATAGGTTCACCGGCTCGCGGTGCCCTGCACGGCCTCTCGCTGCGTTGTCGAAGCACCCGAGTACATCCAGTACAAGGCCGATCCTCCGCCTTGCGATACACCGCACAGGACGCCGCGAGCATGGTGAACGTGGACGACATCGCAGAAGGCACCCTGCGGGCCCTGGTGAGCCCGCGGGGCCCACACCGAGACCCCGGCTCCTGCGGCACCGGCTCCTGGAGCACCGATGCCTGGGTTTCCGGGCTTCGGTCAGGGCCGTACAGGCTGGGAAGACCGACGGCCCAGGAACAGACCGTCCGGCTGTCCCGGCATCCTGCCGTGCCCCCAAGTCCCTGCGGTCCTCAGCCCGGCTGCGGCTCCGCCGCCCGGTCCGGCTCCCTGTCGTACGCGTCCAAAGCATCCGAAGCGCGCCGACCCCGGTAACGGCGCGCCAGCGCCCGCACCCACGGCGCCACGCCCACGACGGCCAGCATCACCAGCAGCGGCAGCCGCCACCACCACGACAGGCTCGCGGGCGGCGGGGACGGAGCGTCCTCGGTCACCCAGGGGCGGGCCGTCTTCGACCAGGCCAGGAACGCGTCTCCTATCGGCACCAGGCCGAAGGCGTACCGCTTGGTCCAGGGGGTGTCCACCGGCATGCCCAGCAGCTCGCTGAGGTTCGTCAGCCCCTCGGCGAGCGGGGCGTCGCCGTGGACCTGGGCCGCGCCCGCGGTGACCACGGATGCCGACAGGCTCACGCCCAGGGGGAGCGGGCCGGAGTCGACGTCGGCCGGGCCGTCCATGCCGTCCGGGTACTCGCGCACCGCGGGGCCGAGGCCCAGCGGGGTGGCGACGTACCGGTCGCGGAAGCGGGTGTACTGCTGCTTCGCGAAGGCCGGGTCGATGTCGACCAGGAAGCGCTGGATCATGCTCTGCGAGGTGGCCCTGGCCACCTCGGCCGGGGCGCCGGTGGCGGCGTCGACCCGGTGCGGGAGCAGTCCGGTGCGCGGGTCGAGCCGTTCGCGTACCCCGCGGAGCCAGCGGTCGGCCGTCCCCGCGAACCGGGGCGGAAGGAGCCGGTCGTGCAGCCGCAGCGAGGCCATCGCCACCGTGGAGTCCACCGGCCACGCCTGGCCGGGGTACGCCGTAAGGTACGGCGACTTCGAGGCGTCGAACGCCGCGCCGAGTGCCTGCGAGTCCTCCGTGAACCGGCGTACCTCGGCCGGATCGCGGTGCCCGGCCGACTGCAGACCGAGGACGCCGCCGCGCAGCCAGTTGGACCAGCCCCGGTAGAAGACGCCGTACGACGGGACGAGCTGCGCGCTGAAGGGGGCGCGGCCCGACGGGGAGTCGAGCTTCTCCAGTGCCCAGCGCGCCTCCCGCAACGCCTCGGCCCGCTCGCCCTCCGGCCTGCGCATACCGGTCTCGACCCAGCTCAGGCCGTACAGCGCGTGCAGGAAGAAGTACCCCTCGGGGAAGAGCTGCTGCGCCTCGTCGCCGGCTCCGTCGTCCAGAGCGGTGCGTATGAACGCCAACTGGCGCTGGACACCGGCCGGTTCACCGTCCGGACCGGCGGTGGCGGGTGCGATGAGGCGCACCACTCCCACCAGTGCGCAGAGGCTGACGGCACAGGCGATGACCCGGCGCGACCAGCGCAGGGCCCGTTGCATACGTCCCGCTGATCGCTCCTTCGGCATGCGCCCGACCCTACATTCGCCCTGAGCTGGGGCGGGAGGGCGGAGGGCGGGAGGGTGGTGGGCTGGGTCCCCGGGGCCCTGTGGAAGCATGGGAGCCGTCGAGGTCTGCCCCTGGCCGTAGGGGACGGAGCCCGGACGGAAACCCTGCGGAGAGTAACCATGGCCAGCACCGTGATCACCAATATCGGCGCCCTCGTCACCAACGACCCCGCCGTCGGCAACGGCCCCCTCGGGCTGATCGAGAACGCCGCCCTGGTCCTCGACGGTGACACCGTCGCCTGGGCCGGACCCGCAGCCGGCGCCCCGAGCGCCGACGAGGCGTACGACGCGGGCGGCAGGGCCGTGATCCCCGGGTTCGTCGACTCCCACTCGCACCTCGTGTTCGCGGGCGACCGCACCCAGGAGTTCAACGCCCGCATGTCCGGCCGGGCCTACTCCGCGGGCGGGATCCGCACCACCGTCGCGGCCACCCGGGCCGCGAGCGACGCGGAGCTGGAAGCCAATCTCACCCGCTACCTGGGCGAGGCACTCCGGCAGGGGACCACGACCTTCGAGACCAAGTCGGGTTACGGGCTCACCACCCACGACGAGGAGCGGGCGCTGCGGATCGCGGCGCGGCACACCGAAGAGGTCACCTACCTCGGCGCCCATGTGGTGTCTCCGGACTACGCCGACGACCCCGCGGCCTACGTCGCCCTCGTCACCGGCGAGATGCTCGACGCCTGCGCGCCGCACGCCCGCTGGGTGGACGTGTTCTGCGAGAAGGGCGCCTTCGACGGGGACCAGGCACGTGCGGTGCTGACCGCGGGCATGGCGAAGGGCCTCGCCCCGCGTGTCCACGCCAACCAGCTGACCTACGGCCCCGGCGTCCAGCTCGCCGTCGAGCTCGGCGCCGCGTCCGCCGACCACTGCACCCACCTCACGGACGCGGACGTGGACGCGCTGGCGAACGGCGAGACCGTGGCGACCCTGCTTCCCGGTGCCGAGTTCTCCACGCGTGCCGAGTGGCCGAACGCCCGCCGGCTCATCGACGCGGGCGTGACCGTGGCGCTCTCCACCGACTGCAACCCGGGGTCGTCCTTCACGTCCTCCGTGCCGTTCTGTATCGCCCTCGCCGTACGCGACATGGGCATGACCCCGGACGAAGCCCTCTGGTCGGCCACGGCAGGCGGCGCGGCCGCCCTGCGCCGCAGCGACATCGGCCGCCTCGCCCCGGGTGCCCGCGCCGATCTCGCCCTGCTCGACGCCCCGTCGCATGTGCACCTGGCGTACCGGCCGGGCGTTCCGCTGGTCGGCGAGGTGTGGCGCCGGGGCGTTCAGGTCGTCTGACCGCTCTGGAGTTCACAAAGGGTCGCCGCCGGGGAACATCGCGTACACAGCCTGGTTCGGCTCCGCACGGGCCCGGACGCGCCGTACTGCCGGGCCCCGGGCTGACCGACGCCGGACCGGAGACCCGTTCGTCCCGTCTTTCACAGGACTCAACAGGTCTTCCCGGGTTGGTCACAGCTTGACCATCGCTCTCTGTTGCGCGGCGTTTTCGGCCGGTACCGTCCTGTCCGGGGAAGCTCAGGGGGAGACCGGGGGGTCGAGTTGAGCGGTCTGCGCATGCGTGTCATCACGCCCGGGGAGCTGGACGAGGGCGAGCGCGAGGCGTGGCGCGAACTGCGCGCCAAGTCCGAAGCGCCCGCCAATGCCTTCATGGAACCGGAGTTCACCCTCGCCGTCGCCGGTGTGCGACCGGGGGCGCGGGTCGCGGTCATCGAGGAGGACGGGATCCCGGCCGGATTCTTTCCGTACGAGAAAGGCCCACTCGGACACGGCCGGGCCATCGGCCTCGGAGTCTCCGACTGCCAGGGCGCCGTGCTGCGGCCGGGGCTGCGGCTGCCGGTGCGCGAACTGCTGCGGGCCTGCTCGCTGTCCACATGGGAGTTCGACAACCTCGAGGCCGGGCAGACGCTCTTCCTCCCGGACAGCACCGGGGAGTTCGGCTCGCCGGTGATCGACGTCGGCGAGGGGTACGCCGCCTACGAGGAGCATCTGCGGCGGCGGGCACCCAAGTTCCACCGGACGACCACCGCCAAGGAGCGCAAGCTCGGCCGGCAGACCGGTGACACGGTGCGGTTCGTCTTCGACGAGCGCGATCCGGCAGCGCTGCGCACCCTCATGGAGTGGAAGTCCGCGCAGTACCGCAGGACGGGCCGCCGTGACCGCTTCGCCCAGGACTGGATCAGCGCCCTCGTGCGGCGGCTCCACGGCACCCGTACCCCCGGCTGCTCCGGGGTGCTGTCGGTGCTGTACGCGGCGGACCGGCCCGTCGCCGCCCACTTCGGGCTGCGTTCACGCACCGTACTGTCCTGCTGGTTCCCCGCGTACGACACCGAGTTCGCCAGGTACTCGCCGGGACTGATCCTGCATCTGCGGATGGCCGAGGCAGCCTCCGCCGAAGGCATCGGCATGCTCGACCTGGGCCGGGGCGCCGCCGAGTACAAGGACTCCCTCAAGACCGGCGAACTCCGTGTCCACGAAGGCTCGTCGGCGCGGCCGGGAGCCAGGGCCGCGCTGCACCGGCTGGGCCGCGAGCCCGTCCGCCGCGCCCACGGCTACGTACGCGACCGGCCACGCCTCGCCCGGTACGCGCAGCGGACGCTGAAGCAGATCGGCCGGCTGCGGGGCAACTGACCGGCGCGCCCACACACCACAGCAGTACCGGGGGGACGTACATGCTCCAGGTCGCCGAACTCGATCTCGACACGCTCGACGAAAGCCACGACGGCCACGACGGCCACGGCGAGGGCTCCGACGGCTCCGGCGGACAGGACAGACCGGCCGGCAGCGCCGGACTCGCACTGCGGCCGGGCCCGGGGTCGCCGCCCCCGGTCGCCGGTGAGGTGTTCGTGCTCGTACGTCTGAGGGGCCGGCCCGTCGCCACCCTCACCGGGAGCGTCCCCGAAGGCGCCGACCCGGCCACCGCCCTCGCGGCCCTCGCCCGTCGGCGGCTCGGTGGAACACCGGTCCCGCCCCCGCGACCGCCCGGCGGCGACCCGCCGCGCACCAGCGTGGTCGTCGCCACCCGTGAGCGCCCCGGGCAACTCGCGGGCGCCCTCGACTCACTGCTCGCCCAGGACCACCCGGACTTCGAGATCGTCGTCGTCGACAACGCACCGGTCACCGAGGCCACCCGGGATCTCGTCACCCGCGCGTACGCCGGCCGTGTCCGCTACGTCCGCGAACCCGTGCCGGGTCTCGCCGCCGCGCACAACCGGGGCGTCGCCACCGCCGACGGGGCCGTCCTCGCCTTCACGGACGACGACGTCATCGCCGACCCCCACTGGCTCACCGCACTCAGCGCGCCGTTCGCCGACGATGACCGCATCGGCTGTGCGACCGGGCTGATCCTCCCGGCTCGGCTCACCACGCCCGCCCAGATCCTCCTCGAAAGCCACGGGGGCTTCGCCAAGGGATTCACCGCGCGCACCTACGACCCGGCGCGCCCGCCGGCCGGCGAACCACTGTTCCCGTTCACCGCGGGACGTTTCGGATCGGGCGCCAACATGGCCTTCCGCGCCCGCGCACTGCGCGGTATCGGCGGCTTCGACCCGGCCACCGGCACCGGCACCCCCGCCCGCGGCGGAGACGACCTCTACGCCTTCGTGCGGATCCTCGCCGCCGGCCACCGGCTGCATTACACCCCGGACGCCCTGGTCTGGCACCACCACCGGGAGACCCCGCAGGACCTGCGCAACCAGGCGTACGGCTATGGCGCCGGGCTCACGGCCTATCTCACCGCCGTGATCGCCCGCCGGCCCGCCCTGCTCCCGGCGCTGCTCGCCCGGCTGCCCCGCGGCCTCGCCCATGCCCGGGCGATGACGGCCCGGCGGGACGGGGGACAGGACGAGGGACAGGACGGCGTCCCGGGGGAGCACGGCGCCCAGCGGTACCCCTGGCCCCGGGAACTGTCCAGGCTGGAGCGCCGCGGCATGCTGCTCGGCCCGGTCGGCTACGCCAGAGCCCGCCGGCGGGTGCGCGGCATGCCCCTCCCGTGGGCGACCGGAGAGGCGCGATGAGCGGCGGCGGGGCGCCGGCGTCCGCCCGTATTCCCGTGCTGCTCTACCACGCGGTGATGGACGACCCTCCCGGCTGGATCGCCGAATTCACCGTCACACCACGGGACTTCGCCGCCCAGCTCGACGCGATCCAGGCCAGCGGACGGACGCCGGTGACGATCAGCGCCCTGTGCGACCGGCTGTGCGGCAAGGGGGCGCTGCCGCCCCGCCCCGTGCTGATCACCTTCGACGACGGCTTCGCCGATCTGCCGGGACCCACGGCGGAGGCGCTCGCCGCCCGCGAACTGCCCGCCACCGCCTACCTCACCACCGGCGCCATCACCCCCGGTCTGCGCAGCCTGCTGCCGCCCGCCCCGATGATGACGCTGGCCCAGGCGCCGCTGCTGGAGCAGTACGGCATGGAGATCGGCGGGCACACCGTCACCCACCCGCAGCTGGACACCCTCCGGCCACGGCGCCTGCACGACGAACTGCGCCACTCCAAGGCCGTCCTCGAGGACACGCTCGGCCACGAGGTGCGGCACCTGGCCTACCCGCACGGCTACAACAGCCGTGCCGTACGCCGCGCCGCCCGCGCCGCCGGATACGAGTCGGCCGTCGCCGTACGCCATGCGCTCAGCTCGGAGCGGGACGAGGCGTACCGCATCGCCCGGCTGATCCTGCGGCGCGGTCACACCGTCGCCGACATCGAGGCCTGGATGGAGGGCACGGGTGCACCCGCCGCTCCGTACCCGGACTCGCTTCCGACGATGGGATGGCGGCTGTGGCGGCGGGCACGGGCGGTGGTGAGGGGCCCGGAATTCGCCGGGTGAGCAGTGAACCTGGCGCGTATATGTGCGAGAGCCGCCCAAATGTGCACCAGATTCCTATACTTCGCTGAAGGGGACATGCGGCGTGACGGCCGCGACCACATCCGTGGGGGGAGTCGCACCGTGCAGCAACGCGTACCCGCAGCGGTCACCGGGAGCCGTGTGCTGCCGCCCGCGGACGGAACCGGTGAGACGACGGAGAAGAACGGCACCGCGTCCGGCGCGGCGCCCCCGGGCAGACGGCCGCGTCCGGCCTGGCTGACCGACCCGGGGACCCTGTTCAGCTGGCTGCCGCTGCTGGTGGCCACGGCGCTGTGGCTGTACGCCGTGCCCCGCACCGACTTCCGCCACATCGGGGACTACGGTCTGCTCGACCGCTTCCCACCCGCCTTCTACGCCGCGCTGGCCGTGCTCACCGCGGGCTTCCTGGTCGCGCTGCGGCGCGCCGGCACCGCACCCTGGTGGCCGGCCGCGTACTGCCTCGCCACGCTCGTCGCGCTCAAGGCGCCGCCCGCGCTGCTCTACGACTCCGTGCGCTACGCATGGGCGTCCAAGCACGACGCGGTGATCACCCGCATTCTCACCGAGGGTGCCGTCCACCCCACCGCCGAGCTGTCCGGCGGCATGTCCGCGTACGACCAGTGGCCGGGCTTCTTCTCCCTCAACGCGGCCCTGGTCAAGGCCTTCGGGATCGAAGCGGCGGCCTCGTACGTCAACTGGGCGCCTGTCGTGCTGGGTGTGCTCACCCTGCCGGTGCTCGTGCTGCTCTACCGCACCTTCAGCGACGACTGGCGCCTGGTGTGGACGGCCGTGTGGATCTTCCAGCTCGCCAACTGGGTGGGGCAGGACTACCTCTCTCCGCAGGGCTTCTCGTATCTGCTCTATCTGACCGTGTTCGCCGTCGTCGTACGGCACTTCGTGAAGCCCGGATCGGCCGGACCGCTGCGCGACCGGAGCAGGCTCGACCCTGCCGCCGCCACGGTGCCGCCGCCCACCGGGACCCGGCAGCGGGCGGTCGCCGTCGTGATCATCGCCCCGCTGATCGCCGCGATCAACGCATCGCACCAGCTCACGCCGGTGATGCTGTGCGCGGCACTGGGCGCGCTGAGCCTCACCCGCCGCTACCGCAACTGGGGGCTGCTCGCCGTCACCGGCCTGATCATGGTGGTCTGGGACCTCACGATGGGCCGGGTGCTCTTCCTGGACACGCTCGGCACCCTGCGCGAGTCGGCGGGCGATCTGCTCTCCAACTCCCGCGCGGGCTACGCGGGCGAACCGACCGGCCCCGGGCCCGAGCTGGTCGGCACCGCGAACATCCTGATGGTGCTGGTGCTGGCCCTTCTGGCCGGCTCCGCGGTGCTGCTGCGCCGCCGGCTCACCCGAAGCGCCCTGCCCCTGCTGCTCGCCGCCGCCGCGCCCGTGCCCATGTTCGCCGTCAACGACTACGGCGGCGAAATGCTCTTCCGCGTCTATCTGTTCGGGCTGCCGGGCACCGCGTTCTTCGCCGCCGCCGCGCTCGTCCCGGCGGCCGGCGGCAGCGGCAGGGCCCACCGCGCCGCCCGCCGGGCCGCGCCGGCCATCCTGCCCCTCGCCCTCACGGCCCTGCTGGCCGGCTTCCTGCCCTCGTACTACGGCAAGGAAGGCATGCACTACGCACCGCCCGCCGAGATCGCGCTGACCGAGCGGGCGTACGACCGTGCACCCGACGGGGCGCTGATCCTCGCCACCACCGGGTCGTTCCCCGGCGCGTACCACCGCTACGACCACTTCGAGCGCTGGTTCTTCACCGAGCAGGACGTGCCCGAGAACCTCACGATGCTGCGGGACCCGGCCGGCTATCTGGCCCGCGGTATCCCCGAAGGACGGCCCGCCTACGTGATCCTCACCCCGACCCAGGAGGAGGCGGTCACCGGTGAGGGCTATCTGCCGCCCGGTGGCTTCACCACGCTGAAGGCCCGCCTCAAAGCATCCCCGCTCTTCCGCGCCGTGGAGGAGAGCGAGCACGGCCTCGTCCTCGAGTACACCCCGGCAGCCCCGGGACCCGCCCGGTGACAGGGAGGTCGCCATGCACACCACGCAGCTGAACCGACTCGTGCCCAGAGCAGCCCTGGGCGTCTCCGGCTGGATCGCCCTCGCCGCGACCTCGCTGCCCGGCGGTTCGCCGCTGCGCTGGATCCCGGTGCTGGCCTTCGCCGTACTCGGGCCCGGTCTCGCCCTGCTGTATCCGCAGCCGGACGGGCTGCGGCCGGGAGCCCGGCTCGAGGCGCTGGCGCTGGCCGCCCCGATCAGCCTCTCGCTCGGCGTGCTCACGGCCACCTCGCTGCTGCTGGTGCAGGCCTTCTCCGCCACGGCGTTCCTGGCGTCGCTCGCCGGGTTCGCCACGGTCGCGGCCGCCCTGCCGGGACTGCCGCTGCCGGCGGCCACCCGGGGAGCGGCCGAGCGTGCCCGCGCGCCGCGGTCGGCACAGGACGCCGAGGACGTACCGCCCGCCGAAACCGGCCCCGGGAGGGGCCGATGACGGGAGCCCACACGACACGGTCGGTACGTTCCAGGGGGACGTACGCCGCCATCGTCCTCGCCACCGTCGGCGCACTGCTCGCCGGACTCGGGGTGTGGATCGCCCGCTGGGACGGGAAGGAGGACGACCCCGGCCTTCCGGGGGGTCACGGTCTGCCCGGCAACGCGGCGTCAGGGGCGCTCCCCGAGGGGTCCTGCGCCCCCACCGCGAAACTGGAGCCGCGCTGCGGGGCCTGGTGGGGTGCGTACATTCCGTACGCGCCCGGCGGCTCCCTCACCGAAGCGGTGTACGCCTTCGAGAAGAAGATCGGCCGCAGGCTCGACCTCGTCTACAACTACCACGACATGTCCCGCACTCCGCTGGACGGCGAACTGCTCACCCCCGACGAACAGGAACTGGGCCGCGACCGGCTGCTGATGCTGGCCTGGGAGTCCACCGTCTGGACCGAGCCGCACCACGCCGGCTGGACCGAGACCCAGCTCGGCTGGAAGAACATCGCCTCCGGGAAGTACGACCGCGACATCATCGACCCGCAGGCCCGCCGGCTGAAGGCGTACGGCAAACGCCTCTTCCTCTCCTTCGACCAGGAGACCGACTTCCGCATCAGGGAAGGCGCGGGCACCCCCGAGGAGTTCGTCGCCGCCTACCGCCACATCCACGACCGGTTGCGCACGCTCGGCGTCGACAACGTGGTGTGGGTGTGGACCGTCTCCGGCTACCTCGGCAACGCCGGGCTGATGAAGCAGCTGTATCCGGGCGACGACTACGTGGACTGGATCGGCATGGACCAGTACAACTACTACCTCTGCCACAAGTCGCCCAACTGGCTGGACTTCGACCGCAGTCAGCGCCCCTCCTACGACTGGCTGCGCGCCAACGTCTCCGACCGCAAGCCGGTGATGCTCGCGGAGTTCGCGACCGCCCCCGATCCGTTGCAACCACTGCGCCAGCGCGACTGGTACGCCCGTATCCCCGAGGCCGTCCCCACCCTGCCCCGGGTGCGGGCACTGGTGCACTGGAACCGCGCGGTGCCGGGAGCGGGCTGTGATCTGACCGTCGACGAAGGACCGGGGCTCGAGGGCTACCGGATCGCCGGCCGGGACGACTACTTCAAGCAGCCCGTCCCGACCCGCTGACACCCGCGAACCGCCGGAACACCAACGCGACGGCGGCGGCCCCGGCACAGCCGAGGAACACCGGCAGCGCGGTGTCCGCGAAGGCGTCCTGCGCCGCCCAGCCCGCCACCGCGAGCACCCACACCGCCCCCGCCGTGAACCGGGCGGGGGCGCCGAAGCCGCCCAGGGACAGCGCCAGCAGGCCCAAGGACAGCAGCTGCAGCACGAACGGCAGCACCGCGAGGACGTCCTGCCGACCCGACGGCCCGGACTGCCCGGCCACCGCGGCGACTTCTCCGGCGAGCGCTTCCAGCCACGCTCCGCCCGCGGGCCGGGGGCGGACGCCGAGCAGCGACGGCGCCGTGTGCAGGGCGGCCACGGTGGTCAGCAGCGCGGCGGTGAGCAGCTCCGGACGCAGCCGCCGCAGCGACAGGGCGGCGCAGTGGACCACGACCAGCAGCACACCGGCGGCGACGGAGACCGGGGGCAGGGCGCGCAGCAACTCGGTGCCGGACAGCCGTCCGGGGCCGACCGCGTCCGCCCGGACCAGCGGGATCCAGAACAGCGCGACGGCGAGGGCCAGCAGCAGCCACAGCCAGAGCGCGAGCCAGGACTCGTCGTCCCGGCCGTCCGGCGCGGGCGGCCGGGAGTCGCGGTGGACGTACACGGGGAGGCCGAACGCCGGGGTCGCGCTCTCGTGGACACCGCGCAGATACGCGGTCTCCCGTGCCCATACGGTCCGGTCCGCGTCGGCGGCGTCCACACCGGTGGCCTCCGCGTCGCCCGGCACACCATCCCCGGCGGACCGCGCCGTTCGCCGTTCGGCGGCCCTGCGCGCCCAGGTGGTGCCGTACTCGGGTGCGGGGCGCCGCCGCGCGGGCAGCCGGTCAAGGAACCCCGCGGAAGGCCGGGCACGGCTCCGTCGCGGCTCGTGCCCCGCCAGCGCGGTCCTGATCCCCGGCGCCGAGACGACGGCCATGGCCGTCATGGACAGCAGGACCGCGAGCCCCGCACCCGAGATGCCGGCGGGCCCGAGCAGCACCGCCGCGCTGCCCAGCACCAGCGTGCACATCGCTCCCTGGAGCACCGCCAGTACGCCCGTACGCCCCTGGACGCGCAGCACCCCGATGTACAGCTCGACGACGACGCGGGGCAGCGCGGCCGCCGCCAGCAGCCGCAGCACCGTCGTGCCGTGCTCCGCGTAGTCCGGTCCGAACGGGGCGAGGATCTGCGGTGCGAAGACCACGAGGACGAGCACGACGGGCACCAGCAGTAACGCCATCCTGCGCAGCGCACCGCGCACGCCCCCCGCCAGGCTCTCCGGGCTGTGCGAGGCATGGGCGGTCAGCGACGAGGCCATGTTGATGGCCATGAACTCCATCGTCCCGCCGACGGTGTACGCGATGTAGAAGAAGCCGTTGTGCTCGGCGTCGAAGCGCACGGCGACCATCACCGGCACCAGGTTGATCATCGCCAGCGAGAACAGGGCGCCGACCGAGTCCCCGGCCAGGAAGCGCCCGATGTCCCGCATCCGCGGCGGCTCGCGGTCGTGGTCGGCCGCCGCCTGGCGCGGGATGAGCCGGCGGAAGACCAGCCAGCCCAGCGGGAGCACGGACAGCGCGATGGCCGCGGCCCAGGAGACGAAGATGCCGAGCACGGGCAGGGCGGAGGCGAACACGGCGAGCAGCAGCAGCTTGCCGATCGAGAACACGGCATTGCCGACGGGCACCCACACCGCCTGCCGCAGCCCGGTCAGCACCCCGTCCTGCAGGGTCAGCAGCGCCCAGGCGACACAGGCGGCGGCGAACAGCAGCCCCGCGGTGGGACCGTGCAGCGGCGCGTACGAGGGCCCCCACAGGTCGAGCGTGAAGAGGAAGCAGGCACAGGCCACGCACACGACCGCCGAACTGACCGCGTACGTCCGCCACACCAGGGGCCCGGTCGCCCGGCCGGCCCGCGGAACGTACCGCACCACGGCACCGATCATCGTCGTGGCCGTCACCGAGGCGAGCAGCCTCATCGCGGCGATGGCCGCCGAGCCCTGACCGACCGCCTCCTCGGTGTAGTACCGCGCGGCCACCAGCCAGAATCCGAGCCCGAGCGCGGCCGAGACGCCGGTGGACAGCATCAGCGCATAGGCGTTGCGGAACATCGAGTCCCCGCCGGGCCGTTCGGTGTCCGTGTGCTCCGGCGCGGCCGCGGACTCCTCGGGGGCGGCCGGTCTGGGCAGCTTCGCCGTATCAGCCACCGGCGGTGTCCCCGTGCGCTGGGCCGGGCCGTTCGCGGGCGGTGTCCGGTTGCGCATGTGCGGGCCGTTCACGCGCGTGGTCCCGGTGCGGATCCCCGCGCACGCTCCTGGCGGTGTCCCGGTGGGGAGCTGCGGCCGGGGTACCGGCCCGGTGGGCGGCGGGCGCCGCTTCGGCGGGCCGTATGCCCTCCTCGAGCAGGACCGTCAGGATCCGCCCGGCCTTCAGCGGGTCCGCGGGCAGGGCGTGGCGGGCGAACCAGCGCGCCGGTCCGGGGTCCGGGGAGGGGTCCGTGAACAGCTCGGACGCGTAGTCGTCGAGCGGCGGATCGTAGAGATAGCCGGTGGTGATGCGCCGGCGCGCCAGCGCCGCGACCGCCGCGTCCCGGTCCTCGACCAGGAGCGGTACGCGGAACAGCGGCTGGACGGGACCCGGCCCGGGCACCCCCCAGGGGCTGCCGGACAGCTGCCGGGTACCGGCGAGATGGGCGGTCAGGCGCTCGTCCAGGCCGTCCAGCAGCCGGGCGGTGCGCCGCAGCCGGGCCGGTCCGGGCGCGATGCGGTAGTCGTGCATGTCGACCCGTACCCAGGAGTGGAAGGACCCGAGCGCGGGGGCCGCGGTGATCGCCCGCTCGAGCTCACCGGCCCGCAGTGGCATCCGGATCTCCTCGCGCTCCTGCCTGCCGAGCAGCCGTAACACGGCGCGCGCCGCCCGCACCAGCCGCAGCCCGCGCACCCCGGCCTCCGCGTACGGCCGCAGGGCGTAGGCGAGTTCGGACGCCGCACGCGACGGCAGGAGCAGGTCGTCGCGCGCCTCCTCGAGCGCATCGCGCAGCGCCGGGTCGGCGACGGACAGAAAGCCGCCGGTCTTGGCCGCGGTGTGCTTGGAGAGGGAGAAGACCGATGCCTCGCCGTAGGCGCCGACCGGACGGCCCGCCACCCGTGACCCGATGGCGTGCGCCGCGTCCTCGATCAGCGGGATGCCCAGGGCGTCACAGCGGGCGCGCAGCGCGGGCGCCGGGTCGGGGTTGCCGTACAGATTCGTGGTGAGGACCGCCGACAGACCGCGCCACACCGCCTCGGGCACGGCCGACGGGTCGATGGACCCGTCCCGGGCGTCCAGCGGCGCCTGCACCGGCCGCAGTCCCGCGGCGAGCACCACGAAGAAGATGACGTCGTCGTTGACGGGCGACATCAGCACCCGGCCGCCGGGTCTGCACCAGTGGCGCAGCGCCACGTACAGCCCGAATCGGCACGACGGCACATACAGGCATTCCCTGCCGAGGCGGTCACGCATCCGCGCTTCCAGCGCCCAACCGATCGCCATACGGTCCCCCCTGAGCCCCGGGCTCAATGTGGCGCATACCGGACCGCACCGTCAATACGGCGGAAGGGCCCATCCCTTGACGGAATGGACCCTTCGGAAGGGGCCTGCGAAGGCCTCGTGAGCAGCGCCGGACGGTCACTCCTCGAGGGTGAGACCCTTTCTCAGCTTCCGCAGGGTGCGGGAGAGCAGCCGGGACACGTGCATCTGGGAGATGCCGAGTTCGTCGCCGATCTCCGACTGGGTCATGCCCGCGACGAAGCGCAGCGAGAGGATCCTGCGGTCGCGCGGCGGCAGCGAGGCGATGAGCGGCTTCAGCGACTCGATGTACTCGATGCCCTCGAGGCCGTGGTCCTCGTAGCCGATGCGGTCGGCGAGCGCGCCTTCCGAGTCGTCCTCTTCCGGCTGGGCGTCCAGCGAGCTCGCGGTGTACGCGTTGCTCGCCGCCATGCCCTGGACGACCTCGTCCTTGCTGATGCCCAGCCGTTCGGCCAGCTCGGGCACGGTCGGCGCCCGGTCGAACTCCTGGGCGAGTTCGTCGCCCGCCTTCGCGAGGTCGAGGCGGAGCTCCTGGAGGCGGCGCGGTACGCGCACGGACCAGGAGGTGTCGCGGAAGAAGCGCTTGATCTCGCCGACGATGGTCGGCATCGCGAAGGTCGGGAACTCGACTCCGCGGCTGAGCTGGAAGCGGTCGATGGCCTTGATGAGGCCGATGGTGCCGACCTGGATGATGTCCTCCATCGGTTCGCTGCGGGAGCGGAACCGTGAGGCGGCGAACTTGACCAGCGCCAGGTTGAGTTCGACGAGCGTGTTGCGGACGTACGCGTACTCGTGGGTGCCTTCCTCGAGGATTTCGAGGCGGGCGAAAAGGGTCTTGGACAGCGCGCGGGCGTCCACCGCTCCGACTTCGTCGAACGGCGGGATGTCCGGAAGGTCGAGCTCTTCGAGGTGCTCGGGCGTTCCGGTGTGCTCGGTGTGCCCGGCCTGCGTGGGGTGGCCGAGCGGGGAAGTGCGGTCGAGGTGATCGTGCGGACGTGTCGACGTCGCGTGCGGGGTCCGCGTTTCGTCGAGCCGGGGTGACATGGTCTCCTCCATCGTTCTCGGCTTATGGCTGCCGATGCCTGATCCGTTCGTGCGGTGAGCGGCGCCTCCAAAGCCGGCGGTGTCGGTGGTGTCCTTACTAGCCCTACCCGGTTTTCGCTGGATGTGGCAAGTGTCGAATGTCATATAAGTCCCTTTTGCAAGGGAGTTCGGGTGCCGTTCGACGTAAGGAAGGCGTACTGTTCTACGGACGTCAAAGACATCGGCGACATCGGCGAAGAGGGTGGGCATGGACCGCGGGACGGTCAGGAGCACCAATCCGGTCCGGCTTCGGGTGGAAGCCAGGACCGAGGGCCGAAGCGAGATCGTTACGCCGGCGGGTGAGCTCGATCACCACACGGCCGAACTGTTGCGTGCGCCACTCGAGAATGCCGTGGACCACGGCCGGACACGCCTTGTCGTGGACTGCTCACGCCTCGAGTTCTGTGACTCCACGGGTCTCAACGTACTGCTGGGCGCCCGGCTGAAAGCCGAGGCAGCGGGGGGTTCGGTCCATCTGGCCGGAATGCTCCCCGCCGTGGCCCGGGTGTTCGAGATCACAGGAGCCGAGGCGGTTTTCACCGTCCACGACTCCCTCGAAGGGGCACTGGCGGACTGACCGCCGATTCCGGTCCGGCTGATCGGGTGTTGTCACGATTCGGCCGGGCAGAAGACCCCCGCAGACCCACGTGGCTCCTCCCCACGCTCTGTACTGACGTAATCGCGAACTGGTGAATCGGTGAGGTGAAGCGCTGATGAGCACCACCCGGCAGCATCCGCCGGGCGACCGCGGCCCGGAACCGGACGGCGCTCCCGCCGACGCCTCCGTGGTCGCCGGGCCCTCCTCGGCCGTCCGTGACGGCCTGGTGCGCACCCTTCTTCTGGCGAACGCGAGCGGCATCGTTCCGCTCGCCCGCGACTTCACGCGGACGGCGCTGTACGACTGGGGCTGGCTTCCCGCCCCGTCCGCCGATCGCCGTGCCGCGGCCGAGGACGTGCTGCTCGTCGTATCGGAGCTGGTGACCAACGCCTGTCTGCATGCCGACGGTCCGGAGGAGCTGCGCGTCGCGTACCAGGGCAAGGTGCTCCGCCTCGAGGTCACCGACCGCGGAACCGGCCACCCCGCACCACGCACCCCGCACCGTGCGGGCCGCCCCGGCGGGCACGGGATGTTCATCGTGCAGCGGCTCTGTCTGGACTGGGGAGTGCGGAGGATTCCCGGTGCGCCCGGCAAGACGGTGTGGGCGGAGCTCGCGGCGCCTTCCTAGCGAGCCGCGGTTCCGGCGGCGTTCGGAACCGCGGTGTCCCCGCCGGTATTTGAAGCTGTTGTGGAGCACGGCGATCCGTCGTGCTCTTTGTCTTCCCTCCATCAGGGCCCAGGCGTACCTTGAGCGCCCGATCTGATGTGCCGTCAGTAACATCTGGCGGCGTTCCGGCCTTGAGGGGGCTCGAGGTGTCATACCGGAAGCGGACAGCTCTCATGCTCGCGGTGGCGGGCTCGGTGGTCATGACGACCGCCCCCGTCGCCCATGCCCAAGTCGTCGATGTGAACTACCAGTGCCAGACGCCGATCGGGCCCAAAGGGGCCGTATCACCGATCGACATCAAGGCCGTCAAGAGCGGTGGCGGCTACCGGCTCACCATGTCCTTCGAGAAGGGCGTCTCGTCCAGCCCGGTCGAACTGGGCAAGGGCGCGATGAATCCCAGCGCGAAGATCGGAATCGGTGGGGCGGACAGTGGCACCGTGGCGGTGTCCGGCCCGGCGAACTCCGAGGCGATCCCGCCCAACACCCCCATCAAAATCAGTGACTTGTCGGGCACGTACACCCCGAAGAAGTCCGGCAAGGTCACCTTCACGGCCGGTGTCCTCACCATCAAGGCCCTGGGGACGACCACCACCTGCACCCCCAAGAACAACCCGAAGCCCTCGCTCACCCTCGATGTCCAGGGCTCGGGCGGCGGGGGCGGCTCGAGCGACACGGAGACGGCCTCGGGTTCCGGCTCCGGCTCCGGCTCTGGCTCTGGCTCGGGTGGCGAACTGCCCAGGACCGGGCCGGTCGACTCGGCCATCGCACTCGGCACCCTGGGCGGCACCGTGCTGCTCGCCGGAGCGGCGGGAGCGCTGTGGCTCACGCGCCGCGGCGCCCGGTCCGCGAGCTGATCCGCCGGGGGAGCCGTGATCGCCGCTGCCGCCGCCGCAGTGCTCTGTGCGCTGGCCACAGCCGTGCCCGCCGGAGCGGCCGGGTCGTCCGGGTCCGGGGTGTCCGCCGGACCGGCCGCCCCGGGGGCGGCGGGCGCACGGCCCCCGTGGACGGCGCAGCCCGCCGCGGGTGGCAGGCCGTACGCCTATCTGGAGGGTCCGCCCGGCACTGTGCAGGAGGACGCACTGTCCGTGACCAACCCCGGCGACAAGCCGCTGACCGTGCGGCTGAGCGTGCGGGGGAGCGGCGGGGAAGGCGCAGGGGTGGGGGCAGGAAGCCGCCCCGGACACGGCGGTACGGGGAGCCGGGCGGACCACGGCGGCACCGCTCACCGGCTCACGCTCGCCTCGGACCGGTTGACCGTCCCGCCCCGCACCCGCGCCGACGTCCCCTTCGCCGTCACCGTTCCGTCGTCCGCGACGCCCGGCGACCACACCGCCGTGATCGTGGCGACGGCAGACGGCCGGGAGTCCGCCGTGCGGGTCCATCTGCGCGTCACCGGCCCCCGGCTCGCCGCGCTCACCGTCGAGGACGTCCGGGTGGACGGCGAGCGGATCCACTACACCCTGGTCAACCGGGGTAACACGGTGCTCGCGCCGCGGCTGGCGCTGCGTGCCGAGGGACTCACCGGTGAACTCCTCGCACCCCCGGCCGGACCGCTGCCCGTCACACTGCCGCCGGGCCGCCGGGTCGAACTCAGCGAGCCCTGGCCCGACCCTCCCCCGCTCGAATCCGCCGAGGTCTTCCTCCGGGTGACGGCCGCGGGAGGCGTCCATGCCGAGGCGACCACCTCGGCGTTGTTCGTCTCCCGGGGCGCGGTGACGGGCGGTGTGCTCGCGCTCGCGGCCGTCGCCGGGGGAACGGCGCTGTGGCGGGTACGGCACCGGCGCGCGGGCCGCCCCGCGGCGGCCGCGGAGCAGACCACGGCAGGACAGGACACGGCGACGGTGGGAGTCACGCGGTGAACGGCCCTGCGACCACGCCGACCCGGACATGGCCCCTGACCCGGACATGGCCCCTGACCCGGACATGGCCCCTGACCCGGACATGGCCCCTGACCCGGACGCGGCCTCTGACCCGGACCTGGCCCTCTCTCCGGACCGGGCCTGGTCGGCCCAGCCCCTGGTCCCGGCCCTGGTCCCGGACCCGTCCCCGGCTGCCCGCGCTGCTGCTCGTCTGCGCTCTGGCCTTCTCCGCTCCGTTCGTCACGCCCACCCCGCACGCCGCCGCGGACACCAGGCCCGATGTCCGGCTCTCGGCGAGCCAGGCGGGCAAGGGCGGCGACATCACCGTCAGCGGCACCGGATGGCGGCCGAACGCCCTGCTGATGCTGCTGATCTGCGGCCAGTCAGCGCCCGACCGCGGTGTCATCGGCGGCACCAACGCCTGCGCCAACGCCGATGGCCGGGCCGTCACCACCGACGCCAAGGGCACCTTCAGCAAGAAACTGCCCGTCGCCGAGCCCCCGAAGCCCTGCCCGTGTGTGGTGCACGTGGCCACCGTCACCGGTGAACAGGCCGCCGTGGACGCCCCGTTCACCGTCGCGGGCCATCCCAGCGCCCCGCTGCCCCAGCCGGCCTCCGGCGGCGGCCGGCTCGCCGTACTCGCCACGGTCGAACTACGCGGCTCCAGCGGCCTGTTGGTGTGGTTCGGCGCCCCTCCCGGCCGTGAACTCGCCTTCACCGTCGGCAATCTCGGCTCCGCACCGGTCCGGGACCCGGTCTTCCACGTCGGCACCGCGCACGGTGTGTTCGCTCCCCAGTGGGAGGAACGGCAGTGGCGGGGCACCGTCGAGCCCGGCAAGAAGGCGCAGGTCCGCCTCCCCGTCGAACTCCCCGCCGGTGCACACGGCGACTACCAGATTTCCGTGCGGTACGGCTCCAAGGTCCTCGCCGAACAGCCGTGGGGCGTGAGCCGGCCGTGGGGCGTGACGCTGTTCTGGGTGCTGCTCGCCGTGGTCGTGCCCGCCGGTCTGTTCCGCACCGGGATGGCGATCGTGGACCGGGTACGGCCGCGCGCCGGGCAGCCCCTGCGTGCCGGTGGACGGCACCGTACGGCCCGCCCCTCCTCCACCGGCACCGCCGGTTCGCCCGCCGCCACGGCGGCGAACGGCACCACGGCGCCGCGCGGCCCGGCAGGCCCTGCCGTGCTGCCCTGGTTCACCCCCGACTCCGCACCGTCAGAGAACCGATCCACGACGAAGGGACACACGTGAGCACGCAACGGAGGATGAGCGCGGCAGGGGTCGCGCTGATGCTCTGCGGCGCGGGGATCCTGCTGACCGCGGGTCCGGCCCACGCCGCCGAGGTGTCGTACAAGACGGAGTGCATCCCCCCGCCGATCTCGGGGATGCCGCCCGTCCAGGGCACGACGAAGGTCCAGATCACCGCGCCCGCGGAGGCGAAGGTCGGCGACGAGATCGAAGTGGTCTGGAAGACCGTCGAGGCCGCTTCGAAGAATCCGGACGTCCTCGATCTGGAGAAGGACACCGTCAAGCCGACGGGGACGGTCAAGGTGGCCGGTGCCCAGACCGCCGATCTGGCGGTGGAGGGGCCGCGGCAGAACCCGCCCATCCCCAAGAACAGCCCGATGGTGCTGTCGGAGATGAAGGGGAAGCTCAAGCTGACGGCGGCCGGTGAGATCACGCTGACGCCGGACACGTACACCATCAACGTCTCCAAGCCGATCTCGACGGACACCAAGTGCGCGCCGAAGGAGACGGTGCAGCCGGGCGCGAAGGTCAAGGTCACGGACGGCGGCGGCAGTTCGGGCGGTACGACCACATCGGGCGGCACCAGCTCGGGCGGGTCCACCTCCGGTGGCTCGGGCGGGACGGCGTCGGGCGGCACCACATCGGGCGGTACCACCACGTCCGGTGGGACGACCACCTCCGGCGGCAGCACCGGCTCGGGCGGTTCCACGGCGTCCGGTGGTTCCACGGCCTCGGGCGGCGGCTCCGGCGGCGGTGGTGGCCAGACCGACTTCGAGGGCAAGGAAGTCCAGGTCGCCTACTCCTGCAAGACTCCCATCGGCGACAAGCAGGCCGTCTCCCCGGTGAAGATCAATGCCAGGAAGAACGGCGGCGGCTTCGACCTCACCGTGAAGTTCGCCAAGTCCGTCATGGACAGCCCTGCCGACATCCCGGCGAACTCGGTCAAGCCGTCCATGGAGGTCAAGCTGGGCGGCGCGGACAAGGGCTTCGTCCATGTCGAGGGTCCGGCGAACAAGGACCCCATCAAGTCGGGTCAGCCCATCGCGATCCCGGATCTCAAGGGGACCTACAAGCCGGGTGCGAGCGGCAAGTCCACGCTCAGCCCGGGAGTGCTCACGGTGAAGGCGCTCGGTACGACGACGACCTGCACCCCGCCCGCCGATGTGCAGGTCTCCCTGGAGCTCGACACCTCCGCCCAGCCGGGCGGCGCGGCCGGCGGCTCCGGTGCGGCGGGCGGTTCGGGCTCCGGTTCCGCGGGCGGCGGTGACGCGTCCGGCGGCGGACTCGCCGACACCGGCGCCGAGAACGGCGGGGCGCTGCACGCCCTGGCCCTGGCGGCGGGCACGGTGATCCTGCTGGGCGGCGCGGTGTTCACGTTCACACCGTGGCGCAGGCTGCGGCAGACCCGGTAGCGGGAGGCGGCTGAACGGGACCGGCCCGGCACGCGCCTCGCGTGCCGGGCCGGTCCCGTTGCCGTGGACGTGACGTCAGCGCACGTCACCCATGAGCGAGCGGATCTTCTTGCCCGCCATCATGAAGGTGAGGCCTGCGACGACCGCGACGACCGCCCACATCGAGTAGTACATGGCATCGCCCAGCGGCTCGTTGAGCTTGGTGGTCCAGCCGTTGAGCGCGTTGCCCGTGGCGGTGGCCAGGAACCACAGCCCCAGCATCTGGCCGACGAACTGCTTCGGCGCGAGCTTCGTCGACAGCGAGAGGCCGACCGGGGACAGACACATCTCGCCGAGGGTCTGGACGAGGTAGACGCTCAGCAGCCAGAAGACGGTGACCTTGCCGGTCTCGCTGTTCGCGGCCGCCGCGCCCGCGAGGCCCATGATGGCGAACGAGCCGCCGATGAGCAGCATCGCCAGGGCGAACTTGGTCGGGGTGCTGGGCTCGCGGTTGCGCTTGGCGAGCCTGACCCACAGGGCGGCGAAGAGCGGCGCCAGGACGATGACCATCGCCGGGTTGACCGACTGGTACCAGGAAGCCGGGAACTCCCAGCCGAAGATCGTGCGGTCGGTCTTGTTGTCCGCGAAGAGCGTCAGCAGCGAGCCGGACTGGTCGTAGATCATCCAGAACAGCACGGCGGTGGCGAAGAACCAGGCGAAGGCCTGGATCTTGGGCTTGTCCGTGGCGGACAGCTGGGGGTTGCGGTACATCGCGACGAAGTACACGACGGGCACCACGATGCCGAGGACCGCCAGCACGTTCACGATGTGCTCGATGTCGTATGTACCGAGCACGACGTCTACGACGAGGGCGCCGACGGCCAGACCGCCCCACAACAGGACCCTGCGCAGCGCCGTGCGCTTCTCCTCCGGTGTGGCCGGGGTGCCGGGCTCCTTGCCGACGTCACCGAGGTGGCGGCTGCCCAGGACGTACTGGACGACGGCCAGCGTCATACCGATACCGGCGACGGAGAAGCCGAGGTGCCAGTTGACGTTCTCGCCGAGGTAGCCCACCACCAGCGGGGCGGCCAGGGCGCCCATGTTGATCGCCATGTAGAAGAGCGAGAAGCCGGCGTCGCGGCGGGCGCTCGACTGGCCCTCGTACAGACCGCCGACCATGGCGGAGATGTTGGGCTTCAGCAGACCGGTACCGGCGGCGATGAGCACGAGGCCGACGAAGAAGGCCGTGTTGGAGGGAATCGCCAGCGTGTAGTGGCCGAGGGCGATGATGATGCCGCCGACCAGAACGGCCTTGCGGGCCCCCCAGAGACGGTCGGCGATCCAGCCACCGGGCATCGCGGCCATGTAGACGACGGCGTTGTAGACACCGTAGATCGAGGCGGCCAGGGCCTCCCGGTCCTCCAGGGGGCCGTCGAGTACTCCCGCGACCAGATAGAGGGTGAGGATGGCGCGCATCCCGTACCAGGAGAAGCGCTCCCACATCTCCGTCATGAAGAGGGTGGCCATTCCGCGGGGGTGGCCGAAGAAGGTCTTCTCGCCGGAAGGGGACCCGGCCGTGCCCTTCGTCAGGCTGGACGCCATGTCGTTCCTCGCTGCTCGGGACGCTGCCGCTTCGTCAGCGGACTCCGCGCTCGGTGTGGGGGGCGGCCGGTACCGGCGAGGAGTGGTCCGGCCCCACGCCCGAGGGGTCGCCTCCGCTGATTCTGTTTACGGAGACGAGGGACTCGTCCGCACCGGGAACCCACCCCGCACTCAGTTCCTGCGCACGAGGCCCGGCCCACAGGTCAATTCCCGCCCGGGCACGGCGGTGGCCGGATCCGGGCAGAAAAGAGACCCTTGGCGAACCAGGCGGCCAAAGGTCTCCGTCTTGTACTTCAGGCGTTGGGTCACCATACGTCACGACACAAGGGCATATGGAGGACTCTGGTAGGACTTGAGATCAGGATCACAGGTTTTCCAGCAACCGCCTGCCCAGAATCGAAGGTGTCAATCAGAATCGCATCGCATACCCACAGGCCTTGTGGATCATGCTCCGGCGTATCCCTCCTGCGGACTACCATCAGCCCATGACCCGTGTACTGCTCGCCGAGGACGACGCATCCATCTCCGAGCCGCTGGCGCGTGCCCTGCGCCGGGAGGGGTACGAGGTCGAGGTGCGCGAGGACGGCCCGACCGCCCTCGACGCGGGGCTCCAGGGCGGGGTCGACCTGGTCGTGCTGGATCTCGGACTGCCCGGAATGGACGGCCTCGAGGTCGCCCGGCGGCTCCGCGCCGACGGGCACACCGTGCCGATCCTGGTCCTGACCGCCCGTGCCGACGAGGTGGACACGGTGGTCGGCCTGGACGCCGGCGCGGACGACTACGTCACCAAGCCCTTCCGGCTCGCCGAACTGCTCGCCCGGGTACGGGCGCTGCTGCGCCGGGGTGCCACGGAGCCGACCGCCGCGCCCTCGACCCACGGCGTGCGGATCGACGTCGAGTCGCACCGCGCCTGGATGGGTGACGAGGAGCTCCAGCTCACGGCCAAGGAATTCGACCTGCTGCGTGTCCTGGTGCGGGACGCCGGCCGGGTCGTGACGCGCGACCAGCTGATGCGCGAGGTCTGGGACACGACCTGGTGGTCCTCCACCAAGACCCTGGACATGCACATCTCCTGGCTCCGCAAGAAGCTCGGCGACGACGCGGCCAACCCCCGGTACATCGCGACGGTCCGCGGCGTCGGCTTCCGCTTCGAGAAGAACTGATCCGGGAACCGAGCCGGAACAAGCCGACCAGGAGAGCCGAAGAGCTGAGGAGCTGAGGAGCTGAGCTCACCCGACGAGCTCGAGGGACGGGGGGCTCCGCGCTCCCGCGACCCCCTTACCGCCAGACCCGCCCGGAGGGCACCGTGCGCCGCCGCCTCATCAGTTCCACGCTCGCAGTGGTGCTCGTCGTCATCGCCGTCTTCGGTATCTCCCTGGTCATCGTCGAGACACGCACCATCAGCAACAGCGCCCAGGAGAGCGTGGACTCCGAGGCGCTGAGGCTGGTCAGCGTCATCGAGTCCAGGGTCGCCGCACGGGAGCCCGTCGACGCCGAGGCGCTCGCCCAGCAGATCGGTCCCGAGCGTCATGCGGAGATCCGGATCCCGGGAAGCGACACGATCGAGATCGGTGCGCGTCCCTCAGGCGGCGTGATCCGCGGCACGGCCACCGGCGAGGAGGGGGAGCGCGTCACCGTCGAGGAGTCCCGCTCCACCGTCACCCGGGAGGTCGGCCGCACCCTCCTGATCATCGGTGCCGTCGCCCTGCTCGCCGTCGTGGCCGCCGTCCTCCTCGCCCTGCGCCAGGCGAACAGACTCGCCTCGCCGCTGACCGACCTCGCCGAGACCGCCGAGCGCCTGGGCTCGGGCGACCCCCGGCCCCGTCACCGGAGATACGGCGTACCCGAGCTCGACCGGGTGGCCGACGTCCTCGACTCCAGCGCGGAGCGCATCGCACGGATGCTCACCGCCGAGCGGCGGCTCGCGGCGGACGCGTCCCACCAGCTCCGTACGCCCCTGACCGCGCTGTCCATGCGGCTGGAGGAGATCGCCGTCACCGACGACCCGGAGACGGTGAAGGACGAGGCGACCGTCGCGCTCACCCAGGTGGAGCGGCTCACCGATGTCGTGGAGCGGCTGCTCACCAACGCACGCGACCCGAGGTCGGGCTCGGCCGTCGCCTTCGACGTCGACGAGGTGGTCAAGCAGCAGATCGAGGAATGGCGTCCGGCCTACCGCAGCGTGGGACGGGCGATCGTCTGCTCGGGCAAACAGGGCATGCGCGCCGTGGGCACACCGGGCGCGGTCGCGCAGGTGCTGGCCGCGCTGATCGAGAACTCACTGATGCACGGTGGGGGCACGGTCGCCCTGCGCACCCGGGTCACCGGCAACCAGGCGGTCATCGAGGTGACGGACGAGGGGCCGGGAGTGGCGGCCGATCTCGGTGCGCGGATCTTCGAGCGGACGATCAGCGGGCGCAACTCGACGGGCATCGGGCTGGCCGTCGCCCGGGACCTGGCGGAGGCGGACGGCGGCCGGCTGGAGCTGCTGCAGCAGCAGCCGGCGGTCTTCGCGCTCTTCCTGAGCCGGGAGGCGAACGGTCCCCGGGACCGGACGTCGGAAGCGCAACGCCCGATCCGCTGAGCGGGTGCGGTGACGCTGCGCTGGCGGTGCGGTTGTTGGGCTTGGCCGGTGCCGGGTTGGCGCCCGGTGTGTCCGTCCTCAAACGCCGGACCGGCTTGATAGGCGCGCCCGGTGCGTTGGGGTGGGGTGGTGGGTGGTATGCCACCACTCCCTACGGGGCCGACCCTGCACGGCCCCACCCCGGGCCGCCTGCCGACCGCGGGAAGGGGGGACGCGGAGGGATCGTGTCCGGGACACTCAAGCTCCCCCAGACTCCGTCCGGGGGGACCCCCATTGTGGCGCGCCCCAATGCAAGGGACGCCTTCACGGTATGGCTAGGGGGCGCGACGTAAATCATGCCGTCCAAGGCGCGAGGCCCGCAGCGGCACCCAACGTCCAGCACACGCCCCGGGCACGCCCCGCACCCCAAGCCCGTCCGGCGATTGAGGACGGACACCCCGGGCGCCGCCAAGGCCCCCGCACACCCCAAGGCCGTCCGCCGCCTGAGGACAAACACCCCGGGCGCCACCAAGGAACCGGCCGCGCAGACCGCAACCGTCAGGAGCTCACCCGGTCCGGCTGCTCCGCCCGGCGCTGCTCCAGGAACGATTCCGCCGTCTGTACGGCCTCCCGAGCCGGCAGCGCCCGGAACACCCAGGTGCGGTACGACCAGAAGCGGAACATCGTCGCGACGCCGATCCCCAAGAACTTGAAGAAGTTGCTCTGCAGCTGGCCGTCCCAGTCGAAGCCGTACGTCGCCGTGTACAGAATGCCGTTCTCGATCACCGCTCCGGCCGCGCTGAACAGCAGGAACAGGGTCAGTTCCTTGGTGCGGCCGCTCTTGTCGCGGTCCCGGTAGGTGAAGTACCGGAAGCCGACGTAGTTGAAGAGGATCGCGATGAACGTCGCGAGGAGACTCGCTCGCACCACCGGGATCTCGGTGGTGTGCCGCAGCAGGTTGAAGACCGCCATGTTGACGAGCAGACCCAGGCCGCCCACAGCGCCGAACTTGGCGACCTCGCGCGCGAGCCTGTCCAGTCGCACACGCAGTGCGGCTCGTTCGCTCATGGTGATCGCTGGCCCCGTCCGGTCGGTGTCGTCAACGCGACCACTCTAACCAGCACCCCCCGGAGTTGCCTGGGGACCATCGTGAAGCTGTCCCCGACCTGTGACATCGTACGAAAATGCACGCAGGTCAGGACCGTACGGAGCTCCGGATACCCTGAGAGAGTGACGTTCCCGGTAGTCGGTATGGTCGGCGGTGGCCAGCTCGCTCGTATGACACACGAGGCGGGCATCCCGCTCGGCATCAAGTTCAAGCTCCTCAGTGACACTCCTCAGGACTCGGCGGCCCAGGTGGTCAGCGAGGTCGTCATCGGCGACTATCGCGACCTGGACACGCTGCGTGACTTCGCACGCGGCTGCGATGTGATCACCTTCGATCACGAGCATGTGCCGACCGAGCATCTCCGGGCCCTGGAAGCGGACGGCATCCCCGTCCGCCCCGGCCCCGACGCCCTGGTGCACGCCCAGGACAAGGGGGTGATGCGGGCCCGCCTCGACGCGATCGGCGCGCCCAGCCCCCGCCACCGCATCGTCGCCGACCCGGCGGACGCGGCGGCCTTCGCGGCCGAGGCCGGCGGCTTCCCCGTCGTCCTCAAGACCGTCCGCGGCGGCTACGACGGCAAGGGCGTGTGGGTCGTACGCAGCGAGGAGGAGGCCGCCGATCCGTTCCGCGCAGGCGTACCGGTCCTCGCCGAGGAGAAGGTCGACTACCGGCGTGAGCTGGCGGCGAACATCGTGCGCTCCCCGCACGGCCAGGCCGTCGCCTACCCCGTCGTCGAGTCGCGCCAGGTCGGCGGTGTCTGCGACACGGTGATCGCCCCCGCACCCGAGCTGGACGACGAGCTGGCGGGCCAGGCACAGCAGCTGGCGCTGCGGATCGCCAAGGAACTCGGCGTCGTCGGTCATCTCGCCGTCGAGCTGTTCGAGACCACGGACGGGCGAATCCTCGTCAACGAACTCGCCATGCGCCCGCACAACTCCGGACACTGGACCCAGGACGGCGCGGTCACCTCCCAGTTCGCCAACCATGTGCGGGCCGTGCTCGACCTCCCGCTCGGCGACCCGCGCCCCCGGGCGAGATGGACGGTCATGGCGAACGTCCTCGGCGGGGACTATCCCGACATGTACGCGGGCTACCTGCATTGCATGGCACGGGATCCGCAGTTGAAGATTCATATGTACGGCAAGGACGTGAAGCCCGGCCGCAAGGTGGGGCACGTCAACACTTACGGCGACGATCTCGACGACGTGCTGGAGCGCGCGCGTCACGCAGCCGACTACCTCAGGGGAACGATCACCGAATGACCAACCCTCCCGCCTCGGCGCCCCGCATCGGCATCGTCATGGGCTCGGACTCCGACTGGCCCGTCATGGAGGCCGCGGCGCAGGCACTCGACGAGTTCGAGATCCCGTACGAGGTCGACGTGGTCTCCGCGCACCGGATGCCGCGCGAGATGATCACGTACGGCGAGGAAGCCGAGAGCAGGGGACTGAAGGCGATCATCGCGGGCGCCGGTGGTGCCGCGCATCTGCCGGGCATGCTGGCCTCGGTCACCCCGCTTCCGGTCATCGGTGTCCCGGTCCCGCTGAAGTACCTCGACGGCATGGACTCGCTGCTCTCCATCGTGCAGATGCCCGCGGGCGTGCCGGTGGCGACCGTGTCGGTGGGCGGCGCGCGCAACGCCGGACTGCTCGCGGCCCGCATCCTCGCGACGCAGGACCGCGACCTGACGGCCCGCATGCGGGAGTTCCAGCAGGAGCTGAACGACCAGGCCACGGAGAAGGGCAAGCGGCTGCGTGCCAAGGTCGAGGGCTCGCCGGCCTTCGGCTTCGGGAAGTAGGGCGCGTCCAGTGGACTACCTCGCGGAAGCCCGGACCCTGCTCGCCGCCCATCCCGTGGTCGACGGTCACAACGACCTGCCGTGGGCGCTGCGCTCGCAGGTCCGCTACGACCTGGACCGTCTGGACATCGCGGCCGACCAGAGCGGCCGGCTGCACACCGACATCCCGCGGCTGCGCACGGGCGGGGTCGGGGCGCAGTTCTGGTCCGTGTTCGTCCGCAGCGACTACTCCGGCGACGAGGCCGTCAGTGCCACGCTGGAGCAGATCGACGCGGTCGCCCAGCTGCTCGCCCGCTATCCGGGGGACCTGGTCCGGGCCCTGACCGCCGACGACATGGAGGCGGCACGGTCCGGGGGCCGTATCGCCTCGCTCATGGGCGCGGAGGGCGGGCACTCCATCAACAACTCGCTCGCCACCCTGCGGGCCTTGTACGCGCTGGGCGTCCGCTATATGACGCTCACGCACAACGACAACAACGACTGGGCGGACTCGGCGACCGACGAGGCGCGCGTCGGCGGTCTGTCGGCGTTCGGCCGCGAGGTCGTGCGGGAGATGAACCGCATCGGGATGCTCGTCGACCTCTCGCACGTGGCCGCCACGACCATGCGGGACGCGCTCGACAGCTCCGCGGCGCCGGTGATCTTCTCCCACTCCTCCGCGCGTGCCATCTGCGACCACCCGAGGAACGTCCCGGACGATGTCCTGGAGCGGCTGCCCGTGAACGGGGGCGTGGCGATGGCCACGTTCGTGCCGAAGTTCATCCTGCCCGCGGCGGTCGCCTGGACGCTCGGCGCCGACGAGAACATGAAGGCGCACGGGCTGCACCCCCTGGACACCACCGAGGCCGCGATGGTGGTCCAGCGGGCCTACGAGGCGGCCAACCCCCGCCCGATGGCCACGGCGTCGACGGTCGCCGACCATCTGGACCACATGCGCGAGGCGGCCGGCATCGACCACATCGGCATAGGCGGCGACTTCGACGGCACGGCGTTCACCCCGGCCGGGCTCGAAGACGTCGCGGGCTATCCGAACCTGGTCGCGGAGCTGCTGCGGCGCGGCTGGTCGACGACCGATCTGGCCAAGCTGACCTGGCAGAACGCGGTCAGGGTGCTGAGGGACGCCGAAGCCGTCGCCCAGGAGCTCCGCTCGGTGCGCGGGCCGTCGAACGCGACGCTGGAGTCACTGGACGGAGCCTGAGTCAGGCTCGGGGTCCCGGTCCCGGGGCATGCCGTCCCGGGACCGCCGGTCGGTCCCGGGGCCGCCGTCTTGCGGCGCCACCCCGCGCAGGTCGTCCGGAGCCCGCCGACCTGCCCGTGTTCCGCTATCCCGACTTCCGTGCCCGGTACGCCCGCATCTTCGCCCGGCTGCCGCACACCGACATCGAGCACCAGCGGCTCCGCCCCGCCGGGCTGCGGTCGTAGTAAGCCCACTGGCAGTCCTCCGCCTCGCACGCCTTCAGCCGCAGCCATGTCCCGTCGGCCGATGCGGTGGCGATGGCCGCGGCGACGCGTGACACCAGCGCGTCCGGGTTCTCGGGTCTGAGGACCGCCGCACCCGCCTCGTCCACCCCGACCAGCAGCGGTGCCGCCGACAGCAGCCGTTCCAGTGCGCCGGTGGCGCCCGGCGCCCGGTGCCCCGCGTGGGCCAGACAGGCCGCGCGCAGCGCCTCGCGCAGTTCCTTCGCCGCCCCGGCCCCGTCCTCCGTGAGCCCGAAGGCCGCACGCCCCTCCGCGGTGTCGAGGGAGTCCGCGCCGGACTCGATGTTCAACGTGTTGACCAGGGACTCGATCAGCGCGAGACCCCCGGGTGCGGGAGCCCTGTCATTCATGGTTGCGACGTTACCTCCCATGCGAGAGCATGAGGTAACTCGTTACCGGTTAAGCGCGAGCACCGGTAACTGAGCAGTCATGCGCCATCCCCGTCATCCGAAAGGAAGCACCATGGCCATCGCCACCATGGGAGCCGTCGTCCTGGACTGTCCCGACCCGCGCGCACTGGCCGCCTTCTACGCGGAGATCCTCGGCGCGCAGGCGGTAGCGGAGAACGACGAATGGGTCCACCTCACTGGGTACGAGGGCACACCCCTGGCCTTCCAGGCCGCACCGGGCCATGTGCCGCCGCAGTGGCCCGCGCCGGACGCCTCGCAGCAGTTCCACCTCGATCTGACCGTCGAGGACCTGGACGCCGCGGAGGCACAGGTGCTGGCGCTCGGCGCCAAGCCGCTGGACGTGGACAACCGCGCCCGTGGCTGGCGGGTCTACGCGGACCCGGCGGGACATCCGTTCTGCCTCTGCGCCTGCTGACGGCGAAGCCGGCGGCAGGACGGGGCGGGTGGCGCCGGGGCACGGCCGGCTCGGCGTCACCCGGCCACAGCACTATGCGCGCGGCCGGCCCATGGCCCGGTAGGTCCACCCGGCCTCGCGCCACTTCGCCCCGTCCAGGGCGTTCCGTCCGTCCAGCACGATCCGGCGGGACGCCACCTCGCCGAGCTCCGCGGGGTCCAGCTCGCGGAACTCGCGCCACTCCGTCAGATGCAGCACCACATCCGCGCCGCGCACCGCATCCAGGGCGGTCTCCGCGTAGCCGAGCGTCGGGAAGAGCCGGCGGGCGTTGTTCATGCCCTTCGGGTCGTACACCGTGACCTGGCCGCCCTGGAGATGGATCTGCCCGGCCACGTTCAGCGCCGGCGAGTCGCGTACGTCGTCCGAGTCCGGCTTGAACGTCGCGCCGAGCACCGCGACCCGCTTCCCGAGGAACGAGTCACCGCCCACGGCCTCCCGGGCCAGCTCCACCATGTGCCCACGGCGGCGCATGTTGATCGAGTCGACCTCGCGCAGGAAGGTCAGGGCCTGGTCGGCGCCGAGCTCCCCGGCGCGCGCCATGAACGCCCGGATGTCCTTCGGCAGGCAGCCGCCGCCGAAGCCGATGCCCGCCCGCAGGAACTTCGCGCCGATCCGGTCGTCGTGGCCGATCGCCTCCGCGAGCTTCGCGACATCCCCGCCCGCCGCCTCGCAGACCTCGGCCATGGCGTTGATGAACGAGATCTTCGTCGCCAGGAAGGAGTTCGCGGAGGTCTTCACCAGCTCCGCCGTGGGGAAGTCCGTCACCACGAACGGCGAGCCCTCGCCGATCGGCGTCGCGTACACCTCGCGCAGCAGCTTCTCCGCGCGCTCGTTCTGCACACCCGCGACGATCCGGTCCGGGTGCAGGGTGTCCTGGACCGCGAAGCCCTCCCGCAGGAACTCCGGGTTCCAGGCCAGGTCCACACCCTCGGGGGCGCGCTCGGCGAGCATCCGGCCGAGGCGGTCCGCGGAGCCGACGGGCACGGTGGACTTGCCCACGACCAGCGCCCCGCCCTTCACCCGCGGGGCGAGCGCGTCGAAGGCCGCGTCGACGTACGACATGTCGCACGCGTACTCACCGTGCTTCTGCGGGGTGTTCACACACACGAAGTGCACATCGCCGCCGAACTCCTCGAGCTCGTCCCACGACGTCGTGAAGCGCAGCCGGCCGGTCGATCCGGCGATGCCCGCGACATGCTGCGCCAGCAGGTCCTCGAGCCCCGGCTCGTACATCGGGACACGGCCCGCCGCGAGCATCGCGATCTTCTCGGGCACCACATCGAGGCCGAGGACTTCGAAACCGAGCTCCGCCATGGCCGCTGCGTGCGTGGCGCCGAGATATCCGGTGCCGATCACGGTGATCTTGAGGGCCATTCAGTGCTCCTGAAGGGTGCGGGGGGAGTGCCGGGCCGAGCATAGTCGGGCAGGACCCAGGGCATTTTCCCGCTGTCAGATAGCTCACGTATGCCTGGCCCCGTACCGACCACTAAAATTTGTGTTACTTAACGGTAATTAGCAGCGCTTGGTGAGCGAGAGACCTTGGCGCCTGAGGGAGATAAGCACCGTGCCTGACTTCGACCTGTACCGCCCGTCCGAAGAGCACGACATGCTCCGCGAGACGGTCCGCTCGCTCGCTGAGGCGAAGATCGCCCCCTTCGCGGCGGCGGTCGACGAGGAGGCCCGCTTCCCGCAGGAGGCGCTCGACGCGCTCGTGGCCTCCGACCTGCACGCCGTTCACGTCCCCGAGGAGTACGGCGGCGCGGGCGCCGACGCCCTGGCCACCGTGATCGTCATCGAGGAGGTCGCCCGCGTCTGCGTCTCGTCCTCCCTCATCCCGGCCGTGAACAAGCTGGGCTCGCTGCCGGTGATCCTCTCCGGCTCCGAGGAGCTGAAGAAGAAGTACATGGGGCCGCTCGCCAAGGGCGACGCGATGTTCTCGTACTGCCTCTCCGAGCCGGACGCCGGCTCGGACGCCGCCGGAATGAAGACCAGGGCGGTCCGCGACGGCGACCACTACATCCTCAACGGTGTGAAGCGCTGGATCACCAACGCCGGTGTGTCCGAGTACTACACCGTCATGGCCGTCACCGACCCGGAGAAGCGCTCCAAGGGCATCTCCGCCTTCGTCGTCGAGAAGAGCGACGAGGGTGTCTCCTTCGGCGCCCCGGAGAAGAAGCTCGGCATCAAGGGCTCCCCGACCCGCGAGGTCTACCTCGACAACGTCCGCATCCCCGCGGACCGCATGATCGGCGCCGAGGGCACCGGCTTCGCCACCGCGATGAAGACTCTGGACCACACCCGCATCACCATCGCCGCCCAGGCGATCGGCGTGGCGCAGGGCGCGCTGGACTATGCGAAGGGCTATGTGCAGGAGCGCAAGCAGTTCGGCAAGCCGATCGCCGACTTCCAGGGCGTCCAGTTCATGCTGGCCGACATGGCCATGAAGCTGGAGGCCGCCCGTCAGCTCACCTACGCGGCGGCCGCCAAGTCGGAGCGTGTCGACGGCGACCTGACCTTCTTCGGCGCCGCGGCCAAGTGCTTCGCCTCCGACGCGGCGATGGAGATCACCACGGACGCGGTCCAGCTTCTCGGCGGCTACGGCTACACCCGCGACTACCCGGTCGAGCGCATGATGCGCGATGCCAAGATCACCCAGATTTACGAAGGCACGAACCAGGTCCAGCGGATCGTGATGGCCCGCAACCTGCCGTAGCAGGGCTTTCGCAGGTCAGGAGCCCCGTAGCCCGGCCGGGGAAGACAGCCCGGGTCCGGTCCGCTCGACCCTTCCGGGTGATCCCGGGCGTCATGCCGGGGAAGTCCTGGGCCGACGCTGAGACTGAAACAGCTTCTGAGCTGTACAAACACCGCGGCCCCCGGCGTCATGCCGGGGGCCGCGGCTGTGGCCCTGCTCAGGCCGCCACCTCCGACCGCCACCGAGCAGTTGATCCGTACTGCTGATGGACCGGAAGGCTCACCTGTGGAACATGGCTGACCCCGTGACGGTGCGGGTGCTGCCGTCGTTGAGGGTGAGGGTGGCACCGTCGGGCAGGCCTTCCTTGCCCTGCGGGGCCTTGCCGGGCCACCAGGCAGTCCAGCGGCCCTTCTCCACGGTGACCTCGAATGTGCGGCCCTGGGCCGTCATGGTGACCGCCTTGACGCCGGAACCGACGAAGCCGGATGCGTAGTTGAAGGTGGCCGAGCCGCTGCCGTGCGAACCGGCCGAGTCACCGGTGATCGCATTGTGCGCGACGGTCTGCGCGTTCCCGGTCACCTCCGCCATGCCCTTGTTGTTCGAGCCGACGTAGCAGAGCACGGTGGTGCCGCCACGGCTGACGACCATGGAGGCGACCTTGCCGCGGAGGTCCGCGTTGGTGATCGTGATGGGTCCGCCGTCGCCCGGCATCCCCTTCAGGCACCACTTCGAAATGCTGGCGCTCCGGGCCGTCGAGGCGTCCACGTGGTGCGGTTTGGCGGTCCAACTGGCGAGCTCGGAGGAGCTCAAGGAACCACTGGTCACCTGGTCGGAGGGGCTCACGGGAACACCGGTCGTCTGGTCGGAGGGGCTCACGGGAACACCGGTCGTCTGGTCGTAGAGCATGACGCCGCCCATGGCCGCGGCCGCGCCGAGGGCGCCGACGACAGTGAAGGCCAGCCGTCGCCGCAGTCGCTGCGGGGCAGGACGCCTGTCGGGCTGTACGGCAGGGCGGGTGAGGTCGATCTGGCTCATCAGAAGCTCCCGATGTAGGGCGTGGCGTCCTGCCGGGAGGTCACGCTCGGCCGGCGCAGGGAGTTGTGCGAGCAGTCCGGCGCGCTCGACCGGTTCCGGCCGCTGGTCGGCGTTCATAGGTGTGCCTCCTTGGGGGACAGGCCCGCGGTCGCGGACCCACCCTTGAACTGGTCTGCGGCGAGGGCGGGTTCCACACTTCCTTTCTGCGTGCCCCCACGGGCAGCCGCCGCCTCGGTGAGGCGGTGCAGCTTGGCACGGGCGCGGGAGAGCCGGGAACGGACGGTGCCCACCGGCACGCCGAGCGCCTCGGCGGCCTCCTGGTAGTCCAGGCCCGCCCACACGCACAGGGCCAACACCTCACGCTGCGGTCGCCGCAACTGCGCCATCGCCTCCTGGAGGGCGGCGATCCGCGCAGCGTCATCGATCCGCCCGGCCGTCTCCTCCGCGAAGTCGGGAACGCCCTCGGGCACCCGCGGCAGGTGGGCCAACACCTGCCGGTGCCGCCGAGCAGCCCGACGCTGGTTGCTGACCAGGTTGGTCGCGATGCCCAGCAGCCACGGCCGCAGCGACCCGCCCTCCGCCCCGACCCGGCCGTGCTGGCGCCAGGCCTCCAGGAAGGTCAGCGACATCACGTCCTCCGCCGCAGACCAGTCCCCGGTGAGCCGGTACGCGTGGTTGTACACCGAGCGCGCGTACGCGTCGAAGAGCCGCCCGAACGCGTCCCGGTCACCGTCCCGCACTCTCGCCCGTATCTCAGGATGCGAATAGTCCATGCTCCTCCTCTGGTGTGACAGCCCGGAGAGTTCCTGTGATGCGCGTCACGCCGCCGGGGGATGGCGCTCAATTTGGCGGGGAGGGTGTTGCGCCAGTGTTCAGAGGAGCGTACGCGGCCGAGGAACCGGATCATGTCGGCCGGCCGGACGCCGGTGGGGGTGTGGGCCCCGAGTGCGTCTGCGCCTTCCTGGGCGGCACCTGAGCGAGCCCCGCGCGACCGGGGCATCCGCGGGGGAGCGGCCGCCCGGGTGCAGTTGTTCAGCCTTCCTGCGCAGCGCCACGGCGCGCCTGTTTGAAGTGGATCTCCCGGGTCTACGGATCCCGGCGCGAGCAAGGAGATCACGGCTCGCCCACTTCGTGCGAAGGAGATCCCCCGCCATGCCCAGACACTCGCGCTGGCTCGTCGCTCTGGCGGCGGCCACGGCCGTCGCCGCCTCCGCCGCGCCCGCGGTGGCGACCGAGCAGATAGCCACGCCCGATGCGACGGCCGTGTCCGACGTGGATCGCCGGCCCATGGCCGTCGAGGACCACGTCCTGGTCTCGGGGGAGAAGGTTCGTTTTAGGGGGACGGGATATCTGCCGGGCGAAGAGGTGTACGTCCGGCTGGTCCCGACCGCGCCGCTCGGGCCGGCGCGCGATGACGAAGGGGGCGACCCGTTCGTCGACGACTTCGGGGATCCACGACACGACCGCCACATCGTGCTGCTCGGGATCTTCATCGCCGACGAGGAGGGCGTGGTGTCGGGCAGGGTCACCATCCGCGACCGCTTCCGCAGGGGCCACGAGGTCCTCCCTGGTGACTATCTCTTCCAGGCCGCAGGAGATGAGTCGCAGTTGTGGCAGCACGTACGCGTGACGGTCGTGGAGCCGCGGGGAGACCGCGGTGAGCACGGCCGCGGTGAGCGAGGTCAGAGCAAGCAGGGCCACGGTGAGCACGGCCGGCACAAGCACAGCCGCGACGAGCACGGCATGCACAAGGAAGGCATGCACAAGGAAGGCATGCACAAGGAAGGCGAGCACAAAGACGGCCAGGGCAAGGAAGTCCAGGGCAAGGAAAGCCGGCCCAAGGAGAGCCAGGGCAAGGACAGCCGGCCGAAGAAGAGCGAGTCCAAGAAGAGCCAGTCCAAGAAGAGCCAGTCCAAGAAGGGCCAGCCCAAGAAGAGCCGACCCACGGAAGGCCACAGCAAGCCCCGGGCCTGACCCGCCCGCTGCGCACACCCGCCGCGCACCCTCGCCGCACACCCGCCCCGGTGCGCCGCCCGTCAGGCTCGCTCCGGCTCTTTCCCGCGCGATCCGGCTGCGGCCGCGGTCGTCCCCGAGCCGCTCGGACGACGGGACACCTGCTTCTCTTCCCCTTGCCGAAAGGATTCGCATGTCCAGATCAAAGGGCGCCGCACGAGCACTGGGCACCTGCGTGTGCCTGGGCTCGCTCCTGGCGCTGTCCGCACCGGCGGCCACGGCGTCGACGGCGGTCGTCAGTTGCACCGAGATCCAGTCGGGAGTGGTCTCCTGTCTGCTTCCTGACGGTCTTTCCCAGTTCAGTACGACCTCGTTGCTGAGTGCCGCCCAGGCTGCGACGGAGACCACCCTCGGCACGTCCACTCCGATGGTCATCACGGCCTTCGGCGGAGCCGGCCGGTACGGCGACAACGGTGGCGGTCTCTACCGGGGCGGCAGTGGCGGCCTCGGCGGCAAGGCCCAGACCGTCACCACCGTGAGCGATTTCCGGGAGGCCTTCGGCACCACCCTCCACTACTACGTGGGTGAGCTGGGCGCTACGTCCGCAGGCGGCCGTGGTGGCGCCTCGACCCTTGTCTCGGGTGTCGATCTGACCGAGCAGGAACCATGCATCGGCGGTTACGGAGGCTGCCCGAGCACCACACTGCTGGCTGACGCCGGTGGCGGTGGCGGTGGCGGAGAGGGAAATGCCAACGGTGACGGCGGTGCCGGCGGCGACGGAGGCACCGCCGTGTCCGGCCAGATCATCTCCGCCGGTGCCGACGGCCGGAACGGCCGGGCCACCACGGGCACGCTCACCCGGACCGGCCGGGGAGGGGAGGGCGGAGCCGACGGCGACGGTGGTGACGGCGGCAGGGGAGGTTCGGGCGTCTCCGGCAAGAGCGGCACGGACGGCCAGGACGGCATCGGCGGTCTGGGAGGCCCCGTGCACACGTCCAACGGTCCCAACGCGGGCGCGGCCTGGACCGACAACTCCTCGCTCTCCTTCGGCAGCGCCGGACAGGGCGGCGAGGGCCAGTGGCGCGTCAACGGCACCAACTACGGCAGCGGCGGTGGCGGCGGCGGTGGCTGGGGCGGCGGTGGTGGTGGCGGTGGCGGCGGCGAGGCCGTCACCGGCGGTGGTGGCGGAGGAGGCGGAAGCTGGGCGGCCGCCGACACCGAGTCGGTCGCGGACGTCCCCGTCATCTCCAACCCCAACAGCTCGGGGAACGGGTCGGTCTATGTGACCTTCGTGGCCACCGGAACGAGCGCCGAGGAGGCCGAGGGAAACGACACCGATGACACCGACGCCACCCACGCCAACGCCGGCGAGAAGGCCGAGCGCGGCGAGAAGACGGAGCACACCCACCGGTCCGACGAGGGCGGCAGCTCCGACGACCGTCGTCGCTCCGACGACCGCCGCAGCGACGACGACGAAAGCTGACACCGGGACCGGGGCCGACACCGGGACCGACGCCGGAGGGCCCCGCCACATCGTGTGGCGGGGCCCTCCGGCTGCGAGGCTGCGACGGTCGTGTCAGCGGTCCGAGGTGACCGTGACCCGCTCGTCGTTCTTGAGCTGCTGCACGAGCTGCTTGACCTTGTCCTTGTCCCAGACCAGGTTGCCGCCGCGACTCCCGGAGATCGGGATGTTCATGGACTTGCCGTCGCCGCCGTTGACGCTCTTCATCGCGAAGAACATCTCACCGAGGTCGAACAGCGACATGTCCTTGTCCACGATCAGGGTGTCCAGACCCGCGCCGAGCATCGGGTACAGCGTGAACGGGTTGAGGATGGTGCCGGGCGTCGCCGCCTGGTTGGCGAGGGCCGAAAGGAACTTCTGCTGGTTCTTCGTCCGGTCCAGGTCGCTGCCCGCGAAGGCGTAGCGGGTGCGGACGAAGGCGAGGGCCTGCTCCCCGTTGAGGGTCTGCTTGCCGGCCTGGAAGTCGGCACCGGAGTTCTTGTCCTTGAAGGCCTTCGGGATGTCCATCTCGACACCGCCGAGGGAGTCCACGATGTTCGCGAAGCCGGCGAAGCCGATCTCCGCGTAGTGGTCGATGCGCAGACCCGTGTTGAACTCCACGGTGCGGACCAGCAGCTCGGGGCCGTCCTCCGCGTACGCCGCGTTCAGCTTGACCCGGCGGCCGGTGCCCTTGAACGTCTTGCCGGACTCGGAACCGACGAACGTCGGTATCTCCACGTCCGAGTCACGGGGCAGCGAGACCATCGTGTTCCCGCTGCTGCAGGCCGCGAGGATCATCATCGAGTCGGTGCGCTTGCCCTCGGCCGAGCCGGTGTGCAGCTTCTTCTTGTCCTCGGCGGTCAGGCCCTCGCGACTGTCCGAGCCGACGATCAGATACGTCGTGCAGGCGCCCTCCTCCGGCCGCTCGATCACCTTGGAGAGATCCACCTCACGGCGCATCTTGGAGTCGGCCCAGAAGTACGTGCCTATGGAGACGCCGAGCACGATGACGAGCACGCATATGAACCCGATCTTGACGCGGCGGCGCCAGTCCGGCGTGGGACGGCCGGGCGCGTACCCGTCGTCGTACCCGCCGTTGCCGTAGCCGTCGCCACCGTACGCACCTCCGCCGCCGTGGCCGGCGTGGTGGTTCGAGGGGGCGCCGCCGTAGACCTGGCCCGCGTTGTAACCGCTGTCGTAGGGGGCGTTGTAGTCGTCGTACCCCTGCGACTGCTGCTGCGGAACCGGTCCTCGCTGCACCTGGCGCATCACGCGAGCGCCCTCGGGCTCGGGGCCCCGGCTGCCGCGTCCGTATCCATCGGGCCAATCATTCATGCGGAACAGTGTGCAGTCCGTGCCCCGTCCGCTGACAGGGTGGGTGACGAATCGCACCGCCCCTGTAGCGAAGCTGATGCAATGCGAGGGCCCGCAGGCCGGCGCCTAGGGTGGATGACATGACACACCAGGCCCAGCGCCCGGAGGGCTCTATTCCGGGTAAGCCCGTATCGGCTTCACGCACCACCCTCAGCCACATCATGACCGTCATGGACACCAATCTCCTCGGGACCGTGCACGGTGGCGTGATCATGAAGCTGGTCGACGACGCGGCAGGCGCGGTGGCCGGACGCCACTCGGGCGGAGCGGCCGTCACCGCGTCGATGGACGAGATGGTCTTCCTCGAGCCGGTCAGGGTCGGTGATCTGGTCCATGTGAAGGCCCAGGTCAACTGGACCGGCCGGTCATCGATGGAGGTCGGTGTGCGCGTGCTCGCCGAGCGCTGGAACGAGTCGAGCCCCGCGACGCACGTCGGCTCCGCCTACCTGGTCTTCGCGGCGGTCGACGCGGACGGCAAGCCGCGGACGGTGCCGCCGGTGACTCCCGAGACCGAGCGCGACAAGCGGCGCTACCAGGAGGCACAGATCCGCCGCACCCACCGGCTGTCCCGCCGTCGCGCGATCAAGGAACTCCGCGAGCAGCGGATCGCCGAGGGTTACGGGGACTGAGCCGGGGCCTGTGCCCTGACGACGGGGCTGCCGGCGGCCGCCACGCCTCCGGTGTGCCCACGGTGTGCTTCCCCGGGGGCACACCGTCTCCGCCGCCCCGTTCCCCTTAGGTCCTGTCCGGGCGATCTTCTCGGGCCCGCGGCGTCAGCTACGGCGCCTCGCTGCGTTGTCGGAGTCGTCCGAGTACGTCCAGTACGAGGACGATCCTTCGCCTTGCGATGCACCGCATCTGACGCCGCGGGCTGGTCCTCAAAGATCGCCCGGACAGGACCTAGCGGCACACCGCCTCGTCCCCCGTCACCACCCCGAACGCCCCCCTGCCCGCCGCGGGAGTCTCCGCGCGCACCGGGGTGACCCTCGTGAAGTCAGTCCCCGCCAGCACTCGCAGCACGGGCCCCTGGGCCTTGACCGGGCGCAGTACGCTCCCCGGCAGCGCGGCGGCCAGCGACCGGGCCGAGCGGTCCCAGCGGGGGTCGTACGTCACGACCGTGCGGCGTACGTCACGGCGGTCGTTGTTGCGTGGTCTGCGGCTGGTGGCGAAGCCGGTGGCGCGCAGCCCCGCGTCGACCCGGGCACCGAGACCGCCGATGCCGGTCCCGTTGTAGACCTGGACCCGCACCTGCCCCGGTGGCACGTCGACGACGACCTTCGCCGCGTCGGCCGCCCGGGAGTCTCTCCGGGAGCCGGGCGGCGACAGCGGCCGGTCCTCGCGCAGCGCGTGGAAGAGCGCCTTCGACTTCACCGGATCCCACCGGACCGTGGAGCCGATGCCCTTGATCGGATGGCTGGAGTCCCGCAGCGGCACCGAGGTGAACTCCGACGAGGCCGGAGTGAAGCCGCGCATCGTCCTGGCCAGCGCCAGCAGCTGGTCGGAGCCGAAGGCCCGGTCGGCCCGTACCGAGTGCAGCATCGCCGAGCTGACCCGGTGCAGCTTCACCGGGTTCAGCAGGACGCCGCTGCTCGTCGCCCGCTCGATCAGGGCCGCCATGAACCGCTGCTGCCGCTGCATCCGACCGAGGTCCGCCGCCTCGTCGACGTGCCGGGAGCGCACGTACTGCAGCGCCCTTCCCCCGTCGAGCTCATGGGTGCCCGCGCGCAGGTTCAGACCCGTGTACGCGTCCTTCATCGGGCGGGCCGTGCAGATCCGCACGCCGCCGACCGCGTCCACCGTCTTCATGAAGCTGGTGAAGTCGACCTCCAGATAGTGGTCGACCTTCACGTCGGTGAGACGCTCGACCGTCCGCACCGTGAGCGAGGGACCACCCTCCGAATACGCCGCGTTCAGCTTCATCGGATGCTCGGCGTGGCGCTTCCCGGTGCTCAGGTCCTTGTGTGCGGGAATCCGGACGTACGAGTCCCTCGGCAGACTCACCACGCTCGCCCGCTCCCGGTCCTCCGAGATGTGCACCAGCATGATGGTGTCGGTGCAGCGGCAGGGGGCGCCGCCGAGACGGTAGGCGCGGCGCTCGGCCGGGGTGATCCGGTCCCGGCCGTCGGTGCCCACCAGCAGGATGTTCGTCCCGCGGCCCGAGTCGGGCCGGTTCTTCATGTCCCTGAACGGGTCGACCCGGCCGATACCGCCGTCCACGCCCGTCACCAGCGCATGGCCGATCCCGCCCACCCCGAGCACCAGCATCGACAGCGACGTCACCACCCGCATCCTCCAGTCGGGCCGGCGCGCCGCGGCCCGGGCCTGTGGTCTGCGGCGCGGCGGCTGCGCGCGGACCACGGGCCTGGGACGGGGCGAGCGGGGTGGTGTGGGCACGAGGGGCACCTCCGCTGGGAGCCGGGGGCGGGGGCGTTCGGGAGATTCTCAGAACCGTAGGCCCATACGATCTGCGCCAGCGGGAGGCGGACCGGGCGGCGCGCAACGGTGTCGCCCGTTCGCGGTAACGTGGCGGGCGACGCTGCAGTCTCCCGGGGGCCTTCCCCGGACCATCGAGGAAGCCATGCCCACCCCTGCTCCCGCCGTCTCCGTGATCATGCCGGTCCTCAACGAGGAACGGCATCTGCGCGACTCCGTCCGCCACATCCTCCAGCAGGAGTACGCCGGTGAGATGGAGGTGGTCATCGCCCTCGGCCCGTCCACGGACCGCACCGACGAGATCGCCGCCGAGCTGGTGCGCGAGGATCCGCGCGTGCACACCGTGCCCAATCCCACCGGGCGTACGCCGGCCGCGCTCAACGCCGCCATCAAGGCCTCGCGTCATCCGGTCGTGGTTCGGGTCGACGGTCACGGCATGCTGTCGCCCAACTACATCGCCACCGCCGTCCGGCTGCTCGAGGAGACCGGCGCGCAGAACGTCGGCGGCATCATGCACGCCGAGGGCGAGAACGACTGGGAGCACGCCGTCGCCGCCGCGATGACCTCGAAGGTCGGTGTCGGCAACGCCGCCTTCCACACCGGCGGCCAGGCGGCACCGGCCGACACCGTGTATCTGGGTGTCTTCCGGCGCGAGGCGCTGGAGCAGCAGGGCGGCTACAACGAGGAGTTCATCCGCGCCCAGGACTGGGAGCTGAACTTCCGCATCCGTGAGGCCGGCGGTCTGATCTGGTTCTCGCCCGAGCTGAGGGTGCAGTACAGGCCGCGCCCGAGCGTCCGCGCGCTCGCCAAGCAGTACAAGGACTACGGTCGCTGGCGCCATGTCGTCGCCCGCTACCACCAGGGCTCGATCAATCTGCGCTACCTCGCACCGCCGGTCGCGCTCTGCGCGATCGTCGCCGGCACCGTCGTGGGCGCCACCCTCACCCCGCTCGGCCTCGTCGTCCCGGCCGGCTATCTCGCGGCGATACTCGCCGGGTCGGTGCCGGCGGGCCGCGGGCTGCCGCTGAAGGCCCGGCTGCAGATCCCCGTCGCGCTGGCGACCATGCACATGTCCTGGGGCTTCGGCTTCCTGACCAGCCCGCGTTCCCTGGCGAGGAAGGTCATCGCGAGCCGCCGTCCGGCGGTGCGCACCGCCCCGGCCGAGGCCGGGGCGCAGGACGCCTGAGTAGCCCGCGGCGGCTGAATCCCGCGGCGGCCGAAGCCGGGACGAGCAGGACGCCCGAGGCCGGTACGCCGTGACCCCTCCGCCGCCGCGGCCTCCCGGGAACACAACGGCCGCGACGGCCGGCGGACACCACGACAGCGGGGCCCCGGATGCGTGCACATGCATCCGGGGCCCCGCTGTCATCGTCCGTTCCGCCGCTACCAGGTGAACCCGTCCTGCACTTCCATGCAGGCCGACGTGTCACTGCCGTTGAGCGGCCGCGCCGACTCGGGTGCCTTGCCGTCCTCCTTGCCCGAGGCCTTCGGATAGGCGGTGCCCTTGCGCCAGTCCGCACCGACCACCACCGTCACCCCCGACACGTCGGCGGACTTCTTCACCGAAGTGACGGGAACGCCGAGGGCCTTGGCGACGGCCTGCGCATCGCCCTCCAGTTCGGCGCTCGGGAAGTACACGAGCGTGCGCTCCAGCGGATCGGCCTGCTGCCGGTCCGCCTTGGCCTGGGTGAATCCCTTGCCGGACAGGACGCCCGCGATCTCGGTGGCCCGGCCCTTCGCGGCACCCAACTTGTCGGTGTACGTGCCGTTGCGCACCTGGACGCCGATCTCCCCGGCGGGTGCGGCCGCGTCCTTCGAAGGCGCCGGGGCCTTGCGCGTGGACGCCTTGCCGTCGAGCGGGATGTCCTCGCGGATCGCCCGGAACACCTGCTCCGCGTCCGGCTGCTTGGGCTCGACCTTGCCGTCGAAACCGCGCCGCTGGGAGTAGAAGTTCGGCATCGTGGTCATGGTGATGCGGTCCGTGGGCACCTGCTTCATCACTTCGGCGAGGTCGTAGAGCTTCCCCACGGTGTCCAGACCCTTGTCGACCGTCAGCGCGGACGTGGCGGCCTCCGCCAGCGACCTCAGCTTGTTCGGGTCGGTGAGCTTGGTGCCATTGCGCAGCTCCCGGACCATCGAGTTCATGTACATGTGCTGCGCGTGGGTACGGGCCAGGTCGGTGCCGTCCTCGAACCCGTAGCGCGTGCGCAGCCACTGCAGCGCCTGCTCGCCCTTGATCGGGTGGGTGCCCGCGGGGAGCTTCAGACCGGAGCCCTTGCCGTCCCTCGTGCGCGAGTGGACGTTCTGCTTGACGCAGACCGGCACGCCGCCGATCGCGTCGGCCATCGAGACGACCCCCGAGAAGTCGACCATCATGAAGTGGTCGATGGTGATGCCGGTGAGCTGGTACCAGGTGGCCACCGTGCAGCCCGGACCGCCGCGGCTGAGGGACTCGTTGGTGAGCACCCAGCCGGTGGCCCGGTAGACCTTGCCGTTGTCGTTGCACTCCGGGATCTTCAGGACGGTGTCCCGGGGCATGCTCATCACCGACATGTTGCTCCGGTCCGCCGAGACGTGGACCAGCATCTGCACATCGGCGAGCGGTGGACCGTCGAAGGTGTCCCGTGCGCCGCCGAGGTCCTGGTTCGCCTTGGAGTTACGGGCGTCCGACCCGATGAGCAGGATGTTGAGCGGTGTCTGGCCGGCGGCGTTCGCCTTGTGCTCGGCCATCGGGTTCTTGCCGAGGTTGAGATCGTCCTTCTTGATGTTGCTGTTCAGGTGGCGGTAGTAGAGGTACCCGGCGCCTGCCGTGCCGAGTATCAGCAGCGACAGTACGGAGGCGACCCAGCGCAGTACCTTCCGCTTCCCGCCCCGCCCGGGCGGTGACCCGCCGTTGTGCCGTCCTCCGGCCGCGCCGGCAGGCGGACCGCCGTCCGATGCGGATGCGGCGCCGGCCCATGCGGCTGTGCCGCCGTCGGCGTCGCCTTCATGAGGGCTGTCGTGCCAGCCCTGCTCACCGGCGTGCCGGACGCGTTCCCGCGTCCCCTCCCCACGCACGCTGTTCTGTGCCACCCCTGGTCCCCTTGTATTCGTGTCAGGCGTACCAGGTGGCCCGGACGTCCGGGCTCACTTGGCACACACCTGTTTGTCGGCTTCGACCTTCTGAACTCCGTCCGGCACCTTCGCCGGACCGTTGACGGGCACCCCCGCGCCCTTGAAGTCGGCGCCGAGGGTCAGGACCATCGCCTGCCGCCCCTCGGCGTTCGCCGTGCCGGGCTTGAGTGCCTCGGCAGGCAGACCCATGAAGTCCGCGAGCGTGCGGGCCTGATCGGCCTGGTTCGGGGCGTACTCCAGAGTGGTCTTGGCGATCTTCTCCGGAGCGTTGCTCTTGTTCGAGGACTTGAGCACGCCCTTGTCGTTCTGCAGCCAGTTGAGGGTCGCCTGGGCGGCCCCGTTGGTGTCGCTGCCGTTGTAGACGTCGACGCGTACGTCGGAGGCCTTCGCACGGGTGCCCTTGAGCAGGGCGTCCTGCTTGTTCTTGGCGTCCTGCTTCGCTTCCGACTCCTTCTTCTTCACCTCGGTGAAGGAGACGTCGTTCTGCAGCATGCTGAAGACCTGCGGGGCCGCGACCGGGTCCAGGACGACGGTCTTCTTGATCCTGCCCTCGGCCGGGTTGTCTATCACCGGCACCGTCGCGAAGCTGATGTTCTTGATGTCGATCGCGCCGAGCTCCTTGGCGAGGTCCGTCAGCTTCGGGATGTCCCCGATGGCCTTGTCGACGGTGAGCGCCTTGGTCGCGGCGTCCGCGAGCGCGAACATCTTCTTCGGGTTGCCGAGGGTGTCCTCCTTCATCTGCCGGATCATCGACGCGACGAACTGCTGCTGCATCTTGATCCGGTCGAGGTCACTCTCGTTGCCCAGACCGTGCCGGTTGCGGACGAACGCCAGCGCCTGCTCGCCCTCGACCCGGTGCTGTCCGGCCGGCAGATCGAGCTCCGACTGCTTGTCCCTGATGGGCTTGGCCAGGCAGATCTCCACCCCGCCCACCGCGGTCGACAGGGTCTTCACGGCGTTGAAGTCGGCCATCATGAAGTGGTCGACCGGGACGCCGGTGATCTCCTTGATCGTGCGCATCGTGCAGCCGGGGTCCCGTCCGTCCACACCGAAGCTGGTGTTGAAGCGGACTTCCCGTTGCCCCTTGATGATCTTGGTCGAGCCGTCGGGCTGCTTGGTGGGGCAGTCCGGGATGTCGGTGATCAGGTCGCGCGGGATGCTCACCGCGGTCGCGTTGGTGCGGTCCTCGGAGACATGGAAGAGGAACGTTGTGTCGGCGTGGCCGGTGCTGCCCTTGTCGCCGTAGCCCTCGTTGCCCGCGCCGGTCCGCTTGTCGGTGCCGAGCACCAGTATGTTGAGCGGCCCGTCCTTCGTGACGCTGCTCGCGCCCGCGTCGCCCACGTCCACCGTGCTCAGATTGCCGTTGAGACGGTCGTACACGTAGTAGGCCGCCGCAGAACCGCCGACGAGGACGAACGCCATGATGCCGCCGGTCCACAGCAGCGCCTTCTTCTTGCGGGACTTCTGTGGCTTGCGCTTGCGGCGGCCCGGGCCGGTGGGCGGCGTGCCGCCGCCACCGTCGCCGGACGTCCCGGTGCCTTGGGGCGAGCGGCGGGTGCGCTGGCCGGGGACGTCCGTACGCGGGCTCGCGGTCTCCGTCGCGCTCCGCCGGCCGCCCGCTCTCGGTGCGGAGACGCCGGCGGAACGAGAGGTGGCCGTGTGCCCAGCGGAGCGGTCCAGTCGCAATTCGTAATTACCCGTCTGCGGGTTGAGTACCCACTGGTCGGCGGGATCGATGTCGTCCGCCCGTCCACGGCTGTGCGCGTCCACGGTTGTTCGAGTCCTCCGTCGGTGCCACGCGAGGCATCCCTCCCCCCGGGAGATGCTCGATTCGTCGATCCGGTTGTCTGGGAATTCACAGTCGGCTGTACCGGATCGCGTCACACTATCCGCCCAGCTCAGCGCCGGGCGACGTCCGTGACAAATTCCACGCACCTTACAACCGGGCAATATGCCCAAACCTCGTGGACCGAGCGTCGCGCTTTGGCTACCGCTTTACTCGCGGCCACCGGAGGTTACTTACAGCCACCGGATGCCGCGTTGGTGCCGGTGAACGTCGGCGTCGCCCGCGGGTTCGACGAAGAGGCCCTGCCGTCACGCTCCGTGGTGGAGTCGGTGCTCGACGTGGTGTCCGGGTCCGCCGGTGCGACCATCACCGGCTGGTCCTTGCGCAGCCGTTCGAAGAGCTGACTGGCCTTCGGCTCGACCAGCGCGTCCCGGTTCGGGTCCTGTGCGTACGGCTGCCGAGGCACGGTGAGGAACCGCACGTGTTCCGTCGGCACGCTCCGCATCGCGCGGGTCAGGTCGAAGAGATCCCGCAGTGTGTTCAGACCGGGGTCCGTGGTGATCGACTTGGTCGCCGCGTCCAGCACCGGGAAGAGCTTCGCCGGGTTGAGCAGCACGCCGTCGCTCTGCACCTTGTTGACCAGGGCGCCGAGGAACTGCTGCTGCCGGCCCATGCGTTCGGTGTCGCTGCCGTTGCCGAGCGTCTTGCGGGCGCGCACGAACCCGAGGGCCTGCTCACCGTTGAGAGTCTGGCGGCCCGCCTTCAGCTTGAGGTGTGCGTCCTTGTCGTCGATGGGCTTCTTCAGGCAGACCGTCACCCCGTCCACGGCGTCGACCATGCCCTTGAAACCACGGAAGTCGATCACCATGTGATGGTCGATCCGGATCCCGGTCAGCTGCTCGACGGTGCGGATTGTGCAAGCCGCCCCGCCGTACTGGAACGCGGAGTTGAACTGCGCGACCTGGTAGGCGGTACGCGTACCCGAGGACGTGCGGCAGCTGGGGACCGCCACCATCAGATCGCGCGGCACGGAGACGGCGGTCGCGCTGCGCCGGTCACGGGCGAGATGGAGCAGGATCGTCGTGTCCGACCGCTGTCCCTTGGTCTTGCCGTACGCGCGGTTGCCGGAGCCCGACCGGGTGTCGGAGCCGATGAGCAGGACGTTCAGTGCGCCGTGGGCGGCGGGTAGCGGGCGCTCCTTGTCGTACCGGGCGAGCTCCTCGGCGGCGGTGATGTCCGTGGTGATGTTGTGGTCGAGCTTCCGGTAGAACCACCAGCTCACCGCGGAGACTCCGAGCAGGAGGACCGCAACGGTGAGCGCGGCCCAGCGCAGCCGGTGACGTCTGCGCCGGCCGGTGCCGTCGCCCGTGTGCCCGGCGCCGCTGCCGGGGGCCACCGCGCCGAAGCCGAGGCGGCCGGTCAGGGGCGGGCCGCCGGCCACCGGGCCCCCACGCGCCGAGCCGAAACCGGCACCGGCGCCGCCGGGACCGACATGCGCGGTGCCGAGGCCCGACGGGGCCATACCCACGGGGCCGGAGGCGGCGGGTGGGGGGAGTGCCGCTTCGTCGCCGTTCACGCCGGGGGCGTGGATGTCCTGGCCGTCCGGACCGAGCGGATCGTCGTCGCCGTTCGCGCCGCTGGCGTGGGTGTCCTGGCCGTCCGGGTCCGGACCGAGTGCGTCATGGTGGCCGTTCGCGCCGGGGGCGTGGGTGTCCCGGCCGTCCGCGTCCGGACCGAGCGCATCGCCGCGGTCCGCGGCGGCCGCGTCCTGGTCGTCCGGTTCGGCGGGCGTGCCAGCGCTGTCGGTCACGTGGGTCCATCCTCGCGGTCGTTATGCGTACGTACCGCCGATCATGTCCCGGACCCGGCGCTCCGGCCTGTGGGCTCGGCAGGGCGGTGAGCCGTACGGGTGGTCTTCCGCACCGCGCTCCGCCCCGGCCGAGCCCCGCTCACAGCGCGCGGTGGGTGACCCGCTCGCTCTCGGCGCGCTTCTCCAGCTCCTCCGGAGACAGTTGGTCGAGGTTGCGGCACAGGACGACCGAGCCCCCCGAGGCGAGCGGGGCGTACAGCCCGCGGGACAGTCCGTCCCAGGTGTCGTACGTCCGTCCCGTCAGCAGCCGGGACCCGGCGGTGAGGCCGAGCTCCGCTGCGTCGGCACGAGCCTGCTCCACGAGCTGGGTACCCGTCAGTTCCCTTCCGGCGACGGCGAGCGCCGGGGCGTCCGGCTCGACCGGCTCGTAAGGGAAGAAGCGGTCGCCCTGGCCCGGGACCTCCACCGCGTAGTCGGTGAAGCCCTTGGGCGGCTGCGGGAATCTGCCGCCGAGGGGGCGCAGCGCAAGGGCGACCCGTTCGCCGGGGCAGGAGCGGGCCGCGTCGAGCGATTCCGGACCGCTCACCACCAGATCCGCGCTCCCGGGGGCGCCGCCCACGTCCGCCACGACACCGACGGACGCACAGGCGAGCAGCCACACCGCGCTCTGCCAGTGCGCGGGCAGCAGCAGCGCCACGCGCAGGCCCGGCTCGGCCGAAAGCCCGTCCTGGAGCAGATTGGCTGTCTTGGCCACCCAATTGGCGAAGGTCGCGACGGACAATTCGACACGTTCACCGGTGGCGTCGTCATAGAAAGTGATCAAAGGGCGTGAAGGGTCCCCGGCCAGGGCGGATTGCAGCAGGTCGGCGGGGGTGCGGTCGCTGGGGTTCACCCGCGCAAGGGTACGCCGGGCCGTGGAAGCCGCTCCGGCCGTCCCGGTGACGGCGCCCACGGTCGGGCCAACGATCCGTCATTTTCCCAGGCAGCGAGGGCGGGTCGCGCCCCCAAGGATCGTATTCATGCGTGCCTTCCTTGCATCCTCGATCAGTGTCGCGTGCACCGCCACGCTCGTCCTTCCCGTGCTCACGCTCCAGACGGGCGCCGCTGCGGCCGCCACGTCGTCCCGGCCGGAACTGCCGGGCTCCACCCAGTCCCTGCCGTTGGGTCTGCTGCCGGGCTTCGAGCGGGCGGGCGGCTCGCCCGCACAGGGTCTGACACAGCGTGACGTCAAGCCGTTCTCGCTCGTCGGAGTCGTCTGGGACGATGCCGACCTCGTTCTGCAGGGAACGGTGCAGGTCCGCACCCGCCCCGCCGGATCCACGGTCTGGTCCGCATGGCAGGACCTGGAGACCGACGACCACGAGCACGGTGCCGACCCGGATTCGGCGGAACGGACCGGAGGCCGCGGGGTGCGCGGATCGACCGCGCCGCTGTGGGTCGGTCCTTCGGACGGTGTGGCGGTTCGCGTACGCCCCGGGCCGGAGGGGACGGGGGCGGGGGCGGCGCGCAGCGCGAGCGCACCGCTGCCGTCGGGACTGCGCGTGGAACTCGTGGACCCGGGACAGGCCCCGGAGGCGGCTGCTCCGATGCCGGACGCCGGCACTTTGCAGGGGCCGCAGGAGACACAGGAGACGCAGCGGGCGCAGGAGACGCAGGGCGCTCCGGCGGTGCAGGAAACTCCCGAAGGTGGGGCCGGGCCGGTTCCCGGTGGCGCGCCGGGTACGGCACCCGCGGCGCCACCCGGTGCCGCACCGGCGCCGGCGGCCGGGGATGCGCCCGCGACCCAGCCGGGGTCCGTGCCGGAGAACCCACCCGGTGGTGCCGCTCCTGCCACGGAGCCGGGTACCTCTCCGGTGGCACCGCCGGAATCCGCGCCGGTGAACCCTCCTGCCACGGACCCCGGGGCCGCTCCCGTGGCGCAGCAGCCGGATTCCGCGCCCGCCAGTACCCCGGATTCCGCGCCTGTCAGTACCCCGGCCACGGAGCCCGGAACCGCCCCTGCCGCGCAGCCCGGGACCACGCCGGTGACGGAACCCGGGACCTCTGCCGCACAGCCGGGCAACGCCTCCGGCCAGCAGCCGGCCACGGGTACGGCCCCGCAGCCCGGCAACGCCTCCGGCCAGCAGCCGGCCACGGGTACGGCGACCGGTCCGGCCACGGGTACGGCGACCGGTCCGGCCACGGGTACGGCGACCGGTCCCGCGACCACTCCTGCCACGACCCCGGAGGCAGGCACACCCGAGATCCCGGGCGAATCCCTGGCCGACCCCCTCGCGGGCGAGGAGGAGATCGCGATGCCGGGCCAGCAGTCCGTCGCGGAAGCCGCTCAGCTGGCGGCGATGACGCCCGAAGCCGCCGCCGCCTCGGCCGTGAACGCCGATCTCGCGCCGCTCGGCGCCGACCGGATCACCGCTCTCACCAAGGCCCAGACGGACGCCCAGGCCCAGTTGTACGGTGCGTTGAATCCGTACATCGGCCCCCGTCCGGCGATCATCACCCGCAAGGGCTGGGGAGCGGACGAGTCGCTCCGCGAGAAGCAGTTCATCTATACGAACACGGTCAAAGCGGCCTTCGTGCACCACACCGCGACGGGCAACGCCTATACGTGCCAGCAGGCTCCCTCCGTCCTCCGCGGTATCTACCGCTACCACGTCGTGAGCAGTGGCTGGCGGGACCTCGGCTACAACTTCGCCGTCGACAAGTGCGGAAACATCTACGAAGGACGCGCCGGTGGCGTGACCAAGCCCGTCATGGGGGCGCACACGCTCGGTTTCAACACCGACAGCATGGGCATCGCGGTCATCGGCACCTTCAGTTCGGCCGAACCGCCCGCAGCCTCGGTGAACGCGATCGCCCGGCTCACCGCCTGGAAGCTCGGGCTGTTCGGGGTGAATCCGCAGGCGACGACGTATCTCACATCCGGTGGCGGCAACAAGTTCAAGAAGGGCACCAAGGCCAGGCTCAACGTCATCTCCGGGCACCGCGACGGCTTCTCGACGGACTGCCCCGGCGGCCGCCTCTACAACAAGCTCGGTACGGCGCGCAGTACGGCGGCGAAGTTGCAGGGCCGCTGACGCCGTACGGCCCCATCGCGTACGTACGTACGAACACGCTGCATAGACTGGCCGGTCACACGCAAAGTGCCCGGCCCCAGCAGGAAGCAGAGAAAGCATTGACTCAGGCCCGAGAAGCGATCCTCCTGGTCGGCGGTAAGGGCACCCGGCTGCGCCCGCTCACCGTGAACACGCCCAAGCCCATGGTGCCGGCGGCCGGAGTGCCGTTCCTCACGCACCAGCTGGCCCGGGCGCGCGCGGCGGGTGTGGAGCACATCGTGCTGGCGACGTCCTACCTCGCGGAGGTCTTCGAGCCTCACTTCGGCGACGGCTCCTCGATGGGTCTGCATCTGGAGTACGTGACCGAGGTGGAACCCCTCGGCACCGGCGGGGCGATCCGGAACGTGGCCTCGCGGCTGAGGTCCGGACCGGACGAGCCGGTGCTGATCTTCAACGGGGACATCCTCACCGGCCTGGACATCAGGAGCCTGGTCGAGACCCACGAGCGGTCGGGTGCGGACGTCTCGCTGCATCTGACCCGGGTAGCCGACCCCAGGGCCTTCGGCCTGGTGCCGACGGACGAGCAGGGGCGGGTCACGGCCTTCCTGGAGAAGCCCCAGACCCCGGAGGAGATCGTCACCGACCAGATCAACGCGGGGGCGTACGTCTTCCGCCGTTCGGTCATCGACGGCATCCCCACGGGCCGCCCGGTCTCCGTCGAGCGGGAGACCTTCCCCGACCTGCTGGAGGCCGGCGCGCATCTGCAGGGTCTGGTCGACTCCACGTACTGGCTGGACCTGGGCACTCCCCAGGCCTTCGTACGCGGCTCCGCCGATCTCGTCCTCGGCCGTGCGCCCTCCCCGGCCGTCCCCGGGCGCTGCGGCGACCGGCTGGTCCTCCCGACGGCCAGGGTCGCGCCCGACGCCAAGCTCACCGACGGCACGGTCGTCGGCGACGGCGCGTCCGTCGGCGCGGGGGCGCGCATCAGCGGAAGCACGATCCTCGACGGTGCGGTCATCGAGTCCGGGGCGCTCGTCACGGACTCGCTGATCGGCGCCCGGGCCCGGGTGGGCGCGCGGACGGTCCTGTCGGGTGCGGTCATCGGCGACGGTGCGGACATCGGCCCGGACAACGAACTGCGCGACGGCGTGCGGGTGTGGTGCGACATGACGCTGCCCGCGGGGGCGATCCGCTTCTCGTCCGACCAGTAGCCGCCACGGGCGGGCGGAGAAGGACGAAGGACGAAGAAGGACGAAAGAAGGACGAAGAAGGAAGAGGAAGGAAAGGGACGCGGAAGGAAGAGGGAACGGGGGAGACCTGCCCCGGCGGGCCGGCCACCCCCTACTCTCGAAGAGACCCCGACCCCGAGGACCCGATCCGTGGCTGGACGCTTCGCCCCCCGTCCCCCCGTCACCCGCGTCACCACGCGTGGCGGCGAGGTCGCCGTGCCGGTGCCCGCGCCGAGAAGCACGGCGCAGCCCGCGGCATCCAGCGGACTGCGGAGGCGCTATGTGCCGCCGGGGCCGCTCGACCTCGGACTGGTGCTCGGGCCCCTGCGGCGAGGTCCGGCGGACCCGACGTTCCGTACGACACCGGACGGGTCGGTGTGGCGGGCCACCCGCACCCCCGCGGGCCCCGGCACCCTTCGGGTCGTCGCGGATGACGGCGCCGTGCAGGCCGAAGCCTGGGGGGCCGGGGCCGAATGGCTGCTGGAGCAGCTCCCCGCGCTGCTCGGTGAGGCCGACGACCCGGAGGCCTTCGAACCCCGCCACCGCTTCGTCGCGATCACCCAGCGCCGTCGCCCCGGGCTGCGGCTGACCCGCACGGGGCTGGTCGTGGAGTCCCTGATCCCGTCGATCCTGGAACAGAAGGTCACCACCGACGAGGCCTACCGCGCCTGGCGGCTGCTCGTACGGAAGTACGGTGAGCCCGCTCCCGGTCCGGCGCCGGCGCGCATGGCCGTGATGCCGCAACCCCGCACCTGGGCCCTGATCCCGTCCTGGGAATGGCACCGTGCCGGTGTCGACGACAAACGTGCCTCCACGATCCTGCGTGCCGTACGCGTCGCCCGGCGGATGGAGGAGGCCGCCGCGATGACCCCCGAGGAGGCCCAGGCACGTCTGGAGCTGATTCCGGGCATCGGGCCCTGGACCTCCGCCGAGACGATCCAGCGCAGCAATGGCGCCCCCGACGCCGTCACCGTCGGCGATCTGCATCTGCCCGGCATCGTCGGCTACGCACTCGCGGGCGACCGCGACGCCGACGACGCCGCGATGCTCGAGCTCCTGGAGCCGTACGCGGGCCAGCGCCACCGGGCCGCCCGGCTGATCATGCTGAGCGGGCGCACCCCGGCGCGCCGTCAGCCGAAGATGCCACGATGGGACATCGCCTCACTCTGAGCCTTCGGCCGCCGACAGTTCACCGCCGACAGTTCACCACCCACGGCACAGCGCCGACGGTTCGGCGCCATGGCTCAGCGCACGGTGATGAACGTCTCCGCGTCCCGCGCGGGCCGCTCCCTCGGGGGCTCAGCCGCGCGCCCGACGGCCACCGCCCCCATCGGGTCCCAGGTCCCGGGCAGGCCCAGCACCTCGCGCACGACCTCGGGGCAGAACATGGTCGAGGACACCCACGCCGATCCGAGGCCCTCGCCGGCCAGGGCCACCAGGAAGTTCTGCACCCCGGCACCCGCCGCGACGACGAACATCTCGCGTTCCGCGGTGTCCCGGCGCTCGTCGCCGTAGCTGTGCGAGCCGTCCATGACCAGGCACGGCACCACCAGGTACGGCGCACGGCGCAGTACGTCACCGCGCTTGATCCGCTTGGCGATCGACTCCTCCGACTTGCCGTCGCCCCGAAGGTCCGCGATCCACGCGTCCCTCATCGCGTCGAGCAGCCGCGTCCGCGACTCGGCGGACTCCAGGAGTACGAAGCGCCACGGCGTCGTGTGATGGGGCGCCGGAGCGGTCACCGCCGAGGCGACGGCACGCCGAACCGCCCCAGGGTCCACCGGCTCGTCCGTGAACGCGCGCACCGTGCGGCGCTGCGCCACCGCTTCCCGTACGGCCTCCGATGTGCCGAGCCGGAACATGTCGTCCGCGGCCGGCCGCACCAGTGCGCGGGCCCCCTCGGCCTCGTCGGCCGCGACCACATGGCCGAGCCCGCGCACCACCGCCACCGGCAGCCCGTTCGCCTTGCCCTTGACCAGGTCGCCGGCCGCGGCGAGTTCGTCCGCCGTGGCGACCACGGTCGCGCTCAGCGGGTTCCCGTACGCGTCGGTGCCGCCCCGCAGATCGTCGAGGACCCGCACTCCCGCCGCCCCGATGGCGACGTCCGTGAGTCCGGTACGCCAGGGCCGCCCGAAGGTGTCGGTGATGAGCACGCCCACCTCGACGCCGAGGGTGTCCCGCAGCCCCTCACGGATACGCGCGGCCGAGGCGTCCGGATCCTCGGGCAGCAACAGCACCGTTCCGGAAGAGGTGTTGGAGGCGTCGACCCCTGCCGCGGCCATGATCAGCCCCTGCCGGTTCTGCACGATGCGGAGGGCGCCGCGGCGTGCCACGACCCGTACGGTCTCCGCGTCGATGGCCGCTTCACGGTCCTCCGCCGTGACGATCCGCCCCTCCGCCTTGCTCACGATCTTCGAGGTGACGAGCAGGACGTCCCCGTCCACCAGTCCCGGTTCGGTGGCCGCGATCAGCTTGGCGATCTCGTCGCCGGGCCGGACCTCGGGCATGCCGGGCAGAGCCCACACCCGGTAGGACGGAGACGGATAGGGATCCGGTGATGTCACGCGCGCACCTCCGCCGCGAGCGCCAGCGCCTCACGCGCCATCGCCGCGGCCGCCTCGACGTCCGTCATCATCAGCGGCACGGACGTGCATCGGATGCCCGCCGCCTCGATCTCGGCGACGGCACCCGCGTCCACCGTGTCGACCAGCCAGCCATCGAGCAGCCCGGAGCCGTAGTGCTTGGCGACGGCGGCCGCCGTGGACTCGACCCCGACCGCGGCGAGCACCTTGTCGGCCATCCCGCGCACCGGAGCGCCGCCGACGATGGGGGACAGACCGACGACCGGTACGCCCGCGTCAGCGATCGCCTCCCGGATGCCGGGGACGGCGAGGATCGTCCCGATGCTCACCACCGGGTTGGACGGCGGAAAGATGATCACGTCCGCGGCCCCGATGGCCTCGAGTACACCCGGGGCCGGCTTGGCCTGGTCGGCCCCGACCGGCACGATCGCCTCGGCGTCGACGGATGCCCGCAGCCTGACCCAGTACTCCTGGAAGTGGATCGCCTTGCGTTCGCCGGGGGCACCGGCGGGGTCGCTGTCGGGCAGGGTGACGGCGACATGGGTCTCGACCCGGTCGTCGGACATCGGGAGCAGACGCACACCAGGCTTCCACCGCGCGCACAACGCCTCGGTGACGGCACTGAGCGGATAGCCCGCGCCCAGCATCTGGGTACGGACGATGTGCGTGGCGAAGTCGCGGTCGCCGAGCCCGAACCACTCGGGGCCCACTCCGTACGCCGCGAGCTCACTCTTGACCTGGAAGGTCTCGTCCGTACGCCCCCAGCCCTGCTCCTCGTTGATGCCGCCGCCGAGCGTGTACATCACCGTGTCGAGGTCGGGGCAGACCTTCAGCCCGAACAGATGGATGTCGTCACCGGTGTTGCCGATGACCGTGATGTCGGCTTCGGGTGCGGCGGCCTTGAGGCCACGCAGGAAACGAGCACCGCCGATGCCACCGGCCAGAACCACAATGCGCATGAAGACAGTCTGTCAGCCGCAGGCTGTCGTCGAGCGGGGTGGTGGTCGGGCGACGGGGAGGGCCTCGGCCAGCCTGTGCGTCAGGCGGTGACGCCGGCCGGGCGGGTCGGGGAGCAGTGGGCCGTGTGCATCGGCATCTCGGTCAGCCCCGGGAAGTAGACGTGGAGGCTCACCGCGGGTTCGAGTGAGTCGTTGACCACCTCGTGCACATATCCGGGTGCGAAGACCCGCTGCGCACCGGAGGCCAGGGCACGCGCCGCCGTGGCCGTGCGCTCCGTCAACTCGCCGTCCAGGACGGTCAGTACACCGGAGGACCGGCCGTGGTCGTGGAGTCCGCTGCCCTGCCCCGGGACCCAGGAGAGCAGCCAGACCTCGTACCCCGGGCCGGTGCGCAGCCGGTGGTACCAGCGGGTGGTGGCGTCGTACCGGACGAGGTGCGCCCACTGGGCGCGGTCGGCGGCGATGGAGCGGGCGAGCCCTGCGAACTCGGCGACGGTCGCCGGGTGCTCGCGTGCGGGCTGGAGGAGGTGCTGGACCTCGAGGATGTCGCCGGCGATCTGCAGGTCGCTGTTGCTGTTCATGGGTGCGGTGGTTCCTCGGCAGAGAAAGGTCAGTGCAGGGGTGTCGCGGTCCCGCGGAGGGCGGGGAGGAGAGAGCCGGAGCGCGTGGGCATCAACAGCTGGAACAGCAACAGCAACAGCGGGTCCGGGCAGCGCGGCGGACCCCACCGAGGTGGGTCGCGATGTGCGCTGCGGTCGCTGGCATGCCCTCCAAGGTGGCCAACCAGACCCAGGATGTCAACTCAATGACCGATTTGGCGGCAATGTTTCACCTCTTCCGGTTACTCCACTCGGAGAAAGGTTTGTGCATCGAGGCGACCGGAGACATGGCGCAGCAACCGTGCTCTCAAACGCCGTTGGGTCTTCGTGACCAGACTGTGATCCGGATCGCTTGTGTGGCTGGATTGCAACAGGAGCGAGCGATTCGGCGTCCTCCCCGGTAGTGAATCGGCGCACACCGGTTCCGCGCGAGAGGGGGGAGGGCGCGGGGCGCGCAGGGACGGGCCGTCGGTGAGTGTCTTGTTTTTGATGATTTGCACACTTTCCGCATAGCCTTGGTTCCGCAGAGTGAATACCGGGCTCAATAGCAGATCTCGGCTTGACTGGCCCGGATCCACACACTTGTAATTTCACTCGTGTCGTTCGGCCGAAATCGGTAACGACTGCTTCACGGGGACGCAAAGACAGACGAGGGGCGCACATGACCGAGCTGTTCCAGCAACTGCTGGTCGAGGACGCGGAAGAGGAACTCGGCTGGCAGGAGCGCGCGTTGTGCGCCCAGACCGATCCCGAGTCCTTCTTTCCGGAGAAGGGCGGTTCCACTCGCGAAGCCAAGAAGGTCTGCCTCGCCTGTGAAGTCCGCTCGGAATGCCTCGAGTACGCCCTTGCCAATGACGAGCGATTCGGAATCTGGGGCGGTCTGTCCGAGCGTGAGCGGCGCCGTCTGAAGAAGGCCGCTGTCTGACCGGTTAGCGTCGCCGTCCGATCGCCTAGCACGGCTTCCCCGTCACGGCGAGGCCGACCGGCCCGACCGTCCGCGGGCGCGGGCCGTCTCCGTCCGTTCCTGTCCGTCTCCGTGCCTCGATGTGAGGTCGTCGCCCTCCATCGCAGCGCTCTGCTCTCCGCCGCTTTTTCCTACCGTTAGTGTGGGGGCCCGTCCCAGACGCTTCAGCGCCCCCTCGCGGGGTGACCCGGCCGGAGGGCCCGTACCTCGATGTCCGCCACCACCGGCGCGTTCGTTCCCGCCCCCACCGGCGAGCTCGCACCCGCCCCCCCACCCGAGTTCCCACGGCACGTCGTCACCGCCGTCCTCGTGTCCCACGACGGCGCCCGCTGGCTGCCGGACGTCCTCACCGGACTGCTCGGCCAGGAACGTCCCGTGCAGAACGTCGTCGCGGCCGACACCGGCAGCGCCGACGACTCCGCACGGCTGATCGCCGAGGCGCTCGGTGCCGATCGGGTGCTGCACCTCGCACGCCGCTCCGGCTTCGGTGCCGCCGTGGAAGAGGCCGTCCGTACCGCCGGGGTGCTCACCCCCGACGAACTGCCCTATCTGAAGCGGCCCAGCGGCTGGGACCCGGTCACCAGGACCTGGCGCGACGACGCGTACGACATGCCGGAACTGCCGTACGGCGAACCGGTGCAGTGGCTCTGGCTGCTCCACGACGACTGCGCCCCGGCCCCCGACGCCCTCGCCGAACTCCTGCGCGTCGCCGACTCCGACACCTACGCGGCGATCATCGGCCCGAAGCTGCGCGGCTGGTACGACCGTAAGCAGCTGCTCGAGGCCGGAGTCTCCATCGCCAACAGCGGCCGCCGCTGGACCGGACTCGACCGCCGCGAGCAGGACCAGGGCCAGCACGACCAGGTCCGCTCCGTGCTGTCCGTCTCCTCCGCCGGCATGCTCATCCGCCGTGACGTGTGGGAGGAGCTCGGCGGCTTTGACCGCCGTCTGCCCCTCATGCGTGACGACGTCGACCTGTGCTGGCGCGCCCATGCCGCCGGACACCGGGTCCTGATCGCGCCCGGCGCCGTACTGCGCCACGCGGAGGCTGCCGCGCGCGAGCGCCGGACCGTCGACTGCGCCGGCCGGTCCTTCTCCCGCCCGTCGTCCCACCCTGCCGACGACGGCCGCCCGTCGAACCCCTTCGGACGGCAGGGCGCCTCGCCCCACCGCGTCGACAAAGCGGGCGCCGTCTACACCCTGCTCGCCAACGCCCGGGGCCGCGCCCTCCCCTTCGTCCTGCTCCGGCTCGTCCTCGGTACCCTGCTGAGGACGGTCGCCTATCTCGTCGGCAAGGCGCCCGGCCAGGCCGTCGACGAGGTGATGGGCCTCTTCGGCACCCTGCTCCGGCCGGGGAGGATCCTCGCCGCCCGGCGCAGCCGCGGAAAAGCCGTGGTGCACCCGGCCGATCTGCGGCCGCTGTTCCCGCCGCCCGGCGCCACCATCCGCGCCACCGTGGAACAGATCGCGAGCAGTCTCGGATCCGGCAGCGACACCGACTCCTCCGGCTCACGGCACGGCGCCGTGGAGTCCGGCCCCGGCGGCGACGACGCCGACTTCCTGGAGATCGAGCAGTTCGCCCGGCTCAAGCGCGTCGCACGCAAGCCGGGACCCGTCCTGTTCGCCGTCCTCCTGCTCGTCTCGCTCGTCGCCTGCCGCGGGCTCTTCACCGGCGGGGCACTCGCGGGCGGGGCGCTGCTCCCCGCCCCGGAGGCGCTGCCGGACCTCTGGGGACGCTTCGCCGACGCCTGGCACCCGGTCGGGACCGGCGGCACCCAGTCGGCACCCCCGTACCTCGCCGTCCTGTCATTCCTGTCCGGGCTCCTGCTCGGCTCCAACGGCATCGCGCTGACCCTGCTGCTCGTCTGCTCGGTCCCGCTCGCCGGCGTCACGGCCTACTTCGCCTCGCGACCGCTCGTCGAGTCCCGGCTGCTGCGCGCCTGGGCCGCCGTCGCCTACGCCTTCCTGCCCGCCGCGACCGGCGCTCTCGCCACCGGCCGGCTCGGCACCGCCGTGCTGGTGGTCGTCCTGCCGCTGATCGCCCGCGCGGCACTCGCCGCGTACGGGATCGGCCGCGAGGACGGCGCGCGCGGAAGCTGGCGCGCCGCCTGGGCCCATGCCCTGCTGCTGACGCTCGCCATGGCCTTCACCCCGATCATCTGGCCCATCGCCGTCGTGCTCGGCATCGCCGCCGTGGTGCTGCGGCGTGACGACCTCGTCGCCTACCTCCTGCGCTTCTTCGTCGTCGTCGCCACCCCTCTGCTGGTCCTCGCCCCCTGGTCGCTGTCCCTGCTGACCGGCCCCTCCGGCTTCTTCCGCGAGGCGGGTCTGGACGTCGGGGCCGGTTCCGCGTCCGCGCTGGATCTGCTCGGCGTCAGCCCGGGCGGCCCGAAGGCACTCGGCGGTCTGGTGCTGATCGGCATCGTGCTCGCCGCGCTGGGCGCCCTGCTGCGCGAGGAGCGGCGGCACGCCATCCGCACGGCCTGGGCCGTCGCCCTCGTCGGCCTGGTCTTCGCGGTCGTCGCCAACGGTTCCGGCTGGGCCGGACCGGCGACCCTCGTGTACGGCATCGCCCTGCTCGCCGCCGCAGTGATGGGTGCGGAGGGCGTCCGGGAGCGGGTCGCCGCCCAGTCCTTCGGCTGGCGTCAGCCCGTCGCCGGACTCATCGCCCTCACGGCGGCCGCTGCCCCCGTGCTCGCCGCCGTCAACTGGATGATCAGCGGCGCCGCCGGGCCACTGGAGCGCCGTGACCCGGTACAGGTGCCCGCGTTCGTCGCCGAAGAGAGCGACACGAGCGACCAGCCCCGCACCCTGGTCCTCGGCGGCACCTCGCCCGCCACGGTGTCGTACAGCCTGGTCCGCGGCTCCGGAGCCCGCCTCGGCGACGCCGAGCTGACCGAGGCCGGCGGCGGCGACCCCCGGCTCGGCAAGGTCGTCGCCCGTCTCGTCGCCGGTTCCGGAGCCGACCAGACCCGCCAGCTCAGCGGCTTCGCGATCCGCTACGTACTCGTACGGGACGGCGCGCCACGTCAGATGAGCCGTGTCCTGGACGCCACGCCCGGCCTCAGCCGGCTGAGCCAGCTCGACGGCAGCGCGCTGTGGCGCGTCGACCGCCAGATCGCCCGTGCGGTCATCGTGGCCGGCAAGGCGGAGCCGCTGCCGGTGGCCTCCGGTCCCGTCGAGGCCCACACCGAAGTGCCCTCCGGCCCCTCCGGCCGGGTGCTGCGCATCGCGGACCGCGCCGACGACGGATGGCGGGCCACGCTGAACGGCCGTGCGCTGCCGAAGACCACGGTCGACGGCTGGGCCCAGGGCTTCGAGCTCCCCACGGAGGGCGGCCGGCTCGACCTCACCTACGACGAGCCCGTCACCCACACCGCATGGATCTGGACCCAGGGCGGACTCGCCCTGGTGCTGGTGGTCCTCGCCCTGCCCGGCCGGCGCCGTGAGATCGACGACGACATGCCGGAGGAGGAGGCCGCCGCCGTCCCCGCCCAGCCCGTCGAGGGCGAGGGCCGCCGGGCACGCAGGCTGCGTGCCCAGGCGGAGGCCGAGGCCGCGGCTGCCGCGGTGCCCGGTGAAGCGGGTGACGCGGTGGAGCCGGAACCGCAGGCGGCCGTTCCGCAGCAGGACGGGAGCGAGCCGTACGCGGCGGTGCCGCAGCAGCGGCACGACGAATGGGACGGCGACCCGGCGTACCCGGGCGACACAGGTCAGGCCGCCGACGCGTACGGCACTTACGGCTCGTACGGCGAGCAGCCGTATCCGCAGCAGCAGGAGACGTACGAGCAGCCCTACGGATACGCCGGGCAGCAGTCGTACGCCGAGCCGCAGCAGCCGCAGGGGTCACAGCAGTACGACCCGTACGCACAGGACGGGTACCCCCAGGACCCGTACGCGCAGCAGTACGCGCAGGACCAGTACGGACAGCAGCACGACCCGTACCGGACCGGCCAGTACGACGCCTACGGCTACGAGACCGAGCAGCGTCCCGACGGGAGCAGTAACCAGTGAACCGCACCACCCTCTCGCTCCTCGCAGCCGCTACTGCCCTCGCCGCCGTGACCGGGCTGGCCGCGCTGACGGCGCCCGACGGCGGGAAGACGGACGGAAAGGCCACGACCGGCGCGGCGTCGCCCGCCCGGCTCCCCGTCGAGCGGTCCAGCCTGCTGTGCCCGGCGCCGAGCACGTCGGACGTCGCGGAGACCGTGTACACGTCCTTCACCCCGGCGGGTGCCGCGGCGGACGGCGACGCGCAGTCCACGGCCGCGCTGAAGCCGTCCGCGGCGACGACGGCCGACCCCAAGGCGGCGCCGGACAAGGCGAAGCCCAAGGGCGGGGCAGGGGAGTCGGCGGCGAACGACAAGAAGGCGGGCGAGACGAAGACGGGCGACAAGGGCGCCGCGAAGCAGCCCGCGCCCGAGAAGCCCTTCCTGGTCCTCAAGGAAGCCGGTAAGCCGGTCGGCGCCGAGAAGTCCGGCAGCGACGCACCCGCACTGGTCGGCTCGGCCACGGGACGGCTCGCCCCCGGCTGGACGACCCAGCAGACCACCACGGTCTCCGCCGGCAGCGGACGCGGGGTGCTCGGAGTCAGCTGCAGCGCGCCGGACACCGAGTTCTGGTTCCCGGGCGCCAGCCTCGCCAAGGACCGGCAGGACTATGTGTATCTGACCAATCCCGACGACGTCGCCGCCCTCGCCGACATCGAGCTCTACGGCAAGGGCGGCGCCCTCAAGTCCCAGCTGACCGACGGCATCCCGGTGCCTGCCGGGGCGAGTGTCCCCGTGCTGCTCCCGACCCTGACGACCGACAAGGCCGAGGACGTCACCGTGCACGTCAAGACCCGCACCGGGCGGGTGGGCGCCGTGGTGCGGGGAGCGGGCGACAAGACGGGCAGCGACTGGCTGCCGGCCTCCGCCGACCAGTCGAGCACACTGGTGCTTCCCGGGATCCCCAAGGACGCGACGTCCGTACGGCTCGTCGCCTTCGCGCCGGGGGACTCCGACGCCGATCTGAAGCTGCGCCTCGCGACCGCGTCGGGCACGATCACCCCGGCGGGCGGCGAGAACCTGCGGGTGAAGTCGGGGATGACCGCCACTCTCGACCTCAAGGCCGTCACCAGAGGCGAGCCCGGCTCGCTGCTGCTCAGCCCTTCGGACAGCGGCAGGCCGACCCCGGTCGTCGCGGCTCTCCAGGTCACGCGCGGCACGGGCGCCAAGCAGGAGTTCGCCTTTCTCCCGGCGACGGCGCCGGTGACGGAGCGCGCCACGGTCGCCGACAACCGGGCCAAGGGCTCGGTGCTGTCGCTGACGGCGCCCGCCGCGGCCGCAGAGGTCAAGGTCACGGCGTCGGCGGGTACCGGAGGGGGCCAGAAGGTCGTCCAGACCTACACGGTGAAGGCCGGGACGACGCTGGCGGTCACGCCGCCCGTGCCGAGCGGCCTCAAGGGCTCGTACGCCCTGACCGTGGAACCCCAGTCCGGCGGACCGGTCCATGCGGCGCGCACCCTGATGCTGCCGCAGGGCGGGATCGAGATGTTCACGGTCCAGACGCTCCCGGACGACCGGGGCACGGTCGAGGTCCCGGTGGCGGAGGAAGATCTCTCGGTGCTCGGGGACACCCGCCCGTAGGGGCTTGCCGGGCGCCGATCGGGCCCAGGCTCTGCCCGGGACCGATCGGCGGGGCCCGGTGCCGGGCACCCGGAGAGCTCCCGTGTGTCAGTCCTGGCCGTACCGGGGATCGACCGACTCCGGCGCGAGCCCCAGCAGATCCGCGACCTGCTCCACGACGACCTCGTGGACCAGCAGCGCACGCTCGTCACGGTTCTTGGTGCGGATCTCCACGGGCCGCCGGTAGACGACGATCCGGGCGGGCCGGCCCTTGCCGGAGGGCACCGACGTACCCAGCGGCACGGATTCGCCCTGCGGCCCCGGCACGTCCAGGACGAGGAATTCCACCTCGGCCAGCTGGGGCCAGCGCCGCTCCAGACGTTCGACCGAGTCCTGCACGAGATCGCGGAACGTCTCGCCCCGGCTCGCGGAGAGCGGCACCTGAGGCGGGGCGACGGGGCCTCGCATACCGCGTCCGTGGCGGTCGCGGCGTCGCGGCCGCGGCTCCCTGGGCTCGGTGGGGCGGGGCGGTACGGGACTGTCCATCACTGACGCAGGGTAGCTCTCCGGAGTGCCCCGATACCGGGCCCGTCCGTCCACCACGCGGCATGTCGCTTTCACCTGGGCGACGTGTCTGTTATTGAGCATTCCGGCCAAGCTTGGGCTCGATTCCGCGGCTCCATACGACCGCAGATGGCATCGTGATTGACGCGAAATGTGTTAATCGATGACCGGATCACATAGGGCGACCCCGTGCGCGCCCTTGCTCCCCCGCAGGTCAGAATGGCCGTCCTGACGACGTCTGTGCCGGACGTCACAGCACGACACGGTGGAGTGACCTGGTGGAGAGTCGTCGCGGCCCGCTCAAGAGTGCGGTACCGTCCAACGTCGTGAGCCCTGTACGTCGCTGTTCGCGCACCGCGTGCGGCCGCCCTGCCGTCGCGACACTGACGTACGTCTATGCCGATTCGACCGCGGTCCTCGGCCCGCTCGCCACCTACGCCGAACCCCACTGCTACGACCTGTGCGCCGAGCACAGCGAGCGCCTCACCGCGCCGCGCGGCTGGGAGGTCGTCCGGCTCTCCGACGGATCCGCTCCGGCCCGGCCCAGCGGCGACGATCTCGAAGCCCTGGCCAACGCGGTCCGCGAGGCGGCCCGCCCCCAGCAGCGCGCCGCACAGGCAGGCGGAGGCGGCGTACGCAGGGCGGACCCGATGGAGGTCGCACGCCGCGGCCATCTGCGAGTGCTCCGGTCACCGGACTCCTGACCGAACGCCACCCCGGATCTTCCTCCCGGCCCGGTATTCGCCGTTACCTTCCTTTGCAGCATCTGTGTGAGCCCTCCGTGCCGCGTTCTGCGGGTAGTTTGAGGTGACCGCACAGACTTCAGGAAGGTTGGGCCGTGGCTGCATCTGCTGCTGCTGATCTGTCGCAGATCGTGAAGGCGTACGACGTCCGCGGGGTGGTGCCCGACCAGTGGGACGAGTCGCTGGCCGAACTGTTCGGGGCCGCGTTCGTCCAGGTGACGGCCGCGGACGCGATTGTCATCGGCCACGACATGCGCCCGTCGTCGCCCGGCCTGTCCACCGCCTTCGCGCGCGGTGCGGCGAGCAGGGGTGCCGACGTCACGCTGATCGGGCTGTGCTCGACGGACCAGCTGTACTTCGCGTCCGGGCACTTCGGACTGCCCGGCGCGATGTTCACGGCGTCGCACAACCCGGCGCAGTACAACGGCATCAAGATGTGCCGGGCCGGGGCGGCGCCGGTCGGCCAGGACACCGGCCTCGCCGAGATCCGCGCCCTCGTCGAGGGCTGGCTCGCCGACGGTACGCCGGCCCCGGTCGGGACGCCCGGGTCGGTCACCGAGCGGGACACGCTCGAGGACTACGCCGCCCACCTCCTCTCCCTGGTGGACCTGTCCGCGATCCGCCCGATGAAGGTCGTGGTGGACGCGGGCAACGGCATGGGCGGGCACACGGTCCCGACCGTGTTCGCGTCGCTGCCCGTCGATCTCGTACCGATGTACTTCGAGCTCGACGGCACCTTCCCGAACCACGAGGCCAACCCGCTGGACCCGAAGAACATCGTGGACCTCCAGGACCGGGTGCGCTCCGTGGGCGCGGACATCGGCATCGCCTTCGACGGGGACGCGGACCGCTGCTTCGTCGTGGACGAGCGGGGCGAGCCGGTCTCCCCGTCGGCGATCACCGCGCTGGTCGCGGCCCGTGAGCTCGACAAGCACCCCGGCGGCACGGTGATCCACAACCTCATCACCTCGTGGTCGGTGCCGGAGGTCGTCCGTGAGCACGGCGGCACGCCGGTGCGCACCCGTGTCGGACACTCCTTCATCAAGCAGGAGATGGCCGTCACCGGTGCGATCTTCGGAGGCGAGCACTCCGCCCACTACTACTTCCGCGACTTCTGGAACGCCGACACGGGCATGCTGGCCGCCCTGCACGTCCTCGCCGCCCTCGGCACGCATGACGGACCCCTGTCCTCCCTGGTCGCCCGCTACGACCGCTACCGCGGCTCAGGTGAGATCAACTCCACGGTCGCCGACCAGACCGCCCGCACCGCCCAGGTCCGCGAGGCCTTCGCAGGCCGTGAAGGCGTCACCGTCGACACCCTCGACGGCCTCACGGTCTCGACCGGTGACTGGTGGTTCAACCTCCGCCCCTCGAACACCGAGCCCCTGCTGCGTCTGAACGTCGAAGCCCGTGACGAAGCGACGATGGCGGCGGTACGCGACGAGGTCCTGGAGATCGTCCGGGGCGCATGACGAGCTGCGGCGGGGACGTGATCGCGAACGAGGCACGAGCAGAGCGCACGGATCCCCATGGATCCGTGCGCACGCCCGGCGCGGTCCCGTCGGTGCTTCCACGTCGGTGCTTCCACGTCGGCGCTTCCACACAGGCGTGCGCCCGGCGGGCTCACCGACCGGCGCACGCGCTCGGGCTCGCCGTCGCCCCGACACGCCGAGCCGCGCCGACCGCCCCCCGGCGGTAGGCTGACGTGGCCCAAACCGCATGTTCGAAAGGGACGCCCCATGCCGCTCGAAGCCGGTCTTCTGGAGATCCTCGCCTGCCCGGCCTGCCACGCCCCGCTCAACGACGGAACGGCAGCCGACACGCCCGAGCTGATCTGCACCGGCGAGGACTGCGGCCTGGCGTACCCCGTACGTGACGGCATCCCCGTCCTCCTCGTCGACGAGGCCCGCCGCCCCGCGTAAGCCCGCCCCCGCACCCGTACGGCGAATCGGAGGCCCACCAACATGCTCGACGAGTCACTCCTCGACGCTCCGGAAGCCCTCGCCCGCGCCGATCGCCGCGAGCTGCTCCGCGGCGCAGCGGAGGCCGGCGCGCGGGTACGCACCGCCGCCCGGTACGCGGCCGAGGCCGGGATCGCCGAGCTGACGCCGGAGGGCCGCCCCCGGGCCGTCCTCATCGCGGGCCCCGGCACCGCCGCGACCGGCGTTGCCGACCTCATCACCGCACTCGCCGGGGCATCCGCTCCGGTCACCCGGCTGCATCCGAGCGGCGTAGCCCCCGCGGCGGGCGCGCTGCGCTGGGCCCTCCCCGGCTGGGCGGGCTCCGTCGACCTGCTCCTCATCGCCACCACCGACGGCAGCGAGCCGGGTCTCGCCCTGCTCGCCGAGCAGGCGTACCGCCGCGGCTGCACCGTCGTCGCCGTCGCCCCGCAGCGCACTCCGCTCTCCGAGGCCATGGGGAGTGTCCACGGCCTGGTGGTGCCGATGGCGACGGCGCCGTACGAGCTCTACGACGAGACCCAGGCCGCCGCGAGCCCGGGTGCGCTCTGGGCACTGTTCACCCCGCTGCTCGCGCTCCTCGACCGGGTGGGCCTGGTCAACGCACCCCCCGACGCGCTCCAGAGCGTCGCCGACCGGCTCGACAGCATGGCCGAGCGCTGCGGGCCCGCCATCGCCACGTACAGCAATCCCGCCAAGACGCTCGCGGCCGAACTCGCCGACACCCTTCCGCTGATCTGGACGGAGGGCACCGCAGCCCCGGTCGGCCGCCGCTTCGCCGCGGTACTCGCCGAGCTCGCCGGTCTTCCCGCACTCTCCGCCGAGCTCCCCGAGGCGCTTCCGGCCCATGGCATCCTCCTGGCCGGTGACTTCGCCGCCGGGGCCGACCCCGGGGACTTCTTCCGCGACCGGGTCGAAGAGCCCCAGGCGCTGCGTGCCCGTGTCCTGCTGCTGCGCGACCGTATCGACGGCGGACTCACCGCGGCCCCCGCGGCCCGGGAGCTGGCGCTCAGCCATGACACGGCGATCAGCGAACTGGAACCCGAGGAGGGTGGTGAGCTGGAGACCCTCGCCGAGCTGCTCGCCGTCACCGACTTCGCCGCCGGTTATCTGGCCCTCGCGACCAGCGCCGGCGCCCAGGCCTGACGCCCCGGACCCGTATGTCCGCCACCTGACGCCCGGACCCGGACGTGTCGTCGCCCCACCCCCGTCCCCGTCGTGCCGTACCACTCGCGTCCTCGAACCCGGTGAGTGGACCGGCACCCCGCACCCGGGCGGCGTCCGGTGCGCCCCCACCGTGCCGGCCGCACCGCGAACGCCCCGGCAGCCGGAGCGGTATCCGCCACCCCGCTGCCATCCGCAAGCCATGTACCAGCCACGTACCGAGCCGAGGATCCCCCTCCATGGACCGCCTCACCAATACCGTGCGCCCCTATGCCTGGGGTTCGACGACCCTCATCCCGGACCTCCTCGGCGTCGCGCCGACCGGCGAACCCCAGGCCGAGATGTGGATGGGCGCCCACCCGGGGGCGCCGTCCGGCACGGACCGCGGTGCGCTGAGCGATGTCATCGCCGCCGATCCCGTACGTGAACTCGGTCGGGCGGCCACCACGAGGTTCGGCCCCCGCCTTCCCTTCCTTCTCAAGCTGCTCGCCGCCGGCAGCCCGCTCTCCCTCCAGGTGCACCCGGACCGAGCTCAGGCCGAGGAGGGCTTCGCCGCCGAGGAGCGCGCCGGCATCCCCTTCGACGCCCCGCACCGCAACTACAAGGACGACAACCACAAGCCCGAACTGATCTGCGCCCTCACCCCCTTCGACGGCCTGTGCGGCTTCCGTCCGCCGGTCGAGGCCGCCGACCTCCTCGCGGGCCTGGACGTCGACTCCCTCAAGCCGTACGTCGACCTGCTGCACGCCCACCCCGAGGACGCCGCCCTCCGTGAGGTCCTCACCGCCGTCCTCATCGCGGACCGGGACGAGCTCGCCGACACCGTCCACGAGGCCGCGACCGCCGCAGCACGCATCGGCGGCCCCTACGCCCCCTACGCCACGCTGGCCCACCACTTCCCCGGCGACCCCGGCGTCATCGCCGCGACACTGCTCAACCATGTCGTGCTGCAGCCGGGCGAGGCGCTCTACCTCGGCGCCGGCGTCCCGCACGCGTACATCTCCGGACTCGGGGTCGAGATCATGGCCAACTCCGACAACGTCCTGCGGTGCGGGCTCACCCCCAAGCACGTGGACGTACCCGAACTCCTGCGCGTCGTCCGCTTCGAGGCCTCCGACCCCGCCGTGCTGCGCCCGGAAGCGTCTCCCTCGGGCGAGGAGGTGTACGACACCCCGGCCGACGAGTTCCGCCTGTCCCGCTTCGTGCTGTCACCGGGCGCGGCGCCCACCGTCGTCACCGCCGCCACCCCGCAGATCCTCCTGGCGACGGCCGGACGGCCGCAGGCGGGCGAGCTCCCCCTCGCCCCCGGCGGGTCCGTCTTCGTACCGGCGGGCGAAACGGTCGAACTGTCCGGTACCGGCACCGTCTTCCGTGCCACTGTGGTGGTCTGAGATCCCCTCCGCCCCGGCTGCTGCAACAATGGCCCGCCGTGCCGCGGCGCAGCCAGGCACGCAGGACATCAGGAGCCTCGAGGAAGGACATCCCGCACTCATGAGCGCGTCAGGCGGAACCAGGGCGATCGTCGCGGCACTCGCCGCGAACCTCGCCATCGCGGTAGCCAAGTTCGTGGCGTTCCTCTTCAGCGGCTCCTCGTCGATGCTCGCGGAGAGCGTGCACTCCGTGGCCGACTCGGGCAACCAGGGACTGCTGCTGCTCGGCGGAAAGAAGGCCCAGCGCGAGGCCACGCCCCAGCACCCGTTCGGCTACGGCCGCGAGCGCTACATCTACGCCTTCCTCGTCTCGATCGTCCTGTTCTCGGTCGGCGGCATGTTCGCCGTCTACGAGGGCTACGAGAAGATCGTCCATCCGCACGAGATCAAGGACTGGTACTGGCCGATCGGCGTGCTCGTCTTCGCGATCATCGCCGAGAGCTTCTCCTTCCGCACCGCCATCAAGGAGTCCAACGGGCTGCGCGGCGGCCGCTCCTGGAGGGCGTTCGTCCGTCACGCCAAGGCCCCCGAGCTGCCCGTCGTCCTCCTCGAGGACCTCGGCGCACTGGTGGGTCTGATCCTCGCGCTCGGCGGTGTCGGCTTCGCGCTCCTCACGGGCGACGGCGTATGGGACGGCATCGGCACGCTCTGCATCGGCGTCCTGCTGATCTTGATCGCCCTGGTGCTCGCCGCCGAGACCAAGTCGCTGCTCCTCGGCGAGGCGGCCGGCGCGGAGGAGGTCGAGAAGATCAAGGCCGCGGTCGTCGACGGCAAGTCCGTCACCCGCATCATCCACATGCGTACGCTCCACCTCGGCCCGGAGGAGCTCCTCGTCGCGGTCAAGGTCGGCGTACGGGACGACAACACGGCCGCCGAGATCGTCTCGGCCATCAACGCCGCCGAGGACCGCATCCGCGCCGCCGTGCCGATCGCCAGGGTCGTCTACGTGGAGCCGGACCTCTACAGCGAGGCCGCAGCGGCGGCGGGCCCCGATCCGGCCAAATCCCCGGGCGGCCCGGGGCCTGAACTCGGTCACTGACACCCACCCGCACCCCACTGCACCCACCTGCAACCGCCGGGACGGCCCCCGGACCGCCGGCTGTGGCCTGACCACGGCGGTCCGGGGGCCGTCCCAAGCGACCTTCCTGTGCGCCTCCCGCCTTCCTGTGTGCCTCCCACGCCTCGCCCGGGCGGGGCCCGGCTCGGCCGACGCGTGGGAGGTCCCGGGACCCGGTGGGACGTCCTTCGCCCGCTGCCCTTTCCGCGATGCCGTGCGGAGCTCGGACACGTAGGCGGCATGCATTCCGGCCAGGACAGGCCCATGGGCGGGCTGTGGCCCTGAGTGGCGAGCGGTGTAGATTCGTGACCAGAGCCAGACGTCGCTGCTGATGGCGGTCGGGCGGTCCGAGACTGCGGACCGGCCGAGGGAGAGAGGGCCTCCGACGGACTGCGCTGCGGACGTCCGTTGCACGTGCCGGGTTTGCGTGTGTTCGTACGCGCACCCGCTTCGCCACCGCGACCGCAGCTGTCAGCAAGCCCCGAACGAGCCCAACCATCCCTCGACCCCTCTGAGGAGCAGCTCGCAATGACGACTGTCGCCGCCGGCCAGGACTTCAAGGTCGCCGACCTCTCCCTCGCCGAATTCGGCCGCAAGGAGATCACCCTGGCCGAGCACGAGATGCCCGGTCTGATGTCCATCCGCAAGGAGTACGCCGCATCGCAGCCGCTGGCCGGTGCCCGTATCACCGGCTCGCTGCACATGACCGTGCAGACGGCCGTGCTCATCGAGACCCTGGTCGCTCTGGGCGCCGAGGTGCGCTGGGCGTCCTGCAACATCTTCTCCACCCAGGACCACGCCGCCGCGGCCATCGCCGTCGGCCCGAACGGAACCGCCGACAAGCCCCAGGGCGTTCCCGTCTTCGCCTGGAAGGGCGAGACCCTGGAGGAGTACTGGTGGTGCACGGAGCAGGCACTGACCTGGCCGAACACGCCCACCGGCGGCCCGAACATGATCCTGGACGACGGCGGTGACGCCACGCTCCTGGTCCACAAGGGCGTCGAGTTCGAGAAGGCCGGCCAGGCCCCGGACCCCTCCACCGCGGACAGCGAGGAGTACGGCCACATCCTGCGCCTGCTGAACCGCACGCTGAAGGAGTCGCCGCAGAAGTGGACGCAGCTCGCGTCCGAGATCCGCGGTGTCACCGAGGAGACCACCACCGGAGTCCACCGTCTCTACGAGATGATGGCCGCGGGCACCCTGCTCTTCCCGGCGATCAACGTGAACGACGCCGTCACCAAGTCGAAGTTCGACAACAAGTACGGCTGCCGCCACTCCCTCATCGACGGCATCAACCGCGCCACCGACGTCCTCATCGGCGGCAAGACCGCTGTGGTCTGCGGCTACGGCGACGTCGGCAAGGGCTGCGCGGAGTCGCTGCGGGGCCAGGGCGCCCGGGTCATCATCACCGAGATCGACCCGATCTGCGCGCTGCAGGCCGCGATGGACGGCTACCAGGTCACGACCCTCGACGAGGTCGTCGAGACCGCCGACATCTTCGTCACCACGACCGGTAACAAGGACATCATCATGGCCTCGGACATGGCCAAGATGAAGCACCAGGCGATCGTGGGCAACATCGGTCACTTCGACAACGAGATCGACATGGCCGGACTCGCCAAGATCTCCGGCATCGTCAAGGACGAGGTCAAGCCCCAGGTGCACACCTGGACCTTCGCCGACGGCAAGGTCCTGATCGTCCTCTCCGAGGGCCGCCTGCTGAACCTCGGCAACGCGACCGGCCACCCGTCCTTCGTCATGTCGAACTCGTTCGCCGACCAGACCCTGGCCCAGATCGAGCTCTTCACGAAGCCGGAGGACTACCCGACCGACGTCTACGTGCTGCCCAAGCACCTCGATGAGAAGGTCGCCCGCCTCCACCTCGGCTCCCTCGGCGTCAAGCTGACGACGCTGCGCCCGGAGCAGGCCGAGTACATCGGCGTCAAGGTCGAGGGCCCGTACAAGCCGGACCACTACCGGTACTGATCAGCCGCCGGTCACCAGCCGGCAGGCCCAGCGCACCAGGCAGGCCCCCGCACCCCCGTGCCGGGGGCCTGCCCTGCACGCGGAGGACTCACACACCCCCATGCCTCGCGGCCGCTATTCGCTCCATGATCCGCACGATCACACCCCCCTCGGTGACGAGCACTTCCACTGCGCGCCCGGTCCTTCCGGCTGGCGCTACGTCTCGCAGCTGACCACTCCCTCCGGAGACCACGCGGGCTCCGTCGACCTGGCCCTCGACGAACTCGGCCGCCCTATTCGCCTCGAGCTCCATGCCTCGAGCTGGCAGGTCCGCGGCGCCGCCCTCGACGGCGTGACCTGGGTCCGCACCGATCCCACCGGCACACACGCCACCGAGGGCAATGTCCGCGCCCACGCCTTCACCGGCACATCCCCCGCCTTCCTCGTCGCGACGTCCCGGCTGCTCCGGCTCACTCCCGGTGCCCCCGCGACCCGCGTCCGGCTCGTCGCCTTCACGGACCCGGTACTCGCCCCGCGTACCGTCGACCAGTCCTGGGCCCTGGTGAAGAGTGAAGCGCACACCACTGACAGTGGCCCCCTGCGCGTGGACGAGTACCAGGTCAGCGCCCTGGACACCGGCGAGCAGCACACCGTCCACATAGCCGGGGACGTCGTCCTGTCCGCTCCCGGCATCGAGCTCGAGGACCTCGAGACCCCACCCTCGGCCTTCCCCTGACCCCGCCGTGAGGGACGCCTTGGGGACTCAGACAGGCGGAGCGAACCCGGTCGCGGGCGGCGAGGTCTTCTCGCCCTGTCCCGCGCCGGGAGCGGGCTGCTGTTCACCGCGGGACGAGTCCGGCGGTGAACCCGCCGGACCGAAAGCTCCGTACTGCGCCACGGCCCCGCTCGCGGCGGCAGGTCCCACCGGGGCAGCCCACGCAGCCATGCGATCCACAGGCCCGGGCTCCGACATCCCTCCGGCCCCGGTCGTCCCCGCGAACCCCGGGGCCCCCACCACGGCGGCATGCGCCCTCCGCACGTCCCGTGCCTGGCGCTCACTCACCACGGCAGCCAGATAGGCCGCCGCGGGCACACCGGCAGGAACCGGCGTTCCCGTCCTGGCCGCCAGATCAGCGGCCAGCCGCTCCGCCAGCGAACGGCCCACCTCCGCATCGAGCTGACGCATACGTGTCAGGTACTGACGTACCGCCAGCCACAGATCGTCCGGCACCCCTGACAGATCCAGCTCGGTGAACCGCCCGGCCAGCCACGGCGGCGGCGGGGGCACCGGAACGACGGACGCCGCCGGCACGCGCTCCCTGACGACCAGCGTCCCGGCGAACACATCCCCGATACGCCGTCCCCGGGCGGAGACGAGCGACGCGATACACGCGACGACCCCGAACGTCATCAGGATCTCCACGACACCCATGGCCCCCCGGACCAGTGCGTGCCGGAAGCGGATCGGGCCGCCGTCGTCGCGCACCACCCTCAGCCCGCACGCCACCTTGCCGAGCGAACGCCCGTGGCTGAGCGTCTCCACCGCGATCGGCGCCCCCACCAGCACCAACAGGAACGTCGCGATCGACACGGCCATGACCGCGGCCTCGTCCAGCGAGGCGGTCACAATCGCGAGGCCGATGGATATCAGCAGATAGACCGCCCAGACCACAGCAAGATCGATCACGAGCGCCAGCGCCCGACTGGGCAGCTTCGCCGGGCGAAGCCCCAGTACGACGGCGTCCCCCGTCACAATCCCGCTCACGCGCCCACCCTCTCCTCGGCCTCTGCCGCCCAGGACGGTTCTCCGACCTGCACGCTCCCGCAGTACGCCAGTCTGCCAAGCTGATCCGAAGAGCGCCGCAGTAGTACGAGCAGGAGTACGAGCCGTCCGTTCGCATGGTCCGTACGGACCCAGTGCCTGGTATCGCCACGGGAGCAGCAGCCGATCATGGATCTCGACGTCTTCGTGATGACCCATCGTGCGGAGTGGGACCGGCTGGACCACCTCCTGAGGCGCGGGCGTCACCTCACCGGGGCCGAGACCGACGAACTCGTGGCGCTCTACCAGCGCACCGCCACGCACCTCTCGCTCATCCAGTCCAGCGCCCCCGACCCCATGGTCACCTCCAGGCTCACCCAGCTGGTCGCGCGTGCCCGTGCCACTGTGACGGGCACCCGGCGCGCTTCATGGCGCGACGCCGCCCGCTTCCTGAGCGCGGGATTCCCCGCCGCGGTCTACCGGTCGCGCCACTGGTGGGTGCCCACGGCCGTCCTTTCCATCGTCATGGCCGCGATCATCGGCTGGTGGATCGGCACCCACCCGGAAGTCCAGTCGGCCATTGCCGCTCCCGAGGAACTACGGCAGCTCACGCGCCCAGGCGGCGAGTACGAGACGTACTACTCGAGCCACCCGGCCGCGTCCTTCGCGGCCCAGGTCTGGACGAACAACGCCCAGGCCGCCGCCATGTGCCTGGTCCTGGGCGCCTTCCTGTGCCTGCCGGTCGTGTGGATCCTGCTGCTCAACATGGCCAACCTCGGTGTCGGCATCGGCCTGATGTCCTCCGCGGGTCGTCTCGACACGTTCCTCGGGCTGGTGCTCCCGCACGGCCTGCTCGAACTCACCGCGGTGTTCGTCGCCGCCGGTACCGGCCTCCGGCTCGGCTGGACCCTCATCGACCCCGGCCCCCGCTCCCGCCGCTCCGCGCTCGCCCAGCAGGGCCGTGCGGCACTCGGCATGGCCGTGGGTCTCGCGCTCGTGCTCTTCGTGTCCGGTCTGATCGAAGGCTTCGTCACCCCGTCCGGGCTTCCGACCTGGGCCCGGATCGCCATCGGGATCTTCGCCGAGCTGGCCTTCCTCGCGTACGTCTACGTACTCGGCGGCCGCGCTGCCCGCGCGGGCGAGGCCGGCGACATCGACGCGTCCGAGCGGAGCGCCGAGCTCCCCACGGCGGCCTGATGTGCATAAGGCGCCTCTGAGCTGCTAGTCTCCTCTTCGCCCACGAGGACCGTTGACACGGCCCGACTGGGGAGGTAGATTTTAACGGTTGCCTCGGAGTGGATGAGTCCCTCCGGGATCACGAGTAGCATCTCTCTCGCTCCTGACGGGAATGGGATTCCCATCGGAGCCACTCGATTCCTTATTCGGATCACGA
>NZ_JBWBBX010000001.1:1787500-3330000 GCF_056106285.1 Micromonospora sp. IBHARD003 | reverse complement strand
AGCGAAACTGGATGAGGCTAAACCTATGACGTGTGAGACCCGGCAGGGGTTGCGTCGTGGGGGTTGTGGGATTTCTCTTTCATCGTCTGCCGGCGATGAGACGAGTCAGAAACCGTTGATGTAGGCGAAGGGCATGCGAAAGGCCCGGCGTAGAGGGTAAGACCCCCGTAGCTGAAACATCAGCGGCTCGTTTGAGTTATTCCCAAGTAGCACGGGGCCCGAGAAATCCCGTGTGAATCTGGCGGGACCACCCGCTAAGCCTAAATATTCCCTGGTGACCGATAGCGGATAGTACCGTGAGGGAATGGTGAAAAGTACCGCGGGAGCGGAGTGAAATAGTACCTGAAACCGTGTGCCTACAAGCCGTGGGAGCGTCGGAACCTTTTCGGAGGTTCTCGTGACTGCGTGCCTTTTGAAGAATGAGCCTGCGAGTTAGCGGTGTGTAGCGAGGTTAACCCGTGTGGGGAAGCCGTAGCGAAAGCGAGTCCGAATAGGGCGATTGAGTTGCACGCTCTAGACCCGAAGCGGAGTGATCTAGCCATGGGCAGGTTGAAGCGGAGGTAAGACTTCGTGGAGGACCGAACCCACCAGGGTTGAAAACCTGGGGGATGACCTGTGGTTAGGGGTGAAAGGCCAATCAAACTCCGTGATAGCTGGTTCTCCCCGAAATGCATTTAGGTGCAGCGTCGTGTGTTTCTTGCCGGAGGTAGAGCACTGGATAGGCGATGGGCCCTACCGGGTTACTGACCTTAGCCAAACTCCGAATGCCGGTAAGTGAGAGCGCGGCAGTGAGACTGTGGGGGATAAGCTCCATGGTCGAGAGGGAAACAGCCCAGAGCATCGACTAAGGCCCCTAAGCGTACGCTAAGTGGGAAAGGATGTGGAGTCGCAGAGACAACCAGGAGGTTGGCTTAGAAGCAGCCACCCTTGAAAGAGTGCGTAATAGCTCACTGGTCAAGTGATTCCGCGCCGACAATGTAGCGGGGCTCAAGCGTACCGCCGAAGTCGTGTCATTGCAGTATGTACCCCCAACGGGGACTGTGATGGGTAGGGGAGCGTCGTGTGCCGGGTGAAGCAGCCGCGGAAGCGAGTTGTGGACGGTTCACGAGTGAGAATGCAGGCATGAGTAGCGATACACACGTGGGAAACGTGTGCGCCGATTGACTAAGGGTTCCTGGGTCAAGCTGATCTGCCCAGGGTAAGTCGGGACCTAAGGCGAGGCCGACAGGCGTAGTCGATGGACAACCGGTTGATATTCCGGTACCCGCTTTGAAGCGCCCAATATCGAATCCATTAATGCTAAGGCCGTGAAGCCGCCCTTGATCTCTTCGGAGTGAGGGGGAGTGGTGGAGCCGCTGATCCAAGGTGGTAGTAGGTAAGTGATGGGGTGACGCAGGAAGGTAGTCCAGCCCGGGCGGTGGTTGTCCCGGGGTAAGGGTGTAGCCCGAGAGATAGGTAAATCCGTCTCTCATACAGGGTGAGACCTGATGCCGAGCCGATTGTGGTGAAGTGGATGATCCTATGCTGTCGAGAAAAGCCTCTAGCGAGTTTCATGGCGGCCCGTACCCTAAACCGACTCAGGTGGTCAGGTAGAGAATACCGAGGCGTTCGGGTGAACTATGGTTAAGGAACTCGGCAAAATGCCCCCGTAACTTCGGGAGAAGGGGGGCCACGTCTGGTGATCCGATTTACTCGGTGAGCTGGGGGTGGCCGCAGAGACCAGCGAGAAGCGACTGTTTACTAAAAACACAGGTCCGTGCGAAGCCGTAAGGCGATGTATACGGACTGACGCCTGCCCGGTGCTGGAACGTTAAGGGGACCGGTTAGCTCCATTTCGGTGGGGCGAAGCTGAGAACTTAAGCGCCAGTAAACGGCGGTGGTAACTATAACCATCCTAAGGTAGCGAAATTCCTTGTCGGGTAAGTTCCGACCTGCACGAATGGCGTAACGACTTCTCGACTGTCTCAACCATAGGCCCGGTGAAATTGCACTACGAGTAAAGATGCTCGTTTCGCGCAGCAGGACGGAAAGACCCCGGGACCTTTACTACAGTTTGATATTGGTGTTCGGTTCGGCTTGTGTAGGATAGGTGGGAGACTTTGAAGCGGCCACGCCAGTGGTTGTGGAGTCGTCGTTGAAATACCACTCTGGTCGTGCTGGATGTCTAACCTGGGTCCGTGATCCGGATCAGGGACAGTGTCTGATGGGTAGTTTAACTGGGGCGGTTGCCTCCTAAAGAGTAACGGAGGCGCCCAAAGGTTCCCTCAGCCTGGTTGGCAATCAGGTGTTGAGTGTAAGTGCACAAGGGAGCTTGACTGTGAGACCGACGGGTCGAGCAGGGACGAAAGTCGGGACTAGTGATCCGGCGGTGGCTTGTGGAAGCGCCGTCGCTCAACGGATAAAAGGTACCCCGGGGATAACAGGCTGATCTTCCCCAAGAGTCCATATCGACGGGATGGTTTGGCACCTCGATGTCGGCTCGTCGCATCCTGGGGCTGGAGTCGGTCCCAAGGGTTGGGCTGTTCGCCCATTAAAGCGGTACGCGAGCTGGGTTTAGAACGTCGTGAGACAGTTCGGTCCCTATCCGCTGCGCGCGCAGGAGTCTTGAGAAGGGCTGTCCCTAGTACGAGAGGACCGGGACGGACGAACCTCTGGTGTGCCAGTTGTTCTGCCAAGGGCATGGCTGGTTGGCTACGTTCGGGAGGGATAACCGCTGAAAGCATCTAAGCGGGAAGCCTGCTTCGAGATGAGGACTCCCACCCACTTGATGGGGTAAGGCTCCCAGTAGACGACTGGGTTGATAGGCCGGATATGGAAGCACGGTAACGTGTGGAGTTGACCGGTACTAATAGGCCGAGGGCTTGTCCTCAGTTGCTCGCGTCCACTGTGTTAGTTCTGAAGTAACGAACACGCCCCCGTTTATGCCGGTGGTGTTTGATTTCTTCATAGTGTTTCGGTGGTCATAGCGTTAGGGAAACGCCCGGTTACATTTCGAACCCGGAAGCTAAGCCTTTCAGCGCCGATGGTACTGCAGGGGGGACCCTGTGGGAGAGTAGGACGCCGCCGAACAATTTTTCCGGGAAAGCCCCGTACCATTGATGGTACGGGGCTTTTCTGCGTTTCCGGTCCTTAGGGGCACGACCCCCAGAGCACCCACTTCATCCGTGTTCTGGTCCGATGAGGTCTTTGCCGATCCGCAGGGGGACCAGGGCCCCATCAGACCAGCCTCCGCTTCTTACAGCCGGCCAGCTGCCTTCAGCGCCAGATAGGCGTCCGCGACGGCGGGAGCGAGATCGTCCGGGGTGGCGTCCACGACAGTCACTCCGTGCCGTTGCAGCTGCTCTGCGGTGCGACGGCGTTGGGCCTGGGCCTGGGCGGCTGCAGCAGCGTCGTACACCGCCTCCAAGGTGCCCCGACCGGTCGCCATCTCCTTGATGTGAGGATCGGCGACCGACGCGAGGAGCACCGTATGGCGCTGAGTGAGCTGAGGAAGGACAGGCAGCAGGCCCTCCTCGATCGGAGCGGCGTCGAGGCTCGTCAGCAGGACGACCAGGGAGCCCCTCGGGGCATGCTTCAGCGTGGCGGCGCTCAGGCCGCGGGCGTCGGTCTCCACGAGCTCGGGTTCGAGCGGTGCGAGGGCGTTCACCATCGAGGGGAGCACCTCGCCTGCCGTTCTGCCCTGGACCTGTGCCCGGATGCGGCGGTCGTAGGCGAGGAGGTCCACGCGATCCCCGGCCCTGGTCGCGAGTGCCGCCATGAGAAGTGTGGCGTCCATGGCCGCATCCAGACGGGGCACGTCGCCGACGCGGCCCGCGGATGTCCGCCCGGTGTCCAGCACGATGAGGATGTGGCGGTCACGTTCGGGACGCCAGGTTCGTACGGCGACGGTGTTTTGGCGGGCCGTGGCGCGCCAGTCGATCGAGCGGGTGTCATCGCCGGGGACATAGTCGCGCAGGCTGTCGAACTCGGTTCCTTCACCCCGGGTGAGCACACTGGTGCGGCCGTCGAGCTCGCGCAGCCGGGCGAGCCGTGAAGGCAGATGCTTGCGGCTGGTGAACGGAGGCAGCACGCGAACGGTCCACGGCACTTGGTGACTTCCCTGGCGCGCCGCCAGGCCGAGAGGTCCATAGGAGCGGACGGTGACGCGGTCCGCTTGCCGGTCGCCGCGGCGTGTAGGACGCAGGGTCGTCGAGACGCGGCGCCGCTCACCTGCTGGGACCGTCACCTTGTGTCGGGACGCGGCCTGTTCCGTGCCAGGCACCCAACTACTGGGCGGCCAGGCGTCGCGGAGGTCTGCGTGCAGACGGCGGCCGGACGGGTTGGTGACGGTGAGCTGGACTGCAGCGCTGCCACCGAGTCGAACTGATGTATCACCAGATCGGGTGAACTGGAGCCTGCGCACTGGTGCGGCCAGTGCGTAGTCGCACAGAATTGCTACGGAGAGTGGTGCGTTGACGGCCAGGAGTCCCGCCCAGCTGGGTGCGAACACACCGATGGGGACGGAGGCGAGAGCGGCAAGGAGAGCGGTTCGTCCGGTGAGGGCCACGATGCACTGCCTCAGCGGGGGACGGGGACGTGGGTGAGGATCGCGGAGATGACGGAATCTGCGGTGACACCCTCCATCTCCGCCTCGGGGCGCAGTTGGATGCGGTGCCGGAGGGTGGGTAGGGCGAGTGCCTTCACATCGTCCGGAATGACGTAGTCGCGGCCTGTGAGCCAGGCCCAGGCTCGGGCGGTGGAAAGCAGCGCGGTGGCTCCGCGAGGAGAGACGCCGAGGGTGAGCGAGGGGGATTCACGGGTGGCGCGACAGATATCGACGACGTAGCCGGCGATTTCGGGGGACACCGAGGTCTTCGCGACTGCTGCGCGGGCGGCGGCGAGGTCGGCCGGTCCGGCGACCGGGCGAATTCCCGCGGCCTGCAGGTCCCGTGGGTTGAAGCCCTCAGCATGACGGGCGAGGACGTTGATCTCCTCCTGGCGTGAAGGCAGCGGCACCGTCAGCTTGAGGAGGAAGCGGTCCAGCTGGGCCTCGGGGAGGGGGTACGTGCCTTCGTACTCGACCGGATTCTGGGTCGCGGCCACCAGGAACGGGTCGGGCAGCGGGCGCGGAGTGCCGTCGACCGTGACCTGACGCTCCTCCATGGCCTCGAGCAGCGAGGACTGGGTCTTCGGAGGCGTCCGGTTGATCTCGTCGGCCAGCAGCAGATGGGTGAACACGGGACCCGGCTGGAAGGAGAACTCCGCGGTCCGCGCGTCATAGACCAGAGACCCGGTCACGTCGCTGGGCATCAGGTCAGGGGTGAACTGGACGCGCTTGGTGCCCAGTTCGAGAGACGCGGCCAGAGCGCGGACGAGCAGTGTCTTGGCGACACCGGGGACTCCTTCGAGGAGCACATGACCCCGGCACAGCAGGGCGACGACGAGTCCCGTCACTGCGGAGTCCTGGCCGACCACGGCCTTCGCGATCTCGGTTCGCAGGGCCTCCAGGGAGGCGCGTGCGCTGTCCGAGTCCTCTGCGGTCTCGGGGGTCGGGGCGCTCATGAGGTGCGTACCTCTCTTTCGAGGGCGTCGAGTTGGTCGGACAGGCGGATCAGTTCGGCGTCGCCGGAGGGAGCCGGGCCGAAGAGCAGGGCCCTCAGATCCCGGTCCCCGTCCGCGAGATGCGCGGACACGGCAGGGAGCAGGACATCGGGGAAGTGCGCGTCTGCCGACGCGATGCCGAGCAGAGGGGCGAGACGGGAGCGGGTGGCGGAACGGAGCGTGGAAGCAGCCCGGTCGCGGGCGTTGACCTTGCGGTAGAGGCGGGCCCGTCCCTCGGTGGACTCCGAAGCGCGGATGGCGACGGGCAGACGCTCCGTCACCAAGGGTCCGAGTCGTCGGGCGCGCCAGACGGCGGCGAGCAGCGCGGCGATGAGAAGTTGCAGCGCGCCCCACAGCCAGCCGCCGGGGATCAGATCGGCGAGGGTGCTCGCACCCGATTCGTCATCGTCATCGGGGGCGGATGCATCACTCAGTGAGGGGAGGTACCAGACCAGATGAGGCCGCGAACCGAGGAGTTGGAGGGCGAGCGAGGCGTTGCCCTCCCTGTCGAGGCGCTCGTTGTAGAGGACGTCGGGAGAGCCGAGCAGGACGGTGTCACCGCCCTTCGGGTTTTCGATCCTGAGCAGGCTGGGCAGCCCGCGGCTGAGGTAACACGCGTCGGTGTCGAGCAGGTCGTCCGCCGTGTACCGCTCGCCGCCGACGTCGGCCTTCCCGGCACGCATGGCGGCTGGATAGGTGCACTGGGGTGCGCGGGCGGTGACGGACGTGTGCGCGGCAGCCCGTACGCCGGGGGCGAGGATCTCCACCGACGGCGATCCGGCAGCCACGAGGACCGTGCGGCCGCCCGACGGCGCCATGGCGGCGCGCAGAGCCTGCTGCTGGTGTTCCGTCAGCAGATCCGGTGTGACCACCAGCAGCGTGGAGTCGGGCCCCGTGGCCGCGGTCGCCTCGTCGAGGGTGGTGACCACGCGGGTGTCGACCCCTCGGCTCCTGAGCAGTTCAGCCACGGCCCGGCTGCCCGGACGGTCCGCGGACCGGGGATCGAGCCGGCCGTGCTGCTCCCCGGAGCGCATGGCGGCGAAGGCGATCCCGGCGGCGGTGAGGATGACGAGAGCGAGCAGTACACCCCGTGTACGGGTCCAGATCTGGCGGGCGTTGAGGGACATCGCGGTCGGGGCGGACGGGGTGCCGGTCGTGGGCGCGCTCACTCGGCTGCTCCTCGGGACACGGCGCTGAGATGCGGCTTGGTGGCCTCCAGCCGCTCGTCGAGGTCCTTGAGGCGCAGATATGTCTCCTGGTCGGCCGTGCGGCCGCCGTATGTGACGGCGTCGAAGGACCGTGCCGCCTCGTGCAATGCGGCTGCGTTGTCGGGCAGGGATCGGCCGGCTTCCGCCGCGGCCTCGTCGGCGGTGCGGCCAGGGCGTGGCTCGAGCAGGGTCCGCTCCTCCAGCGCACGGACGATGGCACGCATCCGTTCCTGGACTGCCTGGTTGAAGAGGCCGGCGGCGGCCTGTTCGTCAGCGGCGGCGCGGTGCTGGGCGGCGCTGCGGGGGCCCTCGTCGAAAAGAGCGTCACGGGAGGCGAGTGCGCGCCGCGGAGTGCCCAGCCGCCACCACAGCGCGGCGGCAAGGGCGACGACGATCATGATGATGACGACGAGCCCGAGCGCCCCTCCCGGAGCCACCCCCGACGCGCTGTCGAAGATGCCGTCGATCCACTCCCAGAAGCGGTCGAGGGCACGCTGGATGAGGTTCGGGTCGTTCTCGTGGTACATCGGCCTGGACAGTTCGCGCTCGGCAGCCTCCCGGGCAGGCACGCGTGGGATGTCCACCGGTAGGCCGGGTACGTCGTCGGCGCGCGGCAGCAGGCGCGCGGCACTGGTGCCCCCCGTGACCGACACGGCCTCAGCCCCTGGTCGTCTCGTCGCCGCTCGGCGCACTGTAGCCGGGGACGCCGGCGGCCCGGGCCAGTTCGAGGTCGAGGGCCTCGCGGCGGATGCGCTGGTCCACATAGAGGAGCACCGTCACTCCGGCGGAGATCGGGTAGCTGATGGACGAGGCGATGACGGCGCCGATGCCCGTGATGATCAGGAAGGGCCAGCCGAACTCGGGTCCGGTGCCGTCGAGCATTCCGCTCAACCCGTTGCCGTCAGCTATGAAGGCGATCAGGGTGAACGGAATCTCGATGATCATCGAGACGATGAACGTCAGCACCAGTACCAGCAGCAGGATGCCGAACGTACGCCACCAGGCGCCGCGGACCAGCTTGGCGGAGCGGCGCATGGACGGGATGATGCCCTGCCGCTCCAGCATCAGAGCCGGCGAGGCGAGGGCGTAGCGGACCCAGAGCCAGACGGCGACGAGTACTCCGGCGAGGGCGCCCAGCGCACCGAGAAGCGCGGAGTCGATCAGTACGCCGGGGAGGAACCCCACGGCGATGACGCCCGTGCAGATCAGCACCATGAACAGGGTCAGCCCGAGGAGCGGGATCATCCGCGGCCGGGCCTCGCTCCAGGCGTCGGCGAGGCTGACCTGGCGCCCCAGGACGGAGCGGCTGATCACGATGGTGAGCAGCGCGGTGATGACGAGGGTGGCGATCAGCGCGATGACCAGGGACGGGATGGTGGCGATCAGGTTGGTCTGCGTGCTGTCGACGAGCTGGTTGAGGGCTTCCGCGGGAGTCGCGTCCGGGTCAGGGGCGGGGGCCCGCGGGACCAGGTAGCGCTGGGCGAGGATGCTCGCCGTCTGCGCGAGTACGGACATCGTGATCGTGATGCCCAGCACGGTCCGCCAGTGCGCACGGAGCGTCGACACCGCGCCGTCGAGGATCTCGCCCACGCCGAGCGGGCGCAGGGGGATGACTCCGGGCTTGGCGGCGTGCGGAGCACCCCAGCCACCGGGCGGCTGTCCGCCGCCCCAGCCGGGCTGGACCGGAGGCACGGGCCCGCCGCCGGGCGGCGTGGGCGGGGTCCACTGACCGGCGGGCGGCTGCTGCTGGGACCACTTCGAGGCGGGCACGGCCGCGTCGGCGGGCTGCTGAACTCCGGAGTCCTGGCCGTCGGGGGGCACGGAGCCGGGCGAGGCCCAGCCCGGAGTGTCGTTCACAGTCGTCCACCTCGTGGAGTGCTCATGGGGCCGGCCTGGCGAGCCGACTCCGTCCTGATGCCTCTCCGCCCGTGTGACGGGAAGCCGGCAGCCATCGTGCCACGCGCCGCTCGCAGGTGGACCGGGCCCTGGATCATCGCTTTCACCTTCATTGTGCGTGCCACAGCGGGCAGACTGGGCGAATGGCTGATCAGCAGAATCAGGTGCCTCACGGAGTGGAGCACCCATTGCCGTCACTGCGTTGGGACGATCGTCCCAAAGGACCCGTATTGGTCCTTCTCGACCAGACCCGGCTGCCGGCCGAGGAGGTCGAGCTCGTCTGTGGCGACGTTCCGGCGCTGGTCCGGGCCATCCGGGCGCTGGCTGTGCGTGGGGCGCCGTTGCTCGGGATCGCCGGTGCGTACGGGGTTGCCCTCGCTGCGGTGCGCGGGGACGACGTCGACGATGCCGCGGCCGCACTGGAAGGGGCGCGGCCCACCGCGGTGAATCTCGGCTACGGGGTGCGGCGGGCTGCCGCGGCCCACCGGGAGGCGGTCGGTGGAGGCGCCGGTGCCCGGGAGGCGGCGGCGGCCGTGCTTGCCTCCGCGAAGGCACTGCACCGGGAGGACGCCGAAGCCAGCGCCCGGATGGCGCGCCACGGTCTCGCGCTGCTCGGTGAGCTGCTGCCGGCCGGCGACCACCGCATACTGACCCACTGCAATACGGGACGCCTGGTCTCGGGCGGTGAGGGGACGGCGTTCGCGGTGGCGCTCGCCGCGCATCGCGCGGGCCGACTGCGCACACTGTGGGTGGACGAAACTCGTCCGCTGCTGCAGGGCGCGCGGCTCACCGCCTACGAGGCGGCCGTGAACGGAATGGCGTACACGCTGCTCACGGATGACGCGGCCGGTTCCCTGTTCGCGGCGGGACAGGTGGACGCCGTGCTGATCGGCGCCGACCGGATCGCCGCGGACGGCTCCGTGGCCAACAAGGTGGGGAGCTATCCACTGGCGGTGCTGGCCAAGTACCACCATGTGCCGTTCATCGTGGTGGCGCCGACCACCACGGTGGACCTGCGGACCCCGGACGGGGCGTCGATAGAGGTGGAGCAGAGGGCGGGGCAGGAGGTGACGGACATGTACGCGCCACACGTTCCGGCGGCCGGGGAAAGCCCGGGCGGCCGGGTGGAGGCATTGAGGCTGGCGCCGAGGGGCACGTCGGTGTACAACCCTGCGTTCGATGTCACACCGCCCGAGCTCGTGACGGCTCTCGTCACTGAGGAAGGCGTTTCGTCCCCGGTCACAGGGGCCGGAATCGCGGAGCTGTGTGCCAGGTCACGCCAGGTAACGATGAGCTAATGGGATGATGTCGAATATGAAGGGACGCGTCCTTGTCGTCGATGACGACACCGCACTGGCCGAGATGCTCGGGATTGTGCTGCGTGGTGAAGGGTTCGAGCCGTCGTTCGTAGCGGACGGCGACAAGGCTCTTGCCGCTTTCCGGGAGGCCAAGCCGGACTTGGTGCTGCTGGACCTCATGCTGCCCGGCAGGGACGGTATCGAGGTGTGCCGGCTGATCAGGGCCGAGTCGGGTGTGCCCATCGTCATGCTCACCGCCAAGAGCGACACCGTAGACGTGGTCGTCGGGCTGGAGTCCGGCGCGGACGACTACATCGTGAAGCCGTTCAAGCCGAAGGAGCTCGTCGCCCGCATCAGGGCGCGGCTGCGGAGGTCGGAGGAGCCCGCTCCCGAGCAGCTCACCATCGGCGACCTGGTCATCGATGTGGCCGGTCACTCCGTGAAGCGGGACGGGCAGTCGATCGCGCTCACTCCGCTCGAGTTCGATCTGCTCGTCGCGCTGGCACGTAAGCCGTGGCAGGTGTTCACCCGCGAGGTGCTGCTCGAGCAGGTGTGGGGCTACCGCCATGCCGCCGACACCCGGCTGGTGAACGTCCATGTGCAGCGGCTGCGCTCCAAGGTCGAGAAGGACCCGGAGCGGCCGGAGATCGTGGTGACCGTCCGTGGTGTCGGTTACAAGGCAGGGCCGAGCTGACATGACCGTGGGCAGTGCTGCTCCGAAACCCGGGGGGCCGGGAGTCCGTACGGGGCGGGCTGCCGAAGCGGGTCGTGGGCCTTCACGCGTAGGCAGGGTGTTCCAGACCGGGGCGCCGGGTGGACCGGTGCTCCGGCTCGCCATGCGCCTGATCCGCCGCCCGCTGCTGCCCGCGGTGCGGCTGTGGCGGCGGAACATCCAGCTGCGCGTCGTGGTGAGCACGCTGCTGATGTCGCTGGGCGTGGTGCTGCTGCTCGGGCTGGTCGTCATCGGCCAGGTCCGCAACGGGCTGCTGGACGCCAAGGAGCAGGCGGCGCAGAGCCAGGCCGCCGGTGGTTTCGCCGCGGCCCAGGACAAGGCGAGCGGGCCGGTCGCGCTCGGCGGGCCGGACGGTGACGCGACCGACGGCAGGCCCGGCCGTGGCGCCGTGAACTGGCGGTCCGAGCTCGTGAAGCAGCTGGCCAGTGGCGGCCAGGGCGCGTACCACGTGGTGGCGCTCAGCCCGGACTCCAGCGACGCGGGCACCAGCCGGGGCCCCAGGGCGTCCGGCAACGTGGATGTGACGAGCATTCCCCAGGACCTGCGCGACTCGGTCGCGCAGGGCACGGGCACGTTCCAGACGTACGTCAGCATCAAGTACTCGCCCTCGAAGGATCCGGAGGCGGGTCTGGTCGTGGGCAAGCGCCTCAACGACGTCGCGGGCAACGCCTACGAGCTGTACTACCTCTTCCCGCTGACGCAGGAAGACGAGTCCCTGAGCCTGGTCAAGGGGACGCTGGCGACTGCGGGCCTGTTCGTGGTCGTCCTGCTCGGCGCGATCGCCTGGCTGGTGGTGCGGCAGGTCGTCACGCCTGTGCGGATGGCCGCCGGGATCGCCGAGCGGCTCTCGGCCGGGCGCCTCCAGGAACGGATGAAGGTCACCGGCGAGGACGACATCGCCAGGCTGGGTGAGGCCTTCAACAAGATGGCGCAGAACCTCCACCACAAGATCCAGCAGCTGGAAGACCTCTCCCGGATGCAGCGCCGGTTCGTCTCCGACGTTTCGCACGAGCTGCGTACACCGCTGACGACCGTGCGGATGGCGGCGGACGTCATCCACGAGGCCCGGGCCGACTTCGATCCGGTGACGGCACGCTCCGCGGAACTGCTCGGGGACCAGCTGGACCGCTTCGAGTCGCTGCTCTCCGATCTGCTGGAGATCAGCCGTTTCGACGCGGGAGCGGCGGCGCTGGAAGCCGAGCCGATAGACCTCAGGGACGTCGTGCGCCGGGTGATCGGCGGCGCCGAGCCGCTGGCGGAGCGCAAGGGCACCCGCATCCGTGTCCTCGGTGACGAGCAGCCGGTGGTCGCCGAGGCCGACGCCCGGCGAATCGAGCGCGTCCTGCGCAATCTCGTGGTCAACGCCGTCGAGCACGGCGAGGGGCGCGATGTGGTCGTACGGCTGGCAGCCGCCGGCGGTGCCGTGGCCGTGGCCGTGCGGGACTACGGCGTCGGGCTGAAGCCGGGCGAGGCGACGCGCGTGTTCAACCGCTTCTGGCGGGCCGACCCGGCGCGTGCGCGCACCACCGGTGGCACGGGCCTCGGCCTGTCCATCGCCGTCGAGGACGCGCGGCTGCACGGCGGCTGGCTGCAGGCCTGGGGCGACCCGGGCGGTGGCTCGCAGTTCCGGCTGACGCTGCCGCGCACCGCGGACGAGCCGCTGCGCGGTTCGCCGATACCCCTGGAACCGGAGGACTCCCGGCGGGCCCGGCAGCGTTCCTCCGACCACACGGCAGGCGAGAACGCGCTGCGGCTGGCGACTGTGCCGTCCCAGCCCGGTGCGGAGCGCGCGCCGATAGCGATGCCCGCCCGGGCATCGGCCCACGCACAGCCGTCGACGCCTGTGGACCCGGCGGCCCTGCCGGGCAGCGGTGCGCGGGTCGTGGCGCGTCAGGCGGGCGAACGGACGAGTGACGGCGACAGCGCCGGACGGATCTCGAAGGGGGAGGACTCGACTCGTGGGCGCTGATCGTCGTGGTCACGGCCGTTGGCGCGTGATGCGGTCGGCCGCGCTGCCCACCTGTGCGGCACTGCTGCTGGGCGGGTGTGCGTCGATGCCGGACAGCGGGGACGTCGAACAGGTGAAGGCCACCAAGGGGGCGGATTCGCAGGTGCGGGTCCTCGCGGTGGCGCCCCGTGAGGACGCCTCGCCAGAGGAGATCGTCGTCGGGTTCCTGGAAGCCATGACGAGTGACGATCCGAGCTTCGCGACGGCACGCAAGTACCTGACCAAGCGGGCGGCCCAGGAATGGAGGCCGCAGGAGCTGACGACGGTGCTGACCGAGGCGCCGAACCCGGCCCAGCCCGCGGCGGGGGCGGGCGAGGACAGCCGCAGCTATCTGCTCTCGGGGGAGCAGATCGCGACAGTGTCCCAGCACGCCTATCAGGCGGTGCCGCCCACCCAGTACAGCGGATCGCTGAGCTTGGTCCGGCAGAGCGGGCCGGACGGCAAGGGCAAGGAGTGGCGCATCGACTACGCCCCCCCGGGCCTGGTGCTCGGGGAAAGCGACTTCCAGCGCAACTACGGCTCGGTCAACAAGTACTACTTCGCCGCCGGTCAGCAGTCGGTGGTCGCCGAACCGGTCTACGTCCGGCAGCGCCAGGACCCGGTGACCCGGATGGACCCGGTCGCTCAGACCGTGTCGGCCCTGTTCGAGGGCCCGACGAAGTGGCTGGGGCCGGTGGTCACCTCTCCCTTCCCCAAGGGCACCGCGCTGCGCAAGGGCACCACGTCCCTGACCCCGGACGACCAGAACGTCCTGAAGGTGCCGCTCAACGACAAGGCCGCCCATGCGGGGCGGACCGTCTGCCAGAAGATGGCGACGCTGGTGCTGCTGACCCTGCGTGGTCTGACGTCGCCCCGCGTCGAGCAGGTGCAACTGCAGCGTTCGGACGGCACCACGCTGTGCGTGCTCAGCGCCGACCAGGCGGAGGCTTCCGCACCGGTGCGGCCGTCGGTGCGGGCGCACAACGTGTACTTCGTCGACTCCGATGGACGGATGGCCGTCGTGTCCCCTTCGGGGACGCCTGACAAGACCACGGTGCGCGGACCGTTCGGCACCGGTGAGCTGCATCTGGGGACGCTCGCGGTCGCCCGCAACGAACAGCGGGCCGCGGCCGTGTCGCCGGACGGCCAGCACCTGTACGCCGCCTCGATCATCTCCGACGAGAAGCTCGGCACCCCCTTGGTGAACAGCACCGCCAGAAAGCCCCAGGACGGGTTGTCGGCCCCCAGCTGGGACCGGAGCGATCTGTGGGTGGCCGACCGCAACCCTGCGGCGCCGAAGCTGCTGCGCCTCGCGGGTGGCCGGGGTACGCCCCAGGAAGTGAGCGTCGCCGGCCTCGACGGTGCCCGGATCGAGTCGCTGAGGGTGTCGGCCGACGGGGTGCGGATAGCCCTGCTGCTGTCGAAGGAGGGCCGGAGCTCGCTGAAGATCGGCCGGTTGGAGCGCCGGGTCAACGCTGATGGGACGACCGCGGTCTCCGTGGTCGAGCTGCAGTCCGCCGCGCCCCGGCTGGAGTCGGTGAACGCGGTGTCCTGGGCGGGGCCGAGCCGGCTCGTGGTGGTCGGCAAGGAGGCGGGCGGCGTGCAGCAGGTGCGCTACATCGCCACCGACGGCTCCCTCTCACCCGCGGGCGGGGTGCCGGGCCTGAACAAGGTGTCCGCCGTCGCCGCCACCGAGGACGAGGAGCAGCCGCTGGTGGCCGTCTCCGACGACGGACTGGTGCGGCTGGCGCCCTCCGCCAACTGGCAGACGATGATCGACAAGGGCTCGTCGCCCGTCTATCCGGGATAGCGCCCGCCCGGCGCCGCCACGCGTGCGGGGACCGGCTGGTCACAGCGCGTTCGGCAGTGCCCGTGAGCATGCCCGCGGGGTTTTCCACAGGGGTGGCGGGGCTCTTCCGGCAACGGCACAGTGGACACCATGCGGGGCTGGTGGCACGAGATCGCAGGGCTGGTGCTGCCGGTCGTCTGCGCGGGCTGCGGGTGCCCTCGCACCGGTCTGTGCGAGGAGTGTGCCTGGCAGCTGGCGGGCCGGGAGCCCCAGCGGGTGCGACCGTGTCCCGAGCCGTCGGGACTGCCCGTGGTCTTCGCTGCGGGCCGCTACGAGGGCGCGGTGCGGGCCGTACTGCTGGCACACAAGGAGCGGGGTGCGCTGTTGCTGGCCGGGGCACTGGGCGGTGCGTTGGCCGGGGCCGTGAGGGCGGTGGAAGCCGTGGCGACCACGGAGGGTGGACCGGAGCCGCTGTTGCTCGTTCCCGTGCCGTCGGCACGGCACGCGGTGCGGGCCCGGGGGCACGACGCGGCACGGCGTATCGCGATGGCGGCCGCCGGAGCGCTGCGCCGGTCCGGGGTCCGTGCCACGGCGCTCCCGGTCCTGCGGCAGTGCCGTCCGGTGGCCGACCAGTCGGGCCTCACGGCCCGCCTGAGGCTGGCGAACATGGCCGGGGCTCTGGAGGTGGTCCCGGGTGCCGAGCGGCTGCTGGAGGGCCGCAGAGCGGTCCTGGTGGACGATCTGGTGACGACGGGCGCCACCCTGGCCGAGGCGGCGAGGGCTTTGCGGGCCTCCGGTGCGGGACCGCGGTCGGCGATCGCCCGGATGAGTGCGGCCGTGGTGGCCGCGCCGGCGCTGTCCTTCACGTCCGTCCGGAACCGACCCGGTGGCCGGGACGTTGCAGCTGGTGAGGGGGAGGGGACCTGAATGGACGTACGCGCTGGTAGCGGGTGCCGACAACGGTCGGGGAGAGCTATGTTCGGGTGGTGAGGAATGGTGAACTCTGGTCTTCGTCGAATACATGGCCGAGTTAAGGCCAGGTGTTCGTGACGTAATCCCCGAACCTCGAAAATTGGTGGGGTGGAGATCTTGCCGATGGGGGAGGAGGAGGTGAAAGTCGCCAAGTCCGAGGCTCCGGCACTGACCGGAGCTTGGTGCAAGAGGGAGACGCTCCGCAGCGCATGCGGAGCAATCCGGGAACGGAGTTCTGCGTGGACATCGTCGTCAAGGGCCGCAAGACCGAGGTGCCGGAGCGGTTCCGCAAGCACGTGACCGAGAAGCTGAAGCTGGACAAGATCCAGAAGTTCGACGGCAAGGTGATCAGCCTCGACGTCGAGGTGTCCAAGGAGCACAACCCGCGGCAGGCAGACCGTTCCGACCGCGTGGAGATCACCCTTCACTCGCGTGGCCCCGTGATCCGGGCGGAGGCCGCTGCTGCCGACCCGTACGCGGCGCTCGACCTGGCCACTGCCAAGCTCGAGGGGCGGCTGCGCAAGCAGCACGACAAGCGGCACACGCGCCGGGGCAACGGCCGGCTGTCGGCTGCCGAGGTCGCGGATGTCGTGCCCAACGTGGCCCAGTTGAACGGAAGCGGTGAGCCCGTCTCCCAGGAGACACCCGAGACCGTGCCCACCACCAGGATCGGCTCGCTCGAAGTACAGGGCGAAGGACCGCTGGTGGTCCGCGAGAAGAACCATGTGGCAGCCCCGATGACGCTCGACCAGGCGCTCTACGAAATGGAGTTGGTCGGGCACGACTTCTACCTGTTCGTCGACTCCGAGACGAAGGAGCCCAGTGTCGTCTACCGGCGGCACGCGTACGACTACGGCGTTATCCACCTGCGTACCGACCCGTTCGCCGGGAGCGAGTCGAGTGGCGCCGGTGGTGCGCTCGGCGGCTGATCCCGTCCTCCCGATGGTGCCCCTGGAGCGCCCTGTGCGCCCCCAGGGGCACCTGTGTGCCACCACGGGGCCACCGCGCGGGGGTGCGGGCATGAAATCATGGCGACCCGAGCCAACCAGTGCGCTGTCGACTGCGGTTGGCAGACCGCAGAGACCAGGGCCACGGCCTCAGGGGGAGGAACGATGGCGGACAGCTTCGGGCCGGTGCAGGGCAGGGACGACACCGAGCGCGCGGACGGTACGCAGACGGGTGATTCCCGGAAGGAACCGATCCGGGTGCTCGTGGTGGACGACCACGCCCTCTTCCGCCGCGGGCTCGAGATCGTGCTCGCCCACGAGGAGGACATCCAGGTCGTCGGTGAGGCCGGCGACGGCGCGGAAGCCGTCGACAAGGCGGCCGACCTGCTGCCGGACATCGTGCTGATGGATGTGCGCATGCCGAAGCGGGGCGGCATCGAGGCCTGCACCTCCATCAAGGAGGTCGCCCCCAGCGCGAAAATCATCATGTTGACGATCAGCGACGAGGAGGCCGACCTCTACGACGCGATCAAGGCCGGTGCCACGGGCTACCTCCTCAAGGAGATCTCCACGGACGAGGTCTCGACGGCCATCCGGGCCGTTGCCGACGGCCAGTCGCAGATCAGCCCCTCCATGGCGTCCAAGTTGCTCACCGAGTTCAAGTCGATGATCCAGCGCACGGACGAGCGCCGGCTGGTGCCCGCGCCCCGGCTCACCGAACGGGAGCTGGAGGTCCTCAAGCTGGTGGCCACAGGGATGAACAACCGCGACATCGCCAAGGAGTTGTTCATCTCCGAGAACACGGTGAAGAACCACGTGCGCAACATCCTGGAGAAGCTCCAGCTCCACTCCCGGATGGAAGCGGTCGTTTACGCCATGCGCGAGAAGATCCTCGAGATCCGCTGACCCGGCGGCACGGGACAGCGCGACCGCACTCGTGTGATCCGCACTCCTGGGATCCGCGCTCGCGTTGTCCGTTTGTCCGTGATCGTGTGATCAGCCCAGGGCCGCCACCAACGGCGCGGTCAGTTCGGAACGGTCGACGCGCTCGACGCGTATGGCGTCGCAGCCCACCCACTCCGCCGCCTCCAGCAGCGCCGATGCCATGGGGCCGACCGCCTTGGGGCCCGCCAGCGAAACCTGGCGGGCGACCAGTGTCGTGCCCTCACGGGCCGGGTCGACCCGACCCAGCAGCCTGCCGCCCGAGAGCAGCGGCATCGCGAAATAGCCGTGCACACGCTTGGCCTTGGGGACGTACGCCTCGAGCCGGTGCGTGAACCCGAAGATCCGCTCGGTGCGGGCGCGCTCCCAGATCAGCGAGTCGAACGGCGACAGCAGCGTCGTACGGTGACGCCCGCGGGGCTCGCTCGCCAGCGCCTCGGGGTCCGCCCAGGCGGGCTTGTCCCAGCCCTCGACACGCACCGGGACGAGACCGGAGTCGGCGACCACCGCGTCGAACTGCTCGCCCTTGAGACGGTGGTAGTCCGCGATGTCCGCGCGTGTGCCCACCCCCACGGCCTCACCGGCGAGCCGCACCAGGCGGCGCAGGCACTCCCGGTCGTCCAGATCGTCATGGAGCAGCGCGTCCGGGATCGCGCGCTCTGCGAGGTCGTACACCCGCTTCCAGCCGCGCCGCTCGGTGCACACCACTTCGCCGTACATCAGAGCCCGCTCGACGGCCACCTTCGAGGCGGACCAGTCCCACCACTCTCCGCCGTTCTTCGCGCCGCCCAGCTCGGTCGAGGTGAGCGGGCCTTCGGTGCGCAGCTGCTTGATCACCGTGTCGTAGGCGCCGTCCGGAAGGTCGTGGTACCACTGCGGGCGGTCGCGGTAGGCACGGCGGCGGAAGGCGAAGTGCGGCCATTCCTCGACGGGGAGGATGCAGGCCGCGTGCGACCAGTACTCGAAGGCGTGCGTCTCGGTCCAGTAGGCGTCCTCGACCGTCTTGCGGCCCACGGCCCCCAGCCGTGCATAGGGGATCAGCTCGTGCGAGCGAGCCAGCACCGAGATCGTGTCCAGCTGGACCGCGCCGAGATGACGCAGCACACCGCGCACGCCGGCCCTGCGGTCGGGGGCGCCGAGGAACCCCTGGGCACGCAGGGCGATTCGGCGGGCCTCGTCGGCGGACAGTTCGGCAGCTGCGGGCGGCACAGTCGTCATGCACCGCACCCTAGAGGGCGCCTCTGACAACAGGCCCCTGACCAGGGATGACGGAGCTGCCTCAGTCGGCAGCGCCGCCAGCCGAGGCCGACGGCAGCGCCGCCCGCAGTGGCTGCGACCCCCGCTTCCTCAGACGCCCCGGCGCAACTGCTGCGGCACACCCTGCCGGCCCTCGGGCGCCGGACACTCGCCCCCGGTGGTCCGAAGCTCGCCCTTGGCCGGCAGATACGGGACGGCCGACACCAGCCCGAGATCGGAGGGGAGCAGTGAGCCGACCCAGCTGTCGCGCAGCGTCCCACGGTGCTGGAGGCCCGCGCGCCGGACGCCCTCGACGGTGAAACCCGCCTTCTCGGCCACCGCGCGGGAACCTGCGTTGCCCACTTCGGCGAGCCACTCCAGGCGGATGCAGCCGAGCTCGGTGAAGGCCCAGCGCGCCAGTGCCGACACGATCTCCGCCGCGTAACCGCGGCCCCGCTGCTCGGCGGCCGTCCAGTAGCCGATCTCCCACCCGCCCGCACGCGGGTTGTGCAGGCCGGCCGAGGCGATGAGCGGGCCGCCGCCGCGCGGACGTGCGCAGAAGGTGTATGCCGTGTCGTTGCGCCAGCCGCTCGGCACGACCAGCCCGACGAACTCCTCCGCGTCCTCCTGCCCGTAAGGGACGGGTATCGCGGAGATCCACCGCTGGATGGCGGGATCCTGGCATGCCGCACGCACCTCCCCGGCGTCGTCCGCCGTGAACGTGCGCAGCTCCAGCCGCTCTGTGGTGAGACTGATGGGATCCATGACGGGATTCTCGTCACTGTCCGTCTGTCATGCGAACACTTTTCGGGACCTGCGGCACCTTCCGCGCCCGTCGGACGTTCTCCTTGGTACGGGGAACTCGGCCCGCTCCGGGACACCGCCGGGCGTGCCCCGGGGGGAGGACCTCCCGGGGTGGTGGGGTCCTCGCTTACGATGGCCGTTGCGGTGGGGCCCACCTGCCGTGCCCGCGCCAGAGTCCATCACACGACCCAGTGCCAGGCCCGACCGGCAAGGAGACCCGCCTCAGTGTCCGTCTTCAACAAGCTCATGCGTGCAGGCGAAGGCAAGATCCTGCGCAAACTGCACCGCATCGCGGACCAGGTCAACTCCATCGAAGAGGACTTCGTCAGCCTCTCGGACGCCGAGCTGCGGGCGCTCACCGATGAGTACAAGGAGCGCTTCGCAGACGGCGAGAGTCTGGACGACCTGCTGCCCGAAGCCTTCGCGACGGTGCGTGAGGCCGCCAAGCGCGTCCTCGGCCAGCGTCACTACGACGTCCAGCTGATGGGCGGTGCCGCGCTGCACCTCGGCTACGTGGCCGAGATGAAGACCGGTGAGGGCAAGACCCTCGTCGGCACGCTCCCGGCCTACCTCAACGCGCTCTCGGGCAAGGGCGTCCACCTGATCACGGTCAACGACTACCTGGCCGAGCGCGACTCCGAGATGATGGGCCGGGTACACAAGTTCCTCGGCCTGTCCGTCGGCTGCATCCTGGCCAACATGTCCCCGGCGCAGCGCCGTGAGCAGTACGGCTACGACATCACGTACGGCACGAACAACGAGTTCGGCTTCGACTACCTGCGCGACAACATGGCGTGGTCCCAAGAGGAGCTCGTCCAGCGCGGCCACAACTTCGCCATCGTGGACGAGGTCGACTCGATCCTCGTCGACGAGGCCCGTACGCCGCTGATCATCTCCGGCCCGGCCGACCAGGCGACCAAGTGGTACGGCGACTTCGCGAAGCTGGTCACCCGCCTCACCAAGGGTGAGCCGGGCAACCCGCTGAAGGGCATCGAGGAGACCGGCGACTACGAGGTCGACGAGAAGAAGCGCACCGTCGCCATCCACGAGCCCGGTGTCTCGAAGGTCGAGGACTGGCTGGGCATCGACAACCTCTACGAGTCGGTGAACACCCCGCTGGTGGGCTACCTGAACAACGCCATCAAGGCCAAGGAGCTCTTCAAGAAGGACAAGGACTACGTCGTCATCGACGGCGAAGTCATGATCGTCGACGAGCACACCGGCCGTATCCTCGCCGGCCGCCGCTACAACGAGGGCATGCACCAGGCGATCGAGGCGAAGGAAGGGGTGGACATCAAGGACGAGAACCAGACCCTCGCCACGATCACCCTCCAGAACTTCTTCCTCCTGTACGACAAGCTCTCCGGAATGACCGGTACGGCCATGACCGAGGCCGCCGAGTTCCACCAGATCTACAAGCTCGGCGTCGTGCCCATCCCGACGAACCGGCCGATGGTCCGCAAGGACCAGTCGGACCTGATCTACCGGACCGAGGTGGCCAAGTTCGAGGCCGTCGTCGACGACATCGCGGAGAAGCACGAGAAGGGTCAGCCGATCCTCGTCGGCACGACGTCGGTCGAGAAGTCCGAGTACCTCTCCCAGCAGCTGAACAAGCGGGGTATCCAGCACGAGGTGCTCAACGCCAAGCAGCACGACCGCGAGGCGATCATCGTCGCCCAGGCCGGCCGCAAGGGCGCGGTCACGGTCGCCACGAACATGGCCGGCCGTGGTACGGACATCAAGCTCGGCGGCAACCCGGACGACCTCGCCGAGGCGGAGCTGCGCCAGCGGGGCCTGGACCCGGTCGAGCACGTCGAGGAGTGGGCCGCGGCCCTCCCCACCGCCCTGGAGAAGGCCGAGCAGGCCGTCAAGGCGGAGTTCGAGGAGGTCAAGGCGCTCGGCGGGCTCTATGTGCTGGGCACCGAGCGGCATGAGTCGCGGCGTATCGACAACCAGCTGCGCGGTCGTTCCGGCCGTCAGGGCGACCCGGGCGAGTCCCGCTTCTATCTGTCGCTCGGTGACGACCTGATGCGTCTGTTCAAGGCGCAGATGGTCGAGCGGGTCATGTCCATGGCCAACGTCCCGGACGATGTGCCGATCGAGAACAAGATGGTGACCCGCGCGATCGCGTCCGCCCAGTCGCAGGTCGAGCAGCAGAACTTCGAGACGCGTAAGAACGTCCTGAAGTACGACGACGTGCTCAACCGCCAGCGCCAGGTCATCTACGCCGAGCGCCGCCGTGTGCTGGAGGGCGAGGACCTGCACGAGCAGATCCGCCACTTCATGGACGACACCATCGACGCCTACATCCAGGCGGAGACCGTCGAGGGCTTCGCCGAGGACTGGGACCTGGACCGGCTGTGGGGCGCGTTCAAGCAGCTGTACCCGGTGAAGACCACGGTCGAGGAGCTCGAGGACGCGGCGGGCGACCGGGCCGGGATCACCGCTGAGTTCATCTCCGAGACCATCAAGGACGACATCTACGAGCAGTACGACGAGCGCGAGAAGCAGCTCGGCTCGGACATCATGCGCGAGCTCGAGCGGCGTGTGGTGCTGTCCGTCCTCGACCGCAAGTGGCGCGAGCACCTGTACGAGATGGACTACCTCCAGGAGGGCATCGGCCTCCGGGCGATGGCCCAGAAGGACCCGCTGGTCGAGTACCAGCGCGAGGGCTTCGACATGTTCACCGCGATGATGGAGGGCATCAAGGAGGAGTCCGTCGGCTACCTGTTCAACCTGGAGGTCCAGGTCGAGCAGCAGGTCGAGGAGGTCCCGGTGCAGGACGCGGCCGAGAAGGCCTCCCTCAAGAAGGAGGACGCGGTGCCCGCAGGCGCCGGCCGTCCCGAGATCCGCGCCAAGGGTCTTGACGCGCCGCAGCGTCCGGACCGGCTGCACTTCTCCGCTCCGACGGTCGACGGCGAGGGCGGGGTCGTCGAGGGCGACTTCAGCAACGGCGAAGGGCCGGCGCGGTCCGAGTCGGACGGGATGACGCGCGCGGAGCGTCGTAAGGCGCAGAAGAGCACGGGCGGACGCCGTCGTAAGAAGTAGTCCCTGTAGCCGGCAGTAGTCACCGCAGTCCCCGGTCCACGCGCATCGGGGCGTCAACGGCCGTGGGCCGGACACCAGCCATTCGGGTGTCCGGCCCACGGCCGTGCTGCGCGGCGCAGCCGGTGCCGTCCGGTGCCGCAGGCGGCCGGGCGAACGACCGGTCCTGTCGACTGATCGGCGCGCCCTGACGGTCCCCGCGGGCCGTCGTGCGCGCAGGGAGGGCCTCACACCCCGACCGTGAGCCGTTCGCCGCCCAGCTCCACCGCAGCGCAGCGCCAGCGGAGGTCGCCGCCCTGCTCGAGGCGGAAGGCCATCGCGCGGACCTGGTCGCCCGTGCCGATCCGGGCGAAGGCCTCGATGACGCCGGGCCTCGGGACGCACTCGTCGCAGTGGCGCAGCACGGGCCGCAGACCGTTCGCCGCCAGCGGGGCACCGGGGGCGAGGCGGATCAGGCTCTCGTACGCGTTCCCCACGGTGTGGCCGAGCATCCAGTGGACCGGGCGATTGCCGCTGAGAACCGCGAGCAGGCGCTCCGCGAACCAGTAGCGGGGGAGGCGGGATCTGGCGTCGGCGTGCGGCACGGTGCGTCGTGGTGCGAGTCGGCCGGGAGCCCGGCTGTCGTGGCGCCCGCCGGGCGTGGTGCGTGTCCGGGCCGATGAGTGGTCCATGGCTGTCGCCCCTTCCGATACCCACAAGTAACTTATCGTCGCGGATCTTGTACGGGGAGTGACGGGGTGGTCGCAAGTGCCGTCGTCCCGCGAGGAAGCGGGCCCGAGAATCACCTATCAGGGTGATGGGCGGTGCATGGCGCCTGATGAGAGGCGCTCCGGGAGCTTCGAAAGCGACCTCGGTGAGGGCGCTCGGGGGCACCCTGATGGGGGATCGCGCACGTATCCTTAAGTGCTCACCCGACGACGAAAGCGGCCTGCCATGCGCGTCTACGTACCCCTGACCATCCCCGGTCTCGCAGAGGCGTACAAGGCGGGCGAAGTGGGCCCCGGACCGCTGACGGCCTACGCCGTGACGCCCGCGCTGCGCGAGTGGTACGTCTCCGACGACATCGAGGAGCTCGAGTACGCCGCGCTCAGCAGGGCGGCGGCGGCTTCGCTGCGGCTGCTCGCCGGGGACCCCGGTGCGGCGCGGCGGCGCGTCGTCGTCGCCGTGGACGTAGCCGACGGTGACGCCGTCGCCGACCCCGGTCAGGGGCTCGGCTCCGCCTCGCTCGGTGAGGTGCGGATCGCCTCGCCCGTGCCGCTGAGGAAGGCGGCGGCGGTGCATGTGGACTCCGACGAGGCGGACGCCGATGTGTCGGCGGCGGCGGACGCGCTGGGCGCGGCGGATCACGGCGACGACGACGCCCAGTTCGTGGTGGACGGTGCCGAGGACCATGAGCTTCTGTGGTACGGGGTCCAGGAGATCCCCGGACTCGTCGGCTGACCCGGCGGTCCCGGTCCACGGCTCCGGCTGTCACACCCTGCCGGTACCGTTGCTCGGCATGGGGAAGCACCGCGCACATCTGGTCTGGGACTGGAACGGCACACTGCTCGACGACATCCACGCGGTCATCGAGGCGACGAACGCGTCTTTCGCGGAGATCGGAATGGAGCCGATCACCCTGGAGCGCTACCGGGACCTGTATTGCGTGCCGGTGCCCCGTTTCTACGAGCGGCTGATCGGCCGGCTGCCCTCGGACGAGGAGTGGGCGGTCATGGACGCCGCCTTCCACCGGCACTACTGGCTGCTCGCCGAGGCGTGCGGGCTCACCGCGGGCGCGGCGGAGCTGCTCGCCGAGCTGCAGTCCACGGGCCGCACGCAGTCGCTGCTTTCCCTGGCCCCGCACGAGCATCTGATACCGATAGTCCGGCGCCACGGCATCGAGGACCGCTTCGTGCGGGTCGACGGCCGCACCGGCGGGTCGCACACGGGCAAGGCGGAGCAGATGGTGCGCCACCTCGCGGCCCTCGAGGGGGTCGCGGCGGAGCGGATCGTGGTCATCGGCGACGCGGTGGACGACGCGGTCGCGGCGACGCACGTGGGCGCGAACGCCGTGCTGTACACCGGCGGATCCCACAGCAGGACCAGCCTGGAGTCGGCGGGTGTTCCGGTGGTCGACAGCCTCGCCGAGGCCGTGGCGCTCGCGGAGGAGCTGGTGGCCTAGGAAGCGCCCGGGGCCGGACGTACTTCCCCGGCCCCGGAGCCGGGGAAGCGGAGGCTGTCCGACGCTCGCAAACGCCCCGCACGGCGTGATGGAGCTCCCACGGAGGCCGGAGGGCCGTGCGGAGGCCGCCGCGAGCTTCCCGTCAGCTCAGCGGAGCCTTCTCCCGCAGCACCTTCACGAACTCGCGCATCCACGCCGGGTGGTCCGGCCATGCCCGGGACGACACCAGACTGCCGTCCACCACCGCCTCCGCGTCCCTGAAGGAGGCGCCGGCAGCCTGCATGTCGAGTTCGAGCGCCGGGTACGCCGTGACCCCGCGGCCGGTGAGGCTGCCGACGGCCGCCGTGAGCAGCGGCCCGTGGCAGATCTGCGCCACGGGCTTGTCCGCGTCGAAGAAGGACTTGAGGATCTTGCGGAGCTCGGGGTCGTTGCGGAGGTACTCGGGCGCCCGGCCGCCCGGAATCACGACCGCGGCGTACTCACCCGGATCGACCTCCGAGAAGGCCAGGTCGGCGGGCCAGGTGTAGCCCGGCTTCTCCGTGTACGTGTCGAAGCCCGGCTCGAAGTCATGGACCACGAACTGGAGCTTCTTGCGGGCCGGAGCGGCGATGTGGACCTCGTACCCCTCCTCGCGCAGCCGCTGGTACGGATACAGCACCTCGAGTGACTCGGCCGCGTCGCCGGTGACGATCAGGATCTGCACAGTCATGGCTACTGCTCTCCGGAATCGATGTATTGATTTGTCAGCATGCGCTCGTGCTTGTCGCTGTCAGTTGTCTCTTATGGTTGATTGTCGCCTTCAGTCCACGGTTCAACCTGCCGTGCCCGGGCCCTGTCCGCCAAAGGCCTCTGTGTCGCTGTCCAGAGTGTCAAACTTCCGGCCCCGCTTTTGTACACATACGGCTCATGACGGCGCCCGGGTAGGGAGCGATAGCCTTGGTGCCGTGATCAGCGCGATACGCCGCGGGGGCAGCGCCGCCCCCGGACCGCGCCCGGGACGCCACAGCGGCCGGGTGCGAGCTGATCTTCCCTGCGGCCCGCGGAGTCGCGGCCCGCATCTCGTGCCGGGCCCGCCGCCGGAATTCGCCGAACATGGCTCGGACATCTCTCATTGCGGCATAGCGTCGACCTTGACCGGACACCCCGCGTCGTGGCGATGCGCCAACGTTTCCACCTACGTCACGCAACGGCGCGCGACAGGAGCCAGAGGACATGCAGACCAAGCTGGACGAAGCCAAGGCCGAGTTGCTCGAAAGGGCCGCCCGGGTAGCTGAGCACAGCCCGGGCGGGGGGCAACTTCCGACTGGGTCCGACGGCGGGGAGGTGCCTGACCAGGGCAAACTCCTTGCCTATCTCCAGCGCTACTACCGGCACACCGCCCCCGAGGACCTCACCGACCGTGACCCGGTCGACGTCTACGGTGCCGCTGTCTCGCACCTCCGGCTCGCGGAGAACCGCCCGCAGGGCACGGCCAACGTCCGGGTGCACACCCCGACCGTCGAGGAGAACGGCTGGACCTCCAGCCACTCCGTCGTCGAGGTCGTCACCGACGACATGCCGTTCCTGGTCGACTCGGTCACCAACGAGCTCACCCGCCAGGGACGCGGGATCCATGTGGTGATCCACCCGCAGATCACCGTGCGCCGCGATGTCACCGGCAAGCTGATCGAGGTGCTCCGCGGCGAGCAGAACGGTGCGGGGCTCCCCCACGACGCCGTCGTCGAGTCCTGGATCCACGTCGAGATCGACCGTGAGACCGATCGCGCCGATCTCAAGCAGATCACCGCGGACCTGCTCCGAGTCCTGTCCGACGTCCGCGAGGCCGTCGAGGACTGGGAGAAGATGCGTGACGCCGCGCTGCGTATCGCCGACGAGCTGCCCGGCGAGCCCACCGCCGACGACATCCGCGACGAGGAGGTAGCCGAGGCCCGCGAGCTGCTGCGCTGGCTCTCCGGCGACCACTTCACGTTCCTCGGCTACCGCGAGTACACCCTCGTGGACGGCGACGCCCTGTCCGCCGTACCGGGCACCGGGCTCGGCATCCTCCGCTCCGACCCGCACCACGGCGGCGACGACGCCCACGGCCACCCCGTGAGCCCCTCCTTCAACCGGCTGCCCGCCGACGCCCGCGCCAAGGCCCGCGAGCACAAGCTGCTGATCCTCACCAAGGCCAACAGCCGCGCCACCGTGCACCGCCCGTCCTACCTCGACTACGTCGGCGTCAAGAAGTTCGACGACAAGGGCAACGTCATCGGCGAGCGGCGCTTCCTCGGCCTGTTCTCCTCGGCCGCGTACACCGAGTCCGTGCGCCGTGTGCCGGTCATCCGCCGCAAGGTCGCCGAGGTCCTCGAGGGGGCGGGCTTCTCGCCGAACAGCCACGACGGCCGCGACCTGCTGCAGATCCTCGAGACCTACCCGCGCGACGAGCTGTTCCAGACGCCGCCGGACAAGCTCCGCGAGATCGTGACCAGCGTCCTCTATCTGCAGGAGCGCCGCAGGCTGCGGCTGTACCTGCGCCAGGAGGAGTACGGGCGCTACTACTCGGCGCTCGTCTATCTGCCGCGTGACCGCTTCAACACCACCGTCCGCGAGCGACTGACCGGCATCCTCAAGGAAGAGCTCGACGGCAGCAGCGTCGACTTCACCCTGATGAGCACGGAGTCGGTGCTCACCAGGCTGCACTTCGTCGTGCGCGTCACGCCCGGGAACGAGCTCGCCCACCTCACCGACGCCGACAAGGACCGCATCGAGGCCCGGCTCGTCGAGGCGGCCCGCTCCTGGGCCGACGGATTCGCCGAGGCGCTGAACGCCGAGGTCGGCGAGGAGCGAGCCGCCGAGCTGCTGCGCAAGTACGGCAACGCCTTCCCCGAGGGCTACAAGGCCGACCACTCGCCGCGCGCGGCCGTCTCCGACCTGTCCCACCTGGACCAGCTCACCAGCTCCGGCAAGGACTTCTCGCTCTCCCTCTACGAGCCCGTCGGCGCCGCTCCCGGCGAGCGTCGCTTCAAGATCTACCGGCTCGGCGAACAGGTGTCGCTGTCCTCCGTGCTGCCGGTGCTCAACCGCCTCGGCGTCGAGGTCATCGACGAGCGCCCGTACGAGCTGCGCTGCGCGGACCGTACGCACGCCTGGATCTACGACTTCGGCCTGCGGATGCCGCTCCTCTCCGGGAACGGCGGCGACTTCCTCGGCGACGACGCCCGTGAGCGCTTCCAGGACGCCTTCGCCGCCGTGTGGACCGGCGCCGCGGAGAACGACTCCTTCAACTCGCTCGTGCTGCGCGCCGGACTCAACTGGCGCGAGGCCGTGGTGCTGCGCGCCTACGCCAAGTACATGCGCCAGGCCGGTTCGACGTTCAGCCAGGACTACATGGAGGACACCCTCCTCAACAACGTCCACACCACCCGGCTGCTGATCAACCTGTTCGAGGCCCGGATGTCGCCGGACCGCCAGCACGCCGGCACCGAGCTGATCGACGGACTGCTCGAGGAACTGGACTTCGCGCTCGACCAGGTCGCCTCGCTGGACGAGGACCGGATCCTGCGCTCCTTCCTCACCGTCATCAAGGCCACCCTGCGCACCAACTTCTTCCAGGAGGCGGGGGGCGGCACGCGGCACGGCTATGTGTCGATGAAGTTCGACCCGCAGGCCATCCCCGATCTGCCGGCGCCCCGCCCGGCGTACGAGATCTGGGTGTACTCGCCGCGCGTCGAGGGTGTGCACCTGCGCTTCGGCAAGGTCGCCCGCGGTGGTCTGCGCTGGTCCGACCGGCGTGAGGACTTCCGTACGGAGATCCTCGGCCTGGTCAAGGCGCAGATGGTGAAGAACACCGTGATCGTGCCCGTCGGCGCCAAGGGCGGCTTCGTCGCCAAGCAGCTGCCGGACCCGGCGGTGGACCGCGACGCCTGGCTCGCCGAGGGCATCGCCTGCTACAAGACCTTCATCTCCGCGCTGCTCGACATCACCGACAACATGGTGGCGGGCGAGATCGTGCCGCCGCACGACGTGGTGCGCCACGACGAGGACGACACCTACCTGGTCGTCGCCGCCGACAAGGGCACCGCCACCTTCTCCGACATCGCCAACGAGGTCGCGGTCGCGTACAACTTCTGGCTCGGCGACGCCTTCGCCTCCGGTGGTTCGGCGGGCTACGACCACAAGGGCATGGGCATCACCGCACGCGGTGCCTGGGAGTCGGTCAAGCGGCACTTCCGCGAGCTCGGCCACGACACCCAGACCGAGGACTTCACCGTCGTCGGCGTCGGCGACATGTCCGGTGACGTGTTCGGCAACGGCATGCTGCTCTCCGAGCACATCCGGCTGGTCGCGGCCTTCGACCACCGTCACATCTTCATCGACCCGGAGCCCGACGCGGCCGTCTCGTACGCCGAGCGCCGCCGGCTGTTCGAACTGCCCCGCTCCTCCTGGGCCGACTACAACAAGGAACTGCTGTCGCCCGGCGGTGGCATCCACCCGCGCACGGCCAAGTCGATCCCCGTCAACTCCCATGTCCGCGAGGCCCTCGGCATCGACGAAGGGGTCACCAAGCTGACCCCCGCCGAGCTGATGAAGGCGATCCTGCAGGCGCCGGTGGACCTGCTGTGGAACGGCGGCATCGGTACGTACGTCAAGGCCTCCTCCGAGTCCAACGCCGACGTCGGCGACAAGGCCAACGACGCCATCCGCGTCAGCGGCGAGGAGCTGCGGACCAAGGTCGTCGGCGAGGGCGGGAACCTGGGCCTGACCCAGCTCGGCCGTATCGAGTTCGCCCGGGGCGGCGGACGCGTCAACACCGACGCCATCGACAACAGCGCGGGCGTGGACACCTCCGACCACGAGGTGAACATCAAGATCCTGCTGAACGGCCTGGTCGCGGACGGCGACATGACCGTCAAGCAGCGCAACAAGCTGCTCGCCGAGATGACCGACGAGGTCGGCAGGCTGGTGCTGCGCAACAACTACGCGCAGAACGTCGCCCTGACCAACGCCGTGGCGCAGTCGCCGAGCCTGCTCCACGCCCACCAGCGCTTCATGCGCAGGCTGGGCCGGGAGGGCGCGCTGGACCGGGCGCTGGAGTTCCTGCCGAACGACCGGCAGGTCCGGGAACTGCTGAACAACAGGCAGGGCCTGTCGCAGCCCGAGCTCGCCGTGCTGCTCGCCTACACCAAGATCACGGTGGCGGACGAGCTGATCGGCACCTCGCTGCCCGACGACCCGTACCTGCGGAGCCTGCTGCACGCGTACTTCCCGAAGGCGCTGCGGGAGAAGTTCACCGACGCGGTCGACGGGCACGCGCTGCGCCGCGAGATCGTCACCACCGTGCTGGTCAACGACACCGTCAACACCGGTGGCTCGACCTTCCTGCACCGGCTGCGCGAGGAGACCGGGGCGTCGATCGAGGAGATCGTCCGGGCGCAGACCGCCGCCCGCGCCATCTTCGGGCTCGGCGAGGTGTGGGACGCCGTCGAGGCCCTCGACAACGAGGTCGCGGCGGACGTCCAGACCCGTATCCGGCTCCACTCGCGCCGGCTCGTCGAGCGCGGTACGCGCTGGCTGCTGGGCAACCGGCCGCAGCCGCTGGAGCTCACGGAGACGATCGACTTCTTCGCGACGGGTGTCGAGCAGGTCTGGGCCGAGCTGCCCAAGATGCTGCGCGGCCTCGATCTGGAGTGGTACCAGGGGCTGCTCGAGGAGTTCACGGCCGCGGGCGTTCCGGACGGACTGGCGATGCGCGTCGCCGGGTTCTCCTCCGCGTTCCCGACGCTCGACATCGTCGCGATCGCCGACCGCACCGGCAAGGACCCGCTGGCCGTGGCCGAGATCTACTACGACCTGGCCGACCGGCTGCGGATCACCGAGCTGATGGACCGGATCATCGAACTGCCGCGGGCCGACCGCTGGCAGTCCATGGCCCGTGCGTCGATCCGCGAGGACCTGTACGCCGCGCACGCCATGCTCACCGCGGATGTGCTCGCGGTCGGCAACGGCACATCCACGCCGGAGGAACGCTTCCACGCCTGGGAGGAGAAGAACGCCGCGATCCTGGGCCGGGCGCGTACGACGCTCGAGGAGATCCAGGGCTCGGACACCTTCGACCTGGCGAACCTCTCGGTGGCGATGCGCACGATGCGGCAGCTGCTGCGGGCGCACACCTGACGGCGGTGAGCCCGGGGCCGGCCGGGCTGTGAACGAGGGGCGCCCGACCACCGCATGGTGGTCGGGCGCCCCTCGTTCTGCCCCTCCGGTCGTGAACCGGTGGGCGTGGCGTCCCGGCTGTGCCCCTGGCTATGCCCGCGGCAGGGCCACCCTCACCGGAGAGTGGCCCTGCCGCGGGCCGGCCGTCACTCGGCAAAGACCCCGAACTCCCTGAGGGCCCAGCCGTAGTCGGTGGCCGGCTTGCCGGTCACGGCCGACACCCAGCTCCTGACACTGAGCTGGACGTAACGGGCCTTGGCAGGCGGGACGGTGTGGGTGCGCAGCTGTCCGCAGCGCTTCATGCCGTCGGCGCAGCCGGTCGTACCGCCCGCGTCGGTTTCACTGGCCACGGTGGTCCAGTGGGTACCGTCCTCGGACACCTTGATGTCATAGCTCACCGGGTAGTTCTCCTTGTCCGGGTCGACGACCATCCGCCCCACAGTGGCGGTGCGGCCGAGGTCGACCTGCAGGCTCCACGGAGCACCCGTGTTCGACTGCGCCATGGTCCCGGGGTTGCCGTCGACAGCGTTCTCAGTGGGCTTGCCCCACTCGACCGCCGGCGTTCCGCCGATCATCTTGACCGGCTTGGAGCGAGCGAGGTTCGGGTCCGGCGCCGGCGGGGGCGTCGACGCTCCCCAGGCTTGCGGCGCCTCGTTCATGGTGAAGTCGAGGCGTCCGCCACCCATGAGGTCTCGATGGCTCAGGAACGGCTTGGTGATGCTCCTGCCGTTCAGTCCGAGCGCCTTGACGTAGGGGCGGGACGCCGCGTGGGGAGCCGTGATGACCAGGGGGCGGTGTGCTCCCGGGAGATCCACGCTGACCTTGTCGAAGAAGGGGCTGCCCACCGCGTACTGGCCGGAGGCCGGGTTGACCGGGTAGATACCCATCGCGGAGAACAGGTACCAGGCCGACATCTGGCCGCAGTCGTCGTTGCCGGACAGGCCGTCAGGGGCGTGCTTGTAGTTGGCGTCGGCGATCTGCCGGACCAGTTCCTGGGTACGCCACGGCTGCCCCGAGTAGTCGTAGAGGTAGGGGACGTGGTGGCTGGGTTCGTTGGTGTGGTTGTTGTGGCCGCCGGCGAAGTAGTTGTCCAGCCATGAGCCGAACTTGGCCTTGCCCCCCTTGAGGTCGATCAGACCGGGGACGTCGTGGAGGACGTCGTTGGTGTACACCCACTCGTCGCCCTCGGTCCAACCCCCCTTGGCCCAGGACCCGTCCAGATTCCGCGCCTGCATGAAGCCGGTCTTGCCGTTGTACAGCTTCTTGTAGGTGCCGCTGCGCTCCAGGAAGTACTTCGCGTCAGCGTTCTCGCCCACCGCCTTGGCGACCTGCGCGACGGCGTAGTCCTCGTAGGCGTAGTCCAGGGTCCGGCTCGCCGCTTCCGCGGTGCGGTCCGCCGCGACCCAGCCGTTCTTCTTGTACCAGGTCAGGCCGGCCCGGGCCTCGACCGGAGTGCCCTCCTGGCGGTCTGAGTACCGCAGCTCGGTGTCCTTGTCGGGAGGAGTCATCGCGTTCTTGCGGACCGCCTCGTAGGCGAGGTCCCGGTCGAAGCCGCGGAACCCCTTGGCGATGGCCTCCGCGATCAGCGAGTCCGCGTTCGTGCCCACCATGATGTTGGTCTCGTTGAGGTTCTTCCATATCGGGAGCCAGCCGCCCTGTCTGTAGTCCTGGAGCATCGAGGTGATCATGCCGTCGACGCGCTCAGGCGCGAACATCATCAGGAACGCGCTCTGCGCCCGGTAGGTGTCCCACAGCGAGTACCCGGTGTAGCTCACTCCCTTGTGGACCTTGTCGTCGTAGGCGCTGTAGTAGCGACCGTGCTCGGACATCTCCGACGGGTACTGCAGCGCGTGGTACATGCCGGTGTAGAACGTCGTGAGCTGGTCGTCCGTGGCGCCGCTGATGCGGACCCGGTCGAGCTTCTCCGCCCACGCCGCCCGGGTCTTCGCCACGGTCGCGTCGAAACTCCGGCGGTTGGGGGCCTCCTTGTCGAGGTTGGCCCGCGCCTGGTCCACGGAGATGAACGAGGTGGCGATGCGCACGGTCACGGTCGCCGTGCCGGAGGGGAACCGCACATACCCCGAGACGTTCTCACCCGTGCGGTCGGCCTGCCCCTCGTGCTGTGTGGCACCGGTCGCCGTGCCGTAGCTGTCGAACTCCGTGCAGAAGCGTGCGACGAAGTAGCCCTTGAAACCCGATGCCTTGAACGGGCCGAGCTTGCTGTCCTGACGGTCCGGGTTGTAGCCGGTGATCTCCCGCCTGGCGGGGTCGATGTGCACGTTGCCGGTCTTACCGGACCTCGTCGCCTGCATCACGAAGTTGGCCGCCGCCCCGCGGGGATAGGTCATCCGGAGAACGCCGACCCGGGAGGTCGCGGTGAGCTCGGCGCGCAAGGTCTGCCCGGGCGCCGGGTGCATGTTCACCGTGTACTTCTCGGGCGTTGCCTTTTCCTCGCTGTGACTGAACGGCAGGCCGCGATCCGCCTGGGCCGTCTTGACGGCACCGACTCCCGGCATGCCGACCGCGTACCCGGAGTCGCCCATCCAGATCGCGGGCTGGTGTGTACCGATGAACCCGACGATCTTCGAGTCATCGTGGTGATAGGGCAGGCGGCTGACGTAGTTCTCGCGGGTCATCGGCGACCACCGCGTCATCGCGAAGGGCGGTGCCGTACTCGGGATCATGCCGCCGTACTCGGTCTCGCTGCCGCCCGCCGTCCCGATGAGCGGGTCGACCCTGTCCACGTTGGAACCGCGCGGGGCACCCGAGGGTTGCGCGACCGCCAGATCTCCTGCGCCACCCGGGGGAACCAGTGCCACCAGCAGCCCCATGAGGATCAGGGCTGCCCGCCACAAGGGGGTCCGTCGCGGCGGTACTGCCTGCGAGGCGGGGGCTGCCCGTCCAACACGGGCAGGGCCCACTCGTATACGCATCATGTCTCCACGCAAAGAGGAAGGAAGCGGATCGGATGTGGCGCGGTGACTGTGATGACAACGTTGTCACTCGCGGCGATGGGCGACATTATTGCGTGGTTGGGAACGCCTGGTGAAGATGCCGGACGGACGAACTTTTTCTTGGCCCGGATCGCCAACCGGATTACGGCGCATACGAGTTCGCCGGCATCCGGGATCGGTCGACCCCCGGATGCCGGCGCTGCGGCACTCCCGCGCCCATTCCTCGGGCGCGCGCTCCCGCTACTTCTTGCGGGTGAAGGCCTCGTACGCGGCGACGACTTCCTTGGCCGGCCCGTCCATCCGCAGCGTCCCCGACTCCAGCCACAGCGCCCGGTCACAGGTCTGTGTGATCGTCGAATTGCTGTGGCTGACGAGGAAGACCGTCCCGGCTTCGCGGCGCAGCTCGGCGATCCGCTCCTGGCTGCGGCGCTGGAACTTCGCGTCGCCCGTCGCCAGGGCCTCGTCGATGAGCAGGACGTCATGACTCTTGGCCGCGGCGATGGAGAAGCGCAGCCGGGCTCCCATACCGGAGGAGTACGTCCGCATCGGCAGCGAGATGAAGTCGCCCTTGTCGTTGATGCCGGAGAAGTCGACGATCTCCTGGTAGCGGTCGCGGATCTGCTCCCGGGTCATGCCCATCGCCAGACCACCGAGCATCACATTGCGCTCGCCGGTCAGATCGCCCATGAGGGCGGCGTTGACGCCGAGGAGCGACGGCTGGCCCTGGGTGTAGATCTTGCCCTTGGCGGTGGGCAGGAGACCGGCGATCGCCTTCAGCAGGGTGGACTTGCCCGAGCCGTTGGAGCCGATCAGGCCGACGGCCTCGCCCTTGTAGGCAACGAAGCTGACCCCCTTGACCGCGTGGACCTCACGGCCGCCCCTGCCGCTGCTGTCCGGCCTGCGGGAGAGGATCCGGCTCAGGGCGGCGGTAGCGGCGCCCCGGCCGCTCTTCGCGCCGTTGACCTTGTAGGTGATGTGGACACCGTCGACGACGATGGTGGGGATCATGTCCTGTGTTGCGATGTGGTCAGCCACGGCCGTACTGCTCCTCCGCCTTCCAGAAGTACACGAATCCGCCCGCCCCGGCGAGCACGGCCCACGCGAGTGCGGCCGCCCAGACATGCGGCGGGAGCTGGGCGGAGGTGAAGCTGTCGATGAGCGCGAAGCGCATGAGGTCGATGTAGACGGCCGCCGGGTTGTACTGCAGGGCGAGCACGAGCGCGTGCGGCAGATGGGAGTCCTTGAGCACCGCGTGGAGGCTCCACATCACCCCCGACCCGTACATCCAGGTACGCAGCACGAACGGCATCAGCTGGGCGATGTCCGGGGTGCGGGAGGCGAGCCGGGCCATGGCCATCGACAGGCCCGTGCTGAAGAGTGCCTGGAGCAGCAGCGCGGGGATCGCCAGCAGCCAGGAGGCCCGGGGGAACTGCCCGAAGCCCATGACGATCACGACCAGGGCGCCCATGGAGAACAGCAGCTGCTGGAGCTGTTGCAGGGCGAGTGCGACGGGCAGTGCGGCGCGCGGGAAGTGCAGGGCCCGGACCAGACCGATGTTGCCGGAGATCGCCCTGGTCCCGGCAAGAATCGAGTTGGCCGTGAAGGTCCACACGAAGACGCCGGTGACCAGGAACGGCACGAAGTCCGCCACATGATGGCTGGTCTTGAGCAGCACTCCGAAGATGACGTAGTACACGGCCGCGTTGAGCAGCGGGGTCATCAGCTGCCAGACCTGGCCGAGCTTCGCCTGGCTGTACTGCGCGGTGAGGCGAGCGGTCGCGAACGCGGTGATGAAGTCCCGGCGGGACCAGAGCTCGCGGATATAGGCGCCCAGGGACGGGCGGGCCCCGCTGACGCTCAGGCCGTGCCGGACGGCGAGCGCACTGAGGCTCTCCGCCGCCGTCGGCGGTGGGACCGGCCTGATGATCGTCTGGCTGCTCACGCTCACACTCACACTCGTCGGGTTCGCCGGGGCAGAGGATCGCTTACGACGCCGGAACGGACCCGTATCGTCGCTACGGCGAGAGTAGGGCCGATTTACGTCGCAACGCAACCGTCTCGTCGTCACGGGTATGCTCGTGGACATGACCACGGACCGGGGAACCCCACGCCGCGCCCCCGCGGGAGCCGCCGTGCTCCGGGAGGATGTCACCGAAGCCATCCGCGCCGCGGTCTTCGAGGAGCTGGCGGCGGTCGGCTTCGCCCGGATGTCGATCGAGGGCATCGCGCGACGGGCCGGGGTCGGCAAGACGGCGGTGTACCGGCGCTGGAAGTCCAAGCTCTCCCTCGTCCTGGACCTGGTCTCGGCCTTCGCTGCAAAGGGCCTGCCCGCCCCGGCGACCGGCTCGCTGTACGGGGACGTCCGTGCGCTGCTCGAAGTCGCCTCGCACGCCCTGCGGCACCCGATCGCGTCCCAGGTCATCCCCGATCTGCTGGTCGAGGCGGCCCGTCATCCGGAGATCTCCCAGGCCATCAAGGCGGCCCTGCTCGACAGCCAGCAGGGGGTCGCCGCGATCGTCGTACGCGATGCCGTGGCGCGCGGTGAGCTGACCGAGTCGGCGGATGCCGACCGCGCGCTGGACCTGATCATCGGGCCGCTGTACTGGCGGCTGGTGGTGGTACGGAGCGACCTGCCCAAGGGGTACCTGGACGACTTGGCGGCATCGGCGGTGGCGGCGCTCACCCGGGTCTGAGGGCGCGGAGCGCCGCTTGTCCAGGCGCTCGTGGGCGCGTGCGGAAGCGGCGTGCGCTGGGCCGGGTGGGTGAGGGCGACGTCCGGTGCGTAGCCCCCGCCGAACGGGTCTCGTTCTCCTGGAGAGCGGGCGGACGGCGCGCCCGAGGGGGAGTGGAGGCACTCCATGAGCTCACCGGTCGGCGCGATCGGCGCGCACACCATGGGCGGCGCCGGGGCCGCAGGGGACGCGAACGCCATCAGCAGTACGGCGTCCGACGCGGACCCCACCAGGAATGCCCGGTCCGCCGCGGACTTCACCGGCGGTACGGCGTCCGCCGGGGACACCTCCGAGCGCAGGGGATCCGGCGCGGGCGTCCCTGACGCCCGGGGCGTTCCCAAGGTCCCCGATGTCACCGTCATCGTCGCGATCCGCGACGCCTCACCGCCCCAGCTCCGCAGATGTCTCGACTCGCTCGCCGGGCAGACCATCGGGCGCGAGCACATCGAGATCCTCGCGGTCGGCTGCGGGCCCAGGGTCGGTGCCGCGGTCGAGGAGGAACGGTTCTTCACGGGCTGTGCCGCCACCCCGAACGACGCACTCGACCGTGCCCGCGGCCGCTACCTGTTCTTCCTCGACGCGGGCCGCTTCCTCGGCCGGGAAGCACTGGCACGTCTCGTCGACGCCGCGGACCTCCACGCCGGCGACGTCCTGTACGCCAGGGCCGCCGGAGCGATCGGCGAACCCTTCACCCGCACCCGGCACGGCGTCTACCTCGACCAGCCCGGGCTGCCCGGGGAGCTGTCGTGCGCCAAGCTGTTCCGCAGGGAGCCCGTCCTCGGCCGCTACGGGCTGCGGTTCGGTGAGGACCTCGCCACCGCGGCCGCCGAGCAGGCCTTCGTACTCGAAGCCCTCTTCCGGGCCCGCCGCGTCTGTGTACTCGCGGACTACGACTACAGCTTCCCGGCGCCCGGGAGACCTGGCGCCGACAGCGGCGCGGCCATGGGCACGGCCCCCGCACGCACCACCGCGGTCATGGGTGGCGCCGGTGCACTCGGTATCGAGGAACTGCTGCGCGGGACGTGCGCGGCGATGTCCGTGACCACCCGCTTCACCCGGCCCGGTCCGCTCCGCGACGGCTTTCTCCACCGCCACTTCGCCGAAGAGGTGGACCGGCTGACCGGCCGCTGCTTCCTGTACGCGGCGGAACCGGTACGGCGGCGGGTCTTCGCGGGACTGCGCGCACTGGTCGCGGACCACCTGGACGACGCCCTGCTCGCACGGCTCGACCCCGCACTGCGGCTGCGTCTGGCGTACGTACGCATCGGGGACCTGCCCGGTCTCGTCTCGGTCGTCCGCTACGAGACGGCCCACGGAGCGCCGCCCCTGCGTACCGACCTGGTGGGTGCGAGCTGGCAGCGCGCGGGAGTCGCACGCCACGCCCTCGTCATCACCGCCCGCAGCCCGCTCCCCGGTCTCGCGGCCCTCGACGCTGCCCCCGTACGCCTGGCCGGTGGTCCGGAGGCGGGCAGGATCCTGCTGCGGACGGCGCCTGTCGGCGGCGGTACGGAGATCGAGGCGCGGATCCCGGCCGACGCCTTCCCGCCGGGCCGTACCCAAGTCGGCCTGCGCACCGCGTTCCTCGGCATGGAACACCTGGTCACCATGCCCGCCGAGGTCCCGCCCCGGCGCGCCCACGCGTTGCGCGGACTGCGCCCGTACCGGCTCGACGCGGCCGCGGACGGCGCCCGGGGCCTGCTCGTCGCCGTGGCCCCCGTCCGGCTGGGTGGTCCAGGGCGGCGCGGGCCGGGCGAGCGCGAGCGCTGAGCGGGGCAGGGCAGGGCGCAGCCGGGCCGGGTCAGGCCGGACGGTGCCTACTTGACCGCGCCCGCCATCACCCCGGACACGAACTGCCGCTGGAACGCGAAGAACACGACGAGCGGAATCACCATCGAGACGAACGCCCCGGGTGCCAGGACGTCGATGTTGTTGCCGAACTGCCGGACCTGCTGCTGCAGGGCGACCGTGATCGGAGGGGACTCGGAGTCGGCGAAGATCAGCGCGACCAGCATGTCGTTCCACACCCACAGGAACTGGAAGATGCCGAGCGAGGCGATCGCCGGACCGCCCAGCGGCAGCACGACCCGGGTGAACAGCCGGATCTCGCCCGCCCCGTCGAGCCGGGCCGCCTCCAGCAGCTCCCGCGGGATCTCGGCGAAGAAGTTCCGGAGCAGGAAGATCGCGAAGGGGAGGCCGAAGGCGACGTGGAAGACCACGACCCCGACCGTCGTCTCGAAGATCCCGATCTCGCCGAACAGCTTCGACACCGGGATCAGCGCGACCTGGACCGGGACGACGAGCAGGCCGACGACGGCCAGGAACCACCAGTCGCGCCCTGGGAAGTCCATCCAGGCGAAGGCGTATCCGGCGAGCGAGCCGATCACCACGACCAGCACGGTCGACGGGACGGTGATCAGGATCGTGGAGAGCAGAGAGCCGGTGATGGTGTCGTTCTGCAGCAGCCTGGAGTAGTTCTCCGCGGTGAGCTGCGCGGGCTGGGTGAAGATCTCCCACCAGCCGCTCGCACTGATGTCCGCGGGTGAACGCAGCGAGGAGAGCAGCAGCCCGATGGTCGGCATCAGCCAGAACAGTCCGACGAGGACGAGGAAGACCCGCAGGGCGCCACCACCGGTGCGGGCGGCGATCCGTGAGGCGAGCGACGGCCTCGCCTTCCCGACGCGGGTGCTTTCGGCCGCGCCGTCGACGACGCCGTCGTCGTGCGTCGGGGTCATCGGCGCGTCTCCCTTCGCATCCTGCGGATGTTGAACAGCATCACCGGGATCACGAGCAGCAGCAGGAGCACGGCGATGGCGCTGCCCACGCCCAGATCGGCGTCGGTGCCGAAGGACGACCGGTAGAGCTGGAGGGCCAGCACGTTAGCGTCGTCCTGCGACGAGCCGGGCGCGATGATGTAGACCAGGTCGAAGATCTTCAGGACGTTGATCATCAACGTGACCAGGACCACGGCGAGGACCGGTGCCAGCAGCGGCACGGTCACCTTCCGGAAGACCTGCCACTCATTGGCGCCGTCCACCCGGGCGGCCTCGAGCAGCTCGCGCGGTACGGCGGCGAGTCCCGCGGCGATCAGCACCATCGCGAAGCCCGCCCACATCCAGATGTACGAGCCGATGATGGCCGGGGTCACCAGCGACGGGCCGAGCCAGTCGACCCCGTTGTACGGCTCACGGAAGTTGCTCTCGGTCAGCCGCAGCCGGGCGCCGTCCGCCTGCGCGGGGAGCGTGAACGTACCGTCGGCGCCCGCCGTGGCCGTGGCGACGACCTTGCCGTCCTTCACCGCCTCGACCTTGATGCCCTTGAGGCCGAGCTCCGTGGGGTCGATGGTGTTGGGCTTGCCGCCCCCGCCCCGGGTGAAGTCCAGCCAGGCCGTGCCGGTGATCTTGCCGGGCTCCGGCACGGGCGGCCGCGCGGGCTCGGCGTCGTCCGGCATCTTCGCGGGTGCCACCCCGACCAGCGGCAGTTGCACCGCACGGCCCGCCGAAACCGTGCCCTTGGTGATGAAGGCGCCGCCGCCCGCCGCTTCGAGCGGATGGACGGGGAGCGGGTGGGCGTGCGGAAAACCGGCCGACTCGGCGAAGGTGTCGTGCACCCCGACCCAGACCGCGTTCGCGACGCCGCGGTCCGGATCCTGCTCGTACACCAGCCGGAAGATGATGCCCGCGGCCAGCATCGAGATCGCCATGGGCATGAAAACGACGAGGGTGAACGCCGTGCCCCAGCGGACCCGCTCGGTGAGTACGGCGAAGATCAGACCGAGTGCGGTGGCGGCCGCCGGGGCGACGACGACCCAGATCGCGTTGTTCTTGACGGCGGTGAGGATGGTGTCGTCGGTGAAGATCTCGACGTAGTTGCCGAGCCCGGCGAAGCCGCTGCCGGACTTGTCGAAGAACGAGCGGTAGACCGAATACCCGATCGGATAGACCACGAGCGCACCCAGCAGGACGAGCGCGGGCAGCAGAAAACCCGCGGCGACCAGTCCCCGGGTGCCGGTCACCTTCCTGCGTTCCTTGGGTCCTCCGCGCTCTGCCGGCCCCTTGCTCTGCGGCGGTCCTCCGCGTTCCGCCGGCCCCTTGCGTTCTGGCACGGTCATGACGGCGTCAGCTCTTGTAGGCCTTGGCGGCGTCGGCCTCCAGCCGCGCCTGGGTGCCCGCGATGTCCTTGGGGTTCTTCAGGAAGTCCTGGAGGGCCTTCCACTCGCCCTTGCCGGGAGTGCCGCCGAACGACTGCGGCATCTGGTCCGACATGTCGAAGCGGAAGTCGTCACCCGCGGCGATCAGGGCCTTGGCGATCTCCCGCTGCACATCGTTCGGGTACGCGGCCATGTCCAGGGACTTGTTGGGGGAGAGGAAACCGCCGGCCGCGGCCCAGATCCTCGCGGCGTCGGGCGAGGCCAGGAAGGTCAGCAGCGCCTGGGCGCCCTTGGAGTCCTTGAGCGCGACGGCCGCGTCCCCGCCGGTCACCACCGGTGGCTCGGCACCGACCGCCGGGAACGGGAACACCTTGGCCTCCGTCCCGATCTTGGCTCCGGTCTCCGCGATGTTGATCGTGGCGAAGTCGCCCTCGAAGACCATCGCGGCCTTGGGCTGGTCGCCTCCGGTGAAGGTCTGGGTGACCGACTTGGGGAACTCCGTCTGCAGGGCCCCGTCCGCACCGCCCGCGATCAGGGACGGCTTGCCGAAGAGCTCGCCGAGCGTCGTCAGCGCCTGCTTGACGGAGGGGTCGGTCCACTTGATCTGGTGCTTCGCCAGCTGGTCGTACTTCTCGGGGCCCGCCTGGGACAGATAGACGTTCTCGAACCAGTCGGTGAGCGTCCAGCCGTCCGCGCCGCCGATCGACACCGGGGTGACGCCGGACGCGGAGATCGTCTCGGCTGTCGTCAGGAAGTCCTTCCAGGTCTTGGGCACGGAAGCGCCGGCGCTCTCGAAGACCGCGTTGTTGTACCAGATGAGTGACTTGTTGGCGGCCTTGAAGTACACGCCGTACGGGGTGCCGTCGACGGAGCCGAGGTCCTGCCAGCCCTTGGCGTAGTTCTTGGAGAGCTGGGCCTTGGCCTCGGGGCCGAGGGGCTTGGCCCACTTCTGGGCCACGGCCTGCTGGATCGCACCGACCTGCGGCAGCATCGCGACATCGGGCGGGCTGCCGCCGGCGATCTTCGTGCCGAGGAAGTTGACGATCGGATCCTGAGCGGGGACGAAGGTGACCGTGGCGCCCGTGCGCTTCTCGAACTCCTTGAGGACCTTGGTGAAGTTCTCCTGCTCGGGACCCGTCCAGACCGCCGCGACCTCGATCTTCTCGCCGTCCAGCCTGGGGAGCCGGACCGTGGACGCCGAAGTGCTGCCGCCGGTCTTCTCCGGTGCGCCACCGCTGTCGCCGTCACCGCAACCGGTGAGCGAGAGCATGCTCAGGACGACGAGCGCGACGGCGGCCCTGGAGACTCCGGAGGCCCGGGCGGACCTGGCGACGCCGTGCGTACGACCACGTGAGATTGTCCGAGTTGTGCGCATCACTGCCCCGTCTCTGCCGTGCGCTTCCGGAGGGCGCGGCCGGCCGTGACGCAGGCAGCACCGCTTCCGTCCCGTGTCGTCAGGTCTACGCCCGGTGCTGGAGGTAAGCAAGGGCGCCTTCGCTGTCAAGCCCACGATCGTGATGGGCTCGTGACGTGGAGTCAGATGGGCGCGTCCGTCCGGCGGGCCGGGGCCGCCCGTACCCATGTGTCCCACGGCGGGTCGGGCCCGTACCCAGGCGAAACGGTGACACCCGGGATGGGGCGGCCGTCACGCGACGGGCCGGCGGCGCCGCGATGGGCCCGGGACCACCACGGCCCGAGGCGTGCGGCGGCCCAGGGGACCGTCACAGCCCGAGGCGTGCGCCCTCAGGCGTGGGACGACGTGAGCCGGGGCGGCCGGACGGCATCGACCGAGCGGGCCGCCCGGTCGAGGGCACTGGCCAGCAGAGCCAGATCCGTGGGCCCGTTGCCCAGCTCGCGGACCGGGCGGCGGGTGGGCGGATCACCCATTCGCTCCCAGTCAAGCTCCACGACGGTGGGCCTCAGGGTCGCCGTCCGCGGGATGCGGCCCGTCACCCGGCCCGTCTGGAACGGTGTCACCCCACCGCCGGGGTGCAGGAGGCGGCCACGCCCTGGAGCCGGGTCCTCCGGTCCGGGAGACACCGCCGGGGCGTCGAGCTCCACCCGCAGCCGGGCGCCGCGCGCCGGCAGGGTGTCCGCCGTGCGCTCGGGCCGTGCGGACGTCACGACCAGGTGGACACCGAGCCGCTCACCGTCCCTGGCCACGGCCTCCAGCGCCCGGACGACGGAGCCGGCCGCCGGCCGGCCGGGGCTGCCGAGCGCGGGGGCGACCAGCGCGTCGTAGTCGTCGGCGAGCACGACGAGCCGGGGCAGCGGGGGCGGCCCGTCCACCGGCCCGTCCAACGGTCGGTTCGCGGGTCCGTTCACCTTCGTGCCGGCACCCGCACCGGTCTCCGCGCCCGTGTCGCCCCGGGGGTCCCGGTGCTCGGACGCGCTCGCCGGCCGGGGGCCGACCAGCCGCCCCGAGACCTCACGGCGCGCATGCCATTCGGCGAAGCTCCCGAGGTCGCCCAGCAGCTCGGCCCGTCGCTTCAGCTCCGCTCCGAGCGCCTGGGCGAAAGCTCGCATCCGGACCGGATCCGACGCGACCAGGTGTTCGGTGGCGTGAGGCAGGTCCGTACAGGCGGCGAGGCCCTCGCCCCGCTCACCGCCCGCGCCGTCCACGAGTAGCAGACCGAGCTGGTCGGGGCGCCCCGCGGCGGCCAGCGACGCGGCGAGCGCACGGAGCAGCTCCGTACGGCCGCTGCCGGGCGGACCCTCGATCAGCAGATGCGGGCCGTCGGCGGTGAGGTCGACCGACAGCGGACCGTGCGGCCCCGCGCCCAGCACCGCCGTGCCGGGCGAGGCGGACGACGCCCAGCGGGCCATCAGCGACGCGGGCGTGGCACGGGCCAGGCCCAGCTCGTCCAGGAGCCGCGCCGACTGCGGCAGCGGATACGCCACCGGCCGGCCGGGCGTCCGGTCCCCACCGGCCCCGAACCCCTCAGCGGCCCGCAGCGGTGCCAGCGCCCGGGCGAAACGCTCGGCCCAGGCCAGGGAGACCGCGTCCACGGCGCCGACCGTGCCATGGCCGGCGGGCTGCCCCGCAGCCGTGCGCATCAGCCGCAGAGCCGTGGCGACATCGCCGCTCAGCAGCGCGACCGCCCCGCACTCGCGGAAGGCGAGGGAAGCCGCGCACGCCTCCTCGTACGTCGCGGCGACGGGCGACAGCGGGGAGGCGGCGGGGGTCTCGGCGAGGCAGACGACATGGATACCCGCTGCCGTCCCCGCCCCCGCCAGTCGTGCGGTGGCCTCGCGCAGATCCGCGGAGCCCGGGTCGCCGTCCAGGAGCAGTACGGTCCGCGGCCCGGTGTGGCGGGCCGCCGCTTCCTCCACGGTGCGCCGGTCGGCACTCGGCCAGCCCGGGCCGAGCGGGCCCTCGTCCAGCCGCCGGGTGAGCTCGGCGGTCCGGGCCGTGGCCTGGTCGCGGTCGAACGCGACGAGGAGCCTGCAGTCCTGCCCGTGTGCGGGCCGCAGATGCGGCAGCCAGCCGAGCCAGCTCCAGTCCCGTCTGCGCTCTTCCGGCGACCTGGCGCGGTCCGCGCTGATCAGTACGATCTCCACCCCGGCCGGCGCGTGCAGCGCGGCGAGCTGGGCGAGAACGGAACGGGCGAGCCCGGTGAGCCGCGACCGGGGCCCGGCCAGCCCGAGCGAGCCCGCCTCGCGCAGACATACGGTGACCGGCACCGCCGGAGTGTCCGCGCGGTCCGCCGTTCCGAGCCGTACGACGAGTTCCTCGGGGTGCCCCGGAGTCCGCTCCCACAGCCGTGGTCCGGGCCCCAGCGCGGTGAGCAGCACGGCGGCCGGGTCGGGCCAGGTCTCCACGAGGGGGGTGGTGACGGCGGCCACGGGCTCCCCGAGGGCGATCGCGCCCCCGGGCGCCGTGTCGCCGCGCCCCCCGGTGAGCCTGCGCGCCCAGGCTCCTATGCCGCGCCTGCGCCCCGCGCCGTCACCGCGGCCCTTCTTCCCGTCGGCGCCGCCGTCTTCGCCCGTATCGTCCGCACCACCGTCCGCCGGCCCCCGCGCACCGGGAGGTGAGGCCCCGGTGCGGTGCGCGGTCTCGTGTGAAGCCCCGGCCTCGGCTGCGGGCCCCTCCATGACCGCCCAGCGGCCGCTGCCGTGGGTGGTGTCGCCGCTGGGCAGGTCCGGGCCCGCCGCCGACCTGTGCGAGCTGCCGTGCCCGGCCGGGTGCTCTGCGGCGCCCGGTGAGCCCGCGCCCGCGCCGCCGGGGACGCCGGGCGCCGCGCCGCGGATCTCGCCCCGGGCCTGACCGGGGATCGTCACCTCGTCCCTGACCCAGGACGGGCCCGGCCGCCGCCCGGGGGCCGTGTGTTCCCGTGCACGGCCGTACGGGCCCGAGTCATGGGTCCGCGCTGCGACGCCGTGAGGACCGCCGTGAGCAGGGGCGTCCGGGCTCACGGCAGCTGCCGCACCCGCCGTGTCCGCCGCACCGCCGGGCCGGCCCCCGCGCACCCGAAGATGTCCTTCGCCGTCCGGCGTGGTCGTCAGGGTCTCCGGCTCGGTCCGCGGGGCCAGCCGCAGAGTGGACTCACCGAGCCGCAGCAGCGCCCCCGGGGCGAGCCGGACCGGATCGGGGCCCACGGAAAAGCCGTCCAGGCTGGTCCCGTTCGTGGAGCCGAGGTCGGCGATCGTGACACGGCCGTCGTCCGCGACCGTCACCGAGCAGTGGAGCCGTGAGACGTCCGGGTCGTCGAGCGGGACGTCCGCCTCGGCCGCACGCCCGATCACTATCCGGCCGCCGTGCAGCAGATGGACGCCGCCCGCGTCCGGCCCGGCGACCACATGGAGCCGGGCCGGCACCTCGGCGTCGCCGTGCGGTTCGCCGTCGGCGGGGATCTGGAGGGCCAGCACGGCGCCGTCGACCAGCGGGGGCTCGCCCAGAGCGCACCGCTGGGGATCCAGCCGCCGCTCGCCCGCGTACAGCACCACCTGCCCGCCGGTCTCCGGCCCCGACACGGCGGCCGCCAGCCCGGAGGCGACCGCCGCCAGCGCCGTACCGGCGGGGGCGGTGACGAGCACGTCACAGGCACGTCTCACGGCGCCCGGCTCGGTCGCGGATGCGACAGCCGGCGCGGGTGCGGACGGTGCGGACTGGCCGCTGCGCGGCGCGAGGACGGTCAGCCGGATCTGCATCGCCGTCAGCGGTCCCTTCTGCGCGGGGTGCCCGGCAGGGGAGCGGCCCTGTGATTCCCCCCACCCGGCAGGTCGGCACGGCCGCGGGGCTCTCCCCACCCCACAACGGTGTGCTGGAGGCATCCTCGCACCTGCCGCTGACAACCTGCCCGCCACCCACCCCCAGGTGATCTTGATTGGCCGGCTCTGGGCGCAAAAATGCCTGGTTGGGATCGCCTCTGCCGCCCTGCGCACGTCCGTTCGGTGAACCATCCGGCAACCATCGGTCCGCGGGGCGCGTCTTACCGGTCCACCGGTCGTATCCGGTGAGCACGCCGTTGACCCGATCAGCGGCACTACAGTGGGTCGGACACGCGGCCGGGGTCCGAAAATGAACGGGGAACCCATTCCGGATCCAGCCGGACCCTGCCCAGCAGGACCAGTAGGACGAGTACGACGGGTACGGCCAGTGCGCGCGTGCGGACACGCACGGACGAGTGCGACCGTAGGGCGCGTACGACCAGAACCACGATCAGCAGGGAGCGCACGTGCGGCCGGTAGGCAGCAAGTACCTGCTCGAGGAACCGCTCGGACGCGGGGCCACGGGCACCGTCTGGCGGGCCCGCCAGCGGGAGACCGCCGGAGCCGAGGCGGCCGTTGCGGGCCAGCCGGGCGAGACCGTGGCGATCAAGGTCCTCAAAGAAGAGCTGGCGAACGACGCGGACGTCGTGATGCGCTTCCTGCGCGAGCGCTCCGTCCTGCTCCGCCTCACCCACCCGAACATCGTCCGCACCCGCGACCTGGTCGTCGAAGGCGATCTGCTCGCCCTGGTGATGGACCTGGTCGAGGGTCCCGACCTGCACCGCTATCTCCGGGACAACGGTCCGTTCACCCCCGTGGCGGCGTCCCTGCTCACCGCGCAGATCGCGGACGCGCTCGCCGCCAGCCACACCGACGGCGTCGTCCACCGCGACCTCAAGCCCGCGAACGTGCTCCTGGCCGAGCGCGGCGGCGAGATGCACCCGATGCTCACCGACTTCGGCATCGCGCGCCTCGCGGACTCCCCGGGCCTGACCCGTACGCACGAGTTCGTGGGCACGCCCGCCTATGTCGCACCGGAATCCGCCGAGGGGCGTCCGCAGACCTCGGCCGTCGACATCTACGGCGCCGGGATCCTGCTGTACGAGCTGGTCACCGGCCGTCCGCCGTTCGCCGGCGGCACTGCCCTCGAAGTGCTGCAACGGCACCTCAGCGAGGAGCCGCGCCGCCCCTCCACCGTTCCCGGTCCGCTGTGGACGGTCATAGAGCGCTGTCTGCGCAAGGAGCCGGGCGAGCGGCCGAGTGCCGAGAACCTCGCCCGCGGGCTGCGTACCGTGGCCGCCGGCATCGGCGTGCACTCCACACCCGCGCAGATCGAGGCCGCGGAGGGAGTCGGGGTGCTGCTCGCGCCCGATCCCGACCCTGCGGCCGTCCCGCAGACGCCCGGCGCCGCCGATCCCACCCAGGTGCTGCCCAGCAACGCGTCGCGGTACGACCCGGGGGCGGCCACCAGCGTGCTGCCGCACACCGGAACGCCCGGCGGCGACGCCGACCCGACCGCGGTCATGCCGCCCGTACCCCAGGGGTCACGGCCGGAAGACCCGCACCCCTGGCAGTCCCAGCTGCAGGCGGCGCGGGACCGCAACGAGCAGACCCAGGTCCAGTACCTGGACCCGGCCCAGGACCCGCTGCGCCGCCGTCCCCAGCGCCAGGCGCCGCAGCAGCCCCCTCAGCAGCCTCCGCGGCACCCCCACGCGCAGCCGCAGCGCGGTCAGCAGTACGCGCCCCAGCCGCAGCAGTACGCCCCCGCGCCGCCTCCGCAGCAGTACGCTCCCGCCCCGCAGCGGCAGCAGTACGCGCCGCCGCAGCCGCCGCCCCAGCAGCCTGCTCCGCGCCAGCCCAGGCAGCGCGGCGCCAACCCGATGCGGATCCCCGGGCTGGGCTGCCTCAAGGGCTGTCTGTTCACGCTGGTCCTGCTCTTCGTGGCGGGCTGGTTGATCTGGGAGCTCACTCCGCTCCAGGACTGGATCGGCCAGGGCAAGAGCTACTGGAGCGCCATCGGTGACGGGATCGACAAGGTGACCACCTTCTTCGACGAACTCGTCGCCTCGGACCCGAGCACGGGCAGCACCAGCGGTAACGGCAACTAGGTCCTGTCCTGTCCGGGCATCTGCGGCGTGAGCACCCGCGGCCGGTGCTCATGCTGTCGCTTTGTCGACTTCTGCGGGGGAAATAGCCCCGCAGAAGTGACGGTTGGCGCCATCCGGGGCACCGAACCCCCCGACACCCGCGTAGTTTGTGGGCAACGCCAGCCGCTGAGGGAGCAGTTTTGGCACGGAATATCGGCAGCCGGTACACCGCCCACCAGATCCTTGGCCGGGGCAGCGCCGGCACGGTGTGGCTCGGCGAGGGGCCCGAAGGTCCCGTCGCCATCAAGCTGTTGCGCGAGGACCTCGCGTCCGACGAGGAGCTCGTCGGACGCTTCGTCCAGGAGCGCACGGCCCTGCTCGGTCTCGACCACCCCCGTGTCGTCGGCGTCCGCGACCTGGTCGTGGACGGCAACGACCTCGCCCTGGTGATGGAGCTCGTACGGGGCACCGACCTGCGCACCCGTCTGGACCGGGAGCGACGACTCGCACCCGCGGCGGCGGTCGCGATCGCCGCCGACGTCGCCGAAGGGCTCGCCGCGGCCCACGCCGCCGGGGTCGTCCACCGCGACGTCAAGCCGGAGAACATCCTGCTCGACATGGAGGGCCCGCTCGGCCCCGGCGGCGCCCACCCGGCCCTGCTCACCGACTTCGGCGTGGCCAAGCTGATCGACACCCCCCGTCGCACCAGGGCCACCCGGATCATCGGCACGCCCGACTATCTGGCACCGGAGATCGTCGAGGGTCTGCCGCCCCGCGCGGCCGTCGACATCTACGCCCTCGCCACCGTCCTCTACGAGCTGCTCGCGGGCTTCACCCCCTTCGGCGGCGGCCACCCGGGAGCGGTCCTTCGCCGTCACGTCACCGAGACCGTGGTGCCCCTGCCCGGCATCCCCGACGAGCTGTGGCAGCTGATCGTCCAGTGCCTGGCCAAGGCACCCGCGTCCCGGCTGCGCGCCTCCGAGCTCGCCGCACGGCTGCACGACCTGCAGCCGCTGCTCACGGGCATGCCCCCGCTCGACGTGGACGAGCCGGACGCGGAACCGTCGCCCGACGCCCACGAGGACCCGGGCTACGCCACCTTCCCCAGCGCGCCCCGGAGGGCCGCCGTCCCGCTGGTCCCCGGCTCCGCCACCGACTCCAACCGGGACACCCACACCTCCATGCGCGTCCCCGGACCGGACGAGCTCGCGGGCGGCGCCAGGGGCACGGCCCGCGCGCCCCGCACACCGGGCCAGCGCCGACCCGGCTCCGCCCGCCACAAGGCGGAAGCGGTCCGCAGGCGCCGTATCACGTTCGGTGTCGCGGGACTGGCGCTGGCGGCCGCGATCGGCGTCGGCGGCTGGCTGGCGGCGGGCGGCGACGACGAGGGCGCCCCGCCCCAGGACTCCAGGCAGTCCGCCCCGTCACAGCCGTAGATGCTTCGCCACGGCCGTGGCAGCGTCGCCGCAGCGGTGGACGACGCCCCGAGGGGCTGTCGGACGCGGTCCGGGGAGCTCCGGTATGCGGACGGGCGGGACGATACGCCCCGCCCAGCCGTTACGCTGGACCCGTGGCAGTCGTCGATGTATCCGAAGAGCTGAAGTCCCTCTCGTCGACCATGGGGTCGATCGAGGCCGTTCTGGACCTCGATCAGATGAGGGCAGACATCGCCGTGCTCGAGGAGCAGGCGGCGGCGCCGTCCCTGTGGGACGACCCCGCGGCGGCGCAGAAGATCACCAGCAAGCTCTCGCACCTGCAGGCCGAGGTCCGCAAAGCGGAGGCCCTGCGCGGGCGGATCGACGACCTCGAAGTGCTCTTCGAGCTCGCCGAGGCCGAGGACGACGCGGACACCCGGGCCGAGGCCGAGGCCGAGCTGGGGGTCGTCCGCAAGGCGCTGGACGAGATGGAGGTCCGCACCCTCCTGTCCGGTGAGTACGACGAGCGTGAGGCGCTGGTCAACATCCGCGCCGAGGCCGGCGGCGTCGACGCCGCCGACTTCGCGGAGCAGCTCCAGCGCATGTACCTGCGCTGGGCGGAGCGGCACAACTACGGCACCGAGGTCTACGAGACGTCTTACGCGGAGGAGGCCGGCATCAAGTCGACCACCTTCGTGGTCAAGGCGCCGTACGCCTACGGCACGCTCTCGGTCGAGCAGGGCACCCACCGACTGGTCCGTATCTCCCCGTTCGACAACCAGGGACGTCGCCAGACCTCCTTCGCGGGCGTCGAGATCCTCCCCGTCGTCGAGCAGTCCGACCACGTCGAGATCGACGAGTCCGAGCTGCGCGTGGACGTCTACCGCGCGTCCGGCCCCGGCGGCCAGGGAGTCAACACCACGGACTCGGCGGTCCGTATCACGCACATCCCGACCGGCATCGTGGTCTCCTGCCAGAACGAGCGCTCCCAGATCCAGAACAAGGCGAGCGCGATGAACGTCCTGCAGGCGAAGCTCCTCGAGCGCCGCCGCCAGGAGGAGCAGGCCAAGATGGACGCCCTCAAGGGCGACGGCGGCAACTCCTGGGGCAATCAGATGCGTTCCTACGTCCTCCACCCCTACCAGATGGTCAAGGACCTGCGTACGGAGTTCGAGGTGGGCAACCCGCAGTCGGTGCTCGACGGCGAGATCGACGGCTTCCTCGAGGCGGGCATCCGCTGGCGCAAGCAGCAGGAGAAGTAGCCGCATCCGGCTGACCGAGCGAACGGCGCCGGGCCCTCGACAGGGCCCGGCGCCGTTTTCGCGTCTTCAGGGGACCCGTTTCTCATGCATACGGCCCGCCCGGTGACCGGTATACGGGCGTAGAGCGAGCACGGGCGCGCTCCGGTGTTCGCTGGCGCAAGCGGATCGGGAGGTATTGGCTCGCTTTGTCGACAAGGGAACCAGAGCCTGCGGGGCGGCAGTTACCGGTTTACGTCACAGTTGCAGGCTCGTACCTTGGTCAACTCCCCTTAATCCGGGCATCGCACGCGCAACGACCTTGACGTGTTCGTGAAAACTGGGAAGGCTGACGCGCGGCATGCGTGTTTCTGGGGCGCGTGTGCGGGGAACGCGAAGGCGGGCCCCGGTGTCCGATGCCCCTGGCGCTGCATTACAAACGAACAGCTACTGGGGGTAGCGCACAGATGACCAAGAAGACGCGGGTCCGAGTGGCACGGATAGCCGCCGGTGCGGTGATCGCGGCCGGCGCGTCCCTGACCGCCGCGGGCGCCGCTCAGGCCGTCGGTATCGGTGTGGACGCTGCAGGGATCAAGGCCGAGGCCGGGGTCTCCAAGGAAGGTGTCGAGGTCGGCCTCGGCATCGGCGGCGAAGACGAGGGCAACGAGAACGGCGGCGGCAACGGCGACCCCGGCGGCGTTGACGAGGGCGGCGAGAACGGCGACCCCAGCAACGGTGGCGCTGCGGCCGGTGACCCGACCAACGGTGGCGCTGCGGCCGGTGACCCGACCAACGGTGGCGCTGCGGCCGGTGACCCGACCAACGGTGGCGCTGCGGCCGGTGACCCCACCAACGGCGGTAACGGGAACAACGGCGGTAACGGCAACAATGCCGGCGGTAACGGCAACAGCGGCGGCAATGGCAACAACGCCGGCGGTAACGGCAACAACGCCGGCGGTAACGCCAACAGCGGCGGCAATGGCAACAACGCCGGCGGTAACGCCAACAGCGGCGGTAACGGCAACAACGCCGGTGGTAACGGAAACAGCGGCGGTGACCAGGGCGGCTCCGCCACCACTGGTGGTAACGGCAACGGCAACGATGGTGGCGCCGGCACCTGCACCGTCGACCTCGACGGTGCCGAGTGCGCCGACAACACGGACACCGACAACGCGGGCTCACGGCCGGTCGAGCAGGGCAAGGCCAAGGAGGAGCTGGCCGAGACCGGTGCCCCCGAGACCACGTTCCTGCTGGTCGGCGCCGCGACGATGATCGCCGGCGGTATCGGCTTCCGTATGCTGCCGCGCCTCGTCGGCGGCGGTCGCACCGCTGCCTGAGTGTCCACAGCGGAACGCGAGCGGACGTAACGACCCGTAGTGACGGGACGTAACCGCACGTAACAAGGGCCCGGACGCCGTAAGGCATCCGGGCCCTTGGTTTGTCTCCGGGGCCTCTGGGGCCTGTGGAGCCCCTGTGGGACCCCTTACGCGGTCTGGTGGGCCAGCAGCGCCACAGCGGCCACCAGGACCGCCAGAAGCGCGAGCAGAGCCGCCGGGCTCAGGCCTGCCAGCGGGCCGTCCTGCTGCAGCCGCTCACGGCTCGCACGGCAAACGGGGCAGCGGCCCTCGCTGACAGGTGCCGCGCAGTTCGCGCACACCAGTCGGTCGTAGGTCATGCGCTCTCCTCTCCCGCGCGGCGGAGTCGCCGGCCGAGCCGTTCTCCCGGGGTTTCCCGGCACTTCTCAGCGTTTCTCAGCGTTCTTCTCCGCACAACGTTCACGGAAACGCGTCCGTTCCCCCTCCCACTGTGCCAGCTCGCGCGCGTTTCGGCGCGCCCCGTCGGACGAGCGGGGTCCTCTTCCCGTTGCCATAACGGGACAAATGCCGCAACGCCGGGCGGCGACTGCACGGGCCTTCGCCATTCGCGTAAGGTCACGCACACCTACCCCCGGCCTACCGTGGTGCACCCGTGATCCGATTCGACAACGTCTCCAAGAGCTACCCCAAGCAGAACCGCCCCGCCCTGCGTGACGTCTCCCTCGAGATCGAGAAGGGGGAGTTCGTCTTCCTCGTGGGCTCGTCCGGTTCCGGCAAGTCGACTTTCCTGCGGCTCATCCTGCGCGAAGAGAGAACCAGTCACGGCCAGGTGCACGTCCTGGGCAAGGACCTCGCGCGCCTGTCGAACTGGAAGGTGCCGCACATGCGCCGCCAGCTCGGCACGGTCTTCCAGGACTTCCGCCTGCTGCCCAACAAGACCGTCGCGGAGAACGTGGCGTTCGCGCAGGAGGTCATCGGCAAGTCCCGCGGCGAGATCCGCAAGTCCGTGCCCCAGGTCCTCGACCTCGTCGGGCTCGGCGGCAAGGAAGACCGGATGCCCGGTGAACTCTCCGGCGGTGAGCAGCAGCGCGTCGCCATCGCCCGGGCCTTCGTCAACCGTCCCATGCTGCTGATCGCGGACGAGCCGACCGGCAACCTGGACCCGCAGACCTCCGTCGGCATCATGAAGCTGCTGGACCGGATCAACAGGACCGGCACCACAGTGGTGATGGCGACCCACGACCAGAACATCGTCGACCAGATGCGCAAGCGCGTCATCGAGCTCGAACAGGGCCGGCTCGTACGTGACCAGGCGCGCGGCGTCTACGGCTACCAGCACTGAAAGGCTGAACGACTCGCCATGCGCGCCCAGTTCGTACTGTCGGAGATCGGCGTCGGTCTCCGCCGCAATCTCACGATGACCTTCGCGGTCATCGTCTCCGTCGCCCTGTCGCTCGCGCTCTTCGGTGGTGCGCTGCTCATGCGTGAGCAGGTCAGCACCATGAAGGACTTCTGGTACGACAAGGTCAACGTCTCCATCTTCCTCTGCAACAAGAACGACGCGGAGAGTGACGAGAAGTGCTCCAAGGGCGCGGTGACCGCCGAGCAGAAGGAGCAGATCGAGGCCGACCTCAAGAAGATGGACGTCGTCGAGACCATCCACCGGGAGTCGGCCGACGACGCGTACAAGCACTATCGGGAGCAGTACGGCGACACCCCGATCGCCGCGACGATCACCCCGGACCAGATGCAGGAGTCCTTCCGGGTCAAGCTGAAGGACCCGGAGAAGTACCAGGTGGTGGCCACCGCCTTCGCCGGACGGGACGGCGTTCAGTCGGTCCAGGACCAGCGCAACATCCTGCAGAACCTGTTCGACCTGATGAACGGCATGAACATCGCCGCACTGTTCGTCATGGGACTGATGCTGATCATTGCGCTGATGCTGATCGTCAACACGGTGCGTGTCTCGGCGTTCAGCCGTCGGCGTGAGACCGGGATCATGCGGCTCGTGGGTGCGTCCAGCTTCTACATCCAGATGCCGTTCATCATGGAAGCGGCCTTCGCGGGGCTGCTCGGTGGCCTGGTCGCTTGTGCGCTGCTGCTGGTCGGCCGGTACTTCCTGATCGACAACGGCCTGGCGCTCTCCGAGAAGATGCAACTGGTCAACTTCATCGGCTGGGACGCCGTGATCACCAAGCTCCCACTGGTGCTCGCGATCGGTCTGCTGATGCCCGCTCTTGCCGCTTTCATCGCATTGCGCAAGTACCTCAAGGTGTGACAAGCGCCCCCGGCGCCGTACGGTCAACCACCGTACGGCGCCGTTCGCTTGTCCTAGAGTGGGCGCCATGTTGGGCCCTGATTCCTCCTCGATGCCCCGTGGGCTACGCCGCGGGGCGGCCCTGACCTTGGTGTTCGCAGGGGTCCTCGCCACCGCGTCGGCCACGGACCTGCTGCCCCGGGGAGAGGTGAAGACGGCCCCGCTGCCCGTCGCCCGCGCCGCCGCCGCCACGGTCGACCGCGACGAGGTGGCCCGCGCCGCCGCCGAGGCCATGGCGGACGGCAAGTCCGGGGCGGAGGCGGCCGAGGAGGTCGTCAGCCGCAGCGGCGACCGCTGGGGTGCGGTGTACGACAAGATCGAGTACGAGGAGTTCGCGCAGGCCCTGGACGGTGCGTACACGGGCGTCGGGCTCTGGGCCAGACGCGGCCCCGACGGCCGGGTCGAAGTGGCCCGGGTGCAGCGCGGCGGCCCGGCCGAACGGTCCGGGATCCGGACCGGCGACCAGCTGCGCACCATCGACGGAGCATCGATAGACGGCCGTCCCGTCAGCGAGGTCGTCGCCCTGCTGCGCGGCGACGGCAAGGGAGCGGCGGCCGGCTCGGCCGTCGTCCTCGGTCTCCAGCGCGGCGAGCGTCTGTGGAGCGAGACCTTGCGCAGGGCCCGACTGGCCACCCAGGCGGTCACGGTCCACAAGCTCGACGGCAATACCGTGATGATCAAGGTGGCGGCCTTCACCAGGGGCTCGGGCGAGCGGGTGCGCGAAGCTGTCAGACGGGCCCCGGCCCATGCCGGTGTGTTGCTCGACCTACGGGGCAACGGCGGCGGTCTGGTGGCCGAGGCCGTCACGGCCGCCTCGGCCTTCCTGGACGGCGGACTGGTCGCCACGTACGACGTGCACGGAGAGCAGAAGGCGATGTACGCCCGTCCCGGCGGTGACACGGACAGACCCGTCGTCGCTCTGGTCGACGGAGGGACGATGAGCGCCGCCGAGCTGGTCGCGGGAGCCCTCCAGGACCGTGGCCGGGCGATCACGGTGGGTACGCGCACCTTCGGGAAGGGCTCGGTGCAGATGCCGGAGACGCTGCCGGACGGCTCGGTCGCCGAGCTCACCGTCGGCCACTACCGCACCCCCGCCGGACGCGATCTCGACGGCAAGGGGATCACCCCGGACCTCACCGACGCCGGAGACGGCGCACTTCGGCGGGCCCGCACGGTATTGAGTGGCCTCGGTACCGGCTCGTAGTGCGAAAATGACCGCACTATGGCAAAGGAAAAAGGGCGCAAGCTGATCGCGCAGAACAAGAAGGCGCGGCACGACTACCACATCCTCGATACCTACGAGTGCGGTCTCGTGCTGATGGGTACCGAGGTGAAGTCGCTGCGCCAGGGGCGGGCCTCGCTGGCGGACGGGTTCATCCAGATCGACGGCCACGAGGCGTGGCTGCACAACGTCCATGTGCCGGAGTACAGCCAGGGAACCTGGACCAACCACAGCGCCCGGCGCAAGCGGAAGCTGCTGATGCACCGGGCCGAGATCGACAAGCTGGAGGCCAAGTCCCAGGAGACGGGTCACACCATCGTGCCCCTCGCCCTGTACTTCAAGGACGGGCGGGCCAAGGTCGAGATCGCGCTCGCCAAGGGCAAGAAGGAGTACGACAAGCGGCAGACCCTGCGGGAGAAGCAGGACCGCCGTGAGACTGACCGTGCGGTGTCGGCGGCGCGGCGCCGCCAGCGGGCCTGACCCGAGCGCACGGCCCGAGCCGTCACCGGCCCGGCTCCGCCCGTACGGCGGAATACGCTGGCACCCTCGTGCGTTGGTCACGTACGATGGCACCTGCCCTCCCCGCGGGGGCAGCTCTTGAAAAATGAACATGGGGATGATCGGTTTCGACAGCGGATGTCGAAGCAGGGGAAGCGTGTCGAGGAAGCGGCAATGATCTCGTAAACCACGCGCCGAAACCAATAATCGCCAACACCAAGCGCGATTCCTTCGCCCTCGCTGCCTAAGTAGCGACTTGCGAAGTGTCAGCCCGGGGCTGTTCCCGACCCGGATCCTGGCATCAGCTAGGGAACTCAACCTCTAGGCCCGGTCACGGGGTGTAGAGGGAAACCACACAGTGACTGAGCCCGTCGGAGACTTGTCCGCGTGATCTCCGGGGCTGAGAAAAGCGCAGCGGACTGCACACGGAGAAGCCCTGATTCCGCACCGTTGGACGCGGGTTCGATTCCCGCCATCTCCACCACCGAGGGAATCCGGGGGACACCCCCCGGCTCCCCGTGCCCCATGTGGGCGAAGGCCCGGCTGTCACAGCCGGGCCTTCGTCATGTGCGCCAGCGCCAGAGCCAGGCCCGCCGCGGCGAGCGGTACGGCGTAGCCGTACGCGGCACTCGCGTGCTCCACCGCCCAGCCGCCCGCCGCCGAGCCCACCGCGATACCGCCGAGCAGCGCGGTCACGGCGATGGTCATGCCCTCGTTCAACCGGCCCGCGGGGGTGAGGCGCTGGACCACTCCCATCCCCGTCACCATCGTGGGAGCGGTCGCCATGCCCGCGACCAGCAGGGCACCGGCCACGGCGAGCAGCGAGCCCGTCACGGCCGCCGCGAGCAGCGGCAGAGCCATCAACACGGTCATCGCGGCCAGACACATCCGCAGTCCCGCGCCGCGCCGGGCCCTGCCGTACGCGAGCCCGGCGACGCACGAGCCCGCGGCCTGGAGGGCCAGCACCGGACCGGCCGCCGGGCCGTCCGCGAACGCGATCGTCACGACCTCCATGGACCCGAACACCGCACCCGTCGCGAGGAAGACCACCAGCAGCGGGGCCATCCCGGCGATCCCCAGGGGCGATCCGCCCGACGCGCGTGGCGCCGGCGGCGGTTCGGTGGACCGCTGCGCCGCGAACAGCAGGACGCCCGTGAGCAGCAGCAGCGCCCCGGCAAGTGTGCCGGCCTCGGGGAAGAGGGCCGAGCAGAGCAGGGCCGCGAGCACCGTGCCGAGCATGAAGCACAGCTCGTCGGCCGCCTGCTCGAAGGAGTTGGCGGTGTGCAGGGCCGCCGCGTCGCCCTTCAGCAGATGGGCCCAGCGGGCCCGGGACATCCCGCCCGTGTTGGGCACCGTGGCGGTCGCCGCGTACGAGGCGAAGAGCGTCCAGGCCGGAGCCTCGTACCGTACGCACAGCACCAGGGCGAGGTCTCCGAGCACCGCGAGCACGGTGGCGGGTACGGCGATCTTCGCCTGCCCGTGGCGGTCGATCAGTCTGGCCGTCCAGGGCGCCACCACGGCGGTCGCCGCGAGACCGGTCGCGATGACCGCCCCGGCGAGCGCGTAGGAGCCGCGGGCCCCCGCGATCATGATCACGGCGCTCACGCTGAACATCCCCATGGGGAGGCGGGCGATGAGATTGCCCACGGTGAAGGCGCGTGCTCCGGGGATCCGGAAGAGACGGGCGTACGGTCCGGTCGGGCGGTCAGCGGCCGGCTCCTGGAAGGGCGGTGCCAGTACCAGCGTTCCTCCTGTCGTGGCCATCCGAGGGCCGGTCGTGTGCGGTGCGGGCGTGTGCGGTGCGGTCGTGTGTGACGTGGTCGTCCGGGGCATGGATCAAGCTTCGCCGTGAGGGAGAACGACGGTCCAACACCTGTGCGGAGCGCATTGACGCACCCCTGTTGTAAATTCGGCGGCATGAACCAGGACGTCGAGCCCCGGCTGCTGCGCGCCTTCGAGGCCGTCGCGGCCGAGCTGCACTTCACCCGTGCCGCCGCCCGGCTGTTCGTCGCCCAGCAGGCACTCAGCCGGGACATCCGGCGACTGGAGCGCGAGTTGGGCGTCGAGCTCTTCGTGCGGACCACGCGGCAGGTGACGCTCACGGCCGACGGGGAGCGGCTGCTGCCGTACGCACGCCGGGTGCTGGCCGCCCATGACGACATGGCCGCAGCCTTCGCGGACCGGGACCGGCCGCTGCTCGTGGATCTCAACAGCGAGGGCATGGTCTCGGGGCGGGTGCTGGATCGCGCCCGTGAACTCGCACCCGGCAGCGAGCTGATGGCCCGTTTCGAGAGCGGTCTGACGGGTGCGGCCGGGGAGATCGTCGCCGGCCGGCTCGATGTGTCGTTCGGCCGGTTCGCCGGGCTCGATCCATCCATACGCTCACATCTCGAACATCAGCTCGTGCGGTTCGAGCCGATGGCCGTCCTCCTGCCCGCCGACCATCCGCTGGCGCGATGCCACCGGGTGGAGCTCGACGCACTCGCCGGCGAGCGGATCTACGCCGGAGCGGGCAACCCGAAGACGCTGGAGTGGACCGACCTGGCGCGACGGCTGTTCGAGGGTCGTGGGATCGAGATCGCCCCGCCCGCACCGGTGGCTCTGGGGAAGGCCGAGTTTCGCCGGATCATGGCCAAATACCGTAGCCCCGTACTCGCGGTTACCGAGTTCCCGCCGATGCCGGACACCGTGCTGCGACCCCTCGTCTCACCCATACCTCTGTCGCCTCTTTCGCTGGTCTGGCGGCGTGGGCTGCGGCATCCGGGGCTGGATGCCCTCCGGGTCGCGGCCACCCGGCTCGCCCGCGAGGAAAAATGGCTGAAAATGTCTCCCGGCTCCTGGGTCTCGGACACGGACCGGTCACTTATGCCGGACAACAACTGATACAGCGACCCAACCGTGGGCGGTGTGCGCTACATTCATGGTCCGGGTGCCATGGGAAAGCAGGTGCTTGGACACGGTGGGGGCCGTGTCGGGTGACTGAAATCCGGCCATTCATACGCGCACCCGTTACGTTCAGTGGGGGATGTGCGTTCTGCAGTGGAAAATTGGCGAGAAGATGCCCGTTTCGGGCATACGCATGAGCCCAACGAGGTCACGGTCCAGCTCGACGGACTGGGACGGCAGCTCGCGGAACTGCGGGACGACACCACGGCGCAGACGGCACAGGACGCCTCGGACGGACCGGTGTTCGTCGACGCGAGCGGCCGGCGCAGCAAGAAGCTCCGACGCCTCGGCTGGGTCCTGGCGATCGCCTGCGCCTGCTACGCCATCACCCTCGTCGTCGCCCTCATCGGCGGCAACTCCAGGGCCCCCTGGCTGCTGATACCCGGCCCCGCGGACGAGAAGAACACCGGCACCGTGCAGGAGCCGGCCGCCCCCACCGGCCCGGCGGCAAACCCGGCCGTCCCCGGAAGCAAATCCGGTGCCCCCGCGCCCACCGACTCCACCGGCGCGTTCCTTCCCCAGCAGCCCGCCGGCGCGAACGGCGGCTCCCGCGCCAGCGGTCGGCCCAGCGGCCCCGCCGCCTCCCGGGCGAACCCCGGTCCCGGGGACGCCGGCACCGGTGCCGGCACGGACACCGAGGGCGGCGGCAAGCCCGCCCCGGGCCCCAGCGGCTCGGCCACCCCGGGCGGCGAACCCGGCGGGGAGGAGCCCCCGCCGGAGAGCCCGGGGCCGACCGACACCGCGACAGCACCCACGGAAGAACCGCCCACCGATCCAGTGGCGGGCGAAGGCGGCCGGCAGGCCCTGGAAGGCGCGGAGTAGATGACCACCCCCAGCAGGCGGGCCCGGCGACAGCGCACGGCCGTCAGACGCAGGCTGCCCATGCGCTACCTGCTGCCTTCCCTGTTCCTCGTGGCGCTGCTCGCGATGCTGATGCTGCGCGGCTACGTCCACAGCGAGATCCTCGCCGACCACCGCGTACGGCCCCCGGACTCGAGCGACCGCGTCCCGGCGAGCGTCCTCAAGGGCGGCCCGGTCATCGACGCGCGCGCCGGCATCCAGCCCAAGGCCATGAGGGTCCCCGACAAGAAGCTGGTGCTGACCTTCGACGACGGCCCCGATCCCGCCTGGACGCCGAAGGTCCTCGACAAGCTGCGGCAGTACGACGCGCACGCGGTCTTCTTCGTGACCGGCACCATGACCTCCCGCTACCCCGAGCTGGTCGAGCGGATCGTCGCGGAGGGCCATGAGATCGGGCTGCACACCTTCAACCACCCCGACCTGTCCTTCCAGTCGAAGAGCCGCATCGACTGGGAGCTCACCCAGAACCAGCTGGCGCTCGCCGGCGCCGCGGGCATCCGGACCTCGCTTTTCCGGCCGCCGTACTCGTCGTTCTCGGACGCCCAGGACAACTTCTCCTGGAAGGTGACCGAGTACGTCGGCAGCCAGGGCTACATCACCGCGCTCAACGACACGGACAGCGAGGACTGGAAGCGCCCCGGCGTCGACGCGATCATCGAGCGCGCCACGCCCAAGGGCACCAAGGGCTCCATCGTGCTGATGCACGATTCCGGTGGTGACCGCTCCCAGACCGTCGCCGCGCTGGACCGCTTCCTGCCCCAGATGCAGAAGCGGGGCTACGCGTTCACCAATCTCACCGAGGCACTCGGCGCACCGAGCGCCCACACCAAGGTCACGGGACCCGAGCTGTGGAAGGGCAAGGCCTGGGTGGGGGCCGTCGCCGTCTCGGAGAGCACCACCAGCGCCCTGACCGTCGGCCTCGCCGTGATCGGCGTGCTCGTCTTCGTCCGCTTCGGGATGATGCTGCTGCTCTCCTTCGGACACGCCCGCAAGGTGCGCCGCCGCCGCTTCCGCTGGGGTCCGGCCGTCACCGAGCCGGTGACGGTGCTCGTTCCCGCGTACAACGAGAAGGAGTGCATCGAGAACACGGTGCGCTCGCTCATGGCCAGCGACCACCCCATCGAGGTCATCGTCATCGACGACGGCTCGAGCGACGGCACCGCCGACATCGTCGACGCGATGTGGCTGCCGAACGTCCGGGTCGTGCGCCAGGCCAACGCCGGCAAGCCCGAGGCCCTCAACAACGGCATACGCAACGCCCGCCACGACATCATCGTGATGATGGACGGCGACACGGTCTTCGAGCCCACCACCGTCCGTGAGCTGGTCCAGCCGTTCGGCGACCCGAACGTCGGCGCCGTCGCGGGCAACGCCAAGGTCGGCAACCGCGAGTCCCTCATCGGCGCCTGGCAGCACATCGAATACGTGATGGGCTTCAACCTGGACCGGCGGATGTACGACATGCTGCGCTGCATGCCCACCATCCCCGGTGCGGTCGGTGCCTTCCGGCGCGAGGCGCTGCAGCGGGTCGGCGGCATGAGCGAGGACACCCTCGCCGAGGACACCGACATCACGATGGCGCTGCACCGTGACGGCTGGAAGGTCGTCTACGCCGAGCGGGCGCGCGCCTGGACCGAGGCACCGGAATCCGTGCAGCAGCTGTGGTCCCAGCGATACCGCTGGTCCTACGGCACCATGCAGGCCATCTGGAAGCACCGCAGGGCCGTGGTCGAGAGCGGTCCGTCCGGCCGCTTCGGCCGCGTCGGTCTGCCGCTGGTCTCCCTCTTCATGGTGCTGTTCCCGCTGCTCGCTCCGCTCATCGACGTGTTCCTGCTCTACGGACTGGTCTTCGGCCCCACCGGGAAGACCGTCGTCGCCTGGCTCGGCGTCCTCGCCATCCAGGCCGCGTGCGCCGCGTACGCGTTCCGGCTCGACAACGAACGCATGGTGCATCTGATCGCGCTGCCCCTCCAGCAGCTGCTCTACCGGCAGCTCATGTACGTGGTGCTGCTGCAGTCCTGGATCACCGCTCTCACCGGCGGCCGGCTCCGCTGGCAGAAGCTCCGCCGCACGGGAGTGGTGGAGGCGCCCGGCTCGATACCGAGCCAGCGCCAGCGCAATGACGACCGGAGGCCCGTCGCGTGACCACCCAGCCCCTCGACCTCGGCGGCCTTCCCCAGGGAGAGACCCGGCACCGGGCCGCCGGGGAAGCACCGGCACCGGCGGCGAAGCGGCCCGGCCGGGACCGCTATCTCGACCTGCTGCGCGCCGTCGCGCTGGTCCGCGTCGTCGTCTACCACATCTTCGGCTGGGCCTGGCTGACGATCGCCTTCCCGTCCATGGGCGTGATGTTCGCGCTGGCCGGTTCGCTGATGGCGCGCTCGCTCTCGCGGCCCGCGTGGGAGGTGATCCGGGGCCGTGTGCGGCGACTGCTGCCGCCGATGTGGGCGTTCTCCGCGTTCGTCCTGCCGCTGATCTTCTACTTCGGCTGGAAGCCGGTGAAGGAAGAGGGCGTCTGGTGGTTCGTCAAGCTCGCCTGGTACGTCGTCCCGGTCGGCGCACCACCGTTCCCCTGGTTCAGCGGTGACCAGGCCGGCCTGCTCGAGGAGACCTGGGCCGTCCAGGCCGCAGGACCGCTCTGGTACATCCGCGCCTATCTGTGGTTCGTGATCGCCTCCCCGCTGCTGCTGTGGGCCTTCCGCAGGGCACCCTGGGCCACCCTGCTCGCGCCGCTCGGACTGACCGCCGTCGTCGGCTCGGGGCTGTTCACGATCCCCGGGGAGACCGGCAACGCGATCACCGACTTCGCCTGCTACGGCTCCTGCTGGGTGCTCGGCTTCGCCCACCAGGAGGGCATGTTCGAGAAGGTCCCGCGCTATCTGGCGGTGTCCGCCTCCGCGCTCGTCATGGCCTTCGGGCTGTGGTGGGCCTCGGGACACCTCGGGGAGGACGGCTGGGACCTCAACGACATCCCGCTCGCCCAGGCGACCTGGTCGTTCGGCTTCTGCGTGATCCTGCTGACGTACTCGCCGTCCTGGCAGGAACTGCCCGGGAAACTGGCCCGCTTCGACCGCCTGGTCACCCTCGCCAACAACCGTGCCGTGACGATCTACCTCTGGCACAACATGCTGATCATGGCGACGATCCCGGTCATCGACCTCCTGTGGGAGATCCCGTTCGTCGACGGGCACCTCGGCGGCTACGTCGAAGCGGTGTACCCCGTGCTGATGCTGCTCGCCGTCTGGCCGCTGATCGCCCTGGTGATCGTCTCCGTGGGCTGGCTGGAGGACGTGGCCGCCAAGCGCAGGCCCCGGCTGTGGCCGAACGGAGCCTCGCGCAGGAAGCGACGCCGCTCCCAGCAGGCATGAACGCGCGCCAGCAGGCATGAACGCGTGACGGAAGAGGGCCGGTTCACCCCGTGGTACGGGGTGAACCGGCCCTCTTCGTGTCCGGCATCCCGGGCTCTTCCCGGAGCTCCGCGGACTCAGGACCTTGCGATCCGGGGGCCTCTCGCGGCTCCCCGAAGCCGGATCAGCGCGTCAGAAGGGAACGCCACCAGGGCTTCGCCGGTTGCGCCGCGGACGGGACCGCCGCATCGGGCCTCGGAGCGCGCGGCGCGGCGACCGGAGGCAGCGGCCGGGCCGTCGCCGGCGCGTTCGGCGACATCTGCGGGAGGCTGGAGGCACGCGGCGGGCTGAACTCGACGGGGAGGGCGGAGGGCCGGCGGGTGAGCCAGTCCGCGGTGACGCCGATCTCGTGCTCGGGGACGGCCAGACGCATGTCGGGGAGCAGGGCCGTGAGGGTGTCGATGCCGGTGTCCGCGATCGCGCGGCCGATGTCACCGCCGGGGCACTCGTGGGGGCCGCTGCTCAGCGCGAGGTGGGAGCGGTTGCCGTGCATGGGCCTGCTCAGGTCGGGCCGCTGCTCGGGGTCGACGTTGGCGGCGGCGATGCCGAGCAGGAGCATGTCACCCGCCTTGATGTCCTGGCCGCCGAGCTTGGTGTCGCAGGTAGCCCACCGGCCCGGGATCACACCGATGGAGGGGTTGTCCCACATGACCTGCTCCAGCGCGTCCGGCAGGGTCATGTGCCCACCGGAGAGGCTGCCGCGGAAGCGCCGGTCGGTCAGCATCAGCCGCATGGTCTGGGCGATCAGATTGACCGTGCCCTGGTGCGCCGCGACCAGCACCAGACGCAGATGCTCGACGATCTCGGTGTCACTGAGCCGCGACTCGTGGGCGAGGAGACTCGAGGCGAGGTCGTTGCCCGGAGCCGTCTTCTTGTAGGCGACCAGGCTCTCCAGCACCTGGGTCACGACCGCGTTGCTGGCCGCTGCCGTCTCGCTGCCGCGCATCAGGTCGAGCGTCGGCCGGACCAGCAGCGGACCCTTCTCCGGGGTCATGCCGAGCAGACGGCTGACGACCAGCATGGGCAGCGGCTCGGCGTAGTCGCGCACGAGGTCGGCCCGGCCGTTCTCCGCGAAGCCGGCCACGAGCTGGCGCGTGTAGTGCGTGACGTAGCGGCGCATACCGCGCCGGTTGAACTGGGCGAGCCCGTCCACGACTGCGCCGCGCAGCCGTGCGTGCTCCTCCCCGTCGGCGAAGACGCACAGCGGCTGCCAGCCCACCATCGGGATGAGCGGGGAGTTCGCCGGCACCCGGTTCTCCCGGAAGGCGTTCCAGCGGCGCGAATCCCGGCTGAAGAGGCTGGTGGTGCGCATGACCTCCAGGTTCTCCCGGTACCCGAGCACGAACCACGCCGGGATGTCCCCGTGCAGGAGCACCGGGGCCACCGCACCGTACTCCTGGCGCAGCTCCTCGTACGCCCGCGCCGGGTCGGTGATCTCCGGCAGGCGCCGGAGACCGCCCGGCGCCATGCCGTGGGCCGGGCACCCGGGCGGTGGCACGAGCCCGTCAGCAGGTATAGGGGGGTGGGGGGTCACGCGTGGCCTCCGGAGATGGAGAGCAGCCCCCGTCACGATGGCCGGTCGGGGGCGCGCTCATGATCGGCATTGTCGACCGTACGCAACGGTCGAGGCTCCCGCCTGTGCTCTGCAGATCAGGCGCCGGACGGCAGCATAACCCCACAAGTGCAGGAGTAGACAGGCTGTCAGTCCGCTTGAGACCGCAGCCTGTTAAAGACAGCGTAAGACCAATCATCCGAGCACCGGCGGCACTTCACTTCCGCCGACCGGGTCGACGGCTCACGCCAACCGCCGTGGCACCGGGGTCCCGGGGCGGGCGAGGCGGCGATTCCGACGCCCGGATGCGAGGCACGGACGCAGAAGCGAAAGGCCGACTCGCGCGCGCCACCAGGGGGTTGTCCGCGAACGGGGCTTCCGGAAGGACGGTGGCACCGAAGCCGTCAGAGCGTCGCGGGATCTGGCCTGAATGTGCCGGGCGTGAATACTATGCCGTCCGTTTTGCTGATCGTTCCGTCCGGCCTCTGTTCGCACCCAACCCGTTCCCCCCATGCCGGTACCCGAGTTGAGTACCGGCGCGTGAGTCATGCGAGAGGACGCACTGTGTCACTTGAAGCCGTACCCCGTGCCCGGGGTCGCATACCCGGCCTCGGCCACGTACCGCGAATGCTGCGGGACCCGCTGGGCGTCCTCAGGTCGCTGCACGCCGAAGGGCCGGTGCTGCGGCTCGACATCGGCACCATGCCGGCGGTCGTGGCCACCAGCCCCGCGATGGTCAACGAGATCATGGTCAAGCAGGCACGTTCCTTCCGGAAGGGCCGGCTCTTCGACCGTGTCAGGCCACTGGTCGGCAACGGCCTCGCCAACTCCGACGGCGCGCAGCACATGCGCAACCGCCGTCTGATCCAGCCGATGTTCTACAAGGAGCGGCTGAACGGGTACGCCGAGGTCATGAGCGAACGGGCCGAGGCCCTCGCCGACTCCTGGAGCGACGGCCAGGAGATCGACGCGATCGAGGTGATGGGCATGCACGCCATCGAGACGCTGGCGGCGACCCTCTTCAGCGCCGACATCGGCCGCCCGGCCGTCGAGTCCGTACGCGAAGACCTCCCGGTCATCCTCAAGGACATGCTGCGCCGTGCCCTCGCCCCGAAGGCCTTCGACGGGCTGCCGATCTGGCGGGCCTTCGACCGGTCCGCGGCCCGGATGCGGTCGGTGATCGACGACGTCATCACCAGCACGCGCGCATCGCACTGCGAGGACCGCACCGATCTGCTCTCGCTCCTGCTCTCGGTCCGGGACGACAGCGGCTCGGGCCTCACCGACGACGAGGTGCGTGACGAACTCACCACGATGCTCTTCGCCGGCAGCGAGACCACCGCGTCGACCCTCTCCTGGGCCCTGTACCACCTGGCGCAGCGCCCGGACGTCGAGCAGCAGCTGCTCGCCGAGATCGACGAGGCCGTCGGCGACCGGCCGGTCACCTTCGCCGACATGCCCCGACTGCCCGGTATCACCAGGGTCCTCGACGAGGTCATCCGTCTGCACGGCGTGGTGATCCTCATGCGGCGCACGAACGAGCCCGTCATCCTCGGCGGTTACACCCTCCCCGCCGAGACCGAGGTGCTGGTGAGCCTCTACGCCCTGCACCGCAATCCCGACCTCTACCCGGACCCGGACCGCTTCGACCCGGACCGCTGGCTGCCCGAGCAGGTCGCGGCCAGACCGCGTGACCACGTCGTCCCCTTCGGCGCGGGCAACCGCAAGTGCATCGGCGACAAGTTCGCCTGGCTGGAGGCGACCATCACGCTCGCCACCGTTCTGCGGCGCTGGCAGCTGCGCTCCGTGCCCGGCAGCAGGCCCCCGAAGGAGGCGATGGCGTCCATGGCGCACCCGACGCGGGTGCCGATGATCGTCCGGCGCAGGGAGGGCTGAGCCCCGGTTGTCCCGCACCTCGGCACCCACGGAGCTCAGCTGTGCTGCATCGGGGCACACGGGGGTGCGGTGGTGAAGACCGGCTCAGGCAACCAGGCCACCTCGCCGTCCGCCGCGTAGGTCATACGCACGGGCGGGAAGGTGACCGGCAGGGTCTGCGGACACCGCACCCCGCGCACGGGCGACCACAGCACCTCGGCCAGCGGCATCTGCAGCCGCAGGCCCGGCAGGCGTGCCGTGAGCTGTCCGACCACCGTCTCGGTGACGAGGCGGATCAGGCCCTGGGCGGAGGTCGGCAGCCCCGCGTCCGTGACCGCCGAGGTCTCTCCGGGCGCGGTCGTGGCGGGCGCGGGGCGAAGGGACGGAGAGGGCAGCCGGCTGGTGAGCGCCAGGATGATGCGGACGGTCACGCCGCCGGTGATCTCCAGGAGGAGCCTGCGCATCCACGAGGAGACGCCGGCCCGGTGGGCGGGCGGTGCGTGATGGAGCATCCACGAGACCAGATCGGGCCCCGCCGCTTGGTGTTTCTCCTGGACCACCTGATGGCATAAGCGCGTCAGGGTCTCGCTCGCCCGCTCCGGATTCGACGAGCCGAACAGGTACGCGGAGACGGTCTGCCCGAGCCGCGCGGAATGCCGCTCGTCCATCCCGAACAGGCCCGCGGTCACCCGGATGGGCACCGGCCGCGCATACCGAAGGACCAGGTCCTCACGCCCGGCCGGGGCGAACTCGTCGACCGTTTCGTCGGCGATCTGCCGGACGTAGGCGCCGGTGTGGGGGCCGAGCTGGGCGAGTGCGCGGTCGAGGTAGCCGGGGCGGACGGTCACATGATCTCCCATCGGTGCGGAAGGCGGACACGGACACCGGCCGGACCGGACCGGCCTCCTGGATTCTTACCGCACGGCAACGCCCCACCCACACCGGATCAGCCAAAGGGGAAACGACGTTTCCCCGTGCTTGCAGCGGGCAGTGGGGCGGCGATGACGGGGGGCTTCATCACGCTGATGGGGGCCCACGAGCACCGCCCGGGCGGGGCATACCGGTCGACGAACCATCCGTCTCCCTCCGCCGCATCGTCGGGGAACGGTGCCGCCGTGCCCGTACCGGCGGCCCGGGGCGAACCACGGCAGCGCCCGAGCGGGCTCCTGCAACCCCCGCTCACACCCGCCCCCCGCCCCCGGTGAGAGCAAGGTTCCACACTGGTCACCTCGTGCCACGGCCCTGAAACGCGTCCTCCCTACCTTCGGAATCACGACACGGAGCAGCGAGGGAGGCATGCCATGGCCGGTGGCAGCAGTGGCGGCAGGTGGATCGAGGAGTGGGACCCGGAGGACGAGGTCTTCTGGGCGGAGAAGGGCGAGCGGATCGCGCGGCGCAATCTGGTCTTCTCCGTGCTCTCCGAGCACATCGGATTCTCCATCTGGACCCTGTGGTCCGTGATGGTCCTGTTCATGGGGCCCGAGTACGGCATCGACCCGGCCGGGAAGTTCTCCCTGATCGCGACCGCGACCGTGGTCGGAGCGGTGATCCGGGTGCCGTACACCTTCGCCGTGGCCCGGTTCGGCGGCCGGAACTGGACGGTCTTCAGCGCGCTGCTGCTGTTGCTGCCGACCGGGGCCGCCTATGCGGTGATGGAACCGGGCACGTCGTACGGCACGTTCCTGGCCGTGGCCGCGCTCACCGGTGTCGGCGGCGGGAACTTCGCCTCGTCCATGACCAACATCAACGCGTTCTTCCCGCTCCGGAAGAAGGGCTGGGCGCTCGGGCTCAACGCGGGCGGCGGCAACATCGGCGTGCCGGCCGTGCAGCTCGTCGGGCTGCTGGTCATCGGCACCGCCGGGGCCGCGCATCCACGGCTCGTGCTGGGGATCTACATCCCGCTGATCGTGATCGCCGCCGTGTGTGCCGCGCTGTTCATGGACAATCTCGCGCCCGTGAAAAACGACACCGGCGCCGCGAAGGAAGCCGCCAAGGACGCCCACACCTGGATCATGGCCTTCCTCTACGTCGGCACGTTCGGCTCCTTCATCGGCTACAGCTTCGCCTTCGGTCTCGTCCTGCAGACCCAGTTCGGCCGCACCCCGCTGCAGGCCGCGTCCCTCACCTTCATCGGGCCCCTGCTCGGCTCGCTCATCAGGCCGGTCGGCGGATCGCTCGCGGACCGCTTCGGCGGGGCGCGGATCACGCTGTGGACGTTCGCCGCGATGGCCGCCGCCACGGGTGTCGTCGTCTACGCCTCCACGGTGAAGTCCCTGCCGGTCTTCCTGGTCGGCTTCACCGCCCTGTTCGTCCTCAGCGGGCTCGGCAACGGCTCCACGTACAAGATGATCCCCGGCATCTTCAAGGCCAAGGCACTCGCCAGGGGCATGACGGGCGAGGCGGCGGAGGCGTACGGCCGCAGGCTCTCGGGAGCCGCGATGGGTCTGATCGGCGCGGTCGGCGCGCTCGGCGGGCTCGCGATCAACCTCGCCTTCCGGCAGTCGTTCCTGACCGCGGGCACCGGAACCGGGGCGTTCGTCGCCTTCCTCCTCTGCTACGCCGTGTGTCTCACGGTCACCTGGGCGGTATACCTTCGCCGACCCGCTCCGGCGCCCGGGCCGCTGGCGGAGCCTGAGGCAAAGCCGCAGCTCAGCTACGCCGAGGTGTGATCCGGGGTGCCTCGTAACGACGAGGAAATGCAACCGAACCGAGCCTGTCATGCTCTCTTGCCAGGCTCGGTCGGCATGTACGACGAACAGCACGACGCCCCTGCGGTGGGCCCCCTCGCCGGTTTCACCGTGGGGGTCACCGCGGCCCGGCGCGCCGACGAACTCGGTGCGCTCCTCCAGCGCCGCGGTGCGGCGGTGCTGCACGCACCCGCCCTGCGGATCGTGCCGCTCGCCGACGACGGTGAGCTGCTCGCCGCGACCAAGGAACTCATCGCCCACGCCCCGGACGTCGTCGTCGCCACCACCGCGATCGGCTTCCGCGGCTGGGTGGAGGCGGCGGACGGCTGGGGCTGTGGTGAGGATCTGCTCGCGTGCCTGCGCGGTGTCGAACTCCTGGCCCGTGGGCCGAAGGTGAAGGGTGCCATCCGGGCGGCCGGGCTGACCGAGCGGTGGTCGCCGGCGTCCGAGTCGATGGCCGAGGTGCTGGACCGGCTCCTCGCGGAGGGCGTCGAGGGCCGGCGTATCGCCCTGCAGCTCCACGGCGAACCGCTGCCCGGCTTCGTGGAGGCGCTGCGGGCCGGGGGAGCGGAGGTCGTCGTCGTCCCGGTCTACCGCTGGATGCCGCCCGACGACGTCGCCCCGCTGGACCGGCTGCTGGACGCCACCGTGGCCCGTCAGGTGGACGCGCTGACCTTCACCAGCGCACCGGCGGCGGCATCGCTGTTCTCCCGCGCCGAGGAGCGCGGTCTGCTCCCGGAGTTGCTCGACGCGCTCGGGCACGATGTGCTCCCGGCCTGTGTCGGTCCGGTCACCGCCCTCCCGCTGCAGGCCCGTGGCCTGGACACGGTCCAGCCGGAGCGCTTCCGCCTCGGCCCGCTCGTCCAGCTCCTCTGCCTCGAACTGCCCGCACGCGCCCGCACCCTGCCGGTCGCCGGCCGGCGCCTCGAGATCCGCGGCCATGCGGTCCTGGTCGACGACGCGCTGCGGCCCGTGCCGCCCGCGGGCATGGCGCTGCTCAACACCCTCGCCCGCCGCCCCGGCTGGGTCGTCTCGCGCGCCGACCTGCTGCGCGCGCTGCCCGGTGCGGGTCGCGACGAGCACGCCGTCGAGACGGCGATGGCCCGGCTTCGTACGGCCCTGGGCGCGTCCAACCTCATCCAGACCGTGGTGAAGAGGGGATACCGGCTGGCGCTGGACCCGGCCGCGGACGCGAAGTACACGGACGGCCCCTGACCGGAGGCGGACCTCCGGCACCGCCGCGCGGGCTTCCCGCGACGCCGCACCGGGGGCACTCTATTGTCATGGTCATGGAGATGGACGGGTGTGAGGGGCGGTTCGACTCCGGGCGCGTCTGCCTGGATCTCATGGCGGCGGCACCGGACGGGGCCGAACCGCTGGGGCGGTGGCTGGCGGACGCCGGGCTGCTGCCCCCGGGCACCCCGCTGGACTCGGTGACCGCGCACTGGGCCCCGCCGTTCCGTGAACTCCGCGACTGCGTGGCGTGCCTGGTGCACGCTCATATGGAGGGCCTGACCGACGACATCGCCCTCGCCCGGCTCAACGCCTTCGCCACCGGCGCCGCGCCGCCCGCCGTCAGGGCCGTACGCGCCGCCGACGGAGCCCTGGTCCGTGCCCCGCTCGCCCGCCCCGAGTGCGCCGCACTGCTGTCCGCCGTCGCGCGCGACGCTGTGGAATTGCTCACTGACCCCGAGGCCCGCGCCGCGCTGCGCCGTTGCGAGGGCGACGGGTGCCGGCGCGTGTACGTGGACACCTCGCGCGGCCGCCGGCGCCGCTGGTGCTCGAGCGCGGCGTGTGGCAACCGGGAGCGGGTGGCGCGCCACCGGCGCAGGGCGGCCCTCGCGCGTTCCTGACGGCATACGCCTCAACTCGGCCTGGTCCGGCCCCAGTCCGCATCCTGGGACGGGCAAGTTCCGGTTCGGATTCTCACACCCGGACCGCTCCGTGACCCGGGACCTCTGCCCGCCTTCGGTGCGGCCCTGTGACCAGCGAAGAGGCCCGTCCGGGCGCCCTCCTCAAAAGATCTTGAAAGAAATTCGCGCTCGCGGTGAGAAGAACGTGCGGCGGATGCGTAGTGAAAGGCGACAGGGAAGCAGTCCAGACATCACACAGGGTCTCGACCGGGAGGTTCAGGTGCGCAAGGATGCCGCCGTGGCCGATGACCGTTCTAGGCAGGCCCGGCATCGAGCTGCGACATCGCGCACCGGCTCCTCCGTCCCAGACGAGGAGCTGATGCGCGCGCTGTATCAGGAGCATGCCGGACCCCTCCTCGCCTATGTACTGCGCCTCGTCGCCGGCGATCGCCAGCGCGCCGAGGACGTGGTGCAGGAGACGCTTATCCGTGCCTGGAAAAACGCCGGTCAGCTCAACAGGGCGACCGGCTCTGTCCGACCCTGGCTGGTGACGGTCGCGCGCCGCATCGTCATCGACGGTCACCGCAGCCGGCAGGCCCGGCCGCAGGAGGTCGACCCGTCGCCGCTGGAGGTCATGCCTGCGGAGGACGAGATCGACAAGGCGTTGTGGCTGATGACGCTCTCGGATGCGCTTGATGATTTGACCCCGGCGCACAGGGAAGTACTCGTCGAGACGTACTTCAAGGGGCGTACGGTCAATGAAGCGGCCGAGACGCTTGGCATACCGAGTGGGACCGTCCGGTCCCGTGTCTTCTATGCATTGCGTTCCATGAAGCTCGCTCTGGAGGAGAGGGGGGTCACGGCATGAACACGCAGGATCCGTATGGGCAGTTTGGGCAATACGGACAGTCCGGAGTGCCCGGGCAGTCCGGACTGCCGGGGCTGCCCGGGCAGCCAGGGTCGCCCGGGCAGTACGGACAGCCAGGGCTGTCCGGTCAGTCCGAGCAGTCCGAGCAGGAATCGATCCATGAGACCGCCGGGGCGTATGTCCTCGGGATTCTGGACGATGCGGAAGCCACCGCCTTCGAGGCGCATCTGGCCGGCTGTGACATCTGCGCCGCCCATCTCGAGGAGTTCTCCGGGATGGAGCCGATGCTGGCGATGCTGGCGGAGGCCCCAGGGCTGAAGTCCGCCTCGCAGCCGGGCGGGGGCGGCGACCTGCCGTACACCAGCACGCTCATGGAGCCGCCACGCCATCCCGCTCCCTCGGTGCCGACCGCGCCCAGCCCGCAGATGCTGGACAAGCTCGTCGGCGAGGTCGCGGTCAAGCGCGCCAGGAAGCGTCAGCGGAGCATGTTCATGATCGCCGCATCGGCGGTCCTGATCCTCGGCGGTCCCGCCGTCGCGATCGTGGTCACCGACGACGACGCCGAGGCGGGCGTCACCGCCGCTCCGCATCCCACGAGCCCGGCCGAGGACGCCTTCGGCCACGTGGCGGAGAAGGTCCAGGCCACCGACGCGGTCTCCAAGGTCAGTGCCACGATCGGGCTGGAGGAGAAGCCGTACGGCACCCACACGGTCATGGAGCTCAAGAACGTCAAGGGCCCGCTCAAGTGCCAGCTGGTGGCCGTCTCCAGCACCGGCACGGAAGAGGTCCTCGGCTCGTGGTCCGTCCCTCAGCGGGGCTACGGCATCGCCGACAGCACCGACGAGAAGGCGAAGAAGCCGCTGTACGTCCACGGCGTCACGGCCATGGAGCGCAACGCCATCGATCACTTCGAGGTCCGTACGTTCGATGGAAAACGCCTGGTGGAGGTCGACGCCTGACCTTCAGAGCCTGACACGAGAGGCCCCCTTCGCGTACGGTTGACGGCTGCCCAGTGCACGTCAGAAGGGGGCCTCGGTGGCCGCGCAGGAAGCTGCTGGTACCAGATCCGACACGGTTCGCGACCGGGAGGTCGGCGTCGAGCAGGATCATCTCGACCAGGTGTACCGACGTCTCGAGGAGAAGATCCACGAGGCTGAGTTCCTGATGCACGACGCCGCCAAACGCGGCCAGGTGGGAACGCCCGGAGCGCTCGCCGAGCGTGACGCCCAGGTGTTCCGTGCCGGTATCCACCTCAACCGGCTGAACAGCGAGTTCGAGGACTTCCTCTTCGGCCGCATCGATCTGCTGCGAGGCAAGACCGGCCAGAGGGGCGAGGACGGCGCCTACACCTCGGTCGAGCCGGCCGAGGACGCCGTACGGGAGGACAACACGGCCGAGATCGCCGAGACCCTCCACATCGGCCGCCTCGGGGTCCTCGACGCCGACTACACGCCGCTGGTCATCGACTGGCGCGCGCCGGCCGCGGCGCCGTTCTACCGCTCCACCCCGATCGATCCCGGCCGGGTGGTGCGCCGCCGGGTCATCCGGTCCAAGGGCCGCAGGGTCCTTGGTGTCGAGGACGACCTGATGCGCCCGGGGATCACCGCGCGGCTGGCCGGCGCCGAGCTGCCCGTCATCGGCGACGGGGCACTGATGGCCGCGCTCGGCCAGGCCCGCAGCCACACCATGCGGGACATCGTCGCCTCCATCCAGGCGGAGCAGGACCTGGTGATCCGGGCCCCTGCCGCCTCCGTGACCTATGTCGAGGGCGGCCCGGGTACCGGCAAGACCGCGGTCGCGCTGCACCGCGCTGCCTATCTGCTGTACCAGGACCGGCGGCGCTACGCGGGCGGCATCCTCATCGTCTCGCCGACCCCGCTGCTCGTCGCGTACACCGAAGGCGTGCTGCCGTCCCTGGGCGAGGAGGGCCAGGTCGCGATCCGCGCGGTCGGCTCCCTGGTCGACGGCGCGGAAGCCGCGACCTACGACGATCCGGCGGTCGCCCGGGTCAAGGGCTCCTCGCGGATGCCGAAGGTCCTGCGCAAGGCCGCGCGCGGCGCGCTGGAACTCGGGGAAGCCCCGGACCGGCTGCGGGTCGTCGCCTTCGGACGGCGTCTGGAGCTCGAGGCCGAGGAGCTCCGCGACATCCGCCACAACGTGCTGAGCGGCACCGCGCCGGTGAATCTGCTGCGCCCGCGTGCCCGCCGGCTGCTGCTGGACGCGTTGTACGCCCGCTCCGGCGCCGGGGCACGGCACAACGACCGGGAGCTGGCCGCCGAGCTGCGCGCGTCCTTCGACGAGGACGTCTCGTCCGAGGACTCCTTCATCGCGTTCCTGGAAGCCTGGTGGCCCGAGCTCACACCGCGCACCGTGCTGGACGCCATGGCGGACGAGAAGCGGCTCGGCCGCTGGGCGCGCAGGATCCTCAACCCGGGCGAGGTGCGCAGGCTTGCCCGCAGCCTCGCCCGCGACGGCCTCTCCGTCCATGACGTGGCGCTGCTCGACGAGCTCGAGACGCTGCTCGGCACCCCGGTGCGCCCGAGGAAGAAGCGCGAGCTCGACCCGCTGGACCATCTCACGGGCCTGGAGGAGCTGATGCCGCAGCGCGAGGAGACCCAGCGCGAGCGGGCCGAACGCCTGGCCGCCGAACGCACCGAGTACGCCCATGTCATCGTCGACGAGGCACAGGACCTCACGCCCATGCAGTGGCGCATGGTGGGCCGGCGCGGACGGCATGCCACCTGGACGATCGTCGGCGATCCCGCGCAGTCGTCCTGGCCCGACCCGGACGAGGCGGCCGCGGCCCGTGACGAGGCGCTCGGCACCCGGCCGCGGCGCCGCTTCGAGCTGACCGTCAACTACCGCAACCCCGCCGAGATCGCCGAGCTGGCCTCCCGGGTGCTCGCCCTGGCCATGCCGGGGATGCGGTCGCCCCGCGCGGTGCGCTCCACCGGCGTGCGGCCGCGGTTCGCCGTCGCCCGGGACGATCTGGAGCGGACCGTACGGGAGGAGGCGCAGCGGATGCTGGACCAGGTCGACGGCACCGTTGGCGTCGTCGTCGCCATGAACCGGCGCGCGGAGGCCGCGCGCTGGCTGAAGGGCCTGGGTGACCGGGTGGTGGCACTGGGCTCGCTGGAGGCGAAGGGCCTGGAGTACGACGCGACGATCGTGGTGTCCCCGGCGGAGATCGTCACGGGCAGCTCCCAGAACGGCGGCTCCCGGGGTGAGAGCGCCGCCGGTCTGAGGGTGCTCTACGTGGCGCTGACCCGCGCCACCCAGCAGCTGACGGTGGTGTCGGCGAAGGCCGACCAGCCGGACGCGGAAGGTGTTCCGGCCGTGCTCAGGAACTGAGCTGCGGAACCGCGGCGGCGGGTCGTACGACCGTACGGATCCCCCGGCGGGGCCGTTCGGGGTCAACTCTCCGTCGGGGGAATCACCTTCCGGGACTCTTTGTTAGCCTGTCAGTGGCACCGGCTCGATCCAAGCCCCCGGGCCCAACCTTCGTCCCTCAGAGGGACCACTTGCCGCGAGGCGAGCATGGCGGGTCGGTGCCACTGTTCACGTGGATCAGGAGGCCCGCGTCACCCCAGGTGGCGCGGGCCTCTCGTTTCCCTGCACGTTCTCGGATCGCGGAAAGTAATTTCCGTAAACAAAAGGACCAGTATTACCAGCTACCCGCAGGTAGGTGCGACCATCGGAGGGCCCTGCCCGGCGATCGCCGGACAGGGCGGCAATGAAGCTAGGGAAAGCAGAGGAACTCGGCCATGGCAACGGCGCCCAGCGTCTCGTACTCGATGACGGTCCGGCTGGAGGTCCCCGCGAGCGGAACCGCGGTCTCCCAGCTCACCACGGCGGTCGAGTCCTCCGGTGGTTCGGTCACCGGCCTCGACGTCACCGCATCCGGTCACGAGAAGCTGCGCATCGACGTCACGATCGCGGCCACCTCCACGACCCACGCCGACGAGATCGTCGAGAAGCTCAGGGGCATCGAGGGCGTCGTCCTCGGCAAGGTCTCCGACCGTACGTTCCTGATGCACCTCGGCGGCAAGATCGAGATGCAGTCCAAGCACCCGATCCGCAACCGTGACGACCTGTCCATGGTCTACACGCCCGGCGTGGCCCGCGTCTGCATGGCTATCGCCGAGAACCCCGAGGACGCCCGTCGCCTCACCATCAAGCGCAACTCCGTCGCAGTCGTGACGGACGGCTCCGCCGTACTCGGCCTGGGCAACATCGGCCCGAAGGCCGCACTGCCCGTCATGGAGGGCAAGGCGGCCCTCTTCAAGCGCTTCGCCGGTATCGACGCCTGGCCCCTCTGCCTGGACACCCAGGACACCGACGCCATCGTCGAGATCGTCAAGGCGATCGCACCCGGCTTCGCCGGAATCAACCTCGAGGACATCTCCGCACCCCGCTGCTTCGAGATCGAAGCGCGGCTGCGCGAGGCCCTCGACATCCCCGTCTTCCACGACGACCAGCACGGCACCGCCATCGTGGTGCTCGCCGCCCTCACCAACGCACTTCGCGTGGTGGGCAAGGAAGTCGGAGACGTACGGGTCGTCATGTCCGGTGCCGGCGCGGCGGGTACGGCGATCCTCAAGCTGCTCATCGCGGCCGGCGTCAAGCACGCCGTGGTCGCCGACATCCACGGTGTGGTGCACGCCGGACGCGAGGACCTCGTGGACGCCGCACCGGGCACGGCCCTGCGCTGGATCGCCGACAACACCAACCCCGAAGGTGTCACCGGCACGCTGAAGCAGGCCGTCGTCGGCGCCGACGTCTTCATCGGCGTATCGGCGCCCAACGTGCTGGGCGCGGAGGACGTCTCCGCCATGGCGGACGACGCCGTCGTATTCGCGCTCGCGAATCCGGACCCGGAGGTCGAACCCGCAATCGCCCGCCAGACAGCGGCAGTTGTGGCGACCGGCCGATCCGACTTCCCCAACCAGATCAACAACGTGCTGGTCTTCCCCGGAGTCTTCCGCGGTCTCCTCGACGCACAGTCGCGCACGGTCAACACCCAGATGATGCTCGCGGCGGCCACCGCCCTCGCGAACGTCGTCACCGAGGACGAGCTCAACCCGAACTACATCATCCCGTCCGTCTTCAACGACAAGGTCGCGGGCGCGGTGGCGGGAGCGGTGCGCGAGGCCGCGAAGGCGGCGGGCGCGGTCGTGACGGAACCCACCTCGGTCTGACCTGCCGCCTCCGGCGCGTCGCAGGTCGCGGGCTCAGGAACGCCCCTCTAGGGTGGCGGGTCATGAGCCCGCGACCGACCGTGCGGATCGGTCGTACCACGGCTCCGGGGAGTCGTCAGGGAGTCGACGGAACGTCACCACGACGAGGCGGTGGCGCTTTTCGTGTGACTCCGGAGGGTGCCGGATTGGCTTTCCCGCCGGTGGTGGGGGCAGGATGCTCCCCTGAGGGCCTGCGCCCTAGGGGGAAACCCACGGACGCGGAGGGTCTGCCGGCAGACCCGGGTCCGGGGATGTCCGAGGGCCCTGGCAGCATCGGCTTCGATCTCACGCCTGACAGGCAAGAAGAACACGGGAGTAAGAACATGAACCGCAGTGAGCTGGTGGCCGCGTTGGCCGACCGCGCCGAGGTGACCCGCAAGGACGCCGACGCCGTGCTGGCCGCCCTCGCCGAGACCGTCGGCGAGGTCGTCGCCAAGGGCGACGAGAAGGTCACCATCCCCGGCTTCCTGACCTTCGAGCGCACCCACCGTGCCGCTCGCACCGCGCGCAACCCGCAGACCGGCGACCCGATCCAGATCCCGGCCGGTTACAGCGTGAAGGTCTCCGCGGGCTCGAAGCTCAAGGAAGCCGCCAAGGGCAAGTAAGGCGTCCGCGATGCGTCGCTCGTAGCGCGACCGCATGGTGCGAGGGCGGTCATCCCGGAACCGGGGTGACCGCCCTTTCGCGTACCGGGCCCGCGCCGTGCGGCCGGCGCCGTGCGACGCCCGTACACGGTCGCACACGCCGTACAAGGCTGTATGAGGCCTCCGCGAGGTCGCCCGCCCCGCGTCCCGGCGCATACGACGACGGGCATGACGGTGGCCCCCGCCTTTCTGGGCGGGGGCCACCGTCATGCCCGTATCCGAGGCCGTCAGGGCCCCGGGCGCTGTGCGGTCAGACCGCGGCGCCGTGCGGGAGCTCGACCTTCGCGCCCAGCTCCACCAGCTTCTCCATGAAGTTCTCGTAGCCCCGGTTGATCAGGCCGATCCCGTGCACCCGGGAGGTGCCCTGCGCCGCCAGCGCGGCGATCAGGTAGGAGAACCCGCCCCGCAGGTCCGGGATGACCAGGTCCGAGCCCTGGAGTTTCGTCGGGCCCGACACGACCGCCGAGTGCAGGAAGTTGCGCTGGCCGAAGCGGCAGTCCGAGCCGCCCAGGCACTCCCGGTACAGCTGGATGTGCGCCCCCATCTGGTTGAGCGCGGACGTGAAGCCGAGCCGCGACTCGTACACGGTCTCGTGCACGATCGACAGCCCCGCGGCCTGCGTCAACGCCACCACCAGCGGCTGCTGCCAGTCGGTCTGGAAGCCGGGGTGCACGTCGGTCTCCAGGGCGATCGCGTTGAGCGAGCCCCCGGGGTGCCAGAAGCGGATGCCCTCGTCGTCGATCTCGAAGGCACCGCCGACCTTGCGGTAGGTGTTCAGGAAGGTCATCATCGAGCGCTGCTGCGCGCCGCGCACATAGATGTTGCCCTCGGTCGCCAGCGCCGCCGACGCCCAGGAGGCCGCCTCGAGACGGTCCGGGAGCGCCCGGTGGGTGTAACCGCCGAGCCGCTCGACCCCGGTGATCCGGATCGTGCGGTCGGTGTCCATGGAGATGATCGCGCCCATCTTCTGCAGCACGCAGATGAGGTCCTCGATCTCCGGCTCCACCGCCGCGTTCGACAGTTCCGTGACGCCCTCGGCGAGCACGGCCGTCAGCAGCACCTGCTCGGTCGATCCGACCGACGGGTACGGCAGGCGGATCTTGCAGCCGCGCAGCCGTTGCGGAGCCTCCAGGTACTGACCGTCGTCCCGCTTCTCGATCTTCGCACCGAACTGACGCAGCACGTCGAAGTGGAAGTCGATCGGGCGGCCGCCGATGTCGCAACCCCCGAGGCCCGGGATGAAGGCGTGGCCCAGACGGTGCAGCAGCGGTCCGCAGAAGAGGATCGGGATCCGCGAGGAACCCGCGTGGGCGTCGATGTCGGCGACGTTCGCGCTCTCGACGTGCGTCGGGTCGAGCATCAGCTCGCCGGGCTCGTCACCGGGTCGTACCGTCACACCGTGCAGCTGCAGCAGCCCGCGTACCACCCGCACGTCGCGGATGTCGGGCACGTTGCGCAGCCGGCTCGGCTCGCTGCCGAGCAGCGCGGCGACCATAGCCTTCGGCACCAGGTTCTTGGCGCCGCGGACGCGGATCTCGCCCTCCAGCGGGGTTCCGCCGTGGACAAGCAGTACATCGTCTGTGCCGGTCATGAATCTCGCGTTCCGGTGGGTCCCTCCAGTGGATCGGGGGGAGGGACGTCGGGCAGGGGCCAGGGAAAAGGTTAAGGCCCCACTACCCCGGTTCCGTAAGGCCAAGTGCACTCCATATGCGTAATGAATTCGGTGCAATACACTCTGTTCGGACGCACACGCGGAGGGTTACCATCCGCTTGCCGGAACCCCGCGCCCCGGCGTTGTCGCGGTGCGCCCTGAGCTGCGTCGGCTCACACTCCGCCGCTCGCTCCCCGCGGAGGGCGAAGATGCGAGATCATGTCTCGCATGACCGAGGTGTCCTCCCTCACAGGGCGGCTGCTCGTCGCCACTCCGGCCCTCGCGGATCCGAACTTCGACCGCGCGGTGGTGCTCCTGCTCGACCATGACGAGGAGGGCTCACTCGGTGTGGTCCTGAACAGGCCCACACCCGTCGGTGTCGGCGACATCCTGGAGCCCTGGGCCGGCCTGGCGGGCGAGCCCGGAGTGGTGTTCCAGGGCGGCCCCGTCTCGCTCGACTCGGCCCTCGGCGTCGCCGTCATCCCCGGTGACGAGGGCCCGCTGGGCTGGCGCCGGGTGTACGGGGCGATCGGCCTCGTCGACCTGGAGGCCCCGCCGGAACTGCTCGCAGCGGCCCTCGGCTCGCTGCGGATCTTCGCCGGTTACGCGGGCTGGGGCCCCGGTCAGCTGGAGGACGAGCTCACCGAGGGTGCCTGGTACGTGGTCGAGTCGGAGCCCGGCGATGTGTCGTCGCCGCGCCCCGAGAGCCTCTGGAGGGCCGTGCTGCGGCGCCAGCGCGGCGAGCTGGCCATGGTCGCCACTTATCCGGACGACCCTTCGCTCAACTGACCCTCCGCCTCCTGGCCCGGCCAGGCTCCTCGCCCTTCGGCCGGCCGTGCCCCTCGTCCCCACGATCGTGCGGCCCTGCCGGGAACCTCTCGCCCCGAACCTCCCGCCCTTCAGTACCCTTGGCACTTATGAGCACTCTCGAGCCCGAGCGCGGGGCAGGTACGGGCACCCTCGTGGAGCCGACACCACAGGTGTCGCACGGCGACGGCGACCACGAGCGCTTCGCCCATTACGTACAGAAGGACAAGATCATGGCGAGTGCCCTCGACGGCACTCCCGTGGTGGCACTGTGCGGAAAGGTCTGGGTGCCGGGGCGTGACCCCAAGAAGTACCCGGTCTGCCCGATGTGCAAGGAGATCTACGAGTCCATGGGCACAGGCGGTGACAAGGACAAGGGCGGCAAGGACAAGTAGGCCGGTCCCTCCCTCCGCACCGGACGGCCCCCGGGGCACGCTGCAGGCGTGCCCCGGGGGCCGTCCGTGTGATGCCGGGTACGTCCGCCGGTGGCCTGCGCGGGAAGACGACCGAAGCCGCTCCGGTCCGCCGCGTACGGGTGCCGAACGCCATGAGGCTGCTGCTGCGCCGGTGAGCTCCGTGAACGGCCCCGTCCGACGGGTTTGCGGTAGGCGAGGGTGGGACTCGATGGCAGGGGCGGGGAGTTCGGCGACGAGGAGGGGTGAACGGCCCGGCACCGGCCGCGAACGGCCGGCGCGGTGGTTGGTGGCACGGTGCACGGCAACTTCGCCGGCTCCCTTTGCGTGTGCGGTGTGAACTGCTGCTCGGCGCACCGGTGTCGGTGCCATCGGCCGCGAAGGCGGTGTCCGCGGCTCCTCGTCCCGGAGGCGTAGCGGCTCGTCGTGGGCGGCTACGTCCTCCGCTTCCGCCTCCGCCTCAAGGGGGTCGCCCTCTTCCCGGTCACCGGTGGTTCCAACTGGCCCGCCCCGCACGGCCGTCGCCTCGTCGACCGGGACGAGATCCCGGAGGGTCCCTGTCCGCCCATCGCCAAGCCCCGGGCGAGGACGAGCCGATGCCGCCCGGTCGCGTATGCACCCTGGAGGACGTCCATGGCTTCGAACCCGTTCCACTCGGCTCCCCGGTATTCGGCGTCGCGCACCACGACCGGCGCCTCGACGGGCTGAGTGCAGACGACCCGCCGCCGGCCACCGTTCGGCCCGTCGCCGTGGCAGAAGCACCCCGGGGTGCTCGGACGCCCGATCGAGGGGGCGCCCCCAAACGTGTGAGCCCGGGTGCAAGGCGAGTGCTCCGCGGGCCACTCCCTGGGACCGTGGACGGCCGATAAGGAAAAGTCGTACAAGGAGCGCTGAAGAGCGGGAACCCGCATGTGACGCCACTGTCCCAACAAACCGGACATTCCCCACTTCTTGGGGTGTCCGGTGCGGATACGTCCTTCGCGGACCCTCGCGTCGCATTGCTCGGAAGATGTGCCAGAGTTGCCACGTCCGGGCTGTGAGCACGTACGGTACGGCAACACGGACGGACAGCCGGGACACCGGGAAGGGGCAGCTGGGTTGACCACGCACGCAACACAGGCGGCGCAGCCCGTGACGCTGCCGGCCTCGCTCGACGAGGCCGTGGCGGCGCTCACCGCCATGCCCGCCGCCGTGCCGGTCGCGGGTGGCACGGACCTGATGGCCGCCGTCAACCAGGGAAGGCTGCGGCCCGCCGGCCTCGTCGGCCTCGGACGCATCAACGAGATCCGGGGCTGGCAGTACCAGGACGGCCACGCACTGCTCGGTGCCGGCCTCACCCACGCCCGGATGGGCAGGCCCGACTTCGCCGCGCTCATCCCCGCGCTCGCCGCGTCCGCGCGTGCCGCCGGACCACCGCAGATCCGCAACGCGGGCACCCTCGGCGGAAACATCGCCGGCGCGGCGCCCGCCGGCGACGCCCTGCCCGTCCTCGCCGCACTCGAGGCGGACCTGGTCATCGCCGGCCCGGACGGCGCCCGCCGGGAGATCCCGGTCTCGCATCTGCTGGCCGGCCGGGAGATGCTCGGCCCGGCCGAGCTGATCGGCTTCGTGCGCGTACCGCTGCTGCACGCCCCGCAGGTGTTCCTCAAGGCCACCGGCCGTACCGGCCCCGGCCGTGCGACCGCGTCCGTCGCCGTCGTCCTCGACCCGGCCCGGCGCGGTGTGCGCTGCGCGGTCGGCGCGATCGCGCCCATGCCGCTGCGCCCGCTGGAGGCCGAGGCCTGGATCGCGTCGTTGATCGACTGGGACGGCGAGCGTGCGCTGGCACCCGAGGCGCTGACGGCCTTCGGGGAGTACGTGGCCGCGGCCTGTATCCCGGATCCGCAGGGGGACGAGCAGTTGCCGCCCGCGATCCGGCACTTGCGGCGCGCCGTCGCCGCGCTGGCCCGACGAGCACTGGGGAGGGCGCTGTCGTGAGCACCGAAGAGAACGGCCCGCAGCAGGAGTCGCAGCAGCAGCCCGCGCAGGGGCGTGAGCAGCGGTACGAGGGGCGCTGGCAGCCCATCCCGCAGGGCGAGTACGACTCCGACATGACGGCTTTCGTCCAGCTGCCCCAGGACGGCTCGCTGGACGCCCCCCTCGCCGCACCCGGACACGGCTACGTGCCACCCCGGATCACGCCCGCGGCGGGCTCGGACCCCTCCGCGACGGGGGCGTGGAGCATGCCCGCGGACCACGCCGGGAGCGCGACCGGCGGTCAGGCCCATGCCTGGCCCGATCCCGCGCCGGAGTCCGGGACCGCCGCGGCCCACGATCCGGCCGACCTGCGCGATGCCCGAGGCCCGCACGGCGCACGTGATCCGCGCGATCCGCACGCGACCGGGCAGTGGACCTTCCCGGAAGCGGCCGAGCCGTCCCATGGCGGGCCGACGGACCTCACCGGGCAGTGGACCATCCCCGTCGCCCAGGGGGATCTTCCGGAGGAATCGGGCGAGTTCTCGGCGGCTGCGGCGTCCTCGTGGGGCGGCGGCACGCCTCCGGCCACGCTGCCTGGCGGTGCGCCCGCTCCCTGGGCGACGGCACCGGCGGCCCCGGCGGAGCCCGAGGCTCCCTCCAGGCCCTCCCGCGATCCCGTACAGGAAGACCCCCGGGCCGGGGCTCGGGCCGGGTACCCGGTCACGCTGCCTGGCGGTGCACCCGCGCCCTGGGCGACGGTACCGGCGGGATCCGAACAGGCGGCTGAGCCCACCCCCGAGGACGGCGCGGGGCATGGCGCACAGCCCGGGGCGACCGAAGGTCCGAGCGCCCCCGCCTCCCGCACCACGGCCGACCGGCCGCACACCGCACCGGCCGACGGACGGCCCCAGGACACGCAGGACGGCGGGCGGAACGACGGACCGTCCGGTGCGACGGACGCCCGGGAGGCCCCGGACGCGGGATCCGGAGCCGACCTGCCCGCCCCCGAGACGCTGTCCGGCCCGCGGCCCGACACTCCGGCCAACGACGAGCATCCGCACACCTCGTACGTCCTGCGCGTGAACGGTGCCGACCGGCCCGTCACGGACGCATGGGTCGGCGAGTCCCTGCTGTATGTCCTGCGCGAGCGGCTCGGTCTCGCGGGCGCCAAGGACGGCTGCTCGCAGGGCGAGTGCGGCGCCTGCAACGTCCAGGTCGACGGCCGGCTGGTCGCCTCCTGCCTCGTCCCCGCGGCGACGGCGGCGGGCTCCGAGGTCCGTACGGTCGAGGGCCTGGCCGCCGACGGCGAACCCTCGGACGTCCAGCGCGCCCTCGCCGCCTGCGGAGCCGTCCAGTGCGGCTTCTGCATCCCCGGCATGGCCATGACCATCCACGATCTGCTGGAGGGCAATCACGCCCCCACCGATCTGGAGACCCGCCAGGCGCTGTGCGGCAACCTCTGCCGCTGCTCCGGTTACCGCGGTGTCCTCGACGCCGTGCGCGAAGTCGTCGCGGAGCGCGAGGCGAGCGCTGCCGCCGCCGAGTCCGTCGACGAAGCCGCACGCATCCCGCACCAGGCACCCCCCGGGGCGGGTAGTGTGCAGCCCCACCCGCACGACGGAGGCATGGCGTGAGCAACGACGCGGCCACCGCGGCCACCGCGGCCACGGCGACGTCCCTGGCGGTCGACGGCCCCCAGCAGGAGCCGCCCGCCCACGGCCTCGGCGCGTCGCTGCCGCAGGCCGACGCCCGCGCCAAGACCGAGGGCACGTTCCCGTACGCCTCCGACCTGTGGGCCGAAGGACTGCTCTGGGCCGCGATCCTGCGCTCCCCGCACCCCCACGCCCGTATCACCGCCGTCGACACCGAGGCCGCGGCCGGGATGCCGGGCGTGCGGGCGGTCATCACGCACGCCGACGTCCCCGGGGACGCCGCATACGGCCGCAGCGTCGCCGACCGTCCGGTCTTCGCATCCGATACCGTCCGCCACCACGGCGAGGCGATCGCCGCGGTCGCCGCCGACCACCCCGACACGGCCCGTCTCGCGGCGGCCGCGATCACGGTCGAGTACGAGGTCCTCGAGCCCGTCACCGACCCGGAGCAGGCCTTCGCGGCCGAGCCGCTGCACCCCGACGGCAATCTGATCCGGCACATCCCGCTCAGCTTCGGCGACCCCGGCACGACCGGCGCGACCGTCGTCGAAGGCCTCTACCGCATCGGCCGCCAAGACCCAGCCCCCATCGGAGCCGAGGCGGGCCTCGCCGTACCGCGCCCCGACGGCGGCGTCGAGATCTACACCGCGTCGACCGACCCGCACACCGACCGCGATCTGGCCGCCGCCTGCTTCGGCCTCTCGCCGGACCAGGTCAAGGTGGTCGTCACGGGCGTCCCCGGCGCGACCGGCGACCGCGAGGACCCCGGCTTCCAGATCCCGCTCGGCCTGCTGGCCCTCAAGACCGGCTGCCCGGTGAAGCTGACGGCCACCCGGGAGGAGTCCTTCCTCGGCCACGCCCACCGCCACCCCACGCTGCTCCGCTACCGCCACCACGCCGACGCCGACGGCCGCCTGGTGAAGGTGGAGGCCCAGATCCTGCTGGACGCGGGAGCCTACGCCGACGCCTCGTCGGAGTCGCTGGCCGCCGCGGTCGCCTTCGCCTGCGGCCCCTACGTCGTCCCGCATGCGTTCGTCGAAGGCTGGGCCGTACGCACGAACAACCCGCCCTCCGGCCATGTGCGCGGCGAGGGCGCCATGCAGGTGTGCGCCGCGTACGAGGCCCAGATGGACAAGCTGGCGGCGAAGCTCGGCCTGGACCCCCTCGAACTCCGTCTCCGCAACGCACTCGCGACCGGCGACATCCTGCCCACCGGCCAGACGGTCACGTGCCCCGCCCCGGTCGCCGAACTGCTCCAGGCCGTTCGTGATTTCCCTCTCCCCGCACTGCCCCTGGACACCCCCGAGGACGCCTGGCTCCTCCCCGGCGGCCCGGAGGGCGCGGGTGAGCCGGGCGCGGTACGCCGCGGCGTCGGCTACGCGCTCGGCATGGTCCACATGCTCGGAGCCGAGGGCACCGACGAGGTCTCGACGGCGACGGTCAAGGTCCAGGACGGCGTCGCCACGGTGATCTGCGCGGCGGTCGAGACCGGCCAGGGCTTCTCCACGCTCGCCCGGCAGATCGTCCAGGAGACCCTCGGGATCGACGAGGTCCACGTCGCTCCCGTCGACACCGACCAGCCTCCGGCGGGCCCGGCCACCCACGGCCGCCACACCTGGGTCTCGGGCGGCGCGGTCGAGCGGGCCGCGAAGATGGTCCGCACGCAGCTGCTGCAGCCGCTGGCCCACAAGTTCGGCATGTCCACCGAACTGCTCCAGATCACCGACGGCAAGATCACCTCGTACGACGGCGTCCTGTCGACGACGGTCACCGAGGCCATGGACGGCAAGGAACTCTGGGCCACCGCCCAGTGCCGGCCCCACCCCACCGAACCGCTCGACGGCCACGGCCAGGGCGACGCCTTCGTCGGCCTCGCCTTCTGCGCGATCCGTGCGGTCGTCGACGTCGACATCGAGCTCGGCTCGGTCCGCGTCGTCGAGATCGCGGTCGCCCAGGACGTCGGCCGTATCCTCAACCCGGCCCAGCTGGCCGCCCGTATCGAGGCCGGAGTCACCCAGGGCATCGGCACCGCCCTCACCGAGAACCTCCGCACCGCCCGCGGCCTGATCCGCCACCCCGACCTCACGGGTTACGCACTTCCGACATCCCTTGACGCTCCGGACATTCGCATCGTCAAACTCGTCGAGGAGCGCGACGTGGTGGCCCCCTTCGGCGCCAAGGCGGCCAGCGCCGTCCCGGTCGTCACCAGCCCCGCCGCCGTCGCCTCCGCGGTCCGCGCCGCAACGGGACGCCCGGTCAACCGCCTCCCGATCAGGCCGCAGTCGGCGGTGGCGGTGCCCAACTCGTAGGCGTGTGATCCGGGTTGCAGCTGCAATGCCGAGGTGCGCAGTGTCACCGGTGGTGACTACAGTAGTCTCCGTAGCTTGTCTTGAACGGGGGCGACGATGGCGTTGGATGACGGGACGGGCAGGGCGATCAACCCCGGGGTGCTCGGGTTGATGCCGATCGTGGGCGGCGCGGCCGCGGCCACGGCTGCCGCGGCGGCGGACCTGGCCGCCGACTTGGAATCGATGTCGACCTTCAAGAAGGAGGTCGACAAGATCCTCGCGGACCTCGAGGAATCCGAGGCGGCTCCCAAGAAGGTCGCGGCGGACCGGCTGGAGCAGGGCCACCTGGGGCAACCCGACTTCGGGGAGAGCGTGTACCTCTACGGCGCGTACACCGTCGTCCACGACGAGTTGGAGAAGCTCTCCAAGGTGCTCGCCCTGCAGGTCGACGGCCTGAGCATCGCTGTCCAGGCATCGCAGGTCGGCTACGAGAACGTTGACTGGGACATCAGGCAGCGGATGCTCCGACTCGCCGCCGAGACCCAGCAGCGCCCGGGACCGACGCAGCCTGCCGGCGCCAACACGCCGGATGGCAGCGGTGGTTCGTCGGCAGCGGCTGACGGAGAGGCACAGGCCTGATGAAAACGGGGAGGGCGGAACTGGTGGTTCGCCATGGCTGAGGGAAAGGCCGGAAGCAGGCGGGAACCACAACTCCGGGAAACGGACTTCGAGTCGAAGTCCCATGAGGAGTTGCTGGCCATGATCGAGGGGACGAACGCCGACTCGGCGGCTCAGCTCGCCAAGAAGCTGTCCAAAGCGGCATCCATGATCACGCAGGTCGGCGAGGGCATGAAGTCCCATATGACCCGCGTCGTTTGGGAGGGAGAGGGCGGCAAGGCGTTCAGGGACTGGGGCCACAAGGCCGCCATCGCCACGCTCGAGCTCGGCGAGTACGGCAAGAGCGCTTCGCAGGTGCTTGAGCAAGTCGCGACCGCGATCGCCCAGGCCAAGGCGTCGATGCCGGAGAAGGACGGGTCACTCGAGACCCAGGCGAAGGAAGCCCAGGACCTTCTGAAGGCTGCACGCCACGATCCCGGCACGGATACGAGTGAGTACAGCAAGCAACTGACCGACGCCCGGGGGGCGATGGAGCGTCAGCGCCTCGAGGCAGCGGACCAGCTGCGGAAGCTGGCGCAGACGTACACCCACTCCGGGGACCGGATCATGAGCATGCCACCGCCGGAGTTCCCGCCGCCGCCGGGGGAGTTCGTGCCGCCGAAGACTGCTGAATCGGTATACGAAGAGGAGTACGTCGGATCGGCTGGTACAGGTGGCGGGAGCCGGTCCGCAGCTGATCCGTCGACACCCGCTACCAGAAGTGAGAGTTCGGCGGCGGTCAAGGGGGCTGCCCCTGTTGAGCCTCGCCAGCCCTTGTCGCCGGAGCGGACTGTCGGCATGGAGATCGACAGTGTGACAACGCTGCCCGAGCCCCGTACGGCTCCTCCTGTGACGCCTTCGGGAGGCCCGCCGGTCGCCAGGCCCGATGGGCCGGTCATTCCGGTGACGCCGCTTCCGACGCGGCCGTTTCCCCCTGTGGGCACCGTTGATGTGCGCCTGCCGCAGGCGGGGCCCGGGGGACAGAAGGCTGCTCCCCAAGCTCGCGTCACGATGCCGCCCAGAGCTGGCGGTGTCGATGCGAGGCTGCCGCGTGACGGCATTCTGGGTGGTCGCAACGTCCCACCGAGTAACGGTCGCCCCCCTGTGGGGATCCCTCAAGGCAAGGTGATCGGAGGCGAAAGCACCACCCGCGCGCCGATGGGCCGGGGCGGCACGCCTGGTGTACCTGGCATGCCGGGGGTGCATGGCGGGGGAGCCCCGGGGAACGCTCAGAGCGGTTTCCCGGGTGGTCGCCGTCTGGCGTCCGAGACCGGTGGCGTGGTTGGTGGTCGGCCGCAGCAGGGCGGGCGCAACGGTGCCCGTCCCTTCACCCCTGGAGGAACGGGCCTGGTACGAGGGGCCGGTTCGCCCCCCGGAGCGGGGCTTCCTGTGGGACATGCAGGTCGAGCAGGCGCCATCCCTCCTGGTACGCGAGGCACGGACTCGCGCGCTGAAGGGCCCAACGGCGAACGCCCCGATTACCTGGTGGAGGATGAAGAGACCTGGCAGCAAGGAAAGCGTCGCGTAGTTCCGCCGGTCATCGACTGATCCAGAGCTGAACCGTCAGAAGGAAGAGATGCGAACCACCAGCAGCAAGCGACTTGTCCGACCCGCTGCCATTGTGTCGGCTTCGTTGGGATTGCTGCTGGTGGGCATCGCAACGACTCCCGCATATGCCGAGGGTGCGCGGGACCAGCAATGGCACCTGGACACCATGAAGGCTGACGAGATGTGGAAGGTCAGCACAGGTAAGGGCGTCACTGTTGCAGTGATCGACTCCGGTGTGGACAAAACCCTTCCCGATCTCCGGGGACGGGTGCTGAACGGCCTTGACCTGTCCGGGCAGTCCGGCGATGAATACTCTGACTACCGCGGTCATGGCACGGGAATTGCTGCGATCATTGCGGGCAGAGGGCGTGGGCAAGGCAGCAAGGGGGCAATGGGTCTCGCTCCAGATGCCAAGATTCTGCCTATCCGGATGCCTAGGATGGATGAGGGTACGAAACTCGCCTGGAATCCCAGCTTGTTCAACAAATCACTGAGTAAGGCAGTTCGTCACGCGGCGGATTCCGGCGCCAGGGTTATCAATATTTCACTGGCGGTCCCAGAAGCGACACCCGAAGTTGCGGAGTCGGTGAAGTATGCCCTGGAGAAGGGCGCCTTGATTTTTGCCGGTGTTGGTAACAGTGGAAACGACGATAACCCGGTGTTGTATCCCGCCGCAGTTCCGGGCGTCGTGGGTATGGCGGCGTTTGACAGGAAGATCAAGGCGACGACAGAGTCGGAGCGTGGAGCCCAGGTGGATCTCGCCGCTCCCGGTGACGAGATCATCCACGCGTGTCCCGGCGGCACTCAGCTCTGCAGGAGCCATGGCACCAGCGATGCCACCGCACTGGCCTCCGCCTCCGCCGCCCTGATCTGGTCCAAGTACCCGCAGTGGACCAACAACCAGGTCCTCCGCGTCATGCTCAACACAGCTGGCAAGGCGAAGAGCGGCAAGGACCGCACCGATCTCGTCGGTTACGGCGCCATTCGTCCCCGCATCGCGCTGAAAACCCCGGGTGACCCGGGGCCTGCCGATGAATACCCGCTGCCCGACCTGGCTGCTGCGGCGCCGAAGTCGCCCTCCCCGGCGGCTTCCGGGTCCGCGGGCGCGGCAGGCCCGGCGAAGGGCCGGCCTGCCGGTGCGTCGCCTTCCGCGGCCAAGGAGGAAGGCGGCAGTAGTACCGGCCTCTGGGTCGCCCTGGGTGTCGGTGCGGCTGCTCTCATCGGGGGTGGCGTCGCGGCACTGGTTGTTCGGTCCCGTCGTCGCGCGTCGTCTGTCCCGGCGATGCCGTCTGTCCCGCCGAACGCGTACCCGCCGCAGTCCTCGTATCCGGCGTACGGTCCGGGTCCGCAGCCGGGAGCGAACCCCGGTGCTCCGTACGGTGCCCCATACGACCCGAGGCAGCCCGGATCGGGGCAGTAGCCGCCCGCTCGCCTCGGGGCGCGGGATTGCGGTGGAGGCCGTGATCGGATTCGAACCGATGTAACTCGCTTTGCAGGCGAGCCCCTGAGCCACTCGGGCACACGGCCGTGTATGTCGTACGCGTCTTTCTGCCGTACGCATCGACCGTAGAAGCCGGCGCGGGGTGCTCCAAGGCTGCCGCGGGGGCTGCCATACGACTGTCACACGCCGTTCACGGCAGTTCACGCGCGTTGGCAGAGGTTCATGGCGGTTCACATCGGTCCGGAGTGTGCGCCGCTGGGCGTAGGGCCAAAGGACGACTCTTGCTCCGCCCTGCGACAGGGGCGACCGTCATACATGCCTCTTACTCTGAGCCCATGACAACCCTCAGGCCTCGCCACGCCGACGGAGCTGTCGAGGCCGAGGAGCGGCTGGACGGTGTACTCGGCAGCCGGTATCGCGCGCTCAGTGTCGGCATCGTCTCCGTCGTCCTGCTGATCGCGTTCGAGGCGACCGCCGTCGGGACGTCCATGCCGGTCGCCGCCCATGAGCTGCACGGGGTGGGGCTGTACGCCTTCGCGTTCTCCGCGTACTTCACGACCAGCCTCTTCGGGATGGTCGTCGCCGGGCAGTGGGCGGACCGGCGCGGGCCCCTCGGGCCGCTCGCCGCAGGCATCGCGTCGTTCGCCGCCGGGCTGCTGCTCTGTGGCACCGCGACCACGATGTGGCAGTTCATCGGCGGGCGGGCCGTCCAGGGCCTGGGCGGGGGACTGGTGATCGTCGCGCTGTACGTCGTCGTCGGACGGGCCTATCCGCAGCGGCTGCAGCCGACGATCATGGCTGCCTTCGCCGCGAGCTGGGTGATCCCGTCCGTGGTCGGTCCGCTCGTCGCCGGAACGGTCACCGAGCAGCTCGGATGGCGCTGGGTCTTCAACGGAATCCCGGCCCTGGTCGTCGTGCCCCTGGTCCTCGCTCTCCGCGCGACCCGGCGGATGGCCTCGGGGACGGTCGCACCCACGGCCCCGGCGTCCTCGTCCACCGGGGACCCGGGGGTACCCACCGACCCGGCACCGGCCGCCCCCACGCCACCGGCCTCCCGCTTCGACGCCCGCCGGATCAAGCTCGCGCTGGCCATCTCGCTCGGGGCCGGGCTGCTGCAGTTCGCGGCCCAGGACCTGCGGTGGCCGTCGCTCGTCCCGGCCGTGGCCGGCGCCGCGCTGCTGGTGCCCGCCGCACTCGGGCTCCTGCCCCGCGGTACGTACCGGGCCGCGCGCGGGCTGCCGTCCGTGGTGCTGCTGCGCGGGATCGCGGCCGGCGCGTTCATCTCCGCGGAGTCCTTCGTCCCGCTGATGCTGGTCACCCAGCGCGGGCTGTCGCCGACGCTCGCCGGTCTCTCGCTCGCGGTGGGCGGGGCGACCTGGGCCCTGGGATCGTTCGTGCAGTCCCGGCCGCGAGTGGAGCCGTACCGTGAGCGGCTCGCGGTGATCGGGATGGTGCTCGTCACGACGGCGATCGCGACCGCGCCCATGGTGCTGATCCCCTCGGTGCCGGTCGTGGTCGTGGCGATCGCATGGGGGTGGGGCTGCTTCGGGATGGGTCTGGTGATCAGCTCCACGAGTGTCCTGCTGCTGAAGCTGTCGGCGCCGGAGGAAGCGGGTGCGAACTCCGCCGCGCTCCAGATCTCCGACGGACTCTCGAACGTCCTGCTGCTCGCCACCGGGGGCGCCGCCTTCGCGGCGCTCGGCGGTGGTGCGGTGGGGGCCCATACGGTGACGGCGGCGCAGGGCTCGCACCCGCTGGCGTTCGCTGCGGTGTTCGTACCGATGGCGGCGGTGGCGCTGGTGGGAGCCTGGGTGGCGACCCGGCTCGGGTCCCCACGCCGAGTCACTGCCTAGACGCAAGCGAGTGGTACCAGTCTGACCCCATCGTTGGTACCATTCTGGTATGGCCATGAACCTGCGTCTTCGCGAGGACCAGACCGAAGCTCTGAAGCAGCGTGCCGAGGAAGAGGGCACGAGCATGCACGCCATACTGCTCAAGGCCGTGGACGAGTATCTGGCCAGAACCGCCCATCAGGCCCTGGTGCGCAAGACCGCCAAGGAGCAGGTGGCCAAGTGGTCGGAGCTGCTGGAGCGGCTCAAGTGACACACGTCTATCTGGACTCCGAAGACGTCCTGGCCATCGCCGCGGTAGCGGTGGATGACCAGGACGTCGTCGTTCGCGACATCGGGTTGCTGGCGTCGGCCGTTCATCGCCCGTCTGCGTCGATGTTCGGTCAGGAGGCGTACAGCGACCTGTTCGAAAAGGCTGCCGCGCTGCTCCAGTCGCTTGCCATCAACCACCCGTTCCTCGACGGCAACGAACTCACGGCGTGGACGTCCTGTGTGGTCTTCCTGGCCATGAACGAGGTGCAGTTGCGCCCGGATATCGACGCGGCCGAGCGCCTGGTCATCGCGGTGTCCACGGGCGCCCTGGACGAGGTGAAGGCGATCGCGGAAGCGCTACGGGAACTGGCCGAGCCATCGCTGTGACGCTCACCGCACCTGCGGGGGCCACGGCTGCGTTCGGCCCGGTCGGGCACCGGGCCACCGATAGGGTGGCCCGGTTGTCGTACGACCGCGCGTACGGCCGCACCCGTACCGCCGAGAGCCGAGCGCCCCGAACCGGAGACCGTGACTACCACCGCCTCGCATTCCCACCACCTCTCACCCGCCTTCCCCGGCCGTGCCCCCTGGGGTACGGCCAGCAAGCTGCGTGCCTGGCAGCAGGGCGCCATGGAGAAGTACATCCAGGAGCAGCCCCGCGACTTCCTGGCGGTGGCGACCCCCGGCGCCGGTAAGACGACCTTCGCGCTCACGCTCGCGTCCTGGCTGCTGCACCACCATGTCGTGCAGCAGATCACGGTCGTCGCGCCGACCGAGCATCTGAAGAAGCAGTGGGCGGCGGCGGCCGCGCGGATCGGCATCAAGCTCGACCCGGACTACAGCGCGGGCCCGCTGAGCAAGGAATACGACGGCATCGCCATCACCTACGCCGGTGTCGGCGTACGCCCGATGCTGCACCGCAATCGCAGCGAGCACCGCAAGACCCTCGTCATCCTCGACGAGATCCACCACGCCGGGGACTCGAAGTCCTGGGGCGAGGCGTGCCTGGAGGCGTTCGAGCCGGCGACCCGGCGGCTCGCGCTCACCGGTACGCCCTTCCGCTCCGACACCAATCCCATCCCGTTCGTCACCTACGAGGAGGGCAACGACGGGATCAGGCGGTCCGCCGCCGACTACACCTACGGATACGGGAACGCGCTCGCCGACAACGTCGTGCGGCCCGTCATCTTCCTCTCCTACAGCGGAAACATGCGCTGGCGCACCAAGGCCGGCGACGAGATCGCGGCCCGGCTCGGCGAGCCGATGACCAAGGACGCCATCTCACAGGCCTGGCGCACCGCCCTCGATCCGCGCGGCGAGTGGATGCCGAACGTCCTGCGCGCCGCCGACCAGCGGCTGACCGAGGTCAGGAAGTCGATCCCGGACGCCGGCGGCCTCGTCATCGCGTCCGACCAGGATTCGGCGCGCGCGTACGCCAAGCTCATCCGCGAGATCACCGGCACGAAGGCGACCGTCGTACTGTCGGACGACACGGGCGCGTCGAAGCGTATCGACGAGTTCAGTGACAGCCACGAGCGCTGGATGGTCGCCGTCCGGATGGTGTCGGAAGGTGTCGACGTGCCGCGCCTCGCGGTGGGCGTCTATGCCACGACGATCTCGACGCCGCTGTTCTTCGCCCAGGCCGTGGGCCGTTTCGTCCGTTCACGGCGGCGCGGCGAGACCGCGTCCGTCTTCCTGCCGACCATCCCCATGCTCCTGGGCTTCGCCAACGAGATGGAGGTCGAGCGCGACCATGTGCTCGACCGTCCGAAGAAGGACGGGGAGGAAGATCCGTACGCCGAGTCCGAGAAGGAGATGGACGAGGCGAACAAGGAGCAGGACGAGGACACCGGCGAGCAGGACATGCTGCCCTTCGAGGCGCTGGAGTCCGACGCGGTCTTCGACCGGGTGATGTACAACGGCGCCGAGTTCGGTATGCAGGCCCACCCCGGCAGCGAGGAGGAACAGGACTACCTCGGCATCCCGGGGCTGCTCGAGCCGGACCAGGTGCAGCTGCTGCTGCAGAAGCGCCAGGCCCGCCAGATCGCGCACAGCCGCAAGAAGCCGGACGACGAGGCCGACCTGCTGGAGCTGCCCGCGGAACGGCGGCCGGTGGTGTCGCACAAGGAACTGCTTGAGCTGCGCAAGCAGTTGAACACGATGGTCGGCGCGTATGTCCACCAGAGCGGCAAGCCGCACGGAGTGATCCACACCGAGCTGCGGCGGGTGTGCGGCGGGCCGCCGAGTGCGGAGGCGACGGCGGGACAGATCAGGGAGCGGATCAAGAAGGTCCAGGAGTGGGCGACGCGGATGCGGTGAGCGCCGCGCGCCGGGGTGACGCTTGCTGCCGCCTGCCGCCTGCCGCCTGCCGCCTGCCGCCTGCCGCCTGCCGCCTGCCGCCTGCCGCCTGCCGCCTGCCGCCTGCCGCCTGCCGCCGGGCGCTGGGGTGTTCAGGGGGCTCGAGCCGGGGTTCGCGCGCCCGCGCCGGCTTCCGCACCCCCACCCGCCGGCGCCGCGGTCGCTCCGAGGATTCGTAGCGCACCTCAGGGGTCTCAGGCCTCGGCTCCCGCGCCCTCGCCGCTCATCGGACAACGGGCTCCGGCAACCGTACGCGCGGAGCTCTGGCGCCCGGATTCTGGACGAGGTCTTCCGCTGAGCGGAGACGATCGCTACATTCCCCGCAAAGACAACGCCCCGTGGCAGCGCCGCCGCGGAGCGCAGCCGGTGTGCCAGGATCCACCGGCGGCCTCTCCGTGCGTGCGGCTGCTCGATGGGACTCGTGCCGCCGAACGGTCCGCGAGAGCGCCGCCGACTCACTCCGAAACTCCGAAGGAGAGGGCGTCGTGACCGCGGAGACTTCTCAGACGCTCGACCGAGGACTGCGCGTCCTCAAGCTGCTCGCCGACACCGACCACGGTCTGACCGTCACCGAGCTGTCCAACAGGCTGGGCGTCAACAGGACGGTCGTCTACCGGCTGCTCGCCACGCTGGAACAACACGCCCTGGTCCGCCGTGATCTGGGCGGCCGGGCCCGGGTGGGCCTCGGTGTGCTGCGCCTGGGGCGCCAGGTGCATCCGCTGGTGCGGGAGGCCGCCATGCCCGCGCTGCGTTCGCTCGCCGAGGACATCGGGGCCACCGCGCATCTGACCCTGGTCGACGGAGCGGAGGCGCTCGCGGTCGCGGTCGTCGAGCCCACCTGGACGGACTACCACGTCGCGTACCGGGCCGGCTTCCGCCACCCCCTGGACCGGGGCGCTGCCGGCAAGGCCATTCTCGCCGCCCGGCAGGGGGGACTCACCGAACCCGCGTGCACCCTCACCCACGGCGAACTGGAGGCGGGCGCGAGCGGCGCCGCGGCACCGCTGATCGGTGTGACGGGCATCGAGGGCAGCGTGGGCGTCGTCATGCTCGCCGACGCCGTCCCGGAGCGGGTGGGACCCCGTGTGGTGGAGGCGGCCCGGGAAGTGGCCGACGCACTGCGGTGAGGGAGGGGCCCAGCGCCTACGGTCCCCTCGCCACCCGGGCTCCCCGGCCGTGCCGCTAGATTGACACCGTGTTCCTCTCTCGCCTCCCCCGACCCTGGGCTCTCGCCGTCTGCGCCCTCCCCATCGTCGCGCTGCTCGCGGTCGCCGGGCTCGCGCCGCTGCCGTTCGCCCTGGCACAGCCGGGGCAGACCACCAATGTGCTGGGGGCGGACCAGGGGAAACCGGTGATCACGATCAGCGGAGCGCCCACCCGCAAGACGGAGGGGGCGCTGCGGATGACGACGATCATGGCGACCGGTCCGTCCGTGGACGTGAACTTCGGCGAGGTGGTGGACGCGTGGTTCCGTGAGGACCGTGCGGTGCTGCCGCGCGAGGCCGTCTATCCGGCGGGGAAGTCCGACGAGGAGATCGAGAAGCGCAACGTCGCCGCGATGGAGGAATCCCAGAACAGCGCGGTGCAGGCCGCCCTGGGCTATCTCGACCAGGACCCGGCGAAGGTGAAGGTGACACTGCACCTCGCGGACGTCGGAGGCCCCAGCGCCGGGCTGCTCTTCTCGCTCGGCATCGTCGACAAACTCAACGGCAACGGGGCCGGCGGCGACCTCACCGGCGGTCGCGACATCGCGGGTACGGGCACGATCACCCCCGACGGCAAGGTCGGCGCGGTCGGCGGGGTGGCCCTCAAGACCCAGGCGGCCGGCCGTGACGGGGCGAAGGTCTTCCTGGTCCCCAAGGCGGAGTGTGTGGACGCCCACGCCGGGCGGCCGGAGGGCATGCGGCTGATCCCCGTGACGACACTGAAGGACACCGTGGACGCTCTCCGCCTCCTGGGCCAGGGGTCGGACAAGGTCCCGACCTGCTGAGCCGTCACCCCTGAGTCGAGGTCGCCGTACCCGCACGGATCCCTGCAGCCGTCAGCCGTCAGCGGTCGTCCCCGCGCCCGCGCAACCCCTGCGCCGCCGTACCCGCACAGCCCCTCAGCGGCGTGCGTCCGCGGCCGCCTGCTCCACCAGCGGGATGATCCGCAGCGGAACCGGGTTCTCCATCACGATGGCCGTCGACGCCCGCACGATCCCCTCGAAGCCGACCACCCGGTCGATCACCCGCTGCAGATCCGCGTTGGAGCGTGCGACGAGCCGGCAGAGCATGTCGCCATGACCCGTGGTCGTGTGCAGTTCCAGGACTTCGGGGACGGTCGCGAGATGGGCCCGCACATCGGTGCCCTGGCCCTGCTTGATCTCCAGCGTCGCGAACGCCGTGACGGGGTAACCGAGGGCCGCCGGATCGACGTCCGGGCCGAAACCGCGGATGACTCCCTGGGACTGCAGGCGGTCAAGGCGCGCCTGCACCGTGCCGCGGGCGACGCCCAGGCGCCGGGACGCCTCCAGTACGCCGATGCGGGGTTCACGTGCCAGGAGCACAATCAGTCTGCCGTCCAGATGATCGATCGCCATGTGGCCCTCCGGATGGTCATCCTGTACAGATCGCCCGATCATTTCGGGCACCACTTGGGCAGGTTGCCCAGTCGATAAACAAACTATTGCGCAGCTTGCGGATCGGCGGGAGTCTGCCGCCATGACTGAGATCCAGGAGCAGACCCCTCACACCGCCCGGCAGGCCGACCCCTTCCCGGTGAAGGGAATGGACGCGGTCGTCTTCGCCGTCGGCAACGCCAAGCAGGCCGCGCACTACTACTCGACCGCCTTCGGCATGAAGCTCGTCGCGTACTCCGGACCGGAGACCGGCAGCCGCGAGATCGCCTCGTACGTCCTCACGAACGGCGCCGCGCGCTTCGTCCTCACCTCCGTCATCAAGCCGTCCACCGAGTGGGGGCGCTTCCTCGCCGACCACGTCGCCGAGCACGGTGACGGTGTCATCGACCTCGCGATCGAGGTGCCGGACGCCCGTGCGGCGTACGCGTACGCCGTCGAACACGGCGCGCGCGGCATCGAGGAGCCCTACGACGTCAAGGACGAGCACGGCACCGTGGTGCTCGCCGCCATCGCGACCTACGGCAACACCCGCCACACCCTGGTGGACCGCTCGGGTTACGACGGCCCCTACCTGCCCGGCTTCGTGCCCGCCAACCCGATCGTCGAGCCCCCGGCCAAGCGCACCTTCCAGGCCATCGACCACTGCGTGGGCAACGTCGAACTCGGCAAGATGAACGAGTGGGTGGCGTTCTACAACAAGGTCATGGGCTTCACCAACATGAAGGAGTTCGTCGGCGACGACATCGCGACCGAGTACTCGGCGCTGATGTCGAAGGTCGTCGCGGACGGCACGCTCAAGGTGAAGTTCCCGATCAACGAGCCCGCGATCGCGAAGAAGAAGTCGCAGATCGACGAGTACCTCGAGTTCTACGGTGGTGCGGGCGTGCAGCACATCGCGCTCGCGACCAACGACATCGTGGCGACGGTGCGCACGATGCGCGCGGCCGGGGTCAAGTTCCTGGACACGCCGGACTCGTACTACGACACGCTCGGCGAGTGGGTCGGCGACACCCGGGTCCCGATCGAGACCCTGCGCGAGCTGAAGATCCTCGCCGACCGCGACGAGGACGGCTATCTGCTGCAGATCTTCACCAAGCCGGTCCAGGACCGTCCGACCGTCTTCTTCGAACTCATCGAGCGCCATGGGTCGATGGGCTTCGGCAAGGGCAACTTCAAGGCCCTGTTCGAGGCGATCGAGCGCGAGCAGGAGAAGCGCGGCAACCTGTAGTCGCGGAGTCGCGGAGTCGCGGAGTCGCGGAGTCGCGGAGTCGCGGAGTCGCGGAGTCGCGGAGTCGCGGAGTCGCGGAGTCGCGGAGTCGCGGTGCGGCAGCGCGGCCTGCCGGGGCGGCTGCGCCGTGGGGGAGCGCTGCCTCCGGGCACGGCGGTGCCTCTGGGCGCTACACGGACGGGCGGGAAGCGATTCCCGCCCGTCCGCCGTTTCCGGGGGCTCGGCTCACTCGCGACCGCCGAGCCCCCCGGATCACCGCGCGCCGGAGCCGGACTGCGCAGGCCCCGAACGTGCGTGCCCCGGCTGCGCGGCGGGTCGTTCCACGGACCGCGGTAGCGCGGGAGGCCGCTGCCCGGGACGCGGCTGGGCGGTCGGATGGGCTGCCGCCGCGCCCCGCTGCGCGTGTTGAGGCGACACCGGGTGGCTCCCGGGGTGGCGAGCCTCCCCCGGCGAAGCGGATGAGCCGGACGAGCTTGTTGCGGCGGATGAGCCGGGTGAGGCAGGCGCGCCAGGTGACGCCGATGTGTGCGGCGCCGCCGGTCCCGACCGCACCGGGCTCGCCGACGGCCGCCCCGGGCGCCCCGGCTCGCCGGCTCCGCCCCGGTCGTCCCTCTGCTCCGTCCCCCGCCCGCTCCCCGTCTCCCGCTCGCGTGCACCGCGGCCATGGCCCTCGCCGGCCGCGTCCTGCCGCTCGTGTGCCTCCCCGTCGTCGGGGGCCGCGCCCGACGGTTCCGCCTCGTCCCGCTGGTCGGACTCCTCCTGCCGGCCGGACTCCTCACCCTCCTCGGTCGGCGCCGGCCGCCGCCCCGTGACGTCGTCGGGCGGACTGCCCAGCGGAGCCTCACCCATGGCCGCCACGGCCTTCTTGGCGCGCTCGGCCAGCAGCGGCGAGAAGTACGGGTTGATCCTCAGGGCCTCGGCCAGATGGCGGCGGGCAGGACCGCCCAGTCCCAGCGTGCGTTCGATCTCGCCCTGGTGGTAAGAGAACAGCGCACCGCGGATCCCCGTCGCCCTCGCACGCTGCACGTACCGCAGCCCTTCCTGCCCCCGCCCCGCCCGGTGCAGCGCCCAGCCGAGGGCGTCCGCGACGGAGGCGTTCCGGTTGCCGCGGTCCCACTCCTTCTTCAGCCGGCGCACCGCCGAAGCCGCGTCGTCGTGGTCCGCCTCGTAGCGCCCGAGCACCAGCTCCTCGTTCGCGCCGTATCTGCGCGCCTCGGCCGCCCGGGTGCGCAGCAGGTCGTACTGCGTCCGCGCATCCCCGTCCAGCCCCATGGACTCGTACAGTTCACCCGCCTCCAGCGCGTACTCCGGCAGCTGCAGTGCCGCCAGCGCCGCGGAGTAGTCCCGCATCGCCTCGTCGGCGCGCCCCAGTGCCGCCAGGGCACGCGCCCGGCCGGCCAGCGAGGCGTGGTGGCGGGGATCGGCCCGCAGCGCGGCGTCGTAGTGACCGACGGCCTCGCCCGGCTCGCCCTGTTCCCAGGCGAGTTCGCCGAGCCGGTACAGGGCCACGGCACGTTCGGTCCTGCTGCCCACACGGTCCACGGCCTCGTACGCCTTCGCCGCTGCGTCCTCCCGGCCCCCGTGGTCGCGGAACGCCTGGGCCGCCCGGCCCAGCGTCGGCGCCGTGCCCGGCCGCAGCTGCTCCAGCTGGGCCAGGGCCTTCGCGGCCGACTTGTCGTCGCCGAGACCGCTGTACGCGTCGATCAGGACCGGATAGACGGCCCAGCGCTTCGGCATCCGCGTCCGTACGCCCTCGCCCCAGCGCTTCGCGGCGGCGTGGTCGCGCCGGGCGTTGGCCAGTGCGGCCATACCCAGCTCCGCGTCCGCGTTTCCCTCGCGGGCCGGAAGGACCTCCAGCGAACGCTCCAGGGCCTCCTGCGCCCTCGGATAGTCCTCCCACTTGCCCAGCAGTGTCGCCCGCTCCACATAGGCGGACCCGAGCACCGCCCATGCCACCTCGTCGGCAGGGCGCGAGCGGACCCATCTCTCCCGGTCCGCGATCAGCGCCGACAGATCGCCCAACGACGCGGGTGCCCCGGCGTCCACGGCGAGCAGGGCGCGTGCGGCAGGACCCGACGCGGGTGGCGGCGCCCCCGTCCCCGGGCCGAAGACCAGGACGCCGGCAACCAGTCCCGCGGCGATCACGGTACCGATTGCCGCATTCCTGATATTTGGTGCAAATCTCCTCTTCATGCTGATCACTCTGAAGCAGCGGCCATCCGATACGAAGAGCACACCCGGTGCAGCGAACCGGATCGCGGACGGGTTCACACCGATGGCCCCCGGTGCCAGTCTGGGCTCATGGATGATCTCCTCTCCCGGCTCGTGTCCGGGTTGCGTGCGGGGCTTCCGGCCGACGCCCTGATCACCGACCCGGACGTCACCGCCTCGTACGCCAACGACATGGCGAGCTTCTGTGCGGCGGGGACCCCCGCCGTGGTCGTGCTCCCACGCACCGTCGAGCAGGTCCGGCACATCATGCGCACCGCGACCGAGCTGCGCGTCCCGGTCGTCCCCCAGGGCGCCCGCACGGGGCTGTCCGGTGCCGCCAACGCATCCGACGGCTGCATCGTCCTCTCCCTGGTCAAGATGGACCGGATCCTGGAGATCAGCCCCGTCGACCGGATCGCGGTCGTCGAGCCCGGTGTCGTCAACGCCGCGCTCAGCCGGGCCGTCGCGGAGCACGGCCTCTCCTATCCGCCGGACCCCTCCAGCTGGGAGACGTGCACCATCGGCGGCAACATCGGCACGGCGTCCGGCGGACTGTGCTGCGTCAAGTACGGGGTCACCGCCGAGTACGTCCTCGGCCTCGACGTCGTCCTCGCCGACGGCCGGCTGCTGAGCACCGGCCGCCGTACCGCCAAGGGCGTCGCCGGCTACGACCTCACCCGGCTGTTCGTCGGATCCGAAGGCAGCCTCGGCATCATCGTCAAGGCGGTCCTCGCGCTCCGGCCGCAGCCACCCCGGCAGCTCGTCCTCGCCGCCGAATTCGCCTCGGCGGCCGCCGCCTGCGACGCGGTCTGCGCCGTCATGGAACGCGGCCACACACCCTCGCTGCTCGAGCTCATGGACCGTACGACCATCCGAGCCGTCAACGAGATGGCGCAGATGGGCCTCCCGGACAGCACCGAGGCGCTGCTGCTCGCGGCCTTCGACACCCCCGATCCCGCAGCCGACCTGGCCGCCGTCGGCGAGCTGTGCACGGCGGCAGGAGCCACCCAGGTCGTTCCCGCCGAGGACGCGGCCGAGTCCGAGATGCTGCTCAAGGCCCGAAGGCTCGCGCTCACGGCCCTCGAGGCCGTCAAGTCCGCGACGATGATCGACGACGTCTGTGTGCCCCGGTCCCGGCTGGCCGCGATGCTCGACGGTACGGCCGCCATCGCCGCGAAATACGACCTCACGATCGGCGTCTGCGCCCACGCGGGCGACGGCAACACCCACCCGGTCGTCTGCTTCGACCACACCGATCCCGACGAGTCCCGGCGCGCCCGGGAGTCGTTCGACGAGATCATGGCGCTCGGGCTGGAGCTCGGTGGCACGATCACCGGTGAACACGGCGTGGGCGTGCTGAAGAAGGAGTGGCTGGCCCGCGAACTCGGCCCGGTCGGCATCGAGTTGCAGCAGGGGATCAAGCAGGTCTTCGATCCGCTGGGGATCCTCAACCCGGGCAAGATCTTCTAGCCGCCCCGCCGGGCGTCCTCGCCCCCGTGCCTCCGGCCCCTCGGCTCCCCGGTCCCTGCACGGGCCGCCGAGGCGCCCTGTCGGACGGCCGGGGGCGCCGCCTACCGTGGAGGCAGGACCGGAGGAGACACCACCGGACCGACGACGGAGGAGGAGCCGTGCCCGCTCGTCTTGACCACACGATCGTCCACAGCCGCGACCGCTTCGCCGGCGCCCGCTTCCTCACCGACCTGATCGACGCCCCGGAGCCCAAGCCCTTCGGACCGTTCGCCAGCGTCCCGCTGGCCAACGGCGTCACACTCGACTACCTCGAAGAGCGGGCCGACGTGGACATCGTGTCGCAGCATCTGGCGTTCCTCGTCTCCGAAGAGGAGTTCGACCAGATCTTCGGACGAATCACGGAGCAGGAGATCCCCTACTGGGCCGATCCTTCGCACGCGCAGCCACAGCAGATCAATCATCACTTCGGCGGGCGGGGCGTCTACATAGACGATCCCGACGGCCACTCCATCGAGTTCATCACCCATACCTACGTCTAGTGACCTGAGTCGGAGGTTCTTCGTTAGTTCGGTGTGAGTCGTCCTGGACCGAAGATCCCGCCGCTGTTGTTGACTGATGCCCAACGGGCTGTGCTTCTGGGGTGGGTGCGTCGGCGTACGACGGCTCAGGCTCTGGCCCAGCGGTCGCGGATCGTGCTGGAGTGCGCCGAGGGGCACTCGATCTCGGAGGTGTCGCGGTGTCTGGGGGTGGCTGCGGATACGGTCCGTACCTGGCGGCGTCGCTTTCTGGAGCGAGGCTTGGACGGCTTGTGCGACGAACCGAGGCCAGGCGTCCCGCGGAAGATCACCGATGCTGATGTCGAGCGGGTCATCGTCAAGACGCTCGAAGAGCGGCCGGCTAACGCAACGCACTGGTCGACCCGGTCAATGGCTGCCGCCACCGGGATGTCGCAGTCGACGGTCTCCCGGATCTGGCGGGCGTTCGCCCTGGCTCCGCACCGCTCGCAGACCTTCAAACTGTCCACCGACCCATACTTCATCGACAAGGTCCGCGACGTTGTCGGTCTCTACCTCGACCCACCGGAGAAGGCCCTGGTCCTGTGCGTGGACGAGAAGTCTCAGATCCAGGCTCTGGACCGGTCTCAGCCCGTGCTGCCGATAATGCCCGGCGTTCCCGAGCGTCGCAGCCACGACTACGTCCGGGCCGGCACCACGACCCTGTTCGCGGCCCTGGAAGTGGCCACCGGCAAGATCATCGGTTCCCTCCACCGTCGTCACCGTGCTATCGAGTTCAAGAAGTTCCTCACCAAGCTGGACAAGGAGGTACCCGCGGACCTCGAGGTCCATCTGATCCTGGACAACTACGCCACCCACAAGACAGCAGCCATCAAGCAGTGGCTCCTGGCTCACCCTCGCTTCCACCTGCACTTCACCCCCACCAGCGCGTCCTGGTTGAACCTGGTCGAGCGATGGTTCGCCGAACTCACGCAAAAGAAGCTCAAGCGCGGCGTCCACCGCTCCGTCCAGGCCCTCGAACGCGACATCCGCACCTGGCTCACCGACTGGAACACCAACCCACGGCCATTCGTCTGGACGAAGACCGCCGACGAGATCCTCGACAAAGTCGCCGCCTACTGCCGACGAATCTCTGACTCAGGTCACTAGGGGGTTTCTGATGGATCTCCGTGGAGGAAGGAGCGGCGTCCGGTGCGTGCTCTCGGGGTGCCGGCTGGAAGCCCTCGTACTGGGACGTACTTGGGCTTTCGGCCGGTGCGGCGAGAGTGAGTGCCGGGCGTCGCGACGCCGCGGAGATCCGTCAGAAGCCCCCTAGTGCTGTGACCGGATAGGTCATCGGCCCGCCTACGCCTGGCAGCGGACCCCGCCCTGGCCGGTCTCCGAAGGACTCCCTACGCGCCGCCGCCCTACGCTTCGCCGTCCTGCGCGTCCTCCGCCGGTCTCGCCGTCTCGCCGCCGAACGCGGGGAAAGGGTCCCGCGGATACAGCTCGTCGACGCGGTGGGGCGCCGCGGCCAGCAGTTCCGCCAGGACGTCGTCGATCCCGAACCGCTCCGCCTCGGTGCCCGGCGGCACCGCCCGCAGCGTGCGCTCCAGCCAGGCGGCGACCTGCGCGGCGGGTGCCTCCAGCAGGGCGTCCCCGTCCGGAGAGGTCAGCGCTATCAGGATGACGCTGCGCCCGTCGACCTTGGTGGGCCAGATGCGTACGTCCCCGTGCCCGCTCGGCCTGAAGACCCCTTCGACCAGCAGTTCTCGCGCGAACGCCCACTCCACCGGGTGCTCGGAGCCGACGTGAAAGGTGATGTGCACGGCGAACGGATCGTCCGTGCGATAGGTCAGCCTCGCCGGTACGGGGACGCTCCGCTCCGGCGACAGCACCAGCTTGAGCTCCAGTTCGCGTTCCACCACCGTGTGCATGAGAGTGCACTTCCTTTCCTGGCACGAGGCCCCGGAGCGGGCCACGCAGGGAGAGAGCGCCTTCCCCGCCGACTATTACGTGACTTCCCCCACCAACTTCTCAGTGACTTGGGACACGACTGTGGCGGAGGCGGACACCCATACCGGAAAGTGGGCCTTATGGCAGGACAGGCCCGGTGCCGGGCGTCGGTCTGATAGATGTGGACCCTGAATCGATGCCTCCAGGCCCTCCAGGAGATACGGGACCACGGTGATGAGCGCCCCAACCCCGGCGACCGGTGACGGAAGCCCCGCCGCCGGCTTCTATCCAGATCCGTCCATCCCCGGCTACGTCCGGTACTGGAACGGTGTGGCTTGGGTGCCGGGCACGAGCCGGCCGGCGCCCACCAACGGCGAGCCGCTGCCCGCACCGCCGAACGTCATGCCGGTGGCGACGGCCTCACCGATGGCTCCGCCGGCACCTTCGCTCGAGGAGACCGGTCCCGTCTTCCTGGACGAGGACCCGGAGCCGATGGCGAGCCGCGGGCCCGAGCCCGCCTCCGCCTGGCAGGCCGACACCGCCCATCAGTCCGGCTTCGGCGGCGACCGCGACCACCGGGTCTCGTGGGGGGCGCCCCAGGACCCCCGCGCGGGGACGGCCGGCGCGGGCCCCGCGGCGGCCCCGGAAGGTCTTTCGGCTCCATCTCCTGCCGAGGCGTGGAGTCCGGCAGCGGCCCGGGAGGCGCGTGCGGCGACCGGCGCGGCGGGTGCGCAGTCCGGCATGCGCTTCGACCGGGCGCCCGGCCCGTCGTCAGACGGCGCCGCCGGTGCCGGTGCCGATGCTCCGGTGGACCCGACCGGAGGTGCACTGCCGGGAGTGCGCAGCGCGGGAGGCGCCGGCCGTGGTGAGGGGGGCACGTCCTTCTCCGACCCCACCGCCGTGCTGCGCCCGCAGCAGCCGAGGGGCGACACGGCGCCCGCAGAGGGCACGATGACGTTTCGCTCGCCGGGGCAGCAGCAGTCGCAGCCCGAATCCCCTCAGGCCCAGGCCGCCCCGGGTACACCCTCGCCCCAGGCACAGGCCCGTCCCCAGGCCAGGGCCGCCCAGGCCGAAGCCGAGGCGCAGGTGCCGCAGCAGCAGGCGCCGGTCAGTGCCGGGAGCGGAGGCGGGGCCGCGTCCTGGGCCCAGCAGGTGCACCGGCTGGCCCAGGGGCGGTACGAGGCCGAGGAACAGCCGGTCGCCCCGTGGAAGCCGCCGGTCAGCGACCCGTTCCTGCAGGCTGCCCAGGCCCAGGCGGCGGCCCGTCCCGCCGCGCTGGGCAAGCGGTTCGCGGCGCGGCTGATCGACACGGTCGTGCTGGGTGGGATCGTGGGGGCCGTGACCTTCCCGCTCATCACCCGTGCGGTGGACCACATCGACGAGAAGATCCAGGCGGCGAAGATGTCCGGCGAGACGGTGACCGTCTGGCTGATCGACCCGACGACGGGCCTGATGTTCGGCCTGGCGGTCGTGGCGCTGCTGCTGCTCGGCGTGCTGTACGAGGCGCTGCCGACCGCCAAGTGGGGCCGTACGCTCGGCAAGAAGCTGATGGGCCTCGAGGTACGGCACATGGAGTCCCATGAGACGCCCGCCTTCACGGCCGCGCTGCTGCGCTGGCTGGTGCACGGGGTGCTGGGCGTGCTGCTGCTGGGCCTCGTCAATGTGCTCTGGTGCGTGTTCGACCGTCCATGGCGCCAGTGCTGGCACGACAAGGTGGCGCACACCTTCGTCGCCGGCTAGGTCCTGTCCGGGCCGACGACCCGTCGTCGGCCCGGTGGGGTTCCCCCGAACGGCGCGTACAGCGTTGCGGGGCCCGCCCGGCCGGGGTGCACTGCCCCCATGAGCAACGACCAGCCGCCGCCCGGCCAACAGCCCGAGGACGACCCCTTCCGCAAGAAGCCCCCGGAGCCCGGGGGACCGCAGCAGCCTCCGGGCCCCCAGGGGCCCCAGCCCCCGCCCGGCGCCGGTGGTCCTCCCCCCGGTGGTCCTCCGCCTGGTGGAGGGGGTCCGTACGGCACGCCGCCTCCCGGCTCCCCGTACGGCGGGGCAGGCGGAATGCCCCCGTACGATCCGGGCGCCTACGGCGGCGACCCCTACGGCAGGCCCGATCCGATGCATGGGATGCCGCCGCTCGCCGACTCGGCCCGGCGTATCGTCGCCCGACTGATCGACTGGCTGATCGTCGTCATTCCGCTTGCGCTCATCGCCATCCCGTTCGGCGCCTATGACAGGCGGGGGATGGACAACCTCGACTTCGACGACTGGATCGGCCAGGTCAACACCGGCTCGTCAGTGGTGTACCAGATCATCACCATCCTGGCGTTCGTCCTCTATGACGCCCTGATGGTCAAGAGCAGCGGCGCGACGCTCGGCAAGAAGCTGATGAAGATGCGCGTCGCGATGCTGAACGACGGCAGCACACCCGACTTCGGGTCCTCGCTCGTGCGTGCCGCCGTGCTCTGGCTGCCGGCGCTGATCTGCTGCCCCTGTATCTGGCTGCTGATCCTGCTGATCATGATCCTCGTCGACAAGCCGTACAAGCAGGGCCTCCACGACAAGGCCGCGAAGACGGTGGTGGTGTCAACGACGCAGTGAGTGTTCACTCACCCGGGACTCGGCCCCACGACGCGGGTGGGCGACGGAGATCCGGGCGGCGGGCTCGGCGGCCCCGGCATCACCGGGAACGGCGGCGCCACGATGCTGACGTATCGTGTGCGCCGCCGTCGTCCTGCCGGGCAGCGGCACGGTCATCGCGACCAGTAGGCCCAGGGCGAGCGCGGCGACGCCGATGACGGCGACGCCGATACCCGTGGTCGTGCGTGAGAGCAGCAGCATGGCGACGGTCGAGATGACGACGGTGGCCGAACCGTAGACGAGCTGTGCGGCAGTAGGACGCGGCATGACGGTTTCCGCCCCTCGAAGCATCGAATCGTTGTGTGTCGCTCAGGGCTGCGAAGTCCGGCAGCAGCCCTTACGAAGGTGGATGCCCGAGCGGAACCAGCGGTAAGCGTGACCTTACCCACGGCGCGGTTGCACGGGGGGCGCATGGAGTCATCCGTTCCGAGGGCTGGACAGTTCGGTGCGCCTTCCCCTCTGATCGCGAGGGGCAATAGGGTTTTCCCTTGTCTTCTGCGCCCCCACCCGTCCGGATACCGGAAGGGCGCTTCTGCATAGTGCAGTTGGCCTGTGCAAGTCAAGGGCTGTCTTTTCCTTGGTAACTACTGTCGAATGACGTCACTTGTGACGCGCAACCGCGCGCGGACCCTCCCCACACTCTTGGTTCCGCGATGATGCGGGCGCGGGGGAGGACACCATCAAGTGACCAGCAGACGACGGGCAATCAGGGCTTCCGCGATATTCGTGGCGCTCGCAGCGACCGGCGCGACGGCTTCGGCCTTCACCATGGCCCAGGCCGACAACAACAAGGCGCCGACAGGGGTCGAGCGCCACGACCCGGCCCCGGGCACAGCCCCGAAGGCCGGCGAGAACAAGGCCCACGTCAACCACAATCTCGAGGGCCCGTTCAGCAAGCAGCAGGAACAGCAGCGCAAGGCGGCGCTGGAGCAGGTCATCTCCGGTGAAGCGGCCGTGCAGAGGCGCGGTGGCTCGCAGGTGGTGAAGCTCGGCAAGAACAAGTACGTCGAGCTCGGCCGGGAGAAGACCGACAAGATCTTCACCATCCTCGTGGAGTTCGGCGACAAGGTCGACGACGCGACGATGTTCGACCCTGACGGCGACGGCCCCAAGCCGCCGGTCAAGAAGTACGGCGGTACCGCGGGTCCGCTGCACAACAAGATCGCCGCGCCGGACCGCAAGGTCGACAACTCCACCGCCTGGCAGAAGGACTACAACCGCCAGCACTTCCAGGACCTGTACTTCGGCGAGGGCAAGGACAAGAAGGGGAAGCCCAGGCACTCGCTGAAGACCTACTACGAGCGCACCTCCTCCGGCCGTTACTCGGTCGAGGGCACCGTCTCGGACTGGGTGAAGGTCGAGTACAACGAGGCCCGCTACGGCTCCAACTACTGCGGTCAGTCGAACTGCAGCAACGTGTGGGACGCGGTCAAGGACGGCGTCAACGCCTGGACCGCCGACCAGAAGGCCAAGGGCAAGACCGACGCCGAGATCAAGAAGCAGCTGTCCGAGTACGACAAGTGGGACCGCTACGACTTCGACGGCGACGGCGAGTTCAACGAGCCCGACGGCTACATCGACCACTTCCAGATCGTCCACGCGGGCGAGGACGAGTCGGCCGGTGGCGGCGCCGAGGGTGAGAACGCCCTGTGGGCGCACCGCTGGTACGCCTACGGCAGCGACAAGGGCAAGACCGGCCCGGCCGACAACAAGGCCGGCGGCACCCAGATCGGCACGTCGGGCATCTGGGTCGGCGACTACACCATGCAGCCGGAGAACGGCGGCCTCGGTGTCTTCGCCCATGAGTACGGTCACGACCTGGGCCTGCCGGACCTGTACGACACCTCCGGTGGCGGCGACAACTCCACGGGCTTCTGGTCCCTGATGTCCTCCGGCTCCTGGCTGGGCACCGGCAAGGACAGCATCGGCGACATGCCGGGCGACATGAACGCCTGGGACAAGCTGAAGCTGGGCTGGCTCAACTACACCAAGGGCAAGGCGGCCAAGTCGTCCACCCACAAGCTGGGTGTGGCGGAGTACAACACCAAGAACCCGCAGGCCCTGCTCGTCGAGCTGCCCAACAAGAAGAAGACCACCACCGTGGTGAAGCCCGCCGAGGGCTCCAAGCAGTGGTGGAGCGACATGGGTGACGACCTCAAGAACACCCTGACGCGCTCCGTCGACCTCACGGGCAAGTCCAAGGCGTCCCTGGAGCTCTCGGGCTGGTGGGACATCGAGGCCGAGTACGACTTCCTGTACACCGAGGTGTCGACCGACGGCGGCAAGACCTGGACCGCGATCGACGGCACGGCCGACGGCAAGCCGATCACCCGGGACGCCAGTGACTCCCCGGCCCTGACCGGCCAGTCGGGCGCGTACAAGAAGCTCGCCTACTCGCTCGACGCGTACGCGGGCAAGAAGGTCGACGTCCGCTTCCGCTACGAGACGGACGGCGGCGCGGGCGGCAAGGGCTTCGCGGCCGACGGGATCACCGTCAACGCCGACGGCGCCCCGCTGTTCTCGGACGGTGCCGAGGGCGACGACAACGGCTGGACCTCGAAGGGCTTCTCCCGCATCGGCGAGTCCTTCACCAAGGAGTACGAGCAGTACTACCTGGCCGAGAACCGCCAGTACGTCTCGTACGACGGCACCCTCAAGGTCGGCCCGTACAACTTCGGCTTCAAGGCGCCGAAGGACGGCTGGGTCGAGCACTACCCGTACCAGAACGGTCTGCTGCTCTGGCTCTGGGACACCTCCCAGAAGGACAACAACACCAGCCAGCACCCGGGTGAGGGTCTGATCCTCCCGGTCGACGCCAACGCCAAGCCGCTGAAGTGGGCCGACGGCACGCTGATGCGCAACCGCATCCAGGCGTTCGACTCGACGTTCAGCACGTACCGCTCGGACACGATCACCCTGCACAAGGCCGATGTCGCGCGCCGTATCGGCTCGCACGCGGGCAACCCGGTGTTCGACGACCGCAAGGGTACGTACTGGTACAAGGAGACCGCGACCGCCGGTGTCAAGGTTGCTGACACCAACACCCGGATCTCGATCGTCAAGGAGCCGAAGAGCGGCGAGACGATCACCGTGAAGGTTGGTCCCTCGACGAAGTAAGTGACATCGTCGCAGGTCAAAGCATGATCGGCCGTCGCCCCCTAGCGGGCGGCGGCCGATCGTGTTTAGGTGCCTCTGACCACCTTCTTATTGACAGCGAGCTCACGGGGGAGTGATACGGCATGCCCGGCGGAGGATTTTGCAAGTTGCCAGGCGGCAGTGTCGTAGTGGCCATCGGCCTGCCCGATCCGGCCGGCAACGGCGGAACGGTACGGGTTCTGGTGCATGCGGCGAACCGGGCGCGGGCGCTGACCCGGCTGCGGAACCTGGGACTGCGGGCGGTCTATCTGCGGGGGAACTCGGAGCCGCCGACACCGGACGAGATCACGGCGGTGCTGCACCATCCGGACGGGCTGCTCTGGCGTACCCACGAGGGCATCGCCGCACAGGAGCTCTGGCACCCGATTCGGGCGCTCCTGCGATCCACCGGCGCGTAACCGGCAGAGCGGCAGAGGGCAGGGGCTGCCCGGGAGCGCGAGGGTCCGGTTGTGTCCGGTCCGTGCCCCGGGCAGATCACCGGCTTTCCTGCCGGGGAGCTCAGACCACCGGCTTCCCCGACAGCTCCACTCCCGCCTCGCGCATCAGCCTGAGCGCCCGGGCCACCGTCTCCTCGGCGACCCCGGCGGTCAGATCCAGCAGGACCTGCGTGCGGAAGCCCTCGCGTATCGCGTCCAGCGACGTCGCCCGTACGCAGTGGTCCGTCGCGATGCCGACGATGTCGATCTCCGAGACGTCACGGGCGCGCAGCCACTCGGCCAGCGTCATGCCGTTCTCGTCGGCGCCCTCGAAACCGCTGTACGCCGCCTCGTAGGCGCCCTTGTCGAAGACCGCTTCGATCGAGCCGCTGGCGACGGCCGGGGCGAAGTTCGGATGGAAGCTCGCCCCCTCGGTCCCGGCGACGCAGTGCGGCGGCCAGGAGTCGACGTAGTCCGGCTGCTCCGAGAAATGGGTGCCGGGCGTGATGTGGTGATCCCGTGTGGCGACCACATGGCGGTAGCCGGGGGTGGAGTCGCCGATCAGGTCGGTGATCGCGGCGGCGACGTCCGCGCCTCCCTTCACCGCGAGGCTGCCCCCCTCGCAGAAGTCGTTCTGCACGTCCACGACGACCAATGCGCGGTGCATGGCGGATATCCTTCGGTGTGGGGATCGGCGGGCAATATTTCGAGGGTAGAGACTTCAATCGCCTTGCGGGAGAGGGCATTTGTGGGTTCGTCCGCGGTTCGCGGCCCTGCTCGTCACGACCGTCGTCTCATGAGTCGCCGGTGTTCATACCGATCACCTGTGGTACTCCGTGGGGATTACCGGCTCGCCGCGGGAGAGCTGGACCGCCGACAGCGGCAGCCCCGCCCGCGCGGCGATATGCCGTTCGCGAGCCGCGTCCAGTGGCTCCCGGGCGACGACCTCCCCGCCCTTGACCAGTTCGACCAGCAGCTCCCTGCCTTCGAGCTCCTGCGGAAGCGGACCGGTGCCGAGCACCTCGGCCTCGGCGACGCCCTGCTCGTCGCGCCGCCGGGCCGCCCACTTGCGGCCCCCGACCGACTGCTTCCCCGCGGTGGACTTCTTCGCCACCGGGACCAGTGGCGCCCCCGGCTCCGCCGATGTGGCCCGGGCGACCAGCTTGTAGACCATGGAGCAGGTCGGATGCCCGCTGCCGGTGACCAGCTGGGTGCCCACGCCGTAGGCGTCGACCGGAGCCGCGGCCAGCGAGGCGATCGCGTACTCGTCCAGGTCCGACGTCACGACGATCTTCGTGTCCCGTGCGCCCAGTTCGTCCAGCTGCTGACGCACCCGGTGTGCGACCAGCAGCAGGTCGCCGGAGTCGATCCGCACGGCCCCGGGTCCGGTCCCGGTGACCTCCACCGCCGTACGGACCGCCTCGGCGACGTCATAGGTGTCCACGAGCAGCGTCGTCCCCTCGCCGAGCGAGTCGACCTGGGCCCGGAAGGCGTCGCGCTCGGTGTCGTGCAGCAGCGTGAAGGCATGGGCGCTGGTGCCGACGGTGGGGATGCCGTAGCGGAAGCCCGCGGCGAGGTCGGAGGTGGAGTCGAAGCCGCCGACGTACGCGGCGCGCGAGGCGGCGACCGCGGCGAGCTCGTGGGTGCGCCGCGCACCCATCTCGATCAGGCGGCGCCCGCCCGCGGCGGCGGACATCCGGGAGGCCGCGGCGGCGATCGCGGAGTCGTGGTTGAGGATCGACAGGATCACGGTCTCCAGCAGCACGCACTCGGCGAAGGAGCCCTCGACCCGCAGCACGGGTGAGCCGGGGAAGTAGACCTCGCCCTCGGGGTATCCCCAGATGTCGCCGCTGAAGCGGTAGTCGGCGAGCAGCTGGAGCGTGGGCTCGTCGATGATCTCCCGGTCCCGGAGGAAGCCGAGCACACGGGGATCGAAGCGGAAGTTCTCCACGGCGTCCAGGACGCGCCCGATGCCCCCGACCACTCCATAGCGGCGGCCGTCCGGCAGCCGGCGGGTGAAGACCTCGAAGACCGAGCGGCGCTCGGCCGTGCCGGCCTTCAGGGCCGCCTTCAGCATCGTGAACTCGTACTGGTCGGTGAAGAGCGCGGTCGACGGTACGTCGACCGGCGGCCTCAGGTCCGCGGTGTCCATGGGAAGCATGCTAGCGCACATCTCGTCAGATTGACGAGATGTCGTGGCCGGGGTGCTGCGGGGCCGGTGGCCGACGGCCGGGGCGGCCCGCCGACGCGCACCCGGGGGATGGGGACGGGTCTTTGCGCGGCGACCGCCGCAGGAGCGGAACCGCCCTCCGGACGGGGAACGGTGTGGCCGTTACGGTGGGGTCGTTTGTGCGACGGGCCCCCTCGGGTGGCAGCATGGGTGGAGTGACTGTGCCCACAGAGATCGAACGTCCCCAGTCGGCCGAGGAGACCTTCGCCGTACCCGAACCCGACGTCCCGTGGGTGACGATCGTGCACAACGATCCGGTCAATCTGATGAGCTACGTCACCTATGTGTTCCAGGCCTATTTCGGCTACTCCAAGGACAAGGCCCACAAGCTGATGCTGGACGTCCACCACAAGGGCCGCGCCATCGTCTCCAGCGGCAGCCGCGAGGAGATGGAACGCGACGTGCAGGCGATGCACGGGTACGGACTCTGGGCGACGCTCTCCCAGGACCGCATCTGATGGCCGGCCACTTCGAGGCGCTGTCCGGCGGCGGCGCTGCCGTCGCGCTCGACGAGGTCGAGATCTCCATCCTGCGCTCGCTCGCCGTGCAGCTGCTCGAGCTGATCGGGCCGGGCGATGAGCAGACCAAGGGTGAGGACCCGCTGGCCGCGCTCTTTGCCGAAGGCCCGAGCGAGCCGCCGTCGGACCCCGCGCTGGCCCGCCTCTTCCCGGATGCCTACGGGGACCCCGAGGGCGACCGCGAGGACGACGAACTCCGTGCCCACTCGGCCGAGTTCAGGCGCTATACGGAGAACGACCTGCGGGCCCGCAAGCGGGATGACGCCCTGGCCGTCGTCCGCAGCCTCGACGCCCTCACCGCAACGGGCGAGGGCGGTGCGGTCCTCAAGCTGACCGCCGGCGACTCCATGCACTGGCTGGGAGCGCTCAACGACCTGCGGCTGACCATCGGTACCCGGCTCGAGGTCGCCGACGAGGACGAGAGCGGCGAGCTGTACCGGCTGCCGGACTCCGATCCGCGCAAGCCGATGGTGATGGCCTACCTCTGGCTCGGGGCACTCCAGGAGACGCTCGTCGAGACGCTCACGCCGTGACGTCATGCCGTCACACCGTGACGCAGTGACACCCATACCGTGACCTGGGCGACTCCATAGCGTTACCAACCGTTCGCTCAGAGGACGCTCAAATCCGGATAACGATCGCGTCACTTGATCACCCATCTTTGGGATCACGCGGCACCTATGTCCGGTTCTTCCTGTGGCGTGCGCCACAATTCGCGGGAATGATCACCCCTCCCGGCGTGATAGATCTTCACGACCGCCTGGGGACGCCACCCATGTACCCGGGGCGCTTCGGCCGGCAGACCGCCGGCCGTACTCCATTGCATCCGGGGGGATCACGACCTGGTCCGCGGCACGTCACAAGGCGCTGCGCGGATCAGCATGGAGAAAGGCGCAGCATCATGACCTCGTTGCAGGTCGACAAGCACACCGGCGACGCAGCCGGGGGCACCTCGCAGGAAGGCTACGAGCGCGGGCTCGGCAGCCGGCAGGTCCAGATGATCGCCATCGGCGGAGCCATCGGTGTGGGCCTCTTCATGGGGGCCGGGGCCAACATCGAAAAGGCCGGTCCGAGCATCATCCTGATGTACGCCCTGGCCGGCGCCATCATCTTCTTCATCATGCGAGCGCTCGGCGAGCTGCTGCTCTACCGGCCCGTCTCGGGCTCCTTCGCGGAGTACGCCCGCGAGTTCCTCGGCCCGTTCTTCGGGTTCGTCACCGGCTGGACCTACTGGCTCATGTGGGTCGTCACCGGTATGGCGGAGCTGACAGCGGCCGCCATCTATGTGCACTTCTGGTTCCCGAGCATCCCGCAATGGGTCAGTGCCCTGGTCTTCCTGGTGGTGCTCTTCGCCGTCAACCTGATCTCGGTGAAGATCTTCGGCGAGGTCGAGTTCTGGTTCTCGATGGTCAAGGTGACCGCGATCATCGGCATGATCGTGATCGGTCTCGGTGTGCTCACCCTGGGCTTCTCCGACGCCGGTGACACCGCCACCGTCTCCAACCTCTGGTCGCACCACGGCATCTTCCCGAACGGCATCGGTTCCAGCCTGATGACCCTGCAGGGCGTCATGTTCGCCTACCTCGCCGTCGAGCTCGTCGGCGTCACCGCGGGCGAGTCCGAGGACCCGGAGAAGACCCTGCCCAAGGCGATCAACACGCTGCCCTGGCGCATCATCATCTTCTACGTCGGTGCGCTCGTCGTGATCCTCTCCGTCGTGAAGTGGACCGAGTTCCACGCCGGTCAGAGCCCGTTCGTCCACGCCTTCGACAAGATCGGCATCCCGCTCGCCGCCGGTATCGTCAACTTCGTGGTGCTCACCGCGGCACTGTCGTCCTGCAACTCCGGCATGTACTCCACCGGCCGGATGCTGCGCGACCTTGCCTCCAACGGCGAGGCCCCGCAGGCCTTCGGCCGGCTCAACGCCCGCAGGACCCCGGCCGTCGGCATCACCGTCTCCGTGGCCCTCATGGGCATCGGTGTGGTCCTCAACTACCTCGTCCCGGAGAAGGCGTTCGGCTACGTCGTCTCGGTGGCCACCGCGGCCGGCATCTGGACCTGGATGACGATCCTCGTCAGCCACATCCGCTACCGGCGCGCCGTCGTGAGGGGCAGCCTGCCGGCCTCGTCCTTCCCGGCCCCCGGAGGCTCCGTGGGCAGCTGGATCGCGCTGCTCTTCCTGATCGGTGTGACCGGCATGATCGGCTACGACAAGGACGGCCGCATCTCCCTGGTCGTGGGGGCCGTCTGGGGTGTCGCCCTGGCCATCGGCTGGATCGTGCTGAAGGGCCGCAACCCGCAGATCGGCGACCGCACCCGCGAGTACGCGGACGCCGCGAAGTAGCGGTTCCGCCTTCCGCCGCCGTCATCGGGTCATGCCGGGCTTTCACCGCCCGGCATGACCCGACGCGCGTTCCGGGGCCGGCCGCGCCGGTCGCGTCACTCGTGCGGGTTGCGGCACTACGTCAGCCGGACGTCGTCCGCGCGGGCGTGCACCACCACCCCGTCGTCGGACACCGATACGCCGGTCGGGGTGAGCCCCACGGGCAGATCCGGCAGGGTGCGTGCGCGGCCCGCGAACGCCTCGCTGATCCGGGGCCCCGACGGGTCGACCGGGCGTCCCGCGAACGACGCGGCGACCGGCACCATGGTGATGGTCCGCCCGGCCAGCCGCAGCTCGGCCTGAATGGTCAGCGGAAGCCCGAACACCTCGCGGTCGATGCGCAGCCGTCCGTGGTCCGCGGACAGCGAGGTGCCCTCGCCGAGGTCCGCGCCGAGGGAGTCGAAGGGTGCCGTGAACCGTGCGTCGGCCCGCTCGGCCGTGTACGCACCGGCCTTCTCGCTGACGTCGCGCAGCTCCACCGACGCCCGCACGGGCCGCCCTTCCGTGGTGATCGCGTCGGCCCGTACCGCCACCCTGGAGAACGTCCCCTCAGCCGCGCTCAGCAGGAACGGGAAACCGTCGATGCTCACCTGCGGGGTGCCGACGACACCGCTCTGCCGCCCGGCGATCCGGTCCGCGATCCGCTCCTCGGCGACCGCGGCGGCGATCCGGTCGGCGACGGGCAGAGCGGCGACCGCCACGCTCATCGCGACCGAGGTCCACAGCAACTTCCGGCGCCTGAAGGCGCGAAACGGCTTCACGAGGCGCTTCCGGTGTGTGCGAGGGAGACGTCATCGGGCGAGGGAGACTCCGGCGACGGGTCGTGTCCGTCGTCCTCGATGGCCATGTGGGGCAGCAGCCGGTCGAGCCAGCCGGGCAGCCACCAGTTGGCGCGTCCCAGCAGGACCATCGTGGACGGGACGAGCACGCCGCGGACGACGGTGGCGTCCAGGGCGACGGCCGTGGCCAGTCCGATGCCGAACATCTTCACCACCGGGTCCTCGGAGAGCAGATAGCTGAGGAAGACACTGACCATGATCAGTGCGGCCGATGTGATGATCCGTCCGGTTCCCGTGAGGCCGGTGATCACGGCCCGGCGGGTGTCTCCCTCGCGCAGATAGGCCGCCCGCACCGCGCTGAGCAGGAACACCTCATAGTCCATGGAGAGGCCGAACAGCACGGCGAACATCAGCAGCGGCACATATCCCGGGATCGGCACGGCCCCCTCGAGTCCGATCCAGGACGCACCCCAGCCCCACTGGAAGAGCGCGGTGAGCACACCGTAGGAGGCGGCGACCGAGATCAGGTTCATCAGCGCGGCCTTCACCGCCACGACCGGGGAGCGGAAGGCGGCGAGCAGCAGCAGCGCGGCCACGGCCAGGACGAAGGCGACGACGACCGGCATCCGCCGGGCCAGACGCTCGTTCAGATCGGCCTGCCCCGCCGCGGCGCCCCCCACATGGGTCACCTGCCCGGTGCCCTTGGTGGCCTCGGGCAGCGTCTCGTCCCGCAGCCGGTGGACGAGGTCGGCGGTGGCCGGGTCGCCGGGCGCGGTGGTGGGGGTGACCTGCCAGCGGGCATGGGTGCCGGTGGGGTCCAGCTGCGCGGGGCCGACGGCCGCGACGCCCTCGGCGGCGCGGAGCGCGGTGGTCATGCCGGTGATCCGGCTGTCGGTCGGGCCGGACGCACGGGTGGGCAGGACGGTCACCACCTGGAGGGGGCCGTTCGTACCGGGGCCGAAGGCGTCGGCCGTCCGGTCGTAGGCGATACGGCTCGACGTGCCGGAGGGCTTGTCGCCCGCGTCCAGCTGGCCGAACGTCAACTGCGCGGCCGGGGCGGCCAGCACCCCGGTCAGGGCGATCCCGGCGAGCAGACAGCGCCACGGCCGCGCGGCCACGTACCCGGCGATACGGCCCCAGCCGCGCGGGCGGTCCGGGGTGCCGTCGGGGTCCGCGTCACCGGCGGGCGCGGCGCCCGGGCGTGCCTTCGGGGTGAGGCAGCGCCCGAGCAGCGACAGGACGGCGGGCAGCAGGGTGAGCGTGACTCCCATGGCGACCAGGACGGCGATGCCCGGGGCGAGCGCCAGCGCGTGCAGCAGCGGCAGACCGCCCAGTGCGAGCCCGGCCAGCGCGGCGATGACCGCACAGCCGGCGAAGGCCACGGCCTTGCCGGAGCCGGCCGTCGTGCGAGCCGCCGCCTCCTCGATCCCGGCACCGGCCGCCCGGAGTTCACGGAACCGGGTCAGGCAGAAGAGCGTGTAGTCGATGCCCACGCCGAGGCCGATCATCGCCGCGATGGTCGTGCCCGTGGACGGCATGTCCATGAGATGGCCCACCAGGCCGATCGCCGAGAGGGAGATGGCCAGCCCGATCGCGCCGTTCAGCAGCGGGACACCGGCGGCGACCGCGCTGCCGAAGCCGACGGCCAGGATGACGAAGGCTGCCGCGAGTCCGATGATCTCGCTGTGGCCGGTGTCGCCCCGGTCCGCGGCGGCGGCGAGGTCGCCGCCCGCGGTCACCTCGATCCCCGCGGCGGTGGCGGGTGCGGCGGCGTCCGTGATGTGCCGGGTGGTCTCGGCCGTGATGTCCCGGCCGGTGACGTCGAGTTCGACGAAGAGCTGACCGGTGTGGCCGTCGGCGCTGAGGGCGCCGCGCCCCTTCTGCTCGAAGGGGGTGGTGACGGCGACGACGTGATCCACGTCCTCGATGGCCCGGGCGGACTCCTCGATGGCCTTGCGCTGCGCGGTGGCGCTGAGGGCCGGGGAGCCCGGAGCGGCGTACAGGACCACGGGCTGTCGGCCGGACGCCGCGTCGGAGAAGACCTCGGCGGCGTCGCGGGCCGCCTGGCTGTCACTGCCCGGGATGGTCACGGCCTCGGTGGTGACCCGGCCGAACGCGCCCACGGCGGTGGCCAGGGCGATGAGCAGGAGCAGCCAGGCGGCCACGGTCCGCTTGGGTTTGCGGGCGCACCAGCGCCCTACGGACAGGAGCATCAGGAAAGCCGTCCCTCTCGTGCGGCGGCGGGCGCATACGGCGCCCGCCCGGGAACTTCCGGTGAAGTTATTGCACTACGCGTGCAATCAAGGTGTCATCGGCACGGTTGCATCAGGAGTGCAACAATGTCAACGCACGGATGGGAGGACCGGGATGGAGCAGTCGCTTCGAAGCACGCCGGATGGCGGGCGCCAGGCACCGCGCGAACGGGCCCAGGACGGTCGCACCGAGCGCGGGCGGCAGACCCGCGAGAAGATCGCCGACGCGATGCTCTCCCTGCTCGACGAGGGGCACACGCAGTTCCCTGCGGACCGGGTGGCCGAGCGTGCCGGGGTCTCCCGGCGTCTGGTGTTCCACCACTTCGCCGACATGGCCCAGCTCCAGGACACCGCCATCGCGCGCCGACTGGATCAGCTGGCGGCGCAGATCAAGCCGCTGCCGACCGAGGGATCGCGTGAGGAGCGGGTCGCGGCGCTCGTCGAACAGCGTGCGCGCATCCTGGAGTGGATCACCCCGGCGCGGCTGACCCTGATGCGCAAGGAGCAGCTCTCGGAACGCGTCGACGAAGCCACCCGGGAGATGATGGACTTCGCCCGCAGACGGCTGGCCGAGGTCTTCGCCGAAGAGCTCGACGCCCTGCCGGACGAGCGCCGCGGGGATCTGTTCAACGGGCTGGACGCGGTGACCTCATGGGGTGCCTGGCACCACTGGCGCGGGGGCGGTCTCGAGCCGGAGGCCGCCCGTCGCGCGATGGAGGTGACGGTGCACGCGCTGCTCGCCGCGACCGACCGGCCGGAGGGCGGCCACGACCCCGCAAACCGGACGTGAGCGCACCGGTCCGCACGTGATCTCACGCACTGGTCCCCGGATCTCGGATCCGAGGAGCCTGCGCCTATTCTCGTCAGCATGCTGACCATCACCCAGGCCCTGTACGACCGGATCGTCGCTCACTCCCGCGAGGACCACCCCGACGAGGCGTGCGGCGTGGTCGCGGGACCCGTCGGCGAGGGTCGGCCCGAGCGCTTCATCCCGATGCTCAACGCCGCGCGCTCACCCACCTTCTACGAGTTCGACTCGACGGATCTGCTCAAGCTGTACCGGGAGATGGACGACCGGGACGAGGAGCCGGTGATCATCTACCACTCCCACACCGCGACCGAGGCCTACCCGTCGCGGACCGACATCTCGTACGCCAACGAGCCCGGCGCGCACTACGTCCTGGTTTCCACGGCCGACGCGGACGGGGCCGGACCCTTCCAGTTCCGGTCCTTCCGCATCGTCGACGGAGAGGTCACCGAAGAGGACGTCAAGGTCGTCGAGGCGTACTGAGCCGCGACTGTCCGGCAGGCGAACAGATCCGGTCCATCATGTGGGATCACATGTCAGAGGCAGGATCGGGAATCGTTACGATGACCGCATGGTTTCGAACGACGTGAGCGACAAGACGCCGGGCACGCCGCTGCTCGTGGCGCGGCTGCACGTCGACCTGTGCCGTCTCGCCAGCGCCATCTGTACGCGCTGCGCGGACCGCCGTACGGCCTGAGCCACGGCCCGAGCGCACCAGCCAGTCTGCACCAGCCCCTGCGCGGGGGCCGAGCCGCGCGCCCCGTCCCGCAACGCCCTATGTCCCTCCCGACAGGAGCCCACGCCATGGCCATCGAGGTCCGCATCCCGACCATCCTCCGCACCTACACCGACGGCGCCAAGGCCGTCGAGGGCAGCGGGACGACCCTCGCCGAGCTCTTCGCCGACCTCGACACCCGGCACAGCGGAATCCAGGAGCGCGTCGTGGAGGGCGGCCAGTTGCGCCGCTTCGTGAACGTCTACCTCAACGACGAGGACGTGCGCTTCCTGGACGGCATCGACACCAAGCTGGCCGACGGCGACAGCGTGACGATCCTGCCGGCCGTGGCCGGCGGTATGGCCTGATTCCCGATGCGCTACGACTCGCCGCTCGCCGCCGTCGGCAACACCCCGCTGGTACGGCTGCCCCGGCTGTCCCCCTCGGAGGACGTCCGCATCTGGGCCAAGCTGGAGGACCGCAATCCGACCGGCTCGGTCAAGGACCGCCCTGCGCTCCATATGATCGAGCAGGCGGAGAAGGACGGGCGGCTGACACCGGGTTGCACCATCCTCGAGCCGACCAGCGGCAACACCGGGATCTCCCTCGCGATGGCGGCCAGGCTCAAGGGCTACCGCATCGTCTGTGTGATGCCCGAGAACACCAGCGAGGAGCGCCGCCAGCTGCTCGCCATGTGGGGCGCCGAGATCATCCCCAGCCCGGCCGCCGGCGGCTCCAACACGGCGGTCCGCGTCGCCAAGGAACTGGCCGGGCAGAACCCGTCCTGGGTGATGCTCTACCAGTACGGCAATCCGGACAACGCGGGCGCGCACTACGCCACCACGGGTCCGGAGATCCTCGCCGACCTGCCGTCCGTCACCCACTTCGTGGCAGGTCTCGGCACCACCGGCACCCTCATGGGCGTGGGCCGCTATCTGCGCGAGCACAAACCGGACGTCAAGATCGTCGCTGCCGAACCGCGCTACGACGACCTGGTCTACGGCCTGCGCAACCTGGACGAGGGCTTCGTACCGGAGCTGTACGACGCCTCCGTCCTCACCACGCGCTTCTCGGTCGGCTCGGCCGACGCCGTCACCCGCACCCGTGAGCTGCTCCAGCAGGAGGGCATCTTCGCGGGGGTGTCCACCGGCGCGGCGCTGCACGCCGCGATCGGGGTCGGCAAGAAGGCCCTGAAGGCGGGGGAGTCGGCGGACATCGTCTTCGTCGTCGCCGACGGCGGCTGGAAGTACCTCTCCACCGGCGTCTACACGGCCCCGACCACCGAGGCCGCGATCGAGGCGCTGCAGGGACAGCTCTGGGCCTGAGCGGGTGGTGGCGGTGTCAGGGCGACATCCGGCGGACCTGGTCCCACAGGAGCGGGTCCATCACCCCCACCCGCCGGCGGAAGTCACGGACCCGCACCTCCCGCAGCTCGTCCGTCTCGAGAAAGCTGGGACGGCCCTGGGCATCGCCCACCGCTCCCGGCGGCAACGGGATCACCCCCGGGCGCGCGTCGTGGTACTTGCTGGTGATCTTCGCGACGCGCGCCGCACCGCCGTGCACATGCAGGACCAGGCACGGCCGGTCCTTGGAACCGGGGCCGTCCTCGTAGGGCACGTCCGCCCACCAGATCTCGCCGGGCTGGGGACGGCGCTGCGCCCCGGCCGGCGCCGCGCGCTCCCCGGGCCTGCCGGGAGGCCTCAGCCGCCCGCCGGGCCGTACCCGGGCCACCGCCGCCGACAGCGCGATCACCACCACCGCGCCGAGCGCGAGCCACCAGGACGTGTCCATACGGAGACGGTACCGGCGCGTACACCGGATCGCCCGCCCCGTCCGCACACCCCGCGCTCTTCGCCCTATCCGGTGACAGGACAGGTGAGTTCCCCCACAACGGGTAGCCGCGAAGGAGCGCTCGCCTCTTTCGCGCCTTACGCTCGACGAACCGTACGGCCTCCCCGCGCTCCCCCCGCCAGCTCCCGCGCGCACCCCGTCAGCCAGCCCCCGTCCACGGACGCCCGCCCCCGGAGGTTCCAGCTCCATGAAGCTCACCGTCGTCGGCTGCTCGGGGTCGTTCCCTTCCGCGGAATCGGCCTGCTCGAGCTACCTGGTCGAGGCCGACGGCTTCCGGCTGCTTCTCGACATGGGCAACGGGGCCCTCGGCGAGCTGCAGCGCCACATCGGTCTCTACGACCTCGACGCCATCTTCCTCAGCCATCTGCACGCGGACCACTGCATCGACATGTGCGGATACTTCGTGGCCCGCTACTACCGCCACGACGGCGGGCGCTGCGAGGCCCTCCCGGTGTACGCGCCGGAGGGCGCGGAGCAGCGCCTCACCACCGCCTACGCGGACACCCCTTCGGACAAGTCGATGAGCGAGGTCTTCGACTTTCACACCCTGAAGTCCGGCGCCTTCGAGATCGGCCCCTTCGCGGTGCGCGCGGAGAAGGTCGCCCACCCCGTGGAGACCTTCGGCATCCGGCTGGAACACGGCGGCAGATCGCTCACCTACTCGGGTGACACCGGTGTCTGCGACGCCCTCGTGGATCTCGCCACCGGAACCGATCTCTTCCTCTGCGAGGCGGCCTTCACCCACGGCAAGGAAGACATCCCCGACCTCCACCTCAACGGCCGTGAAGCCGGCGCCCACGCCGCGCGCGCCGGAGCGGGCAGGCTCGTGCTGACCCACATCCCGCCGTGGACGGACGGCGGGCAGAACCTGGCGGACGCACGCGCCGTCTACGAGGGCCCGGCGGAGCTCGCGGTCCCCGGCGCCGTCTACGAGGTCTAGTGCCGTGGCCGGATAGGTTTGCCGGGAAGCTCGCGGCGTTCTGTGCGGTGTATCGCAAGGCGGAGGGTCGCCCTTGTACTGGATGTACTCGGGTGATTCGACAACGCAGCGAGACGCCGTGCAGGGCGCCGCGAGCCGGTGAACCTATCCGGTCACAGCACTAGGAACCTCTCCGGAGCTGCCGGGTCCGGCGCGGGTGCCCCGGTCGGCGTAGCCCGCAAGGCCGTCGGCGGCATCTCTGGATAAACTCACACAAAACTGACACATCGTCCTGATCTGCGAGGAGACATGGCCGATGACGTCGCGGGTACCCGCCCTCCGCCACCCAGCTCGCACACCAAAGACGCGCCGGGAGAGCTGAAGCACAACGCGATCGGTTTCCTCGACGCGCTTGTCATCGGCATCAACTCCACGTCACCCGCCTACTCCCTGGCGGCGGTCATCGGCGCGGTCGTCGCCCTCGTCGGCATCTACGCCCCTGGCGTGGTGCTGGCGTCGTTCGTGCCGATGCTGCTGATCGCATCGGCCTTCTTCTACCTCAACCGGGTCGACCAGGACTGCGGCACGACGTTCTCCTGGGTCACCCGGGCCATGGGCCCCTGGGCGGGGTGGATCGGCGGCTGGGCCATCATGATGACCGGCGTCCTGGTCGTGGGATCGCTCGCCGATGTCGCGGTCGGATTCGGGCTGCTCACCGTCGGCCTCGACAGCTGGGCGCAGAACACCGTCGTCCGGCAGGTGCTCACGGTGATCGTCATCCTGGTGATGACGACCATCTGCGTCATCGGCACCGAGGCGTCGGCTCACGTGCAGAACGTGCTCATCCTCGCCCAGGTCGTCTCGCTGCTCGTCTTCGCCGGCGTCGCCATCTACCGCGTCTACGCCGGATCGAGTCCGCTCGGCCCGGTCGAACCGCAGATCGAGTGGCTCAATCCGTTCGGCGCGGGCGGCGGGGCGCTGACCGCCGGACTGCTGCTGGGCGTGTTCATGTACTGGGGCTGGGAGTCGGCGGTCAATCTGACCGAAGAGGTCAAGGACTCCGCCAGCGCCCCGGGCCGGGCCGGGGTGTGGTCGACGATCATCCTGCTCGTCACCTATCTGTCGGTCACGCTCGCCGTGGTGGCCTTCGCCGGACCGGCGTACCTGGCGGAGAACGCGTCCGAAGAGGAGTTCATCTTCGCCCTGCTGGCCGGAAAGGTCCTGGGCGGCTGGGACTGGATCGTGCTCCTCGCGGTGTGCACCTCCGCACTGGCCTCCACACAGACGACGATCATCCCCTCGTCGCGCACCGGACTCTCGATGGCCAGACGGGGCGCGCTTCCGGCCGCCCTCGCGCGGATCCACCCGCGCTTCCGCACCCCCCACGTCAGCACCTGGGCCGTCGCCTTCGTCGCCATCGCCTGGTACCTCGTCCTCGGCCAGATCAGCGAGAACGCCCTGTTCGACTCCCTCACCGCACTCTCGCTGCTGATCGCCTTCTACTACGCACTCACGGGCATCGCCTGCGCGGTGTACTACCGGCGTCATCTCACCGAGAACGTCCGCAACCTCCTGTTCATCGGCGTGGGCCCCGTGGTCGGCGCCGTGCTGCTGGCCTGGCTGCTCGTGGAGTCCGTCATCGACATGGCGAATCCGGCGAACTCCTACAGCGGTGTCTCGTGGTTCGGGCTCGGTCCGCCGCTCGTCATCGGGATCGGCATCGTGATCATTGGGCTGGTCATCATGATCGCCCGGCGGCTGAGGGCACCGCAGTTCTGGCGCGAACGCTGCAGCGTGGCCGATCCCGCGGTGGTGCGCGCCATGGAGCACCACCGCAAACCGCCCGGCGCACACGGGGAGTCCTGAGATGCCGGTCGTCCTGGGATACGACGAGTCACCCGGCGCCATCCGCGCACTGGGTGTCGCGATCGAGGTGTCGGCGGCGTTCGGCGAGCCGCTCGTGCTCGTCTACGGTGCCGCCGCACCGGGGGCCATGGGCGAGGAGTACGGGGCCCATGCGGAGGCCTTGCGCCAGGTCGGCCGGGTCGCGCTCGGCCACGCCGTCGACGCCGCCGATGCGGCGGGTGTGACGACGGTCGTCGAGATGCTCGACGAGAGTCCGGCGCAGGCACTCCTGGACGCGGCCGACCGCCATGAGGCGCGGGTCATCGTCGTCGGCAGTTACGGCGAGAGCCCGATGCGCGGCGCCCTGCTCGGCTCGGTGCCGCACAAGCTGCTGCATCTGTCGAAGATCCCGGTGCTGTGCGTGCCGGCCGCCGACTGAGCCGGCTCGGTACCGCGGCTGCCGGCCGGCCCGGCCCGGTGGAACGGCGAAGGCCCCGCCCCTCCGCGACCGGTGGACGGCACGGGGGACGGGGCCCGCGCGGCGGGCCGCGCGTGACGTGGGGCCTGGGGGTGCCCCTTACTTGGCCTCGGCCTTCTCCAGCTCCGCCAGTTCCTCGTCGGTTTCGCGGCCCGGTGTGGGCAGGTTGAACTTGACGATCGCGAAGCGGAAGACCACGTAGTAGAGCGCCCCGAACGCCAGGCCGATCGGGATGATCAGCCAGGGGTTCGTCGCCTTGTTCAGGCCGAGTCCGAAGTCGATCAGACCGGCCGAGAAAGTGAAGCCCGCATGGACCCCGAGCACCCAGGTGACGGCCATGGAGACGGCGGTCAGTACGGCATGGAGTGCGTACAGCAGCGGCGCGATGAACATGAACGAGAACTCGATCGGCTCGGTCACACCGGTGACGAACGAGGTCAGCGCGAGCGAGAGCATCATGCCCGTGACGGCCTTGCGGCGTTCGGGGCGTGCCGTGTGCGCCATCGCCAGCGCCGCCGCCGGGAGTCCGAACATCATGATCGGGAAGAAGCCGGTCATGAACATTCCGGCACTGGGGTCACCGGCGAAGAAGCGGTTCAGGTCACCGTGGACGACCTCGCCGGCCGCGTTGGTGAAGTCACCGATCTGGAACCAGGCGACCGTGTTCACGAACTGGTGCATGCCGATGGGTATCAGCGCGCGGTTGATGAGCCCGAAGACGCCGGAGCCCGCGGCGCCGAGGCCCGTCATCCAGGTGCCGAAGTCGGAGATGACCTCGCCGATCGGCTCCCAGACCAGCCCGAAGAACACACCCATGACCACGCCGACGAAGGCCATGATGATCGGGACGAGCCGGCGGCCGTTGAAGAAGCCGAGCCAGTCCACCAGCCTGGTCCGGTGGTAGCGCTGCCAGAGGACCGCGGAGAGCAGACCCATGATGATGCCGCCGAGCACACCCGGGTTGTTGTAGGTCGCGGCGACGTCGACACCCTTGTTCTGGGTGGTGTTGACCACGGCTTCGGTCACCGGGAACGCGGTGAGCACGTTCTTGTAGACGAGGAAGCCGACGAGGGCCGCGAGTGCGGTGGAGCCGTCCGACTTCTTGGCGAAGCCGATGGCCACGCCTATGCAGAAGAGCAGGGGCAGATTGGCGAAGACCGCGTCGCCGGCGGTGGCGAACACCGAGGCGACCTTGTCCCAGCCGAGGCCGTCGGCGCCGAACACGTCCGGCTGGCCGAGGCGCAGCAGAATGCCCGCCGCGGGCAGGACGGCGATGGGGAGCTGAAGGCTTCGGCCGACCTTCTGCAGTCCCTGGAAAATGCCGGAGCCCCACTTCTTCGCTGGTGGCGCTGTCGCGGCGGTGGCCGTGGTCACAACTTCCTCCATTGGGCAAGGCGCCGCCCTGGACCGGGGGAAGGGGGACGGGACGGCGGCGTCTCAGGGGAAAACGCGGCCGATGGTCTGGACCGCGTGGTCTACACCACTGAGTGGTGTGGACCTGTTGTAGCACGTGAAGAAGGGATAAGGAACCTGCCAATTTCCATGACGGAAATCGGTCCGGCGCAAAGGGCGCCAAGGGTGACAAATTCCTGGTGAGTTGATCTCCATGGCCGCAGTCGGAGGGCATGCGCGGATGATCCTCAGGCTCCGGCCCTCGCCGGCGCGCGGAGGTGGTGCGTGGGAGGCGGAGTGTGGAAGGTGGTGCGCGGGATGCGCCGTGCGGGGAGCTGCCCTGCCGGTGTCCGCCTACTTGATGATCTCGCGCTCCATCTCGTCGCCGATCTCATCGGGCTCACGCCCCGGCGTCATGATGTCGAACTTCGTGATCACGAAACGGAAGACCGCGTAGTACACCGCGGCGAAGCCCAGACCGATCGGAATGATCAGCCACGGCTTCGTCGCCAGGTTCCAGTTGAGCAGATAGTCGATCAGCCCGGCCGAGAAGGTGAAGCCGTCCTTGACGCCAAGATCCCAGGTCACCGCCATGGACACACCGGTCAGCACGGCATGGAGCGCGTACAGCAGCGGTGCGACGAACATGAAGGCGTACTCGAGCGGTTCGGTGATGCCGGTAACGAACGAGGTGAGCGCCGCCGACATCATCAGCCCGCCCACCTCCGCGCGGCGGTGCGGCCTCGCGCAGTGCGTGATGGCGAGCGCGGCCGCCGGCAGGGCGAACATCATGACCGGGAAGAAGCCCGTGGTGAAGAGGCCGGCACTCGGATCGCCGGCCATGAACATATTGATGTCGCCGTGCACCACCTTCCCGCCGGGCGTCGTGTAGCTGCCGAACTGGAACCACAGCGGCACATTGAGGAACTGGTGCAGCCCGATCACCAGCAGCGCCCTGTTCGCCACACCGAACAGCCCCGCACCCCAGGCGCCCAGGCCGTACAGCCAGTCACTGAAGCTCTCGAGCCACCCGCCGACCGTCGGCCACACCCACAGACACAGGGCCGCGAACACGATCGCGACGAAGGACATGATGATCGGGACGAGCCGGCGGCCGTTGAAGAAGCCGAGCCACTCCACCAGCCTGGTGCGGTGGTAGCGCTGCCAGAAGTAGGCGGTCATCAGGCCCATCGCGATACCGCCGAAGACCCCGGGATTCTGGTACGTGAAGGCCGTCACCGTCCCGTCGAGGGCCTGGCAGCCGGTGTCCACCGGTGTGGCCGAAGCGACGCACTCGTTCGGAAACTGCTGCAGCACGCCGTAGTAGACGAGGAAGCCCGCCACTGCCGCGAGAGCCGTCGAGCCGTCGGACTTCTTCGCCATGCCGATCGCGACGCCCACGCAGAACAGCATCGGCAGGCCGAGGCCCGAGTCCAGCAATGCCCCGCCCGCGCCGTCCATCACCTTGGCGACCGTGTTCCAGCCCAGGCCCTCGTCGCCGAACACATCGGGCTGCCCGAGCCGGTTGAGGATTCCCGCCGCCGGCAGTACGGCGATGGGGAGCTGGAGGCTGCGGCCCATCTTCTGCAGCCCCTGGAACAGCTGGTTCCACGGTGTCTGCCGCGGTGCGCTCACACTCTCGGCGCTCATCCTCGTCCTCCCGGTGCTCGACCGGTTTGGCAGTAGACGCAGACTGGTGTAGACCAGTCGTCGTATGATCCGGGTCCGATCCGGTCCCAGCGGTCCGAACCGGGTCCGCTCCCGGAACACGTACCGGTGATCGTCATCATCAGATGCGAGGCGATGACCCGCCCATGAAGATGGGCCAACCGTGCGTTACCTTGACGAAACGGACCGACGCTGGGACGGGCACCGCTGAGCGCTCTGTACGGGCCTCTCGAACACAGGGAGAAGCACATGGCCAGCAAGGCTGAGAAGATCGTCGCCGGGCTCGGCGGACTCGACAACATCGAAGAGGTGGAAGGCTGCATCACCCGCCTCCGCACCGAAGTCAGCGACCCCAGCCTGGTCGACGAGGCGGCACTCAAAGCCGCGGGAGCCCATGGCGTCGTCAAGATGGGCACCGCCGTACAGGTCGTCATCGGCACCGACGCCGACCCCATCGCCGCGGAGATCGAGGACATGATGTGAGCCTCCAGGCTCACCCGTGAGGGGCCCCTCCGCACCGGAGCGGGCCCCCTCAACGCATACGGCTAGGCTCAGCACCATGTCTCGTATCGACGGCCGCACCCCCGAACAGCTCCGACCCGTCACCATCGAACGCGGATGGAGCAAGCACGCCGAGGGCTCGGTACTCATCTCCTTCGGCGACACCCGCGTCTTCTGCACCGCCTCCGTGACGGAAGGCGTCCCGCGGTGGCGCAAGGGCAGCGGCGAAGGCTGGGTCACCGCCGAGTACTCGATGCTGCCGCGCTCCACGAACACCCGCGGCGACCGCGAATCCGTACGCGGCAAGATCGGCGGCCGGACCCATGAGATCTCCCGGCTCATCGGCCGCTCCCTGCGCGCCGTCATCGACTACAAAGCCCTCGGCGAGAACACCATCGTCCTCGACTGCGACGTCCTCCAGGCCGACGGCGGCACCCGCACCGCCGCCATCACCGGCGCCTACGTCGCCCTCGCCGACGCCGTCACCTGGGCCCGGCACAAGAAGCTCGTCAAGCCCGGCAAGCAGCCCCTGACCGGCACCGTCGCCGCCGTCTCCGTCGGTATCGTCGACGGCACCCCCCTCCTCGACCTCTGCTACGAGGAAGACGTACGCGCCGAGACCGACATGAACGTCGTCTGCACCGGCGACGGCCGCTTCGTCGAAGTCCAGGGCACCGCCGAGGCCGAACCGTTCGACCGCAAGGAGCTCAACGCCCTCCTGGACCTGGCCACCGGCGGCTGCGCCGATCTCGCCGCCCTCCAGACCGAGGCACTGGCCCGCGGCCTCGAAGGGTAAAGAGGCAACCAAGTGCGCCGTCTCAGGCGTCGTTCACGGCACGGGCGTACGGGCCGAACCGTACGCCCGCCACACTCAGGGGAGGAACACGTCCCATGCGCAGCCGCCGCATCGCACTCGCCGTCGTCACCGCCGTCGCGCTCACCGGAGCCGTCGGCTGCAGTGCAGTCGACAAGGCCGTGGGCTGTGTGAAGACAGCCGATGCGATAGCCACCAGCGTCGACAAGCTCTCGCGGGCGGTGTCGAACGCCGGCAACGACCCCACCCAGCTGAACGAGGCCATCAACGACATCGACCAAGAGCTGGGCAACCTCAAGGACACGACCGACAACGCCGATCTGGCCAAGGCGGTCGACAGCCTCAAGAACGGAGTCGACAACGTCCGCACCGCCGTCAAGAACGGCGACAACACCCCGGACATCGGCCCCGTCACGGACGCCGCAGCCGAACTCGGCAAGGTCTGCACCCCCTGATCGCCACGGCCGCCCGCGCCGGTGCCCCCGGGGACAGGTACCCCTGGGGCCCGCGCAGGCGTCCGGAGATACTGGGCGCATGACCCGCCTGATCCTCGCCACCCGCAACGCCGGGAAGATCACCGAACTCCGCGCGATCCTCGCCGACGCCGGTCTCACCCACGACCTCGTCGGCGCGGACGCCTACCCCGACATCCCCGACGTCAAGGAAACCGGCGTCACCTTCGCCGAGAACGCGCTGCTGAAGGCCCATGCCCTCGCCCGCGCCACCGGACTCCCCGCCGTCGCCGACGACTCCGGTCTCTGCGTCGACGTCCTCGGCGGCGCCCCCGGCATCTTCTCCGCACGCTGGTCAGGCACCCACGGCGACGACACCGCCAACCTCAACCTGCTGCTCGCCCAGCTGTCGGACATCGCCGACGAACACCGCGGGGCCCACTTCGCCTGCGCCGCCGCACTCGCCCTGCCGGACGGCACCGAGCGCGTGGTCGAAGGACGCCTGAGGGGCGTACTGCGCCACGACCCGGTCGGCACCAACGGATTCGGCTACGACCCGATCCTCCAGCCGGAGGGCCACGACGTGACCTGCGCCCAGCTGACGCCGCAGGAGAAGAACGCGATCAGCCACCGGGGGAAGGCGTTCAGGGGGCTGGTGCCGGTGGTGCGGGAACTGCTGGGCTGAGGGGGAGAAACACGACGAATGCCCGGCGCGCGGTCGTGCGCCGGGCATTCGACTCGCTGTGCGGCCGGAGGGACTCGAACCCTCACGGGTGTTACCCCACTGAGACCTAAACCCAGCGTGACTGCCAGTTCCACCACGGCCGCTAGCCGCGAGTCATGGTACCGCGACGGGGGCTACGGCAGATCGGGCGGGCGCCGGGTGACATCCTGCCGCGTGCCTCCCCGGCACCAGGTCGTGGTGACCGCGTGGCAGTTCGGGCAGAGGAGACGCAGGTTCTCGGCGCGGTCGTCGCTCCAGTCGCCGTTGAGGTGGTCGACCTCCAGCGTCATCGGCCTTCCATGCCACCAAGGTCCGGTGCCGCATCCGGCGCATCGCTCCGGAACGCCGACGACTCGGAGTGCCTGCCGCAGTGTCACGGTGCCGGTGCGACGCGCGCCCTCGTGCTTCACCAGGACGTCCTCGGCAGGCCGGGCCGGGGTCGGTCCCGGTCTGCCCCGCTGATGCGCCTGGCTCAGAAAGTGGCTCGTGTCGATACCGTCCGTGGCGATCCACCGGCGCAGCAGGGCCCGCTGTCCGCCGCTGTCGGGTCGGCCGAGGCGGCGGAGGGTGGCGGCGATGGTCTCCGACTGCGCGACGGCCAGCCTCAGTTCCTCCGTCGGCGGCCGGAGGCGGCCGCTGCGGCCCGCGCCGCATGAGACACCGGCGGGCGTGGCCTCTGGCGAGTACGGTCTGCTCCCGCTCATCGCGCTGCGCGGCTGAGGCGGGACGAGCGGTGCGGTGGCGACCCCGCGCCCTTTGCCGCGACCACGGTACGTGTCCGTGGTCGAGTGGCAGTTGGGGCAGAGGAGGCGCAGGTTCTCGCCGCGGTTGTCACGCCAGTTGCCGTCGATGTGGTCGACTTCGAGAGGGAGTGGTCGACCTCGCCAGCTCGGTTCGGTCCCGCACAGCGCGCAGCGCTCGCTGATGCCGATCTCGCGCAGCGCTCGCTTCAGACGCTTGTTGGGGGTGCGCCCGGCGTGCGTGTCGATCTCCACCAGGATCTCCCCGGCCGACCGGCGACGGTGGTTCTCCCGCGTGTTCTCGGTTCGCCGGATCGCGGTGAAGTGCGAGGTGTCGATGCGCAGTGCGCGGACTCTGCGGCTGATGTGGGTGTGGTGGCCGCCGACGGCGTCGATGCCGAGCCGGCGGAGCACCCCGGCCATGCTCGTCGAGGCGGCGACTGCGGATTCCAGGATCTCCCGCGTCCAGCGGCCGGCATCCCGCTCGAAGTGCGAGGTGTCGATGCCCAGCCGTTTCATCCGCTTGCGGAGATACTCCCGCGATGCCCCCTTGGGATCGACCCCCAGCCTCGTCAGCGCCTCGGACAGCGACCTCGACGACCGCGCCGCCTCCGCCAGGCGTTCACGCGTGTACGGACTGACCGGCATCGTCCGCCTCCGTTCCGGCCGCGCGTTCGTGGCCTCGCACGGAGTAACGAACGGTTATCGGATGGTCACGCCCTCGTGGGCGGGGGCGTGACCATCCGACCGACCGCGAGGACTCAGATCCCCAGGTCCTTGATGATCTTGGCTACATGGCCGGTGGCCTTGACGTTGTAGAGCGCGCGCTCGACCTTGCCGTCTTCGTCCACGACGATCGTCGAGCGGATCACACCGGTCACCGTCTTGCCGTAGAGCTTCTTCTCGCCGAAGGCGCCGTAAGCCTCCATGACGGCCTTCGACGGGTCGCCGACCAGCGTCACCTTCAGGCTCTCCTTGTCGCGGAACTTCGCGAGCTTCTCCGGCTTGTCCGGCGAGACGCCGATGACGTCGTAACCGGCACTCGCGAGGAGATCCAGGTTGTCGGTGAAGTCACAGGCCTGCTTGGTGCAGCCGGGGGTCAGGGCCGCGGGGTAGAAGTAGACGATGACCTTGCGGCCCTTGTGGGCGGCGAGCGAGATCTCGTTGCCGTCCGCATCGGGAAGGGTGAAGTCCGGGGCGGTGTCGCCGGGCTGGAGTCGCTCGCTCATTCTCGGTTCTCCTCAGGGTTACGGGCGTACGGGACCGAGCGTAATAGGGGTGCCGTGGGGTGCGGCGTCCGTCGAGCTGACAGACTGTCGATGACGTAGCAGTTGACGAAGACACACGGATACGACGACGGAGGCGGCGCAGTGTCGGATTCCAGGACCCCTGCGCAGATCGAGGCGGACATCGTCCGCCGGCGTGAGCGGCTTGCCGAGACGCTCGACGAGATCGGCGTGCGGGCGCACCCGAAGACGATCGTCGGGAATGCGAAGGCCAAGGTCGCCGCGACGGTCGACCAGACCGCGGGCCGCGCCTTCATCGCCGCGAACCGGCTGCTCACGGATGTGAAGGACCGCTTCGTGCACGAGGACGGCGCACCGCGGCTGGAGCGCGTGGTGCCGGTGGCGCTCGCCGTCGTCGGGGTCGTCGGTCTGCTGGCGCTGTCGGCCAGGAAGCGTAAGGCGTGAGGGGCCGTGACCCCGACGGGGTGCGGGGCGGGGCCGGGCAGGTAGGTTCGTGCTCGTGAGCGAGAACACGCACGACAAGCTGCCGATCAAGATGCTGCACGACCGGGTTCTGGTCCGGTCCGACGCCCCGGAGGGCGAGCGGCGATCAGGGGGCGGCATTCTGATTCCGGCGACCGCCGCGGTCGGCCGCCGGCTCGCCTGGGCCGAAGTGGTCGCGGTCGGGCAGAACGTCCGCACGGTGGAGTCGGGGGACCGGGTGCTGTACGACCCGGAGGACCGGGCCGAGGTGGAGGTGCGCGGAGTCGCGTACATCCTGATGCGTGAGCGCGATCTGCACGCGGTCGCCGCCGACCGGTTCGAGGGCGGCGAGGACACGACCGGGCTGTACCTGTAACGCGGAAGCCATAGCGGCGGCGCCCACCGCGCTCCTCGCGGCGCCCACCGCGCCCACCGCGCCCACAGCGCCCACAGCGCTCCTCGGACGCGAGCGCGTGAGAAGGGCAGGTACCCGCCGCGCCCCTGTGACTTCGGAGTCGGGAAGGCCTGGTGACCTCGGTCACCAGGCCTCTTCTCTGCCCTTTGGTACGGTGGTCGGAACCCGACGAGACGCGCCGTACCGGGTAAGGCGAAGACGACGCACCCCCTTTCACGCCCGTGTCCCGGAGGTGCCTGTCATGGCCTGGGTTCTGCTCGTCGTCGCCGGTCTGCTCGAGGTCGGCTGGTCGGTCGGCATGAAGTTCACCGACGGATTCACCCGGCTGTGGCCCAGTGTCCTCACCGGCGCCGGGATCGTCGCCAGCATGCTGCTGCTGTCCTACTCCGCCAGATCGCTGCCGATCGGCACGGCGTACGGGGTGTGGGTCGGTATCGGCGCGGCCGGTGCGGCGGTGGTGGGCATGACGGTGCTGAACGAGCCGGCGACCGCCGCCCGGATCTTCTTCGTGGTGCTGCTCCTGGTGGCCGTGGTGGGCCTGAAGGCAACCTCGGGCCACTGAGCGCTCGCGGGGGATGAGCGTGGTCCGGGCTCCGGGCGGTCGTCCTGCGGCCCGCGTCACCGGTTCCGCGGGAAACCACCCAGATCCACCCAGGGGTCATCGGTGCGCCCCTGGGTCGCGCCGCCCCGGCCCGGGTCCCTTCCTCCGCCGTAGGCGGGCCCGTTCGTCCGCGATCCGCCCGGCAGGGACCCACCGGGAGCCGTGCCCCTCGTGCCCGGGCCGCCGACCGGTGGATGCGGTGTCGCGCCCGCGGCCGGGGCGTCCGTACGGCGGCCGGCGGGCGGTGCCACGAGGGCGCCCTCGTCGCCGGGCTCGTCCTCGTCCTCCTCGCCGTCTTCGCGTCCGGCCGGTTCGTCGTCCCGCGGCCACGGTGCCTCGCCGGGCAGCTCGTTCTCCGAGTCCTCGTCGAGCACCAGGTCGAAGTCGGTGACCGGCCGGCCCTTCAGTGCCGCCGCGGTGAACTGAGCCCAGATCCGGGCCGGCGGGCCGCCGCCGCTGATCCGGGCGTACCCGAGTGCTCCGTAGAGCGGCTTCTGGACCGCCGTGACCGGGTCCTGGCCCATGACGGCGACGACCGTCGTGAGCTCGGGGGTGTAGCCCGCGAACCAGGCGGCCTTGTCGTCCTCCGCCGTGCCCGTCTTCCCGGCCGCCGGGCGCCCCGCGGCCTGCGCCGCGGCGCCCGTGCCCTCCTCCACCACGCTCCGCAGCATCAGCGTCGTGCTGTCGGCGGCTTCCCTGCTGACAGCTTGTTCGCTCTCCGTCTCGGGGAGTTCGATCTCCTCGCCGCCCCTCGTGATGCTCTCGACGAGGGTGTGCGTGCCGTGTCTGCCGTGGTTGGCGAGGGTCGCGTAGGCCTCCGCCATCTCGAGGACGCTCGGGGTGGCCACGCCGAGTGCGATGGACGGATAGGACGTCAGATCCGGGGTCGGGGAGGGGATGCCGAGGGCGACGGCGGTGCTTCTGACCCGGGCGGGACCGACGTCCTGTGCCAGTTGCGCGTACACCGAGTTCACCGAGGAGTCCGTCGCGGCACTGATCGTCATGGGGCCGTACGAGCGGTTGTCCTCGTTCTCGGGGGCGTAGCCGATCGGTCCGTCGGGCCCACGGACCTCGCGCCGGTCGGTGCCGTCGTAGAGGGTGCCGGGGGCGATCCGGCGGCCGTCCTCGGTGCGGGAGCCGTTCTCGACGGCGGCGGTGAACACGAATGGCTTGAAGGTGGACCCGACCTGGTAGTCGCGCCGGGTGGCGTTGTTGACGAACTGCCGGGTGTAGTCGATCCCGCCGTACATCGCGACGACCTTGCCGGTGGCCGGATCGATGGCCGCGCCGCCGACGCGCACATTGCGGTCGGCGGCCCGGCTGCGCTCACGCCGCGACATGACGTGGTCGTCGACCGCCTTGACGAGGGCGTCCTGTTTGGGTTTCTGGAGGGTGGTGACGATCCGGTAGCCGCCGTGGGCCAGGGTGTTGTCGTCGATGATGCCGCGGCCGGTGAGGTAGTCCTCGACGGCCTGGACGATATAGCCGCGCTGTCCGGACAGGCCGGTCGCGGGGCGGGCCGTCTGGGGCATGGGGAAGGCCATGGCGTCACGCTCGGCCGGGCCGAGCCACTGCTCCTTCACCATGCCGTCGAGCACGTAGTTCCAGCGGGCGAGGGCGGCCGGCCTGTTCTCGGGGTGGGTCGTCACGTCGTATGCGCTGGGCGCGTTGAGGAGCGAGGCGAGATAGGCGCCCTCGGCGGTGTCCAGTTCGGACACGTCCTTGCCGTAGTACGCCAGTGCGGCGGCCTGGATGCCGTAGGCGTTGCGCCCGAAGTAGCTGGTGTTGAGGTAGCCCTTGAGGATGTGGCTCTTGCTCTCTTCGCGGTCCAGTTTGATCGCGATGAAGAATTCCTTCACCTTGCGGGTGACGGTCTGTTCCTGGCCCAGGTAGTAGTTCTTGACGTACTGCTGGGTGATCGTGGAACCGGACTGCCTGCCCTTGCCCGTCAGGGTGTTCCAGCCGGCGCGGATCATCGCCTGCGGGTCGACGGCCCGTTCGGTGTGGAAGTCCCGGTCCTCGGCGGCGAGCACGGCGTGCTGGACGGCCCGCGGCACCTGCCCGAGTTCCACGTTCTCCCGGTTGATCTCCCCGTCGCGGACGATCTGGGTGGTGCCGTCCGCGTAGAAGTACACATTGGACTGGGCGACGGCCAGGGCGTTGGCGGGCGGGATGTGCACGAGCAGATAGCCGGCGATGAAGCCGCCCACGAGGAGGAGCGCGGTGATCAGGAAGGCTCCGAACACCGTGCGCCAGGTGGGGACGAGGCGGCGCGTTCCGGTACGGGCGGGCCGGCGGGAGCCGCTTCCGCCTCCCGGACCGTCTCCTGGCGTACCGCCCCCGCCCGCACCGCCGCCGCTCCCGCTCGTACCGCTCCCGCTCCCGCCCGCGCCCGAGCCGTGACCGCTGTGGCCGCCCGTGCCGAAGGGCGGGGCCCCGGCGGTCGTGCGGTCCCAGGGGTCCAGGACTCGCTGCCTTGCCTGCTCGTCGCTCATGTCGGTGGAGACTCCTCGGCCCCGTTGGTCGCGAACGCTGGTCTATCGGGTCTATCGGATCTAACGGGTCTATCGGGTACATCGGGTGTATCGGGTGAATTGCCCGGTGTGCCCATACTGCCCTTCCCGCCCTGCCGACCCCCGGACCCCGGACCGGAATACGGTCGCGTGGCACATCCCAAAGGCCCTAGAGTCTGGCGTTTTGGCTCCGGCGACCCCGACCGGGAGACCGGCGGGCAGAGGAGGTGCGAATGCGGCTCTACGGAGTCGTGGTGGCCGGTGGGTTCCGGCGCTATGCGACGTACCGAGTGGCCACCGCCGCAGGGGTGTTCACCAACACGGCCTTCGGCTTCATCGTGGCGTACACCTACACCGCCCTGTGGGACGAACGCCCTCACCTCGGCGGCTACGACCTCCCCCAGGCGCTCACCTATGTGTGGTTGGGCCAGGCCCTTCTGATGACCTGCGCCATGCTCGGCGGTGGCTTCGAGACCGAGCTCGTGGAGCGGATCCGCACCGGCGACATCGCCATCGACCTCTACCGCCCGGCCGACCTCCAACTGTGGTGGCTTGCGGGCGACCTGGGGCGGGCCGCCTTCCATCTGCTCGGCCGCGGCGTCGTCCCGATGGCGGTCGGAGCGCTCGCCTTCGATCTGGCGCTGCCCGGTTCGCCGCTGGTCTGGCCGGCGTTCCTGCTGTCCGTGACGCTCGGCGTCGTCGTGAGCTTCGCCGTCCGCTATCTCGTGGCGCTGTCCGCCTTCTGGCTGATGGACGGCACGGGTGTGCTCCAGATCGTCTGGCTCGCCGGGATGTTCTTCTCCGGAATGCTGCTCCCCCTCACCCTCTTCCCCGGTGTGCTGGGAGAAGTGGCGCTGGCCCTGCCCTGGTCCGCGCTGCTCCAGATCCCGGCGGACGTCTTCCTGGGCAAGTACTCCGGCTGGGGGCTCGTCGAGGCGTACGCCTTCCAGGCCGGATGGGCGGTGGCGCTGCTCGCGGCCGGCCGGCTCGTGCAGTCGGCCGCGACCCGGAGGGTGGTGGTCCAGGGTGGCTGACGGGCTGCGGACCTATGCGCTGATCGCCGTGATGTGGATCCGCTCGACGATGACGTACCGCGCGTCGTTCGCCATGACGGTGTTCGGGAACTTCGCGGCGACCGCCTTCGACTTCGTCGTGATCCTGCTGATGTTCACGCACGTGGACACGCTCGGCGGCTACTCCCTGCCCGAGATCGCCTTCCTGTACGGGGCCGCCGGGACGGCCTTCGGCCTCACGGATCTCCTGATGGGTTCGCTGGACCGGCTCGGCCGGCGGGTGCGTGACGGCACCCTGGACACCTTCCTGGTGCGGCCTGCGCCGGTCCTCGCCCAGGTCGCCGCAGACCGCTTCGCGCTGCGCCGCCTCGGCCGGGTCCTCCAGGGGCTGCTGGTGCTGGGCTACGCACTCGTCACCCTGGACATCGCCTGGACTCCGCTGAAGGTCCTCGTGGTGCCGCTGATGGTGCTGAGCGGCACGGCGATCTTCTCGGCGGTCTTCGTCGCCGGCGGGGCGTTCCAGTTCGCCGCCCAGGACGCCGCCGAGGTGCAGAACTCGCTCACCTACGGCGGCAACACCCTGCTCCAGTACCCGCCGACGCTGTTCGCCAAGGACCTCGTACGGGGCGTGACCTTCGTCGTCCCGCTCGCCTTCGTCAACTGGCTGCCCGGCCTCTATGTCCTCGGGCGGCCCTATCCGCTGGACCTGCCGCACTGGCTGGCGTTCACACCGCCCCTCGTCGCGGCGGTGTGCTGTGCGCTCGCAGGGGTGGCGTGGCGGGCGGGTCTTCGTTCCTACCGCAGTACCGGGAGCTGATGTGCCATGAAGTCCACGCACGGTCTCGTCGACGGCGGTCGCGCCGAGGACGGCGGCCTCATCGAGCTGGAGGACGTCGAGAAGGTCTTCGACGTCCGACGCAGAACCGGGCGGCTGCGCCGGGAGCGGACGCAGGTCCGGGCCGTCGACGGCATCACCTTCCGGGTGTCGCGCGGCGAGATGGTCGGCTATATCGGCCCCAATGGCGCGGGGAAGTCGACCACCATCAAGATGCTGACGGGCATTCTGACGCCCAGCGGCGGGAGGCTGCGGGTCGCCGGTATCGATCCCTCACGGCAGCGCAGCCGGCTCGCACGCCGGATCGGAGTCGTCTTCGGTCAGCGCACCACGCTCTGGTGGGACCTGCCGCTGATCGACTCCTACCTCCTCGTCCACCGGATGTACCGGATTCCGGACACCCGCTATCGCGAGAACCTCGACCGGTGCGTGGAGCTGCTCGACCTGGGCGACCTCCTGAACGTGCCCGTACGGCAGCTGTCCCTCGGGCAGCGGATGCGCGGCGACATCGCGGCGGCGCTGCTGCACGACCCGGAGGTGCTCTACCTCGACGAGCCGACCATCGGCCTCGACGTCATGTCCAAGGCGAAGGTCCGGCAGTTCCTGCGGGACCTGAACGCGGAACGGGCCACGACGGTGCTGCTCACCACGCACGATCTGACCGACATCGAGCAGCTGTGCAGGCGGGTGATGGTCATCGACCACGGCAGGCTGGTGTACGACGGGGATCTGACCGGGCTGCACGACGACGGCGGCGGCGAGCGCACGCTGGTGGTGGACCTGGAGCGGGAGCTGCCGCCGATCGAGGTGGCAGGGGCCCGCCCGGTGAAGGTCGAGGGCCCGCGGCAGTGGCTGTCGTTCCCGGCGTCGGAGTCGGCGGCCCCGATCGTGGCGGCGATCGCGGCGGACTATCCGCTGAAGGACCTGTCCGTACGGGAGCCCGACATCGAGTCCGTGATCGCGAAGATGGTGTACGGACACGGGGACGGTGACGGGCGCGGGGCCTCGGCCGGTGCGGGGGCCGGACAGGGCACTCGGGCCGTTCCGTCGGGCGGGACGGCACACTGACGGCCACTGCGGGTGCCGGGCGGTGGTACTGGAAGGCGCTCCGGTGCGGGGCAGGGGTACACGGCCTGTGCTCAAGGGCCTGTTCGAGCACCCTCGCGTGATTACGCTTCTCGTATGACGAGCGATCTTCCGGAGATGCGTGCCTCCGATGCCGAGCGGGAACGTATCGCCGAGCGCCTGCGCGAGGCCGTTGCCGAGGGTCGGCTGGACATGGACGAGTTCGAGGAGCGGCTGGACGCGGCGTACAAGGCGCGGACCCACGGGGAGCTGGTGCCGCTGGTACGGGACCTCCCCGCCCCGGGCGGTCCCTCCTCCGCTCCGGTGGTGGCGGCCCCGGCGGGCGGCGACGCGGTGTGGCCGCAGCGCATCGGCAAGCCCGCGACTTCCCGGGGAGCGTTCGCTTTCTGGGGCGGCTTCGGGCGTAAGGGGACCTGGACCATCGGCCGTCACTTCACCGCCGTCGCCCTGCAGGCGGGCGGCGAGATCGATCTTCGCGAGGCGTCCTTCGAGGACCGGGAGGTCGTGATCCGCTGCTTCACGATCATGGGCGGGATCCAGATCATCGTGCCGCCCGACCTGCACGTCGACGTCAGCGGCTTCGGCTTCATGGGCGGATTCGGCGAGGGCGGCTCAGCAGGCGCCGAGATCGCGCCGGACTCGCCCCGGGTGACGATCACCGGCTTCGCCCTGATGGGCGGTGTCGGCGTCGAGCGCAAGCTCCGCAAGGCCGACAAGCTGCGGCTGAAGGAGGCTCGCCGCCGCGCGCGTCTGGAGAAGCGCGAGGGAGGCAGTGCTTCCGGCGAACTGGAGTAGCCGCCCGGATCCCCGTCCCGCTCCCGTCCCGTCCCGTCGGGTCCCATCCCGTCCCGCTCTTCCCTCCGTCGATGTCGGTCGGCCGTTCAGGGTTACGTACGGTCCGCCGCGGGAACTCGACATGCGCCCCGGGAGTAGGTCAGGTAGGGAAGGGACGATACGCACGCGGACGGGTGGAGCGGATGAAACGGACTGAAGGCGTTGAGCCGGACACACCGGGGGGTGTGGGCACGCCAGGGGGCGCGGGCAGCGGCGGCGCGGGCACCGGCGCACCCGCGGGAGTCCACGCGGCCGGGGAGCCGCCGGCCTCCGGCACGCGTACGGGCACGCGCTCCGGCGCGGGCGGGACCGGCCGGAGCCGGTCTTCGGCGCCGGTACGGGCATCCCGGCCCGCGGGCACCCGTGCCGCAGCGTTCGCCTCGTTCGCGTACACCGCCGCCGACGAGGAGAAGCGCCGCGGCGTACGCAGGATGAAACTCACCGCGACCGGGCTGCTCCTTCTCGTCGCGCTGATCTTCGTGCTGGCGACCTGGGCGAAGAACTCGGGCATCGAGGGCTGGCCCGGCTATGTGGCGGCGGCGGCCGAAGCGGGCATGGTCGGTGCGCTGGCCGACTGGTTCGCGGTCACCGCGCTGTTCAAGCACCCGCTCGGTATCCCCATCCCGCACACCGCGATCATCCCCACCAAGAAGGACCAGCTCGGCGCCTCGCTCGGCTCGTTCGTCGGGGAGAACTTCCTGTCGGCCGAGGTCGTACGGGCCCGGCTGCGCTCCCTCCAGCTCGGCGGCCGGTTCGGCGCCTGGCTCGCCGAGCCCGCCCACGCCGACCGCGTCACGTCCGAGCTGTCCACGGCGCTGCGCGGCGCTCTCGCCGTCCTGCGCGACTCCGATGTCCAGGCGGTCGTCGGAGAAGCGATCACCCGCCGTGCGGAGGCCGCCGAGATCGCTCCGGGCCTTGGAAAGACCCTGGACAAGATCGTCGCCGATGGTGCCCATCACCGCGGCGTCGACCTGATCTGCGCCCGCGCCCACGACTGGCTCGTCCTCCACGGTGACTCGGTCATGGACGCCGTCCAGGGCGGAGCCCCCGGCTGGACCCCGCGTTTCGTCGACCGCAGGGTCGGTGAGCGCGTCTACAAGGAGCTGCTGCGCTTCGTCACCGAGATGCGCGACTCTCCCGGGCACCCCGCGCGGGGGGCGATCGACCGCTTCCTCGCCGACTTCGCCGCCGATCTCCAGGCGGACACGGACACCCGGGCCCGCGTGGAGCGGATGAAGTCGGATTTCCTGGCGCGCTCCGAGGTGCAGGACGTCATCGCCTCGGCCTGGGCCTCCGTACGCACCATGATCATCTCTGCCGCGGGCGACGAACGCAGCGAACTCCGGCTGCGTGCCCGCGCCTCGCTCATGTCCTTCGGCGCGCGGCTGGCGACGGACGGCCGGCTGCAGCGGAAGCTGGAGGGATGGGTCGAGGAGGCCGCGGTCTATGTCGTGACGACGTACCGCTCCGAGATCACCTCGCTGATCAGCGATACGGTCGCGAGCTGGGATGCCGAGCACACCTCCCGCAAGATCGAGGCCCACATCGGACGCGACCTGCAGTTCATCCGGATCAACGGCACGGTGGTGGGTGCGCTGGCGGGTCTGGCCATCTACACGGTCGCACATGCGCTGGGCGCGTGACCGGAGGGGTCGTCCGGTCACACGCCCAGCTCCAAGGGGGGAGTTGCCTCTATGTACGCGGGGGAACGTCCGCCTGTTCAAAGCGAGTTCGGGAATTCTCGCGCGCGGCGACCGGCCCGCCGAAGCCCCGGGTGTCCGGGGTCAGCGCGCCGCTCGCGTGACGGCCCATGAGGCGAGGGCCATCGCGCCGGCCACGGTGACCACGGAGGGCCATGCGCCCAGCTTCTTCGCCAGCGGGTGCGAACCGGCGAAGGCGGCGACGTAGGCCGCGCCCAGCCCGACCGCGGCCTTGCCTCCGGCCTCCTGCTGCCACTGACGGGCGGCAGCGGCCCCCGCTGCGGCGAGCGCGACCCCGCCGAGCGGACGCTTCCCGGTCCAGCGGGCGATTCCGTAGCCCCCGATGAGGCCGCTCGCCGCGACTGCCGCTGACGGGATCCTGGCCATGGTGTGCCGCCCTTCGTCGGGTGTTTCCTCGGGTGTTCTGGGGGTTCGACTGCGCTGGGAGCCTAGTCGAGGGGACGGGCGGGCCCGGCGCCGGATCCCGGGTCGGGGTCGGATTCGGTACCGGATGCCGGGGCCGGGTGTGGCGCGGGTCCCGGGCGGCACGGGGTCCCGGGGCCGGCCCCGTGAACGGCGCCTGTTCCGTGAACGGCGCCGGCGGTGGCGCGCGCCGCCGGTGTCAGCGGAAGAGCTGTCCGCGTACGGCCCCGTCCGGGAACTCCGCCGTGTGGATGTTGGCGTAGTAGTCCTGAGGGTGGTCGTGGACCCGCTTCACCACGGCCCGGTTCAGTCCCTCGAGCCGCCCGGAGACCGCGAAGATCCCGTCCGGCACCGGCCGGTTGAAGAAGTCGAAGACGACATCGCCGTTCCGGCCCGGACGTCCCTGGTGGAGGTGGCCCTTCGAGGGGCGCCGGATGTTGAACCAGACGTATGCGTAGTCGACCGCCGTCCCCTGCGGGCGCAGTGCGGCCATCGCCTGCCCGTCCGGGTCCCCGACCTTCGAACTGTCGCCCTTCGAGACCTCCTGACCACCGTTGGCGAGCGCCCGCAGGGTGCCGGCCTTGCCGGTCTCCAGCGGATCGACGCTCTGCCCCAGCCGTGTGAGCCGGCCCCGTACGGCCCCGCCAGGCAGCTGCGCACCGTGGAGATCGACGGAGAAGGCGGAGGGGTTGGCCCGGATACGCCGGGCGAGACCGGCGTCGGTCAGCGCGACCTGCCCGGCGGCCGCACGAACGGAGTCGGGCATCGTGCCGCTGAACAGCGGCACGTCGGCGGGGCGGTTCTTGCCCGCGGTGCCCTCGTGGAGGTGAGCGAGCTTCGGTACGAAGCCCTTCCACCGGAGCGCGAAGACGACCCGGTCGGCCATGACCGTGACCACGGCGACCGCCGTACGGTCGGAGCCGTTCACGGCGGTGCCACCCCGCTGCGGGACCTTGCGTGCACCGGTGAGCGTCGCCGCGAAACTCATGGGGATGCCCACGGCGGGCCTGGTGAACAGGGCCGGGCCGACCGCGCCGGCGCCGTCCTGATCGGTCGCACCGCCCCGGCCGCTGCGACCGTGGTCATGCGCTTCGTGCCTTTCCTGCCCTTCGTGCCCTTCATGCGCGGTCGCCGGAGCAACACCCGCAACACCCACCACCACTGCCGCGCAAACCACGGCAAGAAGACGCCTCTGCACTGTTCTCAGTCCTCCCGTTGATCCCCCCGGCATCGCCGTTACGCGTCACAACGGAGCTCGCTGCGCCCAGGACACGTTCCCGTACGCCCAACGCGCACACGGCTTGCGCGGCGCGGCGGCATACACGATTGCCGCGGTGTCCGCCGTTGCGGTGACGCGTCCCGGAACGCACCCTGGATAAAGAGACAGGGGAGACCGCTATGCCCACTCTCGAGGAACAGATCGACATCACGGCACCCGGTGACGTGGTCTGGGACCACCTGCACCAGGTCGAGGACTATCCACGCTTCGTCGGAGGAGTCCGCGAAGCCCGGCGCGAGGGCGCGTCGGGCATACACATGGATCTGGCGGCGGCACGGGGCAACACCCGCGAGATCGACGCCGCCACCGAGGATCTCCGACCCAGGGAGACGATGACCTGGAGGACCACGGACGCCCCGCATCTGAGCGGCTCCGTCTCGCTCCTCCCGCTGGATGCGACCCACACCCGGGTGCAGGTGCGCATGGAGTACGACCCCGGCGAGGCACATGACGCCTTCGGGGGTCCCAAGGGGTTTGCCCAGTCGTCCGCCATCGAACGGACCGTCCGGGAGGACCTCCACCAGTTCAAGGACCTGGTGGAGCTGGCACACCCCGCCAAGTAACGCCTTCAGGCCCCGGGCCCCGGGGCTGACGGAACCGTACGGCGAAGGTGATCCGTCATGACGCAGCACTGGAACATCGACTTGTCGTTCGAGGAAGACGGCACCCGTACCGCCTGCATGGCCTCCCTCAGTGGCCCCGACGCCCCCGGCGTCCAGGGCCTGGGAATCGCCAGGCGAAGCCCGGGGGACACCCCGGACACGAAGATCGGCGAAGAGCTGGCAGCCGCCCGTGCCTGCTCGAAGCTGGCCCACGAGCTCGTGGACCGGGCGGCGGCGGATGTGGAGGGCCACACCCACCGGCCGGCCGACATCGCCATGTGAGGCACCACGGGAGAAGGGCCGGGACGCTCAGCCCCGGCCCTTGACCTGTGTCTCCGCCCGGCCCGCGTAGCGGCGGGGGCACGTGCAGGGGTGGCCTTCAGCCCCCCGGCCTCGGCGCCGTCACCCGCACCTCGAACCCGCTGAGCCCCTCGGGCTCCTCTTCGGACACGGCTACCCCGTCGACCTTCGCCGAGGGAGGCCCCTGCCAAGCCCACCGCACCAGGGTCTCCACAGCGTCCGCGTCCCCCTCGAACACCGCCTCCACGTGCCCGTTGGACAGATTCCGCACCCACCCGGACACCCCGTACTCACGGGCGACCCGTCGACAGGTGTCCCGGTAGAACACCCCTTGGACCAGCCCCGACACGATCACTCGCTTTCGCACCATGCCCCGGATCGTACGAGCCGGCCGGCCCGACGAGGGCGAGACTCACCCCGCGACGGCAACAGCGCCCGTGTCACGCCCCTGACGGCTGGGCGTTCTCGCGGTGAAGAGCTCGAGCATGATGATCACGGTGGTATTCGAGGTGCTCTCCGCTGACCGTGTGCCCAGGCACCGTGTGGAGTGTTTCATAAGCAGCGTCTGAGCCTGTTCCATGCTCTGTGATGCTTCCGTCAGCCTCTATGGTGAGCATGCCGAAGTCGAAGGCCACATGGTGATTCGGGCACAGGCAGAGAATATTCTCGGGCTCATCCGGTCCGAAGTGAGGACGCCCAAGGGGCCTTATGTGGGCTGCCTCCGCATAAGAACCCACCGGTGTCTCGATGCGTATCCCACATATCTGGCATGAGTGCTGATGGATGTTCTTCACCGCATTGGCGATCCTCGTGCTACGTACGATCCTCTGCGTCAGCGTCCGGCGGCGTCCTGGTTGACCCACCCCTGCTGGTAGGGGGAGGCTTTCAGCGGTTTCTTGCGGATGAGTGTATGGGCCGGTCGTAGCGTTGTCAGTGGCCTGAAGGCGGTAGCGCCACACGAGATGACCATCGACGCCCGTCTCGGACCAGTGGCTTTCGACCCGGTAGAGGCCGTCGTATCGGAGCCCTTTGGCCGGGGCGTGCGGTGAATGGTCGCCGGATCCTCGGATGACGCGCACAGGGGTGCCTGACGCAATGCTGTTCACGAGGGAAGCGTTGCCGCGAGTGAGGGTCTGGTCGTGCGTGTGACGTCCCTCGGTTTGGCCACCTTGACCGGTGTAGATGATGACGTCTCCCAAGTCCTCATCATCGGGATATCCCCCCGAGACAACGATGGACTTAGCATCCTCGTTCTGCTTGCCCCATATACCAGCCTGACGCGGTGCATGCACGTTACCCGCTGCAAGGGCCTTGCGATGGGGGAACGTGGTGCCAACGGGGATGCACGGAGGATGGCCGTACCCGTCAAATCGCTCGTCTTGTAGCCCGACGTCTATGAGGAGGTCCTCCCAACGGACATCGGGGAGATAAGTCTGGATCAGTCTTGATGCTGCCTGATCGCGAAAATTCGTATCCCTATTGAGCAAGTCATAGAGCTGTGGTTCGAGTCCGCCGCTGGGGTTCTGATCATCAAGCCAGTGGCGGAGTGCCGAGCCCCGTGCCCTAGGAACCTCACCCCGCACATCCTCGAGCTCCCACAGCGGTGACCGGTGAAGCGCGACAAAGGGGTACTCGGGGGCGGGCGTTGACTCCGGTCTCCCATATGCCTGGAGCAAGGCGCGAAGGGCGTCCCGTGACTCCTGCCACGACAGCAGGCGTTGCCTGCGCCGGTGGGCTCGTCCTATCGCCCACAGGAGGAGGATGGGTTGATGCCGAGCGGGATGCCCAGAAGACCGATCGACCTGAAGAGACTGCAACGCATTCAGGTAACCAGTGGTACTGGTGGTAGCGCCTGTTGGCACAGTTGATATCTCCTCCACGTTGTGGTCTCTCAGCGCCCGGACAGGACCTAAACCGTGGCCTCACCGTTCGTGGCGCCGTGGCATTCCCTATACGCAGCCCCCGTCCCGCACCAGCAGTCCGCACCCCTCGACGGAGGCCACGGCACCGCCCGCCCCCGGGCCGCCAGGGTCGTCGCGTACTGGGGGAGCAGGTTGGGGTCTGCCGGTGAGGTGGCCTCGGAGGCGGCGAAGGCCTCGTACGAGGGGACCGTGCCCGTGACGATGCCCAGGTTGCCGGTTCCTGTGGAGGAGAGGTCGCGCAGGGCCGACTCGATGGCGGTGAGGTGGGTCTCGTGGTTCGGGTACTCCGTGGTCAAGGACGGGTACGCGGTGAGGAGTTCGGCGAGTTCCCCCGTCGGCCAGTGGAGTACGGCGACCGGGAAGGGGCGGGAGAGAGCGGCCCGGTAGGTGCCCAGCTCGGTGCGCAGACGGGCGATTTCGGCGCGGAGTTCGGTGGGGTCGGATGAGCCGAGGGCCCACAGGCGCTTCGGGTCGTGCAACTCGTCGAGGGGGACGGCCGCCGTGTGCAGCCGGTCCGCGAGGACGTCCCAGTCGTCGTGGGGGAGGGCCAGGAGGCGCCGGACACGGTGGCGGCCGGTAAGCAGGGACTGGGAGGCGTAGGGGATCTCGTCGTCCTGCGTGACGAGACGGGCGACGGCCGTGGTGAAGGTGTCGTGGGCAGCGTCGAGTTCGTCGTGGGCCTCCAGTGTCTCGGCCACGATCTCCCAGGGAGCGGCGTCGGCGGGAGCGGCCACGCGGATGCCCTCGATGAGCGCCCGGGCCTCGGCCTCATGGCCGTACTCCCACAGGTTGGCCGCCTGCAGCGCCTTGATCAGATGGGGGCTGTCCGGGCCGTCCGTGAGCAGGCTGTCGTACAGGCCGGTCGCGCGGGCGCGGTCGCCCGACAGCTCCAGATGGGCCGCGGCCTGGAGCAGCAGCGGTTCACGGTCCTCCGGGTACTGCTCCGCGGTGCGCAGCAGACGCTCGGCTTCGGCGGTGTGGTCGGCAGGGATGTCGGGGCGCATGCAGCACACCGTACTGCCGTACGGGCCTTCACGGCCCTGGTGAGTTGGAGGTGCAGCCCCTATCGTGCGCGCCGTGCGGGAACGGATGCCGGTGCGGGCGCCTGAGCGGGTGCCCGTGGTCGTCCAGGGGCGGCGGACCGCCCGGCGCGGCCGGGTGACGCTCGCCGTGGGGCTGTGGGCGCTGGCCGAGACCGCGGTGACCTTCGGCCTCGTGGTCCTGCTGCTCGTCGCACACCAGTTGTGGTGGACCAACCAGCAGGCCAGGGAGGGTGCGCAGCGCCAGGTGCGGGCTCTGGAACGGGAATGGAGCCGGACCGATCCCGCAGAACCCGTGCCGGATACGGCCGCCGGTGAGGAGGCGGATGCCGCCGCGGTTCCCGGGGACGCGTCCCGAGGCGGCGACGGCCCGGCCGACCGGACCCCTCGGGGCCGGAGCGCTCCCCGCTGGGACCAGGCCTACGCCGTCCTCCGCATCCCGCGGATCGGTCTCGTCGCTCCCGTCGCCCAGGGCACGGCGAAGCGCGGCGTGCTGGACAAGGGATACGTCGGGCACTACCCCGGGACCGCCCAGCCGGGGCAGCCCGGGAACTTCGCCGTGGCCGGGCACCGCAACACCCACGGAGAGCCGTTCCGCTACATCAACCGGCTGCGGGCGGGCGACACCGTCGCGGTCGAGACGCGCGATGCCGTCTTCACCTACCGGGTCGACCAGCGGCTGCCGCAGACCTCCGCACGGGACGGCGGGGTGATCGCAGCCGTGCCGCGCAGCGGGGTGAAGCCGGGATACGGGTACGCCGAGCCGGGCCACTACCTGACGCTGACCACCTGCACACCCGAGTACACCTCGACGTACCGGCTCGTGGTGTGGGGGAAGCTCGCCTCGGTGCGACCGCGCTAAGGGTTGTCGTCTGTGGCCGGGGTGTCGACCGGGGGAGGGGCCGCAAGTCAACGGCTCCCGGCGAGTGCCCGGCGAGTGTGTACGGAACGGCGGAGATCGGGGTTGTCCACAGGGCAACCCGCGGTCGATTTTGCGCGTGTATAACAAGTGAGGGGCCGCATCGCCGCTACGGAGAACCGGAGACTACGGAGAACCGGGGCATTGGCGAGTCGGCGACCCGGAAGAGCCGACGAGGTGGGAGAGGAGGCGGGCATGACCGGACGACCGTGGCGGACGCTGCAGCCGCTCGTGGTGCTGCTCTTCATCCTCGTCGAGGTGTTCCTCTCCGAGGGGATCGGGCTGTCCGTCGCCGTCGCGCTCGCCGCCACGGCCGCCGTCGGTGCCGCCCTCGTGATCTGTTCGGTGGTTCTCTCGCGGTCGGTACCGCGCGTTCAGCCGACGCGAATACGCACGGCGCTCAGAGACCGTGAGCAGCGCACGGCCTTTCTGTCGCAGCGTGATCCCGACGCTTCGGGCCGCACCAGGCCCCGAGCCCCTGGCCGTCCGTACACGACGGCCGCGTAGGGGCAGCTGACCTCTCGTTCATCCTCGGTATCCCTTCGTGGGCCGTCATGCCGGCATGTCATTCGTTTCTGGCACGACGGGACCCGGAGGGCCTCCATGTCCGTTTTCACTTCCCTTACGTCCGCTTTCGCCTCGTTGGTCGAGCAACTCGCCGGCCTTGTCGAGCCCGTGTTCCAGGGGGCTGCCACGGCAGCCGCGATCATCCTGTTCACAGCGCTCGTACGGCTTGCGGTCCTTCCCCTCTCGCGGGCTGCTGCGCGGGGGCAGAAGGCCCGGGCGCGGCTTGCGCCGCAGATCGCGGGGCTGCGCAGGAAGTACGGGAGGAATCCGGAGCGGCTCCAGCAGGCGATTCTGGAGTTGCACGCCAAGGAGAAGGTGTCGCCGCTGTCGGGGCTGTTGCCCAGCCTGATGCAGGCGCCGGCGTTCTTCCTGCTCTACCAGGTCTTCGCCGGGGACAGCCTGGGCGGGGAGCTCTTCGGTGCTCCGCTCGGTGGGCGGTGGACGGAGATGCTCGCGGACGGCGGGGTGTTCGCAGGTGCGGGACTGGTGTACGCGGCACTGTTCGTGATCGTCGGTGCGGTGGCCACGTTCACCTATGTGCGCACACGACGGCAGTTCGCCGCGACTGCCACGGCGGACCAGCAGGAAGTGCCGGGCATGGGGGTGGTGACCAAGGTGATGCCGCTTCTCTCCTTCGCCACGCTGATCACGGTGGCCGTGGTGCCGCTCGCGGCGGCGCTGTATGTGGTCACCAGCACGGTCTGGAGCGCGGTGGAAAGGGTGGTCCTTTACCGGGACATGCCCGTCGCGGGCGCATTGGCCGCCGCGAGGTAGCGGTCCGATCCCTGAACGGGGTCTTGCCCGCTGACCGGAGCTCTTGGAGGATCAGCCGAACCTCCGATGGCCGCACTCCATCGGCCGGGGCTGTTTTGATCACCTCGACCACAGGGAGAAGACCATGAAGCTGCTGCGTGTCGGTCCGGCGGGGGCGGAGCGCCCCGCGTTGCTCGACCAGGACGGGGTAACGCTCAGGGATCTGTCCGGCCTGGTGGCGGACATCAACGGAGAGCTGCTCGCCGACGACGCCGCCCTGGACCGGATCAGGGCGGCCGGCGAGGCAGGGGAGCTGCCTGCGCTCGAGGCGGCCGGAGTACGCATAGGCCCGCCGCTCGCCGGCATCGGCAAGGTCGTGTGCATCGGGCTGAACTACCACGACCACGCGGCCGAGACCGGTGCCGAGGCGCCGGCCGAGCCGGTCGTCTTCCTCAAGGCAGCCGACACGGTGGTGGGACCGGACGACACCGTGCTTGTGCCGCGCGGCAGTGTGAAGACGGACTGGGAGGTGGAGCTGGCGGTCGTCATCGGACGTACCGCCCGCTGTCTGGAGACGGCCGAGGAAGCCCTCGCACACATCGCGGGCTACGTGGTCGCGCACGATGTGTCGGAGCGCGAGTTCCAGATAGAGCGCGGTGGCACATGGGACAAGGGGAAGAACTGCGAGACGTTCAACCCGCTGGGGCCCTGGCTCGTCACCCGGGACGAAGTGCCCGATCCGCAGGCGCTGACGCTGAGCCTGTGGGTCAACGGTGAGCTGAAGCAGCACGGTTCCACGGCCGATCAGATCTTCCCGGTGGCCGAAGTGGTGCGATACGTCAGCCGGTTCATGACCCTGTACCCGGGAGACGTGATCAACACCGGCACGCCCGCGGGCGTGGCGCTCGGGCAGCCCGAGCCCAAGCCGTTCCTGCGGGCCGGGGACGTCGTGGAGCTGGAGATCGAGGGTCTCGGGCGCCAGCGGCAGCGCCTCGCCAACGCCTGACCAGCGGTCTGGATTCACCCGACGAGTGGTCAGGAACGCATGGCCGGACGAGTACCGGGCCCTCGGCCCCACGCCCCGCAGGCCGCGCCGTTAGAGTGCCGGACCATGGCGTTCGACGCGGATGTGGCGGTGGTGGGGGCGGGGCCGGTCGGACTGAGTGCCGCGCTGCTGCTCGCACGGGCGGGGCTGGGTGTGGTGGTGCTGGAACGCCGTCCCGGTCCGGTGACGGAGTCCAGGGCGACGGACCTGCACGCGCGGACCCTGGAGGCCCTGGCTCCGAGCGGGCTGGCCGAGTCGCTGCACCCGCTGGGGCGACGCGTGGACACGGTGGAGATGTGGTCGCAGGGCCGCAGGCTCGGCGGCTTCGACCTGGCACGGCTGCGCTCCCCGTACCCGTACATCCTGACCGTCCCGCAGTGCGCGACCGAGGGGCTGCTCGCCGCGGAGGCCGAGCGCGAGGGCGTGCGGGTGCACCGCTCGGCCGCCGTCCGGTCGGCCGAGGAGCACGCCGGCGGAGTCACCGTGGGATCGGACACCCTCGAACCGCTGCGTGTGCGCTGGGTGGTGGCGGCCGACGGTGCGTCGAGCACGCTGCGCGCCCTGGCCGGTACGGCGTTTCGCGGGCGGACCTACGCGGGCCTGTGGCAGCTCGCCGATCTGCGGGTCGAGGATCCCTCGCTGGACCCGGCGCGCGTGCACATGGTCGGCGGGCCGCGCGGCCTGCTCGTGGTGCTGCCGATGCATCTCGACGGCTGGGCCAGGGTCGTGCTGCACCTGCCGTACGGCCCCGCGCCGAGCGGCCCGGACGGCTTGGCGATGCTCGCCGCCGAGGCGGCGGCCCGGGGATGGACGGCAACGGTCCGCGAATGCCGCTGGACGAGTACCTTCCGCACCCATCGGCGTCTCGCCGCGGGCCACGGGAGCAGGCGGGTGCTGCTGATCGGCGATGCCGCGCATGTGTGCAGTCCGGTCGGCGGGCAGGGCCTCAACCTCGGCCTGCGGGACGCGGTATCCCTGGCCGCCGTACTGCCCGGTGCGACCGCCCGCGGTGGCCCGGCGGCCGAAGGGCTCGCGGCCTGGCGCCGTGCGCGTCGCGCCGACGCCCTGGGTGTGCTCGCCCGCACCGACATCGCCACCCGTGCGTGGACGCTGCGTTCGGCGCCCGCACGCACCGTACGGGACACGGCCCTGCGCGGTGTCCTCACCACCCGGGCCGGGCGCCGCATGCTCGCCGAGGCGGTCGCAGGACCGCGCCCGGCGGCCTGATCCTGACCCCGCCCGGCCGGGAGCCCCCGGCCCCGACCTCGGGTCCTGAACCCGCCCTGCCCGGAGTCCCGCCCTGCCCGGAGTCCTGTCCCGGCCGGGGCCCGATTTCGATGCCCGAGCGCCAGGCCCTGAGTCCGGCCCCCGAGCCCGGGGCCGGAAGGGGGCCGCGAAGGGGGTGCGGGGGATTCACCCCCTTCGCGGCGTCAGGTGGCGATGAGGCGGGTCAGAGCCTCGACCACCATCGCGTGGTCCTCGGCCTGGGGGAGACCGGAGACCGTGACCGTACCGATGACGCCCGCACCGTCGACGTGGACGGGGAACGAGCCGCCGTGGGCCGCGTACCGGTCCGGGTCGAGACGGGACGACACCTCGAACGTGGTGCCCTTGGCCCGGAAGCGGCTTCCCACCAGGAGCGAGCTCTCGCCGTAGCGCTCCACGACGCGCCGCTTCCGGTCGATCCAGGCGTCGTTGTCGGCGGACGTGCCCGGTAGGGCGCAGTGGAAAAGCTGCTGCGTCCCGCGGCGGATGTCGATCGTGACGGGTGCCCGGCGCTCCCGGGCGAGCTCGACCAGAATGCCGCCGAGCAGCCAGGCCTCGTCGTGGGTGAAGCGGCGGAGCGTCAGCTGCCGTTCCTGGGCTTCGAGTACGTCGATGTCCGGTGCGCCGGGGAGTCCCGGGGCGCGAGCGGCGTCCGACGCCGGTCCCGCGTTGCCGACGCTTCCCGCGCTTCCCGCGCTTCCCGCGCTTCCCGCGCTTCCCGCGCTTCCCGCGCTTCCCGCGCTTCCCGCGCTTCCCGCGCTTCCCGCGCTTCCGGTGTCCCGGCGGTCCGGGCTGGTCCGGGTGCCCTGGGAGCCGGCGGTGCGCACACCGGCCGGTACGACGTACGCGCCTGTTGTAGCGGGTACGGCGGGTACGGCGGGTACGGCGGGAGCGGTGGACGAGCCGGGAGTGCCAGGGAGCACGGGAGAGTCCGGGGTGTCGTTCATGCGCCGAGCTCCACGGCGATGCCCTCACGGGCGGAGCGGCGCGCCGCTTCCAGGACGTCCAGGGTGGCGGCGGCCTCTCCGGCGGTGACCGGGGGCGGGGTGCCGGTGCGCAGAGCCTCGGCGACCGCGGCGTAGAAAGCCGGGTAGTCGCCGGGGAGGGTCTCGACGGGCCGCCCTCCGCCGGTGAGCGGGGACTCGCCCGAACCGATCCTGCCCCACATCTGCTCCGGTTCCACACCCCAGCCGGCGCCCCCGCGGAACGGTCGCTCGCCGTCACGCAGGGCCGCCTCCTGCGGGTCGAGCCCGTACTTGACGTAGCCCGCCGCCGAGCCGAGCACCCGGAAGCGCGGGCCGAGCTGGGCGGTGGTGGCACTCACGTACAGGTGCGAACGCACCCCGTTCGCATGGGTGACGGCGATGAAGGTGTCGTCGTCGGTCTGCGCGCCCGGACGGCGCACGTCGGACTCCGCGTACACCTGTACCGCCGGGCCGAAGAGAACGAGCGCCTGGTCGACGACATGGCTGCCCAGGTCGTACAGCAGCCCGCCGAACTCCTCGGGGTCCCCCGACTCGCGCCAGCCGCCCTTGAGCTGCGGCCGCCAGCGTTCGAAGCGTGATTCGAAGCGCTGGATGTCGCCGAGTTCACCGCCCTCGACGAGCCTGCGCACAGTGCGGAAGTCGTTGTCCCAGCGGCGGTTCTGGAAGACCGTGAGCAGCAGTCCGCGCTGCGCGGCGAGGGCGCCGAGCGCCCGTGCCTCGGCGGCCGTGCCCGCGATCGGCTTGTCCACGACGACCGGAAGACCGGCCTCGAGGGCGGCGGTGGCCACCGGCACATGGGTCTTGTTGGGGGACGCGATCACGATCAGATCGAGTTCGTCCGCGCGCGGCCACAGCTCTTCGGGAGCGTCGGCGAAACGCACCCCCGGGAACTCGGACCGCGCCTGCTCACGGCGCTCCTCGCTCGATGTCACGACCGTGTCCAGGACCAGGCCTTCGGTCGACGCGATCAGCGGGGCGTGGAAGACGGAGCCTGCGAGGCCGTAGCCGACGAGGCCGACCCGGAGGGGGGAAGAGGCTGAACGAGTCACACCACCACTTAAGCAACGCTGTTGCCAAACTGCAAGCGGGGGGCACAATGGAAGGGTGAGGGTGAACTGGGCCAGAGCGATCGGAGCATCCGGAGAGAGCGCCGGTGCTGCCGCGGCGGGCGGCTGGGGCGTCGGCCCGGGCGTAAACCTGCCACTGCTGCGCAACCACAACGCGGCGCTGGTGCTCGATCTGCTGCGCACCGCGGGCGAGGACGGCATCAGCCGGCTGGAGCTCGCCGAGCGCACCGGCCTGACCCCGCAGGCCGTCAGCAAGATCACGGCCAGGCTCCGGGACGAGGAACTGGTCACGGAGGCCGGACGGCGCGCCTCGACCGGGGGCAAGCCGCGCACGGTCCTGCGGCTGGTCCCGTCGGCCGCGTACGCGGTCGGAGTGCAGATAGACCGGGACGAGCTGACCGCCGTGCTGCTCGATCTGGCCGGCACCCAGGTGGCGTCCCGGGCGGTTACGGCCGATCTCGGCGCCGGCCCGGATGTCGTCACGGAGCGTGTGGCCGACCAGGTCAGGGCGCTGCTGGCGGATTCGCCCGCCAGGATGCCGGTGCCCACCGGGCGGCCGCTGTCCGCAGCGGGGGACGGTGGCACGGGGCAGGCCGCAGAGGAAGCGGGCTCGGCCGAGCGGTTTACCGGGGACCCCGCCGCGCCGTCTGCCGAGGGTTCCGCCGAAGGGCCTTCCGCCGAGGGGCCCGCTACCCGCGTGCTCGGCGTCGGAGTCGCCATGCCCGGGCCGCTCGACCACCGCACCGGGGTGCCCCTGCGCGTCACCGGCTACCCGGAGTGGGACGGCTACCGGCTGCGGGACGAGCTGGCCAACCGGCTGGGCCTGGCGGTCGTGCTGGACAAGGACACCAACGCCGCCGCCCTCGGACTCCTGCTGCGCGGAGAGGTCGGCGATTTCGCTTATCTGCACCTCGGTACCGGAATCGGCGCGGGCCTCGTCCTCGCGGGCGCGCTGCACCGGGGAGCGCGGACCGGGGCGGGCGAGTTCGGACATCAGGTCGTCCACTTCGACGGGCCCCTGTGCCCCTGTGGCAAGCGCGGCTGTATCGAGGTGATGTGTCTGTCGGCCGCCGAGCGCGGTGACATCGCCGAGGCCGCGCGGGTGCTCGGTATCGGCGTGGCCAATCTGGCGCAGCTGCTCGACATCGAGCAGGTGCTGCTCGGCGGCCGGGTCGTCGCCGCGGCCGAAGGCGAGTTCGTACGGGGCGTGCGCTCTGCTCTCGACTCACGCAGCCGGGTGCTGGTGGCACCCGCGGGCGGCGGCGCCTACCGGGTCGCCGAGGGCGCGGCCCAGCTGGTCCTCGCGCCCGTCTTCGGCCGGGCCGAAGTGGCCTACGTGTCCTACCCCGGCTAGGGGGCTTCTGACGGATCTCCGCGGCGTCTCGGCGCCCGGCACGCCCCCACTGCCTTGGGGCGTGGGCGTGGGAGGTACCCCCACTCGCCGCACCGGCCGACAGCGCGGCCGGGCTCAGAGAGGCTCCGAGAGTCGTACACCCGACACGAACCCTGGGCCGAGTGGGCGTAATGGTGTGACTGTCCGACCAGCGGGGCGTGGTGGTCCCGTGGCAACCGGCTCGCACATGGCAGCGTCTGGTCCGGAGCAAGCCCCCGGAGCGAAGGGTTCCCCATGCGACTGTGGCGCGCCCTCGCCGCCGGAGCGGCCACGGCCGCGGCCGTCCCGGCCGTCATGCTCGTGCAGGCGCCGGCCGCATTCGCGGCGCCCTCACTCGGGCTCCCGCCCGCAGCGGCACCCACCCTCATGGCGCCCAGCTCTCCGGCTCCTGGCGTGCGCGGCCCTGTGTTTCCCGTGCCGGCCGCCACCCCCGCCCCCGCGCCCCAACCGTTCTGCGGCAACGTAAGCGCCTCCGTCTTCCCTCTCGGCACCCGGATCGAGGGCGGCCCGGCGTCGTACCGAGCCGGTGCCGGTTACGGTGAGTTCTCGGTCGTGATGACCAACACCACCACCCACCCCTGCGTGAACATCCATCCGGTCGTCGTCCTCACGGGCCGGGACCATGTGCTGACCCCGGCCCGGATCCGGATGGAGTTCCTCGACAAGGCGCACGGGACCTGGTGGCCCGTCACCTTCGTGCCGACCGACCAGGGCGAGGCCGTCGGAGCGTTCGGCGGCACGCGCAGCGCGGGGACGTCACCGTCCGCGGACGAGTTCGGCGGCTTCGCCGTCCCGGGCCGCGGCAGCGTCACCGTCCCCGTGCGTCTGTCCTTCCCCGCCGTGGACACGCTCGCCGACTCCGTCGTCGCCAATGCGGCCGTCGTCCAGCGCCGCGGCGCCGACGGAGACTGGGTGGGCGAGTCGGCGGACTACCGCTTCGCGCTGCTCGCGTCCGAGGAGCAGCAGCCCTACGGGAGGCCGTCCGAGCCCGGTGAGGATCCCTTCGCGGTCCCGCCCGAGGCCGAGGAGCTCGCCCAGACCGGCACCACGTACGACGTCGGTGTCCGGGCCGCCGTCTGCGCGCTCATCGCCGCCGGGATCATGCTCATCGCCGGTGCCCACCTGCTCCGCTCCGGGCGCCGCTGACCCTGCCGTTCACCGGAGTCTGGGACCATCCCCCGGTGGACCACCCGAACGACACGAACTACCCGAACGATCAGGCCCCCGGGGCACCGGTCCGCGCCGGCGTCCCGGAGCACGGACGCGTCCCCAAGTACTACGCCGTGAAGGCGCGTGTGACGGCACTGATAGACGAGCTGGGCGAAGGCGGGCTGCTGCCCACCGAGCGCGATCTCGCCATACGGTTCGAAGTCTCCCGCGAGACCGTGCGCCAGGCGCTGCGCGAGCTGCTCCTCGAGGGGCGGCTGCGGCGCCAGGGCCGGGGCACCGTCGTCGCGGGCCCCAAGCTCGAGCAGCCGCTGTCGCTCGCGAGCTACACCGAGGGTGTGCGGCGCCAGGGCCGTACGCCCGGCCGTAACCTCGTATCCCTCGACCGTTTCCCCTGCCCGGCGCGGCTCGCCGAGGAGACCGGACTGACCCGGGGTGAGCCGGTCTGGCACATGGAGCGCGTCCTGCTCGCCGACGAGGAGCGCGTGGGTCTGGAGAGCACCTATGTCTCCGCGACCCGTGTACCCGGGCTCGACACCGAGTTCGACCCCGACTCCTCGTTCTACGCCTATCTCCGCGACCGGCTGGGAATCGAGTTCGGCGACGCGGACGAACGGATCGAGACGGTGCTGGCGACGCCGCGGGAGGCGCTGCTCATCGGTACTCCGCCCGCGCTGCCGATGCTGCTGATCCACCGAGTCTCGCGGGACACGGCCAAGCGGCCGCTGGAGCGTGTGCGCGCGCTCTACCGGGGTGACCGCTTCAGCTTCTCCGCACACCTCAGCGGCTGATTCTCCGCACACATCGACGGCTGGTTGTCCGCACACATCGACGGCTGATTCTCCGTACATCTCGGCGGCTGGTTCTCCGCACGCCTCAGCGGCTCACGATCTCGCGCGGAGCCCCACGGCACCCCCGTTTGGTAGCGAATGCATAACGGGTCTAGTCCAAGCTTGATGGCCCGTTCATCGCCTCGTTGCCGGAATGACACCCACCGCGAGGAGCGTTGCGGCCATGCGAGTCATCGTCGTAGGAGCCGGCGTGGTGGGAACCATGCACGCCTGGCATGCAGTGGAACGCGGCCACGAGGTCGTCCATATCGAGAGGGAGGCCGAGGCCCGAGGAGCCAGCCTGCGCAACTTCGGCCAGATCTGGATCAGTGGCCGGGCCGGGGGCGAAGAGCTGGAGACCGCGCTGCGGGCGCGGGAGCTGTGGGAGAGCGTCGGCGCCCGGGTCCCCGGGCTCGGCTTCCGGGGCATCGGGTCGCTGACCCCGGTCCGCGGCGACCTCGAACTCGCCGTCGCCGAAGCGGCCGTCGCACGCCCGGACGCCGCCGCCCGCGGCTACAAGCTGGTCACCGCCGACGAAGCACGCGTCGTCAACCCCGCCCTGCGCGGCGCGTTCGACGCCGCCCTGTACTGCGAGCGCGACGCGGCGGTGGAACCGCGCGTCGCGCAACTCGCTCTGCGCCAGGCCCTGCTGGCGTCCGGCCGCTACACCTTCCTGCCCGGTCGCGAGGTCCGTGAGGTCGTCGAGCAGAACGCGCACGGGCGCACATCCGTCCGTGACGACCACGGTGTTGTGCACAGCGGCGACGCCGTCGTCCTGTGCACGGGCGCCTGGCTGGGCGGCCTCGTGCGTGAACTGGTCCCCGACCTGCCCGTGCGGCGTGTCCGCCTCCAGATGGCGCAGACCGCCCCGCTCGGCGAGGCGCTCACCACCTCCATCGCCGACGCCGATTCCTTCCGCTACTACCCGGCGTACCGGTCCGGGGCCCTCGACGTGCTGAACGCCGGTCAGGCGCAGCAGCCCACCGCCGCCGCGCACAAGATGCAGCTGCTGATGGTGCAGCGTCTCGACGGCGGCCTGACCATCGGCGACACCCACGAATACGAGCACCCCTTCGCCTTCGACACCGTGGAGGACCCCTACGAGCACCTCACCGAGGTCATCGAGGGCTTCCTCGGCAGGCCGCTGCCGGCGATCCGCCGGCGCTGGGCAGGGGTGTACGCGCAGTGCACCGACACCACCCGCGTCGTCCACCGCCAGCAGGTGCGGGACGGCGTATGGCTGGTGACAGGACCGGGCGGGCGCGGGATGACCTGTTCGCCCGCCATCGCCGAGACAACCGCGAACGAACTGGGCTGGTGAACCACATGACCACGCACAACACCGCCGGGACGGCCGGCGCTGCCGGAGCCGCCGGGACCGGGGGGATCCGCCTCGTCGTCCTCGACATGGCCGGCACCACCGTCGCCGACGGTGGTCTCGTGGAGCAGGCGTTCTCCGCCGCCGCGCAGCGCCTCGGTGTCGAGCCCGGCACGCCCGACCACGCCGGGAAGCTCGACTACGTCCGCGCCACCATGGGCGAGTCCAAGATCTCCGTCTTCCGCCATCTCTTCGGCGACGAGGCCAGGGCCCAGGCGGCGAACAAGGCCTTCGAGGAGGCGTACGGCGAACTGGTCGACGGGGGCCGTATCGCCGAGATCCCCGGTGCCCGTGCCGCCATCGAAGAGCTCCGGGAGCAGGGCAGGACCGTCGTCCTCACCACCGGCTTCGCCCGGGTCACCCAGGACGCGATCCTCGACGCGCTCGGCTGGCAGGGCCTGGTCCCGCTCACGCTCTGCCCGGCGGACGCAGGCGGCCGTGGCCGCCCGTACCCGGACATGGTGCTGGCCGCCTTCCTGCGGACGGGTGCCGCCGACGGGGTTCAGCAGATCGCGGTCGCGGGTGACACCTCCTACGACATGATGTGCGGTGTGCGTTCTGGGGCGCGTGTGGTGGCTGGTGTGCTCACCGGCGCCCATGACGCCACAGGGCTCTCCGGGGCCGGGGCCACCCATGTGCTCCGTTCCGTGACCGAACTGCCCGGCCTTCTCAGGGAGGAGGACATATGAGCCGCACTCGTGTCCCCACGGACACCACCAGCGGCACCAAAAGCACCACAAGTACCAGCACCGCAAGTACCAGCACCACGAGCACCAACAGCGCCCACGGCACCGGCAGAACCGGCACCCGCAGCGGCATCCGGTTCGACCGCGTCAGCGTCGCCTACGGCGGCACCACCGTCCTCGACTCGCTCGATCTGACCGTCGAGCCGGGCGAGGTCATGGCCCTGCTCGGGCCTTCCGGCTCCGGCAAGACCACCGCCCTGCGCGCGGTAGCCGGGTTCGTACGGCCCGTCTCCGGGCGGGTGTTCATCGGTGACCGCGATGTCACCGCGCTCCCCCCGCACCGGCGGGGCATCGGCATGGTCGTCCAGCAGTACGCCCTCTTCCCGCATCTCCGGGTCCAGGACAACGTGGCGTTCGGACTGAAGGCCCAGAAGGCGCCGAAGAGCGAGATACCCGGACGGGTCGCCGAAGCGCTGGAGATGACCGGCATGGCCGCCTACGCCAAGCGCTATCCGCGCGAGCTCTCCGGCGGACAGCAGCAGCGCGTCGCGATCGCCCGCGCGCTGGCGATCCGGCCGCAGGTACTTCTGCTCGACGAGCCGCTGTCCGCGCTCGACGCCCAGCTGCGCTCCGGAATGCTGGCGGAACTGGCCAGGCTGCACCGCGAGTTGCCGGACGTCTCCATCCTGTACGTCACCCATGACCAGGTCGAGGCACTCACCCTGGCCGACCGCATCGCGGTCATGGACCAGGCAAGGCTCCAGGACTGCGGCACTCCGCAGGACCTGTACCGGCGGCCGCGCACCGAGTTCACCGCGTCGTTCGTCGGCAACGCCAATCTGCTGCCGGTGACGGTCGGTTCGGACACGGTGTCGTTCGCGGGCGCGGAACTGAAGGTGCCGACCGGCGACGTGGCACCGGGTGCGAACGCGACCCTGTGCGTCCGGCCGCACCTCGTCGGCCTCGGTGAAGGGCCCAATGCACTGCGCGGCCGCATCGCCGAGGTCCAGTGGCGCGGATCCACGCACCGGCTGTACGTGGACGTCGACGGCCACCGTCTCAAGGCGGACCTCCGGGAGCTGCGCGAGTCCCCGGTCCTCGGGGACACGGTCACGCTGCACTTCGCGCCCGAGGACGCGGTGCTGCTCGGTGCGGGGGTCACCGATGGCTAGTCCGGGTGAACGCCTCACGGCACTGCGGGACTCCGCACCCGGTGCGGTCGCGGTGCCCCTCGCCCTCGGCGCCCCGCCCGGTGCGAAGACCGCCGCCGGAGCGGGACGGGGACTCACGGCACTCCTGTGGGCGCTGCCGCCCGTCGCCGTCCTCGGGCTGGTGTTCCTCTACCCGCTGGCCCTGGTCGTCCGGGAATCCCTCACCCCCGGGGTCTACGCCGGCGTCTTCGCCTCCGAGGCGTTCCGCGACGCACTGACCACCACCGTGTGGCTGGCGGTGGGATCGACCGCCGGTTGTCTGGTGCTCGGGTTCACGCTCGCGCTGATCATCGCCTTCGTGCCGTTCCCCGGTGGGAAGGCGGTGGCGAAGTTCATCGACGTGTTCCTCTCCTTCCCGTCCTTCCTGATCACCCTCGCCCTGCTGTTCGTCTACGGCACCGTGGGCATGGCCAACGGGCTGTGGACGGACGTCACGGGCGCGCCGGACGGCCCGTTCCACTTCCTCACCACGCCCTGGGGCGTGCTGCTCGCCGAGATCACGTACTTCACGCCCTTCGTGATGCGCCCGCTGCTGGCCGCGTTCTCCCAGCTGGACACCGCCCAACTGGAGGTGGCGTCCTCCCTCGGCGCACGGCCGGCCAGGATCGTCCGGCAGGTGATCCTGCCCGAGGCGCTCCCCGCGCTGGCGGCCGGCGGAAGCCTCGTACTGGTCATGTGCCTCAACGAGTTCGGCATCGTGCTCTTCACCGGTGCCAAGGGCGTCACCACGCTCCCGATGCTCGTCTACGGCAAGGCGATCCTCGAATCCGACTACGCGGCCGCGTGCGTGGTCGCCGTCGTCAACGTCGTGATCTCCGTGGGCCTCTACGGCCTCTACCGGGTGGTGAGCAAGCGTGCTGGTGCATAGCCGTACGGGCAAATGGGCCACCTGGGCCCTGTTCTTCGCCCTTTTTCTGCCGCTCTTCGCCCTGCCGCTGCTGGTGATCGCCGCGGCGTCGCTGTCGACGAACTGGTCCGGGGCGTTCCCTTCGGGCCCGACCACCGAGCACTACGCCTCCGCCGTGCGCGGCGAATCCCTCCAGGCGCTCACCACCAGCCTGGTCACCGCGGTCGCCGCGAGCCTGCTGGCGCTCACCACCGGCACCTGGGCGGCCCTGGCCGCCGCCGCGCTGAGGAAGCGCGGACGCCGCTTCCTCGACGCGCTGTTCATGCTGCCGGTGGCCGTACCGTCCGTGGTGGTCGGGCTGGCCGTGCTGGTCGCGTTCTCACAGCCGCCGATGCTCCTCAACGGCACCCGCTGGATCGTGATCCTGGCGCACACCGTTCTTGTCACGGCGTTTGCCTACCAGTCGGTTTCGGCCGCGATCGTACGTCTCGACCCGATGTACGAGCAGGCGGCGGCCAGCCTCGGCGCCCGTCCCTCGTACGTCCTGTGGAGGGTGAAGCTGCCTCTGCTGCTGCCGTCGCTGAACGCGGCCGCCGGACTCTGCTTCGCCCTGTCCATGGGCGAGTTGAGCGCCACGATGATGCTCTACCCGCCGGACTGGGTGCCGCTGCCGGTGCTGATCTTCACGGCGACCGACCGCGGCTCGCTGTTCACCGGTTCCGCCGTCGCCGTGGTCCTCATGGCCACGACACTGCTCGTCCTGCTCGCCGTATCCCGTATCCGCACCAAGGCCTCCTATCGCTGATCGCCGTCTGCACCCGACCGGCTGATCACGCACCCTGCGCTTTCCCGTACCACCTGCACCCCCCCCGCACCAGCGGATCGACCGGCCCTCCGCTCCACCGGTCGTCCGACTCGCCGCGGTCCGTCCGCTCCACCCCCGGGTATCCGCCCTCATTCCGCAAGGAGTTTCCGTCGTCATGCGTCGCAGCATCAGCACGATCGCCGCCGTCACCGGCAGCCTCACCCTCGTCTCCACCCTCACGGCCTGCGGAGGCGACTCCTCGGACGAGAAGGTCGTCACCGTCTACAGCGCGGACGGCCTCAAGGGGGAGAACGGTGACGGCTGGTACGACCGGGCCTTCAAGGACTTCGAGAAGGAGACCGGGATCAAGGTCGAGTACGTCGAGGGCGGCTCCGGCGAGATGGTGCAGCGTGCGGCCCGCGAGAAGAACAACACGCAGGCCGATGTGCTCGTCACCCTCCCGCCGTTCATCCAGCAGGCCGACTCCAAGGACCTGCTCCAGACGTACGAGCCGGCCGGCTCCGACAAGGTGAACGGCGCCGACAAGTCCGGTGACGGCAAGTGGACTTCGGTCGTCAACAACTTCTTCGGCTTCGTCTACAACAAGAAGGAGCTGACCGAGGCCCCGAAGACCTGGGAGGAGCTGCTCGACGACAAGTTCAAGGACAAGCTCCAGTACTCGACCCCCGGTGTCGCGGGCGACGGCACCGCCGTCGTGATCAAGGCCATGCACGACTTCGGCGGCGAAGAGAAGGCGATGGCCTATCTGAAGCAGCTCCAGGCAAACAACGTCGGCCCGTCCTCCTCCACCTCCAAGCTCGCTCCCAAGGTCGACAAGGGCGAGATCCTCGTCGCCAACGGCGATGTCCAGATGAACTTCGCCCAGTCGCGGTCGATGCCGAACCTCGGCATCTGGTTCCCGGCGAAGGACGGCGGCAAGCCGACCACGTTCGCGCTCCCGTACGCCGCCGGTCTGGTGAACAAGGCCCCGCACGCCGAGAACGGCAAGAAGCTGCTCGACTACCTGCTGAGCGAGAAGGCGCAGAAGCAGGTCAGCGAGATCGGCGGCGGTTTCTCCTCACGCAGCGACGTCAAGGCCACCGACGCCAACGCCATCGAGCTGGCGAAGATCCTCGACGGCGTCCAGGTCTTCGAGCCGAACTGGAAGGACATCGACATGAACCTGCAGAAGTACATCGGTTCGTGGAAGACCGCCACCGGCAGCTGACTCGAAGCCAAGAGTTCACTCCCGGGCCCTGGTGGCCGACGAATTGTCGCGGAATCATAACGGGTACGGACCAACGCCCCTGCTTCGACAGGGGCGTTGGGCTGGGCGCGACCCCATCGACAGGCCACCACTCCCCGACGGAGGACCCCCGATGCCGACTTCCGGCATTCCCCGCCGTACCGTGCTCGCCGCAGGCGCCGCCACCGCAGCGGTCGCCGCCACCGCGACCGCCGTATCCCTCGCGGCCGCCCCCACCGCCCATGCCGCGGCCCCGACCCTTCCGAACGGCACCAGCAAGGACAAGGTGCTGGTGATCGGTATGGACGGCCTGCGCCACGACCGGATCGACGCGGCCGACGCGCCGCACCTCAAGTCGATGATGGCGAACGGCACATACGGTATGTCCCTGCTCTACTCCAGCCCGATGGCCGCGACCTCCTCCGGGCCCGGCTGGTCGACCATCTCCACCGGTGTCTGGCCCGACAAGCACGGCGTGCGGGACAACACCTTCATCGGCAAGAACTACGGCAGGTACCCCGGCTTCCTCGCCCGTCTCGCCCAGGTGCGGCCGGAGCTGTCCACCTAGGCCGCCGTCGACTGGAAGCCGCTGGACACCCAGGGCACGGTCACCCCCGGCGCCGACGCCAAGCTGGTCCTGGACGGTGACGCGGGCGGCTACGCGGTCCACGACGCCACCATCGCCACCGAGACCGAATCGATTCTGCGGAACCAGAACCCGGACGTCCTCTTCGTCTACTTCGGCGAGACCGACGAGGTCGCGCACGGCCAGGGCACCGGCCAGAAGTACCTCGAGGCCATCTCCGTCCAGGACTCCTACGTGGGCCGGCTCCTCGCCGCGATCAAGGCCCGCCCGTCCTACGCCACCGAGCGCTGGACCGTCATCGTCGCCACCGACCACGGCCACATGGACGCCGGCGGCCACGGCGGCAGCTCCATCGAGGAGCGGCGGACCTTCGTCCTCGCCCAGGGCCCCGGTATCGCCGCGGGCGCCCGCCCCATCGACACCCGGCTCGTCGATGTCGCCGCGACCGTCTTCAAGCAGCTCGGCGTCACCCCCGACCCGGCCTGGGGGCTGGACGGCAGGCCCGTCCAGGACCGCTCCGCCGACCCGTTCGACACGCTGCAGTCCTCGCTGGGCACACGGGTGGACGAGACCGGCATCCCGGCCGGCGTCCTCGGTTTCACCCGCACCGCGCCCAGCGGCTGGTCGGTCATCGACAACGCCATGGGCACGGGCGGGGTGGCCGAATGGCACGGCTGGTCCTTCGCCACCAACGAGTTCTGGTCCCGTACACAGCGTGACCAGTGGCGGGAGCTCAACGTCCGTGCGCGCGGCGTCTTCGCGGTCGCCGACTCCGACGAGTGGGACGACAAGGCGAACTCGGGCGTGTACGACTCCACACTGGTCAGCCCGGCGTACGACGTGAGCGGCAAGACCACGGTGCGGCTCGACTTCACCACGCTCTACCGCCAGGAGGGCAGCCAGAGCGCCCGGATCCTGGCCTCGTTCAACGGCGGCACCCCCGCGGTCGTCAAGAGCTACACCTCGGACGTGGTGTCACAACCGCAGTCGCTGTCCGTCCCGGTCCCGGCCGGTGCCTCCAGCGTGAGCTTCCGCTTCCGCTACACCGGCCACAACAACTGGTACTGGGTGATCGACGGGGTGAAGGTCACGGCTTCCTGACCGCGGAAAGCATTGCTTCCGGAGCGGGGACCGATCCGGAGGACACCGCCTAGGCTGGGGGCGCCGGTACATCGTCGTGACGGCGCCCCCGACAGCACCCCGCACCTCGCACTGCGCGCGTACGGCAGGAGTCCGCTTCATGGCAGAGCGCAAGCCGATCGAATCCTGGCTCACCGACATGGACGGTGTCCTCATCCACGAGGGCGTGCCCATTCCCGGGGCAGACGCCTTCCTCAAGAAGCTCCAGGAGACCGGCAGGCCCTTCCTGGTGCTCACGAACAACTCCATCTACACCCCGCGTGACCTGCACGCCCGGCTGTCACGGATGGGTCTGCACGTGCCCGCCGAGAACATCTGGACGTCGGCACTGGCCACCGCGCAGTTCCTGGACGACCAGCGTCCGGGTGGCAGCGCCTATGTCATAGGCGAGGCAGGGATGACCACGGCCCTGCACGACATCGGGTACATCCTCACCGACCAGGACCCGGACTACGTGGTCCTCGGTGAGACCCGCACCTACAGCTTCACGGCGCTGACGAAGGCGATCAGGCTGATCAACGAAGGAGCGCGCTTCATCGGGACCAATCCGGACGCGACCGGTCCGAGTCTCGAGGGGCCGCTGCCCGCGACCGGTTCGGTCGCCGCGCTGATCACCAAGGCCACCGGCAAGGAGCCGTACTTCGCGGGCAAGCCGAATCCCCTGATGATGCGGACCGGGCTCAACGCCATCGGTGCGCATTCCGAGACCAGCGCCATGATCGGTGACCGGATGGACACCGATGTGCTGGCCGGCCTGGAGGCGGGCATGCAGACGTTCCTGGTGCTGACGGGTGTGATGACCGCGGCGGACATCGACCGCTACCCGTTCCGGCCGTCCAAGGTCGTCGACTCGATCGCGGACCTCATCGACAGGATCTGACCCGAGCTAGGTCCTGTCCGGGCGATCTTCTCGGGCCCGCGACGACAGCTGCGGCCCTCCCCCAGCTACCGCTGGGAGGTACCCCCACGCTGCGTTGTCGGAGTCGTCCGAGTACGCCCAGTACGAGGACGATCCTTCGCCTTGCGATGCACCGCATCTGACGCCGCGGGCCAATCCTCAAAGATCGCCCGGACAGGACCTAGGCGGCTGTGGACCCGCCGATGCACCCCTCCGGTGCGCATGGCGGGCCGCGCGGGCCTGCCCCCGAACGGCCTCCTTTCCGCCCCCGGGATTGACCCATCCGGGTTCCCTGGAGATGCGGAAACGGGCGAAGCGCGTGAATCTACTGATACCAGGAGGTTCACAATGCGTTCTGTTTCCATTGCTCTCCGTGTCGTAGGGGCGGCCGGCGGTCTCCTGTTGCTGGCGCCCGCAGCCGGAACCGTGTACGCGGCGGACGGCGGGCCGGTGACGGCCCCTCCCGGCCACGCCGTCCGGCCCGCGGCCGACGCACCGGCGCGTACCGGTGACTGCGAGGACCGGGCGGCCGCCGCCGCACCTGAGGTGTACGTCTTGGACGCCGAGCTGTCCGGGGTCGGTGGCCCGAAGGGCCCACTGCTCGGAGACACGAGCGCCGCAGCAGGCGCAGGCTCCGGCACGCTCGTCACCGGAACCCTCTGCGGCAGCCGGGAACAGGGCGCGGCCGGCACGGCCCGCACCGCCCGGGAGGAGGGGGACGGGGACCAGAGCCCCAAGCCGAAGCAGAGCTGGAACCAGAACAAGACCTGGGAGCAGGAGAAGAGCCGCGACCAAGAGCGCGACAAGAAGCGCGACGAGGGCACCGACCGGGACAAGAAGCGCGACGACGGCGGCACCGACCGCGACAAGAAGCGCGACGACGGCGGTGACCGGGACAAGGGCCAGGGCCGCGACAAGAACCAGGGCCGCGACAAGAACCAGGACGACGTGGAGATCGATCTCGACGGCCGGGACGACGGGGACGCGGACGAGGGCGGGGACCCGGATCCGGAGAACACCCCGTACGCGCCCGTACGCGCAGGCGGCGGCGGAACCGCCACGTCCTTCGCCGCCGACGGCTCCCGGCACACCGGCCGGCAGGGGCCGGGTACCCCGCACACCGTGGTCGGGCTGGTCCTTGCCGCCGTCGCGGCGATCGCCGTCGCCTTCCGCAGTGCACGGCGCCGCCGCGTGGACGCCACGGACAAGGACTGACGGCCGTGCCATCGGGCGGTGACGCTTCCCCCACACCCCCCGCGGGAAGCGGCCGGTTGCTGACGGGCGTGGCCTGGGCGGTGCTGCTCCTCGGTCTGTGGCTGTGGGGGCGAGGCGTGGCGGACGGGCCCGGCGGCAGCTCTGCCCCCAGGACCGGAGATGTGGCCGCGGTCGGCCGGCCCCTCGGCGTACCGCTGCCCCCCGCCCACGATCCGCTGCGCCCGGCCGGACCCAGCAAGGTGGAGATCCCTTCGATCGGGGTCAGGGCCCCGGTCGTGACCCGTGGTCTGGACGCGTCGGGCGCGGTCGAACCGCCGCCGTACGCCATGGCGCAGACGGTGGGCTGGTTCGGGTCCGGCACCGAACCGGGGGCCGCGGGTGCGGCGCTGTTCGTCGGCCATGTCGACACCGCGACCGAACCGGCGGTCTTCTACGGGCTCAGCGCGGCCCGCCCCGGCCAGAAGATCAGGGTCACCCGGACCGACGGCTCGGTCGCCGAGTTCACCATCGACGACGTCCAGGTCGTCAGCCGGGACCGGTTCGACGCCCGGAAGGTGTACGGGGCAAGGCAGCCCGGCAGGGCGGAACTGAGGTTGATCACCTGCGGGGGAACTTTCGACCGTTCAACACAGTCCTATACGGCAAACGTGGTGGTGTCGGCCTATCTGACGGACGCCCGCGGGATCTGACAGGATGCGTTCTGCCGGTCTTGTCCGGGAGCGGGGCGCCGGATGTGTGGTCTGGCCACTATGCACCATGCACCAAGGGGGAGTGGATGTACGGCAGTTTCGCCGGGCGGGTCCGCTGGGGGGCGGCCGTCGTGGGAGTCGCGCTGCTGCTGTCGGGGTGTTCGTCCTCCGACGACGGTGGGGACGACCGGCCGCCGGTTGCCCAGCAGCCCAAGGGCACGGATCCGTTCTGGGTCAATCCCGACGGCAAGGCGGCGCGGCAGGTCGCCGCGTACCGCGAAGGCGGCGACCAGAAGAAGGCCGCGCTGATCCAGAAGATCGCCGGGCAGCCGGTGGGCGAGTGGATCGGCCCCGACAAGCCCGAGGCGGAGGCCAAGGGGCTTACGGAAGCGGCGCAGAAGGCCGACCGTGACGCCCTGCTGGTGCTCTACAACATCCCGCACCGCGACTGCGGCCAGTACTCCAAGGGCGGCGCCGCCGACGGGAACGCCTACCGTACATGGGTCGACAAGGTCGCCAAAGGCATCGGCGACCGGCGCGCCACGGTGATCCTGGAACCCGACGCACTGCTGCACCTCGTGGACGGCTGCACCCCGGACCAGTACCACGAAGAGCGCTACGACCTGCTGAAGGGCGCCATCGCCCGCCTCAAGAAGCAACCCGCCACCCAGGTGTACCTCGACGCGGGCAACGCCGGCTGGTCACACCCGGACTCCCTGTTCGAACCCCTCCAGTGGGCAGGCATCGCCCAAGCCGACGGCTTCGCCGTCAACGTCTCCAACTTCCAGACCACCGCGGCCAGCAAGGACTTCGGCAGGAAACTCTCCGCGAAAGTCGGAAACAAACCCTTCGTCATCGACACCAGCCGCAACGGCAACGGCCCCTACACCCAAGGCGACCCCAAAGAAAACTGGTGCAACCCCCCAGGCCGCGCACTCGGCGAACCACCCACCACCAAAACCGGCGACCCCCTCGTCACCGCCTACCTCTGGATCAAACGACCGGGAGAATCAGACGGCGACTGCAAAGGCGGACCCAAAGCCGGAGACTGGCACCCACGCTACGCCCTCGAACTGGCCCGCAACACCAAGTAGGCGAGCGGGCGGGGTCTGAGGACTTCGCCCGCCGGCCCCTGCCCGGCCACAGGACGAGCCCGCAGGACGAGTAAGGGGGTTGCTCCCGCAGACACTGCGGGAGCAACCCCCTTACTGATGCCGGTACCCGGCCGGCCACGACCTCTTAGGGAACCTCGACCCAGACGGCTTCGGACGGCGTGCCCTTGGCGTCCGTCACGAAGAGCATGTACCAGCCGGACGGTACGAGGGATCGGTTCTTCGGCACGGTGACCTCGAATCCGTCCGCCGTCTTCGTCATCTTCAGCGCGATGGAACGCTGGTCGACGTCGGTGACGTGGGTGACCGCGCTCGGGCGCATCAGCTTCGCGGTCGTGAGCTTCGACGCCTGCGGGCTCTTGAAGGTGCCGGACGCGCCGCGCTTGATGCTCTTGGGGCCGCCGCTGATCGCCGGGCGGGAGTCCCGGTAGAGATACGGCGGGGTGTAGATCTCGATCCGCTGCTCGAAGACGCCCGGCTTGGTGTTGGCGTCGTCGGCGAACAGCGAGTCGGAGCCGAAGATCATCAACCGGCCGTCGGGCAGCAGCACCGAGCCGGAGTGGTAGTTGCGTCCCACCCGCGGGTCGGCCACGCGCTGGTAGTCGCCGCTCTTCGGGTCGTACGTCCGTGCCTCGAGGATGTTGGAGCCGCCGCGTCCGCGGTAGTCCTCGGAGCCGCCGGTGACGAGCACGCTGTCGTCCGGGAGCAGCGAGGCGCTCGGGTAGCGCGTGCCCTTGTCCAGGGTGGCGCCGTCCTTGAAGCTGGGCTTCGGGTCCTTGAGGTCGACCAGCCGGGAGTTCTTGCTCGACTTCTCGGACTCGCCGACGCCGCCACCGCCGATGACCATGAACTTCTGGTCCTGGGCGGGCGGCAGCATCACCGTGGCGGAGGTCTCGAGCTTGTCGGGGTCGCTCATGCCCGGGATCTTCTGGAACTTGTTGGTGTCCAGGTCCCAGATGCCCGGGTCACGGCCGATGTCGGCCGGTCCGTAGCCGGCGTTCGAACCGGAGTAGAAGAGCTTCCCGTTGTCCATCAGGAAGATCGCCGGGTAGGTCGGGAAGCGCCGTTCGAAGCCGGTGTACTTCCACTTCTTGGTCTTCGGGTTGTAGATCTCGTCCTTGCCGGGCACGATCTGCCCGATCTCGTCGAGGCCGGACAGGGACAGCACCTTGCCGTCCTTGAGCGTGGTCAGCGTCGGGTACCAGCGAGCCTCGTTCATCGGGTCGACCGTGATGTACTTCTCGGCGACCGGGTCGAACTCGTAGGCCTCCTTGATGCCCTGGAAGTCCTTCTTGTCGAGGGCCAGCTTCTGTGCGATGCCGTAGACGTTACGGCTGTCGGAGCCGGTGAGCCCGTGCACCCGGTAGTTGTCCTCGGTGCCGGTCTCGTGCGACTTCCCGGACTCCTCGGCCTCGACGTAGATCCGGCCGAGCCCCGCCTCGGTGCGCAGGAACTTGCCGGTCGCCTTGTCGAAGACCTTCTTCGCGCGCTGGACCAGCACCGGGTCCTTGGAGACGAAGGTCTTGCCGTTGGCCTTGCCGGTGAACTTGGTTCCGGCGGGCAGGGTGATCGGCTTGTCGGGGTCCTCGTTGTGGACGATCATCAGGCCGCCGGCCTTGGAGACATCGCCCTGGAGCTTCTCGTACCGCTTGGTGCCGCCCGCGACCAGCAGCTTCCCATCGGGCAGCTGGGTGTGCCCGGCGCAGAACATGTCCTTGGGCGTGGGGATCTTCTTGAAGGAGTTGTCCGCCGGATTCCAGAGCACCGACTCGAACTTCTTCGCGTCGAAGTTCTTCTGGTTGTTGCCGGAACCGGCGATCAGCAGCACCTTGCCGGTGTGGAGCAGGGCGGCGTGGATCGAGTTGATCCGGTACTCGGAGGGAACGTCGAGGAAGTCCCAGTGGCCGTTGGCGGCCTTGTACTCCGGCTTGTTGATCTTGTACTCGTGGTACTGCGCCGATCCGTAGCGGTACAGGGCGGGGCCGTTGAACCCGGCGACCACGGCCACGACGCCCACGCCTATCAGGATCCGCCGGGCCCGGTTCTTGCGGTGGTTCGGCCGGACGGGAAGGGTGCTCATTTCTTACGTCCCCCAAGGGCGATCTGCATGGTCTGATCGGGGGCCCAACCGGGCTTCGCCTGCGGCTCGTGGGCGATCTGCGGGTCCGTGTCGGGCGCCCCGTCGCCTCGCCGGTTCTTCCGCCTCCTGCGGTTCTTCTTCTCCTGGCGCATCTGGTACCGCCAGGCGAAGATGGGCGCCGCCGTGATCAGCAGGGCCAGCGAGGCCCAGGTGATCATCGCGGGGTGGTCATGGCCGAAGTAGAACGAAGAGGCCAGCGAACCGCCGAAGACCAGGATGAAGAACAGATGGATCCGGAAGGTGCCGAAGAGGGTGTCCGGGCTGGACGAGTCGCCCTTGGGGGTCACGACGAACTTGCTCTTGCGGCGCAGCACGGCGTCCATCAGGGAGCGGGCGTAGATCGGCGCGGACAGCGCGGACATCACCATGCCGGCGAGACCGCCGGAGCCCTCGGGCTCGTGCGGCGAGACGTTGTGGCGGCGGTTCCAGATGTAGAGGCCGATCTGCAGCGCCGAGGCGTTGCCGTACAGCATCATCCAGATCAGCGGGTCGATCTGCACACCCGAGGCGCCCATACCGAGGAACAGGGCGCAGCTGAGCGCCGCCAGAATCCAGTTGAGGGCGGACATCGGGTAGAAGATGATCATCATCGTGTAGTTGAAGAGCTTGCCGGGCGGCAGTGTCCCGAAGCCCCTCCAGTACTGCTTGAGGATCGTCTCGTAGGTGCCTCGTGACCAGCGCAGCTGCTGGGTGAAGAAGTCGGTCCAGGCGGACGGCCCCTCGCCGACGGCGAGCACGTCCGGGGTGTAGACCGAACGCCACTTGTTGCCGCTCTCGGGGTTGCGGGCGCGGTGCATCTCGAAGCCCGTCGCCATGTCCTCGGTGATCGAGTCGTACAGACCGCCGATCTGCTTGATCGCCCTGATCCGGACGGCGTTGGAGGTGCCGACGAACATGGGGGCGCCGTAGCGGTTGCCCGCGCGCTGGATCAGCGCGTGGAAGAGGAACTGCTGGGACTCGGCGGCCTTGGTGACGAAGGTGTCGTAGTTGCCGTAGACCTGGGGGCCGATGACGAAGCCGACGTCCGGGTCGCGGAAGTATCCGAGCATCCGCTCCAGATAGTTCGGCAGTGGGACGTGGTCGGTGTCGACCGACGCGAAGTAGTCGTACTTGTCGCCGTGGGCTTCGAGCCAGGCGTTGTAGTTGCCGTGCTTGGTCTTGGCCCGGTGGGCGCCGGTGGGCTGGTTCCACTTGGCTATGCCCTTGCGGGAGAAGTGGTGCACGCCGAGGCGTTCGCAGACCTTCTTGACCTCGGGGTCGTTGCCCTCGTCGAGCAGCCAGACGTGCATCAGCCCGCGGTGGCGGATCTTCACCGCCGCCTCGAGGGTCTTCGTCACCATCTCCAGGGGCTCCTTGCCCGGCACGAAGGAGGTGAGGAAGGCGACCCTGGTGCCGGACTCCGGCACGACGGGGACGGGGTCACGCGCGACGAGCGTCGCGTGCGCGTTCGACAGGACGTTCATCGTGCGGAAGAGCTCGATCAGGCCGATCGAGACCAGCATGACGACGTCGAGCCACAGCAGCAGGTCGTTCTTGAGGTTCGGGTCCCGCTCGGTCCAGTGCTGAGGCTGCATCAGCCAGGCGAACAGGCCGAGCGAGACGAGGGGGGCGGCGCCGAGGAGCATCGCGGCGCGTATGCGGTGCGGCTCCTGTGAGATCAGGGACCGGTACTGCACCCGGTACGGCTTCGACGGGTCGGGCTGTGTGAGGGGGCCCGCGAGCCGGCTGTAGTGCTCGTAGTCGTACCGCGGCAGCGCCTTCCTGGGGCGCAGCCGGGTCCCGGACGTTCGCAGCGTCGGGGGAACCCGAAGCTGCGTGGTCTGGGAAGGGTCGTTGTCCTGCTGCCGGGCGCCGTTCGGCGTCGACGTCATGATTCATCCCCCCGCACGCCTGCTGGCTGCGTGATCGTTCGTTCTCTCGGTCCGGGTCGCGGTCCCCCTCGACCAACCGTCCGGACGCGTCAATGGTCAGGCCACTGTCCCGTAGACATGGAAACGTGGCCTTCCGGTTGCATGATGCCCGGCGCGGGCACTGCTTCGCGAACGGGGTCCCCTTCCCCGCCGTCGGCGCAACCGGGGCATCCCCCGTAAACCGCCCCAACTTCTCGACCCGGTGGCCCCATTGGAGCCATCGGTTCCAGGACAGGTTCTACGACCCAGGCCTTGATCGCAAGGCGGTCCCCGTACCCGGTCATAGAGCCGATTTGGGGGAGGCGCGCCGAGGGTGGCCGGATGTACGGAACCACCGGAGCCCCCTCACGTCGGTGAGGGGGCTCCGGTGTTGCGTGCGCCGCCAGGGACTCGAACCCCGGACCCGCTGATTAAGAGTCAGCTGCTCTAACCAACTGAGCTAGCGGCGCTTGCTGACCTGGAGAACTCTACCCGACATCCAGGTGTGCTCCGGACCATTTCCTTGTCGCTCTCGGCCTGTCGGATGGTCGTTTTTTCCCTTTGATCCGTCAAAATACGATCTATCAGAACAGTTAAGACAGTGCGGAGGGGCACCGTAATGACCGTTCCGGCGTTCGAGGAGTTCGAGCCGGCTGCAGACTGCGCCTGTGCGGGATGTACGCAGGCGCGGCGTGCGCGGGCCCGCGCACGCACATGCGGGGTAGCCGTGGGGAGCCGACCGGTGGTGCACGGTGCCCGGTATGTGCTGGTCCTGGCCGCCGCGGCGGGTGTGGTGCTGGGCGGTGGCGGCGGGGGAACAGGCGCGCTCGCGGTGGCCGCGGGGCCGGTGTCCCCAGGGCCGGCGCAGGTACAGGACCCCGGCGCGGACACCCCGCAGGGCGGCCAGGGTCCGCTGCACGGCGGCCCGGCACCCGGTGCGGTCTCCGTGCCGGTGGCGGACCTGCGCACGACGACCCGCGCGGACATCATCAACCGGGCCAAGCTCTGGGTGGACGCCAAGGTGCCGTACTCGATGACCGGATTCTGGTCGGACGGTTACCGGCAGGACTGTTCGGGCTTTGTCTCGATGGCCTGGAACCTCACGGGCAACGAGTGGACCGGGAGTCTCGCGAAGTTCGGGGTCCGGCTGGACCGCAAGGACCTGCAACCGGGCGACATCCTGCTGTTCCACAACCCTGCCGACCCCGCCAAGGGTTCGCACGTCACGATCTTCGGCGGATGGACCGACTACACGCACACCCACTACCTCGCCTACGAGCAGGCGAAGCCGCACACCCGCAAGCAGCCCACCCCGATGGCGTACTGGAGCAACTCCAGTCTTTATGTGGCATACCGCTACAAAGGGCTCACGGGTGTGGCCACGCCCGCTTCGGCGCTGCCTCAGTCCGTCCCGTCTCTTCCGTCCGTCCCGTCGGTCCCGCCTGTGGTCTACCCGGGCATCGGGCTCTTCGGGCCGGGCAGGGACAACCAGCACGTGGCCCGGCTCGGCAGTCTGCTCAGGGAGCGGGGCGCCAAGGCGTTCTACCGCCGGAATCCCGGGTCGGCCTGGAGCGAGGCGGACCGGCGGGCGACACGGGCGTTCCAGCGTGCCCAGGGCTGGACCGGCGCACAAGCGGACGGCCTGCCGGGTCCCGGAACCTGGAGCCTCCTGGTGAACGGCACCGGAAAGGACATCCCGCACGCCGGTGGCGGCGAAGCCGCGCCGCGCGGTGCCGACCGCGGTAAGGCTGCCCGTGCCGCGCCGCGTGGTGCCGCCGACGACGGCAAGTCCGGCCGGGCCGTGCCGCGCGCCGCCGGTCAGGCCGCCCCGAAGGCGCGGCCAATCGTTCCCGGCTACCCCGGCCTGGGGCACTTCGCCCCCGGCCGGACGAACGCACATGTCGAGAAGCTCGGCCGCCGACTGGCGCAGCGGGGCTTCGGCAAGCACTACACATCGACGGGGCCCGGCCAGCAATGGACCGAGGCGGACCGCCGCAACGTCGAGGCGTTCCAGCGCGCACAAGGCTGGCGCGACGGCGCAGCGGACGGCTACCCCGGCCCCGAGACCTGGCGACGGCTCTTCTCCTGATCCGCCGCCGCAGACCACGCCAATCCCGAGGAGCGGCCCCGGTGACCACCATGACCCCCTACCCCGAAGACCCCGCGGCTCCCTTGCCGCCACGACTCCCGCGTCTGTCGGCGCTCTCGGTCCCGACCAGGGCCGATGTCTACGCCACCACCCCACACGACACCCTGGCGGCACAGGCACGGCCCGCGTCCGTCTCAGGCCCGGACCCGGGCCACGGCGTCGCCGGAACCATCGAAGCGCTGCCGCCGCGACGGCCCGACGCGGTGTCGGGCGACCGGCTCGCAGGGGGCTTGGACGTACGCCACCCGGGAGGCGGCCATGTACCGCAGCCCGCGGACCTGATCGCGGAACGCTCCCAGGGCCTGCCACCCGCGAACGGTGTCTCCCGCTGCGCCCACGCCTCGACCGGCACGTCCGCCGACGGCCTGGCGGGCCCGGCCTGCGGTGAGGCCATGGCGGCAGTGGCCGTTGCCGAACGGTTCGACCCGTTCACCGCACCCGGCGGCGGCCTGGCCGGCCCGGACACCGGGGCCCTCGGCGGGCACGGAGACCTCGGCAGGGCCGGGCACGGTGACCTCGGCATGGCCAGGCATGATGACCTCGGCCTGGCCGGCCCGGAATCCGGGGCCCTCGGCGGGCACGGTGACCTCGGCATGGCCGGGCGCGGAACAGGGGGCGAGGTCGCCGGCGCGTCCCTGGGCGTCGGGACCCTGCCCGGCCCCTCGGAAGCCCCACCCGGCGGCCGGAGCGAGCACGCCGACGACGGCGGCGCTGCCGGAGCCCTGCCCGCCGCACAGCAGGCACTCGACACCCTGACCGCCGCACAGCAGGCGCCCGACAACCTGACCGCGGGGGGAGAGCGTCGAGCGGGCCGGCTCGGATCGGAGACGGCCGAACTGCCCCTGCATCTGCTCTTCCGGGACGGGGAGGCGCAGACCCGGCCCGTCGACACCGAGGACGACGGCGGTCCGGACACCGTCGCCATGCCCGTCGTCCCTTCCGGCCGTACCGGAGAACAGGACCGGGCCACCGCCGCCAAGCCGGGCCGCCGGTCCGTGCCGCCGGTCGACGCCCGGCTGCGCGAGCGGCCGGGGCCCGTTCTGCCGGGCTGGATGGGGCTGTTCATCGGGTCCGGTGTGCTCGCCGTGGCCGCGAACCTGCTGTACCGGGCCGGTGCCTTCCCCGACCGGGTCACCCATCTGTTCGGGCTGGGCGCGCACCCCTACCGGGGCATCGGCTTCGGTGAGTGGATCGTGCTCGGAGTCTGCGTGGCGATCGCGGTGTTCACGCTCGGCGGCCTCGGCCGCGGACGTGCGGGCCACGCCTGGGTCCTCACCCTGTTCGGTGAGTACCGCGGCAGCGTCCGCCGGTGCGGACTCATGTGGGTGAGCCCGCTCCTGCTCAGGCGGCGCGTCGACGTACGCCTGCGCCACTGGCGCAGTGAGCCGATGCCCGTCGTCGACGCGGACGGCAGCGCGCTGAAGGCCGTCGTGCTGGTCGTGTGGCGGATCGAGGACACGGCGCGTGCCGCGCTGTCCGTGGCGGACCACGAGGCGTATCTGCGGGAGCAGGTCGAGGCGGCGACGGCGCGGGTGTTCTCCCGGTTCCCCGCCGACATCTCCCCGGCGGTCGGCGGGGCAGCCGCCCGTCAGGACGAGGACACCCCCACGCTGCGCAACACCGAAGACGTGGGCGACGCGCTCACCAGGGAGCTGATGGCGGAGTGCGCCCCGGTCGGCATCGAGGTCTTCTCGGCGCAGCCGACGCGCGTGGAGTACGCCCCCGAGGTCGCGGCCGCGGTGCGCCGCCGCCAGATCGCCGCGATCGAGGCCGAGCACCGGGACACCCTGCTCAACTCGGTGGTGGACGCGGTCGACAAGACGGTGCAACGGCTCACCGTACGCGGACTGGTGGAGCTCGACGACTACGAGCGCAAGGCCCTGGTGCGGGATCTGACCATGGCCTTCTGCACGGGTCGCCCCGGCGGGAACGACGGGGCGTGAGAGGCGCGGAACCGGGGGTCGCGATTGGTCTGGACATGTTTAACAGGCGACCATAATCTGGGACTTGGTCTAGACCGGAACGTGCACGACCGCACAAGCACCCGAGTGCGACAGGGCACGGCGCGCGCACGGCTCACAGAACTCCCCCACGTTCTCCAGGAGCGACAGCATGCGAAGACGAATAGGCGCGGCCTTGCTCGGGCTTGCGGTGGCGGGCGGCACGATGCTCGCCACCGGCAGCGCCAGCAGCCACGGTTACACCGACTCCCCCCTCAGCCGCCAGAAGCTCTGCGCCAACGGCACGGTGGCGAACTGCGGTGAAATCCAGTGGGAGCCCCAGAGCGTCGAGGGCCCCAAGGGCTTCCCCTTGGCCGGTCCGGCCGACGGGACGATCTGCGCCGGCGGCAACAGCCGCTTCGCGCAGCTCGACGACCCGCGCGGTGGCGCCTGGCCCGCGACCAGGGCGTCCTCGGGGCAGAACTTCACCTTCCGGTGGCAGTTCACCGCCCCGCACTCCACCACCGACTTCAGGTACTACATCACCAGAAACGGCTGGAACCCCAGTCGGCCGCTCACCCGGGCCGCTCTCGATCCACAGCCCTTCCTGACCATCCCCTACAACGGCCAGCGCCCGCCGTTCACGCTCAGTCACACGGGCACACTGCCGTCCAAGTCCGGCCGCCATCTGATCCTGGCGGTGTGGACGATCAATGACACCCCGAACGCCTTCTATGCCTGCTCGGACGTTCAGTTCTGACGTCCTGTCAGCTACCGTACGGCGCCATGGCGAGCTCCCGTGGCACCGGAGGCAGAGCGACCGTTGCGGACCTCATAGCGCGCCAGTGGGGTGACCACCGGGTGGGGCTGCGGTTCGAGGACGTCGTCCTCAGCCACCACCAGATCGCCTCCGGCGCGGCCGCGCGTGCCGCGCTGCTCGCGGAGCTGCTGCCCCGGGGCTGTGAGCCGCACCTCGGGATCCTGCTCGACAACACTCCGGAGTTCCCGCTCTGGATCAGCGCGGCGGCCCTCGCCGGGGCCGCCGTCGCCGGCATCAACACCACCCGCCGGGGCGGCGAACTGGCCCGCGACATCCTGCACACCGAGTGCCGGGTGCTGGTCACCGAGCGCGCGCATCTGCCCCTGCTGGACGGTCTCCCACTTCCCGGCGTACGGGTGCTGGTGACGGACACCGACGCTTACGCCGCACTCCTCAGGCCCTATGAGGGGGCGAAGCCGGACGAGGCGACGGTCCGCGCGGTGCGGCCGGAGAGCCGGCTGCTGCTCTGCTTCACCTCCGGCTCGACCGGTGCTCCCAAAGCGGCGATCTGCAGCCAGGGGCGACTCGCGGCGGCCGGTGCGTCGCTCGTGGCGCACTTCCGGGTGAGTCCCGACGACGTCCACTACGTCTGTATGCCGATGTTCCACGGCAACGCGGTGATCGCCGACTGGGCGCCCGCGCTGGTGGCCGGCGCGCAGGTCGCGCTGCGCCGGCGTTTCTCCGCCTCCGGCTTCCTGCCGGACGTACGGGCGTACGGCGCCACGTACTTCACCTATGTCGGGCGGGCCGTGCACTATCTCCTGGCCGTGCCCGAGCGGGACGACGACAGGGACCACCGGCTGCGGATCGGCTTCGGCACCGAGGCGGGGGCCGTGGACGCGGACCGTTTCGAGCGGCGCTTCGGTGTGCGGCTCGTCGAGGGATACGGCTCGTCCGAGGGCGGCGCGGCCGTCCAGCGCACCCCCGGCACTCCGCGCGCGGCCATCGGGCGCCCCGCGCCCGGCGGCGATCTGGCCGTGCTCGATCCGTCGGGCGAGGAGTGCGAAGCCGCGCGCTTCTCCCCGGACGGCCGGCTGCTCAACGGAGACCGGGCGATCGGAGAACTGGTCAACCGGGGCCCGAGCCCCTTCGAGGGCTACTGGCGCAACCCGGAGGCGGACGCGGCACGCGTGAGGCGTGGCTGGTACTGGACCGGTGACCTCTTCTTCCGCGACGCCGAAGGTTTCCTGTACTTCGCGGGCCGCACCGACGACCGGCTCCGGGTGGACGGCGAGAACCTCGCCGCCGCGACGATCGAGAACATCCTCGGCCGCTGGGACGCCGTGGCGGGCGCCGCGGTCTATGCCGTCCCGGACCCCGTCTCGGGTGACCAGGTCATGGCCGCCCTCGCCCTGAGTCACGGCGTCAGCTTCGACCCGGCGGCGTTCGACGCCTTCCTCGATGCCCAGCCCGATCTGGGGACCAAGATGACGCCGCGCTTTGTGCGCGTGGTGCCCCGGCTCCCGGTCACGGCGACCAACAAGATCCACCGGGTCGCGCTGCGGCATGAGACGTTCCGCTGCGCGGATCCGGTCTGGTGGCGCCCGGCGGGCGAGGCCCACTACCGTCCGCTGACCCAGGAGGACAAGGCGATCCTGCAGCGCACGTACGAGGAGCACGACCGTATCGAGCTGCTCGAGCGCTGAGAGCGGGCAGGGAAGTGACGCAGCTCATGCCTTCGGGTGCCGGTGCCCGGCGGAAAACCACAAGGCCCCTCGCTCGAACGAGGGGCCTTGTGAGAGGTGCGCCGCCAGGGACTCGAACCCCGGACCCGCTGATTAAGAGTCAGCTGCTCTAACCAACTGAGCTAGCGGCGCGGGTTGCCGTTCCAGCCGCTCTCGGCGGCTGACGACAGAAGTAATACTACCTGGTCCGCTGAGGTACTCGTGACCAGCCGCCCGGTGGCCCGCGATCACCCTCCGGCGGTGCTCAGAGGGTCAGTGAAAGGACCACCGGTGCCGCCCGGCGGTTCAGTGTGTCCGCCGCCGCACGCAGCCGGTGCGCGTGCTCGATCGGGAGGGAGAGGGCCAGACAGCCCACGGACGACCCGGCGGTCAGCGGCACCGCCGCGCAGACCGTGCCCACCGCGTACTCCTGCAGATCCAGCACCGGGACCGTGGGCGGCTGCGCGTCCAGCTTGGAGAAGAGGACCTTCTCATTGGTGATCGTCCGCGAGGTCAGCCGCGCGATCCGGTGCCGCGAGAGATGGTCGCGGCGGCCGTTCTGGTCGAGCTGGGTGAGCAGGCACTTGCCGACCGCGCTGGCGTGGGCCGCCGAGCGGAAGTCGACGTACTCGTTGACCTTGGGCGTGCGCGGGCCGTCGGCGTACTGCGTGATCTTGACCTCGCCGTCGATGTACCTGCTGATGTAGACCGCGGCGCCGACCGAGTCGCGCAGCTCGGTGAGCGTCTCCTGCAGCTTGCGCTCCAGGGCCTCCTGCCGGGTGGCGCCCGAGCCCAGCAGGACGAGCGAGTCGCCGATCACATAGGCGCCGTCCCCGACCTGCTCGACATAGCCCTCGCGCCGCAGCATCAGGAGCATGGAGGCCAGATGCCCGGTGGGCAGACCGGTCTCGCGCGCGATCTGGACATCGGTTACCCCGCTGCCGTGCCTGGAGATCGTCTCCAGTACGCGCAGGGCGTATTGCACCGAGTGGAACGGCGCGGTCGGCTCCGGCTTCAGCGCCACGGTTTCCCCCTACCAGGTTGTGACCGCAAGCTTCCGTACCACGATAGCCGCCAAGAACCATCTGTGGGGCGGCTGTTGGCGAGAATTGTCGTGCGCCCCGGGGGTATATCCAGGGGCGCACGACAGTGGCATATGCCAGAGTCAATACTTATTCGAAGGGTGAAAGGTCAGAGCACCGCACCGAGGAACTCCCGGGTACGGTCCTGCTCCGGATCGGAGAAGATTTTCTCCGGCGTTCCCGATTCGATGACCTTCCCCGAGTCGAACATCAGCACCTCGTCGGAGATGTCCCGGGCGAAGTTCATCTCGTGGGTCACACAGAGCATGGTGATGTCGGTCGAGCGGGCGATGTCCCTGAGTACGTCCAGCACCCCGGCCACCAGCTCGGGATCGAGCGCCGACGTGACCTCGTCCAGCAGCAGCACCTGGGGCCGCATCGCCAGCGCGCGGGCTATCGCCACCCGCTGCTGCTGGCCCCCGGACAGCTGCGTCGGTCTGGCGTCCAGGCGATCGGCGAGTCCCACGAGATCGAGCAGCCCGCGGGCGCGCTCCTCCGCCTCGTCCTTGGACAGTCCCAGCACGCGCACCGGCGCCTCGGTGATGTTCCGCAGCACGCTCATGTTGGGGAACAGGTTGAACTGCTGGAAGACCATGCCGATCTTCTTGCGCACCTCGCGCCGCTGCTTCTCGTCGGCCGGGTAGAGCCGGCCGCCGTTGACGTCGATCGTGCCCTCGTCCGGCTTCTCCAGCGTCATCAGCAGCCGCAGGATCGTCGTCTTGCCCGAGCCGGACGGCCCGATCAGGGTGACGTGCCTGCCCGGGCGCACCGAGAAACAGAGGTCGTCCAGGACGGTGTTGTCGCCGAAGCGCTTGGTGACGTTGGTGAAGCGGATGAGTTCTTCGGTCCGGGTGTCGGTGTCAGCGGGCAAGGCGGCGCTCCAGGGTCCGTACGAGCAGGGAAGCCGGGTAGGCGATGACGATGAACGCGATGCCGACGACGGTCAGCGGCTCCGTGTACTGGAAGGTCGCGGCGCTCTCCAGGCGCGACTGCTGGAGCATCTCCAGCACGCCGATCCCGGCGAGGATCGGCGTGTCCTTGAGCATCGCGATCACGTAGTTGCCCAGCGCGGGCACGATGCGGCGCACCGCCTGCGGCAGGATCACCGCGAACCAGGTCCGGTGGGGCGGCAGGCTCAGCGCCGTGGCGGCCTCCCACTGTCCGGCCGGTACGGCGTCGATGCCGGCGCCGTAGACCTTCGCGGTGTACGTCGAGTAGTGCAGCCCGATCGCGATCGTGCCGGTGGCGAGGGCGGAGAACTGCACACCCCACTCGGGCAGCACGAAGAAGAGGAAGAAGAGCTGCACCAGCAGCGGGGTGCTGCGGATGAACTCGGTGAGCAGTCCCACCGGCCAGCGCACCAGGCGCAGGTCCGACCGCAGCGCGAGCGCCCAGACGAGTCCGAGCGTGAAGGACAGCACCGAGCCCAGCACCAGCACCTGGAGCGTGAGGAGCACACCGTCCCAGAAGCGCGGCATGAAGTCCGCGACAGCGGACCAGTCCCAGGTCACTTGACCGTCACCCCCACATTGGCCTTGGTCCTGCGCTCCAGCGCCTTCATGGAGCGGGTGATGACGACGGCGAGCACGAAGTAGATCACCAGCGTGATCGTGTAGATCTGTGCGCTCTCCTGCGTGGCGAGGCGCACCAGATACGCCGCGAACGACACATCGCCCACGCCGAGGAGCGACACCAGGGCCGTCCCCTTGAGCAGCTCGACGAGCAGATTGCAGAACGACGGGATCATCTCGGGCACGGCCTGCGGCAGCAGGACCAGCCGCATCCGCTGCCAGGGCGTGAAGCTGAGCGCGATCCCGGCCTCGCGCTGGGCGGGCGCCACCGAGTTGAGGGCGCCACGCACGATCTCGGCGCCGTACGCGCCGTAGGAGAGGCCGAGCGCGAGCACCGCCGCCCACAGGGGGACCAACTGCCAGCCCAGCAGCGGCGGAAGCACGAAGAACAGCCAGAACATCAGGATCAGCGCCGACGTTCCGCGGAACACCTCCGTGTAGAAGGCGGCGAGGAAGCGGACCGCGCGCGAGCGATGGGTCCTGGCGATGCCGACACCGAACGCGACGGCCGCGGCCAGTGCGGCGCTGTAGACGGTGAGCTGGATCGTGATCCAGATCCCCGGGAGCACCCAGTTCTGCCACAGTCCGGCGGTCATCGGCACAGCTCCTTCGCCGTGAGCTTCGTCATCTCGCTCTCGGTGAAGCCGAACCGGCGCAGGATGCGGAAGAGCTCACCGCTCTTCTTCATCCGGTGGATCTCGGCGTTGAAGGCGTCCCGCAGCGCGGTGTCGGTCGGCCGGAAGGCGAAGCCCCCGCCGTCGATCTTCTTCTTGCCGTCCACGACCGCGGCGAACGGCTCGGTCGCCTCGGCCCTGGCGCTGCCCTTCACGACCTCGCGGGTGGTGAGGGCGGTGCCGGCGAACACGTCGACACGTCCGGACTCGACGGCGTTCAGCCCGGCCACCTGGTCCTGGAGGATGACGATGTCCTTTTCGGGACAGCCGGCCGCGACCGCGTAGTCGAGTTCCGCATAACCGGTACCGGTGGCGAACTTCGCCGTGGTCCGCACGACATCGTCGTAATTGTGCAGATTCATCGGATTCCCTTTGCGCACGATGAATGCGTCCAGCATCTGGTATTCGGGATCCGAGAAGACGACCTGTGCGCAGCGTTCCTTGTTGATGTACATCCCTGCCGAGACGACGTCGAACTGCTGCGAATTGAGGCCGGGTATCAGCGAGGCGAAATCGGTGGCGACCGGCTGGACACGGGGCACCCCGAGACGCTGGAAGACGGCCTTCGCGAGCTCCGGCGCCTCGCCCGTGAACTCGCCGTCCTTGTCGATGTAGCCGTACGGCACCTCGCCCGCGATGCCGAGGCGCACCGTGCCCTGGGATCTGAGCCGGGCGAGCCCGTCGCCCTCGGGCACCCGGGCACAGCCCGCCGCCCCCGCGGCGCCGAGGGCACCCGCCGTACCCAGCAGCACGGTGCGCCGACGTATCGCTCGTCTGGTGTGTTCAGCCGTGTGAGGAGCCATGGGCGCGCGGCTACCCGACCCGGGACGGGGTATGCGTGGTCAATGGCCGATCGATCCGACCGCTTCATCGACGTGTTCCTCGCCCGGCGGGGCGTGCACTGCACGGCCCGCCTCCTCGACGACCGCGCGCCCCTGACCTGTCAGGCCGTGTGGGACGCACTGCCGCTCGGCAGCGACGTGTACCACGCGAAGTACGCGCGCAACGAGATCTACGCCCTCTTCTCCGCCTTCGCCGACCGTGAACCCCCGCTCGAGAACCCGACCGTGACCCCCATCCCGGGAGACCTCTGCTACTTCACCTTCAGCGGTACGGAGCTGAGTACGGCGGCCTACGGCTACGACCGGGACCTCTCCCGGCCGGTGACCGTGGACCTCGCGCTCTTCTACGAGCGCAACAACCTGCTGCTCAACGGCGACACGGGCTGGGTGCCGGGCATCGTGTGGGGCACGGTGGTCGACGGTCTGGACCGGATGGCCGAGGCCTGCCAGGACCTGTGGCGGGCGGGTGCGCTGGGGGAGACGCTGAACTTCCGGCGGCTGTGAGGAGCGTCGGCTGCGAGGAGCCCGACCCGGGCATGTTCCCCGCGGGGGACGTGCCCGCGGCGGCAGCCGTCAGAGGGCGGGCGGCGGCGGGATCGCCGCCGCGCCCGACACGTAAAGGGCGTGCGCGGCGCGCAGCACGAGCGCGTCCTGGTGGCGGGCCCCGACCAGCTGGACCCCGATCGGGAGCCCGTCCCCGTCCACCCCGCAGGGCACGGTCGCGGCGGGCTGCTGGGTGAGATTGAAGGGGTAGGTGAACGGGGTCCACCCCGTCCAGCGCCGGTGCCGCGAGCCGCCGGGCACCTCCACGCCCGCCTCGAAGGCCGTGACCGGCAGCGTGGGCGTGACGAGCAGGTCGTACGAGGTGTGGAAACGGCCCATGCGCCGGCCCAGGTCCATCCGCACGTCCACCGCTGCGAGATAGTCCAGCGCCGAGGCCCGGGCGCCGTCCGCGCAGATCTCCCGCAGACCCGGATCGAGCAACTCCCTCTGCCCCGCGTCGAGATGCTGGACGATCCGGGCCGCTCCGCTGAACCACAGGGTGTGGAAGGCTTCCACGGGATCGGCGAGATCCGGGTCGGCCTCCTCGATGTACGCGCCGAGCCCGGCCAGCCGCGCTACGGCCGAACGGACGGCCGACGCCACCTCGGGCCTGACCGCGACCTGCCCTCCGAGGGACGGCGAGAAGGCGACGCGCAGCCCCTTCACGCCCTCGGCGCCCGCGCCGAGCCCGCCGGCGGTCGCGGGCGCGGGCGCCGACTGGGACCAGTCCCGCCAGTCCTGCCCGCTCAGCACATCCAGCAGCAGGGCCGCGTCGGCGGCGTCACGCGCCATCGGCCCGGCGTGCGCCAGGGTGCCGAACGGGCTCGCCGGATACAGCGGAATCCTGCCGTAGGTGGGCTTCAGCCCGAAGATGCCGCAGAAGGACGCCGGGATGCGCACGGAACCACCGCCGTCCGTTCCGACCGACAGCGGTGCGGCGCCCAGGGCCACGGCCGCGGCGCTGCCGCCGCTGGAGCCGCCCGAGGTCCTCGACAGGTCGTACGGATTGCGGGTGACCCCGCTCAAGGGGGAGTCGGTGACACCTTTCCAGCCGAACTCGGGCGTGGTGGTCTTCGCGACGAGCACGGCGCCGGCCTTCCGCAGTCCGGCCACGGCCGGGGAGTCCTCGTCCCAGGCAGAGGCGCCGGGCCGTACCGTCCGGGATCCGCGCAGGGTCGGCGCGCCCGCCTGGAGCAGCAGGTCCTTGACGGTCACGGGCACTCCGTCGAGCGGACCGAGCGGCTCCCCCCTGCGGCGCCGTACGGTGGCCGCCTCGGCTTGGGCGAGGGCTCCTTCGGCGTCGGTCCGGACGAACGCGTTCACCGACGGCTGCACCGAATCGATCCGGGCCAGCACGGCGCGGGTGACGTCCACGGGGGAGAAGTCGCCCCGCTCGTATCCGCCGATGAGCTGATGGGCGGTCAGTTCGGTCAGTACGGTCGGACCACTCTGCTCAGGTGTCATGGGAGGGCACGTACCCACGTTCCTTGTCGACCACGTTCGGCAGCGGCTTTCCGGCCGCCCACAGGGTGAACAGCTCGACGAACTGCTCGCCGAGCCGGTCGCGCCAGCCGACCGTGTCCCCGCTCATATGTGGTGAGACGATCAGGCCGGGCACCTCCCAGAGCCGGTCGTCGGGCCCCAGCGGCTCGTCCGTGAAGACATCGAGGGCCGCACCGGCGATCCGCCGCTCCGTGAGCGCGGCGACCAGTGCGTCCTCCACCACCAGTGCGCCGCGGCCGACGTTGACGAACCGGGCGGACGGCTGCATCAGCCCGAACCGCCGGGCGTCGAACATGCCCCGTGTCGCGTCCGTCAGCGGCGCCGCGCACACGACCCAGTCGGCGCGGGCGATGAGCCGGTCCAGATCCCCGGCCCCGTGGACACCCGGGCGCGCGGTGCGACCGGTGACGGCGACGGTCACCCCGAGCGCGCGCAGGGTGCGTGCGATCGCCAGCCCGATGGGGCCGGCGCCGGCGACGACCGCCCTGCTGTCCGCGACCCGCACACCCTCACGGTGGTGCCAGCGGCGCCGGCGCTGCAGCTCCAGGGTGCGGGGGAGGTCCTTGGCCAGGGCGAGCACCAGACCGGCCACGTATTCGGCGATGGGTTCCTCGAAGATCCCCCGGGCGTTGGTGAGCACGGTGTCCGAAGCGGTGAACTCGGGGCACAGCAGCCGGTCGACGCCCGCGCTCGCCGTGTGCACCCAGCCGGGGCGCCGGCCCGGCCCCGGCCAGGCGCGGCGAACCGCGTCGGAGGTGAAGTCCCACACCAGCAGCGCGTCCGCGCCGGGCAGTTCGCGGGCGAGGGAACGCTCGTCGGCATAGCGGATGTCGGCCTGGCCGATGAGCCGGCCGAGGCGCGGCGGAGGGTCAGCTTCCAGTACCAGGAGAACCGGGACGGACATCGCGGGGAAACCGTTTCTGGACGTCTGACATGTACGGATTGACCCACGCTCGCACCCCAACCTAACGTCGTCAACAAGACGTCATAGGGGGCCTGTGATGGATGTGTCCCTCGAGGTTTCGTTTCTGGGCGGTCCCGCTCCGCAGCGTGGCATCGGCGTGGTCGCCCCCTTCGACTTCGCGCTCGACCGGGAACTGTGGCGCTGGATCCCGGACGCCGTCTCGCTGCGTCTGACCCGTACGCCGTTCGTCCCGGTCGAGGTCTCGCTCGATCTGGCCCGGCTGGTCAGCGAGCACGAGACGCTCGCCAACGCGGTCAGGGCGCTGTCCGTGTCAGAGCCGGAGGTCGTCGCCTACGCCTGCACCTCGGGCAGTTTCGTCGGCGGGCTGGCCGGGGAGCGGGCCATGTGCGAGGCCATGACCCGGGCCGGGGACGTCGCCTCGCTCACCACGTCGGGAGCGCTCCTCGAAGCGCTCGAGGAACTGGACGCACGGCGGATCGCCCTGGTCACCCCCTATACGGAGTCCGTGACCGGGGCGCTGGAGGAGTATCTGGGCGAAGCTGGGGTAGCGGTCACGGGCCGCGCCTTCCTGGGGCTGACCCGGCACATCTGGAAGGTGCCGTACCGGTCCGTGGTGGACATGGCGCGGCAGGCCGTCGCGGGCGCGGCGGACGCGCTCTTCATCAGCTGCACCAATCTGCCGACGTACGACGCGATACCCCAGCTGGAGGCGGAACTGCGCATACCGGTGATCTCCGCGAACCAGGTCACGATGTGGGCGGCGCTGCGCCGGATCGGGGCGTACGCGGTCGGCCCGTACCAGGCCCTGCTGATGGCCACCGAGGGGCCGCACGAGGAACCACCACCGCCACCGCCCCCTCCACCCCCGCCCGCACCGCCGTCCGCCCCGCACGGGGAACAGCAGGAAGGATGGACATGACGACCGTCGGACTCCTCTATCCGGGACACTCCGCCGAGGACGACTATCCGCGCATCGCCGTACTGCTCGACAGCGACATCCGGCTGCCGCTGTTCCACACCGACATCGGCGAGGACGCGCACCGCAGGGACGCGCTGCTGGAGATGGGTTCGGCGGCGCGGCTGGCGGCCGGGGTCGACGAGCTGCGGCTGGCCGGGGCCGAGTCGCTGATGTGGGCGTGCACGAGCGGAAGCTTCATCCGCGGCCGGGACGGTGCACAGGAGCAGATCCGGGAGCTGGCGCAGGCGTCGGGGCTGCCGGCCTCGAGCACGTCGTTTGCCTTCGTGCACGCGGCGCAGGCCCTCGGGGTGACACGGGTCGCGATCGCCGCGACCTACCCGGACGACATCACCGCCGCCTTCGGGGACTTCCTGAAGGCGGCCGGTCTCGAGGTCACCGCGATCAAGGCGAGCGGCGTCGTCACCGCCGCCGAGGTCGGCACCTGGGGGCGTGAGCAGGTCCTCGCACTGGCCCGGTCGGGGGACGACCCACGGGCCGAGGCGGTGCTGCTGCCGGACACCGCGCTGCACACGGCCGCCCATCTGGAAGAGCTGGAGCGCGAGCTGGGCAAGCCGGTGCTCACGGCGAATCAGGTCACGGTGTGGGAGGGGCTGCGGCTGGCCGACCGGCGGGCGTGGGCGGACGGGCTGGGCGCCCTGTTCGTCCGTCCGGAATGGGACCGTTCCGAGTGGCAGCCCAGCGGTGACTGAACGGCGGCCACGTATCTCGCGGAACCGCTCCCCGGGAGTGGGCGCGGGCCCCGGGGAATAACCGGAGAGTCCCTCCTGTTGTCGCCCCGGAAAGACGGCGGACGACGCAGGAGGGCCCACCCGTGGTGGCAGTGGACGCAAACGACGAGATCCGGGGAACGGCCCAGGGCGACGCCCCCGTACCCCTGTCCGTACTGGATCTGGTCACCGTCGGCAGTGGCCGCAGCGCCACCCAGGCCCTGCGCACCAGCGTGGACATCGCCAAGCTCGCCGAGCGCCGCGGCTACCACCGCCACTGGGTCGCCGAGCACCACTCCATGCCCGGAGTCGCCTCCTCCTCGCCCGCGGTGATCCTCGCCCATCTCGCCGCGCACACCGACCGCATCCGCCTCGGCTCGGGCGGTGTGATGCTGCCCAACCACGCCCCGCTGGTGATCGCCGAACAGTTCGGCACCCTGGAGGCCCTCGCACCCGGCCGTGTCGATCTCGGTCTGGGCCGTGCACCCGGTACCGACGGCGCCACCGCCGCCGCGCTGCGCCGCACCGACCGGCTGGGCGAGGGCGCCGACGACTTCCCGCAGCAGCTCGTCGAACTCATCCGGTTCCTGGACGACGACTTCCCGGACGGCCATCCCTACGCCCGGATCCACGCGGTCCCGGGCCCCGTCCAGAGCACCGCGCCCGGTGGGATGCAGTCCCCGGCCCGTCCGCCCGTCTGGCTCCTCGGCTCGTCCGGGTTCAGCGCCCGGCTGGCGGGCACACTCGGCCTGCCCTTCGCCTTCGCCCACCACTTCTCGGCACAGAACACCCTTCCGGCGCTCGACCTCTACCGGGAGTCCTTCCGCCCGTCGGAGGTCCTGGACGCCCCCTACGCTCTGATCGGTGTCTCCGCCCTCGCCTCCGACGACGCCCGCGAGGCCCGCCGCCAGGCGATGACCGGCGCCCTGGCGATGCTCCGGCTGCGCACCGGACGGCCCGGTCTGGTCCCCACCCCGGAGGAGGCCGGGGCGTACGCGTTCAGCCCGCTGGAGCGCGAGTTCGTGGACACCTGGCTCGGGAACGTCGTCCACGGCACGGCGGACGAGGTCCGTACGGGCCTGGACGACCTGCGTAAGCGCACCGGCGCCGACGAGCTGATGATCACGGCCAACGTCCACGACGGCCAGGCGCGACTGCGCTCGTACGAACTCATCGCGGACGCGTACGGGATGCCGGGGCGGGCCGTGGCTTAGGTCCCCCACGCTGGGGGCGCGACCGGCGGAAGGGTCAGGCGGTGGCGGGCGGGGTCACACCGCCTGCGGGCTGATCCCGATCATCCCGCCGATGTGGTCCGGACCGACCGCCCGCGAGTACAGCCAGCCCTGGCCCGTGTCGCAGCCGATGCGCCGCAGCCGCTCCGCCTGGCCCGCCGTCTCCACGCACTCGGCGGTGACCGTCAGCCCCAGCCGGTGGGCGAGCTGCACCATGGCCTCGACGATCGTCTCGTCCGCAGGGTTGGGGTGGCTTCCGTCGTCGTAGCGGAACCCGCGGACGAACGATCCGTCGAGCTTGAGCACGGACACCGGAAGCCGGCTGAGATAGGCGAGGTTCGAGTACCCCGTCCCGAAGTCGTCGATCGCGATCCGCACGCCCATGTCGCTCAGCGCCTGAAGCGCCTGGAGGGGCCGGCCCGCCGAGCCCATCACCGCCGACTCGGTCAGCTCCAGCTGCAGCAGGTGCGGCGCGAGGCCCGTCTCCGCCAGGATCTCCGCCACATCGGCGACCAGGTCGGAGTCCCATACCTGGCGGACCGCGACATTGACGCTGACGAACAGCGGCCTGGCCCCCGGGTGGTCGATCTGCCACTGCCGCGTCTGCCGGCAGGCGGTGCGCAGGATCCACCGTCCGAGCTGGACGATCGAGCCGTCCTCTTCCGCAATTCCGATGAACCGATTCGGCGCCAGCGTGCCGAACTGCGGGTGGTTCCACCGCACCAGCGCCTCGACGCCCCGGACCACGCCGTCCGCCATCCCCACCAGGGGTTGGTACTCGAGCGCGAACTCGCCGCGCTCGACGGCGGGACGGAGGGTCGACGACAGCGCCTGGCGGGTCATCCGGTAGGCGTTGCGCTCCGGGTCGAAGAAGGTCCAGCGGGCTTTCCCGTCCGCCTTCGCCCAGTACAGCGTGGTGTCCGCGTCCTGCATCAGCCCGGTCGCCGTGGTTCCCTCGGCGGCCCGCTCCACGACCCCGATGGACGCCGACACCGACAGCCGCTGTCCGACCAGGTCGAACGGCTGCTGGAGCGAGACCAGCACGGACCGCGCGAGGTCCGCGAGATGCTCCGTACCCATCGAGTCCTCGACCAGGATGGCGAACTCGTCACCGCCGAGGCGTGCGACCAGATGCCCTCCGCTGCGGGTGTAGCCGTCGCTGTCGGCGCACTCGGTGAGGCGGGCCGCGACGGCCGCGAGCAGCCGGTCCCCGACGCGGTGCCCGAGGGTGTCGTTGACGGCCTTGAACCCGTCGAGATCGAGGTAGCACAGACCGATCCGGCCGGTGCCGTCGTGCTCGTACGACGAGGTCTCCAGCGCGGTGGAGAGCCGCTCGAAGAACAGCGTGCGGTTGGGCAGCCGGGTCACCGGGTCGTGCATCTGGAGATGGCGCAGCCGTGCCTGCAGCTCGCGCCGCTCACTGATGTCCGCCACGCAGACGAGGGCGCGGCGGCCGTCCGGCACGGGGGTGACCGTGACCTCCGTCCAGAGCGAGCGTCCGTCGGGGTGCTTGAGTCTGCGAGTGCAGCGGAAGCGGGAGCTGCGGCCCTGGAGCACCTCGCGGTATGCGTGCCGGGTACGGGCGTCGGCCGTGAGGTCGACGAGGTCGGCGGCGGACTGCTCGTGCAGTGCGGCCGGTTCGGTGCCCAGCAGGGCGGCCAGCGCGGCGTTGGCGGAGACGACACGGCCCTCGTGGTCGACGAGGGCCATGGCGATCTGGGCTGTGTTGAAGGCGGCTCGGTAGTCGGCGAGCTCGGCGGTGGAGGGGGTCGGGGCGGCACAGGGGCCGGGGGAGCCGGGTGCCGAGATCGGTCCGGGTGGCGCCGCGGGCGCCGTGGCGGGGGCGGTATGCGTCCGGGCGGGTGGTGCGACGGCCGGCGCGAAGCCCGGTGCGGACAGGGCGGGTGCGGACGGAGCGGATGCCTGCGGCGTGCAGGGGCCGGGCGCTCCCGCGGTGGTACGGCCCGGGGCGGTGTGCACCGCCGCGGTGTCGTGACGTTCCGTGACCGGAGGTGAGGTGCTCCCGGATGCCGTGACGGCCGCGGGACTCGGCCCTTCGGGATTTCCGCTCACCGCTCGCTCCCGCTGTGCGTCGTGTCGGTCAGGTCCGGTCGAGGCCGGAAAGCCGGGAAAGTGTGCCGATCATAGAGGCTGGCCGGGAGCCGTTCCAGCGTGTGTGCCGTGATCAAGCGCACCCGAAGGTCCAGACCGATCGTTTCTGCGCGGCTGTGGCTGTGGTTGTAGCTGTCGTGATCGGTTGTGACTTTCTGTGAGACCTCGGGGTGTCGCCCCTTCCTCACCCGGCCGGGCCAGCGGAAAGAGCGAATTACCTAAAACCATCACAAGGTGGGTGGGGCGTCCCGTAATTCGCAGCCGGAGGTCGACGTGGAGGGTCAGCAGACGCACGCGGGGACACCCGAGGGGGTGGATCGGCCCCGTCTGCGTGCCACGGCCGCCGCCCTCACCTCGCTCATGGCCCTCGCCGCCACCTCTCTCGTCGCCGGCCCCGCCGTGGCCGACACCTCCGCGAACAGCTGCGCCCTGCCGCGTACCTCCGCCCACCACTCCATCGGTCTTGACACCTGGAACTCCGCCTATCCCCGGCCCGATCGCGACCTGGACGCGGTCATGGTCTTCCTCTCCTTCCCGGACGCGGCCCCGCGGGCCAGACCGGCCGAACTGGCCGCCGACCACTTCCCGGCGACCTCCGACTTCTTCCGGCGGGCCTCCTACGGGCGGTTCAATCTGCGCGCGCATCCGCTGCAGAAGTGGATCACGATGCCGCAGCCCTCCACCGCGTACCGGATGAAGCGGGACTGGGACGCGCGCCGGCGCGCCGCCTATCTGCGGGACGCCATCGCCGTGGCCGACCCGGTGGTCGACTTCTCCCGCTACGACATCGTCTATCTGGTGGCCGACCCGGACGCTCCGGGCGTCGACTCCGATGCCACCAAGGTGGTGAACTTCGACTATCCGCTGTCCGCGGACGGTACGGACATCAGACGCGTGGTGACCGTCTTCGAGCGGCATCCCCCCGACCGCAATGTGCTGGCCCACGAGACCGGGCACGTCTTCGACCTCCCGGACCTCTACCACCGGCCCTCGGACGGCAAGGCCGACTGGGACACGCACGTCGGGGACTGGGATGTGATGGGCAGCCAGTTCGGGCTCGCCCCGGACCTCTTCGGCTGGCACAAGTGGAAGCTCGGATGGCTGAACGAGGGCGAGGTGCGGTGCGTCGCGGGCAGGCGGGCGGCGGACCGGATGGTCACCCTGGACTCGATCGGCGCCGAGCCGGTCCCGGGCGGTTCGCTGGGGACCCGGCTCGCGATCGTACGGACCGGTGAGAACTCGGCGCTCGCGATCGAGGCCCGGGGCATCGCGGGCAACGACCGGGACACCTGCACCGAGGGCGTCCTGATCTACCGCGTACGGAACGAGGCGGCGTCGGGCGGCGGGCCGGTCGAGGTGGTCGACGCCCACCCGCACACGGAGGCGTGCTGGGGCCAGTCGGTCTACCCGGGGCTGGCGGACGCACCGCTGGGGGTGGGGGAGACCTTCACGGTGCCCAAGGACCGGGTGCGTGTGCAGGTGGTGGACCGCACACCCTCGGGGGCGTGGACGGTCAAGATCACACCCGTGGTGTCGTGAGCGGATGCGAACACGAAAAGGCCCCTCGCCTGAGCGAGGGGCCTTTCCCGTCGGTGCGCCGCCAGGGACTCGAACCCCGGACCCGCTGATTAAGAGTCAGCTGCTCTAACCAACTGAGCTAGCGGCGCCTGCTGACGTCGTAGACATTAGCATCCTGATCCGCGGGAGGAAAAATCGATATACGGACCGTCGAGGCGGAGGCCGCGCGGACGGCCCGTACGCATGCCCAGCGCAGGACCTCGGCGCCCGGCAGCCAGGGCTGACGGGTGTCCGGCGCGACCACCCAGCGTGGTCCGGCGGGCGCGGCGGCCGCGGAGGGCGGCACGAGCGGCGGGATGGTGATCTCGTCCCCGGTGCCATGGGACAGCAGCGGCGGCACGGATGCCCCGCACTCCTCCCAGGCGAGCAGGGACGGTAATCGCTGCGCCGTCCCCGGCGCGGTGAACAGAAGCATCCTTCCGCGGTGGAGCGCCACAGGCCCGGTACCCGGGCCCTGGGACCACAGCTGCTCGAGCATCCGGCGCCCGAAGATCGCCGGGACGTTCACGACGTCGAAGACCACCCCGCAGGGTACGACCGCGGGAGCACCGGGCTCCGCCTCCCACAGCGCCAGGGTCGAGCGCGGATAGGCACTGGCCGACGCCAGCCACTGGGCGCCCGGCTCGGTGATCTGGGCGGTGCGATGGGTATCGGAGTCGTCGCGCAGCAGCGCGAAGATGTCACGCCGACGCTCGTCGCCCTCGAGGGCCGGGCACAGGGGGATCTCGTCTCGCAGCCATGTGCTCATGGCGCTTACATCTACCGGCATCCCGAACCCGATATCCGTGATTGGTGGGAAATCGGGACGGGGCAGGGCGGGGAGGCGTATCTTGCCCCCTCGGCATATGCCGACTCACCGCGCATCGCGCATGTGCCGCCGGTCGCCCATGCCGCCGCGGGCCGCGCTCGCTCGCGGCCGGACGCGGCCGGGTGTGGGTCTACTGGGCCCCCGGCTCCGCCGCACGGAGCAGATCGCGGCCGAACTCGACCATCTTCCTCGCGTAGTCCTCGCTCCACTCGGCCCGCTCCGCGATGTCCGCCGCCGTCAGCCGGTCGAAGCGGCGGGGGTCGGCGAGCTGGGCCGCCGCGACCGCCTGGTACTCCAGGGCGCGGTCCGCCGCGGCCTGGAATGCGAGGGTCAGCTCGGTCGCGCGCGTCAGCAGCTCCCGGGGGTCCTCGAGCGACTCCAGGTCGAAGAAGTGCTCCGGATCGGAGGCGGCCTCCGAAGGCTCGAAGATCAGCGGCGCAGGCCGCATCCGCCGCTCGCTCCGCTCCGAGGACTCCGCCATACCCGTCTCCTCTTCGTGTATCCCGGCCACCCCGCCGTCCCGGCCACCCACCATTGTCCCGCTCCGCGCAAGAGGCCGGAACAGCCCCTTGCGCGGAGCGGTCCCGCGGCGACCGGACCATGTCCGCACCGGCCCGGACAGGACCTACGGCGACCAGGTCACACGGTGCTCCGCCAGGTGCGACAGCACCGCGTGGTTCGCCTCCCAGCCGTCCGGAAACTTCATGGTCACGCCCAGCTGCACGGGATCCGTCGACGGGTGCTCGTCCAGCAGCTCCGCCACCCCCGCGCGGCACACGACGACGCAGGCGTGCCGGTGCCGGGACGCCAGCACGCACAGCCGGCCCGTCTCCAGATGGAACGCCGTCGCGTCGGGGCGGCCCGACAGCGGGTGCAGTACGACCGTGACGTCGAATTCCCGCCCCTGGAGCCGGTTGGCCGTGTCCACGGCCACCCCGTCCACCCCGAGCTCCGCGAGCGCCCCCCGCACGGCCGCCGCCTGGTCGCGATGGGCCGTACCGACCGCTATCCGCTCCTGCGTCAGCGGCACCGGGTCCTGCGACCGCTCCGACACCGACACGCCCCCGCGGTCGAGGAGACGCCGGACCACCAGGGCCACCGCGCGCACCGCCTCGGGGTCGGTGCGCGGGGTGTGCCGAGCGGGCAGCTCCAGCAGGCCCCATCCGGACTCCGCCGCCTCGTCCAGCACCCGGTCGGGCCCCGACCCGTCCGACGCGACGCCGAAGGACAGCCGGCGGTCGCCCGCCCCCGTGCCGCTGCGGAACGGCGTGTACGGGTAGAACGCCCCGGACACCAGCGGAGCCGCCGACGCCGGAAGACGCCACGACACGGGCAGCCGGTGCTGCGGCAGCCCGGGATTGTGCGCCAGCAGTGTGGAGACCGCGCTCGCCGAAGGGTCGTAGGAGAGCCCCGCCCACTGATCGGCGCCCACCACAGAGAACGGGTCCAGCTGCCCCGGGTCGCCCACGAACAGCGCCCGTTCGAAGAGTCCCGCCACGGCGAGCAGCGCGTCGGAGCGCATCTGGTACGCCTCGTCCACGATCGCGTGCCGCCACGGCTCGACGCCCTTCACATGCGCCCACTTCGCAGCCGTCGAGATCACCACGTCCAGGCCCGCGAGATCGCCGATCCTGGCCGACTTGCGCACGTGCTCCAGGCCGTCGAGGGCCTTGTCGTACGGAGCGGGGTCATTGCTGTGCAGCCTGCCGACCGGCAGCTCCGGCTCCTTCTCGGCGAGCCGCAGCACCAGATCGTCCACCTGGGCGTTCGTCTGGGCGACGACCATCAACGGCCTTCCGGCCGCGGCCAGTTCGAGCGCCGCACGCACCACGAGGGTCGATTTGCCCGCGCCGGGCGGCGAATCCACGACGACACCCCGTGCGTCCCCGTCCAGCGTGTCCGCCAGGATCGCGTCGGTGGCGCGGGCGGCGGCGGTGCCGGGGTCGAGCAGGGGGGTCACGGTGCCGGTCACAGCAGATCCTCCGAGGTCACGAGGTCGGGGCCGTCCACCGCGTCGGACCGCGGCGGACCGCCGTGCGTCCACGGGGTCTCCTCCGGGTCCGGCAGCTTCGGCCCGCCGCGCTGGTCGTGCTCGAACAGCGTCCAGGCGATCAGATCGCCCTTCTCGGGCACCGATCCCTCGGCCGGGTCCCGGGAACGCCCCATCCGGTCCAGCAGCCGCAGCACGGCCGAGCCGTCGTCCTCGTACCGGACGAACTCGGCGCTCTGCGGCCTGCCCTCCAGGGAGCGGTACACCTTCACGCCCGCACCCAGATGCGGCACGTCGTCCGTACACAGCGTGAGCAGCGGCCGTGGCGAAGGCCGCTTCGACTCCGACCAGGCCATCGTGACGTCGGTGATCTCACCGACGAACGCCTCGCCCGCGAGCCGCCGCCCCGCCAGCACCAGCGGATCGTCAAGTGCCTCCTGAGCCTCCAGCTGAGCCTGCGCCGTCTCCCGCGCGGCGAGCTTCTGCGCCGCCGTCACCGCGTCGTCGCGGCGCGGCTGGGGCGGCTCACCGGCCCGCACCCGGTCGCGATGACCGGTGAACGACCAGCGGTCACGGGTCCAGCGGTCGGCGACCCGGGCCCCCTCGGGCAGCTCACCCAGCAGCTCGATGCCCTGCCACACGGCGTCCCAGGTGGGCCGCAGGATCTTCTCCAACAGCCCCCGGATCTCCCCCTCGGCCCCCGCAAGCCGGCCCAGCCACTCGTCCGCGGCCGCTCCGTCCTCCGCGGCGGCCAGTGCCTGGCGCGCCCGGTCGTAGCGCTCCACCGCGGGCGCCAGCAGCCGGTTGTCGAACGCCGGGTCCGTGGCGGGACCGGCCGGAGGGCACACCAGCTGCCCCTCACGGTCCCGGGCGGACTCCGCCCGCAGCGCCGCCCCGGCGCCCGACTCGTCCCCGGGCGGAGCTATCCAGGCCAGCAGTGCGCCCAGGTGCTGGTCCTCGAGCGCGGACTGCCCCGTCGCCCAGTGCCGGCCCAGCAGATCCGTCATCGCCAGCAGCAGCGACGAACCGGGCACCCGGGCCCGCTCCCCGTAGTGCGTCAGCCAGCGTCCGAGCAGCGGGACGCGCGGTGGCGCCGGATACGGCGTGTCCGGATCCTGCTCGACCGTCCGCCGGAACCGCATGGACCTGCCGAGCAGCCGGACGAAGTCGATGCCGGGCCGGCTGGGCACGATCAACTGCGGGGCGTCCGCGCACAGTTCGACGTCGACCTTGACCCGCTTGCCGGTCTCCGGGTCCGTCTCCGTGCGCTCGGCGGCCTCGACGTCGTCCGCGTAGCCGTCGAGGTGAGGGAGCACGCATTCGGCCAGCTCGGCCAGGAACGCGGAGCGCAGATCGCGGTCGCGGGGCTGCGCCACGCTCAGCAGCCGCGGTGCGTCCCGGTCCGTGCCCACGAGGGCTCCGAGCGGCGCCCCCGCCTCGCCGGCGGTCGTCAGCGGTACGAACACCAGCGGCCGCGCCGACAGATGCCGGTGCCGCACCGTGGCCAGCCGCTGGGCCCTCCCGCTCTCGACGGCCTCCAGCCGGGCGAGCGTACCGATCAGCGACATCCCGCGACCTCCAGCGCCTCTGCCCGTAGCGCCGCCGCGCGGCGCAGTGCCGCGACCGCCGGGTCCCGCGGATCCCCCGACTCGCCGCGGGCGGCGGCCAGCACATCGCCGACGGCCGTCAGCCCGCCCAGCTCACCGCGCACGGCACGGCCCAGCGACTCCACCGCACCCGCCGTGCGCGCCCGCTCCCGGCAGTGGAAGGCCAGCTCGCAGGCGGCCAGGCAGTCGGGAGCGTATGCGGAGGGCACCGCCTCCACCGACGCGGTCAGCTCACCGGCCGAGCAGCTCTCCACATCGAAGCTGACACCCTCCGGAAGCTCGGACGCGATCGCGTCGATCCGGGTCAGCCTGGCCAACTGCCGCCGCGTCACCGCCAGCTGCTTGCGCACGTCGACCGCGGAGGCCACCGGCAGGTTGGAGAAGTCCTTCGGACAGACCAGCAGCACCGAGTGCGCCACCCGCGCGCCGCCGGTCAGCGCCGCGGTCCGCTCCAGCGCCAGCACGTACACCGCGGCCTGGCGTGCCGCGGCCCCGACCTTGGCCGCGTCCGCCGAGCCGTCGACCACCGGGAACGACTTGATCTCCACGACCGTCCACCGGCCGTCGGGATGCACCACGACCGCGTCGGGCTCCAGATACGCCGGGGACCCTGCCACGTCCAGGGCCAGCATCGGGTGGTCGAGCAGTGTCCACACCCCCGCCTCCGTGGCCTCGCGAAGCGCCAGCGCGGTCCGCGCCGTGCGCCCCTCGGGGCCCGCCGCAGCCAGATCGGGGACCTCGGCCTGCTGTGCGTCGGCGACGCCGAGCAGCTTCAGCAGCTCCGCGCCGCCGTCGGCCTTGACCCGCGCCTCGAAGGCGTTGCCCCGCATGAACGCGAACTGCGACTGCCCGAAGGTGGCAGGCGAACCCAGGGCGCGGGCCAGCGCGGCCTTGTCCACCCCGGCGCCGTCCAGCAGCGCGCGCCGCTTGCACCCGGGGTTGGCGGCGAGGGCCGCGAGGGCGCGGGCGTCGAGCGGATGCGGCGCCGCGGAGGCGCCGCGCAGCTCAGCGAGTCGCTGCCGGAGTGCTGTCGCCGGCACCTGCGGAGGGGGTCCGCTGTCCAGGGATGTGCTCACCCGCGGAAGTCTCGCATCCGCCACTGACAATCGTGGGCTTCGTCCCGGTGGCGACCGTCCGGGAGCCCCGTCCGAACCGGGCCTTCACCCGGTTCGCGAGCAGCATCGCGGGCCGGGTGAGCAGCAGTCCTGCGCCCATCGTCGCCACTCCCGCGACCGCGTCCAGGAAGTAGTGGTTGGCGGTGCCCATGACCACGAGGGTGGTGATCGCGGGATATGCGACGGCGAGCGACCTGGTCACCGGGCCCCGGCCGTGCAGCCAGAGCATCACGCCGCACCACAGCGCCCAGCCGACGTGCAGACTCGGCATCGCCGCGAACTGGTTGGTCATCCCGCCGAGCCCCCGGGGCGCGCTCGCCTCGCCGCCCCACCAGCCGTACGAGCTGAACTGCGCCATCGTGTCGACGAAGCCGTGCTCCGCGTCGAGCAGCCGCGGCGGGCTGGTCGGCATGAGCGTGAAACCGATCAGCCCGAGCAGCGTGGAGAGCATCAGCCAGGTGCGTGCGGCCGGGTAGCTCCCAGGCCGGCTGCGGAACAGCCAGATCAGGATCGCCGGAGTGACCAGGTAGTGCAGGGAGGCGTAGGCGAAGTCGGCGGGTATGCCGAGCGCGGGGGTGTCGGTGAAGAGCCGGTTGAGCGGATGCTCGAAAGCGATGCCGAGACGTTTCTCCAGATGCAGGATCCCGAGTCCGTGGCCGATGGCGTCCGTCTCGTCGCCGCGTGCCAGCAAACGTCCTGCCGAGTACGCCGCGTAGACCACGACCACCAGTGGCAGTTCGGCCCACCAGCGAAGCCCGCGCGATTGCGGTCGAGCGTTCGGCTGAGCGTGCTGAGGCGTCGCCATCCGGGCGCTCTCCCTCTGGTGTTGGGGTGGTCGTGGACTGGTGTTGGGGTGGCTGTGGGCAAGCGTTCGACGTTACGAAGTAGCGGACGCAGGGCGGGTGGGCGGGGGTTGCTCGACGGTGGGCGGGGGTTGCTCGACGGCGATGAGGAGGCCGGCTCGCGGAGCAGCGGGGATGCCGGGGCGCTGAAGGGACTCCGGACACCGGAGCCCGCGGCGTCTGCCGGGCCTTCGGCCGGGGACGCTCAGGTGGGCGGTGATCGTTCGGCTGGGCGATGATGGGGTCATGGCACCGCGCATATTTCTCGCCCGTCACGGGCAGACGGAATGGTCCTTGTCCGGCAAGCACACGGGACGGACCGACATCCCCCTCCTGGACGAAGGGCGCCGGGGCGCGAAGCTGCTGGGGGAGCGGCTGCACAAGGCTCCCTGGTCCGGGCTCCCCGACGCCGAGATCCGCACCAGCCCGCTCTCGCGTGCCTATGAGACGTGCGAGCTGGCCGGGTTCGCGGACCGGGCCCAGCCGTGGGACGCGCTGATGGAGTGGGACTACGGCGCGTACGAGGGCATGACGCAGAGCGAGATCCGCGCGGTCGACCCGGACTGGTTCATCTGGCGCGACGGGGTCCCCGAGGGGGAGACGATGGCGCAGCTCTCCGCCCGCGCCGACGGGATCATCGAGTACGTGCGCTCGGCCGACCGCGATGTGCTGGTCTTTGCGCACGGCCACATCCTGCGGGTGCTGGGTGCCCGCTGGATCGGCGAGGACGTCTCCTTCGCCGCCCGTATCAAGCTCGACCCGACCAGTCTGTCCGCCCTGGGGTGGGCCTACGGCGCCCCGGCGATCGACCGCTGGAACGACACAGGGCACCTGGGCACCTGAGCCCGCCCGGCGGCCCGGCGCCCACCAGGCGCCGGGCCGGGCCTTCAGCCCCTGACGGCCACCGCCGTTCTCGCCGTCTCCGCGTGGCGGTCCAGGAACGCGGTGACTCCCGGGGTGCGGCGCCGTGGCACGAGCACCCGTACGGTGTCGGCGAGCATCGCGCGGATCCGGGACGAGTGCACCTCGTCCAGCAGGTCGAGCACCTGCCCGCCCGCCGCCGCGGCTTCGGCGGGGGCGTCCGCGCGCGCGAGGTCGAAGGCCAGCTGCGCCCGGTAGAGCGCCAGGTTGCGGGTGAAGTGGGGCTTCTGCAGCACGGTGGCGCGGTGGGCGTGACGTGCGGCGCGCGCCCAGTCGCCGAGCGCCGACCAGCACTGCCCCTCCAGCGCCTGCAGTTCGGGCTCGCCGAAGAAGGACATCCACTCCGGGTCCGTGTCCGCGGGCCCCCGGCCGAAGAGCGTATGGGCCCGGGACAGTGCCTGGTCGCAGCCGCCGCGGTCGCCGAGGCCCGCCCAGCCTCCCGCCTCGCGCAGGCTCAGCAGTGCCAGGAGCCGGGAGGAGCCGAGCGGCCCCGCCGCCTGCTGTCCCGCCTGGGCGGCCCGTACCGCCTCCCGGTACCGTCCCGCGTCCCTGGCCAGGAACGAGGTGTTGCAGAAGGCGTGTGCCTCCAGGGCCGGGTCGTCCGCCACCCGGGCCGTGGCCAGGGCCTCCGCGTAGTGCGAGCGGGCGTCCTCGAGACGGCCCGAGTCATGGGCCAGCCAGCCGACCGAGATGGCCAGCTCGCCCGCACCGGCCGCGAGCCGTCCGGCGGCCTGGCCGCGTGCGATGGTGCCCGCGTCGAGCAGCGCGTACGCGGTGCGCAGCGGCTGTGCGGCCCGCTGGTAGAGCCCTTCGGCGCCGTGGCGGTCGTCGAGGAGCCGGATCCGGCGTACGGCTTCCTCGACGGCGCTCACCTCGGACTCGCCGATCCGCTGCCGGGGGGTGCCGGCACGGGGCCCTTCGAGTCCCGGCAGGGAGCCGAGACCCAGGGAGGCGGTCGCCATGGTGGCGGTGCCGCCGGTCATGAATGCGCGACGCAGCACGTCGCTCTCCTCGTTGCTGTAGGTGCTGGTGTTGTCGGCGCCGCCGTTACCGCCGGTGCTGCCGATGGCTCCCGTGAAGAGGGAGTTGCCGGCGCCGGCCGCGGCGACCACGGCGTCCGATGTGGCGCCGCCCGCGGACCGCGCCGCCCGTCCGCGTACCGTCTCGCGGGCCGAGAACCCCAGGTCAGCCAGGGTTGAACCGGGGAACATATGCAGAAAGACCCGCTCGTACGCGTAGTTGGGACAGCGGATCTCGCCGGCCTCCACGCGCCCGATGTAGCGGGCGTCGCAAGCGACCTGCTCGCCGATCTCCCGGGCCGCGCGGCGGACGAGCGCGGCGAACTCCCCCGGCGACCGCTGTCCGCGCAGCCGCCGGAAGGTGAGGTTGGGAACTGCCCGTGACGACGCCATGGCGAGCCCTCTCCTGTACTGCCGGCGCCTTCTCCGGTTCTTCCGGTACAGAGAATTCCATGCTCCGGCGGGCCAAGAAGGTACCTGCTGTCACCGCCTGGGCATGCCGGGTTTGCCTACAAACGGGATATCTCACCCCCGATCCGCCATGAACTGCCATCCTTTGTGGCGGCGTGCCGCCGTAGCCCTTGACGCGCGGAGGCGTTGAACCACGCGGGGATGCGGTCGGTGTCCCTACTCGGCGAGGAGGGGTTCCCTTGTTGGAGGTCGGCGTGGAGACCAGCGGTGGCTCGCGGGCGAGCGCGACGAGCGCTCAGCACCTGCCCAGCGAGGAGTACAGCGCGGCACCGGGCCCGGCCGCGGCGGGGCGTGGCGGGTGTGGTGACCACTCCGTGCCGTGCGACCTGGTGACCGTACCGGCCCGGCAGGGCTTGGAGGCGGTGGACATCCTGCGCCGAGGCGGCTCTCCGGCCGTCGGCCCGGTGCTGCACGACGGCGGTTGCGACACCCTGGGGTTCCTGGTGCCGCCGGGCACAGCGGCCGGCTGGGACATGCCCGGCAGCGCCTGTACGCAGACATCGGGCCGTGGTCTGCGCATCCCGGCGGAGCCCGGTGCGCAGGCCGTCCAGACGGAATCCCCCGTGCCCGGCACGGGCTGGCTGCTGCCTCCCGGCACTGACGACACGGTGCCGATGACCGACCCCGTGATGCTCCGCGAGGCCCTCGGCGAGGCCGCGCGCATGATCGAGGCCGCGGACAGCATCTGAAGCGTGCCACGCGCCGCGAAGCGCAGCGGTGTGCTGCGGCGCGGGCAGCGGCAGTGGGCCGTCGCCGCCGGCTCCCCGCCCCTCGGCGCGCTCTCCCTCACCCGTCGATAATGGTCAGGTGGCAAGGAAGAAGCAGCGTGGGCGCATGGCGTCGACGGAGACCGTCGTCGAGGTCGTCGCCGGCGGGCTCGCCGAGCTGATACCCGACCGTGAGCGGCCCCGCGGCTGGACCCTGGTGATAGACGGGGCCCCGCAGTCCCACGTCGATCTCGACGACCCCGCGCTGCTCACCTTCGCGTACCAGCGCCGCCTCGGCCATGTGATCGATCTCGTCGCCCCTGCCGGCCGCCCGGTGCGCGCCGTCCACCTCGGTGGAGGTGCCTTCACCCTCGCGAGGTACGTCGCCGCCACCCGTCCGCGTTCCACCCAGCAGGTCGTCGAAGTTGACGCACCCCTCGTCCAACTGGTCCGCGAGCGCCTTCCGCTCGACCCGAACGCCCGGATACGGGTCAGGTCCGCCGACGCACGCGCCGGTCTCGGCAAGGTGCCCGACGACTGGGCCGACCTCGTGATCGCGGATGTCTTCAGCGGCGCCCGTACCCCGGCCCATCTCACCACCGCGGAATTCCTCGCCGAGGTGCGCCGGGTGCTCAGACCGGGCGGACACTACGCGGCCAATCTCGCCGACGGCCCGCCGCTCGCCCATCTGCGCGGCCAGATCGCGACCGCCGCCTCCGTCTTCCCCGAACTCGCGCTCGCCGCCGACCCGACCGTGCTCCGCGGCCGTCGCTTCGGGAACGCGGTGCTGTTCGCGTCCGATCTGCCGTTGCCCGTCCCCGAGCTGACCCGCCGGGTCGCCGGGGATCCGCACCCCGGGCGGGTGGAACACGGAAAGGAGCTCACCGACTTCACCGGGGGCGCGGCCGTGGTGACCGACGCCCATGCCCGGCCGTCGCCCGTCCCTCCGCCCTCGGCCTTCCGCTGACACCGGGCTTCCGCCGAGTCTTCCGTCGGCACGGGCACGGGCAAGGCCACCGGCCTCGGCACGGGCACCGGTCTTCCGGGAGCGCCGTGCCAGGGCCGCTCGTCCTGCCATGGGGTATGCGCTGCCCGGGCCGCTCGTCCGCCCGCGTGAGGGCTCAGCGCTCCTCGATCTGCACCCGGGGCGCGGTGTCGTGCCAGGTGCAGAAGACGTCGATCTCCCGGCCGTTCTGAGAGAACGTCACCCGGATGTAGGTCGTCTGCTTCCAGATCTGCATCGTCCAGCCGCCGGACGGCGTCGCCGAGACCAGCTCCGCCGAGGTGGGTCCGATGTCGTACGCGACCCGGCCGCCCTCGACCGTGTAGCTCTTCACGTTCCCCCGTTGCGGCGCCGCGTACGGCGGCTTGGCCGGAGCGGGCTTTCCGCCGCCCCCACTGCCCCCAGGGGTCGAAGACGCCGACGGCGCACGACTGTTGCCGGGTTTCGCGTCGCCGGAGGCCGCCGGGGGCAAGGGGGAACGCGGCGCGGGGGACGACTGTGGTGGTGCGGCCTGTGTGGTCCGGCCGTCCGTCGTGATCGGCAGCGCCCGGGGCCGGTCGTAGGCCGTTCCCGCCATCACCGTGTGGACACCCCACCACGACAGCGTGACCGCTGCGCCCGTGGCGAGCGACCACGCCAGGGCGTGTATGAGTCCTCTCCGCATCGAGCCCATACTGCACCACACCCGTCACGCCTGTCCCAAGGGGGACCCGGTTCCTCCGGATGGCGTACGGTGCGGCCCATGGCAAGTGTGCTCGTGGTCGAGGACGACCAGTTCGTGCGCTCCGCCCTCATCAGGCACTTGACCGAGGCTTCCCACACCGTACGGAGCGTCGGGACGGCCTTGGAGGCGCTGCGCGAAGCGGCCCATTTCCGTTTCGACGTGGTCATTCTCGACCTCGGGCTGCCCGATCTTGACGGGGCGGAGGCGCTGAAGATGCTCCGCGGCATCACCGACGTACCCGTCATCATCGCGACCGCACGGGACGACGAGACGGAGATCGTACGGCTGCTCAACGACGGTGCCGACGACTACCTCACCAAGCCGTTCTCGGTGGAGCACCTGTCGGCGAGGATGGCCGCCGTGCTCAGACGGTCCCGGGCCACCGCGGACGAGGCCCCGCCCGGCAGGGTCATCCAGGTCGGCGGACTGTCGATCGACCCGCTGCGCCGGCAGGCGGAACTCGACGGCACCCGCCTCGACCTCACCCGCCGCGAGTTCGACCTGCTCGCCTTCCTGGCCGGACGGCCCGGTGTGGTCGTACCCCGCAGGGAACTGCTCGCCGAGGTCTGGCAGCAGTCGTACGGCGACGACCAGACCATCGACGTCCATCTGTCCTGGCTGAGGCGGAAGTTGGGGGAGACCGCGGCCCGCCCCCGCTATCTGCACACCCTCCGGGGGGTCGGAGTGAAGCTGGAGCCGCCGCAGTGAGCGCCGTACCCGCGGCCGCCCGGCCACCGCGGACCACGACGATTCCCGCACCGCCGTGCCGCGCGGTCGACGACGGGAGCGCCGCCCGTGCGGCCGCTCCGGGGGAGAACCGACAGACATGAGATGGGCGCTCGTCAAGGTGTCCCTGGCGGTCACGGCGATGGTCGTGATCGCGTTCGCGATACCGCTCGGAATCGTCATCCAGGAGATGGCCCGGGACCGGGCCTTCTCCAATGCCGAACGGCAGGCCGCCGCCATCGGCCCCACCCTTTCCATCACCACCGACCGCGACCAGCTGGAACGCGCGGTCGCCTCCACCCAGGCCGGCGCGGCGGGGCGGATGGCCCTCCACATCCCCGCCTCCGATGAGACCGGCGACCAGCAGCTGGAGATCGGCGTCCGGCGGGCCGTCGTACAGGACATCAGCGCGACCGAGCAGATGGGCCGGGCCTCCACCGCGGAGGTCCCCGACGGCTCCGCGCTACTCCAGCCGACCGCGCTCAGCTCCGGACAGATCGCCGTCGTCGAGGTGTTCGTGCCCGAGGAGGAGGTCGGCAAGGGCGTGACCACCGCCTGGCTGGTCCTCGCGGCGGTCGGTGTGGCGCTGATCGTCGGCTCGGTCGCGGTGGCGGACCGGCTGGGCGTACGGATGGTGCAGCCGGCGCAGCGCCTCGCGGGCGCCGCCCACGAGCTCGGCGAGGGCAAGCTCGGTGCCAGGGTCCCGGAGGAGGGCCCCACCGAGCTGCGGTCCGCCGCCGTCGCGTTCAACTCCATGGCGGACCAGGTGGTACAGCTCCTCGCCAACGAACGGGAGCTCGCCGCGGACCTCTCGCACCGGCTGCGCACCCCGCTGACGGTGCTCCGGCTCAACGCCGCCTCGCTCGGTGAGGGGGCCGCCGCGGAGCAGACCCGTGCGGCGGTGGCACAGCTGGAGCGCGAGGTCGACACGATCATCCGTACCGCGCGCGAGGCGAAGCCGCAGACCCAGGCCACGGGGCCGGGGGCCGGCTGCGACGTCTCCGAAGTGGTGCGCGAGCGCATGGAGTTCTGGTCGGCGCTCGCGGAGGACGAGGGGCGCAAGGTGCGGCTCGCCGGTGTGGACCGCCCGGTGCGCATCCCGGTGGCACGGCCCGAACTGGCCGCCGCACTCGACGCCCTGCTCGGCAATGTCTTCCGCCACACCCCGGAGGGCACGGCCTTCTCGGTCGACGTGCACAACGGGGACGACGCCGTGATCGTGCTGGTCTCGGACGCGGGGCACGGCATCGCCGACCCGGAGGCGGCGCTGGCACGGGGCAACAGCTCCGGCAGGGACGGTTCGACGGGACTGGGGCTGGACATCGTGCGGCGGGTCGCGGAGTCGACCGGCGGCGATGTCCGTATCGGGCACTCCGTGCTCGGTGGTACGGAGGTCCGGATCTGGATCGGTCTCGACGGCGGGGCGCGCGGTGCGTCGCAGAGGCGGCTCGGCAGCAGGGCCGGCCGGCGCAAGCGCAGGGGCTGAGCTAGGGGTTTCTGATGGATCTTCGTGGAGGAAGGAGCGGCGTCCGGTGCTGCTCTGGGGGCACACCCTGCTCGAAGAGCTTGGGGGAATGCCGGCTGGAAGCCCTCGTACGGGACGTACTTGGGCTTTCGGCCGGTGCGGCGAGTGGGGGTACCTCCCACGCCGTAAGGCCGTGGGGGCGTGCCGGGCGTCGCGACGTCGCGGAGATCCGTCAGAAGCCCCCTAGACCCACCAGCGCACCCCGTCGCCGGTCGTCAGCAGTCCGGTAGCACCCCTGTCCGGGCCAGCTGCCCGTACCAGTGGGCGCTGGACTTCGGGGTGCGGGCCTGGGTCTCGTAGTCGACGTGGAAGGCGCCGAAGCGCTTGCCGTAGCCGTACGCCCACTCGAAGTTGTCCAGCAGTGACCAGAGGAAGTAGCCGCGGACATCCGCGCCGTCGGTGATCGCCCGGTGCACGGCGTGGAGATGGCCGTGCAGATAGCGGATCCGCTCGGGGTCGTGGACGCTGCCGTCCGCGGACGGTTTGTCGGCGAAGGCCGCGCCGTTCTCGGTGATCACCAGGGGCAGTCCCGGCACTTCACGGGTGTAGCGCATCAGCAGGTCGTAGAGCCCGCTCGGGTCGACCGACCAGCCCATCTCGGTGATGTCGCCCGGCGGTTGGTGGAAGGCGACGGAGTCGGCCCCGGGCCAGGGGGAGTGCTCGGCCGCGCCATGGCCGTCGTTGCGCTCCCTCGCCCGACGGTCACTGTCAGTGCTCGCTGATACAACAGCGGGTGAGTAGTAGTTGATGCCGAGCGAGTCGAGGGGGTGCCCGATGACGGCCAGATCGTCACCGTGGACGAAGGACCAGTCGGTGAGGTGGGCGGTGTCCGCGAGGAGGTCCTCGGGATATGCGCCGTGGAGCATCGGACTTGTGAAGATCCTGTTGGCCAGCGCGTCGATCCTGCGTCGCGCGTCCAGATCGGCCGCCGACGGCGTACGGGCCCTGACCGCACTGGGGTTGAGGCTCACCGAGAGCTGGGCGCGTGCCGGGAGCGTGCCGCGCAGAGCCTGGGCGGCCAGTCCGTGGCCGAGGTTGAGGTGGTGGGCGGCGCGCAGCGCGGCCACCGGGTCCGTGCGGCCGGGGGCGTGCACACCGGATCCGTATCCCAGAAAGGCGCTGCACCAGGGCTCGTTGAGGGTCGTCCATCGCTCGACGCGGTCGCCCAGCGCATCGGCGACGATACGGGCGTAGTCGGCGAAGCGGCTCGCGGTGTCCCGCTCGGGCCAGCCGCCCGCCGTCTCCAGCTCGTGCGGCAGGTCCCAGTGGTAGAGGGTGAGCACCGGTGTGATGCCGTGTTCCTGCAGATCGTCGACGAGCGCCCGGTAGAAGTCGAGTCCGCGCTGGACGGCGGGCCCTCGGCCGGTGGGCTGCACCCGTGGCCAGGAGACCGAGAAGCGGTAGGAGTTGATCCCGAGGCCGGCCATGAGCCGGACGTCCTCGGCGCGCCGGTGGAAGTGGTCGGCGGCGACGTCGCCCGTGTCCCCGTTTTCCACCCTGCCCGGCGTGTGGCTGAAGGTGTCCCAGATCGACGGGGTGCGGCCGTCCTCGGTGACGGCTCCCTCGATCTGGTAGGCGGCCGTGGCGGTGCCCCACAGAAACCCGGGCGGAAAGCTGACGGACATGGAGGAGCTCCCAACGTGTGTGCGGGAAACGGGGGATGAGAGGGCGAGGTCGTGAGGACGCCAGGGGCGAGGGGGCCGCGGACGGCGGTCCGCGTCAGCCCTTGACCGCGCCCTGCATGATGCCGCCGACGATCTGCTTGCCGAAGATCGTGAAGGCAATGAGCAGCGGCAGCGTGCCCAGCAGGGCACCGGCCATGATCACCGACTGGTCGGGGATATAGCCCCTGCCGAGCCCCGTGAGGGCCACCTGGACGGTGGGGCTGCCGTGCTGGGTCAGCGCGATGATCGGCCAGAAGAAGTCGTTCCAGGCCATGACGAACGTCAGCATCCCGAGGACCGCCATCGCGGGCCGCGCGGCCGGGAAGACCACGTGCCACACCAGTCGCAGGCTGCTCGCGCCGTCCACCCGGGCGGCCTCGATCAGCTCCGTCGGCAGTGCCTCGCTCAGGTACTGGCGCATGAAGAAGACACCGAAGGCACTGACGAGCGTGGGGAGGATGACGGACTGGAGCCGGTCGGCCCACGACAGCTCGGCGATGAGCATGTACAGCGGCACGACGCTGAGCTGCGGCGGCACCATCATCGTGCCGATCACCAGCAGCAGAAGGAGGTTCTTGAAGCGGAAGCGGAGCTTGGCGAAGGCGAAGCCGGCGAGGGTGGAGAAGAGGACCGTGCCGGTCGCGACCGTCCCCGCCACGACGGTGGTGTTGAGCAGTGCCGTGCCCATGTTGGCATCGGTCCAGGCGACTTCCAGATTCCGGAAGAGGTTGCCCCCGAACCAGAAGGGAGGAGGAGTCTGCGCCAGCCGGCCGCTGGTCCGTGACGCCGCGACCGCCGTCCACACCAGGGGAAACAGCGAGCCCGCGGTGAACACGATCAGTACGGCGTACGTGATCCGTCCACCGTGCAGCTGCCGGCCCGCCCCGTTCCTCCCCGGCCCGCTCCGGCCTGCCATGCGTGCCCTGCTTCGGCCTGCCCCGCGCCGGCCCGCTCGCCGCCCCAGGGACCTCGTCCGTTCTGTCGTCAGCACATCAGCCCCCTAGACGCTCTTGCGGAGCCGGCGCACGAGCAGCCCGTTCAGCGCGCCGATCAGCAGCAGGATCAGGAACATCGTCCAGGCGATGGCCGACGCCCGGCCGAGATGGAGATTCACCCAGCCCTGCTCGTACAGATAGAGCCCGAGGGTCTGGAACTGGTGGTCCGCGCCGCCCGTCGCGCCCGCGCTCCCGTTGAACAGCAGGGGCTCGCCGAACAGCTGGGTGGCGCCGATCGTCGACACCACACAGGTGAACAGGATCGTCGGCCGCAGCGAGGGGACGGTGATATGCAGGAACTGCTGCCGGCGAGAGGCCCCGTCGAGGGCGGCCGACTCGTACAGATCACCGGGTATCGACTGCATCGCCGCGAGATAGATCAGCGCGTTGTATCCGGTCCAGCGCCAGATCACGATCGTCGAGACCGCGATCTGCGAGGTCCACGCCCCGTTCTGCCAGTCCACGGGGTCGATCCCGGCCAGCCCGAGCGCCCAGTTGACCATTCCGTAGTCGCGCCCGAAGAGCAGCACGAAGACGAGCGTCGCCGCGGCCACCGAGGTGGCGTACGGAGTCAGCGCGGCGACCCGGAAGAACATCGAGCCGCGAAGCCGGTAGTGGAGCAGATGGGCGATGCCCAGCGCCATGAGCAGCTGGGGCACCGTCGACATCAGCCCGATCGTGAAGGTGTTCCCCAGCGCGTTCCAGAAGAACTCGTCTTCCAGCAGACGGGAGAAATTGGCCAGCCCCACCCACTCCATGTCGTCCGGAGCCGTCAGCTCCACCCGGTGCAGCGAAGCCCAGCCGGTGTAGAGGAGCGGGAAGAGCCCGAAGGCCGCGAAGAACACGAAGAACGGCGCGACGAAGGCATACGGACTCCACCGCAGGTCCCGCCGGTACCGGCGACTGCGCCGTGCCCGGCGCCTCTCGGAATCCAGGGTGTCCCCGGTCGCGGCCGCGCCCCCCTCCCCTGAGGAGGGCGCGGTGGCGCGGGCGTCACCCGCCGTACCGGCCAGGGGTCCGCTCACTGCTCGAGCGCGTTGTCGATGGCTTTGACCGCGGCGTCCCAGCCTTCCTGTGGGGACGCGCCCTTCTGGTCGACCTGGAGCATGCCGACGTCCGCCAGGTTCTGGGCGATGACCAGGTCCTTCGGGCCGACCACCGTGACGGGGATGCCTTCGGCCGCCTTGGAGAAGATCTGCCCGATCGGCGCTCCGCCGAAGTACGCGTGTGCGGCGCCGGTCACGGCCGGCAGCGCATAGGCGGCCGATGCGCTGGGGAAACTGCCGCGCTTTTCGAAGAGCTTCGCCTGCTGTTCGGGAGCGGTGAGCCAGGCCGCGAGCTTCGCGGCCTCCTCCTTGTTCTTCCCCGCCTCCGGAACCACCAGGAACGAGCCGCCCCAGTTGCTGGGCTTGGGGGCCGGGGCGACGTCCCATTTGCCCTTGCCCGCCGCTCCGGCCTTGTCCACGATGTAGCCGAGCATCCAGGCCGGGCAGGAGACGGTTGCGAACGAGCCGTTGGCGTACCCCTGGTCCCAGGCGGGTGTGAACTGCTGGAGCCTTCCGGTCAGTTTCCCGGTCGCGAACGCGGCGGCCGTGTCCCAGGCTTCCTTCACAGCGGGGTTGGTCTTGTAGATGACGGTGCCGCTGTCGTCGTAGAAGCGCTTGGAGCTGCTGCCGGTGATCGCGGCCATTACGCCGGAGGCGGAGTCCACGAAGGCGGTGCCCTTGGGCGCCTTCGCCCGGTACTGCTTCCCCACGGCCAGGTACTTGTTCCAGTCGCCCGCCCACAGCTTGCCGACGGCCTCGCGGTCCGTGGGCAGCCCGGCCTTGGCGAACAGGTCCTTGCGGTAGCAGATGCCCTGCGGGCCGATGTCGGTGCCGAGACCGACCGTCTTCCCGCCCTTGGCCGTGGCCTGCGCCCATTTCCAGGGCAGGAAGCTGTCCTTGGCGACTCCCGGTGCCTTGCCGAGGTCGACGAGCTTGTCCGCCTGGGTGGCGGTGACCTCGGCGATGTTGTTGACCTCGACGGCCTGGATGTCGGCGAGCCCGCTGCCGGTGCCCAGATGCGTGAGCAGCTGCGGGTAGTAGTTCTCGTTGCGCTCGATCGAGGTCTGTTTGATGACGACGTTCTTGTGGAGCTTCATGTACTCGTCGTAGAGCCCGGCCTCCTTGAGCCCGAAGGCACCGAAGACCCCCACCGTGATCGTGGTCTTGCCCCCGGCGTCGCCCCCGCCCTTCGTGCCGGTGCCGGCGGGGGCGTCGCTGTCCTCGGCACAGCCTGCCAGCAGCCCGGCGCCGAGCGCCGCGGCGACCGCGAGGATTACGGCCTTGCGCATTGCGTCCTCCTAGTGCCCTGACGTGCCGACCCCCCGGCCAACTGGGGTGTTGCGAACGTTCGTTGGAGCGTGCGGCTCGGGCGGGGAACGTGCGGGTCCTGAATGGGCCAGGTACAGTGGGAGCGCTCCCATGAGTGATGTGTTGAAGGGTCGCGGCTCCCCGGAGGGGTGTCAAGGCACCGGGCGGGCTATGTTCACGCCCAGCGGACCACAGGGAGGTGGAACATGGTGGAACGCCGGAATACCGGTGCCCGGCCCGGCGCTTCGGCCACCGGAGCCCAGAGCCGGAGCGGGCGCAGGCCGACCCTGGAGGAGGTCGCCGCCCGTGCCGGGGTCGGCCGGGGCACGGTCTCCCGGGTGATCAACGGCTCCCCGCTGGTCAGCGACACGACCCGGGCCGCGGTCGAGGCCGCGGTCGCCGAGCTGGGCTATGTGCCCAACCGCGCCGCCCGGGCACTCGCGGCCAACCGCACCGACGCCATCGCCCTCGTCGTCCCCGAGCCGGAAGCCCGCTTCTTCGCCGAGCCGTACTTCTCCGACATCGTCCGCGGCGTCGGCTCCGCCCTCGCGGACACCGACATGCAGCTGCTGCTGACGTTCGCCGGCTCCGAGCCGCAGCGCCGCAGACTCGCCCAGTACCTCGCGGCCGACCGGGTGGACGGGGTCCTGCTGGTGTCCGTGCACGCCGACGACCCGCTGCCCGAACTGCTGGAACAGCTCACGATCCCGGCCGTGATCAGCGGCCGCCGTTCGGCGCACGAGCCGCTGGCCGCCGTCGACTCCGACAACACGGGCGGTGCCCGGGCCGCCGTCGACCATCTGCTCTCCCGCGGTCGCCGCACCGTCGCCACCATCACCGGCCGTCTCGATGTGTACGGCGCCCAGTGCCGGCTCGACGGCTACCGCGAGGCTCTGCGCACCGCGGGCCTCACCCCCGACGAGCAGCTGATCGAACCCGCCGACTTCACCGAGGAGGGCGGTCGACGCGCCATGGCGGCCCTCCTGGAGCGCAGCCCGGCCCTGGACGCGGTGTTCGCCGCATCCGATGTGATGGCGGCAGGTGCCCGGCAGGTCCTGCGCGGGACGGGCCGGCGCATCCCGGAGGACGTCGCCCTGGTCGGCTTCGACGACTCCGCCGTGGCGCGCCACATGGACCCGGCACTGACGAGCGTGCGCCAGCCGATCGAGGAGATGGGCCGGGCCATGGCCGGACTCCTCCTCGATCAGATCGCTGCCCGCGGTACGGGGGAGCGGCCCCAGCTGATCCTGCCGACGGAGCTGGTGGTCCGCGAGTCCTCGTGAGTGGTCCTCGCCGCGGCCCGAGCTCCGGATCAACATCCGGGCGGGGCCGGGCGGGGTCACGGGCAGCGGCTGCACGTGCCCCGCCCGGTCACGGGCAGCGGCTGCATCGGGGTGCTCGACCGCACCCCTGGCTGTCCTGTCGGGCGTCCGCGGGTCTACCCGGCGTCGACCCGGTGGTCGGCCCAGACATAGCTCTCGGGCAGCAGTTCGGCGATGGAGACGGTCCGGACGCGGTCGTGCGCGCCGACGATGACCTTGACCGCCGGGAAGTAGTCGAGGAGGACCTGACGGCACCGGCCGCACGGGGGAACGACCCCGGGGTCACGGTCACCCACGGCGACGACGGTGTCCAGCTCGTAGATCCCCTGAGCTGCTGCCGTGCCGATGAGGACCAGCTCGGCACAGGCACCACCCGTGAAGTGATAGGCGTTCACCGCGGTGACGATCCTGCCGTCCCCCGCGCGAGCCGCTGCCGCCATGGTGTGGTTGTCGCCCCGGCAACGCGTGCGGGCGACATGAGCCGCGGCCTGGATGAGCTCGTGGTCGACGTGGTGGGCCTGCGTGGTCATCTTCTCCGCTTCCGTCGGGTGTCGGGCGACGTTTCCCTGAGCGGCGAGGGCACGCAAGCGAGTTGTGGGTGCTCGTGCTGACGGGCCGGAGATCCGCTGCGGTCTCACACAAGGTAGTGCGCGGCGAGGCCTGGGCCCTCGTGTCAGGCACCGGGTGAGTGGAAAAGGCTCTATCCGAAACATGCGGGCATGACAACGCCCCGCCGAAGCGGGGGCGCCGCGGACACCTCGCGGTCGGCCTGGGGAGGTGATTCCGTGAGGGCCGTATGCGGAGGGGTGGGCTCCGTTTCATGTTCGCACCTCACCCCCAACCTCGTGGACCTCGTGGGGTGAGCCCCGGCCGGCGGGACGGGGGCGACAGGCCGGCCGGGGCAGCCGGACCGCCTACCGGGGCTCAAGCATCGGTGCGAGGACGTTGTCCGGTGTGTGCAACCACAGGTACTCGCCCTCCGGTCGCACAGTGAGCCCGAACGCCTCGGACGGCGGTGAACCGAGGTCGACGTAGTCGCGGTGCGCCCGCTCGATCTCGGACCACAGATCACGTGGCCCGTACTCCCACACGTCACCAGCGACCGCCGTCGTTGCCGAGCCGTCCTGAGCCTGCGCCCACACCTGTACGTCGGCCGGGCCCGTGCTGTGCCAAAGCCGGACGCCCGGCAGTCGGGTACCGGCGAACAGTGCGAACGCGAGGTGCAGTAGACCGGGCGCGCCAAGGCGGGTCTGCCGGATCCGGGCGGTCGCATCGTCGACCGGGACGCCGTCGGCGGCCCGGTGTGAGCGCATTGGCATGTACGAGGCGCCGCCATGGAAGCGGCCTGTCGCGGTGCCGTCGTGCTGCACGGTGAGCTGCACGAGCGCGCCGCTCCAGAACTCGCGGGCGAGCGGGGCGACGATGACGCCGCCGGGGCGCACCTGGTCGACGTACGCGGCCGGGATGTGGCGCAGGGCGCATGTCGAAAGGATCGCGTCGAACGGGGCGGCATCGGGCCACCCTGCCTCGCCGTCTCCACAGCGCAGGTTGGGCCGGTACCCGGCCGCGTGCAGTGTGGCCTCGGCGTGCGCGGCGAGCGCGGGGTCGAGCTCGACACTGAACACGTTCGCGTCGCCGAGGCGCTCGGACAGCAGCGCCGCGACGTGCCCTGTAGCGGTGCCGATCTCCAGCACGCGGGCACCGTCCGCGAGCCCGAGCAGCCCGAGCGACCGGGCGACCATGCTCGGCTGCGAGTTGGACGACGTCGCGATGCCGGGCCCGTCCTCGCCGCCGTCGTCGAGCTGGACCACGACCGGGGCGTCGGAGTGGATGAGCGCGAGTCGATCAGGTGGCGAGAGCAGCGTGCAGCCGTCGGGGTCCTGCCGCCATGCGCGGGCCGGGATGAACTGCTCGCGCGGCACCCGCTCCCACACCGCGCGCCAGTCGGGGTCGAGCAGACCGCGCTCGTGCAGGCTCTGCACGAGCGCGGCGTGCCCGCCCATTCGGGCAGTCGTCACGACGTCAGTCCTCCGTGACCTTGCTCGGCCCGCTGCCGTCGGGCGACGGCGGGCTCGGCGGGGGCGTCCACGGTTTGTCACTCGGCTGCCCGGCGTGCTTGCCGCTGTCGCTCATGCTCTGACCTCCTGTTGTGGTGGGGCCGTTCACGGTTCGGCGGACGTAGTGCAGTGTGCCCGCCCGTACGGTCCGCCGCAGTCCGGCGGGCGGGAGTCTCAGCGACGTGGCTGCTCAGGGCACACGACGTGGAAGTGCACGACGGTGCCGGCGGCCGACGCGGCATGGATGTCCCGCGTCTCGTACTCCTCGTCGCGTCGGATCCCCTGCTGGCACTGCGCGCAGATCACGAGCGGCCGCCCTTCGGGCAGTTGCGGCACCGGCGGGGGAACCAGCGGGTGCGCATGTCCAGGCGGCGGAACCAGTGCTCGCCGGGGATGTCGACGGCCGTCGGGGAGGTGAGGACGACGCAGCAGAACACGCAGTCCATCCCGCGCTGTTGCCGCTGCGTGAGAGCGCGGATCGGCGGGAGCGCTGGCGCCGAACTCTGGACATTGGCATTCACGGTGGGATCCTTCGACTACGCTGAGTTGCTCGCTGTCACTGATTGACTACAACGGTAGAAAGCGGAGCGCTCCGGAAGTAGTGACCGCGAGTACGTGTATCCCTCCGCTGCCGATGGGCCAAGGGGAGCGCAATGGGCAGCAGGAACCGATCCACCCCGACCGGCAGTCAGGGAACCACCGTGCGCCATCGCGGCGGCGTCATCTCCGGCTACGTCCTGCGCCTGGTCCGCGAGCAGCTCGGCTTTACCCAGGAGGCGCTCGCCGAGCGCATGAGGGTCGCCGCGGACACGGTCGCCGGGTGGGAATCCGGGCGCCGGCCCCTTATCGCTGTGCCCGTGGGCCAGATGCTCGTCCACCGTCACCGGTTACTCCAGCTCGGCGCCGCGCCGACTCTCCTCCTCGCCCTCGAGCGAGCAATGGAAGCCGACGTGCTGCTGGCGAGCGCACTGGGCGAGGAGGCGCCGGCCGATGAGGATCCGCTCGGCGCGTGGGTGATGCAGCGCGACGTCGTAGAAGTCCTCACCTGGCCCCTCAACGGCGTTACCCCCACCCCGCTGCGGGACTTGCCCGAGCCCTCCCGGCCGCGCCGGGGCCCGGTGCCAAAGGGCCCGGAGCTGCCGGCCGGCAATCGCCATCGGTTCTTCTCCCGCATGCGGCGGACCGCCGAGACCGCTCGTGGTCCCCACCAGTTCCTGCTCCGCCGCCAGGCTCTCTATCTGGCCGGGTACGACGTCGCTCCGGATACCGGCGAGTGGCTTGCCCACCAGCAGCGCACAGACCGGCCCGACGACTGGCTGACGCAGTGGCTGAACGCCCGCTCCGTGGCTGCAGTAGCAGCGAGACAAGGGGACCGTGAACGCATGGCGTACTTCATCGGCACCCTGGACGGAGATGACGCGAGCGAGGTCGCAAACCTCAACTACTGGGCGTACTGGATCGGTGAAGCGACCCACGTACAGCTGTCAGACGACTTCATCGCCACCGAGGACCCCCGCAACTGGCCTGGCGACAGGCTGCTCCACCACTTGGTGCGTGGCCTTACCCCCGAGCACGGCTTCTTCGATCTCAATGTCCACACCATGTGGACTCTTCTCGCCTCCCGGCCGAACCTCCTCCGCTCCAGCGGAGCCGGGCGCGCCTTACGTGATCGACTCCCCGTGATGTTGGATAGCGGCGGGCTGTCGGCGAGGGCTCGCCGCGAGCTCGAGAACATCCGGTACGCGATCCGCCTTTCCGAGGCGTGAGAGGAGACCAGCTGTGGCTGACGACCTGTCCGCGGTGGCGCACTTTCTGTACGAGGCGGGCACGCTCAAGCACACGCGCCGCACGGGCTGGTGGATGGCCGGGGTACGCGACCCCGAATCCGTCGCCGAGCACGCCTGGCGCACCTCGCTGATCGCGTCGATCATCGCCAAACTGGAAGGCGCAGACCCGGCTCGTGCTGCCTTCCTGGCGGTGTGGCACGACTCGCAGGAGACCCGCACCGGCGACGTGAACCACCTCGGCAAGAAGTACTCCACCGGGGCCGACCCGCAGGCTGTGACGGCGGACCAGGTGTCCGGCATGCCGGGCCATCTGGCGTCGATGGTTCGCGATCTCGTCGCGGAGTACGAATCCAAGGAGACTCGCGAGGCGGTCTGCGCGCGCGACGCGGACAAGCTGGAGTGCATGCTGCAAGGCCTGGAGTACAGGTCCCAGGGATACGAGAGCGCTCAGCGGTGGATCGACAACAGCCGCGGCCGCATCGTCACCGAGACGGGTCAGAGGCTGGCAGACGAGCTGCTGAGCCAGGGGCCGCTGGAGTGGCTGCGCGCCGCGCTGGGCGAGAAGCCTGCGACCTGAACCACGCCGAAATGCCCCTTGCCAACCCGGAGGACCAGACAGGGGGCGTCCTCGTTTCAGCGGGCGGTCAGCTGGTACAGCGACAGAATCAGGCCCGCGACTGCCACGAGCGCGGCCAACGACGGCAGCGGCCACCGGCTCTTCTCCGGCACGTCGAGGCGAGCCGCATGGTCGGCGATGGCTGTGTCCGTCTGGTCATCCCGCTGCACGGAGCGCCCGGGCCTCACCAGGCTGCGGAGCCGTACGTCGTCCTGCGCTTCCTGGTGCTCACCATGGGCCGGCGATAGGACCGGGCTCCGGGGATCCGTGTTCCCGTCGCGTGGCCAAAGTCTCCGGCATGAAGAAGGCCCGGCCTGTTTTCCCAGGCCGGGCCTTGATCATTCAGGGTGAGTGACGGGACTCGAACCCGCGGCATCCTGGACCACAACCAGGTGCTCTACCAGCTGAGCTACACCCACCATGACCGGTCGTTTTCCCGACCGGCCGAGAAAAAGTGTACAGGGTCGAGGAGGGTGCTCGCGCACATGTTTACGGCGCCCCTGGCGAGGGACCGCATCCAGGCCGTACGGCCTGGATGCGGGCGGCCGCGGTGGGCCTACTGGGCAGGCAGCACATGGCGCGCCGCGATCGACTTCGCCGTGTCCGAGTCCGGGCCGGGCTGCGGGACGAAGATCGCCTCGCGGTAGTAGCGCAGTTCGGCGATGGACTCGCGGATGTCGGCGAGGGCCCGGTGGTTGCCGTTCTTCTCCGGACTGTTGAAGTACGCCCTCGGATACCAGCGGCGGGCCAGCTCCTTCACCGAGGAGACGTCGACGATCCGGTAGTGGAGGTACTCCTCCACCTTCGGCATGTCGCGCAGCAGGAAGCCGCGGTCCGTGCCGACCGAGTTTCCGCACAGCGGGGCCTTGCCGGGCTCCTTGACGTGTTCGCGGACGTAGGCGAGGACCTGCTCCTCGGCGTCGGCGAGCGTGGTGCCGGCGGCGAGCTCGGCCAGCAGCCCGGACGCGGTGTGCATCTGCCGCACCACTTCGGGCATCGTTTCCAGCGCCGAGTCCGGCGGTCGGATCACGATGTCCACGCCGTCGCCGAGCACGTTCAGTTCCGAGTCGGTGACCAGCGCGGCCACCTCGATGAGTGCGTCGTCCGTCAGCGAGAGCCCGGTCATCTCGCAGTCGATCCACACCATGCGATCGTTCATGCGTCCTACCTTAGGCCGACCGGCGGTCGGGGGTCGCTGTCGCGGGGGCGCCGGTTGTGCGCCCCCACCTGCCCCCGGCCGCCGGCCGGCCTTCTGCGATACCTCAGGTGGCGCTCCGCTGCCCCGGAAGCGCCGGACGCCCGGAGGCGTACGCGTCCGAGACGGGCTTCCCGCCGTCCGGCGCGCCCGCCGGGACCGTGCCCGGCCCGGCCGGGGCACGCCGCGGCTGCGGCACCCCGCCCTGGACCGCCGGCTCACCCGTTCCGGGCTCGCCGTGCGGACGCCTGGCCCGGTAGGCGGCCCGGTACGCCGCGGGCGAGGAGCCCAGCTGGCGCCGGAAGTGCCCGCGCAGAGCCACCGGCGAGCGGAACCCGCAGCGGCCCGCGACCTCGTCGACCGAGTAGTCGGAGGTCTCCAGCAGCCGCTGCGCCTGCAGCACCCGCTGGGTGATCAGCCACTGCAGGGGAGCGCTCCCGGTGAGCGAGCGGAACCTGCGGTCGAAGGTCCGCCTGCTCATGTACGCGCGCGCGGCCAGCGTCTCCACGTCGAACTGCTCGTGGAGATGTTCCAGGGCCCAGGCCACGACCTCGGCGAGCGGGTCGGAGCCGATCTCCTCTGGTAAAGACCTGTCGAGGTAGCGCTCCTGCCCGCCGGTGCGCCGCGGCGGCACCACCAGCCGGCGCGCCAGCGCTCCGGCGGCCTCGGCCCCGTGGTCCGTGCGGACGATGTGGAGGCAGAGATCAATTCCGGCCGCTGTACCCGCGGAGGTGAGCACGTCGCCGTCGTCGACGAAGAGCTCACGCGGATCGACGTGGACCGACGGATAGCGCTTGGCCAGCGTCGGTGCGTACATCCAGTGGGTCGTGGCCGGCCGGCCGTCCAGCAGCCCTGCGGCGGCGAGGACGAACGCCCCGGTGCACAGCCCCACGATCCGTGCGCCCTCCTCGTGGGCACGGCGCAGTGCCTCCAGCGCCTCGGGAGGCGGTGGAGAGGTGATGGAGCGCCAGGCCGGTACGACGACGGTGCCTGCCCTGCCGATGGCTTCCAGCCCGTACGGCGCGGTGAGTTCGAGTCCCCCCGTGGTCCGCAGGGGGCCCTCCTCACCGGCACATACGAGCAGCCGGTAGCGGGGAACTCCGGCATCCTGGCGGTCGATTCCGAACACCGAGAGCGGGATGGAACTCTCGAAGATGGGACCGCCGCTGAACAGCAGCACCGCGACAACCTCCCGGCGGCGGCGCCCGGAAAGCTTCCGTGCGACCTCCGGCGCGGCGGAGTCCTGACTCATGGCGCTAAGCCCCCCTCGGTGTTCGCGTCTCCCCGTTCGTGTCGGGCGTGTCGCTCCTGCACGTTTCCCCTCGGTTTTGCACGGGCCCCCAGTCTTCGATACTCATGATCGAATCTACTGCGTCCTGTCGCGACCGGCGTGACAAGTTCTGAATCCGGCACATTGTCGACATGGGCACTTGGCGCGAAGCATTCGATCACGAAGCGTTGCACTCGTGGGCCGTGCAGGGAAGTGCGCCTCACATGCATGGCCCGTCCCCGTAGGGTGCGAGCGGCCGCGGCGGTCTTTTCTTGCCTGGTGGCAAGGGGGTTGGCGGGTCGCTGAGGCAAGGATCAGCCGCAGACGTGAAGTTGGCTGAAAACATGCGGGTAAGTGCTTGCGAATTCGTCAAGTCGCCCGGAGCGTTCCGTTCATGCCGCCATCCGCCCCCGTGCTCCCCCGCTGGGATGCCCCGGTGCTCGGTGGTTCGGGCGAGTGTGACAACAGCCACGGAACCCGGGGCGAGCAGAAGCCGTCCGGGGTGCGCGAATCGGGCGCCGATGCCTGAACGTTCCGTCGCCGGGCCCCCGCTCGCGATGCCGGCTCCTCGCCGGGGCGTCGCTCCGGGCGGTCGTACGCAGCCGGGCCGGGCCCGGAAACCCGGGGCGTCGTCGCGGCGGTACAGCCTCGCCATGTGTCCTCTCCGTGTGTCTTCCCGTCACGGCGGTGCGCGGGTGCGCACGGTGCTCGCGGGGCCGTCGGGGCTGCCGAGGTTGGAGGGACCGCGGGTGAAGCCTGTATCAGGCAGCTGCCATTGCCATACGGAGCGTGCTCGTGCATGCTCCGTGGAACGCTGTGAGTAGGGCCGTCGCCTCTGGGCAGGGGAGGAGTGTCGCCGTACCCTTGGGGGTATGGGGTTGGGAAGATGATTCCCGGACACAGCTCCGCCGCCCACCGTCGCCCTCCCATGAGGACCCAAAAGCCGAGACACCGATGGCCGGTCACGAATTCTCCGAACCCGCGGACCGCAAGCAGGTAGCCGACCCCCTGTCGGATCTGCAGGCGGCGGAAGAGGCACGCCATTCCTGCGACCCCGCCTTCCGGCACGGGGTCGTCGTCGGCTTCGACGGATCGACCTCCAGCGAGCGGGCTCTGGCGTACGCCATCGGCATGGCACGGCGCGCCGGTTCGGGCCTGATCATCGTTCATGTCGCCAACCGCCTGCCCACGACGGTCTGGGCGGGCTGTGAGCCGCCCGTCTTCGTGGACGTCCCGGACCACCGCACCGAGGTGCTCGGACTCGAGCTCGCCTGTGCCGACTACCTCTCCGAGGTCCCGTGGATCCTCGTGGAGCGCGGCGGGGACATCTGCAACGAGCTCGAGGAGGTCGGCCGGGAGTATTCGGCGGACGCCATCGTCGTCGGCTCGACGCACGGCATCGTGGGCCGCATTTTCGGCTCCGTCGCAGGCCGGCTCGCACGTCGTGCCCAGCGGCCCGTCATCGTCATCCCGTAGCCGTCACACCTGCCCTTCACGGCCCTGTCCGTCCAGGTCGCAGCGCGTTCGAAACTTTTTGACGACCGTCAGATCTACTCACCCGTACAGGTGGATTGTGCGCTTGTGAAGGGTAGATATCCGTGGCTGGGATGCAGCACCTAAGCGCGCATGAAGGGAGCCCGCCGTGGACAACGAAGTCTCCGCGGGAAGCGCCACGTCAACCACTCTCGGCCACCTCGCACTCGGCCTGACCCTACTGGCCTTCGGCCTCGGGAACACCGGTGTGATCGACAATGTCGCGGCATCGGATGCCGCATCGCTCGCGACCTGGGTGGGCGGGGTCGCACTGTTCGTCGTCGGGTTGCTCGAGTTCCGCGCGGGCAACGGCGGTACGGGTACGGCCTTCGCCGGACTCGGCGCCTTCTGGTTCACCTGGGGCGCCGGTGCCGGTACGCAGGTCTCGGCGGAGGCCGCGGGACTCTTCCTGCTGCTGTTCGCCTTGCTGGCCCTCACCCTCACCGCGGCCTCCTCGGGCAGCGGGATCTTCGGCCAGGGCGTGTACGGGCTGCTGTGCGTCTCGATGCTGCTGCTCGCCATCGCCTCCTTCACGGGCAACGACGGCCTCGCCAAGGCCGGTGGCTGGGCCGGAGCGGTCGCCGGTCTCGCGGCCTGGTACGGGGCCACGGCGTCGCTGGCGCACTGGCCCACGTTCACGGGACGTGCCGCCGGCCGGGGTGTGACGGCCACCGGCTGAGCGGCCACCGGCCGGTGTGAGGGCGACGCCGGCGACGAAAAGAGCGATCCCCCCTGCGCACTGGTGGCGTGCGCAGGGGGGATCGCCGTGCCGGTCGCAGGACCTGCGCCGGACCCGGATCGGGGACTACTCGACCGTGACGGACTTCGCCAGGTTGCGCGGCTTGTCGATGTCCCGGCCGAGGGCCAGGGCGGTGTGGTAGGCGAGCAGCTGGAGCGGGATGCCCATGAGGATCGGGTCCAGCTCGTCCTCGTTCTTCGGCACGATCACCGTGTGGTCGGCCTTCTCCTGCTCCTGGTGGGCGACCGCGAGGATCTTGCCGCTGCGGGCCTTGATCTCCTCGAGCGCGGCGCGGTTCTTCTCCAGCAGCTCGTCGTCGGGGACGATGGCGACCGTCGGCAGCGCGGGCTCGATGAGCGCCAGCGGGCCGTGCTTCAGCTCGGAGGCCGGGTAGGCCTCGGCGTGGATGTAGGAGATCTCCTTGAGCTTCAGGGAGGCCTCGAGCGCCACCGGGTAGCCGCGGACGCGGCCGATGAACATCATCGACTTGGCGTCGGCGTACTCGGCCGCCAGCTTCTTGATCTCGTCCTCCGTCTCGAGGATCTCCGCGATCTGGGCGGGCAGCTTGCGCAGGCCGTCGATGATCCGCTTGCCGTCGGCCACCGACAGGTCGCGGATGCGGCCCAGGTGCAGTGCGAGCAGCGCGAACGCGACCACCGTGTTGGTGAAGCACTTCGTCGAGACCACGCAGACCTCGGGTCCGGCGTGCACGTAGACGCCGCCGTCCGTCTCGCGGGCGATCGCGGAGCCGACCACGTTCACCACACCCAGGACGCGCGCGCCCTTGCGCTTGAGCTCCTGCACCGCGGCCAGCACGTCATAGGTCTCACCGGACTGGGAGACGGCGATGTAGAGCGTGTCCGGGTCCACGACCGGGTTGCGGTAGCGGAACTCGGATGCGGGCTCGGAGTCGGCGGGGATACGGGCCAGCGACTCGATGAGACCGGCGCCGATCAGACCCGCGTGGTACGAGGTGCCGCAGCCGAGGATCTTCACCCGGCGGATGCCACGGGCCTCACGGGCGTCCAGGTTGAGCCCGCCCAGGTGCACGGTGGAGAACCGGTCGTCGATGCGGCCGCGCAGCACACGGTCCACCGCGTCGGGCTGCTCGGAGATCTCCTTGTGCATGTACGTGTCGTGGCCGCCCATGTCGTACGAGGCGGCCTCCCACTCGACGGTCTCGGGGGTCGCGGTGGTCCGCGTGCCCGACGTCGTGTAGGTGCGGAAGTCGTCGGCCTTCAGGGTGGCCATCTCGCCGTCGTTCAGGGTGACGACCTGGCGGGTGTGGGTGACCAGCGCGGCGACGTCGGAGGCGACGAACATCTCCTTCTCGCCGATGCCCAGGACGACCGGGGAGCCGTTGCGGGCGACGACGATGCGGTCGTTGAAGTCGGCGTGCATCACGGCGATGCCGTAGGTGCCCTCGACGACCTTGAGTGCCTCGCGGACCTTCTCCTCCAGGGAATCGGCCTGGGAGCGGGCGATCAGGTGGGTGAGCACCTCGGTGTCGGTCTCGGAGGCGAAGACGACCCCGTCGGCCTCGAGCTTGGCGCGCAGCTCCATCGCGTTGTCCACGATGCCGTTGTGGACGACGGCGACCTTGTTCTCGGGGTCCATGTGCGGGTGCGCGTTGTGGTCGCTCGGGGCGCCGTGCGTGGCCCATCGGGTGTGCGCGATGCCGGTGGTGCCGGCGAAGCGCTTGGGGACGCGGGCCTCGAGGTCCCGGACGCGGCCCTTGGCCTTGACCATCTTCAGCCCGGCCGTCTTGGGGCTGGTGATCACCATGCCCGCGGAGTCGTAGCCCCGGTACTCCAGCCGCGCAAGGCCCTCCAGCAGCAGCGGCGCGACGTCGCGCTTCCCGATGTAACCGACGATTCCGCACATAGAGTGTTTGCCCCTCCAGGTTCGATGGGTGTGTGCTCGGCCGTACGACGGCCCGGCGGTCAGCCGTAGACGATCCGCCGTAGCTGCCGGAGCGAGAGCTCCGGCGGTGCCACGGCCCGGTGCCGCAGCTCGGCTGCGATCCGGTCGAAGATCTCCGTGTTCACCGCCCCGCCGGACTGCAGCTCGCGGTGCCGGCGGCGGACGAATTCCTCGGTGGTCTCGTCGAAGAACGCCAGCACGTCGAGTACCACCCGGGCTGCTTCACCGCGCTGGAGCGCGGTGCTGCGCACCAGATGGTCGATGAGGTCCTCATGGGACGGCGGGCGGCGATCGAGCACCCGTAGATACTGAAGGGCGACCGCCCGTGAACGCAAGATTCCTGCCCGGTTTCGGGCAGGAACCTGGGTGACCAAGGTTACAAGGCGGAGCTCTCCTGGTCTTACCCGCCGTCCTACATGCGCTTGAGGACGGCGGTTTTGGCGGCCGTGAACTCCTCGTCCGTCAGTATCCCGGCGTGATGCAAGTCACCCAGCTCGCGCAGTCTGCGGAGCAGCGCGTCATGATCGTCCCCGGCGGCCGCGGGCTCCTGGGGCGGCAAGGTCTCCAGTACGGCCCGCACCTGCCGCAGCCGGGTGAGCACGGCCGCTCCGACCAGTGCCATCAGCGGGTCCTTGCGGAAGCCCCAGAGCTCCACGGCGAAGGGGTCGTACTTCGGCGCCGGCGGGGGGCCGGCCTTGTGCGTCCGGAAGCGGAGGTAACCGTTCTCCAGGCCGGTGGCCGGCAGCCACTCCACCGCGGCGACCTCGGTGAGGTCCAGGACCTGGGGGCCGCCGGCCGCCTTGGTGTCGTCGGTCTTCCAGTTCCATTCCAGCCGGATCTGCTCGCCGTCGAAGGCGACGGTGCCGTCGCCCGCGCCGACGCTGAGGGGCACGGTCGGGCCGGCCATCAGATACGCGTCGACGGGGCCGTCCTCGACGCCTTCGAGCACCAGGGAGTTGCGCACCTCGTCGACGAAGTACTCGGCGACGCCGGCGCGTTCCGGGGACACGGTCAGCCGGTAGGGGTCCGAGGCGTCGTCCAGCCTGCCCCGGGCGACCTGGAGCAGCGGGTCGGCGCCCTCGCGCAGACGGAGTTTCAGCAGCCCGGACTTCTTGCCGGGTGCGTACGAGACGCCTGCCAACGCGCCCAGGGGTACGACGAGTTCACCGAGGGTACGGCGCAGCAGACTCACGCCCTTGTCATGGCCGGGCACGATCCTCACGTGTTGTCCGTCGAAGGTCCACGCGCCGCTTTTCTCGGTGATTTCCGCCATGCGGGCGATTCTTTCACCGCGTCACCGGACGGCGCGGTTCCGGTGATCGTGACGCGGAAGTGGTCTACACCTTGACCGTGTCTGTGGCGCACGGTACGCATGGTGACCGTTCGGTTGCTCGGCACCACAGTCGTGACCCCTTCGGAAGGGACCAGCCTGTGAGACAGCGCAGAACGTTCCCCCGGTTCCTCGGCTCCCTGCTGCTCGTGGCGGCAGCGGGTGCCTTCGGTACGGGAGCGGCCCCGGCCGCCGCACACGATCCGGCCCCCGTGGTCCGGCCACTCGGCGAGGTCGTCCCCGCACCCGCCTCGGTACGGCCGTCCGGCGCCCCCTACGCCCTCACCCCGTCTACCCGGATCCGGGTCGACGGCGACTTACGCGAGACGCGGCGCATCGGCGGGTATCTGGCGGCCCTGCTGCGACCCTCCACCGGGTACGCGCTCCCCGTCACCGACGGGACCGGGCGCGGCGGGATCCGGCTGTCGCTCGGATCCCGTGCGCCGGGGCTCGGAGACGAGGGCTACCGGCTGGAGTCCGGCCGTGACGGGGTCGGCATCTCCGCCCGCACCCCCGCCGGGCTCTTCCGCGGCGTCCAGACACTCCGTCAACTGCTGCCCGCCTCCCTCGAGAAGCGCACCCGCCAGAGCGGCCCCTGGCTGGTCCCCGGCGGCACCATCACGGACTCACCGCGCTTCGGCCACCGCGGCGCCATGCTCGACGTCTCCCGGCACTTCTTCACCGTCGAGCAGGTCAAGCGCTACATCGACCAGCTCGCTCTGTACAAGATCAACAAGCTGCATCTGCATCTCTCGGACGACCAGGGCTGGCGCATCGCCGTCGACTCCTGGCCGCGCCTGGCCACTTACGGTGGTTCCACACAGGTCGGCGGCGGCCCCGGCGGCCACTACACCAAGGCCCAGTACAAGGAGATCCTCGCCCACGCCGCCTCGCGCTACATGGAGGTCATCCCGGAGATCGACATGCCGGGCCACACCAACGCGGCCCTCGCCTCCTACGCCGAGCTGAACTGCAGCGGCATCGCCCCACCGCTCTACACCGGCACCGACGTCGGCTTCAGCTCGCTGTGCGTGGCGAAGCCCGTGACGTACGACTTCGTGGACGACGTCATCCGTGAACTGGCCGCACTCACCCCGGGGAAGTACCTCCACATCGGAGGGGACGAGGCTCACTCCACCAGCCACGCCGACTATGTGGCGTTCATGGACCGGGCCCAGGCCGTCGTGGCCGGGTACGGCAAGACCGTGGTCGGCTGGCACCAGATGACCGGTGCCACCCCGGCCCGGGGCGCGATCGCCCAGTACTGGGGTCTCGACGGCACCAGTGCCGCGGAGAAGGAGCAGGTCGCCAGGGCCGCGCGGGCCGGCACCCGGCTGATCCTGTCGCCCGCCGACCGGATCTACCTCGACATGAAGTACACCAAGGACACCCCGCTGGGCCTCTCCTGGGCCGGCTATGTGGAGGTGCGGCGCTCCTACGACTGGGACCCCGGCGCCTATCTGCCGGGCGCGCCCGCGTCGGCGATCGCCGGGGTCGAGGCTCCGCTCTGGTCGGAGACCCTCTCGACCAGCGACCACATCGAGTACATGGCCTTCCCGAGGCTCCCCGGGGTCGCGGAGCTCGGCTGGTCCCCGGCATCCACCCACGACTGGGACGCGTACAAGGTGCGGCTCGCGGCGCAGGGGCCGCGGATGGCGGCACTCGGCATCGACTACTACCGCTCGCCGCAGGTGCCCTGGCCCGCCGGGTAGACGGGCGAAGGGAGCGGGCGAAACGAGCGGCAGAGAAGAACGGGAGAAAAGAGCGGGCGCCCCGCGGAGGACCGTATCTCCGCGGGGCGCCCGCCGGTCTGCGGCGCGTGGCCTAGGGCCTTTCGTTTGGATCTTGCCGGGCTCGCGTGCCCTGGTGCCGCGCTCCCCCAGCTACCGCTGGGAGGTACCCCCACGCCGCGTTGTCGTCAGTCGCCGACGTCCCCCAGCTACCGCTGGGAGGTACCCCCACGCCGCGTTGTCGTCAGTCGCCGACGTCCCCCAGCTACCGCTGGGAGGTACCCCCACCGCGTCGTTTCCATCCCCCGCCTTGCGATCCACGGCACCAGACCCCGCTCACTGATCCGGCCTGATCCAAACGAGAGGCCCTACCGCCGGAACCGCGCGATCGGGTTCTCCAGGCTGCCCACGAGCTGGAGCGCCCCCGACGGGTCGGCGAGATCCACCATCTGCTTGTTGTTGCGCAGCTGGAGCCGGTTGAGGCAGGACAGCGCGAACTCGTCGGCGAACATGTCGTACTGGGCGAACTTCTCCGCCAGCTGGGGCATGGACTCCTGGTAGTCGGACACACACGCCGCGACCGTCTGCCAGAACGTTTCCTCGCCCAGCACGCCCTCCGCCGTGAGCGTGGCGCTCAGGAAGCGGAAGAAGCAGTCGAAGACATCGGTGAAGACCGACAGCAGCTTCATGTCCTCGGGGACCTCGGCGCGCACGCGCTCCACCTCGGGCGGAAGGACCGCGTCCGGGTCCATCACACAGATCTCCTCGGCGAGGTCCTTGAAGATCGCGCGCTGCACGGCCCCGTCCCCGCCGAGGACGAGGATCACGTTCTCGCCGTGCGGCATGTAGACGAGGTCGTACGCGTAGAAGGAGTGCAGCACCGGCACCAGGTAGGTGTCCAGGTAACGGCGCAGCCACACCTCGGCGTCCAGGCCCGACTCCGCGATCAGCGCGCCCGCGAAGGACTTCCCCGAGCGGTCGACGTGCAGCAGGGACGCCATCGTGGCCAGGCGCTCGCCCTCCTCCAGCATCGGCACCGGGCTCTCGCGCCAGAGCGCGGCCAGCATCTTCCGGTAGGGGGAGTAGCGGTCGGTGGCGGCCTCGTACTCGAGGTGCCGGTAGCCGACCGCCGCGTGCTCGCGGATGATCGAGAAGCGGACCGCCTTCAGCACGTCGTCGCTCGCCACCAGGGCGGCCAGCCAGTCGTTGATGGCGGGCGTGGCCTCCATATAGGCGGCCGAGAGTCCGCGCATGAAGCCCATGTTGATGACGGACATCGCCGTCTTCACATAGTGCTTCGCCGGATCGCTGGTGTTGAAGAAGGTACGGATCGACTGCTGGGCCAGATACTCGTCGTCGCTTTCGCCGAGCGGCACCAGACGGTGCTGGGCGACCTCGGCGGCGAAGGTGACGGAGAGCTTGTTCCACCACTGCCAGGGGTGCACCGGCATCAACAGGTAGTCGTCAGGGTCGAGGCCGAGGTCCCGCAGCCGGGCGTCGAACCGGTCGAGGGTGTCCTGCCCCAGCTCGGCCCGCATGAGGTTGTCGTACCCCAGGTCCGCGCAGGAGGTGAACGTGGCACGGGAACGGTGCGCGGCCACCCACAGCAGCCGGACCGGAGCCGCTGCCTCGGGGGAGTAGCTGTGGTACTCGTGGACGCCGAAGCCGAGGCGCCCGTTGTTGGCGACGAAACAGGGGTGGCCCTCGGTCATCCCCGTCTCGATGGCCTGGAAGCCGGCCCCTGCGAGCTCGGCGGCGGACACCTCGGACTTCGTGAGTTTGTACGCCGTGCCGGACAGCGTGGAGGAGATCTCCTCCAGGTAGACCGGCAGGATCTCGTCGGACAGACCGAGGGCGCCGCGCAGTTCGGTGAAGAACTCCAGGGCGTCCAGCGGCAGTTCGCCGCCGTCGCGGTGGCGCGTGAGGGAGGCGGTGTCGATCTGCCAGTGGTCGAGGGCGAAACGGTCCGCGGTGAAGCGGTACTCGGTCCTGCCGTCGTCACTGAGCACCGCGTACCGGCCCGACCCGAGGTCCTTCGGCGTGAGCAGCCGCTCGTGGGAGAACTCGGCGAGCCCCTTGCGGATCAGCTGACGGCTCGCCTCGGCCCACAGGGCGGGGGTGAGGTGGGAGACGCTGTCGACGGCGGTGCTCATCGGGCGGCTCCCACGGCCGTCTCGAACTGCTCGCGGGTGCAGAAGCTCAGCAGCGCCTTCTTCTCGGGCTTCTGTATCTCACGCTCGGGTACGAAGCCGACGGCCTCGTTGAGCGCGTGCACGGCCTTGTTCGAGACGTCCGGCTCGACGACGACGCGCCGGGTCGCCGGGTCCGTGAACAGCTCCCGCATCACAGCGGTGATCACGGCCCGGGTGAAGCCGTGCACCGGGGTGTCCGTCGGGGCCACCAGGAAGTGCATGCCGACGTCGCCCGCCTCCGGCTCGTACAGCCCGACCAGCTCGACGTGCGCCGGGTCGTAGCGCTCCATCAGGAAGGCGGGCTCGCCGCCCAGCAGCCCGATGAAGGCGTCGTGGTGCTCGGCGGCCGCGATCGCCATGTACTCGCGCTCCACCTCCTCCAGCTTGGCGTCCTGCATCATCCAGAACGCGGCCTTGGGGTGGGTGACCCAGCCGTGCAGGAGCTCGGCGTCGGCGATGGGGTCGAGGGGACGGAAGGAGAATGTCCCCAGGGCGGGGGCGGTGGTGCTCATACGGCGAACTCCTGGAACGCGATGGTCTTCTCGACGGGGTAGTACTCGCTGCCGAGCAGCTCACCGATGATGTACGCGTTGCGGTACGCGCCCATGCCGAGGTCGGGCGAGGTGACGGAGTGCGTGTGCACCCCGGCGTTCTGCAGGAAGATCCCGCGTCCCGTGGTGTCGATCGAGTAGTTGCGGGCGACGTCGAAGCGGCCCTGGCCGTCCCAGCGGATCCGGTCGCGCACGGGCTCCAGGAACTCGGGAGTGACGTACTTGTAGCCGGTGGCCAGGATCAGGCCCTCGGTCTGGATCTCGAAGTCCTTCTCCTGCTCCTCCTGCCGCAGCCCCAGCGTGTAGGTGCCGTCCTCGTGACGGGCGCTGTGGAGCGCGGTGTTGGTGAGCAGCCGGGTGGGGACGGGACCGCCGAGGTTCTTCTGGTAAAGCAGGTCGAAGATCTCGTTGATGAGTTCGCCGTCGATGCCCTTGAAGAGGTTCTTCTGCTGCGACTCCAGCCGGTAGCGGGTCGTCTCCGGCAGCGCGTGGAAGTAGTCGACGTACTCGGGGGAGGTCATCTCCAGAGTGAGCTTGGTGTACTCCAGCGGGAAGAACCGCGGGGAGCGCGTGATCCAGTTGAGCCGGTAGCCGTGGACGTCGATCTCGGCGAGCAGGTCGTAGTAGATCTCCGCCGCGCTCTGTCCGCTGCCGACCAGAGTGATCGACTTCTTCTTCTGGAGCTCCTCCTTGGCCTGGAGGTAGCGGGAGTTGTGGACGAAGTCGCCGCCGAGGTCCTGGCAGGCGTCCGGGACGTACGGCGGGGTGCCGGTGCCCAGGACGATCCGGCGTCCGCGGAAGGTCTGGCCGTCGCTGGTGCGGACGGCGTAGAGGTCGCTGCCGGCTTCGTACTCGACCGCGGTCACCGTGGTGTCGAAGCGGATGCTGCCGAGCTTGGAGGCGGCCCACTGGCAGTAGTCGTTGTACTCGGTCCGCAGCGGGTAGAAGTTCTCGCGGATGTAGAACGAGTACAGTCTGCCCTTCTCCTTCAGGTAGTTGAGGAAGGAGTACGGGGACGTCGGGTCGGCGAGCGTGACCAGGTCCGACATGAACGGCGTCTGGAGGTGGGCGCCGTCGAGGAACATCCCCGAGTGCCACTCGAAGTCCGGCTTGGACTCCAGGAAGATGCCGTTCAGCTCGTCGACGGGCTCGGTCAGACAGGCGAGGCCGAGGTTGAACGGACCGAGTCCGATACCGATGAAATCGTGGATGTCACGGTTCTCAGGACGCGTGGACAAGGTTCTCTCCCAGGTACTGCTCGGCGTGGCCGGCTATGAGATCGAGGACGGCGGCGATGTCGGCCACGGTCGTTTCGGGGTTCAGCAGGGTGAACTTCAGGTACTGGCGGCCGTCGACCTTGGTTCCGGCGACGACGGCCTCACCCGAGGCGAACAGGGCCTTGCGGGCGTAGAGGTTGGCGCGGTCGATCTCGGCCGGGGAGGTGACGTGCTCCGGGATGTAGCGGAAGACCAGCGTGGACAGGCTGGGCTCGACGACCACGTCGTAGCGGGGGTCACCGGCCAGCAGCCGCCAGCCGTCGGCGGCCAGGTCGCAGACCTCGTCGAAGAGCTGGCCGACGCCGTCGGCGCCCATGACCCTCAGGGTCATCCAGAGTTTGAGGGCGTCGAAGCGCCGTGTGGTCTGGAGGGACTTGTCGACCTGGTTGGGGATTCTCTCCTCGACGGTGCGCCGCGGGTTGAGGTAGTCCGCGTGGTACGTCGCATGGCGCAGGGTGATCCCGTCCCGTACCAGCACGGCGGACGAACTCACCGGCTGGAAGAAGGACTTGTGGTAGTCGACGGTGATGGAGTCGGCGTGCTCGATGCCGTCGAGCAGATGACGGCGCGTCGGGGAGGCGAGCAGTCCGCAGCCGTAGGCGGCGTCCACGTGCATCCAGGCGCCGTACTCGGCGCAGAGCCCGGCGATCTCGGGCAGCGGGTCGATGGAGCCGAAGTCGGTGGTGCCCGCCGTGGCGACGACCGCCATGGGGACCAGCCCCTCCTTGCGGCACCGGTGCAGTTCGGCCGCGAGGGCGACCGTCTGCATGCGCTTGTCCCGGTCGGTGGGGATGGAGACGACGGCGTCGGCGCCGAGTCCGAGCAGTGTGGCGGACTTCTGGACGCTGAAGTGGCTGCACTCGGAGGAGAAGATGCGCAGCTTCGACAGGTCGTCCGTCTTGGCCTCCTGACGGGCCAGCAGCATCGCTTGGAGGTTGGACTGGGTGCCGCCGCTGGTGAAGACTCCGTCGCCGGCCGGGCCGAAGCCGATCCGCCCGGCGGTCCAGTCGACGAGCCTGCGCTCGATCAGTGTGCCTCCGGCGCTCTGGTCCCAGGTGTCGAGCGAGGAGTTGACGGCGGAGAGGACCGCCTCGCCGAGGACGGCCGGGATGACGACCGGGCAGTTGAGGTGGCCGAGGTAGCGGGGGTGGTGGAAGTACACCGCGTCGCGCAGGTACACCTGCTCCAGCTCGTCGAGGGCGGCGGTGGCGTCGCCGAGCGGCTGGTCGAGGTCGACGGCCGCGATCGTGGGGGCGAGGTCTTCGGGGGTGACACCGGTGAACGGCTGCCGGGTCGTGGCGAGTTTGTTCGCCACCCGCTCGACTCCTTCGGTCACGGATCGCCGGTAATGCTCAGCTGTGGCGTCGTTGAGCAGGTGCGAGCGCATGGAAGTCCTTCCCGGATGCGGGGACTGCGCCGGCCCTCCGGACAGAGAGCGGGGGGCGAGGGGCGGCGTGTTGGTAAGGTTAGCCTAACCTAAATTCGCACGGTTGTTGACCCATGACCCGCCCGAACTGCGGGAGTTGCCTCACAGTTCGGCTGCCGCTCGGCGTGGTGTCCCCTGGGACGCGCCGAGCGGCGTGGCCGAAAGAGCTCGGCCGGGCTTCTGCTCATGCCGCGTCGGCGACGTCGTCGGGGGTCTCGCGCAGGGCGTCCTCGCTGAAGCCCTTGCGCCAGTAACCGACGAAGGTGACCCGGCGCTTGTCGAAACGGCGCTCGTTCACCAGATGGCGGCGCAGGGCCTTCACGGAGCCGGACTCGCCGGCGATCCAGGCGTACGGGGCCGATCCGGTGAGCTCGGCGGCGCGCACGGCCTCCACGGCGGAGGGTGCACCCTGGCCCCGCACCAGCCAGGTGATGGTGGCGTCGGCGGCCGTCTTCGGCGTCAACCGGTCCTGTGTGTAAGGGACTTCCAGCCAGACCTGCGCACGGATGCCGGCGGGCAGTGACTCCAGGATCGCCGAAGCGGCGGGCAGGGCCGTCTCGTCGGCCCACAGGAGCAGCGAGTCGGCATCGTAGGGGAGTCGGAAACGTACGGCGGTGTTGTCGGCGACCGCCGGGCCGAGCACGGTCACCCGATCACCGGCGGAAGCTTTCTGCGCCCAGGTGCAGGCGGGCCCGCCGTCCTCGTGGACGGCGAAGTCGATGTCGATTTCGCCGTGTTGCCCGTGTGCGCCGTGTTCAGCGTGCCGGCCGTGTTCAGCGTGCCGGCCGGCGGAGCCCGGTCCAGGCCGCTGCTCCCGCACGGTGTACGAGCGCATCACGGCCCGCACATCGTCCGGCAGCGCGCGCCAGGCGCCGAGCGTGGCGTACATGTCCCCGTCCCGCGCCACCGGTACGACGGGGGTGTCCTGGCCGGGGTGCGGCAGGAACAGGGAAAGGGACTGGTCGCGGCCCCCGGACGCGAAGTCCGCGAGCGCGTCCCCTCCGAACGTGATCCGTATCAGCGACGGGCCGAGCCGCCGCGTCCGTACGACCTGCAGAGGGAAGAAACGGAACGGGGCGGCTGCGGCTGCCGTCATGGTCAGGCGACCTTCTTCGCGTTCTCGATGGCCTTGGCGAGCGCCTCGAGGATCGGCGTGCACTTCTCGTAGGAGTAGATGGGCTCGGTGACGCGCGGGATGACCTGCCCGGCCTTGACGGCGGGCAGCTTGGCCCAGGTCGGCTTGGACTTCAGGGCCTCGGGCTGCAGAGCCGAGGCGCGGTTGTCCATCATGATGATGTCGGCCTTGTACTTGTCGACGTTCTCCCAGCTCAGGCCCTCGAAGAAGCCCTGCTCGTCGAGCTTGGTGGGAGTGACGAAGTTGACGCCGAGCTCCTTGAAGTACAGCGTGTCGGTGGGGCGCACCGGGGTGGAGACGTAGAAGAGCTGCTCGCTCGCGGAGCCGATGAGCACCTTGATCTCGGGCTTGGCCTTCGCGGCGGCGCGCAGCCGGGCGGCGGCCTTCTCGAACGCGGCCTTGGCGTCGGTGACCTTCTTGCCCTTCACGTCGGCGCCGAGGGACTCGGCCAGGTCGACATGGCGCTGGAGGACCTTCGGCATCGTGGCGTCGGAGGCCCACAGGGCGACGCTCGGAGCCAGCTTGAGGATCTTGTCCTTGGACTGGTCCGGCACGTACCAGAGCTGGTCCTTGACCCACATGTCGGTGATCAGGACCTCGGGGTTGAGCGCCGCGTACGCCTCGACGTTGAACTCGCCCCACACGTTGCCGAGGACCTTGACCTTGTTGATGTCGAGGTCGCCCGCCTGGACGTCGGGGGTCTTGGTGCCCTTGGCCTTGTCCTCGACGTAGGTCGGGCCGAAGACACCCTTGACCTCGATGCCGAAGTCGTGGAGCGCGGCGGCGGTGCCGGAGAACGCGACGATGTTCTTCGGGGCGGACTTCGCCTTGGCCGTCTGGCCGCGGTCGTCCTTGAACTCCCAGGGGCCGGACTTCTTGGCATCGGAGGCCGTGTCGTTCTTCTTCTCGCCACCGCATGCGGTCAGCGCCGCGGCTATTCCGAGGGCGCCGCCCGCGGCGAGCATGCCGCGGCGGGTCAGGTGGGAAGCGCGTGCATTGGGCATGAGGGTTTCGCTTTCGTGCGTGCCGGGGCCGGCCTCTGGCGGGATTCGAAGGTAGGTTAGCCTAACCTCACGAGTTGTCCAGAGGTGGGGTCGCGGCAATGCCCCGGCGGCGACCGCGGCCCCGGCTCGCGCCTCGTAACTCCTGTGCGTTCAGAGGGTGCTGGGACTAGGGGGTGGCCGGAAACCACCGGCGCTCGCCGAGGAGCTCCCGGGGCCAGGCGAAAGCGGCCGGCTTCACGGCGGAACGGCCGTGCGCCGGAAGGACGGAGAGCCTCCGGGGTCGCCCTGACATGCCGAGGCCGGGTGTTCCCGGACGCAGGATCCGGGAACACCCGACCGTCGGACACGGTGGCGCGGCAGGCCGCGCTGGGACTCAGCCCGTGAGCCCCAGCTCCCGGGCGATCAGCATGCGCTGGACCTCGCTGGTGCCCTCACCGATCTCAAGGATCTTGGAGTCGCGCCACATCCTGGCGACCGGGTACTCGTTCATGAAGCCGTAGCCGCCGTGGATCTGGGTGGCCTCGCGGGCGTTGTCGACGGCGACCGTGGAGGAGTAGAGCTTCGCGAGCGCCGCCTCCTTCTTGAACGGCTCACCGAGGACCAGCCTGGAGGCCGCGTCGCGCCACCCTATACGGGCCATATGGGCCCGCATCTCCATGTCGGCGATCTTGAACTGGATCGCCTGGTTGGCGCCGATCGGACGGCCGAACGCGTACCGCTCCTTCGCGTACTTGACCGACTCGTCCACACAGCCCTGGGCGAGGCCCGTGGCGAGCGCCGCGATGGCGATGCGGCCCTCGTCGAGGATGCGGAGGAACTGGGCATAGCCGCGCCCCTCCTCGCCCAGCAGATTCGCGAACGGGACGCGGACGTCGGAGAACGACAGCTCACGGGTGTCCGACGCGTTCCACCCCACCTTGGAGTAGGGGGTGGCGACGGTGAAGCCGGGAGTCCCGGACGGAACGATGATCGAGGAGATCAGCGGCTTGCCCTCGGGGCTGTGGCCGGTGACCGCGGTGACCGTGACCAGACCCGTGATGTCCGTGCCCGAGTTGGTGATGAAGCACTTGGAGCCGTTGATCACCCACTCGCCGGTGGCCTCGTCGCGCACGGCCGTGGTCTTGGTGCCGCCCGCGTCGGAGCCGGCTTCGGGCTCGGTCAGACCGAACGCGCCGAGGACCTCACCGGAACACAGCCGGGGCAGCCACTCGCGCTTCTGCTCCTCGGTGCCGAAGCGGTAGACGGGCATGGCGCCCAGTGAGACACCGGCCTCCAGGGTGATCGCGACCGAGGAGTCGACCCGGGCGAGCTCCTCCAGGGCGATGCCGAGGGCGAGGTAGTCGCCGCCCATCCCGCCGTACTCCTCGGGGAACGGCAGACCGAACAGGCCCATACGGCCCATCTCGCGGACGATCTCGTAGGGGAACTCGTGCCGCTCGTAGAAGTCGCCGATCTTGGGGGCGACGACGTCGTGGGCGAACTCCTCGACGGTACGGCGGAGTTCCTCGTGCTCGGGCGAGAGGCGGTGGTCGAGCGACATGACTAGGACTCCTTGTGGGACAGGGCACGCACGGTGCGGGAAGGACTGGGCCGGCCCAGTTGCTCGGCCATCCACGCGCTGGTGGCGGTGAGCCGGCCGAGATCGACCCCGGTCTCGATGCCGAGGCCGTCGAGCATCCACACGAGGTCTTCGGTGGCGAGGTTTCCGGTGGCGCTCTTGGCGTACGGGCAGCCGCCGAGGCCGCCCGCCGAGGCGTCGACCGTGGTCACGCCGTGCTGCAGCGCCGCGAGCGTGTTGGCCAGCGCCTGGCCGTAGGTGTCGTGGAAGTGCACCCCGATGGCGCTGGTGGGAACGCCCTCCTCGTTGAGCTGGGCGAGAAGGGTGAGCACATGGCCGGGTGTCGCGACGCCGATGGTGTCCCCGAGGCTGAGCTCGTCGCAGCCCAGGTCCATCAGCTGCTTGGCGACGCGGACGACCTGGTGGATGGGCACCTTGCCCTCCCAGGGGTCGCCGAAGCACATCGAGAGGTAGCCCCGCACATGGACCTTGTCGTCCTTCGCGCGGGCGACGACGGGCTCGAACATGGCGAGCGACTCGGCGACCGTCCGGTTGAGGTTCCGGGCCGCGAACGTCTCGGTCGCGGACCCGAACACGGCGATCCGGCGCGCGCCCAGCGCGATGGCGCGGTCCAGACCCCGCTCGTTCGGCACGAGGACGGGCAGAGCCACCCCGCCGCGGACACCGAGGTCGCCGAGACGAGGGAACAGGTCCTCGGCGTCGGCCAGTTGGGGCACCCACTTGGGGTGGACGAAGCTCGTCGCCTCGACGGTGGTGAGGCCGGCGTCGGCGAGACGGTGGATGAACTCCGCCTTCACCTCCGTCGGCACGACCTCCTTCTCGTTCTGCAGGCCGTCGCGCGGACCCACTTCATGGATCCGCACCCGTGGCGGCAGCCCCGGAACGGGCACCTCCATCGGCAGTCCGTCAGTCATCGCCGGTCTCCTTCGATCCGTCCTCGTGCGGGGCGACCACCGCGAGCACCTGGTCCATGGCGACGGTGGCTCCCGCTGTGACGTCCAGTTCGGTGACGGTGCCGGCGTGCGGGGCGGAGATGACGTGCTCCATCTTCATCGCCTCGACGACCAGCAGACTCTGGCCCGCGTCGACGAGGTCGCCGACCGCGACCTTCACCACCGTGACGGTGCCCGGCATCGGCGCTGCCAGCGTGTCGGCACCCTGGCGTGCGGCGCCGCTGAGCGATGCCTCCACCGGGTCGTGGTCCAGGACGTGCCAGGAGTCGCCGTCCCGGCCGAGCCAGACGCCCTCGGGACCGCGGGCGTGGCGGAAGGCATGGGTGATCCCGTCGACCTCGACGGTGACCGACTGTCCCGGGGCCCCGTCCGGGGCGGTGGAGGCGGCCCGGGGGGCCGTGCTCACCCGCCGGACCGGCTTCGCGGTCGCGTCGCCCACGGCGCATTCCACCCCCGACGGCGTATCGCGCACGCCGACCGTCACCGGGTCATGGCCCGGGATACGGAAGTGGTGCACCGTCGCGGCGTGTTCGCCGCCCAGCCGCCAGCCGCTCGGGACCGAGAAGGGGTCGACCCAGCCGCCGTGCCGCTCGGGCACCGCGGGCTGCCGCAGCAGCGCGGCCGCCGCATACACTTCGTCGGGCACCGCACCGGGCACGAGCCCGTCCGCCTCCCGCTCCACGAGCCCCGTGTCCATGTCGCCCGAGACCACCGCCGGGTGGTCGAGCAGACGGCGCAGGAAGCCCGCGTTCGTCGGAACACCGAGGGTGGCGGTGTCCGCCAGCGCCGCGCGCAGCTTGCGCAGCGCGGTCGGGCGGTCGGGCCCGTAGGCGATGACCTTCGACAGCATCGGGTCGTAGAGGCTCGAGACCTCCGTGCCCTCACTGAGGCCCGAGTCGGTGCGCAGGCCCTGGCCCTGGGGCTCGTTGAGCGCGAGCACCGTGCCGCCGGAGGGCAGGAACCCGCGGGCGGGGTCCTCCGCGCAGATCCGGGCCTCGACGGCGTGACCGGTGAGCCGGATGTCCTCCTGGGTGAAACCGAGGCGCTCGCCGGCCGCCACCCGCAGCTGCCACTCCACCAGGTCCAGGCCGGTGATCAGCTCGGTGACCGGGTGCTCGACCTGGAGACGGGTGTTCATCTCCATGAAGAAGTACGCCGAAGGGTCGCCGCCCGGGACGATGAACTCCACCGTGCCCGCGCCGCGGTAGCCGCAGGACCGCGCCGCCTGCACCGCGGCCTCACCCATCGCCGCGCGCGTCTCCTCGTCCAGCAGGACGGACGGCGCCTCCTCGATGATCTTCTGGTGGCGGCGCTGCAGGGAGCATTCGCGTTCGCCGAGGTGCACCACATTGCCGTGCCCGTCCGCGAGGACCTGGATCTCGATGTGCCGGGGCCGGTCCACCCACCGCTCCACGAGCAGGGTGTCGTCGCCGAACGAGGCCCGCGCCTCGCGCCGGGCCGCGGCGATCTCCTCCATGAGCGCCGATTCGACGCGCGTGAGACGCATGCCCTTGCCGCCGCCGCCCGCGGAGGGCTTCAGCAGCACCGGCATGCCGATCTCCCGTGCGGCGTCGGCGAGCTGCTCGTCCGTCAGCCCGGAGCCGGACGAGCCGGGCACCACGGGCACCCCGGCCTTGCGTACGGTCTCCTTCGCCCGGATCTTGTCGCCCATCAGGGAGATCGCCGAGGCGGGGGGCCCGATGAAGACCAGGCCCGCTTCCTCGCAGGCCTGCGCGAACGCCGCGTTCTCCGCGAGGAATCCATAGCCCGGGTGGACCGCCTGGGCCCCGCTGAGCCGCGCCGCGTCCAGCAGCCGCTTCACCGAGAGATAGCTCTCGGCCGCCGGCGGCGGACCGAGGCGCACCGCGGTGTCCGCCTCCCGGACGTGCCGGGCGTCGGCGTCGGCGTCACTGAAGACGGCGACCGAGCGCACCCCCATGGCGCGCAGCGTGCGGATGACGCGGACCGCGATCTCACCGCGGTTGGCGACCAGAACCGTGTCGAACATCGTTTGTCCCTTGAAGTCCACAGCAGTCCCTCACATCCGGAAGACGCCGAAGCCGGAAGCCGCGCCGTCCTTCTGCGGAAGCGGGGCGTTGGCACAGGCGGTCAGGGCCAGACCCAGCACCTGCCGGGTCTCCAGGGGGTCGATCACCCCGTCGTCCCACAGCCGGGCGGTCGCGTAGTACGCGTTGCCCTGCTGCTCGTACTGGGCGCGGATGGGGGCCTTGAACGCCTCTTCCTCATCGGTGGCCCACTCATCGCCACGGCCCTCGATCTGGTCGCGCTTGACCGTCGCGAGCACCGAGGCGGCCTGCTCGCCGCCCATCACGGAGATCTTGGCGTTCGGCCACATCCACAGGAAGCGGGGGGAGTAGGCCCGGCCGCACATCGAGTAGTTGCCCGCCCCGTAGGAGCCGCCGACGACGACCGTCAGCTTGGGCACCCGGGTGCACGCCACGGCCGTGACCATCTTGGCGCCGTGCTTGGCGATGCCCCCGTGCTCGTAGTCCTTGCCGACCATGAAACCCGAGATGTTCTGCAGGAAGAGCAGGGGGATGCCGCGCTGGTCGCACAGCTCGATGAAGTGCGCGCCTTTCTGGGCGGACTCGCCGAACAGGATGCCGTTGTTGGCGACGATGCCGACCGGATGGCCGTGGATCCGGGCGAAGCCGGTGACCAGGGTCTGCCCGAACTCCGCCTTGAACTCGGCGAACCGGGAGCCGTCCGTGATGCGGGCGATGACCTCCCGGACGTCGTAGGGCGTACGCGAATCGACCGGCACGGCCCCGTACAGCCCGAAGGGGTCGGCCTTCGGCTCCTCGGCGGGCTCCACGGACCAGGGGAGCGGGCCGCGCTCGGGCAGGGTCGCCACGATGTTCCGCACGATCCGCAGGGCGTGGGCGTCGTCCTCGGCCAGATGGTCGGTGACACCGGAGATCCGGGAGTGCACCTCGCCCCCGCCGAGCTCCTCGGCCGTGACGACCTCTCCGGTCGCGGCCTTCACCAGCGGCGGACCTCCCAGGAAGATCGTCCCCTGGTTCCGCACGATCACGGCCTCGTCGCTCATCGCCGGCACATAGGCGCCGCCCGCCGTGCAGGAGCCCATCACCGCGGCGATCTGCGGAATGCGGGCACCGGACAGCCGCGCCTGGTTGTAGAAGATGCGGCCGAAGTGCTCACGGTCCGGGAAGACCTCGTCCTGCATCGGCAGGAAGGCACCGCCGGAGTCGACGAGGTACACGCACGGCAGACGGTTCTCCAGCGCCACTTCCTGGGCGCGCAGATGCTTCTTCACCGTCATCGGGTAGTACGTGCCGCCCTTGACCGTGGCGTCATTGGCGACGACCACCACCTCGCGGCCGCTGACCCGGCCGATGCCCGCGATCACGCCGGCCGCCGGGGCCTGCCCGTCGTACATCCCGTCGGCCGCGAGCGGGGCCAGCTCGAGGAACGGGGAGCCCGGGTCCAGGAGCGTGTCCACCCGGTCGCGCGGCAGCAGCTTCCCGCGTGCGGTGTGCCGCGCACGGGCCTTCTCACCGCCGCCCAGCCGGGCTGCGGCGAGCTTCGCGCGCAACGTGTCGGTCAGCTCGCGGTGTGCCGCCTCGTTGGCCTGCCAGGCCTCGGATGCGGGATCCGCCGCACTCGCCAGCACAGGTGCCTGCTGCATCGGTCCAGCCCCTCCTTGTTAATGAGCGTTAACCGATTTCCTCCAGGTTAACGAGCGCTAACCGCCCTGTCTAGAATCGGTGGCATGAGCACCAGGACCGACGCCTCGACCCGGCGTGAGCAGATCCTCAAGGAGGCTGCCCGGCTCTTCGCCGAGCGCGGTTTCCACGGCGTCGGCGTCGACGAGATAGGAGCCGCGGTCGGTATCAGCGGCCCCGGTCTCTACCGTCACTTCGCCGGGAAGGACGCGATGCTCGCCGAACTGCTGGTCGGAATCTCCGGCCGGCTGCTGGACGGCGGCCGGCGCCGGGTCGCCGAGGCCGACGGCGTCCCGGAGCAGGTGCTGGCCTCACTGATCGACGGCCACATCGACTTCGCGCTCGACGACCGCTCGCTGATCACCCTGCACGACCGTGAGCTGGACCGGCTGCGCGACAGCGACCGCAAGCTCGTGCGACAGCTGCAGCGCCAGTACGTCGAGCTGTGGGTGGACGTGGTCCGCAAGCTCCATCCGGAGGTCCCCGAGGGCCAGGCGCGGGCGGCCGTACACGCCGTGTTCGGGCTGCTGAACTCGACCCCGCACCTCGGCTCGTACGGCAACGGCCTGCCCGGGCGTTCCGCCATGGAGGCGCTGCTGCGCAAGCTGGCGCACGGGGCGTTCGCGTCACTGTCGGCACCGTCCCCGCAGGTGTGAGCCCGGGGCGTCGGCGGCGGCGTCCGGGCTGTGGGACGTCCGGCACGCTCCGCACACCGGACGGCACAATGGGCGCATGCCGATACCGAACCGCGCCGCCCTCGTCGACCACCTCGTCCGTACCCGTATCGCCGGAGACGTCGCCACCCCGCGCGACAACAACCTCTCCCACTACCGCAAGCTCGCCAACGGCGACCGCCACTACTGGCTGGGGCTGGAGCTCGGCGACCGCTGGACCGACGAGCAGGACGTGCTGGCGGTCATGGCCGAACGGTGCGGCGTCAACGACGATCCGCAGTACCGGTTCGGACAGGACACCATCGACCCGGAGCTGACCGTGGACGCCCTGGACCGGATGGCGGCACGGCTGAAGGAGGCGGCGGCCGGAAGGCAGTCGGTGCTCTTCGCGACCGGCCATCCCGGCGGGCTGCTCGACGTGCACCGGCAGACGGCGGACGCGCTGAGGGCCGCGGGCTGCGACATCGTGCGCATCCCCTCGGGGCTCACGGCGGACGAGGGCATGGTCTTCCAGTTCGCGGACGTCGCGGTGCTGGAGCGCGGTGCGACCCTGTGGCACACCCATTCGCCCGAACCGATGACCGCGATCCTGGACGGCCTGCGGCGCGAGGGGCGGCCCCAGCCCGATCTGGTGGTCGCGGACCACGGCTGGGCGGGCTGCGCGGGCCAGCGGGGTATCGACGCCGTGGGCTACGCCGACTGCAACGACCCGGCGCTGTTCATCGGCGAGGCGGAGGGCACCCTCCAGGTGACGGTCCCGCTGGACGACCATGTCATGGACCCGCGTTTCTACGACCCGATGACGGCGTATCTCCTGGATGCGTCGGGGCTCCTCTGACCCCGCGGCCCGGACCCGGAGCACCGGGGGCGGGCCGCACCTGGTGCACCGCCGGTGTCGGATCCAGATACACCCTCCGGATCGCCGGGAAGCGCTGGCGCAACTGCTGCTCGGCGTCCTCGCAGGCCCACTCCACCTGCCCGGCCGATGCCACGTCCCGGAAGTTCACCTTCGCCGCGATCAGGATCTCGGTGGGGCCCTGGACGAGGGTGGTCAGCTCCAGCACCTCGACGATGTGCGGCACGGTGAGCAGCTCCTCGTGGACCGACTCCCGCATCCGCGGCGGCAGCGGCCGGCCGATCAGCAGCTCGGCGTTGCTCCGGCCCAGCACCCAGGCGACGACCGCCAGCAGCAGACCGATCAGGAGGGACGCGATGCCGTCCCAGACGCCGGAGCCGGTGATCTGGGCACCGGCCAGTCCGCCCGCGGCCAGCAGCAGGCCGAGCAGCGCCGCGGAGTCCTTCGCCAACAGGGCCTTCACCGCTGTGCCGGGGGTGTGGCGCAGCCGGCTCCACACCGGGGTGTCCAGGTGCGCCGCCCCGGCCCGCACCTGCCGGACGTCCCTCCGCAGCGAGACGCCTTCCAGCACCGCGGCGACCGCCAGGATCATGTACGAGACCAGCGGACTCCCCGGCTCCCCGCCGTCTGCGAGCGTGCGGATGCCGTCGTACACCGCGAAGACCGCTCCGCCCGCGAAGATCGCGACCGATGCGAGCGCCGCCCGGATGTAGCGCTCGGGACCGTAGCCCAGCGGGTGCTCCTCGTCGGCGGGCTTCGCGGTCCGTCTCGGCGCGGTGAGCAGCAGCACCCCGGTGACCGTGCCGGCGACCGAATGGGCAGCCTCGGCGAGCATCGCGCTGGAGCCGCTGATGATGCCGGCGGCCGCCTTCGCCGCGGCGATGCCCAGGTTGGCGAGGCCGGCGACGATCACGGCGAGGGCGCTCTCCGGCGTGTGGCAGGGATCGACGCGCTCGGGTGGAGGGACGGGGGCGTCGTCCGGTCCGCCGGACCGGCCGACGGTGTTCTCGTCGCTCGCCATGAGGGGAGGGTATGTCCGTTGTGTCCGGGGCGCCCGGCCGCGGCCGCATCGAGGCAGCCCGCTCGATGGGCCGTGAGACCGGCGCGATCGCGTCCGGACCCGAGCTGTGCCGGAGGCAGCGGGAGAGGGCCGGGCTCCTCGAAGCCGTCCCACCCCGTGACGCCACGGAGATCCGTCAGAAGCCCCCTACTAGTGGCCGCGGGGGACCCGGACCACGCCTTCCTGGATCACCGTGATCGCCAGCTGCCCGTCCTGTGTGTAGATACGGGCCTGGCCGAGACCGCGTCCGCCGTGCGCCGACGGCGACTCCTGGTCGTACAGCAGCCACTCGTCCGCCCGGAACGGCCGGTGGAACCACATCGCGTGGTCCAGTGACGCACCCACGACGTCCCCGACCGTCCAGCCGCCCCGCCCGTGGGCGAGCAGCACGGAGTCGAGCAGTGTCATGTCCGATACGTAGGTGGCCAGGCAGATGTGCAGCATCGGGTCGTCCGCGAGCTTGCCGTTGGTGCGGAACCACACCTGCGAGCGCGGCTCGCGCGGCTGTCCGACGGTGGCGTACGGAGGCTCGCCGACATACCTCAGATCGACCGCCGACCGGGATTCGAGCATGCGCCGCGCGATGTCCGGGGGGATGTCCGCCGCGTACTTCGGGAGGCTTTCGGCGGCCGTGGGGAGCGAGTCGGGGGCCGGTGCGTCCGGCATCGGCGCCTGGTGGTCGAGACCGTCCTCGTTCGTCTGGAAGGACGCCGAGAGATGGAAGATCGGCTGGCCGTGCTGGACGGCGACGACCCGGCGGGTCGTGAAGGACCGGCCGTCGCGGATGCGGTCGACCGTGTAGACGATGGGCGCGCCCGGGTCGCCCATGCGCAGGAAATACGAGTGCAGGGAGTGCGCCGCCCGGTCGCCGGGGACGGTGCGGCCCGCGGCGACGAGCGCCTGGGCCGCGACCTGTCCGCCGAAGACCCGGGGCACGATCGCCGAGCGCGACCGGCCCCGGAAGATGTCCTGCTCGATCTGCTCGAGGTCGAGCAGATCGAGCAGGTCGTCAAGCGACTTGCTCACAGGATCAGAGTCCCATGTTCTTGGCGATGATCGACTTCATGACCTCGCTGGTGCCGCCGTAGATGCGGTTGACGCGGTTGTCGGCGTACAGACGGGCTATCGGGTACTCGTTCATGTAGCCGTAGCCGCCGTGCAGCTGGAGGCAGCGGTCGATGACGCGGTGGGCGACCTCGGTGCAGAAGAGCTTCGCGGAGGCGGCCTCGGCGGGGGTGAGCTCACCCTTGTCGAGTGCCTCCAGAGCGCGGTCGGCGACGGCCTCGGCGGCGTCCACCTCGGCCTGGCAGGCGGCCAGCTCGAACTTGGTGTTCTGGAAGGAGGCGACCGTCTTGCCGAAGACCGTGCGGTCCTGCACGTACTCCTGGGCGAACCGGACGGCTGCCCGGGCCTGCGCGTACGCGCCGAACGCGATGCCCCAGCGCTCCGACGGCAGGTTCTGGCCGAGGTAGTAGAAGCCCTTGTTCTCCTCGCCCAGCAGGTCCTCGACCGGGACCTTGACGTCGACGAAGGCCAGCTCGGCGGTGTCGGACGTGCGCAGGCCGAGCTTGTCCAGCTTGCGGCCGATGGAGTAGCCATCGGACTTGGTGTCCACCGCGAAGAGGGAGATGCCGAAGCGGCGGTCGTCCTCGCGCGGGGCGGAGGTGCGGGCGCACACGATCACACGGTCGGCGTGCACACCGCCGGTGATGAAGGTCTTGGCCCCGTTGAGGACGTAGTGGGTGCCGTCCTCGGAGAGCTTGGCGGTGGTCTTCATGCCCGCGACGTCGGAGCCGGTGCCCGGCTCGGTCATCGCCAGCGCCCACATCTCCTCGCCGGTGACGAAGCTCGGCAGGTAGCGCTTCTTCTGCTCGTCGGAGGCGAGCATCTTGATGTACGGCAGGGCGAGCAGCACATGCACGCCGGAGCCGCCGAAGTTCACGCCCGCGCGGGAGGTCTCCTCGTACAGCACGGCCTCGAACTTGTGCGTGTCCAGACCCGCGCCGCCGAACTCCTCGGGCACGTTGATGCCGAAGACGCCCAGCTCGCCGAGCTTGTAGTAGAAGTCGCGCGGCGCCTGGCCGGCGGCGAACCACTCGTCGTAGACGGGGACGACCTCGGCCTCGATGAAGGCGCGGATGGTCTCCCGGAACGCCTCGTGGTCCTCGTTGAATACGGTCCGGCGCACGGACGCCTCCTGACGGCGGTGGTACGGGCTGTCTAAGCGCTTGCTCAGGTAAAGTTACCCGTCGGTCGCCGAGGCTGTCCAGAGTGAGATGCGGCACGTCCGTGCGGGGGTGGGCCTTCCTGGCAGGCTTCCGGGCACGGTCTTCGGGCGGCTTCGGGCGGCGGCCTTCCCGGCGGCCGGAGGCCCGGGGTGCATCGCACGCACCGTGGTGAACCCTTCCGAACTCGCCACGCCTAGGGTGACGACACCGGCTGAGGCTCCTCACCGTCGTAGGCCGCCAGCGCCACCTGGCGGCACTCCAGCAGCGCCCCGAGATCCTCGGGGCTCACCTGCTCCCGGGCCAGTGCCACCGTTGCCCTGGCCTCCACCGCGGCCCAGGCGTGCCGGGCGCGTTTGTTGGCGCGGCGTCTGGTGTCGCTGCGCAGGAAGCCCGCTCCCGCCGCGAACCCGGCGGAGGCCAGAGCGGCAAGGGCGGCGGGGACGCGCATGTCCGCGGTCGCCAGTCCCGTCGCCCCCGCCGTGCCGGCGAGCAGGGCCGCGGGGAAACCGAGGGCGATGTCCGCCTTGGTCCAGAACTCGGCCCGCCGGTGGGCGAGTGTCTTCTGGTGCGTCGCCTCGTCTCTCAGGCGCTCGATCTCGGTGCGCAGGCGGCGCGCCGGCTCGTCCGGACTCAGGCGTGTGGTTCCGTCAGCGGGAGTGGCCATGAGGAAATTCCAACACGCCTGTGCCAGAAGGTAATTGGCCCGGAGTGACAGCCTTCGGGCGTCACGGTCGTGGGGGTCTCACTCAAGAGTGCGCCCGGGCGCGTCATCCGTGCCGCAGCGCGAACCACAGCTCCATCCGCACGTCCGGATCGTTCAGATCCACGTCCAGCAGCTTCCCGCAGCGCGCGATGCGCTGCCTCACGGTGTTGCGGTGGATGCCCTCGGCGATGGCCGTACGGTCCCAGCTGCCGTGCAGCGAGAGCCAGGTGCGCAGCGTCTCCGTGAGCGCGGGGGAGTCCGCGAGCGGGGCGAGCAGCGCGCGGGCGTGGGCCTCCGCCTCGGCGTCGGGGACGAGGGCGGCCAGTCCGCCCGTCTGCTGGTGTACCAGCGGTGTGCGGGTCGCGGCGGCGCGGCGCAGGGCGCGGGCGGCGGCCGTGTCCGCGGCGGTCAGGCCGTCAGGCCTGGCGGGGTCGCTCACTCCGAGCGTCCAGCCCGGCTGGGGCTCGATCCGGCGGTCACCGGAGAGCAGGATCCGTACGACGCCGCCGTCCACGTGCACCAGCGCACTGCCGAGTGCCGCGCCGAGCGCCGAGGCGGCGATCCGGTCGGGTGCCACACCGTGCCGGGAGGCGTGCACCACGGTCCAGCGCCCCGGCGCGAGCGACGGCGCGACGTCGGCGGGCACCTCGCCCAGCAGCAGCCGTACCAGCGCGGCGGAGCGCGCGTTCGCGTCCGCCCCCTGGTGCGGTGCGGTGAGCAGCGACAGCAGGACGACGGCCATGCCCGCCACGGTGTGGCCGCCGGGCTCCCGCGCACCGGTCGCGATCCCGAGGACCAGTCCCTCCGCGCCCCCGAGGGCGTAGGCGGCCAGGTGCTGCCCCCCGGCGGTATCGGACGCGGAGGAGGGGGTGCGCCGGGGCGGTGACTGCGACTCCTGTGCCCGGTGTTCCGTGTGAGCTGCGTATGCCGTGTGCCGCTCTGTGGGTTCCGTAGGGTCCGTGTGCCCTTCGGGCCTTCCGTGGTCCTCGTGTTCCCCGCGTGTCCCGGTTTCCGGGGGCTCGTTCTCGCTGCCCTCCTCGCCCTCCTCGCCCTCCTCGCCCTCCTCGGCCGGGTTCACCACCCGCGCCAGCTGCCCCAGTGCCTCACGCGCCTCCCGCGACGGCGCGCGCCCCGCCGAGGACACGGCCGAGCCGTCCGGTGACAGCAGCACGGCCCAGCCGCCCAGCCGGGTCGCCAGCTGCTGCAGCACCGCGGGCACTGGGTCCGGGCGTGCGGCCGCCGTGGCCAGACCCTGCTGGGCCTCACTGACGCGGCGTACCTCCCGGAGCCGCACCTGGGCCATCAACTGCCAGACCGCGCGGGCGATCGCCGTGAACGGGGTCCGCGGGGGCACCTCGATCAGCGGGAGGCCGTGCTCCTCGCAGGCCCTGACCAGGGCCTCGGGCACGGTGTCGTACACGGGGGCCACCCCGAAGCCGATCGCCGCGCCGCCCGCCTCCGTCACCCGGGCGGCGTACGTACGCGGATCCTCCAGCAGGACACCCGCCGTCAGCAGGAGCTCACCGCCGAGCAGATAGGGGTACGGATCGGCCATCTCCGATGTGTGCACCCACTGGATCTCGGTGTCCTCGGGCCCTGTGATCAGCCGCAGCCCGAGATCCTCGCGCGCCAGCAGCGCGGCCAGCGGAACCGGTGGGGCGAAGGGGGCTGGTGCGGGGTCCGGCATGGTGGACGTTCCATCCGAAGAGGACTTCCCGAATGGATGAAACGTACACTTCATCGTCGCCATCCGGCCACTTATCGTCGAGGCAGCCGACGGCCGCGGGTACGGGCGGATGCGCCTGCCTGCCCCGCGCACACGTGCGCAGCGAACGTGCGTCCATAGAAAAGCGCAGGAAGAAGGCATGGTCATGAGCAGCAACGAGACGCCGCGCGGGCCCATCGACTCGTCCCGCATCCCGCGGTACGCCGGACCCGCGACGTTCGCCCGGCTGCCCCGGCTCGACGAGGTCGGCCGTACCGATGTCGCCGTGGTCGGCGTGCCCTTCGACGCCGGGGTCTCCTACCGTCCCGGCGCGCGCTTCGGCGGCAACGCCATCCGCGAGGCCTCGAGGCTCCTGCGCCCGTACAACCCGGCGCAGGACGCCTCCCCCTTCGCGCTCGCCCAGGTCGCGGACGCGGGTGACATCGCCGCCAACCCGTTCAACATCAACGAGGCCGTCGAGACCATCGAGGCCGCGGCCGACGACATCCTGGGCACCGGCGCCCGCATGATGACGCTGGGCGGTGACCACACCATCGCGCTGCCGCTGCTGCGCTCGGTCGCCAAGCAGCACGGCCCGGTCGCGCTGCTCCACTTCGACGCGCACCTGGACACCTGGGACACCTACTTCGGTGCCGAGTACACCCACGGCACCCCGTTCCGCCGCGCCGTCGAGGAGGGCGTCCTCGACACCGAGGCGCTGTCCCACGTCGGCATCCGCGGCCCGCTCTACGGCAAGCAGGACCTCACCGACGACGAGAAGTTGGGCTTCGGCATCGTCACCTCGTCCGACGTCTACCGGCGGGGCGCGGACGAGGTCGCCGACCAGCTGCGCCAGCGCATCGGCGACCGCCCGCTCTACATCTCCATCGACATCGACTGCCTCGACCCGGCGCACGCCCCGGGCACCGGCACCCCCGAAGCGGGCGGCATGACCTCCCGCGAGCTGCTGGAGATCCTGCGCGGCCTCGCCTCGTGCAACCTCGTATCGGCCGATGTCGTCGAGGTCGCCCCGGCCTACGACCACGCCGAGATCACCTCCGTCGCGGCCTCCCACACCGCGTACGAGCTGACTACGATCATGGCCCGTCAGATCGCCGCCGGCCGCGCGTCCGGCACGGAGCAGAGCGCGAAGTAAAGCCCGGAGCCGAGCGCGAAACAGAGCGCGAAGCAGAGCGCGAGGGGGTCGCTTCGGCCGGAGCGGCCCCCCTCGGGTACGCCCGCCGGTCCGCCGGAGCGTTCCGCGGCCGCCGGGCACACCGAAGGGACACCCATGACCCACGACCACGACCTCGTCCTGCGGCCCACCGCGGCGCAGACCGAGGCCGCGCTCAACCCTCCCGCCGGACGCAGCGGCGGTGATCTGGTCGTCGAGACCCTGAGGGGTCTGGGGGCCACGACGGTCTTCGGCCTGCCGGGCCAGCACGCTCTCGGGATGTTCGACGCCCTGCGCCGTTCGTCGCTGCGGTACATCGGGCTGCGCGTCGAGAACAACGCGGGCTTCGCCGCCGACGCCTACGGACGGATCACCGGCGAGGTCGCGCCGCTGCTGCTGTCGACCGGGCCCGGCGCGCTGACCTCGCTCGCCGCCCTCCAGGAGGCCGCGGCCGCCTCGGCGCCGGTACTGGCGATCTCCAGTCAGGTCCCCACCGCGGGGCTCGGCGGCGGACGTCACGGCTATCTGCACGAACTGCGCGACCAGAAGGCGTCGTTCCGCGACATCGTGAAGTCCGTGCACACCGTGCGCACGGCGTCCCAGATCCCGTCCGCGATCGCGGACGCCTGGGAGTCCGCGCTGAGCGCCCCGCACGGCCCGGTCTGGGTCGAGATCCCCCAGGACGTGCTGGCCACCGCGACCGACCTGCCGGTCGTCACGGCCATGGACGCGACCCCGCACGACCTGGTCCCACGACCCGAGCTGACCGCCCTCGCCGCGCATCTGCTGCGCTGCGCCGAGCGCCCGGCGATCATCGCGGGCGGAGGCGTGGTACGCGCCGACGCCTCCGGCAAGCTGCGCGCGCTCGCCGAGAAGCTGGACGCGCCGGTCGTCACCACCTTCGGCGGCAAGGGCGCCTTCCCGTGGCACCACCCCCTGTCGATGCAGTCCTGGCTGGAGGACCGGCACACCACCGACCTCCTGGAGGACGCCGACGTCCTGCTGGTCGTGGGCTCGGGGCTCGGTGAGCTCTCCTCGAACTACCACACGTTCACGCCGCGCGGCCGGGTGATCCAGATCGAGGCCGACCCCGGCAAGCTGGAGTCCAACCATCCCGCTCTCGGCATCCACGCAGACGCCCGCATCGCGCTCTCGGCCCTGCTGGAGACCCTCGACGCGGGGACGCTCCCCGCGGCCTCGCCAGGAGAGCTCTCAGCCGCGTCCGAAGAACGGCGGGGGAGCGGGCGGCCGTCGGCCGCCGAGCGGGTGGCCACCCTGCTCGGACGGGTACGGGAACGGATCAGCGGACAGGAACTGACGCTGGAACAGGAGGTGCTCGCCGCAGTGCGCGAGGCGCTTCCCGACGACTCCCCGAGCTTCTGGGACATGACGATCCTGGCCTACTGGGCCTGGTCCGCCTTCGACGCCAGGCGGCCGAACACCATGCACTCCGCACAGGGCGCGGGCGGCCTCGGCTACGCCTTCCCCGGCGCGCTCGGTGCCGCGGCGGCGGACCCCACCACGCCGGTGCTCGCCGTCTCCGGTGACGGCGGCGCGATGTACTCGATCGCGGAGCTGGCGACGGCGAAGCAGTACGACCTGCCGGTGACCTGGCTGATCGTCGACGACGGCGGCTACGGCATCCTGCGCGAGTACATGACCGACGCCTTCGGCGAGACGACCGGGACCGAGCTGTCCCGGCCGGACTTCGTCGCGCTCGCCGAGTCCTTCGGAGTGCCCGCGGTCCGTACGTCACCCTCGACGCTGCGCGAGGACCTGTCGAAGTCGCTCGAGCAGCCGGGCCCCTCGGTCGTCGTACTGCCCGCGCTGCTGAGGATGTTCGCCCCGACACACCTGTGAGGGCGACGGGTCGCGGCGTGCGGCACATGCCCCGACCGGGGTTCGGCGGACGTTCACGGGAGGTCGGCCGGGCCCAGCCGTCGGCGCCACGGCACAACACCGGGGCGCTCTCGCTCACTTCCCGTGGCCCGGGGCCGTCTCCGGTTGCTGCGGTGGAGGGCGTTAACCGGAACTCCGCGCAGATCACCCGGTTGTACCGGCTGACGGTGCGTCTGCCGCGCCGCTGATCCTCATTTGGGTGCACAACGACAGTATTGTCATATAACCATTGCGGTGCGGCGGAGTTATGTGAGATGTGAAGAGACACTCCGTACACCGCTTCGGACGTGGAGGCCTCCACGTGGCCGCCGTCCTCGGCGTGCTCGTGCCGGCCGCCGTCACCACCACGCAGGGCACGGCCGCGGCGGGCGTGACCGCGGCCACGCCCGCGGTCGTGTGCACCTCGAAGAAGGCCGGCCTCGCCGCCCGGCTCGTCAAGGACATCAACGGCGCCCTCATGGGCCGCGGCTCGACGACCTCCGTGCTGGTCAACGACCGGATGACCAAGACCAGCTGCATACTGCGCCCGGACCAGCGGTTCGACTCCGCCAGTGTGGTCAAGGTGGCCGTGCTCGCCACCCTGCTCTGGGACGCGCAGAAGACCGGCCGCCAGTTGACCGCGCCGGAGAAGTCGCGAGCCAGAGCCATGATCACCAAGTCGGACAACGACGCCACCAGCGCCCTGTGGCGCCACCTCGGCGTGAGCGCGATCAAGGGTTTCCTCAACGCGGCGGGCATGACCAACACCGCCCCGGGCCCGCGCGGCTACTGGGGACTCACCCAGATCACCGCCCGTGACCAGCAACAGCTGCTGAACCTGCTCACGCTCGAGAACACGGTGCTGACGAACGCCTCACGCGGTTATGTCCTGCGACTGATGAACGCCGTCGTGGCGTCGCAGCGCTGGGGCGTGCCGGCCGGTGCGCCCTCCACCGCCGAGATCCACGTCAAGAACGGCTGGCTGTCACGGTCGACCCATGGCTGGCGGGTGCACTCGACCGGCGCCTTCACCGGTACGGCGCACGACTACCAGCTGACCGTGCTCACCCATGACAACGCGACCATGAGGGACGGCATCGGCACCATTCAGGCCGTTGCCCGCGCGGTCCACGGGGACCTCAACCCGATGGCCCCGGCGGGCCAGCAGTACCGGCCGCCGGACACCCCCCAGGAGGCGATCCCGGCCGTCCCCGGTCGCACGGCACGCGACGCCGTCACCGCGAACCCGCGCTCCGGTGCCGGTCCGTACGTCCCGCTCCACGGACCGCCGGCCGCGCGGGGAGGCGGACCGCCCCCAGCGAGCGGTCCCTCGTCCTGTCTGGGTCCTGTCCGGGCGATCCTGTCGAGCCCGCGGTGTCAGCTGCGGCGCTCCCTCTGGCTGCGCCGGTAGGTACCCCCGCGGCGCGTTCGCCGGAGCCGCACCGTACGCCCGGTACGAGGGCTGTCTCCCCCCGGCCCCGGCCGGGGATGCGCCCCCGCCCTGCGAGGTCCCGGTCTCGGACCGGACCTAGGACCAGAGACCGAACTTCGTCGCAGCGGGATGAAATGCGCGCTCCTGCGCGTTGGTGCCGTTGACGCAACGAGCGTGGATCAACCGGAGCCGGGAGGCATCTGTGGCGGGGGAAGAACAAGGGTGGGCTCGACGGCTGGCCGGGTACTCCTGGCGCTACCGGCGCAATGTCGTGCTCGCGCTCGGGTCGTCCCTCGGCGGTATGGCCGTGATGGCCGTGGTGCCGCTGATCACCAAGGTCGTCATCGACGATGTCATCGGAAACCACACACGCTCGCTCGCGGTCTGGACCGGGCTGCTCGTCGTCGCCGCGGTCGCCGTTTACGTTCTGACGTACGTCCGGCGCTACTACGGCGGACGTCTCGCCCTCGACGTGCAGCACGACCTGCGCACCGAGATGTACGGAACGATCAGCCGGCTCGACGGGAGACGCCAGGACGAGCTGTCCACCGGCCAGGTCGTCGGACGTGCCACCAGTGACCTCCAGCTGATCCAGGGCCTGCTCTTCATGCTCCCGATGACGATCGGGAACGTCCTGCTCTTCCTCATCTCCCTGGGGATCATGGCCTGGCTGTCCCTGCCGCTCACCCTCGTCGCCCTCGCGGTCGCGCCCGCTCTCTGGTTCATCGCGAAGCGCAGCCGCGTCAGGCTGCACCCGGCCACCTGGTACGCCCAGCAGCAGGCAGCCGCCGTCGCCGGTGTGGTCGACGGGGCGGTCACCGGCGTGCGTGTCGTCAAGGGCTTCGGGCAGGAGGGGCAGGAGACCGGAAAGCTCAAGGACGTCAGCGGGCGGCTCTTCGCCGGACGGCTGCGCACCGTCAGGCTGAACGCCCGATACACCCCGGCGCTGCAGGCCGTCCCCGCGTTCGGCCAGGTCGCCATGCTGGCGCTCGGCGGCTGGCTGGCCACACGCGGGCAGATCACCCTCGGTACGTTCGTCGCGTTCTCGACGTATCTCGCCCAGCTGGTGGGTCCGGTACGGATGCTCGCCATGGTGCTCACCGTCGGTCAGCAGGCACGGGCGGGCGTCGAGCGGGTCCTGGAGCTCATCGACACCGAGCCGGTCATCAAGGACGGCACCAAAGAGCTCCCGGCCGACGCCCCGGCCACGGTGGAGTTCGACGACGTCGGCTTCTCGTACGGGGACGGGGAAACGGCACGACCGGTCCTCGACGGCTTCTCGCTGGAGATCAGGCCCGGCGAGACCGTGGCGGTCGTCGGCTCGTCCGGCAGCGGCAAGTCCACGGTCTCGCTGCTGCTGCCCCGCTTCTACGACGTCACGCACGGCGCCGTGCTCGTGGGCGGTCACGACGTCCGCGAGCTGACCCTGGACTCACTGCGCGCCGCCATCGGCCTGGTGCCCGAGGACAGTTTCCTCTTCTCCGACACCGTCCGCGCCAACATCGCGTACGGAAAGCCGGGCGCGACGGACGAGGAGATCGCCGAGGCGGCCCGCACGGCCCAGGCGGACCGTTTCATCGCCGAGCTGCCCGGCGGCTACGACACCAAGGTCGGCGAGCACGGCCTCACCCTCTCCGGCGGCCAGCGCCAGCGCATCGCCCTGGCCCGGGCGATCCTCGCCGATCCGCGCCTGTTGCTCCTGGACGACGCGACCTCGGCCGTGGACGCCCGGGTCGAGCACGAGATCCACGAGGCGCTGCGCGGCGTCATGGCCGGGCGTACGACCCTGCTGATCGCCCACCGGCGCTCCACCCTCGGTCTCGCCGACCGCATCGCCGTGCTCGACGAGGGCCGGCTGGCGGACATCGGTACCCACGATGAGCTGCAGGAACGTTCGGCACTGTATCGGCGGCTGCTCACCGACCCCGATGAGCTGGGCGGGGTGTCCCCGGGGCACACCACCCAGATCGAGATCCCCGAGGACCGCACCCTGCGGGCCGAGATGGACGCCGAGTTCGACGCCGAACGCGGGATCACCCCACCACTGTGGGTCCGAAAGGAAGAGGCCGAGCAGGACGAGGCCACCGGTGCCACACCCGAGCTGCTCGCCCAGGTCGCGGCCCTGCCCCCGGCCGACGACACCCCGGGGGTGGACGAGACACGGGCGGTCATGCCCGAGGAATCCGGCTCGTACGGACTGCGCAGACTGCTGCGGGGCTTCTGGCTGCCGCTGCTGGTCAGCCTGCTGCTGGTCGCGACCGACGCGGGCATGGGCCTGCTGCTGCCGGTGCTGATCCGGCACGGCATCGACGACGGCGTCGAGCGGTTGGCACTCGGGGCGGTCTGGGCGGCCTCGGCGTTCGCGCTGGTGGCCGTGCTGGTGCAGTGGATCGCACAGGTGGGTGAGACCCGGATGACCGGGCGCACCGGCGAGCGCATCCTGTACGCGCTCAGGCTGAAGATATTCGCGCAGCTCCAACGGCTCGGGCTCGACTACTACGAGCGTGAGATGACCGGCCGGATCATGACCCGGATGACGACGGACGTGGACGCGCTGTCCACTTTCCTGCAGACCGGGCTGGTCACCGCCTTCGTCTCCGTCGTCACCTTCTTCGGGATCATGATCGTGCTGGTCGTGCTCGATGTGGAGATGGCCCTGGTGGTGTTCGCCACCCTGCCGGTGCTGGCAGTGGGGACCTTCTTCTTCCGTCGGCGGTCGGTGAAGGCGTACGAGCTGGCCCGTGAGCGGATCAGCGTCGTCAACGCGGATCTCCAGGAGTCGGTCAGCGGGCTGCGCATCGTGCAGGCGTTCCGCCGTGAGCGTTCGGGCAACGACCGGTTCGTGGAGCGCAGCAGCAGCTACCGAGCGGCGCGGGTGCGGGGCCAGTGGCTGATCTCGGTGTACTTCCCGTTCGTTCAGCTGCTGTCCTCGGTGGCCGCCGCGGCCGTGCTGGTCGTCGGTGCCGGGCGGATCGAGGCGGGCACGCTCACGACCGGTGCGCTGGTCGCGTATCTGCTCTACATCGATCTGTTCTTCGCTCCCGTGCAGCAGCTGTCCCAGGTCTTCGACGGCTATCAGCAGGCCACCGTGTCGCTGGGCCGCATCCAGGAGCTGCTGCGTGAGCCGACGTCCACGGCCCCGGCCGATGAGCCCCGCGACGTACGGTCGCTGCGCGGTGAGATCGCCTTCGAGAACGTCGGCTTCGCCTACGGTGCCGCCACCAGCCCCACCGTCACCGCCACCAACACCGTTGCCACCGACACCAGCACCGCCACCGGCAGCGGTGATGGAGCGGAGCCGGAGGCGGCGCTCAGCGGGATCAACCTGCGGATCCCGGCCGGGCAGACGGTCGCGTTCGTCGGTGAGACCGGAGCGGGGAAGTCGACGCTGGTGAAGCTGGTGGCCCGGTTCTACGACCCGACCAGCGGCCGGGTCACCGCCGACGGAACCGATCTGCGGGACCTCGAACTCACCGCGTACCGCCACCGGCTCGGCATCGTGCCGCAGGAGGCGTATCTCTTCCCCGGCACGCTCCGCGACGCCATCGCCTACGGGCGGCCCGAGGCGACGGACGCCGAGGTCGAGGCCGCGGCGCGGGCGGTGGGCGCCCATGACATGATCGCGACGCTCGACGGCGGCTATCTGCACGAGGTCGCCGAGCGGGGCCGCAATCTGTCCGCCGGCCAGCGCCAGCTCATCGCGCTCGCTCGCGCGGAGCTCGTCGATCCGGACGTGCTGTTGCTCGACGAGGCGACCGCGGCCCTGGACCTGGCCACCGAGGCACAGGTCAACCAAGCCACCGATCGGCTCACCGGCCGCCGAGCCGGCCTCCCGTCGTCCGACCGCCCCACGTCCGACGCCGCCGCACGGACCACCCTGATCGTTGCCCACCGGCTGACCACGGCGGCCCGTGCCGACCGGGTGGTCGTGATGGCGCACGGGCGGGTCGTCGAGGACGGCACCCATGACGAGCTGCTGGCGCTGAACGGGCGATACGCCGCTCTGTGGCGCGCGTTCACCGGGGAGACGACGGCGTCCGCCATGGTCTGATCATCCGGTACGGCCGGTTCTGATCGCCGCCCGGTCGTCGAGGACGGTGACGGCCGGGTGCGCAGGAGGTGCCGGTCGTTCGCGCCGGGCCCTGGTTCGGGCTGACCGGGCCCTGATTCGGGCTCCCGCACTGTGGTCCGGGCCGGCGAACCGGTCGGGGTGCGGGCTGACCAGCCGGGATCCCGGGGCGGTGGGTTGGCGGCAACCGAGTGACTCCTCCCCTGCGTCGTACGTCCATACGGTGTGGTGTGCGAGGGGAGCAAGAGTGTTCGGAAGAGTGCTGGTGCGCGTCGGCGCTGTGCTCGCTGTCGTGGGGACCGCGCTGGCGGTCGGTCCTGTCGTGCAGAGGGCGGAGGCGGCCTCGGTGTGTTCGGGCCGTCCCGCCAAGACCGTGAAGTTCGCGACGGGGGAGCTCCGGGTCTACCGGAGCCGCGCCTATGTGTGCGCCATGACCATCGCCAAGGGAACAGGTGGCAAGCGGGCGATGTCGGTCACCCTCCAGCCGCGCGGCGGGCGTACGGCTGTGGACGCCGGCCGGTTCACCCGGCAGGCGGGGCCCGTCACGGTGCACGCGCTCAACCGGTGTGTCCGTGCCACCGGTGCCGTGGCCGGGAAGGGTGTCTCGACGGGCTGGATCGTCTGCTGAGGTCCCGGCTGCCGCACCCGCACCCTCCGCGTTTCCTTCCGGTACTCGTGCCGGGACACAGCTGAAATCGGACCTCTGGCTCAACCGGGGCTGGTGGTACGGGTGTTGCGGCACTAGGTTCACCGCGAACCGTTGTGAACCCAGGGGAGGGCGCATGCGCACGGCGCTGAGATGGCTGTTATCGCTTGTCATGCTCATTGGAGTTCCGGGGGTGACGGCGAGCGCGGCCGCCGCCGATCCGGGCGCAGGCACGACGGGAGCGTCGGCCCAGGAGGGCAAGGACCGGACTCTCGGTACCAAGGACCGGACTCTCGGCATCAAGGACCCGACTCTCGGCATCAAGGAGCGGATCCTCGCGATTCCCGGAATGAGTCTGATCGAGGAGAAGCCGTACCCCGGCTACCGCTACTTCGTCCTCAACTACACCCAGCCGGTGGACCACCGGCGTCCGTCCAAGGGGACGTTCCAGCAGCGCATCACCGTGCTGCACAAGGACACGGCCCGTCCGACCGTCTTCTACACCAGCGGCTACAACGTCGGCACGAACCCCCGCCGGCGGGAGCCCACCCAGATCGTCGACGGCAACCAGGTCGACATGGAGTACCGCTTCTTCAGTCCGTCCCGGCCCAGTCCCGCCGACTGGCGCACACTCGACATCCGGCAGGCGGCGAGCGATCAGCACCGGGTGTTCGCCGCGCTGAAGCAGATCTACACGAAGAAGTGGATCGCGACCGGTGCCTCCAAGGGCGGGATGACGGCGACGTACTACGAGCGCTTCTACCCCCGGGACATGGACGGCGTCGTCGCCTACGTCGCACCGAACGACGTCAACGACCGCGCCGACGCCGCCTACGACCGGTTCTTCGAGAAGGTCGGCACCAAGGAGTGCCGTGGCCGGCTGACCGCCCTCCAGCGCAGGGCACTCGGCCCGAGCCGCGCGGTACTCACGGCCAAGTACCGCGAGTGGGCCAAGGCCAACAACGGCACCTTCCTGTCCATCGGTTCACCGGACAAGGCCTTCGAGAGCCTCGTCAGCGACTACTCCTGGGCATTCTGGCAGTACAGCCTGCTGGCCGACTGCACCTCCCTGCCGGCCGCGGCGACCGCGACCGACCAGGAGATCCTCGATTCCCTGGACGCGGTATGCGGCTTCGCCTCCTATACCGACCAGGGCCTGGAACCCTACGTGCCGTACTACTTCCAGGCCGGCACCCAGCTCGGATCCCCCACGCTGCGCCAGCCGCAGTTGGCGGACCTGCTGCGCTACCCGGGCTACTTCACACCGCGCGTCTACGTGCCCCGCGAGATACCGATGGGTCCGTTCGACCGGCACGCGATGCGGGACGTCGACAGCTGGGTCCGTCACCATGCGCAGCACATGATCTGGGTGTACGGCGAGAACGACCCCTGGGGCGCGGAGCGCTTCCGCCCGGGCAAGGGTGCGCGTGACGCGTATGTCTTCACCGAGCGCGGCGGCAACCACGGCGCCTCCGTCGCGGGTCTGTCCGAGCCGGACCGGGCGAAGGCCACCGCGCGCATCCTGGAGTGGGCGGGTGTCGCCCCGGCCGAGGTCCGGGAGAACCCGTCTCTGGCGAAGCGCCTGTCGCCCTACGACGCGAGGCTCGACCAGCAGCGCATCGAGCGCGAGCCGTTCACACTGCGGCCGTAGCGGCCAACGCATCAGTACGGAGCGTACGGGGCTGCGCCCGCCGAACCTGTGTCACAGTCGGCGGGCGCAGCCCACCGGCCGCTTCCTGTCGGGCAACTGGACGTAGAGGTCTGTCGACGACGGACACTGCGCCCGCCGCACCACGGCGGCCACCACCTCGAACTCGGGTCGCTCGGCAGCCGAACCGTCGCACGGTGTCTCCTTCACCTGGCCCTTGCGGGAGGTGTGGACACAGTCGCCGACGACGGTGTGCGGACCGCCGCCCCCGCCAGGATCCCCGGGGTGCGGCGGCTCCAAATTGCGCATGCAGGCATAGCCCTGGGGCACGGCTCCGTCCCCGTCCTCGTCCGCCCAGGGCCGGCTCTCCGAGATATGAAGGACGAAGTCGGTCGAGGCCGGGCACGCGGGTCCGTCCTGCCGGCGCCCTTCGAAACGTGCGACGACCCGCGCGGACGCCTTCTCGCTTGTACAGGGCACTTCGCGGACCTGGTCCTTGCCACGGCTGCCGCTGCAGTCACCAAGGCCGAAGAACACCGCCCCGTATCCGGAAGGTGACGGTGCCATGCTCCCGGACGCGGGGAGACCGGCGGGCTCCGGCTCACCGCGTGCGGGCAGCTGCCGGCAACCGACGAGGAGTGCACACAGCACTCCGGCACTCAGCCACCGCATGCGCATGAAGGACCCCCGATCGCCCCTCCAGCGTGACCGGGGAGAGCGGGCACACGCCAGCGGGGCAGGGCGCTTTGCGTCGTGTGGCGGTGATGCGCCGGTGGTCCTGCGTACGCCGCGCTACGCCTTAATACGTCACCCCGTATCCGATCGGGTACAGCACCCGGGCCGGATCGTCCGCCCGTGGTACGGGCACCGGGAGTCGGCCCTGTGGGGAGGTGTGCCCCGTCATCACCCGTACGGCAGCGCGCAGTTCCACATCGGTCCAGCCGTATGTCGCCAGGGACGCCGCGATGCCGGATCCGGCCAGTTGTGCGAGGTCGTAGGGATTGCGGATGGCGACCGTGACCACGGGCACTGAGGTGGCCGCGAGCCGGGCGACCAGGGTGCGCTGGGGGCTGCTCGCCGAGATGTTGTACGTGCCCACGACGACCACGTCCCGACCGGTCGCCGCCCCCACCGCCTCCTCGATCGCCGCCGGGGAAGGGGAAATGCCGGTGGACAGGGCGGTGGCGGTGAAGCCCCGCTCGGTGAAGGCCCGGGCGAGTGTGGCGGTGGGCGGCCCGGTCGTCCCCGTCGGCGAGGCGGGATCGGCGCCGACGACCAGGACACGGGGATGGCGACGGCGGGAAAGCGGCAGGAGCCCCCTCTCGTTCAGGAGCAGGGTCGTGGTCTCCTCGGCGATCCGGTCGGCGTCCGCCAGGTGGGCCTGGGCGCCGACCGTGCGGGTCACTCCGGCTTGGGACACGAACGGCCGTCGGAACAGACCCAGTTTCGCCTTCAGCAGGAGGATGCGCATGACCGACTCGTCGACGCGCTGCTCGGTCAGCTCCCCGTTCCCGACCGCCTCGAGGACGGCGTTCCAGGCGACACTCAGCTTCGGTGGATTGAGCAGCTGATCGCAGCCCGCCTTGAGCGCGAGAACAGGCACACGGTCGTCGCCGTACTTCTGCCGCACGCCCGCCATGTCGAGGGCGTCGGTGACGACGACGCCGTCGTAGCCGAGCCCTTCACGCAGAATGCCGGTGAGGATGGGCCGCGAGAGAGTGGCCGGGTCCTCGCTCGGATCGAGCGCGGGAACCACGATGTGCGCGGTCATGATGCAGTCGGTCCCGGCGGCGATCGCCGCCCGAAACGGCGGCGCGTCCAGCTCCTCCCACTGCTCACGCGTGTGGTGGATGGTGGGCAGGGCGTAGTGACTGTCGGCCTTGGTGTCGCCGTGGCCCGGGAAGTGCTTGGACGTCGCCGCGATCCCCGCGCTCCGGTATCCCCGCACCTGGGTGGCGACCAGCTCGGCGACAGCCTGTGGACCGGCTCCGAAGGACCGGACGCCGATGACCGGATTGGCCGGATTGACGTTCACATCGGCCACCGGCGCGTAGTTCTGGTTGATGCCCATCGACGCGAGTTCCGCTCCGGCGATCCGCGCGGCCTCGCGGGTGTCGGAGCGTGATCCGCCCGCACCCAGCGCCATCGCGCCGGGCAAGAGGGTCGCGGGCCTGCCGACCCGGGCGACGATCCCATGTTCCTGATCGGTGGAGATCAGCAGAGGAATGGGGGTGGACCGGGCGAGGCCCGCCTGCTGGATGCCATTGGAGAGATCGGCGATCTGGTGCGGGTCGCGCGTGTTGTGTGCCCAGGAGAAGTAGATGATCCCGCCGACGTGGTAACGGCCGATCAGTTCAGCGGCGTTGCGGACACCGATCTCCCGGAGGTTGGCATCGACGTCGGCCTGGTCGGGGGCGGTGGCGGAGTGCCCGTACACACGCATGACGAAGAGCTGGCCGACCTTCTCCTCCAGACTCATCCGCGCGAGGAGCCGTCCGAGGCTGTCGCGGGTGTCGGCGAAGGAGGGTGTGGGGGTGAGCGCGAGGGCCGAGGAGCCGGCGGCGGTCACGGCGGCAGCGGCCGACGCGGCGAGGAGGGTCCGCCGTGAGGGGGTGGTCGGGTCCTGCACTGGTGCTCCTTCCGTGAAGGAAACTTCCAAGGGGTCTCGGATATAGGGAAAATAACTGCCAGTCAAGGGATGCGGCCGGGAGGGGCGCACCGGAGCGGTCGGGTGCCGGAGCAGGTGGGGGAGTGCCGCCGCCGGCGTCAGGTGGGGGAGACGCCGGTGGTGGGCTGTACCGCCGGCCTCAGTCGGTCGGTACGGGGAGCCGGAGATCGACGCCGTATGCCGGAGGGAACGTTGATGACGCCGATGCGGCACTCACCGGCTGCCTCAGGCGGTCTTCGGGTGTCCTCTGTTTAGTGCTCCTTTCGCCATCGGTGTAGAAATTCGCAATGGTGCTACGCGGTGCCCGTGCCTGAAGCTTGGACCATGCGCCCCGCACATGTCGCCCTCGCTGCCCTGGTCGCCGCTGTGTGGGGCGTGAACTTCGTCGTCATCGAGATCGGCCTCGACCACTTTCCCCCTCTTCTCTTCTCGGCCCTGCGTTTCCTGGTCGCGGCACTGCCCGCGGTGTTCTTCGTCGGCAGGCCCACAGTGGCGTGGAAATGGATACTCGCCGTCGGTCTGGTGCTCGGTGTGGCCAAGTTCGGTCTGCTGTTCACCGGTATGAACGAAGGGGCTCCGGCCGGTCTGTCGTCCCTGATCCTGCAGATCCAGGCGGTCTTCACCGCGCTGTTCGCCTATCTGGCCCTCGGTGAACGACCCGGTGGCAGACGGGCCCTGGGCATGCTCATCGCCCTGACGGGGATCGGCGTCGCCGCGGTCGACGAAGGCGGTTCCGGCCCTCTGCTGGGCTTCGCTCTGGTGATCGCTGCGGCTGCATGCTGGGGGCTCTCCAATGTGCTGACCCGCAAGGCGTCTCCGCCCGACGCCCTGAACTTCATGGTCTGGGTTTCCGTCGTCCCCGTGCTGCCCCTGTTCGCCCTCTCCCTCATCATCGACGGCCCGGAGCGGGACCTCGCCGCACTCCGCGCTCTCGACTGGTCCGGTGCCGGCGTGATCGTCTACGTCGCGTGGATCACCACGGTCTTCGGCTTCGGGGTCTGGGGGTGGCTCCTGCGCCACTATCCCGCCTCGTCGGTAGCGCCCTTCTCCCTTCTCGTCCCGGTGTTCGGCATGTCCGCGGCCGCACTGTTCCTCGACGAGTCGGTCAGCCCGCTGCGCTGGTGTGCGGCAGCCCTCCTCGTCGGTGGCGTCGCACTTACCTCGCTCTCCCGGCCAGCGACTCCAGGTGCTCCCGCCCCGCCGTCAGCAGGTCCGGCAGGTCCGGCGCTTGTGGATACCAACGCTTCTCGTACTCCCAGCACACCCAGCCGTCCTCGCCCGTGAGCGCGAGGCACTCGGCGAGCGGGAGTACACCGGCACCGAGCGGCAAGGGGGTCAGGTCGTCCCGCGAAGCCACATCCTTGACCTGGACATAGCCGAGGAACGGCGCGAGGGCGGCATGGGTGTCGGCCGGCAGTTCTCCGCCGAGCCACGGATGCAGGACGTCCCACAACGCTCCGGCATGACGATGGCCCACCGTGCCCAGGACACGGGTCACCGCCGCGCCCGTGCGGTGCGAGTCGTGGGTTTCGAGTAGCAGGCGCACCCCCAGATCCGCCGCGGTCTCCGCCGCACTGCCGAGCCGGCGGGCAGCGACCGCGTCCGCCGTCTGCGGGTCCTGGCCGCCTCCGCCAGGGAACACCCGGACATACGCGGCACCGACGTCTCTGGCGAGCCGCATCAGCTCGGTCAGCTCTTCGAGCACGATCCCATCGTCCGCCGGAGCCGCAACCTCGGTGTATCCGGCGACCGTCAGGATCTCCACACCCGCGCGGGCGAAGTCGGCCGCCACTGCCTCCCGTTCGCGAGCGCGGATTCCCGGATGCACCGGCTCCTCCGGACCGGCTCGCAGCTCCACTCCCTGATAGCCGGCCGCTGCGGTGAGGGCGGCCACTTCGTGGACCGGCATCCCGGGGACTCCCAGAGTCGAGAAGGCAAGCTTCACCGGGGGGATCCTTCCTGGAGGGGGAGACGCCAGTCCTGGCCGACGAGATCGGCGCCGTAGGAGCGATGCGGCTTCTCGGCGACGAGAGTGAATCCGGCCCGCTGGTAGACCTTGCGTGCCGCTGTGAGGACATCGTTGGTCCACAGCACCACATCCCGGTATCCGACTTCGCGGGCGAAGTCGACGACCGCGCCCACCAGCCGGTCGCCGAGGCCGTGCCCCCGTGCCCCCGGCTCGACCAGGAGCAACCGCAGCCGTGCGGTGGCTGGTGCCTCGTCCCGGACACACATCACCGAACCGACCGGACGGCCGTCCAACTCGGCTATCCATACCCGTTCCAGATGCGGGTCGTGGTCTTGGGCGAAGTCCGCCACTATCCGCGCGACCAGCCCTTCGAAGTCGGTGTTCCACCCGTACTCCGCCGCATAGAGCGCGCCGTGGCGCTGGACCATCCAGCCCAGATCGCCGGGGACGGGATCGCGCAGCACCGGTTCTGCCCGGTGGCCGTCCCGCTCGGGGCGGTTGTCGCCCAGGATCCTCCGTACCGTGCGCATCGCTTCGGTCAGTCGCAGACGGTCGTCATTCGCAACGCCGGACAGCAGTTTCCCGACCGCCTCCTGTGACCGCTCGTCCAGCAGCGCGGTCGCCTCGCGTCCTTGGTCGGTGAGTGTGATCCGCTGACGGCGTGAGTCCTGCTCCGACGGGGCCCGCTCGACCAAGCCGTCACGCTCGAACTTGCCGAGGAGCCGGCTCAGATAGCCCGCGTCGAGGGAAAGCTCCAGCCGCAGGTCGGCGGCATCCGTGCGCGGGGCGTGTGCCAGCTCGTAGAGCAGACGGGACTCGGTGAGTGTGTACGGCGTGTACAGATGCCGGCTGTAGTCGAGCGCTCCGATGAGGTTCGTGTAGAAGCGGTTGAACGCGCGGATCTCCTGAATGGCCATGATCTGCCCCGACCTTTCCTATGACTGAGTCAAGGCTAGGTTCGCCCGTCGACCCCCGGCAAGGCCTGTGGATAACTCCCGGCGCGCTCGTCGGGGGACGTCCACCGGAGGGTTCCGGCGTGGTGGGACGGCGCGCGGGTCCGCCTGCGTAGCGGTCCCGCGGCAGGTCTCCGGCCTGCTCCTCCTTCATTGCGACGCTCCGTTACGACCGGCTGCGGCTTCACTTCGCAGGCTGCTTCACTTCGCCGGCGGCGCCGCCGTGGATGCCCGGGGCATCAGCTCGGCTTCGACCGTCGCGATGCCGTCGGGTGGCGGCGCCTCCTTGCCCATGGCCAGCCGCCCCGCCCGCACTCCCGCCTCGTGGAGCGGCAGCCGCACCGTCGTCAGTGCCGGAACCGCGTCCACCGAGAACGGCAGGTCGTCGAAGCCCGTCACCGACACGTCCGCCGGAATGCGCAGGCCCTGGTCGCGAAGGGCGGCGCAGGCGCCGAGGGCGATGGTGTCGTTGGCCGCGGCGATGGCGGTCAGACCCGGGTCGCGGCGCAGCAGTTCCAGTGCCGCGTCGTAGCCCGAGCGGCGCTCGTAGGGACCGTGGACCGTGAGGCGCTCCTGGTCCTCTTCGATCCCGGCCGCGATCAGTGCCTCCCGGTGTCCCTCGAGGCGGTGCCGGGTCGTCGTCCGCTCCTCCGGGCCGGCGATGTACCCGATCCGGCGGTGCCCCAGTGTGATCAGGTGATGGGTGAGCCGACATCCCCCTCCGCGGTTGTCGAAGGTGAGCGTCGCCGTGACGGAGCCGCCGGGCACGGGCGGACGGCCGCACAGCACCACCTTCGTCCCGGCGTCGGCGAGCCTGGTCAGCTTGGCCGCCACGGCGGCGACGTGGTCCGGGTCCTCGAGAGCCCCTCCGGTGAGGACGACCGCGGCCGCCCGCTGCCGTTGCAGCAGGGTGAGATACGTCAGCTCGCGCTCGGCCGAACCGCCCGTGTTGCAGACCACCGCCAGCTTCTCGCCGCCCGCACGGCCGGTGGCGCCCTCGCCGATCGCCGTCTGCACGGCGCCGGCGATGATCCCGAAGAAGGGGTCGGCGATGTCGTTGACGAGGATGCCGACCAGATCGGACGTGGCCGCGGCAAGTGAGCTGGCGGGTCCGTTGAGTACGTAGTCGAGTTCGTCGACGGCACGGAGTACTCGTTCCCGAGTGCTCGCGGCGACAGGGTAGTTGCCGTTGAGGACCCGTGAGACGGTCGCCGGTGACACCCGGGCTCGCGCTGCCACATCCGCCAGCGTGACTGTCATCGCGTACCTCCGAAGGGCGAACGGGCCGAGCCCTTGCGGGCCGTTGTGCGCAGGCTAGCGTCATAACGTATAGAAGGCGCTTACTGTCATCGTTTCGCCGCCAGGCAGAGGAAAGGTGACGCAGGAAGCAAAGGGTGTGAAGAGGCTGTTTTCCCTACATGTAGGGGTGTTTGGCCGCCATGCCTCGAACACCCTTGGCCGGCATGAGGTGCCGCCGTCCCTGTGCCGGGCGTGGCCATGTCCCGGCCCCCGTGGGGCGCAAGTCGGGAATCGCGCTGTATGCCGAGTTTCGGGATGCCGTAAAAATAACTGCCCGCAATCGTGCAACCCTTCTGGGGTGAGGTGAGTCGTACTTGGCATCAGGGCTCCGGGGGGATCTGGGGGGATCGGAGAGCCTTGATGCAGGGGGGAGTGAGCGGGGCCCGGTCAAGTGACCGGGCCCCTTGAGCTGTTCGAGATCCGAGCCGACCGTGCCGCGGCCTGGCGGGACGGTGGATCCGCTCATGCGGGGCGGCGACGAGTGGCCGGCACGCCGACGGTTCGCGCGCCGGAACACAAGGTGCGTCAACTGCCCCTGCTTCATGATGACCGTCGCCTGGCCGTCTCGCCCGAAAGCCGCGGGGTCGTCCACAGGCATGACGGACTGTCCGAGCCGGGCGGTAGCGTCGGACCATGTCCAACCTGGCAGTCCTCGAAGGGGTCCTCGAGCGGATCACCTATGCCAACGAGGAGAACGGGTACACGGTCGCCCGCGTCGACACCGGCCGCGGCAGCGGCGAGCTGCTCACGGTGGTCGGCTCGCTCCTGGGCGCGCAGCCGGGCGAATCCCTGCGTATGGAAGGCCGGTGGGGCTCCCACCCGCAGTACGGCAAGCAGTTCAGTGTCGAGAACTACACCACCGTCCTGCCCGCCACCGTCCAGGGGATCCGCCGCTACCTCGGGTCGGGCCTGATCAAGGGCATCGGGCCGAGGATCGCCGAGCGGATCGTGGAGCACTTCGGTGCGGACACCCTCGACATCATCGAGCGGGAGCCGGCGAAGCTCGTCGAGGTCCCGGGCCTCGGCCCGAAGCGCACCCGGATGATCGGCGCGGCCTGGGAGGAGCAGAAGGCCATCAAGGAGGTCATGGTCTTCCTCCAAGGGGTGGGCGTCTCGACCTCCATCGCGGTGCGGATCTACAAGAAGTACGGCGACGCCTCGATCTCCGTGGTGAAGAACCAGCCCTACCGGCTCGCGGCCGATGTCTGGGGCATCGGCTTCCTCACCGCGGACCGGATCGCCCAGGCCGTCGGCATCCCGCACGACAGCCCGGACCGGGTCAAGGCCGGTCTTCAGTACGCCCTGTCGCAGTCCACGGACCAGGGGCACTGCTTTCTTCCCCAGGAGCGGCTCATCGCCGACGCGGTCAAGCTGCTGCAAGTCGACACGGGCCTGGTCATCGACTGTCTCGCCGACCTCGCGGCCGAGGAGGAGGGAGTCGTGCGGGAACAGGTTCCGGACCCGGGAGGAGGCGATCCGGTCACGGCGGTCTACCTCGTCCCGTTCCACCGCGCCGAGCTGTCCCTCTCCGCCCAGCTGATCCGCCTGCTGCGCACCGACGAGGACCGTATGCCGGCGTTCCAGGACGTCGCCTGGGACAAGGCCCTGGCGTGGCTCGCGGACCGCACGGGCGCGGAGCTGGCGCCCGAGCAGCAGCAGGCCGTGCGCCTTGCGCTCACCCGCAAGGTGGCGGTCCTCACCGGGGGGCCCGGATGCGGCAAGTCGTTCACGGTGCGCTCGATCGTCGAGCTGGCACGGGCCAAGAAGGCCAAGGTGGTGCTGGCCGCGCCGACGGGACGCGCTGCCAAGCGGCTCGCGGAGCTCACCGGCGCCGAAGCGTCGACGGTGCACCGGCTGCTGGAGCTCAAGCCGGGCGGTGATGCGGCGTACGACCGTGACCGGCCGCTCGAGGCCGACCTGGTCGTGGTCGACGAGGCCTCCATGCTGGACCTGCTCCTCGCCAACAAGCTGGTGAAGGCCGTGGCACCTGGTGCACACCTGCTGCTCGTGGGGGACGTGGACCAGCTGCCCAGCGTCGGTGCGGGCGAGGTGCTGCGGGATCTTCTCGCCGACTCGGGGCCGGTTCCGAGTGTCAGGCTGACCCGGATCTTCCGGCAGGCCCAGCAGTCCGGAGTGGTCACCAACGCCCACCGGATCAATTCGGGGACGCAGCCGCTCACCCACGGACTGGACGACTTCTTTCTGTTCGTCGAGGACGACACCGAGGAAGCGGGCCGGCTCATCGTGGACGTCGCGGCCCGGCGCATCCCCGCCCGGTTCGGTCTGGACCCCAGGCGGGACGTGCAGGTACTCGCCCCGATGCACCGTGGACCGGCAGGCGCGGGCACGCTGAACGGACTGCTGCAGCAGGCCATCACGCCCGCCCGGCCCGATCTGCCGGAGAAGCGGTTCGGCGGCAGGGTGTTCCGCGTGGGCGACAAGGTCACTCAGATTCGCAACAATTACGAAAAGGGGAGGAACGGCGTCTTCAACGGCACCGTCGGCGTGGTGACCTCGCTCAACCCGGTCGATCAGCGGCTGACCGTGCTGACGGACGAGGACGAGGAGGTGCCCTACGACTTCGACGAGCTGGACGAGCTCGCGCATGCGTACGCGGTGACGATCCACCGCTCCCAGGGCAGTGAATATCCGGCGGTCGTCATCCCCGTCACCACCAGCGCCTGGATGATGCTCCAGCGGAATCTCCTCTACACCGCTGTCACCCGTGCCAAGAAGCTCGTGGTGCTCGTCGGCTCCCGCAAGGCCATAGGACAGGCCGTACGCACCGTTTCGGCCGGCAGGCGCTTTACCGCGCTCGATCACCGGCTGACGGGTGAAAGGCTCGTGGGAAAGATCACCTGAGGCTTCCGGAACCAGGGCGAAGGGGGCAGGATGTGCAGGTTGACGGCACTGAGTGCCGCCAGTCGGCCCATTGGCCGACCCCGAGTGCACTCTCCTCTGCCGAATGGGGGATGGTAGAGACAGTCAGGGCACCTCGAAGAAGAGGCACTACGTCGGTGAGGGATGACGTGAGCGACAACTCTGTAGTACTGCGGTACGCGGACGGTGAGTACACCTACCCGGTGGTCGAGAGCACCGTTGGTGACAAGGGCTTCGACATCGGGAAGCTCCGGGCGCAGACCGGTCTGGTGACCCTGGACAGCGGTTACGGCAACACGGCTGCCTACAAGTCCGCGATCACCTACCTCGACGGCGAGCAGGGCATCCTGCGCTACCGCGGCTACCCGATCGAGCAGCTGGCCGAGCGCTCGACCTTCGTCGAGGTGGCCTACCTGCTGATCAACGGCGAGCTCCCGACCGTCGACGAGCTGGCTGCCTTCCGGGGTGAGATCACCCAGCACACCCTGCTGCACGAGGACGTCAAGCGGTTCTTCGACGGCTTCCCGCGCGACGCCCACCCCATGGCGATGCTGTCGTCCGTGGTGAGTGCCCTGTCGACGTTCTACCAGGACAGTCACAACCCGTTCGACGAGAAGCAGCGCAACATCTCCACGATCCGGCTGCTCGCCAAGCTGCCGACGATTGCGGCGTACGCGTACAAGAAGTCGATCGGTCACCCCTTCGTCTACCCGCGCAACGACCTCGGGTACGTGGAGAACTTCCTGCGGATGACCTTCTCGGTCCCGGCGCAGGAGTACGAGCTCGACCCGGTCGTGGTCGCCGCCCTCGACAAATTGCTCATCCTGCACGCGGACCACGAGCAGAACTGCTCGACGTCCACGGTGCGCCTGGTCGGCTCCTCGCAGGCGAACATGTTCGCCTCGATCTCCGCCGGCATCTCCGCCCTGTGGGGCCCGCTGCACGGTGGCGCCAACCAGTCGGTGCTGGAGATGCTCGAGGGCATCGCGGCCACCGGCGGTGACGTCGACACCTTCATCCGCAAGGTGAAGAACAAGGAGGACGGCGTTCGACTGATGGGCTTCGGCCACCGGGTCTACAAGAACTTCGACCCCCGCGCCAAGATCATCAAGGCTGCCGCCCACGACGTGCTGTCCGCCCTCGGCAAGTCCGACGAGCTGCTCGACATCGCCCTCAAGCTCGAGGAGCACGCGCTCTCCGACGACTACTTCGTCGAGCGCAAGCTCTACCCGAACGTGGACTTCTACACGGGTCTGATCTACCGGGCCATGGGCTTCCCGACCGAGATGTTCACCGTGCTCTTCGCGCTCGGCCGGCTGCCCGGCTGGATCGCCCAGTGGCACGAGATGATCAAGGAGCCGGGTTCCCGTATCGGCCGCCCGCGCCAGATCTACACCGGCGAAGTGCTGCGTGACTTCGTCCCCGTCGAGGCTCGCTGACGCGTACTGACGGGCCCGGGCACGCGACCCGGGCTGCACGCTCCCGGCGGTGCCGGGAGAGACGTCGCAGAGAAGAAGCGCCCCGCTGCCGATCCCCCCACGGGTCGGCGAGCGGGGCGCTTCTCATATCCCCGGTGCGGATTCCCCCCACGGGATCCGGCCCGGGCGTCTGCTGGAGTGCAGCAGAAGCTCTTCGCGCGGTCTGCCGGGGTACGTATGTCGGGAGGGCCGCTCAAAGCTCCCCGGTCTACGTGCCCCGGCCAACGCTTGCCTGGGACGTCCCCCAAGACATCCCGTGAACGTCCCCCAAGACGTTCTGGCATCGCCCACTTAGACTCGCGAAGAGCCCGAATGGTTACCCACAAATATCTGTGATCTGGATCTCTTTGTGAAGGTCCTGTGTATCACGTGAAGGATCGCAGACGCAGGCTGTTGCTGACCACGAAAACGGACGAGAAAGCCATGGCGAATCCGGCGATCATGGGATTCAGCAGTCCCGCGGCCGCCAGCGGCAGGGCCGCGACGTTGTAGCCGAAGGCCCAGAAGAGGTTTCCCTTGATGGTGCCGAGGGTCCGCCGTGAGAGCCGGATGGCGTCGGCCGCCACCCGGAGGTCGCCCCTCACCAGCGTGAGATCGCCCGCTTCGATGGCGGCGTCGGTGCCGGTACCCATGGCCAGTCCGAGGTCGGCGGCGGCCAGCGCGGCTGCGTCGTTCACGCCGTCGCCCACCATGGCGACCGTGCGCCCATCGGTCTGGAGTCGCCGGATCGTGGCCACCTTGTCCTCGGGCAGCACCTCGGCATGGACCTCGTCGATGCCGACTTCGGCCGCGACCGCCTCGGCGACCGCGCGGTTGTCACCCGTCAGCAGCACCGGCGTCAGGCCCAGCGCCCGGAGCCGGGCAACCGCCTCCGCGCTGGAATCCTTGATCGCGTCCGCCACGGTCAGCACGCCGCGAGCCTCGCCGTCCCAGGCGACGGCGACAGCCGTACGTGCGGCCGAGGCCCCGACGAGCTCGGGCGGCGGTTCCACGCCCGCGGCCTCGAGGAGGGGGGCCCGGCCGACGAGGACGGCGCGGCCCCCGACGGTGCCGCGTACGCCGAGGCCGGGAACGCTCTCGAACGTTTCGGGAACGGGAAGCGTGCCGAGCCTGGCCTCCGCCCCGGCCGCGATGGCACGGGCGACGGGGTGCTCCGAGGCGTGTTCCAGCGCCCCCGCCAGCCGCAGCACGTCCTCCTCTGTGGCGGCGCCTGTGACGAGGACGTCCCGCAGGTGCATCCGGCCGGTGGTGACCGTCCCGGTCTTGTCGAGGACGACCGTGTCGACCGCGCGTGTGGACTCCAGGACCTCGGGGCCCTTGATGAGGATGCCGAGCTGTGCACCCCGTCCCGTGCCCACCATGAGGGCGGTCGGGGTGGCGAGGCCGAGCGCACAGGGGCACGCGATGATCAGGACGGCGACGGCCGCGGTGAATGCGGCGGTCGTGTCGTTCGTGACCAGCATCCAGGCGACCAGCGTGCCGAGGGCGACCAGCAGGACCGCCGGGACGAAGACGGCCGAGATCCTGTCGGCGAGGCGCTGGACCTCGGCCTTGCCGTTCTGGGCGTCCTCGACCATCCGCGCCATTCGCGCCAGCTGTGTGTCGGCGCCGACGCGGGTCGCCCGCACGACGAGCCGTCCCGCGGTGTTGACGGTGGCGCCGGTGACGCTGTCGCCGGCGCTCACGTCCACCGGAACCGACTCGCCGGTCAGCATCGACGCGTCGACGGCGGACGTGCCCTCGACGACGGTGCCGTCGGTGGCGATCTTCTCCCCGGGGCGGACGACGAAGAGGTCGTCGACTGCGAGTCGGGCGGCCGGGACGCGTACCTCGGTGCCGCCCCTGAGTATGGCGACGTCCTTGGCACCGAGCTCCAGCATGGCCCGCAGCGCGGATCCGGCCTTCCGCTTGGCGCGCGCCTCCAGATAGCGGCCGAGGAGGAGGAAGGTGACGACCCCTGCGGCGACCTCGAGGTAGATGGCCGACGAGCCGTCCCCGCGGGCTGCCGCGGGGGCGATGGTGAGGTCGAACCCATGGCGCATGCCGGGCATCCCGGCGTGCCCGAGGAACAACGCCCAGAGGGACCATCCGAAGGCGGCGAGGGTGCCGAGGGACACCAGGGTGTCCATGGTGGCCGCGCCGTGCCGGAGGTTGGTCCACGCGGCACGGTGGAAGGGCAGCCCGCCCCAGACCACGACCGGCGCGGCGAGCGTGAGGGAGAGCCATTGCCAGTTTTCGAACTGAAGTGCGGGGACCATGCCCATGAGTACGACGGGCACGGCGAGGAGCGCGGATACACGGAGCCGCTGCAGCAGGCCGGCGAGCGCGAGCTCGGCGCGGGCCTCCGCCGCCGTCCTGGTGGGCTCTCCGTCCCCTGGCGAGGGGCTGCTCGCCGGCCCCGCGGGCAGGGGCGGCTGCGGCTGGGACGTTTCTGCGGAGGCGCCGGACGGACCGTCGCTCCTCCCGTGCTCGCCTTGCCCGGAAAGCGCGGGCGAACCGGTGGAGGATGCGGCGGGGCTTGTGGTGGCGGGGGTGGTGACCGGCTCGGGCAAGAGTGTCGCCGTGTAGCCCGTTTTCTCGATGACGGCGACGAGATCGGAGACGCCCGTACCGTCGGCGAAGGAGACGCGGGCCTTCTCGGTTGCGTAGTTCACCGTCGCCGTGACGCCGTCCATGCGGTTGAGCTTCTTCTCGACCCGGGCCGCGCACGAAGCGCAGGTCATTCCACCGATCAGAAGCTCGATCCGTGAGATGTCCACTGCCGGGGAGTCGGTTGTGGTGCTGCTCATGTGACGCATTGCTCCAAACACAGGGCCGGGCCCACCACTGGGACGGTGCGGCCCGGCCGGAAGCAGGGGGTGAGTCAGGCCTGACCGACGAGCTCGTAGCCCGCCTCGTCGACGGCGGCGCGCACGGCCGACTCGTCGAGCGGAGTGTCGGAAACGACGGTGACACGTCCCGTCGACGCCTCCGCCTCGACCGAGGCCACACCGGGAATCTCGGAGATCTCGCTCGCCACCGCGCCCTCGCAGTGACCGCAGGTCATGCCCTTCACCTCGTAGACCGTGGTGAGACCGCCCACGCGGACGTCCGTCGCGCCACCGTGACAGGAACCGGAGGGGGAACAGCAGGAACCGGTGGCCTCGGGGGTTTCGGTCGTCGTCTCGGTGGTCATGGCGTTCTCCTCTTCCAAGGCGTGTCGCGCGCGGCGATCACATCGCGCGACTGAGGCTGTGGTGCGTCATGAGGGTCCTGGCGCTGCCACGATCCCCTCTCCACACACAGACTATACCCCTAGGGGGTATGAATCGAGTATCGGCCCCCACTTCGTGCGCGCCGTGCGAGACGGCCTCAGTGGCCTGGCGTCCCCGCCCCGCGCTCGTCGAACAGGGGGGTGAGGTACCGCAGCAGGACGGTCTTCAGTTCCGCGATGTAGGCCTCTCGCTCCGCTCCCTCGTGGGCGAGGATCAGCTCCAGTCCCGACTTGACCACGGCGAACGCGATGTCCGCCGTTCTGTGGAGCGCGGTCGGTGGCGACGCGGGGAGCAGTTCGCCCAGCACCTGCTCGACGCGCAGGAGCAGCGCCGAATGAACGGCGTCGTGCTCCTCGGTGATCCGGCCCGGAATCTCGGAGCCGTGCATCAGTACGGCGAAGGCCGGGTTCTCGCAGTTGAAGGCGATGAGTGGATCGAGGAGTGAATTCATCAGCCGGTCGAGGGGGAGCGTGTGGTCCAGTGTGTCGAACGCGGCGCCGTGGGACTCGCGCCAGCGGTGCAGCAACTGTCCGCCCAGCTCCACGGCGATTGCTTCCTTGTTCGGGAAGAACTGGTACAGCGTGCCGGGTGAGACGCCTGCCTCGCGGGCGATGGCGTTGGTGGTGGCGGCCGTGTAGCCGGTGCGGCAGAAAACGCCTGCCGCGGCCTCCAGGAGCTGGGCGATGCGGCGCTCGCCCCGGGCTTGGCGGCGGCGCGGCTGCGCGGGGTGGGCGGGAGTCTTGGCCTCGGGCTTCTTCTGTGCCCGCTTGGTCGTCGGCTGCGTGGACTCCCGGCTCGTCGCGCTCTTTCGTGCCTTGGCGGAGGTGCCGCCCGGCGGCTCGGGGGGCGCGTCGCCCGGTGGCGTCGTCGTCGGTGTCGGTCCGGTCGGTGCGTCGGGCGGTGTCGCCCCGGTCGGTGTCCCCGCTTCGGGTGTGTCTGGCATGTGTATCGATCCCCAGCTCTCCGGGCGCGGTTGACAAACACGAGCGGTCGCTCACATTCTTGGTTAACGCGAGCGATGACTCGTGTTTGTCAGTCTATGCAATGGCCGACCCGTGCTGCCCGCCCGTTTGCCCGCGCGCTGCACCGGTCTCGGTGAAGGGGACACCGCACCATGTCTGCAGTCAACAGTGGACCGCGCCTCGGCCGCTGGACCCATCTCGTCACGGCACGCCCACGTCTGTCGCTCCTCCTCGCTCTGGTCGTCACCGCACTGGCCGTCTTCGCGGGGAGCGGGGCCGGCGACCGAATGAGCAGCGGCGGCTGGGAAGATCCGGACGCCCAGTCGACCTACGCCACGAAAGCGCTCGACCGCGAATTTCCCGCGGCACGGCCGAATCTGCTGCTCCTTGTCGACAGCGGGGAAAAGGGTGTGGACGATCCGGCCGTCGCCGCCGAGGCCGCGCGGTTGGCGAAGCAACTCGCCGGTGAGAAGGGCATCGCCGCCGTCGGTTCGTACTGGCAGACCAAGTCGCCGGCGCTGCGTGCCGAGGACGGCGGGGAGGCGCTCATCGCCGCCCGCGTCGAGGGGGACGAGAAGGCCGCCGGGGCGGTGCTGGAGCGCATCGCGCCCGACTACCGGGGCAAGCACGGTCCGGTGGAGGTGACCATCGGCGGCCCGGTCGCGGTCATGCACGACATGCAGACGATCATCCAGGACGACCTGCTCCGGGCCGAGATGATCGCCCTGCCCGTGACGCTGGTGCTGCTCGTCATGGTGTTCGGCAGCGCGATCGCCGCCCTGCTGCCGCTGGGCATCGGCATCGTCGCCATCCTCGGCACGAACGCGATCCTGCGCGGGCTCACCGAGTTCACCGATGTCTCGGTCTTCGCCCAGAACCTCACCACCGCACTGGGCCTCGGACTCGCCATCGACTACGCCCTGTTCATCGTGCGCCGGTTCCGGGAGGAGCTCGGCGCGGGAGCACCGACCCGGGAGGCCGTGGCGATCACCCTGCGCACAGCCGGACGCACGGTCCTGTTCTCCGCGCTCACGGTGGCCGTCTCGCTGGCGGCGATGCTGGTCTTCCCGCAGTACTTCCTCCGTTCGTTCGCCTACGCCGGGATCGCCGTGGTGCTGCTGGCCGCCGCCGCCGCACTGGTCCTGCTGCCCGCCGCACTGATGTTGCTGGGCGAGCGGGTGAACGCGCTGGACCTGCGCCGGCTGCTGCGCGGAAGCCGGGGCGCGAAGCCCGGCGCCGGTGCCGCGGACAGCGGCGAAAACGGTCGCTGGGGCCGGGGAGTGGCCGTGGTGATGCGGCGGGCGCCTGTCTTCGCCGTGGCCACCACCGCCGGGCTGGTGCTGCTGGGGCTGCCCTTCCTGGGAGTGAAGTTCGGCCCTGCGGACGACCGTCAGCTGCCGCCGGACGCCGCGTCGCATGTCGTACAGCAGCACATACGGGACGGCTTCCCCGGGAGCCCCGGCGGCGGCCTGGACGTCTTCGCCGAGGGTGCGGCCACGCCCGCGCAGTATGCCGCGTTCCGTGACCGCGTCGCCGCCCTCCCCGGGGTCTTGCGGGTGGACGGACCGCTGGTCTCCGGCACACATGCGACCTTCTCCGTACTGCCCGAGGAGAAGGCGGTGGGGGAGGAGACGCAGCAACTCGTACGTGAACTGCGCGCACAGCCCGCACCCTTCGAAACCTCGGTGACCGGTGCGGCCGCGATGCTGGTCGACTCCAAGGCCGCCATCGGGGACCGGCTGCCCTGGGCGGCGGGCATCATCGCGGTGGTCACCCTGCTGCTGGTCTTCCTCCTGACAGGCAGCGTGATGATCCCCCTCCAAGCGGTCGTGCTCAACGGGCTCAGCCTCACCGCGATGTTCGGCGCCGTGGTCTGGATCTTCCAGGACGGCCATCTCTCCGGGCTTCTCGAATTCACCTCGACCGGCGCCATCGAGACCACCCTGCCGGTGCTGATGTTCTGTGTGGCGTTCGGGCTGTCCATGGACTACGGGGTGTTCCTGCTCTCCCGGATCAAGGAGGAGTACGACCGCACCGGTGATCACGACCATGCGGTGGCATACGGGCTGCAGCGCACCGGCGGGCTGATAACCGCCGCGGCAGTGATCCTCGCGGTGGTGATGGTCGCGATCGGGACCTCGCGTGTGACCAACGCCAAGATGCTCGGTCTGGGGATCGCGCTCGCCGTGCTCATGGACGCCCTGGTGGTGCGCAGTCTGCTTGTTCCCTCGGTGATGAGGCTGACCGGCCGCGCGACCTGGTGGGCGCCGGCGCCGCTGCGGGCCGTCCATGACAGGTTCGGTCTGAGCGAGGGCGGGATACCCGCGTCCTCCGCGCTGGAGCACACCGCGGAGGACCTGCACCGGAAGGGCCGTACGGATGGGGACGGCAAGGCCGAGGATCCGAAGGCGGCGGAACACGACGAGTCGGGGACGGACCGGCGGCGCCTTGGCGACGCGGACCGCGACAGGACTCCCGTGGGCGGGTAGCTTCCCGTCGGCCGGCAGCCGGCGAAGGACCAGGCCGACGGGGGCTGGGGTGCTCGCGGTACGCGGATGTGATGCCGAGGTCCGTCTGCGGCGGATCCGGTCACCGAGCCGGCCCGGGCGCGAAGGGTTATGTCCCCCTGTGGGTCATTCCCTGCGGGCTCTGTTGCCAGGCCGGTTGGCGACCCAGGTGCGGATCGTATCCGCGTACCAGTAGGGCTTTCCGGCCTCCACATGGTCGGGAGGCGGAAGGAGGCCGTGCTTGCGATAGGAGCGAACCGTGTCCGGCTGAACCCGGATGTGTGCGGCGATGTCCTTGTACGACCAGAGCCGTCTGTCCGTCATCTGTGGCACCTCCCTGCGCGCGCCGCAGTGGCGGCAGAGGGAGCCGTCGGACGAGCTGCGGCGCGAACGCTGGCGATCACTGAGCCTGTGCCTTGCGAACGACACGCACGGGGGAGGGGAGAGCGGCTGTCGAGAGTCTGTGACGGAAGACCCGCGTAATGGAGACATGTGTGACAGGACCACCATCCCTGTGACGAAACCGGCGTCACCCGGCAGTTGACGCACGGCGCCTTCGCGGACCATGAGTCCGGAGGTGAGTGGAGCGGTGGCTGCAGCCGCCCTGTGAGGGTCCGTATCGCGTCCATCGTTCCGCCGGACCTGGGGCCCGCTGAGCCGTGAGCCCGCCTTGGCGCGCTCGCACGCCATGATGCGAATGCGTCGTGGCTGAGTGGGCCGCCGCTCCGGAAGCGGTGCTCTGTGCGCGATGGTGCGGTTCGGGGAGATCCCCGGACGGTCCCGGCGGGGCTGTCTCAGGCTCCGCAGGAGCGGAGGAAGCGGCGTGTGCGCTCGGCGATCGGGAAAGGCTTGTCCGGCGGGCACGGGTACATGTCCTGCTCGACGATGGCGAACAGGTCGGCGTCCAGCCGCTGGGCCGCCGCGAGCACCGGCTCCAGCGCCGGGACGCCGTAAGGGGGTTCGCACATCACACCCCGTGCCACCGCCGGCCCGAACGGCACCTCGTCCGCGACCACCTCGGCGAGGATCTCGGGATCCACCTGCTTGAGGTGGAGATAGCCGATGCGCTCGCCGTAGGTCTCGATGAGCTTGACGCTGTCGCCCCCGCAGTAGGCGTAGTGCCCGGTGTCCAGGCAGAGCGAGACCAGTTCGGGGTCGGTCGCGTCGAGGAAACGGTTGACGTTCTCCTCGCTGTCGATGTGGGTGTCGGCATGCGGGTGGACCACGATGCGGAGCCCGAAGCGGTCGCCGACCTCCCGGCCGAGTCGCTCGGTCTGGCTGGTGAGGTGCCGCCACTGTTCGGAGGTGAGCGTGCGGTCCTCGAGGACGTCACCGGTCTTGTCGTCCCGCCAGAAGGCTGGGATGACGACGAGGTGATCGGCGCCCATGGCGCGGGTCAGTGCGGCGATGTCCGCCACGTGGGCCCATGTCTCGTCCCAGACGGCCGGGCCGCGGTGCAGACCGGTGAAGACGGTTCCCGCCGAGACCTTCAGTCCCCTCGCCGAGGTCTCCTCGGTGAGACGGACGGGATCGGTCGGGAGGTAGCCGTACGGGCCGAGTTCGATCCACTCGTAGCCCGCGCGCGCCACCTCGTCGAGGAAGCGCCGCCAGGGAACCTGCTGCGGGTCGTCGGGGAACCACACACCCCAGGAGTCCGGGGCCGACCCGATCCGGATGCGGTGGAGCGAGGATGCGGAGGAGGTCATGGCGGTCAGCTTCCCGGCGGCCGGAGAACGGTGTCAAGCTTTCGTCCGAATGTAAGGACAAAATGTTGACAGCCTTCCGGAGTGGGGGCTACACCAGGGGACAGCCGGCGTGGGAACCGAAGGGACGCGTATGCCTCAGCCGCAGTCGTACGAAGTGATCACGATGGGCCGGATCGGAGTGGACCTCTATCCCCTGCAGACCGGGGTCCCCCTGGCACGGGTCGAGACCTTCGGGAAGTTTCTCGGCGGCTCCGCCACGAATGTGGCCGTTGCCGCGGCACGCTTCGGGCGCCGGACCGCTGTGATCACCCGCACCGGACGGGACGCGTTCGGCGAGTATCTCCATGAAGCGCTCAGGGAGTTCGGGGTCGACGACCGCTGGGTCACGGCGGTGCCCGGGCTCCCCACGCCGGTCACCTTCTGTGAGATCTTCCCGCCCGACGACTTCCCGCTCTACTTCTACCGGCAGCCCAAGGCACCCGATCTCGAGCTGCACGCCGACGAACTGGACCTGGCGGCGATCAGCGCCGCACGGGTCTTCTGGATGACGGGCACCGGGCTGTGCGCCGAGCCGAGCAGGAGTGCGACGCTCGCCGCCCTGAAGCATCGTGCGAAGTCCGGGACAACGGTCTTCGACCTGGACTGGCGGCCGATGTTCTGGACCGATCCGGGCGGGGCCCGTCCGTACTACGCACAGGCGCTTTCCCACGCGACCGTCGCCGTCGGCAACCTCGACGAGTGCGAGATCGCGACCGGGGAGCGCGAACCGCACGCCGCCGCACGTGCCTTGCTCGACGCCGGACCCGAACTCGCCGTCGTGAAGCAGGGACCCAAGGGCGTCCTGGCCGTACACAGGGACGGGACCAGCGCCGAAGTCCCGCCCGTGGAGGTCGAGGTGGTCAACGGACTCGGCGCGGGCGACGCGTTCGGAGGAGCGATGGTGCACGGGCTCCTGTCCGGCTGGGAACTCGAGCGGATCATGCGGTTCGCGAACGCAGCCGGCGCGCTCGTCGCCTCCCGGCTCGCCTGCTCCTCCGCCATGCCCTTCCCGTCCGAGGTCGAAGCCCTCCTGGAGGGCCGCGCGCCCGGCCCCGAGCCCGGACCTGCCGGCGCGTCCGCACCGGCACAGGGCGACGCGTCCGGTCCCACCCCGGGTGCAACGTCATGACCCGCGTCGACGTCGCCGACCTGGTGCGGATCAGGGCACATCGCCCCGAGGCCGTCGCCGAGGCCGCAGCCCGGCGCCGCAGAAGGCCACTGGTCGGTGATCACGGCAGACTCATGATCGTCGCGGCCGACCACCCCGCACGCGGCGCCCTCGCCGTCGGCGGCCAGCGCCTCGCCATGGCCAATCGGCTCGGTCTGCTCGAAAGGCTCTGCACCGCACTGGAGCGGCCCGGAGTCGACGGGGTGCTCGCCACCGCCGACATCCTGGAGGACCTGCTCCTCCTCGGCGCGCTCGACAACAAGGTCGTCATGGGTTCCATGAACCGGGGCGGTCTGGCGGGAGCCGTCTTCGAACTGGACGACAGATTCACCGGATACCGCGCGGAGGACCTGGCCAGGCTCGGCTTCGACGCCGGCAAGCTGCTGCTGCGCATCGACTACGACGACCCCGGATCGCTCGACACCCTGCATGCCACGGCCCGCGCCATCGACGAGATGGCCGCGCACCGGCTGCCCGTCTTCGTCGAACCGTTCATCTGCCGCCGGGTCGCGGGCCGGCTCGTCAACGACCTGTCCGCCGAGGCGGTCACCCGCTCCATCGCCATCGCTTCGGGACTCGCCGGCACTTCCGCCTACACCTGGCTGAAGATCCCGGTCACCGAGAACCCGGACGACATGCCCCGGGTCATGGAGACCTCGACTCTCCCCGCCGTCCTGCTCGGCGGTGAGGTCGGCGGCTCCGTGGAGGACCAGGCCAGTGCCTACGAGAAATGGCGTGGGGCCCTGCAACTCCCCACCGTGCAGGGACTGGTCGTGGGCCGCTCGCTGCTCTATCCGGTCGACGGCGATGTGGCGGCGGCGGTCGACACGGCCGTCGGGCTGCTCTAGGGGTACGGAGAACTCATGGACCACATGGACGGCAAGAACCACACGGGCAGCGCGCACGGCGCGGACCACAAGGGCGCCGCGGACGCCATGGCGCACGACCGGCATGTACAAGCAGGGACCGCGGCCGAAGGGCCCTATGCCCTCGACATCGACCCCAAGACGGCGGGATGGGGGTACTCCGCCCTGCGGATCCTGGAGCTCCGCCCGGGCGGTTCGCATCTGCTGGGTGCAGGTGACAGCGAGTGGATCGTGCTTCCACTCAGCGGCGGCTGCACGGTGCAGACCGAAGGCCGGACCATGGAACTGCTGGGCAGGGAAAGCGTGTTCACCGGGGTCACCGACTTCGCGTACGTACCGCGCGACGCCCATGCACAGATCGCCTCCGGCGCGGGAGGCCGCTTCGCCCTGGCAGGAGCGAAGTGCGAGCGACGACTCCCCGCTCGCTACGGCCCCGCGCCGGAGGTACCGGTCGAGCACCGCGGCACCGGCGGCTGTGCCCGGAAGGTGCACAACTTCGCCGCCGCCGACGCCTTCGACTGCGACCGCCTCATCGCCGTCGAGGTGCTCACTCCCGGCGGCAACTGGTCGTCGTATCCGCCGCACAAGCACGACGAGCACCGGCCGGGAGCGGAGGCCAGACTGGAAGAGATCTACTACTTCGAGATCGACGGTCCGCATGGCTTCGGCTACCAGCGGGTGTCACCGTCACGCCCCGGCGGCACGGACCTGCTCGCGGAGGTTCGCAGTGGAGACGCCGTCCTCGTCCCGGACGGCTGGCACGGTCCCTCGATCGCCGCGCCCGGCCACGAGATGTACTACCTGAACGTCATGGCGGGCCCGGGCCCCGAACGTGAATGGCGGATCTGCTTCCACCCCGACCACACGGAGGGCTACCGATGAGCACGGGACCGACCGCGCCCCGCCCCGGCACACGCCGTCTCACCACCGCCCAGGCGCTGATCGCTTTCCTCGCCGGCCAGTACACGGAGCGCGACGGCCGCCGCCGGCGACTGATCGGCGCCACATGGGGAATCTTCGGCCATGGGAACGTCGCCGGAATCGGTCAGGCGCTGCTGGAAAGCGGTTCCGGCATGCCCTTCTACCAGGGCCGCAACGAGCAGGCGATGGTCCACGCGGCCGTCGGCCACGCCCGCCAGTCCTGCCGGCTCTCCACGCACGCCGTCACCACCTCCGTCGGCCCCGGTGCCACCAATCTCGTCACCGGCGCCGCCCTCGCCACCATCAACCGGCTCCCCGTCCTCCTCCTCCCCGGCGACGTCTTCGCCACCCGGCCCGCCGACCCCGTCCTTCAGCAGCTGGAAGTCCCCTCCGCGGGCGACGTCTCCGTCAACGACTGTCTGCGGCCCGTCTCGAAGTACTTCGACCGGATCACCCGGCCGGAGGCCCTGATCCCTGCGGCCCTCGCCGCCATGCGGGTGCTCACCGATCCCGCGGAGACCGGTGCCGTCACCCTGGCCCTGCCACAGGACGTGCAGGCCGAGGCCTACGACTGGCCCGAGGCGTTCTTCGCCGAACGCGTATGGCACGTACGCCGTCCGCAGCCCGATGCTGCAGAGCTGGACGCGGCGGTCCGGGCGATCAGCGAGGCCCGCAGGCCACTGATCATCGCGGGCGGAGGTGTGCACTACAGCGGTGCGGAAGAGGCCCTGAGGCGCCTGGTCGACGCGACCGGCATCCCCGTGGCCTCCACCCAGGCCGGCAAGGGCTCCCTGCGCCACGACCATCCCGCGGACGTCGGGGGCATCGGCCACACGGGCACCGCCGTCGCCGACGAGCTGGCCCGTACCGCCGACCTCGTCATCGGTGTCGGCACCCGCTACTCGGACTTCACCACCGCATCCGCCACTCTCTTCACCGACCCCGGCGTCCGCTTCGTCAACCTCAACATCACCGGCTTCGACGCCCACAAACTCGCCGCCGTCCCGCTGGTGGCCGACGCCCGGGCCGGGCTCGACGCCCTCACCACCGCCCTGCACGGCCACCATGTGGAGCGCGGCTACGAGACCGAGTACACGGACGGCAAGGAGCGCTGGGAGCACCGCGTCGACACCGCGTACGAGGTCCGTGACCAGGATGTACGCCCGACCCAGCCGCAGGTGCTCGGGCTGCTCGACGGTCTGGTCACGGAGGACGACATCGTGATCAACGCGGCGGGTTCGCTTCCGGGCGACCTGCACAAGCTGTGGCGGACCCGTTCCCGGGACCAGTACCACGTCGAGTACGGCTATTCCTGCATGGGATACGAGATCCCCGCGGCGATAGGCGTGGCGATGGCCGCGCCGGGCCGGCCGGTATGGGCGCTGGTCGGTGACGGCACCTACCTGATGAACCCCACCGAGCTCGTGACGGCCGTGCAGGAGAACGTCCCGATCAAGGTGGTGATCCTCCAGAACCACGGCTACGCGTCGATCGGCGGACTGTCCGAGTCCGTGGGGTCCGAGGGGTTCGGCACCGCCTACCGCTACCGGACGCGGGACACCGCAGGGCCCGAGGACGCGGGCGGCGGCACCTACACGGGCGCCCCGCTCCCCGTCGACCTCGCCGCCAACGCCGCATCCCTCGGGATGCGCGTCATTCGCGCCAAAACCGTTCGTGACCTGCGCGAAGCCCTTGTGGAAGCCCGTTCGGCGGATCGCCCCACATGTGTCTACGTCGAGACCGAAACGGCAGACACTGTGTCGGGCCCGCCGCCGGCCCAGGCGTGGTGGGATGTTCCCGTGGCCGAGACCGCGACCCGACCGTCGGCGGTCAAGGCCCGGCAGGAATACGACCGCCAGGTCGCCGCCCGACGCCGCCATCTCTGAAGGACTTGAAGGAGCTCTCCGCCATGACGAAGAACGTCAACCACTGGATCGGTGGCAAGATCGTCGAGGGCGCGTCCGGCAATTGGGGACCGGTCACCGATCCGGCGACCGGTGCCGTGACCAGGAAGGTCGCACTGGCCTCCGTCGACGAGGTAGACGCCGCGGTCGCCGCGGCGAAGGACGCCTACGCCACCTGGGGCACGTCTTCGCTGGCCCAGCGCACGACGATCCTGTTCCGCTTCCGTGCCCTGCTGGACGCGAACCGTGACGCCATCGCCGAGCTGATCACCGCCGAACACGGCAAGGTCCATTCGGACGCTCTCGGCGAGGTCGCCCGCGGACTGGAGATCGTGGACCTGGCTTGCGGTATCACCACCCAGCTCAAGGGCGAGCTGTCCACCCAGGTCTCGAACCGGGTGGACGTGGCGGCGATCCGGCAGTCGGTCGGCGTGGTCGCCGGCATCACGCCGTTCAACTTCCCCGCGATGGTCCCGATGTGGATGTTCCCGCTCGCCATCGCCTGCGGCAACACCTTCATCCTCAAGCCGAGCGAGAAGGACCCATCGGCCGCGCTGAAGCTCGCCGAGCTGCTCGCCGAGGCGGGACTGCCGGACGGCGTCTTCAACGTCCTCCAGGGCGACAGGATCGCGGTCGAGAGGCTTCTCGAGCACCCGGACATCGCGGCGGTCTCCTTCGTCGGCTCGACGCCGATCGCCCGGTACATCCACACCACGGCCGCCGCCAACGGCAAGCGCGTCCAGGCGCTCGGTGGTGCCAAGAACCACATGCTGGTCCTCCCGGACGCGGACCTGGACGCCGCCGCGGACGCGGCCGTATCCGCGGCCTACGGCTCCGCTGGTGAGCGCTGCATGGCGATCTCCGCGGTCGTCGCGGTCGGCGCGATCGGCGACGAGCTCGTCACCAAGATCCGTGAGCGCGCCGAGAAGATCAAGATCGGCCCGGGCAACGACCCGGCCTCCGAAATGGGCCCGCTGATCACCAAGGCCCACCGCGACAAGGTCGCCTCGTACGTCCACGGCGCCGCCGCCCAGGGGGCCGACGTGGTCCTGGACGGCACCGGCTACACCGTCGAGGGCTTCGAGGACGGCCACTGGATCGGCCTCTCGCTCCTGGACAAGGTTTCCACCGACTCCGACGCGTACCGGGACGAGATCTTCGGCCCCGTGCTGTGTGTGCTGCGCGCGGAGTCGTACGAGGAGGGCGTCGCGCTGATCAACGCCTCGCCGTTCGGCAACGGCACCGCGATCTTCACCCGTGACGGCGGCGCCGCGCGTCGCTTCCAGATGGAGATCGAGGCCGGCATGGTCGGTGTGAACGTCCCGATTCCGGTGCCCGTGGGCTACCACAGCTTCGGCGGCTGGAAGGACTCGCTCTTCGGCGACCACCACATCTACGGCAACGACGGTGTGCACTTCTACACCCGTGGCAAGGTCGTCACCACCCGCTGGCCCGACCCGTCCGAGGCTCCGGCCGGTGTCGACCTGGGCTTCCCGCGCAACCACTGATCGCGGCGGGTGGCGGTGACCGTACGGCGCGGTTGCCCACCCCGGCCCTTGTCTCCGCGGACTCCGGGCGGCCGGTACGGAACTCTCACCCGTACCGGCCGCCCGGTGCTGTGACCGGACAGGTTCACCAGGACGCGTCCAGCACGCCGACGACTGCCCGCAGCTCCCGGGCGGCCCGTCTGGGCAGCGCGTGCAGGGCCCCGTCGAGGAGTTCCCGTGCCCTGAGCGGATCGCCGCAGCACAACCATTCCGTACAGCCGGCCCGGTCGGCGTCCCACAGACGCCGGTCGGGCCGGGCGATGTGCCCGCGCCACTGCGCCAGCGACTCGTGGACCGCTCCGGGCCACAGGTAGTTGCGGGTCTGCTCGATCTCGGCGATGGCGCACAGCGTCTTGCGGGACAGTCCGCGTATCTGCGCCGGCTCGCTTCTGCGGCGGCCTCGTCGCACCCCGAGCTCGGCGCGCACCCGCCGCGGCCGCCTACGCGGCACGGCCTCCGACATGGATGGTGGTCGTCATGCAAGGGATCCTGCCAGGCGCTTATCGAGGAGACCAGCGGATTTCCCGGCGGTAGGTTCGAGGGCCATGACCGTCCCGAAGTACCAGATCCGTGCCGTCCACACCCCGGCCACGGTCACCGTCTACCAGGCGTACGACCCGTCCATCGGCCTCCCGGCAGCCCGCGACGGACGCTTTCCGGCCGCCTGGAAGCGGGACCGGATGACATGGATCAAGCCTTCGTTCCTGTGGATGATGTACCGCTGCGGCTGGGGCACCAAAGAGGGGCAGCAGACCGTGCTGGCCGTCGAGATCGACCGCGAGGGTTTCGAGTGGGCGCTGCGTCACGCCTGTCTGTCCCACTTCGTGCCGGAGCTCCACCCCGGTCAGCCCGAGTGGAAGCGGCAGTTGAGGCAGGCTCCGGCCCGGGTCCAGTGGGATCCCGAGCGTGATGTCCGGCTCGCGCCGCTGCCGTACCGCTCACTGCAGCTGGGCCTCGGGGGAGAGGCGCCGGCACGGTTTGCGGACGAATGGACCGTGGCCATCGACGATGTGACGCCTCTCGCCCGGGAGATCCACCGGCTCGTGCGGGCCGGGGACCTCGAGGGGGCCGGACGGCTGATGCCCGAGGAGGTCCCCTACCCCGCGGGGGAGGAGCTCCTCGGGCATCTTGTGCCCCGCTGACCGTCGTCGCGGCTGCGCCAAGGGGCGCCGCGCCGCAGGGGTGGTGCCACCGCGGCGCGGTCCCTGCGGCGTCAGAACCGCGAGTGCAGCAGCCTGTTCGGGGAGCCCACGCGCGGATCCACGACCTTGCCGCTTGTCGCGTTGTTCACCAGGGCGTTGCGGACCTGGGCCGGGGTCGCCGTCGGATGGTCCGCGAGATACAGGGCGGCGACACCCGCGGTGTGCGGCGTGGCCATCGAGGTGCCGGAGATGGTGTTCGTCGCGCTGTTGCTGTCCTTCCATGCCGATGTGATGTCCACGCCGGGTGCGAACAGGTCGAGGCAGCTGCCGAAGTTGGAGAACGAGGCCCGCCGGTCGGTCCTGTCCGTCGCGCCGACGGTGATTGCCTCGGGGACCCGTGCGGGAGAGTAGTTGCACGCGTTCGCGGGCAGACCGAGGAAGTTGCCGTTGCCCGCCGCGATGGCGTAGCTGACGCCCGAGGCGATGGACCGCTTCACGGCGTTGTCGAGTGCGGCGCTGACCCCTCCGCCCAGACTCATGTTGGCGACCGCCGGCTTGGCGGCGTGGGCGGTCACCCAGTCGACGCCCGCGATGACCCCGGCCGTCGTTCCCGAACCGTCGCAGCCGAGCACACGGACAGCCAGCAGCTTCACCTGCTTGGCCACGCCGTAGGTCCTGCCGCCGACCGTGCCGGCGACATGGGTGCCATGGCCCTGGCAGTCCTGTCCGTTGCGGCCGTCGCCGACGGTGTCCGCACCGACGCTCGCGCGCCCGCCGAACTCGCTGTGAGAGGTGCGGATACCGGTGTCGATGATGTACGCGTTCACGTTCCGCGCCGTCGTCGTGTAGGTGTACGCCTTCGACAGCGGCAGGCTGCGCTGGTCGACGCGGTCGAGGCCCCAGGTCGGGTTGGTCTGGGTCTCGTTCAGGCGCAGGACGGCGTTCTGTTCGACGTACGCCACGCGTGGGTCGGCGGCGAGACGGGCGGCCTTCGCCTTGGACATCGAGGCGGAAAAGCCCTTGAGGACGGAAGTGTAGGTGCGCTCGGGGCTGAGGGCCTCCTCGGCGGTGAGGTCGGAGACGCGGGTGCCGTCCTTGAGGACGACGATCCAGCTGTCCTGGACGGCGGTTGCAGTGGGGGCGAGACGGAGATCGCCGGCCGGCGCGCTGTGCGCGGTGGGGGTGGCGGCGAACTGGAGACCGGCTGTGAGGGTGACCGCGGGAAGCAGTGCACCCATGCGTATCGGCCGGCGGACAGTGAATCTCATCTCGTGCGCCTTTCTTTGATCGGAACACGACAAACATCCGCGCGGCTCCCGCGGATGTGCGGCACAGAGTGTCGTGCGGCGATCAGGGCGCACAAGGGGTTGTTACTGGAGCGTTGGATTCAATCCCGGGGTGCCGTGCGCACTTTGGCGGACATCACCCGACATCGTGGACGGACGTGTCCGCAAGGTTGCTGCCGCCGTCCGCGGCGGTCCCCCAGGGCGAATCGCCCGAACCCTGCCGAGCTGTGAAGTCCCAGGTCAGCATGGTGAATTCCCCATCGTTCGCCGCGCCTGCCGACGTGTACGTCGCCAGCGCCGGAGCGTTGTCGGTGTCGACGCCGACCCACATGTCGTAGCAGCCGCGCTCCCGGGCGACGGCGGCGAGCGCTTCGGTCAGCGCCCGCCCGACACCGCGGCGGCGGTACGCCTCGTCCACCGACAGCTCGTACAGACACATTTCGACGCCCTTGTCCGGATGGAGCATCTCGATGCCCGAGACCATCCCGGCAGGGACATCGCCGGCGTAGGCGATCAGCATCAGATGTCCTGGAGCCGCGAGGAACCGCTCCGCCCATTCCCTGCGGGCCGGACCGTCGTAGAGGTGCTCGGCGGCGACGAGTTCGGCGACGGTCGTCGCGCGGCGGATCTCCATGGCGGTCGTCTCTTTCCGTGGCTCCGGTCCCGGCACCCTGCCCTCGGCTCGGCTCGGCTCGGCTCGGCCCGGTTCGGCTCGGGTATGGCGTACCGCGTCCGGTGTACGCGGACGCTACCCGGTACTACCCGAGGAGGTCACCGAGTTCCGACCGGCGGCAGCCGCGGTGGCAGCGGGCGCCCGCTTAGGGTTTCCCCCATGACGATCCGACTTCCCCGACGGGCCGCCTTGTCCCGGCACCGAGGGCGCTGGCTCGCGGGCCTCGCCGCCTTCGCCGTGCTCGGCGGCACCGGTGTGTGGACGGCTGTCGCTTCCGACGACGCTCCACCGGTGCACCGCGAGGACCGGGTGCTGAGCATGCCGGGTGCGAAGGTCGACACCTCGTACTTCACCGCCGGAGACGTCGGCGTGCGACGGCCGGCCGTGTTGCTGGGGCACGGGTTCGGGGGCAGCAAGGAGTCGGTGCGGGACCAGGCCGAGGCGCTGGCGCGCGACGGATACGCGGTTCTGACCTGGTCCGCACGCGGCTTCGGTGCGTCCACCGGGCAGATCGGCCTCAACGACCCCGATCACGAGGTCAAGGACGTGTCCCGGCTGATCGACTGGCTCGCCCGACGGCCGGAGGTTCGGCTCGACGCGGCGGGCGACCCACGGGTGGGCGTGACCGGAGCGTCGTACGGCGGGGCGATCTCCCTCCTCGCGGCGGGCCACGACCGCAGGGTCGACGCGATCGCCCCGGAGATCACGTACTGGAACCTCGCCGACGCGCTGTTCCCCGACGGGGTCTTCAAGAAGCTGTGGGCGGGGATCTTCTTCACCACCGGCGCCGCGGGCACCTCCGGGCTCACTGGCGGAGACTCCCGGCCGCCGGCGGACGAGGACGCCTCGCAAGAGCCCGGGCAGGCCCGGGACGGTGCCGGAGCCCGCGACGCCGCTGCCGCGACCGGCCCCACCGCGCGGGCGTCCGCGTCCACGCCGCCGAGTGCGGACGCCGGGGATCCGGCCGCACCACGCGAAGCCGGAACCCGGCGTCCTGCCCAGCCCGGGGTGCCGGCCACAGGTGCCACGGCCGTGCCGCCCGCCGCGGACACGGCCGCATGCGGCGGGTTCCAGCCCGTCCTGTGCGAGATGTACGAGCGGGTCGCCACCTCGGGGAAACCCGACGCTCAGGCCCGCGCCCTGCTGGAGGCGCGCAGCCCGTCCGCCGTCGGCGACAGGATCAAGGTCCCCACGCTCATCGTCCAGGGACAGTCCGACTCGCTCTTCCCGCTCGCGCACGCCGACCGGATGGCTTCGGTGATCAAGAAGAACGGCGCGCCGGTCGCCGTCGACTGGATCTCCGGCGGACATGACGGCGGGGACCTGGAGACCGAGCGGATCCAGCGCCGGGTCGCGGCATGGTTCGACCGCCATCTGAACGGTGACACGTCTGCGGACACCGGCCCGGTCTTCCGGGTCAGCCGGGCAGGCGGAGTCAACTCGACCGACGGCCGGGCAACTCTGCGCGGCGCCACCTCGACCGGCTACCCCGGCCTGCACGCAGGAGGTCGCCCCATCCCACTCGCCGACGGCGCCCGGTCGTTCCGCAACCCCGCCGGCGCGGGGCCGCCCGGGATCTCGGCCGTCCCCGGCATCGGCGGCGGACTCTCCGGGCTGTCCTCACTCGGCCTCGGCCTCTCCGTGGACTTTCCCGGACAGCACGCGCGCTTCGACTCCCGGCCGCTGAACGAATCGCTGCAGGTCACCGGCTCGCCCACCGTGCGCGTCCATGTGACATCGAGCAGCGGGGAGGCGGTGCTCTTCGGCAAGGTGTACGACGTCGGACCCGACGGGCGTCAACAGGTGCTGCCCGCCCAACTCGTCGCACCCGTCCGTGTCGAGGGCGCGAAGACCGGGAAGACAGTCGAGCTGACGCTGCCCGCCGTGGATCACGAGATCGAGGCCGGACACCGCCTCCGCCTGGTCCTCGCCGCCACCGACCTCGGATATGCGTCGCCCAACGCCCCCGCCACCTACACCGTCTCGCCGGCAGGACCGCTCACGGTGCCCACCGCGCCCACCGTCAGCACCCAGGCCGCCGCCCTGCCCATGTGGGTGTGGGGCCTGCCGGCCGCAGGCGCCGTGAGCGCCGTAGCCCTGCTGCTCAGCGTGCGGCGCCGGACCACCGTGCCCGCGCCGGACCCGGAACTTGCGGACGTCCCCCTGCAGATCACCGGCCTGACGAAGCGCTACGCGAAGGCCACCGACCGCTATGCCGTGCGGGACCTGTCCTTCCGGGTGGAGAAGGGCCAGGTCCTCGGGCTCCTCGGGCCGAACGGGGCAGGCAAGACCACCACACTGCGCATGCTCATGGGCCTGATCACCCCCGACGCGGGCGAGATCCGTGTCTTCGGGCACGTCATCAAGCCCGGCGCGCCCGTCCTCTCGCGGGTGGGTGCCTTCGTCGAGGGCGCGGGCTTTCTGCCGCATCTGTCCGGGCGGGACAACCTCGAGCTGTACTGGCGGGCCACCGGCCGCCCGGGGGAGGACGCGCACATCGACGAGGCCCTGGAGATCGCGGGACTCGGCGACGCGCTTGCCCGCGCCGTACGCACCTATTCGCAGGGAATGCGCCAGCGTCTCGCCCTCGCGCAGGCGATGCTGGGTCTGCCGGACCTGCTGATCCTCGACGAACCGACCAACGGGCTGGACCCGCCCCAGATCCGTGAGATGCGGGAGGTGATGATCCGGTACGCCGCCGGAGGCCGGACGGTCATCGTGTCGAGCCATCTCCTCGCCGAGGTCGAGCAGTCCTGCACGGATCTGGTGGTCATGGACCGTGGCCGGCTCGTGCAGTCGGGTCCTGTTGCGGATATCACCGGAGCGGGTGACACCCTGCTGGTGACCACGGCCGCCGAGGTGCCCGAGCCGCTGGTCGAGAAGATCGCTTCCCTGCCCGGCGTCGCTTCCGCCGTGCGTACAGACGACGGCAGCGGGCTGCTGGTCCGTCTGGACGGAGCGGGCGCCGCAGTGCTTGTCGCCGAACTCGTCAGACTGGACGTGCCGGTGACCGGCGTCGGCCCCCACCGGCGCCTGGAGGACGTGTTCCTCACCCTGATCGGAGGAGCATCCGCATGAGTACGGTGCACACCGGGCCGACCGCGACGACCGCACCGGGCTATCGGGCGCGGCGCACCCTGCCGTTGCGGGTCGAGGCCGTACGCCAGCTGAAGCGCCGGCGCACCCTGGTGATGGGCGCCATCCTGGCCGCCTTGCCATTCGTCCTGATCGTCGCCTTCGCCGTCGGCGGTGCTCCGGACGAGCAGGGTGGGGGCAGCGGCGACCGGATCACGCTGATGGACACGGCGACCGCGTCCGGCGTGAACTTCGCCGCCACCTGCCTCTTCGTATCGGCGGGTTTCCTGCTGGTGGTGCCGGTTGCGCTGTTCTGCGGGGACACCGTGGCCTCGGAGGCAAGCTGGTCCTCCCTTCGCTATCTGCTCGCGGCACCGGTGCCCCGGGCGCGGCTGCTGTGGTCGAAGCTGGTGGTGGCGCTGGGCTTCAGCGCGGCCGCGATGCTGCTGCTGCCGCTTGTCGCACTCGCCGCGGGAACGATCGCCTATGGGTGGGGCCCGCTGAGGCTGCCCACCGGTGGGTCCCTGGCGAGCGCGGACGCGCTGCCACGGCTCGCTCTCGTCGTCGGCTTCATCTTTGTGTCCCAACTGGTCACCGCCGGACTGGCGTTCTGGTTGTCCACCAAGACCGACGCTCCTTTGGGAGCCGTCGGCGGTGCGGTCGGACTGACGATCATCGGCAATGTCCTGGACGCGGTGACGGCTCTCGGGTCCTGGCGTGATTTCCTTCCCGCGCACTGGCAGTTCGCCTGGGCGGACGCCCTGCAGCCGCAGCTGGAGTGGGGCGGGATGCTGAAGGGCACGGCCGTGTCCGTGACCTACGCGATGATCCTGGTCGCCCTCGCCTTCCGTGGCTTTTCCCGTAAGGACATCGTGTCCTGAACGGGCCCGGTGGGCGCCCAATCCACCAGGTCATCAGATCCATCCACGGCGGGCTGCCTCCGCCCCCGCGCGGAAGCGGCTCGCCGTGCCGAGGGCGGAGAGCAGCTCTCCCACTCGGCGGCTGTACGTCCGGGCCGACATGCCCAGGCGGGTCGCGGCGGCCTCGTCCGTCAGCCCGGCCAGCAAGGCGTCCAGGACCGGGCGCAGATGAGAGGGCACCGAACCCGACACGGCGGTCGACAGCTCGTCCCCGCTCTCCCACCAGGACTGGTGTGTGCGGACGAGGGCCTGGACGATCACCGGGTCGCGGATCAGCAGCAGGCCGTTGCAGTGCAGTTGCAGATCCAGCGGCAGAGCGGCGACCGTGCGGTCGGCGACGACCAGCTTGAACGGGATCGAGTCCGTTACCCGCGCCTGGCCGGCCAGCCGCCCCGGTGGCGGCAGATACGGGAGGGCATGCCGCGGCACGATACGGCGGACCGTCGCCGGCCGTGCCTCGGTCGCGCGGACACACGCGCCGGCCAGCGCGCGAAAGGGTTCGGGAACATCCGGCGACGCCACCGGGTCGTCGAAGGTCAGCAGTTCGTGGCGGGCGGACTGGACCAGTCCGGTCAGTGCGGCACACACCTCCTCGGGCTCTCTGAGGGGCTGGCCGTGCCCCACTGCCTCGGTCGGGGCCGGTCTGCGCAGGACGGATCCCGGCCTGGGCCTGGTGAGGACATATGGCACGGCCGTCCACCCCCGTTCTCGGTACGGTCTGCCACTCCATGTACGCATGCGACTGCGCATGGTGACAACCCCCAGTTCAGGGGAATGGCGAGTGTCTGCCACACGCTTCCGTCCGATCCCGGCGGACCGTCATCCTGGACGGGCGGCGCGAGCGGGGACCGCGGAGCCGGGAGTGGCGTGAATGGCGCCGAGTCGCGCGGCGCCGAGTGGAACCGGGTGGAACCGAGTGGAATCGAGTGGATGGGAGTTGGGTGGAATGGGTGGAGTGAGAGGTCGTCTCGGTAGGTGTAGCGGCGGTGGCAGATGAGGGCGCCGGTGATGCGGACGAGGGCCGGGAAGTGCTCGGCCTTGCGCAGCGGCATGGAGCCTCAACGGCGTCTTCGGTCCGGGCGTTGCCCTCCGCCGTTGCCGCATTGAGATTCATCCGCAACTCGTTCGCATGCTCCGCCGAGCCGTCCCGAACGTCACATTCACAGTGCTGACGATCCCAGGGGGCGGAGATGCATCTCTGTGTAAGGACGTATCGGGCAGACGCCGGTGTGAGAGAGGCCGCACGTGCGCGCGCACGTGCAGTAAGGGGAGCGCTTGTTGTGCTGCTGGCCGGCGGGATGCTGCTGACCGGCTGTGGTGCCGGCGAACACAGCGAGCGTGCGGCACGCGGCGGTGGCGCGCACAGGGCCGATCGCGGACAGCCGGCCCCGATGCCGCCCGACGGCGGTGGCCGACCGGCCGAGCGGAGTGAAGGTGGGCGTGAGGGCGAGCAGAAAGGAGCCCCACAGCGTGAGTTCGCGCCTCCCGCCGACTACCTGTCCACATTCGCGCTCGACGTGGACACGGCCTCGTACGGGTACGCCCGGCGCTTGCTGGCGCAAGGCCGGCTGCCCGATCCCGCCTCCGTGCGGCCGGAGGAGTTCGTCAACAGCTTTCGGCAGGACTATCCGCGGCCCGAGGGCAACGGCTTCACCACGACCATCGACGGCGCGCACATGGCGGACGAGAGAGGGGAGGAGTGGTCACTGGTGCGGGTGGGCCTGGCCACCCGGACCGCGGCCCGCGGCGGCGAACGGCCCCCGGCGGCACTCACGTTCGTCGTCGACACCTCTGGTTCGATGGCCGAGCCCGGTCGGCTCGACCTGGTCCGGAAATCCCTCGGCATCCTCACCGACCAACTGCGCGACGACGACTCGGTCGCTGTGGTGACCTTCAGCGACGAAGCCGAGACCCGGCTGCCGATGACGCGGATCGACGGCAACCGGGACCGCGTTCACCGGATCATTGATGAGCTGGAGCCGGAAGACTCCACGAATGTGGAGGCGGGCGTCCGTACCGGGTACGACGTCGCCGTCGAGGGTCACAGGACGGGGGCCAACAACCGGGTGGTGCTTCTCTCCGATGCCCTCGCCAACACCGGTGAGACGGAGGCGGACGCGATCCTTCAGCGGATCGGGACCGCGCGCCGGGAGTATGGGATCACCCTGTTCGGCGTCGGGGTGGGCAGCGAGTACGGCGACAAGTTGATGGAGAGGCTCACCAATCGCGGAGACGGACACACGACCTATGTGTCCACCTCCGCCCAGGCCAGAAAGGTCTTCGTCGACCAGCTCCCCGCGCATGTCGAGTTGCGGGCCCGTGAGGCCAAGGCGCAGGTCGCGTTCGACCCCAGGACAGTGAAGGAGTTCCGGCTGATCGGATACGAGAACAGGGAGGTGGCGGACGAGGACTTCCGCGACGACCGGGTGGACGGTGGGGAAGTGGGCCCGGGGCACACGGTGACGGCGCTCTATGCGGTGCGACTTCGCGAAGGGGCGAGCGGGCACGTGGCGACGGCGACCGTGCGCTGGCTCGACCCACGGACCAAGGCGCCTCACGAGGTGTCCGGTGTGGTGGAAGCGGCTGCGCTCCAGCGTGACCTCTGGTCCGCCGGCACGGCGCCCCGGCTGCGGATCAGCGCCGCTGCCGCATACTTCGCCCAGGCGCTGCGGGGCGCAGCGACGCCGGGCGCTCCCCGGCTCGGCGACCTCGCCGAGAAGGCGAGCAGTCTGGCGCGGCAGACGGAGGACGCGTCCGTGCGCCAGCTGGCGGAGTCGATACGTCAGGCCGACGGTCTGCTCGAATGACGTGGGCATGGGGCATGAGGAGCCGTGCTCTCAGGTTCCGGCGGGTCTCGGCAAGGGCGTTGAAGGCGTTGAGGGCGCCATGATGTGCGCATGGCCTCCTTGCTGCTCGCCCTCGCCGTCATCTCCACCGGTCTGTACGCGGGCTTCATGCTGATCTTCCAGATCGGGATCATGCCCGCCCTGGCAAGGCTCTCTGACGGGCAGTTCGTCCCGGTCATGAGACGCATCAACGAAGAGGTGCCGCGAGCCGTGTTCCTGGTGGTCTTTCTGGCCATCATTGTGTTCCCCGCCGGGGCTCTCGCCGTGCCGTCCGACGGCCGTTCCCCGGGCCAGATGTGGCTCGTCCTGGCCGGGCTCGTGTGCGCCACGCTCAATCACCTGGTCACGATCGCCGGGAACGTTCCGCTGAACAAGGCACTGGCGTCCTCCGTCGGCTCGCCCGACACCGAGGTCCGCGCGGCCTTCGAGGCCAAGTGGAACCGTCTCCACGCGCTGCGCACCGCACTCGTTCTCGCGTCGTTCGTGCTGCTCGTCTGGGCCTCGCTCGTGTGACGGAAATTTGACAGTGCGGGGAAAGGCACTGGTTCGCAGGAGAGCGCTTCCTTGTAGGGTCGTAGAGGACCTTCGGGACAACGTTGTCGGCATCAGCTGATGCCTGTCTCGGTCAGTCGTCCCGGTGGTCGTCCCTGTCGGTTGTCCCGGACCCGGTCGGTCGTCCGTACGGGACCTCAACTCCGGTGGGGACTACGGCACCACCCCCGGCACCGAATCCGGCGTGATCCGTCGGCGGGGCCGGGGACGGGTTGCCCCGGCCGTCCCCGGCCCGCACGCACGGGGGCGACCCCCCACCCGGGGCAACCCGTTCCCGCCCGGAGCCGGCCGGGTCAGGCGGAGCCGGGAAGGCGCTCCCCGCAGCGGCTGCAGTAGCGCGCGTCCGACTCCGTCGCGAGACGTCCGCATTCCGCACAGACCCGGTCCAGCAGACAGGCGGGCTCACCGCCCTCGTCCACCGACGCTGCCGACCCCACCGCTGCCGCTGCCGTCCCTGCCGCTGCCGTCCCTGCCGCTGCCGTCCCTGCCGCGGCCGCGGTGGTTCTTATGGCCAGGCCGGGGCGCCTGCGGTGGACGCTCAGCTGGACAAGCCCCTCGGGCCCGGCGCGCAGGGCCCGGCGACTGCCCCGGGGCAGCCAGACCACCGCGCCTTCGGCGATGTCCTGCCACACACCGTCGACGCACAGCCGTCCCTCGCCCGCGGTGACGTACAGCAGTACGTCCAGATCCGGTTCGATGTGTTCCGGGACATGGGTGTCCGGGCGCAGTCTTATGACATTCGCGTCCAGTTGGCGTGCGGGTACGGCGAGACGCCACAGTGCCCCGCCCTGGTCGACGCCGTGGCTCAGCTCCGCCAGCCGCGCGAGCACACCCGGCCCGGGAAGGGATGCCATGTGGTTCCTCCAGCGCTCGATCCCCACGCGATCCTTGCCGGACCCCCGAGGCCAGGGATGGTACCTCCGTCGGACCGTTCCCGGCTGGGAACGGCGAAACAGTCGGCGCAGTTCGGCTGCTCCCGCTCACCCACAGTAAGCCGACGCGTAAGCCGACGCAGCGCATGACGATGCCCTCCGCCTCGCTGCGGTTCCTTTGCCGAATCGGCGTGATGGCATGGTGCTCTGCCAGTCGAGCGAGAAAGGAGGAGCTGCTCGCCGCCCGAGGCGTCGCCGTGGTGGGCGGCGAGGCGCCGGGCCACGGGACACCGGGGTATCGGCGGCGGGCAAGGTCACCGGGCCGTACGCCGGGACGATCAAGGCTGCCGCCGCCGGCTCACGGCGACGGCGGTATCGATCAGCGCCGACAGCGCCGACCTGGTCGCCGAGGACACTGCATGTGCCGTTGCGCGAAAAGCGCCGCGCCGCGCCCCGGCGGAGGTCCCGCGTCGGGTGAGCCGCCCGGTGAACCCGGTGAACCCGGTGAACCCGGTGAACCCGGTGAACCCGGTGAACCCGGTGAGCAGGCTCACCGTCGGCGCCGACCGGGGTGTGACAGCCCCGCGTCCCGTGCCGGATCAGCGCCGGGGGCTGAACGGCACCACGTCCCCGGCCCGTTCGCCGCCCGACAGCTGCCCGCCCCGGTCGGTACGGATGTACACACGGTGCAGCCAGCGGTCCTTGCCGTCCCAGCGCGGGGTGAAGGGCGTACGGGCATGGGTGGTGCGGAAGTTGTCGATGATCAGGAGGTCGCCGGGGGTGAGCCGGACCGATTCGGTCACGTCGTCCAGCGCCCTGGACAGCGCGGCGACCGCCTCCTTGTCCTCGGCCTCCGTGGGGGCCAGAAGTTCGCGGTCGTATCCGAGCAGCGGATCGTCGGCGTCGCCGTACAGCGGCTTGACGTTCGCTATCGCGCCGGGATCCTCCGCGCCGCCGCGGAAGGCGACATCGACGCAGCAGGGCTGCTTGCGCTCGAACAGGCGCGACCTCACCCCGTCCGTGAGCAGCGGCAGCGCCTTGCGGACGGAACCGACGAGCGTCTCGGCCCTGCGCTCGTGGTCGGCACGGGAGCAGGCGAGCAACACGAAGTTGGGCTGCCGCACGTGGTACGCCATCTCCGTGTGGAACTCGAGCAGCGTCTCCGAGGTCTCCGACGACAGATAGTGCGCACCGGGTGAGGGGTACACATCGTGGTACACGGTGCCCGAGCGCAGCTCCCGGTAGCCGGTGTGCAGACCGAGGCGGCGGCCGGACAGGGCGAGCATGGCCTCCATGGCCAGCAGCGGACGGTCCTCGGGGGCCGGGGTGCTGGTCGGGGTGCCGGGCAACTCCTCGTCCGCCTCCACGGGCAGGTTGCGCAGCAGCAGATAGCCGTCTTTGTTGCCTCGGGCGTTGAACTCGTCGAGTGTGTCGGCCAGTTCCCCGGGCAGCTGCTCGGAGAGCGTCTTCGCGGTCTCCAGGAAGCCGTACAGATCGCTGCGCGGAACGCCGGGCAGCTGCGCGGCGAGCGCCCGCAGGGCGTCCTGGTGCGGGGTGCAGTCGATGACCGGAGTGGTCATGGCCGGTGGTCTCCTTCGCTTCCGGGGCGGTGGGCACGGGCGTACTGGTAGAGCAGCTCCGCGCCGATTTCGGTGGCCAGGACGGAGGTGATCCCGGCGTGGTCGTACGGCGGCGAGACCTCCATCACGTCGAAGCCGACGGGGTCGAGGTCGCCGATGCAGCGCAGCAGGGCGAGCAGTTCGCGTGACGACAGTCCGCCCGGTGCCGGAGTGCCGGTTCCGGGCGCGAAGGCCGGGTCGACGACGTCGACGTCCACGGAGACGTACACGGGCCGGCGGCCGACCCGCTCGCGGACGAGCTCCGCGGTGCCGGCCGGACCGAGGCCGGCGAACTCGTCCGCGGTGACGATCCGTACGCCGTGCCCGCGGGCGTAGTCGAGCGAGTCCGGTCTGGGGTTGTGTCCGCGGATGCCGATCTGCACCATCGCGGCGGGTTCGACGAGCTTCTCGTCGATGGCGTGCCGGAAAGGCGTCCCGTGGTGGAACTCGCCGCCGTAGAAGGCCGGATTGGTGTCGGAGTGGGCGTCGAGGTGGACCACCGCGACCGGTCCGTGCTGCTCGGCGACGGCCCGCAGCCCGGCCAGAGTGAGCGAGTGGTCGCCGCCGAGCATCAGAAAGGCGGCGTTGTCCGTGAGCAGCCGGGCGAGATGGGCACTCGCGGTCTCCATCGCGATGTGCATATTGAACGGGGTGAGATCGATGTCCCCGGCGTCGGCACAGTTGATCAGGTCGAAGGTGCCGGGCCCGCGGTCGATGCCGACGCCGTGGATGAGTCCGGACTCGCTCCGGATCGCGCGCGGACCGAACCGCGCTCCGGGCCGGTAGCTGGTGCCACCGTCGTACGGTGCGCCGATCACCACCACGTCGCGGCCGCGGGGCTCGGGATCGTAGGGCAGCCGCATGAAGGTGGGGAGTTGTGCGTAGCGGGGCGAGATGTGCGAGTCGATGCGTTCCATGTGTTTCAGACCCCCTCCTGTGTCTCGACGGTGATCAGGGAGGCCGCGTGCCGGGCGTCGGCGAGCGCGGCCCCGGCCGTGGCGCCGTGCGCGTACACGAAGCCCACGGACGCCGAGTTGTCGAGCCGCGAGGCCACCCGGGTGCCCGGATCGGCGTGCAGGGTTACCGTGGCCCCGGTGGTGCGCTCCGCCTCCTCGATGCCGTGAACGGCCGTCAGCACGCCGGGCCGGTCCGGGAAGAGCACGACGACCGCGGCCGCCCCGGTCACGCCGTCGCCAGGACTGCCCAGCTGCGGGTCCGCACCCAGGGCGAGGAGTTTCGCGCTCAGATGGGGATTGTCACCGCAGACGTCCGTGACCATCGTGGAGATCATGTGCGCCGGGAGCCGGGGATTGACCTCGATGATCTTCGGGCCGTCGTCGGTCAGTTTGACCTCGGTATGGGCCGGCCCCTGCCGGTAGCCGATCGCTCCGAGCGTCCGGTCCACCGCCGCGGTCACCTGCTTCCACACCTCCGGCGCGAGCGGCACGGGGAAACTGTGGGCCTCCTCGAGCATCGTGGTGCGGTGCAGATCCTTCGAGGTGGCGCCGTAGAAGTGCGTCGCGGCGCCGACGGTCATCGACTCGACGGAGATCTCGGTCCCGGCCACATAGCTCTCGAAGAGGACATGCCCGGGGCGCGGCATGCCGCGCAACGACCGTGTGAAGCCGGACAGTTCCCGGTACGCCGCGATCGCCTCGGCCTCGTCGTGGCACTTGCGCACCCCGTACGAGATCGCCTCGGACGGCGGCTTGGCGATCAGCGGAAGGCCCACCGCGGCGATGGCCTGCTCCACCTCGCCGGGGGAGGTGACCAGGGCGTAGGGGACATTGGCGGGGTCGTCGCCGAGCAGCCCGCGCAGCATGTGCTTGTGGTTCGCGGCGGTGACCGCCCCGAGCCCCTGAGAGGGCAGCCCGAGGCTCTCCGCGGCGGTGGCCGTGGCCTCGGTGTGGTAGTCGGAGAACGACAGGATGCCGTCGACCAGCGGACGTCCGTCGGTGTCGGTGATGGCGTCGACGATGGCGCCCGGGTCGTGCGTATCGGTGTCGATCACCTTGTCGACGCGGGCCAGGGGGTGTTCGCCGAAGGGCTTGCCACCGGTGTACCACTCGACGCCCTGCACCAGCAGCCAGACCTCGCAGCCGAGGTCGCGGGCGGCGTGGATGCCGTCGTAGAAGGCGGAGTGCAGCATCGACTCCACCAGCGCGAGCCGCTTTCCGGCGAATCCAGCGAATGCGGCGGATCGGCCGGCCCGCGAGAGACCGCCGCCGGCCCCTGAGACACCGCCGCCCGCGGTCATGCGGCACCCCGCTTCAGCCGGGCCGCCACGGACTCCACCACCGCACCGGTGCTCACATGGTCCGGATGCTCGCCGTCCACCACGGTGCGATCGAACAGCTGCTCGACCACCAGCCGCTTGGCGGTGTGGACGTTCTCCTGCGGGATGCCGTGATCGGCCAGCAGCAGCGAGAACGAGGAGGTGGTGCCGGAGCCCTCGTGGACACCGAGTTTCGGGCGCTCGACCGTCTCCTGCGGCAGCAGCCCCTCCATTGCCGCGCGCAGTACCCACTTGTCGCGGCCGTAACGGCGCTTGAGTCCCGCCTCCAGGCACACCAGCAGATCGAGCACGTCCCGGTCCCAGTAGGGATGGGTGGACCAGTGGCCCGATGCGGCCGACAGCACCGGGGACATCTCGTTGAGCCCGTCGAACGTCGCCATGTCGTGGGCGACGGCCGAGTCCAGGTCGGGCAGCCGGTCCTCACGGTGCATCCCGGCGAGCGGGATGTCGGCCCCGTAACCGGTGAGGATCCTGCGCCGCGGCCCGTCCAGTGCCCGGTACAGAGCGGTCAGCGGAAGCAGGTACTCGATGATGTCGGGGTCGTGGGACTCCGATGCCCACACCGTGTGCGGAAGCTGGGTGAGCAGATCCACGGTCCGCAGGGTGAACTCGCGGTGGCCGGAGCCCAGATGGCCGGCAACCACTCTGGCCTGGGGGAACTCGCTGCTGGTGTCGGTGCCCATCGACACCGTGTCCAGCCGGCCCGCGGCCCGCCGGGCCAGCGCCGCGACGCCCGAGGAGTCGATGCCGCCGGAGAGCACCACCAGGGGAGTCGCGCCGGTGGCGAGCCGGGCCCGGACGGACGTGTCGAGCGCCGCGCGAACGGCTTCGACCGCCTCGTGCTCGTCGACGATGCGCCGGGACAGCGGCGGGGCCCATGTCGGGTGGGTCTCGGCCGCGCCGGTCTTCAGGTCCATGACCATCACCGCACCGGCCGGCACCTGGTAGAGGCCCGGCAGCCGGCGGACACGACGCGCACCGGCGATCGGCATGCCCTGCGCGTTCGCGTACCGGGACAGGGACTTGGCCTCCGTGGCGGCCACGACCCCGCCCCGCCCCGGGCGCAGGTACAGCGGTACGGAACCCGCGTGGTCGGTGGCGAGCAACAGCCGCCGGTCATCGGCGACGACGGCGGCGAAGCGGCCGTTGACGAGGCGGAAGGCATGATGGCCGTAGCGGTGGAACAGCGCCAGCAGCAGCCGTGCGTCACCTCCGCCGCCCCCGTTGCCGTTCCCGCCGGCAACACCGGCGCCGCCGGGCCCTTCGGGCAGGACGGAGCGCAGTTCGTCCCGGTTGTAGATCTCCCCGGCGATCAGTACGGCGGTGTCCGCGTCACGGGCCAGCGCCTGGTCGGGAGCCGAATCCGGGGCGTGCACCAGTGAAGCGGTCAGGGTCTGTGTGCGCAGCCGCTCCCTGAGCCTGCTGCAGACGCCCTGGGTCGCGAAGGACGCGCCCGGTATCCGGGCCTCGCCCAGGTGGGCGGAGGCCAGGAAACCGAAGGCGGCGGGAAAACCGTGGTGTTCGGTCGTTCCGGAACTCCCCGCTGTCGCGCCTCCCGACGCCGTCTTCGCTGTTTTCCCTCCCGCCCCTGCCATCACTGCGTGCGCTGTTGTCGCTGCACTTTCTGCCTTCTCCGCCTTCTCCGCCTTCTCCGCGTTCTCCTCGTTGTCCCCGATCTCCGCCTGCTCTGCTTTCTTCGCTTCCTCTGCTTTCTCTGCCTTCTCTGTTTTCTCCATGGTCAAATGCTCAGCGCTCCGAAGCCGCCGGTCTGGAAGTCATAGGTGACGGGCACCTCGACGAGGAAGGGACGGCCCAGCTCGACGCCCTTGCGCAGCGCCGCGACCAGTTCCTCACGGGAGCTCGCACGGGCCGCCTCGACTCCGTTGGCATGGGCGAGCGCCACGAAGTCGACCCCGGTGAACTTCACGGCCGGATCGTGGCTGCGGTGGTGGCCGAGGTTCTGATACAGCTCGATCAGCCCGTTGGTGTCGTTGTTCACGACCACGGTGACGATCGGCAGACCGAGCCGGGCGATGGTCTCCAGATCGGCGCTGTTGGAGTGGAAGCCCCCGTCGCCCGCGATCAGGAACGTGGGCTGACCCGGACGCGCCAGCTGCGCGCCGATGGCCGCGGGGATGCCGTAGCCGAAACTGGAGCAGCCGGCCGAGGTGAGGAAGCCGAAGGGCTGGTCGGCACGGGCGAACAGCACGCCGTAGTGCCGGAAGAAGCCGATGTCGGAGACGATCGTGCCCTCGCCGGGCTCCGCCGCCTCGGCCATCACCGTGTTCATCGAGTCGATGACCTGGTGGACCTTCATCCCGTCCGGGTAGATCTCCGGATCGGCGAGGAACTCGGCGACGCGCTCGCGCAGCGGTGTGATGTCGTGCCGGTCCTTCGCCGCCAGGGACGCGGTGGCGGCGCCGAGGTGCTCGACGAACGCCAGGACGTCGGTGACGACGTCGACCGTCGGACGGTAGACCCTCGGGACCGGATTCGGAGTCGGCGAGACGCGTACCGTCTTCTTGTCCACACCGCGCTGCCACATCGAGGGCCGCAGGTCCTCGGCGTAGTCGTAGCCCAGCGTGAGGATGACGTCGGCCGGGCCGAACAGGGTCTCCAGGGCGGGGAATCCGAGGATCCCGTCCATGTAGCCGGTGACCGCGCCGTAGTTGAGCTCATGGCCGACGGGCAGCACGCCCTTGGCGATGTAGGTGGTGATCACGGGGATGTTCAGACGCTCGGCGAGGGCGCGGATCGCGGGCACGGCACCGGAGCGGATCGCCGCCGCCCCCACCACCAGCACGGGGTGCTCGGCCGAGCCGAGCAGTCCCGCGGCCTCGTCGGCGGCGGCACGCCAGTCGGGGGCGACGGCACCGGTGGGTCTTGGCGGAGTGTGGGCGGGTGGGTGGGGAACGGATGCGGCGATGCCGTCCGATGAGCCGAGCAGGTCGACCGGCAGCGAGAGGAAGGATGGCCCGACCGGTTCGGTCATCGCGGCCGCCACCGCCGAGTCCACCAGGTCGGTGATCTCGTGCGGGCGCTGCAGTTCCACCGCGTACTTGGCCATCGGCCTGATCACCGCGACCGAGTCCAGGCACTGGTGGGTGTCGTTCGGGAAGATGTCGTGCGACTCGGACTGGGCGGCGAGCGCGATGACGGGCGAGCGGTCCAGCATCGAGGTCGCGATACCGGTGGACAGATTGGTCATCCCCGGGCCCAGGGTCGCCCAGCACGCCTGCGGCCGGCCGGTGATCCTCGCGAGTACGTCGGCGGCGACGCCGGCCGTGAACTCGTGCCGGGTGAGGATGAAGTCGATGCCCTCGACCTCGTCGAAGAGGATGGAGGCGGCCTCACGGCCGACGACTCCGAACACCTTGTCCACGCCGTGCTCGTGCAGCCGCGTGAGGAGGGCGTGGGCGGCCGTCGGTTCCGTGCTGGGGCCGGTCGATACGCGGGACATGGGTCTCCAGGTAGTTCAGCGGTGAACGGGACTCGCACACGGTGACCGGCGCCGCTCTCCGGGCTCTCTCCGGCCGGTATCGGGGAGCGCGCGAAGAGAAGCCGGAGACGGCCGCGGGGGACACTCCTGCGGTGTCTGGAGCAGCGAACCCCCCTGTGGCGGCGAACGCCCCCGTGACAGCGAACCCCTCCGCGGCGGCGAATGCCCCTGTGACAGCGAATGCCTCGGCGGCGAGCACCGCCGTGGCAGCGGACCGGTCCATCGGAGCGGAGCCGCCGGAGTCTCCCGTCGCGGTCGACGAGTGGCGACAGCCGGAGGACGCGGCCGACTGGTCGGAACTGACCGGCGGCGAGGACTTCTTCCTCACCCCCGCCTGGATGCGTGTGCTGCACGACACCGCGGGTGCGCCCATGCGCTATCTCACGGCGGCCGATTCCCGGCGGGGACTCGTCGCCGGGCTGCCGCTGGTCTTCGCCGACCACACCGCCCCCTGGTCGCTCGGCCGCACCGATCTGCTGATGCGGCACTGCGCGGCCGAGGGCATGGACGGTGCGGCCGCACTGCTCGACGCCTTCGACGGCGCCGACCGGCTGATGCCCTCGCTGATGTGCGGCGGCCGGCACCTCGGCCGCACCCGGCTGCTGCTGCGGTCGGACGCGACCGCGGACGACGTCGCCCGGGTCGTCGAGCGCGCCGAACGTGTCGCCGCCGCGATGGGCGCCGCCTCGGTGTGCTTCCCGTACCTGGACTCGTCCGACGGGCTCGTCGCCCGGGTGCTCGAGTCCCGCGGCTATCTGTCCCATGTCTCGGGCGAGTTCGCCTCGCTGGACGTGCCGCCGGGTGGCTTCGACGCCTACGCCAAGGGGCTGCCGTCCCGCCGCTCCCGGCGGGTAAGGGCCGAACGCCGGCGTATCGAGGCGTCGGACGTCCGGATCACTCTGGCCCCCCTGACGGCCGAGGAGGTCCCCCGGCTCGCGGAGCTGGAGACCGCGTTGTTCGCCAAGTACGGCATGACCGGCTGGGACCCCCGGCGCTCCGCCGCCGTGTTCGACGCGGCGCACCGGGTCCTGGGGCCCCGCGCGCTCGTCAGCAAGGCCGAGCACGACGGCCGGATCATCGGATTCGGGCTGATCCTCCACCACGGCGGCGACTGGTTCGCCCACCGGGCCGGCTTCGACTACGTCCGGCAGAGCGAACTGGGTCTGCCGCTCTACTACGAGCTCCTCTACTACACACCGGCCGATCACGCCCCCACCCGGGGAGTGACCCGCATCCACTACGGCATCGGCAGCACCGCGGCGAAGGTGTCCCGCGGCTGCCGGCTGTCCACGCAGTACCTGTACGTGAAGGAGCTCGGCTGATGTCCGGCTGGAACGCCGCCGTGGGGCGTGTCGCCCAGCCCTCCGTACGGAGCGGTGGCCGGCTGCGCATGGTCGCGTCGGCCGACGTCGACTCGCTGGACCCCGCCCGTACGTACTACGTCTGGTCCTGGCTGCTGCAGCGCACGATGCACCGCACACTCATGGCTTTCGGAACCGATCCCGTCGTCCCCGCGGTCGTACCCGATCTGGCCGAAGCACCGGGCACGGTCCGCGACGGCGGTACGACCTGGATCTACCGCATCCGTCCGGGCGTCCGCTTCGAGACGGGCGAGGAGATCACGTCGTACGACATCGCGTACGCGGTGGAGCGGGTGTTCGCCCAGGACGTCCTGCCGGGCGGGCCGACGTATCTGGTCGACCTGCTCGACCACGGCGGCTATCCGGGCCCCTACCGCGGCGGCGCCGGCGGGCTGAAGGCGGTCGTCTGCCCCGACGCGCGCACCCTGGTCTTCCGGCTCCGCCGCCCCTTCGCGGACTTCGACTTCCTGATGGCCCAGCCGGTCACCGCACCGGTGCCCCGGCTGCGTGACATCCGGGAGGCGTACGGGAGCGCTCCGGTGTGCTCGGGGCCCTACCGGATCCTCAACCGTGAGCCGGGCCGCTCGCTCCACCTGGTCCGCAACCCCCACTGGGACCGGGCAACGGATCCCCTGCGCCTGGCGCTCCCCGACGAACTCACCGTCGAGTTCGGTGTCGAGGTCGACGAGCTCGACACCCGGCTGCTGGCGGGTGAGTTCCATGTGGACGTCGAGGGCCGGGGCATCCAGCACACCGGCCGCGACCGCATCCTCGGCGACCCCGGGCTGCGGGCGTACGCCGACAACCCGGCGACCGGCTTCCTGCAGTACGTCACCGTCCAGCAGACCGTGCCGCCCTTCGGTGACGTCCATGCGCGCAGAGCGGTCTTCCACGCCGCCGACAAGGCGGCACTTCTCGAGGCCCGGGGCGGTGACGGTGTCGGCGGGAGTCTCGCGACCTCCCTGATCCCACCCACCCTCCCCGCCCACACCGGCAGCGACCGCTATCCGTCCGGACCGGATCTGACGGGAGACCTCGACGCCGCCCGGGCCGAACTCGCCGCCGCGGGACTGCCGGAGGGATTCCGCACCGTGATCGGCACCCAGCCGGGCAAGTTCGAGCTCGTCGCGCGCACCCTGGCCGCCTCGCTCTCCCGCGTCGGTATCGAAGCCGAGGTGAAGGTGCTGGACACCGCCTCGTACTACCGCTCCGGGCTGGGCAGCCCGGGCACCGTGCGCGAGCTGGGTCTGGGGCTGGGGGTGACCGACTGGGGCGCCGACTACCCCACCGAGTACGGCTTTCTCGCCCCGCTCGTCGACGGCCGGCAGATCAAGTACGGCGGGGGCAACTTCAACTTCGCCGAGCTGGACGATCCGGCGGTGAACACGCTCGTCGACCGGGCGAACGCCGAACCGGACGAGCAGTGCCGCAGGGCGCTGTGGCAGCGCGTCGAACAACTCGTGATGGACCACGCCGTGATCCTCCCCATGGCCCACGACCGCACCCTGCACTACCGCCATCCCGGTCTGACCAACGTCTACGTCCATCCCGCGTTCGGCCTGTACGACATCCAGGCCCTCGGCCTCGCCGAGGACCACCGGCATGGTCCCCACCCGGGCACCGCCGCGCACCGTCCGCAATCCGGCACCGCCGCCGCGGACGCCACCGCAGGCCGTGCCGACGCACCGGGCTGGGGTGACGCGTGAATGACCCCGTCCTTCGCGGCAATCGACCCGCATCGCGACGATCACATCGACGCGGTGTTCGCGCTGCGCACCGAAGCGGCGCATACGGACACCCCGCACCTACCGGCACCCTGCCGGGCGGACGTCGCCGGCTCCGTGCGCGTCCCACCGCCCGCGACACGGATCGAGGAATGGCTGGTCACCGATGGCGGGGCCGCGGTGGACCGGGGCGGCGCCGGCCGCGACGCCGAGGGCCTCGCGGCCTCGCTGCGCCTGGAGTTCCCCACCGAGGAGAACACCGCATCCGTGACCGCCGCCGTCCTCGTCGTACGACCGGACCTGCGGCTTCGCGGCATCGGCCGCACGGTCCTCGATTTCGCGGCTGCCCGGGGCAAGCGCGACTGCCGCACCCGGCTGCTGCTCGTCGCCGACACGGCGGCCCCCTCCGACGGGGCAGCTACGGCCAGCAGTTCGTCTGCGACCGGCAGTTCGTCCACGGACGGCGGTTCATCTCCGACCGGCAGTTCGCCCACGACCGGCAGTTCGCCCACGGCCGGCAGTTCGTCCATGGCCGGGAGGGCGGACCCGGCCGGAGTGCCGGATCCTGCCGTACGGTTCGCCGAGGCCATCGGCGCCCGCCCGGTGATGACCCTCGACCATCTGCGGCTGGATGTGGCGCACGCCCCTGCCGCCGGTGCCGTGCCCGCCGGATACACGGTCCGCACGTGGGGCAGCACCGTGCCCGAGGATCTGGTCGCCGGGGCGGCCCGGCTGGAGGCCACCCTGTCCGCGGACGCGCCGGCCGGCGAGCTGGAGTGGGATCCTCAGCCCGCCGCCGTCTCCCGCATCCGCGACTTCGAACGGATGCGCATCGCCCGTGGCAGGCGCGCCTACCAGACCGGAATCCGGCACGAGGAGACGGGCCGTCTGGTGGCCTGGTCGGCGGTGTCCATGACGACCGCCCATCCCGGCCGCGCCCTTCAGGCGATCACGGTGGTCGACCCGCGGCACCGCGGACGCGGGCTCGGACGGCTGGTCAAGGCCCTCAACCTCCGGCACGCCAGGGGAGGCGAACCCGCACTGCGGATCATCGACACCTGGAACGCCTCGGACAACGTCCCGATGCGCAGGCTCAACGAGGAGTTCGGCTTCCGCGCCGCGGGCGGCAGGAGAATGTGGGGGCTGGACCTTTGACCCCCCGGTGGCGGCCCCACGCGGCCCGCGGCGTACGCCACTGGCGTGGACCGCTGCCGTATTCCCTCCGCTGTCGGCGACTTCAGGCCAATCCTTGCGGCGGATATCGATCGGCCGGGCCCCGAAGAGCGTCCTGCCGTGCTCCACCCGCGGTCGACCGGGGACCCCGTCGACGAGCCCGCTCCACCGTGGTGGCGCGGCTCTCGACAACGCCGGGGAAAATGTCTCTGTCCAAAATCGCGCGGCAGAGGAGAGTGTGAAGAGAGAGCGCCCCTAGGATGCGCGCATGGCACGCGGGAGCGTTTACCAGGACTACTCGCCGTATGGGAACCGCCGATCGCGTCGGCGGCGTGCGGTCGGTACCGTGGCAACACTTGCGGCCACGGCGGGAATCGGATATTGGGCCTACTCCGCCTTCTTCTCCGACGGTTCGGAAGATCCCCAAGTCCGCGCGGCGAAAGACCGGTTGAAGGGCTTTCTCGGCGCATGGGAATCAGGGGCCGCCGGGAAAGCCGGTTCGTACACGGACACCCCCGCCCATGCCGAGTCCCTCATCACCTCCGTCATGACGAACCTGAAACCGTCGAAGACGGTGATGACCGCTCAGGAGGGCACGAAACAGCGCGATGGGGAAGTCCGCATTCCGTTCACCGTCACCATGAAGATCCCCGGCGCCGGTGACTACACCTGGAACTCCGGGACCACACTTCTGCGGAAACAAGGTGAATGGAAGGTGGAGTTCGCCACTCCGGTCATTCATCCGAAACTGGCACCCGGTCAGACACTGGCCCTTCAGTCGAGGGAACGCGCCGCCGTGCTCGACGCATACGGGGATCCGCTGCGGGCGCCCTCCGTCGTCGGTCTGATCGACCCCAGAAGCGGAAAGGGAATTTCCGGGCTGGAAGCCCGCTACGACCGGCAGCTCAGCGGTGGCGCCGACGCGCTGAAGTCCGTCGTGATCGTGGACCGCGCATCGGGGCGCGCCGTCAAGCGGCTCGGCAACGACAGCGGAGCCAAGGGCACGCCGGTGAAAACCACCATCGACCCGAAGATCCAGGAGGCCGCCGCCGAAGCGCTGGACGGCCTGGAGAAGAACGCGGCGATCGTGGCGATCGATCCGGCGACCGGCCGTATCCTCGCCGCCGCCAACCGGCCCGGCGGTATGAACCGTGCCCTGGAAGGCCGCTACGCCCCCGGTTCCACCTTCAAGGTGGTCACCGCAGCCGCGCTGCTGAAATCGGGTATGCGGCCGGCCGATCGTGCCGACTGCCCCGAGTTCGCCGACGTCAACGGGCAGAAGTTCGAGAACCAGAACCGGTTCACGCTTCCGTCGGGCTCCACCCTCGAGGACGCGTTCGCCAAGTCCTGCAACACCTTCTTCGTCAACGCCCGCAGCCGGCTGAAGGACGCGTCGCTCCACGACACCGCGCAGGCCTTCGGTATCGGCGGCACCTGGGATGTCGGCGTCGCCACCTACGACGGCAGTGTCCCGATCGCCAACGGGGACAACGACAAAGCCGCGTCCACCATCGGGCAGGCCCGCGTCCAGGCGTCCCCCCTGGTGATGGCGTCGATCGCGGCGACCGTCAAGAACGGTGTCTTCCACCAGCCGGTTCTCGTCCCCTCCGCGGTCAGGCAGAAGCACCGGGCGACAGGGCGGCTCGATCCGGCCGTGGTCACCGCCCTGCGCGCCATGATGCGCGCCACGGTCACCGACGGCGCCGGCTGGGCGCTCAAGGACGTTCCGGGCGAGGCACACGCCAAGACCGGCACCGCCGAGTACGGCAAACAGACCCCTCCGCGCACCCACGCCTGGATGATCGGCTACCAGGGCGACAGAAACCTCGCCTGGTCGGTGCTCGTGGAGGACGGCGGCTCGGGCGGCTCCGACGCCGGGCCCATCGCCGCCAGGTTCCTCAAGGCAATCGGCTGAAAGGCGCAACCCCTCCCAGGTCTCACGCAGTTCCTTTGCGGAGCGATCCAGCACACGAAAGGCCAAGACTCGTGGGATTCGACGACGCATCACGCACGGTGGTGCGCCCTACCGCGGCGGAAGGCGGAGTGCTGAGGTTCGTCCGGACGGACGACTTCGACTCCCTCGACCCCGCGGACACGTACTACGCCTACACCTGGAACTTCATCCGGCTGATCGGTCGGCCGCTCGTCGGCTACCGGCCCGGCGGCGACGGCGTGCCCCAACTGGTGCCCGACCTCGCCGAGTCCCTCGGCACCGCGTCCGACGACGGCCTGACCTGGACCTACCGGCTGCGCCGGGACACGGCCTTCGAGACCGGCCGTCCGATCACCTCGTACGACGTGCGCTACGCCGTGCTGCGCGCCTGCTTCCCCGAAGTGGTGTACGAGGACGGCGGAGCCACGATCACCCGCGGCGGTCCGCAGTACTTCCGCCAGTACCTCACCGGCGCAGACGACGGCATCGAGTGTCCGGACGAACGCACGGTCGTGTTCCGGCTGAAGGAGCCCTTCTCCGGATTCGACTTCCTCGCGGCCCTGCCCACCACCATCCCCGTCCCCGTGGACGCGGACACCTATCCCCGCTACCGCGACCGGCCCGTGTCGTCCGGCCCGTACCGCATCGACGCCTACGAACCGGGAGTCCACGCCCGTCTGGTCCACAACCCCCACTGGCGCCGTGAGACCGACCCGCTGCGCACCCGCCGCCCCGAGGAGATACACGTACGGCTGGGTGTCAGCGGGCAGGAGGTCGACCGGATGCTGCTGGCGGGCGAGGCGGACATCGACCTCGCGGGTGTGGGAGTGCAGCCGGAGACCCAGGAGCAGCTGCTGGCCGACGCCTCGCTGCGGGAGCACGTCGACAATCCGCGGACCGGATTCGTCTGGCTGTACTGCATCAACCAGCACATCGGTCCGCTGGCGAACGTGCACGCCCGGCGGGCGGTCCAGTACGCCACCGACAAGCAGGCCATGCGGGCCGCGTACGGGGGCGAGCCGGCCGGCGACATCGCCACCACACTGCTGCCGCCCACCGTGGCCGGATACGCGCCGCACGACAGATACCCGGTCGGCCCCGACGCCACGGGCGATCTGGAGGCGGCGCGCCGTGAACTGGCCCTCGCGGGAATGCCGGACGGCTTCCCGGTGCGGATCGCCGCACGCGAGGACCGGCGCAAGGAATGGAATGCCGCCATGGCCCTCGCCGCGGGCCTGGCCAGGGTGGGCATCGACGCGGAGGTCACCGCCTTCACCTCGGGCGAGTACTTCACGACCTGCGCCGGTGTCCCCGCCTATCTGAGGGAACACGGAATCGGCATCGTGATGTTCGGCTGGGCCGCCGACTTCCCGGACGGCTTCGGGTTCCTCCAGCAGATCGCCGACTCCCGCGCCGTCAAGGAGTCGGGCAACCAGAATCTCGGAGAGCTGGCCGATCCCCGGATCGACCGTCTGCTCGACGAGGGCATCGCCACGGCCGACCCGGACGCACGAGCCGGTATCTGGGCCGAGGTGGACCGCCTGGCGATGGACAGCGCGGTGATGTGCCCGTACATGTACGTGAGATCCGTGGTGTACCGGGGCCCCGGGGCCGCGAACGTCACGATGTCACAGGCATACGGTATGTACGACTACGCAACGATCTCGGCGACGCCGGGATAGCACGCGGGCAGTGGGCCCGAGGTCCTTCGTCTGATCGGACCCCGGCCGCACGGACCCGGCAGCACGGCAGACGGGGGGTACGCGACAGCGGCAGAAGCGCAGACACCGCCGATGCGGCGCGTGCCCCCCGACATCATGCGCACCCACGAGGGGGGGAAGTACCTTGAACAGCGCAAGACGCCTGACGGTCCAGCTCCTCGGACCCGTGGCACTGCTGAACGCAGGCGTACCCATTCCGGTCCAGGGCCAGCGACAGGTGCGGTTCCTCGCAGCTCTCGCGCTGAAGCCCGGACAGGTCGTCACCAAGGACGCCATCATCGCCGACTCCTGGGACGGCGAACCGCCGCGCACGGTCTCGGGACAGCTGCAGACCACCACCTGGAGGATCCGTACCGCGCTGGAGGCGGCCGGGCTGGCGAGGGATGTCCTCGTCTCCCACCGTCTCGGCTACCAGTTGCACGTGCCAGCCGTGCGTATCGACCTGTTCGTGTTCCGCGAAGGGGTCAGGGAGATCCGCGAACTCTACGCGCGTGGGGAGTTCGAGGCCGCCGGACAGCGCATCGACGCCGTCCTGGCGATGTGGAAGGGCGCGGCGCTGACGGACGTCACCTCCGGCCGGCTCCGCCTCCACGCCGAGAGCCTGGACCGGGAGCGGACCGCCGCGATCGAACTGCGCGCCCGGATCGACATCGGGCGGTGCCGGTTCGAGGACGCGATCGCCCAGCTGTCGGAGCTCGTCGACCAGGACCCGCTCCGTGAGGACCTCTACATCGGCCTGATGAAGGCCTACTACGGGGCCGGGCGGCAGGCGGACGCCATCCAGATCTTCCACCGGGCACGGCGCACGCTGCGCGAGCAGATCGGCATCAGCCCGGGCGTGAAGCTCAGGGCGACGATGCAGGCGGTGCTGCAGCAGGACGAGCGCTATCTGAAGGCGGCCTGAGGCCGGGGAACGGGCTTCTGGGGAACGTCCGGGAATCCGGCCTGGGGACGGCCGGAATCACCGGCGCGGAGGAAGGGACCGCCGCTGCCGGCGGGTGAGGGCGGGCAGCGGCGATCCCGTGTCCGCTGCCGTCCGAGCCGCGGACGGCAGCCGGAGCGACGCCGCGGAGATCCGTCAAAACCCCCGGAGAGGCCTCCAGCCCCGGAGAGGCCTCAAGGCCCGGAGGATCCGCCCCGGTCCGTGAGTTGGCCCGTGATGTCGAGGGGCTCGTACGGCCGCGGCGCCGGCACCCGTGTGACGGACGCGGTGCCGCGTCTGCGTACCGCGTCGGTCAGGGCGGTGACGGCGGAGTCGTCCACCGTCGCGGGCCGGCTGTCAGGTCCGGCCAGGGGCACTTCGGCCGTCCGGACAGCCCTCAGGTGGTGTATTCGGAGTTCAGCCGCACATAACCCTCGGTGAGATCGCATCCGTAGACGGTGAAGGCTCCGTCGGCGATGCCGAGATCGATGCCGATGACGACCTCGTCGCCGCGCAGGTACTCCGTCAGCGCCTCGAGCACGGCGGCTTCGCCGGTGTCGTCCGCCCGTGGCGGATAGACGGCCACGTCCCCGAACCGGATGGTCACCCGGTCCTGGTCGATGTCGGTCTCGTCCTTGCACTTGCCGATGGCCATGGCGACCCGCCCCCAGTTGGGGTCGCAGCCGTGGACGGCGGTCTTCACCAGCGGGGAGTTGACAACCGACTTGCCGACCCGCTTCGCCTGTGCGCCGTCGCGGGCGCCCGTGACCTCCACCTGGATGAGCTTGCTCGCCCCCTCGCCGTCGGAGGCGATCATCTTCACCAGATCGAGTGCCACGCGGTGCAGCGCGGCCTTGAACTCCCCGGGGTCGACCTCGCCGGCGAGCCCGTTCGCGAACAGCGCGGCCGTGTCCGACGTGGAGGTGTCGGTGTCGATGCTCACGGCGTTGAACGTGAGGTCCATGACCTCGCGGAACACCCTGTCCTGCACCTCGGGTGCCAGCCGGGCGTCGGTGGCGAAGAAGGTGAGCAGGGTGGCCATGTCCGGCTCCAGCATCCCCACGCCCTTGGCGATGCCGGTGATCGTGGCCGCGCCGACCCGCGCGGTGGCGATCTTCGGGCGGGTGTCGGTGGTCATGATGGACCGTGCCGCTGCCCCGAAGTCCCGGTCCACGGGGAACGGCCAGGTGAGCGTGGCGATATGGGCGCGGATGCTCTCCATCGGGAGCTGCCGGCCGATCACTCCGGTGGCGGCGACGAGCAGTTCGCCGGGAGGCAGGCCGAGCGCCTTGGCGACCGTGTCGCGTACCTCGAGTGCGTTCGCGGCGCCCTGGGCGCCGGTGGCGACGTTCGCGTTGCGTGCCACCACCACGACGCCGCGGGCGACACCGTCGGCCGCGGCCTCCCGGGACACCAGGACGGAGGGGCCCGCGAAACGGGACCGGGTGAACACCGCGCTGACCCGTGCGGGTTCCGTGGAGAGCAGAACGGTGAAGTCGTCCCGGCCGTCGTCGCCGGCGCCGACCGGAGCGACATGGACGGCGAAGCCCTGGGGCGTATCGACCATGAGTCACCTCTCTGGATAGTTATGCGTGCACATTCATGTCAATGCAAGCCTATCCGGGTCACCGTCCTCCGGGGCCTCATTTCTCCGAGCCGCTCTCCACTCGTGCTGCAGGCGCGTTCGGCAGCCTGGGAGCAGTCGCGCGGCCACGAGGGCGGCGTCTCGAGAGGAGTTGCCATGCCTCAGCCGGTCGGGACACTCCGGTACCAGGTCACCGGAGATGTCTACGCCGAGGTACAGACCTTCTACGCCCAGCAGATGCGCCGGGTCGACGCCCTCGACATCGAGGGGTTCGCGGACACCTTCACCGACGACGGGGAGGTCGTGCACGCGGGCGGTCACCGCCAGCGCGGCCGTGAGGAGATGATCGCCGGCATGCGGGCGAACCTCCCGCGCTATCAGGACATCGCCGTCCGCCACTGGTTCGACCATCTGCTGATCGAGGCCGACCCGGCGAACCCGGACGTCCTCAACGTCTCGTACTACACCCTTGTCACCCAGACCGACCGCGAGGGCCGTGTCACCTTCCAGCCCACGTTCACCGTCGACGACGTCCTGGTCCGTGTCGACGGCAGACTGTTCACGCGGTCGCGGGTGATCCACCGCGACACACCGGCCGCGCCGCCCGCGTCCTGACCCCACGAGCGCCCCGTGCCCGGACCTGCCCCTCCAGTTGCTCTCTGGGGGCCTGTCCGGGCACGGGGCGCTCGTTCCTGCGCGTCGTGCAGGTGCGCGGTGTGCGCTCAGTCGATGCCACGGCAGATGTGCGGCTCGCTGCCGTCGTCGTCCGGGTCGCCCGCCAGCAGCAGGGGCACCCAGGCGGGTTCGGCGCAGGGAGCGGGGGACGGCCGGTAGACGGCCGGCCACTCCCACCGGGACAGCGGCTCCTCCACGGTTCGCTCACACAGGGACAGCGGCTCCGCCACTGCCCGTTCCAGCAGGGACAGCGGCTGCTCCACCGTCCGTTCCAGCAGGATCGTCGTCATCGACGCCTCCTCTCGGTCACAGCACTTGTCGGTCGTTCCCCGGTCAGGCGTGGCAGGCGGGCAGCCCGCCGTGGAAGGCGACCATCTCCTTGAAGGACGCCAGCACATCGATACGGGCCCCGGGAGCCAGCCCGTGGATCTCGGCGTAGGCACGGTGCAGATTGCCCACCAGCCGTTCGGGGTCGACGAGCCCCGCGAAGGCGCCCGGATCCGCCTCTTCGGCCGCGCGCAACGGCTCGATCCCGCGCCGGACACCGTCCTCCGCGAGCCGCTGGACCCACCGCAGATAGGCCTCGGTCTCGTCGATCAGCTCACCGCCGCCCACCGGACCGTGCCCGGGCACCACCGTCTCGGCCCCGAGCGCCCGCAGCCTGTCCAGGGCCCGCAGCGAGCCCGACACCGACCCCATCAGGACGTACGGGGTGACACCCGACCACACCACATCGCCCGTGAAGAGGACCGAACGCTCCGGCACCCACACGACCACATCGTCGTGGGTGTGGGCGGGGCCCACCGAGAGCAGCTCGACACGCACATCCCCCGCGTGCACGGTGAGCGAGTCGCGGAAGGTGAGCGAGGGCAGGACCAGCGGGGTCTCGCCCCACTCCACGTCCGGCCACAGGTTGCGCAGCCCGAGGCCCGCTTCGGCGCTGTCGGCACGGCAGCCCTCGTGCGCCACGATCACCGAGCGCGGTGCGAACTGCCCGTTGCCGAAGGTGTGGTCTCCGTGGAAGTGCGTGTTGACCACGAAGTCCGGTCCGCCCGGCACCAGCCGCTCGGTCTCCTCCCGCAGCCGGCGGGTACGTGCCTCGGTCGCCGCGGTGTCGACCAGCACACTGCGGTCCGAACCGACCACCAGGCCGGCGTTGTTGAGACACCAGCCCCCGTCCGGCTGGACGAAGGCGTACACCCCGTCCGCCACGGGCCGCAGCGAGGCAGGTGCCGTGGCCGGCCCCCCGGAGGCGGACCCCACGGTCGTCGTCGTCATGCCGCCTCCGCCGTGGACACGGGCAGCGGGATGAACCGGCCCTGATGGAACACGAGCGGATCGGTGGCGGTCTGCGCGGTGGCGAGCGCCACGACCCGGCCGATCAGCAGCGTGTGGTCCCCGGTCACGTGCTCGGCGTCGAGCACGCACTCGAAGGACGCCTCCGCCGAGGGCAGGACCGCGTTGCCGGTGATCCCCTCGACCGCGCCGAGACGGTGCATCGCGGCCCGGCCCGCCGGGCGGTCCGGCCGGCAGAAATCCTTGGCCAGGTCCTGGTGCCGGGTGCCCAGCACACTGACGGCGAAGCTCCCGGCCGCGGCGACCCGGGGACGCATCCTGCCGTCCGCCTTGACGGAGACCAGGATCAGCAGCGGGTCGAGCGACACGGAGACCAGACTGTTCAGGGTGATCACACTGGTGCTGTCACCGCTGCCCTGGGTGAGCAGGGCGACACCGGTGGGGAAGCGGCCCATGGCCGCACGGAACGCGGCCGTGTCGGGCGGGGCCACCAGGGCGGTCGCGGACTCCGGCAGTGGGGAAAGCGGGGAAACCTCGGCCATGGTCGGGACTTCCGTCTCGGTGCGCATCAGTAATTGCCCAGCCCGCCGCAGACGTTGAGCGCCTGCGCCGTGATCGACGCCGCCAGGTCGGAGACCAGATAGCCGACCAGCCCCGCCACTTCCTCGGGAGTGGAGTAACGGCCCAGCGGGATCTTCGCGTTGAACTTCTCGAGGATGTCCTGCTCGCTCACTCCGTAGTGCCCGGCGTAGCCCTCGCGCACCCGCTGCGCCATCGGGGTCTCCACATAGCCCGGGCAGACCGCGTTGACCGTGATGCCGCTCTTGGCCAGCTCCTTGCCCACCGCCTTGGTGAAGCCGATGACGCCGTGCTTGGACGCCGAGTAAGGCGCGGCCAGTTCGACGCCCTGCTTTCCGCCCGTGGAGGCGATGTTGACGATCCGGCCCCAGTCGCCGTCCCGCATCCGGCCGGTGCTCAGCACCTCACGGGTGACACGGAAGGTGCCGTTGAGATTGGTGTCGATCACATCGAGCCAGAGGGCGTCCTCCATGTCCGCGGTCACCCCGCCGCCGCCCCTGCCCGCGTTGTTGACCAGGATGTCGATCCGGCCGAACTCCCGTACCGCCGCGGCCACCGCGTCACGCACCTGCTCGGTGGAGGAGACATCGCATGCCGCTCCCGCCACTTCGTAGCCCTCCTGGCGCATCCGCTTCACCAGGGTCGTGACGTTCTCCTCGTTGCGTGCGCAGCCGAACACCGCGATGCCCTGCCGGGCCAGCAGCTCGGTCACGGCGAGGCCGATTCCGCTGGTGGCGCCGGTGACGAAAGCGACCCGTCGTCCCGCGTCTGTCATCGTGCTCTCCCATGGTCGTGGGCTTGGGTAGCGACGACCGTGACCCCCGGTCCTTGCGCAGCTCTCGACTCCGCCTCGACTCCGCCTGGAACCGGGGCCTTCGAGCCGGGCTCGACACCCCGTCGAGCCCCGCCCGGGACCGTGGGCCCGCCCGATGTGCAGGAACGCAGCGAGGAGGGCCCATGCCCGAGCAGTCCATTCCGGATGTACGGAAGTCGGTGACCGTGGCGGCCACGCCCGAACACTGCTTCAAGGTCTTCACCGAGCGGCCCGAGGACTGGTGGCCGCCCACACACGTACTGCTGAAGAACGAGCGGATCGGCCTGGCCTTCGAGCCGGGTGTGGGCGGGCGCTACTACGAGTGGGACGCCGAGGGGAACGAGATCGCCTGGGGCCGTGTCCTCACCTGGGAGCCGCCCTTCCGGCTCTCGATGACGTGGCGCATCGACGGCCGCTGGCAGTCCATCCCGGACGATGAGCGGGCCAGCGAGATCGAAGTGACGATCACCCCGGTCGACGCCACCACGACGAAGGTCGAGCTGGCCCATGTGAAGCTGCACCGGCACGGCCCGGACGCCCAGGCGATCCACCGTGCCCTGGACGGACCGAGCCCGGGCGAGACGCTCGAACTCTTCGCCAAGGCCGTACTGCGATGACCGTCGACGCCGAGAAGCTGCGCATACTCGCCGGCGAGCACGCGGTGGACGCCGACCGTACGGGGGTCCTTTCGCCCGAGGTCGTCGACGCGGTGCGTTCGCAGGGGTTCGCCCGGCACTTCGTGGCCTCCCGGTGGGGCGGCACCGAGGGCTCGTTCGGCGAGCTGACGCGGGCCGTCGCCACCGTCGGGGAGGGATGCGCCGCGACTGCCTGGATCGCCTCCCTCACCGCCCATGCGGCACGGTTCGCCGCTCACCTTCCCGAGGAGGGCCACCGGGCGGTCTGGGGTGAGGGCCCCGACACGGTCATCGCGGCGGGCCTGCCGCCCGCCGGCCGGGCCGTGCCCGTGGACGGCGGCTGGAGGCTCAGCGGCACCTGGGGCTATGTCAGCGGCGTCGTGTTCGCCGACTGGGTCCTGGTGTGCGCGGCGGTGCCCGGCGCAGAAGGGCCGCCCGAGCTGCGTTTCTTCGCCGTACGGCAGGCGGAGTGCGCGATACGCGAGACCTGGGACAGCATCGGTATGCGGGCCACCGGCAGCCACACCCTGGTGATCGAGGACGCCTTCGTGCCCCGCCATCTGTCCTTCGTCCGTACGGAGATGCTCTCGGGCCGCAACGCCCATTCCACGGTGCCCGGGCACAACGTGCCCCTCCCGGCCGCCGGGGGACTGGCGTTCATCGCCCCCGCCATCGGCGCCGCCACCGGCGCGCTCGGGGCCTTCGCCGCCACCCTGACGGGGAAGCGCCGCACCCCTGCCGCCGAGACCACGCTGCTCCGCGCCTCCGGCCGGATCGACGCCGCACGCAGCCTCGTGGAGCAGAACGCCGCCACCGCCGACGCGCACGACTTCACCCCGGGGACCCTGGCGCGCAGCGAGCGGAACGCGACCGTGGCCGCGGAGTTCCTCCGCGAGGCGGTGGACCTGCTGATCCATGCGGCGGGCACGGGCGGTCTCGCGCAAGCGCAGCCCCTCCAGCGCTTCTGGCGTGATGTGAGCGTGGCGACCAGCCATGTGGCGCTGCAGTACGACACCTCGGCGCGGAAGAGCTTCGCGACGGCGATGCTCGGTCCGGAGCAGTGAGCCGGTCCGCGGTCCGCGGGGCGGAGGCGGCCGGGGCCCGGGAGGGCTCCGGCGCCCCTCCCCGGCTCGGACTCATCCTGGCCGCCTGCTGCCTCGGCCAGTTCATGAACGTGCTCGACGCCTCGATCGTGAACGTCGCCCTGCCCTCCATAGCGGACGAGCTCCGCTTCGACCGGCACAGCCTGCAGTGGGTCAACAACGCCTACACCATTGCGGTCTGCGGGTTTCTGCTGCTCGGCGGGAGGCTCGCCGACCTCTTCGGGCAGCGCAGGGTCTTTCTGTCCGGTGTCGCGCTGTTCACCCTCGCCAGCGCGGTCGGGGGTGCGGCGGACGATCCCGTCACCCTCGTACTGGCCCGGGGATTCCAGGGGCTCGGCGCGGCGGTCATGACGCCGGCGACCCTGACCGTACTGGGCACCACCTTCACCGGGGCCGCCGCCCGCGCCAAGGCCTTCGGGATGTGGAGCGTGGTGTCCGGAGCGGCCGGCGCGGTCGGTGTGCTCCTCGGCGGAGTGATCACCGGGTGGCTCTCCTGGCGCTGGATCCTGCTGGTGAACGTGCCCATCGGCATCGTGCTGTTCGCCGGGGTCCGCTGGGTCGTCCCGGAGTCACGGCGGCCAGGACAGCGTCCCGCACTCGACGTCCCCGGCGCCGTGACGGTGACACTCGGTCTGATGGCGGCCGTCTACGGTGTCGCCGAGTCACAGACCTACGGCTGGACCTCGCCGCGGGTCGCCACGGCACTCGCCGCGGGCGCCGCCCTGCTGGCCCTCTTCGTGCTGATCCAGGCGAAGCTGGCCGCACACCCGCTGATCCCGCTGCGGGTCTTCCGCAACCGCTCGGTCGCCGCGGCCAATCTGGTGGCCTTCTTCAGCATCGCCGCGCTGTTCAGCACCTTCTACTTCTTCACCCTGATCCTCCAACTGGTGCTGGGATACAGCCCGTTGCGCACCGGACTGTGCTACCTGCCGATGTCGCTGGGCCTGGCGATCGGGGGCTGGCGTGTCTCCTCACTGGTTCCCCGTACGGGCCCGAGACCGGTTCTCCTCGGTGGGCTGGCCCTGGCGTTCACCGGACTCCTGTGGCTTGCCCAGGTGGACGGGGACGCAGGCTTCACCGCCGACCTCCTCGGGCCCGCCCTGCTGCTGGGCTTCGGCATGGGCGCGGTCCTCAACGCCACGACGAACGCGGCGACGGCCGGACTGCCACGGGAGCAGGCCGGGCTCGCGTCCGGGCTGCTCAACACCACCCGCCAGCTCGGCAGCGCGGCGGGACTGGTGTCCCTGGCCACGCTCGCCGCCGCCAGGACCGACGCCGAACTCGGCGCCGGCGGCCGGGCCGTGACCGCAGCACGGATGGAGGAGGCCCTGGTCAACGGTTACGGCTGGGCGCTGCTCGGTGCGGCCGGATTCGCCGCGGCGGGGCTGCTGGCGGCTCTGGGAGTGCCGGGGCGCAAGGGGCCACGGGCCGCGGAACCGGCCGCCCTGCGGACCGAGGAGCGCTCCCACGCCGACCGGTGACGCCGCGAACAGGCCCTGTCCGGGTGATGCTCGAAAGCCGGCCCGCAGGGGGCTTCTGACGGAGCTCCCCGGGCTCCCCGGCCCCGAGCCCGGGGAGCCCTCTCGTACAGGGCGTACATGAGCGCATGCGCCACTCCCCCGGCGATGGCCGGGGGAGTGGCGTCGCCGTCGTCGCGGACCCGGCACGACCGCCAGGCAGGATCCGGGCGGGGGCGCGAGTGCGCGCGGTCCAGGACCCGTCGAGTTCTTCGGGGAGCGGGCGTGCGCGGCGCGTGGGCCATGCCGAGCAGACGTGAACCCCCGCGTGCCCTCCGGACCGACGAAGAAGCCTGGAGGGCACGCGGGGGTGGCAGGGTGGCAGGGGAGCCAACACGTCCTACACGGGCTGCCGTTCCGGCCGCCGGTACGACTTCAGATCGAAGCCGGGACCGGCGACGTCGTCCGGGGTCAGTCCGGGCCCGCCCGCGGCCGCGAGCAGCCGGCGGGTGATCATGTGGTCCGCGGGCCGGTTCACCGACTCGGTGCCCAGCAGCGTCTCTCCACGGAAGCAGAAGACGGAGAAGCGCCCGTCCGCGGGATCCCCCACGGTCACCGTACGGTCGTGGTCGTCGGTGATCCCGGCGATCTGCAGGCGTATGCCGTACTGCTCCGTCCAGAACCACGGGACCGCTGCGTACGGCACCGGGTCCCCGCAGATGGTGGCGGCGACGCAGCGGGCCTGGTCGGAGGCGTTCTGCACCGATTCCAGACGCAGCGCGCGGCCGGTGTGCGGGCTGGGGAAGCGGGCACAGTCCCCGATGGCGTGGATCGCCGGATCGCTGGTGCGCAGCAGCCGGTCGACGAGGATGCCCCCGCCGGTGGCGAGGCCCGCGTCGGCGGCCGCCTCGACATTGGGCCGTACACCGACTCCCATCACCACCAGATCGGCGGGGATCCGCTCCCCGCCGTTCAGTTCGACCACCCTGACGTGACCCGCCGCGTCCCCGTGCAGTGCCGTCACCTCGCGGCCGAGGAGGACACGGGTGCCCTGCCTGCGGTGCTCCGCCCCCAGGTGGTCCGACATGGCCCGGCTCACGGAGCGGGCCATGAGGCGCGGGCCCGCTTCGACGACGGTGGCCCGGAGCCCGAGGGTGCGCGCGGTGGCGGCCAGTTCGAGCCCGATGAATCCGCCGCCCACGACGACGAGATGCCCGCCCTCCCGGAGCCCTTCCCGCACGGCGGTGGCGTCGCCGAGACCGCGCAGGGTCAGGACTCCGTCCAGGTCCGCGCCGGGCACCGGCAGGATGCGCGGGCGGGCGCCGGTGGCCAGGACGAGCCGGTCGTACGAGAGTCGGTCGCCCGACATGAGCAGGACCCGGCGGCGTTCCGGTTCGATCTCCACGACGCGCTCGCCGAGCAACAGCCCGATGTCCTGGTCGCGGTAGAAGGTCTCGGGCAGCAGCTCCAGGTCCTCCTGCCCGGCCTTTCCGGCCAGGAAGGCCTTGGACAGGGGCGGACGACGGTAGGGGAGCGACTCCTCCTCCCCGACCAGGCTGATCCGGCCGGAGAAGCCGCGGCTCCGCAGAGCCGCGGCCAGGTCGGTCCCGGCCTGGCCGGCGCCGACGACGACGATCGAGGGCTCGGACATCAGGACTGACTCTCCGGCAGGTGCACGACCAGTCCGTCGATCGCGTCCGTGACCGGCAGCTGGCAGCTCAGCCGGCTGTTGTCGCGGCGCGGGCACGCCGTCCCGTAAAGGACGTCGTCCTCGGACTCGTGTATCGGCGGCAGAGGCAGCGTGTTGGCCTCGTCGACATAGACGTGGCAGGTCCCGCACTGGGCCGAACCGCCGCACTGGGCTTCGATGCCGTCGATGTTGTTGATCTTCGCCCCGCGCATGACCGTGTTGGGGGAAGGGACATCGACCACGGTCTCGGTGCCGTTGGGGTGCTTGTAGGTGATCTTGGCCATGGCGCTCTCCTCGGACTGTCGCTGTCGTTCTCGGGACCGGGTCGGCCGTCACCAGGTGACGGGCAGCTCCCAGAGGCCGTAGATGACCGCGCCTTCCTTGCGGGGAATGTCCAGGAAGGGCTTGGCGAGCCGGAGCGTCGGGATGCGCTGGAAGAGCTTGCTCCACACGATCTCCAGCTCCAGCCGGGCGAGGTCCGCGCCGATGCAGTGGTGCACACCGTGACCGAAGCCCAGGTGCTTGCGGCTGCCCCGGCTGAGGATGACCTTCTCGGGCTCGGGGAAGACCTCCGGGTCACGGTTGGCAGCAAGACCGAGGCAGAGGATGCCGTCACCCTTGCGGATCACCTGGCCGCCGATCTCGATGTCCTCCAGGGCCACCCGCGGTACGGCGGTGTCGCCGATGGTGGCGATCCGGACCAGTTCGTCGACGGCGGGCTTGGCCAGGGACGGGTCGGCCAGCAGCTGCTCCAGCTGGTCGGGGTTCTCCAGCAGGCACGCGGTGCCCAGGGAGATCTGGCTCGCGGTGGTCTCATGGCCGCCGTTCATCAGCAGCCGGACCATGTTGAACAGATCGCGGTCGGTGTACTCCTCGCCCGAGGACGCGTAGTCGGCCATCGCCCTGCTGAGCAGGTCGTCACCGGGCTCGCGCTTCTTGAGCTGGATGAGGTCGTCGACGTAGGCGTTCACCTCGACGATCGCGGCCTGGCGCTCCTCCGCCGTGCTGTGGCCGCCCAGGAGGGCCGTTCCGTGCTTGATGAAGAAGTCGTGCTTGTCGTGGGGGATGCCGAGCAGTTCGCAGATGACGGTCATGGGCACCGGCAGCGAGAACACATGGTGCATGTCGATCGGCGGGGTCATCGAGAGCATCTTGTCGATGTGCTCGTCGACGATCTCCTCGATCCGCGGGCGCAGCCGCTGCACCTGACGGTTGGTGAAGGTCAGCGCGGCCTTGCGGCGGGTGGTGGTGTGCTCCTTGCCGTCGTAGCCGATGAAGGAGGTCTCGGTACGGAACTCGGGCGGGGCGATGAAGTAGAAGGGGAAGTTCGCGTGCTTGCGCGAGGCACTGACGCGCGGGTCGGTGAGGAGCTGCCGGATGGTGTCGTAGCCGGTGACCGTCCAGATACGCAGCCCGGAGCCGGTCAGGGTGACCTCCGAGACGTCCTTGTCGACCATCTCGGTGTACTCGGGCGGAGTGCTGAAGGGGCAGGACCGCTGGTACGGGAAGGTCTTGGTCTCGGCTTCACCGCCGGGCTCGATGGCGCTCGTGGTCATGCGAAGTCCTTCGTCAGGGGTAAATCCGGACGGATGGAGGCTAGGGAGGCGGGCTAGGGGCCAGGTCGAATTCCGGCGGACGGCGTGCGGACACGGCCGAGGCCGGCTCGAGGAGCTCTGCAGGCCGGATTCCTAGCGTCCCGGTATGGAGAATCCTGTGAGCGGCGGGCCGCTGAGCGGGCTGCGTGTCGTGGAACTGGCCGCCATCGGGCCCGCCCCCTACGCCTGCATGCTGCTGGCCGATCTGGGCGCCGAGGTGACCCGGGTCGACCGGGCCCGGGGAGCACGGTCGTATCCGGACTGGCACCGTGTGCTCGACCGCGGCCGCCGCTCCGTGGCCCTGGACCTCAAGAACCCCGCTGCCGTCGAAGCGCTGCTGCGACTCGTCGAGCGGTCCGATGTGCTGGTGGAGGGGTTCCGTCCGGGTGTCGCGGAGCGGCTGGGCATCGGACCCGAGGTGTGCCGGGACCGCAATCCTCGGCTGGTGTACGCACGGATGACCGGCTGGGGGCAGAGCGGCCCGCTGGCGTCCTCACCGGGACACGACATCAACTACATCGCCCTGAGCGGTGCGTTGCATGCCATCGGCAGGGCAGGCGGGCCGCCCGTACCGCCGCTGAACCTCCTCGGGGACTTCGCCGGCGGCGGGCTGCCGCTGGCGTTCGGGATCCTGGCGGCGCTCCATGAACGGCAGCGGTCCGGGCTCGGCCAGGTCGTGGACGCCGCGATCGTGGACGGCACCGCCTCGATGCTCGGCATGCTGGCCGCGATGGCCGGTGCGGGTGAGTGGCGGCACGAGCGGGGCCGGAACGTGCTCGACACGGGCGCCCCGTTCTACGACGTGTACCTCTGCGCCGACGGCCGTCACGTGGCGGTCGGTGCCCTGGAAGAGCGGTTCTACCGCGCCCTCCTGTCCGGCCTCGGCCTGGACCCGCAGGCTCTGCCCGACCGCGACAGCCAGGACAACTGGCCCGTGCTCCGAAAGGAGTTCGCCCGGCTGTTCGCCACCAGGACGCGGGACGAGTGGACCGCGGTGTTCGACGGCACCGAGGCCTGTGTGACCCCGGTGCTGTCCCTCGACGAGGCCGCCGGGCATCCGCACCACCGGGACCGCGGCACCTACCGCGCCGACGACGGAGGCGTTCTGCAGCCCGCCCCCGTGCCGAGGTTCGACCGGACAGCCGCCCGGCTGCCCGGCCCCGCTCCGCGGACCGGCGAGCACACCCGGGACGTCCTGGCCGAATGCGGACTGTCCGATGCGGAGATCGCGGAGCTGCTGCCGTCGCCGGCAGCTCGACCGGGGCTGTAGGACGGCCTTCTAACTTCGCAGAGACAGCACGTCACATCGCGGAGGAGGTAGGAAGGGTGAGCGCAGTGATCGAGCCCTTCAGGGTGGAGATCCCGCAGACCGCACTGGACGATCTGCGGCAGCGGCTGGCCAGAACCCGCTGGCCGGACGAGGAGACCGTGGACGACTGGTCCCAGGGTGCGCCGCTGGCTCAGGTGCAGGAACTGTGCCGCCACTGGGCGGAGGACTACGACTGGCGCGCCACCGAGGCCCGGCTGAACGCCCTGCCGCAGTTCCGTACCCGGATCGACGGCCTCGGCATCCACTACCTGCATGTGCGCTCCCCGCATCCGGGGGCCACCCCGCTGCTGATGACGCACGGCTGGCCCAGCTCGGTCGTGGAGTTCCTCGACATCATCGGACCGCTCACCGATCCGGACGACCCGGCGGATGCCTTCCATGTGGTGTGCCCTTCGCTGCCGGGCCATGGCTTCAGCGACAAGCCGGCCACGCCGGGCTGGACGGTCCGGCGCACCGCCGAAGCCTGGGCGGAGCTGATGGCCCGCCTCGGGTACGACCGGTACATCGCCCACGGCGGCGACTGGGGCTCGTGGGTCTCGGCCGCCCTCGGAAGCACGGACCCCGGGCATCTGGCGGGGGTTCATCTCACGATGCCGCTGGCCAGGCCGCCGGAGAAGCCGGTCGAGCTGGACGAGCGCGACCAGGCCGCCATGGCCCGTATGACGGGCTTCGGCAAGAACCGCTCCGGCTACGCCGCCATCCAGTCCACACGGCCTCAGGCACTGGGCTACGGCCTTGCCGACTCGCCCGCCGCCCAGCTCGGCTGGATCGTGGACCGGTTCTGGGAGTGGGTGGACCACGACGGCGACCTGGACAAGGCGATCGGATGGGACAGGCTGCTGGACGCCGTATCGATGTACTGGCTCACCGGCACCGGCGCCTCGTCCGCCCGGCTGTTCTGGGAGAGCTTCGACAAGGAGCCCATGCTCCAGGCGCATGTGCCCACCGGCTGCTCGGTGTTCCCCAAGGACGCCTGGCTGCCCCGCGCCTGGGCGCGTGAACGCTTCACCGATCTTCGCTACTGGCGCGACCTGGACAGCGGCGGCCACTTCCCGGCCCTGGAGCGGCCCGAGGTGCTCGCCGCCGAACTCCGCACTTTCCACCGAGCCCTGAGCTAGGTCCAGGACAGGACCAAGGGCTGTTCCGCAGCAGTCACCGAGAGAGAAGGATGGAACGGGGATGTCTTTTGTGAACAGGAAGATCGGAGTCCTGGTGTCGGCTGTCGGTCTGGCGATATCCGTCGGCGTGGTGACATCGGCCAACGCCGGCACGGCCGAGGAGGCGGGGAAGCGGAGCAGCACCCCGGTCGGGCGCTGGGAGGGCACCGTTCAGCACGCGAACGGCAGCGGCCATGTGACGCTGTCCTTCCACAAGAACGGCGTGGTGTGCCTTGTCTCCTCCGACCCCGGTGAGGCCGGCGGCGGCGAGGGCAAGGGGACCTGGAAGCGGACCGGCGACAACCTCTTCTCCTACCAGGTCAGGGAGCGGCTGTACGGGGCCGGCGGGGCCACGACGGGATTCGTGGACGTCAACCAGAAGGCCGTCCAGCAGGGCGATGCGTTCAACAGCTCCGGTATCTCGAGGGTCCATGACGCCAACGGCACCTACATCGTGAGCGTGGAGGCCAAGGTCACGGCCAAGCGGGTGAGCTCCAAGCCCAACGGCTGCTGACCGCACAGCCGAAGAGGCCGGCCGGGGAGCCTTCTCCCCGGCCGGCCTCCGGTCTTTCGTCCGGATGCGGACGAAAGGTCAGGACCAGACGGTCAGTTCGCCGTCCCCCGTCACACCGATGAAGAAGGACAGGGTGACGCGGCGCCCGCCGGTGATGGGGGCGACGCTGTGGAAGTTCCGCGGATCGAAGAGGATCGCGTCCCCGATCTCCGGCTCGATGCGGACGGACGGCTCCGCCTCGACGAGCTCCGGAAGATAGCCGTAGCCGTCCCTGTGGTACTCGTCCAGGGGGCGCCAGCGGCGGCGGTGGATCACCGCTGCGCCGCCCCCGTCCGGGACGGTGAGATGGCAGTTGAAGGCGAGCTGGGAGACCGGCGGGAGATCGAGGGCCGTGGGGCACTCACGGGCGATCTCGTCGAAGTGCATCCGGGCGCCGTTGTTGATCTCCCGGATGATGCCGGCGAACAGATCGCGGCCCCGGGACCTCGCGGGGCCGATCGGGCCGCCCCAGGCCGCGGTGAGCCGGGCGATGGCCGCGTCCAGCGGGTCGCTGCCGTCCAGCAGGGTGGCACGGACCTCCGCGTCCACCGCCGCCTGTTCGAAGTACGCGGGACCGAGGGAGCCGGTCTTGTAGTAGTCGTACGCGGCGGGGCCGAGCTTGGCCATGGGCGGGGTGAACCGGTAACTCCCCATCGGGTGGTTCTCGATCCCGCGGACGATCGCCCCGCACTGCTCGGGAGTGAAGAAGTCCTTCACCTGGATCGCTCCGGCGACCCCCGCGGCCAGCCGGATCAGATCACGCCGTTTGAGGGAGTCCGTGCGTATCGGCTCGAACAGCGTGTGCACCGTCATGGCCTCGGTGCTGCTGTCGTAGGTGTACCGCCCCTTGAGCTGAGTCTGCATCAGGTTCCTTTACTGAGGAGTTCGGAGGAATTCCAGGACGGCGACCGTCCAGACGAATCCGGCACCCACGCCCATGGCCACGAGGAAATCTCCGGGACGGGGATCGCGATTCTCGGTGATGTGATGCATCCCGATGATTTCGTCACCGGCTCCCATATGGCCGTAATCCTGCGCCCAGTCGTATGCGGTGCGAGACCTCTCGACGCCGAGTCCGTACTCGTAGAAGGAATACTCCACGATCGACTCGGCGATATTCGGGTGGACAAAGAAACGGGCGTCGGACAGCTCGATGCCCGCATCGTGCAGGGCCGTTCCGAGCACCGCCTGCGAACCGGCCGCGATCCGCTGTCCGACCACGTCGAAGGAGTTCTCCTCGCGCATCAGATACTCCTGCTGACGCTCTCCGAGCTGCAGCGGCTTGCCGTCCTGGAAGGGAGCGTCGGTCCATCCCGTGCCGCGGTAGAGGGGCTCCAGGGAAGGGTCGCTGAAGCACGCGGTCGACCGGATCCGGGCGAAGCCCTCCCGGGACGAGAGCACCAGCGCGCCGGCCGCGTCGCCGTGCGGCTGCTGCCGGTCCGAGGACCAGCGGTCGAAGTACGGCAGCCGGAAGGCGTCACCGGTCGTGACGAGCGCGGCCGTGGTGCCGGGGCGGGCGGCGAGGTGGGACGCGGCCAGGTCGAGGGCGGCGAGGCCGCCGTTCGAGCCCTGCCTCACCTCCACCGCCGGACCTTGCCCGCCGACCGTCTCGCCCTGGACGTAGCTGGCCGGGGTCCACAGGTCCTGCCCCTGGTGGCTGACGTAGGCGTGCAGCACCGGGCCGAACTCCCCGGGCGCGTGCCCGGAACGGCGCACTGCCTCACGGCCGGCGGCGGCCGCCATGAACGGGCCGGTCTCGTGGTCGCCGGCGACCCGGACCTGCCGGATTCCATTGGCGACGCGGTCCCGCTCCTCGTAGCGCCCCGCGGCCACCGCCTCCTCGGCGGTCTCCACCTGTTGTGGCAGGTATGACGCCAAGCCGGCTACATACAGGCTCTCCCAACGCACGGACATCTCCTCTGCTCGGGCCATCAGTGGTGTCGATTAACCATCACTCTGCTCAATTCCCGCTCGACAGCAGGAAAGTTGAGCCGGTCTCGAGGGTGTTTCGAGGTGCCCCCTGGACGATTTGAGTCACCAAAGATAATGAAGGAGCTATTCCGATGAGCGTTCGAACGACGCCGGAAAAGTCGGCTCAGAGTCCTGTACGGCCCAGGGCGGGAATGATCCTGGCGGCGTGCTGCCTCGGCCAGCTCATGGTGATGCTGGACGCGTCAGTGCTGAACGTCGCCCTGCCGGCCATCAGCGACGCCCTGAAATTCGATCAGAACTCGCTGCAGTGGGTGGTCAACGCGTTCATGATCCCGACGGCCGGCTTTCTGCTGCTCGCCGGCCGGATGACGGATCTGTTCGGGCGCCGGAGGCTCTTCCTGGCCGGAATCGTCCTGTTCACCCTCGCCAGCCTGGCAGGCGGCTTCTCCTACGACGCCACGACCCTGGTCCTGGCCCGCGCCTTCCAGGGGCTCGGTGCCGCGATCATGGCTCCGGCGACGCTGACCGTCCTCGGCACGACGTTCACCGAACCCGCCGCCCGCGCCAAGGCGTTCGGCCTGTGGGGAGCGGTCGCCGGAGGCGGTGGCGCCCTCGGCGTCATCATCGGCGGCGTCATCACCGAGTGGACCACCTGGCGCTGGGTCCTGCTGATCAACGTGCCGATCGGCCTCGTCCTGTACTTCCTGGTCGCCCGCGCCGTGCCCGAGTCCCGTGCCCCCGGGGAGCGGAAGCTGGACGTCGTCGGCGCCCTGTCGGTCACCTTCGGCCTGGTGGCCCTGGTGTACGGCATCGCCGAGGGCGAGCGGTACGGATGGGGTTCGGCGAGGATCGTCACCGCCCTGGCCTTGTCCGCCGCGCTGCTCGGATTCTTCCTGTTCGACCAGGCGAAGATCGCCAAGCAGCCGCTCGTGCCCCTCGGCGTCTTCCGCAGCCGGTCGCTCTCGATGGCCAACCTGGTGATGCTGGGCTCCGGCGCCGCACTCGCCGGCACCTTCTACTTCCTCACCCTGCTCTTCCAGCAGGTCCTCGGCTACAGCCCGCTGCAGACCGGTGTCGCCTATCTGCCGCTGTCGCTCAGCGTGTTCATCGGCGCCGCCGGTATCTCCGTCGTGGTCGGCACGACGGGCCCGCGCCCCGTACTGATCGGCGGTCTGTCGCTGGCCGTCGTCGGACTGGCCTGGATGTCGGCCGCGGACGAGACCGCCACGTTCGCCGCCGACCTCCTCGGCCCCAGCCTGCTGCTCGGGCTCGGCCTCGGCATGGTGATGACCTCGGTGACGACCGCGGCCACCTCCGATCTGCCGTCCCACCAGCAGGGACTGGCTTCAGGTCTGCTGACCACCACGGAGACGCTCGGCGGCGCGGCCGGACTGGCCGTTCTCGTCGCGGTTGCCAACTCCCGGATCACGGAGGAGCTCGAGGGCTCCACGCCGACTCCGGAGCTCACCGAACACGCCATGGCATCCGGCTTCGGCCTCGCCTTCCTCGTCTGCGCCGGCGTGCTCCTCGTCAGCCTTCTCGCCGCTCTCGCCCTGCCCCGCGGTATCCGCGGCGGAGCCGGACACGGGGTACCGCTCGAGGAGACGCCTGCCCCCCGGGACTCCGGCGCCGACGCCCCGCGGGACACCCGCACCGACGCCGCCTCCGGGGCCGCCGTCGAACCGCCTGTCCTCGAGAACACCTGATAGCGGACCGAGAGGGAATTTCGTGGAATCGCTGCTGATAACCCAGGCCGACATACGCCGGATACTCGATGAGCTCGGACGGTCCGAGGTCATGAACCGGGTCATCGACCGGCTCACCGAGGGTTTCCGCCGGGTGCACCTCGACGGTGGACAGCTCTCACCCCTCCGCGACGGGTTCCTGCGGTCCGCTCCGGTCCCCGGGATCATCGAGTGGATGCCGCACCGCACCAGCGGCGAGAGCACCACGATCAAGACGGTTTCCTACAGCCCCGGCAACCCTCAGCTCTTCGGGCTGCCGACCATTCTCGGGACACTCACCAGGTTCGACGATGCGACCGGCCGTCTGGTCGCCATCGCGGACGGTGTACTGCCCACGGCGATCCGTACGGGCGCGGTATCGGCGATCGCCGCCCGCGCCCTCGCCCGCCCGGACAGCCGCACCGTCGGCATGATCGGCACCGGTGCCCAGTCCGTGACGCAACTGCACGGACTGAGCCTGGTCCTTCCGGTGGAACGGGTTCTGGCCTGGGACATCGAGCCGGCGCACCTGGACACCTTCGCCCGGCGGGTCTCCTTCCTCGGCCTCGAGATCGAGCTCGCCTCCCCGCAGGAGATCGCGGCGAGGGCGGATGTCATCACCACCGCCACCTCGACCGGTGTGGGGCACCCGCCCGTGTTCCCGGACGTCCCCGTGCGTGAGCATCTGCACATCAACGCCGTCGGCGCGGACCTCGTGGGCAAGACGGAGCTCCCGCCGGCGCTGCTGGAGCGAGCGGTGGTCTGCCCCGACCACCCCGAGCAGGCCCTGCGCGAGGGCGAATGCCAGCGGCTGACGGCGGACGCTCTCGGGCCCGCTCTCGCCCAGCTCTGCGCGGAACCGGAGACGGCCGCTGCCCTGCGCAACCGGCTGACCGTCTTCGACTCGACGGGCATAGCGATGGAGGACCACCTGATGCTCGATGTCCTCATCGAGGCCGCGACGGAGACCGGCGCCGGGGTCGGTGTGGACCTGGAGTACCACCCCTCCGACGCGCTCGACCCCTACTCGGCGCAGGCCGGTTCGCTCGCCGCAGTACGCGAGCTCGCGGCCACGGTCTGATCCGCCTTCCCCCGGGGGCCACCGCGGCCCCCGGGGCAGCGGAGCCGGCTCACCAGGAGAGGTGTGATGAATCCATTCGAGAACTCCGCCGGACACTACCGCGCACTGGTCAACGACGAGGACCAGTTCTCGCTCTGGCCGGCGGATTTCGCCGTGCCCGCGGGCTGGCGGGCGGTCTTCGGTCCGGACACCAGGGACGCGTGTCTGCGCCATGCCGAAAGCCGGTGGACCGATCTGCGGCCCCGGAGTCTGACCGAGGCCATGAACGGGGGGCCCGAACCCGGGGCCGGGCCCGGTGTCATGCCGCCCGCGCTGTTCGAGGCGCAGGCCGCCCGTACTCCCGCGGCCGTCGCCCTGGAGTCGGCGGACGTCCGGATGTCGTACGCCGAACTCAACACCGCCGCCAACCGGCTGGCGCACCATCTCATCGCCGGGGGCATCGGCCCCGAGAGCGTGGTCGCCCTCGTTCTGCCCAGGTCCGCGGATCTGATCGTCGCGCTGCTGGCCGTTCTCAAGGCCGGTGCGGCGTATCTGCCGGTCGACACGGCCTATCCCGCGGAGCGGATCGAGTACCTCCTGGACGATGCGCGGCCCGCCTGCGTGATCACCGCGGCGGAGACGGCCGGTCTGATGCCCGGGGCGGGCCACGGCGCGGGGTGGCAACTGGTCGTCGACGAACCGTCCGTACGGCAGGACGTGAACCGCCGCGCCGGACACGATCCGCAGGACGCCGACCGCGTCGGCCCGCTCCGGGCGGAGAACCCCGCCTACATCGTCTACACCTCCGGCTCGACGGGCCGGCCCAAGGGCATAGCGATGCCCTGCCGGGGCCTGACACATCTGATCACCTGGCACTGCTCGACCCTGCCCGGAGGGCCCGGCACCCGTACCGCCCAGTTCACCGCCATCGGATTCGACTTCTCGGTCCAGGAGATACTCGCGACGCTCGTCGCGGGGAAGACCCTGGTGATACCCACCGACGAACTCCGCCGTGACCCGGCCGGTCTCGTCGACTGGATCGACCGCCACGGGGTGAACGAGCTCTATGCCCCGACGGCGGCGGTCGAGGCCGTCCTGGCGGCGGCACAGGAATGCGGCAGCTCACTCGACTCGCTCACCGATGTGTACCAGGGCGGCGAAGCCCTGAACGTCGAGGGGCAGATCAGGGACTTCGCCCTGCGCTCCCCCTTCCGGCTGCACAACGTCTACGGTCCGGCAGAAGTGCATGTGGCGACGACGTACACGGCCCCGCCCGACCCGGCGGACTGGCCGGCCTCCGCGCCGCTCGGCCCGGTGATCCCGGACGTCCAGGTCCGGATCCTCGACGAGGCTCTCCTCCCGGTGGAGGACGGCGAGCAGGGAGAGCTGTACATCGCGGGGGCCCAGGTGTCCCGTGGATACCGCAACCGCCCCGCCCTGACCGCGGCACGATTCGTGGCCGACCCGTACGGGCCGCCCGGCACCCGGATGTACCGGACCGGCGACCTGGGCCGCTGGAACCCGGACGGCCACGCGGAGTTCAACGGCCGGACCGACGACCAGGTGAAGATCCGCGGGTTCCGCGTCGAGCCGGGCGAGGTCGAGGCCGCGCTGCTGGGCCACCCCGGAGTCGCCCAGGCGGCGGTGGTCGCCAGGAACGACCGGCCCGGAGGGCCGCGGCTCGTGGGCTATGTGATCGGCACGGCGGATATCGCCTCCGTACGCCGGCACGCCGCGGGGGCACTGCCCGACTACATGGTCCCCTCGGCCTTCGTGACGATGACCGAATTCCCCCTGGCGCCCAACGGCAAGGTGGACCGACGGGCTCTGCCCGAGCCGGACCCCCTGGCCGCCGCCGCCGGGGAACGGGCGCCGCGGACGGACGGGGAACGGGCGCTGTGCGCCCTGTTCGCCGAGGTGCTGAAGGTGCCCACGGTGGGCCTGGACGACAGCTTCTTCGACCTCGGCGGGCACTCGCTGATGGCCGGCCGTCTGACCTCCCGTATCCGGGCGACCCTGGGCGTCGAAGTGCCCATCCGGCGGCTGTACGAATCCCCGACGGTGGCCGCGCTCGCCGAGCGCCTGGAGTGCGCGGTGGCGTCTTCGTCCTGATCCGTCTCTCCCGCCCCCGTCATACGTATGGGGCCCGCGTCCCAAGCCGGGATGCGGGCCCCATACCTGTGCGAGAACCGCTATGCGGTGTCCGGCGGGACGTCCGGCCGCGGGTCACCGGCGCAGGAGACCGGCCCGTCCGGCAGGACGCCGTCCATCAGATAGCGGTTGACGTGCTCGTCGACCTGGCTGTTGCCGGCGAACCCGTACAGCTCATGGCCACCGGAGTCGACGACCGTGATCAGCCGGTGGTCCAGCCGCTCTGCCATGGCCGTGGCTCCCTCGTGGTGGTCCAGCGGGTCACCGTCCGCCTGGACGACCAGCCCCGCGGGGTAGCCGTCCCGGCGGACCGGGGTGCGTTCCTCCGGAGCGGTGAAGGAGACGAAGGTCCCCACCCAGGGCTGTGCGCGCAGTACGCCGTAGCCGTACGGGCAGTGCTCCCGGAAGTGCCGCATGTCCCGGTAGTAGACCTCCAGTTCGGTGGGCCACGGGGTTTCGCAGGTCACCGCCTCCAGCACGGCCTCCCGCAGCCCGCCGCCCGATGAACCGGGCCGCCAGGCGGTCTGCCCGGCGAGCAGCGACCGGGCTTCCTCGGTGTTCCCCGTGCCCGCCGCCTTGCGCAGATCTCCGACGAGGAGGGCGAGGGTGTCCCAGCGCGGCCGAAGCGGCGCGAGGGAGCCCATGATGCCGTCGAAGGAGGTGCGCAGTACGGCGTCCTCGGTCAGCCCGGCGAGCAGTGCCGCGGTCTCCTCGACGGCGCCCAGCACCTGTTCGGCGTCCGTGCCCAGGCCGTAGCGGCCGGCACGCTGCCCCGCCCACTCGGCCCATATGTCGACGTTCTCCCGCACCGCCCAGGCCTGCGACATGAACTGCTGCCGCCAGTCCCAGTCGGGGTGGACCGAGGAGTCGAGGACGCTTCGGTCCAGGTGCGCGGGGAACAGGGTGCCGTAGACCGCGCCGACGAGCGTTCCGTAGGCGTAACCGACGAAGCTGATCCGCTCCTCGCCGAGGATCGCCCGGATCAGGTCCATGTCCCGTGCGGTGTTGCGGGTGCTGATGTGCGGGCGCAGCTCGCCGCCCATACGCCGGCAGCCCTCCTCGCGCGCCCGCATGTCCGCGGTGAGAGTGGCGAACGCGGAGTCCGGGGGCCGGGAGTCGAAGACACCCTGTGCCGGTGTGTCCTCGCTGTTGAGCCGGGTCGAGGCCCCGGTGCCGCGCGGGTCGAATCCGATCAGATCGTAGATCTCGTTGAGCGGGGTGGTCCGTACGAGCTCGACGGGCATCATCCGGCCGTGGCCGTTGTCGCCCCCAGGCCCGCCGTGGACGGACAGCAGGACACCGCGCCGCCGGGCGGCGTCCGCCGCCCGGCGCCTGCTGAGCGCTATCGAGATCCGCGGGCCGCCGGGATCGGCGTAGTCCAGCGGTACCTCGACGGAGGCGAGTTCGAGCCCGTCGTCCGCACCACTCGGTGTCCACTGCGGCTGCTGGGAGACGAACTCGCGCAGCTCTTCGGTGGGCCGTGGCGTCGGCATGGTCCGGCCTTCCGCGTTCAGGAGAGCTTGACCACGACGTTGCCGGTGTACTTACCGGCCAGCATCGAGATCAGCGCATCGGGAGCAGCGGAAACCCCGCCTTCGACGACGGTGTGCGGGAAGACGAACTTCCCTTCCCTCAGCCAGGTGCTGAAGGCCTCGTTCCACGCCCAGATCTGCTCGGGGGTGTGGTACGTCGCGAAGGGGCGGATGGAGATCTGGCGGACGATCGAGGTCATGATGTCCAGCCGCGGGAAGCCGCCGAGGCTGTCGCCGACCTGGCCGGCCAGCGCTCCGCAGAGGGCGAAGCGGGCGCCCTGGGCCGCGGCCTGGACGGCGGCCTCGAACTGCTCACCGCCGACGACGTCGAAGAAGACGTTGATGCCCTCGGGGGCCAGCTCCTTGAGGCGGTCGACGACCGGACCGTCGTGGTAGTCGAACGCGGCGTCGTAGCCGAGCTCCTCGACGAGGTAGTTCACCTTGGCCTTGCTGCCCGCGGAACCGATGACGCGCTTGGCACCGCGGTTCTTGGCGATCTGGCCCGCCAGCGAGCCCACACCGCCGGCCGCACCGGAGACGAAGACGACATCGCCTTCGCCGACCTCGGCGATGTCCACCATGCCGTGGTAGGCCGTCGGGCCCTGGCACAGATAGTGCAGCGTGCTGGGGAAGAGTCCGGCGTCCAGCTTCCAGAACCCGTCGGCGGGGCCGGTGGAGATCTCGCGCCAGCCGTCCGTGCTCGCCACCACGTCACCCGGGGCGAACTCCGGGTTGTCGGAACGGAGTACGGTGCCGACCGCCGAGCCCCAGAGGACCTCGCCGACCTGGAACAGAGGCATGGGCAGCTCGGCATCGGCCCGCATCAGATCCTGCATCACCGCGCTGACCTGCAGATAGTCATTGCGTACGACCAGCTCCCCGTCGCCCGGCTCGCGGACCGGAGCCTCGACGAGCTCGAAGTTCTTGGGAGTGAGCTCACCGTCGAGGTGGGACGCCAGTCGTACTTCCCTGGACGTCGAGGGGATTGCTTCGGTGGTCATTTCATGGCCTCCTGGTCGGAATCGATGCCTCTGCGAGTCTCCCGCGGGGCACTCGAGCCGCACTCGACCGGCGCGTGAATCCGCCCGGCCGGGGGAACCGAGGATCAGCCGGGCCGCTCGGCGAAGCGGATGTCATGCGTCTGCGCCCGGTCCGCGGCGAAGGCGAGGAGCTCCGCGCCCGACGCGGTCAGTGCGTCGATGTCCCCCTTGCGCAGGGGTTCGAACGGGGTCAGGGTCAGCGTCGCCGCGCGCCGCGCTTCGGTGATCTTCCAGCTTCCGCGGACGAAGCCGTCCACCAGAAAAGTGCCGGGGATCTGGGCGTTCTTGGTGTAGATGGCTTTGCGGGCGTCGTCGCTGATGACCCGGGAGCGGTCGGCGTGGGAGAGGATCAGATTGTCGAACTCGGCGACGAAGCGCGGGGCGACGGGGGTGTCGGGGTCCGGAAGCGGAGCGTCCGGAAGATCCAGCAGCTCGGCGCCGCTCTCGTCCCGGGCGACCCTGAGGCGGGGACGCATCGCGTCGGTCACCTCACGGAGCTGGGTCAGCCCGGACCAGGTCTGGATGTCCCGGACCGTGGCAGGCCCGAAGGCGGCCAGGTACCGCTCGACCATGGACTCGAGCGAGGGCCGGTAGCTGAGCGGGCTGCCGATCCAGGTCTGGGCGCGGGCGTAGGTCGGCTGCCCACTGGCGCCCCAGAGCCCGCGGGGCGGGATCTGGACGAGGGCCTCCACGAAGCGGACCACGTTGGCGAGTACGGAGGGCTGCCGGTCGGGCCACCGCTCCTGCAGCAGCTTGCCGAGTTCGGCCGCGCTGCGCGGCTGCTCCTCTATGAGGGCCAGTCCCGCGTCGGCGACCGTCCGGGGCGCGAGACCGTCGAGCTGCCTCCCGTACAGGGGGAGCACATCGCGGTCGAACAGCGGCTGGGTGAGGGGGCGCAGCGTCAGGCAGTCGGGTGCGGTGACCAGATGGACGGTGCCCCGCATCAGGGCGATACGGACCGCCTGCCGGGAGACGAGGAGCTCGGACAACTCCTCGTGGCGGAAGTCCTGGAGGCGTGTCCACAGCCCGACATAGGGCGCCTTGGGGGACTGGGCCTGCAGTCCCACCAGATGTTCCATCGCCTCCAGGGCTGTCTTCTTCACCCGCTCCAGCAGGAACTGGCGTGCCAGCAGGGCCCGGTTGAGAGCGCGGCGTCCGAGCACCGGACCCGGTGATGTGTGTGTGGGCATAGCGACTCAGCGTATCCGTCCCGTCCGTGCGCACCCATCGGCGCGACGGCCGCAATCCGTGTGGCCGACCCGTACTCGAGCGGCTCTCCAGTCAGTCCCCGGACGGTGGCCGGGATCCGCCGCGGTAGTCGGCCGCCGGCGGCACACGTGAGTGAGGGAGGGACGATGGCCGAGCAGCGATTCCAGCTGTACGACACGACCCTGCGGGACGGCACACAACAGGAAGGCCTGGTGCTGACGGTCGACGACAAGCTGGCCGTCGCGCGCCATCTGGATGCCTTCGGAGTGGGGTTCATCGAGGGGGGCTGGCCGGGTGCGGTGCCCAGGGACACGGAGTTCTTCCGGCGGGCGGTGGGGGAACTGCGGCTGGCCAACGCCCAGTTGGCGGCATTCGGCGCCACCCGCAGGCCGGGTGCGCTGGTCGCGGCCGACCCGCAGGTCCGGGCGCTGCTGGAAGCCGAGACCCCTGTGGTGACCCTGGTCGCCAAGAGCCACACCCGGCATGTGGAGCTGGCCCTGCGCACCACACTCGCCGAGAACCTCGCGATGATCGGCAGCACCGTACGGCATCTGGTGCAGGCGGGGCGGCGGGTGTTCGTCGACGCCGAGCACTACTTCGACGGCTACCGGGCCAACCGCGAGTACGTCCTCGAGGTGGTCCGCACCGCGGCCGAGGCCGGTGCCGAGGCCGTGGTGCTGTGCGACACCAACGGCGGCTCGCTGCCCGACGAGATCCGCGCCGTCGTGGCGGACACCCTGGGCATGACCGGCGCCCGGCTCGGCATCCACTGCCACGACGACTCCGGCTGTGCCGTCGCCAACACCCTCGCGGCGGTGGACGCCGGCGCGAGCCATGTCCAGGGCACGGCCCACGGCTACGGTGAGCGCTGCGGCAACGCCAACCTCTTCACCGTCGCCGCCAACCTCGTCCTCAAGCGGGGCCGCACGGATGTCGTACCCGGCCACCGGCTCCGCGACATGGCCGCCGCCGGCCGCGCCATCAGCGAGCTGACCGGGGTGCACGCCAACCCGGCCGCACCGTACGTCGGTGCCTCCGCCTTCGCCCACAAGGCGGGGCTGCATGCGTCGGCACTGCGCGTCGACCCCGATCTGTACCAGCACATCGACCCGGCCCGGGTCGGCAACTCCATGCGCACCCTGGTCTCCGACATGGGCGGCCGCTCCTCCATCGAGCTCAAGGCCCGCGAGCTGGGTTACGAGGTCTCCGCCGGGTCGGACCCGGTCGCACGGGCGGCCGCCAGGATCAAGGAGCTGGAAAGCCGCGGCTACAGCTTCGAGTCCGCCGACGCCTCCTTCGAGCTGCTGCTGATGGAGGAGCTGGCGGGCGGCCGGCTGGACCTGCCCTTCGAGGCCGAGAGCTGGCGGGTGGGGGTCGAGCGGAGCCCCGGTGGCGAGGTCTGCACCGAGGCGGCCGTACGGCTCACCGTCGACGGGGCGCCGCTCAGCGCGACCGGCACCGGCAACGGGCCCGTCAACGCCCTGGACCGGGCGCTGCACCAGGCGCTCGACCCGTACTTCCCCGAACTGGCCGCTCTGGAACTGGTCGACTACCAGGTCCGGGTCATGGGCGGCGGCTCGGGCAGCGCCGCGGCCGCCCGGGTTCTCATCACCTTCACCGACGGACGGCGCCGCTGGGGAACCGTCGGCGTCGACGAGAACACGGTCGCCGCCTCCTGGCTCGCCCTGCTCGACGCGGTCTTCCACGTCCTGCTGACCGGGCGCGGGGCCGGCCACCGCAGCGCGGTCCCGGCTGTTGCGGCCGTGAGCTGACGCCCCGAAGACACTCTGGAGTGGCTGTGCGAGTGGAAGAGATCTTCATACGGGGGACCGGAGTCCGGCTTCCCTCGTCCTTATCGGTCGCCGACGCCGTCGCGGCGGGGGCCTGCCCGCCCCAGGTCGCCGTGAGCACGGCGATGGCCTCCGTGGCGTACTCACCCGACGAGTCCGCCGCGGAGATGGCCGCCCATGCCGCCCGCACCGCCCTGCGGCGGGCGAGCAGCGCCCCCGAGGACATCGACCTCGTCCTGCACGCCGACACCTACCACCAGGGCCAGGACCTGTGGCCCGTCGCCTCCTTCATCCAGCGTGAGGCACTCGGCAACACCTGCCCGGCCCTGGAGATCCGCCAGATGTCCAACGGCGGCCTGGCCGCACTCGACCTGGCCACCGCCTATCTCACCGCGGGACACGGCACCTGCGACGCTCTGCTGACCACGGCCGACCGCTTCTGCGAACCGGGCATCGACCGGTGGCGCACCGACCCCGGCACGCCCTACGCCGACGGAGCCACCGCCCTGGTGCTCTCCCGGCGCGGCGGCTTCGCCCGGCTGCTGTCGCTCGCCCTGCTGGCCGACCCGGAACTGGAACCCCTGCACCGCGGCGACGAGCCCTTCACCCGAGCCCCGTTCGGCCACCGCATGCCCGTCGACTTCGACGAGGCCAAGCGCGCCTTCATCGGCCGGGTCGGCATGTCGTACGCCATCACCCGCGCCCACAACGGACAGCAGTCCGTCGTCAAACAGGCGCTGGCCGACGCGGGGATGGAACTGGCCGACGCCTCCTGGGTGCTCCTGCCCCACTTCGGACGCCGCCGACTGCAGTCCATCTACTACCAGCCGTTCGGCATCGACCCCGCCCGCACCACCTGGGAGTGGAGCCGGACCGTCGGACACCTGGGAGCCGGCGACCAGTTCGCCGGCCTGGACCACCTCGTGGTCTCCGGCCGCGCAAGGCCCGGCGACCGCTGCGTCCTGATCAGCGTCGGCGCCGGATACAGCTGGGGCTGCGCCGTACTGGAGATCACCGAGCAGCCCTCCTGGGCCGGCAACTGACCGGGTCCACCTCCGCTCGAGCCCGCTTCGAGCGCCTCTCTGTCACTCTGAACCGGCCGCTTTCACGGCCGCACTGAAGGGAAGGTACGCCGTGGCGACCGCTACGCCCGACACGTCGGCAACCCACGTCACCGAGCACGCCGTCACCGTCTCCGCCTCCGTCTCCACCGTCTACGAACTGATCGCGGACGTCTCCGCCTGGCCCCAGGTCTTCGGCCCCACCGTCCATGTCGAGGTCATCGAGGAGGCTCCCGAGGGCGGCGGCGAGCAGTTGCTGCGCATCTGGGCCATCGCCAACGAGCAGGTCCGCACCTGGACCTCCCGGCGGGTGCTCGACCCCGAAGCCCGCACCATCACCTTCCGCCAGGTCGTCCCGGCCGCGCCGGTCGCCTCCATGGGCGGCGCCTGGCGCCTCGACCCCGTCGACGACGGCACCACGCGGGTCGTGCTGCTGCACGACTACCGCGCGGTGGACGACGACCCCGCCGCCGAGGAGCTCATCGAGCGGGCCGTCGACCGCAACAGCCGCGCCGAGCTCGCCGCGCTCAAGAACGTCGCCGAGCTGGGCGAGGCGCGCGACGAACTGCACTTCACCTTCAGCGACTCCGAGACGATCGCGGGCGCCGCCGGCGACGTCTACGCTTTCCTGGACCGGGCCGACCTGTGGCCCGAGCGGCTGCCGCACGTGGCGCGCCTCGACCTCAGCGAGGACGAGCCGGGCATCCAGCACATGGACATGGACACCCGCAGCCCGGACGGCTCCCTGCACAACACCACATCCGTACGGGTCTGCTTCGACGACCGCCGCACGATCGTCTACAAGCAGCTGAGGGTGCCCGTCGCCATGAGCGGCCACACCGGCCGCTGGGTGATCGAGTCTCTCGGCGACGGCACGGTCAGGGCCACCTCCTGGCACACCGTGACCCTCGACCCCGAGGGCGTGCGCAGCGCGCTCGGCCCGCAGGCCACTCTCGCGGAGGCCCGAGCGCTGGTCCGCAAGGCACTCGGCACCAACAGCTCCACCACCCTGCGCCACGCCAAGGAGTTCGCGGAGGGCACGCGTGCCGGAACGTGATCCGAACGGACCGGTCACCGTCATCAACCGGTTCGAGGTCAAGGGCGATGTCGCCGAGTTCGAGCGGGAGTTCCGTCTGCACTCGCAGTTCCTGCGCCATCGCCCAGGCTTCGACTTCCTGGTGACGGTCCAACTGGTCGACCAGCCGGGGGTGTACGTCCACCTCGGTCACTGGCGCCGGCTGAGCGGCTTCCTGGACACCGTCCACGACGACACCTTCGTCGCCCACGTCCAGCGGCTCGGCCCGCTGGTGCGTACCGAGGCCGACCAGGCCCTGAGCGTCGGGCGCACCCTGAGGGAGAAGGCGGCCGTCGGAGACTCGGCCGTCGTCCTCATCCGGGCCCATGTGCTGCAGGACTACGCCGGGTTCGAGAAGCGGTACGCGGCGTTCGGCGAGGTCTGTGCGGCCCTCGGCGGCTTCGGCGGCAGCGATCTGCTCCGCTCGACGATCCGGCCGCTGTCCTACACCGGCGTCCAGTGGTGGCGTGACGCCGAACACTGCACCGCCGCCCTGGACTCCGGCGGCTGCCGCGCGGCGCTCGACGGCCTCGCCGAACTCGCCGACGTCACGGTCGAACGGAGCCGGCACCTGGCCTATGAGCGCGTGATCGACTGACCGCGGTGGCAGGGGCCCATGTCTAGGCGGACGCACGTCCCCGCCCCCTCCGGGGGCGTGCGTCCGCCGCCCCCGCACTTCCCGCCTCCCGGCGTCCCCGCGATTCCCGGCCGTCTCCCCGACCCCACCCCCTGCCGCCGCCCGCGACGGATCCTCGGCCCCTGTCCGTGCAGCCCGCGAGCCCCCCTCGAGCGCCCGGGCGCAGTCTTCCTCCATGGCAGAAGAGACAGGAATCACCGTGCTGCGCGGCCTGCCGGACGCGGCGGAACTCGCTGCCGTGACCGCCGTGCTGCTGGCGATACTGCGCAGCCGGGCGCGGCAGACCGACGGGCCCGAGCCCGCCGCTTCCGCCGGCTGGAGCGTCAGGGGCAGCGGTGGACAGGTCCCGGCGGCCTGGTCCGCCCGGCAGAAGGGGGGACTGCGGTGACCGGACACCGGATCTTCATGGACACCTTCCAGGCTCGCGCGGCCGAGGCACCGGAGCGGGACGCCCTCGTCCTGCTCACGGAGCACGACGGGCAGCTGCGGCCGACGAGCGTGACCTACGGGGACCTCGACACACAGGCCCGTGCGCTCGCCGCCAGGCTCAGCGCCCATGCGTCCCCCGGCGACCGCGTGCTGATCCTGCAGTCCTCCCGGCGGCTGTTCGCCACCTCGTTCCTGGCCTGCCTCCATGCCCGGCTCGTCGCCGTCCCCGTACCGCCGCCCGGCGGCCGGGGCCACCACGACGAGCGCATCGCCGGCATCGTCAAGGACGCGGCGGCGAGCTGTGTGCTCACCGAGACCCGCCATGCTCCCGATGTGTCCCAACTGCTGGCTCGCACCGGCTTCGGAGCGGTGACCTGCCTGCTCGCGGACATCACTCCCGCAGGCGCGGCACAGCCCGGTCCGGCACCGGCCCCTCCCGGCCCTGACGAGGTCGCGTATCTGCAGTACACCTCGGGATCCACCCGGGAACCGCGCGGTGTGATGGTGACCCACCGCAATCTCGTCGCCAACCAGGAGGCCATCCGGCGCGCCCTGGGCACCGACTCCGGCTCCCGGTTCGGCGGCTGGCTGCCCCTGCACCACGACATGGGACTCGTCGGCCAGCTGCTGCACCCGCTGTGGCTGGGCACGACGACGGTGATGCTCTCCCCGCAGACCTTCGTCAAGAAGCCCTTCCACTGGCTCGACACGGTGTCCCGGTACGGCCTCACGGTCAGCGGTGCCCCCGACTTCGCCTATGAGCTGTGCCTGCGCAGGATCAACGACACCCAGCTCGCCGCGCTCGACCTCGGGCACTGGCGGCACGCCGTCAACGGCGGCGAACCGGTCCACCCCGGCACGCTCGTGGCCTTCGCCGAACGGTTCGCAGCGGCGGGGCTGAGGCCCGGGGCGCTCACTCCCGCCTACGGGCTCGCGGAGGCGACCCTGCTGGTCTCCGCCGGCCGCAGGGCCCGTACCGCCACCTCCGCCAGGTTCGCCGCGGCGTCGGGCGGACACCCGTCCGTGCCCTGCGGCGAGCCGGCGTCTGCGGAGATCCGGATCGTCGATCCGGGCACCCGCACGGAGCTTCCCGACGGCCGGATCGGTGAGATCTGGGTGCGCGGCGACAGCGTCGCCCTGGGCTACTGGGGCCGCCCCACCGAGACCGCGGAGGCCTTCGACGCCTCCCTCGCGGGACGGGGTGGGTATCTGCGCACGGGCGACCTCGGGATGATGGCGGCAGGATCCCTCCATGTCACCGGGCGCCTCAAGGACATGATCGTGGTCGCCGGCCGCAATCTGTACCCGCAGGACCTGGAACGCACCGTCCAGCAGGTCAGCGGTCTGTTCGGCCCCGCCACCGCCTTCGCCGTCCCGGCCGACCGTGAACGTGTCGTCGTCGTCCAGGAGCTGCGTGCCCGCAGCCAGTACGACATCGACCTCGACTCGCTCGCCGCCGCCGTGGAGGCCCGGATCGGCGAGGAGCACGAAGTGCGCACCGGGGGACTGCTGTTCGTGCGGCCCGGCACCGTTCGCCGCACCACCAGCGGCAAGGTCGAACGCGCCGCGATGCGCCGGATGTTCCTGCGCGGCGAACTCAGTCCGCTGCACCAGCGGATCGACCGCGAGGTCGAGCGGCTGCTGGCCGCGGGGACCGGATCATGAGGCCCGTGCGGGAACGCATCGACGCGCTCGAGAGCTCCTTCGGCCCGCTCGACGATCCCACCGACCCGCTCGGAGGGGCCGCGTTCGTCGCGGCCGACGCGGCGGGCGAGGTGCCGCCCGCCGCCGAGGCCGTACTCGACCGGTACGGACTGAACGAGGAGTTCGTGCCGGTCGAGTACGGCGGCAGGCTGCGGAGGATGGACGAGCTGGGCAGGGTGCTGCGCCCCGTCTTCCGAAGGGACGCGTCGCTCGGTTTCGGTTACGGTCTGAACTGCTTCTTCGCCGCCACCCCGGTCTGGACCGCGGGGAGCGAGGAACACCGGCGGTTCGCCGCCGGACTGCTCCTCGGCGGGGACCGGATCGCCGTCGCCCGGCACGGAGTGGCCCACGGCAACGACTTCGTACGGGACGAGTTCACCGGGGCCCCCGCAGCCGGCGGCGGGCTGCTGCTCAGCGGCAGCAAGACCGGGATCGCCAACGCCTCACGCGCCCGCGGCCTGGTGGTCTTCGCCCGCACCGGTCCGCCCGGACAGGCCCGCAGCCACACCGTGCTCTTCCTGGACCGCGAGGCCCTGCCGCCCGGCCGGGTCACCGACCTGGGGCGGCGGGCCACCACAGGGATGCGCAGCGCCGAGTTCGGGGGACTGAGCATCGACGAATGCCCGGTCCCGCAGTCGGCCCTGGTCGGCGGGCTCGGCGGCGGCTACGAACTGTCGCTGCGCTCCTCCCTGGTCATCCGCGGACTGATCCCGTCGATCGTCCTCGCGGGCGCCGACACGGCACTGCGCACGGTGGCGGCGTTCGCCGTCCGCCCGAGGTCCGACGGACGCTCCTCGCTCGACGTCCAGCATGTACGGGACGTACTGACCGGGGCGTTCCTCGATCTGCTGCTGACCGACTGCCTCGCGCTGGTCGCCACCCGGGCCCTGCATCTGCTGCCCAAGCAGATGAGCGTGTACGCGGCGGCCGCCGCCTATCTGGCGCCCAAGCTCGCGGCGGAAGCCATGGACGAGATGTCGGCGGTCCTCGGCGAGGCGACCTTCGCGGAGGAAGGCGCCTACGCGATGTTCCAGAAGCAGCTGAGGGACCTGCCCGTCACCTCGCTCGGCCATGCGGGCAGCGCGGGGCGGCAGGTCAGCATCCTGCCCCAGCTGCCCTTCTTCGCCCAGCACGCCTGGTTCGCCGACCCCGAGCCGCCGGCCGGGCTGTTCCGGCTGCACGAGGAACTGCCGCCGCTCGACCTCGCACAGCCCGCGCTGCTCGGCGACGCCGACCCACTGGCGGCCACCCTGGTGGCGAGCACCGATCTGTTCGAGGCGGCCCCGGTGCCGCGCCATGGCAGGGACGCGGGGGTGCTGCGTTTCCTCACCCGCGCCTTCGCCATCGAACTGGACGATCTGCGCAAGGCGTTCGCAGACATCCCGCAGGGTGACCGCAGAGCGCTGGCCAGTCCGCACAGCCTCGGCCTGGCCGACCGCTACACGCTGGTGCTGGCGGCGGCGGCCTGTCTGGGGGTGTGGCGCGAGCAGCAGGCGGCCGGTGCCGAGGCGGACCGCTTCCTCGCCGACACGGCCTGGCCGGCGGCGGCGCTGTACCGGCTCTGCCGGCGGCTCGGTCTGGCACTGCCCGACCGGCCGGCCGCCGCGGAGCAGCGGGTCCTCGCCGAGGTGCTCGCCAGGCTGCACGGCCGCCGCAGCTACGACCTGTACGCGTCCCCGCTGGCCTGACCGCCGGCTGCGCTTCCTCCCGCCCCGCACGTGAGCACTTCCCCCCCGCCTTTCCCTGGATCGCCCCCGCCCCATCCCCGTTGTCCCCCCATCCCTGCTCTTCCCCCCGCCCGCCCGAAGGAGCACACCATGTCCCCGCAGGAACGTGACGATCACGGTGACGTCCACCGTGAATGGCTGCTGGAGCGGCTCGGCCACTACCTCGCCCGGCCGGTGGACGACTCGGTGCCGCTGGTCGAGTACGGCCTCGATTCGGTCGCGGCGCTGAGCCTCTACGGAGACATCGAGGAGGAGTTCGGACCCCTCATCGACCTGGACGACATCTGGGCCTACCCGACCGTGCGGGAGCTCGCCCGGCACATGGCCTCGCGCGATGTCCACAAGAGTGTCGGCGAGGTGCGGGTCGCCTTCGTCTTCACCGGACAGGGCTGCCAGCACGCGGGGATGACCTCCGCGCTCTATCTGAACTCCAGCAGTTACCGTAGCCAGCTCGACGAGGTCGCCGACGCCCTCTTCCCGTATCTCGGGCTCTCGGTCGTCGACCTGATCCTCAGCGAGGACCCGCGCATCCACCAGACGGCGTACACCCAGCCCACCCTCTACGCCGTCGAGTACGCCCTCGCCCGCACCCTCGAGACCGTCGGGGTGGTACCGGTGGCCGTGCTGGGCCACGGCATCGGGGAGTACGCGGCGGCGGCCGTCGCGGGGGCGCTCGGCCCGGCCGACGCGGCCAAGCTGATCGCGCTGCGCGGAGCCTTCATGCAGTACCTGCCGTCCGGCGGCGGCATGATGGCGGCCTGCATCTCGCCCTACGAGGTCGCCGAACTGGTCGCGAACGAGCCGGGCGTGGGCATCAGCGCCCTCAACGCGGCCAAGTCGACCGTACTCTCCGGCGATGTCGCCGGGCTGGAACGGATCGAGGACGGGCTCGCCGCCCGCGGCATCAAATGCCGGCACCTGCCGGTGACGCATGCCTTCAACTCGCCGCTGATGGAGCCGATGGTGCCGAAGTTCGAGGCCGTCGCGCGCCGGGTGCCCGGCGGCGCAGCCCGGCTGCCATTCTACTCGACCGTGTACGGGCGGCTCACCACCGAGCCGCTCTACGCGTCGTACTGGACCGAGCAGCTCACCGCGCCCATCCGGTTCGCGGACGCGGTCCGCAACATGCTGGCGCAGCAGACGCCCACGCACATCGTCGAGATCGGCCCGCGTCCGGTGCTCACCCCCTATATGCGCCGGATGGGCAGCCCGACCTGCATCCCCATGTGCCCGCGGCCGGACACCGACGCCGTGGACCTGGCAGGGGTGATCTCCGCGCTGGACGCCGGTCCGCTGGCCGCCGCACCCGCGGGGGCCTGAGTGACCACCCGCATCGGACGGCCGCTCCCCGCCCTCGGCCCCTCGGGGCCCTGGGACCGCGTCGGGGACGAACTGGTCCGCACCGGGAGCGTCCTGGTGTACGGCACGATGCGCGGCTGGCTGCCGCGCGGCGAGACGGACTCGGTGCGCCGCATACTCGGCCGCGACTGGGGGCGTTACGAGAACCTCACCCGGCAGGGGATGCGGGACCGGTTCGTCGCCTCCAGGCTGTTCCTCCGCCACACCGCGGCGGCGGTGCTGGAGACCACACCGGACCTGGTCGACCTTTCCTACCGGCCGGGTGGCCGGCCGTATGTGCGCGGCTGCGACCAGATCGACGTCAGCCTCAGCCACACCGAGGACATGATGGTCGTCGCGGTCACCCGCCGGGGACGGATCGGCGTCGACGTGGAGCGTGCCGACCGCAGGCTGGCGCACACCGGGTCGGAGCAGCAGGCCTGCACCCCGTTCGAGACGGAGCTGCTGGACGAGGGCGGCGAGGAGGCGCGCAACGACACCCTGGTGCGGCTGTGGACCCTCAAGGAGGCGTACAGCAAGGCCCTCGGTCAGGGACTGCGCTTCCGCTTCACCGAGTTCGGGTTCGATCTGCGCGCGGCGGCGGCCCGGCTGGTGCGGCCCGACGGCACCCGGGCGGCAGGCGACGAGTGGACCTTCGGCACCTTCGGCGTCGGTGAGCGCTATGTGGTCAGCGCGGCCGTCCACGACACGGGCTTCGGGGACGTCGCGGACCTGTCGGTGGCGACGATGCTGGACGAGGGGCTCTTCGACACCCTGCTGGGGCTGCCCGGTCCCGTTGCGGCGGATTCCGGGTCCGCGAACGCCGGATCAGGGGATCCAGCCCGCTTCCTCGGCGATCCGGATCGCGTCGATGCGGTTGCGGGCACCGAGCTTGGTGACGATCGCCGTGAGGTAGTTGCGGACGGTGCCCTTGGACAGGAACAGACAGCCGGCGATCTCGGCGGCGTCCGCGCCCTGGGCGGCGAGACGTAGTACCTCCAGCTCCCTGGGCGAAAGCGGGTTCTCCGGAGAGTCCCAGGCACTGAGGGCCAGTTGGGCGTCGACCACGCGCCTGCCCGATGCCACCGCGCGTACGGCCTCGGCGAGTTGGTCCGGAGGAGAGTCCTTCAGCAGGAACCCGGTGACATGGGCCGTCAGGGCACGGCGCAGTGTGCCGGGACGGCCCAGGCTGGTGAGGATCAGCGTCCGGCAGCTGGGCAGCTGTTCATGCAGTTCGGCGGCGGCGGTGAGGCCGTCGGTGCCGGGCAGGTCGATGTCGATGATGGCCACGTCCGGTCTCGAGTCGAGCGCGGCCTTCACGATGGTGTCCCCCCGGTCGACGGAGGCAACGACCTCCAGATCGGGTTCCAGCTCCAGGAGCGCGACCAGTGCACCCCGAATCATGTGCATGTCCTCGGCGAGAAGAATCTTCACGCACAGCATCAGTTCCCCCGGGCGAATCAGTCGTCTTGCTCAAGCGGCTGTCCTCTCGCCGGCGTGCGGTCCGGTGCCCTGTGATGCGTCGTCCCCGGTCTCCGGTCCGCGGCCGTACGGGCGCGTACGCCTCGAGGTGGAAGCGGCCGTCTTCGTGCAGTTCGGCGGTGAGCATGCCGCCGGTCTCCGTGAAGCCGGACGCTGTCCGGCCCGCTGCTCGCCGGCCGCTTCCGGTGTCGAGGCCTTGCCGTACTGTGCTCCAACGTTGACGGGGCTGAGAAGGACCACTCCGTCGTCACGCGGAGATGCTGCACCTTTGTACCTTACTGTGTCGCAGTATGTTGGTCACACCCTCACGGAGCGCGGTCGTGAGGACGGTGTGGGCGGCCGGCGGAGACGGCCGCAGTCGATGTCGACACCGGCCTGGACGCCGGGGATCGCCGGGCAGTGGGGGAGTCCGTGGACGACGGTGCCGCGGAGCACGCCGGAGACGACGGGGCGCGCCAAGGTCAAGCGGCGATCCTCTCGCCGGCGCGCGGTCCGGTGTCCTGTGATTCGTCGTCTCCGGTCCGCGGCCGTACGGGCGCGTACACCTCGAGGTGGAAGCGGCCGTCCTCGCGCAGTTCGGCGTTGAGCCGGCCGCCGATCTCCGTGAAACGCTGCCGGAGGTTGTCCAGCCCGCTGCTCGCCGGCCGTCCCGGTGCCGGGGGTTTGCCGCTGTGCTGCTGTGCTCCGTCGTTGACGAGGCTGAGCAGGACCGTCCCCGCGTCGACGGTGGCGGAGATGCTGCACCTCTGTACCTTGCTGTGCCGCAGGATGTTGGTGACCCCTTCACGGAGCGCGGTGGCGAGGACGGTGTCGACGATGGGGTGGAGACGGCCGCAGTCGATGTCGACGTCGGCCTGGACATCGGCGGCGGACAGGATCACGGCCGCCGACTCCGCTTCGTCGCGCAGGGACATGTTGCGGTAGCCGCTGGAGACGAGGCGTACGTCGGCGAGGGCCTGGCGGGTCACCCGGAGCAGATCCGCGGTCTCCTCGCGGGCGTCTTCGGGGCGGGCGTTGATCAGGCGGTGTATCAGTTCGCCCTTGAGGGCTATGGCGGAGAGGCTGTAGCCGAGCAGGTCGTGCAGATCGCGCGCGAACCGCAGCCGTTCCTGGATGACCGCCATCCTGGCCATTTCCGCGCGCTGGGCGTGCAGTTCGTGGACGAGGTCGGTCATCTTGCTGAGTCCGTAGATGACGATGCCGCAGAGGACTCCGCCGATCAGGAAGTACGCGACCTGGGTGGCGGGTTCCGCTATCACGGCCGCGTAGACCGGGATGCTGACCGCCACCGGGACGAACAACGCCCAGGCGGCCCGGGGTGGGAGCGTGAGCAGCACGGTGGCGGCCAGTGGTCCCTGCATGCTCCCCCAGGTGAGCCCGTACCAGAACAGGGGCAGATAGGTCAGCAGTGCCTGCAGGATGAGCACGGCGACTTTGCGACGTGTGCTCCAAGTGCGCGCCGACGGCCTGGAGATGGCGAACTGCACCATGAAGACGACCACGACAAGGACGAGACAGACGGTGACGCGCGGTGTGGTCGGACCACCCCAGCGCAGCACGTTCAGGACCGTCGCGATCGCGTAACACAGCAAGGCGAGAACGGTGATGGCTCGCGCCATCCGAGGAGCCGGCAGGTCCATGCGGATTCTTCGCTCGGCGGATTCCGCACGTGTGCGGCCGGACTCCGGCTCCCTGCCCGACATGCTCCCACCGAGTTTCCTGCCTTTTGTTGAATCCGGGACAGCATTTCGGGAGCGGTCCGGCATCTCAGCCTCCTCGAGGGACTGTGGCTGGACCGCATGCTAATGACGAAAGCGGGATGGTGTCCGGCCTACCCGACGACACCCCGGGTTTCAGACGAAGAGGAAAACCGGGTTCAACTCCTCGTACGGTGTGGCGCGATCACACCATCCCCTCTCCACCGGTACGTCGAAGAGCCGGCCCGGTGCGAACCGCGCCCAGAAGGGGCGCAGACCGGGCACCACGACCTTGACCACGGGCAGCCCCACGTCGGGCCTGGTCTGGTCGAGTACCAGCAGTTTCATGCCCCGGGCCCGAACCGCGGATTCCGCCGCCGCGACATCCGCCCGCAGGTCCGCCCGGGGGACGTAGACGTAGTCCCCGGGACCCTTCGCCGACTCCCCGGGATCGGGCAGCACATACGGCTGATTTTCGACGGTCGCCGTGCCCCACCACTCCAGCAACTCCGTTGGCAATCCGGGCTTTCCGCGCAGCGGCTCACCCATGTCCGGGGGCGGGAGCAGCTGGCACATCTCCGTGACCGCCCGGCGCAGTGCCAGCCGGGGATCGAAATGAGCCCCGAAGCCGAAGGAGATCCTCTGCGCCGGTCCGTCGTCGGTCCGGGACACCGCGCCCATCACGGGGATGCCGAAGTCCGCGGTGAGATCGAGCACCCACAGCGAACGGCCCGTCTTCGCGTACGCCGCCCGGGTCCTGGCGAGCCATGGCTCGTCGAAGGCGTCGAGGTCGACCGCGGGACGCCGCAGCCGGTTGTACCACCACAGTGCCACCGCGTCGCGTTCCACCAGCTCCAGGAAGCCCTGGACGACGGCGTCCTCCAGACTCGCCCCCGCCGCGTTGCCGTTGGAGTCGGCCCACGGCGCGCGCTCGATGCCGTCCGGACCTGAACCGAAGTACAGCATCGACGTCGGCAGCAGCCGGTGGCGGTCCTCGGTGAGCGACCACACCGGGGTCCACTCGACCGGCGCCCGCTCGTCGAAGCGCGGCGGCACCGCGTGCATCGGGGCATGGCTCGCGTTCCAGCGGTCGCGGTCGTGGAACTGCCGGTCGGCGAAGAGCTGGACGGCGTTCGGGTGCACGGCCTCCCCGCCGAGCGCCCTGAACGAGTCCCGTATCACCGGCTCATCGCAGTGCCGTGTACCGCAGTAGCGTTCCAGCGCCTCGCACAGCGCGCCCGCCTGCGCCTCCTCCGGGGTGACGCCCTTGCCGCCACTGTGGGCGCGCAGACCCGCCGCCGAATGGCCGCGCCAGGCCAGATTCCGCCCGGACACCCAGTGGTTGAGCCCGTCGGGCGTCCCCGGCGACGGCCGCAGCGACGACACCACACCGGTGACCGGATCGACCAGGTGCCGGTAGCGCGCGAGCACCTCGCCGGGCGGCAGGGCGCGGTGGTTGCTGCCGGTCTCCTCGGCTTTGGGCCGGGACACCAGAACCACCGGGCGTCGTGCCTGTTCGGCGACGAGCCCCGGATCGCCGCACTCGGCGCACTGGGGGCGCCTGGTCACCTGATGGTGGTGGGTGCGCAGGGCGCGGGTGTCCAGCGTGCACACGGCACCCTGGCCCTCGTAGCGCATCCCGGCCGCCCACTTCAGCGTCTCGAGCACCGTCGTGTGCAGCCCCACCATCCGTACCGCCGTCAGCGAAGCCTCCGGCAGCGGCACCGGGCCCGGCAGCCCCAGGGCATGCCGGACCGGTGCCTCGGACGAGCGGTGGCCGCGCAGCCGGTGCGCCAGACAGGACCAGCACGGCCCGCCGTCCGCGCCGAACACCGGACCCACCCACACCTCGGGACCGCACGGGCGGGCCAGCAGCCACGGCCGCCCCGCCGCCCGGTACCCCGCGTCCACCTCGGCCAGCGCGGGGTCGAGATAGTCGTCGCACAGCACCAGGCCGAAGGCGGCCGTGTCCGCCGAAGCGGCCAGGGCCAGCCCGGCGGCCAGGCACTCGGCCCTGGCCGCCGCGCCGTCCGTCCGCCCCAGCGGCACCACCTGCACGGGTGTCGCGGCGACCGCCGCCGCGACACCGGGACCGCCGATACCGGCGAGCTCCCAGTACGCCTCGGCGGCCGAGTCCGCACCCGGGTCCCGGTAGCCGACGAGGTCGGCCCGGGCCAGCGCGGCGATCACCCGCCCCGCTTCCGCCGCCGGCACCGCCGACGACGCCTCGGCGATCACTGCCGGGAGGGTGCGCGTCCCGTCGAGGAGCGGCGCCAGGGCGACGGCCTGCTGTCCCCGCAGCACCGTGGTGCCGCGCTCCGACAGCAGATACACCGCCTCCCCGGCCACCGTCTCCACGCGCAGATGGCGCTTGAACCCCACCGGAAGACCGGCTGGCGCCGGATCCGGGACGGTCACGAGAGCCCCGTCAGGGCTGTCGTACTGATGCAGACCCGGCAAGAGGAAGTGATCGAAGCCGCCGCGTCGTCGAAGCTCTCCAGCATGACGCCCAGCGGGCGTCCCGTGTGCTCGTCCAGATAGACCGGCTCCGCCGCGCCCAGGCCGAACTCGGCCAGGACGGAGAGCGGGTCGGTGGTGTACCGCAGCGCCAGGTCGGGCTCGAGGCCCGCGCGAGCGGTGAGCAGTGCCAGACGGTGATCGTCGGCCTGCGTTGACGGGGCCTTGGCGGGTGCGAGCGTGGTCGAGCCGATCATGGGTTCCCCTCCCGAGTCAGTCGTACGAGTTTTCGTCGACGTCCTGTGGCTCAGGATTGTGCGGTGCGGCTCTCGCAGTGGCCCAGTGCCCGGTTCACCATCGCGGTATGACATTTTCATGTCCGCCTTCATGACCCGCTCACTGGGGCACGACCGCGGCTGATGCGAGTCTCGACCCTTAGCGGAATTCCGCACCGGGCAACGGCGCGGGACACGGGGAATCGAGGCAAAGGGGAACGAAAGATGGAGATCAATGTTCTGGGACCGCTCGCCGCCATCGAGCACGGAGTCTCCGTGGTCCCCACCGCGGGCAAGCCGCGCCAGATCCTCGCGCTCCTTGCCCTGCAGGCCGACCGGGTCGTCACCGTGCCGACCCTGATGGAGGAGATCTGGGGTGAGGAGATCCCGCGCAGCGCGGCGACGACGCTCCAGACGTACATCCTGCAGCTCCGCCGCAAGATCGCCGCGGCGCTGGACGGCGATCCGCACCGGCACGCGAAGGACGTGCTGGTCACCCAGCACGGCGGCTATCTGCTCCAGGTCCAGCCGGGCCGGGTGGACGCGCAGGAGTTCGGCCGGCTGGCGTCTTCCGGGCGCGACGCCCACGAGGCCGGTGACCACCACGCGGCGTCCGAACTGCTGGGCAGGGCGCTGAAGATGTGGCGCGGGCCCGCCCTCGTCGACGTCCGCGTCGGCAGTGTGCTCGAACTGGAGGTCCTCGGGCTCGAGGAGGACCGGATGGCCGCGCTCGAGCGGCGCATCGACGCCGACCTGCGCCTTGGCCGGCACACCGAGATCGTGCCCGAACTGCGGGTCCTGGTCGCCAAGCACCCGATGCACGAGAACTTCTGCGCCCAGCTGATGACCGCCCTGCACCGTTCGGGCAGCGCCTGGCGCGCACTGGAGTCGTACCAGCGGCTGCGCACCACCCTCATAGACGAGCTCGGTCTGGAGCCGTCGCCCCGGCTCCAGCGCTTGCACCAGGCCATCCTGTCGTCGGACCCGGAGCTGGACCTGAACGTGCCGGCCACCGGCTGACCGGTTCCGCGCGGACCACCGGGCGGTCCCGCCCGGACCGGTCCGGCCGGACGGCCGGCGTATCTCCTCCACCGCGTTTCGAGGAGGCGTTCCTACGTTCGGTCAATGACGATCCTCGACGAGATCACGGTCACCGCGGCGGCTCCGGACCTGCGCCGCTCCACCGACGAACTGCGCCGGCTCAAGGAAGAGGTGAGCCGCGGCCCCGACCCGGCCGCCACCCGGCGCCAGCACGAGAAGAACAAGCTCACCGCGCACGAACGTCTGGAACTCCTCTTCGACGAGGGCACGTTCACCGAGATCGAGCCGCTGCGCCGGCACCGGGCCACCGGCTTCGGCCTGGAGGTCCGCAAACCCCACGGGGACGGGGTGATCACCGGCTGGGGCCTGGTCCACGGCCGTACCGTCTTCGCCTACGCCCATGACTTCAGGGTGTTCGCCGGAGCGCTCGGCGAGGCGCACGCCGCGAAGGTCCACAAGGTCATGGATCTCGCCGAGGCCGCGGGCGCGCCCCTCGTCAGCCTCAACGACGGTGCGGGGGCCCGTATCCAGGAAGGGGTCACGGCCCTCGCCGGCTACGGCGGCATCTTCCGCCGCAATGTCGCGGCCTCCGGGGTCATCCCCCAGATCAGCGTGATGCTCGGCCCCTGCGCCGGCGGCGCGGCCTACTCGCCCGCCCTCACCGACTTCGTGTTCATGGTCCGTGAGAGCGCGCAGATGTTCATCACGGGTCCCGATGTGGTCCAGGCCGTCACCGGCGAGAAGATCACCCACAACGGGCTCGGCGGGGCCGATGTGCATGCCACCACCTCCGGCGTCTGCCACTTCGCCTACGACGAGGAGGCCGCCTGCCTGGAGGACGTGCGCTTCCTGCTCGCCCTGCTGCCCTCCAACAACCGTGAGCTGCCTCCCGCCGTGGCCTGCGACGACCCGGCCGACCGGCGCACCGACGCGCTCACGGAGCTGGTGCCGGCCGATCCCGGCCGCTCCTACGACATCCGCGCCGTCATCGAGGAGGTCGTCGACGACGGCGAGTTCCTGGAGGTGCACGAGACCTGGGCGCAGAACGTCGTGTGCGCCCTCGCCCGGCTCGACGGGCACCCGGTGGGCATCGTCGCCAACCAGCCCGCCTCGCTCGCCGGGGTGCTCGACATCCACGCGTCGGAGAAGGCCGCCCGTTTCGTGTCCTTCTGCGACTCGTTCAACATCCCGCTCGTCACCCTCGTCGACGTACCGGGCTTCCTGCCCGGTGTCGACCAGGAGCACGGCGGCATCATCCGGCACGGCGCCAAGCTGCTGTACGCGTACTGCAACGCCACCGTGCCCAGGATCTCCCTCGTGCTGCGCAAGGCCTACGGCGGCGCCTACATCGTCATGGACTCCCGTTCCATCGGCGCCGACCTCTCCTTCGCCTGGCCCACCAACGAGATCGCCGTGATGGGCGCCGAGGGCGCCGCCAACGTCATCTTCCGGCGTGAGATCGCCGCCGCGGACGATCCGGAAGCGCTGCGGGCCCAGCGCATCGAGGAGTACAGGTCCGAGCTCATGCACCCGTACTACGCGGCCGAACGGGGGCTCGTCGACGACGTCCTGGACCCCGGTGACACCCGCAGCGTCCTCATCCGTTCGCTGGCCATGCTGCGCACCAAGCGGGCCGAAGTGCCCGCCCGCAAGCACGGGAACGTGCCGACGTAGTGGGCCTTCCGGCAGATCCACGCGCACGCGAGCCACGGTCGAGAGCACAGCCGTTCCATGGCTGGACCGAGGCCGGCGGCAAGCCACGAGCGAGCCGCCGGACCGGTGCCCGGCCGGCCGGGGTGGGGAGGACCTGACCCTGAACCGCCCCGGCCGCCGCATCGATTCAGGAGCGTCACGGACGAAAGGGATCGACAGTGACCCCCACAGTTCCAGCCGGCTGGTGCGCGGTGGCGCACCCGGCCCCGTCGAAGGCCAGGTAGACCATGCGCAGAGTCGCCATCACGGGCCTGGGCGTCGTGGCCCCGGGCGGGGTCGGTGTCAAGGAGTACTGGGACCTGCTCACGGCGGGCCGTACCGCCACCCGCAGGATCTCCTTCTACGACCCGTCACCGTTCCGCTCCCAGGTCGCTGCCGAGTGCGATTTCGACCCCAGGGCCGCAGGACTGTCCCCGCAGGAGACCCGACGGCTCGACAGGGCCGCCCAGTTCGCCGTGGTCAGCACCCGCGAGGCCCTCGCCGACAGCGGACTCGACGTCTCCGCGCTCGACCCCGGGCGCGTCGGCACGTCGCTGGGCAGCGCGGTCGGCTGCACCACCAGCCTGGAGCGGGAGTACGTGGTCGTCAGCGACGGAGGGCGCCTGTGGAACGTGGACCACGCGTACGCGGTCCCCGAGCTCTACCGGCACTTCGTGCCCAGCTCGATGGCCGCCGAGGTGGGCCAGGCCGCCGGGGCGGAAGGACCCGCCGCGGTCGTCTCGACGGGCTGCACCTCGGGACTCGACTCGCTCGGCCACGCGGTCGACCTCATCCGCGAAGGCACCGCCGACGTCATGATCGCCGGTGCGACCGAGGCCCCGATCTCACCGATCACCTCGGCCTGCTTCGACGCCATCCACGCCACCACCCCGCGCAACGACACTCCGGAGAGCGCCTGCCGGCCCTTCGACCGGACCCGCAGCGGACTGGTGCTCGGCGAGGGCGCGGCGATCCTCGTCCTCGAGGAGCTGGAGAGCGCGAAGCGCCGCGGCGCCCATATCTACGCGGAGATCGCCGGCTTCGCCTCCCGCTGCAACGCCTTCCACATGACCGGCCTCAAGCCCGACGGCCGCGAGATGTCCGAGGCCATCGACGTCGCACTGGCCGAGGCCCGGCTGGCGCCCGACACCATCGACTACATCAACGCCCATGGTTCGGGCACCAAGATGAACGACCGCCATGAGACCGGTGCGTTCAAGCGCAGCCTGGGGGAGCACGCCTACCGCACCCCCGTGAGCTCCATCAAGTCGATGATCGGGCACTCCCTCGGTGCCATCGGCTCCCTGGAGATCGCCGCCTGTGCGCTGGCGATGGAGCACGGCGTGCTGCCGCCCACCGCCAATCTGCACGAGCCCGACCCCGAACTCGACCTCGACTACATCCCGCTGACCGCCCGCGAGAAGCAGACCGACGTGGTCCTCAGCGTGGGCAGCGGCTTCGGCGGATTCCAGAGCGCCATGGTGCTGGCCCGCCCGGAGAGGAGCGCCGCATGAGCAGGACCGCCGTGGTGACCGGCCTGGGCGTGACCGCGCCCAACGGCCTGGGCACCGAGGAGTACTGGAAGGCCACGGTGGCCGGCCAGTGCGGCCTCGGCGAGGTGACGCGCTTCGACGCCTCGGGCTATCCGTCGAGGATCGCCGGAGAGGTCGCCGACTACAACGCCGAGGAGCACATCCCCAGCCGTCTGATGCCGCAGACCGACCATATGACGCGGCTCGCGCTGACGGCGGCGGACTGGGCACTCGCCGACGCCGGGATCGACACCACCGAGATGCCGGAGTACGGCATCGGCGTCGTCACCTCGGCGTCGGGCGGTGCCGTCGAGTTCGGCCAGCGTGAGCTGGAGAACCTGTGGAGCAAGGGCAAGGAGTACGTCAGCGCGTACCAGTCCTTCGCCTGGTTCTACGCCGTCAACACCGGCCAGATCTCCATCCGGCACAAGCTGCGCGGCCCGAGCGGAGTGCTGCTCACCGAGCAGGCGGGCGGCATCGACTCCATCGGACAGGCCCGCCGGCACATCCGCAAGGGCTTCCCCGCGGTGATCTCCGGCGGGGTCGACGCCGCCATCTGCCCGTGGGGCTGGGTGCCCCAGATCGCCTCCGGTCTGATGTCGTCGGTCAACGACCCGGAGCGGGCCTATCTGCCCTTCTCCTCCGAGGCGAGCGGCTATGTGCCGGGCGAGGGAGGCGCCATCCTCCTCCTCGAGGACGCGGATGCGGCCCGCGACCGGGGCGCGTCGCACGTCTACGGGGAGATCGCCGGCTACGCGGCGACCCTCGACCCCGCACCGGGCTCCGGCCGTCCGCCGGGCCTGCGCCGGGCGATCGAGAACGCCCTCGCCGACGCCGGGGTCACCACCGCCGACATCGACGTCGTCTTCGCCGACGCCGCGGGTGTCCCCGAGCACGACCGGGCGGAGGCCGAGGCTCTCTCGGCCGTGTTCGGGCCGAACTCCGTCCCGGTCACCGCGCCCAAGACGATGACCGGACGTCTGCTCGCGGGAGGCGCGGCCCTGGACGTGGCCACCGCCCTGCTCGCCCTGCGCGACGGGGTCGTACCGCCGACCGTCCATGTGGCGGCACCGGCCCCCGGCCTGGCGATCGACCTGGTCACCGAGGCACGCGAGGCCGATCTGCGCACCGCGCTCGTCGTCGCCCGCGGCCACGGCGGCTTCAACACCGCGCTCGTCGTACGCCGCTTCTAGGTCCTGTCCGGGCCCGAGAAGATCGCCCGGACAGGACTAGGTCCCCTCCACGCAAGAAGACCACCCGCGGATCACGCCGTGAGCCCGGCGGGATCCGAAAGGCACCCCCTTGCACGGCCGTACGACCACCCGCCCATCCCCACACCCCCCACATGCACCCCCACGCACCGCACCACCCGCCCAGTCCGACCGAGAGGACGCCACATCATGACCAGCGGCATCACGACCACGACGCTCACCGTCACCCTGGCCGATCTGACCCGCATGCTGCGCGAGAGTGCGGGCGAGGAAGAGGGGATCGACCTGGACGGCGATGTCATCGACACCCCCTTCATGGACCTCGGCTACGACTCCCTGGCTCTGCTCCAGGTCATCGGCCAGATCCAGCGCGAGTACGGCATCGAGATCCCGGACGACGCCGTGGTGGACGCGGAGACCCCGAGGGCTCTGCTCGCCCTCATCAACGCCGGTCAGACCGCCACCGCCTGAGCACCATGTGTGGGGCTCGGCTCTCCCCCCGGCCATCGGCCGGGGGGAGACCGCCGGGGCGTGATCGTCGATCGTGCTCAGTCCCTCGTTCCCCGGGATCTCCGCGCACCCCCGGCCACCGCTGGGAGCTGCGCACACCCTTTCGACAGCGACCGCGCCCCTTCGGCTCACCCGTCACCCCCCCTGACGCGGCCGTCCCGCCCGTTATTCCCCCGTGGGGCGGGGCGGCCGCCCCCCCACCGCACGTGCACGCAGGGCGGCCGGAGGCCGCGGCACACCAGGAGGAACCATGTCGCTCACCTCATACCGCGCGGTCGTCCGGAGGCTGGTCGTCAGCCCCGGCTCCGCGCAGCCGCCCCGGGCACGGATCGTGGCGTCGGCCGCCGGCGTATCGGCCGTGCTGCGGGCCTTCGGCCGGCCGCCCGAGCAGCTGCCCGTGCGCACCGTCGTCTACGTCGGCGCCACCGATCCCGACCCCGGACTCGGCACCGAGCACGAGGGTTTCACCGTACGCACCCTGTCCACCCCCGGCCGTGCCCTGCGACTGGCCGACCGCGAACTGCGCGACGGCATCGCCGACTTCGCCCTGGTCGCCGGATTCGGCGAGCTGGATCACCACACCATCACCGTCTACGCGGTCAAGCGGGCCGCCGAGGCGATCGCCGAGGCCGACCGCGTCCTCGGTGTCCTGGACGTGAGCGGCGGCGCCGAGGACGAGATGCCCGCCCTGCGCCCGCTCCACCACGGACGCCGCGCCACCGACCCCGAACACCACCGGCTGCTGCTCTGGTCCGGCAAGGACGCCGAGGACGAGAGCCGAGTCCGCAGCGAACTGCTGCCCATGCTGGGCGGGCTGCACAGCGAGGCCTACCCGGCCCTGCCCACCGCCGTGCCCTGCGGCACCACCCCCGGACCGGTACGCGGCGCGGCCGTCGCCGTGTCGGCGCTCGCCGCGGCGACCGTCCACCAGGCCAAGGCCGTCAGCGCCGCCCGCCCGAGGCCCGTCGCCCTGCTCTTCCCCGGCCAGGGCTCCCAGCACGCCGGGATGGCCGCCGGCCTCTACCTGAGGGAGCCCGTCTTCACCGCGGCCGTCGACGCGGCCCTCTCCCATATGGGCGAAGAGGGCCAGCGGATCCGCGAGGACTGGCTCAACTCCGGTTCGCCGCGCATCCCCGTCGACGATGTCCGCCGCGCCCAGCCGCTGCTCTTCGCCATTGACTACGCACTCGGCCGCCTCATCCTCAGCTGGGGCGTACGCCCTGCCGCGCTGCTCGGGCACAGCGCCGGTGAACTGGTCGCCGCGACCCTCGCCGGGGTGATGGCGCTGCCCGATGCCGTCGCCATGATGATGGCGCGCGTGCGCGAGGCGGTACGGATACCGGCGGGCGGCATGCTGGCGGTCGCCGCGAGCGAAGAACAGCTGCGCCCCTATCTCGAGGCCGACGTGGCCATCGCCGCGGTCAACGCCGCCCAGCAGGTGATGCTCGCCGGCTCGGCCGTGCCGCTGGCGGACGTCGAAGCCCGGCTCAGGGCCGACCGCTTCACGGTCGTCACGGTCCCCGCCACCAGCCCCTTCCACTCACCGGCGATGGCTCCCGCGTCCGACGCCGTGGAGACCGTGTACCGCGGCATCCCGCTGCGCGAGCCGCAGCTGCCGCTGTACTCGGGCTACACCGGCGGCCTGATGCGTACCGAAGACGCGCTCAGCCCCCGCTTCTGGGCCCGTCAGATCACCGACACGGTGCACTTCCGGGCCGCGCTCGAGGAGCTTCTCGCGGTCGACGACATGCTGCTGGTGGAGGCCGGTCCACGGCAGACGCTCACCGCCTTCGCCCGCCGGCACCGCGCCGTGCGTCTCGGCGCGAGCGCGGCGACCGCGCTGCTGCCCGCGCGCCGTGGCACAGCCGAAGCCGACCGCCAGTCGCTGCTGACGGCCGCGGGGCGGATCTGGACCGAGGGTCACGATCTGGACCTCGACGCGTTGTCACGGTTGTGGACGTGGAGCGACGAAGAGCCCGTGGCGACCGTATCCGTGGCGGGCGAGCGCCGGGAGCCGGCCCACGCGCTGCGGTCATGACCGTGCTGATGCGCATTCTGCACGGCTGCTACGACGCCCTGGTCGCCGCCGGGTGGATGTGGATCGGGGTCGCGACCCCCGCGCCGGGGGACGCGCGCCGCGGACTGAGACCGCCCCCGCCCGGCCATCCGGAGCGGCTGCGTCCCGACATCCCGCTGAGCACCGTGGAGCGGGCCCTGCGGCGGCAGCTGACGACGCGCCGCAAGATCGCGGCGCCGGGGGACGCGAACGGAACGGGTCGCCGCGCGGCCGGTCTGCCGGGGACCGCAGGTACGCCGGACACCTGTGCCGTCAGGGAAGCGGCCACGGAATCGGTCACGGAAGCGGCCACGGATACGGAGAAAAGAATCGAGAATCCAAATAAGAAGAACTGATTTGCTTTTGTCGTTTCTCGAAAATCCATGACCGCTACTGCGTGACGTGTCAGCCGTCTCTTTCGTTTCCTGCTCGAAGGGAAGAGGTCAGATCCTCCTCCCGATGCAAGAAGGGAAACAAAGGGTGGAGAGCAAGGCTCAGCGCATCCTCCTCGCAGCCTGCCTGGCTACCGGGGCGACCATGGCCGGTGCCGGAGCGGCCATGGCAGACAGCAGCAGTGTCGGAACGGCAGCGGGTTCGCCCGGAGTCCTCTCGGGCAATGTGATCCAGGCGCCCGTCCATGTACCGGTGAACCTGTGCGGCAACACCGTCAGTGTCATCGGGCTCCTCAACCCGGCGACGGGCAACGCATGCGCCAACGGCGACGGTGCCGCCGTGGGCGAGGTGCCCGAGGTCGAGGTTCCGACCCCGGCCGAGGAGCCGATGCCGCTGCCGGAGCCGGTGCCCGAGGTGCCCGAGGCCCCGGTCCCGGCCACGCCGGAGGTTCCGGAGGTCGTCGTTCCGCCGGCCGTCCCCGCCACCCCGGTCGTTCCTCCGGTCGTCACCCCCGAGCCCGACAGCCCGAGCGTGCCGCAGCCGGCCCAGCCGGAGCAGCCGAGCGTCGCGACGCCCGAGAAGCCGGCCACTCCGGAGAACGAGGTCACGCCGGCCGCGCCGGTCGAGAACGTCGCCGTGCCCGCGGTTGCGGTCACCAAGCCGTCCGCGACGCTCGCCGAGACGGGATCCGAGGTCGACGCCGGTCTGATGGCGGCGGTCGCTCTCGCACTCGCCGGCGGTGGCGCCATGGCGATCCGCGGCGCCAAGGTCTCGCGGCGCTGACCTCGGGCGGGTGTCGCGCTGCCGCCTCTGCGCGCAGCCGGCCCAGGCTCACCCCACCCTGCCAGGCCCGGCAACGGGCCGTCGGCGATGCAGGCCCGGCGAATGCGTCCGGGCCTGCATTCGTATGCCCGTTGGCCGGCTCCGTCCTAACGGACGGGTGACGGCCTGATTGCGGTTCAGATGCTCCCGGTGTGCCGGGTCCGCGGGAAGTCGTTCGCATGCCATGGATGCCTTCGACGACAGCCTCACTTCGGAGCCCTACGCGCGACTGACGGACGCCTACTGGCTGGACTCGGCCCATTCCGGTACCCCCGGGGCCGGCCCGGCCGACGGGACGTCGCCCGCCGCCCGCCCGGGGGATGCGGACGCGTCTGCCCCGGGTGGCTCCGGTGACGTAAGGCCGGTGACGAGACGCTCTTCCGATGTGCGGCCAAATGGCCGCCACGAAGTTGTTGACCCCACATGCCCGGTATGTGCTGTGTGGGGCCCGAGCGGTCGGGCGTGACGACTTCCGAGGGAGACACACCATGCGTAGAGCGATTCTCGCTGCGGCGGCGCTCGCCGCCGTACTGGCCGGGACGGGGGCCGCGGTGGCCGTTCCCGCGACGGGCGGCGGCAACGAAGGGCGGCTGAGAGTCATCGGGCTGACGGACAACCAGCGGCTCGTGACCTTTTCCGCCGACAGCCCGTACTCGGTGCGCACCATCGGGCAGGTCGGCGGTCTCGTCGGCGACTCATCGCTGATCGGCATCGACTTCCGGGTCCAGAACGGCCGGCTCTACGGAGTGGGAAACCAGGGCGGCATCTACACGCTCAACACCGGCAACGCGCAGGCCACGAAGGTCAGCCAGCTCACCGTGCCGCTCACGGGCTCCCGGTTCGGGGTGGACTTCAACCCCGCGTCGAACCGGCTGCGCATCATCAGCGACACCGGACAGAACCTGCGTCACAACATCGACGACCCGAACGGTCCGCTCGGGACCGTCATCGACGTCCCGCTGACACACCAGGACGGGCCCGGGGCCACAGGGATCACGGGCGCCGCGTACACCAACAACGACCTCAGCTCGGCCACCGGTGCCACCCTTTTCGACATCGACACCGTCAATGACCGCGTAGCGGTCCAGTCCCCGGCCAACCTGGGCGTCCTCGCCCACACCGGAAGCCTGGGCGTCAACGCCGGGCCGTCGGCCGGTTTCGACATCCACTTCTCGTCGAAGAGGGGTTCCAAGCTCAACAACGGGGCCGGCAGCGGATACAACGGGAACAACCGCGCCTTCGCGACTCTTCAGGTCGGCGGCGTCTACCGCTTCTACCAGGTCAACCTGCTGACCGGGGCGGCAGAACTGGTGCGTGCGTTCCCGGCCGGTCATCAGGTCACCGATATCGCACTGCCGCTGGACCAGTAGCGGGCAGGCTCGTATGACGGGGAGTCCCGGACGCGCGGAAAGTCGCGTCCGGGACTTTCTTGTTGTTTGCCGGGAGGTGCCCGCAGAACTGTTCGGCATATCAGTCCGACCATTCGTCCGGAAGGAAGAGAAAAATTCGCCCTCGAAGCGAATTTCCAGGCGACGGGTGGTAAGGGCTGTACTAATGTGCCATGACGAAATGGGTGAAATGCATTCTTGCTGCAGCCGTATGCGTCGGGCTGGAGGTGGCGGGTGTGGGGGCGGGGGCACCCCTTCCGGCGTCAGCTGCCTCTTCCGGGGTCGGGTACCTCGGTGCCCGCGCCGGGTCCGAGGTGGTCGCCGACCGTGTTCTCGGTCTGGTCAACCAGGAGCGGACACGGGCCGGCTGTCCCGTTGTCCGTACACACCCTGCCCTGGAGCAGGCGGCCGAGCGGCACAGCATCGAGATGGCCGTCCGGGGGCGGCTGACCCATCTGGGGGCCGGGGGCCTCTCCGTGTCCCAGCGGCTGCGCGATTCCGGTTACCGGAACGAGTACTTCGGTGAGAATCTGGCGCGCGGCTCGTTGACGGCCCCCTCGGTCGTGAACAGCTGGATGCACAGCCCCGAACACCGGGACATCATTCTCACCTGTCTCTACAAAGAGGGCGGCGTGGGCATCGCCCATGGTCCGGACGGGCCCTGGTGGACCGTCATCCTGGGCGCGGACCACGCCTGACGCAACCACGCCTGACGTGACCACGGGCGGCGCCGAGTGCGAGGGGCGGTCGAGGACCACGACAGGACCGCCGGAATCGAACGCCGGGACGAGAGCAGGGGGTTCGGGCGCGGTGGCCGTAAATTATCGGCTGCGATCCTGATCGCCTTTAGTTTTTGGCTCTCTTTGTGTTGAAAACGCGGACCACGCGCGCTCAAACGCGGTGACAGGCGTTTATGCGTATGTGGAACCGCGTGAAGTATGGGAAAGAAATACAATCCTAGCGAAAGCCTTCTGTGCCAGCGACGACAGGGTCCGTGCGGCGCAGGCCGCTCTGGACGAGGCGCAGGCCGACCGCACGAGGAAGCTCGCGGCCTTCGCGGTGGTCGTCGGTGACGACGGGAGCGTGGCCGGGATGATGGGCCTGCACGAGCGCGAGGTCCGGGTGGCGCGCAGGACGGTGGGCCGCGACGGTGCCCGCACCGTGGCCGCCAATCTGCTGACCACGGGGCAGGACACCATCAGGGATGCCGTCGCCGAACCGGCACCGGCGCCCGAGCCCTCGTGTGCGGCCCCCCCGGTGGAACCGGCGCCCGTGGTTCCGCCCCCGCCTCCCCCCGCCGCACCACCGACCGTGCAGGCCCCGGCGCCCACTCCGGTCGCCACCCATGTCGTGCAGACCCCCGTCGTGCAGACGCCCGTGGGCGAGGACCACTGGGTCGATACCTACCCGCCGACCGTGTTCTGGTCGTCGGCCATGGACTCGGTGCTGGTGTGGAGCTGGCAGTCGGGCGTGGACCTCATGGTCGTCGCCAACGAACTGGGCGTGGATCTGCGGGCGGTGCTGCAGCGGGTACAGATCCTCGCCGCCGACGGCCTGCTGGCGAAGCCGGACCTGTCCGGCACACGGGCCACCCTCGGCCGCCATCGCCGGTACGAGGAAGACCTCGAGTTCGCGGGCGCGGTCAGCGGCGAAGGCGATCTGTACCCGCCGCCGGGATGGACCTGACGGGCAGAGGCCCGGGCTGCGGTACACCACGGTGCGCCGCGCCCGGCCTCTGACACACCGACAGAATCCGTACGGCACAGGGGTCGTGCCCCTCTCCCACTCGGTGTGGGCGGCGGGGTGAGGGCGAAACGGCGTACGTCGCCCGGTGGTTCTTAGGCCATACGGTGCCTCCGCCGCCTTGGCGCGCAGACAATCTCGGCATGTCGCTATGTATCCGTAAATATGTCACGCATGGGTCGTCAGATGTCGGCCTGAACCCTCTCGAGGAGCGTGAACACCATGAGGACGTCCACAGGGCGTGCCGGCCTGGCGGCCATGGCAGCCGTCGCCGTCGCCGCCGTACCACTCGTCGTGGCCCAGCCCGCGTACGCCCAGTACCCGCCCGGCCCGCCGTCCCTGACGCTGAGTGCCACGGTCGTGTCACCCGGGGATGCCGTCAGCTTCCGGGCCACCGGCTTCAGGCCCGGGCAGCGCGCCGTCGTGGAGCTGCACACCCGGCCGGTGGTGCTGGGCCGGTTCAACGCCGACTCACAGGGAGTCGTGAGCCGGACGGTCGTCATCCCGGCCAACGCCCGGCCGGGCACGCACACCTTCCGGGTGGAGGCCCGCAACCCGGAGCTGTTGCTGTCGGAGCATCTGCGTATCAGGAAGGTCGGTAACGGGGACGGGGACGGGAACGGCGATGGGGGTGCGGCAGGCTCCGCGAACGCCTCCTCGGGCTCCGCGAGCGCGGCGGCAGGGGCGGGCGGCCCCCAGAACAGCGCGCCCGAACTCGCCGAGACCGGTCAGACCGACTCGCTGATGCTCTTCGGCGGTGCGGCCGGACTGGCTCTGCTCGGCGGCGGGACGGTGCTGGCCGTCCGGCGGTTCAAGACCCACTGACCCGCCGCCCGTCGTGCGGCTGCACGCTCCCATCCGCGCTCCCGCTTTTGCCCGCGCGCTTCGGCACCGGGCGGGGACGCCACCGGCGCCGGGGACCCACCCGGCGCCGGGGCCGTTCACCATGCCGCGGCCGCGTCGCCCCATCGAGCCGGTACCCGTCATTGGCGAAGGACTGGATGTGCGTCTGTTCCCAGGATCCATGAGCCGGTCCCCGGTGGTCCGCAGCGCGGTGGCGACCGCCCTGGCCGCCGTGCTGGCCGCTTCGTGCGCGCCCGGCCGCGACCGGGGGCTGCCCGGCCCGAGCGCACCGGCACCCCGCGCGGACCAGGTCGAGCGGCTGACGGTCAAGGTCCTCGAGGTGCTGCGCCACGATGCGAGCGCCTTCACCCAGGGGCTCGAACTCTCCGGCGGGACCCTGTACGAGGGCACGGGGATGGCCGGCCGGTCCTCGCTGCGCGCCGGCCCACCCGACGGGACGGCCGGACTGCGCGTCGCACTGCCCGCACCCCTGTTCGGCGAGGGCGTCACCGTCGTCGGCCGTACCCTGTGGCAGCTCACCTGGCGGGACGGTGTGGCCATCGAATGGGACGCGCGCACACTGGCCGAACGGCGCCGCGTCCGGTACCCGGGTGAAGGCTGGGGGCTGTGCCACCAGCGCGAGCGCAACAGGCTGGTCATGAGCGACGGCTCCGAGCGGCTCGTCTTCCGCGACCCGCGGACCCTGGCGCAGTCCGGGCAGATCACGGTGACCGCGCAGGGCGATCCCGTACCCCTGCTCAATGAGCTGGAGTGCGTCGGGGACACCGTCTACGCCAACGTCTGGTCCTCGGACCAGATCATGCGCATCGACACGAACACCGGGAAGGTCACCGGGAAGATCGACGCATCGGGGCTCCTGGCTCCCAAGGAGGCGGCACGCGCCGACGTCCTGAACGGAATCGCGGCCATCCCCGGCACCGGCGAGTTCCTGATCACCGGCAAGCTCTGGCCCAAGATGTTCCGGGTCGCCTTCGTGCCGGCCCCTTCGCAGGCTCCCGCCGTGGACCGGCGGCAACCGCCTTCCGGGGCGCGTGCCTTGGCCGGTCGGCCTGCCGCCTCATCCCCCGTAGTGCAGTGAATGCAGTGAGTTGACGTTGTCTCACGGACGGGAAGCCCCATGAGTCAAGACCACAGGTCGATCCGCTCGCCCCGGCGGGGAAGAGGGACGACGACAGGATCAACGGAACGGTGCGCGGTTCCCGCGGCCGTCAGCGCACCGGCGGGCCCGGCGTGCTGACGGGAACCGACCTGGCAGCGCGGCTGCGACGCTCGCTGCGCCTGCCCCGTCGCCTGGGACCGCGCGGACTCCTGGTGACCGCCGCCGCCGTGGTGCTGGTGGCGGGCGCCGGCTGGATCGCCGTGACCGGGCTGTTCGCGCGCTCCGAACTGATCGCCGCCCAGCGCGGACTGGAGACACTGCGTCAGTCGGTCGGCGGGGCGGGAGAGCAGGGGAGCGGCGAGACCCCGGAGGCCGGCCCGGCGGAAGCCGTCCAGCGCGCGATGGGCGCGGCCGCGGCCCACACCGACCGGGCACACCGGCTCACCACGGGCCCCGCCTGGTACCTCGCCTCGCGCATCCCCTTTCTCGGCCGCCCCGTCGACACGGTCCGCGGCACGGCCCACGCCGCCGACCGGCTGACCCACGAGGTGTTTCCTGCGCTGGCGCGCATCGCCCCCGACATCGCCAAGGACACCCGGGGCCGCGGCTTCCAGGCCCTGCTCTCCGCACTGCGCGGCAGCACGCCGGAGATCGACCGGGCAGCCAGAGCCGCCCAGGAGACCCGGGCCGCGGCCGCCGGTCTGCCCCGCGAGACCTGGCTGCCCGCCGCCGACCGCGCCCGGGACCAGCTCGTCCGCCGGCTCGACGGCATCACATCGGCCATGGCCGATGCCGCAGTGGCCTCCCGCGTACTGCCCCCGATGCTGGGGGCGGACGAGCCCCGGCGCTACTTCGTCGTCTTCCAGAACACGGCCGAGGCACGCGGCACCGGCGGACTGCCCGGGGCCTTCGCCGTCGTCACCGCCGGCCAGGGACGCCTGCGCTTCGAGACCTTCGGCAACAACACCCTGCTGGAGAACGTGAAGCCCAAGGTCGATCTCGGAGCCGAGTTCACGGCCCGGTACGGAGCCAACGACCCCACCGGCACCTGGGCCAACACGAACCTCAGCCCGCACTTCCCGTACGCGGCCCGTATCTGGGCCGCGACGTGGCAGGCCTACGGCGGCAAGCCGGTGGACGGCGTGGCCGCGCTCGATCCCAGTGCGCTGGCCCTGCTGCTGCGCGCCACCGGTCCGGGGAAGCTTCCGGACGGAACGATGCTCACCTCCGACAACGTCCTGGACCTCACCGAGCGGACGGGTTACGCCCGCTACTCGGACACCGCCCGGCGCAAGGCGTTCTTCCTCGACGTCGCCCGCACGGCGGCCACCCGGCTCACCGACGCCCTCGACGACCGGCAACGCCTGCCGGCTCTGCTCGCCTCCGTCCACGAGGTGATGAAACAGGAGCGGCTGAAGATGTGGAGCGCCCGGCCGGACGAACAGAACCTCGTGGAGACGCGGCCGCTGGGCGGCACCCTGCCGCACGACGAAGGCCCCTTCGCCGGGCTCGTCGTCAACAACGCCGCGGGAGGAAAGCTGGACTACTACCTCGACCGGCGGCTGGAGTGGATCCCGGGGCGTTGCACCCCGGAAGGACGGCTGGTGACCGTACGGATCAGCCTCGGCAACCGCGCCCCCGCAACCGGGCTCCCCAGCTACGTCACCCTGCGCGCGGACAAACCCCAGTACCCCACCCGGCCCGGTGACAGCCGGCTGCTCGTCTCCTACTACGCCAGTGCCGGTGCCCAGCTGACCCGCGCGACCCTGGACGGCAGTCCGGCCATGGCGGGCAGCAGCGTGGAACACGGCCACCCCGTCTACACCCTGGACCTGGAGCTGCCGGCGCAGCGGACCCGCACCCTGACCCTCCACATGGTGGAGCCGCTCAGCGACCGCGAGCCCGTACTGCTGCGACAGCAACTGGTCGCACCGCTGCGGACCGTGGTGCGGCCCTTCCCCGCCTGCCACGGCTGACACCGCGGCCCCGCCGCCGCTCCGGTGAGCGGTGGCGCACCGGCCGCGGCGGACGAGGGGCGCCGTTCCACCCGATGCTGCTCATTGGGTGAGAGTTCCCCGCCGCCGAGCGTCGCCACCGGCCGGGTCGCACAGATGACGCACAATCGCGATTGCTGTCCCATGGCCGGTCCGTCCCGCGGACGGTCCTGCCAAGCAGTCCGCCGGAGCCGGCTGGAGGGTGAATGAGGCTGTTCGGAGCGACCGTACCCGGCGTGCCACCGGCACGGCAGCTGCAGCCGACTCACCGTCGTGACCAGCCAGGACTCAAGCGAAAACGGGTCGGCAAACCCGTGTGGTACCTGCCGGTCGTGGTGGCCGTGGACGCGCTGGGAGTGGCCGTCCCGATGCACCTGGCCCTCCGGGGCGGCGACGGGACCCGTGCCGCCTGGTGCGCGGCGACCGCGGTGGCCGCCTGGCTGCTGGTGCGGGGCGCGCGAGCCCGCTACGCACCCCGTCACCTGGGCGAGAGCAACCGTGTCGGCCCGGTGCTGCGCGACTGGCTGGTACTGGTGGGGCTGCTCGCCGTGCTCCGGGCGGCGACCGGCGAGGGATCCCCCTTCCTCCTCGCACTGACGGCACTCGCACCGGGCGCCCTGGCGACCACGGTCTGCCAGTCGCTCGTCCACCGTCATCTGCTCGCCCAGCGCCGTGACGGCCGCGCCGTCCGCCGGGCCCTCGTGATCGGCGAGGCGAGCGCCGTCGACGGGCTGGTGAGCCATCTCGCGCGGCGCACCGACCACGAGTTCGTCGTGGTCGGCGTCTGCCCGATCGGCGAGCAGAACCCCGCATCGGTCGCGCCCGTGTCCGCCCGGCTCGACCAGCAGCCCCCCGTGCTGCCGTCGGCCGACTCCGCCCCCGTCCTGGAGGCCGCCCGGCACCTGGACGTGGACCTCGTCTTCGTCGCGCCCGGGCCGGCCATGGCCGGTGAACGGCTGCGGCGGCTGTCCTGGGCCGTGCACGAGGACGGGCGCCGGCTGGTCGTCCTGCCGGGGATCTCCGAGGTGGCGCGACGCAGGGTCGATGTGTCGTCGGTGGCCGGCCTCACCATGCTGCACGTCGCCCCGCCCATCCGCCGCGGCGCCGCCGTGGTGCTGAAAGCGGGCACGGACCGGCTGGGCGCCGGGCTGCTCCTGGGGCTGCTCGCCCCGGTGTTCGTGGCGGTGTCCCTCGCCGTACGACTGGACTCGCCGGGACCGGCGCTGCACCGCCAGATCCGCGTCGGCCAGGGAGGCCGGCACTTCTGCATGCTGAAGTTCCGGACCATGGTCAGCAACGCGGAGCAGCTGAAGGCCGAACTCGCCCAGTCCAACGAGCAGGACGGGCGGATGTTCAAGATCCGCCGCGACCCGCGGATCACCCGCGCGGGCCGGGTGCTGCGCCGCTACTCCCTCGACGAGCTCCCCCAGCTGGTCAATGTGCTGCAGGGCCATATGTCCCTGGTCGGCCCGAGGCCGCCGCTGCCCGACGAGGTGGCCGGCTACAACGCCGTGGAGCTGCGCAGACTCAGCGTCAAACCGGGGCTCACCGGCCTCTGGCAGGTCAGCGGGCGCTCCGATCTGTCCTGGGACGAGACCGTCGCCCTCGACCTGCGCTACGTCGACAACTGGTCCCCGTCCGTCGACTTCGGTGTCCTGTGCCGGACCCTGCGTGCCGTCGTCGAGGGCAACGGCGCCTACTGAACGGGGTGCCTGCCGGCGGGGGCCGGCGGCGCCCACCCCCGTGACGGAACACCCCAGGTCCCCGGAGGGCCCATGCAGACGAGCACCCGCACCACAGCGGCCGAGACCGCCCGCACCGGGGACTTCCGCGAGGCCGACGCCGTGCTGGCCCTCGCCGACCGGGTCTTCCGGTGGGCGGACACCCGCGGCTGGGCGGGCCCCGACCCCTACGACGGTCTGACCAGCCCGCTCGGAAGGCTGGCCGTGCACCCCGTGCTGCGCCAGATCCTGCTGCAGACGGTCAAGCGCAGCCCCGCCGACCTGAGGCCCCTGCTCGGCATCCGTCCGCTGCGCACCGCGACCGCGACCGGCACCGCGGCCACTGCCTGCGCCAGGCTCGCCGACTCACCGCTGTGGCACGAACGCGCCCAGCGGCTGGGCCGGTTGACCGCCGCCGAGCAGATGACGGGGAAGTACGCGGGGCTGTGGCGCTACGAGTTCGACGTACAGACCCGATGGGCGTACTACCCCGCCCGCGTTCCCAATCTGGTGGCGACCACCTTCTGCGCGGACGGCTGCCTGGACTCCGGGACTCTCGGCGCCGAGGCCGCCGGGGCGCTCGGACTCGCCCTGCTGGACCACCTGCACAACGGCGAGTTCTTCACATACACACCGACCAGCGAGGTGCTGGTCCACAACGCGAATCTCATGGGTGCCTCGCTCGCGACGCGTCTCGCCGCGTCCGGGCTGCTCCCCGACGGGCTGAGCAGGCGTCTGCGCACGGCGGCCGGGCCCGCGGTCGAGCTGAGCCTGGACGGGCAGCGTCCCGACGGCTCCTGGCCGTACGGGCGCGGCAGCCGGCTGGGCTGGGTGGACGGATTCCACACCGGATACGTGCTGCTGCGACTCGAGCAGGCCGCCGGGCTGCTGGACCTCGACGTCGGCGAGGCTCTCGAACGGGGCACGCACCACTATCTGACCCATCTGTTCGACGGGCCCGTGCCCCGCTACTTCGCCGGCGGCCGCAGCCGGCCTGATCCGAACAACGACGCCACCGCCGTCCGGATGGCGGCCTGGGCCGCCGAACACGGTTTCGTACCGGCCGACTTCGCCACCGCCGTCCTCGCGGCCGTGGTGGACCGCTACCCCGGCACGGGCGGCAGGGCGGGCGGCGCACCCCGGCGCACGCCGGCGCTGTGGGCGTCCCCGCGGTGGAGCGCGGCGCCACTGGTGGACGCCCTCACCGCGCTCCACACCGCCCTGCGCTGACGCCCCGAGCTCAGGGACCCGCGCAGAACGCCTCCTAACTGAGCACCGGCTCGCGATAGCCGACCAGGGCGTCCTCGACCCGTCCGGGCCCGCCCGTCACATGGCGTTCCCACCAGACGGCCGCGCAGAAGAGCCCGAACACGGCGAGTCCGCGGTCCTGCCGGCCCTGGATGTGCTCCCTGACGAACCGGTCGGCCGTCGCGCGGTCGAAGAGGTCGTCGAACACGGCGGACCGCCGCACCTCGGGCCACAGGCGTCCGCCGTGCTCGCGCAGCAGCGACCGCACCGGGGCCCCGAAGCCGGTCTTGGGCCGCTGGGCGACGAACTCCGGTACGCCCGCGGCGACCGCGGCCGCACGGAACCGCGCCTTGCCGTTCCCCAGTCGCAACTGGTGCTCGGCGACGGCATCCAGACAGGTGGCGGCCACCGGCTCGCTCAGGAACGGCACCCGCAGCTCCACGCCCGCGCGCATCGAGGCACGATCGCCGTAGAGCAGGTTCAGACCGGGCAGGAACAGCCGCCGGTCACACTCCGCCACCGCCGCCAGGGGACTGCCGCCACGGTCCAGCACCGCTCCGGCCACCTCCCTGTGCCGCTCGGTGACCGTGTCCAGCCCGATGTCCGGTGCCAGCGCTTCCCAGTCCTGCGCCGAGTAGTACGCCTGTGTCGCCCACGCCCAGTCGCGGGCACCGAGCCTCAGCAGCCGGCCGAACTTGTCGGCGCGTTCCCGGTAGCGCCGGGGCCGTGGGACGGCGACGGCCGCGCCCAGGGCGGGCCGGGCCCATGCCGGCAGCCGCTGCAGCAGCAGCACGGCCTGGTAGCGCTCGTACCCGAGGAACAGTTCCTCGACCCCGAGCCCCGACAGCAGCACGGTGGCCTGGCCCCGCGCCGCCTGGGAGAGCTGCATCAGCGCGATCGCCGCCGGATCGCCGAAGGGGAGTTCCATCGTGGCGACCAGTTCGGGGATTCGCCGCAGCACGTCGACATCGAGGTCGACCCACCTCAGCGGCAAGCCGAGGCGCCGCGCGACCCGCTCGGCGTAGGGCGCGTCGTCCTCGAACGGCTCCGCGGAAGCCCGCGGGCGCATTGGCGTCCGCGCGGCGAACGCCGGTCCGGCGAAGCCGGCCCTGACCAGCTCGACCCCCAGCCAGGTACTGTCCAGCCCCCCGCTGAGCAGCAGACCGACGGTCACATCGGCCCGTACCTGCCGGGCGACCGATGTGCGGACGGCGTCGCGGATGTCTCCCGCGGGACCGGTCGCGCCGGCCTGCCACAGAGGCACGGGCGCGTCGTCGTACGGAGGATGGCGGGCGAGCACGGTCCCGGCGGGGACGGCCTGCGCCCGCTGCCAGCCCGTGCGCGGCGGAGGAGTCCACAGGAACATGGCGCCCTGTGCCACCGCGACCGGATCGACTCCGCCCAACAGCCCGCACGCGCGCAGCGGTTCCAGCTCGCTCGTCAGCGCCACCAGCCGGCCCGCGGCGTCCGAGGCCGCGTACAACGGCTTGATGCCGAGCCGGTCCCGCCCGTACCACAGCCGCCCGTCGGGCAGGACGAGGACGAACGCGAACATCCCGTCCACCCGGTCGAGCAGGCGCGGAGCGTCCGGCTGCAGCAGGAGCTCGTAGAGGACCTCGGTGTCGCCGGTGGTCCGGGGGCGCACCCCCCGTCCCTGCAACAGGTCCAGCAGCTCAGGGGCGTTGTAGATCTCCCCGTTGTACAGCAGCACACCACGCTCGGCCGAGCCGAAGGGCTGGTTGCTCCTCGGGTCGGGATCGATGACGGCCAGACGCCGGAAGTGCAGCGCCGCATGCCAGTCCGGCCCGCTCAGGTCCAGATGTCCACTCGCGTCGGGCCCCCGGTGCGCGATGGCCGCGCACGGATCCGCGCCGTGCCCGCCGAGCGCGGCGTGCCGGTTGAGCAGAACGACGAAGCCGCACATCAGATCGTGACCGCGGAGCGGGAGGGGCCGTCGGCCGCCTGCGCCGCGCCGACGGCCGGAGCGGGCACGTACCAGAGGGCCTTGGCCAGGGACGGTGTGGACGGGGCCACCTCGACGGCCCGGCCGAGAGTGACCGAGCGGGCGGCCCGGCATGCCGCGAGGGAGCTCCACAAAGCCGTGCAGAAGTCGGCGTCCTTGACGGTCTCGTTCCGGATCAGGCGGACGAGTGATCGCATCTCGGCGGTGTGTCCCTTCGGTGCGCCACGGTACTTCGTCGTGGTGGGCCTGCCCGCGGCCCAGACGGTGAGCGAGCGGAAGTCGTCGAGCCGTGCGGCCACGCCGTCGGCGGCCACCTCCACGCACTCCTTGGGCGCTCCCGGCGGAGTGAGTCCGCCGTACACGATCGACGCGGTCGAGGCGTTGTCGTACTCCAGGTGCAGTGTCACGCTCTGCGCCGTGACCGGGTCCCGGGTGTCCACGGCCGCGGCGCTGACGGAGACCGGCCGGCCACCCGTGAGGAAGCCTGCCGCGTCGATGAAGTGGCACACCTCGCCGAGCAGCCGGCCGCCCTGGCGGGGACTGAAGTACCAGTGGTCCGCGGGGAGCCGGCCGGCGAAGACCCGGTAGCCGACCTGGAGCGGCACGCCCGCGGGAAGCGCCTGCTTCAGGTCCTGCATCGCCGGGGCGAAGCGGCGGTTGAAGCCGGCCATCGCCGGGGCGCCGGAGGCCAGCCATGCGGTGGCGATCTCCTCCAGCTCCGCCTCGGTGAGCCCGAGCGGCTTCTCGCAGTACAAGGCCTTACCGCTGCGCAGGACCTGCGCGGCGTACCGGCCGTGGCTGTCGTGGCGGCTGAGGACCATCACACAGTCCGCCGCGGCCGATGCCAGCCCCACTTCGGCGCTCTCCGTGACCGTCCCGAAGCCCCAGCGCCGCCCCTGGTGGGCGGCGGACAGCCCCCGGGAGCTGGCGATCCAGGAGAACTCGACCCCGGGCTCGCGCCGCAGATGGGGGAAGAGCATCTTCGTCGCGAAGTTCCCCGCACCGATCGCGGCCAGCTGGACCGTGCCCCGGGGGCTGGTCCACAGGGTGGGACCGGACGGCTGACGAGGCTTCGGCGGAAGCTGCGCGGTGCCCGGATAGCGCAGCAGCAGCGCCACATCGCGCTCCCCGCCCGAGGGCTTCAGGGCCGCGTACGCCTCGGCCGCGTCCTCGATCGGGAACACCCTGGGCCGCAGCTGCGCCAGGTCCAGCGCACCCGCCGCCACCAGGCGCAGCACCTCGGAGAGATTGCGGCGCTCCGTCCACGGGACGTACCCCTCGGGATACGGCTGGCCGCCCTCCTCGAAGCGGGCGTCGTACCGGCCCGGACCGTACGACCGCGCGTAACGGATGGACAGTTCCTTGTGGTAGTACGAGGAGCGCGGCGGGGCGACGTTGACGTCGCCGACGACGACCACGGCCGCCCGGTCGCGGGCGAGCCGGCCGGCGAACTCGACCGGATCCGTGCTGGTGGTGGCGGCGGTGATGACGACGGCGTCGGCTCCGGCGCCGCCCCAGTGCCGGCCCAGCACGCCCGGCAGGTCGTCCACGTCTCGCGCGTGGGCCGTGAGCCCCGCGGACCGTGCGAGCGTCACCATGGCGGGATCCGGGTCGATCCCGACGCCGTCGTAGCCGTAGGCGCGCAGCAGTTGCAGCGTGATCTGTCCGACCAGGCCGAGACCGATGACGGCGATCCGTGAGCCCGGAACCGCCTCCGCCTGGTGGATGCCCTGCAGCGCGATCGCGCCCACCGTCGCGAACGCCGCCCACTGGCCGTCCACGCCCTCCGGCACCGGCACCACCAGATTGCGGGGTACGGCGACGATCTCCGCATGGGACGCGTAGCGCGCCCCGGCAGCCGCGACCCGCATCCCGGGGCGGATGTCGTCCACGCCGTCGCCGGCATCGAGGACCACGCCGGCACAGGAGTATCCGAGCTGCATCGGGCGGTCCAGCCGGTCCTGGACCATCCGGTAGGTGTCTGCCACCCCCGCCTGTTTCAGCGTGTCGAGCACCTGCTTCACCTGCTCCGGCCGTTCACGGGCCTTGCCCACGAGGCTCTGGGCCCCCGTCGCGACCGTGGCCCGTTCCGTCCCCGCGCTGATGAGCGAGTAGTCGTTGCGGATCACCACCATCCCGGGGGCTGCCCCGGGGGCGGGGATCTCTTCGACGGTGATGGATCCTGTGCGGGGGGACAGAAGCACGGTTTTCATCGGAATCGCCTTTTCAGAAGTGGGGACGGCACCCACAGCGCACCTTATGAACCGCAATTCGCCGGTCCTGCGGCCCTGTCCTGTGCGCGGACCCGGATGGACGAACATGTCCATGCGTGAGGGTGAACGCCGGTCACGCCGAGGCGGCTACCCGTTTCGAGTGCCGATTCGCTGGTACCTGTGGGCACTGTTTCGTGCGCCGGCGACTTCCGATGCCCCGTATTCCCGAACTCCATGCAATTCCCGAATTCCCTGCGGTCGGACAGGTATGACATCAGGAGTCACCGGCACGGTGCGAATTCATGAAGTAGCGAAGCCGCCACACGGTCGTGTGCGGCGCACGCGGGCTGGGTGAGGAGACTCGGGTGAAGCGGTTGATGGTCGTCTACGGAACCAGGCCCGAGGCCATCAAGGTCGCACCGGTCATCGAAGCCCTGCACAGATCGGCCGAATTCGAGCCGACGGTCACGGTCACGGCCCAGCACCGGATACTGCTCGACCAGGTGCACACCCTGTTCGGAATCGAACCGGATCACGACCTGGATATTCTCAGCGAACGGCAGACCCTTTCCGACATCACGGTCCGGGTGCTGGGCCGCCTGTGTCCGCTGCTCGAACGTGAACGGCCGGACGCCGTGCTTGTCCAAGGCGATACCACCACGGCGTTCGCCGGTGCGCTAGCCGCCTTCTATCACCGCATTCCCGTCGTCCATCTGGAGGCGGGACTGCGTACCGACGACCGGGAATCTCCCTTTCCCGAGGAAATCAATCGCCGGCTGGTGAGCCAGTTGGCGACGGTCCATCTGGCGCCGACATCGCGAGCCCGCGAGAACCTGCTGAGGGACGGGGTCGACCGGTCGTCGATCGTGGTGACCGGCAACACCGTGATCGACGCCCTGCACTGGGCGGTCCGGCGGAAGGCCGACTACGGCGATCCGGCGCTGGCCGATCTGGACGACAGCACCCGCAGGGTCCTGCTGGTGACGGCCCACCGGCGCGAGTCGTGGGACGGAAGGATGGAGGCCATCGGCGGCGCACTGGCCGATCTGGCGCGCGCCGAGCCCGAGTTGCTCATCGTGCTGCCGCTGCACCCCAACCCCGTGGTGCGGGCCGCGATCCTGCCGCAGGTGCGCGGGATCGCGGCCATCAGGATCACGGAACCCCTGGGATACGCGGGCTTCGCCCGGCTCCTCGACCGGGCGCACATCATCCTCACCGACAGCGGAGGCATCCAGGAGGAGGGACCCAGCATCGGTAAGCCCGTGCTGGTCATGAGGGACACCACGGAGCGCCAGGAGGCGATCCAGGCGGGCACCGCCCGGCTGGTGGGCACGGGCCGGGACCACATCGTGAAGCAGGTGCGGCGTCTGCTGCACGACCGGGCGGCGTACGCCGAGATGGCCAACGCGGTCAACCCGTACGGCGACGGCCGGGCCGCCGACCGTGCCGTACGGGCGATCGGTCACTGGATGGGGCTGTGCGCACGGCCGGAGGAGTTCGGTCCGGGGCAGGCACGGGCGCGGGCGCAGGGCCCGGCGCCGGTGGCCTCAACGCCAGAATCCGCGGGTGTCGAACACCGCCTTGCCCCGCAGGGCCGTCTGCTTGACGCTCCGGAAGGAGTCGTGGTCCACGAGCAGGACGACGACATCCGCGTCCCGCACGGCCGTGGTGACATCGACGAGTGTGACGCGACCCGTGTCGGCCAGTGACACCGGGAGTTCGGTGATGTGCGGCTCCACCGCCAGCAGCCGGCCGACCTCCTGACGGGCCAGCTCGTGCACGATGTGCAGTGCGGGGCTCTCCCTCAGGTCGTCGATGTTCGCCTTGAACGTCAGCCCCAGGCAGGCGATCACCGGATCCCTGAACCGGCTCGCCGTCCGGGTGACCTCGCCGATCACATGGGCGGGCTTGGCGTCGTTGACCTGACGGGCCAGCCGGATGAGCCGGGCCTGCTGGGGTGCCGAACCGACGATGAACCAGGGGTCGACGGCGATGCAGTGGCCGCCCACGCCAGGGCCGGGCTGCAGGATGCCGACACGCGGATGGCGGTTGGCGAGGGCGATGACCTCGGCCGCGTCGATGCCGAGGTGATCGCAGACCATCGACAGCTCGTTGGCGAAGGCGATGTTCACGTCCCGGAAGGCGTTCTCACTGAGCTTGGCCATCTCGGCCGTGGTGGCATCGGTGAGCAGGCACTCGCCCTTGGCGAACATCGCGTACAGCTCGCGCGCCCGCTCGGCGCAGCCCGCGGCCACCCCTCCGATGACGCGGTCGTTCGTCACGATCTCGATCATCGTCCGGCCGGGCAGGACGCGCTCGGGGCAGTGCGCCACCCGGACCGACGCCGTGTCCCCCGCGTCGTGGGGGAACGACAGATCGGGACGGTGCTTGGCGAGCAGGCGTGACAGCTCGACCGTGGTGCCGGGCGGCGAGGTCGACTCCAGGATCACCAGGTCGCCCGCTTTCAGTACACCGGAAATCGATGCCGCCGCGTCCTGTACGAAGGACAGGTCCGCCGTACGGTCCTCCTGGAGCGGGGTGGGGACGGCGATGATGAAGGCGTCCGCCGGTTCGGGGGCGCAGGCCGCCCGCAGTCGGCCCATGCCCACGGCCCCGTTGACCGCCACGGCCAGATCGGGCTCGACGAACGGGGCACGCCCCGCGTTGATGAGGTGGACGGTGGATTCGTTGACGTCGACGCCGATGACATCGATTCCCTGGGTGGCGAGCGCGGCTGCCGTGGGAAGCCCGATGTAGCCGAGTCCGACGACACAGACAGTGGAGAACACCTTGATTTCCTTTGCGAACGCGGTCTATTGACAGTGGCCGGCCGACTTGTCGGCAGGGGCTTTGCGCCAGGTGCCGCCGGTGCGTGTCCGTGGGAGACGGAACGGCCAGGCAGCCGGGCGTGTGGGGAGCTTCGTCCCGAAGACCACCGCCACCCAGACGGTGTACGTGGTGTAGCCGATGGCGCAGGCCCACGCCGCCGCCACCACGCCACGGTCGCCGAGCAGCCACATGATCGTGAACTCGATCGCGGCGGAGGCGAGCGCGATCCTGGTGAGAGCGGGGCGTTTCGCGGGGTCGCGCAGTTCGACCCCCTGCACCAGCCGGCCGACGGCGAAGACTCCGCAGGCGGGCACCAGGATGAGTGCCGCCGTCCGTCCCGCGCCGTAGTCCGCGCCGTAGAGCGCCGGGATGGCGTAGTAGACGAGGGGAGTCAGGGCGGCGACGGCCAGCGCCAGCACGACGAGGATCTTCCTGAGCGCTACCGGACGGTCGGGCCGGCCTCTCGACAGCAACGGGCACAGTGCCGAGGGGAGATACCCGGCGACCTCCGCCACGTTGGCCGTCACGGCGTAGACGCCGAGGGTGGCATTGGCGCCGAGGACGGAGAGGGCCATCTGGTCGGCGCGCATCATGGCGTAGATGGATCCGTTCAGCAGATGGAGGTGGACGTTCCCCGGATCCCAGACCCGGCTCACATCGCGCCGCCAGGCGTGTGGGCGCCGGGGCCCGGCGCGGCCCGGCCCGCCGCGCGTACCTCTGCACCGGTACAGGAACACCGAGTTCAGCGCTGCCTGCGCGAGGAACGACACGGCGGCGAGTTCCACAGCCGAGGTGAGCCCGGCGGCCATGAAGACCAGACAGCCCGGGACCGGGCCGCTGTTGGCGACGGTCCGCACCGCGATCAGCAGGCCGAGCCCGCCGTCGTACAGCAGCACCCCGGTGACGAGTCTCGCCACCAGCGCGGCGTAGACAGCCGCGGCGACGCCTGCTCCGACCAGCCAGGAGGGCCGTAGCCAGGCCACGGCCAGGTCGCCGACCACGGTCACGACAACGCCGCAGGAGACGGACACGACGAGGATCCAAGCGAAGTATCCGGAGAGGAAGGACCTGCCTCCGTCCTCCGCCTCCGTCACCCCCCTCAGGACTCCCACCTCGCCGCCCATCTCGAGGGCCACGACGGCCAGGGTCGTGAAGACCGCGATCGCGGCGTAGTGTCCGCGTTCGACGGGATCGAGGAGCCGGGCCGTGAGCAGCGAACCCACGAGGGCCGAGACGGCCCCGCCCATCACGCCCAGAAAGGCCTGGGGAGCGTCACGGCGCAGCACAGCGGTCAGCGGCGCCCGGGACAAGACTCCTCCCTTCCCCGCCGTCGCGCGGGCGTCGCCGGCGGCACGCGCCGCGCAGCTGTTCGGGGGTGCGGCGTCGGGTGGGCCCGACGGCCGCGGCCGTCAAGTGGTGGTCTTGCAGACGAGGACCAGCCCTTCGGCGAAGGCCGGCCTGAGCAGGGTGGCGACCCGGGAGACGGAGTCATAGCAGCGCGCCCGTGCGTCGTTCCCGGAATTGACGTGGTAGAAGAACCAGCGGTCCGGGCGCAGTCCGCAGTCCGACACGAGGCGGGACAGCGCCGCGGGTGTGAAGACGTAGACATGGTCCGGATGGATGATCTCCCGGCCGGTCAGCGTGTTGATCAGGTTCTTGGCTGCCAGACCGTTCGGCGTCGAGAGGATCAGTTCGGTGTCGTTGTCCGTCTCCCGCATCAGGGCGGCGATTCCGCGCAGGAACGAAGCCGCGTCCCTGGCGTGCTCGATGACGTCGCCAGCGAGAATGATCTCGGGCTTGAACTTGACCAGATCGGCTCTGTCCCGTTCGTCCGCGATATCGACGACCGAGTACTCACCACCCAGCTGATCGCGCAGCAATTCGACGGCGGCCCGGTCGATGTCGACGCCGTGCACGTCCTGGGCCGCCTTCAGGAGCTTGGCGTGCAGCAACGATCCGTTGCGCAGCTTGTCCGCACTCAACGGCGAATCGGCGCAGCCGATGTGGAGAACACGCCGTCCGGCGCACAGGCCGAGCAGAAGTGCGTCACGATCTCTTTTCACCGGTCCGCTGGCGAGGCTCTGGGTGAAGAATCCGGACTTCGTCATGACGCTCTCTCCTTTGCCCGAACGATGCTTGGTCAGGCTAAGGGCTGTCCCGCAATACCGGGCGGACCGGCGCGCGGCGTCAGATGCATGGGGCCTCCCCAGGCCCAACGGGCCGTGGGGAAGCATCGCAAGGCGGAGAGGCACGCTCATACTGGGCGTATTCGGGTGCTTCGACAACTCCCCCAGGCGGTAGCTGGGGGAGCGCCGTAGCCGTCGTCGTGCGCCCGGCGGGTATTGCGGGACAGCCCTTGGCTCTGGATTTGCGGAGCCCGGACGCTGACACGCGTGTGGTGATCAGCGCATGGCGCACCGGCTTTGTGATGCGGATGGCCGGGCCCGTTCATTGCCCATGGGGCCGCGGCCGCATACGGACCCACAGATGCCACCCCATCAATCGCTCGCCGGGAAGGCCGTGTACAGGCAGTGGCGGAGCATGCATGAATCGCTTCTCGTGGCGCGTGGCGATGAAATCCGGGAAGTCATGTCGTACGCGTCGGAGGTCGTAGACACGGGAGTACGGATTCTCCGGCCCGTCGGTGTTGTGATGGACGAAGCGGTTCATACGGAGGTACCGGACCGGCCCGAAGCGGCGGGCATTGGCGAGATGACGACCGAGTAGACCGCGGGATTCACCGACCAGGCCGAGCCAGGCCAGGGGATAGGACCCGAGCAGGGCTGCGCGGCGCACCAGGCCCATCGCCAGCAGGTAGTTGAGGGACCAGCGGGCGTAGAGCATGACGGCCAGTTCTCCACCGGGAGCGAGTACACGATGGATCTCGCGCTGCGCCCGGAGGATCTCGGGCACGTGATGCAGCACACCGTGGCTGAAGACGAAGTCGAACGAACCTGTGGCGAAGGGAAGTTCCAGAACGCTCGCCTGGTATAGGCCCTCGAAGGGCAGCCGTCTCAGGGAGAGCCGGGTCCTGGTGCGCTCCACCGCCGTATCGGTCAGATCGACGCCCGTCCAGCGCGCGCCCCTGCGGATCAGCTGCTCCGCCTCGGCCCCCTGGCCCAGGCCGATCTCCAGTACCCGTCGGCCCGCGACCGGCAGGCGGTCCAGACAGTGCGGGATGTGTGGCTCGAGTCGGTACTTGGCCTGGTCGTACTGGGAGAAGAACGCTTCGTAGTCCTGCGGCCGTTCCCCGGCCGGACCCCCGTAGAGGTTGTCACCGCATGGATGGGACGACCAGAACTCCTGGATGTCGGATTCCCGCACGAGTGCTCCTGAGCAGATCACTTACCGCTGACGGGTACCGGTCGACGACCGTGTACCGGTGGACGAATGTCCGTGCCCGCAAGGGCCGGCCGGTCCCTGCCGCACGGGAGGCGAGCACCGTTCGGGAAGGTCGTCGTCCCGGCGCGCGGGACTCCGACGAGGGCGAAGGCGCAGGCGAGGAGCAGCCAGGAGGGCAGGCCGATGTAGGTGGTCTCGAAGGCGACGTTGGTGAAGGAGGTCAGACACAGGCCCACGGTCGCGCCGAACCATGCGGCACCGGCCAGGTGTTCGCGTGCCCGCCAGGTCCGCCACAGGGTGGCGATCACCAGTGAGGCGAATGCGATCCCGGCCGGCCAGCCCAGGTAGTAGAGGTATCCGACGAAGGAGTTGTGCGGTCCTGACTCGGCCTTGTTCAGCAACGCGCCGTTGAACACCACGTCGATCGGCCGGCCCGCACCGCCGCCGAGCAGTGGGTTCTCGTCGGCGACGGCCATGGCCTCGCGCCACATCAGAAAGCGCAGTTCGACATTGTTGGAGGCTTCGCCGTCGGGGTCGCTGGCACTCGACACCAGGCGGTCCGCAAGCCCGCCGACGACCGGCAGGGCGGAGGGGCTCTGTCCGGCCACCGACGCGCCGAGCACCGTGAGCACTCCCACGGTGGCGAAGGCCAGCGTCAGGACCGGCCACTGCTTCGTCCGACGGCTGCTGCGCCTGCTGGCCAGGGCGGTTGCGGCGACGGCCGCCAGTACCGCCAGCAAAGGTCCCCGCTTGCTGGCGACCGCGGTGAGCACGGCGGCTCCGGCGAGGGTCCACAGGAGCAGCCGGCTGCTGCCCGTCCTGTGCAGGATCATGCCGAAGGCACCGGCGATCGCCAGATAGAGGCCCGACGCGGCGGGGGTGATGGTTCCGCCCAGCACGGCCACCAGGAACACGCCCAGCGACGGTACGTAGAGAATCCAGCGCCAGCGCAGGATTTCCTCGGCAGGCCGGGTGAGCAGCCATGTCACGGCAAACCAGCCGAGCACGGGGTAGACCCCGAGAATGATTCCTTTCACCGCACCCGGGTATTCGAGGAAAATTCCCCGGATCACCGCCTGGGTCGCGGCGAGGAAGAGCAGGATCGCCACGGCGCGATAACCGCTCAGACGTGGTTCGGAGAAGGTCCGATGAAGCCACGCGGGAGCCGTTGCGAGCAGCGCCAACCAGGTAAATGCATCCAGAAGATAGATGGGGTCGAGCCCCAGCGTCGCATAGCTTCTTCCGAAGAGGAAGAGCGGCACCAGACTGGCGGCCCACAAATACCATACAGCCTTGTGATGACGTGTCGCCATAAGGAGAAGGAATCCGGCACACGCGGTGAGAGCGACGAGCAGGAGCAGTGTCGAAATCCCGTCGAGTGGGACCACGCGGCGCCTCCTTCGGTCAACCCGAACTGTCCTACCACGTCCCGGGCAAACCCCCGGCGGAGCACCACCGCGAGTCCTCTTGCGATTCCCGCCCGCATATTTTGTGAATAACGCGATCGTGCCTTTTCTACGTGTCGTGCTGGCCTCGGTGGTGTGCGGGTGCTGTCATGTGGCATACGACTGCCGCATACTCCGCTCCGGGTCGCCCACCTGCGGGCCAAGGCGGCGCAGATACCCCGCGGGGGACGCGGACAGGCGGGAACCATGGCGCGCAGCCATGACGAGGTCGGCTGTCGCCGCCTACCGCATCGTGCTGAAGCTGGGAAGAAGGGCAGTGCTCGCCATGCGCAGGAGGCGTCCCTCGCAGTTGTCACGGCCGACGGTCCTCGCCTTCCGGCACAGCACGGGACTCGGAGGAATGGGCCGGGCCGCCGACTTCTTCACACCGGTCCTGCAGTCGTCGTGCCGCGTCGTGGATGTGGTGCCACTCTCCGCGAAACGCTCCGGCCCGATGCGTATCGACGCTGCCGTGCCCGCGAAGGCGACCGCCGCTGTCGGGGCCGTACTGCGATGCGCGCGCATCCTCGCCACCAAGTCGCCGATAGCCGTCTATCTGCCGATTTCCCAGTGGGGACTCCCACTTCTGCGTGACTCCCTCATCGTCGTCCTCGCCAGGATCTTCAACTGCTCCACCGTGCTTCATCTGCACGGTTCCCAGCTGCCGGCGCGCCTGGCGTCGAGTTGGGCGCTGAGGAAGACGCTCGAACGAAGCCACTGGCTGGTGCTGAGCGAGACGGTCGCCGCAGCGGTCGACGCCGCAGGATGCCGCGCCGCGTCGGTCCATGTGGTCCGAAACCCCGCCCCCGCCGGCGGCGCACCTCGTGAGGTGACGCAGGCGCCGTCCCGGGCCGGCCGGCCGCTTCGTATCGGCTGGATCGGAACGATGCACAGCCAGAAGGGATTCGACATCCTCTGCGACTCGGTCGCCCGGCTGAAACGAACGGGCGCTCCGGTCAGCTTCACCGTCGCGGGACGGCGCAGCGATGTCCCCACCAGCCGAATGACATGCGTGGACGAGGACCTCGGCGTGCTCGAACCGGCGGACGTCCTTTCGTTCTGGACCCGGACCGACGTGTTCGTCCTTCCCGCCCGCTGGGCCGAGGGGCTGCCCTTCGTCCTGCTCGAAGGTCTGCAGGCGGGGTGCGCCGTGGCGGCGACCTGGTCCGCGGGCAGCGCCGAACTCTTCAGCCGGGGCTGTGTGGAGCGCATCGGCAGCGACGTCGATTCGGTCACCGCCTTTCTCCGCACCTGTATGACCGACATCGACGGTGTCCGCCGGCGGCAGCAGAAACTCTGGAAGGAACTGCGCCCCCTCTACGCCCCCGACCGGGTCGAGGCGTCCTTCGCGGGGTTCTGGCAGGACGCGGACCTGTGAGTGGAACTCCACGACGAACGGAGGGGGATGTGCGTACACCCGGACTGCCCCAGGAGGAACCGCCCGCCGCTCCGGCGAGCCCGGTGCGGCCGGTGACGGTGTGCGGGCTGCCGGTGCACCCGCTGACGCTGGAGGGTTCCGTGGCTGCCGCGCAGGCACTGATCGCGGACGGTGGCCCGCACCAGCACGTGGTGCTGAACGCGGCGAAGATGGTCCAGGCACATGACGATCCGGAGCTGGCCCGGATCATCAAGTCGTGCTCGCTCGTCAACGCCGACGGGCAGTCCGTCGTCTGGGCGGGCCGCCTCCTCGGCAGGCCGCTTCCCGAACGGGTGGCCGGAATCGACTTCATACTGGCGCTGTGGCGCAAGGCCGCCCACCAGGGCTACCGGGTCTACCTGCTCGGTGCGCAGCGCCCGGTGGTGGAGGAGACGGCGCGCATCGCCGCGGCCCAGGGCGTGCAGGTGGTCGGATGCCGCGACGGCTACTGGGACGACGCGCAGGAGCGGGAGGTGGTGTCCGCCGTGCGTGCGGCACGCCCCGACGTGCTGTTCGTCGCCGTCCCGAGCCCGCGCAAGGAGCGCTTCCTCGCCCGCCACCAGAAGGCGCTCGGCTGCCCGTTGGTGGTGGGAGTGGGCGGATCCTTCGACGTGGTGGCCGGGCTGCGCACCAGAGCACCGGGCTGGATGCGCCGGGCGGGCCTGGAGTGGTGCCACCGGCTGGTCCAGGAACCGCGGCGCATGTTCATGCGCTACGCCGTGGGCAACACGCGGTTCGTGCTGCTGGTGCTGGCGTACTGGGTGCGCGGGATCGGACGCAGGCGGTCCCTGCCCTGAGGCGGGAGGACGGACGGCCGGAAGCCGGGACCTCCGCCGCACGGGCGGGGATGTCCACGGCCGGGCCCGGGGTCAGCCGTGCCGCGCATCGGCCCCTTCCGTGTGCCGGGACGTCAGCAGGGCGGCGAGCGCGGTGACCTCGGCGTCGATCTCGAGAGCACACTCGAACAGCACCTCGTAGGGGCTGCCCCAAGGGTCGGGGATCTCGTCCGCAGCCGGTGGCACGGGCTGGAGGGTGCCGCGCGCGGCGGCGGCGAGGGCGATCAGCTCCTTGGGCGTGGTGGCGTCCGCCGCCGTCGTACGGCTCGCGAGCCGTACGAACTCCCTGAGCGTGAAGGTCCGCCGCAGGGCCGACGGACACAGGCGCACGGCGGCGTCACGGTGCGTGCGTTCGAGACCGAGCACCAGATCCGCCTCGGCGATCAGCTCCTCGGTGAGCGGGGCGGAGGCGAAGTCGGCACCGTCGCCGCCCAGTTCCTCGAGTGCGGAACGCGTCGAGGGATCCATGCCCACGCCCCTCCCGGCCCGGGTGCCGGCGCTGGACACCCGGGCCTGCGGAAGGCCGACGGCGAGCAGCCTTTCGGCCAGGGGCGAGCGGTGCACGTTCCCCGTGCAGACGAAGAGCACCCGAAGGTCGCGCAGACCGTGCCGGGCAGCCGGACGATCCGTGTCGCACATGGTCATTGGTACGTCGTCTCCTCGATGCCTGTGCGCAGCCCGGGCCCCGACGGGCCCTGGAGCCCGCTCGGGTCTCCGATTGCCGTGCAGGGGTCCGGGCTGCGACGACGGGGTGCGGGCCGGCCGGGGGGCCGGGCCCCGGCCTGCCGCTGTTCGGGTCGCGGGCGGTGCGCGGGCCGGCCGGCCCCTGTCCCACCCGTGTTACGCGGTGCGTCCGATGTCCGAGGTCAGGCCTTGCTGCGCGCCGTTGCCGCAGCCGTTGTCTTCGCCTTCGCCGTGGCCTTCGCCGTGGACTTCGTCGAGGCCCGGCGCTCGCGGATCTTCGCCGCCTGGTGATGCGGGCTCACTCGTGGCCGCGGGGGCGTCACGGGCTGTTCGGCGGCCGAAGGATCGCCGTAGCCGTAACCGTAGGCGTGCTGGGACAGGTAGCCGCGGCCTGTCCGCTTCGCCACCGGTGCCATGCTGAGCACGGCCCCCAGAGTGCGCGCCCCGACCGTGCGCAGCGAGTCCGCGGCGGCCGCCGTCCAGTTGCGCGGGGTCTTCCCTGCCTGCGCGACGAGGATCGCTCCCTGGGCGTGCGGAGCCAGGCCGACGGTGTCCGCGACCGGAAGCAGAGGTGCGGTGTCCACGATCACGGCCTCGTAGCGGCCGGAGAGCTCGTCGAGGATCTCGCTCATGCGACCGGATGCCAGCAACTCGGCGGGGTTGGGCGGGATCGGTCCGCTGGTGAGGACGGAGAGCCGGCCCGCCTGCTGGGTCACGTCGTCGATTTCCGCCTGGTTGATGAGCACACTCGTCAAGCCGGCGTCCTGGATCAGTCCGAAGCACGCGGCGACTCGGGGACGGCGCAGATCGGCGTCGACCAGGCAGGTGGAAGTGCCGGAATCGGCGAGCGAGAGGGCCAGGCCGACCGCCGTGCTGGTCTTCCCCTCTCCCGGAAGAGCACTCGTCACGATGACGACGCTCGGGCGCGAGCCGATCTGGGTGAACTTCAGGTTCGTCCGCAGATGGCGGAACGCCTCGGCGCGCGGGGAATGCCCCAGGCAGCCGGTGGCGGGCGGCTGGCTCGCCGACTTCTTGTCGAACGGGATCGCGCCGAGCACGGGCAGGGTGGTGAGTTCAGCCAGTGCGTCGGTCGTCTTGATACTGGTGTCCAGCGTCTCGCGCAGCACGGCGACCGCCGCTCCCACGAGCACTCCGGCCACGATGCCCATGGCGAGGTTGAGGAGAGGACGCGGACTCACCGGCTCCGTGGGGGCCGCGGCGGTCTCCGTCACCCCGAGGTTCACCGGCGACCTGCCCTCGGACCGGCGCCCCTTCGGCGTCTCGAGCCGCTCCACGACGGTGCTGAAACGCTGTGCCACGGCATTGGCGATCCTCGCGGCCAGGTGGGGGTCGGTGTCGCTCACCGTGACGTTGACCAGCACCGTGTTGAGAGGAGCCTCGGCTGTGATGTGCTCCGCCAGCTGCTCCGGTGTGGTGCGCAGCTCCAGAGAGTCGATGACGTGCTGCGTCACCTGACGGCTGGTCACGATGGCGGCGTACGACTGGACCCTCGCCTGTGAGAAGGCGTTGCCCTGCTGAAGCTGGTCGATGTCGTCCCCGCCCGGCTGGGCTGACACGAAGAGCTGGGTGCGGGCCTCGTAGACCGGAGAGGCCAGAGCGGTGGCACCCCAGCCGGCGAATCCGCCGACCAGGATGCATACGACGACAGCGGGCCAGCTGCGGACCAGCGCTCTCAGGATGCTGCGGGGTTCCACAAGCGGTGCACCTCATTGGTGGGTTCGGATCCGGGCTCGACCAGGTTAGTCACGTGTGCGGCATTTCTCCCGCAATGGGCGATCGTGCACGTCATGCCGTCCGCATGGCTCCACCGGCCTGCGGCAGCGCGCGTGAGCGGGCTCGGCGTACCTGCTCGCGGGCAGGCTGTGCCGGCTCCGACGGGGAGCATGCCTGGGAGGGGGTGAGCCGGGTCGGGATCGGCGAAGGGCAACGGTGCGGCTCGGTCTGATCCCTCATCACACCGCCGTGTCCTCACCTCTCACAGGCTGATCCCTCATCACACTCGGGCCCGGGCGACGAGTCCACGAGGGCCACACGGGTGCAGCTGCTCCGCCGTCCTGCGGAGTGCCATGGCGCGCCTGTTTGGCTTGCGGCCCTCACGTCTATTGATCACGTTGCTCGACTTCGGGCGATCTTTGCTGCCTGGCGAGTCCTGGCCGGACGCCGCCCGCACTGCCGGGGTGGCGGTGGCCGGGGAACGGGCCGCAGTGCGGATGAGACAAGGAGTGATCAGCGCGATGTTGGTAGAGGCCAGGCGCATGGCGAATCGTTTCTTCTGCGCCGCGGTGCACTCCTCGAGTGCGGAGACACCGTCCTGCTCGGTACGCCGAGGGAGGCAGTGGCCCGGCGCGAGGTGCCGCCGCGCATCACAGCCGTCGGCCGCCGCGACAGGGACGACCGCGAGCGCATACAGGGCATCGGCGCGATTCGACTGCATAGGCGGCCACGGGGCCATGGCCTGACACCACACCGCCCACCGCCTCTCCGGCACCGGGCGCCTGCCTCGCCCCACTCCGACACCCACCAGGACCACCGCTCATCGAGCGCACTCCGAAGGAGCCACGAACACGATGCCCAGACGCACTGGATGGCGTGTGGCCATGGTCGCCACCGCCGCTAGCCTCATCGCCGCCACTCCGCTGATCGTCGCCGAGCCCGCGGCAGCGCAGTACCCTCCAGCCCTCAACCTGCAGATCGACGACAACTCCGTGGGCCCCGGTGACGTGATCAACTTCGTCGGAACCGGTCTTCTGGCCAGCGAGCAGATCTCCTCCAGGCTCTTCCCCGTGGGAGGTGCGGCCGGCACTGCGGGAGCCCCCGGGGCCACCGCGTCCGCCGCCTCACTGCGAGGGGTGCCGTTCTTCCCCAAGCCCAGTTCCTCGCCCTCGTGGAGCGACTACGACGACGGTGGTGCCGGCCGCGACGCGACGCGCGGGAACGGCAACGGGAACAGGGATGGGGACGGGAACGGGAACGGAAGCAGGGACGGGAACGTCGACGGATATCGCGACGGGTCGGCTGATGGGGCCGGGGAGGGGAACGCCGACGGAGCCGGAGACGGATACGGGGACGGGAACACCAACGGCACCGCGGACGGGAACGTCGACGGCACCGGGAGCGAAGACCGGGAGGGCCGAGGAGACGGGACCGGTGACGGAGACGGAGACGGAGACGGAGACGGTGACGGGACCGCCGGCGGTGCCCGGCCCATCGTTCAGCTCGATGTCCACGTCGCCGACACCAACGGCACGGTGACGGACAACGTCGTCATTCCCCAGCGTGTCCGCCCCGGGCAGTACGACTTCCAGCTCGTCCGCAGTGGGTCTGGAGGGACCCTGTCCGCTCGTATCACCGTCCTCGGTGACGGCAACAACGATCCCGGTCGTCCCGGAGACGGGGATGGCGACCACGGTCGTCCCGGAGACGGGGATGGCGACCACGGTCGTCCCGGAGGCGGTGATGGTGACCATGGCCGGTCCGAGCACGGCGGTGGCGATGACCACGGTCGGTCCGAGCACGGCGACAAGGACGACCACGGCAAGGGCGACAAGAACGACAAGGGTGACTACGACAAGGGCGACTACGACAAGGGTGACAAGGACGACCACGGCAAGGGCGACAAGGGGGATTACGATAAGGGTGACAAGAGCGACAAGGGCGACCACGACAAGGGTGACAAGGGGACCACGGGCCAGAAGGACGAGGGCACGGAGCTTGCGCGCTCCGGAGCCTCTGACGCCTCTCTCGCGCTGCTGACGGCGGCTGGCGGTCTGCTGGTCCTCGGCGGCGGAGCACTGGTGATCGCCAGGCGTCGCCGTAACGGCAACAGAATCTGACCGCGGTCGCCGGCCGCCTGTCACCCGACAGCGGCAGACCCCCTCATGGGGGCGGCGGTGCCGAGAAGCCCGGTGGCGGAGCCCCTCGACAGGGTCTCCGCCACCGGGCTCGAATGGATCTCAACTCCGTCAGTTCCATGGACGTTTCATGTCCGACGAGGTGGACCTTCCGGTGCACGAGGCCATCGGCTGTATCGAGGTACGCTCGCTCGACCGTGCTCGATGGTTGGGGCTCAAAGCCCCAACGAGATGGCCAGGCGGGTGAGTTCGGCCGTGCTGTTGATGTTGAGCTTGGCCCGGATGCGGCGCAGATAGGCGTCAACGGTGTGCTTGGAGAGTCCCATGTGGCGGGCCGTCTGCAGGTAGGTTCGCCCGGCGGCGATATGCCGGAGCGTTTCCCGCTCGCGCGGAGCCAGCGCAGGGGTGGGGGCTTCGACGGGCAGTGCGGTGAGTGTGAGGCTCATGGGATTTCCTCCGACGACGGATCGAGTCGGTCATCACTGCTCACACCCTCGGAAGCAGGGAGGCAAATGTCTTAATAGTTCGATTTGCCCTCTTTGGAAAACACTGCAGGGGAGACTTCATGGTGATGTCCGCCGATTGTCACGGGCGTGTCACAGGGGCCGCTGGTCGGCGTCTGGCGCGAGAGGGGTGGCCGTGCGTTCTCGCCCCAGGGGGCGGTTTGAAGTCGTCACTTTCAACTATTTCCCCTTGAAGTAAGGGGGCCCGAGTGTCGGCGGGGGAGGCGCTCCGGGTCGGTGAGCTACGAATTTCCGGGAGGGTGCAGCGGTCGGCTGCCTCATGCGCTCACCATCGGTCGGGCGAGTCTCGCCCTCGGCTACCGTCTGTGCTCTGTGCTCTGTGCTCTGCGCTCTGTGTCTGTGGCCGTACCGGGCGCGGCTCATCGCCGGCTATATCGGCGCGTAGGCGCTTCGTTACTCACCGGGGTCGAAGGGTGGCGTGTCGACGGATTCCTCCGTGCTCGACGAGCTCTTCAGGGGTGTGTAGTGCGCTGCGGCCGCCCGGTAACAGGTGTCGATCTTGACTGTCGGGCGCCGGGTGTCGGGCGCCGGGGCGGGTGCGGTGTGCGAACCGGCTCCCTGGCGAAGCTCCGGTCCGCCCGGAATGCCGCTGCTGCTCTGCAAGGTGATGTGCTGTCACTTCCGGCGGGGCCACGTTCCTCGCTCACGCCGGTGTACCGGCTGATCGTCGCATCAGGTCGCGAGGCTTACGCCCCCGCTACGCCCGCCCCGCTAGGCTCCATGCGCAGCAAAAAGGCCCTCCCGTGAGGAGGGCCTGTCGGCCTTGTGTGCTGTGCGCCCCCGGCAGGACTCGAACCTGCGGCCAAGCGCTTAGAAGGCGCCTGCTCTATCCGCTGAGCTACGGGGGCCGAATGTGGCCTCGGCGGCCTGGAGCCCCTGATGGGGCGGCCGTGACCTCGCCGGGACAAGGATAGGGCTCCGTTCGCCTTGACCCGGTTGCTTCACCTGCGTGGCACGATGTGGAGGTTCGGTGAAGCGGAACGATAATCGCAGGCAGGTGCGATTCTCGCAGCGGTTTTTTCGCCCCAGGGCTCGGGTGTTGTGCACTCGTTATGCCTGCGCCCCAGTTGTCTCGTCCTTCCCGTCCGTCTGATCGGCGCGCAGGAATAGCCATACGCTTCAAAACGACTCCAAAATTGGGCATTCTTCGCATGTGGTGACCATGGAAGTACGGCCTCAGTTGCTCGACGCACTATCCGCCCTGCGCGACCGTGTCGCCGCCGTGCGTCTCCCGCTCCCCCTTCCCGGCGCGCCGCGCGCCCGGCAGACCAGAGACGAGCTGCTCGCTCAGCTTGACGACTACCTGATGCCCCGGCTCAAGCACCCCGATGCGCCCCTGCTCGCGGTCGTCGGCGGATCCACGGGTGCGGGTAAGTCCACACTGGTCAACTCCCTTGTGGGGCGCCGCGTGAGCGAGGCCGGGGTGCTGCGCCCCACGACGCGGACGCCCGTGCTCGTGTGCCACCCGGACGATCACCACTGGTTCGCGGGGCTGCGAGTGCTGCCGTACCTCACCCGGGTGTGGCTGCCGCAGCAGGAAGCCGACACCGCGGTCGGGGAGCGCGGACCGGCGGAGGAAGGCTCGCTGCGGCTCGAGACCGCTACATCTCTGCCCCCCGGCCTCGCTGTGCTCGACGCGCCCGACATGGACTCGCTCGTCATCGAGAACCGGATGCTGGCCGCCGAGTTGATCTGCGCCGCGGACATCTGGGTCATGGTCACCACCGCATCCCGGTACGCGGATGCCGTGCCCTGGCATCTGCTGCGTACGGCCAAGCAGTACAACGCCACACTCATCACGGTGCTCGACCGTGTGCCGCACCAGATGGTCACCGAGGTCTCGCGGCAGTACGCCGCGCTTCTGACGAAGGCGGGGCTCGGGGACGTACCGCGGTTCACCATCCCCGAGCTGCCGGAATCCACGGGCCGCGGCAGCGGGCTGCTCCCCGAGTCCGCGGTCGTCGCGCTCCGGGACTGGCTGGCGCACCGGGTCCTGGATCCCCTCGCGCGCAGAGAGACCGTCGTACGGACGGCGGCCGGCGTCATCGCGTCGCTCAGGTCCCGGATGCCCGAGATCGCGGGGGCGGTCGCCGCGCAGTACGCAGCCGCCGTACGTCTGTCCGGGGCCGTCGAGGAGGCGTACGGCCGCGAGACGGAGCGGGTGCGCAAGTCGCTGGGCCGTGGAGCCGTGCTGTCGGGCGACGCCCGTACGCGGTGGCGTGGTTATCCGCGCGACAGCTCGGCCACGGAGGTGCTCGACGCCATCGCCGAGAGCCTTGCAGCGCTGCTTCACTGCGCCGTGGCGGCCGCCGACGAACAACTCCAGGAGGCATGGCGGCGTGAGCCCGCCTCGGGTGCGGTGGGCGGCGGCTCCGCCGGGGCGGACCGGGAGTGTTCCGAGCGCATCGGCATGGCCGTGCGGCGCTGGCGGAGGGTGCTGGAGGAGACCTCCGAAGAGGCCGTACAGGGCATGGAGCGTGCTGCCGCACCCGACGCCGACACCGTCGCGGCCCTGCTCGCCGCAGCGCTGCTCGGCGGCCGGCGCGCCCGGGCGGCGGGCGAACTGCTCGCCGAACGCCTCGGCGCCCAGGGCGCTCTGCGGCTTCGGGACAAGGGCGGCGAGCTGGTGACGACGTGTGTCGAAAGCGTCATGAGGGAGGAGCGCGACAGGCGTCTCGCCCCGCTTGACGCCCTCGAAGTGTCCCCTGAAGCGCAGGCCGATCTGATCGCCGCGCTGTCCGTACTGCAGAAGGAGAGGTGACCGCCGATGACCGCTGTCACTGGGGAGACCGAGGGCCGCTCGGGGACCGGTCCACAGGGAGAGGGGGCGGAAGCGGGCCAGAGCGCGCAGCCCGGGGACGGGGGCGCCGACGAGCCCGTCACCGCGTCGGAACGCACGGCGGACGGGCACGGCCGGAACCACGAGAGAGCGGCAGGCGCGCATGAAGACGCCGACGGAGGCAACGGCGGCAACGGCGCCGACGGGGGTGTGAGTGCCGTCGAGGGCGAGGCCGCGCGGGACGACCTGCCACACGACGGCCGGCCCGCGGCGGACGACGCCCACTGGGACGACGGACTGATCGCCAGGCGCGCCGCGGACCCGCTCCCGGACGAGAAGCCCTCCGGGCAGTCCCACGCGTCCGCCACAGGCCTCTACGCCGCCCCGCTGCGCACCCGCCTCGAAGCCCTCCGCGAGCTCGTGGGACTCTCCCGCACCCGGGTGGAGGCACAGGTCCTGGAGGACGCGGGGCGCGTACTCGACGAAGCGGCGGCGCGGCAGCGCCTGTCCTCGCAGCACACCGTCGTCGCCATCGCGGGTGCGACTGGCAGCGGCAAGTCGACACTGTTCAACGCCCTGGCGGGGGTGCGCATTTCGGAGACCGGGCTGCGCCGTCCCACCACATCCGCCCCCATCGCCCTGAGCTGGTCCGAGGGCGCCGGGGAACTCCTCGACCGGCTCGCCATCCCGGGGCGGCTGCGCCGCAGGCCGTTGGCGGGCGGATCGGGCGACGAGGCACTGCAGGGCCTGGTCCTCGTGGACCTGCCCGACCACGACTCGGCGCTGACCGTGCACCGGGAGCAAGTGGACCGGGTGCTGGCGCTCGTCGACGCGGTCATCTGGGTCGTCGACCCGGAGAAGTACGCCGACGCCGCCTTGCACGAGCGGTATCTGCGACCGCTCGCCGGACATGCCGAGGTCTCCTTCGTCGTCCTCAACCAGGTCGACCGGCTGCCCGGCGATGCCGCCGACCAGGTGCTGGACGACCTGCGGCGACTCCTCGACGAGGACGGTATGGCAGTCGGCGAACACGGCGACCCCGGCGCCACGGTGCTGGCGCTTTCGGCTCTCACGGGCGAGGGCGTCGCCGATCTTCGTGAGCTGCTCGGCCGTTTCGTCCAGGAACGCACGGCCGCGGCCCGGCGTATCGCCGCCGATGTCGACGCCGCCGCGAAGCGGTTGCGTCCCGTGTACGTCGCCGACGGTCATGCCGGCCTCAGCGAACGGGCCCGCGACGACTTCGCCGCCCGTCTCGCGGTCGCGGTCGGTGCCACGGCGGTCGGCGAGGAGGCCGAACGCCAGTGGCGCAGAAGCGCCGGGCGGGCCTGCGGCACTCCGTGGCTGCGGCTGTGGCGCTGGTTCGAACGCAGAAGGACGCCCGGGGGAGGGCTTCCGAAGCTTCCGGAGCCGGTGGAAGAGGAATTGACCGCACGTCAGCGCGTGGAGCAGGCCGTACGGCTCGTCGCGGACGAGGCGGCCCACGGGCTGCCGGTGCCCTGGGCGCAGGCCGTGCGCGAGGCGGCGGTGCGTGGGGCCGAGGGGCTGCCGGAAGCCCTCGACGAGCTGGCGGTCACGCTGGGCACGCCCACTCGGCCGCCCCGGCCCACGTGGTGGCCTGTCGCGGTGATGGGGCAGGCCATGATGACACTGCTGCAGGTCTGCGGCGGGTTGTGGCTGGTGGGCCAGATCGCCGGGGTCACGGAGCCGCTGCTGGTCCCCCCGGTGCTGCTGATGCTCGCGGGCATCATCGGCGGGCCGCTGGTGGAATGGGCATGCGCGAGTGCGGCGAAGGGACCCGCACGAAGATACGGACAGGACGCGGAACGGCGGCTCAAGGAGGCAGCGGCCGCCTGCGGAAGGGCCAGGGTGCTGGACCCGATCGCGGCTGAGCTGCTGCGATACCGGGAGGTACGGGACCAGTACGTGACCGTGTCCAGACGCTGACACCTGGGGATCCCGGTGACCCCGCCACCCGTACGGGTGGCGGGGTTTTCCCCATTCCGGGCTGTTTCCACAGGCTTCAGCGGGAATGCGCGCGCTGATCCAGCATGGGACCGGTCAGAGCGGCGGCGAGCGGCAGGCCCCGCGAGACCGCGGATCTCAGCAGCAGATGGAGGCGATGGGGCATGAACGAGACGACGGTGACTCTGGTCGGCAATGTGGCGACGGCCGTCGAGTACCGGGAATCGACGAGCGGGGGATACGCCCGGTTCCGGTTCGCGGTGACCTCACGCCGCTGGGACCGCCAGCGTGAGCTCTGGGCTGACGGCCCCACGAGTTTCTACACGGTATGGGCCTGGCGGACGCTCGGGCAGAATCTGGCGGCCTCGGTGTCCGTCGGCGAACCGCTGGTGGTGCACGGGCGGTTGAGGATCCGGGAGGAAGACCGGGATGGACAGCGGCGGACGTCCGTCGCGGTCGACGCCGTGGCGGTCGGTCACGACATGTCGCGCGGCACGTCCGCCTTCCGCCGGGCGGCGAAGGCCGACGGCTGGCTGATGGACCGTCCGGACGACGTCACCGCAGACGCCCCGGTTGCGGGCGCTCACGTGATGACCGGTCAGGGGCAGGACGGGCGAGGTGACGGGCAGACCGACGGCGCCGGATTCCAGGGGCACGGTGCTCACGCCCACGGCGGCCACGGGACTGACGGGCGCACCGCGGTGGTGCAGGTCGAGGGAGTTGTGGGAGAGCGGCCGGGCCGGGCGCCGGCGAGGAGTCCGGCTTCCGGGTTCCCAGGTGCCGGGGACGGAGGCAGGGCCGCTCCCGACCCCTGGTGCGGACCTGCGCCAGGACCCGACGACGGCACCGCGGCGAGGCCGCAGGACGGGGCGTTGGCGGTCGTCGCAGGGGATGCGGCCGCGGCCGCGATGTTCTGACCTGCCGGTGTGAAGCACGGTGGATCGCCGGTCGATCGCCGGTCGGGGGAAGCGGAGGCGGCGATAACGATTCCGATTCGGAATGGTTATCTCGCGGTATGACGGGGCATCGGGGCGCGGCGCGTCCCTAGGATTCCCCAGTACTCACGGGGCACTTGAGTCTGCAGGCGAGGCACTCCCCCCACACGTTCCACGCGCAGTGCCTCGCCCGGAGGGGAATTCTGTGTTTTCTGCGTTCTCGGTACGTGGGCGGGGAGCCGCCCGGCTGGCCGCGGCAGCCCTTGTGTCGGGGCTGTTCGCAGCCGGCTCGATACTCACCGCGGGACCGGCGGTCGCCGACGACGCCCCGCAGCACACCGGTGGCGCCTCGGCCACCCTCGACGGCCTGGACACCTTCCACCGCGCCGTGCTGCACGACGCGGGCCGTGACCAGGAACTGCCCGCCGGGCTCTTCGAGATGACCGTCGACGGCGGCGGCACCTTCAAGACGTACTGCATCGACATCCACAATCCCACCCAGCAGCAGGCGAAGTACCAGGAGACCTCCTGGGACCAGACGTCCCTCGGCGCCAACCGGAACGCCGGCAAGATCAGGTGGATCCTGCTGCACTCCTACCCCCAGGTCGACGACCTCACGGCGCTCGCCGAGCAGGCCGGCACCGGAACCCTCACCGAACGGACCGCCGCGGCGGGCACCCAGGTCGCCATCTGGCGGTACTCGGACAACGTTGACGTCGAGGCGGTCGACCCCGCCGCCGAGAAGCTGGCCGACTGGCTGGAGAAGAAGGCGAAGGACACCGCGGAGCCCCGTGCCTCGCTCAGCCTGCAGCCGAACGCGGTCTCGGGAAAGGCCGGCGGAAGGCTCGGGCCGATCACGGTCCGGACGGACGCGGACCGTGTCACGGTGACCCCGCCCGCCGACGCGGCCGCCAACGGCATCAAGGTGACCGGCAAGGACGGGAGGCCCGTCACCGCCGCGGTCAACGGCAGTGAGCTGTACTTCGACATACCCTCCGGAGCCGCGGACGGTTCGGCCTCGCTCTCCGTGCAGGCGACCACCTCGGTCCCGGTCGGCCGGGCTTTCGCCGGAGTGACCAAGAGCCAGACGCAGATCCTCGCCGGGTCCAGCCGCTCCACGGTCTCCGCCATCGCAACGGCCACATGGGCCAAGCACGGGCCCATCCCGGCGCTGTCGGCGAGGAAGAACTGCGCCAAGGGCGGCATCGACATCACGGCCACCAACAAGGGCGACGAGGAGTTCACCTTCGAGCTCCTGGGTCTCAGGCACTCGATCGCCGCCGGTGAGTCCCGCACCGTGACCGTCCCGGTGCCGGAGGACCAGCCGTACGACTTCACGATCACCGGGCCCGGCGGGTTCTCGAAGAACTTCAAGGGCGTGCTGGACTGCAAGACCACCGGCAGTGTGCAAACGCTCCCCGGCCGTCCCTCCTCGCAGCCCGGCCCGGCCTTGATGGGCGGAACGGGCGGTGGCGAGAACCTCGCCGCCACGGGCTCCTCGAGCGCCACTCCGACGATCGCGGGCGTGGCTATCGCCCTCGTGCTGATGGGCGGCGTCGCGATCGTCCTGGTACGGGGGAAGAAGGCGCCGGCCGGCGAGGACTGAGGTGATGCGGGAGGGCGCGGTCCGTTCCACGGACGAAGGCACGTGACCGCGCCCGCCGCATCGTCGCAGCCCGGGCTGCACCGTCTCACCGCCGCCGACGGGTGTGCTGCGGGAAACGGCTGACTGACGCAGCCTGGATGCATGAGTCGTGCGCCGATCGTCGTGCACCGGATCTCCCCATCCGGTGGCCGGCGCATCACGGTGCGCAACCAGATCATGGGACTCGCCCGCTCTGACGGCGATCTGCTGGAGTTCCTCCGCCGCGCGGGCCTGCCGGACGCGGAGGAGCTGATCGACGATCCGACCTGGACCGAATGGGTGGGCGGGCTGCCGCACCGTTACAGCCCGCTGGAGCTCATGCCCTGACGCCCGCCCGTGGACGTCCCTTACTGCGGACGACGACCGGCCGCGACCGTCGGTGACGGATCAACTCCGGGGCGACCGTCAAGGGGGCAGGTCAGAGGCCGTCGACCGCACTGGTTTCCTTCGCGGGGTGGCGGTCAGGCAAGATGGGGTGTATCTGCCCACTCACACTTGCCGGACGGTTTCTCTTGGCTGAGTACATCTACACCATGCGCAAGACGCGCAAGGCGCACGGCGACAAGGTGATCCTTGACGATGTCACGCTGAGCTTCCTGCCCGGTGCGAAGATCGGTGTGGTCGGCCCCAACGGTGCCGGTAAGTCCACCGTGCTGAAGATCATGGCCGGTCTGGAGCAGCCGTCGAACGGTGACGCCTTCCTCTCGCCCGGGTACACCGTCGGCATGCTGCTCCAGGAGCCGCCGCTCGACGAGTCCAAGACCGTCCTGCAGAACGTCCAGGACGGCGCAGCCGAGATCATGGGGAAGCTCCACCGCTTCAACGAGGTCGCCGAGCTCATGGCGACCGACTACTCCGACGCGCTGATGGAGGAGATGGGCAAGCTCCAGGAGGACCTCGACCACGCCAACGCGTGGGACCTGGACACGCAGCTGGAGCAGGCCATGGACGCGCTGGGCTGCCCGCCCGGCGACTGGCCGGTCACCAACCTCTCCGGTGGTGAGCGCCGCCGTGTCGCGCTCTGCAAGCTGCTCCTCGAGGCCCCCGACCTGCTGCTCCTCGACGAGCCCACCAACCACCTCGACGCCGAGTCGGTGCAGTGGCTGGAGCAGCACCTCGCCAAGTACCCCGGCACCGTCGTCGCCGTCACCCACGACCGGTACTTCCTCGACAATGTCGCCCAGTGGATCCTGGAGCTCGACCGCGGCCGCGCCCACCCGTACGAGGGCAACTACTCCACGTACCTGGAGAACAAGGCCACCCGTCTGAAGGTCGAGGGTCAGAAGGACGCCAAGCGCCAGAAGCGGCTCAGGGAAGAGCTGGAGTGGGTTCGCTCCAACGCCAAGGGACGCCAGGCCAAGTCCAAGGCCCGTCTGGCCCGCTACGAGGAAATGGCCGCCGAGGCCGACAAGATGCGGAAGCTGGACTTCGAGGAGATCCAGATCCCGCCGGGCCCGCGTCTGGGCAGCGTCGTCGTCGAGGTCGAGAACCTCAACAAGGCCTTCGGTGAAAAGGTCCTCATCGACGACCTCTCCTTCACCCTGCCCCGCAACGGCATCGTCGGCATCATCGGTCCGAACGGCGCCGGCAAGACCACGCTGTTCAAGATGCTCCAGGGTCTGGAGGAGCCCGACTCCGGCAAGATCAAGGTCGGTGAGACCGTCAAGATCTCGTACGTCGACCAGAGCCGCGAGAACATCGACCCGAAGAAGACGCTGTGGGCCGTCGTCTCCGACGAGCTGGACTACATCAACGTCGGCCAGGTCGAGATGCCCTCGCGCGCGTATGTCTCCGCGTTCGGCTTCAAGGGACCGGACCAGCAGAAGCCGGCCGGCGTGCTCTCCGGCGGTGAGCGCAACCGCCTCAACCTGGCGCTCACCCTGAAGCAGGGCGGCAACCTGCTGCTCCTCGACGAGCCGACCAACGACCTCGACGTGGAGACGCTGTCCTCGCTGGAGAACGCGCTGCTCGACTTCCCGGGCTGCGCCGTGGTCGTCTCCCACGACCGCTGGTTCCTGGACCGGGTCGCGACGCACATCCTCGCCTACGAGGGCGACTCCAAGTGGTTCTGGTTCGAGGGCAACTTCGAGTCGTACGAGAAGAACAAGATCGAGCGGCTCGGTGCGGACGCGGCCCGTCCGCACCGCGCCACCTACAAGAAGCTCACCCGGGGCTGAGGCAGGAAGTCAGTGACTCGGCACATCTACCACTGCCCCCTGCGCTGGTCGGACATGGACGCCTTCGGGCACGTCAACAATGTGGTCTTCCTCCGCTATCTGGAGGAGGCCCGCATCGACTTCATGTTCCGGCTGGCGCCGGGGGACGGTTCGCCGTCGTTCTCCGGAGGGTCCGTGGTGGCCCGTCATGAGATCGACTACGTACGTCCCCTGGTCCACCGGCACGCGCCGGTGACCGTGGAGTCGTGGGTGACGAAGATCGGTGCGGCGTCGCTGACGATCGCCTACGAGGTCAAGGACCCGGACCAGGTGTACGTCCGGGCCTCGACCATCGTCGTGCCTTACGACCTGGCGGCGGGACGTCCGCGCCGGATCTCCGCCGAAGAGAAGTCCTTCCTCCTGGACTATCTGGACGACGGCGCGGAGGACGCGGTCGCGGCATGACAGCGCCCGTGCGGACCCTGCAGCTCGCCGACGCGAGGGAGGCGGCGGACCTCGTCGCCTTCCTCGGCCGGCTCATCCACTACGACCGGGCCGCCGCGGTGCGGCTTCAGGCGGGCGGCGGGGCGCTCGCCGTGTTCGGACGACCGCCGTCGTTCGAGGTGCTGGCGATCCGCACGGCCCGGCTGGCGGAGCGGGACGCTTCCGGCACGGCCGCCGCGCTCGACGTCACCGTCTCCGCCGGCGAATTGCTCGAGTCCGTTGAGGACGCCGCGCTGGCCGTTCCTGCGGCGGTGACCGGACCGCCGTGGGCGGGGATGCTGCCGCCCCGCGGGGGCTGGCGGGAGCTTCCGGGTCTGCCCGGCGTCCCCGAGATGCGGGGCGCCGTCGCCGCCGCCGTCGCCGAATTCCGGGCCCGTGACGAGGCGTTGCCCACGGAACGGCGTACCCGCGGCGAACGCGACCGGATCGGCCGCGAGATCTGGTCGCGCACCCTGGGCGGCACCGAGCTGCCCCTGCGGGCGGTGCACGCCGCACAGTCGCTGGGTTTTCTGCGCCCGACTCCGCCGGGCGTGACCGCTGGGGCGGCCCTGCTCGCCGCGGGCGGCTGGCTGCGGCTGCGCACACCGTTCGGTTCGATCGCCGTGCGGACCGCCGGGCTCGGCGGACTCACCGTCACACCCACCACGCGCCATTCCGCATAAGGCGCCCGCGCCCGGGCAGGTGAGCCGTCAGCGCCACAGCGGTGCGCGATACGCAACACCTGCGTCAGGGGGCTGGTGGCGATGACGGACAAGGCGAGTTCCGTACAGTCGGTGGACCGTGCCGTGAGCGTGCTCGAGAGCCTCGCCCGTCACGGCGAGGCCGGGGTCACCGAGATCGCCGACGAGCTCGGAGTGCACCGGTCGACCGCGTTCCGGCTGCTTGGTGTGCTGGAGAACCGGGGGCTGGTCGCCCAGTCCCGGGACCGCGGGAAGTACTCCCTGGGTGCCGGCGTACTGCGGCTGGCCGGCGCCGCCGCCGTGCGGCTCGACATCTCCCAGGAGGGCGCGCCGCTGTGCCGTGAACTGGCCGACGCGGTCGGCGAGACGGCCAACATCGCGGTGCTCGACGGTTCCGCCGCCGTCAATATCGCCCAGGCACGCGGCCAGGCGTCGGTGACCGCCGACAACTGGCTCGGCCGGCGCACACCGCTGCACGCCACGTCCAGTGGCAAGGTACTGCTCGCCCACGGCCCGGCCGCGCTCAGCGACGAGCTGCTCACCGGCCCCCTCGAACGCTTCACTGGGCACACCGTCACCTCGCGAACAGGGCGGCGGAGCTTCCGATCCTGCGTCACCAGGACCGCGATCTGTACTTCCGCACGCATGGGGACCGCATCGGCATCGGCTCGTACGCCCACCGGCCCATGCCCGTCGACCCGTGTACGGCCGCCGGTTCCGAACTGCCCTTCACCGAAGACGACTTCGCGCCCAGCTGGCGGGACGCAGGCGATCTGCTGCCCGCGCTCGGCGAGAGCACCGTCGCCCATGGCTTCAACGGGATCTTCTCCTTCACCCCCGACGGGATGCCGCTGCTCGGCGAGGCACCCGGTCTGGGCGGCTTCTGGCTGGCCGAAGCGGTCTGGGTGACCCACTCCGCCGGAGTGGCCGAAGCCGTCGCCGACTGGCTCACCGACGGCCGCCCGCCCCTCGACCTGCACGCACGCGAGCCCACCCGGTTCGAAGGGCCCCAGCTGACACCGGGGTACATGGCCGAGCGCAGCGCCCGGAGCTTCGTCGAGGTGTACGACATCGTGCATCCGCTGCAGCCCCCCGGAGCAGCCGCGCCCACTGCGCACCAGCCCCTTCCACGTCCGCCAGTGCGCACTCGGCGCCCACTTCCTGGAAGGCGGTGGCTGGGAGCGCCCGCACTGGTACGAGGCCAACGCCCCACTGGCCGAAGAGCTCGACCTGCCGGCCCGCGACGCGTGGTCCGCGCGCCACTGGTCGCCCATCGCGGCCGCCGAAGCCAAGGCGACGCGCGAGCGGGTGGCGCTGTACGACATGACTCCGCTGCGCCGGATCGAGGTCACCGGCCCCGGCTCGCTCGCCTTCCTCCAGCGGATGACCACCAACCAGCTTGCGCGCAAGCCCGGTGCGGTCACCTACACCCTGCTCCTCGACGACGACGGCGGCATACGATCCGACCTCACGGTCGCCCGCCTCGGCCCCGACCACTTCCAGATCGGCGCCAACTCGCCCGCCGACACGGAGTGGCTGCGCCGGCACGCGCCCGGCGGCGTCGAGGTCCGTGACATCACCTCGGGCACCTGCTGCATCGGGGTGTGGGGACCCCTCGCCCGCGAACTGGTCCAGCCCCTCACCCGCGACGACTTCTCGCACTCCGCCTTCGGGTACTTCAGGGCGAGACGGACGCACATCGGCCATGTGCCCGTGACGGCCCTGCGCGTCAGCTACGTCGGCGAGCTCGGCTGGGAGCTGTACACCGGCGCGGATCTCGGGCTGCGGCTGTGGGACACCCTCTGGGACGCGGGCCGCGGGCTCGGGGCGATCGCCGCCGGGCGCAGCGCCTTCGACTCCCTGCGCCTGGAGAAGGGCTACCGGGCCTGGGGCCGGGACATGACCGCCGAGGACACGCCGTACGAGGCCGGGCTCGGCTTCGCCGTACGCCCCGAGAAGGGGGACTTCACCGGACGGGACGCCCTCTTCGACGGTGATGCCCCGCGCGGCGGCACCGGCTCCGCGGGCACCGTGCCCGGGGCCCGGATGCGCAGACGGCTCACCTGCCTCACCCTGGACGACCCGGCCGCCGTCGTCCTCGGCTCGGAGCCGGTGTACGTCGACGGAGAGGTCCGCGGCTACGTCACCAGCGCCGGCTACGGCTACACCATCGGCCGTTGCATCGCCTATGCGTGGCTCCCGTCCGCGTTGCCCGCCGGTACCGGCGGGCATGTCGCGTACTTCGGTGAGAAGATCGCCGCGACCACGGCCGTCGCCCCCCTGGTCGACCCGCAGAGTGACCGGATCCGGCGCTGAGGAGCGGCAGATGGCACCGACCAGTGACGTGATCGTTCTCGGGCTCGGCGGCATGGGCAGCGCCGCCGCGCACCATCTCGCGGCGCGCGGCGCCCGGGTCGTCGGCCTGGAGAAGTTCGGCCCGGTCCACGAAAAGGGCTCCAGCCACGGCGGTTCGCGGATCACCCGGCAGTCCTATTTCGAGGACCCCGCCTATGTGCCGCTGCTGCTGCGTGCCTACGAGCTCTACGACCGCCTCGAACGGGATGCGGGCCGGGACATCGTCACCCTGTGCGGCGGTGTGATGGTCGGCCGGCCCGAGTGCCAGGCCGTCGCGGGAGCGCTGCGCTCCGCCGAGCAGTGGGGCCTTCCGCACGAGATGCTCGACGCGAAGGAACTGCACCGGCGCTTCCCGACGTTCACGCCGCGCGACGACGAGGTGGCGCTGTACGAGGCGAGGGCCGGGCTGGTCCGCCCCGAGAACACCGTCGACGCCCATCTCCTGCTCGCCGCCCGCGACGGCGCCGAGCTGCGCTTCGACGAGCCCGTCACCCGCTGGGAGGCGGACGCCCGCGGCGTGCGGGTGCACACCGCTCAGCACGTCTACACGGCAGGACAGCTCGTGCTCTGCCCAGGTGCGTGGGCGCCCGAGCTGCTCACCGGCCTCGGGGTACCGATCACCATCGAGCGGCAGATCATGTACTGGTTCCAGCCCACGGGGGGCACCGGCCCGTACACCCCCGACCGGCACCCCATCTATGTCTGGGAGGACGCCGAGGGCGTCCAGATCTACGGTTTCCCGGCCATCGACGGGCCCCAGGGCGGCGCCAAGGTCGCCTTCTTCGGCAAGGGCACGGCCTGCACCCCCGAGACGATCGACCCCACCGTCCACGACCACGAGATCCGGGACATGGCCGCGCAGGTGGCACCGCGGCTGCCCACCCTCCCCGGAACCTTCCTCAAGGCCGCCACGTGCATGTACTCCACCACCCCGGACGAGCACTTCGTGATCGCCCGCCATCCGCGGCATCCGGAGACCGTGACGGTCGCCTGCGGCTTCTCCGGGCACGGCTTCAAGTTCGTCACCGTGGTCGGTGAGATCCTCGCCGACCTGGCGCTGACCGGCACGACCGCGCATCCGATCGATCTGTTCGCCCCGGGGAGGCCGCTGTGACCGCCGTGACGTCCAGTCTCATCGCGACGCTCCCCGGACGGGCGTAGACCGACCCCGGGACCTTCCGCCTCGAGCAGGAGCGGATCTTCGAGGCGCTGTGGTTCTGCGCCGTGCGCTGCACCGAACTGCCCGCGCCCGGCGCGTACCGCACCGTCGGGATCGGCACCGAGAGCGTGCTGATCACCCGGAACGGGGGCGGTGAGCTGCGGGCCTTCCTCAACGTCTGCCGGCACCGCGGCGCGCGGCTGTGCGCCGAGCCGGCCGGTGAGGTCCGCCGCACCCTGCGCTGCGCCTACCACGCCTGGACCTACGACCTCGACGGGCGTCTGGTGGCCGCGCCCAACCTGGCGCGTATGAAGGACATCGACCGCGACGCCTACGGGCTGCGGGGCGTGGCCCTGCGCGAGTGGCTCGGCTATGCGTGGGTGTGCCTCGCCGACGAGCCGCCGTCCTTCGAGGACACCGTGGTCGCGGCGGCCGTCGAACGTCTCGGCGGGGCCGCGGCGATTGACCGCTACCGCACGGAGGAACTCGCCCTCGGGCGCCGGATCACCTATGACGTGGCCGCCAACTGGAAGCTGATCGTCGAGAACTTCATGGAGTGCTACCACTGCGCGACGATCCACCCCGAACTCACCGAGGTGCTGCCCGAGTTCGCTCGTGGCTACGCCGCCCAGTACTACGTGGGGCACGGCGCCGAGTTCGCCCCCCGGGTGCAGGGGTTCACGGTCGACGGCGGCGAGGGCTTCGGCCGGCTTCCAGGCATCAGCGACGCCCAGGACCGCCGCTACTACGCCGTCACCGTCAAACCGCAGGTCTTCCTCAATCTGGTGCCCGACCATGTGATCGTCCACCGGATGTTTCCGCAGGGCCCCGCACGGACCCGAGTCGAGTGCGACTGGCTCTACGCGCCCGAGGTCGTGGCGTCGGGCGCGGACGTGTCCCGGTCCGTCGAGCTGTTCCACCGGGTCAACGTCCAGGACTTCGAGGCCTGCGAGCTCACCCAGCCGGCCATGAACTCGCGCGCCTACCGCTCAGGGGGAGTCCTCGTCCCGAGCGAGCACCACATAGCCGCCTTCCACCAGTGGGTGACGGACCGGCTCCAGATGTACTGAGCACGGACGACGCCGGGTCGCGGTGCCGCGGGCACTCAGCCCGCGGTGTTGACCATGGAGGCGGCCGCGTAGGTGAGGTAGTTCCACAGCTGCCGCTCGTGTTCCTGCGAGAGCCCGAGCTCGTCGACCGCCGTCCGCATGTGCTTCAGCCAGGCGTCGTGGGCGGCCTTGTCGACGGTGAACGGGGCGTGGCGCATGCGCAGCCGGGGGTGGCCGCGGTGGTCGCTGTAAGTGCGGGGGCCGCCCCAGTACTGCATCAGGAAGAGCACGAGCCGCTCCTCGGCGGGGCCCAGGTCCTCCTCGGGGTACATCGGGCGCAGCAGCGGGTCCTCGGCGACGCCCTGGTAGAAGCGCCGCACCAGGCGCCGGAAGGTCTCCTCGCCGCCGACCTGCTCGTAGAAGGTCTGCTCCTGAAGTGTGCCCCGCGGAATCTCGTTCACCCTGCCATGGTCTCAGACGCGTCCGGAAGCGGTCCGGGTCCGGTGGGATCTGGGGCTGCTCCCTGGCGTGGGCGCGGCCGGTGCGGTTGTTGGGCTTGGCCGGTGCCGGGTTGGCGCCCGGTGTGTCCGTCCTCAAACGCCGGACGGGCTGAGTGTGTGCGGCCGGTGCATTGGGGTGGGGTGGGGCCCCTCCGGGCACGGCCCCCAACGTCCAGCACACGCCCCGGGCACGCCCGCACCCCAAGCCCGTCCGGCGCTTGAGGACGGACACACCGGCCACGCCCACGCCAGGGGGCAAGCCCACACAACACCCCGGGCGCCGCTTGAGGACGGACACCCCGGGCGCCGCCAAGGCCCCGGCACCCACCCCCGGGCCCCCACCCGGAGGGCCCCGTGTCAGCCGCGACGCAAAGTGATCGTCGTCCAGGCGCCGACGTGCACCCGGTCGCCGTCCTGCAGGGGCACGGGGACGTACGGCTGGATCGGGTCCTCGCCGCCGTTCACCGTGGTGCCGTTGGTGGAGTTCTGGTCGACCACGGCCCAGCCGCCGTCGGGCTGCTGGACCAGGATCGCGTGCTGGTGCGAGACGCCCGGGTCCTCCGGCGGCACGGCGAGGTCGATGTCGGGCGACTCGCCGGTGGAGTGCCGGCGGCGGCCGATGGTGACCTGGCCGCCGGAGAGCGGAAGCTGCTGCTCCGGGGAGTACGCGGGGAGGTTCAGCCCCGCGGCCTCCGGTCCGCTGCGCTGCATCATCGCCCGGAAGTAGTCACGGTCCGGTGCGATGACCGCGGTCCAGCCCGCCGGTGCCTGGTACTCCGGTGCCTGGTACTCCGGTGCCTGGTACTCCGGTGCTTGGTACTGCGGCGGCGGCCCCGGGTGCGGCTGGCCCTGGTGCGGCTGCGCCTGGGACGGCGGCGGCAGCATCCAGTCGTCCTCGCCGCCGTGCTGCTGGTGCGTCGGCGGCGCGGGCACGGCCTGCGGGAACCCGGGCTGGACCGGTGGTCCCTGCGGATTCGGCTGCTGGAAGGCCTGCGGGGGAGCGGGCGGGCCGGACTGATGGAAGGCTCCCGGCACCCCGGGGGGCCCGGGCTGGGGGAAACCGGGGGGAGCGGGCGGCCCGGACTGCGGGAATCCGGGAGGGGCCGGCGGCCCCGGCGGCCTGCCCCCGGGGCCCGACGGGTCGCCCGTCAGCGGCTCGGCGGGCCGGTTCATCTGCGAAGGCCGCGAGCCCTGGTACTCGTAAGGGTCGGCGGGGTGCGACGGCGCCTGGGTCTGGAAGCCCGGCGGAAGGTTCACTCCGGGGCCGGTTCCGGGGCCGCCGGGAGCGGGGCGTCCGGGCGGGGCCAGCGGCGTGTAGGACGTCGCCGTGTTCGTGAGGAAGTTCCAGCGGCACTCCTCGCAGAACGGCGCCATCGGCTCGCGCGGCGTGCGGCACTGCGGGCAGAGCTCCGCCTGGGCGGTGGCGTCGGGGCCGGGGTAGCCGTACCCCGGTGCGGGAGGCGGCGGCGGGGGAGGCGGCGGCACCGCGCCCGGAACCCCCGCCCCGGCCATGCGATGGCCGCAGACCTCGCACCAGTCGTCGGAACCCGACTGGTGTCCGTTAGGGCAGGTCGGCATGTCGGTGCTTCCCCCTCTCCTCCGTCGGGCCCGGACGGGCCTGACACGCTCGTGCGTCGCGGATCGTTTCGGCGCTTTTCGGGCCTACTTCTTTACGCGAACTGTCTTTGTGGAGCGCGTTTCGAGTGTCATCTCGTCCGCGTTGGCCACCTTTGCTTTCAGTCGCACAGTACCGGTCGCCACATCGACGACGTCCACCACCTTCGCGAGCAGTTTCGCGGTGTCCTCGTTCCCCGATGCCGCCGCCAGCTGCACGGCCCGGCCCAGCTTCGCCGTCGCCCCGTCCGCATCGCCGGATTTGCGCGCATCCAGGCCCTGTTGGATGACCTGTGCCAGTTCGGCCTGCCCTGTGTAGTGCGCGACCTGTGGATTGATCGATGTCGACGCCGCCATGTCGTCCGTCCACACCGCCCTGACCAGACCCTGCGAGAGCGTCTGCGGAGTGCCTCCCGCGCTGTCGGGGAGGACCAATGAGACCCGGGCCGCGAGCATCTCCTGGCCGATGGCGGTCTGGGGGACCCGCACGCACACGTGGTAGTCGCGGGACTCGGCGCCCCACGAGCCGGTGGGGTAGTCCCCGGCGCGCGGACCGGCCTGCGTACGCCGGCCGGTCAGATCCTCGACGGCCGGTGCGACCTGTTTCACGAACGCGATCTCCGCGCCGACGGGCGTCCACACCCGCAGCGCCACATCCGCGACCTCCTTGCCCATCGCGTCCGTCATCATGCGGGTGAAGTCCTCGGCGAGGCCGGACGGGTCCGCGACGATGTCGGCCGTGCCGAGCAGGGCCGAGGCGATTCCGGTGACCTCCTTGACCTCCCAATCCGTCCCCACGCCGCGCGCGTCGCAGGTGAAGCGGCCGGCACAGGCCTCCAGGGCCCCGCTCAGATCCGCCTCCGACTCGTGTTCGTTGCGGCCGTCGGTAAGCAGGATGCCGTGGCGTATGGAGACGTCCTCGGAGTACAGCAGCCGGTCGGCGAGCTGCAGCCAGGTGCCGATCGCGGTGCCGCCGCCGGCGCTCAGCCGGCGCAGCGCCTCCTTGGCCTGGGCCCGTGTCGCGGGACCGGCCACGGCGAGACGGCCGCCGCCGGGGTACACCTCGTTCGCCACATGGGTGCCGGAGATCACGGCGAAGGACGTGCCGTCGCGGAGGGCGTCGATCGCCGCGGCGGTGGCTTCGCGCGCGTTGCGCATCTTGGCCGGCGGGTAGTCCATCGACCCCGAGCAGTCGACCATCAGCACGACGGCCGCGCCGGACGTGCCGGCCGGCAGGGACGCCGGCGAGGTGGACGCGCCGGTGAAGCCGGTCCCGCCGTTCGCGCCGCCTCCGGTGGAGGTGACCGTGACGATCGCGTTCACCTCGCGACCGCCCTCCGGGAGGAACTCGTTCTGGTACACCTCGACGGAGAACCGAGGCACATTCGACTTCGAGAAGTTCGCCATCCGAACTGGCTCCTTCAGGTTCTGTACGACCAGACAGACAGGACAAAGGGCGGCGCCTGGGGCGAAGGGGGCGAGGGCCTTGTTCAGGCCGATCCTGCCCCTCGCCGCGGCGCGGCGAACGGGACGACGGCCACTGTTACGTTGTCGTGGCCGCCACCGTCCAGGGCATGGCCCACCAGCACCTGCGCGGCGGCCAGCGGCCGGTCCGCAGCGTCCGGCGGCAGCACCCGCGCCATGTCCTCGGCGGCCTCCGCGTAGTTCCACAGGCCGTCCGTGCAGACCACGACGACGCCCGGGCGATCCGGTGTGAAGGCGGCGGTGTGCGGCTCCAGTTCGTACGCGTCCGCGCCGAGCCAGCCGGTGATGGCGTGGGCGCGCTCGTCGGCGTAGGCCTCGGCCTCGTTCATCAGTCCCGTGGCCACCATCTGGGCCGCCCAGGAGTCGTCCTCGGTCAGCCGGGACGGTGGCGTGCCGCGGTCGTCGGGCACCCAGTAGGCCCTGCTGTCACCGACCCAGCCCACGACGAGGAGCCCGGCCGCGGCGACGGCGCCCACCAGCGTGCAGGCCGGCGCGTTCTGATGGCGGTGCGGATCGTGCTCCATCGCCCCGGAGGGCTCGACCGCCAGCGAGTTGACCGCCTCGGCGGCGGCGACGATCGCCTCGTGCATGGCCTGCTGCGGATGCACACCGCAGGGCAGGGACCCGAGGAGCGCGTCGCTGGCCGCGCGCGCGGCCGCCGCGGAGGCGTCGTCGGGGCGGGTCGCCGACGACACACCGTCGCAGACGATCGCGACGACGGCCGGGGAGCCGTCGGACAGCGCGGCCTGGGACACGGCGAACGCGTCCTCGTTGCGGTGGTGGCGCAGCCCGCGGTCGCTCACGGCCGCCACGTTGCCGAGCTCCTGCTCCATGTGGTCGCGCTCGCGGGGCTGGGCGTGACCGCAGTGTTCGCAGTAGCCGTCGGTGTCGACACGGCCGGCACGGCAGGCCACACAGACCTTGCCGTCCGGCGCCGGTGCGGCCGGGTGACCCTGCACGGCGGCGGCACGCGGGTCGGGGGCGGCGAGCACGAAGTCACCCGAGGCGGAAAAGGTGTTCGCGGCCTGGGCCGGGGCGGCGTCGGGGCCGTCGTACCGCACCGCCGTGGCGGGCAGCGGACGGCCGCCGGAGTCGGTCCCCGGCAGGTCACCGGGGTGCTGCGCCGTGGCGGCGGCCCCGTTCTGCCCCTGCGCCTCCGGCCACCCGGCAGGGGGGCCGATGGACAGGGTGGGACGGTCCGCGACCGGCTCCGGTACGGCCGACAGGTCGTACCCGCAGGCGCCGCAGAACCGGTCGGTCTCTTCCAGGGGCTCCTCGCAGCCGGGGCACGCCGAGAGCTGGTGCATACGGTCCCTCACTCACACCCACGTCCGGGGGCGGAAACGGTTGGCCCGCTCCACCAGTTCGATGCGCTCCTCGCCGTGCCGGGCGAGCCGGGCGAGTACCCGGAAAGAGCGCTCAAGGCCGAAGCGCAGTCCGCGCTCGTCCAGTTCACTGCCGAGGAGGACCGTCGCGCCGGTCCGGGCCCCGGGACTACCGGAGAGTACCCAGTCCAGCGCGGTGCCCAGTACCTCGGTGGCCAGCCGTTCGCGGCGTACCGCGTCCAGGCCCAGCCCGTCGAGCACCGTGACCTGGTCGGCGGCGGCCGCCAGATCGTCGGTCAGCGGGTCGTGCGCGGCCCGTCTGCGCAGCCGTGCGCGGACCGCGGCGACCCGCGCGGCCGTGTAGTGGATCGACGCCTCGGGCACCGACTCCAGGGTGCGCACGGCCCGGGCGCGGTCGCCCGCGGCGAGTTGGACCCGGGCCAGGCCGAACGCCGTGCTCACGAAGCTCGGGTCCGTCGCCCACACCAGCCGGTAGTACTCCGCGGCGTTGTCCAGCTGGCCGAGTACCTCGGCGCAGACACCGAGCGCGAGCTTCGGCGCGGCCTCGCCCGGGAACGCGTCGTAGATCGCGTCGAAGGACAGCGCGGCCGTCTCGTGGTCACCGGTCACCAGTGCCGCCACCCCGCGGTACCAGACGACCCGCCAGTCGTCGGGATGGCGGGACTCCAGATCGGCGAGCGAGGTCTGCGCGGAGGTGAGCTGGCCCATCTCGAGCCGTGCCCTCAGTTCGCGCAGCCGCAGCTCCAGGGAGCTCGTGGGCGCGCCGTGCAGGGCGGACATCACCTCGGTGGGCGCGGAGGCCATCAGGCCCGCGAGGAAACCGGCGTTGGGGTCGTGGGGGTCGACCCGGGGCACCGGCAGGGCCAGCGCGGTCGCCGGGACGTCCAGGGCGGCCAGATGGGGCGCGGCCGCACTCGGGTCCGCCCCCTCGGGGGCCGCCGCGTGCGTCCCCGCCACACCCGCCACGGCGGAGGTCGGCGGCGCCGGTGTCCCGCTGCGGGGCGCGGGCACGGTGTGCGCCGGCCCGGGGGCCGGTCCCGGGTGGCCGGCGGCTGCCGTGCCCGGCCGCCCGGGCAGGCCGGGCCGGGCCCCCTGTCCGCCGGGTGCGGCGGAGCCGCGCCCGAAGAAGCCCTTGCGTGCCGTCGTCCTTGCGCCGAGCGCCGACACCTCTCCGTCGAGCTCGGCGAACAACACGGTGTCCGGCACCCGAAGTTCCGGGCCGAACAGTGTCGACAGCGCCGGACGCGGCCGCCCCGACTGCAGGGCCACGACTTCCCGCAGCACACCGGTGAGCTGGTCCGCCATCTCCTGCGCCGAGGCGAAACGGCGGGCCGGATCCGGGTCGGTCGCCCGCACCAGCAGCCGGTAGAAGGACTCGTACCGCCGGAACACGTCGATGTTGTCCGGGTCGGGGAGCGAGTCCACGAACACATTGGTGTAGCCCTGGAAGTCGAACGTCAGGACCGCCAGTGTGCGGGCGACCGTGTAGAGGTCGGAGGCGACGGACGGGCCGAGCTCCGCGACTTCCGGCGCCTGGTAGCCGACGGTGCCGTAGATCGCCGACTCGTCGTCGTCCATCCTGCGGACCGCGCCCATGTCGATCAGCTTGAGCTGGTCCTCGGTCTGGATGGCGTTGTCGACCTTGAAGTCGCAGTACAGCAGATTGCGGCTGTGTAGATGGCCGAGCGCCTCAAGGGCCTCGATCCCGTAGGCACAGGCCTGTTCGACCGGCAGCGGGTCGCGCCGTCCGTCGGCCGTGCGGCGCTCGTTCGCGATCTCCTTGAGGGACTTGCCGCCGACGTACTCCATCACGATGTACCCGTCCAGCGAACCCGTCTGCTGGTCGAGGTGCTCGACGAAGTTGTAGATGCGGACGATGTTCGCGTGCTCGATCTCCGCGAGGAAGCGCCGCTCGGAGATGGCCGCGGCCATCGCGTCCTGGTCCCCGGTGTCGAGCAGGCCCTTGAGCACGACCCAGCGGTCGGACACGGCACGGTCGACGGCCAGATAGATCCAGCCGAGACCGCCGTGGGCCAGGCAGCCGATCACCTCGTACTGGCCGTGGACGATGTCACCGGACCGCAGCTTGGGCACGAACGAGTACGGGTGGCCGCACTTGGTGCAGAAACCCTCCGTGCGGCCCAGCCGGTCACCGCGGGCACGGCCGACCGGCGCACCGCAGTCGCTGCGGCTGCAGAATCGCTTCCGCTCGGGAACCTCGGGGTTATCCATCACCGCCGAACGGGGGTCGGGGCGCGGCACTTCCGGTACGGCGACCAGACCCGCGCCGAGCCGGCCCCGGCCGGAGGAGGACGAGGCCGACCCCGAGCTGCGGACCGAGACCGAGCGGCTCGAGCCGCGCCCCGACAGCGAGCGCGACAGCCGGCCGGACACCGACCGCCGGGACGTCGACGAACGTGACGAGCGGGAGGACCGCGAGGACCGTGAGGACCGGGACGACCACGAGGCTCCGGACCCTCCCGACGACGGTGCCGAACCGCCCGGTACCGAGCCGCTGTTGCCGCCCCTGCCGCGTCCGCCCGCGATTCCGGTGGGCGGGGAGGACAGCGATCCGTTCACCGAGACGACCGGTGCCAGACCGCAGGTGTCGCAGTACAGCTCCCCGCCGCCGACGTCGTCGTACGAGCCCTCACAGCCGGGGCGCTGACAGGAAGCCGGAGCACCGGCCGGGGGATTGGCGGCCGCCGGGCCGCCGGTCGCCGGACCGGCGCCGGTGCTCCCCGGGGCAGACGCGGTGGCGGGGGCGAGTCCGCAGGTGTCGCAGTACAGCCGGCCGTCGCCGACGTCGTCGTACGAGCCCCCACAACCGGGGCGTGTACACGCGGTCCCACTCATGATTCCCCCTGGTGACCTGTGCCGTCTTGCGGTCCCGGCTGCCGCGGGACCAGGACTTCTGCGGCCGCGTGCTGATAGCGCAGCACCGCCTGCTCGGCGACGCGCAGATCGCAGGGCGCGCTCCACAGCATGCGGCGGGCCGCGTCGTAGCGCTCGATGAGCAGCGGGTCCTCCGCCATGCCGAGGCGGGTCACCTTGGCGCGGTAGGCGTCGAGCCTGCCGCGCAGCTCGGCGCGCACCGCGAGCGGGGCCGTCACCGCCGTCAACGACTCACGTGCCCGCAGCAGTTCGTCCTCGGCCTCCCGCTCCAGGGAGTCCAGCAGGGGAGACAACCGGTGCCACTGGGCGTGCCGGCGGTACTCGGCCGCCGTGGCGAGCCGTTCCTGCAGGACCGTCGGGGGCCCGCTGACCGCGGGGACCTCCGATGCGGCGATCTTCGCCAGCACCTCGCCGCGGGCCGCCCGCGCCTCCGTGAGGGTACGGTCCGCGCGCGAGAGCACGTCCCGCAGCCGGATCAGCCGCTCCTCCGAGTCCTGGCGCACGGCGAGCACCGCCTCGACCTCACGGCGGACGTCCTCCAGGGCGCGCGCCGCCCGGTCGTAGCGGCCGGTGTCCGGCCTGCCTCCGCCGGGCGCCGAGCTGGCCGCCGCGGGTGCCCAGAACGCGAGGGGGTCGGACACCACCTGGGTGCGCAGCGCGGACAGTTCACGGGTGATCGACTCCAGATCGTCGCCCGACGGATGCTCACCGGGCCGCACCCCGACGGAGTGGGCGAGCGAGCGGGTGCGCTGCAGTTCGGCGGCGAGCAGATCGATCCGTGCCGGCAGTGCGGACCAGACCGAGTCGGCCGCGACGACCATGTCCAGCGACTGCGCGTACAGCTGGTTCATCCGGCTCACCAGGTCCTCCAGCGTGAACCGTTCGGAGAGCCTGGCCGGTCCGGTGAGCGAGGACGACGTGTGCGCGGCCGAGCCCGCGACGGTGACGCTCGCTCCCCGCAGCCGGTCGGTCAGGGCGACCAGGTCGTCCCGGCTCGGCCAGCGGCGCCGGGCCCGCAGCTCACGGGCGGACGTCAGAGCCGCCGCGTAGGCGTCGAAGTAGCTCCACAGCAGGGTGATCGCCTGCTCGGTGGAGGCCCAGCGGACCTTGGTGACGCCCGTCAGCTCGGCGCCCTCCAGCAGTCTGCGGCCCGCATGGTCCTGCAGGGCGAGGAGCGAGGTCTCGATCGCCTCGTGCTCTTCCCCGAGCCGCGCCAGCGCACGGTCCACCTCGTCCCGGTCCATGACCGGCCCTGGGTGTCCCCCCGCCTGTTCGGGGGAGGTTCCCGTGACGCCCATCGATCACTTCTCCGCTCGTCTGCTCGGATGTCCACTGCCGTGCGCCGCCGCGCCGCGCATCATCCCCGCCTGCCGGTGCCGGCCCGGTCCGGCCGGCTCAATTGTTGCGGTACTTCGGCGAGGGCGGTCCGGCTATGCCGGGCAGATCCGCCTTGAGCCACTTCGTGTACGCCGTCATCCACGGGCCCCCGCGGTAGTCGTCGAGCACCTTGTTGACCCGGCGGACGAGGTCGTCGTTGCCCAGTTTGGCCGCCACGCCGTAGTACTCGGTGGTGAACGGCTTCCCGCCCTTCAGCTCGACGGCCGGGTCCTGCGCCGCCTGGCCCGCGGCGAGGGCGGCGTCCGTCACCACCGCGTCGACCTCGCCCAGCTGCAGCCGGACCAGGCAGTCCAGCTGGTTGGGGACCGTCAGACGGTCCTTGTCGGAAGGCCCGCCGTCGTCCTCGTCCTTGAACACCGCGCCGTACGAGTTCTTCTCGAGGGCCTCGTAGGCCGTGGAACCCTCGGCCGAACAGACCCTGCGGCCCGACAGGGACTCGTCGTAGCCCGTGATCGGGGAGCCCTTGGGGGCGAGCACCTGCTGGCCCGTCTGGAAGTACGCGGTGGAGAACGCCACCTGCTTGATCCGGGCGCAGTTGATGGTCATCGTCCGCACCACGAGGTCGACCGTGCCGTTCTCCAGCGCGGGGATGCGCTGGTTGGTGGGGATGGCACGGAAGATGATGTCCTCCGGGTCGCCGAGAACGTCCTTGGCGATGGCCCGGGCGAGATCGATGTCGAAGCCCTCCAGCTTGCCGTCCGCCGTGCGGTAGCCCCAGCGGTAGCTGTTCTGGTCGACGCCGACGACGAGTTTGCCCCGCTGCTTGATCGCGGCGATCGCGGGCCCGTCGGCGGCGGACTTCGGCAGCGAGGCCTCCGGGTCGGTGCACTCGGGGGCCTTCGCCGGCACCCCCGCGGGGGCCTGCGCGCCCGCCGCGCCGGGCGGTGAGCCGGGCGGATCGCCGTGCGAGAGCGGCAGCAGGGTCAGGGACGCGGTCAGGGCGCTGGCGAACGCCATCCCCGCCGCACCGCCCCAGCCGCGCAGCCGGCCCGGCAACCGGACCGGTCGGTGCGGCCGTTCGGCCGTGGCCGCCGGCGTGCCCGGTGTGACGGGCACGCTCCCGGCCACGGGCGCCGCCTCCGCGTGCCCAGGCGGCCTCGCGCCGGGCCGGGTGCCGGACACCTCGTCCCCCATCTCTCCCCCTCTCACCGGTATTCCGAAAGCCTGCGGCCGATGCCCAGGATCGCACCTGCCGCGCCGAGCACGGCCAGTGCCGCCGAGCCGACCGGCAGGGCGGTCAGCGCGTCCCGGCCGTCCTCCGCCGACCTGGTGAACTCCGCCTGCTCGTGTGTGAGCGCCCGCTGGAGCTCGGCATCCACACGATCGAAGGACTGTCCCGTCGACTCCTTGCCGCCGATCACCTTGGCCAGGGCGCCCTCGTAGTCACCCGCCTTGTCGGTGTCGCCGGCCGACTTGTGACGGTCCGTCCACTCTGTCACGGCGAAGGTGGCGCCCAGGACCGGAGTGCGCCCCTCGCCGTCGTCGGCGAGGTCCTCCGCGCGCTCCAGGGACGACCGGAGCCGCTCCATGCCCGCCTTGTAGTCGGTCTCGTACTTGTCGCTCCTGCCGTCCGGCGTCAGCACGGCGCCCCGTGCGACCAGGGTCAGGTTCTCGTTCGCCCGGGCCGTGAGGCTGCTGATACGGGCGTCGTTGAGCACCTTGAGGGACTCCTGCCCGTGCGCCCGGGCATCGTCGAGCCCCGCCCTGGCGACCGTGTGGGCGACCGCCAGCCACAGCAGCACCACCGTCGAAGCGGCGGTCGCGGCCAGCAGCCCGTGGTTGAAGACCCGGTTGGTCCGCAGGTAGTTGCGCCGCTGGGCCCAGGCCAGGGAGCCCAGGGCCACCAGACCGAGGGCCAGGGACAGATAGGGCCAGAGCCGGGCGGCAGCGTCGTCCTCGTGGAGGCGGGCGGTCTCCGCCTCGTACAGCTTCCGGGCGGCGGGCAGCAGTTCCGTCGTCATCTGCTGGTTCGCGTACCGCAGATAGGCACCGCCCAGCGGCAGGCCCTGGCGGTTGTTGGCCCGGGCCCGCTCGACCAGCCCGGTGTAGCGGGGCAGGTGCTCGTTGAGCGTGGCGATGTAGCCGCCGGACTCCGTGGAACCCTCCGTGTTCGCCGCGGCCTTGACCAGCAGCCGCGATGCGCCCGCGATGTCCTTCTCGTAGCGCTCCCGGGTCTGGGCCGGCTCCTGGGCGCCGGCGAGGAATCCGCTCGCGGCGGCCGTGTCCGCGTCGGCGAGCGAGCGGTAGATGCTCGCCGCGTCGGCACTGAGCGGCTGGCTGCGCCCCACGACGTCGTCGGCGGCAGCGGCCCGGTCGGCGATCTGGAACGCGGCCACGGCGCCGAACGCCACGACCAGAGCGGCCAGAACGGCACCGATGATCCGCAGCCGGCCCGGCTCCGTCATCGCCGCCGCACGCAGCCGCGCCACGGTCTCCGTCCAGGCGCTGTGCGGTGCGGGCGCCCCCGCGCCGGGACCGGGAGCACCAACGGCCCCGGGCAGAACCGCCCGTCCGGGCGGCGGCGCGGACTGGTCCCCCGACGGCAGCGACCCCGGCCCGGGCAGCGGTGCCGTGTGCCCCGGCTGCACCGGGGCAGGACCGCCCCGTGGCACGGGCGGACCCCCGCTCGGCGTGTGTGTCACTTCTCTGACCTCCCCCTCGGTCATCGACAGCCTCCCCAGCCCTGCGGGCAGGGAGACGGCTGCCCCGGCCAGAGTATGGCCGCAGGGGCGGACATCCACGCCCAGGATTGTCTGGATCTTGAGCTATCTCGTTCGCCCCGTCAATGCAGTTCCGTCCGCCGATGCTCCCCCTGCCCGGCCCTCCACGGTGTACACGCCGTGCCCGCACATGAATACGCCGCGCGGGCACGGGCCGGTTCCACGCCGGGGCCACCCCACCCCTCTACCCCGAGTAGTAGGCCCGCAGCCGCGCCCGCGCCCGGTCCGGGGCCCCGATGTGGTCCAGGCCGAGCAGTGCCGCGCCCAGCACCGGGGGCGCGGTCACCACCGACACGGTCGCCTTCGGCGCCCGGACGGCCAGCTGTGCGGTGATCCGGCCGTGCAGCCGCGGATGACGGGCCGCCAGGACGCCGCCGCCCAGTGCCACGGGCGCCTCCTCGCCGAGCAGCCCGAGGCGGTCCAGCGCGACCGTCGACAGGGCCACCACCTCGTCCGCGAGCCGGTCGACGATCGCCCGGGACACCGCGTCGCCGTCCTCGCTCGCCGCGAAGAGGACCGGTGTCAGTTCGTGCTTGCGCAGCGCCGGGATGCGTCGCAGGTGCAGCGCCTCGATCAACGCGTACATCGTGGGCAGTCCGAAGTGCTCCGGCAGGACGCGCGCCAGCTCCGTCGGTTCGCCGCGTCCGTCCTCGGCCCGCGCCGCGAACCACAGTGCCTCCTCCGCGAGAGCGGCGCCTCCGCCCCAGTCCCCGGAGATCGTGCCGACCGCCGGGAAGCGCGCCGTACGGCCGTCCGGCAGCAGCCCCACGCAGTTGATGCCCGCTCCGCACACGACGGCCACCCCTCGCGGCTCGTCGGTGCCGGCGCGCAGGACGGCGAAGGTGTCGTTGCGCGCCGCCGACGTGCGACCCCAGGAACGGGCCCGCAGGGTGGCGGCCAGCTCTTCCTCCTCGACCGGCAGATCGGCGCCCGCGAGACAGGCCGAGACGTGTTCGGTGTGAGGGGCGCCCGACTGTACGAGGGCGTGCTCCACCGTCGCGCCGAGTGCGTCGAACGCCGCGGCGACACCGGTCGCCTGCGGCTGGAAACCGCCCCCGCGGGCCGTGGCCAGTACCGATCCGTCCGCCCCGATCACCGCCACGTGGGTCTTGCTGTTGCCCGCGTCGATGGCGAGGACGGCCGCGCTCACGCCCATGCGAGGTACTCCCGGTTGTGGGCGATGAGCCGGTCCGTGAGCGCGTCGGCGTACTCGTACTGGCCGACGAGCGGATGCGCGAGCAGGGCTGTGAAGACCCTCTCCCGGCCGCCGCGCAGTGCCGCGTCCAGTGCGAGTTCCTCGTACGCGGCGACATGGCCGATCAACCCCGCGTACAGCGGGTCGGGTTCGCCTACGGGCAGCGGCGTCGCGCCGGCCGGGCCGACCGCGGCCGGTACCTCGATCACCATGTCGTCGGGGAGGAACGGCAGGGTGCCGTTGTTCCGTGTGTTCACCACCTGGTACCGGCTGCCCGCCTTCCGGTGTGCGGCGCTGCCCGCGGGCCCCCCGCCCGTCCCGCCCAGCAGGGCCGCGGCCAGGTCGACGGCCGCCTCCGAGTAGTACGCCCCGCCCCGCTCGGCCAGCAGGGCCGGCTTCTCGTCGAGTGCGGGGTCGCCGTACATCTCCAGCAGCCGCTGCTCCATGGCCGCCACCTCGGCGGCCCGTGACGGCTTGGTCCGCAGCTCCTGGACGACCGCGTCGTGCGCGTAGAAGTAGCGCAGGTAGTACGAGGGGACGACGCCCAGCCGGTCCAGGATCCGGCGTGGCAGCCGCAGATCGCCGGCGAGGGCGTCACCGTGCTCGGCCAGCAGCTTCGGCAGGACGTCCTCGCCCCCGGGACCGCCGAGGCGCACCCCCGTCTCCCAGGTGAGGTGGTTGAGGCCGATGTGGTCCAGATGCACCTCGCCCGGGGCCACACCCAGCAGCCCCGCGAACTTCCGCTGGAAACCGATCGCGACATTGCACAGCCCGACCGCTTTGTGACCGGCCCGGAGCAGTGCGCGGGTCACGATGCCCACCGGATTGGTGAAGTCGATGATCCAGGCGTCCGGTGCGGCGCGCCGCACCCGCTCCGCGATGTCCAGTACCACCGGGACCGTACGCAGGGCCTTGGCCAGCCCGCCCGCGCCCGTGGTCTCCTGGCCGACGCAGCCGCACTCCAGCGGCCAGGTCTCGTCCTGCCCTCGTGCGGCCTGTCCGCCGACGCGGAGCTGGAGCAGCACGGCGTCGGCACCGGCCACCCCGCCGTCGAGGTCACCGGTGGTCGTGACGACCGCGGGATGCCCCTGCCTGGCGAGGATCCGGCGGGCCAGCCCGCCGACCAGTTCCAGCCGCTCGGCCGCCGGGTCGACGAGAACGAGCTCACCGACCGGCAGCACGTCCCTGAGGCGGGCGAAACCGTCGATCAGTTCGGGGGTGTAGGTGGAACCGCCACCCACCACGGCGAGCTTCATGCGTCCGCTCCCTTCACTCCGGTGAGGGTGACGGTGCCCGGTCCTCCCGGCCCTCCAAACGGACCACCCCCGCGGCAACCGCATCGTCGCCGCGGGGGTGGTCCGAAGAACCGGGAGCTATTTCGTCAGCGGGGCCGACGGGGTGATCGGCGACGCCGCCACGGACTGCGGAGAGGTCGCCGACGAGTACGCGGACGGGGCCGACACACCCGCGGTCGGGTCCTTCACCGGCTGCTCGTCGTCGGCCTGCGGCGGTACGCCGCCCACGATCCGGATCCCCGCCTCGTCGAAGGCGCGCTTGATCCGCCAGCGCAGTTCCCGCTCCACGCCCAGCGCCTTGCCCGGCATGGTCTTCACGGAGACCGAGACCGTCATGCGGTCCAGCAGCACCTCGGTCAGGCCCAGCACCTCGACGGGGCCCCAGAGCCGCTCGTTCCAGGGCTCTGCCTTGGTCATTCCCGCCGCGGCGTCCTCGATGACCTTGCGAACGGAGTCCAGGTCCTCGCTCGGCCGCACGTTCACATCGACGGACGCGGTGGCCCAGCCCTGGCTGAGGTTGCCGATGCGCTTGACCTCGCCGTTGCGGACGTACCAGATCTCCCCGTTGTCCCCGCGCAGCTTGGTCACCCGCAGACCGACCTCGATCACCTCGCCGGAGGCCACACCCGCGTCGACGGTGTCGCCGACGCCGTACTGGTCCTCGAGGATCATGAACACGCCGGACAGGAAGTCGGTGACCAGGTTCCGGGCACCGAAGCCCAGGGCCACACCCGCGACACCCGCCGAGGCGAGCAGCGGAGCCAGATCGATGTTCAGCGCGCCGAGGACCATCAGTCCCGCCGTGCCGAGGATCAGGAACGACGCCACCGACCTGAGCACCGAGCCGATCGCCTCGGAGCGCTGGCGGCGGCGCTCGGCGTTCACGAGCAGGCCGCCCAGTGCCGTGCCCTCCACCGCCTGCACACTGCGGTTCATCCGCTCGATCAGCTTGGTGAGCGCCCTGCGGACGGCTATCCGCAGCAGCACCGCGATCACCACGATCAGCAGGATGCGCAGTCCGACGGCCAGCCAGGTGGACCAGTTCTGCTCTACCCACCCGGCGGCGTTGTTGGCCCGCTCCGCGGCCTCGTCGAAGGTGACGGGCGGCGATGACGGATCGGCGGCCAGGGACACGGCTGATACCTCCAGGACTTGCGGCGGTTTCCCCACACTAACGGGGGATGTGCCGTGACCCGGGCGTTATCTGCGGGGGAGAGACAAGGGTCACTCAGGGACGTTCCGGGCACGCCCCGGAGCCGGGATGTGGCCGACGGCACAGAAAATCGTCCCGCCCCGTTACAAGGACGTAGTGGCGCTACGACCAGGCAGGAGGAGAGACTGAGTACAGATCGTCCCGGCGCGAGCCACGCGTCGCCGGCGTACAAGGAGGCATCCGTGCCGCATGTCCTGGTCCTCAACGCGTCGTACGAGCCCCTCGGCGTCGTACCGCTCCGCCGCGCGCTCGTCCTCGTCCTCGAGAACAAGGCCATCTGCCTCGAGGAGTCCGGCGCCTTCATGCACAGCGCAACCCGAGTGATCCCCGCGCCCAGCGTGGTGAGGCTCAAGCGCTTTGTGCGGGTCCCCTACCGGGGGCCCGTTCCACTGACCCGGCGCGCGCTGTTCGCACGCGACGGTGGCCGCTGCATGTACTGCGGTGGCATCGCAACCAGCGTCGACCACGTCATTCCGCGCAGTCGCGGCGGTCAGCACGTCTGGGACAACGTGGTGGCCGCCTGCCGCCGCTGCAACCACGTCAAAGCCGACCGGCACCTGCGTGAGCTGGGCTGGCGGCTGCGGCACCAGCCCGCTCCGCCGAGCGGACTAGCCTGGCGCATCATCGGCACGGGCCATAGGGACCCGCGCTGGCTGCCCTACCTGCAGCCGTACGGCGCGGACGATGTGATGGCCCGGATCGACGGCGTCTCAGCCTGACGGATCCGGGCCTTCGTGTTGCCCCGGGCGGTCTCGCGTGGTGCGGGCGGCGTGATCCGGCGGAGTGGCCCGCACGCCACGCCACGCCACGGTCTGCGGCCGCGTCGGGCGCCGGCCGCCCTGCGGCGCCCCCGTTCCGCCCGGCCCGCCGTCCCCCGCGGTGGGCAGCCCCGGGCCCGGAGGCGAGCCCCCGCAACCCCGTGGCGAGAGGGCCAATGCGGCGGCCGCTCGTGTCCCCTTCGGCGGTCGGCGCGCGGCGACTGCTCAACTCCCTTGCGTGAAGCAGAATGTGACGCGGAACACGTTGATATCAGGCGTACGTCTGCCGCCGTGCCCGCTGGGTAGGGCTGCACTGAACCGTTGCCCACCTCGAGGAGGCCACCCGTGGCCACTTACGCACCGCTTCTGCCCACCCCCCTGTCCAAACAGGTGCCCGGCCCGCTCACGAGCGAGCCTCCGCTGTCCGGCACCGCGCCGCTGACCAGTGAGCCCCCGCTCACCGTCGCCCCGCCCCTGACCAGTGAGCCCCCGCTCACCGTCGCCGCACCCCTCACCAGCGAACCCACCGCCCCCGGCCCGGCCGGCGGCTCGGAGTCCCCAGGAGTCTGAATGGGCCTGGCCCGCCTGGCCGCGTTACACGGTGTCGCCACCTCTCACTCTCCGTCCCCCGGCGTCACCGTCCCGGTCCCCGAGGCCACGGTGGTCTCGGTCCTCGCCGCGCTGGGCGTCGAGGCCTCCACACCGGAAGCGGTGCGGGCCGCGCTCGCCGCGGCCGACGCCGCCGCCGCGGACCGGGTGCTTCCCACGACGGTGGTGCACTGGCGCGGCGGCTCGGGGCCGCCGGTCACGCCCCCGCCGGGCGCGCTGGTGCGGGTGCGGCTGGAGGACGGTGGCATCCGGGAGTGGCGGACCCGGCCGGCCGGCGGCGCGCGCCCGGACGAGCCCGGCACGGACTGCCCGTGGGCCCGGCTGCCCCTCGGGGTGCACGACCTGGAGGTCAGCGGGACGGACGGCGGCACGGCCCGGGCCGGCCTCGTCGTCGCTCCCGACTTGCTGGCCCGGCCACGGGAGCGTACGCACGGATTCCTGGTGCAGCTCTACTCCCTGCTGTCCGGACGTTCCTGGGGCATGGGCGACCTCGGGGACCTCGCGGAGCTCGCCGCCTGGGCGGGCCGCTCGCTGGGAGCCGGATTCGTCCAGGTGAATCCGCTGCACGCGGCGGTGCCGGGAGCGCCGACCGACCCCTCCCCCTACCGCCCGAGTTCCCGCCGCTTCCCCGATCCCGTGCATCTGCGCATCGAGGACATCCCGGAATGCGCGTACGTCACCGGCCAGGACCGCGTCCGGCTCGACGAGCTGGTCGGGAAGGCGGCCGGACTGCGCGCCTCCGTGCTGGACAAGGGCGCGCTGATCGACCGTGACGCCGTGTGGGCGCTCAAGCTCGAGGCGCTGGAGCTGGTCCTGCGCGTCCCGCTGGGTCCCGGGAGGCGCGCCGCGTACTGCGATTTCCTGGCCGCACAGGGCCAGGCGCTGGACGACCACGCCACCTGGTGCGCGCTGGCGGAGGTGTACGGCTCCGACTGGCACGCGTGGCCCCCGGGTCTGCGCGACCCCCGCTCCACCCAGACGGCGAGGGCCCGCGGCGAGCTCATGGACCGGGTCGACTTCCACTGCCGGCTCGCCTGGCTGACCGACGAGCAGCTGGCCGCCGCCTCCCGTGCCGCCCTGGACGCGGGCATGTCCGTCGGGGTCGTCCACGATCTGGCCGTGGGCGTCCACCCGGGCGGTGCGGACGCCTGGGCGCAGCAGGACGTGTTCGCCGGGGGGATGTCGGTCGGCGCGCCCCCGGACGCCTTCAACGCCCGGGGCCAGGACTGGGGCCTGCCCCCCTGGCGGCCCGACGCACTCGCGGCCTCGGGCTACGCCCCGTACCGCGGTCTGCTGCGGGGGCTGCTGCGCCATGCGGGCGCCCTGCGGCTCGACCACGTCATGGGGCTGTTCCGGCTCTGGTGGGTGCCCGCCGGCGCCGAACCGACGGACGGCACCTACGTCCGCTACGACGCCGAGGCGATGCTCGCCGTGCTGGTGCTCGAGGCCCATCGGGCGGGCGCCGTCGTCATAGGGGAGGATCTCGGCACGGTCGAGGCGGGTGTCCGGGAGACCCTCGCACGCCGAGGGATCCTCGGGACGTCCGTGCTGTGGTTCGAGCGCGACTGGGCCGGGTCGGGCCGTCCCCTGCCGCCGGAAGGCTGGCGGGAGGGCTGTGTGGCCACGGCGACCACCCATGACCTGCCGTCCACTGCCGCCCGTCTCACCGGCGGGCACGTGGCGCTGCGCCACCGGCTGGGGCTGCTCGCACGTCCGCTGGAGCAGGAGCGCAGGGAGGACTCGGCGGAGGTCGCCGAGTGGCTGGCGTATCTGACCAGGCTCGGACTGCTGCCGGAGGGGAGACTCGACGAGGAGGGCGAGGTCCGCGCGGTCTACCGTTTTCTGCGGCGCACGCCCGCCCGCATGGTGGGCATCTGGCTGCCGGACGCCGTGGGCGACCGCAGACCGCAGAATCTGCCCGGCACCTGGGACCAGTACCCGAACTGGCGGCTGCCCGTCGCCGACGCGGAGGGCCACCCGCTGACGCTCGAGGCACTGTCGGCCTCGCCCCGGCTGCACGCGCTGATGGAGGTGTTCCGGTCAGGGGGTCCCGAGGGCGCCGGATCCCGTACGGGCACCCCGGGCGCGCGGCGCGCATAGTGGTTCGCTACGTTTGCACCGTGGACAAGAAGAACACCCTGCGCGCCGGCGCCGTGGCGGCCGGTACGACGCTGATGATGCTGCTGATGTCGTCCCCCGCGCTCGCGCTGACCCGCGACGACGGTGACGACCCGGGTCCCGGCCTGAGCGTGGTCGAGACGGTCGGCCTGTACGTGGTCCTGCCGATCGTGCTGTTCCTGGTGATCGCCGGCCTGGTGATGGTGCTCGACAAGTCCGACAGGCCCCGCAAGCAGGCCTGACGCACCACAGACAGCCATGTGTGAGGGCGCCGGACGGAAGTACTCCGTCCGGCGCCCTCACCCGTTCCGGCCGCAGGTCGCCCGGCCGGCTCCGCCCCGCCCCGGGCGGACCTGAGGGTCAGAGCCCTCCGGTGAACAGCAGCCGGTTGGGCGAGCCCGGCGAGAGGTTCGGGATCACCTTCGGGGTGGCCTCTCTGACGAGCCAGTCGGCGACGCTCTTGGGACCGGCCTCCGGGTGGGCGCCACGGAAGAGCGCGGCCGCGCCCGCCACGTGCGGCGCGGCCATCGAGGTGCCGCTCATCGTGGTGATGCCGCCGCCCCGCAGTGCGGAGACGATCTCACTGCCGGGAGCGTAGAGATCCAGGCAGGTGCCGTAGTTGCTGAAGTCCGCCTCGTGGTCCGTACGGTCGGTCGCGCCGACCGTGACGGCGCGGGGCGTGCTCGCGGGCGAGGTGCGGCAGGCGTCGTCGGCGGAGTTGCCCGCCGCGAAGACGGGCAGGACGCCGCTCCGGTAGACCGAGTCGGCTGCGCTGTTCACGGACGGCGACCTGGCACCGCCCAGCGAGGCCGTCAGCACGGCGGGCCGGTGGGCGTTGCGGGCCACCCAGTCGAAGCCGGCGATGATCCCGGACCAGGCGCCGAAGCCGTTGCAGTCGAGGACGCGGATGCTCACCAGGGTGGCCTGCGGTGCGACCCCGTAGGTCGCACCGCCCGCCGTGCCCGCCACATGGGTGCCGTGACCGTCGCAGTCCTGGCCCCGGCGGCCGTCTCCGACCGAGTCGAATCCGAACACGGCCCGTCCGCCGAACTCGCTGTGCGCGTAGTCGATCCCGGTGTCGACGACGTAGACGGTGGCGCCCTTGCCGGTGGCGGTGGTGCGGAACTGGCCGTCCAGGGGGAGTGCGCGCTGGTCGGCGCGGTCGAGCCCCCAGCTCGAGGCCGCCACCGACCCGCGCCGCGCGGTGCCGGCGGCCCGTTGCGGTTCCCCGCGGTGGACGGACACCCTCGAGTCCTCCTCCACCGCCGCCACTCCGGGCACCAGCCGTACCGCGGCCAGCTGGCTCGCGCTCAGCCGTGCGGAGAAGCCGTGCATGGCCCGGTCGTAGGTGTAGCGGGGCTTCACGCCGGCCCGGTGCGCGACGGCGGCGGGGTCGGTGCCGGCCTTCAGAGAGACGATGTAGCTCCCTCTGAGCGGCTCGTCCGCCCGGTGCAGGGGCGCGGGGCCGGGCTTCGGCTCGGCCCCGCGGTCCTGTGCGACGGCCGTGCCGGGGGCGGCCAGGACCAGGGCGGCGAGCAGAGCGGTGGAGGAGCGGCGCGCGAACAGTCGCATGGGTACTCCAATCCGAACGATGATCAGGTCATCGTTCTCTTCGACCTGGTCGCGCGGCTGCTTGAGCCCCTGTCGGCCGAACGCCTGCCAGCGGTGGCCGATCGCCCGGGATGCGGGTATGGCGCCACCGCGGGACCGCCTCGGCCTGGTGGTGGCCGGACGGAGGGCCCGGTCGAAGCCACCGCGCCTTCCGTGTCCCCGGCTTCGCCGGGCCGCGGTGCGCAGGGATCGCAGACGGCCGCATCGGAGTGAGCTCGATCACAACAGTGCCAATTCTTGACGTAGTTGCGTCGCTTGTTAAGACAATCTCACATGCACCAGGCGGGATCCGCTGCAGGGAACCCGGCCCCTCGGCCAACTCCCCTGCCCTGCAACGCGGTTCACCGACCCCCCTGCACCAAGTGAAAGGCACCTGAATGACCATGCACAGCGCTCTGCGGAACGGCGGCCGTTTACTGGCCGCGGCCGCGGTCGTCTGCGCCCTGGCGGCGGCGAACACGGCCCCGGCGGCGGCCGAGGAGCAGCCGGCACGTGAGCAGCTGAAGGCGGACTGCGCCTCGGGCGAGGGCAAGTGCTCCTTCAACTCGCCCGTGCTCGGGAAGGCCTACCTCGGGAAGTTCCGCCAGGTCTCCGACTCGCTCTTCAACTGCAGCAGCTCGTCCGCCACCCAGTCCATGACCTGGAGTGACGCGGTGGGTTCCACGGACTCGCTGGGTGTCTCGGTGACCGCGGGCGGCAAGATAGCCGGCATCGTGGACCTCAGTGTGACGGCGACCTACAGCCGCAGCTGGTCGAGCGAGCACTCGGAGAGCAGCACGCTCGACATGACCGTGAAGCCCGGTGAGGTCGGCTGGATATCGCGGGCCCAGGTGATGCAGAAGGTCTCCGGCACCTGGCAGACCCACTACGACAGCCCCAAGTGGGGGCACTACTACTGGTTCTTCGACGACACCGTCACCGGCCCGGCCGCGAACGGCACGGAGGGGAAGAACAACGCCGTGGTCGTGAAGAGCCGCAAGATGACCGCGGCCGAGAAGAAGTCGTGCGGCGACGGCAGCCGGGCGGGTAAGGCCTTCGTCCGCCGGTACTGACACACGGTCGCGCGCACCGGTTCCATGCGCGGGTCCCTGCCTTCCGCGCGGTGCGGCAGGGACCCGTGAGGGCCACGCTCGTACGGGAACCCGCTACAGCCGGGCGGTCAGCGGCTGGTCCGGTGCCGCGGTGCCGTTCCGCACGGTGCCGGGCACGAGCTTCCACCACCAGGCGATCGCGGGGATGCCGAGTGGCTCGTGGCTGTCGTCGGTCGGGATGTCCGTGAAGTCCGACGGCATGTTCGCCGGGTCCTCGGGGGTGGTGTAGCGCACCGAACTGATGCCCCAGTCCTGGGCGCCGCGTATGAAGCACGCCAGGCTGTACAGGTACTGGCGCAGCTGCGGGCTGCCCTGCTCGGCCAGCTGCTCGCTCAGCCGCATGAACAGCGTCATCACACGGTCCCGCTGGCTGATGGCCAGGTCCAGGGCTTCACCCGGGGTGAGGCCGTGCTCCTGCTCCAGCACCCGCAGGGCGTTGAGGTAGTAGGCCTTGCTGTTGCGCTCCTTGTGGTACGAGAAGATGTCGTTGTCCCACGTGATGATGAAGGACGCCATCTCCGCCGCCGCGCGTACCGCGGTGTGGTCCCGCTCATGGGGCTGGAGTTCGTAGCCGTGGCCCATCTCCAGCATCGGGAGCACGACGGACGTCGCCCCGTCGTAGAGGCGCATCAGCGTGTAGTCGTTCAGGCCCGGAACGGTGCCCGCGCGGCGGTGCGCCGCCTCCCACACCACCGAGAAGAAGTATTCGCGCAGGGCGTCCACCCAGCGCGCCGCCTGGCCGGCGGTGCCGTACCGGTCGATCCTCAGCCGCAGATCGCGCAGGCCGACGGCCAGCGGATCTTCGTCCATCATCGACGTCTCGGGGTTCTGTGCGACACGGATCAACCGGTGGAGCATCCCGGCCAGTTCACCGGGCCGGTGACCGAGCTCGCCCTCCTCGCAGTGACCGTCGTCCACGCCGAACAGCCACAGGACGAAGTCCGACAGGAGGGAGACGACCTCCTCGCGGCCTTCCGGCAGGATCCGGGCGCAGAACGTGCCGATGTCGTGTCTGACGAGCTTGCCCCGCAGCTCCTCGGAGCCGATGCGGAAGGTCTCCGCCCAGGCGGCGGTCTGCACATCGATGTCGGCGTGGTTCGGGTGGATCGCCGGGGCGATGGGAGAGAAGATCGGGGGAACTATCAGCTCGGGCCCCACGTCGGCCTTCCTCTCAGTCAAAACGGTGCATGAGGGGTCGTCATCTCAGTTGTCACACGGAGCACTTGCTCACCAGTAGTGATCAACAATTGCGCATCGTACTCAGCTGCGAGGCTGGAACCAATAGGGCGTCTTTCGGCCATCTCTGATCGCCATGTGTCCGCAACTGCCTGGGAAATACGCCAAGTCTGATGAAAGCCGGGTGGCGATCCGGACAGCCCGGATGATCCGGACAGGCCGGATGCGACCGCGGGAGGGGTGGCCGGACGGCGATCGAGGCAAGAAGGACCGGCCGGGTACGGGGCCCTGACGGGCCCGCGGTACCGGCTGCGCAGGGCGGGCGCCGAAGGGCGCAGCGCCTCACGAGTGCGCCCGGTCCGCCGCGTCCGGAACCCGGGGCAGCGGACCGGGAAGTGTCAGGAAGCCTGGGTCATGGCCAGCGACTGGAGGTAGCGCATCAGCGCCATCAGGACGTCCCGGCTGGACTCACGCAGCCGTGCGTCACAGGCAACGATGGGCACCGAGTCCGGCAGATCCAGTGCCCCCCGAAGCTCTTCCAGCGGATAACCGGGCGCGTTCGGGAAGGAGTTGACGGCCACGACGAACGGTACGCCCCGCTCCTCCAGCCGGCCGATGACGTCGAAACTGACCTCGAGACGCCGGGTGTCCACCAGGACGACCGCGCCCAGCGCACCTTCGAACAGGCCGCGCCACAGGAACCAGAAGCGCTCCTGGCCGGGGGTGCCGAAGAGGTACAGCACCAGTTCGTCGTTGATGCTGATCCGGCCGAAGTCCATCGCGACGGTCGTCGAGGTCTTGCTGCCGATGCCCTCGGTGTCGTCGATGCCGACACCCGCCTGGGTCATCGTCTCCTCGGTGGTCAGCGGACGTATCTCGCTGACCGATCCGACCAGGGTCGTCTTGCCCACGCCGAATCCGCCCACGACCACCACCTTGACGGCGGCGGCGGCCGTCGCCGGCAGCACGTCCTCGCTCCGTGGCCCGGCGGTCCGCGCAGGCTGCTCAGAGCTTCTGAAGTCCATCGATCACTGCCTCAATCAACGCGCGGTCGGGGAGTCGGGCGGGGGGAACGGGCGCACGGGCGATCACCCGGCTGTCGGCGAGCAGATCGCCGAGCAGGATGGTGACGACGCTGACCGGCAGGCTCGTGTAGGCGGAGATCTCGGCCACCGACAACGGCGCCTGGCACAGCTCGATGATCGCCGTGTGCTCCGGCGGCATACCGGGCTTGGGCTGTGACCTGGCCACGATCAGTGTGACCAGGTCGAGCGAGACGGGGGCGGACGAGGTACTGCGGCCGCCCGTGATCACGTAGAGCCGTTCGGGACTCTCCTCTTCCCAGCCGCCACCGCCCGGGTGGCTCACCTGGCCAGCCCTCCGCCGGCGACATCGCCCGGATAACTGCCGGCGAGCCGCGGCGGACTCGTCAGGTGCTCGCCGATCCTCAGCACCAGGTCCCGCATCCGCTGTCCCATCAGCCCCGCGTCCACACCCTCGTCCGCGAGGACCGCGAGGAACGCGCCCGCGCCGGCGGCCATCAGATAGAAGAAGCCGCCGTCCATCTCGATGACGACGAGCCGCATCCGCCCTTCGCTGTAGGGGAGTTCGGCGGCCACCGCACCCGCGAGGGACTGCAGCCCCGCACAGGCGGCGGCGAGCCGGTCGGCGGTGTCGGTGTCGGTGCCGTACTGGGCCATGCGCAGACCGTCGGCGGAGAGTACGACCACGTGCCTGGTCTGCGGTACTCCCTCCGCGAGGTCCTTGAGCATCCAGTCCATATTGGCCTGCTGCTGAATCATGGCTGCGTGTTCCCCTTGCTGGCGTCGGTGGACTCGCCGGAGAGACCGCTCTGGAAGGCGGCCAGCCACATTCCGGGCTGCACCTGAGGTGTGGGCTCTTGGTCGGGAGCCGAGATGGGTGTGGGAGCCGGTTGTGAGGCGGATGCGGAACCCGTCGCGGGCGCCGAGAGCCGCCTGCGGCGGCGCTGTGGCAGACCGCCCGCCGACCGCTCGGTCACCACGGGGATGTCGTCCGGCGGCACCGGTCCGGTCATCGGGCGCGATTCACGATACGGATCGTGGTGAGACTGCTCGTAGCGAGGCTGTTGGTGAGATTCGTGGCGTGGCTCATGGAGCGGGTCGTGGAGCGGGTCGCGGCGTGGTTCGTGACGTGGCTGGTGACGTGGTTCGTGGCGTGGGTCATGGCGTGGGTCATGGCGTGGGTCATGAGACGACTCCTGACGCTGCGCGGGAACGGCGGGAGTGGTCGGGAGCGTGGCGCGGGGCCTGGACGACGCTCCGATGCCGTGCGCGATACCGGTCGCGGACGCGGCGGTGGTGATCAGTTCCTGCGGGACGATGATGACCGCGCGGACACCGCCGTACGCGGAGGAACGCAGGGAGACCTGGAAGCCGTACGCCTGGGCGAGCCGGCCGACCACGGCGAGGCCCAGCCGCGGCGTCTCCCCGAGGTCGGTGAGGTCGATGCCCTGCTGGGCCTGCTGCAGCATGCGCTCGGCCCGCCGACGGGCCTCCTCGCTCATGCTGACGCCGCCGTCCTCGATCTCGACCGCGATGCCCGACTGGACGTCGACGGCGGTCAGATGGACCTTGGTCTGCGGCGGTGAGTAGCGCGTCGCGTTGTCGAGGAGCTCGGCCAGCGCATGGATCAGCGGCTCGACGGCGGGGCCCGTGACCGCCACCTCGGAGACGGAGTGCAACTCGACCCGCTGGTAGTCGATGATCCGCGACATGGCGCCGCGCATCACGCTGTAGAGCGGCACGGCGCGGCCCCACTGGCGTCCCGGGCGTGCGCCACCGAGCACGGCGATCGAGTCGGCCAGCCGCCCGATGAGCGCGGTGCCGTGGTCCAGCCGGAGCAGATCGCCGAAGACCTGGGGCGTGCTGCCGTGCCGGTCCTCCATCTCCCGCAGTTCCTGGGCCTGCTGGTGGACGATGGCCTGGACACGCCGGGCGATGTTCACGAAGGCGCGCTGCGCGGAGTCACGCAGCTCCTCCTCCGCGACGACCGCGTCGACGACGGTCCTCACGACGCCGTGGTGCGCCTCCGGGGCGTGGACCGATGCCAGCACCTCCTCCGGGAACTCTCCCGTGCGCAGCCGCTCCACGACGTCCGGGAGCAGTGCCCCCGCGAGGTGCGAGGTCTCGGCCGCGTGGTACGCCAGGACGCCGTCGCGTTCCTCGACGGTGCGGCGAAGCGCGTCGATGGCCTTGCCCCGGCGGGAGATCTCCGCGCCGAGTGCGGCGACCACGACCGTGGCGACGGCACCGACGACTGCGACGGGGACACGGGCCGCAGCGACGACCAGCGGCACCGCGACGGCGGTGACGACGGCTGTCAGAGCGGCGGGCAGCAGCCACCCGAGAGGGGCCGCAGTACGCGGACTGCCACTCCCGGGCGACGATTCCTCACGGACCATCAGCACCCTCAAAACGATTCGAACGGGAACGATCACATGGCAACGGTGAGGGAGCATAGTCGTTCAGAAGCAGGCTTGTTGACATCGGGTCACACTTCAGACACCACGTGGGTTACCGCCGGTCGCGTACGACGAAGGGCGCCCCGGACCGAAACGGTCCGGAACGCCCTTCGCGGTGTGGCACCCGGCGGCTCAGCCCAGCAGGTCAGGCCGCTGCGGCATCCGCTTCCCGGGCCTTCAGAGCCCGTTCGACGCCTGCTCGGGACTCCGAAACAAGCCGCCGCAGCGCCGCATTCGGACCGGCTGAATCCAGCCATTCATCGGTCGCATCGAGCGTCGCCCGGGACACCTGGAGCGAGGGATACAGGCCAACCGCGACCTGCTGAGCCAGCTCGTGCGAGCGGGACTCCCACACGTCCTTCACCACCGTGAAGAACTTCTCCGAGTACGGAGCGAGCAGCTCACGCTGATCCGTCTGGACGAAGCCGCCGATGACCGCTTCCTGTACCGCGTTCGGCAGCGTGCCCGACTCGACGACGGAAGCCCACGCCTCCGCCTTCGCCTCCGGCGTCGGACGTGCCGCACGCGCCGTCGCCGCGTGGCGCTCGCCGGCGGCCGTCCTGTCGCGCTCGAGCTCGCCCGCGATCTCCTCCTCGTCGAAGACCCCGGTCGCCGCGAGACGCTCCACGAACGCCCAGCGCAGCTCGGTGTCCACGACCAGACCCTCGATCGTCTCGCGGTCCTCCAGCAGCGCCTGCAGCAGATCGAGCTGCTGCGGGGTGCGCGCGGTCGCCGCGAACGCCCGGGCCCACGCCAGCTGGTGGTCGCTGCCGGGCTCTGCCGCACGCAGATGCGCCAGCGTCGCGTCCGTCCACTGCGTCAGGCCCGCGTCGCGCCACTCGGGCGAGGCGTACAGGTCGATCGCCACCTTCACCTGGCGGTGCAGCGACTGGACGACGCCGATGTCCGACTCCTTGGCGATGCCCGACAGCACCAGCGACAGATAGTCGCGGGTGGCGAGCTCGCCGTCGCGGGTCATGTCCCAGGCCGACGCCCAGCACAGCGCACGCGGCAGCGACTCGGCGAAGTCGCCCAGGTGCTCGGTGACGGTCTTCAGCGACTCGTCGTCCAGACGCACCTTGGCGTACGACAGGTCGTCGTCGTTCAGCAGCACGACCGCGGGTCGCCGCTTGCCCACCAGCTCGGGTACGGCCGTGAGCTCGCCGTCGACGTCCAGCTCGACGCGCTCGGTGCGCACCAGCTTCCCGGCCCCGTCCAGGTCGTAGAAGCCGACGGCGATCCGGTGCGGGCGCAGCACCGCATCGCCCTTGGCACCGGCAGGCAGCGCCGGAGCCTCCTGCTTGACGGCGAAGGAGGTGATGGCACCGGACGCGTCCGTGTCGATCACCGGGCGCAGGACGTTGATCCCCGCGGTCTCGAGCCACGCCTTCGACCAGGTCTTCAGATCCCGGCCGCTGGTCTCCTCCAGCGCGCCCAGCAGATCCGTGAGCCGGGTGTTGCCGAACGCGTGCTGCTTGAAGTACGCCTGCACGCCGCGGAAGAACTCGTCCATCCCGACGTACGCGACGAGCTGCTTGAGCACCGACGCGCCCTTGGCGTAGGTGATGCCGTCGAAGTTGACCAGGACATCGTCGAGATCGCGGATCTCGGCCATGATCGGGTGCGTGGACGGCAGCTGGTCCTGCCGGTACGCCCAGGTCTTCATCGAGTTCGCGAACGTGGTCCAGGCGTGCGGCCACCTGGAGCCCGGCGCGTAGGCCTGGCAGGCGATGGACGTGTAGGTGGCGAACGACTCGTTCAGCCACAGGTCGTTCCACCACTCCATGGTGACCAGATCGCCGAACCACATGTGCGCGAGCTCGTGCAGGATCGTCTCCGCCCGCACCTCGTACGCCGCGTCCGTCACCTTGGAGCGGAACACGTACTGGTCGCGGATGGTCACCGCACCGGCGTTCTCCATCGCGCCCGCGTTGAACTCCGGGACGAAGAGCTGGTCGTACTTGGCGAATGGGTAGGCGTAGTCGAACTTCTCCTGGAACCAGTCGAAGCCCTGCCGGGTGACCTCGAAGATCGCGTCCGCGTCCAGGTACTCGGCGAGCGAGGGACGGCAGTAGATGCCGAGGGGCACGCTCTGCCCGTCCTTCTCGTACGAGCTGTGCACCGAGTGGTACGGGCCGACAATCAGCGCCGTGATGTACGTGGAGATCCGCGGCGTCGGCTCGAAGTGCCAGACGTTGTCCTTCGGCTCCGGGGTCGGCGAGTTGGAGATCACGCTCCAGCCGTCGGGCGCCTTCACGGTGAACTGGAAGGTGGCCTTGAGGTCCGGCTGCTCGAAGGAGGCGAACACCCGGCGGGCGTCGGGCACCTCGAACTGGGTGTAGAGGTAGGCCTGGTTGTCGACGGGGTCGACGAACCGGTGCAGACCCTCGCCGGTGTTGGTGTACGCGCAGTCCGCGACGACCCTGAGCTCGTTCGGGCCCGCGTGCAGATGCGCCAGCGCGATCCGGGAGTCCCGGAAGACCGCGGCGACGTCCAGAGACTTGCCGTTCAGCACGACCTCGTGGACGGCCGGCGCGACAAGATCGATGAAGGTCTCCGCCCCGTCCCGCGCGGAGCCGAAGCGCACGGTGGTCACGGACCGGTAGGTGCCGCCCTCCTGCGCCCCGGTGAGATCGAGATCGATCTCGTACGAGTCAACGGTGAGCAGACGCGCTCGCTCTTGCGCCTCTTCACGGGTCAGGTTTGTGCCAGGCACCCGGTCATCTCCTCGGTATGTGACGTTTCCGGCCATCCTTCCACGGAGCAGGGCGCCGTTCACCCGAGTAACGCCACGGTGCCCGAGCGTGAGAACACGGCAAGCAGCCGGGGCGGCCCGTGCACGCGTACGTGCACGGACCGCCCCGGATCGGGAACGGGGTCAGGCCCCCAGCTCGGCCGCCACCAGCTCCGCGATCTGCACCGCGTTCAGCGCGGCGCCCTTGCGGAGATTGTCGCCGGAGAGGAAGAGGGCGAGGCCGTGGTCCACGGTCTCGTCCACCCGGATCCGGCCCACGTACGAGACGTCCTTGCCCGCCGCCTGCAGCGGGGTGGGGATCTCGGAGAGCTCGACGCCCTCCGCGTCCTTGAGCAGCTCGTAGGCGCGCTCGACGCTGACCGGACGGGCGAAGCGCGCGTTGACCTGGAGGGAGTGGCCGGAATAGACGGGAACCCGGACACAGGTGCCGGAGACCTTCAGCTCCGGGATCTCCAGGATCTTGCGGGACTCGTTGCGGAGCTTCTGCTCCTCGTCGGTCTCGAAGGAGCCGTCGTCCACGATGCTGCCGGCCAGCGGCAGCACGTTGTAGGCGATCGGGCGCTTGTAGACGCCCGGCTCGGGGAACGCGACGGCCTCGCCGTCGTACGCCAGCCGGTCGGCCTTCTCGGCGACCGCGCACGCCTGGTCGCGCAGCTCGGCGACGCCCGCGAGGCCCGAGCCCGACACGGCCTGGTAGGTCGTGGCGACCATGGCGACCAGACCGGCTTCCCGGTGCAGCGGCTTCAGCACGGGCATCGCGGCCATCGTCGTGCAGTTCGGGTTGGCGATGATGCCCTTGGGGCGGTCCTTGATCGCGTGCGGGTTGACCTCGGAGACCACGAGCGGCACCTCGGGGTCACGTCGCCAGGCCGAGGAGTTGTCGATCACGACGGCGCCGTGGGAGGCGACCTTCTCGGCGAGCGCCTTGGAGGTGGCGCCACCGGCCGAGAAGAGCACGATGTCCAGGCCGGTGTAGTCCGCGGTGGTGGCGTCCTCGACGGTGATGTCCCGGCCCTGCCACTCGATCGTGGAGCCCGCAGACCTGGCCGAGGCGAACAGCCGGAGCTCGTCGACCGGGAACTTCCGCTCGGCGAGGATCTTGCGCATGACCGTGCCGACCTGCCCGGTGGCTCCGACGATTCCGACCTTCACGGGACTCCTCCGTACCTTGTGCGGCCTGCGTGGCCGGTCCGGCCTGTGGCCTGGGTGTCTTCCATGATGCGTATGTCCCCGGCCGACTTGTCCAATCCATTGTCCGAGGGGCGGGACGCATGCTCCTGCTCACACGACGAAAGGGCGGGCGCCCCACGGACGCCCGCCCTCCGAGTGCTGTAGGTCACACCCGGTTCACATCGTTACGGAGTGACCTTCTCGATCACGACGCTGCCGCTGCCCGCGGCGGTTCCGCGGGCGTTCAGCAGCTGCACCTCGCCGAAGAACTGCCGGCCCTCGGGCGCCGCGCTGCCCACCACGACCTCGGCGGCGACCTGCGCCGACGCACCGTTGGCGAGCTTCACGGACTGGGCCTCGTCGACCTTGACCGTGCCGAGGGAGGACGCGAAGTACGCGTCCCGGTAGTCGTACGCGGTGCTGCCGCTGGGAACGGAGTAGCCGACGACCTTGATCGTGTACGTACCGGCGGCGGGCTTGGACAGGCTGACCGCCTCCTCCGAGTCGCCGTCCGCGGACGTGCCGACCTGCTTGTCGCCCAGCCAGACCTCCAGGTCGAGGTCGGCTGCGGTGTCGGAGACACCGCCGATGGCGACGTCGAGACGCTCGACACCCTCACCGACGGTGACGGTGCTCTCCTGCGTCGCGTGGTTGGCGATCGTCGGACGGGTCACCTTCGCCGAGCCCAGCGAGCCGCCCTTCAGCTTGCCCTCGAGGGCGGCGAAGCCGTTGGACACCTTCCAGTCGACCTTGGCCGGGGTGCCGACCTTGGCCTCGGGGAGGGTCTTCACGGCCGGGTCGAACGCCGCGCCGAGCACCGAGACGTCCAGCCGGTACGGGTTGTCCAGCAGCGGGGACGTACGGCGGGACTCGACCTCGATCTCCCAGACACCCGGCTGCGGGTCGGCGTACGACCGCAGGTCGGGGCGGCAGGTGTTGGCCGGGTTGGTGTAGTTCGGGTAGCAGTTGATCGTGGCGCTGTCCTCGACGCCCACACCGTACGGGTGGATCGAGATGAAGCGGGTCTGGCTCTTGTCCTTCAGCCCGCCGAGCGCGACCTCGAGGGTCTTGGCACCCTCGGGAACGGTCACGAAGTACGACTTGTGGCTGTTGCGCTGCACGGAGCCGGACGCGGAGTACGCGAAGCCCGGCTTGGCCAGCTGCTGGGAGACCACGACCGTGCTGAGGATCTGGCGGTCCACGCCCTCGGTACGGACGTCGTCCAGCTCGAGGATGGCGCTGTGCACACCGGCGGTGCGGGGCTTCGCGTCGACCTTGATCGTGACCGGCTTGTCCAGCGGCAGCATGACGGAGCCGGTACCCGGCAGGTCGAAGGTGCCGTCGTTGTACTTCCAGTCCAGCTCGTGCCGGATCGGACGGTCCGGACCGGTGGTCCGGGTGACGGTGATCGAGTACGACTTCTTCTGGCCGGTCTTGAGGCCGCCCTCACGGTCGTACAGACCGGTGCCGAAGCCCGGGGTCTTCAGGAACTGGTCGATCGCGGTGTCGACCGGAGCCTTCACGGCGTACTCGTGGGCGGTCGCACCGGCCCTGACGGCCTCCCAGGCACCCGGGATGTCGATCAGGCCGGAGCCCTGCTCGTGCGCCGCCATACCGCTGATCCGCTTGGCGGTGCTGGTCAGCGCCGTGCGCAGCTCCGCCGGAGCCAGGTCGATCTTGCGCTGCTTGGCCGCGGAGAGCAGCAGCGCGCTCGCGCCCGCCGCCTGCGGCGAGGACATCGAGGTGCCCTGGAGCATCCCGTAACCGGCCGGCAGCTTGTATCCGGCCTCGGCGACCGGGGCGCCCGGCAGCCAGGTCTGGATGGTGTTGATCGAGGCGCCGGGGGCGGTGATGGTCGGGGTGAAGCCGCCGTCCTCACGCGGACCGCGCGAGGAGAACGGGAACATGGCGTACGCCTTGTCCACGACCGAGCCGTAGTTCGCGGCCCAGGTCTCCTTGGAGACCGCGGCGCCGACGGAGATCACCTTGTCGGCCAGACCGGGGTCGCCGATGGTGTTGATTCCGGGACCCTCGTTGCCCGCCGAGATGACCAGCTGCACGCCGTACTCGTCGATGAGCCGGGTGTAGAGCTCCGCACGGGCGTTGTTGCCGTCGTTGAGCGCCGGCAGACCGCCGATGGACATGTTGACGATGTCCACACCGCGGTTGATGACCAGGTCGGCCATGCCCTCGGTCAGCGCCACGTTGGTGCAGCCGCCGCTCCAGGAGCAGGCACGGGACGAGACCAGCTTGGCGCCGGGCGCCGCGCCGTTCATCTTCCCGCCGAACAGGCCGTTGGCGGAGGTGATGCCCGCGACGTGGGTGCCGTGCTCGGACTCGATGATGCCGACGTTGACGAAGTCGGCCTTCTTGCCGACCCAGTCGCCGCCCAGCGGGTCCATGGGCACGTCCTTGCGGATCTCGATCACGAACGGGATCCGCTCGGCGACGTCGGTCGCCGCGTTGTCCGTGCCGAAGTACCCGATCTGGTAGCCGTCCTTGTACGGCTTCATCGGGGCGTTGTTGGTGAAGTCGCCGTCCTGGTCGGTGTCGACGCGGACGGTGCCCGCGGCCGGGTCGTAGAGCAGCCCGAACCGGTCGGTGGTGTCGCCGTCGCGGTTGACGTCGCCCTTCATGTCACCGTTGGCGGTGATCGACTCGGTGAACCGGCTGAACTGGTACGAGCCGGCCGGCGCCTTCCACGTGCTGCCGGCGCTGGTGAACACCGGGCCGGCGACCGGGGCGATCTGGGGGCGCCAGGTCCCGTCGTTGTCCGTGATCGGGTCCGTGGCGGTCACCCAGTCGACGATCTTGCGCTCGCCGGTGCTGGTCTTCTGCAGCGCCGGGTGCCCGAGGTCGACGCCCGAGTCCATGATGCCGATGGTCACACCGCGGCCGTCGTACTTCGGGTGGTCCTGGACGAACTTCACCGCGCCCGTCTCGAAGGACGGGTTGTACGGGTTCTTCGCGGGCGTCTTGGCGTCCGGGGCCGGGTAGCTGCCGGCGGTCCCGGCCTTGCCGCTCGCCTTGGCGTTCGGCGAGGTGGCGATCCCGCCCGGCCGGTCGCCCGCGGGCGTCGGGTCGTCCAGCTTGATCTCGTGCTTGAGATCGATGCCGTGGACGCTGGGGAGCTTGGTGGCCGCCTTGATCGCGGCCTCCGCCCTGCCGGTGGGCACGGTGGCGCGGACGTAGCCGAGCTTGTCGTAGACCTTGCCGACCGAGGCGCCCTGAACGGCGTCGAGCTGGGCGGCGACCTGCTCGGTCTGGCCGGGCGCGGTGGCGACCATCAGGGTGACGGTCTTCTCGCCCTTGGCCTCGGCCTTCTCGAGGAGGTCGGCGTCGGCCGCCCCCAGTTTGTCGGAGCCCGCGGACTTCACGGGGGCGGAGCCGACCGGGTCGTCGGCCGTCGCCGCGAAGGCGGGCACGACGCCGGTGGTGACCAGCGCGGCCACGAGGCCGGCCGCCGCTGCCACACGGGCCGCGCGTCTCGGCCCGGATATGGAGCTCTGGGAATCGGGGGTCATCTACATCCCTGTTTGTGAAAGAGAGGGTCCGGATTTCGGTACCGGATGACCGCTCAGCCTTTCGCAAGAGACAGGGGTTTGTGGAGAGTTGGCGGAGGAGGGAAGGGTCCATGGCATACATCCGCCACTGGCGTGACGCGCGCCGAGGGGACGAACGTCCTGATACCCGGCATTCGGGAAGTCGGGTTTCTAGGGTGCGCAAGGGTTGACCCGGGGGATTCCCGATCAGTGGTGCCGGTCCCGCCGGGGCTCCTGGAATCGGCCCCGCCATGTGCTCCGATACGCGGTTCGGCCGGTAATCAGCTCTCGCGGGTGCGCGCGTAATGCCGGGACGCCTTCGCGCGGTTGCCGCACAGCGCCATGGAGCACCAGCGGCGGGTGCCGTTCCGCGAAGTGTCGAAGAAGTGCAGGATGCAGGCGTCATGGGCGCAGGCACGGATCCGGTCGGGCGCGGTGCGCAGCAGCTCCAGATAGTCCCGCGCGGCGATCCAGCCCGGGCCCCAGGCCGGATCGTCGAACTCCGCCCGCTCGCCTGGCCCTTCGGCGGTGAGCGTCGCCCGGATCCGCCCGTGGTCCAGCACGGCGTCGACCCGGGCCGCCGCGGCGGCGTCCCCGGGGGAGTCGACGGCCGCGGCCAGCGCGTCACGGGCGGCGAGGGTCTTCTCCAGTGTGGCGCGGTCCGCGCGGAAGCGGCCGTCGAGGCCGTTGCCGGCCAGCCAGATGCGCAGACCGCCGTCCGAGACGAGCAGGTCCTGCTCGGCGTCCTCCTGCATCCACCGGGTGTTGAGCAGGTCCAGAGAGACGGGTTCGCCGGTGAGCGGACGCGGATCGGGGGCAACGGCGGACGCGGTCATGGAGGGCTCCCAGTCTCGACTAACCCGTCAAGGGTACGTGAGCGGTTGACCTTCCTCTGATTAACCCCTAAATTCCACTTAGAAGGTTAGTTGCTTCCGGTTGTGCCTCGGCCTCCCGGCCTGCGACTTCTTCCGGACGACCGGTTTTCGTGCACCCGCACGGCGCCACCCCGCCTCGCCTCGCAGCAAGGAGCCCGACCCGTGCCCAGTGCGGCCCTGCCCCTGCCCCGTCCCCGCCCCCGTACCGTCCTCGCCGCCACGGCCGTCAGCGTGCTCGCCCTGCTCGCCGTCGCCGCCGCCGGACTCCTGGTGGGCCGCCCCATGCTGATCCCGCCGCTCGCCGCCAGCATGGCGCTCGTCGCGGGCGCCCCCGACCTTCCGCTCGCCCAGCCGCGCAGTGTCATCGGCGGCCAGCTGCTCTCCGCGCTCACCGGCTTCCTCGTGCTGGCGGTCGCGGGGCCGGGTGTGTGGGGAGCGGCCGTCGCGGGCGGGCTCGCGCTCGGCGTGATGCTGGCCGCGCGCACCCCGCACTCGCCGGCCGCCGCGACCGCCGTCATCGTGGCCCTGCAGTCGCCGCCCGCCCTCCCGTTCCTCGGCCTGCTGGCGGTGGCCTGTGTGCTGCTCGTCGCGGTGGGCGTGCTGGGGTCCCGGGCGACGGGGCGTACGTACCCGGCGTACTGGTACTGAGAGTGCGGCCTCAGTGCCCGGCGGTGGCGAAACCGCCCTCGCCGGGCACGGCCGTCCTTGCGGGTGGTTGCCGTCAGCCGAAGCAGCTCGGGACGGGGGCGGGGCTGCCCTCACAGTTGGTCGGCACGTTGTCGATGATCCTCACCTTGCCGTAGGTGTTGACCGTGCCGCCGCCGTTGTGGACACCACCGGCGGGTGCGTCGGCGATGTTCCCGGTCACCTTCGTGTCGGTGAGGTTGAGGTCGCCGCCGTCGATGTTGATGCCGGCTCCCACGCGATCGTCGCCGGGAGCCTGGTTCTCGTAGATCTTCGAGTCGCGGATCGAGACGAGGGCGCTCGCGTCGGTGAACATGTCGACGCCACCGCCGTCCTGCGTGACGGCGGTGTTGCCGTAGATCTTGCTGCCCTCGATCACCGCGGAGTCGAAGAGTTCGAGGCCGCCGCCGTCGAACTGCGCGATGTTGTAGGCGATCTTGCTGTCGCGCACGACGAGCGAGTCTTCGGAGTGGTAGATGCCGCCGCCGAAGTCGGCTCTGTTGTAATCGATCTTGCTGTCCTCGACCTCGGTCGTGCCGCTGCTGTTGAAGATGCCGCCACCCAAGCGGACGTGGTTGTAGCGGACCAGGCTCTTCTTGACCGTGGTCGTCCCGGTGTCGTTGTAGAGGGTGCCGAAGCCGTCACTGGGGTCGCCGATGTTGCCGGCGATCTTGGAGTCGGTGATCTCGACCTTCCCGTTGATGTTGTAGACGGCGCTGCCGTCCTCGCCGGTGTTCCGGGTGATGGCGCTGTGGCGAATGGTGAGGATGCCGGCGTTGTAGATGGCACCACCGTCCGAGTTGGCAAGATCTGCGGTGTTGCGCGTGAGGGTGACACGGTCGAGGTCGAGACGGCCCGCCGCGTCCACCTTGATTCCGGCCCCCTGACCGTCCGAACCGATCTTGCCGCGCGTGAGGGTGAGGTGACTGAGCTTCAGGTCGCCACCGGATCCGACCTCGAAGATGCGGAAGGTGTCCCCGTTGGCGGCGCGCTGGATGGTGGCGCCGTTGCCGTGGATGGTGATCGGCTGGATGATCTTCGGGAGGCCGTTGTCGTCCTGATTGGCGGTCAGGGTGTAGGTGCAGTCCTTCGCCAGGACCAGCTCTCCGCCGCTGTCCTCGTTCAGGTCGACGAGGTTGGCGATCAGATCGTTCGGGTCGCACTCCACATGGATCGCGTCATCGGAGTGGTGACCACCGTACTTGTCACCGTCCCGACCGGCCTTGTCGCCGTGCTTGCCGCCCTTGTCGTGGCTGTCCTCGTCGCCCTCGTCGCCCTTGCCGCTCTTGCCGTCCGCGAGTGCGGTGGCTTGGGCCCTGGCTGCGGTCTCCCGGTGGCTGACCGCGACGAAGGTGGTGGTGGCCGCCACCGTGGCGAAACCCGCCGCCGCGAGAACGGCCAGCTTCCAGTGCTGGCTCAGCATCGCCGTCATCGGCCGGCGCGGTTCAACCGCACCCGCGTCGGCGCCTGTGTCCTGCTCTTCAGACATACGACGTAGCTCTCCTCTGCGTGACAAGCCGTCAGGCACCCGGATCCCAAAGGGGGTGAAAGTACGTCATATCAAAACACATGAAAAGCCAAAAATAGGACAATACACTTCCGGTGTTTCCTGGTGTCGGCACCACCGTCACCGTGCCCGGACGCGGGGCCGGTGAGATCGCCCGGACAGGGCCTAAGGTCGTGCCATGAGCCGGACGATGAGGGTGGCGGCCTACGCCGTCTGCGTACAGGACGGGCGGATGCTGCTCGCCCGCTGGGTGGCACGCGACGGCACGAGGCGCTGGACCCTGCCCGGAGGCGGGATGGACCACGGCGAGGACCCGGCCGACACCGTCGTGCGCGAGGTGGCCGAGGAAACCGGCTACACGGCCGAGGCGGCCGCACTGCTCGGCATCGACTCGATGCGTGAGCGCCGCCCGCGCGGACTCGCCGGCGAGTCCGACTTCCACAGCCTGCGGATCGTCTACGAAGGACGGATCACCGGCGGGGAACTGCGCCCCGAGACGAACGGCTCCACCGATCTCGCGGCCTGGCACGAGCTGGAGGCGGTCCCGGACCTCGAGCGGGTCGGGCTCGTCGACATCGGGCTCGGGCTGTGGCGCGACCGGCCCCCCGCGGGCCGGGCCGCCGGGCCCCGTCCGGGCCGCGGCTGACACCCGCCCGGTCCCGGGTCCGCCCGGCCGCGCGACACGGCTTCAATGGGGGAGGGCGACGACATAGGCGGCCGGCTCCCGGTGCGGTGAGGCCATCAGCGCGGTACGGATCACCGACGCCTGCTGTGCGGGGGTGTCCCGGAGCCGCTTCGGCGAGACGTGCACCACCGTGATGCCGAGTCGCTCCAGATGCTCCCGCTTGCGGCTGTACTCGGGCCACTGCGGATCCGGGCCCGTCGGCTCGTCCTCGGGGCGGGACGGGCGCGGGGCGCGGGTGTCGAGCTCGAGGGCGACCGCCTGTTCGGGCCAGTAGGCGTCGACGCTGCCGAGGTGAGGGCCGCCGGGCAGCCGCAGATCGACGTTCCAGAGCGGGTCGGGCAGCCCGTAGAGATGGACCAGTTCGTACAGCCGGTCCTCCGCCAGTGCCCGCCCTTCGGCGAGCAGCGAGTCCACGGCATCCACCAGATGGGGCCGCGACAGCAGCCGGGCACGGTTCAACTCCCGGACCACGGCCGCCGGTTCGCAGTGACCGCCACGGACCGCCTCGGTGAGCAGCCGGCGCACCACGGCCGCGTCGGACATACGGGCGACGGCGTCCGCGAGTGCCCGGGCGACCGGGGCGACGGGCAGCCCCGAGACGTCCTCGGGCCGCGGCGCCGACTGGGTGCGGATCAGCCGTGCGCAGCCCGCCGACCGCAGCCGCCGGGTGCGCGGCACCAGCACATCGATCCGTTCGAGGGACGGCAGCGGCGGGGCGGAGGCGAACCGGTGCAGCGCGAGCGCGGCAAGCCCGGTGATCATGGCTTCCCCCGCCCCCTCGGCACGGTCGGCGTACAGCAGCACGGCGTGCAGCCGCTCCTCGCTGGTGGGCTCCCCGGGGTGCAGGACGTACACACCGGGCAGCAGCTGCTGCCACGGCCCCCCGGGCCTGCACCGTTCGGCGGCGCGGGCCGCGGGCACACCGTGCTCCCGCAGCTGCGCGACGGTCAGCACGCGGCTCCGTGCGTCGGAGCGTTGGCTCAAGGGGCGAGGAGAAAGAGGGGTGTTGGGGTTCATGATGCGCCAATTCCCTTGCCGCGCCCAGCTCCTAACCGCTGTTACACGCTCGTCGACAATTCCGGACAACACCGCCCTAAAGTACGGGAGTTCGAATGCCGATCAGGTGCTGCGGTCTCACCGTACGACCAGCCTGTCGTCAACGCTCGTGCGAACAGGCGGACTTGGAGGCGCAGCTGCGGCCCCGTAGAGCCAACTCGACCGGCAGCAGCCCCCCCGAGAGCGAGCGCGCACAGCGCCACGGGCCGGATCGGGCGACCCGATCCGGCCCTGAGTTCCCGGGCGCGTGTCAGCCCCGCGCCGCGTCCCTCTGCTGGGCGCGCAGTGCCCGGGCCAGATCGTCCCGTGCCTCGAGGACCAGCCGCCGCAGGGCCGGCGGGGCCGAGGGGTGCGAGGCCAGCCAGCAGTCCGTCGCGTCCAGCGTGCTCTGGTCGTCCTGGAGGTCGGGGAAGAGGCCCTGCACCACGTCCATGCCGATCTGGATGGAACGGTCGGCCCACACACGCTCGATCGCGTCGAAGTACTTCGCCGTGTACGGTGCGATCAGCTCGCGCTGCGACGACTGGACGAAGCCCGAAATCGTCGCCGTCACCAGCGCGTTGGAGAGCTGGTCGGACTCCACCACCTGGGCCCACGCCTGATCCTTGACCGCCGCGGACGGCCGCGCCGCCAGACACCGGACCTGGTGGCGCTTGCCGGAAGCGGTGTCGTCGCGAGCCAGTTCCGCCCCGATCGCCGCCTCGTCGGCCACCCCGTGTGCGGCGAGCGGCTCGAGGAACGCCCAGCGCAGCTCCTGGTCGACATCGAGTCCGTCGATCTTCGCCGTACCGTCGAGCAGCCCCTGCAACAGCTGCAGATCCGCCTCCGACACGGCCGAGGCGGCGAAGAAGCGCGCCCAGGTCAGCTGGTGCTGGCTGCCCGGCTCGGACAGCCGCAGCTCCCGCAGCGCGCATGCCGACAGCAGCTGTCCGCCCTCCTCGCGCCAGTTCGGCGCGGCGTAGTGGACGAGCGCAGTACGGGCCCAGGCGTGCACCATCTGCAGCACACCGATGTCCGACTCCCGGCCGGCGAAGTCCACGGCCAGCGCCATGAAGTCCCGCGCGGGCATCAGCGCGTCCCGGGTCAGGTTCCACAGCGCGGACCAGCACAGGGCGCGAGCCAGCGGATCCGTGATCGCGCCCAGGTGCGAGCGGAGCGTCTCCAGCGAGCGCTCGTCGAAGCGGATCTTGCAGTACGTGAGGTCGTCGTCGTTGACCAGCACCAGGGCCGGCCGCTCCTCGCCCGCGAGCTCCCCGACGACCGTCCGCTCCCCGACGACGTCGACCTCGGCCCGTGCGTAGCGCACCAGATCCGGCCCCTCGTGCCGGTACAGCCCCACGGCCACCCGGTGCGGACGCAGCTCCCCGCCCTCCTGGAGCACCGCGAGCTCGGTGATCCGGCCACCGGCATCACAGGTGACCGCGGGCGTCAGCGCATTGACCCCGGCCGTCTCCAGCCATGACCGCGACCACGCCGCCATGTCCCGCCCGGACGTCTCCTCCAGGACGGAGAGCAGATCGCCGAGCCGGGTGTTGCCGTAGGCGTGCCGTGCGAAGTACCGGCGCGCACCCTCGAGGAACGCGTCCCGGCCCGCGTACGCCACCAGCTGCTTGAGCACCGACGCGCCCTTGGCGTAGGTGATCCCGTCGAAGTTGAGCTTCGCGTCCTCGAGGTCGCGGATGTCCGCGGTGACGGGGTGGGTGGACGGCAGCTGGTCCGCCCGGTACGCCCACGCCTTGCGGTTGTTCGCGAAGGTCACCCAGCCGCTGCGGAACCGGGTCGCCTCCACCATCGAGAAGGAGCCCATGAAGTCCGCGAAGGACTCCTTCAGCCACAGGTCGTCCCACCACTGCATGGTGACCAGATCGCCGAACCACATGTGCGCCATCTCGTGCAGGATGACGTTGGCCCGCCGCTCGTACGACGCCTGGGTGACCTTGCCGCGGAAGACGAACTCCTCCCGGAACGTCACACAGCCCGGGTTCTCCATCGCCCCGATGTTGTACTCGGGGACGAAGGCCTGGTCGTACTTCCCGAACGGGTACGGGTAGTCGAAGTGGTCGTGGAAGAAGTCCAGTCCCTGCTTGGTGATCAGGAAGATGTCGTCGGCGTCGAAGTGCTTGGCGAGCGACTTGCGGCACATCGCGCCGAGCGGGATCTCCAGCGTCCGGCCCTCGTCCGCCCCACCGTCCGCGCCCGGCGCGAACGTACGGGTGTAGAGGTCGGTCTCGTAGTGGTACGGACCGGCGACGACGGCGGTGATGTACGTCGAGATGGGCTGGGTCTCGGCGAAGCGCCAGACGCCGCCCTCCCGGGACTCCTCGGCCCCGTTGCTCCAGACCGTCCAGCCCTCGGGTGCGGTGACCTCGAAACGGAAGGGAGCCTTGAGGTCCGGCTGTTCGAAATTGGTGAAGACCCGGCGGGCGTCGGCCGGTTCGTACTGCGTGTAGAGGTAGACCTCGCCGTCCTCGGGGTCGACGAACCGGTGCAGTCCCTCACCCGTCCTGCTGTACGCGCACTGGGCGTCGACGACCAGGACGTTATCGGCGCGCAGCGCGGGCAGTGCGACCCGCGAGCCGTCGAACACGGCGGCCGGGTCCAGCTCCTCGCCGTTCAGGGTGACCGTGTTCACCGAAGAGGCGATCAGATCGGCGAAGGTGGCGGCACCCGGTTCGGCGGCACGGAAGCGGATCGTCGTCACCGAGCGGAACGTCCGCGGCCCGGAGGCGTCCTCCTCGGTGGCGGACCGCAGATCGAGGAAGACCTCGTACCCGTCGACGGTCAGCAGCTCGGCCCGCTCGCGGGCCTCGTCGCGGGACAGATTCTCTCCGGGCACGGCCACTCCTTCGTGTCTCGTTCGAACAGCCCCGATCCTCGCACGAGCTGCCGGCCTCGGCTGCGGCGGAATGCCCACCACGGCCGGGCGTCGCCACGCCGGGATCTCCGCGGCCGGCACCTCTGGAGCCGTGCGGACTCCCGGCGAGGGTGCGGGCACCGACCGGTGGGCGTGCGGGCACGGAAAGGCCCCCCCGCGAGTCCTGTCCTCGCGAGGGGCCTTTCCTCCATCCGCCTGCACGTGAAGGGTGAGAAGACGATCACGAGCAGGACGCTTCTCCTACGGGAGTCCTCAGGGCCGGTTCCCCTCCGGGGTTCCGGCACCGGCCGCTCCCTTCGGATCACCCGCCCGCCGGGCGAACCCGGGTCGGCTGCCGGCGGGGTCAGGGAGTGATCAGCGGTGTGCGCTCCCTGGCCTCGGCGTAGCGCTTCGCCACGTCCTGCCAGTTGACGACGCCCCACATCGCGTCGATGAAGTCCACCTTCTGGTTCTTGTACTGCAGGTAGAAGGCGTGCTCCCAGGCGTCGAAGACCAGGATCGGCACCGAGCCCTGGCCGACGTTGCCCTGGTGGTCGTACACCTGCTCGACGATCAGCCGGCCGCTGACCGGCTCGTAGGCGAGCACACCCCAGCCGGAGCCCTGCGTGGTGGCGGCGGCCTTCGACAACTGCGTCCTGAACTTGGCGAAGGAACCGAAGGACTCGGTGATCCCTTCCGCCAGCTCGCCGACACCGTCGGCGGCCAGCGGCTCGCCACCGCCGCCCTCCTTGGGCCCCGTCATGTTGTGCCAGTAAATGCTGTGCAGGATGTGGCCGGAGAGATGGAACGCGAGGTTCTTCTCCAGGCCGTTGATCGAGCCCCAGGCTTCCTGGTCCCTTGCCTCCGCCAGCTGCTCCAGCGCGTCGTTGGCGCCCTTGACGTAGGCGGCATGGTGCTTGTCGTGGTGGAGCTCGATGATCTCCGGGTTGATCACCGGCTCCAGTGCCGCGTAGTCGTACGGAAGTTCAGGAAGCGTGTACATGGCCATGTCCGAGCCCTCCGACTGCTTATTGCAAATCCTTCGCAACTGCAGGCTAACAGCAGAAAGGTGGGATGGTGATCAGTCCTGCGTCCGGGGACCGGCGCCACCGGCTCTTCGTTCCGCCACCGCACGGCAAGAACCCCCGGACCGGGCGGTCCGGGGGTTCTGCGGAGGCGTTGTGAGCGAGGCAAGCGCCGTGGACGCCTGCCTGTCTATTCCGCGGGCTGTGCCCCCGCGGTGTCGTCCTGGGTCCGCCCGCGGCTCTTCTGCAGGAGGAAGCCGCTGACGGCCAGTACCAGGGTCATCGCACCCGTGGCGAGCAACTGGTCACGGGTGTCGGGCTGACGCAGCATCAGGACGAAGATCGCGAGCATGCCGGCGATGGCGACCCAGGTGAGCACCGGGTACAGCCACATCCGCACCACGAGCTTCTCCGGGGTCTCGCGCTCGGTGCGGCGGCGCAGCACCAGCTGGGAGACGGCGATGAACAGCCAGACGACCAGGATCACCGCGCCGATCATGTTGAGCAGCCAGGGGAAGACGTCGTCGGGACGCCAGTAGCTGAGCAGCACGCACAGGAAGCCGAAGACCGAGGACACCAGCACGGCGATCCGCGGCACACCGCCGGAGAGCCGGCCGATCACCTTCGGGCCCTGGCCGCGGGCGACCAGCGAATACGCCATGCGGGAGGCGCCGTAGATGTTGGCGTTCATCGCGGAGAGCAGCGCGACCAGCACCACGACCTGCATCGCGGTGCCCGCGCCGGGGATGTCGAGGTGGTTCAGGGCGGTGACGTAGGGGCCCTTGTCGGGGTTGGCGACATCGGGGTCGTCCCACGGCACGAGCGTGACGATGACCGCCATGGAGCCGATGTAGAAGAGCGCGATCCGCCACATCGCCGTCCGTACGGACTTGGCGACGCCTTCGGCGGGGTGCTCGGACTCGGCGGCCGCGATGGTGACCGTCTCCAGACCGCCGTACGCGAACACCGATGCGAGCAGACCGATGACCAGGCCCTCGGATCCGTTCGGCAGGAAGCCGCCGTCACCGGTGAGGTTGGCCGTGCCGGGGGCGTCGGTGCCGGGCAGGATGCCGGCAATCGCGAGACCGCCGAGGATCAGGAAGAGCGTGATCGCGCCGACCTTGAGGGCGGCGAACCAGAACTCGAACTCGCCGAAGTTCTTCACGGCCGCCAGATTGGTGCCGCAGAACACCAGCATGAACAGCGCGACCCAGGCCCATTCCGGAGTGCCGGGCAGCCAGCCGCTGACGATCTTCGCGGCACCGATGCCCTCGAGGCCCACCGCGACGGACAGCAGCACCCAGAAGGACCAGCCGGCCGTGAAGCCCGCCCAGGGTCCGATCGCCCGCTCGGCGTGCACGGAGAAGGAGCCGGATGCCGGGTTCGCCGCCGACATCTCGCCGAGCATGCGCATCACGAGCATGACGAGCAGCCCGGACACCGTGTAGGCGATGACGATCGACGGTCCGGCGGCGGCGATTCCGGCGCCGGAGCCGACGAAGAGTCCGGCGCCGATCACCCCGCCGAGGGCGATCATCGACAGATGGCGCTGCTTGAGACTGTGCGCGAGCGCCGGCGATCCGACAGTGCTGTCGGTGACGGGCGCGGGCGCCGAGGTCCGAGACATGGGTGTGCCTTGTTCATGGGGGGACTGGGGACAAAGAGATCGCCCACAGTCTGGGCCCCGTACCGCTCACGGAGCGCGGACGACCGCTATACGGACAAGATCCTCACACAATGTGAAGCCTCGGGCACGAGTGGGTTTCATCGTGCGCAATTCCGTACTCGCGCACCACCATGCTCATGATCTGCGCGGGTGGGGCTCTCGGTGGATCTTGGGGAGTTTGGTGGAAGTGCACAGTCTTCCCGAGGTCATGGCGGATCGCCAAAACGGATGTCTCCGCCCGTCAGCTCCGTGACCAGGGTCACGCCGCCCGCCGGTGTGAGCCCCTCGTGTTGTGCGAACTCCACCAAGGTGCCGACCGGCGCTTTGTCATCGACCGACGGTGAGCGGGCGTGTACTCGTCGGTTAGCGTCGCCATGTCCACATCCCCATGTCCACATCGACGTGCGTCATCCGCCCGCACCTCTGCCCTCCACCGTCACGGAGTACCGATGAGCACCACTGCCGCCGCCCCCGTCCGTCCGCCGCTCACCGGCGTGGTCCTCGCCGACCTGCTGCCCGCCTCGCGCACCAAGGACGTCGCCCTCGTCGTGGGCGGTGCCGTGCTCACCGGCATCGCGGCCCAGATCGCCGTCCCGGTCCCGGGCTCCCCGGTGCCGGTGACCGGTCAGACGTTCGCCGCGCTGCTCGTCGGCACCGCGCTCGGCGCCCGCCGGGGCTTCCTGTCCCTGGCGCTGTACGCGCTGGCGGGGATGGCGGGCATGCCGTGGTTCGCCGAGGCGTCATCCGGCTATGCGATGCCCTCGTTCGGCTACATCCTCGGCATGCTGCTGGCCGCCACCGTCGTCGGTGCGCTGGCCCGCCGGGGCGCCGACCGCTCCGTGCTGCGTACGGCCGGGGCGATGGTGCTGGGCTCGGCGATCATCTACGCGGTCGGCGTGCCGTACCTCGCCCTCGCCACCGGGATGACGTTCGGCAAGGCCGTGGCCCTGGGCCTCACCCCGTTCCTCGTCGGCGACGCGCTCAAGGCGGCGCTGGCGATGGGCGTCCTGCCGGCCGCGTGGAAGCTCGTCGGCCGCCGCGGCTGACTCCCGGCCGCCCCCCGCGCCCGACGGCCGAAGCCCCGCCCCGCTGCATGCGGGACGGGGCTTCGGTGTGTGCGCTCAGAGGTCTCAGACCTCGACGGACTCGCGCGGGGCGTCCGCCACGGCCTGTGCCTCGGCGGTCTTGTGCAGCCGGCTGCGGACCACGCCGACGGCCACCACGACGGCCGCCACCAGCACCGACAGCAGTACGACCTCGCGGTTGTCCTTGTCGAAGAACATGTAGCCGATGACGAAGGCGATCATCGCCGCGGTCGCCCAGGTCAGGTACGGGAAGAGCCACATCTTCACCGTCAGCTTCTCCGGCGCCTCGCGCACCAGGATCGCGCGCATCCGCAGCTGGGTGAAGCAGATCACCAGCCAGACGAAGAGCGCGACGGCACCCGAGGAGTTCAGCAGGAACAGGAAGACGGTGTCCTTGTTCGTGTAGTTGAAGATGACGGCGACGAAGCCGAAGACGACCGAGGCCAGGATGGCGATGGCCGGCACGCCGCTGGCGTTGGTCTTCGCGAACACCCTCGGGGCGTCACCGCGCTCGCCGAGCGAGAACGCCATGCGCGAGGCGGTGTAGAGGCCCGAGTTCAGGCAGGACAGCACGGCCGTCAGCACGATCACGTTCATGATCTGGCCGGCGTGCGGGATGCCGATGGAGTCGAGGGCCGCGACGTACGAGCCCTTCTCGACGATCGCCTTGTCGTTCCACGGCAGCAGGGTCAGGACGACGAAGATCGAACCCAGGTAGAAGACGGCGATACGCCAGATCACGCTGTTGGTCGCCTTGGTGACCGCACGCCGCGGGTCCTCCGACTCACCGGCGGCCAGGGTGACGATCTCGCTGCCCATGAAGGAGAAGACGACCATCAGTACACCGGTGAGGATCGCGCCCGCGCCGTTGGGCAGGAAGCCGCCCGCGTCGGTCAGGTGCGCGAAGCCGGCGCCGGGGTTGTCGGAGCCCGGCAGGATGCCGAAGACGGCCAGCAGACCGATGACCACGAACGCGCCGATGGCGACGACCTTGATACCGGCGAACCAGAACTCGAACTCGCCGTAGGACGACACGGAGACGAGGTTCGTCGCCGTCAGCACGACCATCACGATCAGCGACCAGCCCCACTGCGGCACGGCCGGGACCCAGCCCTCCAGGATCACCGCACCGGCGGTGGCCTCGACCGCGAGCACGACGACCCAGAAGAACCAGTACAGCCAGCCGATCGAGAAGCCGGCCCAGCGGCCGAGGGCGCGGTCGGCGTACGCGGAGAAGGAACCCGAGTTGGGGCTCGCCGCAGCCATCTCGCCGAGCATCCGCATCACGAAGACGACCATCGCGCCCACGAGCATGTACGACACGAGGATGGCGGGACCCGCCTTGGCGATACCGCCGGACGAGCCGACGAACAGTCCTGCGCCGATCACTCCACCGATGGCGATCATGGAAAGATGGCGGTTCTTCAGTCCGGCCTTGAGACCGTCGGAAGGCTGCGGAACACCGGGTTCTCCGGTCGTTCCGCCTGCCTTCGTAAGGTTCGGCTGCGGGTTCATGGACGATTCCTTACGTGTGCGGGTCGCTCGGGTGACGAGCCCCCGCATTCAAACCGGTGACCCGCCCGTACGGAAGACCTGACTCCCGATCGTGATGATGGGCACGTTCTCCCGCCCCGTCCGCAAGATCGTCCGGTCGTCCGGCGGGCCCGCGTGGCGGACCCCGCCGACGCCTGCCCGGCATCGCGCGTGCCACACTCGGATCATGCGCGTGTACCTCGGTTCCGACCATGCCGGTCTTGAACTCAAGAACCACCTCGTCGAGTGGCTCAGGGCCCACGGCCACGAGCCCGTGGACTGCGGTCCCCACATCTACGACGCCCAGGACGACTACCCGCCCTTCTGTCTGCGCGCCGCCGAGCGGACGGCCGCGGACCCGGACAGCCTGGGCATCGTGATCGGCGGCTCCGGCAACGGCGAGCAGATCGCCGCGAACAAGGTCAAGGGCGTGCGTGCGGCCCTCGCCTGGAGCGAGCAGACCGCGGCCCTCGGTCGTGAGCACAACAACGCCAACGTGATCTCCGTGGGCGCCCGGATGCACACGGAGGAGGAGGCGACGAAGTTCGTCGAGATCTTCCTGGGCACCCCGTACTCGGGTGAGGAGCGTCACACCCGCCGCATCGAGATGCTCTCCGTGTACGAGACCACGGGCGAGCTCCCCCCGATCCCCGCGCACCACCCCCAGGAGCCGACCGCCTGATGCCCGAAGGGCACACCATCCACCGACTGGCCGCCGACTACCGGGAACGGTTCGGCGGCCGGTCCGTGCGGGTCACCAGCCCGCAGGGCAAGTTCGCCGACTCCGCCGCGCTGCTCGACGGCACGGTGCTGGAGCGCACCGAGGCGCACGGAAAGCACCTGTTCCTCGGCTTCGGCGGCGAGTGGGTCCACATCCACCTCGGTCTGTTCGGCAAGGTCGACTTCGGCGACGCGCCGGCGCCGCCGCCCACGGACACCGTGCGGCTGAGGCTCGCGAACACCGGGGCATACGTGGACCTTCGCGGCCCCACGACCTGCGCCCTGATCACGGACGGCGAGAAGCAGGCGATACACGACCGCCTCGGGCCCGATCCGCTCCGCCCGGACGACGGCCCCGACCGGGCCTGGGCCAGGATCTCCCGGTCCCGTACGACGGTCGCCGCGCTGCTGATGGACCAGAAGGTGGTCGCGGGCGTCGGAAACGTCTACCGCGCGGAAGTCCTCTTCCGGCACGGCATCGATCCGTACCTGGCGGGCAGGGATCTCACCGAACGCGAGTGGCACGCCCTTTGGACGGACCTGGTCGCGCTGATGCGCGAAGGCGTACGGAACAACCGCATCGACACCGTCCGGCCGGAGCACACCCCGGAGGCGATGGGGCGCCCTCCGCGCGTCGACGACCACGGCGGAGAGGTCTATGTCTACCGCCGGGCCGCGCTGCCCTGCCATATCTGTGGCGGCGAGATCCGCACCGCCGGTCTCGCCGCCCGCAATCTCTTCTGGTGCCCGGCCTGCCAGCGGGGCGCACGCGGCTGAGCGGTGTTGCCGGTACCGGGTTGGGCGCCCGGTGTGTCCGTCCTCAATCGGCGGACGGCCTTGGGGTGTTCCGGTACCGGGTTGGCGCCCGGGGTGTCCGTCCTCAATCTCCCCCAGACTCCGTCCGGGGGGACCCCCGGACGGGCTTGAGGGCCGGGGCTTGAGGACGGACACACCGGCCGCGCCAACGCCAAGGGGCACGCCCGAAGCCGTTCCGGCGCTTGAGGGCGGACACCCCGGCGCCAACCCGGAAAGCCGCACACCCAAGCGGCGCTTGAGGACGGACACCCCGGCACCGCCACGCGGCCGCTCGCTCAGAACCCGTGCGGCAGCCAAGGCAGGGGGTCCGAGCCGAAGGCGAGCGAGGCCTCCGCGAGTGTGCCGTCGCACAGCTCGCGCACCCGGCCCGCCCGCGCCAGCGAGGACAGCGTCACACCACCCATATATGCGGCGCCCAGCTCCCGTACCGACAGAGCGAGTTCGGGCTCATCCCCGGTTCGCGCGCAGGACGCGCCCTTCGCGTCACCCGTCAGCCGCCAACGCCCCTCGTTCCAGGGGCAGAAGGCGTCCTCCACCTCGAACACCACGTCCACCGGCGTCCGGTAGGTCCGCGCGGCGAGCGCCTCGCCCACGTCCACCAGCCGTACGTGCAGTGAATCGCGCATACGCGGGGTGCAGCGCCGGACGTCGTCGACCAGCTGGAGCAGCGGGTCGTCCACCGGCCGGTTCCGCGCACGGACCGACGACGTCAGATCGATGTCGAAGAGGAAGCGCCACAGCGCCGCGTAGGCCGCCGGGTCCAGCGCGTCGATGTCGCGTACGGTGATCGAGCCCTCCGGCCCGGAGGCGCCCCACTCCGGCTTGTTGTGGAAGCGGACGTATCCCACCACATCGCCGTCGCGCTCCGCGAGCACGCACTGCAGCGGCGACGCACCCGCACGCTCGGAGGGCGGATCGAGCAGCGGCAGCCGCTCCCAGCCGGGTGTCCGGGCGAACATCCCGGGCCGGGAGCCGACGGTGCTCAGATAGATCCGCTCGCAGGCCTCCGCCGCCTCGGCCACCTGCGCGAACCGCAGACGTACGTCGTCCGTCCCGGGAGGCGCGGCAATCGACGCCTTGTCGGTGTCGATGTCCAGATTCAGCTGATGTGTAGAGATTCCATAGCCGAACCGCCCGTAGATCGCGGGCTCCGACGCCGTCAGTACCGCGAGCGACTCGCCCCGGCTACGCACATCGTCCAGCTGGTGCCGCATCATCGAGGTGAGAATCCCCCGACGCCGGTGCGTCGCCGCCACGCCGACCATCGTCACCGCGGCCGCCGGGACGAACGCGCCGCCCGGCACCGACACCCGGACGCTGAACGCCCCGGCCATACCGATACAGGCGTCGCCGTCCCACACCCCGATCGAGCGGTCGGACTCGGTCAGATCACGCCACAGCTCGCGCTCCTCCGGAGCTTCCGCGACACCGCCGAACGCAAGCTCCAGGCTCTCGTACCACTGCTCCCACTCCGATGGCCTCAGCACCCGCAATTCTGTCGTCATATGCCATCCGTACCAGCGGGCCGGAACGTGGCGCGACCCGATTTCGAGGGCATGGTCTCGGGGGTCCCCCCTGCACGACGGCCGGAAGGGTGGATAAGGTCCACGACGATGGCACGTGGCGCAGCGGTTTCGTTCACGGCCCGGCTGCGGATGTCCGCCCGCCGGGTCCGCACCGCGCTGCGCAAATCCGGAGTCGACTACTTCCGCGGCGACGGCTCGGACTGGATCGCCCTCGCCGGTCTGCTGCTGACCATCCCGGCGATCGCCTGCGGCACGATCGCCATGCCGGTCTGGTTCTCGCCGACCGCGATGGTGCTGCCGATCGTGGCCGGGGGACTGGTGCTGCGGCCCGCCAGCCTGCTCGGCCTCTACGCGGCCGCCGCCGGCGCCCTGATCGTCGAGTCGCTCGCCCTCGGGCCGTATCTGGAGGGCCCCGCGCGCGTCACACCCGGAACGGTCCTGGTGGTGGCGGCCTGCGGGCTCTTCGGTCTGCTCATCGCGCAGTTCAGGGCCCGCGTCGGCGTGCCCTGGCGGCGCGGCGGCACCATGCTGTTCGACCTGCGTGAGCGCATCCGGGTGCAGAGCGCGCTGCCCCGGCTGCCCCAGGGCTGGCACCGTGAGATGGCGCTGCGCCCCGCGGGCGGCCAGTCCTTCTCCGGTGACTTCGTGGTCGCAGCCCGTACCAACGGCGGCCGTACGCTCGAGGTCGTGCTCACGGACGTCTCCGGCAAGGGCATGGACGCGGGCTCCCGTGCACTGCTGCTGTCCGGGGCCTTCGGCGGCCTCCTCGGCTCACTGCCGCCGCACGGCTTCCTGCCCGCGGCCAACGGCTATCTGCTGCGCCAGGACTGGGACGAGGGTTTCGCCACTTCCATCCACCTGGTGCTCGACCTGGACTCCGGTGACTACGAGCTGCTGTCCGCGGGCCATCTGCCCGCCCTCCAGCTCAACGCGGGCACGGGCCGCTGGGAGGAGAAGTCCGCCGACGGCCCGTTGCTCGGGGTGTACGACGGCGCCCAGTTCGACCCGGTCAAGGGTTCCCTGCAGCCCGGCGACGTGCTGATGCTCTTCACGGACGGCCTCGTCGAGGCGTCGGACCGCGAGATCGCGGAGGGCATGGACCGACTGACGGGTGAGGCGGACCGCCATGTCACCACGGGCTTCGAGGGCGCGGCCTGGCATCTGATCGAGGCCGTGGCCAAGGACGTCAACGACGACCGGGCGCTGCTTCTGCTGCGCCGCGAGTCCTGAGCCCAGCGGCGAGCCGCGGGTCATGGGCCCGCGGTGCTCCCCGTTCCGCCGCCGCGACCGCTCGTCCTACAGTCGGGTCATGCCGTATCTCACCCTGACCGAGATCGAGTCGATCGCCCGTGAGGCCCACGCGGCCCAGCGGGACAAGGCCGGCCGCCCCTACACCGAACACCTGCAGGCCGTGGCCGACGGTGTCCGGGTCCGCGGGGGCACCGAGGAACAGATCGCGGCGGCCTGGCTGCACGACGCGATCGAGGACGAGGCGCTGTCGCCCGCCTGGCTGGACTCCGCCGAACTGCCCGGGTCCGTCAAGGACATGGTCCTCGCGCTCACCAAGCGCGAGGGTGAGCAGCTCGTGGACTACACCCGCCGCATCCTCGCGACGCCGGGTGCCCTGCTGGTCAAGGAGTCGGACCTCGCACACAACGCGGACCCGGCCCGCCTCGCCGTCCTGGACGAGGCGACCCGGGTCCGGCTCACCGGGAAGTACGCGACGGTGCGGCGGTTGCTGGGTCTGACGGGCGGCTGACGTCCCGGCGGAAGGCCCACGACAGATCGGGCTCGGTGGCCCATCGCAGCGCCCGGCGCACCGGCGGCGTACAGAGCAGCGTCACGGCGGCGGCCATGGTCAGGGTCAGCGCGATCTCCCCGGTGGGCGTGGCCAGCCAGGGGTGTTCCGGCACCATGTTCCGCCAGTCCAGGGTCTTCACCAGGAAACCGTGCAGCAGATAGCCGCAGATGGTGCCGGCGCCGAGCACGGTGAACCAGGTGCGCCGGCTCGGCACCCAGGCGAGGAAGGCCGCGGTCAGCAGGAGCCCGCACACGAACAGGCCGCCCGTCATCAGCGGGCCGGCCCACCAGGGCGCGTCCAGTTCCTCGGCACCGGCCGAGTGGTAGAACCAGCCCATCCGGATCTGCGGCGCCACGGTGTAGGCGACCACGGCGGCGGCCGCGAACAGCGGCAGGGCCAGCAGGCGCACCTCGCGCCGCCGCACGATCCGGAAGTGCTCCGGCTTCAGCAGCAGCCCCACCACGAAGAACGGAAGGAACTGCAGGACCCGCTGGAGATCGAGGTCCTGGCCGATACCCGGCGTCAGCGAACCCAGCGCAGCGATCACCAGGGCGATCGGCAGCGGATGGCGCAGGGAGAGCCACAGGGGCGTGGTCAGCCGCCAGATGAACAAGGCGATCAGGAACCAGGTGAGATACATCGGGTCCGTCAGGCTGAACGGTGTTTTGGGCCCCTCGGCCACCCACCGCTGGTAGAGCGTGTACGCCGTCTCGAAGACGAGGTAGGGCACCACGACTCCGCCGACCAGCCGCTTCAGTTGCTCGGGCCGGCCGGTGAAACTCCGAGAGAAGTAACCCGAGATGACGATGAACGCCGGCATGTGGAACGTGTAGACGAGCATGTACAGCGCCCGGGTGGCGCGGCTGCCGTCCATCACCGGCTCCCAGGCGTGCGCCACGGCCACCAGCACGATCGCCAGGTACTTGGCGTTGTCGAAGAAGGGGTCGCGCCGGGCGCCGCGCGCTGCCGCGGGTGCCGGCCGAGTGGTCAGCGCCCGCGCGGGCGTCACTCCCGCAGGTGGTCTCTCCTCCGCCGGGGCTGTCGCTGTTGCCGCTGTCGTCGTCGGGACCGGCTCCGGATCCCGGGAAGTCCCGGGCGGCCGTTCCCTCCGCAAACCATTCGGAGCGTGGAACATTCGAGGCACCCTAGCCCGCCGCATTGGATTACGTAAAACCCCGCAGGAAGGCCGGGTTATTCGCCTCTGAAACTACCGCCAAACGCCCGATATGCCCAAGTTAATACTCCTTAAACGGGGCAAATTGCCACCCGGAAGTACTGGGTGAATTTACTCACTGATATTGCTTGAATTTCCTGTTACCGGGCCGTGTGTATTTCGTGGGACTGGGTAGGCAGAAGAGGCGGGCCGTGAATGACCGAGCAGGCGGGGCGGCCCGGCTGTGAGGGCTTGCGCCGACCGACGGCGTGTCAGCCGGCAGCCGTCACCCGGCGGTTGGTGGCACGATGGTGGGTGACGGGGGTGTGCCGGGCCGCATGCTCCCGAGCGAGCTGGGTGGACCGACCGAGGGTGTGATCAGTTGTGGCCATTTCGCTGTCTGTGGTGCTGCTGTTGGCGATCATCCTCGTGGTGATGATCCGCAGTGGCTCGATCAAGGCCGGACCCGCGATCGTCGCGGCGCTCTTCGGCTTCTTCCTGGCCTCGACCGGTATGGCGCCTTCGATCAACAACTTTCTCGACTCGATAGCCGACTCGATCAACGCGATCAAATTCTGACGCCTAGGTTCTGTCCGGGCGATCTTTGAGGATTGGCCCGCGGCGTCAGATGCGGTGCATCGCAAGGCGAAGGATCGTCCTCGTACTGGGCGTACTCGGACGACTCCGACAACGCAGCGAGGGGCCGCAGCTGTCGTCGCGGGCCCGAGAAGATCGCCCGGACAGGACCTAGGTCCTGTCCGGGCGAGACCGGTTGACCGACCGGAACGGCAGGTCGCCTGCCGTTCCGGACACGTTGTGGATCCGCCGGGGCCCGCGGGACCCGACGGGAACCTGCCGGGACGAAGACCGGGAACGCATCAGGGCCAGGTCCGAGGATTGCTCCTCTGACCTGGCCCTGAGCCGTTGAGAGCGGGCGACGGGAATCGAACCCGCGTAGCTAGTTTGGAAGACTAGGGCTCTACCATTGAGCTACGCCCGCAGGGACCGCGCCACAGCTCGTGAACGCCGCGGCACGAAGAGCATCGTAGCGGGTCCGTGCCGGTGGCCGCACATCCATTCCGTCCACGGCGCGGGCCCGTGCAACAAAGGGGTCTGGCCACCGCCTTCGGGCATGTACCCTACGTGTCGCACCGACGGGGTGTGGCGCAGCTTGGTAGCGCGTCCGCTTTGGGAGCGGAAGGCCGTGGGTTCAAATCCCGCCACCCCGACCACCACTCGCGTACGCCTCTCATGGTCACGTTGTGGGGCTCATCCCGCTTGCGGTTACTATGCAAGCTGTGTGCCCGTGTGTCTGACGAGTGTCTGAAGAACCGGGCCCGAATCCGCCGAGCCGCCGCCGGACAACGCACCGCGGCGACCTCGGCAGAACCCCAGAATTCAGCCACCAAGGAGACCGAACCGTGAAGAGCGCCGTGGAGACCCTGAACCCGACCCGGGTTCGGCTCACTGTCGAGGTGCCCTTCGAGGAGCTCAAGGCCAGCCTCGACGCGGCGTACAAGAAGATCAACCAGCAGGTCACGGTCAAGGGCTTCCGCAAGGGCAAGATCCCGGCAAGGGTCATCGACCAGCGGTTCGGCCGCGGTGCGGTGCTGGAGGAGGCCGTCAACGACGCCCTTCCGAAGTTCTACACCGAGGCGGTCAACGAGGCGGAGATCAACCCGCTGGGCCAGCCCGAGGTCGACATCACCGAGCTGAAGGACGGCGAGACGCTGAACTTCACCGCCGAGGTCGACGTCCGCCCGACGATCGAGATCCCGGACTACTCCGGTATCGAGGTCGAGGTCGACGCCGTCGAGGTCACCGACGAGGACATCGAGAAGTCCGTGGAGCAGCTTCGTTCGCGCTTCGCGTCCACCTCCCCGGTCGAGCGCGCCGCCGCCGAGGGCGACGTCGTGACCGTCGACCTGGAGGCCAAGGTCGACGGCGAGGTCCTCGCCGACGGTGTCGCCGACGGCGTGCAGTACACGATCGGCTCCGGTGAGCTCCTCGAAGGCATCGACGAGGCCGTCACGGGCCTCGAGGCCGGTGGCGAGGCCACCTTCACCTCGGAGCTGAAGGGCGGTTCCGCGCAGGGCAAGGAGGCCGAGGTCACCGTCAAGGTCACCCAGGTCGCCGCCCGCGAGCTGCCCGAGCTGGACGACGAGTTCGCCCAGATGGCGAGCGAGTTCGACACCCTCGAGGAGCTGAAGGCCGACAGCCGCAAGCGCCTCGAGAACATGAAGCAGTACGACCAGGCCACCCAGGCCCAGGAGCGAGTCCTGGACAAGCTCCTCGAGCTGGTCGAGGTCCCGATCCCCGAGAAGCTGCTCGAGGACGAGGTCCAGACCCGCAAGCACAACCTGGAGCACCACCAGCTCGGCCAGATGGGTCTCGACCTCACCAAGTACCTGGAGATCCAGGGCAAGACGGCCGAGGAGTTCGACGCCGAGACCAAGGACCAGGCGGTCAAGGGCATCAAGACCCAGTTCGTCCTCGACGAGCTGGTCTCCAGGGAGAAGCTGAACGTCAGCCAGGAGGAGCTCACCGAGCACCTCATGCGCCGTGCGGCCTCCTCCGGCATGTCGCCCGACCAGTTCGCCCAGGCGATCGTCGAGGGCGGCCAGGTCCCGATGCTCGTGGGCGAGGTCGCCCGCGGCAAGGCGCTCGCCACGGTCGTCGAGGCCGCCACGGTCAAGGACACCAAGGGTGAGGTCGTCGACCTGAGCGACGACGAGGACGAGGTCGAGGAGGCCGCTGACGTGGCCGCCGCCGCCACCGATGGCGCCGACGCGGCCGAGAGCGGCGAGAAGACCGAGGCCTGAGCCCCGGGCCGATCCGGCTCGAGAACCGAGTGCCCGGAACGGGCCCGGCCGCCCCGCGCGGCCGGGCCCGTCGCCGTACGGGGGACCCCGGCGGCGCCGTCGCCTCACCCGGACCGCGCCAGGGCCACCGGGCCCCGGATGGCCGGGAGCACCCCCGGGGTCGCCGGGGGAGCGAGCGGCCCGCGTGGAAGGTCGGGGGCCCCGCCGAAGGCAAGGGGAGCACGATCACCGTGCGGCCATGCCGAAGCCCCGGTGGGGATCCCCCGGCCGAAGACACGGGAGAGGGCCGGGCCCCGGCGGGCGCGTGCGTACCTTGCGCTCCCAGCGAACAGTTCCGGAACCGGGATGGCGCCCGCCCACCAGCGCGTTAGGGTCCATGAGTACGAGGGCAGGGGAGTACCCGCCCCGGGGATCCTCCGGTCCCGGTAGTACTAAAGACGCTGAGACGGCCGCAGCCGTCAGAGACGAGCAGGTGGATTACGTGACGATTCTGATGCCTAACGCCGCCGGTGAGCCGTCTATCGGTGGAGGCCTCGGCGACCAGGTCTACAGCCGGCTGCTCGGCGAGCGCATCATCTTCCTTGGCCAGCAGGTCGACGACGACATCGCCAACAAGATCACGGCGCAGCTCCTTCTCCTGGCCGCAGATCCCGAGAAGGACGTCTACCTCTACATCAACAGCCCCGGTGGCTCGGTGACGGCCGGCATGGCGATCTACGACACCATGCAGTTCATCCCGAACGACGTCGTCACCATCGGCATGGGCATGGCCGCGTCCATGGGCCAGTTCCTGCTCACCAGTGGCACGGCGGGCAAGCGCTTCGCGCTCCCGCACACCGACATCCTCATGCACCAGGGTTCCGCCGGTATCGGCGGTACCGCTTCGGACATCAAGATCCAGGCCGAGTACCTGCTCCGCACCAAGCAGCGGATGGCGCAGATCACCGCGCGCCACTCCGGCCAGACCGTCGACACGATCATCCGCGACGGCGACCGCGACCGCTGGTTCACCGCCGAGGAAGCCAAGGACTACGGGCTCATCGACGAGATCATCTCCGCCGCTTCGGGCGTTCCGGGCGGCGGCGGCACCGGGGCCTGAGCCTCCTGAGTACCGGGGGCTCCGGCCCCCGGACGCAGGAGCCCCCTCCCGGCCCGCCCACCCAGCCCTCCCAGCCCGCAGAACGCCACCAGGATGGTGAACACCGACATGCAGAACAACCTCTCCGCGAGCGGCCTCTACACGGGCCCGCAGGTGGACAACCGCTACGTCGTCCCCCGCTTCGTCGAGCGCACCTCGCAGGGTGTGCGCGAGTACGACCCGTACGCGAAGCTCTTCGAGGAGCGCGTGATCTTCCTCGGCGTGCAGATCGACGACGCATCCGCCAACGACGTCATGGCGCAGCTGCTGTGCCTGGAGTCGATGGACCCGGACCGCGACATCTCGATCTACATCAACAGCCCTGGTGGCTCGTTCACCGCGCTGACGGCGATCTACGACACGATGCAGTTCGTGAAGCCGGACATCCAGACGGTGTGCATGGGCCAGGCGGCCTCCGCCGCCGCCGTGCTACTGGCCGCGGGCACCCCCGGCAAGCGCATGGCCCTGCCGCACGCGCGTGTGCTGATCCACCAGCCGTCCTCCCAGACCGGCCGCGAGCAGCTCTCCGACCTGGAGATCGCCGCGAACGAGATCCTGCGCATGCGCGAGCAGCTCGAGGAGATGCTCGCCAAGCACTCCTCCACGCCGGTCGAGAAGGTCCGCGACGACATCGAGCGCGACAAGATCCTCACCGCCGAGGAGGCCCTCGCGTACGGCCTGGTCGACCAGATCGTGTCGACCCGCAAGAGCACGGCCGCAGCGGCCGCCTGACGCCCTGCCGTCCCTTGGTGCGGTACACGTCAAATGTGAACCGCGCCAAGGGGGGCCCGAACCAGGGCCCCGGCAAGGTACCGTCGGATATGAGGCACCAGGAGCAGCTGAACCAGGCGCTCCCAGGCGAAGGGGAAGCACCTCGTGGCACGCATCGGTGATGGCGGCGACCTGCTCAAGTGCTCGTTCTGCGGAAAGAGCCAGAAGCAGGTGAAGAAGCTCATCGCAGGCCCCGGGGTGTACATCTGCGACGAGTGCATCGACCTCTGCAACGAGATCATCGAGGAGGAGCTCGCCGAGACCTCCGAGGTGCGGTGGGAGGAACTCCCCAAGCCGCGCGAGATCTACGAGTTCCTCGAGGGGTACGTCGTCGGGCAGGAGCCCGCGAAGAAGGCCCTCTCGGTCGCGGTGTACAACCACTACAAGCGCGTCCAGGCCGGTGAGAACGGCGGCGCGCAGGGCCGGGACGACGCGATCGAACTCGCCAAGTCCAACATCCTGCTGCTCGGCCCCACCGGCTCGGGCAAGACACTGCTCGCCCAGACACTGGCGCGGATGCTCAACGTTCCGTTCGCCATCGCCGACGCCACGGCGCTCACCGAGGCGGGCTATGTCGGCGAGGACGTCGAGAACATCCTGCTGAAGCTGATCCAGGCCGCCGACTACGACGTCAAGAAGGCCGAGACCGGGATCATCTACATCGACGAGATCGACAAGGTCGCCCGCAAGAGCGAGAACCCGTCGATCACGCGGGACGTCAGCGGCGAAGGCGTTCAGCAGGCACTGCTGAAGATCCTGGAGGGCACGACCGCCTCCGTCCCGCCGCAGGGCGGACGCAAGCACCCCCACCAGGAGTTCATCCAGATCGACACGACCAACGTCCTCTTCATCGTCGGCGGTGCCTTCGCCGGCCTGGAGAAGATCATCGAGTCGCGCGCGGGGGCCAAGGGCATCGGCTTCGGAGCCACGATCCGCTCCAAGCGGGAGATCGAGGCGAGCGACCAGTTCCAGGAGGTCATGCCCGAGGACCTGGTGAAGTTCGGCATGATCCCCGAGTTCATCGGTCGTCTCCCGGTCATCACCTCGGTGCACAACCTGGACCGCGAGGCCCTGCTCAAGATCCTGGTCGAGCCGCGCAACGCGCTGGTCAAGCAGTACCAGCGGCTGTTCGAACTCGACGGCGTGGAGCTGGACTTCGACCGCCCGGCGCTCGAGGCCATCGCCGACCAGGCGATCCTGCGCGGCACGGGCGCACGGGGTCTGCGCGCCATCATGGAAGAGGTCCTGATGTCGGTGATGTACGAGGTGCCGTCCCGCAAGGACGTGGCACGTGTCGTCATCACGGCGGACGTGGTGCACAACAACGTCAACCCGACGCTGGTGCCGAGGATCGTGAAGAACGACGGCCGGCACGAGAAGAGCGCGTAAGTCCACGGGAAAGGGCGCCCGGTCAACTCGGTTGACCGGGCGCCCTTTTCGCTGCTGTGGCGGGGCTACTTGACCTCGACCCGCGCGTCCTTGCGGACCTTCGCGGTCAGCGTCGCCGCCTCCTCCATGGACGTCGACTTGCCGACCAGGATGGCGGCGGGGTCCGACGAGATGACATAGGCCAGTGTGCTGTGGTCGCCCCAGATACACAGCGGCATCTTGAAGCTCTTCGGCACGCCGTTGCCCCGGGATCCCTCGGGCAGGGTGTACTCGGCCTCCTGGCACTTCATGACGCCGTTCTCGAAACCCTCGGGCGTGAACTTCTGCGGGCTGCCGACCAACTTGACCTTCTCGTCGTTACCGCCCTTCTCGGACTTGCTCTTCATTTCCGCGAACATCGCGTCGACGACCTTCTCCGGGTCCTCGATCTCTCCCCACACGCCGTTGAGCTGAAGCTGCTTGGCCGCGGCCCCCGTGCCGGACTCGTATTCGCCGGTCACGTTCTGCGGGTTCTTCACACCCCACTTCGCGGCGTCCTCGACGTCCCTGGCGCTGGCGTCGGTGCTCTTGCCCGACTTCTTCTTGTAGTCGGTCGCCACCGTCTCCGGGGTCGTGAGCTTGTACCTCTTGCCGTCGTTCGCGACGGAGCCGCCTCCGCTGCCGCCGAGCACGAAGTACGCCCCCACACCGATCGCCACGACGGCCGCCACCGCGCCGATGATCAGGCCGGTCTTCTTGCCGCCGCCCTGCGCAGGCGGGGGAGGGTACGCACCCGGGCCCGCGCCGTACGGGGGCTGCTGGCCGTACGGGCCGGGCTGCTGGGGCGGCGCGGGGTAGCCGTAGCCCTGCGGCTGGCCCGGCTGCGGCGGGGCGCCCTGCGGGTAGCCGTATCCGGGCTGGGGGGCGCCCCCCGGGCTCTGCGGCGGCTGGCCGTAAGGTCCCGGCTGGCCGTAGGGACCCGGTTGGCCGTACGGGCCGGGCTGCTGGGGCTGACCGCCGTACGGGCCCGGCTGGTTGTAGCTCATTACTGGGTTCCCCTCCAGATGCTTATGCGTTCCGAACATCCTGTCGGAACGGGCACCCGGGCGGGCCACTGGGGCCCGGACCGTTACGGAAGATTCCCGTTTCAGAACGGGACCGTGACACCTCTAAACTGTGGCCCGTGACCGATAACGCTCAGCAGCAGCCAGCCAGCAACCCCGAACTGCCGACCCAGTACGCGCCGGCCGAGGTAGAGGGGAAGCTGTACGAGCGCTGGGTAGAGCGCGGTTACTTCGAGGCCGACGCGAAGAGCGAAAAGCCTCCGTACACCATCGTCATCCCGCCGCCGAACGTCACGGGCAGCCTGCACCTCGGCCATGCCTTCGAGCACACGCTGATCGACGCCCTCACCCGCCGCAAGCGGATGCAGGGCCACGAGACGCTGTGGCAGCCCGGCATGGACCACGCCGGCATCGCCACCCAGAACGTCGTCGAGCGCGAGCTGGCGAAGGAGGGCAAGTCCCGTCACGACCTGGGGCGCGAGGCCTTCGTCGAGCGCGTCTGGCAGTGGAAGGGCGAGTCCGGCGGCCAGATCTCCGGGCAGATGAAGCGCCTCGGTGACGGCGTCGCCTGGTCGCGTGAGCGCTTCACCATGGACGAGGGCCTGTCCCAGGCCGTCCAGACCATCTTCAAGAAGCTCTACGACGACGAGCTGATCTACCGCGCCGAGCGCATCATCAACTGGTGCCCGCGCTGTCTGACCGCCATCTCGGACATCGAGGTGGAGTACCAGGACGACGACGGCGAGCTCGTCTCCATCCGCTACGGCGAGGGCGAGGACTCCATCGTCGTCGCGACGACCCGCGCCGAGACGATGCTCGGTGACACGGCCGTCGCCGTCCACCCTGCGGACGAGCGCTACCGGCACCTGATCGGCCGGGAGATCGAGCTGCCGCTGACCGGCCGCCGGATTCCCGTCGTCGCAGACGAGCACGTCGACCCGGAGTTCGGCACGGGCGCCGTCAAGGTCACGCCCGCGCACGACCCGAACGACTTCGAGATCGGCCAGCGGCACAACCTGCCGGCCCTCGCCGTGATGGACGAGCGCGCGGTCATCACCGCGCACGGCCCGTTCCAGGGCCTGGACCGTCTGGAGGCCCGCTCCGCCATCGTCGGCGCCCTGCGCGCCGAAGGGCGGATCGTCGCCGAGAAGCGTCCCTACGTCCACTCCGTCGGCCACTGCTCGCGCTGCAAGACCACCATCGAGCCGCGGCTGTCCATGCAGTGGTGGGTCAAGGTCGGCCCGCTGGCGAAGGCCGCGGGTGACGCGGTCCGCGACGGCAAGGTCAAGATCCACCCGCAGGAGATGGAGAAGCGCTACTTCGACTGGGTCGACAACCTCCACGACTGGTGCATCTCGCGCCAGCTGTGGTGGGGCCACCGCATTCCGGTCTGGTACGGCCCGAACGGCGAGGTCGTCTGCGTCGGACCCGACGAGCAGCCCCCCACCGGCGAGGGCTGGACCCAGGAGACCGACGTCCTGGACACCTGGTTCTCCTCCGGCCTGTGGCCGTTCTCCACGCTCGGCTGGCCCGAGCAGACCGAGAGCCTCGCGAAGTTCTATCCGAACTCCGTCCTGGTCACCGGCTACGACATCCTCTTCTTCTGGGTCGCACGGATGATGATGTTCGGGCTGTACGCGATGGACGGCACCCCGCCGTTCCACACCATCGCGCTGCACGGCATGGTCCGTGACCAGTTCGGCAAGAAGATGTCGAAGTCCTTCGGGAACGCGGTCAACCCGCTGGACTGGATGGACAAGTACGGCTCCGACGCACTGCGCTTCACACTCGCGCGCGGCGCCAACCCGGGTGTCGACGTCCCGATCGGCGAGGACTGGGTCCAGGGCTCGCGCAACTTCGCCAACAAGATCTGGAACGCCACGCGCTTCGCGCTGATGAACGGCGCCACGGTCGAGGGCCCGCTGCCCTCGCCCGAGCAGATGTCGGCGACCGACCGCTGGATCCTCTCCCGGCTGAACTCGGTGGTCGCCGAGGTCGACGCGTACTACGAGGACTACCAGTTCGCCAAGCTGTCCGAGACGCTGTTCCACTTCGCGTGGGACGAGGTCTTCGACTGGTACGTCGAGCTGTCCAAGACCACGTTCATGGGCGGCGGTGAGCCCGCGAAGGTCTCCGCACGGGTCCTCGGCGAGGTCCTCGACGTCACGCTGCGCCTGCTGCACCCGGTCGTCCCGTTCGTCACCGAGACGCTGTGGACCACCCTCACGGGTGGCGAGTCGGTCGTGATCGCCGACTGGCCGAAGGACAGCGCTTTCCGTGACACCGCCGCCGAGCGGGAGATCGAGCTCGTCCAGCAGGTCGTCACCGAGGTCCGCCGATTCCGCTCCGACCAGGGCCTGCAGCCCGGCCAGAAGGTCCCGGCCCGTCTCACGCTCGACGGCACGGCGCTGGCACCGCACGAGGGCGCGATCCGGCAGCTGCTGCGGCTGCAGCCGGAGGGCGACTCCTTCCACGCGACGGCGACGCTTCCGGTCGCGGGCGCCGAGGTCGCACTGGATCTGTCCGGTGTGATCGACGTCGCCGCGGAGCGCAAGCGGCTCGCCAAGGACCTCGCGGCCGCCGAGAAGGAGAAGGCCCAGGCCACGGCGAAGCTCGGCAACGAGGCCTTCCTGTCCAAGGCGCCGGACGATGTCGTCGGCAAGATCCGCGGCCGGCTCGCCAAGGCCGAGGAGGACATCGCGCGCATCGCCGCCCAGCTCGAGAAGCTGCCCCAGGGCTGACGCCGGCAGACACCGGCCCGCCCCGGCGGGGTGTCCCGCCCGCACGGCACCCACTGGCGCACCCGGGCCCCCGGAGCCACCCGGCTCCGGGGGCCCTTGCGTGTCGGGGGCCGTGCGGACTGTGCCGGACGGGGCCCGGTGGGGCGGCGCGCCGCCCCTACCGCCCCGGCGCCGTCGGCTCCCCGACACGGCCTCCGTAGACTGGCAGTGTGAGTGAGCAGCAGCCGCGCCCCATCGATGAGCCCGACGACTTCGACGAGATCGTCGACGCCGAGACCGACCGTGACCCGGACCTGGCGGTGATCGAGGCCGGCAGCCGCACCCTGCGCACCCAGGCCGGATCGCCCCGCGTCGACCAGGTGCCCGCGCGCCCCGCCGATCCCGAGGTGGACAAGGCCCTGCGCGAGGTCGAGCAGGAGCTCGCGTCCCGCTGGGGCGAGACCAAGCTGGAGCCGTCGGTCAGCCGTATCTCGGCACTGATGGACGTGCTGGGGGAGCCGCAGCGCGCGTACCCCTCGATCCACATCACCGGCACCAACGGCAAGACGTCCACGGCCCGCATGATCGAGGCGCTCCTCAGCGCCTTCGACCTGCGCACCGGGCGGTACACCTCTCCACACATCCAGTCGATCACCGAGCGGATCAGTCTGGACGGCGCCCCGATCGAGGCCGAGAGTTTCGTCGCGACCTACCGCGACATCAAGCCGTACGTCGAGATGGTCGACGCCGCCCAGGAGTTCAGGCTGTCCTTCTTCGAGGTGCTGACGGGCATGGCGTACGCCGCGTTCGCCGACGCGCCCGTGGACGTGGCCGTCGTCGAGGTCGGCATGGGCGGCAGCTGGGACGCGACCAACGTCATCGACGGCTCGGTCGCCGTGGTCACCCCGATCGACCTGGACCACACCGACCGGCTCGGCACCACCCCTGCCGAGATCGCCGTGGAGAAGGCCGGTGTCATCAAGCAGGGTGCGACGGTCGTCCTGGCACAGCAGCCGGTTGACGCCGCGCAGGTCATGCTGAAGAAGGCCGTCGAGGTCGATGCCACGGTCGCCCGTGAAGGCATGGAGTTCGGCGTGGTCTCCCGGGAGGTCGCGGTCGGCGGGCAGTTGCTGACGCTGCGCGGGCTCGGCGGGGAGTACGAAGAGATCTTCCTTCCGCTGTACGGCGCCCACCAGGCGCACAACGCCTCGGTGGCGCTGGCCGCGGTCGAGGCGTTCTTCGGCATCGGCGAGCAGCACGCCCACACGCTCGACGTGGACACCGTGCGCACCGCCTTCGCCTCCGTCACCTCGCCGGGCCGCCTCGAGGTCGTGCGCCGCAGCCCGACCGTCGTCCTGGACGCCGCCCACAATCCGGCGGGCGCGCGGGCGACGGCCGACGGCATCACGGAGGCGTTCGGCTTCTCGCGGCTCATCGGAGTGGTCGGCGCGAGCGACGACAAGGACGTGAAGGCGGTCCTCGAAGCCTTCGAGCCCGTCTTCACGGAGATCGTCGTCACCCAGAACTCCAGCCATCGCTCCATGGACGCCGATGCGCTCGCCGCCGTCGCGGTCGAGGTCTTCGGCGATGAGCGGGTGGTCGTCGAACCGCGGCTCGACGACGCCCTGGAAGCGGCGATCACGCTGGCCGAGGAAGAGGCGGAGTACTCGGGCGCGGGCGTCCTGGTGACCGGTTCCGTGTTCACGGTCGGCGAGGCCCGGCTGCTGCTGGGGAGGGGCTGAATCCGATGCGTACGCTCTGCGCCTCCACACTGATCGGCGAATTCTTCGTGATCGGCTTCGCCGGGCTGGTGGCCATGAAGGACCCCGGTCTGTCCATGACCACGGTCTGGACGGTCTGCGGCGTCGCGATGCTGCTCTCGGTGCTGCTGTGCGGAATGATCACCCGTCCCGGTGGGGTGCAGCTTGGCTGGGCCCTGCAGATCGGTCTGATCGCCAGTGGCTTCGTGGTCCCGGTGATGTTCGTCCTGGGAGCGGTCTTCGCGGGGCTGTGGTGGGCCTCGGTCCACTACGGCCGCAAGGTCGACGAGGCGAAGGCCCGGTGGGCACAGCAGGAGGCCGCCGGTGCGGCCCCCGGCGGTGACGCCGACTGACGAGTCGCTGTCCGGGCTGGTCCTCGGAGACCGCCCGGTACGGACCCGGCGGCCCGCCTCCGCGCATGCTCAGGGCTGTCCCGCCGGCGAGCGCGCGAGTGGGCGGAGCCCGGTGGTGACCGTGGCCGATGGGCCGTCCCTACCGCCCTGTAGCCTCTGAAGTGCAGCACCACCGGATCGTCCGCAGCACCCCTCGCCCGAGCCTCTGAGCCGGCTCGTGCCGAGACCCGCACTCGAAGGAGCCCGCACGTGAGCCAGCGCACGCTCGTCCTGCTCAAGCCCGATGCCGTACGCCGCGGTCTGATCGGCGAGATCATCGGCCGTATCGAGCGCAAGGCCGGCTGGCAGATCACCGCGCTGGAGCTGCGCGACCTGGACCAGGAGACCCTGGAGCAGCACTACGGCGAGCACAAGGGCAAGCCCTTCTACGAGCCGCTGGTCGCCTTCATGTCCTCGGGCCCCGTCGTCGTGATGGTCGTCGAGGGCGAGCGCGTCATCGAGGGCGTGCGCGCCCTGGCCGGACCGACCGACCCGATCGCCGCCGCGCCGGGCTCCATCCGGGGGGATTACGGCACGATCGTCCGGGAAAACCTGATCCATGCCTCGGACTCCGAAGAGTCCGCCATCAGGGAACTGAAGATTTTCTTCCCGGGCCTTTCCTGATCAGTCGTCAGCCATACAGCGCCCATACCCTGGGGCGACCGAAGGAATTTCGGTCGCCCTTCGGCATACATATGGTCATAGCGGGAACGCTTCGCCGCGACTCGTCGTCACCCTTATTGAGGTGGGCCCAGCGCGCAGTGTCCCCGCATGCGGCACTACGATGGAACCCTTCACGCCACTGCACCTCCTCGCCTGCCTAATAAGCCATCAAAGCTCGATTTGGGAAGGCCCGACGCATCCTCATGGGAAACAAGGGGAACTCAATGTCGTTCATCGGCCGTGACATGGCTGTCGACCTCGGGACCGCCAACACGCTGGTGTACGTCAGGGGTCGCGGGATCGTCCTCAACGAGCCGTCCGTCGTCGCCATCAACACCAACACCGGCGGCATCCTCGCGGTTGGCTCCGAAGCCAAGAAGATGATCGGCCGTACCCCCGGCAACATCGTGGCGGTGCGTCCGCTGAAGGACGGCGTCATCGCCGACTTCGAGATCACCGAGCGAATGCTCCGCTATTTCATCCTCAAGATCCACAAGCGCCGATGGGCGGCCCGCCCCCGCATCGTGGTCTGTGTTCCCTCCGGGATCACGGGGGTCGAGCGCCGCGCGGTCATCGAGGCGTCCACCCAAGCCGGTGCCCGCCAGGTGCACATCATCGAGGAGCCGATGGCGGCTGCGATCGGCGCCGGCCTGCCCGTCCATGAGGCAACGGGCAACATGGTCGTGGACATCGGCGGCGGCACCACCGAGGTCGCCGTGATCTCCCTCGGCGGCATCGTCACGGCCCAGTCCATCCGGGTCGCCGGTGACGAGCTGGACAACGCGATCATCCAGCACGTCAAGAAGGAGTACAGCCTCCTCCTTGGCGAGCGGACCGCGGAGAGCATCAAGCTCACCATCGGTTCGGCGTTCGACCTCGCATCCGACGAGCACACCGAGATCCGCGGCCGTGACCTGGTCTCAGGTCTGCCGAAGACCGTGGTCATCTCCGCCGCCGAGGTGCGCAAGGCCATCGAGGAGCCGGTCAACGCGATCGTCGACGCGGTGAAGACCACGCTCGACAAGTGCCCGCCGGAGCTGTCCGGCGACGTCATGGACCGCGGCATCGTCCTCACCGGCGGCGGCGCCCTGCTGCGCGGTCTGGACGAGCGGCTGCGCCATGAGACCGGCATGCCCATCCACATCGCCGAAGACCCCCTGGACTCGGTCGCGCTCGGATCCGGCAAATGCGTCGAGGAGTTCGAGGCTCTGCAGCAGGTGCTGGACGCCCAGCCGCGCCGGTAGCAGCCAGGCGGAGGGCCCCGGAGCGAGCCACCGGGAGCAGGTGGGCCCCCGGCCGAAGGCCGGGGAGTGCCTCGTAAGGGCGCTGCCCGGACTCCACGTCAGATCGTTGATATAACGGCACAAAGCCACCGCACGCACACCCAGTCCGACGAGGAAGGGCACGGCCGCCGCACGTGAGGGACACCAAAGAGAGCCGGCTGCTCCTGGTCCTGCTGATCGCCATCGCGTTCGCACTGATCACGGTGGACATCCGCGGCGGCCAGGAATCACCGGTGGACGGCGCCCGGCAGGCCGCCGCCGCCGTCTTCGGCCCGGTCGAGAACGGTGTGGCGGCAGCCGTCGACCCGATCGGCAACGCGATCGGCGCGATCCGCGACTCGGGGGAGCGCCATGACCGCATCGCCGTGCTCGAGCGGGAGAACGCGGCCCTCAAGGCGAGGCTCGGCAGCGACATCCGCAACCGCAGCCGCGTCAGCCAGCTCGACGCCATGCTCAAGAAGGCCGCCCACGGGCAGTACGGCATCAAGGGCGCGGAGGTCATCGCCATAGGAGCCGCCCAGGGTTTCTCCTGGACCGTGACCATCGACATCGGTTCCAAGGACGGCATCGTCCGCGACATGACCGTGCTCAACGGCGACGGACTGGTCGGCCGGGTCACCACCGTCGGCCCGGAGACTTCGACCGTACTGCTCGCCAGCGACCCGGACTTCACGGTCGGCACCCGGATGGAACGGACCGACGAGCTCGGCTTCGCGACCGGCCAGGGCGACCGTCCGCTGTCCGTCCAGATGCTCAACGGCAAGGCCAAGGTGCACAAGGGCGACCGGCTGGTCACCTTCGGCTCCCAGGCCGGCAAGCCGTTCGTCCCCGGGGTGCCGGTCGGCGAGGTGGTCCGCGTCGACCCCTCGGGCGGCGCCCTCACCCGGACCGTCTACGTCCGCCCGTATGTGGCGTTCTCCAAGCTGGACATCGTCGGCGTCGTGGTCCAGGCGCCCCGTAGCGACCCGCGTGACTCCGTCCTCCCGCCGAAGCCCAAGCCGGTCCCCACCCCGACGGTCACCGTCACGGTGACGCCCTCGGCCGGCGCAGCGGGCGACGGAGCGGACACCGCGGCCGACACCGCACCACGCAGAGACCCGGCCAGCCCCACCGCCACCGGAAGCGCCGGTACGGACACCGGCCGGGACGACGAGTAGCAGGAAGAGCCGAACATGATGCGCTTCAACCGGATGCTGCTCTCCACCACCCTCGTCGTGGTCGCCCTGGTCGTCCAGGTCACGGTCCTCGCGAGGCTCCAGCTGCCCGGCGCCGTACCCGATCTGATGCTGCTCGTCGTGCTCGCCCTCGCGCTCGTGTACGGACACACCAGCGGCGCCCTCATCGGCTTCGGGGCGGGCCTGCTCGCCGACCTCGCCCCGCCCGCGGACCACGCCGCCGGCCGCTACGCCCTCGTGCTGTGCCTGATCGGCTATCTCGCCGGGCTGGTCAGGCCGGACAACGGCAGGCTCACCTCCGCCACCGGACCGATGGTGGTGGTCGTCGCCGCGGCCATCGGCTCCACCCTGCTCTACGCGGGCGTGGGCGCACTCGTCGGCGACACCGCCGCCCGCCATGTCGGCCTCGGCTCACTGCTGTTCACCGCGGCCGTCTACGATCTGCTGCTCGCGCCGTTCACCGTGCCGTGGATCATGGCCCTGGCCAGACGCGCGGAGAACGATCCGCTCACCGAGAGTCAGACCGGTGCCGGTGACGTGTCCGGCGGCTGGACCTCGTTCGGCACCGGACTGCGCATCGGCAGCCAGCGCGGCGGCGGTCTGCGGGTGAAGGCGGCCAAGTCGAGGGCGTCCCGTGCGGGCCGTATCAAGGGCATCAAGCGACTGTGACCGAGGGGGTATCGGCAGCGTGAGCAACATTCCCGAGACCGGGCGAACACCCCGCGTGCAGATCCGGCTCGTGGTCATCCAGATCCTGGTCTTCTCCCTCCTGGCCACCCTCGGCGGCCGGCTCTGGTACATCCAGATCCGCAACGGTGAGGAGTACGCCAAGGAGGCTTCCGGCAACGGCGTCCAGCGGGTCGTCCAGCCCGCCGTCCGCGGCTCCATCCTCGACGCCCGCGGAGTCCCGCTCGCCGACAACGAGACCCGGCTCGTGGTCTCCGCGTCGCGCACCGAGCTGCTGAAGATGAAGGACGACGGCAAAGGCGTCCTCACCCGGCTCGCCGGGGTCCTCGGTATGAAGCCGAAGGACGTCATGGACAAGGTGCGGCTGTGTGACTCCAAGACGCCGCAGCCCTGCTGGAACGGTTCCCCTTACCAGCCCATCCCGGTCACCGACGAGGCCACCACCCAGCAGGCCCTGCAGATCCGCGAGCGCGCCGAGGACTTCCCCGGCATCACCGCCGAGCCGACCGCCGTACGCCGCTACGGGGCCCCCGGGAAGGCGAACACCTCGCAGGTCCTCGGCTACCTCTCGCCCGTCACCGACGAGGAGCTCGAGAAGGCGAAGAACACCGAATCGCCCTACCTCCGCTCCGACCAGGTCGGCCGCTCGGGACTCGAGCGCACCTACGACAAGGAGCTGCGCGGCAAGGCCGGCGTCACCCGCTACGAGGTCGACAACCTCGGCCGGGTCATGGGTGAGGCCAAGGCGGACAAGGCCGAGCCCGGTGCCAATGTCGTCACCTCCATCGACGCCCGGGTGCAGGCGGTCGCCGAGTGGGAGCTCAACAATGCGATGAAGGAAGCCCGCAAGGTCTTCGACGACAACACCGGAGAGAACTACAAGGCCGACTCGGGCGCCATCGTGGTCATGGAGTCCAAGACCGGACGGGTGGTGGCGATGGCCTCGCTGCCCACCTACGATCCGAACGCCTGGGTCGGCGGTATCTCCGCCAAGGACTACGCCAGGCTCACCGGCAAGAACTCCAACTTCCCGCTGCTCAACCGGGCCATCCAGGGGCAGGCCGCACCCGGCTCGATCTTCAAGGTGGTCCCCACCACCGCCGCGGTCAACGCCGGATACGACTTCAACGGCCAGTATCCGTGCCCGAGTTCGTACTCGATCGGCAACCAGGTCTTCACCAACTTCGAGTCCCAGGGCCACGGCAGCATCACCCTCGGCCAGGCCCTCGAGGTCTCCTGCGACACCGTCTACTACGCCCTTGCCCACCAGCAGTGGAGGAAGGACGGTGGCATCAAGCCGAAGAAGAGTCCGGCGGACTGGTTCTACAAGACCGCCCACCAGTTCGGCCTCGGCGCGGAGACCGGGATCGACCTGCCCAACGAGGTCACCGGCCGGGTGCCGGACCGCCGCTGGAAGCAGAAGTTCTGGGAGGCGAACAAGGAGTACTGGTGCAAGATCGGGAAGAAGGGCGGCGACTACATCCAGCAGCTGTCCTACGAGAACTGCCTCGAAGGCAATCTCATGCGTGCCGGTGACTCCGTCAACTACTCCATCGGCCAGGGCGACACGCTCGTCACCCCCATCCAGATGGCCACCATCTACGCGGCGATCTCCAACGGCGGCACGCTCTTCAACCCGACCGTCGGCAAGGCGATCGTCAGCGCCGACGGCAAGAACGTCCGGGAGATCAAGCCCAAGTCCCACGGCAAGCTGCCGATGGACGCCAAGACCCGCGACTTGATAGACGAGGCCCTCGCGGGAGTCGCGACCCGCGGTACCGCCGCCTGGCGTTTCGGTGGCTGGCCGCAGGACAAGATCCCGATGCACGCCAAGACCGGTACCGCCGAGGTCCACGGCAAGCAGACGACCTCGTGGTTCGCGACGTACACCAACGACTACTCGATCGTCATGACCATCTCCCAGGGTGGTACGGGCTCGGGGGCCTCGGGACCCGCCGTGCGCAACGTCTACAACGCGCTCTACGGACTCGACCAGGAAGGCAACCAGGACCTGAAGAAGGCCCTGCTGCCCCAGCCGCAGAAGACGCTGCCGAAGATCCAGCCCGACGGCTCGATCGACGCGCCCAGGATCAAGCCGTACGTCCCGCAGGAGCCGAAGCCGGAGGAACCGGTGCTCGCCGGCCCGCCCGCCACGGGACGGAGGGACTGACGTGTCCGGAAGCAACGGATTCTCGGTCGCGCGCTACGCGCCCTCACGCGGCTCCTGGGCCAGACTCACCGCGCGTGACTCGATACTGCGCCGGCTCGACTGGCCGATGCTGCTGTCCGCCATCGCGCTGTCGGTCATCGGAGCGCTGCTGGTGTGGTCCGCCACCCGCAACCGCACCGAGCTCAACCAGGGCGACCCGTACTACTTCCTGTTCCGCCATGTGCTGAACACCGGAATCGGCCTGGCCCTGATGGTCGGCACCGTCTGGCTGGGCCACCGCACCCTGCGCGGAGCCGTGCCGGTGCTGTACGGGATCTCGGTGCTGCTGGTCCTGCTGGTCCTCACCCCGCTCGGCGCGACCATCAACGGAGCCCACGCCTGGATCGTCATCGGCGGCGGCTTCTCGCTCCAGCCCTCCGAATTCGTGAAGATCACGATCATCGTGGGCATGGCGATGATGCTCGCGGCCCAGGTCGACGCCGGAGACCAGGAGCACCCCGACCACGGCATCGTGGCCAAGTCGCTGGTCCTCGCGGCGGTCCCGATGGCCATCGTCATGCTGATGCCGGACCTCGGCTCGGTCATGGTCATGGCCGTGATCGTGCTCGGGGTGCTGCTCGCCTCCGGGGCGTCCAACCGCTGGGTCCTCGGGCTGATCGGCGCCGGAGTCGCGGGCGCGTTCCTCGTCACCATGCTCGGATTGCTCGACGAGTACCAGATCAACCGCTTCGCGGCCTTCGCCAACCCCGAGCTCGACCCGGCCGGCGTCGGCTACAACACCAACCAGGCGCGCATCGCGATCGGCTCCGGCGGACTGATCGGCACCGGCCTCTTCAAGGGCTCCCAGACCACCGGCCAGTTCGTCCCCGAACAGCAGACCGACTTCGTGTTCACGGTGGCGGGGGAGGAGCTGGGCTTCCTCGGGGCCGGCTTCATCCTCTTCCTGCTCGGCGTCGTGCTGTGGCGGGCCTGCCGGATCGCACGCGAGACGACCGAGCTGTACGGCACGATCGTCGCGGCCGGGATCATCGCCTGGTTCGCCTTCCAGGCCTTCGAGAACATCGGCATGACCCTGGGCATCATGCCCGTCGCAGGACTGCCCCTGCCGTTCGTGTCGTACGGCGGCTCGTCGATGTTCGCGGTCTGGGTGGCCGTCGGACTCCTCCAGTCGATCAAGGTGCAGCGGCCCATGTCGGCCTAGTGCATGCTGACGTCGGCCAGTCCGGCGGTCTAGATTTTGTTCATGGCGGATACGAAGCGAGAGATCGAGCGGAAGTACGAAGCCACCGGCGAGACCCGCGTCCCGGACCTGACCAGAGTGGCGGCGGTATCCGACGTCATCGACAAGGGCGTCACCGAGCTCGACGCCGTGTACTACGACACCGCGGACCTGCGTCTCGCCGCCGACGAGATCACCCTGCGCCGCCGCACCGGCGGCGACGACGAGGGATGGCACCTGAAGTTCCCCGTCGCCACCGGCATCCGCGACGAGATCCGCGCCCCCCTCTCCCCGGCACTCCCGCACTCCCTTGCCGCACTCCTGCGCTCCCGCACCCGCGACACACCCCTCGTCCCCGTCGTACGGCTGCTCTCCACCCGCAGTATCAGCCATCTGGTCGACGACCAGGGCGAACTCCTGGCCGAGCTCAGTGTCGACTCCGTACGCGCCGAACGCCTCGGCGACGGCGGCACCACGACCACCTGGACGGAGATCGAAGCAGAGCTCGCCGACGACGCCGACCCCGCGATCCTCGACTCCGTCGACAAGCGCCTGCGCAAGGCGGGCATCCGCCGCTCCTCGGCGACGTCCAAACTCGCGCGCGCCCTGGCGGAGACCGAGCCCTCCCCGGACTCGGCCCCCGCACCGAAGGCACCACCCGTCGCCGTGGCCCCCGCAGGCACCGCAGAGGCCCTGGAATCGTCCCGAGACGCCGATACCGCGCGATCACCCGCCGGCAAGGACCACACCGCACCGAAGGTGCCGCAGGCCGCGGGGACCGTCCGGGACCGCGGCGCACGCCTGAAGAAGAAGCACGCCGGGGAGCACGTGCTCGCCTACCTGAGGGAGCAGCGGGACGCCATCGTCGCGCTCGACCCCGCCGTACGCCGCGACCTGCCCGACGCGGTGCACCAGATGCGCGTGGCCACCCGCCGCATGCGCAGCGGATTCAAGACCTACCGCAAGATCATCGACCGTACCGTCACCGACCCACTCGGGGACGAGCTCAAGTGGCTCGCCGGGGAACTCGGCGTCGCCCGGGACCAGGAAGTGCTCTCCGAACGGCTCCTGGCCCGGATCGAGGCACTGCCGAGGACACTGCTCCTCGGACCCGTACGCGGACGGCTGCGCACCTGGGGCACCGCCCACCGCGCGGACGCCCGCAAGCGCTCCGTCGCCGTACTCGACAGCAGGCGCTACCGCACCCTGCTGGACGCGCTCGACGCCCTGCTCGACGACCCGCCGCTGCGGAACGCCGCCGCCGACGCCCCGTCCGACGCGTTGCCCAAGGCGGTGATCAGGGACTACGAACGGCTGGCAGGCCGAGTGGAGCGCGCACTCGACCTCCCCGCAGGGCACGAGCGCGACGTCGCCATGCACGAAGCCCGCAAGGGCGCCAAACGCGCCCGCTACGCCGCCGAGGCCGCCACCCCCGCCCTGGGCAAGGCCGCCGGGAAGTTCGCCCGCCGGATGAAGGCCGTCCAGACCGTGCTCGGCGACCACCAGGACAGCGTCGTCGCCCGCGGGACCCTGCGCGATCTGGCGGTCCAGGCCCAGGCGGCCGGTGAGTCCTCCTTCACCTGGGGCCTGCTCTACGGCCAGGAGGAGGCCATGGCCGCGGATCGCGAGCGCGAGCTGCCCGGAGTATGGGCGAAGGCGTCAAGGCCGGGGCTGCGGGCGTCACTCACGAAGTGACCTTCCGGCGATCGCGTACAAGGGGTGAATCCGGTCGGGTTACGCTTGAGAGTCGCCCCCTGCCAGCCCACGAAGGTTCCAGATGTCTGCCGAGTCGGTCTTCCCACAGCTCGAAGCTCTGCTCCCGCATGTGCAGAAGCCCATCCAGTACGTCGGCGGTGAGCTGAACTCCACCGCCAAGCCGTGGGACGAGTGCGACGTCCGCTGGGCGCTCATGTACCCCGACGCGTACGAGGTCGGGCTGCCCAACCAGGGCGTCATGATCCTCTACGAGGTACTGAACGAGCGCGAGGGCGTGCTCGCCGAGCGTACCTACAGCGTCTGGCCGGACCTCGAAGCGCTGATGCGCGAGCACGGCGTGCCGCAGTTCACCGTGGACAGCCACCGCCCGGTCAAGGCGTTCGACGTCCTCGGACTGAGCTTCTCCACCGAGCTGGGCTACTCGAACATGCTGACGGCCCTCGATCTGTCCGGCATCCCCCTGGAAGCCAAGGACCGCACGATCGACGACCCGATCGTGCTCGCGGGCGGCCACGCGGCGTTCAACCCCGAGCCCATCGCGGACTTCATCGACGCGGCGGTGATCGGAGACGGCGAGCAGGCCGTCCTGGAGATCACCGACATCATCCGCGCCTGGAAGGCGGAAGGGCGTCCCGGCGGCCGCGAGGAGCTGCTCCTGCGGCTGGCGAAGACCGGCGGGGTGTACATCCCGGGCTTCTACGACGTCGAGTACCTGCCGGACGGCCGCATCGGCCGTGTCGTGCCGAACCGGTCCGGCGTGCCGTGGCGCGTGTCCAAGCACACCGTGATGGACCTCGACGAGTGGCCCTACCCCAAGCAGCCCCTCGTCCCGCTCGCCGAGACCGTCCACGAGCGGATGTCCGTGGAGATCTTCCGCGGCTGCACCCGGGGCTGCCGCTTCTGCCAGGCCGGCATGATCACCCGCCCGGTGCGGGAGCGCAGCATCACCGGCATCGGCGAGATGGTCGAGAAGGGTCTGAAGGCGACCGGCTTCGAGGAGGTCGGCCTCCTCTCGCTGTCCTCCGCGGACCACAGCGAGATCGGCGACATCGCCAAGGGCCTCGCGGACCGCTATGAGGCGGACAAGATCGGTCTGTCCCTCCCGTCCACCCGCGTCGACGCCTTCAACGTCGACCTGGCGAACGAGCTCACCCGCAACGGCCGCCGTTCCGGCCTGACGTTCGCCCCCGAGGGCGGCTCCGAGCGGATGCGCAAGGTCATCAACAAGATGGTCTCGGAAGAGGACCTCATCAGGACCGTCGCCACCGCGTACGGCAACGGCTGGCGCCAGGTGAAGCTGTACTTCATGTGCGGTCTGCCCACCGAGACCGACGACGACGTGCTGCAGATCGCCGACATGGCGACCCACGTCATCAAGAAGGGCCGCGAGGTCTCCGGCTCCAACGACATCCGCTGCACCGTGTCGATCGGCGGCTTCGTACCCAAGCCGCACACCCCGTTCCAGTGGGCCCCCCAGCTCTCCGCCGAGGGGACCGACGCCCGCCTCGAGAAGCTGCGCGACAAGATCCGCGGCGACAAGAAGTACGGCCGCTCGATCGGCTTCCGCTACCACGACGGCAAGCCCGGCATCGTCGAGGGCCTGCTCTCCCGGGGCGACCGCCGCGTCGGTGCCGTCATCCGCGCCGTCTACGAGGACGGCGGCCGCTTCGACGGCTGGCGTGAGCACTTCTCGTACGAGCGGTGGATGCAGTGCGCGGAGAAGACCCTGCCGGAGTTCGGCGTCGACGTCGACTGGTACACCACGCGTGAGCGCACGTACGAGGAGGTCCTGCCCTGGGACCACCTGGACTCCGGTCTCGACAAGGACTGGCTCTGGGAGGACTGGCAGGACTCGCTCGACGAGACCGAGGTCGAGGACTGCCGCTGGACGCCGTGCTTCGACTGCGGTGTGTGTCCTCAGCTGGGCCTCGACATCCAGATCGGCCCCACCGGCAAGAAGCTGCTGCCGCTGTCGGTCGTCAACAAGTAGCACTGCCCGCTCCGTCGGCCCCGTCCACACCGGACGGGGCCGACGGCGTCAGCGGACAACGTCCGGGAAAGTGTCCCGCTTTGACGATCAGGCGTTCCCTGGCATCGGGTGGGATGCGGAGCTCGAGCTGGACCTCGGGAGCTCTGGCCCCGGCACGGTCAAGAACGCCGTGTCGGCGCCCGCCGCGGGCGCTCTTGCGCACTGACGCGAGCACGGGGGCCCCATCGCCAATAGTCGCTCGTCCGGCGGAAGTTGAGATGAGCGAGGGCTCCCCGACGCCTCGCGGCCGACAGCGGGGAGTTCCCCATTGTCGAACAGGTGCCCTCCCTTACACTCTGGCGAGACCACGACGAACTCGACGAGAGTGACCAACTTCATGAACCAGTCGACGGCGGCTGTCCCGCCTTCCCGGGCCGGCCGACTCGACTCCCTCACCGGACTGCGTTGGTGGGCCGCCTTCGGCGTCTTCGCCCACCACATGACCAATCTGGCGCCGCTGCCGGTCCATGAGGTCGTCGGCTTCGGGAAGTACGGGGTGACGCTCTTCTTCGTGCTGTCCGGGTTCGTGCTGACCTGGTCGGCGCGGCCGGGCGTCACCGCGCCCACCTTCTACTGGCGACGTTTCGCCCGGATCTACCCCGCGCACTTCGTCGCCCTGCTGTTCGCGATCCCCGTTTTCTACAGCTACAGCCCCGACCCGGCACAGAGCTGGGTCAAGCCGGTCAGCATCGGAATCCTTCTGCTGTCCGTCCCACTGATCCAGGGCTGGTGGCGTGACCCGGTCCTGCTGTACTCGGGGAATCCGGCGGCCTGGACGCTGACCTGTGAGTTCTTCTTCTACGCCCTGTTCCCGCCGCTGCATCGGCTCTTCCGGCGGCTGAGGGTGCGCGGCGCCCTCGTGGCGATGGCCCTCGGTTTCGCCGCGGCCTTCGCCTACCGCGTCTACGTCTGGTTCCGGCCGCATTCCTGGGCGGCGGAACTGCCGCTCCCCGTGGTGCGGCTGAGCGAGTTCGTCATCGGGATCGCCATCGCGCGCGCCATGCTCTCGGGCTGGCGGGTGCGCGTCGCCCCCCTCTGGGTCTTCCTGGGCGCCGCCGGCTTCGTCGGCTGGCTGGTCACCACCGCGGACCAGCGGGCCGGAAACACCTTCGCCGCCTTCGTCCGGGTCACGAAGGAAGAGTGGATCATCTTCTTCTGCGCCGCGATGATCGCCACAGTCGCCTGGCGCGACCTCACCGGCAAGCGGTCGCTGCTGCGCTGGCGTCCGCTGGTTCTGCTCGGCGAGTGGTCGTACGCGTTCTACCTCGTCCACGCGACCTTCATCTACATCGCCCGCGACAGGTTCGGGAAGGAGATGGTGAGCTGGTCGAACCTGCAGTGGTACGGGGTCATTCTCGTTGTCTCGCTCGCCGGCGCCGCGGCGTTGCACTACGCCGTGGAACGCCCGCTGGAGCGGCGGCTGCGTACGTGGTGGGACGCCCGGCGGGCGCCCGCGGCACCGACGCTCGTGCAGGAGCGCCGGCCCGCGGATTCGCTGCGCTGACCTGACGCCGTCGGCGCGGGGGTGACGGGAACCTCCGGTCGGCTTGTCGCGTCCATGCACATCGTGGAGCTTGAGAAACGTGAACAGCCGACGGAGGCCGAAGGCTGTCTCACCATCGCCGTCAGGATCCCGGTGCGGATCGTGGTCCTGCTGGTCGTCGTGCCCGTACGCATGGTCTGGGATCTGCTCGTCGTCTGCGGGAAGGCGCTGCACCGGGTGCTGCTGCGCCCGCTCGGGCGGGCGCTGGCCTTTGTGTACGAGACCCTGCTCGTTCCCGTCGGCCGGGCGATCGGCTGGACGGCCGCCATGGTCGCCGACGGTGCGTGGTGGCTGTGCAGGGCGGTCTTCTACTGGCCGTGGGTCGCTCTCTGGCGGTATGTGATCGTGCCGGTCGCCAGGTACGGCATCGCCGTGCCGCTCGCGTGGCTCTACCGGGCCGTGCTGACTCCGCTGGGGCACGGTCTGGTGTGGGTGTACGGGGCGTTGCTTGTGCCGTTCGGCCGGGGTGTGGGCTGGTTGGTGTGGGCGGTGGTCGTGTGGCCGTGGAGCGCGTTGTACCGGTGGGTGCTGACTCCGCTGGGGCACGGTCTGGTGTGGGTGTACGGGGCGTTGCTTGTGCCGTTCGGCCGGGGTGTGGGCTGGTTGGTGTGGGCGGTGGTCGTGTGGCCGTGGAGCGCGTTGTACCGGTGGGTGCTCACCCCGCTCGGGCATGGCCTGGTCTGGCTGTGGGCGCGGGCCGTCGTGCCTGCCGCGCTCGGGGTGTGGACGGCCGTGGTCTGGCTCGTCCGGGTGCTGGTCGTCGTCCCCGCCGTCTTCGTCCACCGCTGGATCCTCCTCCCCGTCGGGCGGTTCCTCGCCGTACTCGGGCGGGAGACCGCCGACGCGCTCAAGGTCGCCTGGCGGATCGCGGGATACGTCTCGCGCGCCGTCGGCCGTGCATTGAAGTGGCTCGCCTGGAATCTGCTCGGGCGCCCCGCGGTGTGGGTCTACCGCGAGGTGTGCACCCCGGTCGGCCACTTCGTCCGCGATCAGGTGTGGGGTCCCGCCAGGCGTGCGGGCATCGCGGCCGGAAAGGCCGTGCGAGGAGCGCTCGCCTCGGCCCGGGAGACCGTGCGGGAGGCGCGCCGGGCGGCGTGGCGCGCGCTCGTCGGCGGGCCCGGGGAGGTGCCGGTCGCGGAACCGGCGGCGGCACGGGCGCGTAACCTGGAAGGCACACAACCCATACGGACCGTCCCCGACGGGGGCCCCGGACCCGAGATCTCCCTCCACAAGCGAGGGTGAGCCGGGAGAGGGCCCAGCGGGGACGCACGCAGGCCAGAGGGCGGCGCGCCACCGCGTCCGCCCCGCACCGAGGAGAAGAACCACTGGGCAAGCGACAGCCCGAAGGCCCGCCGCCCGCACCCGCGGTGCAGCGCATCCGACTGCGCTACACCAAGCGCGGCCGCCTCCGGTTCACCAGTCACCGCGACTTCCAGCGTGCGTTCGAACGTGCGCTGCGCCGTGCCGGGGTGCCGATGGCGTACTCGGCGGGCTTCACCCCGCATCCCAAGGTGTCCTACGCGAACGCCGCGCCCACCGGTACGGGCTCGGAGGCGGAGTACCTCGAGATCGCGCTCACCGAGGCCCGGGACCCCGAGCGGCTCCGGGTCCTGCTCGACGAGTCGCTCCCGGCCGGTCTCGACATCACGGACGCGGTCGAGGCACGGACATCGGGGCTCGCGGACCGGCTGACCGCGTCGGTCTGGGAGCTCAGGCTCGACGGGGTCGCCGCCGACGACACCGAGCGCGCTGTGAAGGCGTTCCTCTCCGCAGGGACGGTCGAGGTCCAGCGCATGGCGAAGAACGGGATGCGGACGTTCGACTGCCGGGCCGCCGTGGCCGGGCTGGAGGCGACGTATCCACAGCCTGATAGGCCGGGAGAGCGGCCCTGTGCGATACTGCGGCTGGTTGTTCGGCACGTGACACCTGCCGTACGACCCGACGACGTCCTGTCCGGTCTCCGAGCTGTGGCCGACCTGGCGCCGCCGGTCCCCGCTGAGGTGACCAGGCTGGCGCAGGGGCTCTTCGACGAGGAGTCCGGCACGGTGACCGACCCGCTCGCGCCCGACCGCGAGGCAGTCATGGCCGCCCCGGCCGATCGCTCAGGGGCCGCCTGACCCGCCGCGTCGGATCCCCCGGCGATGCCGGAGGGAGGCGGCAGGTGCCGGTCCCGCGCAAGGGCAGTCGTCGAAGCGCCGCCCTTGTACTCGGGAGCCACCAGGGTCGGGCAGCGCTCAGACCAGGAGACTTTCGCCAGGCCGTGCGTACATCGCGTACGGAACCGGCGAGCGGACATACAGCTCCCGTGCGGCGCCCGCGCCCCGGACGGCGGACACCGCGTTTCACACGCGGACGAGCCGCCGGACCGGACCACGGCGCGGCGCCCGGGAGCGCGACGGGAGAACCGCCCGCATGCTCGAGCAGAACACCCCCGGTACGACCGGGGACAACATCGAAGACAACGAGAATTCCACGCCCAGCGACACGCTGCCTCCGCGGCGTCGTCGTGCGGCGTCGCGCCCCGCGGGCCCGCCGGTGTCCACCGCACCGGTGGAGACCGTCACCGATGTGACGGCATCGGTCGCCGCGGCCATACCGTCCGCGTCGACGGAAACGGCACCCGGTGCTGCCGGGGCGGCTGAGGTCGTCGCTGAGGCGGCTGCGCCGCGTGTGCGTCGTCGTACGACGCGTAAGGCGACCGCTCCGGTGGGTTCGCCCGCGCCTGTGGAGGCTGCTGCCGCCGAGTCGGTGGTGGAGTCGGCCGGCGTTCAGGGTGAGGCCGGTGCTGCTGGGGCGGCTGAGGTCGTTGCCGAGGCGGCTGCGCCGCGTGTGCGTCGTCGTGCGACGCGTAAGGCGACCGCTCCGGTGGGTTCGCCTGCGCCTGTGGAGGCTGCTGCCGCCGAGTCGGTGGTGGAGTCGGCCGGCGTTCAGGGTGAGGCCGGTGCTGCTGGGGCGGCTGAGGTCGTCGCTGAGGCGGCTGCGCCGCGTGTGCGTCGTCGTGCGACGCGTAAGGCGACCGCTCCGGTGGGTTCGCCCGCACCTGTGGAGGCCGCTGCCGCAGAGCCGGTGGCCGCCGGATCGGACGAGGACACCGAGGAAGGTGCCGTGAGCGAGACCGCCGCGGAGACCGAGGACACTGCCGTCGAGGCGCCCGCACCGCGCAGGCGCCGCCGGGCCACCGCTCCGGCGGGTGCGCCCGAGCAGACCGAAGCCGTTGCCGCCGCCGAGCCGGCAGACGCGGGCGAGGCCGAGGCGCCGCGCGGACGCACGCGTCGGCGTGTCGCGCGCCGCGGCACCGGCGCGCCGACGGCCGTCGAGACCGGGGCTGCCGAGGCCGTCACGGCCACCGAGTCCCCCGAGGCCGCGCCCGTCGAAGCCGCAGAGGCACCGTCGGGCCGCACCCGTCGTCGGGCCACCCGCAAGGCGACGGCACCCGCCGGTGCTTCGCAGGCCGTCGAGACCGGAGCCGACGAGGGCCTGCCCACGGACACGGTCACCCAGATCGCCGCCGACGAGGCCGGGGGCGAGGCCGCCGGGCGCGCCGCGGCACGCGGCCGCACCTCGCGCAGGGCGACCGAGCCGCAGTTCACCGCCGAGCCCGCGCGCTCCGAGCAGCCGAAGCAGGCCGAGCAGCCGGAGCAGGTCGAGCAGCCGAAGCGCCGCCGGGCCGCCCGTCCCGCGGTCGCCGTGTTCCAGGCACCCGTGTTCACCGAGCCCGTGTTCCAGACCCCTGAGACGGCCGCTGCCGCTGCCGCCGCCGAAGCGGCGGACCAGGCGGACCTGACCGAGGACGAGGAGCAGGAGGAGGCCGCCCCGGTCGCGGAGACGGTCACGCGCCGTCGCCGCCGTCGCCGTGGCGAGGCCGCCGAGACCGTCGTGGCGGAAGCCGAGGAGCCCGCGGAGTCCGAGGAGCCCGAGGAGGGCCAGGAGGCCGTCGCCGAGGCCGAGGCCGAGGCCGAGGACTCCGACGAGTACGAGGACCGGCCCAGCCGTCGCCGTCGCCGCGGTGGCCGTCGCCGTCGCCGTGGCGAGGCCGCGGATACGGACGAGGCCGAGGCCGCCGAGGAGGCCGAGCGGGCCGAGGAGGAGGCGGAAGGTGCCGACGAGGAGGAGGCCGACGAGGACTCCGACGTCGCCACACCGTCCGCCGCGGGCACCAGCAGCAGCCGGCGCCGCCGCCGTCGCCGCCGGCGCACCGGAGAGCCCGGCGACTCCGAGCCGGGTGACGACGAGCCGGAGCGCACGGTCGTCAAGATCCGTGAGCCCAGGGAGCGGCGCAAGGAGACGGAGCCCTCCGACGAGGTTCAGTCCATCAAGGGCTCGACCCGTCTCGAGGCGAAGAAGCAGCGCCGCCGCGAAGGCCGCGAGCAGGGCCGCCGCCGGGTGCCGATCATCACCGAGGCGGAGTTCCTGGCGCGCCGCGAGGCCGTCGAGCGCGTGATGGTCGTCCGGCAGAACGGCGACCGTACCCAGATCGGCGTCCTCGAGGACAACGTGCTCGTCGAGCACTACGTCAACAAGGAGCAGTCGACCTCCTACGTCGGCAATGTGTACCTGGGCAAGGTGCAGAACGTCCTGCCGTCGATGGAGGCCGCCTTCGTCGACATCGGCAAGGGCCGCAACGCGGTCCTGTACGCGGGCGAGGTCAACTTCGAGGCGCTCGGCCTGGCCAACGGCCCGCGCCGGATCGAGTCCGCGCTGAAGTCAGGCCAGTCCGTGCTGGTCCAGGTGACCAAGGACCCGATCGGTCACAAGGGCGCCCGGCTGACCAGCCAGGTCTCGCTGCCCGGCCGCTACCTCGTGTACGTGCCCGAGGGCTCGATGACGGGCATCAGCCGCAAGCTCCCCGACACCGAGCGTGCCCGGCTGAAGACGATCCTCAAGAAGATCGTCCCCGAGGACGCGGGCGTGATCGTCCGCACCGCGGCGGAGGGCGCCAGCGAGGACGAACTGAGCCGTGACGTCGAGCGTCTGCAGGCCCAGTGGGAGGAGATCCAGAAGAAGGCGAAGAGCGGTAACGCCCCGACCCTTCTCTACGGCGAGCCGGACATGACCGTCCGTGTCGTGCGCGACATCTTCAACGAGGACTTCTCGAAGGTGATCGTCAGCGGTGACGCGGCCTGGGAGACCATCCACGGCTATGTCACGCACGTCGCGCCCGACCTGGCGGACCGGCTGAACCGCTGGACGTCGGAGACCGACGTCTTCGCGACGTACCGGATCGACGAGCAGCTGATGAAGGCGCTGGACCGCAAGGTCTGGCTGCCGTCCGGCGGTTCGCTGGTGATCGACAAGACCGAGGCCATGATCGTGGTCGACGTCAACACCGGCAAGTTCACCGGCCAGGGCGGCAACCTCGAGGAGACCGTCACCAGGAACAACCTGGAGGCGGCCGAGGAGATCGTGCGCCAGCTGCGGCTGCGGGACCTGGGCGGCATCGTCGTCATCGACTTCATCGACATGGTGCTCGAGTCGAACCGTGACCTGGTGCTGCGGCGGCTGCTGGAGTGCCTGGGCCGTGACCGTACGAAGCACCAGGTGGCCGAGGTCACCTCGCTGGGCCTGGTCCAGATGACCCGTAAGCGGGTCGGCCAGGGGCTGCTGGAGTCGTTCTCGGAGACCTGTGTCCACTGCAACGGCCGCGGTGTGATCGTGCACATGGAGCAGCCGTCCACCATCGGCGGTGGCGGCGGCAAGCGCAAGAAGCGTGGCCGTGGCGGTGCCGAGCACGTCCACGAGCACGAGGCCGGTGCCGAGGCGCCCGAGGAGAGCGAGACCGGGGCCGAGGTGGCCGCGGAGGCCCCCGCGCCTGCCGAGCTGCCCGTGACGCCCGAGGCTCAGCCGGTGACGGACACGTTCGCCCCCGACGAGGAGCTGTACTCGAGCGTTGCCGAGGCCGAGGCCGCCGCCAAGCGGGGCCGGGGCCGCCGCCGGGCGACCCGCAAGGCGACCGCCCCGGCGGGTGCGCCGCAGCAGGCCGAACCGGCGCAGGCCCCCGTCGTCGCGGAGACGGTCGAGGAGCCCGCCGAGGCTCCGGCCGCCGTCGCGGAGACGGAGGGCGGGCAGGAGCTGGCCGCCGAGCAGCAGCCCGTCGAGCAGGAGACCGCGGCGCCCGCGGGCCGCACCCGTCGCAGGGCCACCCGCAAGGTGTCCGCGCCGGCCGGTTCGCCGAAGGCGGCGGAGGTGACCCAGGCACCGACCGAGATCGTGACGCCCGCCGTCGCGGTCGCGGAGGTCCCGGCAGAGGCGGAGGCCGGTACCCCGGCCGCCGAGCCGGAGCCTGCGGTCGCCGCTCCGCCGCGCGCCCGTCGCCGGGTGACGCGCAAGGTCACCGCCCCCGCCGGTTCGCCGTCGGGTGCCGAGGAGGCCGCGGTCGTCGTGGTCGGCTCGGCCGAGGGGTCCGGCAGCGCGACGGAGGCCGTGACCGCGGCCGCCGAGGCGGGCACGCCGGACGACGGTGCCGCCGCGGACGGTCCGGCCCCGGCCAAGAAGGCGGCCCGCAAGACCGCCAAGAAGGCCACGGCGAAGAAGGCCGCCACCAAGAAGACGGTGGCAAAGAAGACCGCGGCGAAGAAGACGACCGCGACGAAGGCCACCAAGGCGGCCGCGAAGAAGACCGCCGCCGCGGAGCAGTCGTTGCCCTCCGTCACCGCATCGGCGCCCCCGGCGACCGAAAGCTGAACAACCGGTGGCCGGTGGCTGAACGTATGCGCCCCGTCCTCGTTCGCGGGGAACGGGGCGCTGCGTTTGTAGCGCAATTGATGCCTGGGGCCGTTAACGGTCCAGAAATTGACTAGGAAATCCCTGATAATGTGACGGCGGTTGCTGCCGTGTCGGGGCCTCGCCTGGAGAATACGGTCGGTGACCGGCCCGGTTGACACGGACTGACCGGTCCAAGCATTCCTCGGTGGGGCGTCGGCATCACGCCGGAGGGGTTCGCGCGGCCCACAGGACGCCCGCAGACCTCAGACCTCTGCCACATAGAGCTCTTGCGGTGTTCATAGGAGGACGTCCACATGCCGAGCAGCAACGAGCAGCCCATCCCCGCTGCCCGCCCGGTCATCGGTGAGGAAGAGATCGAGGCCGCCGTACGCGTGCTGCGCAGCGGCCGGGTCGTGCAAGGCCCTGAGGTGGCCGCGTTCGAGGAGGGCTTCTCGGAGCTCGTGGAGGGCCGCCACTGCGTGGCCGTCAACTCCGGTACCTCCGCGCTGCACCTCCTTCTGATGGCTTTGAACATCGGCCCGGGTGACGAGGTGATCGTCCCCTCGTTCTCGTTCGCCGCCTCGGCCAACGCGGTCCGTCTGGTCGGCGCCGACGTCGTCTTCGCCGACATCGACGCGGACACGTACTGCGTCGACCCGGCCGCCGTCGAAGCCGCCATCACGCCGCGCACCGCCGCGATCATGCCGGTCCACCTCTACGGCCACCCGGCCGCGATGGACCAGATCATGGCCATCGCCGGCAAGCACAAGCTGGCCGTCGTCGAGGACGCCTGCCAGGCGCACGCGGCCGCGCTGAACGGCACCCCGGTCGGAGCCTTCGGCGCCGGCGGCACGTTCAGCTTCTACCCGACCAAGAACATGCACAGCCTCGAGGGCGGCATGATCTCCACGGCCGACGCCGAGATCGCCCGCACCCTGCGCCTGCTGCGCAACCAGGGCATGGAGCAGCGCTACGCCAACGAGATCGTCGGCGCCAACATGCGGATGACCGACGTCGCCGCCGCCGTCGGCCGCGTCCAGCTCGCCAAGCTCCCGGGCTGGACCGAGCAGCGCATCGCGAACGCCGCGTACCTCTCCGAGCACATCACCGCGCCCAGCGTGGTGACCCCGGTCGTCGCCGAGGGCGCGCGCCACATCTACCACCAGTACACGATCCGGGTCCGCGGTGACCGCGACGCCGTCATGGCGAAGCTCACCGAGGCGGGCGTCGGCAACGCCGTCTACTACCCGACCCCGATCCACCGGCTGAAGCCGTACTGGGAGCCGGACCAGAAGGCAGGCCGCAACTGGGACCTGCCCGAGACCGAGCGCGCGGCGGCCGAGGTCGTCTCGCTGCCCGTGCACCCCTCGCTCACCGAGAACGACCTTGAGCGCATCGTCACCGCTGTGAACGCGCTGGGAGAGAACCTGTGACTGCTGCTGGACTGCGGGCCGGGCTGATCGGCCTCGGCTCCATGGGACGCCACCACGCCCGCGTACTCGCCGGGCTCGAAGGCGTCGAGCTCGTCGCCGTCGTCGACCCGATGGGGGACAAGAACGGCTGGGCGCAGGGCGCCCCCGTGCTGTCCACCGTCGAGGAGCTCATCGCCCTCGGTGTCGACTACGCCGTCGTGGCCACCCCCACCGGTCTGCACGAGGAAGTCGGCCTCGCGCTGGCCGAGGCCGGAGTCGGCGCGCTCGTCGAGAAGCCGGTCGCGGACACCGTCGAGGGCGCCCGGCGTCTCGTCGAGGCCTTCGAGTCGCGCGGCCTGGTCGCCGGCGTCGGCCACATCGAGCGTTGCAACCCGGCACTGCGTTCCCTGCGGGCCCGACTGGAGTCCGGCGAGCTCGGCGACGTCTTCCAGGTCGTCACCCGTCGGCAGGGCCCCTTCCCGCACCGCATCGCCGACGTCGGTGTGGTCAAGGACCTCGCCACCCACGACATCGACCTCACCGCCTGGGTCACCGGCCACGAGTACACCTCGATCGCGGCCCACACGGTCTCGAAGTCGGGCCGTGCGCACGAGGACATGGTCTCCGCCGTCGGCCAGCTCAGCGACGGCACCATGGTCAGCCACCTCGTCAACTGGCTGAGCCCGCTCAAGGAGCGTTTCACCTCCGTGACCGGTGAGCGCGGCTGTTTCGTCGCCGACACGCTCACCGCCGACCTGACGTTCCACTCGAACGCGGCAGTGACCACCGAGTGGGAGGCGCTGAGCGCGTTCCGTGGTGTCGCCGAGGGCGACATGATCCGTTACGCGATCCCGAAGCGCGAGCCGCTGCTCGTCGAGCACGAGCTGTTCCGCGACGCGATGCTCGGTAAGTCCCAGGACATCTGCACTCTGCGCCAGGGCCTGCGTACCGTAGAGGTTGCCGCCGGCGTGCTCGAGTCGGCACTCGGCGGTGTCACTGTCCGCTTCGACAAGGTCAGCGGCGGCGCTGCCTGACCGTCGGCAGACGGTGGGTTGCTGCAGCCCGTCAGTCCCCGGTTCCCTGAGGGAGGGAACCGGGGCGCCGAACTTTGTGTTCCACGGAGGAAATACGCACATGGAATCCCCTGCCCGTCGACCAAGGCTCGCGGTGATCGTCGGCAACGGCATCACCGGCGACTCGCGGGTACAGAAGACTGCTGTCGCGGCCGCGCGCGAGGGGTGGGACGTCACCCTGATCGGCAGGAGTGACACCAAGCGCGTCCAGTACTCCAAGATGGGGCCGATCGACGTCATCCGGGTTCCGGTGGGCAGGGAGTACAGCCGGGCGGTGAGCGCGCGCAAGCCCGCACGCGCCGCCGCGACCCAGTTCCACATCCAGGACCAGGCCGCCCTGAGCCGCTACCAGGCGGCCTACCGCGCGTGGGTCCGTCAGAAGTCCGCCGAGAGCGACTGGGCGGGCACTCCTCGCCGGGTCGCGGTCAAGGCGGTGCTGCGGGCCCGCCGCTCGGTGCACCGGCTCCGTGTGCGGGCCTACAAGTGGGAGCAGCGGCGCCGTCCGAAGGACCCGGCACCGATCGGTGACTGGCGTCGTGACTGGCCCCAGGTGGTGGATCTGGACCTGGCCTTCGGTCCCGTGATCGAAGAGCTGCAGCCGGACGTCATCCACGCCAACGACGCCACCATGATCGTGACCGCCGCCCGCAGTGCCGCGCGGCTGCGGGCGGGTGGCCATCGCTGCTCCTGGCTGTACGACGCGCACGAGTACATCAAGGGCGTCGAGTGGCCGAACCCCCGCCAGGGCTCGGCCCTGCCCGCCGCCGAGGCGGAGTTCATCGGCCGCGCCGACGCCGTGGTCACGGTGTCCACCCAGCTGGCCGAACTGCTCAAGAACGATCACAAGCTGAGCAAGCTGCCGCTGGTGGTCGGCAACTCGCCGGTCCGCGAGGTGATCGGCGGCGCAGCGGCGCGGTCCTCGGTCCGCGAGCTCTGCGGCCTCGGCCCCGACGTCCCGCTGATGGTCTACTCCGGCTGGATCGGGGTCGAGCGCGGTATCGACGCGGTCATCGCCGGCCTGCCCGAGCTGCCGGGCTTCCACCTCGCCCTCGTCGTCGGCCGCACCACCACGCTCCTGGAGGAACTGCTCGCGAAGGCGGAGTCCCTCGGGGTGCGCGACCGGATCCATCTGGTGCCCTACGTCCCGCAGCACGAGGTCGCCGACTACCTGTCCTCCGCGGACCTGGGTCTGACCCCCTTCCGGCGGGTCCCCAACTGCGAGGTCTCGCTGCCGACCAAGGTCTCCGAGTACCTCCAGGCCCGCCTTCCGCTGGTCACCAGCGATGTGAAGGTCATCAAGGCCTATGTGGAGGAGCACGGTCTCGGCGAGGTGTTCACCTGGGACGACCCGAAGACCTTCGTCGACGCGGCGACCCGGGCGATGAAGGGCCGCGACGAGCTGGCGGCGAACATCACGGAGGAGGTCCTCACCGACCTCTCCTGGGAGGAGCAGAGCGGCCGGCTGCTCCAGCTCTACCGCGAACTGTCGAAGAAGACCCCGCCCGGGCCGCGCCCCGAGGTGGCGTGGACCGTCCAGGAGTCCCCGAGCGGAGTGCGTACCGCCACCGCCGAGACGAAGGAGGGCGGGGCGGCGCCGACCTGGCGCAAGCTCCGTGACACCAAGGTCAGGCTGGGTCTCGGCCCCGCCAACTACGCGGGACAGGGTGCCGCGTACGCCCAGGCGATCACGCGCCTCGACCCGGAGGTGTCCGTCGAGGTCGTCATGAACAAGCGCCCGGAGTCCTTCGACTACCCGGCGGACGTGTACGTCGACGCCACCCGGCTCGGCGAGGTCGACCTGCAGATCCAGCAGGTGGAGCGGATCGCCGGCAACTACACGCACCTCCTCGTCGACGCGTTCCTGCCCGTTTTCGGACTCCTCAACGGAGGGACGGTCGCGGGCGACCTTCCCGCCCTCAAGCAGGCCGGGATCAAGGTCGGCCTGCTCGCGCACGGCAGCGACATCCGCCACCCCGGCCGGCACCTCGAGCGCCACGAGTTCTCGCTGTTCCGCGACGCTCCCGCGGGCATCGCGAAGAAGCTGCAGGTCAAGGCGGAGCGGAACCGGAAGATCGCGGACGAGTGCGGACTGCCGCTGTTCGTCACGACCCCGGACCTGCTCGACGACCTCCCGAAGGCCACCTGGACCCCGCTGGTCGTCGACGTCGACGCCTGGGCCACCGACCGCCCGGTGATGGAGCGCGACCGGCCCATCGTGCTGCACGCCCCCTCCAAGCGCTGGACCAAGGGAACCGACCGGATCATGCCGGTCCTCACCGAGCTCCACGACAAGGGCGTCATCGACTTCCGTCTGGCCGAGGGCATCCCGTGGGCCGAGATGCAGGAGCTGGTCAAGGACTGCGATCTCGTCCTCGACCAGTTCACGACCGGCGCCTACGGCACCTTCGCGGTCGAGGCCATGGCCGCGGGCAAGCCCGTCGTCGCCTACATCAGCGAGCAGGTGCGCGGGGCCACGCAAGGAGCGCTGCCCATCGTCGGCGCCACGCCCACCGATCTGCGCGAAGTGATCGAGTCGCTTCTGGCAGACAGGGAGGGCACGGCTCAGATCGGGCGGGAGTCGGCGAAGTTCGCCCGCACGTACCACGACGGCACCTGGACCGCGCAGGTCCTGAGCGGCTTCCTCAAGTGATAGGTCCAGAAAGGCTTTTGATGGATACGCAGAATGCCGACGCGCCCCGTCCCGTGAAGGGACGCGTCGTCATGCTGGTCGACAACAAGGTCGAAGGCGACTCGCGGGTCCAGAAGGCCGCCCAGTCGGCCGCGGAGGCGGGCTGGGACGTCGTGCTGCTGGGCCTCGTCCGCTCCGGCAACGGCCGGAGCTGGAAGCTCGGCGACGCCGAGGTACGGCTGCTGCCGCTGAAGACCCCCCTCGCCAAGCGCCACGCCGAGCGGCACCGCTCGCCGCTGCGCCGTCCGCTCGCCTACGCACCCGGCCCCGTCGCCGCCTACCGCCGTCAGTGGGTCAAGGCGTGGCGTGTCGACATCGCCACCCGGCGGGCCGCGCTGCGCGTCGCGCCCGAGGCCGTCGGCTCACCGCTGTTCCGCACGACCGAGAAGGTCCGGCTGACGGCGGCCGGGCCCGCCTCGAGATTCATGCTGAAGTGGGTCGGCTTCCGGTCCCGCCAGACCAGCCAGGCGCAGAAGGCCGGCCGCCGTCTGCAGGGCCCGCTCGACCGCGCGTTCACCGCGTTCTGGAAGGGCGCCAAGGGCAAGCGCGCCTGGCGGCGGCTCGAGCCGGTCCTGTGGGACTACGAGCTGACCTACGGCAAGGAGATCGACGCGCTCAAGCCCGATCTCATCCACGCCAACGACTTCCGCATGCTCGGTGTCGGCGCCCGCGCCGCGATACGGGCCCGCGCCGCCGGCCGTCCGGTCAAACTCGTCTGGGACGCCCACGAGTTCCTTCCCGGCGTACGCCCCTGGGAGGACAACGCCCACTGGATCCCGGGCAACACCGCCCACGAGAGCGAGTACGCACCGTACGCCGACGCCGTCGTCACCGTCTCCGACGGGCTCGGCGACCTGCTCCGCGAACGGCACGGCCTCAAGGAGCAGCCCACCGTGGTGCTCAACGCCCCGGACCGGCCCGTCGAGGCCGACGAGGCGGCCGGGGACTCCGAGCCGGCCCCGGACCTGCGCGCCCTCTGCGGCATCGGCCCCGATGTCCCCCTGGTCGTCTACAGCGGCTCGCCCGGTCCGCAGCGCGGCCTCGGCGACATGGTCGAGGCCCTGCCGAAGCTGGACGGCGTCCACATGGCGTTCGTGGTGCCGAGCCCGGCCGCCGGCTACATCCAGGGACTGCTGCGCCGCGCCGAGGAGCTCGGCGTCGGTGACCGGCTGCACGCGGTGCCGTACGTCCCGCACTGGCAGGTGGTCCGCTTCCTGTCCGCGGCGAACGTGGGCTGCATCCCGATCCACCACTGGCCGAACCACGAGATCGCGCTGATCACCAAGTTCTTCGAGTACTCGCACGCCCGGCTGCCGCTGGTCGTGAGCGATGTGAAGACCATGTCCGAGGTCACCCGGGCCACCGGCCAGGGAGAGGTCTGCACCGCCGAGGACATCGACGACCTGGTACGGGCGATCAAGGCCGTCCTCGCCGACCCCGAGCGGTACCGGACCGCCTACGACAAGCCGGGACTCCTCGACACCTGGACGTGGGAGGCCCAGGCCGAGGTCCTCGACGCGCTGTACACGCGGCTGATGTCCGAGCGGCCCTCCGGAGCGAGAGCATGACGCGATCCTCCACGGCCAGGGCCGCCGTGCCCGACGTCACCGTCGTGGTGGCGGTGTACAACACCATGCCGTACCTGACGGAGTGCCTGAACTCCCTCGTCGGGCAGAGCATCGGCCTCGACCGCCTCGAGATCGTCGCGGTCGACGACGGCTCCACCGACGACAGCGGAGCGGAGCTGGACCGTTTCGCCGAGCGCTACCCCGGCACCGTGAAGGTCGTCCACCAGGCGAACTCGGGCGGCCCCGCGGCGCCCAGCAACCGTGCGCTGGACCTGGCCACCGGCCGGTTCGTGTACTTCATCGGGTCGGACGACTACCTCGGCAGCCAGGCGCTGGAGCGTCTGGTCGCCTGCGCCGACAAGGAAGGCTCGGACGTCGTCGTCGGCAAGATGGTCGGCACCAACGGGCGGTACGTCCACCAGGCGCTCTACAAGCGCAACGATCCGGACGTCAGCCTGTACGACTCGGCCATGCCGTTCACGCTCGCCAACACCAAGCTGTTCCGGCGTGAGCTGGTCGAGGAATACGGCCTGCGCTTCCCCGAGGACATGCCGGTCGGCAGCGACCAGCCGTTCACCATCGAAGCCTGCGTACGGGCCCGCAAGATCGCGGTCCTCGCGGACTACACCTTCTACTACGCGGTCAAGCGCGGCGACGCCAGCAACATCACCTACCGGGCCGACCAGCTGTCGCGGCTGCGCTGCACCGCCGCGATCATGAAGCACGCGGCCGGTCTCGTCGAGGCAGGCCCACAGCGCGACGCCCTGTTCAAGCGGCACTTCACATGGGAGCTGGCCAAGCTCGTCCAGGACGAGGGCTTCACCTCGCTCGACCCGCAGATGCAGCGTGAGATCTGCGCCGGCATCGCGGCACTCGCCGACGAGTACTTCACCGAGGCGCTGCGCGACTCGATGGACGTCAAGCGCCGGGTGCGGATCGCACTCGCCCAGCGCGGCGCCGTCACCGAACTGGTGCGCGCCATCGAGGACGAGGCCGAGCACGGCGCCCCTCCGCTCCTGCTGGAGGACGGCCGCGCCTTCGTCCGCTATCCCGGCTTCCGCGACAAGGACCTGGGGCTCCCCGACCGGGTCTTCGAGGTCGTGGGCGAATCCATGGCCCGGATGCTCGCCGACGGCACGGCACTGGTCTCGGCCGCGTGGGAGCAGTCGGACCGTGAGATGGCCCTGGCGCTGGCGGCGCGGGTTCCGATCGCCGGCGAGACCGGCTCCGCGGTGATCCGGCTGGCACCCAAGGCCATGCCGAAGAGCGCGGACAAGCCCGGCGGCCGGAGGTTGCCTGCCGGCACCGAACTGCCCGCCCCGGCGGGGGAGCCGGCCAGGACGCCCACCCCGGACGGGACGGCGACGGTGGTGACCACACTGATCCCGCTCAAGGCCGTCCGCGCCAAGCTCGGCGTCCGCGCCTACCTGGATGTGGCAGGCTCGACGTATGAGATCCCGGTGACCACCCGAGGTCTCCCCCTGCCGCTGGCACGCCGCTGGCGGGCGGATGTCCCGTATCGCGTCTCGGCCAATGCGAACGCCAAGGGACGCCTGGTGGTCACGACGGCTCCGCTCTGGGAGCCCTCGCCCGGTGTGGCCAGGCGACTGCGCCGACTGTTGTCCCGTGTGAAGAGGAAAATGACCCGATGAATATCTGTGTAGTCGCGCTGGGCAAGATCGGCCTGCCGCTCGCCGTGCAGTTCGCCGCCAAGGGCCACAAGGTCATCGGCGCCGACGTCAACGAGAAGGTCGTCGAGCTGGTCAACGCCGGCACCGAGCCCTTCCCCGGCGAGCACGACCTCGACCGCCTGCTCAAGGAGACCGTGGGCGCCGGGCTGCTGTCCGCGACCACCGACACCACGGCGGCCGTCGCCGAGTCCGACGCGGTCGTGGTCGTCGTCCCGCTGTTCGTGGACGCCGAGGGCACCCCGGACTTCGGCTGGATGGACGCCGCCACGAAGGCGATCGCCAAGGGCCTCAAGCCCGGCACGCTCGTCTCCTACGAGACCACGCTGCCGGTCGGCACCACCCGCGACCGCTGGGCGCCGATGCTCCAGGAGGGCTCGGGTCTGGTCCCCGGCCAGGACTTCCACCTCGTCTTCTCGCCGGAGCGCGTCCTCACCGGCCGTGTCTTCGCGGACCTGCGCCGTTACCCGAAGCTCGTGGGCGGCATCGACGAGGCCTCGGCCAAGCACGGTGTGGAGTTCTACGAGCAGGTCCTCGACTTCGACGAGCGCGACGACCTGCCGCGGGCCAACGGAGTGTGGGACCTGGGCACCGCCGAGGCCTCCGAGCTGGCCAAGCTCGCCGAGACCACGTACCGCGATGTCAACATCGGCCTGGCGAACCAGTTCGCGCGCTTCGCGGACAAGAACGGCATCGACGTCAAGAAGGTCATCGAGGCCTGCAACTCGCAGCCGTACAGCCACATCCACCAGCCCGGTATCGCCGTCGGCGGCCACTGCATCCCGATCTACCCGCGGATGTACCTGTGGAACGACCCCGAGGCGACCGTCGTGCGCTCGGCCCGTGAGGCCAACGCCGCCATGCCGGAGTACTCCGTCGACCTGCTCGCCGCCGCCTACGGCGAGCTGAAGGACGTCAACGTGCTCGTGCTGGGCGCCGCCTACCGCGGTGGCGTCAAGGAGACCGCCTTCTCCGGAGTCTTCGGGGTCGTCGAGGCGCTGAAGGCGCGCGGCGCCGTCCCGTTCGTTTCGGACCCGATGTACACGGCCGAGGAGCTGGCCGCGCACGGCCTCACCCCGCACCGGGGCGAGAAGGTCACCGCCGCGATCCTGCAGGCCGACCACGCCGAGTACCGCGAGCTGGCCGCCTCCGACCTGCCGGACGTGACCGTCCTGGTCGACGGCCGTCGCACCACTGACCCCGCCAACTGGCAGGGTGTGCGCCGCGTCGTGATCGGCGGCTGACGCAAGAACCCGGAATGCGGGCTCCCGTATGCGCAGGACGCATACGGGAGCCCGCATTCGGTTTCTCTCAGACCTCCTGCCGCAGCATGCGGTTGACCAGGTTCATGGTCGCCGTCTGGATGTGCTTGTTGCGGTACTTCGGGTAGTCGAGCGCCAGCGGCCAGTGGAAGGTGCCCGCGACGAACACCATGGACCCGTTGGGCATTTCGGTGAGGGCCGTGTGCTGGACCAAGCGCTTTTTGATCGCAGGGCGCTTGTCCACGTACGGGGACTCCGCCAGGAGGGTGCGCCGGGAGCCGGGCGGGCTCGGGGCCTTCGGGTCGTAGCCGTCCGCCTCCACTCCGACCAGCTTGGGCAGCTGGGTGCCCTCACGCAGCCCGGTGCCCGCCCAGAGCCAGTGGCCGCTCGCCTTGACCACGAGAGGCGTGGGCTTCTGGACGATCCCGTTGAACTGGATGCCGAGCAGACCCTGCTCGGCCTGCTTCTGGTCGGGCACCAGGTCCCGCCAGCGCTTGGTGGCCCCGGCCCGGTCGGGGGACGCGTCTGTCGACGACTTGTAGCAGGCCATGACCCGGTTCGCACGGCCGTCGGCGGACGCCTCCATACGGACGTGCCAGTAGATGTTGTTGGCGCCGAGGAACGCGAGGTGGCGTTTGGCCGAAACGGCCTTCCTCGCCGAATCCAGCATCGGCTTGGACCAGTACTCGTCGTGGCCGGGGAAGAACAACGCACGGTACTTGGACGTGTCGATCGTGCCGTCGTGCAGATCGAGACTGCTCGCGTACGTCACGTCCAGCCCGGACCGCTCCGCCCAGCGGAGGAAACTGGTGTCCATGTCGAACCAGCTGGGTATGCCGGAGTGCGAATAGGGCCGGTCGAAAGAGACCTTGTGGGCCCGTTCCTCGGCGCCGCCGACCTTTCCCGACGTGTTGTATCCCCCGTAGAGGTTCTTGCCGGTCTGACCGTTCTTCGGCCACATGTTGTAGGCCTGGTAGGTGGTGAAGGGCACCACCATCAGGATGTCGGACCCGCGGGCCGGCTCCCGCACCACGAACGGGGTGCTGCCGACCTCTCCGTCCTCGGTGGTGAACACGGCCTGGTACAGGCCCGACCGCCAGTCGGACGGGATGCGCAGGCTCCAGGAGACGGGCCAGTCACACGCTATGGCCCCGGTCTTCGGATCGGCCTTGGGCACGGTTCGGCTCCTGCCCGGGAGCTCGGCACTGGTCGTCAGCAGCCGGGCGCCCTTGCCGCCGTAGTGGCCCAGGCGGAACACCGTGATCTGGTAACTCTGCTCTTCGCTTACCGAGACATGGAAGTCGATCACCTGGCCCTGGCTCACCGAAGTGGCCGAGGCGTACCCCTGGATTTCTCCCTGCCTGTCGTCGGACGCCTGGGGGTGCTTGGGGTCGGAGAGCCACTCCTTGGAGCCCGCCAGGCGGTTCTCCTCCGCTATGGAGCCGGTGGGGACCGAGACCGCCGGTTCGACCGGCTGGGGCCGCGTTTCGGCGAGCGGGAGTTCTCTCGCTCTCGGTATGAGTTCGTCGCGGGCGGCATAGGCCGCTACGCCCACCCCGACCGTTCCGACTCCCAGCAGCCCCAGCACAGTGCGGCGCGACCGTTCCGGCATCTCCGACCCCTTTGCGTTCCGTTCAAGGGGTATGAGGGCTGCCGATTACGCGAGGTTCACCGCGGGAGCGATCTTTCTTCTGATTTTCGTCACATCACGCATGGAGGGCCAAACCGGACGCGGGCCATCCGCCCTTCTTCGTCAGGTGCTGTCGCCACGCCTGAGTTGCGGAGGGTTGGCCGACTCCCGCGCCAGTGCGGCGCGCAGCCACCGCACCGAAGGCCGTTCCACGAAGCGGTGCACCAGCCAGGAAAGCACCAGCAGCGAGACGGTGGTGATGCCCAGCGTGGCCCAGGCGCCCGTGTGCCCGTACAACTCGCGGATCATGGCCCAGCCGAGTTCCTCGTGGAGGAGGTAGAGGGGGTAGACGAGGGCACCCGCGGTCGCCAGCCACTTCCAGCTGACCCAGTCGAGCTTGTGCAGGGCCACGGCGAGGACCAGCAGATAGAAGAAGGTCACCAGGGCCAGCGCGACATACGGACTCCGGTCCAGGCCCTTCTCACGCACGTTGTCGGCGTGCTCGATGAGGTCGCTCTGCATGACGAGCCAGCTCGCCCCGAGAAGCCCCCACAGCTTGAGGTCCGGACCGAAGCGGTACATGAGGTACATCGCGATGCCCGACACGAACAGTGCGGTGTTCAGCGGCTGGGCGAAGATCCCGAGCAGCGGGACGCCGTGGTCCTGCTGTACGAGAACGCTCGCCAGCAGCCACAGCCAGCAGAAGACGGACACCCGCTGGTAGTCCAGGCCCTTCCAGACCACCACGAGGAAGATCAGGTAGAAGGTCAGCTCCACCCACAGTGTCCAGTACGCGCCGACCAGGTGGTGGGCCGAGAGCGGCACCTGGAACATCGTCAGGTTCGTCAGCGAGTCGCTGATGGTCGGGGTGGCGCGCTGGCCGTCGGGCAGAGCGCGCCAGACGAGGAACGCGACGACCACCGAGAACCAGTACGCGGGGAAGAGACGCAGGAAACGGGCCCTGACGAACTGACCCGGCGAACGGCCCCAGGCGGACAGGCAGATGACGAAGCCGCTGATGATGAAGAACAACTGCACGCCGTACGAGCCGTACGACGTGACCGGGAAGAGCCAGGGGAACAGCTCCTTGGGGTTCACGCCCCAGTTGGCCCGGGTGGCCGCGTCCACGCCCGTGAAGTGGAACAGCAGCACGGACAGCGCCGCCACGACGCGCAGGGCGTCGAGGGCGTAGAGCCGTGTCGCGGCCTGCTTCACGGGCGCCTGTGCGCCGCTCGTCACCGAGGTGTCCTCGTGACGGGCGCGCTGGACATCGGTCGGGGGCATGGTCGGCCTCGCTTGTGTGGGGTGCCGAGGTGATACCCGGCCATCTCGTGGAGCGGAAGAGCGGAAGAGCGGGGGTGCGGGTGGGCCCCCGGTGGCTCGGCTGGGCTCGCGGTCAGACGGCGTCGCTGAGCGTTCCCTCGGCGGTCTCGCGGTAGAGCCGTCCCGACTTGGGGCACTCCCACACACCGGGCTCGCCCTCGCGCTCGACCAGTCGTACGCCCTCGTGGCCCACCCAGCCGATCTGCCGGGCCGGGACACCGACCATCAGCGCGAAGTCCGGAACGTCCTTGGTGACGACGGCTCCGGCCGCGATCATGGCCCAGCGGCCGATCTCCAGCGGGGCCACACACACGGAGCGCGCACCGATCGAGGCACCGTCGGCGATCTTCACGCCGACCGCCTCCCAGTCGCCGCCGCGCTTCTGCTTGCCCTCGGCGTCCACGGAGCGGGGGTTGTGGTCGTTGGTGAGGACCACCGCGGGACCGATGAAGACACCGTTCCCGAGCTCGGCAGGCTCGTAGACCAGGGCGTAGTTCTGGAGCTTGCAGTTGTCGCCCATGCGCACACCCGTGCCGACATACGCGCCACGGCCGATGACGCAGCCCTCGCCGAGGTGGGCGCCCTCACGGATCTGCGCGAGCTCCCACACGCTGCTGCCGTCGCCGATCCGAGCGGTCTCGTCGACCTGGGCGCTGGGCTGAACCCTGTAGTTCACGCTGCTGTCTCTTTCCGGGCGTGGAGGCATTGTCTGGTGAGCATACGCAACCGGCGCTCCGCTCTCGTCATGCCACCGTCAGGGGAGAACGGCTGTACGGGCATGGGGTGGGGAGAGCCGCGGGCCGGGGAAGATCGCCCGGACCGGTGAACGGCCCGGGGGCCACGGCCCCGACCCCGGTTTGACCCCTCAAGCCCGGCCCCGTAGCCTTGACCCTCGGTGTGTTTCCATGCGCGCCTGCTTCTGAGCACCTCCCTCCCGGCCTGGGTCGGGAGAGGCCGTCCATCCACTCCGGACAGTCCCGGGCTTCGGGCCCGTGCGGACGGCTGGCATCAGGGGTCCCCGTTATCGAGCGAGAGAGAGATCCGCGTGTACGCCATCGTGCGCAGCGGTGGTCGCCAGCACAAGGTTGCTGTCGGCGACATCGTTGAGGTTGACAAGATTTCCACCGCCAATGTTGGCGACACGGTCGAGCTCTCGACCCTGCTCGTTGTCGACGGCGACGCTGTGACCAGCGACCCGTGGGTGCTGGCCGGCATCAAGGTCCAGGCCGAGGTCGTGGATCACCACAAGGGCGCGAAGATCGACATCCTTCGCTACAAGAACAAGACCGGCTACCGCCGTCGCCAGGGTCACCGTCAGCAGTACACGGCGATCAAGGTGACCGAGATCCCCGCGGCTGCGAAGTAAGGACTGAGGAGACATGGCACACAAGAAGGGCGCATCGTCCACCCGGAACGGTCGCGACTCCAACGCTCAGCGGCTCGGCGTGAAGCGCTTCGGCGGTCAGGTCGTCAACGCCGGTGAGATCCTGGTCCGTCAGCGTGGCACCCACTTCCACCCGGGCTCCGGCGTCGGCCGTGGCGGCGACGACACGCTGTTCGCGCTGCAGGCCGGTGCTGTCGAGTTCGGCACCTTCCGCGGCCGCAAGGTCGTGAACATCGTTCCGGTCGCCTGATCCAGGCCCCGTAGAACGACCGTAGTCGCGAAGGCGGACCTTTCTTCCCCTACGGGAAGCGGGTCCGCCTTTCGCGTGTTACGCAGTAGACATTCCGTACGTATTTCCGCACTGGAGGCACCACCATGACCACCTTCGTGGACCGCGTCGAACTGCATGTCGCCGCGGGTAACGGAGGCCACGGCTGCGCCTCCGTACACCGGGAGAAGTTCAAGCCGCTCGGCGGACCGGACGGCGGTAACGGCGGCCGTGGCGGCGATGTGATCCTCACCGTCGACCAGTCCGTGACGACGCTGCTCGACTACCACCACTCGCCGCACCGCAAGGCGACCAACGGCAAGCCCGGCGAGGGCGGCAACCGTTCCGGCAAGGACGGCCAGGACCTGGCCCTTCCGGTGCCGGACGGCACCGTCGTGCTCGACGGGCAGGGCAATGTGCTCGCCGACCTGGTGGGGCACGGCACGACATACGTCGCCGCGGAAGGCGGCCGTGGCGGTCTCGGCAACGCGGCGCTGGCCTCGGCCCGGCGCAAGGCGCCCGGCTTCGCCCTGCTCGGCGAGCCGGGGGACGCGGGCGACATCGTCCTGGAGCTCAAGACCGTCGCGGACGTGGCCCTCGTCGGCTACCCCAGCGCCGGAAAGTCCTCCCTGATCTCCGTGCTCTCCGCTGCCAAGCCGAAGATCGCGGACTACCCCTTCACCACCCTCGTACCGAACCTCGGTGTGGTGACCGCCGGCTCCACCGTCTACACGATCGCCGATGTGCCGGGACTGATCCCGGGGGCCAGCCAGGGACGGGGCCTCGGCCTGGAGTTCCTGCGGCACGTCGAGCGCTGCTCGGTGCTGGTGCACGTGCTGGACACTGCGACCCTGGAGTCCGACCGCGACCCGGTGTCCGACCTCGATGCCATCGAGGAGGAGCTCAAGCAGTACGGCGGACTCGGCGACCGCCCGCGGATCGTCGTCCTCAACAAGATCGACATCCCTGACGGCAAGGACCTGGCGGACATGATCCGCCAGGATCTCGAGGAGCGCGGCTACCGCGTCTACGAGGTGTCGGCGGTCGCCCGCACCGGACTGAAGGAGCTGTCCTTCGCGCTCGCGGAGATCGTGGCCGCCGCGCGCGCCGCGAAGCCGAAGGAAGAGGCGACCAGGATCGTCATCCGTCCGAAGGCGGTCGACGACGCGGGCTTCACCGTCACGCGCGAGGACGACGCTCTCTTCCGGGTGCGCGGCGAGAAGCCGGAGCGCTGGGTGCGCCAGACCGACTTCAACAACGACGAGGCCGTCGGTTACCTGGCGGACCGCCTGAACCGTCTCGGTGTCGAGGAGGCACTGGTGAAGGCGGGCGCCCGCGCGGGCGACGGCGTCGCCATCGGCCCCGAGGACAACGCGGTCGTCTTCGACTGGGAGCCCACGCTGATGTCCGGCGCGGAGATGCTCGGCCGACGTGGTGAGGACCACCGTTTCGAGGCCCCGCGCCCCGCGGCCCAGCGCCGTAAGGACCGGGAGGCCGAACGGGACGAGGCCCAGCGCGAGTTCGACGACTTCGACCCGTTCTAGGCCCTGTTCGAGGCACCCGGCCGGCCCGGCCGCACCCCGGCCGGCCGCCGGGAAGGCCGGAAAGACCCGGGACCGGCCGGGAGCGACAGAAAAACAGCAGATCTGTTCGGATCCGTACACCGGCGCAACCTGCCGCCCGGAATCACCGTCTTGTAGAGGGGGTTTGGGGCGGCAGAAGGCCCCGGCAGGAAGCGAACGGAGTGTTGATGAAGGTCTCCTTCCTCATCCACACCATTTATGGAATCGGCGGCACCATCCGCACCACGCTCAACCTCGCGGAGGAGCTCGCCGAACGGCATGAGGTGGAGATCGTCTCCGTGTTCCGGCACCGGGACGAGCCGCTCTTCGCGATCGACCCCCGTATCACCGTCGTTCCGCTCGTCGACACCCGGCCGAAGTCCCCGACGAACGAGCAGAAGCATCCGCTCGCACTCCAGCCTGCCGCGTGCTTCCCCACCCATGAAGCACGGTTCAAGGAGTACAGCCGGCTCAGCGACGAGCGGGTGCGCGACCACTACCGCGCATCCGAAGCCGACGTCATCATCGGTACCCGGCCCGGACTGGTCGCGTACATCACGCAGTTCGCCCCCGAGGGCGCCGTGCTCATCGGCCAGGAGCACATGACGCACAACCACCACAAGCCCGAACTGCGTGCCCAGCTGCAGCCGTACCTCGCCGCCCTGGACGCGTTCGTGACCGTGTCGGAAGGCGACGCGGCGGTGTGGCGGAAGCGGATGCCGCTGCCGAACACCCGCGTGACGGCGATCCCGAACAGCGTCCCGGAGCCCATGGTCGCCCCCTCGGACCTCAGCGGCACCACGGTCGTCGCGGCCGGCCGGCTCGCCGTGGAGAAGCAGTACCACGTGCTGATCGAGGCGTTCGGCAAGGTCGTGGCCGAGCACCCGGACTGGACCCTTCGTATCTGCGGCTGGGGCAAGCAGAAGACGCGCCTGCGCAGACGGATCGACCAACTCGGCCTGTCCAACCACGTCTATCTCATGGGGCCGCGCTCGCCGATCGAGCCGGAATGGGTCAAGGGCGCCGTCGCCGTGTCCACCTCCCGCCACGAGTCCTTCGGCATGACCCTGGTCGAGGCGATGCGCTGCGGTCTGCCGGTGGTCAGCACCGACTGCGACTACGGACCCCGCGAGATCATCGCCGACGGGGTCGACGGGCTCCTCGTCCCCGTCGGCGACACCGACGCGATCGCCGCCGCACTGCTGCGGCTCATCGAGGACGAGGACCTGCGCCGCCGCATGGGTGCCGCCGCGCTGTCCAGCGGGCGCCGCTTCGACCCCGGACCGGTCGTCAAGCAGTACGAGGAGCTCTTCGCCGACCTCGCCGCGGGCTCCAGGGCCCGTGCGACGGCGTCCGTGCCCGTGGCACCGGCACCGGCCGGGTCCGCCGCGGCGGACTCCGGCGAGGCAGGGAGCGCGACCCGGCCCGCGCACACGGCAGAGAACGACCACACGGAAGGGGACGCCCTCCACGCGGACTGCGTCGTGCAGGAGTCGGGGGCGATCACGGTGACCCTGCTCGCGGAGCGCGCCGCCGACGACGTCCTGGTCTGCGTCTACTCCGGCGCCGACGTACCCGACCGGGTCTTCCCCTTCGACGCACGCGGCCGCGTGACCATCCCCGCGGACGAGGACTTCGCCGAGGGCATCTGGACCTGCCACACCCGCCGGCCGGCGCCGGACGGGCCGCGCACCCCGCTGGTGACCCGCGCCATCGACCAGCGCAAGGCGATGCGGGCCGCGGACCGGCTCCACCCCGGCGCACACGTGCGATCCCTCGTCCCCTATGCACGGCAGGGCCGGCTCGCCCTGCGGTCCTGGGTACGGCCGGTCCACGCCGAGTGCGCCGCTGTGGAGGTCGCCGACCGGCGCATCGCCGTCTCCGGGCGCCTGCTCGGTGAAGGGCAGCTCACGGGTGAGCCGTCCCTCCTGCTGCGCCGCCAGGGCCCGAGCACCGACGAGCTGGAGTTCCGGGGCATCCGGGAAGGGGCCGACGGCTTCCGCTGCGCCGTCCCGGCCGCCGCCCTGGCCCGGATCCAGTCCGGTGAGAACGATGTCTGGGACGTCTGGCTGCGCCCCGGCGCCGGTGCGGAGCCCGTCAGAATCGGCCGGGTGCTGGACGACGTGGTGGACAAGGTGCCGGTCTTCCTCTACCCCGGCGTCGATCTGCTCAAGAACCGCCGCTTCGCGCTCGCGCTCGCGGTACTGCGCCGGCTGCGCCGCCGACCGCAGCAGAAAGTGACGGTGAAGATGTTCTTCAGCGCCGGAAACGAACTCGTGATCAATGTCGTCGACAAACCGACGAAGTAACGCAGTGAGACAGAGGAGGCATGTGGCATCAGTCACCCCCTCCGCCGCTCATACCCCCACGAACGCCCCTGGCCACCGGGTGAACAGAGGGTTTCGTGTGGGTGTTGGGCATCCGATGCGCGCCTTGCGGGACGCTCACGCAGAGTGCGACCATCACACCGTCCCCCAGTCATCGCAAGGTAGAGGTCGTCTGTGTCCGTGCCGCACGAAGCCAAGCCCCGCACCACAGCAGTCGTGCTGGCCGGTGGTACCGGCCAGCGCGTGGGACTCGCGATCCCCAAGCAGCTGCTGAAGATCGCAGGGAAGGCCGTCATCGAGCACACGCTCACGATCTTCGAGCAGGCAGAGGCCATCGACGACGTGATCGTGCTGATGGCACCGGGTTTCGTGCCCGATGTCGAGAAGATCGTCGCCAAGGCGGGGCTCACCAAGGTCAGCCGGGTCATCGAGGGCGGCGCGACCCGCAACGAGACGACCGAGCGGGCCATCGCCGCCCTGAGCGAGGGTCTCGCGGAGGGTGAGGACGCCAACGTCCTCTTCCATGACGCGGTGCGTCCGCTTCTGTCACAGCGAGTGATCGCGGACTGTGTGGACGCCCTGGACCGCTATCAGGCCGTGGACGTCGCGATCCCCTCCGCGGACACGATCATCGTGACCCGCACCCACGGTGAGGACGGCGAGTTCATCACCGAGATCCCGGACCGCTCCCGGCTGCGCCGTGGGCAGACCCCGCAGGCCTTCAAGCTCTCCACGATCCGCAGGGCCTACGAGGTCGCCGCGGGCGACCCCAACTTCCAGGCCACGGACGACTGCAGCGTCGTGCTCAGGTACCTGCCCGACGTGCCGATCTACGTCGTCGCGGGTGACGAGTACAACATGAAGGTCACCCAGCCGGTCGACGTCTTCATCGCGGACAAGCTCTTCCAGCTCGCCTCGACCGCCGCCCCGCGCCAGGCCGACGAGGCCGCCTACCGCGAGCTGCTGGCGGGCAAGACGCTGGTCGTCTTCGGCGGCTCGTACGGCATCGGCGCGGACATCGCCGCTCTCGCCGAGCAGTACGGCGCCACGGTCTACGCCCTCGGCCGCTCCACCACCGGCACCCATGTCGAGAACCCGGAGCACGTGGACGACGCGCTGTCCCGGGCGTACGCCGAGAGCGGTCGTGTCGACTACGTCATCAACACCGCGGGCGTGCTGCGCATCGGTAAGCTCGCCGAGACCGACAACGCGACCATTCAGGAAGCGCTGAAGGTCAATTATCTGGCTCCTGTCCAGATTGCGCGTGCGTCGTACAAGTACCTGGCCGAGACCAAGGGACAGCTGCTTCTCTACACCTCTTCCAGCTACACCCGCGGCCGCGCCGAATACAGCCTTTACTCGTCCACGAAGGCGGCCATGGTGAATCTCACCCAGGCTCTTGCCGACGAATGGGCGGCTGATGGAATCCGCGTGAATTGCGTCAACCCGGAGCGCACCGCCACGCCCATGCGTACCAAGGCGTTCGGTCAGGAACCGGCGGGCAGCCTGCTGTCCAGCGAGGCCGTGGCCCGGACCTCGCTGGACGTGCTGCTCTCCGAGATGACCGGCCATGTCATCGACGTACGCCAGCAGGACCCGACCCGCGAGGCCAGCGAGGCCAGCGGATTCGAGCAGGCGCTGGCGTCCGTTCTCGACCGCCAGGAGGATGTGTAATAATCCTCTGTTAATCGACTTATCGGGCCTCTGAATTCGCCGTGGGCGATACAGAGGCCCGACTTCGTGAAGCACCGTCTTCACAAATCTCTGCAAAAGTGAAACAACCGGCACCTTTGGAGCAGGTTCTTCGTGATTTCGACCGCCATTCGCCTCGCACGTGTGGGCAGCCGGTCAGAGCTGGCCGCGGCAGTCCTGATGGGGCTGGGCTACCCCTGCGTGATGATCGCCGCGCTGATTCCGAACCTCTGGATGTTCGCGGCGGCCGCCGCCGTGACCTACGCGGCCGACGCGTTCCTGCATCAGCGCGGCAGCTACCTGGTCAACCGGCTGAGCAAGGTCCGGGTCGGTCTGCCGATCCGCTTCCTGCTCCGCCAGCTGCTGCTGATCCTGCTGCTCGCCCGTGAGGGCCTCGCCGAGAAGCCGCTGTTCTACGTCGCAGTCGCCTGCTTCCTGCTCTTCTACGGCCTCCAGGCGCCCCACGGGGCCCTGACCACCCTCATCCGGCTGCGCCGGACGATGCCGGTCGTCACACGCAACGTCGACCTGAACGCCGTACGCATCCCGGACGCCCCGCCGCGCGCGCTGCTGCGCCGCTCGGGCGAGAAGATGCTGCACCTCGACATCCCCGCCATGGCCGGGCTGCTCTTCGCCGCCGCCACCGACCGCTATGTCGTCGGATACATCGGCGCGGCGGTCACCATCGGTCTCGGCCTGCTCTACACCGCCGCCCTCGTGCCCTATCTGCGCCGCCGGCGCCGTGTGCCGTCCGCACCCGCCGTGCTCAAGGCCGTACAGACGTGGCTGAACGAGTACCAGCCCACCGTGGCCCTGTACTTCTCCGGCTCGGACGACTCCGCGTACCAGGTCAACATGTGGCTGGAGGCGATGGAGGAGATCGAGGGGCGGCCGATCGTCATCATGCGTGAGCGCACTCTCGTCGCGAAGCTCGGCGAGACCTCGGTACCCGTGCTGTGCATCCCGGGCGGCCAGCACCTGATGACGATGAAGTTCGACTCGATCCGCGTCACGCTCTACCCGGCCAACGTCGGCAAGAACATCCACATGCTGCGCGTGCCGACCATGAAGCACGTCTTCATCGGGCACGGCGACAGCGACAAGCTCGCCAGCGTCAACCCGTTCTCCAAGGTGTACGACGAGGTGTGGACGGCAGGCCGGGCCGGCCGCGACCGCTACGCCCTCGCCGACGTCGGGGTGCGTGACGAGGACGTCGTCGAGGTGGGCCGCCCCCAGCTCGCCCCCATCCGCACCGGCAGCGGGGAGACCCGGCACGCCATCCCCACGATCCTCTACGCCCCCACCTGGGAGGGCTGGGACAACAACCCGGGCAACACCTCGCTGCTGCTCGCGGGCGAGAACATCGTCCGCCGGCTGCTGGAGTCCGAGCAGCCCGTGCGGCTCATCTACAAGCCGCACCCCTTCACGGGCATCCGCAACAAGAAGGCCCTCGCCGTCCACGAGCGGATCACGGCGATGGTGACGAATGCCGCGGTCGAACGCGCCGCCGACCCCCGCTGGGCGAGCGAGGCAGCGGCCGCCGAAGTGGGTCAGACCGCCGCGCGCGCCGAGCTCACCCGTATCGAGGCCCGCCTCGCCGAACTCGCCAAGCCCGGCCGCGCCGGCGGTGACGAGGCCGAGGAGTCGCGGGTGTCCCTCGCCGACCCGCAGCGCCAGGCGGAGATCAAGACGCTGCGCCGGCAGTGGAACGACGCCTACTGGCGCTCCTTCGGCTGGTGGGAGCACCGGGTCGTGTCCGGCGCCGAGCCCAGGCTCTACGACTGCTTCAACGAGTCCGACGCCATGGTCTCCGACATCTCCAGCGTCGTCTCGGACTTCATCGCGAGCGGCAAGCCCTACGCGGTGACGGACTCGGCGGAGCTGGGTGCCGAGGAGTTCAAGCGGCAGAACACCGCCGTCCGGGCCGCGGTCATCCTGTCCAACAGCGCCGAGGAGCTCGGCGAACTGCTCACCGCCGTGGCCGACCCGGCTGCGGACACGCTCGCCGGTGCGCGCGCCGAGCTGAAGAAGTACCTGCTCGGGCCTGACGAGCCGACCTCCATCGAGCAGTTCGACGCGGCCGTCCAGGTGCTGGCGGCCAAGGCCGAGGCGCGCAACACCGGTGTGGAGCAGCGCATCGGCGCCATGGCCATCGGTGAGCTCGACCAGGAGTCCGACGCCGACAACGGCGGCCCTGCGGAGCGGGGCACCGAGGGCAGGGGCAGGGGCAGGGGCAGGGGCAGGGATGCCGAAGCGGCCCAGGAGGCCTCCTCGCTCGCCCGCTGACCCCCGCCGCACGGCACACGGCCCGTGAGTCCGCCCCCGACCGGGCAGGACTCACGGGCCGCTCCGCGTGCCGACTCGCCCCCCGCGAAGGCGCTGTGCACGATGTACCGATATGGCCGACAACTGCGCCGATTCCAGCCTCTGCCCTGACGTCAGCGTGATCATCGGTGCCTATGAGGCGATGCCCTATCTGATGAGGTGCCTCGACTCCGTCCAGGCCCAGACGCTGGGGGCGGAGCGGATCGAGATCGTCGCCGTCGACGACGGCTCGACCGACGGCACGGGGGCGTATCTGGAGGACTTCGCGGCCCAAACGGCCGTGCCGATGCGGGTGGTGCACCAGCCCAACTCCGGCGCTCCCGGCGGCCCGCGCAACACCGGCCTCGCCATGGCCCGCGGCCGCTACGTCTTCTTCCTGGACGCCGACGACTTCCTCGGCGAGGAGGCGCTGGAGTGCATGGTCGCGATGGCCGAACGCGCCGGAACCGACGTCGTCCTCGGCAAGACCGTCGGCGTCAACCGCAGGGTCACCGCGTCGATGTGGGAGCGCACCGTGGAGCGGGCCGACATCTACACCTCCAACGTCAAGTTCGCGCTGAGCGCGCAGAAACTCTTCCGGCGCGAACTGCTCGTACGGCACGGCATGAGGTTCGACGAGTCCCTGCGCACCGGTGAGGACGCGCTGTTCACGATGGAGGCGTATCTGCGGGCCCGCGGGGTCTCCGTCGTCGCCGACCGCACCTGCTACTACCTGGTCGGCCGTGACGACGGCAAACACGTGACGAAGACATGCGGTTACGAGTCGCGCTTCGACTCGGCGCGCGCCCTGACGAACCTGATCGCCGCCCATCTGCCGCCCGGTACCCGCCGCGACCAGCTGATGGTCCGGCCCTTCCTGGTCACCTTGCTGCCGCAGTTCGGCCCGGTCGTGCTGCGCCAGCCCGACGAGTGTCTGCGGCACAAACTGGAGCTGGCGGCTCCGCTGATGGCGGCGTACTGGACGCCGGGCGTCGCACGCCGGCTCAGGGTCGAGCAGCGGTTGCGGCTCACCAGCGCGGCCCTGAGCCGGCCGGGACCGCTCCTGGACGTCCTGGCCTTCTGCCGGGACGGGCTGCTGCCCGAGGTGGTGCACCGCCGAGGACGGGACTATCTGGCGTACCCGCATTTCGACGACCCCGGGGGCGGGATCCCGCTCTCCGCGTACGAGATCACCGTGATGGAGCGGATCGCCGGGCGGCAGATCGAACCGCGGGTGCCCCTCGCCAGGCGGGCGGCCCGGCGGGCACTCCGGCTGGTCCAGCAGACGGCCGGGCCGGCGGTCGCGGACCGCTGGGCCGCGGCGGCCGGCGGCCGGCTTGTCCAGCGGCTGAAATGAGTGCGCACCGAGGCCGCGGCCTGGCATAGATTCGCCTCTGTGACAGGTGCAAGGCAGTCAGTGGCAAGGCAGTCCGATTCCCCGCAGTCCGCCGCGGAGCGGTCCGCTTCCCCGCAGGCCCGGTCCCCGCAGTCAGCCTCCCGGCGTGCCGTGGCGCGGCAGTATGTGGCGGAAGCCCGCAGGATCGTCGTCAAGGTCGGCTCGTCCTCGCTCACCACCGCCGCCGGCGGCCTCGACGCCGACCGTGTGGACGCCCTCGTCGATGTGCTCGCCAAGGTCCGCAGCGGCGGCGAGAAGGAGATAGTGCTGGTCTCCAGCGGAGCCATCGCGGCCGGACTCGCACCGCTCGGGCTCGCCCGGCGCCCCAAGGACCTCGCCCGCCAGCAGGCCGCCGCCAGTGTCGGCCAGGGCCTGCTGGTCGCCCGCTACACCGCCTCCTTCGCCCGCTACGGCGTACGTGTCGGGCAGGTGCTGCTCACCAGCGACGACACCAGCCGGCGCGCCCACTACCGCAACGCGTACCGCACCCTCGACCAGCTGCTCGCCATGGGAGCCGTCCCGGTGGTCAACGAGAACGACACCGTCGCCACCGACGAGATCCGGTTCGGCGACAACGACCGGCTCGCGGCCCTGGTCGCCCATCTCGTACGCGCCGATCTGCTCGTCCTGCTCTCGGACGTGGACGGGCTCTACGACGGTGACCCGAGCAAGCCCGGCACCTCCCGGATCGAGGAGGTCACCGGCCCCGCCGATCTTGAGGGCGTCTCGATCGGCGCGGCCGGCAAGGCGGGCGTCGGCACGGGCGGGATGGTCACCAAGGTCGAGGCGGCCCGGATCGCCGCGGCGGCGGGCGTGCCCGTCGTCCTCACCTCCGCCAGCCGGGCCGCGGACGCTCTCGCCGGGAGGGACACCGGCACCTACTTCCGCCGCACCGGGCGCCGCTCGGCCGACCGGCTGCTGTGGCTCGCCCACGCGTCGACCCCGCAGGGCTCGCTGACGCTCGACGACGGAGCCGTGCAGGCCGTCGTGCGGGACAGGAAATCACTGCTGCCCGCCGGAATCGCCGCGGTCGAGGGCGAGTTCAGCGCAGGAGACCCGGTGGAGCTGCGCGATGCCGGGGGCCGGCCGGTGGCCCGCGGACTCGTCAACTTCGACGCCAGGGAGATCCCGCAGCTCCTCGGCCGCTCCACGCGTGAACTCGCCAAGGAGCTCGGCCCCGCCTACGAGCGCGAGGTCGTCCACAGAGACGATCTCGTCGTCCTGGACCAGGCCTGAGCCCCACCCGTGGTCCCGCCCATCCGTTCGGTCGCTCTTGATCGCGTTCGAACTCGCTCCGAAACGGCTGAAACTCCCGCCTTCGGGCAAGGACCTTTACTAAAACGGCCCCACGTGCGCCCCGGGACTGGTCAACTTTGTCAGGGGGACTTTGTCAGGGGGACTTCCGTCACCCGGGGCAGGACGGGGTTCAGCACGACAACGCATCAACAGGAGGCCGCCGGTGAGACGAGCGCGCCCAGGGGCGGCGCCCCGGGGGACAGGGGGCACCGCACGCACCCGCAGGGCCGTGGGGGAGCAGCGCGCCCTCACCAGTGTGGACACGGGGGCGGATTTCGCCGACGCCGTCGACCCCGCCGACGGCACGCGTGACGAGGGACGCAACGGCGACGGACCGGAATCCGGGGCGCCCGGCGGGGCTCGCGGACCGCGCGCGGTAGGCCGGGGCGAAGACGCGGACGGCGGCGCCGGCTCCTCCGAACAGGCCGCGCAGGCACACGGCGGTGACCACACCGTGTCCCGGCTCTGGCACATCACCCTGTGCGTGTCGGGTGCGCAAGCCCCGCTCAAGGAGGTCAGGCGCGGTCTGGAACAGCTCGCCCACGACCATCCCTTCCTCCTGACCAGTCGGTACGCCAACGATCACGCCGAGATCCGCTACTGGGAAGAGGCCCGGGATCTGCACGACGCCGCGGCGGTCGCGCTGCGGCTGTGGGGCGAGCACCGCTCCAGCGCCAAGCTGCCGCCGTGGGAGATCGTCGGCCTGGAGGTCATCGACCGCGAGACCTACCACCAGCGCATCGCGGAAGGTTACGGTCTGCCCCCCGCCGCCCCGGTCGGCGTTCACCCGTTCTGACTTTCCGGGGCTTCCGGGTTTCCGGGCCTCCAACGGGCAGCCCGGAGACCCTTCCTCGGGCACGGGCAGGACGTTTCCGGGCCCGCAGAACGATTCCGGGCCCGCACACCGGGCCCGCATCCCCGGCCGTGGCCCGTCTCGTGGTCCCGCGGCCCGTCTCGTAGTGCGGGATACCTTCCGGATGCCCGCAGACGGCGCATTACCCTGCGAGCATGACCTCGCTCTCCCCGTACGACAACCTGTCCCCGGTCACCCGCGCCGCCTACCGGGCCCGTGCCGCCGCCGCCGAGATCGCGCCACTTCCGCGCGCGGTGAAGGACGACGCCCTGCTGGCGATGGCCGACGCCCTCGAGGTGCGCACCGCGGAGATCGTCGAGGCGAACGCCGAGGACATCGCCCGTGCCCGTGAGGCCGGCACCAGCGAGGCGATCATCGACCGGCTCAGCCTCACGCCGGAGCGGGTCCGGGCCATCGCCGCGGACGTCCGTGACGTCGCCGCCCTGCCCGACCCCGTCGGCGAGGTGGTGCGCGGCTCCACGCTCCCCAACGGCATCGATCTGCGCCAGGTCCGAGTCCCCCTCGGCGTCATCGGCATCATCTACGAGGCCCGTCCGAACGTCACGGTGGACGCCGCCGCCCTGTGCCTGAAGTCCGGGAACGCCGTGCTGCTGCGCGGCTCCTCCTCGGCGTACGCGTCCAACACCGCGCTGGTGACGGTGCTGCGCGACGCCGTCGGGGGAGCCGGGCTGCCGGCCGACGCGGTGCAGCTCGTCCCGGGTGAGAACCGCGACTCGGTCCGCGAACTGATGCGCGCCCGCGGACTCGTCGACGTCCTCATCCCGCGCGGCGGTGCCTCCCTCATCCGCACGGTCGTCGAGGAGTCCACGGTGCCCGTCATCGAGACCGGGACCGGCAACTGCCACGTCTACGTCGATGCCCAGGCCGACCTCGACATGGCCGTCGACATCCTGATCAATTCCAAGGCGCAGCGGGTCAGTGTCTGCAACGCCGCCGAGACCCTCCTCGTCCACCAGGACATCGCCGCCGAATTCCTGCCACGCGCCCTGAACGCCCTCGGCGAGGCCGGCGTCACCGTCCACGCCGACGACCGGACACTGGCGCTCGCCGAAGGCACCAAGGCCACCGTCGTCGCCGCCACCGCGGAGGACTGGGAGACGGAGTACCTCTCCCACGACATCGCCGCCGCGGTCGTCGACTCCCTCGACAAGGCCGTCGAGCACATCCGGCTGTGGACCTCCGGCCACACCGAGGCGATCGTCACCACCTCCCAGGCCGCGGCCCGCCGATTCACCCAATTGGTCGATTCCACGACCGTCGCCGTAAACGCGTCCACACGCTTCACCGACGGTGGCCAGTTCGGCTTCGGCGCCGAGATCGGCATCTCCACGCAGAAGCTGCACGCCAGGGGCCCCATGGGCCTTCCCGAGCTCACCTCGACGAAGTACATCGTCACCGGCGACGGTCACACCAGGTGACGGGGGAGTGCGGGGAGTTCCCCGCACTCCCTGCCCAAAACCCTTGCCCGGGACTACCCTGAATGCGTGCCGGACGACGTGGGGGGCAGGCCGTTCCCGGACGGCTGGGAGCCCGACGACGACCGCGGAGGCGCGGAAGAGGACTTCGCCTCCGTGGTGTTCGACGAGGACTTCGTCCGGGCCGCCGCGTTCCATGAGCCGTCCGCGGCCGAGCGACTGGTCGCCGCCGCACAGGCGCGGGCCGAAGCCGAGGCCGCCCGGGCGCGCGCCGGAGCGGGCGCGGCGGACGACGAGCTCTACGACGACGGCTACGGTCCGGGCGGTGCGTACGGCCACGAGCGTCCGTACGACGTCTTCGGCCCCGACGACCGCGGGGCACGCGACCCGGACCCCTACGGCCCGCACGGCGGGGCCCTGCGCCCCTATCGCGGCGCCGCCCGCTGGCACCGCCCCGTCGCCTGGGTGCTCGCGCTCGTCATGGGGATCGGCATGGTCGCGCTCGCATTCGCCGCCGTCTACCGGGGTGCCTCGGCCAACCGTCAGGACCGTGTCCCGCCGCCGGCCACGACCGGCGTCGACCAGCCCTCGACGGCGCCCGCACCCGACCGCGGGACCAGCCCTTCGGCCTCTGCCGACTACTCCGCACCTCCTGTCTCCGCATCGCCCCGCACCCCCTGAAGCCACCCGGGCGCCGGCGGAATGCGTGAGCCGTTGTCGGAAGTTGTCGACCTGCCCCGCGTTTACGCCGGCGCCGCCCGACCTACCCTGAAGGTATGGCAGGGCGTGGAGACCCACCTGAGGGGACACCCGAGGGGCTCCCCGGCGGTGGTGAGGACGAGTACGGGTCCGTCGTCTTCGACGAATCGTTCGTCCGCGCTGCCCGCCTCCAGGAGTTCTCCGCCCAGGAGCGGATGGGCGACCATGCCAGGGCGGTCCGCAGCCGCCCCGGCTGGCGGGTGTGGACCGGCACCAAGCAGGCGTTCCTGCTGGTTCTGCTGATCGCCGTGGCCTTCGGTACCGCGATCTACATGGGCGTCCGCCATCCGTACCAGCCGGCACCTCCGCAGCCGGCGGAGCCGCTGCGGAGCACGGTGATACCCCTCGCCCCCCGGGACCCCGTGCCCGGTGGGCAGCCCGCCGAGCTGTTCGCGCACAGCCACGCCGCCGATTTCCGCATCGGAGCCGCCGGTATCACTCTTCCGGCCGCACAGCGCACCAGGAACTTCTCCGAGAGCCAGGTCATGACCGCGCTGACCATCGCCAAGGACTACCTCGTGAACTCCTCGCTCGACCCCGCCGTGCTCAGCGGTACGTCGGTACGGCCGGTGCGGGTGCTGATCGATCCGGACCAGCTGGAGCAGTTCGACCGGTCCGTCAACACACCCGCGAACGACGGACGGCATGCGGCGACCGGCTGGCTGGTGCGCTTCGACCAGACGAAAGCGGTCCTCGCCGACCCGGACATCCGGGTCCGTGGCACTCTCCGGGTCACCGACGCGGGCCCCAACTCCCTCGAGGTGGTCTCGGACCACACCTTCGCCTATGCGCTGCGTCCCGCCGGGCCCGGTGCCGGCTCCGGACCGGCAGCCCGATCCGATGGGGGAGCCCGTCCGACCGACGAGGCCGGCACCCGTGGAGGTGTCGCCGCCGACACCGCGGCCGAGCAGCGAGTGAACGACGCCTCGCTCTTCACCGCCCGCCGCGAGCTGCACTTCCGCTTCGACCGCGACGATCTGCGTACACGCCGGGCGGAGCTGCTCTTCAGCTATCTGCAGGCCGGTCCGATGGCCTGCTCGGCCGATGTGGCCGGCGCGCTGGTGCCCCTGCTGGCCGGCCAGCAGGCGACCGGTGACGGCCCGGCCGGCACCGATCCCTACGAGACCGGCCGGACGACGGCCGCCATCTGTGGCTCGCTCGCCGCAGGCGCCCAGCCGAGCCGAGCCCGGCCTCCTTCCTGACCGCCCGCGCAGCACGGCGTCATCCCGTCGAGCCGTGCCAGGCCGTCCCTGACCGCTTCAGGCACCGGGGACTGCTGGGAGACCCCTGCAGACCCCTACGCCTGACCGTCCGTCCCCTTGGTGCCGTTGTCCGAGGGCCGGTCGCTGCCCGTGCTGCCCGCGCCCGTGAACTTGTCACGCAGGCGGCCGCCCAGATCGCCCGCGCCCCCGGCTATGTCCCCGACGAGCTTCATCAGCGGATCCTTGCTCGTCCGCACGGAGTCCGCGTAGTGCGCCGCCGACTCGCGGAAGGAGTCCGTGACCGAGGTGCTCTTGTCCTCGGTGCGCCGCGGGTAGTGACCGTCCATGATCCGCTGGTAGTCGCGGCTCTCGGCCCACTTCTTCAGCTCGGCGGCGCGCACCGTGGTGAACGGATGCGTACGGGGAAGCAGGTTAAGGATCTTCAGCACCGAGTCCCGCAGGTCTCCGCTCGCCTCGTACTCCTCGGCCTGCTCCAGGAAGGCGTCCACGTTCATCTCGTGTAGATGGTTGCCGCCCGCGATCTTCATCAGGCCCCGCATCGACGCCTGCAGGTCCTGGCCCACCAGCAGCCCGGCCCGGTCCGCCGAGAGCTCCGACTTGCGGAACCACTCGCGCAGGGCGGTCACTATCGCCATGATCGCGACGTTCCCGAGGGGGATCCAGGCGACCTTGAGTGCCAGATTGGTGAGGAAGAGCAGGATCGTGCGGTACACGGCATGGCCGGAGAGCGCGTGTCCCACCTCGTGGCCGACGACCGCCCGCATCTCCTCCTCGTCGAGCAGCTCCACCAGTCCGGTGGTCACGACGATGATCGGCTCGTCCAGCCCGATGCACATCGCGTTGGGCTTGGGGTCCTGCGTGACGTACATCGGCGGGACCTTCTCCAGGTCCAGGATGTAGCACGCGTCGCGCAGCATGGTGTGGAGATGGGCGAACTGGGCGTCGCTGACCCGCACCGAGTCGGAGAGGAAGAGCAGTCGCAGGCTTCGCTCGGGCAGTAGTCCGCTCAGCGCCTTGAAGACGGTGTCGAAGCCGCTGAGCTTGCGCAGGGCGACCAGCGCCGAGCGGTCCGCCGGGTGCTCGTACGCCCGGGAGGAGATGTCGGGGAAGCGCGTGCGCTGCCTGCTCGGCACATTCCCGGAGCTGCTGTCGGTCATCATTTGCCCCCTGATTCCTTGCGAGTTCTGACCCGTCCCCCTGACAGACCCCAGCGTAGGCGCTGTGGTTGCGACGCCACGGGGCCTGTGGATAACGCGGCTGCCGCGGCCCGCGCGCGACCGCACAGGACCCGGCGCCGCCGCCGTGGAACGGCTGTGGCGATTGCGACAACGACTGAGTCGGCGTGAGCGTGCCCGGGCCCGACGCATACGATGTGCGCGAAGTCTCCGCTCCGGCCCCCGATCGATAGGTCCTGCAGAAGATGAGCCTCGTCAGCACCGCCGCCAACCTGGTCACTCTCGCCGAGGGAGCCGAGCACGGCGGCAACCACGAAAGCCTCAGCCCCTACCTCACCGGCTTCGGCGCCTTCGGCGCCCTGCTTCTGCTGCTGTGGATCACCACCCGGTTCAACCGCGACCGCTGACGACGGGGACGGGTCGGACAGCTGTGCCAGTAGGCTCTGCTCGCATGGGTAAGGGACAGCAGGAACTGCCTACGAGGGGCGGCAAGCGCCGACTCGGCGTCATGGGCGGGACATTCGACCCCATCCACCACGGTCACCTGGTGGCCGCCAGTGAGGTGGCCGCCCTCTTCCACCTCGACGAGGTGGTGTTCGTGCCGACCGGACAGCCGTGGCAGAAGAGCCACAAGACGGTTTCTCCGGCCGAGGACCGCTATCTGATGACGGTCATCGCCACGGCGTCCAACCCCCAGTTCTCGGTCAGCCGCATCGACATCGACCGCGGCGGTCCGACGTACACCATCGACACCCTGCGGGACCTGCGCGCGCTCAACAGCGATTCGGACCTCTTCTTCATCACGGGAGCCGACGCGCTCGCCCAGATCCTCACGTGGCGCGACGCCGAGGAACTCTTCTCACTCGCCCACTTCATCGGTGTCACGCGCCCCGGCCACGACCTGACGGACGACGGACTGCCCAAGGGCGGTGTCTCGCTCGTCGAGGTCCCGGCGCTGGCCATCTCGTCCACCGATTGCCGGGACAGGGTCGCGCAGGGCGACCCTGTCTGGTATCTGGTGCCGGACGGTGTGGTGCGCTACATCGACAAGCGCCAGTTGTACCGCGGCGAGTGAGCCACGGAGAGGGGCACCGGTGAACGACCAGCAGAACCCGTACGACCCGTACTACCCGCAGCAGCCTCAGATCATCGGCTACGACGAGTACGGGCAGCCGGTCTACCAGCAGCCCCACCACTCCCCGCAGTCGCAGGGTTACGACCCGTACGGCCAGCAGCAGAGCCAGCAGCAGGGCTACGGGTATGACCCCTACGCCCATCCGCCGCCGGACCAGCACGGCTACGACCCCTACGGGCAGGGCGCGCAGACTCACCGGCCCCACGAGGCTCCACAGGGCTACGGCTACGACGGAACCCCGGGCCGCGACGGCTACGACGGCCGAGACGGCTACAACGGCGCGCAGGGCTATGAAACCGGTCGGCAGGCCGCCGTCGACACCACTCGGCAGTGGAGCTTCCCGCAGCAGCAGGTCCAGGCCGCCGCACCGACCCCGCAGGCCGCCCCGCGGCCGGATGCGGACCAGACCGCCCCCGTACCCGGGCAGCGCCAGCCCGCGGAGAGTGGTACCGGGCCCGGTGGAGCGGAAGCCGGGCGCGACTACCGGACTGAGCAGTTCTCGTTCATCGAGGAGCCGACCGAGGACTCCGAAGATGTGATCGACTGGCTCAAGTTCACCGAGAGCCGCTCCGAGCGCCGCGAAGAGGCCAGGCGCCGGGGTCGCACGAGGTTCGTCGCCCTCCTCGTCGTCCTGGCACTCGCGGCCGTGGGCGGCGTCGGTTATCTCTGGTACGCAGGCAAGCTTCCCGGCATCGGCGGCTCCGGCGCCGCACAGAACACGGCATCGGGGCCTCAGAAGCGCGACGTCATCGTGGTGCATCTGCACAACACCAAGAAGGGCGGCACGTCCACCGCCCTCCTCGTCGACAACACGACCACCAGGCAGGGGACCACGGTCCTGCTCCCGAACGCGCTCTCCGTCGCCGACGACGAGGGCGCCGCCACCACCCTGGGCAAGTCCGTCGACGCGGACGGCTCCACCGGCACCCGCGAGTCGATCGGCACACTGCTCGGCACCAAGATCACCGGAACCTGGCGGCTCGACACCCCCTACCTGGAGAACCTTGTCGAGCTCGTCGGTGGCGTCGACATCGACACCAATGCCGAGGTGCCCGGTGCCAAGAAGGGCGAGGCGCCCTTGGTGAAGAAGGGTGAGAACCAGACCCTGAACGGACAGATGGCCGTCGGCTACGCCACCTACCGAGGCAGCGGCGAGGCCGAGGCCAAGCAGCTGGAGCGCTTCGGTCAGGTGATGTACGGAGCGCTGCGGAAGATCTCCAGCGATCCCAAGGGGGCGACCGTGACGATCCAGACCCTCGCCCAGATCCTCGATCCCTCGCTGCCCGAGAAGGACCTCGGAGCCTCGCTCGCCACGCTCTCGGGGTACGCCAAGGGCGGCGACTACAAGACCGAGCTGCTGCCCGTCCAGCAGGACGGGACCCTCACCCAGGAGGCGAGCGACAGCGTCGTCAAGGACGTCCTGGGCGGCAAGGTCAGCACTCCCGAAAAGGGCGCGGCGGTACGCGTGGGCGTAAGGAACGCCTCCGGAAACGCCGACGCCACCGAGGCGGCCAGGATCGTGCTGGTCAACGGCGGCTACGCCTTCGTCGGCGCCGCCAAGGCGGACACCGCGGCGTCCTCCCAGGTCCTCTACGGAGACGAGGCCCGCAAGCCCAAGGCCGTCGAGGTCGCCAAGACGCTCGGTCTGCCGGCGGGCGCGGTGAAGAAGGGCGCGGTGGCGTCGAACGCCGACGTGACGGTCGTCCTCGGCCGTGACTACAAGATCCCGAAGTAGTTCCGGAGGCGGCCGGGAAGGAAGGCGGCGGCGCCGTCCGGACGCGCCCGCGGGGGCCGCGGCGGCCGGGCGGCGTGCGGCGGCCGCCCCCGCCACGGCACGGGCGCCGGGGGGTGCCGGGTAATCACGGCGTGGGCTGTCGGCGGTCCGTGAGACCCTGGAGGGGTCTTGACCGCCGACGAAAGCCTGCTTGTGACCGCCACGGACCGCTCCCTGGAGCTCGTCAACGCCGCCGCCCAGGCGGCAGCCGACCGGCTCGCGCACGACATCATCGCGTACGACGTCAGCGATGTTCTCTCGATCACCGACGCCTTCCTGCTCGCCTCCGCCCCCAACGACCGCCAGGTCAAATCGATCGTCGACGAGATCGAGGAGCGGCTCCTCAAGGAGCTCGGCGCCAAGCCCGTGCGTCGTGAGGGCGACCGCGACGCGCGCTGGATCCTTCTCGACTACGTCGACATCGTCGTGCATGTGCAGCACAGCGAAGAGCGTGTCTTCTACGCCCTGGAGCGGCTCTGGAAGGACTGTCCCGAACTGCCGCTCCCCGAGGACGCCCTCAAGACCCGCGGGAAGGCGAAGGAGCACGCCCGTCTCGTCGGGGACGGCAGCGGGACGGACGGTGAGCTGAGCTGAGCGTCACCGACCAGGGCAAGGGCAGGGACCGCCGTGTCGTCCTGTGGCGGCACGGCCAGACCGCGTGGAACCTGGAGCGTCGTTTTCAGGGCTCGACGGACATAGAGCTGACCGAGACCGGCATCGGGCAGGCGCGCCGGGCAGCCCGTCTGCTCGCCTCGCTGAAGCCGGACGCGATCATCGCGTCGGACCTGAAGAGGGCGGCGGCCACGGCACGCCAGCTCGCCGCCATCACCGGCCACGACGTCGCCTACGACGCGGCGCTGCGCGAGACGTACGCCGGCGTCTGGCAGGGGCTGACCCACGACGAGATCGTGGGCCGGTACGGGGAGGAGTACGCCGCCTGGAAGCGCGGTGAGCCCGTGCGCCGCGGCGGTGGTGAACTGGAGACCGAGGTCGCCGACCGCGCCGCCCCCGTCGTGCTCGAGCATGCCGACAAGCTGTCGGTCGGCGGCACCCTGGTCGTGGTGAGCCACGGCGGCACGATCCGGACCACCATCGGACGGCTGCTCGGCCTGGAAGCACGCCACTGGGAGAGCCTCGGGGGGCTGTCCAACTGCTGCTGGTCCGTGCTCGGTGAGGGGGCGCGTGGCTGGCGTCTGCTGGAGCACAACGCGGGCACCCTCCCCGAGCCGGTCCTCGGCGACGACGACTGAGTGCGGCCACGGGCCCGGGGCGGTGTCCCGCGGTCCTTGCCTGCGCCGTCCCTGCGCGGTCGTCCTGCCGTCCGCGGTCTGCCGCCGCCCCTCCGCTTGTGCGCGGACGGGGCGGTGCCGCGGGCCGGATGACCGCGTGGGCCGTGTCCCTCTCGCGCGTCCGGACAGACCTCCCGCCCGGCTCCCCGTGCCGGACGTCCGGACGGGGGCTGGATTTCACTTTCCGGCTGGTCACAGGCTAAGGTTCTTCTTGTTCGCAGCGCGGAGCGCGAAGAACACAAGGGGCTATAGCTCAGTTGGTAGAGCGCTTGCATGGCATGCAAGAGGTCAGGAGTTCAATTCTCCTTAGCTCCACAAGCATCAACATCGGATCCCGTCCTCGCCAGAGGGCGGGATTTCTTCGTTCCTTCGCAGGATTCGACCTGTTCCCGTACAGGTCCTGCGCAGTCTCGTACGTCGACGGACTGACCGCGTGGCGGTGCCATGGCAGAATCGGGAACGGCTGGAGGCGACGACGGCCCGAACGGGAGGAGGGGCGATGCCCCCTGGCAGCATCGGGGAGGGCAATGGCCTGCTCGCCGCTGCGGAGCCCCGGACTCGTCTCAGTTGCCCCTCGTGTGGTTCGGCTCACGTCGCCCAAGTGCTCGGCGACAACGGAGGTATCTCGTACGTGTGCACCGCCTGCGGCCACAGCTGGAGCTGAGTGATGGGTGCACACAGGCGGAAGTGCGACTGGTGTGACAGTGGCACGCCGATCGTCCGCGACATGGACCCCGTCAATCCGGAGTACCAGTACTGGTGCGAGGAGTGCGCACGGGCGCTGATCATAAAAGGCGATCCCATCGAGACATACCGGGAGCTTGAGGGCGAACCGATCTACGGCCGGCTGCTCGACGAGCACTGCGCGCTCAAGAGGTTCTACTCGTTCGCGACCGCCTGAGCCCCTCGGAACCCCCTCCGAAACCGGGTACTTCCGGACAGAACGGTGCCGGCCTTAAACGATTTGGTGAACCACCGGGGGGACCGTGTAATGTTCTCTGTGTCGCCGGGAGGGAATCCGAAAGGTCGACACTCAGCAAGGGGCTATAGCTCAGTTGGTAGAGCGCTTGCATGGCATGCAAGAGGTCAGGAGTTCAATTCTCCTTAGCTCCACAGCAGCTCACTAGGAGCAGACGAAGAGGGCCATCCCGATCCGGGTGGCCCTCTTTCGTGTCTCCGTCAACCCTGGCCGCTGCCCAGGGCCTTGCGGTTGCTGCTCGGCAGCTCCGGACGGCTCGGGCGCTTCTGTGCAGGCGCTTGTTCGAGCCGGATCGCCAGTGCCGGGCACCGGCGTACGACCCGCTGCGCGCGGCCCCGCAGATGCATCGGCACTGCGGCCTCGGCCACCGTGGGGAAGCCGTCGGGACCCATACGGATCAGCTCGGGCACGATCTCGGCGCAGATGCCGTGGCCCTTGCAGAGCGTCCAGTCGATGGCGAGCTTCTCGCCGCTCGGGATCGACTCCTCCGCCTCCTCGTAGCCAGGCAGGGGCAGCGGCAGCACCCCCGTCGTCTCACGGCCGCAGCCACCGTGCAGCACATGCGCCGCGAGGTCGTCCGTGAACGCCGACAGGGTCGACGCGAAGAACCGCGCGGAGCCGTCCGGGTGCTTGCACGCACCACGCCCCTTGACCGCCTGGGTGACCTCCCGAAGCGCCTCCAGGGCAGCCGGTCCGCCGCCGTTGATCACATCGGACAGTCCGCCGGCCGCGGCGGGCAGGCCCAGCTTGCAGGGACCGCACTGGCCCGCCGTCTCGGCCGCGAGCCAGTTGGCCACGCGCTGCGCCTCTCCGAGCGGGCAGGTCTCGGGGCCGATCGGCAGGATCGCGCCCGCGCCCAGCGCACCGCCCACGTTGGCCAGCGACTCCCGTGAGATCACGGCGTCATGGGTGGCGGCGGCGTCGATCCAGTTGCCGTGGTAGCCGCCGGTCAGCACGCCCTGCGGGACCGGCGGCGCGCCCGCGAGCTGCAGCACGTACCGCAGCGGGACACCCGTCGGCACCTCGAGCACCATGGGACGGGCGACCGCGCCGGAGACCGTGAGCATCACCGTGCCCGGCTCCTTCTCCAGGCCCGCGTTGCAGTAGCGGCGGGCGCCGATCCGGGCCGCGACCGCGAGCTGCGCGAAGGTCTCCGCGTTGGAGAGCAGCGTCGGCGCCCCCGCCACACCGGACTCGGCCGCGCGCTCGCGGCGGCCGGGAGGAAGGGCCGGGCCGCCGTTGATCGCCCGGATGATCGCCGACGCCTCGCCGGAGACCATGCGCTCGGGGTTGCGCTGCACCCGCGCGCGCAGCTGCTGGCCGCGCCGGTCGGACAGCCCCCGCTCGGCGAGGGCGGCACGCATCGAGACCTCGGTGGAGTTCCGGGTCACCGCGACGACCAGGGTGCGTGCGCCCAGTGCCTCGGCGGCGAGCAGCGCGCCGTCCAGGATGAGGTGGGGCGCCCGGTTGACCATCACCGTGTCCTTGCGGCAGGCCGGTTCGTCCTCACTGGCGTTGATCACCACGACGGGCCGTACACCCCGCCGGATCGCCGCCTTGGCCACGGCGCGCAGTTTCTGGTGAAACGGGAATCCTGCGCCGCCGCGGCCGCGCAGGGATATGTTCTCGGCCAGCTGAGCCAGCCGCTCCCCGGTCATGGGTTCCAGCGGACCGTGCACCTTCAGATGCATTTGGAGGTCGAGACGCTCGACCAGGTCGAAGCCCTGTGTCAGTTGGGGGAGGCCGACGACGCGGACTTCGGGGACATCGGGGAGAGGGGCGTTCACGGTCGGTCTCCTGCAGGTGTGTTCCAGGGCTCCCCGGCGGGGGGCGGAAAGAGCGGGCCGGGGGCTTGTTGCGTGTCGTCCGGCGACGGGCTGTACGCGCTCGCGTCGGCGTAGCCGCCGCCCGCCGCGCCGTATGCGGACGCCGCGCCGTATGCGGACGCCGCGCCGTACGCGGAGCCGGCGCCATACGCGCCCGCCGCGCCGTACGCCGCGCCGTACGCGGAGGCCGCCGGGGAAGCGGATGCGGCTCCGTACGGATCGGTGTACTGCGGGATGGCACCCGTCTCGTACACCGGAGTGGAGCCGGTGTCGTACACGGGCGTGGAGCCGGTGTCGGGAGCCTGAGCGGCGGCGGTGCCGTACGCGGGCATGGATCCCGTGTCGTAGGTGGGTATGGATCCCGTGTCGTACGTAGGCGCGGAGCCCGTGTCGTACGTCGGGATGGAGGCGGTGCCGTACGCGGGTATGGATCCCGTGTCGTACGTGGGTATGGATCCCGTGTCGTACGGAGCGGCGGTGGTCGTCTCGTACCGCGACGCGGGGGACGGCGGGGGGAAGGCCTGTCCCGGCGGCGGCGGTGAAGGCGTCGGCCACAGGTCGGGCCGCGGGCCGGACTCGTCGATCGCGGGGAGTTCCTCGGTCATCAGGACGCGCTCGGCGACGGGGATCTCGCCGGAAGACGCGGTCGCCTCCGGGCCCGTACGGCCCGAGGTGTCGCCTGATCGGGAAACGGCGCGGTAGGCGGCGGAGATCCCGGTGCCGGGACCCCCGCCCGCCGACGGGCCGCCGAACGACGCGGCGCCGGCGAAGGACTCTGCGGACGTGTCGGCGGACGGGGAGGGCGTCGCTTCGTACAGGGCGGGAGAGGGAGCGGGTATGCGCCTGGGCTCTCCGCGCGGCGGGGCGAGCGGCTGGCCCAGGGAGGCACCGAGCGACGATCCCAGGGGCCGGTCGGCACGGCTGCCCAGGAGATCGTCCGGGCTCTCCTGGCGCTGCCGCGGGAACTCACGCTCGAACTCGGGCTGCGAGGTGCCCCCCGAAGAGCCGGGCAGGGGGGTGACGGACATGTTGCGCCGGGCCGTCTCGGGGCCCTCGGCGGCCAGACCGCCCGAACCCATCAGGCTCACCAGGCGCTCGGCGAAGCGGCGCTGGATCTGCGGCGGCATCAGCCGCAGCGCGACGATCGCGGCGACTCCGGCCAGCGCGAGGCAGTACATGGTGGTGACCCACGTCGCCGCGGGGCGACCCGCGTAGAGACCGTGGACGAGCGCGAAGCACCAGGCGGGGTAGGCCAGCATGTGAAGGGCCCGCCAGCGCGCCGCGAGGGGGGCGTTTCCGGCGAGTGCGCTGCGCGCGGCTCCTGTGGACGCGGCGACGACCATCAGCAGTCCGGCGAGCGAACCGAAGCCGATGAGGGCGGACGTACCCGTGATGCCGAGGCCGAACGGGATGATCGCGCCGATCAGTGCGACATGGCCGAGCGAGACCTTGACCGAGATGTGCAGCAGAAGGAAGCCGAGCGAGGCCGTCGCGGTGCCACGGTGGAACCCCTGGGCCAGCAGACGCTGGCGTGTGGACAGCAGCAGCCGGTCGGTGGCGAGGAGACCCCAGGCGACCGAGGCCGACAGCGATACCAGCGAGAGGACACCGGAGGCGAAGTCGAGCGCGGCGCGGAAGCTGTCACTGCCGCCGACGGCGAGCAGGGGGAGGAGAACAAGAGCGGCCACAACCAGCCCGACCTGCACCTGCCGGCTGAGTCCCGGGCTTTGTCCGGGTGATGAGCGGATCTTGCGACGAGGGTTCATAGGGGCGACTCCGATGGTGCGGGAAAGCGGTCCCGTGGTTCGCATGCTAGGTCGAGCCATACCAAGCAGTACGAGCTTTCCTCCTTTAATGGTCAGTCCAAGCGGGAACTGACCCTGGGGTTGCCCCGGATAGGGGCGATACGCCGAGTAACTCGAGGTCCGAAACTGCCCTGAAGGCATCGGGAGGGTGTCCGGAATCACGTCCCCCGGTGGCGTGATCGCGATCGTGCACGCGGAGCGATCGTTCGATGCGGTCCGCAGCCGCCCTGGGGTACCCTGGCGCCATGCGTGCCGTACGCCTTCTGCTTAGCGAGCCGCGCTGACCAGTCCCGACCGGTGACTCATCCGGTCGGAGTCGGCGCGGCGTCCCCTCCTGTGCGAGGGGTCCTTTTGTTTGTGGGCCCAGCCCGTTCCGGGAACGCCGGCAGAGACGATCGATGGAGCTTTAGGGATCATGAGCGAGACGAATTCCTCCCCCGCAGCCTTCGGCTCGGTTGGGGCGCCCTCCGCAGAGGTGGCCGCAACGCACCGCTATACGGCAGCCATGGCCGCCGATATCGAGGCACGCTGGCAGGACTTCTGGGACGCCGACGGCACGTACGAGGCACCCAACCCGAGCGGTGACCTGGCCGGGGAGCCGGTGGCCGTGGAACGCCCCAAGAAGTTCATCATGGACATGTTCCCGTACCCCTCCGGTGCGGGTCTGCACGTCGGACACCCGCTGGGCTATATCGCGACCGATGTCTACGCCCGTCACCAGCGGATGACCGGCCACAACGTCCTGCACACCCTGGGCTTCGACGCCTTCGGCCTGCCCGCCGAGCAGTACGCCGTCCAGACCGGCACGCACCCGCGGGTCTCCACCGAGGCCAACATCGAGAACATGAAGGTCCAGCTGCGCCGGCTGGGCCTGGGCCACGACAAGCGCCGGTCGTTCGCGACGATCGACCCGGACTACTACAAGTGGACCCAGTGGATCTTCCTGCAGATCTTCAACTCCTGGTACGACGAGGACGCGAAGAAGGCCCGCCCGATCGAGGAGCTGGTGGCGCGGTTCGAGAGCGGGGAGCGTGCGACTCCGTCCGGGGCGGCCTGGAGTGGGCTGAGCGCCGTCGAGCGCGCCGATGTGCTGAGTGGGTACCGCCTGGCGTACGCCTCCGACGCTCCCGTCAACTGGTGCCCCGGGCTGGGCACCGTCCTGGCCAACGAGGAAGTCACCGCCGACGGCCGCTCGGAGCGCGGCAACTTCCCGGTCTTCAAGGCCAACCTGCGCCAGTGGAACATGCGCATCACCGCCTACGCCGACCGTCTGCTGGACGACCTGGACGCGCTGGACTGGCCCGAGGCGATCAAGCTGCAGCAGCGCAACTGGATCGGCCGCAGTGAGGGCGCGCGCGTCGACTTCACGGTCGACGGCCACGAGGGTGAGCCGGTCACCGTCTTCACCACCCGCCCCGACACGCTGTTCGGCGCGACCTACATGGTGCTGGCGCCCGAGCACGGCCTGGTCGACGCGATCCTGCCCGCCGAGTGGCCCGAGGGCATGCCGCAGGACGTCAGGGACGCCTGGACCGGCGGTGCGGCGACTCCGTCCGACGCCGTCGCCGCGTACCGCAAGCAGGCGCAGAACAAGAGCGACGTCGAGCGCCAGACCGAACACAAGGACAAGACAGGTGTCTTCACCGGCGCCTACGCCCTGAACCCGGTCACCGGCACCCGGATCCCGGTCTTCGTCGCCGACTACGTACTGATGGGCTACGGCACCGGTGCCATCATGGCCGTGCCCGGCCAGGACGAGCGCGACTGGGAGTTCGCCGAAGCCTTCGGTCTGCCGATCATCCGCACGGTGCAGCCGCCGGCGGACTGGGAGGGCGAGGCCTTCACCGGTCAGGGCCCGGCCGTCAACTCCTCCAACGACGAGATCTCGCTGGACGGTCTGCCCGTCGCCGAGGCCAAGTCGAAGATCATCGCTTGGCTGACCGATCGCGGGATCGGCGAGGGGACCATCAACTTCCGTCTGCGTGACTGGCTGTTCAGCCGTCAGCGCTACTGGGGCGAGCCGTTCCCCATCGTCTACGACGAGGACGGCGTCGCCCACGCGCTGCCCGACTCGATGCTGCCGCTGGAACTGCCCGAGGTCGAGGACTACTCGCCGCGCACGTTCGAACCGGACGACGCCGACACCCAGCCCGAGACCCCGCTGTCGCGGAACGAGGCATGGGTGAACGTCGAACTGGACCTGGGCCGGGGTGACGGGGTCAAGCGCTACCGGCGCGAGACCAACACCATGCCGAACTGGGCCGGTTCCTGCTGGTACGAACTGCGCTACCTGGACCCGCACAACGCCCGGCAGCTGGTCGACCCGGCGATCGAGCAGTACTGGATGGGCCCGCGCGAGGGACAGCCCCACGGCGGCGTCGACCTGTACGTGGGCGGTGCCGAGCACGCCGTGCTGCACCTGCTGTACGCCCGCTTCTGGTCCAAGGTGCTGTACGACCTGGGGCACGTCTCGTCCGTGGAGCCGTTCCACAAGCTGTACAACCAGGGCATGATCCAGGCGTACGTCTACCGGGACAGCCGTGGCTTCCCGGTGCCGGCCGCCGAGATCGAGGAGCGCGACGGGAAGTTCTTCTTCGACGGCGAGCCCGTCAAGCGCGAGCTGGGCAAGATGGGCAAGTCCCTGAAGAACGCCGTCACTCCGGACGAGATCGCCGCCGAGTACGGTGCGGACACGCTGCGCCTGTACGAGATGGCGATGGGTCCGCTGGACGTGTCCCGGCCCTGGGACACGCGCGCGGTCGTCGGCCAGTACCGCCTGCTGCAGCGTCTGTGGCGCAATGTCGTCGACGAGACGACCGGCGAGGTCACCGTCGTGGACGACGCCGAGCCCGACGAGGCGACGCTGCGCGCGCTGCACAAGGCGATCGACGGTGTCGGCCAGGACATGGCCGCCATGCGTTTCAACACCGCCATCGCCAAGATCACCGAGCTGAACAACCACCTGACCAAGGCGGGCGGCCCGGTGGCGCGGTCGGTCGCCGAGCGGCTGGTGCTGCTGATCGCGCCGCTGGCCCCGCACATCGCCGAGGAGCTGTGGAGCCGGCTGGGGCACACCGGGTCCGTGGTGCACCAGGACTTCCCGGTGGCCGACCCGGCGTACGCGGTGGACGAGGCCGTCACCTGCGTGGTGCAGATCAAGGGCAAGGTCAAGGCCCGCCTGGAGGTCTCACCGTCCATCACGGAGGCCGAGCTGGAGGCCCTGGCTCTGGGCGACGAGGCCGTCGTCGCGGCACTGGGTGGTGCCGGCATCCGGAAGGTGATCGTCCGGGCGCCGAAGCTGGTGAACATCGTCACCGGCTAGGTCCTGGCACGGGCTGCAAGGGGCCGGTGCCGCACCGCGCAGGTCCGGCCCCGGTGTTTCCCCTAGGGGGTTTCTGATGGATCTCCGTGGAGGAAGGAGCGGCGTCCGGTGCGTGCTCTCGGGGTGCCGGCTGGGAGCCCTCGTACTGGATGTACTTGGGCTTTCGGCCGGTGCGGCGAGAGTGAGTGCCGGGCGTCGCGACGCCGCGGAGATCCGTCAGAAACCCCCTAACTGATCATTTCAGAATGAGTTCGCGTTGGGGGTTGGCAGTTGGGCGTGTGGACGGCAGAGTTCTGCAGGTGTCGGATGATCTTGTGCCTGATGACCTGTGGGAACGGGTAGCACCGCTACTTCCTCCCCGCCCGCCGCGGCGCCGACGGTATCCGGGTCGGCTGCCCGCGGATGACCGTGCTGCCCTGCGTGGGATCGTTTACGTGCTGTGTAAGGGTGTGAGCTGGGCGGATGTCCCCACGGAGAGGATCGGCTGCAGCGGGGTGACCGCCTGGCGGCGCCTTCGAGACTGGACCGAGGCCGGCGTCTGGCCTCGTCTGCACGAGGTTCTTCTGGCAGAACTACGGGCGGCCGACCTCCTGGACATGGATGACGCGGCAGTGGACGGCTCGCACGTCAGGGCTCTCAAAGGGGGGCTCACACCGGACCTTCGCCGGTCGACCGCGCGCGTCCGGGCAGCAAGCACCACCTGATCACCGACCGACACGGAACCCCGCTGGCTGTGTCCCTGACCAGCGGAAACTGCCATGACGTCACCCAGCTGATGCCTCTGCTGGACGCGATACCCCGCATTCGCGGAGTCCGGGGCCGTCCGCGTCACCGGCCCAAACGACTGTTCGCCGACCGCGGCTACGACTACGACAAGTACCGACGTCTCCTCCGAGTCCGCGGCATCACACCGAAGATTGCCCGTAAGGGCACCGCCCACGGCTCCGGCCTGGGCAAGACCCGCTGGGTCGTCGAGCGCACCTTCGCCTGGCTCCACCAGTTCAAACGCCTGCGGATCCGCTACGAGATACGCGCCGACCTCCACCTCGGCCTACTCCAACTCGCCTGCAGCATCATCTGCTTACGACGACTCCGAACCTCATTCTGAAATGATCAGTAAGGGCAGGTTGGGGGTTCCGATGGAACCCTCGGCCTGCCCGCTCCGTTTACGGTGGGAGGACACCGTAAGGGACTCGGAGGGCGCCTCGTGGAATCGATCATGCTCATCCTGGCGCTGCTTTTCGCCGCCTTCGTGGCGCTCGGGGTGTACGTAGGCGTGAAGGCGGTCGGCGCGGCAAAGCGCGGTGTGGACCGAACGATCAGCCAGGCCCGGCGCACGGTGGAGGATACGGCGCTGCGCGCGAGGAGTTTCGGCCAGTCCGGTGCCGCCGGTGAGCTGGCCCAGCTGCGGCTGCGGCTGCGCACCTCGATGAAGGCCACTCAGGACGCGCTGCACGCGGGCGTCGCCGAGGACGCCTCGCTGAAGGAGTCCATCGGCCTGTTCCAGCGGCTGAGCGCCCACGGCCGCGACCTGGACGACGAGCTCCGCCGGCTCGAGCGGGAGCCGGACCGGAGCCGGGTCGTCGAGCGGCTGCCGGAGCTGCGCGAGCGGGTGGAGAAGATCGTGCATTCGGCGGAGTCGCTGAGGTGGGCCGCCAGGGACCGAGCACGGGCGTTCGCGACGGACGACCTGGACGCACTGAGCGCGCAGATCGACGTGGAGGCGGGTGCGCTGCGGGACTGGTCGCGGGCGGAGCCCGACTGGTCGGCGATGGAGCACGACTGGTCGTCCGGGGCCGCGCCGGGTTCCGGGCCTCGGACCACGGGGCCCTCGGCCGGCTCGCCGGATCCGGCCGCGGCGTCCGGTGCGACCCCGGGCAGGGAACACGGTTCGACGCGGGACCAGGCCCCCGGTGCGGAACACGGCTCAGGGGCACAGCGGGACGCCGGCGCGGGGACGGCACAGCCGGGGACGGACGGGGCGAGCCGCCCGCAGGCGATCACAGCACGGGACCCCCGGCAGCCGTCGGCGTTCTCGTGGCAGAAGACGCCGCGTCCGGAGACGACCAACTGAGCGGAGGGCTGCCGCGCCAGATCGATGAGAGCGCATGCGCCCCGCCCGCCGGGCGGCTGCCGAGTCCCGGGCGGCGGAGCCTGGTCGACGCGGGGCGCGAGTGGCTGCACGAGTGCGAGGAATTGCCGAACAGAAACGGGTGAGGGGGCGCGGCGGAGGGCGGTCGCGGGCCCATGAGCACCGCTCGGAGGCGGCTGCCACCGGGGCCGGCGGCACGTCGTTCGCAGAGTGGAACGGCGGGCCGGGGCGGGGTCGGGCTCCCGTGCGGGGCCCCCTGCGGGTAACCTCCCGCTCATGTCCCGCCATGTCGCGATCGTCACTGATTCAACGGCCTACCTGCCGCCGCAGACGATGGAGCGGCATGGCATCACGGCGGTCCCCCTCACCGTCGTGCTGGGTGATCAGGCTCTCGAGGACGGCACAGAGCTCTCCGCCCGGTCGCTCGCCCTGGCGTTGCAGAAGCGGCGGCCGGTGACGACCTCGCGGCCGAGCCCGGAGTCCTTCGCCGCGGCTTACCGGAAGACGGCTGAGGCCGGAGCGACCGGAATCGTTTCTCTGCATCTGTCCTCCGAGTTCTCGGGGACCTATGACGCGGCGGTGCTGGCGGCGCGCGAAGCGCCCGTGCCGGTGCGGGTGGTGGACACGGGCATGGTGGCGATGGCCCTCGGGTTCTGTGCGCTCGCGGCGGCGGACACGGCGGACGCGGGCGGCACCCTGGACGACGCAGTGGCCGCGGCCGAGAAGCGGGCCGCGGCCACTGCGGCCTACTTCTACGTCGACACCCTCGACTATCTCCGCCGAGGCGGCCGCATCGGTGCCGCGCAGGCGCTGCTGGGCTCCGCTCTCGCGGTGAAGCCGTTGCTGCAGCTCGACGGCGGCCGGATCGAAATGCTGGAGAAGGTCCGTACGGCGTCGAAGGCGATCGCCCGCCTCGAGGAGATCGCGGTGGGGCGCGCGGGTGCGGGCCGTGTCGATATCGCGGTGCATCATCTCGCCGCGCCGGAGCGGGCGTCGGTGCTCGCGGACCGGCTCCGGGAGCGAGTACCGAACCTCGCGGAGCTGCACGTCAGCGAAGTGGGCGCGGTGATCGGCGCACACACGGGGCCGGGGCTGCTGGGCGCCGTGGTCTCTCCGCGATGACTCGCCCGTCCGGGTGATGCGTTTATCCACAATGGGCTGGTTTTCCACCGGAATTGAAGCGGTCCGGCGAGGACTGGCGGATATGCCTACCGTCGGACGGCATGAGACACCGCTCACGCTCCGTGACCAGTGGTCCCGGCCGTGCCCCGGCATCGGACGGCCGGTTCCGCGACAGCCGGCGAAGGGGGCGGGCCGCCCGCCCGCGACTTCCGTCCGACGCGTCAACAGCAGCGACGCCGACGTCAGGGCACACACCTGATCCGGCCTCGGTTCCGGCCTCCAGGCTCCGATCCGTCGCTCGCGTGGAGGCGCGCCTCGCTTCCGGCGCCGGTCCCGCTTCCGGGATCGCGGTACGGCAGCGAGCGGACGCGCTGTTCCACCGGAGTCCCGGCACGGCCACGGGGCGCGCGACGGACGGTCTGCCGGGGCGCGGCACTCCGGGCGAGGAGGTGGACGCCGGTGAGGTGCCCGTCCGCGGAGCGGCGCATGCGTCCCGGGGACCGGCGACGGTGCCTCTTCTCGTGGCACGGCCGCCGGACACCCGCTCGGGCAGGCGGGCCGGGGCCGTGTCCTGCGCTGTCTCCGCGTTCGCGGGAGTGCCCTCTGCCGTCTCCGGGTCCACGGGCACGGCGGCCGTGCGGGCAGCGGCCGTGCAAGCGGTGACTGCGGGGGCGGAGTGCCCGGAGCGGCCTGCACGCAGTCTGCCGACTGCCGGACGCACGCGACCGGACCGTGCAGGGTCCGGGCTGCCGGTCGGACAGCGGGGCCGGCATGCCCTGCGCGAGCGGCTGCCGCTGTGGATCCAGCTCCGGTGCGGGCTCCAGCCGAGGGCACTGGCCGCCCTGGCGGTCGTCCTCGTGGTCGGCGTGGCGTTCGCCGTCCACCACTTCTGGACCGGAAGGCCCGAGCCGGTGCGAGCACCGCAGCTGGTCCGCGACAGCAGTCCGGTGACCCCGGGATCCTCCGGGCACTCGGCGCCACTCGGACCGCAGCCTGAGCCCTCACCGGGCGTTCCGCCCGCTTCGGGGGCCGGCGCGGCGCGGATCGTGGTCGATGTGAGCGGCAAGGTGCACAGACCAGGGGTGCTGCGACTGCCGGCCGGTTCACGCGTCGCCGACGCACTGCGCGCGGCGGGCGGAGTGAAGGCGGGCACCGACCTCACCGGACTGAACCGGGCGCGCGTCCTCATGGACGGCGAGCAGGTGATCGTCGGGGTCCCCGTGCCGCCGCCCGGGCCCTCCGCCGGCCGGCCAGGTGCGACCGTGGCAGGGGCTCAGGGCGGACCCGTCACGGGGCCCATCAGCCTGAACTCGGCGACCGTGGAACAGCTAGAGGAGCTGCCCGGCGTCGGCCCGGTGCTCGCCCAGCACATCGTCGACTACCGCACCGAACATGCCGGCTTCCGGTCGGTGGACGAGCTCCGCGAGGTCAAAGGAATCGGTGCCCACAGGTTCGCGGATCTCCGCCCCCTGGTGCGGCCATGAGCGGATCTCGGGTACCTGCCGCCGGTACGGCAGTTGGCAGCCCGGCGGCGCACTCCGTGGCGGACTCCCGGGGCGGCGGCAGCGAGCCGGTGCGTCAGGAGCCGGCCGACCTCCGTCTGGTTCCTCCGGCGCTGGCCGCCTGGGGTGCCGCGGCCTTCGCCCTCACTGCACGACCACCCTGGCCGGCGACCGTCGCCGTGCTGTGTCTCGTCGCCGCGGCCCTGCTCCTTGTGCCCGCGTTCGCCGCGGCCGTGCGGCGCCGGGCACGGGCCGCTGAGCACGGGCGGGCACCGGCAGCCTCGGGAAACAGGGTGGCAGCCGTCGCCGTCCTCGTCTGCGCCGCCGCGGGGGCGAGTGCGGGCGGCCTGCAGGGGGCGGATCTGTACCGGGGGCCTGTGCCGGAGGCGGCACGCCAGTACGACCGGATCACGGCCGAGTTGACGGTCGCAGGCGATCCGCGCACGATCCGGCCCCGGACTGCGGGCCCGCAGATGGCGGGCGGAGCGGTGGCACTCCCTGCGGAGGCCACCAGGGTCACCGGTCCGGACGGGGCAGCGGTGGCCGCCCGCGCCCCGGTCCTGGTGATCGCCAGACCGGGAGGGTCTGCCGAAGCGTGGCTGCGTCTGCTGCCGTCGACACGCCTGAGGCTGACGGCCCGCGCGGAACCGCCCCTGGACGGAGACGGCCGTTTCGCCGCAGTGCTGAGAGTGCGGGGCACGGGGCCGCCACCCGTCACCGGTCCGCCGACCGGCATCCAGCGGACGGCGGGGGAGCTGCGCGCCGGGCTCCGCCGGGCGACCGAGGGCCTCGACCCGGACGCCCGCGCCCTGCTCCCGGGCCTGGTGGTCGGAGACACCTCCCGGATCGAACCGGAGCTCCACGAGGCGTTCCGGGCGACCGACCTCACCCATCTCCTGGCGGTTTCGGGCAGCAACCTCACCATCGTGCTGTTCCTGCTCATCGGCCCACCCGGCAGAGCGCTCCTGGCCGAGCGAGGCGGGCTGGCCCCACGACTGGGACTCTCGCTGCGCACCACGGCCCTGGCCGGCGCGGCACTCACCATCGCGTTCGTCGTGGTGTGCCGGCCGGAGCCCAGCGTGCTGCGGGCGGCAGCCTGTGGGGTCATCACCCTGCTTGCCATCGGCACCGGCCGACGGCGGTCACTGATTCCGGCGCTGGCCGCAGCAGTTCTGTTGCTGGTGCTCTACGACCCCGGGCTGGCGCGGGCCTACGGCTTCCTCCTCTCCGTGCTCGCCACAGCGGCGCTGCTGACCGTCGCCCCGCGCTGGAGCGACTCACTGCGCCGGCGCGGAGTGCCGGAGCGCATCGCGGAGGCACTTGCCGCGGCCGGCGCCGCGCAGTTGCTGTGTGCACCGGTTGTGGCGGTGTTCGCCGCGCGCGTCAGCCTGGTGGCGATTCCCTGCAATCTGTTCGCCGAGCTCGCGGTCGCACCCGCCACGATTCTGGGTTTCGCGGCCCTCGCCATGGCTCCGGTGGCGATGCCGGCCGCCGAGGTACTCGCCTGGTGCGCGGGCGTGCCCGCCGGGTGGATCGCGGGCGTCGCCCGCACCGGCGCGGCGCTGCCCGGCGCCGAGACCGACTGGCCCGGCGGCTGGAGCGGTGGGCTGCTGCTTGCCGCGGCGGCCGGGCTGGTCCTCTTCGCCGTCCGGGTGCTGGCTCGCCGTCCCTGTGCCGCCGTTGTCTGCGCGCTGGTTCTGGTGCTGGCGGTAGTGCGTCCGGCACCGCTGACCAGGGTCGTCACCGGATGGCCGCCACCGGGCTGGACGTTCGCGATGTGCGACGTGGGACAGGGCGATACCACCGTGCTGGCGGCCGGCCGGGGAACGGCGGTGGTGGTGGACGCGGGCCCCGACCCCTTGCTGTCCGACCGCTGTCTGCGCGAACTGGGCGTCACACGGATCCCGCTGCTGCTGCTGACGCACTTTCACGCCGACCATGTGGCAGGGCTGTCCGGGGTCCTGCGCGGCAGGGCGGTGGGCCTGGTCCAGACGACGCCGTACGAGGAACCGCGTGATCAGGCGGCGTTCGTGCGGCGCACGGCGGCGGACGCCGGGGTTCCCGTGGTGCACGCGGTGCCGGGGGAGCGGCGCCGGCTGGGACGGCTGGACTGGCGTGTGCTGTGGCCGCAGGGTGGGCCGGGGCCGCCGCCGGAAGGGCCGAATGACGCGAGCGTCGCACTGTTCGTGCGGGCTTCCGGCGGCCCTTCCCTGCTGCTGCTCGGAGACCTGGAACCGCCTGCTCAGCGGGGGCTGATACGCGCCCACCCCGGTCTCCCGCCGGTGGACGTCCTCAAGGTCGCCCACCATGGCTCGGCCTTCCAGCATCCCGGCCTCCTGGCGGGTGCCCGCCCGAGACTGGCCCTCATCTCCTGCGGCCAGGGCAATCTGTACGGGCATCCGTCGTCGCGCACGATCGACGCGCTGCGGGCCCAGGGGGCGGCCGTGCTCCGTACAGACGAGGACGGAGCGATCGCCGTGACGGGCGCGGGCAGGGAACTGCGGGCCGTTCCACGGCGCGCGGCTCGGTCCAGCCAGTGACCCTCGCGCATGAGCAGGCGGGGGCAGTTTCCTCGCGCCACACTTTCACCACGACAGGAGTGAATCCGGTGTACCCCCAGGTCTTACGGTCCCGCGGGTCCCAGCCGAGCTTCGCGGAGAAGGCGTCCGCACTCTTGGGTGGACCCGGCACCGCCGCACCTCCGGCGGCGGACCGATACCCGACTCGGTCGGCCGCCCTAGGGGCTTCTGATGGATCTCCGCGGCGTCGCGACGCCCGGCCCTCACTCTCGCCGCACCGGCCGAAAGCCCAAGTACGTGCCAGTACGAGGGCTTCCAGCCGGCACTCCGAGAGCGCGCACCGGACGCCGCTCCTTCCTCCACGGACATCCGTAAGAAACCCCCTAGGACCAGGAGCGGATGGTGCACCGGCGGGTCCGCGACAAGACTGCAGACATGGATACCTCGCTCCCCACACTGCCGCCGGAGACCGTCGACGCCTACCTCCGCCGTATCGGAGCCACCCGCCCCCAGCGGGTGGACGCGCAGGCCCTTCGGGAACTGCAGCTGCGTCATCTGCTCTCCGTGCCCTTCGAGAACCTCTCGATCCATCTGGGCGAGGACGTGGTGCTGGAGAACGAACCACTCGTCGACAAGATCGTGGAAGCCCGCCGTGGCGGCTTCTGCTACGAACTCAACGGCGCCTTCGCGGCGTTGCTGCGCAGTCTGGGCTTCCGCGTCTCCATGCTTCAGTGCCGGGTGTTCGGGAAAGAGGGCCGGCTGGGGATCCCTTACGACCACCTCACGCTGCGGGTCGAGACCGAGGACGGCACGGGGCCCTGGTGTGCGGACGTCGGGTTCGGCGACCACAGCGAGCACCCACTGTTGCTGGAGGAGCGTGGCGAGCAGTCCGATCCGGCGGGCACGTTCCTGATCGCCGAGGCGCCCGAAGGGGATCTCGACGTGCTCCGGGACGGCAAGCCACGGTTCCGGGTGGACGTGCGGCCGCGTGCACTGGCGGACTTCGAGGCCGGGGCCTGGTACCACCGCACCTCGCCGGCTTCGGGTTTCACCCAGTCCCTCGTCTGCTCCCGGCTCACCGGTGAGGGCCGGATCACCCTGGCCGGCCGGAAGCTGGTCACGACGGTGCACGGCGAGCGGGAGGAGCGGCAGCTCGGGGACGACGCCGAGGTACTGGCCGCATACCGGGACCACTTCGGAGTGGAGCTCGACCGGGTTCCGCAGGTGCGTCAGCCGGAATCCCGGTGAGCGGCACAATATGGCGGTGGACGATGTGAGACATGTACTGGTGCTGCCGGACCGCGATGCAGCGGAGGAGGTCGTCGAAGCCGTGGCGGACCGGTTCGGCGTGCGTGACGAACCCCAGCTAGTGAGGGACGCGCTGGCCGGTGAGGACGATGCCGAGGACGCCCAGTGGCTGGTGGTCGTCGAGGACCCGGAGGGCCGGCTGGACGCGGCCGCGCTGGACGCGTTCGTCGCGGACTGGGACGGCTGGCGCGAGGAGTCGTAGCAGGCGGGACACCGACGGGCACGTGACAGCCGGACACGTCCCCGCAGTGTCGGTGCCCCGTGCGATGCTGGACCGCGATGGCCACCAGGAAGAACCCCAACGACGCCCCTCTCGCCCCGGTCACGATCGCCGTGGGCCAGGAGGACCTCCTACTGGACCGCGCGGTGCAGCAGGTGGTGGCGGCGGCCAGGGCCGCCGACGCCGACACGGACGTACGCGACCTCACTCCGGACCAGCTCCAGCCCGGCACGCTGGCTGAGCTGACGAGTCCTTCGCTCTTCGCCGAGCGCAAGGTGGTCGTCGTGCGCAACGCGCAGGATCTGTCCGCCGACACGATCAAGGATGTCAAGGCCTATCTCGACGCGCCGGCGGAGGAGATCACCCTGGTCCTGCTCCACGCGGGCGGAGCCAAGGGGAAGGGCCTGCTCGACGCGGCCCGCAAGGCGGGAGCGCGCGAGGTCGACTGCCCCAAGACGACGAAGCCGGCGGAGCGGCTGACCTTCGTGCGGTCCGAGTTCCGGGCGCTCGGACGCTCGGCGACTCCCGAGGCGTGTCAGGCGCTGGTCGACGCCATCGGCAGTGATCTGCGGGAACTGGCCAGCGCGGTCTCGCAGCTCGTGGCCGATGTCGACGGCACGATCGACGAGGCCGTCGTCGGGCGGTACTACACCGGACGTGCGGAGGCCTCCAGCTTCACGGTGGCAGACCGCGCGGTGGAGGGACGTGCGGCGGAGGCTCTCGAGGCCCTGCGGTGGTCGCTGTCGACCGGCGTCGCTCCTGTGCTGATCACCAGCGCCCTGGCACAGGGGGTGAGGGCGATCGGCAAGCTGTCGTCGGCGCGGGGCGGCCGTCCCGCGGATCTGGCGCGGGAGCTGGGTATGCCACCGTGGAAGATCGACCGGGTGCGGCAGCAGATGCGCGGCTGGACGCCGGACGGAGTGGCGATGGCCCTGCGCGCGGTCGCCGAGGCGGACGCGGGCGTCAAGGGCGGTGGCGACGACCCGGAGTACGCGCTGGAGAAGGCCGTGGTCACGGTGGCGAGGGCGGCGCGACTGCGCCGCTGATGCGCCGCGCCCGTGCCGCTGGTACGCCACGTCCGTGCCGCTGGTACGCCGCGTCCGTGCCGCTGATGCGCCGCGCCCGTGCCGCTGGTACGCCGCGTCCGCGCCGCTGATACACCACGTCGGCGCCGATACGCCGCGCCCGCGCTTGACCTCCGTACCTCAAGTCCACTCTCTCAGTCCGTCCGGACGCCGGCTGTCCGGACCCCGATCTCCCGCCACCCCCTTCCGCCCGTTGCCGTCTCCGTTCGCCCCGGCACATGCACACGGCTCACGCATGTGAGCCGTGTGCATGTGCCGGGGTCGACGTGCCGGTGCGGTGGTTGCTTCCCCGACCGGTGATGGCCACCGTGAACGGGTGATTCTCGTTCCGGGCTGGATGTGGCAGCGGGGGCCGGCGGTCCGGGCTGCGGGTGCCGGTCTTGCCGCCGGGGCCTTCTTCGGGGCTTTCGTTCTCATCGAGGCGCAGTCATGGCCGGGCGCTGCGGTGGTCTTCGTGGTGCTGAGCCTGTTCTACGGGATCCGGGTGGCGCGCCGGATGGACAGGCTCTGGCCTGCGGCCAGGGGCATGAACTCCGCCGACCGTGCGGCCGTGGTCCGCGCCACCCGGCGAGGCGACGCCATCGGCGATCCCCGGCTGGCACCCTCGGTCGCCGAGTACGCCGCCGCCCTGCACCGGGCAGCCGAGGAGGACCGACTGCGGCGCTGGGTTGTCCTGCTCGTGACCGTGCTCGCGCTGGCTCTCGCCGGGTACGACACCGTGTCGGGCTCCATCGGCGAGATGATCGCCTCGTGGCTTTTGGTCGTGCTCCTCGTGGCCGACCTGATGTGGTGGCCCCGCAGACGGGCTCTCCTGCTGGCCAGCGCGGACCGGGCAGCGGCAGCGGCAGCGGCAGCGGCAGCGGCTCGCCGCGACCGCTGACACAGCCCTGGGGCTGTTTGTTTGCGTCGTCCGCTTCCTTGCGTCGTCCGTGCGGCACGCCGCGCCCCGCCGACTGCATCCCAGCCGTCCGCACCCGATCTGTTCCGGATCTGTTCCGGATCTGTTCCCGATCCGCGCCCGATCGGGCGCGCGCCCGCACGGCCAACTGCCGCCCCTGCCGCCCCCCTACGGCCCCGGGCTCGCCCGGAAACCGGAAACCCCGCCTCTTCGCTCTGGGGAAGAGCGGGGAGACGGGGTCTCGTGGTCCGGCTCGAAGGCCGGGAAGTGCTGGGCTCGCACCCGCGTGGCGAACGCAGGCCGCGTGCGAGTCCGGGGTGCCGGGTGGGAGCGGATGAGAGAGGGCCCGCTTGGTCCGCCCGGCGATCAAGTCGTCCGGCGAGTCACCCGCGAGGGTGCTGCCGGAGTCCGGGAGTCGCCTCCCGGGGATGGCAGGGCTCAGCCCTGCAGGGTGGCAACCTTGGCAGCCAGCGCCGACTTCTTGTTGGCAGCGGCGTTCTTGTGGATGACACCCTTCGAGACGGCCTTGTCGAGCTTGCGGGACGCCTCGCGAGCGGCCACGGTGGCCTTCTCGACGTCGCCGCCGGCGGCAGCCTCACGGGCCTTGCGGATCGCGGTCTTGAGCGACGACTTGACGGCCTTGTTGCGCAGGCGCGCCTTCTCGTTCGTCTTGTTCCGCTTGATCTGGGACTTGATGTTCGCCACGAAAGAGCCTTCTCAGGTTCGATGATCTATCAGAGTTGTGCTCGCAGCTGAGAGGGCACACGAGACACAGCTGCCCAGGCTACCAGCGACGGTCCTGGCGGCCCAAACCGAGCGCAGCGCCCCGGCCGTGGGACCATGGAGGCTGCGTATCGATCCGACACGACCCGAGACGAGCGCTCGGCGCTCAAGAATCAGGACCCTGCGTGCCCGCGACCCCTACCCATGTGCCCGAGCCGAGCCGTACCGACCCGGCACTGATCCGCAACTTCTGCATCATCGCGCACATCGACCACGGCAAGTCCACCCTTGCCGACCGGATGCTCCAGCTGACCGGCGTGGTCGAGCAGCGGCAGATGCGCGCTCAGTACCTCGACCGTATGGACATCGAGCGTGAGCGTGGCATCACGATCAAGTCCCAGGCGGTCCGCCTGCCCTGGGCGCCCACCACGGGCGAGGGCCAGGGCAAGTCCCACATCCTCAACATGATCGACACCCCGGGCCATGTGGACTTCACCTACGAGGTGTCCCGTTCGCTGGCCGCCTGCGAGGGCACGGTCCTGCTGGTGGACGCCGCCCAGGGCATCGAGGCGCAGACCCTCGCCAACCTCTACCTCGCGATGGAGAACGACCTCACCATCGTGCCGGTGCTCAACAAGATCGACCTGCCGGCGGCGCAGCCCGAGAAGTTCTCCGAGGAGCTGGCCAACCTCATCGGCTGCGACCCGTCGGACGTTCTGAGGGTCTCGGCGAAGACGGGTGTCGGTGTGGACGCCCTGCTGGACCGGGTCGTCCAGGACGTCCCCGCGCCGGTCGGCGTCGCGGACGCCCCCGCCCGCGCGATGATCTTCGACTCCGTCTACGACTCCTACCGCGGTGTCGTGACCTACGTCCGTGTGATCGACGGTCAGCTGGGCAAGCGCGAGCGCATCCGGATGATGTCCACCGGCGCCACGCACGAGCTGCTGGAGATCGGCACCAACTCGCCCGAGATGCTGGCCGCCGACGGTCTCGGCGTCGGCGAGGTCGGCTACCTGATCACCGGGGTGAAGGACGTCCGTCAGTCCAAGGTGGGTGACACGATCACCCAGCAGACCAAGGGCGCCACCGAGGCGCTGGGGGGCTACAAGGACCCCAAGCCGATGGTGTTCTCCGGCCTGTACCCGCTGGACGGCTCGGACTACCCCGAGCTGCGCGAAGCCCTCGACAAGCTGCAGCTCAACGACGCCGCCCTGGTGTACGAGCCCGAGACCTCCGCCGCCCTCGGCTTCGGCTTCCGCGTCGGTTTCCTCGGCCTGCTCCACCTCGATGTGATCCGTGAGCGGCTGGAGCGCGAGTTCGGCCTCGACCTGATCGCGACCGCGCCGAACGTGGTCTACCGGGTGATCATGGAGGACCGCAGCGAGCACATCGTCACCAACCCGAGCGAGTTCCCCGAGGGCAAGATCGACGAGGTCTTCGAGCCGGTCGTTCGGGCCACGATCCTCGCCCCGAGCGAGTTCATCGGCTCGATCATGGAGCTTTGCCAGAACCGCCGCGGTGCGCTGCTCGGCATGGACTACCTCTCCGAGGACCGGGTCGAGATCCGCTACACACTTCCGCTCGCCGAGATCGTCTTCGACTTCTTCGACCAGCTGAAGTCCAAGACGCGCGGTTACGCCTCCCTCGACTACGAGCCCACCGGGGAGCAGGCCGCCTCGCTCGTCAAGGTCGACATCCTGCTCCACGGCGACAAGGTCGACGCCTTCTCCGCCATCACCCACAAGGACGCGGCGTACGCGTACGGTGTGCGGCTCGTGGCCAAGCTCAGGGAGCTCATCCCCCGGCAGGCGTTCGAGGTGCCGATCCAGGCCGCGATCGGCTCCCGGGTCATCGCCCGCGAGACCATCCGCGCCATCCGCAAGGACGTCCTCGCCAAGTGCTACGGCGGTGACATCTCCCGGAAGCGGAAGCTGCTGGAGAAGCAGAAGGAAGGCAAGAAGCGGATGAAGATGGTCGGCTCCGTGGAGGTGCCGCAGGAGGCCTTCATCGCGGTGCTCTCCAGCGACGACTCCGGGGGCGGCAAGGCGAAGAAGTAGGGGAGAAGCAGTCGGGCCGGCGAGAGCCGGCCCGGCTCCGGGCGGCCCGAACGGCTCCGGCCGACGCCGGACGCGGCCCGGAGGGCACGCTTGGAGAGTGGCTCGCAGTGGGTGTCCAGTAGCTCAGAAGCACCAAACGCCCCGGTCCGCCTGATCCGCCCCACAGGCCCCTGCGCTCCCGCGCGGGGGCCTGTTCGTTATGAAGCGGCAGCCTGTAGCCCCTTACGTGGCGGAGCCGTGCCCTCTACCCTGACAACGCCCGAGGGGTTACTCGCGAGTTAAACAATCGTGTCCCCAGGGGCAATCAGCCAGTCGTGCAGCAACGCCGCAGCAGCAGGCCCGGAGGATGTCGTGACCGACGCACAGACCCTGATCGAGAACCGCCCGCCCTCCGTGGCGACTCTCTTCGTCCAGCGGGTGGCGGCCACTCCCGATGCGGAGGCCTACCGCTACCCGGTGCCGTCCGGCCGGGGGCCCGATGACTGGAAGTCGCTGAGCTGGGGTGAAGCGGCCGAGCGGGTGTATGCGATCGCGGCGGGCCTGATCGATCTGGGCGTGCAGCCCGAGGAGCGGGTCGCCCTCGCCTCCACCACCCGGGTCGAGTGGATCCTCACCGACCTCGCCATCCTCTGCGCGGGGGCGGCCACCACGACCGTGTACCCGCAGACGAACGCGGAGGAGTCCGCGTACATCCTCGCCGACTCCGAGAGCCGCGTGCTGGTCGCCGAGGACGCCCAGCAGCTGGCCAAGGCCCGCGAGCGGCGGGCCGAGCTGCCGAACCTGAGGCACGTCGTCGTGATCGACGCCGCAGCCGCCGAGCCGGCCGACGGCGACCCCGATGGCTGGGTCGTCTCCCTCGCCGATCTGGAGGCCCGCGGCAACCAGTACCTCGCCAAGAACCCCGGCGCGGTCAAGGAGCGCGTCGAGGCGATCACCTCCGAGCAGCTCGCCACGGTCATCTACACCTCGGGCACCACGGGCCGCCCGAAGGGTGTCCGGCTGCCGCACGACAACTGGGCCTACATGGCCAAGGCCATCGCCGCGACCGGCCTGGTCACCAAGGACGACGTCCAGTACCTGTGGCTGCCCCTCGCGCACGTCTTCGGCAAGGTGCTGACGTCCGGCCAGATCGAGGTCGGGCACGTCACCGCCGTCGACGGCCGCGTCGACAAGATCATCGAGAATCTGCCCGTCGTACAGCCGACGTACATGGCGGCCGTGCCCCGCATCTTCGAGAAGGTCTACAACGGCGTCGCCGCCAAGGCCCGCGAGGGCGGCGGGGCCAAGTACAAGATCTTCCAGTGGGCCGCGGGCGTGGCGCGGGCGTACGCGAAGGAGACCCAGGACAACTTCCGCCGCACCGGTACGGCGTCGGCGTCCTTCGGGCTCAGCGCCAAGCACAAGATCGCCGACGCTCTCGTCTACTCCAAGCTCCGTGAGGCCTTCGGCGGCCGGCTGCGCGCCGCGGTCTCCGGCTCGGCCGCGCTTTCCCCCGAGATCGGCTTCTTCTTCGCCGGCGCAGGGATCCACATCCTCGAGGGGTACGGACTGACCGAGTCCAGCGCGGCGTCCTTCATCAACCCGGGCGAGGCCTACCGCACGGGCACGGTCGGCAAGCCGCTCCCCGGTACCGAGGTCCGCATCGCCGACGACGGCGAGATCCTGCTGCGCGGCCCCGGCATCATGGAGGGCTACCACGGGCTGCCGGAGAAGACCGCCGAAGTCCTGGAGGCCGACGGCTGGTTCCACACCGGCGACATCGGCGAGCTCTCGGCCGACGGCTATCTGCGCATCACCGACCGCAAGAAGGACCTGATCAAGACCTCGGGCGGAAAGTACATCGCCCCGGCCGAGGTCGAGGGCCAGTTCAAGGCGGTCTGCCCGTTCGTCTCCAACATCCTGGTCCACGGCGCCGACCGGAACTTCTGCACCGCGCTCATCGCCCTGGACGAGGCGGCCATCCTCGGCTGGGCCAAGGAGAACGGCCTCGAGGGCAAGCCCTACGCCGATGTCGTCGCCGCCCCGCAGACCGAGCAGCTCATCGAGGGGTACGTGAAGCGCCTCAACGAGGGACTCCAGCGCTGGCAGACCGTCAAGAAGTTCCGTCTGCTCCCGCGTGACCTCGACGTCGAGCACGGCGAGCTGACGCCCAGCCTGAAGCTGAAGCGGCCGGTCGTGGAGCGCGAGTACAAGGACCTCATCGAATCGATGTACGAGGGGGCGCGGGAGTCGTAGCCCCGGCCCGGCGTCCGCCGGGGGCACCGCACCATCGGCGCGGGCGCGGCGAGGAGAGATCACCTCGTCGCGCCCGCGTGCCGTTCCTCCCGCTCCGGACCGCGGAATTCCTTCATCCGGGTGTGCTCGCGGCGGCCACTTCGATGACTCCGTGCTTATGCGCGAGTCCTGTCTGTCACCCTGTCGGTGTCGTCATTCGTACGCGGGGCAACACAGAGCCGGACAGGAGCCGAGCGTGGGGTCCGTTCCGATGCAGCAGGAGGCCGTCCACCGGGCGGTGCATCTGCTCTCACAGCGCGGTGGTGCTCGCGCCGTCGCGCGGAGCAGCCTGCCCGCGAATCCGGTGGCCGCCTCGGCCGCGCGGCGGTTCGTGGGCGAAACCCTCACCGAGTGGAAACGGCTCGGGACCGTGGCCGCCCGCGGAGCCGACCGGCTGGCCGACGACGCGGCGCTGGTCGTGAGCGAGCTGGTGACCAACGCCGTGGTGCACGCCGGGACCACGGTGGAGGTGCTGGTACGGCTGGACGCCGCTGCCGGCGACGATCCGGCGTCGCTCGTCGTCGAGGTGTGGGACCACCATCCGGCCCGGGCGGTACGCGGCCGCGCACCCGATCCCGGGACCGCGTCGGGTGATCCGGAGTACGGCCGGGGGCTGCAGCTCGTCGCGGCACTGGCCGGCTCCTGGGGCGTCACCTACCGCACGGGGTGCAAGGGTGTCTGGGCGAAACTCGCGCTCGACGACCGCGGCGTACGAGTGCCCGAGGTGTCCGGCCAGGCCGGCACGGCCGAACAGACGGGTGCGGCCCAACAGGGCGGCCCCGCGGCCTTCGGCAGCGCCCCGGCACCGCGCCCGGCCGAGCGCGACGAGCGCGGCTGGACGGGGCGCGGCGCACTGACGTTCCTCGCCGAGGCGTCCGACCTTCTGGCCGGGCAGCTGGACGAGGACATGGTCGCGGCGCTTGCCGGACAACTGCTGGTGCCGCGCTTCGCCGACTGGTGCGCCGTGTGGCTCGACGGCGAGACGGGCCCCGCCCCACGACTGGCCAGGGTCTGGCACGCGGACGAATCCATGAGCGAGAGCCTGCGCGCCGCCCTGCTCACGTCTCCGCCCCGGTTACCGCACGGCGCGACGGGCTCCGCCGTGACCGTCCCCGTGGCCTGGCCGGACCCCGAGGGCGGCCCTACGAGCGGCGCCCTGCCGCAAGGCGCGCCACCGCTCGCGGAAGCCGCGTCGTCCGCAGAAGCGCCTGCCGGCGCCGCCGCGGAAGCCGGGCAACCGGACGGCCATGCGGCGGTGGTCCCGCAGGACGCCGCAGCCGCGGAAGCCCGGGAACGGCCGGCGCAGGACACGCGGCACCCGGGAGGCAGCGCCATGGCCCTCCGGCTGGGCGCAGGAGCCCGCCCGCTCGGCACCCTGCTGCTCGGACGCGAACGACCGCGTGGCGCGGGAGCGGACCCGGGCATCCCGGACCAGGCGACGGCACTGCTCGAGGACTTCGCCCGGCGGGTGGGCCTGGCCATCGGGGCCGCCCGCGCCTATGCCCGGCAGGCCACCATCAGCCGGGTCCTCCAGCGGGGACTGCTGCCCGCCCAGGTCGCCCGGATCCCGGGAGTCGACAGCTCGCTCGTGTACGAACCCAGCGACGAGGGCCTCGCCGGCGGCGACTTCTACGACATCTTCCCGGCCGGCAGCGGCGGCCGGTGGTGCTTCATGCTCGGCGACGTCCAGGGCAGCGGCCCGGAGGCCGCGGTCGTCACCGGACTCGCCCGTCCGTGGCTGCGTCTGCTCGCCCGTGAGGGCTACCAGGTGGGCCAGGTCCTGGACCGCCTCAACGGTCTGCTTCTGGACGACGCCACAGAGGCCGCCGAGGCGGCAGCGCTGATGGCAGCGGGCCCGGGGGACGTCCCCGAGAGTCCGCAACCGCGCTTCCTGTCCCTGCTGTACGGGGAGCTCACCCCGCTAGGCGACGACATCGGGGTCCGCTGCACCCTGGCCTGCGCCGGCCACCCGCTTCCACTGCTGCTGCGCCCCGACGGCACCGTCCGCCCCGCCGCGGTCTCCCAGCTGCTCCTCGGGGTCGTCGGCGACGTCGCGTACGAGAGCCAGACCTTCGTCCTGGAGCCCGGCGACACCTTGCTCTGCGTCACCGACGGCGTCACGGAGCGCCGCTCGGGCACGCGGATGTTCGACGACGCGGACGGACTGGCGCGTGCGCTGGCGGAGTGCGCGGGGCTGACGGCGCAGGGCGTTGCGGACCGCATACGTCTCACCGTGCACGGCTTCGCGGACGACCCGCCCGACGACGACCTGGCGCTGCTGGTGCTCCAGGCCCGGTGAGCAGAGCCGGTGGGGCAGGCCCGGTGAGCACGACAGGGCCTGCCGTGCCGGGGACCGCGCCGGGTGGCGGACAATGGTCTGCATGCCTTCCGTACTGCCCGATGGTGAGCCCATGCCCGCGGACGGGTCGCTGCCCCCGCACGCCCTCGCGGGCGCGGGCGACCGGCCGCTCGGGTTCTATCTGCACGTCCCGTACTGCGCCACCCGCTGCGGCTACTGCGACTTCAACACCTACACGGCGAACGAGCTGCGCGGCAGCGGAGGCGTGCTGGCCTCACGCGACAACTACGCCGACACGCTGATCGAGGAGATCCGGCTCGCCCGCAAGGTCCTCGGCGACGACCCCCGCCCGGTGCGGACCGTCTTCGTCGGCGGTGGCACACCGACGCTGCTGGCGGCCGCGGACCTGGTGCGGATGCTCGGTGCGGTACGGGAGGAGTTCACTCTCGCCGACGACGCCGAGATCACGACGGAAGCCAACCCGGAGTCCGTGGACCCGGGCTATCTGGCGGAGCTGCGGGCGGGGGGATTCAACCGCATCTCGTTCGGCATGCAGAGCGCCCGGCAGCACGTGCTGAAGGTCCTCGACCGCACCCACACCCCCGGCCGCCCCGAGGCCTGTGTCGCCGAGGCCAGGGCCGCGGGCTTCGAGCATGTGAACCTCGATCTGATCTACGGCACGCCGGGGGAGAGCGACGACGACTGGCGGGCCTCGCTCGATGCGGCGACAGGGGCGGGTCCGGACCACATCAGCGCCTATGCGCTGATCGTCGAGGAGGGCACCCAGCTGGCCCGGCGGATCCGCCGCGGCGAGGTCCCGACGACCGACGACGATGTGCACGCCGACCGCTACCTCATCGCCGAGGAGAAGCTCACCGAGGCGGGTTTCGCCTGGTACGAGGTCTCGAACTGGGCCGCTTCCGACGCGGGGCGGTGCCTGCACAACGAGCTGTACTGGCGCGGCGCCGACTGGTGGGGCGCCGGTCCGGGAGCGCACAGCCATGTCGGGGGCGTGCGCTGGTGGAACGTGAAACACCCCGGGGCGTACGCCGCCGCGCTCGCCGAAGGCCGCTCGCCCGGTGCGGGACGGGAGATCCTTCCGGACGAGGACCGGCGGGTGGAGCGGGTGCTGCTGGAGCTGCGACTGCGCGAGGGCCTGCCGTTGTCCCTGCTCAAGCCGCAGGGTCTGGCGGCGTCCCGCCGCGCCCTGGCGGACGGGCTGCTCGAGTCCGCGCCGTTCGAGCGGGGACGGGCGGTGCTGACGCTGCGCGGGCGGCTGCTCGCGGACGCGTTGGTCCGCGACCTGGTGGACTGACGTGGTGGACTGACCTGGTGGACTGAGGCAAGCCCGGCCACCCCGCGTCCCGTCGGCGACCACGGGGCGCCCCGCCAGGCTGTCCGTCCGGCCTCACCCCGTCACGAGGCCGTCACGAAGTCGATCAGCTCCTCCACCCGCCCCAGCAGCGCCGGCTCCAGATCCTTGTAGCTGCCCACCTTCGACAGGATGTGCTGCCAGGCCGCGCCCGTGTTCTCCGGCCAGCCCAGCGCCCGGCACACTCCCGTCTTCCAGTCCTGACCGCGCGGCACGGACGGCCAGGCCGGGATCCCCAGCGAGGACGGCTTCACCGCCTCCCACACGTCGATGTACGGATGGCCCACCACCAGCACATGCGGGTCCGTGACCGACGCGGCGATCCGGGACTCCTTGGAGCCGGGCACGAGGTGGTCCACGAGCACCCCGAGCCGGGCGCCGGGACCGGGGGAGAAGTCCCCCACGATCGCCGGGAGGTCGTCGACCCCTTCCAGGTACTCGACGACGACGCCCTCGATGCGCAGATCGTCGCCCCAGACCTTCTCGACCAGCTCCGCGTCGTGCCGGCCCTCCACATAGATGCGCCCGGCACGGGCGACCCGGGCGCGCGAGCCGGGAACTGCGATCGACCCGGAGGCCGTGCGGGTGGGCCGTACCGGCGCGCCGGAGGCCGGCCGGACCAGTGTGACCACCCGGCCCTCGAGCAGGAACCCGCGCGGCTCCAGCGGGAAGACCCGGTGCTTGCCGAAGCGGTCCTCCAGGGTCACCGTCCCCGCCTCGCAGCGGATCACCGCGCCGCAGAAGCCCGTCGCGACCTCCTCGACGACCAGGTCGGGCTCGGCCGCGACCTCGGGCACCGGGGCGGACCGCTTCCAGGGAGGCGTCAGATCGGGGCTGTAGCTGCGCATTGGGCAGACGCTACGACACCCCGAACCGCCGTGCCAGCTCATCGCGTTGGGCGCGCACGAAAGCCGCGTCCACCACGGCCCCGTGACCCGGTACGTACCGCGCGTCGTCCCCGCCCAGCGCGAGCAGCCGGTCCAGAGCCGCGGGCCACCGGGAGGGAATGGCGTCCCGCCCTGCCTGCGGATCCCCCGACTCCTCGACCAGATCGCCGCACAGGACGACCTCCGGGCCGCCGGCCGTGCCCGGCACGAGCACGACGAGGTCGTGGCCGGTGTGACCGGGTCCGGCGTTCGCCAGCAGCACCTGGCGGCCGCCGAGGTCCAGGGTCCACTCGCCGCTCACGACATGCCGCGGCACCACCAGCAGATCCGTGGCCTGGACGGCGTCGGCGGGGGCCATTCCGTGGCGGATGGCGTCGTCCCGCAGCGCGTCCCGTTCCCGCTGCAGCAGCCGGTCGACCCCCACCGCGCCGTACACCTGTGCCGCCGAGAACGCCGCCGTGCCGAGCACATGGTCGAAGTGGGGGTGGCTGAGGGCGATATGCGTCACACGCCGTCCCCCGAGGAGGGTCTGGATCTGTGTGCGCAGTTCTGCGCCCTCACGCAGCGTCGAGCCGGTGTCGAACAGGAGCACAGCGTCGTCCCCGACCACCACGGCGGCCGTGGCGTCCCATACCGGCAGGCGCCGGCGGCCGACCCCCTCGGCGACGCGCTCCCAGCCGAAGTCTTCCCAACTGACGTCCATACGGCGACGCTATCCCGGTGTACCCGGGGACGTCCCGGCGTGCTCACGGTGCGTTGTCGTGACCGGTTCGCCGTCCGGTCGCCCTTGCTAGGGGTATACCTCGCGGCCGTACACTTGCCGGGGGGACTCTGGCACTCCGACATGGTGAGTGCCAGATCACACCGACCGACCCACCGATGAACCGAGCTGGAGGTGCGCACGATGCTCAGCGAACGCAGACTCGAGGTCCTGCGCGCCATCGTCCAGGACTACGTCGGCACGGAGGAGCCCGTCGGTTCCAAGGCCCTCACCGAGCGTCACCAGCTGGGCGTCTCACCGGCCACCGTGCGCAACGACATGGCCGTACTGGAGGACGAGGGCTATATCGCCCAGCCCCACACCAGCGCCGGCCGGATCCCCACGGACAAGGGCTATCGCCTGTTCGTGGACAGGCTCGCCGGCGTCAAGCCGCTGTCGTCCCCCGAACGGCGGGCCATCCAGAACTTCCTCGACGGCGCCGTGGACCTCGACGACGTGGTGGCCCGCACGGTGCGGCTGCTGGCGCAGCTCACCCGGCAGGTCGCCGTCGTCCAGTACCCGTCGCTGACCCGCTCGACGGTGCGGCACGTGGAGCTGCTGGCTCTCGCCCCGGCACGGCTGATGCTGGTCCTGATCACGGACACCGGACGGGTCGAGCAGCGGCACGTGGACTGCCCGGCGCCGTTCTCCGACACCTCGCTGGCGGATCTGCGGGCCCGGCTGAACAGCCGGGTCGTCGGCCGGCGCTTCACCGATGTGCCGCAGCTGGTGCAGGACCTTCCGGAGTCCTTCGTCCCGGAGGACCGCGCCACCGTCTCCGCGGTGCTGTCGACGCTGCTCGAAACCCTTGTCGAGGAGACCGAGGAGCGGCTGATGATCGGCGGCACCGCCAATCTGACGCGCTTCTCGCACGACTTCCCCCTCACCATCCGGCCCGTCCTGGAGGCGCTGGAGGAGCAGGTGGTGCTGCTCAAGCTGCTCGGTGAGGCGAAGGACTCAGGTATGACGGTCCGGATCGGGCACGAGATCGCCCACGAGGGCCTCAACTCCACGTCCGTGGTCGCTGTCGGCTACGGTTCGGGCGACGAGGCTGTCGCCAAACTCGGCGTGGTCGGACCGACCCGCATGGACTACCCCGGAACGATGGGAGCGGTACGCGCAGTGGCACGTTACGTCGGACAGATCCTGGCGGAGTCGTAAGTGGCCACGGACTACTACGCCGTACTCGGCGTGCGCCGCGACGCATCGCAGGACGAGATCAAGAAGGCCTTCCGGCGACTGGCGCGTGAGCTCCACCCGGATGTGAACCCGGATCCGAAGACGCAGGAGCGCTTCAAGGAGATCAACGCCGCGTACGAGGTGCTCTCGGACCCGCAGAAGAAGCAGGTCTACGACCTCGGCGGCGACCCGCTGTCCGCATCGGGCGGCGGCGGCGCCGGTGGCTTCGGCGCGGGCGGCTTCGGGAACTTCTCGGACATCATGGACGCCTTCTTCGGTACGGCGTCCCAGCGCGGGCCGCGATCGCGGACCCGGCGCGGCCAGGACGCGATGATCCGGCTGGAGGTCGAGCTCAGCGAGTCGGCCTTCGGCACGACGAAGGACATCCAGGTCGACACGGCCGTCGTGTGCACGACCTGCTCCGGTGAGGGCGCGGCGCCCGGTACGTCGGCGCAGACGTGTGACATGTGCCGCGGCCGCGGTGAGGTCTCACAGGTCACCCGGTCCTTCCTGGGCCAGGTCATGACCTCGCGCCCCTGTCCCCAGTGCCAGGGTTTCGGCACCGTCGTCCCGACCCCGTGCCCGGAGTGCGCGGGCGACGGGCGGGTGCGCTCCCGCCGCACGCTCACCGTGAAGATCCCGGCGGGCGTCGACAACGGCACCCGGATCCAGCTCGCGGGCGAGGGCGAGGTCGGCCCCGGCGGCGGCCCCGCCGGCGATCTGTACGTCGAGATCCACGAACTGCCGCATCCGGTCTTCCAGCGCCGCGGTGACGATCTCCACTGCACGGTGACCATCCCGATGACGGCGGGCGCGCTCGGCACCAAGGTGCCGCTGGAGACGCTGGACGGCATGGAGGAGGTCGACATCCGCCCTGGGACCCAGTCCGGGCAGTCGATCCCGCTGCACGGCCGCGGTGTCACGCATCTGCGCGGCGGCGGCCGCGGAGACCTCATCGTCCACGTCGAGGTGCAGACCCCGTCGAAGCTGGACCCGGAGCAGGAGAGGCTGCTGCGGGAGCTGGCGAAGCTGCGCGGCGAGGAACGGCCCGTGGGGCAGTTCCAGCCGGGCCAGCAGGGGCTGTTCTCCCGGCTGAAGGACGCCTTCAACGGTCGCTGAGGCGCCCGTACGGCTGTGGCGAAGAACGATTCCCGGCCCTGGCGGTTCGGTGCGGATGATCCGCGCACGGACCGCCAAGGCCGGGTACGGCATAGCCCCTGCACCCCTGGGATACCGCGCCCCGGACAGGACCTGGCCGGACTCCCGGACGTCCCGGTGGTCGCCCGGGGCCGCGGGATTCGGACACGGCGCCCGGACGTGGCACCATGCGGGCATGCCCTCCCCGCTGACCGATCTCTGCCGCTATCCGATCGTGCAGGCCCCCATGGCGGGCGGTGCCTCCTGCCCGGATCTGGCTGCTGCCGTCTGCGAGGCGGGCGGTCTGGGGTTCCTCGCCGCCGGGTACAAGACCGCGGACGGGATGTACCAGGAGATCAAGCAGCTGAGGGGGCTCACCGGGCGGCCCTTCGGGGTCAACCTGTTCATGCCACAGCCCGCGTACGCCGACGCGGCGGCCGTGGACGTCTACCGGCAGCAGGTCGCGGGTGAGCAGACCTGGTACGAGACACCGCTCGGCGACCCGGATTCCGGACGGGACGACGGGTACGAAGCCAAACTCGCCATCCTGCGCGACGACCCCGTACCGCTGGTGTCCTTCACCTTCGGCTGCCCGTCCAAGGCCACCGTCGCCGCCTTCAGGCGCGCCGGCACGCTCACCGTCGTCACGGTCACCACACCCGAGGAAGCCCAGGCCGCCCAGCTCGCGGGCGCCGACGCCCTCTGTGTGCAGGGTGCCGAGGCCGGAGGGCACCACGGCACCCACCGCGACGACCCCTCCGCCGACGGCTCGGCCATCGGACTGCTCACGCTGCTCGCGCAGATCCGGGAGACCGTGCGGCTCCCGCTGATCGCGACCGGGGGACTGATGCGCGGCGGCCAGATCGCCGCGGTCCTCGCAGCGGGGGCCGACGCGGCCCAGCTCGGCACCGCGTTCCTGGTCTGCCCCGAGTCCGGCGCACACGTGCTGCACAAGCAGGCCATGACCAGCCCGGTGTTCACCAGGACCGAGCTGACCCGGGCCTTCTCGGGCCGTCCCGCCCGCGGGCTCGTCAACCGCTTCATGAGCGAGCACGGACCGTACGCCCCCGCCGCCTACCCCGAGGTGCACCACATCACCTCCGGACTGCGCAAGGCCGCGGCCAAGGCCGGCGACCCGCAGGGCATGGCCCTGTGGGCGGGCCAGGGCCACCGGCTGGCCCGCGACCTGCCCGCCGCGCAACTCGTCCAGGTACTCGCCGCCGAGACGGCCGCCGCGAGCGCCTCGCTCACCCTGAGGAACCCCTCATGACCGCGCCCGTGTTCCTCGTCGACAAGGTGCACTCCGGCACCGTCACCCTGGACGGACCGGAGGGCCGCCACGCCGTGTCCGTACGCCGCCTGCGCGCCGGCGAGGAGATCGTCCTGACCGACGGCCGGGGCACCGGCGGCTACGGCACGGTCAGCGCCGTGGAGGGGAAGGACCGGCTGGACGTGGACGTCACGGAGGTACGGACCGAACCGGAACCCGCCCCGCGCATCACGGTCGTCCAGGCGCTGCCGAAGGGCGACCGGGGCGAACTCGCCGTCGAGACGATGACGGAGACCGGCGTCGACGCCGTCATGCCGTGGGCCGCGGCCCGCTGCATCACCCAGTGGAAGGGCGAGCGCGGCGCCAAGTCCCTCGCCAAATGGCGCGCCACCGCCCGCGAGGCCGGCAAGCAGTCCCGCCGTCTGCGCTTCCCGGAGGTCATGGAGGCCGCGACGACCCGGCAGGTGGCCGAGCTGCTCGCCGGAGCGGACTTCGCGGCCGTCCTCCACGAGGAGGGCGCCGAGCCGCTCGCCACGGCGGAGCTGCCCGCCTCCGGCGACATCGTGCTCGTCGTCGGGCCCGAAGGGGGCGTGTCCCCGGAGGAGTTGGCCGTCTTCGCGGAGGCGGGCGCCAAGCCCTACCGCCTCGGCCGCAGCGTCCTGCGCACCTCCACGGCGGGTACGGCCGCGTCCGCTCTGCTACTCGGGCGCACCGGCCGCTGGTCCTGACCCGGCGGGCTCGGGCACCGCGTCGCCGGACCCGACGACCGCGTCGTACAGCGGCCAGCCGTCGAGCTCCGCCGGGGCGGTGGCCCCGGCGGCCGAGGCGGTGTCCAGCAACTTCCGTACGACACCCGGCTCATGGAGATTCAGCGGCTCGCACCGGCTGCGGCCGACCAGCCCCGTGTGCCAGTAGCCGCCGGACACGATCAGCCCCGGCCCCTCCCGGAACACGATCCGCAGCCGGGACCGCGACCCTTCGCGGATGAGCGACAGCGTTTGGCGGCAGACGCCGTCGGGGTGCGCGTGCCCCAGGGACCACAGCCACACGGCGTCGTCGACGACAAGCCTGCGCACTCTTCGCCTGTTGCTCATGCAGTTCACCGTATGCGGCGCCGGTGAAGGGGCGCGACGGATTTCGTCTGCCGGTGCGGGACAAGCCGCCCACGACAGGCGGTTGCCAAAACTACGGCGCCTACCCCGTGTGGCGGGCAAAGCCCCTGCGATCCCGCCGAGTTGTGGGGGTCCGCACGACCGCACTCCGGCGTCGGCGGTCGAAGGATTTGTGGGAGCAAGCGGCGAAGCGGGCCGAGTTTCCCTTCGGCACGGCCTCTTCAGGGGTGCGCAATGGAGATCATCCGCCGTTGAAAGGTGCACTTTCCCTTTGCGGTTGTCTTGTTCATGACCATGTCCGGTCATGCCTCTCTTCTCGCCCGTTCGCCACTGCCAACATGTGGGGCCACTGGGCGCGTTCGTCGTCCCATCACTCGGAGAAACGTTCCCGCTGTGGGCCCTCCATGACCTGCGGCGGATCGACGAGAGGAGCAGACCGTGCAACGTCCCACCCGTCGGGACCTCGTACGAGGAGCCGCACTGGCATTCGCCGGAGCCGCGCTCGCCGGCCCGGCCGCCGTCGCCGACGCCCTACGGCCCGACACACCCCAGGGCCCGGGCGGCCACGGCGGCACGAAGGCCCACGCGGCCGCTGCCCGCGCGGCCGACGTACCGGAACCCTTCGACGAGATGTACCTCGGGCGGCACATAGAGGGATGGCCCGCCGAAGAGGGCGACGGCGGACACCACCACGGCCGGCAGGCCCAGGCACCCCAGGACCCCGTCGAGTACGTCGTCCGCGTCGACGACGACGAACTGCACGTGATGCGGAACGCGGACGGCACGTGGATCAGCGTCGTCAACCACTACGAGACGCACCGCACGCCCCGCGACGCGGCCCGCGCCGCCGTACGGGAACTGCACGGCTCCTCACTCGTGCCCCTCACCGTCTGACATCGCCTCGAGACCCCCCACGGAAAAGGATCGTCGCCATGGCAGACCGCAAGAACCAGGCAGACCTGTCCGCCACCGAGAAGCGCGACTTCGTCGACGCCGTCCTCGAACTCAAGCGGCAGGGCCGCTACGACGAGTTCATCACCACCCACAACGCCTTCATCATGAGTGACACCGACAACGGCGAGCGGACCGGGCACCGCTCACCGTCGTTCCTCCCCTGGCACCGGCGGTTCCTGCTGCAGTTCGAGCAGGCACTGCAGAGCGTCAACCCCTCGGTCATGCTTCCCTATTGGGACTGGACGGCCGACCGCTCGCCCCGCAGCTCCCTGTGGGCCGACGACTTCCTCGGCGGTGACGGCCGCAGCGGGGACGGCAGGGTCACCTCCGGCCCGTTCGCCTTCGGGAGCGGCAACTGGCCCATGAACATACGCGTCGACGGAAGGACCTTCCTGCGGCGCGCCCTGGGCGCCGGCGTCCGTGAACTGCCCACCCGGGCGGAGGTCGACGGCGTCCTCGCCCTCGCCACCTACGACGCCTCGCCCTGGAACAGCGGATCCAGCGGCTTCCGCAACCAGGTCGAAGGCTGGCGCGGCCCGAACCTCCACAACCGGGTCCATGTCTGGGTCGGCGGCCAGATGATCACCGGAGCCTCGCCGAACGACCCCGTCTTCTGGCTCCACCACTGCTTCATCGACAAACTGTGGGCCGACTGGCAGCGCCTGCACCCGTCCTCCGGCTATGTGCCGGTCTCCGCCCCGCGGAATGTCATCGGCCTCCGCGACACCATGAAGCCGTGGAACGACGTCACGCCCGAGGACATGCTCGACCACACGAAGTTCTACACGTACCGCTGAACCCCGGCCGGCCCCGGCCCGGAACGCAGCCCGGGCCGCCTCCCCGCCCCGCACCCCGGCGCCGCCGCAGCACACGCGGCGGCGCCGGGGTGCGGCGGAGCGGCCGGTGCGGGACGGCAGTGCACGGCGCGCCCGCCCGGACCCGGTGACCGCGCTCGGCGATAGCATGCGCACATACTGATCACCGGAGTCGTGAAGGGGCCGGACCATGGCGGGAGAACCGCAAGCCGACTGCCTGTTCTGCAAGATCGTCTCTGGGGAGGTGCCCGCCACCATCGTCCATGAGACCGAGACGACCGTCGCCTTCCGGGACATCAATCCGCAGGCGCCCACCCATGTGCTCGTCATCCCGCGGGTGCACTACCGGGACGCCGCGTCGCTGGCCGCCGCGGAGCCCGCCGTCGCCGCCGACATACTGCGCGTGGCGGCCGAGGTCGCGGCCGCCGACAAGGTCGACGAGAGCGGCTTCCGCATCGTCTTCAACACCGGATCGGGCGCCGGACAGACCGTCTTCCACACCCACGCCCACGTCCTCGGCGGCCGCGGCCTCAACTGGCCTCCCGGATAACCGGACAAGCCTCCTCCGCCCGGCCCGCCGGACGACCGCCCCGCCCGGCAGCGGACGGCGCCGGCGCGCCCCGGCGCCGCGGCGGTCCCTCACCCCGGAAAGTCACCCATGTCCGTACGCGAACTGGTCGTGCTCGGCACCGCCAGCCAGGTCCCCACCCGGCACCGCAACCACAACGGCTATCTGCTGCGCTGGGACGGCGAGGGCATCCTCTTCGACCCGGGTGAGGGCACCCAGCGGCAGATGCTGCGGGCCGGTGTCGCCGCACACGACATCAACCGGATCTGCGTCACGCACTTCCACGGCGACCACTCCCTCGGCCTCGCGGGCGTGATCCAGCGCATCAACCTCGACCAGGTCCCGCACCCCGTCACCGCGCACTATCCGGCGAGCGGGCAGCGCTTCTTCGAACGGCTCCGGTACGCGACCGCCTACCGCGAGTCCGTCAGGCTCACCGAACACCCCGTCGCCGACGACGGCGTACTCGCGACCACACCCGCCTACACCCTCGAAGCCCGCAAGCTCTCGCACCCGGTGGAGTCCTTCGGTTACCGGCTCACCGAACCGGACGGCCGCCGCATCCTCCCCGAACGCCTCGCCGCACACGGCATCAAGGGCCCCGACGTGGGCCGCATCCAGCGCGAGGGGGCCCTCGGCGGCGTCACCCTCGAGGACGTCAGCGAGATACGCAGGGGACAGCGCTTCGCCTTCGTCATGGACACCCGCCTCTGCGAGGGGGCCTACGAACTCGCCGACGGCTGCGACATGCTCGTCATCGAGTCGACCTTCCTCGACGAGGACCGCCGACTCGCCGACGACCACGGCCACCTCACCGCGGGGCAGGCCGCCGGCGTGGCACGTGACGCGGGCGTCCGGCACCTCGTGCTGACGCACTTCTCCCAGCGCTACAGCGAACCCGAGGAGTTCGAGCGGCAGGCCCGAGCGGCCGGTTTCGACGGCGAACTCTCCGTGGCCCAGGACCTCGTCCGTGTCCCCGTACCCAAACGCGCACCCTGAGCGAGCACCGATGTCACCACTGCCCAAGGCCGAACTCCACCTCCACATCGAGGGCACCCTCGAACCCGAACTCGCCTTCACCCTCGCCGAACGCAACGGGGTCGAGCTCCCCTACACAGGGACCGAAGACCTGCGCAAGGCGTACCTCTTCACCGATCTGCAGTCCTTCCTCGACCTCTACTACGGCCTCATGGCGGTGCTGCGCACCGCGGAGGACTTCACCGAACTGGCCGACGCCTACCTCGCCCGGGCCGCCGCGCAGGGCGTGCGGCACGCCGAGATCTTCTTCGACCCCCAGGCACACACGGCCCGCGGGGTCCCCGTCGGCACCGTGATCGAGGGGCTGGCCCACGCGCTCGACCGCGCTGAGGAGCGGCACGGCGTCTCCACCCAGCTGATCATGTGTTTCCTGCGCGACCAGCCCGCCGAGTCCGCGATGACCACCCTCGACGCCGCGAAGCCCTACCTCCACCACATCAGCGGAGTCGGCCTGGACTCGGCGGAGGCCGGTCACCCGCCCGCCGAGTTCCGCGAGGTCTACGCCGCCGCCGAGTCCCTCGGGCTGCGCAAGGTCGCCCACGCCGGCGAGGAGGGACCGCCCGCGTACATCGAGGAGGCCCTCGACGTCCTGGGCGTCGAGCGCATCGACCACGGGCTGCGCGCCATGGAGGACCCGCGGCTGGTGGAGCGGCTGGTACGGCAGCGGATCCCGCTCACCCTGTGCCCGCTGTCGAACGTCCGGCTGCGCGCCGTCGACACCCTCGAGGACCACCCGCTGCGCGCGATGATGGACGCGGGTCTCTTCGTGACCGTCAACTCCGACGACCCCGCCTACTTCGGCGGCTACATCGGCGACACCTTCCACGCGGTCCGCGAGGCGCTGGGCCTGGACCGGGAGCAGATGCGGCAACTGGCGAGGAACTCCTTCGAGGCCGCGTTCCTCGACCATGACGAGGAACGGCGCCGCAGGTATCTCGCCGCGGTCGACGCGTACGAGTTCAACGGCTCCTAGTGCTGTGGCCGACCGGGCGTGAGCCCGGGGCTCCCCTCCGGGCCCCGGGCTCACCACCGGCAGGCGACCGGCCCGCGGCCGGTACGGTTCCCGCCGGCGCGTGCGGTCAGGACGCGAGGACCTTCGTCGTCCGGTCGCGTACGAGCATGCGGCGCCGGCCCCGAACCGGGGGCGCGATCTCGGTGACCGTCTGCTCGGGGGCGCCGACCTGCGGGACGCGTGCGCCCGAGGGTGCGGCGCCGGCGACGACGGCGGCCGGTGTCCCGCCGCGGCGGCGGACGGCGCCCGGGACCAGCGGGCGGCCCGAGGTGTGCAGTGCCACGGCGGTCATGGGGACCGCCATGATCAGCAGCATCGCGCAGAGCACCAGGCCCATCACCGGATACCCGGCGTTCTCCGACAGCAGACTGCCGGTCATCGGGCCGCAGGCCACGCCCAGCGAGGACGCGGAGCCCACGAACACCGCCCATCGGCCGCGCGGGTCGAGCGAGGCGGCGAGGCCGAGCAGATACGACAGGACCACCGGGTAGAAGAGGTTCCAGAGGACCTCGCCCGCGGCGAAGTCCACCAGGCCCCGCGCCGACGAACTGACCACGATGCAGCAGCCGATCAGTGCCGTGCCGGCCCCGATCGGTGCCGCCCGGCCCAGCCGCGAGCCCAGTGCCCCGGCACCGATGACGCCGACGAGCCCCGCACCCAGGCCCACCGCGAAGACCATCCCCACGGTGATCTCGCTCAGCCCGGCCTGGGTGGTGCCGATCCGGCCGCTGACGCCCCACAGGGCGTTCTGGGCCATGGACCAGCAGAGCATCGCGCCCGCCAGCACCGCACCGGACCGGCGGCGCGGCAGCGGCGCCCGGGAAGTGAACGGGACCGTGGTGGAGCCCCCCGACGCCACCACGGCCCCGGCCCCCGTCAGCCGCCCGGTCGCCGGCCACACCAGCACCGCTGCCAGGGCCAGCGCCGCGAAGGGCACCGCATGACCGCCCCCGAGCCGCGGGATGGTGAGGTACAGCGCCCCCGCGGCCGCCGACACCGCCAGCAGCCCGAGCGAGGAGGCCCGGTGCGGGTCGCGCTGCGCCGCGATGCCTGCGGCGGCGACCGCGGTCGCCGTGCCCGAGCCGAGACCGCCGACCGCCGCACCCGCGACCACGAGCGGCACATGCGACGTGAGCGCCGCGGCCCCGTAGCCGCCGCATGCCAGCAGCAGCCCCAGCCGTGCCGGCCTGCGCCGGCCGTACCGCTCGACCCGCGACGCCAGGACGAAACCGGCGACGGCCGAGTGGAGCAGCAGGGTGGATCCGACGAGGCCGGCCTCGGCGGAGGTGAGTCCGAGTCCGGCTGAGAGACGTCCGACGACGGTCGGCAGGAGGTACGCGGCGAGGTAGCCGGCAGCGAAGACGGCAACCAGGGGCCACGCGGCACGCGGGCGCGAAGACATGGGCGTTCCCGGGAAAAGGGCAGGGCGAAGCGGGGGGGCAAAGAGGGGAGGGGCGCCCGGTGTTGCACAGGAACGCGGGGCAATTTGTATCAAGCGTGCCCGGGGTCCGAGAAGGTGAGATGGTGTGAACCAGGACACATTCCGTTTGTGTGCGGGCTTCGGGGGTAAGAGGGCGCGACTTCCGGTGGGGCGGTGAGGTCCGGCAGGGCTCCGGATCCGGCACACTGGCCAGATCCCGTACCGCCCCGCACCGCCGTGCACCGCACCCCGGGAGGCGCTGTGATCACGCCCGACGGAGACTTGCAACACGCCGCCGTCGCAAGCCCGTTGGGCGAGCGCGCCGACCCGCTCGGGGCGCTGCGCGCGGACGGCGATCCCGGGTGCGACGTCTTTCTCACCGGCACGGTCTTCCTCGACATCGTCTTCACCGGCCTCGACAGCGCTCCCGTCCGCGGCACCGAGTCCTGGGCCCGCGGTATGGGCTCCAGCCCCGGCGGCGTGGCCAATATGGCCACCGCTCTCGCCCGCCTCGGCCTGCGGACCTCGCTCGCCGCGGCCTTCGGCGACGATCACTACGGCGACTACTGCTGGGACGCGCTCGAACAGGGTGAGGGCATCGACCTGTCGATGTCGCGCACCATCCCGGGCTGGCACTCCCCGGTCACCGTCTCCATGGCGTACGAGGGCGAGCGGACGATGGTCTCGCACGGCCACGAGGCCCCGCCGCCCGACGCCACCGGGGGCGGCGGCGAGGACGGGGTCCCCCCGGCGCACTCGGTCCCGCCCCGGGCCCGGGCCGCCGTCGCCTCCCTCGTCCCCGGTCGCCGGGAGGGCTGGATCGCCCAGGCCGCGGCGCGCGGCGCCCGGATCTTCGCGGACGTCGGCTGGGACGACACCGGCCGCTGGGACCTGGACGCCCTGCCCGGCCTGGAGCTGTGCGAGGCGTTCCTGCCCAACGCGGAGGAGGCGATGCGCTACACCCGAACCGACTGCCCGCGCGCGGCGGCCCGTGCGCTGGCAGAGAGGGTGCCGGTCGCCGTCGTCACACTCGGAGCGGACGGCGCGGTCGCCGTCGACGGTGCCTCGGGCGAGGTCGCGGAGGTCCCGGCGATCGATGTGGAGGCGCTGGACCCGACCGGCGCGGGCGACGTCTTCATGGCGGGATTCGTCACCGGCACGCTCGCGGGCTGGCCCCTCGCCGACCGCCTCGCCTTCGCCGGGCTGACGGCGGCGCTGTCGGTGCAGGAGTTCGGCGGGTCACTCTCCGCACCCGGTTGGTCGGAGGTGGCGGCCTGGTGGCAGCGCGTACGGGAATACGCCGACCAGGACCCGGAAGCGCTGGCGCGCTACGCCTTCCTGGGCCGGCTGCTGGACGTGCTGCTGCCGGGGGCCAGCCGCCCCTGGCCGCTGGCGAGAGCGGTTCCCACGATCGGCTTCCGCCGTTCCGCTTGAAAAACGCTTCGGCACTGTCGGCGCGGGGTCGTACGCTTGTATCCCAGAGGTTGTCGAGCAGCGAGAACCCTGCAACGGGAGGTATGTGCAGGCCACAGAGCCGGCCCATGACTCAGACACCCACAGCCAAGAACACTCCCGGGCGGCCCGAGACCGCCGGGGGGACCCCCGCGCCGGGGCAGGCACGAGCCCAGTTCACCGTCCCCGCCAAGCATCCGATGGTGACCGTTCTCGGCTCGGGTGACGCCCTGCTGCGCGTGATCGAGAGGGCCTTCCCCGCGGCCGACATCCATGTCCGGGGCAATGAGGTGAGCGCGGTCGGCGAGGAGCGGGAAGTCGCCCTCATCCAGCGCCTGTTCGACGAGATGATGCTGGTGCTCCGCACCGGACAGCCGATGACGGAGGACGCAGTGGAACGCTCGATCGCCATGCTCAGGGCGAGCGAGAACGGCAACGGACCGGACGAGACCCCGGCCGAAGTCCTCACCCAGAACATCCTCTCCAGTCGCGGTCGCACCATCCGTCCCAAGACCCTCAACCAGAAGCGTTACGTCGACGCCATCGACAAGCACACGGTCGTCTTCGGCATCGGCCCCGCCGGTACCGGCAAGACGTATCTGGCCATGGCCAAGGCGGTCCAGGCCCTGCAGTCGAAGCAGGTCAACCGGATCATCCTGACCCGGCCCGCGGTCGAGGCGGGCGAGCGGCTCGGCTTCCTGCCCGGCACGCTCTACGAGAAGATCGACCCGTATCTGCGGCCGCTCTACGACGCCCTGCACGACATGATCGACCCCGACTCGATCCCGCGTCTGATGGCCGCGGGCACGATCGAGGTCGCACCGCTGGCATACATGCGTGGCCGTACGCTCAATGACGCGTTCATCATCCTTGACGAGGCACAGAACACCAATCCGGAACAGATGAAGATGTTCCTGACGCGTCTGGGCTTCGATTCCAAGATCGTCATCACGGGTGACATCACCCAGGTCGACCTGCCCGGCGGGACCAAGAGCGGTCTGCGCCAGGTCCGGGAGATCCTGGACGGGGTCCCCGATGTGCACTTCTCCATGCTGACGTCGCAGGATGTCGTCCGGCACAAGCTCGTCGGCCGTATCGTCGACGCGTACGAGCTGTACGACAGCCGAAACGGCACCCACGGCACCCACGGGAAGTGAACCGTCAGCACCATGTCGATCGACGTCAACAACGAGTCCGGCACAGAGGTCGAGGAACAGGCGATCCTCGACATCGCCCGCTACGCGCTCGCGCGGATGCGGATCCACCCGCTCTCCGAGCTCTCGGTGATCGTCGTGGACGCCGACGCCATGGAGCAGCTCCACATCCAGTGGATGGATTTGCCGGGCCCGACCGATGTCATGTCCTTCCCCATGGACGAGCTGCGTCCGCCGGTCAAGGACTCCGAGGAGCCCCCGCAGGGGCTCCTCGGCGACATCGTGCTCTGCCCGGAGGTCGCCCGCAGACAGGGCGAGGAGGCACCCACCCAGCACTCCATGGACGAGGAGCTCCAGCTCCTCACCGTCCACGGGGTGCTGCATCTCCTCGGCTACGACCACGAGGAGCCCGACGAGCGCGCCGAGATGTTCGGTCTGCAGGCGGCGATCGTCGACGGCTGGCGCGCCGGGAAGGGCCTGACGGGCCCGTCGCCGGCACCGACCGTCTCATGAGACCTGGCCAGGCCGCCGGCGCCGTCCGCACCACGGGCGACGCCGCTCTCCGTACGAATGTGATCGCCCCATGAGCGCCCAGCTGATCGCCGGAGCGGTCCTGCTCGTCGTCGTCGCCTGGCTCGCCGCCTGCGCCGAGGCGGGCATCGCCCGTGTCTCGGCCTTCCGCGCCGAGGAGGCGCTGCGCGGGGGCCGTCGCGGCGCCCAGCGGCTCGTCGAGGTGGCCTCCGACCCGACCCGCTATCTCAACGTGGCGCTGCTGGTGCGCGTCGCCTGCGAGATGGCCGCCGGGGCCCTGGTCACCTACGCCTGTCTGCAGGAGTTCTCCCAGACCTGGGAGGCGCTGGTCGTCGCCATCGGTGTGATGGTCCTCGTCTCCTATGTCGCGGTCGGTGTCTCCCCGCGCACCATCGGCCGCCAGCACCCGCTGAACACGGCGACCGCCGCCGCGTACGTACTCCTGCCGCTCGCCCGCATCATGGGCCCGATCCCGCAGCTGCTGATCCTCATCGGAAACGCGCTCACCCCCGGAAAGGGCTTCCGTAAGGGCCCGTTCGCCAGCGAGGCGGAGCTGCGTGCCATGGTCGACCTCGCCGAGCAGGAGTCGCTGATCGAGGCCGAGGAACGCAAGATGGTGCACTCCGTCTTCGAACTCGGCGACACCCTCGTGCGGGAGGTCATGGTCCCGCGTACCGACCTGATCTGTATCGAGCGCTACAAGACCATCCGCCAGGCGCTGACCCTCGCCCTGCGCTCCGGTTTCTCCCGTATCCCCGTGACCGGCGAGAACGAGGACGACATCGTCGGGATCGTCTACCTCAAGGACCTCGTCCGCAAGACGCACATCAGCCGTGACGCGGAGGCCGAGCTGGTCTCCACGGCGATGCGCCCCGCCGCGTTCGTGCCCGACACCAAGAACGCCGGCGATCTGCTGCGGGAGATGCAGCAGGAGCGCAACCACGTCGCCGTCGTGATCGACGAGTACGGCGGCACGGCGGGCATCGTCACCATCGAGGACATCCTCGAGGAGATCGTCGGCGAGATCACCGACGAATACGACCGCGAGCTGCCGCCGGTCGAGGAGCTCGGCGACTCGCGCTACCGGGTCACCGCCCGCCTCGACATCGGCGACCTCGGCGAGCTGTTCGGGCTCGACGAGTTCGACGACGAGGATGTCGAGACGGTCGGCGGACTCCTCGCGAAATCGCTCGGACGGGTCCCGATCGCCGGGGCGACCGCGGTGGTGGACCTCCCGGACGGGCGTGCTCTGCGGATGACGGCCGAGTCGCCCGCCGGACGCCGGAACAAGATCGTCACCGTGCTGGTGGAGCCCCAGTGAGCGACCGGATGAGCGCGAGGCAGCTCAAGGCCTTCTGCCTGGAACAGAACGCCGCGGTGGAGGAGTTCCCCTTCACCCCCGAGGTGTCCGTCTTCAAGGTCGCCGGGAAGATGTTCGCGCTCACCGACCTCGGATCCGCTCCGCTCAAGGTGTCGCTCAAGTGCGATCCCGACGACGCGGTGCGCCTGCGCGCCGAGCACCCGGCGATCGTGCCCGGCTGGCACCTCAACAAGCGCCACTGGAACACGGTCACGGTGGACGAGCTCCCGGCCCGCATGGTCCGGGAGCTCATCGAGGACTCGTACGACCTGGTCGTCGCGACCCTCCCCAAGGCCGAGCGGCACCGGCTCGACCGGCCCTGACCCCGTCAGGGAGTGTCTGCGCGGGCCACGACCCCGCCATGTCCCGGCACGGTCGCAGGTCGCAGGTCACAGGTCACAGGGTGAGCGTGCACGGCCCCGCGCGGGGGCTTGCACTTATGCTCGGCGCATGACTGAGAGCACCGAACCCGGCCCCGAGGACCGCAAGATCATCACGCTGGCGCGCAGCGCCCGTGCCCGCAACGGCGTGCCGGAGGGCGCGGCGGTGAGGGACGAGACCGGGCGTACGTATGTCGCGGGCACCGTGGCGCTCGAGTCGCTGCGGCTGAGCGCCCTGCAGACCGCGGTCGCGATGGCCGTGGCGAGCGGTGCGAAGTCCCTCGAGGCGGCGGCCGTCGTCGCCGACACGGACGCGGTCGCCGACGCGGACCGCGCCGCCGTGCGCGACCTGGGCGGCGCGCAGACGCCGGTGCTGCTGGCGGGACCGGACGGACAGCTCCGGCTGACCGTGACGGCGGGCTGATGGCGGCCCGGGCGCCCCGCGCCCTCTGGGCCCGCGTCGCCCTGGCGGTCGCGCTCGTCGGCATCGTCGTCAACCTGATCGACTGGGCCGTGGACGGCAGGCTGGTCCCCGCCGACGCGTTCCCGCTCTTCCTGGCGGCGGCCGCCGTCGGGGAGCTGACCACCGGCCGCCGCCGGGACGTACTGCACGGGGCGGCGACCGTGATCCTCGTGATGGCCGGACTCGCCGCGGGCATTCCGGCGGCCGCGGATCTCCTCCGTGGCGACCCCGTCGACTGGCTGGACCTGACGATCGGCGTGCTCGTCCTGCTCTGGGCGCTGACGGGCGGGGCGGCCCTCGTCGCCCGACTGCGCAGCCGCGGCTCCGCCCCGGCCTGACCGGCATGCCGGGCGGGCACGTCCGGCATGCCGGTGGCGTCGGTCACCGCCTGGACCCCCGCCCAGGGAAGGTCCGTGGCCGAGGTTCCGTGCGATGGAACCAGCGCCTCCGGTGACGGCCTGTGGCCACGTGCTGACCTGCGGAAACGGGGATCTTGACAGTATCTGATGGGTCATCAGTCGGTGCATTTCGCTTCCATTGACTTCTCTCCCCCTCAACCCGTCAATGGCGGCCACCGACTGAAGGGGGAAGCACATGGCATCCCTACGATCGTCCACCCGAAGACGCCGCTGGGCAGCCGTTCTGGGGGTGACCGCCCTGGCGGTCTCCGGGGGCGGGCTTCTCACCGCGCCCGCGGCGCACGCCCAGGCGATGGCTCAAGCGGTGGACTTCCCGACCCACTGCGTACCACCGCCGATCGCCGGCATCCCGCCCATCGACGGCACCACGACCGCCGAGATCACCGTCGACAACGCCGCACCCAAGGTCGGTGACACGGTCACCGTCACGTACACCGTGACCAAACCCGCCGCCGGCAACCCCGTCGACATCGCCCTCCCGGCCGACATCATGACGCCCACCGGCAAGGTCACCCTCGGCGGTGCCCAGACCGGCAGCGTCACGATGACCGGTCCCAAGAAGAACCCGCCGGTGCCGGGCAAGGCGCCGTTCCCGTCGTTCTCGATGACCGGCACGTTCACGGTCACCGCGGCCGGCACGACCACGCTCTCGCCCGGCGACTACAACATCCACACCAGCTACATCATGGAGCTGGACACTCCCTGCACGGTGACGAACCCGCCCGCACCCGTCTCCCAGACGATCGTCGCCACCCCGCAGTCCGTCCCCAACGAGCGTGCCATCCAGCTCGGTACGGCGTCCGGCAAACCGGGCGACAAGGTCACGGTCACCGGGACCAAGTTCGCCCCGGGCGCCGATGTCACCGTGGCCGGCCGCTCCGGAGCGGCGGAGACCGCCGACAAGACGACGGTCAAGGCGGACTCCGGCGGCTCGTTCACCGCGCAGCTCACGGTGAGCGACAAGGCGAGCACCGGAATCGTCGCCTACGAGGGCGCCGCCTGGGACGCCACCAAGGGCGCGGGTCCTGCGGCGTACACCGTCATCGACGACACCCCCGCACCGCCGAACAGCCAGAAGCTCAACGCCTCGGTCGCGGCAGGCACCCTGTCCATGACCCAGGCCGGTGACACCGTCCAGCTGACGTCCGTCGACTTCGGCCAGGGCGGCGCAGCCGCCGGCGATCTGAACGCGGTGACGGTCAAGGACTTCCGCGGCGGCCCCGCGGGCTGGTCCCTGACCGGCAAGGTCACCGACTTCAGCGGACCCGGCGGGAAGATCGACGCGGGCAAGCTCTCCTGGACGCCGTCCTGCACCACCAAGGCCGGCAGCCCCAGCACCTGCGCCGCGGGCTCCGCGGGGGCTATCGGCATCGCCGGTGCCACCCTGGCGTCCACACCCAACGGCGCGGTCACCGGCGGTGAGTTCACCGCGGGCGCGAAGCTGTCGCTGAACGTCCCGGCGTTCACGGCACCGGGCGCCTACGCCGGAGTGCTGACGCTCACGCTCACCTGACCACCAGGCGGGCCGGGCGCGCACCCGGTCGGCCCGCCCCGACACCGGGGAATCCGCACTGTGCGAAGACCGTCAGCACTCCTCCTGGTCCTGACCCTGATCCTGACCGCGATCACTACCGCGCTGCTGTACGGGGCACCGGCCGCCGAAGCCGCCGACAACGGCGAGTGGTCGGTCGAGCCTGCCGCGTCCGGGCTCGGCAAACGCCCCTACTCCTATCTCTCCGCCGGACCCGGAACGACCGTCACCGACCGGGTCACCGTCGGCAACAAGACGTCAGGCCCCCTGAGCTTCCTGCTGTACGCCGCCGACGCGTACAACACGGAACGGGACGGGGGCTTCGCCGTACGCACCCTCAAGGAACACCAGCGCGGCGTCGGCGCATGGGCGAAGCCGGAGCGCCGGCGGGTGACCGTCCCCGCGCACTCCTCGGTCACCGTCCCCTACACCCTCACCGTCCCCGAGAACGCCGAGCCCGGCGACCACCCCGGGGCGCTCGTCGCCCTCGACGAGCGGATCGCCCCCGGGTCCGGGGAATCCGTCGCCGTCGGCATCCAGCGGGCCGTCGGCGCCAGGATCTATCTGCGCGTGAACGGTCCGACGATGGCCGCGCTGACGGTCGAGGACGTGACCTACGAGCCGGACCGGCCGCTGGTGCCCGGCGCCGGCGAGAGCAGCGCCCTCATCTCGTACACCCTCCACAACCGCGGCAACGTCACCCTCAACCCCAAGGTCGCCCTGCGCGCCGAGGGCCTCTTCGGACGGACGCTGCTGGACCGCGAGCTGACGAGGATCCCGGCCGAACTGCTGCCCCGCCAGCGGATCCGGCTCACCGAACGCTGGGCGGGCGCCCCCCAGCTCGACTGGGGCGAGGTCACGCTGACCGCCCGGGCCCGCGAGGTACGCGAGTCGGCCGCGGTGTCGTTCCTCGCGCTGCCCTGGCTGGTCGCGGCCGTCATCGTGGCGGCGGGCACGGGCTCGGCGGTGTGGCTGTGGCTGCGGCGGCGCCGGGGGACGGGTGCGGAATCGACCGGCCGGCCGCTGATGCGTGGCCGCCGGACGGTGCGCGGTACGTGAGGGGTGCGGGGATCAGGGACAATGGCCCGCATGAGCGTTCACACCCCTGGATCCGATGCCCCGCACCGCGCCGGCTTCGCCTGCTTCGTCGGCCGTCCCAACGCGGGCAAGTCCACCCTCACGAACGCTCTGGTGGGCCAGAAGGTGGCCATCACCTCCAACCGGCCGCAGACGACCCGCCACACGGTCCGCGGCATCGTGCACCGTCCCGATCTGAACGCCCAGCTCGTGCTCGTCGACACGCCCGGTCTGCACAAGCCGCGCACCCTGCTCGGTGAGCGGCTCAACGACGTGGTGCGCACCACCTGGGCCGAGGTCGACGTGATCGGTTTCTGTCTGCCCGCGGACCAGAAGATCGGTCCCGGTGACCGCTTCATCGCCAAGGAGCTGGCCGGGATCAAGAAGACCCCGAGGGTCGCGATCGTCACCAAGACCGATCTGGTGGACTCCAAGACCCTGGCCGAGCAGCTCATCGCCGTCGACCGGCTCGGCCAGGAGCTCGGCTTCGAATGGGCGGAGATCGTGCCCGTCTCGGCCGTCGGCGACAAGCAGGTGACCCTGCTCGGCGATCTGCTGGTGCCGCTGCTCCCGGAGAGCCCCCCGCTCTACCCGGAGGGCGATCTCACCGACGAGCCCGAGCAGGTCATGGTCGCCGAGCTGATCCGCGAGGCGGCGCTGGAGGGCGTACGGGACGAGCTGCCGCACTCCATCGCGGTGGTCGTCGAGGAGATGCTGCCCCGCGAGGGGCGCCCGGCGGACAAGCCGCTGCTGGACATCCACGCGAACGTCTACATCGAGCGTCCCAGCCAGAAGGGCATCGTCATCGGCCCGAAGGGCAGCCGGCTGAAGGAGGTCGGCATCAAGTCCCGCAAGCACATCGAGGCACTGCTGGGCACCCCGGTCTTCCTGGACCTGCATGTGAAGGTCGCCAAGGACTGGCAGCGCGACCCGAAGCAGCTGCGCCGGCTGGGCTTCTGACCCGGCGGTCCCATGACACGGGGCGGCCCGGTGGTCCTGTGACCCCGGGCCCGAAGCCATCCCCTACGCGCCTTCCTTCAGCACCCGCGAGATCAGCGTCCGCTGCGCCTCGGTGAGCCTCGGATCCGCGCAGTAGACCGTCTTCCCGTCCACCGTCAGCTGGTACTGGAAACCGTCCGGCACTCCCACCGGAGGTGTGCCCCGGCCGTCGCTCACCGCCTGTTCGGCCAGGGCGTGCCACTCATGGGCGTCGGACCGGCCCGCCGTGTCGATCTCGGCGACCCGTTCGATACCGGCGAAACCACCTGTGCGTCGTACTTGGATACGCATGGTTCCTTGTCTATTACGGAACCGGCTCAGTTGGCAGGCACACCGACCTGTGCCCAGGCCTTCACCACCGCCTCGTGCTCATCGCCCTCGCCGTAGCGCTGCGCCGCGGCGGCCACCGTCGCCCGGGCGAAGTCGGTGAAGGACGCGTCCACCTCGAGAGCCCCGCCGGTCAGCACGTCGAACCAGATCTGTCCGGCCCGCTCCCACGCCTTGCCGCCGAGTTGTGTCGCCAGCAGGTAGAACGCGTGGTTGGGGATGCCGGAGTTGATGTGCACACCGCCGTTGTCCCGCCCGGTACGGACGTAGTCCTCCATCGTCCCGGGCTGCGGGTCCTTGCCGAGGACGTCGTCGTCGTACGCCGAACCGGGCTCCTTCATCGAGCGCAGCGCCACGCCCGTCACCCGCGGCGCGAGCAGCCCGGCGCCGATCAGCCAGTCGGCCTGGTCCGCGGTCTGGTCGAGCGTGTACTGCTTCACCAGCGAACCGAAGACGTCCGACACCGACTCGTTCAGCGCGCCGGGCTGCCCGAAGTAGGTGAGGTTCGCCGTGTACTGGGTGACGCCGTGGGCGAGTTCGTGCGCGATCACGTCGACCGGCACGGTGAAGTCGAGGAAGATCTCGCCGTCCCCGTCGCCGAACACCATCTGGTCGCCGTTCCAGAAGGCGTTGCCGTAGTTCTCGTCGTAGTGCACGGTCGCGATCAGCGGCAGGCCCTCGCCGTCGATCGAGTTGCGCCCGTAGGCGGACAGCAGCAGTTCGAAGGTCGCGCCGAGCCCTGCGTACGCACGGTTCACCGTGGCGTCCTGGCCCGGGTCCTCACCCTCGTCGCGCACCTTGGTGCCGGGCAGCTCCGTGCCGTGCTCCGCGTCGTACAGGGTGCGTCTCGGCCCGTCGGCGGCCGCTGCGGCCGCCGGGGCGGAAGCCCCGATGACGGTGGTCAGCCGACGGCTGGTGCGCTGCGCGGCATCGGAGACCAGGGTGCGGCGGGCAGCCGCGGAGATCGCGGGGTCGTCGCTGGTGGCGAGCTTGTCGAGGATGTGCGGCGGCACGATGCCGCAGAAGACGGGTTGCCGGGAACGCCCGGCTCGTGTGGAGGAGTCCATGTCTGGCAATGTGGCACTGGGTCATGGAACTGTCACGAGTTGCGACGACGATTAGTGAAATGGAGTGGTCTGTCACAATTCCCCGTTACCGATCGGTTGGCTGATCGGTCGTCCCGCATACTGATACGGGACCGCCGCTCCCGCGGAAGCTCGGCTACTCTCGATCGCATCATGCGTTTCGGGCTGCTTCTTCTTAGCTGCCGCGGCGAGGGCCTGTAGTCGTAGGCCGACCCCCTCCCCGCGGAGTCTGGTGCTGCGTTCGACAGTCGGCCGTCCCGACAGCCTCCGGGCGAGGGACCCACCAGCCTTGCAGGACCCGAGGAGCCCCACGCAATGTCCCAGTCGCAGTGGATCGGCAAGCCCACCCCGATCACCAACACGACGCACACCCAGCAGCCGACCGGTATGCCGGTCCACAAGTACCGCCCGTTCGAGGCCGTGGACATCCCGGACCGCACCTGGCCCGAGCAGCGGATCACCAAGGCCCCGCGCTGGCTGTCGACCGATCTGCGGGACGGCAACCAGGCCCTGATCGACCCCATGTCGCCCTCGCGCAAGCGCGAGATGTTCGACCTGCTGGTACGCATGGGCTACAAGGAGATCGAGGTCGGCTTCCCCTCCTCCGGTGAGACGGACTTCGCGTTCGTCCGCTCGATCATCGAAGAGGGCGCGATCCCCGACGACGTGACCATCTCCGTGCTGACCCAGGCCCGTGAGGACCTGATCGAGCGCACCGTCGAGTCGATCGTCGGCGCCAAGCGCGCCACCGTGCACCTGTACAACGCCACCGCCCCGACCTTCCGCCGGGTGGTCTTCCGCGGCTCCAAGGACGACATCAAGCAGATCGCCGTCGACGGCACCCGTCTGGTGACGGAGTACGCGGAGAAGCTGCTGGGCGACGAGACCACCTTCGGCTACCAGTACAGCCCCGAGATCTTCACCGACACCGAGCTGGACTTCGCCCTGGAGGTCTGCGAGGCCGTCTGCGACGTCTGGCAGCCCGGCCCCGGCCGCGAGATCATCCTGAACCTGCCGGCGACCGTCGAGCGTTCGACGCCGTCCACGCACGCGGACCGCTTCGAGTGGATGTCCCGCCGTCTGAGCCGCCGCGAGTACGTCTGTCTGTCCGTGCACCCGCACAACGACCGCGGCACCGCCGTGGCCGCCGCCGAGCTGGCGATCATGGCGGGCGCCGACCGCATCGAGGGCTGCCTGTTCGGACAGGGCGAGCGGACCGGCAACGTCGACCTGGTCACCCTGGGCATGAACCTGTTCTCACAGGGTGTCGACCCGCAGATCGACTTCTCGCAGATCGACGAGATCCGCCGTACGTCCGAGTACTGCAACCAGATGGAGATCCACCCGCGCCACCCCTACGCGGGCGACCTCGTCTACACCGCCTTCTCCGGCTCCCACCAGGACGCCATCAAGAAGGGCTTCGACGCCATGGAGGCCGACGCGGCCGCCCAGGGCAAGACGGTCGACGACATCGAGTGGGCCGTCCCGTACCTGCCGATCGACCCGAAGGACGTCGGCCGCTCCTACGAGGCGGTCATCCGCGTCAACTCGCAGTCCGGCAAGGGCGGTATCGCCTATGTGCTGAAGAACGACCACAAGCTGGACCTGCCGCGCCGGATGCAGATCGAGTTCTCCCGCATCATTCAGGCCAAGACCGACGCCGAGGGCGGAGAGGTCACGCCGAAGGAGATCTGGTCCGTCTTCCAGGACGAGTACCTGCCCCACCCGGACGACGACGCGGCCCGCTGGGGCCGGATCCAGCTGCGCAGCGGCCAGACCACGTCCGACACCGACGGCACCGACACGCTGACCGTGGAGGCCGTCGTCGACGGCGCCGACACCGTGCTCTCCGGCACCGGCAACGGCCCGATCTCCGCGTTCATCGACGCTCTGAACAGCATCGGCGTCGACGCCCGCGTCCTGGACTACCAGGAGCACACGATGAGCGAGGGCGCGTCGGCGCAGGCCGCCTCGTACATCGAGTGCGCCATCGACGGAAAGGTCCTGTGGGGTATCGGCATCGACGCCAACACCACACGCGCCTCGCTGAAGGCGGTCATCTCCGCCGTCAACCGCGCGTCCCGCTGACCCCCCGGGTTCACCCCGTCCCGAATCCGGTCGCACACACATCGGACCCCGCCCGCACCGACGTGGGCGGGGTTCGGCCATGTCCCGGTGATCTGGTGCCAGGGTGCTGACTCGGCATCATCGATGTGGCTAACATCACGTCAACGCGGCGGCGTTGCCGTGGGGCGGCTCCTGGCTCCGCCCGGGGGATCCCCACCCGCCCGGAGGGCCATGGGGAGTGACGGAGGTGTGACGTGCTGCGAGCCCGAGGACATCACGGCGGGAAACCGCTCAACAACGGCATTCCCCTCCTTCGTGGTCTGCCCCGGGTCCTCGGTATGCGCACCTCGTGGACGACCGTCGGCGACGGCGAGTTCTTCTGTTCCGGCTGCGGAGGGGACCGCAATTACCGCCGCCGCACCGGCCGCCGCCGCTTCACCGTCCTCGGCGTCCCGGTCCTGCCGCGCGGCACGACCGGCCCCGTCGTCGAATGCACCGCCTGCCACGCCCACTTCGGCACCGAGGCCCTCGACCACCCGACCACCGCCCGCTTCTCCGCGATGCTCCGCGACGCCGTCCACACGGTCGCCCTCGCGGTCCTGGCGGCCGGCGGCACCGCGTCCCGCACCGTCCGGGAGACCGCTGTGACCGCGGTCAGGGCGGCCGGGATCACCGACTGCACCGAGGACCACCTCACCTCGATGATCGAAGCCCTCGCCGCCGACACCGGCCGCTTCGTCACCGACGCGGGACCGTGCGGCGCCGCGCTCGCCATCGAACTCCACGAGGCACTGGAACCGCTCGCCCCGCATCTGGCCACCGCCGGCCGTGAGTCGATCCTGCTGCAGGGCGCCCGCATCGCCCTCGCCGACGGCCCGTACAGCCCGGCGGAGCGGGAGGTGCTGACGACCGCGGGCAACGCCCTGCAGCTGGACGCGGACGACACCGCACGGCTGCTGGCGGCGGCCCGCACCCCCTCGCCCTAAGGGCTGTCCCGCAATACCCGCCGGGCGCGCGACGACAGCTACGGCACCTCGCTGCGTTGTCGAATCGCCCCAATATATCCAGTATTGGGGGGACCCTCCGCCTTGCGATGCACCGCATCTGACGCCGCGCGCTGGTCCGCCGGGTATTGCGGGACAGCCCTTAGCGGCTCCGTTCCGGACGGAGCGGTACTTCACAGGCTTCCCTCGGCGCTTCATGTGCTCCCTGCGCCGGCGTGGGCTCAGGGAGCGCGTACAGGACCCGAATGCCGGGGATCGACGGATTCCCGCCGCGGGTGAATGCCCGTCACCAAGAGCCCGACGCAACGACGCTGTGGTGGGCCGTCAACTGTCCGTGAACATCCCGGTCTTGGCGGGACCCGGTGGTGACGGAGCGGTGTGCGCATGCCATGCTTCGGCAGACATTACTCAAGAGTAATGAAGCCACCCCCCATCACCTTCGCCGGAGGACCACCCGTGCGTGCCCTCACCAGGAGATTCCTGGTCCCCGTCGCTCTGACGACGTTCGCCCTCACCGCGAGCGCATGCTCCGCCCCGTCCCACCGGACCGGCGCCGACGCCACCCCCGTCGCCGAGGCCGCGGCGAACGACTCCCAGCAGCTTGACGTCACCGCCGCGCCGACCGGTGCCCCCACGCCGACGGCCGTCGCCGCCGCGGGCGGAAAGGCCAAGGGGGCCCGCAAGAGCTCGCTGAAGGTCGCCGCCTTCGACAAGCGCTCCGGACGCGCCGTCATAGCCAAGCCTGCCAAGAGCGCCCCCGGATCCCGCCCCACCAGCGGCCCCAGGCCCACTACCAGCCCCGACGGCACCCCGACGGCCGAGCCGTCCGGCACTCCGTCCGCCCGCCCCTCCGGCACTCCCGGCACCGAAGCCTCCGTCAGGACCGGCGACATCATCGCCAGCGCCCCCGCCCCCGGCGCCCCCGACGGACTGCTCGCCGAGGTCACCGAGGTCGTCGGCGAGACCGACAAGGGCACCCAGGTCGCCACCAAGCCGGCCACCCTCAGCGCCCTCCTCGCCGACGACAAGGCCAAGGGCGAGGTCCCCGTCGACCCGTCGACGATGGACGTCGAACCCCTGGTGAAGGGCGTCAAGTTCTCCTGGGCCAAGCCCGGCGGCATCACCTTCGGGCCCAAGGGCGCCAAGCTGCCCCTCGGCAGCCTGCGCGTCGACGTCGGCACCTCCATCGCCACCGCCGAGGACGCGCCCGTGTCCGCCGCGGCCTCCGTCTCCGGCTTCGTCCAGCTCTCCCCGCAGGTGGAGTTCTCCTACGACGGCAGCGGCAGCGGCAACGGCAGCGGCACGGCGGACAAGTCCGCTCCCCGCGGCGCCTTCCTGGGGCTGACCGGTGACTGGGACGCCCAGTGGCAGCTCAAGGGCCGCGCGGCCGGCGGCGTCAAGCAGCGCATCCCGTTCGCCAAGCTGCACGCCGACCCGGTGATCCAGGTCGGCCCCGTGCCCGTCGTCGTCAACCTCGATCTGACCTGCTACATCCAGGTGGAAGCCGACGGCCGCGTCACCCTGGACGTCCAGCAGAAGGTGGGCGGCGACTTCCGGGTCGGCGGTGGCTACACCCCCGGCAAGGGCTGGAGCCCGGTCAGCACCTCCGACGTGAAGGGCACGCCCCTCACCGCGACCGTCACCGCGAGCGGCCAGGCGAAGGCCGCACTCGGCGCCGAGGCGTCCATCGGCCTCTACGGCATGGTCGGCGTCACCGCCGACTTCGCGCCCTACCTGCGCGGTGAGGCGAACGCCACCGCCACCGCATCGTCGGACGGCAAGGCATCGGTGGTCGGCAGCTGGGCCCTCTACGGCGGCTTCGACCTGAGCGGCAACCTCCAGCTACAGCTGTCCATCTTCGGCACGCCGATCTTCAGCCACCGCATTCCGCTGGGCAGTCTGCACCGCGAATGGACCCTGGTGAGCGGTAAGGGCAGCGCCTCGACACACGCCTCCTCCTGACACCCCGAACCCTGCCCGGACCGGCTCGTGATCGTGACCTACGAGCCGGTCCGGGTACGCCACAATGGGCACATCTGTACGGCGGTTGGGGGACGGGGGGACTGTGCGGCGGACTCGTGCCACGGTCGTGCTCGCCCTGGGTTCCAGCCTGCTGTCCGTCCTGCTCGCCGTCGCCGTGAACGTGGCGACCGGCGGCACCCTTCCCGCCGCGATCGCCCCACTCGCCCCGTTCGCCTGGCCGCTGGTGGGCCTGCTGACCGTCGCCCCGGCCGCCTTCGCCGCCCGCGGCCTGCGCACGAGCCGCTCCCCGGCCGCCCCGGCCGACCCAGGTGCCCCGGCCCTCCAGGCCGACCCCGCCGAACTCCCCGCCGTCGTCGCGGACTTCGCAGGACGCCAGGCCGACATCGCCACCCTGGTACGCATGGCCGACACCGGCGGCCGCCGCGTGATCGCCGTCACCGGAGCACCCGGCCGCGGCAAGACCGCCCTCACCGTCCGCGTCGCCCACCAACTGCGACCGCGCTTCCCGGACGGTCAGCTGAGCGCCGACCTGGGCGCGGGCCGAGGCGACCCCGCCGCCCCCGCCGCCGTACTCGCCCGCTTCCTCGGCGCACTCGGCGCCCCCGCCGAGGAACAGACCGGTGAGCCGGCGGTGCTCGCCGCGCGCTTCCGTAGCCGCACCGCCCGGCTTCGCATCCTGCTGCTGCTCGACGACGCCGCCGACGCGGCACAGGTCCGGCCGTTGCTCCCCGGCGGCGAGGGCTGCCTCGTCCTGATCACCAGCCGTACCGCGCTCACCGGCCTTCCCGAGGCCACCACGGTCGCCCTGGGCGTCCTCACCGAGTCCGACGCGCTCCACCTCCTCGCCGCCGTCGCGGGCCCCGACCGTGTCGCCGCCGAACCCGAGGCCGCCCTCGACGTCGTCCGCGCCTGCGGACTGCTGCCCCTCGCCGTCCGTATCGCCGCAGCCCGGCTGCGCTCGCGCCCGTCCTGGCCGGTGGACGAACTGGCCGGCCGCCTCGCCGACGAACGCCACCGGCTCGACGAACTCCACGTCGGCGATCTCGCCGTACGCGCGGGCTTCGAGGCCGGATACGACACGCTGGAGGTCACCGACCGCGCGCTGTTCCGCAGCCTCGGCGCCCACCCGGGCTCCCGCATCACGGTCCGGATCGCCGCCGCCGCGGCGGGCTTCGAGCCGTACGCCGCCCGCGCGGGCCTGGAACGTCTCACCGACGCCCAACTCCTCGAATCCACAGGCCCCGACGGCTACCGGCTGCACGACCTCGTCCGGCTCTTCGCCGCCGAACGCCTCGAACGCGACACCACCCCCGGTGAACGCCGGGCCGCCCTCGTACGACTCCTCACCGCCCACACCCGGGACGCCTCCGAACACGGCAGCCACGCCTGGGGCGGCGCCGAACAGGCCACGGTCTCCCTCCTCGTCCGCGCCGCGGTACGCGAGGGCCTCCACGCCGAGGGGTTCGCCCTCGCGCTGGCCGCCGACCGCTGGCTGTGGGACCAGCCGAGCCAGCTCCCGCGCATCGCCATGTGGACCACGGTCCTCGACGCCGCCCGCCGCTCCGGCGAACAGCACTGGGCGGCCTGCGCCCTGCGCGGCATGGGCGCCGCGTATCTGCACGAGGGACGCTACGACCGGGCCGTGGACCATCTGCGGATGTCCGTCGCCGTCCAGCAGCGCACCGGCACCCGCTCCGAGCAGATCAAGACCCGGCGCCTGCTGGGCGACGCCCTGCGCCATGCCGGCCGCTACGAACAGGCACTGGGGGAGTACCGCACCGCCCTGAACGGCTACCGCGAACTGGGCCACGCCATGGGCGAAGCCGAGGTCCTCAGCAGCCTCGGTGCCCTCCACCTCCAACGGCGCCGCCCCGACGAGGCCATCACCTGCCTGGAACCGGCGGTCACCGCCCTCGTCCGCCGCCCCGGCAGCCCGGCCTACCCCGCCGACGCCCAGCGCAACCTGGGCGCCGCCTACGTCCAGACGGGCAGCCTGGTCCGCGCCGAACACTCCCTGCGCGCCGCACTCGCCCGGTACCGGGAGCGCGGCCGCCCGGTGGGGGAAGGCTGGACGCTGCGCGAACTGGGCCGGCTCGAGGAACAGCGGGGCGCGTTCGACGCGGGCGCCGACCACCACCGCGCCGCGCTCGCCGTGTTCGAACACGCCGGTTACGGCGTGGGCGTCGCGGCCCTCGCGGAGACCATCGGCGACAACCTGCTCGCCCAGGGCGACCCGACGGGCGCCGACGCCCACTACCGCCGTGCGGCGGAGGCGTACGCGGACCTCGGCGACCCGGTACGGGAATCCGAGGTCCGCCGCAAGCTCAGCCTGCCGTGACGACGCCGCCGACGAACGCAGTCCAGGCGGCGGCGGTGACGACGAGGACGGGGCCGGCGGGGTACTTGGAGTCGCGGACGGGCACGACGCCGGGGACGTCGTCGAGCACTTCGAGGCAGTCGCCGCCTTCGCCGTTGCTGTGGGAGCTCTTGCGCCAGGGAGCGGCGCCGGGGAAGTCGTACGCCACCTCGACGCACTCGCCCCCTTCGCCATTGCTGTGACTGCTCTTGCGCCACTGGGCGGTGCTCAGGTCGTATGCGTGCATCGTCTGTAGTCCTCCGCCGCCGTCTCGATCAGGGCGAGGGACGCCTCCGGCGACAGGGCGGCGACCCTCAGCAGATCGTAGGCGCGCTGCGCACGCTTCACCACCGCCGGATCGTCCAGCAGTTCTCCCGCAAACGACGTCTCTGTATAGGCGGTTGGCGGCGCATCGTCGAACTCCATCAGCGTCAGCGAACCAGCCATGGAGGCGTGCGCGCCCACCGCACACGGAAGCACGGTGACCAGGGCGACGCGCTCGCGCGCCAGCGCAGCGATGTGCTCCAGCTGGTGGCCCATCGCTTCCGCGCCTCCCACGGGGACACGTAACACGTTCTCGTGCAGCGTCACCCAATACTCGGGCCTTGTAGCGCCCTTGAGGATGTGGGTGCGCTCCATCCGGCCGGCGACGGTCTCCTCCACGTACCGCTCGGTGACGAAGGGATTGGCCGCGAGTGTGACCGCCCGCGCGTAGTCGGCCGTCTGCAGCAGTCCCGGCACGACCGTGGGCACGAACCCGCAGATCTTCGTCGCCAGCGACTCCAGCTCCGCCACCGGGCGGAAATATTCGGCATAAGGCGATCGGTCGATGAGCTTTCGCCACATGCGCTCGAAAAAACCACCGGTTTGCAGGGTTTCATCGATCCGGATCGCCACATCCCTCTGTGGTTTCCGAATGGCCTGTTCGAACTGGCCGATGTAGCCACCGGACACGAATACGCGTCTCCCCAGTTCCCCTTGTGTCAGCCCCGCCAACTCGCGTCTCTGCTTGAGCTCCTGCCCGAAGAACTCCCAGGCCGCCAGCCGTGACCCGGCGCCACGCCCCGTAGCTTCGTTGGCCATGGATTAACTCCTCTGCAATGCCATGCAGTTGTAGCGCGCGTACGTCTGCCGATTCTAGGTCCGTGTCTTCACACTCGAGATGGGAAGAGAGAAAAGGACCCGAGGACAAGGACGGGAGAACCGTGAAACAAAAGGACTATCTCCAGGACGCCGAGGCCGCCGTGGCCGAATTGCGGGATGCCCTCGCCCGCGCCGGGGTGACGCTGCCGTCGCTCGGACTGGACCCGGTGTCCTGCGCGGGCGGGGACGCGGCACGGGTACTGGTCGAGCTGGGCCGGTGCACCGTCGAGACCGCACGGCGGATCGCGGCCGCGCTGCCGGGGCTGCCCGGCCTTTCGGGGGAGGCGACGGACCGATGACCGAACCGGCCGTGGGATCGTACGTGATCGACACGAGCACCGGCCGGCTGGGAAGAGTCATGGGTCACGAAGGTCCGTACGTCCAGCTCAGACCGATCGGCGGCGGCCGGGAGTGGGACTGCGATCCCGACGCGCTGCGCCTGGCGACGGTGGCCGAGCGCATCAGCGCGCTGACGGCGCACGTGAACGCGCGCAGCAGGGGCGAGGTGCCCTGAACCCGATCCGCCGGCAGGCGTGGTGTGGCAGTGCCGGTCGACCGGGGCCCGGCCGGTGCGGTGTGTGTTCACCAGGCCGATGCATGATGCGCCTCATGGAGAACGCCGTCGACAGGATCAAGATCTGGTTCCGCTTCGTCCCACGCGAAGGGTGGTTCCCGCAGGACACCGAGGGTCTGTGGGCGGTGGATCTCGGTGATGGCACGGCCGTCGTGGAGAACGCCCCCTTCCTGCAGGACGGGGTGGCCGAGGGGGACGTGGTCCGCTACCGGGTCGGACCCGACGGGCTCCGCTGGGCGGTCGGCAGGGTGCGTTCCTCCGGTAACTGCACGATCCGCGTCATGCCCGTGCCCACCGGCCCCCTGGGGCGCAGTCCTCAGGCGGTGCACCGGCGGTTCTCGGCATTCGGGCTCGGAGGCGAGGTCTTCGGCGAGGACTTCCCCATGGTGGCCTTCACCGTGCCGGCCGGTGCAGACTTCGCCGGGATCAAGGCACTCCTGGTGCAGGGGCGAGAGGAGGGCTGGTGGCACTACGAGGTCGGATGCGGCACCGACGAATGGTGGAACGCCTGATCTCCGCCCCCGCGGCGACTCCCGCGCCTTCCCGGTGCGGAAGAATGGCCCCATGACCCTGTTCCGCGACGACGGCATCGTGCTGCGCACCCAGAAGCTGGGCGAAGCGGACCGCATCATCACGCTCCTCACCCGCGGCCACGGCCGTGTCCGGGCCGTCGCCCGCGGGGTCCGCAGGACCAAGTCGAAGTTCGGGGCGCGCCTCGAGCCGTTCTCCCATGTCGACGTGCAGTTCTTCGCACGCGGCAGCGATCTCGTGGGCCGTGGCCTGCCCCTGTGTACCCAGAGCGAGACGATCGCTCCGTACGGTAGCGGCATCGTCACCGACTACGCCCGCTACACCTCCGGTACCGCAATGTTGGAGACGGCGGAACGGTTCACCGACCACGAGGGCGAGCCCGCGGTCCAGCAGTATCTGCTGCTCGTCGGAGGACTGCGCACCCTCTCCCGCGGCGAGCACGCGCCGAACCTCGTCCTCGACGCGTTCCTGCTGCGCTCCCTCGCCGTCAACGGCTACGCGCCCAGCTTCGGGGACTGCGCGAGATGCGGCCTGCCCGGGCCCAACCGCTTCTTCTCCCTCGCGTCGGGCGGAGTGATATGCGCCGACTGCCGGGTACCCGGCAGCGTCGTACCCTCTGCTGAGGCCATCGGGCTGCTCAGCGCGTTGCTGACCGGTGACTGGGACACGGCTGACGCCTGTGAGGCCCGTCACGTCAGAGAGGCGAGCGGACTGGTCTCCGCCTATCTGCACTGGCACCTGGAGCGCGGGCTGCGCTCGCTGCGGTACGTAGAGAAGTTCGTCGAGAAGAAGTGAGTGTGACCCCCATGGCACGACGCGGAATCCTGGGACGTTCCCGCCGCGAGTACAAGGTCCCCGAGCCGCACCCCTCCGGGGTACGTCCGCCGAAGATCCCGGCCGAGCTGGTGCCGAACCACATCGCCTGTGTCATGGACGGCAACGGCCGCTGGGCCAAGGAGCGCGGCCTGCCGCGCACCGAGGGGCACAAGGTCGGCGAAGGCGTCGTCCTCGACGTCCTCAAGGGCTGCCTGGAGATGGGCGTCAAGAACCTCTCCCTCTACGCCTTCTCCACCGAGAACTGGAAGCGCACCCCCGAAGAGGTCCGCTTCCTGATGAACTTCAACCGCGATGTGATCCGCCGCCGCCGCGACGAGATGGACGAACTCGGCATCCGCATCCGCTGGGTCGGCCGGATGCCCAAGATGTGGAAGTCGGTCGTCCAGGAGCTCCAGGTCGCCCAGGAGCAGACCAAGACCAACGACGCCATGACGCTCTACTTCTGCGTCAACTACGGCGGCCGGGCCGAGATCGCCGACGCCGCACGGAAGATCGCCGAAGACGTGGCCGCGGGGAAGCTCGACCCGACGAAGGTCAGCGAGAAGACCGTCCAGAAATACCTGTACTACCCGGATATGCCGGACGTCGACCTGTTCCTGCGCCCGAGCGGTGAGCAGCGCACCTCCAACTATCTGATCTGGCAGAGCAGCTACGCCGAGATGGTCTTCCAGGACGTGCTGTGGCCCGACTTCGACCGCCGCGACCTGTGGCGAGCCTGCCTGGAGTACGCATCCCGGGACCGGCGTTTCGGTGGTGCGGTCCCCAACGAGGAACTCCTCGCCCTGGAGAAGAAGCCGAGCGGGAACGCAGAGGAGCGCCAGAGCCTCTAGAAGGGCGCCGGGGTCGCGTCCGAGTGGGCCCGGTGGCCCGGCTCCCCTGCGCAAGGTGCCGGTCTCGGTAAGCGATCGCGCCTGGTCAGTGGGGTGGGGTGGATGCGTGTTCTTGTTGTCGACGACGAGGAGATGCTCGCCGATGCGATAGCCGAAGGGCTGCGTCAGGAGGCGTTCGCCGTCGACGTCGTCCACGACGGTGAGGCCGCTCTCGAGCGGCTCGCCGTCCACACGTACGACGTGATGGTCCTGGACCGGGATCTGCCGAAGGTGCACGGCGACGTGGTGTGCGCCCGTACCGCCGCCTCCGGGGCGGAGGTGCGGATCCTGATGCTCACCGTGTCGACCACCGTCGCGGAGAAGGTGGCCGGACTCAGCCTCGGCGCCGACGACTACCTCGCCAAACCCTTCGCGTTCGCCGAACTCGTCGCACGTATCAGGGCGCTCGGGCGCCGGGCCAGGGTGGCGACACCGCCGGTCCTGGAGCGCTCCGGCATCCGGCTCGATCCCCATCTGCGCGAGACCTACCGGGAGGGGCGCCATGTCGCCCTGTCCCGGAAGGAGTTCGCCGTACTGGAGGAGCTGCTGAAGGCCCAGGGCGCACCGGTGTCGGCGGAGATGCTGCTGGAACGGGTGTGGGACGAGAACATCGACCCGTTCACGACCATCGTCCGTGTGACCATGCGCGCCCTGCGCCGCAAACTCGGCGAGCCGCAGATCGTGGAGACCGTCACCGGTGTCGGGTACCGGATCCGATGAGCGCGGGCAGCACCCCCGGCGGCGGCACCCCCACCGGCGCCCACGCGCCCGCCGGCGCCCACGCCGGTACCCCCGATGAAGGGGTCCCTGATCACGGGACCCCTGATCCCGGAGCGTCCGATCACGGGTCCACGTCGGAAGGTCTCGCGGTGGACACCCGGACGGTGCCCGGCCCGCGCGGCACCCTCCGGCTGCGCCTGACCGCCGTGTTCGGCCTGATGTTCTTCGTCGCCGCCGCGGCCGTGCTCATCGGCGCCACCATCCTGGTGCAGAACAGCATGCGCTACAGCCTCGACCTGGTCCTGCCGGAATCCCTCAGCCCCTACCCCGACATCGACCGCACCACCAAGCAGATCATCATCGACACGATGCGGACGAACCTGCTGACCAAGGGCGGTCTCACCGTCCTCGTCGTGGGGCTCGTCGCCACCACCCTCGGCTGGCTCGTCGCCGGCCGGCTGCTGCGCCCCCTCGCACAGATCGCCTCCACGGCCGAGCGCATCGCAGGCCGGACCCTGCACCGGCGCATCGACCTCGTCGGCGCATCGGGGGAGGTGAAGCGGCTCGCGGACTCGTTCGACAGCATGCTCGACCGCCTCGACGCCGCGTTCGCCGGGCAGGAACGCTTCATCGCCAACGCCGCGCACGAGCTGAAGACCCCACTGGTCATCAACCGCACCCTGGTCGAAGTGGCCATGAACCGGAAGGACGCCCCGCCTGAGATCCGCCAGCTCGGCGAGAACCTCCTCGCCGTCAACGCCCGCCACGAGCGGCTCATCGACGCCCTGCTGACCCTGGCACGCGCCGAAGAGGCACTGACCGAGCGGGTGTCCGTCGACCTGGCGGAGATCGCCGCCGACGTCGTCGACGTCGTCCAGGGCGAGGCCGACCGCGGGCGCATACGCATCGAGACACACCTGCGCACCGCGCCCGCCACGGGCGATCCGATCCTGCTCGAGCAACTCGTACGCAACCTCGTCGAGAACGCGGTCCGCCACAACACCCCCGGTGGCAGGCTGAGGGTGGAGACCCGCAGCGACGCCCGCGGGGCGCAGGTCGTCGTCGGCAACACCGGTGCCCAGATCTCCTCGCACGAGATTCCCGTCCTCTTCGAACCGTTTCGCAGGCTCTCCGACCGGGTGGGCTCGGCCCGGGGCAGCGGCCTCGGGCTGTCGATCGTGCGCGCCGTGGCCCAGACACACCACGGCGATGTGACCGCAGCACCACGCAAGGGCGGTGGGCTCGTGGTGTGCGTCACACTGCCCTCGCGTACCCGGATGTGACCACGGTGTGAGCGGTGTAAGTGCGAGGTGAGCGTAGATCCTCACATCCATTTCACGCTCCGGAGTGTGTAGTTCAGGAGTAGGGCTTTTCGTTGGGATCAGGCCGGATCAGTGAGCGGCCTGATCCCAACGAAAAGCCCTGGCACAACGCTTCGCACCGATCTTGTCCTACCTGCAAGGAGCGACCCATGCCGAGCGGGCAGCGCCGAAAGCAGCACCAAAGACGACGCCGCAGCAAACGCGGGCTGAACCTCCCGCGCACCTCACTCTGTGCGGCCGCGCTGGTCGCCGTCGCAGGCGGCGGTTACTTCCTGGTGTCCGGAGGGGACGAGAAAAAGGACATCACAGGCGGGGCGAGGTCCGGGGTGCAGGAGGCCGACGGCGCATCATCCACGGGGGCCCCGGTCGAGCCGGACCCGAAACCCGGGGCCGACGGGCAGTCCGGGCGCCAACAGGACTCCGGGGAAGAGGACTCCAAGGACGAGCAGACCGTACGCAAGCGCGGCGACGGGCAGTTCAGCGTGGTGAAGGGCACCACATCCGCCGTCGGCACCGGCAACGTCGGCACCGGCAAGCTGTTTCGCTACGGCGTGGAGGTCGAGGGCGGCCTCGGCCAGGACCCGAAAGCCTTCGCCAAGGAGGTCGACGGCGTACTCGCCGACCGGCGCGGCTGGACGGCCGGCGGCAAGGTCTCCTTCAAGCGCGTCGACCAGCCCCCGTACGACTTCGTGGTGAAGCTCGCCTCACCGGACCGCACCGACGAAATCTGCGCGAAGTACAACCTCGACACCGGGGGCGAGGTCAACTGCAGCGGAGGCACGGAGGTGGTGGTGAACCTCAAGCGCTGGCTGCTGCTGTCCGACGCGTACCGCGGGAAGCCCGCGATGTACCACGCACTGATCGTCAACCACGAGGTCGGGCACCGGCTGGGCTACGGGCACCGGGGATGTCCCGGGTCGGGAAGCCTGGCACCCGCGATGATGCAGCAGATCAAGGGCCTCAACGGCTGCAAGATCAACGCCTGGCCGTACGACTCCGAGCGCCGCTTCATCGACGGCCCCAAGGTGGATTAGGGGGCTTCTGACGGTACCGGCGGGCCATCGAGCACTACGCGCACGACCTCGGCGCGACCGTCTGAGCCCTGCCCGGCGACCCCGGCGCGACCGGGGCGGGCTCAGACCGCGGTGGTGGATGCCAGCCGTGACCCGGCCGCGGCTCCTACCTCGGGCGTTTCCATCGGGTCGTCGCGCAGCACCGCGATCCGCTCCAGGACCTCCGGAACGGCGGGTGCCGAGGCGATCCCCAGCAGCCGAGCCGTCTCCTCGCAGTCCCGCAGGGACTCGGTGTACGTGTAGTCCAGGCCGTCCGGGTCGATGGCGTCGAGCGCCTCCACGTATGCGGCCCGCTCGTACGAATGCGGGGTGTACAGCCAAAAGCGCCGCAGATACGGCACCGCCCCGGCGGCGTCGGCGGCGAACCGGGCCGCACGCCGCGCCGTCCGGTCGGGCCCGCACCAGGCCCGCGAAGCCCACTGCCGGGCCAGTTCCTCCACGAGTTCCGGGATGGCCTCGGGGCCAGGGTGGTCGGCCAGGATCTCCGCTCCCAGCCTGGCCAGCCACGGGCGCTCGTCCTGTGCCCAGACCCGCGCCGCCGGTACCGCAAGGGTGCCGAGGCGCTCAACTGCCAAAGTGAGCGCGGGCAGAGGCCGGCGTCCGTCCGCGGTGCCGAGCGAGGGGACCAGCGGGATCAGTCCCTCCACAGGCTCCCTGCGGTTCAGCGCACGCAATGCGTCGACCTTCGTCGCGTCGTCGGTGGAGCGGTCGGTCAGCAGGGCGAGGAGCTCGTCTTCGCCGAGCGGGCCCAGCGGCTGCCGCGCAGCGCACGGGCGCGCCTGCACCTCGATCCCGAATCGGGTCCACGGCTCGCCGAACCACGGAAGCTCCGCTTGCGAGCCGATCCGGGCGCGTGCGACGTCCCCGAGGTCGTCCCACCACTCGGCCGGCCAACGGGCAGCGACCGACTCCAGAACGCCGACCCAGTGAGTCCCGGCCCCGATGTACCTGCGGAGCCCTTCCCTGGCCTCCTCCGACCCGGCCAGCGCCAGCAGTTCCAGCACCTCGCAGGCCCGCGCGCTCGCTTCCTCGTCCCCGTGCAACCGGTCGACGAGCGGCGCCGGGGACAGCTCCAGGTCCCGGACCAGCCTCGCCAGGTACCCCTCGTACGGGACGTACTTGGGCTTTCGGCCGGTACGGCGAGGGGGGGACCTCCCACGCCGTAGGGCCGTGGGGGCGTGCCGGGCGTCGCGACGCCGCGGAGATCCGTCAGAAGCCCCCTAAGCCCCGCCCCCGTCAGCGGACTTGGCGCACTCCGCGCACGTACCGAAGATCTCCACCGTGTGCGCCACATTCACATAACCGTGCTGCGCCGCGATCGTCTCCGCCCACTGCTCGACCGCAGGGCCTTCGACCTCGACAGCCTTGCCGCACACCCGGCACACCAGATGGTGGTGGTGCTCCCCGGAGGCACAGCGCCGGTAGACCGCCTCGCCCTCGTTGGTGCGCAGCACATCCACCTCGCCCGCCTCGGCGAGGGACTGCAGCGTCCGGTAGACCGTGGTCAGGCCGACCGAGTCGCCGCGGTGCTTGAGCATGTCGTGCAGATCCTGCGCGCTGCGGAATTCGTCCACCTCGTCGAGTGCCGCCGCCACCGCGGCCCGCTGCCGGGTCGACCGGCCGCGTACGGGGGGTCCAGCCGTCGCCACAGGTGCCTCCTTCGATCCGCCCGCTCCTCGGACGGGCCATTCTGCCAGGCCCGGGATCAGACCCTCACGTCGTCGGCCGGGCGGGGCGTGACCGCGGTGCCCGCTGCACACTGCTCCCCGGCCGCGTCGACCGCCTTCGCCCGCCGCCGTGCCAACGGCGCCGCCAGCACGGTGAGCACGACGAAGACCGCGATCGCCAGCAACACGATCGTCGCACCCGGCGGCACGTCCTGGTAGTACGTGGTGACCGTACCCGCCAGCGTCACGGCGATGCCGATCGCCACCGACAACGCGAACGTCACCCTGAAGGAGCGGGTGATCTGCTGCGCAGCCGCCACCGGCACCACCATCAGGGCACTCACCAGCAGCAGGCCGACGACGCGCATCGCCACGGTGACCGTGACCGCCGCCGTCACCGCCACCAGCAGATTCAGGGCCCGCACCGGCAGGCCCGTGACCCGGGCGAACTCCTCGTCCTGGCTGATCGCGAACAGCTGCCGCCGCAGCCCCACCGTCACCAGCAGCACAAAGGCCGCCAGCAGGCAGATCGCCGTGAGGTCCTCGTCGGAGACCGTGGACAGCGAGCCGAAGAGGTAGGAGGTGAGATTGGCGTTCGAACCGGTGTCGCTGAGGTTCATCAGCATCACACCGCCCGCCATACCGCCGTAGAACAGCATCGCGAGCGCGATGTCGCCGCGGGTGCGCCCGTAGGCCCGGATCAGCTCCATCGCGACCGAACCGACGACCGCGACCAGCGTCGCCATCCACACCGGATTCGTCGACAGCAGGAAGCCGAGACCGACACCGGTCAGCGCGACATGGCCGATGCCGTCGCCCATGAGCGCCTGGCGGCGCTGCACCAGATGGATACCGACTGCCGGCGCGATGACGCCGACCAGCACGGCCGCCAGCAGCGCCCGCTGCATGAAGGGGTCCTGGAGGAATTCCATGATCAGGTCAGCAGTCCCGTGCGGAGCGGCTCGTCGGCCGCGTGCGGATGTACGTGGTCGTGGCCGGGCAGCGCATGCTGGCCCACGGCCTTCGGCGGCGGACCGTCATGGACGACGCAGCCGTCGCGCAGCACCACCGCTCGGTCGATCAGAGGCTCCAGCGGTCCCAGCTCGTGGAGCACCAGCAGCACCGTCGTGCCGGCGGCGACCTGCTCGCGCAGCGTCCCGGCCAGGATCTCCTGGCTGGCCAGGTCCACTCCGGCCATCGGCTCGTCCATGATCAGCAGTTCGGGGTCGGCCGCGAGCGCACGGGCGATCAGTACCCGCTGGTGCTGGCCCCCGGACAGGGCGCTCACCGCGTCCTTCGCCCGGTCGGCGAGCCCGACGAGCTCGATCGCCCGCTCGACCGCCGCCCGGTCGGCCCGGGACGGCCACCTCAGCTTCGTGTGCGACAACCGGCCCGAGGACACCACCTCGCGCACGGTCGCCGGGACGCCGCTCGTCGCGGTGGTGCGCTGCGGCACGTAGCCGACCCGCCGCCAGTCACGGAAGCGGCGCAGCTCAGTGCCGAAGAGCGAGACCGAGCCCTCGGTGAGCGGCACCTGCCCGATCAGGGACCGGACGGCCGTCGACTTGCCCGAGCCGTTGGCGCCGAGCAGCGCGACGACCTCCCCGCTGCGCACGCTGAGGTCGACCCCGCGCAGCACGGGACGCGAGCCGAGCACGGCCCTGGCGCCGCGGACGGATATGACGGGCTCCGCGGCGTCCGTCCGCTCCCCCGCGGGCCGTACCCCGGCGGCACCCGCTTCCCGGACCGGTGCCGTGGCCCGGGCCTTCGTGGGCCGACTCTCCATGACCTGCGCCTCCGATGCTGCCGAGCTTTCCGTCATTGCGTGCCGAGCGCCTTGCGCAGCGCGGCGAGGTTGGACTCCATGACGCCCATGTAGTCATCGCCCTTGGACCGGTCCGTGATTCCCTCCAGCGGATCCAGTACGTCCGTCTTCAGCCCGGCGTCCTCGGCGAGGGTCTTCGCGGTCCGGTCGCTGGCCAGCGTCTCGAAGAAGACGGTGGTGACCTTGTCCTGCTTCGCCACGTCCTGGAGCTCCCTGATACGGGCCGGGCTCGGCTCGGACTCGGGGTCGAGGCCCGCGATGCCCTGCTGCTCCAGGTTGTAGCGCTCGGCGAGGTAGCCGAAGGCGGCGTGGGTGGTGATGAAGGTCCTGGTGCGGGTGTGCTTCAGAGCGTCCGCGAACCGGGTGTTCAGGGAGTTGAGCTTCGCGACCAGTGTGTCCGTGTTCTTCTTGTAGGCGGCGGCGTGGTCCGGGTCGGCCTTCTCCAGAGACTTGCCGACGCCCCGGGCCATTTCCGCGTACTTCACCGGGTCGAGCCAGACGTGCGGGTCCTTGCCGCCCCCGGACTCGTGGCCGTGCTCCTCGCCTCCGTGCCCATGGCCGTGGTCGTGATCGCCGCCGGCCGTGGTGCCGTGCGCTTCGAGCTCGGTCAGCGTGCCCGCGTCGACGGTGTTCTTGACGCCCGCCTGCGCGATGGCGTCGTCGACGGCGGGCTGGACGCCCTTGAGGTAGAGGATGTACCCGGCCCGGCGGAGCTCGGAGGCCTGCCTGGGCTTCAGCTCCAGGTCATGCGGCTCGACGCCCGGCTTGGTGAGAGTGGTGACCGCGACGTGTTCCCCGCCGATCTGCTCGGCGAGATACTGCAGGGGATAGAAGGACGCCACCACATCCAGTCTGCCGTCTGCGTTCTCGGCCGCGGCGCCCGGTGCTCCCGAGCAGGCGGACAGGGCGACGAGCGACAGCGTGGTCGCTCCTGCGACAGCGCCGGCGGATATGAGGCGTCGTACGTTCATGACAGTCATTTTCAACAAGAGTGGAAACGATTGTCAACAAAGGACGGGAGCCGCTCACGCCCTGCACCGATTTGATCCGGGGGGTGCGGCCGCCGGTAATCTGAAGCACTCGCCCACCCGGCGCTACGCGCCGCCCCCAGCGCCAGTCCAACCCGTCGTCGTAATGAAGAGAGCACCGTGGCCGCCGACAAGATCGACACGATCGTCAACCTGAGCAAGCGCCGTGGCTTTGTCTACCCCTGCAGCGAGATCTACGGCGGACAGCGCGCCGCCTGGGACTACGGACCGCTGGGCACCGAGCTCAAGGAAAACATCAAGCGCCATTGGTGGCGCTACATGGTCACCTCGCGCGAGGACGTCGTGGGCATCGACTCCTCGGTGATCCTGGCGAGCGAGGTCTGGGAGGCCTCCGGCCACGTCGCCACCTTCTCCGACCCGCTCACCGAGTGCACCTCCTGCCACAAGCGCTACCGCGCCGACCACCTGGAAGAGGCGTACGAGGAGAAGCACGGCCACGCCCCCGCGAACGGCCTGGCCGACATCAACTGCCCCAACTGCGGCAACAAGGGCCAGTTCACCGAGCCCAAGCAGTTCTCGGGTCTGCTCTCCACCCACCTCGGCCCCACCCAGGACTCCGGCTCCATCGCCTACCTGCGCCCCGAGACCGCTCAGGGCATCTTCACCAACTTCGCCCAGGTCCAGCAGACCTCCCGCCGCAAGCCGCCCTTCGGCATCGCCCAGCTCGGCAAGTCCTTCCGCAACGAGATCACGCCGGGCAACTTCATCTTCCGCACCCGCGAGTTCGAGCAGATGGAGATGGAGTTCTTCGTCAAGCCCGGCGAGGACGAGAAGTGGCACGAGTACTGGATGGAGCAGCGCTGGAACTGGTACACCGGCCTGGGTCTCCGTGAGGAGAACATGCGCTGGTACGAGCACCCCAAGGAGAAGCTCTCCCACTACTCCAAGCGCACCGCCGACATCGAGTACCGCTTCCAGTTCGGCGGCAGCGAGTGGGGCGAGCTCGAGGGCGTCGCCAACCGCACCGACTACGACCTGAACGCCCACTCCAAGGCCTCCGGCACCGACCTGTCGTACTTCGACCAGGAGGCCGGCGAGCGCTGGACGCCGTATGTCATCGAGCCCGCCGCCGGTGTCGGCCGCACCATGCTGGCCTTCCTCCTCGACGGCTACAACGAGGACGAGGCCCCCAACGCCAAGGGCGTCATGGAGAAGCGCACCGTGCTGCGCCTCGACCACCGCCTCGCCCCGGTGAAGGTCGCGGTCCTGCCCCTGTCGCGCAACCCGCAGCTCTCCCCGAAGGCCAAGGGCCTCGCCGCCGACCTCCGGCAGAACTGGAACATCGAGTTCGACGACGCCGGTGCCATCGGCCGCCGCTACCGCCGCCAGGACGAGATCGGTACCCCGTTCTGCGTCACCGTCGACTTCGACACCCTCGACGACAACGCCGTGACCGTCCGCGAGCGCGACTCGATGAAGCAGGAGCGCGTCTCCCTGGACCAGATCCAGGGCTACCTCGCCACCCGCCTCATCGGCGCCTGACGGCACAACGCCGAAGCGAAAAGGCCGGCCGGGTCCATGGACCCGGCCGGCCTTCGCGCTCCCCGGAAGATGGCGGTTGAGCCGCAACACGGCAACGCCCGGGACAACAGCGTCACGGGGTAGTGCTGTTGATGTTGGTCCTGCTGCACACTGGGCGCGCACTCGTCACCGGGAGGACCGATGCCGTCCATGACCACCAGCAAGGTCAGCAGATGGGATCAGCACGGCCGCGAACACGTCGTGCACGTCAAGAAGTCGGGCATCCAGCGCATACTCACCTGCGACACCTGCGGCTGGCGCAAAGGCGCCCAGTTCCTGCCGTGGCTGAAAGCGGAGGAACACCTCGCGGAGGCGCATCAGGCGACCGTCGATCCCAGGGCCGGCAGCGGGCCGGCCTGACCCCCGCGCACACCACTCGGGCTGCACCACTCGGGCTGCACCACTTGGGCCCGCCGCGCTCGGGGGCCACCACTCGGGGGCGCACCACTCAGGGGCGCCCACTATTCAGGCCCGAAGGCCCCGCATCAACAGCTCGCACACCGCGCGGAATTCGTCGTCGACCGACGGCCTCAGCCACTCCGGCGCATGCACCGGATCATGGAAACGGTCCGTCGCGTCGAACACCGCCTGCGCCGCCGCGATCGGATCCGCGGCCTCGAACTCGCCACGACGCACGCCTTCTTCGATGATCCGCGTCAGCTGGCTGACCAGGACCACCAGATGCTCGTCCACCACATTGCTCGCCTCGGTGATCAGCACGCTGTAGGTGGCGAAGAGTTCGGGATCGTCGCCCGCCTTGTGGCGCTTCGCCTCGAAGAGACCGGCCAGCCAGGCACGCAGCTTCTCATCGGCCGAACGCGCCGGCGCCTCGGTGATCTCCGACAGCAGCGCCTCGGTCCTGCCGAGCCAGCGCGCCGTGACCGCCTCGCGCAGCGCCGCCTTGGTACGGAAGTGCCGGTACACGCTCCCATGGCTCACACCGAGCAGCCGTGCCACGTCGACGACCGTCGCCTTCGCCGGGCCGTAGCGGCGCAGCACCTCCTCGGTGGCCTCGAGGATGCGCTCGGCGGTAAGGGTCTCGGTGGTCGGCATGGCACCGACGGTACCCGCAGGCCTGCTGATCACGGCACTCAACGCCCGCCGAGCTCGCTGTCCAGATGCGCCATCTGCGCCTCCGGGTAGCGGGCCCCCGCCGCCGCGTCCGCGGGCACGGCCCGCTCGATCGTGTCCACGTCCTCGGCGCTGAGTCCGACATCGAGCGAGCCAAGGGCCTCGGAGAGCCGCTCGCGGCGACGGGCGCCCACGAGCGGGACGATGTCCTCGCCCCGCGACAGCACCCAGGCGATCGCGAGCTGGGCGACCGAGGCTCCCTTCTGCTCGGCGACGGCGCGGAGTTGCTCGACCAGCGCGAGGTTGTGCGTCAGATTCCCGCCCTGGAAACGCGGACTCATCCCACGGAAGTCGTTCGGGGCGAGCGAACGGTCGCCGGTGAAGTGGCCGCTGATCAGACCCCGGGACAGCACGCCGTAGGCAGTGATGCCGATACCCAGCTCACGGGCGGCGGGCAGGATCTCCGCCTCGATACCGCGCGAGATCAGTGAGTACTCGATCTGGAGATCGGAGATCGGAGCGACGGAGGCCGCGCGGCGCAGGGTCTGTGCACCGACCTCGGACAGACCGATGTGCCGTACGTATCCGGCGTCGACCAGCTCGGCGATGGCACCGACCGTCTCCTCGATGGGGACGTCGGGATCGACCCTCGCGATCCGGTAGATGTCGATGTGATCGGTGCCGAGGCGCTGCAGGGAGTAGGCCGCGAAGTTCTTCACGGCGGCGGGCCGGCCGTCGTAGCCGGACCAGCCGCCGTCGGGGTCGCGCAGCGCCCCGAACTTCACGCTGATGAGCGCCTGCTCGCGGGAGGTGGCGGAGGCGGAACTCAGCGCCTCGTTGATCAGCAGCTCGTTGTGGCCCATTCCGTAGAAGTCGCCTGTGTCGATGAGCGTGACTCCCGCGTCGAGCGCGGCGTGGATCGTCGCGATGGACTCGGCGCGGTCGGCGTCTCCGTACAGGGCGGACATGCCCATGGCGCCGAGGCCGATCGCGGAGACCCGGAGACCGGTGGCGCCGAGGGTGCGGGTGGGGATGGAGCGGGGAGTGTGGGGCGTGGTGGGAGAGGTCATGAGGGATGCCTTCGAGGTGAGGGGATGAGGCAGTCGGCTGTACAACGACTGTGGCATGACGGATGACAGATTTCAATATCTGTCATCCGTCATCCCTCGTTCGTGTGTGCACCCGGCCCCCGACACACCGGGAAAACCAGATGCCCGGCCGTATCCCCTCTGGGTACCTTCGCGCTATGTCTTCCTTCTTCCGGATCTACGAGTGAGAGTGCGGCGGGCTCGCTCCCGCCCCCACCTGGCCTGATCCTCAAGACACTCCCTGGCCGACAACCGGACCACTTCTCACCAGGACGGGAGAATCCCGTGGCCAAGAGCCGCAACAACCTCCTCGGCGTGGGCGGACAGCGCAAGAAGCTGTCCCGCGCCGACCAGCACGGAAACGGCCCGGCGCGTAACGCCGGGCAGCGGGCGGCCGCCGACCAGAAGCAGGAACTGCTGCGCAAGATGCGCGAGCGCGCGCAGGGCAAGCAGGCGGACGAGACCGGACAACCGCAGCCGGCCGCCGAAGGCGGCGCCGATACGCAGGGCTGACGCCAGGCCGTAACCGGCAACCGAAAGCAGGAAGCAGGTGGGTCCGGACCACTTCAGGTGATCCGGACCCACCTGCGTTTCCCCGGCCGCAGCGAGCCGTGCGGGACGGGACGCCGAGCAGCCCGCAGCGGCGCCGTCCCGCGGTTGATCTCAGCCCTCGTTCGCCCTGGACGGGATGGTGAAATCCGAGGTGTCGAGCGCGCAGCCGAAGGGGTCGGGAATCTCGAGCTTGCCCCCGAACGGGACCGTGGTGCGCGCCAGATAGCCCTTCGCGGAGGGGTTCCAGAACACCGAGGCGGTCGCCTCCTGCAGGTCGAGCAGGAGATACACCGGCACCCCTGCCCGGCCGTAGACGGGCACCTTGTCCTGCCAGTCCACGAGCCGGGTGGAGGAGGACGTCAGCTCGCAGACGAAGGAAAGGGCCTCGCCGTCGATGTGTCGCGCATCCGTCTGGAAGGCGGATGCCGCGGCGGCGTACAGATCGGGGCCGTACGCCCGCTCCTCGCCGGGGAATGTGAACAGGAACGGTGCGTGGTCGACCAGGTGGTCCTTGCGTGCATGCGGTTCCAGCTGCGAGCGGACGGAGCGCATGATGGGCAGATAGAAGCCTTTGGACCACGGCGACATGACGATGTTTCCCCCGACGATCTCTGCCCGGTAGCCGTCGGGCACTTCCATGCTCAGCAAGGTCCGGCACAGCGCCTGGAAGGGCGCCGGGCCGCGGGGAACCTCTATCGTCTGCGGTCGCTCAAGCATCAGAGTCATGATGCGCCTTCCCCTCGTCGCGGGCCAACAGCCACACGTGATCATCTGAATGCGTAGCGTAGTTATGCTGGCCGGCGCCGGGGGCGCTCTTCCGGAAGCCGGGGGCGCTCAGGACCCGCTCTGCGCCGGCACCGGCGCCTTCGTGCGCTCCAGCCGCTCCGCCGTCCGCCTCGCCGTCTCGCGTGCCCAGTGGCCGCTGGTCGCCAGGCCCACGACGAGCACCGACAGGCCGCAGCCCATGATGATCCACCAGGCGGACCGGCTCGCGTCGAGGAAGCCCGTGGTCTGGGCGGCGCCGCTGGTACCGGCAGCCAGGACCGAGCCGATGACGGCGACTCCGAGAGTGGCGCCGGTCTGGCGGCTGGTGGAGGCGATGGCGGCGGCGACGCCAGCCTGGGAGCGGGGCATCCCGGAGACCGCGGTGTTGGTGATGGGGGCGTTGACCATGCCGAAGCCGAGGCCGAACAGGACATAGCCGGTGAAGAGCAGAGGCGTGCTCGACTGGGCGTCGAAGCCGGCGAACAGCAGTCCGCTCGCCGCCATCGTGACTCCGGCGACGGCCAGCGGCAGCCGTGGCCCGCGGGAGGCGACGAGCCGTCCCGAGAGCGGGGCGCACAGGAAGGTGAGACCGGCCATCGGGAGCATGTACAGCCCGGCGTTCAGCGGGGAGAGACCTCGCAGACCCTGCAGATAGAGGGTGTTGAGGAACAGGAAGCCGCTCAGCGCGGCGAAAGAGCTGATGGCGATGACCGTCGCGCCGCTGAACGGTGCCGAGCGGAAGAAGCGCAGGTCGATGAGGGGCTCGTCGCGCCGGGGCTCGTAAAGCAGCAGTCCGGCCAGGGCGGCCACGGCGATCCCGGCGAACGGCAGCACGGCCGCACCCTCGCCCGGCGCCTCGATGATCGCGTACGTGACCGAGCCGAGGAGCGCGATGACAAGGAGCTGGCCGACCGGGTCGGGCCTGCGCGGCTTGGGTGCGCGGGACTCGGGGATGTAGCGCCAGGTGAGGAGGAGGGCGGTGAGGCCGACCGGGACGTTGAGCCAGAAGATCGAACGCCAGCCGACCGTTTCGACGAGCAGTCCGCCGATGACCGGGCCCGCGGCCATCGAGATGCCGACGACACCCGCCCAGGCCCCGATGGCACGGGCGCGTTCGCGCGGATCGGTGAAGGTGTTCGTGATGATCGACATCGCGACCGGGTTGAGCATCGAGCCGCCCACCGCCTGGATCATGCGGAACCCCACGAGCGAGGGCAGGTCGGGTGCGAGGGAGCAGAGTGCCGAGCCGAGGGTGAAGAGGACGAGCCCGGTCATGAAGACCTTGCGGCGGCCGATGCGGTCGGCGGTGGACCCCGCCAGCACCAGCAGGGAGGCGAGGACGAGGGTGTATGCGTCGATCGTCCACTGCAGGCCCGACACGCTCGCCCCCAGGTCCTCGCGGATCGAGGGCAGGGCGACATTGAGGACGGTGGCGTCAAGGCTGACGATCAGCAGGCTCATACAGCAGATCGCCAGGATCAGAAGCCGCCGCCGGGGGCTCGGCATGATGGTCGACACGGGCATAAGTGCATAGTATGCCTAACTAATGAACTTGACAGTGCGCGACAATGGGCGAATGACCTCGCTCGTCCAGTCCGCCACGCTGCCCGCGCCGTCCGACGCACCTTCCGCGCATCCCGCCCTCGCGATCGGACCCCACGCCGTGCAGCCCCCCGTGGTGCTCGCCCCCATGGCCGGTATCACCAACGCCCCGTTCCGCACGCTCTGCCGTGAGTTCTCGGGCGGCAAGGGTCTCTTCGTGAGCGAGATGATCACGACGCGGGCGCTGGTCGAGCGCAACGAGAAGACGATGCAGCTCATCCACTTCGACGAGACCGAGACCCCGCGCTCGATCCAGCTGTACGGGGTGGACCCGGTCACCGTCGGCAAGGCCGTGCGCATGATCGTGGACGAGGACCTGGCCGACCACATCGACCTGAACTTCGGCTGCCCTGTTCCCAAGGTGACCCGCAAGGGCGGCGGCTCGGCGCTCCCCTACAAGCGGAACCTGCTGCGGGCGATCCTGGGCGAGGCCGTGGGCAACGCCGGTGACCTGCCGGTGACCATGAAGATGCGCAAGGGCATCGACGACGACCACATCACCTACCTGGACGCGGGCCGGATCGCGGTCGAGGAGGGCGTCACGGCCATCGCGCTGCACGGGAGGACGGCGGCGCAGCACTACGGCGGCACCGCGGACTGGGACGCCATCGCCCGGCTGAAGGAGCACGTCCCGGAGATCCCGGTGCTCGGCAACGGGGACATCTGGTCGGCGGACGACGCCCTGCGGATGATGCGCGAGACCGGCTGTGACGGTGTGGTCGTGGGCCGCGGCTGCCTCGGCAGGCCCTGGCTGTTCGGCGATCTGGTGGCCGCCTTCGAGGGGACGGGGCAGTACGCGCGGCCCACGCTGCGCGAGGTCGCGGACGTCATGGTGCGCCATGCCCGGTTGCTGGGTGAGTGGATCGGAGACGAGTCCCGCGGGGTAATCGACTTCCGAAAGCACGTCGCGTGGTACCTCAAGGGCTTCGCGGTCGGTTCGGAGATGCGCAAGAAGCTCGCGGTGACGTCGTCCCTGGACGAGCTGCGCGCTCAGCTGAGCGCGCTGGAGCTGGACCAGCCCTGGCCCACGGGCGCCGACGGGCCCCGCGGGCGTACGTCGGGCAACAACCGGGTCGTGTTGCCGGACGGCTGGCTCAAGGACCCGTACGACTGCGCAGGTGTGAGCGAGGATGCGGAGCTGGACACGTCAGGGGGCTGACCTGGCCGGACCGGCCGGGCTGCCGGACGCGGACCTGCTGGCACACCCGCGGCCGGGGTGCCGGCTGCCGGTTCCGCGGGGGCCCGCGCCGGGCGCGGTCGAGGGCGGGCGAGCATGTCCTGGAGGGTCCGCATGCCGGAATCAGGCCTCTGTGGGCGGCGTGATTCTCGCCACCCTTGATAAGGGTAGCGCTCAGATGAGCACTCGGAAGTCGGCTGCACCTTTAGAAGGGTGGCACTCAGTGCCACCCTTCTTGTCTTCAAGAGTTGAACTCAAATGCCCTGAGTGGCGCTCATACGAGCATGGATCCCCTGCTTTGGGTCAAGCGACCTTCGAGGGGTGAAGAAGACATGGCCGGGGCGTTAACACTTCGGCAACCTGCGATCTGGTGGCGGACGGGTGGTTAAGGCCGAACGACGGGCAAGTGCACGTACCCAAGCACCTTCGATCTGGGTATGTTCCTCGCCGTCAGGGCAGCCACCGAGTCCTCGAGGAGTCGAGACCCGTGTCGGAAAACAAAGATCAGAAGTTCGTCTACGACTTCACCGAGGGCAACAAGGACCTCAAGGACCTCCTTGGTGGCAAGGGTGCGAACCTCGCCGAGATGACCAACCTCGGTCTGCCCGTCCCCCCGGGCTTCACCATCACCACCGAGGCCTGCAAGGTCTACCTCGACAGCGGCGAGGAGCCCGCGGCACTGCGTGACGAGGTGAGTGCGCACCTTGACGCCCTCGAGCAGAAGATGGGCAAGAAGCTCGGCCAGGCCGACGACCCGCTGCTGGTATCCGTACGCTCCGGCGCCAAGTTCTCCATGCCCGGAATGATGGACACCGTCCTCAACATCGGCCTCTCCGACAAGTCCGTCGAGGGCCTGGCCAAGCAGGCCGGCGACGACCGCTTCGCCTGGGACTCGTACCGCCGCCTCATCCAGATGTTCGGCAAGACCGTCCTCGGTGTCGACGGCGAGCTGTTCGAGGACGCCCTCGACGAGGCCAAGGCCGCCAAGAAGGTCACCGTCGACACCGACCTCGACGCCGCCGACCTGAAGAAGCTGGTCAAGCAGTTCAAGAAGATCGTCAAGGCCGGGACCGGCCGCGACTTCCCGCAGGACCCGCGCGAGCAGATGGATCTCGCCATCAAGGCCGTCTTCGACTCCTGGAACGGCGACCGCGCCAAGCTCTACCGCCGCCAGGAGCGCATCCCCGGCGACCTCGGCACCGCCGTCAACGTCTGCTCCATGGTCTTCGGCAACCTCGGCCCGGACTCCGGCACCGGTGTCGCCTTCACCCGCGACCCCGCCTCCGGCCACCAGGGCGTCTACGGCGACTACCTGCAGAACGCCCAGGGCGAGGACGTCGTCGCGGGTATCCGCAACACCGTGCCGCTCGCCGACCTCGAGTCGATCGACAAGAAGTCGTACGACCAGCTGATGCAGATCATGGAAACCCTCGAGACGCACTACAAGGACCTGTGCGACATCGAGTTCACCATCGAGCGCGGCCAGCTGTGGATGCTGCAGACCCGTGTCGGCAAGCGCACCGCCGGCGCCGCCTTCCGTATCGCCACCCAGCTCGTCGACCAGGGCCTCATCGACGAGGCCGAGGCGCTCCAGCGCGTCACGGGCGCCCAGCTCGCGCAGCTGATGTTCCCCCGCTTCGACGAGAACGCCAAGGTCGAGAAGCTGGGCCGCGGTATCGCCGCGTCCCCGGGCGCGGCCGTCGGCAAGGCCGTCTTCGACTCCTACACGGCCGTCAAGTGGTCGCGCTCCGGCGAGAAGGTCATCCTCATCCGCCGTGAGACCAACCCGGACGACCTCGACGGCATGATCGCGGCCGAGGGCATCCTGACCTCGCGCGGCGGCAAGACCTCGCACGCGGCCGTCGTCGCCCGCGGCATGGGCAAGACCTGTGTCTGCGGCGCCGAGGAGCTCGAGGTCGACACCAAGCGCCGCCGGATGACCGTGAACGGCACGGTCGTCGAAGAGGGCGACGTCGTCTCCATCGACGGCTCCACCGGCAAGGTGTACCTCGGCGAGGTGCCGGTCGTGCCCTCCCCGGTCGTCGAGTACTTCGAGGGCCGCATGCACGCCGGCGCCGACGACGCCGACGAGCTGGTCCAGGCCGTGCACCGGATCATGGCCTACGCGGACCGGGTACGCCGGCTGCGAGTACGGGCCAACGCCGACAACGCCGAGGACGCGCTGCGCGCCCGCCGTTTCGGCGCCCAGGGCATCGGACTGTGCCGCACCGAGCACATGTTCCTCGGCGAGCGCCGCGAGATGGTCGAGAAGCTGATCCTCGCCGACACCGAGGCGGAGCGCGAGGACGCGCTCAAGGCCCTGCTGCCGCTCCAGAAGAAGGACTTCATCGAGCTGTTCGAGGCGATGGACGGCCTGCCCGTGACCGTGCGGCTGCTCGACCCGCCGCTGCACGAGTTCCTGCCGGACATCACCGAGCTGTCGGTGCGCGTCGCCCTCGCCGAGGCCCGCAAGGACCACAACGAGAACGACCTGCGCCTGCTCCAGGCCGTCCACCGGCTCCACGAGCAGAACCCGATGCTGGGTCTGCGCGGTGTCCGCCTCGGCCTGGTCATCCCGGGTCTGTTCACCATGCAGGTACGGGCGATCGCCGAGGCCGCGGCCGAGCGCAAGAACGCCAAGGGCGACCCGCGCGCCGAGATCATGATCCCGCTCGTCGGCACCGTCCAGGAGCTGGAGATCGTCCGCGAGGAGGCCGAGCAGGTCATCGCGGAGGTCGAGGCCGCCACCGGCGTCGAGCTCAAGCTGGCCCTCGGCACCATGATCGAGCTGCCGCGCGCCGCGCTGACCGCCGGTCAGATCGCCGAGGCCGCCGAGTTCTTCTCCTTCGGTACGAACGACCTCACCCAGACCGTGTGGGGCTTCAGCCGGGACGACGTGGAGGCCAGCTTCTTCACCGCGTACCTGGAGAAGGGCATCTTCGGCGTCAGCCCCTTCGAGACCATCGACAAGGACGGCGTCGGCTCGCTCGTGCGCAATGCCGTGGCGGCCGGCCGGGCCACCCGTCCCGACCTCAAGCTCGGCGTCTGCGGCGAGCACGGCGGTGACCCCGAGTCGGTGCACTTCTTCCACGAGGTGGGCCTGGACTACGTCTCCTGCTCGCCGTTCCGGATCCCCGTGGCCCGGCTGGAGGCCGGCCGCGCGGCGGCTCAGTCCTCCGGCAGCGACAGCCGTTGACCGGGCGTCGCTGAGCGGGTGATGCGCGCGCGGCCGTTCTCCCGGCCGCGCCGCGTATGACTCCGGGGCCGTCGGTGGCTCACCCTCATACCCTCACCGACCCGTCGGCGGCCCCGGCACACCGGGAGACGGGCGGGACAGGCACCTTGTGCGGAGGTGTCCGTCCCGCCCGTCCCTGCTTTCCGCGCCGGTGCGCGGCCGCGTAGGGTGCGCGCGGGCCGCTGTTGAACGACCGGCCAGTAGCGAGTATTAACAGAAGTTTGATTCCCGCCATTCGTTGAGCAAAGAACAGGCGGGGCGCGGACGGCGGATCCCCACCCACCGGCCGCGCCCCATTACCAATGTCGGACACGGAGCCGCAACCTCCGCCGACCGCCGCCGAGCGTGGAAAGCCCCCCACGGTCTTTACCTCGCCCCTCGGTACCCGAAGGTTTCGCGTCCGACGTCGTACAGCTTTTCGGTTCACGGCGGTTCTCCGCACTGCGTTTCAACTGTGGCTGAAACTCCGTGGTGACGGCCTGTGATTGCGTGCATACTCAGTGGCTGGGACGATTGCGGATGCAACAGTGGGGGTTCCGTGCTGCGTATCCATTTCACCGGCGAGGACCTTGCGAGGGTACGGACGGCGGCCAGGCCGGATGTTTTGTGGGAGACCATTCTGAGTTTTCACCGGCTGAGGGACCGCCGGGGCGCCGCCGTGTACGGGGAATGGCGCTCGGAAACCCGGGCCCGGTTGAACGGTGAAACACGGCTGCTGGCCGCCCTGGTGCCGCCATGCGGCTATTTCCCGGACTTCCTCACCCCGCCCGAAGGGCTGGAGGGGCTCGACGAGGGCCTGGAAGCGGTGCGGGCGACTCCGGCGCGGCGACTGCGTGCCGAGCTCGCCCTGCTGGCCGCCGACCGCCCCCAGCCGGGGGTGCCGGCCCGCCTCGCCGGGCTCGCCGAAGGCGAGGCGGAGCCCATGGCCCGGCTCATCGGCGCCCTGCGCAGCTACCACCGCGCCGCGGTCGAGCCGTACTGGTCCCAGATACAGGCCACCGTCGAGGCCGACCGTGCGGCGCGCGGCAGGGCTCTCCTCGACGGCGGCGCGGACGAACTGCTCGCCTCACTGCCGCCGATGCTGCGCTGGAGCGCACCGGTGCTGGAGGCGGACTACCCCGTCGACCGGGACGTCCATCTGGAAGGGCGCGGACTGCTGCTGCAGCCGTCGTACTTCTGCCGCGGCGCGCCGGTCGTCCGGCGCGACGCGGGCCTGCCTCCCGTGCTGGTCTATCCCGTCACCCACACGGCGGCTGCCGCCGCGGCCGACACCGAGCGGGACCGGGTCTCGCTCGGCCGGCTCGTCGGTCACACCCGCTCCGCCGTGCTGCGGTCCATAGGCAACGGCTGCACCACGAGCGAACTCGCCCGCAGGGCAGGGGTGTCGCTGGCTTCCGCGAGCCAGCACGCCTGTGTGCTGAGAGAGGCGGGTCTGGTCGTCACCTTGCGCAACGGCAACGCCGTGCTGCATTCGATGACCCCGCTGGGCACCGCCCTGCTCAGGGGCGGCGTCCAGCGGGATCCCGTGGCTCCCGCGGCGGCTATGCCCGGAACGGCCCGGTCACTTCGTAGGTGATGCCGCCCGACGAACTTCCGCTCGTACCTCGCTGGCTGGAGAAGTACAGCCGCGTCCCGTCCGGCGAGAAGGCCGGTCCGGTGATCTCGGACCCGGACTGGCCGTTGATCCGCAGGAACGGCGCGACGACATCGTCCGGGGTGATGAGGCAGATCTCCATGTTGCCGCCGTCCTCCGCGACGAACAGATCGCCGGAGGACGATCCGGTGACGTTGTCGACGCCGGTGAGGGGCGCGGCGCCGCCGACGACCAGCGAGTCGTCGTAGGCCAGTTCGTAGGTGCCGCTGGTCAGATTGAGCTGCCAGAGGCGGTTGTCGCCCTTGGTGGTGAACCAGACGGTGTCGTTGGCGTAGTGGCAGCCCTCGCCGCCGTTGAACTTCTTCGCCCCGGACACCTGGCTGCGGGTCGCCGTCGGCGAGCCGTCGGGGTCGGGGACGTTGGCCCAGCTGAAGGAGCCGGAGGTGCCGCTGCTGGCGACCAGCACCTGGAGGGTGCCGGAGGACAGGTTGCCCCAGGTGGTGGGGACGAAGCGGTAGAGGCAGCCGTTGGTCTCGTCCTCGGTCAGGTACACGACCTTGCGGACCGGGTCGGCCGCCGCCGCCTCGTGCTTGAACCGGCCCATGGCGGCCCGGCGCACCGCGGCGTTCACACCCCACGGGTCGGTCTCGTAGACGTAGCCGAGGCTGACCTCCTCGCAGGACAGCCAGGTGTTCCAGGGGGTCCTGCCGCCCGCGCAGTTCTGCCGGGTGCCGGAGAGGATGCGGTAGGCACCGGTGATCGCGCCGGCCGAGGAGAACCGCACCGCGCTCGCCCCGCCCGACGGGTCGATCTCCGAGTTGGACACATAGATCCATCCGCTGCCGTCGGCGAAGCAGGCGCCGCCGTCCGGTGCGCTGTGCCAGCTGTACGAGGTGGAGCCGACCTGCTGCCCGGACCTGGCGATCACCCGGCTGGTGAAGCCGGCGGGCAGCTGGATGCCGTTCGCGTCGGCCCCGCCGAGGGCCCCGTAGGGGCCGGGGCCGGGCTGCGCGGGGGCCGCGGAGGCGGCGCCCTGCCACAGGGTGCCTCCGAAGGCGGCGGCGGACGTACCGATGACGGCTCCGCGCAGGAAGCTGCGTCGTTCCACTGTCACTCCATGGTGGTCGTGACCGGCCCGCCACGCCGGGCGGCGGGCGGGGTCGCGCGCCAGGGACCTTAGGAGCACCGAGTTGCCTTGGCTTCAACGAGCGGTGAAGCGGAAACGTCGGTCCGCGGGCAGGGGGCGCCGCGACGGCCGCCCGCCTCCCGGGTGGCCGGACCCGCCCTCGTGTACGGGCGGTTGACGGCTCGTTCGTATCACCGGTCCTGGCCGGTGGGTCGGTCTCTCCGGGGGGCGGCCGACCAGGATGGTGAACCGCCGGGCAGGGAGATTTTCCGGAGAGCGATGAGTTCCGGTGAGCCCCGGCGTCTACCCCCCCGTAGCGTGCACACAAGGTGCTACGTGCGATGGCGACACGAGAGAACGGAACGACCATGACCCAGATGATCTTCGTGAACCTGCCGGTGAAGGACCTCGAGAAGTCGAAGGCCTTCTGGAGCGCACTCGGCTACTCCTTCAACCCCCAGTTCTCCGACGAGAACACCGCCTGCCTGGTGCTCGGGGACACCATCTTCGCGATGCTCCTCACCGAACCCCGGTTCAAGGAGTTCACGACGAAGGACATCGCCGACGCGGCCACCACCACCGAGGTGCTCCTCGCCCTCAGTGCCGAGAGCAGGGAGAAGGTCGACGAACTCGTGGACGCGGCGCTCGCCTCCGGGGGTTCCCGGGCCAATGAGACCCAGGACCTCGGCTTCATGTACGGCCGTTCCTTCCAGGACCCGGACCACCACATCTGGGAGGTCGTCTGGATGGACCCGAAGGCCGTGGAGGGACAGTAGGACCGGCGTGGGACCGGCATCGGACCGGCGTGGGACCGGCATCGGACCGGTGGGGGACAGGCGTGTGGGCCGCCGCACGGGGGGCGGTCCACACGCCTCGGCCTCTGAGATCCCCGGACGTGAGATCCCCGGACGTGAGATCCCCGGACGTGAGATCCCCGGACGTGAGATCCCCGGCCTGTGAGGGTCCTCGGCGTCCGACGCCCCTCGGCCTGTGAGATCCCCCGTCGTCACCGGTCCCTCAGACCTTGAGCTGCTCGTACGTCACTCCGGTGAGCTGCTCGGACGCCGCCCAGAGCCGCTCGCCGGTCGCATCGTCCAGCGTCCACTTGGCCCGCCAGGAGCGGGCGGGTGCGCCCCGCAGGCCCTGGATGCGGGGACCGGTGAACGAATCGGGTCGCACACCGGGCGCGGTCGCGGCGTACAGCGTCGGCAGCGCGCCCATCTCTGCGGGCTGGGCGATGAGCCGGTTGGCGAACTCGGCGAGCCGCTCCGCCGTCCGGCGGCCCTCCATCTTCGCGCCCGCGGTCTGCAGATTGGTCGCCGCGTACCCCGGGTGGGCGGCCGCGGCGACGACATCCGAGCCCGTCGCCCTCAGCCGCCGCGCGAGCTCGTGCACGAACAGCAGATTCGCCGTCTTGGACCGGCCGTAGGCCACCCAGCGGCGGTACCGGCGCTCGCTGTTGAGATCCGTCATGTCGACATCGGAGAGTGCGTGCATCCCGCTGGACACACTCACCACGCGCGCGTCCCGCGCGTCCAGCAGCTTGGGGAGCAGCAGCCCGGTGAGGGCGAAATGCCCCAGGTGGTTCACCCCGAACTGGGTCTCGAAGCCGTCGGCGGTCGTGCCGTACGGCAAGGCCATGACGCCGGCGTTGTTGATGAGCAGGTCCAGCGTGTCCGTCTCGCAGGACTCGGCGAACCTCCGCACCGAGGCGAGATCGGCCAGGTCCAGCGGCCGGAACTCGGCCTCGGCGCCGGGGACCTGCCGCCGGATCAGAGCCTCGGCCTCCCGGCCCCGGGTCTCGCTGCGGCAGGCGAGGATCACCCGGGCTCCGCGGCGAGCGAGCTCGCGGGCCGTGACCAGCCCGATTCCGCTGTTGGCGCCGGTGACCACGGCGGTGCGGCCGCTCTGGTCGGGGATGTCGAGCGGGGTCCAGCCGGTCTTCGTCGGCATACGGTGCTCCTCCGGTACTCGTCGGCAGGAAAGACCTGTGCCGTCAGAGTACGCCCGACCATACGATTGCGTATGGTCGAGTGGGAGACGCGGCGCCGCGGCGCGGCGGGAACGGATCGCGGGGCGCCCCGAACCTACCCGCGCCCCCAGCCGCGCCGCATGCGACGCTCGCGCCCTTCACGCCCCCGTACGCACCGGATACGCCCGAACCGTCACCGCGTCGTCGTCCAGACAGCGGCCCGTCTCCAGATCGAAGCGCTGCTTCAGCAGCGGCGACGCGACGAACGGCCGGCCGTCCGCGCTGCCGACCAGCCCGCGCGAGAGGACCTGCGCGCCGGTGAACGGATCGCGGTTGTCGATCGCGTAGGCCCGCCCCGACCGGTCCACGAACAGGGCGGCCTGCCGGCCGTCCGGGAGCAGCGCCGCCATGCCGCGGCCAGGGGTGAGGCGGGACAGGTCGCAGACCGGGAACCAGTCGTCGTCCACGTGCAGTTGGAGCGTCATCGCGTGAGAGTCCCTTCCAGGGTCGGGTCCAGGGGTGCCCCCACTGTTGGGCCCAGGGTCAGAATGGTCAGGTCCGGCTTGATCTGGTCCCGCTCCGGGACGAACTTCACGGACGGGTCCGGCGCGTCCGGCGCGTTCACGAACGACACGAAGCGGCGCAGGCGGTCCGGGTCGTCCAGCGTCTCGGCCCACTCGTCGCGGTAGCCCGAGACGTGTTCCGCCATCAGGGCCTCCAACTCCTCGCACAGGCCCAGCGAATCGTGTACGACGACGTCCCTCAGGTGGTCCAGGCCGCCCTCGAGCCGCTCCAGCCAGGTGGAGGTGCGCTCCAGCCGGTCCGCGGTGCGGATGTAGAACATCAGGAACCGGTCGATGAGCCGCACCAGTTCGGCGTCGGACAGATCCTGGGCGAGCAGGTCGGCGTGCCGGGGTGTGGCGCCGCCGTTGCCGCCGACGTACAGGTTCCAGCCGTTGGCGGTGGCGATCACACCGAAGTCCTTCGACTGCGCCTCGGCGCACTCACGGGCGCAGCCCGACACCGCCGACTTCAGCTTGTGCGGGGCGCGCAGGCCCCGGTAGCGCAGTTCCAGGTCGATCGCCATCCGCACGCTGTCCTGGACGCCGTAGCGGCACCAGGTCTGCCCCACACAGGACTTGACGGTACGCAGCGCCTTCCCGTACGCGTGACCCGACTCGAATCCGGCGTCGACGAGCCGGGTCCAGATCGCCGGGAGCTGGTCGACCCGCGCGCCGAACAGGTCGATCCGCTGGCCGCCTGTGATCTTCGTGTAGAGACCGTAGTCGCGGGCCACCTCGCCGATCACGATCAGCTTGTCCGGGGTGATCTCACCGCCGGGGATGCGCGGCACGATCGAGTACGAGCCGTTGCGCTGGAGGTTGGCGAGGAAGTGGTCGTTGGTGTCCTGCAGCGCCCCCTGCTCGCCGTCGAGGATGTACCCGTTGCCGAGGCTCGCGAGGATCGAGCCCACGGCCGGCTTGCAGATCTCGCAGCCGTCGCCGCCGCGGGCCTCCTCACGGCCGTGCGAATCGAGCACTTGCGCGTACGAGGTGAGCCGCAGGGTGCGGACGATCTCGTACAGCTCGGTGCGGGTGTAGGAGAAGCAGCCGCACAGGCCCTGGTCCGCCGCCTGCGGCAGCAGCTGGCCGATGACCTTGACACAACTCCCGCAGCCCGTACCGGCCTTGGTGCACTTCTTCACCTCCGGCAGCGAGGTGTGGGCGCAGATCTCGCCCTTGGTGACGTTGTGGCAGGAGCAGATGACCGCGTCGTCCGGAAGTGCGGAGGGGCCGAGGGCGACGGGCGCCCCGGCGCCCGCCGGCAGCACCAGCTGCTCGGGCGGGACGGGCGGCACACTGCCCGTGAGCGGCCGGAGCATGCCGTACGACTCGGCGTCACCGACGAGGACGCCCCCGAGCAGCTCACCCTCCGGGCTGACGACCAGCTTCTTGTAGACCCCGGCGCGCGAGTCGGAGTACACGACGTCCAGACAGCCCTCGGCCGTGCCGTGCGCGTCGCCGAACGACGCCACGTCCACCCCGAGCAGCTTCAGCTTTGTCGACATGTCGGCACCAGTGAAGGCGCCCTCGTCACCCACCAGCACATCGGCGACGGTCTTCGCCATCTCGTAGCCGGGCGCGACCAGTCCGTACACCCGGCCGTCCGACGCGAGGGCGCACTCGCCGATCGCGAAGACGTCGGGATCCGACGTACGGCACTGGTCGTCGACCGTGATCCCGCCGCGTTCGCCCACGGCCAGGCCCATGTCGCGGGCCAGTTGATCACGCGGCCGGACCCCCGCCGAGAAGACCACGAGATCGGTGGTGAGCGTGGAGGAGTCGGAGAGGTTCATCCCGGTGACCGCACCGCCGTCGGTCACGATCTCCTGGGTGCCGACGCCCGTGTGCACGGTCAGTCCCATGTCCTCGATGGTCCGCATCAGCGCCGCGCCACCGCCCGCGTCGACCTGCACCGGCATCAGCCGCGGTGCGAACTCGACGATGTGGGTGTCCAGACCGAGCCCCTTGAGCGCGCCCGCCGCCTCCAGACCGAGCAGCCCCCCGCCGACGACGACGCCCGTACGGGACGTCTTGGCGTACTCCTCGATCGCGAGCAGATCCTCGATGGTGCGGTACACGAAGCAGCCCTCGGCGTCCCGCCCCGGGACGGGCGGCACGAACGGATACGAGCCGGTCGCCAGCACGAGCGTGTCGTACGCGAACGTCCGCCCGGAGCGCGCGGTCACCGTGCGCGCGGCACGGTCGACGCTCTCGGCCGGGTCGTCGAGGTGGAGCTCGATGCCGTACCGCTCCATGAACCCGTCCTCGACGAGGGACAGATCGTCGGGCGTGCGGCCCGCGAAGTAGGAGGTCAGCTGCACCCGGTCGTATGCCGGACGGGGCTCCTCGCACAGCACGACGACCCTCGCGCGCTCCGTGACACCCCGCTCGGCGAGGGCCTCCAGGAAACGCTGGCCGACCATGCCGTGGCCGACCAGCACGATCGTGGGCGTGGTCGTCGTGGACGCGGTCACGGTGGGCGCGGTCATCTCAGAAACCTCCGTCGGTGGTGAGCAGGTGGAGCAGCGGGGCGTCGGGAAGCGGGTCGTCGCCCTCCCAGGCGCGTGCGAGCGCGCCGACCGTGGCGAGATCCCCGAGCAGTACGCCCCCGACGAGGCGGTCCCCGCGGACGACGACCTTCCGGTACGCCCCGCGGGTGGCGTCGGCCAGTTGCACGACGTCGTCTCCGGGGCGCGGGGCGGGATCCCCGAAAGCGGCGACGTCGAGACTGCCGGCGCCGCCGAGGGTCAGCCGGGTGAGAGCACGGGTGCCGGTGTAGACGGATGCGGGCTCGGCGCCGGTGAGCAGGGCCGCGAGTGCGTCCGCCTGCTCCACCGCCGCCGTCGCCAGACCGTAGACCGTTCCCGCGTGCTCGGCGCAGTCGCCGATGGCGTGGATGAACGGGTCCGACGTACCCAGCGCGTCGTCCACGACGATCCCCTGGCGGACCTCCAGACCCGCGTCGACGGCCAGAGCCGTCCGGGGCCGGACCCCGCAGGCGAGGACCACGCACTCCGCGTCGAGGACAAAGCCGTCCGCGAGCTCGACGCCCGTGACGACCGCCCCGGTGCCGCTGCGCAGCCCGCGGACATGGCACTCGGTGTGGATCTCCACGCCGAGGCCCGCCAGATGGGCCCGGACCAGGGCTCCGGCCTCCGGGTCGAGATAGCGGTCCATCAGCGTGGGCCCGTGATGGGCCAGGACCACGTCCGCTCCCCGCTCCGCGAGCGCACGCGCCGCGGAGACACCGAGCAGACCGCCCCCGATGACCACCGCACGCGTGCCCGCGCGGGCCACGGCCGCCAGGGCCAGACAGTCGTCAAGGGTGCGGAACGGGTGGACACCGTCGGGAAGCCCGGACGAGGTGCCGCGCAGCGGCGGCAGCACCGGGTTCGAGCCGGTCGCCAGTACGAGCCGGTCGTACGCCACCGCCGAGCCGTCCGCGCAGTGCACGGTCCGCGCCGCGCGGTCGATACGGACGGCCCGCACCCCGCGCCGCACCGTCTCCGGTCCGCCCGGCACCGGCGGCAGGGCGATCACCTCCGGTGCGTACCGCCCGGCGAGGACCTCGGCGAGCAGCACCCGGTTGTAGGGGGCGTGCGGCTCCTCCCCGAGCAGGGTGACGTCACACGACGGAGCGAGCAGGCGCGCCAGCCGCGCTCCCGCCATCCCGGCGCCGATCACCACGATCCTCGTATCCATGCAGGCAGCATGCGGCGCCGCTGTTACCTGGCCGCATCTGCGTTGTTTCCCGTGAGGAACGCTGATCTCAGCGCGGAGCCGCACGCGCTGTGAGGCGGAACGGGAGCTGCCACCGCGGCGGCGCGGACGGCGGGAGCGGGACGGAGGGAGACCTTCCACGCGGGAAGCTCAGAGGTTGCTCAAGAACGACCAAGAAGCATGGACGGTGCACCTATCTGCTCTCTAGGGTCGCGTACATGCCCGACATCTCGCTGACCACGCTCGTCGTCCTCTGCGTCGCCGCCGCCGCGGCGGGCTGGATCGACGCGGTCGTGGGCGGCGGGGGACTGTTGCTGCTGCCTGCCCTCCTCCTCGGCATGCCACAGGTGCCCGCCGTGCAGATCCTCGGCACCAACAAGGCCGTGGCGATCGTGGGGACCACCGGAGCGGCGGTGACCTATGTCCGAAAGGCCCGGATCCAGGTGAGGACCGCGGTACGGATCGGGCTCGCCGCACTCGCCGGATCCATGGCAGGGGCATTCTTCGCGGGAGGAATCAGCAGCAGCGTGCTGCGTCCCGTGATCATGGTGGTGCTGCTGTGCGTCGCGGCCTTCGTGATGCTGCGCCCGTCGTTCGGCACCACCGAGGACCGAGGGCCGGTCACGCGCGCCCGTATCGTCACCGCGATCGTCCTCGTCGGGGGCGGGATCGGCTTCTACGACGGGCTCTTCGGACCCGGCACCGGCACCTTCCTCGTCCTCGCGCTCACCGCGGTGCTCCACCTCGACCTGGTCACCGCCTCCGCCACCGCCAAGATCGTCAACGTCTGCACCAACGCCGGTGCCCTCGCGATGTTCGCCTACCAGGGCGCGGTGCTGTGGCAACTGGCCGCGCTGATGGCGGTGTTCAACCTGGCGGGAGGGATGACCGGGGCGCGGATGGCGCTGCGCAAGGGCGCGGAGTTCGTCCGTGGCGTCCTGCTGGTGGTGGTGTTCTCCCTGGTCGCGAAGCTGGCCTTCGACCAGTGGTCGGGCTAGGTCTGTTGCGGAGGTTGATCTTGTTCGTTGGTGATCACGTCTCGTGCGGCGTGGGGATCTGACGAACGACCCGTGTGCCCGGCTCGAGCCGCTACCGCCGCGAGGCATCAAGTCGGGCCGTCCGCAGGTGTGGACGCGGCGGCAGTGACGGACGGTGATGTACCTACCTGTGAGTCATCGGGTCAGTGCCAGGCGGCGGTTCGGGTCTTCGGGCACATTCCTTGGATGATGGGTGATGAAGTCATCTCCATTCAGCTGGGATGTTCTTGATCTGTTCCAACAGATCCCACGACTGCGGCTTTGCCTTGCCCTCATGCCATGGGGCGCCTCGGCCCAGCCAAAGTCCGCGAATCTCGCGCACCTGCATGGCATTTCCGTCGCCAATCCCGGACTCGGTTCCACAGCATTCGCAGATGACATATTGCGGGACGCCGTATGAGTCCCAGAGGATTTCACCGTCGCCCAACCCGCAGACGCGGCAGACGGTCTCCTCGGTGACCTTCTCCGTTGAGTTCATTCCGCTATTTCACCAATTCTCCGCGTCCGGTTTCGTTCTGCCACTCGTGGGGACTGTGCCTGCCTTTGAAGCAGTCAGCGCCAATCGACGGGGATTCGGGACAGCTGATTCAGCAGGTCCCAATTATCTGGCTTGCGTGAAGGGGAGCGCCACTGGGTGCCATTTCCGGTCCAGTATCCACGGTAGTTCCTGATCCCCATGATGCTCGTGTCAGACACATCTGACTCGTTGCCGCAGCATACGCAGATCAGAGCCGTCGGCCAGCCTCCTTCCCAAAAGAGGTCGCCGTCGTCAAAACCGCACACGCGGCAGACGGATTCCTCGTCCGGTCCTGGAGGGGCGAGATTTTCAGATGGCATGAAGTTGCCTTTCGTTCCCTGTCAGCGCTCTCGCTGGCTTTGTGCCTTGAGATAGTCATCTAGACTAGGCCGTCTGCCAGTGTCGAAGCCGCCTGGCTGATGGGGCTCTTCGGCGTCAGCCTGTTCATCGACTTCGGCCCGATGTCAGGGTCTAGGGCTCTTAGGTGGTGACCGAGGCCATTTTGTGCCCCTGTCAGTCCGGTAAGAGCTCGTTAGCTGCTGCGCTCCCCGATGTGTGAATCGGTCCACCAGGGTATTTGGTGGACCGATTCAAAGGGTTGGCGAGGACGGATGTACCGTCGATTCGACAGTTTCGGCTTTAGCCGGTCTTTCGCGCGCCACGGCTAGTGCGAATTCTTGCCATCAGCTGGAATCATCGCCACGCTGGTGGGATGCTGGCCATCTGCTTGAGTACGTTCCAATCCTGCGGCTTATGACGCGCGGAAGCCCATCGGGCGCCGTTCGCGACCCAGCTGGCTCGATAGTTTCTTGCCTTCTCGAGGTCTGTATCTTCGAGGCCTGACTCCATTCCGCAGCACAGGCAGATCACGTACTGCGGAACTTCGCTTTCCCATGTCGCCACGTCTTCGAAGTCGAAACCACAGATGCGGCAAACGTATTCAGGAGGGGTGTGCAATTTTTCTCCTGGGTGTCCTGGGTGTCCTGGGTGTCCTGGGTGTCCTGGGTGTCCTGGGTGTCCTGGGTGTCCTGGGTGTCCGGGGCGTGGAGGCGCGGCGTGGCAGGCGTGAACCGATTGCGGCCCCGCCCCGTTACACCTCAGCGGGCACTGCCCAGGTTCCGGTCCGTTTCGGAGCCTTCGAGCATGAGGGTGACCTCCTCGATACGGCGGAATCGGCCGTCGGGTGCGAACTCGCCGATCACGTAGACCTCCGTGAGCACGGTGGACCCGTCCTTCTTCGTGACGTGGACCGTGTGGCGGTCGGCGTAGAGGTGGCCGTCGTACAGCTCGTCATGGACCTCGATGGAACCGTCGGCCACGACGGTGCGGAGGTGGGCGATGTGCTCGAGGAAGCCGTCGCGGTCGGCCCACTCGCCGTCCGTGCGCTGGCGGTAGTCGGGGGCGAAGTGCCGGTCGGCGGCTTCGTCGAGGTCGAGCGCGGAGTTGAAGAGCAGGTCCTTCAGTGCGGCGGCGATACCCGTGCGGTTCATGGCGTGGTCCCTTCCGGTGCCTCATCAAGGATGTTGCGTGCGCTGCGCACGCTTCTCCTGAACTGTAGCGCATAAGCGTGCGCAGCGCACGCTAGGGTGGAGGCATGGACAACGGTGTGGGACATGAGATCGCCGAAGCCCTGGGAGTACTGCTCAAGCGCAGCACCCGCCTGGAGCTGTACCGAACGATGACCACCGGCCTCGGCGAGGGCGTGGACGAGCTGACCTATCCGGTCCTCAGCGGGCTGGCGAGAAGCGGACCGTGCAGTGCCGCGAGCCTGGCCGGCGACGTGGGCCTCGACCGCTCCGGTGTCACCCGGCGCGCCTCCAGGCTGGAAGAAGCGGGACTCGTCCGGCGCGAACCCGACCCCGGGGACCGCAGAGCGACACTGCTCGCCCTCACGGCCGAAGGCGAACGCACGGTGGAGGCCCTGCGCCGCCGCCTGTACGACCACATCGAAGCCAGTCTCGCCACATGGCCGCCCGAGGAAGCCGCGACCTTCGCCGGCCACCTCCGGCGCTTCGTCACCGAAGGCCCCTTCGCGTGACCGGTGCCGCGGCCCGAGCCGGATGCCCCTCCACGAAGCGGCGAACCCTCAGGCCGCGGCGCGCCCGCCCCGAACCCCGATCAGATGGGCGAAGACGACCACGTTCCCCAGGTAGCCCGACCTGCTGTCGAAGCCGCCACCACAGGTGATCACCCGCAACTCCGCCCTGCCCGAGGCCCCGTAGACCTTCCGGTCCGGGAAGTCCTCGTTCGCGTACACCTCCACCGCGTCCACCGTGAACACCGCCGTGCGACCGTCCTCGCGGACCACCTCGATCCGATGGCCCTTCTTCAGCGTGCCCAGGTCGTAGAAGACCGCCGGGCCCCGCGCATCGTCGACGTGCCCGGCCACCACGGCCGTGCCCCGCGCACCCGGAGCGGTGCCGCCCCGGTACCAGCCCGCCGTATCGCCGTACTCCTCGGGCGGCGGCACCTCGAGGCTTCCGTCGCCCGCCAGGCCGAGCGGCATCACCGGAGCGTCCACCCGGATCCGCGGGATGAGGAAACGGACCGGCTCCGAAGGCGGCAGCGGATCGGCCGCCGCCTCCGTGTACCCGTCCGCCGCGAAGGCCTCGGCGGCGGACGGCACGGGCGGTGTCACATCCCGGGAGCCGTTCTGTACCAGCCACAGACCGACGCAGACGGCCACCGCCACCGGCCACCCCCTGCCCCACCCGCCGCCCCTGTGCCCGCTCTGCATGGAAGTCCTCCGGGAGAGAAGTCCCCGGGGAACGAAGCCTTCCGGGAAAGAGGGCCCTCCGGGAAACGGCTCCCCGCCCCCGTCAGCCGGACGCTTGACGGGGGTGGGGACGGCGGTACGAGGACGGCGAGCCGAGCCCCGTCAGCTGCCCTGCGCGCCGCTCGCCCGACGCCGCAGGAGCCACGCCCCGCCGGCGGCGGACATGGCCAGAACGGCCAAGCCCACCGCGATCTGGGTGGTGTCGGGGCCGACGCTGCCGCCGACTCCCGTCTTCACATGGCCGCTCGGTTGGCGGCCGCTCGCTTGCTGTCCCGGGGACCGGACCACCACGTCTCCGGTGGCCTCCTTGCCGTTGTCGCACAGCACGGCGACGCCGTAGTTCCCCGGTCTCGCCTTCCTGGGCACCGTGAACCGGCCGGTCACCGCCCCCTTCTTGTCCTCGGCGGGCGACGCCTTGAAGTCGCCCGCGCCGAGCGACCGGGCGTCTCCCGTGCCATGGCCGTTCTTCCCGCACGCGGTGGTGCTCACGGTGACGCTCGCGCCGACGGACACCGCCGACGGCTTGACCTCCAGCACCTCGAAGTCCTCGGCGTGGGCCGGTGCGGCCCCGGCGCAGACGCCCAGACACACCCCTGCCGCCATCGCGGGGCCGGACACGCCGGTCAGCAGGCGGGCCGTGGTGCGCATGTCGTCCTCCGGGGCGATGGCTTCCGCGTCGTCACTTCCGAGGCAATGCACTGCAGCGCACCGCCAGGACGGTGCACTTCGCCGCTCTTCGCGGGCCTTGCACTTCCGAGGTAAGAGCCAGCGCGCCGTGCACGCCTGCTGATGGTTGATCAGATCCGGTGGCGGGCGACGTTCATCGTCGTCCGCGCGCCGCGTTCACGCAGGTCACTGCAGGTGGGATCGGCCATTGGGCGCACGGTGCGGGCGGTCGCGCCGAACGAGTGACGTGAGGGCGCCGCCCCGCGTGTCGGCCGGATGTCCATCGATGCCCGCAGGGTGTTCGTCGATGCCGGCCGGGTGTCCATCGATGCGCTTGACCTCAACCAAGGTTGAGGTACGAGGCTTATCGGCATGGACGTCACCACACCCGTGCGGAGCACTCCGCTCAAGCTCAGCCTGATCATCAGCAGCAATCGCGAAGGCCGCTTCGGACCCGTCATCGCCGACTGGTTCCTGTCCCGGATCGCCACCCGCGAGGACTTCGCCACCGACGTGATCGACCTCGCCGCGGTCGAGCTGCCCACCGCGCTGTCCTCACGCCCCGGTGAACGGGCCGGCGCGGCGCTCGCCGAGGTCTCACCCCGTCTCGCCGGCGCCGACGCCTTCGTGGTGATGACCCCGGAGTACAACCACTCCTTCCCCGCCGCCCTGAAGAACCTCATCGACTGGCACCCCACCCAGTGGCAGGCCAAGCCGGTCGCCTTCCTCTCCTACGGCGGGATCTCCGGCGGACTGCGCGCGGTGGAACAGCTCCGTCAGGTCTTCGCCGAACTGCACGCCGTCACCATCCGCAACACGGTCTCCTTCGCCCATCCGCACGCCCACTTCGACGAGGACGGCCGGCACCGGGACCCCGCGGGACCGGACGGGGCCGTCAAGGCGATGCTCGACCAGCTCGCCTGGTGGGGGAGCGTGCTGCGGGACGCCAAGGCGGTGCGGCCCTACGCGGGCTGAGCCGACGACGGACCCCGGCCCGGGCCCCTCGGCGTGGAGCTGTCGAGGCCCGGGCCCTCGGCCTGTGCTCGCTCCCGGGGCTCTTGGCCAGATCCCCCGGCCCGGGCTGCCTGCCGCGGGACCGGTCGCCTACGTTATGGACCGGAACCCGAAGTGAGGAGTGCTCGTGACCCTGGAGACCCGGGCCCTGGCGGTCCTGACCACCACCGACAGCGCGGCGAAGGCCGAGGCGCTCGCACGGGGCGTGGTGGAGGCGCGACTGGCCGCGTGCGCCCAGATCTCCGCGCCCGTCACTTCCGTCTACCGCTGGCAGGGCGCCATCGAGACGAGCGAGGAGTGGCAGATCCTCTTCAAGACCACCGAGGGCTGCTACGACGCGCTCGAGGCGCATCTGAAGGCCCATCACGACTACGACAATCCGGAGATCGTGGCCATGCCGGTGGTACGCGGCAGCTCCGCTTACCTGGAGTGGGTCGGGACCGAGACGATCACCCCGGCGGCACCGTGAACGGCTCCGGCGGCGACGGCGGCATGAGCGCCGGGATCGAAGCCGAAGCCGGTGCCGGTGCGAGGGAGGCGCCGCTGCCTTTCTTCGTCTACGGCACTCTTCGCCCCGGCGAGCACAACCACGACCGCTTCCTGCGCGGCCGCACCTCCGCCGAGGAACCGGCGCGGCTCGCGGGGGCGGTGCTGTACGGGGGCCCGGGCTACCCGTACCTGGTCGAAGGCGGTGACGGCGCGGTGAACGGCGAACTGGTCACCGCGGCTCCTGACCGGTACCGCGAGCTGACGACCGTGCTGGACGAGCTGGAGGAGTACTTCGGCCCGGACGACCCGCGCAATGTGTATGTGCGGGTGGTCAGGGACGTGGAGACTGCCCGGGGTCGCGTCGCGGCCTGGGTGTACGTGGCGGCGGAGGCGGTCGCCAGGGAGCTGCGGGCGAGGGGAGCGGTGATCCCGGGTGGCGACTGGTGCGCTGCCGGGACGGGCAGGACGTACGGCGACTGAGCGATGACAGAGTGTGAAATCTGTCATCTGAAATCCGTCGGTTGAGATCTGCTGTCTGTCGCCGGTCGCCTGTCGTCCGCCGCCGGTAGTTCGCCGTCTGTCGTTCGCTCTGCGCCCTCTGCCCCTGGACGGCCGCCGTCTGCCGTCTGCCGCTTGCCGGTTGTCCGCTGCTGGTCGACGTCTGTCGTCCGTCAGCGGTCATCGGCCGTCCTCAGCGGTCCTCGGCCGCCGTCGGCTCCAGCCGCACGGCACACACCTTGAACTCGGGCATCCGCGACACCGGATCGAGCGCCGGGTTGGTGAGCGTGTTGGCCCTCCCCGCGCCCGCCCAGTGGAACGGCATGAAGGCGGTGTCCGGCCGGATCGCCTCGGTCAGCCGCGCCGGTGCGACCGCCCTGCCACGCCGTGACACGACGGCGACGGGTTCCCCGTCGGCAACCCCCACCCGTGCGGCCAGCCGCGGATGCAGCTCGACGAAGGGACCGGGTGCCGCCGCGTTCAGCTCGGCGACCCGGCGGGTCTGTGCCCCGGACTGGTACTGGGCGACGACTCGTCCGGTCGTCAGAAGCACCGGGTACTCCGCATCGGTGTCCTCCGCGGCTTCCCGGTGGACGACCGGCACGAAACGGGCCCGCCCGTCCGGCGTGGCGAACCGTTCCAGGAACAGCCGGGGGGTGCCGGGATGCCCGTCCCGTACGACGCCGGCCGGGCGGCTACCCGTTCCCACGCCGCCCCCCGTCTCCTGGTGGCCCCCCGTCCCCTGAGACATCCGGACCTCCTCCTCGATATCCGGTGGCCCCGTCCCCTCCTCGGCTCCCGACGTTCCCGCCCCCTCCGCGGCCCCCGGTGTCTGCGCCCCCTCCGGCACCTCCGGGCACGGCCAGAAGACCCCGTTCTCCTCCTCGAGTCGCCGGTAGCTGATGCCCGAGTAGTCCGCGGCCCCTCCCGCCGACGCGCGCCGCAGCTCCCCGAAGACCTCCTCCGGGTCCGTCGGGAACCCCTTCTCGTGGCCCAGCAGCGCGGCCAGCCCGTGCAGGACCTCCAGATCGCTGCGCACACCCTCCGGCGGTGTGATCGCGCGCCGCCGCAGCAGCACACGGCCCTCCAGGTTCGTCGTGGTCCCCGTCTCCTCCGCCCACTGGGTCACCGGGAACACCACGTCCGCCAGCTCCGCCGTCTCGGACAGCACGACATCGGCGACGGCGAGGAAGTCCAGGGCCCGGATCCGTTCCTCCACATGCCCGGCCCTCGGTGCGGACACCACCGGATTGGAGCCCATGAGCAGCAGTGCCTTCACGTCCTGCCCGAGTGCGTCGAGGAGTTCGTAGGCGCTGCGGCCGGGCCCGGGCAGTGAATCGGGGTCGACTCCCCACACCCCCGCGACATGTGCCCGGGCCGCGGGGTCGTCGAGTCGGCGATAGCCGGGCAGCTGGTCGGCCTTCTGGCCGTGCTCGCGGCCGCCCTGACCGTTGCCCTGGCCGGTGAGACAGCCGTATCCGGACAGGGGCCGGCCCGCGTTCCCGGTCGCCAGGGCGAGGTTGATCCAGGCGCCGACGGTGTCCGTTCCCTTCGACTGCTGCTCCGGGCCGCGTGCCGTGAGGACCATGGCGTTCGGCGCGTCGCAGAACATGTCCACGGCGGCGCGCAGTTGCGGGACGCCGACACCGGTGATGCGCTCGACCAGCTCGGGCCAGTGGGCCATCGCGGCCGCCCTGGCGTCCTCCCACCCCGTGGTGCGTTCCCGGATGAACTCTTCGTCCGTCCGCCCCTGGGCGACGACCAGATGCAGCAGCCCGAGCGCCAGGGCCAGATCGGTGCCCGGCCGGGGGGCGAGATGGAGGTCGGCCTGCTCGGCGGTCTTCGTGCGGCGCGGGTCGACGACGATCAGCGAACCGCCGTTCTCCTTCAGTTCCGTGAGGTAGCGCAGCGCGGGCGGCATCGTCTCGGCGAGGTTGGACCCGACGAGGACGACGCATCCGGTGCGCGGAATGTCCTCGAGCGGGAACGGCAGGCCCCGGTCGAGACCGAACGCCCTGTGGTGCGCGGCCGCGGCCGACGACATGCAGAAGCGGCCGTTGTAGTCGATCTGGGAGGTGCGGAGCACGACCCGGGCGAACTTCCCGAGCGCGTACGCCTTCTCATTGGTGAGGCCCCCGCCGCCGAACACCCCCACGGCGTCGGGGCCGTGGCCGTCCTGGGTCCGCCGGAGCCCTTCGGCGGTGGCACGCAGGGCCTCCTCCCAGGTGGCAGGTTCGAGCCTGCCGGTTGCGGGGCGCCGGACCAGGGGCCCGGTCAGCCGCACCCGGGAGGAGAGCACCGCGGGTGCCGTGCGTCCCTTGCCGCACAGGGCTCCCCGGTTCACGGGGAAGTCATGGCGCTCCACGACCTCGACCGCCGGTCCGGATCCGCGCAGGTTCATGCCGCACTGCAGGGAGCAGTACGGGCAGTGGGTGGGCACGAGCGCGCGGGCCGGATCAGGGGACATGCCCTTCAGCGTGCGACGTGTGTGTTACGGGCACCAGCACTTCCCATTACGACGCCGGTACGCGCCCCTCAGCCCGCAGTCCGACGAGTGGTGAACTCCGGCCGTCCGGCGCGGGCCCAGCGGCCTCGGGACCGCGCCACGCAACGGCCATGTCAGGCCCAGGGCACGTCGCGGTCGTGGTCAGGCCCGGGGCACGTCGCGGTCGTGGTCAGGCCCAAGGCACGTCGCGGTCGTGGTCAGGGCCGAGGCGCGACGGCCGCCGCCAGCGCTTCCGTGACTCCCGCCTCCTTGTTCCCCAGAAAGGTCGGATCCGGCTCGAACGCCGCGTCCAGAGCGGCCTTGCCCGCCGCGAACAGCTCCCGTGTCCCGCCGTAGTACCAGGTCGCGTCCAGCGGTTCCGCGACGCCGACGCCGTACGACTCCACGCCCGCAGCCTGGCACAGGGCGACGGCCCGCTCGATGTGGAATCCCTGGGTCACCAGTACCGCCCGGTCGACGCCGAAGATCTTCTTCGCGCGTACGCACGAGTCCCAGGTGTCGAAACCGGCGTAGTCGCTGACGATCCGGCCGTCCGGTACTCCGCGCGCGGAGAGGTAGACGCGCATCGCGTCCGGCTCGTCGTACTCGGCCCTGCTGTTGTCACCGGTGACGAGCACCACTTTGACCTTGCCCGACCGGTACAGCTCGGCGGCGGTGTCCAGCCGGTGCGCGAGGTAGGGGGTCGGCCTGCCCTTCCACAGCCCGGCGCCGAAGACGACCGCGACATCGTGCGCGGGGACGTCGGAGACGGTCCGGATACGGCTGTCGGCGACGGCGTGCATCCATGTCGCCGGCGCCAGCGCGAGTACGCAGCCGAGCATGAGGGCCTGGACGGCACGTCGCCGCCCGCGCCGGCTGCTGGGCAGGCGCAGCGGGAGCTTGCGCATGCGGTGAGACCCCCCTGGTCCGTGCGTCGCGTCCGGGCTGGACACGACGTTTCTGGTCAGACGGACGCTTCCCGGAGCACGACGGTTCAGTGCATGCCGCAGTTGTGACCGGGACGACCATCCCACCTGCGGTGGCGGACGAGCCCGGCGCCCGGCGGCCTCACATGGCGGCCCCACATGACTTGCCGTACGCGGGTCCAGGACTGCGTATATGGGCGGTGTGGGAGTGCGCAGATGGAGCGAGGGAACTGCGCAGATGGCGGTGCGGAACGGCGTATATGGAGCGACGGGACTGCGAAGGTGGAGCGAACGGGCGCGGCTCGTCCGGCATGATGGGGAAATGATCGCCGTGTCTGCCAGGAACAACGCCGAGTGGTGCGACGCCATGTGCCGCGCGCATGGGATCCCCGGGGTGTTCGGTGCGCGGGCCTGGACCAGCGAGCGCCGCACCCCGCCGCTCTACCCGGATGCGGTGACGCTGTCGCCCGAGGCATCGGTCCGCGATGTGCTGGACGGGGTCGACCTGGAGGCGCCGGGCTGTTCGGTGAAGGACAGCTTCGGGAGCCTCGACCTTTCCGCGTACGGCTTCGATGTGCTGTTCCAGGCGCGCTGGATCCACCGCTCGGCCACGCTCGCTGCGCCCGTCGGCCCGCAGGACGTCGTCTGGCGGCCGGTGCGCGCGGCCGGCAGCTTGGCGGCGTGGGGCATGGCCTGGTCCGGAGGCGACGAGGGCATGGCGGGCCTGTTCCGTCCCGAGCTCCTCACCGGGCGTGCCACGACTCTCCTCGCGGGTACGACCGAAGGCGGCCGGCGTACGGTCGCCGGCGCGGTGGTCAGCCGCAGCGCCTCCGTCATCGGCGTGTCCAACCTCTTCGGCGCCGACGGCGATCTCGAGGGTGCCTGGTCGGGTTGCCTCGCGGCTGTCGCCCGGCTCTGGCCGGGGTTGCCAGTCGTGGGCTACGAGCAGGGCGACTCCCTGGCGGCGGCGACCCGGCAGGGCTGCGTGGCCGGCCCGGAGCTGCGTGTCTGGCTGGCGAGCTGACACCCCGTCCGGCCTGCTGGGCCGGGGACGTGTCCGGGCGTGACGGCCTTGCGGGAAGCTGATAGTCCCTCAGGGCCCTGAGGGCCCTCAGTGTGGCGTGACACGGCACGGTGACGCGGACGCGACCCGCCTTCGGTCTCACCTGAGCCGTCCTGGTCACCTGGGCTCCGTTCGCCCGAGCCGTCAGATCGCCCGCCCGGATGACCTGAGCCCGGGGAGCCCGGGTCGGCTGCCGGGACCCGGAGCCCGGAGGCGTGCTGACCGTGTCGTCGGCGAGTCCGTGAGGCCATGGAAAACACCTGTCACGACGCCGCAACGGCGATGCAATCTCCGCCCGCCAGGATCGGTCCATGACGGCGTCGGCACACACGCGCAAGAGCACGACCCCGAGCGCGCTGCCCCTCGACAGCACCGCACAGCTGCTCACTCGGATCACCGCCGAGCTGGGCGAGCAACTCAGCCATGTCCAGCTCAACGGAGTGCGCAGACCCATGAGCCCTACCGGTAACCGCTCGGCCGGCCCGTCCGCATCCGGGCCGGCCGTTCCGTCCCCCGCGCGACGGGCCGTTCCCCTCGGCGCAGCCGCTGCATCTGTGGTTGCCGCCCCTGCCGCCCCTGCCGCCGCGCCTGCCCCCGGACCCGCCCCGGTCCTCGTCGCCGTCGCGCACGGCAGCCGCGATCCGCGTGCCGCGCGGACCGTCCACCGGCTGCTCGACCGGGTCCGCGAGCTCCGCCCGGGACTGGACGTCCGGCTCGGGCACATCGAGCTCGACGAGCCCCTGCTGCCCGACACCCTCGCCGGTCTCGTCGCGGCGGGCCGTCACGATGCCGTGCTGGTGCCGCTCCTGCTCGGCCGCGGCTACCACGTCAAGCGGGACATCCCCGGCGCCGTCGCCGCTGCGCCGGGGCTTCGCGCCAGGATCGCAGCGCCGCTGGGACCGCATCCGCTTCTCGTCGAGGCGCTGTACGCACGGCTCGTCGAGGCCGGGTGGCGCACCGCGGACGAGGGCAGCCGCGGCGCCGGGGTGGTGCTGGCGGCGGCCGGGTCGCGCGACCCCGAGTCGGCCGCCGACGCCCGTCGTACGGCCGAGCTGCTCAGCGAGCGTCTCGGCGGGGTGCCTGTCGTGCCCGCGTACGCCTCCGCGGTCTCGCCGAGCGTGCCCGACGCGGTGCGCGCACTGTCGGCCCGTGGCCGGCACCGTATTGCCGTCGCCTCGTACTTCACGGCGCCCGGCCGGTTCGCGTCGGCCGTGGCCGACGCCGCCCCCTGGATCGCCGCTGCCCCGCTCGGGGCTCATGCCGCGCTCGCCCGCCTGGTGCTGCGGCGCTACGACGCGGCGCAGGCCACCCAGCACATGCCGGACCGGCGCCAACTGGTCACCGCCTGAGCCGCACCCCGCCCGATCCCGTGCCGCACCCCCGCCCGTGAGCGACTACCGTCGGGGGCATGGAAGGCACCTTCGGTACGGTCGGCGACCCCTGTGACTACGACGAAGCGGCGACCGCGCGGTGGGCCGCCGAGCCCGACAAGCGCCCCGGCCGCACGGCCTTCCAGCGCGACCGTGCGCGGGTGCTGCACTCCGCCGCGCTCCGCCGCCTCGCGGGAAAGACCCAGGTGGTGACGCCCGGTACGCGCAGTGCGGCCTGGGATCCGAGCCCGCGCACCCGGTTGACCCACTCCCTGGAGTGCGCCCAGGTCGGCCGTGAGCTGGGGGAGGCCCTCGGCTGTGATCCCGATCTGGTGGAGGCCGCGTGCCTGGCGCACGACCTGGGCCATCCGCCGTTCGGGCACAACGGCGAGCAGGCACTCAACGACGTGGCCAAGGACTGCGGCGGCTTCGAGGGCAACGCCCAGTCCCTGCGGCTGCTCACCCGGATCGAGCCCAAGCGCTTCGTCGACTCCCCCCAGGCCGGTGAACCCGTCAGCGTCGGACTCAATCTCACCCGGGCCGCTCTCGACGCCGCGACCAAGTACCCCTGGGCCCGCGGCGGCCACCCCACCGACCCCGGGTCGCCGAAGTTCGGGGTGTACGAGGACGACCTTCCGGTCTTCGCCTGGGTGCGCGAGGGTGCGCCGGGCCATCGCAAGTGCTTCGAGGCGCAGGTGATGGACTGGTCCGACGATGTGGCGTATTCCGTACACGACTTCGAGGACGGGCTGCACGCCGGGCACATCGATCCGAACGCGCTGCTGTCCGAGCACGAGCGCCGGGAGATCTGGGCGGTGGCCATCGGCCGGTACGTCCCCGAGGACACGGATCCGCAGCGGCTCACCGCGGCCCTGGACCGGCTGGTGGACGAGGAGTGGTGGCCGCACGGGTACGACGGCTCCGCGGTGGCGCAGGCACGCCTCAAGGACGCGACGAGCCAGCTGATCGGGAGGTTCTGTCTGGCCGCCGAGACGGCGACGCGCCAGGCGTACGGCACCGGACGGCTCACCCGCTATGCGGCGGAGCTCGTCGTCCCCGAAGAGGCCCAAGTCGAGTGTGCGGTCCTCAAGGCGGTCGCCGACCGCTACGTCATGCAGCGGGCGGAGCAGGAGGCGCTGCGCGCCGAGCAGCGCATCGTGGTGGCCGAGCTCGCGGAGGCACTGGTCGCCCGCGCCCCGGAGGGCCTGGAACCGCAGTTCCGGGCGCTGTTCGACGCCGCTGCCGGCGACCGCACGCGCAAGCGCGTGATCGTCGACCAGATCGCCTCGCTCACGGATGCCTCGGCCCGGGCCCTGCACGTCCGATTGACGGCACACCGCGGCTGAAACCGTTCATCTGGCCGCCGCGACTGACAATCCGCTCGCCGTACCGCCGCGGCTGACTCGCGTGCCGGTGGCCGCCGTATCCGCTGAGCCGCCGCCCCGCTGAATTCCCGGTGGGGGACCGGTGGCTCCCGCGTTCCCCCGGTCGACGCTTCCTTCCCCTCACACACGCGCACCCTCCCGCCCGTCCCATCCCTTGCCCGGCCCGCCCCTGTGCTGAGGGCCGTCCGGACGGGATACCAGGCGTGTCCGCCCGTGATTTCCAGCGGCTTTTACCTGCCCGCCTGCGGGTCCGTCAAGTCCCGACTCCTCGGAACATGACCCCCTGATGGTGGCCGGGCTTACTGGGTGCACGGAACTCCACAGGTTCTGTTCCGCAGATTCGGATCGCCTCCCATTTCGGGGGCAGCCGAAATATCTTCCGTGTCAAAAGGAGAAAAGATCATGACCCGTGTTATTCACACCCGCGACACCGACCGCCCCAAGCGCCGAGGTTTTCGCCTCGCGACGCTCGTCACGTCGGCCGTCGTGGTCGCCGGAGGCGTCATTCTCCCGGCAACCGCCGCGACAGCGTCCCCGGTGCCCGCCTCACACGTCGTGGGCCTCGTCAGCCATGACAAGCATGACAAGCACAGTAAGCACGACAAGCACGAGAAGAAGGAAGAGAAGAAGGAAGAGAAGAAGGAGAAGAAGCAGTCAGGCAATGCCACGGGCGGCAACGGCGGTAACGCCACGACCAAGGGTAATGGCAACGCGACCGGCGGCAACGGTGGCAATGCCACGGCCGAGGGTAATGGCGATGCCACGGGCGGCAATGGTGGCAATGCTACGGCCGAGGGTAATGGCAACGCGACCGGCGGCAATGGTGGCAATGCTACGGCCGAGGGTAATGGCGATGCCACGGGCGGCAATGGCGGTAACGCTACGGCCGAGGGTAATGGCGATGCCACGGGCGGCAATGGCGGTAACGCTACGGCCGAGGGTAATGGCGATGCCACGGGCGGCAATGGCGGTAACGCTACGGCCGAAGGCAATGGCAATGCCACCGGTGGTAACGGTGGAAACGCCACGGCCGGCTAGCCCTCTCCGGGGACTCACGCCGTGAACGGCACCGTATGAGTCCCATGCGGCTGGGTGGTGAAGGCGAGCCTCGCGCCACCCAGCCGCAGCCCCCCGCGGCGCCGATTCACGGCCCTGCTTCCGGACGACTCTTTCTCCGGATTCTCAAGAAGACTTCGAGTTTCTCTTCGTCCTCGTGACCCAGAGGACACCTGAAAGGAATGAACACGCTCATGAAGCGCACGACGCGGAAAAGTGGTCTGGCCCTCGTTGCCGCCTCCGTCCTGCTCCCCGTCAGTGGAGTCATGATCCCCGCCGGCGCCGCGTTCGCGGCGTCCGCGCCGCAGAATCTGTCGGCCTCGGTCATCACCGGTGGGAGCCACAAGGACAAGGAGCACAAGGACAAGGACCACAAGGACAAGGACCGGCACAAGGACAAGGGCAAGGACGAAGGCCGGCACAAGGACCACGACGACCTCGACGACTACTGCGCACCCGGTAGTGCGACCGGCGGCAACGGCGGCAACGGCACCGGCGGCAACGCCCCGGTCTGCCAGGCTCCGGGCGGTACCGGCACCGGCGGCGCCGGAGGCCGGGGCAGCGGCAAGTGCGGCGGCCGGGGTTCGGGCGGCAACAGCGGCAGCGGCACCAACGGCGGTGACGGTCCGCCGTGCCCGGACAAGCCGACGTCCCCCGAGCCGGGCAAGGACGACACGGGCAGCCCCACCGTGCCCGACGCACCCGCGCCGGAAGCCCCCGCTCCCCCCGCGCCGGACGTCCCCGCCCCGCCTCCGCCGGACATCATCGTCAAGTGACCGTCTGCCGAATGACGCTCTGCCGAATGACCGTCTGCCGAATGACGCTCTGCCGAATGACCGTCTGGCGAATGGCGTCTGCCGAAAGCGACGGACAGCGTCCACTCAGTACGGGCTCACTCCGTCCATTCCATGTCCGCCCATTCCGTCCATTCTGTCCATCCCGTCGTTCCGTCATTCCGTGTACGTCCCCCAGGGCCATTTCCGCGCCCTGGGGGACGCGGCGTTGCCATGACCCCACGACGGCGATCCGGGGGTGGGATCCGGCCGGAACCGACACGCCCACCCTGACACCCCCTCTTCCCCCATCACGCTCCGTGCGGGACGCTCGCTGTAGGCGGCGTAGCGTGCAGTGTTGTCCGGGGGGCCAACTCCCGGTCCCCCGGTAGTGAACAAGGAGGAGCCAAGTGGTCGACGCGCATCGGACTTTCGTCATCGTGGGCGGGGGACTTGCCGGGGCCAAGGCAGCGGAGACCCTCCGCGCCGAGGGGTTCACGGGCAGGGTGATCCTGATCGGTGACGAACGCGACCACCCGTACGAACGTCCGCCGCTGTCCAAGGGGTATCTGACGGGGAAGGACGAGCGGGACAGCGTCTTCGTCCACGAGCCGGCCTGGTACGCACAGCACGACATCGAGCTGCACCTGGGCCAGCCCGTCACCTCCATCGACCGCGCCGGGCGTTCCGTACGGCTCGGCGACGGCACGAACGTCCACTACGACAAGCTGCTGCTGGCCACGGGCGCCGAGCCCCGCCGCCTCGACATCCCGGGCACCGATCTGGCCGGCGTCCACCATCTGCGCCGTCTCGCACATGCCGACCGGCTGCGGCAGGTGCTCGCCGGCCTCGGCCGGGACAACGGCCATCTGGTGATCGCCGGAGGAGGCTGGATCGGTCTGGAGGTGGCGGCGGCCGCCCGCGGTTACGGGGCCGAGGTCACCGTCGTCGAGCCCTCATCCACTCCGCTGCACCATGTCATCGGGCCCGAGCTCGGTCAGCTCTTCGCCGATCTTCACCGTGAGCACGGCGTGCGGTTCCGCTTCGGCGCCCGGCTGACCGAGATCACCGGCCAGGACGGTATGGTCCTCGCCGCCCGTACCGACGACGGTGAGGAGCACCCGGCACACAGCGTGCTCGCCGCGATCGGCGCCGCGCCGCGCTCGGGCCTGGCCGAGGCCGCCGGGCTCGCCCTCGTCGACCGCGCCCACGGGGGCGGCATCGCCGTCGACGCCTCGCTGCGCACCTCCGACCCCGACATCTACGCGGCCGGTGACGTCGCCGCCGCGCACCATCCGCTGCTGGACATCCGGCTGCGGGTCGAGCACTGGGCGAACGCGCTCAACGGCGGACCCGCCGCCGCCCGGGCGATGCTCGGCCAGGAGGTCTCGTACGACCGGATCCCGTACTTCTTCTCGGACCAGTACGACCTGGGGATGGAGTACTCGGGCTGGGCGCCGCCCGGCTCGTACGACCAGGTCGTGCTCCGCGGGGACGTGGGCAAGCGGCAGTTCATCGCCTTTTGGCTCAAGGAGGGCAAGGTGCTCGCGGGGATGAACGTGAACGTGTGGGATGTCACGGAGGACATCCAGAACCTCATCCGCTCGGGTGCGCCGGTGGACACCGAGGCGCTCGCGAACCCGGCGACGCCGCTCAGCGGTGTCACCCCCGCACCCTAAGGGCTGTCCGTCCGCACACGGTCCTCCTGCCGGACTCGGCCACCGCCGCGCTCCTCGGTAGCTCTGCCTGTCCGTGCGACCTCTTAAGATTTACGCGTGGCAGGCAGGATCAATGATGACGACGTGAAGGCGGTGCGGGACGCGGTCCCGATCGACTCCGTCGTGTCCGAGTACCTCCAGCTGCGCAACGCGGGCGGCGGCAACCTCAAGGGCCTGTGCCCCTTCCACGACGAGAAATCCCCGTCCTTCCAGGTCAGCCCCAGCAAGGGTCTCTTCCACTGCTTCGGCTGCCAGGAGGGCGGGGACACTCTCACCTTCGTGATGAAGGTCGACCATCTGTCGTTCTCCGAGGCGGTGGAACGGCTCGCCGCCAAGGCCGGCATCACCCTGCGGTACGAGGAGGGCGGGTACAACCCGGCCCATCAGCGCGGCGAACGCATCCGCCTGGTCGAGGCCCACCAGGTCGCGGCGCGCTTCTACGTGGAGCAGCTCGACGGAGCGGAGGCCGAGATCGGCCGGAAGTTCCTCGCCGAGCGCGGCTTCGACCAGGCCGCCGCACAGCACTTCGGTGTCGGCTACAGCCCGGCGGGCTGGGACCACCTCACCCGCTTCCTGCGCGGGAAGGGCTTCTCCGACAAGGAGCTCCTGCTGTCCGGGCTCTCCCAGGAGGGCCGCCGCGGCCCCATAGACCGCTTCCGCGGCCGGCTGATGTGGCCCATCCGCGATATTTCCGGCGATGTCGTCGGCTTCGGTGCGCGCAAGCTCCGCGACGACGACAACGGCCCCAAGTACCTGAACACGCCGGATACGGCGATCTACAAGAAGTCCCAGGTGCTGTACGGGATCGACCTGGCGAAGAAGGAGATCGCCAAGTCCAGCCGGGCCGTCGTCGTCGAGGGCTACACGGACGTGATGGCCTGCCATCTCGCCGGGGTGACCACCGCCATCGCGACCTGTGGCACGGCCTTCGGCGGCGAACACATCAAGATCCTCCGGCGGCTGCTGATGGACAACGGCAGCGCCAAGGTGATCTTCACCTTCGACGGTGACGCGGCCGGGCAGAAGGCCGCTCTGCGGGCCTTCGAGGACGACCAGAAGTTCGCCGCCGAGACCTTCATCGCCGTCGCCCCGGACGGGATGGACCCCTGCGAACTGCGTCTGGCCAAGGGCGACGAGGCGGTGCGGGAGCTGGCCGAGCCCCGCAACCAGCTCTTCGAGTTCGCCATCCGGCACATCGTGCGGAACTACGACCTGGAGACGCCGGTCGGCCGGGCCGCCGCGCTCGACGAGGCCGCGCCGATCGTCGCCCGGATCAAGAACAGCGCCTCGCAGCACGAAGTCGCCGTCCAGCTCGCGGGACTGCTCGGCATCCTCGACACCCAGTTCGTCGTCCGACGGGTCGGCCAGCTCGCACGCTGGGCGAGGGAGCGGGGCAGTGGGGGCCAGGGGCAGGGGCAGAGCGGTCCTGGGCGCACCCAGCCCGCCCGGCAGGCGCCGACCGCGTACGAGGCACAGCGCCCCGCGGCCCCCGGCGGCCCCGCACTCAATCTCCGCAGCCCCGCCCATCGCACCGAGCGCGAGCTGCTCAAGCTCGCCCTCCAGCACCCGCAGCTGGTCGCCCCGGCGTTCGACGCCTACGGGGCCGACGAATTCACCGCCCCGCCCTATGCCGCCGTGCGCGAGGCCATCGGCGATGCGGGCGGCGCCGAGCAGGGCATCCCCGACCCGCCGGACTATCTCGCCAGGGTCCGCGATGCCGCGCCCGACGACGTCGTCCGCGCGATGATCACCGAGCTCGCGGTGGAGGCCGTCCACTCCCGCACGGTCGACGAGACCTATGCGGGCATGCAGCTCGTGTCGGTCCGGCTGCGTGCGGTCGACCGCCGTATCCGCGACGTCCAGGGGGCCCTGGCTCGTCTCGGGGCCCATGCCGGCCCGGATCAGCTGGCGGCCGTGCAGAACGAGCTGTGGGTGCTCCAGCAGTACGGGCAGTCGCTGCGCAACCGCGGCGCCGACGCGCTCTGAGCGCCCGGGGCTCTGGAGCCCCGGGGCCCGGAGTTCCGCACCCGGGCCCTCTTCCGGATCGGCCCTGTAGCCACGCGGTCACGCACGGAGCGCAAAAAGTCACCGCACGCCCCTCGTGGCAGGGATGTGTCGTACCCCACACTGGGTGCGGTGCCTGAGTCCCCGGAGCGCGGCCGGTCCACACAGGGTGGGCCACTCATCCCCGCGGATCCGCTCATCGTGTACGGGACGGGCAGCGGCCGGGCCGCCGTCCCCGTCCCGTTGCCGCCTGCCCCCGATCCGGCAGCGCCCACCCTGGAGGTCGCCCCCGTGCAGACCCAGACCCAGCCCCGGACCCTGACCGATACCGATCCGGCGGCGGCCGTGCCCGCGCAGAGCCGGGCCGCGCACCACCCCGAGAACGAACCGCCGCCCGTCTGGGAGACGGCGGCGCGGTCGCAGGACATACCCGAGCCGCCCGAACCCCCGCTCCGGGCCGAGCCCCAGGGCAACAGCCCCTCGTCGGACCTCTTCCGGCAGTACCTGAGGGAGATCGGCCGGATCTCGCTGCTCACCGCCGCCGAAGAGGTGGAACTCGCCCGCCGGGTCGAGGCGGGGCTCTTCGCCGAGGAGAAGCTCGGCAGCACACCCGACCTCGACTCCCAGCTCGCGGTCGACCTCGACAGACTCGTCGTCATGGGCCGGATGGCCAAGCGCAGACTCATCGAGGCCAATCTCCGCCTCGTCGTCTCCGTCGCCAAGCGGTACGTGGGCCGCGGGCTCACGATGCTCGATCTCGTCCAGGAGGGGAACCTGGGGCTGATCCGGGCCGTGGAGAAGTTCGACTACGCACGGGGTTACAAGTTCTCGACGTACGCGACCTGGTGGATCCGCCAGGCCATGTCCCGGGCCCTCGCCGACCAGGCCCGGACCATCCGCGTCCCCGTCCATGTCGTCGAGCTGATCAACCGGGTCATCCGCGTCCAGCGCAGGCTGCTCCAGGAACGCGGCTACGAACCGACGGCCGAAGAGGTCGCCGACCAGCTCGACCTGCCGCCCGAGCGGGTGGGCGAAGTGCTGCGGCTCGCCCAGGAACCGGTGTCGCTGCACGCGCCCGTCGGCGAGGAAGACGATGTGGCGCTCGGCGACCTCATCGAGGACGGTGACGCGGCGTCACCCGTCGAATCCGCGGCCTTCCTGCTGCTCCGTGAGCATCTGGAGGCCGTCCTGTCCACGCTCGGCGAGCGCGAACGCAAGGTGGTCCAGCTCCGCTACGGGCTGGCCGACGGGCGGCCCCGCACCCTGGAGGAGATCGGACGGATCTTCGGTGTGACGCGCGAACGCATCCGCCAGATCGAGTCCAAGACCCTCAACAAGCTGCGGGACCACGCCTTCGCGGACCAGCTGCGCGGCTACCTGGACTGAGCGTCGGGGCCCTCGGGCGTGGCGCCCTGCCCCTTCCGCCGTACGTCGACCACCGCGCCGACGGCGGCGCCGAGGGCCATGCCCAGGCCGAGCCCCAGCGGCAGGCTGCCGATCGCCATCGCGATGGCGGCCCCGCACGCCAGGCCGAGCGAAAGCCCCAGCGCCGTAGCCGTGCCCGCAGGCGGCGAGCCCCCGCCGTTCGCTTCCTTGCCTGCCTCGCCCATATTCCGTGCCCTCCCCGTGTGTGGCCCGGTCGGCCACCTTTCCCTCAACCTCAGTCGACTTCGGCGACCGCCTGAGCGAACTGCGCCGCGTAGAGCCGGGCATAAGCGCCCTCCGCCAGCAGCAGTTCCTCGTGCGTGCCCTGCTCGACGATGGAGCCATTCTCCATCACCAAGATCACGTCGGCGTCCCGGATCGTGGAGAGCCGGTGTGCGATCACGAACGACGTGCGCCCATGGGCCAGGTGCGCCATCGCCTTCTGGATCAGTACCTCGGTACGCGTGTCGACCGAACTCGTCGCCTCGTCCAGCACCAGGATCACCGGGTCGGACAGGAATGCCCGCGCGATGGTGATCAGCTGCTTCTCGCCGGCACTGACGCCCGAGCCCTCGTCGTCGATGACGGTGTCGTAGCCGTCGGGCAGGGTGCGGATGAAACGGTCGGCGTGCGCGGCGCGCGCAGCCTCCTCGATCTCCTCCCGGGTGACGTCGCGCGAGGCTCCGTAGCCGATGTTCTCGGCGATCGTGCCGCCGAACAGCCAGGTGTCCTGCAGCACCATGCCGATCCCGGCCCGCAGGTCGTCCCGGGACATCGTGGTGATGTCGACGCCGTCCAGGGTGATCCGGCCGCCCGTGACCTCGTAGAACCGCATGAGCAGATTGACCAGGGTGGTCTTCCCCGCGCCCGTCGGGCCCACGATGGCGACCGTGTGGCCCGGCTCCACCGCCAGCGACAGATCTTCGATGAGCGGCTTGTCCGGGTGGTAGCGGAAGGACACCTTCTCCAGCGAGACCTCGCCGCGCGGCCGCTCGGGGCGGGCGCCGCGCACCGGATCCGGCTGCTGCTCGTCCGCGTCCAGCAGCTCGAAGATCCGCTCTGCCGAAGCGATCCCGGACTGCACCAGGTTGGCCATCGACGCGATCTGCGTCAGCGGCATCGAGAACTGCCTCGAGTACTGGATGAAGGCCTGTACGTCACCGATGGACAGCGTGCCCGAGGCAACCCGCAGCCCGCCGACCACGGCCACCAGCACATAGTTGAGGTTCGAGATGAAGAACATCAGCGGCTGCATGATGCCGCTGTTGAACTGGGCCCGGAAACCGGCCTCGTACAGCGCCTCGTTCTGCTCGGCGAAGTCCTTCGCCGACTCCTCCTGGCGTCCGAAGACCTTCACCAGCGCATGTCCGGTGTACATCTCCTCGATGTGCGCGCTGAGCTTGCCGGTGGACTTCCACTGCTGGACGAACTGCGGCTGCGAGCGCTTGCCCACCTTCGCCGCGACGAACACCGACAGCGGCATGGTCACCAGCGCCACGAGCGCCAGCAGCGGCGAGATCCAGAACATCATCGCCAGCACGCCCACGATGGTCAGCACGGAGTTGATCAGCTGGCCCATCGACTGCTGCATGGTCTGGGAGATGTTGTCGAGGTCGGCGGTCGCCCGGCTCAGCACCTCACCGCGCTTGGCCCCGTCGAAGTACGACAGCGGCAGCCGCGACAGCTTGGCCTGCACGTCCTCGCGCATCCGGTACACGGTGCGGTTGATCACCCGGATCGACAGCCTGGACGACACCAGCATCATCAGCCCGGCGCCCACGTACACGACGAGCGCGACCAGCAGTACCTGCCCGACCGCGGTGAAGTCGATGCCCTGGCCCGGGGTGAAGTCGACCCCGGACAGCATGTCGGCGAGCCCGCCGTCGTCCCTGGCGCGCAGGTCCTCGAGGGCCTGCTCCTTGCTGGTGCCGTCGGGTATCTGCCGTCCGACGACGCCGGCGAAGACGAGGTCCGTCGCCACGCCGAGGATCTTCGGGCCGACGACGGCGAGCCCCACGCTCAGGACCGCGGCCGCGAGCATCGTCCACAGGGTGGTCCGCTCCGGGGCGAGCTGCGCGAGCAGCCGTTTGCCCGAACCCTTGAAGTTCATGGACCGTTCGCCCGTGCTGGGCATCAACATGCGTCCGCCCGGACCGGCCATCAGGCTGCCTCCGCCTCGGTCAGCTGGGAGAGCACGATCTCCCGGTAGGTCTCATTGCTCTCCATCAGCTCGTGATGGCGTCCGGTCCCGACGACCCTGCCCTCGTCGAGGACGACGATCCGGTCGGCGTCCCGGATGGTCGACACCCGCTGGGCGACGATCACCACGGTCGAGTCGGCCGTCTCCAGGGACAGTGCGGCCCGCAGCGCCGCGTCGGTGGCGTAGTCCAGCGCCGAGAACGAGTCGTCGAAGAGGAAGATCTCCGGCCGCTGCACCAGCGTCCGCGCGATCGCCAGCCGCTGGCGCTGCCCACCCGACACATTGGTGCCGCCCTGGGCGATCGGTGCGTTCAGCCCGCCGTCGAGGCCGCGGACGAAGCCGGCGGCCTGGGCCACCTCCAGCGCCTGCCACAGCTCCTCGTCGGTCGCGTCGGGATTGCCGTAGCGCAGATTCGTCGCGACGGTGCCGGAGAAGAGGTACGGCTTCTGCGGGACGAGCCCGACGGTCCGCGCCATCAGGGCAGGATCCAGCTCCCTTACGTCGACGCCGTCGACGAGTACCTCGCCGCCCGTCACGTCGAACAGCCGGGGAACAAGCCCGAGCAGGGTCGACTTGCCGCTGCCCGTCGAGCCGATGATCGCGGTCGTCTCACCCGGCCGGGCCACCAGCTCCACATCGCGCAGCACGGACTCCTCGGCCCCCGGATAGCGGAAGTGCGCACTCTTCACTTCCAGGTGGCCGCGCCGGTCCAGCTGCCTGACCGGCCGGGACGGCGGCACGACGCTCGACTCCGTGTCCAGGACCTCCTGGATCCGCTCGGCACACACCTCGGCCCGCGGGACCATCATGAACATGAAGGTGGCCATCATGACGGCCATCACGATCTGCATCAGATAGGCGAGGAACGCGGTGAGCGCGCCGATCTCCATCGCGCCGGTGTCGATGCGCTGGGCACCGAACCAGACGACCGCGATGCTCGAGACGTTCACGACGGTCATGACGGTCGGGAACATCAGCGCCGTCAGCCGGCCGGTCGACAGGGCCACGTCGGTCAGCTCGGTGTTGGCGCCGCGGAAGCGCTGCTCCTCGTATGTGTCCTTCACGAACGCCCGGATGACCCGGTTGCCGGTGATCTGCTCCCGCAGCACCCGGTTCACCGTGTCCAGACGCTCCTGCATGGTCCGGAACAGCGGGCGCATCCTCTTCACGATCAGCGCCACGGAGAGGCCCAGCAGCGGTACGACCGCCAGCAGCACCGCCGACAGCGGGACGTCCAGGGCGAGAGCCAGCGCGATACCGCCGACGCACATGATCGGCGCGGACACCATCAGTGTGAACGCCATCAGCACCAGCATCTGCACCTGCTGGACGTCGTTGGTCGTCCGGGTGATCAGTGAGGGAGCGCCGAAATGGCCGACCTCACGGGCGGAGTACGACAGCACCCGGTCGAAGACGGCCGCCCGCACGTCCCGGCCGAGCGCAGAGGCGGTCCGGGCGCCGTAGTAGACCGCCCAGGTGTTGCACAGCACCTGGACGACGCTGACGCCGATCATCAGCGCCCCGCAGGTCAGGATGTAGCCGGTGTCACCCTTTACGACACCGTTGTCGATGATGTCCGCGTTCAGCGTCGGCAGGTAGAGGGTGGCACTGGTCTGGAGCAACTGCAGTGCCACCAGGAGGGCGAGGGCTTTGGTGTAGGGACGCAGGAACGTCCGGAGCAGTCTTATGAGCACGCGCGGCCTCTCGGGTCGGCGGCCCGTCGGCGAGCGGGCAGCGGTGCGGCAGGGCCATGGGGTCAGGAATCGCCCCCCATACTCCGTCACCCGGCTGCCCGGAGACGAAGAGATTTCCCCAAGCCCGGGTCAAAGAACGCGTGCCCGGGCCCGGGGTCCGGGCCGTCGTCCCGAACTCTCCCCCCGAGTGTGACCACCCTCACAGTGAAGAGTCGTCAAGTGGTGTGCGGCCGCGCGCACTCCCGCCCCAGGGGGCGGCACCCGGACCAAATGGGGGATCAGTTTCCCGGGCCGAACGCCCCCGGGTGCACCTGGTTCCGCGTGGCGACGTACTGCTGGCGCACGGCCTGGCCGACGGGCAGATCGTCGCCCGGCTCGAACACCTGCGCCGCGGCTCCCTGCCAGGGCGGCGGGGTGTGCGGGGCGAGCGCCCCCTGGGCCACCCCCAGTGCCCAGGCCGCCTGACGCGCGGCGCCGAGCGCCGCGTAGTCGGCGGGCTGGGGGACGACGACCTGCGCACCGAAGATCGACGGCGCCGCCGCTTGTACCGCGGGCAGCTCGGCGGCCTGTCCCAGCAGAAACACCCGGCGCACGTCCACGCCTCGCCCGCGCAGCACGTCCAGCGCGTCCGCGAGCCCGCAGAGCATGCCCTCGAAGGCCGCGCGTGCCAGATGCTCGCGCTTCATCGACTCGCGGCGCAGCCCGGTGATCGTGCCCGCGGTGTGCGGGAGGTGCGGGGTGCGCTCGCCCTCCAGATAGGGGAGCAGGACCAGCCCGGAGGCGCCCGGTGTCGACTTCATCGCGAGCGCGGACAGCTCGGCCAGATCCTCGATGCCCAGCAGCTCGGCGGTGCCGCGCAGCGCGCGTACGGCATTGAGGGTGTGCACGACCGGCAGGTGCATCCCGGTGGCGTCCGCGAAGGAGGTGATCATTCCGCTGGGGTCGGCGAGCGCCTCGTGGTGCACGGCCATCACCGATCCGGACGCGCCCAGCGACACCACCGCATCGCCAGCCCTCAGTCCCAGCCCGAAGGCCGCCGCCATCGTCTCTCCGGTGCCCGCCGAGATCAGCAGCCCTTCCGGGGTCGTCCCGGCGGCATCGGACGGGCCGAGCACCTCGGGCAGCGCGGCGCGGTGGCCGAGCGCCAGCTCCACCAGATCGGGCCGGTAGGAACCGGTCGCCGCCGACCAGTACCCGGTCGACGACGCCGCGCCGCGGTCCGTCGTGCGGCGCGCGGGCCGGCCCAGCAGCTGCCACACCAGCCAGTCGTGCGGCTGCATCACGAGCGCGGTGCGCTTGGCCGCCGCGGGCTCGGTCCGCGCCAGCCACCGCAGCTTCGCCACGGGCATCCCCGACTGCGGTACGCATCCGACCGCCTCGGCCCAGGCCTGACGGCTGCCGAACGCCTCGATCAGATCCGCGGCGGCGATCTGCGCCCGCTTGTCGTTCCCGACGAGCGCGGGCCGCACCGGGGCGCCCGTCGCGTCGATCGGGACCAGCCCGTGCTGCTGTGCGGACACGCCGATGGCCTGCACACCTTCGAGCAGCCCGCCGGCCGCGGCCTCACCCAGCGAGAGCAGCCACGCCTGCGGATCGACGTCGCTCGCTTTCGCCTCGATCGGGTGCGGTGCGTACCCCTGGCGCAGCACGGCACCCGTGTCCGTGTCGCAGACGACGATGCGAGTGAAGGCGGACGAACTGTCCAGCCCGGCGACTATCCCCATGCCGTCAGATTCTGCCGCACTCCGGGGTCTGGTGCGGTCCTTGCCGACCGCGCACGGGCCGGATCGGAGCGTAGATCAGGTCCCGCTCCGGGTGGAGAACGAGGCCGGGATCCGGGCCTGGTACGGGCGGGTCCTGGTGGTGATCCGGGCCGGGTGCGAGCCGGACCTGTGCGAATGCCGTAGCCGGTGCCGGTCGGCCGTACGAGCACCCGGCACCGACCGGACCGGACGATCAGCCCCGCCGGGTGTGGACGGGGCCGAGCGGGGGATCCGGCAGGCGAAGCCGATCAGGGGGCTCGCCACGGGCGTCGCCGCCGCTCGGCCGGTCCCCCCGCCCCTCTGCTCAGGTGTTGCTCGTCCCCCAGTCGTCCTCGCCGTTGCGGCTCCGCTCCCGCAGCGACCGCACCCGCGCGGCCACCGATTCGGGCATCCGGTCCCCGACCTTGTCACTCACGGTGTGGTACGCCTTCTCCGCCACCTCACGGCTGGTCTGAGCTGCGGAGTCGGCGGCGTTGCGCACCGCGGGGTTCTGCGCGAACTCCCGGGCGGACTTCTTCAGCTGCTCGTAACGCTCGCGCCCGGCACGGGTGCCGAGCACGTAACCGAGGGCCACTCCGGCGATGAAAGTGAGCCGGTATCGCATCGCTGCCACCCTTCGCCTGCGCCGTCCCCGACGCCGGGATCTGAGGTCACGAGGTCACGGGGGAACCGATTGGCGGAGCACCCCCCTGCTTGCGCTAATGTATGTGTCGCAGCGAGCGAGCGCCGCCCGGAAGCCCCGAGGTAGGTACGTTCGGTGCACACGCAGCAATCCCCTGTAGCTCAATTGGCAGAGCAGCCGGCTGTTAACCGGCAGGTTACTGGTTCGAGTCCAGTCGGGGGAGCGCGATCCCCTGTAGCTCAATTGGCAGAGCATTCGGCTGTTAACCGGAGGGTTACTGGTTCGAGTCCAGTCGGGGGAGCGGAGTGGAAAAGGACCCCTCGGGGTCCTTTTTCTGTACCCGCCGCCAGGTGCTCTTCGGTTTCCGGAACCGCGCAGGCGGCAGCGCTGTCTTCATGGTCGCAGCGATGCCGACCATCCGAAGCAGGAGATCGTATGAGCGGCTATGCTGCGGCAGACGGCGCGCACAAGTGTGCGCGACGCGCCGTTAGGGGCGGTAGCTCAGCCGGTTAGAGCAGCGGACTCATAATCCGTCGGCCGTGGGTTCGAGTCCCACCCGCCCCACCACAGAGTGGTGACGCAGAAACGTTCCGACCAGCGACTTTGCTGGTCGGGGCGGCTGCGGAAGGATCTTGGCGGCCCGTCCCGATCATGCAATCATGCTTGTTGGGCCAATGTTGGGCCAGCACTCACGCGGCGGGCTGAAGTCCCTCGGCCGGCCCATCCTCGTCGGCGCCCACCGAGTCCTGGCTCTCGGGCTTGCTCGCCTTCCCGTCCGGAGGATTTCTCCTCTGCGGGGACCGGGGTACGACCGCACTCGTGGACTCCGCCTCAGCGGTCAGGAGCTGCGGAAGCACGCTCGTGTAGGTGTCCGAGGTGATCTGGCGGGAGCTGTGCCCTAGCCGCTCCTGGACCACCTTGATGTCGGCCTTGCCGAGCAGTGCCAGAGTGGCCGACAGGTGGCGGGTGTCGTGCAGGCGGATCGGAGGAAGCCCGGACAGTTCGACCAGCCGGTTGAACCGGCGGCTGATCCAGTCGGGGTGGAGTTCCTCGCCGTTCTCGTGGGTCCAGATGCGGTTGCTCTCGACCCACGCCTTCTCGCCGGACCACTGCTCACGCTCCCGTTTCTGCCTCTCTCGCCACGCGGCCCATAGCTGGAGTGTCTGGACATCGAGCGTGACGGTGCGGACGCTGTCCTGCTTCGGGGCTTCGTTGTACGTGCGGTAAGCGATCTCGACGGTCTGCGCGGATATGCGGAACGAGCGGCCGGCGAAACTGACTTCGGTCCAGGGCAGCGCGCACATCTCGCCGCGCCGCGGGCCTCGGAAGATGAACCCGTGCCACATGGCGCACAACCGGTCGTCGGCGATGAAGTCGAGGAAACTGCCGGTCTGTTCCGGTGTCCAAACCATGACGGGGCTGGGCTTTTCGCCCGTCCGCTTCCACTCTGCGACACGTTCCGGTGTCCAGACCAGTGCCTTGGGCCGCTTGACGGGTGGCAGTTCGACCATGGCGGCCCAGTTGGTTCCGTAGTCGCCGCGCTTGATGCCGGTACCCAGGAACGAGCTGAGGGTGGCGTTGATGCGGTGCATCGTGGCGGCGCTGGTGATCTTTCGCTTGCCCTTACTGCCCTCGCGCAAAGCGGCGTTGGCATCCAGGTAGGCGCGGCGCGTATCGCGGCGTTCCTGCTTCTTCCCGGCAGCGCGGACCCAGGCCGTATGGGCGGCGTCGCGTGCTTCCGCCAGCTCGACTATCCGGGCGTGGTGGATGAGCCTCTCGGCGTTCTCCCGCTCGATCCCGTCGTACATCGCTTCGACGTGCCGCAGTTTGAGGTCACGCCGCTTGACGTGCCCGAGGTGGGGGAGGAGGTAGTTCTTGATGTGCTCCTCGTACCCGTGGACTGTGGTGCGGGCCAGGCTTCTCTTCTTCTTCAGCCAGGCTTCCAGGTCCTCACCGACGGTGGCGTTGCTGAGCACGTCTGTGCCCTTCATCGCCTCGCGGTAGACCTTGGACGCCTTTTCCTTCGCCTCGGTCTTGGTGCGGAAGCCGCCCTCCCGGGGGCGCCGCCGCGTGTTGCCTTCGCCGGGTTCGAGATCGAAGGCGTAGTACCAACTGCCGTGGCCCGTCTTCTCAAGCTTGGGGCAGCGAGCGCCGACGAGTTTCCGCTTGGGGTGGCCGTTGGAGTCGAGTACAGGAGCGCCGTCTTCTCCGATCACAGGCTCCCGGCAGCCGCACTGCTTGTAGTAGTTGGGGTCGAACACGTACCTCTGTCTCCTTCGTCGGCTCCGTTTGTGGACCATCCGTGTCGGTCCTTGTCGAACGTACATTCATATTGCCCCAACGCTCCAGTGTTGGCGTATCATTAAGGAGTGTTGGCGCGGGGGAGAACGGGCCAGCGGAAATGATCACGGAGAACGCTTCTGTAGCTATGCCTTCCGGGGGTACCGCCATGACCCTGGAGGAACTGCTCGCGCTGCCGCCGACTGTGAATGTCACGACGGCCGCGCGGGCGCTGGGGATCGGTGTGCACAAGGCATACGCCTTGATCAGGGAGGGGTCTTTCCCCGTGCGGACGCTCACGCTGGGCAGCACGGTGAGAGTCCCCACGGCTGCGCTCTGGCGAGTGCTAGGAGTGACGCCACCGGCACAGTGATCTTGTAGACCTTGGTTCGCTGGTCCCCCTGGGCCACAGCCCGGACATCGTGCTGTGGCCTAGGATCGGGCGGCTACAGGTCACACGAGACGAGAAACGGACCACCGCATGCCACGGCTCTACGGTTTCGACGACCAGTCGCGTCGTCGGCTACGTGATGACGAAGTGGATCCGCTTCGCCAGATGGTGAGTCGTGCCCTGGCTGGTGGGTCGAACGCGGACGTTGCCGTGTGGGCGAACGGCGAGGGCTATCGGGGCACTCTTGGCGGCGAGTGGAAGGACGCTTCCGTCGGACGTCTGTTTCGTAACCCCGCCATCGCCGGATTGCGCTATGACGAGGCTGGCGAACTTGTCGACGCTGGTCACCCGGGGGCGATCACTCCCGATGAGTTCGTGGCTCTTCAGGAGCGTGAGAAGAGCCGAAAGCCTGCGGATGCGGACGCGCCGTACGACTACCTTCTGGTCGGCGGGGCCAGCACTTGCGGTAACTGCACGTACGCTCTCCAGGGTGCTCGCACTAACGCGGGAACGCCCGGGTATCGGTGCCGACCCAAAGACAAGGATGGGCGCGGCGGATGCGGCGAAGTCCGGATGGACGCCGAGCTGTTGGAGAACCACGTTGGTGAGTACGTAGTGGCGGAACTCCTTAAGCGCGGCATCCGAGACCAGATCCTCGCTGCCCAGGCCGCTGTGCGCGAGCAGGTCGAGGATCTGAAGAAGGAGATCAAGGATCTTGAGTCCCGCCGGACCGAGGCTGGAACGCTCTACGGCAGACGCCAGATCAGCAGTGACTCGTTTGTCGCCGCCGACCGCGAGATCACGGCCAGCCTGAAGGCGACCCGTGGGCGTCTGCGCTATGCGGAGCAGATGGCAGCCTTCAGTCTGGGCAATGCCAAGGACTTGGTGAGGTGGTGGAATACCGCGCCGACCGCTTCGAAGAAGGCCATCGCCGCGCTGCTCTTGGAGCGCGTGGAAGTGTTCCCTGCGAGCGCACGTGGCGTTCGCACAGTCGAGCCCGGCCGTGTCGTCCTTCACTGGCGCAAGCTGACGAACCTCTCAGGTGGCTGAGGTGGCCTTGCCGGACGCGAGCCGCCGGCCAACCATCGCCATCGTCAGCCCAGTGATCAGCGAAACCGTAGCAAGTCCGGCCAGGACCGGCGAGATGATCTCCTCGTTTCGCAGGGGCCACGGGTGACCCAGGTAGTGGCTCACCAGGTATGAGCCTTTGCTCACGGCGTACGCCACGCCGAGGAGGGCTGCCGCGGCCGACATGGCGAGTCCACGGGACGTCCAGGTGTGTCCGATTCGCCGAACGGACATGGCCATGCCGGAGCATAGGAACGCGATCTCGCCGCAGGTGATCGCCACATACGCCAGGTAGACCAGCAGGTAGACGGTTACGCCGGGAGTCGCCGCAAATGCGGTCGTGAACTCGATGTTCTCGCTGGTGGTCTCGATGAAAAGCGGCAACATGGCCGCAAGGACACAGACCGTGAAGGCGACACGCGCATACAGGCTCGCCTTCAGAACGTACTGGTTGTAGGACCAGTCCACGAGCATGAGCTGAAGACTGCCGCACCACAGCACCGCGCAGATGTGCGCGCCGATCTTCGCTGCGTTGTTCATGCCGGTCGCGGACTCGACGAGGCCCTCGATCGCGGGTACGGCGAGCGTGACTCCCACGCTGCACACGCCGAACGCCATGGTCCGGGTGAACCGTGCGATTCGGTACTCGGTTCGGGCCCGCTGACGCCAGGCTTCGCGGGCAGAGAGGGCAGTGCCCGCGATGCCGAACAGTGCGCACAAACCGAAGACTATGCCGTCCAATTGCGTCAGGTTCCTTCCAGATCAGCGACGGCCCGCTCGGCTGCCTCACTGAAGCTGAGGCGCCTCCGCCGGCCTGGCCGAGGGGGCTCGGCCACAGGCGGCGGCGGTTCGGGTACTTCCGGTACAGAGAGATCGCTACGCCCGTGTCGCAGTCGGATCTCACGTGCAGCCTCCAGAAGTTCGGCAGCTCCGGCTTCGCCCAGGTCATGGATCAGCCGCAGTGCCTCACGGGCGTCTTGGTGCTCTTCGTAGACCGATAGGGAGGTCAAACCGTTGTAACCGGGCAGAAGGTAAGCTACCGGACTGTCGAATGCCCGTGCGAGCCCGAGGAGTTGGGACACCTGAGGGTTGGACTTCACGCCATTCAGTAGGTCGTTCACGACCTGGTGCGTCATTGCCGGCTTGCCGCCAGACGCCTCGGCCGTGGCCGCCGCGATGGCGCGCGTACTCGGGGTCTTCCCATCCACTCCACGTTTCCTGCTGAGCAGCACGGCGAGCTTGCTGGATAGGGGGGTGTCCGGGCCGAGCGGCATGGTGCTGGCTGCTCCTTGTTGTTGCGGCATGCTGGGCCGAGGGGTGGGCGGTGGTGGTGACTATCTTCAACGTCAGGGTGGTGTGGCCGAAACGCGGGTCACTCTAATGTCTATGTTGGTTGACAATGCGTGGTCGCGCGCAGCAAGATCGGTAACGTCAGTCGTAGATCGCGTATTTCGGCAAGCGGGTCGCCACCCCTCCTCCGTCCATCGGGCTGTGAGTTCGTGTATGGCGCCACTCAATCAAGCTGATATGTGCCGCGAGTTCGTCTGTGTAGGGATCTAATTTTTCCGTCGCGTGCGGGGGCGGGGCGCGGTAACGCGGGAGGGTACGGGTGGGGATCGAGCTGGAGCGAGTGCTGGCCCGGCTGCGGGAAGCTGGCGGTGCGGAAAGTGTCAGCCTTGATGAGGAGGCGGCCTTCGACGCGCTGGGGGCTCTGGCGGTGGTCAACCCGGCGCGAGCCGGCCTCGATGTCGAGCGGTGGCAGGCTGAATAGTAAGGATTGGTGAGCGCGGACTTCCGTGGAGGGGGTCCGCGCTTACGCGTCTCACCTGTGAAAACTCTCAGAGAATTATGGACCCTCCTCTCGAATGCATATAGAATAGAACCAGAAGGGGGAGGTGCCCCCCACCGACCACTTGGAGACGAAGTGGCCCACAGGTACGTGACCCTGAAGATGCGCCAGATCCGCCGCAACCCGAAGCAGCCCCGCGAGACCTTTAACGAGGAGGCTCTGACCGAGCTGGCTGAGTCCATCAAGGAGCACGGACTGCTCCAGCCGATCGTTGTTCGCAAGCTGAGCCTCGCCCCTTCCAAGGGGCAGCCCGTGTACGAGCTGATTGCCGGTGAGCGTCGGTTCCGCGCCAACGCGATGGCCGGCAACCTCACCATCGAGACGAAGGTTCTCCTCGCTGAGGGCGAAGAGATCAGCGACATGCAGTCTTTCAAGAAGGCGATGGCCGAGAACCTGAATCGCGAGGACATGCTGCCGCTGGAGGAGGCGCGCGGCTTTAAGAAGGTCCACGACGAGGATGGGGGTGAGGGAGAGGCCGCCGCTGAGGCCGTGGCGAGAGTGGCAAAAGCCTTCTCCAAGAGCGTGCAGTACGTCAACCAGCGCCTGGCCCTGCTCAACCTGCGCCCTGAGATACAGGCGGCCGTCGACCTCGGACACATCGGCACCCAGGCCGCCGTACAGATCGCCGCCCTGTCGAAGGACAACCAGAAGGCCGTCTTCGACGACTGGAAGAAGGGCGACAAGAGCGACAACCAGCTCGTCCACATCGCCTACGCCATGCGCAAGCAGGAGAAGGCGGCGAAGCAGGACTCCATGGTCGACGTCGAGGAGATGACTCCCGAGGAAAAGGCGCAGCGCACCCGCGCGCAGGCCAAAACCAAGAGCGACCTCGATCAGATCGAGCGTATGTGTGAGCTGCTGGACGGCATCGGCAAAGCAGATCCCATGGAGCTGGCCCGCATTCTGGAGGGGCAGGTGGGCAAGCGGCTGGAGCAGATGGATCGCGTTGCGGCCTTCATTCAGAAGGCCCGCTTCCAGCTCCGCCAAGCGAAGGCACACGCCGACGCCAGCGAGATCATGGTCAACCCTGCTGCAGCGGCACCCGACCTCGTGGCAGAGGCAGATGCCGTGCTCGCTCAGCTGGACCCCGAGGCGGACAGCGCCCAGCAGAAGGCCCAACCCGCCATGGAAGCCGAGCAGACCGAAGACATCTCCGCCGCTGACACCGAGCCCGAGAACCCGAGAGCGCCGGAGGAGTCCATCGAGACGGAGACTGAGCCCGCAGCAATCGCGGCGTGACCGGCGACCGGCAGGTGCTGGCCCCGTCATCGTGTTCGGGGCCACGACCGGCTGCACGTGGCGGCACTGCCACCGATCTTTGGCCCGTCCGGGCCGACCGCGCACCGCCGCTTCACCGAGTGGGCTGTCCGGATGCCGCCGTCTGTATCGCCGCTACGAACGCAAGCCCGAGCACTTGAGGCCTGTGAGACCTCACCCCGTTTGCGCTTCAGGCTCAGCAGAGTTTCCATTGAGAAGGCAGCTTCAGTAACCCGAGTGCGCTCACCCCTAGTTGGGTCGCACTTAGGCAAGTTGGCAAGCCCTTGACCGAAGTTGAGGCTCGGGTGAGTTCACTCCAGAGAGGCGATCGCCATGGCTGTACGTGATGCAAGGGGTAACTGGAAATTCAAGCAGACCAATGGGTTCACGGTGCAAATGACAGGCATTCAACAAAGTACCGTGGAGCCCCGTGCCACCAATGCCTCGCTGACGGGAAGCGCGCAAACAGCAGGCATGGATGGCTCCGTAAGTGGCTTCGTGACTGACACGGCCATCTTCTTCGCCATCGACTGGGATCGCAGCAATCCAGGTCGGGGCGGCGAGTATCACGGCAACTTCCAGCCCGTCAGCGCGGACGGGGGTGCTGCGGCATCGGGAACGACCTTCGATCTCGACCATCCTGGGCATTCCGCACAATGGCGAACGATTGAGCACCAATTCCACCTCACCTGACGGTCGCTAGCTCATCAGTCGTTCCGTTCCAGCAGCGCGGTCGCTCGAGACTGGAGCGGCCGCGCGTAGGAACTTGCGGGCTGAGCCGCGCTTCCTTCCAGCATCAACCGCCCCCTGTTCAGGTGCGAGGACTTCACCACCACGCCCCAAGCCGTCCGGCAGGGCCTGTTCTACACGGACGCTCCGACCGCTCATGGAACGGTTCCCTTTGGTGGCTACGGATGCGAGGACTCACCCCCTCTATAAATAGATCCCAACACTCAAGAGTGATACGGTCTATCTTGTTGGCGGGAACGACCGCAGCCGAGGAACCGGCCCGCCCACGCGCCGTGGCATGCGGCATCCCCTTCGGTGCCTGGCGGGTGGCCAATCCCCCGCGCCCTATCCGCCAGGCACCGGCTCCGCGCCGGAGCGGAGCCACCCCGAGCGCCGCCACATCCACGATCACGATCGGACCCGCCCCCGCATCACGCCGGGGGCGGGTCCCCGTGCACTCAGGAGAGCCATGAACGCAGAGGACTTCAAAGGGGACCCGGAAGACCGCGACCTGTACCTGCGCCTCCTCCAAGAACGCGACGGCCCACTGCCTGAGCGCCTGAGGCCAAAGCCGGACCCCGAAAAGATCAGCGAACGCATCACCATCTTCGAGCAAGCACTTTGCCGATCACGCACCAGGAGACACGCAGGATGAACCCCGAACAGCCCGAACCGCAGACCAGCCACCGCACCCCGCCCGTACCGGGCGCCGAGTGGTGCCGGGCCTGCGACTCCTGGTGCCTCCCCTCCGGCATCTGCGGATGCAACAACCGGTGAGGACCGCAATCTGCCTCGCCGCCTATGCGGTGGCCGCCCTTCTCGTGGCTGCCTCCGCCGTTGCAGTGTCGGCTCTCACCAAGGCCGGCTTCGGCTGGCCCCTCCTCTACGCCAGTCTCGTCCTACACCTCCCGGCCTTCGTCGTGGCAGGGGTCATCCACCTCCAGCTCCGCAGGAGAAGCCGATGAAGGACCTACCGGTGACCCCCGACCAGATCCCCAACCTCATCGACCGCGCCGAGCGCACCCCCCTCACGGCGGGCGAAGCTGCCCGCCTACGCACCGGATTCGACCACATCAAGCAGGCCCAGCCCGCCACCGACTCCGAGCCGGACACACAGAGCAAAGCTGCATGGCTCACCTCGGCCCATCGCCACAACATCGCTGCCCGCATCGAAACTCTCGACGCCACACCTTCGTAACAGACAGCGGCTCGGGCTGGCAGGCCGAGCAGACCACAAACCCCAACCATCAGCGAGCGCGCGCTGAGGCGTACCGCCGGTCTCGTGGGGCGGGTGCCGGGCGAGAGGGGCCCGCAGTTGCCGACGACCATTCCCGCTCCGGCCAACCGCAGCTCATTCAACTGACGGCAGGCGCCAGCTGATCGTCTAGTGTTGACGACCGTAGGGCGCGGGGAACGGCCTACACAGAGGGAACCGCCACGTGACCCCGACGCCCGCTAATATCCCCGAACAGCTGCTGCCGCTCGCCGTCCCCACCGGGGACCTCGCGCCGTACTACCGCAACCCTCGCAGCGGCGACATCCCCTCCATTGCGGAATCGCTGACCGTCAACGGTCAGTACAGGGCCATCGTCGTCAACAAGGGCACGCTCACCGGACGCCCGAATGAGATCCTGGCGGGCAACCACACGCACGCAGCCGCCCAGCAACTCGGCTGGGATCAGATCGCCGTCACATGGGTCGACGTCGACGACGACGCGGCAGCCCGAATCGTGATCGTCGACAACCGGACCAACGACCTCGCCGGATACGACACCGGTCTATTGGCCGAAGTCCTCTCCGAGATCCCGGACCTCGCTGGCACCGGGTACGACCGCGAGAGCGTGGACCGGCTCCTGGACGACACATCCCTGCCCGAAACCCTCGAACTGACCTCCGACGGCGCGGGCACCGGAGCCGCAGCCACCGTCGACTACCTCCAGTGGGGCTACCTCCAGTGGGAGTCTAAGCGCGTCCGCATCACCTCTGAAGAGGTCGAAGCCCTCAACGCGATCTACACGAAGTTCGTGGACGACACCAACAGCGACCTCGGCTTCGGCTGGCACGTGCTCCAGCAGGCCCATCAGGAAGGCGAGCCCGCATGAGCAGCGCACCCACCACCACCTTCCACGAGGCGTACCCGCTCGACCAGCTGCGCCCCGCCGACTACAACCCGCGCCGCCTCAGCGAGGAAGCATTCGTCCGGCTCCAGGCGTCGTTGCGTCGCCATGGCGTCGTCAAGCCGGTCATCCTCAACGCGGACGGCACGCTCGTCGCCGGCCACCAGAGAACCAAAGGGCTCCAGGCCATCGGATTGACGCACACACCCGCGGTCATACTCGGCACCAAGGTCCGACTCCAGGATGAGATCCAGTTCAACCTGCTGCACAACCGCGTCGAGACAGAGGCCAGCGTCGTCTACGCCGAGCCCGGCGTGATCGGCGAGTGGTCGTGGATACCGTGGCAGTCCATCCGCGTGGCCGAACGGAAGAACCTCTCCTTCGTCAACGCCATCGGCCACATGACCGCCGGCCACGGCCCCTGGGGCAGCGTCGTCATCGACGACCAGGGCCGCATCGTCCTCAACGCCGAATACGCCGTCGTCGCCTCCATCTCCCGTTTCGATCTCCTCGCCTGGACCGTGACGTCCGCCGACGCCGCCCAGCTCCACGCCGATCTCACCGGCGAGTACGGCGTATACGACTGGACGGCCATCGAGAGCAAGGCCCCAGTGTGGAACCAGCACATCGTGCAGCCCAAGCGGCTCCGCAAGTTCTCCTCCAAGGCCAAGGCCGGGAAGCTCGCCTACGGCTCCGAGACCTGGGACCAGCTGGTCACGCCGTGGCTCAAGCCCTCACACAGGGTCGTGGACTTCGGCGCCGGGTACGGCGACTACGCCAAGCACCTGCGCGCCAAGGGCTTCAACATCCACGACTACGAGCCCTACCGCTGCCGGGACGGCTCGTACGCCGTCGATATCCGCGCCGTCGTCGGCATGATCCGCGAAATCGACAAGGACATCCAGGCCAACGGCCTCTACGACGTAGTGGTTCTGGACTCCGTCATCAACGCCACCACCTCTCTCGACTACCAGCACTGGGTGATGGCCACCGTCAACGCCCTATGCGCGGCTGACGGAGTCGTGTGCCTCGGCACCCGGAACCTCGCCCGTGAACTCCGGGACGAGCAGGCCAAGCGGGTCACCTCGCAGACAGCCACCACGAAGATGAGCTTCCTCGACGAGGACAACGTGGAGATGAACTTCGTCAAAGGGAAGTGGCAGAAGCTCCGCTTCCACACCCCCGAAACGCTGGAGCCCCTACTGCGCCGCTACTTCGAGGACGTGCAGGTCAGCGACCTCAGCGGCTCCAACCTCAAAGCCACCTGCCGCCGCCCCATTCCCCTCCCCAAAGAGGAATACGAGAAGGCATTCGAAGAGGAATTCAATATGCCTTACCCGAATGGATTCCGACATGACAGGCATCTGGAATTGGTGGGAAATTTGATAAAATTGGTAGTAGAGAGAAATGAATCTCTCGCCGTTTGAGTGGGTGAATGGGGAGCGCATGCCGCAGCGAATACAGGTCCAAATTGAATCGCGAACTCGGTACCACATCATGTGGCTGGCGGGCGTGCGGCACGTAGCCCTCGAGCAGCACTGCCTGCGCAGCTTCGGCCAACCGGACCGACCCCGAGTAGACGTCAGTCGCCGGCACCAGACCGTCGACCTTCCCGAGCACAACCAGCCCCTGGCCTGGTATCTGTGCGCACTGCCCAACCCGTGGAAGTGGAGTGACAACGCGCACCTGGCCTTTGAGAGCGCACCAGGAGAGCACTGGGAAGGGTCCGCCCTTGTGCCTGGCCTCCACGTACAGCTGACCAACGCTCGCCCCATCATGGGATGGGGCGAGCACAGCATCCCCGACGGCGAGCCGCGCCGGAACTCGATCCGCTTCCGGACCTGCCGCAACTACCAATTCGCGTGGTGGTTGCGAACCGAGCGCAGCGCCCCGGACGCGCCGCCAGAATACGTACCGCCCAAGAGGCCCGGTGAGGGCGAACAGATGTCTCTGATGTGACCAGAGCGGGGCCGGACGACCTTCATCCGGCCCCGCTACGCATTCCCAACCCGCCACCAACGCATAGGACTTGCAGGGCAGCTGCACGATGGCCGCCACAGTGAAGCGGTCGAAGGCCGTCGACGGGCCGGAAATGGGATCATGGACCGGGCGCGGGGGCGCACCCGAGCTGTGGAGGACCCCGCCGTGGGACGCCCCGACAAAGCCGCGCGTGCAGCCATCGCGCGCCGCCGCTCGGACGCCATCGACCTACGACTCGCCGGCGTGGACTGGCTGACGATCGCCCGCAAGCTCGCCGCCGACCCGACCGCCAACTCCGATGGCATCGCCTACCCCCAGGGGTACGGCATCGAGCGGTATCGCAAGAACCAGGAGCCGCCCACCGATGAGGCCCTGATCCACGCCGCCTGTCGGGACGTCCGCACCGCCCTCGCCGACCGCCGTGCCGCGCTGAACGACGACGTGGACGAGCTGCGGGCCCTGGAAGCTGACCGGCTCGACCGGCTGTTCTTCGTCGCCTACAAGAAGGCCGTCCGAGACCAGGACCTCGCCGCCATCGACCGCACCCTGCGGATCATGGAGCGCCGTGCGCGGCTACTCGGCCTCGACATGCCGGTCAGAACAGAGCTGTCCGGCCCGGCCAGCGGACCGGTCCAGGTCGAGAACGTCATCGCCGACGAACTCGATGCCCTCATCGCCCTCACCGATCCGGACAGCGCATGACACCGCGCGACCGCGCGACCGTCATCGCCCACTACAAGACGCTCCCCCAAGAGCAGCGCCGCGCCATTGCTCGGGCCGCATCGCCGACACTGCGCGCCGGACTGGCCCGAGTCGAACGCCGACTGGCTATGGACCGTTCGCCGGGTGCCCTCGCCGCCGTGCTGACCGGCGGACGGGAGATGCAGGCACCGCACCTGGACCTCATTGATCGAGCGTTCATCGACATGGCTGAAGGTCGGTGCGACCGCGTCATGCTCACCATGCCCCCGCGGCACGGCAAGAGCCGACGCGCCTCACGCTGGGCACCCCTCTGGTATCTGCGCCGCAACCCTGGCCACCGCATGATGATCGCCAGCTACTCCGCCGACCTCGCCGACGACCACGGCCGCTGGATCAGAGACGCCATCTACACCTGGGGTGACGAACTCGGCATCCAGCTCAAGACCGGCTCGCAGGCCGCCAACCGCTTCGACATCCTCGGCGGAGAAGGCGGACTGCTCGCAGCCGGCATCGGCGGCGGCCTGACCGGGCGCGGCGCCCATATCGCCATCGTCGACGACCCGGTCAAGGACATGGCCGACGCCGACAGCCCAACCATGCGCAAACGCGCCTGGGACTGGTGGACCTCCGTACTCCAGACCCGCCTCGAACCGACCGGTGCCATCTGCCTGATCCAGACGCGCTGGCACGAAGACGACCTTGCCGGACGTATCCTCGCCACCGAGCGGGACGCGTGGCGCGTCATTGACCTGCCAGCCCTCGCCGACAGCGCCGACGATCCGCTTGGCCGGTCCCTCGGCCAACCACTGTGGACCGAACGATTCGATGCCGCCCACCACGCTCGCACGCGCAAGCGGGTCGGCGAACGGGTCTGGGGTGCCCTCTACATGCAGAAGCCACGTCCGCCCGAGGGAGGCGTCTGGAAGCGCGAGTGGATCGACACCGCTCGCATCAACGCCGTCCAGTTCTCCGGCATCGACATGGCGCGCATCGTCGTGGCCGTCGACCCCGCCGGCGGGGAGTCCGCCGTCGGCGACGAGACCGGTGTCATCGGCGTCGGCCGGGACTTCGACCGGCAGCTCTACGTCCTCGCCGACCGATCCGGTTCCATGGGAGCCAACGATTGGGGCCTGGCTGCTTGCCGCCTCGCGCTCGAACTCAAGGCCGACGCGATCGTGGTCGAGAAGAACTACGGCGGGGACATGGCCCGCCAGATCGTCATGCAGGCGTGGGAGCAGCTACGCCGCGTAGGCGTCACAAATGGCCTGCTCATGCCGATGATCCTTGAGGTGACCGCCAAGGTCGGAAAGCGCCTGCGTGCCGCACCGGTAGCCCAGCTCTACGAACAGCAGCTCGTCCACCACGTTGGCGAGTACGCCGAGCTGGAGGACCAGATGGTGACCTGGGTCGAAGGAATGGACAGCCCGGACCGCATGGACGCAGCCGTGCACGGGTTGACTGAACTCGCAGATCCAGACCAACTCGACACCCTGCCCGCCGGTATCGATGACGACCGCTTCGACGGCCGACGCTGAACGGTCCGTCGGTACCGAAACAGCCCGATGAGGAAACTGCCCTGCTCCTGCCGTCGGATCAGCGAGTCATGTGACGCGGTGGCACCCGATCGTGCAGCAGACCCCTCCGGGTATGCCCGGCTACGACGAGGCCGTGCCTGAGGCGGCTGGGAAGTGACGTGAAAGCCCCAGGGTTGTGCATCGGCCGCATAGGCTGTTCCTGCGGCGTGGGGCCGACTGCCTGGAGGGGCGCCGTGGGCCTGCGCGAGCTGATCACTGACGTCTGGAGCTGGCTGGACTACAAGCCAGTCATGGCCGACCCGCGCCGACCGGGCCGCAACGCTTGGGCGGAGCTGACCTCATCCTGGATGCCAGACGAGGACCTGCGGCGCCTGTCCGCCTACCGGCTGCTGGCGGCGTACGACGCCAATCAAGCAGGTCAGGTCGCCGCGATCACCGGTGACGACTCAGCCGGCGAAGAGCGGCGCGAGCTTGGCGATTCCAGCAAGCTCGTCGACACCGCGCTTGGGTATCTGCTCGGCGCGGAGCAGACGATCACCGTGCCCGGCGCGGAACACGCCGACGGCGAGCCCGCGCCGGACCAGACCATGGCGGCCGCCGTACAGGAACGGCTGCGGACATGGGCAGAGAAGGAACTGCTGCCGCTGCGCCTCCAGCAAGCCGAGCGCACCGCAATCCTCCTCGGGGACGCCGTCTACACGCTGGCATGGGAACCAGCCAAGGGACGCGTCATCCTCCGGACTTGGGATCCGGGCCTGTACTTCCCTGAGTGGCCGGACGACAGCGCCCAGGACACAGCCGACTTCCCTTCCCGGGTTCACCTGGCCTGGGAGATACCCGAGGACACTCGACGTGGCACAAAGGCGAGGCTGCGCCGGATCACCTACGAACTGGCGCCGATCGGCCCGGCCACACGCCTCGGACAGGCGAAGGACGGTCGGCCCCTCCGAGAGGCCATGTACGCGGAGGACGGATCGGCTGTGCTCACCCCCGGCGACTCAGTCCATCCCGGCAGCGGTGCAATCACTCGCTCGTACCCGTGGGCGCCGGGCAGACCGTCTGCCTACACCTGCTACCTCACCGACGCCGAATGGGAGCTGGACCAGCTCAAGCACTCGGACCTGCTCTACGAACTCCCTCTACACAAGGCGACTTTCCGTGTTCGCTCGGACGGCGAAGTCCTTGACCGGCTAGACCTTCGGTGCGACTTCATCCCCCTGATCCACATCACCAACAACATCCCCCACTCGGGCGATCATTGGGGAAAACCGACTCTCGCCACCGTCCTTCAGGCCATCGACGAACTGTCCGCCACCGACACCGATTCCTCCGCGGCCAGCGCCACCACCGGCTCACCGATCATCGGCCTCGCTGGCGCGCGCCTGCCCATCGATCGCACCACTGGCCAGCCGCTGCCTGTGAAAGTCGCGGCCGGAACTGTGTGGCAGCTCAGTGACAGCGGTCGCATGGACGTGCTCAACACCTCGGCGCAGCTTGCCGAGCTGCGCGCCCGCGTCGACCATCTCCTCGACCGCATCGCTGCCAACAGCCGCCTCACCGCCGCCGGCCTGGGCACCCTTGACCCGACCGCCTTGCCGTCCGGGTACGCGCTACAGCTCGCACTGAGTCCGCTAGACACACTGGTCGCGTCGATGCGTCTCGCTCGAGCTCACAAGTACGCCGTCCTGCTGCGCATGGTGCAGCGCCTCCACCAGGCCGGGCAGGCGAAGGACTGGCCTCTGGGCGAATCGCTCGTGGCGCGACTGGTGTGGGGACCGCACACCCCGACCGACCGGGCTGCCGTTCTCGACGAGGTAGTCAAGGCGGTCGGCGCCGGGGTCATGTCAGCAGAGACCGGCATACGAATGCTCCAGGACGCCGGATACCCCATCGAAGACGCGCAGAAAGAGATCACGCTGATTCAAGCCCGCGCCTTCGACGCGGCCTCCCGCTTGGCTGATGCCACCGGCGACAACGCCGCTGTACGCGCGTACCTCGGGCTTCCCCCAGCGGACCCCGAATTGCCCGAAGCTCCGCTGATTCCCGCCAGTGAGCACGGTGCTTGACGGGCGCCGGACAATGATCCGGCCCCGTGTGCCGGCTAACGCTTCGTGACGTTTTCTGCCTGGGGACCCTTGGGCCCTTGGGTCACGTCGTACTCGACCAGGTCGTCTTCGTGTAGCTCCTTAAAGCCGGTGGTCTGGATGGCGGAGAAGTGAACGAACACATCCGGGCCGCCGGCGTCCTGCGTGATGAAGCCGAAGCCCTTTTCCGCGTTGAACCACTTAATTAACCTTGCCAGTCGCCATGCTGCTCTCCTCCAGGGTTGGTCGGCGACACCGTACCGCCCCTGAGTAGCCCGTACGGCGAATGGCGCAGGATCACCTTCGCCACGATCCCTTCCGTCCAGAGCCCTGTCGCCTCCCCGCCGCAGGCTCGGTTCGGTGACCAGGGCAGCCTGTTCAGTGAGCACCGCATGGGGATGGTCGGCGTGCGAAGCAAATCGAACACGTGGTCTAATTTGGCCATGGCGCGAAACCTCTTCCCCGAAAATCTGCTCCAGGCCCAGACCGGCTGGATCCGCACGTATGAGGCCCTCGCCCAGCTGCCCGCCCAGGCCAGCAGCACGACGCTCCGGCGTCGCTTGATCATGCTCTCGTCCCAGCTAGCCGCCGACGAATCCCACTTCAGACTGGGCAGGTCGACGGCGGCTGCACCCGAGCTCCGCCGTCAGGCGCGCGGACTCATGCGAACGGGCAAGACGTGAACGAGATCACCGACCGCCAGGCTCAGATCCTGCGCGTGATTCGTGAGTGGATCGTCGATCACGGCGAGGGTCCCACGATCCGAGAGATCGGGCAGCAGGTCGGTCTTTCCAGCCCGAGCTCGGTCGAGTACCAGCTGAGACGGCTCGAACAGGTGGGTGCGGTCAGCCGCAGCGGACGAGGCTGGCGGACCATCCGGCTCGGCTGAGGGGTGACCGGATGAGGTTGAGGATGATCAGCCTAGGCTAGCGATCATGGCTACCGAGATCCCTGATCTGAGCACGCTGGTTGCTGACCCTCATGCCACTTACGCTCGTCTACGGGAAGCCGGGCCAGTGCACCGGATCACCGGGCCAGACGGGGTGCCCGTATGGGTGGTCACCAGCTATGCGGACGCAAGGCGCCTGCTGGCTGACCCGCGGCTGTCCTTGGACAAAGTGCATCGGGCTCCCGGCAACTACCGCGGATTCTCGCTGCCCCCGGCGCTCGACGCTAACTTGCTGAATATGGACCCGCCCGACCACACCCGCATCAGGCGGCTGGTCACCAAGGCCTTCACACCCGGCCGCGTGGAGCAGATGCGCTCTGGGATCCAAGCTCTGGCCGATCAGCTGCTGGACGATGTGGCAGGCCGGGGGCACGCCGACCTCGTCGCGGAGTTCGCCGCGCCGCTGCCGATCACCGTCATCTGCGACTTGCTGGGTGTGCCGCATCACTCCCGTCGGGACTTTCGGGCCTGGACCGATGCGTTGGTCGCCCCGGATCCCGAGAACCCCGGCGCGTCGAAGCATGCTGTGCCCGCGATGCTGGCGTACTTCACCCAACTCATCGCCGAAAAGTGCCGTACGCCTGGCAACGACCTGCTGACGGATCTGATCAACGTGCGCGACGAGGGTGACAAGCTCAGCGAGGACGAGCTGACGTCACTCGCGTTCCTCATGTTGTTCGCCGGTTACGAGAACACGGTGCAACTCATCGGCACCGCTGTGCTGGCGCTTCTGGACCACCCGGAGCAACTGGCCGCGCTTCGCGACGACCCGGCCAAGGTCGAAGGCGCAGTGGAGGAGTTCGCCCGCTACGACGGCCCGGCGCTCCTCGCGATCCGCCGTTTCCCCATCGAAGACGTGGAGATCGGCGGGGTGACGATCCCGGCCGGGGAGACGGTGATGTTGTCGCTGGCCTCCGCCAACCGCGACCCTGACCGTTTCCCCGACCCTGACCGTCTGGATGTCGACAGGCGGGACGGTGGCCACCTGGCCCTGGGGCACGGCATCCACTACTGCGTGGGCGCCCCTCTGGCACGGCTGGAAACACAAATCGCAGTGACCACGCTGCTCCGGCGCTTCCCGGACCTAGAACTGGACGCGCCGCGTGATGAGCTGCGTTGGCGGCCATCCATGCGTGCCAGGGGGCTGTTCGCGCTGCCGGTGCGGTTCTGACCATGAGCGCCGGCCATCCATCCGAGGCGATCGGCGGCTGGGCGCTCATTTGCAACCCAATAGGCCGGCCTGAGCAACACCAGTGTTGCTCAGGCCGCGCCGTTCGTCAGCGCCTTCGCTCGCGAAGAATCTCGCTCAGGGATCGCCTGCCGTTGAACCACTGTTGGAACGTATGTCCGTCGATGGTGTGGATCCGGTGAGCCTTCGCGAAGTCACGTGTCGGCGGCGAGAAGGACCCGTTGGTGACAACAACGAGCTCGTCAATCTCCGAGCTAAGTTGGTGACTTGCAACTTGCTGAAGCACCTGCGACGCGACACGTCGCCGACCGCTGAAGTTCTTGCACTGGAAGCCTACGGTCCGGCCGTCCGGCGCGATGGCGACAACATCGATACCCATATCCCCCGGTCCACCGACGAGTCGCAGCTTCTTGAATCCGTCGCGGAGAATCAGAGTCACAGCCATCTCTTCGAACTGCAGACCGCTGAGAGACTCCACTGGCCAAGGGGACGAGGAGACGGCGCTTCGGTCCCGTGCTCCGTGCTGCCGATAGATGCCCCGCAAGCTGACGGTCGAACGGATGACTAGCCACGACGCGAAGGTGAGCTTGAGGAGCTTGCCGGGTCTTTCCTGAAGCAGCGCCAGCCACTCCTCCTCAAATCGCTCGGCGTTGCCCTCGCCCGGGATGCGCCGCGCGCCCCATTTCAGCAGCCTTTCGGCGAGGTATGAGGAGACATCGCACGCCTCGTTGACGATCAAGCCGAGGATGATCGCCAGAACCGTCTCGAGGATCATCGGGCCGCCTCCCAGCGGATGGTGAAGCCGAAGGCAGGTCGATTTTGCTGCCCACCTGCGGGAGTTGGCAGCTTTCCGCGCCGCTCAAGCACAACGGTTCGCGCGGCAGTCATACCGTCGGGTGTCAGCGTGTAGAAGCGTCGGCGTGGACGGCCGGGTTCGGGATGCTCCAACTCCCAGTGACTTGCCAGCCAGCCTGCTTCTTCCATTCGAGCCAGGATCGGATAGATGCTGCCAGTCGGCCTGCCGGCAGCCTGCGCAACAGCGAAGCCATGCAGACCCTCCCGAACCCCTAGAAACGCTTCCAGCACGTCTAGCGTTGCCGACGTGATGCGGAACGGAGTTTTCATGACGCTAACTCTACATATGTAGAGCGGAGTGGTCAACGAGTTCTCTCCTGGTGGCTGGACCGAACCGTGTTGCCCCAGGCTGGTGTTGGCGGTTGGTCTTCAAACGGTGGTCAAGATCGCCCTGTTGTTGAACAGGTCCGGTATCCCGCCAGTTTTCTTCACTCCGTGGGGTGTGGACGGCAGGAATGGCGCTCGCCTGAGGAAGCCCGATGGCCAGAGCGGTCAAGTGGTCGACTGGGGCATAACTGCATTTGGAAACGCCCCATTGCGATCCCTAGCTAGACTGATCTTCGGCGCGGGGGCGTTGGAGACTACTGGATGGTTCACGCATGACGCGCCGCTCGCTTCCCTCGCCGCTCGCGCCAATCGGCCACCGTGCCGACAACCGCCCGATCTACCCGATCCTCGGCGCCTCGCCGGAGGACCCCGCGAACGACGACGGTCCACCCCAGGGTGGTGGTGTGTCCCAGGAGGACCTGTCGCGGCTGCTGGCCCGGGAAAAGACGCAGGGCGGCCGGGCCGCCGTGAAGAAGCTCCTGGGTGATCTGGGCTTCGACAACTCTGAGGCGTTGTCAGAGTTCATCACCACGAAGCGCGAGGCGGATCAGGCCGCACTGTCCGAGGCCGAGCGCCGCGAGCAGGCTGCCGCTGAGAAGGAGCAGCAGGCAGAGCAGCGTCTCGCCGAAGCCGTCGCGCGAGAACGCGCCGCGGTACGCCGCGCCGCGCTCTCCGGGCTCGGCGCGAGTGGCGAGGACCTGGCCGACGCTGCGGTCCTCCTCGATCGAGCACTGGCCGACCAGCCCGACGCTGACGAGGGGGCAGTGACAGCGGCCGCTGAGCAGCTGAAGGAGCGCCGCCCCCAGATGTTCGGTCAGGCGCGGGAAACTGCGCCGCCCGCGCCGGGAGGCTCGCCCGCTGGCGGCCCGCCCGCACGGGGCAGCCAGCCGTCGAAGCCAGGTTCTGCCGGACTCGACATGGCCAGGCAGCGCGGCTACATCACCACCTGACCAAGGCTTCATTCCCACCGGCGGGACAAGGCCGGACCTGGGGACCACGCCCCTCCCAACTCCGTGGACGGCGCCATCGATTGGTGAGCGCGCGGATACCGCCATCGCGTCCCTGGGAGGGGCTTCACCATGCTTCAGCCGATGACGACGCAGCGAAGCGTCACGGCGAACATCGAGTGGCTCGGCGGCCGACACGGCACCGACGACACCGACACCATCACCCTCGACATCGCCAAGTTCACGTCCGGCGTGCACTACACGCCGTCCACCGACACCAGCCAGCCCTACAGCCTCTTCAAGTCCGGCGTACCGGTCGGGAAGATCACCGCCTCCGGCCTGTACGGGCCGTTCGACAAGGCCGCGGCCGACGGCCGCCAGGTCCTCGCCGGCTTCGTCATGGCCGAGACGCTGTTCTCGCCGACCGCGGCGAAAGTTCCCGCCGCGTTGCTGTGGCACGGCACCGTCCGCGTGACGAAGGTCCCTGGAGGCTTCAACCCTGCCGACGTGACGACCACCAACGCTCAGATCCGGTACGTGTAAGGAGCCGTTGAACCATGTCTCTTCAGGACCTGATCAAGGACGCCACCACCCGCGACCTGACGGTGTTCGCCCGGACTGTGCCGACACCGGACGAGTGGACGCTCACCACAGGCGACAGCCCAGTCTTCCCGGCTCTGAAGCGCCAGAGCACCTTGTGGGAAATCACGGACTCCGGCCGCTACGTGAACGCGGCGAAGTTCCGGGCGTACGATGCCTCGGCTCCGCTGGCGACCCGAGAGGCGTGGGAGACCACACGCAAGGGCGGTCTGCCCGTCATCTCGCAGAAGCTCACCGTGAGCGAGCAGGAGATCATCCTCGACGAGATGCAGCGCGGCGCTGACGCCGAGCGCCTCGTGAAGAACCTCTACAACGACACCGAGCGGCACGTCGAGGCGACCAAGGGCCGTATCGAGCTGGCCGCAGCCGATGTTCTGCTCGACGGAAAGCTCACCGTCAACGAGAACAACTTCATCACCGAAGTCGACTTCAGCGTGCCAGCCGAAAACATGCCGACGGCGCCGAAGTTGTGGTCTGACCCGACGGCGGACGCAATCCGTGACGAGTTGGGGTGGCTCCAGTACCTGGAGGACATCGGCTCGCCGAGCCCCGAGTTCGCTCTCACCTCACGCCGCGTCGTGAACACGTGGGCAGCCAACAATGCCTACCGCGCGGCCTTCCACCGGTCGGTGAACCCGTCTACCACGCCGACCGCCTCGCTTACCCCTGACCAGGTCAACTCGGTGCGAATCGAGTACGGCCTGCCGCCGGTCCGCATCTACAAGGGGCAGGTGCGCGTCGATGGCGTGTGGACCAAGCCGATCCCTGACGACCGGTACATCTACGTTCCGCCGCAGCGCCAGAAGTGGGCGAACGTGCAGTGGGGACTCAATGCTGACTCGATCGTCCTGTCGTCGGGGAAGAACCCGGAGATCGAGCGGGAGGAAGCCCCGGGCATTGTCGTCACCCGAGACGTCGATGCTGACCCGATCCGTATCTGGACCAAGGTCAACGCTTCCGCGATGCCCGTCATGCACGACCCGCGGGCTCACCTCGTGGCGAAGGTGCTGTGATGGGCCGCCGACTGCGCACCGCGGTGCACCTCATCCACCCGACGAGGCACGAGCCGGTGATCCTCCAGCCCGGAGACGAGCCGGACGAGGCCGTCGCCGAACTGATCACCCATCCCGACGCATGGGAGGTGGATACTCCGACGCTCGATGACCCGAGCCTGCGGGATGAGGATCCAGAGACGGTGACGCTCGATGATCCCAGTCTCGCCGGCGAGCAGCCGGAGATCGCGACCATCGAGGAAGCTGGCCCGGAGCCGGCGCGCCCCGGCACTGGGCGGCGGCAGAAGACCGTCGAGAGCGAAGCCTGACCCTGCTTCCCGCCCGCCCGTGCCCTCGTCGACGCGCGGGCGGGGAACTCGCATCCAGCGGAGCGCACATGGACCCGATCCACCTGGCCTGGCTGCGCGCGCAGCTCGGCACCGCCACAGACGAGCAGGACCTTGTCGCCAGATACACCCGTCTCGGACGCACCCGCGCCGTCGCTGCCGAAATCCTCGCCGAGCGCCGTGCCAAGCTGCTCGCCGAGCCGCTGCGCATGACAGTCGACGGCGTGGTCACCATCGACCAGAGCAACAACCTCGGCGGACTGGAACGTCAGATCGCAAGCCTCGCTGAACTCGTCGCCCCGGATGACCCGGCGGCAGGACAGGCCAGCGCCGACCTGGTCACCGCGCCGCTTCTGCCGTCCCGACGCACAAGGTAGGCGGCCATGCCGTACGAGTGGCCGCCGCTGGTGCCGGGCGACCCCAACGAAATCGCGCGCAGGGTTGCCGCTGTACTCGAGGACGCATGGCACCGCCTCGAAGCCAAGCAGCTGGAGGTGATCGCCAAGTTCGAGGACAACCCGCGTACGCCCTACACCCTGGCGACGCTAGACGAGTTCAAGCAGGCGATCAGGGACTTCCGACGGCGGGTAGATCAGGAGGCCCGGCAGTTTGTGCACAGGCAGCTCCCTCACCTGTACGAGGAGGGCGGACGAATGGCTGCCGAGACGCTGGGCATGAGATTCACCTGGACCACGTTTCACCGTGACGCCCTCCAGTCGCTTGCGGCAGACTCCTACGCCGACGTCCTGCGCCGCTCCGAGGAAGCCGAGCGGATGGCCAGCCAGTTCTACCGCGCTGCGCGGGAAGCGGTCCGGCGCGAAGTACCGTTGCTGGCCGCAGGCAGCATGACCGCGAAGCAGGCCGCGAAGAACCTCGCCGACCGACTGGCCGCTGCGCACAAGCTGACGTACGTCGTCTATCGGAACAGGGCACGCGTCCCCGTACGGGCCTGGGCCGAGGCCGCGACTTTGGCGAAGTCGGCTGTCGCCTACAACGCCGGCACCCTCAACCGAGCGCGGCAGGCCGGTGTTGGCATGGTCGAGGTCTTTGACGGGTTCGACTGCGGATGGACGTCTCACCAGGACCCCGACAAGGCCAACCGGTCGCTGCGTACCGTCGAGGAGGCAGCGAACTGGCCGATCAGTCACCCGCGCTGTCGCCGCAGCTTCGGGCCGCGGCCGGATGCAAGCATGGCGTCGTCTTCTGACTAGCCTTGCCTGACAGGGCGCAGCATCACGGAGAATACGGGGGAATCGGGGAAGGGCTTCTGGTCACCGAGCTTGCGGTAGCCCCAGGCTTCGTAGACGGCTTGCACAGCACCGTCACCGTTTATCGGGTTCACCAAGAGGGTCACCCGTTCTTCCTGGCGGTGGCTGAGCCATGCTTCGTGCAACTGCCATGCGATGCTGCGGCCCCTCCAGGGTTTGCGCACGACGATCTCGTTGAGGGCGACGGTGCGCTTGCCGGACTCGGTGGTCATCTCCGTCGAGAGCGGGGTGAGCATGTTGTGCCACCACTTCGTGTCTGGCGCCAGGGTAGTTCCGAAGCAGAAGCCGACAGGCTGGTCATCTTCGTAGCCGAGAACCGCGGTCCAGCCGGGGCGGGATGAGTAGGCCGACAACCGCTCGTCGAATCGCTCGACATCGTAGAACGGTCCGGTGAGACCGAAGTCGCGGTGCCTGACCTCGACGTGGATGTCGAGGATGTGCTGCCGGATCTCGGGAAGGTCAGCAGCGACGTAGTGCTTCACATCGACCGTGCTCACAGTTTGTCTCCTTCGGCGAAGCGGTTCTGCCACTCGCTCGTGAATGCTGACCCTGGGGCCACGTGGGTGAGTCCCCGGCTGAACTTCTTCATTAGTACTAGGTGCCGCCCAGACAACGCTGGCTGGCCCCTGTCTGGAAGTAGGGGGAGGGCCGTAGCGACGGCCTGGTCAGCCTCTCCTTGAGCGAGCTGCGCGAGCGCCAGGTTGATGCTGTAGTACGTGCGGTTTCGGCGGAGCTCAGGGCGCAGAAGCGAGAGCGTTTGGTGCAGTCGCGCTTCCGCCTCGGCGTGCTGGCCCAGACGGGCCAGGACGAGGGCTGCCAATCCGTCTAGCTCGGCGCGGTCGTAGAAGGACATCCACGCAGGTCGCTGCTTTGCGACGTCGGCACGTTCGTAGGAGTTCTCTGCCTGGATCAGGGTGCGGTGGGCGGCGGAGCCTTCGCCCATTCCGGCGAGGATTCCGGCCAGGCGCGCACTGGCCAGAGAGCGGAAGAGCGTGTCGTGGCGGCAGATGTACGCTCGCCTGCCTGCTTCGGCGGCTGCTACAGCGTCGTGAATGTGTAGCTGCTGGTAGGAGAGAAGTGCGGCGTGTCCCCACAGCCGCATCTGCATCTCGCTGCTGTCTGCCATGCCAGCGAGCGTCATGGCCTTGTTCAGATGACCGTGGGCACGCTGCGGCTCCTGGGCTTCGACTGCTGCCCACAGCGCCGTACCGGTGAAGGCTGCTGCCAGGTAGTACAGCCTCTTCCGGACCCGGGCGCCGGCTTGACCTACTGCCTGTATGTCGAGAGCGTGTTGTGCGTGAGCCAATGCTCGCGTCTCAAGGCGGATGCCTGCGCCACCCTCGTTGTCGGCCCTCACCAGTTCCGCGAAGTTCCGTTGCAACCTGTCGGCGTCGCTCATGCCGATCCGCGCTGAACCTGTGGACGGGGCCTCGGGGAACAGGGCCGCAGCAGTCAGGGAAGCTGTGGCCTTCGCGAAGGTCCGTCGATGCACTGATTCCTCCGATGGTGCTCGCTCTGTGGCAGCGGTGGGTACAAAGCCCAACTCTTCCGCTGAGACCCCGAATTCTTCTTCGAGAGCGACTCTCTGTCTCGCCTGAGGCCAACGAGTTTTTCCGGTTAACCAGTTCCGGACGTGGCGGTCAGTAAGCGTGCCGGGGCGGCCTGTCAGAGCTTCCAGACGCTTGTTGAGCCGATCGGCCAGCTCAGCCTGCTTCATCCCTAACTTTGCGAGCCGAGCTGCCAGGTGAGGGTTCCCCGTCATGCAGGTCACGGTAGTGGCCGATGCTGGTCCTCAGCACCTACGAAGGTAAAAATTTCCGGTCGCGCGACAGCAATGCCTGATCGGAATTGCCTGTCTGGTCCGGGTGGCTACGCGGTTACCTATGTGACACCTCCTCACGCCCGTCGTGACGAGGGGCTGTCATCGGCGGCTAACGCCTCGCAGGGAGCCCATCAGCTTTGAGGAGCCTTCGATGCCACTCCAAATACAAGGGTCAGCCGTACACAGCCTGCACGGGCGGCGCGTGACGCTTCACGAGGCTCTGGATGAGCTCCTGCTCGGCAGCTTCATTCCCACGGAGTTCGCAGCCCTACCAACCTTAGAAGGACGATGATGTTTGAGGGACACCGCGACCTTCCGCCTCGGATCATTGCAGTTGAGCTCGATACTTCACCCGCGCCGCTTCCCGTCCGAACACCGCAGAAGGCGCGCGCGAGACTGGACGAGAAGCATGAGCTGAGCGTCCGCCCGCCCGACCTCTTCCACGTTCCGCACTGCGCGACGACACTGCTTCGCCTCCAGCGCGTGCTCACTTACGAGGAGGCCGCGCTGTGACTCTCGTCGGTGCCGGGGGCCTCGTCGCGTTTGGGCTCCTCGGGGTCTTCGGGCCGAAGCGGAGGCGCAACCGTTGAGCGTCCATCGGAAGAGGAAGCGTCTACCGCGTATGCGTTTCGGGGTTCGGCACCCGCTCAAGACTCTCCGCCGCAATCACAGCAAGGCGCTTTACCACACCGGCTTCGGTCTCGGTCAGTTCGCCGGCATGGGTGCCGTCTGCCTCGGGGTCGTCGGGTGGCTTGCCTACCAGTACGTGAATCACTTCCGTCCCTAAAACGGCCGTCCCCGTGCAGCTGCCCGCCCGCGTTGCGCGGGGACGGTCATCCAGATCGCCTTCTTCCGAGTTCCAGCAGTCCACCGCGCCTTCTGGAAGTCGGGGCTGGTCTGGAACGTCCTCACAGGCACTGAGTCCGCATCAACTCCTCTCCGCAGGGACCCAACTGGGTCGGCGCGAGAGGTGGCCGGAGCCGTCAGCCGCCCCAAGCAGCCGTCATGGCTGCCGTCCGGCGAGAGGAACCGGCTGCTCAGCAACACCTCGAGTAGATCAAACACTCCACTCGACCAGGAGGAATCGCCATGTATGTCGCTCAACCCTTTTCGGCCATCGCGCCCGGAGACCCGTTCGACCTCGACGTCACCCTGGTCGAGGTCGGAGAGCCTGTCACTGCTCTGGCCAACTCCGACGGAGGGTGCGGGGCCACCTGCGGGACCGGGGCCTGTACCTCCAACGGAGCCTGACTTCGTTCATGCCGGCGGGGCTCCGTCCCGTCTGAGCCGCCCTCGCGGCGGACCAGGAGCGGCTTCGGCCGCGCATTTCAGAAGGAGAACACATGCAACTCCACGCGATTCAGCAGCAGGCCCAGCCCACCTCGGTGACCGGCGGTGACCCGTTCGACCTGGACGTCACCCTGGTCGAGGTCGGCGACCCCGCCGGTCTGGTCAGTCTGACGGACGACGGCTGCGGCGCGACCTGCGGCGCCTGCACCACCAACGTGGCCTGACCCCAGGCGCTCGGAACCCGGGCCGGTGTCTTCGCCCAGTGCGCAGGCACCGGCCGCCCGCCTGGATCACGGAGGTTGTGATGACTTGGAACACTGCGTTCCGCGCCGGGAAGATCGCCCTCCTCCGCGCGGTGGCTCGACCGATACTTCCCGTTTCCCCCTGCCCTGATCTTGATGACCCGTTCCCCCAGTGCGCGGCTGCCCGTCTCGCGTGGCTGCGCGAGGTGTGGTCCGAAGAGGATGTCGCCGACGCGCTGGAGCATGCCAGCCCAATCCTCGCCTCCCAGGTGAGGGTCCTGTGCTCCTCCGGTGCTCCGGCCGACCGGGATGTGCGGCGTGCCGCTGCCTCGGTGGCCCGCTACCTTCTGCGCGCCGAGCAGCGGGCGACGCCCTTCGGCCTGTTCGCTGGCGTCACCTCGGCTGCCATCGGGCCACGGGCAGGGACGACGTGGGGTTCGGACCACAAGGTCATCGCGCGGGCGAACGCGGAGTGGCTGATGGCCGTTGTCGAACGGCTGGAGTCGTGCCCCGAACTGCTGGAGCGCCTTCCGGTGATCCTCAACAACACCGCGCACGTACGTGGCGGACAACTCGTGGTGCCGTACGAGTCCGACACCCACAGCGACCGGCGGCGGGCGGTCGAGGCATCCATGGCCCTGACCGAGCCGGTGCGGGTGATCCTGGACGCAGCCCGCGAACCCATCTGTGTCGGCGTCCTCGCCGACAAGCTGGCTGCGGACTTCCCCGCGGTAGGTCCGGAAAGGGCGCAGCGACTCGTGCGGGGGCTGATCGAGAACCACGTGTTGCTCACCAGCCTCAATGCACCGAGCACCGAGACCGACGCTCTGGACCATCTGCTGGGCCAGCTCGACACCGCCAACGCTGACACGATCGTTCCGATCGCCGACACAGTCCGCGAACTGCGCGCCGTGCAGGCGGACCTGCGCGGTTGCGGCTCCCGGAGCGGCCGGGCCCGTGCCGCGGCGCGGATGCGCGCACTGGTCCCGGGTCTGCGCCGCCACCCCCTCGCGCTCGACTTGCGCTTGGACGCCGCGGTCGAGCTGCCGGAACAGGTCGCCCGCGAGGCCGAACGTGCTGCCGACGTCCTGACCCGGGTCAGCGCCATGCCGTACGGGACCGCAGCATGGAAGGCCTACCAGCGGCGGTTCTACGAGCGGTACGGCATCGGCACGATGGTGCCACTTACCGAAGTCGTAGCCGACAGCGGTGCCGGCTTCCCCGACGGGTATCCGGGCGCCCCCGCTGACGGGCGACGCTCCCGTGTTTCGGTGCGGGACGACACCCTGGTCCGGCTGGCGCAAGCCGCCGTCCTGGACGGGCGCGATGAAGTGGTCCTCACCGACGCATTGATCGCAGCCATGAACCTGGGGCCGGAGCGCCCCAGGGTGCCGCCGCACGTGGAGGTCAGTGTCCGGGTGCATGCTGCCAGTGCCGAGGAACTGCATAGTGGTCGGTTCCGGCTGGAAGTGGCAGGCGTGTCCCGAGGCGTCGGCGTCACCATAGGCCGGTTCCTCAGCGTGCTAGCCCCCGAGGACCGCGAACGGCTGGCAGCAGAGCTCGCAGACCTCCCGGTCGCCGACGCCGGCACCGTCGCTGCTCAGCTGTCTTTCCCGCCGCTACATCCCACCAGCGCCCACGTCACGCGCACTCCGCAGGTCCTGCCCATCGTGATCAGCGTCCAGGAGCATCGCGCCACGAACTGCGACGTGCTCGCCCCGGCCGACCTGGCGGTGGCCTGCGACGGTCGCCGCATGTACCTGGCCGCGCCTGAACGCGGGCAGCGGATCGAGGCTGTGGGGATGCACGCGCTCAACCTCAAGGAGCACACGCCACCGCTGGTCCGGTTCCTCACCGAGTTATCTCGCGCCCAGTGCGCGCAGGTCACCCTGTTCGACTGGGGCGCTGCGAGCGCGATGCCGTTCCTGCCCCGGCTGCGTTACGGCCGTACGGTGCTCGCCCCGGCCCGTTGGCGGCTGGAAGCCGCGGAGCTGCCTGGACGCGACAGCCCGCAAGCTCAGTGGGACACCGCCCTTGAGGACTGGCGGACTCGGCGGCGGATGCCGCAGCGCGTCCACCTGGCCGAGAGCGATCGACGCCTGCTCCTCGACCTTGACCAGGCTGCACACCGAACCCTGCTGCGCCAGCACCTGAACCGAGCCTCCTTGGCGGTCCTGATGGAAGCCCCGGATGCCGACGCCCACGGTTGGTGCGGCGGCCGCGCGCACGAGGTCGTCGTACCGCTCAAGGCAACCAGGCCCCCGGCCTGGCCCGCGCTGCCGCCCCCCACCCCAGCCCGGACCCTCTCCCCGGCACAGATCCAGACGCCCGGCCTCTCCTCGCTTCTCCTAGCCACCCTCTACGGCGACCTGCGCCGACAGGACACCCTCCTCGCCCAGCACATCCCTGACCTGCTGGAACGGCTAGGCGGACCACCCTGGTGGTTCATCCGCTTCCGCGACCCCGACCATCACCTACGGCTGCGCATCGCCCTGCCCGATCCCGACGACTTCGCCGGGACAGCCCGCACCGTCGGCACCTGGGCGAATGAGCTGCGCGCCGCCGGACTGCTGTCGGACGTGCGCTTCCCCACCTCCTACCGCGAGATGGGGCGTTGGGGCTCCGGTCTTGCCTGGGACGCCGCCGAAGAGGTGTTCCGTGCCGACTCACGGGCTGTCGTCGCCCAACTCGCCCAGCGCCAACGTCCGCACCGACGTGCGCTGGTCGCGGCCCACACCATCGCCATCGCCACCACATTCCTCGGCAGCACCGAGGCCGCGATGCGTTGGCTGATCACCCACATCCCCTCCACCGCGCCCGCCCCGGTGCCGCGCCCGCAGTTCACCGAGACCGTACGACTGGCCGACCCGTCCAACGACTGGGCGACGCTGCGCAACGTACCCGGTGGGCAAGCCACCGTGGAGGCGTGGGCCGACAGGGACACAGCCCTCGCCGCCTACCGACTCCACCTCCCCGGCCGGGACACCCACGGCATCCGCTCCGACGATGTCCTGTCCTCGCTGCTGCACGTCCACTTCGTCCGGCACATCGCGGTCGACTTCCCCGAGGAAGAGATCTGCCTCTACCTCACCCGCGCTGCCGCCATGGCCTGGCTGGCCCGGAGGACAGGTTGACCCACCACCTCGCGCTCGCGGTCGCGGTCGCAGACACCGTCGCCGACCTCCTGGCCGACCCCGATACCGCCCCGGTGAGTCCGCGCACCACAACCACCGACCGCCAGCAGCTCGCCTACGGGCCCTTGGGGATCGCGCTGCTGCACGTTGAGCGAGCCGCAGCAGGCCTGGGCCCGTGGCAGCGCGCCCAGGGCTGGCTCACCGCTGCTGCAAGCGGGCCGTTGACCAGCGGACCCGACAGCCACCCCTTCTACGGCGCACCTGCCCTCGCTCACGTCTTGGCCTGTGCTGCCGAACAACTGCCGGACGCCTATCTACGCGCCCGGGACTCCCTGCACCGTCAGATGTCCACCGACGTTCGCCGCCGCCTCGCGACCGCGAACCGGCGTGCCGACTCCGGACGCCTGCTGGACCTCGCCGAGTTCGACGCGATCCGGGGCCTGGTGGGCTACGGCGCCTACTTCCTTCATCACGACCCCGCCGGTGCCGACGTGCGTTCCATCCTGGATTACTGCGTACGTCTAGCAGAGCCGATCGTCCACGAGGGCGAAGTTCTCCCGGGCTGGTGGACATCGACCGGACCCTCCGGTCGACCCGACGGACGCTTTCCGGGTGGGCACGCCAACAGCGGTATGGCTCATGGCATCGGCGGCGTGCTCGCGCTACTGGCCCTCGCCGCGAGACGCGGCATCACCGTCGGTGGCTACCGGGAAGCCCTCCGCAGGATTCTGGCCTGGCTGGATCGCTGGCAGGACAAGACCGGCCCTGGCCTCGCCTGGCCGTACTGGGTCACACGGGATGAGTTGCGCACCGGCCGCCCTGCTCCCTCGGCGCCGCGGCGACCTTCCTGGTGCTATGGCACAGCCGGCATGGCCCGAGCGCGGCAACTCGCCGCGCTCGCACTGGGCGATGCTGACAAGCAGGTTGAGGCGGAGGCTGCGCTTGTCGCCGCTCTCACGGACTCCGCCCAGCTCAAGGCGACCACGGACAACGGCCTGTGCCACGGGTTCGCCGGCCTCGCCCATGTCGCGGCCCGGACCGCCGACGACGCGCATCCTTCGACGGTGGGTCAGCTCCGCGCGGCGATCCCGTCGCTTCTGAGCACGGCCTGTCCGCCGGGCACCGACGCGGAAGAGGTGGCGAGAACGATCATTCAGGACGAGAAAGCTGGGCCCGGGTTCCTGGATGGTGCCTCCGGTGTGGCCCTGGCACTCCTGGCTCCTGCCAACACCACTTCGCCCATATCCGCCTGGGATTCCTGCCTGCTCATCGCCTGATCAAAGGACCCCGCTATGCCCCTGGACAGCTGGCATCAGCACAACATCACCTTCACCGACCGCGAGACCGGCAAGCGCGCCATCACCGAACGCCTTGGCCCCACCCTGCTTGCGGCCGAAGAGCAGGGACAGCTCGAAGGCTGGTGGTTCATGAACAAGCAGCCGTGGCCACTGCGGTATCGGGCGGCCGGGCCGTCCCCATTAGTTGAGTCACTGCTGAGCGACCTCGTAGATGACGGCACGGTCAAGTCGTGGCTGCCTGGCACCTACGAGCCGGAGACCACTGCTTTCGGCGGGAGAGGGGCCATGGACACCGCCCACGACCTGTTCCACGAGGACAGTCGTCACCTGCTCACCTACCAGCCTGGCACCGGGCGGTTGGGCCGCCGGGAGACCGCCGTCCTTCTGATCAGCGCCATGATGCGGGCTGGCAATGTGGACTGGTTCGAGCAGGGCGACGTGTGGGCGAAAGCCGCCGCGTTCCGACCGGTGACCGAAGCCCTTGCTCCGGAGCGAGCGGCCGCCTTGGTCTCGGCGATGCAGAAGCTGATGACTGTCGACACTCGCAGCTTGTGCCGTCCGACCGGCCCGCTCGGGGAGCAGGCCGAGTGGGTGGCCGCCTTCGAGAGGGCCGGTACGACGCTCGCTTACCTCGCCGCCGGGGGTGGGCTCGCCCGCGGCCTGCGAGCTGTCATTGCCCATCACGTGATCTTCCACGCCAACCGCGCAGGTCTTCCGTCGGACGACCAAAGCGTCCTGTTCAACATCGCACGAGAGGCAGTCATGGGATCGAGTGAGAACACCGCGTCGTCCACCGAGGGCACGCCCGAGACCACTAGCGTCAGGACGGTGAACAGCGACACGATCACCACTTCCGAGGCCGACGCCGCGCGGCTCCGCAACGCCCTGGTCGACAAGATCCGCGAATCCGGATACGCCCGCACGCCCGCGATCGAGACCGCCCTGCGCACCGTGCCGCGCCACGTGTTCGTGCCCAATGCCGCGCTCGAAGACGCCTACGCCAATGTGCCGGTCAACATCAAGTACGACACCGACGGCACGTCGATCTCCTGCGCCTCACAGCCGGGAGTTGTCGCCCTTATGCTGGACCAACTGGACGCCCAGCCAAGCGAGCGCATCCTCGAACTCGGCGCAGGCACCGGCTACAACGCCGCTCTGCTCGCCCACCTCGTCGGCGCGAGTGGCCGCGTCACGACCATCGACGTCGACGAAGACCTGGTGGAAGGAGCCCGCGCGCACCTGGCCACCGCAGGATTTACCAACGTGAAGGCGCTGACCCGCGATGGCGCGGAAGGGCACCCCGAGGGAGCCCCGTACGACCGGATCATCGCCACCGTCGGCGCGCACGGCGTCCCGCACGCCTGGATGCAGCAACTCGCCCCCGACGGACGGCTCGTCGTACCCCAGCGCCTCAAGGGCAGCGTGTCCCGCTCGATCGCCTACGAGCAGCGCGACGGCCGCTGGACCAGCGTCAGCAGCAAGATGAACACCTTCATGCCGCTACGGCGCGGCATCGCCGACGACGACCGCCGCGTCATCCCCCTCAGCACGGACGGCTCCGTACGACTCCAGGCTCCCGCGGGGCAGCCCATCGACGCAGACGCCCTGGCCGGAGTGCTGGAGCAGCCGCGCACCGAGGAGTGGACCGGGATGATGGTCCGCGCCATGGAGTCGCCGGAATGGATGGAGCTGTTCGTCTCCTGCTCGCTGCCAAGCGGCCTGATCCGGATGCTGTTCCCGAAGGACGCCAAGGGGACCGTCCTTACGGACGACCCCTACCCGTCGTGCACCGCGGCCGTGGACAAGGGCACCATCACCTACCTCGCACGACGACTGTCGGACCAGAAGACCCCCGAGGGCGCCAACCTCTGGGAGTTCGGCGTCATCGGCCACGGCCCCGGCAGTGACGAGCTGACCGCGCGGGTCGCTGAGACGATCCGTACCTGGGACCGGGAGTACCGCGACTGTGAGGCAAGGTTCGAGATCCAGGACCTGAACGCCCCGCCGATCGAGCAGACTCCTGGTCTCTTCGCTCTCGAAACACCGCTGAACCGCATCGTCGTCGACTGGCGGTGACGCCAGCCGGGAAGTGAAGGCGGCGGTGCCCGGTGCGTGATCAACGGCACCGCCGACTCCTCCTCGCTCCAGCCAGTATCCGTCGCCCCCAAGGGGACACATGAACCCGCACGGCCCGATAGCACGGCGTTTCCCTCTCGTTGCCCGTTTCCGGCCCGCTTGCCCGCCGGTGCCCGTCCGGGTGCGAGCCCTGGCAGAACTGGCCGACAGGGCGGTGGATCAGGATGAACAAGGTCTGGCTTCCGCCGTGTTCAACCAGGCTGCGCTCCTCGCATCCGACCTTGGGCTTCCCGACCTGGCCCGGTCGATGTGCTACCGGCACGCCAACGCGTACCTTCGCGCTTGCCCGCTGTCCGCCATGAGCGCCATCCGTGGGCTGGAACCCTTGGTCAACCTCGCCCGCTTGCAGATCCGCGCCGGCCAGATCGACGACGGGCGCCAGAGGCTTCTGGACCTGTTCGAGTCCGTCGGCACCGGTAACTCTGCCGTCTTCGACGGCATCACCGTGCCTGCCATCTTGACCGCGACCGCCGAGGACCGGAGTGAGGTCCACTCCTGGCTATGGCGTGTGGTGCTCGCTGACGGCACCCGCACGCTGACGAGCACGGGCCGCTGGCCTGAAGCGTTGGCGCACATCGAGCAGCACCGGGGCGTGGGCAGAAGGATGCTCGACGGACGTCAAGTTGCTGTGATAGCGGCCCTCACGAGAGGCGATAGGGAACGCGCGGCGGCGTTACTCGCCGACACGGCTCCCGGCGACCCTTGGGAGCAGGCTGTCACCGCTTGCCTGGCAGTGCTGTCTCGTTGCGGCGCGGATGACGACAGCGCGGCCGAACTGGTGAACACCTACCTCAGCCGTGAAGCCGAACCGGGGCTGACCGTCTTCGACACTCGACTCGGCCTCACGATCCTGGACGCGGTCGGACCCCAGAACTACGGAGCCCGCACACTCGTTGAAGATGTGATTCGGCGGATCAGGGAATCGCTCAACGGATACGCCGCCCGCGACGTCCTGGCGCACGCGCCGTTCACCATGCTCGCCAATGAGAATGAGGTCCAGGCGTGCAGCGACCTGATCCGGTCCTGCGGCCTGGGAGCAGGAGTTCTCCCAGATGAACTGTCGGGCGATCTCTCAGAAGCTCTCGATCGGAGCGAAACAGTCATCACCCACTCGACCGCCGTCGCAGCTTTGAGGGCGTCGAGCGTGTGAGTACTGCTCGGCAGAGTCCGGGCTGCCAGCGAGCACAACTACGCTTGAGCATATGAGCGTGCCTACTGAAGGGCTGACTCTGGGGGCCGTCAGTGCAATCGTCGAGAAGAAGATCCTCACCAACAAGATCCGCATCTACCGGCCTGGCGAGCTGGTCTTCAACCCGGACACGGGACAGTACGAGCACGGCCCTCCCGTCACCATCTACGAAGGCCCGGGTGCGATCTTCCCCACCGGCGGCCCTTCCGTCGTCCTGCACCTGGCCGGACAGGCGTACGCGGACGACACCCCGTCCAGGTACCGTCTCCTGACTCCACTGTCTGCGCCGGTGGCTTCCCGCGAGGACACCGTGGCCGTCGTCGAGGCTGACGACGCGTCGGCCATCGGCAGAACGTGGCGAGTGATCGACATCGGAGAGACCTCGACCCTGAGCATCGTCCGTACCACCTGGGTGGACCAGAGCACGCAGAAGGCGGGAGTGTGACGTGACCACCCCATCGATCCGGACGAAGTCCGCATGGAGTTGGAAGCCCAGCTCCTTCTGGACACCGTGCGGGTTACTCGGCCGACAGGCACGTCGGCACTCGACCCCGCGACTGCTCCCAAGACCTGTGCCAGAACCCCGTTCTCGTGAACAAAGCCAGGCAGGTCCTTGGCCCGGCCGAGGCATCGACCGTGGAGCTGGTGCGGGGGACGCGGCTGGATGAGATTACGCCGCCGTCCTGAGACGAATCGGAGTATGCGCGAATCGTCCTACGCTCGTTGCATGAAGATCACGGACACGCCGCCTGCTGACATCCAGCAGGTCAGGGTCACGGCGGATGGCAGCAAGGCTTCGATACGGATAGACGGAACCGACTACTCGCGCGTCGTCTCCGGCTACACCATCCACCAACAAGCAGGCATGGCAGCGGACTTGGTTATCCAGTTTGCGCAGGGCAAGACGAGCCCTGACTTCGATGGCCACGCCAGGGTCGCCGTTGGTGTCCCGTACGAGCCGGGACCGGCAGCCGCCTACTTTCTCTCAGCCATCGACCCAGGACTGCTGGAAAAGGCGGCCTTGGCAAGGCCGGACTTCGACGGAGGCTCGCACGGCTTCACTAAGGCTGTGCTGGCGCAACTCCAGCAGTGGGCACGGGGGGAGTTCGACCAAGCCCAGGAGACGGGCTAATGGCATCCCCACGGAACCCACACCCGAACGCGCACCCGTCAGCGGGGGCGTACAGCAACGCGCCTCAGATCGCAGCACTGTTGAATGCCCGCGCGGCAGCTACGCTCCCTGCGGTGGCCAGTGTCGTGCAGCACTACGCCATGCTCCTGGAGACCGCCATCAAAGCCAACGCGAGCGGTCGGCCGGGGCCGAACGCGCCGACGGGTGACTACCGTCGCTCGTGGACTCACGAGTTCAGCACCAGCGGCCTGAACGTTGAGGCGATCGTCGGCACCAACAAGCCGCAGGGCAGGCGCCTGGAGTACGGCTTCGTAGGGACCGACAGCCTAGGGCGGATCTACAACCAGCCCCCTTACCCGCACGTGGGGCCAGCGGTCAACCAGGTCCGTCCCGCCTTCCTGGCAGCGGTCGGAGCGGCGGTGGGCGACTGATGGCGGTATCCGGGCGAGTGCTCAGCCTCGCAGTCCAAGCGATGCTCGCCAGCGCCACGAGCCGGTCCTGCGGCTACGGGACGGCGCCCACTTCCAGCAGCTTCCCCACAGGAGCGGCCACCCCGTACAGCGTGCTCTACCCAGTCGGTTCGACCAGCGACGGCCCACCCTTCGGAGACGCCAGCGCGGATGCGCGAATCGTCTACCAGATCACATCAGTTGCCACCACCGCCGAGCAGGCGGAGTGGATGGCCGACAAGGTCCGTGCAGGCATGCTGGCCCGAACCGAGCTCGGCTACACCTACCCGATCACTGCCGCAGGCTACGTGGTCATGTCCCGTGAGCTGGACAAAGAAGAAGGCGTGGCTGTCGCCAGCGGCGTATACAGTTACGTTCAGCGGTTCGCGATCGAGGTCACCACCCTCGGCTAACCGCCGCACCTCACCGCGGAGGCTCATCGCGGACGCCCGACCAAGCATGTCGGCACGGGCCGATTCCTCAGACATCAGTCGTATCTCTGCGACGAGTTGGGGACGGGCCTCCGGTGCGCGCTCTCGGAGCCCTGTCCCCGGAGAGCGAGAGACATGGGCACCACACAGCAGCGGTTCATGCGCCGCGGCGTCACCAAGTTCTTCTTCCTTAAGACGATCACGGCTCAAACGAATATTCCGAGCCGCGCCGAGCTCACTGGGGCCAACGCGACAGCTCTGTCGGGTGTGATCAGCGACATTGAGGGCTGGGCACTAGAGAACGCGCCGATTGACACCCCCGACATGGCATCGGAGTTCACGAGCAACATTCCTGGTGAGGACAAGGCCGATAACAGCAGTTTCACGTTCTACGAGGACCGCGTCGACGACACCCTGGAGACTCTGCTGTTCAAGGGCGTCGCGGGCTTTGTGGTGATCCTCCGCAAGGGCGACGTCGCCGGAAGCAAGTCGATGGACGTCTTCCCGGTGCGGGTCGGAAGCCGCTCCGCCAGCTACACCACAGCCACCGAGCCCGCGAAGTTCAAGGTCAGCTTCGGCATCACCGACAAGCCCGTCCTCGACGCCGCCGTTCCGGCCGCCGCCGCAGGCTGACAGGGGGAGTCGCATGTCCACGATCACCCCGCCCCCGGAGGCTGTCGCCCGAGACCCGCACTGGTCCGCCAAGATGGCCAAGCTCCGGGCCCGGCAGCTTCCCGAACGCACCCTGTCCATCTGTGACGACCCCGCGCGCAAGGCCGACGTCACCGAGGCCGCGCTGGGCCTGGCCCGGGCCCGCACCGAGGCGCAGAGCGCATCGATCGAGCAGTCCGTGCCGGAAGACCAGCGCGACGAGTGGGTCCAGGTGCGTCCCGAGGTGCTGGCATCGGCCGGTGCTCTTGAAGACGCACAGCGCGCTCTCGATGAAGCAACCGTCACCCTCACCTTCCGGGCACTTCCCCGCCCAGTCTGGGAACAGCTGCTTCGAGAGCACCCGCCGACGGAGGCACAGGCCGACGCCGGCATGGAGTACAACGTCGAGTCCTTCCCGGCCGCCCTCATCTCCGCATGCCACATCGAACGCGGTGAGCAAGGCACTGAAGTCCCCGGCATGACGGACACCGACGCTCAGGAACTGCTGGACCTGTGGCCGGACTCCGAGGCCAAGGCCCTGTTCACCGCGGCCCTGCTCGTGAACCAAACGATGCGAGCGGACCTGGGAAAAGGCTGATCACCGATCCCGTCTTCCGCGCCGAGATGGAGCTGTGTTCGCAGTACAGCATTCCCCACAGCCAGCTCTTGGGCGCAGGGGAGGGCGGGTGGTCAGCACTCGACCGAGCCAAGGCCCTGGCATATCTGGTTTTCACCAAGGCCGTTTGCGACGGGTGCGGCACGCGCGCCGCCGAGTGGGACGAGGCGCTGGGCGGCGATCGGTTCGCGTACGTACCGGAGCCCCACCGCTGTCCCGGGTGCGAGCTAATCGAGATGGAACGGGAGCAGATTCCGGAGGGTCCGGAGGGGCGCGGGATGAAGATAGGGCTCAGGGCCCGGAAGGACTGACGCCGTGGCTGGCGCATACAACCTCTACGTCAACCTCATGGCCAATACCGGTGGCCTCACTGCCGGCCTTCGCGGTGCCGCCGGACAACTGCGTGGATTCGACCAAGGCTTGGCAGGGCTGGGCGCACGCCTGGGAACCTTGCGGACCGCGACCCATGCGCTCGCACAGGCTCAGGCAGCTGCCGCCGCACAGACGATCCGCTCGCAGGGGCAGGTTGCGCAGGCCACGCAGCGTGCTGCCGCCGCCCAGCAGACCGTGGCCCGCGCTCACCGGGCTCAAGCTCTCGCCACTTCTCTGGCCACCCGCGCCCAGGACGTGCAGACGGTGGCGGTGACGGCGGGAGAGCGGGCGGCTCGGGCTCAGGCCCTGGCACAGACCATGGCAGCGCGCGCCCAGATCACGGCCGGACGCGGTGCGCACGCCGCGGCACGCACGGCCGCCGCTGCCCAAGCCGCCGCTGGCCGTGCCACCCAAGCACATGCCGGAGCGCAGACCAGGGCCGTTGCTGCGCAGCACGCGGCGGCCAGGGCGAGCGGGCTCGCCCAGAGGACGTCCGTCGGCCTGGCCGATGCGGAAGCACAGGCCAGGAACGCCGTGGCAGCGAGGGACGAGGCGCAGCGCGCCGCGGCCCGCAACGCTCAAGCCTCCGCGCGGCAGGTGGCCAGGGCCGAGGCACAGGTAGCCGCGGCGGCGAACGCGCGCGCAGCGACTCTCGCGCAGGGCGGACTCCTCCTCGGTGCCGTGCTCGGCGTCGGCGTAGCGAACGCCATCCAGCTGGAGCGGGCGATGGCGAACGTCATGACGATCTCCCAGCAGATCACCAGCGACAACGTCGAGCAGTTCACCGATCAGATCGTCCGGCTGTCGACAGAACTCCCGCAGACGGCAGAGCAGCTGGCCGACGGCCTGTACCAGATCGTGTCCACCGGCTTCGATGGCGCGCAGGCTATGGACATCCTTCAGGTCGCGGCCAAGGGGGCCTCGGCCGGGCTGACGACGACCGAGACTTCCGCGAGGGCGCTGCTTGGCGTGTTGAAGGCGTACGGCATGCCCGCGTCGGCGGCCAGCGACGTCATGGACACGATGTTCCAGACCGTCAACCTCGGAGTCATCTCCTTCGAGGAGCTGGCACAGCAGCTCGGAGACGTCGTTCCCATGGCGGCTGCCGCAGGCGTCGAGTTCGACGACCTCAGCTCTGCTCTGGCCGCCATCACCCTCGCCGGTATTCCCACGGCAGAGGCCGCGACTGCGCTGAACATGATGATGACCCGGATGGTCAAGCCGACCCGGGAGATGCGCGACGCCATCAAGGAACTCGGCTACGAGTCCGTCGCCTCTGCCATCCGGCAGGACGGACTGTACGTCGTCGTCAACAAGCTCCGCGGCGTTACCAAGGGCAGCGCCGACGCCATCGCCAACATGTTCAAGGACATCCGCGCCACCCGCGCGATGCTCGCCTTGTCCGCAGCCGACGGCGACAACTACGCGTCGACCTACAAGGGCATCGCCATCGAAGTCCAGAGGGCTGGCGCGGCACAGAAGGCGTACGCCATCCAGATGGACACCACTGCTGGCCAGTGGTCCCTTTTCCGCAACCAAGTCACCGCGCTCGGCATCGATATGGGTCGCGCACTGCTGCCCGTGCTTCAGACAGTCGGGCAGTACCTGAACGTCCTCGCCGGTGCCATCAACGACCTTCCCGGCCCCGTGAAGTCGTTCGCGGGCGGTCTGATCGCCCTGGCTGCTGCCGGCCTGCTTGCGCGCGCCGCGTTCACCAAGCTCGGCGTACAGCTCGCCACATTCCGCACCCAGCTTGCTGCCGCTCGTACCGGCGGCGCTGTGCTGCCCGCGGTGCTGTCCGGTGCCGGACTCGCCGTCGCCGGCCTGACCGCCATCCTCGCGATAGGAGTCGCCGCCTACGCGGCCTACTCGGCATCCAAGCAAAAGGCCAAGGCCGCAACAGAGGAACTCGTCACCGCGCTGCGTACCGAGCGAGACGAGGGTGAGCAGGGAGCTGGTCTGCGCAAGCTTGTCGAGCAGCTCACCGACAGCGGCGACGTGCAGACACTCAAGGACGCCGGAGTCAGCATCGAGCAGGCCATCGACGCGCTGACCAGTGGGGGTCGGAAATACCAGGATCTCCTCGACGAGCTGAAGTACCGCAAGGCCGCCTCATGGGAGGTGGCTGGCAGCGCCTACACCTACGACATCTCCTTTGACGACGCTCGCGAGGTGCTGGAGAAGCAGCGCAAGGTGTGGAGCGATGCGGTGAAGAAGGAGTCCGAGCTCGCCGCGAGCATGGAGATCGTCAATTCCAAGATCAAAAAGAACCAGCTGGAGATGGCAGGTCTGTGGGACCTCACGGCGCAACTGCCGACCGACAAGAACGGTGCGCCGAAGTTCACCGAAGAGATGGAGGCCATGGGCAAGGCCCTGGCCGACATCGTGGACCCGGCGAAGGCGTGGAAGGCAGCGCAGGACCAGGTCGCCGAGGCCAACCGTAAGGCGGGCCGTTCCGCTGACGCGGCCAAGGCCAGCCTTGCGGACTACCTCGAGCAACTGCGTAAGCAACTGTCGGCTCAGCGAGACTGGCAGAAGAACCTTGGCCAGCTCGCGGCCGCTGGCCGCCTTGACCTTGTCGACCACTTCGCCAAGCTCGGTGTCGACGCTGCCCCCATGCTCGATGAACTGGTCAAGCAGCTCAGCAAGGGCAGCACGAACGTTGCCGACGAGCTGGAGAGCATCATTCAGGAGGGCGCGGCCCGCGCCACTCCCGCGTTCCGCGCCGGCCTGGAGCAGCTGCCGTCGATCGCCGAGAAGTACGGCAAGGAGATCGCTCAGGCTTGGGCCGACGCTTCAGCGACGAACAATCCCGGCAAACTCGCTGCGGTCATGCAGCAGATGGCACTCGCCGACATGGGCCGGGCGGCCAAGGCGCTGCCCGATGAAGCCCGGTCGACCATGCAGCAGGGCATGAAGCTCCTTGCCGACGTTGCTGCACGTGGCGGCAAGGACGCTGCTGAGGCACTGAAGGGCAGCCTGCTCAAGGGCGACCTGGAATCCGTTCGAACCCAGCTGCAATACACCTTCGGAGCGGACCTGCCCATCAAGGCCCCGGACCTTTCGAACATCGTCTCCGCGTTCCGCCAGGCAGGCAGTCAGGCCAACATGGAATGGTCCGGGGCGCTGTCTCTGATCCAAGTTGCCGCGGCAACCAAGGGAGCCGCCGCCGCTTCGGCGCTCACCTCCGCACTGCTGTCCGGCGACATGGCCGCCGTGAAGGCAACACTAGATGCCATCGGCCTCTCGGTGCAGAACATCCCCGGACAGAAGAACATCAGCGTCAACGTCACCGCGAACCAGCCCCCGCCCGTCGTCGTGCCCCTGATCCTTCAGCGCCGACCCAGCGCCTGGGACAAGGACGCCAACGGCCTTCCGGACACAATTCAGGCACCGTCACGGCAGGCGAACGGAAGCGTGCTGTCGTTCTTCGCCAACGGCGGCGTGCGCGAGCAGCACGTCGCACAGATAGTCCCGGCCGGCTCCTGGCGAATTTTTGGAGAGCCGGAGACCCACGGGGAGGCGTATGTACCTCTCGCCGAATCCAAGCGCCCGCGCTCCAAAGCGATCGTGGAGGAAGTCGTTCGGCGCTTCGGAGGCGATGTCGCCTGGTACGCCAACGGTGGCCTCACCGGCTTCCAATACGAGGCTCCCGAGCTGCTCTCAATGTCCGGTATCGCCAGTGACTCGAAGGACAAGGAGGGCAAGTTCTCCCTCGCGGCCTTCTCCAAGAACCTGAACCGGTCCTCACGGATCGCAAGGCAGTGGCGCAAAGACCTGGACACGGTCGCCCGCCGAGCGGGCCAGGACGTGGCAGACGCGCTCGCGGACATGGGCGAGGACGGCGTGACGCTGACCCGCAAGATGGCAACTGGCAGCTCCAGGTACGTCCGGCAGATGGCCGGCGACCTCCGCAAGCTGGCCGAGGCGTCGAAGGCCACCCTCGCGTCCTACACCAGCCAGCTGAGGCAGGCGGTGAAAGACCAGACCGCGTTCGAGCAGAACCTGGCCCGGCTCGCTGCCAACGGGTACGGCGACCTTGCCAAGATGCTCGCCGAGCAAGGAGATGCTGACGCCGAGGCTCTGGCCGCTCAAGCGGTCCGGGACAAGAAGACAGCGAAGGTCGCAAACGATCAGGCCCGTGCCGCAGGCCGTACCGTTCCGGACGCTGACCTGCCCGACCTTGTGGCCGTCATCGCCGCAGTCAAGAACAGCAAAACGGGCGTCCACCAGGTCGCCGAAACCACTGGCCTCGGTGAAGACCGCGTCATCGAGATCGCCAACCTTGCTCTCGACCGCATCCGCATGGCGCTCGGTGCGAAGGGCGCCACGTTCCTGTCCGACGTCACCAAGGCCAACAAGGGCCTGGCATACGAGTCAGGGGGAATCCTCACCCCAGGCCTGTACGCCACGAGCAACGGCATCGTGCGCTTCGGCGAGCCATCCACCGGAGGCGAGGCGTTTATCCCCCTCGGAGTCGGCAAGCGAGGATCAGCCACCACCGTCCTCGCCGACGTCGCCCGCCGATTCGGCTACCGACTCACCCTAGCGACAGCGGCTAGCCCGCCCCGCCTCGTCGAAGCCCGCCCCGCTGGGAGCGTCCAGGTCGTCGTCGTCCGCGAGCAGCCAAAAGCCCTCATCGAGCACATGCCTGTCACCGTGCACGCCCGCACGCAAGACAGCGCAGGCGAGTTCGGCGCGGAAATCATGCGTCGGCTACGCAATGCACAGCGAGGAGGGCGTATCTGATGGCGACCCTCAGCCAGGACTGGCAGATCGACTTCGCTGGTCTCCTCCTCGGTCCCCAAAGCCCCTACATGGTCGCCGACGTCACCGGCCTGGGATCACCCGAACTGCGCACCCAGGATGTGGACAGCCCTGTGGACGACGGCGCCTATCCCGGCGTGGACTATTACGGTCGTCGCGTCGTCCGTATCGAGGCTGCTATCCGTACGCCCGGTGACCCGGCCGCCGCTGCAGATGCGCTCGCTCGGCTGCACGAGGTCGCGGCAGCAACGTCCGTACGAAAGAAGGCCGGCGCACTCGCCGTGCTGCGCCTGAAGTGGCCCGGCCGCGACGTGCGCCGGCTCTACGGGCGTGTCCGCAGAGCCGACGCAGTCTCTACCGCGCAGACCATCTTCGGCTGGGTCCCGCTGGAGCTGGAATTCGCTGCGACCGACCCACGCTTCCACGACGACGCGCGGCAATCGCTGATCATGCCGCTGGACATCTCGCAAAACGTCCCGGGCTTCAAGGCACCTTTGACTGTCCCGATCACCACGGGAGTCGCCAACCCGGCTACTCGGCCCGGCTGGGTCACGAACACCGGAGACCTCCCCGCCTGCCCGTCGATTCGCATCACCGGCCCCGTAACCAACCCACGCCTGTGGATCGTCGAAACGGGGTGCTCGCTGGAACTGTCGATGACGCTCGGTGAAGGCGAAACCGTCGACATCGACACCCGGCCCGGCACGCGCTGGGTCCTCCGCAACGGCAGCGGCAACGCGCACTCCGCCTTGACCGCAAGCTCTCGACTCGACCTGTTCCAGATCCCGCCCGGCCGCTCCGAGCTTCGGTGGACAGCCGCCGACTACACGACTACCTGCCGTCTCGCTGTGTCGTGGCGCGACGCCTACACCGCCCTGTGAAATGGAGTACCCCATGGCGCTGATCCAGCCCCCGATGATGGTCCACGGCGGTACCCACCCCGCCAGGGCGATGCGCATGATGATCCGAGACCTCGCCCGCGGCAGTTCCGGCGTGACCGAGGGCAACGACCTGAAGGTCAACCCCCTCACTACTCCAGGTGCTGGCGTCCGTGTCGGCGACGGCTCGGGCATCGTGCGCGGCGCCAGCTGGGGTCAGGGCAGCTACACCCAGTACAACGTGGGAGATGCCACGGTCCCCATAGCGCCAACAGGAGCCTCCGCCCGATCCGATCTCCTCTGCCTGCGGGTGGAAGACCCCGAATACGAAGGCACACGCAATCCGGCGAGCCAGGACATCGGCTACTTTCACGTGATCAGTGGCGTATCCGCAAACGCCGTCACGCCACCGGCCGGAATGACCGCAATCCCACTCGCGCGGCTCGACATCCCGCCCAACACGGCAACCATCACCGCGGGAATGATCAACGACTTGCGAGTCATCGCCAATCCGAGACGCACTCGCAGCCTTTTCACCTCGTTCCCCACCGCTTCGTCGACGCTGGGCTACTCGGACAACAAGTGGCACACCTGGCCGACGGCAGCACGATGGAACATCGCCGTACCGCCATGGGCGACCCAGGCGAAGCTGATCACCATGGTCGCCGGCCTCGCCCTGAAGCGCGCCGACGTGTTCGCTTTGATGCGGAACGTCATCGGCGGGGTCACCAGTCAGCACATCGCCATCGACGACGACCAGGGCAGCGGCAGCCGCCGAAACACCGTCATCATCGCCGACACCCTGCCCATCCCCACCGCGATGCGCGGCGCGAGCGTGCCCGTCTACCTCGACACCTACATGTACAAGAGTGAGACCGGCGATCTGGTCGTTGATGGCGCCACGAGTTTCACCCTCGACGTGGAGTTCACTGAGGGCATCGTCTGATGCCGTCGTACCGCTACCTGACACAGCACGCCCTCACCAGCTCGATCCTGGCCTTGGACCTGCCCCTCTCACAGGTCGACTTCGGGCCAGAGCTTTCCGGTTCCGGCTCGCTGACCGCAGTCGTTGAACCACGTCTTGCTCACCTGGCACGCGAACAGCTCGACCCCGGGACATCACTGATCTTCGCTGAGAGGGACAACAGCCTGCTATGGGGCGGAATCGTGTGGCGCGCGGATCCAGAAGGCCAGCAGCTTCGCATTGAAGCAGCCGGTTTCGGGTCGTACCCCCACCGACGCCACGACCTCCACGGAAACCTGGGCGGTCGCGGGCCCTACGTGCACACCGACCCTTGCAAGGTAATCCGGGACGTGTGGGCCTACTGCCAGGAACAGCCGGACAGCAATCTGCGCGTTGCCGTCGACGCGACCGCATCGAAGGCCACCGTCGGCACACCTGCCGAGCCATACGCCGTCGACTGGTGGGAGGTACCCACTCTCGGTTCGGTCATCGACGACATGACGGCGGTCGAGAACGCGCCAGAGTGGACTGAGGCGGTCAGTTGGGGTGCCGACGGCAAACCGACAGTGCGAATTCGACTCGGCTGGCCGCGCCTGGGGACGAGACGAACGGACATCGCCTTCACGAGCGGCATCAACATCGCTTCGGCTGTACCGGTCGAATACGACGCTGACTCCTACGCCCAAGTCGTCATCGCCCTGGGTGCTGGGGAGGGTCGCAGCCGCCGGCGGGCTGTGGATGCGGTGCGAGACGGCCGGCTTCGTCTTGAGCACGTCGTGGAGATCCCTTCGGAGAAGGGCAACGACCGCCTGGCTGTACGGGCACGAACCGAGCGCACCGCCCGCCAGGTGATCGGGGAGGTGACCGAGGTGGTGCTGCGTGATCACCCAGCTGCCCCCATAGGCAGCTTCCAGATCGGCGATGAGGTGCGGCTGCGCCTGCACGACCAGTGGACTGACTTCGACGGCTGGGCGCGGATCGTCAGCTGGCGGATCAAGCCATCGACCGGCGAAACCCAGGAGCAGATGGTCGTCCAGCTTCAGCGAGCGGACCGTTTCACGTACGGAGGCTGACCTTGACCGACATTATCCGCCAGTTCGCTGCCCGGCTTGCTCAGGTCGAGCGGCAGCTGGCACGGACTCGCACAGCGCAGCTTGCCTACAGCAGCATCGAAGGCGGCGCGATCAACGTGTACGACGATGATGGCGGTATCCGAGGGGTCATCGGACAGCAGCCTGACGGCACGACCGGGGTGGTCGTCGTCAACGGGCCGCCGCCGCCGACACCGACGGCGCCGGTGGTCGAACCGGTGTTGGCAGGCCTCAAGGTCACGTGGGACGGCACATTCACCAACACGCTAGCCGCGCCGCTGGACCTGTCGCGCATTCAGGTGCACCTGCTGGCTTCTGCCGAAGCCGTACCGGATGTCCGGACGCCGACGGCGACGGTCGAGTCCGCCTCGGGCGCCACAGTCACGATCGCGCTGAACGACTACCACGACCTGTGGGTGCGGCTTATCGCGATCAACACGTCCGGCATTCCCGGACTGCCGTCGGCCGCGGCACGGGCGGGAGCTCGTCGAACGCAGCCTCGAGACCTCGGAAACGGCACGGTCCAGCAAGGTCACATCGCAGCAGGGGCAGTGATCACACCGCACCTGGCTGTCGGCTCGGTCACGCCGGACCGGATCGCCGTCGGGCAAGGAACCAATCTGATTCCCGACCCCGGTTTCGAAGGTGCCGCCAGCGCCAATGCCGTCGCCGCGGCCGGCTCGGCCTGGTCCTTCGCGCCGGGCAACCGGACGGGTGTCGGTATCAGGGTGGACTGCACCGCGAAAGCGCCGACCTACCGCACGCTGCCCTTGGCGACCGTGCCGGTTCTGGCTTCCTCGCAGCTCTTTCTGGGGATCGATGTCCTCGCCTCCGAGGATCTGGTCGCCCAAGCGGTCAAGATCTTGGCGCGTTGGGAGGACAGCACGGGCAAGGCGCTGGGGTACGGCGTCGCTGAGCTGACCGCGCCCGAAGCAGGCGCATGGCGCCGGATCACCGGTCAGGTAGCAGCCCCGCAGGGCACCACACAGGCTGTCCTGTGCCTGGAGGCCTCGGCCGCCAGCCGGGGGTGGGTGGTGTTCGACAACGCGGAGGCGCACACGATCTTCGGAGACGCTACCGGCGGGGCGCGCGCCGAGATTAGCCCTCGAGGACTGCGTCTCTTCGACGAAGGCGGTGACGAAGTCGTGTCGCTTGTGTCAGGGCAGGCCAACTACCTGACCATGCGAGATGGCGAAGTTCGGGTCGCCGCGATCGGATCGACCGGTGACGCCTCGTTCCAGAACCTGCACGTGGCCGGGAAGGTCACCATCGGCGGGGACGACCTTGCCACCTTGAACAGCGGGCCGTGGGGTCTCGTAGCCGTCGGCTCGACCACTCAGACCGTCAAGACAACCAGCGGCACCGAAATGGGCTACGTCGAGATCGCCTTCGACGCCGTTTCCGACCGCATGTACCGGATCGTCTACGTAGGGGCAGCGGAGTGCTCACCTGCCGGCGGCTCAGTCGCTCTGCGATTGCGTACCGGGCACGCCGCCGCGCCGCTGGTGTCCTCCACCCAGCTTCAGGAAGCCCGGTTTCCGCTCCCCGACGCCGTTCGTCGACAGGTGCGGCTGGAGTTCACGAGCCCTTGCGGCCCCAACGACCCCATCCGTCCTGGCCGCAACAGGCTCCTCCTGACATTCACCAGCGACAGCGGTGCACCAGCCGGACAGCAGATCTCGCTCGTTGGAGCCGTGGGTCGCCCCGGCCAGTTCTCCGTGCACGACATCGGCGGCCGTGTGCTGGACACGAGCGCCTACAACACCGGCGGCGCGATCGTCCCGGACCCCCCGGTGAAAGTCACCCGCACATATAAGGCCACTTGGTCGGGGAGTTACGCAGGCAGGTCCGGCTACAACGCTTACTACGGCAACCAGATGGTCGGCGGATACTACTCGTCCAACCACGGAGTACAGGCTGCCCTCGTAGGGTTCGGCGGTACCCTCGCTGCCGACCTCAACGGAGCGAAGCTGCTAAAGGTCGAGGCGTATCTCTACGCCAATCACTGGTACTTCGCGTCAGGTGGGACAGCCGTTATCAAGGCTCATGGCCACGCCGCGCGACCTGCCAAATTCACCTGTGACCCCGAGGCCAGGACGATCACTGGCTGGGCCCGAGCCTGTGGACGGTGGATCGATATCACGGACATTTTTGACTCGACGACGTTCAGAGGCCTGGCCATCGACCCGGCCACGACGAACCAAACGTCCTACGGCCGCTTCGACGGGGTTGGGATGTCTCACCCCCCGCAGCTGCGCATCACGTACATCAAGTAGCAGAGAGGAAAGACGACCTGTGGCCGCCCTCTACGGAGACCTCGTCACCAACGGACACTTCACTGCCGGCACCACGGGCTGGTGGTACGGCGATCCTGCCATGGTCAGACTGGAGGCCACCGGCAATGGCGCGGAGGCGTCCGCTACCACAGAGGCCGTCGAGCTATGGGACGCCGTCTTCGGACAGGACGGCATCGTGCTGCGCGCCGGCAGCGCCTACACGTTGTCTTTCACAGCCCGCGCCAGCCAGCCAGGCACCTCACTGCGCGTGTACGTGGGACTCGGTGCCGAGCCCTGGACCGAAGCCCTGAACCGGATGGTGAAGCTGTCCACGGTGGACACGCACTTCGTATTCAGCTTCAGCTCGCGTATCGACAGTCCGGCGGGACAGATCAGCTTCCAGTTCGGGCAGGGAACGGCCGTAACGATCTTTCTGACGGAAGTCCGGGTGACATGCTGCACGGCCCGTGAGGGCTTCTACGTCGATCCGGAGTCCAACGCCGCCAAGTGGGTCGCCGCGAATCCGCAAGACCCTCGGAGTGGCATCGTGAGACGGGCCCTGGCAGAGCGCCCGACCGCCAAGTGGTTCGGCGACTGGAACCGAAGCATCCGGGAAGAGGTGGATGCGTACGTGTCAGCCGCCGCGGCGGCGGGGCATCTGCCTCTCCTGACGGCTTACAACATGTACAACCGGGACAACGGCGGCCAGTCCAGTGGTGGGGCGCGATCCGCGGAGGCGTACCGGGCATGGATCGACGCCTTTTGCGCCGGTATCGGTGACAGGCCTGCCGTTGTCGTGGTTGAGCCAGACTCCCTCGGCCAACTGGGGCGCCTTGCCACCGAGGCGGCGCGTCGCGAACGGTCTGCGCTGGTCGCCTACGTGGCCACGGCGCTTGCGGCCAGACCGTTGGTGCAGGCGTACCTTGACGCAGGCAACGCCACATGGATTGCTGCCCAGGAGATGGCGGCACGTCTCGCGGGTGCCGGGGTGGATGCCGTACGCGGGTTCGCCGTGGGTGTCGCGAACTTCGACGCCACCGACATCTCGTGCACCTACGGTCAGCAGGTGGCGAAGTCCCTCGCCGCCCTCGGCGTCTCAGGTGCGCGGTTCGTCGTAGACACCTCGCGAAACGGCCACGGCGCGTTGGACGAGAGGGGGCAGCACGTTGACTTCTGCAACCCGGGGGGCCGTCGACTTGGCGTGCCGTCGTCGGTAGGAGTGGGAGGCGCGGAGTTCCTGCTGTGGATCAAGGCTCCGGGCGACTCGGATGGCCTGTGCGGGACGGCCTCCACGGTTCCGGCGGGCACTTTCTCACCGTTCCTCGCTGAGAACCTCATCGCTGGAAGGTAGCGTCCCGCCCCTTTCGTCAGCCGCCGTACACTGATCACTGGTGCGGGAACACTAGTGGAGGCTCGACGTGACCGCGCCCACCCAGGACCCAACACCGTGGGAACTGCTGCGTGCCATCCAGCAGCTTCGCGACGACCTGCGGTCCGACTTCGGGGCCTTCAATACCCGCATGGATCAGACCGTCACGAAGGACGTGTACGCGGCCGACCAGCGCGCGGCCAATCTGCGCATCGAGGGCCTGGAGGGTGAGGTGCGAGCCCTCAAACAGCAGCACGAAGACGAACAGCAGGAAACACGCACGAACCGCCGACTTGCAGTGTCGGCACTGCTTGCACCGATCGTGGTGGCAGTAGTGGTCGCTGTACTGACGGCAATGTTTGGTCTGTAGCACCCATTTGGCGCGGGGGAGAAGCAGGACGCGCCATGCCCGACATCTGGTTGCCCGGCGCCGAACGACACCCGCTCGGCGACACGGCACCGACCGACACCCAGTACCCGCCCAAGGTGCTCTGGCACATCACTTGGGACAAGAATGCGACTGCAGCCAAGCCGGCCGATCTCGTGCCGTTCGACGATCTGGTCCGCTACTTCACTGGAGCAGGGCGGGCGTCCGCGCCCCATCTGCTTTGGGACCCGTTCACCGGCAGGATCGCTCAGTTCTATCCGGCGAACTCGCGGAGCAAGAGCGTCGTGGACTCGCCGGGCGGCACGCGCACCAACCGGGCCGGACGGGTTGTGCTCCAGGTCGAGACGCTCTTCTTCCCGTACTGCCGGGTCGACGGCAAGTCGTACGCGACCGTCCGCGATACGCCCGCCAAGGGGCTCGACAAGATCCTGGCCTGGGCACGTAGCTGGGGTGTCCCCGACAACTGGCCCATGGGCAAGCCCACGTGGCAAGCGAACCGCAGCGAGCGGGTGTGGGGCTCACAAGGTGGCCACTATGCGCATGGGCAAGTTCCGGAGAACGACCACAACGATCCTGGCCCCATGCCGGATTGGCCCGCAGCCGGCGGGAAGCCCAAGCCAACGCCGACTCCGCCCCCCTTTCCCGGTAAGGGTGCCTTCGGTCCCGGCAAGGTCAATGACTCGATCCTGCTCCTGGGCCGACAGCTTGTGAAGAAGGGCTTCGGTTCCCATTACAAGGTCGGGCCGTCACGCGACTGGGGCGAAGCAGACCGTCTCAACGTTCAGGAATTTCAGCGCGCTCAGAACTGGAGCGGTTCCGACGCGGACGGCTACCCCGGCCCCGAGACCTGGCGACGACTCTTCGCCTGATCGCCACTACCGAGAAAGGCACGACGTGAATCTGTACGCCTCCCTCCTCCGCACTGGGATCCCCGCCTTCGTCGGGTGGCTGCTGGCCCTGTCCACCCGATACGGCCTTGACCTTGACTCGACGGCACTCACCGGTGTTCTGACGCCGGTCTGCGTCTTCGTCTATTACGCCGTGTTCCGGCTGGCAGAGAAGTATCTGTCGCCACGGTTCGGTTGGCTTCTGGGCTTTGCGCGCCCCCCGGAGTACCCGGACCGTCGGCGTTCGCTGCGGTTGCACTGATCCGTCAGGACAGGAAGAAGGCCCCCGTCTCGCGACGGGGGCCTTCGACCTCTTGGAAGCACTCACACTACCGGGTATCCGGGGGATACGGACTCCGCTCCCATGCTGGTTACAATCTATATGCGGAGATGCCGCGAGCGGGAGGCAATGGAGTGGCAGGGGATCAGAGGCCAACGGTGAAGAAGCCGTACCTGGCTGGCGGGGCCGAGTTCGCCGCGCTGTACGACGTGAAGCGGCTCCAGGTCAGTCAGTGGATCAGTCGTGACCACACGCTCGACTACGGATACGCCAAGATCATCAGCGGGTCGCCCTACTGGCTTCTCCAGTTCGTGAAGGGCTTCGGCCAGACCACCCCGCGCACGAAGCACCTCAACGAGGTCGAGCTTGCCCGACTGGTGAAGGAGCAGGACCCCGGGTACTGGGTCGGGCAGGTCGACCAGCTTCCGCCGCTCGTGGGACAAGCTGAGCTGGTGGCGTTGTTCCAGTTGCCGTCCGGCGCCCTGCTGAGGAAGGCGATCGGCACGGGCCGCTTCCGTCCCGCCGACTACACCCTGTCCGGATCGCCGATCTGGCTCCTTGAGCCGGTAGTGGAAGACGCGGCCGCGCTCAAGGCCGGTGCGCGCGGGGTTGAATGGGCGATCGACGAAGAGGTCTTGGCTGGGCTGCGTAATGGCAGCTATGACGGTCCCGGGTCCAGGATCGTGCCTCGCGGCAAGGCCGCTGGTCAGTCGTCCAAGTAACCGCAGGTCAGGGTGACTTGTTCTTGATTTGACCCCTGATTGCCTATAGAATAGAAGCGCGTCCGAGGGGGCGCGTGCTTCTTTGTTTCGGAGGTGTGATGCGGTGCTCCAGGGGGCCGCCGGATCGTCGCCGGTGGTGTTGTCGATCGACAATCAACCCTCCTCAAAGATAGATTCCAACACTCTAGAGTGTCGGTACTATCTTTGAGGGGGAGCCTTGCTGATCGAACAGCCGCCGCTGTTCGGCACCATCCAGCCCGTTCGCCACCCCGCAGACGTCAGCGATTTGACCATCCAGGAGCGGTTCGAGGCATTCCACGCCCTCAACCCCTGGGTCCTCAGGGCGCTGACCCGGATGACCGCGGACTGCGCCGAGAAGGGGTTCGCCCGCATCGGCATCGGGATGCTCTTTGAGCTCCTGCGCTACCAGTACGGCGCGGCGACCCGAGGCGACGAGTTCGCGCTGAACAACTCCTACCGCTCCCGGTACGTGCGCCTCTTGCTCATCGAACACCCGGAGTGGACCCAGCTTTTCGAAGTCCGGGCCCTGCGCGCGGACTGACCACGACCTCTTGGAGCCAGATCGTGAACGCATCTGCGGGCGCCGCAAAGCCGCCTGCCATCAAGCTAAAGACCCGCAAGCCCACCGGCATCGTCCCGTGGCCCCTCCTGCTCATCGAGGGTGAGGAGGGCGCCGGCAAGACCTACTCGGCCGCCAAGTTCTCCAGCAGCGACCGCATCGGCCAGATGTACTGGATTGACCTCGATGAGGGGTCGGCTGATGAGTACGCGGCCATCGAAGGCGCGAACTACCTGATCATCGAGCACGACGGCACCTACCGAGACATCCTCGAACAGGTCGAAGCTGTGCATGCCGAGGCGCGGCGGGCGGCGGCAGCCGGGGAGCCACCGGTCGTTCTCACTATCGACTCCGGGTCGGCCCTATGGCGCATGCTCACCAACTGGACGTACGAGCGGGGTCGCCGGACCAGGAAGAACCGGTCCCTGCTCCAAGAGGACCCGGACGCCGCCTACGACATCGGCAGGAACCTGTGGAATGACGCGTTGGAGCGGTGGAACAGGATCATCTACCTGCTGCGCACCCTGCCCGGCATCGCCATCGTCCTGGCCCGCGGCAAGCAGGTCAGCGCGACGGACGACAATGGCCAGCCGATCCAGAACAAGAGCGAGTGGAAGGTCTCAGCCCAGAAGGACCTGGGCTTCGACTCCACCTGCTGGGTGCGCATGAAGCGCAACGCCGACCCGCACATCATCAAGGTCCGGTCGCTGCGCATGCGCGTCGAGCAGAAGAAGCCGCTGACCCTGAGGAACTTCAGCATCGAGGACCTGGTCTTCAACGGGCTCGGTTGCTCCGTCGAGTCCCAGCCACGTGTCATGCCCGCGCTCGTCGCTGACCTGGTGCAGCCCTGGCTCACCCGCATCGCCGAGCTCGACGACAAGGAAGCCCTTGGCGCGCTGTGGCGCTCCGTCCCGGACCCGGCCAACCGCCTCAGTCGTGAGGAGATCGCCACCGTCCGGGCCGCCGCCGAGCAGAGGGCGGCCGAACTCGACAATCCGCGCCTGGAGATGGGCGAGGGACCGCTGACCGACGCCGACAAGCTCCGCGCCGCCGTCAAACGCAAGGCCGCCGCGCAGGACGCGGACGCCGAGCAGTGACCGGCCCGCAAGCATCTCTTGGAGGACTCCCATGTCCGTAGCCACCATCGTTGATGGCGTCGCACCTTCCATTTGGGACGCCGCACACCACGTCGACGCGCGCCGCCCCCGCTCCGTTCAGACCCAGCTCGGGGCGTCCGACACCGTGTGCGGCCGACGCGCCGCCTACATCCTGCACGGCGTCACTCCGACCGACCACGCCGACAAGCGCGCCGCGATCCTCGGCACGTTCATCCACTTCGGCCTGCTGGAGTCGGCGCGCACGGAGTACGGATGGCTGGTCGAGCGCAGCGTCCAGGACGACCTGATCCGGGGACACGTCGACGTCGTCCAGCTTGACGCGGCGACCGCCGATCGCCTGCCTGCCCGGCACAGACCGGCGATACCCGCAGACGTGCTCACCGTGGAGGACGTGAAGACGAAGTCCACCTACTTGTGGGACCGCGTCCTCCGTTACGGCGCCACGGCCGCCGAGCTGCGCCAGGTCCACCTGTACGCGGGGGCGCTGCACGAGGTCGGCTTCGAAGACGTACCGGGCCAGCGGTACCTGTCACGCCTGGGCCCGCTGAGCATCGGCCGCATCCGCTTCCGCTTCATCAACCGTGACAGCGGCGCGGAGCACATCCAGGAGATCGACTTCGACCCCCAGCGGGCCGCCGAGGCCCAGTGGTGGGTGGAGCGCGTGCGCGAGACCAGTGACCCCGAAGAGATGCCGCGCGACTTCAATGGGCCAAGCCTGGATGCCATCTGCGACTACTGCCCCTTCCGCTCCCTGTGCTGGCCGGGGGCGGCGCCGGGTGTACCGGAGCAGACGGCGCTCATCCACAACGACGCCGACCGGGAGCAGGCACTCATCGACTATGTGAAGGGACACGAACTCGCCAGCGAGGGCAACCGGATCAAGACGTTCGCACGCAAGAAGCTGGACCAGTCCCCGGCCGGGATCTACGGCCCGAACAGGCTGGCGTGGCGCGGCGGGAACGACGAGGAGAAGGACGATGTGGAAGCGATGGTCGACCTCCACGAGATCGCCAGCATCCCCGTACCGATGAAGCCGGACGCGGACCGCATGGTCAAGAACCTCAAGGCCGCCGGGCTACCCGTCCCACGGCGGAAGACCGGGAAGAAGACAGCGCCGGTCATCAACGTCGGGCCGGCCTGACCCGAAACCCCTGACTCCTCAGCCCCGCCCGTGAACGACGGGCGGGGCGCCCCGTCCTGCACCGCCCAAGGGGAACCGTGTCCATCCAACTGATGATCGCTGCGGCGTATCTGCCGCCCGAAGTGCTCAGCCAGAGCCAGAAGCTCGCCCTCATGAAGATCGCCGACAGTGCGGACGACGAGACGCGCCTCGCGCGACCCGGCCTCACCCGCCTCGCCGCCTGGGTCGGCGTGACCGACAAGCGCGCCATCACCATCGTCACGGAGCTGATAGCCAAGGGACTCGTGGAACGCGTCGAGACCGGCAAGGCGGGTCGATCTGCCGTCTACCGCGTCTTCCCGCTCGGCGTACCGCCCACGCCGACCACACCGGACCTCAAGGCGGCTGCCGAAGCCCGCAGGGCCGCCCCCAAGAACCCCCGCAAGGCCCGGTCCGGAGTGCTGCGTTCGGCTCCAGCCAAGCCCGCGATGACGTACCAGGACATCGAGGCCCGTGAGGTCGAGCGTCAGCAGAAGGCGGAAGAGCCGCAGGTGGAGGCAGGGTTCCACGGGGGGAACCCTGGGGAGAGAGCAGGGTTCCACGAGGGGAACCCGGGAGAGGCAAAGGGCCGGGTTTCACCGGTGGAACCCGATGAGTTTCACGCGGGGAACCCAGTGGGTTCCAGCGGTGAAACCCCTTCCTTTCCTGGTTCTTCCTCTGTCCTTCCTTTCCCCCCTACCCCCACGGCTGACGCCGTAGGGGAGCCTGCGCCCGCTCCGACACACATCCCGACGCCGGACCGTGATGTGCCGCAGAGGGGCTGTGCGCGACACCGGGGCCGCCCTGCTGCTTCCTGTCGTGGGTGCGGCACCAACCCGCGCGCAGCGCGCGAGAGGGAGCGGGAGGAGGCGAAGGCGGTGGAGCACCAGGCGCACGGTCGTTTCTGGGAAGGGTGGCGCGAGGAAGCGGCCAGCCGCCGTCAGCAGTTCGAGGAGAGGACGGATTCGGTGGATTCCGCCCGCAGGGCTGCGCGTGAGGCGGTACGGGAATCCAAGGCTCGCAGGCAGCAAGAAACTTAGACTCCCAAACGAATATTTCGCCAGGAATCTGGACATGCCTGGAATTGCATATAGAATAGAACCAGAAGGGGAAAGGCCCCTCGGATTGGAAGGACGACATGAGCTACCTGCCCATGCTTCGCCGCGCGCACAAGGGCGCGATCGTGCTCGACGACAGCGCCGCCGCCCACGAGCGGATCCGCACACTCGCCGACCTGTACCGCGAAGACCCCGAGGGTGTCGGCGACATGCTCATCCGGATCGCCGACCTCAAGGATCAGGCCGAGCGGGAGCGCGACCTCGGCGGGCTCGGTCACGCGGAGCATATGCGGGACGGCATCGTCACCGAACTCCTCAACGAGATCGGCGGCGCAGAGATCCACCTCGACCCGCGCGACAACCACCACGCCCTCATGCAGGCGCGCAGCCTCGCCTTTCAGGCGCAGCGCATCGCCGATTCGGCCCGGCAGCGCGCCGACGGGCTGGCGGTCCTGGCTGCCGTCGCCCGTGGCGCGCGGGAGGAGCGCCGGAGGCCCCCCGTCTGCTGACCGGTGCGTGTTTCAATTCATTCCAAAATAGATCCCAACTCTGTACTGTTGACAGGCATAAGACTCCTTGGAGAGACCGTGAGCAACGACCTCGCGCAGATGGCCCCGACGCCCGTGCACAGCAACACCGACGACCCGCTGTGGCGCAAGCTGTGGAACGCCTATGAGCCGGTCATCACCGCCCTGCGGCGCATCCCACTCGTCGTCGACGTCGAGATCTCCGGTTGCATGCTTGGCATCACCGCGCAGCTCACCGACGGGTCGCACTTGTGGATCTCCTCGGTCGAGGAACTGCCCCTCGACCCCTCGGAGGTCGAGGGCTGGCACGTCAGGCGCGCCCACGAGGACAACCCGACCGTCGATGAGATGGTCTACAACTCCACCGAGGACGGCGAGCACTCGCAGCACGGCAACAACGCCGTTCCCCTCGTCCAGGCGATCGCCGTCTTCGTCGCTGAGCGGCGTCTCGCACCCAAGCTGATCGACCTCATGTCCGTCCAGCTCGACGGCGTGACAAAGGACCACGGGCGTATCAGCAAGCTCGTCCAAGGGCCCTTCGACGACCGCCACGCGGCGGTCAAGGAGTACGGCTACGCCACCCACGACCTCGAGCAGCGTGGCTGGCGGTGCGTCCACGAACAGGGGGGCACGGACTGGCCGCTCACCGTGTGGGAGCTGAACGGTGAGGTGGCCACGGTCTACCTCGCCCACGTCGGCCAGGTCACCGCCTGATGCCCGGCACGGCCACAGGTCAGCCGAGCACGGCCGAGGAGACCGCCAAGCACCCGTGCACCTGCGTGATCGCCCACGTGCAGACCGGCGAAGAGCGAGCCCACGTGCAGGCGACGCTGGACAACGCGCTGACCCGCGCGACGAGCCGGTGACGCGATGACCGCCATCTTCGCGCTGCTCGCGCTCGCCGTCGGCGGGGCCGCCGGTCTCGCCGTGATCGTCGTCGCCGAACTGCGCTGGGAGGCCCGCAACCGGCTCCCGCGGTGCACCACCTGCGTCGAACAGCACCGCCGCCACGCCGCCCACCGCTGAACACTGTCCGGCCCGCTCGCCCGGGGCCGGACAACCGCAGACCTCTTGGAGACCACCCCGTGGGATACGACATCTACATCCAGGCTGCCGACGGCAAGCTGGCCGAAGGCGACGAGAACTACTTCCGCCTCGGGTACTTCGAAATGCCGCGAGTCCTCGACGCAATGGCCAACTTTGGGATGCTCACTGAGCTGCCCGTTCCCTCCGCGCCGACCCTGTCCGCCTACGGGCTGACGGTTAAGGACTTCGCGCCCGGCGCCCAGCCCGCTCAGGCGATGGCCAACCGCATCGCCGAGTTTCGAGCCGCGTACCAGGCAGTCTTGGACGCTGCGGAGTCAGCGCCGACCGGCATCCCGGCCTACAAGCTCAAGTTCAACGACGGTTTCCTCACCACTGTCGCCGAGATCAGCGCCGCCCTGTCCGCCTACGAGGCCCACCCCCACGTGGACATCGCCGAGATGCCCATGGGTGATCCGACATGGCGCTACTGGACTGCCTTCCTGCGTCGCGCCCAGACGCACGGCGGCTTCCGCACCTACTGATCCCGGCGGTCGCCCGGCCCCGCACGCCGGGGCCGGGCGATGCAGACCTCTTGGAGAACCAACCACCACCATGGCCAAAGTTATCGACCTGCTGTGCGGCGCAGGAGGCAGCAGCACCGGGCTTGTCGAAGCCGGCTACGAACTGATCCTCGGGATCAACCACTGGCAGCTCGCCATCGACACGCACGCCGCCAACCACCGCAACGCCGACCACGCCTGCATCGACATCTCCGGCTTCCCGATGCGCTACCTGCCCAACGCCGATGTCCTGTGGGCGTCGGTCATCTGTACCGAGATCAGTCCCGCGGGCGGGCGGCGGCGCGAGACCCACCAGATGGACCTGCTCGATCTCATCGACGAGGGCGAGGACTGGGAAGCCCTGACCAAGGACGCCTTCGAACGGACCCGGGTCACCGGCTGGTGCGTCGTCCGAGCAGCCGAAGCTAAGCGGTTCAAGGCCATCGTCGTGGAGAACGTGGTCGAGTTCGGTCTCGACTGGATCCTGTTCCCGAAGTGGCTCGAAGCGATGGAACTGCTCGGCTACCAGTACCAGATCGTCTGCGTCAGCAGCGCCCACATCGGCGACGACGTGAATCTGCGCGCCCCGCAGTGGCGCGACCGGATGTACGTGGTCTTCACCCTCAAGACCATGTGCAAGCCGGACCTTGCGCCCAGGCCCCTCGCGCCCTGCCTGGACTGCGGCGAAGACGTACACGCCATCCAGTCGTGGAACGTCGCGGGCGTAAGGATCGGGAAGTACCGGCGCGACTACATCTACCGCTGCCCCAACAGCCGCTGCCGCCACGCCATGGTCGAGCCCTACGTCCGCCCGGCCAGCGACATCATCAACTGGGACGACCTCGGCAGGCGCATCGGCGACCGCAAGAAGCCCCTAGTGGACACCACGATGGACCGCATCCGCGCGGGCCTCCTCAAGTTCCCCTACCGTCCCAGCTCCATCACCCTCACCCACGGCAAGGAGGGCGGCGACCGGGCGTACGCCGTCGAGGACCGACCCCTGCCGACCCGCACGGCCAAGCAGGGTGACGCCCTCCTGGTACCGACCGGCGGCTCGTGGAACACCGACGCCGTCCCCGTCGACGTGCCGCTGCGCACCCGCACTACCCGCGAGAGCGAGGCGCTGCTGACGGTGGACCCGTTCATCGTCGAATTCCGCAACCACTGCACCGCCAGCCCCGCGGCCAATCCGCTCAGCGGAGTGACCGCGCAGGGCAACCACCACGGCCTGGTCACCCACGCCGGCCAAGTGCCCGAGCGGGCGAGGAACACCCTCGTCGTGCCGTACCGCAAGGCCGCAGTGAAGACGGCCGCCGAACCCGTCCACACCCTCTCCACGCGCGACTCGGCCGCCCTGGTCCGCTCCGCCCCGGACATCAACGACTGCTACTTCCGGATGCTCAAGCCCCGCGAACAGCTCGAAGGGCAGCGGTTCCCCGCGAAGTACGTCGTCTACGGCAACCAGGCAGAACAGACCATGCAGGCAGGCAACGCGGTCTCGGTCAACGTCGCACGATGGATAGGCCAGCGATTGGAGCCCGTCCTGTGACCGGATCCCGCAGCGCGCTGCCGGGCACACACGTCACCGACCACGCCCCCTGCTGGGGCGATCCTGACTTCGCCGTGGCGGACAACCGCTGGAAGACCGGCAAGGACCTGGTCGCCATCTGCGAACCAGTCCTCTACGTCTGCGGCGGCTGCCCCTACCGAGCCGCCTGCATTCGGCAGGTCCTCCCGGCCAAGAACGACTTCGACGGCGTCTGCGGCGGGCGGATCTGGCTCAACGGCGTGATCGTCCATGCCCTGCCGGACGCCGACCCCGCCGAGCTGCCGCCGGCGGTCATCCGCAAGGCGTGCGGCACCGCCGCCGGGTCTCGCGCCCATCGGCGCGCAGTCGAGCAGCAGTGCCCGCGGTGCCAGCCCTTCTACCGGCACGGCCCCAATCCGCTGGACGACGAGGACGACGCGCAGCAGCTCGAGCTTCCTGACGTCGCCTGAACCATCAAGGAGAAGGACGCATGCCTTACAACCGACCGATGCGCGAACTGCTGGGCCCCGTAGCGGCCGTGGCGCTCATCGCCCAGCTCAACCCCGACCTGCCCGCGCCGGGCATCGAGTTTGCAGCCATCTTCCACGACGGCGTGGAGTACGGCATGGGAGTCCGGCTGCACATGCACCAGCCTCCCGCCGGTGTCTACGAGCGGTGGGCACACCTAATCGGCAGCAACGACCCCGACTCGCACACCCTCCCGGCACCGACGCCGCAGGGCAACCTGTGCCGCCGTACATACGGCAGCTATGCGGACATCCCCGTGGAAGCCCTCGCCCACCTGCCCATGGCCGTACTCGACGCCGCACCTCCGGCCGCCAGCCACTGGGCTTTGGCACTCGGAGCATCTACAGCCTGACCTTCTGCCCGCCACCACCCCTCACGACAAGGAAGACCATGAATAGGAACCTCCTCATCGACGAGGTCGCATCCAAGATCGGCGACCGGGCCGCCGCGGCGGAGGCAGTCGAAGCCGTCTTCGACTCCATCGTCCGCGCGGTCACCGAAGGGAAGAGGGTCCGCGTCACCGGCTTTGGCTCCATCGCTCCGGTGGAGCGCCCGGCCCGCTTCGCGCGCAATCCCCAGATCGGCGACCGCGTCCTCGTGAAGGCCACCCGCGCGGTCCGGTTCCGCCCCGGTGCCTCCTTCAAGGCCCTGGTCGACGGCACCAAGGCGCTCCCGGAAGAGGGCAGCGCCATCAAGAAGGCCCCCAAGACGCCGCGCGCTTGACCTTGACCCGCCGCCCGGGCCCCCCGGGCGGCGTCCATCCCGGAGTAGTAGATGACTGATCACGTCATACAGTTCAGCGGCGGCATCGCCTCCTTCGCTGCGGCCATACGCGTCGCAAAGAAGCACGGAACCGCCCTCGACTCCGACCGACCCGGCCAGCTGTGCTGTGTCGGCTTCCACGTCAACGGCGCACGACTTCAAAGCTAGCCCGAAGCTAGCCCCCCTCTTTCCGTCCTGATCAAGGCCGCACCATTTCCTGAATGCATATAGAAAAGAAGCATTCAGGGGGTGTTTCGCCCACCCGAATCGGAGGCCTCGATGCCCGCACGTCCGACGCCGGTCATCAACACGCCGGAACACCATCTCGGCGCCATGTCCCTTGTCATCCTCACCCGCGCCCCCGACGACGCGACCCTTCGTGCCGCTGTGCACCTCGTGGACAACGCCGCAACCGCGTCCTGGGCGCTGCGACCCGACGACCTCGGAACGCTCACCCAGCGGCAGTACCGGCAGCTCCTCGACTACGCCGCCGCCCCCCAGATCCTCGACCTGGCCCTGTACCTGGGCGGCGACAGGAAGCAGATCCGCACCCTCATGGATCACGTCGCCCGCGAGATCGCCGAACTCCTCATCCACTACGCCCCGCCGAAGGTCCAGGGCTAACCCCTCCACAACCACCGCATCACCTAGACCCCCTTGGAGACGTACATGCACACCATCGCGTCGGAGATCCTCTGCGCGAGCCTGGTCAACCGACTGGGCGTCCACCCCGCCGCCGCCCAGAGCGCACTGCTCGCCACCCTTGAGCACTTCCATGCCCAGTCCCACGACCCTGCCGTCGTCCGCGCCGGACTCACGCCGGCTGAGTACATGGACACGGCCATGCAGACCCTCCGCTTCGCGGCCACCCTCTCGACCACGGCACTCCTCGCCGACGGCCGGGAGGCTGACGCCCGCCTGAACTGGGAGGCGTACCTCCAGCGAGAGATATCAGCCGCGAAACGCGCCCACCAGGCCGTCCCGCCGACCACCCTCCTCGGCAACCCCGACGCCATCCACTGCATCGGGCGCCGACTCGACCTCAGCGACGAGCAGATCGACCAGTTCATACCGAACATCGTGCTCACGCTGGCCACCGGATACCCGTACCGCGCGCACCACCAGCGGCACCTGAGCCTCACCGCCATCCTCGCCCAGGTCACCACCGAGGACCTGACCGAGCTGCTGCGACACACCGCCCTGTTGGCGGCAGGTCGCACCGAGGACGCCACCGGCACCTGCCGCTGCATGCAGCGCGGAGCGCGCTGACCCCCTCTGTACGGCGGCCCGCGCAACGGGCGGGCCGCCGCACAGTCACGCGCCCGATGTCCACTGACCCTGGAGAACACCATGAGCCAGCTCGACTTGTTCGCCGACGCCAACGTTCACAGCGAGCCCCTGGCCCCGCCCATCCCCGCAGCGACCCGCAGGTACCTCGCCGACCTTCCGCCGGCACCCACCCCGACCACCATCTCGGCCCAGCCCCGCACCAAGCCGACCGTGGTCAAACCCGCGCTCGGCCACTACCGCCCCTCGCTCAGCAACCCTCACCGGACCGCCTTCGACATCGCCGAGGCCGTCAGCTACGCCTGGCACCACGCCCAAGGCGGCCCGGGCATCGAAGTCCCCATCGGCGTGGTGGCCACACTCGCCCTGTGGCCCCTGCGCGGCCCGGACGCCTACCTCGCCGCCGACTGGTGGCTCAGCCTCGATGACGCCGACCTGCTCACCGCGTTCCGCGAGTGCTGGGCACGATGGTGGATCAAGCGCCCGGACCTGATCGACCGAGCCACCCCGCTGCACAAGTGGCTTGAGGACGAGAAGCCCCGCCCAACGCGCGCCCGTGCAGTCAGGGCGGTGGTCGAGGCCGCTCTCACCAAAGGTCTGCTGCACCTGACCAGCAGCGACGACGCGTACCACCGGTCCACCGCGGACGTGATGGGCGCCCTGTTGACCATCATGCGTTCGAAGGGAGCCCATGACGCTCTTGCGGAGGTTCACACGCCGCCGGAGGTCGCCGAACTGATGGCCCGGATGATGCTCGACGACAACCTCAAGCCAGGGATGAAGTTCGATGAGCCCACTGGCGGAACCGGTGGGATGTACCGAGCGGCAGCACAGGTCATGCGCGAGCGAGGCATTGACCCCCACGAGTTCGGATGGTCGCTCACCGACATTGACGAACTCGCTGCCGCCGGGGCTGCTGTCAACGCGATCATCTGGGACCTCGGCCCGCACGTCCTGATCGCCTGCGGCGACACCCTGCACGAAGGCAACCTGCCCGCGAAGGCTGCCCAGGAAGCGCGCGACTCCTTCGAGCGTCGCGACGAACTGCACGCGCAGGCCGCCATCCTCGCGGCGATCCGGAAGGTCGAGGCTCTGGTGCATGGAATAGCTGCCTGACCAGGGCGAACCCTCCCCTCGTATCTCTTGTAGGTGATCTTGGCTCTATCTAAATGCATATAGAATGAAACTAATGAAAGGAGGCTTCCGATGCTCTACGAACGAGGCGACCACGTCGCATTCGTCCACACCACCGACCCGCACACCACCCTGACCGCAGGAGACGAGGGGACCGCGCGGCGGTACGACGCCAACCTCTCCCAGCTCTCCGTCGAGTGGGGCACCGGTCCCACGCTCTCGCTGCTCTTGGACGACGGCGACGAGGTACGCCCCGCGTAACCCCGTCGGGCCCGTCCCACGCCGGGACGGGCCCGACGGCCCACCAGCAGACCTCTTGGAGACAAGACCATGCTCATCACCGACGCCGCAGTCCGAGAAACAGCGGTCACCCTTGCCCAGAATCTCGGAGGAGACTGGACCCTCGACCCCGAAGCACCCGCCGACGGCGCAGCCCATCTGATCTGCAGCGACTGCCGAGCCATCAGCTTCCGCCCCATCTTCGGCGGAGCCGCCGTCCAGCTCTGGATCACCGGCTCCCCGGCCCCTGTGCTTCCTGACGGCGCCACCCCTGACGAACGAGCCGCCCGCGAAGCGCACATCGCCGCCGGCCTCCCCGAGGGTCACCGCTACAACAAGGCGACCACCCTCGTCACCGAAACCGACGATGAACCGGCTGACATCATCCTGCGCACCCTCGAAGACCACCTGCTCCCCGCCTTCGACTACAAGCCCCGCTACGTCGGCCACCGACCGTGGATAGACCTCTTCCACAACGCCCTTGCCGCCGTCACTGCCGAACGCGACACCCCGCCAGCCCCCGACGACCAAGAGCAGAACTCCGCAGTCGAAGCCAAGCCGCAGCCGGACGAAGGCACCGAACAAGCTCAAGCCGAGGAGAGCCCGGAAGCCGCCCTCGAGGCGCCCCCGAACCCCGAGCCAGACGCGGAGGCCGCCACGGAACCGGCAGCCGATGAGGCCGACAACAGCGAGGAGAGCCTGCCCGCCCCCGAGTCGACCCCCGGCCGCGCCCGACCGCCCCGCAAGCGAAGCCCGAGGCGCCGGACGACGACCACCGCCACGGAACACGCCTCCTGACTCGACGGGAGGGGCGCAGCGCACTGCCGCGCTCCTCCCTGAGCGCCATGAACAGCGAGACCGGCACCTACTGCCAGCGGTCCCCACGTAGGCGATTTCCCTGGTTCGCTCAATGTGACCCCTTCGACCATGCGACGCTCGGTAACTGCTTTGCTCGTCAGATGCTGTCCGGGTGCAGAGATGTTTGTGGTACCGAGGAGTGCCTACCGGCCCTCCGTCAGGCTTCACCGCAGGGATGGGGAGATGTGAGCGCGAAAGCTGACAGATACGCCGTATTGAATCGGATTCTTGCGGATCAATTGAGTGAGCGGCGGACTCGCAGGGTGGGCAAGGGGCACGTGCAGGACCTGCACTACACCCCCGTGCTTAACGGCATCGAGTACCTACTTGATGTGATCGGCCGCCTTGCGGACCCGACGCCACGAAACCTGAAGTACTCCATCCTCCACCTTCAGGCCGCTGTCGAGGTGCTCCTCAAGGCCCGACTCGTTGGCGAACACTGGGCGCTCGTCTTCAAAGACTTCCGACAGGCACAGCGTGACAAGTTTGAGGCTGGCGACTTCGAGACCTGTACCACTCGGGAGGCAGTAGACCGACTCCGCAACATTGTCGGGCTGCCTATCAGCGAGCAGGAGGCGAAGGCCCTTACTCAGTTAGCCGCGACCCGCAACGCCCTCCAGCATTACGGCCTGAAGATCTCCGGCAAGGTCGCTGAGCACCGCGTCGTGCGGGTTCTGGACTTCCTCATTGCCTTCATCTCCACACACCTGTTGCGCCACATTGAGCACGAAGACCTGAGCATCGTCCACCGCTCACTGGACCATGTTCGTAACCAGCTGCACCTCAGCAAGGCATTCGTCAAGATCCGTATGAACGAGCTAGGAGCTGCGCTCGCAGGCTTGGAGCAGGTAACTGTTAAGTGCCCAGCCTGCTATCAATGGACCTTCGTCGTCCGTGCAGGCTCTGAGACGCAATCCTGCCCCTTCTGTCACAGGAAATGGAGCAGCCCCAGTGACGTCGCGTACCGGTACAGAAGCGCCTTTCATGCGCCGGAAGACTACGAAAGCCTCATTGATTCCCACGAATGCCCATCCTGCTTTGCTGACGGCACAGTGATCAAGGACGTGCGCACGGCCGGCAACCCTCGCTGCCGTTCCTGGATGTGCTTTGCCTGTGCGACGGCCGGCCGCTATGTCATCTGTCCCTCATGCTCCGGATTGAAGAGTCGGGGCGGCGGAGCCCGGTCTAGCTGTCGGTGTGAAGCAGCCGTAGCTGCCCATCCGCAGCAGCCGGACGAACCCAGGACGGTGCCGCAGCAGCGTTCGACCGGAGTGACTGGCGACTCGTCGCAATCAGAAGAGCGCAGCTGACCCTGTTTGGAGCGCCGCACGGCCGATATGATCAGGCCACACTTTTGGCCTGCGGAAATGGCCGTAGAGGCTCTGCCCCGGATACAGGGGCAGAGCCTCTACACGTTGGAAGGGAAATCCGCTGGAGCAGGGTTCGAACCGACGCGCTGAGCTGGCACGACACACCAGGTAGCCCAGAGTCACTGCAAGAACAGGGCTGCGTGGGCCCGGTGTTGGGCCAGTGTTGGGCCGCAACGATAGGAACGGATCGACAAAGGCGAAGGGGTGCCCGCATGGGACAGCCCTCCTGAACAGCCAAAACAGCAAGATCGGGCGTTGATCAGCAAGGGTCGCCAAGATCCTCAAAGGACTCATAATCCGTCGGCCGTGGGTTCGAGTCCCACCCGCCCCACCACAGAGTGGTGACGCAGAAACGTTCCGACCAGCGGAAATGTTGGTCGGAGCCGATTGCAGCAAGGTCCTGGCGGCCCACCTTGATCATGGTTTCATGATCATGAGGACAAATTGGGGACGCAGGTCACGCGGCGAGACGCAGTCCCTCGTCCGGATCATGGCCGTCAGCCTCCGGGCTTGCCTTCTGGGCTTTCGACCGGGGCGCCTTCCGTACTGGGCGAGCCCCCCGAGGGCGCGGCACGACTGCGTTCGTCTACTCCGCCTCGGCCGTCATGAGCTGAGGCAGGACACTTGTGTAAGTGTCCGAGGTGATCCGGCGGGCGCTATGCCCCAGCTGCTCTTGGACGACCTTGATGTCCGCCTTCCCCAGCAGCGCCAGCGTTGCCGACAGATGCCGCGTGTCGTGCAGGCGGATCGGCGGAAGCCCGGACAGTTCAACGAGCCGCTTGAAGCGTCGGCTCATCCGGTCAGGATGAAGGGGCTCGCCGTTCTCATGGGTCCACACCCGGTTCGTCTCGACCCACGCCTTTTCAGCGGACCACTGCTGGCGCTCCCAGTCCTGGCGGATCCGCCACTCCTGCCACAGCTCGCGGGTCTGGGAGTCGAGCGTGACGATACGCACGCTGTCCCGCTTCGGGGCCTCGTCGTACTGGCGGTAGGCGATCTCGCGGAGATGCGGAACCAGGAGCCTGTCAGGCTGACCTCAGGCCAGGACAGGGCGCACAACTCGCCGCGGCGCGGGCCACGGAAGATGAAGGCGTGCCACATCGCGCAGAGCCGGTCGCCGTGGACGAAGTCGAGAAACTGGCCGGTCTGCTCCGGCGTCCAGACCATGACGCGACTGGGCTTCCGGCCCGTGCGCTTCCACCCTTCGACTCGCTCCGGTGTCCAGACCAGTGCCTTGGGTCGCTTGACCGCCGGCAGCTCGACCATCACGGCCAAGTTGGTTGAGTACTCACCCCGCTTTCAGCCCACCTCATCTACAGCGACGGACGAGGCATCAGCTTCCGCCCCATCTTCGGCGGAGCAACCGTCCAACTCTGGATCACCGGTAACGCCGCCAGTTAGCCACCGCAGCTGGAACCCAAACACCCGATCGTGCAGCAGACCCATTCCTGGGTGGGGCTCATGAGGTTGATCATCGCGACGTGGATTATGGCTTCGGAGCGGTGGGGGTGGGTTTCGTAGTCGCGGGTGAGGCGTCGGTGGTGCATGAGCCAGCCGAATGCCAGCTGCCCCGTGAGATGCATTGAGCCACTTACGGCTCAGCAAGCCCAGACCAGCAGCGCAAGCAGCTCGCCGTACCGGGGGAACGGCAGGTCCGGTCCGCACTCGCTGTCCCGCGACCGTGCCTGTGTCCGTGCGGCGAAGCCGTCCCGCAGCGCGGGCTGTCCTTCAGGAGTTCCGCCGGAAAGACAGCCACCAGGCTCGGTAACCAACCTACAATTCCAGCAGGGTGACGTACGCCCCGTCGCCCGTGTCCGGAACGGGGGTCGGACATGCCCGAGGAAGCGAACGAGCGGCGTTCCGCAGGTCAGAACGCCGAGGAACAGAGTGTCGACGAGCAGGCTCTCACCGCGTTCCTGGAACGGATCGAGGCCCTTGCGGTTCCCACGGGGGACGGCACTCAGCAGATGAACATCGAGGCGTTCCGGGAGCTGGTCGCCTCCGATCCCGAACGGTCGGCCTTGGCCTGCCGGTGTCTGCTCGACAAGGCCAGGGCACGCACAGGCACCTGGCACGCCTTCGCTCAACTGGCCATCGTCATCGCCGCGCTCTATGACCTGGAGTTCGACGACGACACCTTGACGGAATGGGTGGAAACGGAGCTCGACGCTGCGGGAATCACAGTCCGCCAACCCGAGGTGATCCCTCCCGAGCAGGATCCGGAACCACCGGACGAGGGGCCAGTTCTGTTCCCGGTGCCCCTCGATCGCGTGGAGGCCGGTGACGTCTATCCCTTCGTAGTCAAGTTCTCCCCCAGCGCACAGGAGTTCGGGCCCGAGCGGATCGCCGCGCTCAGGAAGCTGCGGGGGAGGTTTGTGGTCACCTTCGACGTTCCGGATTCCGATCCCCGCGCGGTGTGGGAGATCCCCGAGATCCGGTCCTACGTGGAGCAACTCTGCGAGCAGATGCCCTATCTGCCCTACTACTTCAAACCGCAGGACAGCGGATCGCTGTTCATGTGGCTGGCGTGCCTGGCGCCGACCCACGCTTGCTCCGAGGGCCGGTTGGATCTGGACGATGACGACGTCGTCACCCACACCGCGTGGAGCATGCACGCCACGAGGACGCTGGCCGAGGCGCTAGGTGACGACCCCGACGAGGTGTGCGCCGCGGTGTTCGCTCCTTTGCCTCCTCCTTTCACGGTCCGCATCGTCTCCCTCGTCGAGCAGTTGCCGGAGGACTTCGGCCATGACCGGTGAGGGCGACACGGTGGCCCGGGTGGTGATGGACGTACTTGAGGGACGGCTGTCGCTGCCCGAGGCTAAGCAGCGGCTCGAGGGCGATCCCGCAGACTACAACCCTTTCTTCCATGAGGCCCGGCGGCAGGAGCTCATGGAACTCATGGACCGTATCGGAGCGGCTTCCACCGCGCTGCACGCCTTGACCATGACCGAACTCGGCGTCGCGGCTGCGGCGTTGTTTCCCGTCGAGACCAGCGGATACATCCTGACGGAAGGTGCTCAGCGGCTCATCGCGCTCGACGACCCCGCGCCCGCGTTCGACTTCCTGGAGCGGGCTGTGAGTGCACTGGAGGCAGATGAACCGATAAGACTCAGGGCTCGTCGGCTTCGACTGCACACCCTTGTCCTGATGGGCCGCCGCGAGGAGTTCCGGCGCGATGGTCCTTCCGTCGTCGCGGAGGCGGAACGGCTAGGCAGCCCCGTGGACCTCAGCATGACTCTCATGGACCAGGCGGATGTCATGGCCGAGACCGGTGACGTGAGAACCGCCCTCGACACCGTACGGACGGCTCGGCGTGTCCGCGGCACGGTGCAGTCACATCATGAGGGCCCCGTGTACTCCCTGGCGACGTTCGCCTACCAGCACGCCTTGATCGCTCGGCAGGCAGGTCTGTTCGAGGAGACCGTGGAGGTGCTCGAAGAAGCCCGGGAACTCGCGTTCTCGGCCGGTGACCCCGCTTTGGCCGCCCGAATGTTGAGGGAATCCGGACGCACCTGGGAATTCCTCGGCGAAAGGGAGCGGAGCGCGCGGATGGTCGAGCGGGCGGCGGTGGAGGCCGAGAGACTCGGCCTCCACGACTGGGCGACCGAGTGGCGCGGCGAGTTCGCGGACGGAGTGGACGACCGAAACGAGGAGGGATGGGCCTGGAGGCGTGCTTCGGCGATCATCCAGCGGCAACCAGAGTATGCCGCCGAGGCCGTCCCCCTGCTCAGAATGTGCATCGCCGAGGCACGCCGACTCCACCACCCCGCGTACGAGGCCGACGCCCGCCACGCACTCGGGATCGCCCACGACCTCTCCGGCAACCGGGCGCAGGCCGAAGTCGCCCTGCGCACCGCTGTCCGGGTGGCGGAGCGCAACGGTGACACGCTGCGCGTCGTGCGCTTCCGCATCGACCTGGTGCGCAACTTGATCCAGCAGATCAAGGCCCACCAAGCCCTGGTAGAACTGGCCCCAGCCATCGAGCTCGGCGAGCAGTTGCGGGCCCAGGCTGCCACCATCGAGCTGCGGCAGAGCGTCGCCGTGGCCTTGGCCGAGGCCTACGACGCGGAAGTGTTCGTGACCGCCGTACTGCACCAGGTGGATAAGCAGGTTGACATAAGCAACGGTACGGCGGAGTCGCCTTCGCGACCGCGCTTGTTGCTCGAATTGGGGCAGCGGGCCCGGGCCGCAACCCTGACGGAGGCACTGCGCGTCGGGGACGTTGTGGAGGCCAGCGCGGGCCATGGGCTTGGGTCTGCGGTTCTCCGGCTGCGCGCGGCCGAGGCCGCGCTTCAGCTCGCCGCCGCCGAGTTCAGGGGCCTGACCCAGCCGATCGCGGAGCGGGAGCACGCCGCGGCCGAACTAGAGCGAGCCGCCGCCAGCGTGGGCAGAACACTCCGTGTGAACGCCGATCCGGTGCCCGCCGAGGAACTGGCCGGCGCGCTCGCCCCCGGTGAGGTCCTGGTCGATCTTCTGGCGGTAGCCGCAGCTGTGACGATCACTTGCCTCACCGGTGACGGCAGCACTACGAGCCGATTGTTCAAGTGGGGTGCCCGGACACGACGCCGCACCTTGGTGCGCCTGCAACGGGCGCGTCGCGAGTATCTGAATGCGCATCCTGACGATCTCCACGAGACCCGCGCCCTGGCGGAGGAGAGTGCCTCCCGGCTCGATGCAGGGCTGTTCGCCGCCATCGCCGAGGCCGTGGGGGAGGTGTGCTCCAAGCCTCCTGTGCGGCTGTTCATGAGTCCGGAGAACGAGTTGTTCCAACTTCCGTACTGGCGTCTGGCCGGTCTGCTGCCAGGCTGCGCCGTGAGTGTGCTGCCGACCCCGGGCGCGCTGCCCCTGCTGCGGGCGCGATGCCGCGACGGCAGACGGCCGTGGATCTCAGTCTCGGACCCTTCGCGTACCCTTCGCCACACGGCCCGGGACATCCCCGAGTCACTGGGCTACCAGTCGTGCCCTCCCGAGACCGAGGCTCTGCTCGCCGCCCTGCCCGGCGCGGGCCGGATCCACTTCGCGTGCCACGGTCACTTCGACCCCGACAGCGCCTACCGTTCCGGGCTCGAGGTCGCCCCGTCGCCGGTACCGGATCCGCTAGGGGCCCGCGAGGAACAGCAGAGAGCAGGCCTCGAACTGTTCACTGCCGCTCAGATCACCGGTCGGCTGCTCTTGCCGCACTGCGCGCTGGTGGTGCTCTCGGCCTGTGACTCCGGGCTGCCCCGGCACCACGCGGCCAGCGAGTTCACCAGCCTGCCGGGCGCGTTCCTGACCGCCGGGGCCCGCAATGTCATCGCGTCCCTGTGGCCGGCGCACGACGCGGCCGCGGCACTGCTTATGAACGCCTTCCACACAGAGGCCACCTCGCACACGGCGACCTCCGCTGCGCTTGCCACGGCACGGCAGAGGCTCGCCTCGATCAGTCGTGCAGAGGCGGTCGCCCTCCTGGGCACGGAGGATCTGCCGCCGTTCGACCCGCCGTTCGCGGACAGCGTGTACACCGACTGCTTCCAACACTATGGAGTCGACTGATGCCCGATCCGTCCCGCCTGTTCATCCGCGCGCTGTCCGGCGTCTGGGGTAACGGCTACTGGGTGACCTGGCACCCCTCGGCCCGGTACCGCCTCGGCGACGTGGGCACGGCTCGGGGTCCGGGGCTCGTGCCGATCAGCAGCCTCGAGGAGATCGGCATCGCGACGTCCCAGGTCACTCCCATCACCCGGGATGAGTTGACTTGGCGTACCAGGGGTGGGGTCAGCGTGACCTACAAGTCGGCGGGGCAGACGGGTGGCCCGTTCGCCGCGCTGGCCGACGCTCAGGCGGGCGCCCTGGTCGAGTTCTCCCGTGAGAACGCCCTGCTGGTTGCCTACCAGGGACTGACCGAGCATCGTCTGGCGGACCAGCCGCTCCTCGCCAGGGAGCTGATCGAACGCTACTGGGCGGGCACCTGGGAGCTCGACTGGTATGTGATCAGCCATCTCGTGACGGCCAAGTCCGGCACCGTGCTCCTCGCGGGTGAGAAGGGTGCCCTGATCGAGATGCGCGCGCGGGTCACGCTCGGCGAGGCCCCGGCTGCGCTGGCTGACCTCGCGGCCGGCGTGCGCGGCGCCCGTTCCTCCGGACTGGAACTGGAGCTGCTCGGCAAGCAGGTGACGCCGTTCTACCGCGTGTTGCGTCTGCGGCGCAGGTTCATCCGGGGGATCGAGGGCGTGTACGGCGACGTGCGGACGCTGCGTACCTCGGCGAACCGGCCGCCCGACGTGCCGACGGACGTCCTGGACGAGATCAGGGAAAGCCCTGACGTCGTCCTAGAGTTCCCCGACCAGCCGGCTCCCGCCTCTGACGAAGGGACCGCCTAGTGTTTTGAGCCGGAGATTCTTGGCAGCAAGCGGCGGCATTGTCGAGGATTTCGTCGGCGGTCTTCGCGGAGCGGGACCGGTCGCCCCGCGTCACCACCCGCCATGCCGAGTACTCGCTCGGTCTGACGGCGGGCGCCTTCCGGGAATGAGCCCGCCGCCGTGGGTGAGCCACGCCGCCCACAAGCTCTTGCGGCCCGAGTACGGTTTGTAGGTTTGGCGGACCTCACCGGCGCTGCACCGCAAGCCCGCGGAAACTGCCTGGAGGTTCGGCCCATCACCGGGTGAGGAGCCTGTGCGCGTGGGAAGGGCAATCCGCTGCGGGGTGCGCGGTCGTCCGGCGGTCCTCATCCGCCCGGTGCCACGGGCCGTTCACGGCCGTCCCCCCGTCGACGGGGCGCTGCGGATGGCGAACTGCGGTCGTCCTCGTCAGGTCATCGGCCACCGGTGGAACGGGGCATGCACCACTCCAACCAGCTGTCGAAGGGGCGGCCGGGTGATGGGGTCCCAGGTACACCGCCGTTCCTGCGCCTTGAGGAGCGGGATACGTCGCCTGATGCCATCCGAGGCGTTGCTAGAAGCGCATCGCGGACTCGGCCCGCACGGATGTGAGCAGCCAGGAACGGCCGTCGGGGGCATCCTTGGTCACCGCGTCGAGGAGGGCCGCGCCCAGTCCCCTTCCCCGCGCCCGTATATGCAGGGCGAGTTCGTCGATCTCCTGTGCGCCGCACAGCCAGTCCCGCGTCCGGTCAGGGCCGAGGGTGGCGAGCACCTGGGTGTAGCAACGGTCCTCGGGAAGAGCGGCGGGGGTGCGCCAGGCGGTGCAGAAGCCCAGGACCGTCGGTCCGTCCAGCGCGAGGGCGGCGGCGAAGCCCGGTCTCGTCAGATCCCTGGCCACCCGCTCCAGATAGGTATCTGCCGCGGATTCCACTTCGTTCCACGGAGGAGTGGTGAAGGCGCCCGCATAGACGGCGCGAATCCCGGCGGCGTAGGACAGCAGCCGCTCGTCCCTGAAGACCTGGACGCCCACTGCCCTCACGCCGCCCGGACGCCGGCGGCCGGAGCAACCGGGTGCAGGGCCGCGTACTCCAGTGGCGCCGACGGATCAATTGAGACGTCCAACGGGGCGGGCTCCGCATCGGCCCTAACAAGGAGGTCGCCGACTGCGGCGATCATGGCGCCGTTGTCGGTGCAGAGCTTCAGCGGCGGGACGCGCAAAGTGATCCCGTTCGCGGCGCACCGCTCCTCGGCCAGGACGCGCACCCGGGAGTTCGCGGCGACTCCGCCCACCACGACGAGCGTTCCGACGCCGTACTCCCGGCAGGCGGCCAGAGCCTTCCTGGTGAGCACGTCGGCGACGGCCTCCTGGAGCGAGGCCGCGCCGTCCGCCAGGGGGACCTCCTCGCCCCGCACGCGGTGCTGCTCCGCCCAGCGGGCCGCGGCCGTCTTCAGTCCGGAGAAGGAGAAGGCGTACGGATCGTCTTTCGCACCCGTGAGCGGGCGAGGGAAGTTCACGGCACGCGGATTGCCGTCCCGGGCAGTCCGGTCGATCGCCGGGCCTCCTGGATAAGGCAGCCCGAACACCCTTGCCGCTTTGTCGAAGCACTCGCCCGCGGCGTCGTCCACCGTGTCGCCGAGGTGCAGGATCGGATCGCGCACCAGATCCCGTACGAGCAGCAAGGACGTGTGACCACCGGAGACGATCAGCACCACGCAGGGGTCGGGCAGTGGCCCGTGCTCGAGGGTGTCGGCGGCCACGTGACCGGCGAGGTGGTGCACTCCGTACAGCGGCACGCCAAGGGAGTACGCAAGGGTCTTGGCCCCGGCGAGCCCGATCTGGAGGGCGCCGGACAGCCCAGGCCCGGTGGTGACCGCGACTGCGTCGACGTCCGCCAGGGACAGTCCCGCCCGGTCCAGTGCTTCCCGCACCACCGGGTTGAACGACTGCAGATGTGCGCGGGCGGCGATCTCCGGCACCACCCCGCCGAACAGGGCGTGCTCATCCATGCTCGACGCCACGGCGTGCGCCAGCAGACGGCCGCCGGACACGATCCCGGCACCCGTCTCGTCGCACGACGACTCGATCCCCAGTACCACCGGCGCGCGTCGCATGGCCGGACTCCTTCTCTCGCTACCACCCGCCTTACTGCCTGCAAAATGTAATTGCGAAGGAGTTGCAACAAGCCCTGAGTGGCCCATAACTTGCAACAGACCCGGGCGATGACCGGAAGGGCCGGCTGGAGGCGGTCCCGGGCGGGGGAGAGGACGCGCGACATGACGGCCATACGCACGAGGTCCCTGCTGGCGGCTGCGGCAACGGCCCTGCTGGTATCCGGCTGCGGGGGTACCGCGACCCGCAGTGACGCCGGCTCCGAAGGAGCCCCGGCCAAAGGCTTCCCGGTCACGGTGAACAACTGCGGCGTCAAGACCACCTATCAGCGACCGCCGCAGCGGGCGGTGTCACTGAACCAGCACGCGACCGAGGTCATGCTCGCTCTGGGACTCGAGAAGTCGATGGTGGGAACGGGCTATCTCGACGACAAGATCCTGCCGGAGTATCAGGCCGCCTACCGCGGCATCAAGGTCCTTTCCAAGGAGTACCCGTCCTTCGAGACGCTGCTGGCCGCCGAACCGGACTTCGTCTACGGCGGCTTCTCCACCACCTTCGACGAGAAGGAAGGACGCAGCCGTGCCGCCTTCACCAAGGCAGGGATCAGCACCCACCTCAACATCGAGGAATGCTCCACCGGCCCTGTGACCATGGACAGGATGGACGAGGAGATCCGCACCGTCGGGAAGATCTTCGGCGTACCGGACCGTGCCGAGCAGCAGGTGCAGAAACTCCACAGCACGCTGAAGAACGTCGAGACCAGGCTCACCGGTATCGCCCCGACCAAGCTCTTCGTCTACGACAGCGGCGACAAGACCGCCTTCACCGCAGGCGGCAAAGGCATTGGCAACGAGATGATCAAGCGGGCTGGTGGGGTGAACCTCTTCGCCGACGTGGACAAGGCGTTCGGGAACGTCTCGTTCGAGCAGGTGGCCGAACGCGCCCCCGAGGTCGTCGTCATCTACGACTACGGTGATCAGCCCGTCGAGGACAAGAAGAAGTTCCTGCTCGCCAACCCGGCGCTGAAGGACGTGCCCGCGATCAAGAACAAGCGGTTCGCGGTGCTGCCGCTGTCGTCCACCGTCCTCGGCGTGCGGGTGCCGGCGGCGGTGGAGTCGCTGGCGCGTCAGATCCACCCGGAACGCTTCCGGTGACCGGGACGACGCAGGCGACCGCGGCAGGAGAGGGGACGGGCATACGGACCGAAGCCGACGCCACTCCGCAACGCCGACGCGGCCTTCCCTATCCGGTAGTCCTCGCGCTCCTCGGCCTTCTCGTCGCGGCGTGCGCGACGGTCGCGGTCGCGGCCGGATCGATCAGCGTTCCCGCCGACCAGGTCTGGGGAATCGTGCTGCACCGCGTGCATCCGGCCCTGGCCGAGCCGACGTGGACGCAGGTCCGCGAGACGATCGTCGTCGACGTACGGCTGCCCCGGGTCCTGCTGGCCGGCGTCGTCGGCGCGGGTCTCTCGGTCGCCGGAATGGCGCTTCAGGCCCTGGTCCGCAATCCGCTGGCCGATCCGATGCTCCTCGGGGTGTCGTCGGGCGCTTCGGTCGGTGCGGTCCTCGTCCTTGTCCTCAACGTGACGCTGTTCGGCGTGTTTTCCCTGCCCGCTGCGGCATTCTGCGGGGCGTTGGCCGCACTGCTCGCCGTGTACTTCCTGGCCCGGTCCGGCGGTCGGATGACCACGGTGCGGCTGGTTCTGGCGGGCGTGGCCATGGCCGAAGTGCTCTCGGCCGTGGCCAGTTTCCTGGTCGTCACCTCCAACGACCCGCAGAAGACGCAGTCCGCACTGCGCTGGATGCTCGGCGGACTGGCGGGCACCACCTGGACGACGGTGTGGATCCCCGTCGCCGCCGTGTTGTTCGGGACGGCGGTCCTGTTGGGCGTGTGCCGTCCGCTCAACCTGCTGCTGGCGGGGGAGGAGGCGGCGGCAGCCCTCGGACTCGACGTCCACCGCTTCCGCGGTGCGCTGTTCACGCTGGTCGCCCTGATGATCGGCACCATCGTCGCGGTCAGCGGCCAGATCGGGTTCGTCGGCCTGATCATGCCGCACGTGGTACGGCTCCTGGTCGGCGCCGACCATCGCCGCGCCCTACCCGCCGCCGCTCTCCTCGGAGCGGCCTTCCTCATCGCAGCCGACCTCGCCGCGCGCACGCTCATGAGCCCGGAAGAGATACCCGTCGGCATCCTCACCGCCCTGGTCGGTGGCCCCTTCTTCCTCTGGCTCATGCGACGGAAGGCGGCGCGATGAAGGACCTGGCGGCGAGCAAACCCAGCGCTCTCGAAACCGAAGACGTTTCCGTCGTCGTCAATGGCCGACCCCTGGTGGAGCAGGTCTCCCTGCACGTGAAACCCGGTGAGGTCGTCGGCCTCGTCGGACCGAACGGCGCGGGCAAGTCCACCCTGCTGCGCACGATTTACCGAGCGGTGCGCCCCACAACGGGGCGGATCCTCCTGGACGGCGACGACGTCTGGCGGATGCCCGGCAAACGCCTGGCCCAGCGGCTCGCGGCCGTACTGCAGGAAACCGCCGGGGACTTCGAACTCACCGTGTACGACGTCGTGGCCATGGGCCGCACCCCGCACAAACGGGCCTTCGCGGGCGACGACGCCCAGGACCGCGGCATCATTCTGGACTCGTTGGGTGAACTCGACGTCGCCGCCCTCGCACACGCACCCTTCGACCGTCTCTCCGGCGGGGAGAAGCAGCGCGTCCTGATCGCCCGGGCGCTCGCACAACGCACGGGGACCATGGTGCTGGACGAGCCGACCAACCACCTGGACCTGCGCCATCAACTCGACACGCTCCGGCTGGTCCGCAGGCTCGGCGTCACCGCTGTGATCGCGCTGCACGACCTCAACCTGGCCGCGGCCTTCTGCGACCGGATCTGTGTGCTGGACGGCGGCCGCGAGATCGCCACCGGAACGCCGGGGGAGGTCCTCACCACCAAACTGCTCGCGGAGGTCTACGGCGTGGAGGCGGAGGTGACCGAGCACCCCCGTACCGGGATCCCCCACGTCACCGTGCTGCCCTGCGCCGACACGGCCGGCAAGGAGCGCCGGGACGGAGGAAATCAGGCCATCCGCACACGGTGAGGTGACGCGGGCACAGTGCCGGAGCCATGCCCGCTGTCTGCCTCGGTCCGTGCCTCCCGCGCCTGACCCACCTTCTCTGCCCCATCCGTTCCAGGCGGCAACGGCGTACCCCTGCCCGTGGCATGAGCCTCCTGTCCGGAAACCACCCACCCTGGCCATGCGCGGTGTTGAGCACCGACGCATCCCGCCCCTAATCTTCTGCATGTCACTTGTAACTGCACAGGATATGCAACAAAGGGCGTCCTGTGTCGAGCTCAAGGAGGACGCACATGGCACACACAGGCTGGCAGGAACCCGAAGAGCCGCAGTCGGGCTGCCTGAAGTCCCACACCCCGGCCGTCGACGCGCCGTTCGAGTGGCGTGAGGACGTCGAGGACGAGCAGACCGCGAGCTGAACCGGGCGGTGGGAGGCGACGGCCTTTGTCGCCTCCCACCGCACGTCACGCGTGGGCAATGACCCCGCCGCGCGCACCGTCCGATTCCGCATAACAAGGAGTGGGGGAGTTGCCCGTGGCACCATCCGGCCGAACGGTACCGGTGGAAGGGACGGAGTCGGGCGCCGCCCCGGTCGGTCGTGGCGCGGACACCGGACTCACGCTGATCCAACGCGTGGTCCAGGACCGTCCCCGCGTACAGACCGTGCCGAGCTGCATCTCCTACAGCGCCCACCTGTCGAGGAACCCCGACATTGCCCCGGGCGCGATCGACACCGTCACCGGCGGCGCCGCCCTCGGTGACCACGACCAGGCACGTCGCGCCGCCATCGGTGAAGCCGTCGAACGCTATTGCGGAAACCTCGTCCCGGACGCTCTGCCGAGCGCCTCATACGCCGAGCTGTCCCGGGCGGGCCGGCCGGCCGTCGATCCCCGCGACTTCGCCCTCTACTCATCTGGGCAGTACGCCCAACGTGGCTTTCCGTTCGTCGCGATGGCCCCCGACCTGCGCATCACTTGGGTGACCGGCCGCAATCTCCACGACGGCGAGGACATCCTCGTTCCCGCCTCCCTGACCTACGTCAACCACTTCCGTGGCCCACGCCGTGCCGAACCGCCCACCAACTACCCGGTCCTGGCCGGAACAGCGGCCGGAGCGAGTCCGCAGGATGCTCAACTCGCCGCACTGCGCGAGGTGCTGGAACGCGACGCGGTCACCCTGTGGTGGCTCAGCGGCGCACCGGCAGCCCCTATACCCTTGCAGGCGAACGAACTGCTCGATGTCGCCGTGCGCGAGGCCACCGCTTCCGGACTGCACGTGACCTTCCTGCGGATCCCGTCCACCTTCGACATCACGGTCGCCGGCGCGTTCATCGAGGATCCGGCGCGGCGACTGGTCGCCTTCGGGAGTGCCTGTCGCTCCACGGCCGAGGCGGCTGCGGCCAAGGCATTCACCGAGGCACTCGGCACGCACGAAACCGGTCTCGACCTGCTGGAACACGACAGTGGCTTCTGGAGCGCCGTCCGCGCCCGACGCATCGACCACCGCCCCTACCGACCCCACCGGCACGACCGCGCCTACCAGCAGGACTTCCGCCACGACTGGCGCGACATCAACGACGTACGCCTGCACCTGCAGCTGTATCTCGACCCATCCATACAGGGCGCTCACCTGCACAGGCTCCGCGCACCGCGAACCACCAGCCACGCAAACCAGGGCGACGACCGCCGCACCACCGGACTGGACGACTACCTCCAGATGCTCGCCGCCCAGGGCCTGCGTGCCATCACCGTCGACCTCACCACCCCACAGGTGCGAGCCGCAGGACTGCACGTCGCCCGGGTCATGGTGCCCGGGCTGACCTGCAACGCCCCCGCTGCCTTCCCCTTCCTCGGCGGCAGGCGCCTCGCCCGCGAACCCGCCGCCCGCGGCTGGGTTCCCCGACCGCCCACCGAGAACGAGCTCGTCCGCGCCCCACTGCCGTTCTCCTGACAGTCGAATCGACCCACAACCTCCCGGCACACGACAAGGAGTCACCACATGCGTCTCGGGCTGGCCCTGGGCTACGGCGGAGAGCCCGTCGAAGAGATCCTCCCCGTCGTCCACAGAGCCGAACAGATCGGTGTCGACTCCGTATGGAGCGTGGAAGAGTACGGGCCCGACGCCGTAAGCGTTCTCGGCTACCTGGCCGCCACCACCAGCCGTATCAAGCTCGGCACCGCCATCATGCAGATCCCGGCCCGCACCCCGGCCGCCACCGCCATGACCGCCATGACACTGGACATGCTCTCCGGCGGACGATTCCAGCTCGGCCTGGGGCTGTCCGTCCCGTGGATCGTCGAAGGCTGGCACGGCCGCCCCTACGACAGGCCGCTGCAGCGCACCCGCGAGTACGTCGACATCGTCCGCAAAGCCCTCGCCCACACCGCCCGCGTCGAACACGACGGAGAGATCTACCAACTCCCTTACCGCGGCCCCGGATCCAGCGGCACCGCCCGGCCGGTGAAGTCGGACATGAAACCCCTGCGCACCGACATCCCCCTCCACCTCGGCGCCATCGGGCCCCGCAACGTCGCACTGACCGGAGAGATCGCCGACGGCTGGCTGGCCGGCATGTACGCCCCCGAACACGAAGCCGCCCTCACCCGGCCCCTGGACGAAGGACTCGCCCGCGCCGGCCGCAGACCCGCAGACATCAAGATCAGCCCCATCCTGTACGTGGCCCGCGCCGACACCCTCGAGGAAGGCCGCGACCGGCTCCGGCCGCTGTTCGCGCACCTGATCGGAGCAGTCGGACCGGGAGGACGCAACACCTACTTCGACGTCGCCTGCCAGATGGGATACGAAGGCCCCGCCCACACCATCCGCAAACGCCTCGCCGACGGCCACAAGCCCGACGCCATCGCGGCGGTCCCCGACACGCTGCTCGACCAGGTCGCGCTACCGGGCCCCCTTCCCGCCATCATCGACAGGATCCTGGCCTGGAAGGACTCACGCGTGGACACCCTCATCCTCCTCGACCGCGACACCGAGCTCCTGGAAGCCGCCCAGGCCGCACTGTGAACCCCCCCGAACGCCCCACAGTGCGCCGCGCATGGACCCTTGCCTACCCACTGCTCATCGCCGGGCTGACCCAGATCACCGTCAACATCGTCGACACGGTCATGCTCGCCCGGCTGTCCACCGGCGCCCTCGGAGCGTTCGCGCTCGCCGCCCCCGTGTACCTGATCGCCCTGATCGTCGTACGAGGCTGGGCCACCGCCGTCCAGATCCAGGTCGCCCGACGCCACGGCGCTGGATGTGCCCACGAGGTCGCCCACGTCGTACGCGCCGGACTGGTCACCTCCGTCGCCGCGGGTGCGGCCATCGGCGTCATCCTGTATGCCCTAGCCCCACTCGCCCTGGCCGCACTGGGCGCACCCGACGACGTCCTCGGGCCCGGCACCACCTACCTGCGGCTGCTGGCCTTCGCCGTCCCGTTCGCCGCCGTCTCCTTCACCCTCCAGGCCGCCTGCGCGGGCATCGGAGCAACACGCCCCTCGATGTACACCGCGCTGCTCGTCAACCTCGTCAACCTCCCCCTCGGCCTGCTCCTCATCTTCCACGCCGACCTCGGCGTCACCGGCGCCGCCCTCGCCACCCTCGCCGCCACAGCCACCGGAACCGGCTACCTGATCCTGCACTGCCGTACCCGGCTGCCCCGGCAGACCACGAAACCAGACACTGCACACGTCACCAAGGAACTGTGGCGCATCGGCTGGCCGGAAATGAGCACCCTGGGCATCGGCTACATCAACGAGGCCCTGATGGCCGGCTTCGCCGCCCGCATGAGCACCCACGACCTCGCCGCCTACCGCATCGTCGACAACCTGACCCTCGTCGTCTTCACCTGCCTCGCCTCAGCGAGCACCGCAATCACCGTCCTGGCCGGCCAGGAACTCGGCAGCGGCCACCCCGAACGCGCCGCCGCCTGGCACTGGACCGGCCTCCGGCTGCTCCTTCTCATGCTTGCCCTTCCCTCCGCCGCAGCCCTCGCCCTCGGCCGCTCCCTCCTCTCCCAGATCACCACCGACCCGGAAGTCCTCGAACGAGCCTGGGCCGCAACCCCACTGGCGCTAATCAGCATGGCGCCCCTGGCACTCGCCATCTCCCACGCCGCCCTGCTGCGCGCCGCCGGGGACACCAAAGCGATCATGATCGCCTCCGTGACCAGCGACTACGTCCTCCTCATACCGCTCGGCTGGCTCCTCGGCGTACACGCCCGCCTCGGCCTGCCCGGCATCTACCTCGCCTGGACAGCATTCGCTGTCCTGTATGCGGCCATGCTCCACGTGCGGTACAGACGCGGCTTCCCGAACCCGGCACCGTCACAACCTCCCGCTGCTGCTTCGGCCGACGGGTGAACGCTGCTACTCGGCCGAGCCGGGGGCCATGAACAAACCGTTCCGCCCACCGGATGCTGAACGCCGTCAGGCCGACAGCTCCGCTCCGACGCGACCACGGTCGTAGGACCAACGCCTGATCTACCAGCACCCCCTCTCGCTGCTAGCATGCAGTTGCACATCAGTGGCAATTACGTCGGAGCGCGTTGGACATGGCGCTTTACACGCTCCCGGAGCTTCCGTACGACTACGCGTCGCTCGCCCCGGTGATCAGCCCCGAGATCATCGAGCTGCACCACGACAAACACCACGCGGCGTACGTGAAGGGCGCGAACGACACGGTGGAGCAGCTCGCCGAAGCGCGGGACAAGGATGCCTGGGGCTCGATCAACGGCCTGGAGAAGAACCTGGCTTTCCACCTCTCCGGCCACATCCTGCACTCGATCTACTGGCACAACATGACCGGCGACGGCGGCGGTGAGCCCCTGGACAAGGACGGCGTCGGCGAGCTCGCAGACGCGATCGCCGAGTCTTTCGGCTCCTTCGCCAAGTTCAAGGCCCAGCTGTCCAAGGCCGCCGCGACCACCCAAGGCTCCGGCTGGGGCGTCCTCGCCTACGAGCCGCTCAGTGGCCGGCTGATCGTCGAGCAGGTCTACGACCACCAGGGCAACGTGGGTCAGGGCTCCACCCCGATCCTGGTCTTCGACGCCTGGGAGCACGCCTTCTACCTCCAGTACAAGAACCAGAAGGTGGACTTCATCGAGGCCATGTGGCAGGTCGTCAACTGGCAGGACGTCGCGCGACGCTACGCCGCCGCCAGGGAGCGCGGCGACAGCCTGCTGCTCGCGCCGTGATGGCATAGAGCCGAGGGCGGCCTGCCCGTGATCGTCTTCTCACCCTTCACGCCGGCAGGCGGCACAACGGAAGGCTCCCGCAAGCACGTTGCTTGCGGGAGCCTTCCCGTTTCCCACACACGGTCGAGACTCGGGATTCGCATCGACCATCACGTGCACAAGGGAGCCAAAGGCCCCCTTCCCCCTCTCCCGCAGCCTTCGTCGTACCGGCTTCGTCGAAGCAGCGACAGCGCCCGGCCCGGCCACCAGGCGTCGGCCATGCCGGCTGCGCAGTCGCACGTCCCGGTGATGGCGCAGCAGGGCACCGGCCCTGGCGACCACGTTGACCAGTAGGTGCGCGGCCGGCTCTGTCGAGCCCGTCACCGCAGCCCCCTTCGCGGTCAGCGGCTCGTCGCGGACCATCCTCGTCCGACCCCGCCCCTACCGGACCGATGGAGTACTTTCAGGCCAGCGCCGGGTAAGCTCAGGCCGCCCTTACGGAGATGTCGGCACCATGAGCGCCAAGCCTCGTGACCACACCGAGACCTCAGTCGCGCAAATCTCGTGGCTGGAACTGAGCGTTATGGGGGCCTTAGACGTAGTACCGGAGGACAGGCGGCGGGTTCCCGAGCGGCCGCGAGGAGGGGTGATGGCTGACCAGGGCATGCTCCGCAGCGCGCGAGTCGCAGCGTTCACCCTGGTCTGTGTGCTGCTCGCCGCTTCCGGCCACGGTGCTGCGGCCGGACATCACCCGCCGCTGGCGCTGCTGGCGGTCGGCGGTGTCGTCGCAGCGATCATCGCGGGGCGGCTTGCGGGCCGCGAACGAACACTGGCCGAAATCGGCGGCGCGGTGACAGTCGTCCAAGGCGCGCTGCATCTTCTGTTCGCTTACGCCGATCCCGCCCGGCTCGGGGCCACACCCCCAGCACATGCCGGGCACACCGGACACATATGGCATCAGGTATCCATGGGTGAGATGGTCACCATGGAGCCGTCGGGCACCGCCGGGCCGGCGACGCTGATCTCCTCAGGACACCTCACTCCCCTGATGCTGCTCGCGCACCTGGGCGCCGGGCTCGGCGCCGCCTGGTGGCTGCGCCAAGGAGAGGCCCTGGTGTGGAGGCTGTGCCGAAAGCTCGGCACGCCACTGTCATCGATGCTGCGGGCCCTGGTGCTGCTGCGTGGGGTGGTCCTGCCTCCGTGCCGCCCGGCGTCCGCGCTGCGCCGTGCGATGGCGATCGTTCCGTGCAGGACACAGGTACTGGAGCACTGCATCGGTCGGCGCGGTCCGCCCGCCGCGTTCATCCGCTGATCCCAGTCCCGGGCGGTGCTCACGCACCGTCAAGGTTCTCGGTGTCCCCGCCGCACGTGCCCCGGTGTGTTCCGGCTGCGCGTCGCGGCCCCCACACGTATGTCTCCGATCAGGGCAGGCCATGCGCCACGCCCGCACGCCAGGAGACCCGTGTCCAACAGCGCGTGAACGGCGTGGCGCCGCAAGGCAGCCGTGCCCGGACCCAGGAGCCAGACCAATCTCATGAGCACCCCTCCCGCAACCACCCCCGGCGGCCCTCCCGACCCGCTTACGGCGGCCGAAACCGAGGCCGAAGGCGCGGCAGCGACCGAAGCCAGAGCCGAAATCGAGGGCGCGACCGAATCAGAGGCCCTCCCGGCCCCCGGAGCCGACTCCAAAACCCCCACGACATCGACGCGCACCGGGGAAAGCCAGAGCCGAAACGGCCGCCCCGCCACCACCTGGTGGCCCCTGCTGACCCGACTGCACTTCTACGCGGGCATCCTGGTCGCCCCGTTCCTGCTGGTCGCGGCGCTGACCGGGCTCGCGTACACCGCAGTGCCCCAGCTCGACCAGCTCGTGTACGGCGATCAGCTGCGCGTCGAGAAGATCGGCGAGAGCCCCAAGCCGCTGACAGAGCAGATAGCCGCTGCCCGCAAGGCCCACCCCGAGGGCAGCATCGCTTCGGTCGTCCCGCCGGCCGAACCCGACCACACGACCAAGATCGTGCTCTCGGTGCCCGAGCTCGCCGACCAGGACAAGCAGCGCACCGTCTACGTCGACCCCTACACCGCCGAGGTGCGCGGCTCTCTGACCACCTGGTGGGGCTCGACCCCGTTGGCCACCTGGCTGGACGACCTGCACCGCAACCTCCACCTGGGCGAAACCGGCCGCCTCTACTCCGAGCTCGCCGCGAGCTGGCTGTGGGTCCTGGTTCTCGGCGGCCTCATGCTGTGGTTCGGACGGCGCCGGACTTGCGCGGGCAGTTCGGCGCGCAACACCGTGCTGCCCGAACGCGGCGCACGCGGGGTGCGCCGTAGCCGCAGCCTGCATGCGGTCACCGGCGTGTGGATCTCGGTTGGCCTGCTCGTCCTCAGCGCCACCGGACTGACCTGGTCCGCCTACGCGGGTGAACGCTTCACCGACCTGCGCACCTCGCTCAGCGCGTTCCCGCCCGAGCTGGACACCACGGCCCCCACCGCCAAGGAAGGCGCATCGCACAACGGGGAAGCAGGCGCCCACCACACCAACAAGGAGACGGGGGCGGCCGGACTGCCGGACGGGCTGGCCATCGACCAGATCCTCACGAAGGCCCGCGACGCGGGACTCGACGGCCCGGTCGAGATCACCACCCCCGCCGACGACAAGAGCACCTGGAGCGTTGCCCAGATCGACGACCAGTGGCCGGTCCGCATGGACCAGGCGGCCATCGATCGCCACAGCGGCGAGATCACTTCGCGCTCCGACTGGGCGGACTACCCGGTGCTCGCCAAACTCACCAAGCTCGGCGTACGCGCCCATATGGGCAAGCTCTTCGGTCTGGTCAACCAGATCGTGCTCGCGGTCATCGCCCTGGGCCTGAGCGCAGGCATCGTCCTCGGCTACCGCATGTGGTGGAAGCGCAGGCCCACCCGCACCGACCGCCGCGCCTGGGTCGGCCGCCCACCCGCGCGGGGCACCTGGCGCCACCTGCCCTGGCTGGCTCTTGCGGTGGGCGTGCCCTTCGTGATCGCCCTCGGGTGGGCGTTTCCTCTGTTGGGCTGGTCGCTGCTTGCCTTCCTCGTTCTGGACGGCGTGCTCGCACTGATCCACAAGCAGCGCACCACCCGGGGCACTGCCCACGCCTGACGCCGCCGCACGTCTGGTCCGTGGACAGCCGCGGCCCACGCCGGAGACAACGACGTAGGCCGCGCCACGCCCTCGAATAGGGAGGTCGAAGAACCCTTTCCCGAGCTGCCGCATGGGCTGCGCGTGCGCTGGCCCGTCCATCCGGGACGCGTTCGGGACACGGTCGGGACACAAGGATGGGAACAGACTGACAAAAACGAACGGGCTCCGACACAGCTCACCGCGCCTGACCTGCCAAAACGTCGCGAACAAGCGTTGATCGGCAAGGGCCGCCAAGATCCCCAAAGGACTCGTAATCCGTCGGCCGTGGGTTCGAGTCCCACCCGCCCCACCGCAGAGCGGTGCCGCAGGATCGTTTCTACGTGCGGAAACGTGAGAACGGGGGTCGCCACACGCGCGTGGCGACCCCCGTTCCTGCGTTCGGACCAAGATCCCGGGGACACACAGGGGACACGGGGTCGGTCCAGGGGACGCAACAGCCCTCACGCCGCCTTCCGACTCCTCCGCGTGGTCCGCTGAGCGGTTCGGCCGACAGCGGGCGGCAGGCCCGTCGGCAGCTCCCATCCTCCACGTCCGGAGACTCGGAGCGGGCGACCCGTGAGCGGGAAGGTACCGGTCGTTGAAGTCCTCTCCCGGACCAGCTCCACGTCGTGTGCGGTGCGGTTGGTCGCGTATCCGCTTCACGCTTTTCAGACGAAGCTGTAGGGGGGAAGCGGTCCGTTGAGGCGGAACCGGAACTCTTCGCCCATCTGGCTGGCGAGGCTCAACTGCGTGGTCAGGAGCGTCTCTTCCTGGTCCGTGTGCACCAGGAACGAGACACTGAGGAAGTCGGTCCCGTTCGGCTGGGAGGTCTCCTGATCCCGGGTGAACGGGCGTAGCGCCTCTACCACCTCCGCGGCGAGTGCCTCCTGTCGCGCCTGCACCTCGTGGGTGACCATCGTCGGCGACACCATCGAGAGCGGAGCCAAGGGCAAGTCCAAGGGTGCCCTCAGCGGCGCCGTGGACGCCGTGACCGAAACCCTCAAGGGGGCCGGAACGACTCCGAGGAAGAATGGTGCGCAGTTGGGCCGTATGGGCGGGGGAGTCCTCAACGTCAGGCGACTTCAGTGGCCATCTGCTACTGAAGGGGGGTGCTCATCGCTGCAGACATTGACCTGCTTGAATCCGGCCCCGTCAGCGTCGCCGGGGAGGAAACCTACCGGTCCGCTGCCTCCCGCGGCGGCGCGGAGGCATCCGCGGCGGCCTTCACCCGGAGAGTCCTTCGAGCCCTGGGCTGCTGCACGGAGAACACGGGCCCGCAGGCCGATCACGCTGAGCTGGTCTAAGCAGGCCTGCCCGGCAGTCCTGCTCCGCGCCCGATACTCCCGCGGATCCACTTCTCCGGTCTGAAAGGCAGACGCCCATGCCACGCGCGGCTCTCTTCGACGTCGACGGCACTCTCACCGACACCAATCATCTTCACGTCGTCGCCTGGTGGGAGGTGTTCCGGCAGGCGGGGCACCATGTGGCGATGCGCGAGATCCACCGGTCGATCGGACTCAGTGCGACCGATCTCATCGCCCATCTGCTGGGCGACGACCGGGCCGGGGACGAGGACGAGGCCCTCGCGGCCGCCCACGACACGCTGTACGGCACATGGTTCGACCGGCTCCCCGCTCTCGACGGAGCCCAGGATCTGCTGCGTACGCTCGCGGACCGGGGCTGGCGGGTGGTGCTGGCCACGTCGGCCGGGGGAGCGGAACTCAAGGCTCTGCGGCGGGCCGTCGACGCGGATGACGTCATCGCCGGCGTGGCCTCGGCAGATGACGTCGAGGCCGGCAAGCCCGCACCCGACCCGGTTCACCAGGCTCTGAACCTCGTCGGAGCGGCCGTCGCGGAGGCCGTCTTCGTCGGGGACACGGTGTGGGACATGAAGGCAGCCACCCGGGCGGGCGTCCGGGCCGTGGCGCTGCTGTCGGGCGGTATCCCCCGTGCGGATCTCGAAGAGGCCGGAGCAGCCGCGGTCTATCAGGACCCGGCACACCTTCTGTCGCACCTGGATGGCAGCCTGTTCGCGGAGTACGAGCGCCGCGCCTGATGCATGGCACGAAAGTCCCGCGCGTGAAGAGGCGCGACGCTGGTTGTTCGGGCCGCCGCCGGGCGGGAAGGCTTGGCGGTCGCGGCCACGCCCGCCGCTTCGGCGAAGACGAGGCAGACGGCGCGCGTGCTTCAGTTGGCCGGTGGCTGCTCGTCGCCTGGGCCGTCACTCGGGGCGGGTGACTCCGGGGCGTCTGGGAGGGCGAGGATCTCGAGCAGGGGGGCGATGTGCCGGTTGTCCTCGGCCGGGTGACGGAACCGGCCGCCTTCCAGCACCTGGTACTTGTTGCGCCGTCCTTCGCGCGTGTGGGTGAGGTAGCCGGCGGCCTCGAGATCGGCGACCACGGCATGGACGGTCCGCTCGGTCAGATTCAGGGTGTCTGCGAGATCACGGACGCGCGCCCAGGGGTCACGGGCGATCGCCGAGAGTACGCGCGTGTGATTGGTGAGGAACGTCCACGTGCTGCGCATGGCCTCCGCCCTTTCTAAGAAGAGAGTAGGGCATATCGTTCATGCATCGCGAAACCTGAAAATTTTCTCATGAATGCCTTGACCGTCACCTAACCAGAAAACGAGGATGAAACCAGGACAAGGAAGGGTCGGCCATGAGCTCTCCGTCCGATATGCCGTTGAACAGCCGCCACTCGGTGGCCGTGATCGTCACGCGAGGAGACGATCATCGATCCGTCGCGGTCATCACCGGTGAGATGGACCGGGCGGGTGCGGCTGACCTCGGTGGGGTACTCACCGCTGCCCTGGATTCCGCGAGGTGCCTGACCGTTGACCTGACCGGGGTGTCCTGCTGCGATCCGTCCGCACCTGAGCTGCTCATGGAACTGCACGACCGCGCCCTTGCCGCAGGTCGGGTGCTGGCGATAGTGCACGCAGGGCCGCAGGTACGTGCCGTGATGGAGCAGACGGGGGCTGCTCACCTCCTTGCCTTGTCGGCTGTCCACGAAGGACAGGGCGTGGAATGCCACGACTTGCTGCTTCGGGTGTGTTCGATCCTGACCCGCGTCGGCTTCCAGGTCTGCGGAAAGGAACCCGCAACGGGCGCCACGGCGCATCGAGTCCTCGAGCCGTCGGGGCTGACGGTGAGAGCGGAGCTGCGCCGCGTGATCATCCGATGGACGCCCCATGAGGATCCGCGTGCCCACGGTGGAGACACAAGCGCCGCTTTGGACACAAGTCTCAACATCCACCGGGCCCTGCACACAGCGGTGATCGCTGTGCTGAACGACGCCGGCCTGGCTACGGAGGACCACCCGGGTGCCCACGAGATCGTGGTCACCGACGGGAAGCCGCCAGATGCGGCCATCGCCGTGCAGGAGCAGGTCGAGCGGATCCAGAAGCACGCGGCCGAGTCCATCGGGGCTACTGCAGCCATCGGCCAGGCCATCGGCATTGTGGCTGCGCACGGCGGCCTGGACCCGATCGAGGGCAGGATCCTCCTCGAGGACATCGCCCACCGCACCGGCATCCGACTGACCGAGGTCGCGGAGTCGCTCGTCGTATGGGCGGAGACCGGTCTCATAGCGGACGACATCCGGGAAGGCCTGGAATCGAGCCTCGTCACCCGTTCGGTTCCGGAAGATTCCGACCCCTCTTAGCGGGCTTGGCGGGCGGTGCCACTTGCTCCGTGCCCGCAACTCACACGGACCCGCGTGCCTTGCCCCGGGAAGGAGCTCCAGGCAGGCGGTGTACGGGCGGGCAGGCTCCTGACCGGGGGAAGTCCCCGGACACTCTCGGCGAGCCGCCATGCCGCTCGCCAGTACTCCTCATCTGGGACGTCCCCAAGGCATCCCTCAGTGGATGTGCGGTCCTCCTCGTGACTGTCGTCTCGCAACGTCTCCACCCCCCGCCTTACTGAGCAGATGCCCGGAGGTGTCTCGCTGATGCGGCACGAGGCCGGGGGAAGAGCCCGATGTCCGAAGAATCACCGCGTCCGTCCCATGGGCCCTCACCGGACGAAGTACGGCCGCGCCTCGAAGCGCACCTCAAGGCAGCGCCGGATAGTCCCCGGCATTCACGTCGACCATGGAGGAGGAACCGTGCGCCCTGGGCGGCTGATCGACGTCATCAACGCCCTCGCTGATGGCGCAAGGCCATGCCGTCTGAAGGTTTTTCGGCCCGGCATCAGGTGGGGGGAGTGTTTGCGTGTGAGCCTCGGGTACGCGTGCCGAGGGCCGCCTCCTTGCTTCGGCCCCGTCCTCTCCCTCCGGAGAGGGGACCGTCGCTGGTGGTGCCTGTCTGTGGGGGGCGGTCATCACCAGCGGCGTAAGAGCCCTTCAGCGCCGCCGACGACTCGGACGAGATCCTGCGGACGATGAGCCGGCACAAAGTACGCCGCCCGCCCGTCATCGACGGCCACACCCTGGTCGGCATCGTGGCCCAGGCCGACGTCGCCCGCGCCCTGCCCGACCCCAAGGTCGGCGACCTCCTCCAGGCCCTTTCCACTTGAGAAGCACAGGCGCCTGGAAGAGGACTACCGATAACCAACCAACGTCTGGGCGGGCACCCTTGTCCAGACGTTGGTCGCGAGGGCTGGGCCTCAATTCTCTGGCTCTGTACGCGAGAAGCGGTTCCGGCTCAACTTCTGCGGTGGGAACACGCCGAGGACAACTGAGGAAGCCAACCGGAGACGAGCGCGGCAGACCAGGTTCTGTTCGGGACGGTTCAGCCCGCGTCCGCAGAGAACGTCACCTCTGCGGTATCGACGGTCTCCGCGCGGCGTCGGGGTCCGCCCTGCCACTGCCAGTACAGGTTGGTGTGTGCGATCACCTGGTGCGGGGCCGGTGCGCCGTACTCGCTGAGGTCCTGTGTCGTATGCGCGTCGCCGACGAGGGTCACGTCGTACCCACGGACGAAAGCCCCGTGAAGAGTGGCGCGGATGCACCCGTCGCTCTGGGCACCGGTCACGACGAGCCGGCCCACCCCACGCTCGGCGAGCAGCGCCTCCAGCGCAGTGCCCTCAAACGAGTCACCGTAGGTCTTGTGGACGAGAGGCTCACCGTCTCGGCAAACCAACTCCGACACATACTGCCAGGGCTCGCTGTCCCGCTCGAGATCGTCGTCGGAATGCTGCACCCAGACCACCGGCACGTCCTCGGCACGCGCCTTGCCTACCAGTGTGTTGATGTTCGCGATCACGCTGTCACGGTCATGGGCGCCTGCCACCACCCCATTCTGGACATCGATGACGAGCAGCGCAGTGTTCGGCCGATCGGGCAAAGTCGTCAAGGGAACTCCTGGGTTTCGTCACGGATGCTGTGTCGACCTCAACCGTAGACCGGGCCACCGACAGCACCGCGACGTCCGCGGTCGACGCTTGTTCACGAGCCGCGGCAGCATCGGTTGCCCGTGCTCAGCGACGGTACGCGGCTGTCGCGATCTCGATGAATGATCGGATCAACGGGTTGGTGTCACCTTCGTTCCACACCGCTACCACTCGGCTCGGCGCCATGTCGGTCAGCGGTACCACGGCCAGTTCCGCGGGCAGGTCGTGTCCGAGCGGGGCCAGGCCGACCGTGCCGTTCCACAGCACGGCCTGCAGGCATTCCTGGACGGCGCGCACCACTGGTCCCTCGCGTGGCCTGCCGCCGCTCCAGTACGACTGCCAGATGGGGTCGGTGTCCTGCGGGAACCGGAACCAGCGGCGGTCGCTCAGCTCGGCCAGCCGCAGCCGGTCGCGTCGGGCCAGCGGATCGTCGGCGCGCAGGACCACACCGACCGGATCCGTTCGCAGCGCACGCACCGTCAGGGCCGTCTCGTCGAACGGCGCCCGGGTGAGGGCGACGTCGACCAGTCCGGCGCGCAGCCCGCACGTCGGATCGGTCAGATCGGTGTCGCGGACGCGGATGTCGATGCCGGGGTGGTGTCGGCGGTAGGCCCCGGCCAGCCTGGCCACTCCCGGGTCGGTGCCGTCGCCCAGGATGCCGACGGTGATGGTCGCGACGCCGACCGCCGCGCTCACACGTACACGGACGCGGTCGGCATGGTCGAGTAGGGCTCGCGCCTCCTCGAGCAGCACCGTGCCCACCGGAGTGAGCGTGACGCCGGCAGGCGAGCGGGCGAAGAGCAGGGCCCCGACATCGGCCTCCAACTGCTTGATCGCCCGGCTCAGCGGCGGCTGACTCATGTGCAGTCGGGTGGCGGCCCGGCCGAAGTGGAGTTCCTCGGCGACCGCCACGAAGTAGCGCAAGGTCCGTAGCTCCCGTAGCTCCACACTGCAACGATACCCACGAGGTATCGGCGCTGCGGGACAGGTCTTGGACAGCCCTGGGGCCCCGGCGGTGAACTCGTGAACATGACCGAAGAAGCGAAGAACGGCGAACGGCAGGCCGACCCCGCCGTATCGGTGATGGGCCCCGGCGATGGCGAGGTGATCGTTCTGGGTACCACGCGCATGCGGGTTCTGGAGGACGGCAGCCACACCGGGCATCGCCTCGCGATCGCCGAGTCCGTCCTCGCCCCGCATACCCAGGGACCACCGCAGCACCGCCATGGCCGACACGACGAGGGCTTCTACGTCCTGTCCGGCACCGTGCGGTTCACCGTCGGGGACGAGGACTACGACGCCGCCACGGGCACGCTCGTGATGGTTCCCCCCGGTACCCCGCACACCTTCGCCAACCTGACCGGCCAACCCGCCGTCATGCTCAGCACATTCACCCCCGACCTGTACGTGCAGTACTTCCGGGACCTCCAGGAAGTACTCGCCGGCGGTCAGCCGCTGACGCCACAGGCCAACACCGACGCGATGAGCCGCTACGCGACCGAGCCCGCCACCGGCCTCGCCTGAAGCCCACGGGACGGAACGGCCCGGCCGCCCTCCCCTCGACCGGCAGTGCCGTGGCGCTCCCGCCTTTCTGTCCGGACCCCTCGGACGACGGACCGGGCCTTCTCCGGGGGCTTGCCTCGCAGTCGACGCAATCGACGGGCCCCGCGAACCGGTGGCCCATGAACGGAAACCACGAACATCGCCTACTGGACCGTCGCGGGACTGCTCGCCATGTTCTACCTCTACGCAGGCACGCTGAAGGTGATCCGCAGCCGCGATCAGCTCCGACCGATGATGGCCTGGGTCGACCGCATACCCTTGTCCGCCCTCAGGGCGCTGGGGACGGTCGAAATACTCGGCGCGACCGGCCTGATCCTGCCCCCGCTGACCGGCATCGCTCCCTCGCTGGCGCCGGCAGCGGCCATCGGCTTCGTCCTCCTGCAGACCGGTGCGATCGCCGTCCACCTGACCGGCGAAGACCGCCGGATCACACTCAACGTCGGGCTCACCGCCACCGCAGCCATGACCATCTGGTTGGCTACCAGGCCATGATCGAGCACGGTCCTCAAGCCGCGTACTCCACCCCGCAGGACCCGGAAGCCGTCTGCAAGCCGACCCCGGCCCCCGCCCCGCGACTTCGCAAGAAGCGCCGGACGGCTCCCACCGCCACGGAACCCGCCTGCTGAGTCGGTGGGGCGGCACACGGCCGCGCCTTTCCGTCTGCCGTCCCGGCCCTTCCATGGCCCGACAGAGCTATTGCCAGTTGATCTCCCGCGGTGACAGCGTGATGCATGGTGCGATGCGCAGCGTAATGGGAGGCGGGCGTGGGCAGGGTTGACCGGTTCCATCCGATGTATCAGCAGCTAGAGCAAGCGACGAGCGAGTTCTTCGAGCCGTCTCTGAAGAAGCTCGGCCTGACAGTCGAGCAGATCAGGGGCCAATCCTTGGAGCAGCTCCAGGTATCGCTTGAGACTGTTAACGACGCCCTCCGTCATCCGGATTCCTTCGGGTTGATGAAGGTCACCGCCAACGCGAGAGCCAGCGCGGTGGTGCTGGCGGCAGCAACGACGGAGGCGCATCTCGAGGTTGGAATTGTGCCGATCCTCTTGGAGCGTAAGGCGCTCATCCTGGGCTGCATCAAGGCTCTTCAGCCGGCTGCGCAGATCGAGCGGTTTCGCGCAGAGGTAGAGGAGACGGTGGGCGACCCCGCAATCCGCAAGCAGCTGCTCAAGGCGTTGGACGAGCACGCCGCCATGCAGAAGGAGCTGTCGTCTCGGCTTGAGAAGGAGTCGGTCGAAGCGACCAATGCCCTCATCGATGAGACGGCGAGCGTGACCCACGTGGTGGCGATGGCAAAGCTGGAAGCCCGGACCGACTCCCTGGAGAAGTTGGCCGCGAAGTTGGACAGTGACAAGGCCGGCAAGTTTGACGTTGTGACCATCACCTTGACCATGCTCGCCGGGGTGGGAGGTCTGACAGGGGCAGTGATCGCCATCATCCGATGGGTGACCGGGTGACGCAGCCGGAGAGCCCTGGCAGCTTGCCATGGTGTCGCCCGCCGCCGATCGACAGTCTGTTCGTAGGCGTCTGGTCTGCGACCGACACCCGGCGGGCTGCGCTTACCGACCCGGGCTATTCGATCGGAGGGCCCCGGACACGCGCATCCGGCAGCAGGTGTCCTCGCACGTCTTCGAGGTACGTTCGGTGACGAAGCGGGCGGGGGTGCCGCCCGGCCCCCTGAAGAGACCGGGGTGATGCAATGCCGCACGAGCCCGTGAGCCGCCGGCCAGACGGCAACACCAGGTGGGCGGGCGAGGTCGATCCTGACACGGGGTCCGACAAGGAGCCCGACACGGACAGGGCCGTCCCGGCGGACCGGCACGCCTCCTCCGTAGCGACAGCGCCCTGTGCGATGCGGCCGGAGCCGCAGGCAGGCACCCGCGCCCCGGCCCCGCTCAGCAGCAGGAGATGACCGGACACCGCCCCGTCGACGCCGACGGTCCGAGCAGTCCCCACGAGCCGGAACCGCAGCAGGGTGCGGTGGGCGAGTCCCGCTGGCCGATGGCCGGGGCTGTCGTCGCCGCGATGGTGCTGACCACACTGCTGCCCGACGACCTGCGTCTGGGGCCCCGCTGGCTGCTCCCTCTTGCCGAAGGACTGCTCCTGCTGGCGCTGATCGCGGGCGACCCCGGCCGGATCGACCGCCGCTCGACCGCCCTGCGCGCACTGTCGGTCGCCCTGGTCAGCGTCCTGGCGCTCAGCGTCATCTGGTCGACCGTCCGGCTGACCGACGACCTCATGCACGGCGGGCCCGAGACCAATTCCCCCGCCGCCCTGCTGCAGTCCGGCGGCAGCGTCTGGGCGTCCACCATCCTCGCCTTCTCCCTGCTGTACTTCGAACTCGACAGCGGCGGGCCGGCGGCCCGGGCGCACCACGTGCCCGCGACCCCCGAGCTCGCCTTCCCCCAGCAGCTCAGCTCCGACCTGAACGCCAGCCACTGGCGCCCCCGCTACATCGACTACCTCTACCTCGGACTCACCAACTCCACCGCCTTCAGCCCCACCGACGTCATGCCCCTGGCCCCCTGGGCCAAGATCGCCATGGCAGTACAGTCCCTCGGCTCCCTGCTCATCCTCGGACTCGTGATCGCGCGAGCCGTCAACGTCCTCGCCTGACGACCAACTCCAGCGAACCACCGGCAACCCGCCGGGACCGGTAGACGATGTACGGCCGGAACAGGTAGCCGACCTTCGAACTGCCGCTGATCCCGCTCGGCACGCTCGCCTTCCTCGGCATGGCGGCCGCCCTGGGCGCGGGATCGGGCGCCCTGTTCGCCCTCGTCGCCCGCCTCGTGCCCCCGGAGCAGGTCGGCTCGGTCACCGGTGTCGTGGGCGCCGCCGGAGGACTGGGCGGCTTCTTCCCGCCTCTGGCCATGGGCGTGGTCTACGGAGCCGCGGGTGACTACACATGGGGATTCGTCCTGCTGGCGGCCACCGCGGGTAGCGCGACGGTGTTCACCGCCACGACCGTGTGGGGCCGGGCGCGGCGGGCTTGCCGGGCGGCTTAGCCGGCGTGGTCGCGCGCTCTGACCAGGGCCGCCATCACATGCTGACGTTCCGGCTCCTGCAGGTCGCCGAGTTCGTGAACGACGACCGCCGTGCCGTCTTCCCTTCGGCACACCCGGACCACCGTGGTGGTGTCCGACGCGAACCACAGATGGAGGGCGATCGGGACATCACCGGGATCGGCGAGGAGGTCGGCGAGGTCCTTCGTGCCGTGCACGGGCGGGGCGTCTCCACCACCGTTGCCCGTGCGGGAGAACGAGATGGCGCCGGTGAGCGGATGTTGGGCCTTCAGCCCTGCGCTGTCGAGACTCTTCAGCAGTCTGCTGCAGCTTTGTGGTGTCAGATCGGACATGTACCAGGAGACGAAATCGCCCGCGCCCTTTTTGTCATCCGCCCTGGAAGCGAAGGGCATTCCGCCGAAAACCTCCCGCACGATCTCCTCGGTGCGGTCGCGTGACACCGCCGGAGCGGTATAGCGCGTGGAGCGCACCGTCGCCAGGAAGTCTTCCGGCAATTCCGCGTGGTACCGCTTCACGTAATGGTGCAGTTCGACCGGCCATATCCACGTGCCGTCGGTGATGAGCGATCCGGCTCCGGGAATCCACTTGTCGCGGCTGATGACATCCTGGTCCGCCCCCATGGTGCTGAAGATTTCGGTCCCCGCTGAAAGATAGGCCAGAACTCCGGACTCGTCATCCATCTCATGCGGTCGAACGGCATCGTGAATCGACGGACCGGAGTGGTCCACTTTCTGGGGATCGAACTCGCGAAAGAACCCTACTCGCCTGATCACTGTGCCCCCGCTGATGGATTCGCTATTCGGCCATCGGTAACAGTATTCGCCGGTGGTCGTTGTCACCAATGCGAGGGGGTGCGCTCCGCGGCCCGCTCCGCTCCGTGCGGCGTCAGATGATCAGCACGATCGCGTACACGAGGAAGAACGCGGCGAACAGCAGGACGACCACGGCGATCGCCGCCAGCGGCCCCTTGGCCCAGCCTCGGGTGGGCGTCTCGTACGGGCCGGCGCCGGAGGAGGTGCTCGACTCCGCGGGTGGGGTCTCCCCTGCGGGTACCGAACCGCCGTGCAGGCCGGCCGTCAGGCGGGGGTCGGGGTCCGGGTTGTACTCGGGATGGTTGCCTGTCATACAAAGGAAATGCCCCATTTGGTCTCGTTTAAGTCTTTGATCCTTGCACTTTCCCCCGGCCTCGTCACGGTGGGTGACCGGAGGTGCGGTAGGCGATCAGGGGCCTGTGTGGGTTGTCGGTGCGGTGGTAAACCAGGGAATGAGGAGCTTGACGAGGAGGGGGCATGATCATCGCTGCGTCGGATACCGGAGGATCCTCGTTCCAGGAGCGAGGGCCAGGGACCCTGCGACTGCCGAGTGGAATATGGGAGGGCATCACGGCAGCCGCCTTCGCGGTCGACGACGAGGGGATCATCGTCGCTGCCAATGCCCGTTCCGAGCGGCTGTTCCAGCGGTCCGCGGACGAGCTCGTGGGCCACGACGCTCACGATCTGCTCCACCGTGACCGGCATGGGCATTCCCTGCCCCGGACCCGCTGCGGACTGAGGATCGCCCTCCTCACGCACAGCACCAGGCACCGCGACCTGGACTGGTTCGTCCGCAGGGACGGCACGGTGCTGGGCCTGTCCTGGCTCATCACCCCCTACCGCATCGGCGCCGCAACGCCGGGCGCGCTGGTGCTGCTCTATCAGCCGCAGGAACGGACAGAAGCCGAGGAGAGCGAGGCCGGGAGTTCCACGAAGCTGACGGAACGCGATCGACTCGCACTGCTCGCCGAGACGACCACACAGCTCACCTCCACGCTGGACGTCGACGAGGCGCTGCACCGTCTGGCGGCACTCACCGTGCCCCGGCTCGCGGACTGGGCGGTCGTCGACCTGATCACCGAGGTCGACGAGGTCAGACGTGCGCTGGTCGTGCAGCATGCGGACGGCGTTCTGGTGGAGCGCGTGGACCTGCAGGGTCCGATGCCCCCGGTGCCGCAGGAATCGCCGATGCCGCTGTCGCGGGCTCTGCGCGGCGCCGCCTCGAACGTCGTCAGCCCCTCCACGTATCACGGGCCACCGGACTCCGGCATCGCCGTCGAGCAGCAGCGGCTCTTCACGGAGACAGGCATGCACTCGGCCGCCATCGCCCCGATCCGCGGACTGCGCGAAGTACTCGGCGCACTGACCCTGGGCCGCTCGGACCAGCCCGAGCCCTTCACCGTCTCCGATCTGCCGCTCCTGGAGGACATCACCCGGCGGGCGGGCCTGGCCTTGGAGAACGCCCGCCTCTACCAGCGGCAGCGCAAGGTCGCCGAGACCATGCAGCGTCATCTGCTGCCCCAGATGCCCACGGTGGCGGGGCTGGAGATGACCGCTCGTTACGTGCCCGCCCCGCATGCCTCCCAGGTCGGTGGCGACTGGTACGACGCCTTCGCGCTGACCGACGGCGCGACCGCGCTGGCGATCGGCGACGTCGTGGGCCACGACCTCGATGCCGCGGGCGGAATGGCCCAGATCCGCAACATGCTGCGCGCCTTCGTCTGGATGCATCCCGGCTCGCCCGGCACCGCGGTCGCCTGCCTCGACCAGGCCGTCATGCACATCGCCCAGGAGCCGATGGCCACCATGGTCGTGGCCCGGCTCACCATGGGCGACGACGGGCTCTGGAGGCTGCACTGGACCAACGCGGGTCACCCGCCCCCGCTGCTGGTCACCGACGACGGCCGTACACGGTTCCTGACGGGCGGGCACGGCATACTGCTCGGCACGGGTCACACCGGTCCCCGAACGGACGCCGTCCTGACTCTGCCGCCGCGGTCCACCCTCGTGCTCTACACCGACGGACTCGTCGAGTCCCGCCGGCACACCCTCGACGAGGGCATGGACCGGCTCCGCAGATATGCCGCCTCCCTGGCCCGCCGTCCGCTCGACTCCTTCAGCGACTCCCTGCTGGCTCAGGCCCGTCCGGACGACAACGACGACGACGTCGCGTTCCTGGCGCTGCGTACGCCGTCCTCCGGGTCGGCCGGATGACGTGCGTACGCCCTCAGGCGGACGGAGTGCCCTGGTGGAAGTACATCCGCCAGCCCGTCTCCGTCAGGCGCCACAGGGAGCTCCGCCAGGCCCGGCGGCCCTGGTCGTCGGTGCGGTACGTCAGATGAACGACGCCCGCGGCGAGGACGACCCCGGACATCTCGCTGACCTTGACCGGCGACTCCGGCTGAGGCGACTCCGGCTGAGCCGGCTGAGGTGATTGCGGGGACGCCGCGCCGCCGCTCGTCACCGTGAGGATCGACTCCGCGTCCCAGCGGCGCCCCGACGACCCGAACTCGGTGAACTCCGGGTCCAGAAGCTCCAGGACGCGGGCCGGGGAAGCACGCACCTCGGGATCGAGCAGTCGCAGCTCCCCGTCGATGGCCGCCTGCACGGCAGCCCGCTCGTTCTCATCCGCCATGCGGGCACCCTACGGACGGCTTTCCCCGGAGCCCAGCGAATTCCTCGCGTTCCTCGCCGGACGGCGATGTCCACACACCGGGGTCGGCACCGCCCCGGTTCAGCTCTCGGCCGGACGCTCGGGGTCCGGCGATGCCGCCGTGGCGCTCGGCGAGGGGCTGCCCGACGGCGTGGCGCCGGCACTGCCGGTGGGGTTCGGGGAGGGCGTCGCGGTCGGCGAGGACGAGGGGCTGGGGCGGCCACTGGACGGCCGGGGAGCCGGGGTCGTGGCCTTGACGGGTGGTGGAGCGGTGGTGGCGGGAGTACGGGGAGCGGGCGTTTCCCGGCTGGGAGCGGCCCCGACAGGCCGGCGGGGCGCAGCGCTGCTCCGGTCACGAGTGGCTCCCCGGGCCGGGTGCGTGGCCGGACGCTCCGGCGAGTGTGAGGCTTTCGGCGGGGTGGTGAGGTGCCCCTGGGGCTGTTCGTCGGGGGACGACCGCTCCGGGTGCGGTGCCGCCTGCGGAACACCGGCGGAGTGGCCGGGCAGCAGAGCCGCGGTGGCCAGGCCGCCCAGCATCGCGAAGGTGGCCGCGGCCATGCTCCGGCTGCCGTACTTCTTCCACCGCGGTGAACGGTGGCGGGGGAGCGCGGGCACTTCGGGAGCGGGGGCGGGGGCGGGTGCCACGGGAGCAACGGAAGCCACAGGGGCCACGGGAGTCACCCGGGCCACGGGGCCCCCGGGCGGTTCGGCCTGGTCCGGCTGTCCGTCGAAGAGGGCCTCCACGGTCGCGGTGCCGAGAGCCGGGGTGCCGAGGGCCGCGGTATCGAGGGCCGCGGTATCGAGGGCCGGGGTGTCGCCGGTTCCGTCGACCGCCGGTGCCATGCCGGTGTCGAACGCCCCGCATTCAGGGCAGGTGACCGTGCCGTTGAGGGGACGGCGGCAGGGAACGCAGTAATTCATGGGTTCGTCCGCTCAGTCCGTGGGCCGCCGGACAGGACCGTGGTCGGCCGGCCTGACCGCACGGGGGACCGCGGTCACGGGGCGACGCATGGCGTTGCGCGGAAGGATCCTCGGCATGTGCGAACCTCGCTCACTCACCGGCCCAGGGTGGATCACCGGTTACCGGGATCAACGGGGTGCCGCGAGTGCATGCTCAGTTCCCGGCCGAAACGTGGGATACGTAACGTCCACGGCCAACCGGAGTGGCGCGGAGTCAGTACACGTCGCGTACGTACCGTTTGTCCGCGGCCAGTTGCTTGACGTACGCCGTGGCTCCGTCCTCGTCGAGGCCGCCGTGGGTGACGGCGATCGCGCGCAGTTCCCGGTCGACGTCCTTCGCCATGCGCGAGGCGTCGCCGCACACATAGAAGTGCGCGCCGTCCTGGAGCCATGACCACAGCTGGGGTCCGTGTTCGCGCATACGGTCCTGGACGTAGACCTTGGTGCGCTGGTCGCGCGAGAAGGCCGTGTCCAGGCGGGTCAGCGAGCCGTCTTGGAGGAAGGCGGACAGCTCGTCCTCGTAGTAGAAGTCGGTGGCGCGGTGCTGCTCGCCGAAGAAGAGCCAGTTGGGACCGTGGTGTCCGCGGGCCCTGCGTTCCTCGAGGAAGCCGATGAACGGTGCCACTCCGGTGCCGGGGCCGATCATCACCATCGGGGTGCCAGCGCCGGCCGGAGGCCTGAAGTGCGGGGAGCGCTGGACGAAGACCGGTACCGCAGCGTCGGTGGCGGCGTCGGCGAGGAAGGGCGAACATACGCCTTTGCGGGAGCGGCCGTGGAGGTTCTCGTACCGGACGACGGAGACCGTCAGCGACACCAGGTGGGGGTCGGTCAGCGGGCTCGAGGATATGGAGTACAGCCGGGGCTGCAGGCGCTTGAGCACACCGGCCCATTCCTCGGCGGTGGCGCGGACGGGGTGCTCCGCGATCACGTCAACGGCCTGGCGGCCCCATGACCACTGGGCGAGCTCGCCCTTGTTGTCAGGGCGCAGCAGCTTCTTCAGATGGCGGTCGCCGGTGCGTTCGGCGACGAACGTGAGCAGGGCGGGGGTGATTCTGGTGATGTCCAGATGCCGGTGCAGGGCTTCGGCGAATGGGACGGGGACGTGGACGGGACCGGCACCGGTCACGTCCACGGGCGCATGGGAGTCCAGGCCGGTGACGGCCAGCCACTCGGCCACCGTTTCAGGGCAGTTGAGGGGCTGGACGCCGAGGGCGTCACCGGCTTCGTACGCGAGCGGAACCGCGGCGTCGGCGTCGCGGGTGTCGAAGGTGAACCGGCGGACCTCCTTGCCCGCGCCCGGCAGGCTCAGCAGCCTGTTGCCGGTGAGTCGGGCGGTGACGGGGGCGGGCCGGGTGCTGCGCGCGGCCCGGGGCACGGGGAGCGGGGCGGACGGGGGCGCGGTCCGCCCGGTCGGCGTGATCTGCCCGGTCGGCGCGTGCTGTCCGGTCTGCTCGGCCTGCCCGGTCTGCCCGGTCTGCTCGGTCAGCGAGGTGAGCACATGGTCGAGCCAGCCGAGTGCGGACGGTTCGTAGTCCGGCTCGCAGTCCGTACGGGGAGCCAGGCGCACCCCGCCGAGTTCGTCCAGGCGCTGGTCCAGGCGCCGGCCATGGCCGCAGAAGTCGTCGTACGAGGAGTCGCCGAAGGCGAGGACAGCGAAGCGCCTGCCGTCCAGGCGGGGGGTGTCGGGAGCCGCGAGGGCCTCCCAGAAACCGGCGCCGTTGTCGGGTGCGTCCCCGTCACCGAAGGTGCTGGTGATCAGCAGGAGATCGGCAGCGGCCGGCAGTGCACGGGGGTCGGTGGCGTCCATGCCCGCGAGGGCCGCACGGTGCCCCGCCGCGGCCAGCCGCTCGGCGGCGGTCGCCGCGAACTCCTCGGCGGTGCCGGTCTGTGAGGCCCACAGCACCATCACCTCACGGCCCGGCGTGGGCGACGTCGGCTGGGGCTGGGGCATGGTGTTGGTATCCGGGGTCCGGGAGTACATCCCGGCGAGCACACCGTTCACCCACCGGGCGTGCTCGTCGGAGAACGGCGCTCCCGGCGGCAGGACGGGTACTCCCGGTGCGCCCGACTCGAGGCCGGCGAGGAACCCGATCAGATACTGGCGTTCCTGCTCGGAGAGCACGGGCGGCGGGGTGCTCTCCAATCCGAACACCCCTGCGGCGGGGCCGGGCGGCGCCACGGCCTGGCCCGGCGGTGTGGCGAGGGGCGCGGGGACCGCCGGGAGAACGGCGGAGGGCGCGGGGACCGCCGGGATCACGGCGGCAGGCTCCGCCGCCACCGGCGCCGCGGCCACCCGTGCCAGCGACACCGCACACACCTTGAACTCGGGCTGGAAGGAGATCGGGTCCACCGCGTCGCTGGTCACGGCGTTGACGCTGAGGTACTCCCCGAACAGGTCGTTCCAGTGGAACGGCGCGAAGCAGCATCCCGGCAGCACCCGGTCCGTGATCACGGCCGGCAGCACCGCTCGTCCGCGCCTGGACGCGACCTCCACCGCGTCACCCTCGGCGATGCCCAGGGACTGCGCGTCCCGCGGGTGCACCTCGACGAAGGGCCCCGGATTCAGCTTGTTGAGCTTGCCGACCTTCCCCGTCTTGGTGAGGGTGTGCCATTGGTGCTGGAGACGCCCGGTGTTCAGGACGAACGGGAAGTCGTCGTCGGGCATCTCCGCCGCCGGGATGTGCGGGCGGGGGAAGAAAACCGCCTTGCCGCTCTCCGTCGGGAACACCGGACCGGTGCCGGTGCCGGTGCCGGTGCTGTCGCCGTCGCGGCGGTCGTTGCCCTGGCGGTCGCGCGCGTCCGCGCCGCCCCCGGCCATGTACCGGATCGGATTGCGGTCCGGACCGTCCTCGCTCGCTGCCGGCCACTGGACGGGCGTGTCGCGCAGCCGCTCGTAGGTCACACCGCGCAGGTCGTAGCCCGTCCTCGGGTTCCATGCGCGCTTGATCTCCTCGAAGACCTCCTCCGCGTCGGCGTAGGAGAAGGCGTCCTCGTATCCCATCGCACAGGCGACGCGCGCGATGATCCGCCAGTCCGCCAGTGCCTCGCCGGGAGGGTCCACGGCCTGCTGGGCGAGGGTGAGATTGCGCTCGCTGTTGATCAGTACGCCCTCGGTCTCCGTCCACAGGGCGCCGGGCAGGACGACATCGGCGTACGCGTTGGTCTCGGTCTCGGCGAAGACGTCCTGGGTGACGACGAACTCCGCCGCCTCCAGACCCTCGATGACCGTCCTGCGGTTGGCGACCGAGGCGACGGGGTTGGTGCAGATGATCCAGCACGCCTTGATCTCGCCGTCGGCCATCCGCCGGAACATCTCCACGGTGCCCTGTCCGGAGCCGTCCTTCCTCAGCGAGCCGGGCGCGAGCCCCCACAGCTCCTCGATGTCGGCCCGGTCCTCGTCCACGAGCACCGAGCGCTGCCCGGGCAGACCAGGGCCCATGTAGCCCATCTCCCGGCCTCCCATGGCGTTGGGCTGTCCCGTGAGGGAGAACGGCCCGCTGCCGGGACGGCAGATCGCCCCGGTCGCCAGGTGCAGATTGATCAGGGCGTTGGTGTTCCACGTTCCGTGGGTGCTCTGGTTGAGCCCCATGGTCCAGCAGCTCGTCCATTCCCCGGCCGTGCCGATCCACTGCGCCGCGGTACGGATGTCCTCCTCCGGGATGCCGGTGATCCCGGCGACCACGGCCGGCGGATAGTCCGCCAGGAACTCCGGCATCGCCTCCCAGCCCTCGGTGTGCCCGGCGATGAACCGGTCATCCGTGTGACCGTTCTCCATCAGCAGGTGCAGCAGTCCGTTGAGCAGGGCCAGATCGGTGCCCGGTGCGATCTGCAGGAAGAGATCGGCCTTGTCGGCGGTGGCGCTGCGCCGTGGGTCGACGACGATCAGCTTGGCGCCCGCCTTCACCCGTTCCATCAGCCGCAGGAAGAGGATCGGGTGGCAGTCGGCCATGTTGGAGCCGATGACCAGGAAGACGTCCGCGCGGTCGAGATCCTGGTACGAGCCGGGCGGGCCGTCGGCGCCGAGGGACAGCTTGTAGCCGCTTCCCGCGCTCGCCATGCAGAGCCGGGAGTTGGACTCGATCTGGTTGGTGCCGACGAAGCCCTTGGCGAGCTTGTTCGCGAGGTACTGCGCCTCGAGGCTCATCTGCCCGGACACATAGAACGCCACGGCGTCCGGTCCGTGTTCGTCGACGACGGCCCGTAGCCGCGCGGCCGTCGTCGTGATCGCCTCGTCCACACCGCACGGTGCGCATTCCGCCCCCCGTTCGGCACGCGCCAGTGCGGTGGTCAGTCGACCCGGGGCGGCCAGCATGTCGGCGGTGGTCGCGCCCTTGGTGCACAGCCGGCCGGCGTTGGCGGGGTGTGCCTTGTCGCCGGACGCCCTGACCACCCTGCGACGGCCGTCCGGTCCGGTGGCGACATCGAGGACCATCCCGCAGCCCACCCCGCAGTAGGAGCAGACCGTCCGCACCTGGGTGGCGCCACTCTGCGAGTCCCCTGTGGTCACCCGGCGCCCCCTCTCCTCCCGTCGGCTCGTGTGCCCGACCGTACGAAACGCGCGTTACGCGGAGGTCACACCAGTCGATCAACCAGGGTTACGCCCCGCACACACGGGGCTGTGCCGGTCGGTGAGGCAGCCGACGAGGCTCATACGCCGCCCGTGGCGCGCGGCACCCGGCTCGCTACCATGGCGCCGTGACCAGCAGCCGGCAGCGGACGAGCCAACGCGCGGCCGCGCGTGGCCTGCTGCTGGTCCTGGCCGTTCTGGCCGGCCTGCTGGCGATGCACGGCCTGGCACCGGTCGCGTCGGCCGACGCTGCCGCGCATACGGGCGCCCACACGGCGCACGGCGCCGTCCCGCATCAGGCCGGGGCCGTCCCGCACCAGGCCGGGGCTGCCACGGCGGACCACGCGGGGCAGGAGTGCGCGCACACGGCAGGCGGCGCGAGCGGCCATGCGGAGCATGCCGACGCGACCTGCGCGGCGAGCGGTATCAGCACACCGTACGCACCACCCGCACTCGCCGCGGCCGGCGGCGCCACCGCGTCCACGCTCCTGGCGCCGGGCGGCTGCGGCACGACGACGGAGGCCGGGCGGGCACCACCAGACCTGGCAGAGCTGCAACTCCTGCGGATCTAGTGCTGTGGCCGGATAGGTTCACCGGCTCGCGGCGCCCTGCACGGCTCCCCCAGCTACCGCTGGGAGGTCCCCCCACGCTGCGTTGTCGAATCACCCAAGTACATCCAGTACAAGGGCGATTCTCCGCCTTGCGATGCACCGCACCGGACGCCGCGAGCTTCCCGGCAAACCTATCTAGCCACGGCACTAGAACGCCCCATGCGTCGCCCCTGTCCTGGCCTCGGCCTCGGCATCGAGCGGCGGCGCACCGCGGCACACCCCTCATCCGCTTTCCCCGCACGCGCGTGCCCGCTCCAGGGCCGCGCTCCAAGGAGTTGCACGAAATGACCATGTACCGCTGTCTCATCCGCCGTGCCGTCGCCGTGGCGACGGCCGGCGCGGCCGCGTTCGTCCTCACGGCCTGTGGGTCGAACGACGACAGCTCCGCCGGATCCGGCGGCTCGGCGGGCCACGAGGGTCACGCCTCCACCGCGCCGACCCCTTCGGCCCGCGCTTCCCGGGCCCCGGGCGGGGAAACGCACGGCGCCGCCGACGTCACCTTCGCCAAGGGCATGATCCCGCACCATCGCCAGGCGGTGGAGATGGCGGACCTCGCCGCCTCCCGGGCGGGGTCGGCCGAGGTGAAGAAGCTCGCGGAGGCCATCAGGAAGGCGCAGGGTCCGGAGATCGAGACGCTGTCCGGGTGGCTGACCGCCTGGGGCGAGAAGGCACCGGCCGAGGGCGCCACGGAGGCCGGCCACTCCGGGCACGGTGCGGGCGGGATGATGACGGCCGGGGAGATGGAGCGGCTCGGGAAGTCCTCCGGCACCGCGTTCGACACCGCCTTCATGGAGCTGATGATCAAGCACCACCAGGGTGCCGTGGCGATGGCCGGGACGGAACAGGCCGAGGGTCTGTACGGGCCCGCCACGAAGATGGCCGGTGACATCGTCACCTCGCAGAGCGCCGAGATCGCGCAGATGGAGAAGCTGCTGAGCGCGAGCTGACCGGGCCGTTCCCGGGGCGGGGCACCCTGGTGCCCCGCCCTGCGGGACGCGTACGGCAGTGAGCCGGTCGTCACGCGGGAGCGGGACCCTGCCCTGCCCGGAGCGGGACCCTCCCATGCCCGGCGGGTGGCTACGCTCCTCCCGGTTCGCGCGCGGCCAGGGAGGCGGCTTCGTCGCGGCTCAGCTCCCGGTTGAAGAGGTGCACATCGGCGAGGGCGCCCTTCCAGAAGTAATCCGGCTTGCCGTTGATCTTGGCGCGCCCGATGACCAGGGTCCCGGTGGGCGACTCCGTGCTGCGTTCCTGGACGGTGCCGGCCAGTACGCCGTCCACGTAGATCTTCAGCGTTCCCGTCTGCTGGTTGTATGTGCCGACGAGGTGGTACCAGCGGCCCAGTTCGGGAGCGGGAGCGCCTCTGGCCACCGCCGAGGAGGTCGGGAAGCCGAAAGCGAACCGTGCGGCGCTCTCCGCGTAGTACAGGCAGAAGGCACTGGCCTTCTCGCCGTCGATGGAGACGGCGGCGCGAAAGCCCTTGGCGTCCAGACGGACTCTGGCCGCCACGGAGTAGTCATTGGTGTCCGTGTCGAGGATGGGCTCGCCCGCCTCCGCGTATCCACTGCTGCCGTCCAGGTGCAGCGCACCGCCGTTGGGGCCGGGGGTCCAGCCCGCGCCCCCGAGGAGCGTCGCGTTCCGCCCCCCGACGCTGTCCTTGAGCACCTCCCCGTCCTTCTCGTGCGCCTGCCACCAGGCCACGCCCTTCAGCTCCGCTGCGGCCGAGGGACTGGCGCTCGCTGTCACGGACGCCTTGTTCTTGTCGGACGTGCCGGTGTCCCCGTCAAGGACGATGTCGACGATGACAAAGGCCAGGGCGACACTGAGTCCGACGATCAGCGCGATGAGTGACCATCTGCGCGTCATGAGTCCCTCCAAAAGTTCAACGAGTTGCGCGCTCGGGTGGACGGACGCCGTCGCGAAGTGGTTCAGAACGCGTTCAACAAACGGAGGGAATACCCCCCTGGGGTATGCAGTTCTCGTAGGGTGCCGGGCCGCCCGGCGGGACACACTGGACAGGGAGAGGGAGTCACGTCATGGACCACACCGCTCACACCGACGCAGCCGCCCACACCGGCACCGCGCCCCAGGGGCACGGTGGCCACGAAGGCCATCTGCCGGGCGGGGCGTCCTGGGGCACCGCGGCGAAGGCGACGCTGCACTGCCTCACCGGCTGTGCCATCGGTGAGATCCTCGGCATGGTCATCGGCACCGCGCTGATGTGGGGCAACGTGGCGACGATGATCCTGGCGATCGCCCTGGCGTTCGTGTTCGGCTACTCGTTCACCCTGTTCGCGGTGCGCCGCGCCGGTCTCGGCCTCAAGGCCGCCGTCAAGGTCGCCCTGGCCGCCGACACCGTCTCGATCGCCGTGATGGAGCTGGTCGACAACGGGATCATCGCGCTGGTCCCCGGAGCGATGGACGCCCACCTCGCCGACGGGCTGTTCTGGTCCTCGCTGCTGGGCGGCTTCGTCGTCGCGTTCCTGATCACGACACCGGTGAACAAGTGGATGATCGGCCGCGGCAAGGGGCACGCCGTCGTCCACGCCTACCACTGACACCGCTCCGGCGGGCCCCCGCGCCCCCGCGCCCCCGCCCCTCCGGCCGTCGGGCCCCGGGAGGGCGCGCGGCACGAGGCACACGCCCGCCCAGGGGACACGCCCCGACGGGTGCACATACGCATCACTTCGAGCCCGAAGACCTTCCGTTGCCGACTGTTGCCACAATGAGCCGGGATCCGGCCCGTGATCGTCCCGGCCGGCGATGGGCAGAGCACGGCTCACAGCGAGGAGCAACCCGCGTGTCACAGGGCCCGCACGGTCTGGCCGGACGTATGGAGCGCCACCAGGTCGCCGGCTATCTCGGCGCCATCGCGGTAGGCGCCCTGCTCGGCTGGGCGGCGCCGGGCCTCGGGCCGGGGCTCGAGCATGCGATCAATCCGGTGCTGGGCGCACTGCTCTATGTGACGTTCCTTCAGGTGCCGGCCGCGGAGCTGGTCCGCTCACTGCGCGACGGACGGTTCATCGCCGCCACGCTGGTCGTGAACTTCGTCGCCGTACCGCTCGTGGTCGCCGCGATGTTCGCGTTCCTGCCGGCCGACCAGGCCGTCCGTCTCGGTGTGCTGCTGGTCCTGCTGTGTCCGTGTGTGGACTACGTCATCGTCTTCACGGGGCTGGCGGGCGGCAGCAGCCGTCGTCTGCTGGCCGCGACCCCCCTGCTGCTGGTCGTCCAGATGGTGCTGCTGCCGCTGTACCTCTTCCTCTTCATGGGCTCCGATCTCGCCGACGTCGTCGAAGTCGCCCCGTTCGTGGCGGCCTTCCTGTACCTGATCGTCATCCCCCTGGCCGTGGCCTGGGCCACCCAGGTGTGGGCCGCCCACACGCCCGCCGGGCGGAAGGTGTGCGCTGCGGCGACGGCGACGACGGTGCCGCTGATGGCCGCGACCCTCCTGGTCGTCGTCGCCTCCCAGGCGCCCAAGCTCGACTCGAGTCTGTCCGACGTCGCCGCCGTGGTGCCGTTCTACGTGCTGTTCCTGGTGGTCATGGCCTTCGTGGGGCGGGCCGTGGCGGGCTTCTTCCGGCTGGACACCGCCGCATCCCGGGCCGTCGTCTTCTGCGGTGCGACCCGCAACTCCCTGGTGGTCCTCCCGCTCGCCCTCGCCCTGCCCGGCCAACTGGCCGTCGCCCCGGTCGTCGTCGTCACCCAGACCCTCGTCGAGGTCATCGGCCTGGTCGCGTACGTACGGCTGGTGCCCCGCCTGGTCCCGGCCCGGCAGGTCCCGGAAGCGCACTGAACCGGCGCCGGTCCGCGCAGGATGAGGTCTCTGCAGCTCAGCGCACCGGGGGAGGGCGCCGAGGTGCCCCTCTTCTCCGCCGTGCCCATCATGGAACTGCCGGACGACCGCGGATCAGGGAGAGGATCGCGATGGAGCCGTTCCCGCCGATGCCGCTCGCCGAGTGGCGCGACACCAAAGAGACGCTGCACCGCTTCACGCAGGTGGTCGGGAAGATCCGCCTCGCCGCGAGCCCCCGGCGCAACCACTGGTGGAACGCCCCGTTCCATCTCACCGGGCGCGGGATCACCACCCGCCCCATGAGCGAGCCCGGGAGCAGGCAACTCTTCACGATCGACTTCGACTTCGTCGGTCACCTACTCGTCGTCACGACGCTCGACGGCAAGGCGGTGTCCTTCCCGCTGCCCGGCCAGTCGGTGGCGTCGTTCCACGAGAACACACTCGCCGCGCTCGCCGCACTGGGCGTCCGCGCGGAGATCAGCGTCCCCCGGCCGTTCGATCTGCCCGACACCGCCCGGCCGTTCGCCGAGGACACCGAGCACGCCGCCTACGACCCCGTGTGGGCCAACCGCTACTGGCGGGTCCTCAGCCAAGTGGCGTCCGTACTGGAGGAGTTCGCGTCGGGCTACTCGGGCAAGGTCAGCCCCGTGCACCATTTCTGGCACACCTTCGACATCGCCCACACCCGGTTCTCGGAGCGCAGGATCGAGCAGCCACCGCAGGTCGACCCGGTGACCCGGGAGGCGTACTCACGCGAAGTGATCAGCTTCGGCTTCTGGTTCGGTGACGACAACTTCGCCGAGCCGGCCTTCTACTCGTACACCGCTCCCGAGCCCGCCGGCCTGGCCGACGAGCCGCTGCGGCCCGCCTCCGCGGGCTGGGCGGAACGGGGCGGCAGCCATCTGGCCGTGCTGCGGTACGACGCGGCCCGTGCGGAGGCCGATCCGCGTGCCGCGGTACTCGCCTTCTACGAGAGCGCCTACCGCGCGGGAGCCAGGCGCGCCGCATGGGACATTCCCGGGCTCGCCTGTCCCGGCGGGGTCACGGATCCCTGCCTGCCGGTCCCCCAGGGGCTGCCGGTCGTGGATGCGGGACGCTAGTGCCGCGTCAGGCCCGATCCCGGCGGTCCCGATGTGCTGACCGGCCGCGTCGGCTTCAGTGCAGTTGACGCTGCCAGTCCACGGGGACCCTGTCCGCGGGGCCGGGCGCCGGCTGGGAGACCGGATGCGCGGTGGGTGGTGGCAGCGGGGGACCGTCGAAGTACTGCTCCGTCTCGACGTTCCAGTACCAGTTCTCGCCCGGCTCGAAGCTGGTCAGGAACGGGTGACCCGCCGCGTGCGCATGCTTCGTCGCGTGCTGCTCGGGCGAGGAGTCGCAGCAGCCGATGTGGCCGCACTCCGCGCACCGGCGCAGATGGAACCACCAGCCGCCGCCGGCCGTGCACTCCACACAGCCGGTGCCGCTCGGAGCCACCGTGGGATCGATACCCCGAATCCGGTCCTGTGCCATGGCAGATGCCTCCCTGACGAGGCTCGCGGACCATGCCGTCGCCCGACCGGCACGCGTCGCGTGCGGGTGCGCGGGTCGCCTGGTGGTCCCGGTCTCTTGCATCGTACGGCCGGGGGACCGAAGGGGCACGGGAAGCACGTGTAAGGGGCCAAGTCGGAAGGGGTCCTATACTTCCCCCCATGCCGCCCATAGCCTCCGGAGGCGCTCGCCGCCCGCTGCCCGAACCCACGGCCGACGCCGGATGACCACGACCGGCAGCCCGGCTCCCGCCCCCGCCCGCGACCGCCGTCGTATCCTCGCCGATCTGACACCCCTGCGTACATCCGTGCACTACCGGCGGCTGTGGTTCGGGAACACGGTGTCCTGGATCGGACAGGGGATGACCACCCTCGCGATCTCGCTCCAGGTGTACGACATCACCCGCTCCACGTTCTCCGTGGGGCTCGTCGGACTCTTCTCCCTCGTCCCGCTCATCGTCTTCGGGCTGTACGGCGGCGCCGTCGCCGACACCGTCGACCGGCGCAAGCTCGGTCTCTTCAGCGCGAGCGGCTCGGCCGCACTGTCGGCCGCGCTCGCCACCGCCGCGTTCGCCGGCTTCCACCACGTCTGGTTCCTCTACGGCGTGGTCGCCCTGCAAGCCGTGTGCGCCGCACTCAACGCACCCGCCCGCAGCGCGATGATCCCGCGCCTGCTTCCGCCCGAGCAACTGCCCGCCGCCAATGCGCTCGGCTCGATGACGATGACGTCCGGGATGCTCATCGGGCCCATGCTCGGCGGACTGATCGTGGGATACGGGGGCTACCAGGCCGCGTACCTCGTCGACGCCGTCGCCTTCTGGGCCGCCCTGTACGCCATGTGGCGGCTTCCGGCCATGCTGCCCGACCGCGACGGCAGCCACGCCGGACGGGCGTCGGTCCTCGACGGGCTGCGTTTCCTGGCCACCCGGCCCAATCTGCGGATGACGTTCTTCTCGGACTTCTGCGCGATGATCCTGGCGCACCCGCGTGCGCTGTTCCCCGCCGTCGCCGTGCTCTGGTACGGCGGGGACGCCCGTACCACCGGTCTGCTCGTCGCTGCTCCCGCCGTCGGGGCGCTGCTGGGCGGGGTGTTCTCCGGCTGGCAGGGGCGGATCAGACGGCACGGGGTCGCGATCCTGCTCGCCGTCGCCGCCTGGGGTGCGGCCATCGCCGCGTTCGGGCTGACCCGCAACCTCTGGCTCGGGCTGTTCTTCCTCGCCCTCGCGGGCTGCGCCGACACCGTGTCCATGGTGTACCGGAACACCATGCTCCAGGCCGCGGCGCCGGACGAGATGCGCGGGCGCCTCCAGGGTGTGTTCATCGTCGTCGTCGCCGGCGGTCCCCGCCTCGGGGACTTCCTGGCCGGATCCGTCGCCGACCTCACCTCTCCAGCGGTCGCGGTCACCGGCGGAGGGCTCGCGTGCGTGCTGGCGATCGGTCTGCTCGCCCTGCGCGGCGGGGGGTTCGTACGGTACGACGCCCGCGAGCCGACTCCGTGAACGTCTCCCCGCCCGCGCGGGCGGGGAGCCGGAAACGGCCGACCCCGTGAGCAAGCCCGAAGGCCCCGGCTCACGAGGTCGCGCACACCGGGCCCGGTAGACGTTCGCGCGTACCGGGCTGATGCCGGATCAGAAGGATCAGAAGCCGCGCAGCCTCAGCAGCGGCTCCTTGGTGCCGTCGCCGTCCTCGGACGGCCAGGTCCAGTCCATGCCGCCGGCCGCCACCAGTGCCGCCTTGACGGCTGCGGGGGACGCGCCGGGATGCGTCGCCTTGTACAGGGCCGCCCCGCCCGCGGCATGCGGCGAGGCCATCGATGTGCCGGACATGACCGAGTAGCCGCCGCCCGTGAACGTGGAACGGATGCACACCCCCGGGGCGATCAGGTCGACGTCGGCGCCGTAGTTGGAGAAGTCGGCGAAGGTGTCGTCCCGGTCGCTGCGGCAGGTTGCCTGGCCGAGGCCGCCGGGCTTGCCGTCGAAGTCCGCCAGGGCGCTGACGGTGATCACTTCGTCGTAGGAGGCCGGTACGGTGTTCTTGGCGTCGGCATGGTCGTTGGCGGCCGCGACCACATAGGTCACGCCCGCGGCGACGGACGCGCAGATCGCCTTGTGCATGGCGTCTTTGTTGACCGTGCCGCACTTGCCGTCGTCGGTGCCCGAGCCGCCGATGCTCATGTTGACGACGTCGATCTGGTCGGCGTGCTGGGTCACGTAGTCGATGCCGCAGATGACGTCCGCGTCGGTGCCCATCCCCAGCGGGTTGAGCACCTGGACCGGCCAGATCCGGGCGCCCGGTGCCACACCGACGACTCCGGTGCTGTTGTCGAGGGCGCCGATGGTGCCCGCGACATGGGTGCCGTGGCCGTGCATGTCGAGGACGGGCAGCTGGGGCAGCCAGCAGTTCTTGGCGCCGGCCGCGTACACGTTCAGATCCGGGTGCCGTGCGTCGACACCGGTGTCGATCACCGCGACGTCGACGTTGACCCGGGTGTCCTTGCCGTCGATGGCGGCCGTCGGGCTGAGGTCGGCCTCCGCCCGGTCCACACCCGTCGGGACCGTCTGCGCGGCGGCCCGCACCAGCCGCTGGGGCCGGACCGACTCGACGCGCGGGTCGTCGGCGACCGCGGCCGCGGCGCTCTGGCTCATGGACGCCGCGTAGCCGTGGAGGGCGTGCCGGTAGACGTGCCGCACCACGGCTCCCATGGCGGACGCCGAAGCGACGGCCGAGTCGACGGTGGCCGAGGCGTCCGCCTGGGTGGCGGCGTCCTTGAGGGTCACGATGTACCGGCCGGGGACCTGATCGGACTGCGCGGGCGCGGTGGCCACCGCGGGATTCGGTGAAGCGGCCGCCAGGGCCAGGGCAAGGAGGGCGACGCCGAAGATCTTGGGCATCCCGGACCTTTCTCGAAGACGAGTCAGTGGGAGCGAATCGGCGGCGAGTTCGAGTATGTAGTCGAATGTCCGATTCGCTTGCGCGCCCAAAGGCCTAGCAGTTGTTGCCGTAGCAAGCCGTCCCGACATCCGGCGAGTGGGGAATTCCCCGAAGGCATGTCCACCATGTGGCCGTGTCGAGTTGCTGGCGTGACGTTTCACCTCGACCGGTGGCGGTCACCCGCCACGGCCCGGGGTGCGCCGGGGTGCCGTCCAGGGGCCCCCAGGTCAGCGGCAGGGGGTGGGGCCGTCGTCGGGCCGTCGTGCGCCGGGGCGGGTGTCGAGCGACCACATGTGGGTGCAGCCGGGGCACTGGAGATGGACGACCGGACCCCTGTTGGAGATCAGATAGCGCCAGTGGTCGCGGCAGTTGCGCTGCTCCGCGCAGTCCGCGCAGCCCCGGGAGTCGTCGCAGCGCGGGCAGGGCACCCAGGCGCGCCGGGCGATGTCCGCCTGCGGGTCAATGGGAAGGCGCACGGCCGGTCTCCCCTCCGGGAAGGACGCCGGCGGCCACGAGCATGTCGTAGGTGCGCTGCTGCTCGGCGTCGAGTCCGGAGTAGAGGAGCGAGTACGCCGCCTCCTCGTCCCGCAGCGCGGCCACCGGGTCCCATTCGGGCCCGAGCGCGGCCACGACCTCGGCCCGTCGCCGGGCCTCCTCGAAGGTCAGGTCGATCGTGAAGGGTATGTGGTCAGGGGTGCGGTCCTGGTCCATGGCGCGACTTCCGGTGGTGCTTTCGGGAACTGTCACGTGTACCAGAGGGCGGGGCGCCGGGGGAAGGGTGGCCTAAGTGGCGTACGGGGCGAATGTCCGCCGTACCTCGCAGCGAAGAAGGCCATCAAGTCGCCTGATATCGGGCATAGTGAACCGTCTTTATCGGGCTGTCTGTCCTGCTGTGACCGATAAGCGTGTTCCGCTCCGCTGTGACGGACTTCATGGCTGCTTCGCCGGGGCCACGATCCCCCGCACCACCCCCAGCTCCACCAGGTCCTCCGGTCGCAGTCGCAACTGGTCGGCGGTCGCGGGTGCCTCGGCGGGTGGGCGTTTGAGGATCGCCGCGGCGAGTTCCGGCGCGATGACCGAGAAGTAACTGTCGGGGGTGGCCCAGGTGTTGCCGGGCGCTGCCAGCGCCAGCGCACCGCCGGAACCGCCCTCGCCGATGACCAGCGTCGTCACCGGCACCCGTGCCTCGGCTATCGCGGCGAAGACGTCGGCGATCGCCGCGCCCGCCCCCTCCCGCTCGGCCTCCGCGTCGTTCGCGGCGCCGGGGGTGTCCACCAGCGTCAGCACGGGGATCCCGAGGCGGTCCGCGAGCCGGATCAGCCGGGCCGCCGTCCGGTACCCGGCGGGCCGGGTCGCGGTCCCCGCCTGCGCGGCGTAGGCCACCGCCCGCCCTGCCCGCAGCCCGAACCCGCAGAGCATGCCGGGATCGATGCCGCCGCGCCGGTCGCCCTGGACGGTCAGCCGCTCGTCGAAGTACGCGTCGAGATAGGCGCGGGCGCGCGGCCGCAGCGGTGAGCGCGCCCGCTGGACGGCGTCCCATCCGGTCGGCGCCCGGCCGGTCCCGCCGACGGCCGGGGGCGGCGGGGCGGGCTCGCCCACGGTCCGGCGCTCCCGGTCCCGGGCTCCGTGTGCCGGGCTCGCGGCCCGGGAAGCACCGCCCTCGCCGCGGTCCTCGGCGCCGTCCGTCGTGGGTGCGCCGCCCGCGTCTCGCCCTTCCGTGCCGTCCGCGGTCCGTGATCCGCCGGTCAGCAGCGTCAGCCACAGCGTCAGCGTGGAACGCAGTTCCCCGGGGTGGACGATCGCGTCGATCTGGCCCGCGGCCAGCTGGCCCTCGGCCGTATAGGCCCAGGGGTCGGCGTCCGGCGGCCGGACCCGTGACCCGGCGAAGCCGATCTGGGCGCCGGGCAGGGCCAGGATCACATCCGCGCCCGCGCCGAGAGTGGCCCATCCGCCGCCCGTCGTGGGATCCCGGAGCACCGCGACCTGCGGAAGCCCGGCCGCACGGGTCAGTGCGGCGGCCCGCGCCACACGCTGCAGCTGGCCGAGGGCGATCATGCCCTCCTGCATCCGGCTGCCGCCTGTCGCGATGAGCGAGACCAGGGGCAGGCACTCGGCACGGGCGTGCGCGTACGCCGCCTCCAGCCGGTCCCCGGTCCGCTCGCCCAGCGAACCGCCCATGAAGCGGAACTCGAAGGAGACCACCACGGCCCGGCGCCCGCCGATGTGCGCCACGCCCCAGACGACCGACTCCTCCTCGCCGCTGCGGGCCGCCGCCCGGGCCCGTGAGGCCCCGTACCCGTCCCAGCCGGTGGGCCCGTCCGGACAGGGACGTGCCGGGGGCGGCGGGGGAGCGGACGAGGAGCCCGGGTCCGGGGCAGCGGATGCCGCATCCGACTCCACCGCGTCCGACTCCGCCGCCTCCGCTGCCGACGGCGGCAGTGGAGCCTCCTCGAACGTGTCGGTGACGAGCGCTATCGCGGCCCGCGCGGTCAGTCCGTCAGCCATGGGGCAGCGCCCGCTTCATGATCTTGCCCATGTCGTTGCGCGGCAGTGCCTCCAGGAAGCGGACCGTGCGGGGCCGCTTGTGGGGGGCGAGCTGCGCGGCGACATGGCCGGCGAGGTCCTCCGGGGACGGCGGACGCTCCGGATCCGCCGCCACCACCCACGCCACGACCCGCTCGCCGAGATCCGCGTCCGGCTCGCCGGTCACCGCGACCTCGCGCACATCCGGGTGGTCCAGCAGCGCGTTCTCGATCTCGCCTGCCCCGATCTTGTAGCCACCGCTCTTGATCAGATCGGTCGCCTTGCGGCCCACGATCCGTACGGAGCCGTCCGCGTCCCGTACGGCCATGTCGCCGGTGCGGAACCACTCCCCGTCGAACGCCGCCGCCGTCGCGTCGGGCCGGTGGAGATACCCGGTGAACAGGTTCGGGCCCTTCACCTGGATCTCGCCGACCGTCTCGCCGTCGTACTCCGTGATCTCGGAAGCGTCCTCCTCGACCAGCCGCAGCGCGACGCCCCGCAGCGGTACGCCCACCGACCCGGGCCGTGCCTGGCCGTCGGCGCGGACGCTGGTGTTCATCAGCGTCTCCGTCATCCCGTACCGCTCGACGACCCTCCGTCCGGTGGCTGCCGCGATCCGTTCGTGGTCGTACAGGGGCAGCGCCGCCGAGCCGGAGACCAGTAGCCGGGCACCCGCCAGGGCCTTCGCCAACTCCGCGTCGTCATCGAGCGCTTCGGCCAGCCGGTGGTACATCGTCGGCACCCCGAACAGCATCGTCCCGCCCGCACCCAGCTCCCGCGCGACACCTTCCGGCGAGAACCTCCCGAGGTGCCGCACCGACCCGCCCCGGCGCAGCGGCCCGAGGATCCCCAGGATCAGCCCGTGCACATGGAACAGCGGCAGCGCCTGGACGAGTACGTCGTCCCCGGTCCACGCCCAGGCATCCTCGAGCGCGTCCAGTGAGGCCGCGATCGCCCGCCGGGGCAGCACGGCACCCTTCGGCGGTCCGGTCGTCCCCGACGTGTAGACGACCAGAGCCGGGGACTCGGGTCCGGGCTCGGCCGGGAGCGTACCGTCAGGCTCTCCGGACACCGGGACGTCCAGCCGCTCCAACCCGGCCAGTACCGGGGGCAGTTCGTCCCGCGGGGCCGCGAGCACCAGCGACGGCGCACTGTCCCCGACGATATGGGCCAGCTCCCGCTCACCGGTCTTCGGGTTCAGCGGCACCGCGGGAACCCCCGCGAGCAGCGCCGCGACCACACCGACCGCCGTCTCCAGGGTGGGCGTGGCCCACACCGCGACCCGTCCCGAGCCCGAGATCCGCCGCGCCAGCGACCCCGCCGCCGCGGCCAGTTCGCCGTACGTCAGCGCACGGTCGCCGAACCGCAGGGCGGGACGGTCCGGCCCTGCGGCCAGCGCCGGGAACAGAGCACCCACGAGTCGTCCTCCTCAAGTCGGGTCCGCACGGGGCCGTTCGTGCACGCCTGCGGTCCATGCCCGCAGGCCGCACCCGCAGCCCTGACCATTCTCCCCACTCCGCGTCTACTCGTGCGTAACAAATGGGCTCGGGATGCGACGCCGCTCGTGCGAAGGAGACGGGAAAGCGAGGACGGGAAGACGTCCGGGCGGGAAAGCGAGGACGGGAAGGCGACCTGGCGGGAAGCGTCACGGCAGGGGCAGCGCCAGTCGCAGCGCGTACACCGCCACCAGCCCGAAGCCCGCCCGGAAGGTCCAGGCCCGTGCCCGTGCGCCGATCCGCGCCCCCGCCACTCCGCTCGCCGCGACGAGCAGCTGCTGCCAGACGAGCGAGGCGACGAAGACCCCGGCCACGAACACCGCACCGGCGGTGCCACTGCTCAGGGTGGCGCCCTGAGCGGTGGTGAGCGCGGCGAAGTAGAGCGCGGTGGTCGGGTTGACGAGGGTGAGCGCGGCGAATCGCGCGAAGGTCCGTATGGCCCCACCGGGTGCCTCGGCGACGACGGCGGGGCCGTCGCCCGGGTGCCGCGACGCCCACAGTCCCCGCACCGCGATCGCCATCAGGACCGCGGCGGACACCAGCCGCACCCATGCCTCCACCCCGGAGAGGGCGGATGCGACCAGCGGGCCGAGGGCCGTCGCCAGAGCGGCGTACGCGAGATCCACGACCGCCACGGCCGCCGCAGCCGCGACGGCGCTCCGGCGGCCCCGCATCCCCTCCTGTATCAGCAGTACACCCACCGCGCCGAGGGGCATCGCCACACCGAGACCGGCGGCCGCGCCGGCGACCGCTGTCGTCCACATCTCGCTCATGGCGCACACCATCGGGCTGCGTCCGCGACCGACGCGGCCGGATTACGGTCTCTGCTGCGACAATCGCGGCATGGACCGCATCGACAGTGAAATCCTCGGAGTGCTACAGGAGGATGCGCGGATCTCGTACCGCGATCTCGGGGTACGGGTCGGGCTGAGCGCGAACGCCGCGGCCGACCGAGTGCGCAGGATGCGCCGCGAGGGCGTGATCCGGGGCTTCACGACCCTTGTCGACCCGGCGGCGGCGGGCAGCCGCGAGGGCCTCGTCGTGTTCATCGACATCACCCTGCGCCTGGACACCACGAACGAGGAGTTCGAGGAGGTGGTGCTGCGTCTCCCGGGCATCACGGAGGTCGTCCACGTCACGGGTGCCCATGACTATCTGGTGCGTGCCCGCGCTGCCGACCCCTCGGCCCTGGACAGCCTGCTGCGCCGTCTCAAGCGGGAGGCGGGCGTGGCCCAGTCGAGCACACGGATCGCACTGCGCGCCGCGCGGTGACGGGCGACCGGGCGGACGGACCTTGAGCCGGGGGCCGGGGGGACGGGGGCCGGCCACGGATGCCGGGCAGCGCGGCGTTCAGGCCGTGAGCGGGCTGAGGACCACCGAGGGCACCCGCCCCTCCAGCATCGCCCCGAGGCCGAGCACCGCACACACGTCGGGCTGCTCGGCGATGTGCACCGGCATACCGGTCTCGTCGCGCAGCATCTGGTCGAGTCCCGGCAGCAGCGCACTGCCGCCGACCATCATGATCCCGCGGTCGGCGAGGTCGGCCACCAGATCGGGCGGGCACTCGCGCAGCACCTTCCCGATGCCGTCGAGCACGGCGGTGAGCGGGGTGTGGATGGCGTCGCGCACGGCCGCGGTGTCCACCTTCACCGAACGCGCGAGCCCGGTCGCCACATCGCGGCCGTGGATCTCCGTGGACTCGGGTCCCCGCGTGGTGAGCCCGTTCTCGTTCAGCGCGAGCTGGAGCGGGCGTACGGACTGGCTGGGCAGCATCAGCGCGTGCTGGTGGCGCAAGTGCTGGATCACCGCGTGGTCGACCGCGTCGCCGCCGACGGGGATCCGTACGGCCGTGACGATCGAGCCCAGGGAGAGCACCGCGACCTGGGTGGTGGCGGCCCCGCAGGCCATGATCATGGTGGCCGTGGGCTGCTCCACGGGGAGCCCGCAGCCGACGGCGGCCGCGATCAGGGTGTCGACGAGCTCGACGCGCCGGGCACCGAGACCGACCAGTGTCTCCACGGTGGCACGCTGCGCCAGTGGATCGGCCTGGTGCGGGGTGCACGCCGCGGCGCGCAGCCGGGGCTTGCGGCGCAACTGGCGGCGGAGCTTCTCGCCGAGGAGGTGCCGCAGCATGCGCTGGGCCATCTCGATGTCCACGACGGTGCCGCCGGACACGGGACGCAAGACCCGGATGTAGTCAGGGGTACGGCCGGTCATCTTCTGGGCGAGCTCACCGACGGCGATGAGCGCCCCGTTGCGCATGTTGACGGCCGCCACGCTGGGCTCGTCGACGACGAGGCCGGCGCCCTTGACGAAGACGCGGGTCCGCGCGGCGCCGATGTCGACGGCCACATGGCAGCGGCGCAACTGGTCGAGGCTGACGGTCACGGCGGTCCTCCCGTGGTCGGTTCCTCCTCGCATCCTGCGACCGCACCGCGCGGGGCGCGCGCTGGGCTGATCCGCTCGGGGTGTGCCGTCACCGGCCCGGCAGCGTGTCGTCCTTGACGGCGCATCAGTGAATCCGCGCGCACCGCGCCGGTTCACGACCTCCGAGTCCGCGGATCCACGGCCCTCCGAGTCCCGCGGATCCACGGCCCTCCGCAGGGCGCCCCGGCGCCGGCCGGATACGGGTCCGTGTCACATGAGGCGCTGCAGCAGGCCCCAGGTGAACTCCGCGACGCACGGCCCTCCTCGGGGCGAGGTGAACGCGAGCCGCCAACGGGTCGGAGCCGTACCCTCCATCGGGCGTACGGGGGCGAAGGCCCTGGCCACCTCGTCGACCGTGCAGGACCAGGGGAGCAGATCGGCCTCCGACCGAAGCTCGGGTCCTTTCGCGCCCGGCGCCCTGACCAGCCAGGCGTTCCACACGGCTCCGCCCGGTGCCGCCAGCACTTCGAAGCGCAGGTCCGGCCACAGCGGAACGGGCCACAGCAGGGCCTCGCACTCCAGATCGCCAATGCGGCGGCGGGTGGCGGACTCCGGCTCGCCGAGCACGGAGCGGTAACGGGACAGCGCGGCGCGCGCCCGGGGTGAGCGTGTCATCGCCTGCCAGCGGCGGTTCGCCTCACGCATGTCCGTGATCGAAGCCCCCAGCAGGCGGCGGGCGTCCTCGACGAGCTCCGGCTGGTGGTCGGCCATCCGGCGGAGCAGGACGAGCTGGAACTCATGGGGCCCGAAGCTGTGCATGCCGTCCATCGTGCCCGGCGGCTGCCGTCGTTCCGCTGTCGTTTCGCTGCTGTCGCTGACGTTCCGCCTACGGACGAGGGACTCGTGTCCGGCCCGCCGTGGGCCCCGTGCGCCCCGCCGCGGAATCCGCAGCGGGCCTTGCGCCGGGACGGTCCGCCTGGCCAGGCACATTGCTGCGGAATATTCGATTCCACACAGGATCCTCACAGTCCCGGCTATCTCCGGTGCCTCTCGCCTGCGTACGCTGCGGGCGCCATGGACTACTGCTACCCGTGCCGTCGGCACCTCAATGGGGCTCTGGCGTGTGCCGGATGCGGTACCCCCGCGGAGGAGCTGAGGCACCATCGCCCCGCCGTGCCCGCGGATGACGTCGTCATCGAGCTCGCCGGTGTGCGCGATGAGGTCCGTCCGTCGTCGGGGCATCGTCGTGCCCCCGCCGCCGGCCGGGCGCGCAGGTCCGCCGGTACGCGCAGGCGCCGCAAGCGCGGCCGCAAGGTGGTGATCGGCACGGTGGGACTGGCGCTCGCCGCGGGTGCGCTGAGCCTCGCGGAGCTGGCCAGGGAGGCCGTGTGGAACGACGGTGCCTCGGTGGAGGTCCGTGAGGAGAACGAGCCGCTCCCGGTCGACGACATACCCGAGCCGACCGTCAGCGACGAGCCCGCCGACGGCCCGAGCGAGGTCAGCGAGCCGCCGGCCAAGCGGTCCGCCGCGGCCGGATCCGGTCCCGGCGCGGTCGGCACCACCGGTACGGAGGGAAGCGGTGCGCGCCCCACGGCCGTCGCGTCCTCCTCCAGGGGGGTGCGGTCCGGTGCGTCCGCCCCTGCTTCGGATCCGAGCAGTGACGTTTCTTCATCGCCCTCCGCGGACCCCGGCGACGGTCCTTCTCGATCGGAACCGGCGCCTTCTCAGCCGCTGGCACCTCAGGTGCCGACGCCCACGCCGACCCCGGCTCCCAGCGAGACGTGCACCTGGTTCCTCTTCTGGTGCACATGAGGCCCTGCTCCAGAGGCAAGGGCAAGGACAAGGGGCAGGGCAGGGGTCGGGTTGAAGGCCGGCGCAGGCGGCCTATCCGGTGGTCTCGCCCAGCATCCGCTTGAGCAGGTCCCGCAGCACGGTCCGCTCCTGAGCCGACAGCTCCGCCAGCGGCTCGCGGGCGAAGTGCAGGGATTCCCGCAGCTGCCGCGCGGTCTCCCGGCCCTCTGCCGTCGCCGCGGCGATCTTCACCCGCCGGTCGGCCGGATCCGGTCTCCGCTCGACGAGACCCCGGGTCTCCAGCCGGTCGATGATCCCCGTCACGTTCGACGGCTCGCACCTCAGCTGCAGGGCGAGCCTGCGCATGGGGGTGGCCTCCATGGCGAGCAGTCCCAGCACCCGTGCCTGGGCTCCGGTCAGATGGTGCCGCGCCGCGGCCGCCTCGTACTCGTCGTGGTAGCGGGCCACGACCGAGCCGATGAGATCGACGACCTCGAGGGTGAGCGGGTCCGGTGGTGTGATGGCCATGGCAGCAAGCATACCCAGAAACTTGACAACCTGAAATATCCAGTCGCATGGTTGTTTCAGGTCCTGAAACTTCTCTAGGAGGCATCGCAGCCATGTCCGCACTTCCCGCATCCAGCCGTGAATGGCACCTCGTCGCCCGTCCCCACGGCTGGCCCAAGCCGGAGGACGTCGCCCTGCGTGAAGCCCCGGTGGCGGAGCCGGGCGAAGGCCGGATCCTCGTCCGCAACCTCCACTTCTCGGTCGACCCGTACATGCGTGGCCGGATGAACGACATGAAGTCCTACCTGCCGCCGTTCCAGCTGGACCGGCCCATGGAGGGCGGCGCGGTGGGCGAGGTCGTCGCCTCGAACGCCGAGGGCTTCGCCGTCGGCGACCACGTCCTGCACGGTCTCGGGTGGCGTGAGTACGCCGATGTTCCCGCCACGCACGCCACGAAGGTCGACGCGTCCGCCGCCCCGCTCTCCGCCTACCTGGGTGTGCTCGGCATGCCCGGCCTCACCGCCTACGCGGGCCTCTTCGAGGTCGCCTCCTTCAAGGAGGGCGACGCGGTCTTCGTCTCCGGCGCCGCCGGTGCCGTGGGCAGCCTGGTCGGCCAGATGGCGAAGCTCAGGGGTGCCTCGCGCGTCATCGGCTCGGCCGGCTCCGACGAGAAGGTCAAGCTGCTGGTCGAGGAGTACGGCTTCGACGCCGCGTTCAACTACAAGAACGGCCCCGTCGCCCAGCAGCTGCAGGAGGCTGCCCCCGACGGCATCGACGTCTACTTCGACAACGTCGGTGGCGACCACCTCGAGGCCGCGATCTCCTCGCTGAACACCCACGGCCGGGCCGCTCTCTGCGGAATGATCGCCCAGTACAACGCGACCGAGCCCACCCCCGCCCCGCGCAACCTCGCGATGGTGATCGGCAAGCGGCTGCGGCTGCAGGGTCTGCTGGTCTCCGACCATGCGGGACTCCAGCAGCAGTTCGTCCAGGAGGTCGCCGGCTGGCTGCGCTCCGGCGCGCTCAAGTACAACGAGACCGTCGTCGAGGGCATCGAGAACGGCTTCGACGCGTTCCTCGGAATGCTCCGCGGTGAGAACACCGGAAAGATGGTCGTTTCCCTCAACCGCTGAGCAGGTCGTGCCGGCGCGACTGTGCGCCACGCCACCGTGCCGCACCCCGACCACCGGGGTGCGGCACGGTCTTCGCCCTCAGCCCAGCAGCGCCCGGCCCACCTGGGCGAACACGCCCTTGGGGTGGTCACGGAACAGCGGCTCGGTGCCGAACAGGGCCACGAAGGCCCCGCGCGCGGTCGTGCCGCTGACGACCGCAGCCTTCCCCGCGGCGTCCTTCGGCCCGCCCTTGCCGCCGGTGCCGGTCCGCCAGTGCCCGGCCACCAGCGGGTTGCCCGCGGCGTACGACTGCTCCGTCCGCACCCCCCTGCCGAGGTCCGTGAACCACAGCGGCGCATAGACGAAGCTGTGGGCCGGGGTCCCCGACGTGACCGGCCCGCCCGAACCGGCCATGCGGACGACGCCGTTGGCGTCCCCGTTGCCCTGCACCGCGTGTGCCTCGAGCAGCCCCGCCGCCGCGTTGAAGGCGGCGCCGTCGGCCCCCAGGGCGACCACGCTCGTGCCCTTGCGTGCGAGGAAGCGGGACAGCGCGCCGCGGGCCGCCGGGGTCAGCTTCGCGTGGTCCAGATCCGTCGACACGAACAGGGCGTCCGCCTTCGACCAGTCGAAGCCCGCGTTGAGCACCCGCGTCGACACGGGGATCACGCTGAAGCCCATCTCGCGCAGCGCGAACATCTCGCCCGCGCCGATCGCGGCCGCGACCCTGGTGCGCTCCAGCACCGCACCGCCGCGTTCCGAGGTCGCCCGGAACACCACCCCGTAACGCTTCGCCAGGGCCTCGGCCCGCGCGCGTGCCGAGCCCGGCACCACCACCGCCCCGAAGCCGGAGGACCTGCGCACCTTCACGCCCTCGGCGAGCAGCGCGTTCAACGCGGCCAGTTCCCCGGGGTCGTCCAGCCGCAGCCGCAGATCGCCGTGCCGTGCCACGAGACCCGTGGGGGTGGCCGCGGTCACCGGGCGGCTGTCGACCCGCAGGTCACCGCCCGCCACCCGGTCGACCCTGTGCACGGTCGCGCCCCACAGCAGCCCGAGGCTCCAGCCCGAGATGTCGTACATCGTCGAGACGTCCGCGCTGATGTCCCGGCCCCTCGCGAGGAGGGCGTTCGCCATTCCGCGCTTGGGCTGGTGCAGATCGACGAGGTACGACCCGGCCGGATAGAGGCGTCCTGCCAGCCGGAAGCTCTTGCGCGCCCGCTCGACCCGTACGTCGTTCGCGATCAGATGGTCCACGAGCCGGGCCGCCGAGGTCGCGCTCCTCTGGGGCCGGCCCGCGGGGATCACGTACACGCGCGGGAATCTCGTGGTGTACACGTCCTCGGGCCCGATGCCGGGCACCCCCGGCACCGTCTTCTCCGACACAGGCCGCTGCGCCTCGCCTGCCGCGCCCCGCCGGAACGTCTCGATCTGGTCGGCGAGCACGGACGTACGACGGGTGTGGGTGTAGTCGAGCGCGGCGCGCATCGCCGCACCCGCGACCCGCGTGTTGATCGTGGCCCGGCGGCGCAGTTCGGCGACGGGCAGGGAGGCGTACTCCTCGTTGTTCACCGCCATCGGGATCTCGATGGTGTGCGAGGCGACCGCGCCCTGGAACGGCATGTACTGGGGGGTGAAGACGGGCGGCCAGTCGTCCCAGCCCTCCTTCTCGTCCCGGAACGGGATCGTCGCCGGCTTCACCCCGTCCTTCGCCTCGGTGTAGCCGAGACCGTTGACGGCCTTCTCCATGCCCAGGGCGTTGGCGTAGGCGTTCTTGAGGAAGAGGTCGTACTCGTAGTTCTCGCCGTGCGGCGGGGTCGTCGGCTCGATCAGCGTGCCGTTGACGTACCCGTGCAGATCCAGCATCACCGCGGGCTGCTTGTCGATGGCGATGCGGCGCATCGCGCGGGTCTCGGGCTGTGAGGCGGTGACGAAGTCGCGGTTGAGGTCGAAGCCGTTCGCATTGGCACGCGTCCCGGCGATCCGCCCGTCCGGATTCGCCGTCACGTTGAAGTAGACGCGGTTGCGGGCGAGCAGTCCGGTGGTCCTGGCGTCCTTCGCCTTCGCCAGTTCCTCGATCAGCCGAAGGGCGGCGTCCGTGCCCTCCCACTCGTTGCCGTGGATGTTGTTGTTGATGAAGACCGGAGTCTTGTACGCGGCCTTGATGTGCCGGTCCCCGGCCGCGACCGCGGGCCGGTTCTCGATGAGCTCGCGCATCCGCTCCTGGTCACGGGCCTGGCGGGCTGTCTCCGGAGCGGTGACGGTGACGAGGTAGAGCTCGTGCCCTCCGGCCGAGCGTCCGGCGACCTCCACACTGACCCGGTCGCCGAGCCTCTGCAGGGTGTTCAGACGCGGAGCGAGGGCGTGGTACGGGGCGAGGCCCAGCTTGATCGCGCTGTCCGAGGGGTTGGCGGGCGGCGCCTTGAGCACCGTCCTGCGCGGATAGCCGCCTTCCTTGCGCAGCGCGGGGGCCGCGTCCTCCAGCGCCCGGAGCGCGGAGCTCCCGGCCGGAGCGGGCGCGGCGGTCTCGCCGGTGTCCCGCCCGCCGCCCTCCCGGACCGGGTGGGGCCTCGGGTCCGCGCCGTCGCGGCCGGGGGCGGCGACGGCCTGGCCTGGGGCCAGCAGCAGCGCGCCCAGGACGGCGGCGGCAGCGCTGCCCGCGGTGGCGGCCAGGGCGGTTCGGGACATAGCCATACGGAGCGACCTCCGGGTCGGAAATGATCGGTACGCAGGTCTACCTGCTCAACTCCCGAACAACAAGAGGGGGTTGAGGGCCCCCTGAGGCACTCGGGGCTCCTGTGCGGGTCACGGCCGGCGTGTTCAGGCCACCCGATAAGCTGTGCGGCATGCGTGATTTCGGGGCGGGCTTCGGCTACATGGTGAAGGGCCAGAAGTGGGTCGGCAGGCACGGCCGGTGGTTCGGCTTCGGACTGCTGCCGGGACTGGTCACCCTCGTGCTGTACGCCGGTGCGCTCGTCGGCCTCGCCTACGGAGCGGACGACCTGGTGGCGTGGGCGACACCGTTCGCCGACGACTGGTCGTCCGCGTGGCTGACGCTGTTCCGGGGCTTCCTCACCGCGCTGCTGTTCGTCTTCGGGCTCTTCCTGGCCGTGATCACCTTCACCGCCGTGACCCTGCTCGTCGGACAGCCCTTCTACGAGTCCCTCTCCGAACAGGTCGACCGTACCGAGGGCGGCGAGGTGCCCGAGTCCGGGCTGCCGCTCTGGCGCGAGCTGTGGATCTCCGCCCGGGACAGCCTGAAGGTGGTCCTGAGGGTCGCCCTCTACGGTGTGCTGCTCTTCGCCCTGGGCTTCGTCCCGGTCATCGGGCAGACCGTCGTACCGGTGATCGGCTTCCTGGTCTCCGGGTTCTTCCTCGCCGAGGAGCTCACGGCGGTGGCGCTGCAGCGGCGCCGCGTCGAACTGAAGGAACGCCTCGCCCTGCTGCGCGGCCGCCGCATGCTCACCCTCGGCTTCGGTGTCCCGCTCGCCCTGGCCTTCGTGGTGCCGTTCGTCGCGGTCTTCCTGATGCCGGGCGCGGTGGCGGGAGCGACGCTGCTGGTACGGGATCTGACGGGCGCCCCTGACGAGCCGGAGGCGCAGGCGGGAGCGGGACACCCCGTTCCGTCGCCGTCTCCGTCGGCACCGCAGGGCCCGTACGCACCGCAGGGCCCCTATGCGCCGCAGCCCCAGGGACCGTATGCCCCCGGGGCCCCGTACGGCCTCGGCAAGGGTCAGTGACGCCCACCGCGCCGCCGGCTTCGGTCAGTCCCGTCGTTCCCGATCGCTCGCAGCGACCGTGATGATCGACCTGACCTGGGCGATGATGTCCAGCCGGTTCCGGACGAACTCGGGGTCGGTGACGGTGCCCTTCGCAGGGTCGGTGTTGCCCGAGCCGAACTGGAGCACCGGGGTGTGGACATGCCCGCCCGGAAGTGTGTCGTGCAGACCGAGGCGGTCGCGCAGCAGCGTCGCCCGGTAGGCGATCTCGTTGGAGAGGTAGTCACCGCCCCCACCCGCGCGGGCCGTGGAACCGGGCGTCGGGCCGTCGGGACGCACCACGGGACCGGCTCCGCCCGCCGGTATCTCGGTGACCGAGGTGTTGTCGTAGACGGGGAAGCGGCCCGTATGTGCGGCGACGACGGCCACGTACGGCAGGGTCGTCGACGTCCACTGGGGCTGTGTGAGCGGGGCGGTGACCGGGATCGTCTCGGTACGCGACAGGTTCTCGTTGTCGGGGAAGCCGCCGCGCCAGGCGCCGTTGGTGCGTTCGATGTCGAACCGGCCCACCCTGCCCTGGCTCACGGTCGTGAACAGGTCGGCCTGCGGGAGCCGCCCGACCAGCGTCCGCTCGACCGTACCGGCCGCGAAGTCGGACCAGCGGACCGGGAAGACCGCCGTCTCGATCCGCGCCGGGCGTCCGTCGGCGGTGCGCACCCAGGTGCCGTCCAGGGCGAGCGCCGTCGCTCCGCTCGGGTTGCTGATCCGGATGTCGCGGTCCAGCGTGAACGGGTCGAAGCCCGTCATGACGATGCGCCTGACGCCCTTTCCGCGCGGGAAGTCCATGTCGTCCTGGCCGCGTGAGGTCCGCTCCAGCCGGTCCAGCAGCGCGGCCCGTGCGGTGTCGCCGATGCCGAACTCCGGCTGCCACCGGCGCAGTTCCCTGGTCATCGCCAGCCGCGCCCAGTACAGCGGCCTGTCGTCGTCCCGGCTCAGATCGCCCGTCGCCGGGCCTCTGCCCTGGGCGCGGTCGACGGCGCCGCGCCAGAGCCCGGTGCCGTGCCGGGTGACGGCCCGCCACGCCTCCCCGTACGAGTCCGCCGCGCGCAGCGCACGTGTGAACGCGCTCGTTCGGGAGTCGAATCCGCTGCGCCGCAGGATCTCCTGCGGTACGGCCGACTCCAGTCGCCGCTCCTCCACGGTGACGGGCCACGGTGCACCCTCCCCGGGCGCCGCAGCCGCAGGCTTGGTCGAGGCAGAGGCAGACGCCGAGGCGGGCGTGGTGCCGAGCACCGCGCCCGCCACCACAACCGCCGAGACGGCCAGCGCTGCCGAGGTCCGTATTCGCCGCACGCGAGATCCTTTCGCCGGTACTGTTCAACCTGAAGTCGCCAGTATCGGAAAGGAGTTCGGCCGTGAACAGAGCGTCTCACGGGACACGGGGAGTGCCCCGGGGATCCTGGAGCGGCGCCGAGCACATCGGTCGTCCCCGCTCCGGCGCGCCTTCGGGATCCATGGCGGGCAAGCGGCATCCTGGACCTTCTTGCCCGGCAGTGTGAGGCACCCTGTGCGACCCCGGGGCGGTCCCCTGACAGCCGCCCCGGGGTTTCCCTCGGGCCCCGTCGCCCGGACGACTACGTCGGCGGCTTCTCGGCGGTCACGTTCCGATAGGCGATCTCCGCCAGCCGCTCCTGGCCGTCCCTGCCGGGGTGGAACCAGTCCCAGGGGCTCAATTGCTCGCCCGTGAACCGGTAGTCGAAGACGTCCCCTCCGTCGTACCGGCAGCGCCGGTCCTTCGCGCAGACGCCCTTCAGCGCCTGGTTGTACGCCACCACCCGCGCGTGCACCCGTGCCCTGCGCCGCTCGGCGGCCCCGCCCATGTCCTCGGCGTCACCGAGCATCGAGGCGCAGATGCCCAGCTTCCAGACCTGCCGCACGAGCGGATCGGTGCGTCCGGCCGACCACAGCCGCTTCAGGTCCGGCACGCTCGACACATACACCTGCGCCTTGGGCGCGGTGCGCCGCAGCGCGGCCATCGCCGCCTCGAACGACGCGGTGAACTCCGCAACGGGGGTCATCAGATCGGGTGAGTCGCGGCAGGCGTCGTTGGCGCCTGCCATCACCGTGACCAGCTCGGGGCGGCGCGCCGCCGCCTGGGTCATCTGCGCCGGGAGATCCGCCATCCGCGCCCCGCTCCTGGCGTGGTTCCAGCTGCGCTCCGCCGCGGCCGGGCCGAGCAACCGCGACGCGAGGCTGCGTACCCCGGTGCCACTTCCGGTCGCCCAGGAAACTTCGGGGCAGTCCGTCAGCAGCGCACAGGCGTCGAAACCGCGGGTGATCGAGTCGCCGACGGCGGCCACCGAGGCGGGTGTGCGGTCCCAGACCGGGGTGGGGGAGGGGGACGGGCGGGGTGCCTCGGGCCGGCCGCTCGGTGGCGCGGAGGGCGGAGCATCACAGCCCGTCACCACCGCGGCCCCGGCGAGCACCGCCGCCGTCAATACGGCGACGACGGCATTCGGGCGACGTGTCCGTCGCCCGTTCCGCCGGTTTTCACGCATCCTGCCCCCCGCTTCGGCGTCCTGCCGGGTGAAAGCTCTGTGTGTCCGGCACTTCCGCCGGTCGCCACGACACCCCGGGTCGCCCGGCGCACGGTAGCTTTGCCCCCGTCGAACCAGAGGCACCTGGCCCACTGGCTCCGGTAAATTACATCACGTCACATGCTGTCCGTTTTGCGGAGTTTCGCGCCTGATGCTGTTTACTGAGGCCCCTGGCGAAAGGCGAACCTCGTCCCACACTGGAGGTCCCGGTGACGACACGCGGCGTTCTGTACGTTCACTCCGCACCGCGCGCGCTGTGCCCGCACGTCGAATGGGCGGTTGCGGGCGTACTCGGCGTGCGGGTCCAGCTCGACTGGATCAGGCAGCCGGCGTCGCCGGGCACGTGGAGAGCGGAATTCTCCTGGCAGGGCGAGGCGGGCACGGCGTCCAAACTCGCGTCCGCACTGCGCGGCTGGCAGATGCTCCGGTTCGAGGTCACCGCGGAGCCCTCGGCCGCCGCCGAGGGCGAGCGCTACAGCGCCACCCCCGGCCTCGGTATCTTCCACGCCGTCACCGGCATCCACGGTGACATCCTGATCCCCGAGGACCGGCTGCGCGCCGCCCTCGCCCGCTCGGTGCAGGGTGAGACGGAGCTCGAGGCAGAGATCTCACGCCTCCTGGGCAAGCCCTGGGACGACGAGCTCGAGCCGTTCCGGTACGCGGGCGAGGGTGCCCCCGTCCGCTGGCTCCATCAGGTCGTCTGACGCCGAGGTATCCGGTCAAGTCCGCTTGTCCGCCGGTTCGGTTCGTGCCGCCGGTTCGGCTCGCGCCGTCAGCGCTTCCCGGGTGCCTCCTCCTGCCGGTCGAGCTCGGTGAGCAGCTTTCTCAGGAACGCCCGCGTGGCGGCGACCTCCCGTCCCGGCAGGGTCTCGAACAGCGCACGGTGCCGTGCCGCCGCCCGCTCCGTGACGCTCGCGAGGACCTCCCGGCCGCCGGGGGTGAGCGTCAGCAGAGGTGAGCCCCGGTGCTCGGGGTTGGCGGCGTAGACGGCGTGCCCGAGCTCCACCAGGTCGTTGGCGACGCGCTGCACGTTCTGCCGGGTGACCCCGAGCCGGCGCGCCGCCTGAGGCACGGTGAGTGCCTCCGCCGAGGCCACGCTCAGCACCTGCCAGCGGGCCTGGGTCAGGCCCTCGGTCTGCGCGGTCCGCTCGCCGAGCCGGCGCAGCGCTCCCGCGGCTTCGAACACATCGGCCACCAGCAGGGCCATCTCGTCGGTGGGCAACGCTCCTCCAGGGTCCGCACGGCGCACATTGACAATATATTGTCTGTCTGTAAATCTGTTGTCATTCTAGCCTTCGTTCGGGGGGCCTCCAGGAGGACACCATGCCCAGAGTCGATCTTTACCGGAACGTTCATATGGGCCAGCGCGAGCGGCTGTTCGCGCTCGCCGTCGAGCTCGGTGCCGCCGACAGCGCGGAGCAGGGCGCGGTTGAGGCACTGGCCGGGCGCTGTCTGGCCATGACCCGGGAGCTGCGCGAGCACGCCGACCACGAGGACACGTTCATCCACCCGCTGCTGCGGGACCGGGCACCCGCTGCGGCCGACGCGCTCGATGCCGAACACGTCAGGCTCGACGCGGCGCTCACCGCCCTGGACCGGCGGGCACGGGCGCTGCCCGAGGTGCCCGCCGGGCGGCGCTCCGAGACGCAGCACACGCTCTATCTCGCCCTGAACGAACTGATCAGCGCCTATCTCGCGCATCTGCACGCCGAGGAGACCGTCGCGATGCCCGCCCTGTGGGAGCACTGCGACGACGACGCGCTGAACGGCGTGTTCGGCGCCTTCCGCGCCTCCCGCACCCCCGAGGAGGGCATGACCGATCTGCGCAGGATGCTGCCCGCCCTGCCGCCCGCGGCCCGGGCCGCCATCGCCCGCGCCACACTCGCCGCCGTGTCCGACGAGGAGGCGGGCGGCACCCTCGTCGCGCTGTCCACGACACTCGCCCCCGGCCAGCGCGCCCGGCTCTACCGGGACCTGTGCGTCGCCGAGGCATGGGCCGTGTGCTGATCGCCTACGGACCGGCATGCCGTGCCGTGTCGTCCCGGACGCCTGTGCAGCATCAGCCGGGGCCGCGGCGTCGGGGGCACGTCCTCGGCCGAGGACGTGCCCGGCCGGCACGGGCTGACCGGGGTCAGCCCGTGCCGGCCGGGGTGATCTGTGACGGGATGCCCGGTCAGGTGCGCATCGGCGTCAGCCGACGCAGCCGGGGACGGTTCCGGGCGGTGCGCAGTTGTTGGGGGCGTTGTTGGTGACGGCGGTCTGGTTGAGGATGACGTCGCCTGCGGCTTCGTAGATGCCGCCGCCGTCTGCGGCCGTGTTGAGGGTGACCGTGGAGTCGGTCAGCGTGGCGCTTCCACCGCTGTGGAACAGACCGCCGCCCCGCGATCCGGCACGGTTCTCCGTCAGGGTCGTTCTGTCGATCTCGAGAACGCCGTTGCTCGTCTGGTTGTTCACGCCGCCCCCGTCCCCGGTGGTGGCGGTGTTGTTGTTCACCTTGGTGTCCTCGAGGCTGATGCCGAGGGTGCTGCCGATCTGGGCGTTGGCGACGTTGTTCATGCCGCCGCCGTTGTCACCGGCGGTGTTGTTGTTCACTTTGGTGTTCTTCAGGTTGATGGTGAAGGCGTGCGCGTCGCCCTCGACGCCGGCGGCGATGAACATGCCGCCGCCGAAGTCGCCGGCGGTGTTGCTGTTCACTTCGGTGTACTTCAGGTTCAGGCTGAAGGTGCGCCGGTCGCCCTCGAGGAGGGCGAAGATGTTGATGCCGCCGCCGTTGCCGGTGGCGGTGTTGCTGTTGATGCGGCTGGACGTGGCGGTGATCCCGGTGCTGTTCTCCGCGTGGACAGCGCCGCCGTCGTCGTCGGCGTGGTTGCCGGTCAGGGTGGTGCACTCGAGGGTCAGGCTGCGGTCGGCGTCGACGAAGACGGCACCCCCGTCGTCCGTGCTGCTGCCGCCGCGGATGGTCAGTCCCGGGCCGTTCCGGCAGCTTCGGTCGCGGTCGTAGCGGTCGTAGCGGTCGGTACCGCTGAGGAGTGCGGTGGCGAGGCCCCAGCCGTCACCGCGGCCCGGGCCGTCGCCCCTGCCCGGGCGGTGGTCCCGGCCGTCACCGCGGCCCGGGCGGTCGCGGCCCTTGCCGTGGTCCCGGCCGCTGCCCGAACCGTCGAGGGTGAGGGCGCCTGCCGGACCGGTGACCTCGAAGATGCGGAACTCGGGTGCGGCGGAGAAGCGTTCGATGACGGTGTCCCTGCCGCCGATGAGGGTGATGGGGGTGGTGATGAGCGGCAGGCCGTTGGCTTCGCCGCCGGGACCGATGTTGTTCACTTGCGTGAGCAGGTAGGTGCACCGGGGAGCCAGCCGGATGGTGCCGCCCCCAGCGGCGTTGGCGTCGTCGATGGCGTCCACGAGGGCCGCGACACTGCAGCCGATGGCCACGGATGGCGGCCGGGAAGGCCCGGCCTGCGCTGAAGGGGCCGGCACGACGACGAGGCCGAAGGCCAGAGAGCGCAGGCACCGCCCGCTCTCGGAACGAATCTCATGACATCTCCAGAGGCGAGGGATCACGAGCACCGTAGGGACCGCCGGGCAACCCCGCCCTCAACACGCCCCATGGACAGGGCAGCGCCACACCGATGCCGCAGTCCGCCTCTGGTGCCCCATCAGCCCGCCCGAATTCCCGCGGAAGCGGCGTGGGATCCCATGGGCCATGAGACGGGATCCCACGGACCACGAGAACGGGGCCCGACTCCCCTGAGAGAGTCGGGCCCCGTTCTCGTGGTCCGGTGCGCCGGTCCGGTGGTGCGTCAGACCGTACGGAAGGCCAGCACCACGTTGTGACCGCCGAAGCCGAACGAGTTGTTGATCGCCGCGATCGTGCCCTCGGGCAGCGTCCGGGGTTCGCCGCGGACGATGTCTGCGTCGATCTCGTCGTCGAGTTCGTCGATGTTGATGGTCGGCGGGGCGAGCCGGTGGTGGAGGGCGAGGACCGTCGCGACGGTCTCGATGCCGCCCGCGCCACCGAGCAGGTGCCCGGTCATCGACTTGGTCGCGGAGACCGCGACATGCTCGAGGTCGTCGCCGAGGATCTTGCGCAGTGCCTTGATCTCCGCGACATCACCCTGAGGAGTGGACGTCGCATGGGCGTTGAGGTGGACGACCTCCGCCGGCTTGAGGTCCGTCGAGTCCAGCAGGTTCTGCAGGGCGGCGGCGATACCGCGGCCGCTCGGCTCCGGCTGGGCGATGTGGTGGCTGTCCGCGGACAGCCCCTGGCCGAGCACCTCGCAGTAGACGCGGGCGCCGCGGGCGGCGGCGTGCTCCGCCGACTCCAGGACGACCACACCGGCACCCTCGCCGAGGACGAAGCCGTCACGGGCCTTGTCGTAGGGGCGCGAGGCCTTCTCGGGCTCGTCGTTGTTCTTGGACATCGCCATCATGTTGGCGAACGCGGCGACCGGCAGCGGGTGGATCGCCGCCTCGGTGCCGCCCGCGACCACGACATCGGCGCGGCCGGTACGGATCATCTCGACGGCGTAGCCGATCGCCTCGGCGCCCGACGCGCAGGCGGAGACCGGAGTGTGCACGCCCGCCTGGGCGTTCACCTCCAGACCGACGTTCGCGGAGGGGCTGTTGGGCATCAGCATCGGCACGGTGTGCGGGGAGACACGGCGTACGCCCTTCTCCTTCAGCACGTCGTACTGGTCCAGCAGAGTGGTCACACCGCCGATGCCGGAGGCGATGACCGTGCCGAGCCGCTCGGGGGCGACGCGCGCGCCCTGCTCATCGCCGTCGGTGGACTCGGCACCGGCCGGGCCGGCATAGCCGGCGTCGGCCCACGCCTCACGCGCGGCGATCAGTGCGAACTGGGCGGAGCGGTCGAGCTTGCGGGCGAGCGGCCGGGGCAGTACCTCGGACGGGTCGACCGCCACCGGGGCGGCGATACGGACGGGCAGGTCGGCGAAGCGCTCGTCTTCCAGCCGACGGACGCCGGAGCGTCCCGCGATCAGACCTTCCCAGGTCGATGCGGAGTCGCCACCCAGCGGTGTGGTTGCGCCGATACCGGTGACGACCACGGTGCGATTGGTCGAGTTCACAGGAATTCTTTCTCCACGGTCTAAGCGGTTGCGTGAATCAGCGGCGCCACCGCTGGGTGGCGTACCTGATCGGCCTGGATCAGGCCTGGTGCTTCAGGATGTAGTCGGCGGCGTCGCCGACGGTCTTGAGGTTCTTGACGTCCTCGTCCGGGATCTTGACGTCGAAGCGCTCTTCCGCGGCGACGACGACCTCGACCATGGACAGCGAGTCGACGTCCAGGTCGTCGGTGAAGGACTTGTCGAGCTGGACGTCCTCCGTCGGGATACCGGCGATCTCGTTGACGATCTCGGCGAGGCCTTCGACGATCTCTTCCTGAGTGGCGGCCATGTGGCGCTCCTTCGGTGTGTAGCTGAGGGTTGAACTGGCTTGCCCGGATGCCCGGATATCCGGAAGATCCGGATGCTTGCCTAGGGGAGGGTAACGACCGACGCGGCGTAGACGAGACCCGCCCCGAAGCCGATGACGAGCGCGGTGTCGCCGCTCTTCGCCTGTCCGGTCGCCAGAAGCCGCTCCATCGCGAGCGGAATCGAGGCGGCCGAGGTGTTGCCGGTGGTCTCCACGTCGCGGGCAACCGTGACGTGCTCCGGCAGTTTCAGAGTCTTCACCATCGAGTCGATGATCCGCATGTTCGCCTGGTGCGGGATGAAGACGTCCAGCTCGTCGGCCGTGATGCCGGCCGCGTCCATGGCCTGCTGGGCGACCTTGGCCATCTCGAAGACGGCCCAGCGGAACACCGCCTGGCCCTCCTGCGTGATGGCCGGGAACCGCTCGACGGAGCCGTCGCGGTAGTCCGTCCACGGCACGGTCTGCTTGATGGTCTCGGACTTGTCGCCCTCGGAGCCCCAGACGGTCGGGCCGATCATCGGCTCGTTCGCCGGGCCGACGACGACCGCGCCCGCGCCGTCGCCGAACAGGAAGGCCGTCGCACGGTCTTCCAGGTCGGTCAGGTCGCTGAGCCGCTCGACACCGATGACGAGCACGTACTCCGCGGAACCTTCCACGACCATGCCCTTGGCCAGGGTCAGCCCGTAGCCGAAGCCCGCGCAGCCCGCGGAGATGTCGAACGCGGCCGGCTTGCCCGCCCCGATCTTGTCCGCGATCTCCGTGGCGACGGCCGGGGTCTGCTTGAAGTGCGAGACGGTGGAGACGATCACGCCGTCGATCTGCTCAGCGGTCAGCCCGGCATCGGCGATCGCCTTGCCGGCCGCCTCGACCGACATGGCGGTGACGGTCTCCTCTTCGTTCGCCCAGTGCCGGGTCGAGATGCCCGAACGCGAACGGATCCACTCGTCCGAGGAGTCGATCGTCTCGAGGATCACCTCGTTGGGCACGATCCGGGTGGGGCGGTAGCCGCCGACACCCATGATCCGTGCATAGGGGGCGCCCTGGCTGGGCCTGATCTTCGACATGCGCTTACGGCTCCTTCGTCAGGCGCTGTGCGAGCCGGCCGCGTCAGCGGCGGAGGCCGCCATGAGCGCGCGGGCCGCCTCGAGGTCGTCGGGGGTCTTCAGCGCGAGTGTCTGCACACCCGGCAGGGCGCGCTTGGCGAGACCGACGAGGGTGCCGCCCGGGCACACCTCGATGATCGCGGTTGCCCCCAGCTCCTTGAACGTCTCCATGCACAGGTCCCAGCGCACCGGGTTGGCGACCTGGCCGACGAGGCGGGAGACGACCTCGTCGCCCGCCGTGACGACGGCGCCGTCCTTGTTCGAGACGTACGGCACCTTCGGGTCCATGGGGGCCAGCGCCTTGGCGGCCTCTTCCAGCTTCGCGACCGCGGGGGCCATGTGCCGCGTGTGGAACGCCCCGGCCACCTTGAGTGCCACGATCTTGCGCACGCCCTCGGGCTTGTCCGCTTCCAGCGCGGCCAGCTGCTCCTTGGTGCCGGCGGCCACGATCTGGCCCGCGCCGTTCACGTTCGCAGGGGTCAGACCCAGCTTCTCCAGATGCGCGACGCTCACCTCGGGGTCGCCGCCCAGCAGCGCCGACATACCCGTCTCGGTGACGGCTGCGGCCTCGGCCATCGCCAGCCCGCGGGTGCGCACCAGACGCAGCGCCGCGGCGTCGTCGAGGACACCGGCGAACGCCGCGGCCGTGATCTCGCCGACGCTGTGGCCGGCCACGGCGCCGGGTGCGATGTCACCGAGCGCGGAAGCCGACAGCAGACCGGCGGCGACGAGCAGGGGCTGTGCCACGGCCGTGTCGCGGATCGCGTCCGCGTCGGCCTTCGTGCCGTAGTGGACGAGGTCGAGTTCGATGGCGTCGGACCAGGCCGCGATGCGGTCGGCGGCACCGGGGAGTTCGAGCCAGGGGGTCAGGAAGCCGGGCGTCTGAGCGCCTTGGCCGGGAGCGACGAGTACGAGCACCCTCACACTCTCTCTTGTGGACGGTCCGGGCCGCCCGTGGGGACAGGGACCAAGAACCGTCAGGGGAATTGTTGGTGTTCGACAAAAGACTAGAGCTGGAGATCGCCGTCTACCAGACGCCCGAGGATGAGTGCGATCCGGAGAGTGAACGCCGAGCGGACATCGGAGGGTGACCAGCCGGTGACGTCAGTCACACGTCGGAGCCGGTAGCGAACGGTGTTGGGGTGGACGAAGAGCATCCTGGCCGCCCCCTCGAGACTGCTGGCCTGCTCCAGATAGACACTGAGGGTTTCCAGCAGTGCCGAGCCGGCTTCTTCCAGTGGTCTGTAGATCTCCTCCACCAGCTGCTCGCGTGCTGCAGGGTCGCCCGCGATGGCGCGTTCCGGCAGGAGATCGTCCGCCAGAACCGGACGCGGGGCATCCTGCCACGCGGCACACGCCTTCAGCCCCGCGGCGGCGGCCTGTGCGGAGCGTGTCGCCGCCAGCAGATCGGGCACCACCGGTCCTGCCACCACGGGACCGGCGGCATACGGGCCGATCAGGGCCTTGGCGACATGCAGCGGACTGTCGCTGCCGCCGGCGATGACGACCAGCCGGTCGCCGAGCACACCGGTGAGCACCTGGAGCTTGGCGTGCCGGGCGGCGCGCCGGATGGCCTCCACGGTGAGCTCGCTGTCCCCGTCGGGGGCGGTGCCGAGCACCACGCACACATGCTCCGGGGAGTTCCAGCCCAGCGCCGCGGCCCTGCTGACGGCGCCCTCGTCGGCCTCGCCGGACAGCACCGCGTTCACCACCAGCGACTCCAGGCGGGCGTCCCAGGCCCCCCGCGCCTCGGCGGCCTGGGCGTAGACCTGCGCGGTCGCGAAGGCGATCTCCCGCGCGTACACCAGCAGCGCCTCGCGCAGAATCGACTCGTCACCCGGCGCGGCGACGTCCTCGATCGCCACCTCCATGACCTCGATGGTGGTACGCACCATCTCCACCGTCTGCCGCAGGGTGATCGCACGCGTCAGCTCGCGCGGTGCCGTGCCGAAGACGTCGGTCGAGATCGCCTGAGGGGTCTCGGGGTGCCGGAACCACTCGGTGAACGCGGCGATACCGGCCTGGGCGACCAGGCCGATCCACGACCGGTTCTCCGGGGGCATCGCCCGGTACCACGGCAGCGTCTCGTCCATGCGGGCGATGGCGTTCGCGGCGAGCCGCCCTGAGGACTGCTCCAGTCGCTTCAGGGTCGCGGAGTGCGGATGGGCGGCGTTCGCGGGCAGAGCCGGTTCGGGATGGGGCACGGGGACAAGAGTGCCTCATCAGGACGCCCATGCGGAGAAGTGGGGTCCGGGGCGGACTCCGTCCGCCTACCGCATTCCGGCCCCGTTCCCGCCCGCCCGACGGGCTCCGCCCCGGACACCGCACGGGCCGGGCGGCTCCCGGCCGGGGTGCCGGGACGGGCGGACGGGTCACGGGAAGCCCGGCGGCGGTCTACCGTGGAACGTGTGATTTCCGTACGGCGCGCCGGAGGGCGCTACCGGGGTGGGGACGACTCCACCGGTGTCGAATCGCTGCACGCCTTCTCGTTCGGACATTTCTATGATCCGGACAATCTGCGCTTCGGGGCGATCATCGCCTGCAACGAGGAGCGGCTCGCACCGGGCGCGGGCTTCGACGAGCATCCGCACAGCCACACCGAGATCGTGACCTGGGTGGTGGAGGGCGAGCTGACCCACCGGGACACCACCGGCCGGGCCACCGTCGTGCGCCCAGGCGATGTGCAGCGGCTGAGTGCGGCGGGCGGGGTGCGCCACGTCGAGCGCAACGACACCGCCGCACCGCTGACCTTCGTGCAGATGTGGCTCTCGCCGCTGGCGCCCGGCGGTGAGCCGTCCTACGAGGTCGTACGGGGGATCGCCGACTCCACGCCCTACGCCCTCCCGCAGGCGGGCGCGATGCTGCACGTGCGCCGGCTCGCCGCGGACGAGCGCACCGCGATCCCGGACGCGCCTCTGACGTATGTGCACGTCGTGCGTGGTGTGGTGCGGCTGGCCAGGGAGGAACTCGCCCCGGGCGACGCCGCGCGGATCACGGACGAGGCGGGCCTCGAGCTCATCGCCGGGGCCGCGGCGGAGGTGCTGGTGTGGGAGCTGACTCTCTAAGGCCCATTCCCGCCCGGACCAGGTCCTAGCGGAGTCCGTCCACGAACGTCTGCCAGGCGCCGGCCCCGACGACCATGACGGGGCCGGCCGGGTTCTTGCTGTCGCGGACGGGGACGGAGCCGCAGGATCCGTCGGCCACCTCGACGCAGTCGCCGCCGGTGTTTCCGCTGTAGCTGGACTTGCGCCATGCCGCGCCGTCGGTGACGGTGCATTCGACGCAGTCTCCGCCGGTGCTTCCGCTGTAACTCGACTTACGCCACTGCGCGTTCGTCAGTTCGGTGCCGGTCGCCATAGCGTTCCTCCATCACACGGGTGATCAGTGCCGCCGAATCCTCGACGGAGAGGGCGGAGGCCTGCAAGTGAGCGTAACGGAGCGCGGCTTCCCTGACCGTCTCGGGGTTGGCGGTCATATGGCCGGAGATGAGGTCCTCGGTGTAGATGATGTCCGGGTTGTCGTCGAAGCGCAGGAGGTTGAACGACCCGTCCAGACTGGCGTGTTCACCTGCCGAGAAGGGCAGCACCTGGATACGCATCCAGCGCTGGCTCACGAAGTCCAGCAAGTGGGCGAGTTGCCTCCGCATGACCTCGGGGCCGCCGACCGGCCGGTGCAGCACCGCCTCGTCCAGGACCGCCCAGGCCAGCGGCGGCCGCTCGCGCCCCAGGATGCGCTGGCGCTCCATGCGCGCCGCCACCAGCTTGTCCAGGTCGTCGGGCAGACCGGTGGCCAGCACCGCCCGCGCGTACTCCTCGGTCTGGAGCAGCCCGTACACGACCTGCGCCTGGTACGTGGAGATGTACGTGGCGCGTGACTCCATGTCCGCGTACGGCTGGAACCAGTTGGGCAGCTGGCTGCGCAGGACCAGGCCGATCAGCCGTGAGAAGAACCCGTCCGTGCCGAGTGCCGCGTCCACGCGCTCGGAGAAGTCGCGCGTGGGGACCTTCTTCGTCGTCTCGATCTGGCCGATCAGCGAGGCGGTGCAGAAGATGATCTCGCCCAACTGGGCCTGTCGGAGACCGTGGGCCTCTCGCAGGCGCCGCAGCTCCCCGCCGTAGTAGTCCAGCGGGGAAGCGCTCGGATCGAGCGACTGGATGTTGACCACGGCGGGCACCTCCGGCCTGTCACGCCTCGCGGCGTTCTCCTCGGGACGTAGCCGAGCGTAGTCGGGCCGTCGCACGCGGGTGGCGTGAATCACATGAAGACCCCGTACGGGGGACAGGAGCCGCGGCCGACAGCCGCCAGGGGCAAGGCCTCAGCGCAGCGCGCTCTTCTGCCGCCACTCCTCCCACGACAGGTTCCACGCGCCGTAGCCGTTCTCCGGGGCGACCGTGCCCTTGGTCTCCTCGCCCTTGATCTCGAACGGATCGCCGGGACGCACCTGCGAGTAGAACCAGGACGCGTTCTCGGTGCTCATCCCGATGCAGCCCGAACTGTGGTTGGCCTTGCCGAAGTAGTCGGCGTTCCACGGGGCGGCGTGTGCGTACATCCCCGACCAGGTCAGCCGCATCGAGTAGTCGACCATCTTGTCGTAGGCGTCGCCGAGGCCGACGGTCTCCGAGTTCATGTTGATCGTGCCCTCCTTGGCGATCAGCACCGCGGTGCCGCGCCAGGAGCGCTTGTCGCCGCCGGGCGTACCGCCGGACACCGGGATCTGCCGTACGGACTTGCCGTCGCGCATCAGCGTGAGCTGGTGGCTGTCGAGGTCGACCTTGACGATCTGCTGCGCGCCCACGGTGAAGGTCGTCGTGTAGTCGCGGACGAACCAGCCGCCGCCCGAGTCGGTGCCGTTCAGCTCGGCGTTGAGGGTGACCTTGGTGCCGGACTTCCAGTACGTCTTCGGCCGCCAGTCCACCCGGTCCTGGCCGGACCGGTCGCGCATCCAGCCCCAGGAACCCTCGGTGTTGTTCGAGGTGGTGATCTTGAGCTGCTTCTCGACCTCGGCCTTGTTCTTGACGGGCTTGTCGAAGACGAGCGAGATCGGCTGGGCGATGCCGACGGTGGCGCCCGCTCCCGGCCGCCAGTCGACCTTGTTGACCTTCTCCGCCTCGGCGGTGGCGAACGAGGACTTGGCCGTGCCCGTGGTCCCGCCCTCGGTCTTGGTCGCCGCCGTGACCTCGTACGCCGTGCCGGGCGCGGCCTTGCGGTCCGAGGTCCAGGTCCGGCCGTCCGACGAGACCTTGCCGGTGAGTTTGTGGCCCTTGGCGTCGGCGACCGTCACCGAGGTGAGGCTGCCGCCCGCCGCGGTGACCTTGACCGGCTCACCCGCGGGAGCCTGCTTTCCCTTCGGCGTGACGGACACGGTGACGGGACGGTCGTCCGCCGCCTTGCCGTCCGACGCGGGGGCGGTGCCGGAAGAGGAGCAGGCGGCGAGCGGCGCCAGCAGGGCAGCGGCGGCGACAGCTTGCAGCCGACCCCGGGCGTGGGCGCGTACACGGTTGCGGGGCAACAGGACCTCCGTGGCTGAAATCGAGTCCGCGACAAGGCGGTTGTTGTGACTGTAGAGCCGGAAATTTCCAGGAGGGTTCCCCGAGCGCAGTGTGACGGTGACTGGTGAGGAACGGTCATGGTCCCGTCACATTCGCCGAGCGGGACGGTCACGGGTGGCTGTGAGCATCTCGGTGTCCCCGCAGAAGGGCCGGGGAGGAAGAGAGGCTCACACTGTGTCAGCACTGCTGGTGCCGCCCGGTCGCGGTCACGAAGGACGGGACCGGGCACACCGCCTCGCATCCGTCACCGCCGAGACCTACCGTGCCTTCCTCGCGTCCCCGGCAGGTGGCGCCCTCGGCGCAGGATTCCTGCAGTGCCCCTCCTGGGCGCAGGTCAAGGACGGCTGGCGGGCCCAGCTGCTCGGCTGGGGACCGGACCCCGAAGCCGGAGAGCTGGAGGGCGTCGCCCTGGTCCTGCTCCGGCAATTCCCCGGCACCCGCAAGTACTTCGCGTACCTTCCCGAAGGGCCCGTCGCCGACTGGAGCGACCCGGACGTCGACGGCTGGCTCACCCCGCTGCTGGATCATCTGCGGGCCGCGGGTGCCTTCGCCGTACGCATCGGCCCCTCGCCCGCGTACCGGCGCTGGGACGCCGCCCTGCTCAAGCCGCTCACCGGCCCGGGCAGACGCCTGCCGGACGTCCTCGCCAGCGAGGTCGACCCGCTCGGCACCGCGGTCACCGAACGGCTGCGCGCCCGCCACTGGCGGCGCTGCGGCGGAGACGGGGCGGGCGGCGACGGGGACGCCCAGCCGCGCCATGTCTTCCAGGTGCCGCTCGCGGGGCGTTCCCGTGACGATCTGTGGTCGGGGCTCAACCAGGAGTGGCGGCGCAACATCCGCCGCGCGCAGAAGGAAGGCGTGGACGTGGTGGTGGGCAGCGCCGCCGATCTCCCCGAGTTCTACCGGCTGCTGCGGATCACCGAGGAGCGCGACGGCTTCCGGCTCGGCCGCTCGCTCACGTACTTCGAGCGCCAGCACGCGGCCCTCAACGCCGAGGAGCCGGGCCGGATGAAGCTGTACCTCGCCCGCCACGGCGGGGAGATCCTGGCCGCCCACACCATGATCACGGTGGGCCGGCGCGTCTGGTACCAGACCGGCGCCTCCGCCGACCACCGCCGCGAGGTCCGGCCTTCCAACGCCCTGCAGTGGCGGATGCTGCTCGACGCCCACGCGGTCGGCGCCGACGTCTACGACATGCGCGGGGTACCCTCCACACTCGACCCTGACGAACGTGCGTACGGACTGCTGCGGTGGAAGCTCGGCACCGGCGGACAGGTCGTCGAGACGCTGGGGGAATGGGAGAAACCGTTGGGCGGCACCGCCAACCACACGCTGTACCGCGCCTTCCAGGCGTATTTGGCCCGCCGATGACGACGACGCCGAACCCCGGCCAGGAGCCGGGGAGCGTCGGATCCGGGGCGTACGGCGACGTGGGGCACGGGGGCGTGGGTCAGGGGAGTGTGGGCCACGGGGGCGTGGGCACCGCGCACTCCGGGACGGGCGGCACGGTCCCCCGGCAGATTCCGCGCGGCGGGCACCCGGGCGGCAGCGCCGCGGACCCGTACCCCGCCGGAACGGACCACGAGCGGCTCGCCACCCCCGCAGCCGCAGGCCGTGACGGTGACCGCGGCGGTGACCGTGACGGAACCGCCGGCCACGCGCCCGGTGACGGGGCGAAACCGGACTCCGCCCTGCGCAGCAGTGCCGTCATGGCCGCCGGATCCATCGTCTCCCGCGCCACCGGCTTCGCCCGGTCCGCCGTGATCGCCGCCGCGATCGGCACCATCGGACCGGTCGCCGACGGCTACGCGGTCGGCAACTCCCTCCCCACGATCGTCTACATGCTCCTCCTCGGCGGTGCGCTCAACGCCGTCTTCGTGCCCGAGCTGGTCAAGGCCGCCAAGGAGCACAAGGACGGCGGGGCCGCGTACACCGACCGGCTGCTCACCGTCTGCACCGTCGCCCTGCTGGCGATCACGGCGATCGCGGTGTGGGCGGCGCCCGCGATCGTCGACGCGTACACCGACTACACCGGCGGGCAGGCCGCCATGACGGTCGCGTTCGCCCGCTACTGCCTGCCGCAGATCTTCTTCCTCGGACTGTTCACGCTGCTCGGGCAGGTGCTCAACGCCCGCGGCCGGTTCGGCGCGATGATGTGGACCCCCGTCCTCAACAACGTTGTCGTCATCGCCGTCTTCGGCCTCTATCTGGCCCTGGCCCTGGGCGACGGAGACGGAAGCGGAGGCGGAGGCACGCTCACCGCAGGGGAGACCGCCCTGCTCGGCTGGGGCACCACCGCCGGCATCGCCGTCCAGGCACTGGCTCTCGTCCCCGCCCTGCGCGCGGCACGCTTCCGCTGGCGGCCCCGCTTCGACTGGCGCGGCAGCGGGCTGACCCGCCCGCTGCGCTCGGCCGGCTGGCTGGTGCTGCTGGTGCTCGCCAACCAGGCCGCCTACTGGGTCACGACGCGGCTGGCCACGACCGCGGGCCTCGACGGCGGCCCCGGCTTCAGCGCCTACAACAACGCCTACGTGCTGTGGGTCGTACCGCACGGCATCATCACGGTCTCCCTGGTCACCGCACTGATGCCGAGGATGAGCGCGGCCGCCGCCGACGCGGACACCGCGGCCGTGCGCGCCGACGTCTCCTCCGCGCTGCGGGGCGCCGCCGCCGCGGTCGTCCCCGCCGCCTGCATGCTCCTCGCCCTCGCCCAGCCGGTGATGGCCCTGGTCTTCGGCCACGGCAGGACCAGCGCCGACGACACCGCGGCCATGGCGGGAATCCTCATGGCCTTCGCGCCCGGGCTCATCGCCATGTCCGGCCAGTACGTCCTCTCCCGCACCTTCTACGCGCTCTCCGACACCCGCACCCCCTTCCTGCTCAACCTGGTGATCGCCGGCCTCAACGCGGGCCTCTCCCTGGCCGCCTGCCAGCTGCTCTCCGCGCGATGGGCCGTGACCGGCATGGCCGCGGCGTACTCGCTGGCGCTGTGCGCGGGCTGGGCGGTGACGGCCCGGGTCCTCGGCCGCCGGCTCGCCGTCACCCGGCCGCTGCGGACATCCGCCGCCGCCGCACACGCCCGGCTGCTGCTCGCCGCGGTGCCCGCCGCCGCACTCGGCCATCTCGCGGCCCTCGGCAGCGCACCCGCGGGGGCCCTGGCCGCCACCGCGGCCGGAGCGGCGGCCATCGTGCTCGTCTTCGCCCTGCTCGCCCGCCCGCTACGGCTCACCGAACTCGACGCGCTGCTCACCGGTGTACGCCGGCGGCTGACCCGGCGCTGACCACACCACCCTCCAGGAGATCCTGATGCCCCGCGTGCTCCTCATCGAGGACGACCCCTCCGTGCGCGAAGGGGTCGAGCTCGGGCTGCGCCGCCGCGGCCACGACGTACGGTCCGCCGCCACGGGTGAGGCCGGGCTGGCCGCGCTGAGCGACTTCCGCCCCGATCTGCTGCTGCTGGACCTGATGCTGCCCGGGATGAACGGTGTACAGGTCTGCCGGAGGGTGAGGGAGAAGAGCCAGCTTCCGATCATCATGCTGACCGCGCGCGGCGACGACTTCGACGTGGTCGTGGGGCTGGAGGCGGGCGCGGACGACTACATCGTCAAGCCCGCCCGCCCCGAGGTGATCGAGGCCCGGATCCGGGCCGTACTGCGCCGTATCGAGGTCTCCGGCCAGGGCCGGGCGGCCGTCGAAACGCACGGCGACCTGGCCATCGACCGGGCCGGGCTGACCGTGTCCAAGGCCGGACAGCGGGTCCCGCTCGCACCCTCCGAGCTGAAGCTGCTGCTGCATCTGTCGGCCGCGCCGGAGCAGGTGTTCAGCAGACAGCAGCTGCTGGAGCACGTCTGGGAGCACGAGTACCACGCCGACGCCCGGCTCGTCGACGCCTGTGTCAGACGGCTCCGCAACAAGATCGAGGACGAGGCGGGCTCTCCCCGCTACATCCAGACCTTGCGGGGCTTCGGCTACCGCTTCGGACCGCTGTGAGCACGCGCGGTGCCACAGGCAGGTCCGGTGGCGACGGCGGCGCGGCGCCCGCGCGTGCCGGTGCGTCCCTCGCGCCGAGTACGGACCGTCTGCGGGTGCACCGGGCGCGGACCGCGGCGTTCGGGCTGCGCACCCGGCTGGTGCTCGCGTTCCTGCTGGTCGCCGTGGTCAGCGCGGGTACCACCGCCGCCCTGACCTACCGAGAGGCCCGCAACGCCCTGCTGGTGACGGCCCAGGACACCGCCGTCTCGTCGTTCCGCGATCAGGTGCAGCTGATGGGTACGACTCTGCCCATCCGGCCCGAGGGGTTCCAGGAAGCCCTCCGGGAGATCGCACGCAAGGGCAAACCCCGACCCTGGGTGGTCTTCGCCGAGTACGGCTCGATCCGCGTATCGTCGGGCACCAGCCCCGTCTCCACCGTGATCACACCCGAGCTGCGCCGTGCCGCCGCGGACACCCCCCACGGGGTGTTCCAACGGGTGATCAAGGACGGGGTCCCTTACCTCACCATCGGCATGCCCGTCGTGTTCAAGACCGGCCCGGCCGGGGTCCTCCCCAGCCGGCTCGTCCTCTACGCCGTCATGCGGATGAGCGAAGAGCAGGTCAACGTCGACGCACTCGTCACGGCGGCCCGTGACGGCGCCCTGCCCGGCCTCGCCATCGCCCTGCTGCCCGCGCTGCTCGCCGCCCGCAGTGTGCTGCGGCCGGTGCGCGAACTGCGCAAGGCGGCCCAGAGCATGGGCAGCGGCAAGCTCGACACCCGCATTCAGGTGCGGGGCAGCGACGAGCTCGCCGAACTGGCCCACACCTTCAACGATTCCGCGGGCGAGCTCGAACGGTCCGTACACGAACTGCGGCAGGCAGAGGCCCGTGCCCGCCGCTTCGCCTCCGACGTCTCGCACGAACTGCGCACGCCCCTCGCCGGAATGCTCGCCGTGACCGAGGTACTCGACGAGGACGCGGGCGGCCTGGACCCCGACACCGCCCGGGCCGTCCGTCTGATCAGCACCGAGACCGGAAAACTGGCCGTGCTCGTCGAGGACCTGATGGAGATCTCGCGCTTCGACGCCCGCGCGGCCGAGCTGAACACCGACGAGGTCGACGCCGCCGAGGCCATCCGCAAGACCCTGCAGAACCGGCACTGGACCGACGAGCGGGTCCGTACCGAACTGCCCGACGGCATCCGCGCCCGGCTCGACCCGCGCCGTTTCGACGTCGTCGTCGCCAACCTCGTCGGCAACGCCCTGCGGCACGGCGGCGCGCCCGTCACCGTACGGCTGCGCACCGAGGTGCGCTCCGACGGTGTGCCCGTGCTGATCACCGAGGTCTGCGACAGCGGCCCCGGTATCCGGCCCGAGGTCCTCCCGCATATCTTCGACCGCTTCTACAAGGCCGACGTGGCCCGTACCCGCTCGGCGGGCAGCGGCCTGGGACTGGCGATCACCCAGGAGAACGTCCGGCTGCACGGCGGGACCGTCCGCGCGGGGAACCTGCCTGGTGGCGGCGCCGTTTTCACCGTCGGGATTCCGCTCTGCCCGGAGGAGGCCACCGGATGAGACGTACGCGAGCGGGACGTGCACCCGTGCGGTCCCGATGGGCCGCCGCAGTGGTGCCGGCCGCGCTGCTGCTCGCCGGCTGCGGCGTCCAGGAGACCGGTGTCATCGAGGCCGGCGGTCCTGCCACCATGCTGGGCTTCCTGAACCGCGACATCGATACGCTGCTCTTCTTCCGCTCTCCCGACGGGCACCTGATTCCCGTGATCCGGGAAAACGGGAGTGGCTTCGGGCCCGGGTACGAGAGTCCTTCGGGTCTGCCCCCCAAGACGACGGCGAAAGCGATCGTGACCCTGCTCGGCGGACCGGGCAAGGAGGAACGGGCGGCGGGGCTCGGCACCAGCCTGCCCCGTGCCTCCCGCGGCGGGTCCGTGCAGGTCCAGTCCTCGCAGCAGAGTGATGTCACGGCCACGGTGCCGATCGCCCTGGGCGGGCTGGACGAGACGGCGCTGCGCCAGCTGATCTGCACGATCGCCTACGCCGAGGATCCCGATGGCGAGGTCACGGTGCAGCTGGTCGGACAGGACAGATCGATGACGCCCGGTACCTGCGGCCTCGACATCCATTCCGGCAGCGAATCGCTGCCGATCCCGGCCGGAGCCGGTGTGGGGACCGTGCAGCCGGCGCAGGACGGCGGCGCAGGACCGTCCGGCGGGGGCGGATAGCCGTACGGCGCGGCTGCGGCTGTGGATCGGGAGGCGCGGCTCGGGGTGTGCCGGGAGGCGCGGCTGTGGCTCCGGAGCCGGGGGCTCGGGCGGTGCGAGGTGGCTCAGGCCGTCCCGCGCAGTTCCGCCAGGACCGCGTCGGTGAACGGCGGCCAGGCCTCGACCGCCCAGGGGCCGAAGGCCCGGTCGGCCAGAGCCACGCACGCCGCGCGCACATCCGGGTCGATCCACAGGAAGGTGCCGGACTGGCCGAAGTGCCCGAAGGTCCGCGGCGAGGAGGACGCCCCCGTCCAGTGCGGGGACTTGGCGTCCCGGATCTCGAAGCCGAGTCCCCAGTCGTTGGGCTTCTGGTGTCCGTAACCCGGCAGGATTCCCGACAGCCCCGGGTGGACCACGGACATCGCCTCGAGAACGGTCCGCGGATCGAGCAGCCGCGGGGCCTGCACCTCCGCGGCGAACCTCACCAGGTCGTCGACCGTGGAGACGCCGTCCTTCGCGGGCGAGCCGTCGAGCGTCGTCGACGTCATGCCGAGCGGTTCCAGCACCGCCTGCCGCAGATACTCCGCGAACGGGATGTCGGTCGCCTTCGCGACATGGTCGCCGAGCACCTCGAAGCCCGCGTTCGAATACAGCCTGCGGGTGCCGGGTTCGGCCATCGCGCGATGCTCGTCGAACGCGAGACCGCTGGTGTGGGCCAGCAGATGGCGCACCGTGGACCCCTCGGGCCCGGCGGGCTCGTCGAGCTCCACCGCACCCTCCTCGTAGGCGACGAGCACGGCGTACGCGGCGAGCGGCTTGGTGACCGAGGCGAGCGGGAAGTGCCGGGTCGTGGGACCGTACGTCCCGGCGACGGTGCCGTCCGCGCGGACCACGGCGGCGGCCGCGGTGGTGACGGGCCAGTTCTCGGTCAGCGCCAGGCTTTGCATGCCTATGACCTTAAAGTACGGCCGCCGGGGAGCCTCACCGCGGTCCTGCGGTGCCCTGCCGGGCCCGTGTCCGGGACCACGCGCGACCCTCAGCGGTCACCCGGGGTGACGAGTCCCGACTCGTACGCGAAGATCACCGCCTGCGCCCGGTCACGCAGCCCGAGCTTCGAAAGCACCCGCCCGATATGGGTCTTGACCGTCTGCTCGGCGACCACGAGCTGCTCCGCTATCTCCTGGTTGGACAGCCCGCGGGCGATCCGCTCCAGCACCTCCGTCTCGCGCGGCGTGAGGCCGCCGAGACGCAGCGCGGCGCTGCCCCCGCGGGGTGCGGGCCGCTGCGCCGCGAAGTCGGCGATCAGCCGGCGGGTGACCGACGGCGCCAGCAGCGCCTCGCCGCCCGCGACCACCCGCACCGCCGAGATCAGGTCCGCCGGCGGTGCGTCCTTGAGCAGGAAGCCCGAAGCTCCCGCGCGCAGCGCCTCGTAGACGTAGTCGTCCACGTCGAAGGTGGTCAGCATCAGCACCTTCGGCACATGGACCACGCCCGGCGGCGGCGAGAGGATCTCCCGGGCCGCCGCGAGTCCGTCGAGTTCCGGCATCCGTACGTCCATCAGGACCACGTCCGGGTGGGTGGAGCGGGCGACGGCGATACCCTCGCGGCCGTCCGGTGCCTCCCCCACGACGTCGATGTCCGTCTGCGCCGACAGCAGCGCGGCGAACCCCGCGCGCACCATGGCCTGGTCATCGACGATGATCACGCGGATGGTCAACGGGGTCGTCCTTCGTGCTCGTCGTCAGGGGCATCCGTGCGGCGACCCGGAAGCCGCCGTCCGGCAGCGGTCCCGTGTCCAGGGTGCCGCCGGTCAACCGTACGCGTTCCCGCATGCCGACCAGACCGTGCCCCGTTCCCGAAGTCTCCAGCAGGGACAGCGACTCGGAGGCCGGGCCGTTGACCACGAGGACCGTCAGATGGGCGTCGTCGGCCGTCACCGACACCCGCGCCGGTGCGCCGGGTGCGTGCCGTACGACGTTCGCGAGCGCCTCCTGCACGATGCGGTACGCCGACAGGTCCACCGACTGCGGGACGTCGCCGAGCCCCGCGGGGAGCGACAGTTGGGCCGGCACACCGGCCCTTACCGTCGCCTCGACCAGCTGCTGGATCCGGTCGAGTCCGGGCTGCGGCGCGCGCTCGCCCTCCGAGCCGTCGTTGCGCAGCACGGTCAGCAGCCGGCGCATCTCGGCCAGCGACTCCCTGGCGCTGGAGGCGATCGTCGAGAACTCCTCGCGGGCCGTGTCGGGCAGACCCTCGATCCGGTACGGCGCAGAGTCGGCCTGCACGGTGATCACCGACATGTGGTGGGCCACCACATCGTGCAACTCCCGGGCGATCCTGGCACGTTCCTCCAGGAGGGTGCGCTGCGCCCGCTCGGCCTCGCTGATGGTCTCCTGTTCCGCCAGCCTGCGCTGTACGTCACGGCGTTCGCGCAGGGCCGCGCCGATGAACAGCACCACCCCGCTCAGCACGAAGAGCAGCACGTCTGCGGCGCTGTCGACCTGTCCCCCCGACGGCGCCCCGGCCGCGGCCGGACTCGACGACGTCGGGCCGGTCGCAGCCAGGAAGAAACCGATCACACCGGTCAGCAGCCAGACCGCGACCAGGGTGCGGCGCGGTTCGCGCAGTGCGAGAGCCAGCATCAGGAAGAGGTAGCCGATGATGACGGGCGGCGGCCACGGCCAGATGGTCTGATCCTCGGTACCGGCGAGGTTCAGCGCACAGATGATGTCGACGGGGAAGATGATCCACCAGGCCTGGAGCGGCCGGTGTGCGAGCAGCACCAGCGGGCCCGCGCTTCCGACGGCGAGCACTTCGGCGAGCCGGCGATTGGCCCCGTACACCTCGATGAAGTGGAAGGCCGTCGTGGGCACCAGGATGACGGTGATCACGAACACGACGACATAGGGGATCTTGCGCCGCCATCGTTTCGGAGAGTCGGCGAACAGCGCGGTCGCGGGGTTCGAGGGATGCGCGAGGCCGCGCAGGGCCTCCCGTGCGTACCGGCGCACGGAGGGCGGAGGCGTCGGCGACTGCGCGGGGGACGGAGGCGTGGGTATCTGGGACATGGCCCGGTCAGCCTAGGCCGCGGGCCCTGCGGGGGCGTCATACCGCGGAGCCGAGTGCGATGTCATACCCCGGTATGACATCGCACCTCGCCGTGTACAGAAGTCTCTGTCGCGCCCCGACAACTCCGCGCGGCTACAGCTCCGCGCCGCGACAACTCCGCGCCGCGACAACTCCGCGCGGCTACAGCTCCGCCAAGAGCTCCGCCTTCTTCGCCCGGAACTCCTCGTCCGTCACCAGGCCCGCACTGTGCAGCTCTCCCAGATGCCGTATGCGCTCCGCCACTCCCGCCGGGTCGTGCGAGGACGGCAGGGGCGAAACCGAGGACGAGGCACTGCGGGCCGCCTCCAGGACCGCCGCCGCGAACGGCAGTGACTCGTGTACCGGGCCGTAGCCGAGGCCGAACACGACCGCCGCCGGGTCCTTGTCCGGCTGCGCGTGCGGTGCACCGTCGTCCGCGGCCGGGTCACCGCCGCGACGCAGCAGGCGCAGATACCCGTCGAAGACATCGGGGGAGCGCCACTCCACACCGGTCAGCTCGGCGACGCCGAAGGTCTGGTCGCCCGCCTTCCACTTGGTGGACGAGGCCCCCGTCCAGGACCAGCGGAACGACACCTTCTCGCCGTCGAACACGGCCTTCCCGTCGTACGCCTTGAACTGCAGCGGCGCCTCCACCGACGAGACCAGGTACGAGGAGGCGGGCCCCGCGTCCTCTCCGGGCAGGGCGGCGCGCAGCTGGTCCGCGTAGTACTCGGCGAGCAGTTCGCGGTCCGCCGGCAGCACCAGCCGGTACGGATCGCAGTTCTCCGGCAGCTGGCCGTCGGCCGCGTCCATCAGCGGATCGGCGCCCGGTCTCGGCACCGCGTGCAGTACGACCGTGCCGCGTTTGCCGGGGGAGAGCGTCACCGACTCCAGCGCTTCGAGCGGGATGCGCCGTTCACCCAGCACCTGGAACAGCTTCGGTGCGCCTCGGGCCCCCCGTGAGAAGCGGATGAGTACGGAGTCCGGTTCGAACTCCCAGGCGGCATGATTTCCGGCCAGAACATCACCCATGTGCCTCATCGTAGGCGGCGTGCGCCCGCGCGTCGCCCCTCCCCGGGGTCGTCGTCGTGCACTGCCCGGCTGCATCGGCGCCCGTCAGGCCGTGTTCAGGCCCTGGAGCCCACGGCGGCAGGCGCCGACTCCGTCCGCGCAGGTCACCGCGCCGTAGGCGCCGACGCCTATCTCGGCGAAGTTGGCGAGGCTCTCGGTGCCCGGCTCGAAGTACCCGGCGTGGCCGATCGCGCCGGCCGCGGACAGCACGCGTGCCCCGAACTCGGGCGACACCGGGTCGGCGCCGTGGCCGAGCCCGCCGACCTCCAGATACGGCACGTCCTGGATCCAGTCGTCGCTGTCGCGCGTCGCCCACACCCGGGCGCCGGTCCTCAGCTGTGCCGCGCTGTCAGCCCGCATTCCGGGGCTGCCCGCGACCGCCACATCGCCCACGCGCCCGGGCAGTTCACGGGCGGCGACACCGCAGACCACGGAGCCGTAGCTGTGGCAGAAGAGCGACACCCTCGCGGCGCCGGGCAGCGCCTTGGTCAGGGCCACCAACCGGTCGGCGCCGGTCGCGGCGAGCCTGCCGGTCGAGGCGTCCAGGCCCACACCGGTCGGTGAGGTGTAGTCCGCCCAGGCGATGACCGCGGTCCGGGTGGCGGGGGACGCGGTCCGCTCGGCGTCGTACAGCGACCGTGCCATGCCCACCGGAGCCGTGAACCTGCGCCGGCTCTTCTCGAACGTCAGGATGTTGGTGTCGACGCCCGGGACGACGACCGAGACCCGCTGTGCGCCCTCGAGGTCCCCGAGGACCTCGGCCGCGCGGCCCTTGCCCGACGGGTCGAAGGCGAGGATCTGCCGGCCGGGCTGTAGCAGCGACTCGAAGCGGTGCATCCGCCGCACGGCCTCGTCCCTGCCGACCGCGGAGAGCCGGGGGTCCTTCCTCCGTGCCTTCTCCGTGCGCAGCGCCTGGGCCAGCGCGACCCTGTTGGCACGGTAGCGCAGCGTGACCGGGGCGCCGTTGAGGTTGCCCACCACGAGGGGGTGGCGGTCCGCGAGTGTGGCTGCCTCGCGCGCGCCTATGGAGTCGAAGAACCGTGCCAGCCGTGCGGGCGGCGCACCGGCGTCGGGCAGCCCGTGCGTCCCGATCCGGTCCGTCTTCCAGGCGGCGAGTGCGATGTCCCTGGGCTCGCCGGGACTGCGCTGATGTCGTACAGCGGTCCAACCGGTGGTCGCGAGCAGCACGAACACGACGGCAAGAGCGAGCAGGGCGCGCCAGACGTTCAGTGGAGGAGAGGAGTCGAGAGCAGTCACTGAGGGGACAGCCTAGGGGCCGTCCGACGGGCGTCGTGCACACCGTGAGAGAGATCACGCGTTCGCGTGGGGGGAGCGCGGTCCACGGCTACGTTCCGTATGCGCGAGTCGTACGCTGCGGCGCCCGCGGGGGTGGTACGGGCTCCGGAGCATCCGTAGTGCCGCTGCGGTCGGGGTGCCTCACGCAACTGCCGCCTATCAGGATGAACCGGTATGGAAGGTCTTCCGCCACGCCGACACCACCGGCCAAGGTGCGGACCACGCGTGCGGCACCGCATGCACGACGGCGCACGCACGACAGCGCACGCGCGCGCACCGGCACACGCACCGACACGGGGGTTGATCCATGCGTACGACCGTTCTTGCCACCGCCCTGGCCTTCGCCACGGGCGTGGCCCTCGCTGCCGCCTTCGGCCGGGCCCCGGCCGTGGTACCGGCGGCCGCCGCCGCTCCCGGGGCCCCGCGGGTGCCCTCCGCAGCCGGGCCATCTCCGGCCTCCCCCGCCTCCGCCGCCTCCCCCGTCTCCGCTTTTGCCGTCGGGCCGCCGCGACTCGGCGTCTGCGCGTCCGGCGAGCTCTGCCTGTGGGAGCGGCCGGACTTCGCCGGGACCCGGCAGGTCCACGAGCTGTCCGGCATCGACATCGAGTCCTGCGTCCCGCTACCCGCGGCCGGCACGGCCCAGGCCCTCGCCAACCGCACCGGACGCCCCGTCACCACCTATCAGTCGGCGGAGTGCGCCGAGACGGGCGAGTTCGAGACGTACCCGGGCGGCGGGACCTGGGTGCCCCAATCGCCTTACCGGGTACGGGCGTTCAAGGTGTGGGAGAACTAGGTCCTGTCCGGACGCCATCCGGCGCCAGTGCCGTCCCAAGCGTGCCGACGTCTTCCAGGACCGGTGCCGGCTCGGGTGCCTGGACCGGCATCACCGGGGCGGCCGCCCCCGTCCCCGTCCCCGTCTTCGACAGCCGCGCCACCTCCGCCCTCAGCAGGCCGACCTCCCTGGTCAGGGCCTCGAGGAGCGCGGTCTGGCGGCGTTCCTCCGCGTCGTCCCGGTCGAAGCGGGCGATGAACCAGGCAGCGATGTTCGCCGTCACCACACCCAGCAGGGCGATGCCGGACAGCATCAGCCCGACCGCGAGGACCCGCCCGAGGCCCGTCGTGGGCGCGTGATCGCCGTACCCGACGGTCGTCATCGTCGTGAACGACCACCACACGGCGTCGCCGAGCGTCTTGATGTTCCCGTCGGGTGCGTCCCGCTCGACGTGCAGCACAGCGAGCGAGCCGAACATCATCAGCCCCACCACCGCACCGGCCACATACGTGGTCAGCGTGATCTGCGGGGCCATCCGGGCCCGCCGCCCGACCAGCAGCAGTGTGGAGACCACGCGCAGCAGCCGCAGCGGCTGTACCAGCGGCAGCACCACCGCCAGCAGATCCACCGGGTGCTTGCGGACGAACAGCCACTTGTGCGGGGCCAGCGTCAGCCGTACGAGGTAGTCACAGGCGAACGCGCCCCACACCACCCACTCCACCGTCTGGCAGAGCGTGTGCACCCATGGCCGGGCGTCCGGTGCCACGATCGGTACCGCGTACGCCAGCCCGAACGCCAGCGCGAGACCCAGCAGGGGTCCCTGTGCGCGCGCTTCCCAGCGCATCTGCGCCGTTCGTTCCTTCATGCCGCGCATCGTAAGCGGCGGTCGGGGCACGCGGTGGGGGGACGGTGCCCGGCACCGTCCCCCCACCGTCGTATCCCGCGACCGCGGGTCCCACCCGGGACCTACGCGTCGCCGCCGGCCGCGCCCGGGTCGGCCGCCGCCACATCGAGCAGCTGGTAGCGGTCCACGGCCTGCTTCAGCGCCGAACGGTCCACCTTGCCGTCCCTGGCCAGCTCGGTGAGCACCGCCAGCACGATCGACTGCGCGTCGATGTGGAAGTAGCGGCGGGCGGCGCCGCGCGTGTCGGCGAAGCCGAATCCGTCCGCGCCGAGCGAGGTGTAGCGGCCCGGGACCCAGCGCGAGATCTGGTCCGGCACCGAACGCATCCAGTCCGACACGGCCACGAACGGGCCCTCGGACGCGGCGAGCTTCTGCGTCACGTACGGGACGCGCTGGTCCTCCTCCGGGTGGAGCAGATTGTGCTCCTCCACCGCCACGGCATCGCGCCGCAGCTCGTTCCAGGACGTCGCCGACCAGACGTCGGCCCGTACGTCCCACTCGTCGGCGAGGATCCGCTGCGCCTCCACGGCCCACGGCACCGCGACACCGGACGCCATGATCTGTGCCGGGATCTGGCCCGCCTCGCCCGCCTTGAAGCGGTGGATGCCCTTGAGGATGCCGTCCACGTCGACGTCGGCGGGCTCGGCCGGGTGCTGGATCGGCTCGTTGTAGACGGTCAGGTAGTAGAAGACGTCCTCACCGTGCGGGTGCTCGGCGTCGGAGCCGTACATCCGCCGCAGACCGTCCTTGACGATGTGCGCGATCTCGAAGCCGAAGGCCGGGTCGTAGGCGATGCAGCCCGGGTTCGTCGAGGCGAGCAGCTGCGAGTGGCCGTCCGCGTGCTGCAGACCCTCACCGGTCAGGGTCGTACGCCCCGCGGTCGCGCCCAGTACGAATCCGCGCGCCAGCTGGTCGGCCATCTGCCAGAACTGGTCGCCGGTCCGCTGGAAACCGAACATCGAGTAGAAGACGTAGACCGGGATCAGCGGCTCGCCGTGCGTGGCGTAGGAGGAGCCCGCGGCGATGAGCGACGCGGTGCAGCCCGCCTCGGAGATGCCGTCGTGCAGCATCTGTCCGGTCGGCGACTCCTTGTACGCGAGCAGCAGCTCGCGGTCCACGGCCTCGTACTGCTGGCCCAGCGGGTTGTAGATCTTCGCGCTCGGGAAGAAGGAGTCCATGCCGAACGTGCGGTACTCGTCCGGCGCGATCAGCACGAACCGCCTGCCGATCTCCTTGTCCCGCATCAGGTCCTTCAGCAGCCGGACGAAGGCCATGGTGGTGGCGATCGACTGCTGGCCGGAGCCCTTCTTCACCGCCGCGTACGTCGACTCTTCGGGCAGCACCAGCGGCTTCGACCGCACCACCCGGGTCGGGACGTACCCGCCCAGGCCCTGGCGGCGGTCGTGCATGTACTGGATCTCCTCGGAGTCGCGCCCCGGGTGGTAGTACGGCGGCAGGCCGCTCTCCAGCTGCGCGTCGGTGATCGGCAGGTGCAGCCGGTCGCGGAAGCCCTTCAGGTCGGCGACCGTCAGCTTCTTCATCTGGTGGGTCGCGTTGCGGCCCTCGAAGTTCGGGCCGAGCGTCCAGCCCTTGACCGTCTGGGCGAGGATCACGGTCGGCTGGCCCTTGTGGGCACGGGCCGCCGAGTAGGCCGCGAAGATCTTCTTGTGGTCGTGGCCGCCACGGCCCAGGTGCAGGATCCGGTCGTCGCTCATGTTCTCGACCATCGCCCGCAGCCGGTGGTCGTCGCCGAAGAAGTGCCGGCGGATGTAGTCGCCGGTCTCCGTGGCGTACGTCTGGAACTGGCCGTCCGGAGTGGTGTTCAGCTTGTTGACCAGGACGCCGTCGCGGTCCTGGGCCAGCAGCGGGTCCCAGGTGCGGTCCCAGATCAGCTTGATCACGTTCCAGCCCGCCCCGCGGAAGATCGACTCCAGCTCCTGGATGATCTTTCCGTTGCCGCGCACCGGGCCGTCGAGCCGCTGCAGATTGCAGTTCACCACGAAGGTGAGGTTGTCCAGGCTCTCACGGGCGGCGATGGACAACTGGCCGAGCGACTCGGGCTCGTCCATCTCGCCGTCGCCGAGGAAGGCCCAGACATGGGAGCGGGAGGTGTCGGCGATCCCGCGCGCCTCCAGATAGCGGTTCATCCGCGCCTGGTAGATCGCGCCGAGCGGGCCGAGGCCCATCGACACCGTCGGGAACTCCCAGAAGTCCGGCATCAGCCGGGGGTGGGGGTAGGACGACAACCCGTTCGGGTACTTCGACTTCTCCTGGCGGAAGGCGTCGAGCTGGGTCTCGTTCAGCCGGTCCAGCAGGAACGCGCGCGCGTAGATACCGGGCGACGCGTGGCCCTGGAAGAAGATCTGGTCGCCGCCGTCGCCCTGGTCCTTGCCCCGGAAGAAGTGGTTGAAGCCCACGTCGTAGAGCGACGCCGAGGAGGCGAAGGTCGCGATGTGGCCGCCGACGCCGATACCGGGCCGCTGGGCGCGGGACACCATCACCGCGGCGTTCCAGCGGGTCGCGTTGAGGATCCTGCGCTCGATCTCCTCGTTGCCGGGGAAGAACGGCTCGTCCTTGGTCGCGATGGTGTTCACGTAGTCCGTGCTGCGCATCTCCGGCACGGCCACGCGCTTCTCACGGGCCCGTTCGATCAGCCGCAGCATGAGGTAGCGGGCCCGTTCACGGCCGCGCTGGTCCACGGCGGCGTCGAGGGAGTCGAGCCACTCCCGGGTCTCCTCCGGATCGAAATCCGGGACCTGGCTCGGCAGGCCGCCAATGATGATCGGGTTGCGATCGGAACCGGAAGCCACGCTGTTCCTTCACTCTTCGGTTGCTGGGGGTGGTGCTGGGGGATTACGCCGCTCCCCATCGTGTACCCCGGGAGCAATTACGTCATCTCTACCGATGAGTAACCATGCGTCCCCGATTGGCGGACCGGCGCCACGGAAGCGTACAAAGGTGGCGAAGGGGGTGGGGCGGTCCGACTCCCCGGATACAAACCGGATGCCAAAGGCGTCTGGAGTTGCGGCGGGACGGCCGTAAACGTCACCGTTTCGGCGGTCTCGACGGCCGGGTACTTGCGCGATCCGCCCCGCCCGTGTGGACTACGGCCAATGCCTCGCGTACGCGCGCGGCTGAAGCATTTTCCGAAACACGATCAGGAGGCAAGCCGTGAGCGCGACCGCGGACCACGCGGAGGAGCGGACCAACCCGGCGTCGAAGCTGGGGTTCGAGCCCGGACAGGTGGTCCAGGAGATCGGCTACGACGACGACGTCGAGCTGGAGCTCCGTGAGGCCATCGAGGCCGTCACCGGCCAGGAACTCGCCGACGAGGACTACGACGACGTGGCGGACGTCGTCCTGCTGTGGTTCCGCGACGAGGACGGAGACCTTACGGACGCCCTGGTGGACGCCATCGGGCTGGTCGATGACGGCGGGACGGTCTGGCTGATGACGCCGAAGACCGGCCGTGACGGCTATGTCGAGCCCAGCGACATCAACGAGGCCGCCCAGACGGCGGGCCTCTCCCAGACCAAGACCATCAACGCGGGCAAGGACTGGACCGGCAGCAGGCTGGTCACGCCCAAGGCGGCGAAGTCCAAGCGCTGAGCGGGCTGTCCGCAGGGCCCCCGCCGACGACCGTCGGCGGGGGCCCCTGTGCGTGCTGTGCGTGGGGCCCCCGCGCCCCGACCGGACCGGGCCCGGTCGGTGCGCAGGGCACTAGGCTTGGCTTACCCGGTCCGGGCCCCGCCCCGGACCACCCCGGTCCGAAGGGGCGCGCGCCGAGGCGGCCACGGAGGCGGACCGAGCCACACGGGAGGACGCGGACATGGCGATCGAGGCCGGCAGCACGGCCCCGGACTTCACGCTGAAGGACAACCACGGGCGGACCGTGGCCCTGGCGGATTTCCGCGGCGAGAAGAACGTGGTCCTGGTCTTCTACCCGTTCGCCTTCACCGGTGTGTGCACGGGTGAGCTCGCGGCGCTCCGGGACGACATGCCGGCTTTCGTCAACGACGACACCCAGCTGCTGGCCGTGTCCACCGACTCGATCCACACCCTGCGGGTGTTCGCCGAGCAGGAGGGTCTGGAGTTCCCGCTGCTCTCGGACTTCTGGCCGCACGGCGAGGCCGCACGGGCCTACGGCGTCTTCGCCGAGGACAAGGGCTGCGCGGTCCGCGGCACCTTCGTCATCGACAAGAGCGGTGTCGTGCGCTGGAGCGTGGTCAACGACCTGCCCGACGCCCGGGATCCCCAGGAGTACATCAAGGCGGTCGGGGCAATCGACGCGCTCTGACTTCATCGGCCGATGTGTCTGTTTCGGCAGGGAACCCGTCACTAGGATCCACTCGTTGATCCGATGCCAACGCACGACGGGGGCGCTGCCCCTACATCTATATGGGAGGACTCGTGGGAGTCAGCCTCAGCAAGGGCGGCAACGTCTCGCTGACCAAGGCCGCCCCCAACCTGACGGCGGTCACCGTCGGTCTGGGCTGGGACGTCCGCACCACCACCGGCACCGATTTCGACCTCGACGCCAGCGCCCTGCTGACGAACACCGAGGGCAAGGTCGCCATCGACGGAAACTTCGTCTTCTTCAACAACCTCAAGAGCCCCGACGGCTCCGTCGAGCACACCGGTGACAACATCACCGGTGAGGGCGAGGGGGACGACGAGCAGATCAAGGTGAACCTCGCGGGTGTCCCCGCCGATGTCCAGAAGATCGTGTTCCCCGTCTCCATCTACGACGCCGAGAGCCGTCAGCAGTCCTTCGGCCAGGTGCGCAACGCGTTCATCCGCGTCGTGAACCAGGCGAACGGCGAGGAGCTGGCCCGCTACGACCTGAGCGAGGACGCCTCGACCGAGACCGCCATGGTCTTCGGCGAGCTGTACCGCAACGGTGCGGAGTGGAAGTTCCGCGCCATCGGTCAGGGCTATGCCTCGGGCCTGCGCGGCATCGCGCAGGACTTCGGCGTCAACGTCTGAGCCGCCACCGGCGTCTGTCTCAGAAGCCGTCCGTACGTCCGTGTCCGGCGCCGCACACCATCCGTGCGGCGCCGGACGCGCCTGCAATTCCGCACATCCAAGGGGAGGACTCACGTCATGGGCGTCACGCTCGCCAAGGGAGGCAATGTCTCCCTCTCCAAGGCCGCACCGAACCTCACTCAGGTCCTGGTGGGCCTCGGCTGGGACGCGCGCTCCACCACCGGGGCGCCCTTCGACCTCGACGCGAGCGCGCTGCTCTGCCAGTCGGGGCGTGTGCTCGGTGACGAATGGTTCGTCTTTTACAACAACCTGACGAGCCCGGAGGGTTCGGTCACACACACCGGTGACAACCTCACGGGCGAGGGTGACGGCGACGACGAGTCGCTGATCGTGGACCTCACCAAGGTGCCCGCACACTGCGACAAGATCGTCTTCCCTGTCTCCATCCATGACGCGGACAACCGCGGCCAGACCTTCGGCCAGGTCAGCAACGCCTTCATCCGAGTGGTGAACCAGGCGGACGGCCAGGAGCTCGCACGCTACGACCTGAGCGAGGACGCCTCGACCGAGACCGCGATGATCTTCGGCGAGCTCTACCGGTACGGAGGCGAATGGAAGTTCCGTGCGGTGGGGCAGGGGTACGCGTCGGGGCTGCGGGGCATCGCTCTAGACTTCGGGGTCAACGTTTCGTAAAGCCGGGCGCGGCGCGGGGGAGACCGATCTCGCGGGGTCCGTACAAACCGATGGGATAGGCAGTGGTCCTGAGAACATTCGGCTGGTCGTTCGCCATTACGGCGCTCGGCCTCGCATTCGCCGCCTGGCAGTGGGGGTGGGAGGCGTTCGGGGTCGTCCTGATCCTGTCGATCCTCGAGATCTCGCTGTCCTTCGACAACGCGGTCGTCAATGCCGGAATCCTGAAGAAGATGAACGCCTTCTGGCAGAAGATCTTCCTCACCGTCGGCATCCTCATCGCCGTCTTCGGCATGCGGCTGGTCTTCCCCGTCGCCATCGTCGCCATCAGCGCCAAGGTCGGGCCCATCGAGGCCGTCAATCTGGCGATGGACAACCCCGAGCAGTACGAGGCGCTGGTCACCGACGCCCACCCGGCGATCGCCGCCTTCGGTGGCATGTTCCTGCTGATGATCTTCCTCGACTTCATCTTCGAGGAGCGGGACATCAAGTGGCTCGCCTGGCTGGAGCGCCCGCTCGCCAAGCTCGGCAAGGTCGACATGCTGTCGGTCTGCATCGCCCTGATCGCCCTGCTGGTCACCGCGATGACCTTCGCGACCCACGCCCACACCAGCTCCGGCTACGCGGACAAGTCCGCCACCGTGCTGCTCGCCGGCGTCGCCGGACTGATCACCTATCTGATCGTCGGCGGCCTCTCCGGCTACTTCGAGGACAAGCTCGAGGAAGAGGAGGAGCGCGAGCACGAGGAGGAGGAGAAGGCCAAGGCCGAGGGCAAGCAGATCTCGGCCGTCGGCCTGGCGGGCAAGGCCGCCTTCTTCCTGTTCCTCTACCTGGAGGTGCTCGACGCGTCGTTCTCCTTCGACGGCGTCATCGGTGCCTTCGCGATCACCAACCAGATCTTCTGGATGGCCCTCGGCCTCGGTATCGGCGCCATGTACGTCCGGTCCCTCACGGTCTACCTGGTCCGCCAGGGCACCCTGGACGACTACGTCTACCTGGAGCACGGCGCGCACTACGCCATCGGCGCGCTCGCCGTCATCCTGCTCGTCACCATCGAGCACCAGATCAGCGAGATCATCACCGGACTCATCGGTGTGGTGCTGATCGCCGCCTCCTTCCTGTCCTCCGTGCTGCGCAACAAGGCGCTCGAGGCGAAGGAAGCACCGGAGAAGGAGCCCGCGGCCTAGTAGGCCTGGGTGCGGTCCGGGCAGGACGTGGCACGTCCTGCCCGACCAGGACCCGGCACGTGTGACGGCCCGGGGTTTGAGGAACGCTCTCAGCGGGGCGGCCAGGAGGCGAAGGAAGGCCTCCGGGCCGCCCCGCGGCATGACCGGCGCCGTGGTGCGATGCCACGGCGGCGGCGCGGCGGCGCACGGCCGCGCGGATCCATCGGGACCGGCCCGGGAACGGCCGGACGCAGTCAGGGGTGGGACATGGGCTTCTGGGACGGATGGCGGCGGGGCGGAGCGGCGGCGCAGTTCGACTCCGGGAACGCGTCGACCAATTCCATCCAGCTGACCAGACGGCATCAGCAGGTCTCGCTGACCAAGCAGGGCGCCGTCAGCGGAAACCTGCGGGTCAATCTGTCGTGGCGGATGCGGACCTCCGACATCGAGGGACGCTCCCGGCAGAGCGGGCTGCTACGGCACCCGTTCAAGCTCTTCCAGCCGGAGGTGGTCCAGGCCCACACACAGGGCGTGGTCAACGTGGACCTGGACCTCGGCTGTCTCTACGAGCTCAGCGACGGCAGCAAGGGGGTGGTGCAGCCGCTGGGCGGCTTCTTCGGCAGCCTGAACGAGCCCCCGTACGTCAGGCTCAGTGGCGACGACCGCTTCGGCGCGCCGTCCGGCGAGACCCTCTTCGTCAATCTCGACCACCACGACAAGATCAGGCGCCTGCTGTTCTTCGTCTACATCTACGACCAGACGCCCGCCTTCGACCGTACGCACGCCAAGGTGACGCTCTACCCGGGCAACGGGCCGCGGGTCGAGATCGAGCTGGACGAGCGCGCCCCCCAGGCCCGCTCCTGCGCGCTGTTCTCGCTGGCGAACGTCAAGGGGGAGCTGATCGTGCGCCGCGAGGTGAAGTTCGTCTACGGCTTCCAGGCGGAGCTGGACCGGCTGTACGGCTGGGGCCTGCAGTGGGGCCGCGGCTACAAGACCCAGACATAAGGCCCGGGGGCGCGCAGGACCGGAGCTCCCGACCTGGACGGTGGTGGATGAGCGGCCCGGTCACTGCCGGATGAACTGGGGGCCCATCGGCGGCATCCGGAAGTTCGGGTCCGGCGCGGGCGCGGCCGCCGCGGCGGGCTGCGGATAGCCGTAGCCAGGCCGTTCCGATGGCTGGGGCTGCTGCGGATAGCCGTAGGCGGGCTGAGGCGCGGGGGAGGCCGGCTGGGGGTAGCCGTAGGCCGGCCCGGTCGACGGCTGCTGCGGATAGCCGTACGAGGGCGAGGGGGAGGACGTGGGAGAGGGCGCGGAGGGCAACGCATGCGTCTCGTCGGTGCTCCCCGTCTCCGGCCCGGACGCGCCGGCGGCGGACTGCTCGCCCCCCGGCGTCTCGGCCGCCGGTTCGGACTCGTCCACCGAGATGCCGAACGCCGTCGCCAGCCCGATCAGCCCGGTCGGATAGCCCTGTCCCACCGCACGGAACTTCCAGCCGTCCCCGCGCCGGTACAGCTCACCGCAGATGATCGCGGTCTCCTCGCCGGTCTCCGCCCGGACGTCGAAGACGGCCAGCGGCTCCCCGTCCTCCGTCCCCGCCTCGTACACCGCGATCCGCAGGTCCGGGACTCCGGCGAAGCTGCCGCCGTCCGACGAGGCGGCGAGCACCACCTGGTCCACGGAGGCGTCGAGCGAGCCGACGTCCGCCTGGACGGTGTCCGTCACGCTGTCGGCCATCCGCTTCTTCGGCATAAGCCGCACCAGCCCGGAGGGATGCCGGGGCTGGTTGTAGAAGACGAAGTCCTCGTCCGAGCGCACACGGCCGTCGGAACCCAGCAGGAGCGCCGAGGCGTCCACATCCGGGACCCCCGGACCGGGGGTCCAGCGCAGTACGGCCCGTACCGCCGTTGCTCCGAGCGGAACGTTGGAGCCCTTCAGCATCGCGTGCGTCATGTCCGTCATCCTGCCTTCCCGGCCCCCGCCCGGACAACGCGGGGGCGGGGCCGCATGCGCGTGGGCGGGGCCGGGCATCCTGAGTCGGGGGCGGAGCGAGGGCCGGTTACCTGGATTTCATATGGTGGGGGAACTCGTGACACCTGCGCCTACGTACTATTACCGGCCACTCACACGACAGGGCCGTAACGGCAGTACGGGGGATTCACATGCGTCATTTCGGGCATATCCCGGACACTGCTCGGAGGGAACTGTTCTACAAGGAGCCGTCCGAGTTCGGAGCCGGCTCTCCGGCGCGGCTGCTCTCGGTGGCGCTCGGGGCCACGCTCTACAGCCCCGCGACCCGGCCGCAGCTCGCCGACGACGTGCTGAAGCAGACCGCCCGCGGAGTGGTCTCCATGGTGCTCTGCCTGGAGGACTCCATCGACGACGGCGATGTGCCGGGCGCCGAGGAGAACCTCGTGCGCCAGTTCGCGCACCTTGCGGCCCGTGGTGTCGAAGTGCCCCTGCTGTTCATCCGGGTCCGTGAGCCGGGCCAGATCCCGGACCTGGTCGAGCGCCTCGGCGAGACGGCCCGGCTGCTGTCCGGATTCGTACTGCCGAAGTTCACCGAGGAGCGCGGCGGAGCCTTCCTCGACGCGCTCAGTGCCGCCGAAGCCGTGAGTGGCCGCCGCCTCTACGCCATGCCCGTACTGGAGTCGCCCGAGCTGCTGCATCTCGAAAGCAGGTTCGAAACCCTGGCCGGCATCGCCCGTACCGTCGACAAGTACCGGGACCGGGTCCTGGCACTGCGCCTGGGCGTCACCGACTTCTGCTCGGCGTACGGGCTGCGCCGCTCGCCCGACATGACCGCGTACGACGTCAAGATCGTCGCGAATGTCATCGCGGACGTGGTCAATGTGCTGGGCCGCTCCGACGGCACCGGATTCACCATCACCGGCCCGGTGTGGGAGTACTTCCGGCTCCAGGAACGCATCTTCAAGCCCCAGCTGCGGCGCAGCCCCTTCCTCGAGGTGCGGGCCGAGGAACTGCGTACCGCACTGATCGAGCACGACCTCGACGGACTGCTGAGGGAGATCGAGCTGGACCGCGCCAACGGACTGCTCGGCAAGACCTGCATCCACCCCTCCCACGTGCTGCCCGTCCACGCACTGTCGGTCGTCAGCCATGAGGAGTTCAGCGACGCGCAGGACATCCTTCGCCCGGAGCGGGGAGGCGGGGGAGTGATGCGTTCGGCGTACACGAACAAGATGAACGAGGTGAAGCCGCACCGGGCCTGGGCGGAGCGTACGCTCCAGCGCGCGGAGGCGTTCGGTGTCGCACGTGAGGACGTCGGTTTCGTCGAACTGCTCACCGCCGGGCTCGCCGGTTGATGATGGAGATGACGAAGGAGAGCGGTACGACAGTGATGTGGTCGGGTAGCTGGGTCGCCCAGCGGCTGGGAGTCGAGCTCGTCGGCGACGACGGGCTCAGAGACCTGCTGGGGCTGGCCCTGCGGCGTAACCCCAAACGGGCACATCTGCTGGTGTCCCACGTCCTCGGCAAGCACGTGCCGCAGAGCCCGGCGACCGTCTACGGGCACGGGTTCGCGCTCGGTGCCCGGGTACGCGAGCTGCTCGGGGACGAGGAGGCCGCGCGGGCGGTCGTCCTCGGATACGCGGAGACGGCGACCGGCCTCGGCCACTCGGTCGCCGACGGTCTGGCCCTCGCGCCGTATCTGCACTCGACCCGCCGCCCTGTCGCCGGTGTCGCCCCGGCGGGGGGCTTCGAGGAGTCCCACTCCCACGCCACCAGCCATCTGCTGCTCCCGGAGGACCCCAAGCTGCTGGCGGGAGGCGGGCCCCTCGTCCTCGTCGACGACGAGTTCTCCACCGGCAACACCGTCCTGAACACCATCCGTGATCTGCACGAGCGCCATCCACGCGAGCGGTATGTGGTGGTCGCCCTGGTCGATATGCGCTCGGCGGCGGACACGGTGCGGCTGGAGGCCTTCGCGGAGGAGATCGGCGCCGGGATCGACCTGGTGGCGATGGCCTCCGGCACGGTACTGCTGCCCGACGGCGTGCTGGAGAAGGGGCAGGACCTGGTCGCCGCGTACGAGTCCGGAGCCGGGTCCGGCGGCGGCCCCGGTGACGGTTCCGCCGCGGCGCCGGTCGCGGGGCGTGCGTACAGGCGGGTGGACCTCGGCTGGCCCGCCGGGGTGCCCGACGGCGGACGGCACGGCTTCACCCAGGCACACCGGGCCGAGCTCGAGGCCGCGCTGCCCGCCATGGCGGCGCGCACCGCCGAGGCTCTCGGTGCCGGAGCGAGCGGCGGTCCCGCACCGCGGCGCGTTCTGGTGCTCGGCTGCGAAGAGCTGATGTACGCGCCCCTCAGGCTCGCCGAGGCCCTGGAGGAGCGCGGCGACAGCGAGGTGCGCTACTCCACGACCACCCGCTCCCCGGTGCTCGCCGTCGACGATCCCGGCTATGCGATACGCACCAGGCTGGTCTTCCCCGCCCACGACGACCCCGCCGACGGCCCCGGCGAGCGCTACGCGTACAACATCGCAGGCGGCGGCTTCGACGCGGTCGTCGCCGTCGTCGACTCGGCCGCCGACACACCCGAGCTGCACGCCCCCCACGGACTGCTGGCGCAGCTCTCCGCGCACATACCGCAGGTCGTGCTCGCCGTCGTCCCCAGCCACCTTCCCGCTGCCGGAACCGCTCCCACTCGAACTCGCACTCCCACTCCCGGAAGGGAACCCATGCTCCCCGGCCCGCTGCGCGGACCCGCCTTCTCCTCCTACGCCCCCGACGAGGTCGGCTGGCTGCTCCAGGACCTCTCGGACGTCGAACTGGAGGCCCCCACCGAGGAACGCGAGGAGGCGATACAGAGCGGCGGCGCCCACTACGCGGAGTCGCTGCCGGTCGAGTACCAGCCGAGCGCCGAGTACCAGCAGCTGTTCCGCGCCGCGCTGGACGCATCGGCCGCACGGATCGCCCGCGCCGTCGGCGCCGTCACCGAGACCGTCCTCGCCGAGCTCCCCCACCGGCGGCGCTCCCGGAGCTCCCGGAACGACCTCCCTCAGGGGCATCGCCCCGGGCGCGACCCCCGGCCGCGTCCGGTGCTCGTCTCGCTGGCCCGTGCCGGCACCCCGGTCGGCGTGCTGATGCGTCGCTGGGCCCGGCACCGCCACGGCCTGGACCTGCCGCACTACGCGGTGTCCATCGTGCGCGGTCGCGGAATCGACGCCAACGCGCTGCGCTGGCTCGCCGCCCACCACGACCCGGCCGACGTCGTGTTCGTCGACGGCTGGACGGGCAAGGGTGCCATCACCCGCGAACTGGCCGCCGCGATCAGCGAGTTCGACGGTTTCGACCCCGAGATCGCCGTACTCGCCGACCCGGGCGGCTGCGTCCGCACCTACGGCACCCGCGAGGACTTCCTCATCCCCTCCGCCTGCCTCAACTCCACCGTCTCCGGACTGGTCTCCCGTACGGTCCTGCGTGCCGACCTCGTCGGTCCGCACGACTTCCACGGCGCGAAGTACTACCGCGAGCTCGCCGGAGCCGATGTCTCCGGGCACTTCCTGGACACGGTCTCGGCCCGCTTCGACGAGGTGGCCGACGGTGTCGACGCCGAGGTCAAGGAGCTGCTGGCGGCGGACAGGGCGCCCACCTGGGCCGGCTGGGCCGCCGTGGAGCGGATCAGCGAGGAGTACGGCATCCACGACGTCAACCTGGTCAAGCCGGGAGTCGGCGAAACGACCCGGGTCCTGCTGCGCCGGGTGCCCTGGAAGATCCTCGCCAAGCGGGGGGCGGGCGCGGACCTCGACCATGTACGCCTGCTGGCCGAACAGCGCGGCGTACCGGTCGAGGAGATCGACGACCTGCCGTACACCTGCGTCGGGCTGATCCACCCCCGGTTCACCCGCGGGGCGATCGGCGCCGACGGCAAGGCGGTGGCCGCGCCGTGAACCACCTGATCGCCAGCGATCTCGACCGCACCCTCATCTACTCGGCCGCGGCGCTCGGGCTGACCGTGCCGGACCCGGAGGCGCCCCGGCTGCTCTGCGTCGAGGTGTACCAGAGCAAGCCTCTGTCGTATCTGACGGAGACCGCGGCCGGCCTCCTCACGGAACTGGCCCGCACCTCGGTGTTCGTCCCGACGACGACACGCACCCGCGAGCAGTACGGGCGCATCCGCCTCCCGGGACCCGCGCCCCGCTTCGCGATCTGCGCCAACGGCGGACATCTGCTGGTCGACGGTGTCTCCGACCCCGACTGGCAGCGCGCGGTCACGGCCCGGCTCGCGGACGACTGCGCCTCGCTCGGCGAAGTCCGCGCACACCTGCTGGCATCGGCCGATCCCGCTTGGGTGCTCAAGGAACGGGTCGCCGAGGACCTGTTCGCCTATCTCGTGGTCGACCGCGCACGGCTGCCGCAGGGATGGACCGCGGAACTGGCCGCGTGGGCCGAGCCCAGGGGCTGGACGGTCTCCCTCCAGGGCCGCAAGATCTACGCCGTCCCGAAGCCGCTCACCAAGAGCGCGGCGGTCCACGAACTCGTACGCCGTACGGATGCCGGGGTGGTCCTGGCCGCGGGCGACTCCCTGCTCGACGCCGATCTGCTGCTGACCGCGGACCACGCCTTCCGTCCGTCCCACGGTGAACTCGCCGACACCGGCTGGTCGGCTCCGCAGGTGACCGTGATCCCGGAGAGTGGGGTCGCGGCGGGCGAGGAGATCCTGCGCCGCCTGAGCGGGACGGTCACGGGGCAGACGGTCACGCAGACGGGGGCGGCGCGGGCGTCGGTACCGGCACCGGGGACGGAGCCGGTGCCGGGCGCGGCGCAGGTGCCGGAGGCGGCGAGGGGCTGAGCCCGGCGCGCAGCGGTTGCCTGCGGTGAACGCTGCCCGGGGGCGCGTCAGCCGCAGCAGCCCCCACCGCAGCAGCCGCCACCGCCGCCGCTGGGGGCCGGGCCCGCGGCCGCCGTACCGCCGACGGCGACCGCCGACAGTAGCTTGACGGTGTCGTCGTGTCCCTCGGGGCACACCGCCGGGGCCGAGGACTCGGCCATGGGACGGCTCAGCTCGAAGGTGTCGTCGCAGGAGCGGCAGCGGTACTCGTAACGGGGCATGCCCCACAGATTAAGCCCTGCTCAGCGCCGACGGGAGGGATCACCCCCGGCGAGCGGACTCCGGCGCAGCCGCTCCTCCTCGGCCGCCTCCTCGGGGTGGCGGGCCTTCCAGTACGGGTTGTCGTGCGGGAGGGCACTTCCGACCCTGCCGTACATCCCGAACCACATCAGCATGATCCCGACGACGAAGCTGAAGATCACGTTCTGGATCCGGAAGTTGAGGAAGTTGATCTCGGTGTCCAGCATCCCCAGGCCGATGAAGCCGTTGAGGATGAAGAGGATGCCGAGGACCATGTTCAGCGTGGAGGCGAAGTTTCCGCCGATGACCATGCCCACGAAGAGCAGCAGCCCGACCAGGATGGACAGCACGCTCAGCGCGCCGTTGGTGTTGAGGCCCGCGACGGTCGAATTGCCGATGTCGAAGAAGCCGATGTTGTGGGTCAGACCGAGGATCCCGAAGGCCACGAGCACCAGGCCCATGATTCCGGCACCGATCCGGTAGACCTGGCTGAGGCGGTGATCGACGGGCAGATGCTCGTCCAGCACGATGCGGATGCCGCCCTTGTGCTCGGAGCTCCGCTGTACATGAGTGGATGCCATAGCGGCCCCCTTCGGCCGTACGTACCTCCATGCCTCCCTACAGCATCCGCCCGCACGGGCGCACCGACAAATCAATCTTGGAGCCACCGTCCCGGGCCTGAGCCCAGTGGTCCCCTGAGCACCGGTGACCTCTTCAGCGCCGGTGGTCCTGAGCACCGGTGACCTCCTGGGCACGGGTGACCTCCTGAGCGCCGGTGGGCGTGCGGGTCAGGATCCGCCGCCGCGCTCCTCACGGATCTGCTCGACGACATGCGCCACGGTCTGCCGGACCGCTTCCGTCTCGGTCAGGAAGTGCCAGTAGTCGGGGTGACGGCCGTCGAGACCGGCGACGGCGCGCTCCAGACGCGAGACGGAGTCGTCCAGCGGCCGGGCGTGGCGGGGCTCGGGCGTACTGCGGCCCGCCATCGCCAGACGCTGTGCGTCGCGGATCGTGAACCGGGTGCGCTCGATCTCCTGCTGGGGGTCCTTCGCGACGGCGTCCAGACGGCGCAGGCGGTCACCGGCGGCGGAGACGGCCTCGTCGGTGCTGTTGAGCAGGGCGCGCACGGTTCCGAGGAGGGCGGTCGCGTCCGGCCAGCGCTGCTCGGTGCGCGCCTTGCCGGCCTCGGTGAGCTTCTCCTCGGCCAGCCGGACGTTCTCCGCGGCCTGTGCGGGGACGGGCTGCAGATCCTGCCAGCATGCGGCGCTGTAGCGGCGGCGCAGCTCACTGAGCACGGGCTCGACACCGCCCGCACGGGTGGTCAGGGCCTGGGCCCGGGTCCGTAGCGACACCAGGCGTTTGTCGATCTCGGCGGCCCGCTCGGGAAGTCGCTCCGCCTCACTGCGTACGGCTTCCGCATCGCGTACGACACGGTCGGCCCGCTGCAGGGTCTCCGTCACGCCGTGACGTCCGGCACCCTCGTTGAGCTTCGTCAGCTCGGGGGCCAGCGCGGCCAGCCGGGCCGCGAGGTCGTCCGCCCGCAGCCCGGAGGCCCGTACCGCGTCGAGCGCGTTGCTCGCGGCGAGCAGCCCCTGACGTGCGCGTTCGACGGCGGGTGCGAGCCGGGCCAGCTGGGTCTCCGCCTTGTCGAGCAGCGGTCCGAGCGACTGGGCGAACCGGTCGAGCTCGCCCTTGACCCGGACCAGCTCGTCCTTCGCCCTGGTCAGCTCACCGCGGGCGCGGGCGGCCACGGAGGGGTCGAGGTCGTCGCGGTCGAGATCGTGCGCGTCGACGGCCGTAATGTAGCCATGGCTGACCTCGTCGATCCGCCGCCCCAGCGCGGCGAACTCGTCCACCGCACGGCGCGCGCCCGGCGAGCTGTCCACGGCGCTGATCGTCTCGATCGAGATCCGCAGATCGCGCTGTGCCGTGTCGAGCTCGTAGAAGGCCGCGGCGGCCGCATCCTTCGCGGCCTGCGCCTCGGCCCGCTGGCCTTCCGCGCGCCCCCCGAACCAGCGCCGCGTACCGCCACCCGCGAAGGCAGCAGGCAGTGCTGCGGCGGCCACGGCCAGCAACGGCACGGGCAGCAGCACCAGCGCGAGGACATCGCGCGCGACACTCGCATGGGCCTTCGCTCCGGCGTACGCCCGCGTGTGTCTCGCCCTCACATCCCTCTCCCGTGCCCGTGTCCGCCCCTGCCGGTTCATTCTCCCACCCGGTAAGGACGAACACACGGGCCCGTCAGTTCGCGATCCGCACGGAAATCTCGCCGTTACCGCTCTTCGCTCTGATGACGTGAGGGCTTCGGCCGTCCTGCTTCACATCCACCGAGGTGTCCCCGTTGTCCGCCGACGTCGTGACGTTGTACGCCTGCGTCCCGGGCACCGCGATCGCGATCTCGCCGTTGTCGCTCTCACTCTCCACCAGGTGCGGAGCCTTGGCGAAACCGAGGCTCACGGCTCCGTTGTCGGACCGCGCGGACACGCTCCGGGACGCGATGCGCTCCCCGGTGATCTCGCCGTTGTCGCTGGTCAGCTCCAGGGGGCCGCTGGAGTCCCGTACGGTCACCAGGCCGTTGTCCGACGCCAGCGTCAGCGCCGTGTCGAACCCGCTCGCGCTCACCGTCCCGTTGTCGGCCCGCACGGTCACGGCGACCCCGCGCGGCACCTTCACCGAATGCCGTGCCTCGCAGTCCGCCACCGCGCCGTCGCACGTCACTCCGAGCTTCAGCGTCCCGTCCCGCATCTCCCACACCGGGTCGGGCCCCCTTCCGACGAACACCCACCCGTCGACCTGCCGCTCCACCTCCACGTCCCTCACATCGGCCGGCACCAGCTCGACCGACGCGTCATCGGCCTCGATGGTGAGGGACTTCCCGCTGAGCGCGAACGACTTCCGCTCGACCGGCGCGTCCTCGGCGTCCGCACACCCGCTGACGGCGAACGCGACGACCGCGGCGGCGACGGCGCCGAACGCGGTGCGGGTGCGGGTGCTGGCGCGGGTGCGAGTGCGGGTGCCGGCGCGGTTGGCGGTCCTGGCCACGATGATCATTCCCCCATAGGTTCGTACAGCAGCCCTCACAGTAGGAGCCCCGACCGACGCACACGATCCGGCCGTCCACCGGCTCCGTGGTGGGGCTATCCCCAGGACCCACCCAGCCACCGCTTCCCCGCCCCAGGGCCACCTGGTCTCCCCGGCCGGCCAACGACGTCACCACGCAGGGGACCGCCCGCATCTCGAGATCGGCACGGGATCTGGTTTGCGGCACCCACCCGGGGGCCATGTACGCTGTTGCCTCATTCCGGGTGCGTAGCTCAGGGGTAGAGCGCTGCTCTTACAAAGCAGATGTCGGCGGTTCGAAACCGTCCGCGCCCACCGTGGTTGACCAGCAACGGAGCCCCGAACCAAGATCGGTTCGGGGCTCTGTTGCGATCGTTTGGGAGAATTTTGGGAGATCAACTCCAGCAGGGCAGTCATGGCTGAAGCTCCCACGCCGCCACCAGTCGCCCGACGGAGTAGTGAACGGGGGCTCGTACGGCCACGACTCGGTGTGGGCGCCCAGGGGCTTTACTGAGGCGGGAGGGACGTCCACTTCCTCGCGCTGTACTTGTTCTTCGGCGGCCTCAGGTACAGCCGCGCAGCGAAAGAAGAAGGAGGCCGGAGCGAAGATGGGGAAGCTCCGGAAGAAGCGGTAACGGCGCCCCGACTTGCAGGTTCTGACATCCACGCCTGACATCAACGAGGCGGACGGATGCAGCTCCAGGCCGTCGCGTCGGCGACCGGAGCGGGGGTGAGCGCGGCAAGTGCGGCGCGCCGGGCGAACTTACAGGGCAGGTGTGGGCGTGCACGTGACTGCTCGAGCGTGCCGGGACGAGGGTGGGCAGATATCCTCTGCGGATGCCTCGGAACCAGTACGTCTATTGCGCGCTGTCCAGCGAACGGACCACCGCGAAGGAGATGGCCGCGGTGCTGGGTATCGAACCAGACGAGACAACTGTGCGGGCAAGCCGCCTGGCTGAGCCGCCCGTGCCGGTCTGCCACAGCTGGAAGATCGTGTGTCGCGCACCGGGCTTGCGGGTCGATGAGCAGGTCGCCCAGGTTCTGGACCGGCTTCGGCCCCATGTAGGCCGCATCGCGGAACTCGCGCGCCGGCTGGATCAGGAGGGAGATGGCCCCTCCGCGGTGCTCCAGGTCGTGCGTTACTTCACAGATGACGAGTGCGCCGGTAACGCGGAGCGGTCAGGCCCGAACCTCTTCGGCTGGCACCTTGGCCGAGACGTACTGGCGTTCCCCCAGCATTGCCATAGGCCTGCTGACCTGCCGCGACCGGTTGGACACTCGCCAGGCTCAGAAAGCAGATGCCGGCGGTTCGAAACCGTCCGCGCCCACCAGTGCAAAGGCCCCTCGCCGATCATGGCGAAGGGCATTTGACATCTACTTCTGCCATCAACGAGGCCAGTCGATCACGACCGGGGACGGCTCCTGAGCAGCCGATCCGTATGACTCACCGCTTCGTGCTGCGTGGCCTGGATGATGCTCTCGTTGTTTTGTCAAGCCACGTCTTGTCGTGTCGTGCCGGGAGGCCTCCGGTCCTGGTTCATTGGAAGCAGAGCCCCCGCACTACCGAACAGGGAATTCTGATGATCAAGCGTTTCTGGAACCGTCGTCTTGTTATGGCCACTGCTTCCGTGGCGTTGGCCAGTGGCGGTATGGCCGTGCCGGCGACTGCCATGGCTGCACCAGCCCCCCAGCGTGGCGTGGTCGCCTTGCACGGCGACCGTCACGGCGACAACGGACAAGGCCGTACCGATCGGGGCGGCAACCACACTCGCGGTGATCACGGTGACCACGGAGACGGCGACACCGACGCACGAGCCAAAGAAGACGACGCGCGCGCCAAGGAAGACCCTGATGGCGTCAATGAACGAGGCAGTACCTCACCGAGCACCGACGACTCCGGCGTCCAGACCCGCATCCAGGCCCCCTTTTAGCGGCAACGAGAACACCCCCTCCGGACCACTCCGGAGGGGGTGGGCTGCAGCAGCCGGTGCCGGATCCCAAACGCCGCTAAACGGCGACCTTCCGCCCGATCGACACCGTGGAGCGCACCCTCGCGGGCTACGTACGACGTTCCTCGATCGTGGGGTCGCGGGCCTCATCTTGTCGCTGTACCAGCCGACCGCCCGCTGAAACGACAACGCCCGCTGTCTGGCCTTCGGGCCGGGCAAGGGGCGACTTCTTGCGTCTGGGATCAGTGCAGGGCATCGATCGCCTTCGTGACCAACGCCCGGGCTTCAGCGCCGTACACGGCCAGGCTCCTCAGCTCCTCGAACGCCTTCACGTACAGGGCGATCTCGGACGGCTGCGTAATCTTCACCTGGGCAGACACCAGCTCGATGGACACCAGAGCATCGTCGTAGACGTGGAACGTCTCCCGAGGCCACTGTTTCCGCTCCTGGGTCGCCATGGGGATGATCCCCAGCGACACTGCAGGCAGCGCGCCAGCAGTGAGCAAGCCAGAAGTCATTGCCCGGCAGCGCGAGGTCGGATGCGCGGCGCCTCGGAAGCCACCGAACCTCCTCCCCGGCAGCGACGTTGGTGAACGTGCCGTCATACAGGAATCGGGTGTAATCGCTGACGGGCTCCGACACGATCCGGGCCCGTCGTACGACGACACCGCGTGAGACCGTTTGTTGGATGAGGTCGAGCCACGGACGCCACCATGAGGCCGGGTTCTCTGGATCGTGGCGGAAGCCGTTCTTCCAGTCGGCGAAGGGGCCTGCCTCGTAGTCCACGGCGTAGCTGTCGCGCATCTCCAGGTGGACGGCCGAGTGCCTGCACCCGGCGATCAGCTCATCGAACGTCGGTACGCTCGACGACATCGCACGCCTCCCTGATCATGTGCACCATCCTGGCCGGAATAGGGATCACCGCTTCTCCCTCTGGGATGCCGCGCGCGTGGCCCGGCACCTCGAATGCAGCGCATTCAGCTTCGAGTTCCGGGCTCGGCTTCCAGCCTTGAAGGACAAGTTCCTTCTTCTCCTGGTCAACCCACACGGTGGGGCTTTGCTTGTCCCCTGTGTTCGGATCGATCCCGATGAACTGTAACGACATGTCAGCCTCCGTCGGCAGGATGTGCAGTTACGTGCACCACGGCTATCCATCTGGGTAGCTGGGTCAAGGGCTGATGCAGCCGTTGATTCCGCCACGGAGGGGAACGCGCACAGATCTGCACATCGCTGGAGTGCGCGTGCATGTGCTCCCTACGGTCCTGGTCATGGGGACGGGAACCCGGCTGTCCGCGGCCGTCAACGCGGCGAATCCTGGTTGGTGTCTGGCACGTGGGCTCGTCTGAGACCGCCGAACTGATCCAGTACGGGGAGCGGTCCTCCGGTCCGCCCGTGGCGTTGTACGCGTGCGCGCCGTGCCGCGAGCAGCGCGGGCTCACTCCGCTCGGGGGTGAGCTGAAGGGCGCAGCCTGGACGCTGGACCTCGACCGGAGCGTGGAGCTGGGCAGGACGATGTACGGATACGACCGGCTCCACGTCGGCCGGTTCACCCTTGAGGACCACGAACTGATGCGCCGGGCGCAGAACGTCCTTGGTGGGCGGAGGAGATACGCGCTGATCGGCCGTGGCGGGCCTTGCGGTAGCAGACGCGGCATTTCCAACGGAGTTGGGCCCGACCGGTGACGACGTCGGCTGTCTCATCTCGCGAGCGAAGATTTCGGTACGGCGGGCAGGCGTTGAGAACGCAGCGCCTGCTACCTCAAGGCATCAAAGGGGCAATGGGATGATTTTGAACGGTCAGGAGCCCCGGCGGTGGTGGTCGCCGGTGACTCACCGTCGGTGGGAGATGGCGACACCGGTCAGGCAGAGCACGCCGCCGACGAGCCCGTATGCCGTCGGGATCTCGGCGAGCAGCAGCCACGACAACAGCACGACACGGCCGGAACGGCGTAGGTCACCGCGGAGAGTCGACCGGCGTTCATGCGGCGCAGCGCGTAAGCCCACGCGGTGAAACCGATCGCCGTGGGGAACACGCCCAGGTAGACGGCGCCGAGCACCGCTCCGGTGGACGCCACCTGCAGCTCGCCGGCCAGCTGCGGAACCCAGGGCAGCAGGACAACCGTGGCGACGACACAGCCGAGCCAAATCGCGGTGAACCCGTCGGCGTGGCGCAATGTGACCTTCTGGATCATGACGCCCGCGGCGTAGAGCACGGCGGCCAGCAGGCACAGCAGAAGGCCTGCCCAGTCGCGCTGTGCGGTGGCCCCGGTCGCGATGATCGCGGTTCCGCCCAGCGCGACGAGCGAGCCGACGATGAGAGATCGTGAGAAGCCTTCACCGAGAAACTTCCCGGCAGCGACAGCGACAAGCAGCGGCGCGAGGTTCACCAGCAATGCCGCGGTCCCGGCATCGACGTGCCGTTCCCCCGCGTTGAGGGCGACGGTGTAGCCGGCGAGCCACAGCACGGCGTACGCCGCGATCAGCAGGAACGCCTTGCGGGACAGGTGGACGCGGACCGCCCGCTTGGGCACCGCGATCACTGTGAGCGTGACGGCCGCGACGCCTAGCCGGAGCAGCGCCAGCGGCGCAGGGGACAGCGCGTGCCCAACGCCGCGGATGGCGACGAATGCAGAGGACCACAGCACTACCGCGAGCCCGGCCGCGGCCGCGATCTTGACGATGTCTGTTTTGCTGGTGCCGGTGGGCCGGGCGGTCTCAACTACTAGATCGGTCACCCAGGCATCGTCATCCCCGCCTTCTGTTCAGCACAAGCGACGAGTTCTATACATCTGTTAAGCAAGGATGTACATTTACAGCATGCTGGACATCCCACGGCTCCGCGTCCTGCGGTCGGTCGTCGCGACGGGTTCGATCCGCGCGAGCGCCTCCGCGCTCGGCTTCACTCCGTCCGCGGTGAGCCAGCAGCTCGCCACACTGCAACGGGAGACCGGGCTGCAGCTGTTCGAACGATCTGGTCGCGGCATCGAGCCCACCCCGGCCGGCCGGACCCTCGCGGCCGAAGCCGACACGTTGTTCGAGGCGTTCAGCCGGGTCGAGCGGGTGGTCGGGAATCTGCGCGCCGGCCGGGTCGGCAGCCTTTCGATCGGCTACTTCGGCTCGGCCGGCGCGGCGTGGCTGGCACCGACCGTTGCCGCGCTGCGTGCCGAGTTCCCGGACGTCCGGCTGGACCTGCTGCTGACCGAGTTCACGCCGGGCGACCCGGACGTCGACATCTTCGTGGAGGAGACGGGTGCCGAGCGCCCCGGGTCCGTCGATGTGCACAGGCTCGCCGAGGACCCCTACCTCGCCGTCGTCCGCGTCGACGACCCACTCGCCGAAGAGCCGGAGGTGTCGTTGGCGGACCTCGCCGAGCGGCATTGGGTGGACAACGACCTCCGCGAAGGGGCGTGCCGCCAGGTGCTCCTCAACGCCTGCGCGCAAGCAGGGTTCTCCCCGAGTTTCGTGGTGGAAACACACGATTACCGGACCGCGATGTCCTTCGTGGCAACGGGAATCGGGCTGACTGTGGTGCCGGCGCTCGGTATCGGCGAGCTGCCGGAGGGCTTGACGACCGTCGCCCTGGTGTCCCCCACCCCGGTCCGGTATGTCGGTCTCGCGGTGAAGAAGTCGATCGCGCGGCACCCCGCCGCCCGGCGCGCCGTCGAGCTGCTGGAAGGCCTGGTGTGCGGGGCGAAATCCCGGGCTGGCTGATGGGCCTTGAGGTAGCAGACGACGCATTTTCAACGCCTGCCCGCCGTACCGAAATCTTCGCTCGCGAGATGGCTCCGTCACCAGCATGTTTCCGTCAGAAGCCCCCTAGCAGCGGGGCAGAGTGCCGCTCTCCTTGGTGAGTTTGGTGCTCGAGGCCCAGCCTTCGGTCTTCGTTCCCTCGATGCGGGCGTAGATCCACTTGTTGCCGTAGGCGTTGGTGATGTAGCAGTGGTAGTAGAGCTTCACACCGGTCTTGACCACGGTCACGTACTGGCATTCCGCGTACGGCCCGGTGTAGAGGTGGGACGTTGAGGCCAGGTAGCCGTAGCCGTCGCTGCGGTTGTCGTGGGCCCAACCGGTGCAGGCCGTCGACACCGGGGTGGGCTCCTTCACCGTCGGGCTGGGCTTGGTCTTCGGGGAGGCCGACGGGCTCTCGGTCGGCTTGTCGCCCTCGGCGCCGGGCTTCTTCCTGGGGTCCTGCTCTTCGTCCCCGTGACCGCTCGGCTCCTTCGAGGTCGACGGCTTCGAGGACGGGGCGCCGGGAGAACCGGCGGACGACGGGGCGCTGCCCCCGGTCGGCCAGGGGTTGTCCGCGGGGGAGGCGACGTCGGGCGGCGCCGCCTGTGCGCCGTTCGTGGTCGTGCCGCCCTGTTGGGACGTCAGGGCGTAGGTGATGCCGGCGCCTGCGGCGATGAGCACGACGGCGGCCGCTGCCGCGACGACGGTGCGGTTTCGGCGCCGTGCGGGACGCGCTGCCATCCCGCTCGTCTCGGGAGCGGGGACTCCGGCGTGGCCCGCGACCGGCGCGCCGCGCTGCGGCAGGTCGGGCTGCGCGTAAGCGGCGTACGGAGGTTGAGGCTGCGGAGCGGGCTGGGGGAACAGCGGGGGACCGAACCCGGGGGCCGGTGCGGCGGCGGCCGCAGCTCCGGGACCTACTGTGGGAGCGGGTGTCGGCGTGGGTGGCGGCGTCGGAGCGGCGGATGCGAGGTACACCGTCCCGCCCGAGGCGACGCGCTCCAGCATGCCGCGCGCCTGTTCCGCGGTGGGCCGGTTCTCCGGCTCCTTCGCCATCAGCGCCTGGAGCACCGGGGCGAGGGGTCCCGCCCGGCGGGGCTCCGGCAGGGGCTCGGTGACGATCGCCGACAGGGTGGACCACGCGGACGTGCGGCGGAACGGCGAATTGCCCTCAACAGCCGCGTAGAGCGTCATGCCGAGCGACCAGATGTCCGACGCAGGACCGGGCTCCCTGCCCTGTGCGCGCTCCGGCGGCAAATAGTCGAGGGAACCGACGAGTTGACCGCTCTGGGTCAACTTGGCCATGGCGTCGTCGCCGGAGGCTTCCATGCTGGCGATGCCGAAATCGGTGAGCACGACCCTGCCGCCGCGCTCGATCAGCACGTTTCCCGGTTTGACGTCCCGGTGGAGTACGCCGGCCCGGTGGGCGGCGTCGAGCGCGTCCATCAACTTCGCGCCGATCGCGGCGGCTTCGTGCGGCTCCAGTGTGCCGCGCTCCATCAGCATGTCATCGAGCGAGGGCCCGTCGACGAGTTCCATGACGATGATCGGGAGGCCCTGCTCCTCGGCCACGTCGTGCACGGTGACCACGCCGCTGTGCCGGATACGGGCGGCGGCCTGCGCCTCCCGCTGCATCCGGGTCCGCAGGTCGGCCAGTTCGGCTGCGGAGGCGTCGGTGAAAGCCCGCAGGACCTTGACGGCGACCTCTCGGTTCAGGAGTTCGTCCACCGCCCGGGCGACCACTCCCATGCCGCCGCGCCCGATCATGGAGGTCACCCGGTAACGCCCGCCGAGTACCTTGCCCGTCAGCTCTCCGCCATGCGCTTCCCCCGCGGTCACCGCACGCTCCGTTCCGTCGTTGTTTGTGAACCATCAACCCGAGTCCTCAAGGGTAGAGGCAGGGGCGTGAGGGGAATGCGGTGGCCGTGCGCAGGTATGTGGCTGCCCGCCGCGTGCCCGAGCGCGAGCCCCGGGACACCGTGGCGACATCCTCGCGAGCCCTGCCCGCCGCCGGCGCAGCCACCGTGCGCAGCCGAAAGCTACTTGTGCTTCTCGGCTACAACTGCCGTGTGTCCAGGGCCAGTTCGCTCACAGAGGGATCAACGACCCGATGGTGAACCATTCTTGAGTGAACTCCGTCAATCGGTTGCCAACCTCAGGACACCGACATGAAGGAGAACTCTCTTGACCACTCACCTCAAGCGTGGCGCCGGACTTCGGATGTTACGCACGCTGATGGTGGCACTGTGCGCCATCATCGGCGCCACCACGCTCATGGCGACCCCGGCGGCAGCAGCCGACCAGCGTCACCCGATCTACGCCATCGCCCATCGCGTCGACACCCTGGAGGGCGTGGACGCCGCGATCAGCCACGGCGCCAACAGCATCGAGATAGACGTCTGCGCCTGGTGGAATCCGAACGAATGGCGCGCCTATCACGACTGTTCCTCGGCCGGTGACACCCGCCGGGGCCCCAGCTTCGACAGCATGATCGACCGCATTCTCTCCCACGCCAACGCGGGGCGCCGGCTGGCGCTGGTCTGGCTGGACATCAAGGACCCGAACTACTGCGGAGAACAGCAGAACCGTGGGTGCAGCGTCGCCGGACTGCGCGACAAGGCGCAGAGGCTGACCGCTGCCGGGATCCAGGTGCTCTACGGCTTCTACGAGTACCACGGCGGCAGCACCCCCGACGTCGGCGGCCGGGGGTGGAAGAGCCTGGAAGGCAGGCTCGGCAGCCTGGAGGGCATCACGACGACCGGGACCCGCGACCAGGTCCGAAACGCCTTCAACCGGTCCGGTTCCGGATTCCCGCTCGGTCGCCGGGTGATGGACTACGGCGACAGCGACATCACCAAGGGCTTCGGCAACTGCACGGAAGCCACCTACTACACGTGCGCGGAACTGAAGAAGGGCGCCTGGGACCGTGACGCCGGGCAGCTCGCGGCCACACTGTCCTGGACGACCACCTACAACGATCCGTGGTACGTCGACAAACTGCTGGGCGATGGGCGCGTGGACGGCATCATCGCGGGCTACGGGGCTTTCACCGGAGTGCGTGAGTACGACTACAGCTGGCAGTGCGCCAACTCCATCAACCTCATCCGCGACTGGGTGAACCGCCACAGCGGCACCCACCGCATGGCCAACAGCGGTGACCGCCTGTTCAGGTAGCCGGTCGGCCTGGGGCCGGGACCGTGCTGTCCTGTGCCCCATGGGCTCTCTCAAGCCGTCGGTCGCGATACCGGCCGACGGCTTGAGGGGGGTGGACAGCATGGCGGCGGCCTCCTGTCAAGCCCCGAGATCCAGCGGCATGACGGACCGCGGGCGCCAGGGCTCAATGGAGTCAAGGGTTCACGCAGTACCGGTGACCCACCCGCATCGTCCGGAACAGCCGTGGCGGCGCATCCCCCGGGACACCCGTCCCGCTGATTCCACCCTCACCGTTCATCCAAGGAGATTCCCATGACCCGCACGACCCGCACTCAGCGTCTCGTGATGCTCACCGCCTCGTCCGCCCTGGTCGCGGGGGGTGCGCTGATGCCCACCACCGCCTTCGCGGCCCCGGCGGCCCAGCCCACGAACAAGGTCACCTCGGTGGTGTCCCATGACGATCACGACGGTCGTGGAGGGGATTTCCGGAAAACCAAGATCAAGATTGTGATCAAGGAAGGAAAGGTCAAGATCTCCATCAAGGTCAAGAGCAGGACCCACGATGCCTGAGCATCGGCTGCCTGCTCCGGCAGGGGCGGCTACAGGCGGTCCGTGACGACGGCGACGCTTCGGACGACGTGACGACGTGACGACGTGACGACGTGACGACGTGACGACGTGACGACGTGACGGCGTGACGGCGGCGACGCTCCGGACGCCAGGCCGGGCAGGGGGAAACCCCGGGCCCGGCCCGCCGCCGTTCAGGCGCCCGTGGTGCCGGTCCCGGTCCCGGTCCCGGTGCTTGTCCCCGCGCTGCCCCCGCATGCGAAACGGCGCACGTAGCGCCGCTGCCACGGGGTCTCCACAGCGTGGGGGTCGTAGTGCCCGCGTACGAAGGCCACGGCCTGCTCCGGCGGTACGCCGTCGAGGACCGCGATGCAGGCCAGGGCGGTACCCGTGCGGCCCCGGCCGCCACCGCAGGCGACCTCGACCCGGTCCGTGGCCGCACGGGTCCAGGCTTCGTGGAACAGGACGCGGGCGTGGGCGCGATCACGGGGGAGGCGGAAGTCCGGCCAGCGGAGCCAGTGGGACTCCCAGGGCACGGACGGTGGCTCCTTGCCGTACAGATGGACCGCGAAGGTGGGTACCGGGCCCGGCGGCAGCGGGCGCCGCAGCGCACGGCCGCGGATCAGCCGACCCGAAGGCAGCCGCATAACGCCGGGAGTGCTCGGATTCCATGACTCGCTCATCCGGCTCACCGTAGGCCTGGCGATGCCGACGAACAACGCGCTCGTGAATCAATGCGTTTGCGAATCAACGCGTTTGTGGATCAACGCGTTCGAGGAGCCATGCGCTCGAGGAGCAACGCGCCGAGCGACGACAAGGTGGCGAAGGGCAACGTGCTTGCGTTGCCGCCGTCGCCCGGACTCCTCGAAGGTCACGAGGCGTCCGCGCCGGGGCGGGGTGCCGTGTCGGCGCCGGCCCGGCCCGCCCGTCAGTGGTCGACGAGGGCGGTGAGGTCGGTCAGTGCGTCGATGCGCCAGTCCGTCGCTGCGATCACCTCGGGGTCGTCCGCCCACAGATGACCCCACACCCCACGGCGCACATGCGCGGTGCGCAGACCCGCGCGCTTGGCGGGGAAGACGTCGTTGACCGGATGGTCACCTACATAGACCGTGTCGCGCGCGGCGGCCCGGGAGACCGAGAGGACATGGGCGAAGAACTCGGGAGCCGGCTTGGCGACGCCCCACTCGCCCGATGTCGCCACCAGGTCGGCGGGCAGATCCAGGGCACGCAGGAGCCGGCCGGCCTTGGCGGTCTGGTTTCCGGCGACCACGACACGGATGCCACGGGCCCGCAGATCGGAGAGCACCGGGCGGACGTCGGTGTAGAGGTCGTCCTCGGTGAGCATCTCGCCGTGGCCCGCGGCCTCACGGGCGCGGTACTCCGCGCCGACGTCGATCCCGGGGCGCAGCAGTCTCAGCGCGTCGGCGCTGTCGCGGCCCTGGGCGGTGACGGCACCGACGAGAGCGGCGAGCGTGTGCCGGGGGACGCTGAGCCAGTCGGCCCACGCGGCCCAGTAGCGGTCGTCGCGTACGAGCGTGCCACCGATGTCGAAAACTATGGTTTCCGTCACCGCACCCAGCCTACGGGTGCCTGTTGTCCGTGGGGAGCCGTAGCCTTGTGGCCATGTCCCCCGACCTTCGCAAGCCTGGTTCTGTGCGGTCCGCTGCCGATGTGAATGCGGAGATCCGTGCGCTCTGGGCCCGGTCCGGCAGCCGGTTGTCCGCCGTGGACGAGGCTCGCTACCAGCGGTTGCTGGTGGAGTGGGCGGCTGCCGTGGCGGACTTGTCGGAGGTGTCGGCGAGTGACGAGGTCCTGACCATGGCCGCGGTCGTGGACGGGGAAGTCCGCGAAGCGGCCTGAGGCACGGCCTCCGGGCCCGAACGTCCGGGATATTTCGGATCTCCCGCACCTCCGGCATCTCCGTATGATTCCTGGGTTCCGGTCTGCCGCGGTGAGCGTTGCCTCAGAGGCGTCCCGTCGTCTGGCCCGGTGGCCCACACTGGAGGCATGTGCCGCAGCATCAAGACTCTCCGACCGCCCGTTCTCCCTCATGAGGCCACCGATGAGGACGTCAGGGCGGCGGCTCTGCAGTTCGTACGGAAGGTGTCGGGCTTCCGGGCACCCGCCGCGCACAACCAGGAGGTGTTCGACCGCGCCGTCGACGAGATCACGGAGGCGACGCGCGTGCTCCTCGACGGTCTCGAGGTACGCGGCGGAAAGCGGGCTACGGAGCCCCGGTCGGAGCCGGTGCCGGACGTCGCATGACGTACGCGGCCAGCGCGCCCGCAGCGAACAGGGCGACGACGGACACCGCCACTCCCACCCAGGTGGCGCCCAGCCACTGGCCGCCGAAGTAGCCGAGGCCGACGCTGTAACCGGCCCAGGCGACGGCCGCGAGGGCGGACCACGGCAGGAACTCCATGATCCTGCGGTGTGCCGCGCCCGCGCCCAGGGAGACCACGGAACGGCCCGCGGGGGCGAACCGCGCGATGACGACGAGCGGGCCGCCGCCGCGTACCAGCGCCGCGCCGAGACGTTCCTGCGCCGAGGTCAGCCGCCGGGACCGGGCGATCGCGCGGTCCAGCCGTTCGCCGCCGCGCCAGGCGACCCGGTAGGCCACGAGGTCACCGAGGACCGAGGCGGTGGCCGCACAGAGCAGCAGCGCCAGCAGTGAGGGAACGTCCTCGGGCGGAACCTGGCCGGCCGCGCTGGTGGACCCCGCCGTTGCCGCCGTCGACCCGGCGGCCGCCGCCGTTGCCGCGGTGATCACCAGTACACCGCTGGGCAGCACGGGCAGAAACACGTCCAGGAGTACGGACAGCGCCACCACGGCGTAGATCCATGGACTGCCGGTCAGCAGCCCCACACTGTCGAGCACCCGAACTCCCCGAATTCCCCCATCAGAGACAGTGCCGCGTCGTCGCGGGGGAGCGGCAGGGGCGGCATGACAGCGATCCAGCGTACGCCCGGGGCATACGGGGAGATCGACAGGGGTGGATGAAGCCGACGGGTGTCCCGGGTCTCGGGGCTGGTCTGCGTATCCCGTCCGGCCGGTCCGCGTACTCGGTCCGGCACGCGCTCGGGAACGGGCCGGAAGCGAGCCGGGAACGGGTGGGTCATGTGCACGGTCCGGCAACGGGCCCGGGCCCGGCGGAAGCGCCGGGCCCGGATCCGGGGACTGCTGCCGTCGCGCGGCCGGATCAAGCCGTCGCGGCCGCCGTGGACTTCTCGGGGTCGCCGGCGCCGGTGGCCGTACGACGCGAGGAGAAGAGCCCGTCGAGTGCCAGTGCACCCGGGCCGGTGAACACGAGCAGCAGGAACGCCCAGCAGAACACCACGGACAGTTCGCCGCTGTTCTGGATCGGGAACAGTGCTTCCTGCTGGTGCACCGAGAAGTACGCGTACGCCATCGCGCCCGAGGCGATGAACGCCGCCGTGCGGGTGCCGAGGCCGATCAATACCAGGCTGCCGCCGACGAGTTCGATGACCGCGGCGTACCAGCCCGGCCAGGCGCCGGTGGGAGCGGTGCCGCCGGCGGCCTCGGCGCCGAGAACGCCGAAGAGCGAGCGGGCTCCGTGGCAGGTGTACAGCAGGCCGATGACGATGCGGAACAGGCCGAGCACATACGGCTGGACCTGGTCCAGCCGTGAGGAAAGCGCTCGAGTGGCCATGGGGACTCCTTCGGTCTGGGGACGTGAAACCGATCGGGTCACCTACGTTAGGGCCGCCTAATCAATGCTTGCAAGTTCAACATCAGGCCGGTTTGTGCTGTTCAAGCGGCCGTCATGTGCTGCTGCGGTGTGCGATGACACCGCCCGTCACGACACCGCCCGTCACGACGCCGCCTGTGACGACGCCGCCCGTGACGGCATGGCACGGCGCGACTGCGTCTGCGGGCCGATGACGCCCGCGTTCACGGACCCTTCGTCAGTTCCCGCTCGTCCACGGTCACGATGCGCGTGTGCGCCAGGTCCGCGCGCCGTCGGTCCGCCCGCTTTCCGAACGCCCGCGCCTGTTCGAGCCGCAGTGTCGCCGAACGCCCGCGCAGCACCAGCGTCATCAGCTGGTTTCCGAACCAAGGGCCACCCGTCCGCCGCCAGTCGATGAGGGGCCGGCCCGTACGGCCGTGGCGGGCCAGCGCATGCCCGAGCCGCCGCCCCGCCCGGCTCCAGCCGAAGCGGAAGCCCATCCGTACCGACGCGTGAATGGCGTTGTGCACCGGCGAGCAGGTCAGCTGCACCACTCGTGCCTCCGGGCCCCCTTCGGGCCAGGGACCGCCGTCCGGCCACGTGGGCTCCGCCACATAGGCGTGGTGGACGTCCCCGGACAGTACGCACACCGTCGCCGGTGCGCCGGGGCCGCTGCCCGCCTCCGCGATGAGCCGGGTCAGCTCCACGAACGACGAGGGGAACGCCGCCCAGTGCTCCAGGTCCGCCCGTCTGCGCAGGTCCTCCGCGAACCGGCCCCAGCGCGGGCCCCGCTCGCCGCGGCACAGCGCCGCGTTCCAGCTCTCCGCGTCGTGGATGGCCGGTGGCATCAGCCAGGGCAGCGAGGTCCCGATGAGGAGATGGTCGTACGAGCCGGGCTCGTCGAGCACCTGGTCGCGCAGCCACAGGGCCTCGTCCTCGTCGAGCATCGCCCGCTTGTCCTCGTCCAGGACGCGCCCGGCGCGGGTGTCGACCATCACCAGCCGGGTCCTGCCGAAGTCGCGGCGGTAGCTCCAGCGGACGCTCGCCCGGTCGCTGTCGGACCGCGCCGCGAAGGTGCGCAGGGCGTCCGTCCCGTCGGGCGTGGCCCGGACGGCTGCGTACACCTCGTCCGTCTCCAGCTCGGCGGGGGAGAGATTGCCGAGATGCTGGTAGACCCAGTACGACATCAGACCGCTGACCAGGCGCTCCTGCCACCAGGCCGTGGACCGCATCTCCGCGAGCCAGGAGGCGCTGGTGTTCCAGTCGTCGATCACATCGTGATCGTCGAAGATCATGAGGCTCGGGACGGTGGACAGCAGCCAGCGGATCTCCGGGTCCAGCCAGGACTCGTCGTACAGCCGCGTGTATTCCTCGTAGTCCGCGACCTCGGTGCCCGGTGGTTCGTCCAGATCGCGGCGGGCGGCCAGCCATTGCCGGGTCGCCTTGGACGTCGCGTCCGCGTACACCTGGTCGCCCAGCAGGAGCAGGACGCCGGGGCGCTCGGTGGTGGGGTCGGCGGCCAGCCGTGCCGCGATGGCGTCGAGCGCGTCGGGCCCGATCGGGTCGTGCTCGTCGGCAGGCGGCGCCGCCCAGCGGCAGGATCCGAAGGTGATCCGCACCTCGTCCGCGGGGACCGACGGGGTGCTGATCGTGCTCGGTGGGAACTCGGAGCCGGGCTGCGGCCACACCCGCCGGCCGTCCAGGAACACCTCGTACGCAGTCGTGGAACCGGGGGCCAGCCCGGACACCGGGATCAGCGCGTAGTGGTGGCCCTCGATCTGGAACGTACGCGCCGAGCCGCCCGCGCCGGCCGTCTCACACCGGACCTCGGCCGTGCAGGGCCGGTCGGCCTCGACCCATACGGTCGCGCGGTCACCGGTCTCCCAGTCGACGTGCCGCAGTAGTGGTCCCAGGCGCAGCCCGGCTGCCATGTGCCCTCCTCCATCGCCCTCGTACGGTACGGAAGAACGACGGTGGAGGGTAGCGGGGTTCCGGGTGGTTCCGCGCGGTTCCGGATTGCGTGATTCCGGAGTGGTTGCGGGGGTCCCGTTCGGTGTGCCCGGTTTCCGTGTGCGCGTTCCCCGGCGCAGGATCACCGCGCAGCGGATTCGCCGAACGGCCACTCATCGCCAAGAATCGTGTACCGAGTGCTCATGACTCCGCTCGGTGATCCCGGCACGCTTGCTGTGCCGGACCCACGAAGCGCCGTCGGTGGTCCTGGCGCCGGTGGCGGCACGCGTTCGTACGGCCACGGGGTTGACGCGTCCGCCGTGTCCGGTAACCGGTCGAAGCCGGACGACTTTCGTACGGCGCATATATCGAAGGGAATGCCGTGAAGCACTTATTCGGACGTCTCGCACTCGTCGGCGCCATAGCCGCGGGGTTCATCGCCACGACCCACAGCGCTGCTCATGCCGTCACGTACAACTGCTGGGACACGAGCGACGCCACCGACAAGGGCGGCCGCTCCTGCGTGATCCGGCACCAGAGCTCCGCCGGTCAGAACGTCGATTTCGTCTACTTCAACGCCTACGACGAGAAGCTGACCGTTTCCGACTACGTGGCCAACGGTGAGGGCGTCGTCGCCTATGTCGAGGGGAACCGGTTCGCGCTCACCACCGGCGCCGATTCCACCCGGTCCTGGGACCTCAATTACTCCGAGGGAACCACGATCACCGTGAAGTCCTGTCAGACGAACGGGGGCCGTGAGTACGACTGCAAGACGGTCTACGCCATCGCCTGATACAGGCCGCGATCCGGACCCGCCGCCCTCAGGCCGTGAATTCAACCTCGATTCCCCCGAGGGGAACGGGGTGTACGGGCCGGGACGCGCGGCACCGGGGTGGGTGTTTCCCCGGTGCCGCGGCACGGTCAGCAGCCGTTGAGGACCGACTGGAGGGCGGACTTCTCCGCCGAGTCGACCGACAGCTTCCAGTAGTACTTCACATGGACCCACATCCGGGCGTAGGTGCAGCGGTACGAGGAGCGCGACGGCATCCACTCCGCCGGGTCCTGGTCACCCTTGGCCTGGTTCACGTTGTCGGTGACGGCTATGAGCTGCGGACGGGTGAGGTCGTTGGCGAACGCCTGGCGGGAGGAGGTGGTCCAGGAGTTCGCGCCGGAACGCCACGCCTCGGCGAGCGGGACGATGTGGTCGATGTCCAGATCGGAGGCTGCCGTCCACGTGGCACCGTCATACGGGGAGTACCAACTACCGCTGACCGCAGCGCAGTTGGAGTCCTGGACCACGCCGGAGCCGTCGCGCTTGAGCACGACCTCGCGGGTGTTGCAGGCGCCCGACTGGGTGATCCAGTGCGGGAACTTGTCGCGGCTGTAACCGGTGGAGGAACCTTCCGCCTTGACCGTCAGCTGGCCCAGGTACGCGCGGGCGGTGGCGGCGCTGACGGGGGTGGGGGGAGCGGCGTTGGCCGCGGGTGCGGTGAGCAGTGTGGTGGCACAGGCCAGCGCGGCGGATGCGGCGAGCACGGTGGCACGTGACACGCGACGCGCGTAGACACCAGACATGCGAACTCCCATGAGGGTGGGGGGTGGTGAGGGTTTACGGGTCCCCGTGTCGAGGCGGGACCCGGGTCATCGTGGCGCCGGCAGGTGTCACCCGGGTGGGCGCCAGGTAACAGAGTGGCGACATGAGCACGTCAGATCAAGGGGTTTGACGGTGCACCAGATCGCTTTGTCCGGCTTAGGGTTGACACGTGCTGCTGCCGGTCAATGTCACCTTCGGGGTCGTACTCGCCGTGCTTCTGGCCACCGCGGCCTCCGTCGCGGCGCTCGCCCGCCTCGGCGCGGGCCGCGCTCGGGAGATCGTGGTCGCCGGGCTGAGGGCCGCGGTCCAGCTCGCCGCGGTCTCGTTCCTCATCGGCTGGGTGGTGCGGGCGGTCCCGCTGCTGCTCGCCTTCCTGCTGCTGATGTACGCCGTCGCCGTACGCACCGCCGGGCGACGGATCACCAAGAACGGCACCTGGTGGCGTACGGCACTCCCGATCGGCGCGGGCGTCGCGCCCGTTGTCGCGGTGCTGCTGCTCACCGGGCTCGTCCCGCTCAAGGGCATCGCGCTCATCCCGGTCACCGGAATCCTCATCGGAGGGGCGCTGACCGCGACGGTCCTCGGCGGACGTCGCGCCCTCGACGAGCTCGCGACCCGTCACGGTGAAGTGGACGCGGGGCTGGCCCTGGGGCTCCCCGACCGCGACGCCCGTCTGGAGGTGGCCAGGGACGCGGCGTCCGACGCGCTGCTGCCGGGCCTCGACCAGACCAGGACGGTGGGCCTGGTCACACTGCCGGGCGCGTTCGTCGGCATGCTGCTGGGCGGGGCCTCACCCCTGCAGGCGGGCGCCGTGCAGCTGTTCGTCCTGGTGGGGCTGATGGCGGTGCAGGCGATCGCGGTGGCGCTGGTGCTGGAGCTGGTGGCGCGGGGGCTGCTGCACCGGGACGGCGACGGCTGAGGACGGCGACGGCTGAGCATGGCGAGGCTCGGGGTGCCGGTCTGAGCGGCCACCGGTGTGCGGGGCCGCCGGTGTGACGGGCCCGCCTCGCCGCCTGGGACTGGGGGCACCGCCCCGGGGGCCGAGGCCGTGGGCCCCCGATCGCCGAGGGCGTCGCGTACCCTGTCAGGAGCAGAAGGGGAGTAGCTCTTCGCCGGAACGTCGACATACTGCCGAGCTCGTCTCGGCCGGCGCCCGGAGGCGGCCGCGTGAGCGGCCCGCCAGCGAGACCTTCGGCCAGCAGTGATCCATGACCATGACCGTTCATGGCGCTGCCGTGCCGAAGCGACCCCGGAAACGGAAGCGATCAGGTCTCTCGGTGCGGCGGAGCCCCACCGATTGAGGAACCCCAGCTGTGCTGAGCTTCACGATCCTCGCGATCACCTTCGGCGTCGTCTTCCTCGCCGAGCTCCCCGACAAGACGGCCCTCGCCGGGCTGATGCTCGGCACGCGCTACCGGGCCTCGTACGTCTTCGCCGGAGTCGCGGCGGCCTTCACCGTCCATGTCGCGCTGGCGATCGCCGCGGGCAGTGTGCTGACGCTCCTGCCGCACCGGCTGGTCCAGGCGGTCGTCGGCGTCCTCTTCCTCGCGGGCGCGGCCGTACTGCTGCTGAAGAAGGACGACGAGGACGGCGAGGAGATCAAGGCGCCGGAGGACCAGTCCTTCTGGAGGGTCTCCGGCGCGGGTTTCATGCTGATCCTGATCGCCGAGTTCGGTGATCTGACGCAGATCATGACGGCGAACCTGGCCGCCCGGTTCGACAACCCGCTCTCCGTCGGACTCGGGGCGGTGCTGGCGCTGTGGGCCGTGGCGGGAATCGGCATCGTGGGCGGCAAGACCCTGATGAAGTACGTGCCGCTGCCGCTGATCACCAAGGTGGCGGCGGCGCTGATGACCGTGCTCGCCGGCCTCAGCCTCTACGAGGCACTGGCGGGCTGAGCGGAGGCGGCGCCGGGCCTCGTCCAGCCGGGGCGCCCGACGGGCCTCCGTCCCGGGAAGCCCTGACGTGTGACGCCCGGCGTGCGATGCCCGGGGTGTGGTGTGTGACGCCCGGGGTGTGGCGCGTGACGTTCGGTGTGTGATGTTCGGTGTGTGACATGTCACACACCGAACATCACGCGCCACGCGACTACGCGAAGCTGAGGGTGATCGTGCCCGTCGCGTCACCTCTGACCCGCAGCCGGGTGAGGTCGTCCACGTGCACGTCGGGCGCGAAGACGGCCGCGCGCGGCCCCACACCGACGACGCGCATCCCGGCGGCGCGGGCGGCGGTGATGCCCGCTTCGGAGTCCTCGAACGCCACGCACTCCGCCGGGGCGAAGCCGAGCTCCGCCGCGCCCTTGAGGAAGCCCTCGGGGTCGGGCTTGCTCGCGCCCACGCTCTCCGCGGTGACCCTGATCTGCGGCACGGGCAGTCCCGCGGCGCGCATCCGGGCCTGGGCGAGTGCCTCGTCGGCCGAGGTGACCAGCGCATGCGGCAGCGCCGCTATGGACGCCATGAACGCCGGGGCTCCCGCCACGGGCACGACGCCGTCCAGGTCCGCGGTCTCCTGGGCGAGCAGCTCGCGGTTCTCGGCGTGGTTCTCCGCCATGGGCCGGTCCGGCAGCAGCGCGGCCATCGTGGCGTAGCCCTGGCGGCCGTGGACGACCTTCAGCGTCTCGTCGGGGTCCAGTCCCTGCTTGAGGGCCCAGCCGCGCCACACGCGCTCCACGACGGCGTCCGAATTGACGAGGGTGCCGTCCATGTCGAGCAGGAGGGCGCGGGCGGTCAGTGTGGACGGGGTGGGGGTGGCCGGCATCGGCGTACTCCGGTTCCAGGAGTCGAAAGTTCCAGCAGTCGAAACGTGCGACGGGCGGGCGAAGGCAAGGTGCTGCCTGGCAGGCCAACGCACGGCCCGGGACAGAGCGGTCCCCGCCCGCCGGTCAGGGAGTGCGAGCGGGAACCACTTTGTTTTCTTACGATACAAAAAGCGGCGCCGGAACGCCAACCCGCTCCCTTGGACGCATCGAGTGGTGCACCGAGCGTTGCACCGGGGGCCGCTCGCCCGTCCGCCATGCATAAGATCGACAACTGCCGACGGGGGAGACGCGAACATGCCAGAGGAATCCGGTCAGTTGGGTCAGTTGGGTCAGCTGTGGGGCCACCGGGGCCCGGGTGCCGGAAGGGGTGCGTAGCGGTGGGACGACTCCGGGACCGGTACATGGGCACGAAGTACCCGGACGACGGCGTCACGGCGATCCCCACCATGGAGTTGCGGGCCGCGCTGCTCGCACTCGACGGTACGGGTGTGCCGTTCAGCCTGCGCGAGGCCTACGCCGATGGGGCCGAACTGGTGGCGATGTGGCAGATCACGGAACCCGCCACGGGCTCCGGTCTGAGCCGTCGGCAGGTGGAGCGGACGTTCAAGATCTCGATGCGGCTGGTCCCCGGGGAGCGCGAGGTGCGGGCCGTGGACCAGCAGTGGGCGGTGACCCGGGCCGGGCCCGCACCCGGTGTGACCGTGGGGCGCGAGCGCGGACGCGGGCCGATCCGCAGAAAACACGTGGAGTGGACGTACGAGAAGGGCGCCGACGGCCGTCGCCGCAAGGTCGTCACCTTCCGGCTGGACACGCGTGACATGAAGGATCCGCTGCGGAACACCGTCCTCGGCGCCGGATGGACCTGGCGCGGAGTGCGCAAGCTGTGAGGGCGGGGCCGCGTACCGCGAAAAGGCGGGACGCGGCGGAGCATCGCCGCCCGGAGCTCAGCGGCCGCGTCCTCCGCCGTTGTTGCCGTTCCAGTCGTCGCCGTCGCCCCCGCCGCTGCCGCCCTGGTACTGCGTCTCCGCCTCCAGGGCGCGGCGGGTGGCGGGGCCGTAGACGCCCTGGGCGTCGCCCGAGATCTCCCGGATCGACTGGAAGTACGCCACGGCCCACTCCACCTCACCGTCGAAGCGGCCGTGCGAGGGGCCGTCGTAGAGCCCGAACTGCGCGAGGCGCTCCTGGAGCTCGACGACTTCGGAGCCGCTGTCGCCCCGCTGGAGGGTGACCGCCGTGGCGGGCGAGGCAGGGCCCCGCGACACCCGTCCGGTGGCGCGGGTCGGGGAGGACGACGACACGGGGGCACCGGAGCGCGGAGCCAATGTCGCGGAGCGCGACGGGGATGCCTTCTCCGAAGCCGCCGGGGAAGGGGCCTCCGAGGGCGATGCCGACGGCGAGCTGCCCGGCTTCTTCGAGGCCGACGGCTTTCCGGACGAGGGCGCCTTGGGGGCGGCGCTCAGGAACGGCGCCATCGTCTCGATCTCGGGGAGCGCCCGGTCCTGCTCGCCCTCGCCGTCGGAGAGCAGCCCACCGGCGAACGCCGCGGCGGTGCCCAGGGCGACGACGGCGGCGGCCGAGGCGATCAACACGCCGGGACTCCTCCGGCGAACCGGCCTTTCGGGGGCGGCGGAGCCGGCCGGCCCCGGAGCCGAGATCTCGAACTCGTACGTGGTCTCCTGCGCGGCGGGCGAGTAGGCCGCGGAGTCGGCCTGGAACGCCCGACCGTACGCGGGCGGCCCGGGAGGCACCGGGAACGCGCTGTCCGTGCGACCGGGTACGGCCGGCATTCCCGCGGCGAAGCCGTCCGGGGCCCATTCGTAAGAGCCCGTCTCCTGTGAGCCCGTCTCCTGCGTGCCCGCTGTCTGCGAGGCGAAGTCGTGCGGGGCGGATGTGCCCGGGTCGAAGTCGTGCGGGGCGGATGTGCCCGGGTCGAAGTCGTGCGGGGCGGATGTGCCCGGGCCGAAGTCGTGCGGGGCGGATGTGCCCGGGCCGAAGTCGTGCGGGGCCGGTGCGTCCGGGCCGAAGCCGTACGGCGATGTCGTGTGGGCGCCGAAGTCAGCGGGAGGAGAGGTCTCCGCGGCGGCCCCGGACGCCGCCGGCAGCGGTCCGGGCGGCGGACCCGGATCCACCCCCTGCGGGGGCGGGAGTGTCACATACGGGCGGATGCGCAGCGGGTCGAAGTCCTCGGCCGCCGCGATCTGCGCCGCGCGCTCGGCCGCCCGCTCGGCCCGCACCGCGCAGCCGCATCTCCGCGACGGCGATGCGCCGCCACATTCAGGACAGACGCGTCCCGTCATCGTGATCCCCTCCCCATGAGCTGCCAGCGATTATGCAGCCCGCGTCCAGCCACCGCGCCCCGAGCCCCCCTTCGGCAGGCCATAACAGGACGAAACCGCGAGGATGGGATGACGTGCGTGAGAAGCGACTCGGCGTACCGAGGAGTGCCCATGGCGCAGGATCTGACCAGCCCGGCCGTGAACCCCGGCCCGAAACCCGGAGCGGGTGGGTCGCGCGGCCGCCGGAGCGTGCTCGTCTCGATCGGCGCGCTGCTGCTCGGCCTGCTGCTCGCGTCCCTCGACCAGACCATCGTCTCCACCGCCCTGCCGACGATCGTCAGCGAACTCGGCGGTTTGGAGCATCTGTCCTGGGTCGTGACCGCGTATCTGCTGGCCTCGACCGCGGCCACGCCCCTGTGGGGCAAACTCGGCGACCAGTACGGTCGCAAGAAGCTCTTCCAGGCCGCGATCGTCATCTTCCTGATCGGTTCCGCCCTGTGCGGGATCGCCCAGGACATGGGCCAGCTCATCGCCTTCCGCGCCCTGCAGGGCCTCGGGGGCGGCGGGCTGATCGTGCTGTCGATGGCGATCGTCGGCGATGTCGTCCCGCCCCGTGAACGCGGCCGCTACCAGGGCCTGTTCGGTGCGGTGTTCGGCGCGGCGAGTGTCCTCGGACCGCTCCTCGGCGGGCTCTTCACCCAGCATCTGAGCTGGCGCTGGGTCTTCTACATCAATCTGCCCGTCGGCATCGTCGCTCTCTTCGTCATCGCCGCCGTGCTGCAGATCCCGGTGCGCCGCACCCACCACACCATCGACTACCTCGGCACGTTCCTGATCGCGGCGGTCGCCACCTGCCTGGTCCTCGTCGCATCCCTCGGCGGCACCACCTGGGCCTGGGACTCGGTGCAGATCATCGGCCTCGCCGTGCTGGGAGTCGTACTCCTCGCGGTCTTCGTGCACGTCGAGCGCAGTGCGGCCGAGCCTGTGCTGCCCCTGAGGCTGTTCCGGATCCGCACCTTCACCCTCGTCTCCGTGATCAGCTTCATCGTCGGCTTCGCGATGTTCGGCGCGATGACGTTCCTGCCGACGTTCCTGCAGGTCGTGCAGGGCGTGACCCCCACCATGTCCGGTGTGCACATGCTGCCGATGGTCTTCGGGCTGCTGCTCACGTCCACGGTGTCCGGCCAGATCGTCAGCCGTACGGGACGCTGGAAGGTCTTCCCGCTCCTCGGCACCGCCGTCACCGCGCTCGGCCTGCTTCTGCTGCACCAGCTGGAGCGGGACACACCGGCCTGGCAGATCGGCACGTTCTTCTTCGTCTTCGGCGCCGGACTCGGCATGGTGATCCAGGTGCTGGTGCTGGCCGTGCAGAACGCCGTGAACTACGAGGACCTCGGCGTCGCGACATCGGGCTCGACGTTCTTCCGCTCCATCGGGGCGTCGTTCGGGGTCGCCGTCTTCGGCACGATCTTCAACACCCTGCTCAACGAGCGGCTCGCCGACGCGCTCGCCGGACGGCGGCTTCCACCCGGCACGAGCCCCGACGCGCTCGCCGCGGACCCCCGGTCCATCGCCGACCTCCCACCGGCCCTGCAGCCGCAGGCGGTGGACGCCTACTCGACCGCCATCACGGACGTCTTCCTCTACGCCTCCCCGATCGTCCTCATCGCCTTCGTCTTCGCCTGCTACCTGAGGGAGGACAAGCTGCGCGGTTCGGTCACCGCGCCGGAAGTCACCGAAACACTCGCCTCCAACCCCGTGGAACGGTCCTCCTACGACGAGTGCGCCCGCGCCCTGTCGGTGCTGGGTGCGCGCGAGGGCCGCAAGGCGATCTATGTGAAGATCACCCGGGCCGCGGGGCTCGATCTGTCCCCTGCGGCGAGCTGGCTGCTGCTGCGCATCAAACGGTGCGGCACGGTCGAACCGTCCCGGCTCGCCGACGTCACGGCCGTACCGCTCAAGGCGATCACCGAGGCGTCCCGGCAGGTGGAGGAGCGCGGGCTGGCCCGGCGCGAGGGACTGTCCCTGACGCTCACCGACAAGGGGGCCGCCGCGGCGGCGAAACTGGCGGCGGCCCGGGAGGAGTCCCTGGCCCGGCTGCTCGGCGACTGGTGGGGGCCGGACCGGCCCACGGACCTGGTGCAGCTGGTCAAGGAGCTCACCGCGGAGCTCGGCGGCTCGGACGGCGAGAGGCCGTACAGCGGCGAGGCGCACCGCGACCACGAGGCGTGGCGCCACCAGCGCCCGCCGCGCTGACCCCTGTCCGAGGCCGCGGGGGAGCCCGCACGGTGACGTCCGTGTCAGAGCTCCTTGCCGTACCAGACCTCCATGTACGGCCCCTGGCAGTACGCCGGTATCTCCGCGTAACCGCCGCGCGAGTACAGCGCCCGCGCTTCGACGAGATCCAGCCGGGTGTTGAGCACCATGCGCGTCGCACCCAGCCGCCGGGCCGCCCGCTCCAGGGAGCCGAGCAGCGCCGCCCCGCCGCCGCTACCGCGCAATCCCGGCCGTACGTACACCCGCGTCAGCTCGGCGGTGCCCGCATCCAGCATCAGCACGCCCCCGCACGCCCCGGGCCGGCCTCCGTACCGACCGACGACGAACTCCCCGCTGGGCGGCACGAGCCGCTCCACCCCGTCGCCCGCCAGCCCGGCATCGACCTCCGCCGCAGTCGCGGGGCGTCCCCAGTACCGGCCCGCGACCTCGCCGTAGTAGGCGCGGCGCAGGGCGGTCGCGTCAGGGGTGCCGAAGTGCTCGGGGCGCAGGGACCAAGTCGTCACGCCGACTGTGTACGCGGCCCCGGTGTCACGGCGCGAGCGAATATCGCGCGCAGGGTCCGAGAAGGGGCGCCATCCAGGGGGGTGCAGCCAACCCTCCGGAGTGCCCAGCGGGTGGGCGCCACCTGGTCCGGCTGAGTCGCGGTCTACGGCTGAGGCACGAGGTCACACCGGTACCAGGTGCCTGCCTCACCGTCGAGGACGGCCGGGTCGGCCGGGCCGACGGGAAGGAACCCGGCCTTGGCCAGCACCTTCTGGGACGCGGCGTTGCCGAGTGTGGTGGCCGCCCGCAGTGTGTGCAGCCCGTGCCGGGCCGCCGCCAGCCGGCACAGCTCCCGGACGGCCGCGGTCGCCACGCCGCGGCCGGCGATGTGCTGGGCGACCCGGTAGCCGAGTGCGGCAGCGCCGTCCTCCAAGTCGTACAGGTTGAACCGGCCCAGAACCGCGCCGTCCTCGTCGACGAGCACATAGAAGGCGCAGACACCGGCCTCCTGCTCGGCCAGCAAGGCGTTGTGCCGGTCGGTGTACCGGTCGAAGAACTCGTCGCCGCGGTCGGGGACGGAGGCGGCGAAGTAGGCGCGGTTCGCCAGCTCGAAGGCCAGGACCGCCGGGGCGTGGCCGGCATGCAGCCGCTTCAGCTCGGGCATCGCACGACTCTACCCAGCCGTGCGCCGAGACCACCTGGAGATTCCGCAAGGCCCACCGTGAGCTACACGTTGAGAAGGGCAAGGAGCGAAAACTCCCTGCCCTTCGTCGTCTTCGCCCGGTGTCGTCTGCCGGACAGGCCCTGGTCGGACCTATTCGCCCTTGGGCGCGGCCTGCTGGACGACCTCGAAGGACCACACCTGGGAGCCGCTCGCCGCCGGGCGGGGGCGGTCGCCGGATTCGCCTCCGCCGCCCTGGTGCGCCGCCTTCATCGGTCCCTCCATCCACGCCTGGAAGGACTCCTCGTCGCGCCAGCGCGTGTAGACGAGGTACTGGTCGGTGCCCTCCACGGGCCGGAGCAGCTCGAACCATTCGAAGCCGTCGGAGGACTCCACCAGACCGGCGCGGGCGCCGAAGCGCTTCTCGAGGGTCTCGCGCTGCTCTTGGGGAACCGTCAGTACATTGATCTTCACGATGCTCATGCAGGCAGGATAGGGGGCGGCGGCCGTGACGGACGGGGCGGGACTTGTCGGACACGCACCGGCGGTTCGTGAGCTGGGGGCACGCTGGTTCCGGCTGCTTGAGCGGGGCGGGCGCGGCGACTTCGTCTGTTCGCCCGCCGGGCTGTGGCTGGCCCTGGGGGCGGTGGCCGCCGGGGCGCGGGGGGCGACCGAGACGGAGTTGCGGGCGCTGCTCGGGATCGCGGGCGAGGACGCCGCGCACGCGGTCACCGGGGCTGCGCGGGCGATCGCCGGCACCGATGCCCTGGCCGTCGCGACACGGGTGTGGAGCAGAATCCCCGTCTACCGCGCCTATCGTGAGGCCCTGCCGGACATCGGGTTCGGACACCTCGACCAGGACGAGATCGACGCCTGGGTGAACGAGACAACCGGCGGCCAGATCGAGAAGCTGCCCGTCCCCATCCAGCCCGACACGCTGCTCGCCGTGGTCAACGCCCTTGCCTTGAAGGCGCGTTGGCAGACGCCGTTCCCCGCGCACCGGACCCGCCTCGCCCCGTTCACCGACGCGGCGGGAGCCGTGCACCATGTGCCCACCATGCACCGGCAGTTGAGCCCGGCGGAGACATGGACCGCCGGCGGGGCCACGGTCGTCGAACTGCTCTGCGCCGCCGGACCCGGCGCCCCGCCCGGCAGGGGCGCACCGGCGAGGGTGCGCCTGGTGCTCGGGCCGAAGGGCGCGGGTCCTGCCGAAGTGCTGCCCGCCGCCTGGGCACCGGCCGGGATGCACGGGCCCCTCGACGCGGAGGTCATCGCTCTGGCACTTCCCCGGTTCTCGCTGCGCACCACGATCGAGGTCACGCCGCAGCTCCCCGCGTTCGGAGTGGTCTCGGCGACCTCCCCGGGCGCGGACTTCTCCGGGCTCTCCCCAGAGCCGATCGCGATCTCCCACGTCGTCCAGGAGACGGTCGTCAAGGTCGCCGAACTCGGTGTCGAGGCGGCGGCCGTGACGGTCGTGCTCGCCAGTCCGGGCGGAGCGCCGCCCCGTCCGCGCAGGACCCTGCGCGTCGCCTTCGACCGCCCCTTCGGCATCGTCGTCCTCGACGGCAGCGGCACGGTGCCGCTGTTCGCCGCGTGGCAGGCGGGTGCCCCGGCGGGTGAGCCGATCGACGCGGGGAGCGCGGGACGGCAGGGGCTGCTTCCGCCGCCCCTGCCGTCACCGTCGTCAGCGCAGGGTCGTCCCGGAGACCCGGGCCGTCCGGACGGTACGTAGTCCGGACCTGGTCAGTACCTAGTGCTGTGGCCGGATAGGTTTGCCGGGAAGCTCGCGGCGTCCTGTGCGGTGTATCGCCAGGCGGAGAATCGGCCTTGTACTGGATGTACTCGGGTGATTCGACAACGCAGCGAGACGCCGTGCAGGACACCGCGAGCCGGTGAACCTATCCGGTCACAGCACTAGGGGGCTTCTGACGGATCTCCGCGGCGTCGCGACGCCCGGCACTCGCTCTCGCCGCACCGGCCGAAAGCCCAAGTACGTCCAGTACGAGGGCTTCCAGCCGGCACCCCGAGAGCACGCACCGGACGCCGCTCCTTCCTCCACGGAGATCCATCAGAAACCCCCTAGACCTGCACCCGGGCCAGGAGGAACCCGTCGTAACTCCGGGCCCCCACCGTCTGCACCGCCGTCGCGCTGAGCTTCGGGTGCGCGGCGACGAGCTCGATCATGCGGCGGGTGGCGCGTACCGACTCGTCCTCGCTCGCCGCGTCGGCCACCGCACCTCCGCGCACCACGTTGTCGACGACGATGACGCTGCCCGGCCGGGACAGCTTCACCGCCCACTCCACGTAGTTGGGGTTGTTCACCTTGTCCGCGTCGATGAAGAAGAAGTCGAACGGGCCGGCGCCCTCGGCCTCCAGCTGCGCGAGGGAGTCGAGCGCGGCGCCGGTACGCACCTCGGCGATCTTGTCGAGACCCGCCCGGGCGAGGTTCGTACGGGCCACCTCGGCATGCGCGGGGCTGTACTCCAGCGAGACCAACCGCCCGTCGGCGGGCAGCGCACGGCCCAGCCAGATCGTGCTGTAGCCGCCGAGCGTCCCGATCTCGAGGATTTTCCGCGCACCCTGGGTGAGGGCCAGCAGATGCAGCAGCTTGCCCTGGTTGGCGGCGACGGCGATGCTGGGCATCCCAGCCGCGTCACTCGCGGCGACGGCAGCGCTCAGCGCCTCGTCGTCCGGGGAGAGCTGATCGATGAAGTAGGCGTCTACGTCGTTCCATTGGTCGTTGGTCATACCGCGAACCTACCTTGACGACGGCGGCGCTTCCTGAGTGTCACGGCAACGCCCACCGCCGGCACCAGCAGCACCCCGGCCACCGCGACCAGCCACACCGGCACTCCTGCGGCGGTCAGCAACTCGTCCCGCCACAGCACCCGCCGGTACGGAGTGTCGGCCGAGGCCCGCAGCAGTTCATGGTCCCCGTCGATGTGTGACGGCACCGGGAACTCCTGGTCGATGGCGGTGAGGAACACCGGTGCGCCCGCCGTCAGCCGCCCGATCGCACCGGCCGGCAGGACCTCGCCGGCGAAGGTCACCTCGGGCGCGTCGCCCCCGATCGTGCCGCGGGGCTCCATCCGGTGGGGCGCGAGGACGTACAGGCTCAGCGACTGTGGGGTCCTGGCGAGCCGCGACAGCCGCATCGGGTAGACCAGCCGGTCGCTGGCGAACCGGATCCGGAGGGGGTCGAGCGTGCCGCCGAGCACCGCGTCCTTGCGGTCGGGGGCGAGCCTGACGGCGACGTACTCCCACTTCTTGTCGACGTACGGCCTCAGCTCCGGCGTCAGCCGGTCCGGCAGCTCGAAGCCGTTGTCGTCGAGCCAGCCGCGCAGCGCGTCCGGATCGGTGGCCGTCAGCCGGGCCACATCGAAGTCGCCGAGACGTTCGCGCCCGATCACACCGACGGGCGGTGCAGCGGCGCCCGGTCGAGGTGCCGCGTCGCCGACGCTCCCATCCGCGGAGCCGAAGGGCCAGTCCCCGGAGCGCGGCCAGAAGTAGTGCCGGGTGCGGTGTTCGGGGACGGTGAGGTCAGACAGCTCGCCGAAGAGTTCCGGGTCCCCGAGCTCGACCGTGGCCCTGGTCGGTACGGGCATGATCCAGGCGGCGCGGGGCGCGTTCCCGCCCACCGTGAAGCGCATGACGATCTGTTCCGTGCGGCCGTCCCAGTGAACGGCCGACGTCTCCCGTTCTACGGCCATCCGCGACTGTCCGTACGGGATCATCGCGCCGCAGCCGCAGGCGTACGCCGGCGCGACCAGTGAGCCGATCTGCAGCGCCAGCAGCGCGCAGACCAGCAGCAGAACCCTGTGTATCCCCCGTGTCCCCCACATGACCCTTCGGACGACGCGGCGGACGGTTCGGTTCCCGCGCTCACCTGCGGGTTCGCGGCCCGAAGAGGCGCCGGGACGAGCTGTCCCGGCGCCCCCTCGGGTGGATCGCCGCGTCCAGCCAGGATCCGCCCGCGGCCCCGGCTTCGCCAGTCGATCAGTCCGTGTCCGTCAGCCGGTATCCGTGCGGATGCGGCTACGGGGCGCTGCCGAGCGGGACTCCGTAGCCGCACCGATGGCGGGATCCCGGTTCTCCGCGGGCCGGCTACGCGGGGCCGGACGGCTCCGCGATCAGTGCCGTGGCGACCCGGCGGAAGCCGGCGCGGGCATAGATCCGGGCCACGTCCTCGTCTCTTGCGGACAGGAACACGGTGGAGACGCCCTGGGCCCGTGCATCCGCCACCAGAGCCGTGGTGACCGCGATCCCCAGGCCGCGGCGCCGGGCGCTGGGCAGTGTTCCCACTCCGACGATCTCGGTGACCTCACCCACGCGCTGGTGCTGTCCCGCGCACAGCGCCACGCCGTCCGCCACGGCCGCGGCGACCGTGGTCAGCCCTGCCCGGATCCGGTCGGCAGCGCGCTCCAGCGTGCCGTCGTTCACCACCGCCGCGGTCGCCTTGGCCAGCTCGTCGGCGCCCGCGGTGCCGATGCGGGTCCCGGGCTCGGCGAACGCGAGTTGCGGAACGGCCAGTGCGCTGGGCAGCGCCGGATCGTCCGGGCCGAGGATTCGCACCGCAGGGGCGCCGGGGGCGCCGTCCGCAGCCTCGTCGGACGGGCCGGAGGCGAGAGGCGCCGGTGCATCGCCGGCGAGGGCCATCAGCGGGTGCTCGTGCACCACGAGCCCGGACGCCTCGACCGCGGCCCGCAGCCCCGGCACGAGGTCGCCCACCCACTCGAAGCTCTCCGGCGCCCCCAGCTCCCGTTGCCGGGCACGCACCCGGTCCACGTCGGCGGCGCTCGCCGCGCCCTGCCATCCCGGGGTGGGACGGGCGTAGAACGGCCAGCCCTCGCCCTCCCTGACGAACAGCCTCAGCGGACCGAAGTCCTCGGCGCGGGCGCCGGAGCGCGGCACCGCGTCGTAGTAGCGCTCGATCCGGTCCAGTCGGTCGAGCCGGTCGAGCGGTTCCGGGGCATTCTCAAGATCCATGTCAGTCACGACGGGCATGGAACCACCGCCCCGACCCGATCGACCACCGGATTACGCCGCCGGCCTCTCGAGCCGCGTCCTGCTCGAGAGGTGTCCCGCTCGGGCTGTGTCCCGTTCAACCGAAGACGGGCTCAACCGAAGACGGGCTCAATCGGAGGTGGGCTCACCGGTGTTGACCTTCACCGCGGCGATGCGGTCGAACTCGTCGAACAGCACGTCGACGGTGCCGCCGTCGGCCAGTCCCGCGCTGATCCGGTCGGCCTCGGCGCGCTGCGGGAGGCCGTGGTGCGCGAAGTAGCCTTCCACGACCCTGCGTGCGGACCCGCCGAGCAGCTGAGCGCCGGTGAGCAGGATCCGCGGCAGCCTGACCGCGTGCGGCTCGGCCCGTGGGACCTGGGGGTCGTCGGGAAGGAAGTAGGCCCGGGCGTCGGGGCTCGCCTCCACGCCGATGTAGCCGGCGGCGCCGAGTACGCCCATCGCGGTGAAGGCCAGGTTCTCGGCCGCGAACCGGGGGTCGGCGTGCGCGGAGAGGTCGATCACGTCCCCGGTGAACTCGGGGACGCCGTGCGCCTGTCCGTACTCCCTGATCCGCTCGGCCGCGGCGACCGCCGGCCCGCCCTGGAAGCCGGGGTTCGCCCAGGACCACAGCCAGGACCGCTCGTTGGTGTCGAACGTGCCGAGCAGCGATATCCGCAGTTCGCAACCGCCCTGCCGGTAGAGGCACTCCCCGAGATCGGCGCTCCAGTCGCCTTCGGGCAGGAACGCGTTGAGGGTCTCGAGCTGTTCGGCGCCCCAGGCGGCGTGCTGCTCGGTGAGGCGGAGGAACGGTTCGCTGAACGTCATGGTCATGATCAGCACTCTATTGGGGGTGGGGGGTGCCGTCCGGGCCCGACGCGCGCCGTTCCCGGATCCCGGAGCGTTCTCGGATCCCGGAGCGTTCCAGGATCCCGGAGTTCAGCTCTCTTCCGCCGTGCCGACGGGTCGACGGCGCACGAGCGCGGGCACCGCACACAAGGCCACAGCGACTGCCAGGGCAGCGAAGCCCCACGTGAGCGTGGCGGTCGTGGCGACGGCGGCGACGAGCAACGGGCCGCCCGCGTCACCGAGTTCGCGGCCGAGTTCGGCGGATCCCATGGTCTGACCGAGGCGCTCGGCCGGGGTCGCGGCGGCGAGGGCGGCGAAGCCGAGCGGGGTGATCAGCCCGGTCCCGGCCCCGATGAGCGTGGCCGAGCCGAGGATGCCCGGGAGTCCGGGCACCATCGCGCACACCAGCCCGGCCGAGGTGACACCGAGGCCGGCGGCGATCCCCGTACCCGTGGCCAGGCGCCCCGTGTCCAGTGCGCGGCCCGCGTAGGGCTGGACGACGGCGGCGGTCGCGGCCAGGACGGAGACCGCGGCCCCGGTCGCGATCGTGCCGAGGCCCGCGGCCGCGCCGGACACCGGAAGGAAGCCGACGCCGACGGAGAGCGCGGCGGTGGCCGCCGCGAGCGCCCCGGTCGGGGCGAGGAAGGAGCGGTCCGCGAGCCGCCGGTCGAGGTCCAGAAGGGTCTGGCGCTGCCTGGGCAGGGGCGGTACGGCCGGTACGGCGAGCGCCGCCCAGCAGGCGACGGCGGCGCCGAGCACCGCGAGTACGGCGAACAGCAGCCGCAGACCGCCGGCCCACACCAGGACGCCGCCGAGCAGCGGGCCGAGGGTGTAGCCGACCGACTTGTAGAAGCCGTAACTGCCGAAGGCGCGGCCGTGTTTGGCCGCCGGGTTGAGCCGGGCCACCAGCGCGGAAGCGGACGGGGAGAACGCGGAGGCGGCGGCTCCCTGACCGAGCCGAGCGGCCCACAGCCACTCGGGACTCCCGGCCGCCAGGTACAGCGCGGAGGCGGCGGCGAAGGCGATGAGCCCGCCGACCAGGACCGGTTTGGCGCCGATCCGGTCGGCGAGGGTGCCGAAGACCGGCTTCAGGACGACTTCGGCGCCGTCGTAGAGGGCGAGGAGGCCGCCGAGGACGAGGAGGGAGGTGACCGCGTCGTCGGAGAAGCCGCCGAGGTTGGCGGCGATACCGTGCGCGCCGAAGGCGGTGGTGAAGCCGGCCGCGTACAGCGGCCACATCTGCCGTATCGGTGCGGTGCGGGCGGGCGTCCCCACGGTGGGCGTGCTCATCGGCCGTCCTCAGGTGTCGTCGTCGGTCGATTTCGGATGGTTCGACTTCGGATGCGTGCGATTTCGGATGCGTGCGACTTCGGATGGGTTCGACTTCGGTGGGTCCAACGGCTGCTCTTGGCTGCCTTCGGTCGTCCTCAGGTGAGCTCGTCCGGCCTGCCGCCGTCCCCGGGGTGCTCGTGCAGGGCCTTGAAGACCAGTTCGGCGTAGTGCTCGCAGGCACTCGCGCATTGCCTGAGGCGCTGCGCGGCGGGTGCGGCGAGGGGTGAGCCGAAGACGTCACGGGCGGTCAGGTCCCGGTGCCAGCGACGCAGCCGTTCCAGGCTCTGCTCCTCCTCTTCCAGTTCGGCGAGGGTGAATTTCGCGATGCGGATCTCCTTGGCGATCTCCTGCTCGAACTTCTCGCAGTCGGCCAGGAATTCGGTCCAGTCGTCGCGGCGCAGCTCGTCGAACATCGCCCGCAGACGCTCGGCGTCCTGCGCCCCTCGTCCGGATGCTTCGAGGACCAGCGCCTGGCCCTCGGCACGCTCGGCCAGCTCCAGGGCGCGGTGCACACCGCCGGCGAAGACGGGCACGTCGGGCACGGCCCAGATGCCCTGCCCGAGCGAGAGCGCTCCGAGCTTGCGCAGCTCCCGCCAGACGGCTACCCGGTGCCGGGAGGGCTCGGCGGGAATCCGGATCACGAGCACGAGCCAGCGTGCGGAGTCGGAAGTCGTCACACGGTCGAATGTATCAGCTGTTACATCGGCAGTCCGTGCCGGTCGTCCGAGGCCGTAGACCGGTCGGTGGTCCGCGCGGCGCGCCTCGGCCGTGCGGACGCGGGCCGGTGGAGGATCGGCGGGGCATACGGGCGTGGACCGGCGGCGGACCAGCGGGACGACGGCCCACACACGAGCCCCCCGGACATCCCGCTCCGCGAAGAGGTTCGGCCATGAAGCTGTTCGACGACCCGCTGTTCCAGATGCACGCCGACCGGGCGCTGGAGCTGATCAGCCGGGGCGGTGCCGAGTACGGCGAGTGCCTGGCCACCGCCGGCCGGATTCCCGCGGGTGACAGCGACGCATGGCACCGTGCCTGGTCGGCCACCGCCCGGCGGGTGGCGGAGGCGGCCGAGGACAGCGCGGCGCACGGCCACCGGGTGAGCGCCCTGGACGGCTTCTGGCGGGCGACGACGTACCACCGCGTCGCCTACCAGCCGCTCTACGGTGCCCCCGTCGACCCGCGGCTCGCCGAGTCGTTCCGGCAGGAGAGCGAGTGCTTCGCGCGCATGGCCGCCCTCGCGGAACGGCCCGTGGAACTGGTCGAGATCCCCTTCGAGGGCACCACCCTGCCGGGCTGCCTCTGTCTGCCGGACGACGACAGGAGCGTCGCACGGCCGACCCTGCTCGGCGTCAACGGCTATGACTCCGACATCCACGAGATGTACTGGTCCCATGCCCTGCCGGCGGTGCGCCGCGGCTACGCCTGCCTGCTCGTCGACGGCCCGGGCCAGGGCCGCGTACTGATCGAGCAGGGTCTGCCGATCCGCCCGGACTGGGAGACCGTGCTGCGCCCGGTGATGGACTACGCGATCGGCAGACCCGAGATCGACGGTTCGCGTATCGCCGTCATGGGGTGGAGCTTCGGCGGCTATCTCGCACCGCGCGGGGTCTCCGGGGACGACCGGGTCGCCGCACTGATCGCGGACCCGGGCCTGCTCGACCCCATCGAGTCCATGCCGCTGGCGCCTGAGGTGTGGGACCTGCTCCCCGGCGGCGACCCCGAGGAGATCGATCCCCTGGTGGCACCGTTCGCCGAAGACCCCATCGCACGCTGGCACATGGTCCAGCGGGGCATGTGGGTGCACGGACTCGACTCGCTGGGCGCCTACATCGTCGACTTCAACCGCTACCGGCTGTCCGGAGTCGTCGAGGGCATCAGCTGCCCCACGCTCGTCGTCGGCAACGACGACGACCCTTTGGCGGCGCAGGCGCCCCGGCTGTACGAGGCGCTGCACGGGCCGAAGACTCTGGTCCACTTCCGTGTCGAGGACGCGGCACTCGGCCACACCGAGGCGTGGAACCGCTCGCTGTTCGACCAGAGGGTCTTCGACTGGCTCGACACCATCCTGGCGGCGAAGGCGTGAGCGGGCGCCGTCGCCCGTGAACACCGGCGGTGCGCTCCGGCTGCCGGACCGGCCTGGCAGGGATCCCGGACCGGACTGTCAGGGATCCTTGACACTCCGGATGCGTGTCAGGCTAACCTGACGGACATGACACAGGGCGACACACCCGCCTCGCTGGCCGGGCAGGTCATGGACAAGGACCCCGCCGTCGGACTGCGGGCCATCGTGGCGCTGCGACGGCTGCTCGAGGAACTGGAGCGGCTGCACGTCGACAACGCCCGTGAGAAGGGCTGGACGTGGCAGCAGATCGCCGACGCCTTGCGGATCAGCCGTCAGTCGGTCCACGAGAAGCACGCGGGCCGACGTAAAGCCATGGGCAAGGAGAGCTGAGTTGTTCGAGTACTTCACCGATCGCGCCAAGCAGGCCGTGCTTGCGGCGCAGGACGAGGCCGTCGCCTTCGACCACGACCACGTCGGCACGGAGCATCTGCTGCTCGGGCTGGCCGCCACGGGAGAGAGCACCGCCGGGCGGGCCCTGGGGCGGCATGGCGTCGAGCTGGCCCGGGCCAGGCAGGAGACCGCGCGGATCCTCGAGGCCGCCGGCGTCGTGGGGAACAGCGCGCAGGCGTCCAAGGACGCCCTCGCGGGGCTCGGGGTGGACGTGGAGGAGATCAAGCGGCGGGCCGACGACACCTTCGGCCCGGGCGCCTTCCAGTTCCCGCGCCCCGTGTACGACGAAGGCGCGAAGCGGGCGCTGGAGCTCTCCGTACGCGAGGCGCACACCCGGGGCCAGGAGCGCATCGGCACCGGGCACATGCTCCTCGGACTCCTCGCGCACGGCGACACGGTGGCGATGGAGGTCCTGACCGCGCTCGGTGTGCGGGTCGGATCGCTGCAGCCCGACCTGCTCAGCCATCTGGACGAGGGCGCCCCCTGAGGTTCCCCGAGGTCCCTGGAACGGACGGACGGCGGCCCGGGCGGGAGACGGGGGCGGGCGTGGGGAAAGCCCCCGTCCCCCCTGTCCGGGCGCGGCGTGGGCGGCTCAGGCGCCGCCGCCCACACTGACCTGGAGTTCCTTGATGCCGTTGAGCCAGGCGGCGCGCAGCCGCCGGGGGTCGCCCGTGAGGCGCAGATCGGGCAGGGTGTCCGCGACGGCGTTGAAGATGAGGTCGATCTCGTGGATGGCGAGCGACTTGCCGAGGCAGAAGTGCGGGCCTCCGCCACCGAAGCCGAGGTGGGGGTTGGGGTCCCGGGTGATGTCGAAGACGCCGGGGTGGTCGAAGACCTCCGGGTCGTTGTTTGCCGACGAGTAGAACAGCCCCACCCGGTCGCCCTTCTTGATCTGGCGGCCGCCGAGTTCGGTGTCCTGGGTCGCCGTGCGCTGGAAGGAGACGACCGGCGTGGCCCAGCGCACGATCTCGTCGGCCGCCGTCGCCGGACGCTCCCGCTTGTAGAGCTCCCACTGTTCGGGGTGGGTGAGGAACGCGTGCATGCCGTGACTGATGGCGTTGCGCGTGGTCTCGTTGCCGGCGACGGCGAGCAGCAGCACGAAGAAGCCGAACTCGTCCGACGACAGATTGCCTTCGCCCTCCGCCGCGACGAGCTGCGTCACGATGTCCTTGGCCGGGCACTCCTTGCGGGCGGCGGCCATGTTCATCGAGTAGCCGATGAGCTCCATCGCCGCCTCGGCGCCGATCTCCTCGGTGATGGCGTACTCGGGGTCGTCGTAGGCGACCATCTTGTTGGACCAGTCGAAGATGCGGGCCCTGTCCTCCTGGGGAACGCCGATCAGTTCGGCGATGGCCTGCAGGGGCAGTTCGACCGCGATGCTGTTGACGAAGTCGAAGGTGCCGTCGGGCCCGGTGTTGCGCTTCGCCTCCTCGACGATCTTCCGCGCCCGGTCGCGCAGCGCCGTCTCCAGGCTCCGTATCGCGCGTGGAGTGAAGCCGCGCTGGACGATCTGGCGGACCCGGGTGTGTTCGGGCGGGTCCATGTTGAGCATGATCAGCCGCTGGGCGTCTATCTGGTCGCGGTTGATGTGCTCGTTGAAGCGGATGATGGCCGTGTTCTCGGTCGAGGAGAACAACTCCGGGTGTGTGGAGACGTACTTGACGTCCGCATGCCGTGTGACGGCCCAGTAGCCGTCGTCGTCGAAGCCGGTGATGCCGCGGCGCTGGGGGCACCACCAGACCGGCGCGGCCTGGCGCAGTTCGGCGAACTCCGGGAAGGGGATGCGGCTCTGGAGGAGGTCGGGGTCGGTGGCGTCGAACCCGTCGGGCAGCGCTGGACAGGACATGGGGCGGCTCCATCGTCTGACGACCCATCAGATTTATCCGCAAGGTAGTAACGGGTTCTACAACTGGCAAGGGATACGGCGGGAACTGTTGCGTGCGGGGACCGTGCAAGACCCTTGCGTACCGGGGGTAAGCCTCATAAGACTGCAAGGAGAACTAGAACGCGTACTAGTTCTTCGCTGTGCGCCGCGCGGGGGCACCGGGACGACCTCCGCCGGGTGCGAGGAGAGGACGAGCTCATGGCCGCGGAACCCGTCATCGTCGAAGCCGTACGCACACCCATTGGCAAGCGCGGCGGCGCGCTCGCCAATCTGCACCCGGCGTATCTGCTGGGTGAGACCTACCGTGAACTCCTGGGCCGCACCGGCATCCACGCCGACTGCGTCGAACAGATCGTCGGCGGCACCGTGACCCATGCCGGCGAGCAGTCCATGAACCCCGCCCGCAACGCCTGGCTGGCGATGGGGCTTCCCTACGAGACCGCCGCGACGACCGTGGACTGCCAGTGCGGTTCGTCGCAGCAGGCCGCGCACATGACCGCGAACATGATCGCGGCAGGCGTCATCGACATCGGCATCAGCTGCGGCGTCGAAGCCATGTCGCGGGTGCCCCTGGGCAGTGGCTCGAAGCACGGCCCGGGCAAGCCATGGCCGGACGAGTGGAACGTCGATCTGCCCAACCAGTTCGAGGCCGCCGAGCGCATCGCGCGCCACCGGGGGCTGACCAGGGAGCGGGTCGACTCGCTGGGGCTGCTCTCGCAGGAGCGGGCGGGTGTCGCCTGGGCCGAGGAGCGGTTCAAACGGGAGACGTTCGCGGTCCAGGTGCCCACCACGGAGGAGGAGCAGGCCGCGGGGCAGGGGATGTGGCGGCTCGTCGACCGCGACGAGGGCCTGCGGGACACCTCGATGGAGGCTCTGGCCGGTCTGAAGTCGGTGATGCCGACCGCGGTCCACACGGCGGGGAACTCGTCACAGATCTCGGACGGGGCCGCGGCGATCATGTGGGCGTCCAAGCGGATGGCGCGGGCGCTGAAGCTGAAGCCGCGCGCGAGGATCGTCGCACAGGCGCTGGTCGGCGCGAATCCGCACTACCACCTCGACGGGCCGATCGACGCGACGCGAGCCGTGCTGGGGAAGGCGGGGATGTCGCTCGGCGACATCGACCTCGTCGAGATCAACGAGGCGTTCGCCTCGGTCGTCCTCAGCTGGGCCCAGGTCTTCGGGCAGGACCTGGAGAAGGTGAACGTCAACGGCGGGGCCATCGCGCTGGGACACCCCGTGGGGGCGACCGGGGCTCGGCTCATCACGACGGCCCTGCATGAGCTGGAGCGCAGGGACAAGGAGTTCGCGCTGGTCACGATGTGTGCCGGCGGTGCACTGGCGACGGGGACGATCATCCAGCGGCTCTAGGAAGACACGACCTGGGGTCTTCGTTTGGATCTTGCCGTTCCCACGGGCGTCTTCACCGGGCGCCTGTGGGAACGGGCCCCGTATGTACGGGAACAGGGCCCCGGTGCGACGGTCGTCGCTCCGGAGCCCTGCGAAGTCAGGCGTGCCCTGTCCCCGTGGCGGGTGTGGCTTGGTACTGGCTTAGTACCAGTGGTTGGCCTGCCAGAAGTTCCAGGCGCCGCAGGGGCTGCCGTAGCGCTCGTTCATGTACTCCAGACCCCACTTGATCTGGGTCTTGGGGTTGGTCTTCCAGTCGGCGCCGGCGCTGGCCATCTTGCTGCCGGGCAGGGCCTGGACCAGACCGTAGGCGCCGGAGGATGCGTTGGTCGCCGTGTGCTTCCAGTTGGACTCGTGCTCCACGATCTTGTCGAAGCACTGGAACTGGTCGGCGGGCATCATCTGCTTGGCGATGTCCTGCGGGGTGGCGGTGGCGGCGGAAGCCGTCGTCGTCGTCCCCATCACCGCACCGGCCGCACCGAGGAGCACGGCGGTGCCGGCGACAACGGACTTGTTGCGGGCGGCGAGTCGGGTGAACAGCGAGCGAGACAAGGCGATACCTAACGTCGGGGGCATTTCGGTCGCGAGGGCGGGGCCGAGTGGGGCGTGTGTGCCGGGCTCGAGGCCCTGCTGCGCCTTGCGACGGGAACAGTTGTAGCTGCGGGGGAAGGGCCCCTGCCGTGACCGGGCTCACCTACCGGATACGAGTAGGAAGGGTGGATCGAGGACCAAAGTCCCTAAGTGGACATATGGGGTGTATGTGCAGGTCAGTGGCCGTGTCAGCAAAAAACCCGTCCTCGGGAGATGTCTACGAAGACGGGTAGTTTCGGGACCTTGGTCCTGTGGGCCGCTTCACCTGCTGGGGAGGTCCTCCGGGGCCCCGAATGTGACCTGGGACTCGAAGGCGGCCCGTCGCGTGGCCCTTCGGAGTGCCTTCAGCAGCGTGGATCCGACCGCCAGCGTCAGTACGGCGGTCAGCACCGCGCGCCCCAGATCCCAGCCGAGCGAGGTCGCCAGACAGTACGCCGCGAAACGCACCAGGTTCTCGTGCACCGGAGCGCCCGGCTGGAAGGAGACGCCCGTGGCCAGGCCGGGGACGATCGTCCAGCCGTAGAGGTTCATGATCGTGCCGTACGCGAAGGCCGCGGCGAAGCCGTATCCGGCGAGCATCACCACCTCGGCGCGGCCCCGTACCCGCCGCGGGCCCGGCAGCAGCCCCGCGCCCATCGCGAACCAGCCCATCGCCAGCATCTGGAACGGCATCCAGGGCCCGACACCGCCGGTGAGCAGGGCGGACGCGAACATCGTCACCGAGCCGAGGACAAAGCCGAAGCCGGGACCGAGGACCCGGCCGCTCAGAACCATCAGGAAGAACATGGGCTCCAGCCCCGCCGTCCCCGCACCCAGCGGGCGCAGTGCGGCCCCGACCGCGGCGAGCACCCCGAGCATCGCCACGGCCTTCGCGTCGACACCACCGTCGGAGACCGTCGCGACGACGACGGCGACGAGGAGCGGAAGCAGGGCGGCGAACAGCCAGGGCGCGTCCTGGGCGTGTGCGACCAGACCGGATCCACCCCCGGCGAGCAGCGGCCAGCCGAAGGCGACCACGCCCAGGGCGCTGACCAGGACGAGAGCGGTGATCGCACGGGGGCCGAGCCGGATGGGCCGGGCCTGGCGCTCGGGGCGTCCCGGGCTGTCGGCGCGGTCGGCGGTCCTGCGTGTGGTCACAGCGCCCCCTCCACCTGCGCGACGGTCAGCCAGGGCCCCGGGGCGAGGATCTTGGCCACCTGGGGCGCGAAAGCGGGCGACGACACGACCACATCGGCGGTCGGGCCGTCCGCGACGACCTCACCGTCCGCGAGGATCACCACACGGTGGGCCAGCTCGGCCGCCAGCTCCACATCGTGCGTCGCGAGGACGATGGCGTGCCCCTCGGCCGCGAGCCTTCGCAGCACGGTGACCAGCCGTGCCTTGGCGGCGTAGTCCAGGCCCCGGGTCGGCTCGTCGAGCAGCAGCAGCGGGGGCCGGGCGGTCAGCACCAGGGCGAGCGCGAGCGCCAGGCGCTGGCCCTCGGACAGATCGCGGGGGTGCGTGCCGTCCGGTACGTCCGGCAGCAGCGCGGAGACCAGTGCCCGGCAGGTCCCGGGCGCGGCGCCCGCGTCCGCGTCGGCCGTGGCGCACTCCGCGCCCACGGTGTCCGCGTAGAGCAGGTCCCGCGGCTCCTGCGGCACCAGTCCCACCTCGCGGATGAGCTCACGGGGAGGTGTGCGGTGCGGTACGCGGCCCCCGACGAGGACCTCGCCCGACGACGGCCCGACCATCCCGACGAGGGTGCCGAGCAAGGTCGACTTCCCGGCGCCGTTGCGGCCCATGAGGGCCACCGCTTCCCCGGCACGCACCTCGAGCCGGACGTCGCGCAGAGCCTCCACCCGGCCACGGCGCACCGAGAGCCGCTCGGCGCTGACGAGCGGTGCGGTGCCGGCCGGCGGCGGGGCGGGTGTCTCCGGGCGCACGGTCGCCGCGGGCCGCCCGGCCGGGACGCCGCGCCGTACGCGTGTGAACACGGCCCGAAGCCCCCGGGCCCGCGGTGCGGCGGCGGGACCGGCCACCGGGACCGGGGCAGGTCCCGGAAGCGGCCCGGTGGCGGTGCCGGCCGGAGCCGGCGGGGTCCTTCCGGCCAGCCGCTCCCGTAGCACCCCCGCCTTGCGCCGGGCGTCGCGGACCGAGAGCGGAAGCGGGTCCCAGCCCGCGAGGCGGCCCAGCGACACCACGGGCGGGTGGACGGGCGAGAGCGCCATGATCTCGGCGGGGGTACCGACGACCGGCGCCGCGCCCGGCGAGGGGAGGAGGACGATGCGGTCGGCGTACTGCACCACGCGCTCCAGGCGGTGCTCGGCCATGAAGACGGTCGTACCGAGGTCGTGCACCAGCCGCTGGAGCACCGAAAGGACCTCCTCGGCGGCAGCCGGGTCGAGGGCCGACGTCGGCTCGTCCAGGACCAGGACCCTGGGGTGCGGGGTGAGCACCGAGCCGATCGCCACACGCTGCTGCTGACCGCCGGAGAGCGTGGCGATCGGACGGTCGCGCAGATCGGCCAGGCCCAGCAGATCGAGGGTCTCCTCCACCCGGCGCCGCATCACGTCCGGGCTCAGGCCCAGGGACTCCATGCCGTACGCCAGCTCGTCCTCGACCGTGTCGGTGACGAAGTGGGCGAGCGGGTCCTGGCCCACCGTGCCGACGAGATCGGCGAGTTCGCGGGGCCGGTGGCTGCGGGTGTCCCGGCCGCCGACGGTGACCCGGCCGCGCAGCGTGCCGCCGGTGAAGTGCGGGACCAGCCCGGAGACCGCGCCGAGCAGAGTCGACTTCCCGGCACCCGAAGGACCGACCAGCAGGGCCAGTTCGCCTTCCGGGACGGTCAGATCGACGCCCCGGACGATGGGTTCCGGGCAGTCGGCGTACGTCACCGAGACGTTCTCGAAGCGGATCACGGCTCCTCCTGGGGGACGGACGGCTCGGGGGAACGGGACCGGGACGGCTGCGAGGCCGCGTCCGGCTCCCCGGACACGGACCGCCGCCCGGCCCCGCCCGGCCCCCCGGGTACGGGTGCGATGAAGGAGGGCAGCAGGCCGATCAGCACCGACACCGCGGGCAGCAGCGGCAGGGCCGGAGCGGTCAGCGGGACGACCCCCGGCTGCAGGGCCTGCGGAGCGTAGTCGTTCGCCCAGATCATGAGCGCGCCGACCGCGACGCCCGACCCCGCCACCAGCCACGCCCGGACACCCCAGCGGTCGGGGCGGTAGCGGGTGCGGACCTGGCGGCGGCCGCCGAGCCACAGCCCGGCCAGCGCTGCGGCGAATCCGGCGAGCAGCACCGGCAGCCCGTAGCCGGCGCCCTCCGCGGCGAGCAGCCCGTACGACCCGGCGCACACGCCGAGCAGCCCGCCGAGCGTGAGCACCGTGGTCGTGTGCCGGACGGCCGGCGGCACGGCGGCCCTGCGCCCGTAGCCACGCGCGTCCATCGACGCGGCCACCGCCACCGATCGCTCCAGGGCCCCCTCCAGGACCGGCAGCCCGATCTGGACGATCGCCCCGAGGCCTCCGGCCGGGCGGCCGCGCAGTCTCCGCGCGGTGCGCAGCCGTGCCACGTCCGCGACCATGTTCGGCGCGAACGTCATGGCGACGACGACGGCGACCCCGGCCTCGTACAGCGCGGCGGGCAGGGACTTCAGCAGCCGGGCGGGGTTGGCGAGGGCATTGGCCGCGCCCACGCAGATCAGCAGTGCGGCCATCTTCGCCCCTTCGTAGAACGCGAACACCAGCTGCTCGAGCGTCACCCGGCCGCCGATCCTGATGCCCTGTGCCCAGTCGGGCAGCGGCACCTCGGGCAGGGTCACCAGGACATGCGCACCGGGCACCGGTGAGCCGAGGAACGCGGAGAACGCCAGCCGGACGGCGATGACGAAGAGCCCGAGCTTGATGAAGGCGCCGTACGAGCGGGCCCAGGGCGCGTCGGTGCGCCGCGCCGCCACGACGTACCCGGCGACCCCGACCAGCAGCCCGAGCAGCAGCGGGTTGGTGGTGCGGGACGCGGCGGTCGCGAGTCCCAGCGCCCACACCCACCAGGCACCGGCGTGCAGGGCATTGCTCCGGTTCGCCTCCGGGGCGCGCCAGGCACGCCGCCCCCGGGGGTGTGGAACGCCGCCGCCGTCATGAGTCGTCCCCCGGCCGGTGCCGCCGCGGCGGGAGCCGCCGGGCGGCACCGTGCCGGGCGTGCCGTGAGCCGTCGGATTCATCCGCGTCGGCGGCGCGCCTGCCAGAACGCCGCGGCGCCGAGCGCGACCACCGCGGCCCCGCCGCCGACGACGCCCAGCGACGGTCCGTCGCCGTCCTGACCGGCCGCATCCCGGGCGCTCCCGTCCGCCGGTGCCGCGCCGGGCTTCGCCGCGTCCGGTGCCCGCGAGGTGCCCCCGGACGCCGGGGTGTCCGGGCCGGCGCCGTCCGCGACCTGGTCACCGCAGCCCGATGCCGGGTACCCGGAGATCGCGCAGAGCAGCGCGGCGCTGTTGTACCGCAGCGGCTTGGCCACGGCGGCGAGGGCGTCGGCGCTGGTGGCGGACGCGTCGACCTGGGCACAGGCGGTGCGCCGGCCGGGCGCCGGAGGTGTCTCGCCCGGGGGCGCGTGCTCCGGGGTGCCGAAGTCGACGACGATGCCGACCCGCTTGGTGCCGGGCTTGGCGGGCGTGCCGGCGCACAGCGCGGCGAAGTCGGGGGCGGTGCGTGGCTTCGCCGAGTCCGCGGAGTCCTCGCTGACCGCGAAGCGGAAGCCGTCGACCTCGCCGTCGGCGGGCCGGGCACTGGCCGGGCCCTGGGTGGCGTACGTCCACGCCCCGTTCTTCGCCCCGCCGTCGGACACCCAGAACGACCAGTACCGGTAGCCGGCGGCCTGCGCGGGTGCCGCGCCGAGCAGCAGTGTCAGCGCCGTGGTCAGTGCCGTGCCGAGTGCCAGCGCCACCGCCGCCGACGCGGCACCGGACCGTTGCGGCTTCCCCGCCTGTGTCACTGCTTGTTCTTTCGGCGGCTGCTGATCAGGAAGCCGATACCGGCGCCCGCCGCGAGACCCGCGCCGACGATCCACCAGATGCCGGCGCTGTCGCCGCCCACCGCCTCGCTCTCGTCGTCGGGAGCGGACGGGGCCGGGGCGTTCGTGGACGCGGGCTCGGGACCGGTCGCGTTGAGCTGGGCGACCAGATCGGCGCCGCCGAAGTCGCGCGGGTCGGCGCCGTAGGCGAACGCGGCGAGGACCAGCTGCGCGTACGCGGCGGGTCCGCCCTCCTTCGCCCACGCGGCGGAGTTCTTCTTCAGCCACTCGACCGAGGCGGTGGCCGTGTCCTTGTGACCGGCGGCGGAGACCGCGAGGACGGCGTCGGCGGTGTTGCCGAAGTCGGGCTGGGGTGCCGGGTCGGCGGCACCGGGCATCGGCGCGGTGTCGAGGTGGCCGGTCTTGGCCAGGGCCTTCTCCAGATAGGCCGCGCCGTTGCGGGCGGACTGCTCGGGGGTCGCCTTGGCGGTGTTCACGCACTCCGGCGCGTTCCCCGGCTCGGGGCCGAGGGAGATCATGCCGCGGCCGAGCCCGGCGAGTACGGCCGCCGCGGTGGCATCGGCGTTCGCGACGAGCTTGCCGGCCTTGTCGGGCTGGTAGGCGAAGGCGCCGCCGCTCGTCTTGTCGGTGCAGGGGATCGCGTACGACACCAGCGCGTCGTACGGCGACTTGCCCGTGGACGACTTCATGGTGGCCGGGCGCGCCTTCGCCAGGGCGAGCGCGCCGATCACGATCGACGTGGAGTTGGCGTCGGACGGCATCCCCGTGTTGTAGCCCCAGCCGCCGTCCGCGTTCTGTACGGACTGCAGCCAGGTGATCCCGTGCTGGACCTCCTCGTAATGCCCGTCGAGCGCGGTCAGCGCCTGCAGCGCGGCGGCGGTGGCGTTGGTGTCGTAGACGGTCTTGATGTCACAGGGCTTCGAGGGGTCGGGACGGTACGCGGAGAAGCCGCCGTTGTCGCACTGCTGCGCCATCAGCCAACCCACCGCCTGGTCCGACGGGACCTCCTTCATGACGTCCTGCGCGAGGAACGCCAGCGACTGCCGCCACACCCCGTCATACGTGGGGTCCTTCGTGCCGTACAGCCCGGCGGGGATCACGGGTGAGGGAGAGGGGGAGGGCGCGGCGGTCGCTGCCGGAGCCCCGGCCAGTGCGCCGCAGAACACGGCGGAAGCGGCGGCGAGCGCGGCTGCGCTGCGGCGGACGGTCATGACGGGGTGCCTCTCCTGCGGGGAGCCGGGCACGGGCGCGCTCGGGCGCCGGGCTCCGGCCCCGTGTTCCTCGACGGTGCCTCCGCCGACGGTGTCGGATTCCCGACGGCAGGAGCCGTCATATCCCGGTACGAGGCATTCCGGCTCGCCGCCGACGCGACGGTGCACGGTCTGGGGCCTCCCCGAGTTCGCGCGGAGCGCACAGCTCGGGGGAAGGGTCAGCGCCGGATACGCACCGGCTTCCCCTCGTACGGGCGTGATGACGACGGCCTCACTCTACCGGCCCGTAGCCGCCCGGCTCCGGGGTGTCCCCAGGGGCGTGGGTCACACCGCCACGTACGCCACCGGCTCACTTCCCGGCACCGCCTCCGCCTTCCCCAGCTTCACCAGGCGCCGCAGATGCGCCTCGGCCTCCGAGACCGCGATGTTGCGCGAACCGTAGGGGATCCGGTCCCAGGGGCGGTTCCACTCCATGCGTTCGGCGAGTTGCCAGGGTGTGAGCGGGGTGGCGAGCAGGCCCAGCAGTCCGGTGAGGCGGGACTCGTGGTGGTCGAGGAGCTCGCGCACCCGGGCCGGGGCGTCCGTGAAGGCGTGCTGGTGCGCGGGGAGCACTTCGGCGACGCCGAGGCGCCCGATGCGTTCGAGGGAGTCGAGGTAGTCGCCGAGCGGATCGGTGACGGTGGCGTCGTCGGGGTCCTCGTAGAGGCCGATGTGCGGGGAGATCCCGGGGAGCAGATGGTCGCCGGAGAAGAGCCGCCCGTGGCCGGGGAGGCCCGCCGGGTGGTCTTCCTCGAGGTGGAGGCAGACATGGCCGGGGGTGTGGCCCGGTGTCCAGATGGCCCGCAGCCGTCTGCCTTTCAGGTCGAGCAGTTCCCCCGGGGCGATCTCGCGGTCGGGCAGGGCGGCCCTGAGCCCGGGCAGGCGGGGGCCCTTCTCGTGCCGGCGGTCGTGGGGGAGCGTCCGGTCTTCGGTGCGGGCGGCCCGCAGCGGGGCGAGGTGCTCGTCCGGGGCGCCCGCGGCGGCGAGCTTCGCGGCCAGATAGGCGAGCCAGGTGCCGGGGTGGGCGTCGCGGGTGCGGCGTACGACGGCGGTGTCGGCCGCGTGCATGGCGATCCAGGCCCCGGAGGCTTCGCGGACACGGCCGGACAGACCATGGTGGTCGGGGTGGTGGTGGGTGATGACGATCCCGTGGATGTCGGTGACCGGGATCCCCAGCGCGCCGAGGCCCTCGGTGAGTGCGGTCCAGGAGTCCGGGTCGTCCCAGCCGGTGTCCACGAGGACGGGGCCGCGGTCCGTGTCGACGACATGGACCAGGGTGTGGCCGAGGGGGTTGTCCGGGATGGGGACGCGGAGGGACCAGACGCCACCGCCGTGCTCCGTCACATGTGACATCTGTGGCACCTCCGGGACTTGTGGCACCTGCGGGACCTGTGGCACCTGCGACATAGGACCTCGTCCCTTCCCCTGCGGCGCGGGCGTGGCTCACTGTACCGAAACCTGACGCTCAATCAGATCCCTGTGGCGACAATGGCGGTGCCGTCCGTCGTCACGTTCCGCGGCGGTGAAGTCCCGTCATCGTCCCGCGATGAGGCCGGGCAGCGCGCGCATGTCGTGGAAGACGACCGTGCCCGGGCCCTCGAGCCGTTCGGCGGGGGTCAGGCCCCCGGCGTAGCCGAAGGCCCTCATCCCCGCGGCGCGGGCGGCCTCGACGCCGGGCCGGCTGTCCTCGACCACCGCGCATGCCGCAGGGTCGACTCCCATGCGCTCCGCCGCGTACAGGAAGAGATCCGGGGCCGGCTTGCCGCGAGCGACCTCGGTGGCGCTGTGGATACGGCCGGCGAAGTGCTCGTACAGCCCGGTGCGTCCCAGGGTGTGGCGCATCTTCTCGTGCGAACCGCTGGAGGCGACGCAGGTCGGCAGGTCGATCGCGGCCAGGGCCTCGGGCAGTCCGTCGACGGGGGCGAGGCCGGCGTCGACCTCTTCGCGGTGGAGCTGCTCGAACCGCTTCTGCCAGATCGCGGCGGTCTCCTCGCCGAGCCGCTCGGCGATCCGTTCGCCGATGGTGGCACTGGAGCGGCCGACGAACCGTTCGACGACCTCGTCCTCGGTGAGCGCCCAGCCCAACTCCCTACCCAGGACGGCATGGACGCGTACGGCGATGCGTTCGCTGTCGACCAGCACGCCGTCGCAGTCGAATATCACCAGCTCGATTGGCTTGATCATCTCCGCAGGATAAGGCTGTGCGGTCGCGGCCGTCGGCCCCTGTGAATTCGCTGGTGGGGGAGTGCTCGGTCCCGAGTATGGCCTCCTGTAACTAGAACTGGTATCAGTTCTGAAACAGCGTCAGAGGATCCCTTTCCCGCGTGAGGCAACTCCGGCGGATCGCCGGTGCACAGGAGGCGGTGTCATGACCGAGCTGGTCGAGCACGGAAAGCTGTTCATCGGCGGGGAGTTGGTCGATCCCCTCGGCACGGACACCATCGAGGTGGTCTCCCCGCACACCGAGCAGGTCATCGGGCGCGTCCCGCACGCCTCCGAGGCCGATGTCGACCGTGCCGTCGCCGCGGCCAGGCTGGCCTTCGACGAAGGGCCCTGGCCGCGGACCACGCTCGAGGAGCGCATCGCGGTGGTGGGCAGGATCAAGGACGCCTTCGCCGTACGGCACGAGGAGATCGCCCGCTCGATCAGCTCGCAGAACGGCTCCCCCTACTCCTGGAGCGTCCTCGCCCAGGCCCTCGGGGCGATGATGGTGTGGGACGCGGCTCTCACCGTCGCCCGCGGCTTCACCTACGAGGAGCAGCGCAGCGGTGTGCTGGGACCGATCCTGGTGCGCCGCGAACCGGTCGGCGTCGTCGCGGCCGTAGTCCCGTGGAACGTCCCGCAGTTCATCGCCGCCGCCAAACTCGCCCCCGCCCTGCTCGCCGGCTGCACGGTGGTGCTCAAGCCGTCGCCGGAGTCCCCGCTGGACGCGTACATCCTCGCCGACATCGCACGCGAGGCCGGGCTCCCGGAAGGCGTGCTGTCGATCCTGCCCGCCGACCGCGAGGTCAGTGAGTACCTGGTCGGGCATCCGGGTGTCGACAAGGTCTCCTTCACGGGCTCGGTCGCGGCCGGCAAGCGCGTGATGGAAGTCGCAGCCCGCCATCTCACCCGGGTCACACTGGAGTTGGGCGGCAAGTCCGCGGCGGTGATCCTGCCGGACGCCGATCTGGAGACCGCGGTCCAGGGCATCGTCCCGGCGGCCTGGATGAACAACGGCCAGGCGTGCGTGGCGCAGACCCGCATCCTGGTGCCCCACTCGCGCTACGACGAGATCGCCGACGCCTTCACAGCGGCGGCGGACGCGCTCGTGGTCGGGGACCCGCTGGACCCGGCGACCCAGGTCGGCCCGCTGGTGGCCGAGCGCCAGCAGCGCCGGTCCCTCGACTACATCGGGATCGGCCAGGAGGAAGGCGCCAAGGTCCTCACCGGCGGAGGGCGCCCGGCCGGGATCGACCGCGGCTGGTACGTCGAGCCGACCCTCTTCGGCGGCGTCGACAACTCCATGCGGATCGCCCGCGAGGAGATCTTCGGCCCGGTCATCTGTCTGCTGCCGTACGGCGACGAGACCGAGGCCGTCAAGATCGCCAACGACTCCGACTACGGACTCAGCGGCAGCGTGTGGACCGCCGACGTCGAGCGCGGCATCGACTTCGCGCGGCGGATCAGGACGGGCACGTACAACGTCAACACCTTCAGCCTGGACATGCTCGGGCCGTTCGGCGGCTACAAGAACTCCGGCATCGGGCGGGAGTTCGGCCCCGAGGGATACGGCTCGTACCTGGAGCACAAGATGATCCACCTGCCGGCCTCGTACGGGAGCGACAGCTGATGGGCGACCGCTGGCACGTCGAGGTCGACCGGGGTGTGTGCATCGGTTCGGGGATGTGCGTCAGCCTCGCCCCGGGCGGCTTCAGGCTGGACTCCGCCCGCCAGTCGCACGCGGCAGAGCCGGACACCGACGCGAACGAGCGGATCCTCGCGGCGGCGGAGGGGTGTCCGGTCGAGGCGATCATGATCACGCTGCCGGATACGGGGGAAGCGGTGTTTCCTCCGGAGGAGTAGCGGGGTGGGCGGTGCGGTGACGCTGCGCGTGCCTCTGGCGGTGCGGTGTTGCCGCCTATCGGGTTGGGCGCCCGGTGTGTCCGTCCTCAATCTCCCCCAGACTCCGTCCGGGGGGACCCCCAGACGGGCTTGAGGGGGCGGGGCGTGCCCGGTGTTGTGTCGGTGAGGTTGGGGGACTCTGCGGGGCTCGTGTGCGACGACGGCATGATTTACGTCGCGCCCACCCGGACCAAGTAGGCGCTGCTGTCGTTGCGCGACACCATGGGGGTCCCCCCGGACGAAGTCTGGGGGAGCTTTAGTGTCTCCGCACACGACCCCTCCGAGTCCCCCCTTCCCGAGCAACGGCAGGCACCCCGGGGCGAGGCGATACGGGTCGGCTCGGCCGCACATGATGCCCCCTGGGGGCGACCGGCCCCCGCCTGCGGGACAGGGGCCGTGGAGGGGTCGTGTCCGGGACACTAGTGCCGTATCAGGCAACGTTCGCCCTCACCTGGGAGAGCTCGCCTGGCCCACCCGTCGCAGGGAGTGTCAGTAGGCAGTGCGATGCTGACGCCAACAACTCCGCTCACGGTGATCAATGGGGGACCGATGCCTGGTGAACGATCAGGGTCTGACTTGTCCTCGGTCGGCTTCGACTCTGCCTGGTGCGCCACCGACCTGGGTGAATACCGGCCCTGCCGCTACACCTATGAGTACTACCCCTACGAGAGCCTGCCGCCTCTCGACTCCACCGAGTTCACGGGCACCTTTCAACGGCTCGGTGGTACCGGCGAAACTGTTCCCGAACAGGTCACGGCGCTCAATCGCTTGGCAGAGAACCTTGCGGCCAAGGGCTTGACGCTGCCTCGGGACTTCGTCACCTTCCAGGCCGACTCGAGGCTGCACTGCTCGCTGGATGAGGTCTCGGTGACCTGCTGCTGGACCGATATCTCAGAGCCCCTGCCCAGTCCGGTGGAGCCTGGTGCCTTCCTCGTGCGATTCCTGCGGGATCAACAAGACTGCGCCATCTGGTATCTCTACCTCCGTCCTTCGGGTGAGGCGTTCGTGGTGCACTCCTATCTCGACTACGAATACGAGTACGAGGCACGGCGCAATGGGGAGGAGACGGAGACCAATCTCGACGATCCGCAGGAGCAGAGGGCCGCAATCCTCTGGTGTGCACCTTCGTTCGAGGAGTTCGCCCATCGGTTCTGGATCGAGAACCGTCTCTGGCATGCCCTCAACGGCAATGACCTGTCCGGACTCGAGCCTCAGGTGCGTGACTACTTGCGCCACTACGCACCGCCCGGGATACCCGCATGACCTTGCATTGAACGAGATCATGTGCGGATGGCAGAGCGGGTACGCGTTCGCGAGATCGATGGCGACGAGGGGCAGCGCCTGCTGCGGATCATCCGTAGAGGCACCGGTTCGGTGGTGACCTGGCGGCGGGCACAGATGGTGCTGTTATCCGCGCAGGGCATGCCCGTGGCAAAGATCGCCGAGGTGACGTTCACCAGCCCGGACCGGGTCCGGGACGTGATCCACAACTTCAACACCGACGGCTTCGACTCGCTCTACCCGAAGTACAAGGGCGGTCGACTGAGGACCTTCAGCCTTCCGGAGCGCCGGGAGATCAAGAAGATCGCCAAGTCCAGGCCGGCCGAGCACGGCCTGCCGTTTTCGACCTGGAGCCTGGCCAAGCTGACCGACTTCCTGGTCGCCGAGGGGGTGGTCGACGACATCAGCCACGAGGGCCTTCGGGTCCTGCTCCGCGAGGAGGGCGTGTCGTTTCAACGCATAAAGACCTGGAAGACCTCCCGGGACCCGGACTACGCGGCCAAGAAGGCCCGTGTCGAGCACCTCTACGCGATCGCCGACGGCGAGGTCATACCCGAGGACGGCGAGCCTGAAGTCGTCTTCTGCCTGGACGAGTTCGGTCCGCTCAACCTCCAGCCCCACCCGGGCCGGCAGTGGGCCGAGCGCGGAGGACGGCACAAGGATCCTGCCCGAGGGCCACGGCCTCGCAGGCGGGCGACCTACACCCGCCCGCACGGGGTCAGGCACCTGTTCGCCGCCTATGAACTGGGCAAGGACAAGCTCTACGGTCACATCAAGCCGAAGAAGAACCGGACGCGGTTCGTGGAGTTCTGCCGCTATCTGCGCAGCCTCTACCCGCCGAAGATCCGCATCGCGATCGTGCTCGACAACTTCTCGCCGCACCTGACCACGAAGAAGGACAGCCGGGTCGGTGACTGGGCCGCAGCCCACAACGTCGAGTTCGCCTACACGCCGACCAACAGCTCCTGGCTGAACCGCATCGAGGCCCAGTTCACTGCCCTGCGCTACTTCGCCTTGGACGGCACCGACCACTCCTGTCACAAGGAGCAGGGGAGCATGATCCGCCGCTACATCATCTGGCGGAACAAGCACGCCGCCGACGAACGGCTACGCGAGGTCGTCGCCAGGGCGAACGTTGCCTGATGCGGCACTAGAGCGTGATTTGTGGCGCGCAACGCAGGCGATGCCGTCGCGGCAGGGGTGAAGCGCGCCGTAAATCATGCCGTCCAGGACACGAGCCCCGGAACGGCACCAACCCCCACCGACACAACACCGGGCAAGCCCCGCACCTTCAAGCCTGTCCGGCGTTTGAGGACGGACACACCGGCCGCGCCCACGCCGGGGGGCACACCGACACCCCACCACGGCACCGCGCAGCACACCGCACCGGGCAAGCCCCGCACAGCCCCAGCCCGTCCGGCGCTTGAGGCGCCCAACCCGGAAAGACGGACCTCACTCCGTGAGGTCGATCAGCCGGCACACCGTCTCGATGTCGATCTTGACCTGGGCGATCGAGGCCCGCCCCGACAGCCAGGTGATCAGCGCCGAGTGCCAGGTGTGCTCGATCACCCGGACGGCGGAAAGCTGCTCGGGCGTCGGGTTCTCCAGCCCCATCGCGTCCAGGATGATCGCCGTCGTCTGCCGGGAGACCGTGTCCACCTCGGGGCTGACGCTGCGGTCGGCGAAGGTCAGCGCACGCACCATCGCGTCCGCGAGATGCGGTTCGCGCTGCAGTGCCCGGAAGGCCCGCATCAGGGTCTCTGCCACCCGCTCGGCCGCACCTTCCGCGGCCGGCGGGCGCTTGCGCAGCGTCGTGTGGAGATGCTGGAGCTGGTCCTGCATGGTGGCGACCAGCAGATGCACCTTCGAGGGGAAGTAGCGGTAGAGCGTGCCCAGTGCGACCCCCGCGGCCTCGGCGACCTCGCGCATCTGCACCGCGTCGAAGCCGCCCCGGCTGGCCAGCTGTGCGCTGGCGTGCAGGATGCGGCGGCGCCGTGCTTCCTGGCGCTCCGTCAGGGGCGGGGAGGCAGGAACTGCTGCCTTGGCTTCCGCGATCATGTCTTTCGTCCCCCATGAGCTCCGGCGGCCCAGCATGGCAGGGCTGTCCGCCGTGGCGCGAATCACCTGATCCAGGCCTTACAGCGGGGCTACCTGCCGGTAGATTCGATGCTCCTTGAGCGATCAAGAACGATCAAGTCTGTAACTTGTTCTAGATTAGCGCGAGCGGTTACGCTCCGGCAGAAGTGCAGTGAGAAGGGGGCCGTGAGTGACCGCTGAGGCCATAGCTGCCGGGCCCCGTCCGGGTGCCTCCGGCGCCGGTGACCGACCGCTGCGCATCGCTCTCCTCACATACAAGGGCAACCCGTTCTGCGGGGGCCAGGGTGTGTACGTACGGCACCTCTCCCGGGAGCTCGCCCGGCTCGGGCACCGAGTGGAAGTCATCGGCGCGCAGCCGTACCCGGTGCTCGACGAGGGCGTGACCCTCACCGAGCTGCCCAGCCTCGATCTCTACCGCCAGCCCGACCCCTTCCGTACGCCGGGCCGCGACGAGTACCGGGACTGGATCGACGCGCTCGAGGTCGCCACCATGTGGACCGGCGGTTTCCCCGAGCCGCTGACCTTCTCGCTGCGCGCCCGGCGGCTGCTCGCCGCCCGCCGCGGGGACTTCGACGTCGTCCACGACAACCAGACACTGGGCTACGGGCTCCTCGGCGACCTCGGTGCGCCGCTCGTGACCACCATTCACCACCCGATCACCGTCGACCGGCAGCTGGAGCTCGACGCGGCGACCACCCTGCAGCGCCGTCTGTCGGTGCGGCGCTGGTACGGCTTCACCCGGATGCAGAAGCGGGTCGCCCGTCGGCTGCCGTCCGTGCTCACCGTCTCCGGCACCTCGCGGCAGGAGATCGTCGACCACCTCGGGGTGAGCCCGGAGCGGCTGCGGGTCGTCCACATCGGCGCCGACACGGACCTCTTCTCGCCGGACCCCGCGGTCGCGGAGGTCCCCGGGCGGATCGTGACGACCTCCAGCGCGGATGTGCCGCTCAAGGGACTCGTGTTCCTGATCGAGGCACTCGCCAAGCTCCGTACGGAGCACCCGGCCGCCCATCTCGTCGTCGTCGGCAAGCGCGCCGAGGACGGGCCCGTTGCGCGCATGATCGAGCGCTACGGACTGCAGGACGCGGTCCGGTTCGTGAAGGGCATCTCCGACGCGGAGCTCGTGGACCTCGTACGCGGGGCCCAGGTGGCGTGTGTGCCGTCGCTGTACGAGGGCTTCTCGCTGCCCGCCGCCGAGGCCATGGCCACGGGAACCGCACTGGTCGCCACGACGGGCGGAGCCATCCCCGAGGTCGCAGGCCCCGACGGTGAGAGCTGCCTCGCCGTGCCGCCCGGTGAGGCGGGAGCCCTCGCTGCCGCGCTCGGCCGGCTGCTCGGTGACGCGGAACTGCGCCGCCGTATCGGCGCCGCGGGTCGCGAGCGGGTGCTGGCCCGGTTCACCTGGGCGCGCGCCGCCGAGGGCACGGCAGAGCTCTACCGCGAGGCGATCGGTGTCCGCGCGGCAGCGGGCGGGACCCGGTGACTCCCGGCGGCACCGCACACCAGACCCCGGCCGGCCCCGCACCCGCCCCGCGCATCGCGCGTGCGGGCACCTGCGCCACGGGCCGGTTCGGCTCCGCGGCCATAGCAAGGCGCGCCCCGCGCGAGGGCGCCGTTACCCATCCTGAAGGGCAGACCCCGTGCTGACCGTCGACTTCTCCCGCTTCCCGCTCGCCCCGGGCGACCGTGTGCTCGACCTGGGCTGTGGGGCGGGGCGGCACGCCTTTGAGTGCTACCGCCGTGGTGCGCAGGTCGTCGCGCTCGACCAGAACGGCGAGGAGATCCGCGAGGTCGCCAAGTGGTTCGCGGCGATGAAGGAGGCCGGCGAGGCTCCCGAGGGCGCCACCGCCACCGCGATGGAGGGCGACGCGCTCAACCTGCCCTTCCCCGACGAGTCGTTCGACGTCGTGATCATCTCCGAGGTCATGGAGCACATCCCGGACGACAAGGGTGTGCTCGCCGAGATGGTCCGGGTGCTCAGGCCCGGCGGCCGGATCGCCGTGACCGTGCCCCGCTACGGGCCGGAGAAGATCTGCTGGGCCCTCTCGGACGCGTACCACGAGGTCGAGGGCGGGCACATCCGCATCTACAAGGCCGACGAGCTGCTCGGCAAGGTCCGCGAGGCCGGGCTCAAGCCGTACGGCACCCATCACGCCCATGCGCTGCACTCGCCGTACTGGTGGCTGAAGTGCGCGTTCGGCGTCGACAACGACAAGGCGCTGCCCGTGCGGGCGTACCACAAGCTCCTGGTCTGGGACATCATGAAGAAGCCGCTGGCCACCCGGATCGCCGAGAACGCGCTCAACCCGCTGATCGGCAAGAGCTTCGTGGTGTACGCGACGAAACCGCACACCCCCTCGCTCGGCGACGTCCGGCCCCAGTCCGAGTCGACGTCCCACTCGAACTCCGAGTCCGAGTCCGGTTCCGCGGCGGCCGCCCAGTGACCTCACCGGGGAGGACCGAGCACCTCGTCCTGCCGGGGGTCCTCACGGCCGCCGAGGCCGCCGAGACCGTCGCAGGCATCCTCGCGGTCCAGCGTGAGGACGGGGCGATCCCGTGGTTCCGCGGTCACCATCTGGACCCCTGGGACCACACCGAGGCGGCGATGGCACTGGACGCCGCCGGTGAACACACGGCAGCGGCACGCGCCTACGAATGGCTGGCACGGCATCAGCTGGCCGACGGTTCCTGGTACGCCGCGTACCAGGACCGCGCCGACGGCGTGGACACCGGCGAACCGGCCGACCGCAGCCGCGAGAGCAACTTCTGCGCCTACATCGCCGTCGGCGTCTGGCACCACTATCTCGCGACCGGTGACGACGCCTTCCTCGACCGCGTCTGGCCCGCCGTGTACGCCGCCGTCGAGTTCGTGCTGCGGCTGCAGCAGCCCGGCGGCCAGATCGGCTGGAAGCGCGAGGCGGTCGAGGACGGGGATGCCCCCGTCACCGACGCGCTGCTTACCGGCAACTCGTCGATCTACCACGCGCTGCGTTGCGCCCTGGCGATCGCGGACGAGCGCGAAGAGCCCCAGCCCGACTGGGAGTTGGCCACGGGCGCGCTCGGACACGCGATCCGCTGCCACCCCGAGCGGTTCCTCGACAAGTCCCGCTACTCGATGGACTGGTACTACCCGGTCCTCGGCGGCGCGATCACGGGGACCGAGGCGAAGGCACGGATAGAGGAGCGCTGGGACGCGTTCGTGGTGCCCGGGCTAGGCGTCCGCTGTGTGCTGCCCAACCCCTGGGTGACCGGCGGTGAGAGCTGCGAACTGGCCCTCGCGCTCTGGGCGATGGGCGAGTCGGACCGGGCGCTGGAGATCCTGCAGTCCATCCAGCACCTGCGCGCCGACGGCGGGATGTACTGGACGGGTTACGTCTTCGAGGACGAGGCCGTGTGGCCCGAGGAGCTCACCAGCTGGACGGCCGGCTCACTGCTGCTCGCGGTGGCCGCCCTGGGGGGAGACGAGGCGACCACCGCGGTGTTCGGAGGGGACCGGCTGCCGCGAGGGCTCGACCCCGAGTGCTGCCAGTAGCGGTGCTGTGAATGGCGGTGCTGCGGTGCTGCGGTGCCGTGAGTGGCGGTGCCGTCAGTGACGGCGCAGGCGGCCCGCCACGGCGTGTCCGATGAAGAGGTACACGATCGCGGCGAGGCCGTAACCCGCCACCACCTGCGCCCAGTCCGCGTCGAAGGTGAAGAGGTCGTAGGACCAGCCGGCCAGCCAGCGTGCCGTTTCCTGGAGGAACTCCACCAGGTCGTTGGCGCGGTTGGCGTCCAGCAGGTACATCAGGATCCACAGGCCGATGATCGCGGCCATGACGTCGGCGACGATGACGATGATCCTCGCCGCCTGGTGCGTGCCACTGCTCTGTCGTGGGGACATGACGACCGGTTTGCCGTTTCTCCCTAAACCAAACGCGGCATCCGCAACCGTACGGGCCCTCCGTCGCCGCTCGGTGAGGTGGGGAACCCGTCCGGTGCTATAGGGAACCCGTCCGTGGCTTCGGAACGGTCCGGGGTCACCCGAGTGGCGGAACCCCCGGCGCCGGGAGAAGCTGGCGCGAGAAGCAGCCTCGGGGAGGGGGGAGGCAAGGAGGTGCGCCATGCCCGCTCCGGATGTCCGAACCCGCCCGAGTGCCCGGCGGCTTCCCCTGCGGCGTGCGGCAGCGGCGGTGCCGCTGTGCTGTGCCCTGGTCGTCACCACCGCGGCCTGCGGCGGTGACGGCAGTGCGAGCGGCGCGACCACGCCGAGCAGCTCGGTACAGGCGCAGAAGTACGCCAAGGCGCGGTTCGTCGCCAACGCCGGGCTCGCGGCGGGCGCGACGTACCAGTGGATCGTGAAGCCGTACCGCGCGGGCGCGTTCAAACAGGGCGCCGAAGGACGCAAGCTCGCCCTGGTCAAGGCCGGGCTCGCCGGCACGTTCGCGTACAACCGGCTCCACGCGGCTCTGAACAACGCCAAGGCCGACCCGCTGCTGTCGAAGGCGGTGGCACCGCTGACGGCCGGGATCGAGTCGCTGAAGGGCCTGGGCGGCAAGTTGCGTAAGGGCCAGGCGGGCGACGCCGACATCGCGGCCGCGCAGAACGTCATCCAGGACGTCAAGGACGCGGGCCTCAGCGCGGGTGCCACGGTGAAGGACCGGGTGCCGTCGGTGGGGCAGCTCGGTGGAGGCGGCTGAGACCCGGCGGCAGGGAAATACGTCGAAGTCCGCGGCGTACCCCTCTTACGATCGAGGGGAGTTCAGAGGGCCGGGCGCCGTGGCGCCGCACCGTCCGGCCGTTGCCGAGGGCGAGCCGGGGGCAGTGTGAAGTGGCGTTGGGGTGGTTGGGGCAGGAAGGCAGACCGCGAGAGACCCGGGGATGTGTCCCCGTCCACGACGAGTTGGGGAACGCCTGAGACCGCCGGGCAGTCAGCCGTGAGAGCCGCGGAGGAAGCGGCGGAACGGGCCGCGGAGGAAGCCGCGGAGAGGGCGGCGGACGAGGAGGTCGCGCAGGCGGCCGACGAAGCCGAGCGCATCCGCAGGGCGGGGGCCGCCGCGAAGCGGAGGTTCACCGGCCGGCGGGGGACCGGGAGCGGTGAATGGCAGCCGTGGCTGAGCCGTTCGCCGCTGGGCATCGACCTGAAGGTCTGGTGGATGTACGAGGCGGACCTCCGCCGCCGGCTCGGCGACCGCACCTACCAGGACCACTTCGCGCATCTGCTCTCCGAGGCCTCACCGCGCGACTGCGCGGCGCTGTCGCTCGGCTGCACCCGTCGCATCGACCGGCCGTGCCGTGAGCCGGAGACCTGCGCCCTCGACCCCGACCTCTCCACCAAGCGCCTCAGGCACCGCACGGGCCCGCTCCCGGGGGCCTGCGACTCGTTCGTGGACTTCCACGACTTCGCGCTCAACGTGGACTTCACCACCGACGACCGGCACCGGGCCGTGCTCATGCGGAACGAGGATTTCGGCGGCAGGATGAGCCTGTGGGTCGACGGCGTGCGGGCGGCGCACGACGCCTCGCTGGACTGGAGCGGCTACTGGGTGGACGACCGGTACTACGTCGTGCAGGCCGAGGGCCCGGAGGACCACCCGGAGCAGCACCTCACCATGGGCGGCCTGTGCTGCAACATCATCTCGCTGGTCGTCCACGACGCCGAGCGGGTGGAGACGCGGGTGCTCGTCCCCGGGGCCACGGAGATCTGGACGGATCCCCGTGTCTGGCAGCACGGCGACACCCTGCATGTGTACGCGGACAGGGAGGCGAGCGAGGCCGAGCGGCCCGACCGGGTGCTTCCCGTCGTGCCGCCCACGGACTGACCGCCGCGACCGCCGCGACCGCCGTGACCAGTGATCAGTGATCAGTGATCAGCGACCAGTGGCATGTGACCAGTGACATGTGACCGGTCGGACCCAGCAGCGGTCGTCCGACAGGCCCCGGGTGTCTCCGCTCAGTTCGCGCAGTGGGTGTCCCGCTCCGGCCGCTCGCCCGTCGTCAGGAACCGGGTGACCGTCCGGTCGCCGCAGGCATTGCCGTTGCCCAGGTACATTCCGTGGCCGCCCTGTTCGACCGTGACGAGACGCGCTCGTTCGCCGAGGGCCCGGCGCATCCTCAGGGCGCCGAAGTACGGGTTGGCGGGGTCACGCAGGCTCTGGACCATCAGGATGTTGGACGGGCCCCGGGAGGTGATCCGGGTGGGCTTGTCCACCGGTGTGTTCTTCCAGAAGGCGCAGGGCGTGATGTTGGCCGGCATCCCCGCCGTCAGCGGATAGCGGGCGCGGTCGGCGGCGACGTCACGTGCGTACGAGGCGGGGGTCCCGCGCCAGCGTACGTCGTTGCAGAGCACGGCGATCGTGACCGCCGCGTCCGCGTCCGGCAGGGAGTTGGCCAGCTCGCCCGGAAGCGCGGGCCTGCCTTCCGGCTGCCCGGCCTCCTGGATGAGCCGGGCCAGCTGGGGGAACGAGCCGTCGCTGTACAGGGACAGCTGGACCGCCTGCCGCAGCATCGTGCCGGTGAGCGGGACACCCGGCGTCTGCGTCTGCTTCGGCTCCCGGTCCAGCTTCGCGGCCAGCCCGAGGACCAACGGCAGCACGTCCTCGCCGCGTTCGGCCAGCCGCAGACCCCCGTAGGGGGCGGGCGGGTTCGCCGCCCACGCGGCGAAGTCCGGGAACCTCTCGTGCGCGGCCCTCGACATGTTCGCCAGCCAGCCCTGCTCGAGGCGCTTGGGATCCGGGTCGCCGGTGCTGTCCAGGACCCAGCGGTCGGTGCGCCGCGGGTACTTCTGCGCATAGACGGCAGCCACGTAGGTCCCGTACGAGACGGCCCAGGCCGACAGCTTCTCCTCCCCCAGCGCCTGCCGCAGCCGCTCCATGTCCCGCACCTGGTTCCCGGTGCTGAAACTCCGCAGCACCGCGCCCCCGTTGCGCTCGCAGGCCTCGGCGGTCCGCCGGGAGCGGGCGACGTTCTCCGTGATGTCGCCGTCCGGCCCCGGCCAGGCCCGCAGGGCCACGAGCCGGCGGTCGGCCTCGTCGATCCCGCAGCTCGCCTTCGTGCTGCCCCCGACCCCGCGCGGATCGAAGCTCACGAGGTCGTACGCGCCATCCGTCCGTGCCGCGAGTGCCTTGCCCTTGTCCGTCAGGCGGCGCACCCCGGAGCCGCCCGGCCCGCCCGCGAGTACGAGCAGCACCCCGCGCCGTGCCGAAGGCCGGTCGCTGCGCACACGGGACACGGCGAGCTCCAGCTGGGGGCCGCCCGGGTCACGGTAGTCGACCGGTACGGGCAGGGCGGCGCACTCCTGGCCCTCCGGACCACCGGCCTTGGCGCAGGGGTGCCAGACGAGTGCGGGTACGGCGCCCGCCGACGGCTGCGCCTGGGCCAGGGGGGCGGACGATGCGGTCAGTCCGGTCGCGACCGCGGCCGCGGAGAGGGTGAGGACGAGGGCTCTGTTTCGGTAAGTCGTCATGTTTCCAGGGTGGTTGAGGGGACTTCCGGATCCCATGGAGCAGGCATGACGATCACGGTGGGGCTGGCCCCCGCAGGAACCCGCAAGAGAGCCACCGCAAGCAGAGCGGGTGCCCCTCCTGCCACCCTGCACAGCCCGACCTTGCGTGCGCGCTGCCTCGTTAGACTCACCCGTCGGTGAAAGGAGTTGCGCATGGGGCGGGCGAGGCAGCTGCTGCTGTGGTTCGGATTCTGTGCGGGGTGCGCGGCCGGTTCGGCGGCGCTCGGCTATGCGAACGCCGCGGGACCGCTGAGCCATGGGCTGCTGCGCGGTATCGCCCTGCTGTCGGCCTGGTTCGTCCTGCCGCTCGCCGCGCTGCTGGTCCCGCTGTTCACCATGACGTGGGTGCCGCTGAGGGAGCGCAAGCCGGCCTGGCAACTCGTCGTCACGGTCATCGTGGGCGTCGCGCTGGGCGTCCTCGGGAACGAGGCCGGCGAGCAGACGGCGCTGAGGGAGCGGGGCCGGTGGACCGAAGCCGTGGTCGTGGACAAGGAGAACGGCAAGACCGACCGCTGCACCCTGCGAAAGCCCTCCGGGGAGCGCATATCACCCGACCTCTCCGAAGGGGACGGCTGCCGGGAGTACGTGGGGCCGGGTGCCACCCTCACCGTCCGGTACGACCCCGAAGGGGCGGCCTCTCCGGTCACACACGAGAAGTCCGCCTCCTACGGCGGCTACCTCGCAGGGCTCATCGTGCTGAATGTGGCGATGGGCACCTGGGGATGCATGCGCATGCACCGGGACAGGCCGCAGCTCGCGATGCCGGCTTAGGTCCAGTGTCGGTGACTTGGGCGGCTGTGCCTCGTTGTCAGCCGTCTGCTGCCGGCGCGGGTGGTGGTGTACTTCCTCCTCGCGATGTGCCTGTTCTCGGCCAGGGATACGAAGAGGTGCCCCGGCTGCTGGGCGAGCCCGATACGACAGCACCAGCTAACAAAGCACTACTAATTCGTATCAGTCATACTGCATCGTCCAACACGTGTGAGAGGCACCAAAGAACATGTCACTCGAGAAGTCCGAGACGGGTGGGCGGGGTCCCGGGCTGACCCTCACCGCTGCCGGGATCACCTTCGTGACCCTGCGGCTGTTCGCGGTGTCCGGCTACAACTGGCACACCGCGTTCACCGTACTGCACACCCTCGACATCGGTGACAGCATCAGCCTTGTCCTCGGCACGGTCATGGCGGACTCGCTTGCCTCGGTGCTGTTCCTCGCGATCCTGGTGCCGTTCGCTCTGTTGCGGGTGGTGTTGGAAAGACAGCAGGCGCGACAGGTCATCGAACAGGCGCGGGAGGAGGGGCGGCCGCCTGAGCGCCCGGACGCGTTCGGACTCCTGCTGCTGCTGAGCGCGCTGGTCGTTGTCGTGTCCTACCTCGTGACCTTCCACAGCTGGTGGCTGGTGTTGCTCCTCGCTGCCGCCTGCGGGCTGGTCTTCGCGATCGGGCGCGGCGTACGGGCGGGCGGGAGAGTCCGGCGGACCACGCTCTGGGTCACTCGTCACCTCTCGGCCCTGACCATTCTCACGATATTGCTCGGAGCGGCGACCCTGCGTACTCCATGGGTCCCGATGGAGCGGATAGAACTGCGCGACGGTCGGGAGGTGATCGGCTACGTCATGGAGACGGAACCCGGATTCCTGATCCTGCTGACCGAGCACAACCGCGAGATGCGCATAGTGAGAGACGATGACGTCGTATCGCGCGACGAGGCCACGAGCCACTAAGCCTGTCTCCTTGAAAGCCATGGGCGCCATTCCCAGGGGGCGGACGATGGGTTCGCGCGCTACGTGGTCGGGGCCGCGCCATTCGGGGATGGCGCGGCCCCTCCTCCTTTTCCTTCTTCCGCCTGGTGTTCCTGTCGTGCGTGCTGTCCCCGGCGGGACGTTCAGTCGTGGTGTGGCTGTTGCTTCCCGGACACACCGACACCGTGCCCGGTGTCGTGCTTGCCGGGTCTGCGCTTCTTGTCGTGTCTGCCGTGGTGGTGGTGCTGCCTTTCGCAGTGTTTGCTGCGCTTGATGGTGTCGGTGTCGGTGTCGGCGTCGGGATCGCTGCCGCCTCCGGTGACCGTGACCGTGTTGGTGACCTGCTTCGGCGCCCTGCAGGACGCCTTGACCGCGAGCGTGATCGGCGGGTAGCTACCGCCGGGGGCGAGGGTGTCGCCGCGGGTACAGGTCAGTGTGGCCAGGGTGCAGGCCCATCCGGTGCCGCTGAGCGAGAGGGGGGTCAGCCCCGTGGGCAGGGTGTCGGTCACGGTGACGGTGGTGGCGTCGGTCGGTTGGTTGCCGTTGTTGGTGACCGTGATCCTGTAGGTGTTCTTCCTGCCCCGGAAGAACGCGCCGCGGTGGGTCTTGGTGACGGTCAGGGAGGGGGACGGCGTGATGGCCACAACGTACGGGCTGTTGCCGACGGGGATGGTGGCGGTGACCGTGTTGGTGGCCGTGTTGATGACCGACACCGTGGCCGAATTCTGATTGGTGACGTAGGCGCGGGTGCCGTCGGGTGTGATCGCCACGCCGTACGGGCTGTTGCCGACGGGGATGGTGGCGGTGACCGTGTTGGTGGCCGTGTCGATCACCGAGACCGTGTCCGACCCGAAATTGGGGACGTAGGCGCTCGGCGTGGGGGCGGCCGCCAGCGCCGGGGCCACAGCCAGGACCGGCAGGGACAGTCCCGCCAGTATGGCCAGCATGGCCAGGACCCCGGTGACCAGCCGCAAGATGCCGGGCGCGGCCTGCTCCTGTCCGGTGCCGGGCCGCCCCGCGGCCCGGGTTGCTTGCCCGTATGTGGGATCACGAACGCCTCGTTTCGTCGGGAAAGGCGGCCGCGGCCGGGCATACCGTGGGCGCCGACAGCGCGCCGCAGCCACACATGACATGTGACTGCACGTCACTCTAGGTAGCTCGTTGTGGACAGGGTGGTCAGCGCTCCGCAACCACAGTGCTGTGACAATCCGTTGGGCGCACACCGCATACGACACGATCGACTGACCGTCGGACCGGCGTGTGGTGGCCGGCCCAGTCCGGCGTCCCGGCTCGTGCAGGGTCGCCGTTTGGTGTCTCGCGCGGCCCGCGGTGCGGGGGAAAGAATCGGTCGATCAGGACGCCGCGGGGATCGGCGACGTCACATGGGGACGGTGCGGCGGTCCTCCATCGCGTCCGTCGCCGAGCCGTTACGGTGCATCCGCTGCCATCGCAGGCGGTTGCCCACCAGCGCTGTGACCACCGACTGGACGACGACGAGATACATCAGCTGGCGGTAGACGAAGATCTGGAGCGGCAGTGTCCACAGGGGCTCGAACTTCTCCCGGTCCAGCCGCAGCGCGTACACCGCGCTGAAGACCTGGACCGCGGTGAAGGCGAGCCAGACGGCCAGCGCCTGGTGTGCTCCCCGGAAGAGCAGCCCGTACAGCGCGAAGACGTCGACGAGCGGTGCGAGCAGCGGCAGGACGGTCTGGAACAGCAGGAGGTAGGTCAGGCCGCGGCGACCGAACTTGCCCGCCGCGCCCCGTTCCAGCAGTGCGCCCCGGTGTTTCCACATCGCCTGCAGGGTCCCGTAGCACCAGCGGTAGCGCTGCTTCCACAGCTGGCCCACCGTCGAAGGGGCCTCGGTCCAGGCGATGGCCGACTCCTCGTAGACGACGCGCCAGCCGGCCCGGCACAGGGCCATGGTGAGGTCGGTGTCCTCGGCGAGGGTGTCCGCGCTGACGCCGCCGACAGCCAGGAGCGCTTGGCGGCGGAATGCCCCGATCGCGCCTGGAACGGTCGGCATGCACTCCATGACGTCGAACATACGGCGGTCGAGGTTGAAGCCGATGACGTACTCGAGATGCTGCCAGCGACCCAGGATGCCCTGCCGGTTACCGACCTTGGTGTTACCGCTGACCGCGCCGACGCGCGGGTCGGCGAGCGGCTGGATCAGGTTGAAGACCGCGTCCGGCTCGAAGACGGTGTCCCCGTCGACCAACACGACGATGTCGAAGTGGGCCCAGGCGAGTCCCGTGTTCAGCGCGGCGGGCTTTCCGGCGTTGGCCTGGCGGATCACCATCACTCTGCGGTCGTCGATGGACTCGGCGATCTCGAAGGTCCGGTCGGTGGAGCCGTCGTCGACCACGATGATCTGGACGGCCTGGTGGGTGGAGGCGAGCAGCGAACGCACGGTCGCGTCGATGCCCGCCTCCTCGTTGTATGCGGGGACGATCACCGTGACCGGGTCGGTGAGGGGCGGCGGGACCGGGGAGCGCCGGCGCCGTGACCGGGAGCGTCCGGCACGGACCCGCTTCACATGCACGCGCGCGACGGTGAACAGCATCAGCAGCCGTATGCCGGTGATCACTCCGGCCGCCAGCAGAAGCCAGGACAGGGCGTCGGCGAAGGCATGTGACAGCTGCTGGGCCCGGACGACCGCGGCGCCCTTCCACTCCGCGGTGGTGGAGACCCGGTAGGTGGTGCCCCGAAGACCGAGACCGCCACCGACCGTCGTGTACGCGGTCCGGTCGCCGCGCGGCCGGGACAGCAGCCGTTCGGTCTCGGCGAGGGCAGCCGTTGAGCCGGCGATCTGCCGGACGGCACCCTTGGCGGCGTCGCGGCCGGGTGCGTCCGCCGCGACCAGGACGTAGCCGTCGGCGATGGCGTTCCGCGCCGCCTCGGCCATGTCGCCGCAGAGGGTGTTCACGCCCGCGGCGTGCGGCAGGCGCAGGAGGTGGGTGCCGATGCCCGCGGTCCCCGCGAGGGCGTTCTGGGTGAGTGCGAGCTCGAGCTGCGTCCGGGGTCCGGAGACACCGGCCAGATTGGCGTCGGTGTACGTGTGGGAGCCGATCTCGTGGCCCTCGTTCCTGATCCGGCGCACCAGGTCGGGGTGGGCCGCGGCCTCGGTGCCGGTGAGGAAGAAGGTCGCCTTGGCTCCGTGCCGCTTCAGCAGCTCCAGCAGGGCCGGGGTCCAGGCGGGGTCGGGGCCGCCGTCGTAGGTGAGTGCCACGGTACCGGGACGCATCCGGGTCGCCACGGTCTCGCCGGTCCCGGGGGCCCGGCGCAGGACGGGCCCGTCGGCGAACTCGGGATCCGCGATCGTGGGGCACCGCTTGCCGGGTGCGGCGGTCGGGGCTATCTCGTGACGTGCGTATCCGCTGAAGAGCAGAGCGATGGCGGCGACGGCCAGCGTGAGGCTGAGGAGCAGCCAGTGGGCGCGCGGGTCGCGGCGCAACGCGTGGCGGGTCACTTCGGACCCTTCCCCACCCCGCCGGGGCTGTGCCGAGGGGCGTCGCCGGAGTTGCCGGGAGGGGCGCTGGTTGCGGGGGCCGTGGTGGGTGCGGTGGTGGTGGTCGGGCTGGGCGCACCGGCCGTTCCGGTGTCGGCGTCCTCGACGGGGGTGACCGCCTTCGCAGGGGTGGAGGCCGTCGGCGGCGCGGGGTCCGGGACCTTTGCCTCGTCCCCGTCGGCTTCACCGCCGGAGGGCTCGCTCGGCTCATCCGCGGACGGGGTCCGCTCGGCCGTGGGGCCCGGACCCTGTCGACTCTGGCCCCAGGGCAGTGGCCCACCGGCCGGTCCGGCACCGACGAGTCCGGCCAGGATGACGCCGACAAAGCAGACGCACGCGGCACCGACGGCAACCGACGCACATCGTATGAGGCGGCGTCGACGGCCCGAGGTGTCGACGAACACGGGCTTCTTCTGACGAGTCACAGCGGCGCATCTTACGGAGGTCTTACCTCCGCATCGCAACTGACGGTCATATCCGGCATTCCGCCTCAGTTTTGTGATAGACGACGGTTTGGTACCACTCAGCCGTTCAGCTCGGCCAGCACCCGCAGTGTGTCCGGGTCCGGAGCGGTCAGCAGCAGATCGGTGACCGGGCCCTTGCGCCACAGCTCCAGCCGCTCGGCGATGCGTTCACGCGGTCCGACGAGCGAGATCTCGTCCGCGAAGGCATCCGGTACGGCGAGCACCGCCTCCTCGCGGCGGCCTTCGGCGAACAGCCGCTGGATGTGCCGCGCCTCGTCCTCGTACCCCATGCGCGCCATCAGGTCGGCGTGGAAGTTTCGTGCGGCATGGCCCATACCGCCGATGTAGAAGCCGAGCATCGCCTTCACGGGCAGCAGCCCCTCGGCGACGTCCTCGCAGACGGCCGCCCGTGCCATCGGCGCGATCATGAAACCGGGCGGGACCTGCTCCAGGGACGCCTGGTACACATCCGTCCGCAGCGGTGACCAGTACAGCGGGAGCCAGCCGTCGGCGATCCTCGTCGTCTGGGCGATGTTCTTCGGCCCCTCGGCGCCCAGCAGGACGGGCAGGGTGCTGCGCAGGGGATGGGTGATCGGCTTGAGCGGCTTGCCGAGGCCGGTGCCGTCGTCACCCGTGTACGGCAGGGCGTGGAAGCGTCCGGCGAGCTCGACCGGCCCTTCGCGGCGCAGTACCTGACGGATGACGTCCACGTACTCCCGGGTGGCGGTCAGCGGGCTCCTCGGGAAGGGCCGCCCGTACCACCCCTCCACCACCTGCGGCCCCGAAAGCCCGAGCCCGAGCATCATTCGCCCGCCGGAGAGATGGTCGAGGGTCAAGGCGTGCATCGCCGTGGCGGTGGGGGTGCGGGCCGCCATCTGGGCGACCGCCGTACCCAGCCGGATCCGGGTGGTGTGTGCGGCGATCCAGGTCAGCGAGGTGAAGGCGTCGGAGCCCCAGGCCTCGGCGGTCCATACCGAGTCGTAGCCGAGCCGCTCGGCCTCGCGGGCGAGTTCGAGATGGGCGGGGTTCGGGCCGCGCCCCCAGTAGCCGAGTGCGAGTCCGAGCCGCATACCCCGTCCCCTTTCTGACGACCAGTCAGCTCGCGGGTGTGCGGCGACTGTACGCCAACGGCCCCCCGCCCGGAAGGGCAAGGGGCCGCGGGATGCCTCGGGACGGCTCGGGACGGCTCGGGAACGGAGGGGAGTGTCAGCCTCGCTGGATTCCCGACGTGTCCTGCAGGACGCCGCGACGGCCGTCCTGCGTCTGGGCCACCAGGGACTGGCCGCGCTGCTCGACGGCGAGGTACCAGGTGCCGGGGGCCAGTTCGGCGATCGGGTTCATCGAGCCGTCCTCCGCGTACAGCGGACGGGCCACCGGCACCGCGAACCAGAAGGGTGCGAAGTCGCCGGCCGGCGCCGGGCCGCCCTGCTGCGGCTGCTGCCCCATGTGCGCGGTCGGCTGGCCGCCGCCGAAGGGCTGCTGCTGGGCTCCGGGGTACCCGTAGCCGCCCTGCTGCGGGGCACCCGGGTAGCCGTAGCCGGCCTGCGGCTGGCCGCCGCCGTACGGCTGCGGGGTCTGGGGGCGCGGGGCGGGCAGCAGCGGAGCCTTGAGCGCGGGCACGAGCGGCGTGGCGACTGCGGCACCGGCCAGGATCAGCGCGGCGATCAGGCCGAGGATGAGCGCGCCGCCCGCGCCCTCCGCCTCGAAAATCCACATCAGCAGCTGCCAGGCCGTGGCGATCGTGAAGGCGGTGCCGATCTGGGTGAGCTCGAGACCGGCGACCTTGCGCGGCTGCGGCTCCGGCAGTACGCGCGCGACGACGATCAGCGCGGCGCCGACGATGCCGAGGAAGAAGGTGCCCCAGCCCAGGTAGGACCACTGCCAGGTGTTGGGCACGGCGTCGCACAAGGTACCGGAGCACTCGGCGATGTTGAGGAACGAGGCGATGAACAGCACCACCGCTGCTCCGATTACCACGCCGTCGCCTCGAGTGAGGGAGCGGATGTTCACGTCTGGGTCCTTAGTCGGTTATCGCGTCATGGCGGAGGGCTGATGGGCTGGTATCAGAGGTGCGGTCCCTCATCATAGGGTCCAACCTATCGCCGACCGCCGGGACCTCGGACCCGGTTGAATGCGGTCAAATGACTGATCGTTGGCGAAGTCGACCCGGCGGTGCGACGGCGGGGCGCCGGTGCCGGGCCCGCGGCGGTCCCCCCTGACCGCCGACCTCCACGGGGGTTTCACGGGGACTTCACTCGCGCATGTGTCCGGCGGCGTGATGACCCGCCGGCACCACACCACACCACACCACACCACACCAGAGCGCACCGCACCGGGCGTTGGCCCCTGCTGTATACGGGTGTTGCACACGGGCTCAGCAGGACCCCGACTCCCCCTGGGCATGACCTCTGCCCCCGGGCCGCACGTCGGTTGGCCCGGGGGCTTCGTCTCCACTCGGCTCCAGGTCAGCGGATGAGGTGGACGGTGACCTCGGTGTCGGTGTTGTTGATGTTCAAGGCGCTGATGTAGCCGTGTGCCGTGCGGTAGGTCCCCGTGCCTCCTGTGATCGCGAAGATGATCGGGCCGGTTCCGGGAGGAAGGGTGAACACTCCCTGCATGGTGAGCTTCCCCTCGGGCAGGGAGAGGGTGACCTCGCACTGGAAGTCGCGCGTATTGGGTGCGGTGAAGCGGGTCACCGTGCAGACCTCGTCGAATCGGCCCACCGTGACGTTGGACCGAAGGACGCTCCCGCTGACGATGAGCTCGTCCCCCTGGCTGCTCCCGGGAGCGCCCAGGTCGAGGAAGGCGGTCTGAGTCGTCCTCGTCAGCAGCTCGAAGACGACCTCCTTCGTCTTGTCGCGCGGAGGCTTGGGGTCGTTTCCGTTGGTCGGCGAGGCGGCCGATGCCACGGAAGCACAGCAGAGGAGTGTGGCCAGGCCCGTGGCCGCGCTCAGACCAAGACGTGCTATTCGGCGCATGATGCGTCTCCTGATGAGGAACGGGGGGCACATGACTTCATGTCACGTGAAGTGCTGCTTTCCCGGTCAGCATCCGATGGACGGCACGACCCAGCGACTTCACGCGGGCATCCAGGTGAGGTGAGTGCACCGTCGGCGCAATGCGGCGGACGGTGCCCTGTCCCGGCAGATGCAGGGGGCCCGCACCACGGCCACCCGACCACGGTCGTCGCCCGGCCCCCGGTAGCGCCGAGGGCCGCGCGCGCCCGTGCCCACCGTCACCCGGCGAGGCCGCAGAGCGGTGCGTACGTACCTCTCAGTGCCGCAGATAGGAGCGGATGCCTTCCGCCATTCCCTGTGCCGCCTTCTGCCGCCATTCGGGGCTCTTCAGCAGTGCCGCGTCCTGCTTGTCGCGCATGTTCCCGCACTCGACGAACACCTTCGGGACCGTCGACAGATTCAGACCGCCCAGGTCCTCGCGTACGTCCAACCCGGTGCCCATGCCGACGTAGTTGGAGGGCGCGCTGCCCGTCGCCTTGGTGAAGGCGGCGGCGACGCGCTCGCCGAGGTCGCGTGACGGACCCACGATCCGCGCGGTGTCCGCCTCCCCGCCCTTCACCTTGGCCGGGAGGATCACATGGAACCCGCGGTTGCCGGTGGCGGAGCCGTCCGCGTGGACGGAGACCACGGCGTCCGCCCCCGCCTTGTTGCCGAAGCGGGCCCGCTCGTCCACACAGGGGCCGTACGGGCGGTCGCCGTCCTGGGTGAGCCGGACGGTCGCGCCCTGCTTCTCCAGCAGCGTGCGCAGACGGTGGGCGACGTCGAGGGTGAATTCCGCCTCGCTGTAACCGTCGTTGGTCGCCGTCCCGGTGGTGTCGCATTCCTTGCGGCCGGTGCCGATGTCCACCTGCTTGTTGATCTCACGGCTGTGCCGGGCATTGCCGGTGTTGTGGCCGGGGTCGACGACCACGACCTTCCCGGCGAGGGGGAGGGCCTGCGCGGACGGACCCGCCGGCGCGGGTGCCGGGGTGCGGCCCGCCGGGGACGTGGTGCCACGGGGTGACGGCGTGCGCTCCGGGGAGCCGCCGAAGCCGCCGCATCCGGCCAGGCAGCCGGCCGCTACCGTGCCCACGGCGATGAGGGCCCCGGCCCGGGCCGCACGGCGGCGTGGCGCGCCGTTCGGCCCGTACGACGGCTCACCGACCGGGCTCGGCGCATTCGGCACGTTCGGCTCATTGACCGGGCTGGGCGTGTTCGGCACGTTCGTCGGCATCCCGCTCAGATGCCCGGCCCGGTGCGGCGCAGCACCCGCAGCGAATCGGTGGCGGACATCTCGGTGAAGGCGCCCGAGGCGAGAGCCCGCAGGTAGATGCGGTACGGAGCCTGACCCGTCCACTCGTCCACCGGGTCGGGGAAGACGTCGTGGATCACCAGCAGGCCCCCGTCGGCGAGGTGCGGCGCCCAGCCCTCGTAGTCGTTCGTGGCGTGCTCGTCGGTGTGGCCGCCGTCGATGAAGACCAGCCCGACCTCGCCGCCCCATACCTTCGCGACCTGCGGCGACCGCCCGACGACCGCGATCACGTGCTCCTCGAGGCCCGCCTTGTGGAGCGTGCGGCGGAAGGTGGGCAGCGTGTCCATGAGGCCGATCTCGGGGTCCACGACCGTCGGGTCGTGGTAGTCCCAGCCCGGCTGCTGCTCCTCGCTGCCCCGGTGGTGGTCGACGGTGACGGCGACGGTCCCGGCCTCGCGGGCCGCGTCCGCCAGCAGGATCGTGGACCGCCCGCAGTACGTCCCGACCTCCAGCAGCGGCAGCCCGAGCGCCCCGGCCTCCACGGCCGCCCCGTAGAGGGCGAGCCCTTCGCGTACGGGCATGAAGCCCTTGGCGGCCTCGAAGGCGGCGAGGGTCTCCGGCTTGGGGGCGGCGGGGGCCATGGTTCCTCCGGCTCGGGCGGCGGTGGCACGTGTGCTGTGCCGGGCTGGGCTCACATGGTAGGCGGGGCAGGTTCAGGGCTTCGCGTCGCACTCGAACCAGACCGTCTTGCCGCCCGGCCGCTCCACCGTCCCCCACCGGTCCGTCACGGCCTCGACGAGCAGCAGACCCCGTCCGCCGTCGGCGAGCACATCCCCGCCGCGCACCGGCCGGACCGGGTGCGGACAGCTGTCCGCGACCTCGACCCGCAGGCCCTCCGGCTGCCTCAGGATCAGCGTGGTGCACTGCCTGCCGGGCACATGCCGGACGACGTTCGCGACCAGCTCGGTCAGCGCCAGCCCGGCGGGATCGGTCAGCTCGGCGAGGTCCCAGCGGTCCAGGAACATCCGCAGGATGCTCCGCAGATGCCTGGCCGAATGCTCACCGACGGTGATGCCCATGCGGTAGCAGCCCGCAATGTCCCCTGGTGAGCGGTCAGTTACGTGATTCATGTCACCAGGGTGCAGCTGGGCGACTACGCTCGGCTACCTACCGAAACGAACGCCGCACGGCGTGAGCTTGCATGAGCTGGGGGCTGCCTCATGGCCAATATCCGTGACCTCGATCCGAGCGCCTCACCGCTGGACTACTACGGGTCGGAGCTGCGCAGGCTGCGCGAGGAGGCCGGGCTCAAGCAGGGCGAGCTGGGCGGCTGCGTCTTCTGTACGGCGTCGCTGATCGGCCAGATCGAGACGGCGCGGAAGGTGCCGACGCGGGACTTCAGCGAGCGGGTGGACGCGGCGCTGGGGACGGGCGGGGTGTTCTCGCGGCTGGTGGGGCTGGTGCTGCGGAGCCAGCTGCCGACATGGTTCCAGCCGTACGCGGAGATGGAGGCGAAGGCAGCCTATATCTCCACCTACCAGCCGCAGTTGGTCTACGGGCTCTTACAGACGAAGGAGTACGCACGGGCGGTGCTGGGCGTACGGGGCGGGGAGAAGGTCGACACCAATGTCGCGGCCCGGATGGAGCGGCAGCGCATCCTGGACCGCGAACACCCGCCGCTCATCTGGGTGGTGATGAGCGAGGCCGTGCTGCACCAGGAGATCGGCGGTAGACGCGTCATGCGCAATCAACTCGCCCACCTGTTGGGTCTGGGTAGACGGGAGTGGCTCAAGGTGCAGATCCTGCCCTTCAGGGCGGGAGCCCATGCGGGCCTGATGGGAGAGTTCAATCTGCTGCGGTTCGATGGGGACCCGGATCTGGTCTATACGGAGGACTTCATCCAGGGCCATATGACGGCCAATCCTGAAGCTCTCAGGGAGGGTTCGCTCCGTTACGATCACTTGCAGGCCGCCGCTCTCTCCGTGGAGGATTCGGCGGCACTGATCGCCCGCGTAATGGAGGAACGCTATGGACACCATCCAGACCCTGACGGGCGCAGCGTGGCGTAAGTCGTCCTACAGCGGTGACACCGGCGGCAACTGCATCGAGTGCGCCCCCTTCGGTGACGTAGCCTGGAGCAAGTCGTCGTACAGCGGTGACACCGGCGGCGACTGCGTCGAGGTCGCCTCCCAGCCCTGCCGTATCGCCGTCCGCGACTCAAAGAATCCGGAGGGCCCGGTCTTCGCCGTCGCGCCCACCGCCTTCGCGGCGTTCGTCACGGCCGCCGCCGGAGGCAACCTCTGACGCACGGCTGACGTCCACAGAGGTACGCGGGCCGCCATCCGGGGTGGGTGGGCGGCCCGCGGCCGTGTCAGCGGGCGCCCTTCCGAGCCCGTAGCGCCAGGCTGTGCGGCATGGATGCCGCAGTCGACGCCGTGCTGCACGCCCTGGCCCTCACCGGGTCCATGGCGTGGGAGATCACCTGGGCCCTGATCCTGGGCTTCGCCCTGTCCGCCGTCGTCCAGGCCGTGGTCCGCAAGGCCACCGTGGTGTCGATGCTCGGCGACGACAGCCCGCGGAGCCTCGCGACGGCCGCGGGCCTCGGTGTGGCCTCCTCGTCGTGCTCGTACGCGGCCGTCGCGCTCGCCCGCTCCCTGTTCCGCAAGGGCGCGAACTTCACCGCCGCGATGGCCTTCGAGATCGCCTCCACCAATCTCGTCGTGGAGCTCGGTGTCATCCTGGCGCTGCTCATGGGCTGGCAGTTCACGGCGGCCGAGTTCGCGGGCGGACCGATCATGATCGTGGTGCTGGCGGTGCTGTTCCGGCTGTTCCTGCGCGAACGGCTGCTGCGGGAGGCCCGTGAGCAGGCCGAACGCGGACGGGCGGGCTCCATGGAAGGCCATGCGGCGATGGACATGTCCATCCCGAGCGAAGGCTCCTTCCGGAGCCGGTTGCTGTCGGGGCCGGGCTTCACCGCCACCTCGCACGTCTTCGTCATGGAGTGGGCGGCGATCATCCGCGATCTGGTGCTGGGGCTGCTGATCGCCGGGGCGGTCGCCGCGTGGGTGCCCGACTCCTTCTGGGCGGCGTTCTTCTTCGAGGGGCACCCGCTGGCCGCGAAGCTCTGGGGCCCGATCATCGGGCCGCTCGTCGCCATCGCCTCGTTCGTCTGCTCGGTGGGCAATGTGCCGCTCGCGGTGGTCCTCTGGAAGGGCGGGATCAGCTTCGGCGGGGTGATCGCCTTCATCTTCGCCGACCTGCTGATCGTGCCGATCCTCAACATCTACCGGAAGTACTACGGGGCGCGGATGGCCGCCTTCATCCTGTGGACCTTCTACGCCTCGATCGTCGCCGCCGCGTATGTGGTCGAGTTCGTCTTCGGCGCCCTCGGGATCATCCCGGACAACGCCACCGCGAAGATCCCGGACGAGGGTGTCTCCTGGGACTACACGACCTGGCTCAACATCGCCTTTCTGCTGCTCGCGGCGGCCTTCGTGGTGCGCTTCCTGCGCACCGGCGGGCTCGGCATGCTCCGCGCGATGGGCGGTGGCCCGCCGGCCGCCGAGCAGGGCGCCGGAGCAGGGCCGGGCGGGGGCTGACACCCCGCCCACGGGTGCGCACGGGAGAATTGGTCCACCATGGTGTCACCCCCGAATGTTCGACCCCGGCACCATTGCGGAGGCGCCATGGACACGTGGGCGACGTGGACCACCCAGGGAATCATCGCCGGCTCGGGCGGCGTGATGACTACCGAGGGCGGTCCCATCACCGGAGACCTGACGGTGCACACCACCTGGATCGACGGCCAGGCCCAGGTGACCGTGCAGCACACCGGCGCGTCGGAGTGGTACGCCGTGCAGGGCAGTCCCGTGGCCGCGGCCGACGAGAACGTCGGCCGGGCCGTGCACCAGGCCGCCGTGGAAGCGGTCAGGGAGGGCGGCGGCACCTCGTTCCACTTCCCCGTCTGACGGCCCACTTCCCCGTGTGACAGCGTTCCTGCCCGGCGGTGTCCCTGTCCGACGGCGTTCCTGCCCGGCGCTGTCTCTGTCCGACGGCGGCCTTTCCCTCAGCGGTCCATCAGCGGTCCATCAGCGGTCCGTCCGCCGCCGGGCGCCCGCCGCCGACGGCAGAGGCCCACACCCCGGCCCTCGGCGGCGGGCTCACGCCACGGAACGTACGCCCGGCACAGCGGCGTCACGTCCGGCGCGTTCCTGCGCGGACAGGAATCAGGCCCAGCAGCCGTTGACCGTCGCCGCCAGTCCGTCGACCGCGTCCTTGATGGCGGCCGGATCGGCCTTGGAGTCGTTCTCGACGAAGGAGAAGACCTTCCACTTGCCGTCCTGGCCCTGCGTCATACCACTGAGCGCGATGGCGCCCGTCAGCGTGCCCGTCTTGGCGCTGACCTTGCCGACCGCGCACTTCGAGTTGGCGTCGTCGAAGCGGCCCAGTGCCGTGCTGAGGGTGCCGTCGGCCTCTCCGGCGACCGGCAGGCCCTTGCGCACAGCGCCGAGCGTGTCCGCGTTCTCCGGGTCGGTGGTGAGGTCGAGGATGCGGGCGATCGTGATCGCCGGCATGCGGTCGTCGCGGGAGAGACCACTGCCGTCGTGCTGCACGTAGCCGTCGAGATCCACCCCGTACTGCTTGCTCAGGATTTCGCGTACGGCGTCGGAGCCGCCCTCGAAGGTGGCCGGGCGATCCATGGCGATCGCGGTCATCCGGAACAGCGTCTCGGCGATGTTGGCGTCGCTCTTCTTGAGCATCTGGTGGACCGTCTCGGCCAGCGTGGGGGACTGGTGCTGGGCCACGGGGAAGCTGCTGGCGCAGGCCTTGCCGCGGGTGACGTCGCCGTTCACCGTGATGCCCTGGGCCGTGAGCTGCTTGGCGAAGGCCTGGCCGGCGTCGATGGAGGTGTCCATGACCGCGTGGCCGTCGACGACGAGCGACCGGACGGGGGCGACCTCGGTCGGGAGGTAGTCCTGCTTCCAACCCTTGGCCAGGGACGGCTCGGCGAAGAGGCTGTCGTCGACCTGCACCTTGACCTTGTCGACGCCCGCGTACTTGAGCCCGGCCACGGCGGTCGTGGCCAGCTCCTTCAGGTCGGCGCTCTTCAGCAGCCGGTCGCCGCCGCCGACGAGCGTGAGGGTCCCGTTGCCGTAGACGACCTTGGTGGTGAACCGGTGCTCGGGGCCCATGGCGGCGAGCGCGGCCGCGGCGGTGGGCAGCTTGGCGTTGGACGCGGGCATCAGCGCCGTGGACTCGTTGTGCCCCCACAGCGCCTTGTCGGACTCGGCGTCCATCACGAATCCGCTCAGATTCGTGCCCAGGCGCGGGTCGTTGATACGGGAAGTGAGGTTCGCGGCCAGCTTCTCGTCCGACGTACCGCCCTTCTTCCCCTTCTTCCCGTTCATGTCCTTCGCGTCCTTGCCGGAAGGATCGGGGACTGACGCGACGGCGGCCTTGTCGGCGGCGAAGGCCGACCCCGACGCCCCGGCGACGACGGTTCCCGCGACCGGCACGGTCACGGCGAGGACGAGCGCACGGCGGGCTGCCGAACTCATCCTTCCGGCCTCTGACTTGTCCTTTCGGTGGCGCGGCGCGCGGCGTCCCGTGGACGCGGCTGCCGGGCTCTGCGATGCGTGATCCATGCTCGTGTGTACTCCACGAAATGAGGGGGGAAATGTACTTTTTGTGCCGTGACCGTCCATGGGAGGCCACGACGGCACTACGGGCGGAGGAGTACACCGGTTCACTGCCGCCGCGTCCGACGGCATGACCGGCCTGGACCACGGACGCGGTACGCGCCGTGTGCGCGGGCGGCCGAGCGGGTGTCGTGACGCGGTCCGGGCGTCGCGGAGCACCGGTCGTTGTCGGTTGCCGAACGGCTGTGCAGCGCACGGGTGTTGACCGTGAGCGCAGAGAAGCGGCTCCCGCCGTGGGCGGGAGCCGCAGGGGCGTCAGGCGTGTGCCCGGCGCCGATTCGTCGGACCGGCTGCGTCATGGCCGCGGCGCATGAGCGCGAGGACGGCGTCGAGGTCATCGCCTTGACGCGGGTCGTCGGCCATGCGGTTGCGGCGGCGGGTGCCGCAGCCGGTGCAGCGGTGGACGATCATGTAGCCCTTGGCGGAGTGGTGCTCGACGGCCACCGGGCGCATCAGCGCGCGGCAGTCGGCGGCCCGGTCTCCGGGCGAGATGTCCACGTGCAGCGAGTACAGACAGTGCGGGCAGTGGTTGCGGTAGCTCCCGTTGACCAGTGCCGCGACCGTCCTGCCGCAGTTTCCGCAGGTGAAGCCGGTGTTTTCGGTTGTTCTGCTGATGGTGCCGCTCCTCGGCGAGTCGAAGGGGTCTTCAACTCGGAGGCGCAGGGTTCCGTTCGCTCTTCCCCTGCCGTGGCAGGGGTCGCAGGCTCGACCGGGGAGTGACGCGGTTCACCGCCGCACGGGGCAGGCGATTACTTCCGGCTCCAGCTTCACCGGAGCGCGCATACGGCTCCGGATCCGGACCACGACCGGGGTTGTGTATTTGTCCCGGCCACTGTCACGCGGGTGCTCCACGTGCCGCCGGTAGGTGTCCATCCGGTCTCACTGCCGTCGGCGTCGTCCCCCGTCAGACGGCATCAGCAGCGGCATGCTTCATCGTGATCACGCCACCTCCTTGCTCTTCCGGGCCTCCGCGGCGCCGGTGGCCGCGGGGTCTTTCTTCAGCTTAGGCCGGGGCCGGTGGCCATCGGGAAGAGTGCTGGTCAGGTGGCCTCTGCGGACCGGGGTGAGTGAGGGGCGCAGGCCGGCGGGTGAGGGGACGCCGACGGCCCCCGGGGTGTGCTGACACGCACCCATGTTCTATGTTGCAGAGGCCAAACAAGGGGGATTTCGCGTGCGCGGGCAGGGGTGACGGGCCACGGATGGCACGGGATTACGACAGTCAGCTGCTGGAGTCGGTTGCGGTACGCCGACGCAGGATGAGGGACGCGCTGCTGTTCGGCGCACAGCGCGCACGGCGCACGGCGGACGAGCGACTCGGGAAGATGTTCGCGGGGATCGCCATCGCAGCCGTGCTGTGCGCGGGATGCGTCGGCTGGTCCTTCCTCCAGCACACCCTGGCGAAGCAGAAGGCCGAGCAGAAGAAACAGGAACAGCGCTACGAGCAGCCGGTGAAACCGCCGAAACCGTAGTACTCCGTAGAACTCTGCAGAATCCACAGAATCCACAGAACTCCGCGGAACTCCGAAGAACCGGAACGGTTCGGAGCAACTCGGTTACTTGTGCGAAGAGTTGGCGAAGTGCGAAGCCTTCCCCGGAAAGAGGGGAAGGCTGCCGCCGTGCGGCTAGGGGTTTCTGATGGATCTCCGTGGAGGAAGGAGCGGCGTCCGGTGCGTGCTCTCGGAGTGCCGGCTGGAAGCCCTCGTACTGGACGTACTTGGGCTTTCGGCCGGTGCGGTGAGAGTGAGGGCCGGGCGTCGCGACGCCGCGGAGATCCATCAGAAGCCCCCAAGCCGCCTGACTGGCCCGAAAGTCCTCGACTCCGCGATGGTAGGTTCCCGTAAGTGGTGAGCACAGCAACGACTTCCCGGGCGCAACTGAGCCGGGTGACCCTGGTCGGCGAGCGACGCCGGGCCGATATCGTCCTGCCCTCCGACGCTCCGATCGGCCAGCTGCTCCCGGACATCCTGCAGTTGCTGGACGACCGGGCCGCATCGCGCCCGCTGACACGGCAGTTGGTCACCTCCGACGGCTCGGCACTCCCGCACGACAGCACGCTGACATCGGCCGGCATCGCCGACGGCGCCGTACTGCGGCTCGTCCGGACCCACTCCGCGCCACCCGCGCCGGTGGTGCACGACGTCACCGACCAGGTGGCCGACGACCTCGACCTCCAGGCCTGGCGCTGGCGTCCCGCCGCACGCCGGGCGTCCGCGGGCGTGGCGACGATCGCCTTCGCGGCCGTCGCCGCGCTGCTCGCCCGCGAGGAGTTCGCGAAGGACGCGCTGGCCGCTGCCCTCGCGGCCGTCACGGTCGCCCTCATGGCGGCGGGTGCGCTCGTCTCCAGGATCGGACAGGGAAACAGGGGGCTGGCGACCGCCCTCCTGCTCGCCTCCGGTGTGCTCGGCACCCTCGCGTCGTGGACCGCTGCGGATGCGTACGAGTGGCCCGGAACGGCACGGCTCGCCGCGGTCGCGGGCGCACTGGCCCTGACGCAGCTGCTGCTCGGCTACTTCTCGCCGCTCGGCCGGGCCGGTCTCATCGGCGCCGTGACCACCGCCGCGATCACGGCCGTGTGGGAGAGCGTCGCCGCCGTCCAGCCGGACCCTGCCCGGCTCGGCGCCGTCATGGCCGTGTTCTCGGTGGTCCTTCTTGGCCTGTTGCCGAGGCTCGCCCTCATGGCGTCGGGACTCACCGCACTCGACGACCGCCGCTCGGCGGGCGCGTCCGTCAGCCGCCACCAGGTGAACAACGCACTCGCGGCCACGCATCGCGGCCTCGCGCTCGCGACGACGGTCACCGCGGTGTCGGCGGCCTCCGCCGGCTGGCTGCTCACCCTGGCGCAGGAACCCACCGTATGGACGGTGGTGCTCCCGTCGCTGGTCGCCGTGGTGCTCCTGTCGAGGGCGCGGGCCTTTCCCCTGGTCGCCGAGGTGGTGGCACTTCTCGTCGCCGCGGCCTTCCTCGTCGTACGCCTGGTGATGCTGTGGATGGGGCATGGCGGGGGCGGCGGGCCACTCGCCGTGGTGTGCGCGGCCGCGGTACTGCCCCTGGTCGCCTTGGCGGTGCAGCCGCCCGAGCACGTACAGGTCAGGCTGCGGCGCATGGCCGATCTGGTCGAATCCATCGGCATGGTGGGGCTCTTCCCGCTCGCCGTCGGTGTGTTCGGCGTGTACGGGCAGTTGCTCAACAGGTTCTGAGTCGAGGCGAGGGTGCGTGCCCGCGCGAAAGCACATGCAGGCACGGGCAGGCAGCAAGCAAGGCGGAGAAGAAGGGCGGACATGCCGAACCGAGACAACTGGCAGGGCGATGTGCTGCGCGACCTGAGGGGCGCCGCCCCGCGCGAACCGGAGAGCCCGGCGCAGGCGCAGTCCCAGGCACAGGCTCGGGTCACCGCGCAGCAGCCCCCCGCCTCTGCGCAGGCCCCGGTACCGCAAACGCAGTCCCCGGATCCGGCAGCGCAAACGCAGGCACCGGCACCGGCTCCGTACGCGTACGTCCCTGCACCTGCTTCGTACGCGCAAGCCCCGGCCCCGGCACCGGTGCCGCAAACGCAGGCACCGGCTCCGCATACGCAGGCCCAGGCCCAGGCCGGGGCCCAGCCCCGCGGCGGGGCGTCGTACACCCCCGACTCCCGGCCCGTGGTCGACAAGGAACTGGCCGGCACGGGACGCAAACCGAGGCGCGGAGAATCCTTCGCCGCACGCGCCGGGCGGGCCGTGCGCCGAACCGTTTCCTCGTCGGCCGCGCGCGAAGTCGCCGACGCCACCCGCACCGCCGAGGTGCTCCAGCAGCCCGTGACGACCGGCCGGCAGATCGCCGTCACCTCCATCCGGGGCGGCGCCGGAAAGTCGACGGTCGCCGCGCTGCTCGGCACCACCTACGCGCACTACCGCCAGGACCCGGTCCTCTTCGTCGAGGCCGACCCGGCGCTCGGTTCACTGCCGCTGCGGCTCGGCGCGGAGACACTGCGCTGGACCACGGGCGATGTCGCGGGCATCGTCGAACCGCAGATGTCGCTGCTCGACATCACCGGCTACCTCGTCCAGCTCCCCGACAACGCCTGGCTGCTCCCGGGCAGTCAGGGCCAGATCGGCGCGATGCTGGACACCAGGGCGTACCAGCGGGCGATGGTCGCGCTGCGCCGCTACTTCGGTGTGACGGTCGTCGACTGCGAGACACTGCCAGCCGAGGTCGCCCGGGTCGCGCTCTCCGCCGCCCAGGCCCGGGTCCTGACCACACCCGCCACGCTGGAAGGCGTCACCAGCACCCACGCGGTGCTCCAGTGGATGCAGGGGCTGCCCCACCATGTGATCGCCGGCACGGTCGTGGTGCTCACCCAGACGGTCCCGCACTCGGGACTCGACCTCGACGAGGCCGCCCGGAAGCTCGGGGCCGGCGGCGCACGGGTCCATGTCCTGCCGTACGACCGCCACTTGGCGGCCGGAGGCAGGATCCGCACCGAACTGCTCGCCCAACCCACCAGGTTGGCCGCCACCGGCATCGCCGCGGATGTCTTCGAGCTCTCGCAGCAGCGCCACTGACACCCACACCGATACCAGCGCTCCGACGGCACCGATAACAGACATCGACGACAGACACCGACGACAGACACCGATAACAGGCACGACGACAGACGCAGACACCGACAACAGACACGACGACCGACACCGACTGAAGCCGCACCGCAGCCGAGGCAGCCACCACCACGATGCCGAGCCCGACCGTGAATGACGGACGACGATGAGTACCCGACTGATACACCGCCCGGCCAGGACCACCCGGCCTCCGGCCGCCCCCGAGGCGCGCACCATCGAGGCCCCGCCCAACCTCCCCGAGGGCAAGGCGGGCAACATCGCGATGTCGCTGCTGCCCGTCGCCGGAGTCATGTCGTCCGTCGTGATGATGACCGTCGTACGCAACAGCCAGTTCGCCGCGCTCGGCGCGCTCATCCTCGTCGTCACCATCATCGGTTCGGTCGCGCTCGTCTTCTCGCAGCGGGGCAAGGCCCAGCGGACCCGCCGCACCCAGCGCGAGGCCTACCTCGCCTATCTGGAGGACCTGCGGGAGGAACTCGCCTCCGAGGAGCGCGAACGGCGCGAGCTCGCCGACGTCCTCAACCCGCCGCCGCACGCCCTGTACGACATCGTCCGCGACCCGGCACGGCTGTGGGAGCGCCGCCGCACCGACGGCGACTTCCTGCGCGTACGCGTCGGCACCGGCGAGATGCCCGTACGGGATCTGACGATCGCCCAGCAGGGTTCGTCGGTGCTCACCCCGCCCGACCAGTTCATGCTGAACGAGGCGTCGGCGCTGACCTCCCGCTTCCGTACCGGCACCGAACTCCCGCTCACCGTCCCGCTCGACCGGGTCGGGAACATCAGCGTCATCGGTCCTCGCGAGGACTGCCTGCGTGTCGCCCGTGCCCTGATGGTCCAGGTGGCCGCCCTGCACGCACCCGACGACGTGGCCATGGCGCTCGCCGTGCCCGGCGACCGGCTCGCCGACTGGGACTGGGCCAAGTGGATGCCGCATCTGCTCGACAGCGAACAGTTCGACGGCCCGGTCGCCGCCCGGCGCATCGCCCCCTCCGCGCCCCAGCTCGCCCGCGGGCTCGGCCCCGAGCTGCGCCGCCGCGCCTCCTACGCCGCCGAGATACGCCGGGGGCTGTCCGGCAAGGACGCCCTGGCGATGACGTCCCGGCTGCTCGTCGTCACCGACGGACACGGCGATGACGCCGTCGAGCTGCCCCGGCCCGATGACGCCGTCGGCCTGCGCGAGATGGGCGTCACCGTCCTCCACCTGCTCGAACAGCGCGTCCAGGAACCCGGCCACGTCGGCGTTCGGATCATGGTCGACGGCGACCAGGTCGTCATCGAGGACCTGCGCGAGCAGGAGCCGATCAACGCCCACGGCACCGTGGACGAGGCCGGCATCCCGTTCGCCGAGGGCCTGGCCCGGATGCTGGCGCCGCTGCGCCTGTCCGCCGAGTCACTCGCCGACGCCCCCCTGTCCGGGCCCGTCGACTTCGCCGAGCTGCTCGGCATCGACGATGTCGCGCGGCTCGACCTGGCGAGCCTGTGGGCGCCGCGCGGCGAACGCGCCTTCCTCCGCGTACCGATCGGCATCAACGACTCCCACGAGCCGGTGCTGCTGGACCTGAAGGAGTCATCCGAGCTCGGCATGGGCCCGCACGGCCTGTGCGTCGGCGCCACCGGTTCCGGAAAGTCGGAACTCCTGCGCACCCTCGTACTCGCGCTGGTGGCCACACATCCGCCGGAGGACCTCGCCCTCGTCCTCGTCGACTACAAGGGCGGCGCGACCTTCGCCCCGTTCGCGGACCTGCCGCACGTCGCCGGTGTCATCACCAACCTCGAGAACCAGGCCGGCCTCGTCGAGCGCGTCCACGCCTCACTCGCCGGTGAGGTCAAGCGCCGCCAGCAGGTCCTCAAGGACGCGGGCAACGTCGCCGACATCGGCGACTACACCGCACTGCGCGCCGACAGGCGGCCCGATCTCGACCCCCTGCCGCACCTCTTCATCGTCATCGACGAGTTCGGTGAACTCCTCACCGCCAAGCCGGACTTCATCGACCTGTTCCTGTCCATCGGCCGTATCGGCCGCTCCATCGGCGTGCATCTGCTGCTGTCCAGCCAGCGCATCGAAGGCGGCAAGCTCAAGGGTCTGGACACCTACCTCTCGTACCGGCTCGGCCTGCGCACCTTCTCCGCCGACGAATCCCGCACGGTCCTGGACACCACGGACGCCTTCCACCTCCCGCCGCTGCCGGGCTTCGGCTACCTCAAGGTCGACACCAGCCACTACGAGCGCTTCAAGGCGAGCTATGTCTCCGGCGCCTACCGCGGGCCCGTGCGGCGTGCGGAGGACGAGGAGAACGGACCGCTCGTCCTCGAGTACGAGGCGTTCAACACGCTCGCGGAACCGGAGAGCCACGGCGGGCGGGAGCCGTCGGTGCGCCGCCGCGAGACCGGGCCGACCGAGCTGGGCGTCATGGTCGGTCAGCTGGAGAGCGCCCCCACCGACCCGGTGCGCCGTATTTGGCTGCCACCCCTGCCCGGCGCGATCGCCCTGGACAAGGTCGCCGGCCCGCTCGACGTCGGCTCGCGAGGGATGCAGCTCGCGCAGCGGCGTGGCCCGCTCCAGGTGCCGCTCGGACTGCTCGACGACCCGACCAGGCAGTGGCAGGGCCAGTGGTATCTGGACCTCACCGTGGCGGGTGGGCACGCCGCCGTCATCGGCGGCCCGCAGTCGGGCAAGACGACACTCCTGCGCACCCTCGTCCTCTCGCTCGCGCTGACCCACACCCCACAGGACGTCGGCATCTACGGCCTCGACCTCGTCGGCGGCGGCCTGGCAGCCCTGTCCGGCCTGCCGCACGTCGGCGGCATCGCGAGCCGCGCCGACCGCGAACGCGCCGCCCGCACCGTCGAGGAAGTGCGGACCATGCTCGCCGTCCGGGAGGACCTCTTCCGCGAGCACAGCATCGACTCCGTCGAGCAGCTGCGCACCCTGCACGCGGCCGGCAGGCTGCCCCAGCTGGCATCCGCCGAGATCGTGCTCGTCATCGACGGCTTCGGAGCGCTGCGCGACGACTTCGAGGAACTGGACGACGCCGTCGTCGACATCCTCAAGCGCGGTGGCGGTTACGGAATCCACATCGTCGCGGGAATGCTCCGCTGGAACGACGTCCGCATCGCCACGCAGTCGTACTTCGGCACCCGCGTCGAGCTGCGCCTCAACGACCCCAGCGAGTCCAGCGTCGACCGCAAGCTCGCGGAGACCCTGTCACCCGACGAGCCCGGCCGCGCCCTCACCGACGGCCGGCTCTTCGTACAGGTCGCGCTGCCCCGTACGGACGGCGTCGCCGAAGCCGCCGAGCTGGGCGCGGTCCTGGAGCGCACGGCCCGTACGATCCGCGCCACCTGGAGCGGCGACGTCGCCCAGCCGGTCCGGGTCCTGCCGCACCTCCTCGAGCCCCACCTGCTGCCGGGCCCGGTCGCGGAACCGAGGCGCGTGCCGATCGGCCTGGACCAGACGGCACTCGCGCCGGTGCTGCTCGACCTGTTCCAGCATGACCAGCACCTGCTGGTCATGGGAGACAGCGAGTGCGGCAAGACCAACCTGCTCAGGACCGTGGCGGGCGGCCTCATCGAACGCTACGGCGAGGACGAGCTCGTCTTCGCCATCATGGACCCGCGCCGGAGCCTGCGCGGCGCGATACCCGAGGAGTTCAACGGCGGCTACGCCTACAACGCCAAGATGTGCGCGGGCCTCGCCGCCGGGATCGCGACCGAGCTGGAGAAGCGGCTTCCCGACGACGGCGCCCGCCTGGAGGACCTGGAGCCCGGCAGCTGGGGGAACGGGCCGCGGATCGTGGTCCTCGTCGACGACTACGACGTGCTGACGACCGCCGGACAGTCGCCGCTCTCGCCTTTCCTGCCGTACATCCCCTCGGCGGTCGACATCGGACTGCACTTCGTGCTCACCCGCCGGGTCGCGGGCGCCTCGCGCGGTATGTACGAGCCGCTGGTGCAGGGGCTGCGTGAGTCGGGAGCCTCGGCGGTCCTCATGGCGGGAGACCGCAGCGAAGGCCAGCTGTTCCCGGGCGTGTACGCCTCCCAGCAGCCGCCGGGCCGCGGGGTGTTCATCCGCAGGGGGCAGACGAACCGCCTGATCCAGACCGTGTACACCGGTGGGTGACGTTCCCGGCCGGCGACGACGTACGCGAACGACGACGCCGTACCCGAACATGCCGTGCCCGAACGTGCCGAGCCCGAACGACCGGTGAACGACCGGACGACCGGACGACCGGACGACCATGAAGACCGAGCGAAGGACCGGACGACGATGAAGGACCGGACGACCCCATGACGAAGGACGTCATCGCCCTCACCCCGCGCATGCCCGACGCGCTGACCGTGCTCGCGGGCCTGCTCTCCGGCGGCCCCGACAAGCTCGTGCGCACGACGGGTGAGGACGCCGTGATCCAGCTCTGCGACGACGAGGGGCGTCCGCTCGTGTCCGTCGAGGCACCCCTGCTCGTGCAGGTCGCCGGCGAGGCGGAGCGGCTCCTCGGGGCCACCCCGCCGCCGGTGCCGTACTGGTGGACGGAGGCCCGCGCCACCACCGGTGTCGAGGAGGCCGAGCGGCTCGCGGGCACCTTCGCGGCCCGGCTCACCACTCTGGGCGGCGGTTCCGCCTGGCCGCCGGAGGCCGCGCGCAACCTGGGCGTGGTGAAGACCGACGGGGTGAGCGCCGCACCGGCGCCCGCCGCCGCGCAGCCCTCCGTCGACGTGCTCACGGACAAGGTCGCGGTCGTCATCCACGACCGGCCGGTGGTGGCGATGACGGCCTGGCTCTCGGACGCGTTCCGGGCCGCTGCCGAGTCCTCCCGGGGCCTCCAGATCGTCAGCCCCGCAGGGACCACGCTTTCCCCCGCCGTACGCCACGGCCTGCACGGCTGGCCGTCGCGCTGGGTCGTGCGGGACGAGCGGGACGGCTACTACGACGGGCTGTCCGGAGCCGTACTGCGCTGGCAGGACGGCATGTTCGCCGTCGTCGAGGGGGAGGGCGCGACCGCCGAGGAGCCCAGGACTCCCGTGGCGGCCTCGTACCGGGAGGGTGTCGCGGACACGGGGGAGCGCCAGCTGGCCGTCACCTTCCGCATGGTCCACCCCGCGGACGAGCGCCTTGTGCTCGGCGGCGGCCTCGAGGCGGTGTGGCGCGAGCTGACCGGTGAGCCGCCGGCCGGGTGGGGCACCTCGGAGCCCGCCAACCTGCCGTGGTCGGTACGCCAGTTGACCGACGTCGCTTTCGAGCGGGCGCCCGAGCCGACCTGGTTCGTGGTCGTGGGCAGCCCGGAGCGGCCCGGACTCGCGACGGTCATGGTCCGCCGTACGAAGGCGGGGGTCGAGGAGGAGGTGACGCTGGCGTTCGGCTACGGACCCGGCGAGGAGCCGCCGCTCGAGGCCGTACCCAGGGCGGCGGAGGTGCTCGCGACCCGGCACCGCCTCCAGTCGATGCTCGTCCAACTCCGCAAAGCCCGCCGCGACCTGGCGGTTCCACCCGCCTTCGAAGGGCCGGGCGTGCCGGTGGCGTTCGTGCTCGGCGCGGAAGAGGTCCGCGCTCTGCCCGGCGACCGGGCCCGGCGTACTCCGCTGGCGCAGGCGCCCGTACAACTCGGTCCGAAGACACGGCCGGCGCTCTACTACCCTCTGCGGGGCGACGCGTGGGACCTGTCGGCCTGGCGGGACTTCGAGCGGTTGGTCGGGCATCTGAAGGGTGCGTGACGCTTGGAGCCCGATGGCTACAAGTGCCCCTCGTCTGCCCCTCGTCTGATCGTGCTTGAGCACTTGTGTTGTGAGTTGGTCACAGTGACGCGATTGCTGATTGCATGTGTGACGCCTGAGTTGATAGGCATGACAGTGCATACGATTACCGAGCCCGCGGGGGGAGTCCGATGAAGTTCGACATGGGGGCACAGGTTCTGTCGACCCTGAAGTCGCAGTCACAGGGTTCGAGCACCGACCTGGGAGTGTTGATCCGCCAGCTGATCCAGGCCGCACAGCCGTTGGAGGGCAAGTTCAACGGTCAGGGCAAGGTGATGTTCGACTCGTTCAAGGGGCGAGCGGACGAGATCACGGCCGCCCTGAACGGCTCGCTGTCGGCGATCCTCGGTGGTCAGGCGGGCATGGACGCGGCGTTCGCGTCGGGCGACCAGGAGCAGGGCGAGAACGCGAAGTCGGGGATGGCAGGCGCGAACTTCGACGCGGCGCGCTTCTCCGGCCGCAGCTGACGCACCGGTGCGTACCGCAGCGCTGTGAAAATGTTCGGATCTCACGGGGAGTGACACTCAATGGCTTCGGGAACTGACCGTCGTTCGTACGACACGGGAGCCTCGGTCGAGGCGCAGGGCAACATCCAGGCGGTGATCGCACGTCTGGAGCAGGTGATCACGGCCCGCGACGGGCATGTGAAGGCCGCGATGACGGACTTCGCGGCCGACGGCGTGGCGGACGAGTACCACGGCAAGGAACAGCGCTGGTACAGCACTTCGCAGGAGGTGCGGAACATCATCCAGCTGCTGAAGTCGACGCTGGAGAAGAACGATGTGACGGCGCAGCAGACGCTGTCGCGGGCGAAGGCCGCGGTCGACAACATCGGCTGAGCGGAGACGGGCCCTGAGCGGCGCGCACCCCGGAGGAATCGTTCCTTCGGGGCGCGCGAGGTCGCCGGGGCCCAGGTCGGCGCGGTCAGGAGCCGGCGAGGGCGCGCACAGCCGGAGGGGCCGCGGGCCGCACGCCCTGGCGGTGGCGCAGCAACAGATTCGTACGCGGGGGAGCGTTCATGACCGGGTGGGACATCCAACCCCAGGGAGTGCAGGGCCAGCTGAAGGTCGTCGGCACCCACGCCGGGGACCTGCACAAGGTCCTGACGGCCATGCTCACGGACATCTCAGGGGCGGCCGAGGCTGCGGGCACGGCGGTGCCGGGCTCCGCGGCCGAGACACCTCTGCAGGGCCCGACGGCCACGGGGAAGCCGCTGACGCGTAAGGCGATGGGCCCGGTCGCGGCCGCGCTCGCCGAATGGGCGAAAAAGCGCCACGTGGACCTTGAAGGGATGGCCAACCGCATCCAGGCGGCCGTTCTGGGGGCGGCCACGGCCACCAATGAGTACGTCCAGGGCGATCTGGACCAGGCCAAGCAGGCCCAGGACGCGGCACGGTCGGTCCGGCTGGACATCCTGAAGGACCTCGGGGGGAAGAAGCAGTGAGCGACGCACCGGTCAACCCGGACGAGGTACCGGTCTTCACCGGAAACGAGCAGGTCCTCGACGAGAAGATCAAGGCACTGTCCGGCACCGGCGCGAAGGTCACGACCGCCGCCGGTGACGTCCACACCACCTTCGGCGGGCTGAGCGCCTTCTACAAGGCGCCCGAGGCGGAGCAGCTGTTCGCGACCACCCAGCCGGTCAAGGACAAGGCAGGGACGCTCAGTTCGGACCTCGGCGTCATCACCGGGGCACTGAGGACGTACGCCGACGACATCGGTCCGCTGGTGAAAAGGCTGAATCAACTCCGGGTGGACGCAGCCGACTTCCGTGACAAGGTCTCCGAGGACGACAAATGGCGTGAGGACGGCGACCTGATCGAGGAGAACCTCGACCGGCGCAATGAGATCGCCGAGGTCTGGACCCAGTTCCAGGCCGCCGAGAGGGCGTGCCACAACAAGATCGTTGCCCTGGTGCACGGCGACCTGCTCAAGGTCGACGACGGCTCCCACAAGGATGGCATGTACGGCTACGACGCCGAGATGCTGAAGCAGGCCAAGAGCCTGCCCTGGGGCGACGCGGTCGAGGAATCAACGCCGTGGTGGCAGGTGTGGGAGCACGCCGGCGACTTCATCGAGGGCTTCTTCGTCGACGGTGTCTGGGGCACGATCAAGGGTCTCGGCACGCTGGTCGGCGTCGACGGCTGGGATGCCGCCGGCCAGGCGTGGGTCGGACTGGGCAAACTGCTGACCGGTATCGGACTCATGATCACCCCGGGCGTGGGCGCCGCGTACATGGCCATGCCGGACGACCAGCTCCCCAGCTGGCTGCGGGACTCCCGGACGGCCGTGAAGGAGACCGGCAAAGCACTGCTGGCCTGGGACCAGTGGGGTTCCCATCCAGGCCGCGCCGCCGGCGCGGTCACCTTCAACGTGCTGACGACGGTCTTCACCGGCGGCGCGGGCGGCGCGGCTTCGGGCGCGGGTAAGGCGGGCGCGGCGGCGAGGGCGCTGGCCCTGGCCGGCAAGGCCGGGCGGATCGTGGACCCGATGACGTATGTCTTCAAGGGCGCCGGCGCCGGTGTGTCGAAGATCGGCGATGCCGTGAACGCCCTCCGGAACATGGGCAAGGTCGACATCCCGCCGCTGCCGGACAACGCGGTCCTCCTCCCCGACGGCGGGTTCATGCTGCCGGACGGCACCATCAAGCTGCCCTCCGGTGCCCCCTTGCCCGAGGGCGCGCTGCATGTGCCCGAGGGAGCGGTACGGCTGCCCGACAACGTCGACGTCCCGGCGGGTGCGGTCGACCTCGGCAACGGCGTGGTCAAGCTCCCGGAGGGGGCCCCAGTTCCCGAGGGAGCCGTCCCGCTCAAGGAGGGCACGGTCGCGGTCCCCAAGGACACCCCGGTGCTGCCCCCGGACGCGATGCCCGTCCCCGTCAAGGAGGGCATGCCGCCCCGCTACCTGACCGGAGCGGGCGATGTGCTCGACGAGCACGGCAAGATCCTCAGCAAGGCCGACGAGGCGCCCACCGACATCGTCGACCGCGGCACCAACCCCCACCCGGCCTCGGGCGCGGACAACCCCCGCGTGGACACGCCGTCCCGCCAGGAGACCCCGGTCCTGGCCGGCGTCGGCGGGCGCGGCGACGACGCGGTCCGCCTGGGCAGCAGCCTCGGCGACGACATCGGCGACGCGGGCCGCCTCGGCGACGACGGCCCGAGCGGGGGCACGGTGGACCGGACCCCGAGTGGGGGTGTGGGGGACCACATGCCGACGGGCCGTGCGGGCGACCACATGCCGACGAACAACCTGGACAACACCGCGGGCGGCGCGGGCCGCAACGGCGACAACGCCCCGACGGGGGGCGGGAGTCACGGGGACACCCCGGCCACGGGCGGCAACCGCGACGTCCCGGGCGGCTCGACGGCGGACAACGGCGTCCGGGGCGGTTCCGCGGCGGACAACGGCATCCCCGGCGGCGGCCACGCGGACGACGGCGTCCCGGGGCCGGGCGCGGCGGACGACGGTATTGGTGGCGGGCACCCGGATACGCCTGGTGGGGGCGGCGGCGCCCACCACGAGCCTCCGGCCTCGGCCGCTCCCGACGAGGCGACGCGCGCGACCCACCGCGCGGAGTACGAGGCTGCCCGCGAGGTTCCGCCCAAGGAGCGGACCTCTGCGGAGCGGGCAGCCATCACTCGAGAACACGTCTGGCTGGCCAACAACGACCCGGTCTGGCGCGCGGAGCACTACGACAAGTGGGGGGCTGGCAAACGTAACAGTGCCGACGAGTTGGTCGATGGTCAGCTCCTTCCCGTGCTGATCAAGCAGCCGGACGGCAGTTGGATGGCCGCCAGCGAACTGCCGTATGCCGACCCGGAGAAGTTCCACCTAGAAGACCTCGTAAGGGGGCGAGACACGGTCGATTCACAGGGAGGTCTGGACCACCTCGACGACGTCTCGGCCAAGCGCAAGGCGGGCATGGAGCTGACCAAGTGGGAGAAGGCCTTCAACGAGAATCCGAGCTTCGAGAACGCGTACGAGCTGGCCCATGCGCAGGAGCATTACAATCTGACGGTTGGCAAGGACGTCTCGAACAACACCAAGCTAGGCGAGGCTCTTGGTGAGGATTCCGCGAGGCATCACATGCTCCTTCAAAAGGAGTTCGCGGGCGCCAGGGAGGTCGACCCCCCATTGCCGGAGACGCCTAACGGCGCCCGGAGGTTCGACCAGCTCTGGCGTGACAAGGACGGCAACCTCATCATCGTCGAGGCGAAGGGTCCCAACGGGACACTGGAGTGGCGTCAGAGCAACGGTGATCCTGAGAATGTGATGATGGTGAAGCAGGGAACCATCGAGTATATCCGCACGGTCGTGGCCGATATGAAGGACCGTGCCTTCGTTTCACCGGATGACGCCAGGTACGCCAAGGAAATCGAAGAGGCCATCGACAACAAGACCTTGCGATACGTCCTGGTCCAGGCTGCCGATAACACCGGTACGTATGCTGGGGCCGAGCTCAAGCACTTCAAGATCTTCTAAGGAGAGCCGCGTTGGTGTCGACCATCACTCGCCACCCGTTTCCCACGGGGAATGCGGAAGCGGGCCTTGCCGTGCTGACGGAGGATGCACAGGAAGTGATCGACGGTCTGGAGGACCGCTCCACCAGGCTGGGTGATGCCCTGCACACTACGCTCACCCTGGCCAAGGGCCACTGCCTGTTGGACCCGCGGGCAGCGATTTTCCCCACTTGGGATGCCTGGGTGAACGCAATGCAGGTCGGCTCCGCCGTGTTCGCCGCAGCGATCACGTCCGAGGAGCACGTGGAGTGCCGCATCGCGCACAAGGACCGCACGCTTCAGGGCACCGGCCCTCAGTGGTATGTGAACCCGAGCAACTGGCTCAACGCCTTCTACCTGGCCGTGGTTTGCCGGGAGAAGGAAAGGATCACGTCTCTGTGCCGGGTGCCCATGTCCCTGCTCCGGGAGAACGGTTCGCACTTCGAGGAGCACCAATACGCTTGGATCGACACCCTCCAGACGTACTGGCTGGGAGGCCAGGATCTCGTCTCGAAGCTGGTTGCCGCGGTCGACGGCACCGAGCCGCAAATCGTCGCAGATCCGGAGATGGTGGGCAAGCTGCTGTACCCGCCGATGGAGATGTTCCATCGTTTTGTCCGTAAGGACCATGCCGGCTTCAACCGGGCGCTCGTCACTGCCCTGGAGTGGCACAAGGAGTACTGGAGCGAAGAGAGTCGTTCGCTCCAGGCCTCGGGTCTCGTGGCTCTCGCGCCGCTGGCCATGGCCTGCTTCGCCCACGACGCGGGAATCCCCATCGAGGTCGAGTCCGAGTACTTGCCCGCCACCCTGCTCGGTCGTAACTGGTGTGGCGAGTTCCCCACCTGATCACGCGGTTGGGAGCGCTTGGCGCTTGAGTGAAGGAGAATTCGATATCGGTCGTCTCCCCCCCCGTGGACAACGTCCCGGGCTACGAGTATGTGCTCGCCCTAGCCTCAAGGGGGACCGATGCCGAGACTGATGCGCGCGCCGCGTGAATGCGGTTCATGGTTCTGGGACCTCGCAGAGGTAGCTCCTCCTGGGATTCCCTCTGCATTGAGGGTTGCTGCCCGTATGGTCGATGTGCTGAGTCGGTTCGACCTGCTCACTCCGGTCAGTCTGGAGTACAAGTGGTATGTGCTCGGCTCCGGTCCCACCGGCATCATGAGTACGCTGCTCGTCTTCACTCCGCTGGATGATCAGGCCATCCCTGACAGGGTGTTCGGAAGCCGGCCCGCGGCCTTCCCGAAGGCGGAGATCAACAGCTTGCGTGTTGTTGGTTCCGGATCGTGGTTTGACACTGACGGGAAGGCACACAAAGAGCCGCGTCTGGTGGATCTGTCCGTGACGGCTGACCCGTATGGACCGACAGCGACTCTCGCGGTTCACCATGACATCTGGAGCCCGTTCGACTTTTCCGGCCGACCTCACCAGGCGGTGCAGCGCCGGAACGCGCCGCGGCTTGCCGGTGCATTGCGAGAGCTCAGCTCTGTGCTCGGGGTCGCCCCCGAGCTCGGCGATCCGACGTACTTCGGAGTTGCCACGGAGTTCGGCGTCGGGGTGCCGGATGCCGATGAAGACGGCTTGGGGCCAGATCTGACGGACAAGCTTTGAGCGATGGGAGCCTCGCGTCACCGAGGTCCACCTGTGAGACTTCCACGAAACCAAGCGCCTCGAGCGGCTACTCTCGTGACGCTCTCCGGCGGCACTGTTCAGGCGCACTTCGATGAGTGCCACTGCGCGTATCGGCACCATCGCACTTACCGACTTGGCTCAATCTCGGTCAAATCCGGTGATTGCAGGCGACGGTATCGAGTGCATCCGGAGGAGCAAGCCATGAGAACGGCTTCGGCGATGGATCTGGCCGGGAGGATGAAAAGGGTCGACTGGGTCGGATCGTTTCATCGAACTCGTTCACGTGTGGCACTGCACTCATGCGCGAATTCATGCGGCGATCTACTGTGTGGGCGCAGGAGGCTGGGTCCGGGCACGCATTCCGTTCAACCTGGATGAGGAGAGTCTGAACGCGTTGGATGAGGTTCGTATGCTGGTGCGCCGCATTGACATCGATGATCCTGACGTAGACCTCGACTATGACCACCGCCTGCTCTACCGGGGGGAACTGTTCACCGGTGAGGTGGAAGAGTTTATTGCCGGGCGTCGCGTGAGTCTCGAGACGTACAGGGGTGGATATTCGGATGGGCCATCCAATGCTTGGTACAAGAGTGGGGCTCGCCGGTCTGAGGGAATGATGTTGAGGGGGTTCGCATCGGGTGAGCTCAAGATCTGGCATGAAAATGGCGTCCTCGCGATGAGGAGAGTCAACAGTGAGGACGGCAGGCCTCCACTTGCTTTTTTTGAGTGGGATGAGGAAGGTCGCCCCACTCGCGAGTGGATACGTGCCGAAGAAGCCTAGCGGCTCATTTGTGGAAAGCTCCCGCGGAACGTGAATACGTCCGTGCGTGAGCTGGATGTTCGACATCGGGTGACGTGAGCGCGCGAAGCGGCATTCCGATCGAAGTCGAGTCTGAGTACCTTCTCGTCGCCCTCTTGAGGGGCAACTGGTGTGGTGAGTCGTCGACCTCAGAACGCGGTTGGGCTCGGGGGGCCGGTTTCGTTCCTGTGTGTGGGAACGGTTTCCATGGGGCGCCCTGTCGGAGTGTCGAAAGAGTGGCATCCGAACGGCATGCTCACGGCCGAGAGGGTCTTCTCCGAGGACGGGCTGACCATGCTCGCACCGAGCATGGAACGTGGACGGTCAACCCACGAGGAACTGGCGGAAGGAATCTTGGTAACCGAATGCCTGGCGCGGGCCTGATCGACGACCGCCTTCACGGCGCTCGTCGCGCAGCGTGTCGGCCTTGGCGGTGGGCGACCGGGACGATGACCGACTAGTGAGTCTGGTTCCCGGAACATTGCAGCGAAGTCTTCACGAGTGTGCCTGAAGCGTTGACCAACAGGTCGGGGATGTCTTCTTCGAAGAATCGGATCTGACCGATGGTCCCCACTGTGGTCGAGTGATGCAGCAGCCGTTCGATGAGCATCTCGACCTCGGGAAGGGATTCCACATGCACCTCTTGGCGAACGGTCAACGACCACCCATGGGGGCCTTGAATCAACTCGCCCACCTGTACTCCACCAATGCGCTTCGCCGGGCCCCGAGCAGACCAGACGGGGAACTCGTCGGAGTCTGAGTCCATGACCCCGTCTGCTTCATCCGGGTTGCCCAGATTCCAGCGCAAGTCGGATAGCAGTTCCTGTGGTACGGAAGGTTTCAGGTTCAGAGATACGTCAACGACGTAGAGGTCGGCCATGGGTTCACCCTATTGCTCTTGGCAGGTTGCCTCGGAGGCTGCGCGGTTGAGCCGGGGAAGGCAGCGTCGTCGGGCCCCATGGCAAGAAGGGGGGGCTCTACGGCTGGTAGAGAGCGCGGGCGCGTGCCGGGTCGGCAGGGCCGTCCGGGCCGAGGTGGAAGAAGTAGTTCACCTGCCATGCCTGGGTGCTGCGGGCCTGCCGGTTGGTCGTCGTCACCCACGGTGGGTAGACGCGGAAGCCCCGTTTCCCGCCGGTGAGGTTGCGGGAGACGATGCCGCGCTCGCACAAGACCTCGCGCGGGAACACGAACTGACCGAAGCCTTCGGTGTCGTGGCTGCTGATGACGAAGAGGTCCACCCCGTCGGCCGCGTCGAAGGGGCGGATCGGCCCCTCGTCGGAGCGCTGCCACACGGTGACGAACTGGCCCACCTTCGTCGGGGTGGTCTTGGCCACGCGAAACCGGACCGAGTGGTCGTCGAGCGTGAAGCCGCACGCCGCGTACTCGGCGCTCTCCGGTTCCGGTACCGGCAGTGAGCAGGTGAAACCGCTCGGGTCGTACACCAGCGCCTTCGCCGCCTGCAGATCACCGTGAAGCCCCGTCCACGGCTGATTCGTCACCATGCCGTCATCCTGCCATCGCGTTGGTACGCACCGTCTCGCCCCCCGGCACGCCACCGCCGACCCGTCCCGAGAAGTTCGCCCGCCCCGCGTCGGGGGCGGGCGGATCGGCTCACGGGATGGCCCGGTTCACGGCGGCGAGAACGGCTCGCTTGCGGCCGGGAGGCAGGCGGTCGGCATGTGGCGGTCGGCCAGGGAGCCGTGGCCGGTGGCGGCCTACTTCTTGATCTCGTTGAGGCAGAGCACGAACTGCTTGCCCGAGCTGCGCCGGCCGCCGCGGGTCTGCTCCTGGTAGCCGATGTCCGACTTGCCTTCGCACTTGTTGGTGTCCAGCGTGTCGGGGATCACCTCGACTACCTTGTACTTGGCCTCGGCGCCACCACACTCCACCACCTGCAGGTCGGGACTCACCGTGGACCCGGCGTTCTTGAGGCAGTCCCCGGCCTCCGCGTGGTCGGCATCGTCCTGGCTCGCGAAGTAGCCCACCACGCACATGATGAGGATTATTACGATGCCGATGCCCTTGAGGATCTTCATGATGCCTATGCCCCCGCTCCGGGACGGCTGGGCCGGCGGCTGCGGAGCGGACCACTGCTGCTGGGGCGGCTGCATCTGCATGGGCTGCTGGGGCGGGTGCGGCTGCTGCGGGTATCCGTAACCAGGCTGGGGCGGGTTCCCCTGCGGCGGCTGCTGCGCATACGGGCCGGGCTGACCGTAGGGGCCGGGGCTTTGTTGCGGCGGAAAAGTCACTTGAGAGTCCCCCGTGAACACGTGTGTACGTTCGATTGACGCGAGCACGCTACATCAATCGATCACCACGCCCTAATGCGGCGGCATTGCCTCGCGTCCCGCGCCCCGGAGCCCTCAGGTCAGCGACGCCTGCCAATGACGTAGGCGAGGCCCCAGGCCGCTCCGGCGGCGACTGCGAGCCCGAGGAGGGAGAGCCATTCGGTACCGCTCTGGCTGCCCCACCAGGCCTTGGCCGGAATGAAGGGGTCGACCTCCATCATGTCCCCGATGGCGGGCACCCCGCTCTGGTCGGCGATGACGAGCGGCACGGAGTTGGTGTAGCCGAAGAAGACACCGAACGGGGCCACAAGGGCGCCGCTGATCTGTACGCCGCCGCTGCGGCGCCCCACCAGGCCGACCAGTGCGCCGACCGCCGCTCCGTTGACGAGGCCGTGGAGCAGGTAGAGGACGTGGGCCGTGTTCGCCGACTGTTCCTTGTAGGTGACCACCGTGATGACGGTGTAGATCACCGAGACGACGACCGAGGCGAGGAACCCGAGGAAGAAGGCACCGACCGGATGACCGCGCGTCGGCCGCTGCCCGAAGGGTGCGGGGGGTGCGGGGTAGGGATGCCCGGGCTGCATCTGCGGCTGCCAGGGCTGTATCGGCGGTTGCGCCGGGGGCATCGGTGGTTGGCTGACATGCGGGTTGTACGGGTTGTGCGGCGGCTGGAACTGCGGCTGGAACTGTGGCTGACCCATTGATCCCCCGTAGAGCAGAGAAGGCAAGGGGAGCAAAGTTATCAACGGGTGCAGGCCCTCCTGGTATGTGCGGGTGCTGCGTGACGGGGCAGGCCGGTTGAGGTCTGGCGCGCGGTTCGGAGAGCACGTCACGGGCGGGCGGCGTACCTCACGATGCATCTGACCTTCCGTCAGATTGAAACGTGTTCTACTCTGCCGCGCATGGGCATCGGCGCCGGAAGCACGCACGGTGCGGTAAGCACCGGAAGCATCGGAATCACCCAGGAACAGGGCGAGTTGGCGGCCTCCGTACGCCGCTGGCTGGCGCGGGCCGCACCGCCCGAAGCGGTGCGGAAGCTGCTCGACGCACCTGCGGGTGCGGCCGCCGGGCGGCCCGCCTACTGGGACGGGGCCGCCGCGCAAGGCCTGCTAGGGGTGCATCTGCCCGAGGAGTACGGCGGCGGGGGCGGCACGCTCCTGGACCTCGCCGTGATGCTGGAGGAGACCGGGCGGGCCGCACTGCCCGGGCCGTATCTGCCCACGGTGCTCGCCTCGGCCGTGCTCGCCCGCGCCGGGCGGGCCGATCTCGTACGCGCTCTCGCCGACGGCCGGCGCGTCGGGGCCGTCGCCCTCGGGACCGGTTCCCTCACCGCCACCCGTACCCCGGGCGGCCACCGCATCGACGGGACCGCCCCGCCCGTCCTCGGCGCAGCGCGGGCGGACCTGGTCCTGCTCCCGACCACGGCCGGATGGCTCGCCGTGGACGCCGGTGAGCTCTCCATACGCGGACACGAGAGCGCCGACCCCACCCGCCCCACCGCCGAGGTCACCGCCGTCCGCGTCACCGTGCCCGAGGACCGCATCCTCGACATCGACCCCGGCCGTGTCATGGACCTCGCCGCCGTGCTGTTCGCGGCGGAGGCCTGCGGGACCGCCGCCTGGGCGGTGGGTACGGCCGCCGAATACGCCACCGTGCGCGAACAGTTCGGGCGGCCCATCGGACAGTTCCAGGCGGTCAAGCACCTGTGCGCGGACATGCTCGTACGCCTCGAACAGGCACGGGCGCTGACCTGGGACGCCGCACGGGCCGCCGACGGCGACCGCGACGCGCGGAGCCTCACCGCCGCGCTCGCCGCGGCCACCGCACTCGACGCCGCGTACAGCTGCGCCAAGGACTGCGTCCAGATCCTCGGCGGCATCGGCTTCACCTGGGAGCACGACGCCCATCTCCATCTGCGCCGGGCCGTCGTCGCCCGCCAGCTGCTCGGCTCCGGCGAGGCCCACCGGCTGCGTGCGGCGCGGCTCGCCGCGGACGGTGCCCGGCGGGAGCTGCGCCTGGAGCTGCCCGCCGAGGCCGCGCCGTACCGGGCACAGGCCCGTGAGGCCGTAGCCGCCGCCCAGGGCCTCGATCCCCGGGCCGCGCGTCGCGCGCTCGCCCCCACCGGTTACGCCGCCCCGCACCTGCCGCCCCCGTACGGCCTCGGTGCGGGGCCGGTCCAACAGCTCGCGGTGCAGCAGGAGTTGCGGGCCGCCGGGATCGGGCTGAGCGAACTGGGCATCGCCACCTGGGTCGTGCCGTCCCTCATCGCCTACGCCACCGAGGAGCAGAAGTCCCGCTATCTGCTGCCGACCCTGCGCGGCGAACTGCTCTGGTGCCAGCTCTTCAGCGAACCCGGCGCCGGCTCCGACCTCGCGAGCCTGCGCACCCGGGCCGAACGCACCCCCGACGGACGCTGGCGGATCACCGGGCAGAAGGTGTGGACGAGCGCCGCGCAATGGGCGGACCACGGGATCCTGCTCGCGCGCACCGACCCCGATGCCCCCAAACACCAGGGCCTCACCTACTTCCTCGTCGACATGAAGGCCACCCACGGCATCGACATCCGTCCGCTGAAGGAGATCACCGGGGACTCCTTGTTCAACGAGGTGTACTTCGACGGCGCTCTGCTGCCCGCCGACGCCGTCGTCGGCGAGGTGAACGGCGGCTGGCGGGTGGCCCGTCACACCCTCGGCAACGAACGCGTCCACATGGCCGACCAGTTGACCTTCGACACCGGACTGGAGGAACTGATCGCCCGCGTGCCCGGCCTCGACGACGGCTGCCGTGCCCGTATCGGCGCGCTCGCCGCCGAGGCCCACGCCCTGGCCTGCATCGGGCTGCGGACCACCCTGCGGCAGGTCGACGGCCTGGAGCCGGGCGCGGGTGCCTCCGTACGCAAGCTCATCCAGACCGCGCACCAGCAGAAGGTCGCCGAACTCGTGCTGGAACTCCTCGGCCCGGCGGGCGCGGTGCGTGAGGGCGCGGGTGAACGGGCCCTGCACGGAATGCTGATGAGCCGCTGTCTGACCATCGCGGGCGGAACGACCCAGGTGCAGCTCAATGTCGTCGCCGAGCGCATCCTCGGCCTGCCGCGGGACTGAGAACCGATCGACGGGACCGAGAGCCGACCGACGGGATCGAGAAGCGACCGACGGACCGAGAAGCGACCGACGGACCGAGAAACGACCGAAAGGGGCCCGGAAAAGATGAAGGCGTACATCGTCGGCGTCGGAATGACCAAGTTCGAAAAGCCCGAATCGCGGGACTGGCAGTACTGGGACATGGCCAGGGAGGCGGGCACGGCAGCACTCGCCGATGCCGGGGTCCCGTACCGGCTCGTCCAGCAGGCCGCCGTCGGCTACTGCTTCCAGCCCTCCACGGCCGGCCAGCGTGCCGTCTACGAGCTCGGCCTCACCGGCATCCCCGTCTACAACGTCAACAACAACTGCGCCACCGGCTCGACGGCCCTGATGACGGCGCGGCAGTTCGTCGAGGGCGGGGTCGCCGACTGTGTGCTGGCGCTGGGCTTCGAGAAGATGAAGCGTGGCTCGCTGGGCGGGGGAGGGGACGGCGACCTCAGCACCTCGCCGGTGGCGCGCCACTACGGGATCATGGCCGCCGCCCACGGCTTCGAGATGACCCCGCCCACCGCCCAGATCTACGGCAACGCGGCCCGCGAGCACATGGAGCGCCACGGCACCACACCGCGCCAGCTCGCCGCCGTGGCCGCCAAGAACCACCGGCACTCGGCCGCGAATCCGTATGCCCAGTTCCAGGACGTCTACGGAGTCGACGAGATCCTCGCCGCGAAGCCGGTCCACCAGCCGCTCACCCGGCTCCAGTGCTCGCCGACCTCCGACGGGGCGGCGGCGGTGCTCGTCGTCTCCGAACGCTTCCTCGTCGAGCACGGTCTGCTCGACAAGGCGGTGGAGATCGCGGGGCAGGCCATGACCACCGACACCGAGGACTCCTTCGCCACCGGCTCCTGCATCGACGTCGTGGGCAAGCCCATGTCGCGCGCGGCGGCCCTGCAGGCCTACGAGGTGTCCGGACTCGGTATCGAGGACATCGACGTCATCGAGCTGCACGACTGCTTCTCGGTCAACGAGCTGCTCACATACGAGGCGCTCGGTATGTGCGCGGACGGTGAGTCCGGCAAGCTCGTCGAGTCCGGGGCCACGACCTACGGGGGCCGCTGGGTGGTCAATCCGTCCGGTGGGCTGATCTCCAAGGGGCATCCGCTCGGCGCGACCGGGCTGGCCCAGGCCGCCGAGCTGACCTGGCAGTTGCGCGGGGAGGCGGGCGACCGACAGGTGCCGGGGGCCGGGACCGGGCTGGCGCACAACATCGGGCTGGGCGGGGCTGCGGTGGTGACCGTGCTGCGGCGGGGCTGAGCTCCTCGCGGCTGGTCCTAGGACCAACGGACCGGGACCTGTACGCAGAAATGTCGATGTACTGACCACGGGGTGGCTGCGACTATAACGGTCATGCCCCTCCCCACATCGAACACCACAGGTACAGCAACGGACACCACAGGCATAGAAACGAACACGGCAGACGCGGCGTCGGATCCCAAAGGCGCCGGATCGGACGGCATAGACGCCGGATCGGACACCCAAGGGTCCGGCGGTGCCGCTCCGGATACCGCAGGGCACGCCACAGCCGCGGCCCCGGAAGCCGCCGCAGTCGTCGTCCGCGGTTCCACCCCCGTCCGCGGCTCCACCCCCGCGCCCGGTACCGCGCGGATGTGGGCGGTCGTACTGGCCGCCTGCGCAGGGCAGTTCCTGGTGGTGCTGGATGTGTCGGTGGTCAACACCGCGCTGCCGTCGATGCGGGCCGACCTGGGGCTGAGCGCCGTCGGGCTGCAATGGGTGCTCAACGCCTACGCCATCGCGTTCGCCGGCTTCATGCTGCTCGGCGGACGGGCCGGGGACCTCTTCGGGCGCAAGCGCATGTTCCTCGTCGGACTCGGGCTGTTCACCGCCGCCTCGCTGGCGGGCGGTCTCGCCCAGGAGGGATGGCAGCTGCTCGCCGCGCGGGCCGCGCAGGGGCTGGGCGCGGCGGTGCTCGCGCCCTCGACGCTGGCGCTGCTGACCGCGGTCGTGCCCGAAGGGCCCGCACGGGCGAGGGCCGTCGCCACCTGGACCGCGGTCGGCGCGGGCGGCGGCGCGGCGGGCGGCTTCGTCGGCGGAGCGCTGACCGACGCGCTGTCCTGGCGCTGGACACTGCTGATCAATGTGCCCGTAGGCGTACTGGTGATGCTGTTCGGCGTCTGGCGGCTGACCGAGAGCCGGGCCGGGGGACGTCGCAGGCTCGACCTGCCGGGCGCGGTGCTCGTGACCGCCGGCCTCGCGACGCTCGCGTACGGCATCGTGCAGACCGAACAGGCGGGTTGGAGCGCCCCCGTCACCGTCGGCCCTCTGGCCGCGGGGCTCGTGCTGCTCGCCCTCTTCGTCGCGGTGGAGGCGCGGACGAAGGTCCCGCTGATGCCCCTGAAACTGTTCCGGGTGCGGTCGGTCGCCGCGGCCAACGCCGCGATGTTCTGCTCCGGCGCGGCCTCGTTCTGCCCGTGGTTCCTGATGACGCTGTACGCCCAGAACATCCTCGGTTACCGGCCGCTGACCGCCGGCCTTGCGCTGATGCCCAGCTCGGTCGCCGTGATCGTCGGCTCGAAGCTCGCGCCCCGGCTGATGGACCGGCTCGGCGCGCGCCATGTGGCGATGCTCGGCTCGTCGGTGGCGGCGGCCGGTTTCCTGTGGCAGTCCACGATGGACGCCCACGGCGGCTATGTCACGGCGATCATGCTGCCCGGCATCCTGATGATGACCGGCGGCGGTCTCGCGGCGACCCCGCTCGCCTCCCTCGCCACCTCCGGTGCCGCACCGGGCGATGCCGGACTCGTCTCCGGTCTGGTCAACACCTCGCGGACGATGGGCGGTGCGCTCGGGCTCGCCGTGCTCTCCACGGTCGCGGCGGCGCGTACGGGCGGGGCCACGGACCCGGAGGCGCTGACCGCCGGATACGCGCTGGCGTTCAGGGCCGGCGCCGGTGTGCTCCTGGGCGGGGTGCTGCTGATGCTGCTGTGGCTGCCCGGTGACAGAGCCGCCGGGGGCGGTGTCCCCCGCCCCACGCGCAGCTGAGCCCTGACGGCGCCCCTCCGCGGGCTCTCAACCGCCCTGCGGCAGGCCCCCTTGACGGCCCTGCGGCAGGGGCGGGTCCTCCCAGCCCAGCGGGTGCGAACCGCCACCACCGGCCGAGCCGGCCGGTTCACCGCCCGACTCGCCGCCCGCCTCGTTGAACGCGGTCAGGGCGTCGATCAGGGCGGTCCGCTGCCCGGGGTCCATCCGGGTCACGATCCCTGCGATCTCCTGCCGCCGCCTGGCCATGACGTCCTCGACGAGAACGCGGCCCTCGTCCGTGAGCCGCAGTACGGTCTCGCGCCGGCTGTCGGGGTTGGGCTGCCGGTCCGCGAGGCCGGCGGCGATAAGACGGTCGATCATGCGCATCGCCGTAGAGGGATTGACGCCGAGCCGGTCGGCGAGGACGACGAGCTTGGCCGGACCCTGGGTGGACAGCACCACCAGCAGCCGGAACTGCGGCAGTGTCACCCGCTCTTCGACAGCCGCCAGTGAACGGGCGGAGACCGCGACCAGCAGCCGGGATGCGGTCAGCACCGCACGCGTCACCGCATCGACGTCGTCAACACGCTGCGAAGACTGCCTCATGTCGGTCATACCTCCTTTCTATCGTGTCGTGCGGTCCAGCCGGCGCCCGCCCCGTCCACCGTCCGTGCGCGACCCAGCCACCGCTCGCGGCCACCCCAGCGCACCGTTCGTGCCCGCTTCGTCCACCCGCCCCCGGGTGAACTCCGGCCGGTCCCCGGAAATGTCCCGGGACCGCTGAACACGCCGGCGTCCGTGTCCGTACTGGTGGCTGCGCGCCGTGCCAGCCGCACCACACAGCTCCCGACGACATGAACGAGCACCACTCCATGCCGAACCGGGAGGCACCCCATGCGTCCGAACCGTCACGCCGTCGAGACCGGTGTCCCGCTACGGACGATCGCCGTCATCGCGGCCGTCTGCGCCGTCATCGCGACCGTGCTGATCATGACCCGCGGAAGTGACGACGGGACAACGGCCACGCAGGCCCCCGTCGGCGTCGCCGCGCAGAACGGCTACGGCCAGTCGACGGGCGCCGGCTACGGCCACTCCGGCTCGGGCCATTCCAGCGGTTCGGGGACGGACGGGGCGGACGGTTCCCAGCCCGCACCCGCCGGGCCCCAGCCGGTGACCGAGGTGGACAAGACGTTCCTGGTCAAGGTGCGGCAGGCGGGCCTGTGGGAGATCCCGGCGGGCCGGCTCGCGCAGTCGCACGCCTCGAGCGAGGCCGTCAAGCGTGCGGGTCTGCACCTCCTGGACGGTCACAGCAAGCTCGACCAGCTGGTGCGCGAGGACGCGGGCGTCCTCGGCGTCCCGCTGCCCGACCAGGCGACCGAGGAACAGCAGGGCTGGGTGCGGCAGTTGGAGGACGCACAGGGGGCCGAGTTCGACCGTCTCTTCGCCAACCTGCTGCGCGCCTCGCACGGGAAGATCTTCGCCACGATCGCCGAGGTCAGGGCTGCCACGCAGAACGATCTCATCCGCCGCCACGCCCGCCAGGCCAACCAGACCGTGCTCGACCACATGGAGGTCCTGGAGGACACCGGCCTCGTGGACAAGGCGACCCTCGAGGACGTCGAGAAGGCCGTGAGCCCTTAGTCGTCGTGCCATGTGAACCAGCGGCCGTGACGGTGCGGCGCGGTCAACTGACGGGCGACAGGGCAGACGCATCCCTGGATGGATCTTTTGCACTGTGCAATACTTTCGGCGAGGGGGGCTCGGTGAAGGGCCGGTCCCTGCCTGGGAGCTGTGAGCCGGCACGGTGCGCAGCGGTACACGGCACTTCCGGCCCCTCCGCCGACGCCCTCCTCGCCAAAGAAGCCCAAGACGCCAAAGAGTGCGAGCTGTCAGAGCCAGCCCTGGCGGCGGGCCGCCCGCACAGCCTCCATACGGTTGCGCGTACCGGTCTTGCCGATCGCCGACGAGAGGTAGTTGCGTACGGTCGACTCGGACAGGTGCACCTTCGCGGCGATGTCCTGGACGGTCGCCCCGTCCACCGCGGCGTTCAGTACGTCGCGCTCGCGTGGCGTCAGTGGACTCGGACCCGCGCTGAGCGCCGCCGCGGCGAGAGCCGGGTCGATGACGGTCTCGCCGCGCAGCACCGCCCGTACCGCCTCCGCGAGTTCCTCCACGGGCCCGTCCTTGACGAGGTAGCCCGCCGCGCCGGCCTCCATCGCCCGCCGCAGATAACCGGGCCGCCCGAACGTCGTCAGGATCAGCACCTTGCAGCCGGGCACCGTTCACGTTGCAGCTCGGGTAGGTCCTGTGTCCGCTCGTCTTTGAAGATGCTTCGGACTTCCTGCGCTGACGGATCGGTCTACGGGCGGGACCAGGGCGATACAGGGACGGGCTCGGGCTTGTTCGTGGTGAGGTATTCCGCGCTGTGGCGTCCGGGCTTGCGGGGGACGAGTAAGGCGAGCACCCAGGAAATGGTATTGCGGGACAGCTCTTAGTAGCAGTGGACCGGCAATCATATTCTATTGCCTGGGCTAACCCGAATGACGTCCATCACCGCGGACGCCCTAACTCTGAAGCGATAACACTGAAAGACCTCAACACTGCATGGGCCGGATACGTTCATCCGGCCCATGCAGATTTCCACTCTTATCTCGTTTACTGGGCTGAGCGATCGCCAGGTTCCTAGGGCCAGCCCTACTTCAACCCCGTCAACTCGGAAGAGAGAATTTTTGGGCGGCTGAACCGTTGCAGGGCCAGATTGTCAGCTTTGTGCCGTCAGCTAGGCCCGCATACTGCGTATTGAGACACTTTCCGGACTTCGTATTGCGGACAGCTCCATTGTATGACGCCCACTGCTGGGAAGATGACCCGTTGCAACCATTGATTACCACCGGACTGCCGTCGATAGTGGCGCCTCCACTGACATCCAGGCATTTCCCCAAGGCCACAAGAGTGTTGTTGCTTTGCTTGGACCATCGTTGGTTGTTGCTACTATTCCAACAGCCCCAGATCTGCACCCGGGTGCCATTAACATTATTGCCATTCGGCACGTCGAGGCACTTGTCTACGCTGGCGATACGGACAAGTCCGGTCGGGAAAGTCAGACATGCCTGAGGGGGAATCCAGCCTGGGCCAGTCGTCCATGTGGCACTACTAGCAGTGCTGCTGCCGGAGCCGAGAGGTACGCGGATCGTGCCATCAAAGGACCAGGATGCGAAGCTCCCCACATCGAAGGTGTATGTCCCGGTCACGTCTTGCGTCAATGGTCGCTCTACGACCCATGTGTATTCATTCGGTCCTGCTGTCGTCTGATTAGCACCTTGCGTCCATGTGGTAGTGGACCCCGAGGTGCGCGCAAAGCTTGTCTCCCAGCTCTCACTCCATTTGGACTCGATGGCGGCCTTGAATGGTGTTCCCTCTCCGCCGAGTTCGAGCTTGGCTCCAACTTCATACCCCTGGCGCACCGAACGGCCTATAGTCTCGGAATAGATACTGGACTCCGACTTCGAATATGTTCCGAGGGCTCCAGATCCCTGATGGAGCGCAGACCCTCTGCAGATGGGCTCCCCGAAATACGTGGATCCGCGAGTCACGGTATTCCATGTGCAGTAGGTTTTGTCCGCAGCGCACTTGGACGTGGCATACAAGCCTGCCAGCCCCTTATAGCGGGAATCGTTGTATTCTGATTGCACGCCACCCGAGGAAAAGGAAAGGTCCTTGATCGACCATTGCCGGTCAGTGTTCCCATTGCATTCGGACAGGACGATGGTCGGGTTGCTCCACTGGGAGGCGGATGCCGTTAGGCAGTTTTTTTCATTATCCGCCAGATTACGAATAAGGAAACGGCCCTGAGAAGTCGGCTGGAAGTAGAACTTCTGCGAATCAACGTTATTGCATACTCGAGTTACGATCATGTGAGCGGCGCCATTAGGTGTGGCGTATGGGCCTCCATCTCCATGCCCGAGGCATTTCTCCTGGCTCAGGTTGGTTCTAATTTGAAAAGTACCATCAGCGAATCTGCTTAGGTGGAATTTCTGGTTATTGCCGCCGTTGTTCTGCCATGCCCAAAGGTTGACCCATTCCCCCGTATCCCCACCGCTAACGTCGAGAACTGCCCCATCGTCAGTCCTGTTACTGATAAAGTTTATACACTGCTCCGGCTGACTGCAGTCGGCGGCGTGCGCCTCCTGCGCTGCCCCTGGGGCCAGGTTTATACCGAGAGCGGACGCGAGGAGTATCAAGACCGTGAAGACCGCACGCGTGCATCTCTGTGGGATATTGTTCATCATTTTCCCTTCATGCTCCGAATTGCAAATGGGTTATGGAGTAAGGGCTGAAAACAGCGCTCGGACGTATGTTCCTCGCGGTATTAAGTTGCGATGAAGTCAAGTTGACTAGCGACCCCTTGGACTGCGCAGGGTTGAGCCAGGCCGCTTGACAGCGATGGGCGTGGCGGTGTGGTAGCTTCCGAACCGCGGGGCCAATCCCGCACGTCGAGCAGCAGCAGCAGCAGCAGTAGTAGTAGTCGTGGTCGGCGGTCGTCTGCCGTAGCGACTAGGCTCCACCGAGTCCGACGATGTATAGCGGGGCGAATTTACCCAGCCGAAAGTGGTAGCGGTGCCGGCTCGTCGAGTATCCATTTCGCGGTACAGCGGCCCGGTTCTGCTCATGACCCCTCCCTGCACGCCCGATTAACACGCCAGGATTCTGTGTCCTAATGGCACCTTCCATCAGCGTTGAACTACGCTTCCGGATACCTATTGATCTGGCTGATCCTTGCCGACACCCAGCTCCGACTCGCCCACTCGCTGGCCGGACCTGGGGCACCCCGCTGATGGGGACCGGTTCATCTCCCTCAACACCAGGCGTAACGGCGAGCTACTCCCCGTGGCGTCGAAGGGGAGATGAAGGGGAGATAGGGAGCCAACGTTCCAGGGGACAGCCCTTAGTGGCTGCGCACCGCGACTACGAGCCGTGCATAGTCGTTGGCGCGGTGGGTCACGGTGGCGACCGTGCGCCCCAAGCGGTCCCGAACGTGAATATCCACGAGCTCACCGCAGCGGGTCACGGTGACCGTGCCCCCGTCCCTGGTCGCCAGGGTCACCATGCGCGTGCACCAGCTCGGTACAGCTCGGCGAACCGCTTGGAACCCTTGGTGCGGGCTTGCTGGACTTAGATGTTGCCCCGCCGGGCGTACGAGCGCATGGCGGCCCAGAAGTCCTGGCGGTGCTTCCACGTCGAGGGCGGCGGTCGGCTCGTCCAGCACGATCAGCTCCGGCGAGCCGGCGAGCGCGACGGCGAAGCGGACCCGCTGGGCCTGGCCATCGGAGAGCCGGTCCACCCGGCGGTCGGCGAACTCGCCGAGCCCGGCCAGCTCCAGTGCCTCGGCGACGGGCAGCGGGTCCGGGTAGGTGCGGGCGACGAAGGCGACCAGTTCACGGACGGTGACCCGGGGGACCTGGCGGCCCTCCTGGAGCATCGCCCCGACCCGGCCGGCGCTCACGGCCGCCGCGGGGGAGTCGTCGAAGAGCCGTACGGTCCCGGTGTCCGGCTCGTTCAGGCCGAGGAGCAGGCTGATGGCGGTGGACTTGCCCGCGCCGTTACGGCCGAGGAGGGCCACCGTCTCACCGCGGCCGATCGCGAGGTCGACACCCCGCACCGCACGGACCGGGCCGTAGGCCTTGGCCACCCCGGTGAACTGGACTGCTGTCTGCGTCATGCCCATGAAGCTACGGTTCGGGCCCGTGCGCCCGGCAGAAGCGCATGTACGCATCCACCGATGACAAATGTCCTGGGTGAGGGGGTCGACACACGGTTCTGACGCTTCGTCAGGAGCCTTCACAACTCATCGGGGGTGCGTTATACATAGGGGCCAGCCGGCCTAGAACGCGTTCTAGAACGGATGCGGGGTGCGGCCGGACCCGTAACGGCCTCGGTGCGGCCGACGGTGCGGACGGCCGCATCGAGGTCTTCCCCTGCGCTGCGATGCCCCGGTGCGGGGGAACGACGGAACCAGGAAGCCGGACCACCGGACCACCGGACCACGGAGTCAAGGAGCAGTACCTCCATGCCCATCGATGCCGCCAAGGCGATCGCGGCCGAGCCGCGCAGCACCGAGATCACCTGGGACCACAAGGACATCCAGCTCTACCACCTCGGCCTCGGAGCCGGCTCGCCCCAGGGCAGGCCCGGTGCGGCGACCGACCCCGACGAACTGCGCTACACCCTCGAGTCCCGGCTGCACGTCCTCCCCAGCTTCGCCACCGTCGCGGGCGCGGGCATGGGCGTCGTCGGCGGCCTCTCCGCCCCCGGCGTCGACGTCGACCTCGCCGCCGTGCTGCACGGAGGCCAGACGATCACGCTGCACCGCCCGATCCCCGTCAAGGGCCGGGCCACCAGCAGCTCACGCGTCGCCGCCGTCTACGACAAGGGCAAGGCGGCGATCCTCGTGCTGCGCACCGAGGCCGCCGACGGGGACGGGCCGCTGTGGACGAGCGACGCCCAGATCTTCGTACGCGGAGAAGGCGGCTTCGGCGGCGAACGCGGACCGTCCGCCCGCCCCGAACAGCCCGACCGCGAACCGGACACGGTCGTCGAACGCTCCGTACGCGAGGACCAGGCACTCCTCTACCGGCTCTCCGGCGACTGGAACCCGCTGCACGCCGACCCCGAGTTCGCCAAGCTCGCCGGCTTCGACCGGCCCATCCTGCACGGCCTGTGCACCTACGGCATCACGCTCAAGGCGATCGTCGACACGCTCCTCGACGGAGACGTGGGCCGGGTCCGCTCGTACGCGACTCGTTTCGCCGGGGTGGTCTATCCGGGCGAGACCCTGCGCATCCGGATGTGGCGGCAGGACACCGCCGTGCAGGCGTCGGTGACCGCGGTCGAACGGGACGACGCCCCCGTGCTCGCCGACACCCTCGTCGAACTCTCCTGACCTCCTGAAGGGAGCCGCACCATGCGCGCAGCCGTGCTGCACGAGATCGGCCAGGACAAACTCGAAGTCCTCGACGATGTCGAGGCGGTGGGCTTCGGCCCCGGCAAGGTGAAGATCCGGGTCCGTGCGACCGGGCTGTGCCACTCGGACGTCTCGGCGATGAGCGGGGTGCTGCCGCAGCCGGCCCCGTTCGTCCCCGGCCACGAGGGTGCGGGCGAGATCACCGACGTCGGCGACGGGGTGACGAGCGTCAAACAGGGCGACCGGGTGCTGATGTGCTGGCTGCCGGCGTGCGGCTCCTGCCCCGCCTGCAAGCGCGGCCAGAGCCAGCTGTGCCTGGCCGGGTTCATGAACGCCGGCACCCCCAACTTCCGTCGCCCCGGCGGCGATGTCTTCGGATTCGCGGGGACGGGCACCTTCGCCGAAGAGGTCGTGGTCGACGCCGGCTGCGCCGTGCCGATACCGGACGACGTGCCCTACGACATCGCGGCCCTCATCGGCTGCGGAGTGACCACAGGACTCGGCGCCGCCATCAACACGGCCCAGGTGACGGCCGGTTCGTCGGTCGCCGTCATCGGCTGCGGCGGCGTCGGCATCTCGACGATCCAGGGCGCGCGGGTGCGGGGTGCGGCGCAGATCGTCGCCGTCGACCCGGTGGAGTCGCGGCGCGAGTCGGCGCTGCGTTTCGGCGCGACCGAGGCGGTCCCGCCAGACGCGCTCGCCGACGCCGGGCAGCGGATCACCGGCGGCGAGGGCTTCGACTACGTCTTCGAGGTCGTCGGAAAGTCGGCGACGGCCAGGACCGCGTACGAGACGACCCGGCGCGGTGGCACGCTGTGCATCGTCGGCGCGGGGGCGATGGACGACTTCCTGCAGCTCAACATGTTCGAGCTGTTCTTCGACGAGAAGCGGATCCTGCCGTCGATGTACGGAGGCGGTGATGTGCTCCGCTCCTACGAACGCGCCATCGCGCTCTGGCGGGCGGGCCGGATCGACCTGGAGTCGCTGATCACGCACCGGGTGCAGCTGCCGGAGATCAACGAGGCGCTGAACCAGATGCGTACCGGTGAGGCGCTGCGCACCTGCATCGAGATCTGACGGGAACCGCACATAGCCGAAAGGTTCGGCGAGCCCTGCGCGAGCCCGGGCGTCCGGTGGGCCCGCACGTCCGGTGAGTCCGGCGTGTGCGGTGAGCCCGCACGTCCGGTGAGCCCGTATGCCCGGCGCGTCCGGCGAGACCTGAGAGGACCGTTCATGTCACTCCCCCTGGAAGGCCTGTCCGCCGTCGTCACCGGCGCGGGCCGCGGACTCGGACGCGCCGAGGCGCTCGAGCTGGCCCGGCTCGGTGCGAGCGTCGTCGTCAACGACTTCGGGCAGCCCGGACGCGACGGCTCGGGCGAGGCGTCGGCGCAGCCCGCGGAGGCGGTCGCCGAAGAGATCCGGGCGGCGGGCGGCAGAGCGACGGCCCACCTCGGCGACGTCGCGGACTTCGAGGCCGCCCGCGGTCTGGTCGATCTGGCGATCGGCACCTACGGCCGGCTGGACATCCTGGTCAACAACGCGGGGATCCTGCGGGACCGGATGATCTTCTCGATGAGCGAGGAGGAGTGGGACGCGGTGATCCGGGTCCACCTCAAGGGCCACTTCAACACGACCCACTTCGCGGCGGTCCACTGGCGGGAACGCTCCAAGGCCGCCGGAGCCCCGGTGTACGGGCGCATCGTCAACACCTCGTCCGAGGCGTACCTGGCGGGCTCGGCAGGGCAGCCCAACTACGCCGCGGCGAAGGGCGGCATCGTGGGCCTGACGACTTCGACGGCGCTGGCCCTCGCCAAGTACGGCGTCACGGCCAACGCGATCTGCCCGCGCGCCCGGACCCGGATGACGGAGGACGTCTTCGCGAACTTCATGGAACCGGGCGAGGGACGTCTCGACCCCCTCGCCCCCGAACACGTCGCCCCGCTCGTCGGCTATCTCGCCTCCCCGGCCGCTTCCGGCGTCAACGGCCAGCTCCTCGTGGTCCACGGCGGGATGGTCGCGGTCGTCGAACGGCCGAGGGTGGCCGCCAAGTTCGACTCGGTGAAGGAGACGTTCACCTACGAGGAGCTGGACGGTCTGCTCTCGCCGTACTACGAGTCCCGGACGGGCGAGACGTTCGCGGCGGCGGAGGTGCTGGGGCTGAAGCGAGGGTAGCCCTCGAGGCCTCCATGTCTCACCACGCGGGCTGGTGGCCGAAAGTTTCTGGTCCGGCCCGTGCGTGCCGCGCTCGCTCGTATATGCACAAGCAACCTCCGTTAGGGTCCTTGCCGAAGGAGCGTGACCAGGCCGACAGCAGGATGACGGGGGATCTGTCTTGTCGTTCGACAAGGAGTGGGCGGCTGCCCGGACGCAGGCTTCGCAGAACACCGCGATGCGGCTCAACACCGCCGACCCGGGAGGGGGCGGTGGGGCCGGGCCGGATCTGAGCGTGAACCGCGACGACCTTGGCGCGATCGGTCATGACGCGTACGAGCTGTACGGCAGGCTCGGGGTCGACGGTGACCACGCGCGGCCGACGACATTCACCGCGGCGGTGGCGCTCACGAACGGTGGCTTCGTCAGCGGCTCAGGACTGTTGAAGGTCCATGACCGGTGGGACAAGCAGCTGCGCACCCTCCGGGACGCCGCGGCACAGATCTCCAACCATCTCGACTACACGAAGGCCGCCCACGCCAAGGACGACGCCGCGATCGCCGGAGCCCTGCTGTCCGTGTCCAAGCTCAACGAGTACCTGAAGTAGGCGGCGCGGCAGATGCTGAAATACGACGACGTCGTCAACGCGCCGGTGAAGCAGCTGAAGGAAGCGGTCGACGACTGGGCCGAGATGGTCACCAGGCTGAAGAAGCTCGCCGAGGACGCCCGCAGAGGCATGAAGGCCAAGGCGGACAAGGCGGACTGGCAGGGCGTGAACGCGAGCGTCGGCAAGCAGTTCATCGCGAAGACCGCGAAAGAGTTCGAGGACGCGGCCGCGCAGGCGAAGGGCATCCACCAGCTTCTCGCGGAGGGGCATGCGGCGTTCAAGAGCGCCAAGGACCAACTCGGCAGGATCCGCGACGACGAGGGCCCGAAGGCCGGCATCCACGTGGACGCGAACGGCAAGGTGAGCCCCCGCGACCCGCTGGAGAAGTACAAGGCGGCACGACACGAGCCGGACTACGAGCAGTTACTGGCAAAGCAGCGTGCGGCTGTCGCGGCGTGGCAGAAGAGGATCGACGACATTGTCGAGAGCTGCGACGATGTCGACGAATCTCTGAACCGGGCGCTCACGGCGAATGTGACGGACGATCACAACTTCACCGCGCCCACGTACACGAGTCTGGACAAGGAAGAAGCCGCTCGCGCGGCCGCTCTGGCCGCAAAGGGCAAGAACCTCAGCAACGCCGAGCTGGCCCAGCTCAATGAGCTTCTCCGCGACAACCACAAGTCGAAGGACTTCACGCAGACCTTCTACAACACCCTGGGCCCGGAGAAGACGCTGGAATTCTTCGGCCACATGACGGAGAGCACCTATCCCAAGGGGGAGGTCGACAAAACCCGCCTGAGCGGCGTGAAAGACCTCCAGGAGAACCTGGGTCTCAGCCTCGCGACCGCAAGCCACGACGGCAGGTTCGCCCAGGAGTGGAGCAGTGAGTTCAGGAAACTCGGCACCGAGAACATCACGCTGGAGAAGGGCCGGCCGCCGTTCGGGGGATCCCCGACGACGGCTTATGGATACCAGCTTCTGGGCGGCATCCTCCGCTACGGCGACTACGATCCGAAGTTTCTCAACCCCATCGCCGAGCATGTGGTCCAGCTCCACGAGAAGGACCCCCACAAGTTCTCCACGAACGACGTGTTCAACACCAGTGGCCCCTATGCGTACAACCCCTCCGGGGTCAACGGGGCCGGCTACGACCCCGTGGTGAGCGTCCTCGAAGCCCTCGGCCACAGCCCGGAGGCGTCCAAGCAGTTCTTCTCCGCCGACCCGACCCTCTACAACGAGGACGGCACCGTCCAGAGCGGTACCCCCGACCTCGGCAAGAACGCCGACGGCGAGAAGATCAGCAGCTACCTCGACTACTTCGCCAACGAGAAGTACACGGCGCGTCCCGACACCGACGGGGGAGTCCTCCCCAAGGACACGAAGAAGACCGACTTCGTATCCGAGGCCTTCGGCCACGCCCTGGAATCGGCCACTCTGGGCTATGCCTGGGACGCTCCCAATGCCCGAATTCCGCGCGACGAGACCTCGGTGGACATCATGGAGAAGGTCGTCTCGCTCTACGGGGACGACGCCGGCCTGCTGAGGAAGCAGGAACCCATGGCGGACAGTCTCGGACGCATGGGTGCGGGATATATCGACGACATCAACTGGGCGCTGGACGACCATGAAACGGGCAGTGTCTTCGCTCCGGGGAAGAACCCGGAAGGCCATGCGGAGTTCGAGCGGAGCGACGTACGCAAGTTCCTGAGCACGATGGGACAGCACCCCGATGCGTACGCCTCACTGTCTGTCGCGGAGAGTGTGTACACGGGCAGTGTCCTAGAGGCGAGCGTCGACGCTGATGGCACTGTCGACAAGGCCGACGCGCGTAAGGCTGTGAGGATCGGCGCCGAAGTACAAGGGATGCTCGACCAGTCGCGGGCAGATCAGATCGGCGCCGAATGGGAGAAGAAGCACGAGGACTACCAGAAGGCGCTTGAGAAGCGCACCGCATGGGTCGAGTTCGGGACGACCGCCGCAATCGCTGCCGGTGTCGCCTTCCTCCCGGCCACGGTTGCTGGTGCCGGAGCCGCCGCGATCCTCGTTCCCCTAGCCGTGGACACCGGAACCGGCGTCCTGGAGACGACTGCGGGGAACATCATCACCGACTGGAGCACCAAGTCGGAAGAGGACTTCAAGGATCAGGGGGAGCAGGAGACCAAGAAGAAGCAGGGGCAGGTCTACACCATGGGCGAGGAGATGGTGCGGTCTCCTTACAAACACTTCCTGGCGCTGCACTCCTTGACCGACGACAAGCAGTTCACCGAGGACCTGACGACGGGGGCCAGCGTCGGGTACGGGACGGGTGCCAACCGGGAGAACTGGCAGGGCAACGATCCCGAGACTGAGAAGGACGAGTGAGCCGTCGTGGCGGTGTGGAGAAAGCTGTTGTCCGGGTGTGCCGCGTGGGCGCTGTGCTTCGTGGCGACCGGCTGCGGGGCGGACGACGCGCCTGCCGGGCCTCCCATGGTCACGGCGCGAGAAGCGTGTGGTGGGTTGTTCATGGGGGATGCGGCCACTGCCCTGGAGTCCCTGATAGGGACGGAGCAGTTTGAGTCCAGAACCGAGGACGGGGTGGCCCGTCTGGTGAAGAGCCTGCTCGATGACGCCAGGATGAGCAGTGATCCCAGCGACAAGCTCTGTTCCCTGTCGCATCCGGAGAAGGTTCGGACTGCCATCAGGCTGACCATCTCCCTGAGTACCCCGCAGGGCGTCACGGTGTCGCCCCGCGCTTCCCACTCCCACCCGCCGACCCCGGACTCGTCGCAGACGCCCTCGAAACCGACCCGGGACGTGCCCACGGTCTCCACGGACTGGTACAGGTTGGGCCAAGAAGAAGCACTGGTGAGTTCGCTCTCCGGCCTGGTGACATTCAAGTGCGACAGCCCGAGGCTGAACGGACTGATGGCCAATCCGGCGCTCGTCACCACCGACTTGGACAACAACTACCCGAAGAAGCTCCTGACCATCAGCAAGGCCGACAGCGAAGCATCCCTGATCGTCCTTCACACTGCAGCCCTGGCCGTTGCCAAGGAGCTTCGCTGCAAGAACAACGGCGGGCTCCCGGAAAAGGCGACACCCTTCAAGCGCCTACCCGCACCGCCCTCGTCGTGATGCCCCAGGCGCATGCGGGGCGGTAGCAAGGGGCCGTCACGACCTGGTGGTGCTGGTCGTGACGGCCCCCTGCCGTCCTGCTTACTGCGGGTTGCCACCCGTGGGGCGGCGGTGGCGGCCGTGGGTCGGAGTCGTGGAGTCCTCCGACGCCGCCGCACCGCCTCGATGCTTTCCGGCGGCGCCGGCTTCGGCCTGGTTCCCGTCCGGCCCCTGCGGACGCGCCTGGGTCGGGTCGGTTCGGGCTTCGGGCATGTGGGACGTTACCCCCGTCGTTCGTCGCTGATCTCATTTCGCAAGGGAGCCCTCACCTCACCATCGGCGTCCGGACGGTGTACCGCGTAGCCCCCGGCCGGAAAGTCTAACCAGGGGTCAGACGCCCTCTGAGGGGCGCCTGCTGCAGCGGTACGGGCTTGCACGCCGCAGGGCGCAGATCGCCCCTGCGTCCTTCCCCACCTGCGGACTCCGCCGGTGCCGACGCGATGAGGGAAGGGGCGGGAGCCGCGGCCGGGGGCATCGACACCCGGGCCACCGAGCAGGGGGCCGCCCCCGTCGTACAGGGCAGCCGCAGCTCGCCCTGCCGGGTCCACATCCCGGCTCCGGGCAACCATCCCTCCGGAGCGGCGAGTTGGATCAGCCGGCGCTCCGCGGGCCGCCAGACTCCCAGCCAACTGCCCGCCGCCCCGTCGATCCGCAGGGCCACCGCGCAGCTTTCCGGCGCCAGCATCCGTCCCGGCTGGATCGCGAACGGTGTCACCGCGGCGTCGGCCAGTCGCAGGCACTCGGGGAACCGCACCGGTTCCAGGCTCCCCAGCACACCCCACCCCAGCCGGTCGTGCCCCGCCGCGTCCGAACGGATCAGCAGCAGCCCGCTCTCCGCGTCCGCGAGCAGCAGCCGGTCGTTGCTGCTCTCCGTGATCTGCAGCAGCGGGCTCACCTCGCCGCCGCGCTCCAGGTCGACCGTCACGGCCTTGGTGGTCCCGTCCGCCTCCCGGTCGAGCGCCAGTATCCGGCCCGTACGGTCCAGCCACACGCCGCCCGAGCAGCGCCCGGGCACCTCCGCGACCCGCACCGGCCCGAACGCCCCGCCCGCCACCAGCCATACCGCCGTGGTCCGCTCGCCCGGAGCCAGCGCGTACACACAGCTGCCGTCGGGGGACGGCGGCAGCAGGGTCACGTCCGCCGACTCGATCGCTCCGAGGAGCCGTTCCCCCGTGCCGGGGCCGGCGGGGTACAGCAGTGAGAACGCCTGCCGGCCCGCGACCCGCCGCCGGATCAGCACCCGGCCGTCGGCCATCGGCGCCACTTCGGAATCCGGCTCCTCCGGCTGCCCGAGGGGCAGCGCGACGGCATAGGGCTCGGGTCCGTCGAACGTCCACCGCTCCACGAACCGCGTGTCCGCCGCGCCCGCGAGACGTGCCGCGTAGCAACCGTCCGCACTGAGCCTGAACCCGGTGTCCGGGAGCCGCACGGCTTCTTCGTCGCCGGAAAGCCGCAGGGCTTCACCGGGGAACCGAGCGGCTTCGTCGTCCCCGGACACGGCTTCCTCGATGGCACACGCTGTCATCGGCTCGTCACCTCCGGCCACCGACGCTAGTTTTCGCACTCCCACCCGAACAATGCGTGAGGGCCCTCTTCACACATACGTGTGGCCATATTTCCGTTCGCCTGAGCGTGACAGGCCGGTTGTGCTGCGCGGTGCCGCGGACGGACCGTGGCCGCAGCCATGGATGTGCGTGGACGTGCCTTCCGCGGACCCCGCCCGGCCCGTGCCTTCCCCGGCGGGGCCCCGCTTGGGCAGAAGCCGCAGGGCAGCGGACCACGGGGGGCGGGTAGCCTTGCCTCCGTGCCCCGTCTGTCTGAAGTCATCGCCGCGCTCGACGCACTCTGGCCCCCCGAGCGGGCCGAACAATGGGACGCCGTCGGCACGGTCTGCGGAGCTCCCGACGCGGACGTCACCCGCGTCCTCTTCGCCGTCGACCCGGTCCAGGAGATCGCCGACGAGGCGATCGCCCTTGGCGCGGACCTGATCGTCACCCACCACCCGCTCTACCTGCGCGGCACGACCACGGTCGCCGCCTCCCACTTCAAGGGCCGGGTGGTGCACACCCTCATCAAGCACGACATCGCCCTGCACGTCGCCCACACCAACGCCGACACCGCCGACCCCGGGGTCTCCGACGCCCTGGCCGGCGCGCTCGACCTGAGGGTCACCGGCGCGCTCGACCCCGCGACCGGACTCGGCCGCATCTGCGAGCTCGACCACCCGCTCACGCTGCGGGAGTTCGCCGCCCGCGCGGCCCAGAGGCTGCCCGCCACCGCCCAGGGCATCCGGGTCGCCGGCGACCTCGACGCGACGGTGCGCCGCGTGGCCGTCAGCGGCGGTTCCGGCGACAGCCTCTTCGACCTCGTACGGGCCTCCGGTGTCGACGCCTACCTCACCGCGGACCTGCGCCACCACCCGGCGTCCGAGGCCGTACAGCACTCGGCGCAGTCAGCGCAGTCACGGCTGGGTCTCGTGGACGCCGCCCACTGGGCCACCGAATGGCCCTGGTGCGAGCAGGCCGCCGCCCAGCTCGACGAGATCTCCGACCGCCACGGCTGGGGCCTGCGGGTCCACGTGTCGAAGACGGTCACCGACCCCTGGTCCTCCCACCACACCTCTGGAGCCCCCAACTGAACGCCGCGCCCGCCGACCAGATCCGACTCCTCGACGTCCAAGCCCTCGACGTACGACTGTCGCAGCTCGCCCACAAGCGGAAGTCGCTGCCCGAGCACGCCGAGCTGGAGTCGCTGAACAAGGACCTCACGCAGCTGCGCGACCTGCTCGTCGCCGCGCAGACGGAGGAGAGCGACTGCGCCCGCGAGCAGACCAAGGCCGAGCAGGACGTCGACCAGGTGCGCCAGCGCTCCGCGCGTGACCAGCAGCGTCTCGACTCCGGAGCGGTCACGTCCCCGAAGGACCTGGAGAACCTCCAGAAGGAGATCGTCTCGCTCGCCAAGCGCCAAGGCGATCTCGAGGACGTCGTCCTGGAGGTCATGGAGCGCCGTGAGTCCGCCCAGGAGCGCGTCTCCGAGCTGACCGGCCGCGTCGCATCGGTCCAGGCGAAGGTCGACGACGCGACGTCCCGCCGGGACGCGGCGTACGAGGAGACCGACGGCGAGACCGCCTCCGTCACCAAGGAGCGCGAGGTCGTCGCCGGAGCCGTCCCCGCGGACCTGATGAAGCTCTACGAGAAGCTGCGCGAGCAGCAGGGCGGGGTCGGCGCCGCCCGTCTCTACCAGCGCCGGTGCGAGGGCTGCCACATCGAGCTCAACATCACCGAGCTGAACGAGGTCCGTGCCGCCGCGCCCGACACCGTGGTGCGGTGCGAGAACTGCCGTCGCATCCTGGTCCGTACGTCGGAGTCCGGCCTCTGATGCGCGAACTGATCGTCGAGGCGGACGGCGGCTCCCGGGGCAATCCCGGCCCGGCCGGCTACGGCGCGGTCGTACTCGACCCGGAGACGGGGGAGACGCTCGCGGAACGCGCCGAGTACATCGGCGTCGCGACCAACAACGTCGCCGAGTACCGCGGACTGGTCGCGGGCCTCAAGGCCGCGAAGGAGCTCGCCCCGGACGCCTCGGTGCGGGTCCGTATGGACTCCAAGCTGGTCGTCGAGCAGATGTCGGGACGCTGGAAGATCAAGCACCCCGACATGAAGCCGCTCGCGGCCGAGGCCGCACGGATCCTCCCGGCGGGCCAGGTCTCCTACGAGTGGATTCCGCGCGAGAAGAACAAGCTCGCGGACCGGCTCGCCAACGAGGCGATGGACGCGGGCAAGAAGGGCAAGCAGTGGGAGCCGTCCGCGTCGCGGGCGGCGCTGGGCGGACCCGCCGCGTCCGCGACGTCGGGAGCTTCCGACGCGCGTGCGGCACAGGTCGTCGGTGACGCGGCCGCGGGCGCAGCGAAGGCCCGGGCGGCGCTGTCGGACGCGAACACCGCGGCGGGGCGCGCCCGGGGTGGTGCGGGCGGATCCGTCACGGCCGTCACGGTCGTCGCCGAGCCGGGACGTACGGCGCCGGCCGACGCGGCCGACGAGGCACCGGCCGTCGGCTGGGGGCCCGCGGATCTGGGACCGCCGGCCACGTTCGTCCTGCTGCGGCACGGCGAGACACCGCTGACCCCCGAGAAGCGTTTCTCGGGCAGCGGGGGCACCGACCCGGAGCTGTCCGAGGCGGGACTGCGCCAGGCGGAGGCGGCGGCGACGGCGTTCGCCGCGCGCGGCAAGATCCAGCACATCGTGTCGTCGCCGATGCGGCGGTGCCGGCAGACCGCCGAGGCCGCGGGCGCACGCCTCGGACTCGAGGTCCGCGTCGACGAGGGCCTGCGCGAGGCGGACTTCGGCGCATGGGAGGGCCTGACCTTCGCGGAGGTCCGCGAGCGCTACCCGGACGACCTCGACGCATGGCTCGCCTCCCCGAAGGCGGTGCCCACAGGCGGCGGCGAGAGCTTCGCGACGGTGGGCCGCCGTGTCGCGGCGACGCGGGACCGGCTGCTGCAGGAGTACCAGGGCCGCACGGTCCTGCTCGTCACCCATGTGACCCCGATCAAGCAACTGGTCCGCCTCGCCCTGGGAGCGCCTCCGGAGGCGCTGTTCCGCATGGAGCTGGACGCCGCGTCGCTGTCGGCGGTCTCGTACTACGCCGACGGGAACGCGTCGGTGCGGCTGCTGAACGAGACGTCACACTTGCGGTGACGCTGCGCTGGGCGGTTCGGGGTGGTTGCCGCTGCCCGGCTTGGCGCCCGGGGTGTCCGTCCTCAAACTCCCCCAGACGGGCTGCGGGTGTGCGGGGCTTGCCCGGTGCGGTGTGCTGCGCGGTGCCGTGGTGGGGTGTCGGTGTGCTCCCCGGCGTGGGCGCGGCCGGTGTGTCCGTCCTCAAATGCCGGACGGGCTTGAGGGGGCGGGGCGTGCCCGGTGTTGTGTCGGTGAGGTTGGGGGACTCTGCGGGGCTCGTGTGCGACGACGGCATGATTTACGTCGCGCCCACCCGGACCAAGTAGGCGCTGCTGTCGTTGCGCGACACAATGGGGGTCCCCCCGGACGAAGTCTGGGGGAGCTTTAGTGTCTCTGCACACGACCCCTCCGAGTCCCCCCTTCCCATGCAACGGCAGGCGCCCCGGGGCGGGACTGGGCAGGTTGGCTCGGCCGCGCTTGATGCCCCCTGAGGGTGACCGGGGCCCGTCTGCGGGACAGGGGCCGTGGAGGGGTCGTGTCCGGGACACTAGAGCGTGATTTGTGGCGCGCAACGCGAGCGGCGCAGTCACGGCAGGGGTGAAGCGCGCCGTAAATCATGCCGTCCAGGACGCGAGCCCCGGAACGGCACCAACCCTCACCGACACAACACCGGGCAAGCCCCGCACCTTCAAGCCTGTCCGGCGTTTGAGGACGGACACACCGGGCGCCAACCCGGGCAGCGGCAACCCACCCGGAACCGCCCAGCGCAGCGTCACCGCACCCGCGTAGCGCAATCAGTGGATCTCGGTCACGACCACATCCAGCGCCCACGCCTTCCCCGCCTCCGCCTCCACCGTGTACCCGAGGTCCCGCAACGCCTCCGCCAGCTCGGCCGGGCCCTTCGGTGCGGCACCGTTCTCCAGCAGGCTGCGTACGATCCGTCCCTTGGTCGCCTTGTTGAAGTGGGAGACGACCGACCGCTTCTCGACTCCGCCGACCACCTGGGAGTGCAGCACCCGCACGGTCGCCGTGCGCCCGGCGACCTCGCCCTTGGGGCGCCACGCCGCCGTGTACGCCGACGAGCGCAGATCCAGCACCAGCCCGTTGCCCGCGGCCTCGGGCAGCTCCGACGCCATCGGCTTCCGCCAGTACGCGCCCAGTGCTCCGAGCCCCGGCAGTTTTACCCCCATCGAGCAGCGGTACGACGGGATGCGGTCGTCGATCCGGACCGCGCCCCACAGCCCGGAGAAGACCAGCAGTGACTTCCTTGCCCGCCTGCGAGCCGCCGCGTCGAGCGTGGCGAGGCCGAGCGCGTCGTACAGCACGCCCGTGTAGATCTCCCCGGCCGGGCGCGCGCCGGCCGTCCGCAGCGCGGCGTTCTTCGCGATCTCGCCGCGCAGCCCCTCGCTGAGCCCGAGCACCTCGCGGGCCTTGTCCTCGTCGGCCTGGCACAGCTCGACCAGTTCGCCGAGCACCGCCGAGCGGGCTTCCGCCAGCCCCGGCAGCGACAGCGCCTCCGGCTTGAGCGGCGCACCTCGTCCGGAAGCGGCCTTGCCCTCGGACGGCGGCAACAGCACAAGCACGGCGGTTCTCCTCTGGCTATGTACGGGCAGGGGGTGCAGCCCCCGCGCCAGCGTAGCCGGGCCCGGGCGCGGCTTACGCAGGCGGAACCGGGCTTGGCGACAGTGCGCCCCGCGCCTGCCTGAGGGCCGCCAGCAACGCGCGGGCGTCGTCGGCGTGACAGCGCACCGTGTGGACCCGGCGCTCCCGTCCGAGCAGCCCGACGACCGTGACGGGCTCGGACAGTTCCAGGGTGAGGGAGGTCTGCGAGCCGACGGCGAGGCTGAACACCCCGTCCTCCTTCTTGTCGTGGGTGAAGAGGAGCTCGTACGAGACGCCGGCGATCCTCTCCAGCGGGATCCGTACGTCGACATGGGCGGCCTGGCGCAGCCGCAGCGTGTCCGCGCCGAGCACATGCGGCCGGGTGGCCGAGGCCGCGTGCAGACCGACCACGAAGAGGACGGTGTAGACGTCCAGGACCAGCACGATCGCATGCACGACGGGCAGGTCGGCGAGCAGATACGACATCCCGGCCGTCTCGACCACACAGACGAAGGCGAAGCCGAGCAGCAGCGCGGCTCCGTCACGGGCGTGACCGAAGGCCCGGTCGTCCGGGCCCACGCCGTCGCGCCGCCGCGCGGCCCACAGCACGACGCTCCACATCAGCCGCAGCTCGTGCCCGATCAACCGCAGCACGGCGCGGGGCACCAGCTCCTCGACCGCTTCCCGGGAGCTGCGGCCCTGCCTGCGCAGCCGCAGGAAGACGGCGGCCTCGGCCATGAGCAGCAGGACGACGGCCACCTCGGCCACGGCGAGGAGCGGCGCGGGCAGCCGGACCCCGGCCAACAGACAGACCGCCAGCACCAGTTCACCGGGTATCACCGCATAGGCGATGGCCCGCAGCAGCCGCCTCACCGGGCCCGCTCCACGACCAGGCGCAGACCACGGCGTACGGCCTCGGCCTGGGCCGGGGAGAAGTCGGCGTAGAGCGCGTCCAGGAGCCCGCTGTCCGGTACGGCACCGGCGTCCGGCAGCTGCGCCGCCATCTCGTCGGGCAGAAGGCCGGCCAGCGTCTGCGCCGCCTGTTCCACCCGGGGGTCGGCCGGATCCGCTTCGGCGAGCGCGTCGAGCAGCGTGTACACCTCGTACGCGCGCTCCGCAGCCCCCGGAGCCTCGGTCATCCGGTGCATCGTGCCGAGCAGCTCCTCCCGCGCCCCGGTGGGCGCGACGGTGTCCAGCAGGGCGAGCAGCTCCCGGTCCTTCGCGGCCATCGCGGACGCGGGGCGCCCGGCGGTGACCCTGTCCACGCTCCGGAACAGCGCCGACAGCTCCGCGGACACGGGCCCTTCGGCCGTGAGCCCTCCGGCCCGGGCCTGTTCCAGCAGCGCTCCGAGCCGCCTGCGCCGCTCGCCGAGCTCCTGCTGCTGGCGGGCGAGGTCGTCGTCCAGCTCCTCCAGTACCTCCACCAGCTCCCGCCCGGCGTCGTCTGCCAGGACGTCCCGCACCTCGTCGAGCCCGAGCCCCAGCTCCGTCAGCCGCCGGATACGGGCCAGCAGCACGGCGTCACGCACCGAGTAGTCCCGGTAGCCGTTGGCCTTACGCACGGGCTCGGGCAGCAGCCCCTCATGGTGGTAGTGCCGGACCGCCCGCGGGGTGACCCCGACGAGCGCGGCGATCTCTCCGATCCGCATGGCCCCAGTAGAAACCCTGACGCTGCGGCAAGGTCAAGCGCGGTCGTTCCCTCGCCGGTGAATGCCTCCGGAGCCGGTGATCGTGTGCCACGATCGAGGGGAAAGGCCCCCTCTCACGGACGGACGGTGCAGGGATGTCCCAGTCTGGCGAGCGACCGAGGAAGGAGCGCGACATGACTGCCATGCCGCATGAACCGCTCACGCAGGCGGACGTCCTGCTGGAGGGCTTCCTGGCGCTGGACACGCCGGAGGGCTTCCGCGCGGAGCTGATCGAGGGGGAGATCGTTGTGACACCGCCGCCGGACGGGGACCACGAGGACTACATCGAGCTGGTCGTCGGCCAGGTGTACCGGCAATCCCGCACCGATATGCAGTTCTCCGCGAACAAGGGTCTCAAGCTGAAGAGTGCGCCCGACAGCTCGAGGAACCATGCCATTCCCGACGTGACATTTGCCCCCCGTGATCTGCGGCTGTTCCGCGGCGCCGAGCCATGGATGTCCCCCGATGGGGTGGCCATGGTCGTAGAGGTGACCTCCACCCGCGCACGTACGGACCGTGAGTCCAAGCGCCGCTGCTACGCCCGGGCCGACATTCCTCTGTATCTGCTGATCGACCGGGGTGCCTCCTCGCTCACGCTTTTCAGCGAGCCCGAGGACGCCGACTACCTCCAGCGGCGCACGGTCCACTTCGGCAAGGTCCTGCCCCTTCCCGAGCCGTTCGCGTTCGAGCTGGACACCGCAGCCTTCGTCTGAGGCGTGCGCTCGGGCCCGTACCCGCCGGGTACCATGGTCAGCACGGCAGACGAGCCGGGCGGACGGCCGCGTGGGGCCCCTTCGGGGTGCCTCCCGAGGAACGTCCGGGCTCCACAGGGCAGGGTGGTGGCTAACGGCCACCCGGGGTGACCCGCGGGACAGTGCCACAGAAAGCAAACCGCCGGGGACCTCGGTCCCCGGTAAGGGTGAAACGGTGGTGTAAGAGACCACCAGTGTCCAGGGTGACCTGGACAGCTAGGTAAACCCCACCCGGAGCAAGGTCAAGAGGGAGCGCCTCGGCACTCCTGCGCGGACGATCGAGGGCTGCCCGCCCGAGTCCGCGGGTAGACCGCACGAGGCCGGTGGCAACACCGGCCCTAGATGGATGGCCGTCTCCCCGGCGACCGCGAGGTCGTCGGGTGACAGAACCCGGCGTACAGCCCGACTCGTCTGCCGCCAAGCCTGCCGGGTGACAGCGGCCTCGCGGAGGCGCCCGCTGCCCCGCCGGTGACACACCGGCTCACCCCCCGTCCACCGCCGCCTCCACCTCCGCCAGCGCAGCCCGCAACTGCGCGCGCAGCTCGGGGTGTTCGCCCGCCCGTTCCGCGGCCAGCGCCGCACGGAACTCCCGCCGGGCCTGCGACGGCGCCCCTGCCGCCGCGTACGACTGCCCGAGGCGGCGCCGGATCTCCATCTCGAGCCGTGTGCGGTGGGGCTCGGAACGCCGTGAGATGCGCGCGTGCAAAGCCAGTGCCTGGCGATGGCGGTGTTCGGCCTCCGGGAGGTCGGCGGCGACCGACCCCAGCCGGGTCAGTGTCAGCGCCAGCAGCATCGTGTCGCCGGCCTCCCGCAGCAGCGCCTCGCCGCGCAGCAGCACCGCTCGCGCCTCCGCGCGCTCGCCCAGTGCGGTGTACCCGTCCGCGAGTGTCACGAGGCGCTGGCTGATCGGGATGGGCCGGCCGTTGCGCTCGGCCCAGGCGAGTGCCGCAAGGGCGTCGGTGCGGGCCGCGTCCGCTTCGCCCCGCACGAACCGGCTCATCGCCCGCAGCGACAGCGCCAGCGACATGCCCCAGGCGTCGCCGGAGCGTTCAAGCACCGGCAGCACCTTCTCCACGGTGGCCGCCACCGTGTCGTGCTCCCCCCGGATGTAGTCCTGGACGGCCAGACCGGTCAGCGGCTGCGCGGCCAGGGTCTCGTCACCGCTGTCGCGGGCGTACTCCAGCGCTCGCCGGAACCAGCCGCCGGCCTCCGCGTTACGGCCCTGCTGGTAGTCCAGCAGCCCGAGTGAGCACGCCAGCGTGACCCGCAGGGCAGGGTCCTCGGCGCGTTCGGCGGCGTGCAGTGCCGTCGTCAGCGCCGTACGGCCCTCGTCGTAGCGGTCGTGGTGGAGGAAGTGGTCCCGCAGCGCCACACCCAGCCGCGCCGCCAGCGGGTCCTCGCCGTGCGCCGCCGCGAACCCCGGAAGGTCCGCCAGGTCGGCCCCGGCCGCCTTCAGCCAGCGCGCCGCGTCGCGTGCGGAGCGGAAGTGCGGGGGTTCACCGTCGGCTGTTCCTGCCGTTCCCGCTGTCGCGAGTGCGGCTGGTGCCCGGCCGTCGTCGCTGGTGAGCGTGCCCGCCTGCACATACAAGCGCAGGGCTCTGCCCCGGGCCCGCGCCGTCTCGGCGGGGCGTGCGTCGGCGAGCTTCCGGGCGTGCACCCGCACCAGGTCGTGGAGGCGATACCGCCCCGGGCCCGGCTGCAGCACCAGGCTCGCGTCGTACAGCTCCTCCAGTACGGTCTCCGCCTCGTCGAGGCCCACACCGAGCATCACCGCCGGCGTCCACGCGTCGAACTCCGGCGTCGGTGCGTGTCCGAGCAGCCGGAACGCCCGCTGCCGGTCCTCACCCAACTGCTCGTAGGACATGAGGAAGGCGGCCTCGACGCTGCGGTCCCCGGCACTCAGCTCGCCCAGTCGCCGCTCCTCCAGCTCCATTCGCGCCGCCAGATGGGCAGGCGACCACGACGGCCGGTGCTGCAGCCGCGCGCCCGCGATCCGCAGGGCCAGCGGAAGGCCCCCGCACAGCCGTGCCAGGTCGGTTACCGCCTCGCGGTCGGCGTCGGTGCGCGTATCGCCGATGAGACGGCGCAGCAGACCGACCGAGTCGGCGGTCGGCAGCGGTTCCAGGGTCACGCACCGGTCCGCGTCCAGTCCGGTGAGCCTGCGCCGTCCCGCCACCAGCACCCGGCTGCCCGGTCCGGCCGGCAGCAGTGGCCGCACCTGCGCGGCGCTCTCCACATCGTCAAGGACGAACAGCAGCCGCAGCCCGCTGGTCGCACCACGCCAGGCGGCGACCAGATCGTCGCCTTCCTCGGGTACGTCCGAGTCTGCCGTGCCGAGCGTACGCAGCAGCCGCTGGAGCAGCCGCTTCACCGAGGGGCGCTCGCCCCCCGGTGAGTGGTGCGTACGCAGATCGAGGAAGAGGGCGCCGTCCGGGTGCTGGGGCCGGAGCGTCCACGCCGCGTGCACCAGCAGCGAGGTCTTCCCGACCCCGGCCGGGCCGTCCACGGTGGCGACGGTGACGGCGTCGTCGGGGCCGGGCGCGGTGAGGGCGGCGACCTCCGCGGCGCGGCCGATCAACTTGCCGGCGTTGCCTGGGAGTTCGTTGACCGTGCGCGGGGGCCGGGCCCGTGCCGCCGGCACCCGTGACGGCTGGGGACGCCGCGGGGCTGCTGCCGAGAGGGCTCCCGGGGCCGGTGCGGCCGGGAGGACGGACCCGCCGGCGGCAGTCGAGCGGCCGAGGACCGCCGTGTCGTCGTGCCGGAGCACCGCCGCGTGCAGATCCCGCAGTGCCGCGGACGGCGCGACCCCCAGCTCCTCCCGCAGCCGCCGCCGCAGAGCCTCGTAGGCGGCGAGTGCCTCGCCCTGCCGGCCCGTGCCGTACAACGCCCGGATCCTCAGGCCCAGTACGGTCTCGTCCAGCGGATGGGCGGCTTCCGGGGAGGCCAGTTCCGCGAGGACCTCGCCGCCGCGGCCGAGCCGCAGCAGACACTCCAGCCGTTGCTGCTGCAAGGACCGGCGTTCGAGCAGCAGCCGCTGCCGCTCCCCGAGCGCGTACGGACCGGGCAGCCCCGCCAGGGGTTCCCCGCGGAACAGGCGCAGGCCCTGCTCGGCCGCGGCCAGGGCGTCCGGGGCATCACCGGCCTCCAGTAACCGGCCCGCCTCGAGGGAGAGTTCGGTGAGGTGTGCCGTGTCGAGACGGACCGGCGCGGCGAACCGGTAGCCGCCAGGGCCGCCCCGGATCACCGAGGCGCCCTGACCCGCGCCCGGAAGGTCCAGGGCACGCCGCAGCGCGTACACATAACTGGGCAGGACCCGCCGTCCCGTCGGCGGCGGCTGCTCGCCCCACACCCCGTCGATCAGCTGTTCATGGCTGACCAGCCGGCCGCCGCGGAGCACCAGCGCCGCCAGCACCGCCTGCCGGCGGGCCGGGCCGATCGGCGTCTCCCCGTCGCCTCGCCATGCCTGTACGGGGCCGAGTAACGCGAGGCGCAGGTCCGCCGGTGCCCTCACTGCCATCCGGGCCCCCAGGGTCATCACGGATCATCAGGATTTCATCGCTATTGCAGCGGCGCGCTCCACGGTTGGCAAGTCAGACAAGTCAGCGCAGGGGCGCGGTCGTCGCGGTGCCGTACGGGGGACGGCACCGGGCACCGTCCCCTGCGACCGGCGCCGCGCGCGCCCGACCCGTGGAGGCGGCATGACCCCTGAGGTTGCGCTGCTCCTGGGCCGCTGCGGCCTCGTTCTGTACGGCCGGGACGACGGCAGCTGCCGGATCCGCGTCACCGGCGGCCCGGTCGTCGGCCGGGTCGAGGGCGACGCGGGCGCGTGGAGTGCCTGGGCGAGGCGGCACGACGGCCGCCAGGCCCTGGTCGCCACCGACCTGCCCAGCCGGAACGCGGCGGTGTGCGCGGTCGCCGATCACGCCGAGTGGGAGGACCTGACACGGGTCCCGCCCGCCGACACCACACGGAGGTACCGGATGACGAGCATGAAACGGCGCCACCTCTGGGGTCTCGCCCGAGAGGCCCGCAGGGCGCGGGAAGCGGGGGAGGTGACGCACACGGTGCAGCTCTACCTCAACCGGCCGGTGTACGGGAAACGGGCCGTCAGGCGGGTGGACCGCGGCGTCGACGAAGCGATCAGGGCTGTCGAGAGCTCGGGCTGGAAGTGCTGCGGGGTCGAGCCGTGGCTCGGCACCGGTGTGCTGCTCAGCTTCGTACAGGCCGACTGATGGGGGCGATCCGGCTGACGGGGACGATCCGGACGCCGTGGTTACGGGAGTTGACCGGACATCGGCGCATGCTGCTCTTCGGTGGGATCGGTGCGCTGGTCCTGGCGGTGGTGGCCGGGCTGCTGGCCTGGGACGACGACCCCGGGGCCGGTGCGAAGGCGGCCAGGCGGGACCTGAAGCCGTTCGAGCAGGCCGTCGACGCGCTGGCCCAGGCCCCGGGGCTGCGCTACCGGGACACCTCGCTCGCGGGGATCACGGAGAGCGAGATCACCGTCACCTCGGGCGGGAGCCGGTTCGGCAGCACCGGCTCCGGCAACGCGAAGCACAGCCGGGACGTCCTCCACGTCGGCGGCAGGACCTTCACGCGGTGGCGGGTGGACCCGGCTCCCGGCACGGATGCCAAGCCCGGCACGGACGTCCCCAGTGAGTGGATGGCCGGGCTGGACGACGGCTCCCGGCTGCTGGGCGACACGCTGAACCGTATGCCGAGCCCGTCAAGGCTGGCGCACGTGCTGTCGAAGGCCCTGGACCAGGTGGCGGGGGCGCCGGCGTCGGACGGCTCCCGGCAGCGCCCCGTGAGCGTCGCGGGAACGCCCGCGCTCGAGGTCGACACCCCGGCGGGCCGGCTGCTGGTGACCAAGCAGGAGCCGAACCGGGTACTGCGCCTGGAGCCCTACGACCTGTCCGAGACGGTCGACAGGATCCGGGCCGGTGAGGCCCCGGCGGGGGTCCCCCGGGTGACCACGGGGCCGCTGGCGGGGGGCGGCTCCGAAGGGATGGACCTCAACCCGGTCGCGGGTGACGCCGTCGGCGCGATGTACGACACGCTGCTGGAACGGACCGGGCAGCTCAAGGACGCGACCGACCACGGCATCAACTTCACGCTCGACGGCTCGGGGCACATGAACTGCAGCGCGTCGGGCTGCTCCGCCGACCAGAGGTTCACCGGGGAGGTGTCCAGCAGGGCCAGGGGGCGTGTCACCAAGGGCGTGGTGACCGCGGTCCTGAGCGCGGACTTCTCCATCGGGGGACAGGCCGCCGGGCGGTGCACCAGCCCACGCGGCACCTTCCCCGTCACCGGCAACAGGGTCTCCGGCTCGTTGAGCTGCTCCAATCCGGGCGCCGGTCCGGTCTATGCCTCGGTCGCCGCCAGATACAAGGCCCAGGCCGAGGCCCAGTCCCGGGCCGGCGGCGGCCGTCCGGTCCGCTACAGCATCCCGCTGCGGGCCGCCACCCTGATCGACGCCCGCGCTCTGGCCGCGGTCGAGGTGGGCCGGCTCGTCGACGGGGTCCGGCGGGAACGGAGCGCCGCGGACTGCGCGAAGCCCCACAGCTTCCCGCCCGGCACCAGGGGGCTTCGCACGGACCTCCGCGGCGACGGAACCCACCGGGCCATCAGCGACGAACTGCGCGGCCCCACAGGCGTGAACGTCCCGGTGACCGCGGTCCGCGACCAGCACGGCCGGCAGCGTACGCACGACCTCACGGTCGGCGGATTCCACTCCTCCTATGTGCCGGCCGGCGAGACGCCACTTCTGGTGCACAATTCCAGCGGATGCATCCACGCGTCCGTCGCGTACCAGGACTGGGGTACCAAGGGGGCCCATGTCCACATCGGAAAGAACGAGGTGAGGATCTTTCCGAACGGTCAGGGCGGGATCAGCGCCGAAGCCATTCGCCTTCGGACCGGGACGGCGAGCCCGAAAGAGGTCCAGAAGGTTCTGGACGAGATCCGTTCGAACCCGAGGCTGAGGGCCGATATCATCGACAAGGCCAAGTCCGCTCGCGCCAGCATGAATGCCGGAGAGTTCGGTATGCAGTCCAACCGGGCGGCCGAGATGCACTTCCTCATCAAGGCATTGGAGAAGATGGGGTGACCGGTCCGAGCTTCTTCCACGACGTCTCCGTGACGGGCCGGGTGCACGGGGTGGGGCTGGGGTCGGGCCCTGCTCGATGGGAGCAGGCTCTCGGGAGCGACTGTGTCGACGACGTGCGTCGTGGTCGTATGCGCCGGGACTACGGTCTCGTGGAACTGTCGTTCCTGCGTGTCGAGGACTCCTGGGAGTGCACGGGAATCAGCATTCAGGTGCACCGGCTGCCGCTGCCGCACGGGGATGTGATTCCTGATCCGCTGGTGCATGCGTACGGACCCTTCCAGGATCGGGTTCCCTTCGCGGAATTGAGGCAGTCCGTCCTCGAGGTCGGCTTCGCAGTGGAGGCGATCGACGATGTCACGGGGTCCTGGTACAGGAGGTTCTGGATTCCCGAATCCAGCGCGCTCATTCATGTGATGGGCGATCGTCCGAACGGGCCGGGAATTCCGGGGCAAGGGGATGTGTGGTCGATTTCCCTGTCGCGTGACGCGGAGATCTGGAAGGCCCCGCTCGCATAGGTCATCCAGATCGTCGTAGGTCATGCAGATCGTCGCCGGGATTCTGCCGTTGACGCGCAGGCGCCCCACCGGTCCCCGGTGGGGCGCCTGCGCGGTATCGCGGTGGCCTCAGCCCAGTGCCTTGTCCAGGTTGAACGCCGCGCTGATCAGGGCGAGGTGGGTGAACGCCTGGGGGAAGTTGCCGTTCTGCTCGCCCGTGCGGCCGATCTCCTCGGCGTACAGGCCGAGATGGTTGGCGTAGGTCAGCATCTTCTCGAAGGCCAGCCGTGCCTCGTCCAGCCGGCCGGCGCGGGTGAGTGCCTCGACGTACCAGAACGAGCAGATCGAGAACGTGCCCTCAGCGCCGCGCAGGCCGTCCGGGCTGGCCTGCGGGTCGTAGCGGTAGACCAGGGAGTCCGAGACCAGTTCGTCGCCCAGGGCGTCCAGGGTGGAGAGCCACTTCGGGTCGGTCGGGGAGATGAACTTGGTGAGCGGCATCATGAGGATGGCGGCGTCGAGGACGTCGTCGTCCTGGTGCTGGACGAACGCCTTGCGCTCGGGAGACCAGCCGCGCTCCATGATCTGACGGTAGATCCGATCGCGCTCCCCGCCCCAGCGGGCCATGTCGGCGGGCAGGCCCCTGCGCCGGGCGATCCGCATGGCCCGTTCGATCGCCACCCAGCACATCAGCCGCGAGTAGAGGAAGTTCTTGCGCCCGCCGCGGGTTTCCCAGACGCCCTCGTCGGGCTGGTTCCAGTTCTCGCAGACCCAGTCGACGAGCTCGCAGACGGTGTCCCACTGGGCGCTGGAGATCGGCTCACCCCACTTGTCGTAGAGATAGATCGAGTCGAGGAGCGCTCCGTAGATGTCCAGCTGCAGCTGGTCGACGGCGCTGTTTCCGATGCGCACGGGGGCGGAGCACAGATAGCCCTCCAGATGCGGCACCTCCATCTCGGGCAGCTCCCTGCGGCCGTCGACCCCGTACATGATCTGCAGGGGACCCGTGCTGGAGCACGAGACGCAGACGTGGTCGGTGATGAAGCGCATGAAAGCCCGGGCCTCGTCGGTGAAGCCGAGCCGCAGCATCGCGTACACGCAGAAGGCCGCGTCGCGGATCCAGACGTAGCGGTAGTCCCAGTTCCGCTCGCCGCCGATCTGCTCGGGCAGGCTGGTGGTCGGTGCGGCCACGATGGCGCCGGTCGGCGCGTAGGTGAGCAGTTTGAGCGTCAGCGCCGAGCGGTGCACCATCTCGCGCCAGCGTCCGCGGTAGCGGGATTTCGACAGCCACTTCCTCCAGTACCGGACCGTGGCCTCGAACAGCATCTCCGCCTCGGCGACGGGGCAGCCGCGCGGCTCCACCTCGCCGCCGACCCGGTCGAGTGCGAAGACCGCGGTGTCGCCCTCGCGCAGCTTGAACAGCGACCACACATCGCGGCCGTCGCTTTCCACGGGCACGCTGGACGTCAGTGACAGGCTGAAGGCGGGCGATTCGAAGACCGGACAGCCGCGCTCCGTGCGCACGGTGTGCTGCTGGGCCCCGTAACCGAAACGGGGTGCCACATAGGCGCGGAACGGCAGTGTGCCCCGGACGCAGATCACACGGCGGATGAGCCGGTGCCGGTCGGACTCGACGCAGTCGTCGGTGATCGGCATGAAGTCCTGGACCTCGCCCACACCGTCCTCCGCGAAGAAGCGGGTGATGAGCACATTGGTGTCGGGGAAGTAGAACTGCTTGGTCCGGGCCGGTACGTCCGGGGCGAGCTCGAAGCTGCCGCCCCGCTCGGCGTCGAGGATCGAGGCGAAGACGCTGGGCGCGTCGAAGCGGCTGCAGCAGTACCAGTCGATGGTGCCGTTGGTGCCCACCAGAGCGGCGCTGCGGAGATCCCCGATCAGTCCGTGCTCGGAGATCGGCAGATAGCGGGGGGAGCCCGTCCGTCCCGGGGAGCGGGCCGGGCCGGGGGATTCTCCGACGGCATCCGTGCGGGCGGTCGCGGGTCCGGCCTCAGCAGTCACGGGTCCTCCTCCGCCTGGCGGCATACGCCCCGAACCCCCGCATTTCATAGTAGGCCGGTACGGCGGTACGGCGCGGTACGGCGGTGGGGCGGTGCCGCTGGAGGACGGAGCGGCACCGCCCCGGGGACGCGAGCCACGGCCGACGTGGCCCGCGCTTCGGCGGACGGGTCTCGGCGGGCGCGTGCCGGAGGACGGGCGTCGGCGGAGAAGCGTCAGCGGACGGGTCTCAGCCGACGAGCGGCGTCACATCAGAAGACGAACGGTCCGGGGTTCTGCGCCGACGTGGCGTTGCAGGTCGCCGTGATGCCGAAGACGACGACCGTGAGTGATTTCGCCTCGAGGCTGTCGCCCGCGGCGACCGTGCCGCTCAGCGGTCCTGTGGAGACCGGGCTGCCCGCCGGGATCGCGGGGTTGGCATTGCCGGTGAACTCCGTGGTGCCGCTGCCGTTCTTGGTCAGGGTGAGGGTCGACGTGACCGCGTTCGCGTCGATGGGGATGGGAGTGGTGATGGCGGAGGTGGAGAGGTCGATGGTGGCGGCGGTGCCGTCCTGGGTCGCCGTGAGGGTCGCCTGGCCGGAGCCGAACGAACCGCAGTCGAACGACAACGTTGCCGTCGTGGGCTCGACCGCATCGGCTGCCGGGGCCAGGCCCAGCGTGCCGGTGGCCATCGCGGCGAGGAGGAGGGCGCCGGTGCCGAGCGTGCCGTACTTCTTCATGGGGTCCCGCCTTCGTGTGTGGGGGTCACGGGCTGGCGTCGCCGACGTGCCGCTGTCTGCTCGTCGCGCTCCGGGGGTACGGAACGGGGCGCGGTGGGGGGTCAGGAGGCAGTCAGTGACGCTGCCATTGCGGCAGGAACCCCGTGAGAACGCAAGGCCGTTGACAGAACGCCCGGACGGGCGCGGCCGGATCAGGCCACCGGCACGGCGCCGGTCACCGGCGTACCGTCAGCGGATACGGCGGAGGAACGTGTCGACGAGTCCGTCCGTGAATTCCTCGTCGAGCGGCTCGTTCGTGACCAGGACGCGGTAGTAGAGGGGCCCCACGAGCCGCTCGGCCTCGGCCGCCACATCGAGTCCGGCTGGCAATTCGCCGCGCTGCGCGGCGCGTTCCAGGGGCAGACGGTCGCGGCCGCGCTGCTCGTCGACGTACAGGGCACGGAACCTCGCGGCGAACTCCGGATCGTGCTGCGCCTGTGCGATCAGCGCCCTGAAGACGGCTCCGGAGTCGGACCGGCCGAGGAACAGGGCGAGCCGGCGCAGATAGGCACGCAGGTCGAGTGCGAGGTCGCCGTGATCGGCCGGGAGCAGGTCCTTGGTCGAGTCCTGCAGGAAGGCGTCCACGAGGACGTCCGTCTTGCTGTTCCACCAGCGGTAGATGGTCTGTTTGGCGACACCGGCCCGCGCGGCGATGCTCTCCATGGTCACGCCGGCGAAGCCCTTCTCCACGAGCAGGTCGTCGGCTGCCTCCAGAACCGCCTGGCGGGCCTTTTCGCTGCGTCCGTGCCGGTTGCCGTGGTGTGCCCGCGCAGGCCGGCCGGTGGTGCTCGCGTCGTCGGTGCCGCCCTCCTCGGCGGCTCGCGTCGTCGCTGGTCCCATGTCGTCGCCTCCTCCTCCCTCCCGGATCTTCCTCAGGTTAGCCGCTCTAGATTTAACGCAACGTTGCGTCTACTCTAGCTCCATGACGATCACCCATACGCTCGCCGACCCACGGGTCGAGCTCGCTCTCAGCCGGATGTTCGCGCTGGCCGCACACGACGAAGACGCCGCGGCCGGGCTGGCCGCACGGTGGGCCGGCTTCGCGACGCCTCAGGAACAGGCCGATGCCGCGGCCGGGGTCTATATGCCGATCTCCGCCGCGGGCGGACAGCTGCTGTACAACCTGGTCCGGGCCGTACGGCCGGCGAAGGTCATCGAGTTCGGCATGTCCTTCGGGATCTCCACGCTGTATCTGGCCGCCGCCGTGCGCGACAACGGCGCGGGACGTGTCATCACGACGGAACTGAGCACGGCCAAGATCGATGCAGCCCGCCGCACCTTCGCCGAGACCGGTCTGAACGATGTGATCACCGTGTTCGAGGGGGACGCGCGGGACACGCTCGCGGACGTCGAGGGCCCGCTGGACCTCGTCCTGCTCGACGGCTGGAAGGAGCTGTGCCTGCCCGTACTGCGTCTGCTCGAATCACGCCTGCGGCCCGGCTCGCTGGTCATCGCCGACGACATCGGCATGAGCGGTCTGCAGCCCTATCTCGACTACGTGCGCGCCCCCGGGAACGGCTACCAGAGCGTGACGTTCCCCGTCGAGGACGGCATGGAGATCAGCTGCCGGCTGTAGGTGTCCGGCCCTGACGGGTGGATCCGCGCGATCGCACAGGGGCCCGCGGGACGATGTCCCGCGGGCCCCTTCGTATGACCTGTCCGCCCCTCTCACGGAGGGCTCACAGGTACCAGTGCGTGTGAGGTGTGGGGAGAGCCGTGCTCGCGGTGCGGTCGGCACTACGGCGACGCGGCTGTGCGGGCGGCATCGCCTGTGGGGTTCTCCGTCCTCACTTCCGGTACCACGTCTGGTTGGGGCCGCCGTGGCACGGCCACAGAATGGCCGGGGTGCCGTCCTGCGTCCCCAGATTGAAGATGTCCACGCATTTCGTGACCAGCCGCGACACCAGATCCTCGGTCCTGTTCAGGTAGAACTGCTGTGCCTGGGCGCCGTTGCACCGGGCCGCCTGGATCGCCGTCCCATCGGCCGTCGAACCCCGGGCCACGGCCATGCACAGCCCCTTCGACCGGATGGTGCCGTCCGACCGGAAGTCCCAGCGCTGCTCGTCCGAGCCGTTGCAGGTCGCCAGCCGCAGTGGGGTACCGTCGGCGGCCTTGCCCGCGCTCAGGCACTTGCCGGACTGCTGGCTGACCAAGGCGCTACCGACCGCCGGTGCGCGCTTGGCGGGCGCACTTTTCTTGACCGGTGTCTCCTTCTTGGGCTCGCTGGAGGGGGTGCTCGACGAAGTGCCCGCCGGAGCGCCGGCTCCGCTCGGTGAGCCCTTCTTTTCCGACCCGGAGGCGGATACCGACGGAGTGCCCTTCAGCGGCGGGGTCTTGGCGGTGTACGTGCCCGGAGGGGAGGGCGCCCCGGCCCCGAGCACCGTGCCGTCGGACGGCTCCGCGGCCGTGGCGGTCGTCGCCGGTGATGCCTCGCGGTCACGTGCCAGGAGCACGAGCGGGACCGTGCTCAGCAGGGCGCCGACTATCAGCGCGGCCGCCAGTATCGGCTTCTTGGGGCGCCCCGGCTCGGGCTCTGTCGCCGTGGCACTGGACGACGGGCCTCCCGGTGACCCGGAGACGGCCTGCGGGGCGGCGCCTTCGGCGGCGGCGCCGGATCCCGGAACCGGACCCGCTCCGGAATCGGGACCCGCTCCGGAAACGGTGGCCGGTCTTGCGGCGGTGAACGATCCGGTCCGCTCCGCGCTGCCCGGGGCCGTCACCAAGGTCTGCTCGGGCGGACCGGCTCCCTCGCCCTCAGCCGTGGCCCCGCCCCCTGTCGTCTCCTCGGCGGCTCCGATCGCACCCGTGCTCGTGGCCGGGTCCGTCTCCTGCGACGAAACCCCGCGCGCCGGACCGGCGGCGGGGGCACTGGTGGCCGCGGATGCGGCGGCACTTCCGGCAGCGGGGTGTTCCCGCCCGGCGGCGGGGGCGAGGTCTGCCCCCGCGTCCATGGCTGCCCCGGGCAACGCGACTGCCTGGCGCACCTTGGGCGCACCAGGACTGGTGGCGGCGGACGATGCGGCAGCCGGCGGGGCTCCCTTGTTCTCAGGTGGCATCCGTACTCCGTCGTTGGCTTGTTGGGGATGCGTGCATCGTGCTCAGCGGCTCACACGACCGCAACTCCGGTTGGGTTCACCGGTGTTGTGTTTCCCGGCCAGTCTCGTCGTCCGGCTCCCGTCCGTCTGCCCGTCCGCCGGTCCGTCTGCCGGTCCGCCTCACGCGCGCCGGGCGCGGCACGACACCGGTAGGGTGCGCGAATGACAATCGCACGGAAGGCGTTCCTGGACGCGGTGGCCGCCTTTGAGGCAGCCGTACGCACACAGGACGTGGAGGGGTCGGAGCAGGCGTTCGCACAGCTCCACGAGACGTACGGCGATGCCGGAGCGGATGAGTACCGCGAGGCGGGACCCCGGCTGGCGGGGCTGCTCCCCGAGGTCCCGCCCGGCCCCAGGGCGATCGTCGCGGTGATGGCGGGGGCCTGCGTCGAGCAGGGCGCCGACGCCGTGGCGTGTGCGCCGGATGTGCTCGCCGGGGCGCGGGAGGCGTTCGCCGCGGCGGAGACCTTCTGCGAGCGGTGGAGCGAGGCGGGGGACGAGGAACTGCCCGAACCGGACGCCGAGCTGACCGACGAGATCGTCGAGCGGACCGGGATCGAGCCCGCGATCGGCTGGCTCTCGCTGCAGCAGTGGGAGATGGCGGGTCTCGCCATGCTCAACACGAAGGCGGTGCGTCGCTCCTTCGAGGGCAAGGACGAGCTGCTCGCCCTCGTCGAGCGGGTGTCCGCGGCCTCGGAGCACGCGTTCACGTGCCTGGCCTATGCGCTACGGGTGCTGGACGACGAGCCGTTCGTCGTGCTCCACCGGGAGACCGGCACCGGATACGCGGTGCGCGCGACCGGTATCGCCGACAACTTCCAGCTCCACACGCTCCTCGCGGGCGCGCTCATCGGCCGCCATGTGCCCGGTGAGCCGCCGTCGGCCGAGGAGATCGCCGTGTGCCGGGACACCGAGGGCCAGGTGGGGACGACCGGGGCGTTCAACCTCGTCGGGGCGGACGGCGCCTGGATATGGAACGAGGGAACCCCGTCCGACGTCCCGGTCGTGGACGGTGTCCGGCTGCTGGTGCTCGACCCTCCGCCGTACGAGCGCAGCTGGCCCGCCGGGCGCTTCTTCCCCGGAATGCACGGGGACCTGGTGCTGGAGCGGGTCCTCGGGGCGGACGAGGCGGAGGGCTGGTTCGCGAAGGTGGCGCCCGCCAAGGAGGGGTGAGGCCGCCGGGGACGACCGGGGAAGGGCGACGGGCGGGCGAGGCTCTGCGCTGGTGGCACGGGCCCTGGTGACGGTGACGGTGACGCGCCACGGGTGGGTCAAGGTCCCCGTGACGGGGCGCTCCGCGGTGTACGGGTAGTGCGTTCTCTGCCTCCCGGCACCAGAGGAGCGCCCATGACCATCTCCGTGGACCAGCTCACGGACCCGGCCGTACGTGCCTTCGTCGAGGCGGTCAACTCCGGTGACCGCGACGCGTTCATGGCGGTGCTGGCACCGGACGCGACGATGTCCGACGAGGGTTCGGACCATGATCTCGCCGATTGGACCGACAAGGAGATCTTCTCCTCGCGCGGGCACATGGAGGTCGAGTCCCAGTCGGACGACGGGCGTGCGCTCGTCGCCAGGTACCGCAACGAGACCTGGGGTGAGATGCGGACCACCTGGGCGTTCACCGTCGATCGCGGGAAGATCGCCCGCTTCGACACCAGACAGGCCTGATACTCCGCCCCAGGTGATCGACGTACCGCCCCGAGGCCGGTCCGTCTGTCCGCCCTCACCCGGGCCACCGCGCTCGCGGCTCAGCCGATACGAGCTCCCGTGCCCCCGACCCGGATGCGCGGATCACCCTCGCGCAGGGTCACGGTGAGCCGCCCCGGTCGTCCGAGGTCCTCGCCCTGGTGGAGGGTCAGGACGGCGTCCCCCGGGACCAGGCCCAGCTCGCGGGCGTACGCACCGAAGGCCGCGGCGGCCGCGCCGGTCGCAGGGTCCTCGACGACGCCGCCGACCGGGAACGGGTCGCGGACGTGGAACACGGTGGCGGACTCCCGCCACACCAACTGCACGGTGGTCAGGTCCAGGCGGTGCATCAAGGTCTCGAGGCGGCTGAAGTCATAGGCGAGATCGGCCAGCCGGGCACGGGTCGCCGCCGCGATGACGAGATGACGGGCGCCGGCGAAGGCGATACGGGGGACAAGGGCCGGGTCCAGTTCGGATTCCGGCCAGTCGAGCGCGGCCAGTGCCTCGACGAGGTCGTCGTGCGCGACGTCCTCGACATGCGGTTCGACACTGGTGAGCGTGGCCAGCAGCGCTCCGCCCTCCTCGGACACCGACACCGGGACGGTCCCGGCACGCGTCGCGAAGACCAGCTCACCCGGCCCGGTGCGCTCGGCCAGCGCGATGGCCGTGGCGACGGTCGCATGGCCGCAGAACGGTACTTCGGCCTTGGGGCTGAAGTAGCGGATGGTGTACGCCCGCCCTTCGTCCCCGGCGAGCCCGGCGGGCGGCGGGGTCAGGAACGCGGACTCCGAATAGCCGAGCCCGGCGGCGATCCGCAGCATCGCCTCGTCGTCCAGTCCGGCGGCGTCCAGTACGACACCCGCGGGATTGCCTCCCTCGGGATCGCCGGAGAACGCGGTGTAGCGCAGTACCTCGGGGTCGTGATCACTCTTCACCATGTCCGCAGCAACACCGCGCGCTCCGTGGATCTTCCCGTGCGCTCCCCGGCTCTTCCCGCGCCGGGTGCAGCGCCTCGTGCGCCGGTGGCGCGGTCGCCGGTCCGGCCGGCCGTCACATCCGCCGGTCAGCGGGTCAGCCGCGGCCGATGTACGGCATCGCCGTCGCCATGACCGTCGCGAACTGCACGTTCGCCTCCAGTGGCAACTCGGCCATATGGCGCACGGTCCGTGCCACGTCGGCCACGTCCATCACGGGTTCGGCGGCCGTGCGGCCGTCGGCCTGGAGGATTCCGGTCCGCATGCTTTCCGTCATATCGGTCGCCGCGTTGCCGATGTCGATCTGGCCGCAGGCGATCCGGTAGGGGCGTCCGTCCAGGGACAGCGACTTCGTCAGACCCGTGATCGCGTGCTTGGTCGCGGTGTACGCGACCGACAGGGGCCGGGGCACATGGGCGGAGACGGACCCGTTGTTGATGATGCGGCCGCCCTGGGGGTCCTGCTCCTTCATGACGCGGAACGCGGCCTGTGCGCACAGGAACGCGCCGGTCAGATTGGTGTCCACGACCGACTGCCACGCCTCGTGGGAGAGCTCCTCGACCGGCACGCCGCGCGAGCCGGACGTGCCCGCGTTGTTGAAGAGCAGACCCACACCGCCGAACCGCTCGCGGGCCGCGGCGAACAGGGCGGTGACGGCGTCCGGTGAGGTGACGTCTGTCGGTACGCACAGCACGTCGGCCGTTTCCGACCGGGACACGGCCGTCGCCGCCGTCTCCTCCAAGGGCTCCGGCCGCCGTCCGGCCAGCGCGACCGACCAGCCCGACTCCGCCAGGGCCAGCGCAACACCGCGGCCGATACCCGAACCCGCCCCCGTGACCACGGCACTTCTCCGTACAGCCTTCATGGGCCCGCAGCGTACGGCAGGTACGCGCGCACGGTTCTCATCCACCCGACACGCGGATGTTGTGTACCCGACAGCCCAGGGATGAAGCCCCCCGCTCCCATAGGACTGACAACAGCCGTTATGGGAGGGGTACATGACACTCGTACACCAGCATTCGGCAGAACTCCGCGCCGCTGCCCGCCACTTGGACCGCCGCCGCTTCCTCACCGTCACGGCCGCCGCCGGAGCCCTCGCGTTCGCCGTCAACGTCCCGACGGCCGGTACCGCGAGCGCCGCCGAACTCGACGCGGGGAAGTTGGCCGAGGACCCGTTCACCCTCGGTGTGGCGTCCGGGGACCCGATGCCCGGCTCCGTACTGCTGTGGACCCGGCTGGCGCCCCGTCCGTACGAGCCCGGTGGCGGACTGCCCCGGTCCCGTGTCCGGGTGACGTGGGAACTCGCCCACGACGACCGCTTCACCCGTATCGCCGGACGCGGAAAGGCGACCGCCCACCCCGAGTTCGACCACAGCGTCCACGCCGAGGTCACGGGCCTCGACGCGGATCGCGTCTACCACTACCGCTTCCGCGCCGGCGGCTGGATCAGCCCCACCGGCCGGACCCGCACGGCGCCCCGCCCCGGTACGCGGATATCCGCACTGAAGCTCGCCGCCGTCTCCTGCCAGGCCTACCACGACGGCTGGTTCACCGCCTACCGGCACCTCGCCCAGGAGGACCTCGACGTCGTCTTCCACCTCGGCGACTACCTCTACGAGTACGCCGTCGACGCCGTCGGCGGAGCCCGCAACCACACGGACCGACGGCTGCCCGCGCACTTCAACCGGGAGACCGTCACCCTCGAGGACTACCGGCTGCGCTACGCGCTCTACCGCAGCGACCCGGACCTGGCCGCCGCGCACGCCGCGCATCCGTTCGTCGTCACCTGGGACGACCACGAGACCGAGAACAACTACGCGGACGACATCCCCGAGAACGACGTACCGCCCGAGGAGTTCCTGCTGCGCCGCGCGGCGGCCTACCGCGCCTACTGGGAGAACCAGCCTCTGCGCGGGCCCCAGCGGCCTTCCGGTCCTGACATGCGGCTCTACCGCCGCCTCCGGTTCGGCCGGCTCGCCCAGTTCGACGTCCTCGACACCCGCCAGTACCGCTCCGACCAGGCGTACGGCGACGGATGGCAGAAGCCGGGGCCGGAGTCCGATGACCCGTCGCGCACCATGACGGGCGCGGCGCAGGAGCGCTGGCTGCTCGACGGCTGGCGGGCTTCGGACGCGCTCTGGAACGTCGTCCCGCAGCAGGTCACCTTCGCCCGGCGGCGCAACGTCCCCCGGCCCGACTTCAAGCTGTCCATGGACGCCTGGGACGGCTATCCGGCGTCCCGCAAGCGGATCCTGGACGGCGCCGGGGCCGCGGGAATCGAGAACCTCGTCGTCCTCACCGGCGACGTCCACGTCGGCTACGCCTTCGACCTCAAGCGGGACTTCGACGACCCGGGCTCCCGCACCGTCGGCACCGAGATCGTCGCCACCTCGATCAGCAGCGGCAAGGACGGTGCGGACAGGCCCGCGAACTGGAACGACCTCACCCAGGCCAATCCTCATCTGAAGTTCTACAACGGCCGCCGCGGCTATGTGACGGTCGCGCTCACCGACCGGCAGGCCCGCGCCGACTTCCGGACCGTGTCCGCCGTGACCACCCCCGGAGCCCCGGTCACCACGGCCGCGTCCTTCGTCACCGAAGCCGGCGACCCCGGACTCAGACCCGCCTGAGCCGGGGTGCCTGCGGTTCGCGCCCGGTCCGGGCGCGCGAACGCGTGCCCGGACCCGGACGCCGACGGCCGCCCGCTGCTGGGCACCCGCCCGTGCGCCGGCCGCCCCGGTTCGTATCCTCGGACGAGCTGAGAACATAGGGGCGACTTCAGGGACAGGAGCTGTTGATGCCGGAGAGCGGCCCGACCAACCAAGGACAGCCCGCACAAGGACACCCCGCACCGGAAAGTCCGGCCCAGGGCCACCCCGGCGAAGGACGGCGGGCGAGCGCCGCGCAGGCTCCCGTCATCGCCGCGGCCGCCGCCCGGCGGGCAGGCTTCCTCGTCATCCTGGTGCTCGGGGGCCTCACCGCGCTGCCCCCGCTCTCCATGGACATGTACCTCCCGGCGCTGCCGGAGGTCACCGGCGCACTGAACGCACCGGCCGCGACGATCCAGCTCACCCTCACGGCCTGCCTCGCAGGTATGGCCCTCGGCCAGCTCGTCGTCGGCCCCATGAGCGACAAGTGGGGCCGCCGCCGTCCGCTGCTGACCGGCATGGTCGTCTACGTCGTCGCCACCGCCGTCTGCGCGCTGGCATCCGGCGCCGAGATGCTGATCGCGTTCCGGCTGCTCCAGGGCCTGGCCGGGGCCGCCGGCATCGTCATCGCGCGGGCCGTCGTCCGCGATCTCTACGACGGTGTGGAGATGGCCCGCTTCTTCTCGACGCTGATGCTCGTCTCGGGGATGGCCCCGATCATCGCGCCCCTTATCGGCGGTCAGATCCTCCGTGTCACCGACTGGCGCGGCGTCTTCTACGTCCTCGCCGCGGTCGGTCTGCTGCTCACGCTCGTCGCCGCGAAGTGCCTGCACGAAACACTGCCGCCGGAGCGACGGCACAGCGGTGGCATGGGCGAGGCCCTGCGCACCATGCGCGGTCTCCTCGCCGACCGTGCCTTCACCGGCTACGCGCTGGCGGGCGGGCTCGCCTTCGCCACGCTCTTCGCCTACATATCCGCGTCTCCGTTCGTGATCCAGGAGATCTACGGGGCGTCGCCGCAGACCTTCAGCCTGCTCTTCGGGCTCAACTCGGTGGGCCTTGTCGCGGCGGGTCAGATCAACGGCAAGCTGCTGGTGGGCCGGGTCAGCCTGAACAAGGTGCTCGGCACGGGCCTCACCGTCATCGCCGTCGCGGCGGTCGCGCTGCTGCTGATGACCTCGGGGGTGTTCGGCGACGTGGGGCTCGCACCGATCGCCGCCGGTCTGTTCGTGCTGATGTCCGCGATGGGTCTCGTCCTGCCGAACACCAACGCCCTGGCCCTGATGCGCACCCCGCACGCGGCCGGTTCGGCGTCCGCCCTGCTCGGCACGTCCGCGTTCCTGATCGGCGCGGTCGCCTCCCCGCTCGTCGGGATCGCGGGGGAGGGGACCGCGGTGCCGATGGCGGTGGTGCAACTGGTCTGCGCGTCCGGCGCGCTGGCGTGCTTCGTGGCCCTGTGCCGACCGGGGCGCGGCGGCAAGGGGACGGGTGACGCACCGGACGCGGAGGCGTCCGGTCAACGGGTCGCCGATCCGGAGCCGGGCGCTGAGCCGGCCCCCGCGTGAGGCCGGGCCGCCCCTCGGGTGACGACGGGGCTGTGACGCGGCACCAAGGGCTGTCCCGCAATACCCGCCAGGCGCGCGACGACAGCTACGGCACTCCCCCAGCTACCGCTGGGAGGTACCCCCACGCTGCGTTGTCGAATCACCCCAATACGTCCAGTATTGGGGCGACCTCCCCCAGCCTCCGGCCGGGGGTACCCCCACCGCCTTGCGATGCACCGCATCTGACGCCGCGCGCTGGTCTGCCGGGTGTTGCGGGACAGCCTTAGAATTCGCCGGTGAACGCCACTCCGCCCGCTCCTTCCGCAGCGCCCCGGGCCCGCCTCACCGCCGCCCTCGGGGACCTTCTCGAGGGCCTGCCGCAGGGCAGGGTCGCCCAGGCCGTGGACCGGCTGATCGCCAGCTACCGGGGGGAGACGCCGACGGACGCCCCGGTGCTCCGGGACCGTGCGGACGTCGCCGCCTACGCCGCGTACCGCATGCCCGCGACCTTCGAGGCGGTACGGTCCGCCCTCGCCGCGTTCCGCGCCGCGGCCCCCGGCTTCACGCCCGCCACCCACACCGACATCGGCGGCGGTACGGGTGCGGCGAGCTGGGCCGTCGCCGATGCCTGGCCGGAGAGCGCCCACCGCACCACGGTCCTCGACTGGGCGGAGCCCGCACTGGCCCTCGGGCGTGAGCTGGCGGCCGTCTCGGACTCCGCGGCGCTGCGCGGCGCGCAGTGGCGCCGGGCGAGGATCGGCGCGGCGATGGACCTGGAGCCGGTGGACCTGATCACGGTCTCGTACGTGCTGAAGGAGCTCACCGAGAAGGACCGCGCGCGGGTCGTGGAACAGGCCGCCGCCGCGGGGCAGACGGTCCTGATCGTCGAGCCGGGCACTCCCGACGGCTACGCCCGCGTCATCGAGGCTCGCGACCGTCTGATCGCGGCGGGGCTGAGGGTCGCGGCACCCTGCCCGCACAGCGCGGCCTGCCCGATCGTCGCGGGCACCGACTGGTGCCACTTCGCGGCCCGCGTCAGCCGCTCGTCGCTGCACCGCCAGGTCAAGGGCGGCTCACTGGCGTACGAGGACGAGAAGTTCAGCTATGTCGCCGCCACGCGCCTCCCGGCGGACCCGGCCGAGTCCCGGGTGGTCCGCAGGCCACAGATCCGCAAGGGCCAGGTCCTCCTGGACCTGTGCTCGCGGGACGAGACCCTCCACCGCACCACGGTCACCAAGCGCCACGGCGACCTCTACCGTGCGGCCCGCGACACGGGGTGGGGCGCGGGATGGCCCCCCGAGTGATCCCGGTGGGACCGGGGGCACGGGGCGCCTCGCACCCGCACCCCCGACAGGACCCGGCCGCCTGACGGCAGGGCCGTCGGCCACGGCACCCGTGGCGCGGACCGTCAGGCGCGCAGCTCCTGCGTACAGCACTTCACGCTGCCCCCGCCCTTCAGCAGCTCACCCAGATCCGCTCCCACCGGCTCGAAGCCCCGCGCCCGCAGCGGTTCGAACAGTCCCGTCGCGGCCTGCGGGAGGACCACGTGCCGGCCGTCGCTCACCGCGTTGAGGCCCAGCGCCGCCGCGTCCGCCTCACGGGCGATCAGAGCGTCGGGGAAGAGACGGGCGAGGACCGCGCGGCTGCCCGGCGAGAAGGCACCGGGGTAGTACATGATCTCGTCGGCCTCGTCGTCCAGGACGCACAGCGCCGTATCCAGGTGGTAGTACCGCGGGTCCACCAGGTCGAGTCCGATCACCGGCCTGCCGAGGAACTCCTGGGCCTCGTTGTGCGACAGCGGGCTCGACCGGAAGCCCCGGCCCGCGAGGACGAAGGTCGAGGTGACGGCGAAGTCGCCCTCGCCCTCGTTGATGTGCGCCGGCTCGTGGATCTCGGTGAAGCCGTGCGCGCGGAACCACTCCAGATGTGCTTCCGCCTCCGCCTCCCGTTCCCGGTGGGCGAAGCGCGCGCCGAGCACCCGCCCGTCCACGACGGTCGCACCGTTCGCGGCGTACACCATGTCGGGCAGATCGGAGCGCGGTTCCAGCAGTTCCACGGTGTGGCCGAGCGTGAGGTATCGGTCGCGGAGGTCTTCCCACTGGGCCAGTGCCAATGGCAGGTCAACGGGCTTCCCGGGATCCATCCATGGGTTGATGGAGTACGTCACCTCGAAGTGCGTGGGTGGGCACATCAGGTAGCGGCGGGATCTTGCGTCACGAGGCAATGCAGGCTCCTCACGAGCGTCAGTGCAGCGACGCACGGTTGTGCGTGCAGCCATGGTGCGCCGTTCGGGGGCTTTCCGCGTGATCCGAACGGGTGGTTCATCACATGTATGGCTGAACTGCGGCAAGACGAAACGGGGAAGGTGTCGAGACGAAACGTTGCGTTTCGCTGCATGGTAGGTTGCCGCCATGGCAGAGACCAGGGCTCCCGACGCCTCACGCCGCAGCGAACGCTCGCGCCGGGCCATCTACGACGCCGCCCTCTCCCTGGTCGGCGAAGTCGGATACACCAGGACGACCGTCGAGGGCATCGCCGCCCGGGCCGGCGTCGGCAAGCAGACCATCTACCGCTGGTGGCCGTCCAAGGCCGCGGTTCTCCTCGAGGCCTTCCTCGACCTCGGTGAGCAGGCCTCCCAGGGGGAGGCGGGGACCCCGGGGATTCCCGACACCGGCGATCTCGAGACCGACCTCAAGCACGTACTGCGTGCCACCGTCGACGAGTTGAACTCACCCGTGTACGACGCCCCCGCCCGCGCCCTCACCGCCGAGGGCATCGTCGACCCGCAACTGGGCGCGCAGTTCGTCGCGAAGCTCCTCGAGCCCCAGCTCGACCTGTACGTGCGCAGGCTGCGCGCGGCCCAGGACAGCGGCGAGGTGGCGAGCGAGATCGACCCCCGGATCGCCCTGGAACTCCTCACCGGGCCGCTCACCCACCGCTGGCTGCTGCGCACCCTCCCGCTCACCCACGAGTACGCCGACAAGATCGTCGAGTACACGCTCCACGGTCTCGCGCCCCGAGGCTGACCAGGGACCGGTCCACCCGATCGGGGGGTGCGGCCACCTCGCGGGCCCGATGGTGGGACGATGGCAGGGACCACAGGGGGAGAGGCAGAGGTGAGGGGATAGATGGGCGACGGTATCGGCCGCTACCGCGGCACGCGCAGCAGGACGTCCTGGGAGAACCGGCTGCCGCAGTGGCTGCGCAGGCGCGGCCGTGAGGACACCGCCGCCGACGAAGGCTCCGGCCGCCTCGATCTGCTGCTGGCCACCGCCGCCGCCGGACTGCCGCTCGCTCCCGCCGCGTATCCCGCGGGCTTCAGCTGCTCCTGCGAGCGCATCGGCTGTCCCACCCCCGCCCGCCACCCGGTGTCCTTCGCCTGGCAGACCCAGTCCACCCACGACCGCGGCAAGGTCGAGCGCTGGGCGGGCGAGCAGCCCGAGGCGAACTTCATCACCGCCACCGGCATGGTGCACGACGTTCTCGACGTGCCGTGGGAGGCCGGGTGTGCCGCTCTGGAGCGGCTTCTCGCACAGGGCGTCGACGTCGGCCCGGTCGCCGAAGCGGGGGCACCGTCCGGACCGCGCGGCGCGGGCGGGGGACTCGCGTCGCAGGGGGCGGGGGGAGAAGCGCGGATGCTGTTCTTCACCGCCACCCGCGGCACGCCCGAAGAAGAGGACGAGTGGTGGCCCTGTGAGCTGGACTGCCATCCCGAGACGATGGACGAGCACCCCGGGCTGCGCTGGCACAGCCGCGGCAGCTATGTGCTCGTACCGCCCGCACGGCTCCCCGACGATCTGGCCGTCGGCTGGGTGCGCGGCCCCGAGCATCGGCTGCCGGACCCGCTGACCCTGCTCGAGGCCCTCGCGGACGCCTGCGCACGGTACGCGGAGGAAGCGGACGCGCGGGACCACGAACACTCGGTGGCCTGGCCGCTCCACCGCTGACACGAGCCAGTCCGGCATCCTCAGGACCGGTCCTCCGCGCACACCGGCGTCCCGCGGAGGACCGAGGCTCCTCACCTGCCCCGCACCGTGCCCCGGCACCGCTGCGGGGCGTCGTCGTGTCCGCTGTCGCGGGCAGCCGGTGGAAGGGGCCCTATGAGCCCTTCGCCGAGGTCACGCCCTGCAGCCGCCCCAGTATCGTGACCGCGGGCCCCGCCCCGCCGCTCGGAGCGACCTTCGCCGCCTGGCTCGAGATCCACTCCTTGGTGACCGTGTTCTTCACCTCGCCGGTCATCAGCGCCCTGACATCGTCGCTGACCTTGGGCCGATAGCCCTTGGCCGCCGTCTGCCGGTCGAAGTAGCGCGTCGTGAAGAAGACCAGCGCCCCGCCGTCCTCGGTGACCAGACCCATCGGTTCGAACTCACCGCTGTCCAGCGGCTGGTCGACGTACTCCGTGAACAGGCCCGGCCGCCGCTCGTTCTTCTTGCGCAGCTCACGCCACTCGGTCGTGGCCTCGCCCGGGGCGAAACGGTCGGGCTTGCCGCTCTGCAGATACGAGACGTAGTCCTCGCTCAGATCGCGCGGAGCGACCGCCGTCTCGTCCGAGTCCGGAGCCACCGGCTGTGCCCAGCCGTCCTTGTCGGTGCGGAACACCGGGACCTTGCCCCGTTCGACGATGGTCAGATACGAGGCTTCCCACTGCCCGGCGTTGCTGTTCTTCACGAACACCACCAGCCAGCGGGAGTCCCTGTCGCCGCCGTCCACGTCCCGGTTGCTGTCGGTGTCCGCGAGGAACCAGCGCGGCCAGCCCGCCTTCTTGGGGACGTAGTACTTCGCGTCGGTGAGCTCCAGCGGCCGGTGCTGCGGGTTGCCGCTGGGGTTCGTCACACCGCGGGCCCTCAGACCGGCCTGGTTGATCGCCCCGAGTGCGCCCGTCACCTGGCCCGCGTCGAGCGCCGGATCGTAGGCCTTGTCCGCCCGGTTGTACGCGTCCGTGAAATCCCTGAGCGCGAGCGTGGCTTCGGACGTGGTCGCCGCCGGGACGACTTCCAGCTCGCCGTGCACCGTCACGCAGCCGCTCGCCGTCAGCGACAGCACCGTCACCGCCGCGAGCCCCGTCACCACCCGGCTCAGAGGCCGGGCGGACAGGCCGGGCAGCGCCGGGTGCCGATGGCTCTTCGATCCGCCCTGCCTATCCGCGCGACCCAGCGGTCGCACGGACAGACCGGGCGGCGTCGCGGGCCGATGGCTCTCGCCTGGCTGCGTTGTCGTCGTCGCACGCAGCGCCGCTGCGCTCTCCTCCTCCGCCTTGCCAGGCTCGGCCCTCGACCCGCTCCTCGATCCGCCCTGCCTATCCGCGCGACCGCTCAGCGTGCTCATCGGTTGCCTTCTGTTTCTCGACCCCCACTGACCGTCCGAACCCTACCGGGGCGAGGAACAGTGCGAGTGCCGGGATGAGATAGAGCACCCACACCGTGACCTGGAGCACGGTCGGGTCGGGCTGGAAGTTGAGGACGCCCTTCAGCAGGGTGCCGTACCAGCTGTCCGGCGGAATCGTGGCGCTGATGTCGAAGGCCTTGTCGGTCAGACCGCCGAGGAAGCGGGCCTCCTGAAGGTCGTGGACGCCGTAGGCGAGGACGCCGGCGGCCACGACGACCAGCATTCCCCCCGTCCAGGTGAAGAACTTCGCCAGGTTGATCCTCAGCGCACCGTGGTAGAACAGCCAGCCGAGCACGACCGCGGTCGCGATACCGAGCAGCACCCCGGTCAGCGGCGTGGAGGAACCGCCCTGGTCGGCGGCGGCCCGCACCGACGCCCAGACGAACAGGGCCGTCTCCAGGCCTTCGCGGCCCACGGCGAGGAACGCGGTCGCCACCAGCGCGCCCGTGCCCATCTGCAGCGCGGCGTCCAGCTTGGCGCCGAGCTCCGCCTTCAGATGCCGCGCGGTGCGCCGCATCCAGAAGACCATCCAGGTGACCAGGCCGACCGCGACGATCGACAGGGAACCACCGAGCAGCTCCTGCGCCTCGAACGTCAGCTCCTGCGAGCCGAATTCGAGCGCCGCGCCGAAGGCGAGCGACACACCGCACGCGACGCCGATGCCGGCCCAGACCGGCTTCAGGGCGTCACGCCGGTCCGTCTTCACCAGATACGCGACGAGGATGCAGACGACCAGACTGGCCTCGAGACCTTCGCGCAGGCCGATCAGATAGTTGCCGAACACCGGTGGTTCCCTCCCTGGTTACGAGAACAGCGCCCGGCCCCACCAGTCGTCCTTGTCGCGGACGCCCGGCGGGACGGCGAACAGTGCCGAACCCACGTGCTGGATGTACTCGTTGAGGTCGTCCGAAGCGAGATTGCGCTGCACCGGTACGAAGCCCTTGGCGACGTCGCGCTGGTAGGCGAGGAAGAACAGGCCCGCGTCGAGGCGGCCGAGTCCGTCCGTGCCGTCCGTGAACGAATAGCCGCGGCGCAGCAGCCGCGCCCCGCCGGTGGAGTCCGGGTGGGCCAGCCGCACATGCGCGTTCGGCAGCATGGCCGGGAGGAACGGCTCGTCGTGCTCCTTGGCCTTGCCGACCGCCGCGCCTTCGCCCTTGTCGCGGCCGAAGATGTCCTCCTGCTCCTGGAGCGGAGTGCGGTCCCAGGCCTCGATGTTCATCCGGATCCGGCGCGCCACCAGGTACGAGCCCGCGACCATCCAGGCGGGGCCGTCCTTCTCGGACACCCACACATGCTTGTCGAGGGCCGGCTGGTCGGTGCCCGCGATGTTCCGGGTGCCGTCCTTGAAGCCCATCATGTTGCGCGGCGTCTGCTCCTCGGGCGTGGTCGAGGAGGTCTTGCCGAAGCCGAGCTGGGACCAGCGCACCGCGACCTTGCCGAAGCCGATGCGGGCGAGGTTGCGGATGGCGTGCACGGCGACCTGCGGGTCGTCGGCACACGCCTGGACGCACAGATCGCCGCCGCTGCGGGCCGGATCGAGGTTGTCACCGGCGAACGGGGGCAGGTCGATCAGCGCCGCAGGCCTGCGGTCCTTCAGACCGAAGCGGTCGTCGAAGAGCGACGGGCCGAACCCGATGGTGAGGGTGAGCCGGGAGGGCTTCAGACCGAGTGCCTCGCCGGTGTCGTCCGGCGGTGCCTCGGCGAGACCGCCGTAGGCTCCCTCACCGACCGCCTGGCCCGCGGTCATCCGCTCGGCGGCCCGCGTCCAGTCCTTGAGCATCTGGACCAGTTCCGCGCGGTCCTTGGTCTTCACATCGAACGCGGCGAAGTGCAGCCGGTCCTGGACCGCGGTGGCGATACCGGCCTGGTGGGCGCCGCGGAAGGGGACGGCGGCGCCGCTCGCCGCGGCCGGGACGGTCTCGTCGGCGCCGCGCGTCATCGCGGCGGCGGCACCGCCGGCGGCGGCCGCGCCGAGCGCCAGCCCGGCGCCGCCCCAGCCGAGCAGCGCGCGCCGGGAGGGCGTCGTGCCGGACCGGCCCGCCGTGCCCTCCGCGTTCGCCGTGTCTGCGTCGTTGGCCGTTTCCGCGGCGTTTGTGGCGTCCTGGGCTTCGACGCCTGTGGTGTTCGTGGACTCGGACATGGTTGCCTCCCCCTCGCGCCTTCTACTTGACGACCGCGGCGCCGAGCTTGGACAGCGGCTCCGCCAGTGCGTTGACGGCGTCGGAGAGCTCCTTGCGCTGCGCCGGCGTGACCTTGTCGTACGACGTGAAGACGTAGGTGTTCTTGTCCGCGCGGTAGCGGTCGAGCAGCGCGTTCATCGCCGCGAACTGCCGGTCGAGCTCGGCGACCAGCTTCGGGTCGTTCTTCGAGGCCACCGGCTTCAGCAGCTCGAAGGACTTCTGGGCGCCCTCGACGTTCGCCTTGAAGTCGACCAGGTCGGTGTGGGAGTAACGCTCCTCCTCACCGGTGACCTTGCCGGTCGCGACCTCGTCGAGCAGCTCCTTGGCGCCGTTCGCCATCGAGGTGGGGGTGATCTCGGCGGTGCCGACCTTCTTGACCCAGTCCGCGAGGTCCTTGTCGAGGGTGTCGGCGAACGCCTTCTCCTCGGCACCGATCTTCTTGTCCTGCCACAGCGCCTTCTCCAGGCGGTGCCAGCCACCCCACTTCTCGCCCGGCTTCAGGTCGGCGACGCCGTCCTCGCGCAGGTCGACCTTCGGGTCGATGTCGCCGAACGACTCGGCGACCGGCTCGGTGCGCTCCCAGCCGATCCGGGAGTCCGCGTAGAGCTTCTTCGCCGCCTCGATGTCGCCCGCGCGCACGGCGTCCGTGAACGCCTTGGCCTTCGGCAGGGTCTCGTCCGCCTGCTGCTGCACGTACGTGCGGTACTCGGCGACGGCCTTGTCCTTCTCCGGGGAGCGCTTGGCCGCGGTGCCGCCGGTCACCTTGACCTGCTGGCGGATGCCCTCGCCCTTCATCCCGGGCTTGCAGGCGATCGCGTAGTCACCGGCCTTGATCTCGGCGGTGAGACTGGCCTTGGTACCGGGGCCGATGTTCTCGCGCTCGGTGACGATGCGGTCGTCCGGGAAGAGGACGTAGACCTCGGTGACCTTGGAGCCCTTGTTCTCGATGTCCAGCTGGACGTGGCCGGCCGCGAACTCCTTCTTGGACACCTCGCAGGCGTCGTCCTTCGCGGTCACGGTGACGGCGCCGTCGCCGCCCTTGGCGTCGCCCTTCTCGGCGCAGCCGGTCACGGCGGTGAGAGCGGTCACGGCCGCGACGGCGGTGACGACGGAGAGACGGACGGGTCGCATGCATGCTCCACGAGTGAACGGAACGGGGCCCTACGGCGGTGAGGCGGACCTAACTTAACCGAGGCTTACCTGACCGAAAGACATCCGTCCAGTGATTCGCCTCTCATGCGAGAGCCCGAAGCACGGTACGATCACGGATTTTTCATGTCTGCCCCCAGGGAAGGTCAAGCGGGGGTCAAGTGTCCCTTTTGGGCACGACGATCGGCGTCCCGGTCCGCGGATGCCGCAGCACGTCGACCGGTTGCCGGTAGACCGCGCCGAGCAACTCGGCGGACAGCACCCGCTCCGGAGGGCCGTCGGCGGCGATCCGTCCGCCGTCCAGCACCGCCACCCGGTCCGCGTAGGCGGCGGCCAGTCCCAGATCGTGCAGCACGACCACGACCGTGTCGCCCGCCGCCGCCCGCTCGCGGCAGATCCGCAGCACCAGTTCCTGGTGGCGCAGATCCAGCGCGGCGGTCGGTTCGTCGAGCAGCAGCAGCGGTGCCCGCTGGGCGAGTACGCGTGCCAGGGCGACCCGGGCGCGCTCGCCCCCGGACAGCGCGGAGAACGGCCGTGCCGCGAAGCCGGTGGTCTCCGTCAGCGCCATGGCCTCGGCGACCGCCGGATCGTCGTCCGTCTCGAGCGCAGTGCCGGCCCAGGGCGCCCGGCCCATCCGCACCACCTCCTCGACGGCGAACGGGAACGAAAGGCCGGCCGACTGCGGCAGCACGGCGCGGCGCAGCGCGAGTGCCGGTGCCGACCAGCCGGCCGCGGGCCGCCCGCAGATGCGCACCTCGCCCGCGGCGGGGGAGAGGTCCGCCGCGCACGCGGCGAGCAGGGTGGACTTCCCGGCGCCGTTCGGTCCGACGAGGGCCAGCACCTGGCCCGCGCGGGCGACGAGGTCCACGCCGCGAAGCGCCTCGAGCGAGCCCAGGCGTACGTGCAGCCCCCGCACTTCGAGCACGCTGTCGCCGGGGGACGGCGGCGCGGGCAGCTCACGTCCGCGCGGCAGGATCCCTTTCAGGGTGCGGTTCCTCATGCCCAGCCTCCCTGCCGGCGACGGGTGCGGCGCAGCAGCACGAAGAAGAACGGGCTGCCGAACAGCGCCGTCAGCACCCCCAGCGGAAGCTCGGCGGGAGCCGCCGCCGTCCGCGCCGCGAGGTCGCCCGCGAGCAGGACCACGGCACCGCCCAGCGCACTGCCCGGGACCAGGAAGCGGTGCCCCGGCCCGTTCGCCATCCGCAGCAGATGCGGAACGAGCAGCCCCACGAAGGAGACGATGCCCGCCACGGCGACCGCCGCCGCCGTGAGCAGGGCCACGACCAGGATCAGCACGGCCCTCAGCCGCTCCACCCGTACGCCCAGATGACGGGCCGGCCGTTCGCCGAGCGCGAGGAGGTCCAGCTGCCGTGCGTACAACGGTGCGATCAGCAGCCCGATGGCCGCGCACGGCAGGACGGCGATCACTTTCGGCCAAGTCGCCTGCGCCAGCGAGCCGAGCTGCCAGAAGGTGATCTGGGTGATCTGCGCATTGTCGGCGAAGAAGACGAACAGGCCGATCATCGCCCCCGCGAAGGCGTTCACCGCGATACCCGTGAGGATCAGGGTCACCACTTCCGTACGGCCGCCCGACCGTGACATCGCGTACACCAGCGACACCGTGGCCAGACCGGCGGCGAACGCACACACCGTCACCGTCCAGGTGCCGAGGAAGGCCAGCCCGAGCGCGATCGCACCGACGGCCCCGACCGCCGCCCCCGCCGAGATGCCGATGACTCCGGGCTCGGCCAGCGGATTGCCGAACACCCCCTGCATCAGTGCCCCGGCGCAGCCCAGCGAGGCGCCCACGAGCAGGGCCAGCACCACCCGCGGCAGCCGGATGTTCCACAGCACGCTCTCCGCCGCCCGGTCCAGGGCGTGACCGCCGAGCCCGGCCCGGTGCTGTACGGAGGCGACGACGTCGCCGAACGGAAGGTGGTACGCCCCGAGCCCGGCGGACAGCAGGCACAGTGCCAGCAGCGCCCCGGCGAGACCGGCGGTGAGCAGATACGTGTGCGCGCCGCGCCGGGTTCGGGCCTGCTTACCGGGCGCCTCCGGGGCGGCGGGGTCCGCGGCCATCGCCTCCGCTCGCGGTGGTGTCACCGTCATTTCCCGCCCCCGTAGAGCTGCTTGACCAGCGAGCCGAGCACCCGGTCGGTGCGCGGCCCGTAGGTGAGGAGGACACCGTCCTCGACGGAGACGACTCTGCGGTCCATTCCCGCCGGGGTCTCGGCGACACCGGGGAGCTTCACAAGCCCCTCGACGCCGCCCACCGAGGCGAGGCCCTTGTCCATGACGAGCAGTGCGTCCGGTGCGGCCTTGGCGAGCGCCTCACTGGTGAGCGGGGTGAAGTCCTTGGCCAGCCCGGACTCCTTGCCGGCGTCCACCGCTCCGGCAGCCTCCAGCAGCGAACTCGCCCCGGAAGCGGCTCCGCCCAGCAGATAGACGGCCGCGGTGCCGCGCAGATAGAGGAAGGCGACCCGGGGCTTCCCGCCCTTCGCCGGTGCCGGAACGTCCTTGCGCACGGAGGCGATCCGCTGCTCGGTGCGCTTCTTCAGCTCCGCGCCGGAGGGCTTCACGCCCAATGCCGTGGCGACGGTGTCGATCTGCCGGCCCACGTCGTCGAGGCTCTTCGCGGGTTCGACGACGACCAGCGGGATCCCCGCGTCCCGGATCTGGGCGACGGCTTCCGCGGGGCCGGTGGAGGTGTCGGCGAGGACGACCGTCGGCTTCAGCGACAGGACGCTCTCCGCCGAGACGTCGTGGGCGCGGGTCACCACGGGCAGGTCCGCGGCCTGTTCGAAGGTGGCGGTGATGTCCCGGGCCACCACGCGGCCGCCGAGTCCGAGGGTGAAGACGATCTCGCTGAGCGAACCGGTGAGCGGCACGATCCGGTCGGCGGATGTGACGGTGACCCTGGTGCCGTCCGCCGAGCCGACCGTGACGGGCAGCTGCGGCCGTGGCGCGGCCGGGAGCGGCTCGACCCGGTCGGGGGCCGCAGCCGCGGGCCCGGCTCCGGCGGGGCGGGCCGTACCGCCGCAGCCGGTCGCTGCCGACATAAGGGCGAGCGCCAGTACCAGCGCGGTCGCCAGGCGGGATCTGCGCACCGAAGAGCTCCGTCCTGTTGGTCCTTCGTCTGCCATGTGTCTTCAACTTCCCCTTCTCAAGGAGAAATTGAAGGTGTTTCAGGCCGCTTCCGGGACTCTGGACGAGCGAGGGGCTTCCGGTGCGGGCTGGCAGTAGCTTAGGTTAGCCTTACCTTGCCTGCCAGCCCTTGGGGGTTTCTTCATGCTGCCTTGCAGACCGGGCAGACCGGTCCGTGCCCTCGCCGTCGCGCTGCTCGCCGCCCTCGCGGCAGCCCTGCTCCCGGCGACCGCCGCGCACGCCGAGAGCCGCACGATCCAGGGCGGCAGGCTCGACTGGGGCATCAAGTCCTCCTTCCAGAGCTATGTCACGGGCCCCGTCGCCCACGGCAGCTGGAATCTCATCGGGGGCGCGGCCACCGCCGGCGGCAGCCAGTTCCGCTTCCACTCGGCCGAGGGCCGCTACGACCCGGACACGGGAGCGTTCACCTCCGGCTTCTCGGGCGGTGTCCACTTCCTCGGCCACCGGGCGGCGGACGGCAGCCATGCGCTCGACCTCACCATCAGCCGCCCCACCGTCCGTATCAGCGGCGGCAGCGGCACGCTCTACGCCGATATGACCGGCAAGGCCAAGGGCTCGGGCAAGGTCACGACCTCGTCCCAGGTCCCGCTCGCCTCGCTCGACCTCTCCGGTGTCGACATGAGGGGCGGTACGAGTCCCGTCCGCCTCGCGGGCATTCCCGCCACCCTCACCGCCCGGGGTGCGCATGCCTTCGCCGGCTACTACCCCGCGGGCACCGCACTCGACCCGGTGAGCCTGTCCGTCGACGTACGGTCCGCGGCGCCGTCCCGGCAGCCCTCACGGGGGCCCGAGCCGGCACGGACGGAGGGACGGGCCGCAGGAGCCTTCCGGGACGCCGCCGTCGACTGGGGCGTGCGCCGCACCTTCCGCGAGTACGTCACCGGCCCCATCGCCAAGGGGTCCTGGGCCCTCGGCGGCGGCGCCGAGGACGGCGGAGCGCTCTTCCGCTTCCCACGCGGCAAGGGTACGTACGACGCCGGCAAACAGACCCTGGACGCGGCCTTCGCCGGCACCGTCCGCTTCACCGGAACCGGGCTTGATCTGACGCTCGCCCGGATCTCGGTCGCCGTACGCGACGGCAGTGGCACCCTCACCGCCGATGTCACCCGTGACGGCGGCACACAGCGGGGCGTACCGCTCATCACCTTCCCGGCCAAGGGCTTCACACCGAAGTCCGGCCTCGCGGTGCTCAAAGAGGCTCCGGCCACGCTGACCGAGGGCGGCTCCCGGGCGCTCGGCGCGCTGTACAAGGCGGGCACCGTGATGGACCCGGTCTCACTCGCCGTCGCCGTGGACGCGAAGGCGCAGTTGCCCGTCCTGCCGGACCTGGGCAGCGACACCTCCCCGCCCGCACCGAGCGCATCGCCGCCGGGGAACGCGGACACGAAGGCCGCTCCCGCGTCCTCCGTCCCCGGGGCGTCCCCCGACGCCGGCGCTCTGACCGCGATCGGGGCCGGCGCTCTGATCGTCGCCGCGGCCGCCGGATACGCCGTCCACACCGTGCGCCGACGCGGCCGGGCCGCCCGCGCCACCGGTACCGCCGACCACTGAACCCACCACCTCCCCACCACCGAGCCCGACCTGTCACCGAGCATCCGCGGGTCCCGTGTACTCCCGCGCCTGCCCCCGTACCCCTTCTTTCGAGGAGACCACCGACCATGTCCGCCATACGCCCCCTGACACTCGTCTCCGCCGTCGCCACGGCCACGGCCCTCGGCGCCGCCGCACTGGCGCTCCCCGCCATCGCCGCGGAGAAAGCCCCCGGGGCCGCACCCGGCGCACCGGCGCTGGAGCTGAAGGACGGCACCCTGGACTGGGGCTTCAAGGAGTCCTTCCGCAAGTACCTCGTCTCTGCCCACGGCACGATCACCGTGGGGGAGGGGGCCAAGCAGGCAGCGGGCAACGGGGTGTTCACCTTCGTGGACGGCAAGGGCACCTATGACACGGGCACCCACGCCACCGCCAACACCTTCAAGGGCAGCGTCCACTTCACGGCGCACGGCGGCGTCCTCGACATCACGATGTCCGATCTGAAGCTCACCACCAAGGGCTCGGCGACGCCCACCGGTGAGATCACCGCCGATGTCGTCACCAAGAAGCAGGACGGCGGCTTCGACTCGAAGAACGACCTGCCGATAGCCACGCTCGACATGACCGGTGTACGTCCCGGGCAGGGCACGGGCGGCGCCATGGTCTTCAAGGACATCCCGGCCCGGCTGACCAAGGGGGGCGCGGAGGCCTTCTCCGGCTTCTACCAGGAGGGCACCCAGCTCGATCCCGCGACCCTCACCGTCAAGGCCGCGGGCGGCACGCCCCCGAAGCCGGACCCGAGGCCGACGGCGACGTCCAAGCCGACGCCGAAGCCCACGCCCAAGCCCACCGTGAAGCCGACGACGAAGCCGGTGCCGGGCACCTCGTCGCCGGCTGCCGGGACGCCCGGGAAGGCGCACGGCGGCAGACTGACCTGGGGCGTCAAGAAGTCGTGGCGCGGCTACGTCGACGACGCCTGCGGTGGCACCGTCACCGCGTCCGGCGGCGCCACGACGAACGGCTCCGCCTTCGACTTCCGCTTCGGCACGGCCCGTCTCGACTCCTCGGCCCGCACCGTCGACGCCGCGTACGCCGGAAAGGTGCGCTTCGTCTGCGCCGCGCACCGCATCGACTGGACCATCAGCGACGTCAAGGTCAAGGGATCCGGTACGTCCGGCACGCTCGTCGCCGATGTCACCACCGCGAAGGGCACCGCGAACGACGTCACGTTCGCCACGCTCGACCTCACCCGGGCGGACTTCCGCGCCAAGAGCGGCGTCGTCACCCTCGAGAACATCCCGGCCGTGCTCACCAAGGAGGGCGCCGCGCAGTTCGCGGGCCCGAACGGCGAGGCGTTCTACAAGCCGGGCACCCCGATCGACCCGGTGACCGTCGCCCTCACCCTCGACAAGGACGCCGCACTGCCCACCGGCCCCGGTGACGCGGGGACCTCGGCCACCTCCGGGTCCACCGGCGGCGGGTCCACCGCGGGCGGCGGTACGGTCGGTGGCGGCGGGCTCACTGCCGACGGCCATCTCGCCTCCACCGGGGCAGGGGTCCCGGCCGGGGCCCTGCTCGCCTCGTCGGGCGCCGTCGTCGCGGCCGGTGCGGGCGTGGTCCTCGCCGTACGCCGTCGCGCGACCGTCCGTCCCTGACGCTCCGGTGTGACGATCGCCGCTCCGGCCGCTCCCGGCCGAGGGCGGCGATCGCACCCCTCCGGGTGCTTGAATGCCGGAGTGAAGGAACTCGACGTGCTCCAGGTGTTCTGCGCCGGCGACGGCCGGTTCGGCAACTCCCTCGGAGTCGTACGCGACCCGCACCGCTGGCCCGACCGGGAGTCCCGGCAGGCACTCGCGGCCGAACTGGGCTTCAGCGAGACCGTCTTCATCGACGACCCCGAGCGCGGAGTCGTCGACATCTACGCCCCGGGGCTGCGGCTGCCGTTCGCCGGCCATCCGCTCGTCGGGGTCGCCTGGCTGCTGGACCTGGAGACCGTCCAGCCGCCCGCGGGTGAGGTGTGGGCGCGCGACGACGGCGAGTTCACCTGGATCAGCGCACGCGCCGAGTGGGCCCCGCCACGGCTGCTGGAGCAGTACGGCTCGGCGGCCGAGGTCGACGCCCTGCCCGCGCCGCCGCCCGGTGAGGGCTGGCTGTACGCCTGGGCCTGGGAGGACGAGGCCGCCGGGCGGATACGGGCGAGGGCCTTCCCCCGGCGCGACGACATCGTCGTGGAGGACGAGGCGACGGGCGCGGCGGCACTGCTGCTGACCGCCCGGCTCGGGCGCGCACTGAACATCACCCAGGGCCGGGGCTCACAGATCCTGACCGCCCCCGGACCCGACGGCATCGTGGAGATCGGCGGACGGGTCCGCCTGGCGCGGCGCTCGGCCGCACCGACGGGGCGGGCCGACGAGTCCGGTACCTCCGGCCCCATCGCCCGCACGGGCACGGGCACCGGCGAGTCGCGCGTCGCCGCCCGGATCGCCCCCCTGCAGCGCACATCGCGGCCCCGCCTGCCGCACACCGTCACCGCACCCGGGCTGACGGGCTGACGGCCTGACGGGCCGGGCGGGGCCGGATCGCCCGGGCACCTTCCCCGGCCCGTCCGCGTATGAGCACCGCGCACGAGCTATGCGCAGAAGCTCCACGCATGAACTAGGCGCACGAGCTATGCGCTCAGCGGGAACTCCGCCTCCAGCTCCCGGAAGACCGCCCCGTTGAAGGTGAAGGCGCGCTTGCACTCGTCGATGATCCGCTGCTTCTCCAGGTCGTCCGCGTCGACACGGTCCAGCAGCTCCCGGTAAGTCCGCTTGAACGCCGCCGGGTTGGTGATCCGCTCGAAGACGTAGAACCGGACGCCGTCGCCCTTGCGCTCGAAGCCCCAGGTCCGCTCGGCCTTGTCGCGGATGATCTGGCCGCCCGAAAGATCGCCGAGATAGCGGGTGTAGTGGTGGGCCACATAGCCCGCGGGCCAGCCGCGGGCGCACTCCTCCACCCGCTCCGCGTACGCCGCCGTTGCGGGCAGCGCCCGCAGCCCCTCCCGCCAGCCGGGGCCGCGCAGATGGGCCAGATCGCGCTCCAGCTCGGCCGTGCGGAACAGCTCCGGCTGTATGAAAGGACCGGCGACGGGGTCCGCCCGGAGCGACTCGGCCGCGCCCTCGAGTGCCTGGTACACGAACCACAGCTGCTCCGTGTAGCGCGCGAACGCCTCGACTCCCAGCCGACCGCCGAGCAGGTCGCTCATGAAGGTCGAGGTCTCGGCCTCGGTGTGCTGTTCATGCGAGGCGACGCGGATGAGCGTCGAGAAGGGCGTGTCCAGCGTGTCCAAGGCGGACCTCCGGGGGACCGATGGGGACGGGAACAGCTAGGATGCTCCTACTTAGGCTTACCTAAGTCAACTGGTTCCCGACGACCTGTCGGTAAAAAGGTACCCCGCTTCCGGGTCAGGGCAACGTGAGAATGTCGGCTCCCGTCTCGGTCACCACGAGGGTGTGCTCGAACTGCGCCGTGCGCTTGCGGTCCTTCGTCACCACGGTCCAGCCGTCGCCCCACATGTCGTACTCGTGCGTGCCGAGCGTCAGCATGGGCTCGATCGTGAAGGTCATCCCCGGCAGCATGACCGTGGTGGCGTGCGGGCTGTCGTAGTGCGGGATGATCAGCCCGGAGTGGAAGGACGAGTTGATCCCGTGGCCGGTGAAGTCACGCACGACGCCGTAGCCGAACCGTTTCGCGTACGACTCGATGACCCGTCCGATGACATTGACCTGCCGGCCCGGCCTGACCGCCTTGATGGCCCGGTTCAGCGCCTCCCGGGTCCGCTCGACCAGCAGCCGCGACTCCTCGTCGACCTCGCCGCACAGATAGGTGGCGTTGTTGTCGCCGTGCACTCCGTGGATGTACGCCGTGACGTCCAGGTTCACGATGTCGCCGTCGCGCAGCACCGTCGAGTCCGGGATCCCGTGGCAGATCACCTCGTTGACGGAGGAGCACAGGGACTTCGGGAAGCCCCGGTAGCCCAGCGTCGACGGGTACGCCCCGTGGTCGCACATGAACTCGTGCGCGACCCGGTCCAGTTCGTCCGTGGTCACACCGGGGGCGATGAGCTTCGCGGCCTCCTCCATCGCCTGCGCGGCGATGCGGCCCGCGATGCGCATGCCCTCGATCGTTTCGGCATTCTGGATCTCCGGGCCGGTGTACGGCTTCGGCGCGGGCTTCCCGACGTACTCGGGGCGCCGGATGTTTCCGGGTACGGAACGGGTGGGAGAGAGCTCCCCTGGTACGAGCAACGACTGGCCAGACATGCCAGCGAGTCTATCCATGGGCACTGCCACGCCGCCGGGCGCGGAGAGCGGCCCGGTGGGGCAGCATGGCGTCAGAGGAAGGAGCCGACGATGGCCCTGTTCAAGAAGCGCACGGTGGGCAAGCCGGGCGAGTGGTTCTACTGCCTCGAGCACAAGAAGGTCGAGGAAGGCCCCGAGTGCCCGGCCAAGGACCGCTTCGGTCCGTACGCCACGCGCGCGGAGGCGGAGCGCGCGATGGAGACGGCCCGCGAGCGCAACCTGGAATGGGAGACGGACCCCCGCTGGCACGACGCCCCCCAGGGCGAGGACCGGGCCGACTAAGTCGGCCCGACTGCCCGACTGCCCGACTGCCCGATGCCGACACCGGGCGCCCCCTCGGCGCGGGGCGCCCCGCCGGGTCACCAGCGGGGCGGCGGCGGTGCCGTGAGCTGGTCGGCGAGGCGTGAGAGCCGGGCCCGCAGACCGCGCCGGCTGCGGGAGGCCGACGGCAGCCCGTTCTCCCCGGCGGCCGCACTGACCAGGTGCTGGACCGTGTCGAGGTCCACCTCGGCGGACCGGGGGACGGCCAGTGCCTCGTGGGCGAGGCCGCGTACTTCCCGGTCCCCGTCGTCCAGCGACAGCACCGTCGCCCCCGCCCGGCGGGCGTCGTGCACCCGTTCCAGCAGCCCCTCGTCCGGCCGGTGCGGCGCCACCAGCAGCAGCGTCTCACCGCGCCCGGCCGCCTCGACCCGGCTGAGCCCGACTGCCAGATGCGCCGGATCCCCGGCCCGCACCCGGTGCCGCACCAGTGTGGGAGCCAGTGCGGGCTGCCCCGACCAGGCCGCCTCGTCCACGAGATGGGCCGCCAGATGCCAGGGCTCGTAATCGGCCGTGCCCACCAGCAGCAGCCCGCCGCTGTGCGGCACGACGGACGAGCGCAGCACCCCGGCGAAGCGCCGGGCCTCGGCCGGCCATGAGGTCCCGGCGAGGACCTCCCGCAGCAGCGCGACGCGTACGGCATCCATGGCCCGGCATCCTGCCGCACGGACCGGGGCGATGTGGGGCGTACGGCGAAAGCCCACCCCTAGTGCTGTGGCCGGATAGGTTTGCCGGGAAGCTCGCGGCGTCCGGTGCGGTGTATCGCAAGGCGGAGAATCGGCCTTGTACTGGATGTACTCGGGTGATTCGACAACGCAGCGAGACGCCGTGCAGGACACCGCGAGCCGGTGAACCTATCCGGTCACATCACTAGGGGGCTTCTGACGGATCTCCGCGGCGTCGCGACTCCCGGCACGCCCCCACGGCCTTACGGCGTGGGAGGTACCCCCACTCGCCGCACCGGCCGAAAGCCCAAGTACGTGCCAGTACGAGGGCTTCCGGCCGGCACCCCGAGAGCACGCACCGGACGCCGCTCCTTCCTCCACGGAGATCCATCAGAAACCCCCTAGGTCGTGCCTTCCTGGGGGCAGGACCGGGTGTCCCGCCTGCCCGTTCCTGCCGCCGGGCAAGGCTCTAAGGTCGGCACATGACTTCTCACGACAACGCCGCCGCCCCGAAGCCCGCCCCGAAGGACCCCTGGGAGCTCCCCGACGTCTCCGGGCTGGTCGTCGGTGTCCTCGGCGGTACCGGCGACCAGGGCCGCGGCCTCGCCTACCGGCTCGCCCGCGCCGGGCAGAAGGTGATCATCGGCTCGCGGGCCGCCGAGCGCGCCGAGACCGCGGCGGCCGAGCTGGGCCTCGGCATCGAGGGTGCCGAGAACGCCGAATGCGCGCGGCGCAGCGACGTGGTGATCGTCGCCGTGCCGTGGGAGGGCCATGCCAAGACCCTGGAGGCGCTGCAGGAGGTGCTCGCCGGGAAGCTGGTCGTCGACTGCGTCAACCCGCTCGGTTTCGACAAGAAGGGCGCCTACGCGCTGAAGCCGGAGGAGGGCAGCGCCGCCGAGCAGGCCGCCGCCCTGCTGCCCGGGTCCCGTGTCACGGCCGCCTTCCACCACCTCTCGGCCGTCCTGCTGCAGGACGAGTCGATCGAGGAGATCGACACCGATGTGATGGTGCTCGGCGAGTCCCGCGCCGACACCGACCTCGTGCAGGCGCTGGCGGCCCGTATCCCCGGGATGCGCGGTGTCTTCGCGGGCCGGCTGAGGAACGCGCACCAGGTCGAGTCGCTGGTCGCCAATCTGATCTCGGTGAACCGCCGCTACAAGGCCCACGCGGGCCTGCGGGTGACGGACGTCTGATCCGGGTCGGGCGTCGCCCGGACCGGGTCCGGCGCGCCGCGGGCATGGGGGACACTGGTCCCGGACCCGTACGACCGGACAGGAGCCGCCCCCCATGCCCCGCCTCGCCCTCTACGCCCTCGTCATCTGCGCCCTCGCGGTCACCGCGGCGGTCCTGTCCTTCGCCAGGGGCAGCTGGCTGGGGATCGTGTGGGTGCTGCTCGCGGGTGTGTCCTCGAACATGGCGATCTACTACTTCCGCCGTGCGAAGGCGGCACGCGGCGCCTGACCCCGCCGGTGTCCCCGCACGGTCACAGCACTAGCTGTTGATAGCCGCCTCGCACAGCGGATTCTGCTCGGTCCAGAAGCGGTAGAGGTCCTGCCCGCAGTACGTCTCGGCCTGGGACACCCCGAGTCCGCTCAGGATCGCGTCGATCGCGTCGAAGAAGGCGTGGTTCACCCCGGGGATGAAGAGGATGCCGAAGACCGCCAGCAGGCCGAACGGAGCGTACGGCTCGACCTGGCGGCGGATGCGGTACGACAGCCATGGCTCGATCACCCCGTACCCGTCCAGTCCCGGAACCGGCAGGAAGTTCAGGATCGCCGCCGTCACCTGCAGCAATGCCAGGAACGCCAGGGCGATGCGGAACGCCACCGGGACGTCGTCGATGGCCCCCAGCCAGAACGGTGCGGTGCACACCACGGCGAACAGCACGTTCGTCAGCGGGCCCGCGGCCGAGATCAGGCTGTGCTTCCAGCGGCCCTGGATGCGGTGCCGCTCGATGAAGACGGCGCCGCCCGGCAGGCCGATACCTCCCATGATCACGAAGATGACGGGGAGCACGATGCTCAGCAGCGCGTGGGTGTACTTCAGCGGGTTGAGCGTGAGATAGCCCTTGGCCCCGATGGTGAGGTCGCCTCCGTGCAGGGCCGTGCGCGCGTGTGCGTACTCGTGCAGGCACAGCGAGACGATCCACGCGGAGGTGACGAAGAGGAACACCGCGAGCCCGGGGTTGGGCGCGAAGTCCGTCCACACGGCCCAGCCGGTGACGGCCATGATCGCGGCGATACCGAGGAAGACGGGGGAGATCCGGCGATCGCTTCTGCTGGTCGCGGCGGTTGCCATGGGCGGGGCTCCTGGGGACGGGGCACAAGGGCGGGTCGAGCGGGGGTTCCCGTGACGGATCTCCGTGGGAGGGACTCCCGTGGGAACCCCCGTGGAGGGACTCCATGGGCGAGAACCCGTGGGAGGGACCCTAGCCCGTCGATGACAGCCGTACGGGCACGGGTGACCGTACGTCGACGGATCAACGTACGGGGCCCGTGTGAGCGTTCCGGCGGCCTTTCGGCGATCGACGACAATGGGCCGGTGCACTACCGCCTCCTCGGTACCACCCAGGCAGTCCACGACGACGGCACCCCCGCCGCGCTCGGCGGGGCGCGGTTGCGTGCGCTCGTGGCGGTGCTGGCGCTGCGAGCCGGTCGTACGGTGCCGGTCGGCGTGCTCGTCGACGAGGTGTGGGACGGCGACCCGCCGGCCGATGCCGTGGGGGCGGTGCAGGCGCTCGTGGGCCGTGCCCGCCGCGCCCTCGGGCACACGGAGGTGGTCTCCGCCGACGGCGGCTACCGGCTGCGCGCCGACGCCGCCGACGTGGATCTGCACCGTTTCGCCCAGCTCGCCGAGCAGGGCGCGCAGGCCCTCGCCGACGGGGATCCGGGCCGCGCGGCCGAGGTGCTGGACGAGGCGCTGTCACTGTGGCGGGGAACGGTGCTCGCCGATCTGCCCGACCGTACGGCGGAGGCGGCCCGCTGGGAGGCCCGCCGTCTCGAGGCCCGCCGTGTCCGCCTCGCCGCGGCACTGGCCCTCGGCCGGACACGGCAGGCGCTCCCGTCACTCGCCGAACTCTGCGACGCGCATCCGCTGGACGAATCCCTGCAGGCGCTGCGCATCAGGGCCCTGCGCGCGGAGGGGCGCCCGGCGGAGGCGCTCGCGGCCTACGAATCCGTACGCCGTGAGCTGTCGGACCGGCTGGGCACCGACCCCGGACCCGAACTGCGCGCCCTGCACACGGAGCTGCTGATGCCCACGGAGCCGCACCCGGCGGCCGGGGGCACGGCAGTAGCCCCGGCGCGGCCGGCCGCGGCTCCCGCACCGGAACCGGTTGCCGCACCGCACCCCGTGGCACCCCCCGCACCGCCGCCGCGCACCACCGGGCCCGGGAATCTGCGCGCACGCCTGACCAGCTTCGTCGGACGCGAGGCCGATATCGAGGCCATCCGTGGGGATCTCGGCCGTGCGCGGCTGGTCACCCTCCTCGGGCCGGGCGGGGCGGGCAAGACCCGGCTCTCACAGGAGGCGGCCGAGCGGATGGCCGGGGCCTGTCCGGACGGTGTCTGGCTGGCCGAGCTCGCGCCGGTCTCCGACCCCGAGAACGTGCCCGAGGCGGTGCTCACCGCCCTCGGCGGGCGCGAGACCGTGCTGCGCGGCGTCGGCTCCGAGGAACTGCGGGCCGCGACCGAGCGCAGCGGCGACGACCCGCTCGTGCGCCTCACCGAGCACTGCGCCCGCCGCCGCATGCTGATCGTCCTCGACAACTGCGAGCACGTGGTGACCGCGGTGGCCGCGCTGAGCGGGCACCTCCTCGAGCGGTGCCCCGGGCTGACGGTCCTGGCGACCAGCCGTGAGGCCCTCGGCGTGCCGGGCGAGTCGGTACGGCCGGTCGGCCCGCTGCCCGCGCCGATGGCCCTGCGGCTGTTCGCGGACCGGGGCGCGGCGGCCACCCCCGGCTTCCGGATCGACGCCGACCCCGGGACGGCCGACGCGGCCGCCGAGATCTGCCGGCGTCTCGACGGCCTGCCCCTCGCCATCGAACTCGCCGCCGCCCGCCTCAGGGTGCTGACGCCGCGCCAGATCGCCGACCGTCTGGACGACCGCTTCCGGCTGCTGTCCCACGGCAGCCGGACGGTACTGCCCCGCCAGCAGACCCTGCGCGCGGTCGTCGACTGGTCCTGGGACCTGCTGGACACCGCCGAGCGCACCGTTCTCCGTCGTCTCTCGGTCTTCGCCGGCGGCTGTGACCTCGAGGCCGCGGAGGAGGTCTGCGCCGCTCCCGGCTCAATCGCCACGCACGGCTCACTCGCCACGCACAGCCCACCCGCCGCTCCCGGCTCACCTGCCGCGGGCACCGGCACCGGCTCCGGTGCCGGCGTTCTGGACGTCCTCTCCGTCCTCGGCGCGCTCGTCGACAAGTCCCTGGTCGTCGCCGTCCCGTCGCCGGACGGCGAGATGCGGTACCAACTGCTCGAGACCGTCGCCGAGTACGCCGCCGAGCGGCTCGACGAGGCGGGCGACCGAGCCGCCGCCGAGCGCGCGCATCTCGTGTACTACCGCGAACTCGCCCGCCGCACCGACCCGTTGCTGCGCAGTCCCGAGCAGATCGGTGCGGTCGCGCGGCTGGAACGGGAGCGGGAGAACCTGCACACGGCGCTGCACCGGGCCATCGCCGCCCGGGACGAGGACGAGGCGCTGTGCCTGGTGCTGTCGCTGGGGTGGTTCTGGCAGATGCGGGATCTGCGCGCCACCGCCCGGCACTGGTCCCGTGCCGCCGCGGAGCTCGGCCCCGACCCGTTCGCCCCGCCCGTGGTCCCCGCGGAGCCCCTCCCCGCACGGGTCGTCGACTCCCCGCCGCCGTTCGAGACCGCACGGCGGCTGGAGGCGCGGCGCGGTGTGCGGCTGATCGGGATGATCAGCATGGAGCACGCCGCGGAGGACTGGACGGAACCCGGGCGTCTGGAGTGGCTGCGCCGCGTCGCCGCGGCCTACCACCCGGGTCACCCGCAGACCTGCCGCTTCCCCGGTGCGCTCTGGTTCTACGCGGTCCTGCTCACCGGCGACGTGGACGAGCTGCGCAGGGCCCTCGACGCGACGGTCCGGGGCTGCGAGGAGTACGGGTACGAGTGGGAGCTCGGCGTCGCCCTGCAGATGCGGGCCAATGTGCTCGCCAACCGCAGCGAATGGGCGGGCGACGCCCAGGCCGACGCCGACCGCAGCCTGGAGATCTTCGAACGGTACGGGGACCACTGGGGCGCCGCGGGTGCCCTGTCCGCGCGCGGGGAGTCCCGTGAGAAGCGCGGTGAGTTCGCCCTCGCCGCCGAGGACTACGCCGCCGCGGCCGACCGTGCCCGGCGGGTCGGGGCCGAGAGCCAGGTGCCGCTGCTGCGCGCCCGGCAGGCGGCGATGCTCGGTGAACTCGGCCGGCGCGAAGAGGCCGAGGCCATCTTCCGGGAGGTGCTGGCGCAGCCGGACGAAGGCGCCAAGGAGGCTCTGCCCGTGGCCCGGCTCTTCCTTGCCCTGCTGCTCGGCGCCGACGGCCGCACGGCCGAGGCGCGGGAGCAACTGGACCTGCTGGCCGTGGAGTTCCGGTCCGAGACGATGGCGCTCTTCGACGGCTTCCGGCTCGCCGGGCTCGCCTGGCTGGACTGCCTGGACGGCCGGTACATCGAGGCGCTCGACCACGCCCACCAGGCCATGGAGTCCGCGATGGTCCCCCTCGCCCGGATGGTCGCGCCGCAGATGGCCGCGGCCCAGTTGACGACCGCGGCCGAAGCGCTCGCCGGCCTCGGCGAGCGGACCGCCCACGACGCGGCCCGGCTGCTCGGCGCGTACCGGCGGATGCGGCCGGCGGGCCATGTCGAGACGACCCTGGAGAGCGAGGGCCGCGAGCGCGCCGAACGGGCCGCCCGCGCCGTGCTGGACGACGGCGTCTGGGCGGCCCGCAGCGCCGAGGGCGAGGCCCTCACCCTGGAGGAGGCCGTCGCAATCGTGGGCGAGCACGTCAGGACTTCGTGCGGAACTTCCGGATCGCGATCGGAGCCATCACGGCGGTGAGCACCACCGACCAGATCAGCGTCACCCACACGTCGTGGGCGACCGGGCCGCCGTGGATCAGACCGCGGACGGCGTCCGCGAGCGAGGACAGCGGGTTGTAGTCGGTGAAGACTTGCAGCCACCCCGGCATGGTGCTGGGAGGCGAGAAGATCGAGGAACCGAACTGCAGCGGCATCAGCACCAGGAACCCCATTCCCTGGATCGCCTGGGCGGTCTTCATGGTCACGCCCATGGTGAGGAAGATCCACATGATCGACGAGCTGAAGACCAGGCACAGCCCGAACGCGACGGCCAGACCCCACGCGTGCGACACGGACATGCCCAGCATGAAGCCGACCGCCAGCTGGATCGCCGTCGCGACGGTCATCCGGGCGATCTCGACGACGATCTTGGCGATCAGCACCGAGGAACGGGCGATCGGCAGGGACCGGAACCGGTCCATGACACCGCTCTGGAAGTCCTGGTGGAAACCGGTGCCGACACCCATCGCGATGTTCATGCCGATCATCGCCATCAGACCGGGCACCACGTAGTCCACGTACACGGAGCGGTCGCCGCCCAGCGAAGCGCCGACCGAGCCGCCGAAGACGAACACGAACAGCAGGGTGAAGACGATCGGCATCAGCACCGCGTCGAACATCGACTCCGGGTCCTGCCGGATCCACAGCAGATTGCGGCGAACGAGGGCGCCGATGTGGCGCAGATTGCCGCGCAGACCGATACGGCTGTCGTCGGTGAGAGGAGCACTGGTGGTGACGCTGTTGACGGTGGTGGCGCTCACGCCGCGACCTCCTGGGCAATGATGTCGTTGACGGACGTCGTCCTGTGCCCGGTCAGGGACAGGAACACCTCGTCCAGGCTGGGCAGATCGGTGCCGATGTCGGCGATCGCGAAGCCGCGGGCCCCCAGCAGGCCGACCACGGCGGTCAGTTGTTCGTCGCTGAGGATCGGGACGTACAGCACGCCCTCGTCCGGGACGGGCTGCGCACCCGCGACGCCGTCCAGACCGGCCTCGCGGACCGCGGCGGCCATCGGCGCGAGCCGCGCGGGGTCCGCCGGCCTGATCCGCAGCGTCCTGCCGCCGACCCTCGCCTTCAGCTCGTGGATGCCGCCCTCGGCGATGACCCGGCCGCGGTCGACGACCGTCAGGGCGTCCGCGAGCTGCTCGGCCTCTTCCATGTACTGGGTGGTGAGGAGAACGGTGACGCCCTCGGCGACCATCCGCTGGACCTCGTCCCACACCTCGTTGCGGGTACGGGGGTCGAGGCCGGTGGTCGGCTCGTCCAGGAACAGTACGGAAGGCTGCCCGATCATCGAGGCGGCCAGGTCGAGGCGGCGGCGCATACCGCCGGAGTAGGTGGAGACCGGGCGCTTGGCCGCCTCCGACAGCGAGAACCGCTCGAGCAGTTCGTCCGCGCGGCGCCTGGCGTCCCGGCGGGACAGATCGAGCAGCCGCCCGATCATGTAGAGGTTCTCCCAGCCCGGGATCTTCTCGTCCACGGAGGCGTACTGGCCGGTCAGACCGATCGTCCGGCGCAGCCTGCGCGGCTGGCGGACCACGTCGAAGCCGGCGACGGTGGCGCGCCCGGCGTCCGGGGTGATGAGGGTGGACAGGCAGCGCACCAGCGTGGTCTTGCCTGCCCCGTTGGGGCCGAGGACCCCGAGGACCGTGCCTTCCCGGACGTCGAGGTCCACACCGTCCAGGGCCTTTGTCTCGCCGTAGTGCTTCACGAGGCCTCGTACCTCGACGGCGTTCCTGTCGATTCGCGTCATGTCCGAAGCGTGGCAGCCGCCGCCGACAGGCAGCCGACAAGCCGCCGACAGCCCGTCGACGCCTACGGATCGTGTGTCACCGGGGCTTGGCGTAGTCCCCGAACCCGGCCCAGTCGAGGAAGACGCAGGGCTCGTCACCCACCACCCAGGCGTCGTGCCCAGGCTCGATGCCGAGGTAGTCGCCCGGCCCCACCTCCGCGGACTCGCCGTCGTCCATGACGACCTTCATCCTCCCGCTGATGACGTACCCGGCGTGGGCCGCCTGGCAGCTCTCGGTGCCGGCGATGGGCTTGACGTGCCTGGACCATTGCCAGCCCGGTTCGAAGACGGCACGGCCTACGGGCCCGTGGTCGGTGGTGAGGAGCTCGAGCCTCCCCTTGCCGTCCTCGAACGGACGGGTCTCGTCGGCGGCCTCGAAGTTCTTCGCGAAGATTCCAGCCATGGTCGTCCGCCTCCCGGGCGGGTCGGCGTTCCCCGAGTCCGTCTTCAGTTTAGTGCTGTGGCCGGAGGGGTCCACCGGTTCGCGGACGGCCGACAGCCCGCCGACGGGGGAAGATCGGCGGGCTGTCGTTGGTGCCGGGAGTGGCTTGGAGGTGCGGCCGGGGTCACCGCCGCGGTCCCGGCGGCGCCCCGGCGGCGTGGCCTGATCCAAACGAAAGGCCCTAGTGACCTGAGTCAGAGATTCGTCGGCAGTAGGCGGCGACTTTGTCGAGGATCTCGTCGGCGGTCTTCGTCCAGACGAATGGCCGTGGGTTGGTGTTCCAGTCGGTGAGCCAGGTGCGGATGTCGCGTTCGAGGGCCTGGACGGAGCGGTGGACGCCGCGCTTGAGCTTCTTTTGCGTGAGTTCGGCGAACCATCGCTCGACCAGGTTCAACCAGGACGCGCTGGTGGGGGTGAAGTGCAGGTGGAAGCGAGGGTGAGCCAGGAGCCACTGCTTGATGGCTGCTGTCTTGTGGGTGGCGTAGTTGTCCAGGATCAGATGGACCTCGAGGTCCGCGGGTACCTCCTTGTCCAGCTTGGTGAGGAACTTCTTGAACTCGATAGCACGGTGACGACGGTGGAGGGAACCGATGATCTTGCCGGTGGCCACTTCCAGGGCCGCGAACAGGGTCGTGGTGCCGGCCCGGACGTAGTCGTGGCTGCGACGCTCGGGAACGCCGGGCATTATCGGCAGCACGGGCTGAGACCGGTCCAGAGCCTGGATCTGAGACTTCTCGTCCACGCACAGGACCAGGGCCTTCTCCGGTGGGTCGAGGTAGAGACCGACAACGTCGCGGACCTTGTCGATGAAGTATGGGTCGGTGGACAGTTTGAAGGTCTGCGAGCGGTGCGGAGCCAGGGCGAACGCCCGCCAGATCCGGGAGACCGTCGACTGCGACATCCCGGTGGCGGCAGCCATTGACCGGGTCGACCAGTGCGTTGCGTTAGCCGGCCGCTCTTCGAGCGTCTTGACGATGACCCGCTCGACATCAGCATCGGTGATCTTCCGCGGGACGCCTGGCCTCGGTTCGTCGCACAAGCCGTCCAAGCCTCGCTCCAGAAAGCGACGCCGCCAGGTACGGACCGTATCCGCAGCCACCCCCAGACACCGCGACACCTCCGAGATCGAGTGCCCCTCGGCGCACTCCAGCACGATCCGCGACCGCTGGGCCAGAGCCTGAGCCGTCGTACGCCGACGCACCCACCCCAGAAGCACAGCCCGTTGGGCATCAGTCAACAACAGCGGCGGGATCTTCGGTCCAGGACGACTCACACCGAACTAACGAAGAACCTCCGACTCAGGTCACTAGTGGAAGGTGTGCTCCGCCGCGGGGAACGCGCCGCCCACGACGTCGTCGGCGAAGGCCTTCGCCGCGTCGCCGAGCGTCTGGCGCAGGTTCGCGTACTGCTTGGTGAAGCGCGGCACCTTCCCGCCCGTCAGACCGGCCATGTCGGTCCATACGAGGACCTGCGCGTCCGTTTCGGGACCGGCGCCGATGCCGATGGTCGGGATGTGCAGCGAGCGGGTGACCTCGGCGGCCAGCTCGGCCGGTACGAGCTCGAGGACGAGGGCGAACGCGCCCGCGTCCTGGGCCGCCTTGGCGTCGCGCAGCAGCCGGTGCGCTGCCTCGTCGCCGCGGCCCTGCACCCGGTAGCCCATGGTGTTGACGGACTGCGGGGTGAGCCCGAGGTGGGACATCACCGGGATGCCCGCCTGGACCAGCAGCTCGGTCTGCGGCAGCGAGCGCTCCCCGCCCTCCAGCTTCACGGCACCCACCCCGGCCTCCTTGACCAGCCGGGTGGCGTTGCGCAGAGCCTGGACCGGGCCCTCCTGGTACGAGCCGAAGGGGAGGTCGCCGACGATGAGGGCACGCTTGGTGCCCCGCACGACGGCGGCGGAGAGCAGGGTCATCTCGTCCATCGTGACGGGCACGGTGGTGTCGTAGCCGAGGTGGGTGTTGCCCATCGAGTCGCCGACGAGCATCACCGGGATGCCGGCCTCGTCGAAGACGGACGCGGTCATCGCGTCGTAGGCGGTGAGCATGGGCCACTTCTCACCGCGCTCCTTGGCGGCGGCGATGTCGTGGACGGTGACGCGGCGAGTGCTTTTGCCGCCGTACAGCGCCTTGCTGCTGCTGTCGGCGGACTCGTTCGGCGCAGCCTGAAGCGTCATGGTGAACGGCTCCTTCGTCATCTCGAGGCGCCCTGACGGCGTCCCCGGACCGTGTCCATGGTGGCATCCCGGCGCCCGCCGCGGGAAGTGGCGCCGTTCACACCCCGGGCATGTTCCGCCATCCCGGTCGTTTTTTCCTATACGAGACGGTCCCGTATCGAAAACGGGAAGTCTCGGATCATGTCCACACCCCCGGGGGCGCCTCCCGCCCCGACCCGTGTACCGGAAGCCGTGCACCGGCGCCGCTGGGCCATCCTCGCCGTCCTCATGTTCAGCGTCCTCATCGTGGTGCTCGACCACTCGGTGCTGAACGTCGCGGTCAAGACCATCGCCACCCCCGCGCCCGTCGGCATCGGCGCAACCCAGGGCGAGCTGGAATGGGCCATCAACTCCTACACGCTGGTCTTCGCGGCCCTGCTCTTCACGGCGGGACTCATCGGGGACCGGACGGGCCGCCGCAAGGCGCTGCTGTTCGGCATGGCAGTCTTCGGCACCGGTTCGGCGCTGGCCGCGTTCTCCGGGTCGTCCGGGGAGCTCATCGCGTACCGCGCGGTGATGGGTGTCGGTGCGGCGTTCGTGATCCCCGCCACTCTCGCCATCCTGATGAACGTGTTCGAGCGGGAGGAACAGGCCAAGGCCATCGGCATCTGGGCGGGCGGTGTGGGCGTGTCCATCGCCCTCGGGCCCCTCACGGGCGGACTGCTGCTCGAACACTTCTGGTGGGGCTCGATCTTCCTGGTCAACGTCCCGGTCGTGCTCGTCGGCTTCGTCGCGATGGTGGTGCTGATCCCCGACTCACGGGACCCCGCTCCCGGCCGGCTCGACCCGGTCGGCGTGCTGCTGTCGATCGCCGGACTCGTCCTGCTGGTGTACGGGATCATCCGGGGCGGAGAGCTCGCCTCGCTCACCGACACGGCGGTGCTGCTGCCGCTGCTGGGCGGGGTCGCCGTGCTCACGGTGTTCGTGCTCTACGAGGTGCGCACCGACCATCCGGCGCTCGACTTCTCGTATTTCAGGAACCCGGTGTTCTCGTCGGCGATCGCCGCGACCGCGCTGGGCTTCTTCGCGATGATGGGCGTGGCGTTCCTCTCCGTCTTCTATCTGCAGAGCGTGCGTGGTTTCAGTCCGCTGGCGGCCGGACTGCTGCTGCTGCCGCTCGCGGTGGCGCAGTCGGCGTTCGCACCGCGCGCCCGGCTGGCCATCGGCCGGTTCGGCGCCCGTGCGACCTGTGCGGCCGGAATGCTGATGATCACCACCGGACTGGCTGCGTTCGCCGTTTTCGACGGGTCCACGCCGCTGTGGATGATCGAGGTCGCGTTCTTCGTCCAGGGCGCGGGTATGGCGCATGTGATGCCCCCGGTCACGGTCGCCGTGATGCAGGCGCTGCCACGGGAGAAGGCCGGAGTGGGCTCCGCGATCAGCAACACCTTCCGGCAGGTGGGCGGTGCGCTGGGGGTGGCGGTGCTCGGTTCGCTGCTCTCGGCGGCGTACCGGGGCGGCATCGAGTCCACTCTCGCCAGGACGGCGGGTCTGCCGGACTCCGTCAGGGCGGCAGCGGGGGAGTCGATCGAGGCGACCCTGGGGGTCGCGGAGAAGCTCGGCACGTCAGGCAAGCTGCTGGTCGGTCCGGCGAACGACGCCTTCGTGCTCGCCATGCATCTCACGGCCCTGGCAGCGGCGTCGGCCACGGTGGTGGGCGCGCTGGTCGTCGCGATGTATCTGCCCGGACGGGTGGGAACCGGGGGACACGAGAGGGACCGTCCGGGGGAACCGGACGAGAGACCGGCGGCGGGCGCCGTCCGGAGATGACCGGAGATGACCGGCGGAGCCGGCCGGGCGGGCGGATCCCGGTCCGGTCCGGTACGCCGGGCGACCGGGCCCTGCGGCGGTACGACGAGACCGACACGCCGTGCGGGCAGGACCACGCGGTGGACACGGGCAGGACGCGGAGGCGGAGGCGCTGTGCGGGGCGAAGCCGGGACGACGAGACGTGTGGAGACCGCGGCGGCGGGGCGGGAGGCCGGCAGCGCGCCGGGTACGGGTACGGGCGCGGCCCGGGGTGAGGGCAGGGCCACGGTCGGTGCGCCACGACGCCGCGCCCAGGGCCCGCTCCCGAGCCGCCGCGAAGGGGAGCCGTGCAGACGCGGCCGCGAGGGGGAGCCGCGCCGTGGCCGCCCACGGAGCAAGGCGGCCGAGCGGGCGATCCGGGACGCCGTGATGAGGCTGCTGGAGGAAGGAGTCCCGCTCGGCGAGATCTCCATCGAGCGAACGGCCCGCACGGCAGGCGTCGGCAAGGCCACCATCTACCGCCGCTGGAGCGACAAGGAGGAGCTGTTCGTCGAGGTCCTCCGGGACATCGAGCCACCGGACCCCGACCTGCCGGGCACCTCCGCCCGCGACGACCTCGTCGTGATGCTGGAGTCCGTACGCGTACGCGGCCTCGCCCAGCGCTCGTCGGCCCTGCTGAACAACGTCCTCGCGCAGATGAAGAGCCATCCCCGGCTGTGGGCGGCCTATGTCGCCACCGTGATCGACCCCCGGCGCGCCACCGTCCTGGAGATCCTGCGGCGGGGGATCGCCAACGGGGAGATCCGCGACGACGTCGACATCGACCTGGTCAACGATCTGATCGTCGGCCCCATGCTGGTCAGGGCCGTGATGCGGCCCGACGCCCCACTGCCCGGTGATCTGGCGGAGCGCATCGTCTCCCTGGTGCTCGAGGGCCTGCGTCCACCGTGGGGTCCGGGAGGTCCGGACTGAGTCGATTGTGAGCGTTCTGTCACATCCCCGGTCCCGGCGCCGGCGACCGGAACCGGCCATGCCGGCGGGTCGTCCTCGTGACCGTACGACAGCAAGCTCCGCGTCATCCCCTAGGGTCGTTCCGAGCGGATTTCCGCGGGAGAAGGGGCGGCGTCCGGTTGTGTGCTTTCGGTGTGCCGGATGCATCGAGGCCGCGGAGACCGGCCTGAAGGATCCCGCGCCGGACGCATGCACAAAGGCTTGCAGGGCAAGGCAGTAAGGCAGTGAGGACACGCATGGGGCAGGCAGACACCATCGAGACCGGCCACGACGCGGAGCATGAAGACCGCTCCGGATCCCGCGTCCGGGCCGCGCTCGGGAGATGGCGCCGCGATCCCGGCATCTGGCGCCGCGGCATCGTGCTCGCCGCCTGCTCCCTCGTCGTCGGACTGACGATGATCTTCCACGCCCAGATCCCGAACCGGATCGGCAACCTGGGCAGCCTCACCGAGACGTTCCTGCCCTGGCTGGGTCTGCTCGTTCCGGTGCTGCTGCTGTGCGCGCTGCTGCGGCGGTCCGCGACCGCCCTGATCGCGCTGCTGGTGCCCGTCGTGGTCTGGCTGAACCTCTTCGGCGGGCTCATCCCGGACAAGACCAGCGGTGGGGGCAAGAGCGGTCTGGCGGTCGCCACCCACAACGTGAACGCCGACAACACCGACCCCGGGGGCACCGCACGCCAGCTCGTGGAGTCCGGCGTGGACATCATCGCGCTGGAGGAGCTCAAGGCCGACGTGGTCCCGTCGTACGAGAAGGCGCTGGCGTCCACGTATCCCCACCACGCGGTGGTGGGCACGGTCGGGCTGTGGAGCAAGTACCCGATGGACGGGACCGCGCCCGTGGACATCCAGCTCGGCTGGGAACGCGCGATGCGGACCACGGTCACGACGCCGTCCGGCAAGGTCGCGGTGTACGTGGCCCATCTGCCGTCGGTGCGGGTCAGGATGGAAGCAGGCTTCACCGCCAGCCAGCGGGACCGGAGCGCCGACGCCCTCGGTGCGGCGATCCGGCGCGACGAGGTGTCCAGGGTGGTCCTGCTCGGCGACCTCAACGGCACGATGAACGACCGCTCGCTGAACGCGGTCACCGCCCAGATGCGCTCCACCCAGGGCGCGGCGGGCACCGGCTTCGGCTTCAGCTGGCCCGCCTCGTTCCCGATGGCCCGGATCGACCAGATCATGGTCAGGGGGGTGGAGCCGGTGCAGTCGTGGACCCTCCCGCGGACCGCCAGCGACCACCTCCCGATCGCCGCGCGCGTCACGTTCTGACCTCCGTACGTCCGAGGGGGCTTCCCGCGTCGTTCGCGGGAAGCCCCCTCCGTGCCGCGCGGAGTACGGTCAGTGCGCCGTCGTCTCCCGCCAGCGGTTCGTGATCGGCAGCCGCCGGTCCTTGCCGAAGCCCTTCGCCGAGATCTTGGTGCCCGGCGGGTACTGGCGCCGCTTGTATTCGGCCACATCGACCAGGCGCAGCGTCCTGGTGACCAGCTCCTCGTCGAAGCCGGCCGCCACGATCGCGTCCTTGCCCCGGTCCCGGTCGACGTACAGCTCCAGGACGCGGTCCAGGACGTCGTAGTCGGGGAGCGAGTCGGTGTCGACCTGGCCGGGGCGCAGCTCGGCGCTCGGCGGCTTGGTGATGGAGCTCTCCGGGATCGGCGGGGTCTGGCCGCGCTCCTCGGCCGCGCGGTTGCGCCACTTCGCCAGCCGGAAGACCGTCGTCTTGTAGACGTCCTTGATCGGCCCGTAGGCGCCCACCGAGTCGCCGTACAGCGTCGAGTACCCCACCGCCAGCTCCGACTTGTTGCCCGGCGCGAGGACGATGTGGCCCTCCTGGTTGGAGACGGCCATCAGCATCGTGCCGCGCAGCCGGGACTGGAGGTTCTCCTCGGCGAGACCTGTCAGGCCGAGCGAGTCCATATAGGCGTCGAACATCGGCGCGATCGGTACGGTGCGGAAGTTGAGCCCCGTGCGCCGGGCGAGCTCGGCGGCGTCGCCCCTGGAGTGGTCCGATGAGTACTTGGACGGCATGGAGATGCCGTACACGTTCTGCGGGCCGAGCGCGTCGCAGGCGATCGCGGCGACGAGTGCGGAGTCGATGCCCCCGGACAGGCCCACCAGCACCGAGCGGAAGCCGTTCTTGGCGACGTACGCGCGCAGGCCCACGACCAGCGCGGAGTACACCTCCTCAGCGTCCTCGAGGCGCTCGGTGTACCCCCCCGTCAGCTCCGGCTCCCACGGCGGCAGCGGCTCCTCGGAGATGACGACCCGGTCTACGGTCAGACCGTCGTCCACACGCTCTCCGCTCGCGGCTCCGCCACCGGGCTTCCCCGGCTCGGCGGCGGCCGCCGGCAGATCGAGGTCGAGGATCACGCTGCCCTCGGCGAACTGCGGGGCACGCGCGATGACCTCGCCGTCCTTGTCGACCACGATCGAGTCGCCGTCGAAGACGAGCTCGTCCTGGCCGCCGATCATCGCCAGGTAGGCGGTGGTGCAGCCGGCCTCCTGGGCCCGCTTGCGCACCAGTTCGAGCCGGGTGTCGTCCTTGTTCTGCTCGTACGGCGAGGCGTTGACGGACAGCAGCAGCCCGGCCCCGGCGGAGCGGGCGGCGGGCACCCGGCCGCCGTCCTGCCAGAGGTCCTCGCAGATCGCGAGCGCGACGTCGACGCCGTGCACACGGATCACCGGCATGGTGTCGCCCGGGACGAAGTACCGGAACTCGTCGAAGACGCCGTAGTTGGGCAGATGGTGCTTGGCGAAGGTCAGCACGACCCGGCCGCCGTGCAGCACCGCCGCGGCGTTCTGCGGGGCGCCCGCGGGCTGTCCGAACCGGGGCCGGGCCTTCTCGGAGCGGTCCAGATAGCCGACGATCACCGGCAACTCCCCGAAGCCCTCGTCGGCGAGGCGTACGGCGAGTGCGTGCAGGGCGGCCCGTGACGCCTCGACGAAGGAGGACCGCAGGGCGAGGTCCTCGACGGGATAGCCGGTCAGCACCATCTCGGGGAACGCGACGAGATGCGCTCCCTGCTCGGCGGCGTGCCGGGTCCAGTGGACGATCGACTCGGCGTTGCCGGCGAGGTCGCCGACGGTCGAGTCGATCTGATTCAGGGCGAGGCGAAGTTGAGGCACGGGTCCAGTGTAATCGTCTGATTGACGCAATGTCCCGGGCCGGGAGTGTGGGGCGCCCCACTGTGCGGGCGCCCCGTACGCAGGCCCACCGGGGCCTGACGGCCCGCGCGGTGCCCCGTCACCGCCTGCGGTCGCTGTAGGCGACCGTCGTCATCATCCCGGATTCCGCGTGGTAGATGTTGTGGCAGTGGAGCATCCACGCGCCCGGATTGTCCGCGTCGAAGTCCAGTACCAGCTTGTGGTGCGGCAGGACAGCGGCCGTGTCCTTGCGGGCGCCGTGCGAGTCGATGCCGGCCAGCGCGAAGGTGTGTCCGTGCAGATGCACCGGGTGCCACATGTCCGTGACGTTGATGACCACCAGCCGGACCCGCTCGCCGTACTCGATGCGGTGGATCGTCTCGGGGTCGTAGGGCCTCCGGTCGAAGGCCCAGTCGTACTTCTCCATGCCGCCGGTCAGTTTGAGCTTGACGATGCGGTCGGGCTTGCGCCGCCGCGACAGGGCGACGGAGTCGTCGGGCCGCAGCCGCGCGGACGACCGGAGCACGTTCCGGTACAGCTCCCTGGGGCGCGCGTCCGGCCCGGGAGGTGCGCCGCCACCGGTGCGCAGCACGGCCATCGCCGAGCCGTGCTTGCCCTCGGCGAGCGCGGTGAGCGGGAAGACGCCGTCCTTCGCGGTGATCAGCACGTCGTAGCGCTCGCCCATGCCCATCAGCAGAGCGTCGGCCTTGTACGGGCGGACCGGGAAGCCGTCGGTGTGGGTGACCGTGAACTGGTGCCCGCCGAGTGCCACCCGGAAGGCGGTCTCGCCGCCGGCGTTGATGATGCGCAGCCGGATCCGGTCGCCGGGCTTGGCCCTGAACTGCGTGGGTTCGTCGGGCGTGCGCCCGTTGATGAGGTAGTACGGGTAGTCGATGTCGCCCGCGTGGCCGCCGAGCAGATTGCTCCTGGCCCCTGTCATCACCCGTCGGGGGCCCCTGAAGTGCAGCGGCGACGGATCGTCGTCGTTCTTCGGGTGCTTCGGGTCGTCCTTGTGCACACCACCGGCGCCGGCGCCCACCGGCCCGGACGGGTGGGCCCTGTCGGGTCCGGCCGTTCCGGCGCGGCTGCTGCCCGGTCCCGACCCGCCGGACCGCTCGCCGTGGTGTGCGCCGGCGCCGTGGCTCATCCGGCTCCTGCCCCTGCTGAGCTGCAGGAAGACATCGTCCGGTGTGGAGCCGTCCACGCCGTCGATCCAGTCGTCCAGCATGATGATCCACTCGTGGTCGTACGAGAGCGGCTCCCTCGGGTCGTCCACGATCAGCGGCGCGTAGGTTCCGCGGTCGACCTGGACGCCCTGGTGCGGGTGGAACCAGTACGTCCCCGGATGCGGGACCTCGTAGCGGTACGAGAACGACTCGCCCGGCTTGATCGGCGGCTGGGTCACATTGGGCACGCCGTCCATGTCGTTGCGGATGGCGATGCCGTGCCAGTGCACGGTGGTCGTCTCCGGGAGGTGGTTGGCGAGCGTGAGCGCGAGGGTGTCGCCCGCGGTGATCCGGACCACGCGTCCCGGCAACTCGTCGTTGTACGTCCAGGTCTTGAAGGTGCGCCCGCCACCCAGGTCGACCGTGCTCGGCGTGGCCGTGAAGGTGAGGTGGCGGTTGTGTTTGCCGCCGCCTTCGCCCTCCCGGGTGTCTCCCCTCTCGCCGTCGGGTGCCGCTGTACCCCTGGGGCCGGCACCCGGGGCCGCGCCGTGGCCGCCGCGGTCCGGTCCGGAGTCGCCGGAGCAGGCGGCGACCAGGCCGGATCCCGCGACGGCGAGCCCGGCGCCGAGCACCGCGCGACGGGTGGGGGAGGTCTGACGGGTGTGCTCCATGGGCATGACTGTGTGCACCTCGCTGGGGGGTGAAGGCGTGAAAAGGGTGCGTCTGCCACCGCGTCAGGGCAGGACGGGACGGCCGGACGCGCTCCTACCGGCGCAGCACCGACACGGTGGAGAGCACGGTCCGGAGCGGGGGTGGATACGGCCATATGGGCAGGGCCGGTCGTGGCCGGGCGTCTGCCCTGTGCCGGGCGGCGAATCGGTGGCGCACGAGGAACGAGGCCCCGAACAGCGGTCCGGCGAACAGCGGCAACCGCCCGTGCCCGGCCCTCCGTTCGTTCATCACACGACGCACATTAGCCGGATCGGACAAAAGACCCGAGTAAGGACCGGTCCGACACGGCCTAACATGAGCTGCTATGTCACCAATGTTCGGATAGTGGGCTGTGGTGCGGCCGACGTCGTCCCACCCCCTGCACACCACCGTTCCGCGGACAGGACAAGGGACTTGGACCGGCTTGGGCGGGGGGCGGGGCGGGCCCGGTCCGCAGGCCCGTGTCAGGGTGGCCTCCGTGCACTCGCGCACGCGCCGTGGCGCGGGAGGGAGACGGACAAGGTGAGCTTCGTACGGATCGGGGGCGTACCCCATCACGTCGTCGTGGAGGGCAGCGGACCGGTCTGTGTGCTGAGCGCCGGGCTCGCCATGAGCTGGTTCGACTGGGACCCCGTCGTCCCGCTGCTGGCTCCGCACCGCACCGTGGTCCGCTTCGACCGACCCGGGCACGGGCTCAGCGGACCGGCGATCGTCCCGCCGACCGCCGCCGGCGAGGCCCATCGCATCGCCGCGGTCCTCGACGCCCTCGGCCTCGAAGGACCCGCCACCGTCGTCGGCCATTCGATCGCCGGATTCCACGCCGAGGCCTTCGCCCGGCTCCACCCCTCCCGGACGTCCGGCATCGTGCTCGTCGACTCCAGCATCGAGGAGGACGCCCGGGTGCCGGCCGCCCCCGCCGTCCGCACGGCCCTCGCGCGCGGCGCCGGAACGGCCCTGTCCCTCATGGGGGTCCCCGCCGCGCTCGGCCCGCTCACCCGGCGCGCCGCGGTCCGGTTGTCCCGGGCCGGTGGCTCGGATCCGGCGCCCGCGTCGCTGGTGCGCCGCTGCTACGGAACCTCACGGGTCATGCAGGGCATCCTGTTCGAGAACACCCACTACCGCGCCGTGGCGGCCGAACTCCTCGGTCTGCGGGAGCGTTTCCCGTTTCCGGACGGGATCCCGACGACGGTCATGGCCGCGTACGACGGCCGCGGCGGCCGCTGGGCGCTGCGCTGGCTGGAGCGGCAGCAGGCGCTGGCCCGCGGGCTCGGCGACGCCTGCTTCGAGACGGTCGAGCCGGCGGGCCATCTGATCATGCTGGACCGGCCGGACGCGGTGGCCCGGGCGGCACTCACGCCGGGAGAGGGCCCACGGCGGGAGACGGGCCCGGCCGCTGACGGCGGCCGCGCCTTCGTCTGATGCGGCGGGCGCGCGCCCGCCCGTGTGCGAGTGCTCCGGGGCGCGTCAGCCCCGCGCGTACACCTGCTCGACCCACGACGCGAGCTGGCCCTCCGGCAGATGCTGGGCCAGATCGGCCTCGCTGATCATTCCGACCAGCCGCTTGTTCTCGATGACCGGCAGCCGGCGGATCTTGTGGTCCTGCATCTCGTGCAGCACGTCGTTCACATCCGCGCCGGCCTCGATCCAGCGCGGGGTGCCCCTGGCCATGTCACCGGCGGTCACCCGGGACGGGTCATGGCCCATCGCGACACAGCCGACGACGATGTCGCGGTCCGTGAGGATGCCGCACAGCCGCTCGTCGGCGTCGGCAATCGGCAGTGCTCCCACATTCAGCTCGCGCATCAACTGCGCGGCGCGGTCGAGCGTCTCGTGCGCGGGGATCCACTGGGCACCGGTGTGCATGATGTCCTTGGCGGTGGTCATGGGTTCGTACCTCCTGAGCGGCCCACGTCGGATGGGGAACTGCGGGGACTTCTCCGACGTGCGCGTGGGCACTCAGTGGTGCAGGGAGCCCAACCAGCCCGGTCAGCCAGTCCCGGCGGACGCCGGGGAAGCCGTTTTCGACCATACCGCCGACGTGGCCGGGGCGCCCGGCGGGACCACCGGCCCCCGGCGCCGGGGCAGGCACTTGAGGACGGACACACCGGGTGCCCGCCCTGCCCGTGCGCGGCCGTCCGCCCGCCCCGGCCGGTGTGCCGGCCGGGGCGGGCGGATGCCGGTGCGGATCAGCCGCGGGGCGCGGCGCCCCGCTTCTTCAGCAGGTCGGCCATCAGATCCAGCTCGGACTGCTGGGCGTCCGCCATGCCCTGGGCGAGGGACTTCTCCGGCGCCACCGTGCAGAGGTCGGCACAGCCCTTCGCCATGGTGATACCGCCCTTGTGGTGGTCGGTCATCAGCTGCAGGAAGAGGATCTCCGCCTGCTTGCCGGAGGCCTTGCCGAGCCGGTCCAGCTCGGCCGGGGTGGCCATGCCGGGCATCAGCGGGCCCTCCCCGGAAGGGGACCCGCCATGAGCGCCGTGACCACCGTGACCGCCATGGTCCGCGGACTTCATCCAGGACATCGGCTCGGTGCCGGAGTCGACCTTCGGCAGCCCCCACAGATCCAGCCAGCCCAGCAGCATTCCGCGCTGGTTGGCCTGGGTGTTGGCGATGTCGTACGCGAGCCTGCGCACCTCGGCGTCCTGGGTGCGGTCCCGGACGATGAAGGACATCTCCACCGCCTGCTGGTGGTGGACGGCCATGTCACGGGCGAAGCCCGCGTCGGCGGAGTCCTTGCCCGGAGCGGCCGCGGTGGTCTTCGTCCCCTCGTTGCCGCCCGCCGACGCGACCGTGGCCGCACCCGCGAACAGCAGGGCAAGGACGACGGCCGTGAGCGCGGCCCAATGGGTCCGGGTCATCCGGATCCTGCGGGTCACGAGCCCAGTCCGCCCGTGCAGGCGGCACCCGGCTCAGGTGTCTGAGGCCCCTGCACGTACTTGGTGAAGAACTGGTCGACCCGCGGGTCGTCCGCTCCGTCGACCGTGACCTGCTTGCCCCAGGCGCTCAGCATGATCGCCCCGGCCTGGTCCTTCACCGGGCTCATCATCGAGTACGAGGTCTTGCCGACCTTGTCCTTCAGCTTCTGCACATCGGCTGCGGGGGCCTTGTCGCTGTAGGTCACCCACACGGCACCGTGCTCCAGCGAGTGCACCGCGTTGACGTCGGGGACCGGCTTGTCGTAGACGTTCCGGTCGCAGTTCATCCAGACCTGGTTGTGGTCACCGCCGACCGGCGGCTTCATCGGGTACTTCACCTGAGCGGAGACGTGGTTGCGGCCCAGCTTCTTGGCGTCCCAGGACTTCTCGTCGTCGATCGGTGCCTTGGCGGCGGCCTCCGCCAGGTCCTTCTCCTCGGACTTCTTGTTCATGACGTAGCCGCCGAAACCGACCAGGCCGGCGACCACGAGGGTGCTGAGGGAGATCGTGATGATGCGGTTGCGGCGCTCGCGGGCCTGCTCGGCACGGCGCATCTGCTCTATACGGGCACGGCGGTCGTTGGTGCTGCTCTTTGCGGCCATGATGTGTCCTTCGTGGCGGGGAAGAGGGTGGTGGCGCGGAAGTGCGCCGGTACGCGGTGGAGCAGGCCCTTTACGTCCGCTGTACCTGAAGGACGTGGAGATCGGGGGCGCGCGGGAACGTCCCGGTGCGCAGGATCCGGCCGGTGCCCGGGACGGCTGCCGGTGCGGGGTGCGCCCCGGCCTCGTCCACGGGACCGTCCAGCGGCGGGGCCGTGAGCACGGCCGGGGAGAGATGGCCGAATATCCCGCAGTCGCCGCGGTCGTACGGACAGCTGACCTCCGCGGCCGCAGCCGCAGCGCCGGCCGGGGTGTGCGTCGCGGCCGTGATCCCCGGCCGGCCGCTGCCGGCATGGATCGCTGCGGCGCCCGTATGGGCGTCCGCCAGCAGCCCGAGACAGATGAAGAGCGCGGCGAGAAGCGTCGCCACGGCGCTCCCCAGCGCCATGGGACGCACGATGTGTGCGATGCGGTGGTGCCGCGGGCCCCCCATGGGGGCAGATGGTAACGGCGACGGCGTGCCCCAGGTCATACGGGGTGCGTAATCTGGGCGAAACCCCGGGTCGTGATACTGAAGCTCCTCCCCACGCCCCGGCGGTGGTGCACAGGCCGTCTGAACTGCAAGGATGTGGCTTATGGACAAGCAGCAGGAATTCGTGCTCCGTACGCTCGAGGAGCGCGACATCCGGTTCGTGCGCCTGTGGTTCACCGATGTGCTCGGTTTTCTGAAATCGGTGGCGGTGGCCCCCGCCGAGCTGGAGCAGGCCTTTGACGAGGGCATCGGTTTCGACGGGTCCGCGATCGAGGGCTTCGCCCGGGTCTACGAATCGGACATGATCGCCAAGCCGGATCCGGGTACCTTCCAGATCCTGCCCTGGCGCGCGGAGGCCCCGGGCACCGCCAGGATGTTCTGCGACATCCTCATGCCCGACGGCTCCCCGTCCTTCGCCGACCCCCGCTACGTCCTCAAGCGGATCCTGGCCAAGACCTCCGACCTCGGGTTCACCTTCTACACCCACCCCGAGATCGAGTTCTTCCTGCTCAAGGACCGGCCGCTGGACGGCAGCCGCCCGACCCCCGCGGACAACTCCGGGTACTTCGACCACACCCCGCAGAACGTCGGCATGGACTTCCGCCGCCAGGCCATCACGATGCTCGAATCCATGGGCATCTCGGTGGAGTTCAGCCACCACGAGGGCGCGCCGGGCCAGCAGGAGATCGATCTGCGGTACGCGGACGCACTGTCGACCGCGGACAACATCATGACGTTCCGCCTGGTGATGAAGCAGGTCGCGCTCGAGCAGGGCGTCCAGGCCACCTTCATGCCGAAGCCCTTCTCCGAGCACCCCGGTTCCGGGATGCACACCCATCTGTCCCTCTTCGAAGGCGACCGGAACGCGTTCTACGAGTCGGGCGCCGAGTACCAGCTGTCCAAGGTCGGACGCTCCTTCATCGCCGGCCTGCTCAGGCACGCCGCGGAGATCTCCGCAGTCACCAACCAGTGGGTCAACTCCTACAAGCGCATCTGGGGCGGCTCGGCCCGCACGGCCGGCTCGGGCGGCGAGGCCCCCTCGTACATCTGCTGGGGCCACAACAACCGCTCGGCCCTGATCCGGGTCCCGATGTACAAGCCGGGCAAGACCGGCTCCTCCCGTATCGAGGTCCGCTCCCTCGACTCCGGTGCCAACCCCTACCTCGCCTACGCGGTCCTGCTCTCCGCGGGCCTCAAGGGCATCGAGGAGGGTTACGAGCTGCCCGCCGGCGCGGACGACGACGTCTGGGCCCTGTCGGACGCCGAGCGGCGCGCGATGGGCATCGAACCGCTGCCGCAGAACCTGGGTGAGGCGATCATGCTCATGGAGCGCAGCGAGCTGGTCGCGGAGACGCTGGGCGAGCACGTCTTCGACTTCTTCCTGCGCAACAAGAAGCAGGAGTGGGAGGAGTACCGCTCCGAGGTGACGGCGTTCGAGCTGCGCAAGAACCTGCCGGTGCTGTAGGCGGAGGCCGGAGCGGGTGTCCCGCTGATCCGGCTGCCGGGGCCGACGGTCGTGGACCGTCGGCCCCGCTGCGTTTCACCGGCTTCGCTGGGCCGCTCCTGGACCGTCCGGCGGCGGCTCAGCCGTGGCGGCGGTCCGCCAGAGGCGCCGGTGCCTCCTGGACCACCCAGCCGTTGCCGTCCGGGTCCTGGAAGAACACGAACGAGTTCCAGGTCTCGCCCTTGCCGCGGGCCCAGCCGGACGGCGAGACATGCTGGACCGCGCTGACGGCCACGCCCCGTCCGAGGAGCTCGTCATGCGCGGCCTCGATGTCCGGCACGCACAGCTGGAGCCCCTGGATCACCCCCGGGGCCATCGTCGTCTGGCCGGGTGCGGGGGGCATGCCGGAGCCGATGACGATCGAGCAGGGGGAACCGGGCGGAGTCAGCTGGATGATGCGCACGCCCCCGTCGACACGGGTGTCGTGGTCGACGTGGAATCCGCACTGGTCGGCGTAGAAGGTCTTCGCCCGGTCCACGTCGCTGACCGGGACTATGACGACTTCGAGCGTGAACTCCATACGCGGGACCTTCTCCTTCCCGGCGCCGTTCCCGGCGCTGTTCCCGGTCCTTCCGGATTCTTCTGGATCCTTCCCGGTCCTTCCAGCCCCTTCCTGGGGTTTTCCGGTCGGTGGTCGGGGGTTTTGCGGTCGGCGGTCAGCGTGCGGCGAGTGGTGTTCCCGGTCAGCGTGCGGCGAGCGGCGCCGGTGCCTCCTGGACCACCCAGCCGTTGCCGTCGGGATCGTTGAAGAAGAGGAAGGAGTTCCACACCTCCTTGCCCTTGCCCTCCTCCCAGCCGGACGGGCCGACCCGCTGGATCTGGCTGACGTCGACCCCGCGGCCGACCAGTTCGTCCCGGGCGGCGTCGATGTCGGTGACACAGAGCTGCATGCCCTTGAGCGAGCCGGGAGCCATCCGCGGCTGGCCGGGGGAGTCCGGCAGACCTTCCTCGAGGACGATGGAGCAGCGGGAGCCGGGCGGGGTGATCTGGACGAAGCGGGTCCCCTCGATCGGCGACATGTCGAGGTCGGCCCTGAACCCGCACCGGTCCACGTAGAAGGACTTGGCCCGGTCGACGTCGCTGACCGGGACGACGATCACTTCGAGGGTCCATTCCATGAGCGGGTCTCCGATCGTCCCTGTCGACTGCCGAAGGGAGAGGCGGCCCGGTCCTGTGCCCTCCGGTCCTCCCATGGTCCCTTCGAAGTACCGACGGTGCGCGGTGACCGCACTCATCGGAATCCGGCGCCGCGGGCTACGCTCGGATCCTGGCCGTGAGCGGATGCGGGATCGGCTCGGGCGGGATCGGGCAGGCGGGATCGGAGGCGGCGGGATGACGGTGCCGGGGCGCAGAAGCAGTACGTTCACCCGATTGCTGCGGCACGGCTTCACCCATCCCGCGGTCGCCGAACGGTTCCTCGAGCTGCCCGAGATGGCCCCCGTGCGCGCCGACTCCGTGCTCCTCGACGCCCTGGGAGCCACCGCCGACCCCGATCTCGCACTGCGCGGGCTGGTCCGTCTGGTGGAGGCGCAGAAGCCGGCGGAGCACGGGCCCGGCGAACGGCAGGTCCTCCTCGACACCCTGATCTCCGCGAAACCGCTGCGGGACCGGCTGCTCGGGGTGCTGGGCGCATCGGAGGCGCTCGGTGACCATCTGGCGCGCCACCCGCAGGACTGGCACGCGCTCGAGACCTACGAGGCGGCGGACCTGCACCCCGGCGTGGAGGAGTTCGAGCGGGGGCTGGCCGAGGCCACCGATCCGGTGTCGCTGCGCATTGCCTACCGGCGCTGTCTGCTCTCGATAGCGGCCCGCGACGTGTGCGGGACCACCGATGTCGCGCAGACCGCCGCCGAGCTCGCCGATCTGGCCACCGCGACCCTGCGGGCCGCGCTCGCCATCGCCCGCAGCGCCGCGCCCGGGGACGCCGCCGTCTGCCGGCTCGCGGTGATCGCGATGGGCAAGTGCGGCGGCCATGAGCTCAACTACGTCTCCGACGTCGATGTGATCTTCGTCGGGGAACCGGCCGAGGGATCGGACGAGCCGACGGCGCTCAAGGCCGCGACCCGCCTCGCCTCCCACCTCATGCGGATCTGCTCGGAGACCACGGTCGAGGGCGCCATCTGGCCGGTGGACGCCAATCTGCGACCCGAGGGACGCAACGGCCCGCTGGTGCGCACGCTCTCCAGCCATCTCGCGTACTACCAGCGGTGGGCGAAGACCTGGGAGTTCCAGGCGCTGCTCAAGGCGCGGCCGGTGGCCGGCGACCCCGAGCTGGGCGCCGACTACATCGAGGCCGTCTCACCGCTCGTCTGGCAGGCCGCCGAACGCGAGAACTTCGTGCCCGACGTGCAGAAGATGCGCCGGCGGGTCGTCGACAACATCCCCGCGGACCGGATAGACCGCGAGCTGAAGCTCGGCCCCGGCGGACTGCGGGACGTCGAGTTCGCCGTGCAACTGCTCCAGCTCGTGCACGGCCGCAGCGACGCGTCCCTGCGCAGCGGCAGCACCCTCGAAGCGCTGGGCGCCCTCGCGGCGGGCGGATACGTGGGGCGCGCGGACGCCGCCCAGCTCGACCAGGCGTACCGCTTCCTGAGGGCCATGGAGCACCGCATCCAGCTGTTCCGGCTGCGCCGCACCCATCTCGTCCCGGACGGCGAGGACGACCAGCGCAGGCTGGGGCGTTCGCTGGGACTGCGCGCCGATCCGGTCGTCGAACTCAACAAGGAGTGGCGGCGGCACGCGTCGGTCGTGCGGCGGCTGCACGAGAAGCTCTTCTACCGGCCCCTGCTCGACGCCGTCGCCCAGCTCGCGCCCGGCGAGACCCGGCTCAGCGCTGCGGCGGCACGCCAGCGGCTCGAGGCGCTCGGCTACGCCGACCCCGCCGCCGCCCTGCGCCATCTCGAGGCGCTGTCGTCGGGCGTGACCCGCAAGGCGGCGATCCAGCGGACCCTGCTGCCGGTGCTGCTGGGCTGGTTCGCGGACTCGGCCGACCCGGACGCGGGCCTGCTGGGCTTCCGCCAGGTGTCCGACGCTCTGGGCAAGACGCCCTGGTACCTGCGGCTGCTGCGCGACGAGGGCGCGGCGGCGGAGAACCTCGCGCGTGTGCTGTCCGCCGGCCGGCTCGCCCCCGATCTGCTGCTGCGGGCGCCGGAGGCCGTCGCGTTGCTCGGCGACCCCGAGGGGCTGAAGCCGCGCGACCGCGACCATCTGGAGCAGGAGGTGCTGGCCGCGGTCGGCCGCGCGGACGGCGCGGAGGCGGCCGTCACCGCGGCCCGCGGCGTGCGCCGGCGTGAACTCTTCCGTACCGCAGCGGCCGACCTGATCGGCTCGTACGGCACCGACGAGAGTCCGGCCGAACAGGACCCGGGCGCACTCGTCGACCGGGCCGGCAGCGCGATCACCGACCTCAACGCGGTGACGATCGCCGGCGCCCTGCGGGCCGTCGTGCGCGAACAGTGGGGCGACACCCTCCCCACCCGCTTCGCGGTGATCGGCATGGGCCGCTTCGGCGGACACGAACTGGGCTACGGCTCGGACGCGGACGTCCTGTTCGTGCACGAGCCGCGTGACGGAGCCGACGAGCAGGAGGCGGCCAGAGCGGCCAACACGGTCGTGTCCGAGATGCGGCGGCTGCTCCAAGTCCCCACCTCCGACCCGCCGCTGCTCATCGACGCCGACCTGCGCCCGGAGGGCAAGAACGGGCCCCTGGTCCGTACGCTCGCCTCGTACGCCGCCTACTACCGGCGCTGGTCCCTGGTGTGGGAGAGCCAGGCCCTGCTGCGTGCCGAGCCGGTGGCGGGCGACGAGGAGCTCGGTGCGCGCTTCATCGAGCTGATCGACCCGCTGCGCTACCCGGCCGAAGGCCTCGGAGACGACGCCGTACGCGAGATCCGCAGGCTCAAGGCCCGGATGGAGACCGAACGGCTGCCGCGCGGTGCCGACCCGGCCCTCCACGTCAAACTGGGGCGCGGCGGGCTCAGCGACGTCGAGTGGACGATCCAGCTGCTGCAGATGCGCCACGGCTGGTCCGAACCGGGTCTGCGCACCACCCGTACCCGTGAGGCGCTCGCCGCCGCACACGCCGCCGGCCTGCTGGCCACGGAGGACGCCCAGATCCTCGACGACGCCTGGGTCCTCGCGACCCGCGTCCGCAACGCGGTGATGCTGGTCCGCGGCAGGCCGGGAGACACCTTTCCGTCGGACGGGCGCGAACTGGCCGCTGTGGGGCGCTACTTGGGGTACGGGCCGGGGCATGTGGGCGAGATGGTCGACGACTACCGGCGTGCCACCCGGCGGGCGCGGGCCGTGGTGGAAGACCTGTTCTACGGAACCTGAGCCCGGGGCCGGAACCCGGGCGGCAGGCACCGGCGCCCCGGACAGGACCTGCAGGGCGGGCAGGCCTTGCACCGCAGGCGCGGTGCAAGGCCCTTGGCGGCACGCCCGGCCGTGCCTACGCGTCCCGCCGCCGGTACGCCCAGTGGCCCGCCACGGTCATGACCGCGGTGAACGCGCAGAACACCGCCATCGCCACCGGTGTCGACAAATCGCTGCCGACCATGGTCCGTGCGAAGTCCTGCTCCTCACCGGAGAGCGCGGCGACATCGGTGAGCACGGCCCGTCCCGCCGCGAACGGGAGCCAGTTCCCGAGCCCGTCCAGTCCGGGGACACTGCCCAGCAGACCGCCCACGACCCGTTCACCGATCAGCGGCCACATGCACAGCACCACCACCGCTGCGATCCGGCTGCGCGTCAGCGCCACCAACGCCATGCACAGCAGAGCCCAGCAGCCCATCCACAGCACGAACCGGGACACGGGCCACACCACCTCGCCCCAGGGAGGCTGCGGGGCGCCCGTGGCCGCCAGGGCCACCGCCGATGACAACGCCCCCAGCAGGGCGCTGCCGACCGCCACCGCCGCCCCGGTCAGAAAGCCCACGGCACACTTCGCCCGGTACGCCGTACCGCGCCCGTTCACGGCGAGCCAGGTCGTCCGGGCAGCCCTGCGCACAAGATCGGTCGAAACCGGTCCGGTGCCCAGCACCAGAACGAAGAAGCACAGGGCGGGAACCTGCAGCGCCAGCGGTGTCCACTCCAGCAGGTCCGCCATGGCCGCGGCGTCGATCACGTCCTGGCCGCCGGGGTCGAGCAGCGGCCCGAGCCCGGCCAGCAGGCTCAGCGCCGCCACCACGGCCAGCAGCACCCAGGTCGACCGAAGCGCCGTCAGATGCCGCCACTCGTAGCGGCAGGCCCGCAGGAACGCCTCTGCGGGGGAGACGACCGGCAAAGACCTTGTCGCAGCCGTGCTCATGAGATCTTGAACTCCTCTTCCGCGATGGTCAGGTAGAAGTCCTCGAGGGACGGCTGCGCCTCGTGCAGCAGAAACAGGGCGATCCCCTGCTCCGCGGCGAGCGAGCCGACCCGGAACCGGTCGAGGCCCGTGATGTCCGCGCAGTCCTTGCCGGTGGCCTCGAGCCGGCCGCCGTGCGCCTGCACGAGATCCTTCAGCCTCGCCAGATCCGGCGTCTCGACGCGCACCATGTGCCGGTCCGCCGCGTATGCCCGGAGATCGGCCATCGGGGCCGCGGCCACCACCCGGCCCCGCGACAGCACGACCACCCGGTCGGCGAGCTGCTCCATCTCGCCCAGGAGGTGACTCGACACCAGCACCGCCCGTCCCTGTGCCGCCTGAGCCCGCAGGAAGTCCCGCAGCCAGCGGATCGAATGCGGGTCGAGTCCATTGGCCGGCTCGTCCAGGACGAGCACCGGGGGATCGCCCAGCAGTGCCTGGGCGATCCCTACGCGCTGTGCCATCCCGAGCGAGAGCTCGGACAGCCTCAGCCGTGCCGCGTCGGTCAGTCCGACCGTGGCCAGCAGCTCGTCCACCCGTGCGTCCGCAGCGCCGCTCCCGGCGGCCACCATCCGCAGATGGGAGCGCACCCGGTGGTTCGGGTGTCCCGCCACACCGCCGAGCACGGCCCCGACGACGCTGCCGGGCGAGCCCCATTCGTGCAGTGGCCGCCCCAGGAACTCGGTCCGTCCCTCGCCGCGTGCGAGCCCCAGCATCAGCCGGATCGTCGTGGTCTTCCCCGCGCCGTTCGCTCCGACGAAGCCGGTCACCTCACCGGCCCGGAGGCTGAGGGACACCCCGTCCAGGACCCGTTTCGAGCCGAAGGCCCTCGTGAGGTCCCGCGCTTCGACGAGCACCTCGCCCATCACCACAACAGCTTTCCTCTCGTCATCCGGAACCCACCTTCCGCCCGGAGGTTTCGGACCGCGCGCTTTGGTCCCGGTCCGCTCCGTCGAGCCGTCGCCCAACTGCCGGGCGTGGAGACGTCATTGAAAGGCAGAACCGTTGCTCCGCGGGGCGGAAAGGCGTCACTCCGTTTACCGGCCGTCGCCGGCCGGCGCGGCATACGAGCCCAGGACCAGCGGCGACGGGCACCGGCTCGCCCTCCGGGCCGCTGACCACGTGGCCATGGGCCACCCGGACGATGCCCGAAGAACCAATGGCGGGTGTCACACCACGCGACAAGTATCTCTCCTGTTCCTCCGAACTCACGGACGGACAAAGGCCGTTGACACCCGCCGGTGAGGCGGCCGCTACTCCATCACACCGAACATGGGGGTATCAGTGCGCAACAAGCTGCGCATCACCGCCGCGACCATCACGGCAGCCGTCGCCCTTGGCGTCGCCGCGCCGATGGCCTCGGCTGTCGAGCATTCCCGCGCCACAACCGCTTCTGTGAGCGTCTCCCAGGCCTCCCAGGCTGCGGACGCCCAGCAGGCCGCCCGCACACTGCTGAACAGCCGTGACGCCAAGGCCCGTGCCTTCGTCGCGAGCCTTTCGGCTGCCGACCGCGCGGATCTGAACCGGGCCGCGCAGGGCAAGCAGGCGAAGAAGATCTCCTGGCGCGCCATCAAGAACATCCTGAGCAAGATCAAGGGCTTCGGTAAGGCGATCAAGGGCAAGTACAGCGACTTCAAGCGCTGGTTCAACGGTCTTCCCTGGTGGGTGAAGCTGGCCATCAGGGGAGTCTCGCCGGGCCTGACGATTTACGACATCTGGTGGCACTTCCACCACTGATACGCTGACGCGATATCGAGCTCATGCAGGGCCGGAGCCATTTCCCATGGCTCCGGCCTTTGCCGACATGAGGGGAGACGTCATGACGGAAACTGCGAGCGACGAAACCACCAAGGCGACGTGGGACATTCCCTCCGTCCTGATTGCACCGGCCCTCGCGCTCCTGATTTTCACGGAGATGTCGGCCACCTGGATGTCCGTCGTCATGTGGATCTTCTGGGGGCTGTCATGCCTCGCCGCCCTGCTGGAATGGAGCCAGTTCGCCAGTGACGGCGTCCGTGGTCCCGGCAGCTGGGCCACCTGTGCGTTCACCCACGCGGCGCTGATTCTGTGCGCCGTGCTCTTCTTCGCCGGATAGTCCGCCCGTCCGAAAGGGCAATGCCCTTTCGGACCGTTGCCCCGGAATTCCGCTCAGCCGTATCCGCACGGCCCCGGGCGGATACGGGAGAGGCCCGAGCCGCCGGCCCGGGCCTCGTCCATGTCACGGAGCGTCGCGCGCCCGCTGGGGATAACGGGACAGCCCTTAACGTCGCGCGGAGTTCAGCCTGTCCGCCCATGCCGCGCGCAGCCGACCGGGTCCGTCCTCCCCCTCGGGCGCCGCTATGTGCTGCGGCAGCCGGTGCGTCAGTGCGCCGAACCAGGCGTACGAGACCGCGTATCCGAACGAGAGGCAGAGGATGCCGCCGACCGCGTCCAGCCAGAAGTGGTTGGCCGTGGCGACGATGACGACGAGGGTGAGTGTCGGGTACAGAAGGCCGAGGATCTTCGCCCACGGGGCCGACGCCAGAGCGAAGATGATCAGTCCGCACCACAGCGACCAGCCGATGTGCATGGACGGCATGGCCGCGTACTGGTTCGACATGTGCTTCAGATTGCCCGATGCCATCGAGCCCCAGGTGTGGTGCACCAGCACGGTGTCGATGAAGTCCTGCCCGTTCATCAGCCGGGGCGGGGCCAGCGGGTAGAGGTAGTACCCGACGAGGGCGACACCCGTCGTCGCGAAGAGCACCAGCCGTGCGGAGGAGTAGCGGCCGGGGTGCCACCGGTAGAGCCAGACGAGCACGCCGATGGTGATCAGGAAGTGCAGTGTCGCGTAGTAGTAGTTCATCCCCACGATCAGCCAAGTCACCGAGTTCACGGCGTGGTTGACCGTCTGCTCGACCGCTATGCCGAGGGTGCGTTCGGCTTCCCAGATCCAGTCGGCGTTCCGCAGCGCCTGTGCCTTCTGCTCCGGCACCGCGTTGCGGATGAGGGAGTACGTCCAGTAGCTGACCGCGATGAGCAGGATCTCGAACCAGATCCGAGGACGCCGGGGCGTCCTCGTGCGGCGTCCGCGACCGGATTCCGGAGCCGGAGATTCCGCTGTCACCATGGGTGACGGGGTGGCCGTCAGGCCTTCCGGAGTCTTTACGGTCGCTTCACCCATAGGGAGAGAGTTTGCCAGATGGCCGCTGCGGCTCCGATCATCCCCGGGTCTGGTTCGGACCGCCCCCGCGGTACGACTCGAGAACGACCGCGGTACCTATCCGGTCGCAGCGCCCGGCGCACTTCCGGGTCCGGACGCGGTGGAACCTCGTACGACCAGTTCCGGCATGAAGACGAATTCGCTGTGCGGCGCCGGGGTCCCGCCGATCTCCTCCAGCAGGGTGCGCACGGCGGCCTGGCCCATGGCGGGCACCGGCTTGCGGATCGTGGTCAGGGGCGGGTCGGTGAAGGCGATCAGCGGTGAGTCGTCGAAGCCGACGACCGAGATGTCGCGCGGCACTTCGAGCCCGCGCTGCCGCGCCGCCCTGATCGCGCCGAGCGCCATCATGTCGCTCGCGCACACCACGGCCGTGCAGCCGCGGTCCATCAGCGCGGACGCCGCGGCCTGTCCGCCCTCCAGGGTGTAGAGGGAGTGCTGGATCAGCTGGGACTCGATCTCCTGGTCGGTCAGACCCAGCTGTTCATGCACGACCTTGACAAATCCCTCTATTTTCCGCAGAACCGGGACGAACCGCTTCGGGCCGACCGCCAGACCGATCCTGGTGTGGCCGAGTGCGACGAGATGGGTCACCGCCAGCCGCATCGCCGCCCGGTCGTCGGGGGAGATGAACGGCGCGTGTACCTGCGGGGCGAAGCCGTCCACGAGGACGAACGGCACGCCCTGGGCGCGCAGCTTCTCGTAGCGCTGCATGTCGGCACTGGTGTCGGCGTGCAGTCCGGAGACGTAGATGATGCCGGAGACCCCGCGGTCCACGAGCATTTCGGTGAGTTCGTCCTCCGTGGAGCCGCCGGGGGTCTGGGTGGCCAGCACGGGCGTGTAGCCCTGGCGGGTCAGCGCCTGTCCGATGACCTGGGCCAGGGCCGGGAATATGGGATTCTCCAGCTCCGGGGTGATCAGCCCGACCAGTCCCGCGCTGCGCCGGCGCAGCCGTACGGGGCGCTCGTAGCCGAGGACGTCGAGGGCGGCGAGCACCGATTCGCGGGTGGTCGCGGCCACGCCCGGCTTGCCGTTGAGCACCCGGCTGACCGTGGCTTCGCTGACCCCCGCCTGGGCTGCGATGTCGGCAAGCCGTGCGGTCATGGGATTGGACTGTACCGGTCGCATGTCAGATTGCCCACCAGGTGCTGGAGTCGGCGGGAAGGCGTACCGTCCCGCCGTTGAACTCGGGTGCCGCCGACGACAGCAGGAGTGTGCCGGGGGTGGGGATGGTGACTGCTTCGCCGGTGGTGTTGGTGGTGCACACGAAGCCGTCACGGCCGAGGACGAGGACGCCTTCGGGACCCTCCAGCCAGGTCACCGTGTCACCCGCGCCAAGACCCGGATGCTCACGACGTACCGCGAGCGCGGCCCGGTACAGCTCCAGCGTCGAGCCCGGCACCCCCGTCTGCGCCTCCACACTCAGCTCACCCCACGACGACGGCTGCGGAAGCCAACTGCCCCCACTGCCGAAACCGTACGACGAACCCGACCGCGTCCACGGGATCGGCACCCGGCACCCGTCCCGGAACCCGTCCTGACCCTCCGCCCGGAAGAACGACGGATCCTGCCGCACCTCATCCGGCAGATCCGTCACATCCGGCAGACCCAGCTCCTCACCCTGATACACATACGCCGACCCCGGCAACGCCAGCATCAACAACGACGCCGCCCGCGCCCGACACAGACCGGTGGGGCCGTCGCCGTAGCGGGTCGGGTGGCGTACGACGTCGTGGTTGGACAGCACCCAGGTGGTGGGGGCGCCCACCGATGTGGTCGCCGCCAGTGAGGCGTCGATGACCGCACGCATCCGGTCCGGGTCCCAGGGGCAGCGCAGGAACTGGAAGTTGAAGGCCTGGTGCATCTCGTCCGGGCGGACGTACAGGGCGAGCCGCTCCGATGTCGGCGCCCAGGCCTCCGCGACTCCGATGCGCTCGCCCTCGTAACCGTCCAGGAGCCGTCGCCAGGTGCGGTGGATCTCGTGGACACCGTCCTGGTCGAAGAAGGGCAGCACCTGTGCGCCGATCATCTTGGCCTGCTCGCGGAGTCCGATATTGGGTAGTCCATCCGCTTTGACCATCCCATGGGCGACATCGATACGGAAGCCGTCGACGCCCAGGTCCAGCCAGAAGCGGAGCACGGAGGCGAACTCCTCGTGCACGGCCGGTTCGTCCCAGTTGAGGTCGGGCTGCTCGGGCGCGAACAGGTGGAGGTACCACTCCCCGTCCTTCGCCCGGGTCCACGCGGGCCCGCCGAAAACGGACTCCCAGTCGTTGGGCGGCAGCTCCCCGGCCGCGCCCTTTCCGGGGCGGAAGTGGTAGTGCGCCCGCTCGGGGCCGCCGGCGAGCGCGGCCTGGAACCAGGGGTGGTGGTCGGAGGTGTGGTTGGGAACGATGTCGACGATCACCCGCAGCCCCAGCCGGTGCGCTTCGCGGACCAGGTCGTCGGCGTCGGACAGCTCGCCGAAGAGGGGGTCGACGGCCCGGTAGTCGGCGACGTCGTAGCCGCCGTCGGCCTGCGGGGACGCGTAGAAGGGGGTGATCCAGAGCGCGTCCACGCCGAGCGCGGCGAGGTGGGGGAGCCGCTGCCGGATCCCGCGCAGATCACCGACGCCGTCGCCGTCGCTGTCGGCGAAGGAGCGGACGTACACCTGGTAGATCACGGCGTCGCGCCACCAGTCCCGCCGCTGCCGGGGGAGATGCGCCGGGGCGGTCGTGCTGAGCTCCTGCGTCATGGACGGTCCCTTCGGATCGTTCATCGGATCGTTCACGTACTGCCGCTGCCTTGCGACGCCTGAATCCGGACGAACTGGCCTCTTCCAGATCTTCCGGTTCAACGCCGACCTCTCTCGAAGGTAACAGCGTTGCAATCTCTTGCGGAAGCAGTTGCGTAAGCCAACGGAACCGGCGTCAAGCGGTGCGGGCTGCGATCGGATGAGGCCGGAGGGTATGGATCCGTGCGTTGGCAAGCGTTGTATCGGCAACCCTCAGGACACGCTGATGTAACGATCCCCCCGTCTTGCGGAAATCTCTCGCAAGCTCTTTCGGTCTTCTTTCAACCTTGTTACGTTCCTCGACGAATCGGCGCCGTGATGGAGCGGCCCCATCGAAGGAGTTCACATGCGACGTGGCATAGCGGCCACCGCTCTGGTCGCGAGCCTGGCGCTCTCGGCGACCGCGTGCGGCGGCGACGACACCGAGGGCGCGAAGAGCAGCGCGGGCGGCAAGCTGTCGGGCACGGTCACCTGGTGGGACACGTCGACCGTCGGCAGCGAGGACAAGGTCTTCAAGAAGCTCGCCGAGGGTTTCACCAAGCAGCACCCCGACGTCAAGATCAAGTATGTGAATGTGCCCTTCGGTGAGGCACAGAACAAGTTCAAGAACGCCGCCCAGTCCGGCTCCGGCGCCCCCGACGTCATCCGCTCCGAGGTCGCCTGGACCCCCGAGTTCGCCGACCTCGGCTACCTCGCCCCGCTCGACGGCACCACGGCGCTGAAGAACGAGAAGGACTTCCTGGGGCAGGCCGCCGCCTCCACGAAGTACAAGGACAAGACCTACGCCGTCCCGCAGGTCATCGACACCATGGGCATCTTCTACAACAAGAAGATCTTCAAGGACGCCGGTGTCCAGGTCCCCGGCACCATCGCCGAGCTCAAGACCGCCGCGAAGACGATCAAGTCCAAGACCGGCAAGACCGCCATGTACCTGCGCGGCGACGACGCGTACTGGTTCCTGTCCTTCCTCTACGGCGAGGGCGGCGACCTGGTCGACCCCAAGAACAAGAAGATCACGGTCGACAGCCCGGCCGGCGTCAAGGCCATGACGGTCGTCAAGGACCTGGTCGACTCCGGTGTCGCCAAGACCGATGCCACCGACGGCTGGAACAACATGCAGTCGGCCTTCAAGGACGGCAAGGTCGCCATGATGATCAACGGTCCCTGGGCCGTCACCGACACCTACGCCGGCAAGGAGTTCAAGGACAAGGCGAACCTCGGCATCGCCCCCGTCCCCGCCGGCTCGGCAGGCCAGGGCGCCCCGCAGGGCGGCCACAACCTCGCCGTCTACGCGGGCTCCAAGAACCTCGAGGCCTCCTACGCCTTCGTCGAGTACATGACCTCCGTCGAGGCCCAGACCCAGGTCGCCACGGAGCTCAGCCTGCTTCCGACCCGCACCTCCGTCTACTCCGACCCGAAGGTCGCGGCCAACGAGATCGTCGGCTTCTTCAAGCCGGCCGTCGACAAGGCCGTCGAGCGCCCCTGGATCCCCGAGGGCGGCAGCCTCTTCGCCCCGCTGGTGACCGAGTACACCAAGGTCCTCACCGGCCAGACCACCCCGGAGAAGGGAGCCTCGACGGCGGGCGACGCCTACCGCAAGCTCCTCAAGGACTGGAAGTAAGGGAAGAGACCGACTGATGGCTGTCGACACCAGCGGCCGGTCGGTGGCGAAGGCCGCGGAGCCCGGAAGGGCCCGCGGCCGTCGCCGCGACTCCGCAGCGGCGCCCGGCAAGCTCCGCCGCGCCCTCTCCATCCACTGGTACGCCTGGACCATGGTCGCCCCCGTGGTGATCGTGATCGGCGTGATCATCGGCTATCCGCTCGTTCGCGGCGTCTACCTGTCGCTGACGAACGCCAACGAGCGGAACGTCGAGCGCTCCATCGGGGTCAACCACCTCCCCGCGTCCTACGAATTCGTCGGTCTGGACAACTACACCGACGCACTCACCGGCAGCCAGTTCCTCGGGACCCTCGGGTGGACGCTGGTGTGGACGGTCTCCTGCGTGGCCGTCACCTTCGGCCTGGGCCTCGCCCTCGCCAACATCCTCAACCGCAGGATCGCCGGCCGGTCGTTCTACCGGATGATGCTGGTCCTGCCCTGGGCCGTGCCCGGCTTCGTCTCCGTCTTCGCCTGGCGCTTCCTCTACAACGAGGACAACGGCCTGCTCAACAAGTTCCTCGCGGGCGGCGGCATCGACGCCGTGCCGTGGCTGAACGATCCGCTGTGGGCCAAGGTCTCGGTGATCGCCGTCAACGTCTGGCTCGGCGTCCCGTTCATGATGGTCGCCCTGCTCGGCGGTCTCCAGTCCATCCCCGGCGAGCTGTACGAGGCCGCCGAGATGGACGGCGCGAACGCGTGGCAGCGCTTCCGGCACATCACCATGCCGGGGCTCCGCTCGGTGTCCACCACCGTCATCCTGCTGAGCACCATCTGGACCTTCAACATGTTCCCGGTGATCTTCCTGCTGACGCGCGGCGGTCCCGGCGAGGCCACCCAGATCCTGGTGACCCAGGCCTACAAGTTCTCCTTCGAGATCAGCCCGCGCGACTTCGCGCAGTCCTCCACCTGGGGCGTGCTGATCCTCGTCCTCCTGATGCTCTTCGCCGCGGTCTACCGGCGAGTCCTCCGCAAGCAGGGAGAAACCTGGTGACCACGACCAACGCCCCGGCGAGCGCCCCGGTGCGCGGCCGCCGCTCGCCGCTCGCCTCCCTCGGACTGCATCTGACGCTGCTCGTCGCGTCCGTGATCGCCGTTTTCCCGGTGCTGTGGGTGCTCCTCACCTCCCTCAAGCCCGCGGAGTACGCGACCACCACCGACTTCGTCAAAGAGACGACGTTCGAGAACTACACCCGGCTGATCGACGACACCGAGTTCCTCACTTGGTTCGGCAACTCCCTGCTCGTCGCCGGCCTCACCACGGTGCTCGGCGTCTTCGTCGCCTCCACCACCGGCTACGCCGTCAGCCGCTTCCGCTTCCCCGGCAAGCGCGGACTGATGTGGACCCTGCTCATCACCCAGATGTTCCCGGTCGCGGTCCTGATCGTGCCGATCTACAACATCATGTCGGGCCTGGGGCTGCTCAACGAGCCGGCCGGTCTGGTGATCACCTACCTCACCATCGCCGTACCGTTCTGCGCCTGGATGATGAAGGGCTTCTTCGACACCATCCCGCGCGAGATCGACGAGTCCGGCCAGGTCGACGGGCTCACCCCGTTCGGCACGTTCTGGCGGCTGATCCTGCCGCTGGCGAAGCCGGGCATCGCGGTCACGGCGTTCTACTCGTTCATCACCGCGTGGGGCGAGGTGGCCTACGCCTCCGCGTTCATGGTCGGCGACGAGAACCTCACCCTGGCCGGCGGACTGCAGAAGTTCGTCAACCAGTACGGCGCCCAGTGGGGCCCGATGACCGCGGCGTCCGTGCTCATCGCGATCCCCGCGGCGATCGTCTTCCTCTTCGCCCAGCGGCATCTGGTGACCGGTGTCTCCGCAGGCGCCGTCAAGGGCTGACGCCCCGCCGCTCCCGTCACCCACGTACCTTCCGCATCCGACGACACCCAGGGATGAAATGACCCAGCACCTCGCCGCCCCCCACCGCCCGACCAGTGGCACGCACACCGGCTGGTGGCGGGACGCGGTGATCTACCAGGTCTATCCGCGCAGCTTCGCCGACGGCAACGGCGACGGCATGGGCGATCTCGCGGGCATACGCGGCCGGCTCCCGTACCTCAAGGAGCTCGGCGTGGACGCGGTCTGGCTCAGCCCGTTCTACGCGTCCCCGCAGGCCGACGCCGGCTACGACGTCGCCGACTACCGGGCCATCGACCCGGTGTTCGGCAACCTCCACGACGCCGACGCGCTGATCCGCGCCGCCCACGCGCTGGGCCTGCGCATCATCGTCGACCTCGTGCCCAACCACTGCTCGGACCAGCACGACTGGTTCCGGCAGGCCCTGCGCGAGGGCCCCGGCTCCCGGCTGCGTGAGCGCTTCCACTTCCGCCCCGGCAAGGGCGAGCACGGCGAACTGCCGCCCAACGACTGGGAGTCCATCTTCGGCGGACCCGCCTGGACCCGTGTCGAGGACGGGGAGTGGTACCTCCACCTCTTCGCACCCGAGCAGCCCGACTTCAACTGGGAACACCCCGCCGTCCAGGACGAGTTCCGCTCGATCCTGCGCTTCTGGCTGGACCTGGGCGCCGACGGCTTCCGCGTCGACGTCGCCCACGGCCTGGTCAAGGCCCCGGGCCTGCCCGACATCGGTGGCGGCGACCAGCTGAAGCTGCTCGGCAACAACGTCATGCCGTTCTTCGACCAGGACGGTGTGCACGAGATCTACCGCTCCTGGCGGCGGATCCTCGACGAGTACGAGGGCGAGCGCGTCATGGTCGCCGAGGCCTGGACCCCGACCGTCGAGCGCACCGCGCTCTACGTCCGCCAGGACGAGATGCACCAGGCCTTCAACTTCCAGTACCTGGGGGCCAACTGGGACGCGAAGGAACTGCGCGAGGTCATCGACGGCTCACTGGCCGCGATGCGCCCCGTGGGCGCCCCCACCACCTGGGTGCTGTCCAACCACGACGTCACCCGGCACGCCACCCGCTTCGCCAACCCGCCCGGCCTCGGCACCCAGCTGCGCGAGCAGGGCGACCGTGAACTCGGTCTGTGTCGGGCGCGGGCGGCGTCGTTGTTGATGCTGGCGTTGCCGGGGTCGGCGTATGTGTATCAGGGTGAGGAGCTGGGTCTGCCGGATGTGACGGATCTGCCGGATGAGGTGCGGCAGGATCCGTCGTTCTTCCGGGCGGAGGGTCAGGACGGGTTCCGGGACGGGTGCCGGGTGCCGATCCCGTGGACGCGGTCGGGTTCGTCGTACGGTTTCGGCAGTGGGGGCAGTTGGCTTCCGCAGCCGTCGTCGTGGGGTGAGCTGAGTGTGGAGGCGCAGACGGGGGTGCCGGGCTCGACGCTGGAGCTGTACCGGGCCGCGCTCGCGGTACGTCGTGAGCATCCGGGTCTTGGCGCGGGTGACACGGTGACCTGGCTGGAGGGTCCCGAAGGCGTCCTCGTCCTCGGCCGTGACGGCTTCGTGTGCACCACCAACACCACCGGCGAAGCAGTCACCATCCCCACCCCCGGCACACTCCTGCTGGCCAGCGGGCCGGTCGCCGTCAGCGACGGCACGGCCGTACTGCCCGCCGACAGCACGGCCTGGTGGACGGTGTGACCGTCCCCCGGCCGAGGGGCCCTGGGGGCGGCGCCGCACCGGCCGCCCCCAGGCTGGCCGACATCGCGGCCCAGTCGGGCGTCAGCGAGGCCACGGTCAGCCGGGTGCTCAACGCCAAGCCGGGAGTCTCGTCGGCGACCAGGACCCGGGTGCTCGCCGCCCTCGACGTCCTCGGCTACGAGCGCCCCGTACGGCTGCGACGGCGCAGCGACGGGCTGGTCGGACTGGTCGTGCCCGAGCTGACCAACCCGATCTTCCCGGCGTTCGCCCAGGTCGTCGAGCAGACGCTGACCGGTTACGGCTACACCCCGCTGCTGTGCGCCAAGCAGCCCGGCGGGGCGACCGAGGACGAGCTGGTGGAGCAGCTCGAGGAGAGCGGTGTCGACGGCATCGTCTTCCTCTCCGGGCTGCATGCCGACACCTCCGCCGACCCTGCGCGCTACGCCGAACTCGCCGCCCGCAAGGTCCCGTTCGTCCTCGTCAACGGCTACAACGAACGGGTCTCGGCTCCCTTCGTCTCCACCGACGACCGGATGGCGGCGGCGATGGCCGTGCGCCATCTGGCCGAGCTCGGCCACGAGCGGATCGGGCTCGCGGTCGGACCCGTCCGCTATGTGCCGTCACGGCGCAAGACGGAGGGCTTCCTCGAGACGGCGGGGCCGGGTGCCGAACGGTACGTCCGGCACACCCTGTTCAGCGTCGAGGGCGGCCATGCCGCGGCCGCCGAGCTGATCGACGCGGGCTGCACCGGCATCGTCTGCGGCAGCGACATGATGGCGCTCGGCGTGATCAGGGCCGCCCGGGAGCGGGGTCTCGACGTACCCGGTGACGTATCGGTGGTCGGGTACGACGACTCGCCGCTGATCGCGTTCACGGATCCCCCGCTGACCACGGTGCGCCAGCCCGTGCATGCGATGGCGTCGACGGCGGTGGGTGCGCTGCTGGAGGAGATCCGCGGCAATCCCGTGCCCACCACGGAGTACCTCTTCCAGCCGGAACTGGTGGTACGGGGGTCGACGGCGCGGCCCGCGCGCTGAGCCGGTGACTCCTGCGCGCGTCCGGGCCCGCTCCGACGGCCGGACGTCAGTGGTCGGCGGCTCCCGGTGGGACGACCCATTGTGTGGGCTGTCCGGTGAGCGAGGCGATCATGTCGAAGTCGCCGTCGTAGTGGAGGACCGTCAGCCGGTTCAGCTCCGCGGTGGCGCCGATGAGGAGATCGGGGAGTGAAAGAGCACGGTGGAAACCCGCGTTGAGCGCGTGGCGCTGGACTTCCAAGGCGCGGGTGAAGGTGTCCTCGTCCGTGGGCAGGTAGTCGAAGGCGTGGAGCCATGTGCTGATCCGCAGCGCCTCCGCACTGTCCCGTGCCGAATGGACCATCTCGTACTCGGTGGGCTGGCATACGGCGAGTAGGTAGCGCTCATGGAGGGGTTTGAGGACCTCCTTGACGCGTGGTTTCGTCCAGCGGGCAAGGGCGGACTTGTCGATCAGGTAGCGGTCCTGCATCAGGCGGCGTGGTCCTCGTCGCTGTCGCCGTCGCGCCGCAGCGAGCCGTCGGCGTTACGGGGGCCGGTGCTCTCGATGATCTCGCTGAAGTCGAACTCGCCGGCCTCCATGGCGTCGAAGCCCTCCTGCCGCAGGTGGCGTTTGACCGCGTCTTCCATAGCGAGACGAACGGCCTTCGCCTTCGTCTTGGTGCCGAAGATGCGCATGGCCTCGGCGACCATGTTCTCGTCCAGGTCGATGACGGTTCTTGCCATGGGGATGGCTCCCTTCATGATGCGCCGACACTTTGAACGATACCGTCTTCTTGCTGAGAGCGATATCGTTTTGAGGGTGGGCCTCTGCAGGGCCACCGCTGAACGTGAGCGAGCCTCTGCTTGCGCGCCGCGCGGCGCGGGCTGCCGGGGAGGGCTGCGGTGCCCGGGGCGGCCCCACCCCTCGGTGCAATTTCTTGCGGAAGCGTGTCTTCCTCGAGTCCCGCAGATGTCGAAACTGTTGACCCTTGGACCTGCTGGCCCTACGGTCACCTGCGCAGAGGGTCTTGCAACCTTGCAGCAAGAACATTCAATCCCCATTCGGACCCTCGCACCGACCCCCACCTCCCTTCCTGAGCCGCAGGAGGAACCACATGGCCAGCAGGTCCCTGGCCGCCACCACCGCCCTTGCGGCGGGAGTGGCGACAGCGGTACTCGCGCCACCGGGAGCCGCGCAGGCGGCCCCACCCGGCACCAAGGACGTCACAGCCGTCCTCTTCGAATGGCGCTTCGACTCGGTCGCCCGTGCGTGCGCCGAGACACTCGGTCCCGCCGGATACGGATACGTCCAGGTGTCACCACCCCAGGAGCACATCCAGGGCCCGCAGTGGTGGACGTCCTACCAGCCCGTCGGTTACAGGATCGCGGGACGGCTCGGCGACCGCGCCGCGTTCTCCGCGATGGTGAACGCCTGCCACGCGGCGGGCGTCAAGGTCGTCGTCGACACCGTCATCAACCACATGGCGGCCGGCAGCGGCACCGGCACCGGCGGTTCGCCGTACACCAAGTACGGCTACCCCGGCCTCTACTCGTCCCGGGACATGGACGACTGCACCGCGACGATCACCGACTACCGGGACCGCGCCAACGTCCAGAACTGCGAACTGGTCCAGCTCGCCGACCTCGACACCGGCGAGGAGTACGTCCGCACCAAGATCGCGGGCTATATGAACGACCTGCTGTCGCTGGGCGCCGACGGCTTCCGGATCGACGCCGCCAAGCACATCCCGGCCGCCGACCTCGCCGCCGTCAAGGCGAAGCTGAACAACCCCGGTGTGTACTGGAAACAGGAAGCCATATCCGGGGCCGGCGAGGCGGTCCAGCCCGGCGAGTACCTCGGCAACGGCGACGTCCAGGAGTTCCGCTACGCCCGCGACCTCAAGCGGGTCTTCACCGGCGAGAACCTCGCCTATCTCAAGAACTACGGCGAGGGCTGGGGCTATCTGCCGGGCGACCGGTCCGCCGTCTTCGTCGACAACCACGACACCGAGCGCGGCGGTGACACGCTCAACTACAAGAACGGCGCCGACTACACCCTCGCCAACGTCTTCATGCTGGCCTGGCCCTACGGCTCCCCGGACGTCCACTCCGGCTACGAGTGGTCCGACAAGGAGGCGGGACCGCCGAACGGCGGTACGGTCGGCGCCTGTTACCGCGACGGCTGGAAGTGCCAGCACGCCTGGCGCGAGATCTCCTCGATGGTCGCCTTCCGGAACGTGGCCCACGGTCAGGGTGTCACGAACTGGTGGGACAACGGCGCCGACGCGATCGCCTTCGGGCGCGGCAACAAGGCCTTCGTGGCCATCAACCACGAAACGTCGCCGCTGACCCGCACGTACCAGACCTCGCTGCCCGCCGGTGACTACTGCGACGTCCAGTCCGGTACGGGCGTCACGGTCGACGCGTCGGGGCGGTTCACCCGCACACTCGGCCCCGGCACCGCGGTCGCGCTGCACGCGGGCGCGCGAAACTGCGGGGGTTCGTCCAGCGCCACGGGAGCGTCGTTCGGCGTCACCGCCACGACGGTGCCCGGCGAGAACGTCTACGTCACCGGCGACCAGTCCGTACTCGGCAACTGGAACACCGGCAGCGCGCTGAAGCTGGACCCGGTGGACTACCCGGTCTGGAAGCTCGACGTCCCCCTGCCCGCCGGGACCTCCTTCGCGTACAAGTACCTGCGCAAGGACGCCTCGGGCTCGGTCACCTGGGAGAGCGGCGCCAACCGCACGGCGACGGTCCCCGCGGGCGGCACGGTCACGCTGAACGACACCTGGCGCAACTGACCGCCTTCCCCTGAACCGCCGCTCCGCGCGCTCACGACCCCGCTGCGCGCGGAGCGGCACACCACTCTTCACGACGCTTCACGGTTCCTTCCCGGTCAGCCTCACAAGGAGAGCTCCTGTGATACGCCCCCTGCGCGGCAGGCGCAGAGCCATCGCGGCCACGGTGGCCGCCGCCGTGTGCGCGGCGCTCGCGCCCGCCGTACCCGCCGCGGCGGCCAAGCCGCCCACCGCACCCACCGACGCGAAGCTCGCCGCCGAGCCCGCGCGGCACGATCTGACCCGGGAGCAGTTCTACTTCGTGCTGCCGGACCGGTTCGCCAACGGCGACCGGGCCAACGACCGGGGCGGGCTGACCGGTTCGCGCCTGGAGACCGGCTACGACCCCGGCGACAAGGGCTTCTACCAGGGCGGCGACCTCAAGGGGCTCACCCGGCGCCTCGACTACGTCAAGGGCCTCGGCACCACCGCCATCTGGCTCGCCCCGATCTTCAAAAACCGCCCCGTGCAGGGGAGCGGCAATGGGGGTACCTCCCAGGCCGAAGGCTCTGGGGGAGCCTCCGCCGGTTACCACGGCTACTGGATCACCGACTTCACCCAGGTCGACCCGCACTTCGGTACCAACGCCGACCTGACGAAGCTGATCGACAAGGCCCATGCCAAGGGTATGAAGGTCTTCTTCGACGTCATCACCAACCACACCGCCGACACCGTCGACTACGCCGAGAAGAAGTACGGCTACCGCCCCAAGGGCGCCTACCCCTACCTCGACAAGGACGGCCGTCCCTTCGACGACAGGTCCGGGATCGGCAAGGTCGACCAGGACTCCTTCCCCTACACCCCCGTCAAGGGACCGGGCGCCGTCACCAAGGTGCCGGCCTGGCTCAACGACCCCACGATGTACCACAACCGGGGCGACTCCACCTGGGCGGGCGAAAGCGCGGAGTACGGCGACTTCGTGGGGCTCGACGATCTGTGGACCGAGCGTCCCGAGGTCGTCGAGGGTATGAAGAGGATCTACGAGAAGTGGGTCCGCGACTTCCGGATCGACGGCTTCCGTATCGACACCGTCAAGCATGTCGACCTGGACTTCTGGACCCAGTGGGCCACCGCCCTCGACGCCTACGCCGCGAAGCGGGGCCGCGAGGACTTCTTCATGTTCGGTGAGGTCTTCTCCGCCGACACGGCCGTCACCTCCCCGTACGTCACCCGGGGACGGCTCGACGCCACCCTCGACTTCCCCTTCCAGGACGCGGCCCGCGCCTACGCCTCCCAGGGCGCCGACGCCGGCCGGCTCGCCAGAGTCTTCGCCGACGACTACCGGTACACCACCGACAAGGCCAACGCCTACGAACAGGTGACCTTCCTCGGCAACCACGACATGGGCCGTATCGGCACCTTCCTCAAGCAGGACAACCCCGGCGCCGACGACGCCGAGCTGCTGAAGCGGGCCCGGCTCGCCAACGAGCTGATGTTCCTCAGCCGCGGCAACCCGGTGATCTACTACGGCGACGAGCAGGGCTTCACCGGCGCGGGCGGCGACAAGGACGCCCGGCAGACCCTCTTCGCCTCGAAGACCGCCGACTATCTCGACGACGACCAGCTCGGCACCGACCGCACCCACGCCGACGACGCGTACGACCCCGCGCACCCGGTCTACCGGTCGATCGCCGCTCTGTCCGGGCTTACCCGGCAGCACCCGGCGCTGCGTGACGGCATCCAGCAGGAGCGTTACGCCAAGGACTCCGTGTACGCGTTCTCGCGTACGGACGCGAAGCAGCGCGTCGAGTACGTCGTCGCCACCAACAACGCCACGGCCGCCAAGACGGTGACCCTGCCCGTGGACGCGGCCGGCTTCCGTGTGCTGTACGGCGGTTCGGGTGCCGTTCACACCACCGACGGGAAGATCACGGTCACCGTGCCCGCGCTGTCCTCGCTGGTGCTGCGCGCCACCGAGCCGCTCGCCGCCCCCGCCACCAAGCCGTCCCTGACCCTGAAGGCCCCGGCCGCCGGAGCCACCGGCACCGTCGAGCTCTCCGCCGGCGTCGAGGGCGGGCAGCTGGGCAGGGTGGTCTTCGCCGCCCAGGCCGGCAACGGCCCATGGCGCACCCTCGGCACCGCCGACCACGCCCCGTACAAGGTCACACAGCACATCACGGCCCCCGCGGGCACGCCCCTGCGCTACAAGGCCGTCGTCGTGGACAGCCTCGGCCGCACCGCGAGCGCCACGGCCTCCTCCACGGCGGGCCGGGTCCCGCCGCCCGCGAAGCCCACGGCCGTCCAGCGTGACTACGCCGTCGTCCACTACAAGCGCGCCGACGCCGACTACGACGGCTGGCAGCTGAAGGCCGCCGGGACCACCGCCGCCTTCACCGGCCGGGACGCCTACGGCGCGTTCGCCTGGGTCAAGGTTCCCGAGGGGGCCGCCACGATCCCGTACACCGTGGAGAAGGACGGCACCGCCGACGGTCCCCAGCGCGGCGTCAACCTCGCCCGCACCGGCGAGGTCTGGATCACCCAGGGCCAGGACGGCCAGTCCGACACCGCACCCGACGGCGCCTACCCGCCGCAGGACACCAAGAAGGCGGTGCTGCACTACCAGCGGCCCGATGGGGGCACCTCCCAGGCCGAAGGCTCTGGGGGAGACTACGACGGCTGGGGTCTGCACACCTGGACCGGTGCCGCCGAGCCCACCGACTGGTCCAAGCCGCTGATGCCGGTCCGCAAGGACGCCTACGGGGTGACCTTCGAAGTTCCGCTCGCCGAGGGCGCCACGTCGCTCAGCTACATCGTCCACAAGGGCGACCAGAAGGACCTGCCGAACGACCAGTCGCTGTCCTTCGGCAGCCACGGACGCGAGGTCTGGATGCTCGCGGGACAGCAGCGGTATCTGCTCCCGCAGACCGGTGGCGCGCTGCCACTCGATCTCAAGAAGGCCGAAGCCCAGTTCATCGACCGCGCCACCGTCGTCTGGAAGGTGAAGGCCACCGACGCCACCAGCCAGCAGCTGGTGTACGCGCCCGGTGGCATCACGGTGGCCGACGGCGCGCTGAGCGACGAGGGCCGCTGGCTGCGTCTCATCCCCTCCGCGCTCACCGACGCCCAGAAGGCGAAGTACCCGCACCTCAAGGACTATCCGGCCTTCACCGTCGATCCACGCGACCGCGACCGGGTGCGGGACGCCCTGCGCGGCCAGCTCATCGCCACCCAGCGCAACGAGGCAGGTGCCCTGCTCGCCGCCACCGGAGTGCAGATCCCCGGCGTGCTCGACGACCTGTACGCGGGAAAGGCGAAGGGAGCCGCGCTCGGACCGGTGTTCCGCAAGGGCAGCCCGACCCTCTCCGTCTGGGCGCCTACCGCCCGCAAGGTGGCCCTCGAACTCGACGGCAGGACCGTACCTATGCGCCGGGACGACGCCTCCGGCGTCTGGTCGGTCACCGGCCCGGCGAGCTGGCGCGGCAAGCCCTACCGGTACGCCGTGACCGTCTGGGCGCCCAGCGTGCAGCAGCTCGTCACCAACAAGGTCACCGACCCCTACGCCACCGGCCTCACCACGGACTCGGCCCGGAGTCTCGTCGTCGACCTCGCCGACCCCGGGCTCGCCCCCAAGGGCTGGCCCGGACTGAGGAAGCCCGCCGCCGTACCGCTGAAGGACGCCCAGATCCAGGAGCTGCACATCCGCGACTTCTCGGTCGCGGACCGCACATCGAAGCACCCGGGCGGCTATCTGGCCTTCACCGACCGCACCACCGCCGGGATGCGGCATCTGAAGCAGCTGGCGGACAGCGGCACCTCGTACGTCCATCTGCTGCCCGCCTTCGACATCGGGACCATCCCCGAGAAGAAGTCCGACCAGTCCGCCCCGGCCTGTGACCTCAAGGTCTACGCGCCCGACTCCGAAGAGCAGCAGGCCTGCGTCGCCAAGGCGGCGGCAAAGGACGCCTACAACTGGGGCTACGACCCGCTGCACTACACCGTGCCCGAGGGGTCCTACGCGTCCGACCCCGACGGCACACGCCGCACGGTCGAGTTCCGGCGGATGGTGCAGGGCCTGAACGGCATCGGACTGCGCACCGTCATGGACGTCGTCTACAACCACACCGTCGCGAGCGGTCAGTCGGAGAAGTCCGTACTGGACCGCATCGTGCCCGGCTACTACCAGCGGCTGCTCGCCGACGGCACCGTGGCCACCTCCACCTGCTGTGCCAACACCGCGCCCGAGAACGCCATGATGGGCAAGCTCGTCGTGGACTCGGTCGTCACCTGGGCCAGGGAGTACAAGGTCGACGGCTTCCGCTTCGACCTCATGGGCCACCACCCGAAGGCGAACATCCTCGCCGTACGCAAGGCCCTCGACGGCCTGACCGTGCAGAAGGACGGCGTCGACGGCAAGAGCATCGTCCTGTACGGAGAGGGCTGGAACTTCGGCGAGATCGCCGACGACGCCCGCTTCGTCCAGGCCACCCAGAAGAACATGGCAGGGACCGGGATCGCCACCTTCTCCGACCGGGCACGCGACGCCGTGCGCGGCGGCGGGCCCTTCGACGAGGACCCGGGGATCCAGGGCTTCGCGTCCGGGCTGTTCACCGAACCGGGTGCCTCGAAGGCCAACGGCACCCCGGCCGAGCAGAAGGCCCGGCTGCTGCACTACCAGGACCTGATCAAGGTCGGCCTGTCCGGCAACCTCGCCTCGTACACCTTCACCGACACCCGCGGGCGTCCGGTCAAGGGCTCCGACGTGGACTACAACGGCGCCCCGGCCGGCTATGCCGCCGCGCCCGGCGACGCCCTCGCCTACGCCGACGCCCATGACAACGAGACGCTGTACGACGCGCTCGCCTTCAAACTGCCGTCCACGGTCACGGCGGCGGACCGGGCACGTATGCAGGTGCTCGCCATGGCGACGGCGGCCCTCTCACAGGGGCCCGCGCTCTCCCAGGCCGGTTCGGACCTGCTCCGCTCGAAGTCGCTGGACCGCAACTCCTACGACAGCGGCGACTGGTTCAACGCCGTCCACTGGGACTGCCGGGACGGCAACGGCTTCGGGCGGGGCCTGCCGCCCGCCGCCGACAACAAGGCGAAATGGCCCTATGCCAAGCCGCTGCTCACCACGGACGCACTGAAGCCTGCCTGCGACGAGATCTCCGGGGCCTCCGCCGCGTACCGCGATCTGCTGCGGATCCGGACCACCGAGCCGGTGTTCGGGCTCGGCACGGCGGAGGCGGTGCAGTCGGCACTGTCCTTCCCGCTGTCCGGTACGGACGAGACACCGGGCGTGATCACCATGCGGCTCGGTGACCTGGTGGTGGTCTTCAACGCCACGCCGACGTCACAGACCCAGCGGGTGGAAGCCCTCACGGGCACGCCGTACGCCCTGCACCCGCAGCAGGCGGCAGGCTCCGACACGATCGTGAAGTCGGCCTCGTTCGCCCGCGATACGGGCACCTTCACGGTGCCGGGGCGCACGGTCGCGGTCTTCGAACGCGGCTGAGACCCCGCAGGGGCGGCGCGCCAGGGCCGGCTTCGTCAGGTCCTGTCCGGGGCCGGCTCAGGCGCGCTGCTCCGGCAGACGCACCGCCTGCGGTACGAGTGCCGCCATCCGGCCGACGAGCTCTCCCAGGGGCCCGTCGGCCGGTTCGTCGCCGAGGATGCGCCACAGAACGTCGGCCATAACCGGGTCGTACGCGGCCGGTACGGCCGTCAGGGCCACGAAGTCGTGCACCAGCTGCCGTTCGAGCTCCGCACGCGGAATCTCCCGCCCGTCGAGCCAGATCAGCGCGGTGGACTCGGCGAGCGAGACCCAGGACCGGACGACCAGGCGCAGCCGGGGCGGCGGGTCCGTGACGCCGAGATGGTCCATGAGATGGCCGTACGCCGCCTGACGCACCTCGTCGATCATCGCGTTGGTCCTGGTGGAGCCGACCGCGGGGCCGCCTCGCATCAGTGCCGAGAAACCGGGGCCGTGTTCGTCCACGAAGTCGAAGAACCGGCGCATGACCCGCAGCAGCCGTGCGCCGAGCGGCCCTTCGCGCCGCTCCACGAAACGGGCGGCCAGATCGTCGGCCGCACGGCGCAGCGCGGCCTCGTACAGGCTCTGTTTGCCGGGGAAGTAGTGGTAGACGAGCGGGCGCGAGATTCCCGCGGCGGCGGCGATCTCGTCGATGGACACCTCGTCGGGCGAGCGGTGGCCGAACAGCTCCAGCGCCACCGCGATCAGCTGCTGTCTGCGTTCTTCGACGCCCATCCTGCGGCGAACCCCGGTCGTCATACGAACAGGGTAACGGGCGGTTGTCGAACAGCGGCCGCTGCGCTGCGGGTACCCTCCGGGGATATGACCGCATCTGACCAGGAGACTCCGGTACCGGAGTCGGCGCCGGCACGGGGACTTGGGGTGCCGCCGCAACCGGCCGCACAGCCGAGGCCGGCAACGAAGCCGGAACCGGCAGCGGAGCCGGAGCCGGAAGGGGAGACCGAGCCGGCAGGGCCCGATACGGCGCCGGCGCAGGCGGCCGCGCTCGACGAGGAACGGGACGGCGAATCGGGCGAGGAACCGGACGGCGAACCGGACGGCGAACCGGACGCGGAGCCGGGCGAGGAACCGGACGGGGATTCCCCGCGAACGGGTATGACTCCCCGCCAGGCCCGGCTGGTGCGGATCGCCATGGCCTCCGTGCTGCTCGTGACCCTGGCCGCCGTGCTCGCGATCCGGCTGGCCAGCCGGACGTCCGTGCTGGTGGTCGGCGTGTACGGAATGGCCATGATTCTTTGCGGAGTCGTCATCGAACTGAGCCGCCACGGCCGCACCCGGCTCGGTACCTGGATGCTCGGCACCGGCCTGGTGGCGGCACTCGCGGCGGACTGGCTGCTGCTTCCCTGACGCGGTTTTCCCGACGCGCCTTCCCGGCTCGGTGCGGGCCGCTGTCGTCCACCGTCCCGGAGCCGGCCGCTGAGCTCGATCCGCGTTCCCTGCGGCGCCGCAGAGCCGGCAGTTCGGTCGCGGAGATCCCTTAGGGGAGCCGGCTCCGTGCCCCGCCGAACACCGTGAGCGAGGCGAACTCCTCACCGGACCAGGCCGTGGGCGGTGAGGTGGCCGGTGAGCGCGGTGAGTTCGGCGGCGCCGCGGCCGAGCCGCTCAACTCGTAGACGCTGAAGGCAGTCCGCGGTGCCGGGCTGCCCCGGCCGACCGGGTTTTGTGGTCGGCCGGGGTGGGCATAAGCATTGCTTTCTTCGGTCACCACCGTCATCTCGTCACCTGAAAACGCTCGCACTCCGGCCGTCCCATGGCTGAAATTCCGCTGTTCGCCCGGTGGCCGAAATTACCCCCGTCTCCTCGATGGCTGAAATCTGTTTCTTTGGCCAATAGTTGAAATGCATGACTCACGCACTTGCCTTCACCGCGGTGCTGATCAATCATGGCTGGGGCGCCTGGCAATTTCTCTGGCTTGAGGAGCTGATGTGGTAGCAGTGACTTCATCCGACTCGGTGGATGTTCCAGACTTACCGGTCCCGAACTTACCGGTCCCGATCACGATCGCCATCGCCGGCGCCGATTTCGGATGGGGCAGCAGCGGAAAACTCGGCGCGGTCATTACGGCGCTGCGCGCACGTTCGCCCCGCCCGCTGCGCTTTGTCGGACTGAGTTCCAAGCTGGGCAGGCCCCTGCTTGCCGAATCGGGCGTGGACCGGTGGTACGACGCCGGGGATGATCCGGCGGCAGCCGCCGAGCTGGCCAGGAAAGACGGTGCGGCAGCGGCCCTGGTGGTGCTCGAAGGGCAGATGGCCGACGCGCTGGAGGACGCCGGGATCCCGACCGTGTTCGTGGACAGCCTGCCGTTCCTGTGGACCGAAGGGGACCGCGAGTCCCTGCCCTTCCACGCCTCGGTCTACTGTGCCCAGCGGCACATACAACTCCCCGACGCCAACCGCGACATTCTCACGGGCGTGAAGAACCTTCAATGGGTGGAGGCTGTTGTGGCGCCGGGTATCGCGACTCGCCCCGCGCCTTCCTCCGGCAAAGCGACGAGACCGAGTTCTCCACGGCGAGCCCTGGTCAACTTCGGTGGTCTGCGGTCGCCCACTTTGGTCGACTGGACGAATTATCCACGCGCCGTATTAGGTCCTGTACTCGATGCACTCGTCACCCATGGAATACGGGAGGTGCACGTCGCGGGAAATATCCCGCCGGGATTTCTCGCTCAAATAGCACCCGAGTACGCGCAGATGGAAACCATCAGCTGCGGACCCCTGGGCCATGGTGAGTTCCTGGAACGACTCGCCGCTGCCGACGTGCTGCTGACCTCACCCGGGTTGACCACGCTGCTGGAAGCGGGTGCGCTGGCCACCCCAGTGGTGTGTCTGCCGCCGCAGAACCTCAGCCAGATCTTCAACGGCCGGTTCCACAGCCGGGCAACCGGCGCCGATACCCGGATCCGCTGGCCCGAGCAGGTCTTCTCCGAAGAGGCCGCCCTCGGAGAGCGCACGGTCTCCGAAGAGGAGGCACTGCGCGTGATCTACGCCGGCATCGCCGCCGCGGCCGGGGACGCCGGCGTACGCAGCGCCGTACGCGACGGGGTGCTCGCCGCACTGCGACGGGAGGCGGACGGCGCCGACTGGGCCGGTCTCACCACCGCCCTCGGCCGGTCCGGTGCCGAGCAGGTGGCGGACCATCTGCTCGCCCTCCTCGCGGGCGGGGAGCCGGCCGGAACTTCGCAGACTTCTCACCCGGGCCGACTGATCGGGGAAAGCACACCATGACCGAACGCGACGACGTCGCGGTGACGTCGGGCAATGGCCGGCAACGGTACTTGTTCGTCCGGATCCTCGAGGCCTGCAACGCGGACTGCTTCATGTGCGAGTTCGCCCTGTCGCGGGACACCTACCGCTTCTCCACCGAGGATTTCGCCGCGCTGCTGCCCGCAGCCACCGAGGCCGGAGTGGGCTATGTGCGCTTCACCGGCGGGGAGCCCCTGATGCACCCGGATCTCGCCACCCTGGTGCGCGCGGGTACCGATGCCGGAATGCGGATGTCGGTCATCACCAACGGCATGATGCTCCCGCGGCAGATCGAGCGGCTCGCCGAGGCCGGGCTCGCGCAGGTCATCGTGAGCCTCGACGGCTCCTCCGCCGACACCCATGACGTCTACCGCCGCTCGCCCGGCATGTTCGACAACGGGCTGCGGGGCCTGCTCCAGGCCGCGGAACTGGGCGTACTGCCCCGGGTGAACACGGTCGTGGGCCCGCACAACTACGCGCAGATGCCCGAACTCCAGCGGGTCCTCACCGATGCCGGAGTCCGCCAGTGGGAGCTGTCTCCCATCAAACTGGACCGCGGCATCAAGTACCCCGACCCGGATCATGTGCGAACGGTCTGCGACCCGATCTACGAGGCCGATCCCGACACGGTGCTGGTCCCTCTCGGCAAGCGGTTCTACGGAGACACGCCGGAGGAGCAGGAACTGTTCTTCTCGGACTCCATCACGCCCCGCCCGAACGGCCCCGTGTGTCATGTCGTGGATGACGTCTTCTACATCGACGCCAAGAACGAGCGTACGTACGGGTGCAGTTGCCTGCCTCACCGGGAGGACGGCGATCTCGGTGGTGCGCCGCTGCGCGAGAGCGGCGTCATCGCGCTGGACACGCCCACCTTCCGCAAACACGTCGACCACTTCCGCGCGGTGGGGCCACGCACCTGCAACGGCTGCTCCACGACGGCCGCGGGGTACAGCGACGACATCGCTCGCCTGGGGGCTGTACGACCGTGGCAGTACTGAATCCATTGCGGGTGCTGCTGGTCGACGATCCCGGGAGACTCGACGCACTGACCGCCCGCCGCCGCGTCGCCGCCCACCTCACCGAGGCGGACGTGGCCTACCGCCCCCACCCGATGGACCCGAGCGACAGGCCCTGGCAAGGAGCGCTCCCGCAGGTCGCCCTGGTGTGCGACGCCCCGGAAGCGGCGGAGGAACTCACCGCGCAAGGTGTCCCCGTGGTGTATCTGCACTGCGGTCACCGCACCGTGCCGGTGCCCGCCATCGCGGCCACGGTCCAGCAGATCCAGGGGCTCGCCGGGCTGTCCGTGCCCACGGACACCCCCGGCGGCCCGGGCCGCTGCGGGGTGCTCGCCCCGGCCCGGACGGCCCGCGCACGCTCCCGTGCGGGATGCCTGGTCCTGGTGTCCGCTGCCGACGCCCGCGCCGAGGACCTCGCCGCCTACACGGACGACGTACTGCGCTCGCTGGTCACCCAGGCCGCCGCCGGCCCCGGCGGCTGCGACCTGGTGTGCGACACCGGGCTGCCCACCGTGCGGAACGCACTCTCCGGCGTGTCCGGACTGCGCCTGCACAGCGCCGTGGACGTGGACGTGGACGCCCTGCACGCCGGCGCCGAAACCTGCCACGCTTCGCCCACCTGGTCCGCCGTGGCACTGGCCCGGGCCCGCAAGGCTCCCCTCGAACTGCTGCCCCCGCTCGGTCCGGCCCAGCGCGACCTGGCCGAGCGTCTGCAAGCGTCGCCGGACTCGGGCTCGGGAGCCCGGACCACGGGCGACACCACCGACGAAGACCTGCGCGGCGCCCAGCGGATCGCCCGGAAACTACGTCAACTCGCCATGGTGCCGCCCTCGATATGACGTGGCGAATCCGCTGAGCCGCCGGTCACCCGAGCAATTGCGCCGGGCCGGCCGCACGACCTTGTGTTCCCCTGGATGGGAGAAGCCCCATGCCTTATCCGAGCAAGCAGGCTGATACAACCGCACCGCCCACCACACGGGACACCATTCCCGACGAACAGTGGGACGACTGGCGCTGGCACATGCGCAAGCGCATCAACACGGCCGGGAAAGCCCGGCAGTGGATCAATGTCACCGCCGACGAAGAGAAGGCCATGGCGGAGACCGCGGGGAAATACCGGTGGTCCATCACCCCCTATTACGCGTCGCTGATGGACCCGGACGACCCCCTCTGCCCGGTCCGGCAGCAAGCGGTGCCCGCTCTGAACGAGTTGATGGAGTACACCGGTGCGGACATCGACCCGGTGGGCGACATGTTCTACCGAAAGACCAACCGGGTGGTGCACAAATACCCGGACCGGGCCATCCTGCTCGTGACGGAGGCGTGCCCGGTCTATTGCCGGCACTGCACACGCAAGTTCCACACCACCGAGGTCGACGGCACGTACTTCGAGAAGAACGAAGGCGAGGACCTCGATGACGACCTGCGGTACATAGCCGACCACCCCGAGATCCGCGATGTCCTGCTGACCGGCGGGGATCCGCTGTCGTACCGGGACGACAAGCTGGAGGAGATCATCAGTGGCCTGCGGGCCATTCCCAGCGTCGAGATCATCCGGATCGGTTCGCGCTTTCCGGTGCTGCTGCCGCAACGCATCACCGACGAGTTGTGCGAGATGCTCTCCCGGCACCATCCCGTCTGGCTCAACACCCACTTCAACCACCCCAAGGAGATCACCCCGGAGGCGGAACGGGCCGTCGACCGGCTGCTGAGGCACGGAATTCCCGTGGGAAACCAGACGGTGCTGCTGCGCGGCGTGAACGACGACGTCGCGACCATGCGCTCCCTTATGACGAAGCTCCTGCGTATCCGCGTACGCCCCTACTACCTGTATCACTGCGACAACGTGACGGGTGTCTCTCAATTCATGACGTCCGTGGAAAAGGGCTGGGAGATCATGGAAGGCCTCCAGGGCCACATCACCGGCTTCGGAGTTCCGCAGTACGTCCTCACCACCCGGCTGGGGAAGATTCCCATCGCGCAGCCTTATCACCGCGTCACCCCGGAAGGGCTGGTGCTGCGCAACTACAAGGGCGAGGAAATGGTCGTCGACGGTGCGGCCTACCCCGTGACGGAAGCGGACCTGGAGCGCAACGCGGACGCAGCGGAGAAGGGACGTGGCCGGAAATGACCATGGACAAGCGGCTCGGCCATCGTTTCCTTCCCTACGGTGCGAACTACCTCGACTGGTCCGACATGAGCGAACTGCGCGCGGCCGTCGAGCAGAAAGTGCTGTTCCGGTACCAGACCGAGTCCGAAAGCATGGCGAGCCAACTGGAGCGCCGGGTATCGGAAGAACTCGGCATCGACCATGTGCTGGCCCTCCACAACTGCACCGAGGCCCTGCGGCTCGCGCTGGTCAGCACCCGGCCCCGCGCCGGGGACGTCGTCTACATCCCGGCCGTCACCTTCGTCGCCGTGGCCGGGGCCGTTCTGGCGACCGGCCTGATACCGGTACCCGTCGATGTGGACGACTCCTTCTCCCTCGACGCCTCGCTCCTGCCCCCGGACGCCCAACGGGTGATCGTCGCCCATATGGAAGGCGCGGTGGCACCGCTGCCCGCCGGCGTGCCCTATGTGATCGAAGACGCCGCGCAGTCACTCGGCGCCACCTTCCCCGACGGACGCCAGGTCGGCACGGTCGGGTACGCCGGAACCTTCAGCTTCCACCACAACAAGGTCCTCACCTCCGGCGAAGGCGGTCTGCTGGTGACCGGCGACCGGGCGGTGTGGGAGGTGATGCGCTGCTACCACGACCACGGTTCGGCCCGGCAGCAGGGCCGCTACCCCACCTGGAACGACGACGCCTACTACGGCGAGAACTTCGTCACCAGCGAGGAAGTGGCCGCCATCCAGCTCCAGCAGTTCCGCCACCTCGGCGAGATCGTGGACGGACTGGCGCGGCACTACCGCATCGCCGTCGCGGAGTTGCCCGAACGCCCCGACATCACGCTCCTGCCCAGGACCGCGGGCGATGTCAAGACGAGCCTCAGGCTTCGCCTGGAAAGCCCCGCGCTACGGGATGCGGCGGTCGATCTCCTCACCCGTCGCGGCATCGCCAACTGGACCCTCAACAAGTACCTGCTGCCGGAACACCCGGTGCTCAAGGGCCGCCGCTCCCTCTACGCCGACGGCTTTCCCTGGAATCTCGCCGACGGCGTTCCCCGCGCCCTCAGCCGTGACGGGTTCGCCCGCACGAGGTCGCTGCTGGACCGCACCCTGTGCGTACCCCTGTCGCCCGAACTGTCCGAGAGCGAACAGATACTCGCGGCGAAGGCCCTGCGGCAGACGCTGGAGGAACTGTGAGCGATGCCCTGCTCATGGCCGACGACCGCTCGTGCAGCTTCACCCGCTACGCGGCCCGCGAGCGCGGCCATGAGCTCGTGCTGCTGCGGTTCGAGGCGGTCCGCGGCGACCTGTCGGAACCGTACCTGCGGGAGACCGCTCACCTCCCGGCGTTCTGGGTGCGCGCTGACGTACCGCTCGAAGCTGAGGCGGAACGCTACCTGGACTGGATCGCGGACCAGCCGCTGCAGCCGACCCGGTTCTGCAACCCCTCCGAGCCGCGCCAGCACATCGCGCAGCGGTTCGCCGCCCTGGTCGGCCTCCCTCACCTGAGCGCCGAACAGGTCGAGTGGGTGCGTGACAAGGCCGCCATGAAGGACAAGTTCCGTCAGCTCGGTCTGCACACCGCCGCCTATCAGCGCATCACCCACGCCACCGAGGCGCTCGACTTCGCCGGCGTCCACGGCTGGCCCGTGGTGCTGAAACCCGTGGATTCCTTCGCGTGCATCGACACCTACCTGCTCAACGGCCCCGACGACCTGCGGCAGATCGATCTGACGGCCCGTCGCTGGCTCGTGGAGGCGTACGTCGGGGGCACCGAGTGGGAGGCGTGTGCTCTGGTCTTCGACGGTGAGGTCCTGGACGTCTGGCCCAGCGCCATGCCCAGCCGGCCGCTCGACATCGTGGCCGGCGCCATGAACGCCAACATCAGCGTCGGCGCCGGGCCGGGTCCCGGCTCGGACGTCCACGGCCTGGTGCGGCGCATCGTCCACGGCATGGGGATCGACCACGGCTATGTGCACCTGGAGTTCTTCGAGGAGGACGGGGAGGTGTACGCAGGCGAGGCCGGGGTCCGGATGGCCGGCTGCGAGATCACCGCCAATCACGGGCACGCCTACGGCTTCGACGTGTTCGGCGCCACGCTGGACGCCTACCAGGGGCGCCGCCCGGCCCTGGACTACACCGCGCGCCAGTGCGTGGGCGACCTGCTGCTGCCGATGCAGCGTTCCGGAACCGTCCGGGCCGTCACCTCGCGGCAGGAACTGCTGGATCTGCCCGGCGTCATCGAGGCCGAGCTGCGTGTGGCGCCGGGCGACCAGGTCCATGCGCGCCGCGCCTCGCACAACGCCTGCGGACACATCCATGTCGCCGGCACCACCGCCGCCGAGGTCGAAAAGCGCATGCAGTACGTGCTCGACCGGTTCTCCATAGACATCGAGTAGGCGGGCCGCCGGCCCGAACCCGGCCGCCGCGCCACCGCAAGCCCCGTCAGCTCCCTGGGATCAGATTCCCGAGAACGAAAGAAGTCCAGCCACGATGATCGGGACAGTCCGGCAGTTCTTCCGGCTTTTCACCCGCCCCAAGGTCGCCCGGCCGGTGATCTGGAGCGTGGTGTCCCGTCTGCCCGTCTATCTCGTGTCGCTCGCCCTCATCCTGGTGGTTCGCGAGCAAGGCGGCGGCTATCCGGAAGCCGGGCTGGTCTCGGCCGTGTACACGGTGGGCATGGCGCTGGGCAGCCCGCTCATCGCCCGGCGAATGGACCGGGCAGGCCCGAGAACCGTCCTGCTCTTGACGGGGCTGGCGTATCCGGCGGCACTCATCGCCCTCGTGTGGGGGCCGGGCCCTGCGAGCCCGGCCCAACTCGCACTGGCCGTCCTCGCCGGAATCGCCCTGCCTCCGGCCAACGCGTTCATGCGTACGTTGTGGGCCCGCCTACCGCTCACCGACGAAGAGCGGGACACCGCCTACCTCTGGGAGGCGACCCTCACCGAGCTGCTCGTCATCGGCGCACCGCTGATCTTCGCCGGTGTCATGATCGCCGGGTCGGCCGCGGAGGCCCTCACCGTCGTGGCCGCCGTGGGCGGTGCGGGCGCGATCGGGCTGGCCTTCACGCCGTTCCCCCGCGCCGGCTCCGACGAAGCCTCCCCGGCGTCACCACAGGCTCCCCGCCGGGCGTGGGGACCGCTTGCGGACCGGGACATACGGGCTGTGGTGATCGTGGTCGGCGTGGCCTCCGTGCCCATCGGCCTGATGACGCTGGCCATACCCGCACTGGTGGGCGACTTCGGCTCGCCCGGTGCCACGGGTGTGGTCTACGCCTGCTGGGGCGTCGGCAGCGCGGTCGGGGCGCTGGCACTGGGCCGTATACAGTCCACACGACCGGCGCACGAGCGCTTCCCCCGGCTGCTGCTGATGTATGCCGTCGGAGCCGCACTGCCGGTGGCGGCCACGTCCGAGCTGACCCTCGGGCTGGCCCTGGCGGTGGGCGGCGCCCCGATCGCCCTGGTGTCCGCATGCGAGATGACGCTGGTCAGCCGGCTGGCCGACCCGCAGCAGCAGGCCGAGACATTCACCTGGGTCTCGCTGGCCACCGTGACCGGCGACGCAGTGGGCCAGCAGACGGCCGGCCTCCTCGTCGATCCACTGGGAGCCCGTGCGGTCTTCCCGGTCGCGGCGGGCCTGTGCCTGGCCGCGATGGCCGCGGCCTTCGCATTCCGCGGACGGTTCGCCCGGTCGACCTCCCCCAACGCTCACGCCATCTGAACGGCCCCGCACCCGGCACTGCCGGAGCGGCGCCGTTCAGGGAATCAGGAAAATGGAAGTGACCTCACAGCAGTTCGGCGGGACCGGACACCTTGCTGCCTCCGCCCCGAACGACAGCACGGCAGACACGCACCACGTGTCCGTGTTCCAGCCCGTGGAACAAGCCGAACTGCCCCAAGCCGTAAAGGTGTTCCTGCAGGACCCCGCCAGGCAGCGCATCCCCCTGGTGGCCACCGGACGCCCCGACCTGACCGCGTCGATGGATCTGGCCCGGCAGCTCTACGACGGGACCCTGCTCCCGGACCCGGTCGACCACGCCGTCCTGCTGGACGAACCCGCCGACCTGCCCGACGGGCTCGTCGACCTCGTCCGCCCTCTGGCCCGGAACTGGCTGTCTCCTGCCGACCTGGACCGCTTCGGCGACGAGACGCGCGGCACGCTCCTGGTCGTGGGCACCTACTCCCACCTGCGGATGGACCCGCTCCGCGCCCTGCTCAACCGCAGCTACCGCGCGCCGGACGTCGGCCTGTCCTTCCTCAGCGGCCGGGACTGGCGTTCGCTGCTGTGGAACATCGCCAAGCAATACGCCCGGACCGACGGCGCCCTGACCCGAACCGGTCTGTTCACCGACACCGACCGGCCGGCGTCCGTGGCCGGCGTCCACACCTACGACGACCGCGACTTCGAGCGGACCGACATCCAGGCCGCCGTCCTCGAACATCGCTGGCGTTCCGTCGTCTTCCAGGGACACGGCAAGGACGACAGCATCAACCTCGGCGAGTTCACCATCTGCGGTCTGAACTCGACGGCGCCGCGCGACCCCGGCGCGCTCGGCCCCCGCTGCGCCTACGGACTGCCCTGCTACAAGCCCGAGGACAAACTGGTGCCGCTCAACCAGGTGCGGGCCGCGGAGGTCGTCCTCAGCGCCTGCAACAGCGGGCCCCTGTCCGATCTGGCGCTCTACGACCCCCGGTACCAACTCCTGCTCAGTGCCCTGGACAGCCCCGCGCGCACCGTGGTCTCGGCCGTCTCGGTGCACGACTCGGACCGCCCGGAGAACATGGCCTGGATGCACGCCGCGGCCACCGGCGCGGACGCGGTCGACGTCCTCAACGCCAGCCTGGCCGGCTCGCACCCCTACCCGGCCTTCATGAGGTTCGGCCTGCCTTCCGCCCGGAGCGCGGACCTGCCCACCCCCCAGCCCTCCGACCACCGGCCCGACGATCTGGTGCTCACCACCGGCGCCCGGCTCACCGCTCTGCTCACCGGCGAACTGCTGCCGCCCCAGGACCCGCTGCGGCCGAGGCTGGAGAAGCTGGCCCGCAAAACCGATCAGTGGGTGGCCCGGCCGACCAGCCTGGCCAGCAAGTCGGAACGGGAGATCCGCGCGTCTCTCACCGCCGATCTGCAATCCCTCGACCACGTCATCGCCCAGCAGGTCGCCGCCTCCCCGGAGACCGAGCTGATGAACTACCCCGCCTACTTCGGCGACCGCAGCCGGCTGGACGAACACGTCGAAGAGGTCGTCTGCCACTGCGGCCGGCCGGCCCAGAGCTTCACCCGGCGCGGCCTCCTGCCGCACATCCTCGACACCGTCTGCGTGGTGTGCCTGCGGTGCGGAGACGTCGTCTTCCGCGTCCCCGGCGCCCCCGAACTCCAGGCGTACGCCGCGGACGAGGTCGCCGCCGGCGAGGTGCTCGACGTACACGCCCACCTGACCGCTGCCCGACCCGGACCCGTACGCCTGGGGCTGTTCGTCCCCAGCTATCTGCGCGACGACACCGTGGTCGAACCAGCCGTCACCAAGATCAAGGGATCGGACCGGGAAGCCCGCGAGGTGTCCTTCCGCGTGCATGTGGCGCCCGGCACCGCTCCCCAGGCCTACTACTTCACCGTCTTCGCCGTACAAGACCTCGCGATCACCACCGCCCGGCGGCACTTCGGTGTCGTCCCCCGGCAGAACTGACCGGCCCCCCCGAAAGTTAGGAACAGCCATGACCCAGACCGGCACCGGCCACGCCAACCATGACACCGCCACCGAGGCCGACAGCGCCAAGCCCGAGATCCGGCTCATCGAAACCAATGGCGAAGTCACCCTGAGTATCGGCGGCGAGCAGGCCATGCAGGAGTGGGAACGGGACCTGATGTGGGCCAGCGCGGATCTGCTGTGCCAGCACGGCACCGACTTCTACGAGGTCGGGCTGGGACTCGGCCTGTCCGCGCTGCGCATCGCCGAGAACCCCGCCACCCGCAGCCACACCGTGCTCGAGATCTTCGACGAAGTGGAAGAGCTGTTCCGGGCCAAGCACCCGGAGCTTCCCCCCACCCTGTCCATCGAGCGCGGTGACTTCTTCCAGCGCATCCACGAGCTTCCCACGGAGAGCATCGACGGGATGTTCTTCGACCCGGCGCTCGACATGGAGGTGTGGAAGGACGAAGAGCTGTGGGCGAAGACCGTGCCCCAGGTGGTGCGCGTACTGCGCCCCGGCGGCGTCTTCATCCCCTTCTTCAGCACCAGGCCGGAACTGCGCTGGCAGTACGTGGACCACTTCCGCCGCATCCACGTCGAGCGTCACACCTACACGGCGTACGACACCACCGAGTACACCTACGACGGCACCAGTGGCAACGCCTACATCCAGTGCTTCATCAAGGACTGACCGAAGCCCTGCGGTCCACCACATGCACCGGGCCGTCAGCCGGCTCTCCCTCTCTGCCCGACCGGCCCTGACGCACCGACCGGCGCCCATCGCACCGAACACGGCGGTGGGCGCCGGCGGCTCGTCCGCGCAGACCCGGAACGCGGGTGCCTCCCGGATCTCCATCCGGTGCCGTTCGACCGCCCGTCCCGCCTAGGGGGCTTCTGACGGATCTCCGCGGCGTCGCGACGTCCGGCACGCCCCCACGGCCTTACGGCGTGGGAGGTACCCCCACTCGCCGCACCGGCCGAAAGCCCAAGCACGTCCAGTACGAGGGCTTCAGCCGGCACTCCGAGAGCACGCACCGGACGCCGCTCCTTCCTCCACGGAGATCCATCAGAAGCCCCCTACCATGCGCCGCCCCTCGCGATACCCTTACGCACCGCTAATGGTCACTTCGCCGTGGTTTCGGGAGAAAAGGGCCGTGCCGCACGTTACCCCGCGTCGGCGATGACACAAGAGAGCCGAGCGGGCAGGATGGCCGGATGCGTACGGATCGACGTCGAAGCACCACTCCGATAGCCCTGGCCGCGCTCGCCCTGACCGCCGTCACGGCTCTCACGGGCTGCGGGGCGGGTGACGAGAAGGCCCCCGACGTGCCCAAGACGGCGACGGGGACCCTGGAACAGCTGGCGGCCCAGGCGGAGTGCAAGCCCAACGTCTCCACGGACGCCAAGGAGCTGCGGCAGGCCAACTGCGCGACCAAGGACGGCAAATACGTCCTGACCACCTTCGCCACCGACCGCGGCCAGCGTGAGTGGATCAACGAGGCCAACGACTACGGCGGCGCCTATCTCGTGGGCCGCAAGTGGGTCGCGAGCGGCGAGGAGAAGGTCATCACGGCACTGCGCGACCGGCTCGGCGGCGATGTGGAGACGGGAGCCTCGCACGACGGACACTCGGGCGCGGCCAACGGCGGCGGTTCGCACGACGGGCACTCCGGCCATGACGGGGGCGGCGACGCCAGTGGCTCGGGCGGCAAGCAGGACCACTCCGGCCACCACTGAGGCCGCCGCGGGCGGCGTGTGCCCCGGGCTTCCCGGGGCACACGGGACACCCGGGTGCGCGGAGGGTGAAGCAGGACGGCCGCATGGTGCGCGAGGCCGGGAACGCGAAAAGGGCCCGCCGGGTACGGCGGGCCCTTTCCGGTTGCGATGACTGCCGGTGTGATGACTACCGGCAGCTACGTCCGGTGTTGATGCAGTTCACCACCTGGTTCATCAGGTTCTGGTTGAAGACGTTGATGAAGTCGCCGTGGTCGGTGATCGGCTTGTGCAGGTTCTCCGGGAAGGAGTCGACCGCGAACACGCTGGGGTTGTTCCCGCCGAAGGCCGGCGGCGGCACGTTGTAGACGATCCGCTGCACCAGCTGCGGAATGGCCTTGAAGCCGTTCGCGCAGCGCCCGTTCTTGTCGGCGAAGGCCACATGCGTACGGTGGTTGGCGCTGTCGGTGTTCTGGCCGTCCCAGCAGCTCTGGAACTTGAACGACCGCACCACCTTGCTGCCCTGCGGGCAGATCGGGTACTTGTCCTTCAGCTGGCGGTTCTCGAAGCCCGTGCAGCTCCAGGACGCGTTGGCGTTGGCGGGGCCGTTGACGAAGGCCTTGGCGTCACCGGTGATGATGCGCAGGAACTTCGGCATCGCGGTGACCTTGCCGGCCGGGTTGCCGACGAACTTCATCGTGACCTGGGCCGGCGTCTGGATCTTGCCGACGTTCTTGTCCTTGCCACCGCCGTCCGCCTGGGCGTCGTTCGCGTTCTGACCGTTCTGCACCCGCAGCACCGGCCAGAAGTAGCTCGACTTGTCGCCCTGGTTACGGCAGGTGGTCCGGCCGCGCGCGAGGGAGTTGTCGCTGGCGAAGGCGTCGTTGGCCTGGTTGCCGACGTAGTCGTGCATATGGTGCGCGCCGTTGCTCACACCGGGCGCCACGATGACGTTGTCCGGGTTGAACTTGCCGTTCTGGTTCGTGCCGCACTCGGTGGTGAAGACGCCGCGGGAGGCGTTCCGGAGCTGACGCGGGTTCTGCACGTTCGGCTGGACGGACTTGATGTCGACGAAGTCCCCGGCCGCGGGGCCGTTGCCGGCCTGACCGCCGCCGCCCTGGCCCTGACCGCCGTTCTGGCCCTGGCCACCATTCTGGCCGCCGGTTTGACCGCCGGTCTGGTTCTGGCCCGCGTTCTGGCCCTGGCCGCCGGTCTGGTTCTGGCCGGCGTTGTCGTCGTCGCCACGCAGCGTGCACGATGCCATGCCCTCGAGCCCCTTGGGCTGCTGGGCGGCCTGCTGCTGGTTGATGAGGGCGATGATCCGCTGGATGATCACCAGTCGTTCGTTCTTCAGCGGCGTCAGGATCTGCTGCTGGCCGTAGGTGCGGTCGCTCTGGATCCGCGCCTTGTTCTCGGCGAACCTCTGGTAAGCCGTAGTGATCTGGGAGTCCAGCGTGGCGAGTTGGCGGTCAACCGATCCGCGTACCTGTTGGGGTACCTCGGGAATCTCGTTTCCGACGTCCGGACAGTCGATGGTGGACACCGACTGCAAGCCGTTCGTGGACTGGAGCGGACGCTGGCCGGACCAGCCCTCTCCTGCGGATGCGTAGTAATTGGCCGCTACCAACCCACCTCCGCCCAGAATGAGGGCAGCCGAGGCAGCGATCGCTCGGGTTGCCAGCGTTGAGCGTTTGCGTGATGTGCGTCCCATGGAACTCCAATCCCGGGAGGGGTAGCGCGTCGTTCCATACGGGCGCCGTCGGGGCGGTGTTCAGCCGGATGGCCAATTCGTAGCTTCCTCCGTCCGCAAACCCGGACGGAGCGACAGACACCGTGCGATCCCCGGGAGATCGCATGAGAAGCCCCGATTACCCACGATTGCCGGTCGAGAGAGACTCTCATCGACACATACGGGAGCCAGCTGCTGCTACCCATCCCTTCGCGATGTACTCCTCAACTTCCCCCGAAGAAAGCGGAGTCGGCTCGCCGCAGATCGGATCAGGCCGGGTCAGGTCAGGTCAGGTCGGTTTCGTCCGGGCCACGGCCCCGGAAGCCGGCCAGGAGCGCCGCGTCCTGATCCGGTGAGAGCCCCACATGGCTGCGGACCTCACGCACGGGCGGTTCCCCCTCGAGGGAGCGCAGCCAGGCCCAGGTGTCCGCCACGGTCTCCCGGACGGGACGGCAACGCAGCCCCGCCGCAGAGGCCTTGGACACATCCGCCCCGTGCATCGCGTCGTACGTCTCGCCGCGCGGGATCCAGATCGGCAGTTCCGTCCAAGGAGCGACCCCCCGCGCCGCGACCGTCTCCGCGTCGAGCCAGCACAGCCGTGCGTCCGCCCCGGTGACCGCGACGCACTCGTCCAGCAACTCGCCCATGGTCGTGTGCCCCGGCGGACTCACCACGTCGTACGCGCCGGACAGCATCCGGCCCGGCGCGTCGAGGACCCATTGCGCCAGATCACGCACGTCGATGTACTGCAAGGGGAGGTCCCGTGGGCCCGGCGCCGGGACCGGGCCGCCCCGGGCCACCCGGTTCAGCCACCAGGGCAGCCGGCCCACGTTCTCCCAGGGGCCGATGATCAGTCCCGCCCGCACCAGCAGGGAGCGCTTCTCGCCGAAGGCCTCCACGGCGGCCAGCTCACCGCCCCGCTTGTCCCTGGCGTAGTCCGTGGGCCCTGAACCGGCCTCGGCACCTTCCACCAGGGCGCCGCTCTCGTTCTGGCCCGCCCGAGCCGGCCATGCGTAGACGGAGCGGGAGGACACATAGGCGTAACGCCCCGCGCGGTCCGCGAGCAGCCGCGCCGTTTCCTGTACGGCGCGGGGCGCCAACGACCAGGTGTCCACCACCAGGTCCCAGTCGCCGTCGGCCTTCTCGAGGGCCTTCAGCCCGCCGGGGGCCTCACGGTCGCCGTGCAGCACGGTCACCCCCTCGGGTGCCGGGTGCCGACCGCGGTGGAACACGGTGACCTGCCAGTCGCGTGCAACCGCCCCGTCGACGACCGCCCGGCCCACGAACTCCGTCCCGCCCAGCACCAGAAGCCTCATGGTCACCACTCTGCCCCCGCCGGGCCGGGAACCCGCGGGCATTCCGCTCGCAGGGAAACAATTCCGCTCCCAGGGAAACCCGGGAAGCCAGGGGAGACCAGGGAGACCGGGGGAGATCAGGGAGACCAGGGGGAAAGCAGGAACCGGCACCCCTGGACCGGGCTCCCGGACCGGCTCGGTGGAGCCGGTCCGGGCCGGGACGACCCAGGCCCCATGAGGGTTCCGCCGCATGGGCTCTGTGCCCCGGGGGTTCTTACGGGGCGCTCACGGGGCGTACTTGTAGCCGACCCTCCGCACGGTCTGGATCGTGTGGCGGTGCTCGGCGCCCAGCTTGCGGCGCAGCCGCGCCACATGGACGTCGACGGTCCGGCCGTCGCCCACGTGGCCGTAGCCCCACACCGTCGTCACCAACTGGTCGCGGGTGTGCACCCGGTGCGGATGCGCGACCAGATGGGCCAGCAGCTCGAACTCGAGATAGGTCAGCTCGAGGGGCCGGTCGCCGACGACTGCGGTCCGCCGGGACGAATCGATCCGCACCGGCCCCTCCGCCGCGCCCTGCTGCCCGTCCCCGCCCGCGGGTGAATCCCCCGGGGATACGGCGGCAGGCGGCGCGGGGGCCGGGGAGACCGGTGGCAGTCCCGGCGCGGCGGCACCGTACAGGGGCGGCTGCCGGTCCGCCGGTACGAGCACCAGATACCCGACCATCGGCGGGCGGCCGGGCAGACTGGGCAGCGTGTGCGGGGGCGCGGGCAGCCAGGTGGCGCCCGGCGGAAGGAAGTCCGTGACGTGCACGGCCTCGTCCGGGGCGACGGCCCGGAGCCGGTGACGGTGCGTGGAGGGGGCTCCCGAGGCGGCCGGCACCGCAGATGCGGGAGCGGAGGACGCAGCGGACACGGAAGGCGCGGTGGGCACGGCGGCCGTGGGAATCGTGGCGGTCGCGGTGGAGAGGGAACGGGCGGTTGCCATGGGGGATCAGCTCTTTCGCGCGGAGGGGGCGTCGAGTCGGTGATGACGGGACGTACGTCGTGCGCGTCGGCCGAAGGCCCGGCTCGGGAAGGTCCCGCACGGAAAGGTCCGGCTCGGGAGGGTCCGAAAGGGCTTTAGAGGGCCGACGCGTTCCTCACGCGGCAACACACGCGGTCGAAGTCGTGGTGCTGACGGGACGGCCAGAACGGCTCGAGGTCGCTGCGACCCGTCGCGATGTTCTGAAGGCTGGCCATTGCCCCATTCAAGCAGACGCGGGGATACGGCAGCAGGCCCCTCTCACTGGGCGGACGCCATGTGGCGTGATCCCGGCGGGATCTGACGCATCACAGGCCGGCAGCATGTCCTGTCCGGGCCGCCGGGCTCACCCCACCAGCCTCTTCCGCCAGTCCAGCGGCGTCACCGTGATCGCCTGGCCCGGGTCACCGCCCCACTCCACGGACAGGCCCGCGTCGGCGAGCGCCGCCACGACCTCCCGCCAGATGGACGCCGTGGTCTGCGCCGAGCCGTCGAACCCGCCGTACGGCAAGGTCAGTCCGGCCCCCGCGGCCGCGGAGTCCGTGCACTGGGTGTGGAAGTAGACGAAACCGCGTGCGTCCGGCGAGCCTGCGCCGCCTATCTCGGACTGACCGCAGCTGCGGCAGCAGGTGAAGTGCTCCCGGGCGGTGATCCCGCTCGCCTCCAGAGCCGCGAAGGCGCTGGTGATCCGCTCCGGGTCGGTCTCCCCCTCCCAGCCCGCCTGCTCGGCGACCCGCTCCAGCCACATCCGGTCGACGAGCTGCCGTGCCTGCTCCCGCGACACCGGGCGGTGCTTGCCGTCGACGAGATAGTCCTCGGCGGCCTCGTCCAGCTGGGCGCGGGTGTCGTAGCCGCCGACGAGCAGCTCGCGCACCCGCGTCTCGAGCACCTCGCGGTCGCCCGCATCCAGCTCGGGTGCCGGCTCCGGCTCCGGTCCGAGATCCAGCAGGGTCCAGTCCAGGCCGGCGTCCCAGCCGTCCTCGCGCCGCGCCCAGCCGAGCATGGCCTCCACCACCGCCTCAGGCCGGTCGACCTGCGCCTGGAAATGGCGGTCGTGCCCGCCGTCGCGGTGCTCGAGCATGTAGTCGCGGCGCTTCTTGTGCCAGACCTGGATGAAGACATCGGGCAGGTCGGGTATGCACTGGACGACGAGGAAGTTGTCGCCCTTCGCGCCGATCCGCCGCACCAGCTCGTCGAGCTGCTGCGCTGTCGGGCGGACGTGCCGCTGCCCGTTCTCGGTCTGCACGGTGATCTCAAGCATGCGCACCACCATGGCAGACCCCACCGACAGCGAAGGAGGCGCCCGCCGGGTTCCGGTCGGGCGCCTCCTCGGCGGTACGGGGGTCAGACCTGGCCGGCCTTCTCCAGCGCGGAGCAGCAGGTGTCCACCAGCAGGCGGGTCACCACGTAGGGGTCGACGTTGGCGTTCGGGCGGCGGTCCTCGATGTAGCCCTTGCCGTCCTTCTCGACCTGCCACGGGATGCGGACCGAGGCGCCGCGGTCCGAGACGCCGTAGCTGTACTCGTTCCACGGGGCGGTCTCGTGCAGACCGGTCAGACGGTCGTCGATCCCGGCGCCGTAGTTCTTGACATGGTCCATCGGCTTCGAGCCCTCGCCCAGCGACTCGCACGCGGTGATGATCGCGTCGTAGCCCTCGCGCATCGCCTTCGTCGAGAAGTTGGTGTGCGCGCCGGCGCCGTTCCAGTCGCCCTTGACCGGCTTCGGGTCGAGCGTCGCGGAGACGTTGAAGTCCTCGGCGGTGCGGTAGAGCAGCCAGCGGGCCACCCACAGCTGGTCGGACACCTCCAGCGGCGCCAGCGGGCCGACCTGGAACTCCCACTGACCCGGCATGACCTCGGCGTTGATGCCGGAGATGCCCAGACCTGCGGTCAGGCAGTTCTCCAGGTGCGCCTCGACCACGTCACGGCCGTGGATCTCGTCCGCGCCGACGCCGCAGTAGTAGCCACCCTGCGGGGCCGGGAAGCCACCGGCCGGGAAGCCCAGCGGACGGTCGCCGTCGAAGAAGGTGTACTCCTGCTCGATGCCGAAGATCGGCTCCTGGCCCGCGAACCTCTCCGCGATCCCGGCCAGCTGCGCCCGGGTGTTGGTCGGGTGCGGGGTCATGTCCGTGTTCAGGACCTCACACATCACCAGGATGTCGTCGCCGCCGCGGATCGGGTCCGGGCAGGTGAAGACGGGCTTCAGCACGCAGTCGGAGGCGTGGCCCTCGGCCTGGTTGGTGCTGGATCCGTCGAAGCCCCAGATGGGCAGCTCGTCGACACCGGCGACGGCCGCGGTCAGTATTTTCGTCTTGGAACGGAGCTTCGCGGTCGGTTCGGTGCCGTCGATCCAGATGTACTCAGCCTTGATGAACGTCACGGGGCCTCATCCTTTGCACGGTGCTGCGGGGTATGAGGCGCAGCTTGGCAATTCCGGATTTCCCGTCCATTGCCCGATTGTGAACCCCGTGTTACTCGGCATTCCCGCGTCCCTCGCAGCCGCGCGAGAGTCGCGGTGAGGTGCTCGGACGCCTTTGTATACAGGGCCTCGTACGGGATCGGGACGGTCCGCCGGGGTCAGGGGCGGACCCCGGCGGACCGTGTCGCCCCGGTGTGGGGTCGGGGCGCGCTGCGGCGAGGAGCCCCGCGCGGGCCTGCGGGGAGGGGCGGCAGATGGCGCCGCCCCTCCCGTGCGTCGGCCCGCCCGGGTCAGCCGACGCGCTCGATGCGCGCCTTGCGGATCAGGAACTTGCCGGGCTCACGGACCTGCTCGAAGGCGGCGTTGTTGAGCAGGGCGCAGCTGCCGGATGCGGACGTCACCTCGACGGTGGTGGACTTGTTGTTGTCGAGGTTGGTGACCTTGAGCTTGGTGCCGACGGGGAACGTTCCGCTGGAGGCCGCGGGGGCGCCGGCCTCACCGGAGAGGGTCACCGTCGAGCCCTGGCAGACGACCTCGCCGCCGCCCTGGTCACCGGCGTTGCCCGCGGGCGGCTGCTCGGCGGCTGGCGGCTGGGCGGCCTGGTCCCCGCCGCCGCCCGCGCCGAGGCGCTCGATGCGCACCTGGCGGATCACGTTCTTGCCGGGCTCACGGACCTGCTCGAAGGCCGCCGCGTTGAGCAGGGCGCAGCTGCCGGAGGTCGACGTGATCTCCACGGTGGTGGTCTTGTTGTTGGCCAGGTTGGTGACCTTGATCTTGGTGCCGATCGGCAGCTCGCCGCTGGAGGCCGCGGGCGCGCCGCCGTCATTGGAGAAGGTGAGGTTCTGCCCCGCGCAGACGACGTCGCCGGCGCCGCCCGCTCCGGCACCCCCGCCACCCGTCGCCTGGCCCTGGCCCTGGTCGGCCGGGGGCTGGGCCGGAGCCGCTGCCTGGTCGCCACCGCCGCCGGAGCCTTCCGCACAGCCCGCCGCCTTCTGCTGGACCTTGATCTGCTTGATCACCGCCTCGCGGTTGGTGATCCTCGCTGCCGACTGGGCGTCGGGATTGGCCCGTTGACCGGCGATGAAGTTCTCGTTGTTGCGGACCGCCTGGGCCAGTCCGTCACAGGCCACCGAAGCGTTGCTCGTTCCGGCATTGCTTGTTCCGGTCATGACGATGGCGGTGCCTCCGACCAGCGCCGCGGCGCCGGCGAGCAGAGCGATCTTCTTCTTTCCGCTGAGGGACTTCTTACGCGACACGTGAGAGCTCCTGTTCCCGGCCGTGAACGGCGACCGGATCCGATCCGTGTGCCGTTACGTACGGGGGCGGCGCGCGGCCGTGCTCAATGACTCAGCCGTAACTTCCTTAACTGGGGCTTAAGTTTGCGCAGGTGGGCGCGGACCTGGGGGTTCCTGCGGCGTCTCATACCCGGCATGTGCCGGCCATCCCCGGAGTCGGCGCCCCGTCGCAGCGCCGTGCCGACCGGCTCCGGCGGCCCCGCGCACCCGGGGCGCCGGTTCGCCACCGGAGCGCTGTGGCTCAGCCGCGGCGAACCGGCCTCCCCGGCCGGACAGGGCTCTCGGTGCACACCGCGTGCGGTGAAGCCGGTTCAGCGGCTCATGGCGTCCCGTACCGCCTCCTCCGTACGACCCACCACGGCGCTGCCGTCCTCAGCCGTGATGATCGGACGCTGGATCAGCTTCGGGTGCTCCGCGAGCGTCGCGATCCACCGGTCGCGCGAGGACTCCTCACGCGGCCAGTCCTTCACACCGAGCTCCTTCGCCACGGCCTCCTGGGTCCGGGTGATGTCCCAGGGCTCCAGCCCGAGACGCCCGAGCACCTCCCGGATCTCGTCAGGGGACGGCACGTCCTCCAGGTACCGGCGCACGGTGTACGAGGCGCCCTCCTCGTCGAGCAGATGCAGGGCGCTGCGGCACTTGGAACATGCGGGATTGATCCAGATCTCCATCCCGTCAAGGTACCCCCTTCCGCCCCTCAAACCCCGTCTGGCCAGCGGCGATTGTCAGTGCCGGGCGGTAAAATCGAACTAGTTCGTGAGGGTCCAACCACCGCGCCAGGAGGTCGCCGATGGCCATTGCCGCAATCACGACGACGCCGCACCAGACGTCGAATCCGAAGCCGAAGCGGAGGACCAAGTCAGCGCCGGCCGTGACGCCGGGGAAACCGAGGAAGCAGCCGCTGCCCGCCGGGCTGCCGCGTGAGTGGTACGAGTCCCACAACCGCAGGCTCAAGGCCATGCGTCTCGCGATCGCCCTGCTCGACACGGGCGTCTACCACCCGGCGAACGCCAGCAACCGCCGGATACGCACCGCCGCCCAGCGCATCGGCATCCACCCGCCGTCCGACACCACCTGCAGCATGGTGCGGTCGCTGATCCACTACGCCGACTGACACCGCAGGACCCGGGACCCGAGGGCCGCGGGACGGCGCTCCTCGGAAGGGTCCACGTGCGGCCCGGGGTCTCGCGCCCCGGGCCGCACGTCATCCCTGGTGCGGCCCGCCCGGCTCGATCGGCGGCAGCCGGTAACGTCCCTCCAGCACCGCCGCCCCGGGCACATAGAGCCGTACGACGGGCCGGAACTCCCCGGGCGGCGCGGGCAGCCAGTTGGCGGCCTCGTCCGGGTCGTCCGGCCGCTCGCGCCGGATGTGGAGGGTGAGCGAACCGTCCTCGGCGCGCACGAGCCCCGGGGTGCGGTCGCCGATCGAGTACCGCTCGATGGGATTGGCCACCAGATAGTGGTCGGGGCTGTCGTACATCGTCACCGACCAGAACGCCTCGACCGGCGGCGGCTGTTCGAGACGCAGGGTGTATGCCTTCTCGCCGCTCAGCCGCTCGCCGCGGGAGTCCGTGTACGTCCTGGCGTACACCGTCTCGTAGCCGTGGACACCCCACAGGGCGGTGCGTGCCGCCACCGCCCTGGCCAGGTAGGACGCCGTACGGTCGGGGAACTTCCACTGCGGTGAATCGAGGGTGCCGACCCCGAAGTGGTCGAGGTTGTAGTCCCAGGCATGCGGATCGGTGATCCACTCCCCGGGGGCCCCGCTCCCGGGCGCCGTACCGCCGTGGGCCGCGGGCACCACACCCCGGTGTGCCGCTCCGGCCGCCTCCTCGATCCGCGCCCGGCCCTCGCCGAACCCCTCCTTCAGCGCCCTCGCCAGCGCAGGGGCGGGGGAGGCATAGGGCGAGGGCCCCTCCTCCAGCAGCCCGAGCGACTGGAAGCGCTCCTGATAGGCGGCGTCGGCCGCCGAGGGCGGGAAGTCACCCATCCACACGCGCAGCTTCTCGAAGAAGCCGAGCGCTTCCGGCACACCCGGCTCCGGAGTCGGCAGCCCGGTCCGGTGCTCGGCCGCATCGAGCCGCTCGAGCTCCAGCGCGTCCTGGAGTGCCGTCACCCTCGGCATGTCCTCCGGCCCGTCACAGGCCCAGCGCCCGACGACCGTCACCACGGCGGTCGGCGCGTCGATGACCCCCCGCACCCCCTCGGGCTCCCGTCCCGGCCAGCCGGGCGGAGCGATCAGCCACCGGCCCCCCGCGGTGCCGGTGGCGCGGGATCCGACGTACGCGAAGGTGTTGGTCCAGGCGTCCACGAACTGCAGCACGTGGTACGCCCCGCCGCTGTCGGGTACGCGCAGCGACAGCGGACCGCCGGAGAGGTCGAGCTGGGCGACCGAGTACACCGTGTCGTTGTTGGCCGACACGAACGCGTCGTGGTGGTCCGCGAGCTTGCGGGAGTGGGCGAAGGAGTTGAACGGCGTCGGCGGCAGCCCCCCGATTCCCTTGCGCGCGAAGGCCCCGGCCACCGTCAGCTGGTAGACCAGCGGATATCCGTACACGTACGCCTCGGCGGCGAGTGCGGCCGCATCCGCTGCCGTCGGGTCCGGCGTCGTCGCATCGGCCATCGAGCTGCCCTCCGGTCGAAGACTGCGTCCCCATTGGGTGATTTGTCGGGATTCGAAGTCTAGGTCCTGTTCGGGTGAACTTCGGGACAACCCCTGCGCGCGGCGTCGGAAGCGGGCCGCCGTGCCGCCGCCGCTTCTCACCGCCGCCCCGAGCTGCCCGTACCGCCATCGAGTCGTGCCGCTGCGGCTCTGGGCAGTCAAGGGCGTCGCCCTTACGCTGCGGAGAGCGCTCTCAGTTCCTGCTGTTCCACCCCCACGAACCGGAACAACCGAAGGGATCACTGATATGAGCCGCGATACGAGACGTGCACCGAGCAGGCTCACGGGCTTACGCACCGCCCTCTCCGCCCTCTGCGTACTGCTCCTGCTCGGCGCCGGGAGCGGCGCCGTGTTCACCCCCACCGCCGCCGCGGCACCGGCCGCGGAGGAGCCGGCCGCGCCGTCCGGGCTGATCGCCGCGATGCGCGAGGACCTGGGCCTGACCGAGTGGCAGGCACGCGAACGCCTCGCGCAGGAGAAGGCGGCGTTCGCCGTACAGGGCAAGGCGGAGAAGGCGGCCGGCGACGCATACGCCGGCACCTGGTTCGACCCTGACCGCGGAAAACTGGTCGTCGCCGTGACCAGCCGTCAGAAAGCCTTCGCCGTACGGGCGACCGGCGCCGAGGCCCGCCTCGTCGTCCACACCGCCGCGTACCTCGACGCGGTCAAGGCCCGCATCGACCGGCTGAAAGCACCGGCAGGCGTGAGCGGTTGGCATGTCGACCCCCGCGCCAACCGGGTGGTCGTGCAGGTCGTCGCCGCACAGCGCGACACCACCGACGTGAGGGCCTTCGTCGACCGTGCCCGGCGCGGCGGCCCCGTCCATGTCGAGACCGTGCGCCACGCACCGGCCACCTACGCCGCCGGAGTCGTCGGCGGTGACCCGTACTACACGGGCAACGTCCGCTGCTCCATCGGCTTCTCGGTGCGCGGCGGCTTCGTCACGGCGGGGCACTGCGGCCGGCCCGGGAGCTTCGTCCGCGGCTGGGACCGCTCCGACATGGGCTGGTTCCAGGGCTCGTCCTTCCCCGGTGACGACTACGCCTGGGTGAGCACCGGCTTCGGCTGGTGGACGGTGCCGGTGGTGCTGGGCTGGGGCACCATCCCCGACCGGCTCGTCCGGGGCTCATGGGAGGCTCCGGTCGGCACCTCGGTCTGCCGCTCGGGTTCCACCACCCACTGGCACTGTGGCACGGTCCTGGGCCGGGGCGAGACCGTCCACTACGCCCAGGGTGATGTGTACGGGATGGTGAGGACGAACGTGTGCGCACAGGGAGGGGACTCGGGAGGCTCGTTCATCAGCGGTGACCAGGCGCAGGGCGTGACCTCCGGCGGCTGGGGCAACTGCAGCTCGGGCGGCAACACCTGGTTCCAGCCCGTCAACGAGATCCTGAGCCGCTACGGCCTGACCCTGCACACCGCGTAATCCCGCACCCCGCGCAACCCTTCGCCCGCACGGCGAGTGCGACGTGTCACAGACTAACCAGCCGGAGCTGTGGGAACGTCAACTCAGTGGCTTCGTAGCGGAGTTGCTGAAAGCCCGAGAGTGATGACCGGGCCGGGAACGCCCGGTACCGGCGGCGGACACCCCAGGGCGTCCGCCGCCGGTACCGGGCTGCGGCGGAGGCATCCGGCTCGGGACGGTCTGCCCGTGCGTGGAGAGGATCGAATGAGCGCTCCGGACACCATGACGCTCGACCAGGCGGTCGACACCACCCGCTATCCCCTGTCGGACCCGGGGAGCCCCGAGGCCCTGGCCGTGCTCGAGCGCGCCCGCCGCGAGCTCGCCGAACTCGGCTGCACCGTACTGCCGGACTTCATCCGACCCTCGCACCGCGACATCCTCGAACGGGAGTGCGCGGCCATCGCCCCCCGGGCTCACTTCGACGTCGAAACCGTCAACGTCTACAACATCGCCCTCGACCCCGGGCTGCCGCGGGCCCACCCCGGCCGCACGACGTTCCAGCGGGGCAACGCCTTCGTCGCACGCGACCGCATCCCCAAGGGCTCGCTCATCAGCAGGCTCTACTCGCACCGGGAGTTCCAGCGCTTCGTGGCCCGTTGCTTCGGATTGGGACAGCTGCACGAACTGGCGGACCCGCTGTCCGGGCTGGTGCTCAACGTCGTAGAGCCGGGCATGGAACACCCCTGGCATTTCGACACCAACGAGTTCACCGTGAGCATGCTCACCCGGCAGGCCGGGAGCGGCGGGGACTTCGAGTACTGCCCCAACATCAGGACGGCGCAGGACGAGCGCTTCGACGATGTCAGGGCGGTGATCGAGGGCCGGGGCGACCACCTCGTCCGGCGCCTCCCCCTGCAGCCGGGAGACCTCCAGCTGTTCAAGGGCCGCTACTCGCTGCACCGGGTGAGCCCGGTCGCGGGCGAACTCGCCCGCCACTCCGCGATCTTCGCCTACAGCGAGCGCCCCGGAGTCATCGGGAGCGTGGCACGGACCCGGCAGCTCTTCGGCCGTGTCCTGCCCGAGCATCTGACGGCCGAAGGCCGGGCGGTCAGAGGCGACGGGCTGCTCGACTAGGCCCGGACAGACCTAGGTCCCTCACGCCGCCGACGTCCTCGACGTCGTCCAGGTCGGTAGGACGGGCCGGATCGGACCGGATCGGCGCGGCACCCCACCGAGCAGCGCCGCGAACCGATTCCCGCCGCGAGTCCCACACTGTCTACGGAGGAGCCAGCCCCGTGCGTTTCGACGCGACCGGAAAAGTCTCGCTCGACGACATCTACCACCAGCCCGATCCGCGCACCTACTTCCAGGTCCTGCGCCCGCTCGGCTACTGCGTGCCCCAGCTGGCCAAGCCGTACTTCGCGAAATTCGTCAACGAGTACCGGGAGGCCCGGCAGGTGGCCGAGCCCACGGTGCTGGACATAGGCTGCTCGTACGGGATCAACGCGGCCCTGATGAAGTACGACGCGACCATGGACGAGCTCTACGAGCGTTACGGTGAGCGCGAGTGTGCGGGGGAGTCCCGAGACGCCCTGCTCGCGCGTGACAGGGAGCTGTCCCGGTCACGCCGGCCCGCACAGCCCGTCCGCTTCGTCGGCCTGGACGCCTCCGTCAGCGCCCTGTCGTACGCGCGCGAAGCCGGGTTCCTCGACGACGCGGTCCACGCCGACCTGGAGACGGACGACCCCACGCCCGCACTGCGCGACCGGCTCGCAGGGGTGGACCTGGTGATCTCCACGGGCTGCATCGGCTATGTCACCGAACGCACTCTGACCCGGGTGGTCCGCGCGCAGGGCGGCCGCCTGCCGTGGATGGCCCACTTCGTGCTGCGGATGTTCCCCTTCGACGCGGTCGGGGAAGCCCTGGACGGACTGGGGTACCGGACCGTCCGGATCGACGGGACCTTCAGACAACGGCGGTTCGCCTCGGCACGGGAACAGGCGCTCGTACTCGACGGCATGTCGGCCGCCGGAGTGGATGCGCGGGGCCTCGAGGCGGAAGGCTGGCTCCACGCACAGCTCTACCTTTCCCGGCCGAACGGCACCTCAGGTCCCGACGAACCGAATCGAGAGCAGAATTGAACGACATTCACGGTGCAGCAGGCGGCGCGACCTTCTCCCGGGAGGACGGCCTGCCCCGCGTACCGCTGCCCACGCTGGAGGACAGCTGCGAGCGCTTCCTCACCTGGTGCGCGCCGCTGCTGACCGCGGAGGAACGGGCGGCCACCGAGGACGAGATCGCCGCCTTCCTCCGGCCCGACGGCCCCGGCCCGGTACTGCAGGCGGCGCTGCGGGAGTACGACTCCACCGAAGGCGTACACAGCTGGCTCGACACCTTCTGGCCGTACCGCTACCTGGGCCGGCGGGACCGGATCGCCCTCAACGCCAACTTCTTCTTCCTCTTCCAGGACTCCGGCGGGACCCAGACCGAGCGGGCCGCCGGACTCATCGCCGGAGCCCTCAACTACAAGCGCCTGCTCGACCGGGAGCTCATCGAGCCCGTGGTGCTGCGCGGAGCACCGCAGTCCATGGCGCAGCTCACGTACCTGTTCTCCACGACGCGTATCCCCGGCCTCGAGCAGGACACCGTCCGCGCCCCCTACAGCGACCGCATGCCGGGCCCGTCCACGGCACGGCACGTCGTGGTGTTCTTCCGCGGCGGGATGTTCCGCATGGACGTGCTCGGCGACGACGGCGTCCCGTACGGCCTGGACGACCTCGAAGCGGGTCTGCGGGCCGTGATGAAGGCGGGCGCCGAACCGGCCGCCGCAGACACCTCGGTGGGCCATCTCACCACCATGGCCCGCGCCGAGTGGGCGTCCGCCCGGCAGACCCTCATCGCCCGCCACCCGCGCAACGCGGATGCGCTGGAGGACATCGAGACCGCACTGTTCTGCGTCTGCCTCGAGGACTTCGCCCCCACCGGGATCCAGGACGCCTGCGACGAACTGCTCTACGGCGACCGCGGCAACCGCTGGTTCGACAAGGCCGTGTCCTTCGTGGTGTTCGCCGACGGCCGCGCCGGCATCAACGTCGAGCACTGCGAGCTGGACGGGACCACCATCCTCAACTTCACCGACGCCCTGCTCTCCACCCCGGCCGAGGAGCACTCCCGGCAGTCCGGAGCACGCTCACGGGGACTGCCCGACGTGGAACCGGTGGTGTTCGAGCTGGACGACGCGCTCCGGGCCCAGGTGCGCTCCGCCGCCGAGGCGTTCGCCGCGTACGGACGGGCCACGGCCACCACCACGGTGTCGTTCGACGGCTTCGGCAGCGACGCGATCAAGGCGCTCGGGGTCTCTCCCGACGCTTTCGTCCAGGCCGCCTACCAGCTCGCCCATCAGCGAGCCAAGGGGCTCATCGGCGCCACGTACGAGTCCATCGCGACCCGCCAGTACCGGAACGGGCGCACCGAGGCGATGCGCGTCGTCACACCGGAGATGCTGGAGTTCGTACGGGTGATGGAGGACCCGGAAGCCGACGCGGACACCCGCCGCGGCGCGTTCCGGGCCGCCGCCGCGCGGCATGTGGCGCGTGCGAAGGAGTGCCAGGCCGGCCAGGCTCCCGAACAGCACCTGTGGGAGCTGGAGTTGATCCAGCGGCGGCGCGGCAGGGAGCTGGGCGTGACCGACCAGCCCGCGCTCTACCGGACACCGGGCTGGCTGACCATGCGGGACGACTATCTGAGCACGAGCTCGGCGCCGTCCCACAACATCCAGTACTTCGGCTTCGGGTCCACCAGCAGCCGGTGCATCGGGGTGGCCTATGTGCTGCTGCCCGAGAGGTTCAACCTCTATCTGAGCACGCCGCTGAAGGTCGCCGACCAGATGCGGGCCTTCGCGGGCCGGCTGGAAGAGGCGGTGGCGGAGCTGCGCGAGCTGCTGGCAGCCGGGCGGCCGGGGGACTGATCCGGGAGCCCCGGATGAAGCGGGAGGGCCACCGCTTGGGCGGTGGCCCTCCCGCCCTGACTCACCCGGCCCCGGGCGCGAGTAGCTCGAGGGCCTGACCCCACCGGAAGGCCTCCCGCCCGCCGGTGTCATCCGGCTGGTGGGGGACGTGGTCACCCAGCAGGACACCCATCGCGCGCAGCCTGTCCAGGCTGTGGCGGTACGCGGGATGGGCGGCCTGCGCCGCGTTCACGAACGGCAGCACGGCGATGGGGACGCCGAGTCCGTACGCCTCGCAGAGGATGCCCAGGGCGAGCGTGTCGGATATCCCGGCCGCCCACTTGTTGATCGTGTTGAACGTCGCCGGAGCCACCGCGATCAGGTCCGGCGGCGGCAGCGGACGCGGCTCACCGGGCAGACGCCACGCGGAACGGATCGGATAGCCGGTCTGCGTCTGGACCGCCGCCGTGTCGATGAAGCCCAGGCCCTGCGGGGTCGCGACGACGCCGACGTCCCACTCCCGCTCCTGCGCCGCCGTGATCAGCTTTCCGACATCACCGGCGATGCCCGCCGCACACACGACGACGTACAGGAACGGCTTCTTCGGCTGCTCACTCATGGGGAACCCCCGTCTGCGGCTGGACTGGTGCGGCCCCGGAAGCGTACGTGGGCGGCCTGCACGCCAAGGCCGGCGTCGCCCGCTCGGCGGGGTGAGGCCGTCGGCCCCACAGAAACGGCCGCCGGCCGCGCCTTCCGGGGAGGGAAGGCGCGGCCGACGGCCAACAGACGGCCCAGGCGAGCGGAAGACCGCTCTGACCTGCGGCGTCTTTAGATGTCGAAGTAGAGCTCGAACTCGTGCGGGTGCGGACGCAGCTGGATCGGGGCGATCTCGTTCGTCCGCTTGTAGTCGATCCACGTCTCGATCAGGTCGGCCGTGAAGACGCCGCCCGCCTGCAGGTACTCGTTGTCCTCCTCGAGGGCTTCGAGGACCGCGGGGAGGGAGGTCGGGACCTGCGGGACGCCCGCGTGCTCCTCGGGGGCGAGCTCGTAGAGGTCCTTGTCGATCGGCTCGGCCGGCTCGATCTTGTTCTTGACGCCGTCCAGACCGGCCAGCAGCAGGGCCGAGAACGCCAGGTACGGGTTCGACGACGGGTCCGGGGCGCGGAACTCGACGCGCTTGGCCTTCGGGTTGGAGCCCGTGATCGGGATACGCATCGCGGCCGAGCGGTTGCGCTGCGAGTACACCAGGTTGACCGGCGCCTCGAAGCCCGGGACCAGGCGGTGGTACGAGTTCACCGTCGGGTTGGTGAAGGCCAGCAGCGACGGGGCGTGCTTCAGGATGCCGCCGATGTAGTAGCGGGCGGTGTCCGAGAGGCCCGCGTAACCCTGCTCGTCGTAGAAGAGCGGGGAGCCGCCCTGCCACAGCGACTGGTGGACGTGCATGCCGGAGCCGTTGTCACCGAAGATCGGCTTGGGCATGAAGGTCGCGGTCTTGCCGTTGCGCCAGGCGACGTTCTTCACGATGTACTTGAAGAGCATCAGGTCGTCGGCCGCGGCGAGCAGCGTGTTGAACTTGTAGTTGATCTCGGCCTGGCCGGCGGTGCCGACCTCGTGGTGCTGGCGCTCGACCTGGAGACCGGACTTCTCCAGCTCCAGGGAGATCTCGGCGCGCAGGTCGGCGAAGTGGTCGACCGGCGGGGCCGGGAAGTAACCGCCCTTGTAGCGGACCTTGTAGCCGCGGTTGTCCTCGAGCGCGCCCGTGTTCCAGGCACCGGCCTCGGAGTCGATGTGGTAGAAGCCCTCGTTCGCCGAGGTGGCGAAGCGGACCGAGTCGAAGACGTAGAACTCGGCCTCGGGACCGAAGTACGCCGTGTCCGCGATCCCGGTGGAGGCGAGGTAGGCCTCGGCCTTCTTCGCGATGTTCCGCGGGTCACGGCTGTACTGCTCGCCGGTGATCGGGTCGTGGATGAAGAAGTTGATGTTCAGGGTCTTGTCACGGCGGAACGGGTCCAGGCGGGCGGTCGAGAGGTCCGCGCGCAGCGCCATGTCGGACTCGTGGATCGCCTGGAAGCCGCGGATCGACGAGCCGTCGAAGGCGAGCTCATCGGACGGGTCGAACGCCGTGGCCGGGATGGTGAAGTGCTGCATCACGCCCGGAAGGTCGCAGAACCGGACGTCGATCATCTTTACGTCGTTGTCCGCGATGTACTTCTTGGCGTCGTCGGCGTTCTGGAACATCCAACTCCTCCTACTCCCGGCCCGGGGGGACGGGGTTGTCACTCGGTCGTGCGGCCAGTGCGGTGGCACACGCTGCACACGACCCTAGGCAGACGGGATTTCTCCAGCATGACTCATTTGTTTCGCGGACGTTAACCGGACCGGTGGCGAGCCGCGATCGCGGACACGATCGCGCACACCCGGCGCACGGTGATCGAAAACGCGCACAGTACCGTGGGCGGGTGGACAACAGGCAAGCAATCGGTTCGTGGCTCTCCGGCCCCCGCGCGGCGGCCGAGGACATGGGAGCCGAGTTCGGCTACCGGGGCCAGCGGCTCGGACTGCCGCCGGAGGGTCCGGGCGCGATCGCGCCGCTGGGACGCCGCTTCGGTGCGCTGTTCATCGACTGGGCGCTGTGCATGCTCATCGCATACGGGCTGCTCGCGGACGGCAGCCGGCAGGCCGCCGGCAACTGGACGCTGCTGATCTTCCTCGCGCTGAGCGTGCTCACCGTCGGCACCGTCGGCAGCACGCCCGGCAAGCGGATCCTGGGCCTTCGCGTGATCGCCGCCGACGGCGGACGCCTCGGCCTGGGCCGCGTCGTCCTGCGCAGCGTCCTGCTGGGCCTCGCGATCCCGGCGCTGGTGTGGGACCGCGACGGGCGGGGCCTGCACGACCGCTTCTCCGGCGCGGTGCAGGTGCGGATCTAAGTAGCGGGGTTGGGCGCCCGGGGTGTCCGTCCTCAATCGGCGGACGGCCTTGGGGTGTGGCCGGTGCCGCGGCGTGCCCCGGTGTGTCCGTCCTCAAGCGCCGGACGGGCTGGGGTGTGGGGCTTGCCCGGGGCGTTAGTCGGTGAGGTTGGGGGCCTCTGCGGGGCTCGTATGCGACGACGGCATGATTTACGTCGCGCCCACCCGGACCAAGAGGGCACCGATGTCGTTGCGCGACACAAATCACGCTTTAGTGTCTCTGCATACGACCCCTCCGAGTCCCCCTGTCCCGAGCACCGTAGGCGCCCCGGGGCGAGGCGATACGGGTTGGCTCGGGCTGCATTTGATGCCCCCCGAGGGTGACCGGGCCCCGTCTGCGGGACAGGGGCCGTGGAGGGGTCGTGTCCGGGACACTAGAGCGTGATTTGTGGCGCGCAACCCGAGCGGTGCCATGACGGCAGGGGCAAGGCGCGCCGTAAATCATGCCGTCCAGGACGCGAGCCCCGGAACGGCACCGGACCTCATCGACACAACACCGGGCACGCCCACACGCCCCAGCCAGTCCGGCGTTTGAGGACGGACACCCCGGGCGCCCAACCCGGTAGGCGGCAACACCGCAGGGGTACCCCAGGACGCGCCGAGGGCCCCGGCGCTGCCAGGGCCCTCACCGTTCGTACGCGCGCCGCTCGGCGTCAGCGCGCCTTGCCGCCGCGCGGCATCCGCATGCCCTTGGGCATCGGCCCCTTCGGCAGCGGCATGTTGCTCATCAGGTCGCCCATCGCGCGCAGCCGGTCGTTCGTCTGCGTCACCTGCGGCCCGCTCAGCACCCGCGGGAGCTTGGCCATCGTGGTCCGCAGCTTCTTGAGCGGCACCTGGCCCTCCCCGTTGCCGACCATGATGTCGTGCACGGGCGCGTCCACCGCGACGCGGGCCATCTTCTTCTTCTCGGCCGCCAGCAGCGTCTTCACCCGGTTCGGGTTGCCCTCGGCGACCAGCACGATGCCGGCCTTGCCGACGGCCCGGTGGACGACGTCCTGGCTGCGGTTCATCGCGACCGCGGGGGTCGTGGTCCAGCCGCGGCCGATGTTCTGGAGTACCGCGGCCGCCGCGCCCGGCTGTCCTTCCATCTGCCCGAAGGCCGCGCGCTCGGCGCGGCGTCCGAAGACGATCGCCATGGCGAGGAAGGCCAGCAGGAAGCCCAGGAGGCCGAGATAGTACGGGTGATCGATCAAGAAGCCGATCGCGAGAAGGACACCGAAGGTGACGATTCCCACAGCCGCGACGATGAGTCCGACCCTTGGGTCGGCTCGCCGGGTCATCTTGTACGTCAGAGCGATCTGCTTGAGTCGCCCGGGGTTCGCAGAGGCAGCAGTCTCTGCCTGTTCCTTCCTCGCCATGCTCTGAAGTTTACGTGCCTAGGAGGAGCGGGTCAGCGCGGCCTCCAGCACATGCTCGGTCTCGACCCGGTCCTTCGCGCGGCGCCGGTCCTCGAGCACCGCGGTCCAGGCGTTGCGGCGGGCCGTGCGCTGGCCCCCGCTCAGGAGTACGGATTCCACGGCACGAAGGGCCTGGGTGAGGGACGGGAAGGCGTTGGCGCGTACGGAGGTCGCGGCCTGCATGGTGGAAGTCTCCTCGGGGGCGAGGTAGCGGTGAGTGGGCGCGTGCGTGCGGTACGTGAAATCCAGGGTCAATGATTGGTGTTACCAGGGTGTGACTGAGGGGTCAAACACCGATGAAACCTTTACTCCCAACCTCCGAACGCCAACGCGGCCCGTACGCGCCCCCGACCTGCGGGGAGCGTACGGGCCGCGCCGATCCGGCCACTACTGGCCGGTAATATCTTGTGCGGGAATTCACACGGCCTGGGAGGCCGGGATCTCCCCGTCCTGCTGCGCAGCGGCCGACCGGCGCTGCTCCATCGCCTGCTGGAAGAGCCTGCCGGCCCGGTACGAGGAGCGGACCAGGGGGCCCGACATCACACCGGAGAAGCCGATCTCCTCGGCCTCCTCCTTCAGCTCCACGAACTCCTCGGGCTTCACCCAGCGCTCCACCGGGTGGTGCCTGACCGAGGGCCGCAGGTACTGCGTGATCGTGATCAGCTCGCAGCCCGCGTCGTACAGGTGCTGCAACGCCTCGCTGACCTCCTCGCGGGTCTCGCCCATGCCGAGGATCAGGTTGGACTTGGTGACCAGTCCGGCCGCGCGGGCCTCCGTGATCACCTTGAGCGAGCGCTCGTAGCGGAAGCCGGGGCGGATGCGCTTGAAGATCCGCGGCACCGTCTCGACGTTGTGCGCGAGCACCTCGGGGCGGGACGAGAAGACCTCGGCCAGCTGGTCCGGCTCGGCGTTGAAGTCGGGGATCAGGAGTTCGACCTTGGTGCGACCGGCCTCGCGGTCCGCCGTCAGGGCGTGGATCTGGCGGACGGTCTCCGCGTAGAGCCAGGCGCCGCCGTCCTCCAGGTCGTCGCGTGCGACACCGGTGATGGTCGCGTAGTTCAGGTCCATCGTGACCACGGACTCACCGACGCGGCGCGGCTCGTCACGGTCGAGCGCCTGCGGCTTGCCGGTGTCGATCTGGCAGAAGTCACAGCGCCGGGTGCACTGGTCGCCGCCGATGAGGAAGGTCGCCTCGCGGTCCTCCCAGCACTCGAAGATGTTCGGACAGCCGGCCTCCTGGCACACCGTGTGCAGGCCCTCGCTCTTCACCAGCTTCTGCAGCTGGTTGTACTCGGGGCCCATTTTCGCCCGGGTCTTGATCCACTCGGGCTTGCGCTCGATGGGGGTCTGGCTGTTCCGGACCTCCAGACGCAGCATCTTGCGTCCGTCGGGTGCGACAGCGGACACGACCGGCTCCCTACACTTCGATTCCTCGGCGACCACCAGGGTACGCCCGATGTTTTGATGCCCCTACGCCCGGCCAACCTCTGGCCATGGGCGGGCATTCCCCATGCCGCTCATACCGCTCACCCGGCGGGCACCGGGTCCTGACCGGTCGCGTGCTCGACGGAGCGCGGCTGCAGCTCCGCGTTCTGCAATACCTCACGCAGATGCTTTTCGGCCACCGGCAGCACCTCGGCGATGGTCACGTCCCGGTCCAGCTCGCCGGCGAGCGAGGCGACGCCCGCGTCCCGGATGCCGCACGGCACGATCCGGTCGAACCAGGTGTTGTCCGGGTTCACGTTGAGTGCGAAGCCGTGCATCGTCACGCCCTTGGCGACCCGGATGCCGATGGCGGCGAGCTTGCGGTCCTCCCGGCGCTGGCCGGCGTTGGACGGGGCGTACTCGGGGCCGCTGAGGCGCGGGTCGAACTCCTCGTCGTGCAGCCGCGGGTCGAAGTCGAGCGACAGTCCTCCGGTCGCCGGGCGCTGCGCCGTGTCCCGGCCGCGCTGCTCCACCGGGTCGCCCAGCACCCAGACGCCGCTGCGGCCCTCGATCCGGGTGGTCTCCACGCCGAACTCGGCGCAGGTGCGGATCAGCGCCTCCTCGAGCCGCCGCACATGGGCGACGACGTCCACCGGGCGCGGCAGTTGCATGATCGGGTAGCCGACGAGCTGACCGGGGCCGTGCCAGGTGATCTTGCCACCGCGGTCGACGTCGATGACGGGGGTGCCGTCCAGGGGGCGCTCACTGTCCTCCGTGCGCCGCCCCGCCGTGTAGACGGGAGGGTGCTCCAGCATCAGACAGGTGTCGGGGATCTCACCGGCGAACCGGGCCGCGTGCACCCGGCGCTGCTCGTCCCATGCCGTCTGGTACTCCACGGCGTCCTCGCCGAAGCCCAGACGGACAAATCGCAGCTCGCTCACCGTAGTGCCTCCCTCACGCTTTCACAGTGCACCCATCGCGCCCGGCCACTGTACGACTCACGTCGCACCGTCAGCGCTGTCCTCAATCCTCACACGATCGGATGAATGCGGGGGCAAGGCGCCTGACGGGTCGGTCAGTCCCGCTAAATTCGCGCCGTTCCTCCCGCAGGGCTTCTCCCCCAGAGCTGCCTCCTGGGGGAGTACCCCCATGGGCTGCACACCGGGGCCCGGAAGGCAGGAGACCGCACAGCTGATGACGGAACGACCCCCGCAGCGCACCCCCAACCGCCAGCTCGCCGCACTCATCGCAGAGGCCGGTTTCTCCAACGCGGGTCTCGCCCGCCGGGTGGACCAGCTCGGCTTGGAACACGGTCTGGACCTGCGGTACGACAAGACCTCGGTGACCCGGTGGCTGCGCGGGCAGCAGCCGCGCGGCACGACCCCCGCCCTGATCGCCGAGGTCTTCACCCGCCGACTGGGGCGGCGGCTGTCCGCGCAGGACCTGGGGCTGGACGCCTGTGCGCCGGTGTACGCGGGGCTGGAGTTCGCGGCGACCCCCGAGGAGGCCGTGGACATCGTCAGCGGGCTGTGGCGCAAGGACTCGGGCAGTCATGCCGAACTGCGGAAGATCGCCTTCACCCCCGCGGGACTCGTCGTGCCGAGCCGGGACTGGCTGATCGGCCGGGCCGACGAGAGCGTCGGCCGGCCGGATCCGGCGGCCGCCCCGCCGCTGCCGGCGCGGGCGCCCGGCACGCAGGGCAGGGCACCCGTGCCGAGGCAGCGCGGCACCGACCGCGGCCCCGGCCAGCGGGTCACCTCGGGCGACATCGCGGCCCTGCGCTCGGTCGGCGAGCTGTTCCGGACGCTCGACCAGACGTACGGCGGCGGGCACGCCCGGCAGGCCCTGGTGCGCTATCTGGAGCACGAGGCCGAGCCGATGCTGCGCGGCAGCTACGGGGAGACCACGGGACGCAGACTGTTCGCCGCGGCCGCCGACCTGACCCGGCTCGCCGGATGGACGTCGTACGACATCGCCGCGCACGGCCTCGCCCAGCGGTACTTCGTGCAGGCGCTGCGGCTGGCCCAGGCGGCGGGGGACCGGGCCTACGGGGCGTACGTCCTGGTCACGATGGCCCGGCAGGCGGTCTATCTCGGCCATGGACGGGAAGCCGTCCAGCTCACCCGGGTCGCCCAGCAGGGCGTGGGCACCGGCGCTCCGCCCGTCGTCCAGGCGCTCCTGCACGCGGTGGAGGCCCGGAGCCACGGGGTGCTCGGCGAGGTCCGCTCCTGCACCTCGGCACTGGTACGGGCCGAACGGGCGCTCACGGCGGCACGCCCCGGCGACGAGGTACCGCACTGGGCGCGCTTCTTCGACGAGGCGCAGCTGGCGGACGAGTTCGGGCACTGCCACCGTGACCTCCAGCAGTACCGTGCCGCGGTCCAGCACGCCGAGCGCTCCCTGCAGCTGCGCGGGCCCGGCTTCGCCCGCAGCCGTCTGTTCTGCCGCGTGGTCCTCGCCACCGCGCGTCTCGGCCTCGGCGAGCTCGACCAGGCCTGCGTCCTCGGCGCGGAGGCCGCGCAGCAGGCGTCCGAGATGCGCTCGGCCCGCGCGACCGAGTACATCCGTGACTTCGAACGCCGTCTGGAACCGTTCCGGGACGCCGCCGCGGTACGCGGGTACCGCGACCGGGTGATGGCGATCGGCTGACGGCCTTCGATGTGACGGTCCATTGCCTGGCAGGGCGTCAGGACCCCTGAGGGGACTGCCCCCTGGCGGACACGCGCTCCCGGGCGACCGGTCCTCGAGTGGGAGTCGAGGCGCCCGGGCTTTCATGAGACGGAGCCGGAGCGGACAGGACCTATGCGGCGACCGAGTCGGGCGTCAGCGGACCGGCGGTGTATCCGGGCTGGATGCCGAAGTCGCGCAGGATCGCATGAGCGGCCCTGCGTCCGGAGAACAGGGCGCCCTGCACGGTGCTGGTGTCGCGGTGGTCCCCGCACACATAGAGACCGTCGAGCAGCCGTACCGCGCGCCGTGCGTCGTGCGGCGGAGGCATCGACGGCACCGCCTCGGGATCGTGGTGGACGGCGATCAGCTCCCAGTCGTCGGTGGGTGTGCCGTACAGGCTCGCGAGCTGGGAGCGGACACGGCGGTCCAGGTCCGCCGGCGGCCGGCCGAGGACGGTGGAGGTGACGAGCGCGCGGCCGTGCGGGGCACGTGACGGGTCCACCTCGCTCATCACCGCCGTGTGCGAGACGGGACCGGTGCGGTCGGCGTCCAGCAGCAGCGCCGCCTCGGCCGGCGGCGCGGGGGCGGTGTGGTGGACGACCGTCACGGAGTGGAACGCGGGTACGCGCAAGCCGGGCAGCAGGGCGGCGGCGGTGCGGGCGCCGGTCGCGAGCAGCAGCGAGCGGCAGCTGAGGGTGCCGTGCTCCTCGGTGAGCACACCGCTGATCGACGCGTCGGTGACGCGGACACCGGTGTGGACCGTCCCCGGGGGGAGGGTCGCGGCGAGCATTTCGGGCAGCGCGGCGGCGCCGCCCGCAGGGACGCACAGCCGGCCGCGGGCGAAGCCCCGCAGGGCGAGGTCCGCGACGCGGCTGGAGGTGACGAGTTCCGGGTCGCAGAGCAGAGCGGAGAGCAGAGGCCGCAGAAAGCCGTTGACCGTACGGGCGGAGAAGCCGCGGGCGTACAGGCCGTCCAGGGCGGCGAGTTCGGGTCGTGCGAGGAGACGGCGGGTCGGGGTCGTCGCGAGGCGGCCGAGCGCCGTGGCGAGGCGGGCCTGGTCCAGCGGGCTCCCGAGCGGGGTACGGGGGGCGCTCGCGAGGGCGCGCGCGGCGGTGAGCGCTCCCCCCACGCGCCGCGGGGCAGTGGGCGAGCCCCGAAGCGCGCTCCGTCGTACGCCCACCCTGTGCTGGCGGCCCTCGCTGTGCACCAGGACACTGGGCGCGAAGGTACGCAGCTCGAGCCCCGCAAGCCCCGGCGTGCGCCGGAGCTCCGGATATGCGGTGCTGAGCAGATGTCCGGTCCGGTCGAGCCGGAAGCCGTCGACCCGCTCGGTGGCCATCCGGCCCCCGACGCCCGGTGAGGCCTCCAGGACGGTGACGGTCACTCCCGCACTGGTCAGTTGATGGGCCGCCGTCAGGCCGGCGACACCGGCCCCGACAATGACGACGTCCGCGTGGCGTGCGCTGCTGAGCACGTGCCCCTCCCCGAGGTCGGCGCGGCTGGTGTGGGGCCTCATTCCCCCAACGGGCTCGCGCAATGCGGAAGTTCGGGAGGAGAGTAGAAACCCTGCGGACGGCGGGTCACCAGCGGCGCACATCGGTCGCCCGGCAGCACGCGCTCGCACATGTGTGCGCCTCCGGTGCTGCGCGACGGCCGCTGCCACATGGCAGGGCCGGGCGGTCCGGCGGGGTGCGCACAGCGGGGCGCCCGCACGCCGCGCGCGCCCGCGCCGGGCGTGCGGGGGAGGCCGCGAAGGGCGCAGGACCGGCCGGGACCGGTTGCACCGGCACCGCCCTCACCCGGCCCGACCGCCCTGGCCGGTTCCGGGCGGTCCCGGCCGGAACCGGCGGGTCCCGGCCGGTCAGCGCAGAGCCGCGCGGATGGCCTCGTCGATCGACGGGGCCGAGAAGCCGAATCCCGACTCGATGAGCTTCCCCGGCAGCACGCGCTGGCTGGCCAGGACGTCCTCGGAGAACTCGCCCAGGGCGAGACGCAGCGCGAACGACGGGACGGTGAGAAGAGTGGGACGGCCCAGCACACGGCCCATCGCCTCGGTCACCTCGCGGTTGGTCAGCGGATTCGGGGCGGTCAGGTTCACCGGGCCGGAGAGGCCCTCCGTGTCGATGATGTGGCGGAGTGCGGCGACCTCGTCGTCGAGCGAGATGAAGCTCCAGTACTGACGGCCGCTGCCCAGCCGGCCGCCCAGACCCGCCCGGAAGACCGGGAAGAGCCGTCCCCACGCCCCGCCCTCACGCGCCACCACCAGACCCGTACGGGCGAAGGCGACCCGGATCCCCGCCTCCTGCGCCGGTGCCGCAGCGGCCTCCCACTCCTCGCAGACCGAGGACAGGAAGCCCGAACCGGGGGGCGCGCTCTCGTCGACGGCACGGTCGCCGGTGTCACCGTAGTAACCGATCGCGGAGCCGCAGACGAGCACCCGCGGCGGCGTCTCGAGCGAGGCCACGGCCTGGGCGATCGCGGCCGTGCCGAGCACCCGGCTGTCGCGGATCTCCTTCTTGTAGGCCTCCGTCCAGCGGTGCTCGCCCACCCCGGCCCCCGCAAGGTGCACGACCGCGTCGCAGCCGATCAGGCCCACCGCGTCGACCTCCTGGCGTACGGGATCCCATCGCACCTCGTCGGAAGAGCGCGGGGGCCGACGCACCAGATGGACCACCTCGTGCTCACCCCCGGCCGTCAGGGAGCGGACAAGTTCCGTGCCGATGAGCCCGGTCGAACCGGTGATCGCAATGCGCATGCGTCCCATCCTGCCCTCGTGACACAGTGCCGTCATGTCAACGTCCCCTGCGCCGTACCCGATACGCCCGGCCCACAGCGGTGACGACACCGCACTGCGCGAGCTGGACAGCGCCACCTGGTCCACCCTGCACTCCGTGCAGTCCCACCCGGCGCCGCAGGACGAACCCTTCTTCGGCCCCTCCAACCCGCCCGACTGCTATCTGGTCGCCGAGGCCGACGACGGGAGGCTCGCGGGCTATGTATGCATCCGCGTCCCCACCCGGCTCGCCTGTAACCAGCATGTACGCCAGATCCAGGGCCTCGCCGTGGCCGGCTGGGCGCGCGGCCACGGAGTGGGGAGGGCCCTGCTGCGAGCGGCAGCCGACGAGGCACGGCGGCTGGGTGCCGTCCGTATGACCCTGCGCGTACTCGGCCACAACACCCCGGCCCGCCGGCTGTACGCCTCCGAGGGCTACACCGTCGAGGGTGTGCTGCCCGGTGAGTTCTTCCTGGCCGGGCGCTACGTCGACGACGTGATGATGGGACGCACGCTCGGCCCCTGAGGAGCCGGCGACACACCGTCGCGCGTGGCCGCGGTCCGGGGCGCACCCGTGCCGGTCACGGTGCCCGTACCCGGCAAGGAAGCCCATCCGCCCGTCAGTTCGCGCAGACAGCGCACCGCGAGTGCGGCCGCGTGTGCCGCTTCTGCCTCCGCCGCCCGCGCGTCCGCCGCCCACATCTCCAGTGCGACGCGCATCGCCTCGGTGGCCGCCACCGCCGTGAGCCGGACCGACAGCGGGTCCGTCTCCCCGCCGGCCAGTGCGGCCAGCACCGGCACCAGACGCTCCTCCGACTCACGGTGCACCCGATACCAGACGGTCCGCAGCGCCGGGTCGTCCACCGCCGTCCGCAGCACGATCCGCGTCCAGCGCAGGCTCTCCCGTACGTCCTCGCCCTGCCCTGACAGCGCCTCGGCGACGGAACGCTCCAGAGCCTCGGGAAACGGCGTGCCCGCAGTGGTGGCGGACAGCAGCATCCGGTGGCGCTCCGCGCAGCCCGCCAGCAGGGGGGCCACGGCATCCTGCTTGCCGCGGTAGTAGCGGTAGAAGGTGCGCAGCGCGACCCCCGCGCGGTGCGCGATCTCCTCGGCCGTGGTGGCGTCCGGGCCGCGCTCGGCGAACAACACCGCGGCGGCACGCGCGATCTCCAGCTGGGTCGCGGCCTTGCGGCGCGCGGTCAGCGACAGCCGCCCGGACCGCTGCGGCGGCGGTGCATGGGTGCTCACCGGAGGCAGCGTACGCGCGGCACCCGGCCGCAGCCGTGAGGCGGCGCGCGGGCCGCCGGACAGTCGACGCGTCGGGCCGCCGTACGGCCCGGGGCCGCCGGCCTCCCGGACCGTCAGACTCCGAAGCGCTCCCACAGCGCCGGGAACCGCTCCGCCAGCGCCCGGTCGTCGTCGAAGTCGAACGGTGTGCCCTCCGGCTCCGCCGACTGCGACGGAATCCCCAGATCGGGTGCGACCGCTCCGGTGAGCTGCTCGTACGCCTCGTCCGCCGCGTACCCCAGCTCCTCACCGTCGCCGTCGATCTCCTCGTCGAAGTCCTCCAGGAGATTGGCGAGGGAGTCGGGATCGTGCACCCCGCCCTCGAAGACCTCCCGCCCCTGGCCGATCAGCCAGCACCGGAAGTAGTCGAAGGCGTCGTCGCTCGCTCCGCCGAGCAGCACCGCCGCCGCACCCCATACGTCCCAGCGGTAGGCGCGGTTGTAGCGCGACTCGAAGTGGCGGGCGAAGTCCAGCACGGAGTCGGGGTCGAGTTGCAGCAGCCGGTCGACGAGCGACTCGGCCTGGTCCTCGGGGTCGCCCTCGGCGGCCTCGCGGGTGCTGTCGATGATCTCCCAGAACTCCGTCTCGTCCATCACGGGACAAGCATCGGGGTTCGCGTGGAGCCGCGCACGTGGAGCCGCCGAAATGCTGCCTTTCGGGAATGCGGACAGAAGGTGTCGGATTTCCGTGGGACGGTCGCACCATGACCACCGACGGGGCACTGCAGGGAAAGATCGCGCTGGTGGCGGGCGCGACACGGGGCGCGGGCCGCGCCATCGCCGTACAGCTGGGAGCGGCCGGAGCGACGGTCTATGCGACCGGCCGCACGACGAGGGAACACCTCAGCGAGGTGGGACGGGCGACCGAGACCATCGAGGAGACCGCCGAACTGGTCACCGAGGCGGGCGGCGAGGGCATCGCCGTCCCCACGGACCATCTGGAGGTGGACCGGGTGCGGGCGCTGGTCGCCCGCATCGACCGCGAACAGGGGCGGCTGGACGTCCTCGTCAACGACCTCTGGGGCGGCGACCATCTGCTCGAGTGGAACCTGAAGATGTGGGACACCGACCTCGACAGCGGGCTGCGCATGCTCGAGCTCGGCGTGCGCAGCCACATCATCACCAGCAGCTGCGCCCTGCCGCTGCTGGTGCGCAGGCCGGGCGGGCTGCTCGTCGAGATCACCGACGGCACCCCCGAGTACAACCGGCGCTTCCGGGAGAACTTCTACTACGACCTCGCCAAGAACGCCCCGATCAGGATGGCCTTCACCCTCGGCGAGGACCTGAGGGACACCGGGTGCACCGCGGTCTGCGTCACCCCCGGATTCCTCCGTTCCGAGCAGATGCTGGACGCCTTCGGGGTCCGTGAGGAGAACTGGCGCGATGCCGTCGCCCAGCAGCCCCACTTCGCCGTGGCGGAGTCGCCGCTCTACGTGGGACGCGCCGTGGCCGCCGTCGCCGCCGACCCGGAGCGGGCGCGCTGGAACGGGAAGACGCTCTCCAGCGGGCAGCTCGCCAGGGAGTACGGCTTCACGGACGCCGACGGCAGCAGGCCGGACGCCTGGGGGTACTTCCTGGACGTCGTCCACGGCGGCAAGGACGCACCGGTTGACGACTACCGCTGAGCGCCGCCGGCGTCCCCGTCCCCGCCACCGCGGTAGCGGGCGTGCATCAGGGCCGCGGCCTGCGCGAACCGTTCACGGAGGTCCGCGGGCTCCAGCACTTCCGACTCGGCGCCGAGGGCGAGCAACTGGCTGAAGGCCACCACCTCCGACTCGACGGCCAGGGTGACGGTCACCCAGCCCTGCTCGTCCGCTGAGCCGGCGGCCTCCAGCGCTTCCAGGGCGGCGGCGCGATCGGTGACGTACGGGAGCCGGCGGGCACCGTCCGGCGAGAGACGTACGACGACCTCCGCGCGCAGGATCGAGCGGGCGAACTGGGCCGCGCGCTCCTCCCAGAACGCGGGCAGGTCGAAGGACCCGTCCCGGGCGAAGCGCTCGCCGGAGACGGACACGTCGGCGAACCGGTCGATGCGGTACACCCTGAACGACGTACCGGACGCGCCGGAGCCGCCGTCGGCACGGGCGCACAGGTACCAGGCCCCGGCCTTCAGCACGAGGCCGTACGGCTCCAGCCGCCGCTCGGCGTCCCGGTAGCGCGCGGTGACGACCCTGTCGGCCCACACCGCCTCGGCGACGGCCGGGAGGAGAGCGGGGGTACGAGGCTCCTGGTACCAGCCGGGTGCGTCCAGGTGGAACCGCTGCGCCGCCGAGCGGGAGGCGTCCTTCAGGGACGGCAGCAGCGCGGCGGACACCTTCAGCCGTGCCGCGGAGGCGGCGTCCTCCAGCCCCATCTCGCGGAGGGCTTCCGGCAGTCCGGACAGGAACAGGACCTCGGCCTCGCTCCTGGCCAGGCCCGTCAGCCGCGTCCGGTATCCGCCGATCAGCCGGTATCCGCCCGTCCGCCCCCGGTCCGCGTACACCGGAACACCTGCCTCCGAGAGCGCGAGCGCGTCGCGCGTGATGGTCCGCTCGGAGACCTCGAGCTCGTCGGCGAGCTCGGCCGCGGTCATGGAGGGCCGCGACTGGAGCAGCAGGACCATCTTGATGAGACGGGCAGCACGCATGCCGTCATTGTCGCGGGTGCGACGACGCCCCCGGCGCCCAGAGGGGCGGCGGGGGCGTGCGTGCGCGGTACGGGCGTCGCGGGCTCAGAGCCCGTAGCGCTCGCGGGCCTCCTTGACCGCGGAGGCCGGGACCTCGCCACGGCGGGCGAGCTGGGCCAGGGCGGCGGCCACGATCGACCGGGCGTCGACGCCGAAGTGCCGGCGGGCCGCGTCACGCGTGTCGGACAGACCGAAGCCGTCCGCGCCGAGCGAGGACCAGTCCTGCTCCACCCACTGCGCGATCTGGTCCGGGACCTGGCGCATGTAGTCGCTGACCGCGAGCACCGGGCCCTCGGCACCCTCGAGCGCCTGGCGGACGTACGGGATGCGCTCCTCGCCGCGCAGCAGCGCCGCGTCCGCCTCCAGCGCGTCGCGCCGCAGCTCGGTCCAGGAGGTCGCGGACCAGACGTCGGCCGTGACGTGCCAGTCGGCGGCGAGCAGCTTCTGCGCTTCCAGCGCCCAGTGGATCGCCGTACCGGAGGCGAGCAGCTGGATGCGCGGGTCGTCCGCGGCGCCCTCGCCCTCCTTGAAGCGGTACAGACCGCGGACGATGCCCTCGTCGACGCCCTCCGGCTTCGCGGGCTGCGGCATCGGCTCGTTGTAGACCGTCAGGTAGTAGAAGACGTCCGGGTCCTCGTCGGGCCGGGCCTCGCCGTACATCCGGCGCAGACCGTCCTTGACGATGGCCGCGACCTCGTACGCGAACGCCGGGTCGTACGTCAGCGCCGCCGGGTTCGTCGCCGCGATCACCGGCGAGTGGCCGTCCGCGTGCTGCAGACCCTCACCCGTCAGCGTCGTACGGCCGGCCGTCGCGCCGATCAGGAAGCCCTTGCCGAGCTGGTCGCCGAGCTGCCACATCTGGTCGGCGGTCCGCTGCCAGCCGAACATCGAGTAGAAGATGTAGAAGGGGATCATCGTCTCGCCGTGGGTGGCGTACGACGTCGAAGCGGCGATGAAGTCGGCCATCGAACCGGCCTCGGTGATGCCCTCGTTGAGGATCTGGCCGTTCTTCGCCTCGCGGTAGTACATCAGCTGGTCGCGGTCGACCGGCTCGTACGTCTGGCCCTTCGGCGAGTAGATGCCGAGCGACGGGAACAGCGACTCCATACCGAAGGTACGGGCCTCGTCGGGGACGATCGGGACCCAGCGCTTGCCGGTCTCCTTGTCCCGGATCAGGTCCTTGATCAGCCGGACGAACGCCATGGTCGTCGCCACGGACTGGCTGCCGGAGCCCTTGTCGAAGGCGGCGAAGGCCTTCTCCGCGGGAGCGGGCAGCGGGGCGACCGGGTGGACGCGGCGGGCCGGGGCCGGGCCGCCGAGTGCCGCGCGTCGCTCCTGCAGATAGCGGACCTCGGGGGAGTCCGCACCCGGGTGGCCGTAGGGCACCTGGCCGTCGGTGAAGTCGCTGTCCCTGACCGGCAGATCGAGCAGATCGCGCATCGACTTGAACTCGTCCACCGTCAGCTTCTTCATCTGGTGGTTGGCGTTCTTGGACGCGAAGCCCTCGCCGAGGGTGAAGCCCTTGACCGTCTGGGCCAGGATCACCGTCGGGGCGCCCTTGTGCTCCAGCGCGGCCTTGTACGCGGCGTACACCTTGCGCGGCTCGTGGCCACCGCGCGAGAGGTGGAAGCACTCGAGGATCTTGTCGTCGCTCAGCAGCTTCGCCATCTCGACGAGCGCCGGGTCCTTGCCGAAGAAGTCCTCGCGGATGTAGGCGGCGTCGCGGGTCTGGTACGTCTGGACCTGCGCGTCCGGCACCTCACGGAGTCGGCGGACCAGGGCGCCGGTGATGTCGAGCTGGAAGAGCTCGTCCCAGGCGTTGCCCCAGAGCGTCTTGATGACGTTCCAGCCCGCACCGCGGAACTGGGCCTCCAGCTCCTGCACGATCTTGAAGTTGGCGCGGACGGGACCGTCGAGGCGCTGCAGGTTGCAGTTGATGACGAAGGTCAGGTTGTCCAGGCCCTCACGGGCGGCGAGGGCGAGCGCCGCGGTCGACTCGGGCTCGTCCATCTCGCCGTCGCCGAGGAAGGCCCAGACGTGGGACGCGGAGACGTCCTTGATGCTGCGGTTGGTCAGATAGCGGTTGAAGCGCGCCTGGTAGATCGCCGAGAGCGGGCCGAGGCCCATCGACACGGTGGGGAACTCCCAGAGCCAGGGCAGGCGGCGGGGGTGCGGGTAGGACGGCAGACCGTTGCCGCCGGACTCCTGGCGGAAGTTGTCCAGGTGGGCCTCGGTGAGACGGCCGTCGAGGAAGGCACGGGCGTAGATACCGGGGGAGGCGTGGCCCTGGATGTAGAGCTGGTCGCCCGAACCGTCGGCCTCCTTCCCGCGGAAGAAGTGGTTGAAGCCGGTCTCGTAGAGCCAGGCGGCGGAGGCGAAGGTGGCGATGTGACCGCCGACGCCGTACTTGGCGCCGCGCGTCACCATCGCCGCCGCGTTCCACCGGTTCCAGGCGGTGATCCGGCGCTCCATCTCCTCGTCACCGGCCGGGGCGGGCTCGGCGGCGGTGGGGATGGTGTTGACGTGGTCCGTCTCCAGAAGCTTCGGCAGATCGAGCCCGGTGACACCCTCGGCGTGCTGGAGGGTACGGCGCATCAGGTACGCGGCGCGGTGCGGGCCGGCAGCCTTCGTGACGGCGTCGAGGGAGGCCGCCCATTCGGCGGTCTCCTCGGCGTCGCGATCCGGGAGCTGGTCGAGCTCGCTCGGAAGCATGCCTACGGGATCGGTCATGATCGCCGCCTTCCGGAGGGGGAGGGGGTGAGAAAGGGGCCTGTCTGGCAGGACGGGGCCGATGGACGGGTGAGTCCGGGGTCGACTGTAAGCCGCCGATCGATGATCGATCAAAGCTTGGCGTGAAAATTGTGCCCTGGGAGACGAAAGTCGGCACACGGTGCCGCGAAATGGGGCACGCGGTGCCGTGTTTTTGCTTGCGGGGCGGTGCCCCACGGCCCCGGGGGCGGCGGTGTTGCCGCGTTCCGGGTTGGCGCCCGGTGTGTCCGTCCTCAATCTCCCCCAGACTCCGTCCGGGGGGACCCCCAGACGGGCTTGGGGGTGTGGGGCTTGCCCGGGGCGTTGTCGGTGCCGTTGGGGGCCTCTGCGGGGCTCGTATGCGACGACGGCATGATTTACGTCGCGCCCACCCGGACCAAGAAGGCACCGCTGTCGTAGCGCGACACCATGGGGGTCCCCCCGGACGAAGTCTGGGGGAGCTTTAGTGTCTCTGCACACGACCCCTCCGAGTCCCCCTGTCCCGGGCACGGTAGGCGCCCCGGGGCGGGACTGGGCAGGCTGGCTCGGGCTGCATTTGATGCCCCCTGAGGGTGACCGGGGCCCGTCTGCGGGACAGGGGCCGTGGAGGGGTCGTGTCCGGGACACTAAAGCGTGATTTGTGGCGCGCAACCCGAGCGGTGCCATGACGGCAGGGGCAAGGCGCGCCGTAAATCATGCCGTCCAGGACGCGAGCCCCGGAACGGCACCGGACCTCATCGACACAACACCGGGCACGCCCACACGCCCCAGCCAGTCCGGCGCTTGAGGACGGACACACCGGGGCACGCCGCGGCACCGCCCACCTCGCAGAGGTACCCCCGCACCACCGCACCGCCAGCGGCCACCGCACCGCCAGCGGCCACCGCACCCCCGCGGAGCGCTACGCGCGGGGCGCGCAGCCCAGGACGTGCGCCTTCACCAGCGCTCCGATCTGCGGGTCGCGGCGACGGAACGCCGCGACCAGTTCCTCGTGCTCCTCCGCGTACGACTTCTGCTTCGTGCCGAGCCACCGGATCGACAGCGCCGTGAAGACCTCGATGCCCAGGCCCTCCCAGGTGTGCAGCAGCACCCCGTTCCCCGCCGCCTTCACGAGCTCCCGGTGGAACGCCACCGTGTGCCGCACCTGCGCCGTCCCGTCCGCGGTGCGGTCCGCCTCGTACAGCGCCGCCACATGCGGCTCCAGGGCCGAGCAGTCGGCGGCCAGCCGGTCCGCGGCCAGCTCGGCCGCGATCTGTTCCAGGCCCGCACGGACCGGGTAGCTCTCCTCGAGGTCCGCGGCGGTCAGATTCCGCACCCGTACGCCCTTGTTGGGGGCGGATTCGATCAGCCTCAGCGACTCCAGCTCGCGCAGTGCCTCGCGTACGGGCGTCTGGCTCACGGCCAGCTCCGTCGCGATGCGGCGCTCGACGATCCGCTCGCCCGGCTTCCACCGGCCGCTGACGATGCCCTCCACGATGTGCTCGCGGATCTGATCGCGAAGCGAGTGGACGACGGGGATGGTCATGGAGCGCTCCTTCAAGAAGAGAAGACCCCTAGACAATACGGCGGTGCCCCTACCCGGGAGTACTTCCGGGCAGGGGCACCGCAGGTGAGGCTGGTTACAGAGCGGTCGGAGCGGCCGCTCAGAGGCCGAGCTCGACCTCGAACTCGCCGGCCTCGAGGATCGCCTTGACCGTCGTCAGGTAGCGGGCCGCGTCGGCGCCGTCCACCAGGCGGTGGTCGTAGGACAGGGTCAGGTACGTCATGTCGCGGACGCCGATGACCGTGCCCTCCTCCGTCTCGATGACGGCCGGGCGCTTGACCGTGGCGCCGATGCCCAGGATGGCGGCCTGGTTCGGCGGGACGATGATCGTGTCGAACAGCGCACCGCGCGAACCGGTGTTGCTGATGGTGAAGGTCGCGCCGGCCAGCTCGTCCGGCGTGATCTTGTTGCCGCGGACCTTGTTCGCCAGGTCGGCCGTGGCCTTGGAGATGCCCGCCAGGTTGAGGTCGCCCGCACCCTTGATGACCGGGGTCATCAGGCCCTTCTCGGAGTCCACGGCGATGCCGATGTTCTCCGAGTCGAAGTACGTGATGGTGCCCTCGTCCTCGTTGATCCGGGCGTTGATGACCGGGTGGGCCTTCAGTGCCTGGGCCGCGGCCTTGACGAAGAACGGCATCGGGGAGAGCTTCACGCCCTCGCGGGCCGCGAACGCGTCCTTGGCACGGCCGCGCAGCTTCATCAGCTTGGTGACGTCGACCTCGACGACCGAGGACAGCTGGGCCTGGCCGTGCAGCGCCTTCATCATGTTGTCGCCGATGACCTTGCGCATGCGGGTCATCTTGACCGTCTGGCCGCGCAGCGGGGACACCTCGAGGGCCGGGGCCTTCTTCGCGGTGGCCGGAGCGGCGGCGGCAGCCGGGGCCGGGGCGGCAGCGGCGGCCTTCGCGGCCTCGGCGGCGGCGATGACGTCCTGCTTGCGGATACGGCCGCCGACGCCGGTGCCCTTGACCGTGGCGAGGTCCACGCCGCTCTCCGCGGCGAGCTTGCGGACCAGCGGGGTGACGTACGCGCCCTCGTCCGTGGCCGTGGCGGCCGGGGCGGGGGCGGCGGGCGCCACCGGGGCCGGGGCGACAGGGGCGGGCGCCGGGGCGGCCGGAGCCGGAGCGGCGGCAGCAGGCTGGGCCTGGACCGGGGCCGGAGCGGCCGGTGCCGGAGCGGGCGCGGCCGGAGCAGCGGCAGCCGGGGCGGGCGCGGGGACGGCGGCCGGAGCCGGAGCCGCCGGGGCGGCGGGGGCGGCCGGAGCGGCACCCGCGGCGCCGATCACGGCGAGCTTCGCGCCGACCTCGGCGGTCTCGTCCTCGCCGACCACGATCTCCAGCAGCACGCCGGAGGCCGGTGCGGGGATCTCGGTGTCGACCTTGTCCGTGGAGACCTCGAGCAGCGGCTCGTCCTCGGCGACCTCCTCGCCGACCTGCTTCAGCCAGCGGGTGACGGTGCCCTCGGTGACCGACTCGCCCAGCGCGGGCAGCACGACGTCGGTGCCGGCGGCGCCACCGGCGGCGGGAGCCGGAGCCGCAGGGGCCTCGGCAACGGGGGCGGGGGCGGCGGGCACCTCGGCGGCCGGCGCGGGCGCCGGAGCCTCGGCGGCGGCGGGGGCCGGGGCAGCGGCGGGCGCGCCCGTGCCGTCGTCGATGACGGCCAGCTCGGCGCCGACCTCGACGGTCTCGTCCTCGGCGACCTTGATGGACGCCAGGACGCCCGAGGCCGGTGCGGGGATTTCGGTGTCGACCTTGTCGGTCGACACCTCGAGCAGCGGCTCGTCGGCCTCGACACGTTCGCCCTCGGCCTTCAGCCAGCGGGTGACGGTGCCCTCGGTGACGCTCTCGCCGAGCGCCGGAAGGGTTACGGAAACCGGCATGGTTTCGGTTGCTCCTTAGTGGGTCTCCCCGGCCGGCGCGAGGCGTCGGCCGGGGGAAGTGCGGTAGTGGTCGTCGCGCCCGGCGACTGATCAGTCGTGGGAGTGCAGCGGCTTGCCCGCGAGGGCCAGGTGGGCCTCGCCGAGCGCCTCGCTCTGCGTCGGGTGCGCGTGGATGAGCTGCGCGACCTCGGCCGGCAGGGCCTCCCAGTTGTAGATCAGCTGAGCCTCGCCGACCTGCTCGCCCATACGGTCACCGACCATGTGGACGCCGACCACGGCACCGTCCTTGACCTGGACGAGCTTGATCTCGCCCGCGGTCTTCAGGATCTTGCTCTTGCCGTTGCCCGCCAGGTTGTACTTCAGAGCGACGACCTTGTCCGCGCCGTAGACCTCCTTGGCCTTGGCCTCGGACAGACCCACGGAGGCGACCTCCGGGTGGCAGTAGGTCACCTTCGGCACACCGTCGTAGTCGATCGGGACGGTCTTCAGACCGGCCAGACGCTCCGCCACCAGGATGCCCTCGGCGAAGCCGACGTGCGCGAGCTGGAGGGTCGGGACCAGGTCACCGACGGCCGAGATGGTCGGCACGTTGGTGCGCATGTACTCGTCGACCAGGACGTAGCCGCGGTCCATCGCGACGCCCTGCTCCTCGTAGCCGAGACCCTGCGAGACCGGGCCGCGGCCGACGGCGACCAGCAGCACCTCGGCCTCGAAGGTCTTGCCGTCGGCGAGGGTGACCCGCACACCGTCCTCGGTGTACTCGGCCTTCTCGAAGAAGGTGCCGAGGTTGAACTTGATGCCGCGCTTGCGGAAGGCGCGCTCAAGAAGCTTCGAGCTGTTCTCGTCCTCGACCGGGACGAGGTGCTTGAGGGCCTCGATGATGGTGATGTCGGTGCCGAAGGACTTCCACGCGGAGGCGAACTCGACGCCGATGACGCCGCCGCCCAGCACGATCGCGGACTTCGGGACCCGGTCCAGCACCAGCGCGTGGTCGGAGGAGATGATGCGGTTGCCGTCGATGGTCAGACCCGGCAGCGACTTCGGCACGGAGCCGGTGGCGAGCAGGACGTGGCGGCCCTGGACGCGCTGGCCGTTGACATCGACCGAGGTGGCGGAGGACAGCCGGCCCTCGCCCTCGATGTAGGTGACCTTGCGGGAGGCGATCAGGCCCTGGAGGCCCTTGTACAGCCCGGAGATCACCTCGTCCTTGTACTTGTGGACGGCCGGGACGTCGATGCCGTCGAACGTGGCCTTGACGCCGAACTGCTCGCTCTCACGCGCCTGGTCGGCGATCTCGCCGGCGTGCAGCAGGGCCTTGGTGGGGATGCATCCACGGTGCAGGCAGGTGCCGCCGACCTTGTCCTTCTCGATCAGGGCGACGTCCAGGCCCAGCTGCGCTCCGCGCAGTGCCGCGGCGTAGCCGCCGCTGCCACCGCCGAGGATCACTAGGTCGAAAACGGTGCTGGCGTCGTTCGCCACGTCACGTCCTCCATGCATGTGCGCCGGGCGCCGGTCGTCGCTGACCGCGCGGCGGCTGGTGTTCGGCCGCTTGTCTTCGGCCCTGTGGTGGGGGCCCTGTCCTGCCGAGAACCCATCTTCGCACTTGTCGGCGGACGGCGGGACGCGGGGCCGGGGTGTGAGACGGCCGCCACGTCGTCCGCGCAGTTCGCCGGCTGCAGGGGGACGACGGATTCCGTCGAAGGCGAACGGAGCGGAGCAGGTCGCTATTCCCCGCACCCTTCCCCTCCCGCGGCGGCCGGCCGGGTCCGGGGGAGCGGCCCCGGATCCGGCATACGGCGGGTGATCAGCCCAGGTCGCCCGAGGCGGTGCGCTCGGCCAGCCTGACGAGGGTGCGGACCGCGGAGCCGGTGCCGCCCTTGGGGGTGTAGCCGTACGGCGCGCCCTCGTGGAAGGCGGGACCGGCGATGTCCAGGTGCGCCCAGGTGATGCCCTCGCCCACGAACTCCTTCAGGAACAGGCCGGCGACCAGGCCGCCGCCCATCCGCTCGCCCATGTTCGCGAGGTCCGCGGTCGGCGAGTCCATGCCCTTGCGCAGGTCGGCCGGGAGCGGCATCGGCCAGGAGTCCTCGCCGACCTCCTCGGCGATCTCGTGGATGGAGGTGCGGAAGGCATCGTCGTTGGCCATGATCCCGAACCGGCGGTTGCCCAGCGCCAGCACCATCGCGCCGGTCAGCGTGGCCACGTCGACGATCGCGTCCGGGTTCTCCTCGGACGCCTTGGCGATCGCGTCGGCGAGCACGAGGCGGCCCTCGGCGTCCGTGTTGAGCACCTCCACCGTCGTGCCGCTGTACATGCGCAGCACGTCACCCGGCCTGGTGGCGGTGCCGGACGGCATGTTCTCGGCGAGCGCCAGCCAGCCGGTGACGTTCACCTTCAGGCCGAGCCGCGCGGCCGTGACGACGGCGGCGAACACCGCGGCGGCGCCGCTCATGTCGCACTTCATCGTCTCGTTGTGGCCGGCCGGCTTCAGCGAGATGCCGCCCGAGTCGTAGGTGATGCCCTTGCCGACGAGGGCGAGGGTCTTCTCCGCTCCGGGGTGCGTGTACGCGAGCTTCACCAGGCGCGGGCCGCGGGCCGCGCCCTGGCCGACGCCGAGGATGCCGCCGTAGCCGCCCTTGGTGAGCGCCTTCTCGTCCAGGACCTGCACCTTGATGCCGTGCTCCTTGCCGGCGGCGCTGGCGACGGCGGCGAACGACTCGGGGTACAGGTCGTTCGGCGGGGTGTTGACCAGGTCGCGGGCGCGGTTGATCTCCTCGGTCAGGGCGACGGCGCGCTCGGCCGCGGCCTTGTACGCCTTGTCGCGGGGCTTGGCGCCCAGCAGCGCGACCTCGGCGAGCGGCTGCCTCCTGCCGTTCGCGTCGTTCTTGCCGTTGCCGGAGTTCCCGTCCTGGTAGGCGGTGAAGGCGTACGCGCCGAGCAGGGCGCCTTCCGCGACCGCCTCGGCGTCCTCGGCCGCCTCGATCGGCAGCGCGAACGCGGCCTTCTTCGAGCCGCTCAGGGCGCGGGCGGCGGAGCCGGCCGCGCGGCGCAGCGCCTCGGCGCGGTAGGCCTCGTCCTTCTCCGGAGCCGTGCCCAGACCGACGGCGAGCACGACCGGCGCCTTCAGACCGGACGGCGCGGGCAGCTTGGTGACCTCGCCCTCGGCACCGGAGGCACCGAGGGTCTCCAGGACCGTGGCGAGCTTTCCGCCGAACGCCTTGTCCACGGCCTCGGCGCCGGCGGCGACAACGAGTCCGCTGCCGCCCTTCGGGCTCTTCGCGACGCCGACGACGATCGCGTCGGCGCGCAGCGTCGCAGCGCCGGCAGTGCTGAGAGTGAGAGCAGTCACGGTGGTGATTTCTCGCTTCCGTTGAGTTCGTTGGCCGATGAGGTGGGTTCGGCCGTGCCCGGCGCATCGTAAAACGGGCGACCCGGCGGCCCGGAACGAGCCTACGCGCGCCCGAGATGTTCGCTCACACCAGCGGGTATTCACCCATCCGTGGCGTCTCCTGACGCGATCACCGCGCGGCGCATGAGTCCTACGTCACACTCAGCCCGAATGCGCAAGGGAGCAAGTCGCTGCTTTGCATGATTTCCACAGATCCTCCCCGTAATTTCCGCAGGGGAGGCGTTCAAGGGGTGGGGTGTGCGCCATGGCGTACGGATTCAGTTCGAGTGATCACGGGTCAGGGGGGCGCGAGACCAGCGGGACAGAGGGGCAGCACGAGCGGGGGGCACAGCACGGCGAGGGCTCCGGGCGGCGGCCGGGCGTCCGGCAGGCCCAGGGGGGAGTGCGCCCCGCCGGGCGGTCCGCCGCGAACGGACCGGGCAGGGCCGGCGGCAGGGCGGCTGCCCTGCTGGCCGCGTCCGCGCTGCTCGCCGTGGCGCTGCCCGCGTCGTCCGCCGCGGCGGCCGAGGAGGCCCTGGCACCGAGAATCGACCTCAAGGTGCTCGTCGTCGACGACGGCGGGCAGGCGGTGGCGGCCGTCACCTCCGAGCTGCGCAGCACCGGTGTTCCCTACAGCGTCGTCGACCTCGTCGACCCGGACCGACCGCAGATCAACGCCGCGTTCCTCAGCGACACCGTGGGCGGCCGGCCGCGCGCCAGGTTCCAGGGGGTGGTGCTCCCGAACGAGGCCCCGTTCGGCACGGGCACGGCGGGCGCGGCCGAGCAGGCCGCACTGGTGGCGTACGAGAAGACCTTCGGCGTCCGCCAGGTCGACGCGTACACCTGGGCGCATCCTGGCGTCGGTCTGGACTACACCAGTGAAGGAGGCTGGGCCGGGACCCTCGACGGGACCGCCGCCGCCGTCACCGCCGCGGGCCGTTCCGGTCCCTTCGGCTATCTCGACGGCGCGGTCGCCTTCGAGGACAACGCGGCGGACGTCGCCGAGAGCTACGGCTATCTGGCCCGCCCGCGCGAGGGCTTCACCAGCTATGTCGACGCCGCCGTGCCGGGCGGCGAGGGCCGCGCCAGCCTCGTCGGCGAGTACGCGCACGACGGACGCCGCGAGCTGGTCGTGACCTTCGCCTACAACCAGTACCAGCGGCAGTTCCGGCTGCTCGCCCGGGGCATCGTGGAGTGGCTCACGCAGGGCGTCCACCTCGGCCAGAGCCGCAACTACTTCGCCGTGCACGTCGACGACGTCTTCGCGTCCGACGCCCGCTGGGACACCGAGCGCAACTGCACTCCGGGCGACATCGACTGCGGTGGCGGCGCGGAGGACAGCACCCCGGACATCCGGATGACCGCCGCCGACGCCCAGTACGCCGCCCAGTGGCAGCAGTCCAGCGGTCTGACGCTGGACATGGTCTACAACGCCGGCGCGGGCGAGGAGTGGAAGGCCGAGCACGGCGGAACGGACGCGCTCACCGCGCAGCTGCTCGCCGACCGGGCCGGGTACCGCTGGATCAACCACACGTACACGCATCCGTTCCTCGGCTGTGTGCAGGACGTGTCCGTCGTCCCGTGGCAGTGCACCAAGGACGCCGCGGGCAACATCCGGTGGGTGAGCCGCGCGGACATCTCCGCGCAGATCCGCGACAACCACAACTGGGCCGTGACCAAGGGCATCCCGGTCGACCGCAGCGAGCTGGTCACCGGGGAGCACTCGGGGCTGAAGACCCTGCCGCAGCAGCCGGTCGACAACCCCAACCTCGCGCCGGCGCTCGCCGAGAACGGCGTCAAGTGGATCGCCAGTGACAACTCCCGCGAGCCGCAGCAGCGCTCCGTGGGCAGCGCCCTCACCGTGCCCCGGCACCCGATGAACGTGTACTACAACACGGGCACGGCCGCGGAGATGGCGGACGAGTACAACTGGATCTACACCTCCCGGGCCGACGGGGGCAGCGGCATCTGCGAGACCAACGCGGCCTCCACCTGTCTGGACCAGCCGCTGGACGTCCAGGACGGCTATGCGGAGCACATCGTTCCGCAGGAGGCCAGGATCGCCCTCGGGCATGTGCTCGCCAACGATCCCCGTCCGCACTACGTCCACCAGTCCAACCTGGCAGAGGACCGGGTCGTCTACCCGGTCCTGGACCGGATTCTCGGTGACTATCGCGCGCTGTTCGCCGACTCCGCGCCCCTGGTGAACCTCCGCCAGCGCGACATCGGTACGGAGCTGAACCGCCGTGCCGCCTGGCAGCAGGCGCTCGACAACGGCAGGGTCACGGCCTACCGGATCGGCACCACCGTCACCGTCCAGGCACCGGCCGGGGTGACCGTCCCCGTCACCACGCCCGAAGGCACCCGCAAGCAACTGCTGCTCGGCACCACCGTCTTCGGCACCGCGTACGCCGGACAGCGGTCGGCCTGGACCTCGCCGGAGCTGCTGCAGTCCGCGGTCACCCTGAGGCTGCCCGCCTGATCCCCTGCGGCGCCTCGTAAGACAGCGGTGGTGCGCCCCGGCAGCCGGCCGGGGCGCACCACCCCGGGGCTGCATCGCATCAGGCCGGTCGCGTCACGCCAGCGTCAGTGCGACGAGTGCCGCCGTGGCCGCGGTCTCCTCGACCGCGCCGAACACATCGCCCGTCACCCCGCCGAAGCGGCGCACACAGCGCAGCAGCAGCAGTTCGGCCGCGACGAGTGCCGCCATGACCGCGACGGCGTGCCCCAGTGCCCCGGCCGCCCCGAACAGCGCACCCGCTCCCGCGCCCGCCGCCAGGACCGGCAGCGCGACCGCCGCCGCGGCGAGCGGGGACACGGTCGCGGCGACGGTGGCCCCCAGTCCTTCCGGCCGGGCCGCCGGTACGCCCGTGCGCGAGGCCAGGGTGAGGGCGAGACGCGCCACCACCCCCGCGAGCACCACCGCCACCGTCCCCCTGGCCCAGCCGCCGTCGCCGTACAGCCCGGCCAGTGCCGCGACCTGCGTCAGCAGCACGAAGGCCAGGGTGATGACGCCGAACGGCCCGATGTCCGACTGCTTCATGATCCGCAGCGCGTCCGGCGCCGGCTTGCCGCTGCCCAGTCCGTCGGCGGTGTCGGCGAGCCCGTCGAGATGCAGCCCGCGGGTGAGGACGGCCGGTACGGCCGTGGCGGCGATCGCCGCGAGCAGCGGGCCGGCGCCCAGGACCAGCAGGAGCCCGCCGGCCGCCGCCGCGGCCAGGCCCACGGCCAGCCCGGCGACCGGGGCGCACAGCATCCCCGCCCGGCCCGCCTCCCGGTCCCAGCGGGTGACCCGTACGGGCAGCACGGTCAGGGTGCCGAAGGCGAAGCGTATGCCGGTCACGGGGCCGGGGGTCTTCTCGGAGCTCACCGCGCGCAGGGTAGTCGCTGGGATCCGGCGGTACATTGCGCTTGGTGGACAGAACGGGAGCAAGCGGGCATGAGTGACTGGTTTTACCGCGACATCGTGGAGCCGGGGAAGCTCCCGCTGCTGCTCGCGCTGACCTCGTTCGTCCTGACCTTCCTACTCACCCGTGTGGTCACCCGGATGATCAGGGCAGGGAAGGGCCCGTTCGGGAACGTCAGCTCGGGCGGGCTCCACATCCACCATGTGGTGCCCGGGGTCGTCCTCACCGTCGTCGGGGGCTTCGGGTCCGTCGCGAGCAGCGAGCACGCCGGAGCGGGCACCATCGTCTTCGCGCTGATCTTCGGCATGGGCGCGGGGCTCGTGCTCGACGAGTTCGCGCTGATCCTCCATCTCGACGACGTCTACTGGACCAACGAAGGCCGCAAGAGCGTCGAAGCCGTCGTCCTCACCGCCTCCGTGCTGCTGCTCACCCTGGCCGGCTTCTCCCCGCTCGGCGTCGACAACCTCAGCGAGGACGAACGGGACGACCGGCGGCTCTTCCTGCTCTTCGTCGCCGTCAACTTCTGCTTCGTCCTGGTCACCCTGGCGAAGGGCAAGCTGAGGATGGCGATCATCGGCACCCTGGTGCCGTTCGTGGCGTTCATCGGCGCGCTGCGGCTGGCCCGCCCCGCGTCGCCCTGGGCCAAGCGTCTCTACCGCAAGCGCCCACGCTCCCGGGCGCGGTCGATCCTGCGCGCCTTCCGCCACGACAAACGCTGGATGGGACCGCGCCGGAAGTTTCAGGACCTCATCGGCGGCGCCCCCGACCGGACGGTCTCCGCGGCTCGTGACGCCGAACCGCGCTGACGCGCGGCCGTCACCGCGCACACCACCAGCACGGCGGCGATCGCCGCCAGATGCTCCTTGCCGGCCAGATTGTTCTTGATGACGATCTCGACGACCATCGCCACGATCACCAGGTTCATCGTCAGCCAGGCCCGGTAGCGGTAGCCGACGTAGACGGCGAGCCCGACGACCGCCGCCGAAGGGCCGGTGTCCACGATGTGCGCGGTCGAGTCGGGCAGCCCCAGCGGGTTCTCCGTGCCGAGCGCGATCCCGATCCGCGCGTACATCGTCCCGGCCAGTGTGGACATATACGCGATCAGCAGCGTGCGCAGCCGGCCCAGGCCGATCTCGGCGATCCCGAACACGAGCAGGATCTGCGCCAGCGCACCCCACACCGGCAGATCGAGCGCCGGTACGAAGAGGGAGAGCGGTGTGCGCGCGAGGGCGACCCACAGCGGGTACTCGGCCCGCACCGAGCCGATGCCCTGCACCGCTTCGTACCCCCAGGGCTGGTTCTGGACCCACTGGAAGAGCGCGGTGAGACAGACGGCCGTCAGTGTCATCGGGACGGCCCGCCACCGCCGGGTGACCAGGGCGGTCCTCACCGTCGTGTACAGCGGCCCCCACTCGCGGCGCGCGAACGCGCGCGCGGCGTTCACCGCTTGCCCTCCAGATGCTTGCGGTGCAGCCACTTCGGCAGACCGGGGGCTTCCAGAAAGCCCTCGGCGCGGCCCGCGGCGAGGCCGATGCGCAGCAGGTCGGCGCTCTTTTCGAAGAGCATGAATCGCGGCTCCCAGATGGGTCGGTACTTGGCATTGGCGCGATACAGCGACTCGATCTGCCACCAGCGGGAGAAGAAGCTCAGCAGCGACCGCCACAGCCTCAGCACGGGACCCGCTCCGAGCTTCGCGCCACGCTCGAAGACCGATCTGAACATCGCGAAGTTCAGTGAGACCTGAGTGATCCCGATCTCGTTCGCGCGCTGGAGCAGCTGGATGACCATGAACTCCATCAGGCCGTTCTCGGAGTCGCGGTCGCGGCGCATGAGATCCAGGGAGAGGCCCTTCGGGCCCCAGGGGACAAAGCTGAGCAGCGCCCGCAGCTCGCCCTCGCCGTCGGTGCACTCGAGCATCACACAGCGCCCGTCGTCCGGGTCGCCGAGCCTGCCGAGCGCCATCGAGAAGCCGCGCTCGGTGGCGCCGTCGCGCCAGTCGTCGGCGCGGCGCACCAGCTCGGCCATCTCATCGGCGGGAATGTCCCCGTGGCGCCGGATCCGCACCCGGTAGCCCGCGCGCTGCACCCGGTTGTACGCCTGGCGCACCGTCCTCATGGCCCGGCCATCGAGACTGAAGTCGGCGGTCTCGACGAGTGCCTCGTCACCGAGCTCCAGCGCGTCCAGGCCGTGCCGGGCGTAGATCGTCCCCGCCTCCTCGCTCGCACCCATCACCGCCGGGATCCAGCCGTGCTCGCGTGCCTCGGCCAGCCACGGCTCGATGGCGCCCGGCCAGGCCTCGGGGTCGCCGATCGGGTCGCCGGACGCGAGCGAGACTCCACCGACGACGCGGTAGGCGATGGCGGCCTTCTCGCTGGGCGACCAGACGACGCTCTTCTCACGGCGCAGCGCGAAGTAGCCGAGCGAATCACGGTCGCCGTGCCGCTCCAGCAGGGCCCGCAGCTTCTCCTCGTCGTCCTCGGTGATCGGGTCGACGGCGCGGCGGGCACGGAAGGCGGCGAACAGCACCGCGAACAGCAGCAGCGTGGACAGCACATTGATGGTGACGTCCACCCAGCCGGGGGTGCTGATCCCGGGGAAACGGCTCTCGTCGGCGGCCAGCGACACCAGCAGCATGGCGCCGTAGCGCCAGCGCTCCAGGAAGGTGGAGCTCCCGGCCGCGGAGTTGTTCACGGTGACCAGCACGGCCGATATCAGGGACGTGACGAGCAGCCCGCCCGCGGCGACGGCCGCGGCGAGCTTCGGGTTGGAGCGGTCGCCCTTGGCGTAGAACTCGCGCCTCCCCAAAAGGAGGGACAGGAAGAAGGCGGCGGTCAGGACGATCGAGGCCCAGTTCTGCGGATACCGCCGGACCTCGGGGAGGAGCATCGCGAGGCAGAACGCCACCAGCAGCAGCCCGCTCAGCACCGTGTTGAGGATCCAGGCGGCGCGTTTGCGCCGGCGCATGGTGACCGCCAGGAGAAGGGTGAAGGCGCCCGAGGCGAAGCCCGCGGTCAGCAGATACGGCGTGAAGTAGTCGTCCGTGTTGTGCCGGCGCAGGTCCTGGCCGAGTGACACCCAGACCGCGCTGAGCAGATTCACGAACGTGACGGCGCGCAGATACCAGATGGCGAACGCCGCGCTGCGGCGCGATCGGGCTGACAAACGGACCACTCCCATGAAACGTGAGCCATGCGGGGCGTCACGTGACACGGAGCCGGTCGCGGCCGGTCGGCGGCCGTTGCCGGCCGGCCGAACGGTCGCACCCGGACGCGTCAGTCCGTTTCGGTACGGTCCTCGCCCTCCGCCGGCACGACGGCCTTCTCGTCCTCGGCATCCGGTGCGCGCTCGGGCAGCTCGGCCGCGAGCGCCGCGGAGGCCTGGACGAGGGGGAGTGCAAGCAATGCCCCTGTTCCTTCTCCGACAGTGACGCCGTGATCGAGCAGGGGGTTGAGCGCCATCCGGTCGAGTGCCTTGGCCTGGGCGGGTTCGCCGCTGACCTGCCCCGCGAGCCACCAGTCCGGCGCGCGGAACGCCGCACGCTGCGCCACCAGGGCGCAGGCCGCCGACACGACGCCGTCGAGGATCACCGGCAACCGGCGCACGGCGGCCTGGAGCAGAAAGCCCGTGGTCGCAGCGAGGTCCGCGCCGCCGATCGTGGTCAGCAACCGGAGCTGGTCGCCCATGACCGGCCGCGCCCGGCGCAGCGAGTCACGGATCGCCGCGCACTTGCGCATCCAGGCGAGGTCGTCGATCGCGGCGGCGCCGCGGCCCGTCACGACCGAGGCGTCGGTGCCGCACAGCGCGGCGACAAGGGCGGAGGCGGGTGTGGTGCCCCCGACGCTGAGATCACCGAGGACCACGAGGTCGGTACCGGAGTCCGCCTCCTCGTCGGCGATCCGCATCCCGAGGCGCACCGCCTGCTCCGCCTCGTCGGCGGTGAGGGCGTCCTCGATGTCGATGCGCCCGCTGCCGCGCCGCACCCGGTGGCGTACGACATCGTCGGGCAGCAGGTCCGGATCGCAGTCGAGCCCGGCGTCGACGACCCGTACGGGCACGTTCATCCGCCGGGCCAGCACCGCGACGGGACTCGACCCGTCCAGCACGGCCCGCACCAGGGTGTACGCGGTGCCCGCGGGCCGCCCGGACACGCCCAGCTCCGCGACTCCGTGGTCCCCGGCGAACAGCAACGCCTTCGGCCGCTCCAACGGCCGCACGGGCACGGCCCCCTGGGCGGCGGCCAGCCACTCGCCGAGCTCGTCCAGCCGCCCCAGTGCGCCGGGCGGTACGACCAGCCGCTCCCGGCGTTCCTCGGCGTCGCGCCGGACACCGCTGTCGGGGCGCTCGATCAGATCGGAGAAGTCGTCGAGATTCAGCGAGCTCATTCGCCGAACAGTACCGGCAGTCCGCTCCCGCGCCGGTGCCGGGCCGTATCCGGCGCGATCGTGAAAAGGCGGGCACCGGGCCCGGCTTGGGCACCGCCCGCCGCCGCTCCCGTGCGCGGCCCGGCGGGCGCCGTCGCCGTCAGCCCCGCAGCGCCAGTGCCTGGCCCGCCACCACGAGCAGCAGATGCTCGCACTCCCCGGCGAACGCCGCGTTCAGACGGCCGAGTTCATCACGGAAGCGCCGCCCGGACACCGTCGCCGGGACGACACCCGAACCGACCTCGTTGGTGACCGCGACGATCGTGCGGCGCGTGCCGCGCACCGCGGCGACGAGTTCCGCCACATGGCGGTGGAGCGCCTCACGGCCCGAGTGCTCCCACACCTCGTCGTCCCAGGCGTCCACCCGGTCCATCGCGTCCGTCAGCCACAGGGCCAGGCAGTCGATCAGCAGCGGCGGCCCGTCCTGTGCCAGCAGCGGTACCAGTTCGCAGGTCTCGATCGTCCGCCAGGACCCCGGGCGGCGTTCACGATGGGCCGTGACCCGGGCGGCCCAGTCGGGGTCGTCGGCGCGGGCGCCGCTCGTCGCCACGTACACCACATCGGGGAAGGCCTCCAGCCGTCTCTCCGCCTCCAGGGACTTTCCCGACCGCGCCCCGCCGGTGACCAGCGTCCGGCGCGGCACGTCCGGCACCGCGCGGTACTCGCCGACGTACAGCGTCGTACCGTCCGGCACGGCCCGCGCCCCGGCCGCGGCCAGCCGCCGCTCCAGCTCCGCGCCCGGCGGCGTCTCGTGGTCGATGTGGACCGCGACCACATCCGTGGTCGGGCCGACCGCCCCGGCCGCGCGCAGCCGTGCGAGTCCGTCGGGCCGCCCGACGACATCGGCGAGGACCATGTCGTACGGTGCCTCCCCGCCACCGGTGACTCCCGCGGGCGCTCCGCCCGGCGGCAGGTACAGCAGCCTCTGGCCGTCCGGCGAGGTCACCTCGTAACCCGTGCCCGGCGCATCCATCGGCACCGCCCGCACCCGGTGCCCGCTGATCAGCGTCAACTCCTGGCCGTCCGGTACCCGCCCGGCGGTCGGCAGCCCCGCGGGCAGTTCCACGGCCGGTCCGTCGTGCGGATGGGTCAGCAGCACCTGCCGTACGCCCACGAGCGAGCGCCCGGCACGGGCGGCGGCCAGCGCGGCCCCGGGGGTCAGATCGAGCAGCAGAGCCCCGTCGACCAGCAGGGCCGTCACCGCGCGCGCATACGTACCTCGGGCGGCGGCGCAGACGGCGCAGGGGCAGTCGGGGCGGGGGAGCCCGCTGGGGGCGCCCGTGCCGAGCAGAGTCACTTCCACAGGACGATCCTCCCGCGTCGCCGCTGCGGGTGCTCGCCCGGCTACGCTGCGGGCAGCAACCAAGCGATCAGCTGGTGGGATCCGACACCCGGGAGGCGCACATGGCGTGGACGTGGCGGTTCGAGAAGTCCGACGGCACGGAGGTCCGGCCCGCGGTGGAACCCGAGGAGTTCAGCACGCAGGGGGACGCGGAGTCCTGGATCGGCGAGGTCTGGCGTGAACTGCTCGAGGGCGGTGCGGACCAGGTGTTCCTCTTCGAGGACGGCAGCCAGATCTACGGGCCCATGAGCCTGGACGCCGAAGGCGCCTGAGAGCGTGTCCGCGTACCGGTAGCGGTACCGGTACCGGTCGTGCGGGCCGTGATGCCACGCGGCCCGCACGGCCGGGCCCGGGTGTGCTGCGCGGTGCCGTGGTGGGGTGTCGGTGTGCCCCCTGGCGTGGGCGAGCCCACACACCCTGAGCCCGTCCGGCGATTGAGGACGGACACCCCGGCCGCGCCCACGTCAGGGGGCACACCTCAAGCCCGTCCGGCGATTGAGGACGGACACACCGGGCGCCAACCCGGTACCGGCAACCCACCCGGCACCGCCCAGCGCAGCGTCACCGTCGCGCTGCCCGGACAAGGACCTGGAAGGACCTAGCCGCGCACCCCGCACAGATGCAGCAGCGCCGCCACCCCCCGGTACGGATCGGTCCGCCCCGCCCGGTCCTCCGCGGCCAGCAGCCGGTCCAGCGTCTCGCCGTCCGGCAGCTCCGCCTCGTTCGGGACCGTGTCCGTGAAGACCCGTACCCCGTACCAGCTGTGCAACGGCGCCGCGATCCCCGCGAGCGTGGCCGTCAGATCGGCCAGCCGGTCGGCGCGCACGGCCAGACCGAGGCGGTTCGTGTAGCTGTCCGTGTCGAAGGCGGCCAGTGCCTCGGGCCAGTCCGCCGACAGCCCCGGGCGCATGGCCAGAGCGTCGGCGTTGCGCACCAGCAGAGAGAGGAGCCCACCGGGCGCCAGCATCCGGGCCAGGCCAGCGAGCATCGCGTCGCGGTCGGGCACGTACATCAGCACGCCGTGGCACAGCACCACGTCGAAGGAACCGGGCAGGAAGTGCACGCCGGTGTCCCGGCCGTCGCCCTCGACCATCCGGAAGCGTTCCCGGATGCCCTCCGGTTCGGCCGCCAGCGCCTCGCGGGCCACCGCCAGCATCCCGGGGTCGGCCTCCACACCCGTCACCGTGTGCCCGGCCCGCGCCAGACGCAGCGCCTGGGTGCCCTGGCCCATGCCGACGTCGAGAATCCGCAGCCGCTGCCCCACCGGGAATCGTCCGGCTATCTGCTCGTCGAGCTGGCGCGCGACGAGTTCCTGCCGGACGGTGTTGCGCAGCCCACCAAGACCCTCGAGCCAGGCCGCCGCGCCGTCGGTGAAACCGCGGACGTCAGTGCTCAGGGCCGCTCTCCGCGCTTGACCTGGGGCTTCGGCAGACGCAGTCGGCGCATCTGGAGGGAACGCATCAGGCCGTACGCCACGGCGCCGCGCCTCGACTCATCGGGGAAGCGCTCGCTCAGCTGCTTCCTCAGACGGATCGAGATGCCGATCGAGTCGACGACGATCATCACGATCACGCCGAGCCACAGCAGCAGCGCGATGCTCTGCAGCTGGCCCACGCGGATCATGGAGAGCACCAGGATCACGACGGCCATCGGCAGGAAGAACTCCGCGATGCAGAAGCGTGAGTCGATGAAGTCGCGGACGAAGCGACGCACCGGGCCCTTGTCGCGGGGCGGCAGATAGCGCTCGTCCCCGCCGGCGAGCGCCTCGCGCTGTTTGGCCAGGTCGGCACGCCGTGCCTCGCGCTGGCGGCGCGTGGCCTCCTTGCGGTCGGCCGGGGCCGACTGCGCACGGCGGCGCTGGCCCTGGGCCTCACTCCGCTTGGGTGTGGGACGACCCTTGGGCGCCTCGGGGTCGCGGGGCTGCTTGGAGAGGTCCGCCGTCACCTTGTCGGTGGGGGCCTTCTCATCCTTCGAACGGCTACGGAACACAGAACCCAAGGGTACGGGGTCGGAAACGGGAGCGGGACCGAAGGCCCCCCATTGCGTTCCCGCACGTGCTCCCGGCCGGTGGTGCGGGCCGGCGTCCCGGGGTGCAACGATCCCGCGCCGGCGCGCGTCTGTCTCCCCGAGAGCCGTCTCATCCCTGGGCCTGATCGGCGTCGCCGGCAGGTCGTTCCTGGGGAGGAGCGCATCCGCGCTCGAACAGTGGGGTAATGGAACCAGGGCCCGTAGTGTGGGTTCTGGAGTAGCTGGAGCCAGTCCGTCAGAAGGGGGCGCGCGAAGCCCATGAGCGGTGTCATGAAGCGTATGGGGATGATCTTCCGCGCGAAGGCAAACAAGGCCCTTGACCGGGCCGAGGATCCGCGCGAAACCCTCGATTACTCGTACCAGAAGCAGCTGGAGCTGCTGCAGAAGGTACGCCGCGGCGTCGCCGACGTGGCGACGTCCCGCAAGCGCCTCGAGCTGCAGCTGAACCAGCTTCAGGGCCAGTCCTCCAAGCTCGAGGACCAGGGCCGCAAGGCGCTCGCGCTCGGCCGTGAGGACCTCGCCCGCGAGGCGCTGTCCCGTCGGGCCGCCCTCCAGCAGCAGGTCACCGATCTCGAGACGCAGCACCAGACACTGCAGGGCGAGGAGGAGAAGCTCACCCTCGCGGCCCAGCGGCTGCAAGCCAAGGTCGACGCCTTCCGTACGAAGAAGGAGACCATCAAGGCCACCTACACCGCGGCACAGGCCCAGACCAGGATCGGTGAGGCGTTCTCCGGCATCTCCGAGGAGATGGGCGACGTCGGTCTGGCCATCCAGCGGGCCGAGGACAAGACGGCACAGCTGCAGGCGCGTGCGGGCGCCATCGACGAGCTGCTCGCGTCCGGTGCGCTCGACGACCCGTCGGGTATGGCGAAGGACGACATCGCGGCCGAGCTGGACCGGATCTCGGGCGGTACGGACGTCGAGCTGGAGCTGCAGCGGATGAAGGCCGAGCTGGCTGGGGGCAGCGGAGGTCAGCAGGCCATCGAGGGCGGCAGCGGCGCGGCGCAGGACCAGTCACAGGCTCAGGGCCGGCACAACCTCGACAAGCAGTAGGGACGGTCGCGTCATGATCGTAAGGATCATGGGGGAGGGCCAGTGGAGGGTCGACGACGGTCACTTCGGCGAGCTCAACAAGCTGGACGACGAGCTCCTGGAGGAGATGGAGTCAGGTGACGAGGACGGCTTCCGCCGCACGCTGTGCGGGTTGCTCGACGCGGTCCGCAGGCTCGGCGCCCCGCTCCCGGACGACTCGCTCGAGCCGTCCGAGCTGATTCTCCCTTCTCCCGACGCGACGCTCGAGGAAGTACGGGACATGCTCAACGAGGACGGCCTCATCCCGGGGTGACGCCGACCGCCGGGCTGACGCCGACTCCCGGGCTGATCCGGGATCCCGGTCCCGGACGCCGGGCCCACGGCTCGGCAGGCATGGCATCGCACGAGGGAGCGCGACGGAGCACGACAGAGCACGGCATGGGCCCGCGCCCGGACGACCGGTCCGGGCGCGGGCCCATGCCGTGGGTGGTCAGGCCGGCCTTCCTGCCCCGCCCGCGCTCCCGGGCGTCCCCGACCGGCGTCGTCCGTGCTCCTGCTCCACCCGTGACCTCGGCCACCGGACCGTACGGATTCGTACGCCCACCCTTTACGGTTGCTTGTCGTGACCGAACCTCCGACCGGCCCGACCAGGCTCGACCGCCCCCTCGGCTGGCTGCGCGCGCATCCCCTCGCGTTCGATGCCGCGCTGGCCTCCGGTGTGCTCGTCTGCATGGTGTGCGCGTCGTTCGCCGACCCGAGCGGTCCGCACGGCCCCGCCTTCGGCGCCCGTACGCCCCAGCCCCACAGCGTGCTGCTGATGCTGCTCGCCGCGGCGGCCCTGGTGTTCCGGCGGAGGCGGCCGCTGCCCGTGCTGGCCGTCACGGGTTCCCTGTCCGTTCTGGAGTTCGTCGTGGGCAACCCGCCCGCGCCGGTCGCGATGGCGGCGGTGGTCGCCGTGTACACGGTCGCCTCACGCACCGACCGCCCCACCACCTGGCGGGTCGGACTGCTGTCGATGGCGGTGCTCACGGCGTCCGCGATGCTGTTCGGCACCGTTCCCTGGTACAGCCAGGAGAACGTCGGGGTGTTCGCCTGGACCGGGATGGCGGCCGCGGCGGGTGATGCCGTACGCAGCCGGAGGGCTTTCGTCGACGCCATCCGGGAGCGGGCCGAACGTGCCGAGCGGACCCGCGAGGAGGAGGCGCGGCGCCGCGTCGCCGAGGAGCGGCTGAGGATCGCCCGGGATCTGCACGACGTGGTGGCACACCACATCGCCCTGGTCAACGTGCAGGCCGGAGTGGCGGCGCACGTCATGGACAAGCGTCCCGACCAGGCGAAGGAGGCACTCGCCCATGTCCGGGACGCGAGCCGCTCGGCGCTCAACGAACTGCGCGCGACCGTCGGCCTGCTGCGCCAGTCCGGCGACCCGGAGGCGCCGACCGAGCCCGCGCCCGGTCTCGCCGCGCTCGACCATCTGCTGGAGTCGTTCCGCCACGCCGGACAGACGGTCGAGCTGGCCAGGACCGACCACGGCACCACGCTGCCCGCGGCCGTCGACCTGGCGGCGTACCGGATCATCCAGGAAGCCCTGACCAATGTGCAGAAGCACGCCGGGACGCAGGCCAGGGCCGAGGTGAGCGTCGTGCGGGTGGGCCGGACGGTCGAGGTCACCGTGCTCGACAACGGCGCACCCGAGGAGACCCCCGGCGATATCGCCACCGGTGGCGGGGCCGGTGCGGTCGGCGGCCACGGTCTCGTCGGGATGCGTGAGCGTGTCACGGCGCTCGGCGGCACGCTCACCGCGGCCCCCCGCTACGGGGGCGGCTTCCGCGTACAGGCGATACTGCCGCTCAAGGCTCACGCGGAGGGGGACGCATGACGATCAGGGTGGTGCTCGCCGACGACCAGGCGCTGCTGCGCAGCGCGTTCAAGGTGCTCGTGGACTCCGAGCCCGACATGGAAGTGGTCGGCGAGGCGGCGGACGGCGCCGAGGCGGTGGCCCTCGCCCGCTCGCACCGCGCCGACGTCGTGCTGATGGACATCCGGATGCCCGGTACGGACGGGCTCGCCGCCACCCGCATGATCAGCGCCGATCCGGCGCTCTCCGCGGTACGGGTGGTGATGCTGACGACGTTCGAGGTGGACGATTACGTCGTCCAGTCGCTGCGTGCCGGAGCCTCCGGCTTCCTCGGCAAGGGCGCGGAACCGGACGAACTGCTGAACGCCATCCGTATCGCCGCCGCGGGCGAGGCACTGCTGTCCCCTGCGGCGACCAAGGGCCTCATCGCCACCTTCCTCGCACAGGGCGGGGGTGCGGACGACGAGCACGACCCGGGGGTGCACGCGGAGCGGCTCGACGCGCTGACCGGCAGGGAACGCGAGGTCCTCGTCCTCGTCGCGGGCGGTCACTCCAACGACGAGATCGCCGAGCGCCTCGAGGTGAGCCCGCTCACGGTCAAGACCCATGTGAACCGGTCGATGGCGAAGCTGGGTGCGCGCGACCGTGCCCAACTGGTCGTCATCGCGTACGAATCGGGCCTGGTCCGCCCCCGGGTGGAGTGAATCTCCTCCCGCGCGTACTCCGAATGGAGTATGCGCGGGATAAGGATCTGGACCTGGGGGCGAGGAATTCACCCTCGCGAATGGCCGATCGTATTACCGGGTGCACACCCTCGCCCGCGTCCTGCGTAAGCCACAGAAGAGAGACCCCATGTCCTGGCTGTCCAGATTCAGCCTCGCACAACGGGCCCTGATAGGGCTGATGTCGATCGTCGCGATCGTCTTCGGAGCGATCGCCATCCCGCAGCTCAAGCAACAACTGCTGCCCTCCATCGAACTCCCGATGGTGTCGGTGCTGGCCCCTTACCAGGGTGCGTCTCCCGATGTGGTCGAGAAGCAGGTCGTCGAACCCCTCGAGAGCAGCATCAAGGCCGTCGACGGCATCAAGGGCATCACCTCCACGGCGAGCGAGGGCAACGCCGTGATCATGGCCACGTTCGACTACGGGGACGAGGGCACGAAGCAGCTCGTCGCCGATGTCCAGCAGGCCGTCAACCGCGCCCGCGCCCAGCTCCCCGACGACGTCGACCCGCAGGTGGTCGCCGGCTCCACGGACGACATGCCGACCGTCGTCCTCGCCGTCAGCTCGGGCCGGGACCAGCAGGCCCTGGCCGACCAGCTCGAGCGCACCGTGGTGCCCGCGCTCGAGGACATCAAGGGCGTCGGCCAGGTCACCGTCGACGGCGTCCAGGACCTGCAGGTCTCGGTCACTCCCGACAACGGCAAGCTGGCCGCTGCGGGGCTGAACGTCCAGGCGCTCGCCGAGGCGCTCAAGGCCGGCGGGGCGACCATCCCGGCCGGTTCGTTCTCGGAGGCCGGCAGCAGCCGTACGGTCCAGGTCGGCGGCGGGTTCACGTCGCTGAAGCAGATCCAGGACCTGCGCATCGCTCCGCAGGCCGGCGTGGAGGGCGCCGGCAAGCCGGTCCGCCTCGGTGACGTCGCCACGGTCAAGCAGGAGGAGTCGCAGCGCGTCTCCCTCACCCGTACCAACGGCAAGCCCAGCCTCGCCGTCCTCGCCACGATGGACAAGGACGGCAGCGCCGTCGCCATCTCCGACGCGGTCAAGGACAAGCTGCCCGAGCTCCGCAAGGACCTCGGTTCCGGCGCCGAGCTGTCCGTGGTCTCGGACCAGGGCCCGGCCGTCGCCAAGTCGATCTCGGGCCTGACCACCGAGGGCGCTCTCGGTCTGCTGTTCGCGGTCGTGATCATCCTGGTCTTCCTGGCGTCGATCCGCTCGACGCTGGTCACCGCGGTCTCCATCCCGCTGTCCGTCGTCCTCGCGCTGATCGTGCTGTGGACGCGCGACCTGTCGCTCAACATGCTCACCCTGGGCGCGCTGACGATCGCCATCGGCCGGGTCGTCGACGACTCGATCGTGGTCCTGGAGAACATCAAGCGGCACCTCGGCTACGGCGAGGAGCGCGAGACGGCGATCCTCACCGCGGTGCGCGAGGTGTCGGGCGCCGTCACCTCCTCGACCCTGACCACCGTCGCGGTCTTCCTGCCGATCGGACTCGCCGGCGGCATGATCGGCGAGCTCTTCGGCTCCTTCTCGCTCACGGTCACCGCGGCCCTGCTCGCGTCGCTGGTCGTGTCCCTGACCGTCGTCCCCGTCCTGTCGTACTGGTTCCTGCGCGCCCCCAAGGACGTGCGGGGGCTCGACGCGGACGAGGCGCGCCGCAGGGCGGAGGAGAAGGAAGCCCGCAGCCTGCTGCAGCGGAGCTACGTGCCGGTGCTGCGGTTCGCCACGCGCCGCCGCATCACCAGTGTGGTGCTCGCCCTCGTCGTGCTCTTCGGCACCTTCGGCATGGCCGGTCTGCTGAAGACGAACTTCTTCGACCCGGGCGAGCAGGAGGTCATGTCGGTCAAGCAGGAGCTGAAGCCCGGCGCCAGCCTGGCGGCCGCCGACGCGGCGGCCAGGAAGGTCGAGAAGGTCCTCGACGGGATCGACGAGATCAAGGCCTACCAGGTCACCGTCGGCTCCTCCGGGTTCCTGGCGGCCTTCGGCGGCGGTACCGGCTCCAACCAGGCCTCGTACCAGATGACGCTCAAGGACGCCGCTTCCTACGAGAAGGTCCGCGACCGCATCGACGAGGAGCTGGGCAAGCTCGACGGCATCGGCGACACGACCATCGCGGCCGGTGACGGCTTCGCCAACCAGAACCTGAGCGTCGTGGTGAAGGCCGCCGACCCGAAGGTCCTGCGCACGGCTGCCGAGCAGGTCCGCACCGAGGTCGCGAAGCTCGACAACGTCACCGACGTCCAGAGCAACCTGTCGCAGTCCGTGCCGCGGATCTCCGTCAAGGGCACCGAGAAGGCGGCGCAGGCCGGCTTCAACGACACGACACTCGGCATGGCCGTGGCCCAGGCGGTGCACGGCACCCCGGCGGCCAAGGCGATCATCGGCGACAGCGAGCGCGATGTCGTCATCACGTCGGCCAAGCCCGCGAAGACGATGGCGGAGCTGAAGAACCTGCCGCTCGGCCCGGTGAAGCTCGGCGACATCGCCGAGGTCAAGCTGGTGCCCGGCCCGGTCTCGATGACCCGGATCGACGGTGCGCGTGCGGCGACGATCACGGCGAAGCCGACCGGTGACAACACGGGTGCGGTGAGCTCCGCGCTCCAGTCGAAGATCAAGACCCTGGATCTTCCCGAGGGCGCGACCGTGTCGATCGGCGGTGTCTCCGAGGACCAGGACGAGGCCTTCGCCTCGCTGGGCCTGGCGATGCTGGCTGCGATCGCGATCGTCTTCATGCTGCTGGTCACCACGTTCAGGTCCCTGGTCCAGCCGCTGATCCTGCTGGTGTCCATCCCCTTCGCGGCGACGGGTGCGATCGGTCTGCTGGTGGCCACGGGTACGCCCATGGGCGTACCGGCGCTGATCGGCATGCTGATGCTCATCGGCATCGTGGTCACCAACGCGATCGTGCTGATCGACCTCATCAACCAGTACCGGGCCCAGGGCCTGGGCGTGGTCGAAGCGGTGATCGAGGGTGGCCGGCACCGACTGCGCCCGATCCTGATGACGGCACTCGCGACGATCTGCGCGCTGCTTCCGATGGCGCTGGGCGTCACGGGCCAGGGCGGCTTCATCGCACAGCCGCTGGCGGTCGTGGTGATCGGAGGCCTGGTGACCTCCACGATGCTCACCCTGCTGCTGGTCCCGACCCTCTACGCGATGGTCGAGCTCCGCAAGGAGCGGCGCCGGGCGAAGCGTGCGGCGAAGCGGGCGCGGACGTCGGGCGAGGCGTCGTCGCCCGAGACCGCGGAGAAGGAGGTGCCGGCCGGCGTGTAGCCGCCGGTCTTCCTCCGGCACGTCCCCGCCCCCGGCACCGGGTCATCCGGTGCCGGGGGCGGGGCTTTGTGGCCGGGTGGGATACGGCGGCTCGCGGTACCCCGGATCCGGCCGCGTCATCCACCGGGCCCGGCCGACGTACCGACCGGACCGGTGAGGCGGACGAGAAGGCGGACGGGACGTGTTATGAGGCGGTGGCGCAGAGCGCCCAAGCCCTGATCATGATGGTGACGCCGGTGTCGTTCTCAAGGTTGGCCCGCCATGAGGTGGTGCTGCTCGGGAAGGTGTCCATGAGGACGAGACCGTTCCCGAGGGTGTTGCTCTCGATGCCGCCCCCTGTGATCACCGTCCCGGCCGGGCAGGTCACATTGACCTGGCAGAGGTTGTCGTTCGCACACGACTGGAAGGGGGAGGAGACCCTCTGGTACCCGGAGACCCCGTTGGCACCGGTCGCTCCGGTGGCTCCTGTTGCTCCCGTTGCTCCCGTGGCGCCGGTTGCTCCGGTGTCACCGGTCGCACCTGTGGCTCCTGTGGCACCTGTGGCTCCCGTGGCACCGGTCGCTCCCGTCGCTCCCGTCGCTCCGGTGGCTCCTGTGGCTCCTGTTGCTCCCGTGGCGCCGGTTGCTCCCGTTGCTCCGGCCGGGCCGGTCGGACCTGTCGGACCGGTCGGGCCGACCTTGCACCGGTCTCCGCCGGCCCCGGGCACCATGGCCACGGAAGCGCCGTCGGCGGGGTACCCCCCGCAGGATCCGACATCCGACGACAAACTCGACCCGCCCGTCGGCGGGTCGACGGGCGCGGACGCCAGAGCGGGGTTGGCGAAGCCCATCATCACGAGGGCCAGTGACGCCATCGCTCCGCCGGCGAGCATTCTGCTTCGAGGGAGCGGGCCAAGGCGGGACCCGGTCATCCACTCAGGACTCATGAAATGCCCTGCTTTCTTTTCTTTTGACAAGCCCGAACTGGTCATCGAGGGCTGGTGACTGATGGGAGCTCATAGGACCTCCCCATGACATGATTCGTCCTGTTGAGGGAGGGTTTGGGAGGCTCGCTCAGTGATCAGCCCATCGGCCGAGCCGTCGGGACCCCAGGCCCCGAAGCACCGGGGCTCCGGGACGCGGCGCGAAAAAGCCCGCCCCCGGCAGTGCGGGAGCGGGCTTTCTCGGTCCGGATGTCAGGGGCGGCGCCCCGTCAGGGCAGGGCCAGCATGCGCTCGAGGGCCAGCTTCGCGAAGCTCTCCGTCTCGCGGTCGACCTGGATCCGGTTGACCAGGTTCCCCTCCGCGAGCGACTCCAGCGCCCACACCAGGTGCGGCAGGTCGATCCGGTTCATCGTCGAGCAGAAGCACACCGTCTTGTCGAGGAAGACGATCTCCTTGCCCTCGTCGGCGTAACGGTTCGCCAGGCGCCGCACCAGGTTCAGCTCGGTGCCGATCGCCCACTTGGAGCCGGCCGGCGCCGCCTCGAGGGTCTTGATGATGTACTCCGTGGAACCCACGTAGTCCGACGCGGCGACGACCTCGTGCTTGCATTCGGGGTGGACCAGCACGTTCACCCCGGGGATGCGCTCGCGGACGTCGTTGACGGAGTCCAGCGAGAAGCGGCCGTGCACCGAGCAGTGCCCCCGCCAGAGGATCATCTTGGCCGCGCGCAGCTCCTCCGTCGTCAGCCCGCCGTTCGGCTTGTGCGGGTTGTAGACGACGCAGTCGTCCAGCGTCATCCCCATGTCGCGGACCGCCGTGTTCCGTCCCAGGTGCTGGTCCGGCAGGAAGAGCACCTTCTCGCCCTGCTCGAACGCCCAGTCCAGCGCCCGCTTGGCGTTGGACGAGGTGCAGATCGTGCCGCCGTGCTTGCCGGTGAAGGCCTTGATGTCGGCGGAGGAGTTCATGTACGAGACCGGGACGGTCACCTCGGTGATGCCCGCCTCCGCGAGCACGTCCCAGCACTCCGCGACCTGTTCGGCCGTGGCCATGTCGGCCATCGAACAGCCCGCCGCCAGGTCCGGCAGCACGACCTGCTGGGCGTCGTTGGTCAGGATGTCCGCCGACTCCGCCATGAAGTGCACACCGCAGAAGACGATGTACTCGGCCTCAGGCCGCGCCGCCGCGTCCCGGGCGAGCTTGAAGGAGTCACCGGTGACGTCGGCGAACTGGATGACCTCGTCGCGCTGGTAGTGGTGACCGAGCACGAAGACCTTGTCCCCGAGCTTCTCCTTGGCCGCACGGGCCCGCTCCACCAGGTCCGGGTCGGACGGGGAGGGGAGGTCCCCGGGGCACTCGACACCCCGCTCGCTCTTGGGGTCGGCCTCGCGGCCGAGCAGCAGCAAGGCGAGCGGCGTCGGCTGTACGTCCAGGGTGTCCCCTCCGGCGCTCGGCGCGGCGAGGGCGGTGTGGGCGGTGGTCACGTCACGCACCCTTTCTTTTCTACGGTCAGTGCGGCGAAGCCGCTCCGTTGAGACGGAGGCCGCGTCGCCCAGGTCTTTTCGTCTATTTGACGCTATCTATCATAACCGCTTCACGTCACTTTGACGATGGCGATAGCGTCGATGTGACGCAATTCCCGGCGGACAGCAGCCGGACGACCGTGGACGTGCGGCGGATGCCCGCCGGACACCGGGTGTACGGCCACCCGCAGGCCGGGGCGCCCGGCGGCTGTCCACAGGTCGGTGACCCCCGGGGAGCGCGTGTGCGAGCATGAAGTGGAAAGACTAGGGCTCGCCCGGAATGAATCGGGGGCCCGGCCTGTTGCCAACGTCGGCAAGCAGTCTCCGTACAACCCGGGAGAGAAGCAGATGTCCGTATCGGACGAGACCACCACCGTGAGCGACGGCATCCTCCTGTCCGACGCCGCCGCGGCCAAGGTCAAGGCCCTGCTCGACCAGGAGGGCCGGGACGACCTGGCGCTGCGTGTCGCCGTTCAGCCCGGCGGCTGCTCCGGCCTGCGCTACCAGCTGTTCTTCGACGAGCGCTCGCTCGACGGTGACGTCGTCAAGGAGTTCGACGGGGTCAAGGTCGTCACGGACCGCATGAGCGCTCCGTACCTCGGCGGCGCCTCGATCGACTTCGTCGACACCATCGAGAAGCAGGGCTTCACGATCGACAACCCGAACGCGACCGGCTCCTGCGCTTGCGGAGACTCGTTCAGCTAAGCGGTTCGAACACCGGAAGGGCGGCGGGCCCGTGTGTCGGAGCCGCCGCCCTTCGGTGTGCCGCCGCTGCTGCTGCCGATTCCCCGCGTCAGCGCCTCGCGACGTGCCGGGTCACTTCCGCGGCACCGCTTGGCCCGTGACCGTGTCGACGACCTTCCGGTCACCCAGCGGCTTGTCCAGCGTGACCGTGTCCGTCAGCTCCTTGGCGATCAGGATGCAGACCTTCCCCGGCTCCTTCTGGGTCTCGGTGATCCGCACCTTCACCTCGGTGCCGCTCTCGTCGGCATGCCCCTCGTAGGTGCTGCACACGCCACCCCAGAAACGCAGGGTGAGGGTGCGGCCGTCGCGTGCGACGGCGTACGACTCGACCTGGCGCGTGGACGTCTCAGGCAGCTTGGAGGGGGCGGGGGAGGGCACGTCCTTCGACGGCGGTGTCACCGGCCCCGGCTTCAGAAGCTTCGGAGCCACCGCGGGGTGGGTGATCGTGAACGGCCGGGCGTCGCCCTCCGGATCCACCTCGAACAGCCAGGACGGTACGAGCGCGGGCTTGCCGTCCACGGAATGCACCGCGAGCCCGAAGACCGCCTTGCTGATCGTCACCGGCTTCGGCTGCGGCTTCGGCGAGCCGGGGCGGGGCTCACACGGCGCCACCGGCTTCGCGGGCTTGCCGGGCATGTCCGGCTTCCCCGCCGTGTCCGGCTTCTCGGCCGGCACCGGGGTCGCGCAGCCGCCGATCTTCCCCGGGCCGCTGCCCCGGGACGCCTTGTTCAGCTGCTCCAAGGCCTCCTTCGCCCCGATCACCGGATAGTCGGCGCCCTTCACCGGCTTCGCGAGCTGCCCGCTGCCGCCGACCACCTGGCCGTCGCTGCCGACCTGGACGCCGGTCAGCCAGCCGTACGTCGGCAGCCCGTCGATCACCGGGTCGGCGTTCACCACCCGGACCGCGCCCATCGTCTGGGACGCGTCCAGCCGTGCGTCGCTCTGCCCCACCGCGGCCAGCACGGGAGCGGCCGCCTTCTTCGCGGCCTCCTCGCTCACCGCGCCGCGGTCCGCCTCCCCGCCGGTGCCCGGTTCGCCGCCGCCCGGGCAGGGCCGGCCCTTGAGGCAGTTGTCGCCCTTGGGGGCGCCGCCGAACCGGGTGAACGTCCAAGTGCCCGGAGCCTGCCGGGTGACCTGCAGGACCGGTCCGCTGGAGTCCTTCTCCGCGGCGATCCGCCAAACGTCGCCGATGGCCCGCGGGGTGCCCTGCACTCCAAGGGCCGCAGCCAGGCGGGTGACGTCGGCTTCGCCGACCGTTCCCTGGGCGCGGTACACGGGCGCGGTGTCGGGGCCGTTGGGCAGCTCACCGCTCGCGCGGTACTGCGGGCCGTTCGGGTCGGGCTCTCCCGGGGCGATCCCCGGGCCCGGGCCGCTCTCCGTCGGGCCGTCGAGGGTCAGTGGCGGAGGCGTAGGGCCGGAGGCGGGCGACGCCGCGGCGCCACCGCCGTCCGACGCCGTGGTCGCCCAGTAGGCGCCGCCGCCTCCCACGAGCAGGACTGCCGCGGCCACCGAGGCGACGGCCAGCGGGGAACGCCGCAGACCTGAGCCGTCGGTGTTCTTGGGGGGCTGCTCCGTGCTGTTCACCGCATCGCTCCTTCGGAACCCGTCTCAGGGGACACCCCTGTGACGGTACGGGGGAGCGCGTGGTTCCCTCCGCGCCGTGCGGGAGCGCGGGCGTGCGCACCGGCCGGGAGCGAGCCGTGGCCGGCGGACGGGCGCCGTGACCGGCCGCCGCCGGACCGGACCACGCCGACCGGCGCCGGTGATGCCGGTCGGCGTATGTGTCAGCCGGTGCCGGTGCCGGTGCCGGACCTAGTCGGCGTAGTCGGGCATCGTGCCGACCAGCGCCGCGGACGAGGGAGGCACCACCACGCCGTGGATCAGTGACGGTGGCACCGGAGCGGTCGCGGAGGTCTGCGGGACCACCCAGTGCGGGGCCATCCGTGCGCTTCGGCCCCGCAGCTCGGCGAGGCTGATGTCGGTCTCCCGCGAGTCGCGCGGGGCGATGGTGTTCGGCATGCGGGCACGTTAAGCACGCACGAGTGACGGAAAAAAGACCTACTATCGGGTAGTTTTCGTACTGCAAGGCGACGTCCGGAAACCGGTAGCGTTAACTGTCAACGCCGTCTCCCCTCCAGGAGCACCTCGCCGTGCGAATCGCAGTCACCGGCTCCATCGCCACCGACCACCTCATGACCTTCCCCGGCCGCTTCGCCGACCAGCTGGTCGCGGACCAGCTGCACACGGTCTCCCTCTCTTTCCTGGTCGACAATCTCGATGTGCGTAGGGGAGGGGTCGGCGCCAACATCTGCTTCGGTATGGGCCAGCTCGGGACCGGCCCGATCCTGGTCGGCGCGGCGGGCTCCGACTTCGACGAGTACCGCGCCTGGCTGGACCGGCACGGCGTGGACACCGCGTCGGTGCGGATCTCCGAGGTGCTGCACACCGCACGCTTCGTCTGCACCACGGACGCCGACCACAACCAGATCGGCTCCTTCTACACCGGTGCGATGAGCGAGGCCCGCCAGATCGAGCTGAAGTCGGTCGCGGACCGCGTCGGCGGACTGGACCTGGTGCTCATCGGCGCCGACGACCCCGAGGCCATGCTGCGGCACACCGAGGAGTGCCGCTCCCGGGGCATCCCGTTCGCCGCTGACTTCTCGCAGCAGATCGCGCGGATGAACGGCGACGAGATCCGGATACTGCTGGACGGGGCGACCTACCTCTTCTCCAACGAGTACGAGAAGGGGCTCATCGAGTCGAAGACCGGCTGGACGGACGAGGAGATCCTGGCCCGCGTCGGACACCGCGTCACCACTCTCGGCTCGCGCGGTGTCCGCATCGAGCGGGCCGGCGAGCCGCCCATCGAGGTCGGCTGCCCGGAGGAGGAGTCCAAGGTCGACCCGACCGGCGTCGGCGACGCCTTCCGGGCGGGCTTCCTGTCGGGCCTCTCCTGGGGGGTCGGCCTCGAGCGCGCCGCCCAGGTCGGCTGCATGCTCGCGACCCTGGTCATCGAGACCCTGGGCACCCAGGAGTACACCCTGCGCCGCGCCCACTTCATGGAGCGCTTCACCAAGGCCTACGGTCACGACGCCGCCGCCGGGGTCCAGGCACACCTCTCGTAGTCCGGCCGGCCCCGGACGTCCGGCGGTCCGCGGGGTACGCGTTCCGTACCCCGCGGGCCCGCGGTGAGACCGGCCGCGATCAGTCGGAATCAGTCGGGATCAGTCGGGATCAGTCGGGATCAGCCGGGACGAGCCGCGATCAGCCCAGGCGGCGCACCACATAGGCCGTGCCCGCCTCCCCTCCTTCCAGGGGACGCTCGCCCGCGTACTCCTGTCCGCGCATCTCGCACCAGGCGGGGATGTCGAGGCGGGCCGCCTCGTCGTCGGAGAGCACGGTGACCGTGCCTCCCACCGGTACCTCACCGATGACCTTGGCCAGTTCGATGACGGGGATCGGGCAGCGCTTGCCCAGGGCGTCCACCACCAGCGTGGCCGAGTCGGCGCCGGCGGAGGGCCCGGGGGACACCGGGGCGTCGAGGCGCCGCCGTACCCGGGCCACGACCTCCGGCAGGACCTCCAGGAAACGGTCCACGTCCCCCTCGGCCGTGCCGGGCGGCAGTGACACCCGCACATTGCCTTCGCTCAGCACCCCCATCGCCCGCAGCACATGGCTCGGGGTGAGCGTTCCACTTGTGCACGACGAACCGGACGAGACGGAGAAACCGGCCCGGTCCAGCTCGTGCAGCACCGTCTCCCCGTCGACATAGAGACAGGAGAAGGTGACGAGATGGGGAAGCCTGCGCACCGGGTCGCCGACCACCTCGACGTCCGGGACCAGCTCCGGGATCCGGGTGCGGATCCGGTCGACCAGCGCCCGCAGCCGCGCGGCCTCCGCGGCCGCCTCCTCCCGTACGGCGCGCAGCGACGCCGCCGCGGCCACGACGGCCGGAATGTTCTCGAAGCCGGGTGCCCGCCCCGACTCCCTCTCGTCCGCGGGGTCCTGGGACGCGAACCGGACACCCTTGCGCACCGCGAGCAGACCGACCCCGGCCGGTCCGCCCCATTTGTGGGCGCTTGCGGTCAGCAGCGACCAGTCCCCGCCGACCGTGCCCCAGCCCAGCGACTGCGCCGCGTCGACGAGGAGCGGGACCCCGGCGGCCCGGCACATCCCGGCGACCTCCGCGACCGGCTGCTCCGTGCCCACCTCGTGGTTGGCGGACTGGAGCGCGGCCAGCGCCGTGTCCGGCCGGAGCGCGGCACCGAAGTCCTCGGGCGACACCGCGCCGGTGCGGGCCACCGGCACCTCGGTGGCATCGAAGGCCTCTGCCGCGTGCAGTACGGCCGAGTGTTCCACCGCCGACACCACCACATGCCGGCCGGTGCGCCGTCGCCCCGCCATCGCCCCTGCGAGTCCCGAGTGGATCGCCCGGGTACCCGAACTGGTGAAAACGAGCTCGTCCGGACGGCATCCGACGGCCTGCGCCGCCGTCTCCCGGGCGGCGTCGAGCAGCAGTCGCGCACGCCGTCCCTCGCGGTAGAGACGAGCGGGATCCGCCCATCCCTCGTCGAGGGCGGCCTGCAGGGCCTGCCGGGCCACGGGGTGCAGCGGAGCGGACGAGGCGCAGTCGAAATAGGGCACGTCGCCACGCTAACGCGCCGCGGTGAAAAAGGCGTCAGAAGGCCCTCAGCCGCAGGTAGTAGGGGCTCCGGCCGGTGCCCCGGAACTGCGCAGTCCACCCCTTCGGGTCGTCGGACGGCGCGTTGGGCACCCTCCCCGCGCGACCCCAAATTGCGTCCAGTAGGGTTTGGTCCGCATAAACATCCAAACCCCTGCCCGCGTCAGGGCCGGCGACCGACCAGCGAGACGGCCGCAGCCGGCCGCGCGGGCGAGACTCTCGGGAAGGCGCTACGTGAGTCCCAACGGCTCCGACCTCCCCCACGGCCCGCAGGGCGTGGGAGGCACCCCCATGCCGCGGCGCCCGATGCGGCGGAGGCTGCCGCAGGTGCTGACTGCGGGCCTGATCCTGGCGACGGCCACCGGTTGCTCTTACAACTGGGAAGACTTCCCCCGCCTCGGTATGCCCACACCGGTCACGGAGGAAGCTCCGCGGATCCTCTCCCTCTGGCAGGGCTCGTGGGCGGCAGCGCTCGCCGTGGGCGTGCTGGTGTGGGGTCTGATCCTGTGGAGCGTCTTCTTCCACCGGCGCAGCCGCACGAAGATCGAGGTTCCGCCGCAGACCCGGTACAACATGCCCATCGAGGCGCTGTACACCGTGGTCCCCCTGATCATCGTTTCGGTGCTCTTCTACTTCACCGCGCGCGATGAGTCGAAGCTCCTCGCTCTCTCCGACAAGCCGGCCCACACCATCAACGTGGTCGGCTACCAGTGGAGCTGGGGCTTCAACTACCTGGAGGACGTGGACGGGAACCCGGCCACCGGCGACGCCGCTGCCCAGAAGCAGCTGAACGCGATTCCGGACAAGTACACCAACGACTTCCCCAAGGGAGCCGAGGGCGTCTACGAGGCCGGTATCCCCGGCGACCGGAACCCGCAGACCGGCAACCCCGGCCCCACACTGGTGCTGCCGAAGGGCGAGAAGGTCCGCTTCATCCTGACCTCGCGTGACGTGATCCACTCCTTCTGGGTGGTTCCCTTCCTGTTCAAGCAGGACGTCATCCCCGGTCACACCAACGTGTTCGAGGTGACTCCCACCCGTGAGGGCACCTTCATGGGCAAGTGCGCCGAGCTCTGCGGTGTGGACCACTCCCGGATGCTCTTCAACGTGAAGGTCGTTTCTCCGGAGCGGTACAAGGAGTACCTGAAGGAGCTGGCCGACAAGGACCAGAAGGGCTTCATCCCGTCGGGCATTGAGCAGTCGAACCCGGCCCGGAATGCGGAGAAGAACCAACTGTGAGCATCCTCAACGAATCCCAGGGTGCCGCCGCGGGCGTCCCGCGCGGTGACGCGTACGAGAACGAGCTCCCGGTCCGGCGCAGGCAGCCCGGCAACGTGGTGGTGAAGTGGCTGACCACCACCGACCACAAGACCATCGGCACGCTCTACCTGGCGACGTCGTTCGTCTTCTTCTGCATCGGCGGCGTGATGGCGCTCTTCATGCGCGCCGAACTCGCCCGCCCGGGTACGCAGATCATGTCGAACGAGCAGTTCAACCAGGCGTTCACGATGCACGGCACGATCATGCTGCTGATGTTCGCGACGCCGCTGTTCGCCGGATTCGCGAACTGGATCATGCCGCTGCAGATCGGTGCGCCCGATGTGGCGTTCCCGCGGCTGAACATGTTCGCGTACTGGCTGTACCTCTTCGGCTCGATCATCGCGGTGGCCGGCTTCCTCACCCCGCAGGGTGCGGCCGACTTCGGCTGGTTCGCCTACTCCCCGCTGTCGGACGCGGTCCGCTCGCCGGGTGTCGGCGCCGACATGTGGATCATGGGTCTGGCCTTCTCCGGCTTCGGCACGATCCTCGGCTCGGTCAACTTCATCACCACGATCATCTGCATGCGCGCTCCGGGCATGACGATGTTCCGTATGCCGATCTTCGTGTGGAACGTGCTGCTGACCGGTGTGCTGGTCCTGCTCGCCTTCCCGGTGCTGGCCGCCGCCCTGTTCGCCCTGGAGGCGGACCGCAAGTTCGGCGCTCACATCTTCGACGCGGCCAACGGTGGCGCACTGCTCTGGCAGCACCTCTTCTGGTTCTTCGGCCATCCAGAGGTGTACATCATCGCCCTGCCGTTCTTCGGCATCGTCTCGGAGATCATCCCGGTCTTCAGCCGCAAGCCGATGTTCGGTTACATCGGCCTGGTGGCCGCGACGATCTCGATCGCCGGTCTGTCCGTGACCGTGTGGGCCCACCACATGTACGTCACCGGCGGAGTGCTACTGCCGTTCTTCTCCTTCATGACCTTCCTGATCGCGGTGCCGACCGGTGTGAAGTTCTTCAACTGGATCGGCACCATGTGGAAGGGCTCGCTGTCCTTCGAGACTCCGATGCTCTGGACGATCGGCTTCCTGATCACCTTCACCTTCGGTGGTCTGACCGGTGTCATCCTGGCCTCGCCCCCGATGGACTTCCACGTCTCCGACTCGTACTTCGTCGTCGCGCACTTCCACTACGTCGTCTTCGGCACCGTGGTGTTCGCGATGTTCGCCGGATTCCACTTCTGGTGGCCGAAGTTCACGGGCAAGATGCTGGACGAGCGCCTGGGCAAGATCACCTTCTGGACGCTGTTCATCGGCTTCCACGGGACGTTCCTGGTCCAGCACTGGCTGGGAGCCGAGGGCATGCCGCGCCGTTACGCGGACTACCTCGCCGCCGACGGCTTCACGACGCTGAACACCATCTCGACCATCGCGTCGTTCCTGCTGGGCCTTTCGGTCCTGCCGTTCATCTACAACGTCTGGAAGACCGCGAAGTACGGCGAGAAGATCGAGGTCGACGACCCGTGGGGCTACGGCCGTTCGCTGGAATGGGCGACGTCCTGCCCGCCGCCGCGGCACAACTTCCTCACCCTGCCGCGGATCCGCTCCGAGTCCCCGGCGTTCGATCTGCACCACCCGGAGATCGCGGCTCTCGACCAGCTCGACCACGCCGGTCACGGTGCCATCACCGCTGACAAGGAGGCCGGCAAGTGAAGATCCAAGGCAAGATGTTCATCTGGCTGAGCGTCTTCATCCTGGCCATGGCCATCCTGTATGGCGTGTGGTCGAAGGAGCCGGCCGGTACGACGGCGCTCTTCCTGGCCTTCGGCCTGAGCATCATGATCGGCTACTACCTGGCCTTCACCGCCAGGCGTGTCGACGCCATGGCCCAGGACAACAAGGAGGCCGACGTCGCGGACGAGGCCGGTGAGGTCGGCTTCTTCTCGCCGCACAGCTGGCAGCCGCTCTCGCTGGCCATCGGTGGTGCCCTCGCCTTCCTCGCGATCGCGATCGGCTGGTGGCTGCTGTACTTCTCGGCCCCGCTGATCATGGTCGGTATCTTCGGCTGGGTCTTCGAGTACTACCGCGGAGAGAGCCAGAACCAGTAGCTTCCGAGCAGGCTCTTTACGGCGAGGGGCCCGGACACTCACCCGATCGGGTGTGGTCCGGGCCCCTCGTTTGCAGTCTTCCGCCGCGCCGCCGCCGGGTCTTGTCCATAGCGTGGGCTCATGAACGACATATCGCCCATGCGCCACATAGCCGGATGCACGGTGCTGCTGCTGTCCCTGGGCGTGGGGATAGCCGCGTGCAGCGGTCCCGATTCCCACCCGCTGGCGGCGCGGCCGTACGACGCGGCCAGGCAGGTCGCCCTCAGCGCGCCCGCCGGAAGCGCCAAGGCGGATCCGGAGAAGGCCCTCGAAGTCACCGCCAAGGGCAAGGACGGCCGGATCACCGATGTCACCGCCGTCGACACGGCGGGCCGCTACCTGGCCGGTGAACTCTCCGCCGACGGCAGCAGATGGCGCTCCACGGGCCCCCTGGCGGCCGGTACGCGCTACACCGTCAGGGTCGCCACGGAGGACGGGTCGGGGGCCCCCGGGGTCCGTACCCAGACCTTCGAGACGGCGGCGGCCAAGAACCTCCTGAAGGTCACCCTGGGCCCCAAGGCGGGCACCTACGGGGTCGGCCAGCCCATCACCGTCCAGCTCGGCGCACCCGTGAAGGACAAGGTGTCGAGAAGCGCGATAGAACGCGCCCTCTCCGTACGCTCCACACCCGCCGTGGACGGCGCCTGGCACTGGGTCGACGACAAGGAGCTGCACTATCGCCCGAAGGAGTACTGGCCCGTCGGCGCCAGCGTCGTCGTACGCAGCAATCTCGAGGGTGTGAAGGTCGGCAACAAACTGTACGGCGGCGAGGCGAAGCCGTTGAAGCTGACCATAGGTGACCGCATAGAGGCGATAACCGACGCCGCCACCCATCAGATGACGGTCCTGCGCAACGGCGAAGTGATCAAGACCATTCCGGTGACGACCGGCAAGCCCGGCTTCTCCACCCGCAACGGCGTCAAGGTGGTGCTCAGCAAGGAGTACTTCGTCCGGATGCGCGGCACGAGCATCGGGATACCCGACGGCACCTCGGACTCCTACGACCTGGACGTCTACTACGCGACGCGGGTGACCTGGAGCGGGGAGTACGTGCACGCGGCGCCCTGGTCGGTCGGCTCCCAGGGGTACGCCAACGTCAGCCACGGCTGCACGGGGATGTCCATGGGCAACGCCCAGTGGTTCTTCAACACCGTCCACGAAGGGGACATAGTGAAGGTCGTCAACAGCCTGGGCCACACGATGGAGACCTTCGGCAACGGCTTCGGCGACTGGAACCTGCCCTGGGACAAGTGGCGGGTCGGCAGCGCCGTGCTGAACGGCACCCGGGACGGCGCCGGACCCGCGGTGGCGGCCCGCCTCAACCCTCTCGTCTGACCGGTCGGGCCCGCCTGCGAAGAGCCCGGTGTCGGTGTCAGTGGTTGGCGGCCAGCCGGGTGCGCAGCAGGGCCGCCAGGGCCTCGCTGAACTCCACCGGGTCCACCGGAAGGGTCACGGCCGCGTCCGCGCGGCTCCAGGTGGCCAGCCAGGCGTCCTGCGGGCGCCCCATGAGCAGCAGCACCGGCGGGCAGCGGAAGATCTCGTCCTTGATCTGCCGGCACACGCCCATACCGCCCGCCGGGACCGCCTCGCCGTCGAGCACACAGACGTCGATGCCGCCCTTGTCCAGCTCCGAGAGGACCGCGGGCAGGGTCGCGCACTCGATGAACTCGACCGGCGGAACGTCGGCGGCAGGACGGCGGCCCGTGGCGAGCCGCACCTGTTCGCGCGTGCGGGCGTTGTCGCTGTACACCAGCACCGTTGCGGTCGACTGCATGATTCCTCCGGTTCGTCGGGGAGAGCGTCGGGAAGAGCGTGGGGAACTGCGGCGTGCACCGATGCGCGGGATGCTACCCCTGTCTCCGCCGTGTCAGCACCGTGAATGACAGGCTTTCGCTGGGCCGTTCGGGCTGGACAAGCGGTACTGACACACCGAACGGCACCCCCCGGAGTGAGGGCTGGATAAGCGACCGACATAATGTCGGTCGTGGCGACAGCAACGACAGTAGAAACCGGGCACGCGCACCCGTCGGTCAATCGGCCGAACCTCACCAGCGTCGGAACGATCATCTGGCTGAGTTCCGAGCTGATGTTCTTCGCGGCCCTCTTCGCGATGTACTTCACCCTGCGATCGGTGATGGGTGCCGAGTACTGGGCAGAGCAGGCTTCGGCCCTGAACTTCCCCTTCTCGGCGACCAACACCACGATCCTGGTGCTCTCCTCCCTCACCTGCCAGCTCGGCGTGTTCGCCGCCGAGCGCGGTGACGTGAAGAAGCTCCGCGCCTGGTTCGTGATCACGTTCGTGATGGGTGCGATCTTCATCGGCGGCCAGGTGTTCGAGTACACCGAGCTGGTCAAGCACGAGGGCCTCTCGCTCTCCTCCGACCCGTACGGCTCGGTCTTCTACCTCACCACCGGCTTCCACGGTCTGCACGTGACAGGCGGCCTGATCGCCTTCCTGCTGGTACTCGGCAGGACGTACGCGGCCCGGAGGTTCACCCACGAGCAGGCAACTGCCGCCATCGTCGTGTCCTACTACTGGCACTTCGTCGATGTCGTCTGGATCGGCCTCTTCGCCACGATCTACATGATCAAGTAGCCGGGTCCGCACCCGCACCCATTCCAGAAGCATCGACGCAGAAGATCCTGACACCGGGGTAATCCGTGAAAAAGCTCTCCGTACGACGACGCCATCCGCTGGCGGCGGTCGTCGTCCTACTCCTCGCGCTGGCGGCCACTGGGGGGCTGTACGCCGCGTTCGCGCCCGCGGACAAGGCGCAGGCCGACGAGACCGCCCAGTCCCTCGAGATCGAGGAGGGGAAGAAGCTCTACGAAGTCGGCTGTGGCAGCTGCCACGGAAACAGCGGGCAGGGCACCTCTGACGGCCCCTCCCTGGTCGGCGTCGGCGCCGCCGCGGTGGACTTCCAGGTCGGCACCGGCCGTATGCCCGCGCAGCAGCCGGGTGCCCAGGTGCCGAAGAAGAAGGTCATCTACAACCAGGCGGAGATCAAGGCGCTCGCCGCCTACGTCGCCTCCCTCGGCGCGGGACCGGCCGTTCCGGCCCCGAAGCAGTACAGCCCGCAAGGCGCGGACGTCGCCCGTGGTGGCGACCTGTTCCGCACCAACTGCGCCCAGTGCCACAACTTCACCGGTGAGGGCGGTGCGCTGACGTACGGCAAGTACGCGCCGAGCCTCGAAGGCGTGAGCGAGAAGCACATCTACGAGGCCATGCAGACCGGCCCGCAGAACATGCCCTCCTTCGGCGACGGCATCATGCCGGAGCAGGAGAAGCGGGACATCATCGCGTACATCAAGACCGTCAACAGCGGCGAGTCGGAGGAGCCGGGCGGTCTGAGCCTGGGCAACCTCGGCCCCGTCACCGAGGGTCTGTTCGCCTGGATCTTCGGTCTGGGCTCCCTGATCGCAGTCGCCATCTGGGTCGCGGCCCACACCGCTAAGGCCAAGAAGTCATGAGTAGCCAAGACATTCCAGAAGAGTCCCTGCCTGCTGAGCAGGAGCACGAGCGCGGAGCGGTAGCCGTCAAGGAGGATCCGTTCGCGGACCCCGGACTGCCGCCGCACAAGCCGCGCATCCAGGACATCGACGAGCGTGCCGCCAGGCGGTCCGAGCGTACTGTCGCCCTGCTGTTCACGCTTTCGATGCTGGCCACCGTCGGCTTTATCGCGTCGTACGTGATTTTCCCCGTCGACAAGATCGTCTACATCTGGCCGATCGGTCACATCAGCGCGCTGAACTTCTCGCTCGGCACCACGCTCGGCATCGCGCTGTTCTGCATCGGCGCGGGCGCGGTCCACTGGGCCCGCACCCTGATGTCCGACGTCGAGGTCGCCGACGAGCGCCACCCGATCACCGCCGAGCCCGAGGTCAAGGCCAAGGTCATGGCCGACTTCAAGGCCGGCGCCGAGGAGTCGGGCTTCGGCCGCCGCAAGCTCATCCGCAACACGATGTTCGGTGCGATGGCCATGGTGCCGCTCTCCGGCGTGGTGCTGCTGCGCGACCTGGGCCCGCTGCCCGAGGTCAAGCTGCGCAAGACGCTGTGGTCCAAGGGCAAGCTGCTCATCAACATGAACACGCATGAGCCGCTGCGTCCCGAGGACATCGCCGTCGGCTCGCTGAGCTTCGCCATGCCGGACGGTCTCAACGAGCACGACCACAGCTTCCAGACCGAGATCGCCAAGGCTGCCCTGATGCTCGTCCGGATCCAGCCGGAAGAGATCAAGGACAAGAAGGAACTCGACTGGTCGGTCGGCGGCATCGTGGCCTACTCGAAGATCTGCACCCACGTCGGATGCCCGATCTCCCTGTACGAGCAGCAGACGCACCACGTCCTGTGCCCGTGCCACCAGTCCACCTTCGACCTCTCCGACGGCGCCCGCGTCATCTTCGGCCCAGCCGGACACCCGCTTCCGCAGCTGCAGATCGGCGTGAATGACGAGGGCTACCTCGAGGCGCTCGGCGACTTCGAAGTACCCGTCGGTCCTGCCTTCTGGGAGCGCGGATGAGCACTTCAACTGACGCAAAGCGCCAGGCACCCGCCGGTGAGCGGGTTGCCGACTGGGCGGACGGCCGGCTCGGGATCTACTCCCTGGCCAAGGCCAACATGCGCAAGATCTTCCCGGACCACTGGTCCTTCATGCTGGGTGAGGTCGCGCTTTACAGCTTCATCATCATCATCCTCACGGGTGTGTATCTGACGCTGTTCTTCCACCCGTCGATGAACGAGGTGGAGTACCACGGCCCGTACGTTCCGATGCAGGGTGTTCTGATGTCGGAGGCGTACGCCTCGACGCTGAACATCAGCTTCGAGGTCCGCGGCGGTCTGCTCATCCGGCAGATCCACCACTGGGCGGCGCTGATCTTCCTCGCGGCGATGTTCGTGCACATGATGCGCGTCTTCTTCACGGGCGCCTTCCGCAAGCCGCGTGAGATCAACTGGCTGTTCGGCTTCCTGCTGTTCGTCCTCGGCATGTTCACCGGTTTCACCGGTTACTCGCTCCCGGACGACCTGCTCTCCGGCACCGGTGTCCGCTTCACCCAGGGCGCGATCCTGTCCATGCCGGTCATCGGCACGTACATCTCGATGTTCCTGTTCGGCGGGGAGTTCCCCGGCGACGACTTCGTCGCCCGGTTCTACTCGATCCACATCCTGCTGCTGCCGGGCATCATGCTTGGCCTGCTGGTGGCGCACCTGATCCTGGTCTTTTACCACAAGCACACGCAGTTCGCGGGTCCCGGACGTACCAACAAGAACGTCGTCGGCATGCCGCTGCTGCCGGTGTACATGGCCAAGGCCGGAGGCTTCTTCTTCCTGGTCTTCGGTGTGATCGCGGTGATCGCCGCCATCGCGCAGATCAACCCGATCTGGGCCATGGGCCCGTACCGGCCGGACCAGGTGTCCACCGGCGCCCAGCCCGACTGGTACATGGGCTTCGCCGAGGGTCTGATCCGCTTCATGCCGGGCTGGGAGATCAACCTCTGGGGCCACACGCTGGTCCTGGGCGTCTTCATCCCGCTGGTGCTGTTCCCGCTGGTGCTCGGTCTGATCGCGGTCTACCCGTTCATCGAGTCCTGGATCACCGGGGACAAGCGCGAGCACCACATCGCGGACCGGCCGCGCAACGCGCCGACCCGTACCGCGTTCGGCGTCGCCTGGGTGACGGCGTACATGGTCATGCTGATCGGTGGTGGAAACGACCTCTGGGCGACCCACTTCCATCTGTCGATCAACTCGATCACCTGGTTCGTCCGGATCTTCTTCATCGTCGGACCGGTCATCGCCTTCATCCTCACCAAGCGGATCTGCCTCGGTCTGCAGCGGCGTGACAAGGACAAGGTGCTGCACGGACGCGAGTCCGGCATCATCAAGCGCCTGCCGCACGGTGAGTTCGTGGAGATCCACGAGCCGCTGGCGCAGGGTGACCGGTACAAGCTCACGGCCCACGAGCAGTACGAGCCGGTGGAGATCGGCCCGACGGTCGACGAGAACGGCGTCGAGCGCAAGGTCAAGGCGTCGGAGAAGCTCCGGGCGAAGCTCAGCAAGGGCTACTTCGGCGACGGGAACCAGATCCCGAAGGCCACCGCGGAGGAGTACCGGGAGATCACCAGCGGCCACGGCCACCACTGATCCCACCCGCTGATCGCAGCGATCGCCACGGCAGGAGCCCCGTCCACCCGGTGGACGGGGCTCTTTGCCGTCTTCCCGGGTGGATAGGGTGGGGGAAACCTATTCGTACGGACCCAGGAGCGACCATGAGCGCTGTGACCCCCGCTGGAGGTACGACCGCGGCGGCTCGTTCCTGGCCCGGGGTACTGGACTCGCTGCTGTACGGACAGGACCAGAGCGCCGACGCCACGGCCTGGGTGATGGACCGGATCCTGCGCGGCGAGGCGACCGACGCCCAGATCGCCGGTTTCGTCGTCGCGCTGCGGGCCAAGGGGGAGACGGTCGAGGAGATCTCCGGCCTGGTGCGCACCATGTACGAGCACGCCAGGGTGATCGAGGTGCCCGGGCGGACGGTGGACATCGTCGGCACCGGTGGTGACGGCGCCAAGACCGTCAACATCTCCACCATGTCCGCGATCGTGGTCGCCGGCACCGGGGCCACGGTCGTCAAGCACGGCAACCGTGCCGCGTCCAGCGCGAGCGGATCGTCGGACGTCCTGGAGAAGCTCGGCGTCAATCTGAACCTGGCCCCGGAGCGGGTTCCCGCAGTCGCCGAGGAAGCCGGGATCACCTTCTGCTTCGCGGTGAAGTTCCACCCGGCGCTGCGGCATGTGGCCTCGGCCCGTAAGGAACTCGGCATCCGTACGGTATTCAACTTCCTGGGGCCGCTGACCAACCCCGCGCGAGTGAAGGCCCAGGCCACCGGGGTCGCGGACGCCCGGGTGGCGCCGATCATGGCGGGCGTGCTCGCCGAGCGGGGATCGAGCGCCCTGGTCTTCCGCGGCGACGACGGCCTGGACGAGCTCACGACGACCTCGACGTCGCGGGTCTGGGTCGTCCGGGACGGCTCGGTGCGCGAGGAGGCATTCGACCCCCGTGACGTGGGCATCGACCTGGTCCCGGTGGAGGCCCTGCGGGGTGCGGACCCCTCGCACAACGCCGATGTCGCCCGCCGGCTGCTCGACGGTGAGACCGGTCCGGTCAGGGACGCCGTACTGCTGAACTCCGCGGCCGCGCTGGTCGCGCTGGAGCCGGGCGAGGGCACTCTGACGGAGCAACTGCGGGCCGCCATGGCCAAGGCCGCGGAGTCCGTCGACTCGGGTGCGGCGAAGCACACGCTGGAGCGGTGGGTGGCGGCCACCAACCGCTGAGTTCCCGTCTCCGGGTCCGCTGACGTGACGCAAGGCGCAGTCCAGAGTGCGGACTGCGCCTTGCGGACTTCGGGACGTATGGCAGGATGCTCCCCAAGGTCATGAGTGACAGCGATGACGGCCCCGGCCCGCTGTCCGGCAACCCTCCGTCCGTGGCGGGGTGCCCCGGGTGAAGACCAGGCCGTGGGCAGCGAGGTCCACGGCAAGCGCGGACCCCTTGCCGCCCCTGGGGTCCTGGTCCTCGAGGGAGCGATTCTCGTGAGCAAGCGAATGCGGTAGGGCCTCCCGGCCCCTCTTCCCCCTCCGTCACGGCGCGTATCGCCGTGCGTCGAGGCAACACCCGTATGCCGGGCGGCAGTTGTGCCGCTGCGCGGGTTCTTCACAGCCATTTCGCCTTTGCCTTCCGGGAGATACCGCCATGCCCGCACGTCCGACCACCGTCGCCACCGCCACCGCCACCGCCACCGCCACCGCCACCGCCGACACGACGACCGCAGCCGCCTGCGCCGACGACTCCTGCTGCGCCGCCCCGCTGCCGGTGCTGGGCCGTGACGTCACCGTTCCGCTCGTGACGGGCGGTCATGTCACCTACGCCGCCCTCGACTACGCGGCCAGCGCCCCCGCCCTGCAGCGTGTGTGGGACGACATCGCCGCCTACGCCCCGTACTACGGCAGCGTGCACCGGGGAGCCGGCTATCTCTCCCAGCTGTCGACCGAGCTGTTCGAGAACAGCCGTGTGACGGTCCATGAGTTCCTCGACTGCCGCACCGACGACGAGGTCGTCTTCACCCGTTCGACGACGGACTCACTGAACCTGCTCGCCGCCGCACTGCCCGCCGGGTGCCGGGTCTTCGTCTTCGAGACCGAGCACCACGCCGCGCTGCTGCCGTGGAAGGAGGCCGACGTGACCTGTCTGGACGCGCCGCGCACCCCGGGCGACGCGGTGCGCACCCTGGAGGCCGCGCTCGCCGACCGCGAGCCCTACGGCCCCGCCCTGGTCTGTGTGACCGGTGCGTCCAATGTGACCGGGGAGCTGTGGCCCGTAAGGGAACTGGCGGCCGCCGCGCACGCCCACGGCGCACGGATCGTCCTGGACGCGGCCCAGCTCGTGCCGCACCACCCCGTCTCCGTACGGGACCTGGACGTCGACTGGATCGCCTTCTCGGGGCACAAGCTGTACGCGCCGTTCGGCTCCGGGGTGCTCGCCGGACGCGCGGACTGGCTGCGGGAGGCGGACCCCTATCTCGCGGGCGGCGGGGCCTCTCGCACGGTCGCCCGGCGGCCCGACGGCGGTGTCGAGGTGGACTGGCACACCGGTGCGGCCCGCCACGAGGCCGGCTCGCCGAACGTCATCGGCGCCTACGCCATCGCCTCCGCGTGCAAGGCGCTGACCGAGGCGGGGTTCGACACGCTCGTCGCGCGCGAGCAGCACCTGGTCTCCAAGGTCCGCGCGGGTCTGGCCGAGGTCCCCGAGGTCAGGGTGCTGTCGCTGTTCGGCGACGAGGCACCCACGGCCGGCGAGGATCACCCCACCCGGGTCGGCGTCGTGTCCTTCGTGGTGGAGGGCTGGAACAGCTCGCACTTCGCCGCCGCCCTGTCCGCCGAGTACGGCATCGGGGTCCGGGACGGACTCTTCTGCGCCCACCCGCTCGTACGCACCCTGCTGGGCGCGGACTCCCGGGAAGCGGGCGAGTGCGGAGCGCCGGACGCCGGGGCGGGGGAGAAGTCCCTCAACGCGATCCGGGTGAGCTTCGGCGCGGGTACCCCGGACGAGCACATCGAGCGGTTCGTACGGGCCGTGCGGGAACTGGTGCGCGAGGGCGCCCGGTGGAACTACCGCACCGAGAACGGCCGGTGCGTGCCCGCCGTCTGAGACGGGCGGGCGTCGTCCGCCACGCAGGGTCCGGGTGGGCGGCTGCTCCCACCCGGGCCGAACGAGAGGACAGAACGAAACGGCCGGGCGGAAGACCTCAGGCGTCGAGGCCGATCGCGAAGGCGGCCTCGAGGTCGTGCTGCGAGTACGTACGGAACGCGACATGGGTGTCCGTCGCCTCGACGCCCGGGATCTTGCTGATGTGGCCCGGGATGACGTCCGCCAGGTCCTCGTGCCGAGCGACCCGGACCATCGCGATGAGGTCGTACGTGCCGGTGACCGAGAAGACCTCGCTGACGTTCTCCAGCCCGGCGATCGACTCGGCGATCTCCGGGATGCGGTCCACGCTGGTCTTGATGAGCACAATCGCGGTGATCACGGCTGGCTGCCTCCCTCGGTGACCGTTGCTTGGGGCTTCACTCTAGTGCCGTGACCGGACAGGTTCACCGGCTCGCGGCCCCGGGTCCCGGCCGGACGGGTTCACCGGCTCGCGACGAATCTATCCGGCCACAGCCCTGGCCCCCTGCCGCAGCCGGGCCCATGCGTAGAAGAAGCCGATTCCGAAGCCCACGAGATGCGCCAGATAGGCCACCCCGGGGCCGGAGGACGCGCTCTGCGCCTGCGCCAGCCACTGCAGCGCGAACCAGAAGACCAGCACGATCCAGGCCGGAAACCGCAGCGGCAGGAAGAACAGAAAGGGAAAGAGACTGGTCACGCGTGCCCGCGGGAAGAGGCACAGGAATGCCCCGAGCACACCCGAGATCGCCCCCGAACCGCCCACGAGCGTCTGCGCGGACTGCGCGTTCGCCGCGGCGTAGGCGAGCAGCGCCAGATAGCCGCAGCACAGATAGAAGAGCGCGAACTGCACATGCCCCATCCGCTCCTCGGCCATCGCGCCGAACACGAAGAGGAACAGCATGTTGCCCAGCAGATGCAGCCAGCTGCCGTGGACGAAGAGCGCGGTCAGCGGGGTGAGGAGGGCGCGGGGGGAGCTGCGCATCAACTCGCTCGGGATCACGCCCCACCGTTCGAAATACCGGGTGGTGCCGACGAGCAGGGTGTCGCCGGTGCCGAACCCGGGGTTGAACCCGGAGACCGGGCCGATGACGAAGACCAGACAGCACAGCCCGATCACTCCGTACGTCACCACGGGGCCGCGCGTCGTGCCCCTGACTCCCGCCCGGGTCGCTGCGTGCCACTGCGTCATGCACCAGAGCATGGCCTACCGGGGCCGAGGGCAAGGGCCGCCTCGCCGTGTCACGGCAGGCCCCCGAGGTCGTAGGGTTACGGGGAGTACGCGTGATGAGACGAGGACGGCATGATGACGACGGTTCCGACACCGACGACGACCACCCGGTGGCGCTGCACGCTTTGCGGCAACCTCACCCGCTTCGATGTGACCCGTTCGTCCAAGGTTGTCGAATACGTCCATCTGGACCTGGCCGGAGAGCCCACGGTGGAGGAGCGCGAGGTCGTCAGTGAGACCATCGAGTCGGTCCGGTGCCGCTGGTGCAACGCGGTGGACCGGATCGAGCTGGTGGACAGGCCGGGCGCGGCGTCCTGAGATGAGCGCCCGGAACGCACGGAGACAGTAGGGGTGACGGATCGTGGAGCGGCCTGACAGCGGCGGGGAGCCGGCCCGTGCGGCCGGTGGCGCCGCCGAGGGGCTGGACCGCCCGCTGCCCGAAGGGGTGCGGCGCCGGGTCATCGCCCTGGTGTCGGACTCGTTCGGCGGGCTGACCGTCGGCGACCTGCCCGCCCAGCTGAGGCAGTACGCCCGGTTCACCCCGTCTCGCCGGGCCAAGTTCGCGGGCAACGCGATGGCCGCCGCCCTCGAGGGCGACACGGTGTTCCGGCAGCGCATCGGCGAGCGGCTGCGCGAGTCGCAGCCGGAGCTGGCCGGGGCGCTCGAGGCGGGTGCGCCGCCCGCGGCAGCCGACCCGCTGGACGTGGCCGCGGCCGCGTATGTGCTGCGCCCGCCCGGTTGGGTGAAGCTGGTCGCCGCAGCCGGCGAGGAGGCCCAGCGCGCCGAGGCCGAGCGCGTCGACGAGGAGTCACGGCGGGAGCTGGAGCGGCTGCGCGAGGAGGTCGACCGGCTCAGGACCCAGTCCAGGACCGAGACCGAGCGGCTGCGGTCCGAACTGGAGGCCGTCCGCAAGGAAGCCGAATCGCTTCACCGCAAGCTGCGCAGCGCCCAGAGCGATGTGAAGCGCGGCGAGGCGGCGCTGCGCCGTGCCGCCGCCGGGGCCGAGTCGGCCAAGGCCGAGGCACAGGCCCAGGTGTCCGCAGCCGAGAGCGAGGCCCGGCGGCTCAGAGCCAGGCTCGGGGAGGCCGAGTCGGCCGTGGAGTCGAGCCGCCGTGCCGCCCGTGAGGGCCGTTCCATCGAGGACATGCGGGTGCGGCTGCTGCTGGACACCGTGCTGGACGCGGCCCAGGGGCTGCGGCGCGAACTGGCCCTGCCGCCCGCTTCGCTGCATCCCGCGGACACCGTCGACGCGGTCGAGCCGGGCCGGATGACACCGCAGGACGTCGCGGCCAGAGCGCTGTCCGAGACGGACCCGGCGCTGCTCGACCAGTTGCTCGCCCTGCCCCAGGTCCATCTCGTGGTGGACGGCTACAACGTCACCAAGACCGGCTATCCGACGATGCCGCTGGAGAAGCAGCGGCTGAGGCTGCTCGGCGGTCTGTCGATGCTCGCCGCACAGACCGGCGCGGAGATCACCTGCGTCTTCGACGGCGCGGAGCTGGCGGCACCGGTGCTGCTCGCGCCGCCGCGCGGGGTCCGGGTGCTGTTCTCGAAGCCCGGTGTGACCGCGGACGAGCTCATCCGGCAGCTGGTACGGGCCGAGCCACCCGGCCGGCCCGTCGTCGTGGTCTCGACCGACCGTGAAGTCGCCGACGGTGTCGCCAAGGCGGGGGCCAGGCCGGTCGCGTCGGCCATGCTGCTCAAGCGTCTTTCGCGCGTCTAGAGGCGACTTGGGATGACTAGCGCATCTCGCAACTAGTGCGCGGTATGCCCGATTTCACGGAACGTACGGTCAAGTGGCGATGACTATGAGTGTGATGAGTGTAAAAAATGAGCTGCGCGCGACAGTTTTTTCTCATGAGGATTTGAACTGATCACAGGAAGGTCACTAGGGTCAGGCCTCGAACCTTCGCGCGGTTGATCATCCATCCGGGATGACAGTGAAGGAACCGCCGATTTCGTGCAGTTCGTCCCTTTCGGGGTTCTGGCTGTTCGGAGCCGGGGATTCAATCCCCCACTGCCCGGCAGGCGGCTCGAGGCAGAAGGAGCTCGCCTTCGTGGCGTCCCACCGTCGACCCAAGCAGCCGAGCCGCGCCCGTGTGTCCGTGCTCACCGCAATCGCCTCCGCAGCCGTCGCCCTGACCTCCCAGGCCGCCCAGGCCGCCCCGGCCAAGCCCAGCAAGGACGAGGTCAAGGCGAAGGTCGACGCCCTCTACCACGAGGCGGAGAAGGCCACCGAGGAGTACAACGGGGCCAAGGAGCAGCAGACCAAGCTCCAGAAGCAGGTCGACGCGATCCAGGACCAGGTCGCCCGGGGCCAGGCCGAGGTCAACGCCCTGCGGGACAAGCTCGGTACGGTGGCCAGCGCCCAGTACCGCTCCGGTGGCATAGACCCGGCCGTCCAGCTCTTCCTCTCCTCCGACCCGGACACCTACCTCGACAAGGCGTCCGCGATCGACCAGCTCGGAGCCAAGCAGACGCAGGTGCTCGAGGGCATCCAGGCCAAGCAGCGCACCCTCGCCCAGCAGCGCGCCGAGGCGACGAAGAAGTTCGCCGACCTCGAGGACGTCCGCAAGACGCTCGGCGAGAAGAAGAAGGCCTTCCAGGGCAAGCTCGCCGACGCACAGCGCCTCCTCAACACCCTCACCGCCGCCGAGCGGTCGAAGCTTCAGCAGGAGGAGCAGCGCGCCAGCCGCGCCGCCGGTGAGCGCGTGGACCTCGGCAACGAGGTCCCGGCCTCCGAGCGTGGTCGCGCCGCGCTCAACGCCGCCGCCACCCAGCTCGGCAAGCCCTACCAGTCCGGCCAAGAGGGTCCCAGCTCGTACGACTGCTCCGGTCTGACGCAGTGGTCCTACCGCCAGGCGGGCGTGAGCATCACGCGCACCACCTACACCCAGCAGAACGACGGTGTGAAGATAGGCCGCAGCCAGCTCAAGCCGGGCGACCTGGTCTTCTTCAACAGTCTGTCCCACGTGGGTCTGTACGCCGGCAACAACCAGATCCTGCACGCCCCGAAGCCGGGCGCGGTCGTCCGCTACGAGTCCATGGACTACATGGGCACGTTCCAGTTCGGCGTCCGGATCTGAGGACCGGTCACAACGACCGTCTGCGCCCTCCGATCGGGCGAATCGCCGGGCAGGAAGCTGACGCCACGCCCCGCCGATGACCTCGCGGTCTCCGGCGGGGCGTCACTTTTCGCCCCCCGCAGGGCTTTTGGCGCTCCGTAGCCGTACGGATACTCTCTGCCGCGCAGCGGCCGAGGGGCCGCCCCGTCCAGCGGAAGGAGTGCGGCTCCTGTGGCGTCCCATCGCCGACCCGCCCCGCCATCGGGGGCCAACGGTCTTCACCGTGGTGCCCGGATCACCCTCCTGTCAGCGGCAGCGGCCACCGCTGCGGCCGCGCTCGGCGCGGCACCCGCAGCAGCCGAACCGCGTGACACCACCACCGCTCCGGCTGCCCGGGAGCAGGTCGACCGGCTGTACGAGCAGGCCGAGAAGGCCACGGAGGCGTACAACGAGGCCGACGAGCGGGTGGACCGGCTGCGCGGGGAAGTGGCCGCGATGCGGGACCACGCGGCCCGCAGCCAGGAGCGCATCAACAGGATGCGCGGGGCGCTCGGAGCGGTCGCGGGTGCCCAGTACCGCTCCGGCGGCATGGATCCCGCCCTGGAGCTGCTGCTCTCGGAGGACCCGGACTCGTATCTCGGCAAGGCCGAACTCCTCGAGCGGATCGGCGACCGCCAGACGCTGGCCCTGCGCGATCTCGGCCGTGCCCGGCACAGCCTGGCGCGCGAGCGCACGGAAGCCCGGCGCAAGCTCGAGGAGCTGGAGCTGAACCGGGCCGCCGTGGCCCGCCACAAGCGCACGGTCGAGGCGAAGCTCGCCGCGGCGCAGAGGCTGCTGAACGCCCTGCCCGCCGCCGAGCGCGACGCCTACGGCCGTGCCTCCCGCTCGAGCCGCGACGGCCTGCTGCCGGGCCTGCCCACCGGACCCGGAGCCGGACCCGCCTCCTCGCGTGCGGCCGCCGCCGTCGCGGCCGTCAAGAGCGTGCTCGGCAGGCCCTATGTCTGGGGTGCCAACGGGCCCGACGGCTTCGACTGCTCCGGGCTCACCCAGTGGTCGTACGCACAGGCAGGCGTCGGTCTGCCGCGCACTTCCCAGGCGCAGCGCCACGCAGGGCGCCAGGTGTCCCTGTCCGATGCCAGGCCGGGTGACCTGGTGACGTACCGCTCCGACGCCAGCCATGTGGCGATGTACGTCGGCAACGGGCAGGTGGTGCACGCGCCCTACCCCGGCGCCTCGGTGCGCTACGACCCGGTGGGCATGATGCCGATCGCCTCGGTGACCCGACCCTGACGCTCCGTGGCCGTACCCGATGCCCGTACCATCGGCCGGATGGCTGATCAGGGCTTTCCCGGACGCGGGACGATACGGCGGCGGGCATGGGCGCTCGCCGTCGCCGGTGTGCTCCTGGTCGCCGGAGGCTGCGCGGGCCCCGCACCGGACACCGCGGCTCAGGACATCCAGCGCACACTGGACGGCCGGGCCGCCGCGGTGCTGGGCCATGACGAGGCAGGCTACGTCGCCGCCCTCGACGCACCGCTCCGCCCGGCGGGACGCGAGGAGTTCGCCAGCCTGACGGACGTGCCGCTGCGGTCCTGGGAGTACCGGCTGACCGGCGTACGCCGCTCCGGGGACCGTGCGACGGCCGACGCGGAGCTGCGCTACCGGTTCGAGGGCTACGACAGCGCGCCCGTGACCACCGCCCGCGCCCTGGAACTGGCCGAGCGCGACGGCCGCTGGTACGTCACGGCCGACCGCCCGGGTCGCGGCGGCGCACAGCAGCTGTGGCAGCAGGGCGATGTCGAGGTCGTACGCGGAACGCACAGCCTGGTCCTCGGCACCGGCCGGGACCGGGCACGGCTGCGGCAGATCGCGGCGGACGCCGACCGGGCGGTGCCGGAGGTCTCGGCCTTCTGGACCGGGCCCTGGGCGGGGCGTGTGGTGGTGCTGGTGCCGGACTCCCTGGAGGCCATGGGCAGGCTGCTGGGCGCGCCCGCGGCCGGATACCGGGGGATAGCTGCGGTCACCACGGGATCGACCGGGGGGAGCGGCTCGGCACCGGCGGACCGGGTGATCGTCAACCCGGAGGCGTACGAGGCGCTCGGCGCGTTCGGCCGGCGGCTCGTCCTCACCCACGAGACCACCCATGTCGCCACCCGCGGCCACACCTCCGCCGCCACCCCGATGTGGCTGTCCGAGGGCTTCGCCGACTGGGTCGCCTACCGCGGCACCGGGCACACCGCGGCCGAGGCGGCTCCCGCGCTGCGCAGGGCGGTGCGCGCCGGAGACCTCCCCGCCTCGCTGCCCACCGACGAAGCCTTCCGCTTCGGCGCCGACGCGGAGTCCCTCGGCCGCGCCTACGAAGGCGCCTGGCTGGCCTGCGAGCTGATCGCCGAACGCCACGGGGCCGGGGCCCTGACCGAGCTCTACCGCGAGGCCGGTGCGGCGAAGCAGCGTGAGGGGGCTCTGGAGCGGGCCCTGCGCAAGGTGCTGGGCACCACCGCGGAGACCTTCACCGCCGAGTGGCGGGAGTATCTGCGGGAGCGGCTGGGCGACTGAGGAGCGGGCCCGCTCGCCGGGGTCGTCTCAGGAACCGAGCAGCTCCCTGTCCTGCAGCGGCCGGTGCGGCGGCGTCTCCCCGTCATGGGCCCCCGGTGCCCGCACCGTGCTCGTCCACAGCTGGCGGCAGGCCAGCAGCGCCGCCGCCACCAGCAGACCGTTGCGGACCACGAGCAGCGCGATACCGCGCGTATCGCTCGCCACCACATGCTCGAACCAGATGGGGAACTCGAGGAACGTGACGCCGGTGGCCACCAGGACCAGGTACACGGGCACCGTCATCCGGCTCGCCCGGAACGCGAGGCAGACCGCCGCGAGACCCACCAGCCAGATCATGTACTGGGGGCTGATCACCCGGCTGGTGGTGGTGAACAGCAGCACGGCGGTGAACGCCGCGTCCGCGGGCGTGCTCGCCGTGAACACCCTCGCCCGCAGCCGCCAGAGCAGCAGCCAGGCGAACCCTGCCGCAGTCAGGGCCAGCGCCAGCCGGCTCACCAGCGGGACGTACGGGCCCAGGAACTCCACCGAGCCGTAGTTGAGCAGGACCTGGCCCTCCCAGCCGTAGTGCCGGGCCACGTGGAAGACGAGAGCGCCGAGCGACTCGACCTCGGTTCCCCGGTCACGCTGGAACGTGAGGAACGCCAGTGACCCCGGCATCGTCACACCGAAAAGCAGCAGCAGGACCCCGGTGGTGACCACGGCGGCGGTCCAGGACCTCCGGGACGCCGCACCGCGCCGCATCCCGGCCAGCAGGAGCAGCGGCCACACCTTGAGCATCGCGCCGAAGCCCGCCAGAGCGCCGGCCAGCGCGGGCCGGCGGGCCGCCGCGAGCAGGGCGGCGACCGCCACGGCCGTCACCATCAGGTCGTAGCGCGCGTACACGGTCGGCCCGAGCAGGGGCACACCGACGACCCAGACCCACACGCCCTTCATCGACTTCCCCGGCTGCCGGCCCGCGTACAGCAGCAGCCCGAAGACCACCGCGTCGCAGAACAGCGAGATCAGGAAGAAGGCCTGGGCGTAGCCGAAGAAGGGCAGGGCGCCGGGGGACAGGATCGCGAGCGCGGCGGCGGGCGGGTACTGCCAGGTGACGTCGTTCAGCGGGTAGGTGCCGGTCTTCAGCACCTCGTACCAGCCCTGGTAGATGACCTCGACATCGCTGGTCACATCGGGTCCCGCGACGTAGAGGACCTTCAGGACCCAGAGCAGCAGTAAGACCCTGGTCAGGACACACACCGCAACGGGAGCCGCTGCGCGGGCAGCGCCCTTCATAAATCACCTCACGTGGTTGTCGTACTGCCGTGACCTGCCATGATGCCGCGAACAGCTGCGCGAGAGCGAGAGGCAACGCCGCCGTTGGTACTGTCGGCGGCAATGGACAAGACCCTGATCGTCACCAACGACTTCCCACCACGGCCGGGTGGCATCCAGGCGTTCCTGCACAACATGGCGCTCCGCCTGGACCCGGAGCAGCTGGTCGTCTACGCCTCCACCTGGAAACGCGGCCGCGAAGGCGTCGAGGCGACGGCCGACTTCGACGCCGAGCAGCCCTTCACGGTGGTCAGGGACCGTACGACCATGCTGCTGCCCACCCCGCGCGTCACCCGGCGCGCGGTGGGACTGCTCAAGGAGCACGGCTGTACGTCGGTGTGGTTCGGGGCAGCGGCCCCGCTCGGGCTGATGGCGCCCGCACTGCGCAGGGCCGGCGCCCGCAGGCTTGTCGCCACCACCCACGGGCACGAGGCCGGCTGGGCACAACTGCCTGCCTCCCGGCAGCTGCTGCGCAGGATCGGCGAGGGCACGGACACGATCACATATCTGGGCGAGTACACCCGCTCGCGGATCGCCGCGGCGCTCACCCCCGAGGCGGCGGGGCGCATGGTGCAGCTGCCGCCCGGCGTCGACGAGAAGACCTTCCACCCGGGCTCGGGCGGCGACGCCGTGCGCGAGCGGCTGGGGCTCAGCGACCGTCCGGTGGTCGTCTGCGTCTCCCGCCTCGTCCCGCGCAAGGGCCAGGACACGCTGATCCAGGCGATGCCCGCGATCCTCGCGAAGGTGCCGGACGCCGTGCTGCTGATCGTCGGCGGAGGCCCGTACGAGACGGACCTGCGGCGCCTGGCCCGTTCGACCGGCGTCGCCGACTCCGTGCGCTTCACGGGGGCCGTCCCCTGGGAGGAGCTGCCGGCGCACTACGGCGCCGGTGATGTCTTCGCCATGCCGTGCCGCACCCGGCGCGGGGGCGTGGACGTCGAGGGTCTCGGCATCGTCTACCTGGAGGCCTCGGCGACCGGCCTCCCGGTGGTGGCGGGCGACTCCGGCGGCGCGCCGGACGCCGTTCTCGACGGTGAGACGGGCTGGGTGGTGCGCGGCGGCCGGCCCGAGGAGTCGGCCGAGCGGATCGTGGCCCTCCTCCAGGACCCGGCGCTGCGCCGGCGGATGGGCGAACGCGGCCGCGAGTGGGTCGAGGAGAAGTGGCGCTGGGACCTTCTCGCGGACCGGCTCAGGACGCTGCTCTAGGTCAGGGCTCTGGCGCGGACTCGGCACGGGCGCTTCCGGAGCAGGCCGCCGAAAAATCCGTGACGGCCGGCAGTGACCTGCTGCCATTCTGCTCGCCATGTCCGCACGAAATCGAAGACTTCCCCGGCATCTTGCCTGGCCCCTGACCACCACCGACATCAACGAGTGTCTCGGCCCTCACATGAGCCGCGTCACGGACCTGGAGTTCCTCACCGGGCCTGACAGCGGGACCATCGTCCTGGGAGCGGCATGGGTGGCTCCGGACCCCCACAACTACGGCCGCGGCGTCCACCCGGACATGGTCGGCTTCCGCATAGGCGTCCACCCGGTGGCTGCCGCCGACCGGGCCGGCGTCCGCGCTGTTCTGCGAGCGCAGGCCCTGCCGCAGCTCCACGAATGGATCACGCAGGGGATCGCTGCCGACGAGACCTGGCAACTGACTCCCCACCAGCACTACTGGCGGCTCACAGACGGCCACCTCACCCACCGCGACGAAGCGTGAAACCGAGTGGGGAGGACGGCGCCGGGATGTGACCCCGCTCTACCGCAGAGCAGACGCATCCGGCGGCACTCCGGCCCCGGTCGGCACCCCGAGGGCGAGCGCCTCGATCTCCTTCCGTCTTCCGTCAGTGGCGCCACCACCGCGTCCAAATGGCCCCACCGCACCGGCCACAACAGGCGCAGGCCCGAGGTGCCGCTTAATTTCGCCAGAGGCGACAACTCAAGCGACGCAGACGGAGTCAGGGCCGTGAGGAGACGGGACATGACGGTGCGACAACCGGGGGCCCGCATGGTGAGAAGGCGGCTGAGCCGCACCGCAGGTGCCTGCGCGCTCGCCGCGGCGTTCACCTTCACGGGCTGTCCACCGCTCGCCGCGGCAGCCGCGCGACCGGGTCCGCCGCGGCCGTGTGCGACGGAGCCCGCCCCACCGACCGGCAGTGCGACCACCCCGTCGCCGATCACATCGGGCAGCGACGTATGGAGCTTCGTCTCCGAGCCCGGCCTGCACCCCCAGCGGGTCACGGTGACGACGAAGCGTCCGGGCACGGCCCGCGGCAAGATCTTCGTCGGCCCCTATGCCATCGGTACCGCGGTGTACGGCCAGACCGGTGCGCTGATTTCCGACAACTCCGGCGATCCGGTCTGGTTTCGCCCGCTGCATTCCCCCGACCTCCAGAACGCGGACTTCAAGGTCCAGACGTACCACAACCCCAGGACCAAGAAGGCGCAGCCGGTGCTGACCTGGTGGCAGGGATCCATCGCCATTCCGCCCACGTATACGAATCTGCCGGGAGGCGCTCCCGAGCCGGGCGGGTGCTACTACATCTACGACCAGCACTACCGCCTGATCAAGACGGTCTTCGCACATCACGGATTCGCCCCGGACGAGCACGAGTTCCTGCTGACCCGCAGGGGGACCGCACTGTTCATCGCGACCAAGCCGGTCCCCATGGATCTCCGGCCCTACGGAGGTCCGAAGGACGGGGCCATCCTGGACAGCGAGATCCAGGAAGTCGACCTGGAAACGGGGAAACTCGTCTTCTCGTGGGATCTGCTGGAGCACCTGGACCCTGCCGATTCCGAGGTACCGGCCTCCGATGCGGCGACGTCGGGCGGGGTCTGGGACGCCTATCACCTGAACTCGCTCGACGAAGGCCCCAAGGGGGAACTGCTGATCTCGCTCCGGAACTTCTGGGCGATCTACGACATCTCCCGGAAGACGGGAAAGGTCCGCTGGCAACTCGGCGGAAAGAAGAGCGACTTCACCTTCGGCCCCGACGCGGACTTCTACTGGCAGCACGACGCGCGGTTCGGGCCGAAGGGCAGGATCAGCATGTTCGACGACGGCTGCTGCAGTCAGCCGGACGGCACACCGGAACAGGAGTCCCACGGCCTGGTCCTGGACCTGGACTTCGACGACCACCGCGCGAATGCCGTGCGGACCTACTACCACCAGCCGTCGCTGTTCTCGGCGTCCCAGGGGAACACCCAGGCCCTTCCCAATGGCGACAAGTTCATCGGTTGGGGCCAGAGTTCGTACTACTCGGAATACGCCAACGCGGGGAACACGGAGAACGAAGGCTCCGAGAACCTGCTCTACGACGCGAAGATGCCGGGCTCGAACATCTCGTACCGGGCCTTCCGGAACACCTGGGTCGGCAAGCCCTACTATCCGCCGAGCGTGGCCGCGAAGACCGATGACGGGCAGAGCGTCGTCTATGCCTCCTGGAACGGATCGACACAGACCAGAGCGTGGCGGGTGCTCGCCGGGCCGGACCCCGATTCTCTGTCGGTGGTCGTGCGCCACGCCGAACGGACCGGATTCGAGACGGCGGTCGAGACGGACGATCCAGGGCCGTACTTCCAGGTCGAGGCGCTGGACGGCGAGGGGAAGGTCCTCAAGTCCTCCGACGTCGTGACCCTGTCTCACTGAGGCGGACAGCGCGTGCAGCGGCTCGCTGCCGTCACGCGCCGAGAACCCTGCCGGTCACCGCCGAGGAAGTGATCCGGCTCACATGCCGTCACAACTGCCGGTCACGCGGTGTCTTGAGGCCGACCCCTGGAAAACGGAGGAGCGACCCATGGCTGAGAGCACCGATGTCATCGTGATCGGCGGCGGCTACGCAGGCGTCATGGCGGCCAACCGGCTCACGCAGCGAGACGACGTGACCGTGACCCTGATCAACCCGCGCCCGGTCTTCGTCCCGCGCCTGCGCCTCCACCAGCTGGTGGGCGGATCCCACGACGCGGTCGTCGACTACCGCGAGATCCTGGCCGAGGGCGTACGGCTGGTGGTCGACAACGTGACCCGGATCGACGGGGCCGAGCGCCGCGTGACGCTGGCGAGCGGGGAGACGGCCGGCTACGACTACCTGATCTACGCGGCGGGCAGTGGCAGTGCCGCCCCGGGCGTGCCCGGGGCGGCCGAGTTCGCCCACCCGGTCGCCACGCTGGAGGCGGCGCAGCGGCTGCGGTCGGTCCTCGAGGCCGCGCCCTCGGAGGCCGCGGTGACGGTCGTCGGCGGCGGTCCGACGGGCATCGAGACGGCGGCCGAGCTGGCGGAGCAGGGTCGCCGGGTGACTCTGGTCTGCGGAGGCGTGCTCGGCCCGTACCTGCACCCTCATGCCCGACGCACGGCTGCCGGGCGGCTCGCCCGGCTCGGGGTGACCGTGCTCGACGGCCCCGACACCAAGGTCACGGCGGTGACGCGCCACGCGGTGCACCTCGGTGACGGTCGCGAACTGCCGGGCGAAGTCACCGTCTGGACGGCCGGGTTCGGCGTGCCGGATCTGGCCGCGCGCAGTGGGCTGAGCACCGACGCGGTGGGGCGCCTGCTCACGGACGAGACGCTGACCAGCGTGGACGACGAGCGCATCGTCGCCGCCGGGGACTCGGCGGCACCGTCGGACCTGCCGTTCCGGATGAGTGCCTACGCCGCGGGCTGCCTGGGCGCGCACGCCGCCGACACCGTGCTCGGCCGCATCGCGGGTGAGCGACCCGCGCCGATCAGCCTGTCGCTCTCCGCCATGTGCGTCAGCCTGGGGCGCCGCGCCGCCGTCTTCCAGCTCGCGCGCAAGGACGACATCGCGATGAGGCTCTACGTCGGTGGCCGCGCGGGTGCGAAGCTCAAGGAGCTCGCCTGCCAGTTCAGCGTCAAGCACCTGGTGAAGGAGGCGCACAAGCCCGGCTCGCACACCTGGCCCAAGGGCGACCACCGCCGGCAACTGCTGGAGGCCAGGCGCGCCGGAGCGCCGGCCATCGCGGGGCGGGCGGTCTGACCGGGTATGCGAGGGAGAGGGACCGAGAGATGACCGACCAGACCACCGATCAGAGCACCGACCGGACCACCGGTCAGACGGCCGACCAGACCACCGACCTGGCGACCGGGGCGTTCGTCGCCCACCGCAACCTGCTCTTCACCGTCGCCTACGAGATGCTCGGATCCGCGGCCGACGCCGAGGACGTGCTCCAGGAGACCTGGCTGCGGTGGGTCAAGGTCGACTTGGGACGGGTGACCGACCAGCGGGCGTACCTGGTGCGGATCACGACCCGCCAGGCGCTCAACCGGCTGCGCACCATGAAGCGCCGCAGAGAGGCGTACGTCGGCCAGTGGCTGCCCGAACCGCTGCTCACCACGCCTGACGTGGCCGAGGACATGGAACTCGCCGAGAGCATGTCGATGGCGATGATGCTCGTCCTCGAGAGCCTTTCCCCGACCGAGCGGGCGGTGTTCGTGCTGCGCGAGGTCTTCGAGGTCGACTACGACGAGATCGCCGAGGCCGTCGGCAAGAGCCCCGCTGCCGTACGCCAGATCGCGCACCGCGCCCGCCGGCACGTCGACGCCCGCCGCCCCCGCAGGACGGCCTCCCCGGGCGAGACCCGCGCTGCCCTGGAATCCTTCCAGCGCGCCCTCGAGACCGGGAACCCGCAGGAGCTCCTCGACGTACTCGCCCCCGACATCGTCCTGCTCAGTGACGGCGGCGGCGTCAAGCGCGCCGCGCTCAGGCCCATCGTCGGCGCCGAGAAGATCGTCCGCTTCTACCTCGGCGGCACGGCCAAGGCCGCGGCCACGCTCACCTGCGAACCCACCGTGGTCAACGGCAGCCCGGCGCTCGCCCTGTATGTCAACGGCGAGTTCGAGGGCGTCATGGCCGTCCGTGTCGAGGACGCCCGCATCGCCGGCCTCTACGTCGTCCGCAACCCCGACAAGCTGACCCGCGTCACCTCCGAGACCCCGCTCACCCTGCGCTGACGCGAAGGACAGCAGCACCGTCCACTGCCGCACACCACAAGAGGGGGACCACACCATGACCACGCGTACGACGACCGCACAGGGCGGCCGCACCTTCCTCAAGACCGCGATAGCCCTGCAGACCCTGACTCTCTTCTTCCAGGCGGTCACCGCCGGCATGCTGCTGACCTCGCCCCTCGCCGGGGAGGTGCACCATGTCGCGTCGCGGGTGATGTACGGCGCGTGCATGCTGTACGTGCTCGCCGCGATCCTGGCCTGGCGCCCGGGCGGAGGATCACCCCGCCCGGTCCTGTACGCCACCGGCTTCCTCCTCCTCGCCTCGGCGCAGGTCGTGCTGGGCGTCGCCCATGTGCCCTCGTTCCATGTCCCGCTGGGCGTGGTGATGTGCGCCCTCAGCACCCTGGCCCTGGTCCAGGCGATGTCCCCCGGCTTCCTGCCGAACGCCGCTGCCAGGTCGTAGTCGCCGAGCGCAACCGCGGTGCAGCGGCTGGGGCGGTCTCAGAGGTCGACCGCACCACCCGCACCAGGGGCCCCGCAGGTACATCCACCAGGTCCATGTGCCGCATTCACGCCGCATCTGGCGCACAAGGCACTCTTGCGCCGCCGGAAATTACCTCCGCGCGATGGATGGGCGGAACCGAATATTCCGCCCATGCTGCGCCCATGACACCAAAACTGACGCGCCGTCACCTTCTGGGTCTCGGCGCCCTCCAGACCGCTGCGGCGCTGGGCCTCACCCGTATCGCGGCGTTCCCGGCCCAGGCCGCCGACCGGTCCGACACCACCCACACCCACACCCCCGCCCTCGTCATCGGCTCCGGCTACGGTGGCGCCGTCACCGCACTGCGCCTGGGCGAGGCCGGAATCCCCACCCTCGTCCTCGAGATGGGCCGCCTCTGGGACACCCCGGGGCCCGACGGGAAGGTCTTCTGCACCACCAGTGCCCCCGACCAGCGGTCCATGTGGTTCCGTACCCGCACCGAAGCGCCGCTCGCCCAGTTCCTGTGGCTCGACGTCGTCAACAAGGACATCGGCCCGTACCCCGGAGTCCTCGACCGCGTCCGCTTCGAGAACATGTCCGTGTACGTCGGACGCGGCGTCGGCGGCGGATCGCTCGTCAACGGCGGTATGGCCGTCACCCCGCAACGGGCCTACTTCAGCGAGATGCTGCCCACCGTCGACGCCACCGCCATGTACGACACGTACTTCCCGCGCGCCCGCGCGATGCTCGGAGTCAACACCGTCAGTCCGGCCTGGTTCGAGGCGACGGAGTGGTACCGCTTCAGCCGCATCTCACGCAAGCACGCCGCCAACGCCGGTCTGCGGACCGTCTTCGTGCCCAATGTGTACGACTTCGGGTACATGGAGCGCGAAGCAGCGGGGCAGGCCACCAAGTCCGCGCTCGCCGGAGAGGTCATCTACGGCAACAACCACGGCAAGCGCAGCCTCGACCGCACCTATCTCGCCGCCGCCCTCGGCACCGGGAAGGTGGCGATCGAGACCCTTCAGCGGGCCCGGGCCATCCGCAGGGAACCCGACGGCACCTATGTCGTCACCACCGACCGGATCGATCTGACCGGCAAGGTCGTCGCCACCCGCGACATCACCTGCGACCGGCTGTTCCTCAGTGCCGGCAGCCTCGGCACCACCGAACTCCTGCTGCGCGCCCGCGAGTCCGGAACCCTGCCCGACCTCAGCGCGCACATCGGCGGCGGCTGGGGCACCAACGGCAACGTCATGACCGCGCGCGCCAACCACCTGTGGGACACCGTCGGTGCCAACCAGGCCACCATGCCCGTCATGGGCATCGACGACTGGTCCAACGCGGCCAACCCGGTCTTCGCCGAGATCGCGCCGCTGCCCATGGGCTTCGAGCACTGGATCAGCCTGTATCTGGCGATCACCCGAAACCCGGAGCGCGGGACCTTCTCCTACGACACGGCCACGGGTGCGCTGAAGCTCAACTGGACCCGGGCGCAGAGCCAGGTCTCCGTCAACGCGGCCAAGACCCTCTTCGACCGGATCAACAGAGCCAACGTCACCATCTACCGCTACGACCTGTTCGGCGGGAACAAGACCTTCGCCGACGACTTCACGTACCACCCGCTCGGGGGCTGTGTGCTGGGCCGGGCCACCGACGACTACGGCCGGGTGCGCGGGGCGCCGGGCATCTACGTCACCGATGGAGCCCTCGTCCCCGGCTCCATCGGCGTCAATCCGTTCGTCACCATCACCGCGCTCGCCGAACGCAACATCGAGCGCGTACTCGCCGAGGACTACGCCCGGGCAGCCTGAGCGGCCCGGGCGACAAGGGACGACTCCCGGGGCTCAGGCCCCGTAGATCGCCTCGATCTCGTCGGCGAAGTCCTTCGCCACCACATTGCGCTTCAGCTTCAGCGACGGTGTGATGTGGCCGGCCTCCTCCGTGAACTGGGAGCCCAGGATGCGGAACTTCCGCACCGATTCCGCCTTGGAAACCGCAGTGTTGCCCTCGTCCACCGCCCGCTGGACCTCCGCCAGCAGGTCCGGGTCCTCGCACAGCGAAGCCGCCGTCGAACCGGCCGGCTTGCCGTGGTCGGATGCCCAGCGGGCCAGGAACTCCTCGTCGATGGTGACCAGCGCGCCCACGAACGGCCGCCCGTCGCCCACGACCATGCACTCCGCGACCAGAGCGTGCGCTCGGATACGGTCCTCGATGACCGCCGGGGCGACGTTCTTGCCGCCCGCCGTCACCAGGATCTCCTTCTTGCGGCCCGTGATGGCGAGGTAGCCGTCCTCGTCGAGCGTGCCGATGTCACCGGTGTGGAACCAGCCGTCGGCCAGCGCCTCCGCCGTCGCCGCCTCGTTGTTCCAGTAGCCCGAGAACACGTGCTCGCCGTGCACCAGGACCTCGCCGTCGTCGGCGATCCGGACCACCGAGCCCGGCAGCGGCTGCCCCACCGTGCCGATCTTCTGCCGGTCCCACGGGTTGAACGTGGTGGCGGCACAGGTCTCCGTCAGGCCGTAGCCCTCGAGCACCGTGAAGCCGATGCCGCGGTAGAAGTGGCCGAGCCGCTCACCGAGCGGGGCACCGCCGGAGATGGCGAACTCACCGCGCCCGCCCAGCACCGCGCGCAGCTTGCTGTAGACGAGCTTGTCGAAGAGCTTGTGCTTGAGCTTCAGCGTGAACGGCACACCGCCCGGCGCGTCGACGGCGCGGCTGTACGCGATCGCCGTGTCCGCGGCCTTGTCGAAGATCTTGCCCTTGCCGTCCGCCTGGGCCTTCGCCCGCGCGGTGTTGTAGACCTTCTCGAAGACCCGCGGCACACCGAGGATCAGCGTGGGCCGGAATCCGGCCAGCTCGTCCGTGAGGTTCTTGATGTCCGGGGCGCAGCCCAGCTTGATCGGTGCCATCGCGGGCGCGAGGGCGACCATACGGCCGAAGACGTGCGCGGCCGGAAGGAACAGCAGCACGGAGCTGTGGCCCGTGCGGAACAGCGGCTTGAGGCGCTCGACCAGGTTGCCGCACTCCGCGAAGAAGGCGCGGTGGGTGAGCACACAGCCCTTGGGGCGGCCGGTGGTGCCCGAGGTGTAGACGATGGTGGCCGGGTCGTCCGCCTTGGCGACGGCGCTGCGCTCGTCGACGAGTGCGTCGCTCACCTCGGCGCCGGCCGCGGTCAGCTCGTCGACCGCGCCGCGCTCGATCTGCCAGATCTGCTTGAGGGCCGGAAGCTGTGCCCGCACCGACTCCACGGCAGCAACGTGTGCGTCGCTCTCCACGATGGCCGCGACCGCGCCGGAGTCACCGAGGATCCACTGCACCTGCTCGGGCGAACTCGTCTCGTACACCGGCACGGTCACACCGCCGGCGCTCCAGATCGCGAAGTCGAGCTGGATCCACTCGTAGCGGGTGCGGGACATCAGGGCGACCCGGTCGCCGGGCTGCACACCGGCGGCGATCAGACCCTTGGCCGCGGCCCGCACCTCGGCCAGGAACCGGGTGGCCGACACGTCCGTCCAGGTGCCGGCGACCTTTCTGCCCATGACAGCGACATCCGGGTGCTGAGTGGCATTGCGGCGGATGAGATCCGTCAGATTGCCGTCCGTGGGGACCTCGTACAGGGCCGGAAGGCTGAACTCACGCAAGACTGCTGCTCCTCATCGGGCGCCGGCGCCACGGCTCTGTGTGAACGCACCGGGGACTGCCCGGACGTTACCCATCAGTACTTGGTTCCGGATAGGGGGTCCCGGCCAGATGTTCGCTGCGTCACACCGGTGTGCCGCCGCATCGCGCACCCTATGTCACCCCGTGTGCGAGTGCGAAGTAACCGCAGGTCCGACCCCCTCTATCCCCTCTTGGGCGGATCGATCTAGGGTGATCGGCATGCGCGTTCACGTGGTCAGCGATGTACATGGGAACACCCGGGATCTGGCCAGGGCCGGAGAGGGGGCCGATGCCCTGATCTGCCTTGGTGACCTGGTGCTCTTCCTCGACTACGCAGACCACTCGCGCGGCATCTTCCCCGACCTCTTCGGCGTCGAGAACGCCCACCGGATCGTGGAGCTGCGCACCGCGCGCCGCTTCGAGGAGGCCCGGGAGCTCGGGCGGCGGCTGTGGGCCGGGCGCGACCGGGACGCCGCGATCCTCTCCGCCGTGCGCAAGCAGTACGCCGAGATGTTCGCCGTCCTCCCGACGCCGACGTACGCCACCTACGGAAACGTCGACATCCCCGCACTCTGGCCGGAGTACGCGGGCCCCGGCACCACGGTCCTCGACGGGGAGCGCATCGAACTGGACGGACGGGTCTTCGGATTCGTCGGCGGCGGGCTGCGCAGCCCCATGCGCACCCCCTTCGAGATCTCCGACGAGGAGTACGCGGCGAAGGTCGAGGCCATCGGCGAGGTCGACGTGCTGTGCTCGCACATCCCGCCGGACGTGCCCGAACTGCTCTACGACGTCGTCCCGCGCCGCTTCGAGCGGGGCAGCCGCGCCCTGCTGGACGCGATCCGGCGCACCCGGCCCCGCTACGCCCTGTTCGGGCACGTCCACCAGCCCCTGGCCCGGCGGATGAGGATCGGCTCCACCGAGTGCGTGAACGTCGGTCACTTCGCCGCGACGGGAAGGCCCTGGGCCCTGGAATGGTGACCGGCGCGGTCACGGTAGATTGCACACCGCAACCCCGTCCGGAGACCACTGGAGGAGCCCGGCGATGGCGGAACACACCAGCTCGAAGATCACCATCGACGCGGCACCGGCCGACGTCATGGGGGTGATCTCCGACTTCGCCCGCTACCCGGAGTGGACGGGCGAGGTGAAGGAGACCGAGGTCCTGGAGAAGGACGACCAGGGCCGTGCGGTGCAGGTCCGGCTGGTGCTCGACGCCGGCGCGATCAAGGACGACCACACCCTCGCGTACACCTGGACCGGCGCGAACCAGGTGTCCTGGACCCTGGTCAAGTCCCAGATGCTGCGCACGCTCGACGGCTCGTACACGCTGGCGCCCGTCGACGGCGGCGAGCGCACCGAAGTCACCTACCAGCTCACCGTCGACGTCAAGATCCCGATGCTCGGCATGATCAAGCGCAAGGCGGAGAAGGTCATCATCGACCGCGCCCTCGCGGGTCTGAAGAAGCGCGTCGAATCCGGCTCCGGCCCGAAGGCCTGAGGTCCGGGCCCCGCCTTCATGCGCATCGTTCTCGTCACCGGGCCCGGCGGCTCGGGCCGTACCACCGTCGCCGCGGCCACCGCACTCGCCTCGGCCCGGCGCGGGAAGCGGACCCTGCTGCTTTCCGGCGAGGCCGCCCACGCCCTGGGAACCTCGACCACCGCCACCGGGCCGGCCGAGGTGACCGACGGGCTCTGGGCCGCCCGGATCGACTCCGGTGCGCACTTCCGCGGTGAACTGCTCGCCTTCCAGGAACGCAGCACCGCGGCGCTCGAACTGCTCGGCGCCCACCGGCTGGAGGACGAGGAGCTCACCGAACTACCGGGCAGCGAACAGTTCGCCCTGCTGCGCGCGCTGCGGGACCTTCGCGGCGGCGACTGGGACGTGGCTGTCGTCGACATGCCCCCGGTCCGCCAGACGATCGCGCTGCTCGGACTGCCCGAACAGCTCCGCCGCTATCTGCGCCGGCTGCTCCCGCCGGAGCGGCAGGCGGCCAGGGCGCTGCGCCCGGTGCTGGCCCAGCTCGCCGGGGTGCCGATGCCCGCCCGGTGGCTGTACGAGACCGCCGGACGCTGGGAGGCGGAGCTCCGTGCCGTGCAGGAGCTGATCGAGGACCCGAACACCACCGTCCGGCTGGTCGCCGAGCCCGGGCCCGCGGGCGAGGACGCCCTGCTCACCGCACGTCTGGGGCTCGCGCTGTACGGGATGCGGGCCGACACGCTCGTCGCGAACCGGATCCTGCCGGTCGCCTCGCCCGATCCCTGGCTCGCCGGGCTGCAGGCCCAGCAGGACAAGGCCCTGCGCCGCTGGCAGGAGACCCGCGAGAGAAAGGCGGCGCCGGCACTCGTCACCGTCGGACACCTCGGCCGCGACCCCCGGGGACTGGACGACCTCGCCGCTCTCGACGGGGGCCTCGCCGTGGACCTCGGCCCCGTGGCGGCAGAACCGGCCGACCCCTGGCAGATCGAGCGGCCGCCCGCGGACGGCCCGGACGGACACGGGGACCGCGGCGGAGTCGGGGATCATGACGGCGAGCTGCACTGGGTGCTGCCGCTGCCCGGCGCGGTCAAGGAGGAGCTGGGGCTCGTCCGCCGCGGCGACGAACTGCTTATCACCGTGGGGCCGTTCCGGCGTATCGTCCCCCTGCCGTCGGTGCTGCGCCGCTGCACCGTCTCGGGCGCGGGGCTGAAGGACGGCGACCTGCGGGTCAGATTCACTCCGGACCCAGACCTGTGGCCGAGGAGCCGCTGAACGGCGAGGCCTCGTTCGGGTACCGTCGACAGTAGCCGTCCCGTTCTCCAGGAGTACGTCATGAGCGATGCCACCGAGCGTCCCGCCGTCGACCACGACGCCTGGGCCGAGGCGTGTGCCGAAGACCTGGAGGCCGAGCGGGCCCGCCGCCGCGAGCGGTACGGGCACGGGACCACCGGATCCGCGGCGGAAGAGCTGCGCAAGCTGATGGACGCGGTCGCCGACAAGGTGTCCTCGCTGCAGAACCCCCTGTTCGGCATGGCCGCACAGGGAGCCGTACAGCAGCTGATCGGCCAGGCCAAGGCGGCCGTCGAGCCCGTCATCGAGCGCAATCCGCAGGTCTTCGACCACCTCGCGGCCGCGGGCAACGAACTGCTGGCCGCCTACCGCTCCGCTGTCGAGGGCCACGAGCGGCGCTGGACGCGTGACGAGACACCCCGCGATACGCCCCGTGACCGACGGGACGGCCATGACGACGGGCCGGGCGAGAAGATCGACCTGGACTGAGGCGGGGAGTCCCTCCGGTACCGTTGGCCTTAGCGGGGCTCGACCGAAAACTGAGGGACTCATGGGACTCACCATCGGCGTCGACATCGGCGGCACCAAGATCGCGGCCGGCGTGGTCGACGAAGAGGGCACCATTCTCGAGACGCACACGGTGCCCACTCCGTCGACCGCCGACGGGATCGTGGACGCGATCGCATCGGCCGTCTCCGGAGCCGGTCAGGGGCACGACATCGAAGCGGTCGGCATCGGCGCCGCCGGCTATGTCGACGACAAGCGTGCCACCGTCCTCTTCGCGCCGAACATCCAGTGGCGCCACGAGCCGTTGAAGGACAAGGTCGAACAGCGCGTCGGCCTGCCCGTCGTCGTCGAGAACGACGCGAACGCGGCGGCGTGGGGCGAATACCGCTTCGGCGCGGGCCAGGGACACGAGGACGTCATCTGCATCACGCTCGGCACCGGCCTGGGCGGAGGCATCATCATCGGCAACAAACTGCGGCGCGGCCGATTCGGTGTCGCCGCGGAATTCGGGCACATCCGGGTCGTCCCCGACGGTCTGCTGTGCGGCTGCGGCAGCCAGGGCTGCTGGGAGCAGTACGCGTCCGGCCGCGCCCTCGTCCGGTACGCCAGGCAGCGCGCGGGAGCGACCCCGGAGAACGCGGGGATCCTGCTCGGCCTCGGCGACGGCACCCCGGAGGGCATCGAGGGCAAGCACGTGAGCGAGGCGGCACGACAGGGCGACAAGGTGGCGGTCGACTCCTTCCGTGAGCTGGCCCGCTGGGCCGGGGCGGGCCTCGCCGACCTGGCCTCGCTCTTCGACCCCTCCGCGTTCATCGTCGGCGGCGGTGTCTCGGACGAGGGCGAACTGGTCCTCGACCCGATCCGCAAGTCCTTCCGCCGCTGGCTGATCGGCTCCCAGTGGCGCCCGCATGCCCAGGTGCTCGCCGCCCAGCTGGGCAACAAGGCCGGCCTCGTGGGCGCGGCCGACCTCGCACGCCAGGGCTGACCACCTCTTCCCGCGTACCCGCCGCCCCCTCCTGGGGAGGCGGCGGGCACGCAGGGCGGCGCCGACGCGACACACCACAGGTCACGGCCTTGTGCCCGCTATGTTGACCGCATGCCGACGCCGGAGACGTACACACTTCCCAACTCCTGCACCGAGCCGGACGGTTCGGCCGTCGTCAGGGTGCTCAGCTACAACATCCGCTCGATGCGGGACGACGAGGACGCGCTCGCCCGGGTGATCCGGGCCTGCCGGCCCGACCTGGTCTTCGTCCAGGAGGCGCCGCGCTTCTTCCGCTGGCGCAAGCACGCCGCACGCCTCGCCGCCAAGAGCGAACTCGTCGTGCTGGGCGGCGGCGCGACCGCCGCGGGGCCGCTGCTCCTGTGCTCATTGCGCGCGACCGTCGAGCGCACCGAGGACGTGCTGCTTCCCCGCACCCCCGGGCTGCACCGCCGGGGTTTCGCGACCGCCGTCGTACGGTTCGGCCGGTCCAGGGCCGGACTGGTGAGCTGCCATCTGAGTCTCGACGGCGAGGAGCGCAAAGCCCAGACGGGGATGCTGCTGGACAGCCTCGCGGCGATGGACGTCCCGCACATGATCGTCGCGGGTGACATCAACGAGCCGCCCGGGGACCCCGGCTTCCGCAGGCTCGCGGCCGAGCTGCAGGACTGCTGGAGGGTACGGCCCTGGGGCGGCGAGTACACCTTCACGCCCGCCGACCCGCACCGGCGTATCGACGCGATCTTCGCGACGCCCGGCATCGAGGTACTCGGCTGCGGTGTACCGTCCGCTCACCCCGGGGTCACCGCAGACGATCTGCTGGCCGCCACGGACCATCTGCCCGTGCTCGCCGCCCTGCGCCTCCCGGCGGGCTGAGGCGGATCCGCGGGCCGGCTCGGCCCGGGGCTCCGCCTCACGCACTGACGGGCCGGCCGGCCCGGGGACCGGCCTCACCGCCGGGCCGGGCCGCGGCCCCGCTCAGACCACCGCACCGCGCCCCGGGTCGTCGTCGTCCTCGTCGTCACCCTGCGACATCCGCGCCACCAGGGTCGCGAAGCCACCGAGGAAGCCGCCGACGCCGAGCGTGGTCAGCCACCAGGTCATGTCCCACTGCAGCAGGACGGCGAGCAGCAGCAGCACGGGACCGCCGACGACGGCGAGCCATGCGAACTTCGCGGTCGTGTCGGCCTCGGGCAGCGGCGGTGGCTCGGGCGGCACGAAATGGCCCTCGTCGCTCTCGTCGCTCTCGTCGAGATCGTCGCCGCTCGCCTCGGACACCCGGTAGTCCCGGGGGCCCGTGCCCGGACCGACACCCGGCGCGAAGACGATCGAACTGCCCAGCGGCTTGCCCGGGCCGGTGCCGCCCTCGTCGTCACCGTCCGGGGACACGGGCCGCTCGCCTCCCACCGTTTTGTCCGGACCGGCCGCGTCCTCGACGGGCGTGAACGGCCCGGTACCCGGCGGGTCGGTCGGCTCGTCTCCGTATCCGGCGACGATCGCCGCCCAGGCGGCCTCCTCGTCGATCGGCTGCGGCTCCCGGTCGCGGTCGTCCCGGTCCGCGTCGTGCTGCTCAGCCACCGGTCGTGCTTCCCTTCTTCCCGGCACTCGGTGCGAGGCGGCCGATGAAGGCGTGGCTCTCCTCGAAAATCCGCTCCGCATCGTGGTCCAACGTCGCCACGTGGTAACTCTGTTCCAGCAGGACCTCCCGCACGTCCTCGGAAGAGACCCGGCTGAGGATCCGGGCCGAGTCGGCGGGCGGCACCACATGGTCCTGGGGGCTGTGCAGCAGCACCATCGGCTGCGTGACCTGCGGCAGCTCACCGTCGACGAGCTGGAGGAAAGTACGCAGCGAGTGGGCGGCGTGCAGCGGCACCCGGTCATAGCCGACCTCCTCCACCCCCTCCTTGGCGATGTCGCTGGCGATGCCCTTCGTGCTGCGGACGAGATGGCGGGCCACCGGCAGCGCCTTGGCCGCGAGACCGTGCATCTTGTTCGCCGGGTTGACCAGGACGATGCCGCTGATCGCGTCGCCGTGCCTGGCCGCGAGCCGCAGGGTCAGGGCACCGCCCATCGAGAGCCCGAAGACGAACACCTGGCTGCACTGCTCGACGAGGGTGCGCAGCTCCCGGTCCACCTCCGCGTACCAGTCCTGCCAGCCGGTCTGCTGCATGTCCTGCCAGCGGGTGCCGTGTCCGGGCAGCAGCGGCAGCGACACGGTCAGACCGCGCTCCGCCAGATACTCCGCCCAAGGGCGCAGCGACTGCGGGCAACCGGTGAAGCCGTGGCAGAGAAGGACACCGACTTCGCCGCCCTCGTGGCGGTAGGGCTCAGCTCCAGGCAGGACCGGCACCGGGCGTCTCCTGTTCGTGTGAAGGGACAAGCAAATGAGGAAGAGAACGTACGTACACAGTGGTGTAGCCGAGGAAAACCGGAAGCAGCGGAGGGACCAGGGGACCGAGGAGGACCGAGGGGACCCCAAGGAGACCAGGGTGCCGAGGACCTCTCCGAAGGTGCCTTCACGGTACGCGACGGGGCTGACACGGACCAGGGCTGAAGGCGCTTCAGCGCGGCCCCGGGGGGCGTAGGGCCGACCCCGCACGGGTTAAGGTCTTTGCGTCGGACACCAGGGTCGGACACCAGGAAGGCATTCGAGTTGATCTACGGCGCCATGAAGTTCTCCATCGGAGGGTCACTGAAGCTCGCCTTCAGACCCTGGGTGGAGGGCCTCGAGAACATTCCCGCCGAGGGGCCCGCGATCCTCGCGAGCAACCATCTGTCCTTCTCGGACTCGTTCTTCCTGCCCGCGGTCCTGGACCGCAAGGTCACCTTCATCGCCAAGGCCGAGTACTTCACCTCGCCCGGAGTGAAGGGCAAGCTCACGGCGGCCTTCTTCAAGGGCGTCGGTCAGCTGCCGGTGGACCGCTCCGGCGCCCGCGGCGCCGGCGAGGCCGCCATCCGGAGCGGTATCGAGGTGATCGAGCGCGGGGAGCTGTTCGGGATCTATCCCGAGGGCACCCGCTCGCCCGACGGCAGGCTCTACCGGGGCAAGCCGGGGGGTCTCGCACGGGTGGCCCTGGCGACGGGTGCGCCCGTCATCCCGGTCGCGATGATCGACACCGAGAAGATCCAGCCGCCCGGCAAGATCGTGCCCAAGCTGATGCGCCCGGGCATCCGGATCGGCAAGCCGCTCGACTTCAACCGCTACCACGGCATGGACCACGACCGCTTCATCCTGCGCTCGGTGACCGACGAGGTCATGTACGAGATCATGAAGCTCTCCGGTCAGGAGTACGTGGACATCTACGCCACCGCCGCCAAGCGGCAGATCGCGGACGCGGAGAAGGCCGCGAAGGACGCGGCGAAGAACCGGGGCACGGGGAGCGCGACCGCGACGGAGCGGAACGGCGCCGAGTAGCGGCGTCCTGACTGCCGTTTCACGGACGGGCCGGGGGAGGGGGAGCATGGCGAGGCGCGAGCGCGTCGTCCGTATGTCGGTCGAGCTGCCGCTGTGGCGTGCTCTGACCGCGTACCGTCTGCTGACGGCGGGCTACGCGGTCCTGCTGTTCGTCTTCGGGCGCGTCAGGTTCGAGCACCCCTGGGTGGCCATCGGCTACCTCGCCTTCCTGGGCATCTGGACGCTCGCCACCCTCCCGAAGGTGGCCAACGCACTCAGCTGTACGAAGCGTTTCCTCGTGGCCGATCTCACCGTCGCGCTCGTCGGCATCCTGCTCACTCCGCTCGCCGACACGGACGCCCAGCGGATGGATCTCCCGACCCTGCCGTCGATCTGGACGGCCGGCGCGGTCCTCGCCTACGCGATCAGGGGCGGCTGGCGCTGGGCCGGCTTCGCCTCCTCCCTCGTCGCCGTGGCCAACATCATCGAGCGCGGGGAGCCGAGCCGGGACACCTTCCACAACGTGCTGCTGGTGTGGGTGGCCTCGATCGGCATCGGTTACGTCGTCGAGGTCGCCCGGGCGTCGGAGCGGACTCTGGCCCGCGCCCTGGAGATCGAGGCGGCGACCCGGGAGCGGGAGCGGCTGGCCCGGGACATCCACGACAGTGTCCTCCAGGTGCTGGCGATGGTGCAGCGGCGTGCCACCGCGCTGGGCGGCGAGGCGGCCGAGCTGGGCCGGATGGCGGGTGAACAGGAGGTCGCCCTGCGGACCCTGGTCGCCGGCGGTCTGCTGCCCGCGTCGCGGGTCTCCGAGGACGAGAGGCAGGGCGCGGTCGTACGACTCATCGACGAGCCGGGCGAGCCCGGTGGGCCGGGGCTGGCGGGGGAGCCCGGCGGGGACGCGGCACGTGATCTGCGCGCCCTGCTCACGCCGTACGCCGGATCCAGGGTCACCCTGTCCGAGCCGGGAGCCCCGGTGCCGATGCCGTCGCACCACGCCCGCGAGCTCGCCGCCGCTGTCGGTGCCGCCCTGGACAATGTCCGCAGGCACGCCGGTGACGGGGCGCAGGCCTGGATCCTGGTGGAGGACTGGCCGCACGAGGTGATCGTGACGGTGCGGGACGACGGGCCGGGCATCCCGGAGGGCAGGCTCGCCCAGGCGGAGGGAGAGGGCCGGCTCGGAGTGGCGCTCTCGATACGCGGCCGGCTACGGGACATCGGCGGCACGGCCGAGCTGCTCTCGGTGCCGGGGCAGGGAACGGAAGTGGAGCTCAGGGTCCCGCGGGGGACCAGGGGGAAGGCAGAACGATGACGGAGACGACGCAGGCACCGATCAGGGTGATGGTCGTGGACGACCATCCGATGTGGCGGGACGCGGTCGCCCGCGATCTGGCCGCATCCGGCTGCGACGTGGTGGCGACGGCGGGCGACGGACCGCAGGCGGTGCGGCGTGCCCGGGCGGTGTCCCCCGATGTGATCGTCCTCGATCTGAACCTGCCGGGCATGCCAGGCGTGCAGGTCTGCAAGGAACTCGTCGGGGCGCATCCCGCGCTGCGGGTGCTGGTGCTTTCGGCGAGCGGTGAGCACGCGGACGTGCTGGAGGCGGTGAAGTCGGGCGCGACGGGCTATCTGCTGAAGTCGGCCAGCACGGAGGAGCTGATCGACGCCGTGCGGAGGACCGCCGTCGGCGACCCGGTGTTCACGCCCGGTCTGGCCGGACTGGTCCTGGGGGAGTACCGGCGGCTGGCCACCGAACCCGTGGCCGCGGCCGGCCCCGACGAGCCGAAGGCGCCCCAGCTCACCGAGCGCGAGACCGAGGTGCTGCGGCTGGTCGCCAAGGGGCTCTCGTACAAGCAGATCGCCGAGCGGCTCGTCATCTCGCACCGCACCGTCCAGAACCATGTGCAGAACACGCTGGGCAAGCTCCAGCTCCACAACCGCGTGGAGCTCGTGCGCTATGCGATCGAGCGCGGTCTCGACGACGTCTGAGAACGTCTGAGAACGGCTGAGGACGTCTGACGAAGTCTCGGTCTCTGACGTGCCCTGATCACCGTGATCACGGTGATCACTCGTCGGAGTGAACCGGCGGGCGCCAACAGCCGTCCACCGCAGCGGAATTCACCTTCCGTACCGTCCCTAAGTGACCTGGGTCACTACTAGCGTGGCTCCCGTATGCCACCACCGACGGCGAAGGGAACCTCCATGCGGATCGGAGTACTGACCGGGGGCGGCGACTGCCCCGGCCTCAATGCGGTCATCCGCGGCATCGTCCGCAAGGGTGTCCAGGAGTACGGATACGAGTTCACCGGTTACCGGGACGGCTGGCGCGGACCGCTCGACGGCGACACCGTGCAGCTGGACATCCCAGCGGTGCGCGGCATCCTGCCCCGCGGCGGCACGATTCTCGGTTCGTCCCGCACGAATCCCCTCAAGCAGGAGAACGGCATCCGCCGGATCAAGGAGAACCTCGCCAAGCACGAGGTGGAGGCGCTGATCGCGATCGGCGGCGAGGACACTCTCGGTGTCGCGGCCCGCCTCGCCGACGACTACGGCGTCAACTGTGTGGGCGTACCGAAGACCATCGACAACGATCTGTCCGCCACCGACTACACCTTCGGCTTCGACACCGCGGTCGGCATCGCCACGGAGGCCATCGACCGGCTGCACACCACCGCCGAGTCCCATATGCGGGTGCTGGTGGTCGAGGTGATGGGCCGTCATGCGGGCTGGATCGCCCTGCACTCGGGTCTGGCCGGCGGGGCGAACGTCATCCTCATCCCGGAGCAGCGCTTCGACGTGGACCAGGTGTGCGCCTGGGTCACCTCGCGTTTCCGCGCCTCCTACGCGCCGATCGTGGTGGTCGCCGAAGGCGCGATGCCCAAGGACGGCGACATGGTCCTCAAGGACGAGTCGCTCGACTCCTTCGGGCATGTTCGGCTCTCGGGCGTGGGCGAGTGGCTGGCCAAGGAGATCGAGCGGCGCACCGGCAAGGAGGCAAGGACGACCGTCCTCGGCCACGTCCAGCGCGGCGGCACCCCGAGCGCCTTCGACCGCTGGCTCGCGACCCGCTTCGGACTGCACGCCGTCGAGGCGGTGCACGACGGGGACTACGGGAAGATGGTCGCCCTGCGCGGCACGGACATCGTCCGGGTGCCGATCTCGGAGGCGACCTCGAAGCTGAAGACGGTCGACCCTTCGCTCTACGAGGAGGTCGGCGTCTTCTTCGGGTGACGCGGCACCGTACTCCCCGGGTGCGCGACACCACGGTCCCGGCCGCCGTCCAGCGTGTCCGGCGGCTGAGGCCGCAGACCCGGGTGCTGTCGCGGTCCCGGCGCACGCCGCAGGCCCGGCGGGTCTCGGTCGTCGCCGCCCCCGTGGCAGACCCCGCAGTGAAGCCGGCCCGCAGCCGCCCGGCCGGCCTCACGGCACGCCGTGGCGGTGCCCGCAACGGGCACCGCCATGGCGCGACCCCTCCAAGCAGGGGCCGGCCTTCTACACCGTGGGCGCCCGGACCAGTCCCTCCAGCAGCGAGCGCACGATCTCCGGGCCCCGGAGCGTCAGCACCGACTCCGGGTGGAACTGGATCCCGGCGAAGCCGTCCCCGCGCAGCGCATGGACCTCGTCCGTACCGGGATCACGGCTGATCTCGATCCCCCGCACGGCCAGTGCCGCGGCCGTCGCGCCGTCGCACACCGCCGTGAAGCTGTTGTAGAAGCCCACCGTCTCCTCGCCGTCGAAGAGGCCGATACGGGCCTGGGCCCCCTGGAACGGGGTCGTCTTGCGGGCGATCGGCAGGCCCAGCTCCGCCGCGATCAGTTCATGCCCGAGGCAGACGCCGAGCAGACCGTGGTGTGCGGGACTCTGGGCTGCGGGGGCCGGGACGGCCGCGCCGGACCCGTCGCTCCTGCCGTGCATCAGCTCCGCCGTGAGCGACCGGAGGAAACGCATCTTCGGGTCGGTGCCGTCCGACGGGTCGCCCGGCCCGGGGCCCAGCACCACCGGCCCCTGATGGCCGAGCGCCGCCTCCCTGACGCCCGGTTCGTCGTAGCGGCGCACGGTCACCTCGAGCCCCGCGCCGCGCAGCAGATGGGCCAGCATCGCGGTGAACGTGTCCTCACCGTCCACCACGAGGGCGTGCCCCGTCACCTCCTGCGGGCGGGACTGCATCCGCAGCCAGAACGGCGCGAGTCCGGCGCGCCGCGCATCGAGCGCCTCCCGCACCCGGGGGTCGTCGGCGAGCAGGCGGCCCGGGTGCTCCGCGGCCGTACGCCCGGGCCGTGCGTCCCCCGCGTCGTGCGCAAGCGGTTCGACGCCCAGCGCGGCGAGTACCGCCGCCGCCTTGGCATGGGTCTCGGCGACCTCGGAGACCGGGTCCGAGTGGCGTACGAGGGTGGCGCCGACCGGGACGCGCACCGTGCCGGTGGCCGAGATGTCGGCGGTACGGATCAGGATGGGCGAGTCCAGGGTCTGCGCCCCGTTCGCATCGTGCCCGAGCAGTGCGAGCGCGCCCGCGTAGTAGCCGCGCCCGTCCGGTTCGTAGCGCGCGATCACCCGGCAGGCGTTCTGCACCGGCGACCCGGTGACCGTCGCCGCGAACATCGTCTCGCGCAGCACGTCGCGTACGTCGAGCGAGGAGCGCCCGCGCAGTTCGTACTCGGTGTGCGCGAGGTGCGCCATCTCCTTCAGCCGGGGGCCGATCACCACACCGCCCATGTCGCCGACCGTGCACATCATCTTGAGTTCCTCGTCGACGACCATGGACAGCTCGTCGGTCTCCTTGCGGTCGTCGAGGAAGTCCAGCAGGCCGTCCAGGCGGGGGCCGGCGGCGGGGTAGCGGTAGGTGCCGCTGATCGGGTTCATGACGACGGTTCCGCCCGACATCCGGACGTGCACCTCCGGGCTCGCTCCCACCAGCGTCCTCCCGTCTCCGGTGTGCACGACGAACGTCCAGTAGGCGCCCCTCTCGCTCTCCAGCAGCCGTTTGAACAGTGCGAGCGCGTCGGCCCGGCCGAAGCCGGGGATCTCGCCGGTGAACGTCCGCCGGATGACGAAGTTCGCCCCCTCGCCCTGTCCGATCTCGTCCTCGACGACCCGCCGGACGGTCCTCGCGTACTCCCCGTCACCGATGTCGAAAGCGCCGTCCTCGACCCGCACATCGTGATCCGGAAGCCGGCCGAGCACCTCGTCCACGGGCAGTTCGTACGCCTCCTCCGCGACCAGCACCGCCAGCGGTGTGCCGTCGTCACGCACCTCGAAGCCGCGTTCGGCGATCTGCCGGAACGGCACCATGGCGAGCGAGGGGAGGTCGCCGACCGGGATGTCGGCGAGCCGCTCGGCCTCGTGGACCGGGCCGATCAGCACGTCGACGGTGTCGCGGTCCCGGCCCGGGGTCCGCCGGCGCAGCAGTGCGAAGGGAGGGGAGCCGGCGTCGTCCAGGAGTCTGCCGATGATGTCCATCCGTGGTGTTCCTTCCGTCATGGGAGAGGAACGGCCGGCAGAAACGGAAGAAGGCCGCCCCTCGGGCGGCCTTCGCGGTGGTCTTCAGTGGGTACGCGCGATGAGGTGGGCCGCCGGTTCTGCGGGCCACCACCAGTTCTGGTTCGTCAGCGCGTACATGCGAGGCACCTTAGCCGACGCGGACGGTGCGCGGCTGCCGGTGTCCACGACCGGAGACCCGGGAGCGCCGGAGTGCCCGGCCGAGCAGAGGTCCGTGCGGTGGTCGGAGGGTGTTCAGACCAGTGCGACGACGAGGGACGTCAGCAGCTGGATCACGATGCCCAGCAGCAGGACGCCGATCCCGCCGACGAAGACGAGCAGGACGTAACGCCCCGGAGCCGGGGAGGTGCCGCGTCGGGCGAGGACCGACAGCCACAGGAACGCCGCCGCACCGGGCAGCATGAGCAGGGCCGCCCAGGTCGCGTAGGTGACGAAGTCCACGGGCGAGGGCTCGAGCGCCGTGCTTCCGGAGAGCCGTACCTCGACCCGGCTGCCCGCCGGGTACTCCTCGTCCGCCCCGCGCAGTACGACGTCGTCGCGGGTCGCCGGGCCTCCCGCCGCCGCGTAGGCACCCTCGCAGTCCACACCGAGCACGCTGCCCCCGATGTCGTGGTTGCCGTGGCACTCGGACACCGTGAGGACGCCGTCGGCCGGGCCCGCTCCCGTGACCGCCGTCAGCCGGGCTCCGAAGACCAGCCAGACACCCCAGACCGACACAGCGAGGCACAGCAGTGCCCCGGTGATCGTCGCTGTCGCCCGCGCTCCTCGCACGTCGCTATCCGCCCCGGCCCGTGTTCATGTCCGCCCCCATCCGCGGGAGAGCGTAACGGGAGTGCTCCTGCCCGGGATCCCCGGGGCTACGTACGTGGATCACGGATGGAGTCCGGTTCGTCTCAATAACTGAGCAGAGGGATGGACTCTCCTGGGGACCACGTAATGTTGTCGAGGTGACCGTGAACGCTAAGACCACCGGTACCGGTGGCAACACCTGGCAAAACCTGCCCGCGGCGCAGCAGCCCGAGTACCCCGATGCCGAGGCTCTGCGCGATGTGATCGCGGACCTCGAGTCGTATCCGCCGCTCGTCTTCGCGGGCGAGTGCGATCAGCTGCGCGCCCGGATGGGAGCCGTCGCCAGGGGCGAGGCGTTCCTGCTCCAGGGCGGCGACTGCGCCGAGGCGTTCGACGCGGTGTCCGCCGAGCACATCCGGAACAAGCTCAAGACCCTGCTCCAGATGGGCGCGGTGCTCACGTACGCCGCGTCCGTGCCGGTCGTGAAGGTCGGCCGGATCGCCGGCCAGTACTCGAAGCCGCGCTCCAAGCCGACCGAGACCCGCGACGGTGTGACACTGCCGACCTACCGGGGCGACTCCGTCAACGGCTTCGACTTCACCGAAGAAGCCCGTATCCCCGACCCCGAGCGCCTCAAGCGGATGTACCACGCGTCCTCGTCGACGCTGAACCTGGTGCGCGCCTTCACCACCGGCGGTTACGCCGACCTGCGCCAGGTGCACGCCTGGAACCAGGACTTCGTGAAGTCGTCCCCGTCGGGGCAGCGCTACGAGCAGCTCGCGCGTGAGATCGACAACGCGCTGAACTTCATGAAGGCCTGTGGCACCGACCCGGCCGAGTTCCGCACCGTCGAGTTCTTCGCCTCCCACGAGGCGCTCCTCCTCGACTACGAGTCGGCGCTGACCCGCACCGACTCCCGTACCGGCCAGCTCTACGACGTCTCGGGCCACATGGTCTGGATCGGCGAGCGCACCCGTCAGCTGGACGGGGCGCACATCGAGTTCGCGTCGAAGATCCGCAACCCCATCGGTGTGAAGCTCGGCCCGACCACGACGGTCGACGAGGCCCTGCAGTACATCGAGAAGCTGGACCCGGAGCGCGAGCCCGGCCGGCTGACCTTCATCGTCCGCATGGGCGCCGACAAGGTCCGTGACCGGCTCCCCGACCTGGTGGAGAAGGTCACGGCGTCGGGTGCGACGGTGGCCTGGGTGACCGACCCGATGCACGGCAACACCTTCGAGGCGGCCTCCGGACACAAGACGCGGCGCTTCGACGACGTGCTGGACGAGGTCAAGGGCTTCTTCGAGGTCCACAAGGCACTCGGCACGCACCCGGGCGGCATCCACGTCGAGCTCACCGGTGACGACGTCACCGAGTGCGTGGGCGGCGGCGACGAGATCTTCGTCGACGATCTGCACCAGCGCTACGAGACGGCCTGCGACCCGAGGCTCAACCGCAGCCAGTCGCTGGACCTGGCGTTCCTGGTGGCGGAGATGTACCGGGACCAGTGATCACGGGGCCGGTCGACGCACTGTGCACCGGCCGTGACCAGCAGCCATGAGGGTGGGGCGCGGATCCGTGTGATCCGCGCCCCACCGTCGTCCCCAGGGCTTTTGCCACCCGGGGGTGGCGGGTAAGGTTAGGTTAGCCTCACCGATCAGTCGGGACGGCAGCCCTTATCGATCCCGCCGGGAGGTGAACCGCGTGTACGTCTGCTCGTGCTTCGGCATCACCGAGAAGCAGGTCAAGGAACACGCGGAAGCCGGTGCCTGCACTCCCCGGCAGATCGCGTCGGTCTCCAAGGCCGGCACGGACTGCGGCTCGTGTGTCCGGCGCATCCAGGGGATCCTCGGCCGTGGCGCCTGCCCCCGCCGGGAGCTCGTCGAGCAGGGCAACGGCACCGCGGCGCTGTCCGCGGACACCGACGTCCCGGCCCAGCAGTCGCGGCCGGCTCTTCAGCCGCTTCCCGAAGCAGCCTGAGGGCCGTCCCGAGCCTCGGGCCCGCCTCCGTGCGGCTTGCTCCGGCCGGTGACCGCCCGGCCCTTCGTCAGCTCTCCGGCTGCTCGATGAGCTGTGCGATGTACAGGGGCTCGCCCAGCTTCTCGACCAGCTCCAGCTGGGTGTCGAGATAGTCGATGTGGTGCTCCTCGTCCGCCAGGATCGACTCGAAGATGTTCGCGGACGTGATGTCGCCCTTGTTCCGCATGACCTCGATCCCGCGCCGCAGCCGGTCGATGGCCTCCACCTCGACCTGCCGGTCGGCCTGGAACATCTCGGTGACCGTCTGCCCGATCCTGACGTGGAAGAGCCGCTGGTAGTTCGGGAGGCCCTCCAGGAACAGGATCCGGTCGGTGAGCACCTCCGCGTGCTTCATCTCGTCGAACGACTCCGCCCGGGTGTACTTGGCGAGCTTCGTCCAGCCGAAGTTCTCCTGCATCTTCGCGTGCAGGAAGTACTGGTTGATCGCGGTCAATTCGGCAGTCAGCTGCTCATTGAGGAACTCGATGACCTCAGGGTCGCCCTGCATCGCAGAGGCTCCTTCCGCGCGTGTGACTGGGGCAGGATGGGCGCATCCTCGCACCGTGATCCAAGGCCGTCCAGTAAGTGCATGCTTAGTAGGAGTTGCCCGAATCGGGCCAGACCTGGTCATGACCACCCCTCGCGGTCTGTCACCATGGAAGGCATGGGTCAGCCGGAGAGTCGGGAAATTCGAGAGTCCGACCAGTCCAGGCTTCCTCCGGGGCAGCGGCTGCAGCGCGGCTGGCCCGTCACCCACTACGGGCCCGTCCCCAAGTTCAAGGCGGACCGCTGGGAGTTCCGGGTCTTCGGCGCCACGGCGGACGGCGACAAGCGCTGCTGGAACCACGAGGAGTTCTCGGCGCTGCCGTTCGCGACGGTCGTCGCCGACCTGCACTGTGTGACGAAGTTCAGCATGCTCGGGGCCGAATGGGGCGGGATCCCGGCCCGGACCGTCTTCGAGCTCGCTCCGCCCACGCCGTCCGTCACCCATGTCATGGTCTGGGCCGAGTACGGATACAGCGCCAATCTGCGGCTCTCCGACTTCCTGTCCGAGCGCACGATATTCGCCACCCACAAGGACGGTGAGCTGCTCACCGCCGAGCACGGCTTCCCGCTGCGGCTCGTCGTCCCGCATCTGTACGCCTGGAAGGGCCCGAAGTGGGTGCGGGGGATCGAGTACATGACCGCCGACCGCCGGGGCTTCTGGGAGGAGCGGGGCTATCACAACCTCGGAGACCCCTGGCGGGAGCACCGCTACTCCTACCAGGAGGAGCCGGGGGACGGCCCCGAGCTCTGACCTCGGGGACGGTGCCCGGGCTCCGCTCCGTCGGTCCCGTCAGGCCCGGCGGAGTTCCTTCAGCCGCGCCAGATCCGCAGCGTAGGCCGCCTTCGGCCCCGGAGTCTCGATGACCAGCGGTACACCCTCGGCCGCCGGATGCGCCATCAGCTCCCGGAACGGCTCCTCGCCGATGTGGCCCGCGCCGATGTTCGCGTGCCGGTCCCGGTGCGATCCCGCCGGTTCCTTGGAGTCGTTGGCGTGGATCAGTTTCAGCCGGCCCTCGCCGACCGTCTCCACCAGGAGATCCAGGGTCTCCTTCACCCCGCCGGGCGCCGCCAGGTCGTGTCCGGCGGCGAAGACATGGCAGGTGTCCAGGCACACGCCCAGCTTCGGATGGGCGTCCAGCGCCGCGAAATACGGGCCGAGGTCCTCGGCCGTGGAGCAGAGCGAGAAGCCCTGACCGGCGGTGGACTCCAGCAGCAGACACGGATCGTCGTCGTGCGTCAGCTCGTCCAGCAGCGGCAGCATCAGCTCACGCACCTGCCCGAGCGCCACCTCGCGCCCGCGGCCCCCGGTGGCCGACCCGGTGTGGACCACCACGCCCAGGGCGCCGATCTCCCGGCCGCGGCGCAGCGAGTGCCGCAGCGACTCCACGGATCTCTCGGCGGTCGCCGGGGTGTGCGACCCGAAGTTGATCAGATACGGGGCGTGCACATACGCCGGTATGCCCTCCGCCGCGCACTCGGCCCGGAACCTCTCGTCCTGCGCCGGGTTGCCTGCGGGTGTCGCCCAGCCACGTGGATTGGCGACGAAGACCTGGACGGTCTCGGCGCCGATCTCGCGCGCGTACGCCAGCCCCGACCGGGCCAGGCCACCGGCCACGGGAACATGGGCGCCGACGGGGTTGTGCATCGCTTCCGTCATCCCTTTCTCAAGCCCCCGGCCCCGGTCCGCCCGGGTGCCCGGCCAGTGCTGAGGCCGCCGTCAGAGGCCCTTGGTCTTGATGGTGATCGTGCTGCCCTCGGGCGCCGTCCCGCCCCCGGTCACGGACTGGCTCTCGACCTCGTTGCCGAGGAAGGGGAAGTTGCGCTCGACCTTCACCTGGAAGCCCGCCTTCTCCAGCCGGCGCTGCGCCGATGCGGCGTCCTGACCGATGACGTCCGGGACCTTGATCATGCGCGGCCCCTTGGAGACGGTGAGGGTGATCGTGTCGCCCTCGGCCGCCTGCCCGCTCGCGGCCGGGGACTGCACGGCAACCCTTCCGGCCTCCTCGGGGGAGTGCACCTGCTGGGGGGCGATCGTGACCTTCAGTCCCGCGTCCTGGAGGGTGCTCGTGGCGTCGTCGACCGTGTTCCCGACGACCTTGGGCACATCGATCGGCGCGCCCTGGCTGACGACGAGGGCGACCGCGGAGTCCGGGCGTACACCGGTCCCGGTCACCGGCTCCGAGCCGGTCACGGTGCCCTTGGCGGTGTCCTCGTCGAACTTCTTGGTGACCACGCCCGGCGCCAGACCCACCTTGCGCAGGGCGCTGCGGGCCTCGGCGAGGGGCAGGCCCTCCAGCCGGGGCACCTTGACGATCTCGGGGCCCCGGGAGATCACCAGGGTGACCGAACCGTTCTGCCGGATGCGCTTGCCCTGCTCAGGGGTGGAGGCCATGACGGTGCCGCGTTCGAAGACCTCGCTGAAGTCCTTCTTCGACGGCTCGACCTCGAGTCCGGCGTCGGTCAGCCGCTTCTTCGCCGCGGCCTCGGTCTTGCCGAGCACGGAGGGGACGCGGGTGAACTGCCCGGAGTTGATGTACCAGACCCCGGTGCCCACGCCGAGCAGCAGCAGCGCGGCCACGACCGTCGCGAGCACCGCCCGGCGAGGCTGCCGTGGTCCCCGGGGCCGCGCCGGACCGTGATCGGACGGCGTGGTGGCGTCCGGCGGCATCACCAGGCGGCTGGTGTGCTGGACGGCCCCCGGACCGGCGGGGAACGCGCGGGGGATCACACTCGTCCGGTCCTCGGCCGCGTTGTGTTCCGTGGTCCTGGCCTGCGGCGGTACGGCGTCGAGCTGTGCGTCGTCGAGGGCGGCACGGGTCTCGCGGGTGCGTGCGAGGAGCGCGACGGCGTCGTCCGGGCGCAGCTCGGGGTTGCGAGAGGTCGCGCCCGCGACGAGCGCGTCCAGTCCCGGGGCAAGCCCGGGAACGGCGGCGGACGGGGCGGGCACGTCCTCGTTCAGATGCTGGTAGAGGACCTGCGCGGGGGATTCCCCGGTGTGCGGCTTGGAGCCGGTCAGCATCTCGTAGAGGACGACGCCGCAGGCGTAGACGTCGGCGCGGGTGTCGGCGGTGCCGGACTCGATCTGCTCCGGTGCGAGGTACGAGACGGTGCCGAGCACCGAGCCCGTGGTGTTCGTCACCGACCCCACGGCCCTGACCAGTCCGAAATCGGCCACCTTGACCCGGCCGTCGTCCCCGATCAGGACGTTCTCGGGCTTCATGTCCCGGTGGACGAATCCGGCCCGGTGGGCCGCCCCCAGCGCCGCCAGCACCGGCTCCAGGATGTCGAGCGCGGCACGCGGCTGGAGAGCGCCCCGCTCGCGCAGCACGTCGCGCAGGGTGCACCCGGGGACGTACTCCATCGCCAGATAGACGTACGCGCCCTGCGCACCCTGGTCGAACACCCCCACCACATTGGGATGGGACAGCCGGGCAACGGACTTCGCCTCACGGATGAAACGCTCCACGACCGAGGTGTCCGTCGCGAGGTCCGGGTGCATCACCTTGAGGGCGAGCACCCGGTCCAGCCGGGTGTCCACGGCCCGGTAGACCGTGGCCATCCCGCCGACGGCGATACGCGCGTCGACGCGGTAGCGGCCGTCGAGCAGCTGCCCGACGAGGGGGTCCTGAAGGGTCGTATCCACGCAGGCGAGTCTACGAGCCGTACGAGGGGTCGCTCTTCCCCGGGACCGCCCCCGCACCGTACTGCAGCGCTGCTGTGACGCGCCGGGAGTGAGAAGGCGCCCGGTGGGTAGGCTCGCCGGCCGGCCCGGGCGTTCAGAACGCCGGGCGCTCCGGATCCAGCACCGCACGACCCTCCACGGGGGACGACGCCTCGGCGAAGTGGCGGCGCGGGATACGGCCGGCCCGGTGGGCCAGCCGGCCCGCCTCGACCGCGTGGCGCATCGCCTCGGCCATCAGCACGGGCTCCTGCGCGCGGGTGACCGCCGAGGCGAGCATCACGGCCGCGCACCCCAGCTCCATCGCCAGTGCGGCGTCCGACGCCGTGCCCGCCCCCGCGTCCAGGATCACCGGGACGCCCGCCTGCTCGGTGATCAGCTGGAAGTTGTGCGGATTGCGGATTCCCAGGCCGGAGCCGATCGGCGAGCCCAGCGGCATGATCGCCGCGCAGCCGACGTCCTCCAGCTTCCGTGCGAGGACCGGGTCGTCGTTGGTGTACGGCAGGACGACGAAGCCGTCGTCGACCAGGACCTCCGCCGCGTCCAGGAGCTCGACCGGGTCGGGCAGCAGGGTGCGCTCGTCCGCGACGACCTCGAGCTTGATCCAGTGCGTCCCCAGCGCCTCGCGCGCGAGCCGGGCCGTCAGCACCGCCTCGCCCGCCGTGAAGCAGCCGGCGGTGTTCGGCAGCACCCGGATGTCCAGCCGGTCCAGCACCGACAGCACGGAGCCCCGCACCGTCGGGTCCAGCCGCCGCATGGCCACGGTCGTGAGCTCCGTACCGCTCGCGATCAAGGCGCGCTCCAGGACGTCGAGGCTCGGAGCCCCGCCCGTGCCCATGATCAGCCGGGACGAGAAGTCCACCCCGCCCAGCAGGAAACGATCGTCCGCCATGGTGGCGATCACCCTCCCTGCACCGCGGTGAGGACCTCGACCCGGTCGCCGTCGCCGAGCGGGGTCGCGGACCACTCGCTGCGGGGGACGACCGACTCGTTCACGGCGGCTGCGACCCCGGACGGTGCCGCCGTCAGCGTCGCGACGAGGGCGTCGAGCGTGGTGCCGGCGGAGATGTCCCGCGGCTCCCCGTTGACGGAGACGGTCAGCTTCACGGTCGCGCTCATACGGACACCTCCTGGGGGTACCCCCGGCCGAAGGGCGGGCGTGCCGGCGAACCGGGGGAGCCCTGTGAAGGGGCGGAGCCCCGCGCATCGCGAGCACTCGTCGGAGCGGGTGAATGCGCCGGAGCATGGAGAAAGCGCTGGGGCGCGAAGGGACGTGCCATCTCCGGCAGCTCACCCGTGGCCAGTGCCTCGGCGAGGAGGTCGCCCGTCACCGGGGTGAGCAGCACCCCGTTGCGGTAGTGGCCCGTGGCCATCAGCAGCCCGGGCAGCTCCGTCGGCCCGAGGAGCGGTGCGTTGTCCGGCGAGGCGGGTCGCAGCCCCGCGCGGGTCTCGGTGAGCGGCAGCTCCGTGATGCCCGGTACCAGCTCGTGCGCGTCGCGCAGGAGCTCGTACACCCCGCCGGCCGTGACCGTCGTGTCCCAGCCGAGCTCCTCGCTGGTCGCGCCGACGACCAGCTCACCGTTCTCGCGCGGTACGAGGTACACCTGGCTGCCCCGCACCACGGCCCGTACCGTCCGGGACAGGAACGGTGCACGGGGGCCGGGCACCGTCAGCCGCAGCACCTGCCCCTTCACCGGTCGCACCGGCGGCAGGACCTCGTCGGGAAGCCCGTCCAGCCGGCCGCTCAGACTTCCCGCGGCCAGCACCACCTGCTCCGCGGTCACCTCATGGCGGTCGGCGGCCGGCACCCCGGTGCGGTTCCCGCCGAGGATTGCTCCGCCGGCACGGTCGCCCGTGACCGAGAGTCGGGTGGCCCAGGCGCGATGGAAGACCACCCCGGCCCGCTCGCAGGCCGTCACCAGCGCGCTCGCCAGCCGCCGCGGATCGATCTGGTGGTCGCCGTCCACTCGCAGCCCGCCCCGCACCGAGGGCGCGAGCATGGGCTCGAGACGGCGGCACTCACGGCCGGTGAGCCACTGCGAATCCAGTCCGCAGCGTTGCTGCAGCGCGTGCAGCTCGCGCAGATGGGCACGGTCGTCGGCGTCCAGGGCGACCGCGAGCGTGCCGCAGGAGCGGTAGCCGGTGTCCTGCCCGCTCGCCTCCTCCAGTTCGGCGACGAAGTCCGGATAGCGCCGGGCTGAGGCGAGATTGAGGCCGAGGAGCGTCTCCTCGCCGTAGTGGAGCTCGGTGACGGCGGCGAGCATGCCCGCCGCGACCTGTGCGGCCCCGCCGCCGGGGTCGGGGTCGGCCAGCGCGGTGCGCAGCCCTCGCTGCGCCGCCCGCCAGGCCGTGACCAGGCCGATGATTCCGCCCCCGATGACCAGGACGTCCGCGGACGTACGTGGATGCATGGGTGTCCGGACCCTCCCTTCGCCGGCATGACCCGGATCAGGTTCGTACGGTCGGAGGCCGCCTCAGCCTCCCTCTCAGCCCGGTGCGGCCGGGCTCCCGCGAGTAGCAGTACGGTGGCCACCCTAACGCTCGTACCCGAGCGCCGGTAAGGGAGCCCGCGGCGGGGTGACATGGTGCCGGGTATCCCGAAGGCATTGGTGCGGGGGCGGGTTTGGTCTTGACGTTCCGAAGCCCGAACCGACACCTGGTCTCCCCACCATCGACGAGGCGGTGACGCGCCTTCCAGGAGCTGCGATTGAGGGGAATCGAGCTGAAGTGACCGACCGGCTTTCATCCGCAATGCTGGATCGTCTCCGTGCGGTGGAGTGGACCGGCGACTGGGACGCCGTGCTTGGTCGTGTCATGTCGCGCCGTATTCTTATGCGCGAGTATCTCAGGCGCGCGGCTCTGTGGGCCGAGGCGTACTCCGCCGATGCGGCGTGGCCTTTCTTCGACGTGACGGAGTACATGGACTCCGGTTTCCAGCTCTCCGGGGAATTCTCCGCAGAGCTCGAGGAATTCCTGCGCACTGTGCCGGGGATGCTCCTCCGGGTCACGTGCCGGGGTGCGGTGCGCATGGCGGCGATCCGCGCACATGAACCAGCAGGCACCCCCGACCTCCCCGATCTCTACGAGCCGCTGGTTCTCTTCTACGAGCGGGGCGGGGAATTTGTGCAGGACAATACTGGCGGCCTCGATGTGATGGGTGTGTCGTTCCGCGCCAAGAGCCTCAAGGGGAATATCGGCACAGCTCCGTTTGTCTCGCTCAGTGAGACCGGGCTCAACGCCCTGGACGGCAAGGGGCGTATCTCGTTCTACACGTCGAAAGAAAACGACGGGATCGTTCTCAGACGTCGGCTGCTGCCCGGAGAGGAAAAGCGTGACGAGGCGTTCGGTCGGGATCTGCGCTGGGAACCGACAAAGCTCCCCGATGCGGATCGCGAAGCCCAGGAGGCCGGATGGGTTTTGATCGGCGAAGCCGTGGCGGCCGAGCTCATCGGCGTTGCCGTGGCGAAAGCCTCCGCATAGCGGGGCAGGGGTTGATCGCGAGATCCGTCGATTGCGAGACCCGCAGATTGCGAGATCTGCAGGCGGACCGGCGGCTTCAGGCCCTGCTCCCGGGCGGCGAGCATCTTCCTGACGGTCCGTCAGATGGTTAGGCTGGGCCGGTGAACGAGCACACGGCACCCGAGAACACGGCGCGCGGCATCACGGCACCCGATCGCACGGCAGGCGGGAGCACAGGACAGCAGCGCCGAGTCGTCATCGTCGGGGCGGGGATGGCCGGGGCCCAGACCGCCGTGGCCCTGCGCGACCAGGGCTTCACCGGTGCCGTCACCCTGATCGGCGCCGAGCCCCACCAGCCCTACGACCGGCCGCCGCTTTCCAAGGCCGTGCTGCTCGGTACGGCGGAGGGTTCCGCACTCGACATCGACTTCGCAGGGCTCGGCATCGAACTCCAGCTGGGCCGCGAGGTCGACGGGCTTCGCCCGGACGCCCATGAGCTCGACACCCCGGAAGGCCCCGTCCCCTACGACACCCTGGTGATCGCGACCGGCGCCGAGCCCCTCACCCTCCCCGGCACCGAGGGGATCCAGGGGGTCCATCTGCTGCGCACGCTCGACGACGCGCGGCGGCTGCGCCCGGTACTGGAAAGGCAGCACGACATCGTGGTGATCGGCGCCGGCTGGATCGGGGCGGAGTTCGCCACCGCCGCCCGCGAGGCCGGCTGCGCGGTCACCGTGGTGGAGGCCGCGGACCGTCCCCTCGCGGGAGCCCTGCCCGCCGAGGTGACCGCTCCCATGGCCGACTGGTACGCGCGCAGCGGCGCCGAACTGGTCACGGGCGCGCGTGTCACCGGCGTCGAACCGGGCGCGGTCGTCATCGCGGGGAGCGGCTCCCGCGCGAAGGACCCGGGGGAGGCCCGGCGGCTGAGGGCGGGAGCCGTGGTCGTGGGCATCGGCGCGCGCCCCGCGACCCGCTGGCTCGCCGGCTCGGGCATCGGCCTCGGGCCGGACGGCTCGGTCACCGCCGACGAGTATCTGCGCACCTCGCTGCCCGACGTCTACGCGGTGGGCGACTGCGCATCCTTCCCCTCACGGCGCTACGGGACGCGGCTCCTCGTCCACCACTGGGACAACGCCCTGCAGGGTCCGCGCACGGTCGCCGCCAATGTGCTGCGCGTCGCGCAGGGGCAGCCGCCGCAGGTCTACGACCCGGTGCCGTACTTCTGGTCCGAGCAGTTCGGCCGCTTCGTCCAGTACGCGGGCCGCCACGAAGGCGCGGGGACACTCGTCCGGCGGGGCGACCCCGCGGTCGATTCCGCCTGGTCCGTGGTGTGGCTCAGGGACGGGGTCGTGGTCGCGGTCCTCGCGGTCGGCAGGCCCCGTGACCTGGCCCAGGGGCGCCGGCTCATCGAGGCGGGAGCACGGCTCGATCCCGTCCGTGCGGGGGACCCCGGGGTCCCCCTGAAGGCCGCAGCACTCTAGGGTCCGGCTGTCGGCTGTCAGTCCGGGATGGCACGCTTGTCCCGTGACCCAGATTGACGCAAAGACCGATGCTCTCGTCCCCGCCTGGCTCCACCTGCCGGATATCGCGGAAATGCTCGATGTCGAGGTGACGCGAGTGCGCCAGCTGGTCAAGGAGGGCCAGCTGATCGCCGTGCGCCGTGGTGAGAACCGGACACTTCAGGTCCCGGCCGCCTTCATCAAGGGCGACAAGGTCGTCAAGGGCCTGGCCGGCACCCTGACCCTGCTGAAGGACGACGGCTTCACCGACGAAGAAATGCTCGAGTGGCTCTTCACGCCCGACCCGACCCTGCCGGGCACCCCCGCGGAGGCACTCAGCGAGAATCGCGGCACGGAGGTGAAGCGCCGGGCCCAGGCGCTCGCCGTCTGACGAACTGATCCACGCCACCGGACGCCGGTCCGTACATCACCGGACGCGGTGTACGGACCGGTGGGGCGACGCGTGCGCCCTGCTCCGTCATGGACGGGGCGGGGTGGCCGCCGCCCGCGCCCGGGTCCGTACACCGCCCGACCCGTCACCTGGGGGGAGCACCTCATGTCCACCGCTCGCGCGCGCCTGTCCGACGCCCGGCTCTATCTGTGCACGGACGCCCGCAGACGCCAGGGGGACCTCCCCGAGTTCCTGGACGCTGTGCTCTCCGGCGGTGTGGACATCGTGCAGCTGCGGGACAAGGGCATGGAGGCCGGCGAGGAGCTCGAGCACCTCGGCGTCTTCGCCGACGCCTGCCGCCGCCACGGAAGGCTGCTCGCGGTGAACGACCGGGCCGATGTCGCCCATGCCCTCGGCGCCGACGTGCTGCATCTGGGCCAGGGCGATCTGCCCGTACCGGCCGCCCGGGCGATCCTCGGCGACGACGTGCTCGTCGGCCGCTCCACCCATGCGCCGGACGAGGCCGCCTCGGCCGCCGTCCAGCCGGGGGTGGACTACTACTGCACGGGACCGTGCTGGCCCACCCCCACCAAGCCGGGCCGGCACGCCCCCGGCCTGGATCTGGTGCGGTACGCGGCCGCGCTGCCACAGGACCGCCCCTGGTTCGCGATCGGCGGCATCGACGCGGGCAATCTCGAGCAGGTGCTGGACGCCGGAGCCCGCCGTGTGGTCGTCGTCCGGGCGATCACCGAGGCCGACGATCCGGGCGCGGCGGCAGCCGATCTCGGCAAGCGGATACGGAGCTACACCGGCTGAGTGGGACACCGGCCGATTACGAGCAGTCCGTGTCCGAAAGATGGACAACGGTTGGGTCGCCCACGAGCCCTGGCTAACCTGCGAGTATGGCCCTCGGCACAGCTTCCACCAGGTCGGATCGCGCACACACCGTGCGCGAATTGCTGGCGACCGGCAAGACCTCGTACTCCTTTGAGTTCTGGGCGCCCAAGACGGAGAAGGGCGAACGGAACCTCTGGAACGCCCTGCGCAGGGTCGAGGCGGTGGGCCCGAACTTCGTCTCCGTGACCTATGGAGCCGGCGGATCCACCCGCGCCGGCACCGTCAAGGCCACCCAGCAGATCGCCGCGGACACCACTCTGACGCCGGTCGCCCACCTCACTGCGGTGGGCCACTCCGTGGCGGAGCTGCGCAACATGATCGGCCAGTTCGCCGACGCAGGCATTCGCAATATGCTCGCCCTGCGCGGCGACCCGCCCGGTGACCCGATGGGCGATTGGATCAAACACCCGGACGGTGTGACCTTCGCCGCCGACCTGGTGCGGCTGATCAAGGACGCCGGGGACTTCTGCGTCGGGGTCGCGGCCTTCCCCGAGATGCACCCGCGGTCGGCGGACTGGGACTCGGACGTCCGGTACTTCGTCGACAAGTGCCGGGCCGGTGCCGACTATGCGATCACCCAGATGTTCTTTCATCCGGAGGATTACTTCAGGCTGCGCGACCGGGTCGCCGCGGCCGGCTGTGAGACACCGATCATCCCCGAGATCATGCCCGTGACCAGCGTGAAGCAGATCGAACGCTTCCGTGAGCTGAGCAACGCGTCCTTCCCGTCCGCCCTGGAAGAGCGGATGCGCGCGGCCGCCGGCGATCCCGCCGCTGTACGCTCCATTGGCATCGAGTTCGCGACGGAGTTCTGTGCACGGCTGCTGTCCGAGGATGTCCCCGGATTGCACTTCATTACGCTCAACAACTCCACCGCGACGCTGGAAATCTACGAGAATCTCGGACTGCACGAGCAGTCGTAACCGGCCACACCCGCCACGACCCCCGGCGGTGGCCGATGAGAGGGGCGGGCATGGGCTGGACTGCGCTCTACATCGCGTTCGGCATTGTCGCGCTGTGGCTGCTCGGCGAGGTGCTGCTGCAGTACAAGGCGCGGCTGCGGTGGCGTCTGCTCGCGTTCGCCGGATTCCTCGGCGTGGTGCTCGGTGTGCTGATGCCCAACGTGATCGTCATCGGGATCGGTGCGGTCTGCTTCGCGATCGGCCAGACGTACGTCACCCTGTCCTTCCGGCGGGGATTCTCCACGGGCTGGGCGATAGGCGGCGCCCCGGGGTCCAGTCGGCGCCGCAGGGCCTCAGGCGGCGCCCAGCGCGAGCCCGCCCTCGAGGTCTCGGACCTCGCCTATGAACCGGACGAGGGCGACCAGCCGGCGGCGGACGAGTCCACAGCGGTCTACGAGCCGGTGCCGATGACCGACGAGACCGGCCAGTACGGCGTCTACGGCGATTCCGGGTACGGCACCGCCCAGGCGGCGTCCCCCGACCCGTCGGGGGACCAGGGTTACGGCCAGGGCCAGCAGTACTACGACGGCTACGGCTCCTATGCCTCCCCGTACGAGCAGCCGACGGCCGCCCAGGCCCAGGACGCGTACGCCTCTCAGGACATGTACGCATCCCAGGACGCCTACTCCGCCCGGTACGACTACGGGACGGGCCAGCCGCAGTACGCGGCCTACTCCGACCCGTACGTCGGCACACCGAGCTACGACTCGTACGGCGGCTACGGCGACCAGCAGCAGTTCGCCGACCCTTACGCCGCTGCCGAGCAGGGCTACCAGGACACCCCGCCGGGCGGAGTGTGGGTGCCCCAGCAGCGTGACGGCGACCAGCAGTCCCCGTCGGCGCCGAACGGCCAGCAGCCGTCGTACGGCTACCCGCACAACGGCTACGGCCACGACGGCTACGAGAACGGCCACAACGGTCAGTCGTACCGCTACTGAGGACCTGCCAGCTGCCGGTACCCCGGGCCACTGCCGAAAGCCCGGCCGACGGTGTCCGCGGCCTTACTGGGAACCGCGGAAGTCATCTCCCTCCACGATCAGCCCGGCCACCAGCGCCCCCGACATACCCGCATGCGCCGGTCCGCCGCCCGGATGCGCCCAGCCGCCCGCGAGATACAGACCGGGCAAACTGGTCGTGTTCGCGGGGCGGAGGTAGCGGCCGCTCTCGCCGGCCAGCGCCGGTGGGCGGACCCGGCCGGTCTCGGCCGGGGTGAGGACCTCACGCCAGAGCACACGCTCCCGTATGTCCGGTATCACCGCCTGCGCGGTGGCGACGAGCGTGTCCGCACAGCGCTCGCGCAGGGCTGCGTCCCCCCAGTGTGCTGTGCCGCCCGGACCGTCGAGCGGGGAGACCGTCGCGGTCAGGGTGACCGCCTCATGGCCGTCGTCGGGACGGGTCGTCGGGTCGTCGGGACGCAGCACCGTGACCGTCGGCCGCTCGGCGAGCCCGCCGCCGAAGACGGCCCCCGCCTCGGCCGCCGCGTCGGGGGAGTGCACCACGCTCTGGTGCGCCGCCCCCTCGGAACGTGCTCCGCGCAGGGCCAGCAGGACCGTGAACCGCCCGGGAGCCGTGTCCGTCGCCGCCGGGCGCACGTCGCCGTCCGCCCACGGCTCCCGGCCGCCGAGCCCGGACGGCCCTGCAGCGGCCACCACCTTGTCCGCGTCCACGGCCGAGCCGTCGGCGAACTCCAGGCCTGCGGCCCTGCCGTCGCGCTCCACGACGCCCGTCACCTCGGCGTCGAACACGAACTCCACCCTGCGTTCCAGACAGCGCTCGTACACGGCCCGGGCAAGCGCCCGCATCCCGCCCCGGACGTACCAGCTTCCGAAGGTCTGCTCCATGTACGGCAGCACGGCGGCGCTCGCCGGAACCCGCCGCGGGTCCAGCCCGTACGACAGGGCGTATGCGGCCAGCAGGCCGGCGAGCCGGGGATCGGCCAGTTCCCAGGCACCGATCTCGGCCAGCGTGCCCGCTTGGCGGACTCGCAGCATGCGGCGCTGACGCAGGGCGGGGTACGGCTCACGGCCGAGGATCTGCCAGTTGGGCCACAACGGCTCCTCGAGCAGCGGGCGGCGCGAACGGTCCCAGCACTCGCGAGCACGCTTCAGGAAGTCGCCCCACCGCTCACCGGTACCGCCCCCGAGCGCCGTGTCCAGCTCGGAGACCACGCCGCCGCGCGAGGCGTTCGGCAACGACACGACCGTGCCGTCGGCGAAGACATGGCGGCTCGCCGGGTCCACCTGGGCCATCTCGACACGGCTCTCCAGCGGCTGCTTGCCCGTCTTCACGAACAGATCCCGGTACACCGCGGGCAGATGCAGAAGCCCGGGGCCGGTGTCGAAGGCGAAGCCGTCCCGCTCGAATCCGCCGACCGAGCCGCCGAAGGTCGCCGAGCGCTCGTACACCGTCACCCGGTGGCCTGCCACCGCGAGCCTCGCAGCAGCCGCCATGGCGCCCATCCCCGCGCCGATCACCGCAATCCGTCCCATGTCGGCGACTGTATCTGCAGCCACCGACAGCGGTGGGCGCCGGTCGGCGGCGACCGCCGCGAGCCCCTCGCCGCTTCCGGACCGGGCACGGGCGCACGTCGTCATCGGGGCGCGCCGGCTGTGACTGGGGATGAGCACGCAGCCCTGAGTATCCGTACCTACGCCGGGAGATGAGTAGGTGCGCGGATGGGTTCCCACCTGCGCGGACGGAAGAGTGGAGGTCACGGAAGGGCGCGACGCCGCACCGCCGGCACGGGGCGGCGGAACGGCGTGGCGCACCGACCGAACGGGGGTTGCCCGGACCGGGGCCGGGGGAACGGTGGTCGGGGCAACGACAACGGGGGAACGAGGAAAGGGGAAACGGGGGACAACGGGGGAACGGGGGAAACGCCGGTCCGGCGAAGCTCGGGGGGATCGAGCTTCACCGGACCGGCACTTTTTTGGAGCGGAAGCTCGGGAGCGCAAACCCGGGCGCCGGAACCCGGGCGGCGGGAACCGGCGGTTGCCCCGGGCGGATCAGCGGCCGCCGACCCGCCCGTGCAGCAGCCTCGACAGTGCGGCGTGGACGTCGTCGATGGACCGCTCCGGCTGGAACGCCTGCCAGTCGAGCGCCGCCACCAGCACCATGCCGACCAGCGCGGCGGCGGTGAGCTGCACATCGATCTCGTCGCTCAGTTCGCCGCGTTCCACCGCCTCCCGCAGCACGGTCTCGACCACGGCCACCGCCTGCTGACGGACCACCAGCAGGGTCGACTGCCAGGCGCGGTTGGTGCGCCAGAGCTCGGCGACATACAGCTGGGTGAAGGCGGGGTAGCGGTCGATGAAGCCCAGACCGGCCTTGATCATCGCGTCCAGGGCATCGACCTTGGTGCCGCCCCGCTCCTCCGTCTCTTCGGCGGCGGCTTGCAAAGACGCGGTGAGCAGGCCCACCCCGTACCGCAACAGCTCCTCGAAGAGCTCGGTCTTGCTCTTGAAGTTGTAGTAGACCGTGCCCTTGGCGACTCCGGCACGCTCGGCGATCTCGTCGACGGTCGTCGCGGAGAAACCCTGTTCGGCGATGAGGGTCACGGCCGCTTCGTAGAGCTTGGCGCGTGTCGCCTGCCGCCGGGTGCTGCTGCTGTTCATGGCGTCGATTCTCACAGGTCCGGGCAACTCACAGGCTCAGCTCGGGATGCAGACGGTCGAACGTCCACACCTGCCTGCGCCGGGCGGAGACGGCGGTCAGGGCGAGGGCCCCCACCGTGAAGGCCACCAGCACGGCCGACGCCTGCCACACCGGACCGATTCCGCCGCCCGTGATCAGCCTGCGCAGCGACTCGACGACATAGGTCATCGGCAGGAAGGGGTGGATGGCGTTGAAGAAACCGGGGCTCGTCTGGACGGGGTAGGTGCCGCCGGCCGAGGTCAGCTGCAGCATCAGCAGGGCGAGCACCAGGATCCGGCCCGCAGCGCCGAAGCGGGCGTTCAGCCACTGGATGATCGCCGCGAAGCAGCACACCACGAGCGCCAGGAATCCGATGGTTCCCGCCGCACGGGACATCTGCAGGTCCAGCCCCCAGTGCAGCACGGACATCAGGGCGCCGACCTGGAACAGCCCGATCACGGCGACCGGAAGCCAGCCCGCGAACGCGATCCGCCAGGCCGATGCCCCGGCGGCGAGGGCGCGCCGGTTGAGCGGCTGGATCAGCATGTACGCGACCATCGCACCGACCCAGAGGGAGAGCGGGATGAAGTACGGGGCGAATCCCGTGCCGTAGTTGGGCGCCTTGTGCAGGGACTGCGACGCGAGCTGCACCGGGTCGGCCATGACGTCCGTACGGCGGTCACGGTCCCGCTTGTCGTAGTCGGGGATCTTGTCCACGCCTTCGCTGAGGCCCCCGGCGAGCTCACCCGAGCCGTCGACCAGCTTGAACATGCCGCCGTCGAGGTCCTCGGCGCCGGTCCTGAGCCGGCCGACTCCGGAGTCGAGGTCGGTGGAGCCCGTCTGCGCGTCGGCCAGTCCGGTGTGGATCCGCGCCGCGCCCTTGGCGACCTGCTGCGCCCCGGCGTTGAGCCGGTTGATGTCCCTGACGGCCTTCTCCACGTCGTCGTCGAGGGTCGGGGAGCGCTCGGCCAGGCCCTTCGCCTGCGCCTGCAGCGTCTTGAGGTGACCGTCGAGCTTCTTCAGGTCGCCGTCGTTGTCCTTGATGAGCGTGTTGACGTCGGCGGCGATTCCGGCGACATCGGCGGAGTCCTTCTTGGCGTGCTCCAGAGCGGCGCACAGGCCCGGGTCGGGCAGCAGCGCGTCCTCGCAGCGCTCCTTGTGGAGCCTGGCCAGTGCGTCCGCGGCCTGCTGGGCCCTGGCGGCGGCCCCCGGAGCCCGCTCCACCAGCAGGTCCAGATGGCGCTGGGTGGTCCGGGAGGTGTCCTCGACGAACCGCGCCGTGTCGCCGATCATCTTGCCGTTGTCCTTGAGGTACGGACGGATGTCCGCGGCGATGGCGTTGACCTGGTCGGCCAGCTTCTGCGTGCCGCCTGCGACCGCCTCGGCGCCCTTTTCGACCTTGCCCGCGCCCTCGTTGAGGCGCACGATGCCGCCCTTGAGCTTCCCGCTGCCGTCCTTGGCGCTCTCGAGGCCGTCGGCGAGGTCCTTGGAGCCCTTCTTGGCCTTGCCGATGCCGCCCTTGAGCCGGTCGGCGCCCTTCGCCGCCTCCTCCGTCTTGTCGTGGATGTCGGAGAAGGAGATGAAGATCTTGTCGAGCATCGAGCGGGAGGCGTTCTTCGAGGCGGACTTGCGCACCTCGGAGAAGACCGTCCGGGATATCTGGCCGACGATGTAGTTGTTCGCGTCGTTCGTGCGCACCTCGAGTGCGCCGGTCTCCGGAGCGTCGCCGGAGCTCGAGGCGATCCGCTTGCTGAAGTCGGCGGGCATGGTCAGCGAGAGGTAGTACGACCCGTTCTCGACGCCCTCGCGGGCCTCGGAGGCACTCACCTCGTGCCACTCGAAGACCTTGCTCTCACGCAGGCCTTCGGTGATCTCGTCACCCGCGGTGATCTTCTTGCCCGAGGCGGTGGTGCCCTTGTCGTCGTTGACGAGTGCCACGGGTATCCGGTCGAGACGGCTGTACGGGTCCCAGAACGACCAGAGGTAGAGGGCACCGTAGAGCAGCGGCAGCAGCAGCACCGCGACCAGCGCGGCACGTGGCAGCTTCCCCCTGCCGAAGCGCTTCAGCTCAAGCGCGGCCAGTTTCGGCGAGCGCATCGTCCGCCCCCTCCTCGGTGGTCTCGGTGGTGTCTGAGGTCTCGGTGGTGTCCGAGGCCTGGGTGGCCTTGGTGGCGCCGGCGTTGTCGTCGGCGGCCTCGGCATCATCGGCGTCATCGGAGCGCTCGGCCTTCACGGCGGCGTCGCCTTCGGTGTCAGCGGTGCCGGTGCCGGTGCTGTCCTCGGCCGCGGTCGTCGCGTTCCCCGGACCGCTCTCGCCGGCGGTGTCCGAAGCCGTCGCTCCCGTACGGACGAGCACGGCGTCCTGCGGTGCCTGGCTGCAGGCCGCGAGGACCGTCGTACCTTCCGCGGCGACCCGGCGCAGCAGTTCCCAGGCCTGCGTCCGCTCCGCGTCGGAGAGCTTGAGGTCGACGTCGTCGACGGCCAGCAGCCGCGGGCGGGCGATCAGGGCCAGAGCGACGGAGAGACGCAGGGCCTCCAGACGTTCCAGGTCCCGCACGGAGGTGCGGCCCGCCTTCGGCAGCCTCTCCACGTCGAGGCCCGCGGTCTGCAGCGCCTCCTCGATGCTCTTGCGGACCGACGTCTCCTGCTCGCGGCGCGGTCGCAGCAGAGCCCGCAGCGAGCCGTCGAACCGGCGCTGCAGCAGCGCCCGTTCACGCAGGTGCTCGGCGACGGTGAGCGTGGGGTCCAGTTCGCTGACGCCCTGGACGGGGCCGAGCGCGCTGATGCGGCGTACGGCGGCCATCTTGGCGGGCAGTCGCAGCCCGCCGATCTCGGCGTGTCCCTCCGCGGGCTTCATCCGCCCGGTGAGGGCGAGGAGTAGACAGGTGCGCCCCGATCCGGACGGTCCCTCGACCGCGATCAGCGAGCCCGGCCCGGCCTGGATGCCGACCCCCCGGAAGGCCCAGCCGCGCGGGCCCTTGAGCCCGAATCCCTCGGCGGTGACGGCCGCCCCGTGCGTGTCCACGGACCCCCTCCATACTTTTGAACTGACTGGTCAGTTCAAAATCTAACCCGGAGTTCCGCTCAGGACAAATCGCGAGGTCGGGTTCCCGCAGGGGCGGCGGATATGCGACGAACCCCTGCCGAACGCCGTCCCAGGTCGCCGTGGGTCGCCGCGGGTCGCTGTGGCGTCGCCGGGGCGGACCCGCGGTCAGCCCTCGCGGTCGCCCGGCTCGAGGTTGGCCACCATCTCCTCGAGGCGTTTGCAGACCCTCTTGATCTCCTCATGGGTCTCGTTGCGTTCGGTGATGACCGCTGCCAGAAGCAGCGCCGTCAGCGCGGTGGAACCGTTGAACGCCTGCAGCGTGACCATATTGGAGAACAGATCCTGGCCGGCGAAGGGGCCGGTCCGGCGGGCCGCGGCGAGGATCGTCAGGGTCGACACCCCGAGCGCACAGGGCGCCGCACCCGCCAGCTGGAAGCGGAGGGCCGCCCAGATCAGCACCGGGAAGACGAGGAACAACAGGGAAGAGGTGCTCGAGGTCCCGAGCACGGTGGCGGCGAAGGCGCACAGGGCCAGTGCCACCGCCTCCGCGCAGCGGGCCACGGTGATGTGCCGGGGCAGCCGGAGTCTGCGCAGGACGAGCAGGAACGGTGTGACCAGCAGGACGCCCATCGCGTCACCGGTCCACCACACCGACCACGTCGGCCAGAAGGCGTCCGGGCTCACCGCCCCCGAGAGCACCAGCACACCTGTTCCGACCGTGGAACTGATCAGCATCCCGGCCAGCGCGCCCAGGAAAACCAGGAGGAGTCCGTCGCGCAGCCGGTCGAGCTCCGAGCGGAACCCCGCGCGGCGCAGCAGGAGGTAGGCGACGACCGGAGCCAGGGTGTTGCCGGCGGCGATGGCCAGGACGGCGAGGGCCGACGGGCCGATGGAGACGTTCGCCAGGAAGGCGCCGATGGCGATGCCGGGCCACACCCGCAGACCCAGGATGAGCAGGGCGGCCAGGGCCAGTCCGGTGGGCGGCCACAGGGGCGTCACCTGCCCCCGTACCAGCTGCTGGAGGAGACCCAGTTCAGCGGATCCGAAGTAGACGGCGGCGACGGCGAGGATCCACAGCGCGTCGAACCCGTGGCCCCGGATCTCCTCCTTGCGCATCACAGCAGTGTGCGCCGCGGGCCCGTGCTCGGCGAGTCGGATCTCCGGTGGTCGCGGGCGGGTCAGTCGTTCGGCGGCCCGTCGTAACGGGTGACGAGCACGGCGGCGTCATCGCGGTGGCCGGTCAGCTCCGCCACCTCGATGACGGCGGAGGCCAGCACATCGGGGTCCGCGTCGAACCCCGCGCGCACCAGCCGGCTCACCTCCGCGAGTCCGGCTTCCATGGGATAGTCCGGCCCCTCCACCACGCCATCGGTGATCAGGACGAGGACTCCGGCCTCGGTCAGCCGCCGGTGTGTCACCGGATAGCGCTCGCCCGAGACGATGCCCAGGGGAGGGCCGCCGCGGTCGAGAGCGATGCCCGATCTGCCCCCGGCCGTGGCCCACACCATCGGGACATGCCCGGCCCGCGACACGGTGAGATCGCGGGTGACCGGGTCGAAGCGCAGGAAGCAGCACGTCGCGAAGAGACCGAAGCCCATGGAGATCAGCAGGTCGTTGGTGCGGCTCAGCACCTCCCGCGGATCGCTCGTGGCCTCGGCGAGAGCCCGCAGACTGGTGCGGACCTGACCCATGAACGCGACCGCCTCGGCGTCGTGGCCCTGCACGTCCCCGATGGCGAGCCCCAGGGATCCGTCCATCATCAGGAAGGCGTCGTACCAGTCGCCGCCCACGGCAAGTCCGTCCCGGGAGGGTGCGTAGCGGGCCGCGATGTGCACGCCGGGGAGTTTCGGCAGTTCGGGCGGAAGCATGTGGCGCTGCAGGGCCATGGCCAGCTCGACCCTGGCCCGCTGGAGCTTGATCCGCTCCAGGGCCTGGTCGACGAGGCGCCCGAGGGTGAACAGGAGTTGCTGCGCGCTGTCGGGCGGGTCGGCGCGATGTCCCCGCATGACCGCTCCGGTGGTCCCACGTGATCTCCCACTCACCTTAGCCGCAGCCCCCCGACCTCACCTTCACAAACCGGGGACGCCGTCCAGTGGCCCGGGTCCGCGCAGGTCCCCCTACGACCACGACCTCGGGCGCCGGATTGTCGGCTGCGTGGGCAATCAGGCAGGTCAGCGCCGATTGTCAGTGGTGCCCCCCACGATGGGCACATACGGCCACCGCGCCGTGACACGACGACAGGAGGTTCGTCATGGCCAGCTCCTACGCCCCTGCCGCACACCGGCTCCGCACAGGCGGCCCTGCCCCCTCACTGCCCGGTTCCTCGCAGGGTGGTCCCGCGAGCGACATCCATCCCGTCCTGCGGCGCTCGTCGGCGCCGCCGGCCGCCCTCGAACTGCTCACCCAGGCCCGCGCCGGCCTCGAAGAGGCCGCGGCGCTTGAGACGCCCAACGAGCGCTATGCCACCGCCCACCTCGCCGCGCTGCGCACCGCGGCGGCCGTGCTGGCCGTCCGCGGCCGCCCCGAGACCAGCTCTCGCCGCCGGGCCCGCATAAGGCCCGCCTGGGAGGTGCTGCCCGAGATAGCACCCGAGCTCACGGAGTGGAGCGCGCTTTTCGCGTCCGGCGCGGGCCGCAGGGCGCGCGCGGAGGCGGGCATCCAGGGCGCCGCCAGTACCCGCGACGCCGACGATCTGCTGCGCGATGTCGCGATGTTCCTGCGGCTCGTCGAGCGGATGCTGGTGCTCCAGCCACTGCTGCCGGCCACGAGGCCGGAGCCCGTGCCCGAAGCCCCTCCCCGGGGCGGTCCGGGACGGGCGGGGACGGGGGACGCCATGGAGTGAGGACGGCCCGGCCGAGGCAATAGGGTGGGAGCGAGCCTGCACCCGTTCACGCGCCGCCCGCCGGGGCCGCACCGCGCCGAGGAGTCAACTGCCGTGCCCGACCAGATGCGCCCCCAGCGGCCTCGCACCGAGGGGGGCCCGTCCCGGTCCGCCCTCCGTACCGCCGTGGTCTGGGACATCCTCAAGGACGCCATCGACCGCCGCACCGGGGCGACCGGGAAGGACGCCCTGGACGTGCTCGACACCGGCGGCGGCTCCGGCAACTTCGCGGTGCCCGCGGCCCGCCTCGGCCACCGGGTCACCGTGGTCGACCCCAGCCCCAACGCCCTGTTCGCTCTGGAACGACGGGCCGCCGAGGCCGGTGTCGCCGATCGTGTGACCGGTGTCCAGGGTGACGTCCACGGCCTCTTCGACGTGGTCGGTCGCGGCGGCTTCGACATCGTGCTCTGCCACGGTGTGCTGGAGTACGTCGACGACCCGGCCGAGGGCGTACGGAACACCGCCGAGGCGCTGCGCCCGGGCGGCTCGCTCAGCCTGCTCGCGGCGGGTTTGGGCGGTGCCGTCCTGGCGAGGGCCCTGGCCGGGCACTTCACCGAGGCCCGCCACGCGCTCGGGGACCCCGCCGGGCGCTGGGGCGAGGGCGACCCGGTGCCGCGCCGGTTCACCGCCGAGCAGCTCGCCGATCTGGTCGCGGCGGCCGGGATGAAGGTCGGTTCCGTCCACGGGGTGCGGGTCTTCGCCGACCTGGTACCCGGTGTCCTCGTGGACACCGAGCCCGGCGCCCTCGACGCTCTGCTCAAGCTCGAGGAGGCCGCGGCCGAACTCCCCGCGTTCCACTCGGTGGCGACCCAGCTCCACGTTCTCGGCGAGAAGCACGGCTGACCCGTCGCTGATCAGGGCGGCAACCGCAGACGGAGTACGCCGCTCGTCCCCCTTTCGGGGCCTCGGCCCCGTATGATCGGGGGACATCGTCCGGCATGACGGATCGACGACTGGGGAATCAACGCTTCAGCAGTCGGGCCGCCATGGCGGCCCCATCAGCGAATAGGTCAAGGGGCGGGTTTCACGGGGGCGATTCCCTGCCTATCCTGAAAGGGCCGCTTACCGGTCGCCCCCAGCGACCGACGACTAGGAGGACTCCGTGCCGCTCTCGGAGCACGAGCAGCGAATGCTCGAGCAGATGGAGCGAGCGCTGTACGCCGAAGATCCCAAGTTCGCGACAGCGCTCGAGGGAAGCGGGCTGCGTACGTACACCCGGCGACGGGTCTACCAGGCGATCGCCGGCTTCCTGGTGGGTATCGCGCTCCTCATGGCCGGAATGGTCACCACCGTGATCTGGATCAGCGTGGTGGGCTTCCTCGTCATGCTCGGCTGCGCGGTCCTCGCAGTCACCGGCTGGCGCAAGGCGCCCAAGCCGGGCGAGCAGAGTCCCGGGGCGCAGTCAGCGCGTCGGCAGTCCAGGCAACGCCGGTCCGTGATGGACCGGATCGAGCAGCGGTGGCAGCGCCGCCGCGATGAGCAGGGCGGGCACTGAGCCCCCTCGAACCGCATACGGCTGAGGGGTGACCGCGTTTCAGCGGTCACCCCTCAGCCGTACGCGGCGGCGCGGGCGCTGCGCGGGGCCGCTGGCGGTGCGGTGTTGCCGCCTACCGGGTTGGCGCCCGGTGTGTCCGTCCTCAAGTGCCGGACGGGCTTGGGGTGTGCGGGGGTGCCCGGTGTTGTGTCGGTGGGGGTTGGTGCCGTTCCGGGGCTCGCGTCCTGGACGGCATGATTTACGGCGCGCTTCACCCCTGCCGTTGCGGCGTCGCCTGCGTTGCGCGCCGCAATGGGGGTCCCCCGGACGGTCCCCCAACCTCACCGACAACGCCCCGAGCAAGCCCCGCCCCCTCAAGGCCGTCTGGGGGTCCCCCCGGACGGAGTCTGGGGGAGATTGAGGACGGACACACCGGCCACGCCCACGCCAGAGGGCAAGCTCACATACCCAGCCCGTCCGGCGTCTGAGGACGGACACACCGGCCGCGCCCACGCCGAGGGCAAGCCCACGTACCCAGCCCGTTGGGCGCGGGCAAAGCCCGCAAACTCAGCCCCGCTGGCGCACAAGCCTCCGCACGCGCCCCGCCACCCGCGTCAGGACCCGGTCACGGGACGCGGCCCATCGGTCCATGACCGCGTTCCACTGCTCCGAGAGCGCCCATACCACCCGTACCGACGAACGCGGCAGCAGCAGGGCGCGCAGACGTGTCCCCCGGCTCGCCTGCGCGGACAGGCCCGCACGGACCCGCTGCACATCATCGGCGAGACCGGTCACCGGCCGGTGGTCCGGGGCGTACAGCACCTGCTCCACCGCCCGGGCCACTCGGTGCACCGAGTCGGCGGGAGCGCCCTCCAGCCGGCCGAGCCCGACGACCCGGGCCGCGGCCTTGCGGGGCGTCTGCGACTCGTCCGGCGGGATGCCGTGGTCCCATGCCGAATCGGAGATCTCCCGCCAGGCAGCCAGCGTCCGCGCGCGCGCTTCCTCGCGTGAACCCTGACCGCCATCGAGGGCCGTCGACGACGCGTTCGGCTCCTCCCGCCGTTCCTCGGTGGCTCCAGGGGCTCGCCCCGTGGCGCCCCCTGCCGTGCGGGCATGCCGGTCCGAGGCCAGCCGTCGTGTCCTGAGACGCAACCGCCACAGCATCGGCAGCAGCGGTACGAGCACGATCGCCACCCCGGCGAGGCTCCACAGCAGGACCGTCTGGAGCGAGGGCCCTTGGTCCGTCGCCGGGCGTACGTCCTGTGGGGCCGCTGCCCCGCACCCGAGCCGCAGGTCACGGGGCGAGCAGCTCGATGAGCTGGACGGACCGGTCGGCACCGCGGCGGAGCTGCTCGCCTCGGGCCGCGCGGGTGCGCTGGGAACCTCGGCCGGCGCCTGCGCCCGGGTGTAGTCCGGGGCGCTGCCCCGCGTCGGCGTGGGTTCGAACCGGGTCCACCCGGCACCCTCGAAGTACAGCTCGGGCCAGGCATGGGCATCGCGGTTGCTCACCGACATCGCCCCGCCCGACACCGGCGAACCCGGAGTGAACCCCACGGCGACCCTCGCCGGTATCCCCAGGGACCTCGCCATCGCGGCCATCGAGAAGGAGAAGTGGACGCAGAACCCCCGCTTGTCCTTCAGGAAGCGGGATATGCCCTCCACACCCCCGCCCGACTGGACCTGGGTCGAATAGGTGAAGCCGCCCTTCTGTGCGAACCACTCCTGGAGCCGTACCGCGCGCTCGTAGTCGTTGGCCGCGCCCTTCGTCACCCGCACCGCCGTCGCACGTACATCGGCGGGCAGCTCACCGGGCACCTTGGTGTACTCCGCCAGCAGTGGAGCGGGCGCCTTGGGCGCGCCGGCGAGCTGTTCGCGGGTCGGCTTCACCTGGAGGCTGGTGATCGAATACTGCACCCCGCTCGTGGTCTGCCGGCTGTCGCCGATCACCGTGCGCCGGAACGGGTCGAAGCGCCACCTGCCGCCGATGCCCACCTTCGTCGCGGGATACGGCATCGGGAGCCAGTCCTGCTTGTATGAACCGGCTGCCGAGATGTTCGTCCGGATCTCGGTCGTCCCCACGGAACTGCTGAGCCCTTCGGGCCGGGGCAGCTCCTCGGGGATGTCCGTGAGCGGACGCTGCGAGAACTTCCACGATCCGCCGTCGAACCGGTCCAGGGCCATGAGCCGCAGATACATGTCACCGGTGTCGCCTGCGTTGGTCTTGTACTTCAGCCACTCGCGCTGCTCGGGCTGGTTGAGGGTGTCCTGCAGCGTGACCACCGGGTTGACCGCGTCGATCGTGCCGCCGCTGCCCGCGCCACCGCCCGGCCCGCTTCCCGCCCCGCCCAGCAGTCCGCCGTTCAGGGTGGGGAGCACGGCGGGCACGGCCAGCGCGACACCGAGGGCGAGGACGCCGATCCGCCGGCCGGTGCGCACCGGAGACGTCGGGCCGACGCGCGGCTCGAAGCCGCCACGGCCCGCGGCACGTGGCGTACCCCCGAACACCCGGCCCCACTGGGACAGCCGGTCACGGCCCTCCGCCAGCAGGAGCAGCAGATAGCCCGTCGCGGCCAGCAGGAACCACAGCCAGCTCGCCTCGCCGCCGGACAGTGCCGCGGCCACCGAGTACAGCGCGAGCAGGGGCAGACCCGCCGGAGCGGCGCTGCGGAAGGTCACCGCGAGCGCGTCCACCGCAAGACCGATCATCACCACCCCGCCGACCAGCATCAGCGTGATGCCGTCGGTGGCGGGAGCCGGGGCCGCGTACCGCCCGACGTCCGCGGCGCCCGACGCCAGCAGGTCCTCGAAGCGCACGAACGCATCCGGCCCGGGGAACAGCCAGAGCACGGCCTGCTCCCGGGCGAAGAACAGCGTGAGCATCAGCAGCGCCACGACGGCCTGGACGGCGATCGTCAGCGGCCGTGCCAGAGGCACCCGCCGGGTCAGCGCGCCGACCAGGCTCTGCACGGCGACCAGGAACACCGCCTGCACGATCCATGTCGCCGGATCGACCAGCGGCAGCAGCGCGAGCGCCGCCATCGCCGTGGCGGCGAAGGCGCACAGGGCCAGCCTCGTGCGACCACTCATGACCGTCCCCCCGGAAGACCGCTTGACCCACCCGGACCCTTCGCAGGGCCGTGACCCGTCGCCGTCGCCGTCGCCGTCGCCGCTCCCGGACCCGCGCCCGCCATCGCGGCGGAGTCCGCCCGCTCCCCGGCCGCCAGCCGCCACAGCTCCGTCAGGGCCGCGCCGGGAGGCACGGCCACCGCCGTCCACCCTGCCTCGCGCAGTCTGCTCAGCCGCTCGTCGACGGCGCCCGCCACCGCCCCGCTGGTCAGCCATGTGCCGCTGTCCAGCACGAAGGCCACCGCGGCGCCGCTGCGCTGACGCATCCTGGCCGCGACGGCGGCCTGTTCCTCGTCGAGATCGCCGACGAAGGCGACCAGCAGCCCCTCGGCCCCGCCGCGCAGCACGTCGTAGGCGCGGGAAAGACCCGCACCGTCCGAGTGGTCCACGACCGCGAGGGCGTCCAGCATCAGCCCCGCGGAGTCGGCGGAGTCCTGCGTCGACCCGGCGTAGCCCTCCGGTCCCGCGCCGGGCACGGCATCGCCCGTGTCGGTCAGCAGGCGCACCGCGAAGCCCCGCTCCAGCATGTGCAGCAGCACGGAGGCCGCCGCCGACACCGCCCATTCGAAGGCCGAGTCGGGCCCTGCGCCCTGGTAGGCGATACCGCGGGTGTCCAGCAGCACCGTGCATCTGGCCCGCTGCGGCTGCTCCTCGCGGCGGACCATCAGCTCACCGTGGCGTGCAGTGGAACGCCAGTGCACCCGGCGCAGATCGTCCCCGTGCCGGTACGCACGCGGAATGATGTCGTCGTCACCCGCGAGGGCCAGCGAGCGCTGCCGCCCGTCGCCGTGCCCGGCGGTCTCGCCCGCGAGCCGCACCGGCGGCAGCGGCTCGGTCCGCGGGATGACCGTGAGCAGATCCGACGTGCTGAAGGAGCGGGTCAGCTCGCACATCCCGAACGGATCGCTCAGCCGCAGCTGCAGCGGCCCCAGGGGATAGCGCCCCCGCAGGTCCGAACGGACGCGGTACGACACCTCGCGGCGGCCGCCCGCCTCCACCCGGTCCAGCACGAAACGGGGCCGCGGGCCGAGCACGTACGGCACGTGGTCCTGGAGCATCAGCAGGCCCGTGGGCATCCGGGAGACGTTGTCCATCCGCAGCTGGACCCGGGCCTCGGATCCGGCGGGCACCCGCGACGGGGACAGCCGCCGGATCGCCGCCACCCGGTACCGGGTGCGGTACAGCACGCCGGCGCAGATCAGCGGCAGCACCGCGAGCAGCATCCCGACCCGGAGCAGTTCGCCCTGGCCCAGCACATACGCGCACACCGCCGCGGCGACTCCGGCCGCCAGGAACGACCGGCCGCGTGTGGTCAGCCCGCCGAGAGCCGCCCGCAGACCGCCTTTGTCGTCACCGCCGGCGGCAGGGCTCCCGGGAGCCATCACAGCCGCCGGACGCCGGGCTGCTGGTGGCCGTAGTGCGGGCCGTCGGACGACGACTGCCGCGTCACGCTGCCGTAGCCGCTGTCGTTGCCCGAGGTGGGCACCGGGAGGCGCCGCAGGATCTCCTGGACGACCTGCTCGGACGTACGGCGGTTCAGCTGGGCCTGAGCGGTCGCGAGCAGCCGGTGCGCCAGCACGGGAACGGCGAGCGACTGCACGTCGTCCGGCAGGACGTAGTCCCGGCCGGACAGCGCCGCGGAAGCCTTGGCGGCCCGCAGCAGATGCAGGGTGGCCCGCGGTGACGCCCCGAGTCTGAGGTCCGGATGGTTACGGGTCGCGGACACCACCTCCACCGCGTACCGCCGCACGGAATCGGCGACATGGACGGAGCGCACCGCGTCGATCAGCTTCAGGATGTCGTGGGCGTGCGCCACCGGCTGGAGGTCGTCCAGCGGAGACACCGCACCGTGCACGTCGAGCATCTGCAGCTCTGCCTCGGCCGTCGGATATCCCATCGACACCCGGGCCATGAAGCGGTCCCGCTGCGCCTCCGGCAGCGGATACGTGCCCTCCATCTCCACCGGGTTCTGCGTGGCCACCACCATGAAGGGGCTGGGCAGTTCGTAGGTCTGCCCGTCGATGGTGACCTGACGCTCCTCCATGGACTCCAGCAGAGCCGACTGGGTCTTCGGCGACGCGCGGTTGATCTCGTCGCCGATCACTATCTGCGCGAAGATCGCACCGGGCTTGAACTCGAAGTCCCGCCGCTGCTGGTCGTAGATCGACACACCCGTGATGTCCGACGGCAGCAGGTCCGGCGTGAACTGGATACGCCGCACCGAACAGTCGATGGACCGCGCCAGCGCCTTGGCCAGCATCGTCTTGCCCACGCCCGGCACATCCTCGATGAGCAGATGCCCCTCGGCGAGCAGCACGGTCAGCGAAAGCCGTACGACCTCAGGCTTGCCCTCGATCACACTCTCGACCGACCCGCGGACACGCTCCGCCGTGGCGGTCAGATCTGTGAGGCTCGCTCGATCGTCATAGGTCGTCACCCGGCCCTCCTCGGCCCTTTCCACGGGCCGCTGCGCTGCGTACGGCACGGCCCACCCCGAAACACGGACACCACGTCCGGCAGCTGCCGCCGAGGTGTCACCCCCGCATTCTTGTTGCCGTTACCGCTTCATGTCACTCGCCTGTGGATAACTGAGCGCCATATGTCCCGTGGTCGCCGGGTAATACGGCTCGCACAGCCGGCTCACTCAGCGGGATCTATTTCCCTCAGCAGTCCGCTCGTGACGTCGAAGACAAAACCGCGGACGTTGTCCTTGTGCAGAAGGAACGGCGACGTCCGTACCCGCTGCATCGACTGCCGTACGTCCTGGTCGACGTCGCGGAACGCCTCCACCGCCCAGGACGGCCGCTGCCCGACCTCGTCCTCCAGCTCGTGGCGGAAGTCCTCGGTCAGCTTCTCCAGACCGCAGTTGGTGTGATGGATGAGTATCACGCTGCGGGTCCCGAGGGCACGCTGGCTGATGGTGAGTGAGCGGATCACGTCGTCCGTGACCACACCGCCGGCGTTGCGGATGGTGTGGCAGTCGCCGAGCTGCAGGCCCAGAGCCTTGTGCAGGTCGAGGCGGGCATCCATACACGCCACCACCGCGACCTGCAGCACGGGCCGTGCGTCCATCCCGGGGTCGCTGAAATCCGAGGCGTACCGCTCGTTCGCCGCGACGAGCCGGTCGATGACGGTGCCGTGCTCGACGGCGGCTTCGGCAGGTGGGTGCGCAGAGGTCGACATGGCTATGACGGTACTGGCCACAGCGGTCCCCGGCCCGCCGTGAGAGCGGACGAAGAGCAACAAAGAGCGTCAATGAACCGTGCTGTGAGGTAACCCACAGGTGGGAGCCCACCGGGCCCGTACGAGTGAAGCGTTCCGATCACGGCCGACCCGTGCGACCGGCCGTACGACGCGCCAGCCGGTTGATTGACCGACCCGGCCAGTGGACTAAAGTGACGCGGAGTCCACGGACACATCCTGCACATTTCCATGATTTTCCCGCGTGTGCGGCAGTGGCAGCGGCAACGTCATGCGTACGCCCCTTCCTCCGTCCACGTCGGACCTGAGAGGGCGCATTGAGCCAGCGACACGTCCCGGTGATGCTCCAGCGATGCCTGGACCTGCTGGCACCAGCCCTGGAGCGGGCACCGGGCGGGGACGCCGCGACGGCGGGCCGCGCACCCGTCGTCGTGGACTGCACCCTCGGACTCGGCGGACACAGCGAAGCGCTGCTCACGCGTTTCCCGGAAGCGCATCTCGTCGCGCTCGACCGCGACAAGGAGGCGCTGCGGCTGTCCGGCGAGAGGCTGGCTCCCTTCGGTGACCGCGCCACGCTGGTGCACGCCGTCTACGACGAGTTGCCCGACGTATTGGACCGGCTCGGCATGCCCCGGGTCCAGGGCGTCCTCTTCGACCTCGGTGTCTCCTCCATGCAGCTCGACGAGGCCGGCCGCGGCTTCGCGTACGCCCAGGACGCCCCGCTCGACATGCGCATGGACCAGACGACCGGCATCAGCGCCGCGGAGGTGCTCAACACCTACCCGGCCGGTGAGCTGGTACGGATCCTGCGGGCCTACGGCGAGGAGAAGCAGGCCAAGCGGATCGTTGCGGCCATCGTGCGCGAGCGCGAGAAGGAACCCTTCAGCCACAGCGCGAGGCTCGTCGAGCTGATCCGCGACGCCCTGCCGCAGGCCGCCAAGCGCACCGGCGGGAACCCCGCGAAGCGCACGTTCCAGGCACTGCGCATCGAGGTCAACGGCGAGCTGTCGGTCCTGGAGCGGGCGATCCCCGCCGCCGTGAAGTCCCTCGCGGTCGGCGGCCGTATCGCCGTCCTCTCCTACCACTCGCTGGAGGACCGGCTGGTCAAGCAGGTCCTCGCGGCCGGCGCCGCCACCACGGCGCCCCCCGGTCTGCCCGTCGTACCCGAGCGCTACCAGCCGCGGCTGAAGCTCCTGACACGCGGCGCCGAGCTGCCGACGGAACAGGAGATCGCCGAGAACCGCCGCGCCGCTCCGGCGCGGCTGCGCGGGGCGGAGCGGATCCGCGAGGACGAGCGGTGAGCGCCGCGGTGCCGGAGGCGGGAACGGCAGCGACGACCGGACCGGTGGTGCCCGGGGCCGGACCGTCGGTGGTGACCGGACCGGCGGCCGGACTCGCGGCGACGGGAACGGCAGCGACGACCGGGCCGGTACCCGCGGCCGGATGAGGGAGGCATGTGGTGAAGAAGGCCGCCGGACAGCTCAGAGGGCGCGCGGCCCGGCTGGTACGGCTGATGCCGTCCGGAACCAGCACCGCCGCCCGTACTCCCTTCGTCCTGCTCGTCGTCCTGCTGCTCGGCGGCGGCCTGATCACCTTGCTCCTGCTCAACTCCTCCCTCAACGAGGGCTCCTTCGAGCTCAGCGAGCTGAAGAAGAAGACCACCGAGCTCACCGACGAGGAGCAGGCCCTCCAGCGTGACGTGGACAGCCGCTCGGCCCCCGACGCACTGGAGCGGCGGGCCCGCGAGCTGGGCATGGTGCCCGGCGGCAACCCCGCCTTCCTCGACCCGGACGGCAAGGTGAGGGGAAAGCCGAAGAAGGCGTCCGCCGCGCCGTTCGTCCCGCCGCCTTCAGCGGCCCCGGACCAGGCCGTCGCACCACGCTCGGCGCCCGAGGCACCCGCGGCCGCCCCCGCGACGCCGCCCACGGCGCAGGCGCGGCCGTCGGCTCCCGCGGCGTCCCCGGCCCCCGCTCCGCCCCCTGCATCCACGACGCCCGCTGCATCCACGACGCCCCCGGCATCCGCGACGCCGCGGCAGCCGCTCACGAACACCGGCAGGTGACGCAGTGCCTTCCAGGGAAACCCCGCGCCGCCGGGTACCCGGCCCCGCCCGCCCCGCCGGGGCCGCGAACCGCCCTCGTCCCGTGAACCGTCCCCGTCCGGCGAACCGCCCCGCCACGCGCCGCCCCGCCGCCCCGCCCAGCCGGATCCGGCTGGGCAGCCCACGGCCCCGGCTGCGGCTCGTCAGCCTGGCGCTCACCCTCACGATGCTGGTGTTCGTCGTACGCCTCCTGCAGGTGCAGGCAGTCGACGCCGGGACGTACGCGGCCATGGCCGACAAGAACCGCTATCTGAGCCACCGGCTGGCCGCCGAGCGGGGCGATATCACCGACCGGTCCGGGATCGCCCTCGCCACCAGCGTCGACGCGTACGACGTCACGGCCGACCCGAAGATGTTCACCCCCGAGGAGAGCAAGGCGCCCGACGCGCCGGAACAGGCGGCGGCGCTGCTCGCACCGATCCTCGGCAAGAACGCCGCCGAGCTCGCGAACCGGCTCAAGACCCCCAAGTCCCGCTACACCGTCCTCGCCCGCCGCCAGACCCCTCAGGTCTGGAACCAGATCAGCGACCTCAAGGGCGTCTTCGCCGAGAAGGCCAGGGCCGATCTGGCCAGGGGCGGCCCCGGGGCCAATGTGCTGGCAGGGGTCTTCCGGGAGGCCAGCAGCAAACGCGTCTACCCCAACGGTGAGCTCGCGGCCGGGATACTGGGATACGTCAACGCCGAAGGCCGCGGCGCCGGCGGCCTGGAGTCCATGCTCGACGGTCAACTCAAGGGCAAGGACGGCGAGGTCACCTACGCCCAGTCCGGCGGCCGGCGCGTCCCGACCGCCGGGACGCGCGAGGTGCCCGCCGTTCCCGGGGCGGACATCGAGCTGACCATCGACCGCGACATCCAGTGGGCCGCCCAGCAGGCGATCTCGGCGCAGGTGGCCAAGTCGAAGGCCGACCGGGGCTACGTCGTCGTCCAGAACACCCGGACCGGCGAGATCCTCGCCATGGCCAACGCCCCCGGCTTCGACCCCAACGACATCTCCCAGGCCGACTCCGCCGCCATGGGCAACGCCGCCCTCCAGGACGTGTACGAACCGGGCTCCACCAGCAAGGTCATGTCCATGGCCGCGGTCCTCGAGGAGCGGGCCGCCACCCCCGCCACCCATGTCACCGTGCCCAACCGGCTGCACCGCGGCGACCGGCTGTTCCACGACGACATCGACCACCCCACCTGGCATCTGACGCTCAACGGCGTCCTCGCCAAGTCCAGCAACATCGGCACGATCCTGGCGACCGGACAGCTCGGCAAGACCCAGGCGGCGGCCAACCGGGTGCTGTACTCGTATCTGCGCAAGTTCGGCATCGGCAGTCCGACGGGTCTGCACTACCCCGGCGAGTCGGCGGGCATCCTCGCCAAACCGCAGGACTGGTCCACCTCGCAGCAGTACACGATCCCCTTCGGACAGGGCCTGTCCGTGAACGCCGTACAGGCCGCGTCCGTCTACTCGACCATCGCCAACGACGGCGTACGCGTCGAGCCCACCCTGGTCCGGGGCACCACCGGGCCCGACGGACGGTTCACCCCCGCCCCCGCGCCCGGGAAGACCCGCGTGGTCAGCGAGAAGACCGCCACGACCCTCGCCACCATGCTCGAGTCGGTCGTCGGCGACGAGGAAGGCACCGGCAACAGGGCCCAGATCCCCGGCTACCGCGTCGCGGGCAAGACCGGTACGGCCAACAGGGTCGATCCGGAACTGGGCCGTTACAAGGGCTACACCGCCTCCTTCGCCGGATTCGCGCCCGCCGACAACCCGCACATCACGGTCTACTGCGCCATCCAGAACCCGACCAAAGGCAGCTACTTCGGCGGCCAGATCTGCGGACCCATCTACAAGAAGGTCATGCAATTCGCCCTCAAAACCCTCCAGGTCGCACCCACCGGCAAGGCACCCGCACGACTTCCGGTGACGTTCGAACCGGGCACGTGACCCAGGAGGCACCCTCAGTGACAAGGATCACGCCCCACCCACCCTCATTTAGCACCGGTCCCGGTACGCCCGGTACGCTCACCGCCGTGCCACATGCTGATCAGTACCGAACCGTCCCACCCCGTCCGGCCGAGGTCGTCCCGATCGACCTCAGCGAGCTGGCCGACCGGCTGGGGGTCGAGCCCCCGGGCTCCGGCGCGGTCACCGGCATCACCCATGACTCCCGCGCGGTCCGCCCCGGAGACCTCTACGCGGCGCTGCCCGGGGCCCGCCTCCACGGCGCCGACTACGTCGCCCAGGCGAAGGAGCTCGGCGCGGCCGCGATCCTGACGGACCCGACGGGCGCGGAGCGCGCCGCGGCGACCGGGCTGCCGGTCCTGGTCACCGAGAACCCACGCGGGCGCATGGGCGCCCTCGCCGTCGCGATCTACGGACAGCCCGGCGAAGGCCTGCTGCAGATCGGTATCACCGGCACCTCGGGCAAGACCACCACCGCCTATCTGGTGGAGGGCGGGCTGCGCGGTGCCGGCCGTCGCACCGGCCTCATCGGCACGGTCGAGATGCGCATCGACGACGAGCGCATCAAGGCGGAGCGCACGACCCCCGAAGCGACCGATCTGCAGGCGCTGTTCGCGGTGATGCGCGAGCGCGGCATCGAGTCGGTCGCCATGGAGGTCTCCAGCCACGCACTGGTGCTCGGCCGGGTCGACGGCTGTGTCTTCGACATCGCCGTCTTCAACAACCTCAGCCCGGAGCACATGGAGTTCCACTCCGGCATGGAGGACTACTTCCAGGCCAAGGCCCAGCTGTTCACACCCGCCCGGGCCCGGCGGGGCGTCGTCAACCTCGACGACGAGTACGGCCGGCGGCTCGCCGCCGAGTCGGCGATCCCCGTCGTCACGTTCTCCGCCGAGGGCCACCCGGACGCCGACTGGCGGGCCGAGGGCGTCGAACTCGGCGCGGTCGGCTCGGCCTTCACCGTCGTCGGCCCGGGCGGCGAGCGGGTGAACGCCCACGCCCCGCTGCCGGGCCCCTTCAACGTCGCCAACACGCTGGCCGCCGTCGTCACGCTCGCCGTCGCCGGGATCGACCCGCAGACCGCCGCCGACGGTGTCGCCGCGGTCCCCGGGGTGCCCGGCCGGCTCGAGCGCGTCGACGCGGGCCAGCCGTATCTCGCCGTCGTCGACTACGCGCACAAGACGGACGCCGTCGAATCGGTCCTCCGCGCCCTGCGCAAGGTCACCAAGGGACGGCTGCACATCGTCCTCGGTTGCGGCGGCGACCGCGACACGACCAAGCGCGGACCGATGGGCGCCGCCGCCGCACGTCTCGCCGACACCGCGGTCCTGACCTCCGACAACCCCCGCTCCGAGGACCCCCTCGCGATCCTCGCCACGATGCTCGCGGGCGCCGCGGAGGTGCCCGCGCACGAACGGGGCGAGGTCCAGGTCTTCGAGGACCGCGCCGCCGCGATCGCCGCGGCGGTCGCACGTGCCGAGCCGGGCGACACGGTGCTGGTCGCGGGCAAGGGCCATGAACAGGGCCAGGACATCGCCGGGGTGGTCCGTTCGTTCGACGACCGCCAGGTGCTCCGCGAAGCGATCGAAGCCCGCTCGGGGCACCGCACCGGTGCGCAGGACGCAGACCGTCACCAGAACAGTCAGGGATGAAGCAGTGATCGCCCTCTCCCTCGCCGAGATCGCCGGAATCGTCGGCGGGCAGCCCCACGACATACCGGATCCGGCCATCCAGGTCACCGGATCCGTCGTCATCGACTCCCGCCAGGTCGAACCGGGCAGCCTCTTCGCCGCCTTCGCCGGCGAGAACGTCGACGGCCACGACTACGCCGAGCGAGCCGTCGATGCGGGCGCCGTGGCGGTGCTCGCCGCCCGGCCCGTCGGCGTGCCCGCCATCGTCGTCGACGATGTGCAGAGCGCCCTCGGAGCCCTCGCACGGGCCGTCGTCGAGCGGCTCGGCACCGAGGTCGTCGCCCTCACCGGCTCGGCCGGCAAGACCTCCACGAAGGACCTCATCGCCCAGCTGCTGGAGCGCCACGCGCCGACGGTCTGGACGCCCGGATCCCTCAACAACGAGATCGGCCTGCCGCTGACCGCGCTGCGCGCGACGGCGCAAACACGCCATCTTGTACTGGAGATGGGCGCCCGGGGCATCGGCCACATCCGCTACCTGACCGGACTCACCCCGCCGCGTATCGGCGTCGTCCTGAACGTCGGCACCGCCCACATCGGCGAGTTCGGCGGCCGTGAGCAGATCGCCCAGGCCAAGGGCGAGCTCGTCGAATGCCTTCCGCCGGGGGAGAAGGGCGGTATCGCCGTCCTCAACGCCGACGATCCCCTCGTACGGGCGATGGCCTCACGCACCGCGGCACGCGTCGTGCTCTTCGGTGAGGCGGGCGAAGCGGACGTACGCGCAGAGAACGTCCGGCTGATGCCCAGTGGGCAGCCCGCATTCCGCCTTCGCACACCCTCCGGGTGCAGCGATGTGACCTTGCGGCTGTACGGTGAGCACCACGTGTCGAACGCGCTCGCCGCGGCCGCCGTCGCCCATGAGCTGGGCATGCCCGTCGACGAGATCGCCACCGCGCTCTCCGAGGCCGGCACCCTCTCCCGCTGGCGTATGGAGGTCACCGAGCGTCCGGACGGTGTGACGGTTGTCAACGACGCCTACAACGCCAACCCCGAGTCCATGCGAGCCGCCCTGCGCGCCCTTGTGGCCATGGGTGCGGCCGCACAGGCTGCCGGGGGGCGTACGTGGGCGGTGCTCGGCCCGATGGCCGAGCTCGGGGACGATTCGCTCGCCGAGCACGACGCTGTCGGACGGCTCGCCGTCCGGCTCAACGTCAGCAAGCTCGTCGCAGTCGGGGGCAGGGAAGCGTCCTGGTTGCAACTGGGCGCCTATAACGAGGGTTCGTGGGGTGAGGAGTCGGTGCACGTGTCCGACGCGCAGGCGGCGGTTGATCTGTTGCGCAGGGAGCTGCGCCCGGGAGACGTCGTCCTGGTGAAGGCTTCCAGGTCGGCCGGGCTCGAGCGGATCGCCCAGGCGCTCCTCGAGAACACGGCGGGCTCTTCCGAGGGGCAGGTAGCCGGCCGATGAGGCAGATCCTCTTCTCGGGGGCCATCGGCCTCTTCCTGACGCTCATCGGTACCCCGCTGCTGATCAAGCTGCTGGCCCGCAAGGGCTACGGGCAGTTCATCCGGGACGACGGACCGCGCAGCCACGGCAGCAAGAAGGGCACGCCCACGATGGGCGGCATCGCCTTCATCCTGGCCACGCTCATCGCCTACGCGCTCGCCAAGGTGATCACCGGCGAGAAGTTCTCGTTCTCGGGCGTCCTGGTGCTCTTCCTGATGGCGGGCATGGGCCTGGTCGGCTTCCTCGACGACTACATCAAGATCGTCAAGCAGCGGTCGCTGGGTCTGCGCGCCAAGGCGAAGATGGCCGGACAGCTGATCGTCGGTATCGCCTTCGCCGTGCTGGCCCTGCAGTTCGCGGACATCCGCGGCCAGACTCCCGCGTCCACCCGGCTCTCGTTCGTCACCGATTTCGGCTGGTCCATCGGCCCGGTGCTGTTCGTCGTCTGGGCGCTGTTCATGATCCTCGCGATGTCGAACGGCGTGAACCTCACCGACGGACTGGACGGCCTCGCCACCGGCGCCTCCGTGATGGTCTTCGGCGCGTACACCTTCATCGGGCTCTGGCAGTTCCAGGAGTGGTGCGCCAACGCCGACACGCTGACCAACCCCAACGCCTGCTTCGAGGTACGCGACCCGCTCGACCTCGCCGTGGTCGCCTCCGCGCTGATGGGGGCCTGCTTCGGCTTCCTGTGGTGGAACACCTCGCCCGCCAAGATCTTCATGGGTGACACCGGCTCGCTCGCACTCGGCGGCGCGCTCGCCGGCCTCGCGATCTGCTCCCGCACCGAGCTGCTGCTCGCCCTCCTCGGCGGTCTGTTCGTCCTGATCACCATGTCCGTGATCATCCAGGTCGGCTCCTTCCGGCTCACCGGCAAGCGCGTCTTCCGGATGGCACCGCTCCAGCACCACTTCGAGCTCAAGGGCTGGTCCGAAGTCCTGGTCGTGGTCCGTTTCTGGATCATTCAGGGCATGTGCGTCATCGTGGGTCTGGGACTCTTCTACGCGGGCTGGGCGGCCGAGAAGTGAGTACGCGGGACTGGCAGGGCAAGCACGTCACCGTCGCCGGGCTGGGCGTGAGCGGTCTTCCGGCCGCCCGCGCCCTGCACGGCCTCGGCGCGGTCGTCACGGTCGTCAACGACGGCGACGACGAACGCGCGCGTGCTCAGGCCGCCGAGCTGGAGGCGGAGGGAATCACCGTCCGCCTCGGCGACGGCGACACCCTGCCGGAGGGCACCGAGCTGGTCGTCACGGCGCCCGGCTGGAAGCCCGACAAGCCCCTGTTCGCCGCCGCCGCCGACGCGGGCGTGGAGATCTGGGGCGACGTGGAGCTGGCCTGGCGGCTGCGCCGGCCCGACTCCGCGCCCTGGCTCGCGGTCACCGGCACCAACGGCAAGACCACGACCGTGCGGATGCTCGCCTCGATCCTGGAGGCGGCAGGGCTGAGGACGGCGGCCGTGGGCAACATCGGGGTCTCGCTGCTGGACGCCGTCCTCGGCGACGAGAAGTACGACGTCCTCGCCGTCGAACTGTCCAGCTACCAGCTGCACTGGGCGCCCTCGCTGCGCGCCCACTCCGCCGCCGTGCTCAACCTGGCGCCCGACCACCTCGACTGGCACGGCTCCATGGAGGCGTACGCCGCCGACAAGGGCCGGATCTACGAGGGCAACACGGTCGCCTGCGTCTACAACGCCGCCGACCCCGCCACCGAGGACCTGGTGCGCGAGGCCGATGTCGTGGAGGGCTGCCGGGCGATCGGCTTCACCCTCACCGCCCCCGGCCCCTCACAGCTCGGCGTGGTCGACGGCATCCTCGTGGACCGTGCGTTCGTCGAGAACCGGCAGAAGCAGGCACAGGAGCTCGCCGAGGTCTCCGACGTCAACCCGCCGGCTCCCCACAACATCGCCAACGCGCTGGCCGCCGCGGCCCTCGCCCGCGCCTTCGGCGTGGCTCCCGCGGCCGTACGGGACGGGCTGCGTGCCTTCCGCCCCGACGCGCACCGCATCGCGCACGTCGCGGATGTCGCGGAGGTGGCGTACGTCGACGACTCGAAGGCCACCAACACCCATGCCGCGGAAGCGTCCTTGGCGGCGTACGACCCGATCGTCTGGATCGCGGGCGGGCTGGCGAAGGGCGCGACGTTCGACGAGCTGGTCCGCAAGTCCGCGAAGCGGCTCCGGGGCGTCGTGCTGATGGGCGCGGACCGCGCGCTGATCGCCGAAGCGCTCGCGCGACACGCGCCCGAGGTCCCGGTCGTCGACCTCGACCGGACCGACACTGGGGCGATGTCGGCGGCGGTCCGCGAAGCGGCGGGGCTCGCACAGCCGGGGGACACGGTGCTGCTGGCCCCCGCCTGTGCCTCGATGGACATGTTCGCCAACTACAACAAGCGGGGCGAGGCCTTCGCGGACGCCGTCCGCGCGCTCGCCGCCGAACACGCCTGACCAGCCCGGTCCCCGTCGCCGCGCCCCGGCGCCGCCGCCCACGACTGGAGGGGACACGCTCATGCCGCACGACCCCACCGCCGCGCCCGACCCGCGCGGGCCCCGGCCTGCCGTACGCACCCGCAGCCACCCCGTGCACCGTCGTGCCGGGGCTGTGGTGCGACGGCTCGTGGGCGCGCTCGCGCGGCGGACAGCTGTACGGGCCGCCGGGCGGGTACGCGTCCTGGCCCCCGAGCCTGGCCTCGCGGGGGTCCCCGGGGCGCTGCTGCGCAGCGGGACCGCCGGACCGCGGCGGCCGTCCGCCGTGCGCGGCGGGGCGGGCCGCACGGGCGGCGCGTCCGGCCCGCCGGGGAGCGGGCTCCGTCGGATCTTCGAGCAGGCGCGGCGGGCCTGGGACCGGCCGCTCACCGCGTACTACGTGATCCTCGGCGCAGGTCTGCTGATCACCGCGCTGGGTCTGGTGATGGTCTACTCCGCGTCGATGATCACGGCGCTGACCTACTCGCTCGCCCCCTCGTACTTCTTCCGCAAGCAGTTCTTCGCCGCGGTCCTCGGCACCGTGCTGCTGCTGCTCGCCTCCCGGATGCCCTCCCGGCTCCATCGCGCACTCGCCTACCCCCTGCTCGTCGGCAGCCTCTTCCTGATGGTGCTGGTACAGGTCCCGGGGATAGGGCATTCCGTCAACGGCAACCAGAACTGGATCTACCTCGGCGGCCCCTTCCAGCTCCAGCCCAGTGAGTTCGGCAAGGTCGCACTGATCCTCTGGGGCGCCGACCTGCTGGCCCGCAAACAGGACAAACGGCTGCTCACCCAGTGGAAGCACCTGCTCGTCCCGCTGGTGCCGGTCGCCTTCCTCCTGCTGGGTCTGATCATGCTCGGCGGGGACATGGGCACCGCGATCATCCTGGCCGCGATCCTGTTCGGGCTGCTCTGGCTGGCCGGCGCCCCCACCAGGCTTTTCACCGGGGTGCTGGCGGTCGCCGTGGTCATCGGCGCCGTCCTGATCAAGACGAGCCCCAACCGGATGGGCCGGTTCCGGTGCGTCGGCGCGACCGACCCGGGCCCGGGGGACCTGTGCTGGCAGGCCGTGCACGGGATCTACGCACTCGCCTCCGGCGGATGGTTCGGTTCCGGTATCGGGGCGAGTGTGGAAAAATGGGGCCAACTACCCGAAGCGCACACCGACTTCATCTTCGCCATCACCGGGGAGGAACTGGGGCTGGCGGGGACGCTGTCGGTGCTCACTCTCTTCGCGGCTCTAGGCTATGCGGGTATCCGCGTGGCCGGACGCACGGAGGATCCCTTCGTGAGGTACGCCGCGGGAGGTGTGACCACCTGGATCACGGCCCAGGCCGTGATCAACATCGGTGCGGTGCTCGGCCTGCTGCCGATCGCCGGGGTCCCCCTCCCGCTGTTCTCCTACGGAGGCTCCGCCCTGCTGCCGACCATGTTCGCCGTGGGGCTGCTGATCGCGTTCGCGCGTGAGGATCCCGCGGCGAAGGCGGCCCTGGCCGCGCGGGGACCTGGGGTGAGATGGAAGACGATGAGACGGCGCGTCACGAGGCGTCCGTCCGGAGAGCGGTGAATTTCGGTGCATGTCGTACTCGCCGGCGGGGGGACCGCCGGCCACATCGAGCCCGCGCTCGCCCTCGCGGACGCCCTGCGTAGGCAGGATCCGACCGTGGGCATCACGGCCCTCGGCACGGAGCGGGGGCTGGAGACCAGGCTCGTGCCCGAGCGGGGCTACGAACTGGCACTCATCCCCGCCGTGCCGCTGCCGCGCAAGCCCACACCTGAGTTGATCACCGTTCCGGGCCGGCTCCGCGGCACCATCAAGGCCGCCGAGCAGGTCCTCGAGCGCACCAGGGCGGACTGCGTCGTCGGCTTCGGCGGCTATGTCGCGCTGCCCGGCTATCTCGCCGCCAAGCGGCTCGGTGTGCCGATCGTCGTCCACGAGGCCAACGCGCGCCCCGGTCTGGCCAACAAGATCGGTTCCCGGTACGCGGCGGCGGTCGCCGTCTCCACCCCGGACTCCAAGCTGCGCGACGCCCGGTACATCGGCATCCCGCTGCGCCGCTCGATCGCGACCCTCGACCGGGCCCGGGTGCGCCCCGAGGCCCGCGCCGCCTTCGGGCTCGACCCCAATCTGCCCACACTGCTGGTCGCCGGAGGGTCCCAGGGAGCCCGACGCCTCAACGAGGTGGTCCAGCAGATCGCTCCGCTGCTGCAGCGCTCCGGCATCCAGATCCTGCACGCGGTGGGCCCGAAGAACGAGCTGCCGCGCGTGGACAACATGCCCGGAATGCCGCCCTACATCCCGGTACCGTACCTGGACCGGATGGACCTCGCGTACGCCGCGGCCGACATGATGCTGTGCCGCGCGGGGGCCATGACCGTCGCCGAGCTCTCCGCCGTCGGGCTGCCCGCCGCGTACGTACCGCTGCCGATCGGCAACGGCGAACAGCGGCTCAACGCCCAGCCGGTGGTGAAGTCCGGCGGTGGGCTGCTGGTCGACGACGCCGAGCTGAGCCCCCAGTGGGTGCAGAGCCAGGTGCTTCCGGTGCTCGCCGATCCGCACCGGTTGTACGAGATGTCCCGCGCCGCCGCCGAGTTCGGGCGCCGGGATGCAGACGATCTGCTTGTCGGAATGGTGTACGAGGCGATTGCCGCCAGGGCGCGGCGATAGCCACGACGAAGGGCAGGGTGCGGAGATGGCCGGACCGACGACAGCCGAACGCGGCACACGGAAGCCGAACGGCCCGTCGTCGCCCGGCCGCTCCGCCCGGCCCGGGCGGGGCCCGGCGCAGCGCCGTCCGCGCCTGCGTGCCCCCCGGGTGCTGCTGGTGACCGTGGTGCTCGTCGTGCTCGGCGGGGCAGGGGTCTGGCTGGTGTACGGCTCGCCATGGCTGCGCGCCGAGCAGGTCCGCATCTCCGGTACGCGGGTGCTGACGCCACGTGAGGTCGAGCAGGCGGCGGCCATTTCAATCGGATCACCCCTAATTTCAGTTGATATGGATGGGATCGAGGCGCGGTTGCGTCAGAAGCTTCCGCGCATCGACTCGGTCGAGGCGGTCCGTTCCTGGCCGCACGAGGTCGAGTTGACGGTGGTGGAGCGAAAGCCCGTGCTCGTCGCCGTGGAGGGCGGGCAGTTCGTTCTCCTGGATGCGAAGGGTGTCCGCTTCGCGACCGTGGGCGCGGCCCCCAAGGGGCTGCCGCTGCTGGAGCTGAGGGCGGACCGGCCTTCCGGTGCGGGCCGCTTCGGGGGGCGGCGGCTGGTGCGGGCGGCCGTCCGCGTTACCGCCGGACTTCCTTCGGGTGTCGTCCAGGACCTGCGGTCCGTCGAAGTCCTTTCGTATGACTCTGTCACCCTGAAGCTGACGCGCGGCAGAACGGTGCTGTGGGGCAGCGGGGACGACGGCGAGGTCAAGGCGCGTGCCCTCACCGCGCTGATGAAAGCGGAGCCCGAGGCCCGGCACTTCGACGTCAGCGCCCCGACCGCCCCTGCGGCGTCCGGGAGTTGACGCACAAATTCGCAGGCCAGCACCCTGGTTGGTCAGCGCAACGGCTGATCACATAGGGTGAAAAGAAAAACGGGAGGTTCGGCGTGTTCGTTGAACGCGCGCCACTTGTCGACTTAGTGTCTCGTTCGAGAGAGTCCAGGAACAAGAGACACTGGTAACCCTAAACTTCAACGTTAGGGTTTGGGTCGGCATTTCGGACCGTCCCATCGGCATCCGCCGTCGCGACGCGGGACCACCCGTGAGCGGCGGCATGTATCTCGAGGCGAGAGGCCTTCGACGTGGCAGCACCGCAGAACTACCTCGCAGTCATCAAGGTCATCGGTGTCGGCGGCGGTGGTGTCAATGCCATCAACCGGATGATCGAGGTCGGCCTCAAGGGCGTCGAGTTCATCGCGATCAACACCGACGCACAGGCGCTGTTGATGAGCGACGCCGACGTCAAGCTCGACGTCGGCCGCGAACTCACCCGTGGCCTCGGAGCCGGAGCCAACCCGGCCGTCGGCCGCAAGGCGGCAGAGGACCACCGCGAGGAGATCGAGGAGGTCCTCAAGGGGGCCGACATGGTCTTCGTCACCGCCGGTGAGGGCGGCGGCACGGGTACCGGCGGCGCGCCCGTCGTGGCCAACATCGCGCGCTCGCTGGGCGCCCTGACCATCGGCGTGGTCACCCGGCCCTTCACTTTCGAGGGCCGCCGGCGGGCCAACCAGGCGGAGGACGGCATCGCCGAGCTCCGCGAAGAGGTCGACACCCTCATCGTGATCCCGAACGACCGGCTGCTGTCCATCTCGGACCGCCAGGTCAGCGTGCTCGACGCGTTCAAGTCCGCCGACCAGGTGCTGCTGTCCGGTGTCCAGGGCATCACGGACCTGATCACCACCCCGGGTCTGATCAACCTCGACTTCGCCGACGTCAAGTCGGTCATGTCCGAGGCCGGATCCGCGCTCATGGGCATCGGGTCCGCCCGCGGCGACGACCGCGCCGTTGCCGCGGCCGAGATGGCGATCTCCTCGCCGCTGCTCGAGGCGTCCATCGACGGCGCCCGTGGCGTGCTGCTGTCCATCTCCGGCGGCTCGGACCTCGGTCTCTTCGAGATCAACGAGGCGGCCCAGCTGGTCAGTGAGGCCGCCCACCCCGAGGCCAACATCATCTTCGGTGCGGTCATCGACGACGCGCTCGGCGACGAGGTGCGGGTCACGGTCATCGCGGCGGGCTTCGACGGGGGTCAGCCCCCGGCCCGCCGGGAGAATGTGATCGGCTCCGCCGCCAAGCGCGACGAGCCCGCGCCCGTCGCCCGCCAGGAGCCTCGCTCCATCGGCGGCCTGGGCACGGTGCCTCCGCGTGAGGAGCCCGCCGCCCCGGCCGAGCCGGTCCCGGTGGCGAGTGACTCCTCACTGGGCGGCTCGTCGCCGCAGGTCCCGCCGGCCCGCCCGTACGACAGCCAGGCCGAAGAGCTGGACGTCCCGGACTTCCTGAAGTGATCTCGCGGTGATACGGGGGCAGGACAGCGTGAGCGGCGCGCACTTCGCCTTCACCGACAGGTGGGGCGGGGTGAGCGCCGCTCCGTACGAGGAGCTCAATCTCGGCGGCGCGGTCGGCGACGACCCTGCCGCCGTTCGCACGAACCGCGAACTGGCCGCCAAGACCCTCGGGCTCGACCCGGGGCTCGTGGTCTGGATGAACCAGGTGCACGGCCGCGATGTCGCCGTCGTCGACGGACCGTGGACCACCGCGGACGTCCCGGCCGTGGACGCGGTGGTCACGGCCCGGCGGGGACTGGCACTCGCGGTGCTCACCGCCGACTGCACCCCGGTGCTCCTGGCGGACCCCGTCGCGGGGGTCGCGGCCGCCGCGCACGCGGGGCGCCCCGGAATGGTCGCGGGAGTCGTCCCGGCTGCCGTGGATGCCATGATCGCGCTCGGTGCCGACCCCGCGCGGATCGTCGCCCGCACCGGGCCCGCCGTGTGCGGCCGCTGCTACGAGGTGCCGGAGGCCATGCGCGCCGATGTCGCGGCCGTGGTCCCCGAGGCGCGGTCGGAGACCAGCTGGGGCACCCCCGCAGTCGACGTCACGGCAGGAGTCCACGCCCAGCTCGAAGCGCTGGGCGTACGGGACCGCCAGGCATCGCCGGTCTGCACACTGGAGTCGGGCGACCACTACTCGTACCGCCGCGACCGCACGACGGGGCGCCTCGCCGGCTATGTCTGGCTGGACGCCGGAAGCAGTGGAAGAGAACAGCGATGACCGACCGCAGGACCGAACTCGCCGAGAATCTGGCGCGCGTGGAGGAACGTATCGCCGCCGCCTGTTCCGCGGCCGGGCGCAAGCGGGAAGAGGTGACCCTCATCGTGGTCACCAAGACCTACCCCGCGAGCGATGTGCGACTGCTGCATGAGCTCGGGGTGCGCCACGTCGCCGAGAACAAGGACCAGGACGCGGCGCCGAAGGCCGCCGCGTGTTCCGATCTCGATCTGACATGGCACTTCGTCGGCCAGTTGCAGACCAACAAGGTGCGATCGGTGGCGACTTATGCCGATATTGTGCAGTCCGTCGACCGGTTGAAGCTCGTGCGGGCACTGTCCGCGGCGGCGGTGCGCGCCGGACGCGAACTCGGGTGCCTGATCCAGGTCGCTCTCGACGCCGAACCGGGAACCGGAGCGGGCCGGGGTGGCGTCGCACCAGACGGCATCGAGGAGTTGGCCGCCTCGGTCGACGGCTCGCCCGGGCTCCGGCTCGACGGGCTGATGACCGTCGCTCCGCTCGAGGGGCCGTACGCGGGGCGTCAACAGGCCGCCTTCGAGCGGCTGGTGGAATTGTCATCAAGCCTGCGCGCTGCCCGTCCTGCTGCGAACATGGTGTCGGCGGGGATGAGTGCGGACCTCGAGGAAGCGGTGGCGGCCGGAGCGACACATGTGCGCGTCGGTACGGCGGTACTCGGAGTCCGACCTCGGCTCGGGTAACGTCGCGATGCAAGTCGGACCACAGTAGAAAATATGGTCATTTCCGTCGAAAGGCGGACGGGCCGAGTGGATCGCGGGCACTTGGTGACGTAGCCGAACGAAGCCGATCCACCACAGAGCGGAGGACTCAGAGAATGGCCGGCGCGATGCGCAAGATGGCGGTCTACCTCGGCCTCGTGGAGGACGATGGTTACGACGGCCGGGGATTCGACCCCGACGACGACTTCGAACCCGAGATGGAGCCGGAGCCCGAGCGGGACCGGCGCCGCCACCAGCCTCCGCATCAGGTGGAACGGGAGGAGCCGGTGCGCGCGGTGCAGCCGCCCGCTCCCCGTGAAGCGGCGGTCCGTTCCGCACCCTCGCCCGCGGAATCAGGACGTCCGGCGCGAATCGCCCCCGTGGCATCCATCACACCTGAACGTCCGAATCTGGAGAAGAACGCCCCGGTGATCATGCCCAAGGTTGTGTCCGAGCGGGAGCCCTACCGCATCACGACTCTGCACCCCCGGACCTACAACGAGGCCCGTACCATCGGGGAACACTTCCGTGAGGGCACCCCCGTGATCATGAACCTCACGGAGATGGACGACACCGATGCGAAGCGACTTGTCGACTTTGCCGCGGGACTCGTCTTCGGTCTCCATGGCAGCATTGAGCGAGTGACGCAGAAGGTGTTCCTGCTGTCGCCTGCTAACGTCGATGTCACGGCGGAGGACAAGGCCCGCATCGCAGAGGGCGGGTTCTTCAACCAGAGCTGAGAATCGACACCGGGAACGACCCGGCCGAAGGCCGGACACGAGAGTCAGGGGAGAAAGCGCGGTAATGGGCGTCGCATTGCAGGTTGTCTACTTCGCGCTTGTGTGCTTCCTTGTCGTGCTGATCTTCCGGCTGGTCATGGACTACGTCTTCCAGTTCGCCCGCTCGTGGCAACCCGGCAAGGCGATGGTGGTCGTCCTGGAGGCCACCTACACTGTCACCGATCCACCGCTCAAGCTTCTGCGGCGGTTCATTCCGCCGCTGCGTCTCGGGGGCGTGGCACTCGACCTGTCCTTCTTCGTTCTGATGATCATCGTCTATATCTTGATCTCCATCGTCCGCGGCGTGGGGAGCGGGATGTGAAAGATACGGTCTTGCCGACTGCCGACGACTACGTAGAGGTGAAGAAGAGATGCCGCTGACCCCCGAGGACGTGCGGAACAAGCAGTTCACGACCGTCCGCCTCCGAGAAGGCTATGACGAGGACGAGGTCGATGCCTTCCTCGACGAGGTCGAAGCCGAGCTGACCCGTCTGCTCCGCGAGAACGAGGACCTGCGCGCCAAGCTGGCGGCGGCGACCCGTGCCGCGGCGCAGAACCAGCAGCAGGGTATGCGTAAACCGCCGGAGCCGCAGGACGGCCGAGGTCCGGGTGCACCTGTGCCCGCCGCCATATCCGGACCCCCCGTCCAGCAGCAGCCCCCGCAGATGGGTCCCCCCCAGCTGCCCGGTGGTGCTCCTCAGCTGCCGGCCGGTCCCGGTGGTCACGGTCCTCAGGGCCCCGGCCCCATGGGCCCCGGTTCGATGCAGGGCGGCCCGATGCAGGGCGGTCCCATGGGCGGTCCCATGCAGGGCGGCCCGATGGGCGGTCCCATGGGTGGCCCGATGGGCGGTCCCATGGGCGGTCCGATGGGCGGCCCCGGTCAGGGCCCGGGCGGCGACAGCGCCGCACGTGTGCTCTCGCTGGCCCAGCAGACGGCCGACCAGGCCATCGCCGAGGCCCGTTCCGAGGCCAACAAGATCGTCGGTGAGGCGCGTTCGCGTGCCGAGGGTCTGGAGCGGGACGCCCGCGCCAAGGCCGATGCGCTGGAGCGGGACGCGCAGGAGAAGCACCGCGTCGCGATGGGCTCGCTGGAGTCGGCCCGCGCCACGCTGGAGCGCAAGGTCGAGGACCTGCGTGGCTTCGAGCGCGAGTACCGCACGCGGCTGAAGTCGTACCTGGAGAGCCAGCTGCGTCAGCTGGAGACCCAGGCCGACGACTCGCTGGCCCCGCCGCGGACTCCCTCTGCGGCGTCGCTGCCGCCGTCCCCGGCGCCGTCCATGGCCCCGGCGGGTGCGAGCGCGCCGTCCTACGGAGGCAACCAGACGATGGGCGGTCACGGGCCCTCGCCCGCGGCCCCGTCGTACGGCGGTCAGCAGCAGATGTCCCCGGCGATGACCCAGCCGATGGCACCGGTGCGGCCGCAGGGCCCGCAGCCGATGCAGCAGGCGCCGTCGCCGATGCGGGGCTTCCTCATCGACGAGGACGACAACTGACGGCGGGCTGCCGCGCGAAGCGCGCGTAGCCGTCGGCAGGCATTCAGGGCCGGGCCCGGGACGTTCAGTCCCGGGCCCGGCCCTGTTGCGCGTCCGTGCCTGGCCGTGCGGTGCACGTGGGGTGTGCCGGGACTCCAGGACGGGCTTGGGTGCGCCGGTGGGCGGGGGCCCTCCGGGCTCGCCTCCTCGGGGGCGGCGGCTTGCAGCTCCGGAGCAACCTCGCCGGCCGTGGCGGCAGAAGCCTGCCGCCACGGCTCCGGCCATCCCGTCCCCCTTCGGAGACGCCCTCGCCCCCGGTGCACGGCCTCAACCGTGCCCGGGGGCGAGGGGGATGACGGGGGCCGTGCCCCCGTCAGGGGCTTACGCCTTGCGGAGGCGGAAGGTCAGGGACAGGCCCTCGTCCGTGAACGGGGAGCCGTACGTGTCGTCCGCATCGCCGGAGGCGAAGTCCGTCGCCAGGACCTCCTCCGCGATCAGACCCGCGTGGTCCGTCAGGGCCTTCGTGACCTCGGGGTCCGCGGACGCCCAGCGCAGGGCGATGCGGTCCGCGACATCCAGGCCGCTGTTCTTGCGCGCCTCCTGGATCAGCCGGATCGCGTCCCGGGCCACGCCCGCGAGCCGCAGCTCCGGAGTGATCTCCAGGTCGAGCGCGACCGTCGCACCCTGATCGGAGGCCACCGACCAGCCCTCGCGGGGCGTCTCGGTGATGATGACCTCCTCCGGGGAGAGGGTGATCTTCTCGCCGTTGACCTCCAGCGTGGCAACTCCCTCACGCAGGGCGAGGGACAGCGCCGCCGCGTCCGCCGCCGCAACGGCCTTGGCCACGTCCTGGACGCCCTTGCCGAAGCGCTTGCCCAGTGCGCGGAAGTTCGCCTTGGCCGTGGTGTCGACCAGCGAGCCGCCGACCTCGGACAGGGAAGCCAGCGAGGAGACGTTCAGCTCCTCGGTGATCTGTGCGTGCAACTCGGGCGACAGCGACTCGAAGCCGGCCGCCGCGACCAGGGCCCGCGACAGCGGCTGGCGGGTTTTCACACCGGACTCCGCACGCGTCGCCCGGCCCAGCTCCACCAGTCTGCGGACCAGCAGCATCTCCTGGGACAGCGTCGGGTCGATCGCCGACAGGTCGGCCTCGGGCCAGCCGGCCAGGTGGACCGACTCGGGGGCGTCCGGGGCCACCGGGACCACCAGGTCCTGCCACACCCGCTCCGTGATGAACGGGGTGAGCGGGGCCATCAGCCGGGTGACGGTCTCGATCACATCGTGGAGCGTGCGCAGCGCGGACGCGTCGCCCTGCCAGAAGCGGCGGCGCGAGCGGCGTACGTACCAGTTCGACAGGTCGTCGACGAAGGTGGAGATCAGCTTGCCGGCGCGCTGGGTGTCGTAGGCCTCCAGCGCCAGCGTGACCTGGTCCACCAGCGCGTGCAGTTCGGACAGCAGCCAGCGGTCGAGCACCGTGCGCTCGGCCGGTGCCGGATCGGCCGGCGAGGGGGCCCAGCCGGACGTGCGGGCGTACAGCGCCTGGAAGGCGACCGTGTTCCAGTACGTGAGGAGGGTCTTGCGGACCACCTCCTGGATGGTGCCGTGGCCCACGCGCCGCGCCGCCCAGGGCGAGCCGCCGGCTGCCATGAACCAGCGCACGGCGTCCGCACCGTGCTGGTCCATGAGCGGGATCGGCTGCAGGATGTTGCCCAGGTGCTTGGACATCTTGCGGCCGTCCTCGGCGAGGATGTGGCCCAGGCAGACCACGTTCTCGTACGAGGACTTGTCGAAGACCAGCGTGCCGACCGCCATCAGCGTGTAGAACCAGCCGCGGGTCTGGTCGATCGCCTCCGAGATGAACTGCGCCGGGTAGCGCTTCTCGAAGATCTCCTTGTTCCGGTACGGGTAGCCCCACTGTGCGAAGGGCATCGAACCCGAGTCGTACCAGGCGTCGATGACCTCCGGGACGCGCGTGGCCTCCTGAGAGCACTCCGGGCACGGGAAGGTGACGTCGTCGATGAACGGCCGGTGCGGGTCCAGCGACGACTGGTCGGTGCCCGTCAGCTCCGTGAGCTCGGCGCGCGAGCCGACGCAGGTCAGATGGCCGTCCTCGCAGCGCCAGATCGGCAGCGGGGTGCCCCAGTAGCGGTTGCGGGAGAGCGCCCAGTCGATGTTGTTGTTGAGCCAGTCGCCGAAGCGGCCGTGCTTGACCGACTCCGGGAACCAGTTGGTGTTCTGGTTCTCCTCGAGGAGCCGGTCCTTGACCGCGGTCGTGCGGATGTACCAGGACGGCTGCGCGTAGTAGAGCAGGGCGGTGTGGCAGCGCCAGCAGTGCGGGTAGCTGTGCTCGTACGGGATGTGCTTGAACAGCAGCCCGCGCTCGTCCAGGTCCTTGGTCAGCGCCTCGTCGGCCTTCTTGAAGAAGACGCCGCCGACCAGCGGGACTTCCTCCTCGAAGGTGCCGTCCGCCCGGACCGGGTTGACGACCGGCAGACCGTAGGCGCGGCAGACCTTGAGGTCGTCCTCACCGAAGGCGGGGGACTGGTGGACCAGACCCGTGCCGTCCTCGGTGGTGACGTAGTCGGCGTTGACCACGAAGTGGGCCTCGCTCGGGAACTCCACCAGCTGGAAGGGGCGCTCGTAGGTCCAGCGCTCCATCTCGGCGCCCGTGAAGGACCGGCCCGTGGCCTCCCATCCTTCGCCGAGTGCCTTCTCCAGCAGCGGCTGGGCGACGACCAGCTTCTCCCGGCCGTCGGTCGCCTCGACATAGGTGACCTCGGGGTGCGCGGCCACCGCGGTGTTCGACACCAGCGTCCAGGGGGTCGTCGTCCAGACGAGCAGCGCGGCCTCGCCGGCGAGCGGCCCCGAGGTGAGCGGGAAGCGGACGAACACGGACGGGTCGACGACCGTCTCGTAGCCCTGCGCCAGCTCGTGGTCGGACAGGCCCGTGCCGCAGCGCGGACACCAGGGGGCGACCCGGTGGTCCTGGACCAGCAGGCCCTTGTCGAAGATCTCCTTCAGCGACCACCAGACGGACTCGATGTACGCGGGGTCCATCGTCCGGTACGCGCCGTCGAGGTCGGTCCAGTACCCCATACGGGTCGTGAGCTCGGCGAACGCGTCCGTGTGGCGGGTCACCGACTCACGGCACTTGGCGTTGAACTCGGCGATGCCGTAGGCCTCGATGTCCTTCTTGCCGCTGAAGCCGAGCTCCTTCTCGACGGCGAGCTCGACGGGCAGGCCATGGCAGTCCCAGCCGGCCTTGCGGGCCACGTGGTAGCCCCGCATGGTGCGGAACCGCGGGAAGACGTCCTTGAAGACGCGGGCCTCGATGTGGTGCGCTCCGGGCATGCCGTTGGCGGTGGGCGGGCCCTCGTAGAACACCCACTCCGGGCGTCCCTCGGACTGCTCGAGGCTCTTCGCGAAGATCTTGTTGTCCTGCCAGAAGTCGAGCACGGCGTGCTCGAGAGCGGGCAGGTCGACCTGGGCTGGTACCGGGCGGTACTGAGGCGGCGGCGTCATGTACGGGCTCCTCCAACGGACTGTGCCTGTTCCGTCGGAGGGACGAGAGCCGATGAACTGCTCCCGCGGTACCACCCTCCTTGGCCCCGGACGAGCATGTCCAGGACCCCCTCATTGAGGCCGCGACGCCGGCTCTACTCGCCTGGTGACCGTCCGGTCACCCTCGGCTTTCTTCCGGCGGCTCCGGGGTGATCTTCACCTCGCGCTCGCCCCCGGGCTCGCACCGTCCCCGGGTCGCTCATGGCTGCGTACGACGCTACTGGTCCCCATCCACGCCTTTCGCTCCGCCCAGTGTAAGGGCCCCGGTGCGGCGGGGCCGACCGGATTTTCCCCGTGCACCCGAATGGCCACACGGGGCGGAGCGGACCCGGGCTCGGCCGCGGCGGCGGATTACAGGCCGGGGAGCTGGGCACAACGGATGCAGGCCCGCGTCCGAGCAGGCGCGGGGCGGCCCCAACGGGCGGCGTGCCCCGTTGCCGCGGGGCTGGGGTCGATTTATCGTCCCAGCACCGATTCGCGAGCAAGATCACAATATGTGAAGGGGCCGCGGCCATGGTGGCGAAGAAGACCGCCGTGAAGAGGACGGCGTCCACGAGATCCACCGCCGCTGTGGGAGCGGCGACCAGAGATATGAACGGCAAGAAGAGCACCGTCGCGACGAGGAGTACGGGCACCCGGCGGCCGGCGAGCGCCGACGGGGCCGGTGCACGCGCGCACGAGGCGACGGAGGTGAAGACCGTGGCACCGGCGAAGAAGGCCGCCAGCAAGGCCACGGGCGCCAGGAAGCCCGCCGACGGCAAGAAGACCGCTGTCGCCAGGGCTCCGGCCGCGAAGCCGACCTCCGGGGCCGCCGCGAAGCCGGCGAGGGGCGCGAAGGCACCGACGGCGGAGAAGGCCGCAACGGCGGAGAACGCCGAGAAGGGCGAGAAGGCCGGGAAGGCCGGGAAAGCCGTGAAGGAGGCGAAGGCCGGCAAGACGGCGAAGGCCGCCGAGGCCGCCGAGGCCGCGGAGCCCGCCAAGTCCGCCAAGTCCGCCAAGTCCGCCAAGCCTGAGACGGCTGCCAAGTCCGCGAAGGCCGCCAAGCCCAAGCGGGCCGCCAAGCCCGCGCAGGCCGCGAAGAGCACCGCAGCGGCGAAGAAGCCCCCCACCCGGAAGGAGACGGCGGGACGTCCCGGGGCGTCCACCACCGCCGCGGCCGCCAAGGCGCCGGCGAAGACCAGGACCAAGAAGACGGCGGCTGCCGGGACGACGACGGGCGCCGGTGCCGGAAAAGCCGCCAAGGCGGCCAAGGAGGCGGCGAAGGCCGCCGAGCAGACGGGAGCCAGGACGGTGGGAGCGAAGAAGATCGTGGCCGGAGCCACAGCCGGCGGTGAGAGCACTGCGACGGCGCTGGCCCCGGACCGTGCCGCCGCGACGACACCCGGAGAGCTCGCGGTACGCCCGGGCGAGGAACCCTGGACGCCCGCGGAGGTCGCCGACGCACGTGCGGAGCTGGAGGACGAGCTGGCCCGGCTGCGGGCCGAGATCAGCCACTCCGAGGAGGCGCTGACCGGTCTCATGCGGGACTCGGGTGACGGCGCGGGCGACGACCAGGCCGACACCGGCACCAAGAACATCACTCGGGAGCACGAGATGGCCCTGACCGCCAACGCCCGCGAGATGGTCGAGCAGTCCGAGCGGGCACTGCACCGCCTCGACACGGGCACCTACGGCCTGTGCGAGATCTGCGGGAAGCCCATCGGCAAGGCGCGTATGCAGGCGTTCCCCAGGGCCACTCTGTGCGTCGAGGACAAGCAGAAGCAGGAGCGGCGCAGCTGAGGCGGCTCAGCGCCGCCGCGGGGACGGGCGAGCCGGGCCGGGAAGGATCATCTCGGGCCGGGCTCGCCCGCCCGGTCCTGGTATGTGTGCCGTACTCTCGTGACCATCGAGGCACCCAGTGCTGGTCCGGCTGCGTTTGCCGGGAAGCTCGCGGCCTCCGGTGCATGGGTTCTCCCAGGCCCCGGGGCCGAGGGGAGCATCGCAAGGCGGAGGATCACCCTCGTACGGGATGTACTCGGGTGACGGGACAACGTGGCGTGCGGGTCTCCGGCGGTAGCCAGGGGAGTGCCCCGCAGGGCGTCGCGTGCCGGTCGACCTTTCCGGTCACGGCACTAGGTTGAGGGACTCACGTGGCAGAGGCGGAGCGCATCATCGGTACGCCGGACATTGACGACGAGGCTGCGGCCGCCGAGGAGCGGCCCAAGGGCAGGCGCCGGATCCTGGTGCTGTTCGCGGTGGCCGTTGCGGCGTACCTGCTGGACCTCGGCAGCAAGCTGCTCGTGGTGGCCAAGCTGGAGCACCAGCCGCCGATCCCGGTCGTCGGCGATCTGCTGAAGTTCACGGCGGTGCGCAATCCCGGCGCGGCCTTCGGCTTCGGCGGTGCGTTCACCATCATCTTCACGATCATCGCGGCGGCCGTGGTCGTGGTGATCGCACGGCTGGCGCGCAAGCTCTACAGCCTCCCGTGGGCCATCGCGCTCGGGCTGCTGCTGGGCGGGGCGCTGGGCAACCTCACCGACCGGATCTTCCGGGCACCCGGCTTCCTCGAGGGTGCGGTCGTCGACTTCATCGCGCCCGCGCACTTCGCGGTGTTCAATCTCGCGGACTCGGCGATCGTGTGCGGCGGCTTCCTCATCGTGATCCTCTCCTTCCGTGGACTGGACCCGGACGGGACCGTCCACAAGGACTGAGGCCCCACAGGTACCGGGCGCTCGCAAGGACCGGGGCGCCCGTTCACGGCCGCCCCGGGAGTCCGTACGGGCCGCCGGCCGCCGACCGCGGGAACGGTCACGGGGAAGGACAAGGCATACTCGACGGGTGAGTACGCTTCCCGAAACCCGCACCCTGCCCGTTCCCGACGGCCTCGAAGGCGAGCGCGTCGACGCCGCCGTCTCCCGGATGTTCGGGTTCTCCCGCACCAAGGCCGCCGAGCTCGCAGCCGCCGGGAAGGTGCTGGTCGACGGCACGGTCGTGGGCAAGTCCGAGCGGGTCAGCGGCGGTGCGTGGCTCGAGGTCGAGATGCCGCAGGCGCCCGCGCCGGTGCAGATCGTGGCCGAGCCGGTCGAGGGCATGGAGATCGTGCACGACGACGACGACATCGTCGTGATCGTCAAGCCGGTCGGGGTGGCCGCGCATCCGAGCCCCGGCTGGACGGGGACCACCGTGATCGGTGGACTGGCCGCCGCCGGGTACCGGATCTCCACGTCGGGCGCCGCGGAGCGGCAGGGCATCGTGCACCGGCTGGACGTCGGCACCTCCGGCCTGATGGTGGTCGCGAAGTCGGAGCGGGCGTACACCCTGCTGAAGCAGCAGTTCCGGGACCGCACCGTGGACAAGCGGTACCACGCGCTGGTGCAGGGCCACCCGGACCCGCTGAGCGGCACGATCGACGCGCCGATCGGCCGCCACCCCCAGCACGACTACAAGTGGGCCGTGACCGCGGAGGGCAAGCCGTCCGTCACCCACTACGACCTGATGGAGGCCTTCCGGGCCGCCTCGCTGCTCGACATCAAGCTGGAGACGGGCCGAACGCACCAGATCCGGGTGCACATGGCGGCCCACCGGCACCCGTGTGTGGGCGATCTCACCTATGGCGCCGACCCGACGATGGCGCGGCGGCTCGGGCTCACCCGGCAGTGGCTGCACGCGGTGCGCCTCGGGTTCGAGCACCCTTCGGACGGGCAGTGGGTCGAGTTCGCCAGCACGTACCCGGACGACCTCCAGTCGGCGCTGGACCGGATCGCGGCAGAGAGCGCCTGAGCGCCCTCGGCGCGGCGGCTTCCCGCACACCGGCAGCGGCCCGGCCGTCCGGACGGGAGGGCCGCGCGTGAGCCGCTGAACAGGGCGACGGGGCGTGGCGACAGGGTGGGGCGACGGCGCGGGGAATGATCCCGATTCGCGGGGATCGCGTGGGAGGCTTGCCGCGCCTGCCGTCGCTGCTCTGCCCTGCCGAAGGGGTGCGCCCGTGGACCAATTGGCCCTGTTGTTCGTGCTGTTGCTGGGGGCCGTGGTCACCGTGCCGCTGGGCGAGCGCATGGGGCTGCCCGCGCCCGTGCTGATGACGCTGCTCGGGGTGGTCCTCGCGCTGCTGCCGTTCGTCCCGAACGTGGCGCTGCCGCCCGAGTACATCCTGCCCCTGCTGCTGCCGCCCCTGCTCTACGCTGCCGTACAGCGCACGTCCTGGCGGCAGTTCACCGCCAACATCCGGCCGATCCTGCTGCTCGCCGTCGCGTTGGTGTTCGTCACCACGGCGGCCGTCGCGGCCGTCGCCCACGCGATCGTCCCCGGGCTGCCGCTCGCCGCCGCGGTCGCTCTCGGGGCCCTCGTCGCACCCCCCGACCCGGTGGCCGCCACCGCCGTCGCGGGCTCGCTCGGGCTGCCCCGGCGGCTGGTGTCGATCCTGGAGGGCGAGGGGCTCTTCAACGACGTCACCGCGATCGTGCTCTACCACGTGGCGATCGCCGCCGCGGTCAGCGGCACCTTCTCCTGGCCGCGGGCGGCCGGGGAGCTGGTGCTCTCCGCCGTGGTGGCGGTCGCGGTCGGCCTCGCACTGGGCTGGCTGTCGAACCGGCTGATGGGGCTGCTAGGCGATGCGACCCTGCAGATCGGGCTCACCCTGCTGGTGCCGTACGTGAGCTATGTGCTCGCCGAGGAGTTCCTGGGCTCGGGCGTGCTCGCCGTCCTCGTCACCGCCCTGTATCTCGCGGAGAACGCCGTCGACGCCGACGACGTCATGTGGCGCTTCGCGGGCAACACGTTCTGGCAGGTGGTGGACATCCTGGTGACCGGCCTCGCGTTCGGGCTGATCGGACTCGAGCTCCACCACGTGCTCGGTGCGGCAGCCGGACGCGAGTTCGGGATGGCGGGGTGGGCGGCAGCGGTCGTGGCCGTCGTCGTCGGCGTACGGCTGCTGTACCTGATGCCCGCGACCTGGCTCGCGAAGCGGCTCCATCGCCTCCGCGACTACGACGAGGAGATCCCGGTCGGCTGGCGGGAGACCGTCATCATGTGGTGGTCGGGGATGCGGGGTGTGGCGTCGGTGGCACTGGCCCTGGCGATCCCGCTGCGGACCGCCGACGGCAGTCCGTTCCCCGGCCGTAGCGAGATCATCTTCATCGCCTTCGCGGTGATCATGACCACTCTGGTCGCGCAGGGCCTGACCCTTCCCTGGCTGGTCAGGCGTCTCGGCGTGCGGGCCGACACGGACGCCGAGCGGGCCCTGGAGCGGGATCTCGCGTTGCGGGCCGCACGGGCGGCCAAGCACCGGCTGAAGGAGATCGAGGAGGTGGAGGAGCTGCCGGAGGACATCACCGAGCGGCTGCAGCGTGCGGCGTACGACGTCGGCACCCGGATCAGCCCCGACATCGTGGACGACGAACGCCGCGACTGGTACGCCAGGCGCGCCGACCGGCACCGCACCCTCGCGCGCATCACCCGGGAGATGCTGTCCGCCGCCCGCCACGAGGTCCTCGCGGCGCGCAGCGAGCCGGGGACCGATCCCGAGGTGGTGGACCGGGTCCTGCGCCATCTCGATGTGCGCAGCCTGCGCTGAACCCGTGCCGCCGCGGGCCGCACCGCGGTGCCGGACAATCCGCCCGAACCAGGACCGGTCGTATGATCAAGACATGGCGCGCACCGTGGTCATCAGCGGCGGAGGTACCGGCATCGGATTCGCGACGGCCGAGGCCTTCGCCGCGGACGGGGAGCAGGTGCTGCTCCTCGGGCGGCGCGAGGACGTACTGCAGCGGGCGGCCGGCCGGATCCCGGGGGCCCGCTACTGCGCGGCCGATCTCAGCGAGCCCCAAGGCGCCCGCCGCGCCGCGGAGTTCGCCGCGCGTGAGTTCGGCACCGTCGATGTGCTGGTGCACGGCGCCGGCGGCAGCGGAAGACTGGAGCCGCGGCCGGAGTTCGAGGATCCGCTGGAGGCCGTGGCCCATGACTGGACGGTCGGTTTCCGGCTGAACACCCTCACGGCCGCTCTTCTCACCGAGGCGCTCAAGGACCATCTGGCCACGCCAGGGGGCCGGGTGCTCTTCCTGAGCTCCATCGCGGCGTACCGCGGCTCCGGACCGGGCGCGTACGCCGCGTCGAAGGCCGCCCTGCACCCCTATGCCTTTCGCCTCGCCAGGGAACTCGGGCCGCGCGGCATCACCGTGAACGTCGTCGCGCCCGGCTATGTCGAGGAGACCGACTTCTTCGGCGACGGCCTGTCCCAGGAGCGTCGCGAGGCCCTCGTCGCCGAGACCTCCACCGGACGGGCCGGCCACCCCGGCGATGTGGCGCAGACCCTGCGCTGGCTCGCCTCTCCCGCCGCCGGCCATGTCACCGCCCAGGTCATCCAGGTCAACGGCGGCGCGGAGCACGGCCACTAGCGAGGACAACCAGGTCACAGCACTGGGTGTGCTGTCCGGGGAGCTACCCCCGTCCGGTGCGACGGGGAACGCTCTCCTCCTGCTCGGTGCGGTACCCCGGCGCTTCCACCGCCATCGCCGTCGTGATGCGGGGCAGGGCGTACGGATGGTGGTCGCACAGCCAGGCGATGAGCTGCTCGCGGACGGCGCAGCGCACCGTCCAGATGTCGTCCGCGTCCTTCGCGGTGACCACCGCCCGTACGACCATCGAGTTCGGTGTGGTGTCCGTGACCGCGAGCGACCAGTCACGGCCGTCCCACGCCTTGCACTCGTGCAGGATCTCCTGGAGCTTCTCGCGCATCTCGTGCACCGGCGCCGAGTGGTCCAGATGGAACAGGACCGTGCCGGTCATCTGCGCACCGCCGCGCGACCAGTTCTCGAACGGCTTGCTGGTGAAGTACGACACCGGCATGGTGATCCGCCGCTCGTCCCAGGTCCGCACGGCGAGGAAGGTGAGGGTGACCTCCTCCACGGTGCCCCACTCGCCGTCGACCACGACCGTGTCGCCGATGCGCACCATGTCACCGAAGGCGATCTGGAATCCGGCGAAGAGATTGCCGAGCGTGGACTGTGCGGCGACACCGGCGACGATGCCGAGGACACCGGCGGATGCCAGCAGGGAGGCGCCCAGTTTGTCCATTCCCGGGAAGGTCAGCAGCATCGACGCGAAGGCGACGACACCGACGATGGCGGTGACGATCCGCTGCACCAGCGTCACTTGTGTCCGCACCCTGCGAACCCGCGCCGGATCACGGGTGGTGGCCGCGTAGCGCGAGTACGTGGACTCGACCACGGCGGCGGCGATCCGCACCACGAGCCAGGCGGACGCGGAGATCAGCACCAGGGTGAGCACATGGCCGATCAGCTGCTCATGGGCCTCCACGGCCGTGATGTGCGTCTCCCCGTACGTGCCCCTCAGCAACGCGGCGAGCAGCACCACCTGCAGCGGTGTGCGGCAGCGGCGCAGCAGACCCCACAGCGGGGTCTCGGTGTGCCGGGCGTCGGCACGGCGGAGCAGCAGGTCCGCCAGCCACACCAGCAGCAGCGTCACCGCCACCGAACCGGCCAGGACGATCATCGGGCGCAGCACGTTCTCCATGTCCTCGAACGTAACCTGACCGCATGGACATCATGCTTTTCCATTCGGTGTACGGTCTGCGGCCGGCCGTGCGCTCGGCTGCCGGGCGGCTGAGTGACGCCGGTCACCAGGTGTGGACGCCCGACCTCTTCGAGGGACGTACCTTCGATTCCGTCGAGGAGGCCATGGAGTTCCGTGCCGAGGTCGGCGTCGACGAACTCCTCAAGCGCGCGGTCCTGGCCGCAGCTCCCCACTCCGAGCGCGGACTCGTCTACGCGGGCTTCTCACTCGGCGCGGCCGTGGCCCAGAATCTCGCGCTCGGCGACGAGAAGGCACGCGGTCTGCTCCTTCTGCACGGTACCTCCGACATCGCGAACAATGCCCAGGTTGATGAACTGCCCGTGCAGCTGCATGTGGCCGACCCCGACCCGTTCGAGACGAACGACTGGCTGACGGCCTGGTATCTCCAGATGGGCAGGGCAGGGGCCGAAGTGGAGATCCACCGCTACCCGGGCGCGGGGCATCTGTACACCGACCCGGACCTGCCCGACTACGACGAGGAGTCGGCCGAGCAGACCTGGCGGGTGGCGCTCGGCTTCCTCGACTCGCTCGCGCAGGACTGACGCGGGGGATCTCAGGGCCGGTTGCACCGGCCCGCCGGGCTGCTCGCCGGCGGCCGGCACTGCAGCCCGTAGTCGTCGGGGCTGGTGCTCAGATAGCGGCCGATGCAGGAGTTCGCCGTGGTCCTGCCGCGCTCGGCGCAGAAGTCCAGCGCGGCTGCGCCGCTGCCGAAGGGACCCGGTGCGTAGATCACCCAGAAACCGGGCCGGAGGGAGGCGTAGTCGTCGCTGCGCAGGACATCGGCCTCGGGCACGGTCGCGCGGATGCCGGCGAGACGGCGGTCGCGGGCGGCGGTACCCGAGGCGACCGGCTCGGAATAGAGCTGGGCGATCCAGCGCCCGGGCGACGGGGGCGAGTTGTGGCCCGCCGCGGCGGACGAGGGGGCCGTGCCCGGCGTGCTGGAGACGGGTGCCGGGGCCGGGACCGGCGCCGTCCGCGGAGAGGCCGTCCGCGCAGAGGCCGCCGGTGAGGAGCGCGTGGCCGGTGCCGCACTGCCGGTGGTGCCACCGGGGCCCTTGGCGTCCTGGGCGCCTCCCGACCCCTGCCGGTGCAGGGTGAACGCGAGCGCGGCGGCCGCGGTGATGGCCACGGCCACCGCGATCACGGCGACGACCACGGGCGTACGGCCGCGTCCCCGGCCCTCCGCCTGGGACGGCCGGGAGTGCTCGGGAACGGTGGGACGAGGGCTGTCCAGCTGCGTGGGTACGGGCGGTACGGGCGCCGGCCGTGGCGGCACCTGCCGTGTCAGCGTGGGCGCCGACCAGTCCGGTGTGCCGCCGGCCTCCACCCGCGCCAGCATCGCGTCCAGTTCCCCGGCGCCGGGCCGTGCCGCGGGATCCCGTACCAGCAGCGCCTCCAGCACCGGGGCGATCGGTCCGGAGCGGACCGGGGGCGGGACCGGGTCGTCGAGCACCGCGGCCAGGGTGGCCAGGGTCGAGTCCCGGCGCAGCGGGCTGACACCCTCCGTACACACGTACAACACCAGCCCCAGCGACCAGAGGTCGGACGCGGGGTTGTCCCTGTCGTGGCCGCGGACCCGCTCCGGGGCGATGTACTCGGGCGAACCGATCAGCTCGCCGGTCATGGTGAGCGCGGCCGAGCCCTCCAGCGCCGCGATCCCGAAGTCGGTGAGCACGGCGGTAGGGGCGCCGTCCCCGGTCGTGCCGCCCGGCCCGGGGGAATCGCCTGCGCGCAGCAGGACGTTGGCGGGCTTGACGTCCCGGTGCTGAATGCCCGCAGCGTGCGCGGCGTTCAGCGCGGCGAGCACCTGGCGGCCGATGCGCGCGGCCTCAGCCGGCGCCATCGGGCCCTCGGCGAGCCGCTGCTGCAGCGAGAGGCCCGGCACCAGCTCCATCACGATCCACGGATGGGGCTCCGCGTCAACGATATGATGGACCGTCACCACATGGGGATGGCTGATCCGTGCGAGCGCCCGGGCCTCGCGCAGCACACGCTCCCGTACGGCGGCGGACGCCCCCGCATCGGATCTGACCGCCTTCAGGGCGACTTCGCGGTGGAGCACGGTGTCGCGGGCCCGCCACACCGTGCCCATTCCTCCACTGCCGAGCGTCTCGATCAGCTCGAAGCGCCCGTCGATCACATCCCCCGACGCGTTCATGGCGCCAGGTTAGAGGAACCGGAACCCGCCCGTTCAGCGCACCGGCTGGTTCACTCTCTCGACCTTCTGCGTCCCGTTCAGCGTCCGGTACGAGCGGCTCCAGGAGGCGGTCGCGTCGGGCTTGGACTTGTCGGACACCGTGTAGTAGTCCATCTGCGAGCGCTCGGCGGTCACATCGAGGACGCCGTAGCCGTGGTGGTCCATGTCGACCCACTTCACATGGCGGTTGGCGGCTTTGATCGCGGTCGCCGCGACCAGGGAGAGCGTGCCCGGAGCGATGTGCAGGATGTCGTCCAGGTTGTCCGAGGTCACCGAGGTCACCACGAACTCGGTCGCGGCCGACTGCGACAGCGGATACGTCGCCGCCTTCACCGGAACGTCGTTGGCCCAGGCCATGTGGATGTCACCGGTGAGGAAGACGGTGTTCTTGATGCCCCGGTCCGTCAGGTGCTTCAGCAGCTCCTTGCGGTCGTCCGTGTAGCCGTCCCACTGGTCCACGTTGACGGCCAGGCCCTCCTTGGGCAGCCCGAGCAGCTCGGCGATGGGTCCGAGCAGATGGGCCGGGAGCGAACCGAAGGCGACCGGCGAGATCATCACCGAGGTGCCGACCAGCTTCCAGGCCGCATCCGATGCCGCCAGGCCCGACTTGAGCCAGTCGAGCTGGGCGCGGCCGGTGATCGTGCGCTCCGGGTCGTCGACCTTGCCGCTGCCCACCGAGGCCTGCTGGGAGCGGAACGAGCGCAGGTCCAGCAGATGCAGATCGGCCAGCTTGCCGAAGCGAAGCCGGCGGTAGACGGTGCCCTCGGTGGAGGTGCGCACGGGCATCCACTCGAAATAGGCCTGCTTGGCGACCGCGGCGCGGGCCGCGTAGTCGCCCTCGGTGCCCGGGGTGTGGTTCTCGGCGCCGCCGGACCAGGAGTCGTTGGCTATCTCGTGGTCGTCCCAGATCGCGACGAGCGGGTGGGCGGCGTGCATCGCCTGCAGGTCGGCGTCGGTCTTGTACTTGCCGTGCCGGGTGCGGTAGTCGGCGAGGCTGAGGATCTCGTGCTTGGGCTCGTGCTGCCGTACGACGTACTTCTCCTCCGGGTAGCCGCCGGTGCCGTACTCGTAGATGTAGTCGCCGAGGTGGAGGATCGCGTCCAGGTCGGCGCGGGCGGCCAGATGGCGGTACGCGGCGAAGTAGCCCGACTCCCAGTTGGCGCAGGAGACGACCCCGAAGCGCACGCCGGACGCGCTCGCGTCGACGGCGGGCGCGGTGCGGGTGCGGCCGACGGGGGAGACCGCCGTGCCGGCGGAGAAGCGGAACCAGTAGGCGGTGGACGGCCGCAGGCCGCGCACATCCGCCTTGACGGTGTGGTCGGCGGCCGCGGTGGCGGTGGTCCGGCCGCGGGCGACGACCCTGGTGAACGCCCTGTCCTCGGCGACCTCCCAGTCCACATCGGTGGCGGGGCCCTTGCCGGAGCCGGGCACGGCGTCGGAGGCCGCAGTGACCCGGGTCCACAGCAGCACACCGTCGGGAAGCGGGTCGCCCGAGGCGACGCCGTGGAGGAAGGCGGCGCCCTGTGCGTCTGCGGCGTGGGCGGTGGAGGCGGCCGCCAGCGCGGGGGCGGCGACAGCGGTGGTGGCGACAGCGGTGGCGGCGGCTTTGACGACCGAGCGCCGGCTGGGAGTTGTGGGGAGTCTGGTCACGGCCGGTCAGACTACTGACCGGTAAGACCAACGGATAGGTGAACGACAAAAGTTCGTCCAGCCGTTGGGAGAAGTGCCGCGTTCCGTTACCCGCCGAGGGCCGGGGGACCTGGCGATGCGCTCGGTCGCGGTCGTCGGCCGAGTCCGGAGAACGCGACGGGGGGTGCGGCCATGAGCCGCACCCCCCGTCGTATGCCGGGAGCGGACGCCTACTTGCCGGCGATCGCCTTGTCGACCGCGGCGGTGAAGTCGGCCACGCTCATGGGCGCGTTCTTGCCGTCGGCGCCGGTCAGCTTCTTGCCGTCCATGACGAAGGACGGAGTGCCCTCGACGCCGGACTTGTTGTCGTCGAACCTCTTGGACATCTCCAGCGCCCAGCGGTCGTAGGTGCCGCCCTCGACCGCCTTGCGGAACGACTCGTTGCTCTTCAGCGAGGGCACCTTGTCGGCCACCTTGATCAGGAAGGCGTCGTCCTTGAACTTGTCCTCCGTCTCCTTGGGGTGGTTCTCGGCCGAGTACAGCTCGCGCTTGTACGCGAGGAAGGCGTCGGGGCTGACATTCAGCGCGGCGCCCATCGCGCTGAGCGCGTTGCGGGAGCCCTCACCGGGGATGTTGCGGTCGATGAACGTGGCGCCGATGAACTCGACCTTGTACTTGCCGCTCTTGAGGTCCTTCTCGATGGTCGGGCCGACGGTCTGCTCGAAGCCGGCGCAGACGGGGCACCGCGGGTCCTCGTAGACCTGCAGGGTCTTCTTGGCACTGGCCTTGCCGAGCAGGACCGTCGTGCCGTCCTCGCCCGTCGTGTTGTTCGGCTTGACCAGCTTCGCGTTCTTCGCGGCCTCCCACGCGCCGGGCTTGGTGGCCTGCATGATGAGGTATCCGGCACCGCCTGCCGCGGCGAGTACGCCGACGATCGACGCGGCGACGATCAGCTGCCGCCTGACCTTGTCCTTCTTGGCCTGACGCTCGCGCTCCGCGCGCATCCGCTCGCGGGCGGCTGCCTTGTTGGCCTGGCTGTTGCGTGCACTCATCTTTCGGTTCTCCGTGTCGGTGTGTGGCTGTGGACGGGTGGGTGTGCGGGGACTGCCGCTTTCAGGCAAGAGCGAGAGCCATCGGCGGTGGTCCCCTCCGTCCCACGGAGTGAACGAGCAGTAGGGGCTTTCCGGAGCGCGGGCGGCCGAAAGGACGCGATGTGCGCCCCGGACGGCGGGCGCAGGACCCGGTGGTGGCCACCGCGATCAGCAGCGGCCGGAAGGCGAAGGCCGCGACGGCCCGCAGCAGACCCGCGAGGGCCGCCTCGCCGTGCCGCAGCCACGCGGCGGCGATCAGTCCCACGGCCACGTGCGCGGCCAGCAGCAGCCAGGGCACGGACGGATCGGGGGAGTCGAGCAGCGAGGCCGTGCGGCCCCGGGCGGTGGTCACACCCGGAAGCGGAGCGCCGACGCCGCCGCAGAGGACGTCCACGCCCACCGAGCGGAGCGAACCGGCGACCGGGCCGCCCGCGGCGCCGTAACAGACGTGCTGACCCGTGGTGAAGACCGTGTCCGCGGCCAGCTCCAGCGGGACGAGCACGGCGGCGATCGGACCGTAGGCGCGCTCGCGACGCCCGGCCAGGGCGTAGGCCAGCAGGAACACCCCGGCCGCCACGGCACACACGGTGCCCAGCGGCAGCGGCACACGGGAGAGCAACACATGCGAGGCCACGGACAGCGTCACGACAAGTGCCGAGAAAATCGCTGCCCGTAGCCCTCTGAGCCCGGTTCCTGATACGTCCATCAACCGAGGAGTGTGCCACGGTCCGAGATAAACGCCCCTTAAGGCCCTGACCGCGGTATCCCGCAGTAACACCCCGCCGTACTAGGCCAGACCCGGGATCCGGCCGTTGCGGAAGAGATCCACGAAGATCTGGTGGTCGGCCCGGGCGCGCGCACCGTAGCTGTGCGCGAATTCCACCAGCAGGTCCCCGAAGCCGTCCTCGTCCGCCGCGATCGCCGCGTCGATGGCCCGCTCCGTGGAGAACGGCACCAGCGAGTGGCCGCTCTCGTCGTCCGCCGCCGCGTGCATCGTGGCCGTCGCCCGTCCGAGGTCCGCGACGGTCGCCGAGATCTCCGCCAGGTCGTCGATGTCCGACCAGTCGAGGTCCACCGCGTACGGCGAGACCTCCGCGACCAGCTGCCCGGCCCCGTCGAGCTCCGTCCAGCCGAGCCACGGGTCCGCGTGGTCCTGCAGGGCCCGCTGCGAGATCACCGTGCGGTGGCCCTCGTGCTGGAAGTAGCCGCGCACCCGCTCGTCGGTGATGTGCCGCGAGACCGCCGGGGTCTGCGCCTGCTTCATATAGATCACGACGTCGTTCTCGAGGGCGTCGCTGTTGCCCTCCAGCAGGATGTTGTACGAGGGCAGCCCGGCCGAGCCGATGCCGACGCCACGCCGTCCGACGACGTCCTTCACCCGGTAGGAGTCGGGGCGCGCGAGGCTCGCCTCGGGCAGGGTCTCGAGATAGCCGTCGAAGGCCGCCAGCACCTTGTACCGCGTCGCGGCGTCCAGCTCGATCGCACCGCCGCCCTCGGTGAAGCGCCGCTCGTACTCCCGGATCTCGGTCATCGAGTTCAGCAGCCCGAAGCGGGTCAGCGCACGGGCGCTGCGCAGCGCGGTGAGCAGCGGGCCCTCGGCCGTGTCCAAAGTGAAGGGCGGCACCTCGTCGTTCTTGGCGCCCGAGGCCAGCGCGTGGATGCGCTCGCGGTAGGCGGCCGCGTAGATCCGCACCAGGTCGGAGATCTGCTCGTCACTGAGCGCCTTGGTGTAGCCGATCAGCGCCAGCGAGGCGGAGAGCCGCTTGACGTCCCAGGTGAAGGGGCCGACGTAGGCCTCGTCGAAGTCGTTGACGTTGAAGATCAGTCGGCCGTTCGCGTCCATGTACGTGCCGAAGTTCTCGGCGTGGAGGTCGCCGTGGATCCACACGCGGCTCGTGCGCTCGTCCAGATACGGACCGCTGTTCTGCTCCCGCTCCAGGTCGGCGTAGAACAGGCACGCCGTGCCCCGGTAGAAGGCGAAGGCCGAGGCGGCCATCTTGCGGAACTTCACCCGGAACGCGGCCGGGTCGGCGGCCAGGAGCTGGCCGAAGGCAGTGTCGAAGACGGAGAGGATCTCCTCGCCGCGCTCGCCGGCCGTGGGCTGGTGGACCGACATCGCTGGGTGCCTCCTGGTACATGAGAAACGTAACGAAAGCGGACAGGGTGTTCCGTCCCGTTCAACGCACGACGGTAGTCCTGAGTGCCCCGCGATTGTCACTGGGGAGCCGTAGACTTCGTCGCTGTCCCCCCAGACAGCCCGCAGTCTGTCTCCTACCGTTTCCCGGAGGCCTTCCGTCGTGACCAAGCCGCCTTTCACGCACCTTCACGTCCACACCCAGTACTCCCTGCTGGACGGTGCGGCGCGGCTCAAGGACATGTTCAACGCCTGCAACGAGATGGGCATGACGCACATCGCCATGAGCGACCATGGCAATCTGCACGGTGCGTACGACTTCTTCCACTCCGCGCAGAAGGCCGGGGTCACCCCGATCATCGGCATCGAGGCGTATGTCGCCCCCGAGTCCCGGCGGAACAAGCGGAAGATCCAGTGGGGCCAGCCGCATCAGAAGAGGGACGACGTCTCCGGTTCGGGTGGTTACACCCACAAGACCATCTGGGCGGCGAACTCGACGGGTCTGCACAACCTCTTCCGGCTCTCCTCGGACGCGTACGCCGAGGGCTGGCTGCAGAAGTGGCCCCGTATGGACAAGGAGACCATCTCCCAGTGGTCCGAGGGCCTGATCGCCTCCACCGGCTGCCCCTCGGGCGAGCTGCAGACCCGGCTGCGCCTCGGCCACTTCGACGAGGCCCTGAAGTCGGCCGCCGAGTACCAGGACATCTTCGGCAAGGACCGCTACTTCCTGGAGCTGATGGACCACGGCATCGAGATCGAGCGCCGGGTCCGCGACGGACTCCTCGAGATCGGCAAGAAGCTCGGCATCCCGCCGCTGGTCACCAACGACTCGCACTACACCTACGCCCATGAGGCCGGCGCCCATGACGCGCTGCTGTGCATCCAGACCGGCAAGAACCTCTCCGACCCGGACCGCTTCAAGTTCGACGGCACCGGTTACTACCTGAAGTCGACCGACGAGATGTACGCCATCGACTCGTCGGACGCCTGGCAGGAGGGCTGCCGCAACACCCTGCTGGTCGCCGAACAGGTCACCACCGAGGGCATGTTCCAGCAGCGGAACCTGATGCCCAAGTTCGACATCCCCGAGGGCTACACCGAGGTCTCCTGGTTCCGCGAGGAGACCATGCGCGGCATGGAGCGCCGCTTCGCCGGAAACATCCCGGAGGATCGCCTCAAGCAGGTCGAGTACGAGATGGACACCATCATCTCGATGGGCTTCCCGGGCTACTTCCTCGTGGTCGCCGACTTCATCATGTGGGCCAAGAACCAGGGCATCGCGGTCGGCCCCGGCCGCGGCTCGGCAGCCGGCTCGATCGTGGCCTACGCCCTCGGCATCACCGACCTCGACCCGATCCCGCACGGTCTGATCTTCGAGCGCTTCCTCAACCCCGAGCGCATCTCGATGCCCGACGTCGACATCGACTTCGACGAGCGCAGGCGCGTCGAGGTGATCAGGTACGTGACGGAGAAGTACGGCGCCGACAAGGTCGCCATGATCGGCACCTACGGCACCATCAAGGCCAAGAACGCGATCAAGGACTCCGCGCGCGTCCTCGGTTACCCGTACGCGATGGGCGACCGGCTCACCAAGGCGATGCCCGCCGACGTCCTCGGCAAGGGCATCCCGCTCTCCGGCATCACCGACTCGAGCCACCCCCGGTACTCGGAGGCCGGCGAGATCCGCGGGATGTACGAGAACGAACCCGACGTGAAGAAGGTGATCGACACCGCCCGCGGCGTCGAAGGCCTGGTCCGGCAGATGGGCGTGCACGCCGCCGGCGTGATCATGTCCAGCGAGACCATCACCGACCACGTTCCCGTCTGGGTGCGGCACACCGACGGCGTCACCATCACCCAGTGGGACTACCCGAGCTGCGAGTCGCTCGGCCTGCTGAAGATGGACTTCCTCGGCCTGCGCAACCTCACGATCATGGACGACGCCGTCAAGATGGTGAAGGCCAACAAGGGGATCGACATCGATCTGCTGAGCCTGCCGCTCGACGACCCCACGACCTTCGAACTGCTCCAGCGCGGCGACACCCTCGGCGTCTTCCAGTTCGACGGCGGCCCCATGCGCTCGCTGCTGCGGCTGATGAAGCCCGACAACTTCGAAGACATCTCCGCCGTGTCCGCCCTGTACCGGCCGGGCCCGATGGGCATGAACTCGCACACGAACTACGCGCTGCGCAAGAACGGCCAGCAGGAGATCACCCCGATCCACCCCGAGCTGGAGAAGCCCCTCGAGGAGGTCCTGGCCGTCACCTACGGCCTGATCGTCTACCAGGAGCAGGTGCAGAAGGCCGCCCAGATCATCGCCGGGTACTCGCTCGGCGAGGCCGACATCCTCCGCCGCGTCATGGGCAAGAAGAAGCCCGAGGAGCTGGCGAAGAACTTCGTCCTCTTCCAGGAAGGCGCCCGGAAGAAGGAGTACAGCGACGAGGCCATCCAGGCCCTGTGGGACGTGCTGGTCCCCTTCGCCGGCTACGCCTTCAACAAGGCGCACTCCGCCGCGTACGGCCTCGTCTCGTACTGGACCGCGTACCTCAAGGCCAACCACCCCGCCGAGTACATGGCGGCGCTGCTCACCTCGGTCAAGGACGACAAGGACAAGTCCGCGGTCTACCTGAACGAGTGCCGGCGCATGGGCATCAAGGTCCTGCCGCCCAACGTGAACGAGTCCTTGTCGAACTTCGCCGCCCAGGGCGACGACGTCATCCTCTTCGGTCTGACCGCCGTCCGTAACGTCGGACAGAACGTCGTCGAGTCGATCATCAAGTGCCGCAAGGCCAAGGGGAAATACTCGTCCTTCCCGGACTTCCTGGACAAGGTCGAGGCGGTCGTCTGCAACAAGCGGACCGTCGAGTCGCTCATCAAGGCCGGTGCCTTCGACGAGATGGGCCACACCCGCAAGGGCCTGGTCGCCCAGCACGAGCCCATGATCGACAACGTGGTCGCGGTCAAGCGCAAGGAGGCCGAGGGGCAGTTCGACCTCTTCGGCGGCATGGGCGACGAGGAGAGCAGCGAGCCGGGCTTCGGCCTCGACGTCGAGTTCTCCGACGTCGAGTGGGAGAAGTCGTATCTGCTCGCGCAGGAGCGCGAGATGCTCGGCCTCTATGTCTCCGACCACCCGCTCTTCGGTATCGAGCACGTGCTCAGCGACAAGACGGACGCGGCGATCTCCCAGCTCACCGGTGGTGAGCACGCGGACGGCGCGGTCGTCACCATCGGCGGCATCATCTCGGGCCTGCAGCGCAAGATGACCAAGCAGGGCAACGCCTGGGCGATCGCCACCGTGGAGGACCTCGCCGGATCCATCGAGTGCATGTTCTTCCCGGCGACCTACCAGCTGGTGTCCACCCAGCTGGTCGAGGACACGGTCGTCTTCGTCAAGGGACGGCTCGACAAGCGTGAGGACGTGCCCCGGCTCGTCGCGATGGAGCTGATGGTCCCCGACCTCTCGTCGGCGGGCACCAACGCACCCGTGGTGATCACCATCCCCACGGTCAAGGTCACCCCGCCCATGGTCAGCCGTCTCGGTGAGATCCTCGGCCACCACAAGGGCAACACCGAGGTGCGCATCAAGCTCCAGGGCGCCCGCAAGACCACGGTGCTGCGGCTCGACCGGCACCGGGTGCAGCCCGACCCCGCCCTCTTCGGCGATCTGAAGGTACTGCTCGGCCCGTCCTGTCTGGCGGGCTGACGACGGCCGGGGCCCCGGCCCCGGCCGTGTCTCGTCCTGCACGTTCGAAGGGCGCCCCCGTCGTTATCGGGAGCGCCCCTCGGGTGTTGTGCCGATGCGTCGGAGCCGGTCGACGCGCGGCCTCGCGTCAGTTGTGGCCGAAGCGCTTCTGACGGCCCTTGTGTGCCATGTCGGTGGGGGTGACCTGAGCCGCCCGGTGCTCGGCCTGCGCCTCCATCGACGAGGAACGGGCCTGCTGCGCGCCGCGCTCGGCGTTCGACGCGGCCGGCTGCTTACGCTCGCGGTTCTTGTTCTTGGCCATGGTGATGCCTCCGTAAGGGAACTAGGGGCCAGGGCCGCCATCAGCCTCACACAGGCGTATCCGCACCGCATTTCGGATCATTGCCCTGAGTAATCGACCGCTGTTACGGTGCCGCTTCACCAATCCGCCACGCCGATGATCGAGTTCCGGACGTCAACCGTCCGGCGGTGGGGCAGACTCGAAGCAAACCCCGAGCAACATCCGATCCCGAGGTTCCCGGAAGAGGGTGGAACACGTGGACCGCTGCGTCGTCCTGGTGGACGCCGGCTATCTGCTGGGCGCCGCCGCGAGTCTTCTCGCCGGAGAACCGGCCCGTTCCCGTATCACCGTCGACCACGCCGCGCTCATCCACGGGTTGCGTGAACGCGCCGAAGCCGACACGGAACGCCCCCTGCTGCGCATCTACTGGTTCGACGGCGCCCCGGACCGCGTCCCCCAGCCGGAGCACCGGCGGCTGCGCGTCATGCCCAGGGTCACCGTCCGGCTGGGCGCCCTGACCCGCAGCGACGGCCGCTGGGCCCAGAAGGGCGTGGACGCCGCGATGCACGCCGAGCTCACGGAACTCGCCAGGAACCGCGCCTGTTCCGACATCGTGCTGGTCACCGGCGACGGCGATCTGCTGCCCGGTCTGATGTCCGCCAAGGAACACGGCGTCGCCGTGCACCTCTGGGCCGTCCAGGCCGCTGACGGCGACTACAACCAGTCGGAGGACCTGGTCGCCGAGGCGGACGAGCGCCGTGTCCTCGACCGGGCCTGGATCACCCAGGCCGTACGGGCCAAGGACCCCGCCGGAGTCTGCGCCCCGCCGCCGGCGCCGCGCCCCGAGATCGCCGCGATCCTCTCGGCGCCGCTCCCCGAGGCCGCACTGGCCGCGGCGGGCGGCGCGGCGGACGACGCCCGCGCACAGGTAGCGGAGGTGGGCCGCAACGGCTCGGCCGCAGCGGCGGGCGACGTGGCCGCGCCGCCCACCGGCCCGGCGGGCGGAGTCAAGGGCGTCCCCACTCCCAAGGACCTCGCGGGGCTGCGCGGCCCGGCCACCCCGGCCGACCGGCAGCCGGCCGGTGCCACCCTGCGCTGGTCGTCCGACAAAGGCTGGATCGAGCGGCCCGGCGGCGGGACGCTCGGCGAGCCCCCGGAGAGCGCGTCCCTGCCGACCCTCGCCCAGCTCACCAGCGCCGAACAGCGCTGGGCGGACCGTGAGGAGGACATCACCACGGTCGGCGGCGACCCCTACGAGGTCGGGCAGGTCTTCGCACGGCGCTGGATGGAGCGGCTCCCCGACCCGGCACATGTGCAGAAACTGTCCACCATGTACCCGCGCATCCCGCACCGCATCGACGGGGAACTGCTGCGCTACGCGGCCCGTTTCGGACTCCTCGCCCACAAGGACGACCAGATCGACGAGCACGACCGCTATGCGATCCGGGCCGGATTCTGGCGTGAGATCGATGTCCGGGCCGCCGCGGAAACCGCCCCCGCGGCGGAATAGCGCCCGGGACCCCTTAGGCTCGTCCCTCGTGAGTACGGTGTGCGTGGTACGGGATCTGGTCAAGACGTACCCGGCCGCGCGTGCCCGGCGCGGGACCCCCGCCACCCCGGAAGTGCGCGCCAGCGACGGCATCTCGCTGACCGTTCGGTCCGGCGAGATCTTCGGGCTGCTCGGGCCCAACGGCGCGGGGAAGTCGACCCTGGTCCGTCAGCTCACCGGTCTGATGCGACCGGATTCCGGCTCCGTCGACGTACTCGGCCACGACCTGGTGCGCCATCCCGAGCGGGCGGCACGGCTCATCGGCTACCTCGGTCAGGAATCCACCGCGCTGGACGAGCTGACCGTGGCGCTGGCGGCCGAGACGACCGGACGGCTGCGGGGGCTGGGTGCCCGCCAGGCGCGGGCCGAGCGCGACACCGTACTCGAGGAGCTGGGACTGACCGGGCTCGCCGGGCGCCCCCTGAGGAAGCTGTCCGGCGGACAGCGGAGGCTGGCCTGCTTCGCGGCCACGCTCGTCGGCGAGCGGCCGGTGCTCGTCCTGGACGAGCCCACCACCGGGATGGACCCCGTCGCCCGGCGCGCGGTCTGGGCCGCGGTCGACCGGCGGCGCGCCGAGCACGGTACGACCGTGCTCCTGGTCACCCACAACGTCATCGAGGCCGAGACCGTCCTCGACCGCGTCGCCGTGCTCGAACGCGGCAAGGCCATCGCCTGCGACACCCCCGCCGGACTCAAGGAACGGGTCGCGGGCGAGGTACGGCTGGACCTGGTGTGGCGCGACCGGGCGCCCCTGGAGGTCCCCGAGGTCGCCGCGCTGCGGGCGTTCGCCCAGGAGTCGGGTCGCCGCTGGGTGCTGCGGCTCGCCCCGGACGAGGCGCGAGCGGCCGTGGCCGCCGTGACCGGCGGCGAGGCGTTCGCGGCTCTGGACGACTTCACCCTGGCGACGCCGAGCCTCGAGGACGTGTATCTGGCGCTCGGCGGGCATGCGACGAAGGGCCTGGTGAAGGCATGAACCCCGCCGTCACGCCGGCGCCGGGCCGCTGCCGGGCCCCGCGGTGGGCGGGCGCGTCCCAGGGGCTTGCCAGCGCCGGGGAGCCCGGGCGTGGCACAGTAGGCCCTCACGTACCGAACAGGAGCAGCGCCAGGTGAGCATCGTGCCCGCAGAGGCTGCGTCCGCGAACGTGCGGGGTGCGCGGACCGCGACCCACACCGCCCCCGCCGGGCCCGGCGAGGCCGCACCGCTCGCCCCGCGGGCCCGGCTGCTGCCCTCGCTCGCCGCGGTGTACCGGGCCCAGCTGTCACGAGCGCGGGTCGCGCGGATCCCGCTGCTGTTCGTGGCCACCTTCCAGTCCGTCGGGATCATGGTGCTGATGCGGGGCGTCGTCGACGGCGGCGCCGAGGCACGGGCCGTGGTCGCCGGATCGTCCGTCCTGGTCGTCGCCTTCGTCGCGCTCAATCTGCTCGCCCAGTACTTCGGGCAGCTCCGGGCCGGCGGCGGTCTCGACCACTACGCCACGCTGCCCGTGCCGCCCGCGGCGGTGGTCCTCGGAGCGGCCGGCGCGTACGCGTCGTTCACCGTGCCCGGGACGATCGTGACGGCCGTCATCGGCTCGGTGCTGTTCGGGCTGCCGCTCACACATCTGTGGGTGCTGGTCGCGGTGATCCCGCTCGCGGGCGCCGCGCTCGCCGGCCTCGGCGCGGCCCTCGGGCTGCTCGCACCCCGCCAGGAGCTCGCCACCCTGCTCGGGCAGCTGGGTATGTCCGCCGCCCTGCTGCTGGGCGTGCTCCCCGCCGGCCGGCTGCCGGAGCCGATCGCGTACGCACGGGACCTGCTGCCGTCGACCTACGGGGTCGAGGCCCTGGCCCGCACTTTCGACGCCCATCCGCACTGGCCCGCCGTGGCGCTGGACCTCGCCGTGTGCGCCGTGGTCGGCGTGGTGTCCCTCGGCATCGCGACCTGGGCCTACCGTCGGGCTGCGGTGCGCTGAGGACGGCCGGTGAGGCGAGGCACAGGGACGTTTGGCACGATGTCAGGGTGACCGCACCCCTGACGCCGCCGCATCAGCCCCCGCCGCATGACGCGCCCTACTCCCCGTATCCCCTTCCGCCCGGGGACACAGAAGGGCAGGACATGAAGAGCGAGCTGCGGGCAGCCGTGATCGTCCTGCCGGCCGTGGTGCTGGCCGGGGTCGGGCTGGGGCTGCTGTGGCTCTGGCTGGCCCCGCACGTGGGTCTGGTCGCCACGGACAAGGCCGTGTTCGTCATCGACACGGAAGGCGAGCAGGCTGCGGGCGCGGACGGCACCTTCGTCCTGCTGGCCCTCGGTTTCGGGGCACTCAGCGCGGCACTGGCCTTCTGGTTCTTCCGGCGCGGCGGAATCGCCGTCGTCGCGGCGCTCGCGCTGGGCGGGCTGCTCGCCTCGGCCCTGGGCTGGGGCATCGGCTACTGGCTCGGTCCCGAGCACGACGTCGTCGCCCATGCGCGTGCGGTCGGGCAGGGCGTCACGTTCGACGCGCCCCTGCAGTTGCGCTCCCATGCCGCCCTGCTGGCCTGGCCCATGGCCGCGATGCTGGTCCACCTGGCCCTGACGGCGCTCTTCGGTCCCCGTGACCCGGAACCGGAGTGGCCCGTGCCGCGGCTGAAGCAGGACGACCAGGGCTGAGGCGCTGCGCTTGGGCGGGGCCGGTGTGGTTGTTGGGCTTGGTCGGGGCCTTGGCGGCGCCCGGGGTGTCCGTCCTCAACGCCGGACAGGCTGGGTGGGTGCCCCGTGCCGTGGGCGCGGCCGGTGTGTCCGTCCTCAAACGCCGGACGGGCTTGATATGCGCGCCCGGTGCGGTGGGGTGGGGCTCCTCCGGGCATGGCCTCACCCCCGGGCCGCTTGCCGGCTGCGGGAAGGGGGGACGCGGAGGGATCGTGTCCGGGACACTCAAGCTCCCCCAGACTCCGTCTGGGGGGACCCCCATTGTGGCGCGCAACCCGAGTGGTGCCGCAACGGCAGGGGTAAGGCGCGACGTAAATCATGCCGTCCAGGGCGCGAGGCCCGCGGCGGCCCCCAACGTCCACCCCACGCCCCGGGCACGCCCCACACCCCAAGCCCGTCCGGCGTTTGAGGACGGACACACCGGCCCCGCCCACGCCAGAGGGCACATACCCAGCCTGTCCGGCGTTTGAGGACGGACACCCCGGGTGCCGCCGCGGCACCGGCACACACCAAGCCGTCCGCGAGGGCGCACCGCCGCGCCCGCGCCAGGGGCAAGCCCGACCACCCAAGGCCGTCCGCCGATTGAGGACCGGATCAGGCAGGCCGGCGGCCATGGTTGGCGCGGTGCTTCCGGATGCGCCACTTGCGCTTGCGGGTTCGCTTCGACATCAGGCCCCCCTGGGCTCGGGCTGTCCGTCCTACGGTCGTACCCGAGGACCCGTACGCCGTCGAGGGGGCAGGGGCGTCTTCCGGACTGCGCCGCGCACCGCGCGCCGCCCCGCAGGGCTACTCCCGGCCGATCGGGGCGATCACCGCATCCGTCAGCGCCGCCAGGTCGGACGGCGCCAGCTCGACCTCCAGACCACGGCGGCCTGCCGAGATACAGATGGTCGGATGCCCCGAAGCCGAGGCGTCGAGGACGGTGCGCAGCCGCTTGCGCTGGCCCAGAGGGGAGATACCGCCCCTGACATAGCCCGTCGTACGTTCCGCCGCCGCCGGGTCGGCCATCGCGGCGCGCTTCCCGCCGACCGCCGTGGCGAGGGCCTTCAGATCGAGCTGCCCGGCCACCGGGACGACCGCGACCGTGAGCTCACCGTCCACATCGGCGACGAGGGTCTTGAAGACCCGCTCGGGGGAGACCCCGAGGGCCTGCGCGGCCTCTTCTCCGTACGACGGCGACGCCGGGTCGTGCTCGTAGGCGTGCACGGTGAAGTCCGTGCCGGCGGAGGTCAGAGCCACCGTGGCCGGGGTGCCGCCCTGTTGCTTCCTGGACTTCTTCGCCAATGGTCTCGTCCTCTGCTGTCTCTCTTCGCCCGGATCAGTTGGGGCTGGTCGGCGCGCGCGTCAGTTCCACCGCGGGCAGCGACGGAAGATGCCGGATCACGGCGGTCTCGGAGCGCAGCAGTCTGAGCTCCTCGCGCAGCCGGGTGGCCGTGTCCGGGGCCTGGAGCAGCCGCTGCTTGGCCGGAGTGTCCAGTACGGCCGCCGCAGCCACCAGGTACGACACCACGGACGGTTCGTCCGGCAGGTCCGCCGCCGTGGACAGCGAGCGCTCCCGCGCGCCCGCCAGCCGCTTCTGATAGCTGCGGAACGCCCTCAGCACACCCTCGGCGAGCGCGCCCGCCTCGTCCCCCGGCTCCTCGGCGATCTCCTCGAGCTCGGCGGTCAGAAACGGGCCGTCGGCGTCGACGGACAGCAGCTTCACCCGGGTGGTACCGGTGGCCAGGACCTCGAAGCTGCCGTCCGAGCGCTCGCGGATCGTTGCCGCGTCGGCGACGCAGCCCATGGCGTGGAACGCCTGGATCGGGTCCGGGCCGAATCCGGCCGCGGGTCCCTTCTCGGGCAGCGCGGTCTGGTCGGGCATCCCGGGGGCCGTCGGCGCGACTTCGCGGCCGTCGCGGATGGCGACCACGGCGAACCGGCGGGGTTCGGACTCGTCCGTCTTCAGCAACTCGCGCATCATGGCGCGATATCGCTCCTCGAAGACGTTCAGCGGCAGCACGAGGCCAGGGAAAAGCACCGCGTTGAGCGGAAAGAGGGGCAGGCGAGCGGTGGTCACAGCGGTCAAGCGTAATGGCCGCCGGACGGGCTCCGTCCTGCCTGTCTGCGGATCGGACGGATCGGCCGTGCGGGCGACTGCCGGAGGGGCATCGTGGAGGCGACCTCGATCCGTACGCCGTCGCGTGCCTCCAGGAAGCGGCCCAGCGGATCGTCCGTCAGATGCATCCAGGGAAACGAGGTCGCGAACGGGCCGATCAGCCGGAACTGCTCCAGTGCCTCCGCCCAGCGTCCGCGTGAGATCAGCACGTACGCCAGCAGATTGCGCACTTCCGCCGGCCAGGGATCGCCCGCGCCGTAGAGGGCGGACAGCGCGAGCGCCCGGTCCGCCGCGGCGTCGACCCGGTCCGCCTGGACGGGGGCGGGTCGGCCGTTCTGCAGCACGGTGAACGCGGCCCTCGCCGGCAGCGCCTGCACCAGGGATCCGGGCAGCGCGTCCTCGGCCGCGCGTTCGGCGAAGTCGAAGCACTCGCGGTGCGAGCCGTACCAGACGGCGGAGAGGTACTGGAGCGCGGCGACATGGCAGCCGTAGTGGTGCGGGGAACGCCGTACCGCCTGCTCCCACAGCGCCTCGAACGCGGTGTGGGTGGCGTGGGTGCCCCGCGCGTGGTCGAGCGCCAGCCGCCAGGGCACGGGATCACGGGGACTCGCCTCCGCGGCCGCGCCGATCAGCGGTCCCACCTCGCGCAGCTGCTCGGTACGGGCGGGGGACTCCCAGGCCCGGCGCACCGCGAGTTCGGCCTTCACCAGCAGGGCGTCCGGATCGCGGGGCGCGGCGGTGAGCCACTGGGCCAGCCAGTCGCCCCGGTTGTAGGCGAAGGCCGCGAGCCGCATCACATAGCGGTCGCGGTCCTCCCATTCCGCGGCCTCGCGCGTGGTGGCGAGCAGCTTGGCGGCGGGCTCGTGGTCGCCGAGCGCCGCCGCGACGAGCGCCGGCCCGAGCCGGGCGTCGGGCACGTCGAGCAGCACCGTGTCGTCCGGCGGCAGCCCGTCGGCGAGCCGCGGGGTGTGCCGGACCATGCGGGCGGTGCTGATCAGGGCACGGAGGAGAGACATGGTGCGGACCATTGAAAGACGCAGGTGAGGGCCGCGCCAGGGGGCATCTGTGAAGTTTTGGTAGGAGTGGAATGGTTGTCCTGATGAAGGTCAAGAAAACGCAAAGGAGTGCGGCATTCCGGCGCCTGCACGCCGGGCAGCGGCAGGCGTACGCGGGGCGCTCGTGCGCTCTGCGCGGGGCTCCCGCATGAGGCACTTCGCGCCCCAGCGCTCCAGTGCACCCCGGCTTCCGCGCACTGCACGCCCCGGTGCCCCCGGGCGGCAGCCCGGTGGCGTGCCGCCCGGCGCCCGGGCGCCCGGCGTCCGTCAGCTCCGTCTGAGGAGCCTGGTGGCCCCCGCCGCCACCGTCGTGGCGAGCACCCAGCCGAGCAGGATGAGGACCGCCGCGAGCCACTGCCAGCGGCCCTCGAGGCGCCAGTAGCCGTCCTGGCCGAGATTGATCACCGGAAGCAGCAGGTCCAGGGCGAACAGGGACGGGTTCCACTCCGGGTGCTCGTCGGATTTGATCGCCGCCGGATCGTGGTGCGAGAAGGCGAGCGCTCCGGCCGCCCACAGCACCGCCATCCACAGCGCGGCCCGGCCCGGTCGGTAGCCGTACGCCACGGTCCAGTCCTGCAGATAACCCCAGAGCTTCGCGGCGAGTGGCAGGGTCTCGCGCCGCCGCCGCTGTTTGGCGAGGAGCACCTCGCGCGCGTCCGCGTCCTCTCCGCTGTTGCGCAGCACCGTCGCCAGCCGTTCGTAGGGCTCCGGAGCGTATTCAGGGGTGGCCGCGGCCACCCACTCCAGCCTGCGGGCGAGCGGGAAGCGGCTGTACGGGACGAGGTTCTCGTACACGAATCCGCCCATCGCCAGACCGCCCGGCCCCGGCCAGCTCGTCGACAGGTCGATCAGCGTGACGACCTTCGCGCCGTTGAGCACGACGCGGCCCTCCTCCGGGCGCTCCCCGTTGAAACGCAGTTCGGGGGTGACGATCCTGCGCAGCGAGAGCTCTTCCCGCCGTGCGGTGCACAGCACGAAGCGGGCCTTGTAGAAGTCCACGGCATCGCCGAAGCGTCCGTCGTCCAGCCGCACCCCGCCATGGCATTCGAAGCGCCGCTCACGCGAGCCGGGGCTCTGGCCACCGACGGCCGTTCCGTCGGTCACCACGCCGAACGGGGGAGTACCCCCTTGTTCGCCCGTCGTGGTCACCCACGCCCGGGTCATGTAGAGCGTGCGTTCCACGGTCAGCTGGGGGGCGTTGAGCGCGCGCCGGCCTTCCGCCGCACGCAGCCGGCTGCCCCGCAGACTCAGTGACACGCCGACCTTGGCGCCGCGCAGACTGACCTCGCCGTAGGTGTCGATCAGCTCGGCCTGCAGATCCTGGGCGACAGACAGTCCGTCCGCCGCGATGGCGCGTCCGCGCAGGTCGGGCCAGACCTGGATCTGGTTGATCAGCAGGTCCGTGCCGATCTGCGCGTCCGTGAGCCGCATCCCGCGCGCGATGCGGCAGCGCGGCAGATGGAGGTCCCCCTCGGTGTGCAGTCGGGCACCTTCAAGCCGGGGTATCGCGCAGCCGACCATCCGCAGCGTCGTGAACCGGGCCTCCGGGAACTCCAGCTCGTGCTCGAACCGGCAGGCGGTCAGCTCGACGTACGGCCCGATCGTTCCGCCGGCGAGCTTCAGCCGTCCTGTGATGAACGCACCGCGCAGTTTGAGCGCGCAAACCCGCCCCGGTCGCGCGGGCGGGCCGCTGAGCAGCAGCCGGGCGATCACATCGGCCCGCACGCTGCGCTCGGGGCCCCAGGTCCCGCCCGAGAAGGGATCGTTCAGCAGCGGATTCGCGTCCCGTAGGTCGCAGGTCCTCCCGTCCTCGAACGAGGTCCACAGGGCCAGCTCGGCCCTGGTGAGATCGTCGGGCATGTCGATGCCCTGCGGCTCGGTCAAGGCCGCCCCCTCGCTTTCCCGGTTGCTCCCCGGTTCGTACAGCCGTTCTTCCCGCTGAGTAACGGACTGAACGCTAGTGGTCATGAACGACTGCTGTGACACGCGGTATGGCGAGAAGCGCTCGCTGAGCGGTGGTGGCGCGGTGACGGATGCACGCGCGAGTGGCGCGAAAGCACCCCCCGGGAGGTGCGGCAAGCGCCGGCGGGCAAGGGCCGACGAGGAGGGCCGGCGAGGAGGGGGAGACGGTGACGGCCGCGGAGTTCGGTACGGCGGACGTCCCGGTGAAGGGGGCGGGTGGGGAGCCCGTCGGCGACGGGCGGAGGGGAAGTATCAGCCAGTGATACGGGCGCCCGTCCCTTGGAGCGCGTCTGCGAGAATTGACCCGTGATCTCTCGAATCGATCTGCGTGGTGACGCCCTTCCCGGGGGTGCCGCCCTGCGCGACCTGCTGCCCCGTGCCGAGTTCGACGTGGAAGCCGCCCTGGAGAAGGTCCGGCCCATCTGCGAGGACGTGCATCATCGTGGCAACGCGGCGCTGATCGAGTACGCGGAGAAGTTCGACGGTGTGCGCCTCGAGCGGGTGCGGGTGCCGGCGAAGGCCCTCGCGGCGGCGCTGGAGCAGCTCGACCCCGAGGTCAGGGCGGCACTGGAGGAGTCGATCCGCCGGGCCAGGATCGTCCACCGGGAGCAGCGCCGCACCACCCACACCACCAAGGTCGTGCCCGGCGGCACGGTGACCGAGAAGTGGGTTCCGGTCGAGCGCGTGGGGCTGTACGCGCCCGGCGGCCGGTCGGTCTACCCCTCTTCCGTGATCATGAACGTCGTACCGGCGCAGGAGGCCGGCGTCGAATCCATCGCGCTCGCGTCGCCGCCGCAGAAAGAGTTCGGCGGTCTGCCGCACCCGACGATCCTCGCCGCCTGCGCTCTGCTCGGCGTCGACGAGGTGTACGCGGTGGGCGGCGCCCAGGCCGTTGCCATGTTCGCGTACGGAACCAAAGGCACCGACGGGACCGAAGGCACCGACGGAACCAAAGGCGCCGACGGGTGCGCCCCGGCCAATATGGTGACCGGCCCCGGCAATGTCTGGGTCGCCGCCGCCAAGCGCTACTTCACCGGGCGGATCGGTATCGACACCGAGGCCGGCCCCACCGAGATCGCCGTCCTCGCCGACGCCACCGCCGACCCGGTGCATGTCGCCGCCGACCTGATCAGCCAGGCCGAACACGACCCGCTGGCCGCGGCCGTCCTGGTCACCGACTCACCCGAGCTGGCCGACGCGGTCGAGCGCGAGCTGGACCCGCAGATCGCCGCGACCAAGCACGTCGAGGACCGGATCGTGCCGGCACTGACCGGCAGGCAGTCCGCGATCGTCCTCGTCGACGGCATCGAGGAGGGCCTGCGCGTGGTCGACGCGTACGGCGCCGAGCACCTGGAGATCCAGACCGCCGACGCCCCCGCCGTCGCGAACCGGGTCCGCAACGCGGGCGCGATCTTCGTCGGCCCCTGGGCACCGGTCTCCCTCGGCGACTACTGCGCGGGCTCCAACCATGTGCTGCCCACGGGCGGCTGCGCGTGTCACTCGTCCGGGCTCTCCGTCCAGTCCTTCCTGCGCGGCATCCACATCGTGGACTACACGCGCGAGGCGCTGGCAGAGGTCACCCACCACGTGGTGACGCTGGCGGAGGCGGAGGACCTGCCCGCGCACGGCGCCGCGCTGAAGGCGCGTTTCGGTGGAAGTGTCCCGGGCAGGGCGAGCGGCGGAAAGGTGTCCGAGAGCACGTGAGCACCAGGCAAGTGAGCACCACCCCGGTGAGCGGGGACGACGTCGGCATCGACGACCTCCCCATCCGGGACGAACTGCGCGGCAAGTCCCCCTACGGCGCGCCCCAGCTCGACGTCCCCGTACAGCTCAACACCAACGAGAACCCGTACCCCCTGCCCGAGCCGCTGGTCGAGCGCATCGCCGAGCGGGTCCGGGAGGCCGCCCGCGGCCTCAACCGCTACCCCGACCGGGACGCGGTCGAGCTGCGTACCGAACTGGCGAGGTACCTCACCCGCACCGGGAAGCATCCGGTCGCCCTCGAGAACGTCTGGGCCGCCAACGGCTCCAACGAGGTCATCCAGCAGCTGCTGCAGACCTTCGGCGGACCGGGGCGCACCGCCATCGGTTTCGAGCCCTCGTACTCGATGCACGGCCTCATCGCCCGAGGCACCGGCACCGGCTGGATCTCAGGACCCCGGGGCGACGACTTCACCATCGACGCGGAGGCGGCCACGCGGGCCATCGCCGAGCACCGTCCCGACGTGGTCTTCGTCACCTCGCCCAACAACCCGACGGGCACGGCCGTCGACGCCGAGACGGTCCTCGCGCTGTACGAGGCCGCCCAGCGGGCCAGGCCCTCGCTGGTGGTCGTCGACGAGGCGTACGTGGAATTCAGCCACCGCCCCTCCCTGCTGCCGCTGCTCGAGGGCAGGCCGAATCTGGTCGTCTCACGGACCATGTCCAAGGCGTTCGGGGCGGCGGGGCTGCGGCTCGGCTATCTCGCCGCACACCGGGCCGTGGTCGACGCGGTCCAGCTGGTGCGGCTCCCGTACCACCTGTCCGCCGTCACCCAGGCCACCGCGCTCGCGGCCCTGGAGCACACCGATACGCTGCTGAAGTACGTCGAGCAGCTCAAGGACGAGCGGGACCGGCTGGTCACCGAGCTGCGTGCGGCCGGTTACGAGGTCACGGACTCCGACGCCAACTTCGTCCAGTTCGGACGGTTCGACGGCGAGGGCGGCGCCCACCGTATGTGGCAGAGGCTCCTCGAGCGGGGGGTCCTCGTCCGGGACAACGGCGTACCGGGCCGGCTGCGGGTCACCGCGGGCACCCCCGAAGAAAACGACGCGTTCCTCGATGCGGTTCGCGCACTCAAGAGTTCCGTGGGCGACACCCCCACACCCCCGAAGGAGCAGAAGCCATGAGCCGCGTAGGGCGCGTGGAGCGCACCACGAAGGAGACGTCCGTCCTCGTCGAGATCAACCTCGACGGCACCGGGCAGGTCGATGTGGCCACCGGGGTCGGCTTCTACGACCACATGCTCGACCAGCTCGGCCGCCACGGTCTGTTCGACCTCACCGTCAAGACGGACGGCGATCTGCACATCGACTCGCACCACACCATCGAGGACACCGCCCTCGCGCTCGGCGCCGCCTTCAAGCAGGCCCTCGGCGACAAGGTCGGCATCTACCGCTTCGGCAACTGCACGGTGCCCCTGGACGAGTCGCTCGCCCAGGTGACCGTGGACCTGTCGGGCCGGCCGTACCTCGTGCACACCGAGCCGGAGAACATGGCGCCGATGATCGGCGCGTACGACACGACGATGACCCGGCACATACTGGAGTCGTTCGTCGCCCAGGCGCAGATCGCCCTGCACGTCCACGTGCCGTACGGACGCAATGCCCACCACATCGTGGAGTGCCAGTTCAAGGCGCTGGCCCGGGCCCTGCGCTATGCGTCGGAGCGCGACCCGCGCGCCGCCGGAATCCTGCCTTCCACGAAGGGCGCGCTGTAACCGTGACCGGACTGTCCACGCTGCTGATCGTCGTCGGCCTCTTCCTGGTCGGCGGCATCATCTCGTTCGCCAAGCAGCAGATGCCCAAGGGGCTGATCGTGCTGCTCTCCATCGGTGCCGCGCTGTGCCTGGCCGCAGGGGTCATGCGACTGGACGTGTGGTCATGACCGAACGCAGGAAAGTCGTCGTCTTCGACTACGGCTTCGGCAACGTCCGGTCCGCCGAGCGGGCCCTCGCCCGGGTCGGCGCCGATGTCGAGATCACCCGCGACTTCGACACGGCCATGAACGCCGACGGTCTGCTGGTGCCGGGCGTCGGCGCCTTCTCCGCCTGCATGGAAGGGCTCACGGCCGCCCGCGGCCACTGGATCGTCGACCGCCGGCTCTCCGGGGGCCGCCCGGTCATGGGCATCTGCGTCGGTATGCAGATCCTCTTCGAGCGTGGCATCGAGCACGGTGTGGAGACCGAAGGGCTCGACGAGTGGCCCGGCACGGTCGCACCACTCAAGGCGCCGATCGTGCCCCACATGGGCTGGAACACCGTCGAGGCTCCCGAGGACAGCCGGCTGTTCGCCGGACTCGACGCCGACGCCCGCTTCTACTTCGTGCACTCGTACGCCGTCCACGAATGGGGCCTGGAGGTCACCAACCCGGTCATCCGCGCCCCCAAGGTCACCTGGGCGACGCACGGCGAACCGTTCGTGGCGGCCGTGGAGAACGGCGCGCTGTGGGCGACCCAGTTCCACCCCGAGAAGTCCGGCGACGCCGGCGCCCAGCTGCTCACCAACTGGATCGAGACCCTCTGATCATGGCTCAGAAGCTTGAACTGCTCCCGGCCGTGGACGTCCGCGACGGCCAGGCCGTCCGCCTCGTCCACGGAGAGTCCGGTACGGAGACGTCCTACGGCTCCCCGCTGGAAGCCGCGCTCGCCTGGCAGCGTGCCGGCGCCGAGTGGCTGCACCTGGTCGACCTGGACGCCGCGTTCGGTACCGGCGACAACCGTGAGCTCGTCGCCGAGGTCGCCGGGGCGATGGACCTCAAGGTGGAGCTGTCCGGCGGCATCCGCGACGACGCCTCGCTCGCCGCGGCCCTCGCCACCGGCTGCACCCGGGTCAACCTCGGCACCGCCGCGCTGGAGACCCCCGAGTGGGTCGCCAAGGTTATCGCCGAGCACGGCGACAAGATCGCGGTCGGTCTCGACGTACGCGGCACCACGCTGCGCGGCCGCGGCTGGACCCGTGACGGCGGCGACCTCTACGAGACGCTGGCCCGCCTCGACTCCGAGGGCTGCGCCCGCTACGTCGTCACCGACATCGCCAAGGACGGCACCCTCCAGGGCCCCAACCTGGAACTGCTGCGCAACGTGTGCGCCGCCACCGACAAGCCGGTCGTCGCTTCCGGCGGCGTCTCGTCGCTCGACGACCTGCGCGCGCTGGCCGGGCTGGTCCCGCAGGGTGTGGAGGGCGCGATCGTCGGCAAGGCGCTCTACGCCAAGGCGTTCACCCTCGAAGAGGCACTCGCGGCGGTGTCACGATGAGCGACTCCGTGCGCCGCCTCCCCGGCAGCGCCCCCTGGGAGGAGGCCTTCGGCTACTCCCGCGCGGTCGAGCTGCCGAACGGTCTCGTCCTGGTCTCCGGCTGCACCTCGATGGCCGAAGGCGCCATCGTCGACGGCGGCCCCTACGACCAGACGGTCACCTCCTTCAACGTCGCACTCGACGCCCTGAAGGCGCTCGGCCTCGGGGCCCGGGACGTGGTGCGCACCCGGATGTACATCACCCACGCCCGGGACGTCGACGAAGTGGGCCGCGCCCACAAGGAGCTGTTCGACGGCATCCGCCCGGCCGCGTCGATGATCATCGTCTCCGGCTTCGTCGACCCGCGGCTGGTCGTGGAGGTCGAGGTCGAGGCGTTCCGGGGAGAGGGAGGAGAGGCGCCATGACCCTCGCCGTCCGAGTCATCCCCTGCCTGGACGTGGACAACGGCCGGGTGGTCAAGGGCGTCAACTTCCAGAACCTGCGGGACGCGGGCGACCCCGTCGAGATGGCCAAGGTGTACGACGCGGAAGGCGCCGACGAGCTGACCTTCCTCGACATCACGGCATCGTCCGGCGATCGCGAGACCACCTACGACGTGGTGCGCCGTACCGCCGAGCAGGTCTTCATCCCGCTCACGGTCGGTGGCGGTGTCCGCTCCGCCGACGACGTCGACAAGCTGCTGCGCGCCGGGGCCGACAAGGTCGGCGTCAACACGGCCGCCATCGCCCGGCCCGAGCTGATCCGCGAGATCGCCGAGCGCTTCGGCCGCCAGGTGCTGGTCCTGTCCGTGGACGCCCGGCGCACCCCCGAGGGCACCACGACGCCGTCCGGCTTCGAGGTCACCACCCACGGCGGGCGCCGCGGCACCGGAATCGACGCCGTCGAATGGGCGCACCGGGCCGCCGAGCTGGGTGCCGGCGAGATCCTGCTGAACTCGATGGACGCCGACGGCACCAAGGACGGCTACGACACCGAGATGATCGCCGCCGTCCGGAAGCACGTCACGGTCCCGGTCATCGCCTCGGGCGGCGCGGGCCGGCTGGCCGACTTCCCGCCGGCGATCGCGGCGGGCGCGGATGCGGTGCTGGCGGCGTCGGTGTTCCACTTCGGCGATCTGCGGATCGGCCAGGTCAAGGACGCGCTACGGGGGGCGGGGCACGCGGTGCGGTGACGCTGCGCTGGCGGTGCGGTGGGCTGCGCGGTGCGGTGGCTTCGCGGTGCCGGTGCGGTTGTTGGGCTTGCCCTCTGGCGTGGGCGGGGCCGGTGTGTCCGTCCTCAATCGCCGGACGGGCTTGGGGTGTGGGGCGTGCCCGGGGCGTGTGATGGGCGTTGGGTGCCGCTGCGGGCCTCGCGCCCTGGACGGCATGATTTATGTCGCGCCTGTCCCTGCCGTTGCGGCACCGCTCGGGTTGCGCGCCACAATGGGGGTCCCCCCGAACGGAGTCTGGGGGAGCTCTAGTGTCCCGGACACGATCCCTCCGCGTCCCCCTTCCCGCAGCCGGCAGGCGGCCTGGGGGTGGGGCCGTGCAGGGTCGGCCCCGTAGGGAGTGGTGGCATACAGCCCGCCTCGATGCGGACCACGGCGACGCCGCCGCTCCCGAAGGCGACGAGCCCGGAGGGGCCCCACCCCACCACCCACCACAACTCCCGCCCCCACGCACCGGCCACACCTTCAAGGCCGTCCGCCGCTTGAGGACGGACACACCGGCCACACCCACGCCAGAGGGCACACCCCAAGGCCGTCCGGCGCCTGAGGACGGACACACCGGGCGCCGCCAAGGCCCCGGCACACCCCAGGCCCGTCTGGGGGTCCCCCCGGACGAAGTCTGGGGGAACTTGAGGACGGACACACCGGCCGCCCCCACGGCAGGGGCGCATACCAAGCCCGTCCGGCGCGGAGCACACCCGCATCCCACCCGCCATTCGCGACATAATGGCAGATATGGGACGCATGCGGTCAGCCACTGCCCTCTGCGTCGCGACGCTCCTCGCCGCGAGCCTCCACGCCACCGCCACCGCCCCTTCCCCCGCCGGGAAGGGGCGTACCTGTACCAGCTCCCCGGTGCCCGCGTCAGGACAGGCCCGTGAGGTACTCGGGATCGCCGAGCGGGGGATGAAGGAGCTGGACCTCAACGCCGTCCTGCTGCGGGTCACCAAGGACGGCGAGGAGATCGCCACCGCGGGGCTCGGCCAGTCGATGACCGGTGTGCGGGCCACGCCGGGGATGCACTTCCGGGCCGGTTCCGTCGCCATCGTCTACATGGGCATCACGCTGCTGCAGCTGGTGGACGAGAAGAAGGCGCGGCTCGACGACCCCCTGTCCCGCTGGCTGCCGGACGCTCCGCACGCCGACAAGATCACCCTGCGTATGCTCGGCGACTCCTCCTCCGGACTCCATGACTACGTCACCGATCCGAAGTTCGTCGCCGCGCTGGAGGCCGCCCCGTTCCGGCAATGGACGCCCGAGCAGTTGCTGGCCTACCCGGAAGCCCATCCGCTCTGGTACGAGCCGGGCACCGACTGGAACTACTCCCACGCCAACTTCGTGCTCCTCGGCGCCGCCCTGGAGAAGATCAGCGGCATGCCGCTCGACGAGCTGCTGAGGCAGCGCATCACGGGCCCGCTGGGCCTCGCGGACACCCGTAACAGCTTCACCCCCGAGATCCAGCCGCCGGTGCTGCACGCCTACACCGAGGAGCGGGGCCCCTACGAGGAATCCACCTTCTGGAACCCCTCCTGGACCACCGCACCGGGTGCCGTCCTCACCACCCACATCTGCGACCTGGCCCGCTCGGCGGAGGCGGTCGGGACGGGCGAGCTGCTGTCGCCCGCGGCGTTCCGTACCCAGCTCGACCCCGGCACCGCCGGGCTCGGCGGCGGCACGAAGAACTGCCCCGCCACGGTGTGCCAGAAGAACACCCAGGCCAAGCACTTCGGGCTCGGGGTGCTGATGCTGAACGGCTGGATCCTGACGAACCCCTCGTTCTCCGGATACGCCGCCGTCCAGGCCTATCTCCCCGCCGAACGGCTGGCCATCGCCGTAGCGACCACCCACGGTGCGAAGGCCCCGGCCGAGAACACCGCGCAGACGCTGACGAACCGGATCGCGAAGGCCCTCGCCCCCGGTCAACCGCCCCCCGGCACCCCGTAGGTCGTGTCTTCAAGGTCCCGTCTGCCCGGCGGCGTCCGGCACTCCCCAGGACGCGGGGCCCGCGCCCGGGTCAGGCCATCCCCAGCTGGGCCCGTCCCACCCGGTCGACCGCCTCCTTGTCGCCCTCGATCTCCACGTGTGCCGCGTCCTGCCGCCCGAAGGCGTACAGGGTCAGCTCGCCCGGCTCCCCGGTGACCGTCACCACCGGGGCGCCGCGGTGCGCGACGGCCGTCTGCCCGTTCGGGCGGCGCAGCACCAGCCCGACCGGTGCCTTGCGGCCCAGCAACCGGGCCGACTTCTCCAGCCGCGACCAGAGCGCTTCGGCGAACACCGGGTCCGGCTCGCGCGGCGACCAGTCCGGCTGCGCCCGGCGTACGTCCTCGGCGTGCACGAAGAACTCGACCGTGTTCGACGCCTCGTCCACGGGCTTCAGCGCGAAGGGGGAGAGTCTCGGCGGCCCGGTACGGATCAGCTGGATGAGCTCCTCGTACGGCTTCGCGGCAAACTCGGCCTGCACCCGCTCCAGCCTGCCCTTCAGCGGGCTCAGCACGATCCCGGCAGCCTCGGGCCGGCGCTCGCGCACCACCACGTGCGCCGCGAGATCGCGGGTGTTCCATCCCTCGCACAGGGTCGGGGCGCCCGGGCCGGCCGCCTCCAACAGATCCGCGAGCAGGAGCCGTTCACGCTTGGCATGGGTCGACATGCTGGTCAGCCTACGACCGGGGCGGGGAGTCCGCCCAGTGGACGCCCGGCCGGGACGGGCCCGTGGGCGCGGCACAATGACCTCATGACAGGCACGCCCAGCACGCCCAGCGCCCTCGACCCCGCCATCGCCGCGCGCCTCAAGCGCAGTGCCGACGGTCTGGTGCCGGCCATCGCCCAGCAGTACGACACCGGCGAGGTGCTCATGCTCGGCTGGATGGACGACGAGGCCCTGCACCGCACCCTGACCACCGGGCGCGCCACCTACTGGTCGCGCAGCCGCAGGGAGTACTGGGTCAAGGGCGACACCTCCGGCCATGTCCAGCACGTCAAGTCGGTCGCGCTCGACTGCGACGCCGACACCGTCCTCGTCAAGGTCGACCAGATCGGCGCCGCCTGCCACACCGGCGACCGCACCTGCTTCGACGCCGATGTGCTGCCGCTGGGCCAGTAGGGTCGTACGCCATGGATCTCGAGACGTTCCGCAAGCTGGCGGCCGACCGCCGTGTCATCCCCGTCAGCCGCCGACTCCTCGCGGACGGCGACACCCCGGTCGGCCTCTACCGCAAGCTCGCGGCGGAGCGCCCCGGCACCTTCCTGCTGGAGTCGGCGGATGGGGGCACCTCCCACACCGTAGGTGGTGGGGGAGGGAGGTCCTGGTCGCGGTACTCCTTCATCGGCGTGCGGTCGAACGCCGCCCTCACCGTCCGCGACGGCCAGGCGCACTGGATCGGCACCCCGCCGGTCGGCGTCCCCACGGACGGCGACCCGCTGAGGGCCCTGCGTGCCACCGTCGAGGCCCTGCACACCCCCCGTGACATGGGCGACGGCATGCCGCCCTTCACCGGCGGAATGGTCGGCTACCTCGGCTACGACATCGTCCGCCGCCTGGAGAAGATCGGCGAGCACGGCCGTGACGACCTGCGGCTTCCCGAGCTGACCATGCTGCTCACCTCGGACCTCGCCGTCCTCGACCACTGGGACGGCTCCGTCCTGCTGATCGCCAACGCGATCAACCACAACGACCTCGACACGGGCGTCGACGAGGCCTACGCGGACGCCGTCGCCCGCCTCGACGCGATGGAGTCCGACCTCGCCCGTCCGGTCGACTACCGGCCGAGCGCCCTCCCGCCGTCCGAGCTCCCCCCGTACACGGCACCGCTGTGGGGCACCGGGCAGTTCCAGGAAGCCGTCGAGGACATCAAGGAGCGCATCCGCGCGGGGGAGGCCTTCCAGGTCGTGCCCTCGCAGCGGTTCGAGACCCCGTGCACGGCGAGCGCCCTCGACGTCTACCGGGTGCTGCGGGCCACCAACCCGAGCCCGTACATGTACCTGATCCGCTTCCCGCACGACGACGGCCCCTTCGACGTCGTCGGCTCCAGCCCGGAGGCGTTGGTCAAGGTCGAGGACGGGCGCGCCATGGTGCACCCCATCGCCGGGACGCGGCCGCGCGGCGCGACCCCGCAGGAGGACCACGACCTCGCCGAAGAGCTCCTCGCCGACCCGAAGGAGCGCGCCGAGCATCTGATGCTCGTCGACCTGGGGCGCAACGATCTCGGCCGGGTCTGTGAGCCGGGCTCGGTGGAAGTGGTCGACTTCATGTCCGTCGAGCGGTACTCGCACGTGATGCACATCGTGTCGACCGTCACCGGCAAGGTCGCCGAAGGCCGCACCGCCTTCGACGTCCTGACCGCCTGCTTCCCCGCGGGAACGCTCTCGGGCGCCCCGAAGCCGCGCGCGATGCAGATCATCGAGGAGCTGGAGCCCTCGCGGCGCGGACTGTACGGCGGCTGTGTCGGCTATCTCGACTTCGCAGGGGACTCCGACACCGCCATCGCCATCCGCACCGCGCTGCTGCGCGGCGGCACCGCGTATGTGCAGGCCGGGGCGGGGATCGTGGCCGACTCGGATCCGGACTCCGAAGACGCGGAATGCCGGAACAAGGCCGCCGCCGTACTGCGGGCCGTCCATACCGCGAACCGGCTGAACGGCGCCTGAACGCGTAAGGGATAGTGGGGTGCGTGAGCGCTGCATCCGTACCCCAGCCCCGCGCCGAGAGCGCACGGAAGACGCCGGAGGCGGGCAGCAGCCGGCGCAGCCTTGCCGCCGCCCTGCTGCTCGGTGCCGCCGGTGCCGCAGTGGTGCTGCTCGCCTCGGGGCAGGTGTGGGCTCGGGGCGTGGCCGACGCCGTCGGCGGAACCGTCCCGCTGCAGGCGGACGGCCGCGATGTCACCGGACTGCCCGCCGCCCTCGCCGTCGTCGGCCTGGCCGCCCTCGTCGCCGTCTTCGCCGTGCGCCGCACGGGCCGGCTGCTGGTGTCCGTCCTGCTCGCGCTCAGCGGTGCGGGCGCGGCCGTCGCGGCCTTCCTCGGTGCCTCCGGCAGCACGGGCCTCGACGATCAGGCCCGGCGGACCAGTGGCACCACCGCCGCCACGGCCGACGCCGTCATCCACACCGTCTGGCCCTACGTGACGGCCGGCGGCGGACTGCTGATCCTGGTCGCGGGACTGCTCGCGCTGCGGTACGGCGGCTCCTGGCCCGCGATGTCGGGACGCTACGAGCGTGAGGGCGCGGGCGCGCGCAGGGCCCGTCCGGCGGTCGACCCGGACCGCCCGGAGGACCTGTGGAAGGCCCTGGACCGCGGCGAGGACCCCACAGGCGACGAGTGACGGATACCCCGTCCCGTCCCCGGCGGCACCCGGCCGCCCCGGCCTCCCGGCCCGGTGACCGCCGCCGTGGAACCCGGTGCGTCGCACTCGCGATCAGTGACGACCCCCACGTCCGGACACCCACCGGCGTACGGGACAATGGGTGCGAGGAGGTCTCCCACGCCACGGCGCGGGGAGGCCGCGTCACACCCCACAGCCTCACCCCACAGCACAAACCCACATCTGATAGGTAGGGACTTCATGGCGGGCAGCAGCCACGGACACACCCCGGCCGCCTGGACCGGCGTCATCATCAGCTTCATCGGCTTCTGCGTCGCGGGAGTCTTCATGGTGGCGAACAACCCCCTCGGTTTCTGGGCCGGCTTCGGCGTGATCATCCTGGGCGCCGTCGTGGGCGGTGCGATGAAGGCGGCCGGACTCGGTTCCAAGCTCGAGCCGGTGCGGGTCCAGGCTCCCGCCGTGCAGGCCGCGCCTGCCGAGGCCACCGCGACCGTCTGACCCACCTTCGCGGGCCGGGCGCCGGCGGGCACCGTCCGAGCGCTCCGAACGAGACGCAGTCCGGCGAGCCCGGGCTGCGTCTCCCCGTATGACGGGGGGACAATCGCGATGTGGATGTTTTTTCTGCCGCCCGGGAGCCGGGCGACTCCCCCGCACCGGGGCACGCGCCGTACGAGCCGGTCCCCGGGCCCGTGACCGCGGCCGCCGGGCCGCCCCCTCCGGTGCCGGCGCCCGCGCCGGTCCATGGGCCCCCGTCCGGTCCCGTGCCGCTCGCGAGGCGGCTCGCGCCGCCGTTGGCCACCCTGGCCGGTGTCGCCGCGGCCTTCGCCTACGTCGGTGCCGTGGACCCGAACGAGCCCGGCCACTACCCGGTCTGTCCGCTGCTGCGGTTCACGGGCGTCTACTGCCCCGGCTGCGGCGGCCTGCGCAGCGCCCACGCCTTCATCCACGGCGATCTCGGCGCTGCCCTGGGCTTCAACGCCCTCGCCACCGCCGCCTACGGGATCTTCGCCGTCGTATGGACCGTCTGGCTCCTGCGCGCGGCCCGTGGTCGGCCCGTCGGGTTCGGGCTGCCGGCCGCCTGGGGATGGGCCCTCGGCGGCGTCCTGCTGGCCTTCACGGTGATCAGGAACCTCCCGTTCGGGGCGGTGCTCGCGCCATGACCCGTGGTGAGGGGCACGGTGCCCGATTCCAGGGAGTGGGATGCCCGTCAACCGGATGCGGGGCCTTCGCCCTCCTGCGGATACCATCGACATGGCCGACAGTGATCCACCATCAATCTCCCGGAAGGGGGCCGCTCGCGTGAGTGTGCTCGACGAGATCATCGACGGCGTGCGCGCCGACCTCGCAGAGCGGCAGGCGCGGGTCAGCCTCGACGAGCTCAAGGAGCGTGCCGCCAAGGCGCCCCAGGCCAAGGACGGCGTCGCCGCGCTGCGCGGCGAAGGAGTCAAGGTCATCTGCGAAGTGAAGCGCTCCAGCCCCTCCAAGGGCGCGCTCGCCGCCATCGCCGACCCGGCCGGACTCGCCGCCGACTACGAGACGGGCGGCGCCGCCGTCATCTCGGTCCTCACCGAACAGCGCCGCTTCGGCGGTTCGCTCGCGGACCTCGAGGCCGTGCGGGCCCGGGTGGACATCCCCGTGCTGCGCAAGGACTTCATCGTCACCTCCTACCAGCTGTGGGAGGCCCGTGCCTACGGCGCCGACCTCGCCCTGCTGATCGTCGCCGCACTCGACCAGGAGGCCCTGGTCTCTCTGATCGAGCGTGCCGAGTCGATCGGCCTCACCCCGCTCGTCGAAGTCCACGACGAGGAGGAGGCCGAGCGAGCGGTCGACGCCGGAGCCAAGGTCATCGGCGTCAACGCGCGCAACCTCAAGACCCTCGAGGTGGACCGTTCCACCTTCGAGCGGGTCGCTCCCGAGATCCCCTCGGGCATCGTCAAGATCGCCGAGTCCGGCATCCGCGGCCCGCACGACCTGATCGCCTACGCCAACGAAGGCGCCGACGCGGTCCTGGTCGGAGAGTCCCTGGTCACGGGCCGTGATCCCAAGGCCGCCGTGGCCGATCTGGTCGCGGCCGGGGCCCACCCGGCGCTGCGCCACGGGAGAGGCTGACCCTCCGCCCATGACCGCCGTCGTCCGCCGCACAGCCGCTTCCCGGCCGGGGCTTCACCTCCCGGCCGGTACGGCTGCGCCCGCCCGACTGCCGCACGCGCCCCTGGCGCGCGGCTGTCGCCCGCGCGGCTGCCGGGCTCCGGCGCGGCGGGTGCACGGACGGCGGGTCCGATATGTCATCGGGGACGAGCCAGGCCAGGTCAACGGCATGCGATGGCGCCGCTGAGCGAAGCGCACGAAGTGCTCACGCGCTCGGCGTTCCGCGACGTCATCACCCACACTTCTTCTCGGCTTATCGCTCACAAGGAGTTCTGGCATGCCCAGCGACTACTTCATTCCCGACCCCGAGGGCCTGGTGCCCGATGCCCGGGGCTACTTCGGCCACTTCGGCGGCAAGTTCATCCCCGAGGCCCTCGTCGCCGCCGTCGACGAGGTGGCCGTCGAGTACGACAAGGCCAAGGCCGACCCGGCGTTCGCCGCCGAGCTCGACGATCTGCTCGTGAACTACACGGGCCGTCCCAGCGCGCTCACCGAGGTGCCCCGCTTCGCCGAGCACGGGGGCGGCGCACGCGTCTTCCTCAAGCGCGAAGACCTCAACCACACCGGCTCCCACAAGATCAACAACGTGCTGGGACAGGCCCTGCTCACCAAGCGCATGGGCAAGACCCGGGTCATCGCCGAGACCGGCGCCGGCCAGCACGGCGTCGCCACCGCCACCGCCTGCGCGCTCTTCGGCCTCGACTGCACCATCTACATGGGCGAGATCGACACCCAGCGCCAAGCGCTGAACGTCGCCCGGATGCGGATGCTCGGCGCCGAGGTCATCCCGGTGAAGTCCGGCAGCCGCACCCTCAAGGACGCCATCAACGAGGCGTTCCGCGACTGGGTCGCCAACGTCGACCACACCCACTACCTCTTCGGCACGGTCGCGGGCCCGCACCCCTTCCCGGCGATGGTCCGTGACTTCCACCGGGTCATCGGGGTCGAGGCACGCCGCCAGATCCTGGAGCGCGCCGGGCGCCTCCCGGACGCGGCGGTCGCCTGCGTCGGCGGCGGCTCCAACGCCATCGGCCTCTTCCACGCGTTCATCCCCGACACCGGCGTCCGGCTGGTCGGCTGCGAGCCCGCGGGCCACGGCGTGGAGACCGGGGAGCACGCGGCCACGCTGACCGCCGGTGAGCCGGGCATCCTGCACGGCTCGCGCAGTTACGTCCTCCAGGACGACGAGGGCCAGATCACCGAGCCGTACTCCATCTCGGCAGGGCTGGACTACCCGGGCATCGGCCCCGAGCACTCGTACCTCAAGGACAGCGGACGCGGTGAGTACCGGGCCGTGACCGACGACGCCGCCATGCAGGCGCTGCGGCTGCTGTCCCGTACGGAGGGCATCATCCCGGCGATCGAGTCGGCGCACGCCCTGGCCGGGGCGCTCGACCTCGGCAGGGAGCTCGGCGAGGACGGGCTCATCGTCGTCAATCTGTCCGGCCGCGGCGACAAGGACATGGACACGGCAGCCCGCTACTTCGGGCTGTACGACACCGAAGCGGCGGCGGGCGCCGTCGTGGAGGCCGACGCGGCGGGCGAGATCGCCGAGATCGAGGGGGACGCGAAGTGAGCGGAAACATTCAGCTGCTGAGCGACACCCTGGCGCAGGCCAAGGCGGAGGGCCGGGCCGCGTTGATCGCCTACCTCCCGGCCGGTTTCCCGACCGTCGACGGCGGCATCGAGGCGATCAAGGCGGTCTTCGACGGCGGCGCGGACATCGTCGAGGTCGGTCTGCCCCACAGCGACCCCGTCCTGGACGGCCCGGTCATCCAGACCGCCGACGACATCGCCCTGCGCGGCGGAGTGAAGATCGCGGACGTCATGCGCACCGTGCGCGAAGCCCATCAGGCCACGGGCAAGCCGGTGCTCGTGATGACGTACTGGAACCCGATCGACCGCTACGGCATCGAGCGCTTCACCACCGAGCTCGCCGAGGCGGGCGGCGCGGGCTGCATCCTGCCCGACCTGCCGGTCGAGGAGTCCGGAGTGTGGCGCCAGCATGCCGAGAAGCACGGCCTCGCCACGGTCTTCGTCGTCGCGCCGAGCAGCAAGGACGAGCGGCTCGCCACCATCACCGAGGCGGGTGCGGGTTTCGTCTACGCCGCCTCGCTGATGGGGGTCACCGGCACCCGGGAGTCGGTCGGCGCCCAGGCCGAAGACCTGGTGCGGCGTACCCGCGCCACCCCGGCCGGCCGCGACGGCCTCCCCGTCTGCGTCGGCCTCGGCGTCTCCAACGCCGAGCAGGCGGCCGAGGTCGCCGGCTTCGCCGACGGCGTCATCGTCGGCTCGGCCTTCGTCAAGAGGCTGCTCGACGCGGACGACCACGCGGCGGGTATCGCGGCCGTACGCGCCCTCGCCGGCGACCTGGCACAGGGCGTACGCCGGCGCTGACCGGCGGACTTCCTTGTAGGTCCTCGCGGACCGGGGAGCCGGCCGGGCGGCCGCAGGGCCGGTCCCTCCGGCTCCCCGCCGCACCGCCGGCTTCGCACCCCGCGGCTCGCCCGTACGGGTGGACCTCCGACCGGGGAGGCGCATGGGCGCCTCCCCGGGTCGTTGCTGTGGCGTGAGCGACAACAACCCTGACGGAAGGCGGGCCGCGCGTGAGCGGCTCCTGCGGGAACGTGAGCTGGACAAGGCGCGCGAGAAGAGACGGCGGCTGCTGATCGTGGCCGCGGCCGTGGTCTGTGTGCTCGGTCTCGCCGCGGTCGTCGGCGTGATCGCCGCCAACGCCGGCAAGGACACCAAGGGCAGCACGGCCCCGAAGACCGGACCCGTCACCGCGCCCAGCGCCGCCACGGGCAAGGACCAGCTGGCGATCCCCGCGGGCAAGAGCGACGCACCGGCCACGCTCACGGTCTGGGAGGACTTCCGCTGCCCGGCGTGCGCCCAGTTCGAGACCACGATGCGGGACACCGTCCACGGGCTCGTGGACTCCGGGCAGGCCAGGGCCGAGTACCACCTCGTCACGATCATCGACGAGAACCTGGGCGGCACCGGTTCCCTGCGAGCCGCGAACGCGGCGGCGTGCGCCCAGGACGCCGGGAAGTTCGTTCCGTACCACGACGTGCTCTACGCGAACCAGCCCTCGGAGACCGACGACGCCTTCGCCGACAACGGCAAGCTCATCGAGCTCGCGAAGCAGGTCGAGGGCCTGGACACGCCCGCGTTCCGTAGCTGCGTGGAGAAGGGCACATACGACGACTGGGTGAAGAAGTCGGCCGCAAGCTTCTCCACCAGCGGTTTCCGGGCCACACCGACGGTGCTGCTGAACGGGGAGCCGATCTACCCCCAGAAGGGGACCGAGCAGATCTCCCCGGAGAACCTGAAGAAATGGGTCGCCGAGGCCAATCGGAAGAAGCAGCAGGGGACGGGCCTGCCGAGCACCCCCGGAGCCTCGTAGCGTCCCCGGCTCCCCTGCCGGAAGGGCCGGACGTCCCGCGGGTCCCGGGCAGGACGGCGGCGGCGCCGGGCACGCGCATTCGGCTGCTCGTTACCCATACGTTGCCGGGCGGGTTGCGAAGGGTCCCGTCCGGCAAGGTAGCGTCGGACGTGCCATGGACCTTGCCTACATTCCCAGCCCGTCGACCGGTGTGATCAATCTCGGACCGGTACCGCTGCGCGGCTATGCCTTCTGCATCATCATCGGCGTCTTCGTCGCCGTCTGGTACGGCAACAAGCGCTGGATCGCCCGCGGCGGCACAGCCGGCACGGTGGCCGACATCGCCGTCTGGGCGGTGCCGTTCGGCCTCGTCGGCGGCCGCCTCTACCACGTGATCACCGACTACCAGCTGTACTTCAGCGAGGGTGAGAACTGGGTCGACGCGTTCAAGATCTGGGAGGGCGGCCTCGGTATCTGGGGCGCGATCGCCCTCGGAGCGGTCGGTGCCTGGATCGGCTGCCGCAGACGGGGCATCCCGCTCCCGGCGTACGCCGACGCCATCGCGCCCGGCATCGCCTTCGCCCAGGCGATCGGCCGCTGGGGCAACTGGTTCAACCAGGAGCTGTACGGCAAGCCCACGGACCTGCCCTGGGCCCTCAAGATCAGTGAGGGCGTCAACCGCGAGGCGGGCCTGTACCACCCGACGTTCCTCTACGAGTCGCTCTGGTGCGTCGGTGTCGCCCTGCTGGTGATCTGGGCTGACCGCCGCTTCAAGCTTGGCCACGGACGGGCCTTCGCGCTGTATGTCGCCGCGTACTGCGCCGGCCGCGCCTGGATCGAGTACATGCGTGTCGACGAGGCCCACCACATCCTGGGCCTGCGGCTCAACGTCTGGACGGCGATCGTCGTCTTCGCGCTCGCGGTGGCCTACATCGTGATCTCGGCGCGACTGCGTCCGGGCCGCGAGGAGGTCGTCGAGCCCTCGAAGACGCCGGTGGCCGGCGACGCCCCCGGCGATGCCGGCGACTCCGCGCCGTCGGACGAGGCGGCCGACGAGCAGAAGCCCGGAGCCGACGAGAAGCCCGAGGCCGTGGCCGTGGCCGCCGACCTGGACAAGGACAGCGACGGCGAGGCGGCGGATCCGAAGCCGGCCCGCTGAGGCCGAACTCCTCCGCCGCCCGCCACCCCGCCGTGGACCCGAAGGCCCCCCGACCAGCAGGTCGGGGGGCCTTCCCGGTTCGACAGCCCGAACGCGGCCTGGGCCGTCTCCTTCGGGTCATTTCGCTGACCAGATGAAGATGGCGGCGAGGTGGAGTCCGGCGATGTAGATGGTGGTGGTCCAGGGAAGACAGAACCTAGGGGGTTTCTGATGGATCTCCGTGGAGGAAGGAGCGGCGTCCGGTGCGTGCTCTCGAGGTGCCGGCCGGAAGCCCTCGTACTGGATGTACTTGGGCTTTCGGCCGGTGCGGCGAGAGTGAGGGCCGGGCGTCGCGACGCCACGGAGATCCGTCAGAAGCCCCCTAGTCGCCGCGGCGGGCCAGTGAGAGCGTGCGGTGTGCCGTCGCCACCACCGCGGCGTCGACGAAACGGCCGTCCGGCAGGGCCAGCGCGCCCGCGTCCGTCTCCGCCGCCTTGACGATCTCCTCGGCCTGCTCCACCTCCTCGGGGCTGGGCAGATACGCCCGTTCGATGACCGGCAGCTGACGGGGGTGGATCGCCGCACGGCCCAGGAATCCGACGGCCCGGCCATGGGCGCAGGAGTCGGCGAGGCCGTCCAGATCGCGGATGTCCGGGTATACGGACTGCGACGGAGGCGGCAGCCCGGCCGCCCGCGCCGCGACCACGACCCGGCTGCGCGGCCAGTCGAGCCCCCTGTCGTCCCGTACGCCAAGATCGGCCCGTAGATCCGCCTCGCCGAGGGCGATCCCGCGCACCGCGTGCGTCGCGGTCGCGATGGCATAGGCGTGCTCGACCCCGGAGGCCGACTCCAGCAGGGCGTACAGGCCCGTGCCCGGGGCGAGCGACGCCGGCCCCAGGACGTCGTCGGCGTGCGTGACCTTGGGGATCCGCAGAGCGGCCAGACCGGGCAGTCCGGCCAGCGCCGCGATGTCCCGCTCCGCATGGATCCGGACGTGCACCGGCACCGGCTGGGGCGCGGCGAGCAGTTCGGCGGTCGCCGCGAGGGCGTAGGCCTTGCGGTCGGGCGGGACCGCGTCCTCGAGGTCGACGATCACGATGTCGGCCCCGCAGGACAGTGCCTTGTGGACGGTGCCGGGATGGTCCCCGGGGGCGTAGAGCCAGGTGAGCGGGGTCGTCTCGGGGGTGATGTCCACCGCGGTGTCCGGGCGGGCGGTCACAGGGCGCCGTCTCTGCGCAGGGCGGCGATCCGCTCGGGCGGGAGTCCGAGCTCGCCGAGCACCTCGTCCGTGTCCGCGCCGTGCGGCCGGCCCGCCCAGCGGATGCGTCCCGGAGTGGCGGACAGCCGGAAGAGGACGTTCTGCATACGGACGGTCCCGAGCTCCGGATCGGGCACCTCGGTGATGCTGTCCAGGGCCCGGTACTGGGGATCGGTCATCACGTCGCGGACGTCGTGGACGGGGGCGACCGCGGCCTCCGCGCTCTCGAACGCGGCCAGGACCTCGTCACGGGTGCGCCGGGCGATCCATGACCCCACCGCCTCGTCGAGCACGTCGGCGTGCTCGGCCCGGCCGCTGCCCGTGGCGAACCACGGCTCCCTCGTGAGCTCGGGCCGGCCGACCAGCCGCAGCACCCGCTCGGCGACGGACTGGGCGGAGGTGGAGACCGCGAGCCAGGCCCCGTCGGCGGTCCGGTAGGTGTTGCGCGGAGCGTTGTTGCGTGAGCGGTTGCCGGTGCGCGGCTGCACATAGCCGAGCTGGTCGAACCAGATGGGCTGCGGACCGAGAACGGTGAGGATCGGCTCGATGATGGCCATGTCGACGACCTGCCCGCGGCCGGTCGAGTCCCGCGCGGTCAGTGCGGTCATCACGGCGTACGACGTGGCCAGGGCGGCGATGGAGTCGGCGAGGCCGAACGGGGGCAGCGTCGGAGGACCGTCGGGCTCCCCGGTGATGGCGGCGAAGCCGCTCATCGCCTCGGCGAGAGTGCCGAAGCCGGGGCGGCGGCGGTACGGTCCGAACTGGCCGAAAGCGGTGACCCGGGCCAGCACGAGCCGGGGGTTGGCGGCGCTCAGCTCGTCCCAGCCGAGGCGCCATTTCTCCAGGGTGCCCGGGCGGAAGTTCTCGATGACGACATCCGCGGTGGCGGCGAGCCGCAGCAGGATCTCACGGCCACCGGACGTGGACAGATCGAGGGTGATGGCGCGCTTGTTGCGGCCGAGCAGCTTCCACCACAGGCCGACGCCCTGCTTGTCGGGGCCGTGGCCCCGCGAAGGATCGGGTTTGGCCGGGTGCTCGACCTTGATGACGTCGGCGCCGAAGTCACCGAGCATCGTCGCGGCGAGCGGTCCGGCGAAGAGGGTGGCGAGATCGAGGACGCGCAGCCCGGCGAGCGGACCGTCTTTGGCGGGGTGAGGACCGGCTGCGTCGGCGTCGTGCATGGGGACTCCAAGCTCCTCGCGAGACTCCTGCGGTGGTTGCTGCTGACGGACGGGACGGACCGCCCCGTGTTCGGTGTGCGGTCCGGTCCACGGCGCCCCCGTGTTCGGTGCGCGCTCCGGTCTACGGGGACACCGCCGCCCCGCCGTCCTCGATGCCGTCGGCCACCGCCCGGTCGATCTCCGGACGGGTGGGCATGGAGGACGAGGCACCCGGACGCCGTACGGACAGGGCTGCGGCCGCCGAGGCCCACACCATCGCGTCCCGCACCGGTCTGCCCTCGACCAGCGCCACCGTGAGGGCTCCCACGAAGGTGTCACCCGCGGCGGTCGTGTCGACGGCGCGTACCCGGGGAGCGGGGACCATCACCGGTTCGGCACCACGGGCCGCGTACAGGCTGCCCCCCGCGCCCAGCGTGACCACCACTTCGGGTACCTGGCGGAGCAGCGCTTCGGCGGCGGCGCGCGGCTCCGTGGTGCCGGCGAGCAGGGCGGCCTCGTGCTCGTTCGGCACCAGGAGGTCCACGGCGGCGAGCAGTTCGGGCGGCAGCGGCTGGGCGGGAGCCGGGGTGAGGACGGTACGCACCCCGTGGCGGCGGGCCGCCTCGGCCCCGGCGATCACCCCGGCGAGCGGCAGTTCGAGCTGGAGCAGCAGCGCGTCGGCGCCGGCGATCACGGACTCGTCGCCGGGAGTGAGATGGTCGACGGTGCCGTTCGCGCCCGGGATCACCACGATCGCGTTGCCGCCGTCGTCGTCGACGACGATGTGCGCGGTGCCCGACGTGCCCTCGACGGTGCGCAGCAGATCGGTGTCGACGGCGGAATGCTCCAGGGCGTCCCGCAGCCGGGCACCGAACTGGTCGGTGCCGACCGCCCCGATCATCGACACCTCACCGCCGGCCCGGGCCGCCGCGACGGCCTGGTTGGCGCCCTTGCCGCCGGGGATGGTACGGAACTCCCGTCCCGTGACGGTCTCTCCGAGCTGCGGCGCTCTCGGGACATAGGCGACGAGGTCCATGTTGGTGCTGCCGAGCACCACGATGCCGGTCATGTGCGGACGTCCTCCAGGGGGATCCGGGCGCGCGTGAGTTGGGCGAGGGTGTCGAAGCCGATGCCGTCGAAGCCGCCGACGGTGGTGGCGAGCCGGTTCTTGAGCGGGGCCGTCCACCGTTCGGGCAGCCGGTCCGGGTGCCCCGCGAGCAGCCCGGCGAGGGAGCCGGCGGTGGCGCCGTTGGAGTCGGTGTCCCAGCCGCCGGAGACGGCACGGCAGATGGAGCCGGTGAAGTCGCCGCCGGCATGGGTGAGTGCCGCGCACAGCAGGGCGGTGTTGGGGATGACATGCACCCAGTGGTAGGTGCCGTAGGCGGTGTGGAGGCGGTCCACCACCTCGTCGAAGTCCTCGTACCGGGCGGCTGTGTCGATGCCCGTGCGGACGGCGTGGGCGAGCCGGGAGCCGGGCGGTACGACACACAGACCCGTGCGCAGGCACTGGTGGACGTCGGCCCTGCCCGTCGCCGCCTCGGCGAGCGCCGCGGCGACGAACATCGCGCCGTACACACCGTTGGCCGTGTGGGTGAGCGTCGCGTCGCGGTGGGCGCGGGCAGCCGCGGCCGCGGGGTCGCCCGGATGAGTCCAGCCGTGCATGTCGGCCCGGATCGCGGCGCCGATCCACTCCCGGAACGGATTGCGGTGGGCCGCGGTGAGCGGCGGCTCGAGTCCGGCGAGCAGATTGCGGTACGCGATGCGCTCGGCGGTGAAGGTGCGGCCGGCGGGCAGCTCGTCGAGCCAGAGCCGGGCCACATCGGCGGTGGTGAAGCCGTCTCCGTAGCGCTCGAGGAGGAGCAGGTTCAGCAGCGGGTAGTTGAGGTCGTCGTCCTCGGGCATCCCGTCGATGTTCTCCGCCAGCGATGTGGCGGCGGAGCGGCGGTTCCAGGGGTGCTCGGCCAGCAGCGCCGCGGGGACGCCCCTGGCGGTGAACCAGCCGCCGAGCGGCCAGTTGCCCGCGGCGCGGGCCAGCGCGCGGATCCCGTGGAGGGGGAGCTTCTCCACCGGCTTGCCGAGCAGGCATCCCGCGGCCCGGCCGAGCCAGGCGGCGTGGAGGCGGTCGTGGAGTGCGTCGTGCGGGGGTTCGCCACGGGGCCCGGCGGCCGGTGCCGCGCTTCGTGCGTCGTGGGGCCAGGCGGGGCTGGCGGCGATGATCCCGGTCAGGGCGGACGGCTCGTCCGGCGTCGACGGGCAGGGCAGCGAGGCCAGTTCGTCGAGCAGCGTCAGGGCGAGTGCCCTGAGGCGCGGGTCGGCGGGGACCGCGGAGGCCCCCGCGGCGGGCGGCGCCCCGGGGCCGCCTGCCGCGCGCCAGCGCCCGGCGATGTCGGACGCGTCCCGCCCGTCCTCGGTGGCCTGGCGCAGCTCATGACCGACCAGGTCCTCGGGCTGGACCCAGGTGAGCCGCAGGTTCACCGGGCGGCGCCCGTCAGCGGGGCGGCGTCGGAGAACCGGGTGAAGGCCGCCTCATGGGTACGACGGCGTTCCGTGTCCCGCGCGAAGACCTCCCGCGCGACCGCGGCGAGCTCCCGCGCCGGTGCGTGCAGATCCAGTCGGCTGGCCTCGGCGACGGTCTTCACCCAGTCCGGCGGGATGGGCTCCACGCCGTGCAGCGCGCCTGCGATCGCCCCGGACATGGTGGCGATGGAGTCGCAGTCACGGCCGTAGTTGACGGAGCCGAGGACGGTGCGGCGGTAGTCGCCGCCCCCGACCAGCAGCATCCCCAGGGCGACGGGCAGCTCCTCGATCGCGTGGAGCCGTGAGGGGCGGCGGGCCCCGAGGGACGGTGCCCGGTAGTCGGAGCCGACCGTGTCGAACGGCGCGACGGCCTCCCGCAGGGGGCGCAGCGCGGCCTCGAAGTCGGAGTGCGGGGCGGCGACCTCGGCCACGGCCTCGATCGCCGCACGGGTCCCGTCCTTGGCGAGAGCGAGACAGGTGTCGAGGACGGTGCCCGGGTTGGCGTCCGGGGCGCAGGCCGCGGCGACCGCCGCGGCGAAGACACCCGCCGCCTCACGGCCGTACGAGGACTGATGGGCGCCGGCGATGTCCAGGGCCTCGGCGTAGGCCGCCGCGGGGTTGGCGGCGTTGACCAGGCCGACCGGTGCCATGTACATCGCGGCACCGCAGTTGACGATGTTCCCGGTGCCGGCCTCGCGCGGGTCGACATGGCCGTAGTGGAGGCGGGCCACCAGCCACTTCTCGGCGAGGAAGATCCGCTGGAGGGGGAGGGCCTCGGCCTCCAGCTCGGGGATCCAGCGGGGTGTGGAGATCAGGTCGGGCACGAGGTGGTCGGCGACCGCGTAGGCGTCGAGGTGGTCGCGCACCGCCGCGTAGACGCGTACGAGGGCATGGGTCATCAGCGTGTCGTCGGTGATGTGCCCGTCGCCCTTGTGGTACGGGGCGATGGGGCGGGCGGTGCGCCAGTCCGCACCGTGCCAGGGGCCGACGATGCCGTGGACGCGGCCGCCGTGGCGTTCCACGATCTGCTCCGGGGTGTAGCCCTCGACCGGGCCGCCGAGGGCGTCGCCGACCGCCGCGCCGACGAGGCAGCCGGTGATCCGGTCCTCGAGCGCGGCGGGCGTCGGGAGCGCTGAGAGTGTCATGCCGGAATTGTCCACCCGGGGTGCTTGCGGGCGGGGAAGGCGGAGTCGGGGATTCGCCGCCGGGTGCGGGCGCGCGATGCACGGGGAGGGCGGGCGGATCGGACGGACCGGTGTGCGTGGGGAAGCCGGCGCGGGCGGGCGGCTCATGGGTGCACGGCCCGGCGCACGGGTGCGCGGGCCGCGTTACCGCCGGTGCTGCCCCGGACGGCAGGGACGTGGGCCTGTCGTCACATCTGCCGCGCACCGACAGGCCCTACCGGCGCACCACCGCGGCGGCGAGCAGCCCGGCGAGCTCCACGAGATCGGTGCCGGCGAGGTGGGGGAGGGCGCAGCCGGCGAGGACGCGGCAGGCGTCGCGCCAGGCGGTGGGGACGGCGGCGGCGCCGCCGAGCGCGCCGGTCAGCGCCCCGACGAGAGCGGGAGCGGAGTCGGCCACCCGGGACAGACAGGCGGCGGCCGGGATCGCTCCGGCGACCTCCCCGCGGGCGGCCGTGGCGAGGGCGAGCGCGACGGGTACGGTCTCGGCGGCGGCGATGCCGTAGCTGTAGACGTGGTCGACGATCTGGTGTTCCAGCAGGGGGACGAGGGAGAACGCGTCGTCGGCGTCCCGGGCGAGCTTGACGGCGTGCCGGGCGTTGCGGCCGATCTCGGTGGCTTCGGGGAGCCGGCCGAGAGCGGCGTCGACCGCGGCGTCGACGGGCGCCCCGCCGAGGGCGGCGGAGACGGCCGCGGCCATCGCGCGGGCGCCGTGGACACCGTCACCGTCCTGGGTGTACCGGGCGTCGAACTCGGCGAGAGCGGCGGCGGCCTGCGGGTCGCCGGGGTGGACGACGGCGAGCACCACGGCGCGGACGCACGCGGCGTCGTCGAAGTAGTGCGGGTTGTCGTGGCCGGTCGCGGGCGGACGCAGCCCGGTGGCGAGATTGCCCAGACCCGCGCGTACGGAGATCCGGGCGCGCAGCGGCAGCACCGCGGACTCGACCTCGGGGGCACGCGCCGCGGCCGCGGCGACCTTGCCGGCCAGGGAGTTCCAGGCGAGGTCCACGGCCTGACGCATCCTGCGGCCCAGTTCGGGGCCCGCGATGTCCTCACGGGCCGCGGCGAGCACGGTCTCGGCGGTGAAGGCGGCCCACTCCGCGTCGTCCGACGGGCCGAGCCGCAGGGGCTCCGGCGCCTGGTTCAGGGCGATCGGGACCGGGAGGGTCGTCGTCGCGTTCTGCTCAGCGAAGGTGTCGAGCTCACGCGTCAGCCGCCGGGTCCACTCGGGCATCCGGGCGGCCCGGTGCCGTGCGGCGGGCCATCCCGCGGCGTCGCCCGCGGCGAGGCCGAGGAGGAGGCCTTCGACCCGGGAGCGGTGGGGGTCCTCCGGATCCGGGTGAGGGCGGGCCCCCTCCCCGGGCCCCGCCTCGTCGTCCGGGGGCTCGAGCTCCGGAGCTGCTTCCGGGGGGTCGGCGATGGGTTCGGCTGCGGGGTCTAGTGGGCCGGGGGGCATGGGAGGGCCTCGGTGTCGTCGTCAGGGGTGAGCAGGTCGGCGATGTCGAGCACGTGGTAGCCCCGCATCGAGGGGAGGCAGCTGCCCCGGACCGGGCCGATCGCCTCGGCCCAGTCCCGGGGGATCGAGGTGACCCCGGACATGGCCCCGGCGAGAGCTCCGGCCAGTGCCGCGGTGGTGTCGGCGTCGCGGCCCATGTTGACCGCGGTGAGCACCGACGTACGGAAGTCGCCCCGGGCCGCCGCGAACGCCCCGAAGGCGAGGCCGACGGCCTCGGGGGCGAGATCCGTCCAGGGGTAGCCGCCGATGACGACGGCGGAGCGGACGGAGCGTTCGCGGGTGAGGGGGTCGGGGTCGGCCTGCTCCGCCGCGACGACCGCGCGCCGCATGGAGCGCGCGGTCCACGAGTCCATGGGGATGACGGACAGCGCCGCGCCGATCACCCCCGCGGGACCGGCACCCGCCATCGCGGCGGCGACTCCCGCCGCCACCGCCTGGCCGCCGTAGATGCCCTCGCCGTCGTGGCTGACACAGCCGTCGATGGCGACCAGGCGTGCGGCCTCGGCGGGATTGCCCGCCGCGAACACGCCGTAGGGCGCGGCCCGCATGGCGAGCCCGTCGCTCCAGGCGTGCCGGTGCTGGGCCGTGATGGGTGCCGCAAGCCCCCGCCGGAGGTTCTCCAGGGTCCCCCGCTCGCTGAAGCCGGCACCGCGGAACGGGCCTTCGTCGAGGTCCGCGATCCAGCGGTGCCAGGCTTTCTCGACATGTGAGACGGTCAGGGCGGAGCCGTGCCGGGCGAGCAGCAGCCCGGAGAAGATCGCGTACTCCGTGTCGTCCGTGCCCGCCGGGCTGTCCGTCAGGAAGCCCTCGATCCGGCCCCAGCGGCGGCGGATCTCGGACGGCCGCATGTTCTCGGCGGGCGCGCCGATCGCGTCGCCGACGGCCAGTCCGAGCAGTGCGCCGCGGGCCCGATCGCATGCGATCCACTCCAACGCGTCACCCCTTCGTGCGGCATCCGAGCCTGTTCCGGATATCTGCCACGCGGGGTGCGAGGTGCGCTGCCGGAGAGCTGCGTGTCACCCGGCTGACCGTAGGTAAGTAAAGCCTGCCTTGCTGGCGCGCCCCTTACATCGCGCGTACTTTCGAGGTGTTGAGGAGGGGCGGCCATCGCTTGATGGATCGCCACGGGGCAACACGGATCAAGGGGAGAACTGTGTCCATCATCGAGACCGGGGCGACGCTCCACGAGGCGCACCGCGACAATCACACGCACCGCGATGTGAACGGCGGCTGGCTGCGCCCCGCGGTGTTCGGTGCGATGGACGGACTCGTCTCCAACCTCGCCCTGATGACCGGAGTCGCGGGCGGCGCCGTGTCCCAGCAGACCATCGTCATCACCGGCCTCGCGGGCCTCGCGGCGGGTGCCTTCTCGATGGCGGCCGGCGAGTACACCTCGGTGGCCTCGCAGCGTGAGCTCGTCCAGGCGGAGCTGGACATCGAGCGCCGGGAGCTGCGCAAGCACCCGGTGGACGAGATGGAGGAGCTCGCGGCCCTGTACGTGGCCCGTGGCGTCGAGCCCGCGCTCGCCCGCGAGGTGGCCATGCAGTTGTCCCGCGACCCCGAGCAGGCGCTGGAGATCCATGCCCGCGAGGAGCTGGGGATCGACCCGGACGACCTGCCGTCGCCGGTCGTCGCCGCCGTCTCGTCCTTCGGCTCGTTCGCGCTGGGTGCGCTGCTTCCCGTGCTGCCGTACCTCCTCGGCGCCACCGCCCTGTGGCCCGCCGTCCTGCTCGCGCTGGTCGGGCTCTTCGCGTGTGGCGCCCTCGTCGCCAGGGTGACCGCCCGCGGCTGGTGGTTCAGCGGGCTGCGGCAGCTCGCCCTCGGCGGCGGCGCGGCGGCCGTGACGTATGCGATCGGTTCGCTCGTCGGGGCCGCGGTCTGACCCGGACCCGGATGGGCGCACCTGGCCCCGTCCGGGTCCTCACCGGTCCTCACCAGCCCAGAACGGCCTTCGGGTGTCCGCGCCCGGAGGCCGTCCCATGTCCTTGTGACGTACGTCCGGGTGTCGGATCGCCGTTCTCGGTGCGACACTGTGTTTGGCTCGAATGAGTCGCCGTTCCCCGGCGGTTTCGATTCCCTGCCCTCCGGGCATGAGCCGTAAGCGCCGCGGGCAATGAAGCCTGCTCTGTCACCGGGTCCACGGATGCCGATCTGTCCGTACCCGCCCCCACCTGCGCCGCTGCCCACCCCCAGCAGCCGGTGTCCGCATGCTGGAATGAGTTATCCACTTCTCGAGAACCACTCCATCATGTAACCTGCACGAAATTTCGCGAGGGCCAACGTCGTCCCTCGGCACTTGAACATGCCACGACGACGACGGGAGAGCCGATGCGTTCCGACGCCTGGTCGCCCATGGACGGTCGCCCCGCCCCGCAGGGGATGTACGACCCCCGTAACGAGCACGACGCCTGTGGCGTCGGGTTCGTGGCCACCCTCACCGGTGTAGCCAGCCATGAGCTGGTCGAGCAGGCGCTGACCGTTCTGCGCAACCTGGAGCACCGCGGTGCCACCGGATCCGAGCCCGACTCGGGCGACGGCGCCGGCATCCTTCTCCAGGTCCCGGACGCGTTCTTTCGTGAGGTCGCGGACTTCGAGCTCCCCGATGCCGGTGCGTACGCCGTCGGTATCGCCTTCATCCCCGAGGGCACCCAGGACGCCGCCGTCTCACAGATCGAGACGATCGCCGGCGAGGAGGGGCTGAACGTCCTCGGCTGGCGCGAGGTGCCCGTCGCCCCCGAGCTGCTGGGCGCCACCGCCCGCTCGACCATGCCGGTCTTCCGCCAGCTCTTCGTGGCCGACGGCGTCAACAGCGGCATCGCCCTCGACCGCAAGGCCTTCGTGCTGCGCAAGCGCGCCGAGCGCGAGGCCGGTGTGTACTTCCCGTCGCTCTCCGCGCGCACCGTCGTCTACAAGGGCATGCTGACCACCGGCCAGCTCGAGCCCTTCTTCCCGGACCTGTCGGACCGCCGCTTCGCCACCGCCGTGGCCCTGGTCCACTCCCGGTTCTCCACCAACACCTTCCCGAGCTGGCCACTCGCCCACCCGTACCGCTTCGTCGCCCACAACGGCGAGATCAACACGGTCAAGGGCAACCGCAACTGGATGCGCGCCCGCGAGTCCCAGCTGGTCAGCAACCTCTTCGGCGAGGGAGACCTGGAGCGGATCTTCCCGGTCTGCACCCCCGACGCCTCCGACTCCGCCTCCTTCGACGAGGTTCTGGAGCTGCTCCACCTCGGCGGCCGCTCCCTGCCGCACAGCGTCCTGATGATGGTCCCCGAGGCGTGGGAGAACCACGACTCGATGGACCCGGCCCGGCGGGCCTTCTACCAGTACCACTCCACGATGATGGAGCCCTGGGACGGCCCGGCCTGTGTCACCTTCACCGACGGCGTCCAGGTCGGCGCGGTGCTCGACCGCAACGGTCTGCGTCCCGGCCGCTACTGGGTCACCGACGACGGTCTCGTCGTGCTCTCCTCCGAGGTCGGCGTCCTCGACATCGACCCCGCGAAGGTCGTCCGCAAGGGCCGCCTCCAGCCCGGCCGGATGTTCCTGGTGGACACCGCCGAGCACCGCATCATCGAGGACGACGAGATCAAGTCGGCCCTCGCCGTGGAGCAGCCGTACCAGGAGTGGCTGGAGGCCGGTGAGATCGAGCTCGAGGACCTCCCCGAGCGCGAGCACATCGTGCACACACACGCCTCCGTCACCCGCCGCCAGCAGACCTTCGGCTACACCGAGGAGGAGCTGCGCGTCCTGCTCGCCCCGATGGCCCGCGCCGGCGCCGAGCCGATCGGCTCCATGGGCACGGACTCCCCGATCGCCGCGCTCTCCGAGCGCCCGCGGCTGCTGTTCGACTACTTCACCCAGCTGTTCGCGCAGGTCACCAACCCGCCGCTGGACGCCATCCGCGAGGAGCTCGTCACCTCGCTGCACTCGTCGCTGGGCCCCGAGGGCAATCTGCTGGAGCCCAACGCGGCCTCCTGCCGCTCGGTCACCCTGCCCTTCCCGGTGATCGACAACGACGAGCTGGCCAAGCTCATCCACATCAACGCCGACGGCGACATGGCGGGCATGAAGGCCGCGACGCTCTCCGGTCTGTTCCGGGTCTCCGGCGGCGGTGACGCGCTCGCCGCCCGCATCGAGGACATCTGCGCCGAGGTCGACGCCGCCATCGAGAGCGGCGTTCGGCTGATCGTGCTCTCCGACCGGCACTCCGACGCCGAGCACGCGCCGATCCCGTCGCTGCTGCTCACCGCAGCCGTGCACCACCACCTGATCCGCACCAAGCAGCGCACCCAGGTCGGTCTGCTGGTCGAGGCCGGCGACGTCCGCGAGGTGCACCACGTCGCGCTGCTCATCGGCTACGGTGCGGCGGCCGTCAACCCGTACCTCGCGATGGAGTCGGTCGAGGACCTGCTGCGCGCCGGTACGTTCATCGAGGACATCGAGCCCGAGCAGGCCATCCGCAACCTGATCAAGGCCCTCGGCAAGGGCGTGCTCAAGGTCATGTCCAAGATGGGCATCTCGACCGTGGCCTCCTACCGCGGCGCGCAGGTCTTCGAGGCCGTCGGTCTCGACGAGGCCTTCGTCGGCCGGTACTTCGACGGCACCGCCACCAAGATCGGCGGCGCCGGGATCGACGTCGTCGCCAAGGAGGTCGCCGCACGTCACGCCAAGGCGTACCCGGCCAGCGGTATCCCCTCGGCGCACCGCGCGCTGGAGATCGGCGGCGAGTACCAGTGGCGCCGCGAGGGCGAGCCGCACCTCTTCGACCCGGAGACGGTCTTCCGGCTGCAGCACGCCACGCGCAGCAAGCGCTACGACATCTTCAAGAAGTACACGGACCGGGTGAACGAGCAGTCCGAGCGGCTGATGACGCTCCGCGGCCTGTTCGGTCTCACGTCCGACCGCGAGCCGATCTCCATCGACGAGGTCGAGCCGGTCAGCGAGATCGTCAAGCGCTTCTCCACGGGCGCCATGTCGTACGGCTCCATCTCCAAGGAGGCGCACGAGACCCTCGCCATCGCCATGAACCAGCTGGGCGGCAAGTCCAACACCGGTGAGGGCGGCGAGGACCCGGACCGCCTGTACGACCCGGAGCGCAGGTCCGCCATCAAGCAGGTCGCCTCCGGCCGCTTCGGCGTCACCTCCGAGTACCTGGTCAACGCCGACGACATCCAGATCAAGATGGCCCAGGGCGCCAAGCCCGGCGAGGGCGGCCAGCTGCCCGGTCACAAGGTCTACCCGTGGGTGGCCAAGACCCGGCACTCCACCCCCGGTGTCGGCCTGATCTCCCCGCCGCCGCACCACGACATCTACTCCATCGAGGACCTGGCCCAGCTGATCCACGACCTCAAGAACGCCAACCCGGCCGCCCGCATCCATGTGAAGCTGGTGTCCGAGGTCGGCGTCGGCACGGTCGCCGCGGGTGTCTCCAAGGCGCACGCGGACGTGGTCCTCATCTCCGGCCACGACGGCGGCACCGGCGCCTCGCCGCTCACCTCGCTGAAGCACGCGGGCGGCCCCTGGGAGCTCGGCCTCGCCGAGACCCAGCAGACCCTGCTGCTCAACGGACTGCGCGACCGCATCGTCGTGCAGACCGACGGCCAGCTGAAGACCGGCCGTGACGTCGTCATCGCCGCGCTGCTCGGCGCCGAGGAGTTCGGCTTCGCGACCGCGCCGCTCGTCGTCTCCGGCTGCATCATGATGCGCGTCTGCCACCTGGACACCTGCCCGGTCGGCATCGCCACCCAGAACCCGGTGCTGCGCGAGCGCTTCACCGGCAAGGCCGAATTCGTCGTGAACTTCTTCGAGTTCATCGCCGAGGAGGTCCGCGAGCTGCTCGCCGAGCTCGGTTTCCGCAGCATCGAGGAGGCCATCGGCCACGCCGAGCTGCTGGACACCACCAACGCCGTGAACCACTGGAAGGCCCAGGGCCTGGACCTGGCGCCGCTGTTCCACGTGCCCGAGCTGCCCGAAGGCGCCGTACGGCACCAGCTGGTCGAGCAGGACCACGGCCTGGAGAAGGCCTTGGACAACGAGCTCATCAAGCTGTCCGCCGACGCGCTGGCCGCGGCCTCGGCCGAGGAGGCCCAGCCGGTCCGCGCCCAGGTCGCGATCCGGAACATCAACCGGACCGTCGGCACCATGCTGGGCCACGAGGTGACCAAGAAGTTCGGCGGTGCGGGCCTGCCCGACGACACCATCGACATCACCTTCACCGGCTCGGCGGGCCAGTCCTTCGGCGCGTTCCTGCCGCGCGGTGTCACGCTGCGCCTCGAGGGTGACGCCAACGACTACGTCGGCAAGGGCCTCTCCGGCGGCCGTGTCGTCGTCCGCCCGGACCGCGGCGCCGACCACCTGGCCGAGTACTCGACCATCGGCGGCAACACCATCGCCTACGGCGCCACCGGCGGCGAGCTGTTCCTGCGCGGCCGCACCGGCGAGCGCTTCTGCGTCCGCAACTCCGGCGCGCTGGTGGTCTCCGAAGGCGTGGGCGACCACGGCTGCGAGTACATGACCGGTGGACACGCCGTCGTGCTCGGCGAGACGGGCCGCAACTTCGCGGCCGGTATGTCCGGCGGTATCGCCTACGTCATCGACCTCGACCGTGACAACGTCAACACCGGCAACGCGAACGCCGTCGAGGCGCTCGACGACACCGACAAGCAGTGGCTGCACGACGTCGTGCGCCGCCACCACGAGGAGACGGGCTCCACCGTCGCCGAGCGGCTGCTGGCCGAGTGGCCGATCGCCGTCGAGCGCTTCAGCAAGATCATCCCGACCACGTACAAGGCAGTGCTCGCCGCCAAGGACGCCGCTGAGCTCGCCGGTCTCTCCGAGCGGGAGACCACCGAGAAGATGATGGAGGCGGCGACCAATGGCTGACCCCAAGGGCTTCCTGACCACCGGGCGCGAGGTCGCCGAGACCCGTCCGGTGGGCGAGCGGGTGAAGGACTGGAACGAGGTCTACGTCCCCGGCTCCCTGCTGCCGATCATCAGCAAGCAGGCCGGGCGCTGCATGGACTGCGGCATCCCGTTCTGCCACAACGGCTGTCCGCTCGGGAACCTGATCCCCGAGTGGAACGACTACGCCTACCGCGAGGACTGGCAGGCCGCCAGCGAGCGGCTGCACGCCACCAACAACTTCCCGGAGTTCACGGGCCGGCTGTGCCCCGCCCCGTGCGAGGCGGCGTGCGTGCTCGGTATCAACCAGCCCGCGGTCACCATCAAGAACGTCGAGGTCTCGATCATCGACAAGGCGTGGGACGCCAATGACGTCAAGCCGCAGCCGCCCGACCGGCTGTCCGGCAAGACGGTCGCGGTCATCGGCTCGGGCCCGGCGGGTCTCGCCGCGGCCCAGCAGCTGACCCGGGCGGGCCACACCGTCGCCGTGTACGAGCGCGCCGACCGCATCGGCGGACTGCTGCGTTACGGCATCCCCGAGTTCAAGATGGAGAAGCGGCACATCAACCGGCGTATCGAGCAGATGCGCGCGGAGGGCACCAAGTTCCGCACCGGCGTGGAGGTCGGGCGCGACATCGACGCGGCCAAGCTGCGCCGGCGCTACGACGCCGTCGTCATCGCGGCCGGTGCCACCACCGCCCGCGATCTGCCGGTGCCGGGCCGCGAGCTGAACGGCATCCACCAGGCGATGGAGTTCCTGCCGCTCGCCAACAAGGTGGTCGAGGGCGACTACGTGGCGCCGCCGATCACCGCCGAGGACAAGCACGTCGTGGTCATCGGCGGCGGCGACACCGGCGCGGACTGCGTCGGCACCGCCCACCGCCAGGGCGCCGCCTCGGTCACCCAGCTGGAGATCATGCCGCGGCCGGGCGACGAGCGGAACACGGGCCAGCCCTGGCCGACGTTCCCGATGCTCTACAAGGTGACGTCCGCGCACGAGGAGGGCGGCGAGCGGGTCTACTCCGTCTCCACCACCCACTTCGAGGGCGACGAGGACGGCAACGTCCAGTTCCTGCACCTCGCCGAGGTCGAGTTCGTGGACGGCAAGCTGACCCAGAAGCCGGGCACCGAGCGGAAGATCCCGGCCCAGCTGGTCACCCTCGCCATGGGCTTCACCGGCACGGACGTCCAGAACGGCCTGGTCGCCCAGTTTGGTGTCGAGCTGGACGAGCGCGGTAATGTGGGGCGCGACGCGGACTTCGCGACCAACGTCGACGGTGTCTTCGTCGCCGGTGACGCGGGCCGCGGCCAGTCCCTGATCGTCTGGGCCATCGCCGAGGGCCGCTCGGCGGCCCGCGGAGTGGACCGCTATCTCACCGGTGCGAGCGAGCTTCCGGCCCCGATCCGCCCGACGGACCGTGCCCTGATGGTCTGACGCACCTCCATAGACTGCCCGTACAAAGGCGTACGGAACAGATGCGGCGCCTGCCCTGTCCCCGACCGGACTCTGGGCGGGCGCCGCTGCATGTGGTCAGCGAGGCAGCGCTGTCCCCGGTTTCCGAGGGACGGCCTTGCTCTACTCGCTCACCCCCACGATGCCCCAGCCTCGTCGGGCGGCTTCGGTGAGGACGTGGCCCCACTCCGCCAGCAGGTCGGTGAATGCGCCGAAGTTGCCGACCCATCCTTCGGGATCGACGGCATGCTCGGTGAAGGCTCCCTGCATCCTGTCCAGGCGAGGCCGTACCCGCTCCCAGGTCGCGGCCAGCTCCCGCACGCCGTCCGGTGACCGTGCGAGCAGCAGCTCACAGCCACTGGGGTCGCCGCTGAAGAAACCCGGATCCGTGTGCTGCGCCTCACCGTCCAGCCCGATCCAGATCAACCCGAGCAACAACGTGTCCAACTCAGCCCGCACCAGAGGATCAACGTGGTCGCGGACGGACTCCCACCGCTGCCCGGCCCAGAAGTGCGCCTTGAACGAGCCGCAGGTGTGCAGGAACTCGTATACGGCGAAGAAGGCGCTGTTGGGTCCCCGTGGCCACTCCCAGTCGCCCTCGGCCGCCGGCGCGTCGTGATCCCACAGCCCCGTCTCGTCGGCATACCAGGCGTTCCTCAGCCGCGGCAGCCGCTCCCGGGGCGGAACCTCGCCCAGCCATGACCAGTCTGCGATCATCACCGTGATGTCCAGCCCCATGGGGATCAGCGTACCGATCGCCCATACTCCAAGGCGGCGGTCACCAACGGCAGCGTCGGGTACCAGGCCCAGCCGCCCCGCGTTCGGGATTCACGGAACGCGGTCAGAGCCTTGAAGATCCCTGCCTCTCCTCCTATCCCCGCTTGGTGGTCCCCATTTGGTTGCATGCTCGATGAGCGGGGCTGTTACGCCCTGCCGTTGAGGGTTCGGGAGCGCTTCCTGTCAGCGCACCTTGTCGAAGAACGCGCGTACATCTCTGACGAGCAGTTCCGGGGCTTCCATCGAGAGGAAATGGCCGCCACGGTCGAGTTCGGTCCACCGCACGATGTTGTGGTCGCGTTCGGCCCAGCGGCGGATGGTCACGTCGTGGGTGGAGAGCAACACGGCGGTGGGGACGGTCTCCCTTGGACCGGCTGCCCAGTCGCTCTGACCGTCGCTCCATTCGGTGTCGCGCGCGACACCGGGGCCGGCCCAGTCGTCGGTTGCGGCTTCGCTCCAGGCATTCGCTGAGATCTCCTCGTAGTAGATCTGGGCGGCTGAGGCGGCGGTGGCGGTCAGCCAGTACAGCGAGACCTGGGTCAGGATGCGGTCCCGGTGGATGCTGTCCTCGGGCAGCGCGTCTTCCGGGTCGGTGAGCTCCTTGAACTTCTCCACGACCCAGGCCAGCTGGCCGACAGGGGAGTCGGTGAGGGCATAGGCCACCGTCTGCGGACGTTTGGAGTTGCACTGCAGATAACCGTCGTTGACGTTCTGCAGCCGATGCCAGCGTCGCTGTTCGGCATCCGTCAGGCCGTCCATCTCGCCCTCCGCCCCGACAGGGAATGTGATCAGGGCGTTGACATGGACGCCGAGCACGCGGTCCGGTGCCTGTTGGCCCATCTCCGGGGCGACCCATGAACCGGTGTCGTAGCCCTGAACGCCGTAGCGTGTGTAGCCGAGTCGGTCCATCAGCGTGATGAGCGCCCCGGCCATCCGGGCTGCGCCCATGCCGGGCCCAGCCAGCGGAGTGGAGAAGGCGAACCCCGGCAGCGAGGGGATGACCAGGTGGAACGCATCGGCCCGATCATCGCCGTGCGCGTCGGGATCGGACAGCGGCCCGATGACGTCGAGGAAGTCCACCACCGAGCCCGGCCAGCCGTGCAGCAGCATCAGCGGCGTGGCATCGGCCCTGGGGGAGCGCACATGCAGGAAGTGGATGTTCTGCCCGTCGACGGTGGTCATGTACTGAGGGAGCGTGTTCAGCGCAGCCTCGTGCGACCGCCATTCGTAGGCGGTACGCCAGTACTCGGCCAGGTCCTTCAGGTAAGCCACCGGGACCCCGCGGCTCCAGCCGGCACCGGGCAGCTCGTCCGGCCAGCGGGTTGCGGCCAGTCGGGCTTGCAGATCGTCGAGCCGGGCTTGCGGTATGTCGATACGAAAGGAGCGGACGCTGCTGGGTGTTGTGTTCGCCATGGCTGCGACGCTACGGCTCGCTTAGGTCAGTTTCGGTCCTCACCTTCCGGCAGTCTTACCGCATGCTTGAGACCTCCGGGCGGCTGCTGAAGCTGCTCTCCCTGCTGCAGACCCACCGCGACTGGTCCGGGGCCGAACTCGCCGAACGCCTCGGCGTGAGCGGACGCACCCTGCGCCGTGATGTGGAACGGCTGCGTGCGCTCGGCTACCCGGTGGACACCACTCAGGGCACTGCGGGCTACCGGCTCGGGGCCGGAGCGACCCTGCCGCCGCTGCTGCTCGACGACGACGAGGCCGTCGCCGTCGTCGTCGGTCTGCGCACGGCGGCCGGCGGCTCGGTCGCCGGGATCGAGGAGTCCTCGCTGCGCGCGCTCACCAAGCTCGAGCAGATGCTCCCCAGCCGGCTGCGGTACCGAGTGAACACCCTGCACACTGCCACCGTCCGAGCCGGCATCCCCCCGACTCCCAAGGTTTCCGCGGACACCCTCATGGCCATCGCCGAGGCGTGCCGCCGACGCGAGCGGCTGCGCTTCGACTACGCCGGCCCTCGCGGCAGCCACAGCACGCGCCTGGTCGAGCCGCACAGCCTCGTCAGCTTCGACCGCCACTGGTACCTGGTCGCCTGGGACACCGACCGCACCGACTGGCGCACCTTCCGCGTGGACAGGCTCACTCCGCGCACCCCGACCGGACCGCGGTTCACCCACCGCGAACTCCCCGGCACCGACGTGGCCACCTACCTGGCCTACCGGCTGTCGTCGCGGACCTGGCCGTTCCAGGCCACTGTCACCTTGCACGAGCCCGCCGCAGCGGTCACCGACCGCATCTGGCCCGGCATGGGCATCATCGAGCCCGTTGACGATGACAGCTGCCTACTGCACCTGGGCGCCGACAGCCCCCGTGACCTCGCCTGGATGATCACCTCGGTCGACGCCGATTTCGCTCTCACCAACGCGCCACCCGAACTCGCCGACGCCCTGCACGCCCACGCCGCCCGCTGCCTGAACGCCGTACGCGAGGCATAGGCGCCAACTGCCGTGCAGTGTCTGGGCATTTCCCGGCGAACGGGCTCCGTCACATGTGCCCGTCGTCTCCACGGAAGGTGCGGGCAGTGGCCGGCTCATCGACGATCCCGCCACTGGTCGAGCGCTGCCAGAGGTCATACGATCTCGCCAGGGCCGCCGCGCTGTCGCCGATGGCGACCCTCGGACTGCTGGAATCGATGGCAGAGGACTACGGGAACGTATGAACACGGCGCAGGAGTTGAGCAACATCATCTGGCGCTGGTCGTCCTACAACGATGGTACGGGCGGCAATTGCGTAGAGGTTGCCGACGACCTCCCCGTCCGCGACAGCAAGAACCCGCAGGGCCCCGCGCTCGTCTTCGGGGATGCGGGCCGGGCGGTCTTCGTGAGCGCCGTCAAGGGCAGGGCCTTTACGGGCTGACGGCCCTGGCCCTCGCGTCCATCAGTACGGCGAACGGAGTTGCACCATGGCGGCCATCAGCCTGCGCAAGATGGAGGAGACCGCCCCGGCCCTCGTCAGCCTCTACAAGAGCGCGGGCGTCTCGCTGGAGAAGCACGGGCTGAGCGGTCAGCGCGCGGCCGTCTACCTGGTCGTCGACTACTCCGGCTCGATGAAGCCGTACTACAAGGACGGCAGTGTTCAGGCCCTGGCCGACCGGGTGCTCGGGCTGTCCGCGAACCTCGATGACGACGGACACGTCCCGGTCGTGTTCTTCTCCACGGACATCGACGCGGAGACCGAGATCGCGCTCGCCGGACACGAGGGCTGCATCGACCGGATCGTCGCCGGGCTCGGGCACATGGGCAAGACCAGCTACCACCTGGCGATGGACGCAGTCATCGACCACTACCTGGACAGCGGCGCCACGGCACCGGCGCTCGTCGTCTTCCAGACCGACGGCGGGCCGATCAACAAGCTCGCCGCCGAACGCTATCTGTGCAAGGCCGCCAGACTGCCGATGTTCTGGCAGTTCATCGGTTTCGGCGACCCGGGAAGCAAGCAGTTCGACTTCCTGCGCAAGCTGGACGAGTTGGCCGTCCCGGCCAGGCGTCCGGTCGACAACGCCGGCTTCTTCCACGCGGGCCAGGACCCGCGCCGGGTGCCGGATGCCGACCTGTACGACCGACTGGTGTCGGAGTTTCCGGTGTGGCTGGAGAGTGCTCGGAGGATGGGCATCGTGCGGTCCTGACCGCCATGGTCCGGAGGCCGGAATTCAGGTGCTGCGGATCGGCACTCCGTGCGGGGGCGATGCGTATGGCCACCGGGGACGAGGACGTCGAGCGGCTGCTGAGCACTGCTGATCCGTAACGACGATTACTCACAGGAAGGTTCCTCGGCATGACCGCCAAGTACGACGTCAAGCGCGAGCTCAAGACGTGCTACGCGCCCAAGAACACCGACTGGGAACTCGTCGACATCCCCGAACTCCGTTTCCTCTCCATCGACGGGCACGGCGACCCGAACACCACCGCCGCGTACCGCCACGCGGTCGAGGCGCTCTACGCGGTCGCCTACACCGCCAAGTTCGCGAGCAAAGGCGACCTCGGCAAGGACTTCGTCGTAGGCCCACTGGAGGGACTGTGGTGGGCGGACGACATGGACGACTTCCTGGCCAGGCTCAAGGACAACTGGCGATGGAGACTGCTCGTCAACGTCCCCGACTGGATCACTGACGACATGATCGAAGACGCCAAGCACACCGCCTTGACCAAGAAAAACCTTCCGGCTATTCCGGACGTTCGGTCGGAGACGCTGCACGAGGGCACCAGTGCCCAGGTCCTCCACATCGGTTCCTACGACGACGAGACACCGATCCTGACCAGGCTGCACCGCGATTACCTCCCCGCCAACAACCTGCGGGAGGCGGGGTGGCACCACGAGATCTACCTCAGCGACCCACGCAGGAGTGACCCCGCCAAGCTCAGGACGATTCTGCGGCAACCCGTAGAAGCGCAATCCGGTTGAGGGACGTCCGCGCGGCAGCGGAGGCCGATGCCCACGAGCGAAGGCTAGTGCCGTTCGGGTCGGCGGCTTCGCGTTGTCGCTTGCCGACCGCGCAGGTCCCCAGGCTCCCCACGCGTCCCCGTATCGGCCCAATCACGACAGCAGATGTCGGGTATTCGCGCTTCGATGGAGTCATGACGTTCAGCTGGGCAGACTTCCAGGCGGCGGAGCCGGACTTCGCTGCGACCGTGCAGCAGCGATTCGAGAAGCACACACACCATGTCCTTGCGACGCTCCGCGCGGACGGATCGCCACGGGTGACCGGTCTGGAGGTGAACTTCCGGTTCGGTGAACTGTGGCTCGGGATGATGCCGAACTCCCTCAAGGCACGTGATCTGCGCCGCGATCCCCGGCTCGCGATCCACGCCAATCCGGGGTCGGACGCGTCCATGGAGGACGGGGACGTCCGCATCGCCGGACGGGCTGTGGAGGTGACCGACCCGGAGATGAAGGCGCGATTCCAGACGGAGACCGGCGAGCCGCAGCCGTTCCATCTCTTCAGGGTCGAGCTCGGCGAGGCCGTGCGGACCGCGGTCGACGGCGATGAGCTCGTGCTGCAGACCTGGGGGCCGGGTCGGGCCCTGCGGACCATCCGGCGCGGCAACGACGACAGCCCGGCCCGCACCGTCACGCGCTGAGATTCCCGCTGCCCCTTGGGGGTCCACCCCCTCCTGCTGCCGCTGGTGATCACGGTGGGATCATGGCCCGCCGGAGTGCCGGGCACGGGGGAGGAGCACGAGATGCAGGGACGCGTGACGTATGGGGCGAGCCATCAGATGCCGCCGGTCGTCGCCTGGGGCGACGGGGCCGTCAGGCTCTCCCATGACGCTGGGGGACTCCCGCCCGGCGGGGACCCCTTTCGTGTCTTCCATCTCGTTGCGGAGGAGAGCGGGGCGCCGCTCGCCCGGGTGACCACCGTGCAGCGCCTCGGCTCCAGGGCGAGCGGCAGCCCTGGGGTGTATCACGTCGAGGATCCGTTCGGCGCGCCGCTCGCGCGGATCACCCTGCGCCGTCGCCGCGCGTTCCACATCGGCCGTACGCGATGGACGGTGGAGCCGGTGGCGGGCCCCGTTCTCCAGGGCTACCAGGGCCGTCTCGGCTGGTGGCTGCTGTGGTGGCCGGTGGGAAAGCCCCTCTCGCTGCTGTGTCTGATCCTGGTGTTCCTGACCGGGGACGACGGCGGTTTCGGTGCGCCCCGCCGGGTCGTCTGGCGCGACGAGTCACACCGTGCCCACCTCGTCTTCCGTGGCGCGGCCGACGCGTACAAGGTGCGGACGCCGGGGTGGGACCCCCGTGTGGTCGCCGCACTCGTTGGGCTCCACCAGAGGTTCGACCCCTCCGAGAGCCCGGTGGCCCTGGACTGGTTCGAGATCTGACCGCAGGGCCGTGGTGCCGCCCGTCAGCCGGACAGTACCGCCGCCCGGCACTGGGCCGGCGTCCCCCAGGCGTCCCGGAGCGGCCGCGCCTTGCGGAGCCACCAGGCCAGATCCAGCTCCTGCGTGTAGCCGATCGCGCCATGCAGCTGGAGGGCCGTGCGGGCGGCCCGGTACGCGGCCTCGCCCGCCGCGACCTTCGCCGCGGCGACATCGGCCGGTGCCAGGGTCAGTGCCGCGCCGAACAGCAGCGGCCGGGCGAATTCCAGCCCGATCAGGGTGTCCGCCAGCCGGTGCTTGACGGTCTGGAAGGAGCCGATCGCCGTCCCGAACTGGGTGCGCTGCCTGGCGTACGCGACGGTCCGCTCCAGCAGGGTCAGCCCGGCGCCCAGGCTCTGTGCCGCCGTGGCGAGCCGCGCCCAGGTCATCGCCTCTCGCGCGGCGCGTGCCACGTCCGGCCCGGTGGCGAGGAGCTCACCACCGGGCGCGGGCAGCGCCAGACGCCGGGCGGGATCGGCGGACGGGCGCACCGGGCCGTGGTGTCCGGGCGCGATGCGCAGCCGCGAAGGCCGCCCCGCGTCGTCCGGGTCGACCACGAGGAGGCAGTCGGCCGTGTCCGCGTCGAGGGCGTACGGTCCCGCGTCCGGCAGGAGCAGGGACACCGTGGTCCGGCCCGCCGCGAGCCCCGGCAGCAGCCGCTTCGCGGGGCCGGGCTCGTCCAGCGCCGAGAGCAGCACGGCCGCGGCCACCGTCTCCACCAGCGGTCCGGGCGCCGCATGGCGGCCCAACTCCACGAAGGCGGAAGTCAGTTCGACGGGCAGCGGACCCAGGCCCTCGTAGGCGTCGGGCACGGCGAACGCGAAGACGCCGGCCTCCGCGAGCCGAGTCCACAGGGCGCGCCCGGGACCGGGCTCGCCGGCGGCCCAGGACCGTGTCACCGACGGTGTGTCCGCCGCCGACAGCAGAGCGTCCAGGGAGCGGGTGAAAGCCCGCTGTTCGTCGGTCGGCAGGAACGTCACGGGGGTGCCTCCTCGTAGGGAATCCGGGCGTGGGTGTGCGGCCCGTGCGGCGTTGACTTGTCGGAGAGCCGGACTCGGCCGGGGCGCGGCCCTGCGGTCAGCGGCGCCCCTTCGGGAGGCCGAGGAGGCGCTCGGCGATGATGTCCCGCTGGATCTCGTTCGTCCCCGCGTAGATCGGTCCGGCGAGCGAGAACACATAGCCCTCGGCCCAGCCGTCCTGCCCGTCGGCCAACTCGCCGTCAGCGCCGAGGAGATCGAGCGCGGTCTCGTGCAGCGCGATGTCGTACTCGGACCAGAAGACCTTGTTCAGGCTGGACTCGGCACCGATGTCCTCGCCCGCCGTGAACCGGGAGGCATGGGCGTGGGTGAACAGCCGGTAGGCCCGGGCCCCGATAACCGCGTCCGCCACCCGGTCGCGCAGCGCCGTGTCCGCCGGGTCGGCGGCGGAGCGCCACAGCTCCCTCAGCCGCTCCGCCGCCGCCAGAAAACGCCCGGGGGAGCGGAGCGTGAGCCCGCGCTCGTTGCCCGTCGCCGCCATGGCGATCCGCCAGCCGTCACCGGGTGCGCCGATCACGTCCTCGTCCGGTACGAAGACGTCGTCCAGGAACAGCTCGGCGAAGGCGGGCTTCCCGTCGAGCCGTCCGATCGGCCGGACCGTGACCCCCGGCGCCCGCAGGTCGAACATCAGATACGTCAGCCCGCGGTGCGGCCTGTCCGCGTCCGGGTCCGTGCGGAAGATGCCGAAGGCCCGGTCCGCGAAGGCGGCCCGCGACGACCAGGTCTTCTGGCCCGACAGCAGCCATCCGCCGTCCGTGCGCACCGCACGGGACCGCAGCGAGGCGAGGTCCGAGCCCGCCTCCGGCTCCGACCACGCCTGGGCCCAGATCACCTCGCCGCTCGCCATGGACGGCAGGACCCGCGTCCGCTGCTCCCGTGTGCCGTGGTCGAACAGGGTCGGCGCGAGGAGGTTGATGCCGTTCTGCGAGACCCGGCCGGGGGCGCCCGCCGCGTAGTACTCCTCCTCGAACGCCAGCCACGCGAAGACATCGACGCCGAGGCCCCCGTACACCTCGGGCCAGGACACCACCGACCAGCGGCCGGCGTACAGCTCCGCCTCCCAGTCCCGGTGCGCGGCGAAGCCAGCGGCGGTCTCCAGCGAGGGCAGCGGTGTGTCCGGGACGTGAGCCCGCAGCCAGGCGCGTGCCTCGGCGCGGAAGGCCTCCTCCTCCGCCGTGGGCGTCAGGTCCATGGCGTGCCCGCCTCCCCTTCCGGTGCGGAGCCCCATCGGCGTTCCGACGGTTCCCTAACAAGTGTTTGGTAGGTTAACGTGCGAGTGTGACGGACAACAAGGCTCAGTACGTTCCGGGGCACGCCCTGCTGGACGGCCGCAGCGCCGTCATCACCGCCACCGCGGGAGCGGGAATCGGCGGGGCCACCGCCCGCCGCTTCCTGGAGGAAGGCGCGCGCGTGCTGATCAGCGATGCCCACGCGCGCCGGCTCAAGGACACCGAGGAGGCCCTCGCCGGGGAGTTCGGGGCGGACGCCGTGGCCTCGCAGGCCTGCGACGTCACCGACGAGTCCCAGGTGCGGGCCCTCTTCGACACGGCGGTGCGGCTGCACGGCGGCCTCGATCTCGTCGTCAACAACGCGGGCCTCGGCGGGACGGCCCCCCTCGTCGACATGACCGACGAGCAGTGGACCCGCGTCCTGGACGTCACCCTCACCGGTACGTTCCGCTGCACGCGGGCGGCCCTGCGCGCCTTCCGTGACGGCGGTCGGGACGGCGGTCGGGACGGCGACCGGGGCCGCGGCCGGGGCCGCGGCCGGGGCGGAGCCATCGTCAACAACGCCTCCGTCGTCGGCTGGCGCGCCCAGGCCGGCCAGGCCCACTACGCCGCCGCCAAGGCCGGAGTCATGGCCCTCACCCGGTGCGCGGCCCTCGAGGCCGCCGCCCTCGGGGTCCGGGTCAACGCGGTCTCGCCGAGCCTCGCCATGCATCCCCATCTGGTGAAGGTCACTTCGGCCGAACTGCTCGCCGAACTGACCGAGCGGGAGGCCTTCGGCCGGTACGCCGAACCCTGGGAGGTCGCCAACGTGATCGTCTTCCTCGCCGGTGACTACTCCTCGTACATGACCGGCGAAACGGTCTCCGTGAGCTCCCAGCACGCGTAGGTCCGGGCCGGACGGGAGCGGGACGGGAGCGGGACGGGAGCAGGACGAGAATGGACATGTGCCTACCACCAAGAAGACCCCGGTGACCGCCTCGCCCGAGCGGCGCCGTGAACTGCTCGACACCGCCGCCGAAGTGTTCGCCGCCCAGGGGTACAACGCCACCACCGTCCGCAGGATCGCCGACGAGGCCGGAATGCTCGCCGGCAGCCTCTACTACCACTTCGATTCCAAGGAATCGATGCTCGACGAGATCCTCTCCACCTTCCTCGAGGAGCTCTGGGCCGGGTACGACGCCGTCCTCGGGTCCGGACTCGGGCCGAGGGAGACCATCGAGGCGCTCGTCACCGAGTCGTTCCGGGAGATCGACCGGCACCGCGCCGCCGTCGCGATCTACCAGAAGGAGTCGAAGCACCTGACCGCGCAGCCGCGTTTCGGGTATCTCGCCGACTCCCAGCAGAAGTTCGAGAAGGCGTGGCTCGGGACGCTGGAGCGCGGGGTCACCGCGGGCGTCTTCCGCGAGGACCTGGACATCCGGCTCACCTACCGGTTCGTCCGCGACACGGTGTGGGTCGCGGCGTCCTGGTACCGGCCGGGCGGCGGGCACAGTCCGGAGGAGATCGCCCGCCAGTATCTGTCGATGGTGCTGGACGGGATCTCCGTACGGCACTGACCACCACCGAGGAGCAGCCATGGCCGAGGCCTACATCGTCGAAGCGGTCCGTACCCCGGTGGGGCGGCGCAGGGGAGGCCTCGCGGCCGTGCACCCCGCGGACCTGGGCGCCCACGCCCTGACCGCTCTGGTCGCACGCTCCGGGATCGACCCGGCCGCCGTGGAGGACGTCGTCTTCGGCTGTCTGGACACGGTCGGGCCGCAGGCCGGTGACATCGCCCGCACCTGCTGGCTGGCGGCGGGCCTGCCCGACGAGGTGCCCGGTGTGACCGTCGACCGCCAGTGCGGCTCCTCCCAGCAGGCGGTGCACTTCGCGGCCCAGGCCGTGATGTCCGGGACGCAGGACCTCGTGGTCGCGGGCGGCGTGCAGAACATGTCGCAGATACCGATCGCCTTCGCCTCCCGCCAGGCCGCCGAGCCGCTCGGCCTCACCGACGGCCCCTTCCACGGTTCACGGGGATGGCGCGCACGCTACGGCGACGCGCCCGTCAACCAGTTCCACGGCGCCGAACTCATCGCGCGCGACTGGGGCATCTCCCGCAGCGACATGGAGGAGTTCGCCCTGCGCTCCCACCAGCGGGCGATCCGGGCGATCGACGAGGGCCGCTTCGAGCGGGAGACCGTCTCCTACGGCGAGGTGAGCGTGGACGAAGGCCCCCGGCGTGACACCTCGCTGGAGAAGATGGCCGCCCTCCGGCCCGTGGTGGAAGGCGGCACGATCACGGCCGCCTGCTCCTCGCAGGTCTCGGACGGCGCCGCGGCCATGCTGCTGGCGAGCGAGCAGGCGGTACGGACGCACGGGCTGACCCCACGCGCCCGTGTCCACCATCTCTCGGTCCGCGGCGAGGACCCGATCCGTATGCTCTCGGCCCCGATCCCGGCGACCGCCCACGCGCTGAGGAAGACGGCCCTGTCGATCGACGACATCGACCTCGTGGAGATCAACGAGGCCTTCGCCCCGGTCGTCCTCGCCTGGCTGAAGGAGACCGGTGCGGACCCGGCCCGGGTGAACGTCAACGGAGGCGCCATCGCGCTGGGGCACCCGCTGGGTGCGACGGGCGTGCGGCTGATGACGACGCTGTTGCACGAGCTGGAGCGTACGGGCGGGAGGTACGGGCTGCAGACCATGTGCGAGGGCGGCGGGCAGGCGAACGTGACGATCATCGAACGGCTCTGACCCGGGCCGGGCGGCCGGTGGCAGCGGGCGACGAGACCCGTTCGGCAGCCCCGGACCGCCGGTCGCCGCGGAGGGCGGGTGAGCCCCCTGACCTGGGCCACCGTGCTCGGGGCTCGCATGGCCCGCGCTCCGGTGGACGCGGCCGTGTGTGCGTGGGATCCCGAATCCCGGTGTGCTAGGGTCACCGCGTTGCAGTTTTGGTACCCATGAAGTTTATGTGCGCCTGACGGGAAATGTTCGTCAGGCGCATTTTTTCGTTTTGCCGGAGCGTCCGGATGGGACCACTCGACGCGATCAGGAGAAATGACATGGCCAGCGGCACCGTGAAGTGGTTCAACTCGGAAAAGGGCTTCGGCTTCATCGCGCAGGACGGCGGCGGCCCCGACGTCTTCGCCCACTACTCGAACATCGCCACCTCGGGCTTCCGTGAGCTCCAGGAGGGCCAGAAGGTCACCTTCGACCTCACCCAGGGCCAGAAGGGCCCGCAGGCGGAGAACATCCTCCCCGCCTGACACCGGAGCTCACAGCTCTCAGCCGGGACCCGCACCGTCATGGTGCGGGTCCCGGTTCGTGCTGTTCACAAGGTCCAGGAAGGTAATCCCCGATGACTCGTTCCCCACGCCCCGGTGCCGGCCAGGCGCAGGGCCCGTCGAATTCCCGCGGAAAGGCAGCAGCGAGGACCGCGCGGAAGTCGCCCGCGAAATCCTCCGTGACGTCTTCCGCTCGCGGTGGGGGGCTCGTGGGGGAATTCACCGTGCCCGAGACCGTGACACCCGCGCTGCCTCCGGTCCAGGCGTTCGCCGAGCTCGACATGCCGGCCGCGCTGCTGAAGACACTCGCCGCCCAGGGCGTGACCGAGCCCTTCCCCATCCAGGCCGCCACCCTGCCGAACTCCCTCGCCGGCCGCGACCTCCTCGGCCGCGGACGGACCGGGTCGGGCAAGACGCTCTCCTTCGGTCTGTCGCTGCTCGCGCGCACCGCGGGCCGGCGCGCCGAGTCCGGTGCGCCGCTCGCCATGGTCCTCGTTCCCACCCGTGAACTCGCGCAGCAGGTCGCCGACGCCCTCACCCCGTACGCGACGGCCGTCAATCTGCGGCTGACGACGGTGGTCGGAGGGATGTCGATCACCAAGCAGGCGGGCTCGCTGCGCAGGGGCGCCGAGGTGCTGGTGGCGACGCCGGGGCGGTTGAAGGACCTCATCGAGCGCGGCGACTGCCGGCTGGACCAGGTCGCGATCACCGTGCTGGACGAGGCCGACCAGATGGCCGACATGGGCTTCCTGCCGCAGGTCACCGCGCTGCTGAAGCAGGTCGAGCCGGGCGGTCAGCGGATGCTGTTCTCGGCCACCCTGGACCGCAACATCGACCGGCTGGTCAAGCAGTTCCTCACCGACCCGGTAGTCCATTCGGTGGACCCGTCGGCCGGCGCGGTGACCACCATGGAGCACCACCTCCTGTACATCGCGGACGAGACGGACAAGAAGGCGGTCACCACCCGCATAGCCGCCCGCGACGGCAGGGTCATCCTCTTCCTGGACACCAAGCGTTCCGTGGACCGGCTCGTGAAGCGGCTCCTCGCCAGCGGCGTACGGGCGGCGGGTCTGCACGGCGGCCGCTCGCAGCCGCAGCGCAACCGCACGCTCGACCAGTTCAAGAGCGGCCATGTCACGGCGCTGGTGGCGACGAACGTGGCGGCCCGCGGCATCCACGTCGACGACCTGGACCTCGTCGTGAACGTCGACCCGCCGACGGATCACAAGGACTATCTGCACCGCGGCGGGCGCACCGCGCGGGCCGGCGAGTCCGGCAGCGTCGTGACGCTCGTCCTGCCGGAGCAGAAGCGCGAGATGACCCGGCTCATGTCGGCCGCCGGTATCAGCCCACGCACGGCCAGGGTGAAGTCCAGCGACGAGGAGCTCGCACGGCTGACCGGTGCGCGTGAGCCGTCCGGTGTCGCCGTCACCATCGACGTGCCGCAGCCGCAGCAGCCCGCCGCGCAGTCGCGCCCGAAGCGCAAGGGCGCCCGAAGCGGCACCGGTCGTGCCCAGACGGCAAGGCCCCAGACGGAACGGGGCCGGGCGGCGAGCGGTCAGACGGGAGCCGGCCGGGCGGCGAGTGGCCAGTCAGGCCGCGGCAGGGCAGCGAATGCCCAGGCGGGACGCGGCCGGGCGGGTCGTGCCGACGGCGGCCGCACCCAGGGCGGGAGCCCTGCGTCCGGTGCCACCCGGACCGGCGGTGGAGGCAGGCGGTCCGCGGCCAGGTAGCTTCGGTGGGCGGCTGTGGTCCCGGCCGGGAACGGCCGCCCCCGACAGGCGAGCCCCCGTCCGCACGACGGAACTGCCCCGCGGAGCAAGGCAGTCGGTCGGCTCACCCGGCCTTCGGCAGGGCGCGGAGCACGCGCTCGGCCTCGTCCATCACCCGGTTCACGAGGTCCGCGCAGCTGGGGAGGTCCTCGATCAGCCCGGCCACCTGCCCGGACGCCATCACGCCGAGGTCGGTCCGCCCCTCCACCATCGCCGCCCGCAGCAGCATCGGTGTGTTCGCGGCGAGCAGGACCTGGCTCCACGACAGGTCCTTGCCGTGCCGCAGTGCGAGTCCGTCGCGGATCATCGCGGACCAGGACAGCCCGGAGAGCCGGCGGAAGCCCGCGGCCCGGCGGACCGCGTGGAGCAGGGCGCGGCCGCGGCCGTGGCGTTCCAGCGCGGTGACGAGGTCCGTGCGGAGCATCCGGTGCGGCAGTCCGTCGACCGCCGTCGTGACGGTGATGTCCTTGACGGACGCGGCCAGATAGCGGGCCTTGACGGTGTCCGGGACCGTCGAGTCGGAGGTGAGGAGGAAGCGCGTCCCCATGGCGATGCCCGCGGCCCCGTACGCGAGTGCCGCCACCAGCCCCCGCCCGTCGTGGAAGCCGCCGGCGGCGACCACCGGGATGTCGACGGCGTCCACCACCTGGGGCAGCAGCACGGTCGTGGCCACCTCGCCGGTGTGCCCCCCGCCCTCGCCCCCCTGCACGATCACCGCGTCCGCTCCCCACTCCGCGACCTTCTCGGCGTGACGGCGGGCGCCGACGGACGGGATCACGACGACGCCCGCGTCCTTGAGTTCGGCGATCAACTCACGCGAAGGGGCGAGGGCGAACGAGGCGACGCGTACGCCCTCCTCGATGATGATCCGCACCCGCTCCCGGGCGTCCCCGGCGTCGGCGCGCAGATTGACGCCGAAGGGCGCGTCGGTACGGGCCCTGACCTCGCGTACGGCACGCCGGAGCTGCTCGGTGGTCATCGTCGCGGAGGCGAGGATGCCGAGCGCCCCGGCACGGGCCGACGCCGAGACCAGCCGTGGGCCCGCGACCCAGCCCATCCCCGTCTGCACGACGGGGTGTTCGACACCGGCGAGCCGGGTCAGCGCCGTTTCGATCCGCGCCATCAGCCGCGCACCTCGCGGTCCCGGGTGCCTGAGGGGTCGATGACCTCGCGGATCAGCCGCAGCTCCGCCGCGGTCGGTTCGCGGGTGTACGGGACGTCGTCGCCGATCGCCAGGGCGAAGCCGGTCGCCGCCGTGACCTGCTCGACGGTCACTCCCGGATGCAGGGACACCAGCCGCATCGAGCGGTCCGGGGTCTCGAAGTCGAAGACACCGAGGTCCGAGACGACCCGTGGGATGCGGTGGTACCGGGTCGCGGACGGGCCGGCGGCGGAGGCGTTGTCGTAGCCCACACCGCTGACCATGTCGACCTTCTCGACGAAGACCCTCGGGGAGTGCCGGGGGATCCAGTAACTGACGGGATTGTTGAGGGTGTTGACAGGTGCGCCGCGCACGCCCAGCAGCTGGCGGGCCGGACGGGCCCAGTCGCCGATGCAGGAGATGTTCTGGTTGCCGAAGCGGTCGATCTGGCTCGCGCCCATCATCACGTGCCGTCTGCCGCCGGTGACCATGGTGAGGTGGCGGCGGTAGGGCAGCCAGCCCTCGACCGTGCCGTCGGGGCCGACGAGCATGGCCTCGCCGTCCGTCAGCAGCAGATCGGGGGAGAAGGTGAGGCGGGCGAGGCGGGCGCCGACGGAGGGGATCAGCCCCATCGGGCTGGCCAGCACCTCGCCGTTGCCGCGCCAGGCCTCGGCGCAGGCGATGGCGCAGTACTCGGCCCGGGTGGACGCCGGGCGGGGGACGGACCCGGCGCGGTCCGACGAACGGGCCGTCATCGCTGCTCCTTGTGCCAGGCCTGCACGGCCGACTGATAGGACTGCTCGTCGGGCCCGGACAGGAACCGCTCGGCGAAGGCGTCCCCGGGGGTGCTCGCGTACAGCTTCTGGAAGGCCTCGTCGCGTCCGTAGTCGGGGACGCAGGAGGTGAAGTGCGCGCCGTGCGGGGTCTCCACGACGCCGGTCACGCTGTGTCTTCCCAGGAGCAGGGTCTGCGGGGCGGCGTCCTTGGTCAGCTCGGCGGTGTCGACGAGCCGTTCGCAGGAGACGTACGCCTCGTCGGCCGCCTCGCAGAAGAGATCGTCGAAGTACGGGTCCGGGCCCAGGTAACGGCCGTTGCCGAGCCGGTCGGCCCGGTTCATGTGCACCAGGGCGGCGTCCAGCCGCAGCGCGGGCACGGCCACGAACTCCTCGCCGTCGTCGTACGGTGAGGTCACCGTGCGCAGCTCGGGGTTGACCCGCATCACGTCCGAGCCGAGGCCCGCGCGCACGGGCAGGAACGGCAGCCGGCTCACCGCCGCGTGCAGGCCCCACATGAACATGGCCTCGTCGAGTTCCGTCATCCGCAGGGTGCCGCGCTCCCGTGCGGCCCGGAAGTTCGGTTCGAGCGGGATCGAGTCCAGGGTCGCGAAGGGGGCGACGAGCCTGCGGACGCGGCCCGCGGCCGCGAGCAGGCCGACATCCGGTCCGCCGTACGAGACGACCGTGAGATCCGTGACCGGGGACCGCAGCAGTGCTCTGACCAGCGCCATGGGTTTACGGCGGGACCCCCAGCCGCCGATGCCGACGGTCATGCCGCTGTGCAGCCGGGAGACCACCTCGTCCGGCGTCATCGTCTTGTCGGTCAAGGCCTGCGCTCCTTCCCGAAGGTGTCCCGTACGCGGGCGGCGGTTCCGCTGAGGCCCGCCTCGAAGGTGAACCCCTGCTCGAAGCGGTAGCTGCGGTGGACGTCGACGGGGTCGATGCCGTTGATGGCGGCCTTGGCGAGCCTGATGAGCCGGCCGTCCTTGCGGGCGATCTCGCGGGCGAGTTGCAGGGCCGCGGCCCGCAGTCCGTCGCGGGGGACGACCTTCCACACCGAGCCGTGGGCGTGCAGTTCGGCGGCGGTCACCGTGCGCGAGGTGTAGTACAGGGTGCGCATCAGATGCTGTGGCACCAGGCGGGCGAGATGGGTCGCGGCTCCCAGCGCGCCCCGGTCCAGCTCCGGCAGTCCGAAGGTGGCGTCGTCGGAGGCGACGATCACGTCGGCGTTGCCCGCGAGTCCGATCCCGCCGCCGAGACAGAAGCCGTGGACGGCGGCGACCACGGGCACCTCGCACGCGTAGACGGCGGAGAAGGCCTCGTAGCAGCCGCGGTTGGCGCCGATGAGGGCCTCGTGCCCGGTGTCGCGCTGCAACTCCTTGATGTCCACACCCGCGTTGAAGCCGCGGCCTTCGGCGGCCAGCACCACACAACGGATGTCCGGGTCACGGCCCGCGGTGCGTACGGCGTCGGCGAGGTCGTACCAGCCCTGTACGGGGAGGGCGTTGACGGGTGGGAAGTCGGTCGTGACGACGGCCACGCCCTTCTCCGGGCTTGCGGTGGAGACACCCATGAGGCGATCAGCTACCTTTCCACCAAACGTTTGTTAGGTGACGGGCCCAGTGAGGAAGGTAGCAGCCGATGGAGCTGGACGGGAGGGTCGCCGTCGTCACCGGCGGCACACGGGGCGTCGGTGCGGGCATCGCGCGTGCGTTCCTGGCCGCCGGGGCCGAAGTCGTCGTCTGCGCCCGCCGGCCACCGGACGCGGCCGTCGAAGCGGCCGGTCGCACGGCCCACTTCGAGCCCGTCGACCTGCGGAACGCGCCGGCCGTCGGGGACTTCTTCACCCGGGTGGCGAGTCGGTACGGCAGGCTCGACACCCTGGTCAACAACGCCGGAGGGACGCCCTACCGGCTGCTGGAGGAAGGGGACGCCACCCGGCACACCCGGGTGCTCGAGCTGAATCTGCTGGTGCCGATGACCGTGTCGCTCGCGGCGTACGAGCATCTGCGCGCGGCGCGGGGTTCGGTCGTGATGATCGGCAGTGTGAGCGGGACGCGGCCCTCGCCCGGCTCGGCCGCCTACGGAGCGGCGAAGGCCGGCCTCGAGAACCTCGCGCGGTCGATGGCCGTGGAGTGGGCACCGCGGGTACGGGTGAACACGCTGGTGCCGGGGATGGTCCGGACGGAACTGGCGGCGGTGCACTACGGCGACGAGAACGGCGTGGCGGCGGTCGGCCGCACGGTGCCGCTGGGCCGGCTGGCCGAACCGGAAGAGATCGGCGACGCGGCGGTCTTTCTCGCCTCACCGCGGGCGGCGTATGTCAGCGGAGCTTCGCTGCTGGTGCACGGGGGCGGGGAGCGCCCCGCCTTTCTGGAAGCGGCAACCGTCAACAAGGAGGTCTGAGATGGGGACCGAGCCGGTGGCCGGGGCCGACGGGATCTGTGCGGGCAGGGTCGTGATCGTGACGGGTGCCGGCCGGGGGCTCGGCCGTGCGCACGCACTGGCCTTCGCCGCCGAGGGGGCGCGGATCGTGGTGAACGATCTGGGGGTGGGGCCTGACGGCAGTGGTGCGTCGGCGTCCCCGGCGCAGCAGGTCGTCGAGGAGATCGGGGCGCTCGGCGGCGAAGCGGTCGCGCACGCCGGGGACATCACCACCGCGGAGGGCGCGCAGTCGCTGGTGGCGACCGCGCTCGCCGCCTTCGGCCGGCTCGACACCCTCGTCAACAACGCGGGCTTCCTGCGGGACCGGATGCTGGTCAACCAGGACGGCGACGACTGGGACGCGGTGCTGCGGGTGCATCTGCGCGGCCACTTCCTGCCGTTGAAGCACGCGGCGGCCTACTGGCGCGGTGAGGCGAAGGCGGGCCGGGAGACCGGGGCCCGGATCGTCAACACCTCCAGTGGCGCGGGCCTGCTGGGGTCGGTCGGCCAGGGCGCCTACAGTGCGGCGAAGGCGGGCATCGTCGGCCTCACCCTGGTCGCCGCCGCGGAACTGGTCCGCTACGGAGTCCAGGTCAACGCGATCGCCCCGGCCGCGAGGACCCGGATGACCGAGCGGACCTTCGCCGAGACGATGGCGGCGCCGTCCGATCCCGGTGCGTTCGACGCGATGGCGCCGGAGAACGTCTCGCCGCTGGTCGTGTGGCTCGGATCGGCGGACAGCGCGGGTGTGAACGGGCGCGTCTTCGAGGCCGAGGCGGGGCGCATCACGGTCATGGAGGGCTGGCGGCCCGGCCCCACGGCCGACAAGGGCGCCCGCTGGACACCGGCGGAGGCGGGGAGTACGGCCCGGAAGCTGCTGGAGTCCGCCGAACCTCCGCAGCAGGTGTACGGGGCGCGGCACGACGGCTGACCGACGCCTTCGCGGCGGGTGGCGATCCGCGTGCGTACGAGCCCGTGTGCCCATGAGTACGCGTACTCATGCGCACCGCCGTTCGCGGTGATCAAGCTGGCGGGATGAGTGAACGTTCCGCCGCCCAGGGCCCGCAGCAGGATGAACAGAGCATGGAGGGATGCGCGTCGTGCGCCCTGGTGGCCGTGGAACTGGCGGTCCTGCTGCTGACGTACGGCACCTGGGCGCTGTCGGGGGTGAGCTTCGACGGGGAGGGGCGTACGGACCCGATGGGGTCGTATCTCGGGGTGGCGGGCGTGCTGCTGATGGTGGCGCTGGCGCTGTGCGCGTACGGCTCCTGGAAGCAGAATCGCCCGCTCGTGCGCGGCCAGGTGTTCATGGCGGGGCTGCTCATGCTGGTGCTGCTCGGCGGCGCGGCCGTCCAGGACCACGAGAGCCGGCGGCCGGTGGGGCTGTCCGCGCGGGCCGCCTGGTCCGACTGTCCGTGCGGTGACGGCGGTGCCGGTTCGGTGGGAGATCCGTGACGTTCGTATGGACAACCAATGACGGCCGGTTCGGGTAGGTGAATTACATGGGAACACCCCAGGTTTGACATTGACGCGTCAATATCTACGCGCGTCAATGGATTCATGCGAATCCCCCCACGATTCACCCTGATCGGCGGCGCCGCCGCCCTTGTCTCCGCCCTCTTCATCGGCGGTCCGGTGGCCGCCCCGGCGAGCGCGGCCTCCGTGTCCGTCGGTGAGATCTGCTACTCGGAGCTGCCCTCGCAGGCGCACGACACCTTCGAACTCATCCAGTACGGCGGCCCGTTCCCCTACCCGCAGGACGGAACCGTCTTCTCGAACCGCGAGGGCATACTGCCGTCGCAGTCGAGCGGCTACTACCACGAGTACACCGTCAAGACGCCCGGCTCCTCCAACCGTGGCGCCCGTCGCATCGTCACCGGGGAGTCGTCGCAGGAGGACTACTACACCGCGGACCACTACCGCTCGTTCGACCGCGTCGACCACGGCTGCTGACCGCCGCACCCGCCCCCCACCCACCCCCGTGCCGCCGGCCCTTCCTCTTCCAGGCCGGCGGCACGGCCGTGTTTCCGGGGCCCGCGGTTTCCCGAGCCATGCACCGGGGACCCGGAACGAGGGGGCTCGGAGGTGTCCACCTCACCGTAACCCCGCAGTCATGCCCGGCTGGGAGGCTCCCGGCAGTGAAGGAGTTGTCTGTACAACTTGGAGTTCCGTTGATGTCGTCCCTCGTGTCCGCACCCGCCTTCTGGCTGCGTGACAACTGCCCCTGCCCGCACTGCCGGGACCCCCGCAACGGCCAGAAGCTGTTCCAGATCACCGAACTGCCCGCAGGGCTCGCCTTCGGCACCGTCCAGGAGACCCGGACCGCCGACGGCGCGCCGGCGCGCGAGGTGGTCTGGGCACCCGACGGGCACCGCTCGGTCTACCCCGAGTCCTGGCTGAGCGCCCACCTCCCGGATTCCGGGACGGCGGCACCCGGCGACGGCCGCACGGAGGACGACAAGGAACTGTGGGAGGCCGCCGATCTCGACGGCCGGACGCCCGAGGCCGACTGGGCCGCCTACTCCACCGACCCCGCCGTGCGGGCCGCCGCGCTCGACAGCGTGCAGCGCCTCGGCTTCGTCCTGCTGCGCGGTGTCCCCGTCCGCGACCGCCAGGTCCTCGAGGTGGCCCGGACCTTCGGCCATGTCCGCGAGACCAACTACGGCGAGCTCTTCGAGGTACGCGTTGAGGCCGACCCCAACAACCTCGCCTTCACCGGTGCCCGCATCACCCCGCACACCGACAACCCCTACCGCGACCCGGTGCCCACCCTCCAGCTCCTGCACTGTCTGACCAACGCCGCCCGGGGCGGCGACTCCGGGCTCGTCGACGGCTTCCACGCCGCGGCGCTGCTGCGGGCGGAGGACCCGGAGGCGTACGACGTCCTCACCCGTGTCCCCGTGCCCTTCGTCTTCGCCGACGACCGCACCGAACTGCGCGCCCACCGGCCGCTGATCGGCACGGACCCGGCCGGGAGGATCCGGGAGATCCGCTTCAACAACCGCTCCATCGGCACACTGCGCCGGCCCGCGGACGTCCTCGACGCCTTCTACGCCGCCTACCGCCGGTTCGGCGAACTGCTGCTGCGCCCCGGGCTCCAGCTCGGCTTCCGGCTCACCCCCGGTGACTGCCTGATCTTCGACAACACCCGGCTGCTGCACGCCCGTACGGCCTTCGCCGAGTCCGGCGACCGTCACCTCCAGGGCGCCTACGCCGACATCGACGGCCTCGCTTCCACACTGGCCGTACTCCGCCGCGACCTCGGGAAAGGTGCCGTATGAACAACGAACCGGGCCACAGCAACCCTCTCGACATCCTCGCCGGGCTCTTCGAGGGCGAAGGCAGCGCCGAGTACTTCGGCGAGGCCGTCACCCAGGCCCAGCACATGCTCCAGGCCGGTGCGCTGGCCGAGGTGGCCGGAGCCCCGCCCCACCTGGTGGCCGCGGCGCTGCTCCACGACGTCGGCCACTTCCAGGGCACGGTCACCGGGCGTGACCTGATGGAGAACGGCACCGACAACCGGCACAGCCACACCGGCGCGGACTGGCTCGACCGGTGGTTCGGACCCGAGGTCACGGAGCCCGTGCGGCTGCACGTCGCCGCGAAGCGCTATCTGTGCGCCGTCGAGCCCGGGTACTTCGACCTGCTCTCCGAGGCGTCCGTACACACCCTCCGGGTCCAGGGCGGTCCGATGGACGAGGAGCAGGTACGGGCCTTCGAGGCGCACCCGGGGGCGCGCGACGCCGTCGCCGTACGCCGCTGGGACGAGCAGGCGAAGGACCCGGAGATGCCCACGCCGGACTTCGGCCACTTCAGGCCGCTGCTGGAAGGGCTGCTGCGGGAGTGAGGCTCCCCGCCCTTAGGACGGCCGATCAGGTGTCTGTCCCGTGCTCGGCTCCTGTCGTCGGCCGTTCGGGTTCCGGCTGAGGGGCTTCCATCGGGAAGTGGATAGGACTGAGTAGGTATTGCGCTCGCTCGGGACTCGGCTGGTTGGCGAGTTTCGGCGCGATGGCCGCGCGCAGCTCGCCGATCAGTTCATCCAGTTCAGCTGGGCTGAGCCAGAGTGCATGCTGCCGGTAACCCACCTGGTCGGCCACTGGATCAGCTGCGTCGCGGTCCAGATAGGCGGTGAACTCGGCCAGCAGGGCCGTCATCGCGGTGGCGAATACCTGCCGATGGTCCTCGTGGGTGAGCGTGCGTACCGCCTCGGAGCCGATCACAGCTCGGTCCTGTCGAAGCCGGTAGTGCCTTTGCATCGCGCCGCGCACCCTGCGTTCCTCGGCCACCTCCAGGATCCCGCCGTTCACCAGCAGGTCGATGTGCCGGTAGACGGTGGCTTTGGAGGCTTCTGGAATGCGTGCGCAGAGCTGAGAAGTCGTCAGCAGCGTGCCCGATGCTGATCCTTCAGGGTGGGCGCGACTGAGGCGGCCGTCCGGGTGGCCCGCGAGGCGGCACCCGGATCGCCGCTGATGACCTGACAGGCTGGCAGCGTGCTCTGGCGCGCCGGTCCGAGGTGACGATCCGGATCCACGAGCACGCCAACCACCTCTTCTTTCCCGGCAGCGGCCAACCCACCCCGGCCGAGTACGCGCGGCCCGGCCACGTTGACGCCGCGGTGGTGGACGAGATCGCGACCTGGCTGGCGCGACGGTAGGGGAGAGTATCCCCTCTGGGGCAGCATCAACGCGGCGATCTCACGGATGCCGAGTGGGAACGGCTCCAGCCTCACCTTCCAGCAGCTCCTGGGGCCGTGGCAGCGACGACGCGGCGGGATCCCCGTATGGGTCGGCAGCGCATGAGGCAGTGCGGCGCACCCGGACGTCAATGAGGACGGATTCTGACCTCATTGCTGTCTACGGTCGGGGACGAGGGGCCGGGACGCGGTACCCGTGTCGACAAGGAGACGACCATGCTGCGAGGACTCACCACCGTCAGTTTCTGGACCGCCGATCTGGACGAGGCGAAGACCTGGTACACCGAACTGCTGGGCACGGGGCCGTACTTCGAGCGGCCCGGGTATGCCGAGTTCCGGTTCGGCGACTACCGGCACGAGCTGGGGCTGATCGACAGCCGTTACGCGCCCGCCGGCTCCGCGACCGGACCCGGCGGGGCCGTCGTGTACTGGCACGTCGACGATGTGCGCGCGACCCTCGACAGACTGATCGCCATGGGGGCGAAGGAATACCAGCCGCTCACGGACCGCGGTGCCGGGTTCGTCACCGCGGCCGTGACCGATCCCTTCGGCAACGTTCTGGGCTTCATGTACAACCCGCACTACCTGGAAGTGCTGGGGCTCAGCCGCTGAGTTCGCGGCCCAGCGCACTCGTCGCCGTCGAGCTCCGCATGGTGAACGCCACCGTCCCCGGCAGATAGCGGTCCTGGGACCACTCCACCGGCGCCCCTGTCGGGTCCGTCGAGTGCCGCCGCTCGCGCAGCAGCGACTCGCCGGCCCGGCAGCCCAGCAGCTCCGCGTCGTCCTCGTCCGCCGGCACCAGGTCGATCGTGTGCACGGCGTCCGAGAACAGGACGCCGTGCAGCGCGAGTTGCTCCGAGTACGAGACGGTGTCCCGTGGCATCCCGGCCACCAGCTCACCGATCCGCTCGGGGTATGTCGTCCGCTCCACCATCACCGGAGTGCCCGAGAGGGTCCGCAGCCGGCGTACCCGGTAGACGAACGAGCCCTCCGTGAGACGGAGCTTCTCCGCCTCCTCCTCGTCGGCCGGTACGCGGTCGAGCGCCACCACCCGGCCTCCCGGCTCCTCGCCCAGCGACCGTGCCCAGCGGGTGAACGACCGCAGTTCACCGAAGCTGTGCAGCAGCGGCCCGCCCAGCACGACCCGGCGCGTCCCGCGCCGGGAGGTGATCAGGCCGTCGGTGCGCAGGGCGGCCAGTGCCTGACGGACCGTGCCTCTGGACACGCCGTAGCGGCGGGCCAGTTCGTCCTCCGCGGGCAGCTTCGCCCCGGATCCGTACTCGCCCGCCGTGATGGCGCTCCGCAGATCGGCGGCGACCTTCAGATACAGCGGCGTCCTCGGCCGTCGTTCGCTCACGCGCACACCCTGTCATGCGGTTCTGCCGTCATGCCATCGGCACCAGTGAGGCCAGCAACTCGGGGTCCACCTCGGTCAGCGAGCCCGCCACCGTGACCCCCGCGACCTCGGCGAGGGGCCCGGTGGACGGCACGGCCAGCACCCGGCAGCCCGCGGCGACCGCCGAGGCCACACCCGCCGGGCTGTCCTCGACCGCCACGCACTGCCCCGGGTCGGCGCCGAGTGCCGCGGCCGCCGCCAGATACGGGTCGGGCTCGGGCTTCGTCCGCGGCGTGTCCTCGGCGCCGAACAGCACATCGAAGCGGTGTCCGTCCAGGGTGCCTGCGACCTGCTCGACGACCGCCCGCGGCGAGGCCGACACCAGGGCCGTCGGTACCCGGCGGGCGCGCAGCGCGGCGAGCAGCCGCAGCGCCCCCGGCCGGGGCACGACGGCCGCCGCGAGCCGGGCGGCGAAGTCCGCGCCCATCTCCGCGGCGATTTCCCTCTCCGGCGCGCCCAGATAGTCGTGCAGCAGGGCGGCCGTGTCCTCGACCGAGCGGCCGGTCACGGCCGTGCGCCGCTCCGCGTCCAGGACGCGTCCCCGTCGTACGGCGGACGATTCGACGACATCGAGCCAGACCCGTTCGGTGTCGACGAGCGTTCCGTCCATGTCGAACAGCACGGCGTGCAGACCGCTCACCCCTTCCCGCCCCGCGACGCGATGAGCACGGGCCGCTCCTGGGGGCGCACCGTGACCGCCGTGCCCGGGGTGAGCGCGGCCGCCGCGTGCGTGGGCACGTCCGCCTTGACGAGCGTGCCGTCGGCCAGGGTGACGCGTACCCGGGTGGTGGGGCCGTGGAAGGCCGCTCCGGTCACCCGGGCCGTGCCGTCGGCATCCGTCGTCACATCGAGCGACTCGGGCCGGATCAGCGCATGGACGTCATCGGCCGCGGGCGCGTCGCCTTCCACGGGCAGCTTCGTGCCGAGCACGTCCACCAGTCCGCCGTCGGCCGCCCGGCCGGGGATCCGGTTCATGGTGCCGATGAAGGAGGCGACGAAGTCCGTCGCGGGACGGGCGTACAACTCGGTCGGCGCGGCGCACTGTTCGAGCCGTCCCTGGTTCATCACCGCGACCCGGTCGGCCATCGACAGGGCCTCTTCCTGGTCGTGCGTGACGAACACGGTGGTGATGCCCAGCTCCAGCTGGAGCCGGCGGATCTCCTCCCGCAGGGTCACCCGCACCTGCGCGTCCAGGGCGGACAGCGGCTCGTCGAGCAGCAGCAGCCGGGGCCGCAGCGCCAGTGCGCGGGCGAGCGCGACGCGCTGCTGCTGGCCGCCGGACATCTGGTGCGGATAGCGCCCGCCGTGGCCGGGCAGCCCCACGAGCTCCAGCAGTTCGGCGGCGCGGGCCCGCCGCTCGGCGCCGCCGACCTTGCGCATCCGCAGCCCGAAGGCCACGTTGTCGGCGGCCGTCAGATGCGGGAAGAGGCTGTAGGACTGGAACACCATCGCCGTGTCACGGCGGTTGGCGGGCACCGGCACGATGTCCTCGCCGTCCAGCAAGACCTGGCCCTGGTCGGGCTGTTCGAATCCGGCCAGCACCCGCAGCGCGGTGGTCTTGCCGCAGCCGGAGGGGCCGAGCAGGGCGAGCAGTTCGCCCGGCGCGACCTCGAGATCGAGGCCGTCGAGCGCGACGGTGGCACCGAACGTACGGCGCAGTCCCTGCAGTCGCAGAGCGGCACCGGTGCGTACCGGTGCGTCGAGCGAGGTCATCAGGAGGTCTTTCCTTCTGGAGTACGGGGAACGCGGGAAGTGCGCGGCCTGCGGCGGCGGTTGCCGAGCGTGGTCAGCAGCATCAGCAGCACCCAGGTCAGCAGGAGGCTCAGCAGCGACACGGCCACCGACAGCCGGGCGTCCGACCCGGACGCCTGCACGATCCAGACCGCGAACGGCTGGAAGCCCAGCAGCGAGGCGACCGTGAACTCGCCCAGCACCAGCGCGAGCGTGAGGAACGAGGCGTTCAGCAGGGCTCCCCGCAGATTCGGCAGCACGGCCGAGACGAGTGCCCGGGGCCAGGACGCGCCGCAGTCGCGGGCGGCCTCCACCAGGGTGCGGACGTCGACGGACCGCAGCCCCGCGTCCAGCGCCCGGTAGACGAACGGCAGGGCCATCACCGCGTACGCGAGGACCAGCACAAAGGGGAAGTCCGGGTTCTGCACGGCCACGAAGGTCCGGTACAGCGGAGTCGTGGACAGTTTCTCCGGACCCCAGCGCAGCACGGTCCCGAGACCCGCGGTCAGCGCCACGGGCGGCACCACCAGCGGCAGGGTGCACACGATCTCGAGGACCGGGCGCAGCCGGGGCGCCGAGTGCCTGGCCGCGACCGCCGCGGGCACGGTGACGAGCAGCACCAGCGCGACGGTGGCCGTCGCGAGCCCCAGGGAGAGCAGCAGACTGCCGGTGAATCCGGGGGCGGCGACGATCCGCGTGTACGAGGACAGGGTCAGCCCCTGTCCGGGGATGTCCAGCGTGAAGACGGCGGACGCGGCCAGCGGCACGAGGAAGTACAGCCCGGCGGCCAGCAGGACGGCACCGCGCCAGGGACGGACGGCGTTCAGGCGAGCCAACGGGTGCTCCTCTTCTGCAGGGGCAGGTGGACGGCCATCACCAGCACGGCGACCAGCACCATGTCGAGGCTGAGCGCGAGTGCCACGTTCTCCTGGCCGACGAGGACGTTGCCGGAGAGCGCGTCGGCGATCTGGAGGGTGACGAGCGGCACCGAGCTGCCCACCATCGCCGCGGCGGTGGCGTACGCCGCGAAGGCGCTGCCGAAGAGCAGCACGAAGCCGCCGAGCAGCGTCGGCAGCAGCACGGGTACGCCGACGTGACGCCAGTACTGCCAGGTGGAGGCGCCGCAGTCGCGGGCCGCCTCCCGCCACTGGGCACGCAGCCCGTCGAGCGCGGGTGCGACGGTCAGCACCATCAGCGGCACCAGGAAGTAGAGATACGTCAGCGCCAGTCCCCAGAAGCCGTAGAGCGACCAGCCGTGCTCGTCGAGTCCGAGCCGGGTGGTGAGGACGCCCGCGTTGCCGAGGGTGGCGACGAAGGCGAAGGCGAGCGGTACTCCGCCGAAGTTGGCGAGCACACCCGACGCGGTGAGCACCGCCTCGCGCAGCGCACGGCCGCGGGAGGTGACGACGGCCTGGGCGAGCAGCACGCCGACGAGCGTGCCGGCGGCGGCGGTGAGCGCGGACAGCTTGACGCTCCCGAGCAGTGCGGTGCGGTAGGCGCCGTCGGCGGACCGGGTCACATTGTCCAGTCCGTAGCCGGTGGCGGCGCCGGTGACCGGATCGGTCACGGTGAACGCTCCGTCGGTCATGGCCAGGGCCGGCAGCCCGAAGGCGACGGCGACGACCAGCAGCAGTGGCAGCGCGGACAGCCAGGCCAGGGGCGTGCGCCGGCCGGGCCGGCGACGGGGGCCCGCGCCCACGCCGCCGGCCGGTGCGGAGCCGGCCGGGGCGTGGGCGGGGGAGTTGAGCAGGGTCATCGGCGGATCACCCGGAGACGGCCGCGGCCCAGCCCTTGGCGAGGGTGTCCTTGGCCTTGGCGGTCTGCGGCTCGGTCGGGAACTTCGGGGTGCCTTCGACCACCGGCAGGGCCGCGGCGGCGGCCTTGTCGACGGTGCCGTCGGCGGTCATCGCCGGCATCAGCACCGGGCGCGCGTGGCCCTTGAGCCACAGGTTCTGGCCCTCGGCGCTGTACAGGTACTCCTGCCACAGGCGCGCGGCGGCCGGGTGCGGGGCATCCTTGTTGATGGCCTGCGAGTAGTACTGGGCGTAGACGCCGTCCTTGGGGACGACGGTCTTCCAGTCGATGCCCTTGGGCTTGAACTGCTCGGCGTAGCCGGAGTTGAGGTAGTCCCAGTCGATGCTGATCGGGGTCTCGCCCTTCTCGACCGTGGCCGGGGTGGACTCGACGGGGTTGAAGTTGCCGTTCTTCTTCAGCTTGCCGAAGAAGTCGATACCGGGCTGGATGTCGTCGAAGGAGCCGCCGTTCGCGAGCGCGGCCGCGTAGACACCGCCGAAGGCGGAACCGGACTTGGTGGGGTTGCCGTTGAGGGCGACCTTGCCCTTGTACTCGGGCTTGAGCAGATCGGCGAAGCTCCCCGGGCAGACCTTGACGCGCTTGGCGTCACAGCCGATGGAGACATAGCCGCCGTAGTCGTTGAACCAGCGGCCCTGAGCATCGCGCTGGGTCTCGGGGATCTTGTCGAAGGCGACGACCTTGTACGGGGCGGTCAGCCCCTGCGCTCCGGCGGCCTGCGCGAAGGCGGCACCGAGGTCGAGCACGTCCGGGGCGCGGTCCTGGCCCTTGCGGGACTTCACCGCGTTGATCTCGTCCTGGCTGGAGCCGTCGGGGTTCTCGACGTTCACCTTGATGCCGTACTTGGCGGTGAAGCCGTCGATGATCGCGCCGTAGTTCGCCCAGTCGCGGGGGATGGCGATCGCGTTGAGCGTGCCCTCCTTCTTCGCGGCGGCGATCAGGGCGTCCAACCCGCCGGCGTCGGCTGCGGACGCCGCGGTCGCGAGGTTCTTGCCGTCGACGGTGGTGGAGGTCTTGTCGGGTGCGGCGCCACAGGCGGTGAGCGTCAGGGCGATACCGAAGGCGCCGACGAGCGCGGCGGCGCGGGCAGGGGTGGTCACGCGTACTCCATGAGGGAAGGCGAGGCGGGGCCAAAGCTGTATGGACAACTGTTGTCCGTACAGCTCCGTCATTACGGGGGGCCGTGGTGACCTCGCGGTGAACACGGGGCGTCGCGGGCGATGCGGTTGCCGGGCGGTCCGGGTTCGCGGGCGTGCGTGCGCCCCACGCACGGGCGTGCGTGCCGGTGCCCGGGCCTTGGGGTTGTGCCCGCTGCGGTGGGGGCGGCCGGTGTGTCCGTCCTCAATCGCCGGACGGGCTGGGTAGGTGGGCTTGCCCGGTGCAGGGTTGGCGCCCGGTGTGTCCGTCCTCAAGTGCCGGACGGGCTTGGGGTGCGGGGCGTGCCCGGGGCGTGGGGTGCGGGTTGGGTGCCGCTGCGGGCCTCGCGCCCTGGACGGCATGATTTACGTCGCGCCCCCTACGCGTGCGATACGGTCACCGTCTTCGTTGGGGCGCAACACAAATCACGCTTTAGCGTCCCGGACACGATCCCTCCGCGTCCCCCCTTCCCGCGGTCGGCAGGCGGCCCGGGGTGGGGCCGTGCAGGGTCGGCCCCGTAGGGAGTGGTGGCATACCGCCCGCCTCGATGCGGACCACGGCCACGCCGCCGCTCCCGAAGGGGACGAGCCCGGAGGGGCCCCACCCCACCACCCACCGCCCCCGCCCCAACGCACCGGGCGCGCACCCCAAGCCCGTCCGGCGTTTGAGGACGGACGCACCGGCCACGCCCACGCCAGAGGGCAAGCCCACACACCCAAGGCCGTCCGCCGCCTGAGGACGGACACACCGGGCGCCGCCAAGGCCGAGGCCACCCCGTGCCGGGCGCACGCCCAAGCGCCCACCCGCCCCCGGACGTCAGCGTGGGCGTGGCGCCGTCGACTCCAGCCGGCGCCGGGCCGTCTCGTCCGTGACGTACTCCAGTGCCTGCTCCGCCGTGGAGTACGCATAGCCGTCCGGGTCCCCGTCGGCCAGGATCCTGGCCAACGCCTCGACCGCACACGGATCCTGACGCATCGCCAGACCCCGCGCCGCCTCCGCCTCGATGTCCGGCACCGCGTCCGTGAGCCGGTCCGCGAGGGCCTGGCGGATCGCGGGGGTGTCCGCTTCGGTGTCGGCCAGCACGGTCGTCGCCCAGTCCCTGACCCCGTCGTCCTCGTCCCTGGTGAGCCCGATGACCACGTCGACGCCCTCGGTGTGATCCCCGGGGAGCAGACCGTGCAGCGCCACCGACACCCCGAACCGCACCTCCGGGTCGGCATGCCCGGCGTGGCGCAGGATCTCCGGCAGACCCGCCGGGTCGCGCTGCCCGCCCAGCCCCGCCACGGCCGCCCGGATCACTTCGGGATCGCCGGCCTCCCGGGCCAGTTCCCGCAGCAGCGGCACCACCCGCGCCGACAGCCCCGCGTGCCCGGGGTTGGCCGGGGCGTCGCCTGCGCCGTGTCCGGTGAGTTCCTCGTCCGCGAGGCCGAGACCGGCCAGCACATCGGCCGCGAAGGTCTGGCGCAGCGGATCCTCCGTTCCGACCCACGCCGCGGCCGCCCGGAAGGTCTCCTCGTCACCGCGGCGCTGCAGCAGGCCCACGGCCTCGGTCCAGTCGTCCTGGTCCGGGTCGCCGCAGCGCAACGCACGCTCGGCCAGCTCGGCGGCGGGCGTGCGCATGCCCAGCGCGGTCTCCAGCAGCGTGGCGACGGCCGCGTGGCCGGTCTGCTGCTCGTTGCCCGCCACCAGGCCGCCCTCGCGGATCAGCTCGACGATCACCGTCTCGGTGCCGTCCTCCACGACCCGGCGGGACACGGTCTCGAGCCCCTCGGAGTGCATCCCCGACAGCTCCCGGCGCAGCTGTGCCTCGATGTCGACGCCGATCCACCGGCGGGCCTCGGCGAGGGCCTCGGGTACCGGCCGGGCACCGTGCCGTAGCAGGGCCCGCACACAGGCGGGCGACCCGCGCCGGGCCGCGGTCACCAGCGGTGACTCACCGTCCGGCCCCGGCAGGTCGGGGTCCGCACCGGCGGTGAGCAGGAGGTCCGCCATCCCGGCGCGGCCCTGGCGGCAGGCCCAGGTCAGTGCGCGGACCCCGGGGTCCTCCTCCAGGTCGGGGCGTGCGCCCGCCGCCAGGAGGGCCTGCATCACCTCGGTGCGGCCCCACACCGCGGCCCCGCACAGCGGCAGCTCCGCGCCGTCCGCACCGCTCGGGCGGTTCGGATCGGCGCCTGCGGCGAGCAGCAGACGCACCATCCCCGGCCGGTCCAGGGACGCGGCGGTGTAGAGCGCGGTCTGCCCGTCCTCGTCGGCGCCCTCCGCCGGCGCTCCCGCCCGCAGTGCCCGTACGACGGCGTCGTCGTCCTGGAACAGGGCCTCGAACAGGTCTCCGGTCGAGTCGTCGGTCCTCATACCGAAAACCCTACGGAAGCCCCCTCAGGTGTCGCATTCGAGAATCGTCCGGCACAGCGCGCACCGCGCCCGTACCCGGCCCCGGACGGGCACCCGGATCCGCTGGTGGCAGGTCGGGCACGGGAAGGACACCTGCAGCCCGCCCCAGGGGCCGCGCTCGAACGCATAGCCCGGCCCCGGACCGGGCCGCCCGGGCCCGCCCGCGGGGTGGTCCAGCGCATAGCGCCGGTCCTTCGCGTAGCGGCGGCGCCCGTTCCATCCCGCGGCGGCCAGCGGTGGCTGCTGCCCGTCGCGCAGGGCCTGCGCGTGCCCCTCGGCGTAGGCCGTGTAGGCCTGGGGGCTGGTGAACCACACCGACGGGTCCTCGCCGAACACCTGGGCGCGCTTCGCCAGGACGTAACCGAACTCCTCAGGGGTCAGATAGCCCAGTTTCTGACTGGACACCCCGTCCTCGCGGTACGCGTCGAGCAGCAGCCACCCGGCCCCGAGATAGGTCGTCACGGTGTCCGTGAGGATCTCGTTGTCGCGCGTGCCGCTGAAGGCGAGCCCCAGCCGGTGCAGCAGCACATGGGTGATCTCGTGGGCGAGCGCCGCGCCGATGTCCCTGCGGTGCCTGCGGAATCGGTCGTTGAGCTCGATGAAGTACTCGGGCCCCGCCGTGAGTTCGACGCTCGCCGCGTGCCGCATCTCGCGGAAGCTGACGATCATCCGGGCCTCGGGCAACCGCAGTTGGTGCACCAGCGCACGGGCCACGCGCTGCACCCCGAGGTGTAGTTCGTCCTGGTCGCAGAAGGCCACGTCGACGGGGGAGACGCTGCTCGCGTACGCCTGCACGCCGTCGTACGACAGTCGCTTGTGCAACGCGGTGATCGCGGCCCGCGCGGTGTCGAGGTGCGGGTAGCCGTGCACCACCTCGCTGCCGGTCGTCACGTCCGTACCCCCTGCCGGTGCCGTACGAAGTCGCCCTGGACGACGGTCGACCGCTGTCAACTCTACGGCGCGCCACACCCGCGCCGCGCTCCCTGGACAGGGCCCCGGCTGGCCGAAAAGTGCGCCTTGTGGGCTGCGCCACACCGTCCTCATAATCCGGACCACGTGTTGACGGGCTCATGTCACCCAGTGAGCCGTTCGGCGACACGTACCCAGCAACCCCCCACGGAAGAAGGCATACGGTGAACAACACCCTTGTACGTGCCCTCAAGAGATGCGCGGCCGCCGGTGCGGTCGTCCTCGCCGCGATCAGTCTCCAGCCGACCTCCGCCTCCGCCGCCCCGCAGCCCGTCGTCGGCGGAACCCGCGCCGCCCAGGGCGAATTCCCCTTCATGGTCCGTCTCTCCATGGGCTGTGGCGGTGCCCTCTACACCCAGCAGATCGTGCTGACCGCCGCCCACTGCGTGGGCAGCTCCGGCAACAACACCAGCATCACCGCCACCGCCGGAGTCGTGGACCTCCAGAGCTCCAGCGCCATCAAGGTCAAGTCGACCAAGGTCCTCCGGGCCCCCGGCTACAACGGCACCGGCAAGGACTGGGCGCTGATCAAGCTCGCCAGGCCGATCAACCTGCCGACCCTGAAGATCGCCGACAGCGGCGCGTACAACAACGGCACCTTCACCGTGGCCGGCTGGGGCGCGGCCCGTGAGGGCGGCGGTCAGCAGCGCTACATGCTCAAGGCCCAGGTGCCGTTCGTCTCCGACGCCTCCTGCCAGTCGTCCTACCCCGACCTGGTCGCGAACGAGGAGATCTGCGCTGGCCTCCCCCAGGGCGGTGTGGACACCTGCCAGGGTGACTCCGGCGGCCCGATGTTCCGCAAGGACAACGGCGGTGCCTGGATCCAGGTCGGCATCGTGAGCTGGGGCATCGGCTGCGCCCGCCCCAACTACCCCGGTGTGTACACCGAGGTCTCGACCTTCGCCACCGCGATCAAGAACGCGGCCGCGAAACTCTAGGTTCGTCCGGCCGTGACGCTCGCCGGCCGTGATGTACCGGCCGGCTGTGACGCCGTGACGCCGTAAGCGGCGCCGGCGCGCCGAACGGGGGCGGGGAGGCCGTACCAGGCGGATGGCCTCCCCGCCCCACCGGCCGGGACCGCGTCCCGGATCCTGATCGACGGCCGACCGGCAACCGCGGCCGACGTAAGCTCCCTGCTCATGACCACGAGCGAGCCCAGTGCCACCACGAGCGAGACCGGCGACACCGGCGAGGCCGTCCAGGCCGAGCTGACCCGGCTGCGCGAGAGCATCGACAACATCGACGCCGCCGTCGTCCATATGCTCGCCGAACGCTTCAAATGCACCCAGCAGGTCGGCCACCTCAAGGCGCGGCACCAGCTCCCGCCCGCCGACCCGGCCCGCGAGGCCCGCCAGATCGCCCGGCTCCGCCAGCTCGCGGAGAGCGCCAAGCTCGACCCGGCCTTCGCCGAGAAGCTGCTGAACTTCATCATCGCCGAGGTCATCCGGCACCACGAGACGATCGCGGACGCGGGCCGTTCATGAGCGGGGCCACAGAAGTCGTCGTCTTCACCCTCGGCGGCACCATCTCCGCCCGCGGCGGCGACGCCTCCCGGATGACCGGAGCCGAAGTGCTCGCGGCGGCCGGCCTTCCCCCGGGCGTCACGGCCCTGCTGCGCGACTTCCGGCGGCTGCCCAGCGCCTCGCTGTCGTTCGACGACATCGCCGCACTGGCGGACGAGATAGAGACCGTCACGGCGGCCGGCTCCGCGGCGGTCGTGGTCCAGGGCACGGACACCCTCGAGGAGACGGCCTTCCTGCTCGACCTGCTCTGCACCGCCCCGGCGCCCGTCGTCGTCACCGGTGCGATGCGCCGCCCCGATCTGCCGGGCGCGGACGGTCCCGCGAACCTGGCCGGGGCGATCGCGGTGGCCGCCGACCCCGGATGCCGTGGTCTCGGAGTGCTCGTGGTCTGCGCCGACGAGATCCACGCCGCGCGCCATGTGCGCAAGACCCACACCACGTCCGTCGCCACCTTCGCCTCGCCCGGGGCGGGGCCGCTGGGCACCCTGGTCGAGGGGAGCCCCCGGATCCTGCTGCGGCCCGCCCGCCCCCTGGTGGAGAAGCCGCTGACGCTGCGGCGCCCGGCCCGCGTCGGGCTGCTGACGCCGGCACTCGGCGACGGGGGAGAGCTGCTCGACGGTGTGGACGGCCGCTTCGACGGTCTGGTGGTGGCGGCCTTCGGCGCCGGCCACGTCCCCGCGTGGTGGGTCGAACCGCTGGAACGGCTGGCCACCCGGATGCCCGTGGTCCTGGCGTCCCGCACCGGCGCGGGGGCCCTGCTCAGCCGGACCTACCACGGGCCGGGCTCCGAGAGCGACGTCTTCTCCCGCGGGCTGCTCTCCGCGGGCCGTCTCGACGCCCCCAAGGCCCGTCTGCTCCTCCATGCGCTGCTGGCCGACGGCGCGGACCGCGAACGCATCGCACGGACCTTCGGCACGGTCGCGACGCACTGAGGCTCCGGCCGGGTACGGCAGGCCCGCGGCCCGGCCTGCCGTACCCGCCATGACCGCGCCGCCGCCCCGGTCCCGGAGCGAGGCGGGCCCGGCCCCGGTCCGCCGCGCCCGCGACAGGACTCCCGCCGGGTAAACCCGCGCACGCTGAGAGCGAATCCCCCGTGCCGCCGGTCCACCGCATCGGGCAGCATGACCCCCATGTCCGTACTGACGCGCGACGATGCGCAGACCCGAGCCCAGCTCCTCGACGTCCACCGGTACACGATCGAACTCGACCTCACGACCGGTGGGGACAACTTCGACTCACGAACCGCGATCCGGTTCACGGCACGGGCGGCCGGAGACACTTTCGTCGAGCTCAAGCCCGCCCTCCTGCGCTCCGTCACCCTGGACGGGCAGTCCCTCGATCCGGAGACGCTCGACGGCAACCGGTTTCCGCTGAAGGGACTCACGGCCGGTGAGCACGAGCTCCGTATAGACGCCGCGATGCGCTACTCGCACACCGGCGAGGGGATGCACCGCTTCACCGACCCGACCGACGGCGAGACGTACACGTACACCCAGCTCTTCATGGAAGACGTGCAGCGGGTCTTCGCCGCTTTCGACCAGCCCGACCTCAAAGCGGTCTTCGAACTCACCGTCACCGCGCCCGAGAACTGGACCGTCCTCGCCAACGGCGTCACCACCCACCAGGGCGACGGCCGCTGGACCGCCGCGCCCACGCCGCTGATCTCCACCTACCTCGTCGCCGTGGCGGCCGGACCCTGGCACTCGGTGCGCACCGAGCACGCGGGCCTGCCGTTCGGCATCCACTGCCGCCGGTCGCTCGCGCCCCACCTGGACGCCGACGCCGACGAGATCCTCGAGATCACCCGGGCCTGCTACGACCGCTACCACGAGAAGTTCGAAGAGCCCTACCCGTTCGACTCGTACGACCAGGCCTTCGTCCCCGAGTTCAACGCGGGAGCGATGGAGAACCCCGGCCTGGTCACCTTCCGCGACGAGTTCGTCTTCCGCTCCGCCGTCACCGACACCGAGCGGCAGACCCGCGCCATCGTCATCGCCCACGAGATGGCGCACATGTGGTTCGGCGACCTCGTCACGCTGCGCTGGTGGGACGACATCTGGCTGAACGAGTCCTTCGCCGAGTACATGGGCTACCAGATCCTGACCGAGGCCACCCGCTTCACCGGCACCTGGACCGACTTCGGCATCACCCGCAAGGCCTGGGGCTACGACGCCGACCAGCGCCCCTCCACGCACCCGGTCGCCCCCGACCCCGACGCCGTGCCCGACACCGCGTCGGCGATGCTGAACTTCGACGGCATCTCCTACGCCAAGGGCGCCTCCGCACTGCGCCAGCTGGTGGCCTGGCTCGGTGAGAAGGACTTCCTCGCCGGGATCAACCGCCACTTCGCCCGGCACCGCTTCGGCAACGCCACCCTCGCCGACTTCATCGACTCGCTCGCCGGCGCCACCGACCGCGATGTGCACGCCTGGGCCGGGACCTGGCTGCGTACCACCGGTGTCGACACCCTCACCCCCGCCGTCTCGGACGCCGAAGGCGGCTGGAGTCTCGCCGTCACCCAGGACGGCGACCGCCCGCACCGTGTCGCCGTCGGCGTCTACGACCGCGACGCCGTCGACAGCCGCAGCCTCGTCCTGCGTGAGTGCTTCGAGACCGACGTGCCCCAGAGCGGGTCCACGACCCGACCGGGACGCCGCCCCGCCCTCGTCGTCCTCAACGACGGCGACCTCACCTACGCCAAGGTCCGCCTCGACGGCGCCTCCCGGGAAGCCGCGCTGCGCACCCTCTCCGGCATCCCCGAGCCGCTCACCCGCGCCGTCGTCTGGAACTGCCTGCGCGACATGGTCCGCGACGGTGAGCTCGAGCCCACCGCGTATCTCGAGACTGCCCGCGCCCATCTGCCCGAAGAGGCCGACCTCGCCGTCGTCCAGGGCGTGCTCGGCTTCGCCACCACCCAGATCACCGACCGCTATGTCGCAGCCGATGCCCGGCCCGCGGCGCTCGCCCTGATCACCGGTCTCACCCGGGACCTGATCCGCCGCACCGAGGACGGCAGCAACCCCGGCCTGCGGCTCACCGCCGTACGCCACTTCATCGACGTCGCCGCCCACCCCAACGGTCTCCACGACTGGCTCGACGGCGGAAGCGTCCCCGGCGGACCCGAACTCGACCCCGAACTGCGCTGGCGCATCCTGGCCAGGCTCGCCGTACTCGGGGCCATCGGCGAGACGGAGATCGCGGCGGAGCTGGACCGCGACCCCAGCGCCACCGGCCAGGAAGGCGCCGCCCGCTGCCGCGCCTCGCTGCCCACCCCGGAGGCCAAGGAAGCCGCCTGGTCCCGGCTCTTCGCATCGGACGACCTCTCCAACTACATGTTCGCCGCCACCGCCCAGGGTTTCTGGCAGCCCGAACAGGCCGAGCTGGTACGGGACTACGTGCCGCGCTTCTATCCGGCAGCCGTCGCCCTCGCCGCCCGCCGGGGACCCGCCATCGCCGAGGCCGCGGGCCGCTACGCCTTCCCGGTCCACGCCGTCGACGCGGAGGCCCTCCGTACCGGCGAGGAGTGCCTGAAGGGCACCGAGATGATCCCGGCCCTGCGCCGCAAGCTCGTCGACCAGCTCGACGACCTGCGCAGGGCACTCGCGGTGCGGGACGCGGCGCGGGCGGAAGAGGGGTAACGGAAGCGAGGTCACGCAGACGCGGGTCACGCAGACGCGGGTCACGGAAGCCCGGACCTCCGTCACCGCGGACGGGCGGCACCTCCCGGCCGTCCGCGGTGGCGAACAAACCCCACGGCCGACCTACGGCGAACAGGCCCCACGGCCCATACGCCCCCGCGCACGGGTTCACCCGTCCCGGCGGGGCGCCGGAGGTCCCCCTTTCGGGTTCAGATGACCCGGACGCCGGGCCCCGCAAGCGCGAACGGGCCACGCTGGTGCAGCCGTTCCCGCCGCGCACCGAAGGGCCCCGTCCGCATGAGCACCCCGCCCCTCGCCGGAGGGGCCGCCGGGCACGACGCCCTCCGGCCCCTGCTGGCCGTCGTGCTGGACGCGCTGAGCGAGGGCGCCGACCGGCGGGGCGGCCCGCTTCCGGCCGGCGGTCCGGCCGCCGTTGGCCGCGCCGTGCGGGAGGCGGCAGCCCCCGTCATCCCGGAGCACGGCAGCGGCGCCGACGAGGCCCTCCGCACCCTCGTCGCCGCCCTGGCCCGGGGATCGGCCGACCCCGCCGACCCCCGGTGTGCCGCCCATCTGCACACCCCGCCGCTCGCGCTCGCCGTGGCCGCCGACCTCGCCGCGTCCGCGCTCAACCCGTCACTGGACTCCTGGGACCAGGCGCCCGCCGCGTCCGCCCTGGAGGCCGAGGTCACCCGGGCCGTGGCCGCCGAGGTGTATCCGGGCGCCACCGCTCCCGACGCCCTGGTCACCACCGGCGGCACGGAAGCCAACCAGCTCGCCCTGCTCCTCGCCCGTGAGCGCCACGGAGCGGTGCAGACCGTCTGCGGCAGCCACTCCCACCACTCGGTCCGGCGCGCGGCCTGGCTGCTCGGCCTGCCCGAGCCGGTCACCGTCCCGGCCCCCGACGGCACCAGCGACCTCACCGCACTCGACGACGTCATCGGCCGCCTGCGTGGCCCGGTGCTCGTCGTCGCCACCGCCGGCACCACCGACACCGGCCGTATCGACCCTCTCCCGGCCATCGCCGACCTCTGCGACCGGCACGGCGCCGAACTGCACATCGACGCCGCCTACGGTGGGGCACTGCTGTTCAGCTCCCGCCACCGGGAGCTGCTGCACGGCCTCGACCGCGCCCGGTCCGTCACGCTCGACCTGCACAAACTCGGCTGGCAGCCCGTCGCGGCCGGACTGCTCGCCGTCCCCGACGGCGCGCTGCTCGCGCCCCTCGCCCACACCGCCGACTATCTGAACCCCGACGACGACACCGAAGCCGGACTACCGGACCTCCTCGGCCGCTCCCTGCGCACCACCCGGCGCCCCGACATCCTCAAGATCGCCGTCACCCTCCGGGCCCTCGGCCGCAGCGGTCTCGGCGGACTCGTCGACGGCACCCTGGCCTGCGCCCAGCAGCTCGCCACCCTCGTCGGGAAGCACCCGGAGCTGGAACTCCACGCCAGACCCGTCCTGTCCACCGTGCTCTTCCGCCCGCGCGGCGCGAGCGACGACGCCGTGGCCGCCATGCGCCGGGCCCTGCTCCACGAGGGCCGGGCCGTACTCGGCCGCGCCCGTGCCGACGGTCGCCTCTGGCTCAAGGCGACCCTGCTCAACCCGCATACCACCCCCCGCGACCTCGACACCCTGCTCGCACTCGTGGAAGGCAGCATCCCCCGATGACCGGCACGCCCGCCCCCGTCGCCCACGACGTCGACCAGCTCCACGATCTCGACCGGACCCGCGACCTCGACCAGCCCCACGACCTGGTCGGTATCGGCATCGGCCCCTTCAACCTCTCCCTCGCCGCACTCGCCCACGGGCTGCGGCAGCGGGAAGGGGCGGGCGGCTTCGGGTTCGCGTTCTACGAACAGCGCCCCGCGTTCCACTGGCACCCCGGTCTGCTCATCGACGGGGCCACCCTCCAGGTTCCGTTCCTCGCCGACCTGGTCACCCTCGCCGACCCGGCGAGCCCCTGGTCGTTCCTCAACTACCTCAAGACCCGGGAACGGCTCTTCCCGTTCTACTTCGCCGAGACGTTCCACATCCAGCGGGCCGAGTACGACGCATACTGCCGCTGGGCCAGCGGTCTGCTTCCCGGACTGCACTTCGGCCACCAGGTCGACGCGATCCGCTGGAACCCCGAACGGACGCTGTTCGAGGTGGACTACACCCGGGCCGCCGGCACAGGCGCGCAGGCGCCGTCACCGGGCCGCGCCTACGCCCGGCACATCGCCCTGGGCATCGGTACGGAGCCGTTCGTCCCCGAGCCGCTGCGCCCCCTCGCCAACGCTCCGGCCGTGCCGGTGCTGCACTCAGCCGACTACCTCGAGCACCGCGAACAGCTGCTTGCCGCCGAACACATCACCGTCATCGGCTCGGGCCAGTCGGGCGCCGAGGTCTTCCTCGACCTGCTGCGCGCCCGCCCGGCAGGTGCCGAAAGGATCCACTGGCTGGCCCGCACCGAAGCCTTCGCGCCCATGGAGTACTCCAAGCTCGGCCTCGAGCACTTCACACCCGACTACACCCGGTACTTCCACGCACTGCCCGAGTCCGTACGCGACAGGCTCGTCCCGCGGCAGTGGCAGCTCCACAAGGGGATCGACACCGACACCATCTCCGCCATCCACGACGAGCTCTACCGCCGTACCCTGCACGGCGGCTGGCCCGACGCCGTCCTCACCCCCGGGGTCAGGGTCCGTACCGCCGGCCGAGTCGCCACCACCAGGGTCGAACTCCATCTGGAACACCTCCAGCAGGGCACCCGCTCCAGCCTGGTCACCGATGCCGTGGTCCTGGCCACCGGCTACCGGGAGCGTCCGCTCGACGGCATCCTCGCCGGGCTCGACCCCTATATGCGCCGGGACTCCGCCGGGCGCCCCCGTATCGACGACCGCTTCCGGCTGATGCTCGACCCCTGCGTCTCCGGCTCGGTGTACGTACAGAACGCGGAGCGGCATACGCACGGCGTCGGCGCGCCCGACCTCGGCCTCGTCGCCTGGCGCAGCGCCACCATCCTCAACTCCCTGACGGGGAAGGAGCACTATCCGCTGCCGCGGCGCACGGCATTCACCAGCTTCGGTCTGGAGCGCCGTGAGGCGCCCGGCATCCCGGGCCAGGCTCAGCGGCTGGTTCCGCTGAGGGACATGGCATGAGCCCTTCAGGAGTGAGGCGGATCACGTGTCCGCCATGCAACCTTTCGCGTGGCCGCCGAGTCAGGTCAGCGCAACACGAACGTCTAAGGGGTAACAAAGGTGACCAACCGTACTCTTCTGGCCACGGCGGCCCTCTGCGCGACTGCGGCGATGACGCTCACCGCGTGCGGGGCGGACAAGAAGGCCGACGCCAAGGCGGCTGACGCCCCCGCCTCCGTCGCCCCGTCGCCCTCGAAGCCGGTGGACCCGTTCAAGGGTCTGACCCCGGAGCAGATCTCCGAAAAGGCACGGGTGGCCATGACGAAGCTGGAGTCGTTCAAGGTCAAGGGCAGCATGACCGAGGACGGCGAGAAGATAACCGTCGACTTCGCCGTCGCCAGGAAGGGCGACTGCCAGGGGGCCTTCGCCCCCGGCGGTGCGTCCGCCGATATCCGTCAGGTCGGCGGCGTCACGTATATGAAGGGCGACGACAAGTTCTGGCAGCAGATGGGCAGCGAGGAGGGATCGTCGCCCGAGGAGGCGAAGGCCGTCGCCGAGCTGCTCAAGGGACGCTGGATGAAGATGCCGGCCGAGGAGGCGAAGGCGGACGACAAGTTCCCCTTCTGCGACAGCGCCATGATGTTCGAGAAGGACAAGAAGCACGGCCGCGACACCAGGGGCGCGACGACCGAGGTCAACGGCACCCCCGCCGTGACGGTCATGAGGAAGGACGGCGCTGAGACGCAGACCCTCCTCATCGCCGCCGAAGGAGAGCCCTACCTGCTCAGGATGACCTCGGAGGGCGGCAAGCAGCCCGGCGCCCTCGACTTCTCGGCGTTCAACCAGCCGGTGACCGTCACGCCCCCGCCGGCCGGCGAGGTCATTGACCCGGAGAAGCTCAAGGGCTGACACCACGGCTCACCGCCGCGTTCCCGGACGGGCCCGTCCGGGAACGCGGCGGTTCCTCGCGTGTGGTGCTGTGACCGACCCGGTCACAGCACCAGGCCCTGTTCTCCTAGAACACCGGAGCGCCGTCCCGGGTCAGCTTCCAGCCCACCGACGCGAACGCCGCCGGGTCGATCGTCCCCTTCGCCTTCGCCCATTGGATGATCGTGTTGCGGATCTCATCCGAATTGGCCCACAGCTGCTGGGCCTTCGCCACATGCGGGAACGCGCCGCCGCCGCTGGCCCGGTAGTTGTTCACCGCCAGCACGAACTGTGCCGCCGGATCGACCGGCTTGCCGTCGAACGACAGATTCACGATCCGCGAACCGTCCGGCTTGGCGATGTCGATCTCGTACGTCACCCCGTAGAGGGCGTCGTAGTTGTAGTCCGGGATGTTGCCGGCGTTCGTCAGCTTCGCCGTGTCCACCGGTGCCCCGGCCGGGGTCAGCACGTAGTACCTGGCCGAGTACTCCAGATAGTCCTTCAGCTGGGCGCCGGTCAGCAGCCGCGCCTCCAGCGTGTTCTCGAACGGGTAGAGGCCGGCCGCCTCCCGGATCGTCACCTGCCCCGCGGGGATCTTCGCCGTGCGCGAGAAGCAGGACGCCTGGGAGAGGACGGGCAGCGCCGCGTGCGGCCCGCCGGCCAGAGCCGCCTTCACCGTCTCCGCCTGCACATGGCTGATCAGATCGATGATCGGCTCGTCCTTCCACGGCGCCTCGGCCGTGGACATCGCCGCCGTCGACGTACCGATGACCTGGTTGACGTACGCGACGACCTTCTTGTGCTCGTCCTGGAGCAGCCCGGTGATCCGGGGGTCCTCGGCGGCCGTGTTGGAGTTGAGCACCTTCGCGCCCACCTTCTCGACGGTCCAGCACCCCTTCTCCCATACCAGGTCGACGTCGAAGAGGGTCAGCCGCTGGCCCCACTTGAGCGGCTCGGACAGCACGACCCGCTTGCCCGTCTGCTTGTTGGTGACGAAGTACTCGGCTATCTCGGTGTGCGCGTGACCGACGAGCACCGCGTCGATGCCCGGCACCTGCTCGGCGATCAGAGCGGCCGCGTTCTCGATGTACGGCAGCTGGTCGCCGTACGAGGACGTGCCGCTGGAGCCGGAGTGCGCCGACACGATGACGACGTCCGCCCCCATCGAGCGCAGCTTCGGCACCCACTTCGCGGCCTGCTCCTCGAGGCCCGGGAACACCATCTTCCCGCTGACGTTGGCCTTGTCCCAGATCGCGATGCCCGGGTTGGTCAGCCCCAGCACCGCGACCTTCACATCCCTGCCGTGCGGCGTGCACAGACGGTGCATGCTGTACGGCGGGAACGCCGGCCGCAGTGTCTTCGCGTCCAGCGCGTTCGCCCCGAGCAGCGGGAAGTCGCACTGTTCCTGGAACTTCCGCAGCACCGGGATGCCGTAGTTGAACTCGTGGTTGCCGAGCGCGGCGGCGTCATAGCCGATGGCGTTCATGGCCTGCGCCATGGGATGCACCGGGCCGCGGCGCGCGGTGATCGGATCGACCTTCGCGTAGTAGTACGACAGCTGGGTGCCCTGGATGGTGTCGCCGGCGTCGATGAGGAGCGTGTTGCGGCGGCCCTTCTCCTCGCGGATCTGTGTGACGAGCGTGGAGATCTTCGCCAGCCCGACGTCGTTGTGGTCCTTGTCGTCGAACTCCCGGTCCGTGAAGTAGTCCCAGTTGAACACGTTCCCGTGCAGGTCGGTGGTGCCCATCACGGTGAAGGAGTACCGCTTCGGCGGTCGTCCGTGGCCGTGTCCATGGGCGGCGGCAGGCCCGGCGGCGACCGTTCCCGCGACGGCCGTACCAGCCCCGACGGCGGCCGAACGGACAAGGAACGTCCTGCGATTCAGCGGCATGTGATCTCCCTCGTTCAGTGCACAACGCGCGTAGATTCTGGCGCAGGGCAGCCGTCTGCGAAAGGGTTCGAGGACAACGAGGACAACGAGGACAACAGCGAGGGTGGCCATATGTCCGTTGACGCCGCACCGTTCGGTACCCCGGAAACGCCGCGAGTCGCCGTACGCGGCGAGGCGCGGCTCGAGGTCGACCCCGAGATCGCCAGGATCGGAGTGACCGTCAGTGCCCGCGGGAAGGACCGCGGGGCCGCGCTCGCGGACCTGACGCGCCGTAACGGCCAGGTGCTCGACATGATCAAGTCGTACGGCGACGCCGTCGAGAAGCTGGAGACCGGAGCGTTCTCCATCAGCCCCGAACTGGCCGCCCACGGCCGTGGTGAACGCGTACGCGCCTACCACGGCCGCGTCCACATCACCGCGGTCGTCGCCGACTTCACCGCCCTGGGTGAGCTCACCACCCGTCTCGCCGACCTCGAGCTCACCCGTGTCGACGGCCCCTGGTGGTCGCTGCGCCCCGACTCGCCGGCCCATGGCGAGGCCCGCCGCCAGGCCGTCCTCGAGGCCGTCCAGCGTGCCCGCGAGTACGCCGGGGCACTCGGTGCCCGACTCGCCGCGTTGGTCGAACTCGCCGACCTGGGTGCGGAGGCCCCCGTGGCGTACAGCGTGCCTCAGGCACCCGGTGCCATGCGCTCCGCCGTGTACGGGAGTGCGGGGCCCGAGGGCGCCCCGGCCCTCGACCTCGAACCACAGCGCCAGACGGTCTACGCGTCGGTGAACGCGCGCTTCACGATGACACCGCCGCAGTTGTAGGCGGCGGGCGACAACCGGGCGGGCAACAACCGGGCGGGCAGCAACCGGGCGGGCAGCAAACAAGCGGGCAGTGGTACTGAAGGCCGCAGGAACCGGGGCCCGCCCGCCCCGCCCGTCGCCCGTTCCGGGGGCGCGTTGTGTGCTCAGAAGAGCACCCCCGTGCACAATTCAATACTTGTCAACAACCCTTCATTCAACGGTTGTTGAGTGGTCATGCGCAGCCAAATTCACTACCCGTCGGTAGGCCCTAGGCTCGAATCATGCGCCGAGCGAAAATCGTCTGCACACTGGGGCCCGCCACGGACTCGTACGACCAGATCAAGGCACTGGTCGAGGCCGGAATGGATGTCGCCCGCTTCAACCTCAGCCACGGCAGCCATGCCGAGCACGAGGAGCGCTACCACCGCGTTCGCAAAGCCTCCGACGAGAGCGGCCGCAGTGTCGGCGTCCTCGTCGACCTTCAGGGCCCGAAGATCCGTCTCGGACGATTCCGCGAAGGGCCGGTACTGCTTGAACGCGGGGATGAGTTCACGATCACCGTCGAGTACGCGGAAGGCGACCGCGGCATGTGCGGGACGACCTATTCCGGTCTCGCCGCCGACGTCACCACCGGTGAGCGCATCCTCGTCGACGACGGCCGGGTCGCGCTCGAGGTCGTCGAGGTCGACGGCCCCCGTGTGCGTACCACCGTGATCGAAGGCGGCTTCGTCTCCGACCACAAGGGCCTCAACCTCCCCGGCGTCGCCGTCTCCGTACCCGCCCTCTCCGAGAAGGACGTCGAGGACCTGCGCTGGGCCGTCCGCCTCGGCGCCGACGTCATCGCCCTGTCGTTCGTGCGCAGCGGGCGCGATGTCGAGGACGTCCACCGGATCATGGACGAGGAGGGCCGCCGGCTCCCCGTCATCGCGAAGATCGAGAAGCCGCAGGCGGTCGACTGCATCGAGGAGATCGTCGCCGCCTTCGACGGAATCATGGTGGCGCGCGGTGACCTCGGCGTCGAGATGCCGCTGGAGCAGGTCCCCCTCGTCCAGAAGCGCGCCGTCAAGCTCGCCAAGCGCAACGCCAAGCCGGTCATCGTGGCCACCCAGATGCTCGACTCGATGATCGACAACTCCCGGCCCACCCGGGCCGAGGCCTCCGACGTCGCCAATGCCGTCATCGACGGCACCGATGCCGTGATGCTGTCCGGCGAGACCAGTGTCGGCTCGTATCCCGTCGAGACGGTCACGACCATGTCGCGCATCGTCGAAGCGGCCGAGGAGGACATCCTCGCCAAGGGCCTCCCGCCGCTGACGGAACGCAACAAGCCGCGTACGCAGGGCGGCGCCGTCGCCCGTGCCGCCGCCGAGATCGGGGACTTCCTCGGCGCCAGGTTCCTGGTCGCCTTCACCCAGTCGGGCGATACCGTCCGGCGTCTGTCGCGCTACCGCTCGCCCATCCCCCTGCTGGCCTTCACCCCGGACCCTGCCACCCGCTCCCAGCTCAACCTCACCTGGGGCGTCGAGACCTTCCTCGTTCCGCAGGCCGGCTCCACCGATGCGATGGCCCGGCAGGTCGACGAGGAACTGCTGCGGATCGGCCGCTGCGAGAAAGGCGACATCGTGGTGATCACGGCCGGATCCCCGCCCGGAGTCTCGGGTTCGACCAACCTGGTCCGGGTGCACCACATCGGCGAGGACGACTCCCCGCACTCCTGACGGAGTTTGCCGGGTTCCTTCCTGGGCAGTCGGCGACTACAGGAGGCCCGTAACGGGCCGGCCGACAACGGACACCTCTGGAGGTCCGGATGTCCACTGGAACTCTCATCGCCATCATCGTCCCCCTGGCGGTCCTCTTGGCGCTGATCGCGGCAGGAGTGTGGCTGGTCGTGCGCCGGCGCCGTCTGAGGGAGAGGTTCGGCCCGGAATACGACCGGACCCTCGACGACGGAGGAAGCCGGCTCTCCGCCGAACGCGAACTGCGCGCCAGGGAAGAGCGGCACGACAAGCTCGAGATCAGGGAACTTCCGACGCAGGCGCGCGAACGGTACGCCGAGGAGTGGAGGGGCGCGGAGGAACGCTTCGTCGACCAGCCGAGCCAGAGCGTCGACGACGCCGACCAGCTGGTCACCCGGCTCATGAACGACCGCGGCTATCCCACGGACGGCGGGTACGACCAGCAGCTTCGTGATCTCTCCGTCGAACACGGGCGCACCCTGGAGCACTACCGGGTGGCCCACGAGGTCAACGTCCGCAGCAGGAACGGCGAGGCGACCACCGAGGAGCTGCGCGGCGCCATGGTGCACTACCGCTCCCTCTTCGAGGAACTGCTCGGCAGCCGGACCGCACGGACAGAGACCCCGCACCGACGCACACGCTACGGCGCGGCCTGATCCCGTACCGACGAGGTGAACCGATATGCCGAATCCCGAAACCACGCGCGGCGCTCCGCCCGCTGAAGCACTCTCCACCGAGGACCTCGCGCACCCGCGGCAGGACACCGGTCGACCCGGACCCGAAGGCGGTGAATCCGCACCCCGGTCCGCACGCGGTACGCGGCAGGAAGCCACGGCGGCGGACCGGTCCGCACCCGCCTATCCGGGCGAGGCGGCGCCCCTGCCCGAGGCGGAACCGCCGGAGGAGGAGCTCTGGGAGGGGGAGGAACCGCAGGCCGCGCAGGAGCCCCCGGGTCCTGGGTCGGAGCGGCGGTCCGCAGCCGCACCGGAGTCCGTCCAGGAGCCCCTCGTGCCCATGAACGACGCCGAGAACTACCGGGACCGCTGGCAGCAGATCCAGGGGACCTTCGTCGACGACCCGCGCGAAGCCGTCCGTAACGCGGACACGCTGGTCGCCGAGGTGATCCAGTCCCTGGCCGCCACCTTCGCCGACCACAAGCAGGACCTGGAGGCGCAGTGGAGCCGCGGTGAGGAGACCCAGACGGAGGAGCTGCGGGTGGCGCTGCAGCACTACCGGGTGTTCTTCAACCAGCTGCTGCATACCTGACCGGGGCACAAGGGCGGCGGGCGACCCGGTCCTGTCCGGACGGCGCGCCTCTGAAGCCGACAATCGGCTATCGGAAAACCGGCCATCGGAAACCGCTGCTCGGAAATCGGCACAACGTGCCACTCCGGCTCGGCCTTGAGATTGAAGGAAAAGTGCCCCAGGTGGGATTCGAACCCACACTGTCCGCTGTTTGAGAGCGGCCTCTCTGACCAGTTGGAGTACTGGGGCCTTGGAAAGCAAGGGCTGCGGGTGCCCTGTGGGTCACCACCTTACCGCAGCTGGGTAGGCTCATGGGGAGCAGTTCCTGACCGCACCGAGGAGCCCCCGTGACCGCCCCCGAGTCGCCCCAGCCCATCGCAGACGACAACGACGCGTCGCACGTCCCGCCGCTGACGACCCGCGTGGTCATCGCCGAGGACGAGGCCCTCATCCGCCTCGATCTGAAAGAGATGCTCGAGGAAGAGGGCTACGAGGTCGTGGGCGAGGCCGGCGACGGCCAGCGGGCCGTCGAGCTGGCCCGGGAGCACCGGCCCGATCTCGTCATCCTCGACGTCAAGATGCCGGTGCTCGACGGCATTTCGGCCGCGGAGAAGATCGCGGAGGAGTCGATCGCCCCGGTCCTGATGCTGACCGCGTTCTCCCAGCGCGACCTCGTCGAGCGGGCCCGGGACGCCGGGGCGATGGCGTATCTCGTGAAGCCGTTCAGCAAGAGCGACGTCGTACCGGCCATCGAGATGGCGGTGTCGCGGTTCGCGGAGCTGAGGGCGCTGGAGAAGGAGGTCGCGGACCTCGCGCAGCGGCTGGAGACGCGCAAGCTGGTGGACCGGGCGAAGAGCATCCTGCAGACGCAGTACGGACTGACGGAGCCCAACGCGTTCCGGTGGATCCAGAAGACGTCGATGGACCGGAGGCTGTCGATGCAGCAGGTCGCCGAGGCGGTCATCGAGGACGCCGCGGAGAAGGCGGAGAAGAAGGCCGCGAAGGAGCAGTAGCCCGGCGGTGTGCCGCACCCCGTGCCGGTGGCGCGCGAGAGGCCCCCAACCCCGAGTGATCGGAGTGGGGGCCTCTCGGTGTGTGCGGGCCGGTCAGTCCTCGCCGAGGTACGTCTTGCGGACGTTCTCGTCGTGGAGCAGATCCTGGCCGGTGCCGGTGAGCTTGATCTCGCCGACCTCCATGACGTACGCCTGGTCCGCCAGGGAGAGCGCGGCCTGGGCGTTCTGCTCGACGAGCAGGATCGTCGTGCCCTGGGACTTCAGCTCGGAGATGGTCTCCATGATCTTCTGCATCATGATCGGGGAGAGACCCATCGACGGCTCGTCCAGCATCAGCAGCTTGGGCTGGGACATCAGGGCCCGGCCCATCGCCAGCATCTGCTGCTCACCGCCCGAGAGGGTTCCGGCGGCCTGCTTGCGGCGCTCTCCCAGGATCGGGAAGAGGTCGTAGGCACGCTGGATGTCCTTCTCGATCCCGGCCTTGTCGCTCCGCAGGAACGCTCCCAGCTGGAGGTTCTCGGCGATGCTGAGGCGCGGGAAGATGTGCCGGCCCTCGGGCGAGTGAGCCAGTCCGAGGGACACCACCTTGTGGGCGGGGATCGCGTTGAGGACCTGTCCGTCGAAGCTGATCTTGCCGCTGGACGGCTTGAGCAGCCCGGACAGGGTGCGCAGGGTGGTGGTCTTGCCGGCGCCGTTGGTGCCGATGAGCGTGACAACCTGCCCGGCCTCGACGGAGAAGGAGATGCCCTTGACGGCCTCGATCTTGCCGTACGCGACCCGGAGGTCCTCGACTTCGAGGAGTGCGGTCACTTCGCGTCCCCTTCTGTGCTGGTGGTGCTGGTGTCGCCGGCCGCGCTGTCCGATTCGCCGGTGTCGTCCGAGTCGGCGGAGTCGCTCGCGTCGTCCGCCTCGTCGGTGTCGTCGCCGGCCTCGTCCGCGGGCTCGGTGGCCGCGGCCGTCGCCTGCTCGGCCGCCTCGACCTCGGCGACCTCTTCCTCTCCGGGCGAGCCCTCGAACGGCGTGCCGAGGTACGCCGCGACGACACGCTCGTCGCCCTGGACGACCGCAGCCGTGCCCTCGATGAGCTTCTGGCCCTGCACGAGACAGGCGACCCGGTCGCAGAGGTTGAAGATGAAGCGCATGTCGTGCTCGATGACGAGCACGGCGATGCCCATGTCGCGGATCGCGAAGATGAGCTCTTCCGCGGCCCGCGTCTCCTGCGGGTTCATACCGGCCGTGGGCTCGTCGAGGAGCAGCAGGCCGGGGTCGCTCGCGAGGGCGCGGGCGATCTCCAGCTTGCGCTGCTCGCCGTAGGGCAGGTTGCGGGCGAGGTGGTCGGCCTTGTGCGCGAGGCCGATGAACTCGAGGAGCTCCATGGCGCGTGCGTGCGACGCGGCTTCGGCCTTCTTGAAGCCGGGGCCGCGCAGAAGCGCCGACCAGAGACCTTCCTTGGTCCTGGTGTGACGTCCGACGAGGACGTTCTCCAGGACGGACATGTTGGCGAAGAGCCGGATGTTCTGGAAGGTACGGGCGATGCCGGCCTTGGTCACGAGGTGCGGCTTGGGCGGCAGCACCGTGCCCTTGTAGCTGACCTTGCCCTCGGTGGGCACGTACAGACCGGTCAGGCAGTTGAAGAACGTCGTCTTACCGGCGCCGTTGGGGCCGATGAGGCCGACGATCTCGCCGGAGCGGACCGTCAGGTCGACGGAGCGGACGGCGGTGAGGCCGCCGAAGCGCATGGTGACGCCGCTCGCTTCGAGCACGGTCTCGCCGACAGCGGTGCCGGTCGTTTCCTTGGTGGTGGTCGTCATGGCGTTCACGCCCCAGCCTTGGCGATGCCGACGCCGGGCTCGAGACCCTTGTCCGGTACGTCGGTCTGGTCGGTCTCGTGGTACTCGAGCTGAGCACGCCGGTTGGCGATGAGGCCTTCGGGCCGGAAGCGCATCAGCAGGATGAGGGCGATGCCGAAGCCGAGGAGCTGGTAGTCCTGAAGGAACTGCAGCTTGGCCGGGATCATGTAGAGCAGCGCGGCGCCGAGCAGCGGTCCGCTGATGGTGCCCATGCCACCGAGGATGACGGCCGCCAGGAGGAAGGCCGAGTTGGGCGGCACCGGTCCGGCGAACTGGTACATCTCGGGGACCACGGTGTGCTGGACGTGGGCCTGCACGGTGCCGGCGAGGCCGGCGAGGGTGGCGCCGAGGGCGAAGGCGATGAGCTTGACCCGGAAGCCGTTGATACCCATCGCTGTCGCCGCGGTCTCGTCCTCGCGGATGGCGACCCAGGCGCGGCCGATGCGGGAGCTGCCCGCGCGGCTGAAGACCAGCACGACGAGGATCGTCGCGAGGAGCATCAGCAGGTAGTAGTTGGCGTATGCGCCGAGCTCGAAGCCGAGGACGGTGTGGGGCTGCCCGAAGTTGAACCCGAAGAACTCGAGGTCGGGGATGTTCGGGATGCCGTTCGGGCCGTTGGTGATCTGGGGACCGGAGACGCCGTCGAGGTTGCCCATGGCGATACGGAAGATCTCTCCGAAGCCGAGGGTGACGATGGCGAGGTAGTCACCGCGCAGTCGCAGTGTCGGTGCGCCGATCACGACGCCGAAGATCAGCGAGACGACGGCACCGGCGAGGACGGCGGCCCAGAAGGGGAACTGCACGCCGAAGGCGGAAGCCGTCGAGCCGGAGACGAGTGCGGCGGTGTAGGCGCCGACGCCCAGGAAGGCGACGTATCCGAGGTCGAGCAGGCCGGCCAGACCGACGACGACGTTCAGACCCAGGGCGACGGTCGCGAAGATGAGGATGTTGACCGCGACCAGGGTGTACTGGTCGGTGCTCTGGGTGAAGGGGAACGCCGCGGCGGCGACGAAGGCCGAGATGACCGTGACCTGGCGGTACTTGGCGGTGAGCGCCGAGAGACGCGCGACCAGACCGGCCTTCATCAGCGCCGCCGCACCGAAGATGACGGCGATGAGGTAGCCGGTGAAGAGCTCGGCGTACTCGGTGTCGATGCCGTACGTGATCACGAACAGGCCGACCGCGAAGGCGGCGACGATGATCAGGATCTCGGCCCAGGAGGGGAGCTCCTTGGGCCGGGCGGCCTTACGGGTGTCGTCCGGCAGCAGGTAGGCGGTGACGACGGGGATCGCGGAGGCCACGGCGGCGACGAAGCCGCCCGGCTCCAGGTTGACCACGCCGTTGAGCTCGACGCAGATGGCGATGAGGGCGAACCAGGTGGTCGCGAGGCCCCCGAGCGCCAGCAGCTTCAGAGCCTTGGTGCTACCCGCGGGGACGAGCCAGCCGAGACCCTTGATGCCGAGCGAGGCCAGCGCGAAGAGCGCGGTGAGGAGGCCGGCGACGAGGGTGAGGACCTGGAGTCCGCCCGGGTACCCGTTGACGGTGAGGTTGCCGGGGAAGGCCGGGGTCCAGGTCCAGGCGAGGAAGGTGCTTGCGAGGGTGGCCGCGCCGCCCGCCGCGGTGAGCCAGCGCAGGATGGTGACGTTGGAGGCGCTGTCGGCGGGAGAGATGCCCGTTGCCTCGGTGGTGTCGGTGGTCATCGTTCTCACGCCCGATCCGCGACGCGCTCACCGAGCAGACCCTGCGGCCTGACCAGGAGCACGACGATGAGGAGTACGAAAGCCCAGACGTTGGACCAGGCGCCACCGCCGAGCTGCTGCATGCCGGGAATCTCTTCGATGTAGGCGATCGACAGGGCCTCGGCGAGGCCGAGGACGACGCCGCCGACCATGGCGCCGTAGATGTTGCCGATGCCGCCGAGGACGGCGGCGGTGAACGCCTTGAGTCCCAGGATGAAGCCCATCTCGAAGTTGATCTGGCCCTTGTCCAGGCCGTAGGCGACCGCCGCGACCGCGGCGAAGGCGGCGCCGATGGCGAACGCCATCACGATGATGCGGTCGGTGTTGATGCCCATCAGCTTGGCGGTGTCGGGGTCCTGGGCGGTGGCCTGCATGGCGCGGCCGCTGCGGCTCTTGGAGACGAAGAGTCCGAGGCCGAGCATGCAGAGCGGGGCGAGGACCAGCACGAAGGCGTCGGCCTGCTGGATGGAGAGGTTGTCCAGGAGCTTGAAGGATTCGCCGGTGAACTCGGGGAAGGTCACGGCGGCCTTGGCGTTCGGGTAGAAGCCCCAGACGAGCTGCTGCAGGGCGATCGACAGACCGATCGCGGTGATGAGCGGGGCCAGGCGCGGTGCATTGCGCAGTGGCCGGTATGCGAATCGTTCCGCGGCGGTGGCGACGGCGACGGAGGCTATTGCGCCGCCGATGATCATGAGGGGGATGGCCACCAGGAGCGAGGTTCCGCTGGGGAGCCAGGCGTAGGTGGTGAGGGCTCCGAAGCCCCCGATCATGAAGATCTCGCCGTGGGCGAAGTTGATGAGCTGGACGATGCCGTAGACCATGGTGTACCCGATGGCGATGAGGCCATAAAGGGCACCGAGGGCAAGGCCATTGGCCAGCTGTTGCGGCAGTTCGTTCACCGCAGGGCCTCCGATGAGCGTGTCGGATATGAAACCGCGCGAGGGCGCTGTTGCGCCCTCGCGCGGGCTGGATCATGTCAAGCGGTTGGTGTTACTGCGGTGGAACTCAGTCCTCGAACGTGGCGCTCTTGACGTCCGCCCAGGCGCCGGCCTTGACCGCGTAGACGGTGAGCTGCTTGTTCGTGGTGTCGCCGAACTCGTCGAAGGCGACCTTGCCGGTCACACCGTCGAAGGAGACCTTGGACATGGCGTCCGTGACCTTGGCACGGGCGTCGGCCGGAACCTTGCCGTCGCTCGCCGCGACGACCGACTTGACGGCCTGGATGATCGCCCAGGCGGCGTCGTAGGAGTAGCCGCCGTAGGCCGCGTACGCGTCCTTGTAGCCCGCGGCCTTGTAGTCGTCGATGAACTTCTTGGCGGTCGGGAGCTTCTCGACCGGGTAGCCGACGGAGGTCGACAGGTCGCCGTCGTTCGCCACGCCGGAGGCCTTGATGAACTGCGGGTCGTAGATGCCGTCGCCACCCATGGTGGGGATCTTCGCTCCGGCCTTCTTGACCTGGTCGGAGAGGAGACCGCCCTCGGGGTACTGGCCACCGAAGTAGACCGAGTCGGCGCCGGAGGCCTTGACCTTGTCGGCGGTGCTGGAGAAGTCGGTCTCCTTCACCGTGACGTGGTCGGTGCCGACGACCTGGCCGCCGAGGCGCTTGAACTCGTCGGAGAAGATCGCGGCCAGACCGGCGCCGTAGGTCTGCTTGTCGTCGACGACGAAGACCTTCTTCTTCTTCGCGTCGTTGTACAGGTACTGGGCGGCGAACTTGCCCTGGATCACGTCCGTGGTGGCGGTACGGAAGTAGCTCTTGAACGGACGCTTCTTCTCGCCCTTGCCCCAGTTGTCGCCCTGGGTCAGAGCCGGGTTCGTGTTGGCGGGGGAGACCTGGGTCAGGTTCGCCGTGTTGAAGACGCCCTGCATGGACTGGGCGACGCCGGAGTTCAGCGGGCCGACGACGCCGAGGACGTCCTTCATGCCGACGAGCTTGGTGGCGTTGGCCTGGCCCGATGCCGGGACGGCCTGGTCGTCGAGGGCCTCGACCTTGAATTCGACGCCGGGGACCTCGTTGTTCTTGTTGGCGGTCTTGACCGCCAGGTCCACGGAGTTCTTGATGCCCTGACCCAGCGCGGACAGCGAGCCGGTCAGCGGGGCGTCGACGCCGATGACCACGGTCGTCTTGCCACTGCTGTCCTTGCCGCCGCTGCTGGCGTCGCGCGACCCGCAGGCAGTGAGGGTGAGTGCTCCCGTGGTGATCACGGTGGTGAGAATGAGCAAGGAACGGTGTCGCACGCTGTGTCCTTTCCCTGGCACGGCTTCCTCGTGGTTGAGGTGCCGTTTCCTTCGCCGGGCGTACTGATGGTTGTGGCGATGCCGTGCCGCAGACGCGCCCGGCGGCGCGGTGACTGGCCGTGACTCTAAGCGCAGCCGGCGGGCTGCGGGACCAGTGAAGGTCAGGATGTGACTGTCTTGTTATGCCACGAGGGAGACGACGTGGGTGCTGTGTGGGCACATAGGGCGTTTCTGGCTGGTGGCCAAGTGTTCACATGCTGAGAACGCCCAGCTCCGCTAAGGGGCATGAGTCCATCATGGTGCTGACGCGGCCCGGTGGCCCGTCGCGCCGGCGAAGGATCACGGCTCCGGTTGTGCTGCGTGCGCCGCCCGGTTTTCCCCGCGGAATCCGATTACTCAGCGTAATGTTCAGGAAAGGTTGTTCGAGCTCCGGATGGGCTCCACCGCAGGTGTACGGGGAGATCTTGTGAGAGCCTCACGGACGCCGGACGGTCACGGTGAGGCAGCTCCCGTGTGTACCGAGACCGAACGGGGGCGTCCGGAATCCGATCCTGACCGGGCGGCCGCCAGTTCTCCGAGCTGCCGGTGGCGCCGTTCTGCGCCTCGCACTTCCTTGACGTCTCGCGTTTGAGCAAGGTCACGGCGGCGGCACGGCCGTTGCGCTTCTCCTCCGCCCGCGCCGCGGTCAATACTTCGTCGTGGATGACGAGTTGCTCATTGGAGAGGCCCTTCTGCTCCCAGTCGAGGCCCGCCCAGCTGCTGCCCTTGAGCGCCTCTTCGACCCAGTAGGTGACGAGATGGGTGCAGACGTCCGCGGGTGAGGTGGGGGTGGGAGTGCCGGGCTGCCCGGCGTGAGAGCCGGCGCGTGCGCCGGGTCCGCCGGACTGATCGGACCCGTGGGACGAGCATGCCGTCGCCATCACGAGGACACCGGCGGCAAGGAGCGCGCCGACGGCGGACGGGGGCGGGGAGTACGCCTTGAACCCCATGGGGCCAGGCTAGTGCTGTGACCGGATAGGTTCACCGGCTCGCGGCGCCCTGCACGGCGTCTCGCTGCGTTGTCGCATCACCCCAGTACATCCAGTACAAGGCCGATTCTCCGCCTTGCGATCCACCGCACAGGACGCCGCGAGCTTCCCGGCAAACCTATCCGGCCACAGCACTAGGGCCCGACCCTGGCGGACCGCACTCGTATGCACCTCTCAAGCGGCCAAGTGGGCGTAAAGGCAGGCGTGTTGACCGCCGCGTGGTCTGGTGCGGCCGGTACGGGAGCGATGGAATGTGTCCGCGCGTCCCGCGCGATCGAACCCCAAGGCCTTGTTCGAGGACTGGCACCGCCCGCCCGAAGGGCGTCGCGGGCCCGGCGGGAGTCCTCGGGCACGGCCTGCCCCGGCCTTGGAGGCAGGCACGATGGCGAGAGCCACGCGGACAGGTACGGCCCACGGATCCCGCTTGGTGCGGAGAGCCCGGACATGGGGGACGGTGGCTCTCACCGCCTCCCTGCTGACGGCGCTCCCCGCGCCCACCGTCCATGCGGGGACTCCCGCACTGAGCATCGTCGGGGAGAAGACCCAGCCGGTCTTCTCCCGGGCGGACGCGGTCTACCAGCAGGTCGATGTCGAGACGGAGGTGGACAGCGACGGCGACGGCCGGCGCGACACCGTGCGTATGAGGATCCTCCGGCCGAAGGAGACGGACGCGGGACTCGAGGTCGCCACGATCATCGAGGCCAGCCCCTACTGGGCCGGCGGCAACGACGTCCAGAACCACAACGTCGACGTGGACGGGGACGGACTTCCGGCCGGCGGACGGCTCGCGCTCGCCGAGCGCACCCCGGGGCTCGCGAGCCCCGGCACGGATCGGGGCGCGGGCCCGGACCGGCACGGGGCGCGCCCCGGTGCGTCCGCGGAGGGCGGGGCCTCCGTCGTCTTTCCCGGCTATACGGACAACTACTTCCTGCCGCGCGGCTATGCCGTCGCCCAGGTCGACAGCCTCGGCACCGGCGGTTCCACCGGCTGCCCGACCTCCGGCGGACACAACGAGACCCTCGGTGCGAAGGCCGCGATCGACTGGCTGAACGGCCGTGCCAGGGGCTGGGACCTGGACGGCACACCGGTCGGCGCCACCTGGTCCACCGGGAACGCGGCGATGATGGGCATCTCGTACAACGGCACACTGCCGACCGCCGTCGCGACGACCGGCGTCGAGGGCCTCAAGGCGATCGTGCCGATCTCCGGCATCTCCTCCTGGTACGACTACTACCGCGCGGGCGGCGGGGTCGTGGCCCCCGGCGGCTACCAGGGGGAGGACACCGATGTCCTCGCCAAGTACGTCTACACCCGCGCCGACCGCGAGGTCTGCAAGCCCGTGATCGACCGGCTGACCGCCGAACAGGACCGTGTCACCGGTGACTTCACCCGCTTCTGGAAGGAGCGGGACTATCTGAAGAACGTGGGGAAGATCAAGGCCGGGGTCTTCGTCGTCCACGGCGGCAACGACTGGAACGTGAAGACCCGGCACTTCGCCCGGCTGTGGGAGGCCCTCAAGGAGCACGACGTGCCCCGCAAGCTCTGGCTGCACCAGGCGGGCCACGTCAATCCGATGCCCCTGCGTATGGAGGAGTGGCTGAACCAGCTGCACCAGTGGTTCGACCACTTCCTCTACGGGCTCGACAACGGTGCCCTCGGCGCGCCCCGTGTCGACGTCGAGCAGGCCGACTTCGGCTGGCGGCAGCAGCCGGAGTGGCCCGCACGCTCCACCCGCGATGTCACCCTGCGCCTGAACGCCGACGGCCTCTCGCCGCGCCCGGGACAGCCGGTGCGCCAGGAGATGACCGACGCGGGCCGGACCGTCCCCGCCGAACAGCTGGCCGCCGCCCCCGACACGGCCCGCCCGGACCGGCTCGCCTACACGACCGGTCCGCTCCCGGCCGACCTGCGGGTGGGCGGCACTCCGCAGCTGTCGGTACGCGCCTCGCTCGACGGCGCGTCGCCTTATGTCACGGCGCTGCTGGTCGACTACGGCGCCGACACCCGCGCCGTGGCGGGTACGGTCGCGGACACCTCGCAGCAGATCTGCTACGGCGAGGGCATCCCCGGTGACACCGGATGCGCCTACCGGACCACCCACCGCACCGAGACGGCCGACTTCAAGATCGTCTCGCGCGGCTGGCTCGACATCCGCAACCGGCACTCCCTCGAGCGGCAGAGCGAGGTCGTCGAGGGCCGCGAGTACCGGCTGCAGTGGTCCATGCAGCCGCAGGACTACGTCTTCAAGAAGGGGCACCGGCTCGGCGTGGTGCTGATCTCGACCGACCACGACTACACCCTGCGGTACCCGGCCGGCACCCGGCTGTCCGTCCGGACCGGGCTCAGCAGCGTCACCCTGCCCGTCGCCGGGTGACACCGCCCGCCGGACCGTGAGGCACGAGGACCCGGGGAGGGCGCACGCGCCTTTCCCGGGTCCTCTTCCGTATGCGCCCGCAGACGCCAAGCCGCTGTATTTCCGCTGTATGTGCGGGTCTACGGCCCGCACGTAGTGTGCGAGCCGTCCGATGACGCATACGGCCTGTGCGTGCCGGCCCCGGGCAGACACCACAGGCGAAGGACTGGAGGACGGGTTGATGGTTGGGATGGTGAACCGGTTCGCCGACCGGGCGCTCGAGTACCTCGCTCCCAAGGCGAACGCGGCCGCAGACACCAGTTGGTGGGAGTACTGCCACTGCACCGCCGACTGGCGCAAGATCTACCGCCTCTGCCATGTCGTCGGCGGCAGGACGAGCTGCGGGCGTTGCGAGAACGTCCGCTACATCGGCTGCTGAGCTCGCCGGCTGCTGGTCCCCGGAGGTGTGAAGGCGGGCGGGACCCGGACAGGACCCGCCCGTCCGCACTCCCTTACGCACCAGGACTCCCCATATGACCTATGTTGCCTTCGCCTGCCGGATTCTGCTGCTGGGTGTGTTCCTTGTGTCTTTCGCCGGAAAGGTGCGCGGCGGCTCGGCGTTCGACGAGTTCGCCAAGTCGGTCGCACAGCTGCGGCTCGTCCCCCGGAAGGCGACCAGGACCGTCGCGGGCGTGGTGACCGCAGGGGAACTCGTCGCCGCCGTGCTGCTGGTACCGGACGCGACGGTGCCCGCCGGTTTCGCGCTGTCGGTCCTGCTGCTCCTCGCGTTCACCACCGGAATCGTGGTGGCCCTGCGCGGTGGGCGCAGCGCTCCGTGCCGATGCTTCGGAGCGTCGACGACCCCGCTGGGTCCCGTTCACGTCGTCCGCAATCTCGTTCTGTCCGGCATCGGCACCGTCGGTTTCGCCGTGGTGGTCACCGCGGCTCCGGCCGGGGTGCCGCCCCATTACGGGGCCGCCGCCGTCGCGGCCGCGGCGGCTCTCGTTCTGCTTCTCCTCGTCGTCCGGCTCGACGACCTGACCGCGCTCTTCCGCACCGGCCCAGCATTCACGGCGCCTCGCACGCGCGCCGAAGACACGTGAGGTTGCCTTGTTGCCCGTTCTCATCGCCGCGGTTGTCCTGGTCGGAGCGGTGTGCCTCTTCGACCTCCTGCTGACGTTCGCCGTGCTGCGCAGACTGCGCGAGCACACCGCCGAGCTCGAACGGCTGGCCGGAATGCCACGGTTCGACGCGTACGACCCGGGCGAGCTGGTGGGACGGACGCTGCCCGAGCCTGCCCTGGCGCACGGCGCACGGCTGGTGGCCTTCTTCGACGCCAAGTGCGACACCTGCCATGAGCATGCGCCCCGGTTCGCGGAACTGGCCCGCGGCGGCCGCAGCGCGCTGGCGGTGGTCTCCGGCGACGGCCGCGGTGTCGACGAGCTGGCGGCCCATCTCGACGGGCACACCGCGGTCATCCGCGGTGAGGACGCCGAAACGCTGGTGAGCGCCATGAGGATTCAGGCATTCCCCACATTCGTCCTCGCCGACGCAGAAGGCACGATCGTACGAGCGGCCACTCATCCCGCCGATCTGCCCGAGCCGACGGCGGCGGTCTGACGGTGCGGTCCGGATCCGGCGAACGGCGGGACGCGACGGGTCCAGGGCGGCCCCGGCGGTATCTGCGGGTCGCATGGCTGCTCTGCTGGCGGGCAGGGCGACTGCCCGCCGCGGCGTACCTCCTCATCACCGTGGTCTCGGGTCTCCTGCCCACGGCCACCGCCTGGCTGACGAAGTTCGTCGTCGACGACCTCGCCGCGGGCCGGACCCACGACGTGCTGACTTGGGCCGGGTGCCTGGCCGCCGTCGGGCTGGCGGCCGGAGTGCTCCCGCATCTGAGCGGCTATCTCCAGAACGAACTGGCCCGCAGGCTCGAGCGGTTGATGCAGGGCCGGCTCTATGGCGCGGTCAACGGCTTCCAGGGGCTGGCGCGGTTCGAGAGCCCGGAGTTCCGCAACGACCTGAGCATGGCCATGCAGGCGTCCGGGGGAATGATGGGTCCCGTCACCACAGGCCTGTTCGACACCGCGCGCAATGTGATCACGCTGGTGAGTCTGCTGGGGACGCTGTTCCTGCTCAGTCCCGCCATGACCGTGCTGGTCACCGTGGCGGCCGTGCCGGCGCTGCTCGCGCGGCTGTCGCTCTCGAAACGACGAGTGGGCATGCTGGCCGGGGTCTCCTCCGCGTCCCGCCGCCAGATCTTCTACTCCATGCTGATCACCGATGTCCGCAGCGCCAAGGAGACCCGGCTGTTCGGTCTCGGCGACTTCCTGAAGCAGCGGATGCTCGGCGAGCTCGCGATCAGGCAGGACGGCGAGCGGCGGCTGGACGGGCAGGAAGCACGGACGCAGTCCCTGCTCGCCCTTCTGTCCACCGTGGTGTCCGGGATCGGACTGCTCTGGGCGGTGAGGGCCGCCACGGCCGGGTCCCTGACCGTCGGCGATGTCACGGCGTTCGTCGCCGCCGTCGCCGGAACACAGAGCGCGCTGACCGGTCTGGTGGACAACATCGCGATGGCACACGAGGCGCTGCTCGTCTTCGGCTACCACCACAGGGTGACCTCGCTGCCCGACGATCTCCCGTCCACCGGCGCACGGACCGCACTGCCCGCTCTGCGCCGCGGCCTGGAGCTCCGGAACATCTGGTTCCGCTACGACGAGAGCCACCCATGGGTGCTGAGCGGCCTCGATCTGACGATCCCTCACGGCAGTTCCGTCGCCCTGGTCGGTCTCAACGGGGCGGGGAAGAGCACGCTGATCAAACTGCTGTGCCGCTTCTACGACCCGACGAAAGGAACGATCCTCTGGGACGGAGTGGACATCCGGGATGTGCCGCCGGCGCAGTTGCGGCGACGGATGGGCGTGCTGTTCCAGGACTACATGTGCTACGACCTCACGGCGGCCGAGAACATCGGCGTGGGCGAGCCGGAGGCGATGTCGGACCGGCCGCGGCTGAAGAAGGCGGCCGAGCGGGCCGACATCGACAGAACCGTGGAGGGCCTTCCCCGGGGCTATGACACCCTGCTCAGCCGGCTCTTCGCCGATCAGGCGGAGGACGACGAGCAGTCCGGCGTCGTCCTCTCCGGCGGCCAGTGGCAGCGCCTTGCGCTCGCCCGCACCCTGCTGCGCGACGAGCGGGACCTGCTCATCCTGGACGAGCCCAGTGCGGGGCTCGACGCGCAGTCCGAACACGAGATACACCGCAGGCTGCGGGAGCACCGGGCCGGGCGCACGAGTCTGCTGGTGTCGCACCGGCTCGGCGCGGTCCGCGAGGCCGAGGTGATCGTCGTACTCCGGGAGGGCCGGATCGTGGAGCAGGGCACCCATGACGAACTCATGGCCGGGAGCGGGGAGTACGCGCGGCTGTTCGCCATCCAGGCGGAGGGCTACCGCGACGCCGGCCTGCCGGGCTGAGACGGGGCCCGCGCACGATCACCGCATCCCGGTGGCCAGTAGGTCCGGGAAGGGCGCCGGCTGCTCGTGGGCGGCCAGCTCCCGGGCGTAGAGACGCACGAGGTCCGGCATGTGAAAGGCGTCCCGGGCGATCCGGGCGAGCAGACCGACGTGTATCAGGTCGTCGATCGCGTGCTCGGCCGCCCGCAGACCGCAGCCGAGCTCCCTCGCGGCGGCCCCGACGTCGAAGGGGGCGTCGAGGCCGCTCAGCCGGCTGAAGGCACGGGCGGCGACACGCTGCTCCGGATCGATACGGGAGAGCGCCCGGTAGCTCATGGCGTACGACTCGCGCATGGCGAGACCCGGGACGCGTAGCTCGTCCAGTCGCTGTGCGGGGTCGCACAGCCGGGCCGCGGCATCCGCCAGGGCCTGGTCCGGCCGGCTGACGCAGCGTGCGCCGACGATGCTGAGGGCCAGCGGATTCCCGTGGCAGAGCCTGGCGATCTCCCGCGCCATGTCCGGTTCGGCCGCCACCCGCTCCTCACCGATCAACCGGGCCAGCAGACGGGCGGAGTCCGTAGCGGTGAGGGCCCCGACCGGGATCCGGACCGCGTCGACGGCGGGCAGCGCGCCGCGGCTCGTGATCAGCACGGCGCAGTCCCGACTGGCCGGCAGCACCGGTGTCACCTGGCCCGCGTGGAAGGCGTTGTCGACGACGACCAGCATGCGTCTGCCGGCCACCATGGACTGGTAGCACGCGGACGCCTCGGAAACCGTGGCGGGTATCTCGTCGCGGGGCATGCCCAGCGAGCGCAGGAAGTGGCCGAGGACCTCGAGGGGGCGCAGGGGCCCGAAGGCGTGCGGGCTCTGCAGATCGGCATGGAGCTGGCCGTCGCCGTACACGTCCGCCAGGGAGTGCGCGACATGCAGGGCGAGAGCCGTCTTGCCGCGTCCGGACGGGCCGTGCATGAGGATCACCGGCGCTCCGGTGCGCTCCTCGTGCCCTGCGCGCAGGGCGGCGCGCGCGAAGGCCGTCTCCCTTTCCCGTCCCACGAAGACCCGGGGCGGCCGGGGCAGCTGGCGGGGAGTGGGCACGGCGGCGGAGGTCATGTGCGATACCGGTGCCGCGGTGCGGACCTGCGTCAGGTCCGGGTCCCGGCGCAGTATGGCCTGGTGTACGTCACGCAGCTCCCGGCCGGGGTCCAGACCCAGTTCACTGCGCAGCACCTGGCGGCCTTCGGTGAAGACGGCGAGCGCACCGGCCACATCACCGCCGCGGTACAGCGCGAGCATCAGCCGGCTGCGCAGCCGTTCGCGTAAGGGGTGCCGCCGCACGAGGCCGCGCAGCGTCTCGGTCGTACCGGCGACCTTGCCGAGGGCCAGTTCCACGTCCGCGTGGTCCTCGACCATGCCGAGGAACCGCTCGGTGAGGTCCGTCGCCGTCCCCCGCAGGGTGGGGCCTTTGACCACGTTCTCCAGGGGATCGCCGCGCCAGAGGGCGAAAGCGCTGGTGAACGACTGCGCGGCCGAGGTCAGGTCCTGCCGTGCCGCGGCCTTCCTGGCCTGCTCCGTGAGGGCTTCGAAGCGGGCGATGTCGCATCCTTCGTCCGCCATGCGCAGGGCGTATCCGGAGCGCGATGTGATCAGTCCGGCGTGGTGCGGGCCGTCGCCCGCGGGCTGGAGGAGCCGGCGCAACTGCATGACGTAGGTACGCAGATTGGGTACGGCCGAGTGGGGCGGATCATCGCCCCAGACCTCTTCGACCAGGGTCGGCACCGGGACGGTGCCTCCCCGGTGGGCGATCAGCAGGGCGAGGACCGTGCGCTGTTTGTCGGCCGCGACATGCACGGTCCGGTTTTCGTGAACGATTTCCAGTGGGCCCAGAATGTGAAAGGCGAGAGCCATGTCCTTTGTGTATCCCCCGATTTTGACTCACAATGCGCCGCCGCCCAGCCTGCGGATTGCCACCCCCATGATGTGCTCGGCGGAGAAGAATCCACGGTGACGGGAATCGATGCTGTCCGGATTGTCGCCGTACACGATGAGGGAGCCGGCGGGCACCAGTGCCAGCCCCTGGCTGCCGGGTATCCCCTCGGGAACGGGATCGCCGGGCAGGGCCACGGCGCGCTTGATGTTCCAGGAGCCGTCGTCGAGCGGCTCGAAGTCACCCTTGGAGGGCGGCGGTTGGAGCACGACGACGTCGCCCGTGCGCACCTCGCCGATTCTGCGTCGCCGCACCACCACCTGCTCGCCGGGCGAGAGTGTCGGTGCCATGCTGATGCCCTCCACGGTGACGACCGTGTACCGGCTGCGAAGGCGGAGTGCGGCGAAGAGGGCGGCGAGAATTCCGCCGACAATCCACAGAACTGGCACAGGCATACCCCTCGCCGCTTCCCCCGGTTGGCTTGATCATGCATACCGGCCACGGCGCCTGTCAACCTTTTGTTCGAATAGCTCCGGGGTGTGGTGACGGCTGCGCGGATCGCGTCGTTCCGCTTTTCTCTCACGGTCGTGTTCCGCTGTATCCGCGATGTACGGATCGCCGTATTCCCCGTTGCTAGGGTCCGTTCGGTTTTTACCGGACGGCCAAGTGCCGGGGAAGGAAAGAGACGATGATCGGTTTCCTGGGAACGCTGGGTGACAGGATGCTGGGCAGGCTCGTGCCGACGGCCGTGGCCAAGGCGGACACCACCTTCGAGCGGATCTGCTACTGCAACCCCCGCAACAGCTTCTACATGCGGCAGATCTGTCATGTGGTCGGCGGGCACACCGCGTGCGGCACCTGCTACATGAGCTCTCCTTGCCGGTGAGTCCGGCGAGCTGAGACACCACGACCGGGCCGCGTGACACGCGGCCCGGTCGTTCGGTGTGTCGTGCCCCGGGGCGGGGAGATCAGGCGGTCGCGCCAGGGATGTGGTCCGCGTCCTGGGGCCGGGCGTCGCGCAGCAGGCACGTCAGACGGGCCGTGCAGACCCGCCTGTCCTGCTCGTCGGTGATCACGATCTCGTACGTGGCCGTCGAGCGGCCGCGGTGCACCGGAGTCGCCACCCCGGTGACCAGGCCGGAGCGGGCGCCCCTGTGGTGGGTGCAGTTCAGATCCACACCGACGGCGATCTTGGAGACACCGCCGTGCAGCATCGAGCCCACCGAACCGAGGGTCTCGGCCAGTACGGCGGAGGCGCCGCCGTGCAGCAGCCCGTACGGCTGGGTGTTGCCCTCCACCGGCATGGTGCCCACCACGCGGTCCGCGGAGGCCTCGACGATCTGCACGCCCATGCGGTTGCCGAGATGCCCGGCGGAGAAGAGGGCGGGCAGATCGACGCCGAGCGCGGCGTACTCGTCGATGACTTCCTGCGGGAACTTCGCGCTGCTCCGCTCGCCCATGTGCCCGGCTCCGTTCGTGTGCGTACGGCGTCGTTCGACGTCCGTCTGTCGGTAACGGCCTGAGCAAACGCTTAGGCGGACGGTGATTGTTCCAGACGGACGACCACGGACTTGCTGGCGGGGGTGTTGCTGGTGTCCGCGGTGGCGTCCAGCGGCACCAGGACGTTGGTCTCCGGGTAGTACGCCGCGGCACAGCCCCGCGCGGTCGGGTAGTGCACCACCCGGAACCCGGGCGCCCTGCGCTCCACCCCGTCCTTCCACTCGCTCACCAGGTCGGCGTACGCGCCGTCCGCGAAGCCCAGCGCACGGGCGTCGTCCGGGTGGACGAGGACGACGCGGCGGCCGCCCCTGATCCCCCGGTAGCGGTCGTCGAGGCCGTAGATCGTGGTGTTGTACTGATCGTGGGAGCGCAGTGTCTGCAGCAGCAGCCGGCCTTCGGGGAGGTCCGGGTACTCGACGGGAGCCGCCGTGAAGTTGGCCTTGCCCGTGGTGGTGGGGAAGCGGCGCTCGTCGCGCGGGGCGTGCGGCAGGGTGAAGCCGCCGGGGCGGGCGATCCTCGCGTTGAAGTCCTCGAAGCCGGGCACCACGCGCGCGATCCGGTCGCGGATCGTCGCGTAGTCGTGCTCGAAGTCCTCCCACGGCGTCCGCGACCCGGCGCCGAGCACCGCACGGGCCATCCGCGCCACGATCGCCGGCTCGGAGAGCAGATGCTCGCTCGCCGGCGGGAGATTGCCCCGCGAGGCGTGCACCATGCCCATCGAGTCCTCGACGGTCACGAACTGCTTCCCGCTCCGCTGGACGTCCTTGTCGGTGCGGCCGAGCGTGGGCAGGATCAGCGCGCGCCGGCCCGTGACCGCGTGCGAGCGGTTGAGCTTCGTCGACACATGCACCGTGAGACCGGCCCGGCGCACCGCCGCCTCGGTGACCTCCGTGTCCGGAGTCGCCCCCACGAAGTTGCCGCCCATCGCGAAGAACACCTTGGCGTCCCCGTCGCGCAGCGCCCGTATGGCGCGCACCACGTCCATGCCGTGGTGGCGCGGCGGTGCGAAGCCGAACTCCTTCTCCAGCGCGTCGAGGAACGCGGGCGCCGGCCGCTCGAAGATGCCCATCGTGCGGTCGCCCTGCACATTGGAGTGCCCGCGCACCGGGCAGACCCCCGCGCCCGGCCGGCCGACGTTTCCGCGCAGCAGCAGGAAGTTGACCACTTCCCGGATGGTGGGCACGGCGTGCTTGTGCTGCGTCAGGCCCATCGCCCAGCAGACGATCGTGCGCTCCGATTCCAGGACCATCCGCAGCGCCCGCTCGATCTCCGGCCGCTCCAGGCCGGTCGCGGTGAGCGTCTCGTCCCAGTCCGCCTCGCGCGCGGCGGCGGCGAACTCCTCGAAGCCGTGCGTGTGCTCGCGTACGAACGCCTCGTCGACGGCGCCGTCCGTCTCGAGGACCAGCTTGTTGAGGAGGCGGAACAGCGCCTGGTCGCCGCCGATCCTGATCTGCAGGAACAGATCGGCCAGCGGGGCGCCCTTGAACATGCCCTTCGGCGTCTGCGGATTCTTGAACCGCTCCAGGCCCGCCTCAGGCAGCGGGTTCACCGAGATGATCTTCGCGCCGGACTGCTTGGCCTTCTCCAGTGCGGACAGCATCCTCGGGTGGTTCGTGCCGGGGTTCTGCCCCGCGACGACGATCAGGTCCGCCTGGTGCAGATCCTCCAGGGAGACGCTCCCCTTGCCGACGCCCAGGGTCTCGGTCAGCGCCGACCCCGACGATTCATGGCACATATTGGAGCAATCCGGCAGATTGTTCGTGCCGAACTCGCGCGCGAACAACTGGAGCAGAAACGCGGCCTCGTTGCTCGTGCGGCCCGAGGTGTAGAACAGCGCCTCGTCCGGCGAGGACAGCGCCGTCAGCTCCTCCGCGATGATCGCGAAAGCGCGTTCCCAGGTCACGGCCTCGTAGTGGTCCGCGCCCTCGGGCAGATAGACGGGCTCGGTGATCCGGCCCTGCTGCCCCAGCCAGTACCCGCTGCGCTGCGCCAGCTCGGACACCGGATGCGCGGCGAAGAAGCCCGGCGTGACCCGGCGCAGCGTCGCCTCCTCGGCGACCGCCTTCGCGCCGTTCTCGCAGAACTCCGCCAGATGCCTCTTGTCACCCTCGGGCCAGGCGCATCCCGGACAGTCGAAGCCGTCCTTCTGGTTCACCTTGAGCAGGGTCCTGGCAGTGCGCGCCATCCCCATCTGCTGCTGCGCGATCTTCAACGTGTGCCCGATCGCGGCCAGACCGGCCGCAGCACGCTGGGGCGCGCCCACCTGGGGCGCGTCCTGGACCGGGTCGCCGGAGGGTGGCTTGCTGGCCATCGGGCTCCTCTTCGAGCGCGGAATGAGTCGTCTGCGCTACAGATCCTGTCATGCGCCGGCGGCAGCAGGTCCTCCGCTGTCGCGGGAAGCCTTGTCAGTGCTCCGTGGGAGGATCGTGTCCGTGGCAGAGACAGCATCGAAGAAGACCCCAGAAGAAACCCGCCCGCGCCTGCTCCTCATGGACGGGCACTCCCTGGCGTACCGGGCGTTCTTCGCGCTGCCCGCGGAGAACTTCACCACGGAGAGCGGCCAGACGACCAACGCCATCTACGGCTTCGCGTCGATGCTGGCGAACACCCTGCGCGACGAGGCGCCCACGCATTTCGCCGTGGCCTTCGACGTGTCCCGCAAGACCTGGCGCTCCCAGGACTTCCCGGAGTACAAGGCGAACCGCTCCAAGACCCCGGACGAGTTCAAGGGCCAGGTCGAGCTGATCGGCGAGCTGCTCGACACCATGAGCGCGGTGCGCTTCGCGGTGGACGGCTTCGAGGCCGACGACATCATCGCCACCCTCGCCACCCAGGCCGAGGCCGCCGGGTTCGAGGTGCTGATCGTCACCGGTGACCGGGACTCCTTCCAGCTGGTCACCGACCATGTGACCGTGCTCTACCCGACGAAGGGCGTCTCCGAGCTCACCCGCTTCACCCCGCAGAAGGTCGAGGAGAAGTACGGGCTGACCCCGGGGCAGTACCCGGACTTCGCCGCCCTGCGCGGCGACCCGTCGGACAACCTTCCGGGCATCCCCGGTGTCGGCGAGAAGACCGCCACCAAGTGGATCACTCAGTTCGGTTCGTTCGCCGAGCTGGTCGAGCGCGCGGACGAGGTCAAGGGCAAGGTGGGTCAGGCGCTCCGCGACCACCTCGAGGCCGTCAAGCTCAACCGCCATCTGACCGAGCTGGTCAGGGACGTCGAGCTGCCCAAGACCGTCGCGGACCTGGCCAGGGCCCCGTACGACAGGGATGCGCTGAAGGGCTTCCTGGAGGTCCTGGAGATCCGCAACCCGAGCCTGAGGGAGCGGCTGCTCGCCGTCGACCCGGGCGCCGAGGAGGAGGCGGCCCCCGCACCCGCCGCCGGGGTGGAGCTCGACGGGACCGCGCTGGGCACCGGTGAGCTGGCGCCCTGGCTGGAGCAGCACGGCGGGCAGCCGCTCGGTGTGGCCACCGTCGCGAGCTGGGCCCTGGGCGTCGGCAGCGTCAGCGAGATCGCTCTGGCCGCGGCCACAGGGAACGCCGCCTGGTTCGACACCACCAAGCTGGACGAGGCCGACGAGCGGGCCTTCGCCGCCTGGATCGCCGATCCGGCGCGGCCGAAGGTGATGCACAACGCCAAGGAGGCCCTGCGAGCCTTCCCCGAGCACGGCTGGGACATCCAGGGCGTGGCGATGGACACCGCGCTCGCCGCCTATCTGGTCAAGCCGGGCCGCCGCTCCTTCGCGCTGGACGCCCTGTCCGTGGAGTATCTGCACCGCGAGCTCGCCCCGGCCGCCGCCGACGGGCAGCTGGCCTTCGGCACGGACGAGCAGGCCGAGGCCGACGCCCTGATGTCCCAGGCCCGGGCCGTGCTCGACCTGGGCGAGGCCTTCGGCGAGAAGCTGGCGGACGTGGGCGCGGCAGAGCTGCTCCATGAGGTGGAGCTGCCCACGTCCCTGCTGCTGGCCCGGATGGAGCGCCACGGGATCGCCGCCGACCGTGCCCATCTGGAGGCGATGGAGCAGCAGTTCGCCGGAGCCGTGCAGCAGGCCGTCAAGGAGGCGCATGCCTCGGTCGGCCACGAGTTCAACCTCGGCTCGCCCAAGCAGCTCCAGGAGGTCCTGTTCGGCGAGCTGAATCTCCCCAAGACCAAGAAGACCAAGACCGGTTACACCACGGACGCGGACGCGCTGGCCTGGCTGGCCTCCCAGACCGAGCACGAGCTGCCGGTGATCATGCTGCGCCACCGTGAGCAGGCGCGGCTGCGTTCCACGGTCGAGGGCCTGATCAAGACCGTCGCCGCCGACGGCCGGATCCACACCACCTTCAGCCAGACCGTCGCGGCCACCGGACGGCTCTCCTCCACCGACCCGAATCTGCAGAACGTGCCGGTGCGCACGGACGAGGGCCGCGCCATCCGCCGGGGCTTCGTCGTCGGTGAGGGCTTCGAGGCCCTGATGACCGCCGACTACAGCCAGATCGAGCTGCGGGTGATGGCACACCTCTCGGAGGACGAGGATCTCATCGAGGCCTTCACCTCCGGTGAGGACCTGCACACGACGGTCGCCTCCCAGGTCTTCGGCGTCGAGCGGTCCGAGGTCGACGCGGAGATGCGCCGCAAGATCAAGGCGATGTCGTACGGACTGGCGTACGGTCTCTCGGCGTTCGGTCTCTCCCAGCAGCTGAACATCGAGGCGGCCGAGGCGCGGGCGCTGATGGACACCTACTTCGAGCGCTTCGGCGGGGTCCGCGACTATCTGCGCCGGGTGGTGGACGAGGCACGGGCCACCGGCTACACGGCCACGATGCTCGGCCGCCGGCGCTATCTCCCCGACCTCAACAGCGACAACCGCCAGCGCCGTGAGGCCGCCGAGCGGATGGCACTGAACGCACCGATCCAGGGCACGGCCGCGGATATCGTCAAGGTCGCGATGGTGCGTGTCGACAACGCCCTGCGGGCGGCGGGTCTCACCTCACGGATGCTGCTCCAGGTCCACGACGAAATCGTCCTGGAGCTCGCCCCGGGCGAGCGTGAGCGTGTCGAGGAGATCGTCCGCCACGAGATGTCGACGGCCGTGGAGCTGCGGGCGCCGCTGGATGTGTCGGTGGGCGTGGGCCCGGACTGGGAGTCGGCCGCGCACTGACGCTGTGGACACCGGTTGCCCGGCGGGGCTGCGGGCCCCGCCGGGCAACCGGTGTCCAGCGGGTGTGGGTGGGGCGTGGGTGCCTCGCACCGGGCGCGGTGTCAGGCGACTCCCGCACGGTCCCCGCCGGAGTCCCCGGCCGTGTCCACGTCCCCGGCCGCGGACACCTGCGCCCGGCGCCGCGGACGAAGCCGCACCCCCACCGCGTAGAGCACGATGCCCGCGGCCAGCCCCGCACCCGCGCCGAAGCAGGCCGTCGGAATGATGTCGAGGGGCGTGTCGATACGCCCCCAGTACTGGTACCAGCGCACACAGCGGTGGGTGATCCCGGCCAGCACACACACGGCGAGCAGCACCGCGGCGGCGAGCCGCTCCCCGCGGCTGAGCGGGGGCACCCGCGGCGGTGCCCCCGCCGACGGCGTCCCCCGCAGTGCCGAGACGGTGAACCAGACGATGGCGACCAGGGCGACTGCCGAACTGCCGTACTGCGTGTACGTGTAGAGCGGAAAGCCGGCGACGTACTCGCTCAGCACCGGCAGCGCCCGCACGCCCCAGCGGTCGAAGTGGGTGAAGGCGTCCCAGACCACATGCGTGGTCGCGCCGAGCACGGCCGAGACGTAGAAGAGGGACATCGCGGCCGCCGGTGACCGCTGTGGCCGGGGGCGGCCCCTCAGCAGGGCGTGCACGCGCGCCTGGCGTCCGCGCGGCAGCAACGCCACCACGGGATCACGGACCACCAGCCACAGTCCCACCAGCGCCGCCGTGACGACCACATCGAGCGTCAGCACCCCTCGGGCGCTGTGCGTGACGTCCCCGAACAGCATCGCGGAGGGAAACACACTCGCCGCGAAGTACGTCATGTCGGGCGCGAACGACCCCGCGACCAGTGCCGATGCCACCAGCGGGCCGCGTGCCGAGCCATCCCTGCGGATCATCGGCAGCACCGCCGCAGCGTGGCTGAGCGTAAACGGCATGAAGAGCCCCCGTCGGACCGTTTGCGGACAACGTGGCCCAGTATGCGTGACACTGACCGTCCGCTATGCCGCACGGCGCCTGCCTGCCGGGGAGAGGGGCTCCCCTTCGGCCTGTGCGAACAACGGCGGTCTGCCTGCCATACCTCCCGGGGCCGGGTTGCCGCTCGGTGAACAGGGACGGGCAACTGGTCAACAGCGGCCGGGATACCGGTGTTTACCGGTCCGTGATTGACGTAGGGTCGCTGGGGAACGTTGCGCTGGGGAGCGCGAACGGCCGTCGATGGGGAGGGAACACACGTATGGCAGCGCAATTCGGCCGCCGACTGCGCAAGGGGGCGACCAGCACCGCGGTGGCCGCGGCGGCGGTGGCCGCGCTCTCCGCGTCACAGGCGCCGAGTGTCACGGCACACGCACCGGGCGGTGACAACGCGTCGGGTACGACCAACCCGCCCGCGACCTCGGCAACCGGAGGCTCTCCCTACCGCACGGACCTGCCCCCGCTCAATACCCCGAACAAGCCGGGTGTGACTCCTGCGACGCCCGTGGTGACGGGTACGGCCGAAGCGGGTATTCCGGCCACCGTTCTCGACGCCTACAAGCGGGCCGAGTCGTCCATCGCGGCATCCGACCCCGCCTGCCGCCTCCCCTGGCAACTGCTCGCCGCGATCGGGAAGGTGGAGTCGGGCCAGGCCCAAGGCGGACGTGTCGACGCCAATGGCACCACGATCACCCCCATCCTCGGCCCGGTCCTCAACGGTGTCGGCTTCGCCAACATCTCCGACACCGACAACGGCGCCCACGACGGCGACCGCGTCCACGACCGTGCCGTCGGCCCGATGCAGTTCATCCCGTCCACCTGGGCCGGCTGGGGCCAGGACGGCAACGGCGACGGCAGCAAGGACCCGAACAACATCTACGACGCGGCCCTCGCCGCCGGAAAGTACCTGTGCGCCGGCAGTCGTGACCTGTCCCAGTCGGGCGACCTGGAGTCGGCGATCCTCGCCTACAACCCGTCGCGCGAGTATCTGAACACCGTCCTGTCGTGGTTCGACTACTACAAGCGCGGCACGCACGAGGTCCCGAACAGCACGGCCGTGACGCCGGGCGACCGCGACGGCCAGGGCATCTCGCCGGACCCGTCGCCGACCGCTCCCGTCACCCCCGGTACCACTCCGTCCAAGCCCCCGGCCTCCCCGCGCCCCGCCAAGCCGCCGACGACGCCTCCCGCGCCGTCGAAGCCCACGCCGAAGCCGCCCAAGCCCCCGACCCCGACTCCGACGCCCACGCAGAGCGTGGCGCACATCGAGGACGCGGGCAGCAGTCCCCTGGCGGCCATGGCGGGCCAGGAATTCACCGGCCGCGTCAAGGTCCGTGCCGAGAACGGCGCCGGTGCCGCGGTCGCCAAGGCCGAGATCGCCTTCGAGATCGTCGGTGACACCGACGCCCGGTTCAGCGCGGGTCGCACCAAGGTCGTCGTGACGACCGGGACGGACGGAGTCGCCGCCTCGCCCGCGCTGCGCGCAGGTGAGAAGACCGGCAAGTTCACGGTCCGGGCCACCGTCCTCGGCCGCGATCTCGCCGGGGTCGACAGTGCGGCGACCGTCACGCCCCGTCAGGCCGACGCGCTGGTGCGGACCGGCGACAAGGAGCTGACGGCCGTGACCGGAGCCGAGTTCGCCGAACCGGTCGAGGTCAAGGCCACGCTCAAGGGCGCCGTTGCCCCGGGGGTGGCGGTCACCGCCACCATGATCACCGCGGCCGACAACCCGGCCGAGAACACCGAGGGGCCCTGCTTCAAGGACGCGGAGGGCAAGCCCGTCCGCACCCTGACCGGGCTGAAGACCGACGCGCAGGGAGCGCTCGTCCTCCCGAAGCTGTACGCCGGTGACAAGGCGGGCACCTTCCTGCTGCGTCTCACCGCCGAAGGAGGCGCGACGCTCACCCTCGAACTGAAGGTCACCGCCCCGGCCCCCGGCGCCGAACCGGCGGCCTGACGCCCGGCCCGTACCCGGTCCCGCACCGCCCCTGCGCCGCGAACGGCGCAGGGGCGGTGCCGTTTCTGCGCTCCCGCGGACCGTTCCGTGCCGTGCGACGTGTTCTCATCTCGCGACCGCGTTGCTACGGTGCCACGACCCCCGGCGTTCTGACGCCGCATCAGATTCGTGCTTCCGGGAGGACGGCCATGCGTGCCCTCGTCGCCGCAGTCATCGGGCTGGCCCCGGTGCTCCTCGTCATGCTGCTCATCGCGGTGATCGACGTGCCCCCGGGAGAGACCTCCCCCAAGCCCCTCCTCACCACCGTCCCAGGCCCCAAGAAGTAGAGGGGAGAAGCAGCCGCCATGCGCCGTCGAGCCAGCCTGGTCCTCCTCGCCCTCGCCGTCTTCTTCGGCGCGCTGGCGCCCGTGCTGCGCTGGTACGCCTTCCCGAGGCTGGCGAAGATCCCGCCCTCGCAGTACCAGGAGATGGTGCTGGAGGCGAAGCCCGCGACCCTGGTGCGCTACGACACCCTGCAGGCGGAGCAGGTCGACAAGGTCACCATCGTGCAGACCCTCAAGGGCAACGTCGAGGAGTCCGAACGGATCGAGCGGGACGCCGGGCGCGACGTCGTGGTCTGGGACTCGCTGTCGTACGTCCAGGGCCCCGGCGGCGCGATGGTCTCCCAGATCCCCGAGCGCTACATCTTCGACGCCCACACCCAGGCCCCTGTGCACGGCACCGGCGAATCGGTCGACGGGGATCCGGTGCGGCGCGAGGGCATCGAGTACAAGTGGCCCTTCCTGACCGAGAAGAGGGACTACGAGTACTTCGACGCCCAGACCCGTACCTCGGCGCCCATCCACTACAAGGGCACGAGGACGTTCCGCGGCCTCGAGGTCTACTACTTCGAGCAGACGATCCCCTGGACGAAGGTCCCGTACCCCAAGCGCATGCCGATACCGGGCGTCGACGCGTCCACGCTGGAGAAGCAGACCGGCACCACCCGCTGGTACACCACCAAGCGGATGTTCTGGGTCGAGCCGGTCACCGGCGCTCCCGTCAACGGCGAGGAGATCCATACCGAGGAGCTTCGCGGTGGCTCCCTCCTCGGCGGCCGCGACAAGCTCACGGCGTTCTCGGGGCATGTGCGGATGCGCGAGGACTACGTGGACCACACGGTCGCCCTGGTCACGGCCAACCGCACGACGGTGCTGCTCCTCGTCTCGTACCTGCCCTGGGGCTTCGCGACGCTGGGCCTGGTCCTGCTCGCGCTCTCCCTCTGGCTCGAGGCGCGATCCCGGAGGCCGGACGGCCCGGTGGCGGCACGCCGCGCACCGGAGCCGGTCACCGCTTGACGCCGCGCGTGGGCTCCGCCGCGAGCGGATCGAGGTGGAGGTCCCCCAGGCCGAAGGCTATGAGGGAGGGTCCTCGGGCCACGGGTGCTTCGGGTAGCGGCCCCGCAGCTCGGCCCGCACTGCGCGGTAGCCGTCGCTCCAGAAGGACGCGAGATCGGCGGTGACGGCGGCGGGCCGCCCCGCCGGAGACAGCAGATGCACCAGCACCGGCACCCCCGCGACGACCGGCGTCGCCGACAGGCCGAACAGCGCCTGGAGCTTCGCGGCGAGCACAGGCCGCTCGCCTGAGTAGTCGATCCGGACCCGGGAGCCGCTCGGCACCTCGATGCGTTCGGGCGCGAGCTCATCCAGGCGAGAGGCCTCACCGGACGCCCACGGCAGCAGTCGCCGCAGCGCCTGCCCGGCGTCGATACGGCCCAGATCCGCACGGCGGCGGGCCCGCGACAGCTCCGGCTCGAGCCATTCCCCGGCACGGTCCAGCAGCGCCTCGTCCGTCACCGCCGGCCATGCCCCGCCCAGCACCCGGTGGACGAAGGCGAGCCGCTGTCTCAGCACCGCCGCGTCCCGTGACCAGGCGAGCAGCCCGAGGCCCTCCCGCCGCAGCCCCTCCAGCAGGGCCTCCCGCACCAGGGCGGGCCGGGGCTCCCCGAGCGGCCGCACCGTCAGCTCGACCGCCCCGAGCCGCCGCACCCGCCGTGCCACGACATCGCCGTCCTCCCAGTGCACCTCCTCGCCGTCGACGAGCAGATGCGCGGCGGCGCCGGTCGCCGTGTCCTCGTCGACGACGGCGGCGAGCCGCACCCGCGCCGACGCGGCGTGCGCGGCCCTGTCCGCCACGGCCACGGCCAGCCAGGGGGCGCTCCGCAGCCGTGAGCCTTCACCGAGCTCCGCGCCGGTCCCGGACGCCATCAGGAACGCCCGCTCCCCGCGGGCCCGGGCGACCCGCTCCGGGAAGGCCAGCGCGGTGACGAACCCGGCGACGGTGTCGTCCGCAGCGGGGGAGGCGCCGGCGCGGGCGCGGAGAGCCCCGGCGGCACCGGGGTCGTCGGCGGCGGCACCACGCGCCCCGGGCGCGGGGCCTTCGTCCCGGTCCGCGGCCGTGCCGGCGAGCGAACGCGCCAGCCGTTCGGACTCCGCCCGCCAGCGCGCCCCGTAGGCGTCCTTGCCACGGCGTGCCGTGCGCCATGCCTCGGCGAGGTCGTCCCCGTACTCCCGCGGCGGCTCCTCGCTCAGCAGGGCCACCACCTCGGCCGCCCGCCGCACTCCCACCTCCGCGGCGCCGTCCACCAGCGCCCGGCCGAGCCGCGGATGGACACCGAGGCGGGCCAGCCGGGTGCCCCGGTCCGTGGCGCGCCCCGAGGGGTCCACCGCACCGATCGCCGAGAGCACCGACCCGGCCGCGGCCATGGCACCGCCGGGCGGCGGATCGAGCAGGGCGAGCCCGGCGGGTCTCCCCAGCACGCCGCCTGGAGGGCGAACGCCGTCAGATCGGCGACCTGGATCTCGGGAGCGGGGAAGCGGGGCAGCCGTACGTCCTCCGCCTCGGACCAGCAGCGGTAGACGGTGCCCGGCGCCTCACGCCCCGCCCTGCCCGCCCGCTGGCGGGCCGCAGCCCGGGAGGCCCGTACGGTGGTCAGCGAGCCGATACCCCGGGCGTGGTCCATCCGCGGCTCCCGCGCCAGGCCCGAGTCCACGACGACCCGCACCCCCGGCACGGTCAGCGACGACTCCGCCACCGACGTCGCCAGCACGACCCGCCGGCCATGGCCCGGTGCCAGCACCGCGTCCTGCACCGCCGCCGGAGCGCGCCCGTGCACCTGCAGCACCTCGGCGTCCAGGCCCGACAGCAGCCCCGCGACCCGGGCGATCTCGCCGACCCCCGGCAGGAAGCACAGGACGTCGCCGTCATGGGCGGCCAGCGCCCCGCGCACCACCGACGCCACATGCGCCAGCAGGGCGGGATCGACACGCATCCCGTGCGCAGGACGCACCGGGACGGCGGGCGGAGCCCAGACCACCTCAACCGGATGGGCGACTCCCTCGGCCTCGACCACCGGTGCGTCGCCCAGCAGCCGGGCCCACCCGGCCGCGTCCGTCGTCGCGGACGCCGCCACCAGCCGCAGATCCGGCCGCAGGGCCGCACGCACATCCAGCAGGAACGCCGCCACCGTGTCCGCGTCGAGATGCCGCTCGTGGCACTCGTCGAGGATCACCGCACCCACGCCCGCCAACTCCTGGTCCCGCTGCAGGCGCTGCAGCAGCACTCCCGTGGTGACCACCTCGACGACGGTCCCGGGACCCACCCGGCGCTCGCCTCGCACGGTGAACCCGACCCGCCCGCCGACGCGCTCCCCGAGCAGCCACGCCATCCGCCGGGCAGCGGCCCGTGCCGCGATCCGGCGCGGCTCCGCGACCAGGACCCTCCCGCCACCCGCGGGGGAGGAGCCTCGTGCCGTGCCCCCGGCCAGCCCCGCCAGGGCCAGCGGGACGAGCGTCGTCTTGCCCGTCCCGGGCGGCGCACAGAGCACGGCGGCACCGTGCTCCTCCAGCGCCCGCTCCAGCGCGGGCACGGCGGTGCGCACGGGCAGCCCCGCCAGGGCGTCCTCGTGGATCACGCAGCCGGCTCTTCACGCTCGCAGACGAAGACCGCCGTGCCGGGGATCAGATGGCCCCGCAGCGGGGACCAGCCGCCCCACTCCTGGCCGTTCCAGTCCGGCCACTCCGGCTCGACCAGATCCACCAGCCGGAAGCCCCCGGCCACCAGATCGCGCACCCAGTCGCCGATCGTGCGGTGGTGTTCCACGTAGACCGCGCGGCCCTGCTCGTCCTGTTCGACGTACGGGGTGCGGTCGAAATAGGAGGCGGCCACGCTCAGCCCCTCGGGGCCGGGCTCGTCCGGGAAGGCCCAGCGGACCGGATGCGTCACCGAGAAGACCCAGCGACCCCCCGGCCGCAGCACCCGCCACACCTCGCGGAACACCTTGGCGGCGTCGGGAACGAACGGCACCGCGCCGTAGGCCGAGCACGCCAGCCCGAAGGAGCCGTCGGCGAACGGGAGCGCCCCCGCGTCCGCCTCCACGAGCGGGAAGGAGGCACCGATGCGCAGGGCGTGCTGCAGCTGCCGGTGCGAAAGGTCCAGGGCCACGGGCCGTGCCCCCTGGGCCGCCAGCCAGCGCGAGCACTGCGCCGCGCCCGCCCCGATCTCCAGCACGGCCGCGTCCTTCAGGGACTCCGCAGGGCCCAGCAGCCGGGCGTCGGCCTCGTCGAGCCCCTCGGGGCCCCATACGAACCGGTCGTCGCCCAGGAACGAGCCGTGCTCGAGCTGGTACTCGTCCGCGTTCCGGTCCCACCAGCAGCGGCTGGCCCGGCTGCTCTCCGCGTACCCGGCCGTCCGGCGAACGGCCTGCGGGTCGTCCGCCTGCGGCCCGTGCCCTGCGGTCTCCGGTTCGTACTCTTGGATCATCTCGCCCGTCGTTGTACGTTGCTGGAGCCCCGCCCGGAGGTGCCGCGCCGTCCGCGACGCGTGCGCCGTCGTGTCGCACGTCGTGTCGCAACGGGGCGAGGCGTGGCCATCGTGGCCTTGGGAAACCTTAGTTGTGCCGGGTATGCGTCGTTCCGCCCCGGGTGGTGGCCTTCGCGCATTGACCATGCCCAGCCGCCCCCTTATGCTAAAGGTTGCGCTGCGGGCTTGCGCGCCTCAGACGGAGCAGGCCGCGCTCGCATCTGTTGTATGTCCCCTCGGTTCTCGAGGCGCCATTCCCACCGGGTTGGCGCTTCCTTGGCTGTCCGGCTTCTTCAGCTGCGATACGGGCTCACGGCGTAGCAGTACCTACGACTTCAATGTCCGTACCGGAGCCCTTTCCCACATGACGAGCAGCACCGAGACCACCGCCACCACCCCGCAGGTTGCGGTCAACGACATCGGTAACGAGGAAGCCTTCCTCGCCGCGATCGACGAGACGATCAAGTACTTCAACGACGGCGACATCGTCGACGGCGTCATCGTGAAGGTCGACCGGGACGAGGTCCTGCTCGACATCGGTTACAAGACCGAAGGTGTCATCCCGAGCCGCGAGCTCTCGATCAAGCACGACGTCGACCCGAACGAGGTCGTCAAGGTCGGCGACGAGATCGAGGCCCTGGTTCTCCAGAAGGAGGACAAGGAAGGCCGCCTGATCCTCTCGAAGAAGCGCGCCCAGTACGAGCGCGCCTGGGGCACCATCGAGAAGATCAAGGAAGAGGACGGCATCGTCACCGGTACCGTCATCGAGGTCGTCAAGGGTGGTCTCATCCTCGACATCGGCCTCCGCGGCTTCCTCCCGGCCTCCCTGGTCGAGATGCGCCGTGTCCGCGATCTCCAGCCGTACGTCGGCAAGGAGCTCGAGGCCAAGATCATCGAGCTGGACAAGAACCGCAACAACGTGGTCCTGTCCCGCCGTGCCTGGCTGGAGCAGACCCAGTCCGAGGTCCGCCAGACGTTCCTCACCACCCTCCAGAAGGGTCAGGTCCGTTCCGGCGTCGTCTCCTCGATCGTCAACTTCGGTGCCTTCGTGGACCTGGGTGGCGTCGACGGTCTGGTCCACGTCTCCGAGCTGTCCTGGAAGCACATCGACCACCCGTCCGAGGTCGTCGAGGTCGGTCAGGAAGTCACCGTCGAGGTTCTCGACGTCGACATGGACCGCGAGCGTGTCTCCCTGTCGCTGAAGGCGACGCAGGAGGACCCGTGGCAGCAGTTCGCCCGTACGCACCAGATCGGTCAGGTCGTCCCGGGCAAGGTCACCAAGCTGGTTCCGTTCGGTGCGTTCGTCCGCGTGGACGAGGGCATCGAGGGTCTGGTCCACATCTCCGAGCTGGCCGAGCGCCACGTGGAGATCCCGGAGCAGGTCGTCCAGGTCAACGACGAGATCTTCGTCAAGGTCATCGACATCGACCTCGAGCGTCGCCGGATCTCGCTGTCCCTGAAGCAGGCCAACGAGTCCTTCGGTGCCGACCCGGCGTCGGTCGAGTTCGACCCGACCCTGTACGGCATGGCCGCGTCCTACGACGACCAGGGCAACTACATCTACCCCGAGGGCTTCGACCCCGAGACCAACGACTGGCTCGACGGGTTCGAGAAGCAGCGCGAGGAGTGGGAGCGCCAGTACGCCGAGGCGCAGCAGCGCTTCGAGCAGCACCAGGCGCAGGTCATCAAGTCCCGCGAGGCCGACGAGGCCGCCGCTGCCGAGGGTGGCGCCGCCGCTCCGGCCGCTGCACCGCAGGGTGGTTCGTACTCCTCGGAGTCGGACGACAACTCCGGCGCCCTGGCGTCGGACGAGGCCCTCGCCGCCCTCCGCGAGAAGCTGGCCGGCGGCCAGAGCTGACCCGGCTGGAGCTGACCAGGCTCACCGCCTGACACCAGCGGCTGAACAGCAGTACCGAGGCCCGTCCCCTTTGTGGGGGCGGGCCTCGGCCTGTGTGCGGCCGCGGCGACGAATCGCCCGGGGCGCGTACCCCCGGGAATGACCGCTCCCTCCGTGATGTTGTAACGGGCAATCGGAAGAGGAGCGGTAACGGTGCTTGATCCGCAGGGTTTGTACGAGTGGGAGCCGAAGGGCCTTGCCGTCGTCGACATGGCGCTGGCACAGGAGTCGGCCGGGCTGGTGATGCTCTACCACTTCGACGGCTACATCGACGCGGGGGAGGCCGGTGAGCAGATCGTGGACACGCTGCTCGAGTCGCTTCCGCACCAGGTGGTGGCCCGCTTCGACCACGACAGGCTCGTCGACTACCGTGCGCGCCGACCGCTGCTGAACTTCCGGCGCGACCGCTGGACGGGCTATGAGACGCCCGCCCTTGAGGTGCGCCTGGTCCAGGACGCCACCGGCGCGCCGTTCCTGCTGCTCTCGGGGCCCGAGCCCGACGTCGAGTGGGAGCGCTTCGCCGCCGCGGTCCGGCAGATCATCGAACGTCTCGGGGTGCGCCTCTCCGTGAACTTCCACGGCATCCCCATGGGCGTCCCGCACACCCGTCCCGTGGGAATCACCCCGCACGGCAATCGCACCGACCTCATGCCGGGCCACCGCAGCCCCTTCGACGAAGCGCAGGTGCCGGGCAGCGCGGAGGCGCTCGTCGAGTACCGCCTGATGCAGTGGGGTCACGACGTCCTCGGCGTCGCCGCGCACGTACCGCACTACGTCGCCCGCTCCGCCTACCCTGACGCGGCACTCACCGCCCTCGAGGCGATCACGGCCGCGACGGGACTGGTCCTGCCGAGCGTGGCCCATGCCCTGCGCGCCCAGGCCCAGCGCACCCAGACCGAGATCGAGCGGCAGATCGGCGAAGGCGACGAGGAGCTCGTAACCCTGGTGCGCGGGCTAGAGCACCAGTACGACGCGATGGCCGGTGCCGAGACGCGCGGAAGCCTGGTGGCCGAACCGGTGGACCTGCCGTCCGCGGACGAGATCGGCCGCGAGTTCGAGCGCTTCCTGGCCGAGCGGGAGGGCGACGTCTAGGTCCTGTCCGGGCGATCTTCTCGGGCCCGCGACGACAGCTACGGTACCTCGCTGCGTTGGCGGAGTCGCCCATGTACGCCCAGTACGAGGGCGATCTCCCCCAGCCTCCGGCCGGGGGTACCCCCACCGCCTTGCGATGCACCGCATCTGACGCCGCGAGCTGGTCCTCAAAGATCGCCCGGACAGGACCCAGCCGCGCCGACAAGGCGGAGCGTCACCCTCCCATACTGGGTGTATTCGGGCGATTCGACGTGCAGCGTGGGGGTGTCTCCCAGCGGTAGCTGGGGGAGTGCCGTGGCCGGCGTAGTGCGCCCGCTGGGGATTACGGGACAGCCCTTAAGCTTCCGCTCATGCTGAAGGTGGGCCTGACCGGCGGAATCGGCGCCGGCAAGAGCGAAGTGTCGCGACTGCTCGTGTCGTACGGGGCGGTCCTCATCGACGCCGACAGGATCGCGCGAGAGGTCGTGGAGCCCGGGACGCCCGGGCTGGCGGCCATCGTCGAGACGTTCGGCCCCGAGATCCTCACCGCCGACGGCGGACTCGACCGTCCCAAGCTCGGTTCCCTCGTGTTCGCGGACGCCGCCCGCCGCGCCGAGCTCAACGCGATCGTGCACCCCCTCGTCGGGGCACGGTCCGCCGAACTCGAAGCGGCGGCAGGCCCCGACGCGGTGGTGATCCACGACGTACCACTGCTCGCCGAGAACCACCTCGCTCCGCTGTACGACCTGGTCGTGGTGGTGGACGCGAGCGAGGAAACCCAGCTGGACCGGCTGGTGCGCCTGCGCGGGATGGCCGAGTCCGACGCCCGGGCGCGTATGGCCGCGCAGGCCACCCGTGAGGAGCGGCGCACCATCGCCGATCTGGTCATCGACAACGACGGTCCGCTGGAGGCGCTGGAACCGCAGGTCCGTGAGGTGTGGGCGGTGCTGACCCGGCGGGCGGCCGGCTAAGGGCTGGACTGCCCTTGGGCCGCGTCGACGGGCTGCGGGGACCGCTCCGCGTGTCCGCCCGGCACTGTGTTCGCCTGGCACTCGCTGTCACTGGGCTCCGAGCCGTCGGCGTACTTCCTTGCGATGTACCGTCTCGCGAACCCTGCGTTTCCCCGGAATAGCCGTGCACCGGGGGATGTTGAATCGCCGGGACAAGGGGAAGGATGCGAGCGTGCCCGAGACGAATCCGGAGACTCACGTCATCGATTTCCGCGCAGCCGAGCAGCTGCTCGCGGCCCGGGACCCACGTGGTGCGGTGAAGCTGCTGGACTCGGTGATCGCGGCCCACCCCGAGAACACGGCGGCCCGGCTGCTGCGTGCCCGCGCCTTCTTCGCGGCAGCCCAACTACGCCCGGCGGAGCTGGAGTTCGAGCTTGTGCTGGAGCGCGAGCCGGACAATGCGTTCGCCCACTTCGCCCTCGCCCGCACCTACCAGCGCTCGGGCCGCCCCGAGCAGGCCCAGAAGCACTTCCGGCTGGCCGCCGCGCTCGACCCCAAGCCGGAGTACCTGGAGGCGGCCCGCTTCGAGAACTGACCCCCGGCCGTCCGGGGTCGGCCGGGCCGGGACCGGCGGTCAGCGCAGCGGTCTGTTGTCGCCCCGGTCGGGTTCGTACGGCGGGATGTCCGGACCCGGCTGATAGTGCGGTCCCTGGTGGAGCCGGTGCACCACCATCATGAGATCCGCCGAAATGATCACGACCAGGACCGCGCACGCGATCGCCCAGCCCGGCCGGGCGGTCAGCGCGAAGAGGGCCGTGCCCGCGATTGCCCACAGCAGGCCCCATACACTCAGCCAGAATCGCATCCGCAGCGCACTGCGCGCGGTTGCGGGCTCACTCCCAGTGCGCATGGCCATCGCCTTCTCCACTCCAGCATCTCACCCGGATTCCGCCGGATATGCCGAGGGCCTTCGAAGCGGGACGGGGGACCCCGCCGGGCGATCCCGTCCGACGGGCGACGGCGCTTACGTGCCCGGAAATCCCCCGAGCGGACAGCGATGAGTTCCGTGCCCGCGTGGGGTCTGAATCCGTGAATGCGCCGGCGACGCCCGCGCTCCGACGGAGGAGACCACGATGTCCGCAACCAACCCGGCCTCCAGCGCCGCGGCTACCACCGAGCCCAGCCGAGGCGGGGACTTCAGGCCGCTGAGCCGCCGGTCGCACCGCGCCGTCCTGGCGCTGCAGATCGCACTGGCGCTGTTCTTCGCCGTCGCGAGCGCACTGCCCAAGCTCATCGGACACGCTTCGGCCGCTTCGACGTTCGATGAGATCGGCTTCGGCGACTGGTTGATGTACCTGGTCGGAGTCCTGGAGCTCGCCGGTGCCGTGGCGCTGGTGGTTCCGATGCTGGCCGGTGCCTCCGCCCTGGCCCTGATCGGGCTGATGGCCGGTGCCTTCATCACCCAGCTGACCGTGTTCGACGGGAAGTACGCGTTCACTCCGGTGGTTCTGGCGATCCTGCTCTCGATCATCGCCTGGAACCGCCGCGGCAGCACCGCCGAGCTGACGGCCGCGGTCAGGGCGCGCTTCTGAAAGCCCGGCACAGGGCCCGCAGCCAGCTCTGGGCGGTCGGCCGGACGGCCATCTCGTTCATCCCACTCGTCGACGGTCAGATCGTCGAGGGGCGAGGCGGGCGTGCAGGTCGTCCCGCCGGGTCACGTCCGTACCTCAGTGCACGAAGCTGTAGCTGAGCCAGGGCGTCGTGCCGGGAGCGATGTTGTCGAAGAGCGTCGTGCCGATGTAGCCGGACTCGCTGCCCTTACAGTCCGGCTGCCGGTACAGGAAGATGTCGACCAGCGTGGCGTTCTCGACCCGGTGCGCCCCCTTCGGGATGAACGGGAAGCAGCCGGTGACCCGGGGGTTGGACACCTTGACGACGCGTTTGTCCTCGGTCTCGTAGATGACGGTGCCCACCGCGGTCCGGCCGAGACCGGAGCAGCCCGCGACGGCGAGGGTCAGAAGCAGTGTCCCGGCGGCGATGCCGGGACGCCGGAGGTGCGGCATGGCTGGTCCTCGTCTGTCGTCTGTGGGATCCGGATCGTGATCACCACGTTGCCGGACATCCGCCGAGGAGGCACGCCATAGGCGGCCGCACAGGGGATCCGGACGCTCGACCGGTGGTCACGACAGGAATACCGTTGAGTCGAGGACCGACATGGACGGCAGGGGGTGCCGTGATGGTCGAAGAGCTGGTGACGCTGGGCGTGGCGGCCGGGTCCGCTCTGGTGGTCTACAGCCTGGCCGCGGCCAGGGTCATCAAGCAGTACGAGCGGGGCGTGGTGTTCCGTCTCGGACGGCTGCGTGCCCGCGTCCGCGAACCGGGATTCACCATGATCATTCCGGTGGTCGACCGCATGCGCAAAGTGAACATGCAGATCGTGACCATGCCGGTGCCCGCCCAGGAGGGCATCACCAGGGACAACGTCACGGTCAGGGTGGACGCCGTCGTGTACTTCAAGGTGGTGGACGCGGCCGACGCGGTGGTCAGCGTCGAGGACTACCGTTTCGCGGTCTCCCAGATGGCGCAGACCTCTCTGCGCTCGATCATCGGCAAGAGCGAGCTGGACGATCTGCTGTCCAACCGGGAGAAGCTCAATCAGGGCCTGGAACTGATGATCGACAGCCCGGCGCTCGGCTGGGGTGTGAGCGTCGACCGGGTGGAGATCAAGGACGTCTCGCTGCCCGAGACGATGAAGCGCTCGATGGCACGGCAGGCCGAGGCGGACCGGGAGCGCCGGGCCAGGGTCATCAACGCGGATGCGGAACTCCAGGCGTCCAAGAAGCTGGCGGAGGCTGCCCACCAGATGGCCGACGCGCCCTCGGCCCTGCAGCTGCGACTGCTGCAGACGGTGATGGCCGTGGCCGCCGAGAAGAACTCCACGCTGGTGCTCCCCATCCCCGTCGAGCTGCTGCGCTTCCTCGAGCACGGCACACGTTCCGCCGGGCAGCCCCTCCCGCCGTCCGCCGAGCAGTCCACTGCCGCCGCAGCGCCCGTGGACTCGCGGAAACCGGCCACGACCGGTGACGCGGCGGAACCCCAGGCGCCGCCGGCCCTTGAAGGGCTGAAGGGGCTGGACGGGCTGACCGGCCTGGACCTGCCACTGCCGGACGCGTCCGTGCCGCCGACGCCGCAGGAGTCCTCGCCCCAGCAGGAGTCCTCGCCCGAGCAGGAGTACGAGGTCGACGCACGTGGACGGGAGGAGCAGCGGGCTGCCGACGGGCCGGGGTGACCGGTGGAGCCGTTGTGACGTCGGTCAGGGGGCCGTATCCGTTGCCGGCGCGGGCTGCCGTACGGGCCCCCGACCGTGGCCGGGGGCCCGTACCGACGCCTCGGCGCACCCGGTCCCGCGCATGCCCAGGGGCTCACGAGGGGCATTGTCAGAGCCCGCCCGTATGGTCGTTGTCCGAAGGAGTCACCGGGACTCGGCCATGGGAGGGGAGGTGCCCCGCGCATGCTGCACACCTGTGCCGCGGTGTTCGTGCCGGCCGCGTTGCCGCGGGGAGGGCGCGTCGCCTTCTGGAGCCCGGACGGCGATCCGCCCGCGGTGCCGCCCGGTGCCGAGGGGGAGTGCACCGAGCTGACGGTCGTCCGGCCGCATGGCACCGGTGTGCGCCGTCGCGTGGTCCCCGCGGTGCTGCTGCCCGTCGCCGCCGCCCTGCCGCTGCTCGCCCGTGCCCGGCACGACGCGACGACCCACCCGGCCACCGCCTGCTGGGGAGCCGCCGCCCTGCACGCGCTGCAGCTCGTCGCGCGTGGCCGGCTGCTGCCCGGTCTGACCACCGACGACCACGACGCCTGGCGGGCCGGGCCGCTCGACGCCGACGACATCGCCCATCTACGGGCCATCGCCGCCGCGATGCCCTACGAGGGCCACGCCATCCCGCTGCCGGGACTGCGCCCGCTGCGGCTGCCCGAGCCCGAGGCCCTGGTCAGATCCTTCCTTGACGCGGTCGCCGACATCCTGCCCCGCACCCCCGCGGCCGAGCACGCCGTGGGACGGCCGTTCGCGGCCCTGGCCCCGCAGCGGCTGCCGGACGCCCGTGCCTGGGCGGCGGAGGCCGCCGCGGGGATGGACGCGGGCGTGCGGATCTCGCTGCGGCTCGACCTGTCGGCGTACGAGCTGTTCGACCACGCCGACGAGGACGAGCCGCAGCGGCAGGCCGGCGCGGCCCTCGTCCAGGTGCACAGCCTCGCCGACCCGACCCTGGTCCTCGACTCCGCGCGGCTGTGGGCCGGAGACGGCGAGGACCACTTCGGGCCGAGGGCCCGCGTCGACGCGGTGCTGGCGCTGCGCCGTGCCGCCAGGGTGTGGCACCCGCTGGGGCGACTCCTGGAGCGCGAGGTGCCCGATGCCCTGGCGCTGACCGAGGACGAGCTGTACGAGCTGCTGGGTGTGGCGGCCACCGGGCTCGGTGCCGCGGGCGTGGCCGTGCACTGGCCGAGGGAGCTCGTGAGGACCCTGAGCGCCACGGCCGTGGTGCGGTCACCGGCGCCCGGGTCCGCCACCGACGGCACACCCTTCTTCGACAGCGAGCAGCTCCTCGCGTTCCACTGGCAGCTGGCACTGGGCGGGGACCCGCTGACCGACCGGGAGATGGACGCACTCGCCGAGTCGCACCGCCCCATCGTGCGTCTGCGCGACCAATGGGTCGTGGTCGACCCCGATCTCGTACGCAAGGCGCGCAAGCGGGAGTTGGGGCTCCTGGAGCCTGTGGACGCGCTGGCCGTCGCGCTCACCGGCAGCGCCGAGGTCGACGGCGAGACCGTCGAGGCCGTCCCCGAAGGCACGCTCGCCGCGCTGCGTGACCGGCTGACCGAGGGCCCGGCCGCACTCGCCGCGCCCGCGGGGCTCGACGCCACCCTGCGTGACTACCAGCTGCGGGGTCTCGCCTGGCTGGACCTGATGACCTCGCTCGGGCTCGGCGGCTGCCTCGCCGACGACATGGGCCTCGGCAAGACGATCACGGTCATCGCCCTCCATCTGCACCGGGCGGAGCGGGCCGGTGCCGCGGAACGGGCGGCTGTCGCCGAGCGGTCCGGCACCGGGCGCCGGCTCGGCGGCACGGCACCGACCCTCGTCGTGTGCCCGGCGTCCCTGCTCGGCAACTGGCAGCGGGAGATCGCCCGCTTCGCGCCCGGCGTGCCCGTGATCCGCTATCACGGCGCCGAGCGCAGTCTGGACGGCACCGGCACGGTCGGTGACAGCCCCGGCTTCGTCCTGACCACCTACGGCACGATGCGCACCAGCGCTGCCGCACTGGCGGCCGAGCGATGGGGCATGGTCGTCGCCGACGAGGCACAGCACATCAAGAACCCGTTCTCGGCGACAGCCAAGGCACTGCGCACGATCCCCGCCCCGGCACGGATCGCCCTCACCGGCACCCCCGTCGAGAACAACCTGTCCGAGCTCTGGGCGCTGCTCGACTGGACCACGCCCGGACTGCTCGGGCCGCTCAAGGCCTTCCGCGCCCGTCACGCCCGGGCCGTCGAGAATCACGAACACGTCGACAACGAGCAGGCCGTGGAGCGGCTCGCCCGTCTGGTCAGGCCCTTCCTGCTGCGCCGCCGGAAGTCCGACCCCGGCATCGTGCCGGAGCTGCCGCCCAAGACGGAGTCCGACCATCCCGTGCCGCTCACCCGGGAACAGGCCTCGCTGTACGAGGCGGTCGTGCGCGAGACCATGGCCGCGATCGAGAGCGCCGAGGGGATCACGCGCCGCGGCCTGATCATGAAGCTGCTGACCTCGTTGAAGCAGATCTGCAACCACCCGGCGCAGTATCTGAAGGAGGACGGCGCCCGGCTCGCCGCCCGCTCCGGGAAACTCGCCCTGCTCGACGAGCTGCTCGACACGATCCTGGCGGAGGACGGGGCGGTGCTCGTCTTCACCCAGTACGTGTCGATGGCCCGGCTCATCTCCGGACACCTCGCCGCCCGGGGGATCGCGTCCCAGCTGCTCCACGGCTCCACACCGGTGCCCGAGCGCGAGCACATGGTGGACCGTTTCCAGTCGGGCGAGGTCCCGGTGTTCATCCTCTCCCTCAAGGCCGCGGGCACCGGGCTGAACCTGACCAGGGCCGGCCATGTCGTCCACTACGACCGCTGGTGGAATCCGGCGGTGGAGGACCAGGCCACCGACCGGGCCTACCGCATCGGCCAGACCCAGCCGGTGCAGGTCCACCGGCTGATCGCCGAGGGCACCGTGGAGGACCGGATCGCCGACATGCTGCTCTCCAAGCGGGCGCTGGCGGACGCCGTCCTCGGGTCCGGCGAAGCGGCGCTGACCGAACTCACCGACCGGGAGCTGGCCGATCTCGTCTCACTGCGGAGGCCGTCATGAGCGTCGCGTCCGGGGGATGCGTCATCGGGAGCACGGCATGATCGCCCGCCGCCCCGGTGCCTCGCGCAGGGACGCTCCGCGCCGGCCGGACGACCGCAGACGCACGTTCCCGGCTCTCGCCCCGCGCGGCGGTGACCAGACCCTCGCCGCCTCCTGGTGGGGCAACGCATGGGTGAACGCACTGGAGGACACCGCACTGGATCCGGCCCGGCTCGCCCGCGGCCGGGTCTACGCAAGGCGGGGCCTGGTCGACGCGATCACGGTGACGCCCGGCCGGGTGACCGCCTACGTTCACGGATCACGCCCGCGTCCCTACCGCACGGACATCCGGCTGCGCACTCTCGGCGACGACGACTGGGAGCGGCTCCTGGAGACCGCCGCGGCACGCCCCGACCACATCGCCGCACTGCTCGACAAGGACGTGCCGCATGCCCTGGCGGACGCCGCCGAGCTGCTGCCCGCCCCCGGCGATCTCATCCCCGACTGCTCCTGCCCCGACGACGGCCTCCCCTGCAAGCACGCCGCAGCACTCTGCTACCAGACGGCCAGGATCCTCGACGAGGATCCGTTCGTGCTGTTCCTGATGCGGGGGCGGGGCGAACAGGAGGTCCTCGCGGAGCTCACCCGGCGCAACGCGGCGCGCTCGGCGGCGGAGCGGGCTGCCGCTCAGCGATCGGCGGCGCAGGGGAGCGCGGCGGCGGCGCAGTCACCGCAGCCGGCCTTGGCGTCGGTTCCCGCCGCTGGCGTACTCGCCGCCCGCACCCGTCCCGCGCTGCCTCCACCCCTGCCCGTACCCGCACATCCCGGGCGGCCGCCCGTGTATCCGCAGGCACCCGGCGCTCCCGATCCGCTCGCCCTCGATCTGCTCGCCACCGAGGCGGCGGGGCGTGCCCACGCCACCCTGCAGTCCGGTCGGGACCCGCTCGCGGACCTCACTCCCTGGCAGGACGCGGTCCGGCTGGCCGCCGCCCAGCCCGGTTCCGGACTGACGGCCTCCACTCGTGCGCTCTACACCGCGCTGGCGTGCGCCGCCGACCGCACCCCGACCGATCTGGCCCGCGCCGTCGCGGCCTGGCGCCAGGGCGGCCTCGCGGGTCTCGCCGCCTTGGAGGAGGAATGGGACCCTCCGGCCGGCCCGTTCGACCGGGCCCGCCCCGCTCTGATCGCCGCCGGATTCCCGGACGGTGCGGACTTCCGCCCCCGGCGCAACCGGCTCTCCACGCGCACACTCCAACTGCGCCTGGGCCGGGACGGCTTGTGGTACGGCTACGAGTCGGACGCCGACCGCGACGACTGGTGGCCTCGCGGCACGCCCGACCCGGATCCCGTCGGGGCGCTCACCGCGCTGATCGGCCGCTGAAGGCCGGGCCATTGCGACCACGACGCCGATGAGGAACGCCCGTGCGGCGCTGTGCCGTTCGATAATCCGCCCACTCGATGGGGTGAAAGGATGATCGGCCATAACCCGATTGGCTCCATCGCGTTATTTCCGGTGCGGGTAGTTACCCGTGGTCATTATCCGGAAGGCAGGAACAATGAGGCAGATTTGCCGAACAGGCCTCGTCGCAGCGATGGTCACGGGCGGCGCGATCGCCGCTGCCGGGGCCGCGCACGCCGACTCGGGCGCGCAGGGAAGCGCGGCCGGGTCGCCGGGCCTGATCTCCGGGAACGCCGTACAGGTCCCGGTGCACGTCCCGGTGAACGTGTGCGGTAACACCGTCAACGTGATCGGCGTGCTCAACCCGGCCGTCGGCAACCGCTGTACGAACGACGGCACCGGACGGACCGGCAACGAAAGGAATCGCGGAAACGCACACCGCGACACCCAAGGCACCGGTCCTGTGAACGTCCGTGACGACAACGACAACAACGACAACGACAACGCCAAAGACGCCGGCTTCGGCGGAGCCCTGGCCGACAGTGAAGTGAACGGTTCCCCGGGGCTGCTCTCCGGCAATGGGATCCAGCTTCCCGTCGATGTGCCGGTGAATGTCTCCGGTAATTCCGTCAATGTCGTCGGTATCGGCAATGCCTCCGTCGGCAATGTGTCGTCGAACGCCCCCGGAAATCCGCCGGTCGCCCCGAAGCCGGTGTCCAGGCCGAGGATGGAGGAAGTCGCGGCGGCTCACCACGAGCCACAGCAGGGGCCGGCCCAGCTGGCCCGGACGGGTGCCGCGGCCGGTGCCGCCTTCACCGTCCCGACCGGCGCGGCCCTGATCCTCGGAGGCGCGGTGCTCTACCGCCGCTTCCGCCCCGCGGCCTGACGCGGCGAACCGCCCCACGCGCCGGTGCCGTTTCGTGCGGCGTACGCGACGTGACGCGGCCACACAACACGGCGGGACGGGGCGCGCGTTCGCACCACCGCGTGACCGTCGCCGCCAAGCCGTCACCGCCTGACCGTCACCCTGCGGCCGTCTCCGCCCCGTCCCGCCCGGGTCCGCGCCACCGGGCCAGTACCGCCTCGATGGCCGGAGCCACCCGTCTGCGTGCCTCTGCGCGAGGCACGCCGCGCATGAGCAGGGCGTCGTACGGCGTGTCCAGATGGCGTACGGACGCACGCACCGCCGTCGTGACCGCGCCTTCGTCCAGGGCGCGCCCGGCGGCGGTGCGGCCCACCCGCCCGCTCCCGCGCTCCGAGGTGTGCGTCGCGACGTCGCCCGCGCGGTCCAGCGGGCAGTAAGGGAAGAGCCGCAGGATCTCCGCGGTGAGCGTCGCCGTGAAACGCACGTCCTGCGCCGCACGCCGCGCCGCATCGCGCTCCCGGCGCCGGGCCCTCGCCTCGGCGTCGGCCAGACAGGCCGCCTCGGCCCGGGCCAGCGCCGCCTCCTCCACCAGCAGGCCCTGACGCTCGTACCGTGTGCGCTGTCTGTTGTGCCGCACGACGACGGCCCACAGCGAACTCGCCTCACGGGCCCGCCTGGTGAGGGCCGCGTTCCCACGGGGCAGGAAGACCAGATGCCCCAGGTCCGCGCAGTCCAGACAGCGCGGTGCGTTGAACTCCAGCACCATCCGCTCCAGAGGAGTGCGATGGCACTCGGCGCAACGGCGCTGCTTCAGCGGCTCCACGACCACCAGAGGATCCACCGGGCCCAACCCCTCCCGTGCGGCGGCCACATCCCCGACATCGCCCCGTTAATCGTTCGATGACGGCACTTGGGGACTGCTAAGTTCCCCGTGTGGCGAAACTCAATCAGATCATCGCAGTGGAGAAAGGCGTCAAGTCCAAGGCGCACCAGGACCTCACGGCAGCCCATCACGGCCTCCAGAAGCCCGCGTTGCTGGCCGGTATCTCCAGGACGTACCAGCCGAAGGACGAGGAGGGCGAGCAGCTTCCGCCCGAGTCCACGCTGGTGCAGATCAAGGCCGAGGACGTGTTGGGCGACACCGCGAAGACCCTGACCCGGCTGTTCGATGTGACCGCCACCAAGGACTGGGCGAACTGCACGGCCCGTGCCGACATCACCGTCGACGGCCGGGTGCTGGTCGCCGACGCACCCGTCTCCTATCTCCTCTTCCTGGAGAAGCAGCTGACGGACATCAACACCTTCGTGCGCAAGCTCCCGGTGCTCGACGCGGCCGAGTCCTGGTCCCAGGACCCGTCCACGGACTCCTGGAAGACCGAACCCGTCAAGACGGTCCGCACCAAGAAGGTGCCCCGCAACCATGTGAAGGCGGAGGCCACCGAGAAGCACCCGGCGCAGGTCGAGGTGTACTACGAGGACATACCCGTCGGTTACTGGACGACGGTCAAGTTCTCCGGAGCGCTGCCCGCCCGCCGGGTGAACGAACTGCTGGACCGGGTGGAGAAGCTGCAGCAGGCCGTGAAGTTCGCCCGCGAGGAGGCCAACGGCGCGGAGGTCACCGACCAGCGCGTCGGGGACGCCGTCTTCGGCTACCTCTTCGGTCAGTAGACTCCGGAGGCTACGACCACACAGACTCCCCGTCCGCATCACCGCGGGCGGGGTGCGCGAGGAGCGCAAAGCTGAAGCTGAAGCTTGTCGTGACGAAGCGGTTCCAGTGGAGGTTCGAGTCCTCCCCCCGGCACTTCCTTACGGGCCGGGGTAGCCCAACTCGGCAGAGGCAGACCGCGATCAATCTCAGACTCTCGCTCCAGACTCAGCATTCGCCGCTCATCGCCGGATCGACCGGGCCCGGGCCCTGGTGCGTCGAAATGCCAGTTCGAATCTGGTCCGCCGAGCTCGATCGGCGGTGGTCCAAAGGCAGGACGCGACGCAATGAGACTGACCCGGGTCCTCAAGCGTGCCGGCGTGTGATGTGAGCGGCATCAACAGGGTCCGGGGGCAGGCTACGCCCCCGGACCCGCTCCGTTTTCACCCGCTTCGCCCTGCCGCTTCGTCTCGCCTGCCTCCCCGGTGCTCACTGGCGGTATCCGCCGAGGAAGCGGCCGATCCGGCTGATCGCCGCGTCCAGGTCGTCGGCGTGGGGGAGCGTCAGGATCCGGAAGTGGTCAGGACGCGGCCAGTTGAAGCCCGTCCCCTGTACGACCTGGATCTTCTCGCGCAGCAACAGGTCCAGTACGAACTTCTCGTCGTCGTGGATCGCGTGTACGGCGGGGTCGAGCCGCGGGAACGCGTACAGCGCGCCCTTCGGCTTCACACACGAGACCCCGGGGATCTCGTTGAGCCGCTCCCAGGCACGGTCGCGCTGCTCGCGCAGCCTCCCGCCGGGCGCGGTGAGCTCATGGATGGACTGACGCCCCCCGAGGGCTGCCTGGATGGCGTACTGTGCGGGGGCGTTGGGGCACAGTCGCATGGAGGCGAGCATCGTGAGCCCCTCCAGATAGCTGCGGGCGTGCTGCCGGGGGCCGGTTACGACCAGCCAGCCGGAACGGAAGCCGGCCACCCGGTAGGTCTTCGACAACCCGCTGAAGGTGAGGACGACCAGATCCGGGGCGAGGGCCGCCGCACTGTGGTGGACGGCGTCGTCGTACACGATCTGGTCGTAGATCTCGTCGGCGAACACCATCAGGTGGTGGCGGCGCGCCAGATCGAGGATGCCCTCGATGATCTCGCGCGGATACACGGCGCCGGTGGGGTTGTTGGGGTTGATGATCACCACGGCTCTGGTCCGGTCGGTGATCTTCGATGCCATGTCGTCGAGGTCCGGGTACCAGTCCGCCGACTCGTCGCACAGATAGTGGACGGGCCGCCCGCCGGAGAGCGTGGTGACGGCGGTCCACAGCGGGAAGTCGGGAGCGGGGATGAGGATCTCGTCGCCGTCCTCCAGCAGGGCCTGGACGGCCATGGAGACCAGTTCGGACACTCCGTTGCCGAGGAAGACGTCGTCGACGCCGACCTCCGCGAGCCCGAGGGACTGGTAGCGCTGGGCAACGGCGCGGCGTGCGGAGAGGATCCCCCGGGAGTCGGTGTAGCCGTGCGCCCGGGGCAGCATCCGGATCATGTCCTGGAGGATCTCCTCCGGGGCCTCGAAGCCGAAGAGCGCCGGATTGCCCGTGTTCAGGCGCAGGACGCTGTGGCCCGCCTCCTCCAGCGCGTTCGCGTGCTCGATCACCGGACCGCGGATCTCGTAGCAGACCTCGCTGAGCTTGCTCGACTGCCGGAACTCCATGCGTGCCCTCCCCGGAAACGGTATTGCTTGGTTTTACCAAGTGACCGCTTGGAAAGTCCAACGCCCGGTCTAGACTGCCCCGCATGCCCTCACGCCCGTCCACCGCGCCGCGCGCGGCACGCCGCCGAAGCTACGACCAGTACTGCGCCGCAGCCCGTGCCCTCGATGCCGCCGGTGACCGCTGGACCCTGCTGATCGTCAGGGAGCTGCTGGCGGGGCCGCGCCGCTACACCGATCTGCACGCGGATCTTCCCGGTGTGAGCACGGACGTCCTGGCCTCGCGTCTCAAGGGCATGGAGCACGACGGCCTCACCACCCGGCGCCGGCTCCCGGCTCCCGTCTCCGCCTTCGTCTACGAACTGACGGACCGCGGGCGCGCCTTGCTGCCCGTGCTCACGGCCCTGGCCGAGTGGGGCGCCCCGGAACTGGGCGAGCGACGCCCCACGGACGCGGTACGGGCCCACTGGTTCGCCCTGCCGCTGCGACGGAGCCTCGAGCGGGAGGGCTGGCAGGGGATCGTGGAAGTCCGCCTCGACGAGGGGGAGTTCCACGTACTGGTCGGTGAGGGCGCCCATGGGACGGTGTACGGCGAGGGGGCGCCGCAAGGCGGAACGGCGCAGGCGCGGCTCGAACTGGACGCGCAGACGTGCCTGGAGGTCAGCCGTGGGACGCTGAGCGTGGCGGAGGGGGTACGGGACGGTCGTATCCGTGTGAAGCGTCTCTCGGATCGAGGGCCTTTGCCGTACTGAGTACGCGTCCATGTCCGCGCCGGGGCGGAGGCGACGACGGTGCCGTGCTCTTGGGACGTGCCCCCCCACGTCGGCGGGACCGCCACCGAACGCCGTCGCGGGCCCCGGCATGATGGGAGCCGTGCGACTGGAACCGATCACCTGGGAACGGCTGACCGAGGCCCTCGCCGAGCGGGTCGTACGGACCACGGCCACCGACGGCAGCCGCTGGCTCCGCGTCGCCGTGGACGGCGCCCCGGCCGCCGGAACCGCCGCCGTGTCCGCCGCGCTCGCGGAGGCGCTGCGACTGCGCGGGCGTTCGGTCCAGGTGGTCGCGACCGCGGGGTTTCTGCGGCCCGCTTCGCTGCGCTACGAGCACGGCCGCGAGGACCCCGACGCGTACTACGACGACTGGTTCGACACGGGTGCGCTCTGGCGCGAGGTCTTCGGGCCGCTGGAGCCCGGTGGGTCGGGGCAGCTGCTGCCCGACCTCTGGGACCCGGTCGCCGACCGCGCCACACGCAGCCCGTACCGCGAACTCCCGCCCGGCGGAGTGCTGGTGCTGCACGGCCCGCTGCTGCTCGGGCACTGGTTCCCGTTCGACCTGACCGTGCATCTGCTGCTCTCGCCGGGCGCACTGCGCCGCCGCACGGAGGAGGCGGAGCGCTGGACGCTGCCCGCCTTCGAACGGTACGCACGCGAAGTGGCCCCGGCCGAGGCGGCGGAGGTCGTCGTCCGCGGCGACGACCCCCGCCACCCGGCATGGAACGACCCCTGGCGGCCCGGCGAAGGGTCCTAAGACGATGCCTGGAAGAGGCGGGCTTTTCAGTCAGGGCAGGGTGAGGGTGGCGATGGTTTGGCCTGCGGTGTCCTGGACGGTGACGCTGTGGACGAAGCTGTCCTCGACGTTCTTGGGTATGACCCCCGTGGGCAGCGGGCTGGTGGCGTACCAGGCGCCCCAGCCGGGCTGGCCGGCCAGGTGGACCAGACGGCCGGTCACCGTGCCCTTGTCGGTGACTACCTTCACGCCGGCCGCATCGCCCTTGCCGCGGTAGACGCCGGACAGGAAGTAGCGCCCTTCGACCAGCTCGGGCTGCAGGCTCACGACGGGCCGGCTCATGTCCGGGTTGCCGTCGACGACGCTGCGGAACTGGTTGGCCCTGTCCGGGGTGGACCAGTGCTTGCCGTCCTTGGTCAGCCACAGCTGCACCTTCGGCGCGGCCTGCACCCGCTCGCCCGGCGCCACCACCCGCACCGAGGACGGCGTAGCGGCCGGCTGCCCAACGGTCTGGGATGTAGGTGTGGCGGTGTGGACGACGGTGACGGCCAGCGGGATCAGCAGCAGCCCGCAGGCGGCGGCCAGTGCCGTGGTGTGACGTCGCCGCCGGGTGCGGCCTGCCTTCTCGATGGCGGCCAGAGGCACCGGGGAGGGGGTGATGTCGTAGGCGGCATCCGTGAACAGTTGATGCAGCCGCTCGCTGTCGGCGTGGGAACTCATCGGTGGGCTCCGGAATGGAAGTCGTCGGAAGCGAGGGCAGGGTGGCTGCGCAGGGCAGCGAGGCCCCGCCGGGCATGGGTCTTGATCGTGCCCAGTGAGCAGTTCAGCACCGTGGCGATCTCCTGGTCGCTCAGGTCCTCGAAGTAGCGCAGCACCATCACGGTCCTCTGGCGAGTCGGCAACGCCGCCAGTGCCTGGGCGAGAGCCGTGCGGCGCTCGGTGATCTCAGCATGTCCGTCGTGCGCGCTGTGCACCGTCTCCGGGAGGAACGGCATGAGCAGATGAGCCACACGCTTCTTGCGGATCCGGCTGAGGTTGTTGTTGACCAGAGCGCGGCGGACGTAGGTATGGACCTCGTCGCGGGGGATACGCCGCCAGCGGGCGTACACCTTGGCCAGCGTGGTCTGCACCAAGTCCTCGGCCTCGTGGAAGTCGCCGGTGAGCATGTGCGCGGTGCGTACCAAACGAGGCCAGGCAGCCGTGGCGAACTCGGCGAACTCGGCTTGACTCTCGTCCGTCACAATTGGTCGTTCCTCAACGTCATGGGTGAGGGCGCGTCGGCATCTGGTGGGGCCCGGCGTGTCCGGGCCCCACCAGAGTCACACCGCCCCGGTCAGGGGAGTGTGAAGGTGGCGATGGTGTGGCCTGCGGTGGGCAGGGGGCCCGGACAGGACCTTGTGGCGTGCCAGGCGCCCCAGCCGGGCTGGCCGGCCAGGTGGACCAGACGGCCGGTCACCGTGCCCTTGTCGGTGACTACCTTCACGCCGGCCGCATTGCCCTTGCCGCGGTGGACGCCGGACAGCAGGTAGCGCCCTTCGACCGGCTCACGCCGGGCTAGCCCTAGCCGGGCGGGATCACGCCGACCTTGTCGGTGCTCTTGCCGGGCTGGCTCACGCCGGACTGGCTCTTGCCGGGCGGGATCACGCCGACCTTGTCGGTGCTCTTGCCGGGCTGGCTCACGCCGGACTGGCTCTTGCCGGGCGGGATCACGCCGACCTTGTCGGTGCTCTTGCCGGGCTGGCTCACGCCGGACTGGCTCTTGCCGGGCGGGATCACGCCGGTAGATGCGGAGGCTTGAGCCACCGTGGACACTCCCACCACCCCGGCCGCGATCGCTGCGGCCGCCACATATTTCTTGATTCGGGTCATGGACGGAACTCCTTGCTGAGGGGAACGAGGAAAGTGGAGGGCGCCTCTCCACCTCCTTAAACTCCGCCCACCACGAACCCGGATGACACAGGCCTCTGACTTTTTTGGGCTCTTCTGCCGTGTGCGTTCACCATGCGGGCCCATCAGTCCGGAGGCCGTAAGGACGCGGGTGCGGGTGGCGGCCCGGCACACGCTCCGGCGGACGCCCCCCGCCCAACGTCACCGCGAGCGCGCCCGCGCGGCACCCCTCCCGCGCGGCTGCCGCCGCATCCGCGCCTGCCAGCAGGGCGGCGAGCACCGTGCCGGTGAAGGCGTCGCCCGCTCCCGTCGAGTCGACCGCCGTCGCGGGGACAGGCGGCACCCGAGCCGTCAGCGTGCCCGACTCCGCCACCAGCGCACCCTCGGCGCCCAGCGTGACGACGGCGAGCGGCACTTGGCGGCTCAGCGCGACCGCGGCGTCGGCGGCGTCGGGGATTCCGGTGAGCAGCCGGGCCTCGTCGGCGTTGGGCAGCAGCACGTCGGCAACGTCGACCGCGTCGAGGAACCGCTTCGCTCCGAGCACCCCGATGAAGCCGGCCGACGCGGGGTCCACACTCACGGGGACGCCCCGTCGGCGGGCGTCGGTGAGGGCCACGGTGGCGAGCTCCCGGCTCGGGTCCGCGAAGAAGAGATAGCCGGACAGATGGAGCCTGGCGACCCCGTCGAGCAGTGCGGGTGACCAGTCCGCGGGGGAGATCCGCAGGGCAGCCCCGCTGTCGGTGAGGAAGGTGCGCTCGGCGTGCGCGTCGACGAGCGCGACGACGGTCGCGGTCTCCGCATCGGGATCGGTCACGAGGAGCGGTCGCACCCCGGCCCCGCGCAGATGTGCCGCGTGCCAGTCGGCGTTCTCACCGCCGACCCTGCCGAGCAGCCGTACGTCGGCACACCCCGCGTAGGCGGCCCAGCAGGCCGCGTTGGCCCCCGCGCCGCCAGGGAGGGTGCGTATCCGGGCGGGCGTGTCGGTCCCGTGCGTGAGCCCCGCCGAGTGGCGGGCCACGACATCGGTGGCCACATCACCGATCACCAGCAGGGCGCCCCCCGGGTTCGCGGTGCCGGTCGAGTGGGCGGTACCGGCCCGGTCGGTGGGGCCGACCGGGCCGGTGGTGCAGGCCCGATCGCCGGGTCCGGCCGGATCGGCAGGTCCGCTCACAGCGCCGCCGCGATGCGCGCCGCGAGCCGCACATTGCCGCGTACCGCCGCCAGATTCGCCTCCAGTGAGGCACCCTCCGTGGCCCGCATCAGATGCTCGAGGAGGAAGGGGGTGACGCCCTGGCCCGTGATGCCCCGCTCCCGGCAGGCGTCCAGGGCCTCGGCCAGCACCCGGTCGTGCAGCCCGGGATCGAGCTGCTCGTCCTCCGGGACCGGCTGGGCGACGATCAGCGCGGTGTCCGGACCGTCGAGCGCGTCCTGGGCGCGGATCACCCCGGCCACCTCCTCGGGCGTGTGCACCGTCCAGTCGACGGGCTCGCCCGACGAGGACAGATAGAAGCCGGGGAACCGGTCGGTGCCGTAGCCGAGGACGCCGACGCCCAGGGTCTCCAGGCGTTGCAGCGTCGCCGGGACGTCGAGGATCGACTTCACCCCGGCGCAGACGACGGCGATCCGGGTCCTGGCAAGCAGCCGCAGATCCGCCGACTCGTCCTGGGTGGTGGTCCACTCCCGGTGCACTCCGCCGAGCCCACCCGTCGCGAACACGCGGATACCGGCGCGGGCGGCGAGGAAAGCCGTGGCGGACACGGTCGTCGCTCCGCTCGCCCCGGTGGCCAGGGCGGGAGCGAGATCGCGGTGTCCGAGCTTGCGCACCGCCGGGTCGTTGGCGACCCGCTCCAGCTGGTCCTTGGCGAGGCCGACGTGGGCCCGGCCGTCCAGCACGGCGATCGTCGCGGGCACCGCTCCCTCGCGTCCGACCAGTTCCTCCAGCTCGTGTGCGACGGCCAGGTTGCGGGGGCGCGGCAGTCCGTGCGCGATGATGGTGGACTCCAGGGCGACGACGGGACGGCGGGCGTCGAGCGCCTCCCGTACCTCTGGCGACAGCAGCAGCATGGTCTCGGGCATGCTTCCATCCCTGGCACGGGGACCCTCTGCGCAAACGTTTCTGCGGGCCTGGGGTCCTCACCGCTCCCGGATCCTCCGCCGGTCCTGCCCGCAGGAACGGTTCCCGGTCCCGCTAAGGTGACGCGCCATGACGACCTTTGATGGCAGTACCGCAGGCCCGGAATCCCCTTCGTTTGTCGTGCACATTCCGGATACCGAGCTGGAAGTCGAGCCTCTCGACCCCGCCCAGATCGTCTCCGGCGAGCCCGTGGTGACGGGAAAGGTGCTGTGGGAGTCCGAGGACGGCAAGCAGCTGCGGGGCATCTGGCAGATCACGCCGGGCGTGGTCACGGACACCGAGGCCAACGAGCTCTTCGTCGTGGTGAGCGGGCGGGCCACCGTCGAGGTCGAGGGCGGGGCCACCCTCGATGTCGGCCCGGGCGACGCCTGCGTGCTGCGTGAGGGCGACAGGACGACTTGGACGGTCCACGAGACGCTGCGGAAGGCCTACCACATCAGCCTGTGACGACCGGCTCGCGGGAACGGTCGGGCGATGCCCGCCGGAGCGCAGCCGGTGGCGTCAGTCGGCGGGGCGGTCCGGTCCGGCGGGGGTGGTCCGGACCGGCTCGTCCGCGACCTCGGTTGCGATGTCACCGGGCTGCGCCCCGGCCGTGCGCGACCGTGCCAGCGCACGACGCACGGTGAGGGCGGCCAGCGGCAGCAGCAGGCATGCCCCGATCGCGTTCAGCCAGCCGTAGTTCGTCTGGGCGACGATCAGGCCGGCCGCGATACCGCCGATGCCCGCCGCCGCGTTCATCGTGAGATCCGAGAGCCCCTGAACAGCGGCGCGGGCCGGTCCCGGCACCGAGTCGGTGAGGAGCGCCGAGCCCGAGACCAGCCCTGCGGACCAGCCCAGACCGAGCAGGAACAGACCCGCGGCGGTACGGCCGTGGCTCGCTCCCGCGGTGCCGGCCAGCAGGGCCGCACACGAGAGCAGCCCCACGGCGAGGCCGATCACCGACAGCCGGCCCAGCCGGTCGGACAGCCAGCCCATCACCGGCGAGAACGCGTACATGCCGGCGATGTGGCCACTGATCACCAGACCGATGAGCTCGATCCCGGCCCCGTGGTGGCTCAGCACCAGAGGCGTCATCGACATGATCGACACCATCGCGGTGTGCGCGATCACGATGGTGGCGAGAGCGAGCCGCGCCCGCGGGGACTCCCGCACCGCACGCACCCCCGCGCGCAGCGAGCGTCCCTCCCCGGTGTTCTCGTCGGCCGGGGCCAGCGCCCGTGCCGTCAGCAGGGGGTCGGGGCGCAGCAGCACCCCGACGACCAGGGCCGAGACCAGGAACACCCCGCCCGCCCACAGGAACGGCCCGGCCGCCTCCGGGATTCCGAGCCGGGACGCGCTCCGCCCCGCCGGTGCGGCGATGTTCGGCCCGAGCACCGCCCCGATCGTGGTGGCCCACACGACCAGGGAGATCGCCCGGGCACGGCGGTCCGGCTCGGCCAGGTCCGCGGCCGCGAACCGCGCCTGCAGATTCGCCGACGAGGCCGCGCCGAAGCCCGCCATCCCCAGGAGCAGCAACGGGAAGTTCCCGATCACCGCCGCCAGGACGACGACGCCGGCTCCGACCGCGCCGATCAGATAGGCCAGCACAAGGCCAGGCCGCCTCCCGTGTGCGGTCATCAGCGCGGCCAGTGGCACGGACAGCAGTGCCGTGCCCGTGACCGTGGCCGTCGGAGCCAGGCCGGACAGTGCCTCGGAGCCGCTCACCTGCTGCGCGAGCACGGTGGCCAGGGCGATTCCGGTGGCGACGCCCAGCCCGCCGAGGATCTGGCTCGCGATGAGGACGGGTGTGATCCGGCGCCGTAGCGCGGGAAGCTCCGCCGCATCGATCACGACGGACCGTCCGGCGCTCGTCGCGGACTTCTCCCCGGCGCTCACGAGCCGACCTCGTCCGACCCGGGAATCCCGCCCCGCCCGCGGATCCCCTCCCGTACCGCACCGGACGCCGGTCCGCAGACGGCACCGGCCGCGACGGCTATGGGATGGTCGTAAGAAGTACTGGTCACCGCGGCAGTCTGACAGCTGGGCACGGACGAGGGAATGGACTTTCGGCCGCCGCGGACCCGCCGCGGACCCGCCACGGACGCGGCCGGGCGGCCTGTGCTCCGGCCCGGAGCCTCAGAACAGCGGCTGCGGCAGAACCCCCTCCAGAGCCAGCAGCCTGCGCTTGGTCTCCCGTCCGCCCCCGAAGCCTCCGAGACTCCCGTCGCTCTCCACCACACGATGACAGGGCACCACCAGTGGCAGCGGATTCGCACCCATGGCCGCGCCGACCGCCTGGGCCGCGCCGGGCTGGCCCACCCTCGCGGCCAGCTCTCCGTATCCGACGACCGAGCCGAACGGCACCGAGGCGGCGAGCTCGCGCAGCACCTGGCGGTTGAAGCCTGACGTCAGCGACCAGTCCAGGGGCAGGTCGAAGTCCCGGCGCTCACCCGCGAAGTACTCCGCGAGCTGGCGTATCGGCTCGGCGAGAAGACCCTGGCCGGTGCTTCCGGTGCTTCCGGCCGTGCCCTGCGGCTGGGCGACGACCTCGTGCGGTGTGCGCCCCAACTGAGCGGCCAGCTGGCCGAGTGCCCTGTCCCGCACCGCCGGGTCGGCATGGAACACGACCCCCACCAGCCCCTCCCCGGTCGCGGCGAGAAGCAGCGGCCCGATGTCCGAGCCCACGACGGTCCACTCGAAGCTCTTCATGCGCACCACCGTACGGCGGGCCACTGACAGCGGCCCTGACCTGCGAAGACCGCGGTCGGCACACGACACCCCGGAGGGGTTCCATCCGCCGCCGTGCCGCCGGGGCGTCCCGCCTCGAGGTTTGCTTGCCCGCCGGATCGCCCTACCCTCGCCCGGTAAAGGGGTTCCCCGACGGGAGCCGTCCGGACCCGAGCGGCACAAGGGGCGAAGGGCATAGCAGGATGCAGGGCACAGTCGACGGTTTCAGCCACGGCCTCGTCACGCCGGTGGCCGCGTATCTGATCGCCTGCCTCGGCGGCGCCCTCGGGCTGCGGTGCACCGCCAGATCGGTACGCGCCCCCGGATCGCTCCGGGCCGGCTGGCTGGCGCTCGGCGCCGGCTCCATCGGCTCGGGGATCTGGACCATGCACTTCATCGCCATGATGGGCTTCACCGTCGCGGAGGCCCCGATCGGCTACGACCGGCCGACGACCTTCGCCAGTCTGGCCGTCGCCGTCGCGATGACGGGCATCGGGATCTTCATCGTGGGCTACCGCGGTGCGACCGCGATGGCCCTGGTCACCGGTGGGACCATCACCGGACTCGGCATCGCCTCCATGCACTATCTGGGCATGGCGGGCATGCGGCTCCAGGGACGTCTCGAGTACGACACATCGACCGTCGCCCTGTCCGTCGTGATCGCGGTCGTCGCGGCCACCTCCGCCCTCTGGGCCGCCGTGCGTGTCCAGCGCTTCCTGCCGAGTCTGGGAGCCGGCCTTGTGATGGGCCTTGCCGTGAGCGGCATGCACTACACCGGCATGGCTGCGGTGAGCGTCCATGTGCACACCACGGTCCCCCCGGACGCCCTCGGTGACTCGCCGGCCAAGCTCATCGCACCGCTGATGATCGGCCCCGTCGTCTTCCTCGTCATGGCCGCCGCTGTCGTCATGTTCGATCCGCATCGCGTCGTGGGCGATCCGGACCGGCCGGGAGCCGCGGGACCGCGGTGGAGGACCTTGGGGCGTGTGACCCGCCCGGACGTACCCGCCCAGCGGCAGCTGCCCTCCTTCGCCGAACCCCCGGCGTGGGCGGATCCGGCGGACCCGGACCGGACCACGCGCCGGCCGTCATCGCGCTCCCGGCGGCGCTGATCGGCGCCGGACGTCCTCCGGGTGCCCCGCACCGCGCCGTGCCGCTGCCCCGGCGGGGGCCGGGCGAGGCCCGGCATCAGCCGGGATCCGGCCCGGCTGTCAGTGGTGGGTCGTACGGTGGTTCCATGCGGCCCGTTACCCAGATCGAACGCTCGATGGCGCCCTTCGAGGTCGTCAGCCCCTATCGGCCCAGCGGCGACCAACCCACCGCCATCGCCGAGCTCGAGAAGCGCATCCGCGCCGGTGAGAAGGATGTCGTCCTGCTCGGCGCGACCGGCACGGGCAAGTCGGCGACTACGGCCTGGATGATCGAGAAGCTCCAGCGCCCCACGCTCGTCATGGCGCCCAACAAGACGCTGGCCGCTCAGCTCGCCAACGAATTCCGCGAGCTGTTGCCGAACAACGCGGTGGAGTACTTCGTCTCGTACTACGACTACTACCAGCCAGAGGCGTACGTCCCCCAGTCGGACACCTACATCGAGAAGGACTCCTCGATCAACGAGGAGGTCGAGCGGCTGCGCCACTCGGCGACGAACTCCCTGCTGACCCGCAGGGACGTCGTCGTGGTCGCCTCCGTCTCGTGCATCTACGGCCTCGGCACCCCGCAGGAGTACGTGGACCGCATGGTGCCGCTGAAGGTCGGCGAGGAGATCGACCGCGACCAGCTGCTGCGCCGCTTCGTCGACATCCAGTACTCGCGCAACGACATGGCGTTCACGCGGGGCACTTTCAGGGTCCGGGGCGACACCATCGAGATCTTCCCGGTCTACGAGGAGCTGGCCGTCCGGATCGAGATGTTCGGCGACGAGATCGAGGCGCTGTCCACACTCCACCCCCTCACCGGCGAGGTGATCAGCGACGACGAGGAGCTGTACGTCTTCCCCGCCAGCCACTACGTCGCCGGCCCTGAGCGCATGGAGAAGGCGGTCAACGGCATCGAGCGCGAGCTCGAGGAGCGCCTCGCCGAGCTGGACAAGCAGGGCAAGCTGCTGGAGTCGCAGCGGCTGCGGATGCGCACCACCTACGACATCGAGATGCTGCGCCAGATCGGCAGCTGCTCCGGCGTGGAGAACTACTCGATGCACTTCGACGACCGCGGCCCCGGCACTCCGCCCAACACCCTTCTCGACTACTTCCCCGAGGACTTCCTGCTCGTCATCGACGAGTCGCATGTGACGGTCCCGCAGATCGGCGCGATGTACGAGGGCGACGCCTCCCGTAAGAGGACCCTCGTGGACCACGGCTTCCGCCTGCCGTCCGCCCTCGACAACAGGCCGCTGAAGTGGGAGGAGTTCCAGAAGCGGATCGACCAGACGGTCTATCTCTCCGCCACCCCGGGCACCTACGAGCTCTCGCGCTCCGACGGTTTCGTCGAGCAGATCATCCGCCCCACCGGTCTCGTCGACCCGGAGGTGGTCGTCAAGCCCACCGAAGGTCAGATCGACGACCTGGTGCACGAGATCCGCAACCGGACCGAGAAGGACGAGAGGGTCCTCGTGACCACCCTCACCAAGAAGATGGCCGAGGACCTCACGGACTACTTCCTGGAGCTGGGCATCCAGGTCCGCTATCTGCACAGCGACGTCGACACGCTGCGACGGGTCGAGCTGCTGCGCGAACTGCGGGCCGGCGAGTACGACGTGCTGGTCGGCATCAACCTGCTCCGTGAGGGCCTCGACCTGCCCGAAGTGTCCCTTGTGGCGATCCTCGACGCCGACAAGGAAGGCTTCCTTCGCTCCGGTACGTCCCTCATCCAGACCATCGGACGTGCGGCGCGCAACGTCTCCGGCCAGGTCCATATGTACGCCGACAAGATCACCCCGGCGATGGAGAAGGCCATCGACGAGACCAACCGCCGCCGGGCCAAGCAGATCGCCTACAACGAGGCGAACGGCATCGATCCGCAGCCGCTGCGCAAGAAGATCAACGACATCGTGGCCACCATCGCCCGCGAGGAGGTCGACACCGAGCAGCTTCTGGGCACCGGTTACCGCCAGGGCAAGGACGGCAAGGGTGCCAAGGCGCCGGTCCCGTCGCTGGCGGCACACGGGACCACGGGCACCAAGGCGGCCAAGGGCGGCAAGGCCGCCGGGGCACGCAAGGGTGAGATCACCAGCGACCGTCCGGCGGCCGAACTGGCCGGGATCATCGAGGAGATGACGGAGCGGATGCGTGCCGCGGCGGCGGAGCTCCAGTTCGAGGTGGCCGCCCGGCTGCGGGACGAGGTCAGCGAGCTCAAGAAGGAGCTGCGGCAGATGAAGGAGGCGGGGCTGGCTTAGGGGGCTTCTGACGGATCTCCGCGGCGTCGCGACGCCCGGCACGCCCCCACGGCCTTACGGCGTGGGAGGTACCCCCACTCGCCGCACCTGCCGAAAGCCCAAGTACGTCCCGTACGAGGGCTCCCAGCCGGCACTCCCCAAGCTCTTCGAGCAGGGGGTACCCCCAGAGCACGCACCGGACGCCGTTCCTTCCTCCACGGAGATCCATCAGAAACCCCCTGGGGTCTTTCGTTAGGATCTTGCCGGGCTCGCGTGCGTGCCCTGGTGCCGAGATCCATGGGCAGGCCCAAGCCCTCTACTTGTTGCAAGAGCGCCACAAAATGACCGGCCGGTGCACCGCGGGTCCGTGGCGATGCGTAGGGTTTCAGGCGTGGTCGCCACAGGGATGGCGGCTGCGGTGGCGAAATCCGGTTCGGTGCCGGAGAGAGGGGGACAGCGCGTGAGCGTCAACTTGTCCAAGGGGCAGGGCATCAGCCTGCAGAAGTCCGACGGCGGCACACTGACCGCCGTGCGGATGGGCCTGGGCTGGCAGGCCGCCCCTCGGCGCGGACTGTTCGGGTCCCGCACGAGGGAGATCGACCTCGACGCCTCGGCTGTGCTCTTCGCCGACAAGCAGCCCGTGGACGTGGTGTTCTTCCGTCACCTCGTCAGCGACGACGGCTCCGTCCGCCACACCGGTGACAATCTGGTCGGCGGCGCGGGGCAGGGCGGGGACGACGAGGCCATCCTGGTCGACCTCCAGCGCGTGCCGGTCCACATCGACCAGATCGTCTTCACGGTGAACTCGTTCACCGGCCAGACCTTCACCGAGGTACAGAACGCGTTCTGCCGCATCGTCGACGAGACCAACGGCCAGGAGTTGGCGCGCTACACGCTGACCGGCGGCGGCCAGTACACGGCGCAGATCATGGCCAAGGTGCACCGCGTGGGTTCCGGCTGGCAGATGACCGCCGTGGGCGAGCCCGCCAACGGCCGCACCTTCCAGGACCTCATGCCGACGATCGTGCCGCACCTGTAGACCCGTCCGGCACGGCCCCCGGGCCGTGACCGTCGTTCGCGCAGCTCCCGGAGGCATCGGCCGCCGGGAGCCGCGTCGCTTCACACCGCGCAGCACCAGGCACCACCGCTTCACACCGCGCACCATCGAAAGCTCACCACCGAGGGGACAGAGCCGATGACGGCCGAGCTGGTCCGGGGGCAGAACCATCCACTGCCCGGCACCCGACTGGAGATCCGGGTGTCGGCCGGGAAGCCCGTCGTCGCCGGTGCGACCTTCGCCGACGAACAGGGGCGGGTGCCGGGCCCCGAAGGGGTCGCTCACCCCGCCCAGCCGGCTCTTCCCGGTATCGAGGTGCCACGGGAGGCCACCGCCGATCACCGGATCGCCGTCGACCTGGCCGTCGTACCGGCGGCCGTGCACCGGGTGTCCTTGCTGCTGGCACTGCCGGTGGCACCCGGGGCCCCGGTCCGGTTCGGAGCCGTCGCGGCTCCGTTCCTCGCCGTCACCGGACCCGAGGGCACCGAGATCGCCAGCTACACCGTCACCGGTCTGGACACCGAGTCCGCGGTCGTCGCCCTGGAGCTCTACCGCCGCCAGGGCGCCTGGAAGATACGGGCCATCGGCCAGGGTTACGTGGGCGGCCTCGACGAACTGCTCGCCGACCAGGGCGTCGAGCGCCCAGGGGAGCTCGCCACCGCCATCCACGCGGCCGTGGCTCCCGGCCTCGCCCGTACGGTCGGGACACCTCCGCCCCGTAGCACCACGGAAGTGCGCCGCGGCGCCCCGGCGGCAGCCTCGGGTGTGGCAGGCGACACCGTCGCCGGTGCGGGCGCGGGGGAGGCCACGCCGCACCAGGGGACCACGGGTCCCGCGGACACGCACGCCCAGAGCGTTCCCCAGGCCGGCAGCCCGGGTCAGCCCGGGACGTCCCATGGCAGCCCCATCAGCTACGCGCATCCCCGCAGGCAGTCCGCCGCGCCGCCGCCACCGCCCCCGGCCGCGCCGCCCGCGGAGCCGGGCCGCCCGGCGCCGCCGGTCGCCGGCGACGCCACCGGCTGGTCCATGGAAGAGCGGCTGTACAACCAGGTCTGGGGGATGTTCGAGGACCTGGCCCGGGCCACAGCGGCGTACCGCAGCGCCGTGGACTTCGCGGAGTCCCGGCGCGACCAGGAGCTCGACCGTGCGCTCTCCGACCCGCGCGCCCGGCTTGCCGGGGCTGCGGACCCCGCGAGCGAGGCCGCCCGCACGCGGCACGACGAGCTGACCCGGCGGGCACGTGAGGTCCTGGACCGCGATCTCGGCCAGCTGACCGCGGAGTCCGAGGTCGTGGAGCCCGCCCTGCCGGCTGCCTTCGCCCGCTGGGACCACCCCGTCTGGCACGGCTACCGGGTGCCGATGGAGATCCCGATGGCCCTGCGTCTCGGTGATCTGCACCTCCCCGAGCGGCCCGAGCTGCACATCCCCATGCTGGTGCGGCTGCCGCTCGAGCGCGGTCTGTGGGTCGACAGCGGGCGCGGTACCTCCGATGCCGCTTCCCTGTTGGACGAGGCACAGATCCGCAGGCTCGCCGTGGAGACGGCCGTGATGCACGCGGCCCGGCTGCTGGCGGTCTATCCGGCCGGTGAGTTCGCGGTGCACGTGATCGACCCGGCCGGTTCGGGTGCGGCCTCGTTCGCCCCGCTGGTGCACTCGGGGGTGCTGGACGCACCGCCCGCCGCCGGTGCCCAGGGGGTGTCGGGAGTGCTCGCCAAGCTCACCCAGCGCGTCGATCTCGTCCAGATGGCGGTGCGCGCCGGCGCGGCCGACGCCCTGCCACCGGATCTGGACACCGCCGAACAACTGCTGATCGTCAATGACTTCCCGCACGGTTTCGACGACCGCGCCGTCACCCAGCTGCGCTATCTCGCCGACGAAGGACCCTCGGTCGGCGTGCATCTGCTGATGGTGGCGGACCGGGAGGACGCGAGTGCCTACGGCCCGGTGCTCGATCCGCTGTGGCGCTCGCTGCTGAGGATCACCCCGGTCCCGGACGACCATCTCGCCGACCCCTGGGTGCAGCACTCCTGGACGTACGAGCCGCCGGTGGTTCCGCCGGGCAGCCAGGTGCTCCAGCAAGTGCTGACCCGTGTCGCCGAGGCGCGTCGCACCTGGCGGCGCTGACAGTCGGCACCCGGGCGGTTCGTGCGACCGCGGTCCCGCAGCCGGTGCGCGGGGTCGGTATGCGCGGCCCGGGGCCCGGGGGCCGGCCCTGCGCGCACCGGACCCTTCCAACCGACCTCGCTGACCTGCCCATTTGGCCTTCGCATTACCTTTCACTTTACCTTTCTTTGGTCTTTCCTGTACTGTTCTTTGCGCGGAGGGGAGTACTCCCACGTGCGGTGTGCCCGTCAGTACGGACCGACAGACAGAGCCCGGTCCCGGGGCACCGGCCCGCGGCGGCAGCGCGCCGTCCGGGTGGAAGAGACCTCCGGCAGCGACGACGCTGATCAGTAGCGGTACGACGCCGGAGGCGCAGTGGACGTTTCGATAAACCTGTGGGCACTGACCATCCTCGGTCTGAGCGCCCTTATCGCGGTCGACTTCTTCATCGGGCGCAAACCGCACGATGTGTCGATCAAGGAAGCCGGTATCTGGACGGTCGTCTGGATCGTCCTGGCCGCACTCTTCGGACTCGGCCTGCTGCTCGCGGGCGAGAGCCAGGCGTCGGGCGAGTTCTTCGCGGGATTCATCACCGAGAAGTCGCTCAGCGTCGACAACCTCTTCGTCTTCGTCCTGATCATGGCGAAGTTCTCGGTGCCGTCCCATCTCCAGCAGCGTGTGCTGCTCGTGGGTGTGCTGATCGCCCTGGTCCTGAGGGCCATCTTCATCGCGGCCGGCGCCGCGATCATCACCAGCTTCTCGTGGGTGTTCTACATCTTCGGAGCGTTCCTGATCTACACCGCCTGGAAGCTCATCCAGGAGGCGCGCTCCGACGACGAGGAGGACGAGTTCGAGGAGAACCGCCTGCTCAAGTCCATCGAGAAGAAGTTCGGTGTCGCCGACCGCTACCACGGCACCAAGCTGTTCATCCGAGTCAACGGCAAGCGCGTGCTGACCCCGCTGATGGTGGTCATGCTGGCCATCGGCACCACGGACGTGCTGTTCGCGCTGGACTCGATCCCGGCGATCTTCGGTCTGACCCAGGACCCGTACATCGTCTTCACGGCCAACGCCTTCGCCCTGATGGGACTGCGTCAGCTGTACTTCCTGATCGGCGGACTCCTCAGGAAGCTGGTCCACCTCAGCTACGGCCTCTCGGTGATCCTCGGCTTCATCGGTGTGAAACTCGTGCTGCACGCCCTGCACGAGTCCGGGGTGCACGTCCCCGAGATCTCGATCCCGTTCTCGCTGGCGTTCATCTGCGGTGTCCTGATCATCACCACCATCACCAGCCTCATCGCCTCCAGGAAGCAGGAGAGGCGCGAGGCGGCGGAGGGCGCGGCCGGGGCGGAGACCCTGGGCGACGAGCCCGAGAAGGACAGCGTCGGCGCCTGACGGCCCGCACGGCACGCTCCCTGGCCCCGCACATCCTCTGCGGCGTGGGCGTCGCCCCCGATGCGAACACCGGACGGATGGTCTGCCATCCGTCCGGTGCCGTGTGCGGGGCCGCGGACCGTGAGGGCTTCGACGAGTATCAGGCGGTCGCGCCCTCCTCCTCGGTCGCGCCCTCCCCCTCGGTCTCGGCCTCCTGCGCGGGTTCCTCCACCGGCCGCCCCCGCCCCGGCGCGGTCTCCGGCAGCAGTGCGAAGCACAGCAGACTCAGCAGCGCGATCCCGGTCAGATAGGCCGCCACTCCCCACGGCGGGCCACTTCCGTCCGACATCGCCGTGGCCACGATCGGCGTCAGCGCGCCGCCAAGGACTCCCGCGAGGTTGTAGCCCACGGCCGCACCGGTACAGCGCACCCTCGGCTCGTACAGCTCGGGCAGATACGCGGCGATGACGGCGAACACGGTGATGAAGGCCAGCAGGGCGACGAGGAAGCCGAAGAACATCGGCAGCGGCCGCCCGGTCTGGAGCAGTGCCACCATGGGGAACATCCACAGCGCGGTGACCGTGCATCCGGCGAGACACAACGGCCGCCGCCCGTAGCGGTCGCCGAGCATCGCCGCGAACGGTGTGGCGGCAGCCTTGACGGCGACGGCCGCCATGATCGACCCGAGCATGGCCGTGCGGCTGACGCCGAGCCGCTCCGTCCCATAGAGGAGTGCCCAGGTCGAGACCGTGTAGAAGACCGCATAGCCGGCTGCCAGCGCCCCTGCGGTCAGCAGGACCAGCCGCCAGTGTCCGCTCAGTACTTCGGCCAGCGGCAGCCGGGCCGGCTCGGCGATCTCCTTGAACTGCGGGGTCTCCGCCAGGGAGCGCCGCAGCAGCAGTCCACCGGCGGCGAGGAGCCCCGCGGCCCAGAAGGGCACACGCCAGCCCCACGCCTGGAACTGGGCATCGGTCAGTCCCACGGAGAGCGCCAGCATCACACCGTTCGCCAGCAGGAAGCCCACGGCCGGCCCGATCTGGGGGAAGCTCGCCCACAGTCCGCGGCGTGCCGCGGGAGCATGCTCGGCGGTCAGCAGTACGGCACCGCCCCACTCCCCGCCGAGCCCGAGTCCTTGCAGAAAGCGCAGCACCAGGAGCAGTACGGGAGCGGCGACGCCCAGGGTGGCGTACGACGGCACACAGCCGACCAGGACGGTGGCCACCCCGGTCAGCAGGAGAGAGGCGAACATCACCGGTCGTCGCCCGTACCGGTCGCCGACATGTCCGAAGAGGACGGACCCGAGCGGCCGCGAGATGAATCCGGCCGCGAACGTACCGAAGGCGGCCAGTGTCCCCACGAGGGGGGAGAACGTGGGGAAGAACAGCGGCCCGAGTACCAGCGCCGCGGCGGTGCCGTAGACGAAGAAGTCGTAGAACTCCACGGCCGTCCCGGCGAGCGAGGCAGCGGCGAGCCGGGCCATCGAGGGCGGCGGGGCGGGCCCGTCGGAAGCGGCCGGGGCGGGAGAGTCGGGCACAGGAGAGGACGAAAGGTGATTTCTACGCACGCCGCGCCAACTACCCGTGATCGTTCCGGGTTACGGGGGCGCGCCGATGCGCGGCACGCCCCCGCGCCGGGTCGGGCGTGTCACCAGCCGCGGGCGCGCCACTCCGGCAGGTGCGGACGCTCGGCGCCCAGGGTGGTGTCGTTCCCGTGGCCCGGGTAGACCCAGGTCTCGTCGGCGAGGGCGCCGAAGATCTTGGCCTCCACGTCGTCGATGAGGCTGGCGAACGCCGCGGGGTCCTTGTGGGTGTTGCCCACCCCACCCGGGAAGAGGCAGTCGCCGGTGAACACGTGCGGGTGGCCGTGCGGGTCGTCGTAGACCAGCGCGATCGACCCCGGGGTGTGTCCCACCAGGTGGCGCGCGGTGAGCTCGACCCGGCCGACCTTGACGGTGTCGCCGTCGTCCACGAGCACGTCCGTGGGAACCGGGATGCCCTCGGCGTCCTCACGTCCGGCGTAGGTGCGGGCGCCGGTCGCCCCGACCACCTCCGCGAGCGCCTGCCAGTGGTCGCCGTGCTGGTGGGTGGTGACGACGGCCGTGATGCCGTCGTCACCGATCAGCCGGAGCAGGGTCTCGGGTTCGTTCGCCGCGTCGATCAGCAACTGCTCGCCGGTCGCCCGGCACCGCAGCAGATACGCGTTGTTGTCCATCGGGCCGACCGCGACCTTGGAGATCATCAGGTCCCTGAGCTCGTGGACATCCGCCGGGCCGCCGACCTTCACCGCTCCGCTGTAAGTCATGGGGCCAGCGTACTCAGCCGATCACAGCGGTGGCAGTACGGGAAGCGCGCCGCCCGAGGGCTTGAGGGCGGAGCCGTCGCGGCGGCCGGCCAGCCAGCCGAGCAGATCGGCCGCGGCACCCGTGACGGTGATCCGTCCACCGCCGGCCCCGCCCCCCGTGGTCCATGTCCGGCCGTCGTCCGCGGCGACCGTGACGGGGGGAACGTCCGGGTGTCCGGTGAAGCGCTGCGCGAGGAAGTCGATCTCGCGCTCGGTGAAGCTGTCGGACAGGTCTTCGAGCTCGTATCCGATGCCGAGGTCGACGTGGTGCAGTTCCACCTCGACGAGACGCCGGAAGGGCAGGCGCGACGCCGTGTCCGTGACGCCGTTGCGCAGCTCGAGGGTACGGTCCCAGCCGCCTTCGACCGCCTGCTGGACGGCGCCCACGGCGCGGAACCGGATGTCGGTCTCGCGTACGTCGTCGAGCTGGGCGTCGAGCGGCCGGTGCGCGTCGCGCTCGATATCGGCTTCGCGGGCCTCGGCGCTCGGGTACATCGGGCGGCTTTCGAGGACGTTGACGAGGGCGTCGGCGTTGCGGGCGAGATGGGCCAGGACATGGCCGCGGGTCCAGCCGGGGAGCCGTGACGGTGCGGCGACGGCCGCGTTGTCCAGTCCGGCGGCTGCGCCGAGGAGCCGCTCGGTCGCTTCGTGTACGGAGGCCAGGTCGTGCACGGGATCGATCATGAGGAAGACGATAGCCCTGCCACACGTTCGGGTGAAGGTCGCACCACACCGCCGTAAATCGAATGCGCGTGCTATAGGCTCGGTGGAGGCATCCTTGGTAGTCAGGCATTCATTCGTCAGGCAGCTATCGATCTCGTGGCCCCCATAGCCTGGAGCAGTCCGGGACGGGGGTCGTGCCCCCCGCTCTTCCCAAGACCTCTCTGAAGAAAGGTGCGGACCCGGCGTGGCCGACCGTCTCATCGTCCGTGGCGCTCGCGAGCACAATCTCAAGAACGTCTCGCTCGACCTCCCGCGTGACTCACTCATCGTCTTCACCGGGCTCTCGGGGTCGGGCAAGTCGTCGCTCGCGTTCGACACGATCTTCGCCGAGGGGCAGCGCCGCTACGTCGAGTCGCTGTCCTCGTACGCCCGGCAGTTCCTGGGGCAGATGGACAAGCCGGACGTCGACTTCATCGAGGGCCTCTCGCCGGCCGTCTCGATCGACCAGAAGTCCACGTCGCGCAACCCGCGTTCCACGGTGGGCACGATCACCGAGGTCTACGACTACCTCCGCCTGCTCTTCGCCCGGATCGGCAAACCGCACTGCCCCGAGTGCGGACGCCCCATCTCGCGCCAGTCGCCCCAGGCCATCGTCGACAAGGTGCTGGAGCTGCCGGAAGGCAGCCGCTTCCAGGTGCTGTCCCCGCTCGTGCGCGAACGCAAGGGCGAGTTCGTCGACCTCTTCGCCGACCTCCAGACCAAGGGGTACGCGCGGGCGCGGGTGGACGGGCAGACGATCCAGCTCTCCGACCCGCCCACGCTGAAGAAGCAGGAGAAGCACACCATCGAGGTGGTCGTCGACCGCCTCACCGTGAAGGACAGCGCCAAGCGCCGTCTCACCGACTCCGTCGAGACCGCGCTGGGCCTGTCCGGCGGCATGGTCGTGCTCGACTTCGTCGACCTCCCCGAGGACGACCCCGAGCGGGAGCGGATGTACTCGGAGCACCTCTACTGCCCGTACGACGACCTGTCCTTCGAGGAGCTCGAGCCCCGCTCCTTCTCCTTCAACTCGCCCTTCGGCGCCTGCCCCGACTGCACCGGTATCGGCACCCGCATGGAGGTCGACCCCGAGCTGATCATCCCGGACGAGGAGCGCTCACTCGACGAGGGCGCGATCCACCCCTGGTCCCACGGCCACACCAAGGAGTACTTCGGGCGCCTGATCGGGGGCCTCTCCCAGGCTCTCGGCTTCCGTACGGACATCCCCTGGGCCGGCCTGCCGCAGCGTGCGAAGAAGGCCCTGCTCCACGGCCACAAGACACAGGTGGAGGTCCGCTACCGCAACCGCTACGGGCGCGAGCGCTCCTACACCACCCCCGCCTTCGAGGGCGCGGTCTCGTTCGTCAAGCGGCGCCACAGCGAGGCCGAGAGCGACTCCAGCCGTGAGCGCTTCGAGGGGTACATGCGCGAGGTGCCCTGCCCGACCTGCGAGGGCACACGCCTCAAGCCGATCGTGCTCGCCGTCACGGTGATGGAGAAGTCCATCGCCGAGGTCTCCGCGATGTCGATCAGCGACTGCGCCGACTTCCTCCGCCGGCTCACGCTCAACGCCCGCGACAAGAAGATCGCCGAGCGGGTGCTGAAGGAGGTCAACGAAAGGCTGCGCTTCCTGGTCGACGTCGGACTGGACTACCTCTCGCTGAACCGCGCTGCAGGCACCCTCTCCGGCGGCGAGGCACAGCGCATCCGGCTCGCCACCCAGATCGGCTCCGGACTCGTGGGCGTGCTGTACGTCCTGGACGAGCCCTCCATCGGCCTGCACCAGCGCGACAACCACCGGCTCATCGAGACCCTCGTCCGCCTCCGGGACATGGGCAACACGCTGATCGTCGTGGAGCACGACGAGGACACCATCAAGGTCGCCGACTGGGTCGTCGACATCGGCCCGGGTGCGGGCGAGCACGGCGGCAAGGTCGTCCACTCCGGCCCGCTCAAGCAGCTGCTGGCCAACAAGGAGTCGATGACCGGGCAGTATCTGTCCGGCAAGAAGTCCATCGCCACGCCCGACCTGCGGCGCCCGACGGACCCCACCCGGCAGCTGACCGTGCACGGCGCCCGGGAGAACAACCTCCGGGACATCGACGTGTCGTTCCCGCTCGGCGTGCTCACCGCCGTCACCGGAGTCTCCGGATCCGGCAAGTCGACGCTGGTCAACGACATCCTGTACACCCACCTGGCGCGTGAACTCAACGGTGCCAAGTCGGTGCCCGGCCGGCACACACGCGTGGACGGCGACGACCTCGTCGACAAGGTCGTGCACGTCGACCAGTCGCCCATCGGCCGTACGCCCCGGTCCAACCCGGCCACGTACACGGGTGTGTTCGACCACGTCCGCAAGCTGTTCGCGGAAACGATGGAGGCGAAGGTCCGCGGGTATCTGCCGGGCCGCTTCTCCTTCAACGTCAAGGGCGGCCGCTGCGAGAACTGCTCGGGCGACGGCACGATCAAGATCGAGATGAACTTCCTGCCGGACGTCTACGTCCCGTGCGAGGTCTGCCACGGTGCGCGCTACAACCGGGAGACCCTGGAAGTCCACTACAAGGGCAAGTCCATCGCCGAGGTGCTGGACATGCCGATCGAGGAGGCGCTGCACTTCTTCGAGGCGGTGCCGACGATCGCCCGCCATCTGAAGACCCTGAACGAGGTGGGCCTCGGATACGTCCGGCTCGGCCAGCCCGCGCCGACCCTGTCGGGCGGTGAGGCGCAGCGGGTGAAGCTGGCGAGCGAGCTCCAGAAGCGGTCCACGGGCCGCACGGTCTATGTGCTCGACGAGCCGACCACCGGTCTGCACTTCGAGGACATCTCCAAGCTGATCAAGGTACTGTCCGGGTTGGTCGACAAGGGCAACACCGTGATCGTCATCGAGCACAACCTGGACGTCATCAAGACCGCCGACTGGGTCGTCGACATGGGACCCGAGGGCGGCAGCGGCGGCGGCCTGGTCGTGGCCGAGGGCACACCGGAGGAGGTCGCCGGGGTCCCGACGAGCCACACCGGCAAGTTCCTGCGCGACATCCTGGGTGCCGAGCGCATCAGCGACGCCGTGCCGCAGCAGTCGCGCAAATCCTCCGCGGCCAGGAAGACGGCAGCCGCGAAGAAGGTGGTGGCGGCGAACTCCGTCCCCACCAAGAAGGCGGCCACAGCCAGGACGGCCACGGCCAAGGCGGCCGGCACGCGTTCCAGGGCCCGCAAGGCCTGAGCCGGGGCCGCGAGGACCGGGTCCACGGGGAGATCTGCCCGGCCCAGCCACCGCTCGGGGGTGGCAGGGCCGGGCAGCACCGCGTCTGCGCCGTGAATCAGTCCAGCGCGGCGGCGTACGGCGCGGCCCGGACCCATGTGTGAGCAGGCCGGCGCCGCCGCTCCCGCTACCCGCCTGTGCTCCTCCCGCCCACCCACCCTGTGCTCCTCCCACCCACCCTGTAGAGCCGCGATCTGCGCCGGTATCGTCGGATCGGTTACCGACGGGCGCACCCACACACCACCTCCTGCGTCCGCTCCCGCCCCCGACCCATGGAGAACCCATGTCCGGCCAGACCCCCGCCCGCCGCACCGTGCTGAAAGGCGCCGCGCTCGCCGGGGCCGCCGGACTGGGGGCCGCCGCCTGCTCCACCGAGTCCAAGCTCGGCCACGCCCAGGTCCCCACCCCGACCGCCCCCGTCGACCTCGGCGCCGCGGACGCCGTCCCGGTCGGCGGCGCGAAGCTCTACCGTGAGCAGCGACTGATCGTCCACTGCCCGGCGAAGGGCCGGTACAAGGCGTTCAGCGCCCAGTGCACCCACGCGGGCTGCGTCCTGGACAAGATCGAGGACACCGAGGGCAACTGTCCCTGCCACGGCAGCCGCTTCGACGTCACCACCGGCGAGGCCGTCAAGGGCCCGGCCACCGTGCCCCTGCCCGAGGTTCCGGTCAGCGTGCGCGACGGGAAGCTGGTCGCCGGTCCGCAGGCGTAGGTCCTGTCCGGGCCCGAGAAGACCGTCCGGACAGGACCTGACCGAGCAGGGCCCGGTCCGCCCGGGGAGCCCCTTGGCGGGAAGGCGTCACGGCCTCTCGCGGCGAGGCCCGGTTGTCGGCGCCCGCCAGTAGGGTGGGCGGCATGGCAGACCCCTCCAGCTACCGACCCAAGCCGGGACAGATCCCCGACTCGCCAGGGGTCTACAGGTTCCGGGACGAGCACCGCCGGGTGATCTACGTCGGAAAGGCGAAGAGCCTTCGGCAGCGTCTCGCCAACTACTTCCAGGACCTGGCGAGTCTGCACCCGCGCACCCGCACCATGGTGACCACCGCGGCCTCCGTGGAGTGGACGGTGGTCTCCACGGAGGTGGAGGCGCTGCAGCTGGAGTACTCCTGGATCAAGGAGTTCGACCCCCGGTTCAACGTCAAGTACCGGGACGACAAGAGCTATCCCTATCTGGCGGTGACGCTGAACGAGGAGTTCCCGCGGGTCCAGGTGATGCGCGGGGCCAAGCGGAAGGGCGTGCGCTACTTCGGTCCGTACGGCCACGCGTGGGCCATCCGCGAGACCGTCGACCTGATGCTCAGGGTCTTTCCCGTACGGACGTGCTCCACGGGGGTCTTCAAGAACGCCGCACGGACCGGCCGCCCTTGTCTCCTCGGTTATATCGGCAAGTGCTCCGCCCCCTGTGTGCAGCGGGTCACGCCGGAAGAGCACCGCGAACTGGCCGAGGACTTCTGCGACTTCATGGCCGGCCGCACCGGCACCTACATCCGCCGCCTGGAGAAGGACATGATGGCGGCGGCCGAGGACATGGAGTACGAACGCGCGGCCCGGCTCCGTGACGACATAGAGGCCCTCAAGCGGGCCTTGGAGAAGAACGCCGTCGTGCTGGCCGACGCGACCGACGCCGATCTGATCGCGGTCGCCGAGGACGAGCTGGAAGCGGCCGTCCAGATCTTCCATGTGCGGGGCGGCCGGGTCCGCGGCCAGCGCGGCTGGGTCACCGACAAGGTGGAGGCCGTCGACACGGCGGGTCTGGTCGAGCACGCCCTGCAGCAGCTGTACGGCGAGGAGAGCGGCGACGCCGTCCCCAAGGAGGTTCTCGTCCCCGCCCTCCCCGAGGACGTCGACGCGGTCACCGCGTGGCTGAGCGGACGGCGCGGGGCGAACGTGTCGCTGCGCGTTCCGCAGCGCGGCGACAAGAAGGACCTGATGGCCACCGTCGGGCGCAACGCCCAGCAGGCCCTGGTGCTGCACAAGACGAAGCGCGCCAGCGATCTGACCACCCGCTCCCGGGCCCTCGAGGAGATCGCGGAGGCCCTGGACCTGGACTCGGCGCCGCTGCGCATCGAGTGTTTCGACATCTCGCACCTCCAGGGCGAGGACGTGGTGGCGTCCATGGTCGTCTTCGAGGACGGGCTGCCCCGCAAGAGCGAGTACCGGCGGTTCCAGATCAAGGGCTTCGAGGGACAGGACGACGTCCGCTCGATGCACGAGGTGATCAGCCGACGCTTCCGGCGCTATCTGGCCGAGAAGGAGAAGACCGGGGAATGGGGGCCCGCCGCCGACGGTGGTGACGGGCTCACCGAGACGGGAGAGATTCCCTCGCCCGCGGTCGGTGAGATCCCCTTGTCCGCCGCCCTGGAGGACAACGGCCGGCCGAAGAAGTTCGCGTACCCTCCCCAGCTCGTGCTCGTTGACGGCGGTCAGCCGCAGGTCGCCGCGGCCCAGCGGGCGCTGGACGAGCTGGGCATCGACGATGTCGCCGTCTGCGGCATCGCCAAGCGCATGGAGGAGATATGGCTGCCGGGCGAGGACGACCCCGTGGTGCTGCCCCGGTCCAGTGAGGGGCTGTATCTCATCCAGCGCGTCCGCGACACGGCTCACGACTTCGCGATCCGGTATCAGCGCTCCAAACGCACCAAACGGCTCCGTACCAGCCCCCTGGACGCCGTGCCCGGCCTCGGGGACACCCGCAAGCAGGCGCTGATCAAGCATTTCGGCTCGGTGAAGCGGCTGCGGCAGGCGACAATCGAGCAGATCTGCGAGGTGCCCGGCATGGGACGGAAGACGGCGGAGTCCGTCGTCCTGGCACTCGCCGCGGCGGCTCCGGCCGCTCCCGCCGTCAACACGGCGACAGGAGAGATCATTGAAGAGGACACGCACAACGGGGCACCGGCAGCACGCACGACCGAGAACGGGGGAGACACGGAATGACCGGCAAGGACGGAACCGGGCGACAGGACGGCAACACGGGGCAGCAGGACGGTGCCGCGCATGACGGCGCCGTGGCGAGCGCCGTCGCCGGCCACCGGTCACGCACGGACCGTGACGGGGGCACGGGCCGTGAATCACGCACGGACTTGGAAGAACACGGAGCAGGAGACGTGAGTACGGGAACGACGTCCGAGGCCGGGCAGGCCGCCGAAGCGGCCATCCCCGAGCTGGTGATCATCTCCGGAATGTCAGGCGCCGGCCGCAGCACCGCGGCGAAGTGCCTGGAAGACCTCGGCTGGTTCGTCGTCGACAACCTGCCGCCCGCACTGATCCCCACGATGGTGGAGCTCGGAGCACGGTCCCAGGGCAATGTGGCCCGTATCGCCGTCGTCGTGGACGTCCGCGGCCGGCGGTTCTTCGACAACCTCCGCGAATCCCTCGCGGACCTCGACGCCAAGCAGGTCACCCGCCGGATCGTCTTCCTGGAGTCGTCCGACGAGGCCTTGGTGCGCCGGTTCGAGTCGGTGCGCCGACCGCACCCGCTGCAGGGCGACGGACGGATCGTCGACGGCATCGCCGCCGAGCGGGACCTCCTGCGGGAGCTGCGCGGCGACGCCGATCTGGTGATCGACACCTCCAGCCTCAACGTCCATGAACTGCGTGCCAAGATGGACGCCCAGTTCGCGGGCGAGGAGGAGCCGGAGCTGCGGGCCACCGTCATGTCGTTCGGCTACAAGTACGGGCTGCCGGTCGACGCCGACCTGGTGGTGGACTGCCGCTTCCTGCCCAATCCGCACTGGGTCCCGGAGCTGCGCCCGTTCACCGGACTCAACGAGGAGGTGTCCGGCTATGTCTTCGACCAGCCGGGTGCCAAGGAGTTCCTGAACCAGTACACCGAGCTGCTGCAGCTGATCGCCGCGGGCTACCGGCGCGAAGGCAAGCGGTATGTGACCATCGCCGTCGGCTGCACCGGCGGCAAGCACCGCTCCGTCGCCATGTCGGAGAAGCTCGCCGCGCGCCTCGGCTCCGAGGGCATCGAGACCGTCGTCGTCCACCGTGACATGGGGCGCGAGTGACCGGTCGCACACTTCGTCTGCGCCGGCTGCGAGGCACCGACGCCCCCCGGTCCGGCCGCAGGCGCGGCACCCAGCCCAAGGTCGTCGCGCTCGGTGGCGGGATGGGCCTGTCGGCATCACTGGCCGCCCTGCGCCGGATCACCGGCGATCTCACCGCCGTTGTCACGGTCGCCGACGACGGCGGTTCCAGCGGCCGGCTCCGCAAGGAACTGGGCGTCCTGCCACCCGGTGACCTCCGCAAGGCCCTCGCGGCGCTGTGTGGTGACGACGACTGGGGCCAGACCTGGGCCAGGGTCATCCAGCACCGCTTCCAGTCGCAGGGCGACCTCCACGAGCACGCGGTCGGCAATCTGCTGATCGTCGCCCTCTGGGAGCAGCTCGGCGACCATGTGCAGGCGCTTGATTTGGTGGGCCGGCTGCTCGGCGCCCACGGCCGGGTGCTGCCCATGTCGGCGGTGCCGCTGGAGCTCCAGGCGCTGGTCCGGGGGCACGACCCGGAGCGGCCGGACGATATCGGGACGGTACGGGGGCAGGCGACGGTGGCGCTGACCCCCGGTGAGGTGCAGTCCGTGCACCTCGTGCCGAACGATCCGCCCGCGGTTCCCGAGGCCGTCGAGGCCGTGCTGGACGCCGACTGGGTGGTGCTCGGCCCGGGTTCGTGGTTCTCGTCGGTGATCCCTCATCTGCTCGTCCCCGAGCTGCTCGACGCCCTGGTGGAGACCAAGGCCCGGCGCGTTCTGTCCCTCAATCTGGCGCCGCAGCCGGGAGAAACGGATGGTTTCTCTCCGCAGCGTCATTTGGAGGTTTTGGGGCGACACGCCCCTAAACTCGCCCTGGACGTGGTGCTGGCCGACGAAGCGGCCGTGCCCGATCGCGAGTCCCTCGCCGACGCAGCGAAGCGGCTCGGGGCCGCGGTCGAGCTGGCTCCGGTGGCGTTGCGCGGGAGTGCCGACCCGGCCGAAGGCCTGGGGGTCGGTGCCTCGCGGCACGACCCGGAGCTGCTGGCCGCCGCGTACGACCGTATTTTTCGGATGCATGGAAGGATCGGCCCATGGCGATGACGGCAGCGGTGAAGGACGAAATCTCCCGGCTCCCCGTCACCCGGACCTGCTGCAGAAAGGCGGAGGTCTCGGCGATCCTGCGGTTCGCGGGCGGACTGCACCTGGTGAGCGGGCGCATCGTGATCGAGGCGGAGCTGGACACGGGCATCGCGGCGCGCAGGCTCCGCAAGGACATCCTGGAGATCTTCGGCCACTCCTCGGACCTGGTGGTGATGGCCCCGGGCGGGCTGCGGCGCGGCTCGCGCTATGTCGTGCGGGTCGTCGCGGGCGGTGACCAGCTGGCCCGCCAGACCGGTCTGGTCGACGGCCGGGGCCGGCCCATCCGCGGGCTGCCCCCGCAGGTGGTCTCGGGTGCGACCTGTGACGCGGAGGCGGCGTGGCGTGGGGCCTTCCTCGCGCACGGGTCGCTGACCGAGCCCGGCCGCTCGTCCTCGCTGGAGGTGACGTGCCCGGGCCCCGAGGCCGCGCTGGCGCTCGTGGGCGCCGCGCGGCGGCTCTCCATCGCCGCGAAGGCGCGCGAGGTGCGCGGGGTCGACCGGGTCGTGGTCCGGGACGGTGACGCCATCGGTGCGCTGCTGACCCGGCTGGGCGCCCATGAGTCGGTGCTGGCGTGGGAGGAGCGGCGGATGCGCCGTGAGGTCCGCGCCACCGCCAACCGCCTCGCCAACTTCGACGACGCCAACCTCCGGCGCTCGGCCCGGGCGGCGGTGGCGGCGGGGGCCCGGGTGCAGCGTGCCCTGGAGATCCTGGCCGAGGAGGTGCCCGAGCACCTTGCCGCCGCGGGCAGGCTGCGCATGGAGCACAAGCAGGCGTCGCTGGAGGAGCTCGGGGCGCTCGCGGACCCGCCGCTGACCAAGGACGCGGTCGCCGGCCGTATCCGCCGTCTGCTGGCGATGGCGGACAAGCGCGCGCAGGACCTGGGTATCCCGGGCACCGAGTCCAACCTCACGGAGGAGATGGCCGACGGCCTCGTCGGGTGACCCCGACGCCGCTTTCCGGCCGGCCCCCTGAACCTTCCGCTCAACGAGTGAATTTCCCGCTGCCGGCGCCCTTTTGGGGCGTCGGCAGCGGTGTGTCGCTGGACCCCCTGCCGTCTTGACATGATCATGAATAGTCATGAGCCTGGCATCTGTTTTCTTTCGCCACAGACGAATGCAAGGGGGGCCAATGAGACGAAGAGCGAGATCGATCCTCGCAGCGACCTCACTCCTGATCGCAGGACTGACAGCCGCGCCGATCGCCCGCGCGGACCAGGGCGCAGAGGACGGCGGACTCTCCGTTTGGCAAGCGAAAGTCACCAAGGCGCAAGTGCCGCTGCTCCTCGCGGCCGGCGCCGACGGCCATGAACTGACCGCACAGGTACCCGACAAGGGCACCGCCACCGTCGAGCTGTACCTCACCGACGACCAGGCCCGGCAGTTGCGGGCCCAGCACATCGACCTCACCGAGCACACCGTGCCTGCATCCGCGGCACGGCGTACGGCTGCGGCGGGCGACGGAGTCTTCCGCCCCTACAGTGGCGCGAGCGGCCTCAGGGCGGAGATCCTCGCGGCCGCCGCGGCCCATCCGTCGATCACCAAGGTCGAGAGCATCGGCAAGACCGTCAAGGGCCAGGACATCCTCGCCCTGAAGCTCACCAAGGGCGCCAAGAAGCACGCCGACGGCGCCAAACCCGCCATGCTGTACATGTCCAACCAGCACGCCCGTGAGTGGATCACCCCGGAGATGACCCGGCGGCTGATGCACCATTACCTCGACGGGTACGGCAAGGACAGCAGGATCACGAAGATCGTGGACACCACCGAGGTGTGGTTCCTGCTCTCCGCCAACCCCGACGGCTACGACTACACCCACGAGTCGCCGGCCAACCGGCTCTGGCGCAAGAACCTCCGGGACAACAACGGGGACGGCAAGATCACCGCCGGTGACGGCGTCGACCTCAACCGCAACTTCGCCTACAGGTGGGGCTACGACAACGAGGGTTCGTCGCCCAACCCCGCCAGCGAGACCTATCGTGGCCCCGGCGCCTCGTCCGAGCCCGAGACGGTGGCACTCGACCGCTTCCAGAAGCGCATCGGCTTCGAGTACGGCATCAACTACCACTCCGCGGCCGAACTGCTGCTGTACGGAGTGGGCTGGCAGGTCGCCACGCCGACCCCCGACGACGTCCTCTACACCGCACTCGCCGGTACGCCGGACAACTCCGCCGTCCCCGGTTACTACCCTCAGGTCTCCTCCGAGCTCTACACCACCAACGGCGAAGCCGACGGACATGCGGCCAACGTCAACGGGATGATGATGTTCACCCCGGAGATGAGTACCTGTCAGACGGTTTCCAACAGCGTTCCGGACGACCCCTGGAAAGCCCAGGACTGCCAGTCGGGCTTCAACTTCCCCGATGACGAGAAGCTGATCCAGGCGGAGTTCGCCAAGAACGTCAACTTCGCGCTCTCCGTCGCGGAGACCGCCGTCCACCCCGACCAGCCGTCCTCACCGGTCGGACTGACGGCGCCGGACTTCACGATCGACCCGTTCACCACCTCCTACGCCCGCGGCCGTGACCAGGAGGTGTCCGTCACCGTCCGCAAGTCCGTACGCGACAAGGAGCTCAAGTACCGCGTCAACGGCGGCCGTACGCACGACATGGCCCTGCGGCCATGGAAGGGCGGTGAGACGTACGGCGGCGAGGACAACATCCGCTTCGACCAGTACCGGGCCAAGGTCAAGGACGGAGACGTCGGCGACAAGGTCGAGGTCTGGTTCACCGGAGAGACCCGGAGCGGAAAGCGCACGTCCAGCGAGCACTTCACCTACACCATCGCCCCCCGGCCCAAGGCCGACACCGTGGTGGTCGCGGAGGAGGGCGCTCCCGCCCAGCACGCGAAGGCGTATGTCGACGCGCTGAGCGCCAACGGCCGCAGGGCCATCGTCTGGGACGTAGCCACCCAGGGCGCCCCGCATCCCCTCGGAGTGCTCGGCCACTTCTCCACCGCCGTCCACTACACCGGCGCACAGGCCCCCGGCGGCCCCACCCAGTTGGCCCTGCGCGACTTCCTCAACGAGGGCGGGAAACTGATCGAGGCCGGCGAACTGGCCGGTGGGAACGCCCAGGTCGGCAGGGCGGCGACCAATGACTTCAGCCAGTACTACCTCGGTGCCTACGGGCGCGCCTCCGCTTCCACGGCGGGCGGCTTCACCGGCGCGGGCGACCTCGCCGGATCCGCCGGTGCGCTCGCCGGCGCCGCCGGCAATCCGCTGAACGCGGCAGGTGCGTACACGGTCACCTCCGACACTCTGCCCGCAGACCGGTTCCCCCAGTTCGCCAGTGCGCAGGCGGGCCGGTACAGCGGGGTGACCAACCCCTACGCCCCCTACGCGGGCCAGTGGATGGCCTCGGCCACCCATGACGACAACGACTGGAAGCGCCTCACCAGGACCGTCGACCTCACCGGCGTCAGCGCCGCCGACAGTCCCAGGCTGAAGCTCGCCCTCAACTGGAACACCGAGCCGGGCTACGACCACGCGGTGCTCGAAGCCCGGACGGCCGGCGCGGAGGACTGGACGACGCTGCCCGAGGCGAGCGGACTGACCAGTACGGCCGTCCCCGAGGAGTGCGAGGCCGGCTTCTTCGTCAACGGCCATCCCTTCCTGCGCCACTACCTCACCCTCGCCGCAGGGGGCTGCACCGCGACCGGCTCCAGCGGGGCGTGGAACAGCTTCACCGGTTCGTCCGGCGGCTGGAAGCAGGTCTCCTTCGACCTGAGCGCGTACGCGGGCAAGAAGGCCGAGCTGTCGCTCAGTTCCCTCACCGACCCGGGCAGCGGCGGACGCGGAGTCTTCGCCGACAACGCGGCCCTCGTCGTCGGCGGATCCGAGAAGGACAGCGAGGGCTTCGAGACCTCGCTCGGCAGCTGGACCACCCCCGGTGCACCGGAGGGCAGCCCGGCGATCGAGGGCGACTGGGGACGGTCCGGTGAACTGTTCGTCTCCTACGCGGCCGTCACCACACGCGACACGGTTCTGCTGGGCTTCGGACTCGAGCACGTCACCGAACCGGCGGTCCGCGCACAGATCACCGGAAAGGCACTGAGAGCACTGCTTCGCTGACGCTGGGTGACCTTCGCCCGGACGGGATCGGCGGCGCGAATCCTACTCATGGGTACGGGCCGCCGTCTCGTTTCCCCTTCGTGGCCGATGTCACTGCACGGCCCCCGGGGAGGTAGGGTCATAAGCGGTCGGGGACATCCCTATACATGCTCGCCGGGCGCTGACACCCGGCGTACCTAACGAGGAGATCGGTTCGTGACGATCCGCGTAGGCATCAACGGCTTCGGCCGCATCGGCCGTAACTACTTCCGCGCGCTCCTGGAGCAGGGTGCAGACATCGAGGTCGTGGCCGTCAACGACCTGGGTGACACCGCGACCACCGCCCACCTGCTCAAGTACGACACCATCCTGGGCCGCCTCAAGGCCGAGGTCAGCCACACCGCCGACACGATCACGGTCGACGGCCGCACGATCAAGGTGCTCTCGGAGCGCAACCCGGCCGACATCCCGTGGGGCGACCTCGGTGTCGACATCGTCATCGAGTCGACCGGCATCTTCACGAAGAAGGCCGACGCCGAGAAGCACATCGCCGGCGGCGCGAAGAAGGTCCTCATCTCGGCCCCGGCCAGCGACGAGGACATCACCATCGTCATGGGTGTCAACCAGGACAAGTACGACGCGGCCAGCCATCACGTCATCTCCAACGCCTCCTGCACCACCAACTGCGTGGCGCCGATGGCCAAGGTCCTCGACGAGAACTTCGGCGTCGTCAAGGGTCTGATGACCACGGTCCACGCCTACACCAACGACCAGCGCATCCTGGACTTCCCGCACAAGGACCTGCGCCGCGCCCGTGCCGCCGCGGAGAACATCATCCCGACCTCGACCGGCGCCGCCAAGGCGACCGCCCTGGTCCTGCCGCAGCTCAAGGGCAAGCTGGACGGTATCGCCATGCGCGTCCCCGTCCCGACCGGCTCCGTCACCGACCTCGTCGTCGAGCTCGACCGCGAGGTCACCAAGGACGAGATCAACACCGCCTTCCAGAAGGCCGCCGAGGGCGAGCTGAAGGGCATCCTGGAGTACACCGAGGACCCGATCGTCTCCTCGGACATCGTCAACTGGCCGGCCTCCTGCACCTTCGACTCGAAGCTCACCATGGCCCAGGGCAGCCAGGTCAAGATCGTCGGCTGGTACGACAACGAGTGGGGCTACTCCAACCGCCTCGTCGACCTGACCGTGTTCGTCGGCAACCAGCTCTGATCATCGGCCGGTAGCACATCGATGTGAGCAGCAGGGCTCGGCCAGCGCAAGGACGCGCTGGCCGGGCCCTGTAGCGTGTCCTCGCCCTCTCTAGGAGTCATCACAGCATGAAGACGATCGACGAACTCCTCGCCGAAGGAGTGACCGGCAAGCGGGTCTTCGTCCGCGCCGACCTCAATGTGCCGCTCGACGGCGCCACCATCACCGACGACGGCCGTATCCGCGCCGTGCTGCCCACCGTGAAGGCCCTCGTCGACGCGGGTGCCCGGGTTGTCGTCGCCTCCCACCTCGGCCGCCCCAAGGGTGCACCGGACCCCGCCTTCTCGCTGGCCCCGGCGGCCGCGCGCCTCGGTGAACTGCTGGGTGCCGACGTCGCGTTCGCGACCGACACGGTGGGTGAGTCCGCGCGTGCGACGGTGGACGGTCTCTCCGACGGCCAGGTCGCCGTGATCGAGAACCTCCGCTTCAACCCCGGTGAGACCGCCAAGGACGACGCCGAGCGCGGCGCCTTCGCCGATCGGCTCGCCGCCCTCGCCGACGTGTACGTGGGCGACGGGTTCGGTGCCGTGCACCGCAAGCACGCCTCGGTCTTCGACCTCCCGGCCCGTCTGCCGCACGCCGCCGGTTATCTGATCACCACCGAGGTCGGTGTGCTCGAGAAGCTCACCGAGGATGTCAGGCGGCCCTACGTGGTCATCCTCGGCGGCGCCAAGGTCTCCGACAAGCTCGCCGTCATCGACCAGCTGCTCGGCAAGGCCGACCGCCTGCTGATCGGCGGCGGGATGGCGTACACCTTCCTCAAGGCCAAGGGTTACGAGGTCGGCATCTCCCTCCTCCAGGAGGACCAGATCCCGGTCGTCACCGAGTACATGGAGCGGGCCGAGAAGGACGGTGTCGAGCTGGTGCTGCCGGTCGACGTCCTGGCTGCCCGGGAATTCCCCGACCTGAAGACGAAGGCTCCCGCCGAGTACGAGGTCGTCGACGCCGACAAGATCCCCTCCGACAGGGAGGGCCTGGACATCGGCCCGAAGACGCGCGAGCTGTACGCGTCGAAGATCTCCGACGCCGAGACCGTCTTCTGGAACGGTCCGGTGGGCGTCTTCGAGCACCCCGATTACGCGGGCGGTACCCGCGCGATCGCCCAGGCGCTCGTCGACAGCAAGGCCTTCACCGTCGTCGGCGGCGGCGACTCGGCCGCCGCCGTCCGTACGCTCGGCTTCGACGAGAACGCATTCGGCCACATTTCGACCGGTGGCGGCGCGAGCCTCGAGTACCTCGAGGGCAAGACGCTTCCGGGTCTCGCCGCACTGGAGGACTGATCTACCGATGACTGCATCCACACCTTCTGGCCGCACCCCGCTGATGGCGGGCAACTGGAAGATGAACCTCAACCACCTCGAGGCCATCGCCCATGTCCAGAAGCTCGCCTTCGCCCTGGCGGACAAGGACTACGACGCCGTGGAGGTCGCCGTTCTGGCGCCCTTCACGGATCTGCGCTCCGTGCAGACCCTGGTGGACGGCGACAAGCTGAAGATCAAGTACGGCGCCCAGGACATCTCGGCGCACGACTCCGGTGCCTACACCGGTGAGATCTCGGGCCTCATGCTCGCCAAGCTGAAGTGCGCCTACGTGGCCGTCGGTCACTCCGAGCGACGCCAGTACCACGGTGAGTCCGACGAGCTCTGCAACGCCAAGGTGAAGGCCGCCTTCAAGCACGGCCTGACCCCGATCCTCTGCGTCGGCGAGGGTCTGGACATCCGCAAGGCCGGACAGCAGGTCGAGTACACGCTGAAGCAGCTCGACGGCGGACTGAAGGACGTACCGGCCGAGCAGGCCGAGACGATCGTGATCGCGTACGAGCCGGTGTGGGCCATCGGCACCGGTGAGGTCGCCACCCCCGAGGACGCCCAGGAGGTCTGCGGGGCGATCCGCGGCCGGCTGGCGGAGCTGTACGACCAGGACGTGGCCGCCAAGGTCCGGATCCAGTACGGCGGCTCGGTGAAGGCCGGGAACGTGGCAGCGATCATGGCCCAGCCCGATGTGGACGGGGCGCTGGTCGGCGGCGCGGCGCTGGACGCGGACGAGTTCGTCAAGATCGTCCGGTTCCGTGACCAGTGAGTAGGCCGTAGCGGCGATCCCGTCGTACGCTTGCGGGGGCCGGGCCTCTCTGTCCGGCCCCCGGTTCTTGATCAGCCGCCGGGTTTGATCAGTTGCTTTTCTTCTGTCCAGTCGTGTCCCGTCCGAGGAAGTTGGTCCAGCCGTGATTATGGGGTTCTCGATCGCCCTGATCGTCTTCAGCCTGCTGCTGATGATGCTGGTGCTGATGCACAAGGGGAAGGGCGGCGGCCTCTCCGACATGTTCGGTGGCGGTATGCAGTCTTCCGTCGGCGGCTCCTCGGTCGCCGAGCGCAACCTCGACCGCATCACCGTGGTGATCGGTCTGATGTGGTTCGCGTGCATTGTCGTACTTGGTCTGCTGATGAAGCTGGACAGCTGACACATCGCGGGCGTCCCTGGGGTGGGGGTGTAACTCCAATCACTGGACGCGCGTTGGGCCTTACGTAGACTGGGGCATCTTCGAGCACCATCACGCAGGGAGTTACGACCGTGGCAAGTGGCAACGCGATCCGGGGAAGCCGGGTCGGAGCGGGGCCGATGGGGGAGGCTGAGCGGGGCGAGTCCGCACCGCGTCTCCGCATCTCCTTCTGGTGCTCGAACGGGCACGAGACGCAGCCCAGCTTCGCCAGTGACGCACAGGTTCCGGAGCACTGGGACTGCCCGCGCTGCGGGTTCCCGGCCGGCCAGGACCGGGACAATCCGCCGGACCCGCCGCGCACCGAGCCGTACAAGACACATCTGGCGTATGTGCGCGAGCGGCGCAGCGACGCCGACGGAGAGGCGATCCTCGCCGAGGCGCTCGCCAAGCTCCGGGGTGAGATCTGATCGGCTGACGTTCGCCGACTGACAACGGGCCCGGCCTGTGCGGGAATCGACCGATTCCCGCACAGGCCGGGCCCGTTGCCGTGTTCCGCCACCGCCTCCGGCCTCCTCTGCGTGGTCGCGCACCGGAGGTCCGGCCGCCGGACGGTCGGCCGGGGCTCGGCAGGGTTGTGGTCCTGAAGCAGGGGGCCGGGCAGTGCAGTCAGGGGGATTGTCAGTGCCGCCCTCTACGGTCGTGTGCGTGGGACGGCAGACGGCTCGAGGGGGAAGCACGTGACGACGACGGAGGCGGTGAGGCCCACCCGGGCCGTGCCCGCTTGGCGGGGCGGATTCGGACGGCTCTGGACGGCAGCGGTCGTGTCCAGAGCGGGTGACGCGCTGCGGACGGCCGCCATGCCGCTGCTCGCCGCCTCTCTCACCGACGACCCTCTGCTCATCGCCTCGGTGACGGCGTGCGGTTATCTGCCGTGGCTGCTCTTCGGACTGCTCGGCGGCGCGCTCGCCGACCGCGTCGACCAGCGCCGGGCCATGTGGGCCGTCGATCTGGTCCGAGGCGCACTGATGGCCGCTTTCGCCCTCGCTGTCGCCTTCGGGCATGCGACGATCGCGCTGCTGATCGTCGTGGCCTTCGTGCTCACCTCGCTCCAGACGCTCTTCGACAACGCGGCGACGGCCCTGCTGCCCTCGCTGGTGCCCGCACAGGCACTCGGCAGCGCCAACGCACGTCTGCAGACCGGACAACAGATCGCCGGCACCTTCCTCGCGGGACCGCTGGTGCCGGTGCTGCTCGCCGTGGGCGCGTCCGCCCCGTACGCGGCGGACGCGGCGACGTACGGGCTCGCGGCGCTCCTCGTGGCATCGCTGCGGCTCGCGGGCCCCGAGCGGGAGCCCCGCAGTCCCGGCGCGACCCTGAGGGGCGACATCGCCGAAGGCATCCGCGCCCTGTGGCAGGACCGGACCCTGCGGGCGCTGTGCACGGCCACCACCCTGTGCAACATCGGGATGGGGGCGCTCATCGCCACCCTGGTCCTGCACATGACCGGCTGGCTCGACGCCGGCAACGCCGGCTACGCCGCAGCGGTCACCGCCTACGGGGCCGGCAGCATCGCCGGAGGACTGCTCGCCCGCCGTCTGGCGGACCGGATCGGCAGGATGCGAAGCGTGTTCCTGGCCGGGGCCGTTCAGACCTGCTGCCTCCTGCTGATGGGAACGGTCCGTGAACTCTGGGCGGCGATCGCGGCGATGGTCCTGTTCGGTCTGATGGGACTGGTGTGGAACACCCATCAGGTGACGCTGATACAGGAGCGGAGCCCCGGCGGGTTGCTCGGCCGGATCAGCTCCGCCTTCCGCACCGCGGCGATCGCCGGCGCTCCTCTGGGAGCGCTGCTGGGCGGGGCGGCAGCCGCCGCCTGGGGGCTGAACACTCCGGCCCTGCTCGCTGCGGGGCTGTTCGTCCTCGCCCTTGCCGCGCTGGCTCCTCAGATCAATTAGGTTGGTGGGGCGCGGGGCCTTCAGACAGGCAAGAAAGAAGTGGGCTGATGTCAGTGAACGCAGCAAGCCGTACCAGGCTCGACCGGACACCCGAATGGGCCGCTCTGGGCCGGCACCGCGAGCAGCTCGGCGACACACATCTGCGGAAGCTGTTCGCCGCCGACGCCGGCCGCGGCAGCCGTTACACCCTCCAGGTCGGCGACCTCCGGCTCGACTACTCCAAGCACCTGGTGACCGACGAGACCCTGGCACTGCTGCACACGCTGGCGGAGGCCGTCGACGTCGCCGGGCTACGCGACGCCATGTTCCGCGGCGAGAAGATCAACAGCACCGAGCAGCGGGCCGTACTGCACACCGCGCTGCGTGCGCCGCGCGACGCCGTCATCGAGGTCGACGGTGAGAACGTGGTGCCCCGGGTGCACGCCGTGCTCGACAAGATGAGCGCTTTCTCCGAGCGGATCCGCTCGGGCAGCTGGACCGGCCACACCGGAAAGCCCATCAAGAACGTCGTGAACATCGGCATCGGCGGTTCCGACCTCGGCCCCGCGATGGCGTACGAGGCGCTGCGCTCGGTCACCGCACGGCATCTGACGTTCCGCTTCGTCTCCAACGTCGACGGCGCCGATCTGCACGAGGCGGTCCGGGACCTCGACCCGGCCGAGACCCTCTTCATCGTCGCCTCCAAGACGTTCACCACCATCGAGACCGTCACCAACGCCACGTCGGCCCGCGACTGGCTGCTCACCGAGCTGAAGGCCGACCAGGAGGCCGTGGCCAAGCACTTCGTCGCCCTGTCGACCAATGCCGAGAAGGTCGCGGAGTTCGGCATCGACACGGTCAACATGTTCGAGTTCTGGGACTGGGTCGGCGGTCGGTACTCCTACGACTCGGCCATCGGCCTCCCCTTGATGATCGCCATCGGCCCCGAGCGCTTCCGTGAGATGCTCGACGGCTTCCACCTCGTCGACGAGCACTTCCGCACCGCCCCTGCCGCCGGGAACGCGCCGCTGCTGCTCGGCCTGCTGGGTGTCTGGTACCGGGGCTTCTACGACGCCCAGGCCCACGCCGTGCTGCCGTACTCGCACTATCTGAGCAAGTTCACCGCGTATCTGCAGCAGCTCGACATGGAGTCCAACGGGAAGTCGGTGGACCGCGAGGGCAACCTGGTCGACTGGGCGACCGGCCCCGTCGTCTGGGGCACGCCCGGCACCAACGGACAGCACGCGTACTACCAGTTGCTGCATCAGGGCACCACGTTCATCCCGGCCGACTTCATCGGCTTCGCCCGGCCCGTCGAGGACCTCGGCCCGGGGCTCGCGGCCCAGCACGACCTGCTCATGGCCAACTTCTTCGCGCAGACACAGGCGCTGGCCTTCGGCAAGACCGCGGACGAGGTACGGGCGGAGGGCGTCGCCGAGGAGCTCGTGCCGCACAAGACGTTCGCCGGGAACCACCCGACGACCACCGTCCTCGCGGACGAGCTGACCCCGTCCGTCCTGGGGCAGCTGGTGGCGCTCTACGAGCACAAGGTGTTCGTCCAGGGAGCCGTCTGGAACATCAACTCCTTCGACCAGTGGGGAGTCGAGCTCGGCAAGGTCCTCGCCAAGAGGATCGAGCCGATGCTGACCGAAGGCACCGGCACGGAGGATCTCGACAGCTCGACCGCCTCGCTGGTGGCCACCTACCGCGCTCTGCGCGGACGGTCCGGCGAGGCTCCCGGGATGTAGGGGGCGGATCCGATGACGGGGGAGGAGACCGTGCGGCTGCGGCCGCCGAACAACACGCTGAGCGAACGGGCACCCGGCTGGTGGCGCGCCCAGCTGCTGATCGCCACCGCCCTGGTGGTGACCGCGCTGGGCGTGCCGGCCGCGTTCGTCGAACCGGCGCGGACCTGGCTGCTCGTCGCCGCGGCGGCGGTGGCGGCCATCGGCCTGGCCTGCACGGTCTTCTTCCCCGCCTGGTGGTACCGCGTGCACCGCTGGGAGGTCACGGACGAGGCGGTGTACATCCGCACCGGCATGCTGTGGCAGGAATGGCGGATCGCCCCGATGTCCCGGATCCAGACCGTGGACACCGTGCGCGGGCCCATGGAGCGGGCCTTCCGGCTGGCGACCGTCACCGTCACCACCGCTTCCTCCCGGGGTGCGCTCAGGATCGCGGGCCTCGACCACGAGCTCGCGGCGGACCTGGCCGGACAGCTGACCAGGGCCACCCAGGCCACGCAGGGCGACGCCACATGAGCGAGGACTGGCGCAGGCTCGACCGGCGCACCGTCCTCGTCACCGCCGTCGTCATGACCGGGGTGGCGGGCGGTGTGGCCCTGCCCGTCTTCGCCGGCCTCGCCGGCGGAGCGATGCCCTGGTGGCAGGCGCTCGGCTGGGTGCTGGGCGGAGCCGTCCTGCTGATCGCGGCGGGCACGGCCGCCGACCAGGTGCGCTGGCGGCGCACGCGGTACCGCATCGGGCCCGAGCGCGCCGAACTCCACACCGGACTGCTGCTGACCAAGCGCCGCTCACTGTCCCGGGAACGCATCCGCAGCGTCGACCTGACGGCCAATCCGCTGCAGCGCGTACTGGGACTGGTCAAAGTCCGCATCGGCACCGGCGAACACACCGGCATCGGCGAGTCCACGCTCGAACTCGACCTGGTCACCACGGCGGAGGGCGAGAGGCTGCGGCGCGAGCTGCTGGCCCGTACCCCGGCGGCCGGGCCCGGAGCGCATCCGGACGGTGTGCTGGCCGCCTTCGACCCCCGCTGGATCCGGTACGCGCCGCTGTCCTTCGTCACCGTGCTGCTCGGCGGAGCGGCCGTCGGTGCGGTGATGCAGGTCAGCGAATGGTTCGGGGTGCAGGGAGAAGTGATCGACTGGGCCGCCGAGCGGTTCAGGGACACCTCGGTGCTCCGGGCGGTGGCGGTACTCGCCGCCGCAGCGCTGGTCGCCGGGCTGGTCGGTGCCCTCGGGCTCTGGACCGAGATGTGGTTCGGCTACCGCCTGGAGCGGGAGCCGGGCGGCACACTACGGGTCCGCCGGGGACTGCTGACCTCCCGTTCGCTGTCCATAGAGGAGAAACGGCTGCGCGGGGTCGAGCTCGTCGAACCGCTCGGCGTAAGGCTGTTCGGCGCCGCGCGGGTGGACCTGGTCGCGACGGGCCTCTCGAACGACGAGGACGACACCCACACCGACATCAAGGCGCTGCTGCCGCCGGTGCCGCGAGTCACCGCGGACGTGGTCGCCGCCCAGGTGCTGAGGGAAGCCGCCGCGCCGACGAGCACGGCCCTCACCCCGCATCCCCGCGCCGCCCGCACCCGGCGGCTGCGCTGGTCGCTGACGGCGGCGCTGCTCGTACCCGCCCTCCTCGCCGTGCTGGGCGCGTTGCTCACCGACGTGCTGCTCTACGCCGCGGCGGTCTGCGCGGTGGTCCTCCCGCCCCTCGCCGTGCTGCTCGCCCTGGACGCCTACCGGAGCCTCGGGCATGCGATCGGCGGCGACTATCTCCTGGCCCGCTCGGGCACGGTACGGCGCGGGACCGTCGCCCTCCAGCGTGGCGGGATCATCGGCTGGACCCTCAAACAGTCCTGGTTCCAGCGCCGGTCCGGGCTGCTCACCCTGACCGCGACCACGGCGGCGGGCGCGGGCGCGTACGCGGTGTACGACGCCGACGAGCACGAGGTGCTCGACTTCGCCGCCCGGGCGGTCCCGGGACTCCTGGAACCGTTCCTGGAGCCGTCCCCGGAGCGGCCGGACGCACGGAGCCATCCGTAGTCCCGGCGGCTGCGTTCGGGACCACAGCACCGAACTCCGGCGCAGCGCGGACAGAGGACGGCCGCTGTGACCGCCAGGCCCCTGAGCCGGACCGTCTCGTGCACGCGCCTGCCCGGCGGCGCCCCCCCTACGCCGACGGCCCGGTTCCAGCGTGGAAACCGGGCCGTGGCCGAGGGCCTGAGGAACTCAGGGCGACGCGGGGGGATACAGCCCGCGAGGCAGCTGGGACGCGGCCGCCGAGTCGAGGAGCCACAGTGTCCTCGACCGGCCGTAGGCGCCCGCCGCCGGGGCCTGGATCTCTCCCGCGCCCGACAGGGCGATCCGCGCCGCGTTCGCCTTGTCCTCGCCGGCTGCGAGCAGCCACACCTCGCGTGCCGCGCGGATCGCCGGGAGCGTCAGCGAGATGCGGGTCGGCGGCGGCTTGGGCGAGCCGTGGACACCGACCACCGTGCGCTCGGTCTCCCGCACCCCCGGATGCTCGGGGAACAGGGAGGCGACATGGGTGTCCGGGCCGACACCCAGCATCAGGACGTCGAAGGTCGGCACATCGCCGTGGTCTTCGGGTCCCGCGGCGGCCGCCAGCTCCTGCGCGTACGCGGCCGCGGCAGCGTCCGCGTCATTGCCGTACCGCCCGTCGGACGCAGGCATCGCATGCACCCGGGACGGGTCCAGCGGCACCGAGTCCAGCAGGGCCTCGCGTGCCTGGGTGACATTGCGCTCCGGATCGCCCTCGGGCACGAACCGCTCGTCACCCCACCACAGATCGAGCCGGGACCAGTCGACGGCGTCGCGCGCGGGCGCCGCCGCCAGTGCTGCCAGCAGGCCGTTGCCGTTGCGCCCGCCGGTGAGGACCACCGACGCGAAGCCGCGTGCGGCCTGGGAGTCCACGATCTTCGTGATCAGCCGGGCCGCGGCGGCCTGCGCCATCAGCTCCTTGTCGCGGTGGACGACCAGTTGGGGCGCGCTCATTTCGATGCCGCCCTTCTGGGCGGGGCCTTCGGAGCCGCCTTCTTCTGCGGCGGGGCGTCGGGCTGTGATGCCCCGGCGGGCTCCTCGTTCAGCCGGTCTACGCCGTAGCGCAGCGCCGCGGCGTATATGTCGTCCGGGTCGAGCCGCCGCAGCTCCTCCGCGATCAGCTCGGCCGTGTCACGCCGCTTCAGCGCCACCGCCCGGTCCGGCTGGCCCTCGATCGAGAGCGTCGCCAGCGAGCCGTCGGCCCGGTCCAGGGAGATCGGGCCGTTCTCGGTCTCCATGCGCACGGCAGTGAGGCCGGGGCCCGTCGACACCGAGCGCTGCACCGGCACCTTCAGCCGGTCGGCGAGCCACATGGCGAGCAGTTCGCAGCTCGGGTTGAACTCCTCGCCCTCCACCTCGACCGAGGTGACCTTCCAGGGTGCCTGGTCCAGGGCGGCCGCGAGCATCGAACGCCATGGGGTGATCCGGCTCCAGGCCAGATCCGTGTCGCCCGGGGTGTAGCTGCCGGCGCGGGCCGTCAGCTCGGCGATCGGCTGTTCGCAGGCGTAGGTGTCGGTGACCCGGCGCTGCGCCAGTGCGCCCAGCGGGTCGGACGCCGGGTCAACCGGCGCGTGCACCGGCCACCACACCACCACCGGCGCGTCCGGCAGCAGGAGGGGCAGCACCACCGAGTTGGCGTGGTCGGCGACCTCGCCGTACAGCCGCAGCACGACCGTCTCGCCGGTGCTGCCGGCGTCCGCGCCGACGCGGACCTCGGCGTCGAGGCGTGCCTTCGCCTTGTCACGCGGCGAGCGCGAGACCCTCTTGATGACCACGAGCGTGCGCGAGGGGTGCTCGCGGGACGCGTCGTTGGCGGACTTCAGCGCGTCGTACGCGTTCTCCTCGTCGGTGACGATGACGAGGGTGAGGACCATGCCGACGGCCGGCGTGCCGATCGCCCGCCGCCCCTGCACCAGAGCCTTGTTGATCTTTCCGGACGTGGTGTCCGTGAGGTCGATCTTCATGGCCGACGCCAGCTCCGTCCGTCTCGTGCGAGCATTTCGTCCGCCTCGGCCGGACCCCAGGTCCCGGCCGGGTACTGGGCGGGCCTGCCGTGCCGGTCCCAGAACTCCTCGATCGGGTCGAGGATCTTCCAGGACAGCTCGACCTCCTCGACCCGCGGGAAGAGGTTGGAGTCGCCGAGCAGCACATCGAGGATCAGCCGCTCGTACGCCTCCGGGCTCGACTCCGTGAAGGACTCGCCGTACGCGAAGTCCATCGAGACGTCGCGGACTTCCATCGACGTGCCCGGCACCTTCGAGCCGAACCGCAGCGTCACGCCCTCGTCCGGCTGGACCCGGATGACCAGGGCGTTCTGCCCCAGCTCCTGGGTGGCCGTGCGGTCGAAGGGGGAGTGCGGGGCGCGCTGGAAGACGACCGCGATCTCGGTGACGCGCCGGCCGAGCCGCTTGCCCGTGCGCAGATAGAACGGGACGCCCGCCCAGCGCCGGTTGTCGATCTCCAGCTTGATGGCCGCGTAGGTGTCCGTCTTCGACTTGGGGTCGGTGCCCTCCTCCTCGAGATAGCCGACCACCTTCTCACCGCCCTGCCAGCCCGCGGTGTACTGCGCGCGCACGGTGCCGGCCGCCAGGTCCCTCGGCAGCTTCACGGCGCCCAGCACCTTGGTCTTCTCCGCCGCGAGCGCGTCCGCCTCGAAGGAGGCGGGCTCCTCCATCGCGGTCAGCGCGAGCAGCTGGAGCAGGTGGTTCTGGATGACGTCGCGTGCGGCGCCGATGCCGTCGTAGTAGCCGGCGCGGCCGCCGATGCCGATGTCCTCGGCCATGGTGATCTGTACGTGGTCGACGTAGGACCGGTTCCAGATCGGCTCGAAGAGGGTGTTCGCGAAGCGCAGCGCCAGGATGTTCTGGACGGTCTCCTTGCCCAGGTAGTGGTCGATCCGGAACACCTGGTCCGGGTCGAACACCTCGTGGACGATCGAGTTGAGCTCCTGGGCCGAGACGAGGTCGTGCCCGAAGGGCTTCTCGATGACGGCACGCCGCCATGAACCGTTCTTCTGGTCGGCCAGGCCGTGCTTCTTGAGCTGCTTGACGACCTTGGGGAAGAACTTCGGGGGCACCGAGAGATAGAAGGCGAAGTTGCCGCCGGTGCCCTGCACCTGGTCGAGCTCGGTGATCGTCTTCTTCAGGTTCTCGAAGGCGTCGTCGTCGTCGAAGTCGCCCTGGACGAAGCGCATCCCCTGGATGAGCTGCTGCCAGACCTCTTCGCGGAAGGGCGTACGCGCGTGCTGCTTGACGGAGTCGTGGACCTCCTGTGCGAAGTCCTGGTTGTCCCACTCTCGCCGGGCGTAGCCGACGAGCGAGAAGCCCGGCGGCAGGAGCCCGCGGTTGGCGAGGTCATACACGGCGGGCATCAGCTTTTTGCGTGACAAATCGCCCGTAACGCCAAAGATCACGAGGCCCGACGGCCCCGCGATTCGCGGGAGCCGTCGGTCCGCGGCGTCACGGAGCGGGTTTGCCCCGTGTGCGGGAGTCAAGATGCTCAGCCCTCCGAAGGGGTGAGGCGCTCGAGCTCCGCCTGCGTCGACTTGAGCAGGTCGTTCCAGGCCGCCTCGAACTTCTCGACGCCCTCGTCCTCGAGCAACTGCACCACGTCGTCGTAGGCGATCCCGAGCTTCTCGACGGCGTCGAGCTCGGCACGCGCCTGCTCGTAGGTGCCGCGCACCGTGTCGCCGGTGATCTGCCCGTGGTCGGCCGTCGCGTCGAGCGTGGCTTCCGGCATGGTGTTCACCGTGCCCGGGGCGACCAGGTCGTCCACGTACAGCGTGTCCTTGTACGCCGGGTCCTTGACGCCCGTCGAGGCCCACAGCGGACGCTGCTTGTTGGCGCCCGCCTTGTCCAGCGCGGCCCAGCGGTCGGAGGCGAACACCTCCTCGTAAGCCTGGTAGGCGAGGCGGGCGTTGGCGAGGGCCGCCTTGCCGCGCAGCCCCTTCGCCTCGTCGGTGCCGAGCGCGTCCAGACGCTTGTCGATCTCGGTGTCCACCCGGGACACGAAGAACGACGCCACCGAACGGATCAGCGACAGGTCGAGACCGGCGGCCTTCGCCTTCTCCAGACCGGCCTGGTAGGCGTCCATGACCTCGCGGTAGCGCTCCAGCGAGAAGATCAGCGTGACGTTGACGCTGATGCCGAGGCCGATGACCTCGGTGATCGCGGGCAGGCCGGCCCTGGTCGCCGGGATCTTGATGAACGTGTTCGGGCGGTCCACCAGCCAGGCCAGCTGCTTGGCCTCGGCGATCGTCGCCGCGGTGTTGTGCGCGAGCCGCGGGTCGACCTCGATCGACACCCGGCCGTCCTGGCCGCCGGTGGCGTCGAACACCGGACGCAGCACGTCGGCGGCGTCCCGTACGTCCGCCGTCGTGATCATCCGCAGGGCTTCCTCGACCGTCAGCCGGCGCACGGCCAGATCGGCGAGCTGCTGCTCGTAGCCGTCACCGGACGAGATCGCCTTCTGGAAGATCGACGGGTTGGTGGTGACGCCCACGACGTGCTGCTGGTCGATGAGCTCGGCGAGGTTGCCGGAGGTGATCCGCTTGCGCGACAGGTCGTCGAGCCAGATCGCCACGCCTTCGTCGGAGAGGCGCTTGAGTGCGTCTGTCATGAGAGTTGCATCTCCTACTGGTCGTATACCGGCGTCAGCGCGCGGCGGCGTCAATCGATTCCCGGGCGGCGGCGGCCACCGCATCCGGGGTGAACCCGAACTCGCGGAACAGCAGCTTGCCGTCCGCCGAGGCACCGAAGTGCTCCAGCGAGACGATCCGGCCGGCGTCGCCGACGTAGCGGTACCACGTCAGACCGACACCCGCCTCGACGGCCACCCGGGCCTTGACCGACGGCGGCAGGACGCTGTCCTTGTACGCCTGGTCCTGCTCCTCGAACCACTCGGTGGACGGCATCGAGACGACCCGGGTCGCGATGCCCCCGGCCTGCAGCTGCTCACGGGCCTCGACCGCCACGTGCACTTCCGAGCCGGTGGCGATCAGCACCACCTGCGCGTCCGTGGCCTCACCGCCGGACCCCTCGGCCTCGAACAGGACGTAACCGCCCCTGGCCGCATCGTCGTTGGGCTCGTACGTCGGCACGCCCTGGCGGGTCAGCGCCAGACCGTGCGGGGCGCCCACACCGAACTCCTTCGTCCAGCGCCTGAGGATCTCCCGCCAGGCGATGGCGGTCTCGTTGGCGTCGGCCGGGCGCACGATGTTCAGACCCGGGATGGCGCGCAGCGAGGCCAGCTGCTCGACCGGCTGGTGGGTCGGGCCGTCCTCGCCGAGGCCGATCGAGTCGTGCGTCCATACGTACGTCACGGGAAGGTGCATCAGCGCGGACAGACGCACGGCGTTGCGCATGTAGTCGGAGAACACCAGGAAGGTGCCGCCGTAGACCCGGGTGTTGCCGTGCAGCGTGATGCCGTTCATCACGGCGGCCATCGCGTGCTCGCGGATGCCGAAGTGGACGGTGCGGCCGTAGGGGTTCGCCTCCGGCAGCGGGTTGCCCTTCGGCAGGAAGGACGAGGTGTTGTCGATGGTGGTGTTGTTCGAGCCCGCCAGGTCGGCGGAGCCGCCCCACAGCTCGGGGATGACCGCACCGAGCGCCTGCAGGACCTTGCCGGAGGCGGCGCGGGTCGCGACACCCTTGCCCGCCTCGAAGACCGGGAGCTTCTCCTCCCACCCGGCCGGCAGCTCGCCCGCGCGGACGCGGTCGAACTCGGCGGCGCGCTCGGGGTTGGCGGCCCGCCACTCGGCGAACCCCTTCTCCCACTCCTCGCGCGCGTCACGGCCGCGGTCGAGGGCCTTGCGGGTGTGCCCGATGACCTCGTCGGAGACCTCGAAGGCCTGCTCGGGGTCGAAGCCGAGGACCCGCTTGGTGGCCGCGACCTCGTCGTCGCCTAGCGCCGAGCCGTGCGACGCCTCGGTGTTCTGGGCGTTCGGAGCGGGCCAGGCGATGATCGAGCGCGCCGCGATGAAGGAAGGCCGCTCGGTCTCCTCCTGAGCCGCCTTCAGCGCACGGTACAGACCGGCCGGGTCGAGGTCGCCGCCGGGCAGCTGCTCCACGCGCTGCACGTGCCAGCCGTAGGACTCGTAGCGCTTCAGCGTGTCCTCGGAGACGGCCGTCTCGGTGTCGCCCTCGATGGAGATGTGGTTGTCGTCCCACAGCAGCACCAGGTTGCCGAGCTTCTGGTGGCCGGCCAGCGAGGACGCCTCGTGGGAGATGCCCTCCTGGAGGCAGCCGTCACCGGCGATGGCCCAGACGGTGTGGTCGAACGGCGAGGTGCCGGGGGCGGCGTCCGGGTCGAACAGACCGCGCTCGTAACGGGCGGCCATGGCCATGCCCACGGCGTTGGCGACACCCTGTCCGAGCGGGCCGGTCGTGGTCTCGACACCGACGGTGTGGCCGTACTCCGGGTGGCCCGGGGTCTTGGAGCCCCAGGTGCGGAAGGCCTTGAGGTCGTCGAGCTCCAGGCCGTACCCGGCCAGGTAGAGCTGGATGTAGAGGGTCAGGCTGGAGTGACCTGCGGAGAGGACGAACCGGTCACGGCCGGTCCAGTCCGCGTCGGCGGGGTCGTGCCGCATCAGCTTCTGGAAGAGGACGTACGCCGCGGGAGCCAGGCTCATGGCCGTACCCGGATGGCCGTTGCCGACCTTCTGTACGGCGTCAGCGGCGAGGACACGGACGGTATCCACGGCCCGCTGGTCCAACGCGGTCCACTCGAGATCTGTGGTGGTCGGCTTGGTGCTCACCCTGGGTCAGGGCTCCTCTCCACATGTTCGGGGCCCGGTGACTGAACAGGTGTACCGGGCGCTGTCGAGCCTACCCTCGCAGCAGCGGGCATCCCTTCGAGAGCACGTCTCTCCCCTCGGACACGGCCGACACTGCCAGGGTGCGCTCATGGGCCCGACTTCGCCTCCTGTCGGTGATCCCGTCGCTCCCGCCGCTCAATACGTGCCGTCTCCGCGGAGCGCTCAACACGACCCCACCCCCGCGAAGATCGGCATGCGGCCAGCGTCTAGAGTGGCGTGGTACGCGCGAGTCCTCACGGATGCTGATACCCCCACAGCCTTCGGGCACGGGAGGGGCCGCTCTCGAGGCTTGCTGGGAATTCTCTGTCAGGGGTGTGCGTGACGGCCGTCGAGTCCCGGCCCGCAGGGGTCGTCTTGACCACCGGCCCAGGGGGCCATCGGCCATTGGGTGCCCGCGTCAAGGCATTCGTGGCGCTCACCAAGCCGCGGATCATCGAACTGCTGCTGATCACCACGGTTCCCGTGATGTTCCTGGCAGCCCAGGGGGTGCCGGACCTCTGGCTGGTGGTCGCCACCTGCGTGGGCGGATACCTCTCGGCAGGCGGCGCCAACGCGCTCAACATGTACATCGATCGCGACATCGACGCGCTCATGGACCGCACCTCGCAGCGTCCGCTGGTGACCGGGATGGTCTCGCCGCGCGAGGGCCTGGTCTTCGGCCTCACCCTCGCGGTGGTCTCCACCCTCTGGTTCGGGCTGCTCGTCAACTGGCTGTCGGCCGCGCTCGCGCTCGGCGCGCTCCTCTTTTACGTCGTCGTCTACACGATGCTGCTGAAGCGGCGCACCGCGCAGAACATCGTCTGGGGCGGCATCGCGGGCTGTATGCCGGTACTGATCGGCTGGTCCGCCGTCACGAACTCGATGTCGTGGGCGGCGGTCATCCTCTTCCTGGTCATCTTCTTCTGGACGCCGCCGCACTACTGGCCGCTGTCGATGAAGGTGAAGGAGGACTACGCGCGCGTCGGTGTGCCGATGCTCCCCGTGGTCGCCTCCAACAAGGTCGTCGCCCGCCAGATCGTGATCTACAGCTGGGTGATGGTCGTCGTCTCGCTGCTGCTGACGCCGCTCGGCTACACCGGCTGGTTCTACACGGCGGTCGCCCTGGCGACGGGCGGCTGGTGGCTGTGGGAGGCGCACGCGCTGCAGAACCGCGCGAAGGCGGGCGCCAGGGGCGGCAAGCTCAAGGAGATGCGGCTCTTCCACTGGTCGATCACCTATGTCTCGCTGCTGTTCGTCGCGGTGGCCGTGGACCCGTTCCTGCGCTGAGGCCGTTCCTGCGCTGAGGTGCGGGCGCGCGGGCAGCAGCCCGGCGCCGTACGGTGCGGGCACGGCGTGGCCCAGGCCACGTGGCCCAGTGGTCGCCAGTGGATCTACCCGCGAGTAGCATCCAGGTCATGGCAGACACCCAGCAGGTCGACGAGACCACGCCACCGCAGGACGCCCGTGCCGAGCGCAGGGCCGCGAAGCTCGCCAAGCAGATCGGCGCCTTCGCCAAGGCGCACGGCGGCGCCGAGGGCCAGCTCGCGTACATCGGCCAGGGGGGCACCCGCATCGTGCTCGTCGGAGAGGACGGCGGCTGGGGCGACCTCGTGGCCCCGACGTACGCCATCGCGGCCAGCGCGGCCGAGAAGTCCGGCATCACGATGCACGAGTCCTTCGACGGCGACTTCGCGGCGAAGGTCCGCACCGGCCCCTACGAGTGGACCCGCATGGCGGGCATCCAGGTCGGCGGCCCCTCCAACGGCTGACGCACGGCCGGGCCGCCACCCGGGCCATCACGCCCGGGCGCCGGGCCACCGACGGCCCGACCATGCCGCGGAACAGCCCGTCGGGCCGTGTGCAACACCTCATGCGGGGCTCACCCGTTAGGACGTGTGGAAGCACGTCCCCCGCAGGGAGGCCCCGGATGATCGACACGCCGTCCTTGGTGGACCAGTACTGCCACGGCGTCCTGCGCACCGAGCTCGGTCTCGGCACCTTCGAGGCGCATCTGGGCAGGACCGCCGGGCCGCCCGCGCCGGGCACGACCTTCTTCGACACCCAGACGGGCTTCGCCGTACGGCGCTGGTGCCCGCCGCTGCTCGGGCTCGAGCCGCACTGCCCGCCGGCGCACTACCTCGCCCGCCGCCGGGAGCTCGGCGTCCTGGAATCCGGCAGACGACTGCTGCGGGCCACCGGCATCTCCACCTATCTCGTGGACACCGGGCTGCCGGGCGACATCACCGGGCTCCCCGAGATCGCCGCGGCGGGCGACGCGCAGGCGCATGAGATCGCCCGCCTGGAACAGCTCGCGGAACAGGTCGCCGACACCTCGGGCACCGTCGACGGCTTCCTCGCCAACCTCGCCGAGGCCGTGCATGGCGCGGCGGGGACCGCGGTCGCCCTCACCTCCGTCGCGGGCGTACGGCACGGACTCGCTCTCGCCCCGGAACCGCCGGGGCCGGGCGAGGTGCGGGGCGCGACGGGGCGCTGGCTGTCCGGGCGCCGGGTGGGCGGCCGGCTCACCGACCCCGTACTGCTGCGCCATCTGCTCTGGATCGCCGTCGCGGCGGGACGGCCGCTGCAGCTGCACGTCGGCGTCGACGATCCGCTGCTGCTCACCGGTTTCGCGGCGGCCACGACCGGTCTCGGCACGGATCTCGTCCTGCTGCACGGCTATCCGTACCACCGCCACGCGGCACATCTGGCGAGCGTCTTCCCGCATGTGTACGCCGACGTCGGGCCCGCGCTCGCGCACACGGGGGCGGGGGCCGCCTCCGTGCTCGCGGAGATCCTGGAGCTGGCTCCGTTCGGGAAACTGCTGTTCTCCAGCGGTTCGCGAGGGCTGCCCGAGCTCCATGTGGTCGGTGCCCGGATCTTCCGTGAGGCACTGGGGCGGGTGCTGAACGGCTGGGTCACCGACGGCGCCTGGTCCCGCGCGGACGCCCAGCGGGTGGCGGAGATGATCGCGTCGGGCAATGCCCGCCGCGTCTACGGACTGCCCGTCCAGGCCCGGACGGTGACGTCCGGGGCCGTGCGGACAGCAGGACCTACGCCGCTGTGAGCGCCTGGTCGTCCCGCAGCGTTGCGCTCACAGGGCTGCCGAACGGGCGCTCGCGCAGACTCAGCGCCAGCCGGAGCACCGCGATCCACATCAGCGAGGAACCGAGCATATGGGTGCCGACCAGCAGTTCGGGCACATCGGTGAAGAACTGCACATAGCCGACGGCGCCCTGGGCCAGCAGCACGATCAGCAGCTCCCGGGCGCGGGCGCGGGTGTCATCAGGGGCGTCCATCATCCGCAGGACCAGCCACATCGCGACGGCGAGCGCGCACACGAGCCAGGCCAGCGCGGCGTGCACATGCGCGGCGTCCACCCAGTCGAACGGCATCCGCGGCACATCGCTGCTGTCGCCGGCGTGCTTCCCCGAGCCGGTCACGGTCGTACCGACCGCGATCAGCAGCCCCGAGGAGATCAGCAGCGCCCACGAAAGCTTCCGCACCGGACGCGGCACCCGCGGGCGCGGTGCGTCGTCGCCCTCGCCCGCCCGGATCCAGGTGAGCGTGGCCACCGTCAGCAGCGCGTTGGCCGCGAGGAAGTGACCGGCGACGGTCCACGGGTTGAGGCCCGCCCACACGGTGATGCCACCGAGGACGGCATTGCTCATCACGACCCAGAACTGGGCCCACCCGAGCCGGGTGAGCCCGCGCCGCCACGGCTTGGTGGAGCGCGCCGCGATGATCGCCCAGCCGACCGCGGCCGACAGGACGTAGGTCAGCATGCGGTTGCCGAACTCGATCGCGCCGTGGATGCCCTGCTCGGGTGTGGCGAAGAGGCTGTTGTCCGTGCACTTGGGCCAGGTGTCGCAGCCGAGGCCGGAGCCGGTCAGCCGGACCGCGCCACCCGTGACGATGATGAGGACGCTCATCACGACGGCGGAGAGCGCGGCGCGCCGGACGGTCCTGGGGGACGGAGTCCAGCGACGGGCGATGAAGGCGAGGGGGGTTTGCACGGCGACTATCGTAGGCGGCCGCTTGTGCAAGCTTTCACGAGGGGGGACGCCCCGGCACGAACGGCCGTGCGGCGACAGCGCACCGCTTGCGCCCCGCGCTCACTCCCAGCGGAAGAACCTTGCCGCCGCCCCGAGCCCGAGGACCGCCCAGACCGCCAGGATCCCCATATCGCCCCAGGGCATCCCGCCGCCGTGCCGGAGCACGTCCCGCAGCCCGTCCGAGAGCGCCGAGATCGGCAGCAGGCCGAGGACCGACTGGGCCGCCTCCGGGAACTTCTCGAGCGGGACGATCACCCCGCCGCCCACCAGAAGCAGCAGGAACACCAGATTCGCCGCGGCGAGCGTCGCCTCCGCCTTCAGCGTGCCGGCCATCAGCAGCCCGAGCCCGGAGAAGGCCGCGGTGCCGAGGACGAGCAGCGCCAGTACGGACAGCGGGCTTCCCCCGGGGGACCAGCCCAGCGCGAAGGCGATCAGCGTCAGCAGGACGATCTGGAGCACCTCGGTCACCAGGACCGAGAGCGTCTTGGCCGTCATCAGCGCCCAGCGGGGCAGCGGTGAGGCACCGAGCCGCTTGAGCACGCCGTAGCGGCGTTCGAAGCCGGTGGCGATCGCCTGACCCGTGAAGGCGGTGGACATCACGGCGAGCGCCAGGATGCCGGGGGCGAGGAAGTCCACGGCGCTGCCCGCGCCCGTGTCGACGATGTCGACCGTCGAGAAGAGCACCAGCAGCAGCGACGGGATGATCACGGTCAGCAGCAGCTGCTCGCCGTTGCGCAGCAGCATCCTGGTCTCCAGCGCCGCCTGCGCCGTGATCATCCGTCCGATGGGCGCCGCGCCCGGCTTCGGCGCATAGGCGCCCGACGTGCCCGACGCGCTCGACGCCTCCGTCGTCACGTCCGTGGTCGTCTCGGCGGTCATGAACGCAGCTCCTTCCCGGTCAGCTCCAAGAAGACGTCCTCCAGGGTGTGACGCTCCACCGAGATGCCGTCCGGCATCACCCCGTGCTGTGCGCACCAGGAGGTGACCGTGGCGAGCAGCTGCGGGTCGACGGTGCCCGAGATCCGGTACGCCCCCGGGGTCAGCTCCGCCGCGGACGTCCCGTCGGGCAGGGCTTTCAGCAGTGACCCGAGGTCGAGCGCCGGCCGGCCGGTGAAGCGAAGCGTGTTCTCCGCACCGCCGCGGCAGAGCTGCTCAGGGCTGCCCTGGGCGACGACGCGGCCCGCGTCGACGATCGCGATGTCGTCGCAGAGTTCCTCGGCCTCGTCCATGAAATGGGTGGTGAGGACGACGGTCACACCGTCCGTGCGCAGTTCGCGCACCAGCTCCCAGGTGGACCTGCGGGCCTGCGGGTCGAGACCCGCGGTCGGCTCGTCGAGGAAGACCAGCTCGGGGCGGCCGACGACGGCCATGGCGAGCGCGAGCCGCTGCTGCTGTCCGCCGGACAGCCGCCGGTAGGGCGTGCGGCCGCAGGAGCCGAGGCCGAGCCGTTCGATCAGGGCGTTCACGTCGAGCGGGTGGGCGTGCAGCCTGGCCGTGTGCCGGAGCATCTCGTCGGCGCGCGCGCCCGAGTAGACACCACCGGACTGGAGCATCACGCCTATCCGGGGGCGCAGGCGCCCGGCGTCGGCGACCGGGTCGAGGCCGAGGACGCGCACGGTGCCCGAGTCGGCGCGGCGGTAGCCCTCGCAGGTCTCGATCGTGGTGGTCTTGCCGGCGCCGTTCGGGCCGAGGACGGCGGTCACCGTGCCGGCGCGGACGTCGAGGTCGAGCCCGTTCACCGCGGTCTTGGCTCCGTACCGCTTGACCAGGCTCCGCACCTGGACGGCGGACTCGTTCATCATGCGGGGAAGTCTAAGGAGCCGCGGCCGGTCCCCGGGCCCCCGGGTCCGGATCCCGCCGGCAGGGCACCGGGCGGCACCGGGAGGCGGGTGAGCCGCCGGCCACGGGGAAGGAGCACCACATGCCCGTGCTCATCGGCACCTCCGGGTGGCAGTACAAGGACTGGCGCGGTGTGCTCTACCCCGACGGCCTTCCCCAGCGGTTGTGGCTCGAGGAGTACGGACGGCACTTCGCGGTCGTCGAGAACAACAACGCCTTCTACCGGCTGCCCGAGCGCCGGATCTTCGCCGACTGGCACGACCGGACCCCGGACGACTTCCTGATGGCGGTGAAGGCGAGCCGTTATCTCACTCACATCAAGCGGCTGCACGACCCCGAGGAGCCCGTGGACCGGCTCATGGAGCACGCCCGGGGGCTGGGGGAGCGGCTGGGACCGGTGCTGCTCCAGCTGCCGCCGACCCTCAGAGCCGACCCCGGTGCCCTGGACGCGGTGCTCGGCTGCTTCCCGCGAGGAGTGCGGGTGGCCGTCGAGCCCCGGCACGAATCCTGGTGGACCGGCGAGGTCCGGCGGGTGCTGGAGGACCGCGGCGCGGCCCTGTGCTGGGCGGACAGGGGATCCCGGCCGCTGACGCCGCTGTGGCGGACCACCGGCTGGGGCTACGTGCGGTTCCACGAGGGCCGGGCGGAGCCGTGGCCGGGCTACGGGCGCAAGGCGCTGGCGTCCTGGGCCGGACGTATCGCCGGCGCCTGGCCGGACGGGGCCGACGTCTTCGCGTTCTTCAACAACGATCCGGGCGGGTCGGCCGTGCGCGACGCGGCGGCCTTCGCCCGTGCCGCGGCCTCGTGCGGGCGCACGGTGACCCGCACACCCGGACCGCTCCGTGCGCCGGGCGACGGGACCCGGGCCGCAAGCGAGTGAACCGTCCCGCGGGGCGGCCCGATCACGCGCGCCGGGGGTAGGCCTTCGATGGGCTTGGACGGGTGACCGGTCCTGCCCCTCGGAAGAACGGTCACGCCCCGTGGGAGACCCCTTCCGGAAAGGCGACAGCCATGGCGGAAAACGATCTGGAGCGTCTGCTCGGCGGGCTGCTGGGCAGCGCGCAGGACGGCGCGGGCAAGCTGCTGGCCTCGCTGTTCGGCGAGGTCGGCGACAGCGGCCAGGGCGGCGGCAACCCGCTCCAGGGACTGCTGAACGAGCTCGACGAAGGCGGTCTCGCCGCCAAGGTCCGGTCCTGGGTCGGCCTGGGCGAGAACGAGCCGGTCAGCGGCCCGGAACTCGCCCAGGCACTCCCGTACCAGGTCCTCGACCGGGTGGCGCAGCAGGCGGGCGTCGCACCCGAGCGAGCCGCCGACCAGCTCGCCGATGTGCTTCCTCAGGTCGTCGACAAACTCACTCCACAGGGTGAGGTGCCGAAGGGCCTGCTGTAGCCGGTCCCGGCCGCGGGCCGGAGCACCGGAATGATCGTCTCCGCAGGTCAGGTTAGGTTTCCCTAAGTGATGTACCGCACCGTCGGGCGGCCGGACGCGGCTTGTCACGATCCGAGGAATTACGCAACAATGGCGTTGTGAAAAACGGTGAGGCGGGGCATTCGGCCCCCCAGGAGGAGCTCGCGACCGGGGAGCGCTCGACGCGCAACCGGGTCGCGCGGTCGATCCTGGATCACGGGCCCTCCACCGTCGCCGACCTCGCGAAGCGGCTCGGACTGACCCAGGCCGCCGTCCGCCGGCACCTCGACGCACTCGTGGGCGACGACGTCGTCGCCGCCCAGGAGCAGCGGGTGTACGGAGCGCGCACACGCGGCCGTCCCGCCAAGGTGTTCGCACTCACGGACTGCGGCCGCGACGCCTTCGAGCAGTCGTACGACAAGCTCGCCGTCGAGGCCCTGCGCTGGATCGAGCGCACGGCCGGCGGCGGTGCCGCCGGGGAGGCGGCAGTCGCCGCCTTCGCCCGGGACCGGATCGAAGCCGAGTCCGAGGCGTACCGCACGGCCGTCGAGGCCGCCGACCCCGAGCGCCGTACCGAGGCTCTGGCCAAGGCCTTGAGCGCCGACGGGTACGCTGCTACGGCCCGTGAGGCCCCGGTCGGCGAGCAGCTGTGCCAGCACCACTGTCCGGTCGCCCACGCAGCCGAGCGGTATCCCCAGCTGTGCGAGGCGGAGACGGAGTTCTTCTCGCGCCTGCTCGGGACCCATGTGCAGCGTCTGGCGACCATCGCCCACGGCGACGGAGTGTGCACGACCTTCATCCCGAAGGCGGCCCCTGGCGCGAGCGACAGCAGCACCAGTCACACGAAGACCGACACATCAGCATCTGCAAGCAAGGCCGGGAGGAACCCCGCATGACTCTCCCCACGGAGACTGCCCACCCCGAGCTGGAGGGCCTGGGCAAGTACGAATATGGCTGGGCCGACTCCGACACCGCCGGCGCCGCCGCCAAGCGCGGCCTCTCGGAGGAGGTCGTCCGCGACATCTCCGCGAAGAAGTCCGAGCCCGAGTGGATGCTGAAGTTGCGTCTGAAGGGTCTGAAGCTGTTCGGCAAGAAGCCCATGCCGAACTGGGGCTCCGACCTGTCCGGCATCGACTTCGACAACATCAAGTACTTCGTGCGGTCCACCGAGAAGCAGGCCGAGAGCTGGGAGGACCTGCCGGAGGACATCAAGAACACGTACGACAAGCTCGGCATCCCCGAGGCGGAGAAGCAGCGCCTGGTCGCCGGTGTCGCCGCCCAGTACGAGTCCGAGGTCGTCTACCACCAGATCCGCGAGGACCTGGAGGAACAGGGTGTCATCTTCCTGGACACCGACACCGCTCTGAAGCAGCACCCGGAGCTCTTCAAGGAGTACTTCGGCACGGTCATCCCCGCCGGTGACAACAAGTTCGCCTCACTGAACACCGCGGTGTGGTCCGGCGGATCGTTCATCTACGTGCCGAAGGGCGTGCACGTCGAGATCCCGCTGCAGGCCTACTTCCGGATCAACACCGAGAACATGGGCCAGTTCGAGCGGACGCTGATCATCGTCGACGAGGACGCCTACGTCCACTACGTCGAGGGCTGCACCGCCCCGATCTACTCCTCGGACTCGCTGCACAGCGCCGTGGTGGAGATCATCGTCAAGAAGGGCGCCCGCTGCCGCTACACGACCATCCAGAACTGGTCGAACAACGTCTACAACCTGGTCACCAAGCGCGCCGTGGCGTACGAGGGCGCGACCATGGAGTGGGTCGACGGCAACATCGGCTCCAAGGTCACGATGAAGTACCCGGCCGTGTACCTGATGGGCGAGCACGCCAAGGGCGAGACGCTCTCCATCGCGTTCGCGGGCGAGGGCCAGCACCAGGACGCCGGCGCCAAGATGGTCCACATGGCGCCGAACACCTCGTCGAACATCGTCTCCAAGTCGGTGGCGCGCGGTGGCGGCCGCACGTCCTACCGCGGTCTGATCGAGATCGGCGAGGGCGCGCCGGGCGCGAAGTCCAACGTGCTCTGTGACGCGCTGCTGGTCGACACGATCTCCCGCTCCGACACCTACCCGTACGTGGACGTCCGCGAGGACGACGTGTCCATGGGCCACGAGGCCACCGTCTCCAAGGTCTCCGAGGACCAGCTCTTCTACCTGATGAGCCGCGGCCTCTCCGAGGACGAGGCGATGGCGATGATCGTGCGCGGCTTCGTCGAGCCGATCGCCAAGGAGCTGCCCATGGAGTACGCGCTGGAGCTCAACCGGCTGATCGAGCTGCAGATGGAAGGGGCCGTCGGCTAGCACGGACCGGCGCCCGACACGCAGCTGCACACTTTTGACCGAGGAAGAGAGCACAACGACAGCCATGGCTGAGGCTCAGAACATTCCGGCGGGCTCCACCACCGCCGGCGCGATCGCGGTGGCCGCGGAGTCCACCGTCGCCACGCGCATGAGTGCGCCCCCGTCCTACGACGTGGCGGACTTCCCCGTCCCGCACGGGCGCGAGGAGGAGTGGCGGTTCACCCCGCTGGACCGCCTCGCCGGGCTGCACGACGGCACCGCGGTCGCCACCGCGGGCGGGGTGACCGTGGAGATCAGCGCCCCCGAGGGCGTCACCGTGGAGACGGTCGGCCGCGACGACGCGCGGCTCGGCACGGCCGGCAAGCCCGTGGACCGGGTCGCCGCCCAGGCGTACTCGTCCTTCGAGAAGGCCTCGGTCGTCACCGTCCCCAAGGAGGCCGTGCTCTCGGAGCCCATCCGGATCTCGGTGCACGGGGAATCCCCGGAGGGACAGCTCGCCACCGCCTTCGGCCACCAGCACATCGAGCTCGGAGCCTTCGCCGAGGCCGTCGTGGTCATCGACCACACGGGCCGGGCGGCCCTCGCGGCCAACGTCGACTTCGTCCTCGGTGACGGTGCGAAGCTGACCGTCGTATCCGTCCAGGACTGGGACGACAAGGCCGTCCACGTCGGTCAGCACAACGCGCTGGTCGGCCGGGACGCCTCCTTCAAGTCCGTCGTCGTCACCTTCGGCGGCGACGTCGTACGGCTCCACCCGCGTGTGTCGTACGCGGGCACGGGCGGCGAGGCCGAGCTCTTCGGTCTGTACTTCACCGACTCCGGTCAGCACCAGGAGCACCGACTCCTGGTCACCCACAACACGCCGCACTGCAAGTCGAACGTCGTCTACAAGGGCGCGCTCCAGGGCGACGGCGCCCACGCCGTCTGGATCGGCGACGTGCTCATCGAGGCCACGGCCGAGGGCACCGACACCTACGAGATGAACCGCAACCTCGTCCTCACGGACGGCGCGCGGGTCGACTCGGTGCCGAACCTGGAGATCGAGACCGGCGAGATCGTCGGCGCCGGACACGCCTCCGCCACCGGCCGCTTCGACGACGAGCAGCTCTTCTACCTGATGGCCCGCGGTATCCCGGAGGCCGAGGCCCGCCGCCTGGTCGTCCGCGGCTTCTTCGCCGAGCTGGTCCAGCAGATCGGCCTGCCGGACGTGGAGGAGCGCCTCATCGCCAAGATCGAGGCCGAGCTGGAGGCGTCCGTCTGATGGCCTTCGTCCGAGCTTGCGGGCTGAGCGAGCTGGAGGAGGACACCCCGAAGAGGGTGGAACTCGACGGCACGCCGGTCTCCGTCGTCCGCACCGAGGGCGAGGTGTTCGCGATCAACGACATCTGCTCGCACGCGAACGTCTCGCTCTCCGAGGGCGAGGTGGAGAACTGCCACATCGAGTGCTGGCTGCACGGCTCCAGCTTCGACCTCCGCACAGGCAAGCCCGACAGCCTTCCCGCGACGTCACCCGTCCCCGTATACCCCGTCAAGATCGAAGGGGACGATGTGCTCGTCTCCGTCACCCAGGAGTCCTGAGTCACCCATGGCAACGCTTGAAATCCGCGACCTGCACGTCTCCGTCGAGGCCGAGAACGGCCCGCGGGAGATCCTCAAGGGCGTCGACCTGACCGTGAAGCAGGGGGAGACCCACGCCATCATGGGGCCCAACGGCTCCGGCAAGTCGACCCTCGCCTACTCCCTCGCGGGCCACCCCAAGTACACGATCACCAGTGGCTCCGTGACCCTGGACGGCGAGGACGTCCTGGAGATGTCCGTCGACGAGCGTGCCCGCGCCGGCATGTTCCTCGCCATGCAGTACCCGGTCGAGGTCCCCGGTGTCTCGGTCTCCAACTTCCTGCGCACCTCCGCCACCGCGATCCGCGGCGAGGCCCCCAAGCTGCGCACCTGGGTGAAGGAGGTCAAGGAGACGATGGAGCAGCTCGCCATGGACGCCTCCTTCGCCGAGCGCAACGTCAACGAGGGCTTCTCCGGCGGTGAGAAGAAGCGCCACGAGATCCTCCAGCTGGAGCTTCTCAAGCCGAAGATCGCGATCCTCGACGAGACCGACTCCGGTCTGGACGTCGACGCGCTGCGCGTCGTCTCCGAAGGAGTCAACCGGGTCCGCGAGACCGGCGAGGTCGGCACCCTGCTGATCACGCACTACACGCGGATCCTCCGCTACATCAAGCCCGACCACGTGCACGTGTTCGCGAACGGCCGCATCGCCGAGTCCGGGGGCCCCGAGCTCGCGGACAAGCTGGAGGCCGAGGGCTACGAGGCATATGTGAAGGGTGGCGTATCCGCGTGACCCATCCCCGCCAGGGGCTCCCCGGCCTCCTCGACACCGAGGCGCTCCGTAAGGACTTCCCGATCCTGGACCGCGTCCTGCACGACGGGAAGAAGCTCGTCTACCTGGACAACGCGGCGACGTCCCAGACGCCGCGCCAGGTGCTCGACGTGCTCAGCGAGTACTACGAGCAGCACAACGCCAACGTCCACCGCGGTGTGCATGTGCTCGCCGAAGAGGCCACCGCGCTGTACGAAGGTGCCCGCGACAAGGTCGCCGCCTTCATCAACGCGCCCAGCCGCAACGAGGTGATCTTCACCAAGAACGCCTCGGAGTCGCTGAACCTCGTGGCGAACATGCTCGGCTGGGCCGATGAGCCCTACCGCGTGGACAGCGAGACCGAGATCGTCATCACCGAGATGGAGCACCACTCCAACATCGTTCCGTGGCAGCTGCTGGCGCAGCGCACCGGGGCGAAGCTGAAGTGGTTCGGTCTCACCGACGACGGCCGGCTCGACCTGTCCAACATCGACGAGGTCATCACCGAGAAGACGAAGATCGTCTCCTTTGTGCTGGTCTCCAACATCCTGGGCACGCTCAACCCGGTCGAGCAGATCGTCCGCCGGGCACAGGAGGTCGGCGCGCTCGTCCTCATCGACGCCTCACAGGCCGCTCCGCACATGCCGCTGGACGTGCAGGCCCTGGGTGCCGACTTCGTGGCCTTCACCGGCCACAAGATGTGCGGCCCGACCGGTATCGGTGTGCTGTGGGGCCGCCAGGAGCTGCTGGAGGACCTGCCGCCGTTCCTGGGCGGCGGCGAGATGATCGAGACCGTCTCGATGCACTCGTCGACGTACGCTCCCGCGCCGCACAAGTTCGAGGCGGGCACGCCCCCGATCGCCCAGGCCGTCGGCCTCGGCGCGGCCGTGGACTACCTCACCTCGATCGGCATGGACAAGATCGCCCAGCATGAGCACGCGATCACCGAGTACGCGGTCCGGCGCCTCCAGGAGGTCCCCGACCTGCGGATCATCGGCCCGGTCACGGCAGAGGACCGCGGTGCGGCGATCTCGTTCGTGCTCGGCGACATCCACCCGCACGACGTGGGGCAGGTGCTCGACGAGCAGGGCATCGCGGTCCGTGTCGGCCACCACTGCGCACGGCCCGTCTGCCTGCGGTACGGAATTCCTGCGACCACGCGGGCGTCGTTCTATCTGTACTCCACGCCGGCCGAGGTGGACGCCTTGGTCGACGGCCTGGAGCACGTCCGTGACTTCTTCGGATGAAGGACTGACGCGTGAAGCTTGATTCGATGTACCAGGACGTGATTCTGGACCATTACAAGCACCCGCACGGGCGGGGCTTGCGGGACGGTGACGCCGAGGTACACCACGTCAATCCGACCTGCGGCGACGAGATCACCCTGCGCGTGAAGTACGACGGCTCGCGCATCGAGGACGTCTCCTACGAGGGCCAGGGCTGCTCCATCAGCCAGGCCTCGGCGTCCGTGCTGAACGAACTGCTCGTCGGCAAGGAGCTGGCCGAGGCGCAGAAGATCCAGGCGACCTTCCTGGAGCTGATGCAGTCCAAGGGCCAGATCGAGCCCGACGACGCGATGGAGGAGGTGCTGGAGGACGCGGTCGCGTTCGCCGGTGTCTCGAAGTATCCGGCTCGGGTGAAGTGCGCCCTGCTGAGCTGGATGGCGTGGAAGGACGCGACGGCCCAGGCGCTGTCCGAGCAGTCCGAGCTGTCGGAGCTGTCCGAAGGGAAGACCGCATGAGTGAGAACGCCGAGACCATGACGAGCGCCGAGACCACGGCCGGCGCCGGGGGCACGACGGAGCAGGAGTGGCCGGACGAGTCGACCTTCGCGCCCCCGGCCGAGCGGCCGGCGGGTTCGAAGGCGTCCGAGGAGGAGGTCCGCGAGGCCCTCTACGACGTCGTCGACCCCGAGCTGGGCATCGACGTCGTCAACCTCGGACTGATCTACGGCATCCACATCGACGACTCCAACATCGCCACCCTGGACATGACGCTGACGTCCGCGGCCTGTCCGCTGACCGATGTCATCGAGGACCAGGCGAAGTCGGCGACGGACGGCATCGTCAACGAGCTGAAGATCAACTGGGTCTGGATGCCGCCGTGGGGCCCGGACAAGATCACGGACGACGGGCGTGAGCAGCTGCGCGCCCTCGGCTTCAACGTCTGACCCACCGGGTCCGCTGCGACATCCCGGCACAGCCGGATACCGACGACGGCCATGCCCTCCCCCAAGCTCTTCGAGCAGGGGGGACCCCCAGGCACACTGGAGGGCATGGCCGTCCGTCTGTACCACCTCGTCGTCGATGCCCGTGATCTGCCGGGCCTTGCCCGCTTCTGGTGTCAGGTCCTCGACTGGAAGGTGCTCGACGAAGCCGAGGACGTGGTCGTCATCGGCGCCGACGAGTACGCGATGCCCGGCATGTGCTTCGTGCCGGTGCCGGAGCGCAAGACCGTCAAGAACCGGCTGCATATCGATCTGGCGCCGGACGACCAGGACGCCGAGGTGGAGCGGATCCTCGGCCTCGGGGCGCGGAGGGCCGACGTGGGGCAGGGCGCGGACGTGAGCTGGGTGGTGCTCACGGACCCCAACACTTCCGACTACCAGTTCTGAGCATACGCGCACGTCAGCACCAACGACAGAGCCCCGCACGGCAGTTGGGCCGCACGGGGCGTTTTGCTGTCTGCACGCAGTTCTACAGGGCGCGTAGCTCGTCCTCGGGGGTCGGGCCCGCCCCGAGCTTCACGGCATGGTCAGGGCACGCGTAGAGGGTCGTCCCGGGACCGCTGTTGCTCTGTATGTAGCGGACGGGAATCGCAGCGCGCGTCACGGTCTTGCACTCGACACAGAGCGCAACTCGTCCACTGAGGACTACGGGGAACAGTTCGTCGACACTCATGCGGTCACCCCCGCAGCGGCGAACGCGTCAGGACCGAACGGTGCTCCGTCGTAGGTGTACGGGTAGTCGACGCCGAGCGTGGCTAAGGCTGCCGCGCGGCGACGCTCGCGGATCACGCCGAGTTCTAGCGTGGATTCGGCTTGCTGCCGGAAGAACTCGGCAGCTTCCTCTTTGGTCGGTCCGGTCCAGGGACGTAACCACGGACTGACAGGGGCGGGTTCGGGCTTGTTCGCGGTGAGATACTCCGCGCTGTGGCGTCCGGGCTTGCGGGGGACGACTAAGGCGAGCACCCAGGAAAGGGCGCGGGCGATAGAGTCGCGCATGTCGTTTCAGCTCCCTAAAGCTGTTTCGGCGGAGCCCCGGCGGACCGATACCAGCGGTCTTCCGGGGCGCTTTACTGAATGGGGCCGTCTGTCGCCGAGCGACAGGCCAAGGGCGAGCGCCAGGGCCACGCGTGAGGCTCGACCGTGGCTAGCCAGCTATGGCGTAGGTGCTAGCTCGGTCGGAAGGTTCTCCAGGTCCAGCACGCTCACGCTCCGCAACTTGCGGTAAAGCCGTTGGGCGAGCATCCCCGGGTATCGGCGCTTGTTGAAGCTGGAATACACGTCTTGCTCGGACGGAATCCAGGCTTCCAAGTCATCGCCCACGCGGTAGACCGTGCCTGACACCCCACTCAGCACGGACTTACGGGCGAGCAGCACCACGGCGGTTTTCTCGCCCCGTAGGAACGGGCATGCTCGGAACGCCAGTGGGAGGCACGTCCGGCACACGGGGGGCGCGTCGGTCGTGATCCGGTCGAGTCTCTTCGGTTGCTCGCCGGAGCGCTCCCACTCTACGAACAACGTGCCCGCACTCGTCTCGGCCGGTTTCGCGCACACCTGACAGAGCAGCCCCTGCATGCACTCGCGCTGACGCAGCGGGTCCATGCTGTCAAAGAGGACGGATCCGCGCTCGCTCTCGGGCGGGCGGGTCATGCGGGCCCACAGGTTGCCGTGCGCGTCTCGGTCTTCTGGGCGAGGCTTCACATACGCGATGTGCGGTATGCCGCTACGCGGTACCTCGATGCACAAGTCACTCTCTCGGGGGCCAAGCTCGTTGCTGTAGGCGGCGACGTAGGGAAAGGGCGGGCACGGTTGATCTTTCTACGTGACAGCGGAAGGGACGCCCCGCCCATGTGCCACGGGGCGCGCACGGACGGGGCGGGCGGGACCTCGCACGGTGCGCACCGTGGGTTGGCCCCTCATCCGTTGCCGAACACGCCCAGCGGCCCCGCAACGGGTCTTGCATCCCGTCTCGGTGCTCGTCCCGTGAGGGGGCGGTGCGGTCCGTAACGGGCGTCTGTGGAGGTGGTGACAGCTAGGCTCCGGACATGCCCGAGCCTTTCGTGAACGGCGACGTGTACCACCTGGCGTGCGGGGTGTGCCCGTCGCGCGTTCACCCGGTTGGGGAGTTCGATGTGTTCGAGCGCCCGACCCCGGAATGCCCGTTCAACAAGGCTGACGGGCAGCGGTACTTGAGCGACGGAACACCGGTCTGTGTCCACCCCGAAAAGGTCGGGCTGCCTGCGGGGCGCTACAAGAGCGAGGGCGCACCGCTTGCTGTCGAGCTGGATTTACCGCCCGACCCTTCCGAAGTGGTTCCGTACTTGCGTGACGTGCTGTGGAGCGTCGCTCCCGTTTTCCTCGATGACCTGATCTCTCAGGCACAGGAACAGGTACGGGAGCGGTTTCCCGAGTTGGACCCGCTTACGGTGATGCGGCGGGCCCTCGGCTAGCCGCTACGCGGGCACGGCGACGAGTTCGTCCGCCGAGAACGTGAAGCTGTGCGCCTGCCCCTGCTTGCGGAACCCCATGGCCGCGTACTTCTGGTCGAGCCACGCGAGCCGGCGGGTGACCTCGTCGGCGGGAAGCCACAGCCGTGGGTCCAGCTCGCCCCACGCGGCGCGATACGCCCGATGGGTGTAGTCCTCGGGCCGCCAGTCCGTGTGCTCCTGGTCGGTCTGGTGGATGACCGAGACGCCGACCCGCGCCGTGATACGGGCCAGAAGCTGTGGCTGCGCGATCATCGCGTGCGTCATCTCGTCCACGGGCACGGCGACGGAGATTTCCGCCGCGCGCTCGTCGCCGGTCATCTCGAACACGGCGGCCTTGAGGCACAGGGCCTTGAGCCCTTCCGCGAACAGGCCGTGTTTGTCCTTCTCCTGGTCGTACTCCGCGACGACCACGGAACCGGTGAAGCACTGCCAATCTGCGTCGTACTTGAGGCTGGCCGTCTGGAAGGCCGGAAACTCTGGGTCCGCCTCGATGGCCGTCAGGATCTCCCGAGCACGCTTGGCGACGCGCTCCACATGGGGAAGGGTGTTCACGCTGTTCTCCTTCGCTCGTCTTTCGCGGTTGTGTTCGAGTGCTCAGCCCCGCCCCGTTCGTCACGCGGGGTCGAGCGATCCGCCCTCGGTTGGGCTACCGGCCGTGATGGTTACCGGCGCCCCGGAAAGTCCCCGCCGGGGCGGAAGCGGTGGGATGTTGCGGCCCGCCCTGGTCGCAGAAAGGGGACAAGCCAACCCGACGTGCGACGGGCCTTCCTGTGGCTCGTGCGACTAGGGCGGGGGCTTGTGGGCTGCCGATCAATGGCAGGCAGCGAGGGAACGAACAGAGGCCATGCGGTCAGGGTGAACCGACACCCTCTGTCCGGGACGACCACCGAGAGGGGCGCACCTTCCCGGAGCTGGTCCCAGGCGGTCTGGTGCTCCTCGGCGTCCTCAGCCCAGAAACGGAACTCCGTAGGGCAGTCGGGCACAGGCACCACGTCCACGCGCATCCACGGTTGTACCCACGCGGAACGCTCCGGGTCAGGGTCAAGCCGGTCCGCGATGTGCTCGGCCTCGCTCCGTAACCACCGCAGTGCGAGTTTCGGTGAGATCGTATGGAAGGTGCCAAGGACGTACGGAACCGTTTCGCGCGTCCCGTACACCTCTCCTTCGGCGAGCACTTCGCACCAGTAGGCCCGAACCGGTATCCCCGCACTGGACCGCTCGGGGTTCCCCGTGGCCGTTCGTGCGTGCTTCTCCATGTCCGGGCCCTCCTTACGGTGTCATCCCTTGCGGTGGCCGTGCTCGCACTAGGCAACCGTCCGACCACGCACAGCGGTACCGTTGGGAAGAGGGCAGGAGTTAAGAGCGTTAAGCAGTCAGAGCACGGGAGTTGGGGACCAGTGACGACACGACAGCCGAACGCCGGACTTGAGCGGCTGTACCGCGAGAGCGGGTGGACCCTGCGGCAGTTCGCCCAAGAGGTGAACCGCATCGGAACCGAACGCGGAACCCCTCTCAAGTACCAACAGCCCTCGGTACACCAGTGGTTGAACGGCCACCTCCCGAAGGAATCCGTTCGGCCGCTGATCCTGGAAGCACTCGCCCGGCGACTGCTCCGTCCCGTCACGCACACCGAGGCAGGATTCCCGGCACCCCCGGAAGAGTCCAACAGCCATCCGACTACCGTGGAAGGGCTGGTAGACCTCGGGAGGCAAGATATGGACCCGTCCCGCCGAAGCGTCCTAAGTGCAGGGCTTTTCTCCGTTGCGCTAACCGTCCCCAATTGGCCCGATGTTGTGGGCCGCATGGAAGCGATTCAGACTGGAAAGACCCAGCGCATAGGAATGGCTGAGGTAGATATGGTCATTGCCATGACGGAGCGCGTATCCGACTTGGATGACCAATTCGGGGGTCGGCACGCCCGACCGATGGCAGCAGCATTCCTCGTAAATACGGTTGCCCCCTACCTCCGAGCCGACGCATCGGAAGGAGTCCGCAAGGCGATGATGTCGGCCGCTTCCGATCTTTGCTACCTCACCGGATACATGGCCGTTGATGAAGGCGTTCATGGCCTAGCGCAACAGTATTACCTGAAAGCGCTAGAACTAGCAGGGGCTTCAGAGGACCACCTAACCTACTGCACCACGCTACGAGGAATGAGCGTCCAAGCCGTTGACCTACGGCACGGACAAGCAGCCATACGCCTTGCCGACGCCGCCGCTTCCGCTTCGCCCCAGGCTGGCCCCCGAATGCGTGCCTTCTTGGCCGGGCAACAAGCGCACGCATCCGCGCAGCTTGGGGAACGGACGAGAGCGCTGATGTACCTCCGAGAGGCTGAAGTGGCGATGGAAAAGGCCGAGTCGCAGGCGAAGACTTTCGGCTCATATAACCCTTCGTCGCTCACTTACCATGCAGGCCAGGTTCGCTATGAACTAGGGGATATTCGCGGATCGGTCAAGGAACTGGAAGAGTCAGATAAGCTACGGCACACCTCCTTCAAAAGGAATCGAATCCGCTATCTCTCAATGCTTGCTGAACGCCAACTGGAGATCGGTTATCTTGAGAGCGCCTGTGCTACGTGGGTCAAAGTTGTCGAGATCTATCCCCATGTGCAATCGGGGCAGTGTGACCAAAGTATTTCCAGAATGCAGGCTCGAATTCGCCCTTACCTAAAGAATCAAGCTGCTAGGAACCTCTATGAGCGTGCGCGTCTTGTTGCCCCTCCGTCAGTAGCGGTTTGATCTGAAAACTAAGAAAACCCCCGCACTCGCCGTCCTGGCGTGGGTGACGAGCACGGGGGTTCTGTATTGCTACGAGTCAGTCCCACACGTCCGAGCTGTCATCGTCGTCAGGCTCGGGGGCCGCGATGGCGGTGCGTGCGCTCGGTGAGAGACCCAACTCTCTGATGTAGCGCGCGAGTTGGGAACGGTATTGCCCCGCGATGGTGGTAGCGCCGTTCTTCTGCCACCCTCGCTCGCCCCGGACGAGCAAGCCATTCTCTGATAGCTCGCGCTCGCATTGGTCGATTCGCGCGGCGGATATGCAGTAGTCCTTAAGGACCGTGGTATCTACCTCGCCGAGTCCGACCGCGAGTTTCAGCACAGGGACGACGCGTTGCCATTCCCGTGAGGCGACCGCTCGGCAGCGGGAGTTCACGGATTCCTGTTTCGGATCGTTGACGCTGCGGAAGGTCTCGCGCCAATCGGGCTCGGCGAGTTCCGAGGGCGGTACGGCAGCGTTCTGCGGTACGGGACGCTTTCCGGGGTTGCCTTCCCGAACAACTTGCAGTGCGGGTTTCTTGCGCCATGGGTCAGCCATGGTCAAATCCTTTCTGTATGCGGGCAGCGCAACAGGCCCGCGCAAACGGCTTTAGTCGCGGCGAGAGTTTGTGCGCTCACTGCCGCTCATTTGGCAGGGGAGCCGGGAGTGCCCCCCTGGTCAGAACGGTGGGCGCTCGGCCGATTCACGGCGCGAACGTGCTTCCGCAGCAAATCCACCGGGCTGATGGCGTGCTGTCTCTCGGTTATGGCATGTCGAGCAGAGCGGCCGAAGGTGCTTCCACGCGTCCGGGTTCGCCTCGCCGCGTGCGGTCAGCTCGCGTCGGCTGAGTGGGAAATGGTCAGCCACTTTTGCGGACTGACCGCACAGCACGCACCACGGATTGGCGTACAGGTATGCCCGCCGGGTGCGCTGCCATTGTGTGGTGTAGACGGCACCACCGCGTGAGGCACGTTCCTTGTTCGCCTGCCGCTGGTGTTCCTTGCAGCGGCCCCCTGCCATCAACTCGGGGCATCCGGGTATCGGGCAGGGGGTACGGGGCTTACGCGGCATGGGGGCCATTCGGCGGGATCGCCGGGGGATCAATTGGTGTTCCGTCCGGATGGCGGGGTGTGAGGTCGATAACCGTGAGCCGGCCAGCGTGCCGCATTTGCTGAACTCCCCTCGGAATTACGGTCTCTGCGTCCGTTGCTGTATCGGCCCACGCGGGCCGCCCGTGCTCATCACGGGGGAAGTACGGGTAATCGCCATCCGGTCCGGGGTCGAGTGCGTCAACCGCCATTACGCGCCCTTCCCGGAAATGTAGTCCTCGCGCGCCTGCATCAGCTCCTCGGCAAACTTCGCGCCGAGTTCAGCGGAACGGCTCTCGACTGCGCTCTGTACATCGTCCAGAATCATCGCGGCGTACCAACGCTGTTCGGGAACTGTGACTTCCTCCCCGATGAACCGCTGTGCCCTCTGCGCTTCGGTCATCACGTGTCCGCGCCGGTAGCGGGCAGCACGGTATTCAACATATGCGGCGAACCACGGTTCGGCCGACAGAGCCTCCATGAACCGCTCGCGGGCATCATCGCCGGAGTTTGCTGCTTCCTCGGCTCGGGACCGCCAGGTGTCGGAGAACTCGCGGTCATAGACCGCCCCGCGCTCCGCCCTGCGGGCCGCTTCTGCTTCCTGCGCTGCTTCCAACTGAGCCTGCGCATCGGCGAGCGGAGCGGAGAGCTTTTCCGCCTGAGCCTGGAGCTTGGCAACTCGCTCCGCAGCCGTCTGGATTTCGTTGGTGGTCATGTCAGTTGGCGCCCTTCGTTACGTCGCGGCCGTGCTCGGCTGCAATCCTCTTGTCGTTCTCGTAATAGCCGAGGCTCAGTCGGACAGTCGTGCCGAGGTTTTCGAATACCTCGGGGCGCGAGTCGCGCAGCGCGGCAAGGTTTTCCATTCGCTCATCCCACTTGAACGCGTCGGCGCGGATCTGGCCCTTGTCTCGCTTACCGTCCAGAAATGCAGCGCGGTTGAGATATTCGTTCATAGTATTTCCTTTACTCTATTCAGGCATGAAAAATCCCCCGCGTGCCACACGTCAGGGGTGGCAATTGAAGCTCAGGAGCTGCGGGCGATTTCACCCTTGCGCGGGAACTCTTTCCGGGGTTCCAATCAGCGCACGCGCAGCCATCTGTGTTGCCTGGTAGATATCTGTGCGGCATTCTGCCGAGCAGTAGAGGGGGCGACGCCCCCGCCCGACGTAGTTCAGTTCATTCGAGCAGTTCGGGTGTGTGCAGATGCCGGAACTCGTGTTCTCGGCGCGCTGTCGTGCGTCGGCCACCAGGGCGAGCGTTGTACGTGCGGCGGCCTGGTCGCCGTTAAGGGCGTCCTGTGCGGTGCTCTCTGCGCGTCGCAGCAGCGCGCAGACCTCTATGTATCGTGTGGTGTTCATCGTGCCTCTCAGATGGGTTCAGGGGCTGTGTGGCCCTTCCGGTTTTAACGGGAGGGCGATGGTTTCCCGCTTTACAATTGCGGAGGCGATGGCTTCTCGCTCGGCGGTCCGGAGTGTGTCCGCCTCTTGGCTCACCATTAATAGGGACGGAAGGGTTCCCGGATACCGGGCCGCTTGCTTGCGGCGGGTTGGTGGTGAAGTGTCGAGACGGACCCCAATCTCTCTTCTCTCTAGGTTTTTCTTGGCCTCCCCAAAAACAGTCGAAGTTCGACACCCCAACACTTCTTCGCCTCTTGCTGCCCAGCGGTCCGCCGAGGGCGAGCCGGAGAGCCGCCCTATGCGTCTGCGCCCGGTAGTGAGGATCGGCCTTAGCGTCTCGTTCTTTGTGGAGAGCAACAGGATCTCAGCAGGGATGACGGTATGACGCTTCGGACGCTGTTTTGGTTTCTCTCTAGGTTTTCTAGGCACATCCGAAAAGACAGGTAGAACCGTCATTCCGTCATAGCCCTCCCCCGCTGCACAGCGAACCCGCGTGCAGCCTTCTGTGGGCACACCAGAGCCCCGGCGGGCACGGGGACCGTCCGGAGCTCTTGAGGGGCGTAGGGGCGTGCTGGGTGCTATGCGGCGACCAGTTCGCGGGTGGGCTTGACCAGGCGCACGCTCGCGCCCTCCGCCGGGGTGTCCCCGCGTGTCTCAGATGCGAGCGCCGATGCCACGTCCGCGAGGGCTGCCGCTGCGGAGTCCAGCTCTCCGGACATGGTGAAGTCCACGCGGCGTGTGTCCAGCGTCCGCCACCCGCCACGTGTGCCACGCCGCACGTTCAACCGAACCCCGGCTTCGATCAGCAGCGCGCGCCGTCCCGCCGTGTCCTTCTCGGCCCACTCGTCTGCGAACGTCTTCCCCGTGTTCGTCACGATGCGCTGCGGCTCACGCTTCTCCCGGGACTCAAGGTCGGCTATGCGGTTGTCGAGCGCGTCGGCGCGCTTCTGCCACTCGGCCGCAGCGTGCTTGGACTTCTGGCGTCCCTTCTGTTCCTGGTGCTCCGCGAACTCCGCAATGGTGGCGCGCAGTTCGGGCCCGGGGTCGTACCCGGGGACTGTCACGACGTGGGTTGTCTGGATAGGGCCGACCAGACGCAGGAACTCGGCGGTCACGTACTCGTCTGCCCAATCGCCCCTAATGTTCGCCGACTTCTCGCACTTGAACCCGCGCGAGTAGGGGTTGCACTTGTACGTGGGGTGCTGGTTCTTCTTGCTCTCTTGCTTGTTCAGGTACATGCGTCCGCCGCACGAATCGCAGTGAATGACCCGCAACAACAACGCATCCGTGTCTTTCCTGGCGCTGTTGTCTATGCTCCGCTCGTCCAGCACCGCGCCAATACGGTCGAACTCTTCTCGTGTCACGATCGGCGTTTCGGTCTGCATGATCGGGTTGCCCTCGGCGTCGCGTACGGGCTTGCCCTTGTGCATCTTCCAGCCGAGCAGCGTTTCGTTCCGCAGCATCCGCGTAATGACTGCGGGGTTCCACAGGAACGCGTCCTTAACGAGCCCCTTAACTCCGCCGGTCCGCCCGCCGGTCTTCCGCCCCTTCTTCACCGCCCAGTGATCACGCGGGCTCGGAATGCTGTCCGCATTGAGCCCTACGGCAATAGCCGAAATGGTCTTGCCCTCGAAAAGTTCCCGCACGATGCGCACGGTCACTTTGACCGCGTCCGGATCGGGGACGAGCGTGAATCCCACCCCGCCGTGCTTCTCGGGCATGGGGGCGGGCATGTAGCCGTACGGTGGACGCGAGCCACGCCACCGCAGCACCATGTTCCGGATGGCAGCCATAGCCCCGGTAACGCGGTCCGAAATGGACTGCGCCTCTACCTGAGCGGCAAAGGCAAACATGGTCAGTTGGAGTTCCGCCATGGGATCCATGGGGTTACGGAAGTCGAACACCATGCGTCCGCCCCCGCCGATACCCTCGGCGAACACCAACACCTTTCGGTGTGTGCGGGCCCACTTGGCAAGTTCGTGCATGTCGGCCATGGACCTAATGGCACGGTCGAAGCGCCACCACACCAGGGCGTCGAACGCATCGGGGCGGGCGAGCCACTGACCGAGGGCGGGACGGTCAAAGGGGCTGATCTTGGAAGCGGATACGTCAAGGTCCACCGCTTCGCGGAGCTGGTCGCCCTCGCCGAAGCTGATGTTGTGCGCGGCTGCCGCCTGGTCATCGGCCTCGCGCTGTCGGTCGGGGCTGGTGGTCTCGTCGGTGAGCACAGACAGACGGACACACCGCACGCCCCGAAGGGTCTCGGTATAGACCGTCCCCGCGAGCGGGTTACCGGGTCCCTGTGTTGTCTCCATACCCTCCGGGGAGAGCGGAGGTTTCCTGCGTCCTTCCTTCTTCACCCCGAACGTAGGGACCGAGGGTGTTGCGCCTGATTCTTTCTCCATGCTCCCTGTGGGGACCAGCGCATTCCCGCCCGTCTCGCCCTTGACCAGCACCGATGCCACCATGACCACACTCCAGAACCGCTAGAACGGAGTGTTGGGAGACCCCGAGGGAAACGAATTCTGTGTGCTGCGACCGAAGCAGTCGCTCACGGACTGAGCGCTCTCCGAGCTCCTCCCGGACCGCCCCGGGCGCTTACGGACCGAACGGCGGGGCCCCGGGGGCGGTAGGCCCATACGGGCCCGGGGGCATCGGCGGGACGTATGCCTGCGGCATCCCCGCGGCCTCGGCGAGTGCGGGGCCGAGGTTCTCCTTGCGGATGCGTTCGTCGACGTAGAGCAGGCCGGTCACCAGGCTCGGGAAGGCCGACACGATGACCTGGACGACCAGATTGCCGATCGTCGCGATGAGCAGATAGGCGCCGAGCGCCACCAGGATCTCGGCCCCGTCGGATTCCGGGTCGAAGCCCGTGGTGTCGGTCAGCATGCCCGGGAACATGCCCAGAAGGTTCACGAGCTGCTGCAGCATCATGCCGGCCACCGCCGCTCCCAGGTACGCCAGCAGCGAGATGCCGAACACGCGCCACCACTCGCCGCGTACCAGCGCGGCCGAGCGGCGCAGCGCCTGGAGCGGCCCCTGCCCTTCGAAGACGGCCGCTGCCGGAGCCAGGAGGAACCTGCCCCACAGCCAGATCGCCAGGGGAGCCGTCACCAGTGCGCCGAGGAAGCCCAGCAGGGCGAGGCCGGTCGCCGCCGGGAAGTCGTCATGGCCGACCAGGGCGAAAACGGAACTGACGAAGCCCAGGAAGGCGAGCCCCACCGGGACCATCGAGATGAGGCCGCTGACGAAGACGGTGCCCAGCACGGCCGGGGCCCGTGATGCCGCGCGCCTCCAGACCACCCCGAAGGTCGTGGGGCGGCCGAGGACGGCGTCCTGGAGGACCGCGGGGATGCTCGCCTGCACCATCGCCGTCGCCAGCAGCATCGTCAGCACGGCGATCAGCCAGACGCAGACGAAGGCCGTGAGCAGCGGGCCGCCCTGGTCCCAGCTCGGGGACGAACCCCGCGGAGTGTTCACGAAGATCCGCAGCTCGTCGCTGACGGCGGCGTAGGCGAGGGCGAACGTGGCGACCACGATCAGGACAGCGGCCCCGTACACGGCGAGGGTCACGCCGGCCAGTTGCTTCCAGTAGCGGCCGAGCGCGGCGAAGGCGCCGCCGAAGACATCGCCGAGCGTGAGCGGCCGCAGGGGTATCACTCCCGGCTTGGGCGGTGGCGGCGGCCCCCAGCCACCCCATCCCGGTGCTCCCGGTGCCCCTTCGTAGGGTCCCCATCCCGTGTTCTGCGACATCGCCGTACCCCCCGCCCGTCCGATTTCCGTCCCCGTTCGACCGGACCACGGTAGCGGGACGGGGGACGCGGCGGCGGGACGGGGCCCGCGCAAGATGCGTACGGCCGTACCCATCGTTGTGTACACTCGTACACATGGGATATCTCCTGCTGGCCGGGGCGATTGCGGCAGAGGTCGCGGGCACCACGGCCATGAAGTACAGCGAGGGCTTCACCAAGCTGTGGCCGTCGCTGATCACCGCGGTGGGTTACGTGACCGCTTTCGCCCTGCTGGCGCAGACCCTGAAGACCCTCTCCGTCGGTACGGCGTACGCGATCTGGGCCGGGGTCGGCACCGCGGCGGTGGCCGCGATCGGCATGGTGTTCCTGGACGAGTCCACGAATCCCGTCAAGATCGCCGGCATCGCGCTCGTCGTCATCGGGGTCGTCGTGCTCAATCTGGGCGGGGCGCACTGATGCCGCGCAGCAGGCGCTACGACCCCGAGCGGCGGCAGCGCATCATCGATGCCGCGATCCGGGTGGTGGGGCGCGACGGGATCGCGGGGCTCAGCCACCGCACCGTCGCCGGCGAGGCCGATGTGCCGCTCGGCTCGACCACGTACCACTTCGCCTCGCTGGACGAACTGCTCATCGCGGCCCTGCGGCGGACGAACGAGGGCTTCGGCGAGATGCTGCACACCAGCGATGTCCTCGCCGATCCGGACGCCGATCTCGCCGAGGGACTCGCACGGCTGATGGGGGAGTGGCTCGGTGGTGAACGCAGCGGAGTGGAACTCGAGTACGAGCTCTATCTCGCGGCCCTGCGCCGCCCGGCGCTGCGTCCGGTCGCGGCCGAATGGACCGAGGGCGTCGTCGAGGCGCTTTCCCGCAGGACGGACCCGGTCACGGCGCGGGCGCTGATGGCGCTGATGGACGGCATCTGCCTGCAGGTGCTGCTCACGGACGGCAGCTACGACGAGGAGTACGCGCGGGAGATGCTCGCGCGTGTCCTGCCTTGGGGTCTCTCGTCCGGATCATGCCGGGCTCGGGTGCCCGGGCGAGGTGAGGCGGACCGGACCGGCACCTGAGACCGGTTCGCACCTGCCCGCCCCGGCCGGTTAGGTTTTCCGTATGACTGACTCGCCCGACAGCACCACCGCTCCTCGCACCACCGGCGCCGTGGCCGCCGGCCTCGCCACCATCGCCGGCGACGGCAGCGTGCTCGACACCTGGTTCCCCGCCCCCGAGCTCTCCGCCGAGCCCGGACCGGCCGGCACCGAACGGCTCACCGCCGACCAGGCCGCGGCCCTCCTCGGCGAGGGTGCCGCGAAGGCCGTCGGCGTGGACGCCCGCCGTGGGGTCGAGATCGTCGCGGTCCGCACCGTCATCGCCTCGCTCGACGACAAGCCGCTGGACGCGCACGACGCCTACCTGCGTCTGCACCTGCTCTCCCACCGCCTGGTGAAGCCCCACGGCCAGAGCCTCGACGGCCTCTTCGGGCTGCTCTCCAACGTCGCGTGGACCTCGCTCGGCCCGGTCGCGGTCGACGACGTCGAGAAGGTGCGGCTCAACGCCCGTGCGGAGGGCCTGCACCTCCAGGTGACCTCGATCGACAAGTTCCCGCGGATGACGGACTACGTCGCACCCAAGGGCGTACGGATCGCCGACGCCGACCGTGTCCGGCTCGGAGCGCATCTCGCCGAGGGCACCACCGTGATGCACGAGGGCTTCGTCAACTTCAACGCGGGCACGCTCGGCACCTCCATGGTCGAGGGCCGGATCTCCGCCGGTGTCGTGGTGGGCGACGGCTCCGACATCGGCGGCGGCGCCTCCACGATGGGCACCCTGTCCGGCGGCGGCAACGTCGTCATCTCCATCGGCGAGCGCTGCCTGATCGGCGCGGAGGCCGGCGTCGGGATCGCGCTGGGTGACGAATGCGTCGTCGAGGCCGGGCTGTACGTCACCGCCGGCACCCGCATCACCATGCCGGACGGACAGATCGTCAAGGCCCGTGAGCTCTCCGGAGCCTCGAACATCCTCTTCCGCCGCAACTCGGTCACCGGTGCCGTCGAGGCCCGCCCGAACAACGCGGTCTGGGGCGGCCTCAACGAGGTTCTGCACAGCCACAACTGATCAACGGTGGCCGTGCGTCCACGGCCGTTGACCAGATCAGGCGGGTGATACTGACGAGCGCCCTTCCGCGGCCGGGGAAGGGCGCTCGTCACATGCCGCGATACGCGCACACAGCGAGCCCCCTGACGCCGCCGGCACCGCCTCGGAGTGACTCCGCGTAACCTTCGGTGCCGCCGACCGGATGAGCAGGGCGATGTGAAGGGGCCCGAAGGGCCGGGGGACCCGGACGAGAGGACACGGGATGAGGACCGAGGCGGCCGCCGTCGTGGCGCTGACGCTGATGGCGGTGGTCCAGCCGGCCGGCGCCGCGTGGGCCGACGAGACACACACCGGCTCCCACAACGCGCCCTCGTTCGCGCTGATTTCGACGGGCCAGATCGACGATCCGCTCGAGGACGTGCTGGAGCACGCCACCGTCGTGGGTCAGTCGGCGGACTGACCCGCTCGGAGTTCCTCGTACACTGCCCGCAGCCCCTCGGCCGTTTCCCGGTCGGCGGGCTGCAGCGGGGCCCTGACCGGGCCTGCGGGCAGACCGAGTTCGGCCAGGAGTGCCTTCGCCGTCACCGTGCCCGGCAGACCCGAGGCCATCATCAGCTCGGTGAGGGGCAGAGTGAGCTGGTGGAGCCGGGCGGCTTCGGCGGGACGTCCCGCGTCATGGGCGTCGAGCACCGCGCGCAGCGGGCCCGCGGCGACGTTCGCGACCGTGCTGACGAAGCCGGCGCCGCCGATCGCGTACAACGGCAGATTCAGCTCCTCGCTGCCGGCGTAGTAGGCGAGCGGGGTGCGGGCCATCACCCTGCCGCTGCCGAGCAGGTCGTAGGCGCAGTCCTTCACGGCCACGATCCGCGGGTGGTCGGCGAGCCGCAGCATCGTCTCCGGTGCGATCCGGGTGCCGGTGCGCCCGGGGATGTCGTAGAGCATCAGCGGGATGCCGACGGCGTCCGCAACCTGCCGGAAGTGCGCTTCCACGGAAGCCTGCGGCGGGCGGCTGTAGTACGGGGTGACGACCAGGAGCCCGTCCGCGCCGGCGGCTTCGGCGGCACGGCCCAGCTCGACCGTGTGCAGGGTGCTCGCACTGCCGACACCGGCGACGATGCTCGCCGACCGGCCGATCTCCGCGCGCACGGCGGCGACGAGCGCGGTCTTCTCGGCGTCCGTCGTGGTAGGCGACTCACCGGTGGTACCGCTCAGCACCAGCCCGTCACAGCCCTCGGCCACCAGATGGGCGGCGAGCTTGCGCGCGCCGTCCAGGTCCACCGCGCCGTCGGCCGCGAAGGGGGTCACCATCGCGCAGAGAGCGCGGCCGAAGGGGGGCGGAGGTGTGTGAGGCATCGTCATGTCCGCAGTGTCGGACAGATCTACCGTGAAGGTCCACTTAGATCTCCTGTGGATCAAGGGTTAGTAATGGTTAACGGTGTGGGCCCGGGGCGTGGCGAAGCGCCGAGGAGGGTGGCGAGAACTTGCCACGGGGACGCACGGGCGTTCGGGTGCCGGGCAGGATGGGTGCATGATCCGTACCGCGCGCATCGCCGTGCTTCCGCTGCTTGTCCTGCTCGCCGCCTGCGGCTCCGAGCGGGCGGGCGGCATATCCGACCGGTCGGCCCCCGGTCGGTCCGCATCCGACGGCCCGGTGTCCGATCGGCCTGCGCCGGGCAGGTCTGCCCTGGAGGCCAGGGCCCGGGGCCTGGAGTCCGCCCTGGAGCTGATCTATGTCACCGAAGTCCCGGGCTTCGAGGTGGCGAAGCAGTCCCTCGGGCCCTCCGGGGACGACGGCTTCCAGAGCACCTACGTGGCGGCGTCCGGCGGTGGTCGGATCCATCTGCGCGTCGACCGGGGCACGCTCACCGCCGCCACCTGTGCGTCCCAGCCCGTGGACGACGCCACCGGAGCGAAGGTGACCTGTGAGCCCGACGGCGCGGGGACGTGGTACCGCAGCACGGGCCGCCGTCATGAGTACGCCCGGGCCGAGAACGGCCATGTCGTCCGGGTCGCCGCGGACAGCACCCTGGTGGACCGCGCGGCCCTGCGCACCGCTGTGGTGTCCGCCCACCGGGCCGACGGCCGTGAGCTCGACGCGCTGCTCCCCGAGGCGCCGGCCGGTCCCGCGGTTCCGGTCGAGCGGGGCGATCTGCCGCCCGTCGGTGACGGTGCCCCGAACAACGACGTGAACGTGGGAGGTTGAGGATTCGGGGGTTGACCTCAAGTTTGGTCGAGGTCTCACGATGGGAGGCGAAAGGGCGCATCACACGGGTGCGCCGGCCGAGGAGGACCTTCATGAGCGTGCGTTTCGCCCCCGTCCCCGTTCCCGACCTCACCCGCCCCGGAGTCGGCGCGATCAGGGTCAGCAGCTGGGACGTCGGCACCCCCGAGCGCCAGAAGGCCGCCGTCGAGGCGATGGCGGAGGCCTGGCAGCGGCGGGGCTGGCCGGACCCGGGGCTGCTCTCCTACAGCGTGTACACCGGCAACGACGGCAGGACCCTGCTGCATTACACACAGTGGACGAGCGACGATGCCTTCGACGGGTTCCTGCGCACCCAGGGCGACTTCAAAGAGGCGTGGAACGCGGAGGTCGACGCCGCCGTGCCCGGGATCGAGCGACTCGGGCTGCATGCCTACGAGCTCTACCGCAGTGGCAGGCGCACCCCTGGGAGCGACCGGGTGCCCGGCTGTGTCGTTCTCGTCGAGGTCGACTTCGAGGGGCCGGACCCGGCGCGCCAGCGTGACTGGATCGACGCCGTGTTCACCTCGCTGGGGAGCGACCCGCACACCCCTCCCGGAGGCATCGCGGCTCACTTCCACACCCGCACGGACGGCATACGGGTCCTCAACTACGCGGAGTGGGAGAGCGAGCGGGCCCACCAGGCGGCACTCGACGCCCCGGGCGACGGCGTCGGATCAGCCACCCCCCTGTGGCAGCGCGTGCAGACCTACCCGGGGCTGACACACAGCCGCGTGACGCGCTACACGCCCGCACTCAGCATGAGCGCGGGCGTGTAGCAGAGGCTGGTGGCTACGGGCGGAAGCGCAGCACCTGCGGGTCGTGGTCGCTGTTCTGGTCGGCGAACTCCGCGTTGATGTGCACGCTGTCGTAGCTGAAGTCGCAGATCGACGGGCTGGTCAGGATCTGGTCCAGCACCTGGCTGTTGCCCTGGTACACATACGAGTAACGCTCGTCGCGCGGAAGGGACTTGATCGCCGGGTACAGCGCACCGCCGTCGGTCAGCGCCTTCGTCGTCCCGGAGAACTCGAAGTCGTTGATGTCTCCGAGAACCACGACACCGGCGTTGCGCTGGGCCTTCAGGATGTCCTTGACGAAGGTGTTGACGGCCTGCGCCTGCTGGGCGCGCTTCGCCTCGGAGGGGCGCGCCGGCGGCTGGTGGTGCGAGGTCAGGCCCTCGTCGCCGCCCTTCGAACCGAAGTGGTTGGCGATGACGAAGACGGTCCTGCCGCGGAAGACGAACTCGCCCGCGAGCGGCTTGCGGCTGTCCGACCAGGCGGTGTTCGCCGGGTCGATGCGGCCCGGGGAGAGCGTGAGCGCCGCCTGACGCCCCTCGCGTACGACACCGGTCGCCGTGGTCGCGTTGCCGCCCGCACGGTCGGTGAAGGAGACCCGCTCCGGGTTGAAGAGGAAGACCTGGCGGATGTTGCCGCCGGGCTCGCCGCCGTCCTTGTTGTTCTCCGGGTCGACGGTCCGGTACGCGTACGCCGGGCCGCCGGCCGCGGCGATCGCGTCCGTGAACTTCTTGATCGTCTGGTCGGCGGCGACCGTGCCGTCGTTCTTGGCGCCGGTGTTGTCCTGGATCTCCTCCAGGGCGAGGATGTCCGGGGACGCGAGGTTGTCGACGACGGCCTTGGCCAGCGCGTCGAACTTCTCCTGCGGGTCGGACGGGTCCAGGTTCTCCACGTTGTAGGTGGCGATCGCCAGCTCACCGCGACGCTGCGGGCGGGTCGACTCGCGCTCCAGCCCGCGGTCGACGACGGTGCCGAGGGTGCGGGCGGTGATCGTGTAGCCGCCGAACTGGTTGAAGTCCAGCGGGCCCTCGGTCGTCCCGGAGAGCACGTCGCCGATGTTCGCCTTGGGGAACGGCTGCTGGGCCGCCGGCACCAGCGACTGGATTTGCAGACGGCCGCCGTTCTGGGATTCGTACGAGCCGTAGAGGGCGCCGCCGCGCTCGGTGGAGTTCTCCCTGGGCTTCACGGTCACCCAGAGCTCGGAGTACGGGTCGGTGGCGCCCACGACACGCGAGGTGCCGATGCGCACATTGCTGCCCTCGAGCGACTCGTAGTAGTCCAGGGCGTACTTACCGGGCTCGAGCGTCAGCGCGTTGATGCTGTTCGCGGCCGCCGGGTCGCCGGCGGGCGCGTAGGCGGACGGGACCTTCCGGCCGGAGATGACGACCGGGGCGGGCAGCTCGTTGCCGGAGGAGACCACGGTGACGGCCGGCTTGGAGATCTGCGTCAGGGACTGGTTGCCCGAGTTCAGGCCGCCGGGGACGTACTCCCCGACCGTGCCGGACACCTTTACCGCGTCGCCGACGGCGACGGTCGGGGCGGAGCCGGTGAACACGAAGAGGCCCTCGCTGGTGGCCGGGTTCGCGTCAGCCTGGAGGTCCTGCATCCAGAAGCCGCGCGAGGAGCCGTAGGTGCGCACGCCGATGACGATGCCCTCGACATCCTTCACCTGCTGGCCGGCGAGCGGACTGGTGCGGGTGGTGCCCTGGATGTCATGAATGCGTACGCCGGCTGTGTCGGCCTGGGTGTCGGCATCGGCGGCGGCCGAGGAGGAACCGGCGAGCAGCCCGGCGGCCAGGGCGGAGGCCAGGACGGACACGACGGCGGCAGATCTCGGTATCGAAGGCATCGGGAATTCTCCGGAATGAGGGTGTGAGGGTGGTGGTGCTGGTTCTACGCGCGTCAATTTCCTGCGTGGACACGTCAGTTGTCAAGGGCCGTCTGGTGTACGACGGTTGACGAGCGCATGAACCGGGTGGCATCGGATGAAATACGTCTACGCTGGGTGCCGCCCGAGACGGTATGCGCGAGCCGAGGAGATCCACTTGATGTCAGCTGACCGCCCCACCGGACGCCCCCCACTTCCCCCGGTGAGGTTGCACTCGGACGCGGAGCTGGCACGGGACGCACTCGGCACCCCCCTGCTGTCGCGGGCCGTGCGTCTCGCGCGCTGGGCCGGACCGGAGACCAGGGTGGGCCCGGGCGGATTGCTCGTCGACGAACAACTCCCCGCTGCGGCCGAAGTGTTGGGGCTGCCCGCCGACGAGGACGGAGCGGCGGACGCGAGCGCGGCGTGGCGGATCGCCGTGGACACGGGGCTGGTCGAGGTCGTCGACCCCGAGGACGGCTACGCCGAGGAGTCGGGCACCGTCACCGCGGGCGGCAATCTGGCGCTGATCACGGGTGGCAGCCCGAGGGGCATGCTCGCCCTCTGGCAGGACGCCTTCGAATCGGTACACGCCGACGCCATCGCACCCCTCCTGGACGATCTCGCCGCGGTCATCGGCGAGGACGGTGAGATCGACTTCGCCACCCTGGACTGGGACCCCGAGGAGGAGTCCGAATTCCTCGACGGCGTACTCGGCAATCTGTACCTGCTCACGCTGACGGAGCCCCCGGCGGATCTGGCAGCGGCGCCGGAGGGCGCGGACGTCTTCGCGGGAAGCGGTGCGGGCGCCCCGGGCGGTATCGGAGGACCGGTGCCGCTGCCCGCGCTCGCGGCATCCATGATCGTGCCCGACGACATGGGGGAGCCGACCGACGACATCCTCGAGCTGGTGTCCGAGGCGATGATGAAGCTGGACGACCAGTTCCGGCTGCTGGAGCTGATCGGGCTGGTGGCGTACCGGCCCGTCGACGAGGACCTCATGATGGAGGAGGAGGACCAGTACGCCTCGCAGGGGCCCGCTTCCGCCGAGTCCGCGGAGGACGACGTCTCCCGGTACGGGCTGGTCACGCTCACTCCGCTCGGGCTCTACGGGGTCCGGGCCCGGCTGCTGGAAGCCGGCATGGTGGCACCGGCCGTCGGGGACCTCGCCGAAGGGGAAGCGGACGCACTGCTCGACGGGGTGGCGCATTTCCCCGAGGCGGCGGCCCGGGCGGAGATCATCGAGTGGCTGGCCCGGCGCACGCCCGCCTCGGCAGCCGAGCTGCTGGACGCCGCGCGCGGTTCGGACCCGGGCGCGCCGTTGCGACGGCTGAACTGCCAGCAGGCACTGGCGCTGGTCGGCGCGGAGGCCGAACCGGCCGTGCGTGGCGTACTGGACGACCGCGAACTGGGCGGGCTCGCCCGGGTGTGGCTCGCGGAGCGGGGTGCCGAGGTACCGCCCCCGCCGGAGTCCATGATCTTCTGGCTCGCGATCGACACGATCGCGGCACAGCTCCACGCCGAGGGAAACCTGGACGAGTTGCAGGGGCTCGTGGAGGGGCTCGTCGGACAGCACGGCGGTTTCTTCGACGCGGCATGGCGGGTGGATCACCCGGCCACGGCCGAGGTGCTGGAGGCGATGGGACGGCTGCACCGGGACCGCAGGGCGGCCAAGGAGGCGCGCAAGGCGGCCTTCAAGGCCCGGTCCCGCCCCGTGGCCTGAGGGACGAGGATTCACGGAGGCCGGCATTCCGGTGCCGGACGGCGTCGCCAGGTGTTCAACTGCCGTTTATGCGTGCGCGGGAGTCTGCCCCGGCAGACTCGCACGCACGTACTCGAGGCACCAACACCTCAGCCCTTCAGGAGAACGCGATGCCGCTCAACCGCAGGGAATTCACCAGACAGTCCGTGCTCACCGGCGCGGGAGTCGCCCTCACCGGTACCGTCGGCGCACTGGCCACCGCACCCGGCGCGCTCGCAGCCGAGGACACCGCCGCACAGACGTCCACCGAGGCCGCCGACCGCGGTCACCACCAGGACCCCGGCTACGGACCCCTGCTCCCCGACCCGAAGGGCATGCTCGCGCTGCCCGCCGGCTTCTCGTACCGCGTCATCACCCACAGCGGTGTGACCAAACTGGACTCGGGTGAGTTCACCCCGTCCAACCACGACGGCACCGCCACGTTCGAGGGCCCCCGAGGCGTCACCCTCCTCGTCAACAACCACGAGCTCAGGGGCCTCCGCTCCAACTGGGAGTACCCCGTTCCGCTCACCGAGGGCCTCGTCTACGACCCGGCGGCGGCCGGCGGCTGCACGGTCGTCGAGACGCACCACGACGGCCGTACCGCCGAGTGGGTCGGCATCGCGGGCACCTCCACCAATTGCGCGGGCGGCCGCACCCCCTGGGGCACCTGGCTGACCTGCGAGGAGAACGCCGACAAGGCCGGTCAGAACGGTATGACCAAGGACCACGGCTATGTCTTCGAGGTGGACCCCTGCGACCGGCGCGCCAACCGTCATCCGGTGCCGGTCAAGGCCTTCGGCCGCTACGAGCACGAGGCCGTCGTCATCGACACCAGGCGCGGCCACGCCTACCTCACGGAGGACGCCTCCGGGCCCAACGGCCTCTTCTACCGCTGGGTGCCGCCGAACGGCTTCCGGCACGGCCGCGGCCGGCTGCGCCACCTGCCCGAGGACGCCGGGCTGCTGCAGGCACCCAGGTGCTACGACGCGCACGGCATCTTCGTCGACGACCTGTCCCGCGCCACCAGGACGGGCACCGTGTACGGCGTCGACTGGGTCGACGTCCCGGACCGCGACGCCAAGTCCGTGCCGGTGCGCAAGCAGTTCGGCGCCGGTGAGGTCACCCGGGGGCGCAAGCTCGAGGGCATGTGGTGGGCGGACGGGGGCGCGTACATCGTCTCCTCGTTCGCACGTGCCGAAAGCCCTGGCCTCCCGCACGACGGCCAGGTGTGGTTCTACGACCCCCGGCGCCGGACCCTCACCCTCAAGGTGCTGCTCGGAGTGAACGCGGACCCGTCGAAGGACGGCGCCTTCGACGGCCCCGACAACATCACCGTCTCGCCCTACGGCGGCCTGATCATCGCCGAGGACGGCGAGGGCATCCAGCACCTCTTCGGCGCCACCGAGAGCGGCCGCACCTACCCGATCGCCCGCAACGACCTCAACATCGGCACCGAGGAGAAGCCGGAGTACAGCGAGTTCACCGGCGTGGTCTTCTCGCCCGACGGACGCACGCTGTTCGCCAACATCCAGACTCCGGGCATCATGCTCGCCATCACCGGGCCGTGGAGGCGCCGCAGCCCCCGCTGAGTCACCGGCACCCGCGGGAGGAAAACCCTTGGCGCGGACTCGGCCCGCCACCCTAGAGTGATCAGCGTCCAGGTGCGCAGGCAGGACCTACTTCCACTCCTCATGGGGAGGTCACGGGTTCGAGTCCCGTCACCGGCACTCAGGCCGGTGTAGCTCAGGGGCCAGAGCACCATCGTCGGTTCCGCCGAACTGTTCTCTGGACAACACAACTTCATGCACCTCCCGGTGCGCAGGCTGCGGTTACTTCGCTCTCATCGAATCCCGACCGCCGCCAACTTGATCTCGGGAGGCCCAGCATGCGATGAGGGGTGCCCGGTGCGCAGGCAACGGATACTTCATGGGGAACAGCCGGTTGCGGGTTCGAGTCCCGTCACGCCTCAGGGGCGTGTAGCTCAATGGGTAGAGCAGCAGTTATATGGACCGTGGCCGCCTTCGACCTCGGGCACCCTCTCATCGTCTTCTCACGCTGCGCCTCCCCCAACGAATCCAGGAATTCGGGGGAATTCACATGGCACGTTTCAACACCCGTACCACGCGTCGAGCGGCGGCGACCTCGCCCGTACGCTCGACCGGCAGCACCACGACCCATCAGGGCGGCGCCGGTGTCCGGCGCGATGCGCGCTCCGAGCTCTTCCTGCTCGCCGTCGCCAACTTCGTGTCGCAGCAGACCTTCTACGAGTCGGGCGACACCCGTGACAACCGCTTCGCCGCCCTCGTCCGCACCCTCGCCGTCGAAGACCCCGAGTGGACCGCCGGTCTCCTCGGGTGGCTCCGCGGCGACGCGGGCATGCGCACGGCCTCGCTGGTCGGCGCGGCCGAGTACGTGAAGGCACGACTCGAGGCCGGCGCCACCGAAGGCCCCGCGAACCGGCAGGTCATCGCCTCCGTGCTGCGTCGCGCCGATGAGCCCGGCGAGCTGCTCGGCTACTGGACCTCGCGCTACGGCCGGGCCGTGCCCAAGCCCGTCAAGCGCGGCATCGCCGATGCCGTGCGCCGGCTCTACCACGGCAACTCGCTGCTGAAGTACGACACCGCGGGCAAGGACTACCGCTTCGGCGACATCCTCAACCTGGTGCACGCGTCGCCCGATCCCGACAAGCCGTGGCAGGGCGAGCTGTTCCAGTACGCGCTCGACCGCCGGTACCACCCCGACACGGCCGTTGCGCCCGCGTCGAACCGGGTGCTGACCGCCCACCGGGCGCTGATGGAGCTGCCCGTCGCCGAGCGGCGGACCCTGGTCACCGGACCGGACGGCGCCGAGCGGCTCGCCGAGGCCGGAATGACCTGGGAGGCGCTGGCGGGCTGGCTGCAGGGGCCGATGGACGCGGCGGCCTGGGAGGCCGTGATCCCGTCCATGGGCGCGATGGCGCTCGTGCGGAATCTGCGTAACTTCGACCAGGCCGGTGTCTCGGACGAGGTCGCGGCGCGGGTCGCCGCGAAGATCTCGGACCCGGATGTGGTCGCGGCATCGAAGCAGTTCCCGTTCCGCTATCTGGCCGCGTTCCAGCATGCGCCGTCGCTGCGCTGGTCGTACCCGCTGGAGAGGGCACTCGGGCACTCGCTGGCCAATGTGCCCGCGCTGCCCGGCCGGACGCTGATCCTCGTCGACCGCTCGGGCTCGATGTGGTCGCCGCTCTCCGACCGCTCGCAGCTCAACCGGGCCGACGCCGCGGCGATCTTCGGCACCGCGCTGGCGATGCGGGCGGCCGGCGCGGATCTGGTCGAGTTCGGTACGGACAGCAGGAGCGTGAAGTACCGGCGTGGGGAGTCGGTGCTGAAGGTCCTGGGGCGGTTCGGTGACCTCGGCGGCACCAACACCACCGAGGCGGTTCGCCGGCACTACCGCAAGCACGACCGGGTGCTGATCGTCACCGACGAGCAGGCGGCGTGGAGCCACCAGGGCGACCCGGCGGCACAGGTCCCGGCGCACATCCCCGTCTACACCTGGAACCTCGCGGGGTACCGGGCCGGCCACGCGCCCTCGGGCGAGGGCAACCGGCACACCTTCGGCGGACTGACGGACGCGGCGTTCCGGATGGTCCCGCTGCTGGAGGCAGGGCTTTCCGCCGACTGGCCCTGGGTGAAGGACTGACACCGGCACCGGGCCCGCCCCGGGCGGAGGCCGGAATGCCGTGAGGCCCGCACACCGATGGTGTGCGGGCCTCGGGTGTGCGGTTCGTCAGAGCGACTGCGCCGCGGGCTTGACCATGCCGCGGACCGTGCGTGACTTCACGAACTCGCCGATCGCGGTCATCTCCCACTCGCCGGAGAACTGCCGGATGAGCTTGGCCATCATGACCCCGGTCTGCGGCTCCGCGCCGGTCAGGTCGAAGCGGACCAGCTCCTCGCCCGTGGTGGCGTCGATCAGCCGGCAGTACGCCTTCGCCACCTCGGAGAACTTCTGGCCGGAGAAGGAGTTCACCGTGAAGACCAGACCCGTGGCCTCGGCCGGCAGCCGGCCCAGATCCACGACGATCACCTCGTCGTCACCGGCACCCTCGCCGGTCAGATTGTCGCCCGAGTGCTTGATCGCGCCGCCCAGGATGGCGAGCTTGCCGAAGTAGCAGCTGTCCAGATGGTTGCGCTGCGGACCGTAGGCGATCACCGACGCGTCCAGGTCGATGTCCTTGCCGCGGAAGGCGGGCTCCCAGCCCAGGCCCATCTTGACCTGGGAGAGCAGCGGCCGGCCGTCCTTGACCAGCGACACCGTCTGGTTCTTCTGGAGGCTGACCCTGCCCTTGTCCAGATTGATCTTCCCGGTGCCGGGGGCGGCGGGCGGGGCAGCGGGAGGAGCGGGCGGGGCGGGCGGCGCGGCAAGCCGCGGATCCGCCACGGGCGCGGGGGGCGCGGAGGGTGCCGGTGCGGGAGTGGCCGCGGGTGCGGCGGCGGGCTCCTCGTCGACCGAGACGCCGAAGTCGGTGGCGATACCGGCCAGCCCGTTCGCATACCCCTGGCCGACCGCCCGCGCCTTCCAGGCACCGGCCCGGCGATAGATCTCCACGATCACCAGCGCGGTCTCGGTGCCCAGCCGGGGCGGCGTGAACGTCGCCAGTACGGAGCCGCCGTCGGCGTCGCGGATCGTGGCCGTGGGCTCGATGCCCTGGAACGTCTGGCCCGCGGCGTCCGGGCTCGCCGTCACGACGATCTTCTCGATCCCGCTCGGGACGGACGCGGTGTCGACGACGATCGCGTCGGGAGCCGTGCCCCCGCCCGACCGGTAGGTCACACCGGGCCCCGTCGGCTGGTTGTAGAAGATGAAGTCGTCGTCGGAGCGCACCTTGCCGTCGGCCGTGAGCAGCAGGCCCGAGACGTCCAGCCGCACCGGAGCGGTGACGTCCACCGTCACCCGCGCGACGGCCAGGGGGATGTTCGAGCCGGGGGTCATAGCTGTCATGCCTGAGGTAACGAGCGAGGCGGCTTTGCCGTTCCCTTACCTTCGGCCGAATCGGTGCACCGGTGTATGTCGGTGCACGTCAGCGGGGACCCGGCGGTCGCGTCCCCGCGACGGCCGCGCCGGAATGGCCCTCAGCGCCGGCCGGCCTGGTTCCTCGGATGCCGGCGGGCCTGCCGTTCGTTCCCGAAGCGGTACGCGCCGGTCCAGCGGGCCATCACGAGCTGCGCGTCACCCGACTCCACTTCGGACAGGAACTTCTCGGCACGCGGCCCGCGCAGTGTCGCGGCGGAGCGCCCGTGGTGGGTGATGGCGACGCTGCCGTCGCCCCGCTGCTCGTAATGGAATCCGGACGGTCTCGGCATGACCGGAATGATGCCCGCGCCCTATCGTGCCCGTCATCCGTATTTCCGCGGCGGCCGGCTCACCGCCGCCAGCGGGGCGGGTCGGAGACGAACTCCCCGCCCAGATGCGCATGGGCCGGGTTGGCGGGGTCCAGCTCGCCCTGGTCGGCGATGAGCTTCTCGGCGAACTGCTCCGAGTCGTCCTGGGGTTCGTAGCCCAGCGTCCGTGCCGTCGACAGGTCCCACCACAGCCGGGTGTTGGCCGACGAGCCGTAGACGACGGTGTGCCCCACGGCCGGCGCGGTGAGCGCGGCATGGAGGAGACGGGCGCAGTCGCCCGGGCTCAGCCACGTGGACAGCATGCGCACATTGCTCGGCTCCATGACACAGGAGCCGATACGGACCGACACGGACTCGAGACGGTGGCGGTCCCAGTAGAGCTGCGCGAGGTCCTCGCCGAAGCCCTTGGAGAGCCCGTAGTACGTGTCGGGACGGCGGGGCGTGCCGACCGGGATCAGCGGGTCGCCCTCTCCCGGGCGCGGGGTGAAGCCCACCGCGTGGTTGCTGGAGGCGAAGACGACGCGCTTCACGGTTGCCTCGCGCGCGGCCTCGTACAGGCGGTAGGTGCCTTCGACATTGGCACGCAGGATGTCCTCGAAGGCCGCCTCCACCGGTATCGCCGCCAGATGGACGATCGCGTCCACGCCGCGGACCGCCTCGCACAGCGCATCCCGGTCCGAGAGCTCGGCGGTGATCGCCTCCGGCTCACCCTCGATCGGCACCCTGTCGAACAGGCGGAGGCCGTATCCGTACGCGGGGAGCAGCCCGCGCATCAGGGTGCCGACGCCGCCGGCCGCGCCGGTGAGCAGGACGGTAGGGGCTGTGGGCATGGTGAGTTCCTCTCGACGCGGCACGGGCGCCGGACGGGTGCGGCTCCCGTGTTCACGAACCTGGACGGTCCACGGTTCACGTCCCGCCCAGTGTGCCGCCGCTGCGGTGTGCGCGGGCCCGCGTTGCGTATTCCCGCCAAGCGGGTTGCGCGACCTGGACGACGCGGCGATCACCGGCTCGCACGTCGGGCGCCCAAAGCAGGCGCCCGGGCTGTGCGAGGTACCGGTAATGGCTCCTGCCTGTGCATATGGACGTGCAGGTGTATGAGGTGAAAGACTCCCACGGTGTCCGATCTTGGGCGGCTTGTGGCCGACCGGTACAGGCTGGTGGAGCGTATCGGGCGCGGCGGCATGGGCACCGTGTGGCGAGCGGAGGACGAGCTCCTGCGGCGGAGCGTCGCCGTGAAGCAGCTGCACGTACCCCTGCATCTGGAGGACGAGGCACAGCGGCTCCATGAGCGGATGCGGCGGGAGGCGCGCAGCGCCGCGCGGGTGGTGCATCCCCATGTGATCGTGGTGCACGACGTCGTCGTGGACGAGGGCCTGCCTTGCATCGTCATGGAGTACATCCCCTCGGTCACCTTGAGCGATGCGCTGAGGGACGGGGTGTTGCCGCCCGGCGAGGCGGCGCGTGTCGGTTGTGCGGTGGCCGCCGCGTTGAATGCCGCACATGGGGCCGGGGTGCTGCACCGGGACGTCAAACCCGCCAATGTGCTGCTTGGGAATGACGGACGGGTTGTACTCACCGACTTCGGGATCGCGCTTGAGTCCGGGACACCATCGCTGACCAGGACAGGCGAGTTGGTCGGGTCGATCGATTACATCGCCCCCGAGCGCCTGAGGGGCAGTGCCGAGGCCGGTTTCGCCTCCGACCTGTGGTCGCTCGGGGCGATGCTCTACCAGGCAGTTGAAGGTCAACCGCCGTTTCGCCGGGGCACCCCGATCGAGACGGCGTACGCCATCACCTCGGACTCGTACAAGCCGCTCACCCAAGCCGGAAAGCTGGCACCGGTGATCGAGGGCCTGCTCGTGAAAGAGCCCGATCGGCGTCTGAGCCTCAGCGAGGCCGAGCGTCTGCTCGCGGATGCGGCCGGGGCGCAGAACACTCGACGTCACACCCATCTGGACCATGGAGAACTGCCCCAGGCCGCTGCACGCCGCGGCATGCGGCGCCGAGTCCGCTTTCGGTCTGTCGCGGCGCTGGCGGTCACGGCCGCCGTGACGGGAGGCGTCGCACTGTTGTGGCCCTACGGGCCTGCCGGCGACGGTAAGAAGCCTGCGGCGGTCACCACGCCGGCCCAGCCTCCGAGCAGCAAGCCCTCCCCGGCTCCGGCGATACCCTCCGGATACCACCGCGAGACGGAGGCACTCGGTCTCTCGGTTCCGGTGCGCGACGGCTGGAAGCGCAAAGAGCGGTCTGACGGTGAAGTCGCCTACGTCGATCCCTCCGGCCTGGTGGGACTGAGGGTCCACGCTGTCCGGTTCGCGGGATCTGATCCCCTGCGGCACTGGCGCGAGGTCGAGGAGGACCAGACACGCCGCGACAATCCGGGCTATGAGCGGGTCAGGATGAGCAGCACGACCTTCAGAGGACGGCCGGCCGGCTACTGGGAATTCACCTTCGAAGGGCGGGTACGGGAGTTCCGTGCCGCTGAGTTGGCCTTCGCTCACACCGACGGCACCCAGTACATGATCTACCTGTCGGCGCCGAACGCGCAGTGGAAGGAATACCGGCCTGTCTTCGATACGGCCGTCAACGGGATCCACTTCAGCGCGTAGCGGGCAGCCCCCATTCCGTACCCGGCCCCGGAGTCCCAGCCCGGATGCCAGGGAACAAGTAACCCGCCGGTAGCTTTCATGGCTGCGCGACCGCGATCTTTGTCGGCCGGCGGGGCACGGTCTTGGTCTTGTCGAGGTGCCCGTACACCGTCGAGCGGGGCACGCCGAACATGTCGGCGATCTGCTGGACCGTCTTCTCCCGCTCGTCGTGTAGCCGTTGGGCGAGTGCGGCCGCGGCGCCGGAGAACTGCCGACTTGCTCATCCGCGCATGCCGGCAGGGTGAATGGCCCGCCCGGATGGGGAAGCCGCCCTGATTCCGGGGCCGCGGACGCCTTAGGTTCTGTCCGGGCGATCTCGAGCAGGCTCCGGCGCATGCCCCCGGCCACCGGAGCCGGCACCCGTAGGCGCCCCCCACCGCCGAGGAGAGCCATGCCGATTTCGCAGCATCACCACACCCTCGACCGGTACTTCCGGATCAGCGCGCGCGGATCGACGTTCGCACGGGAAGTCCGTGGCGGCTTCGCCACGTTCTTCACCATGGCCTACATCCTCGTCCTCAATCCGATCATCCTGGGAGGCACCGAGGACAAGTACGGCCAGACGCTCTCCGGTCCCGCGCTCGTCACCTCCACGGCGCTGGTCGCCGCCGTGATGACCGTGATCCTCGGAATCGGCGGCAATCTGCCGATCGCTATCGCCGCCGGGCTCGGTCTGAACGCCGTGGTCGCCTTCCAGCTCGCCCCGCTGATGAGCTGGGCGGACGCCATGGGTCTGGTGGTCGTCGAAGGCATCGTCATCTGCGTGCTGGTCGTCACCGGACTGCGGGAGGCGGTGATGCACGCCATCCCGCAGCCGCTCAAGCAGGCGATCAGTGTGGGCATCGGGCTCTTCATCGCGTTCATCGGTTTCATCGACGCGGGCTTCGTCACCCGGGTCCCCGGAGAGACGGGCAGCGTGCCCGTGCAACTGGGATCGAGCGGACAGCTCTCGGGCTGGCCGGTGCTCGTCTTCTGCCTGGGCCTGCTGTTCACCTGCGCGCTGGTGACCCGCAGGGTGCGCGGCGCGATCCTCATCTCCATCGTGGTGATGACGCTGGTCGCGATGCTCATCGACGTACTGGCCGACATCGATCCCAACGCCTGGGGTCTGACCGTCCCCGATGTCCCCCCGAGCATCATGGCCGCTCCCGACTTCGCGCTCGTGGGCCAGTTCAGCCTCTTCGGCGCCTTCGGGCAGACCGGGGCGGTCACCCTCGTCCTGCTGGTCTTCACGCTTCTGCTGAGCGACTTCTTCGACAGCATGGGCACGATCGTCGGCGTCACCAACGAGGCGGGACTGCTCGACGAGAACGGCGACGTACCCAACCTCGGCCGTGTGCTGCTGATCGACGGCGCCGCGGCCGTCGCGGGCGGTGTCGCGTCCTCCTCGTCCGCCACCTGCTACATCGAATCAGCGGCGGGCGTCGGCGAGGGAGCCCGTACGGGCCTCGCGTCCGTCGTCACCGGTGCCCTGTTCGGCCTCGCGCTCCTGTTCACCCCGCTGGCCACGGTCGTTCCGGCACAGGCCGCCGCCCCCGCCCTGGTCGTGGTGGGGTTCCTGCTGATGACCCAGGTACGGCACATCGACTGGGAGCGCTACGAGATCGCCATCCCGGCCTTTCTGACGATCGCCGTCATGCCCTTCACGTACTCCATCACCAACGGCATCGGCGCGGGGTTCCTGTCCTACGTCGTCATCAAGGCCGTCCTGGGCAAGGCGCGCGAGGTGCACTGGCTGCTGTGGAGCGTGTCGGCGCTGTTCGCCGTCTACTTCGCGATCGAACCGATCGAGGAGCTGCTCGGCATCAGATAGACGGTGAGCGGCGGGCGGCCGACCGCCCGTCCCCACCACGGCACCCCTGACTACGCCCGCCGTCCCTCGTGCCACAGTGCCGCACCGGTCACCGCCGCGCCGAGGCCCTCCCACAGTCCGACCCCCAGGAATCCGGTGGGCGCCCGCCCTGCGATCACCGCGACGGTGAAGACCGTGCACGTCAGCAGCCGGAAGGGGACGGTCCAGCGGAAGAAGGGCTTCCAGTCCGCGAGGGAGGCGAGGATGTAGTAGACGCCCATGTTGACCGCGGCCATGGAGGACGCGGTGAGGAACACCAGCGTGTGGTCGCCCGGCTGACGGGGAGCGTCCGCCGCGGGGACGAAGCCCATCAGACTGATCAGGGCATCCGGAGCGATCAGCCCCACGACACCCAGGGCGGCGGCGAGTACGCCGAACACCGCCATGGTCCAGCCGGACAGGGAACGGGGCAGGGCGTGCACTGAAGTCCTCCGTATGCCAAGGGAGTTGGGGGCGCGATGGTGCGCACTCCTGCATACCGTGCCGCTCGCCGCGCCCCTGCACCGGGGGTGCCCGGCGGGGCGACGCAGCCGGCCGGACCGGGGTGTTCGGAGGACCGACCGAAGGGACACCGTGCCGGTCGAATTCTCAGCGGACCGGCCGGAATGCCGAGCGGACCGGCCGGAGGCTCAGCGGAGGGCCGCACTCATCATCTTCTGCGCGACAGGTGCCGCGAGCCCATTGCCGCTCACCTCCGAGCGTGCGGCGCCAGAGTCCTCGACGAGCACCGCGACGGCCACCTCCTCACCACTGTCCGCGGCCTTCGCGTAGGACGTGAACCAGGCGTACGGCGTCTTGCTGTTGTTCTCGCCGTGCTGGGCCGTCCCTGTCTTGCCGCCCACCTCGGCGCCGGCGATCCGTGCGTTGGCGCCGGTGCCGTCCTCGACGACGGTGACCATGGCACTGCGCAGCTGGCGCGCCGTGGACGGGGAGACGATCCGCTCGGTCTTCGCGTCCTCGTGGCTCTCCAGGGTCGTGCCGTCCGCGCCGACGACCTTGGAGACCATGTGCGGGGCGGCCATGACACCGTCGTTGGCCAGGGCGGCCGACACCATCGCCATCTGCAGGGGAGTAGCCGTCACATCGAACTGGCCGATGCCGGTCAGCGCGGTCTGCGCCGCGTCCATCCCGGACGGGTAGACGCTCTTCGTGGCGCGCACCGGTACGTCCTGCTCGGCGTCGTTGAAGCCGAACTTCTCCGCCATCGCCCGGACCTTCTCCTGCCCCAGGTCGGCGGCCATCTTCCCGAAGACGTTGTTGCAGGAGTACTGCAGCGCGGTGCGGATGGTGGCGTTCTCGCACGGCGCGGACGGGTTCTCGTTCTTCAGCACCGTCCGGGTGCCCGGGAGCGTGTACGGGGACGGGCTGTCCGTACGCTCGTCCGCGGAGGAGTACAGCCCGTCCTCCAGCGCCGCGGCGGCGACCACCAGCTTGAACGTCGAGCCCGGCGGCAGCGGCTGGCGCAGCGCCCGGTTGAGCATCGGCTGGTCCTTGTTGCCGGTGAGCTTCTTCCAGGCGTCGCCGTCCGGCGTGCCGCTGATCGCCGACGGGTCGTACGACGGCGTGCTCACCAACCCGAGGATCCGCCCGGTCTTGGGGTCGATCGCGACCGCGGCGCCCTTCTTGCTGCCCAGCGCCTCGAACCCGGCCTTCTGCACGGCCGGGTCGATGGTCGTCAGGACATCCCCGGGCCGGCCCTGCTTGCCGGTGAGCACGTCCAGCGGGTTCTTCAGCCGGTCGGCCGTGCCGTCGAGGACATCGCCGTAGATGCCTTCGAGCTGGGTGGCGCCGTAGGCCTGCGAGCTGTAGCCGGTGACCGGTGCAAAGAGCTCACCGTTGGTGTACGTGCGCCGGTAGGCGAGATCTCCGCCCTCCGTCCTGCTTGAGCCGGTGACCGGCGAACCGGCCACGACGATGTCTCCGAGCGGCTGCGCGTACTTCGCGATCGTGTTCCGCCGGTTGTGTGTCTCGTCTGCGAGTGCCTCGGCCTGGTAGGCCTGCACCCAGGTGGCCCGCACCAGCAGGGCGAGCACCAGGAGCAGGCTGAAGACCGCGGCACGCCTGGTCGTCTTGTTCATCCCGTGGAGGGACGACCGGCCCGGAGGGTTACGTTCCGTTCTGCCGGTTTTCTCAGGGAATCCTCATCCGGTCCGGTCCGGTCCGGTCCGGTCCCGAGCGGCGCGGCGCGGTCCGGTCCCGTGCGGCGCGGCGCGCACGGCGCGGAGCCTCAGCCCGGGACGATGAACCCCGACTCGTACGCCGCGATCACCGCCTGGGTGCGGTCCCGTGTGCCCGTCTTCGCCAGCACCGCGGCCACATGGGTCTTCGCCGTCGCATGACCGACGCCCAGCCGCTTGGCGATCTCCGTGTTCGTCATGCCCGTGGCCATCAGCCGCAGTACGTCGGCCTCACGTTCCGTGAGCCGCGCGGCCCACGGCGCCGGACAGGGCGCGCTGCGGGCATGGGCCGCGGCCAGGCCGCGCAGGGCGGCCGGGTACAGCAGCGAGTCGCTCCGCGCGACCAGTCTGACCGCCGCCACCAGGTCCGCCGCCGCGGCCCGTTTGAGCAGGAAGCCCGCGGCACCCGCGCGCAGGGCGTCGTACACATAGGAGTCGTTCTCGAAGGTCGTGACGACCACGATCCGCGGCGCGGGGTCCAGCGTGCCGAGAATCCGCCGGGTGGCGTGAATGCCGTCGACCTCGGGCATCCGCACGTCCATCAGCACCACATCGGGCCGCAGACTGCGCACCACCGACACGGCCTCCGCGCCCGTCGCCGCCTCACCGGTCACCTCCAGATCCGGCTCGGCCTCGAGGATCACCCGCAGCGCGGTGCGGACCATGCGCTCGTCGTCGGCCAGGACGACCCGGATCGTGTCGCTCATCGCGCACCGCCCCGGGCGGAGTCCAGCGGCAGCACGGCGGTCAGTCGCCAGACACCGTCACGGGGACCCGCCTCCGCAAGGCCGCCGAGCAGCGTCGCCCGCTCGGTGATGCCGCGCAGCCCGCGGCCGCCGCCGGGCCGGACCACCGCTCGCCGGTCCGGCAGCGGGTTCTCCATCGTGATCCGCAACGCGCCGTCCTCCATCAAGATGCTCAGCGACACGGGCCGGCGGTCTCCTCGTGACCGCCCGGCGGTGCCGTCATGGCCGCCGTGCCGCTGTGCGTTGCTGAGGCCCTCCTGCACGATGCGGTACGCGTTGCGGGAGATCGGTTCCGGGACGGCGGCAGGGTCGGCGCCGAGTTCGCGGGAGACCGCCAACCCGCAGTGTCCGAGCAGGAGTTCAAGGGATTCCAGGGTGGGCCCCGTAAGTGTGTCGGACTCTTCCTCCTGCCGCAGGAGTCCCAGCACACCGTCGAGTTCGCCGACCGTGCGGCGTGTCGTCTGCTCGATCACGGTCAGTGCTTCCCGTACGAACGCCCGGTCGCCCGGTGCGTCGCTGTCCAGGACCCTGAGCGCGGCCCCCGCCTGCAGCGTCACCGCGCTCAGCGCATGCCCCACCGAATCGTGGAGCTCGCGGGCCAGCCGGTTACGTGCGGCGAACTCCGCCGCACGGCGCTCGGCCGCCGCGAGCCGGTCGGCGGGCGTCGGCCCCAGCAGCACCGCCGCCCGGCGGGCCAGCAGTGCTCCGGCGGCCGCCGCGCAGCCCGCCAGCGCCAGCAGCATGGCGGCCCCGGCGAACGGCGCGAGCGCCAGGAACCAGGGACGGTCCAGCGACGCGGGCAGTCCCACCCACTCCCGGATGCCCGCGGACAGCGGCAGCAGCGCCGTGGTCACCGCGAACGGCGGAAGTGCCAGCGTCGCGCCGCTGATCAGCCCGCCCAGTCCGATGTGCAGGGTGAACCAGCCCGCCGTGCGCAGTCTGGCCGCCGGCGACGCAGCCGGACCGTCCGCGAAGAGCTCCGGAGCCACCCCGCACAGCGCCCGCGCCGCCGCCACCGACATGGGCCGGGTCAAGGGGAACAGTGCCGTCACCGCGGCGAGCGGAAGGGCGATGGCGTATGCCCCGAACTGCAGCGCGGGCGACCCGTAGAAGGTGCCGTTCGTCCCGAGCAGAGGGCCGGCCACGACCGTGCCGAGCAGCCAGTAGGGCATCAGCAGGGCACCGCCCAGGATCAGATGGACCCAGCGCCGCCGCGCCCGCGACCCGAACAGCACCCCCATGACGCGCCTCATGTGCCACGCCGTCGCAGGAAGGAGACGGTGCCGGCGGCGAGCAGCAGACCCACGACCATGGCGACAGCGTAGGCCACCGTGCTCAACTCCCCTGTGTGGCCGTCGCCTTCGGCGGAGGGCAGCAGCGCCGCGATCAGCAGCCAGAGGCCCCAGCAGCCGACCACTCCCGAACCGAGCCAGGCCATGCCCAGCGGGATCCTCACCGGAAGGGAGCGCCCACGGCGGAAAGCCAGCACCAGCACACCGGTGACCGCCGCGACGAGGTACACGACGTCGACCGCCTGCAGGATGCGGAAGTCGGGTCCACGGTCGGCCACTTGGGCGGCGGACAGCCCGGTGGTCGCGCCGTACACCCAGAGCAGTCGTAGCGCGACGGGGAAGAGCGCCACCACGGCAGCGGCCACGGCGATCGCCCTCAGCCCGGGAGGCGCGTCCGGCAGGTCCCCGACCCGGCCGTGCCACACATGCCCCCAGCGCTCGCGGGCGTACAGCACGAACAGCGACCCCAGCGTGAGGCCCTGGACGATGAAACCGGTGTAGACGACGCCGAAGACCCACGGGTGCAGGAACGACGCGTTGCCTTCGGCCGCCGGCCCGGCCTCGCCGGTCGTCACCTCGAGCAGCAGCTGGACCGGGAAGCCGACCATGATCGGCACCAGCAGACCGCCCGCGACCCAAATCGGTACGGCGAGCAGCCAGGCCGGTACGCGTCTGCCCCAGGCCTGGGTGAGCAGCAGGGACAGGACGACGACCGCACCGTCCATCAGCGCGGTGACGCTGTTGGCGACGGCCATCAGTGTGCGGTGCTCCAGCAGGACGCTTCCGTCGGGAATGCCGATGTGACTGCCCGTTATCCAGGCGATCTTGAGGGAGAGGTAGGGGACGCAGGAGGCGATGGCGACAGCCCGCAGGGCCGAGCGGGCCCGTCCGGATGCCGCCGCCGGGGAGCCGGTGGTGAGCGGGGTGGGTGTCATGGTGATCACGGTCCCGGTCCGCACCCCCGCGGCGCCTCCTGCCCGGAGAGGAACCGTCTCCGCCGCACGGCGGAGAACGCTTCATCCGCAGGAGATGCCCGGCCCGGTCCCCGGGACGCGCAGGGAAGTCCTGCCGCCGCCGAACTCCCGGGGCGGGCAGGGCAGTCCGGTGAGCTGCCGCTGTGCCGCTGCGCCGCTGTGCCGCTGTGTGCCGCGGATCAGAGCCTGCGGGTCGCCAGGGTGAGCCGGTCCCGGGCGTCGAAGAGCGTGTCCTTGATCATCTGCTCATGCCCCGGGGTCAGCCGTGCCACGGGCACCGAGCAGCTGATCGCGTCGCGCGCCGGGGTGCGATAGGGGATGGCGACGCCGAAACAGCGCAGGCCCAGCGTGTTCTCCTCGCGGTCGACCGCGTATCCCTGCTCGCGGATCTGCCGGAGCTGCTCGATGAGTTGCTCGCGATCCGTGAGGGTGTTCTCCGTGAGCGCGGCCAGGGTCTCCGGGAGCATCGCGCGGACCTGCTCATCGCTGTGGGTCGCCAGCAGCGCCTTCCCCAACGCGGTGGAGTGGGCCGGCAGCCGGCGGCCGACCCGGGTGAACGGCCGCAGGTAGTGCTGTGACTGGCGGATCGCGAGATAGACCACGCTCGTACCGTCGAGCCGGGCCAGATGGATGGTCTCGGTGGTGTCGTCCGAGAGCCGGTCGAGCGTGGGCCGGGCGACCGCCACGACCTCGTCGCCGTCGATGTACGAGGTGCCGATGAGCAGGGCGCGCACACCGATGCCGTACCGCGTGCCCGTCGTGTCCGTCTCCACCCAGCCGAGTTCGACGAGCGTGCGGAGCAGCATGTAGAGGCTGGACTTGGGATAGCCGACGGCTTCCTGAACGGCGGCGAGCGAGTGCATTCCGGGCTGTCCCGCGAAGTACTCGAGCAGCTCCACGGTCCTTACCGCCGACTTGACCTGCGCCGCGCCCTGCTCGGCAGCTGCCATGGCCCTTGACCCCTCCAAACGCCCGGAAATAGAGTCCCCCCGCACATGGATTCATCATCGGGAACGGCGTTCAGAATACCGAACGACTCGGGGAAGGTAGCCGTGGTGGGAGCAGCACCAGTCTGGAGCGTGGACCCCCGTACCGGGAAGCCGCGCGAACAGGTCGCGGTCGAGGCCACGGCGGACGAGGTCGAGCGGGTGGTGCGGGCCGCGGACGCCTCCCGTGCCGCCCTCGCCGACCGCACGGTCCGCGCCGCTCTGCTCCGCACCGCGGCGGACCTCCTCGACGAGTCCGGTGAGCACGTCATCGAAGCGGCCGACGCCGAGACCGCACTGGGACCGGTGCGGCTCACCGGTGAACTCGCGCGGACCACCGGCCAGTTGCGGGCCTTCGCCGATGTCGTTGAGGAGGGCTCCTTCCTCGACATCCGCATCGACCACGCGGACGCCGGCCGCACTCCGCCCTGGCCGGACCTGCGCCGCTGGCGGATTCCGCTCGGGGTGGTCGCCGTCTACGCCGCGAGCAACTTCCCGCTCGCCTTCTCGGTGCCCGGAGGCGACACCGCCAGCGCTCTCGCCGCCGGCTGCCCCGTCGTCGTCAAGTCCCACCCCGGCCACCCGGCCACCTCCGAGCTGTGTACGGCGCTGCTGCGGCGGGCTGCCCAGCAGGTGGGGCTGCCCGAGGACACCGTGGCCCTGGTGCACGGCTTCGACGCCGGTGTGGAACTGGTACGGCACCCCCTGGTCGCGGCGGCCGGCTTCACCGGCTCGGTACGCGGCGGGCGCGCCCTCTTCGACGCCGCGGCGGCCCGTCCCGCACCGATCCCCTTCCACGGCGAGCTCGGCTCGCTCAATCCCGTCGTGATCACCGAGGCCGCCGCTGCCGGGCGCGCGGAGGCGATCGGCACCGGCCTGGCCGGGTCGATGACCCTGGGCGAAGGGCAGTTCTGCACCAAGCCCGGCTTCGTGTTCGCGCCCGCGGGCGCCGCGGGGGACCGGCTGCTGAAGTCCCTGACGGCCGCGGTGAGCGAGACCGAGCCCGGGGTGATGCTCGACCACCGGATGCGGGACGCCTTCGTCGCGGGTGTCGCCGAGCGTGCCGCGCTCGACGGCGTCGTGGCGCCCGTCACGCCCGGCGCGGGCGGTGAGCACACCGTCAGCGCGGGCTATCTGACCGTACCGGCCGGGCTGCTCGCCGCCGAAGGACCCCATGACCTCCTCCTGGAGGAGTGCTTCGGGCCGGTGACCGTCGTCGCCCGCTACGAGTCCCGCGCCGAGATCGAGGCGGTCCTCGCACGGCTGCCCGGCAACCTCACGGCCACCGTGCACCTCGCCGACGAGGAGAGGGACGGTCCGGCGGCGGAGCTGCTCGCGGCGCTCGTCCCGCTCGCGGGCCGGGTCCTGGTCGACGGCTGGCCCACCGGCGTGGCCGTCGCTCCCGCCCAGCACCACGGCGGCCCCTATCCCGCGACCACCTCCACGTCCACCTCGGTGGGGGCCACCGCGGTCGAGCGCTGGCTGAGACCGGTCACCTACCAGTCGGTGCCGTCCGCGCTGCTCCCGCCGGAGCTGCGCGACGAGAACCCGCTCGGCCTCCCGCGCCGGGTCGACGGCCGCCCGGAGGGTCTGGAAAGCTGACCTGGTGACCGAGGAGATCACCCTGCCGGAACTCCCCTTCCCGTTGCGCCCGTACGGCCCCGACGCCGACTGGTCGTACGAGAACGGGACGCTCACCGGCTGGGCGGGTGCACGGCAGGACCGCTTCGTACCGCCCACCGCGGAGGCACTGGACCCGGTCTCCGACGCGCCCCGGCTGCTCGGCGCGCCCGAGGGCGACTTCCAGCTGATCGCCCGCGTCAAGGTCGGCTTCGGCACCGCGTTCGACGCGGGCGTGCTCTACCTCCATGTCGCCGAGCGCGCATGGGCGAAGCTCTGTCTCGAGCTGTCCCCCGACACCCCGACCGTCTGCACGGTCGTCACCCGGGGCCACTCCGACGACGCCAACTCCTTCGTGGTGGAAGGGGACTGCGCCTGGCTGCGGATCAGCCGCACCGGAGGTGCCTTCGCCTTCCACGCGTCGACCGACGGCATCCGCTGGAGATTCGTGCGGATCTTCAGCCTCGGCACCCGGGAGCAGGCGGACGCCGCGCTCGTCGGCTTCATGGCCCAGTCCCCGGTGGGTGAGGGCTGTGTCGTCGTCTTCGACCGCATCGAGTTCCGTCCGTCCTGGCCGGACGGCCTGCGCGACGGTTCATGACGCCCAGGGCTCGGCAGTGATCGCCGGAGCGCCGTAGGCTGCGCGTACATGGACACCCTGGGAGGCGCCGAGTTCGCGCCCACGTCGACGTATCTGAACACCTCCGCCTGCGGGTTGCTGCCCCGGCGTTCGGTCGAGGCCGTGAAGCGGCTCGCCGAGGAGATCGCCGCCGGGCGGCCGGAAGGTTCGGGCAGCTTCGAGGCCACCGAGGCGGCCCGTGCCTCCTTCGGGCGCATCGTCGGTGTCGCCGCCGAGCGGGTGGCGATCGGCGGGTCGGTTGCCGTGCACGTCGGGCTGATCGCGTCCGCCCTGCCCGCAGGAGCCGAAGTCGTCGCCCCCGAGGGTGAGTTCAGCTCCGTGGTCACCCCGTTCACGGCCCGTGGTGATCTGAAGGTGCGGTACGTGCCGCTGGACCGGATCGCCGATGCGGTCGCTCCGGGAACGGCGCTCGTCGCGCTGTCCGCCGTGCAGTCGGCCGACGGACGGGTCGCCGATCTCGAAGCCGTTCGGGACGCGGCACGGGCCCATGGGGCCCGTGTGCTGCTCGATGCCAGTCAGGCCGCGGGGTGGCTGCCGCTGGACGCGGGGGAGTACGACTACACCGTCACCGCCGCCTTCAAGTACCTGCTCTGCCCGCGCGGGACTTCGTTCCTGACCGTCACGGAGGACGCGCAGCGGTCGCTGGCCCCGGTGCACGCGGGCTGGCTGGCGGCCGAGGACCTGTCGCAGGGCACCTATGGGCCGGTGGAGGAGTTCGCCCGGTCGGCCAGGCGCTACGACGAGTCGCCGTCGTTCCTCGCGTACCACGCGGCGGAGCACTCACTCCCGCTGGTGGAGAAGGTGGGGGTCGAGCGGATCCACGCGCACGACACCGCACTGGCGGCCCGCTTCCGCGAGGGGCTCACGGAGCTCGGGCACTCGCCCGTCCCGGGGGAGTCCGCCATCGTGGCCGTGCCGGGGCTCGGTGACCGGGAGCCGGAGCTCGCCCGTGCCGGGATCGTCGTATCGGCCCGCGCGGGAAACCTGCGGGCCTCGTTCCACCTCTACAACTCGGCGGCGGACGTCGACAGGGCGCTCGACGTGCTGTCCGGCTGACCCCCCGGTACTCACCGGTTGACCGAAGCGGGGCGGGCCGGTCGCGCAGCACACGCGACCGGCCCGCCCCGCATGACGGGATCAGCGCACCGGGGTGAAGTCCCGTGCCCCGATGAACGAAGGCCGGGGCACCGGCGCCGCGAACGGCTCCCGGGCCGTGTTCTCCACGCTGTTGAACACGATGAAGACGTTGCTGCGCGGATACGGGGTGATGTTGTCCCCGGACCCGTGCATCGCGTTGCAGTCGAACCAGGTCGCGGACCCGGCCTTGCCCGTGAAGAGCCGGATGCCGTGCCGGTCGGCGAACCGGGTCAGCACCTCGTTCGACGGCGTCCCGGCGTCCTGCATCTGCAGCGACTTCTTGTAGTTGTCCTTCGGCGTCTCGCCCGCACAGCCCAGGAACGTCCTGTGCGACCCGGGCATGATCATCAGGCCGCCGTTGGTGTCGAGGTTCTCGGTCAGCGCGATCGACACCGACACCGTCCGCATCTGCGGGAGGCCGTCCTCGGCGTGCCAGGTCTCGAAGTCCGAGTGCCAGTAGAAGCCCGAGGCCCCGAAGCCCGGCTTGACGTTGATCCGCGACTGGTGGACGTAGACGTCCGAGCCGAGGATCTGCCGCGCCCGGCCCACGACCCGTTCATCACGCACCAGCGCGGCGAACACCTCGCTGATCTTGTGCACTTCGAAGACCGACCGCACGTCCAGGGACTTCGGCTCGACGATCGAACGCTCGTCGGTCCTGATCGCCGGATCCGAGACCAGACGGTCGAGTTCGGTGCGGTAGATCGCCACCTCGGCCGGTGTGATCAGCTCCTCGATCGCCAGGAAGCCGTCCCGCTCGTACGACTGCAGCGCGGACGGGGCGATGGGCCCGGGCGTGCCGGCCGCGGACCAGACGACCGGGTCCTGACGGGGAACGGTCGTCTCGGTGGCGCCACGGGTCGGGTAGAGATCGGTGATCGCGGTGGTCATCGGTCAGCCCTCCTCGGTCAGCAGGGGATAGACGCCGTTCTCGTCGTGGTCCTCCCGTCCCGTCACGGGCGGATTGAAGACGCAGACACAGCGGAAGTCGGTCTTGGGACGCAGCGTGTGCCGCTCGTGCCCGTTCAGCAGATACATCGTGCCGGGCTCGATCCAGTGGGACTCACCGGTCTCGTCGTTGGTGAGCTCGGCCTCGCCCTCCACGCAGAGCACGGCCTCGATGTGGTTCGCGTACCACATCGACGTCTCCGTACCCGCGTACAGCACGGTCTCGTGCAGCGAGAAGCCCACTTTCTCCTTGGCGAGCACGATGCGCTTGCTCTCCCAGGTCCCGGACTTCGCCCTGACGTGCCGGTCGGTGTTCTCGATGTCCTTGAACGATCGGACGATCACGGTGGTGCGCTTCCTCTCCTGCGTACGGTGCGTGCGCGGTGCGGGTGGCGTGGCGGTGTGCGCGGTGCGTCCGCGGCGCACGGCGCACGGCGCACGGGGGACTCTGCGGTGGTGCCGGCCACCTGTGCGGTGCGCCGGCCCGGGCGGGCGGCAGCCGGGCCCGGGCCGGTCTCACACCGTCGTGTCAGGCCGTCGTGTCAGGCCGTCTCGCGGACGGCACGGGCGAGCGTGCTGAGCCCCTCGTCCAGCTCGTCGGGCGTCACGGTCAGCGGCGGCAGCAGCTTGACCACCTCGCTCTCCGGGCCCGACGTCTCCAGCAGCAGACCGAGTTCGAAGGCACGGGCGCAGACGGCGGACGCCCGGTTCCTGTCGGTGAACTCCAGGCCCCAGACCAGGCCCCGGCCGCGGAAGCTCGCTCCGGCGGAGGAGTTCTCGTCGGCGATCGCGAGGAGCGTCTGCTCGACCTGCTCGCCGCGGGCGATGGTCTGCTTCTCCATCTGGCCGTCGGCCCAGTAGGTGTCCAGCGCGGCGGCGGCGGTCACGAAGGCCGGGTTGTTGCCTCGGAAGGTGCCGTTGTGCTCGCCCGGCTCCCAGATGTCCAGCTCGGGCGCGAACAGGCAGAGGGACATGGGGAGTCCGTAGCCGCTGATCGACTTCGACAGCGTGACGATGTCCGGGGCGATGCCGGCCTCCTCGAACGAGAAGAACGCACCGGTGCGGCCGCAGCCCATCTGGATGTCGTCGACGATGAGCAGCATGTCCTGGCGGTGGCAGAGGTCCGCGAGCGCCCGCAGCCACTCCGGGCGTGCCACGTTGATACCGCCCTCGCCCTGGACGGTCTCGACAATGACCGCCGCGGGCTTGTTGAGACCGGAGCCCTGGTCCTCCAGCAGACGCTCGAACCAGAGGAAGTCCGGCACCTGGCCGTCGAAGTAGTTGTCGAACGGCATCGGTGTGCCGTGGACCAGCGGGATCCCGGCTCCGGCCCGCTTGAAGGCATTGCCCGTCACGGCGAGCGAGCCCAGCGACATCCCGTGGAAGGCATTGGTGAACGAGACGATCGCCTCGCGGCCCTTCACCTTGCGGGCCAGCTTCAGGGCGGCCTCGACGGCGTTGGTGCCGGTGGGGCCCGGGAACATGACCTTGTACGGCAGATCGCGCGGCCGCAGCACGATGTTCTGGAAGGACTCCAGGAAGGCGCGCTTCGCGGTCGTCGCCATGTCCAGGCCGTGGGTGATGCCGTCGCGCTCCAGGTAGTCCAGCAGCGCGCGTTTGAGTACGGGGTTGTTGTGGCCGTAGTTGAGTGACCCTGCTCCGGCGAAGAAGTCGAGGTAGGAATGGCCGTCCTCGTCGGTGAGCCGGGCGCCCTGCGCACGGTCGAACACGGCGGGCCAACCGCGGCAGTAGCTGCGCACCTCCGACTCCAGGGTCTCGAAGACACTCAGGGCGGGCGGGGTGATGGTCACAGCGTTCTCTCCTGGTGTGGGGGTGTTCTGACTGGTATCGGGCCTGTGGTGGCGGTCAGCCGGCGAACGGGCACACGGCGGGCGTCAGCCGCTGACCGGGCCGATGCGGTACAGCACCTCGGGCTGATGGGCCCCGTCGGGGAACAGCCCGCCGTCGAAGAGGACTTCACGCTCGAGGCTCGCGCCGCGGCGAGCGGCGAAGGAGGTGAAGAGGCGGTCGGAAGCGGTGTTGTCGGGCGTGACGGTCGTCTCGATCGCCTTGACGCCGTGTGCGGCGGCGACCCGCCGGGTCAGCGCCTCCAGGAGCGCTCCGGCCAGTCCGCGGCCCCGGTGCGCCTCGTCGACGGCGACCTGCCAGACGACCAGCGTCTCCGGGCGCTCCGGCCGGATGTAGCCGGTGACGAACGCGATCGGTTCGCCGTCCGTGCCGCGGGCCACCGCGGACGTCGCGGCGAAGTCGCGGCACCACAGCAGATAGCTGTACGAGGAGTTCAGGTCCAGGACCTCGGAGTCGCGGGCAATTCGCCAGATCGCGGCTCCGTCCTCCACGCGTGGGCTGTCGATGCTCAATGCGGTGGTCATGCGAATTCAATTTACCGAGCAAATTCGCAGATTGCATGGGGGTGAAGGGTTGGGTAGTGCGCTGATGTGTGTTATCGCGCGGGTGCGCGCACCGGCGCGAGCCGGATCCGAACTCTCCTCGTTTGGGTGGGAGTTATCGGGCAAAAGATCTCCACTGTGGAGTCGGTCACATATTCGGCCGCCTGAGGAACGCGCCTGGAATAGGGTGATCTGTTCCTCATGGAATCTTGGCGTTTAGGGTCGCGGAAACGGGGCAGGAGAATGCGGGGAGCTACTCGGGATAAAGTAGCTCCCCGCATTCTTGAATTCACGCTCTATTTGCCTTTTCCAAGAGTGTCGGACATTCGTCCCGTCCCGCGGACCGGGAGCTCGTGGAACCGCGGCCCCCAAGGGCGGCGGTGGTGCTCGTAGAGTGCGTGTCATGAGCGATCACGTGGTGCTGCATGTGAAGGGGCGGGTGCTCGTCGGGCCGGAGGAGGTGCGGGACGAGCTGTGGGTCGTCGGCGGGCGGATCACCTTCCGGCGCCCGGCGGCCGGGGATGTGCGGACCGTGGAGGGCTGGGCGCTGCCGGGTCTCGTCGACGCGCACTGTCATGTCGGACTCGACAAGCACGGTGCCGTGGACGAGGTGACCAGCGAGAAGCAGGCGGTGGCCGACCGGGACGCGGGCACGCTGCTCATCAGGGACGCGGGCTCGCCCGCCGACACCCGGTGGATCGACGACCGCGACGATCTGCCGAAGATCATCAGGGCCGGCCGGCACATCGCCCGCACCCGTCGCTACATCCGCAACTACGCCCATGAGATCGAACCCGACGACCTCGTCGCCTATGTGGCCGGGGAGGCGCGGCGGGGCGACGGCTGGGTCAAGCTCGTCGGCGACTGGCTCGACCGGGAGGCCGGCGATCTGGGTGCCTGCTGGCCGCGTGGCGCCCTCGAGGCGGCCATCGCCGAGGCCCACCGGCTGGGTGCCCGCGTCACCGCGCACTGCTTCGCCGAGGACTCCCTGCGGGATCTCGTCGAGGCGGGCATCGACTGCATCGAGCATGCGACCGGGCTGACGGAGGAGACCATTCCGCTGTTCGCGGAGCGAGGTGTCGCGATCGTCCCGACGCTGGTCAACATCGCGACCTTCCCCGAGCTCGCGGCGGGTGGAGAGGCGAAGTTCCCGCAGTGGTCGGCCCATATGCGGCGACTCCACGAACGCCGGTACGACACCGTCCGCTCGGCCTACGACGCGGGCGTCCCCGTCTACGTCGGCACCGACGCGGGCGGCTCGCTCCCGCACGGGCTCGTCGCGGCCGAGGTCGCCGAGCTGGTGAAGGCCGGGATTCCGGCGCTGGACGCCCTCTCCGCGACCGCGTGGGGAGCGCGGCGGTGGCTGGGCCGCCCGGGGCTCGAGGAGGGCGCGGCGGCGGACCTCGTGGTGTACGAGGCGGATCCACGCGCGGACGTGGGAGTACTGGCCGCGCCGCGCAGGGTGGTCGTCAACGGCCGCGTCATGGGCTGACGCTCCGACGGTGAGGCCGTGCGGCGTGTGTGTACCGCACCGTACGGAGTGTGCGTACGGCGCGGGCGACCGGCGTGCGCCGCAGGGCGTGCCGACGGGCGACCCGGCTGGCACGCCCGTACCCGTGGAATCGAATGCGGGCGCGGAAACGCCACTTTGGAGTGAACTCACTTCAGGTATCTGCCGGTTCACTCTCCGTACGTAAGTATTCGGATGTTCCGGTCGCCGCCGTCGTGCACGAGTCCCCGTGGTGGACGGGCCCGGCGATGCCAAGTCTCCTGTGGGGGTTCCACCGCCTTGAACAGCAACACCTTCCGCGTGCCCGCACGCCGCTGCGCCGCCGCCGCGGCCTCGGTCGGCCTCGCGGTAGCCGCTCCCGTGGCCTTCGCCGGACCGGCCCATGCGACGGGCGGCTCCGAGGGCCGGGCGAGCGCGGTCGTCCTGCGCACGGGGCTCGATGTCTCCCTGCTGAACAGGAGCGTGCGGGTGCCGCTGAAGACCACCCTCAACGAGGTCGAAGCGCCCGCGCGTGCGGAGAAGACCGGGCTCACCGTCCAGCTGGAGGGCGTCGACGAGGGGCGGCCGTTCAGCATGCTGCGCGCGGACGTGGCCACTGCCAGGGCGACCGCGGACCGGGAGCGGGCCGAGGGCGTCACGACCCTCGCACACGCCAAGGTGCACGTTCCCGGACTGTCGTTGCTCTCGCTGATCGAGGTCGAGAAGGTGACGGCGCGCGCGGTCTGCGATGCGGGTCGCAAGCCGCTGGCCGAGTCCAGCGTCCTCGGCACGGTCCGGGTGCTGGGGAAGAAGATCACGCTCACTTCGGGCGGTACGTCGAAGGTGGAGGTGCCCGGCGTCGGTGCGGTCACGCTCGGTCTGTCCCGTACGGAGACGACATCACACACGGCCGCGGCGACCGCGCTGGAGCTGAAGGTGTCCGTGAACCCGCTCAAGCTGAACGTCGCGGAGGTCGAGGGCACGTTGACGCTGGCGGCCGCGACCTGCGAGACCCCGGCAGCCGACGCCGCCGCGCCGACCCCTGACACGCGGACGCCGGACATGCGGACCCAGACGGGCGTGGAGCCGTCCGTCGGCGAGTCGCCGGCGGCCCCGTCCTCCGAAACCGGCGCGGAAGGCCTCGCGGCGACCGGCGGTGGTTCGGCCACCCCGTACGCCGTGGCCGGCGCGGTCGCGCTCCTTGCGACCGGCGCCACCGCGGTGGCGCTGGCCCGCCGCCGCGTCCGGGACTGAGGACCTCCCGTACGGGACGGGACCGGTCGGCCGCCGTGCCTTCTCCACCGGTGCTCCGCGGCCGACGGGGCCGGGCGCTCCCGCACGCGGGTGTCCGGCCCCGGCCGTGACGGGTGTCCGGCACCGGCTGTCGTGTGTCCGGCGTGGTCAGCCCCGGCCCTGTGCCGTCGCGCCCACCGCCGAGAGCGCCTGGTCCAGCGCCTGGAGGAAACGATTCGTCGTGGTGCGGTCACGCACCGCCACCCGAAGCCAGTCGCGGTCGAGGCCGGGGAACGTGTCGCCGCGGCGCACCGCGAAGCCGAGCCCCCGCAGTAGCTCGCGCACCCGGTCCGCGCAGTCCACACGGATCAGCACGAACGGGCCGTGAGCCGCCGTGACCGTGCGGACCTCGTCGAACTCCGCGAGCCCGGCCAGCAGATGTGACCTATCGGCGGCGATACGCTCCGCCGCCGCTGCCGCCTCTGCCAGCGCCCGTGGCGAGACGCAGGCCTCGGCCGCCGCCAGGGCCGGAGTCGACACGGGCCACAGCGGCTGCGCCCGCTCCAGCGCGGCGATCGTCTCCGGGGCGGCCAGTACGTAACCGATCCGCAGCCCGGCGAGCCCCCAGGTCTTGGTGAGGCTCCGCAGCACCACGAGCCCCGGCACATCCGTCCGCGACGCCATTGCCTCGGGCTCACCGGGCACCGCGTCCATGAACGCCTCGTCGACCACGAGGATCCGCCCCGGCCGGGCCAGCCGGCTGATCGTGGCGGCAGGATGCAGCACCGACGTGGGGTTCGTCGGGTTGCCGATGACGACCAGGTCCGCCGCTTCGGGCACCGCGCGCGGATCCAGCCGGAAGCCGTCCTCCTCGCGCAGCACCACCCGCGTCACCTCGTGCCCCGCGTCCCGCAGCGCCGCCTCCGGCTCGGTGAACTGCGGGTGGACCACGGCCGGCCGGCTCACCGGGAGCCCGCGCGCCAGCAGCACGAACGCCTCCGCCGCCCCGGCCGTCAGCAGCACCCGTTCCACGGGCAGCCCGTGCCGGTCCGCCACCGCCGCCCTTGCCGCCCGTCCGTCGGGATAGGCGGCCAGCGAGGTGAGGGACGCGGCGATGTGCTCGTGCAGCCACCGCGGGGGAGTGCCGGCGCGGACATTGACCGCGAGGTCGGTCAGCCGGGCGTCCCGTACCTCCGCGTCGCCGTGGTGGCGCAGATCGTGCACCTCGGCGTCGCCGCCGTGGCGCGGATCGTGCCGCTCGCTCGGTCCGTTCACCGGCGCCCTGCCGGTCCGGGGACGGCGCGGGCTCCGGTGCCGGCCACGGCCTCCCGGTAGCGCTCCACGACCAGATCCGCCAACTGCCCCGTGGCGCCTATCACTTCGGCGAGGCGCACCTCGGTCTCCGGATGCGCCGCCGCCCAGCCCTCCGTGTGCAGACGCGCCCGCTCCACCGGACCGCTGTCGAACAGGACGTAGGGCAGGACGACGATCCGCCGGGCTCCGAGCTGTGTGCAGCGGTCCAGCCCGGCCGGTACATCGGGTGCGGCCGACGACACGAACGCCGTCTCGACGCCCGCGTATCCGCGCCCCTCCCACAGCAGCCGCGCCGCGCGATGCACCTCGGCGTTGGCCCCGGCATCCGCCGAGCCGGGAGCCACGAGCAGGACGGTCACATCGGCCCGGTCCCGGGGGGCACGGGCCGTGGCGTCCATGCCCAGCGCTTCGTCGACGCGCCGTTCCAGCAGGGCCAGCAACGCCGGATCGGGGCCGAGTGCCCGGCACCGGGTGAGGGCGAGCCCGGGGTGGCGCCCAGGTGCCGCCTCCAGCGCACCGGCCATCGCGTCCTCGACACCCGCCTCGGGGACCAGCGCCAGCGAGACCGCCGCGATCATGTCCGCACCCGCCGTGACGAGTTCGTCCACCGCCTCGTCCACCGCCTCGTCCACCGGCCGGTGATCGGCACCGATCAGGCCCCCCGCGACGGGGACGCCGGGCTGGCGGCGGCCCAGCAGTGCCACGAACTCCCGGAACGCCGCAGCCGCGGCGTCATGCCGGGTGCCTGGGGCCGCGACGAGCAATGCGGGCGGGAAGGTCACACGTTCTCCTCGGGGACGGGGCGGTGGTGCCGGTGACGCTGGTGACTGCGGTGGTGCCGACGGTGCCGGTGTCCGCCGTGCCCGGCACGGTTCGGGACGGATCCCGGCCGGCGAGGCTGCGGCGGACGCCGGCGGCGCGCCGGAGCCCACCGCCCGGCGGACGTCCGGATCCGGAACCGGAGGGTTCGAATCCGGGGAAGCCGGAAGTCGTACGATCGCACACGTCACCCTGCCAGGTTGTCCCTTCTTTCCCGATGTCCTTTTCGGAACAATTAGTTCGCCCCCTTCTGCGAGCGCCGCGGCCTCGGCCACCGATGGCGTGCCGACCGCGTCCCGCACCGCATCCGACGGATACGGCACCGGCACCCCGGCCAGTACCGGGGCCGGATGGCACCGCAGGGGAACGCCGAGGGCCGCCGCGGCGGCGACGATTCCCGGCTCGTTCGCCTTGGTGTCCACGGTCGCCAGGGCCACGACCGCACCGGCCCGCTCTCCGGCCTCCCGCAGTGCGGTCCGGATCAGCCCGAGCACCTCGGCAGCCGGCGCCCCGCGCCGCGCACCGACACCGACGACCAGGTCCCGGACGGGACCTATGGCACTCATGGCACTCATGGCGTGGCACCCGGCGCCGGAGGGGACGGATCCGCTAGCAAGAAGCCATGGCGGTGTTCGTCGCGCTCGGCGCGTTCCTGATGACGCTGTTCGGCGGCTGGACGGCGCAGCGCGTGACCGACCGCAGGCATCTGGTGCTGGGCCTCGCCGGCGGACTGATGCTCGGTGTGGCGGGGCTCGATCTGCTGCCCGAGGCGATGGCGACGGCGGGCCGGGAGGTCTTCGGAGTGCCGCAGGCGCTGCTGCTGTTCGTCGGCGGGTTCCTGCTCGCCCATCTCGTGGAGCGGCTGCTGGCCGCCCGTCAGGCGTCGCACGGCGCGAACAACGGCGGGAGGAACGGCCACGACCATCGCGTACCGCAGATCGGCATGACCGCTGCCGCGGCGATGGTCGGGCACAGCCTCATGGACGGGATCGCCATCGGCGCCGCCTTCCAGGCGGGCAGCGGGATGGGCGCCACCGTCGCACTCGCCGTCATCAGCCACGACTTCGCCGACGGATTCAACACCTACACCGTCACCACTCTGTACGGGAACGAGCGCCGCACTTCCCTCGCCATGCTGGTAGCAGCGGCCGTGGCACCCGTCGTCGGCGCCGCGTCGACCCTGCTCTTCACCCTGCCGCAGGAACTGCTCGGCAGCTATCTCGGCTTCTTCGGCGGCGCGTTGGTCTATCTCGCGGCGGCCGAGATCCTGCCGGAGGCGCACCACCGGCACCCCGCGCACTCCACCCTGCTGTGCACGGTGGGAGGCGTGGCCTTCATCTGGCTGGTGACGGGTGTGGCGGAGTGACGCCCGGCGGGGTCTCATGCGTGTTCGGACCACCGGGTGCAGTGCCCGACGAACCGGTACGCCGTCTCCGGCACCGCCGCCCAGTGCGTATGGACATAGCTCGCATGCACACCCCGCTGCACGAAGCCCTCCACTCTGCGCTCCGGCTGCCGCAGCCCCCAGGCCGCCTGCGCCCCCGATCCCGGCTCCAGGACCGTGCGGTGGAACTCGTGGCCCCGCATCCGCGTTCCGGCGGCGGCCAGGACGCTGTCGCTCACCGCCACCGCGTCCCGGTAGCCCAGGGTGAGCCGCTGCGACATCCGCGCATCGGCGTCCAGCACCCCGCACATGGGCTTGCCGTCCAGCGAACGCGCCAGGTAGAGCAGCCCCGCACACTCGGCCGCGATGGGCGCGCCCGCCCGTGCCAGCTCCGCCACCGCTTTGCGCAGCCCGGAGTTGGCGGACAGCTCCGGCGCGTACACCTCGGGGAAACCTCCGCCGACGACCACGCCACGGGTGCCTTCGGGGAGGTCCTCGTCTCGCAGCGGGTCGAAGGGGACCACCCGCGCACCGGCGGCGGCGAGCAGTTCGGTGTGCTCGGCGTACGAGAAGGTGAACGCCGCACCGCCGGCGACGGCGATCACGGGAGCCTCGTCGACGGGCGCGCACTGCCCGCCAGTCTCCGGCCCCACCGGGTTCCACGGCTCGGCGCCGACCGGCGGGGCACTGCGCGCCAGCGCGAGCAACGCCTCCAGATCGCAGCCCGCCCGCACCTGCTCCGCCTGAGCCCGCACCGCGTCCAGCGCCTCCGCGTGCCGCTCGGCCACCGGGACCAGGCCAAGGTGGCGGGACGGTGTACTGACGGCAGGAGCCCGGCGCAGCACGCCCAGCACCGGGACGCCCGACTCCTCGAGCGCCTCTCTCAGCAGTGCCTCATGGCGGTCCGTTGCCACCTTGTTGAGGATCACCCCGCCGAGCCGCACCTGCGGGTCCCACGACGCGAAGCCGTGCACCAGCGCCGCGACCGACCGCGACTGCGACGATGCGTCCACGACCAGCACCACCGGCGCCCGCAGCAGTTTGGCCACTTGCGCCGTGGACGCCAGCTCGCCTTCGCCGGCGGCGCCGTCGTAGAGCCCCATCACGCCCTCGATCACGGCCAGATCGCAGCCCCGCGAGCCGTGCGCGAAGAGCGGTGCGATCAGCTCCGTACCGCACATGTACGAGTCGAGGTTGCGGCCGGGACGGCCCGTGGCGAGCGCGTGATAGCCCGGGTCGATGTAGTCGGGACCCACCTTGTGCGGGGACACGGCGAGACCGGCCGCCGTGAAGGCCGCCATCAGGCCGGTCGCGACGGTGGTCTTGCCGCTGCCCGACGCGGGTGCGGCGATCACGAGGCGTGCTACCACTCGATGCCCCGCTGGCCCTTCTGGCCCGCGTCCATCGGATGCTTGACCTTGGACATGTCGGTGACGAGGTCGGCGAAGTCCTGCAGCTCCTGCGGGGCGTTGCGGCCGGTGATCACCACATGCTGGGTGCCGGGCCGCTCCTTCAGCACCTCGATCACCTCGGCCGTGTCGATCCAGCCCCAGTGCAGCAGATACGCGAACTCGTCGAGGACGTAGAACGTGTACTTCTCCGCTGCGAGGTCACGCTTGACCTGCTCCCAGCCCTCACGCGCCTTGTCCTCGTGGGACGGCTCGCCCTCGCCCGGCGGGCGCTGGATCCAGGACCAGCCCTCACCCATCTTGTGCCACTCGACGGTGCCGCCCTCGCCGGTCGCGCCGAGCGCCTTGAGCGCGTTCTCCTCGCCGACCTTCCACTTCGCCGACTTGACGAACTGGAACACCCCGACGGGCCAGCCCTGGTTCCAGGCCCGCAGCGCCATCCCGAAGGCCGCGGTCGACTTCCCCTTGCCGACGCCCGTGTGCACCATCACCAGTGGGCGGTTGCGGCGCTGACGGGTGGTGAGACCGTCGTCCGGCACGACACTCGGCTGTCCCTGCGGCATTACGCTGCCCTCCTGTTGCTTCCCGGGGTTCCCGTCCCCGCCCGTACGTCCCTGACCAGTCCGGCGATGCTGTCCGCCCGCAGCTCGTCCAGAGTGACGGCGGTGCCGCCGAGTTCACCCGCCAGCCGGCCGGCGAGACCCAGCCGCACCGGACCCGTCTCACAGTCCACCACCACACCCGCCGTGCCCTCGGCGGCATGCAGCCGAGCGGCCCGCGAGGCCAGCCCGACCGCGTCCTCACCGCGCGCGCCGGTGGCTCGGCCGTCCGTGACCACGACCAGCAGCGGGCGGCGCGAAGGGTCGCGCAACCGCTCGACCCGCAGCACGTCGTGCGCCTTGAGCAGGCCTGCTGCGAGCGGCGTACGCCCGCCCGTCGGCAACTGCTCCAGGCGTGCCGCGGCCGCGTCGACCGAGGACGTCGGCGGCAGCGCCAGCTCCGCGGCCCGGCCGCGGAAGGTCACCAGGCCCACCTTGTCCCGCCGTTGGTACGCGTCGAGCAGCAGGGACAGCACCGCGCCCTTGACCGCGCTCATCCTCCGGCGGGCTGCCATCGACCCGGACGCGTCCACGACGAACAGCACGAGGTTGCCCTCGCGGCCCTCTCGGGCGGCCTGCCGCAGATCGTCACGCCGTACGACGAGGCCCGCGCCGGTGCGCCCGCGCGCCCGCTGATGCGGGGCCGCGGCCTGTACGGTGGCCGCCAGATGGAGTTTGGTCAGCGTGCCCCGGGGCCGCCGGGCCCCGGTGGTCCGGCCGTGCTCGGTACGGGCGCGGGAGCGCCGGCCGGCCGCGCCGTCACCGAGCCCGGGCACGCTCAGCATCTTCGTACGGAACGGCTCGGCCGCCGCCACGGCAGGCTGCTCGCCGCCGCCGGCACCCGGGACGGGCGGCGCGGCGGACGGTTCGGGCGCCTCGGAGTCGTCCGCGGGCTGCGGAGCCTCGGGCCCCTGACCCTGCGGCGGAATACCGCCACCGGGACCGCCGTCCGGATCCGGGTCGGGCTCCGGCTCGTCGTCCCCGCCGAACTGCTCCAGCGTCTCGTCCAGCTTGTCCTCGTCGAGCCCCGGAGCGTCGAAGGGATTGCGCCTGCGCCGGTGGGGGAGTGCCAGCAGGGCAGCCTGCCGTACGTCTTCCTCCCGTACGTCCGTACGCCCCGCCCAGGCCGCCAGAGCCGTCGCGGTCCGCGCCATGACGATGTCGGCGCGCATGCCGTCCACCTCGAACGCCGCGCAGGTCGCAGCGATCTTACGCAGCGCCGCGTCACCGAGCACGACGGACGGCAGCAGGGTCCGCGCGGCCACGATGCGCTCGCGCAGCGCCGCCTCCTCGCCCGCCCACCGTGCGGCGAAACCGGCCGGATCGTCGTCGTACGCCAGTCTGCGCCGCACCACCTCCACCCGCTGCTCCGGCTCCCGCGACGCGGCCACCTCCACCGTCAGCCCGAAGCGGTCGAGCAACTGCGGCCGCAGCTCGCCCTCTTCGGGGTTCATCGTCCCGACGAGGAGGAAGCGGGCGGCGTGCCGTACGGAGACGCCTTCGCGCTCCACGTACGAGGCGCCCATCGCTGCCGCGTCCAGCAGCAGGTCCACCAGATGGTCGTGGAGGAGATTGACCTCGTCGACGTAGAGCACGCCCCGGTGCGCGTCCGCGAGCAGACCCGGCTCGAAGGCCTTGACGCCTTCGGCGAGGGCGCGCTCGATGTCGAGCGCCCCCACCAGCCGGTCCTCCGAGGCGCCGACGGGCAGTTCCACCATCCGGGTGGGGCGGGCCGTGCCGGGCGCCTCCTCGTGGGGCCCGTCCGGGCACCCCGGATCCGGGGCGCCGGGAGCGCAGGAGAAGCGGCAGCCGGCGACGACCTCCACATCCGGCATCAGTGCCGCGAGGGCGCGCACGGCGGTCGACTTGGCGGTGCCCTTCTCGCCGCGTACGAGGACGCCTCCGACCGCGGGCGAAACCGCGTTCAGCAGCAGTCCCAGCCGCAGATCGTCCATGCCGACGATCGCGGTGAAGGGGTAGTGCACAGCACCACTCATACGTTCCGGTCCTCCCGTTCCTTACGGTTCGCGCCCGGGTCCTGTCCGGGCGATCTTCTCCGGTCCTCGAAGATCGCCCGGACAGGACCTGGTCGGCACATGGATGCGTTCGTTCGCCTTCGCCCGGACAGGGCCGGGAATCCCCGCCTCATGGGGCACCCGGAGGGACGAAGGGCAGACCCGCGGGCGCGCCGCGCTCGATCAGCTCGAGCAGGGCCGCGGTGTCGGCGTGCTCCTCGATCAGATCGCCGAGACGGTCGAGTTGCTCCTCGCGCAGCAGACCGAAGCGGGTGTCCGGCGCCGGGACGAACCGGCGCCCGGCAGCCGCGGCCACCTCCCGGAGGAAGGCCCGCCGGAAGCCGTCGCTCTCCAGCGAGCCGTGCCAGTGGGTGCCCCAGACGGCCCCGACCCGGCAGCCGTCCAGAAAGGGCTCTCCACCCAGTACTTCGGCGACGCCATGGTGGATCTCATAGCCCTCGACCCGCTCGCCGAGCGCCTCGCCCACCGGCCGGGCCAGGGTCTTCTCGCGCGCGAACCGCACCCGCACGGGCAGCAGCCCGAGGCCCCCGACCTTGCCCGCGCGTGACTCCACGTCGTCCTCGATGCGGTCGCCCAGAGCCTGGAAACCGCCACAGATGCCCAGTACCGGCCTGCCGTCGGCGGCCCGCCGGGCGATCGCGTCCGCGAGCCCGCGCTCGCGCAGCCAGTCGAGCGCCTTCACCGTGCCGCGGGTGCCGGGCAGCACCACCAGGTCGGCGTCGGTCAGTTCCTCGGGGCGGTCCACGAAGCGCACCACCACGCCCGGTTCGGCGGCCAGCGCGTCCACATCGGTGAAGTTGGACATCAGCGGCACGGCGCAGACCGCGACCCGCAGCACGTCCTCGCCCACCGGCGGGGCGACGACGGACTCGCGCACGGTGCCCCGCAGCGAGACCCGCAGTCCGTCCTCCTCGTCGATGCCGAGTCCGTGCGCGTACGGCAGCACCCCGAACGTCCGCCGCCCGGTCAGCCCGTACAGCATCTCCAGACCCGGCTCCAGCAGCGTCACATCGCCGCGGAACTTGTTGACCAGATAGCCCGCGACCAGTTCCTGGTCCTCCGGGGCCAGCAGCGCGGTCGTGCCGAAGAACTGGGCGAAGACCCCGCCCCGGTCGATGTCCCCGACCACCACGACGGGAAGGCGCGCGGCCCGCGCGATGCCCATGTTCACGATGTCGGTGCGGCGCAGATTGATCTCGGCGGGGCTGCCCGCGCCCTCGCAGATGACGGCGTCGTAGGTGCTCCGCAGCTTCTCCAGGCACTCCACGACCGGCTCGAACAGCGCCTGCTGTCTGCCTCCGTGGTAGCCGCGCGCGCTCAGCTCGCCCACCGGCTTGCCCATCAGCACGACCTGGCTCGAGCGGTCGCTGCCCGGTTTGAGCAGCACCGGGTTCATGAGCGCCGAAGGCTCCACCCGCGCCGCCTGCGCCTGCATGGCCTGCGCCCGGCCGATCTCGGCGCCCTCGCGGGTGACGAAGGAGTTGAGCGACATGTTCTGCCCCTTGAAGGGGGCGACCTTCACACCCTGGCGCACCAGCCACCGGCAGATCCCCGCCGTGACGACGCTCTTGCCCGCGTCCGACGTGGTACCGGCGACCAGCAGTCCTCCGCCGTTCACTTCCGCCTCCCCCTCATCGCCCCGACGGCGATCCGTGCGCCCGCGCAGACCGCGAGCGCCAGCACGCCCACGCGGCGCGACAGCCGCACCGCACGCTCGACATCCCCCACCGCGACGGCGCGGCCCGTCCCGTTGAGGACGGGCCGGTGCTCGACGCGCCCGCCGTACGAGAGCGTTCCCCCGAGACGTACCCCGAGGGCCCCCGCGAACGATGCCTCCACCGGGCCCGCGTTGGGGCTCGGGTGCTTCGCGGCGTCCGTACGCCAGGCCCGGGCCGCCCCACGGGGATCGCCGCCGACCAGCACCGCGAGGCCCGCGGTGAGCCGGGCGCCGGGCCAGCCCGCGAGGTCGTCGAGCCGGGCCGACGCCCAGCCGTAGCGCCGGTAGCGGACGGATTTGTGGCCCACCATGGCGTCCAGGGTGTTCACGGCACGGAAGCCCACCAGGCCGGGGACTCCGGCGACGGCACCCCACACCAGCGCGCCGACCACCGCGTCCGAGGTGTTCTCGGCGACCGACTCGACGACGGCGCGCGCGATTCCGGGGCCGTCCAGCGCCTGTGGATCGCGGCCGCACAGATGGGGCAGCCGCTCCCGGGCGGCCTCGATATCGCCGGCCGAGAGTGCCCCGCCGATCGCCCGGGCTTCCCGGCCGAGCGTGGTGCCGCCGACGACGGCCCAGGTGGCCGCGGCGGTCAGGGCGAGGGATGCGGTTCGGGAACGGCGTACGGAAGCGGCGGCCAGCGCCCCGGCGGCGATCGCGCCCCCGGCGCACACCACGGTGTGCAGGGCGCCCCAACCGCGGTGGTCGCGCCAGAGTCGTCGCTCGACGGCGCCGGCGGCGCGGCCGAACGCGGCGACCGGATGTCCTCGGCGGGGGTCGCCGAGTACCAGGTCACCGGCGAGCCCGGCGGTGGCCCCGTACGCGAACGTGAGGGCAGGGAGCAGTCCCCCCACCACCCGCGGCTCGGCAGGCATGTTCGTCCTCACTCAGGGTCCGCGCCCTGGCTCGACGTGACCGGCGGGAGAGAGTTCCTGGCTCCGGGCGCCCCGGTGAAGGGTGCACCCGTGACAGTGGCGGGACCGCGCCGGATTCGCACCGGCTTCCTCTTCTGCCGCCGTAAGTGGCCCCGGAAGTCCACCATGGGCCGCGAACACCCGTCAACTCGCCTCTGACCTGCGACGGGACAGTGTGCGCAGTCCCACACCCGGCGCGGGAGCGGCGAACGCAGAGCGGGAGCCGGACACTCCCGAAGGGGTGTCCGGCTCCCGCCGTCGTATCCGCGGACCGTCAGGCGACGATCAGATAGATCCCGTACGCCACGGCCGCCGCGCACAGGGCGAAGCACGCGTAGGCGCCGGTACGGGCCAGTCCGGCCGAACCTCCCTGAGCGGCCGCGGCCTCCTGCTTGGAGAGACCCGCGATGCCCAGGGTGAACAGGCCCACCAGGGCGACGGTCACGACGAGGCTCACGCCGAAGACGGAGCCCAGAGCTGCCCAGTCGATCTTCATGCTGATTCGTTTCTTCCTTAGACCGTGAAAGCGTTGGACCGTCAGACCGTGGCGGTGGGTGCGGGAGCGTTCTCACCCGCGGGAGCGGGGATGGTGGCCTTCAGCTCCGCGGCCGCGGTGGGCGGCGGGGTCACGGCCGCGATCGCGGTGGTGACCACACCCGGGCCCTCACCGATCTCGTCGTCGGTCACGTTCGTGTGGTCGACCGGCTTGCGCCGCGACAGACCCCAGATCGCAGCCGAGCCCGAGACGAGCAGGACGGCGACGGCGCCGGTGCCCCAGGCGCCCTGGCTGGTCAGGAACTCGGCGGCGGCGCCCACCAGACCGGCGGCCGGCAGGGTGAGACCCCAGGCGACGAACATCCGGGTGGCGGTGGACCAGCGGACCACACCGCCCTTGCGGCCGAGACCCGCACCCATCACCGCGCCGGAGCAGGACTGGGTGGTGGAGAGCGAGAAGCCCAGGTTGGACGAGGCCAGGATGACCGTCGCGGCGCTGGTCTGGGCGGCGAAGCCCTGCTGCGGCCGGAGGTCGGTCAGCCCCTTGCCCATGGTGCGGATGATGCGCCAGCCACCGAGGTAGGTGCCCAGGGCGATCGCCAGACCGGCCGAGACGATGACCCACATCGGGGGGTTCGAGCCGGGGACGAGGACACCGCCGGTGACCAGGGCCAGGGTGATGACGCCCATGGTCTTCTGCGCGTCGTTCGTGCCGTGCGCGAGGGAGACGAGACCGGCGGAGGCGATCTGGCCCGCCCGGTACCCCTTCGATGTGGCGGCCGTGGCCTTGCCGTCCGCCCCGTTGCCGATCCTGTACGTCAGCCTCGTGGCGAGGAACGCGGCCAGTCCGGCGACGACCGGCGCGGCGACGGCCGGGATCAGGACCTTGGTGACGATCGTCCCGCCGTTCACGGCCGAGAACCCGGCGGACATCACGGCAGCGCCGATGAGACCGCCGAAGAGGGCGTGCGACGAACTGGACGGCAGGCCGAGCAGCCAGGTGACGAGGTTCCACAGAATGGCGCCGACGAGCGCCGCGAAGATCACTTCGGTGCGGATGCCCTCTTCCTTGATGAGTCCGCCGGAGATCGTCTTGGCGACCTCGATGGACAGGAAGGCGCCGACGAGATTCAGCGCGGCGGACATGGCCACCGCCGTCTTCGGTCTGAGTGCGCCGGTCGAGATGGTCGTCGCCATCGCGTTGGCTGTGTCGTGGAAACCGTTCGTGAAATCGAACACGAGAGCGGTAATGATCACGATCCCGAGGAGAAGCGTGATGTTTTCCATGTACCCAGGCTTCTATTGGATGTCAGTGGCTGGTTGAACGTAAGCAACCTGAGTGAACGGAAGGTGAACTCGACGCGGCTCAGGAGTGACTCCACACGAGTATGGTCATTCCGCTTGGGGAGGGGAAGAGCCGGGTGTCGTGCTTCGGGCCCGGCTGCTGAGATGATCATCCCCATGAGCGGGCAGCAGCGGAACGCACGTCGGCAGAACGCGATCGCGGAGGCCTGGGCGGACCTCGTGGCCACCGCCCGCAGGACCGTGGCGGACGGACTCGTGGTCGGGACCTCGGGCAACGTCTCCGTACGGCTCGCCACCGACGAGGGCGATCTCGTCCTGGTCACACCCACCGGCGTCCCCTACGAACGCCTCGGGCCCCACGACGTCCTCGGCGTGGATCTCGACGGGAGCCGGCTGCTGGGCGACCTGGCCCCCACCAGCGAACTGCCGATGCACCTCGCGATCTACCGCGGAACGGACGCGGCCGCCATCGTGCACACCCACGCGGTGCATGCCACCGCCGTATCGACGCTGGTGACCGAGCTGCCGTTGATCCACTACATGGCGGCGGCCCTCGGCGGACCCGTCCGTGTCGCCCCGTACGCGCCCTACGGCAGCCAGGAACTCGCGGACCATGTCCTCGACGCCCTCCGGAACCGCACGGGGTGTCTGCTCCGGAACCACGGAACCGTCACCCATGGCGCCACGCTCGACCAGGCGTACGACCGCACGGCCCAGCTGGAGTGGATGTGCCGGGTCTGGCTCGCCGCGAGCTCCGTGCCCGGCCGGGAGCCCTCCCTGCTCTCGCCCGCCCAGGTCGACGACGTGCGCGTCAGGCTCCGCGGCTACGGGCAGCCGCGCTGACCCCGGCAGGGCCCCGGCCCCGGCGGCCGTTGCCCGAGCGGGGTCGGCGCGGCTGCCCGTAGCCGCCAAGTGCGCCGACGAGCGCACAAGCGTGACGTCGTGGGTCCGTCACCCGTGGTGCCCCCGTCCACTGGCAGTCCGGCAGGGACCTGCCGACACTGGAACGGTGCGCCCGGCTACTGCGACGGCAGCGACCGTCACCACCCTGCTCGGTCTCGGCGCGGCGACGCTCGCCGCCGGCCGGTACGCGAGCGATGCGGCACTCAAGGCAACGCCCGACCGTCCCCTGCCCGGCGAGCCCCGGCTCACCGTGCACGCCACGGGTCCGGGCCGTATCACGCTCACCCGCAGCCTCGTCTCGCTCCGCCCCGGTATGTACGGACTCGTCGGCCTCGGTGTCCACGCGGTCGTCGGCGCGGTCCTCGAGGATATCCCCCACGAGGCCGACACCGTGGTCCGCCGTCTGGAGAGCGTGTCCCACGGCGGTCTCGACATCGGCACCAAGGTGCGCTTCACCCCGCAGCTGCACAGCGGGACGCCCGGCAGTGCCCTCGGGATCGACTACGAGGACGTGGAGATCCCCGGCGAGCTGGGCACGCTCCCGGCCTGGTACGTCCCGGGGCCCCGCACGACCTGGATCATCGCCGTGCACGGCCTGGGAAGCACCCGCGAGCAGACCCTCAACCTGATGCCCTTCCTGGCCGGCCGGCGTGTGCCGGTGCTGTCCATCGCCTACCGCGGTGACCCCGGCGCACCCCACTCCCCGGACGGCCTCTGCCATCTCGGCGACTCCGAGTGGCGCGACCTCGACGCGGCCGTCCGGTACGCGGTCCGCAGCGGCGCCGAGCGCGTGGTCGTCCACGGCTGGTCCGTCGGCGCCGCGATGGCCCTGCACGCCGCCGCCAACTCGGCCGTACGGGACCGGATCGCGGGGCTCGTCCTGGACTCCCCGGTGCTCGACTGGGAAGCCACTCTGCGCGCCCTCGCCACGGCCCGCCACACCCCCTCCGTACTGCTGCCGCTCGCGGTACGCGCCGCCCAGGGGCGCACCGGACTGCACGGTGACCGGCTGCAGGAGGCCGCCGCCCCCGACGGCCTGCGGGTGCCCGTGCTGGTCTTCCACGGACCCGACGACCGCATCGCTCCCTGGGGCCCCTCCCGGGAGCTCGCGGCACGCCGGCCGGACCTGGTCAGTCTCCACACCGTCGAGAACGCTCCGCACGCGGCGATGTGGAACGTGGACCCGGCCCGATACGAGGAAGCGCTGCGCCGCTTCCTGACGCCGCTGATCTGACCCGTGGCCCACTGGCCGCGACCCCGTTGACCAGGGCGGAAAGCCGTGCCGCCGGAGCGGGAACGCGCTGCGCGGCCCGGCTTCGCGGCGAGATCCACGATTCCGATTGGGCTTTCGGGCCGACAGCGGGAAGACTGCTCCCCGTGACGTCCCGTAACGTGCGCGACTCCAGACTCCGCCTCGTCCGCCCCCGTCCCACCGTCACGGCCCGGCGCGCCGTGTCGAACCGGCGTACGCGCCCCGCTCCGCGCCCTCCCGAGGGCACCCCGCCACCCGCGGAACTGGCCCGCCAGGCCCGCGAGGTCCTCGCCGGCGCCGTCCGTATCGCCCGCTGGGCGGCGGCAGCCCCCGACGCGGCCGTCCCCGCCGCACGCGAACGGGTCGCCCGGGCGCTGGAGCTGACACCGGACCAGGCGAACGCGAACTGGGACCGCGCCCGGCTGGCCGGTCTGGTCGAACTCCACGGCGACACGGCCCGGCCCGGCTGGCGGCTGAACGCCTGGGACCGGGACGACACCGCAGTGCTGCGCGGCTGGGTCGCCCTGCTCGACGCCTGGTCACTCGTCCATCCGGCGCCCGAGGGCGTCGCCCCTGCGGCTGTCGCCGAGGTCGTCGAAGCGGTCCCCCAGGTACTTACGCTCCTTCAGCTCTCCGCGGGCCCGGTGCCGGTCTCCACCCTGCTCGATCTGCTCCAGCAGCGGGTCGCGGAACTCCGCGAGGAACGCTGCGAAGTGCCTCTCGGGCCCCGGCGCGACGCCGTGGTGTCCCCGCTCGCAGGCCTCCCGGCGCCTCGCGGACCGGAGCCATCGGAGAACCCCCAGCGTGCCGGCGCCTGCGCGGCCCCGGCCACCGAAGACCCGGCTGCCGAAGGTCCGGGAACCGTGGACGAGGGCCTCGCCGGTGACCGGGCCGTCGCCGGGTGGCACGGCGCCGCCGAGGCGCGGACCGTCTCCGACGCACTGCTGCCCGCCCTGCTCGACTGGGCGCTGGAGGGTCTCGCCGCGGTCGGCGCACTCACCCTCGGCCCGGGCCAGGCCACCCTCACTCCGCTCGGCAACTGGGCGGTCTGGGTCAAGCTCGAGCAGATCTGCGTCGCGGCCCAGAGCCCCGCGGGCCATATCGAGCACCCGGCCGAGGACATGCTCCGCGGCTGTGCCCGGCTCAGCCCCGGCCCCGCCCGCGACGAGTACCGCGCCTGGCTGGCCGCACGCACCGTCTCCAGCGCCGTGTCCGAACTGCTCGCCGCGGCCCGCGGTGAGGACGCGCTGCTGCGCGGCCTCGCCTTCGAGGCGCTCCGGGTCGTCGGCGCCCCCGCCGAGGCCGGGGTGCGTGCCGCGGCCGAAGAGCCGTCCCTGCGGCCCTACGCCCTGCTCTGGCTCGCCGAGTACGAGGGCGCGGACCCCGAGGACGCCGCCGAGCTGCTCACCCGCGAGGAGGCGACCTGGCTGTGGGTGGACACCGCGGCCGTCGTCGCCGACCACGGTGAGACCGCGCTGCTGGTCCGCCACCTCGACTCGGCCGTCCAGGGCACCGTCCCCGCACTGCTGGACGAGGTCAGGGAGGTCGGCCACCCCCGCACCGTGCAGGTCCTGGTCGCCCTCGCGGCCGCCCACCCGGACCCCGCCCTGGCCAAGGCCCTTCGCCGGGCCGCGTTCCAGGTCCACACCGGGGGCGCCTGACGCCGGCGCCGGACGGGGGTCTATTCCGCGGAGGCCCCCGGCCGGTACGTCCCGAAGCTCCAGATGTTGCCCTCCAGATCACGCACCATGTAGTCCCGGGAGCCGTAGTCCTGGTCGGTGGGCTCCATCACGATGTCCGCCCCGTGCTCCGCCGCCCTGCGGTGGTGCGCGTCGACGTCGTCGACCCGGACATAGACACCGACCGGGCCGCCACCCTCCATCAGCTTGTCGAACTCGCTGCCCGTGCCCTTGCTGCCCAGCATCACCATCCCGTTCCCGTAGGACAGTTCGGCGTGGACGACCTTGCCGTTCCCGCCCTCGTACACGGCGTGCTCGGTGAAGCCGAAGGCCTCGGTGAGCTGCTTGACCGCGGCCTTGGCGTCCGCGTACAGCAGCGTCGGACAGATGCTCGGTGCCTCTGCCATCTCGATCACTCCTCCTCCACGCTCGACCACAGGGGTGTGATCCGGATCTCAGTCTGGCAGGGGGCACTGACAACGCCCGGCAATCCGGGGGCAGGACGAAGGCGGTGCCGGGGGCGCCCTAGTAGAACGAACGGAGGCACCGTCAGCGGAAGGTGTTGCACGCGCCCATGTCGCCGGTGCGGTAGCCGGTGAAGAACCACTGCTGACGCTGGGCCGCGGAACCGTGCGTCCAGGTCTCCGGAGTGACCCGGCCCTGCAGCGCCTCCTGGATACGGTCGTCGCCGACCGCCGCCGCCGCGTCCAGTCCGTCCCTGATGTCGTCGTCCGTCAGCCGGGTCAGCACCGGCCTCCCGGTCTTCTCGTCCGGCGTGGTCGTGGCGTGGTGCGCCCACACCCCGGCGTAGCAGTCCGCCTGCAGCTCCACTCGGACCGCGTTGCTCCCGGCGCCCGGACGGCCGTCCTGGGTCAGGGCCAGGGTGCCCATCTGGTTCTGGATGTGGTGGCCGTACTCGTGGGCGACGACATAGGCCTGAGCGAACGGCCCGCCGGACGCCCCGAACCTGGTCCGCAGGTCGTCGAAGAAGCTGAGGTCCAGATAGACCTTGCGGTCGCCCGGGCAGTAGAACGGCCCGACCGCCGACGTGGCCCCGCCGCACGCGGTGCCGACCCGGTCGGTGAACATCACCGTCGGCGCGTCCCCGTACCGTCCGCCCCGCCGTGCGTACTCGGCGCGCCAGAAGTCCTGCACGCTGTTGACCACAGCGACGATCCGGCAGTCCTCGCGGACGTTGGCGTCCGAGCCCTTGCGGCAGGTCTGGCCGACCTCGGCCGCGGTCGACGCCGCCGGCCGGGTGCCGGGGTCGGTCTCGGTGAGCCCGAGCTGTTCGGGGCCCACTCCGAAGATCAGCCCGAGGACCAGCGCGATGAAGCCGACGATGCCGCCGCCGACCGTTGCCCTCCCGCCCGGCAACCGTCTGCCCCGCACATCCTGGACCTCCGAGGTGTCCAGATCGGCGTCGTCGTCGAACTGCATGAGCCGAGTATCGATCAGTACGGTACGGCCCGCCCCTTTTGTGCACGGCCGTCCGCGGCCCTGTCGCCGCCCGTCCGCCCCACTGTCACCGGCGCATCACGCGGCCGGCCCGGGCCGCCCCGGCCGTGGGGAGCGCCACAGAAATCCGGTTGCAGGTGCCCGGTAGACTGGCCGCTATGGCAATTCTCCTTGTGGATTAGACGGCGTCGTAGCTGCCGCACGCCCTGTCGTCCCTCCGCCGTCCGTCCCGTTCTGGAGTATTTCCGTGATCACCGCTTCCGGCATCGAGCTGCGCGCCGGCGCCCGTGTCCTCATCGAGTCCGCCACCTTCCGTATCGCCAAGGGCGACCGCATCGGCCTCGTCGGCCGCAACGGAGCAGGCAAGACCACTCTCACCAAGTGCCTCGCGGGTGAAGGCACCCCCGCCGCAGGTCAGATCGCCCGCTCCGGCGAGGTCGGCTACCTCCCGCAGGACCCGCGCACGGGTGACCTCGACGTCCTCGCCCGCGACCGCATCCTTTCCGCCCGCGGCCTCGACGCCCTGATCCGCAAGATGCGCGAGAACGAGCAGCGCATCGCCACCGGAAAGGGCACGACCCGCGACAAGGCCCTGAAGCAGTACGAGCGCCAGGAGACCGAGTTCCTGACCAAGGGCGGTTACTCCGCCGAGTCCGAGGCCGCCACCATCGCCGCCGCGCTCAACCTCCCCGACCGTGTGCTGGGCCAGCCCCTTCACACGCTCTCGGGCGGTCAGCGCCGCCGGGTCGAGCTCGCCCGCATCCTCTTCTCGGACGCGGACACCCTGCTGCTCGACGAGCCGACCAACCACCTCGACGCCGACTCGATCGTCTGGCTGCGTGACTACCTGAAGACCTACCGTGGCGGCTTCGTCGTCATCTCCCACGATGTCGACCTCGTCGAGACCGTCGTCAACAAGGTCTTCTACCTCGATGCCAACCGCTCGGCGATCGACATCTACAACATGGGCTGGAAGCTCTACCAGCAGCAGCGCGAGGCCGACGAGAAGCGCCGCAAGCGGGAGCGGCAGAACGCGGAGAAGAAGGCCGCCGCGCTCAACGCCCAGGCCGACAAGATGCGCGCCAAGGCCACCAAGACCGTCGCGGCGCAGAACATGGCGCGGCGCGCCGAGCGTCTGCTGGCCGGACTCGAGGAGGTCCGGATCTCCGACAAGGTCGCCAAGCTGCGCTTCCCCGAACCCGCGGCGTGCGGCAAGACCCCCCTGATGGCGGAGAGCCTGTCCAAGTCCTACGGCTCCCTCGAAATCTTCACCGATGTGGATCTCGCCATCGACAAGGGCTCCCGCGTCGTGATCCTCGGCCTCAACGGCGCGGGGAAGACCACCCTGCTGCGCCTCCTCGGCGGGGTCGAGACGCCCGACACCGGCCAGGTCGTCGAGGGGCACGGCCTCAAGCTGGGCTACTACGCGCAGGAGCACGAGACGCTCGACCCCGACCGCACGGTCCTGGAGAACATGCGCTCCGCCGCACCGGATCTCGACCTGGTCGAGGTCCGCAAGGTGCTCGGATCCTTCCTGTTCTCCGGCGACGACGTCGACAAGCCGGCCCGGGTGCTGTCCGGCGGTGAGAAGACCCGGCTCGCCCTGGCCACGCTGGTGGTTTCCTCGGCCAATGTGCTGCTGCTCGACGAGCCGACCAACAACCTCGACCCGGCCAGCCGCGAGGAGATCCTGGGCGCGCTGCGCACCTACAAGGGCGCGGTCGTGCTGGTCACGCATGACGAGGGGGCCGTCGAGGCGCTGCAGCCGGAGCGGATCATCCTGCTGCCGGACGGGGTCGAGGACCTGTGGGGCGCCGACTACGCGGACCTCGTGGCGCTCGCCTGACCTTCCACGGCCTGACCCTCCGAGGCCCGACCTTCCGCGACGTGATCTTCCACGACGTGCCGGGTCGTCCACCCGGAGGACCCTGATCCACTCCGTATGGATCATTCGGCTCAGCGGTGATCCTTCATCTGAGTGAGAACGTCTCGTACTCCGGCGTGGCAGCCCGGCGCGGCGATCCGGCATGCGCGGACGGGGCCCCCGGAATCCCTCCGCTCCGGCCGCAGGCTCCTGACCTGGAACTTCCTGACGCAGGTCGCCGAAACGTCTCGGCAGTCACGACCGGAATCTGTCATTCCGGTCGTGACCGGGAGTGCACGGCCGTCCAAGCTCGTAGCAGGGACCTTGTCGAATGGGTGGCCATGAAGCCCGCGAGGGGTGATCATGAGAAGTCCAGAGCGCACTTCCCATGAGGAGGCACGGGTGGCCGAGACTCTGAAGAAGGGCAGCCGGGTGACCGGCGCCGCGCGCGACAAGCTCGCGGCAGACCTGAAGAAGAAGTACGACTCCGGTGCGAGCATCCGGGCGCTGGCCGAAGAGACCGGCCGCTCCTACGGATTCGTGCACCGGATGCTCAGTGAGTCCGGAGTCACGCTGCGGGGACGCGGCGGAGCGACGCGGGGCAAGAAGGCCGCCTCGGCCTGACCGCGTGCACGGCAGCCGCGTCGGCCTTGCGTCGCGCGACAGCCGCCGAAGCGTTGTCCGGGCCGGACGGTTCCGGTGCCGGCCACCCGCTCGGCCGCAGGGTCGACGGGGTGGTTACTGTGCAGTCACTTAGTCTGTCGCTGCACTGACTGCACCGGAACCGGAGGCGCCCCATGACTTCGCTCGACTCGCTGGACTCTGTGCTCGACAAGGACGGCGTACGGCTCACCGTCGATGACGCGGTGGCCACGGTGACTCTCACCAACCCGGCAAAGCGCAACGCCCAATCTCCCGCTCTCTGGCGGGCGTTGGTCGAGGCCGGGCGGTCGCTGCCGGGCCATGTGCGGGTCGTCGTGCTGCGCGGAGAGGGCATGTCCTTCTCCGCGGGGCTCGATCGACAGGCCTTCACTCCCGAGGGCTTCGACGGAGAGCCGTCGTTCATCGACCTCGCACGCGGCTCCGACGACGAGCTCGATGCGGTCATCGCCGAGTACCAGGAGGCGTTCACCTGGTGGCGCCGTAGTGACATCGTGTCGATCGCGGCGGTGCAGGGACATGCGATCGGTGCCGGGTTCCAGCTCGCCCTCGCCTGCGATCTCCGGATCGCCACGCAGGACGTGCAGTTCGCCATGCGTGAGACCAGCCTGGGTCTCGTGCCCGATCTCACCGGGACCCACCCGCTCGTCTCGCTGGTGGGCTACGCCCGCGCGCTCGAGATCTGTGCGACGGGGCGCTTCGTCCTGGCCGACGAGGCCGAGCGGATCGGCCTCGCCAACCTGGTCGTGCCCGCCGGGGAACTCGACGCAGCCGCGGGTGACCTCGCGGCCGCGTTGCTCGCCGCACCGCGCGATGCCGTGATCGAGACCAAGGCCCTGCTGCGCGGCGCCCAGGAGCGGAGCTACGAGGAGCAGCGCAAGGCCGAGCGTGCGGCTCAGGCACGGCGTCTGCGGGACCTCGCGGGCCTCGCCGACTGACCGGACCCGGGACTCATGCGTCGTCGGGCGCGGTCGTGACCGGCGCCGACGACGGCATGAGCGGTACATCCGTGATCAGGACCGTCACCGGGAGCGGTGACGGCAACACCGCGGTGACCGCCTCGCGCACGGCCAGGGCCACCGCCAGTGGGCGGTGGCCGGGAGCCGTCGCGCATGAGATCCGTACGGACCTCGTGTCGATGCGGACCGGCACTCCCAGCGTGTCGGTGAGACGCGCGACGCCGGCGGCGGCGGATGCCGCGGTGCCCACCTCCTCCACGTGTGGGGACGAGCCGCACGGAGAGCCGGACGCGGCGGACCGTCCCGCCGGGCGGCGGGCGACTGCTTCCCCGGCCTGGTCCGCTTTCGGGCCCTGACCCGCCTCCCGGCTCTCTTCCGGCTTTCCCCGGTCCGTTTCCCGGCCCTCGTCCGTCCCCGGATCCCGTTCCCCGGCCGTCGTTGTCGCTGTCGTCGCCGGCTCGTCGTCCAGCAGCGCGGTCACCCGCAGATCCACCTCGGTGACCGCGAGGTCAAGGCGCTCGCACGCCAGCGTGAAGAGCGCGGTGCGCAGCCGCTGGGCGAGGACGGGGATCGGCTCGCGGGGCCCCGCCGCGAATTCCGCATCGATACGCAGGGGCCCCGGCGGCAGAGCGGCCGGCGGGGGCGGAACCGCCGGGGCTCCGGCCGCTTCCGGGCCTGCCGGTTCCGGGCCGTCCATCGAGATCCGCAGACGACCGGGTGCGACACCGCGTACGCCGGACGCCGCAGCGCGCAGTACCTTCAGCGCCGCGCGTTCCGTCAGCCAGGCCCCGTCCGCCGGGCCACCGAGCGGAAGCAGCTTCCCCGGACCCGGCCGGGCCCGTACCGAACCGGCCCATCCACCAGCCGTCGTCATCGTTCAGCCCCTGTCATTGCCCCAGCCTGTCGCATCCCCGGCGCGAGACCGGGCAAGCACACTTAGTGTGGACAGCGGAGTCAGGAGTTCACCACCTCCCGGAAAGGGACGTAGGGCGATGACCGACACCGACGTCAATGTCAGAAAAGAACCGACCGGGGCCACCGGGCCGACCAAGCGGGGCACCGGCGATCCGGGCACGCGGGGCCGTACGACCATCGCCGACGGCGTTGTCGAGAAGATCGCCGGACTCGCCGCCCGGGATGTGATCGGGGTCCACGCGATGGGCAGCGGGATCTCCCGCACCTTCGGCGCCGTACGTGACCGGGTGCCGGGCGCCGGCGGGCGCTCCGGCGCCACCCGTGGGGTGAAGGCCGAGGTGGGCGAGGTCCAGACGGCCCTCGACCTGGAGATCGTCGTCGACTACGGGGTGTCGATCGGCGATGTGGCCCGTGCCGTCCGCGAGAACGTTGTCTCCGCGGTCGAACGCATGACCGGCCTCGAGGTCGTCGAGGTCAACATCGCCGTCAGCGATGTGAAGCTGCCGGACGAGGAAGACGAAGAGCCGGAACCGAGGATCCAGTAGTGGAGCTCACGAGAGGAGCTCACGAATGAGCATGGCGGTGGTCGGCCTGCTGGCCGGCATGGCGCTCGGTTTCGCCGGGTACTTCGGCGGCTTCAGCGCCTTTCTCCTGGTGGCCGCGCTCGGTGCGGTCGGGTTCGTGGTCGGCCGTTTCCTGGAGGGCGACCTCGAACCGGGCGCCTTCTTCCGGGGCCGCGAGCGCGGCGACCGGAGGTGATCCGAAGTGGCCGTGGACTCGACTCCGTCCTTGCCGCCGCAGCGGATCGAGGCGGCCGGCCGGGGCGAGACGACGATCGCCGACCGGGTCGTCGCCAAGATCGCGGCACGTGCGGCGCGTGAGGCACTCGACCACGTTCCCGCGGGCGGTTCGGTCCCGCACGCCACGGTCACGGTGCACCACGACCATGCCCGTGTCCGCATCAGCCTCGAGCTCGAGTACCCGTCCGACCTCGGCGCCCAGTGCGGCGCGGTGCGCCGCCATGTGGCCGAGCGGGTGGAGACCCTGGCGGGGATGAACGTGCCCGAGGTCGCCGTACAGATCGAACGTCTGCACTCCGTCCATACGCACGGGGCGGCCCGGGGGAGGCTGCGATGACGGAACCGGCGCCGGCGTCCGGACGGGACGAAGCCGGACCCGCGGACGAACCCGGACCGGAGGAAGAGGCCCGAGCGGTCCCGGCCATGGACCAGTCGGCGTCCGCCGCCGCCTACCGGCCCGCCGCGGCGCACGGCGGAGGCGGTCGCGGGCGCTTCTGGTCCAAACGGCGGATTCCGGCTGCACTCGTCGCCGCCGTGCTGACCGCCGGAGTGGCCCTGCTCCTGTACGACGTCGTCGCCGTACGGGCCGAACGGACGGGCATGGCGTGGCGCCGCTCGCTCGCGGACCAGCTGGACCGGCAGCCGCTCGACGACACCTGGGTGCTGGTGGGCGCCGGTGCCGCCACCGCACTCGGGCTGTGTCTGATCGTGATCGCTGTGACCCCCGGGCTGCGGGGGCTGCTGCCGATGCGCCGGCCGGCGGACGACGCCGATCTACGGGCAGGACTCGACCGGGACGCGGCGGCGCTGGTGCTGCGCGACCGTGCGATGGAGGTCTCGGGAGTGCAGTCCGTACGGGTAAGGATGCGGCGGACCCGGGTCGGGGTGCGGGCGGTGTCCCACTTCCGTGAACTCGACGAGGTGAGGAACGACCTGGACACGGTGCTCGCCACGGGCATCCGGGAACTCGGCCTCGTGCATCCCCCCTCGCTGTCCGTCCACGTCCGCCGGCCCGCCAGGAGGGGATGACCAGGGTGCTCCACATCGTCAATCGTGTGCTGCTGGGGCTGGTGGGGCTGGTGCTGCTCGCCGTCGGGGGAGGGGTGCTCGCGGCCGGACTCGGCCTCGGCGTGCCGTCGTGGTGGCCCTGGTCGGGGCCGGACGACGTACTCCTCGCCGCAGGCACCAGGCAGCGGTGGCGTGCCGAGGGGTGGTGGCCCGTGGTGATCGCGGCCCTCGCGGTGGTCCTGCTGCTCGGAGTGTGGTGGCTGGTGGCGCAGTTCCGCCGATCGCGGCTGTCCGAAGTGCTGGTCGAGAGCGGCGACGGCGAGGGCGCCCTGCTCAGGGGGCGGACCCTGGAATCCGTGGTCGCCGGTGAGGCGGAGGACCTGGACGGCGTGGCCCGCGCGCAGATCGCCCTGCACGGCCGGCGTACGGCTCCCACGGCCCGCGTACGCCTGCTGCTGGAACCGTACGCGTCCCCCGGCGAGACCCTGCACCGTCTGTCGGCCGAGGCCCTGACCCATGCCCGGGAATCGGCGGGACTGGCCGCTCTGCCCACCGAGATCCGTCTGCGCACGGAGAAGCACCGGGCGAGACGGGTGATGTGACGCCCCGGGCGTCCGCCTGCGGCGCCCCGGTACCCGGATCCACGGACGTCCGCTCCGGGATGCGAGCCGGCGGGGGCACTGGTTCGCTGAGAGGTGCCCGCTCATCCCGACGTACGAGGAGTGACCATGAGCGTTTCAGGCGATTCAAGTGGGCGCGTGCGGCAGATGCGCCAGAAGGCGGATGAACTGAAGCAGGCCGCGGAACGCGCCACCGACCCGGAGGAGCGCCGCCGGCTCGAGGACAAGGCCCGCAAGCTGCGGGACCAGAGCGAGCAGGAAAGCGCGATGGGGGCCGGGGACATATTCCCCGAGGTGTAGTCCTCGGGGCTCCGGTGGCCCCAGTGGCTCCCGGCGGTGCTCCGGTGCGGTCGGCCCCCGGGGCGTCCGCCCCGATCGGCACCACGGTCCATGCCGGCCGGTGGACCCGCGCGGCCCGACGGCGTGCGCGGCCACCGGCCGGCTGACGCCCGGCGTCCCGTGGCCGAGCCCGCCGCGGCACGGGGTGGCGGGGCGTCTTCGGGACGCGATGTCCTCAGAAGCCGTGCCGGGCCCCGCCGTCCACGGGCAGCATCACACCCGTCACATAGGACGCGGCGGGGGACAGCAGGAAGGCAGCGGAGCGGCCGAACTCCTCCGGGGTGCCGTAGCGCCGCAGCGGAATGCGGGTCTCGCTCGCGGCCCGGGCGGCGTCGGCGTCACCGGAGAGCGCGTCGAGTTCACGGACGCGGTCGGTGTCGATACGGCCGGGAAGCAGCCCCACGACCCGGATGCCCCGCGGGCCCAGCTCGTCGGCGAGGGACTTGGCGAACCCGGCGAGCCCAGGGCGCAGACCGTTGGAGATCGTCAGCCCCGGGATGGGCTCGTGGACCGAGCCGGAGAGCACGAAGCCGATCACCCCGTCCGGACCAAGGGCCGCGGCGGCGGCGCGCGCCAGGCGCACCGCGCCGAGGAAGACCGCGTCGAAAGCCGCCTGCCACTGCTCGTCCGTGTTGTCCGCGACGAAGCCCGGCGCCGGGCCGCCCACGCTGATCAGGACGCCGTCGAACCGGCCGAAGCGCTCACGCGCGGCCGCGATCAGACGGCCGGCCGTCTGGGGGTCGGCGTTGTCCGCCGCGATGCCGACCACGTCCGGACCGAGCCCGGCCGCGGCCGCCTCGGCCGCCTTCTCGTCACGTCCCGTGACGACCAGCCGGGCCCCGTCCGCCACCAGTGCCCGCGCCGTCGCGCTGCCCAGCCCCCGCGTCGCCCCGGTGACGATGTACACACGGTCCTTCAGTCCAAGATCCATGGGCCCATCCTGCCGTGTCCCACGGGGCGGCGGCGAGGGCCGCAGGCCGCCGCCCTCAGACGGTCGACGGCACCGGGTCGGCCGTGGGCCCGGCGGCAGCCGCCGCACGGTCGCGCTTCTCGCGCCGTACGAGAACCACCCAGCCGACCGGGACCCCCGCAGCGAACAGCCACCACTGGACGGCGTACGCCATATGGGCACCGATCGAGTCGTGGTCGGGCTCGGGGATCTGCTCGGGCGATCCCGCGGCCGGCTCGGGCGCGGTCTGCTCCACATAGCCACCGAGCACGGTCAGCCCCGACGCCTTGGCCTGCCGCTCGCTGTTGATCAGCATGATCTGACGGGGCGGCAGCCCGGAAAGGTCCTTGATACCGCTGGAGTCGGTCGTCTGGTCGGCCATCAGCCGTCCGGTGACCGTGACCCGGCCCCTGGGCACGGGCGGCACCTCGGGGAACGCGGCCTGGTCGGCCGCCGCGGGCACCCAGCCGCGGTTCACCAGCACGGCACGGCCGCCGGTGAGGACGAGCGGCGTCACCACATGGAAGCCGACTCGGTCGTCGGCGTTGGTGCGGCGGCGGACGACGACCTCGTGTGCGGTGTCGAAGGTGCCGGTGGCCGTGACCTGCCGCCAGTAGTCCGAGCGGGGCACGGTGTGTCCGGGGGAGGTGAGCTCGGTGACCGGGACGGGCCGCGCGGTCAGATTGTCCGCTATCAGGCTGTTCTGGCCGACGCGGTGCTGGTGCCGGTGCAGCTGCCAGAAGCCCAGCTCGACCATCACGGGGATGAGGACGAGGCTGATGAGGGTGAGAATCACCCACTGCCGGGACAACAGGAAGCGGTACACCCCATGACCGTACAACTCGGCCATGGGGTGTCAGGAGGGAGGGGTGCTCGGGGGAAGCTCAGACCCTGTCGACGATGCCCGCCCTCCCTTCGGCGCGGGCGCAGTGCGCGCCGCAGTACCAGTGGCCGTCGGCCTCGACGCCCTGGCCGATGATCTGGACCTTGCAGTGCTCGCAGATGGGGGCCATCCGGTGGATGGCGCAGGAGAAGCAGTCGAAGACGTGCACCGCGCCCTGCGCGTGCACCTCGAAGGACATGCCGTAGTCGTTTCCGCAGACCTCGCAACGTGCCATGCGCCGCATGCTCCGGAGCGAGAGGGACCGGGGCAAGATCCGTGGGGGCGGGTCGGCGCGGCTGCACCCGACCGGCGCAGTGCCGGTCCGGGCTTGCTTCCACCGGCTGCCCCGAGGCGCTACCGAACGGCGGCCGCCGCCGCGGGTGCCGGGCCGCGCCTGCCCGGCCGTGTCAATTCCCTGCCGGGCTCACGTCCCGCAGCAGCTGGGTGAACGCCGCCTCGTCGACGACGGGTGTGCCGAACGACTTCGCCTTGACCGTCTTCGACGTCCCCGCGTCCGGATCGTTGGTGACCAGCAGACTGGTGAGCCGTGACACGCTCGTCGCGACATGCAGCCCCGCCTCGACCGTGCGGTCCTCGAGCAGCTCCCGCTCCACGGACGTGTCGCCCGAGAACGCCACCCGCATGCCCTGCTGGAGGGGCTTGTCCGCTTCATAGCGCCCGGGGTTGGGGTAGGGGCACGCGGGCCGCCGGCGTGCGGGCCGCCAGCTGTTCGGCCGGTACGACCCCGTCGCCTGGCGGCCGATACGCGGCGCGGGCGATGCGGTGGACCACTCGGTCAGCGGCCGGCACTCCAGCAGCGGCAGCCGAACCCCGCGCTCCGCGGCGGTGTGCAGACTCGGCCGGAACGCCTCGGCCAGCACACGGGCGTCGTCCAGGGCGTGGTGCGCGCGCTGCTGGACGACACCGTAATGGGCCGCCAGCGATTCCAGCTTGTGATTGGGCAGGGGGAGCCGCAGCTCCTTGGAGAGGGCGATGGTGCAGAGCCGCTGACGCACCGGCACCACATGGTCGGCCCGTGCGTACTCTCTGGCGATCATGGACCAGTCGAAGATGGCGTTGTGCGCGACGAGGACCCTGCCGTCCAGCCGGTGCGCGAACTCGCGGGCGATATCGCCGAAGAGGGGAGCGCCCTCCAGCACATCCCTCGTCAGACCGTGGATCCACACCGGCCCCGGGTCCCGCTCGGGGTTCACCAGCGTGTACCAGTGGTCCTCCACGTTCCCCTGTGCGTCGAGGCGGTAGACGGCAGCAGACACTATCCGGTCGTCACGGGCGAGTCCGGTGGTCTCCACGTCGACGACCGCGTACCCCCCGGGGTACGCGGCCGGCCACGATGCTGCTGTCGTACGGTCGTCGAGCATGGTCACAGAGCTTACGGGGCAGCGCTGACAACTCCGTCCCGGCCTGCCTCCGGTGCGCTGCGGACCGCCCTCGCCGCCGAACCTTCCCGTACGCGCGGCCACACGGTTTCCGTACGCGCCGTCAAGTCCGCGTTCGGGTGGGTCCGCGCTGACCTGCTCCCGCCAGCAGCGAGTCGACCAGGGCCCGCACCGAGGCGGCGAACAGCTTCTCCGGGCTGGCGGGCCGGGCGAGTGCGCGGGCGAGGGCCGGGTCCTCCTCCGCGGTCCGCGCGGTCCACAGCTCGTCCTCACCTGGCGACTGCAGGGGTGCGCGCTCCCGGTTGCGCTCGACGAGGACGAAGCCGACTATCTGGAACTGAACGGCACGGACGGCCTGCGCCGCGCGGGCGCCGCGCAGCCCGGCCGTGTGCACCTCGTGGACGAGCGCACGCTGCGCGGGCAGGAACATCCGCTCGGTCAGCCCCCGTTCGTGGACCATCGCGATCAGATGCGGACGCGCCAGCAGTTCCAGGCGCAGCCGGCGGGCCACCGACACGATCCGGGAGGCGGGTGTGCGCCCGGTCGGCCGGATCGCGCCCATCTCCCGCACGGTCCGCTCCACGAGTGCGTCCAGGAGCGACTCGCGGTTGCCGACGTGCCAGTAGATCGATGTGACGGCGGTGCCGAGCCTGGCCGCGAGCCCCCGCATGGTGAGGGCGTCCGGTCCGTGCTGCCTGACGAGATCCGCGGCGGCGTCAAGCACCTCTTCGCGGGTCAGGGCAGTGCGTGGCATGGGGCCCCCAATTCCGTTGTGTGCGCGGCTCTTTACCCTTCATCGCGATAGGTGTAACTCTGTTACAGGCTCGACCCCCTGCGATGCACTCGACGCACGACGAAGGGTGGTACGACATGGCACGTGTACGGTACGGCGCACGTTCCGAGGCAGAGATCACGGCCGCTCGGGCAGCCGCCGCCACACTCCCCGACATCTGGTCCACGGGCGTCGTGGCGGTGTGGGAGACCGACCCGGACGTGATCGCGGCCGTGCTCCCGCCGCCGCTCAAACCCACCGAACAGCCCCTGGTCCGGGCGAACATCAGCCAGGTCGACCTGCCCGGCCGGGCGTTCGGCGCGGGCTCGGTCGCGGTCGCCGCGGCCCACGGCGAGCAGCAGGGCTGGTACCCGCTCGTCATGCCGATGACCAGCGAGCGGGCTCTCATCGGCGGACGCGAGGTCTTCGGTGAACCGAAGAAGCTGGGCGAGGTGACCGTCGAGCGCGACGGCCCCGTCGTACGGGCGAGTCTCGCCCGCCACGGGATCGCCTTCGTCGAGGTGCGGGGCGCGGTGTCCGGTCCGCTGCCGCTGCCCGAACCCGTCGAGAAGCTGGACTTCTACTTCAAGTGCCTTCCGGCGGTGGACGGTTCGGGCACCGGCTTCGACGCCGACCCGGTGCTCGTCCACTGCGTACGCAACGAGAGGTTCCGCAGGCTCGAGCGGGTCACCGGTGATGTGGTGCTGCGCGAGTCGATGTTCGACCCGGTCGCCGACCTTCCCGTACGGAACCTCGTGGAGCTCACCGTCGGCGAGAAGACCAGCGACCAGAAGGGCCGAGTGGTCGAGCGGGTCAGCGCCCGGGCCCTGCTGCCCTACCTCCACCAGCGCTACGACGACGTACAGCAGATCCTCGACGCGCCGCCGCAGGGGAGCGCGCGGTGAGGCCGGCGTCCGGACAGGTCGCCGTGGTCACCGGCGCGGCGAGCGGGATCGGCAGGGCGATGGTCCGCCGCTTCGCCGCCGAAGGGCTCAAGGTCGTGCTCGCCGACGTCGAAGAGGCCGCCCTGCACAAGGCCGCCGACGAGCTCTCCGCGGACGGCGCGGAGGTGCTCGCCCGCGTGGTCGACGTATCGGACCGGGAGGCGGTGCACGCCCTCGCCGACGACGTCTACGAGACCTTCGGCGCCGTGCACGTGCTGTGCAACAACGCGGGCGTCGGATCCGGCGCGGAAGGCCCCATGTGGCAGCACGAGCCGAACGACTGGAAATGGGCCTTCGCCGTCAACGTCTGGGGCGTCTTCCACGGCATCCAGGCCTTCGTCCCCCGGATGATCGCGGGCGGTGCGCCGGGCCATGTCGTCAACACCTCGTCCGGGGACGGCGGCATCGCCCCGCTGCCCACCGCGTCCGTGTACGCCGTGACCAAGGCGGCGGTGGTGACGATGACCGAGTCGCTCTACGCGCAGCTGCGGGCCGAGAACGCCCTGATCGGGGCTTCCGTGCTCTTCCCGGGACCGCACATGCTCCGCACCGGACTGTGGGAGTCACACCGCAACAGGCCGGCCCGTTACGCCAAGCGGCTGCCGCGCCGCACCCCGTACCGCAGCCTCGACCAGTGGGAGGCGGCGATGCGGGAGGCCGGCCAAGAGGTGCGCTTCACCCCGGTCGAGGAGGTCGCCGAGCACGTCATGGACGGCATCAGGGCCGAGCGCTTCTGGATGCTCCCGCCCGGCGAGCACAGCGACCGCCAGATCCGGGCCCGTGCCCGGTCGATGCTCGACCGCGCCAACCCGGCCTATCTCGAGCGCTTCATCCTGGACTGACCGATGGAGGGACGTGACATGACGGACCCCTGCGCACCGGCACCGGAAGACCCCTATCTGATCATCTCCTCCGACTGCCACGCCGGGCTGCCCACCGAGCAGTACCGGCCCTACCTCGACTCCCGCTTCCACCGGGACTTCGACGAGTTCCTCGCCGGACGCGACCGCCGGCGCGAGGAGATGACCCGTCTCGGAGTGCGCAACGAAGCCTTCGCCGACAAGTGGTTCAGCGACCACGAGGAAGGGCTGCGCGGCGGCTGGGACTCCGCACAGCGCATCAAGGAACTCGACGGGGACGGGGTGGCCGCCGAGGTGGTCTTCCCCGACGCGGACGCCGTCGACAGCAGGACCGCCGCACCCTTCGGCGTCGGGCTCGGGCTCTCCGGCGACCAGGACCCGGAGCTCGGCATGGCCGGGGCGCAGGCGCACAACCGCTGGCTCGCCGACTTCGTGTCCGGGCATCCGCAGCGGCACTGCGGAGTCGCCCTGCTGCCCGTCACCGGCGAGGTGGAACGGGTCGTCGCCGAGATCCACCGGGCCAGGGAGTCCGGGCTCGGCGCGCTGATGATCCCCTCGATGTGGGTCGACAAGGCCCCCTACCACGACCGGCGTTACGACCCTGTCTGGGCGGCCGCCGCCGAGACCGCCATGCCGCTGGTCACCCACTCCGGCGCCGCGCCCCACCACGAGTACGGCGACCATCTGGGCATCTACGTCTCCGAGGTCACCTGGTGGCCCGCCCGGCCGCTGTGGTTCCTGCTCTGGTCCGGGGTGTTCGAACGCCACCCCGGTCTCAAGTTCGGTGTCGCGGAGTCCGGCTGCTGGTGGCTGCCCAATCTGCTGTGGTTCATGGACCGGCTCTACCTCGGCGCGCACGGTGGCAAGAAGCTCTCGCCGTTCGCCGAAATGAAGCGCCCGCCCAGCGAGTACCTGGACCGGCAGGTCTTCGTCTGCGCCACCAACACCAAACGCCGTGAGCTCGCCCAGCGCTACGAGATCGGCGTCGACAACATCCTCTGGGGCTCCGACTTCCCCCACCCCGAGGGCACCTGGCCCCGCACCCGGGCCTGGCTGAAGGACACCTTCCACGACATCCCGGTCGCCGAGACCCGCCGCATGCTGGGCCTCGCCGCGGCCGAGGTCTTCGGCTTCGACACCGCGGAGCTGGAACCGATCGCCCGCCGTATCGGGCCCACCCCGGCGGACCTCGGACAGTCCGCCGACCAGGCGGCCGTCGAGGCGTCGTGGGCGAGGTCGCGCGAGGCGGGCCGGCACTGGCTGACCGGACGCGACTTCCCCGCCCTGGGGGTGACCTCGTGAGCGGCGGCCCCACGAGCGCAGACCGCACCGACGACCGGTCCGTGAACCCACACTCCCCGGGAGGCCAGTCCATGAGCGCCGAGCCCCCGAGCGAGGAGCGCTACACGGTCATCTCCGCCGACTGCCACGCTGGAGCCGATCTCCTCGACTACAAGCCGTACCTGGAGAAGCGCTACCACGACGAATTCGACGCCTGGGCGGCGACCTACGTCAACCCGCACGAGGACCTGCTGGCCGACACCGCCGACCGCAACTGGAACTCCCAGCGCAGGCTTGCCGAGCAGGAGGCCGACGGCATCGTCGCCGAGGTCGTCTTCCCCAACACGATCCCGCCCTTCTTCCCCTCCGCGTCCCTGATGGCCCCGGCGCCGACCCGCGAGGAGTTCGAGCAGCGCTGGGCGGGCCTGCGTGCCCACAACCGCTGGCTCGCCGATTTCTGCTCACTCGTCCCGGGCCGCCGGGCAGGAGTCGCACAGATCCTGCTGAACGACGTGGACAAGGCGGTCGACGAGGTCCGTCGTACCCAGGAGGCAGGTCTCACCGGGGGCGTCCTGCTGCCCGGCACACCGCCGGGATCGGGTATCCCCGAGCTGTACTCCGCGGCGTACGACCCGCTGTGGGCGGTCTGCGACGAGCTCGGCGTCCCCGTCAACCACCACGGCGGCTCCGCGTCCCCGCCGCTCGGTGAAGAACCGGCCGCCCGTGCCGTGTTCATGGTGGAGACCACGTGGTTCTCGCACCGGGCGCTCTGGCATCTGATCTTCGGAGGGGCCTTCCGCCGCCATCCCGGGCTCACCCTGGTGCTGACCGAACAGGGCTCGGGCTGGATCCCCGGGGTGGTGGAAATGCTGGACTACTACCACGGCCGGCTGGTCTCCGCGGCCTCCAGGGCCGTCACCGCCGAGTCCAGGTTCGGCGCCGGACTCGCCGACTCGATGGGCAAGGGCCCCAGCGAGGTCTGGCGCGACAACTGCTTCGTCGGCGCCAGCTTCATGCGCCCGCACGAGGTGCCGCTGCGCGACCGGATCGGCCTCGACAAGATCATGTGGGGCAGCGACTACCCCCATGACGAGGGCACCGCGCCGTACTCCCGCGAAGGCCTCCGCATCGCCTACGCGGGACTCCCGCGCGACGAGATCGCGGCCATGGCCGGGGGCAACGCGGCCCGGGTGTACGGCTTCGACCTGGACCTGCTCGACACCGTGGCGGCCCGTGTCGGACCCACCGTCGCGGAGATCGCCGAGCCGCTGAAGGAGGTCCCCGCCGACGCCACCAGCCCCGCCTTCGCGCCGGGCGGGTCGGTACGCGTGTGGTGACCGTCCCGGGTACGCGTGTGGTGACCGCCCGCGCGGGCTCGGGGATGAGACCCTCCCCGCGTGACCCAACCGACCCACCACGAGCCCCACGGCGACACCCTGGGAACCCGGCTCAACTGGCTGCGCGCCGCGGTACTCGGCGCCAACGACGGCATCGTCTCCACGGCGGGCCTCGTCGTCGGCGTCGCGGGCGCGACCAGCGAGCGGGGCGATCTGCTCACGGCCGGACTCGCGGGACTGCTCGCCGGCTCCATGTCCATGGCGGCCGGCGAGTACGTCTCGGTGTCCACGCAGCGCGACTCGGAGAAGGCCGCACTGGCCGTCGAAAAGCGCGAACTGCGCGAGCAGCCCGAGGCCGAACTCGAAGAACTCACCGGACTGCTGGAAGACCGCGGCCTCAGCCGGGACGTGGCCCGGGAGGCCGCGGTCCAGCTCACCGAACGCGACGCGCTGCGCGCCCACGCCCGCGTCGAACTCGGTATCAACCCGGACGAGCTGGCCAACCCCTGGCACGCGGCCGGCGCGAGCTTCCTCGCCTTCACCACGGGCGCACTGCTGCCGCTGCTGGCCATCGTGCTGCCGCCCGCCTCGGCACGGCTGTGGGTGACCGTGCTGTCGGTGCTGAGCGCACTGACCTTCACGGGCTGGTGGAGCGCCCGCCTGGGCTCGGCACCGGCGGGTCCGGCGATGGCGCGGAACGTGGTCGGGGGAGCGCTGGCGATGGGGGTGACGTATGGGGCGGGGTCGTTGCTGGGGGCGGCGGGGGCTTAGGTCTGTCCGGGCGATCTTCTAGGTCCTGTCCGGGCGATCTTTGAGGACCAGCCCGCGGCGTCAGATGCGGTGCATCGCAAGGCGAAGGATCGTCCTCGTACTGGATGTACTCGGACGACTCCGACAACGCAGCGAGGGGCCGCAGCTGTCGTCGCGGGCCCGAGAAGATCGCCCGGACAGGACCTAGCCGCCTCTGCCGCCACGCATGGGAGGGCTGTCTCTCTCCGGCGCCGTCACGATGCCTCGGCGGCGGCCCGGCAGCCGGGGCACACACCCCAGAAGGTCACGGCGGCCTCCTGGGTGTCGTACTCCTTCGGCAACTGTGGCTCCAGGCATGGAGCCGCACCCACCGTGCATTCGACGTCACGGATGCTGCCGCAGCGGCGGCACACGAAGTGGTGGTGGTTGTCGTGCCGCTCGATCTCGTAGCGGACCGGGTGACCGGGGATGGGCGTGCACCGCACCAGACCGGCGTCCGTGAGGGCGCGCAGCACGTTGTAGGCGGCTTGCAGGGACAGGCGGCCCGTGACCCGCTGAGCGCGCTCGCGCAGGGTTTCGGCGTCAAGGTGGCCGGATGATTCGTGGACGGCCATCAGCATGGCGATGCGCTGGGCGGTCACCCGCATGCCCGACGTGCGCAGCCGTGCTGCGGCCAGCGCCATGGGCTCCTCGTCGGTTGTCATGCTGCCCTGGTCTTCCCGTCGCACTTCAGGGCATCCAGTGGGTCAGGTGTGTCCGCATCGACGGAGAGCTCGAACCACACGCTCTTCCCCACCGGCCCGTGGTCGAAGCCCCACCGTGCGGCCAGTATGTCCACGAGTGCAAGGCCGCGTCCGTCCTCGTCCTCGGGGCGGGCGTCGGTCAGGCGGGGAGGCTCCGAAGAGCCGTCGCTGACCAGGCAGCGCATATCGGACAACCATTCGAGGGTGAGGTGCAGCGGCCCGCCGGCGTGACGCAATGCGTTGCACACCAGCTCGCTCACCAGCAGCTCGGCGGTCGGGACGAGCTCGCCGAGGCCCCAGCGGGGCAGTACGTCGCGTATGGCAGCCCTCGCCTGACCGCACGCGGTCGGCGACCACGGCAGGAGCCAGGGCCCACTCACGAATGCGTCCTCGCAGGTCACAGCCAGTGTGGCGAGCGCCGCGTGGTGTGTGGACGGAGCGGAGCACTGAGGGGCAGAGGTAGTCGCTTCGGCGGGAATGGTCCGGTCCATGAGAGCGATCCTTCGGAAGTAAATCTCTCTTCCGACCGTACGCCTTTTCTGGAGTAGTTCAAGTCTTTGGGTACATTCAAGTATCTGGAGTGGAACTCGCATCGCCGCTGGGCGCCCGGCACGGCCACCACCTGACGCGCCGCACCCGGCAGCGGAGCTCCTGGCCGGGGTTTTCCCGGGCCGGAGCGCGTCAGGCAGCCCCTGGGGGCTTCTGACGGATCTCCGCGGCGTCGCGACGCCCGGTACGCACTCTCGTACCGGACGCCGCTCCTTCCTCCACGGAGATCCATCAGAAACCCCCTAACGCAGTCACCGCAGTCGCCTGATGCGCTCCGGCGGGAACAGCTCATCGCCGGTGAGTACCGTCCCGTTGTGGGCGGTGATCGTGAGCCGCTCATGGGCGGCGAGGGGCGAGATGTCCACCGAGTCGCAGCCACCGAAGGACAGCTGCGTGAGATGGGGCAGATCGCGCAGTGGTTCGAGGCCGGAGATCAGCCTGCTGTTGCCCACATACAGCTCGGTGAGCTCCTGGTGGCGCACGACGGTGTCGAGGTCCAGCCCGGAATGTCCGGTGATCTGCAGGGTGTCGAACGGGAAGCCATGAGGATGTCGGGCCAGTGCCTCGGCCTGGGCATCCCCGGTGATCGTGAGCCACTCCAGGCCCGGCCAGCGTTCGATGCCGTCGAGGCTGATGCACCGGGCGTCGTGCCATAGACCGAGGCGCGTGAGGCCCGCCCGTGCCGGGATGTCGGCGACACGGGAGACGCCCGCCGGGAAATCGAGCGCCAGCAGTTGGAGTACGGGCAGGTCTTCGACGGGTGCGAGCGAGAGGCCCTCCATGAGGTTGTTGAGGTAGAGCGTCCTCAGCGGCAGTCCGCGCAGGGCGTCGAGATCCGTGAGCGCGGGGCAGGCGTCCAGGCCGAGCAGGGTCAGCCGGGGGAGCGCGGCCAGAGGGGACAGATCGACCAGACCGCCGTCGTGGTTGAGGAACAACGACTCCAGCGCCGTGTGCTCCGTGATCACGGAGGGGATTCCGTGATCGCCCGTCAGATGGAGCCAGGTGAGATGCCGCAGACGTACGAGCTCCGCCAGCTGTTCGGTCGTGCGGACCTTGAGGTATGTCCTGTCCATCGGGGCCTCCGCGAGCACGGCGTTCGCGTACTCCCGGGTCTCGAAGGAGCCCCAGCCGTACGACAGCTCCCAGCCGACCTTGAAGCGGGTGTCCTTGGCGAACCGTGCGATCACGCGCAGCCCGGCGTCCCCACCGAGCAGGGCCGCCGTCCGGACCACCGCCGCCGCCGTGTCCTCGTCCAGCCCCTCCGGCCCAGGCAGCAGCTCCAGCACCAGCGGTCCGACCTCCGCCAGCTCATCGGCCTGCTCGATGCTCCGCGGTGGTACCAACTCCTGTGCCCCTGCCCGGACTTCGGCCCGCACCTGGGGATCCAGCTCCGGCGCATGCTCCAGCGAGGCCGCGGCCAGCAGCACCAGCCGGTGCCTCAGCTTCGGCGCACGGTCCGCACGTCGCAGCAACTGCCTCAGCAGCCGGGCTCGTTCGTCCGGGCGTGCGTGCCCCACCGCCATCTGGACCACGTCGTCCCAGCGGTCGTCGTGGGCGTTGCGCACCAGCACGCCGAAGTCACGGGACTCCACCGCGGCCTTCGCCCCCAGATAGTCCTGGAAGGTGCGGTGGACGAAGTCGACGGCGCCCGGAGTGGGTTCGCGCAGCAACCCGCTGCGGATCAGCAGATGCGCGAAGACCTGTTCGGCGTCACCCTCCACCTGCGGCATCGAGGCCAGCCACTCGGCCACCAACTCCACGGCCTCGCCGCGGTCCGCCTCCACCTGACCGTTGCGGATCAGCCAGTACGCGAGCCGCTGCAGCAGCGCGGTCTGTTCCTCGCGGGTCAGGTCGATGCCCTCGACCCCGGCGATCTGGCGCTCGGTGTCGCGCCGGACCAGCAGCATGTCCAGTGCCGCGTCGTACAACTCCTTCCGGGCCCGCGGCAGTTGCATCCGGCGGTCCCGGTTCAGTGCGCACAGCAGAGCGCACATCAGAGGGTTGGTCGCGAGCCGCCCGAGGTCCCTTCGCGCGCCGACGGCCCGGCGCAAGGACTCCTCGTAGGTGTCCAGCTCGGCCTGCTCGGTTTCGGACAGGCATTCCAGCCGGGCCGCATCGTGCCAGTGGCCGATGAAGGAGCGGATGTCGTCGCGTTCCATCGGCAGCAGAGAGTGCGCGGTGAAGCCCATCCGCGCGAGCCAGTCCTCGGGTACCGCGGACGGGCGGGTCGTCACGACGTACCGTGCGCCGGGATAGGCGGCGATCAGTGATCTGAGCCAGGTCTCCGTGCGGGTCCGCAGCCGCAGCGGGACCTCGTCCACCCCGTCGACCAGCACCAGCGCCCGGCCCTCGGCCAGCATGCGCTCGGTCCATCCGGGCGGCGGGCTCAGCGGTACCCCGGTCGCGCGCAGCAGATCCTCGGGCGTGGGCAGGGAATCGGCCGAGGCGAAGGCGCGCAGCCGCAACAGGAAAGGGACGCACCGGTTCCAATCGCCGGGGTCGCCGCTGAAGCTGCGTCTGGCCGCGTTCAGGGCGAGCCACTGCACCAGTGTGCTCTTGCCGGAACCCGCAGGGCCCCGCAGCAGGAACCGGTCCGTGGTGGTCAGGATCTGCTCGACCTTGAGGGCGGCCTGGCCCGTGACGGTGGGCCCGTTGCCGCCCGGTGCGCGTCGTCTCCGCTCACCGTCAGGCTGATGTACGCCGTGTCCAGCGGCCACTCCCGCGCCGAGCGCCCCAGGGTGAGCCCGAAGAGCTCCAGCCGCCCGTGCGTCGCCGCGATGTACCGCGCGTACCGCTCCTCGAACTCCAGCGCCTGAGCGTCCGGACTGCGCCCCGCCAGGGCCGCCACCGCGTCCCGTGTCCGGCCGGCCGTGCGGGCCTGCTCCACGGCCGCCCGTGCCGTGAACGACGGCTGTGCCGTCAGCTGCTCCAGCAGATGCGCGCAGCACCACCCGAGCAGTTCCTCGTACAGGTCCGCCGCGCGCGGACTCAGCCCCGCGTCGCCGGGTGTGGCCAGCTGCTCCCGCAACCGCCCGGGATCGAGATCGACCGCGAACATCCGGTCCGCGTCGATGCCCCCCGCGGCGGCGAAGGTGTCGCGCACCGCGTCGACGGCGGCCAGCCGTTCGTGTTCCGGGAGATTCGCGTACGCCCCCGTGGCGAGCCGGTCGCCCAGCACCTTCGCCAGCCGGTCCGGGCCCGCGGGCCGGGGTAACGGCCTGACCGGAGAGGCCACCAGGCCTGCTCCCCGGGGCGGGGCGAGCAGCGACTTGGCGACGGTGCCGAGTACCGTGCTCGCCAGCCTGGTCAGCGCGACTTCCACCCCGTGCACCACAGTTCCGGGTCTCCTCGTACGCCGTCCGTCCGTCCGTCCGGACAGCAGCGTAGGACGATCAACGGACCGGAGCTGGCGGATCCGGCCAAAGCTCGCTGACAACCCGTCTCGCATACTTGTCGGTAACGACATCTAGCCGCGCCCGTACCACCGCCTCTACGGTCCTCGCATGCCGCCCAACCTGCCCGATGTCGTGTTGTGGTCGATCCCCGCCTTCGTCCTGCTCACCGTCGTGGAAGCGATCAGCTACCGGCTCCATCCCGACGAGGACGCGGCCGGATACGCGGCGAAGGACGCCGTCACCAGCATCACCATGGGGCTCGGTAGCCTCTTCTTCGACCTGCTCTGGAAGATCCCGGTCGTGGCGATCCACACCGCGGTGTACGAACTCACGCCGCTGCGCGTCCCCGTCCTGTGGTGGACGGTCCCGCTCATGCTGCTCGCGCAGGACTTCTTCTACTACTGGTCCCACCGCGGCCATCATGTCGTCCGGATCCTGTGGGCCAGCCATGTCGTCCACCACTCCAGCCGGAAGTTCAACCTCGGCACCGCGCTGCGCCAGCCCTGGACCGGGTTCACGACCTGGCCGTTCTACCTTCCGCTGGTCGCCTGCGGAGTCCATCCGGCCGCGCTCGCGTTCTGCTATTCGGTCAACCTCGTGTACCAGTTCTGGATCCACACCGAACGGATCGACAACCTGCCGCGGCCCTTCGAGTACGTGCTCAACACGCCCTCCCACCACCGGGTCCACCACGCCTCCCAAGGCGGCTACCTGGACCGGAACTTCGGCGGCATCCTGATCGTCTGGGACCGGCTCTTCCGGTCGTTCGCCGCCGAGACCGAACGGCCGGTGTACGGGCTCACCAAGAACATCGCGACCTACAACCCGCTGCGCGTCGCCACCCACGAGTACGTCGCCATCGCCCGCGACCTGCGCACGGCGCGCGGCTGGCGGGAGCGGACCGGGCGGGTGTTCCGGGGACCCGGGTGGCAGCCCGCCCCCGGTGCCGTGCGGGCCGCCCGGCCGGCGGAGAAGGCCGCATGACCGGCGTGGCGGGGAGAGGCGCCGGAACGCGCGGCGACCGGATCTCCCGTCTGCTGCTCTCGTCTGCTTCTCTGCGCGACCCTCAAACGTCCGTACGCCGGGCTTCCCTCATACGCCGAGCCACTGCGGGTCGTCCGTGCCCCAGACCCCCGGCGGTCGTGACCAGTCCGCCGGGCCGCCCTCGTACGCCACCGGCGACCGCGCGTACCGCAGAGTGCCGAGCGCACTCGCCTGCTCGGCCAGCCAGGTTTCGGGCGCGTGGTCGGTGGCTTCCCCGCCGGGCTCCGGCGGCAGGACACGGGTCAGGAAGTGGGCCGTTCGCGCCAGCGCCAGCCGTACCAGCCGGGTGCCCCCGTCGGTGTCCTGTTCGGTCAGCGAACGCAGTACGGCCGCCGCGAGCAGATAGCCGGTGCCGTGGTCGAGTGCCTGCGCGGGCAGCGCCCCCGGATGCCCGGCGGATCCCTCGATCACGGCGATCCCTCCGGCCGCCTGGACGAGGCTGTCGAAGCCACGCCGGTCGCCCCAGGGGCCCTCGTCGCCCCAGGCCGAGAGCTGTGCCACCACCAGGCCCGGCCGGATGAGCCGGTGGCGTTCGAGCGCGCCGGGACGGTAGCCGGTGACCAGCACATCGGCACGGTCCAGCAGTTCGCCGAAGGTCCGGCGGTCCGCGGGACGGTCCAGGTCCAGCGTGGCGGAGCGCTTGCCGAAGCCGGTGTCGGCGTGCTGGTCGGCGAGTTCGGGCAGTCGGGGCGGATCGATGCGCAGCACGTCGGCGCCGAGCAGACCGAGGGTCCTGGTGGCGACCGGCCCCGCGATGACCCGGGTCAGGTCGAGCACCCGCAGCCGGTCCCCGGTGCGGCGCGGTGCCGCGTCGTCCAGCCGCTCCCGGGTCAGCAGCGGCCGGCCGGCCGCCAGCGCGCCCTGCGGGTGCGCCGCCCACTCCTCGGGGGTGCGCAGGGCGACCGCCAGGCCCCCTGCCGCGTAGACCGCGTCCTCGACGTCCCGGGCACGCCGATCGGCGAGCGCGGACTCCACCCCTTCCTCGGTGGTGCCCAGCGCGGCCAGCAACGCGGCCCGGTGATGGGGGTAGTTGGCGTGGGTGCGCACCCAGCCGTCGGCCGTGCGCCAGAACCGGGAGAGCGGTGCGAAGGACACCGGGGCACGCCCGTCCACCCGCAGATGCCGCTCGCTGACGAACGCCGTGGCGACCGCGCCGTCGTCGACGCGCACGGCGGGGACGGGGCCACCGGTGAGGCTCGCGGCACGTTCGGCCGCCGCGAGAGCGCACACCGCCACCGTGGCGCGGGCCAGTTCCCTCACGGGCAGGCGGGCGGGCAGCATCCCGCGCGGTCCGCCGTACTCGATGCGGCGCGTGAGGTCGGGATCTCCGCCGAGGTACGCCCACAGAAGTCCGGTGCCGGGTGAGGGAGTGTCAGCCATGCACCGGAGTATGGCACTCAGTGCCAAGTGCAGGGAATCAGCCACGGGGAATCAACCACGGGGGATCAGGCACGGGCAGTCAGGCGCGGGGCCGTCACCGCCCGGGGAATCCCGCGCGGCATGACGGGGCCCGGACGCGATCCCGTGTCCGGGCCCGGTCACCGGGCTCTGCCCGGGTCGTCAGCGGCGCACCGCGTCCAGGGCGTCCGTCAGACCGGTTCCGTAGAAGCCGTTCTTGCTCTTGCCGCCCTCGCAGACGGCGTCGATGGTGCCGTCGCCGTTGATGTCGTACGGGTCACCGCACACCTTGTCGTCGGCCTGCGCGTACAGCAGCGCCTTCACCTCGGCGGCCGTGGCGCGCGGGTGGGTCGACTTGATGAGCGCGGCCACACCCGCGACATGCGGGGACGCCATCGACGTGCCGGCCTTGTAGCCGTAGCCGCCGTTCATCACCGTGGACAGGATGAGTCCGTTGGTGGCCGGTGCGTCCGGCTTCTGGTAAACCGTCGAGTCGCCGCCCGGCGCGGAGATGTCGACGATGCCGTTGCCGTAGTTCGAGTACGAGGACTTCAGGCCCTTCGCGCCCGTGGCGGAGACGGTCACGACGCCCGGCAGCATGGTCGGGTAGTCGAAGCACTCGCGCGGGTTGATGGCGCGCGTCACCGGCGTGGTGTCGTTGGGGCTGGTGGTGTCGGTGAGCTCGTCCGCCGCCAGGTCCATCCTGGAGTTGCCGGCCGCGGCGACGTTCACCGTGCCCTTGCGCTCCGCGTACCGCGAGGCCCGGGTGACGGCCTCGATCAGGGCCTTCTGGTCCTCGTCGGACTTGCAGGCGAACAGCCACGGGTCCGTGTAGTAGCTGTTGTTGGTGACGTCGACGCCGTGCTCGGCGGCCCAGACGAAGCCGCAGACCACCGACTCGGTGTAGAAGAAACCGTCCGGGTTGGCGACCTTGATACCGGACACCTTCACACCGGGGGCCACACCGGTCACGCCGATGCCGTTCTTCGCGGCGGCGATGGTCCCCGCCACATGGGTGCCGTGGTCGCTCTCGCCCGCGGCCGGACGCCAGGCGCCAGGAGTGGTGTCCGGCTTCCCGGACACACAGTTGGCGGAGGCCTTGGCGTCGAAGTTCGGCGCGAGATCGGGGTGGGTGTCGTCGACACCCGTGTCGATCACGGCGACCGTGACCTTGTTGCTGCCCAAGGTCTTCTTGTGGGCCTTGTCCGCCTTGATGGCGGGCAGGTCCCACTGCAGCGGCTCGAACGGGTCCTGCTCGTCCGTGGCCCTGGCGGCGGCCTTGGTCGCCTCGGCCGCGCCGAGAGGCTGCTCCACGCCGATGGCGGTGTCGGTCTGCGGGGCCAGCGGCTGGGTACGGGTGGCACCCGCCGAGGTGACACCCCTGACCGAGCGGATCTGCCGGGCGAATTCCGGGTTCTGCGAGTGGACGACGATGACGCCGATCCGGTCGTACGCGATGACGACCGTGCCACCGGCCTTGCCGATCGCCTTCTTGACCGACTTCGCGGTCGCGGAGCCTCCGTGCGTGTTGACGACGTACGACAGCTTCGGCCCGTCGGTCGACACGGCTGCCGGGGCGTCGTCGAGGGGAGCGGCCGAAGCGGCGCCCGTGGGAAGGAAACCGAGCGAGGCCGTGAGCGCCAGACCGGCGGGCAGCGCTATCGCGCGCGTTCGTCTGGATCGCAGATGACTCATGGGTTCTCCACATCATCCGTGTCCGCCCAGACACCCCTGTTGCGAATGGGCGGGTACATGACGAGTGAAGTTATCCCGATCATCGGGGTACATCAACGACTTCCCAAAGAATCTCCGACGGAAAGCGGCCGGATCTGAACCGATTCGGCCTCGCCGCCGTGCCGTTGTCTCGGAGGGGCACTGACACCCCCGCCTCGGGCCTCCTCCTGTCCACAACCACTTGCACCCCGAGTCACGAGGAGATTCCGTGGCAACCGACGCACCACCGCCGCCCGGTGGCACCGACACCCGTACGCTCCAGCCCACGACGCAGGACTTCGCCGATGTGCAGCAGAGCGCGGAGTTCGATGAACTGCGGCGCACCTACCGCTCGTTCGCGTTCCCGCTGACCGTCGCCTTCATCGCCTGGTACCTGCTGTTCGTCCTGCTGTCCAGCTACGCGGGCGGCTTCATGGGAGCCAAGCTCTTCGGCAACATCAACGTGGCCCTGGTCCTCGGGGTCGCCCAGTTCGTCACCACCTTCCTGATCGCCTGGTTCTACGCGCGGTACGCGGCGGCCAAGCTCGACCCCAAGGCGGAAGCGATCAAGTCCCGTATGGAGGCCGGCGCATGAGCAACACCACCGTTTTCGGTACCCAGCTCGCGGCGTCGAACGCCACCACCGAGCACCGGCCGCTGATCATCGCGCTGTTCGGGGCCTTCGTCGTGGCGACCCTGGTCATCACCGTCTGGGCCGGCCGGCAGACCAAGAACGCCGCGGACTTCTATGCGGGAGGCCGTCAGTTCACCGGCTTCCAGAACGGTCTGGCCATCTCCGGCGACTACATGTCCGCCGCCTCGTTCCTGGGTATCGCCGGCGCCATCGCCCTCTTCGGCTACGACGGCTTCCTCTACTCCATCGGCTTCCTGGTCGCCTGGCTGGTCGCCCTGCTCCTGGTCGCCGAACCGCTGCGCAACTCCGGCCGGTTCACGATGGGCGACGTCCTCGCCTACCGGATGCGCCAGCGCCCGGTCCGCACCGCCGCCGGCACCTCCACCATCGTCGTCTCGATCTTCTACCTGCTGGCCCAGATGGCCGGCGCGGGCGTGCTCGTCTCGCTGCTGCTCGGCATCACCAGTGACGCCGGGAAGATCGCCATCGTCGCCCTGGTGGGCGTGCTGATGATCGTCTACGTCACCATCGGCGGGATGAAGGGCACCACCTGGGTGCAGATGGTCAAGGCCGTCCTGCTCATCGCGGGAACCCTGCTCATCACCTTCCTGGTCCTGGTGAAGTTCAACTTCAACATCTCCGACCTGCTCGGCAAGGCGGCCCAGGAGAGCGGCAAGGGCGCCTCGTTCCTGGAGCCCGGCCTCAAGTACGGCGCCACCGGCACCTCCAAGCTGGACTTCATCTCGCTCGGTATCGCGCTGGTGCTCGGCACCGCGGGCCTGCCGCACATCCTGATCCGCTTCTACACGGTGCCGACCGCCAAGGCCGCCCGGAAGTCGGTCATCTGGGCCATCGGCATCATCGGCGCCTTCTACCTGATGACGATCGCCCTCGGCTTCGGAGCGGCGGCGCTCGTCGGCCCCGGCGAGATCAAGGCGTCCAACAAGGCGGGCAACACCGCGGCGCCCCTGCTGGCGCTCCACCTCGGCGGCGTCGACTCCGCGGGAGGAGCGATCCTGCTCGCCGTGATCTCCGCGGTCGCCTTCGCCACCATCCTCGCGGTCGTCGCCGGACTCACCCTCGCCTCGTCCTCGTCCTTCGCGCACGACATCTACGCCAACGTCATCCGCAAGGGCCAGGCCACCGACAAGGAAGAGGTCCGCGCCGCCCGCTGGGCGACGGTCTTCATCGGCATCGTCTCCATCGGGCTCGGCGCCCTCGCCCGTGATCTGAACGTGGCCGGCCTGGTCGCCCTCGCGTTCGCGGTCGCCGCATCCGCCAATCTGCCGACGATCCTCTACAGCCTCTTCTGGAAGCGATTCACCACGCAGGGCGCCCTCTGGTCCATCTACGGCGGTCTGGTCTCCTCGGTCGTGCTGGTGCTCTTCTCGCCGGTCGTCTCGGGCAAGGCCACGTCGATGTTCCCCACGGCGGACTTCGCCTGGTTCCCGCTGGAGAACCCGGGCCTGGTCTCCATCCCGCTCGGCTTCCTGCTCGGCTGGGTCGGATCCCTCCTGTCCAAGGAGGAGCCGGACCAGGGCAAGTACGCGGAGCTCGAGGTCAAGTCCCTCACAGGCGTCGGCGCGCACTGAGGAGGGAAGTGACACACGCTTGACCACGGCCGCGTCGTAGAGTCCTACGACGCGGCCGTGCCGTCCTCGTGGCAACCGGCACCTGTCCATGTCGGTCGTCTCGCGTAGGCTCGGTCACGTAGGGAAGATCCGCACACGAGATCCGCACACGAGTTCCGGACACCGGGGAGGGGGCACACCGTGCTGATCGACACATATGGCCGTGTCGCCACCGACCTGAGGGTCTCACTCACGGACCGGTGCAATCTGCGCTGTGCCTACTGCATGCCCGAAGAGGGCCTCCAGTGGCTCGCCAAGCCCGAGCTGCTCACCGACGACGAGATCGTCCGTCTGATCCACATCGCCGTGACCGAGCTCGGCATCACCGAGGTCCGCTTCACCGGCGGGGAGCCCCTGCTCAGGCCCGGTCTCGTCGGGATCGTCGAGCGGTGTGCGGCGCTGGCCCACCGCCCGAAGATGTCGCTGACCACGAACGGCATCGGCCTCAGGCGCACCGCGAGCGCCCTCGAGGCGGCCGGCCTCGACCGGGTCAACGTCTCCCTGGACACCCTGCGGCCCGACGTCTTCAAGACCCTCACCCGCCGTGACCGCCACCATGACGTGCTGGACGGGCTGCGAGCCGCCCATGACGCCGGACTGACCCCGGTCAAGATCAACACGGTGCTGATGCCGGGGCTCAACGACGACGAGGCCCCCGAGCTGCTGGCCTGGGCCATCGAGCACGGCTACGAGCTCCGCTTCATCGAGCAGATGCCGCTCGACGCCCAGCACGGCTGGAAGCGCGACGGCATGATCACCGCGGGTGACATCCTCGCATCGCTGAGCACGCGGTTCAGCCTCACGCCCGAGGACCGGGACTCCCGTGGCTCCGCCCCCGCCGAGCGCTGGATCGTCGACGGAGGACCGCACCGGGTCGGCGTCATCGGCTCCGTCACCCGCCCCTTCTGCGGCGCCTGCGATCGCACCCGCCTCACCGCGGACGGTCAGATCCGCACCTGTCTGTTCGCACAGGAGGAGACCGATCTGCGCGGTGCGCTGCGCTCGGGCGCCCCGGACGAGGAGATAGCCCGCATCTGGAAGGTCGCGATGTGGGGCAAGAAGGCCGGATCCGGGCTCGACGACCCGTCGTTCCTCCAGCCCGCGCGCCCCATGTCAGCCATCGGAGGCTGATTCCCCGCCGCCCGTCCGCCCCTCGGCCGCCGCACTCTGCTCCCACACCTCGAGCGTCACGACGTCTTTGAGGAAACCCCGCACGCCGAGGAACTGGGAGAGATGCTCGCGGTGTTCCTCGCAGGCGAGCCAGGTCTTGCGGCGCTCCGGCGTGTGCAGCTTCGGGTTGTTCCAGGCCAGCACCCAGACCGCGGATGCGCGGCAGCCCTTCGCGGAGCAGATCGGGGTCTCGTCAGTCACCAGGTCATTCTCCACGATCACACGATCACCGGTGCCGGCGGCCACCCTGGTGAAGACAAAACGACGCCGAGCAGCCACGGGGGGAGCTGCCCGGCGTCGGTCTGTCGCTCCGACGGGGGATGCGGAGCGCACACGCAGTATGTCACGGGGAACGGCGTGTGGTGCACCGGAACTTCATGATTGATCTGAGCTTTTCTTGAGCTGGCCGTTCCGCATTTCCGTCCCCCTGCGGTCAGCTCTGAGGGGCGGGCCGTTCCGTTTGTTCCTCCGCTGCGGTGGTGTCCTGACCCAGGGCCGGCCGCACCGGCGGAGGGACGAAGGTGGACGGCAGGGACGGAGGGGTCTCCCGTCCGGCGTTGGCGATCACCACGGCGATATACGGAAGCAGCGCACCGAGAACCAGGGCCACGATCGCCACATGCCGTTCGACGTTCCAGAGCACCGCGGCCAGGATCACCGACACCGTCCGTACCGACATGGAGATCACATAGCGGCGCTGCCGTCCGCGGACGTCGTCGGCGAGCCCCTGACGGGCCCCGGTGATCCGGAAGACCTCGGTCGTCGTCCGCTTCCGCATGGCATTCCACCGTCCGACCGCCGTGCCGGACTCTCCCCGGTCCGATCCCTGTGTCCACCGTACGCCGCGGCCCGGACGCATACGAGACGGGGTCATCCGTTACCCGGCATACGGCGCCGTCGCACCACGCAGGAAGCTGTCCGACATGCGCCGTATGGCGGATGGGCCGAGACTGTCCGTACATGCTCACGTCGAGCCGAACCGGGAGGCAGCCATGGGCTGGTTGTGGGCCATCATCGTCGGGTTTGTGCTGGGGCTCCTTGCCAAGTTGATTCTGCCGGGCAAGCAGCACAGCCCCCTCTGGCTCATCACGATCTTCGGCATCATCGGCGGGATCGTGGGCAATGCCCTCGCGAATGCCTTCGGGGTCGGGGAGACCCCCGGCATCGACTGGACCCGGCACGTCCTGCAGATCGTCGCCGCCGTGGTCATCGTCGGCCTCGGCGACATGGCCTATATGAACGTGCGCGCCAGAAGGCAGAAGGCCTGACACGGCAGCGGCCGGGCGGAGTCACCTCCACCCGGCCGCCTGTTTGTCCTGCCCGGCGGAGATCAGCCCGCGGCGCCGACCTCGATCGCCGCGAGGTTCTTCTTGCCGCGGCGCAGCACCAGCCAGCGGCCGTGCAGCAGATCGCCGGATGCCGGCACGGCGTCCTCGGCGGTCACCTTCACGTTGTTCACGTAGGCACCGCCCTCCTTGATGGTGCGGCGGGCGGCGGACTTGCTCGCCACCAGACCGACCTCCGCGAAGAGGTCCGCCACCGGGCCCGGCTCCGGCACGCGTGCGTGCGGCAGCTCCGAGAGCGCCGCGGTGAGCGTCGACTCGTCCAGCTCCGCCAGCTCGCCCTGACCGAAGAGCGCCTTCGACGCGGCGATGACCGCCGCGCACTGCCCGGCGCCGTGCACCAGCGTCGTCAGCTCCTCGGCGAGCGCACGCTGTGCCGCGCGCGCCTGCGGACGCTCCTCGGTCTGCTTCTCCAGCTCCTCGAGCTCCTCGCGGCTCCTGAAGCTGAGGATGCGCATGTAGGTGGAGACATCACGGTCGTCCACGTTCAGCCAGAACTGGTAGAACGCGTACGGCGTGGTCATCTCCGGGTCGAGCCAGACCGCCCCGCCCTCGGTCTTGCCGAACTTGGTGCCGTCCGCCTTGGTCATCAGCGGGGTCGCGAGGGCATGCGCGGTGGCGTGCGGCTCCAGACGGTGGATCAGGTCCAGGCCCGCGGTGAGATTGCCCCACTGGTCGCTGCCGCCCTGTTGCAGGGTGCAGCCGTGGCGGCGGTACAGCTCCAGGAAGTCCATGCCCTGCAGCAGCTGGTAGCTGAACTCGGTGTAGCTGATCCCCTGGTCGGACTCCAGCCGGCGGGCGACCGAGTCCTTGGTCAGCATCTTGTTGACGCGGAAGTGCTTGCCGATGTCCCGCAGGAACTCGATGGCGGACATCCCCGCCGTCCAGTCCAGGTTGTTGACCATGACCGCGGCGTTCTCGCCCTCGAAGGACAGGAACGGCTCGATCTGGGCGCGCACCCGCTCCACCCAGGCAGCGACGGTCTCCGGGTCGTTCAGCGTGCGCTCGGCGGTCGGCTTGGGGTCGCCGATCTGACCCGTCGCCCCGCCCACCAGCGCCAGCGGGCGGTGGCCCGCCTGCTGCAGCCGGCGCATGGTGAGCGCCTGCACCAGATGTCCCACGTGCAGGCTGGGCGCGGTCGGATCGAAGCCGCAATAGAACGTGACGGGACCGTCCGCGAGCGCCTTGCGCAAAGCGTCCTCGTCAGTGGAAAGGGCGAACAGCCCGCGCCACTTCAGCTCGTCGACGATGTCCGTCACAGTTCTCGCTTCTCCTCGTCCGGTAGCGGCAATCAGCTACGAGGTTATACGCCCCGGCTGACGGAGCTCATATTGAAGTCCGGCACCCTCAGCGGGGGCATGGCGGCCCGGGTGAACCAGTCGCTCCATTCGCGCGGCAATGTCTTCTCCGTCCGGCCCGCCTCGGTGGCCCGTCCCAGCAGGTCCACCGGCGACTCGTTGAACCGGAAGTTGTTCACCTCGCCGGTCACCTCCCCGTTCTCGACGAGGTAGACCCCGTCCCGGGTCAGTCCGGTCAGCAGCAGCGTCGCCGGATCGACCTCGCGGATGTACCACAGGCAGGTGAGCAGCAGCCCGCGCTCGGTGGCCCCGACCATCTCCTCGAGGGTGCGCTCGCCACCGCCGTCCAGGACCAGATTGCCGATGCCGGGGGCGACGGGCAGCCCGGTCAGGCCGGCGCTGTGCCGCGTGGTGGTGAGACGGTCGAGCTTCCCGTCCCGCATCCACTGGGTCGGTGACAGCGGGAGACCGTTGTCGAAGACCGAGGCGTCGTCACCCGACGAGTGCGCGATCACGAACGGCGCGGACTCCAGACCCGGCTCGTCCGGGTCGCTGCGCAGGGTGAGCGGCAGCTCGCTGAGGCGCTCGCCGATGCGGGTGCCGCCACCGGGCTTCGAGAAGACCGTACGGCCCTCCACCGCGTCCCGGCCTGCCGACGACCACAACTGGTAGATCAGCAGATCCGCGACGGCGGTCGGCGGCAGCAGCGTCTCGTACCGTCCGGCGGGCAGGTCGATCTTCCGCTCGGCCCAGCGCAGGCGGGTGGCGAGCTCCGCGTCCAGCGTGGCCGGGTCGATGTCCTTGAGGTCCCGGAAGTCCCGGGTGGACCGGCCGATCCAGGCGGACCTCGTCCGGTCCGGGGACTTCGCGTTGAGCTCGAGGGTGCCGGTGGGCTGGTCGTGACGGAGCCGTACGCCCGTCGAGGTGCCGAGATACGTCGAGGTCAGCTCGTGGTAGGCGAAGCCGTACAGCTCGCGGCCACCCGAGCGGGCACTGGCGAACGCCTCGCCGAGCGCGGGCGCGAAGTCCGCGAAGACCGCCGACGAGGTCTCGGCCGGCGCTTCCGTGAAGTCCGGTGCCGCCGGGGCCCCGGTGATCAGCGGCTGGGCGTCCTCCGCCGGACCGGCCGCCCGCGCGGCCGCCTCGGCGGCCCGCACCAGCGGCTCCAGATCATCGGCCGTCACGGCCGAGCGGGACACCACACCGGACGCGGTGCCCTGCGCCCCGTCGACCGTGGCGATCACGGTGAGGGTGCGGCCGCGCGTCACACCGTTCGTGGTGAGGGCGTTGCCCGCCCAGCGCAGATTGGCCGATGACTGCTCGTCGGCGATCACCACGCAGCCGTCGGCGGTGGAGAGTTCGAGGGCGCGCTCGACGATCTCGTGCGGCTTGCTGACGGGGCTCATCGACCGGCCTCCTGAGTGGTGTTCAAGATGTTGACGCCGCGGAACAGGGCGGAGGGACAGCCGTGGGACACCGCCGCCACCTGGCCCGGCTGGGCCTTTCCGCAGTTGAAGGCGCCGCCCAGCACATACGTCTGCGGGCCGCCGACCTTCTCCATCGAGCCCCAGAAGTCCGTGGTCGTGGCCTGGTAGGCCACGTCGCGCAGCTGTCCGGCCAGCCGGCCGTTCTCGATCCGGTAGAACCGCTGTCCGGTGAACTGGAAGTTGTAGCGCTGCATGTCGATCGACCAGGAGCGGTCGCCGACCACATAGATCCCGCGCTCCACGCCGCCGATCAGATCCTCCGTCGACAGGCCGCCCTCCTCCGGCTGCAGCGAGACGTTCGCCATCCTCTGCACGGGGACGTGCGCGGGGGAGTCCGCGAAGGCACAGCCGTTGGACCGGCCGAGCCCCGTCAGCCGCGCGATACGCCGGTCCAGCTGGTAACCGACGAGGGTGCCGTCCTTGACCAGGTCCCAGCTCTGGCACTCGACGCCCTCGTCGTCGTACCCGATCGTGGCGAGCCCGTGCTCGGCGGTCCTGTCCCCGGTCACGTTCATCACCGGTGAGCCGTAGCGCAGCTTGCCCAGCTGGTCGAAGGTCGCGAACGAGGTGCCCGCGTACGCCGCCTCGTAGCCCAGGGCCCGGTCCAGTTCGGTGGCGTGGCCGATCGACTCATGGATGGTCAGCCACAGATTGGACGGGTCCACGACCAGGTCGTAGCGGCCCCCCTCGACGCTCGGAGCGCGCATCTTCTCGGCGAGCAGCCCGGGGATCTGCTCCAGCTCGGTGTCCCAGTCCCAGCCCGTACCGGTCAGATACTCCCAGCCCCGCCCCACCGGGGGAGCGATCGTCCGCATCGAGTCGAACTCACCGGTCGTCTCGTCCACGGCGACCGCGGTGAGCTGCGGATGCAGCCGCACCCGCTGCTGCGTGGTGACCGTGCCCGCCGTGTCCGCGTAGAACTTGTTCTCGTGGACCGCGAGCAGCGAGGCGTCCACATGCGCGACGCCCTGCGCGCTCAGCAGCCGTGTGCTCCAGTCCGTCAGCAGCGCGGACTTCTCCTCGTCGGCGACGGTGAACGGATCGATCTCGTACGAGGAGACCCACGTCCGGTCGTCGTGCACCGGCTCCCGGGCGAGCTCGACCCGTTCGTCCGATCCGGCCGCCGCGATCACCTGGGCGGACAGTTTGGCCATCGCCACCGCCTGGCCCGCGACCCGGGCGGCCGCGTCCATGGTCAGATCGACACCGGATGCGAATCCCCACGCCCCGCCGTGCACCACGCGTACCGCATACCCGAGATCGGTCGTGTCGGACGAACCGGCCGGCTTGGCGTCCCTCAGCCGCAGCGCCGCGCTGCGCACCCGCTCCAGCCGGAAATCGGCGTGCTCGGCGCCAAGTGCCCGCGCACGCGCGAGCGCCGCATCGGCCAGCGCCCTCAGCGGTAGCGCCAGAAACGTCGGATCGATGTCATGGGGCACAGGCGGCCTCTCCTTCTCACGCGTACGTGCGGGGATCACTACGCGAAGTCAAGCACGAGGCGAGGAGAGTTCCGAGGGCGTTTCCGTTCTTGTCGCCGCCATACGCAAGAGACCGGCCGTTCCGGTGACGCCTTCCGGCCGGGCGGGTGCGCCGACTGTAGGGTCCCCACAGCAGACGGGGGGCGCCACTGTCGGTGGTCGATTCCCCCCGGCGGGACCGGGACCGATAGGTTTTTGCAGTACAAGACCATATGCAGGCTGCTATCGAAAGGGTGATCCGTTGAGCCGCTCGGTTCTCGTCACCGGAGGAAACCGGGGCATCGGCCTCGCCATCGCCCGTGCTTTCGCCGAAGCCGGCGACAAGGTCGCGATCACCTATCGCTCGGGTGAGCCGCCGCAGGAGCTGACCGACCTCGGCTGCCTCGCCGTGCGCTGCGACATCACCGACACCGAACAGGTGGAGCAGGCCTACAAGGAGATCGAGGACAAGCACGGTCATGTCGAGGTGCTGGTGGCCAACGCCGGTGTCACCAAGGACCAGCTGCTGATGCGGATGTCCGAGGACGACTTCGCCTCGGTCCTCGACACCAACCTCACCGGCACCTTCCGGGTCGTGAAGCGCGCCAACCGCGGCATGCTGCGCGCCAAGAAGGGCCGCGTCGTGCTGATCTCGTCCGTGGTGGGTCTGCTCGGATCGGCCGGCCAGGCCAACTACGCCGCCTCCAAGGCCGGACTGGTCGGTTTCGCCCGGTCCCTCGCCCGCGAACTCGGTTCGCGGAACATCACCTTCAACGTCATCGCGCCCGGCTTCGTCGACACCGACATGACCAGGGCACTGAACGACGAGCAGCGCGCGGGGATCGTCTCCCAGGTGCCGCTCGGCCGTTACGCGCAGCCGGAGGAGATCGCCGCCACGGTGAAGTTCCTCGCCTCCGACGACGCCTCGTACATCACTGGAGCCGTCATCCCCGTTGACGGCGGATTGGGCATGGGTCACTGATCACATGAGTGGAATCCTCGCCGGCAAGCGCATCCTCATCACCGGTGTGCTGATGGAGTCCTCCATCGCCTTCCACACCGCGAAGCTGGCCCAGGAGCAGGGTGCGGAGATCATCCTGACGGCCTTCCCGCGGCCCACCCTGACCGAGCGCATCGCCAAGAAGCTCCCCAAGCCCACCAAGGTCATCGAGCTCGACGTCACCAACGACGAGCACCTGGGCCGGCTCGCCGACGTGGTCCGTGAGGAGCTCGGCAGCCTCGACGGTGTCGTGCACTCCATCGGTTTCGCGCCGCAGGACGCGCTCGGCGGCAACTTCCTCAACACGCCCTTCGAGTCCGTCTCGACCGCGATGCACGTCTCCGCGTTCTCGCTGAAGTCGCTCACCATGGCCTGCCTGCCGCTGATGCAGGAGGGCGGCTCGGTCGTGGGGCTGACCTTCGACGCGCAGTTCGCCTGGCCGCAGTACGACTGGATGGGCCCGGCGAAGGCCGCGCTGGAGGCCACCTCCCGCTACCTCGCCCGCGACCTGGGCAAGCAGAACATCCGCTGCAACCTGATCTCGGCGGGTCCGATCGGCTCCATGGCCGCCAAGTCCATCCCGGGCTTCTCGGAGCTCGCCCGGGTCTGGGACGAGCGTTCGCCGCTGCAGTGGGACATGTCCGACCCGGAGCCCACGGGCCGCGGAGTCGTCGCACTGCTCTCCGACTGGTTCCCCAAGACCACCGGTGAGATCGTCCACGTCGACGGTGGCGTGCACATCATGGGCGCCTGAGCCCGGCCCCTGCGTTACGCGCCGTCACGCTCCGTCGTGCAACACCAGGCGTAACCCGTACGCCTTCGATGCCCCGGTCACCCGCTGTGTGCGGGAGGCCGGGGCGTCGCCCGTTCGGAGTAGCGGAACGGGCGCCGTCGCCTCCGTCCGGGGGAGGCTGGGGAGGCAATCCCTTCTTGTGGTGCAGCAGCGGCATCTGCCGCCGTACGGCCGAGGAGGTCTGCCTGTGCGTACGTCATGGTGTTCCGTGGCCGTGCTGGGGGCGCTGACGAGCCTGCTCCTGCCGGTGTCGACGGCGGCTTCCCTGCAGCGCGGGGACTCGGAGCCGACGCCCTTCGGCGCCGACTGCGACGTGGTCGTCCAGGGCTCGCGTGCCACGGCGTACTGCCGCAACCCGTATCCCGGCACCGACCGGGTGCAACTGCACGTCGAGTGTGTGAGGTGGTGGGACCTCGACATGGACAGCAGCCCCGTCGAGGTGTCCCCGACGGCTTACGCGACCCTCACCGAGCGCTGCTGGAATGAGATCGCCAGCGCCTGGGTCAGCCATGTGCGGGTGCCCTGAGCGCGGTCGTCAGTCGGCGTCGCGCAGACACAGGAACGGATAGCTCGCCGCCTCCCGAGCGGCGAGGTCCCCGTCGCCCGCGCGGATCGCCGCCACGAGCCGGGCATGGTCCATGTGGTCCTCCGGGCGCAGCTCCTGACCCACCTCGTCGCGCAGGCTTTCGCGTAGCCAGTCGCGCAGCAGATGTCCGAGGTCCGCGTAGAGCCCGGTCAGCACGTCGTTGTGGGACGCCGCGACCACGGCCAGGTGGAAGGTGGCGTCCGCCGTGACGAACCGCTCCGGGTCGCCGGCCCGCCACGCCTCCTCGCGACGCGCCAGCAGGGCGTCGAGCTGCTTCAGGTCCCCCTCGGTCCGGTTCCGGGCCGCCAGCCGGGCCGCCGACGACTCCAGCGTGCAGCGCACTTCCGCGACATGACGCGGGTCGGCGTCGGCGAACCGCCGGTGCATGACCCCGGCCAGCTCGCTCGTGGCGATGACATACGTGCCGGACCCCTGGCGGATGTCCAGCAGGCCGTTGTGTGCCAGTGCCCGCACGGCCTCGCGCACCGTGTTGCGGGCCACGCCGAGCTGCTCGACCAGCTCCGGCTCGGTCGGGATCCGTGAGCCCACGGGCCACTCGCCCGAGGTGATCTGGTTCCGCAGCTCGGCGATCACCTGGTCCGAGAGAGCGGAACGCCGGGGGGAGGTCAGCGCCATGGTGTTCCTTGTGCTCCTTGTTCGTTCTTCCGCCGGCGGTTCGCCGACGGACACATGGTCCATCGTCGTGCCTCATCGTCCCCCGTGACGGCCGGCCGTGGAGAGGTCCAGGCCCTCCGCCCCACTGGACAACCAATCATCCCATGATTCTATGATGGATGGGTGTCTGACGAAATGAGGCCCCCGAACCCGACAGCCGCACGCACGCGCGAGCCCCCCGACGCACCCGTCGCCCGCGCTCCGGCCCCTGCTCCCGTGCGCACACCCGTCACCCCGGCCTGGATCCCACGGCTCGTACTCGTCGGCATCGTCCTCGCCGCACTGAATCTGCGTCCCGCGATCACCAGCCTCGGTGCGCTCCTCGAGGAGGTGAGCCACGGCTTCCACATGAGCGGCGCCGTCACCGGCGTCCTCACCTCCGTACCGGCACTCTGCTTCGCCGTGTTCGGCCTCACCGCGCCCCGGCTGGCCCGGCGCTTCGGCCCCGCACCCGTCGTCTGCGCCGGGATGGCGGCCATCGCCGCAGGGCTGCTGGCGCGCCCCTACGCCCAGGGCACCGCGGGCTTCCTCGCGGCCACCGGACTCGCGCTCACGGGCATCGCTGTCAGCAACGTGCTGATGCCGGTCATCGTCAAGCGGTACTTCCCCGAGCGCATCGGCAGCGTCACGGGGCTCTACTCGATGGCGCTGTCGCTCGGCAGCGCCGTGGCCGCCGCCGCGACCGTGCCCGTCACCCACGCCCTGGGCGGCAGTTGGCGTACCGGTCTCGCCTTCTGGGCCGTGTCCGCCGCCGTCGCCGTGGTGCCGTGGATCATGGTGCCGCTGCGCGACCGGGGCGGTGAGACGCCGCCCGCTCCGCTACCCGCGCCCCGCGCCGGGCGGCGCCCCGGCGACCCCGCGCCGCCCATCACCAGGAGCCGCACCGCCTGGGCGCTCGCCTGCTTCTTCGGCATCCAGGCCACCGGTGCCTATGTCGCCATGGGCTGGATGCCTCTCGTCTTCCGCGACGCGGGTGTCCCCGCGGACACGGCGGGAGTGCTGTCCGCGGTGGTCATGGTCATGGGCGTACCGCTGGCCTTCGTCATCCCGCGGCTCGCCACCCGGCTGAGGAGCCAGGGGCCCCTCGTCATCGCGCTCGGTCTGTGCGGGGTAGCGGGCTACGCGGGCCTGATCGCCGCCCCCGCGCACGGTGCCTGGGCCTGGGCGCTGCTGCTGGGCATCGCCAACTGCTCGTTCCCGCTCGCGCTGACCATGATCGGCATGCGCGCCAGGACCGGTGCGGGCGTCGTGCGGCTCTCCGCGTTCGCGCAGAGCATCGGATATCTGATCTCCGTCCCCGGCCCCACCCTCGTCGGTGCCCTCTACGGGTACAGCGGGGGATGGACCGTGCCCCTCTCCCTGATGGCCGGGCTCATGGTCCCCCAGATGATCGCCGGCTGTCTGGCCGGACGGGACCGGACGATCGAGGACGAGACCGGGATGCGAGACTGACGGCATGCCTGTGCTCGACCCGAACCCCCCGAACGGCCAGAAGAAGCTCCTGCTCATCTTCGGCATGATGATCGCCATCACCGTGGTCATCGGCGTCATCGCGTCGATCGCCTCCCCCTGACCTCTGCCGCGTCCGGACACCGGGGGTGGGGCCTGCACCACCAACCCCTCGGGGTTGCCTTTCGGGTCAGGCCGGTCTCGCGTGCCCTGGCACGCGCATCTGCTTCGTTGTCGTCAGTCGCCAATGCTCCGCAGTGGCTCCTTCCTCCGCCTTGCGGCTGCACGCACCAGACCCCGCTCGCTGACCCGGCCTGACCCGAAAGGCAACCCCTAGGGGGCCGGTGTCAGGGTGAAGTGGGTGGGTCACCGGATGGGAGACCGGGCCCATGATCCGTAGGTTGGAAGCAGTCCGGCGACTTCCGGACGCGACGGATCCCACGGAGGCGGCCATGTCGGCCCGTACGCACACCCGTACCCGCACCCCCGCTGAGGGCGGTCTCGCCCCACGGCTTCCGTGGTGGGCCCTCGTGCTGCCGGTGATCGCCTTCGCCGCGCTGCTTCTTCTGATGACGGCGTCCGGTCAGGCGTACGCCGCCGGCGGCGCCCCCTCGGCGGGCTTCCTTCTGGACCGCATCCAGGCCCTGACCGGCTGATGAGGGACCCTGGGCGGACGTGATCACCCCCGCCGGTTCCCCTTCCCAACACCCTGCGCCCCATGGCTGGTTTCATGCGAAGCTGGGGACCATGAGCGCCGCTGAGCTTTCCGGGGGGACGCCCCCCACAGCCCGAAGGATCGTCCTACTCCGTCATGCGAAGGCCGACTGGCCCGAGGTCTCCGATCACGAAAGGCCGCTTGCCGAGCGGGGCCGTCTGGACGCCCCGATCGCCGGACGCAAACTTGCCGACACCGGCATCCCCTTCGGCCTGGCCCTCTGCTCGACCGCGACCAGAACGCGCGAGACATGGAAGCTGGCCGTCCACGAGCTGCCGCAGCGCCCGCGCACGGTCTACGAGGAGCGGATGTACGAGGCCTCGCTCGGTGATCTCCTCGCGCTGCTCAACGAGACACCGGACGACATCGACGATCTGTTGCTGATCGGCCACAACCCCGGCATCCACGCCCTTGCCGACGCGCTCTCCGGCACGGTGGAAGGGGACGCCCTCGCGAGGATGAACCGCGGCGGCTTCCCCACCGCGGCCTTCGCCGTCATCGGTTTCTCCGGCTCCTGGAAGTCCCTCGAGCACGGTGTGGGCAGGCTCCTCGAATACTGGGCCCCGCACGAGTAGTCGGCCTCGTTCCGTGAGCCGGGCTCATGTCGAGCCCGGCTCACGTCGTACCGTCCGCGCGGCCCCGGTGGGCGGCAGGCGTACCGGGGTCATGTTGGAGGGCGCGTGAGGCTCAGCCCTCGTGCACGTCCGCGGCCTCGACCTCTTCGCGGGTGATCCCGAGCAGATAAAGGACCGCGTCGAGGAACGGCACGTTCACCGCCGTGTCGGCCGCCTCGCGGACCACGGGCTTGGCGTTGAAGGCGACACCGAGCCCCGCCGCGTTGAGCATGTCGAGATCGTTGGCACCGTCGCCGATCGCCACCGTCTGCGAGAGCGGTACCCCCGCCTGTGACGCGAACCGCCGCAGCAGCCGCGCCTTGCCCGCCCGGTCCACGATCTCGCCGGTGACCCGTCCGGTCAGCTTCCCGTCGACGATCTCCAGCGTGTTGGCGGAGGCGAAGTCGAGCCCCAGACGCTCCTTGAGGTCATCCGTGACCTGGGTGAACCCGCCGGACACGACGCCGACTTGATAGCCGAGGCGCTTCAGTGTGCGGATGAGGGTGCGAGCCCCGGGGGTCAGCCGCACCTCCGTGCGCACCTTGTCGACGACGGAGGCGTCCAGACCGGCCAGCAGTGCCACGCGCGCGTGCAGGGACTGCTCGAAGTCCAGCTCGCCGCGCATCGCGGCCGCCGTCACCTCGGCGACCTGGTCCTCGCAGCCCGCGTGTGCCGCGAACAGCTCGATGACCTCGTCCTGGATCATGGTGGAGTCCACGTCCATCACCACCAGCCGCTGCGCCCTGCGGTGCAGCCCGGCCGAGACGACGGCCACGTCCACCCCGATCTCCGCGGCCTCGGTGGCCAGCGCGGTGCGCAGCGGCTCGGTCTCACAGCCGGAGACCGCGAACTCCACCGCGGTGACGGGATACTTGGCCAACCGGAAGATACGGTCGATATTGCCGCCCGTCCCGGTGATGCGCGAGGCTATGGCGGCCGTCGACTCCGCCGTCAGCGGATGTCCCAGGACGGTGACATGGGAACGACCACTGCCGCGCGGCCGGTTGTCGCCGGTACCCGAGATGATCTCGGCCTGCAGCTTCAGCGACTCCGCCCAGCCGTGCACCGTGGACCGCAGCTCGCCTTCGCTCCCCACGGACGGCTCCGTGACGAGTGCGCACAGGGTGATACGGCCACGCGTGACGACCTGCTCGATGTCGACCACGTCGACCGAGTAGGCGGCGAGAGTGTCGAAGAGCCCGGCGGTGATCCCGGGACGGTCCTTCCCGAAGATCTTGACGAGAAGAGTGGGGACGTCGGACGTCTGTAGGGGCTGCGATGCGCTCATGGTGCCTCCCACGTTATCGGGCACTCCGTGCCAGGCGCCGCCCCGTCCCGCGGAGCGGACAGCTCCGGCCCCGTACTCCGACGGATCACCGGGTGGCCAGATGTCACCGGGGTTTCGGCAGGTCGGCCCCCAGGTGGCGGGCGGGGAACGGCGGGGCGCCCCGACGGCTTCCCCGGGACGGATGCCGTTGCGGTCCCGGCATCCGCGTGCCGTCCGGAGTCCCCTGCTGCGGCCTCAGCGCCGGGAGCGCGGCACCCTGGGGGGAGGCGGTCCGTCCGGCGGCCGGTCCTGTGGTCCGTCCGGGGGAGCGGGAGGCTCCGCTGCAGGCCGGAAGGGCGGTGGGGGAGGAGGCGGAAGGACCCGCCCCGCGACCGTCGGAGCCCCGTGCAGCCCGGGCGGCCCGTGGCCCTGTCCGGGCGGCGACTGCGGCCCCCGTCCCCGTGGCGCGTACGCCCCCCGTCCCGGTGACCCGTGCACCGCCGGTCCGGAGACCCCACGACCGCCCGGCAGCCTCAGATACGGGTTCGTATCCGCGTTCGGCGGGCGATACGGCACGGACGGCCGGTACGGCCCGGTGAGCGGAGCCGGGGCCAGCCCTCCTACCGTCGCGAACGGTGCCGCCCGCGACCCGGCCGCGCCCGCCGCGCAGGCCGTCAGCGCTCCCAGCCCGCCCGCCGCGGCTCCCCACACCGCCCCCAGCACCACGGCCGTACCCGGATCGCCGTGCAGCTCCACCCCGGCTCCGAACGCGTCGAACCCGAGTACCGACAGCGAGGCGTCCGCCGACACCCCCGTCAGCAGCACCAGCACCGGCAGCGTCACGGCCGTCACCAGCCCCAGCGGGAGCGCACACCGCGCCACGACCCCTGCGGCTCCGCTCTCCCCGCGCCGGGGCGTACGCACCGCCACCAGCACACCGGCGCAGAGCAGCAACGACGCACAGGCCACGGCGAGCAGCCATATCCGACCGTCCAGCTCCGCCAGCCGCCCCACCGTCACCGGCTCGTCCGCCGACACCCGCAGCAGCTCGTCCAGCGGGTCCGGTAACGCCTTCGCCAGCTCACCGGTCGCCTTCCCCCGCCACGGCACGAAGAGCCCCAGCGTCACGCCGAGCCACGCACCGTTCGGCGCCCCGAGCAGCGCCGCGCCCATGACCCGCCCCGGCCGGTCGTCCGAGAGCGCCGCATACGCCGCGGCCGCCACCCCCGCCGCCACGGCGGCCAGCAGCACCGTCACCAGTGCGGACACGGCGGGCCGTACCACCCGGTGCACCACGTCCCAGCCGCGCGGCAGCGGCGTGCGCCGCGACGCCAGCAGCGCGACGAGCAGCACCCCGAGCACCCAGAACAACGCACCCGCCAGGGAGTCCGCGGTGTTCACCGTGAACCCGACCGAGGCCCGCGCCTGCACCAGATCCCCCAGCCGGTCCGGCAGCAGCCCGCCGATGCCGCCCAGGTCTCCCAGGTCCCCGAGCCCGGGCACCTCGATCCCCGAGCCTTTCTCCGCACCGCTGCCCGGCACGTCCTCCAGACCCAGCGCGGCGCCGTCGAAGGTGATCACGTCGTGCCCCACCCAGGCGAGAGCCCCGACCATGCCGAGGAACAACGCCGCCAACACGGTTGCCCGCGCGATCAGTTCCGTACCGGATATCCAGGCGCCGGCACCGCGCAGCGACCGCAGGAAGAAGTGCGCCAGCAGCAGCGCGCCCGCCAGTGCCACACCGAGGGGCACGACATGCACGGCCGTCGAGGCCTGCACGCTCTCGAGGCCGAAAACGGAGACGTCGCCGGACGGAGTGACGGATCCTCCGACCGCGAGCACCGTCAGCGCCGCGGTCATGGGGCCCAGCGAACCCTTCGCGTCGGCTCCCAGCAGATGCAGTCCGAGCGCCGCCGTGCCTGCCATCCCGGCCAGCGACCAGCTCGCCGCGGCGATGCCGGCGAGCACCACATCGCCCCAGGGCACCGGGCGTTCACGGTCCCCGCCGTCGTACGACGCCATCAGGACCCCCGATCCGTACGGACTTGTCCCCTTCATGCATGATCCGTGTGCACTCATGGGTGCTTACCACTCTCCGGGTGCGTTTCTCCGCCGTCAACGGCGCGTTCGGGCACTCGGGAGCACCGTGTTCGGCAGGCCCGGCTTTCGGTTGAGGGAGCGGGCCTGAAATAGTTCCTCACGATGTTCGCCATCCCTAGACTCCCTGCGACGGGGGGAACTCGGGGGACAACTAGTGGGGCATGGAGTGCCGGAACTCGTACTGGAATTGAACGGAAGGACCTGGGCCCTCGATCCGTCCAGGTCGTACACACTCGGACGTGATCCGCAGGGCGGCGTGGTCGTCGATGACGCGAGAGTGTCGTGGCGGCACGCCACGATCAGCTGGAGCGGCCGGAGTTGGGTCATCGAGGACCACGGCAGCACCAACGGCACCTATATGGAGGGTCAGCGGATCCACCGGAGGGAGATCGGCCCCGGCTCCTCGGTGCATCTCGGCAACGCCACCGACGGCCCGCGGCTTGATCTCACGGGTGCCTCGGCCGACGCCTACAGCGCCCAGGGCGCCGCTCCACAGCAGGCCCAGCAGGCCGCCGCCGTGCAGGCCCCGGCCCAGCAGCAGTGGCAGCAGCAGCCGGCCCAGGTCCCGCAGCAGGAGTGGCAGCAGGCCCAGGCTCCGCAGCACGCCCAGGTCCCGCACCAGCAGGGCCCCGCCGACGGCTTCGCCCGGCAGGGCGGGGGGCAGGCTCCGCCGGTCTACGGCGACCGCAGCCCGACCACGTTCCACCAGTTCTCCCTCGGCCATGTCATGCGCATCGGCCGTGCGCTCGAGAACGAGCTGGTGGTCTCGGACCTGCAGGTCTCGCGCCACCACGCCGAGTTCCACGCCACGCCGGACGGCCGCTTCGAGATCCGTGACCTCGGCTCGCACAACGGCACGTACGTCAACGGCCAGCCGCTCGCGAAGTCCGGTTCCGCCCTCATCGGCCCGAACGACATCGTCGGCGTCGGCCACTCCACCTTCCGGCTCGTCGGGGACCGGCTCGAGGAGTTCGTCGACACCGGTGAGGTCTCCTTCTCCGCCCGCCACCTCACGGTCACCGTGGAGGGCGGGAAGCAGATCCTCAAGGACGTCTCCTTCGGCGTCCCCGAGAAGTCGCTGGTCGCGGTCATCGGCCCGTCCGGCTCCGGAAAGTCCACGCTGCTCAAGGCGCTCACCGGCTACCGGCCGGCCGACCAGGGCGACGTCCTCTACGACAACCGGAACCTCTACAAGCAGTTCGCCGAGCTGCGCCAGCGCATCGGTCTCGTGCCGCAGGACGACATCCTCCACAAGGAGCTGACCGTCCGCACGGCCCTCAAGTACGCGGCCAAGCTGCGCTTCCCCGCGGACACCAGCTCCGCCGAGCGCGAGGCCCGCATCGACGAGGTGCTGCGCGAGCTCAAGCTGGACATCCACAAGGAGAAGAAGGTCACCTCCCTCTCCGGAGGCCAGCGCAAGCGGGTGTCGGTGGCCCTGGAGCTGCTCACGAAGCCGTCGCTCATATTCCTGGACGAGCCGACGTCCGGCCTCGACCCGGGCATGGACCGCGATGTGATGCAGCTGCTGCGCGGTCTCGCCGACGACGGCCGTACGGTGCTCGTCGTCACCCACTCCGTCGCGGAGCTCGCCCTGTGCGACAAGCTGCTGGTGATGGCACCCGGCGGCTCGGTGGCGTACTTCGGCCCGCCGGAGGAGGCACTCAACTTCTTCGGCTACGACACCTGGGCCGATGTCTTCTCCGCCTTCGAGAACTACCGCGACTACGACTGGGCGGGCCGCTGGAAGGGCTCGCAGCACTACCAGATGTACGCCGCGGACATCGACGCCGTCGCCGCGCAGTCCGTACAGATGCCTCCGGCCCAGGCGATGCGTCCTCCGAAGCCGCAGGGCTGGGGCGCCCAGCTGTGGACCCTGATCCGCCGCTACTCCTCGGTCATCGCGTCCGACAAGGGCTTCATGGGCCTGATGGTCGTGCTGCCCGCCGTGCTCGGCATGGTCAGCGTGGTCATCCCGGCGGACTTCGGACTCGCACCGCCCACGCCGCCGTCCCGGTTCAACGGTGACGCCGGCACGATCATGCTGATCCTCGCGGTCGGCATGTGCTTCTCCGGCGCGGCCAACTCGGTGCGAGAGCTGATCAAGGAACGGGTCATCTACGAGCGGGAGCGGGCCACCGGCCTCTCCCGGTCGGCGTATCTGATGTCCAAGGTGATCGTTCTCGGCGTGATCACGGCTCTGCAGGGCGTCATCATCTGCGCCATCGGCTTCGCGACCCGCAAGCTGCCCGAAGAGGGCCTGGTCATGCCGCCGGCCGTCGAGCTCTGCGTCACGATCACCGCGCTGGGCTTCACCTCGATGATGTTCGGCCTGGTCATCTCCGCGCTGGTGAAGACCGCGGAGAAGACGATGCCGCTGCTGGTGATGTTCGCGATCGTCCAGGTCGTCTTCACCGGCATTCTCTTCCAGGTCTACGGCTCGCCGGGCCTGGAGCAGTTCGCCTGGCTGATGCCGTCCCGCTGGGCGATCGGTGCCGCGGGTGCCACGCTCGACCTCGCGCATCTGATGCCGCCGTGGGACCCGAAGAACCCCGGTGACCTGGATCCGCTCTGGGAGCACGCCGCGGGCCAGTGGGCCTTCGACCTCACCGTCCTGCTGCTCATCGGTATCGCTTGTGGCTTCGCGGTGGCGCGCCTGCTGCGCCGCCATGAGCCGGAGGTCATGCGCAAGTAGGCGCCGGCCGGTCCGTGAACGCGCCGGAGGGCGGCACCCCATGCTGGGGTGCCGCCCTCCGGCGCGTTCACGGACCGCCGTGCAGCGTCCGTCAGTAGGCGCTGTTGACGTTGTCCATCGAGCCGTAGCGGTCGGCCGCGTAGTTGCAGGACGCGACGATGTTGGCGACCGGGTCGTACTGGTCCCAGGCCGTGCCGGGGACGTGGTACGTGTCGAAGGTGGGCTTGATGATCTGCAGCAGGCCCTTCGACGGGATGCCGTTGATGGCGTTGATGTCCCAGTTGTTGATGGCACGCGGGTTACCGGAGGACTCACGCATGATGTTGCGGTGGATGCCGTCGTAGGTGCCCGGGATGTTGTGCTTCTTCATGATGCTCATGGCCTCGCGGATCCAGCCGTCCAGGTTGTTCGCGTAGACGGGCTTACGGGCGGCGGCACGGCTGGCGGCCTGCTCCGCGGCGCGCTGCTTCGCGGCCTCGGCCTTGGCGGCCTTGACGGCAGCGGCGGACTTGGCCTTGGCGGCGGCCTGGGCCTCGGCCTTGGCCTTCAGCGCGGCGGCGGTGACCTTGGCCTTCGCCTGGGCCTTCGCCTGGGCGTCGAGGAAGGACGACTGGTTGGCGATGCTCGCCTGGAGGGCGGCGGCCTTCGCGGTGTCGACGCCCGTGGACCAGGCGACATTGGCGGAAGAGACAGCCTGCGTCTCGGTTTCGGCGGAAGCGCTGCCCGGGACGAGCGAGAACGCGAGGGCCGAGACGCCAACAGCGGCTACACCGGCGATCGAGAACTTGTGAGTCTTGGACATACGAGCGGAACCGGAAGCGCGGGACGCGAACATGCGAGACGTACCTCTTCGAATAGCGGGAGTCGCGAAGGCCGGGCGGCTCAGCGCCTTCTCGGCGGCGACGAACGCAATTCTTAGCGGCAGCAAAATCCGGTGGCAAAGGTGTGACGTACGATCCTCGGTAGTGGAACAGGAAGCCCCAAATCGGGACAAGTAACCCAAGACTTCCAGTTCAGATGTCCCTTATGTATCCACTAGCGCGCTTCGTAAGTGACGTACGTCCTATGCCCGGCCTCACATCGGGCCCCCCGTCGCCTCACTGACAGTTGCTGTCGCAACTCGATGTGTGACCGGGGTCCCCCGGCAGGATGAGATGCACGTCCCCGAACTCGTGCCAGAGGTAGAGACGCTCCAGTGCCTGGGTATAACCGCAGGCCAGAGCCTCGCGCCCGGCGATCGCCGCAAGCATCAGCAGATGCGACGCCTCGGGTTCGTGCAGCCCCGTCAGTAGCCCGTCCACCACCCGCACCCCGCGCCCCGGTGTGACGACCAGGTCGGTCCAGCCCGCGGCCGGCCGCACCACCCCGTCCGGCCCGGTCGCCGACTCCAGCGCCCGCACCGCGGTCGTCCCGACCGCGACGACCCTCCCCCCGCCCGCGCGTGCGGCGTTCACCAGCCATGCCGTCGCCGCGGGCACCTCGAAACGCTCCGGGTAGGGAGGCTCGTGCGCCTCCGCCGACGCCACGCCCGTGTGCAGGGTGAGCGGGGCGAACTGCACCCCACGCCGTACCAGCTCCGCCACCAGCGGCTCGGTGAAGGGGCGCGCCGCGCTCGGCATCTCCGCCGAGCCCGAGCCGTCCGGCGCCGGCAGCGCGAACACCGTCTGGTACGCGGACAACGGCTGGTCCCGCTCGGTGTAGCGGTAGCGGATGGGCCTGCCGTACCGCCGCATCAGCTCCGGTACGTCCACGGAGGCCGCGGCCCACCACAGCCGACCGCCCGTCCCGCTCCACCGCCCCCGGCAGTCCCGGCCCCTGCTCACGGCGGAGGCCGTCCCGGTGCCCGGCGCCAGCGGCTCATCGAGGACGAGCCGTCCGCCTCCCGGCAGCAGGATCCGCGCCCCTGGCGGACCGCCGGGCCTCGGCAGCGTGCTCCCCGCACCGTCCGGGGTGCGCAGCTCCACCGCCCAGCGCTCACCCCGGCGGTTCCCCCCGGGCGCCTCCCGGTCCCCGCGTGTGGAGAAGTGGACGACCAGGTGCTCCGCCCCGAGCCGCCCGTTGACGGCGGCGGGCAGCGTGGGCGAGGTGTTCACGACCAGAACGTCACCGGGACGCAGCAGCCCCGGCAGCTCACGGAACACGTGGTGCGACACCGCAGTCCCGCGCGACACCAGCAGCCGTACGTCGTCGCGCCCGCTGCCGCGGTCCTCGGCCGGCACCCGCGCCGACAGCTCCTCAGGCACCCGCAGGCTCTCCAGCACGCTCATCGGGACCCCATCAGCGAGCCCGCCGTGTACCGGCCGCTGTCCGGACGCTCGTCCAGGAGCCTCAGGAACGCCGGGACCACCGACTCCGGCGCGGGCCGTGCCTCGTCGTCACCGGGCACGGCAGCCGCGTACAGATCCGTCCGCATATCCCCGGGGTCGACCGCCCACACGCGCAGCGCGGGCTCCTCGACCGCCAGCACCCCGGCGAGCAGGTCGAGCGCCGCCTTCGAGGCCCCATAGCCGCCCCAGGTGGCATACGCCTCCCGCGCGGCGTCCGAGCTCACCGCGATCACCGCACCCCCCGTGCCCGCGGCACTCTCACGCAGCAGAGGGAGCGCCTCCCGTACCAGCCCGAGCGCCGCGACCACATTGGTCTCCAGCGCCTCGCGCAGTCCCTCCAGCGGCAGGTCCGCCAGCCGTACCAGCGGTTCGGAGCCCAGCGCACTGGCATTGCAGACCAGCAGATCGAGCGAGCCCAGCTCCCTCGCCGCGGCCACCAGGTCCCTGCGGTGCCCGGTCCGGGTGACGTCCCCGGGTACCGCCACCACCCTGGCCCCGGACCGCCGCACCTGCTCCGCGGTCTCCCGCAGCACGGATTCGGTGCGCGCGTCCAGGACCAGATCCCAGCCGCGCCCGGCGAGGGCCCCGGCAAGTGCCCGCCCCAGCCCCTTGGAGCCCCCCGTGATGATCGCCACCGGCATGACGTCCGTCCTCTCTCTCGGCTGCCCTCAGAATGGATCGGCGGCACCCCCCGCCACCTCGGCCCCCGGTCCGTGCCGGCCAGGGCACTTCGACCTACGTCCGGCGGCCTATGCGGCCGCCGTCCACAGGCCGATACGCACCGTCACGGTGCGCCGGTACGGTGATCTCATGAGCCATCGACCGAGCTCCGGCCTCGCCGCCGTGAGCACTGCTCTCCTCGCGATGAGCAGGCACCTCGAGGTGCGCGACGTCCTCAAGACGATCGTCGCCTCGGCGCGCGAGCTGCTCGACGCCGAGTACGCGGCGCTGGGCGTGCCCGACGACCACGGCGGCTTCGCCCAGTTCGTCGTCGACGGCGTCAGCGAAGAGCAGTGGCGGGCGATCGGACCGCTGCCGCGCCAGCACGGGATCCTCGCCGCGATGCTGAGGGACGCGAAGCCCGAGCGGCTGGCCGACGTACGCAAGGACCCCCGGTTCGAGGGCTGGCCCTCCAGCCACCCCGACATGTCCGACTTTCTGGGGCTGCCCATCAAGGACGGGGACGAGACGATCGGAGCACTCTTCCTCGCCAACAAGCGGTGCCCCCGGCCCCCTGCGACCCGTGGGGAGACCTGCGGGTTCACCGAGGAGGACGAGGAACTGCTCTCGATCCTCGCCCAGCACGCCGCGATCGCGCTCACCAATGCCCGGCTGTACGAGCGCAGCCGCGAGCTCACCATCGCCGAAGAGCGCTCGCGCCTCGCCCATGAGCTCCATGACGCGGTCAGCCAGAAGCTCTTCTCGCTCCGGCTGACCGCCCAGGCGGCCGCCGCGCTCGTGGACCGGGATCCGGCCCGCGCGAAGGGAGAGCTCCAGCAGGTCGCCGCCCTCGCCGCCGAAGCCGCCGACGAGCTGCGCGCGGCCGTCGTCGAACTGCGCCCCGCGGCCCTCGACGAGGACGGCCTCGTCAACACGCTCCGTACGCAGATCCAGGTGCTCGACCGGGCGCACGCCGCACACGTCACCTTCGACAGCAGCGGCGTGCGGGCGCTGCCGGCCGCCCAGGAAGAGGCCGTCCTGCGGGTCGCCCAGGAAGCGCTCCACAACGCGCTGCGGCACTCGGGCGCCGAGTTGGTGGCGGTCAGCCTGAGCCGCAGGGGGCAGGGAGCCGTCCTCAGCGTCACCGACGACGGCCGGGGCTTCGAACCCCAGTCGGTCCGCAGGGCCGGCCGGCATCTCGGGCTGGTCTCCATGCGCGACCGGGCGAGCGGCGTCGGCGGCTCGCTCACGGTGGAATCGGCGCCCGGCGAGGGCACCACGATCGAGATGGAGGTCCCCGGTGGGTGACAAGGTAATCCGCGTGCTGCTCGTGGACGATCACCAGGTCGTCCGCCGTGGCCTGCGCACCTTCCTCGAAGTACAGGACGACATCGAGGTCGTGGGGGAGGCGGGGGACGGCGCCGAGGGCGTCGCCCGAGCCGAGGAGCTCAAGCCGGACGTCGTCCTGATGGACGTGAAGATGCCCGGCACCGACGGGATCGAGGCCCTGCGCCGGCTCCGCGCCCTCGACCACCCGGCGAAGGTGCTGGTCGTGACGAGCTTCACGGAGCAGCGCACCGTGGTCCCGGCCCTCCGGGCCGGCGCCCGCGGCTATGTCTACAAGGACGTGGACCCCGACGCCCTGGCCGGCGCGATCCGCTCCGTGCACGCGGGACACGTACTGCTCCAGGCCGAGGTGGCGGGCGCGCTCCTTTCCCAGGACGAGTCGGGCTCGGGCCAGGGGAGGGGCACCTCGCTGACCGAGCGCGAGCGCGAGGTGCTGGGCCTGATCGCCGACGGACGCTCCAACCGCGAGATCGCCCGCGCCCTCGTCCTCTCCGAGAAGACCGTCAAGACCCATGTGTCGAACATCCTGATGAAGCTGGATCTGGCGGACCGTACACAGGCCGCGCTCTGGGCCGTACGCCACGGGCTCAGGGGCTGATCAGAACGTTTCAGCAGGTCGGCGTGAGTATCTGCGGCGATGGTTCCCCACCGGTCCGAGATTCATACCGTCGTGTGTATGTCGCCCACATGGCGTATCCGGATCGGCTTCGCGGGCGTTCTCCAGGGCGTGCTGCGGCGACCCGCCGCCGCCCATGACCAGGAGGAAGCTGAAGTGAAGAACCTGAAGAGGGCCGTCGCCGTCACCATGGTCGCCGGTGGACTGCTCGCCGCCGGAGCCGGCGCCGCCTCCGCCACCAGCGCGCACGCGGGCGGCAGCGCGACCAACTCGCCCGGCGTCGGCTCCGGCAACCTGGTCCAGGTCCCGGTCCACATCCCGGTCAACGCCGTCGGCAACACCGTCAACGTCATCGGCGCGCTCAACCCCGCCTTCGGCAACGTGGGCATCAACGGCTGACCGCTCTGACGGCCCTCCACGGCACGGCAGCGCCGACCGGACCCGGACCCCGGGGCCGGGGCCATGAGTCCCGGGACCCGGGCCGGTCGTGTGCTGCTGCGCCGTGCGCAGCCCGCCGGACCCGCGCCTGCAGCCGACACCGCCCGGACAGGACCTCGGAACAGGACCTAGTGCTGTGGCCGGATAGGTTTGCCGGGAAGCTCGCGGCGTCCTGTGCGGTGTATCGCAAGGCGGAGAATCGGCCTTGTACTGGATGTACTCGGGTGATTCGACAACGCAGCGAGGCGCCGTGCAGGGCGCCGCGAGCCGGTGAACCTATCCGGTCACAGCACTAGGGGTCCCTGCGCCGCTCGAGCTCCTCCACGTAGGCGTTGTACGCCGCCACCTGCGCGCGCCGGGCCACTCGCTCCACCGGTCGCAGCGCCTCCCCCCGCGCCGCCATCTCCGAGGCGCTCACGGCGCCACCGTGCCCGTTCTCGTACGCCAGAGAGATCAGCAGCCCGACCCGCTGCGCGAGCTCCAGCACCCGTACCGCACGCGGTGGATAGCCGGGAGCCAGTGCATCCCGGCCCGCACCCGCCTCGGCCCGCGCCCGGTACGCCTCCAGGGCGGCCTGAGCCACCGGACCCGACCCCGCCACATCGAGCCGCGACAGCAGCGCCGTCGCCTCCCGCAACGCCTCCGCCAACTCCCGCTCGGCCTCCCCGAGCGACGGCACGTCCGCGGGCGGGGCCTCCCTCACCTCAAGACAGTGCCAGACGACCTGCACATGAACGTCTCCGGCAGGCCCCGCCTCGTGCACCTCCGGGACCAGCCCGTACGCGGCACCGTGGCCCACGACCGCTTCCTCCGCCTCGAGCGCCCGCGCGTTGAACGCCGGAGGCCCGCTGAGTCCCAGCGGGTGCCCGGGCGCGGGCAGCGCGACACGGAAGCCGGTCACACCGAGCCCGCGCAGGCGCCCGAGTGCCAGCGTCAGCCCCACCGGGCCCGCCTCGCCCGGCAACCCCTCCACACGGTGCACCGCGTCGTCCCCGACAATCGCGAGCACCGCGTCATCCGGTGATACAAAACCGGCCAACAGGGCATTTCCCCAAGCGGCCAGCCGTCCTGAGCGTGGTTCCGAGAGCATGGGTCACAGCCTAGGGTCCTTCGGGCCGCTCTCCGTGAGGAGAAGTCCCCTCCGCGACGCAACGGGGATCGGTCCCGAAGACCCCGGGTACCGGACCGGGCCGTCGGGCCGCCCGGCCGGTGGCGTAGGTTTTCCCTGGGAGCCCGCGCCCTCCGGCGCACCGGACTCCCAGGACCTCTCGACGATTGCAAGGGGAGACAACGCGCTCATGAGCGATGTACTGGAGCTGGTGGACGTATCCGTGGTCCGCGACGGACGTGCTCTGGTTGACGACGTCTCCTGGTCGGTCAAGGAAGGGGAGCGCTGGGTGATCCTCGGCCCCAACGGCGCCGGCAAGACGACGCTCCTCAACATCGCCTCCAGCTACCTCTTCCCCACCGCCGGCACCACCACCGTCCTCGGCGACCGGCTCGGAAAGGTCGACGTCTTCGAGCTGCGTCCGCGCATCGGCATGGCCGGCATCGCCATGGCCGAGAAGCTGCCCAAGCGCCAGACCGTGCTGCAGACCGTGCTCACCGCCGCCTACGGCATGACCGCCACCTGGCACGAGGACTACGACGCCGTCGACGAGGAGCGCGCCCGCGCCTTCCTCGACCGCCTCGGTATGTCGGACTACCTGGACCGCAAGTTCGGCACCCTGTCCGAGGGCGAGCGCAAGCGCACCCTCATCGCACGCGCCCTGATGACCGACCCCGAACTGCTGCTGCTCGACGAGCCCGCCGCGGGACTCGACCTCGGCGGCCGTGAGGACCTGGTACGCCGCCTCGGCCGCCTCGCCCGCGACCCGCTGGCCCCCTCCATGATCATGGTGACCCACCATGTCGAGGAGATCGCCCCGGGCTTCACCCACGTCCTGATGATCCGTCAGGGCAAGGTGGTCACCGCAGGCCCCATGGAGACCGAACTGACCTCGCGCAACCTCTCCCGCTGCTTCGGGCTGCCCCTCGTCGTGGAGCGCAACGGCGAGCGGTGGAGTGCCCAGGGCCTCCCGCTCGGCTGACGCCCCGTCGGCGTCCCTGCCAAGTCCCCCGGCGCGCCCTGTCCGCGCGGCGGCCGGGGACCTACCATGCCTGTGTGGACATCGACGCATGGGTGTGGTGGCTCATTGCAGCGGTGGGACTCGGTATCCCGCTCGTGCTCACCGCCATGCCCGAATTCGGCATGCTCTCCGCCGGAGCCGTCGCGGGAGCCGTCACGGCCTCCCTCGGCTTCGGCGTGGTGCCCCAAGTGATCGTCTTCGCCGCGGTGTCGGTCGCGCTGATCGCGGTCGTACGGCCGATCGCGGCACGCCACAGCTCACAACGTCCCCGACTGGCCACGGGCATCGACGCGTTGAAAGGCCGTCAAGCCGTCGTCCTGGAACGGGTCGACGGCGACGGCGGCCGCATCAAGCTCGCAGGGGAAGTCTGGTCGGCACGCTCGCTCGACACGGGGCGGGCCTTCGAACCGGGAGAGCAGGTCGACGTGGTCGAGATCGACGGAGCCACCGCAGTGGTCATCTGACCACTCGTCATCATCATGTGACGGAACGGTTCCCACGACCGCCCGCGGTCTGGGAAACTCGATCATCAGAGTCATCCGGCAGCGAAGGGCACGGGGAGCACGATGCCATCGATCATCATCGTCCTGGTCATTCTGGTGGTGCTTGTCTTCATCGCCCTGATCAAGACGATCCAGGTCATCCCGCAGGCAAGTGCCGCCATCGTCGAACGCTTCGGCCGCTACACCCGCACCCTCAACGCGGGCCTCAACATCGTGGTGCCGTTCATCGACTCGATCCGCAACCGGATCGACCTGCGTGAACAGGTCGTCCCCTTCCCGCCCCAGCCGGTGATCACCCAGGACAACCTCGTCGTCAACATCGACACCGTCATCTACTACCAGGTGACGGACGCCAGGGCCGCGACATACGAAGTCGCCAGCTACATCCAGGCGATCGAGCAGCTCACCGTCACCACCCTGCGCAACATCATCGGTGGCATGGACCTGGAGCGGACCCTGACCTCCCGCGAGGAGATCAACGCCGCCCTGCGCGGCGTCCTCGACGAGGCGACGGGCAAGTGGGGCATCCGCGTCAACCGCGTCGAGCTCAAGGCCATCGAGCCCCCGACCTCCATCCAGGACTCGATGGAGAAGCAGATGCGCGCCGACCGTGACAAGCGCGCCGCGATCCTCACCGCCGAAGGCATCCGGCAGTCGCAGATCCTCACCGCCGAAGGTGAGAAGCAGTCCGCGATCCTGCGCGCCGAAGGTGAGGCCAAGGCGGCCGCCCTGCGCGCCGAGGGCGAGGCGCAGGCCATCCGCACCGTCTTCGAGTCCATCCACGCGGGAGACCCCGACCAGAAGCTGCTCTCGTACCAGTACCTCCAGATGCTGCCGAAGATCGCCGAGGGCGACGCCAACAAGCTCTGGATCGTGCCCAGTGAGATCGGCGACGCCCTCAAGGGCCTCTCCGGTGCCATCGGCAGCTTCGGCGGCCCCTTCACCGGCAACCACAACAACGGCGGCAGCAGCAACATCCCGCCGCAGGGCGGCAACGAGCGACGCGAGCAGCCCCCTATCGATTGACACCTACACGCAGTCGGGCATGATCGGTGCGGCCCCTCGACCTTCATGGCGGGGAGGCGACACCTGATCATGTGAGGAGATGGCGTTGTCCATCTGGGAAGCACTCGCGGTCTTCGCCGCCGGCACGGCCGCCGGCACCATCAACACCATCGTCGGCTCGGGCACGCTCATCACCTTCCCGGTCCTGCTGGCCACCGGACTGCCCCCGGTCACCGCGACCGTCTCGAACGCACTGGGCCTGATACCGGGATCGATCAGCGGAGCCATCGGCTACCGCGAGGAGCTCACCGGACAGCGCCGCCGCATCCTCCGCCTCGGACTCGCCTCGCTCATCGGCGGGCTCGGCGGAGCGATGCTGCTCCTCCTGCTGCCCTCCACCGCATTCGAGACGATCGTCCCGGTCCTGGTCGCACTCGCCCTCGTCCTGGTGATCCTCCAGCCCCGGATCTCCCGGGCCGTCCAGCGCCGCCGGGCACAGGAGGGTGCCCAGCACCCCCACCCCGACGGAGGGCCGCTCCTCTTCGTCACCCTGATGCTCGCCAGCGTCTACGGCGGCTACTTCACCGCGGCCCAAGGGATCATCTACCTGTCCCTGATGGGCATCCTGATCGACGACGGCCTCCAGCGCCTCAACGCCGTCAAGAACGTCCTCGCCGCGATCGTCAACAGCGTCGCCGCCCTGTTCTTCGTCTTCGTCGCCGACATCGACTGGACCGCCGCCCTGCTGATCGCGGTGGGCTCCACCATCGGCGGCCAGATCGGGGCCAAGGTCGGCCGCAGGCTCTCGCCCGTGGTGCTGCGGACCGTGATCGTCGTCGTGGGCACCGCCGCCATCGTCCAGCTGCTGCTGCGCTGACGGCACACGAAAGCCCGCCTCCGTCCGGAGGCGGGCTTCCCGCACCTACCCGCTCTCGGGCCCCCCTGGGTCGTGTCGTCAAAGTCACGTCTGCCCGGCGGCGTCTGGCACGCGCCTCGCTGCGTTGTCGTCAGTCGCCGATGCTCCGCATGGGCTCCTTCCTCCGCCTTGCGATCGCACGCACCAGACGCCGCCGGGCCCGCCCTTCGGGCGGACGCCGCTACTGTGAAGACACTCCCTAGGCCGCGGACCGGGCGACCGGCTGCGTCGCATGCTGCGCCAGCCACTCCGGCAGCTCCGACCGCTCACCCGCCCGCAACGCCAGCAACATCGCGTCCGCCGGCGTCGGCACGAAGGGCTGGTACAGCAGGGGCATCCCAGCCTGCTCCGGCGTACGGTCCGCCTTGCGGTGGTTGTCCTCGGCGCACGACGCGACCGTGTTCAGCCAGCTGTCCGCACCACCCCGCGACCTCGGGACCACGTGGTCCACCGTCGTGGCCCGCTTGCCGCAGTACGCGCACCGGTGCTGGTCCCTGACCAGCACACCCCGCCGCGACCACGGCGCCTGTCTTCGGAACGGCACCCGTACGTATCTGCAGAGCCTGATCACCCGGGGCACGGGCAGTTCGACGGCGGCGGCGCGCACACGCAGCGCGGGGTGGGCCTGCTCGACGACCGCCTTGTCCTGCAGCACCAGCACCACCGCACGGTTGAGTGTCACCGTCGACAGCGGCTCGAAGCTCGCATTCAGTACCAGCGTGTCCCGCATTGTGCCCCACCTCCCGAGTGCCGGCCCGGCCCTTGTGGCGGGCTCTGGGCTTGGATCAACTCTGGCCGGGCACGCCGCGATGGACAACGCAATATCCGCGCAGAACGAAAGATGCCCGCTCCTGATCTCTCCAAGACCAGGAGCGGGCAAACAACAGACGAACCCTCGTGGCTAGCCCTTGTTCTCGTACTCGCCGATGAGCTGGGCGCGCGCCAGCGTGTGCTGCCCGAGGTTGAAGCCCACCATCGCCGGTGGCACATCGTCACCCGGGCCGAGCTTCTCCCGGTCCACCGCGTGCACGGTGAACACATAGCGGTGCGACCCGGTTCCGGGCGGCGGCGCGGCTCCGCCGAAGTCCTTCGAGCCGAAGTCGTTGCGCACGTGCACAGCGCCCTCGGGCAGGCCCTCGAACTTCCCACCGCCCGCACCCGCCGGCAGCTCCGTCACCGATGCCGGGATGTCGAACAGGACCCAGTGCCAGAACCCGCTGCCCGTCGGCGCGTCAGGGTCGAAGCACGTCACGGCGAAGCTCTTCGTCTCCGCCGGGAAGCCCTCCCACCGCAGCTCCGGCGAGATGTTGTCGGCCGAGTAGAGCTGGGCCTCCTTGAGGAAGGCTCCGGGCTCGATGTCGGGACTCGTCACGGTGAACGACGGCACCGGCGGAAGGAAGTCATGAGGCAGTGGGGCCCTTTTCGCCTCGGTCACGTATGAACCTCCGAATCGGCGTTCCTGCGCGTTTCCGCGCCTACCGCCCCGAAGTCTAGAACCAGTTGCGCCGACCCCCGACGTCCGCGAGCCACTGGTTGAGGTAGGCGGCGTAGTCCGTTCCCTGGAAGTTGTGCAGGTCCACCTGGAACGAGCGGTAAGAGTCGCTGCCCTCGCTGAAGAGCCCCGGCTTCTTGTCCATCTCCAGCACGACGTCCATCTCGCGACCGTCCGCGATGAACGTCAGCTCGACCTGGTTGAGCCCCCGGTACTGCTGCGGCGGGAAGAACTCGATCTCCTGGTAGAAGGGCAGCCGCTGGCGGGTCCCGCGGATGTGACCGCGCTCCATGTCCGCGCTCTTGAAACGGAAGCCCAGCTGGATGAAGGCGTCCAGGACCGCCTGCTGCGCCGGGAG
>NZ_JBWBBX010000001.1:0-1782500 GCF_056106285.1 Micromonospora sp. IBHARD003 | reverse complement strand
GTCGGGACCTAAGGCGAGGCCGACAGGCGTAGTCGATGGACAACCGGTTGATATTCCGGTACCCGCTTTGAAGCGCCCAATATCGAATCCATTAATGCTAAGGCCGTGAAGCCGCCCTTGATCTCTTCGGAGTGAGGGGGAGTGGTGGAGCCGCTGATCCAAGGTGGTAGTAGGTAAGTGATGGGGTGACGCAGGAAGGTAGTCCAGCCCGGGCGGTGGTTGTCCCGGGGTAAGGGTGTAGCCCGAGAGATAGGTAAATCCGTCTCTCATACAGGGTGAGACCTGATGCCGAGCCGATTGTGGTGAAGTGGATGATCCTATGCTGTCGAGAAAAGCCTCTAGCGAGTTTCATGGCGGCCCGTACCCTAAACCGACTCAGGTGGTCAGGTAGAGAATACCGAGGCGTTCGGGTGAACTATGGTTAAGGAACTCGGCAAAATGCCCCCGTAACTTCGGGAGAAGGGGGGCCACGTCTGGTGATCCGATTTACTCGGTGAGCTGGGGGTGGCCGCAGAGACCAGCGAGAAGCGACTGTTTACTAAAAACACAGGTCCGTGCGAAGCCGTAAGGCGATGTATACGGACTGACGCCTGCCCGGTGCTGGAACGTTAAGGGGACCGGTTAGCTCCATTTCGGTGGGGCGAAGCTGAGAACTTAAGCGCCAGTAAACGGCGGTGGTAACTATAACCATCCTAAGGTAGCGAAATTCCTTGTCGGGTAAGTTCCGACCTGCACGAATGGCGTAACGACTTCTCGACTGTCTCAACCATAGGCCCGGTGAAATTGCACTACGAGTAAAGATGCTCGTTTCGCGCAGCAGGACGGAAAGACCCCGGGACCTTTACTACAGTTTGATATTGGTGTTCGGTTCGGCTTGTGTAGGATAGGTGGGAGACTTTGAAGCGGCCACGCCAGTGGTTGTGGAGTCGTCGTTGAAATACCACTCTGGTCGTGCTGGATGTCTAACCTGGGTCCGTGATCCGGATCAGGGACAGTGTCTGATGGGTAGTTTAACTGGGGCGGTTGCCTCCTAAAGAGTAACGGAGGCGCCCAAAGGTTCCCTCAGCCTGGTTGGCAATCAGGTGTTGAGTGTAAGTGCACAAGGGAGCTTGACTGTGAGACCGACGGGTCGAGCAGGGACGAAAGTCGGGACTAGTGATCCGGCGGTGGCTTGTGGAAGCGCCGTCGCTCAACGGATAAAAGGTACCCCGGGGATAACAGGCTGATCTTCCCCAAGAGTCCATATCGACGGGATGGTTTGGCACCTCGATGTCGGCTCGTCGCATCCTGGGGCTGGAGTCGGTCCCAAGGGTTGGGCTGTTCGCCCATTAAAGCGGTACGCGAGCTGGGTTTAGAACGTCGTGAGACAGTTCGGTCCCTATCCGCTGCGCGCGCAGGAGTCTTGAGAAGGGCTGTCCCTAGTACGAGAGGACCGGGACGGACGAACCTCTGGTGTGCCAGTTGTTCTGCCAAGGGCATGGCTGGTTGGCTACGTTCGGGAGGGATAACCGCTGAAAGCATCTAAGCGGGAAGCCTGCTTCGAGATGAGGACTCCCACCCACTTGATGGGGTAAGGCTCCCAGTAGACGACTGGGTTGATAGGCCGGATATGGAAGCACGGTAACGTGTGGAGTTGACCGGTACTAATAGGCCGAGGGCTTGTCCTCAGTTGCTCGCGTCCACTGTGTGGTTCCCGGGTTGCGAACAGTCGCACCGGTTGAACCAAGTTGCACTTAATCAATTGAAAAGTGTGCTTGTTCGCTCGAACCCGATAGGGTTTCGGTGGTCATAGCGTTAGGGAAACGCCCGGTTACATTCCGAACCCGGAAGCTAAGCCTTTCAGCGCCGATGGTACTGCAGGGGGGACCCTGTGGGAGAGTAGGACGCCGCCGAACAATCTTTCTGGACCCGTGGTCCCAGCGTTCAGCTGGGACCACGGGTCCTTTTGTTTTGCCTGATAATTCCCGAAGCGCGCTGGGCGGCCGGCTGCGTGAGAATGACTGCGGTACCCGAAGACAGGAGCCATACCGATGCCCACCAACTCCTCCGACGATCGTCCGGAGCGCGAGCCGCGTCGCCGTGATGGCGACGGCGACCGGGGCGGCCACCGAGGCGGTCCCCGCCGGGACGACTCCCGCGGTGGGTACGGACGTCGGGACGACCGGCGCGATGGCCGCAGGGACGACGACCGTGGCGGCTACCGCAGCGGTTCCTCTTCCCGTGATGACAGCCGAGGTGGCTACGGACGCCGCGATGACGGCAGCGGTAGCCGCTTCCCGCGGGACGACCGCGGCCAAGCGCGCCGTGACGATCGCCGCGACGACAGCCGTGGCAGCCACTTCCCCCGTGATGACCGTGGCTATGCGCGCCGTGATGACCGCTCGGATAACCGTGGTGGTTTCCGGCGTGACGATCGTGCGCCGCGTCGGGATGACGACCGTGGTGGTTTCCGGCGGGATGACCGTGCTCCTCGGCGTGACGATGACCGTGGTGGCTTCCGGCGTGACGATCGTGCGCCGCGTCGGGATGACGACCGTGGTGGCTTCCGACGGGATGACCGTGCTCCCCGGCGTGACGATCGCCGTGACGACCGTGGCGGGTTCCGGCGCGAAGAGCGCCGTGATGACCGCGGATACGGCCGCAGGGATGACGACCGTGGTGGCTTCCGACGGGATGACCGCGGTCCTCGGCGTGACGATGACCGTGGTGGTTTCCGGCGTGACGATCGTGCGCCGCGTCGGGATGACGACCGTGGTGGTTTCCGGCGGGATGACCGCGGTCCTCGGCGTGACGATGACCGTGGTGGTTTCCGGCGTGACGATCGTGCGCCGCGTCGGGATGACGACCGTGGTGGTTTCCGGCGGGATGACCGTGCTCCTCGGCGTGACGATGACCGTGGTGGTTTCCGGCGTGACGATCGTGCGCCGCGTCGGGATGACGACCGTGGTGGTTTCCGACGGGATGACCGTGCTCCCCGGCGTGACGACGATCGAGGCTACGCACGCCGCGATGACCGCCGCGATGACCGTGGACCCCGTCGCAGCGACGACCGGGGCGGCTTCCGGCGTGACGACCGGCCGCGTGGGCCCCGCCGCGAGGACCGGGACCGTGACCGCAGTGGGTACCGGGGTCGTGACGACCGGGGCGGCCGTGACGACCGCGGTGGCTACGGGCGCCGCGACGACCGGGACCGCGATCGCGGACGGGACAGGGACCGGGAGCCGATCAAGCGGCTGCCGATCCCGGAGGACGTCATGGGCGACGAGCTCGACAAGGACGTCCACCAGGAGCTGCAGAGCCTGCCGAAGACCCTCGCGGAGGATGTCGCCAGGAACCTCGTGATGGTCGCGCGGCTGATCGACGAGGAGCCGGAGCAGGCGTACGGGTACTCGCGCGTGGCGCTGCGGCTCGCCTCCCGGGTCGCTGCCGTGCGGGAGGCCGCAGGTTTTGCCGCGTACGCCACGCAGAAGTACTCCGAGGCGCTCGCGGAGTTCCGGGCCGCCCGGCGGATGACCGGCAGCGTCGAGCTGTGGCCCGTCATGGCCGACTGCGAGCGGGGCCTCGGCCGGCCCGAGCGGGCCCTGGCGATGGCCGGTGAGGCCGACGTGCAGAAGCTGGACAAGGCCGGTCAGGTCGAGATGCGGCTCGTCGCCGCCGGAGCACGGCGTGACATGGGGCAGCTGGACGCCGCCATCGTCACCCTGCAGAGCCCTGAGCTGGCTTCGAGCACGGTCCAGCCGTGGAGCGCACGACTGCGCTACGCGTACGCCGACGCACTTCTCGCCGCAGGGCGCGAGGACGAGGCCCGCGAGTGGTTCGCCAAGGCCGTCGAGGCCGACAAGGACGGATCCACGAACGCCTCGGACCGGCTCGCCGAGCTCGATGGCGTCGAGTTCGTCGACGCGTTGTCCGACGATGAGGACGTCGTCGTACCCGGCAAGGAAGACGAAGCCGTGGAGAGCGAGGACGACGCCGAGTCCGCCCCGCTCGCGCAGGAGACCGAGCAGGCCGAGCAGGCCGAATCCGCCGAGGACGACGACAAGGCCTGATCGCGGCACGACGCCGGCATCCGGCGTCGCAGGCACAGCGAAGGTCCGGCTCCCCATGACTCCCATGGGGAGCCGGACCTTCGTCTTGTCGTCGTACGTCCACGGGCGCCGCCGCGCCACAGGGCGGGGTCAGCCCAGGCTCAGGCTCCGCAGCACCAGCCCTGTGGCCGGCTTCGGGCCGAAGGACGTCGACTTGCGCGGCATCGTGACTCCCTGGCGTGCGAGATCGCGTACGACCTCCTCGCGCACCGGGTGCATCAGGACCGCCGTGCCGCCACGCCGCTCGGCCTGCTCGACCGCGGCTTCGGCGTCATGGATGTAGGTGATCTCCACGGGGGAGTCGGGGATCCGCCAGATGTGCTGCAGCAGTGCGGAGTGCAGCACGGTCGCGTCGAGCCGGCGCCAGGCTTCCGGGCGGCCGCCCGGAACGGTACGCGCCAGCAGCGCGGCGTCGGGACGGTCCAGCAGATGGAACCGCCCATCCCCGGCGAGAAGGAAGGCGTTTCCCTCGGCCGCCGCCTCCGCCAGCGCCTCGAGCGCGTTCTCCAGCGGCCCGTCGACCGGGCGCACCCGGGCGTGGCCGGCGATAGCGGCGAGGGCGTCCGCGACCGGAAGACGGTTCAGCAGACGGTGGATCGCGCGGACCCGGAGCGGATAGCGGGCCGTGTCGATCAGGAGCACCAGGCCGTAGTTCCAGGCACCCGGCACCCGCTGTTCGTCACGCAGCAGCAGATAGGTCGCCCACCGGTGGTGGCCGTCCGCGATCAGGGCCTGGTGGCGGGTGAGGTCCTCTGCGATCTCCGCCAGGTCGGCGGGGGCGGTCACGGACCACAGACGGTGACTGAAGCCGTCCTCCGTGGTCGTCGCCAGCAGGGGGCGCTCGAGGGCGATCCGGTCGATGATCGCGCCGGCTCCGGTGTCGGAACCGTCGCTGCGATATGTGAGGAGCAGCGGCTCGAGGTTGGCCGCCGTGGTCCGCATCAGGGCCGCACGGTCGGCCACCACGTCGGGCATCACGTCCTCGTGCGGGAGCACGATGCCCTTGTCCGGCTCCGACAGGGCCAGTGCACCGATGAGCCCGCGCTGCAGGATGTCACCCTTGCGCTGTTCGTAGACGTAGAGGGCAGGCTCCGGATCGGGCGCGAGGACCCCCTCGGCCAGCCAGCGCTCCAGCGTCTCGGCGGCCTGCTCATGGCGTTCGGCGGGGGTGTCGGCCTGGGGGAGGATGAGCCGGACGATGTTGTACGGATCCGCCGACTCCAGGTGGTGCAGCCCGTCGGGGCGCACGACCACGTCGTACGGAGGCGAGGTCACGGCAGCAAGGCTGCCGACCCGTTCGGGGACATAGCGCAGTCCGCGGAACGGGATCATGTACAGACCGTCGTCGGCCGGGACACCTCTGGTGTTCATTCATGCATCGTATGTGGCCGTGGTCATGCGCGATGATCGGGGCAGAAGCGCCACGAGTGAGGAGCGGACCAGGATGGGCGAGCGGAGCAGGACCAGGCCGAGTGGCAGCGCGCGGGCGCTGAACGTCGCGTACGACACGGCACTGCTCGACCTCGACGGGGTGGTGTACGCGGGCGGGCAGGCGATCGCACACGCCGTGGAGGCCCTGGGGGCGGCGCGCGCCCGGGGGATGCACCTGGCGTACGTCACGAACAACGCGCTGCGCACCCCGGACGCCGTCGCGCACCATCTCACCGAGCTGGGGGTGCCCGCCCGGCCGGACGACGTCATCACCTCGGCGCAGGCCGTGGCGCGGCTGATCGCCGCACAGGTGCCTGCGGGCTCGCGGGTGCTGGTCGTCGGAGGTGAAGGGCTGCGGGTGGCGCTGCGTGAGCGTGGACTGGAGCCGGTCGAGTCGGCGGACGACGACCCGGCCGCCGTGGTGCAGGGATACGGCGGACCCGAGCTGGCGTGGGGACGATTCGCCGAGGCGTGTTACGCCATTGCGCGGGGTGTGCCGTGGTTCGCGTCCAACACGGATCTGACCATCCCGAGCGCACGGGGCATCGCGCCCGGCAACGGCGCCGCGGTGGAGGTGGTGCGGATCGCCACCGGAGCCGAGCCGCAGGTGGCAGGGAAGCCACTGCCGCCGATGCATCGCGAGACCGTCCTGCGGACGGGGGCCGAGCGCCCGCTGGTCGTGGGAGACCGGCTGGACACCGACATCGAGGGCGCGTTCAACGGGGGAGTGGACTCCCTGCTGGTGCTGACCGGCGTGACGGACGCCGCGCAGTTGCTCGCGGCCCGGCCGGAGCACCGGCCCACGTATGTGGACGCGGACCTGCGGGGTCTGCTGACCGGACAGCCCGAGGTGAGCGACAGCGGGGACGGGTTCATCTGCGGCGGCTGGACGGCTCGTGCGCACGAGGACGGGCTGGTGCTGGACGGGGACGGCGAAGCGCTCGACGGGCTGCGGGCGTTGTGCGCGGCGGCGTGGACCTGCGCCGGGGACGGAACGAGCAGGCTCGACGCAGGGAAGGCACTGGCCAGGCTGGGCTGGTGAGGCGTCGGCCGCCGGCACGCGCAGGCCCGCGAGAAGGGCTTCCCGGCCACCATGACCATGGCAGGCTAGGCTAACCTAACCGCGTGTTGGTCGACAGTCCTCCCCAAGAGAGCGCGGATCCGACAGGCGCACTGCCCGCGCCGGAACCGCGCAAGCGCCATGCGCTGCGTGCCGTCGGGCTGCTCGCCGCGGTCGGTGTCCTGCTGCTGGTCTGTGTCGCGAGCATCGCGATCGGCGCCAAGTCGGTGCCGGTGGGCGACGTGTGGCACGGTCTCTTCCACAGCACCGGCACCGCGAACGATGTGATCGTGCACGACCTCCGGGTGCCGAGAACGGTGCTCGGGCTGCTCGTCGGCATGGCACTCGGTCTTGCGGGCGCGGTGATGCAGGCGCTCACGCGCAATCCGCTCGCCGAGCCGGGACTGCTCGGGGTCAACGCGGGCGCGGCGGCGGCGGTCGTGTCCGCCATCACCTTCTTCGGCATCAAGTCCGTCGGCGGGTACGTGTGGTTCGCGTTCCTCGGCGCGGGTGTGGTCTCCGTCGCCGTCTACGTGCTCGGCGGCAGCCGCGGTGCCACACCGGTGCGGCTCGCACTCGCCGGCACCGCCGCCACCTACGCGTTGTTCGGCTATGTCAACGCCGTCCAGCTGCTGGATTCGGCCGCTCTGGACCGGCTGCGTTTCTGGGCCGTGGGATCGCTGGCCTCGGCCGACCACGCGACCATCGTCAAGATCGCTCCCTTCATCGGCGCCGGTGTCGTGGTCGCGCTGCTGATCGCCCGGCCGCTCAATGCCATGGAGATGGGCGATGACACCGCGCGTGCGCTGGGTGCCCATCTGACCCGTACGCGTGTGCTCGCGATGGTGGCGGTGACCCTGCTGTGCGGCGCGGCGACCGCCGCCTGCGGGCCGATCGTCTTCATCGGTCTGATGGTTCCGCATCTGGTCCGGGCCATCACCGGACCCGACATGCGCTGGATCATGCCGTACGCCGCGGTCCTCTCGCCCGTGCTGCTGCTCGGCTCCGATGTCGTCGGCAGGGTCGTGGCCCGTCCGTCCGAGCTGCAGGTCGGCATCGTCACGGCGTTCATCGGAGGGCCCGTCTTCATCTATCTCGTACGGCGCAAGAGGATGGCTCAGCTGTGAAGGCCGTGAAAGCGATACGCACTCCCGGCGGGTTCTCGGTACGCGTGGACCCCCGGGCGTCCCTGGTCGGGCTGCTGCTTCTGGCCGTCGCGCTGGTGGTCGCCGTCGTCCTCGTCGGAAGCGGCGACTTCCCGATGACGCCGGGTGAGGTGGTGGCGACCCTGATGGGCGACGGCACGCCCGCGCAGGAGTTCATCGTCCAGGACGTACGGCTGCCGCGGGTGCTGGTGGCGCTGCTGGTCGGTGCGGCGCTCGCGGTGGGCGGGGCGGTCTTCCAGTCCATCTCCCGCAATCCGCTGGGGAGTCCGGACGTCCTCGGCTTCGCCCAGGGAGCGACCGTCGGCGCGCTGGTCGTCATCGTCCTGTTCCAGGGCGGGGCCCTGGCGACCGCCGGTGGCGCGATCGTCGGCGGACTGGCGACCGGGGCCGGTGTCTATCTGCTCGCATGGAAGCGCGGAGTGCACGGCTACCGGCTGGTCCTGGTCGGTATCGGGGTGGCCGCGATGCTCACCGGTGCCATCCACTACCTCGTCACCAAGGCGAACCTCGTCGACGCCACCCGCGCCGTGGTCTGGATGACCGGCTCGCTCGACGGGCGGGACTGGAGCCAGTTCTGGCCGCTGCTCGCGGTGTGCGCGGTGCTCATCCCGCTCTGCCTGGCCTACGGGCGGCCGTTGCGGATGCTGGAGATGGGCGACGACGCGGGGAATGCCCTCGGGGTGAGCGTCGAGCGCACCCGGGGCGTGCTGATGGGCTCCGCCGTGCTGCTCACCGCCGTGGCCACCGCCGCGGCCGGGCCGATCGTGTTCGTCGCGCTCAGCGCCCCGCAGCTCGCCCGCCGGCTGACCCGCTCCGCGGGGCCCAACATCGGCGTGAGCGCCGTGATGGGCTCGGCGCTGCTGCTCACCGCGGACTGGGCAGCCACCTCGGCGTTCGGCGACCGCCAGCTTCCGGTCGGTGTCGTCACCGGTGTGCTCGGCGGCGTCTATCTGCTCTGGCTGCTCGTCACCGAGCGCAAGGCGGGGCGGGTATGACGGCCGCCCGCTCCGGGCGCGGTACCCCGCAGGAGCGAAGGAACGGGGCAGCACCGCGGCCGCGGCAGGGCGGCGAGCCGGCACCGCGGCCGCGCGGCACGGGACCACATCCGACCGAGACCGAGAAGAACCCCAGGAGTACGTCCATGCAGCGCCTCACCGCCGAGTCGGTCACCCTCGCCTACGACCAGCGCGTGATCGCCGAGGATCTCTCGGTCGAGATACCCGACAACTCGTTCACCGTGATCGTCGGTCCGAACGCCTGCGGCAAGTCCACGCTGCTGCGGGCACTCTCGAGGATGCTCAAGCCCAGCCAGGGCCGGGTGCTGCTGGACGGGCAGGCCATCCACTCGATGCCCGCGAAGAAGGTCGCCAGGACACTGGGGCTGCTGCCGCAGTCGTCGATCGCGCCCGACGGCATCACCGTCGGCGATCTCGTCTCCCGCGGCCGCTACCCGCACCAGGGTCTGCTGCGCCAGTGGTCACGGGAGGACGAACGGATCGTCAAGGAGTCGATGGCCGCGACCGGGGTCGCGGATCTGGCGGACCGGTACGTGGACGAGCTCTCCGGCGGTCAGCGGCAGCGCGTCTGGATCGCCATGGCGCTCGCCCAGCAGACGCCGCTGCTGCTCCTGGACGAGCCCACCACGTTCCTCGACATCCAGCACCAGCTGGAGATCCTCGATCTGTGCGCCGAGCTGCACGAGACGCAGGGGCGCACCCTCGTCGCCGTACTGCACGATCTCAACCAGGCCGCCCGGTACGCCACCCATCTCATCGCCATGCGGGGCGGCGAGATCGCCGCGGAGGGCGCACCCGGGGACGTCGTCACCGCCGATCTCGTCGAACGGGTATTCGGGGTGCGTTCGCAGGTGATCGATGATCCCGAGACGGGGACACCGCTGGTGGTGCCGCTGGCGCGGCGTCGCAAGGAGGAGCCGCGGGAAGCGGAGACCGCCGTCTCGGGGACGTCCTGATCTGCACAGATGTCATGGCCTGCGGTCTCCGCGGGCCGATGACCTGGCAGTGGCCCGGTGACTACAGCAGCGCCCTGAGACGCAGCAGATCGCGGAAGCCGGCCTCGAGGCCGACCCGGCCCGAGGCCCAGGCCTTGGCGAAGTTCAGCTTCCCGTCCACCATCGCCACCAGATCGTCACCGGTCATCGTGAGCCGGATGTCCGCCTTCCGTACGGGCGGGCCGTCCAGGGTGTCCAGCACCTTGATCCGGCCTGCCGTCAGACGGCCCGTGAAGGTGACGTCCAAGTCCTTGATGTGGCAGCTCAGGGAGCGGTCGAGCGTGGTAGCGCCGCTCAGCTCCCCTTCCGCCGCCGCCAGATTGTCCGAAAGTCTGCCGAGTGCGCTGCGGCACTCCTCCATCGTCGCCATCGTGATCGACGGTACCCCAGGGCTTCGGGGTAGCGTCTGGGCATGAGCGACTCGATCGAAGCGTCCGCGGAAAGCACGGCAGGCGCGCCAGGCGCCGCACCGGTACCGGCTGGGGGAGCCGAGCCGGTGCGGGAGGCGGACGTCCCCGCCGCGCCCGCGCCCCTGGGGGTCGAGCGCGTCCCCACCGGCGACGCCGCGGTGGACGCGCAGCTGGAGCGGCTGGCCGATGCGGACCTCCTCCCGGCGGACGGACACCTCGAGGTGTACGAGGATGTACATCGGGGGCTGCGCGACACGCTGACCGCCCTCGACGCCCAGCACCCGCGCCCCGACGCACCGCACAACCACAGGAGCTGAACCGAACGTGGCAGGAGTGGCACGCCGCCGCCTCGACGCCGAACTGGTACGCCGCAAGCTCGCCCGCTCGCGGGAGCACGCGGGCCAGCTGATCGCGGCAGGGCGGGTGACCGTCGGCGGCAACACCGCGACGAAGTCCGCCACCCAGGTCGAGACCAGCGCCGCCATCGTCGTCGCCCAGGACGACAGCGACCCCGATTACGTCTCTCGCGGTGGTCACAAGCTCGCGGGCGCGTTCGCGGCCTTCCTGCCACAGGGGCTGAAGACCGAAGGCAGGCGGGCGCTGGACGCGGGCGCCTCCACCGGTGGCTTCACGGATGTGCTGCTGCGCGCGGGCGCCGCACACGTGGTAGCCGTGGACGTCGGCTACGGCCAGCTCGCATGGTCTCTACAAAGTGATGAACGTGTGACGGTCAAGGACCGTACGAATGTGCGTGAGTTGACCCTGGAGACGATCGACGGTGTGGCGGTGGACCTGGTCGTGGGCGACCTGTCCTTCATCCCGCTCGGCCTCGTGCTTCCCGCACTCGTGCGCTGCACGTCGCCCGGCGCCGACCTCGTCCTCATGGTCAAGCCGCAGTTCGAAGTCGGCAAGGAGCGGCTCGGCAGCGGAGGAGTGGTGCGCAGCCCTGAACTGCGCGCCGAGGCGGTACGGACCGTGGCACGGCAGGCCGGAGAGCTCGGCCTTGGTGTGCTCGGCGTGGCCGCCAGTCCGCTGCCCGGACCCTCGGGGAACGTCGAATACTTTCTGTGGCTCCGGGCCGGGGCACCGGACCTCGACCCGGCGGATGTCGATCGTGCAGTGGCGGAGGGGCCGCGTTGACCGATACGAGCACGGATGCGAAGAGACACACCCGCACCGTCTTCCTGCTGGCGCACACCGGACGGCCGGCGGCCATCCGCAGCGCCGAACTCGTCGTCCAGGGACTGCTGCGCGCGGGCCTCGGGGTGCGGGTGCTCGCCTTCGAGGCGAGGGACCTCCCGCTGCCGGACGCCGTGGAAACCGTCCCCGAGGCCACGCCCGAGGTCCTGGACGGCTGTGAGCTGCTGATCGTGCTGGGGGGCGACGGGACGCTGCTGCGCGGCGCGGAGTTCGCGCGTGCGTCCGGGGTGCCGATGCTCGGCGTCAACCTGGGACGGGTCGGCTTCCTCGCGGAGGCCGAGCGGGACGACCTCGACAAGGTCGTCGACCGGGTGGTGACGCGCGCGTACGAGGTCGAGGAGCGGATGACCCTCGATGTCGCCGTACGCAGCAACGGCGACGTGGTCCACCGCGACTGGGCGCTCAACGAGGCCGCCGTGCAGAAGGTGTCGCCGGAACGCATCCTGGAGGTCCTCCTGGAGATCGACGGCAGGCCCGTCACGGCGTTCGGCTGCGACGGCATCGTCTGCGCGACCCCGACCGGTTCGACCGCGTACGCGTTCTCGGCGGGCGGTCCGGTGGTGTGGCCCGAGGTGGAGGCCCTGCTGATGGTGCCGATCAGCGCACATGCCCTGTTCGCGAAGCCGCTGGTCACCGCGCCGACGTCGGTCCTGGCCGTGGAGGTCCAGCCGAACACCCCGCACGGAGTGCTCTGGTGCGACGGCCGCAGGGCCGTGGAGCTGCCGCCCGCGGCGCGGGTGGAGGTGCGCCGGGGCGAGGTGCCGGTGCGGCTCGCACGGTTGCACCACGCGTCGTTCACGGACCGGCTGGTGGCGAAGTTCGCGCTGCCGGTGTCGGGGTGGCGGGGCGCTCCCCGCTGATCGGCGATCGGCCGGTCCCGCCGGAGGATGCCGGCACCGGTGGCGGCGTCACCGGCCGCAGCCCGGGACGCTCACCTCCCCGGTGTAGTGTCCCGGTGTCTCCACGGCCACTCCGGAGAGTGATGGCAGCCCTCCGCGACCTGCGGCTCTGCCGGTGAGGACCGGGGTCCGTCGCACAGCGGGAGCAGGACCTCGTAAGGTCTTCCCCGTGTTGGAGGAGATGCGGATACGGTCGCTCGGGGTCATCGACGATGCCGTCGTCGAGCTGTCACCCGGATTCACGGCGGTGACCGGCGAGACCGGCGCGGGCAAGACCATGGTCGTCACCAGTCTGGGACTGCTGCTCGGCGGGCGCGCCGATCCCGCCCTGGTGCGGATCGGCGCCAAGTCGGCGGTCGTGGAAGGGCGGGTCGCCCTGCCCGAGGGCGCCCCAGCCGCGGTACGCGCGGAGGAGGCCGGGGCCGAACTCGACGAGGGTGCGCTGCTGATCAGCCGGACGATTTCGGCCGAGGGTCGCTCACGCGCCCACCTCGGCGGACGGTCGGTGCCCGTCGGCATGCTCACGGAACTGGCCGACGAACTCGTCGCCGTCCACGGGCAGACCGACCAGCAGGGTCTGCTCAAGGCCGCGCGGCAGCGACAGGCACTGGACCGGTACGCCGGTGACGCCGTGTCCGGGCCGTACGCCGGATACCTGACCGCCTACCGGCGCCTCAAGGCCGTCGCCGCGGAGCTGGACGAGCTCACCACGCGGGCCCGCGAGCGGGCACAGGAAGCGGATCTGCTGCGCTTCGGGCTGAACGAGGTCGCGGGTGTCGAGCCGAGCGCGGGCGAGGACGTGGAGCTGGCCGCCGAGGCCGAGCGGCTCGGACACGCCGAGGCGCTCGCGTCGGCCGCCTCGGTCGCGCACGCGGCGCTCGCCGGCAATCCCGAGGATCCCGAGGGCATCGACGCCACCACGCTGGTCGCGGGTGCCGGGCGGGCCCTGGAGACCGTACGGGCCCATGACCCCGCGCTGGCCGCGCTGGCCGAACGCATGGGCGAGATCTCGATCCTGCTCGCCGACGTGGCGGGTGAGCTCGCCGGTTACGCCGACGATCTCGACGCCGATCCGCTGCGGCTGGCGGCGGTCGAGGAGCGGCGTGCCGCGCTCGCCGGGCTGACCCGCAAGTACGGCAAGGACATCAACGCCGTGCTGGCCTGGGCCGAGGAGGGCGCCCGGCGGGTCACCGAGCTGGAGGGCGACGACGACCGGATCGGCGAACTCACCGCGGAGCGCGATGCCCTGCGCGCTGAACTGTCCGTGCTGGCGCAGTCCCTGACCGACGCACGCACGGAGGCGGCGGCCCGCTTCGCCGGCGCCGTCACGGCGGAGCTGGCCCATCTGGCGATGCCGCACGCGCGCGTGACCATCGACATCCGCCAGTCCGAGGACCCGGACGGTATCGAGGTCGGCGGCCGCCGTGTCGCCTATGGGCCGTCCGGGGCGGACGAGGTCGAGCTGCTGCTCGCCCCGCATCCGGGTGCTCAGCCGCGGCCCATCGCCAAGGGTGCTTCGGGAGGTGAGCTCTCCCGGGTGATGCTCGCGGTGGAGGTCGTCTTCGCGGGGACCGACCCCGTGCCGACGTATCTGTTCGACGAGGTCGACGCGGGCGTCGGAGGAAAGGCCGCGGTCGAGATCGGGCGGCGGCTGGCGAAGCTCGCCAAGACCGCGCAGGTCGTGGTGGTCACGCATCTGCCGCAGGTGGCGGCGTTCGCCGACCGGCAGCTCCTCGTCGAGAAGACCGACGACGGATCGGTGACCCGGTCCGGGGTCACGGTGCTGGAGGGCGAGGACCGGGTGCGCGAGCTGTCCCGGATGCTCGCGGGCCAGGAGGACTCGGAGACGGCCCGGGCGCATGCGGAGGAACTGCTGGCGACGGCGCGTGCGGAGGTGTGACGGCGGCGCGTGCGGGGGCGTGACGGCGGCGGCCGGGGTCGGGCTTCGTCGCCCTTTTCGCCCCGGTCGCGGACCCCGGTACCCCTGAACCGCCCTTTCGCGCCGGGACGAGCCGTCTCCAGGCGGCCCTTGCCCGCCCATCCGGCGCACGAGCACGGCGTCCTAGGCTGACGATCATGGGAACCCTGAGCAGAGTCACCGCCCTCGCCGTCGCCGCGGGCGGCACACGCCTCGTCTACCGCGCACTCCGGGCGCGCACGCGTGGCGACGCGCGCTGGGAACGCACCAACTACGCCGGGCGCACCGTCGATCTGTGCGCCGGTCCCGCGGTGACCGCGGGGGTGGTGGCCGGTGCGATGGCGGTGGGCGCCCCGGCAGCCGCTGCCGCCGCCCTGGCGGCCGGAGCGTGCGGGGCGTACGACGATGTCGCGGGGGACGACCGGCGGGGCTTCCCGGCCCATCTCGCGGCCCTGAGGCAGGGCGAGGTCACCAGCGGCGCCGTCAAGCTCTTCGGGGTCGGGGCCGCCGGACTCCTCGCCGGGGCGCTGCTCAAGGAGCGGCCCGTCGACAAGGTGCTCGCGGGGGTGGTGATCGCGGGCACGGCGCACCTGGCGAACCTCGTGGACGTACGGCCCGGGCGCGCAGGCCTCATCGTGCTCGGCCTCGGCGCGCCGGGACTGCTGCGGGGACCGCTCGCCGCCGTCCCCATGGGGGCCGCGGCCGCGGTGATGGGCGACGACCTGGGCGAGAGCACCATGCTCGGCGACGCGGGGGCGCACGCCCTCGGCGCGGCCGTCGGAGCTGCGATGGCCGTGGGCAACGGCCGTACGGGACTGGCCGTTCACGCGGCCGCGCTGATCGCCGCGGCGGCGTGCGGCGAACGGATCACCGAACTCGCGCGCTCACCCATGTGAGTGAACCGGCCGACGGAGTTGCCGCGTGGGGCAGGGGAAAGACGTTCCAGCGGTGCCGGAACGTGCGTACGGGCTGGCATCCTTGGCGCGTGACACAGCTGCGTACGGTCCAGGTGCTGAGCGGCGGCAGCGCGGGCAGCAGCGCTCATGTCAGATCACTCGCCGCGGGGCTGGTGGCGAGGGGCGTGCGGGTGACCGTATGCGCCCCCGCCGCCCTGGAGCACGAGTACGACTTCCTGGGCACCGGAGCGCATTTCGTGCCCGTACCGCCGCGCAGTGACCCGGCCGCCGTCGGTGCGCTGAGGGCGGCGTGCGCCCGCGCGGACGTCGTACACGCGCATGGACTCAACGCCGCCGTGCGCGCCGGGCTCGCCATCGGCAGGCAGCCCGGCCTCCCCCTCGTCGTCACCTGGCACACCCGGCCGCACGCGGCGGGCGCCAGGGGACCGGTGGTACGGCTGATGGAACGCAGGGCGGTACGCACGGCCACGGTGGTGCTCGCCACCTCGTCCGAGCTGGTCGACCGGGCGCGAGAGAGGGGCGCGCGCGATGCCCGGCTGTCCCCGGTGGCGGTGCCGGGGCCACGCGGCTGCGCGGGCTCGTACGAGAACAAGGCTCGGGCGGAACTGGGCGCCGTCGACCGGCCGTTGCTCATGGCCGTGGGCAGGCTGGAATCCGGGCGGGGATACACCACCCTCCTCGACGCGTCCCGGGACTGGCTCGGGCTCGACCCCGTGCCCCTGGTCGCGATCGCGGGCGAGGGCCGCGGACGGGCGCCGCTGCAGCGCCGGATCGATGCCGAGGGTCTCCCCGTCCGGCTCATCGGCCGTCGAACCGACATCACGGACCTTCTCGCGGCCGCCGACATCGCGCTTCTGCCCAGCCGCTGGGAGGCACGCTCGCTCCTGGCGCAGGAGGCCCTGCGCCTCGGTGTGCCGCTGGTGGCGACCCGTGTCGGCGCGATCCCCGAACTGGTCGGTGACGCGGCCGAGCTGGTGCCCTACGGGGACCCCGGCGCACTGTCCACGGCGGTGACCGGGCTGCTCGCCGACTCGTCCCGCCGGCGCCGGCTGGCGGCGGCGGGACAGGCCCAGGCGGCCACCTGGCCGACGGAGGACGAGACCATCGCCCAGATCCTGAGCATCTACGACGAGTTCGCCCCGCCGCGCCGTCGCCCGCCGGACTGACCCGGCCGGCCGCCGTGCGGGGCCGTCACCCGGCCCCGCACCGGACGCCGCTGCCGCGGCCTGCCCGGCCGTCGGGGCGCGGGCCGTCTCCCGATGGTCCGTCATGGGTGCGGCGGCCGTACGGAGGTAGTAGCGTCGCGCCCGTGGATGAGCGATTCGGGCTGGCAGTTCCGCGTTCTCTCGAAGAAGCCTGCGATCCGCGGCGCACAGCGCTGCTGGTCTACGACATGCAGGCGGGCATTCTGGCGCAGATCAAGGACCGCGACCGGATCGTCCGCCGCGCGGTCGAGACCGTCGAAGCCGCCCGGACCGTCGGGATCCGCACCTACTTCCTGCGCCACGTCACGCTTCCGCCCGAACTGATGGGCGCCTCTCAGCTGCGGATGTGGCGCAGCTGGCAGGGCGCCGCACAGGCCGCCGACGTGGTCTCGCCCTTCCCTCCGGCCGCTCCCCACACCCAGTTCGTCCCCGAGCTGCGGCCCACGAACCGGGACGCGGTGGTCGACAAGATCACCATGTCGGCGTTCGAGGGCACATGGCTGGACATCGCGCTGCGCGACTGCGGCATCACCACCGTCGTCGTCATCGGCGTCGCCATGGAGATCGGCATCGAGCCGACCGTCCGCCACGCCTCGGATCTGGGCTACGTCCCCGTCGTCGTCACCGATGCCTGCGGTGCGGGCGACGCGGACGCCGGCGAGCGGTCGCTGGCCGCGCTGCGCTTCGCGGGGGACGCCCTGCTGACCACCGTCGAGGAGTTCCGCTCCGTACTGCCCCGTCGTCCCTGACCACCCGGCCGTCAGGGCGCGAGCCGGGAGCCTACGGGAGGTGTCTGCGCGCCCGCAGGGCCAGCGACAGGGCCAGCACCGTCTGCGGGTCGTCGAGGTCCGTGCCCAGCAACTCCGCGATACGCGCGAGCCGGTTGTAGAGCGTCTGGCGGTTGAGATGGAGCTCGCGGGCCGTCTCCGCCTTACGGCCCGCGTGGGCGAGATACGTCTCCAGCGTGGGCAGCAACGGCGGGCGTGAGGCGCGGTCGTGCTCGCGCAGCGGCCCGATCGCCCGGTCCACGAAGGCCGCCAGGTCAGGGTGGTCCCGCAACCGCCACAGCAGCAGGTCGATGTCGAGCCGGCGCGCGTCGTACCAGGGCCGTTCGACCAGCCCGAGTGCCGCGGTCGCCGTCTCGGACACATGGCGCAGACCGGCCGACGTCCCGGCCCAGCCGCCCGCGACGCCGACGACGACCACCGGTGGATGGGCTCCTGCGCGCTCCATGCCCGCCCGCTTGAGGCCGGCGCGCAGAGCCGCCGCGACCCGGTCCGCGACCGCCGCGCGTTCCGACTCGGCGCGCAGACCGACCAGCAGCGGTACGCGGCCTTCCACCGGCCGTACCCCGAGCAGCACCGGTACGCCCACGGACTGCAGTTCCTCGAGCACCGCACGGGCCAGGAGCGACCAGTTCCCCGACGGCGAGAGTTCCGGGGCCAGCCGCATCACCACCGGAAGCAACGGCCCGTCGCCGGGCTTGAAGCCGAGTACCCGGGCCTGCTCGGGTGCGTCCTCCGCGGTGATCCGGCCCTCCGCGAGATCGGTCAGGAAGTCGCCCCGGCCGCGCGCGGCGAGCTCCTCCTCCTGGCGTGCCTGCATGAGGACCACCGCGAGAACGGCCGCCGCCCGCTCGAGCGCCATCCGGTGCACCGGGAGCAGGGTCGCGGCGACCGCCGGTACGACGAGGCGGGCGCGCACCGACCCGGTGCCGGGGCCACCGCCCGGCACATCCACCAGGGCGGTCCCGGCAGGCGGTCCGGACTCCCGGGCGGCACGCTGCCCGCGCAGCCCCTCCCACACCTGGAGCGGGTCGGCGGCGGCCGGCCCCGAGCCGCTCTCCGCCGCGTACAGCAGCTGCCCGTCCGCCGTCTCGAGGAACACCGGGTTGGCCGTGAAGTCCGCGAGGATCCGCAGTACCTGGGGGATGCCGCCGCCGCCCAGCAGAGCCTCGGTGCACCGCCGGTGCACCTCGTCCGCGCGCTGCAGCAGGGCGTAGTGCAGATTGACGATCTCGGTGTGGACCTCCTCCGTCACCGAGACGAACGGCACCTCGCGGTGCAGCTGGATCAGCGGCAGCCCGGCGGCGGTCGCGGCATCGACGACGGCGGCGGGAAGGCGGGTGAAGCGCGAGCCGAGCTCGACGACGAGCGCCGACACCCCGCGGTCCGCGAGGCGCCGTACGAAGGCGCGCTGTTCGGCGGGACGGCTGCCGATCCCCAGCCCCGTCGTCAGCAGCAGCTCCCCGCCCTTGAGCAGCGAGGCGATGTAGGACACCTCACCGGCGTGCACCCAGCGGACCGTACGGTTCAGCCGGTCGGCACCGGCCACCACCTCGGGGAGCCCGCTGCGGAGTCCGGGCAGCTCAAGCGCCCGCTGCACGGTGATACCGCCCTGTGTTTCCATTGCCGGGACGCTACCTGGGCGAAAGATCCACGGACAACCACCAGCCGGGGCCGGAGATCAGCCCGGCCTGATGTTGTGGTTGAGCCGGAACACATTGTCGGGGTCGTACTGCGACTTGACCGCGGCGAGCCGCCGGTAGTTGGCGGCCCCGAAGCCGGCCACCACCCGCTCCTCCCCTTCCAGACCGGTGAAGTTGAGATAGGTCGTGCCGAGCGACCAGGGCTCGACATCGGACCGGACGTCACGTACCCACTGCCGGCCGCGCTCGTCGTCGGCCACGTCGTTCCAGATGGCGAAGGGATGCACGGCCCACTGGGCGGACCGCCACGGCACCGGGAAGTCGGAGTCGTCGCGGAAGAGTGCGCCGCCCATGGGGAAGAGGATGTGCTGGGAGTTCGACGGCACGATCATCGACGAGGCACGGGCGCAGAAGACGTCCACTGCGTCGGGCGGCAGGGTGTCGAGATACTCCGCCGACCAGTAGTTCCGCAGGCCCGGTGGATCGTCGAGCATGCACTGCAGCTCGGCGTAGGGGAGCTCCATGACGAGCTCCGCCGCATGGCCGAGGTCCAGCAGCGGACCGGCCGCCCTGCGCAGCTCCGGTTCGGTGCCCGCAAAGGTGATCAGCACCAGGGTCACGGCCTGGTTCACCAGGTGCTCGGGCATGAAGTCCTCGGGCGGGCCGGTGAGATAGATGAACCCGCCGCCCAGTTCGTCAGGGGCGCTCGCCAGGACGTCCCGGTAGACGGGGAGCACCTCGGCCCCGCGATCGGCCGGGAAGAAGATCATCGCGACCGACATGGCGGGCAGGGAGTGCAGCTTCAGGGTGATCGAGGTGGCCACCCCGAAGTTGCCGCCGCCGCCGTGGAGCGCCCAGAACAGCTCCGGGTTCTCGTCCGCGTCGGCGTGGATCTCGGTGCCTTCGGCGGTCACCAGATCCACGGCGACCAGATTGTCGCAGGCCAGCCCGTACTTCCGCTCCAGCCAACCGGATCCGCCGCCGAGGGTGAACCCGCCGACACCGGTGGTGGACGCCCTGCCTCCGGTGGTCGCCAGCCTGAACGGCTCGGCGGCCCGGTCGAGATGGCTCATCGTGGCTCCACCACCGACCCGGGCCGTGCGGGCGTCCGGGTCCACCGTGACCGCATGCATCCGGCGTAGATCGATCACCAGACCGCCGTCGGTGCTCGCGAGACCTGCGACGCTGTGGCCGCCACCGCGGACCGCCAGCTCCAGACCGTGCTCCCGGCCGAAGCGGATCGCCGCGGCGACGTCGGCCGCCGACTCGCACTGGGCGATCACGCCCGGCCGCCGGTCGATCATCGCGTTGAAGAGCGTGCGGGCTTCGTCGTACCCCGGATCACCCGGGGCGATGACCTCGCCGGTGACGGTCTCGCGTAGCCCGTCCAGGGCCGCTTCCGCTACGGGCTGGGGCGCCATGATGCCCCCTTCCGGGGCGCGAACAGGACCTTTTCATCGTAGGTACGAGCGGTCCTGCCGCGCACATCCGGAGCCGTCCCGGCCGGTCCCTCAGCCTCCGTACGCGCCGGACGCGGTGAGCCGCAGCGCCGTGTCGATCAGCGGCACATGGCTGAAGGCCTGTGGGAAGTTGCCCACCTGGCGCTGCAGCCGGGGGTCCCACTCCTCGGCGAGCAGCCCGAGGTCGTTCCGCAGCGACAGCAGCTTCTCGAAGAGCCGCCGTGCCTCGTCGACGCGTCCGATCATCGCCAGGTCGTCGGCCAGCCAGAACGAGCAGGCGAGGAAGGCGCCCTCGTCGCCCTCGAGCCCGTCGACCCCTGCCTCGTCGCCGGCCGTCGGGTAGCGCAGCACGAAACCGTCCGGTGTGGACAGCTCCCGCTGGATCGCCTCGATCGTGCCGATGACGCGCTTGTCGTCCGGAGGCAGGAAGCCCATCTGCGGGATGAGCAGCAGCGAGGCGTCGAGCTCCTTGGAGCCGTACGACTGCGTGAAGGTGTTGCGCTCCTTGTCGTAGCCCTTTTCGCACACGTCGCGATGGATCTCGTCGCGGAGGTCCCGCCAGCGCTCCAGAGGGCCGTCCGCGTCGCCCGACTCGATCAGCTTGATCGTGCGGTCGACGGCCACCCAGGCCATGACCTTGGAATGGACGAAGTGGCGGCGCGGCCCGCGGACCTCCCAGATGCCCTCGTCCGGCTGGTCCCAGTGGTCCTCGAGATAGCGGATCAGCTTGAGCTGGAGCACGGAGGCGTAGTCGTTGCGCGACAGGCCGGTCATGTGCGCCAGGTGCAGGGCCTCGGTGACTTCGCCGTAGACATCGAGCTGGAGCTGGCTCGCGGCGCCGTTGCCGACCCGGACCGGGGTGGAGTTCTCGTACCCCGGCAGCCAGTCCAGCTCCGCCTCGCCGAGCTCGCGCTCGCCGGCGATGCCGTACATGATCTGCAGGTTCTCCGGGTCGCCGGCGACCGCGCGCAGCAGCCACTCACGCCAGGCCCGGGCCTCTTCCCGGTAGCCCGTGCGCAGCAGCGAGGACAGCGTGATCGCCGCGTCCCGCAGCCAGGTGTAGCGGTAGTCCCAGTTCCGTACGCCGCCGATCTCCTCCGGCAGGGAGGTGGTCGGGGCGGCGACGATCCCGCCGGTCGGGGCGTAGGTCAGCGCCTTCAGCGTGATCAGCGAGCGGACCACCGACTCCCGGTAGGGGCCGTGGTACGTACAGTGCTCGACCCACTCGCGCCAGAAATCCTCGGTGGCGTCCAGCGACCCCTCGGGGTCGGGAAGCGCCGGGGGCTCACGGTGCGAGGGCTGCCAGCTGATGGTGAAGGCGACCCGGTCGCCGGGGGAGACGGTGAAGTCGGAGTACGTCGTGAGGTCCTTGCCGTAGGTCTCCGTCGGTGTGTCCAGCCACACCGAGTCGGGGCCGGCGACCGCGACCGTCCGGTTGTCGACCTTGTGCACCCACGGCACGACCCGTCCGTAGCTGAACCGCATCCGCAGCGTCGAGCGCATCGGGACACGGCCGCTGACGCCCTCCACGATCCGGATCAGCTGGGGTGCCCCGTCACGTGGCGGCATGAAATCCGTCACACGGACCGTGCCGCGTGGGGTGTCCCACTCCGATTCCAGGATCAGCGAGTCCCCGCGATACCTGCGGCGGTCTGCCGTGGGGGGCTCCGCCTCGCCCGGATACGCGGGCCCGAGGCGCCAGAAGCCATGCTCCTCGGTGCCGAGAAGTCCCGCGAAGATGGCATGCGAGTCGAAGCGGGGCAGGCACAGCCAGTCGACTGTGCCGTCCCGGCAGACCAGGGCAGCGGTCTGCATGTCCCCGATGAGTGCGTAGTCCTCGATGCGCCCGGCCAATGGATCTCCAGTTGAACGGCCACGTCCGCCCTGCGTGGCACTTTCTTCGGTCAAGGGTGTCAATCGGTCAATCGGTCATTGACGAGCTCTTGTTCCGGGTGAAGGGCGGGGGTGGTGCCAATCGCCGGCTTGCTCGGAGAGCGACATTCCGAACCAAGTGTCCGAGCAGGATACGACGCACCCCCGTGATCCGCGCGACGCTCCCGGCAATCCGGTGCCGCCGAACGGGTGACCGACGGGTGAGTCCGGAGAAGCCCGTGATGGCCATGATGCCCCGTGTGGCCGGAAGCAGTCTCCCCCCGGCGCTGATACCCTGGTAGCCCGTGGACCGGTGGGCTCCTCTCGTGAATGGCGGCCCCCGAACCGCAGCGACGGCACCCCGGAAATCTCCGGATCTCCACAGCGGGAGCGCCGGTACGCACCACCACTCGCGACCACGGGAGCCCCCTCTTGGCCATGCCGGCTCGATCCTCGACATCCACGACGACCAAGCACATCTTCGTCACCGGGGGTGTCGCCTCCTCCCTCGGCAAGGGCCTGACGGCCTCCAGTCTGGGTGCTCTGCTCAAGGCACGCGGCCTGCGGGTCACGATGCAGAAGCTCGACCCGTATCTGAACGTCGACCCGGGCACCATGAACCCGTTCCAGCACGGTGAGGTGTTCGTCACCAACGACGGCGCCGAGACCGACCTGGACATCGGCCACTACGAGCGCTTCCTCGACGTCGACCTGGACGGCTCCGCGAACGTCACCACCGGCCAGGTGTACTCCACGGTCATCGCCAAGGAGCGCCGCGGCGAGTACCTGGGCGACACGGTCCAGGTGATTCCGCACATCACCAACGAGATCAAGCACCGCATCCGCCGGATGGCCACGGACGATGTGGATGTCGTGATCACGGAGGTCGGCGGCACGGTCGGCGACATCGAGTCGCTGCCGTTCCTGGAGACCGTCCGCCAGGTCCGCCACGAGGTCGGCCGGGACAACGTCTTCGTCGTGCACATCTCGCTGCTGCCCTACATCGGTCCTTCGGGCGAGCTCAAGACCAAGCCCACGCAGCACTCGGTCGCCGCGCTGCGCAACATCGGTATCCAGCCCGACGCGATCGTGCTGCGCGCCGACCGCGACGTGCCGACGGCGATCAAGCGCAAGATCTCGCTGATGTGCGACGTGGACGAGGCGGCCGTGGTCGCGGCGATCGACGCCAAGTCGATCTACGACATCCCCAAGGTGCTGCACACCGAGGGTCTGGACGCCTATGTGGTGCGCAAGCTGGACCTGCCGTTCCGCGACGTCGACTGGACGATCTGGGACGACCTGCTGGACCGTGTCCACAATCCGGACCACGAGATCAGTCTGGCCCTGGTCGGCAAGTACATCGACCTGCCGGACGCCTATCTCTCGGTGACCGAGGCACTGCGGGCCGGCGGTTTCGCCAACCGGGCCCGGGTCAAGATCAAGTGGGTCACGTCGGACGACTGCAAGACGCAGGCGGACGCCGCGAAGCAGCTCGGTGACGTGGACGCGATCTGCATCCCGGGCGGCTTCGGGGACCGCGGGGTCAGCGGCAAGGTCGGCGCGATCCGTTACGCCCGCGAGAACAAGATCCCGCTGCTGGGGCTGTGCCTGGGTCTGCAGTGCATCGTGATCGAGGCCGCGCGCAACCTGGCCGGGATCCCCGAGGCGAACTCCACCGAGTTCGACGCGACCACCGCCCACCCCGTCATCTCGACGATGGAGGAGCAGCTCGCCTACGTGGAGGGCGCGGGCGACCTCGGCGGCACGATGCGTCTCGGGCTCTACCCGGCGAAGCTCGCCGAGGGCTCGATCGTCCGCGAGGTCTACGACGACCAGCCGTACGTCGACGAGCGCCACCGCCACCGCTACGAGGTGAACAACGCCTACCGCGCGGAGCTGGAGAAGAAGGCGGGCATCGTCTTCTCGGGAACCTCCCCGGACAACAAGCTCGTCGAGTACGTCGAGTACCCGCGCGACGTCCACCCCTACCTGGTCGCGACCCAGGCCCACCCGGAGCTCCGGTCCCGCCCGACCCGTCCTCACCCGCTGTTTGCCGGACTGGTGAAGGCGGCCGTGCAGCGGCAGGCCGAGGCGGCGCGCAAGACGGGCAAGTAAGGCAAAGCACTAACGTGGACCGGGGTACGGGCCGGCTCTCGGGCCGCGTACCCCGGTTCCGGCGTTTGGGAGGACGTACGTACATGACCATCAAGGACACCCCTGAGGAATGGCGGATCACCGCGACCGCGACCCCTTTCCAGGGGAACAAGACGAGCGTCCGCACCGATGATGTGGTCATGCCCGACGGCGCGGTCGTGCGCCGTGACTACCAGGTCCACCCGGGCTCCGTGGCGGTGCTCGCCCTCGACGAGTCGGACCGTGTCCTCGTACTCCGCCAGTACCGGCACCCCGTGCGGCACAAGCTGTGGGAGATCCCGGCCGGGCTCCTCGACGTCCCCGGCGAGAACCCGCTGACGGCGGCTCAGCGCGAGCTGTACGAAGAGGCGCACGTCAAGGCCGTCGACTGGCGGGTACTCGTCGACGTCTACACCACGCCGGGCGGCTGCGACGAGGCGGTGCGGGTCTTCCTGGCCCGTGACCTCTCCGAGGCCGACGGCGAACGCTTCCGGGTCTCCGACGAGGAGGCCGACATGGAACTGGCCCGGGTGCCGCTGCAGGACCTGGTGCGCGGTGTGCTCGCGGGGGAGCTGCACAACAACTGCCTGGCCGTGGGCGTGCTCTCGCTCGCGGCAGTGCTCGCGGGCGACGGCGTGGAGTCCCTCCGTCCGGCCGAGGCGCCGTGGCCGGCCCGGCCGTTCGGGGCGTAGGCGCGAGGAGCGCCTGCGCGGGCGTCCGGTGGGACGATCGGTTGATCCGATCGAGGGAACCGGCCGCACGCGCCGCAGCGCTCCCCGGCATCCGCCGAGACGGCTGATCTACGCTCGGAGCGCCCGCACGGGGAACCTCCGGTGGGCTCGGCTCGTTCAGCGGCGGACTGGAGCGTGGCCCATGAGGGAGCAGGCGTGGACGTGAACGGCCCTTCGCCCGGTAGCCCGCCGTCTCCGGCGGCCGAGCCCGTGGCCGCGGAGGCGGCGGTGCAGGGGACCGCGAGGGGTGCGGCCGGACAATTCATCGGGCGGCAGCGCGAGTTGAAAGCCCTGCGGGCCGACATCGAACGGACCGGTCTGGACACCCTCGCGGGCCGCAAGGCACCACGCGCGAGGGTGCTGCTCGTCGCGGGGCGACCGGGCTCGGGGCGGAGCGCGCTCGCCGGGGAGCTGGTACGACGGCTGGCCGGCGAGTATCCCGACGGAGTGCTGCGGGCACGGCTCACCGACCCCGGAGGGGACGCCGTCCCCTCCGAGCGCACCGCGCGTGAACTGCTCGACGCCCTCGGCGTCACCGCCCCGCCCGGTGGGGACGAGGACGAGCTCACCGGACTGGTCCGCGACGCGCTGGCCGAGCGGCGCTGTCTGCTGCTCCTGGACGACGCCTGCGATGCGGAGCAGGTCGATCCGCTGATCCCCGACAACCCCGACTGCCTGGTCGTCGCCGTCGCCCAGGGGCCGCTCACCGGCATCCCGGACGTGCGGCCGTGCACCGTCGGCGGTATGGACCCGAAGTCCGCGATCGAACTGCTGGGCCGCTTCACCGGCGAGGTGCGGATCACCGTCGACCCGCAGGCCGCGGAGTCCCTGGTCGAGCAGTGCGGCGGCCAGCCCGCCGCCATGGTCCTGATCGGCGGCTGGCTCGCGGCCCGCCCCAGCGCCTCGGTCGCCGACGCGGCCAAGAGCCTGCGCGGACTGACGGACGACCCCGAGCGGCCCGATGGAGCGAAGCCGCTGGCCCGTACCTTCCGGCTGGTGTACGAGTCCCTGCCGCCCGCCGCGGCCCGCACGCTGCGGCTGCTCGGGCTCGCTCCGGCCGGGTTCGTGGACGCGAACACGGCGTCCGCGCTGGCCGGAGGCACGATCGCGGACGCCGCGCAGGCACTCGAGGACTTCGCCGCGCTCGGTCTGCTGCGGGAGGACGGCGACCAGGGGACGTACGAGGTGCCCGGCTGTCTCGCACCGCTCCTGCACGAGCGGATGACGGCGCACGACCGCCCCGCGGAGATCCAGCTCGCCCGCGCCCGGATGCTGGAGCGGACCGTGCGGCTGCTGCAGTCGTGCCGTGCCGTCACCGAACCCGACGGCTCCGACGCCCGCCGCAGACTGGCCGGGCTGCCGCGGACTCTGCGCTTTCCGGGCCCCGAGGCCGCCGGGGACTGGCTGCTGGCCCGCCGGGCGGCACTGTCCGCCGCAGCGCGGCTCGCCGTCACCGACGGCGAGCTGGACACCCTGGCCCGCAGGCTGATCGCCGCACTGGTGCGGGCCCTCGTCGCCCATCGCGGTCCCGAGGTGGCCGCGCCCGACCTCTACGGACTGCATCAGCTCGTCCTGGGGGTGGCCGAGCGCCGGGGCCTCGACCGGGAGCAGGCCGCGGCGCTGCTGAACCTCGCCGACCTGGATGCGCAGACGGGGCGCGTGGATGCCGCTCTGCTGCGATATCGGTCGGCTTTGGATGCCAGCCGCAGAGCAAATGACCCGTATGCCATTGGTCGAGCAATGGAATCCGTAGCAGGCACCTATCAGGAGCTGGGGGACTGGCAGCGAGCCGCCGACTGGTACGGGCGGGCCCTGTCCCAGCGGCTGGCCCGCGGTGAGCTCGCCGACGAGGCGCGGCTGTACGGCCGGATCGGCGCCGTGCAGACCTATGCGGGCCGCTACGGAGAGGCACTGCGCAGCTGGCGTGCGGCCGCGGCCGGATACCGCAGACTCGGCGATCTGTCCGGCCACGCAAGGGCCTTGAGCGAGGCGGCCCGGGTCCAGGAGTACGCGGGCAGACCCCGTGAATCCCTGCGTACCTGCGAGGAGGCCGTTGCCTGCGCGCGCCGCGCGGGAGATGTGCGGCTGCAGGCGGCGCTGCAGCTGAGGCTGGCCGACACCCTGGAGCGGCTGGGCGACCCGACCGCCGCCCGGTTGCATCGCTCCACCGCTGACCAGCTCCTTGAAACAGGGCCCTCCGGCCTACGAAATCCGTAGTGGTTCGGTCGAAGAATTTTGCTTTGCAAGGCTAGACAGCGCGAAGTCCTTCATTAGACTGGCTCTGCCGGGCGTCGCTCCGGTCCCTTCCGGTGCGCCGTACGTATCCGGGTAAATATGGAATTGCACCAAAAATCCCCCTGAGCCAAGGACCGTGATCGACGTGAAGGTCGGCATCCCCCGCGAGGTCAAGAACAACGAGTTCCGGGTGGCCATCACCCCTGCCGGAGTGCATGAGCTCGTCCGCAACGGACACCAGGTCTTCATCGAGGCGAACGCCGGCGTCGGCTCCTCGATCACGGACGAGGAGTTCGTCGCCGCCGGTGCGCAGATCCTGCCCACCGCCGACGAGGTCTGGGCCACGGCCGACATGGTGCTCAAGGTCAAGGAGCCCATCGCGGAGGAGTACCACCGTCTCCGCAAGGACCAGGTCCTCTTCACCTACCTGCACCTGGCGGCCTCCAAGGAGTGCACGGACGCCCTGGTCGAGTCCGGCACCACCGCCATCGCCTACGAGACGGTCGAGCTGCCGAGCCGCGCCCTGCCGCTGCTCGCCCCGATGTCCGAGGTCGCGGGCCGGCTGGCCCCGCAGGTCGGCGCCTACCACCTGATGCGCGCGGTCGGCGGCCGTGGTGTGCTGCCCGGCGGCGTCCCGGGTGTCACCCCGGCCAAGGCCGTCGTCATCGGCGGCGGTGTCTCCGGCTGGAACGCCACGCAGATCGCCGTCGGCATGGGCTTCGACGTGACCCTGCTGGACCGGGACATCAACAAGCTGCGCGAGGCCGACAAGATCTTCGGCACCAAGGTCAAGGCCGTCATGTCCAACTCCTTCGAGCTGGAGAAGGCCGTCCTCGATGCCGACCTCGTCATCGGCGCGGTCCTCATCCCGGGTGCCAAGGCGCCGAAGCTGGTCACCAACGAGCTGGTCTCCCGGATGAAGCCGGGAAGTGTCCTTGTCGACATCGCGATCGACCAGGGCGGCTGCTTCGAGGACTCCCGTCCCACCACCCACGCCGAGCCGACCTTCATGGTCCACAACTCGGTCTTCTACTGCGTCGCCAACATGCCGGGCGCGGTGCCGAACACCTCCACCAACGCACTCACCAACGCCACGCTGCCGTACGTCGTCTCGCTGGCGAACAACGGCTGGGTCGAGGCGCTGCGCCGTGATCCGGCGCTGGCCAAGGGCCTCAACGTCCATGAGGGCCAGGTCGTTTACAAGGAGGTTGCCGAGGCGCACGGCCTCGAGTCCGTGGAGCTGGCCACCCTCCTCGGCTGAACAAGAGCGACGTACTTGTCAATTCAGGTCGTCAACATCACACATCCGGCCGGACCTTGACGAACAAGGTCCGGCCGGATGTGTGTCCGGAGCGGGTGGGGTAATGGTTCAACTCGCCTCGAACGCAACGGTTCAACCGTTTCGCACACCCGCGAAAAGCACCGATCGACCGCCGTGCACCCTTGACAGGGAGGGGTTGGGTTGCCGACACATCGGGCCGGGTCCGGCGGATTGTGTTGCTGCGGACCGGTGACACGCCATAGAGTCGCCAACCGTCGGCATGGTGCCACGCTGACCTATCGATAAGTTTCCTGGTCACGTCCAAGGAGGTAAGACGACTTGTGAATGAGTCGACATTTTCTCCCGGGGGTGGTCATGCAGGCATCCACCCTCTGCAGCCCGAGTGCGTGGGGGTACCCCCTGCGCCGGACAGGGGTTTTGCGTCCGGGCACGAAGCTGTCGGCTCCGTCGCTGTCCGTACCTTCGCGACCCGCCAGCACATGACGACGACAGCCCACAAGAAGAAGATGATGGACGGCCGACACGTGAACGCCATGGCCGGCAACGAGAGTGGCCGAGAGTCCACCCACTTCGCCGAGTACGACGAGGTGCCCCAGGGGCACTTCTACGACCCAGACGCCGAATACGAGCCCGACCCCGAGTACGCGGCCACGCTCGCGCCCGACGCGGCGCGCCAGCGCCGTGAGCGCATCGGCCCCACCGGGCGGCCGCTGCCGTACTTCCCGATCCCGGGCCCGCTGACCGACCACGGCCCCGCGAAGATCATCGCGATGTGCAACCAGAAGGGCGGCGTCGGCAAGACGACGTCGACCATCAATCTGGGCGCGGCACTCGCGGAGTACGGACGGCGTGTCCTGCTCGTCGACTTCGACCCGCAGGGAGCCCTGTCGGTCGGCCTCGGCGTGAACCCGATGGAGCTCGACCTCACGGTCTACAACCTGCTCATGGAGCGGGGCATGTCCGCGGACGAGGTCCTGCTGAAGACGGCAGTGCCCAACATGGACCTGCTGCCGAGCAACATCGACCTCTCCGCCGCCGAGGTGCAGTTGGTGAGCGAGGTCGCCCGGGAGTCGACGCTCCAGCGCGCCCTGAAGCCGCTGATGCAGGACTACGACTACATCGTCATCGACTGCCAGCCCTCGCTCGGTCTGCTCACGGTGAACGCCCTGACGGCGGCTCACAAGGTCATCGTGCCGCTGGAGTGCGAGTTCTTCGCGCTGCGCGGTGTCGCGCTGCTGACCGAGACCATCGAGAAGGTGCAGGAGCGGCTCAACCCCGAGCTGGAGCTCGACGGCATCCTGGCCACCATGTACGACTCGCGCACGGTCCACAGCCGTGAGGTGCTGGCGCGAGTGGTCGAGGCGTTCGACGACCACGTCTACCACACGGTGATCGGGCGCACGGTGCGTTTCCCGGAGACCACGGTCGCCGGTGAGCCCATCACCACGTACGCCAGCAACTCGGTCGGCGCCGCCGCTTATCGCCAGCTCGCCAGGGAGGTGCTCGCCCGGTGTCACGCCGAGTGAGTCTGCCCGGGGCCGACGAGTTGTTCCGTACGACCGGGGGCACGGCGCTGCAGTCGTCGTCCCCGCGGCGGGGGGCGAACGCCGCCAACGGGGAGACGCGCTTGCCGGCACCGGCGGCCCCGGCGGATGAGTCGGCGGCATCCACCGTGGCTGCCCCCTCCGCCAGTGCGGCGGGGGAGGAGCACGCTCCTGCGGGAGAGGAGGCCGACACCCCCGAACCGCGCAGCCGTACCACGGCCGCCGAGGGAGACACGGCACCGGCGAAGGGCCGGACCTCCGCCGCGCCCGCTCCGGGAGCGGCGCCGAGGCGCCGGGGACGGAGCAGCAACCGGCGTCCCAGCGGCCGTGAGCGCCACGACGAGAAGATCACGGTCTATGTCTCGGCCGAGGAGCTGATCGACCTGGAGCACGCGCGCCTGGTGCTCCGCGGGGAGCACGGGCTCGCCGTCGACCGGGGGCGCATCGTGCGCGAGGCGGTGGCGGTCGTGCTCGCGGATCTGGAATCCCGGGGCGACGCGAGCATCCTGGTGCGGCGGCTGCGCGGTCGCTGACGGGATAGCCTGCGCGGGCCCGTCCCTTTCCGCACCCTGGACCGCCATGCCCCCCACCGACGACCCGGCTGCTTCCGCCCCTCGCGCCCCGCGCCGCGCGCTCGGCCGTGGCCCTGGTGCGTCCGGGCCACGGCAGCCGGCTCCCCCTCCCGAGCCCTCGCGCCCCGGCCCCCAGGACACCGCCCCCGCCGCGTCGGACGGCGTGGCCGACGGAGTGTCCGAGGGTGTCTCCGAGGTCGTGGACGCCACCCCGTCCGGCCCGCGGATCGCGGTCCTCGAGGGCCCGGGAAAGGCCCCGGCGGACGACTCCGGTGACCAGGGCACCGGCGGCGGGGCAGCGGCGGTCGTGGCGGGATCTCCTGCCGCCGGAGCCGGAGCCGGAGCCGGAGCCGGAGCCGGAGCCGGAGCCGGAGCCGCGACCGCGGACACCGCGGCCGACCGGACCGAGGAGCACCTCCCGGCGCGGAAGGTCTCGGTGGACCACGAGGCGCCGGGGCAGGCCGGGAGCCCGTCCAGGGCCGGCGCCGAGGCCGCCGACCAGGGCGGCGAGGGCGGTGAGGGCGGTGATTCGACGCCCGCGCCGGACGACGGTCGGTTCACCGTGCGGCTGGCCAATTTCGAGGGCCCCTTCGACCTCCTCCTGCAGCTGATCTCCAAGCACAAGCTGGATGTGACCGAGGTCGCCCTGTCCAAGGTCACCGACGAGTTCATGGCCCACATCCGGGCCATGGGACCCGACTGGGACCTCGACCAGACCACGGAGTTCCTCGTGGTCGCCGCGACCCTGCTGGACCTCAAGGCGGCCCGGCTGCTGCCCACCGCCGAGGTCGAGGACGAGGCGGATCTCGCGCTGCTCGAGGCACGGGACCTGCTGTTCGCGCGACTGCTGCAGTACCGCGCGTACAAGCGGATCGCGGAGATCTTCAGCGGGCGGCTCGAAGACGAGTCGAGGCGGTACCCGCGGACGGTGGGCCTCGAGGACCACCATGCCGAGCTGCTCCCCGAAGTCGTCATCAGCATCGGAGCGGAAGGCTTCGCCAAGCTGGCCGTCAAGGCCATGCAGCCCAAGCCGAAACCCCAGGTCTACGTCGACCACATCCATGCGCCTCTGGTGAGCGTGCGGGAGCAGGGCGAGCTGGTCGTGGCCCTGCTGCGGGAGCGCGGCAGGGCCAGCTTCCGCGAGCTGACCGAAGGCGTGACGGACACCCTCACCGTGGTCGCCCGGTTCCTCGCGCTGCTGGAGCTCTATCGTGACAAGGCCGTCGCCCTCGACCAGGAGACCGCCCTGGGGGAGCTCACGGTCACCTGGGCGGGCGGTGATTCCGCCGCGCACGTCACCGACGAGTTCGACCGGGCACCCGAGATCACGGAGGAGAAGGCATGAGCGACGTGGATCAGAGTGCCGTGGACGTGAGCGGCGACCTCGAGTCCCCGCTCGAGTCCGCGCTCGGGGCCGCACCCGAGCCGGCGCTCAAGCCCGCGCTCGAAGCCGTGCTCATGGTGGTCGACGAGCCGGCCACCGAGGAACACCTGGCCAAGGTGCTGCAGCGGCCGCGCAAAGCGGTCGCGGACGCCCTGCGTGAGCTCGCGGACGAGTACACCGTCCAGGGGCGCGGATTCGAGCTGCGGCTGGTCGCCGGGGGCTGGCGCTACTACACCCGGCCCGAGTACGCCGATGCCGTCGAGCGCTTCGTGCTCGACGGGCAGCAGGCCCGGCTCACCCAGGCGGCCCTGGAGACCCTCGCGGTGGTCGCCTACCGCCAGCCGGTGAGCCGGTCCCGGGTCTCGGCCGTCCGCGGAGTGAACTGCGACGGCGTCATGCGCACCCTGCTCCAGCGCGGATTGGTGGAGGAGGCGGGCGCGGAACCCGAAACAGGTGCGATCCTGTACAGGACGACGAACTACTTCCTGGAGCGGATGGGCCTGCGCGGCCTGGACGAGCTCCCGGAGCTCGCGCCGTTCCTCCCCGAGGCGGAGGCGATCGAGGCCGAGACCCAGGAAGGGGTGCCGTCGTTCGATCCGGATGCTCCGGACGCAGACGATGACGACACGACGACGACGGAACTTTGATGCGAAGCAGCGGCAGGAACAGCAGCGGACGCGGCGACTACCGGGGTGCCGGTGGGGGCACCTCCCGGTCGAAGGCTGGGGGATCGCGCGACGACAAGCAGAAGCGCGCGGGCAAGCCCCGTCCCGAAGAGCGCCGCTACGACGTCGGAGGGTCCCCGTCCGAGGGGCCCCGCAAGGGCCGTGGCACGGCTGCCCGGGGCGGCGCCAAGGGCGGCCCGAAGCAGTCCGAGCAGCGCGGCGGCGGCCGTACGGCCCCGGCACGCTCGCGTGAGTACGAAACCCGGGCCGAGGAGCGCAACCGCGAGCGCTACGCGGGCAAGCCGCAGATCAAGACGCCCAAGACCTTCCCCGGCGCGGAGCAGGAGGGCGAGCGGCTGCAGAAGGTGCTGGCCCGCGCCGGTTACGGCTCGCGGCGCGCCTGCGAGGAGCTGATCGAACAGGCCCGCGTCGAGGTCAACGGCTCGATCGTGGTCGAGCAGGGCCTCCGGGTCGACCCCGAGAAGGACGAGATCAAGGTCGACGGGCTGACGGTCGCGACCCAGTCGCACCAGTTCTTCGCGCTCAACAAGCCCGCCGGAGTCGTCTCCACCATGGAGGACCCCGACGGCCGCCAGTGCCTCGGTGACTACGTCACCAACCGTGAGACGCGTCTCTTCCACGTCGGCCGGCTCGACACCGAGACCGAGGGCATCATCCTGCTCACCAACCACGGCGAGCTGGCCCACCGTCTCACCCACCCCAAGTACGGCGTCAAGAAGACCTACCTCGCGGCCATCCAGGGTCCGCTGCCCCGGGAGGTCGGCAAGCGCCTCAAGGACGGCATCCCGCTCGAGGACGGCTACGCCCGCGCCGACCACTTCCGGGTCGTCGAGCAGACCGGGAAGAACTACCTCGTCGAGGTGACCCTCCACGAGGGCCGCAAGCACATCGTGCGCCGGATGCTCGCCGAGGCCGGCTTCCCGGTCGACAAGCTCGTCCGTACCTCCTTCGGGCCGATCGCGCTGGGCGACCAGAAGTCGGGCTGGCTGCGCCGGCTGAGCAACACCGAGGTCGGCATGCTGATGAAGGAAGTCGGCCTCTGATCCTTCCGGGCGGCGCCTGAGGCTCTTCGACGGACCCCGCCGCTGTCAGTCCCGACGGTTGGCCTTCGGCGCATGGCCGACCGCGGGACCCCGGCGGTGCCTTGTGGATCAGGCCGTATCCCGGGGTCCGTGTGTCTGGAGGAAGAGCACGGGCCCGGCGCCGAACCGGCCGTCGTCCGCCATGGCGATCAGCGCGGCCAGTGCTTTCGCCGTGTAGACGGGTTCGAGCCCGAGCCACCCCTCCTTCGCGGCGAGGCGCTGCGCGTCGACGGCCGCCGGTGTGCTGTGGCCGTATCCGGGTCCCAGCCAGTCCCGGACCATCGTCACATCGTCCGGGGTGAGCCGGGCCGGCGGAAGGTCCGCCCCCCGCTGACGCAGCAGTCGCCCGGTCTTCGCGGCGAGGGTGACGACGGCGGTCGCGTCCAGCCGCAGGGTGTCATTGACGACCACGCCCACGACACGGGTGCGCAGCCCCGCGAGCCGAAGACCGAGTGTCAGTCCCGCCGCGGTCCCTCCCGAGCCGACGGCGGTGACGACATGGGAGGGCTCGGGGAGGTCCCCGGCCGCCACCTGTGCCGCGAGCTCGAAGGCGGCCTCGACATAGCCGAGCGTGCCGATCGGGGCGGAGCCTCCCGCGGGGAGGAAGTACGGCCACCGCCCGCCGCGCGCATGGCGGAGGAAGAGCCAGGGGGCGGCCGCGACGGTCCGCGGCTTCGTGTGGGTGAAGTGGAGGGTGGCGCCTGACCGCCGCAGCCGCCGCACCTGAGCCCTCACATGGTCGTCGACCGGCTGGTCGATCAGCGCCAGTGCGGTGTGCAGGCCCTGCTCACGGGCGTAGAGCGCCGTCGCCAGGCCCCAGTTCGTGCCGAGTCCGCCCACCGTGAGGATCGTGTGGGCTCCCCGGCGGCGTACATCGGGAAGGATCCACTCCAGCTTGCGGACCTTGTTGCCGCCCCAGCCTCCCGAGCCGAACGCGCTCTCGTCCTTGCACCAGAGCGTCACGCCGCGGACGATCCCGGTCAGTTCGCGTACGGGCGTCGGCCCGTCGCCGAGCCGCAGGTGCGGCAGCGAGGCGACCAGCCGCGGACAGCGCTGGTGCAGCAGGGGTCCGTCCATGCCGGCCGACTCCCTTCCCGGGCTCACGCTGACGCCTCTGACAGGACCGGCTCAGCGTACTTGCCCTCGGGGAGCACCGGACCGGATTCCGGCTCAGCCGCCGAAGCACCGCACGCGCGTCGGCCTTTCTCGGCCCAGCGGCAACCGGTGTACAGCACCTCGCAGTGCTCCGGCTGCTTCTCGGGCCGGAGCTTCTTGTGCTTGTCGGGCCACCCTTCCTCGCTTTATAGTCAGAATGACTCTTAAGAAGGGAGGCGGGTGTGAACCCGGCAGACGTCCTCGAACCCTTGCAGCGGCCGCTGTTCACGCTGCTCGGCACCTCGGTGAGCTGGACCGAGGTGCTCGGCTTCGGCAGCGGGGCGCTCTGCGTCTGGCTGGTCGCCCGTCAGCACCTCGCCAACTGGCCCATCGGCATCGCCAACAACGTCCTGTTCGTGCTGCTGTTCACGCAGGCCGGCCTGTACGCCGACGCGGCGCTGCAGGTCGTCTTCATCACCCTCGCCGCCTACGGCTGGTGGACCTGGACCCACGGGGGTGGACCAGGCTCCGGCATCCTCCCGGTGCGCCGCACGACGCGCACCGAGTGGATGTGGCTGCTCGCGGCGGGGGTGGTGGGGACCCTCGGGCTGACGCTGCTCCTGGAGCGCGCCACCGACTCGACCGTCCCCTTCTGGGACGCGCTGACCACCGCGCTCTCGCTGATGGCGACCTACGGTCAGTGCCGGAAGCGGCTGGAGTCCTGGTGGTTGTGGATCGCGGCGGACCTCGTCTACGTGCCGCTGTACGCCTACAAGCAGCTCTACCTCACCTCGCTGCTCTACGCCGGGTTCCTGGCCCTGTGCGTGAACGGGCTGCGCTCCTGGTCACGCGACGGGGCAGCCGCGCAGCGACCGCGGGCGGCGGAGGCGACGCCGGTATGAAGCGCTACGGCCACGGCCTCGTGCTCGGCAAGTTCTATCCGCCGCACGCCGGTCACCACCATCTCGTACGCACCGCCCGTGACCGCTGCGAGCGGCTCACCGTGCTCGTTTGCGCCGCCTCCGTCGAGTCCGTACCGCTCGGGGACCGCGTGGCATGGATGCGCGAAGTGCACCCGGACGTCGATGTCGTGGGCGCCGTCGACGACGTCCCCGTCGACCTCACCGACCCGGCCGTCTGGGACGCGCACATGGCGATCTTCCGGGCGGCCGTGCCCCGGCGCGTGGACGCCGTCTTCACCTCCGAGTCGTACGGCACCGAGCTCGCCCGCCGCTTCCGTGCCGACTCCGTCTGCGTCGACCCCGGCCGCACGGTCTTCCCGGTGTCCGGTACGGCCGTGCGCAAGGACCCCGTCGGCTGCTGGGACTTCCTGGAGCCGCCGGTGCGTGCCGCGCTCGCCCGCCGGATCGTCGTACTCGGCGCCGAGTCGACCGGCACCACGACCCTGGCCACGGCGCTCGCCGGGCATTTCCGGGCGCGAGGCGGAATCTGGTCGCGCACCGGCTGCGTCCCCGAGTACGGAAGGGAGTTCAGCGAGCAGAAGCTGGCCCGGCTGCGGGCCGGTCGACCCGGTGCCGACTGGTCCGACGTCCGCTTCCGCACCGAGGACTTCCCTCTGATCGCGCGGCGGCAGGCCGAGCGCGAGGACGCCGCGGCCCGTATCGGATCGCCCGTGCTCATCTGCGACACCGACGCCTTCGCCACCACCATCTGGCACGAGCGCTACATGGGCGGGCCCAGCGACGAGGTCACCCGGATCGCGGCGCGCGGCAGGGGCGACCTGTGGCTGCTCACCGACCACAGGGGCGTGCCCTTCGAGGACGACGGACTGCGCGACGGCGAGCACCTGCGGCCCTGGATGACCGCCCGCTTCGCCGACCGGCTCGCCCGCACCGGGCGGAGGTTCCTCACCCTGAGCGGTCCGCACGGGCACCGGCTGGCCACGGCTGTCGCCGCCGTCGACGAACTGCTCGCCGATGGCTGGCAGTTCGCCGATCCTCCCCCTACCTACGGCGGGGAGGCCCCCCATGCCGGAGCGGTGGTGAACGGATGACCGACGGATCCGGCCCCGCCGCCTACGACCCGCGCGCCTTCCCGCCCTTCGCGGTCACCGTCGACCTCGCCGTCTTCACGGTCCGCGACGGCGAGTTGCAGGTGCTGCTCATCGAGCGGGGACAGGAGCCCTTCAAGGGCGCCTGGGCACTGCCCGGCGGCTTCGTCCTGCCCCGGGAGTCCGCCGGCCAGGCCGCCCGCCGTGAACTCGCCGAGGAGAGCGGGCTGTCCGAGGACACCGTCGCCGCGCTGCACCTCGAGCAGCTGCGGACGTACAGCGACCCGGACCGCGACCCCCGTATGCGGGTGGTGTCGGTCGCCTACACCGCGCTCGTCCCCGACCTGCCGGAGCCGCACGGCGGCGGCGACGCCGCACACGCCCAGTGGGTGCCCTGGGGCAGCCGCGTCCGTCTCGCCTTCGACCACGACCGCATCCTCGCCGACGCCCACGACCGCGTCGGAGCCAAGCTCGAGTACACCTGCCTCGCCACCGCCTTCTGCCCCGCCGAGTTCACCCTCGGCGAGCTGCGGCAGGTGTACGAGACCGTCTGGGGGGTCGAACTCGACCGCCCCAACTTTCGGCGCAAGGTCCTCACCACACCCGGCTTCGTCGAGGCCGTCGCGGGGGCCGCGCGCCTGACCGGCGGCCGGGGCAAGCCGGCCGCGCTCTACCGTGCGGGGCCGGCGACCGCCCTGCACCCTCCACTCCTGCGACCGGAAGGACGGCAACCGACATGACCCCGATGAGGACCGCCACCAAGCAGGCGGCCACCGGAACCCTGACCGGGCTGGCCCTCGGTGACGCACTCGGATTCCCCACCGAGTTCAACGACGTGCCCTCGATCCTGGCCAAGTGCGGGCCCTGGCGGGACATGGCCCTGCCGAAGCCCGCGATCGTCACCGACGACACCCAGATGACCCTCGCTCTCGCCCGCGGCATCCGCACCGCCACGGACCGCGGCCCGCTCGACCCGCTGCGGATGACGAGGCCGGTACGCGAGGAGTTCGTGGACTGGTACCACTCACCGGACAACAACCGCGCCCCCGGCCGCACCTGCCTGGTCGCCTGCCAGAAGCTCGACAGCGACATGCCCTGGCAGGACGCCAGCCAGATCGATTCCAAGGGCTGCGGGGCCAATATGCGCGTCGCACCCGTCGGACTCGTACCCCGGCTGAGCGAAGGCCAGCGAGCCGGTGCCGCACAGCTCCAGGCGGCACTCACCCACGGTCACCCCACGGCGCTCGCCGCCTCCGACCTCACCGCACGGGCGGTGTTCTTGCTCGCCCAGGGCACGGAACCGCTCGGTCTGGTCGGCAGGCTGCGGTCCTACGCGTACGAGAACCGCTCCCGCTACCACCAGCGCTGGCTGGGCGACCTGTGGACCCGTGCGCACGACGCCACGCCCGAGGACTTCATCCGGCGCGGCTGGGACGAGTGCCTGGGCGCTCTGGAAAGGCTGGCGTCCGCGCTGCGCGAACCGAATCCGGAAGTCGACCCGTGCATCGCCACGGGCGACGGCTGGATAGCCGAGGAGGCCCTCGCCACGGCCCTGCACTGCTTCCTGCTCTTCCCCGACCGGCCCCTGCTGGCCCTGCGCCGCGCAGCCTGCACCCGGGGCGACTCGGACTCGATCGCCTGCCTCGCCGGGGCGTTCGCCGGAGCGCATCTGGGGGCGGCGGCATGGCCCAAGGAATGGGCGGAGCGCATCGAGTACCGGAGCGAACTGCTGACGCTCGGGGCGCTCTGGGATGCTTGAGCCATGCTGGATGCCCTGAGCGTTGACCTCACCTCTGTCGTCGCCGAGCAGCCGGACCCCCTGCTCTTCGCCACGGTGTCCGGTGCGCACCTCTACGGATTCCCCTCCCGGGACTCCGACGTGGACCTGCGGGGGGTCCATGTGCTGCCGGTGGAACGGCTCGTGGGGCTGCGGGAGCCGGAGGAGACCCGGTCCCGGATGTGGGACCGGGACGGTACCGAGATGGACCTCGTGACTCACGATCTCCGCAAGTTCGTGCGGCTGATGCTGCGGCGCAACGGCTACGTGCTGGAACAGCTGCTGTCACCGCTGGTCGTCCACACGACGCAGGAGCACGCCGAGCTGGCGGCGCTGGCCCCCGGTGTGCTCACCCGGCACCACGCCCACCACTACCGCGGCTTCGCGGGCACCCAGTGGCGGCTCTTCGACAAGAGCGGCGAACTGAAGCCGCTGCTCTACACCTTCAGGGCGCTGCTCACCGGCATCCATCTGATGCGCACCGGGCAGGTGCAGGCGCATCTGCCCACGCTCCTCGGGGAGGTGAAGGCCCCGGACTATCTGCCCGAGCTCGTCGCGGCCAAGACGGAGGCCGAGCACGGCCCCGCGACGGTCGGCACCGCGGCGGTCCGCGCGGACATCGACGCGCTGCACGCCGACCTGGACGAGGCACAGGCACGGACGGCACTGCCCGACGAGCCGGGTGTGTTCGCCGCCCTGGACGACTTCGTCGTACGGACGCGCCTGGCGCGCTAGGGGGTTGCCGAAGAACGAGGGACGAGGCGGGCGTTGGAAGAGTCACCGCAGGGTGATCAACGGCATTCTCTTCCGCCAGCCGACTGGTATCTCGTGGCGTGATCTGCCAGCCCGGTTCGGGAGGCGGAAGGCAGCGCACGACAGACATCGCAGCTGGTCGGCGGACGGCACGTGGGAAAGGATCCTGCGGGCCGTCCAGGCTGATGCCGATACTGAAGGCCGGATTGACTGGAGCATGGTCAGCGTGGACTCGACCGCCTGCCGCGCCCATCAACATGCCGCAGGCGCCCGCACCGCCGAGCCGCGTTCGAGCGGACCATCAACGCGCTCAAGGGCTTCCGCGCCGTAGCCACCCGATTCGACAAGAGGGCGTACATCTTCCATGGCACCGTGACCGTCGCTGCCATTCATCTGTGGCTCCGCTCATGACCTGCCGGACGATGCCGCCAGAGCGGGTCCGACACATGCGGGCACGGGTATGACAAGGAGTCAGCGAGTACGTGCCGGGGCGAAGGGGATCCCCGAAGTCATTCCGCGGCGGCCGACCATGAGGGACTCGCCCAGGAAGCTCACGCCGATGGACAGCTGGATGGGGCGTGCGTTCTCGTGCATGCCCATCTTCACCGCCAGGATGCTGAAGCCGGCTGCGACTGCCAGGGTGCCGATGAGGGCGAGGAAGGTGCGGCCGGTGTATCGCTGCCACAGGACACCTCCCTTGTCGACGAGCTGAACGGTGGCGCCACGGAGTGCGCCGAGTGCCGCACCGAAGACGGCGCCCGCGACGACCCAAGTGAGGTCGGTGCCGGTCAGTTCCGTCTTCTTGACGAGGGACAGGATTCCGATCCCGGTCAGGATCGCCGGGGCCACGAAGAGGTCCTTCGCGTTGACCGGTTCACCGATCATCCGTTTGATCACGACCGCGATCACGACCACCGCGATGATCGCAGCGAGCAGCCAGGGGTTCACGCGGGTACCACCCATCTTTATGGCGCGCTTGAGCTAAAAAAGGATGTTAGCTCGGCCGTGCTATAAAGGCAACGTGCCAAAGATCGTCGATCCCGTCGCCCGCCGCAGGGCAGTGGCGCAGGCCGTCCTTTCCGTCGCCGCCCGGCATGGGCTGGAGCATGCGTCGCTGCGCAACGTCGCCGATGAAGCCGGACTCGCCATTGGCTCGGTCCGCCACTACTTCGCCGACCACGACGAGTTGATGACCTTCACGATGAGGGAGCTGAGCCAGCGCATCAGCGACCGCGTCCGCATCCACGCCGAGCGGCTCCTGGCTCCTGACGGCTGCACCGACCGCCGGGCCGGAACGGAAGAGCTCCTGGCCGAGTTCCTCCCCCTGGACGAGGCCCGCCGCCAGGAGTCCGCACTCTGGCTCGCCTTCACCGCCGCAGCACTCACCCGCCCCGAACTGCAGCCCTGTGCCGCCGAAATGCAGGCCGACCTGCACACCCTGATGGCACGTGTGCTGCACGAGGCCCTGTGCGCCGGCGGACTGCCAAGCGGCTTGGACATCGAACTGGAAAGCACGCGATTGGCCGCCCTCCTCGACGGACTCAATCTCCAGGCAACGCTGCTGCCGGACCGCTATCCGCCGAAGCTGCTCCGACAGGTACTGCGACGGCACCTGGACGCCCTCAGAGCCGACAGCTGACCGGGGCCAACGCGTTCAGCGCGCACGCCTCGGAGACATCAAGGGCTGCTCACCGATCACCCGACCGGCACTTCCTGGCGGTTCGCCACCCAGCCGGCGCGGCAGGCGAAGGCCAAGAACCGTTTGACATGTGGGTCAAGCCCGGCCGGTCGTCACCCGCGTGATGCCCTGACCCATCGGACAGGGCAATACACCTAGTGCTGTGGCCGGGCGGCGGTGAGGACGGGCTCAGGTCCTGTCCGGGCGGTGCCGGACCGCGGACACCTGACCAGGGAGATCCCCGTCGGTGCCGCCCGTCCCGGCCCCGTTCAGGGCCCTGGTCACCCCACGGCAGCCCGGCGCGTACGGACCAGGAAGTCCTCCACACGCCGCCGGTCCGGCTCCTCGGGAAGCGGGCTGCCGGGGGCGGCCCGGTCGGCCTCGTCGGACAGCCGTGCCATCCAGGACTCCACATCGGCCCAGAGCATCTCGCCGCGTTTGACCGCGAGCAGCCGCTCACGGTCGTCGCCGACGTCGACGACCAGCCGCCCGGTGCGCAGCAGATTCCGGCAGGAAGCCATCAGCCGCAGCAGATGCATGGCGTGCTTCCAGCGCGGTGCCCCGTGCCGGCGTACATCGGCCTCCAGCTTGCGCCGCTGGCCGAGTGCATAGCGGGCGAAGGTGACATGGGCCTGGCGCGACAGGAACGCCTCGCGCAGGGCGAGCAGTTCACGGCCGGTGTCGTCGACGTACTCGACCAGCGGGGAGTGCAGGCACTCCAGGATGTTCGGATTGGCGCGCAGCGCCAGCTCGCAGAAGCGCTCCAGCTCCCAGCTGAACTGCTCGTCCGCAGGGCCCTCCACATGCGTCGGGGGCTTGTCGAAGCGCCAGTAGAGCGGGGTGGGGGCGAGGAAGACCCCGCGGAGGTCCGTGTCACTGTCGTCCGTGGCCAGTCCGAAGGCTCGTGAGCCCATCACACAGGAGTAGACGGTGTGATCACGTATCAGCGCTTCGGGAGTCATGCGCGACAGGCTATGCCGTGTCAGCCGGGGCCGCCCTGTCCGTCCACGGCGCATGAGAAAGGCGAGAGGGCATACCCACCTCTCGCCACTCTCAAGGTATAGCGCACCGGGGGGCTTGCGGCAAGGCCCGGGTCATGCCGCAGAATCGCACGCCGAAGCCAGAACCTGCGGAAATCGGAGATTCACGAAGTGCGTTTGCTTTTGTCGGTCCTTGGGCCGTGCGCTGCCGGCGAGCCGGTGGCCCGACTCGCGCCGCGGCTGCGGGCACTCCCAGCCGGGGGCCGGGTGCGGGTACAGCCGGGTACCACGGACGCGACGTCAGATCGGAGCCGATGACATGAACCCCCTGACCGCCAGCGCGTTCGCGCTGCACGCACGTCTCGCTCCCAAGGCCGCCCCGACGCTGGTCGCCGACGACGAGCAGCACTTCGCCGCCGTCGCGGAGAGCCTCGAGCAGGCGATCGACGAACTGTCCGACCGCCTCGACGCCGCACGCAGGGCACCCGGTGGCATCGGCCGGGAAGCGATGGAGCGGGACGCGGAGGTCCACCGGCTGACCGGTCGTCTGGGCGCCCTGCGCCGCTTCGGTCTGGACCTGTGCCTCGGACGCATGGTCAGCGCGGACGACCCCGAGCCCGTGTACGTCGGACGACTCGGCCTCACCGACAGCGCGGGGCGCCGGCTGCTGCTCGACTGGCGCTCGCCCGCGGCCGAGCCGTTCTTCGCGGCGACCCACGCCAACCCGATGGGCCTGGCGAGCCGCCGCAGATACCGCTGGACCCGCGGCCGGGTCAGCGACTACTGGGACGAGGTGTTCACCGCCGACGGGCTCGAACGGCATGCCGCGCTCGACGACCAGTCCGCGTTCATCGCCAGTCTGGGCAGCAGCAGGTCGGCCCGGATGCGGGACGTGCTCGCCACCATCCAGGCCGACCAGGACGCCGTCATCCGCGCGGGGTCGCGGGGCGCTCTCGTCGTCGACGGCGGTCCGGGTACGGGGAAGACCGTCGTCGCTCTGCACCGTTCCGCCTACCTCCTCTACTCCGACCCCCGCCTCGGCCACCGCCGCGGCGGTGTGCTGTTCGTCGGTCCGCACCAGCCCTACCTGGCCTACGTCGCCGACGTCCTCCCCAGCCTCGGCGAGGAGGGCGTGCAGACCTGCACCGTGCGGGACCTCGTCGCGGAGGGAGCCGGGGCGGCGGCCGAAGCGGACCCGCGGGTGGCCCGCCTGAAGTCGTCCGCGGACATGGTGCGGGCGATCGAGACGGCCGTCAGGTTCTACGAGGAGCCGCCGGCCGAGGGGATGACGGTCACGACCGACTGGGCCGACATCCCGCTGAGCGCCGACGACTGGGCCGAGGCGTTCGCGTCACCGGAACCGGGCACTCCGCACAACGAGGCGCGCGAGCAGATCTGGGAGGCGCTCGTCGAGATCCTTCAGGACAAGCTCGACGGCGAGGTCCCGGCCGACCGGTTCCGCAGATCGCTGCTGCACGACGAGGAGCTGGTCACGACCCTCGGCCGGGCGTGGCCGCTGCTCGAAGCGGCCGACCTCGTCGGCGACCTGTGGTCGGTACCCGCCTACCTGCGGATGTGCGCTCCTTGGCTCAGCCCCGAAGAGGTCCGCACGCTCCAGCGCAAGGACGCCCCCCAGGCATGGACGGTGTCCGACCTGCCGCTCCTCGACGCCGCACGGCAGCGGCTCGGCGACCCGGAGACGGCCCGGCTGAAGCGCCGGCAGAAGGCAGCCGTCGCCGCCCAGCGCGCGCGTATGTCCGACGTCATCGACAACGTGCTCGCGGCCGACGACGACGGTGAAGGCGCGGTGACGATGCTGCGCGGACGCGACCTGCAGGACAGTCTGATCGACGACAGCGCACTGCCCGGCGCCGACCCGGACCGGCTCGCCGGCCCGTTCGCGCACATCGTCGTGGACGAGGCCCAGGAACTGACCGACGCGGAGTGGCACATGCTGCTGCTCCGCTGCCCGTCCCGGAGCTTCACCATCGTCGGGGACCGCGCCCAGGCCAGGCACGGGTTCACGGAGACGTGGCGGCAACGGCTCGGGCGGATCGGGCTCGACCGGATCGACGTGGCATCCCTGACCGTCAACTACCGGACGCCGAAAGAGGTCATGGCGGAGGCCGAGCCGGTCATCCGGGCCGTGCTTCCGGACGCCAACGTGCCGCTCTCCATCCGCAGCGGTGATGTCCCCGTTGTCCACGGATCTCTCTCGGAACGGGACGCGATCCTCGGCACCTGGCTCGCCGAGCACGCCGACGGGACCGCCTGCGTCATCGGCGATCCCACGTTCCGGGCGACGTCCCGCGTCCGGTCGCTCACCCCGGAGCTGTCGAAGGGGCTCGAGTTCGACCTGGTCGTCCTCGTCGACCCGGAGGCGTTCGGCGAGGGGACCGAAGGAGCGGTCGACCGCTATGTCGCGATGACCCGCGCGACCCGGCAACTCGTGATCCTCAGAAGCTCCTGACGCCGCGGGCTCGCGCCGTCCGTGCTTCTGGCGTCGCCGGCTCCCGACGTCAGGGCCTCGCCTCACCGGCTCCCGACGTCAGGGCCCCGGCCTCACGGGCTCCTGACGTCGGCCGGGCCCGGGACTGGCCGGCCGCCGGGCTCCCCGCGCGGTGCGTCAGACGAGTCTGATCTCGTTACCGGAGACGGCGATCTGCTTCGCCGCCAGGGGCCGGGTCGCGGGCCCCCTGGCCACCGAGCCGTCCGTGATACGGAACTCGCTGCCGTGGCAGGGGCAGTCGATGGTGCCGTTCTCGACCTTGTCGACGGTGCAGCCCTGGTGGGTGCAGATGGCCGTGAAGGCTTTGAACCGGCCCTTCTCCGGCTGTGTCACCACGACCTTCTGTGCGGTGAACACCTTCCCACCGCCCTCGGGGACCTCGGAGGTCGTCCCCAGCTTCTCGCCCGCGGGCTGCTGTGCGCCGTCGCTCGCGGGCGGGGACGCCGTCGGCGAGCCGGGTGCGGGGACGAACGACTCGCCGCCGCCGCTGTCCTCCCCGTACTTGCTGCAGCCCGCTGCCACGACCACGGCGGCGCCGGTCATCAGCACCGTACGGCGCGTGGCGCCCTTGCCGCCCACCCGGTCACCGCCGCGCTTGCCGGCGCGGCCACTCGTACGGTCTTCCATGCCGCCGCTCGCGTCGTCAGTCATGCCGTCAGTCCTGCCCTCAGTCATGCCGTCACTCCAAACGTGCGGAAGAACCAGAGCGCCGAGGTGAGCCACAGCATGGTGAGCACGACGAAGACCACTCCGCCGACGACGGGCAGCAGCCACCCCGGCAGTCGCTCCATGCGCAACAGCAACATCTTCGCGCTGAATGCGCCAAAGAAGAAGCAGCCCAGTAGCGAGTGCCACAGGGCCCGCGGCGTGCCGGTCTGAAAGCCCAGCGCGTACAGACAGTGCACGGCCACCGGCACCGTCACCAGGAACGCGACCCGGCCCGACCAGCGGTGCAGCACCGGTGTCCACGGCCCGGCACGCAGTCCGGGCATCTGGCCGTACATCGTCAGTGCCGTGACCAGCTGGACCAGGGCGAAGGCGAGCGCGACCGTCGACAGCCAGGCCTTCACCGCGCCAGGGCTGCTGAAGCCGGCCAGATTGAAGGCGGTGGCGGCGGGGGTGTGGATCTTCCCGTACGCCCCGAGGGCGACCGCGACCGCCGCGGCGACCAGGGCCGGGACGAGGAAGCGCGCCGCGCCGGGGCTCGCGACCTCAGGCTCGGACGGGGGCTGGGACGGGGGCGGGGGAGGAGGCGGGAAGCCTCCGCTCCGGGCGTTCGGGTCCACGCTCATGACGGACGCACCTCAAGGACCTCAGGGGACGACGGGACGGGCGGTCAGCTGGGTGCCGTCCACGGTGACGGCGCCCGTGGCCGGGTCGATCGGGGGAGCCGCGGTGGACTTGCCGTCGCGCGTGACGATGCCGACCTGGCGGCCGTCCTGTGTGATGATCCAGCCGCCCTTGAGCTCGGCGCCGCGTACCTCGGCGGTCGCCCGGTACAGCCCGGCCGGCTTGTCCGCCTTGGGGGCGGTGAACAGATGGTCGCGGCCGCCGGTCCGGACCGTGCCGGTGACCCTGCCCGCGTCCAGGAAGCCGTCCAGCCGGGCGTCGGTGTCGGTGCTGGTCAGGTGCATGTCCCCGTCGTCCTCGACCGGGCCCCGCATCCAGGCCTCCTGGGTACGTCCGTCGCAGAAGTACGCGATGGCCTTGTCGCCGCGCAGCGAGATGGCGACGGACGCCGAGTCGTCGGCGGTGCGGCCCGCGTACTCGGTCTGCGGCCGGGCGACCGGGCTGGTGGCCGGGACGGTCGTCGGCGCCGGGGACGCCGGGGCGGGAGTGCTCGGGCCCGGGCTCGGCGGCCGGCTCTGGGCAGGACGCTTGACGGCGGTGGGCGCGGGTTCACCGGTCGTGGCGTTGAGCGACAGCATGAACACGCCGAGCACCAGTCCGGCGAACAGCGTGATCAGTGGTCCTGGATGCTTCATCGGCGCCTTCCGCGGGGGCGGCGGACATGGAGATTCCCATGCAAACCGACATGGCGGTGAGTGTCCACCGGTCGACGGTGCGTAATGGTCCGGGTGGCGGCACAGCCCCGAGTGGGTGACATTGGCCGTGATCCCCCTTCTCCTACGCGAAAGGCAGGACCATGGCGGGAAACGATCTCGGCAGCCTTCTGGGCAGTCTGCTCGGCGGAGGCCAGAGCGGTAGCGGTCAGAGCGGCAGTGGCCAGAACGGTGCGGGAAACATCCTGGGCGCTCTGTTCAACGCGTTCAGCGGCAACGGTAAGGGCGCGTCCAACGGCAGTCCGCTCAGTGGACTGATGGACATGCTGAACAAGTCCGGTCTCGTCGAGCAGGCCCAGTCCTGGATCGGCACCGGCCAGAACAAGCCCGTCAGCGGCTCGCAGATCGTCGAGGCGCTTCCGTCCGAGACCCTGACCAAAGTCGCGAACGAGAGCGGTGTGACACCGCAGCAGGCCGCGGACGAGATCGCCCAGTCCCTGCCGAAGGCCGTCGACAAGCTGACCCCCGAGGGGCAGCTGCCGAAGAGCGGCTCGCTCGAGGAGCTGATCAAGTCGCGGCGGATGTAGCGGCATCCGGGTACCCACCGTGGAGCGGCGGCCGTCCTCTCGTCTCGGAGGGCGGTCGCCGCGCCGGTGCGTCCTGGTGGCTGACTACGCTGACGGGAGCACATGCCGAGCAAAGGAGCACAACGTGGCGGTACGAGCCGTCCGGGGAGCCGTCCAGCTGGAACGGGACGAGGCCGGGCACATGGACGAGCAGGTCAGCCGGCTGCTCACCGCCATCATGGAGCGCAACGGGCTCACCGCCGACGATCTGATCAGCGTCTGGTTCACGGCCACGCCCGATCTGCACAGCGACTTCCCGGCCGCGGCGGCACGTGGGCTCGGGATCGTGGACGTACCGCTGATCTGCGCCCAGGAGCTGGACGTCGAGGGCGCGATGCCCCGGGTCGTACGGATCCTCGCGCACATCGATTCCGACAAGCCCAGGTCCGAGATCGCGCATGTGTACCTCGGCGCGGCGGCCGCTCTGCGCAAGGACATCGCCCAGTGAGAACCGCGGTCGTCATCGGAACCGGACTGATCGGCACCTCCGCCGCACTGGCACTGGCCGGCCGGGGCGTCACCGTCCATCTCAGGGACCACGATCCCGCACAGGCCAGGACCGCGTCGGCGCTCGGCGCCGGAACGGACGAAGCCCCCGAGGGGGCGGTGGACCTCGCGATCGTGGCCGTGCCCCCGGCGTATGTGCCCGCCGCGCTCGCGGAGGCGATGCGCGCCGGTACCGCCCGCGGCTACCTCGACGTGGCGAGTGTGAAGGGCGGGCCGCGGCGCGAGCTTGAGGCGCTCGGCGTGGACATGTCCGCGTACATCGGTACCCACCCCATGTCCGGCAAGGAGCGCTCGGGTCCGCTGGCCGCCACGGCCGACCTCTTCGAAGGCCGGCCCTGGGTACTCACCCCCACCCGTGACACCGACACCGAGGTGCTCAACCTGGCGCTGGAGCTGGTCGCGCTGTGCCGGGCGGTGCCCGTGGTGATGGACGCCGACGCCCACGACCGGGCGGTGGCGCTGGTCTCCCACACCCCTCAGCTGATCTCGTCCATGGTCGCGGCGCGGCTGGCCGACGCGGACGAGACGGCCGTCAGGCTGTGCGGGCAGGGCATCCGGGACGTGACCCGGATCGCGGCCTCGGATCCCCGGATGTGGATCGACATCCTCTCCGCGAATCCCGGACCCGTCGCCGACGTCCTCGCGGGCGTCGCGGCCGACCTGGACGAGACGGTCCGCGCGCTGCGGGCCCTCCAGTCCTCCGACGACGACAAGCGCCGCGACGGCGCCACCGGTGTCGAGGACGTGCTCCGCCGCGGCAACGCGGGCCGCGAACGCGTCCCGGGCAAGCACGGTGCCGCCCCCGCCGCGTACGAGACCGTCGCCGTGCTCATCAGCGACCAGCCCGGTGAGCTGGCCCGGATCTTCGCCGACGCCGGCCGGGCCGGCGTCAACATCGAGGACGTCCGCATCGAGCATGCGACCGGGCAGCAGGCGGGCCTCGTCCAGCTCATGGTCGAGCCGGCCGCGGCCGCGGTCCTCAGCGCCGCGCTGCGCGAGCGGGGCTGGGCCCTGAGGCAGTAGGCGCTGCACCCGGCGGTCCTTGGTGGTCCCCGGCGGGTCCCCGGCCTTCCGGCCGCCGGGAGCCGCCCGGTGCGTCCGGTGTCTCCCGGGGGGGGGCAACGGGGAGCCGGGGATCAGGGCAGCCGGGGAAGCGGTGCATGCCCCCTCCCCGCACTCGGTAACCTTGTGCGGGGCACCTTGGCATTCCGGCCTGCCCGCAATCCGTACGAGGAAGGTCTCCGACACCGTGGAATCCGTGATCGTCGCCATCGACGGCCCCTCCGGCACGGGCAAGTCGAGCACCTCCAAGGCGGTCGCTGCCGAGCTGGGACTCAGCTACCTCGACACCGGTGCGCAGTACCGGGCGATCACCTGGTGGATGATCAGCAACGGGGTCGACACCGATGACCCGGCCGCGATCGCGAGCGCGGCCGGCAAGCCCGTGATCGAGTCCGGTACCAATCCCCTCGCGCCCACGATCAGCGTGGACGGCGCGGACGCCTCCGGCCCGATCCGTACCCAGGAGGTCACCTCCAAGGTCAGTGCGGTCAGCGCGGTTCCCGAGGTGCGTGCCAGGCTGACCGCGCTGCAGCGGACCATCTCCGCCGGCGCGGAGAAGGGCATCGTCGTCGAAGGCCGGGATATCGGCACGACGGTGCTGCCCACCGCCGATCTCAAGATCTTCCTGACCGCGTCCGCCGAGGCCCGTGCCGCCCGCCGCAACGGCGAGCTGAAGGGCAAGGAGGCCGCCGGTCTCGCCGCCACCCGCGAGGCACTGATCAAGCGCGACGCCGCCGACTCCGGCCGCAAGACGTCCCCGCTCGCCAAGGCGGACGACGCCGTCGAGGTCGACACCACCGAGCTCACGCTGTCGCAGGTCATCGAGTGCATCGTGACGCTGGTCGAGGAGAAGCGGGCCGCGCGGTGACCGCTTTGCCTGTGCCATCCGCGAGAGGCGCCGCCGTCGGCAGGCGGATCGGGACAGGGCTCATGCGCACGCTCTGGAATCCGCGTGTGTTCGGAGCCTGGCACGTTCCGGCCAGCGGCCCGGTGATCCTCGCCGTCAACCACGCACACAACATCGACGGACCCATGCTCATGGGGTCGGCCCCCAGGCCGGTGCACTTCCTGATCAAGCAGGAGGCGTTCATCGGTCCCCTCGGCACGTTCCTGCGCGGGATCGGTCAGCTGGAGGTGGACCGCACCCGCGCCGACCGGGCGGCCATCACCCGGGCCCTCGGCGTGCTCGAGAACGGCGGGGTTCTCGGGATCTTCCCCGAGGGCACCCGGGGGGAGGGCGACTTCTCCTCGATCCGCTCCGGACTCGCCTACTTCGCCGTACGGTCGGGGGCGGCGATCGTCCCGGTCGCGGTGCTGGGAAGCAGCGGGCGGGGCGGGCGGTTGATACCGGCGCTGCCTCCGCTGCGCAGCGGCGTCGACGTCGTCTTCGGTGAGGCCTTCACCGAGGGGGACGGCACGGGCAGGCGCACCCGCAAGGCGCTGGACGAAGCGTCCGTACACATCCAGAAGCGGCTCACCGCCCACCTGGAAAACGCCAGGCGCCTCACCGGACGCTGAGCGAGACTTCAGTAGTGAGCCACCCCCCGCGGAATCCGCGCGGTGCTCACCGATCACCACGGAAGAACAAGGAAACGGACTTCATGAACGACCAGCACGACCACGGGGCACTCGGCGACACCGAGTACGCGGAGTTCATGGAGCTCGCCGCGGAGGAGGGCTTCGACCTCGAAGCCGTCGAGGGCGCCATCGAGGAGGCCGGTCACGGCCCGCTGCCCGTCCTCGCCGTCGTCGGCCGCCCCAATGTCGGCAAGTCGACCCTCGTCAACCGCATCATCGGCCGCCGCGAAGCCGTCGTCGAGGACCGGCCCGGCGTCACCCGCGACCGGGTGACCTACGAGGCCGAGTGGGCCGGGCGCCGCTTCAAGGTCGTCGACACCGGCGGCTGGGAGCAGGACGTCCTCGGCATCGACGCCTCCGTCGCCGCCCAGGCCGAGTTCGCGATCGAGGCCGCCGACGCGGTCGTCTTCGTCGTGGACGCCACCGTGGGCGCCACCGACACCGACGAGGCCGTCGTGAAGCTGCTGCGCCGGGCCGGGAAGCCCGTCGTCCTCGCCGCCAACAAGGTCGACGGCCCGTCCGCCGAGGCCGACGCCGCCATGCTCTGGTCCCTCGGCCTCGGCGAGCCGTTCCCGGTCTCCGCACTGCACGGCCGCGGCACCGGAGACCTGCTGGACGAGGTGCTGAAGGCCCTTCCCGACGCCCCCGCCCAGACCTTCGGCAACGCCGTCGGCGGCCCCCGGCGGATCGCGCTCATCGGCCGCCCGAACGTCGGCAAGTCGTCCCTGCTGAACAAGGTCGCGGGCGAAGAGCGCGTCGTCGTCAACGAGGTGGCCGGCACCACTCGCGACCCCGTGGACGAGCTCATCGAACTCGGCGGCACGACCTGGAAGTTCGTGGACACCGCGGGCATCCGCAAGCGGGTCCACCTGCAGGAGGGCGCCGACTACTACGCCTCGCTGCGCACCGCGGCCGCCGTCGAGAAGGCCGAGGTCGCCGTCGTCCTCATCGACACCAGCGAGTCCATCTCCGTCCAGGACCAGCGGATCATCACGATGGCCGTCGAGGCGGGCCGGGCACTCGTCATCGCGTACAACAAGTGGGACAGCCTCGACGAGGAGCGCCGCTACTACCTCGAGCGCGAGATCGAGACCGAGATGCAGCAGGTCTCCTGGGCGCCCCGGGTGAATGTGTCCGCCCGGACCGGACGGCACATGGAGAAGCTGGTCCCCGCGATCGAGACGGCACTCGAAGGATGGGAGACCCGGGTGCCGACCGGCCGTCTCAACGCCTTCCTCGGCGAGCTGGTCTCGGCCCATCCGCACCCGATCCGCGGTGGCAAGCAGCCGCGCATCCTGTTCGGCACCCAGGCGGGCACCAAGCCCCCGCGCTTCGTGCTGTTCGCCTCCGGCTTCCTGGAGCACGGCTACCGGCGCTTCGTGGAGCGGCGGCTGCGTGAGGAGTTCGGCTTCGAGGGCACGCCGATCCACATCTCGGTGCGGGTGCGGGAGAAGCGCGGCAAGAAGAGGTAGCGCGCGGAGACGACTCGTGGTCCGCGGGGCATGAAGTCACCCACGGAGACGACGAAGTGGCCGGGCGGCGCTGTGCCGCCCGGCCACTTCCGTGTGAACTCCCCGTCCTCACAGACCTCTTCGGGGGGCCGGAGGCAGTGCCGCCGGCGCGCGGTGCTGCCCGGTGCGCCGCCGGACGCCTGCCTGCCAGATGCTCAGGTCCCCGCTGTATCCCGAGCCGAATCCGGTGTGGCCGTTGTTCTGGCCGGTTCCGAAGGCCTTGAAGCCGAAGTCCTCCTCGCCGCTGCGGTCTCCGGGCAGTGCCCGGAAAGCCTTCCGGTACTCGGAGCACAGCGCGTCGTAGATCGGCGTGGCCTCGGAGGTCTTGCTCGGGTAGGGCTCTCGGCCGGGCTCGTATCTCTGCACGTATGAGCCAACGACCTTCGTGCCGGTGGGATGCGGTCCTGTCGGGGAAATCGCAGTTCGGCGGGGGTACGCGGGGCGCATGGGGTTCTCCTGACGGCCCGGACGCTGCTGGGGCCCCGGCGGGATCAGGTGCCCGCCAGGGGCATGGCGGCGGCGACCAGCCGCCCGTTCGCCGCCGCCTTGTCCAGGGCGTCGCGCAGCAGGTCCTCACGCGGCTGCTGGCCGATGGACCCGACCGGGGCGCAGAAAACCAGCACCGTGTGGGACTTGTTGGCCGCGACGCGCCAGCCGTCGGTCACCTGGAGCGGCTGGTGGGCCTGCCACCAGGCGACCTGGCCGCCGCCGGCCGTACCAGGCTGGAGCACCGCGTGCAGCTGCCCCACGGCCAGCAGCACGGACCAGCCGTGGAGCGTCGGCGGGACCTCGTTGACCGCGGACACCGGGAGGAAGCCCTGCTCGATCAGCAGCGGCAGGAAGTCGTCCCCGCCCCCCGTCGTCCCGGGGCGGGCGATCGGCGCGGTCGGCTCCACGACGAGTGCGGGGTGCAACTCGTCGGCGATCAGCACGAGACCGCTGGTGACACCGAGCACGGCGGGCACCGGGGGCGCGGGCTGCGCGACGGGCTCCGGCCGGGCGGCGGGGTAGCCGTGCCCGTGCGGAGCCGGGGTCTCACCGGTGATGGACCGGACGGCGCCCTTGAGGTGCTCCTCGGCCACCTGGACGACCTGGGACGGGATGCAGCTGGCATGGGCGAAGGCGAGGACGGCGGTCTCCTCGCCGACGAACAGCACGGTGCTGGTGCGTTCCTGCTCGGAATCGCCCGGGGTGCGGCAGGAGGTGCAGTCGTAGCTGCCCGGGGCGTTCTCGCCGGCGAGCAACCGGTCGGCTTCTTCGTCGCCGATCTCGGCGCGTACGTCCTCGCTGACGTCGAGCATGCGCGGCACGGGTGGCTCCTCGGACTCGGTGCTGGGTGGGGGCCGGGGAAGGAGTCCCCGGCTCATGACGGGAACAACGGGCGAGCGGCGGCCGGGGTCACGCGTGTGACAGACGGTGGCGACAGAACGTCAAGTCGACAGATCGATCGCAAGGGTGAGCTGTGCCCGGCGCTTGCGCGCGGCCAGGCACCGGTGAGCGAGGTTCCCGCGCCGCGGCCCGCCCCGCGAATGCGGCGTGGGCTTGCCGCGGCCCCGCACCTTCGTGGTACGCGCCCCGCCCTGCCCCGCGCCGGAGCTGCCGCGCCACCCGCCGGACGGCCAGTACAGTGGCGTGCTGACCATCTGAACCGGGGGATGCGGCACCGCATGCATATTTCTTTTCTGCTCCACAACGCATACGGCATCGGAGGCACGATCCGCACGACGTTCAACCTCGCCCAGGTCCTGGCCGAGCGTCATGACGTCGAGATCGTCTCCGTCTTCAGGCACCGCGACGAGCCGATGCTGGGTGAACCGCCCGGCGTCGTCATGCGCCATCTCGTCGACCTGCGCAAGGGGAGCCCCGGCAACGACACGGGCGATCCGGAGTACAGCCGTCCCGCGAAGGTGTTCCCGCGGGGCGACGGCCGCTGGAAGCAGTACAGCCGTCTCAGCGACGCCCGGATCGCCGCCCATCTGAGGTCGCTGGAGGCCGATGTCGTCGTCGGCACCCGCCCCGGGCTGAACGTGCACATCGCCCGCCAGGCCCGCCGCGGCCCGGCCAGGGTCGGCCAGGAGCATCTGACGCTGGACAGCCACGGCTACCGGCTGCGGCGCGAGATCGCCCACCGCTACGCACTGCTGGACGCGGTCACCACGGTCACCGAGGCGGACGCCCGGGCCTACCGCACACGCCTGAAGCTGAGCGGGGTACGGATCGAGTCCGTGCCCAACAGCGTGCCGGCACCAGGCGCGGCGCCCGCCGATCCCGCCGCGAAGTGGGTGATCGCTGCCGGCCGGCTCACCAAGGTCAAGCGCTACGACCTGCTGGTCAAGGCCTTCTCCAAGGTCGTCGCGGCCCGCCCCGACTGGCGGTTGAGGATCTACGGCACGGGCGACGCGACCGGCAACGAACGCACCGCCCTGCGGACCCTGATCGAACAGCGCGGACTGCACAACCACGTCTTCCTGATGGGCCCCGCCAATCCGCTCGAACCGGAGTGGGTCAAGGGCTCGATCGCCGCCGTCACTTCGAGCATGGAGTCCTTCGGGATGACCATCGTCGAGGCGATGCGCTGCGGCCTCCCGGTCGTTTCCACGAACTGCCCGCACGGCCCGGCCGAGATCATCGAGGACGGGGTTGACGGACGGCTGGTACCGGTCGGGGACGCGGACGCGGTCGCCGACGCCCTGCTCGGCCTGATCGACGACGACGAACTGCGGCGCCGCACCGGCGAGGCGGCCCTGAGAGCCTCCGAGCGCTTCGACCCGGTGCGGATCGCCGAGCGCCACGAGGCGCTGTTCACCGAACTCGTCACCCGGGGCGGCAGCGTCCGTACCTGCGGCGCCCTCCGGGATGCCATACACCGTTCGAGAGGCGCCGTGCTCGACAGCGCCTACGCGCTGCGCTACAAGGCCGCCGATGCGATCCGGAAGGGGAAGAAGGCATGACCGCGTCCACCGCGTCCACCGGGTCGGCAGAGCGGTCCACCGCGCGCCGTGCGCCGCGCGCCGACTGCGTGGCCGATTCCGCGGGCACCGTCACCTTCGACCTGGCGGTCGGCACGGCCGGGGGCTCGGCGCTGGTGCTGCGCAGACGCGGCGGAGGCACCGGCCCCGACGACACCGTGCGGCTGCCGCTCGTCCCGGCCGGCGGCGGGCGCGCACGCGCCGAGCTGTCCGGCACCGTGGAACTGGCGGACGGCTACTGGGACGCGTATCTCGACGACGAGGACGCAGCCGTCGAGTCCGGTGTCCGCGACCTCCGGGCGCTTGTCGACCGGGTCCCGGAGCCCGGAAAGGTCCGTGTGCGTGTGCCCTGTCCGACGGCGGACGGCACTCTCGCCGTGCGCGCCTGGGTGCGCGCGCCGCACGCCGAGGCCGGGGACATCACCTTCGGGCAGGGCGACTTCACCGTCGAGTGCGTCCTGTACGGGGCACGGACCGGCGAGGGTGCGGTGGTCGAGGCGCGGCACGGGGACAGCGTCCACCGGTTCGCGGTGGCGGGAGACGGCGAGCGCTTCCGCTTCACCGTGCCGTACGCGGAGCTCGTCGAGGGTTCGGTCCGGAAGCAACAGCTGTGGACGCTGTGGCTGCGGCCGGCGCAGGGTGCCGGAGCGGTGCGGATCTCCCGCCTCCTGGACGACATCTGGAACCGCAGGGGCACCTTCGTCTATCCGGTCCACGAGGCCGAGGGGTATCGCGCCGCGCCGTGTTACACCACCGCCAACGACCTGTGCGTGGAGCTGACCCCACACCCGTAGGGCGGGTGCGGGGGTGTCCGTCGCCTGGGGAGCACGCTCGCCGGGGGTGAGGACGCCCGTCGTCGTCTGCGGACCGCTCCTGTCCGAAAGTACTGCCAGACTCGCTCCATGCTGGAAACCTCGGCGCGACTACTGCGCCTGCTCTCCCTGCTGCAGGCCCACCGCGAATGGTCCGGCGCCGACCTCGCCGAGCGGCTCGGCGTCACCCCGCGCACCGTGCGACGGGACGTCGACCGGCTGCGCGAGCTCGGCTATCCCGTCAACGCCAGCCCCGGCACCGGCGGTGGCTACCAGCTGGGCGCGGGTGCCCAGATGCCTCCACTGCTGCTGGACGACGACGAGGCCGTCGCCGTCGCGGTCGGTCTGCGCACCGCGGCCGGCCAGGGCATCGAGGGCATCGGCGAGAGCTCCGTACGCGCCCTGGCCAAGCTCGAACAGGTGCTGCCGAGCCGGCTGCGACGGCGGATCAGCGCCCTCAACGCGTACACCGTGCCGATGCTGCGCACCGCGCGTACCCAGGTCGACCCCTCCGTCCTGGCCGAACTGGCGGGGGTCTGCAGGGACGCCGAGCGACTGCGTTTCGCGTACGAGGACCACGGCGGCACCTCGACCCGGCGCACCGTGGAACCGCACCGCCTGGTGTGCAGCGAGCGCCGCTGGTATCTCGTCGCCTGGGACGTGGACCGGGCCGGCTGGCGGACGTTCCGGGTCGACCGGATCACCCCCAAGCCGCCGCACGGCCCGCGTTTCGCCCCGCGTACCCCGCCGGCGGAGGATCTGGCGGCCTATGTCTCCAAGGGTGTGTCCACCGCCGCGTATGCCGCGAAGGCGGTCATCAGACTGCGGGTGTCGGCGCAGCGGGCGGCCGTGGCCGTGTCACCGTCCGACGGTGTGCTGGAGGCGGAGGGGCCGGAGAGCTGTCTGCTGCACACCGGAGCGGCGAGTCTCGACGTGATGGTCATTCATGCGGCCCTCATGGGCTTCGACTTCGAGATCGTCGAGCCCGAGGAGCTGACCGGGCACGTCCGGGCGCTCAGGGACCGGCTGTCCCGGGCCCTGGGGGAATGACCGTCCGGCCGTCCGCGGGCAGCTCGCGCGGTGGCGCGAAACCGGGGTGGTGCAGATCGAACGCCGGGGACTCGGAGCGGATCCGCGGGAGCGAGAGGAGTGGTGCCGGGGCGGCGGGCAGGAGGTCGCCCACTCCAGTGACCGGCCGAACCCCCAGGGGTCGTCGACGTCGACCTTCGGCGCGTACTTCGTGGTAACGAGGTGATCAGGCAGAGATGCCCGATCTTCTTGTGGCCGGTGGCGGTGAGCCAGTCCGCGACCGCGCGGCCCCGCCGCCTGAAGCGGGTCGTGGCGGCGGCGCCCCGGGGGTGTCCGGCCCATCGCTGCCACCTCGCGGTCACCGGAGCGGACCTTCGTCCGGCGCGGAATCGGTCTCGGGCTGGTGTCACGATGCCAGGCACCAAGACCACCCGAGAGGGTGCGACACGAGCCGGGTGACGGGTGATACGCGTACGAGCGAAGGGCCGTTTCGTCCTGAAGTAGGGAGTGCGTAAGGAATGATGAATTCCCGGTCCCCGGCAGTTCGTCGCGATGCGACGGCAGGGGCTATTTCCCGGGCGGCACATGTTCTTCTGCGGTGAAATTCAGAAACGTTCTGGCAATTCCCGGACGGATGACTCCGGTTAATCGCACGAATGAACACGGTGGTGTCAAACACATGTCGTGATCCTGTGACACAAGTGTGACCGGTGAGGTACGCGGGGATGGTGATACGTGTAAGGACGGCCCGTGCCGACGGTGAACCACCGGGCCGTGCCGACAGCCTCCGGCGGGGCTCCCCGGGCCGGAGACCAAGGGGGGAAGCGAAGGCCCTCATGGCTTCCGTCACTGTCCGCTGCCGCCTACGGTGAGGTTCCATGGCACCCATACCGACTCCTCCCGCACAGCCCGACGACGCCCCCGAGAACTACGTCGGCCTCGACGCCGACACGGCGGAGCGGCGCGCCCGCCGCCAGGGCTGGACCACCGTCAGATCGCTGCCGCCGGGTGCCTTCATCACCATGGAGTACCTGGTGGGGCGGCTGAACTTCGAGGTCGGCGACGACGGCACGGTCCGCCGCTGCTGGAAGGGCTGACGCCGACCCGCGGCGCCGGAGCGCTCGCATCCCCCGTATCTCGCATCCTCTGTATGGCGACTGTATGGCGAAGGGCCCGACCGCGGTCGGGCCCTTCGCCATACAGTCGCGATGCGAGGCGTCGTGCGAGGCCTCCCGGTCGTCAGCCGCCCGTGACCGGACGTGACCGCGGCGGGCGGCGGCTGCCGGTCGGCGCCACCGGGTTGGTGTGCACCGCGTGCGACGGGTGGGAGCCGTGCGGGGCGTGCCCGCCGTGTCCCGAGCGTGCGACGGCGTGCGTACGTGGCGGTGTGAGCTGCGCGGTCGCGGCGGACGGGGTCCCGCCCGGAGCGGATACCCGGCCGTTTCCCGCACCCACCGGCCTGCGCGTCGGCTCACCGTCCTGGTCCTGCGACGACACCCGCTGCGGGTACACCACGGGTCGTGGTCCGCCCGCGGCGACGGGCATCGAAGGCACCGGAAGACGACGTTCCCGCAGCCGGTCGCGGAGCGACAGGATGAAGGCCTCGGCGTGCCCGATCAACGGCTCGCACCACGGCAGCGCCAGCAGGATCAGCAGACCCGCCGCCCAGCCCAGCAGCACATCGCTCAGCCAGTGCGTACCGAGGTAGACCGTGGTCAGGCCGACGCCCAGCGCGACCACCGCGGACAGCGCCGACAGATACCGCCGAGCCCGTGGAGTGGTGGCCATATGGGCGAGGATTCCCCAGGTCACGACGGCATTGGCGGTGTGGCCGGACGGAAATATATCGCCGCCGGCGAAGAGCTCGGGGGAGCCGATCTGCGTCGCGTAGTGCGGTCCGAGCCGCCCGAGGCCGAGCTTGACCGAGCCGACCGTCGCGTTCAGCAGCAGCAGTGCGGCGCCCAGGGAGAGCAGCGGCCGCAGCGTGTGCTGGCGCCATGAACGCCAGCCCAGCCAGGCCGCCACCATCACCGCGGTCGGGCCGCGCTGTCCGAGCACGACGAAGTAGTCCAGAAACGCGTGCAGTTCCGGCCACTGCTGGTACGGCCGGAAGAGCATGACCTTCCAGTCGACGATCACCAGCCAGGAAGAGACGATCACGGCCACGACGATCGCCAGATAGAACGCCGCGGTCCCGCCGAGAAGGGCGAGACGGGTGCGGCTCATCCGCGGGATCTCTATCTTCGGCGGCTCCGGCTCCCGGTCCAGACGGGCAAAGATGTCGGTACGCACCCAATCGACGTTACAGGGAGTGAGCGTTGCGCCAGGCCGATCTCGGCTCTTCGTGATGACGATGTGATGTGGAGTGCGTCTCAGTCGGACATTCTTTCCGGTTCGGAGTGGCAAAAGCAGGCGTATGTCCACATCAAATGCGGGGCGGCACCCGCGGGCGGTGTGTTTGTCGGCGAAGAAACGCGAACAGTCGCACAGAAAACAGTTCACGGGAATGGTGCCCGGAATTCCGGGGCCGTTCCGCACGCGACGGGTACCACCTCACCGGCAGTCCGGCGTGGTGTACGCCACACTGCGGGGCCCGGTGAGGTGAGAGGTGGACCACGCGTCACCGGCCCGGACTCGCGTACGCTGACTGATCACTCGCCCGTCGATGCCGGGCCACCCACCCGAGGCCCCGCCCCGGCCGGCCCACCGACGCGAGAGACTCACCAGGAGGTACGTACATGTTCGGGACGACCACGACCGGAGCGCGCACGCGCGCCGGCGGCGGTGCCAACCGCTGGGTCGTCCTCCTCGTCCTCTGCCTCAGCCTGCTGCTGGTCGCGCTCGACGCGACCGTGCTGCACGTCGCGGTGCCCGCCGTCACCGAGGACCTCCGCCCGAGCGGTGTCGAGCTCCTCTGGATCGTCGACGCCTATCCGCTGGTGTGCGCCTCGCTGCTGATCCTCTTCGGCACGCTCGGTGACCGCGTCGGCCGCCGGCGCATCCTGCTGCTCGGCTACGCGCTCTTCGGCGTGGCCTCCGCCGTCGCCGCACTGGCCACCACACCCGAGGTGCTCATCGGGGCCCGCGCCCTGCTCGGCGTCGGCGGCGCGATGATCATGCCCGCGACACTCTCGATCCTGCGGGCCGTCTTCCCCGACCGCCGCGAGCGCGCCACCGCCATCGGCATCTGGACCGCGGTCGCCGCCGTGGGCGCGGCCACCGGACCGGTGCTCGGCGGCTTCCTGGTCCAGCACTTCTGGTGGGGCTCGGTCTTCCTGATCAACATCCCGCTGATGATGCTGATCCTGCCGGTCGGCCGCTGGCTGCTCCCCGAGTCCAGGGGAAGCGGCGACGGGCCGTGGGACGTCGTCGGCGCGCTGATGGCCGCGTCCGGCGTGCTCGGAATGGTCCTCGGCGTGAAGCGGCTCGGCGTGGGTCACGGGCCGCTCGACCTGCGCACCTCCGGTCCGCTGCTCGCCGGAGCGGTGCTGCTCGCCCTCTTCGTACGCCGGCAGAGGCGCCGCGACCATCCCCTCATCGACATGCGGATGTTCGCCAGGGCGACCTTCTCCACCTCCGTGGGCTGCATCGTGCTCGCGATGCTGGCACTGGTCGGCCTGGAGCTGATCGCCGTCCAGTACCTCCAGCTCGTGCTGGAACTCAGCCCACTGGAGACGGGGCTGCGGCTGCTGCCCCTCACCTTCGCGGCCATGGCGGCGGGTGCGACCGGTTCGTACACCCTGCGTCGCGTCGGCCCGCGGCGGATGGTGGGCTGGGGTTTCGTGCTGACCGCGGCTGCCGTGCTGCTGCTCACCCTGATGGGACACCACGACCGGCCGCTGCTGCTCACCGCCGGCTTCGTGCTGCTCGGCTTCGGGCTGCAGACCACCCTGTTCGCCGCGTACGAGTCGATGCTGAGCGAGGCTCCCGCGGCCCAGGCGGGCGGGGCCGCCGCCATCGGCGAGACCTCGTACCAACTGGGCGCCGGTATGGGCATCGCGCTGCTCGGCAGCGTTATGAACGCCGCCTATGCGCCCGGGCTGACCGTTGCCTCCGGAGTGCCGGGAGCCGCGCGTTCCGCCGCGACCAACTCGCTCGGCGAGGCCTATCAGGTGGCCGAGACCCTTGGCGGCCCCGCCGGGGACGCACTGCGGATCGCCGCGCGGACCTCGTTCGTGCACGGTCTGCACGTCACGCTCGTGGTGAGTGCCGGGCTGCTGCTGCTCGGGGCGCTGGCGGCACTGCGTCTGCCGAAGGTGATGGAGTGCGCCGAGGAGACCGACGTGCCCGCGCCCGCGCGTCCCGATGCCCGTGCGTACGCGCAGGACGCGGCGAGTGAGCGGAGCGAGGCGGGCGACCACGGGGCACTCGACCACGGGGCACTCGACCACGGGGCACTCGACCACGGGGCACTCGACCACGGTGCACTCGACCACGGTGCACTCGACCACGGTGCGCCCGGGCTCCCCGGACAGGCGGCTCTCCCCACGCGGGACCATCTGCGGAGCGCGGCCCCGGCCCCGGCCCCGGCGTACCGCAAGGCCGCCGAAGCGGCGGGCGCGGCCCGCTCTGGACGCACGGCACACTGAGCCGTAACGTCAGCGCGGAGCATTAACTAACACCGCTAGGTTCTGCGCACAGCGCCGTGCCGGCCGCCGGAGGCACCCTCATGACCGCATCCTCGAAGCTGCCGCCCTTCGACCCCGCCGACCCCCTGGGCATCGACGACCTCCTGGAGCCGGAGGACCTCGCGATCCGCGACACCGTCCGCTCCTGGGCCGCCGACCGCGTGCTGCCGCACATCGCCGAGTGGTACGAGCGCGGTGAGCTCCCCGGGATCCGTGAACTCGCCCGCGAACTGGGCTCGATCGGCGCGCTCGGCATGTCGCTGACCGGTTACGGCTGCGCGGGCGCGACGGCCGTCCAGTACGGACTGGCCTGTCTGGAGCTGGAGGCCGCCGACTCCGGTATCCGCTCGCTCGTCTCGGTGCAGGGCTCCCTGGCCATGTACGCGATCTGGAAGTACGGCTCCGAGGAGCAGAAGCAGCGCTGGCTGCCGTCGATGGCGGACGGCTCCACGATCGGCTGCTTCGGCCTGACCGAGCCCGACGTCGGATCCGATCCCGCCGCGATGCGTACGTACGCCAAGCGCGACGGCGGTGACTGGGTGCTGACGGGCCGCAAGATGTGGATCACCAACGGCTCGGTCGCGGGCGTGGCGGTCGTCTGGGCACAGACCGACGACGGGATCCGCGGTTTTGCCGTCCCGACCGACAGCCCTGGATTCTCGGCCCCCGAAATCACCCACAAGTGGTCACTGCGTGCGTCCGTCACGAGTGAACTCGTCCTGGACGAGGTGCGGTTGCCCGCCGACGCCGTCCTGCCGGGCGTCACCGGGCTCAAGGGCCCGCTCGGCTGTCTGTCGCACGCGCGCTACGGCATCGTCTGGGGCGCCATGGGCGCTGCCCGATCCAGCTTCGAGGCCGCGCTCGACTACGCCAGGACGCGCGAGCAGTTCGGCAAGCCCATCGGCGGCTTCCAGCTCACCCAGGCCAAGCTCGCCGACATGGCGCTCGAACTGCACAAGGGGATCCTGCTCGCCCTCCACCTCGGGCGGCGGATGGACGCAGGGAGGCTCCGTCCGGAGCAGGTCAGCTTCGGAAAGCTCAACAACGTGCGGGAAGCGATCGAGATCTGCCGCACCTCGCGCACCATCCTCGGTGCCAACGGGATCTCGCTCGAGTACCCGGTGATGCGGCACGCGACCAATCTCGAGTCGGTGCTCACCTACGAGGGGACCGTGGAGATGCACCAACTGGTGCTCGGCAAGGCGCTCACCGGTCTCGATGCCTTCCGGTAGACCGGCGAGCGCCTTGCTCGGTCCGGCTTCCGCGTCTGCCGGGGGACGCCGCACGGTACGGCGTCCCCGCCGCGGGCCGGGGCGTGCGGCCGGGGGCCATCCCGGCCTCAGCTCTGGTTGAAGAAGTTGTCACCGGGGTGGCCGGTGGGCTCTCCGGTGACGATCTCCGTGTCGGCGGGGGTCAGCAGGAAGACCCGGGTCGCCACACGCTCGATCGAGCCCCGCAGCCCGAAGGTCAGCCCGGCTGCGAAGTCGACGACGCGCTTGGCGTCGGTGGGCTCCATGGACGTCAGGTTGACGATGACCGGAACGCCGTCCCGGAAGTGCTCGCCGATGATGCGCGCGTCACGGAAGCTGTCGGGAGAGATGGTGGCGATGCGGCGGCCCTGCTCCTGTGCCGCCTCGGAGGCCACCTGGACCCGCGGGTCGGTGACCCACTGCTCGGCCGCTCCCGCACCCTCGGAGTACTCGTCGTCGTAGTACCGCTCGTCGTTGTCCTCGACGAGCCCCAGCCATGCACTCGCCTTGCGTACCGATGCCATGGACGCCTCCTTTCACCGCGGTCACTCGTGGTTCCGCATCACTATGGTCGTCCATGATGCGGATCGTGCGCCAAGTGGTTAGTCGCCGCAGGCGGGTTTCGTGACGGTACTGGTGCAGAAGATGTGGCGTTTCGTCAACATTGTTCCTGAATACGGGCCCTGAGGAGCCTTCAGACGCCTCATATCGAAGCAAAATATGAATGTCGTGCCGGATGGGTGACGTCGGGCGCGTATGGCCTAACGAGTCCGGCGGGTACGATGCGGGCCGCGCACTCGAACGGCTTCACGGGGGACATGTCGTGTTCGGAATCGTCAGGCCCTGCACCCATCGGCTCACGGACGGCCTCAAGACGCAGTGGATGGCCCATCTCTGCGGTCTGTGCCTGGCACTTCGCTCGGACCACGGCCAGTTCGCCCGGATCGTCACCAACTACGACGGGCTTGTCGTCTCGGTTCTGACGGAGGCTCAGACCGAGCACGCCACCCGGCTGCGCAGGACGGCAGGCCCCTGTCCGCTGCGCGCCATGCGCACGGCTCCCGTCGCGCGTGGTGAGGGCGCCCGGCTGGCCGCCACCGTGTCACTGGTGCTCGCCTCGGCGAAGGTGCGGGACCATGTCGCCGACGGGGACGGGGTGCTGGCACGCAGGCCGGTGGCCGCCGCGGCCCGCAAGGTCGCCCGAAGCTGGGACCGGGCCGGAGCGCGGACCGGCCGGGAGCTGGGCTTCGACACGGCCGTGCTGGTCGACGCCGTCGACCGGCAGACCGGGATCGAGGCCCTCGCGGGGCCGGGCACCCCGCTGCTGACGGTGACCGAGCCGACGGAGACGGCGACCGCGGCGGCCTTCGCCCACACCGCCGTACTGGCCGGCCGGCCGGGGAACGTCGCCCCGCTCGCCGAGGCGGGCCGGCTCTTCGGTCGTCTCGCGCATCTGCTGGACGCGGTGGAGGACAAGGAAACTGACGCCGCGTCGGGTGCGTGGAACCCGCTGACGGCGACCGGCACCTCACTGGCGGAGGCACGGCGGCTCGCGGACGACGCCCTGCACGGAATCAGGCTCGCGCTGCGCGACGCCGAGTTCGTCGACGACAAGCTGCTGCACATGCTGCTCGCCCACGAACTGGTGCGGTCCGTCGACCGGGCCTTCGGTACCGTCGGCTGTTCGCACCAGGGCTACGGAAGCCATCCTCCGCAGGGCAACCCGTACGGCGCGGGGCCCTACGGAGGCGGCGCGGGGTCACCCGGGCAGCACGGCGGGCACGGGCTGCACGGCCCGTATGGATCGTCCAACCCCTACGGGGGCGGTGTGCCGGGAGGCCCGGGTGGTCCGGGCGGTCCGAGCGGCCCCGGGGGACTGCCGCCCGAGTACGGCGGCGGTCCGCACAAGCCGAAGCCGCGCGGCTTCTTGGCGGGCTGCGGCGCCTTCATCGGCCTGTGCTGTACCTGCAAACTCTGCTGTGCCGAGGAGTACGAGGGGCCGTGGTCCCGGAAGAAGCGCGAGGGCTGCTGCCACAAGTGCGACGACTGCGGCTGTGACGGTTGCGACTGCTGCTGTCCGTGCGACGGCTGCTGAGGTTGTGTCAGGACCAGCGCAGTACGTGCGCGTCCTGGGGGCACGACCTGGCGGCGGGGGAAGGCCGCGGCAGCGCGTCGGAGCATGCGCCGGATTGCGCGCCCCGGGCGAGCGCCGCTGACACGGCTCTGTTGCTGCGGTAGAGCCCGGCGCGGCCTCACCGATGGCCCCGCACCCGAACGTGTCAGGGGTCTCCGGTGTACCGCGTACCCCTCCGGTCGTCTGTTCCCACCTGCCCCGGTTCCCTTCATCGACCCATCCGGAACATCGAATTCCGGCCTTGTTCGAAGGGGACCGTAGGATGCGCCGCCGTGGTGCTTTCCCTGTCCGGGGCTGACAGGTCCACCACGAAGCGGTCGTCTCCACGGAGCCGCCGGCCGATAGGTGATGCGCCTGCGCCGAATCCCCACCGCGCCCGCCGACCGGCGAAAACGCCGACGAGCGCGGGCTGCTCGGCTGCCGGACGCCCGGTGGCAGACCCCCGGACTCCGGTTTCCGGACTCGGCCGGGCAAGCTGTCTTGACGGGGCGCCGTCCACGGGTCTACCGGCGACCGAAAGGCCCCCTTGCGTGGGTAGTTGAGGCCGCGAATACTCCGAACAGCGCTTGTCAGAACGTGGCGGAAAGGGATGCCGCATCCGCCCCGCCTGCTGACTGCGCCTCACGGACCCGTCACCCCACAGCCGGGTCCCCGATCCCCCTCTGGAGGAACGACAAGTGAGGATCAAGCGCACCATCCCCCGCAGTGGCGTCGCGAGACGAACCCGTCTGCTCGCCGTCACCACCGGACTCGTCGCAGCCGCAGCCCTGGCCGTCCCCACCGCCAGCGCCGACGAGTCTCCCCGCATGTTCAGCGCGACGCAGCTCTCCGCCGCGAGCGACGCCGTGCTCGAAGCCGATGTGGCCGGCACCGCTTGGTACATCGACAAGGCGACCAACACCCTGGTCGTCACCGCCGACTCCACCGTCTCCAAGGCCGAGCTCGCCAAGCTCAGGCAGACCGCGGGATCGAACTCCGGCGCGCTCCGCATCGAGCGCATCCCGGGCAAGCTCTCCAAGCTGATCTCCGGCGGCGACGCCGTCTACGCATCCGGCTGGCGCTGCTCCCTCGGCTTCAACGTCCGCAACAGCGCGGGCACCCAGTACTTCCTGACCGCAGGCCACTGCACCGACGGCGCGGGCACCTGGTACGCCAACTCCGCCCGCACGACCGTCCTCGGCCCGACCGCGGGCTCCAGCTTCCCGGGCAACGACTACGGCATCGTCCGCTACACCAACACCTCGATCGCCAAGCCGGGAACGGTCGGCGGCGTGGACATCACCAGCGCCGCCAACGCCACCGTCGGGATGTCGGTGACCCGCCGCGGATCCACCACGGGCACCCACAGCGGCACCGTCACCGGTCTCAACGCCACGGTCAACTACGGCGGCGGGGACATCGTCTACGGGATGATCCGCACCAACGTCTGCGCCGAACCGGGCGACAGCGGCGGCCCGCTCTACTCCGGCAGCCGCGCCATCGGCCTGACCTCCGGCGGCAGTGGCAACTGCAGCTCCGGCGGTACGACCTTCTTCCAGCCGGTCACCGAGGCACTCAGCGCGTACGGCGTCAGCGTCTACTGATTCCGCCCTCCCGCAATCCCCTCGCACACCAGCTCGAGCTGTAGTCAAAGCCCCCGTCCCCGATCCGGACGCTCCAGATCGGTGAGGGGGTGGTTCTCCTCGGTCCCGCTGAGCTTCCGGCTCGGCGGGACCGAGTGCTGCGAGACTCACCGACGTGACCTCGGCCGAAGCCGGCGTCTTCGCCACGTGGCTTCGCGACTCGTTCGCCCCCGCACCGCACCTCGTGCGCTTTGCGAGCAGTCTCGCCATGGCGAACGGAGCCGAGACCCCGTGGCTGCTGCCTGCCGGCGACACCAACGAGATCCAGGAAGTGCTGCGGCGGCATCTCGATTCCTTCGCCGCACCGTAGCGGCGGCCACCGGTGTCCGGATCGAGTACGCGGGCCCGTCCTCTTGCGCGGATTTGAGAGGATGTCAGAACGGTCGCGCACCGTAGACGCCAGGGGGGTTGCGATCTGTGAAGCGCATCGGAGTGACCGGCCACCGGAACATCCCGCCCGAGGCCATGACCCATGTCCGCACAGCCATCCGCAGACTGCTCTGCGGTCACAGCGGCTCACTGGAAGCACTGTCCAGCCTGGCGGCGGGCGCCGACCAGATCTTCGCCGACATCGCACTCGAATGCGGCGCCGCGCTCACCGTCGTGATCCCGAGCGGTGACTACGAGGACGCCTTCGACCATCCGGACGAACTGGCGCGCTTCCGCAGTCTGAGGAGTCTGGCCGCCCAGGAGATCCGGATGGCCTTCGACCACTCCACCGACGAGGCCTACTATGCCGCCGGGGCCTACATCGCCGACAACTGCGACCGGCTGCTCGCCGTCTGGGACGGGCAGCCGGCCCGGGGGCTCGGCGGGACGGGTGACATCGTGCGCTACGCGCGGCAGACCGGCACCCCCGTCACCGTCATCTGGCGGCCCGGCGTCGAGCGTGCCTGAGGAGTGGGCCGCCAGGAGTGACGGACGGTCAACTACGGTGTCGCACAAGCCAGTCCGTGTGCTGGGGTGACACGATCCGCTCGGTCTCGTACACGGCAGACGCCCACTGTTCCTCGTTCACCGAGGTCTCCATCGCGATGTGGATCGCCGCCAGATCCTCCTCGACCAGCGAGTGGGCGGCGATCAGCGGCTGATGGCGCCGGATCTCGCTCCACGCCAGACACGCCGCGGCCGCCGCCGAGAGCAGTCCGAAGGGTTCGGCCGACTCGGTGACCGAGAAGGTGCGCAGGGTCCCGAACAGCAGGGCCAGCAGGGTGAGCAGGCCGATCGTCAGCTGCCACAGCAGGGTGGCCCGCCGGGAGACCTCCGTGCGCCGGTGGTACCAGTTGCGCTGTTCGATCAGCCGGTCTCGTACATATGTCTCCTTGCGTACGCTGAAGACCTTCTCCCGCAGCAGTCGCATCGGTGTGGTGATGAGCTCGGTGCCGGCGGCGCTCTCCCCGTTCTCCCGCGGGTCCACCCATCCGACCTTCCTCAGTTCCTGCAGTCCCTCTTCCAGTCGTGTGACGAACAGCCGGTCGGGATCGGGCGAGTTGGAGTCGAAGGGTGCGCCGTGGACCGCGTACCGCCAGCACATCGAGCGGATGAACTCCGCTGCGGAGCGGTTGAGTTGCCAATGCGACTTTGCTCGGTGACGGGATCCGCGGAAGCTGACCACCAGAACCCCGGCGTACGCCAACGCGCTGAGCATGCCCATGAGTTGGAAGGAGTGACCGATCGAGCCGCGCCAGGGCAGCGCCGCCAGCCCGGCTCCCAGGACGAGGAGGAGTAACTGCAGCCGGGTGCCGTTGACAGCCTCGCGCTGGCGCGAGATGGCGGTCTCGTCGGTGCGGTGGAAGAGAACCGGCAGATCAGCGTTTCGGAAGACCATGCTTTGCAGATGTCCGGGAACCCCGGCCATGCGTACCCCCCTCGGCGGATTTGGCTTCACTCGTTCGATGGAATGGCTTGTTCCGTTCGGAGTGGGGAATACTCGCGCAACGCTTTTGTTTCAGCTCTACGTGCCGAGTTGCTGTGGGTGGCCATGAGAGTAAAGTCGTGCCGCCGACACTGCAACGGTGCGGTGCCCTCTGTTAGCACAAGATGACCTAGGACGGCCGTCGTGACCTTCCAGACCTCAGCCACCTTCGCCGCCGCGAAGAAGAATCGTGTGCCCGTCACCGAGATCGACGTGCACGGTGCCGATGCCGTCAGGAAGCTGGGTCGCGTGCGTCCCGCTGCCGTCGACCGCACCGATCGGGTGCCGAGTTTCAACTCGGCTCTCTAGTCTGGTCTCCAGGCTCCCCGCCTGACCCTAGACTGGTGGAATGACAGGACCGCTGGTCCCATTCCGCGAGATCGTTCTCAAGGTGCACAGCAGGTGCGATCTCGCATGCGACCACTGTTACATCTATGAACACGCAGATCAGAGCTGGCGTACACGCCCTAAGGCAATCTCTGACGACGCGATCGTCCGGACAGCTCGGCGACTGGCCGAGCATGCAAGGACCCATGCATTGCCCTCCGTGTCAGTGATCCTGCACGGAGGGGAGCCATTGCTGGCCGGCCCCGCCCGGCTACGACGGATCTGCGAGGAGCTGACCTCCGCCCTCGACGGCGTCGCCGCGCTCGATCTGAGGATCCACACCAACGGGCTCCAGCTCAGCCCCCGCTATCTCGACCTCTTCGACGAATACCGCGTCAGGGTCGGCATCTCCCTCGACGGTGACAAGACGGCCAACGACCGCCATCGCCGCTTCGCGGACGGCCGCAGCAGCCACCCCCTGGTCCTCAGAGCCGTGGAACTGCTGCACCAGGACCGCTACCGCCATCTCGACCTCGGCCTGCTCTGCACGATCGACGTGGAGAACGACCCCGTCGCCGTGTACGACGCGCTCATGGAGCTCGATCCACCGCGCATCGACTTCCTGCTGCCGCACGCCACCTGGGACGAACCGCCCCCGCGGCCCGACGGCTCGCCGACGGCCTACGCCGACTGGATCCTCACGGTCTTCGACCGCTGGGACCGCCAGGGCAGGCGGGTACCTGTGCGGCTGTTCGAATCGGTCCTGTCCACGCTCACCGGAGGGCCGAGCCTCACCGAGTCGCTCGGCCTCGCGCCCACCGACCTCGTCGTGGTGGAGACCGACGGCGCCCTGGAGCAGGTCGACTCGCTCAAGAGCGCCTACGAGGGTGCAGCGGCCACCGGGTTCACCGTGTTCGACCACACCCTGGACGAGGTCGCGGCCCATCCCGGCATCCGTGCGCGCCAACTCGAACTGGCCGGTGTCAGCGAGACCTGCCGCCGGTGCCCCGTCGTCCGCTCCTGCGGCGGCGGCCTCTACACGCACCGGTACCGCAGCGGCACGGACTTCGACAACCCCTCGGTGTACTGCACCGACCTGGAGGCGCTCGTCCGCGGTATCGAGCTGCGCACCGCGGCCCGGTCCGTGTCGCCCGCGGTGACGGACACCGCGGCCCTCGGCACCGAGCAGCACGAGCTCACCTGGCTGCTGCTCGCGGGGCTCCACGACGCACTGGCCGGACGCGGCGGTGAGGACTGGGCCCGCGCCTGGGAACTCACCGAAGCCCTGGAGCACTCCGACGGGTTCGGTTTCGACGAGGTGCTGGCCCACCCGTACACGGCCAGCTGGCTGCACGAGGCCCTGGACGCCCTCGAGCAGCAGCGCCCGGGCGCCGTCACCGCCCCGGCCGCCCGGCTGTCCGCATCGGTCGCGGCCGCTGTCGTACGGGGCGGTCCCGACCAGTCCGTCACCGTGCCCTACGAGCACGGCACCCTGCACCTTCCGACGCTCGGGGAACTGCGTCTGACCGGCGCGGAGGAGCGCGGTACGGCGCAGGTCCGCCCCGTCGAGAAGGGCTTTCTGGTGAGGGCCGCCGGCGTCGAGCGCCGGATCGTCCGCCCCGCAGAGCCCACCGCCGGCTGGCGGCCGGTGCGCCGGCTCGGCCGGGACGGGGCCCCGGACCTCGCGATCGACGATCTCGACCCGTACCGGGACTGCTTCGGCGTACCCGTCCTGCCCGGACTCGGCCTCGCCGAGGCGGCCGACTGGACCGGCAGGCTCGCGGGGGCCTGGGGTCTGCTGCGGGAGCGCACACCGGAGCAGGCCCGGGACGTCTCCCGGACCCTGTCCACGCTCACGCCGCTGGCCGGAGGTGGGCCCTCGGTCGGCCGGCACGGCCTCGGTGCCCTCGGGCTGCCCCTGCGCGCGGACGTCCCGCAGCTGGCGCTCGCGCTGCTGCGCGGCTACCGCAGGGCCCGGCTGCAGGCTCTGCGCGAGGTCACCGACCTCTATACCGAGGACGGCTGGTGGACGCATCAGGCCCCATGGACGGACGCGCCCGTCCCGGTGTCCGAGCTGCTGGCCGGCGCGTATGAACGGGCAGGTCTCGGCGCGTTCGTCCCGGACGCCGCCGAGCAGGCCCTGCGGGCGCTCGCGACCCTGGAGCACGCCGCTGAACTGACCGTCGGCGGGAAACGCCTGCTGGCGCAGCTGGGGGAAGAGGCTGACCGTGACCTATGCCGTGGATGAGCGGACCGGGCTTGCGTACGACCTCAGGGAGTTGGGGCTCGCGACGGGGGACGTGGTCCTCGTCCACGCCGCACTCGGCGGTACCGGGCTGGACGCCGGTGCCCTGCGAGAGGCACTGCTGACGGCGGTGGGCCCGGAGGGCACCGTGGTCGTGCCCGCGTTCACCGCGGACAACTCGGACACGTCCACCGCCCATCTGCGCCGCGTGGCAGGTATGACACCCACTCAGGCGGCGGCCTTCCGGGCCACTATGCCGGCCTTCGACCCCACCACGACGACCTCCACGGATGTGGGCCGATTGGCCGAGTCCGTTCGGGCCACGAGGGGTGCCGTCCGCAGTACGCATCCGCAGGTGTCCTTCGCCGCCCTGGGACGGCGGGCGGCCGAGCTTCTCGCCTCGCATCCACTGGAATCGCATTTCGGTGAGGATTCACCGCTGGCGGAGCTGTACCGGGCACGGGCGCGGGTACTGATGATCAACGTGGGGTTCTCCGCCTGTACGGCCTTTCATCTGGCCGAGTACCGGACCGGTGCGCAGCTGCGCAGCTATCGCTGTGTGGTGCGCGGTCCGGACGGACCTGAATGGACGGAATACAAGGACGTTTCACTGGACGACAGCGATTTCGAAAGTATCGGAGATGCGTTCGATGTAAGTCGGGTGCAGAACGGACAACTGGGAGGAACGATCGCACGATTGTTCTCGATCAATGACGCCGTCGACCACGCTGTCGCGTGGATGACCGAAAAGCGGCGTTGATTGACTGACGGTGAGGGGATGGAGCACGGTCAGCTCCGGAATGATTAATTCGCTCGCACTCCATCAGTCGTCAGAGTGCGGGTGTTCACACAGGACCAGGACGGGGGTCGTGTGCACGCGTCATCGCAGCAGCGAGCGGCGGACCATCGGCCGTACTTCTTCCTTAGCTATGCGCATACACCGCGGTACGGACCCGGGGGGCCCGATCCCGATATGTGGGTCGAGCGTCTCTTCCGTGATCTGTGTGGCCATGTGATGGCCATGACGGATCTTCCGGCGGGTGCGCCGGCCGGTTTCATGGACCGGGAGATACGCTCGGGCGAGGGCTGGTCGGAGCGGCTCGGCGAAGTGCTCGCCACCTGCCGTGTCTTCGTACCGCTGTTCTCGCCCCGCTATTTCGCCAGTGAGATGTGCGGCAAGGAGTGGTACGCGTTCGCCCAGCGGGCCATCTACCACCAGGCCAAGAGCAACCGGCCCGCCGAGGCCATCGTGCCGGCGCTGTGGGTGCCGATGCCGCCGGAGCAACTCCCGGGCCCGGCCGAGCGGTTGCAGTTCAACCACCGTGCCTTCGGCGACCGCTATGTCACCGACGGCCTCTACGGCCTCATCAAACTCCGGATATTCGCCGAGGAGTACGAGCGCGCGGTCTACGAACTCGCCAAACGCATCGTCAGTGTGGCGGACACCGCAGGAGTCGGCCCCAGCCGGCCGCTCGACTACCGGCAGGCCCCGAGTGCCTTCGGCACACCGCGGCCGTCCGAACCCCGCAGCAGCGGCCCCCGCCCCATCAGGGTCACCATCGCCGCCCCCACCCGGCACGATGTGCCGGAGGGCCGCGACCCCGCGTACTACGGCGACATGCCGCAGGACTGGAACCCGTACCACCCGGAATCCGCCAGGCCCCTCGCGTACGTGGCGCAGGACCTGGTCCGCTCCCTCAACTACCAGGCCACCATCTCGTCGTTCGACCATGACGCGGCACCGCTCGACGCCAAACAGCCGCCGACACAGCCCGAGTTGCTGATCATCGACCGCTGGGCCCTTGAGGACGAGGAGCGGCGGTCCCGGCTCGCGGCGTTCGACGCCGAGCACCGTCCCTGGGTGAGTGTCGTCGTCCCCTGGAACCGCGACGACCACCAGAGCCGGGCCGCCGACGGCGAACTGACCGCCAAACTGGAGGAGACCCTGCCGACCAAGCTGAGCCAGGGCCGTGCCGCCTGCCGCGCCGCCGCCCGAGGGGTCCCCAGCATGGAGGCCTTCGGCCAGATCCTGCCCCAGGTGGTGGAGGCGGCCGCCCAGCAGTACCTGAGACACGCACAGGTCTATCCACCGGCCGGCGGCAGTCACACCGAACGCCCCCGGCTGCGCGGTCCGATGGCCGCCGAGTACGCCACCACCCAGTTCATTCCCGACATGCTCGACCGTGCGCCCGATGCGGAGGACCCGGATGACAGCCAGTCGTGACGGACGCATCGTCACCTTCTACTCGTACAAAGGAGGCACCGGCAGGACGATGGCCATGGCCAACACGGCCTGGATACTCGCCGCCAACGGCAAAAGGGTCCTCGCCGTCGACTGGGACCTGGAGGCACCCGGTCTGCACAAGTTCTTCCACCCCTTCCTCGACCCGTCCACGCTCGGCGCCACCACCGGTGTCATCGACCTGATCACCGAGTACGCCTGGGCCGCGACCAGCCCCGTCCAGCGCCCCGACGACTGGCACCGCGACTACGCGCGCATCCAGCCGCACGCCGTGTCCCTGACACCGGAGAACCTGGGCTGGGAGTTCCCCGCAGGCGGCACTCTCGACTTCGTCTCCGCCGGCAAGCAGAACCGCGAGTACTCGGCGACGGTCTCCACCTTCGACTGGGACAACTTCTACGACCGTCTCGGCGGCGGGCACTTCTTCGACGCACTGCGCGACGACATGAAGGCCAACTACGACTACGTCCTGATCGACAGCCGCACTGGTCTCAGCGACATCGCCGACATCTGCACCGTCCATCTGCCCGACGTCCTGGTCGACTGCTTCACCCTGAGCGACCAGTCCATCGACGGTGCCGCCGCGGTCGCCCGCCAGATCGACGAGCGCTACGGCGGCCGGGGTATCCGGATCCTCCCCGTCCCGATGCGCATCGACGAGGGCGAGAAGGAGAAGGCGGACGCCGGACGGGCCCTCGCCCGGCTGAAGTTCGACCGCTTCCCGACCGGTCTGTCGGGCGACGAACTCACCTCGTACTGGGGCGCGGTGGAGATTCCGTACCGCCCCTACTACGCCTACGAGGAGACCCTCGCGACCTTCGGCGACGAGGCGGGGCTCACCAACTCCCTGCTCTCCGCCTTCGAACGCCTCACCTCCGTCGTCACCGAGGGGCAGGTCACCTCCATGCCCGCGGTCGGCGAGGAGGTCAGGCTGCGGATCAGGGACGCCTTCACCCGACGGCGCCCCGCGCTGCCCGCCGATCTCTTCCTCAGCTACGTCGCCGAGAACCGGATGTGGGCCGACTGGATCGAGTCCGTCCTCACCAGGGCCGGCTTCCGTGTCGTACCGCGCGACGTCTCCGCGGAACCCTCCCAGGACGACGGCGTCGCCCAGGTCGCCGAGACCGCGGCACGCACCGTGGTGCTGCTCTCCAGCGCCTACCTCAAGTCCGCGCGGGCGGTGGAGGTGTGGGAGCGCGCCGCGTCCGAGGATCCCGGCGGCGGACGGCGCCATCTGCTGCCGCTGCGCGTCGGCGACGTACGCCTGACGACGCCCTACATCGACCGCAACCCCGTGGACCTGTTCCGGCTCGACGAGGTGCACGCGACCACGGCGCTGCTGCGTGCGCTCGACCGTCCGGTGCAGGTCGTCGACGGGGTCTCACCCGGGCCGCGTTTTCCGGGCACCGTGCCCAAGATCTGGAACGCGCCGCCCCGCAACCCCGGATTCACCGGCCGCTCCGTCGTCCTGGAGCGGATGCGCGACCAGCTCGGCGGCGGCATGGCCGTCGTCCTCCCGCAGCCGCAGACGCTCTACGGACTCGGTGGGGTCGGCAAGACCCAGGTCGCGCTGGAGTACGTGCACCGGTTCATGGCCGACTACGACCTGGTGTGGTGGATCTCGTCCGAGCAGATCGACGACGTCGTGGCCGGGCTCGCCGAACTGGCCATCCGGCTCGGCGCGCAGGGCGGCGAGGACATGGCGGCAGCCTCCCAGGAGGCCGTGGATCTGCTGCGGCGCGGTGTGCCGACCTCCCGCTGGCTGCTGGTCTTCGACAACGCCGACGATCCCGAGCAGCTCAAGCGGTTCTTCCCGACCGGCGGACACATCCTGGTCACCTCCAGGAACCAGACCTGGTCCCAGTACGGTGACGCACTGCCCGTGGACGTGTTCCTGCGAGAGGAGTCCATCGAGCACCTCCAGCGCCGGGCTCCCGGACTGACCATCCAGGACGCCGACCAGGTCGCCAGCGCGGTGGGCGACCTGCCGCTCGCCGTCGAACAGGCAGCGGCCTGGATCGCGGAGACCGCGACGCCCGTGACCGCCTATCTGGAGCAGCTGGGCCAGCAGGCTTCGAGCGTCCTCGCGCTCAACCAGCCGGCCGGCTACCCCGAGCCGGTCGCCGCGACCTGGAACGTCTCCATCGAGCGACTCAAGGAACGCTCACCCGCCGCCGTACGGCTCCTGCAGCTGTGCGCCTTCTTCGCGCCCGAGCCGATCTCCGCGAACCTCCTCTACAGCAAGGAGATGATCGAAGCCCTCAAGCCCTACGACGCCTCCCTCCAGGAGAAGCTCGTCCTCGGCAGGGTCATCCGGGAGATCGGCCGGTTCGCCCTCGCCAAGGTCGACCAGGTCTCCAACTCCATCCAGGTCCACCGGCTGGTGCAGGCCGTCATCCGGGCCCAGCTGACCGAGGAGGAGCAGATGGACGCGCGCCACGCCGTCCACCGGATCCTCGCCGGGGCGCGTCCCGACGACGACGAGCCGATCGACAACCCCGAGACCTGGTCGCGGTTCGGCACCATCTGGCCCCACCTCGGCCCCTCCGAGGCGCGGTACTGCAAGGAGCCCGAGACCCGCCGGCTGCTCATCGACCGTGTGCGCTACCTGTGGAAGCGCGGCGACTGGCAGACCGCCGGAGAGCTCGCCGAGGACCTGCGGGACGCCTGGCGCGAGATGCTCGGCAACGACGATCTGCAGTATCTGTACCTCCGCTTCCACCTCTCCAACATCCTGCGCTCGCAGGGGCGTTACGTGGAGGCGAGGGAGCTGGACGAGGTGACCCTGGAGCGGCAGACGGCCGTGCTCGGCGCCTCCCATCCGCACACGTACATGACCACCTCCGGGCTCGCGATGGACCTGGGCGCGGTCGGCCAGTACGGCAAGGCGATGGAGCTGGCCACAGCGGCGCACGAGGGCTTCAGCCAGATCTTCCACGAATCCCACCCGCGCACCCTGGCCGCCGCCAACAACCTCGCGCTGAATCTGCGCATGGTGGGCCAGTACGCGCGTGCCCGCGAGATCGACCAGGACGTCTTCGACCGGCGGACCGAGGTGCTCGGCCCCGAGCACCCGTACACCCTCTCGTCGGCCACCTCGCTCGCCCGTGATCTGCGCGAGGTCGGGCGGTACGAGGACTCGGTGGCGTTGCTGTCGCGCACCTACGAGAGCTACAAGGAGACCCTCGGCCGGGCCTTCCCCGGCACCCTGGCGGCGGCCAAGAGCCTCGCCGTGTCGCTGCGCAGGGCGGGCCGGCTCGAGGACGCGCGCCGGCTCACCACGGCCACCCGCAACCGTTACCGAGCGAAGTACACCTACGCCCACCCCGACTCACTGGCCTGCGATCTGAACCTGGCGGCGGACCTGTTCGCGGCCGGGGAGCCGGTCGCGGCCAGGGATCTGGCACAGGAGGTCGTCGACCAGTACATCGAGGTGCCGGGCGAGAAGCACCCGTACACCCTCGCCGCGATCAACAACCTCGGCATCTACCACTGGGGCTGCGGTGCACCCGAGCTCGCGGAGCAGGTCCTCCAGCCCACGATCAGGAGGATGACCGACATCCTCGGGAGCGCTCATCCGCACACCGTGTTCTGCACCGTCAACCTCGCCAACGCCCGTGCCGACCAGGGTGAGCTGGAGGCGGCGCTGGAGACCGAGCGGCGTGCGGTCATGAAGCTCCGCGAGGTCCTGGGCGTCCACCATCCGGAGACGCTGGCCGTCGCCTCCAACATGTCCGTGACGCTCGGTGCGCTCGGACGCAAGGACGAGGCGGCGGTACTGCGGGCGGAGACCGTGGAGGAACTGGGCAGGCTGCTCGGTGACGACCACAACATGACACGCATCGCCAGGGACGAGCGGCGGATCCATCGCGATCTGGAGCCGCTCGCGGTGTGACCGCGGGTGGTCGTCTCGCTCTGCCGGGCCCCTTCGTACGGGCCCGGCAGAGCGGGGGACCGTTCGGATCAGGCTCCGAGCGGTTCTCGCCGGGCAGGATCTCGCTCATGGAGCACCCGGAAAGGACCTGGCCTGGCCTCGGGAGCACCCTGTGGAGCGAGACTCCGCGAGCACGCCGTACGGAGCGAGGGGTCTGTCAGCGGTCCGGCTCCAGCAGCCAGGTGAGGATCCCGGGCAGGGCGTGCAGCGCGTCGAAGTGCGCGGCGGTCGGTTCCAGTACGGCCGTGGCGCCCGGAATGCGCTGGGCTAGCCAGCGGGAGTGGCCGACCGGTGAGAAGACGTCCTTCTCGCCGTGCCAGAGCAGCACGGGTGGCTTGATCTCGGCGGGCTCGAATCCCCATGGGCTGCAGAAGGCAAGGGCGTCGTCGATCCAGCCGTACGCCGAAGTGCGCAGTGCTTCCTGGTAGTTGCGCAGCAGCATCGTCCGGACGCCGGCGTCCGCGACCACCATCCGGTCGGAGTCGGTCAGTTCCCGGCGCAGATCGTCGAGCAGCTTGACCGGGTCCCTGCGGATCTCATCGGAGCGCATGATGAAGCGCGCCGTGAGCCGGTCCGGGTCGGCGCTGGCCGTCGAGTACTCGAGGACGTTGGACGCGGCCATGCCCTCGAACCAGTCGAGACCGTCGGCGTCCCGTGGTGCCAGGGTGACGAGGGCCGCCGCCCTGGTGACCCGCTCGGGGATCAGCGCCGCGCAGGCCAGGGCGTGCGGTGCACCCCCCGAACGGCCCACCACGGCGAAGCGGTCGAGCCCCAGAGTGTCGGCGATCGCCCGTACGTCCTCGGCGACATCGGCCACACTGCGGCCCCGCAGCCGGTCGGATCCTCCGTAGCCGGGACGGTCGTAGGCGATCAGCTGCATCCCGCGCTGGTACAGCACCATGCCCCGCGGAGCCGGACCCAGCCTGCTGCCCGGGGTGCCGTGCAGCAGGAAGACGGGCCTGCCCCGCGGATCCCCGATGCGTTCCACCATCAGATGCCGCCCGTCCGACGCGCGCATGCGACGTCGCAACCCCCCGCCTCCTTCACGCTATGGGCCCGTCGGTCCGTGTATCGGGCCGTATGTGCTGTGTGCAGCCATACTGTCCTGGCATTCCCATCCCTCGTGGTGATTACCCATCAGCCGGCCGGAAACGGAGGGACGGACAGCGTCGAAAACAAGACAGGACTAGTCCTCACAGGCCGCCCACCAAACGATTGCAACGGGTGTTCGCAGACGGAACTGGTGGTGGTGGTCGGGGGTTGTGAACGAACGAGGAACGGGTTCGGTCGGTCGTGTGCCCGTCCTGAAGCCGACCTTGTGTGTTACCGGCCAGTCTCGGAATAGTGGGCGCCTCATCCTCCGTGTGCGGTCACCCCACTTGCCCGCAGACGGTCCCCCACAGGAGGTCGATGTTGAAGCACCGGCGCATATCCAGGAAGCGCGCGACGATGGCCGGCGGAGCCGTCGTCGCACTCGTCGCCGCTGGAATCACCTTCCAGACTGCGAACGCCAGTGAGGAATCCTCGCAGCCCACGATCAAGACCCTGACGGCGACGGCGGCCGGAAAGCTTGCCTCGACGCTGGGGCAGGACCTGGGTGGCGACGCGGCGGGCGCGTACTACGACGCGAAGGCCAAGGCCCTCGTGATGAACGTGGTCGACGAGGAAGCGGCCGAAGCCGTGCGCGAGGCGGGCGGCAAGGCCAGAGTCGTCCAGAACACCCTGGCCGAGCTGAAGTCCGCCCGGAAGGCGCTGACCGACCGGGCCTCCATCCCCGGTACGTCGTGGGCCACCGACCCGGTGACCAACAAGGTGGTCGTCACCGCCGACCGTACGGTCGAGGGCGCCGAGTGGACCAAGCTCCAGACGGTCGTGAAGGGCCTTGGCGAGAAGGCGGAACTGAAGAAGTCGGCCGGGGAGTTCAAGCCGTTCGTCGCCGGCGGTGACGCCATCCACAACGGTGGCGGACGCTGCTCGCTCGGCTTCAACGTCGTGAAGGACGGTGCGCCGCACTTCATCACGGCCGGCCACTGCGGCAAGGCCGGTACCGAGTGGTCCGATTCCGCGGACGGACCGGCCATCGGCTCGATGGTCGACTCGCAGTTCCCGGAGAACGACTTCGCCCTCGTCAAGTACAGCGGTGACACCGAGCACCCGAGCGCCGTGAACCTCTACAACGGCAGCACGCAGAAGATCACCCAGGCGGCCGAGGCGACGGTGGGTATGAAGGTGTCCCGCAGCGGCTCCACCACCCAGGTCCACGAGGGCGAGGTGACCGGCCTCGACGCGACCGTGAACTACGGCGACGGCCAGGTCGTCAACGGCCTCATCCAGACCAATGTCTGTGCGGAGCCCGGCGACAGCGGCGGCGCCCTCTTCTCGGGCGAGTCCGCGATCGGCCTGACCTCGGGCGGCAGCGGCGACTGCAAGGCGGGCGGCGAGACCTTCTTCCAGCCGGTCACCGAGGCGCTCCAGGTCCTCGGCGCCGAGATCGGCTGACGCGCTCGCAAGGTTGCGGTGCGGTCGGCGCAGGGGTCGATCGAGCCGCGGGGCTCCGGGGCGAATCGAGCCCGGAATGCCGAGCCCGCATACCGAGCCCGGGTTGCCCTCAGGGGCGGCCCGGGCTCGGGGCGTTCGCCGGACTCGGTGGGGCCATCCGGTTAGGTGGGTTCGTCCGGTTCGGTGGGTTGGGCGGGTTGGGTGGGTTCGTCCGGCGCAGGGCCTGGCGCACGGCCCAGAGGACCGACACCAGCGGCACGGCCACGATCGCACCGATCACCCCCGCGGCGATGGCCCCGCCGACGACCGTGAGCGCCACGACCACCGGGTGTAGCCGGACGGCCCAGCCCATCACGACCGGGTGCAGTACATGCCCTTCGATCTGCCCGATGATCACGATCAGCGCGACGACGGCGGCGGTGATGACCGGGCCCTTGGTCGCCAGGGCCACCACCGCGGCCACGGCCAGTGCGATGGGGGAACCGATCAGCGGGATGAAGGCGGCGAAGAACTCCAGCAGCGCCAGGGGTACGGCGAGCGGCACACCGAGGAGGTAGAGCGCCACGCCGACGAGCACCGCGTTGGTCGCCGCCACCAGCACGATGCCATGGGTGTATCCGGTGAAGGTGCGCCAGGCCGCGCGGCCCGCCACCGCCGTCCGGTCCCGGACGGGCAGCGGCAACTGGGCGCAGAACCAGGCCCACTGCCGGTCGCCCGAATGCAGGAAGAACACCGAGCAGAACAGCCCGAGTGCGAGTGTCGTCAGCACCTCCACCAGCTGCCCGGCGCCACTGAGGGCCCTGCTGAGCAGTGCGGTGCGGTGTTCGGACAGGAATCGTCCGATACGCGACTGGATGTCCGTGAGCGCCTTCGGGTCCAGCTTGAAGGGCGGTTGCTCCAGCCAGCGCTGGATCCTGCCGATCCCGGCGCCGAACTCCTGCTGAAGGGTGTCCCATTCCCTGGCGACCGTCTCACCGACCAGCGCCAGGATGCCGAAGACGACGATGACGCTGCCGATCAGTGCGCAGGTGACGGCGAGCGGCCGTGGCATCACCCGGGCCATCAGGTCCGTCACCGGGCGGAGCATCGCCGTGCCGACGAGTCCAAGGAACACGGCCACGGTGAGTTCGTGGAACCGTCCGAGCATCGAGAAGACCGCGTAGACGACGGCGCCGACGGCCAGCAGGCGCCAGGAGTAGGCGGCGGCCGTGCGCAGTGCGGGGGTGACCGCCGGTGCGCCGCCCGGAGCGGGGCGCGCCGGGCGGGTGGGGCGGAGCACTGTGCGCGGCGGCCGGCGCCGGCCACTGCCGTGCCGCGCGGCGGATCGCCTCGGCATCTGCCCGTCACCACCTCCCGGTACGCCCCGACTCGTACCACCCGGTGGAGGGAGTCCAACGTGTCCGGTCCGACATTCCCCCGATGGCACCCCTGTGTGGGCGCCCGTGGATCGTCCGCGCAGGTGGGAGGGGGTGGTGTGGTGGGTGGGAGGTGACTGCCACGGTCATCGCACGAATGTTCGAAACTTGGTCTATGGTGGAGGTGAGGGGGGAGGTGAGAGCGGATTGAGCCAGGAGGTGCGGATGCCCGGTTTCACGCATCTGCACACCGCGTCCGGGTTCTCCGTGCGATACGGGGCCTCGCACCCGGAGCGGCTGGCCGAGCGCGCCGCCGAGCGGGGTATGGGCGCGCTGGCCCTGACCGACCGCGACACCGTCGCGGGGGCCGTCCGCTTCGCCAAGGCCTGTGCCAAGGCGGGGGTGCGCCCGTTGTTCGGCGCCGAGCTCGCCGTACGGGAACGGGCGGGAGATCCGGGGCGCGCGGCCCCCGGCCACGGGCCGGAACACAAGGAAGGCAGCCAAGGCGGCCGAGGCGGGCAGAGTGAGGTGCGCAACGGATACGAGGGGCGCGGGGAGGCCGGCGAGCGCGAGAGGCTCGGGGGACGGGGGCACGCCGAACGCCGGCGCACCCCGGTGCGTGGCGGGGCTTTCATCGATGAGTCGACTCCGCGGGTCACCTTCCTCGCCCGCGCCGGGGCGGCCGGCTGGGCGGAACTCTGCCGGCTGATCACCGCCGCACATGCCGCGGCCTCCGGCGGTCGGCCCGTGCTCGAGCGGGACGCCCTGGGCGATGCCGGTGACGGGGTCACCGTGCTGCTCGGCCCCGGCTCCGAGGTCGGCGCGGCGCTGGCCGCGGGCCGCCCCGACCGGGCCGCCCGGCTGCTCGCCCCCTGGCGGGAGCGCTACGGCGACACCCTGCGGCTCGAAGCCGTGCACCACGGGATCACGGGCACCGGACCCGGCTCGCTGCGGCTCGCCGCCCGTACCGTCACCTTCGCGGCCGAGCAGGGCGTCCGGGCCGTGCTGAGCAACGCCGTACGGTACGCGGACCCCGGCCAGGGCCCGGTCGCGGACGTCCTGGACGCGGCCCGCCGGCTCGTGCCGGTCGACCCGGCCAGGGGGCTGGACGGCGGAGAGCGCTGGCTCAAAGGGGCGGACGAGATGTACCGCACGGCCGAGCGGATCGCAGAGGCCGCCGGGTGGCGGCGCGACGCGGCGCACCGGCTGCTCGCCGTCACCGAGGAGACCGCCGCCGAGTGCCTCGTCGACCCCGAGGGCGATCTGGGCATGGGATACGCCTACTACCCGGAGCCGCATCTCGTCGGTGCCGGCCGGCGTACAGCGCAGCGCGTCCTCGCCTCCCGCGCCGCGGCGGGAATGGTGCTGCGCGGGTACGACCGGATCCCCGGTGCCCGTACCTACTGGGAGCGGATGCACTCCGAGCTGGACGTCATCGCCGCCCATGGAAACGCCACCTACTTCCTGACGGTCGCTCAGGTAGTCGACGACATAAGGCAGATGGGGATCAGGGTCGCCGCGCGCGGCTCCGGGGCGGGATCGCTGGTGAACCATCTGCTCGGCATCGCCCATGCCGACCCGGTCGAGCAGCACCTGCTGATGGAGCGCTTCCTGTCCAAGCGCCGGTTCGCGCTGCCCGACATCGACATCGACGTCGAGTCCGCGCGCCGGCTGGAGGTCTACCGCGCGATCATCGACCGCTTCGGTGAGGAGCGGGTCGCCGCCGTCGCCATGCCCGAGACCTACCGGGTGCGGCATGCGATCCGGGACGTGGGCGCGGCACTGAGCATGGACCCGGCCGAGATCGACCGGCTCGCCAAGGCGTTCCCGCACATCCGGGCCCGCGATGCCCGCGCCGCGCTGGAGGAGCTGCCCGAACTGCGCGAGGTGGCACGGGAGTACCGGCCGGACGGAGGCAGACACGGCAGGCTCTGGGACCTGGTCGAGGGACTGGACGCGTTGCCGCGCGGCGTGGCCATGCATCCGTGCGGGGTGCTGATCTCGGACGCCTCGCTGCTCCGGCGTACGCCCGTGGTGCCGACCAGCGGCCTGATCCCGCACAGCCTTCCGGGCGAGGCGGGCACTCCCTTCCCGATGTCGCAGTTCGACAAGGACGACGTCGAGGACCTCGGGCTGCTCAAGCTCGATGTGCTGGGCGTACGGATGCAGTCCGCGATGGCGCATGCGGTCGCCGAGGTCGAGCGGGCGACGGGGCGCCGGATCGACCTGGACGACCCGGAGCAGGTGGTGCCGGACGACCCGGCGACCTACCGGCTCATCCGCTCGGCCGAGACGCTGGGCTGCTTCCAGATCGAGTCCCCGGGCCAGCGCGATCTCATCGGCAGGCTGCAGCCCGCGGACTTCCACGATCTGGTCGTCGACATCTCGCTGTTCCGGCCCGGGCCGGTCGCCGCCGACATGGTGCGGCCGTTCATCGAGGCCCGGCACGGGCGTGCGCCGGTCCGCTATCCGCATCCGGATCTGGCCGGACCGCTCGGGGAGACTTACGGGGTCGTCGTCTTCCACGAGCAGATCATCGAGATGGTGAACATCCTGACGGGATGCGGGAGGGACGAGGCCGACCGGGTGCGCAGGGGGCTCTCCGATCCCGAGTCGCAGGGGCGGATCAAGGTGTGGTTCGCGCAGCGGGCGGAGCGGAAGGGATACACGGCCGAAGTGATCGCGCGGTCCTGGGAGATCATCGAGGCGTTCGGTTCCTACGGCTTCTGCAAGGCGCACGCGGTCGCCTTCGCCGTACCGACGTACCAGTCGGCGTGGCTCAAGGCCCACCATCCGGCGGCCTTCTACGCGGGGTTGCTCACGCACGACCCGGGGATGTACCCGAAGCGGCTGCTGCTGGCGGATGCGCGGCGGCGCGGGGTGCCGGTGCTGCCGCTGGACGTGAACCGGTCGGCGGTCGCCCATCACATCGAACTGGTGTCCGGTGGTGTCGATGGTGACCCGGGTGGCGGTCCGGGCGGTGGTTCCGCCGCTTCCCGGGCCGGCACCGGTGGTTCCCGGGACGGCTCCGGTGGCGAAGTGTGGGGCCTGCGACTGGCGTTCGCCGACGTCCACGGCATCAGCGAGGCGGAGGCGGCCCGTATCGAGGCGGGCCGGCCGTACGCGTCCCTGCTGGACTTCTGGGAACGTGCGCACCCCGGGCGGCCCGTGGCGGAACGGCTCGCGCAGGTGGGCGCGCTCGACGCGTTCGGCGCCAACCGCCGCGATCTGCTGCTGCACATCGCCGAACTGCACCGTACCCAGCGGGGCTTGGCGTCCCACGGCGGCCACGGTGGCCGGGGCGGTCAGCTTCCGCTGGACGGCGGCCGCGGCACCGCGTCCGTCGGCCTGCCCGACCTCGACGCGACCGAGCGGCTCAGTGCCGAGCTGAGCGTCCTCGGCATGGACGCGTCCCGCCATCTGATGGCGGACCACCACGCCTTCCTCGACGAACTCGGAGCGATCCCCGCGAAACGGCTGCGCGACGCCGAGCACGGCGCCACCGTGCTGGTCGCGGGTGCCAAGGCGGCCACCCAGACCCCGCCGATCCGCTCCGGCCGACGGGTCATCTTCACCACCCTGGACGACGGTACGGGCCTGGTCGACCTCGCCTTCTTCGACGACAGCCACGAGGCGTGCGCGCACACCGTCTTCCACTCCTGGCTGCTCCTGGTGCGCGGAGTGGTCCAGCGCCGCGGCCCGCGCAGCCTCAGTGTGGTCGGCTCGGCGGCCTGGAACCTCGCGGACCTGATCGAGATACGCCGCGAAGGGGGGCTCGACGCGGTGGCCGAGCGGCTGGCCGCGGCGGGCGTTCCCGGTGCTCCGGCTGCCGGCCGCAGTATCCGCATGTCCACCGGTTACGAGATGAACGCCTGGGCGGACCTCCGTCCGGCGGGCGAAGACACCGCGGCCACAAGGAAGTTGTGGCACCAGAGTCCGGGGAGTGCGGGATGACGGCAGAACCATCGATCCTGTGCCTGCGGTTCCGCATGCCCGGCGGAGACCCGCCGGACGAGGCCGCCTATGCGGGGCTGCTCGCGCTGCTCGGCGCGTTCACCCCGGTGGTCGAGGCCCTGCCACCGGACGGGGCGCTCGCCGATGTGCGGGGCGCACTGCGGTACTTCGCACGGGACGCCGCCGGACTCGCCGCGGTGATACGGGTGAGGGCACTCGCCCTGTACGGGGCCGACTGCGTCATCGGGGCCGGCCCCAACCCGCTGCTGGCCAGGATGGCTGCGCGGGAGGCCGGACCCGGCACGACCCTGGCGGTGGGCGACGCCGCGGAGTTCCTCGCCGGTCGCCCGGCCGCCGCGCTGCACGGGGTCGGCCCGGCGACCGCCCGCGCCCTGCGCGCGTACGGGCTCGACACCGTCGACCGGCTCGCCGCCGCGCCCCTGGCCGTACTGCAGCGCATCCTCGGTGCGCGCACCGGCCGCGAGGTGTACGAGAAGGCCCGGGGCATCGACCGCGCCCGGGTCGTCCCGAACGCCGCAGCCCGTTCCCTCGCCGCCGAACGTGCCTTCCCCCGCGATGAGCTGGACCAGGTCAGACGTCGCCGCGCCCTGGTCTCGCTGAGTGAGGAGCTCGGTGCCCGGATGCGTGCCGAAGGCCAGGTCTGCCGTTCGCTGACCCTCACGGTGCGGTACGCCGACCGCACCACGACCACCAAGTCCCGCGTCCTGTCCGAGCCGACCGCCCACTCCGCGTCCCTCACCGGTGCCGCATACCGGCTGCTCGACGGACTCGGTCTGCAGCGTGCCCGCGTCCGCGCCCTCGCCCTGCGCGCCGAGGGGCTGTTCCCGGCCGAGCACGCCACGCACCAGCTCTCCTTCGACCCGGTCGACGAGAAGGCACGCCGGATCGAGGCCGTGGCCGACCGTGCTCGCGCCAGGTTCGGGCCCCGGGCGGTCATGCCGGGCTCACTGGCCGCGTGAGGTCCCCCAATTTCCGTATGCACGCCCGAGGGGCGGGCATCGGCGGGCATCACAACGACAGTGCCATGACCAACCGGTCGTCCCCCGGGCCGAAGTAGTCACAATGACAGCCGAGTTTGTCGAAACCCATCGACTCATAGAGCTCGACGGCGGCGGTGTTGGCAGGCTCCACGGTCAGTCTGACCTCGCCCACCCCCTCGGCGCGCAGCCGCTTCAGCGCCTCCGCCATCAGCCACCGGCCGAGCCCGCGGCCCCGCGACCGGCGGTCGATGCCCAGGCCGAGTATCCAGCTGCGGGACTTGTCGGGAGCCGTGCCCATCAGGACGTATCCGAGCAGCTCGACCCCGTCGTCGAGCACCAGCAACTGCTCCCCGTAGACGTCGTAGAGCTGGCGCAGCACGAAGAAGGGATAGGCGTGTTCGGCGAAGACGTCCCGGTCGAGCCGCGACAGTGGAGTGAGATCGTCCTCGGTGACCGGTCTCACCCGCAGCGGTCGGGCCCGGGAGGCCGGGAACACCGCGGAGGCGGCGGGTGACGGGTATCGATCTCCGGGCAGAGGACTCATGCCACTCCCTCACGAAGGGGTCGGGAACGATGCGTCTCACCCGTACGGATGAGACGGCCGGATGGCCCGGTGCGGTGCCCGCTGCGCCGCGGGCGGAGGTGGTCGGATCAAGCATTGCCCGCTCCAGCAGGACCTTCAAGGCGGGATCGGGCCGCGGACGGCTCCGCGCAACGGCGCGCCCCCCGTGCTTCGGAAGTCTTGCGCAGTGCGGGACCTGACGGTGTTTTTCCATTACCATTGGAAGATGGTTCTGAAACCGACTGTCCCTCCGGCGATCTGCGAGTCTGAGAAACCGCAGGAGCTCAACGACGAGGCCGACTGGAACTCGTTTGACTCCAAGGCGTACGTTGATCACAACTATCGCACGCTGCGTTCCGACGACGAGGAGATCATTCGCATCGTCCGTGATTACTTCTGTGATCACTTTCAGCGGAACCCGGGTCGTCCTGATTCAGGTATTGACGTCGGCTCGGGTGCCAATCTCTATCCCGCCCTCACCCTGCTGCCCTGGTGCACCGGGATGACCCTGTTCGAACGGGCCGACACCAACGTCCAGTGGCTGGAGCACCAGGTGCCCGACTACGAGGCGAACTGGGACGCGTTCTGGGACGTCCTGTCCGAGGTGAAGCCCTACGCGGCGGTCGAGGACCCCCGCGCCGCGCTGCGCCTGGCCGCCCACGTCAAGCAGGGCAACCTCTTCCATCTGCCGGAGCGGCGCTGGCACATCGGCACGATGTTCTTCGTGGCCGAGTCGATGTCCACCGCGCTCGACGAGTTCCGCAAGGGCGTGCGGCGTTTCGCCGAATCCCTGATTCCGGGTGCCCCTTTCGCCGCCGCCTTCATGGAGGGCTCCCAGGGGTATGCGGTGGGTGGCGAATTCTTCCCCGCCTGCAGTGTCGGCGCCGATGATGTGCGGAACAGCCTTGCTCCCTTTGTGGAAGGCGAGGTTCAGATCTCCTCCATCGGAATTCCGGACGACCCCCTCAGGGCCGGATACAAGGGGATGATCGTGGCCTGCGGAAAGCGGAATTCCGCATGACCACCGTCTGAACCGGCGGTCGAATTTCTTCTTATACGGGGCACCAGTACGAGGGGTATGGGGGATGCAGATCAAGCCGCGCCAGCAACTGCTGGACATCTGGCGGGCCATTGCACGCCACTCGTTCGAGGACGGTGAATGGGACTGGGGTGAATGGGGCGGGCGCAGCAGCGTCGCGGACGCCGAGCGCCTGCTCTGTCTGATGTACCCCGCCACCGAGATCCCGGCGTTCCGCCTGGACGATCCGGACACAACGGACCGTGATGTGCAGGACACCCTCAAGGACGTCGGCGGCCGGCTGGAGATTCCGGGGAAGCTCGCCACGATCCTCGCCGAATTCATGCGCACGCACACCGCAGGCGACAAGCGGCCCAGTTTCGCGGGCGGCCACTACTTCGCACCGCAGCGTCCGGAGGAAGAACTCACCGAAGAACAAAGGGAGTTGGGCGTAGTCGACTCCTTCTCGATGTCGATCACGCTGTCCCTCGCCACGCTCGGATTCCTCAAGGTCTATCTCAGCAAGCCCCGGCGCGTGGAAGTGCGCACCCTCGCCGAGGAGCTCAGGGCCGCCACCGAGGCGAGGCTCACGGCGGCCATGGTCAGTCTGCTGCGCTCCTTCACCATCAACGTCTTCGACGCGGACGCCCCGCAGGGCCGCACCCTCTGCCGCCTCATCGGCCAGGGCCAGGTATCCGACCGGATCGTCGTCCAGCAGTTCCAGCGCCGCTTCAAGTCCCTGCGCGCGGTCCTGCGCGACCAGTTCGTCCTCGGTGTCGATGTCGCCGACGGCCTCAACGACGAGAACCAGCTCTTCGAATGCGGCTGGGCCTGGGGCCTGGTGCGGGACGCGCCCGTCGTCGAGACCACCGAGCCGATCGGGCCGCAGCCCGACGGCGTCGCCAAGCCCGTTCCGTACCTCTACTTCACCGTGGTCGCCCTCGACGGCATCCAGGACCTCTTCTCCGAGCGCACCCTCACCCTCGGTCTGCTCAACACCGAACAGCAGCGGCTCGCCGAGGCGTTGAGACTGCGCTGGGAGATCACCCAGCAGTACTGGTCGGGCATCGCCCGCTTCGGTGACGGCGCCTGGCCCCTGGAGGACATCCCCTGGCGCACGACCGGACAGCGGCTGGAATCGGAGTACTTCTCGCTCTGCGTCGGTGCCATTCTCGTCCATGACCTCGTCCGCCGGCGGGCCACCGACGACGACCTCACCCGCACCGTCGGGGTCATGGAGCGCCTCGCCGAGCGGGGGCGCATCACCAGCCGTATGACCCTGAAGGACCCGGCCGTCACACTCCACAACCCGGGCATCGCACTGCCCCTGCAGGGCAGCGAGGCCCTCGGTCCGCCCATGCAGTGGACGATGGCCGACTTCTCGGCACAACTGCTCAAGCGGACCATCCAGCTGTGCGCCCTGTCCCGCAACGTCTCCTCGCACGACCGGCTGCTGCGACTGGCCGAGCGGATCTTCGACCATATGTGGCAGCGCCGGCTGCGGAGCGGAGAGGGCGCCGGGCTCTGGGACAACGTCCACGCCACCTACCCCGACTCACCGGATCGCCCCGGACCGCTGTCCTGGAGCATCACCGAGCGCGTCACCGAGTGCATGGTCGCCGCACGGCAGCTCTACACCCAGTCGCCCATCCGCAGCGGCGACCTCTCCATCCTCGCCGGGGATCTGCTCAGTGAGGCCACCCACCTCCTCGGCAGCGAACAGCTGGAACCGACTTCCACCGCCGAGGGGTCCCGGGGGATCACACTGAAGAGCATCGAGGTCAAACTCCGGCGGGCGCGCCAGATCATCGACGAACAGCCGGGCACGGCCTACGCGCTGACCATCGAGGTGCTCAGCCAGCTCGACACACTGGCGCTGGCCAGACACACGGCTGCCAGGGGAGTGTGAACGGTGCTCGTTTTCGCCGCCTCCGACAAGGGGGGCACCGGCCGTTCCGTCACGAGCGCGAATCTCGCCTACCGCCGTGCGGCCGCCGGGGACGACGTCTGCTACCTCGACTTCGACTTCGGCTCACCCACCGCCGCGGCCGTATTCGACGTCCCCGGCGCCCTGCGCGGCATCGAGCAGGGCGGACTCCACTCGTATCTCCAGGGCAAGATTCCCGAGCCGGTGCGGATCGACGTATGGACCGACACGGAGCACGACGTGCTGCGTCACCGCCCCACCGGCGCCGGCAGTCTGCTGCTGCTGCCCGGTGACCTCAGCGGTGGCGAGTTCGCCGTCGGCAAGGAGAGCCTGCGCCGCTGCGTCGACCTCTTCCTCCGTCTGAACAGCGAGTTCGACCTGGTCGTGGTCGACCTCAGCGCCGGGCGCAGCTATGCCGTGGACATGGTCCTGGAGGCGACGTCCCAGCGTGAGATGCGAGCCGTCAAGGCACGCTGGCTCGTCTACCACCGGTGGACCAGGCAGCATGTCATCGCCGCCGCCGGACTGGTCTTCGGGCAGCGCGGCATCGTCTCCGGAGGAGTGGCCCGCGGCCATGACGAGGACGAACTGCGGGGCGCCATCCGCTTCGTCCGGGCCGCCGTCCCCGACCCGGAGTCGCCGCTGTGGTCGCAGGTGCCGCCCGCCCAGTCCGCCTGGATGCGCATGTGCGACCAGGAACTCAACGAACTCGCCGCCGATCTCGACGTCGGTTTCAGCAAGGTGCTCGGCTCGGTTCCCCTGGAGCCGGTGCTGCAGTGGCGTGAGCAGCTCATCACCGACGAGGACGTCCTGGCCAGCAGGATCGCCAACATGGAGACTTGGCAGGCGCTCGAGGAGCTCGCCGGAAAGCTCACCGACGACGAATCCTGGGGGCAGCCGTGACCGACGCCGTGTTCCGCGAGACGACGGCGGAACCCCGCACCCAGTCCGTGCCGCTCTCCCATGTCTCCCTGGAACTCGGCCACTTGTACATGGAGGACTTCGAGGCCGGACCGGAGCGACTGGGCGAGCACTTCGCGCTGGTCCGGCCCTGGACCGAAGCGGTACGCGCCACGGCGGCCGGACACGGCAAACGGGCCAGGGTGAGCACCTGCTTCCTCATCGACGACTACTTCACCCGTTTCTCCACTCCCGCCGAGCTCGTGCCCGTCCTGCTGGCCGAGGCGGAACGGCACGGACTGACCATCGACTATCTGGCCCGTGAGTCCGGATGTGCCGTCGCCGACGGCATCGGCGTCGCCGAGGCCGTGCAGCACCGGCTGGTCGAGTCACCACCGCCCGGGAGCGACGGCTCCCGCCCGCCGGTGCGGGAAATAGGGTGGCTCGCCAACGGCGAACGCACCCCCGGTGTGGAATCCCTGGAAGCCATGGCCAACGTCCCGTCGTGGCGCCCGCCCACCGAGACCGCGGCCCGCCGCCACTCGGTGTTCATGGACGTCGAGCTCTGGGACGACCTCGACCGGCGCCGCACCTGGTCCTGCCCCTTCCTGGCAGCCGTCTGGCAGCTGGCCCGGCTGGGACTGCTGCGCTACCGCGGAGAGCCGGTGCTGCGCCCACGGCCGTGGCCCGGCAAGGAGTTCCCGCACAGCTGGGACGACCTGCCCCCGCTCATCCAGCTCAATGCCTCGGCCGCGCCGTTCTCCGCCTACCGCACCCACTCCGTGCTGCCGTCCCGGTTCCTGCCCGTTGAGCACGCCGTGAGGGTCATCCTCAGCCAGGTCGAGGTGGACCCCGGAGCGTTCGGCCAGATCGCCGAGCGCTCCGCCCGCGAGGGCGTGCCGGTCCCCGACGGAATCGCCGACCGTGCCGGCTACGTCTTCTACCCGGGGCCCTGATGGGCGGGCGGGGGGAGCCCACGACGACCGTGCTGGCCTGCGGGGAGGTTCGCACCGGCCTGCTCCGGACCCTTCAGTCGCTGCCCGCGACCGCGGCGTGCGAACTGCTGCGGCTGCGTGCCGACGAGCGCGTATGCGTCTCGGAGCGTCCCAACCAGCACGCGGTGTCGCCCGATGTGCTCACGGGTGTGGACTGCCGGGTGCCGACGGCCTCCGGTGCGAAGGTGCGCGTCGTCGGCACCGTCGCCGCGCGTGCCGTGCTCACCGAGGGCCGGGTGCTCCAGGCCACCGCCCACTTCCGAGCCCCGGCCGCCGGCCCCGAACAGCGCCGGCCCTGGGACCACTACCTGGTCCGGCCCGGGGTACTGGAACCGCTCGGCCGGCTTCCCGAACGGGACACGGCCGAAGCCTTTCTGACCGGCCGGCAGCAGCCCGGCGAGCTCGACCTCGGAGCCATCGCCGAACGCCTCCTCGGGGACGTCATGCGGCATCCGCTGCTCGACCAGCAGACACCTTTCAAATCCGGGCGCACCCGGCTGCGCTGGACGGCCGTGCCGGCCCCGGACGGGGCGGAGCCGTCCATCGAGCGGTTCACCCTCGCCACTGACGGGTTGAGGACCGTGGAACTGCGACTGCCGGGGAACACAGATCCCTCCGCCGTCGCCGGGCTCTGCGAGGACCTCGCCCTGCACGACTGGCTGCTCACGACCCTCGTCAGGATGGTCGAGCGCAGCCGCCTCGGATCGGTGGACGGGCACGACGCCGTCATGGCGCTGCGCCCGGCCGTCGACCATCTGCTCCATCTGTGGATGCCCAAAGCACGTGTGGACAGGGCCCTGGGCCCGCTCTGGGAGGTGCTCGAAGGGGAACCGGGATTCACCAGGCAGTGGCAGACGCTGGTCCAGCGCATCAGGGACCAGTTGGCTCTGCAGGCCATTCCGTTGCTGCGCGAAGCCCTGACGGCACGCTGACGGGAGTGTGCGCGCGACCCGAACCGGGGGAGTAGAACGACTTGAACGCACCGACGACAGTGCAAGGAACGCCGGATGGCTTAGTCCGGCAGCAAGGGAGCGGCATACCGCCGTTCCTGCTGAAAGTACTGATCACGGCGGTGGTCGGAGGCATCACCTACGGACTGACCGCCTCCACGGACCAGCCCGAGGTGTGGAAGCTGACGGCTTCCATATTCCTCGGCGGTGCCGCCATGATCATTCAGTACATGATCGACTTCGAGCGCCGGCTCGGCGCCGTGGAAACCGGTCTGACCGTCCACAACTCCGAGATGAAGGCCCTGGTCGCCAAGGGGTTCGCCCAGATCAACCAGGCCACGGAACTGTTCGGGCTCGTCGAGGGATCGGCCCTGCGCGCCGACGGGGTGACGCGGCTCGTGCGCAACGCCACGGCCGTGGGCTCGGAAGGACCCCCGATCATCAGGGCCTTCGCACAGGCCGAGATCACCCGGCTCGCCACCCTGATGGCCAATCTCAACCAGCAGCACGCGGACTACGACGGGGAGGACCACGACTGGATCGTGTCGCTGACCCAGTGCGCCAATGAGGGCATCGACGCCACCAGCACCTCGGTGGACCATGACTTCTGGCCCACCGAACTGGGGCAGCGCTATCTGAGGGCGCAGCGCGACGCCATCCGCAGCCGCGGGGTACGGATCCGCCGGCTTTTCATCGTGAACACGCCCGACCAGATCGACGACGCACTCGAGCAGCTCGTCGAGCACCAGCAGAGCCTGGGAATCGATGTGCGCGTTCTGGCACTCTCCCAGCTCCCGCCGGTCGCCGGGATCGACACCACGAACGACTTCATCGTCTTCGACGGGTCACTGTCCTATGAAGTCGAGCCGGATCTGCGGGGAATGAACGCGAAGACCACCCTGGATCTGCGGGAGGACCGGGTGGCACGGCGCATCAAGCGCTTCGAGGAGCTCTGGGAGGCCGGGGAGGGGGAGCCGGGGGAGGACTGAACTGTCCGGCTCGGACGCTCCGGGCCGGCATCCGCTCACCGTACGGCCACCGGGATACGGCGTTCCCGGTGGCCGTACGCATGCCCTGACGCACCGCCCTGGCACAGGCTCTGGCGCATAGCCTGACGCGGGCCTGAGCGTCGGCGGCGAGGTCGCCGAGGGAGCGTTCCCGCACGACGGCAGGCACGAACTCCCCAGCCCGCGCACCTGTATTCCTGCCGCCGAAGTGGGCCGTCAAAGGAATCTTGACAAGCTGTCAATTTTTACCGACGCGTAACTTCCCAGTCCTGGTTACTCGTGCGTACGTTGTCAACAGCGCAGTTCTCACTTGTGGTCCGGGCCGCAGGGAAATCCCCACATCCCCACATCCCCAGTCATCGCCATTCCCTTGAGCCGCAAGGAGATCGCACGATGCTGCCCTGGAAAAGTGTGCTCAGACCCCTCGCCGCCCTAGCGCTGGCCGCCGCCATCGGTCTCACCCCCGCAGCCACCGCCACCGCCAGCCCCGCAACCACCACTGCCTCATCCGCAGCCACCCTCACCACCGCCACCGCTCCCAGCAGCGGCTGGAACGACTACTCCTGCAAGCCCTCGACCGCCCATCCCCGGCCCGTCGTCCTCGTCCACGGCACCCTGGGGAACTCCTGGGACAACTGGCTCTCTCTCGCGCCGTATCTCGTCCACCGCGGATACTGCGTCTTCTCGCTCGACTACGGGCAACTGCCGGGCGTTCCGCTCTTCCACGGCCTCGGTCCCATCGACAAGTCCGCAGAGCAACTCGACGCCTACGTCGACCGGGTCCTCGCCGCGACCGGGGCCGCCGAGGTCGACATCGTCGGGCACTCGCAAGGCGGGATGATGCCGCGCTACTACCTGAAGTTCCTGGGCGGCGCCGACAAGGTCAACGCCCTCGTCGGCCTCGCGCCCAGCAACCACGGAACCACGCTGAGCGGGCTCACGGGACTGCTCAAGTACTTCCCCGGCGCGGCCGACCTGCTGAAGGCCACCACCCCCGGCCTCGCCGACCAGATGGTCGGATCCGCGTTCCTCACCAAACTCAACGCGGGCGGCGACACCGTGCCCGGTGTGCGTTACACCGTCATCGCCACCAAGTACGACGAGGTCGTCACGCCGTACCGCTCGACCTATCTGAACGGGCCCGACGTCAGGAACGTCACGCTCCAGGACCTGTGCGCCATCGACCTCTCGGAGCATGTCGCGATCGGTCTGTGGGACCGGGTCGCCTACCACGAGGTCATCAACGCACTCGACCCCACGCACGCCACACCCACGAACTGCGCGTCGGTCTTCGAGTAGTCCGCACAGGAAGCAGGCCGGGAGCGCCGCGCATCGGCGGTGCCCCCGGCCCGTCGTCGCACGGGCTCAGCGGGAGGCCTTGCGGCGCACCGAGCCGTAGACCACCGCCGCTCCGACCAGCACCACCGCGGCGCCACCCGCGGCCAGATAGGGCGTCGCGCTGCTGCCTCCGGTCTCGGCCAGGTCCACGCCGGCGCTGTCGACCTGGGCGGCACTGCCTCGCGAAGCCCGCTTCGCCTGGGCGTTGTCCGGCTGCGCGGCGGAGTCCGTCCCCGTACCGCCGGAGGCCGCGGAGGGGTGCGCCGGCTGACCGGCCGTACCGTCACCGCCGTGGCCGCCGTGGTCCACCGTGGACTTGCCGGCCCCGTCCGCTATCTGGCCGTCGCTCGGGGCGGACGCGGTCGGCGCGGCTCCGCCGCCCTCCGGGGCGGAGCCGCCGTTGTCCTGGCCGAACACCACGTCCGAGCAGGTGTAGAACGCCTCGGGCGAGTCCGAGCGCTGCCAGATCGAGTAGATCAGGTGCCGCCCCGACTTGCTCGGGACCGTCCCGTCGAAGACGTACTCACCGTTGACCAGCTTCGGGTCCGCGACCTTGGCGAAGGGCCTGGCCTCCAGGTCGGACCACTTCAGCGGCTTCGACGGGTCGTACCCGTCCTTGGTGAGGTACAGCTCGAAGGAACCCTTGTGCGGGGCGGTCCCCTTGTAGCGGAACGTATGGGTGCCCGCGGTCAGCTTCGAGGCCGGCCAGTCGGCGCGCGGCAGATCCAGCCCCTTGTACTTGTCGCGCCCGGCACTGCAGAGCTTTCCGTCGGGGATCAGCTGCTGGTGTCTGCCTGCGGCATCGCCGATGTTGACCTCGTTCCAGTCGTAGAACGCCTGCGCGCCACTGGCGGCCACCGCGGCCTTGCACGCGGCCGACTTCGGGCTCTCGGGCCCCTCGGCGTAGCACGCGGACACCCGGCTCACGGGATCCGTCATCGACCCGTGCGCGACGGCCGGTGAAGCGGTCAGGGCGGTCAGCGCGAGCGGTACGGCACCGAGCGCGGCGACGCCAGCGGCCCTGCGGCGAGCGGTCATGGTGAGGATCTCCTATGGCAGCGGTACATGGGGAAGGACCGGAACGCGAGACCACCCCGGCGGCCGGTGCCCGCAACCACTGCGGCACGGACGCCTCCGGCCTCGCCTCCGACGACCAGCAAGCTAGCCCCCCGGCAACGGGGAAATCCCCTGCTGGGAGCGGGAGGCGGGGATCCTTATGCTCCCTTTAAGGAAGGGGTAAGGACGGGCTCAGGAACAACACGCAGCGCGCATGAACGACCACGTCGTTCGAGGATGTCTTCGTCCGTGGTTGTCGCGGAGAGCCGCCTCGTGCCGCGTTGGGTCGGTCCCTCTGGAGGTCGTTGCTGCTCATCTCCATGACGGCACCAACTACGCTTTACTCACGGTAATTTAACAACGCGCTCACGGTAATTTCACACCGCGGGTTTCGCCGGAAAAGGCAACCTCATCTCACCCTTGGCACTCCTATCCGCCGTGAGAAGAACATGGAAAACCATTGTGTCGGCAGCGACTGTGACCGTTCTGAGCACAACCGTGGCTCAGGCAGCGAGCCCACCGAGCGCGGGGCTCGGGCACGGTTACCACAACGGTGACGTGAAGATCAGCACGACCCGGAACGCCAACGGTGACTTCGAGTTGGTGGACCCCGGGCGCGGTGGTCTCCAGGTGCGCAATCTGGCCAACGGCTACCTCAACGGCTGGGGCACCGGCAAGCCGTCGTCGGACGCCGACAACGTCTGGGGCAACGGAAGCAAGGACGACCGGCAGACCGGCGATGTGGACGCCTACGTCGCGGCCTCGCGGACCTGGGACTACTTCCTGAAGCAGCACGGGAGGCGCGGTATTGCCGACGACGGCGTGGGGGTCCGGGTGTTCACCGACGTGGGCACGCCAGAGGATCAGGTCTTCGGTCAGTACGACCCGGAGTGCGGTTGTATGGTCCTGGGCCCGGCGGCTGGTGGTAATGCCGCATGGAGCCCCACCGACGTGGTGGCGCACGAGATGACCCACGGGATCACCGGCATGACCGCGGGCCTGGATCTGAACGGCGAGGCCGGGGGCCTGAACGAGTCCACGAGCGATATCTTCGGCACCCTGGTGGAGTTCTCGGCGAACAACGGCAAGGACCAGCCGGACTACACCATCGGTGAGGGCGTGAGCGGCAAGCCCTTGCGGTACATGGACGATCCCACCAAGGACGGGGCGTCCAAGGGCTGCTGGACGCCGGGTGTGGGAGGGGGAGACGGACCCAATCACCACATCGGTGGAATCAGCAACAAGTTCTTCTACCAGTTGGCCGTGGGCAGTGGGAAGTCGCAGTGGGGGGACAGCCCGACCTGCGGTGGAGCACCGGCGGTCAAGGGTATCGGCAACGACAAAGCCGGGAAGATCTGGTACCGCGCGCTGACCCGTTATCTGATGCCCAACTCCAACTTCTCCGGTGCCCGCGCCGCGAGCCTGCGCGCCGCGGCCGAGTTGTACGGCAAGGACAGCACCGAGGCCAAGACCGTGGCCGCGGCATGGCTCGCGGTCGGGGTCGACGGCAGCGACCCGGTACCCCCGGCTCCGCAGTCCCCGGCGTTGAAGATGGTCAACGGCCAGTGGACCAAGGTCGGTGCGGAGGTCAGGGTGTCGCTGCGGGCACCCGACCCGCAGCGCCAGTGCGTCACCTTCACCGCCACCGGCCTGCCCCCGGGGCTGACTCTGAACAAGGCCACCGGTGTGGTCACCGGCAAGCCCACCAAGCAGGGCACATTCGAGGTCACGTTCACCGCGGCCGATGCCGATGGCAACACCTCCAAGCGCCAGGCGGGCTGGGAGGTCGAGCCCGGGTGAGTGACCGGCCGTCGGCCCGGTGGTCCGTGAGCTGACGGACCACGCTGTCTGATCGTGCCCGCACCGGCCCTGTACTGCTCAAGCCATGGGCGGTACAAGGCCGGTTCGGCACGTGTGGACCTTTGGCCGAGGACGCCGGCCAGTGCCACGACGGCGGGGACACCGTGCAATTCCGCCTATGGGTCGACGGGAATCGGTCACATATGATCAGCCCTCAGAGGTGGCGCCTGCCTCGTGGGCGTCGATGCCGAAGTAGCGTTGTGACTGTGGCACGGTGCGTCGACGGTGGCGGAAGCCAACGACCGTCCGCAGGGGGACACCGGTCTCTGTGCCGCCCATCTGCGTCATTCCAAACACAACTTGATTAGGGGGCTTCTGACGGATCTCCGTGGCGTCGCGACGCGCGGCACGCCCCCACGGCCTTACGGCGTGGGAGGTACCCCCACTCGCCGCACCGGCCGAAAGCCCAAGTACGTCCAGTACGAGGGCTTCCGGCCGGCACTCCGAGAGCACGCACCGGACGCCGCTCCTTCCTCCACGGAGATCCATCAGAAACCCCCTAACCGTCAGTCCCTACGAGCCCCGGGTACTCCGATCCGCGGTTGATGGCCGGAAACGGACAGCTTGGCTGCAAAGGGCGTACAGACAAGGACAGTTGCGCTGCGCGGGGCTCTTGTTCATCGAGTGTCTGTTCCAGATAATCACTAGGCGCTCTGCGAACTCATCCCCCACTGGGTTCGGACGCCTTACGCCGTGCTGCCGTCATTTCGGCGCGCTTCAACGGTGGCGATTTCCGTTTCTCGTGTGGGTCGAGCTCATCGGAGCGCTCATCCCCCCACGAGAGGAACTCCGTTGACCGACATTCTGAAGCATCTCAGGACGACCACCGCCATAGGCGCCGTCGCCCTCGCCGCCTTCAGCCTCCAGCCCGGCAACGCCTTCGCAGCCTCCGAGCCGACCCCACGCGGCGACCTGGGCACGAAGGTCGTCGGCGGCACCCGCGCCGACCAGGGTGAATTCCCGTTCATGGTCCGGCTGTCCATGGGCTGCGGCGGCGCCCTGTACGCCAAGGACATCGTGCTCACCGCCGCCCACTGCGTCCAGGGCAGTGGCCCGAACACCGACATCACCGCGACGGCCGGTGTTGTCGACCTGGAGGACTCGAAAGCGGTCAGTGTGAAGTCCACACAGGTGCTTCAGGCTCCCGGATACAACGGCAAGGGCAAGGACTGGGCGCTGATCAAGCTCGAGAAGCCGATCGACCTGCCCACGCTGCCGATCGCCGAGGACGACAAGCTCAACACCGGTGAGTTCGACATCGCCGGATGGGGCGCGGACAAGGAGGGCGGTTCCCAGCAGCGTTACCTCCTCAAGGCCAAGGTCCCGGCCATCGACGACGCCACCTGCGTGAAGGCGTACGGTGATCAGCTCACCCCGGGTGAGGAGCTCTGCGCCGGGATGCTGGACACCGGCGGCGTCGACACCTGCCAGGGCGACTCGGGCGGCCCGATGTTCCGCAAGGACGACGCCGGGGCCTGGATCCAGGTCGGCATCGTCAGCTGGGGCGAGGGGTGCGCCCGTCCGGGCAAGCCGGGTGTCTACACCGAGGTGAGCACCTTCGCGGCGGACATCAAGAAGGCCGCGGGAGAACTGGGCGGCTGACCCCGGACGGACCCTCCGGGGTGCGGTTGTGATCCGGTGCCGGGCAGGTCTCCTGCCCGGCACCGGATCGTCTCCGGTCCGCCCTTGCGGAGCGAGTCGTGCCGCCGCTTTCGCTGCGGCTGAGCAGTCGCTCAACCTCCTCCGCAGATACGGCTGTCTCTTCGCCGAGCGGCGCACCGAGCGCCCGTACGACCGCTTCCACCACCGCAAGCCACCGCGCCGAACGGGCCGTTGTCAGTGCCGGCTGCGACGATCGGACGCATGACGACGATCGACTGGGACGCGGCAGCCGGCAGCTTCGACGACGAGCCCGATCACGGACTTCGCGACCCGGCCGTACGCGCCGCCTGGTCGGCACGGATGGCCGGATGGCTGCCCGACGAGCCGTCCGACGTGCTGGACCTCGGGTGCGGGACGGGCAGCCTGGCCTTGCTCGCCGCCGAGCAGGGCCACCGGGTGACGGCCGTCGACCTCTCGCCGCGGATGACCGAAGCGGCCCGCGCCAAACTCGCGGGGACGAGCGCCCAGGTGCTGACCGGGCCCGCGGAACGGCCGCCCGTGGGAGAACGGCGGTTCGACGTCGTTCTCGTCCGCCATCTGCTGTGGGCACTGCCCGACCCCGGGACCGTGCTCGCCCGATGGGCCGCCCTGCTGCGGCCGGGTGGCCGGCTGGTGCTCGTCGAAGGGGTGTGGAACGGGATCGGACTGCCTGCCCGGCGGCTGACCGCCGCCCTCGCTCCGCTCACCGTCCATGTCGAGGTCGAGCGGCTGTCGGCCGACCCGGCGTTGTGGGGCCGAGCCGTGGACGACGAACGGTACGCAGTGGTGGCGCGGGTGGCGCAGCCCCGGCGGCACAGCGAGGTGGTCGACGTCCACCTCGTTCTGCGCAGGGGAGAAGAGGTCCTGCTCGCCCGCAGGGCGGGGACCGGATACGGGGACGGGCTGTGGAACGGGCCGTCCGGGCACGTCGAGGACGGCGAGGACGTGCGTGCGGCGATGGCCCGTGAGGCGTCCGAGGAGATCGGCCTGGAGCTGGGGCCGGACGATCTGCGCGTCGCTCTGGTGATGCAGCATCGCGGCCCGGGGGATCCGCCCCGGACGGGCTGGTTCTTCGAGGCCGATTACGGGAGGGGCGGCGAGCCGTACAACCGCGAGCCGCACAAGTGCTCCGAGCTCGCCTGGCATCCGCTCGCCGCACTGCCGCACGACATGGTGGCGTATTGCCGGGCGGGGTTCGAGGCGTATCGCGCCGGTGAGCGTTTCGTCGTCCACTGGCACGAGGACGACGACCCGATCGGGTACGACGAGGACGTACCCGAGCGGGCGGTGCCGCTTCCCGTCACCCGAGGATCGAGGTGAACCGCCCCTCCCGGGCGAGGAGTTCGAGCGCGTCGAGGGCCCGGCGGGCCTCATGGGCCGCCGAGGGGTCGGTGTCCGGGAGGCCGCTCGCGGCGAACTCGTCCTCGTCGAGCCGGAGGATCCGACCGCCGTCCGCGGAGATCCACAGATCCAGGTCGAGGTCCTCGACGATCACCTCGGTGTGTGTGCCCCGCTCCTTCTCCGCCACGACCGCGGGCCGGGTGATGTCGCAGTACCAGCCCTTGAGGGTGCCGTTGCCCGTGCGCACCTCCTTCACGGCGTACCAGCGCTCGCGCCAGTAGTGCTCCGTGAAGACGTCACCCGGCTCGAAGCGTACGAAGCCGAAGTCCCGGGCGCCGTCACCGGCCCAGGGCGCACGGACCGTGATCCGGGCGCCGTCGTCCGAGACGACCCGTGCCGGATAGCGGATCTTCGTACGCCCGGCCTTGACCAGGACGACCTCCACGCGTCGCCCGGCTGCCTCAGACGAGAGCACGGCTGTGATTCACCTCCGTGGCGCAGATCTCGTAGCCGAACCAGTCGTTGATCGCCAGCATGGGATCGTTGCCCGCGTCGTTCCCGGTGAAGGCCTCCGTGATCCCCGCAGCCCGCGCCCGGTGCAGCGAGTCGTTCTTCGCGAGCTTGGCGAGGCCCCGTCCCCGGTAGGCGCGGGCGGTGCCCGTCATCGCCGTGGAGTAGCGCGTGGAGCCGTCCGTATAGGCAGCGGTGAACGCCACCGGGCGGCCGTCGACGACCGCCACGGAGGTCAGTTCCCTGTTGAGCAGCGGATGCCCCCAGGTCTGCACCAGCCAGTGCTCGTAGTCGTCGAGCTTCACCTCCTCGTCGCTCGGCTCGTCCGCCGTGGTCTCGGCGTCCAGATCGAACAGCGGCCGGGGATCGTTCTCGAAGGCCGTACCGGGGATGATCTCCACCCCCGCCGGCGGCTGCTGGAGCGGGGGAAGCGTGCCGCCCGCGAGATCGAGCCGGAGGAAGTGCGCGGGCCGGCCCGGACGGTAGCCGTGCCGTTCGGCGAAGGCGCGGTTGGCGGGCTCGTCGAACACCCACGAGTGCACCGTCGTGGCGCCCACGTCCGCGAGATGCCGCTCGGCGGAGCGCAGGAGCAGTGCGCCCGCGCCTCGTCCGCGCCGGTCCGGATGCACATAGACGTTGGCATGCCCCGCACGGGGCTCGGGGCTCTGGTACCCGAGCCGGACCTGCGCGGTTCCGATGACCTCGCCGTCCTCCTCCGCGACCAGCGGGCGCCAGTGGGCGCCGGGATGGGCATGGGCGGCATCGAAGGCCACGGACGCTGCGTTGACCAGCATGAACGGCACCGAGGCCTGCCGGACGAGGGCGAAGCCCTCGGTGTCCCGTGGGTCGTCGGGACGAAGATCGCGCACAATCACTGTCATGGGGCGTCACGCTAGGCACGAGCCGGAGCACGCGCCTCCCATTTTTTTCGCCGCCGGGAAGAGGGGATGGGGGACAATCGCCCCGTGACCTTGCACCTCGTCATCGACGCCGACTCCGCCACCGCACCCTACGAGCAGCTCCGCGCCCAGATCTCCGAGCAGGCCCGCTCGGGCGCCCTGCCCGTCGGCTACAAGCTGCCCACGGTCCGGGGACTCGCCGAGGAACTGGGCCTCGCCCCGAACACGGTCGCCAAGGCCTATCGCGCGCTGGAGGGGGACGGTGTCATCGAGACCCGCGGCCGCCACGGCACCTTCCTCGCCGCCGCGGGCGCCGCCGCCGAGCGCCGGGCCGCCTCGGCCGCGCAGACGTACGCGGAGGAGGTCCGGCGCCTCGGGCTGTCCCGGGCCGACGCGGCGTCCGCGGTGGAGGACGCGCTGCGGGCGGCGTACGGGGACTGACGTACGGGAGAGGCGCACGGCCGGACGGGGCAGACGGCCGACCCATCGGAGCCGGAAGACGGACGAGGGCCCGGTCCTGTGAGGACCGGGCCCGTCGATCAGTGGCCGGGGCGGGATGTGAACCCGCGACTTCTGGGTTATGAGCCCAGCGTGCTACCGAACCGCACCACCCGGCGGATTCCTACGCTACGGACAACTCCCGTGCCGGGCACAGCATCTACCCGGCGACGTCCTGGCTGCTCGCGGCGACCGTCGCGGCATCACCCGGCCCGGCTTCCGGCCACGTCAAGGTCCACGGGGATCCACACAGAGCCATGTCACCTATCTGCGTCACAGATCCGCGTCGCAGATCCACCTGGCAGATCCGTGTCACAGATACAGACCGGCATCCGCCCCGTCGTGCTGCACCGGCACCGACGCCGGACCTGCCCCGCGCCGCAGCGCGTAGAGCTCCGCCAGGGTCGCGCCGTCACGTCCCAGGCCCTCCGAGGTGCCCAGCCAGGACACCGCCTCCGCACGGGTGAGCGGACCCACCTCGATACGGGCGAGGCATCGCCCCGGCCTGACGACCGCGGGGTGCAACCGCTCCAGGTCCTCATTCGTGGTGACACCCACCAGGACGTTGCGGCCCTGGCCCAGCAGACCGTCGGTGAGGTTCAGCAGCCGCGACAGCGCCTGCCCCGCGGTGTGCCGGGCCTCGCCGCGGATCAGCTCGTCGCAGTCCTCCAGGAGCAGCAGTCGCCAGCGGCCCTTGGCCGTGCAGTCGTCCTCGCCGATCGCGATGTCCATCAGATAGCCGACGTCGGCGAACAGCCGTTCGGGGTCCAGCACACAGTCGACCTGGCACCAGTCCCGCCAGGAACGCGCCAGTGTCCGCAGCGCCGATGTCTTGCCCGTGCCCGGTGGCCCGTGCAGCAGAAGCAGCCTCCCGGCGATGTCGTCCGGGGTGACCTTCATCAGTCCGTCCATCGCATCGGCCACCGGCGCCGTGTAGTTGGACCGGATCTCCTCCCAGGTGCCCGCGGAGATCTGGCGGGTCGTGCGATACGGTCCGCGGCGCGGGGACACGTACCAGAAGCCCATCGTGACGTTCTCGGGCTGCGGTTCGGGTTCGTCCTGCACCCCGTCCGTCGCCTGGCCGTGGATCGCCTCGGCGAGTTCGGAGCTCACGGCGGTCACGGTGACATCGGCGCCGCGGTTCCACCGGGACACGAGCAGGGTCCAGCCTTCGCCCTCGGCGAGGGTCGCGCTGCGGTCGTCGTCCCGCGCCGCGCGCAGCACGGACGCGCCCGGCGGCAGCAGCGTGGCGCCGGGCCTGACCCGGTCGATCGTCGAGCTGTGTGCGTACGGCTGCTCGCCCGTCGCGAAGCGGCCGAGGAACAGCGCGTCCACGACGTCCGCCGGTGAATCGCTGTCGTCGACGGTGAGCCGGACCGGCAGTGCGTCCTCAGGCTTGGCAGACATGGCGCCCATGATCCGCCACGAGGACGCTCACCGCACGGCCTTTTGACGCGGGACCTGGGCCTGTCGTCACCATCTCCCTATGCACGCTGCACCCGTGCGCGCAGCAGCCGTACGCCGCTGCGCGCCCTGCGGACGAGCGCGTATCCCTTGGTGAGGGAACGGTCGCGGGCGAAGGTCCTGGCGACGGAGCGGCCTTCGACCAGCCGGGCGAACTCCTCGATGCCGGTGGACCTCCGTACGGTCACCCGCTCCAGTGCGTGAGGCCCCTGCTCGCGGCGGGCCAGGGCGTTGCCGACGGCGAGCGACTGGGTGAAGCCGGCCGCCCGGACCGTCCGGCGCACCCGTCTGCTGGAGTAGCCGTAGGGGTACGCGAACGAGACCGGCGCCGTGCCCAGTTCCTGGGCGATGATCTCCCGGCAGCGCAGCGCCTCCTCACGCAGCCGTGCGTCGTCGAGCTGGTCGAGCTGGGGATGGGTGTGCGAGTGTCCGCCGATCTCCGTGCCCGCGGCGGCGAGTTCCCGCACCTGGTCCCAGTCCAGCATCGTGTCCGGGGCGCCGCCCGTCTCGTACGGACCCCGCAGCCATCCGGTCGAGACGAACAGGGTCGAGGCGAATCCGTGCCCGGCGAGTACGGGGAGGGCGTGCCGGTGCACGCCCTCGTAGCCGTCGTCGAAGGTGATCAGCACGGGCCGTGGCGGGAGCGGTCGCCCGTGCCGCCACGCCCGGGCGAGGTCCGCGGTGGTGAGCGGGGCGAAGCCCCGTTCGCCGAGCAGCTCCATTTGTTCGGCGAACGCTTCCGGTGCCACGGACAGGCCATAGGCACCGGGTGCGGGCCGGTCTCCCACGGCGTGGTACATGAGGATCGGCACGGCCTGGTTCACTGCGGCTCCTCCTCGTGCGGACCGGGGGCGTACGCGGAGATCGGGCCGTGGGAGAACGCCACGCCCGAGCGGGTGCGCAGGCCGGCCAGCGTGTAGCCCAGCGCGGCCGTGACCACTCCGGCCACGATCGCACCCGCCCGGCCGGCCCCGCCGCGTCTGCCCCGCAGGGCGTCACGCAGCCCGCGTACGACACCGGCCGGGAGCACCCGGGTGGTGTACCGGCGCTCGGACTCCAGCCCCTTGCCGCGGCCCACGCTGCGGGAGACCAGGGCCTTGGACAGTCCTTCGGCATAGGTACGGGTGCGGAAGTAGCCGAAGCGTTCACGCGCGGCCGGGACCTTGTGGTGGATGACGGCACGGTCGTCGATCAGCAGGACCGCATGGGGGAGGGCCCGGCTGAGCCGGATGCACAGCTCGGTCTCCTCGCAGCCCAGCGGCCTTCTGCTGCCGTCCCGTCCGATACCGGTGGCGAAGCCGCCCGACGCCTCGAAGGCCGCGCGCCGGAACGACGCGTTGCCGCCGAGGACGTTGCGCACCCGCACCCGGCCGGGTGGCAGGCCCCGGTATGTGCAGCCCACCACCCAGTCGAACTCCTCGGGGAACCAGTCCGGGCGGCGTCCGGAGGCCCAGGCGGGCAGGGTCCTTCCGCCCACCGCCATGACACGGGGGTCGCCGTAGCCTTCGTCGAGGTAGCGGAGCCAGTCGCGTTCCGCCACGGCGTCGTCGTCGAGGAAGGCGACGATCTCGCCGCGTGCGACGGCGATTCCGGTGTTGCGGCCCGCGGAGAGGCCGCGGGGGCCCGCGTTGGCGAGCACCCGTACCTCGTGTCCGGGGACGGCGGCACCGGACTCCCCGGACCCTCCGGGTTCCCAAGGCGCCCCGGATCCGCCGTGGTCCTCGAACTCCTTCGCCAGCCGCTCGAGCAGCGCCGGGTTGTGGTCGACGACGAGCAGCGTCTCCAGCGCGGGCAGGGACTGCTCGCGCACCGAGTCGACCGCGGCCAGGATGTCCGCCCAGCGGTCCTCGGTGTAGACGCAGATCACCACGGAGCAGGTCCGGTCGCTCAAGAGAGCTCTCCCCGCGGGGCCTTGAGCGTGAGGGGAGGCGTACGCCGTGCGGGACGCCGGCGGACGCCCTTCTCCCGCAGGATCACCCTGAGGACCCGCAGCCCGTCCCGTACGGCGCTGAGATTGCTCACGCCGTGGATGCGCAGGTACTCGTGGCTGGGCACCTCCTGGACCCGCAGTCCGGCCTTGACGACCCGGATGTTCATCAGGGTCTCGATCTCGAAGCCGGTGCAGTCCAGGGTGATCCGGTCGAGGCAGTGCCGCCAGAAGGCGTTGTAGCCGTAGCAGAGGTCGGTGTACCGGGCGCCGAACTTGGCGTTCACGACGGCGCACAGGACGCGGTTGCCGAGTTTGCGGATGGGTGTCATGTCGTCCGTGCCCCCGCCGTTGGCGAAGCGGGAGCCCTTGGCGAAGTCGGCCCCGCCGACGAGGGCGGAGACATAGCTGACGATCTCCTGGCCGTCCGCCGAGCCGTCGGCGTCGACCATCACGATGATGTCTCCGGTGCAGGCGGCGAACCCGCTGATGAGCGCATCGCCCTTGCCCTTGCCCGCCTGCTTGACGACCTTGACGTCGGGCCGCAGTTCTCTGGCGACGTCGACCGTGGCGTCCGTCGAATTGCCGTCGACGAGGACGACTTCATGGATCCACTCGGGGAGCGTCTTGAAGACGTACGGAAGATTCTCCGCCTCGTTCATGGCGGGGATCACGACGCTGACCGGCGGGGCGATCGCGAGATGGGAGGAGATCGGACGGTACTGGGCGGATTTCCGGCCCGGTACGGAAGCGGCCGTTGCGGGAGCCGCTGCGGTGGTCACCTGGACCGCCGGGCGCAGGAAGGAGCTCATGACTGGTTTCCCTCTCGTCCGGTGGACCGCCCGCCCCCGGGCGGTCCGGATGAGTGTCCGGTTCGAAAGGGGGGTTCTCACCCCTGACATGACGGCATCGATCTCCGTGCTGGTCGGGTGAGCTGGTACTGCTGGCCGCGCGGCCCGTGGCCCGGCACACGCGTGAAGACGCGACCGGTCACGGCACCCCCCTACCGCGCTCCGCTCCGGACCATCGCGACGCTCGACGAACCCCTCCCCTGGAGTCGCTTCGCATGATGGGCCGTTGCGGGTGGATGTACGACGGTATTGATGATTAGGACTGTATGACAAGACCTGGAACGAGGTCTCACCTTTCTGCTTCTTTTTCCTTTCACAGTCGAAATGCGTGCCCTGCTTCCGTATTTCGGTAAAGGGGAGAAGAGGGGTATTTGAAGTGGCGCCTGTGGCGGTTAATTTCGGTCGATCATGTGATTCATCCGATGGATCATCACGTAGTCGACGATGAGCTCCTTTGTTTTTGGCATGGACACTTCCGGTGAAGTATGGGCCGTGCTACGACAGTTGAGGCAGAGATCCTGCTAAAGGGAGGTTCCATGAAACTGTCCCGAATCGCGGCATTCGCCTCTTCCCTCCTTCTCGGCGCCGTCCTCGCACTCACCGGTGCGGGCCCGGCGCAGGCCGCCCGGAGCGCGGCAGCCCTGGACTACGTGGCCCTCGGCGACTCGTACTCCTCGGGCGTCGGCGCCGGCGCGTACACCGGCTCCAGCGGCGACTGCCTGCGCACCAACCGCGCCTATCCGGCACTCTGGGCGGCCGCTCACTCACCCTCGTCCTTCGCGTTCACGGCGTGCTCGGGCGCTCGTACGAGTGATGTGACGGCTGGTCAGCTCGGCCCCCTCACCTCCGCGACCGACCTCGTGTCCCTCACCATCGGCGGCAACGACGCCGGCTTCGCCGACGTCATGACCACCTGTGTGCTGCAGTCCGAGAGCGCCTGCATCGCACGGGTGGAGGCAGCAAAGCGCTATGTCGACACCACCCTGCCCGGACGGCTCGACAGCGTGTACTCGGCGATCAGATCCCGCGCCTCGGCCGCACGGGTCGTGGTCCTCGGATACCCCCGCTTCTACCGGCTGAGCGGCAGCTGTCTCACCGGGCTCAGCGAGCGGGAGCGCACCGCGATCAACGGCGGTGCCGACTACCTCAACACCGCCATCGCCAAGCGGGCCGCCGACCACGGGTTCACCTTCGCCGATGTCGCCCAGGGCTTCACCGGACACGAGATCTGCTCCGGCGCCGACTGGCTGCACAGCATCAACTGGTTCAACATCACCGAGTCGTACCACCCCACCGCATCGGGACAGTCGGGCGGCTACCTGCCCGCCTTCAGTACGGCGGTGTAAGGGACCCGTACGGGGAGGAGGACCCGTCCGTACCGCCCGGGGCGGGGGACGGGGACTCCTTGCGCTCACAGGTCACCGAGAACGCCACCCAGTTCGACCGCGCCTCGACCGGACTGCGGACCTCCACCCGGATCCGGTCGTGGTGCGTGGCGTCTCCCGCCTTTCCCGCGTCCGCCGCGTGGTCCGCAGAGGTCCGCTCGATGTGGTGCACCTGCTGCGAAGTGCTCCCGCCCGCGGGGAAGTCGAGCGTCTGCCAGCCCGGTCTGTCCGATGAACTGCCGCTCTCGGTCACCCAGCGGTAGGAGACCGACACGGGGGTACGGCTCACCGTGATCGTCGCACGGAAGGCAGGAGCCGCCGTCTCGGGCGGCGGGCAGACACCGCTGTATTCGCCGGTCACGGCTTCGGCGTGGACCTGCACGGTCCACGGCGGGCGGTCCGGACCGGAACCATGGCCGCCGCCGGAGCCCTTGCCGCCCCCGGTGTCTGAGTTCGTGCCCTCACCGGTGCCTGTGCCGCTGCTCGTGCCGTCGCCGGTGCCGCCGGGCGTACGTGCGGACGATTCGTCACCGGTCGCGGCAGGGCCGCCGGTCGCGCCGCTCGTCGTCCCGCTGGTCGCAGCCCGGCCGCCGCTGCCACGGCCGCCCGTATCGCGGTCCTTCACCAGCGCATAGGTCAGCCCCGCGACCGACAGCAGCAGCAGCGCTATCCCCGCGACCAGCGCGACCAGGGCGCGCCGCGGCCGGCCGGAGGGCAGCGCGGTGGCACCGGTCGGCGGGGTCGCAGGCCCGAAACCTCCCACCGGCGCCGCCGCTCCCACGGGCGTGGCCGATGCCGTCGGCGCCGCCGGACCCGCCGGCGTGGACGCGGTGACCGTAGGGGCGTATCCGCCCGCGGGCGCCGGAGGAGTGGAGCCGGTACGCGGGGCGCCGCCGGCTCCCACGATCCGCAGCTCGCGCTCCGCCTCTGCCGCGGACAGCCGCTCCGCCGGATCCTTGCGCAGCAGGCCCTCGATGACCCCGGCCAGGTCGCCCGCCCTGCGTGACGGTGGCAACTCCTCGTCGACGACCGCCCGCAGGGTGCTGAGCGGTGTGTTCTGACGGAATGGCGACTGCCCCTCCACAGCCGCGTACAGCAGCACGCCGAGCGACCACAGATCGGACTCGGGGCCTGGCGTGCGCCCCAGCGCTCGCTCCGGCGCGAGGAACTCGGGCGAGCCGACGATCTCACCGGTCATCGTCAGATGGGAGGTGCCCTCGACCGTGGCGATCCCGAAGTCCGTGAGCACCACCCTGCCGTCGTTGGCGATCAGCACATTGCCGGGCTTCACATCCCGGTGCAGCACTCCTGCCTCGTGCGCGGCGCGCAGTGCGGCGAGGACCTCTGCTCCGATGTGCGCGGCGCGGCGCGGCGTCATGGGACCCTCGGCGTCGAGCACTTCGGACAGCGAGAGCCCCCGGACCAGCTCCATGACGATCCACGGCCGTCCGTCGTGCGAGGCCACGTCGTAGACGGTGACGACATTGCGCTGGGAGACACGGGCGGCGGCCCATCCCTCGCGTTCCAGCCGGGCGTACAGCCGGCGCACATCGGCGGTCTCGAGCGCCGCCGGCGCACGGACCTCCTTGACCGCCACCTCCCGGCCGAGGGCCTCGTCCCGGGCGCGCCACACGACGCCCATACCGCCTTCGCCGAGCCGGCCGAGCAGCCGATAGCGCCCCGCGACCAGCGTCCCGTCCTCCCGATCGCCGCCCGGCACTTCGCTCATCACGAGTCCCCCATTCGCAGCAGAGCGGCCATCACGGTGGAAACCCTTCCAAGTTAGCTCAACTGATGGCGCCTGCGGCCCCCCTGAACACCAATCCGCACCCCAGGACGAGCACGGCGAGCGCCGTGCTCAGCGGGGCGGTGCGCTGGACGAAGCCGAGCAGCCGCCCGCTCGGCCGGCCCCCGGCCCTTCGCCGCTCGAACCAGGCGGCCGCGCGTGCCCCGAGCCGTACGACGGCGAAGCCCGCCGCGGCGAGCGTGAGCGCCAGGCCCGCGCCGTAGGCGACGACGAGCAGCAGACCGAACCAGGCGTGCCCCAGTGCGGCCGCCCCGACCAGGACGACGACGGCGGACGGGCTGGGCACCAGGCCGCCGGCGAAGCCGAGCAGAACGGTCCGGCGCAGTGGCTGGGGGCGGGCGGGGGCGGGGGCGTGCTCATGGGCGTGGCCGTGTTCCGGTGTGGTCCCGGGGCTCCCGGCCGGTGCGGCGCCGTGGTCGTGCTCGCGGGCGGGACCGTGCTCGTGCCCGGCCTCATGGCCGTGTGCGTGTGCGTGTGCGTGTGCGTGTGCGGGAGCGTGCCCGTGCTCATGGCCGTCTGCGTGGGAGGAGCCGTGCGCATCCTCGCGGTCGTGCCCGTGCGGACGTTCGTGGCCGCCGGAAGGGCTGTGGCTGTGGCTGTGGACGTGGGCGCGCCCGCCCACCCAGTGGACATGCGTATGCCCCTGCCCGCCGGCCCGCTGCCGCCAGGCCCGGCGTACGAGCAGCGCGCCCGCCACCGTGACCAGGCAGCCGCTCGCCACTCCGAGCCAGCCCACCACGGAGGGGCTGACGGCCGAGCCGGTCGCCACGAGCGCGCCGAGCGCGAACACCCCGAGGGTGTGGGTCACGGTCACGGAAGCGCCGAGGGCCAGGACGTCCCGCAGCGAACTGCGGCCCCCCGCGGCCGCTGCCGCCGCCATCAGCGTCTTCCCGTGCCCGGGAGCCAGCGCGTGCAGGGCTCCGAGGCCGACGGCGATCGCCAGGGCGAGCGCCCCGAAGGACAGGGTGAGCTCGCGGTGTTCGACGAGCCCGGTGAGCTTCTGCGTCCAGCGGTCCACACCGCGCGGCAGGATCGAGGGGGGTGCGGCCGCCGAGGCCTCCTCCGCCAGCGCGGGTCCCCCGGGCACCGCCGTGACCTCGGCGCTGGTCTTGTCGGGCGGCGACTCGAGCAGACCCTCCGGGTACGCCGACAGCCTGCGCGAGACGGAATCCCGGGGCACATCCGACCCCTTGAGGGACGTGCGGTCGCCCCGCGCCGTGATCTCGCGCCAGCCGGGCCCGTCCGCACCGGCCGCCCGGAAGACGAGGGCCGTCTCGCGCCGCGGCAGCGGCGCGGTCATCCCGCACTCCAGACGCAGGGTCGGCAATCCGGCCTGCCCGGGACGTATTTCGGTCCGGGCGGTACCAGCCGTCAGCGGCACCGGCCGGCCGTCCACACGCAGCTCCGCCTCGCTCGCGGCCTGCGCGCACCGCTCCTTCGCCCATGCCGCGAGTGCCGGGGCCGGGAGTTCCCTCGGCCGCACTCTGGCGGTGGGGATCTCCGCCAGGTCCTCCACATGGTCGATCTTCAACTCCCCGTCGCCGATGACGAGTCCGTCGTAGCGGTTGACCGTGAAGTTGCCCAGGGGATGCGCGGCGGCGGGAGTGGCGCCGCCCGCGAGCAGCGCGGTGAGCGCCAGGCCCAGCGCGGCGGTCGCCCGTGCGACATGCCGCCCCCAGGGGCCGCGTGAGACCCGCGGCCGCGGAACGGGACGGGGACCGGGGGCGTACGTCCGCGACAGACAGCCCGGCGCCGCGGCCGCCGCCGCCCTGGTCACGGCGAGCAGCAGCGCGGTCCTGGTCGGTGTGTGCCCCTTCATGACCCCTCCAGGGCGTCGAGCGTCCGCCGGGCTTCGCGTGCACCGAGCGGTGAGAAGCCGGGGTTGAGTGTCAGAGCGCGGGTCAGCGAGGCCCGGGCGCCGGCGTTGTCGCCGACCGCCCGCTCGATCATTCCGCGGTGGAACAGGAAGGCGGCGTTGCGGTATCCGGTCGCCGTGGCCCGCCGGGCGTGTGCGAGGGCCTCCTCGGACTTCCCGGAGCGGTGCAGGGCCCAGGCCAGCGCGTCCTCCGTGTGCACCGTGCGGCGTCGCTGCCATTCGGCTTGTGCCGCGCGCAGCGCCGCGGCACGGTCGCCGTGGTCGGCGGCGGCCAGCGCGGTGTCCAGATCCGGATTGACCCCACCCGCGCGGGCCAGACCGGTGTAGGTGCCGACGACGGCGTACTGCTCCTTGGCACGCCCGGGCTGCCCGGTCGCCTCGTACAGCTCGCCGAGGGCGACCAGCCGCCCGGGCAGCGGGAAGCGCTCGACGAGGTCCTCGAACTCCTTGATCGCGCCCTTGAGATCACCCTTTCCCGCCAGCGCACGCGCCCGGCACTCGCCGGCCTCCGGATTGCCCGGCTCGGCCTTGAGCGCGAACCCGCAGCGCCGCAGTGCTTCCTCGTAGTCGCCCTGGGACCAGGCGAGTTGCCCGAGCGCGGTCGAGGTGTAGGCGAGGTCCGGGCGGCGGGCGGCCGAGTCCAGGGCGAGCTCCAGCACCCGGTGCGCCTCCTTGGTGTCCCCGCGCAGTTCGTGCACATAGGCGAAGCGGGTGAAGACGGGGATGCCCGGCCGGCGCGCGTCCGCCTGTTTGGCCGCCGCCGCGGCTGCGGGGTACTGCCCCGTTTCGACCAGTGCGTCGATCCGTACGGCGAGGGCCCGCTCGCTGTAGGCGTTCACCTTCAGCGCGCTGTCCGCGTCACGGAGCGCCGCCGGGAAGTCGTGCCGTGCGGCGGCGAGTGCGGCGCGCCCCGCGAGCGCCTCGGCGTTGTCCGCGGGCCGCAGCCGCAGGGACCGGGCGAACGCCTTCTCGGCCTGCGGATACCTCGTCGCGTCACCGCTGACCCGGGCCTGTTCGACATAGGCGGCCCCGAGCGCCGCCCAGGCACCCGCGTCCTTGGGCTGTTTCTTGAGGTGCGCCTGCAGAGGACGTACCCCCTGGCCCACCGCCGCCCCCGCGGCGGCCGCCGGGGCGGCGGGCATCTCGCCCCCGCCGCCGGCGACCGCTCCCACGGCCGTCAGCACGAGCGCGAGACCCGCCACCCCGGCCGCGAGCCGCGCGGAGCGGCCACGAGCTCCGGCCGTCACAGAACCCCCCTGCTGCGCCGGCGCATCCGCGACCATCCGAGGCCCAGGCCGACCAGCACGACCCCGGCGCCCGCGCCCAGAGAGGCGGCGACCAGGGTGGAGTTGTCACCGGAGGCGCCCATGAGCTCGGAGGCGCCGCCCTTCAGCTGGCTGCGAGTGCCGCCCTTGCCGTCCGCCACCGGACCGTCGGAACCCGAGGCCGGGAGCGCGACGTAGGGGAACTTCTTCTCGAAGCCCCGGTCGTTGGCGTTCACGGCGTCTCCCAGGTCGTTCTTCTTGCCCAGCAGTTCGCCCTCGACGACCTGGAGCGAGATGTCGATCACGTCGTCGGTCAGCCGCCGTCCGTTGGGGAACCCGGCCTTGTCCCCGTCCAGCACACCCAGGCGCTTCGGAGAGTTGGACGGCGGTATCGAGGTGTTCAGCCGCAGCATCTCGGAGGGCTGGACCTTCGGCGGCTGGTTCAGGTCCTTGACGCCGGTCAGGAACGCCTCGACCAGGTCGTTGCGCGGCTCCTTCGGGGCCTCGATCTTGTAGATGGACTCGATGAGCTTCGGCAGCTCGGGCTCGGTCACGAACGACAGGAACTGGCCATCGTCCTTCGGGACCGAGGCGTTGAACTTGTCCTTCGCCTTGACCGGTACGACGACCTCGTTGACCAGCGGCATCCCGAGACGCGACACCTGGGTCCAGTCACCGCTCGCGTTCCGGCGGGACGTGGTCGACCAGATGCCGACCACCGGCTGGTGGTGCGACTGCCGGATCTGATTCGTCGGCACCTGCAGCGCGATGCTGTTGACGTTGTAGCCCTTCAGCGTGTCCTGGCCCACCTCGGAGAGATCGCCTCCGTACAGCAGGTCGAAGACGCGCAGGTCGAGGAAGAACGGGTCGTCGGCCTGGCCCGCGAACACCGCGGTGCCGTCCTCGATCCGGTGTACGGCCTGGGCGCGCAGCTTCGCGTAGTCCGGCATGGAGGCCTTGCCCACGTTCGAGGGGGCTACCGGTACATGCTCGGCGATCTTCGTGCGCGACTTCACCCGCTGCTTCTTCAACCGCAGCAGTTCGAGGTCGTAGGTCTGCGTGATGTTGAGATCCGGGTCGTCGATGCTGGTCACCGGACCCGTGTTGTACAGGAAGGTGTCACCGTTCTTGACCTTGTCGTGGAACGTCCAGCGGTAGATCAGATCGCCCTGCGCGTCACCGTCGGAGTCGATGTTGACCTCGTAGCGGGCGTCGTCGGCGAAGCGGTAGAAGTTGGGCCCTCCCGCCGGGTCCTCGAACGGCAGCCAGTTGGCGACGATCGTCGTCGTGTCCGGGCGGTCCGGGCTCACGAACGCGTACACGTCTGTGTTGTCGTACTGCGGCTGCCCCGAGATCAGCGGGGCCTCACGGTGGCTGGAGGCGTTCGCCGCCCCCGGCGCGAGCGTGGTCGTGGCACCGGCGGCCGCGAGCCCCCCTGCTGCCAGCGCACCACAGACGAGCGCGGCAAGATTCCTGCGCCCCCGCGTGCTCCACTTGATAGCGGTCATCGCGTCCATCCCGTCCTGTCCGAGAACCTTGTTCAGTACTGCCTGGTGACCGGTATTCGGGGCAGAGGGGCAGGAGGATTGGCCCGGATCGAAAACTGTCCAACTCGCCCTGGAATCAGATGGATTCGCTGAGTGACCGTCAACACCCGTACAGGGGTGGTGAATCCTGTGACCGGGATACACGGGTGTCACTACGGGACGATAGGGTTAACCTGCCCGGGCCGGGTGCCCTCGTACGGGTGGGGAGTGAAATGGAACAGATAACGGTGCGCAGCAGGGCGCGAGTGCCTGCGATCACATGTGGAGGCAGCGCGACCAGCTCGCGCCTCGACCGCCATCTCGCGGTGCTGGGCGGTCCTGCCGTCCCGCAGGGCGAGTCGGCCGAGGCGACTTCGCTCATGCTCGAGCTGACGACACGTGATGTGGCGCACACCCGCAGGAGCAAGAGCGCGCGGGTCTCGCTCTTCGCGCCGCTGCGCAGGCTGCGGCGCTCGCTGTTCGGCAGCCGCGGCCACTAGGGGCCTGCGTCGGACCTTCCGCCGGGATCGTGCCCGGCGGCTGATCCCCCGACGAAAGACCCCGCCCGGTGGGGTGGCCGGCAGACGGAGCCGGGCTCGCGTGACCGCTCCACGCGCACCCGTCCCCGCTCGCCCGTCCGGCTCCGACGCCCGTCCACCCCGGCCGTGCACCACCCGTTCCCGAGCGTCCGGCGCACGGGAGGCGGACGTCACCCCACCGCCCCACCCGCATCAGCGGCGCTGCAGTGGCAGCGCCGGAAGCCTGGTCTCGTACAGCCACATCGCGAACAGCCGGTCCAGCGGCCGTGACGAGTGCCGCCGGGCCATCGCGACGAACTCCTCGGTCGTCACCACACCGTGCCGGTGCGTCGCGGTCCACTCCCGCAGCAGCCGGACGAAGGCCACATGCCCGATCTCGGTGCGCAGCGCATGCAAGGTGAGCGCTCCCCGTTGGTAGACCCGGTCGTCGAACAGCCTGCGCAGTCCCGGATCGGCGATCCGGACGTCCTGCCGCATCATCGCCAGCCGCGCCCGTGACTTGGCCGCCAGCGCCGACGTCGAAGGACCGCCGGACATCTCGGACCACAGCCACTCGGCGTACTTCGCGAAGCCCTCGTTGAGCCAGATGTGCCGCCAGTCGGCCACTGTCAGACTGTTCCCGAACCACTGGTGGGCCAGCTCGTGCGCGATCAGCCGCTCGCTGCCCCGCCGCCCGTCCACATGGTTGGCGCCGAAGATCGACAGCCCCTGGGCCTCCACCGGCACGTCCAGCTCCTCGTCGACCACGACGACCGCGTAGTCGTCGAAGGGGTACGGACCGAAGAGATCCGTGAAGACGAGCATCATCTCCGGCTGGCGCGCGAAGTCGTGTTCGAATCGGCCGAGCAGGGTGCGCGGCACCGCGGCGGGCTGCGGCACCTCCCCCGCATGGGGCACCTCGATCAGGTCGTACGGCCCGATCTGGACGGTCGCGAGATAGCTCGCCATCGGTGCGGAGTGCTCGTACACCCAGGTGGTCGTCGAGGCGCTGATCGTACGGGAGGTCAGCGTCCCGTTCGCCACCACCGTGTACGGGGACGGGGCCGTCACCGAGATCCGGTACGCCGCCTTGTCGTCCGGGCGGTCGTTGCAGGGGAACCACGAGCGCGCCCCGTTCGGCTGCGAGGCCACCAGCGCCCCGTCCTCCAGGTGCTCCCAGCCGAGGTCGCCCCAGTCACGGGTGCGGACGGCGTGCGGGACGCCGGTGTAGCGCACCTCCACGGTGAAGGGCGTCCCCGCGCGCAGGGGCTTGGCAGGACGCACCCGGAGCTTGTCGGCGCGGTGCGTGTACTTCCCCGGCCGGCCGCCGTTGACGAGGACCTTGGTGAGGCGGAACTGTCCGAGGTCGAGGACGATCTCGGACAGGGTCCGCTCGGCGACGGCACGGATCGTGGCCCGGCCGGTCAGCCGGCCGGTGTGCGGACGGTAGTCCAGTTCCAGGTCGTACTCCGTGGTCCGGTGGCCACCGTCGCCGTTCTGCGGCAGATACGAATCCGTCACCGTGGTGCGTCCTCCGGTCGTGCCCTGTGCGGTCTGGCGCGGTGCGCTCGCGGCCGGCGCCGGCACGGTCGCGCCGTCCGTGCCGCCGTCAGTGTTCCGTGCCGCGGGCCGTGCTGCCTGCCGCAGCGCCGGGCTCATGTCCTCCAGGCCGCGATCGGGTTGCCCAGCCAGCGGGTGTCCGCGGGCACCCGCTCCCCGCGCATCACCAGCGACGCCGGACCGACCGTGGCCCGGTCGCCGATCACCGCGCCGGGCAGCGCGATCCCATGCGGACCGAGTGTCGCACCCGCTCCGAGGACGACATTGTCCATGCGCATGATCCGGTCGTGGAAGAGGTGGGTCTGGACGACACAGCCGCGGTTGACGCCGGCGCCGCTGCCGATGGTGACCAGATCCGCCTCGGGCAGCCAGTACGTCTCGCACCAGGCGCCGCGGCCGACACGGGCACCGAGCCCGCGCAGCCACAGGTTCATCAGCGGCGTACCGGGGGTCGCGCCGACGAGCCACGGCACGGCCAGGACCTCCACGAAGGTGTCGGCGAGCTCGTTGCGCCACACGAACGACGACCACAGCGGTCGCTCCGTCGCCGTGAACCGTCCGACCAGCATCCACTTCGCGGCGATCGCGACCAGGCAGGCGGCCGTCCCGGCGACCGGGAGCACCACCGCTCCCAGCAGCAGCGCGACCGGGAAGCCGGCACGGTCGGCGACCAGGGTGAACGCCGCCAGCGCGAGCACGGCGAGCGCCACGCTGCACATGACCGGGACCAGCCGGCAGACCTCGACCGCGGCCCGTGCGAGTCTCAGCCGCAGCGGCGGGGCGAAGGTACGGCTCCGGTCGCCCCCTTCCGCGGCCCTCGGCAGTTCCATCGGCGGCATGCCGAGCCACGACGAGCCGGCCTTGGCCCGCTTCGGGGCGGCCGACAGCACGCCCACGAGACCTCGCTTCGGCACCCGTCGGCCGGCCGCGGCCATCCCGGAGTTGCCCAGGAAGGCGCGCTTGCCGACCCGCGCCTCGGCGATGTGCAGCCGGCCACCGCCGAGCTCGTACGAGGCGACCATGGTGTCGTCGGCGAGGAAGGCCCCGTCGCCCACCGTCGTCATCGTCGGCAGCGCCAGTACGGTCGACGCCTCGACGCCGCGTCCGACCTTCATGCCGAGCGCTCTCAGCCACACGGGCGTGAACAGGCTCGCGTACAGCGGGAACAGATGCACCCGCGCCATGTCCATCAGCCGTTCGGTCGCCCAGGCCTGCCAGGCGATCCGGCCGTGCACCGGGTGATAGCCCTCGCGCAGTCCGACGCCCAGCAGACGCACCCCGGACACGGTCAGCACCGCGTACGTCACCAGGGCGACGACGGTCGCCAGGGGGACGGCTGCCAGGGCGGCCGCAAGCCCCTCGCCGAGACCGGTGGTTCCGCGCAGGAAGTCGCCGATCACCAGCAGGCCCGGCAGGGCGGCGACAGCCGGCAGCAGTCCGAGCAGCAGGGAGGACACCGAGTAGACGACGGTCCACCGGCGTCTGCGCACCGGACGGCCGCCGGGCTGACCGCGGCCCGCCTTGCCCTTCCTGGACGCCGGGGCACCGGCCCAGCGTTCGCCCGCCGGGACGGCGCCGGTCACCCCCGAGCCGGGGGCGATCTCCGCGCGCTTGCCGATGCGCGCACCGGGGAACAGCGTGCTGCGGGCGCCGACGAGCGCGCCCGCCCCGATCCGCACCGAACCGATGTGCAGACGGTCACCGTCCAGCCAGTGGCCGGAGAGGTCCACTTCGGGCTCGACGGCGCAGCCCTTGCCGAGCCGCAGCATTCCGGTCACCGGAGGCAGCGCGTGCAGATCGACGTCATCGCCGATCCGTACCCCCAGCGCACGTGCGTAGTAGGTGAGCCAGGAGCCCGCGAGACCGGTCGCCCCGCTGAGCTCGGCGAGCCGCTCGGCGGTCCACAGCCGCAGATGGATGCTCCCGCCGCGGGGGTAGGTGCCCGGGCGCACACCGTGCAGCAGCAGACGTGCCCCGCCCGCCGCGATCACGATCCGCCCCGGTGGGCTGACGACGAGCAGCCAGCCGAGGGCCACCCACCACCAGGACACCGTGGGCGCCCACGGCAGCCCGATGACGTTGTTGACGGCGGCGGCGACCACACCCCATCGCAGGCCCATGACACCCAGCAGCGGCAGCATGAGCAGCAGTTGCACCGCGCCGGTGCGGGGGGACACCGGACGGACGGCGCGGGCCGTGCCGCCGCGGCCGGAGGCGGCCTCCAGCGTGCGGGCGAGGGCACCGAGCGTCGGGTTCCGGTAGATGTCGCCGACCGAACCGGTGCCGTACCGCTCACGGATGCGGGACACGAGCTGTGCGGCGGCCAGACTGCCGCCGCCGTGCCCGAAGAAGTCCGCCTCGGGGCTGCCGACGGGCGCCCCGAGGAGCTCGGCCCACTGTGTGGCCAGCCATGCCTCGGTCTCGCTCAGGCCGGCCATGGCACCGGACGCTTCCGGCGTCAGGCTGTCGGGCAGCGGCCACGGCAGCGCGTCGCGGTCCACCTTGCCGGAGGTCCGCGTGGGCAGCTCGTCGACCACGGCGATGACGGGCACGAGTGAGGCGGGCAGCCCTTCGCGGAGCCGTACGACTGCTTCGGCGACGTCGAATCCGCCGGTGGCGGCAGCGCCCGCGGCCGTCGTCGCTGTGCCAGGGCGTGTCTCGGTGCCGGTGCCGGTGCCGGTGCCGGTGCCGGTGTCGGTATCGGTGTCGGCTGCCGGCGGGGCTCCGTTCGGGTCGGCGGCGGGGCCGGTTCCCCCGCCGTCGCCGGGATCGTCCAGGTGGGGCACGACGTACCCCACGAGCAGCTGATGGCCCGCGGGCGTCGTACGGACCGCCGCCGCCGCACCCGCGACGCCCGGGAGGGCCTGCAGGGCCGCGTCGATCTCGCCGAGTTCGATCCGGCGTCCGCCGAGCTTGATCTGTTCGTCCGCGCGGCCGGCGAAGATCAGGCCTTCGGGCTCGGCACGGACCAGGTCGCCGCTGCGGTAGGCGCGCTCCCAGCCCAGCGCGGGCAGCGGCGCGTACTTCTCGGCGTCCTTGGCCTCGTCCAGGTAACGGGCGAGACCGACACCTCCGATCACCAGCTCGCCGGTCGCGCCCATCGGCACGATCTCGCCGGTGGCGTCCACGACCGCGAGGTCCCAGCCGTCCAGCGGCAGCCCGATGCGCACCGGCCCCTCGCCGGTCAGCGGGGCGGCGCAGGCGACGACGGTGGCCTCGGTGGGGCCGTAGGTGTTCCACACCTCACGACCGGGTACGGCCATGCGCTCGGCGAGTTCCGGCGGGCACGCCTCGCCTCCGAAGATCAGCAGACGCACCTCGTCGAGGTCCTCGGCCGGCCACAGTGCGGCGAGCGTGGGGACCGTGGAGACCACGGTGATGCGCTGCTCGACGAGCCAGGGGCCGAGGTCGACGCCACTGCGGACGAGGGAGCGGGGCACGGGCACCAGACATCCGCCGTGCCGCCAGGCGAGCCACATCTCCTCGCAGGAGGCGTCGAACGCGACGGAGAGCCCGGCGAGCACCCGGTCACCGGGGCCGAGCGGGGCGTCCGCGAGGAAGAGCCGGGCCTCGGCGTCGACGAAGGCGGCCGCGCTGCGGTGGGTGACCGCGACGCCCTTCGGCTTGCCGGTGGAGCCGGAGGTGAAGATGATCCAGGCGTCGTCGCCGGGTGCAGGCCTCTGGCCGGTCGTTCCGGCGGGGGTGCTCATCGGCGTGACGGCACGTTCCGCGCCGATCACGGCGACGACCGCGGCCTCGCCGAAGACCAGCTCGGCGCGTTCGCCGGGGTCGTCCGCGTCCACGGGGACGTAGGCCGCGCCTGCGGCCAGCACCGACAGGATGGCGACATAGAGGTCGGCGGACCCTGAGGGGACGCGGATGCCGACGCGGTCGCCGATGCCCACTCCGAGGTCGGCGAGTCGTCGGCGCAGCTCCTCGACCTCGTCGAGGAGGGCACGGTAGGTGAGGGGGTGGACGCCGTCGTCCAGGGCCAGGGCGCCGGGATGGCGCCGGGCCGTCTCGTCGAGGATGTCGAGGAGGGTGCGCTCGGTGGGCGCGCTGCCACCGGTGAGCAGTGCGGGAGCCGGCGCCTCGACGAGGAGCGGATCGAGAAGCGTCGGGGTATCCGGGGCGACGGTCATAGGGCGTGCCGTTCGCCCGCCTGCACGACCCCGTTCTCGTTCCTGCGCATCGCTCACTCTCCGTTCGTCGTCTGGAGTGCGCCGCGAATCGTGGTGCTTCCGCGCACACGGCAAACGAGGAGTTTATCCAGCGTTCACCCGACTGGCCTGTTGTGATCCGGCCGGAAGAGGTGGCGGGAGGACTTCCCCTGTGGGCTCTTCCGGGGGTATCGCCGCAGGTCGGAGGCCGCTGCACAGAGCGTGACGCGATATGTCAGGGCGTTACGAGAGTCGGACCCGGCGTGGCGAAGAGCACGCGCAAACCTGGTCACTCCGGGCATCCCGTGGGTGCGCGGTGCGGGTTTTCCGGCCTTGAGGCGTGCCCGTCATGCGATCGGGGCAGCCGGATACTCCGTACGGTCGATGCTACGGGGCGTGGAGGGGGGGCCGGAAACCGGGTCCGGTGCCGCCCCGCGACCGGGGGCGGTGGTGCGCCGGCTCCCGGCGCCTTTCACGGGGTGACGGGCCAGACCAAGGGCTCGGCGTGGAAGCCGCGGCTGACCTCCACCGCGGCCACCTTCTGTCCCTGGGGGACGAGGAACGCGGTGCAGACCTTCTCGGACTTCCCCTCCGACAGGATCTTGCCGCTGTCGTAGCCGGGACAGTTCCGCCACTTCGCGGACCCAAAGAACACGAGGAGCGGCCGCGTACGGTAACCGCCGTCGGTCCGCACGATCAGGTCGTCGTCCATATGGCCGAGCTCCACCGGCTTCCCGCTCTTGTGGGTCAGCGTCGTCCAGACGAAGACCGGCACCTGTGGGCCGTCCTTCTCGTCCTTCTTCAGCCCGGAGTTGTCCATGTCGGCCTTCGTCCCGGTCTCCGCCTTCAGGGGGGTGACCGTGAAGGTGGCGCCGGACGAGGCCTTCATCGTGCTCTCCTGGGGCGGGCTCGCCTCACCGAGCCGGTAGGTGATCTTCTCCGCGGACGGCGACGCCGCCGGCGACGTGACCGCCTCCCATGTGCTGCACCCGCTCACCGTCACCGTCGCCGTCAGGACACCGGCCACCGCAGCAGCAACTCGAGCCCGTATACGCATGATTCCCCCGTGATCCTTCTTGATCGTCGGAGGCAGCGTACCCGTCGCCACTGGCATCGCCCGACCGGCCCGAAGGTCCTGACGCCGTGCGCGGGCGCCGATGCCGTGTCGGAGAAGGAGCGGCGTTCGCCGCGGCTGCTCCCGCCGCCGGTCAGGCCACCACGCCGTCCCTGCGCAGCTCCGCGATGTCGTCGGGACCCAGTCCCGCCTCCCGCAGCAGTGCGTCCGTGTGTGCGCCGAGCGCCGGGATCGCCCCCATCCGCGCCTCGGGACCGCCCGGCAGGGTGATCGGGGGCAGCAGCGCACGCAGCGGACCCGCGGGGGAGGGGACCTCGCGCCAGCGGGAGCGGGCCGCCAGCTGGGGGTGGTTCGCCAGATCGGTGACCGAGTTGAGACGGGCGCAGGCGATACCGGCCGCCTCGAGGCGGGTGACGGCCTCGTCGGTGCCGAGACGAGCCAGCGCCTCGCCCACCACCGCATCGGTCTTCGCCCGGTTCGCCGTACGCGCCGTGTTCGTCGCGAAGGGCGCGTCCTCGCCCAATTCCGGGCGGACCAGCACCTGCTCCGCGAGCCGCCGCCACTCGCGGTCGTTCTGCACCGACAGCAGCACCTGGCCGCCGTCCGCCGTGGCGTAGGCGTCGTACGGCGCGATCACGGCGTGCGCGACGCCGGTTCGCGCCGGGGGAGTGCCCCCGTGCATGCCGTGGTGCAGCGGATGCCCCATCCACTCCGCCAGCGATTCCAGCATTGAGATCTCCACCGGCCCGCCGAGCCCTGTCGTCGCGCGTCGCAGCAGAGCGGCGAGAACCCCCGAGAACGCGTACATCGCCGCGGCGACGTCCGCCGCCGGAATGCCCGCCTTCACCGGCTGTTCCGGTGTCCCGGTCACGGACACCAGCCCCGACTCGCACTGCACGAGCATGTCGTAGGCCCGCTTGTGGGCGTACGGCCCGTCCGGCCCGTATCCGGAGATGTCGACGGCCACGAGCCGCGGGAACTCGGCGCACAGGCCGGCGGCGTCCAGTCCGAGCCGTGCCGCGGCACCCTGGGCGAGGTTCTGCACGAACACATCGGCGCCCGCGATCAGCCGGCGCACCACGGCGATCCCCCGCGGATCCTTCAGATCGACCGCGAGCGACTCCTTGCCGCGATTGCACCAGACGAAATGCGAGGCGAGTCCGAGGGCCGCGGTGTCGTAGGCGCGGGCGAAGTCACCGCCGTCCGGCCGCTCGATCTTGATCACCCGGGCACCGAGGTCCGCGAGCTGACGGGTCGCGAACGGAGCCGACACGGCCTGTTCGACGGCGACGACGGTGATGCCTTCGAGGGGCAGCGGCTGGCTCATGGGAGCCGTACTACCGTGTACCGGCCACGTTTGTCATCCCGGGGCGGTACGGGCAGATCGGTACGGGCGAATCGGCAGGGGCGAATCGGTACACGGCGCACTCCCACGGCCCGGTGCGCATCAGATCAGCGCGAACTGCCCCTCCGGTCCCTCCTCGTGGTGGTCGAGCACCGACGCGGGCCGCCGGGCCGCGCCGGGCAGCGGCGGCAGATCCGGATCGGCCGGCTCCGTCGCCGCGATCGCGCGCGCCAGTTCCTCCACCGGGACCTCCAGCCGGCCCAGCAGGGCCAGCACGGTGATGAGTTCGAGCAGCTGAGAGGTCCATTCCTGGGGCCAGGCGGCGGGGCGGATCGCCTCCAGTGTGCCGGGCTCACCCGCGTGGGCACGCCGCTCGAACCAGTGCTCCAGCACCCGCACCCCGGTCACCGTGAAGTCCCAGGCCTCCGCGGGGACCGGCGAGATCCGCCCCTCGCCGACCAGCAGGGCCTCCTCATCGGCGTCGTATGCCATGCCGTGCGGCCGCTCCGGCAGAGATGCCCGCACATAGGGCCGGCGGCCCCCGGGCAGCCTGGGCCGCTCGCCACCCCGGGCGCCCCTGAGCTGGATCTCCACCAGGCTTCGTCCCAGCCGCACACCGTCCGCCCACACCCCGGGGTCCGAGGTGAACGGCACGACACACCCCAGGGCCGACGGCTGTCCCGCGGCGGTGATCCAGGCGAACACGTCCTCCGGGGTGACCCCGTGGCCGTAGCGCGCGCTCAGTGCCTCCAGCACTCCCGGCGCGAGATTGGGCTCGATCCCGCCCGGCCGCCGGTACAGGGGGCGTATCCGTCCGGGCCGGCCGGCCGGGGAACGGCCTCCGGGAAGGGACCGCGACACCAGGAGGGCGGGGCCCGCGCTCCCCGGCACATGCCCCAGCTCGTGGACGAAGAGCTGCCGCTCGTCCGCGACCCGCCACAACTCCGGCCGGGCGACGTCGATGAGCCGGTGGTCGGGGATGATCCACTGCTCGTCGAAGGGCCCGTGCACGATCAGGACGGGCTCGGGGCAGGGGCCGTCCTCCCTGGCGAGTCTCCCCGTCCCGGTGGACTGTCCGGGCAGGGCGGCGACGCCGCTGTGCAGCGTCCGCGCCCGTGTTTCCCGGAAGATCGCCCCGCGGCCGGCTCCGTCGGCCCGCATCAGCGCGTCCCAGCGGGCCCGCAGGGTGCGGACGTCCGGGGCCACCACCCAGCCGCGGCCCAGCCGGAGCGGTCCGGCGGACCAGGGCATCAGATCGTCCAGCAGCATGCGGCGATCACTCCGCCTCGACGGTCACCGAGAACGAGAACCGGTCCCCCCGGTACCGGATGCGCGCCACATCCACCACCCGCCCCTCCTCGTCGTACGTCACCCCGGTGTAGTGCAGGATCGGCGACAGCAGCGGCACCTGGAGCAGCTCGGCCGTCTCCGGATCGGCGAGCCTCGCCTCCACCGTGTCCGTGATCCGGCTGATCCTTACCCCCACGACGTCCCGCAGCACCTTCGTCATCGGCCAGCGCTCGAGGTCCCCGACGTCGAGCGCCGCCGCGATGTCGGTCCGTACCGCGTTCTCCGCCCAGTTCGTCGGCTCACCGCTGTCCCCGTCGCAGCGGAGCCTCCGGTACGTGACGACCTCGTCCACGTCCGTGAAGTACTCGGCGAGTTCCACGGGCACGGCCGATGGCCCGTGGCCGAGGACCGTGGTCCGCTCGCCCGACTGCTGGGCAACGATCGCGTCGATCGAGCCCAGCAGTCTGCGCGGTGCGCTGCGCCTCGCACCCGGCTCGATGAACGTGCCGCGCCGGCGGTGCCGGCTGATCAGACCCTCGGTCTCCAGCTCCTTCAGCGCCTGCCGCATCGTCAGCACGCTCACACCGTAGTGTTCGGCGAGCTGCTCCTCGGTGGGGAGCCGCAGCGAATCGTGCGGCCCGCGCCCCAGTATCGAGGCGCGCAGCGACTGCGAGACCTGGTACCACAACGGCAGCTTGCGGTTCAGGACGAGCGAGTCTGGGGCGAAGGCGGTCACTGCATCTCCGTACTACGGCCGGAAGTGGCGCTCAAGACCCTGCCACACGTTGTCGTACCCCTCTTGCAGATGCCCGGCGGTCGCCGCCTGCTCCGTCGCGGTCACCGGCCAGCGCGTCTCGAACATGAACGCAAGGCCGTCGTCGATCTTCTGCGGCTTCAGCTCGGCGGCGCTCGCCCTGTCGAAGGTCTCCCGGTCGGGTCCGTGCGCCGACATCATGTTGTGCAGCGAACCGCCGCCGGGGACGAAGCCGCCCTCACCCGCGGTCTTGGCGTCGTAGGCGCCCTCGATCAGGCCCATGTACTCGCTCATCACATTGCGGTGGAAGTACGGCGGGCGGAAGGTGTCCTCGCCGACCAGCCAGCGCGGCGCGAAGACCACGAAGTCCACCCCCGCGAGCCCCGGGGTGTCCGTCGGCGCGGTGAGCACGGTGAAGATCGACGGATCGGGGTGGTCGTAGGAGATGGTGCCGATCACGTTGAAGCGGCGCAGATCGTAGACGTACGGCACATGGTTGCCGTGCCAGGCCACCACATCGAGCGGCGAGTGGTCGTAGGTGGCCGCCCAGAGATTGCCGCAGAACTTGTTGACGACCTCCACCGCGCCCTCGACGTCCTCGTACGCGGCGGCAGGGGCCCGGAAGTCCCGTGCGTTCGCCAGGCCGTTGGCCCCGATCGGGCCCAGGTCGGGAAGCTGGAACGGCGCACCGTAGTTCTCGCACACATAACCGCGGGCCGTGTCGTCGAGGAGCTCGACCCGGAAGCGCACGCCGCGCGGGATCAGCGCCACCTCGCCCGGACGTGCCGCCAGCAGCCCCAGCTCGGTGCGCAGCAGCAGTCCGCCGTGCTCGGGTACGATCAGCAGCTCGCCGTCGGCGTCGCTGAACACACGACGCTCCATCGAGGCGTTGGCGTGGTAGAGGTGCACGGCCATCCCGGTGCGCTGGGCGGCGTCGCCGTTGCCGCCGAGGGTCCACAGCCCGGCCAGCCAGTCCGTGCCGGGCGCGGGCTCCGGCAGCGGGTTCCAGCGGAGCCGGTTGGGGTCCGGCACGGTCTCCGTGAAGGGCGCGGAGCGTACACCGCGGTTGTCGACGCGGACGAACGGCGGATGCGCCGCGGAGGGCCGGATCCGGTAGAGCCAGGAGCGCCGGTTGTGGGCGCGCGGCTCGGTGAAGGCGGAGCCGCTGAGCTGCTCGGCGTAGAGGCCGAGCGGTGCGCGCTGTGGCGAGTTCCGTCCCAGCGGCAGTGCGCCCGGTACGGCCTCGGAGCTGTGTTCGTTGCCGAAGCCCGACAGGTACTCCAGCCCTTCGGCGGTCTTCCTGGCCTGCTCGAGGCCGGCCGTCCCGTTGCCGCTCATGCGCACTCCCGATCCGTCCACCAATGAATCCTATGCTTGACAGTAGGATTCTGTGGTGGTTCACGTCAACGGCATCGTGGGCCGACACGGGGCGCGGTGTCGTGGCCGACGGCTGTTGTGCCCCTCCATGCCGCCGGCGAGGGCGACCGGTCGGGGGGCCGGTCGCCCTCGCCGGTCCGCGGGACGGGTCCGTGGACCGGGACGTGACGGCCCCGGGCGATGACCCCTCCCCGTCATGCGTACCGGTCGGTATGCTCGGCGGTCCTCGCGCGCCACCGCTGCAGCCGCCCACGGGAGGGCCCTCATGCCAGGAACCGACGCCACCCGCACCGCCCTCCGGATCTGCCCGCTCTGCGAGGCCACCTGCGGACTGACGCTCACGATCGAGGGCAGCCGCGTCACCGGCGCGCGCGGAGACCGGGACGACGTCTTCAGCCAGGGCTTCCTCTGCCCCAAGGGCGCCGCGTTCGGCGAGCTCGACGCCGACCCCGACCGGCTGCGCACACCCCTGGTGCGCGACGGCTCCGGGGAGCTGCGCGAGGCCACCTGGACCGAGGCCTTCGACGTCATCGCCGCCCGCATACGCCCGCTGATCGAGGAGCACGGACCGAACGCCGTCGGTGTCGTCCTCGGCAACCCGAACGTGCACACCATGGCCGGCGGGCTCTATCCGCCGGTCCTGCTCTCGACCCTGCGCACCCCCAACATCTTCACCGCATCCACCCTCGACCAGATGCCCAAGCACGTCTCCAGCGGACTGCTCTTCGGCAGCGCGACCGCCATACCCGTCCCCGACCTGGACCACACCGGCCATCTGCTGCTGCTCGGTGCCAACCCGCTCGAGTCCAACGGCAGCCTGTGCACCGCACCCGACTTCCCCGGCAAGCTCAAGGCACTGCGCCGCCGGGGAGGGAGCCTCACCGTCGTGGACCCGCGGCGTACCCGCACCGCCGCACTCGCCGACCGCCATGTGGCCATCCGCCCCGGCACAGACGCCCTGCTGCTCGCCGCCCTCGCGCACGTCCTGTTCGAGGAGGGGCTCACGGACCTCGGGGAGCTCGCCGGGCAGGTGGAGGGCGTGGACGACGTCAGGGACGCCGTACGGGACTTCACCCCCGAAGCCGTCGCCGCGGTCTGTGACGTGGAGGCCGCCGAGATCCGTGCCATGGCGCGCGAACTGGCCGCGGCCCCTGCCGCCGCCGTGTACGGACGGATCGGCAGCTGCACCGTCGAGCACGGCACCCTGGCCAGCTGGCTCGTCGACGTCCTCAACGTCGTCACCGGAAACCTCGACCGGCCCGGCGGTGCGCTCTTCCCGCTCTCCGCCACCGAGCGGGCACCCCGCCCCTGGGCGAGCCACCGGGACGGGCAGCCGCAACCCGGCAAGGGCTTCGCACTCGGCCGGTGGAGCAGCAGGGTGAGCGGTCACCCCGAGGCCAAGGGCGAACTGCCCGTCGCCGCACTGGCCGAGGAGATCGAGACACCCGGCGAGGGGCGGATCCGGGTCCTGATCGCGATCGCCGCCAACCCCGTGCTCTCCGCGCCGGACGGCGACCGGCTGGACCGTGCCCTGGGCGACCTCGACTTCATGGTCAGCGTCGACCCGTATCTGAACGAGACCTCCCGCCACGCGGATGTCGTCCTGCCCCCACCGCCCCCGTCCCGCAGCGCACACTTCGATTTCGCGTTCAACGCGTTCGCCGTACGCAACCAGGCCCGCTATACACCCGCCGCCGTCCCGCTCGACCCGGGCGCGATGGACGAGTGCGAGATCCACGCACGGCTGATCCTCGCCGTGGGCGGTATGCACGGGGCCGATCCGGCGGCGGTCGACGAGATGGTCATCGAAGGCGCGCTGGCCAGGGCGGTCGCCGACCCGCACTCACCGGTGTGCGGGCAGGACCCCAAGGAGCTGGCCGGCCGGCTGACCGGCCGCACGGGGCCCGAGCGCCGACTGGACATGATGCTGCGCCTCGGGGCGTACGACCTCACGCTGGACGAGCTGCTCGCCCGGCCGCACGGCGTCGATCTGGGCCCCCTGCGACCCCGGCTCGGCCAGGTGCTCAAGACCCGCAGCGGACGCGTCGAGTTGCTGCCGGAGCCCATCGCCGCCGATCTGCCGAGACTGCGCCGCGCCCTGGGCGAGCGGCGAGAGGGGCTCGTCCTGGTCGGCCGTCGCCATCTGCGCTCCAACAACAGCTGGCTGCACAACCTCCCCGCCCTGAACGGTGGTTCCAACCGCTGCACCCTCCAGATCCACCCGGACGACGCCGCCCGGCTCGGACTCCACGACGGGGACACGGCCTTGATCGGGGCGGACGGGGGACGGCTGGAGGCGCCCGTCGAGATCACCGACAGCGTGCGCACCGGAGTGGTGAGCCTTCCGCACGGCTGGGGGCACGACCGCTCCGGCACCCGTATGTCCGTGGCGGCGGCACGGCCCGGAGTGAACGTCAATCAACTCCTTGACGGCTCACTGCTGGACCCGCTGTCGGGCACGGCCGTGCTCAACGGCTTCCCCGTGGACGTCGTCGCCGTCCGCGGCGCGGACTCGGACTGCGGGACGGGCCCCGAACGGGCGTTCCCGCGCGGTGAACACGACGCCGTGCCGGCGCGTACTAGTGGCTGACCGCGTCCGGCGGGGCGCGGCGACACCTCACTGCGGTGCGGTGACACGTCTCCGCGCGAACGACAGGAGCGGCAATGACTGATGGTGACGGGCCGATCATCCACGGACTTCCGGACGGTGGGGCGGAATTGTCCGTCGTTCTCCGGCTGCGCTGGGACGATGTGGCCGCACTCGGCCGTGAGGCCAGCCGGCTGGCAGAGCAGCGGGGGGCGCCGGTGAGCCTGGACGAGGCCGCCAGCCACCGTCTGCGCACCTGGTCGTCGGTCGCGAAGGCGCCGGAAGAGAAGTCCCAGACGGCTCCGGCCCCTCAGCCCGCGCCCACCGCGGCCGCGATCTCGGCGTCGCCGACGACCGACCGGTCCCGCGTCCAGGTGGGAACGATGAGCGAGGCGGCCCGGGTCGCCTCGATCCCGCCCCCCGCGGCCGCCCGCCAGGTTCAGTCGGTGGCCCCGACGGCGGCCGGTCAGACACCGGCCTGACACGGCTCCTCTCCAGAGCACCCCACCCCGCTACAGGAAGGAGCGGGGTGGGGGGAGAATCACAGGGCCGGAGCCGCAGGGCCACCCTGGCGCCGGAAAACTAACACCGCTAGTTTGGGCATCGGATCAACCGGCACTGCCGAGCCATGCCCGAAGGAGACAGCGGATGAAGGCCCACGACGGGATGTACATCGGCGGCACCTGGCGGCCGGCCGCCGGTGCCGGCACCATCGCGGTGGTGAACCCGGCGGACGAGCAGGTCATCGCGCATGTCCCGGCCGGTACGGCGCAGGACGTGGACGCGGCCGTGCGCGCAGCCCGCGACGCCTTTCCCGCCTGGGCCGCCACCCCTCACGCCGAGCGCGCGGCCTTTGTCACCGCGCTCCGCGACGCGCTGGCCGCCCGTAAGGACGAGATCGCCGAGACCGTCACCGCCGAGCTCGGCGCACCCGCACAGCTCGCCCAGACCGTCCACGCCGGGCTGCCGATCCTGGTAGCCGGCGCGTACGCGGAGCTCGCGGCCTCGTACTCCTTCGAGGAGCAGGTCGGCAACTCCACCGTCCTGCTGGAGCCGGTGGGCGTCGTCGGCGCCATCACCCCCTGGAACTACCCGCTCCACCAGATCGTCGCCAAGGTCGCCCCGGCGCTGGCCGCCGGCTGCACCGTTGTGCTCAAGCCCGCCGAGGACACCCCGCTGACCGCCCAGCTGTTCGCCGAGGCCGTCCACGATGCGGGTCTGCCCGCAGGGGTGTTCAACCTGGTCACCGGGCTCGGCCCGGTCGCCGGACAGGCCCTCGCCGAACATCCGGGAGTGGACCTGGTCTCCTTCACTGGTTCCACCGCCGTCGGCCGGCAGATCGGCGCGACCGCGGGCGCGGCCGTCAAGCGCGTCGCGCTGGAGCTCGGCGGCAAGTCCGCCAATGTGATCCTGCCCGGCGCGGATCTGGCCCGCGCCGTGAACGTCGGCGTCGCCAACGTCATGTCCAACTCCGGCCAGACGTGCAGCGCCTGGACCCGGATGCTGGTGCACACCGACCGGTACGACGAGGCCGTCGCGCTGGCCGCCGAAGCCGTCGTCAAGTACGTACCCGGCGAGCGCATCGGGCCGCTCGTCAGCGAGAAGCAGCGGCAGCGCGTCCTCGGCTACATCGAGCGGGGCATCGCCGAGGGCGCCCGCGTCGTCGCCGGCGGCCCCGAGTCCCCGCGGGAGACCGGCTACTTCGTCGCCCCGACCGTCTTCGCCGACGTCACGCCCGAGATGACGATCGCCCAGGAGGAGATCTTCGGCCCCGTCGTCTCTATCCTGCGGTACGAGGACGAGGACGACGCCCTGCGGATCGCGAACGGCACCGTGTACGGGCTGGGGGGCGCCGTCTGGGGTGAAAGGGACGAGGCCGTCGCCTTCGCCCGGCGTATGGACACCGGACAGGTCGACATCAACGGAGGCCGCTTCAACCCCCTGGCGCCGTTCGGCGGTTACAAGCAGTCGGGCGTCGGCCGCGAGCTCGGCTCGCACGGCCTCGCCGAGTACCTCCAGACCAAGTCCCTGCAGTTCTGAGAGCTCCGAGGAGTGTCCAGCGTGATCCGCGCCGCCGTCCTGCCCGCCATCGGCTCCCCTCTGGAGATCACCGGGATCGAACTCCCCGAGCCCGGCCCCGGCCAGGTGAGGGTACGCATCGCCGCCGCAGGGGTCTGCCATTCCGATCTGTCCCTGTCCAACGGGACCATGCGGGTGCCCGTCCCCGCCGTACTGGGGCATGAAGGAGCGGGCACGGTCGTGTCCGTGGGCGAAGGCGTCACCCATGTCGCGCCCGGCGACGGCGTCGTCCTCAACTGGGCGCCGTCCTGCGGGAAGTGCCACCACTGCTCGATCGGCGAGGTCTGGCTCTGCGCCGACGCCCTCACCGGGGCGGGCAGGGTGCACGCCGTGGCCGAGGACGGCAGGGAGCTCCACCCCGGCCTCAATGTCGCCGCGTTCGCGGAGGAGACCGTCGTCGCGGCCAACTGTGTCCTGCCGGTCCCGGACGGTGTCCCGCTCACCGAAGCCGCGCTCCTCGGCTGCGCGGTCCTCACCGGCTACGGCGCCGTCCACCACAGCGCGCGCGTCCGTGAGGGCGAGTCCGTGGTCGTCTTCGGTGTCGGCGGCGTCGGACTCGCCACCCTCCAGTCCGCCCGGATCGCCGGTGCGTCCACGATCGTCGCCGTCGACGTCTCTCCGGAGAAGGAGGGACTGGCCCGCAGCGCCGGTGCCACCGACTACGTCGTCGCCTCCGGCACCACGGCGCGTGAGGTCCGTAAGCTGACCGGTGGTCAAGGGGCGGACGTGGCCGTCGAGTGCGTCGGCCGTGCCGAGACCATCCGTACCGCCTGGGACTCGACCAGGCGCGGCGGCCGTACGACCGTCGTCGGCATCGGCGGCAAGGACCAGCAGGTCACCTTCAACGCCCTGGAGATCTTCCACTGGGGCCGCACGCTCTCGGGCTGTGTGTACGGCAATTCCGACCCGGCGCGCGATCTCCCGGTGCTGGCGGAGCACGTCCGCGCGGGGCGGCTGGACCTGGGCGCGCTGGTCACCGAGCGGATCGGCCTGGACGGCATCCCGGCCGCCTTCGACAACATGATCGCGGGGCGGGGCGCCAGGGCGCTGGTCGTGCTCTGACGAAGTCCCGTGCTCCGTAAGGGACTCGGCGCGGCACGGCCGCGTACCAGCCAGTGCCTCCTCCTGGCGCACGCGCCTGAGATTGGCGGGTTCGTGCTGCAGCGTGATCGGCCCCCCTCGAGCGACCGCCCGTCAGCACGGTGACAACGGCAGCTCCGAGGGGAAGCCCTTCACTGCCCGCATACGCCGTGACCTGCGCTTTTCCCTGGTGTGCAGCGGAGTTGGAGGCGTCCGTCATCCGCTTCTCCCGGTGGGGAGCGAAAAAAACCGGATGTGGCGCGAAAAAACTGTCCGGCGGCTGAGTGTCTGGAAAGCGCGGTGCGTACATAAGGTCGCCCAGCGGATCTCCGGGGCCGGGCATGGGGGGCGGCGAGCACTTCTGGAACCGGGTGGTGTGCTCGCGGTTCGCACAGCAACTCGGCACGGAGATCCACGTCAACGGTGGAGAAGGCAAACGGTCGGCCTCTCTTCATTCATGATGATCGAGATAAGGATCAGAATGTCCCGTAGAAGGACCGCTACAACCAAGAAGAAGCTCGTCTGGCTGGTCGCCGGCGCCGGCCTGGTCACCGGCGGCTTTGTCGTGGCAACCAGTGCAGGCTTCGCGGCCCAGGAGGGGGCGGCGGCGGGCGCCTCCCAGGGGACCGGCGAGCGCAGCTTCCGGGCGTCCGTAGTCTCCGGCGTGCAGATCTATGCCTGCACCAAGCAGGCCGACGGCACCTTCGCCTTCACCCAGCGCGGGGTCCGTGCCACGCTCCAGGGTGGCATCAAGCATTCCTTCGTCAACCCGAACTCCGGACCGCCGCAGTGGATCGCCCGCGACGGAAGCGCCGTGACGGGCAGCGTGGTCACCAAGACGCCGCGCGCCCCGGGCAACATCCCGGAGCTGGAACTGAAGGCCACCCAGAGCGGCCGGGCGACCGGCAAGCTGTCCAAGGTGGTGAAGATCCTCCGCGTGAACACCAAGGGCGGTGTCGCCCCGGCCGGAGCCTGCGACCCCAGGAGGACCCCTACCAAGGAGGTCAAGTACGGCGCTGACTACGTGTTCATCAGCCAGCGCGGCACCGCACCGACGCCTCCGGCCGAGTCCACACCCGCGCCTACGCCTCCGGCCGAGTCCACACCCGCACCCACGCCTCCGGGCGATTCGACCTCCGGTGGTTCGACGGGCGATTCGACCTCCGGTGGTTCGACGGGTGGCTCGACTTCGGGTGGTTCGACGGGTGGCTCGACCCCGGGTTACGGGTCGCCGGGCGATTCGGCCTCGGGCGGCTCGGCTTCCGGTGACGGCTCGACGGGCGGTTCGGCCCCGAGTGACGGCTCGACCTCGGGCGGCTCGGCGGGGACCGGCTGAAGGACACATCTGAGATAACGTTGTCAGCTTTCCGGGATAACGTTGCCAGCGCCGCCATTGAGACAACGTTGCCGGTTGACGTGGCGGCCCTGTGAGGGTGTGGCCGGCGGTTCGGTCGGGGCGGCGTGGACGTCGCCGCCCCGGCCGTCCGGCGGGAGGGCAGGGATCCGAGCCCGCATCAGGTCCTCGGGTGCCATGACCTCAGAGTGGCGCGATTACGGTTCGGCGGTGGCCGAAGGGTCGTGGCACCGGTCGGAGGGGAGGTCATGGCACCCGCGGAACTGCAGCACCAGCCCGTCCAGCAGTGCCCGCAGCCCCGTCTCGAACGCGCCTTCGTCGACCTGTTCCTGCCGGTCGGCGAGCAGATGGGCCTGGCCGAGGTGAGGGTAGTCGGCCGGATCGTAGGCGGTCTCGTCGTCGACGAAGCCGCGGGCGAAGGACCCGAGCGCGGAGCCGGTGATGAAGTACCGCATCAGCGCACCGATATGGGTGGCGCGGGCGGCCGGCCAGCCTGCCCGGACCATCGCGCCGAACACGGTGTCGGCGACCTTCAGCCCAGCGGGGCGCCGTCCTGGGCCGCGGGCGAGAACCGGGACGATGTTGGGGTGCGCCGTGAGGGCCGCGCGATAGGAGACGGCCCAGTCGTGCAGCGCCGTGCGCCAGTCCCTGCCGTCCGTCTCGTCGAACATCGACAGATCGACCTTGGCGCTGACGGCATCGGCCACCGCGTCCAGGATCTCGTCCTTGTTGCGGAAGTGGTTGTAGAGGGACGGGCCGCTCACCCCCAGTTCCGCGGCGAGCCGTCGGGTGGAGACCGCGTCCAGGCCCTCCGCGTCCACCAGCGCGCTCGCCGTGCCGACGATGCGTTCTCTGCTGAGGAGGGGCTTGCGCGGTCGGGCCATGCGGCACATAGTAGGCCCTGCCGAACAGAAACTAGCAGTGTTAGTTAAAAGTGGGGAGTGCCCGGTGAACCTGGAGCTCGGCGAGGAGCACAAGGCCGTCCGGCAGCTCGCCCGCGACTTCGTGGAACGCGAGGTCACCCCGCACGCCGCCGCGTGGGACCGCGCGGAGAACGTCGACCGGGCGATCGTGAAGAAGCTGGGTTCGCTCGGTTTCCTCGGGCTCACGATCGACGAGCGGTACGGCGGTTCGGGCGGCGACCACCTGGCGTACTGCCTGGTCACCGAGGAGCTGGGCTGTGGCGACTCGTCCGTGCGCGGCATCGTCTCCGTATCCCTGGGGCTCGTCGCCAAGACGATCGCGTCCTGGGGCAGCGAGGAGCAGAAGCGGCACTGGATGCCACGGCTGACCGGCGGTGAGGCGCTCGGCTGCTTCGGCCTCACCGAGCCCGGCACCGGCTCCGATGCCGGCAACCTCGCCACCCGGGCCGTACGGGACGGCGACGGCTACGTCCTCAACGGCTCGAAGACGTTCATCACCAACGGCACCTGGGCCGATGTCGTCCTGCTCTTCGCACGGACCAACGGCACCCCGGGCCACAAGGGCATCTCCGCCTTCCTCGTCCCCGCCGACGCTCCCGGGCTCACCCGCCGCGCCATCCACGGCAAGCTCGGACTGCGCGGCCAGGCAACCGCGGAGCTGGTCCTCGAGGACGTCCGGATCCCGGCCGGGGCGATGCTCGGCCCCGAGGGGAAGGGCTTCTCGGTCGCCATGTCCGCGCTCGCCAAAGGGCGGATGTCGGTGGCCGCGGGCTGCGTCGGCGTTGCCCGGGCCGCACTGGAGGCCGCCGTCGGCTACGCGGGGGAGCGCGAGCAGTTCGGCAGGCCGATCGCCTCCTACCAGTTGGTGCAGGAGCTCATCAGCGACATCGCCGTGGACGTGGACGCGGCGCGGCTGCTGACCTGGCGGGTCGCCGATCTCGTCGACCGGGGAGAGGAGTTCGCCACCGCAGCCTCCAAGGCGAAGCTCTTCGCCTCCGAAGCGGCCGTCCGTGCCGCGAACAACGCCCTCCAGGTCTTCGGCGGCTACGGCTATATCGATGAGTACCCGGTGGGCAAACTGCTGCGCGACGCACGGGTGATGACGCTGTACGAAGGCACCAGCCAGATACAGAAGCTGATCATCGGCCGTGCGCTGACCGGGGTGTCCGCGTTCTGACCCCCGGGGGCCGGTGTCCCGGACGGTCCTGCACGGGCATCGGTGGGAGGCGCGGCGGCACCGGGGCGGCGACGGCGCGGGGGCGTGTGCACGGTCGCGGGTGCGGGGTGACCGGCGTACGCGGTGAGTATGCCTGAGCTCTCGGTCTGAGTAGGGGAGCGGATATGGCGCCCGTCACGCATCTTCGATGCTGGCTCCATGAGCGACTCGCAGATCAAACAGCAGAACACGGCGGCCTACTACGCCCAGTCCGCGATCTCCTTCGCCATCGCACTGGGCGCGGTGTCCATCGGCATCGTCAATCTGGACGCCGACGTCTGGGTCCGCGCCTTCCTCGGTATCGCCGTCCTCTACCTCACCACCTCTTCCTTCACCCTGGCCAAGGTCATCAGGGACAAGCAGGAGGCCGGTCAGATCGTGAGCCGGGTGGATCAGGCCAGGCTGGAGAAGCTGCTGGCCGAGCACGACCCGTTCCAGAAGCTGTGAGCGAGTTCTAAGCGCTTGCTCAGGTTCGGGGTATGGTGTTCGTCCTGTCAGAAGACAGCCAGGAAGGGCGGAGCGATGAGTACGGCGGAGGAAACGACCGGCGCCGAGGACATGCCGTGGGGTGAGGTCACCCCCGAGGCGGCCAGAAGGCTGCTCGTCGCCGCCGTCGAGGCCTTCGCCGAGCGCGGCTACCACGCGACCACCACACGCGACATCGCCGGCCGTGCCGGAATGAGCCCGGCCGCGCTCTACATCCACTACAAGACCAAAGAAGAGCTGCTCCACCGGATCAGCCGCATCGGCCACGACCGGGCGCTGGACCTCCTGGAGGCGGCCGCCGGGGGCGGAGGCACGGCCGCCGAGCGGCTCGCCGACGCCGTACGGTCCTTCGTACGCTGGCATGCCGAGCGGCACACCACGGCACGGGTCGTCCAGTACGAGCTCGATGCGCTCGGCGAGGAGCACCGCGCCGAGATCGTGGCCCTGCGCCGCAAGTCCGACGCGGCGGTGCGGCGCATCATCAACGAAGGCGTCGCGGCAGGGGAGTTCGACGTGCCGGACGTCCCCGGCACGACCCTCGCCGTGCTGTCCCTCTGTATCGACGTGGCGCGGTGGTTCAACACCCAGGGGCGCCGCACGCCCGACGAGGTCGGCGCACTCTACGCCGACCTCGTGCTGCGCATGGTCGGTGCCGCGGGGACTCAGAAGAAATAGCGGGAGACGGATTCCGCCACACAGACCGGCTTGTCGCCGCCCTCGCGCTCCACGGTGACGAGAGCCGTCACCTGCACGCCCTCACCCGCCCCCTCGACATTCTTGAGCACGGCCGTGGCGCGCAGCCGTGAGCCGACCGGCACGGGTGCGGGGAAACGGACCTTGTTGGTGCCGTAGTTGATGCCCATCTTCATGCCCTCGACCCTCATGACCTGGGGGACGAGGGCCGGGAGCAGCGACAGGGTGAGATAACCGTGCGCGATGGTCCGTCCGAAGGGGCCCGCCGCCGCGCGCTCGACGTCCACATGGATCCACTGGTGGTCGCCGGTGGCGTCGGCGAACAGATCGATCCGCTTCTGGTCGACCTCCAGCCAGTCGCTGTACCCCAGCTGCTCACCCACCCCGGCGGCCAGCTCCTCGGCGGAGGTGAAGATCCTCGGCTCGGCCATGTCCTGTTCCTGCCTCTCATCCGGTCCCGGCCTGTGTCCGGGCCCCCGGTGAGGGCCGGGGGCGCATGCGAGCACAGCCCAGAAGTAGATATCTAAGCGACTGCTTAGCATGGTGGGGGCGCGGTCCGCTGTCAACGGCTGCCCCGCCCGGCCGTCGCGTAGGCTCCGGCAAGTGCCGCAGATTCCCGAGAACGTCCACGAGCTGACCGTCGGCCAGCTCTCGGCCCGTAGCGGAGCCGCCGTGTCGGCGCTGCACTTCTACGAGTCCAAGGGGCTCATCAGCAGTCGCAGGACCTCGGGCAACCAGCGCCGGTACGGGCGGGACGCACTGCGCCGGGTCGCCTTCGTCCGCGCGGCACAACGGGTCGGTATCCCGCTCGCGACGATCAGGGAGGCGCTGGCGGAACTGCCCGAGGAGCGCACCCCCAACCACGAGGACTGGGCCCGCCTCTCGCAGGCGTGGCGAGCCGAGCTCGACGAGCGCATCAAACGGCTGGGGCGCCTGCGGAACCATCTCACCGACTGCATCGGCTGCGGCTGTCTGTCCCTGGAGACCTGTGTGCTGTCCAATCCGGACGATGCCTTCGGCCAGAGCATGACCGGCTCGCGGCTGCTGCCGGAGCACCGGCTCACGGAGCAGGGCGACGGCTGAAGCCCGTGCCGCGTCCGGGACGCACACGCGTACGCGGCCGATCGCGCCGACCCTCGGCCCGGCGGCGCAACCGGCCGCGCCGCGTCCTCGCAAGGCGCCCGCACCCCCGTGACGGGCCACCCTGCGCACGGCGGCCCGCACCCCCGCGACGGGCCGCCGTACGTACAGCGGTCACTCGTACTCGGTGCCGCCCTTGCGGGTGAGATACGCCGGGCTGACGGCCTTGGCTATCGCCCGGCCGCCGGTCACCGGGCTGTAGCGCTCGGTCGCCGGACGGATCACCACTCCCTCGCGCAGATGCAGGTCCCGGCCCGAGACGGTCTCGCGACCGGCGGCGAGCTCCAGGACCTTCTCCGGCGCGAAGGGACCCTCGTACAGCCTGGGGACCAGCGGCAGTTCGCCGCCGAGCAGCTCCGTCGCGTCGAGCCACCCGACCCTTCCGCCGATCTCCGCGGACACGTCGAACACCGCGAAGCCGAGTTCGGTCGAGCGGCCGTTCGCGCCGTACGACAGATCCTGTACCCCGGCGCCGTACACCTCGCCGAAGATGCCCACGCGCTCCGCGCCGAGCCGCTCGGCCAGACGCGCAGCGGCCTCGGCCACACCGTGGCCGTGCACCGCGCGCCAGTACAGGTTGCGCGGGTCCTCCTTCAGTGCCAGGCCCTTCGCGCCGAAGCCCTTCGAGGAGACCAGGACCCTGCCCTGCCCGGCGATGTACGTCACCAGACAGGCCGTGCCGTGCAGCTTCTCCGTCAGCACCACCGGCTCGCCCGGCGCGAAGATGTCCGGATAGCGCTGAAGATTCTCGATGTCCACCCAGGGCAGGAGGTCCGGCGCCGCCTCCACCTCACCGCTCATGGTGGGCGGGATCGGCGGTGCCCATTTCGTGATGCCCAGCAGCTCGGCGAAGTCCGTGCCCTCGGCGGCCGCGTGCTCGAGGTCGGTACCCTCGAGCACCTCGGGGCGGCACACGATCCCCTGCGACAGCTCACCACGCAGCCGCACCGCCTTGACCCGGTCGCCGGCACTTCCCGCCAGCCGTCCGGTCAGCCCGAGCTCCTCGATCAGACCCGCCGGGAGCACGGACTGCTCCGGGATGTAGACGGCGATGTCACCGCTGCGGTAGGCGCCCTTGGCGACGACGGCCCGGTAGAGGCCCACCTGGGCCAGCTCGAGGGCGTCGGCGTTCGGATGATCGTGGATGGTCAGGACTTCGGCGGTGACGCGCAGCGTCGACATGTCACAGCTCCCCGGATGCGGTTCGTAGGTCAACACCACTGTCGCCGGGGCGAATTACGGTGGGCCACCGGATTTCGTCTCTGGTACGGTCGCCCGCCTCCGGGGGCCGGGTCGTGCGCCACCGCGTCGGCGAGACCTCCGGTGGTATCCGTACGGGGCGGAATCCGGCGGTTCCCGGGCCCCGTTGAGGCAGCTGGATCATGTCCGTCATGCTGCCAGGCCGCACTGACAATCCTGGGGGGCGGCGGCCGAGCGGTACCGGTCCGGAGCGTCGTCACGACCACCCGTCTCGACCACCCGTCACGGGGGCCGCGGTGGTGCGGCGGATGCGGTGCGGACGATGGGGTGGCGGACCGGGGGACGGCGAAGGGCCCGGCGCGCGGCCGGGCCCCGTGTGCTCAACGTGGTGTCATGCCACCGATGCCAGGGCCCTGCCGCGCATCAGCTTCGCGCTCCTGAGGGCCTCGTTCGTCAGCACGGGCTGCGGCACGACCACCCCGCAGCTCGTACACACCGGACCGAATCCCGGCTCGTGTCCCAGATCCTGCCGCCAGACGATGCGGCGGTCGGTACACACCGGGCACACCGCCCGGGGGCTCGAACCCAGCGCCCTGATCAGCCGGCGCAGTACCTCGTCCAACGGGTCCGAAGGATGCACCGACGGGTTGTCGCAGCGGGCGATGCCGTTGCCACCCCAGGTACGCCGGTGCCAGTCGTCGATCGACCCCGGTCGTCGCAGCCCGTCGTGCTTCTCGCGCTTGCGGCGCTCCGCGAACCGCTCTTCGTAGGCGAGCCACACGGCCCGCGCTTCCTCCAGCTCGTCGAGCGCGGCCACCAGCCGCGCCGGATCGGGCGCCCGGTCCTCGGGTTCGATCCCGTGCCTACTACACAGATGATTCCAGGTCGCCCGGTGTCCATAGGGGGCGAACCGCTCCAGGCACTTGCGCAGGGAATAGCGCCTGAGCGCAAGATCACCTCGAGGGTCGCGGACCTGTCTCGCAAGACTCCGGAAACCGGCCATCGCACTGCCACCTCCGTCGCTCGTACTCCATGGCTCGTACTTCCGCGTTGAGGAATGGACGTACGACTACCCAATCCGGCTCCATCGAACATGCGTCTTTCGCCACAGGGCTCATTCCGGCCGGACGATCCAGCGATGGCGGGGCCGGTGGAAACCGCGGAGAACTCGGAGGGGGGATCTCGCCCAAGGGCTGTCCCGCGGCGCTTTCGTAAAAGTGACGGTCACTCATCTTACCGACGAGTCATATCGCCAGTAGCCTGCGCCGCACCCGCTTCACCGAGGAGCACCCATGCGACGATTCACCGGACCCCACACCGGACGACTCAGAACCGCCTGTGCGGCCCTCGTACTCGGCGCCGCGCTGCTGGCTCCGCTGCCGCAGGCCGCCGCCGACGAACCCGCACCCGTGGCCGACCACTGCCTGAAGCAGGGCCAGAGCCAGTGCGCGGACATCCTTCCACCGGGGCAGAACGGCAACGCCACCCTCGCCGACATCCTGCTCCACCGGCTGTTAGGCACCCGGCCGGGCCACAGCTCCGACCAACTCGGCCGCTACGACGCCCTGGTGGGCGGATACGGCGGTGTCACCGACGCCAGGCTGACCGAATTCTTCAACGACGCCTCCTTCGGCGTCCCGGCGAACCAGGTCGAATCGGTGACCAGCCCGCGCGCGGACGTCACGATCACCCGGGACAAGAAGACCGGCGTCCCGCACATCAAGGGAACCACCCGCTACGGCACCGAGTTCGGCGCCGGATACGCCGCCGCCCAGGACCGGCTCTGGCTGATGGACCTGTTCCGGCACATCGGCCGCGGCGAGCTCACTCCGTTCGCCGGCGGTGCACTCGCCAACCAGGGCCTTGAACAGCAGTTCTGGCCGCAGGCCCCGTACACCGAAGCCGACTACGAAGCCCAGATCGCCCGCATACGCGGCAGCGGGGGCCCGCGCGGCGAGCAGGCCATGGCCGACGCGCAGGCCTACGTCGACGGCATCAACGCCTATCGCGTGCAGTCCAAGAACGGCCGCTACTTCCCGGGTGAGTACGTCCTCACCGGCCATGTCGACGCGATCACCAACGCCGGTGAGATCCAGCCCTTCAAGCTCACCGATCTGATCGCCATCGCCTCGGTGGTCGGAGGCCAGTTCGGCGGCGGGGGAGGTGGCGAGGTGCAGGCCGCGCTCGCGCTGCTCGCCGCGCAGCAGAAGTACGGCGTCGTCGAAGGCACCCGGGTCTGGGAGTCGTTCCGCCAGCGCAACGACGCGGAGGCCGTCCTCACCGTCCACGACGGCTCGTCCTTCCCGTATGCGCAGAAGCCGGCCGAACCGCGCGGTACGGCCCTGCCCGACGCCGGTTCGGTGCGGAGCGAACAGCTCGTGTACGACCGCACCGGTTCGGCCGGGACCAACACCAAGGCGCGCGTGCGCGTTCCCAGGGCACTGGCACCCGCCCAGGGCATGTTCGACCAGGGAGTACTGCCGCCCGAGTCGTTGAATCCCAGACGTGCGATGTCCAACGCCCTGGTCGTCTCCGGAGCCCGTACGGCGAGCGGCAACCCCGTCGCCGTCTTCGGCCCGCAGACCGGCTACTTCGCACCGCAGCTGCTGATGATGCAGGAGCTCCAGGGGCCCGGGATCTCCGCCCGGGGCGTCTCGTTCGCGGGCGTCGGCATGTACGTCCAGATGGGGCGGGGCCAGGACTACGCCTGGTCCGCCACCTCGGCGGGGCAGGACATCACCGACACCTACGCCGTCGAGCTGTGCGCACCCGGCGGCGGCACCCCCGGCCCGGATGCCGACCACTACCTCTACCGGGGCACCTGCACACCGATGGAGAGGATGGAGAGGCGCAACGCCTGGAAGCCCACCGTCGCCGACGGGACCGCGGAGGGCTCGTACCGGCTGCAGGTCTGGCGTACCAAGTACGGCATCGTCACCCATCGGGCCACCGTCTCGGGCAAGCCCGTCGCCTACACATCGCTGCGCAGCACCTACGGTCACGAGGCCGACTCGATCATCGGCTTCCAGATGCTCAACGACCCCTCGTATGTGACCGACGCAGCCTCCTTCCAGCAAGCCGCGCACCACATCGGCTACGCCTTCAACTGGTTCTACGCGGACTCGCGCACGGCCGCCTACTACAACAGCGGCATGAACCCGGTACGCGCCCCCGGAGTCGACGCGGCCCTCCCGGTCAAGGCCGAACAGGCCTATGAATGGCGGGGGTTCGACCCGGTCACCAACGCGGCCGACTACACCCCGTTCGCCCAGCACCCACGATCCACCGGCCAGGACTACTACATCTCCTGGAACAATCGGCAGGCCAAGGACTACAACACCGCGGGCTTCGGCATGGGCGCCGTCCACCGCGGCGATCTCCTCGACGACCGCGTCGCCGCGCTGGTCGCCGCCGGGGGAGTGACCCGGTCCGCACTGACCCGGGCCATGGCGGAGGCCGGGCTGACCGACCTGCGCGGGGAGCAGCTGCTGCCCGAACTGCTGCGGGTACTGCGGAGCGCACCGGTCACCGACCCCCAGTTGAGCGCGGCGATCCAGCAACTGGACACCTGGCGCGCCGCCGGGGCCCAGCGCAAGGAGACCGCGCCCGGCTCGCACGTCTACGGGTACGGCGACGCCGTGCGGATCATGGACGCCTGGTGGCCACTGCTCGTGGACGCCGAGTTCGGACCCGGACTCGGAGACGACCTCTATCGTGCTCTGACCGCGAACCTGCCGGTCGACGAATCACCCGCGGCCGCCCACGGCCCGACGGGCGGACACAGCGGCTCGGCCTTCCAGTCCGGGTGGTGGGGATTCGTCGACAAGGACCTTCGCCAGGTCCTCGGTGACCAGGTCGGCGGTCCGCTGGCTCGGACGTACTGCGGCGGCGGCCAACTCGCCGCCTGCCGGGACGCGTTGCTCGCCACGTTGAAGCAGGCCGTGGCCAGGCCCGCCACCGAGGTGTACCCCGGCGACGGCAGTTGCCGGGCCGGCGACCAGTGGTGCTCCGATGCGATCGTGCACCGGGCACTGGGCGGGATCACGCATCCGACGGTCCACTGGCAGAACCGCCCGACGTACCAGCAGGTCGTCGAATTCCCCTCGCACCGCTGACAGCGACCTCGACCACGGAGAACCCGGATCGGGCGCTCTCAGCGTCCGATCCGGCCCGCCGTCAGCACCACCCTGGCCAGCTCCGGATGGAGGATGTCGCTGTGTGCCCCCGAAGGCGGCCCGCCGCGGCACACGACCGTCGCGGTGTCGACGTTGACACAACCGGAGGCGGGCAGACCGTCCCGCAGGACCGTCTCCAGCGGCAGCTGCCGGGTCCCGTCGACCGCCTGTATGCCGTCGTGCCCGACCGCCCACCAGCGTCTGTCGAGCCCGACGACGGTCGAGGAGTCACCCGCCATCCGTGACGCCAGGGGGTAGATCACCCCGAGCGCGGTGTCGTGCCGAGAGTGACAGGCGACCACCGGGCCGTCCACGCGCCGCTCCAGACCGCCCAGGATCCCGCTTCTGCGGCGGGCATGGGGCAGCGACGCTGCGAACGCATAGTGCGAGAAGGCCCCTTGGAGCAGGGTCACGGACTTCACGGTCCGTATCCCGCCCGGCAGTCCGCGCAGTGCGAAGGCCACGAGCCGGGCTCCCATACTGTGCCCGACGAGATGGACGCGGAGAGCGGCGGAGGAGCGGCCCAGCCGTCCCAGCACGGGCCCGAGGCCCCGCTCGCCGACGGTCCCCGCCCGCCGCTTCATCGTGTAGTACGTGGCCTGACGCAGCACCTCCCGGCCGCCTTTCCACAGCCTCCCGAGCCCGGACCCCAGTGCGAGTGACGGCTCCGCGCCGTCCAGGGCCTCGGTGAACACACGGCAGACCTCGACCGGGTCCTCCCGGAGGAACGCGGGGGCGTCCTCCCCGGCCGGCTCCCCGAGGTCACCGGCGCAGCCCTCGGCCGGGACGGCCCCGACCAGTTCACGTATCAGCCGGGCGAACTCGTCGAAGGCCGCAGCGTCGTCCGGCTGCTGCTCGAGCAGCCCGGACAGCCGCTCCACGATCGGCTGCTGCCCGGGAAAGACTCCGGCGAGTGCGTCGAAATCCGGTATCGGCTCGTCGGTGAACATCATCGAGGGCCAGACGACACCCACGTATCCGACGCGCGCGCCGCTCGCGACGAGCCCTGGGAACGGTTCGAAGAAGCGCGAGTAGAAATGCCTGGCCACGGAGGGGGAGTTGTTCCAGCCGTGCGCGAACACCACCAGGTCCGTGACCTTCAGCGCGGCCAGCGCGTCCCGCTGGCCGGTGTCGACATCGCCCTGCGCATCGAACGTGATCTCCCGGTACGGCTCGACACTCATCTCGTTCACAGGCGGGACCCCCTTCTTCCTGGGCGACATGCGGGGAGATGTCCACCGCTGACCACCGGTCCCCACAGCATCCCGCGCCGGTACGACGACGACCAGACCCCTGGCGTGCACTCGCCACGGCCGGGTCCGGCATGTGCCCCGAGATGCGAGAGCAGGGCCTGCTGGGCGGTGCGGCAGCCCCAGGGGAACGAGGCAGGTGCCGGTTCGCGACCCCTTCCAGGACGGGGTTCGCGACCCCTTCCAGGACGGCATACCGACCGGTTAGTCTGTTCTTGGTCGAGCGGCGAGGGAAAGGCAGGTCCGATGGGTACGGTGCAGGGCGCGAACGTGGTGGTCACGGGAGCCGGCGGCGGTATCGGCGCGGCGCTCGCGCGCAGATTCGCCGCGGAGGGGGCTCATGTCGTCGTCAACGACATCGACGCCGCCAGGACCAAGGCGATCGCCGACGAGCTCGGCGCCACCGCCGTGCCGGGCGATGCCTCCGCGATCGTGGACGAGGCCCGCGAGGCGCTCGGCGGCACCATCGACATCTACTGCGCCAACGCGGGGCTCACCGGCGCCGGCGACGGGTTCGCCGAAGAAGACGTCTGGGCCGTGGCCTGGGACGTCAACGTCATGGCACACGTCCGTGCCGTGCGCACCCTGCTGCCCGACTGGCTGGAGCGCGGCAGCGGCCGTTTCGTCTCCACCGTCTCGGCCGCCGGGCTCCTCACCATGATCGGCGCGGCTCCGTACAGCGTCACCAAGCACGGCGCCCTCGCGTTCGCCGAGTGGCTGTCGCTGACCTACCGTCACCGGGGACTCAAGGTGCACGCCATCTGTCCCCAGGGCGTGCGTACGGACATGCTCACCGCGGCCGGTACGGCCGGTGAGCTCGTCCTGGCGCCCGGCGCCATCGAGCCGGAGGACGTCGCCAACGCGCTCTTCGACGGTATCGAGTCCGACCGCTTCCTGATCCTGCCGCACGCCGAGGTCGCCGGGTACTACCGGGCGCGCGCCACCGACACCGAGCGCTGGCTGGGCAACATGAACCACATCCAGCAGAAGTGGGAAGGCATGGGGGCGTGAGAGGATGCCCGGCCCCGGCCCGGTGAGCGGGCCGGAGCCGGCGCGGGGCGTACCCGGTGCGCCGCGGCACGTGCCGCACGCGCGGGGCCGCGGGAGCCGCCGCAGCCGACTAGTGGCAGGATCTTCCGACGGGAGACGGGTTCCCGGACACGGACGACGGTACGGAACGGAAGGGCGGGTGGCGGCAATGGCCAGGACGACGGACGGGAGCGGCACCCCCGTCCCCCAGAGGCTGCTGGCCACCGCCACCCGGCTGTTCGCCGAACAGGGCTACGACCGCACATCCGTCCAGGAGATCGTCGAGGCTGCGGGCGTCACCAAGGGCGCCCTCTACCACTACTTCGGTTCCAAGGAGGACCTCCTCCAGGAGGTCTACTCCCGGGTGCTGCGCCTCCAGCAGGAGCGGCTGGACGCCTTCGCGCAGGCCGACGCGCCGGTCGAGGAGCGGCTGCGGGCCGCCGCCGCCGACGTCGTCGTGACCACCATCGAGAACCTCGACGACGCGTCGATCTTCTTCCGCTCCATGCACCACCTCAGCCCGGAGAAGAACAAGCAGGTCCGCGCCGAGCGCCGGCGCTACCACGAGCGCTTCCGGGCACTGATCGAGGAAGGCCAGCAGAGCGGGGTCTTCTCCGACACGACCCCCGCCGACCTCGTGGTGGACTACCACTTCGGCTCGGTCCACCATCTGTCCACCTGGTACCGCCCCGATGGGCCGCTCAGCCCGCAGCAGGTCGCCGACCACCTCGCCGATCTGCTGCTGCGCGCCCTGCGTCCTTGACGGTGGTGGCCGGGCCCGGTGGCGGCCGGGCCACGATGCCCGGCCACCACCGTGGCGGTCACCGGTACTTCTTCAGCTCCTGCCGTGCCAGCGACCGCTGGTGCACCTCGTCGGGGCCGTCCGCCAGCATCAGCGTCCGCGCCCCCGCCCACAGCTCGGCCAGCGGGAAGTCCTGGCTGACGCCTCCGGCACCGTGTACCTGGACCGCCCGGTCGAGGATGTCCACCACCGCGCGCGGCGTGGCGATCTTGATGGCCTGGATCTCGGTGTGCGCTCCCTTGTTGCCGACCGTGTCCATCAGCCACGCGGTCTTGAGCACCAGCAGCCGCAACTGCTCCACCGTGACCCGGGCGTCCGCGATCCAGGACTGGACGACGCCCTGCTGGGCGATCGCCTTGCCGAACGCGGTCCGGGACACCGCACGGCGGCACATCAGCTCGATCGCGCGCTCGGCCATGCCGATCAGCCGCATGCAGTGATGGATGCGCCCCGGCCCGAGGCGGGCCTGGGCGATGGCGAAACCGCCGCCCTCCTCGCCGATCAGATGCGAGGCCGGTACGCGGACGTCGTCGAAGACGACCTCGGCATGGCCGCCGTGAAGATGGTCCTCGTAGCCGTACACCGTCATCGCACGGCGCACTTCGATCCCGGGAGTGTCGCGCGGGACCAGGATCATCGACTGCTGACGGCGGATGTCCGGACCCTCCGGGTCGGTCTTGCCCATCACGATGAAGACCTTGCAGTGGGGGTTCATCGCCCCGGAGATGTACCACTTGCGGCCGTTGACGACGTAGTCACCGGAGCCGTCCGTGGTGCGCTGGATCCGCGTCTCGATATTGGTGGCGTCCGACGAGGCGACGGCCGGCTCGGTCATCGCGAACGCCGAGCGGATCTCACCGGCCAGCAGCGGCTCCAGCCACTGCTTCTTCTGCTCGTCCGACCCGAAGAGGGCGAGCACCTCCATGTTGCCGGTGTCCGGAGCGGCGCAGTTCAGCGCGGTGGGTGCGAGATGGGGGGAGCGCCCCGTGATCTCGGCCAGCGGCGCGTACTGCAGATTGGTCAGCCCCGCCCCGTACTCCGCGTCCGGGAGGAAGAGGTTCCACAGCCCCTGCCGGCGGGCTTCCGCCTTGAGGTCCTCGATCACCGCCGGGGTGTCCCACGGTGACGCGAGCCGGGAGTGCTGCTCGTGGGCGACCGCCTCGGCCGGGTACACATACTCGTCCATGAAGGCGAGCAGCCTGGCCCGCAGTTCCTCGGTGCGCGCGTCGAATGCGAAGTCCATGGCGGTGATCAGCCTTCCTGCAGGGTGGTGAGACCGTGCTCGATGAAGAGGGGGACGAGCTCCCCGATGCGGTCGAAACCCGCGCCGACGGTCTGGCCGAGCGTGTAGCGGTAGTGGATGCCCTCGAGGATCACGGCCAGCTTGAACCAGGCGAACGCCGTGTACCAGGAGATGGCCGAGGTGTCCCGGCCGGAGCGGGCGGCGTAGCGCTCGATCAGTTCGGCCGGGGCCGGGTGGCCGGAGGCCCCGGCCGTGGTGCTGATGGGGGAGTCGGGCAGTTCCAGCTTCCGGCTGTACATCACCAGCAGTCCGAGATCGGTCAGGGGATCTCCGAGCGTGGACATCTCCCAGTCGAGGATCGCCTTGATCCGGTCGTCCTCGCCGATCAGTACGTTGTCCAGGCGGTAGTCGCCGTGGATGACGGTGGGCTGCGGCGAGTCCGGCAGCGAGCGGCCCAGTGCGGCGTGCAGCTCGTCGATGCCCGCCAGTTCCCGGTTGCGCGAGGCGTCGAGCTGCTTGCCCCAGCGGCGCAGCTGCCGGTCGAGGAAGCCCTCGGGGCGCCCGAAGTCGCCGAGGCCCACCGCGCCGGGGTCCACCGCGTGCAGGTCGACGAGTGTGTCGACCAGCCCGAGCACGGCGGCGCGGGTGCGCTCCGGGCCGATCGGGGCGAGCTCCTCGGCGGTGCGGTAAGGGGTGCCCTCGACGAACTCCATGACGTAGAAGGGCGCGCCGATGACGGAGTCGTCCTCGCACAGCAGCACCGGCCGTGGCACCGGCACCGACGTGGGGTGCAGGGCGCTGATGACCCGGTGCTCCCGCCCCATGTCATGGGCCGTGGCCAGCACATGCCCCAGGGGTGGCCTGCGGACCACCCAGCGGTCCGTGCCGTCGGTGACGGCGTAGGTGAGGTTGGACCGGCCGCCCTGGATCAGCCGGGCGCTGAGCGGCCCGTTCACCAGGCCCGGCCGCTCGCGGTCGAGATGGCCGCGCAACTGCACGGGGTCGAGGCCTGGCGGGTGGGCTGAGCTCATCGGGCACCTCCGGTGGGGCGGCGGATCTGTTTCCGTCCATGATGACCGACCGGTCGGTATGTAGTCCAGGGTGGGGTGCGCCACGACGGATCGGCATCCGGGTCTCACCAGGGCAGGCGCCCCCCGGTGCCACGCCGGAACCATCGCCCGGGGCCGCCGGGCGTGGCTCGCGGCCGTCAGGCCTGGCCCGCGGACCTCGGGCGTGGCACGCGGCCGTCAGGCGTGGCAGGCCACCGGTACCCCGCCGTTCATCACGGCCATGTCCCCGAAGACGGCGACCGGATCGAGCGGCGAGCCACCGGGCAGGCCCTCCAGCTCCGCATAGGCACGGTGCAGATTCGCCACGAGCCGCTCGCTCTCCCGCAGCTCGCCGAACTCGCCCAGGTCGGCGCCCTGGGCCGCCTCCAGAGGGGTGAGGCCCTTGGCGCGCCCCGCTTCGGCGACCTCGGCGACAAAGCGCAGATAGCGCTCCGTCGCGTCGTACGCCGAGGGGTCGGCGACCGGGCCGTGCCCCGGTACGACGGTCGTGGCCTCCAGTGAACGCAGCAGGTCCAGCGCTTTCAGGGAGCCGCTGAGCGAGCCCATCGGGATGAACGGCGTACCGCCGTTGAAAATCAGGTCGCCGGTGAAGACGACGCCGTGCTCCGGCAGGTGCACGATCGTGTCGCCGACCGTGTGAGCCACCCCGGGATGGATCAGCCGCACCTCGGTCCCGCCCGCGTGCAGGCTGAGACGCTCGCTGTACGTCAGGTCCGGCGCGGTGATCGTGATCTCGCCGAAGTCGGTTCCGGGCCAGATCAGATGGAGCTGGTGCCCGGCGGCGAGGACCTCGCTGCGGCAGGCCTCGTGGCCGGCGACCGTCGCCCCCGGGGTGAAGACGGCGTTCCCGTAGGTGTGGTCGCCGTGGTGGTGCGTGTTGACGAGCAGCCCCGGCAGCGGAGCGCCGGTCGCCAGCAACGCCTCGCGCAGCCGCACGGCACGCTGCTCGGTGGCGGCCGTGTCGACCAGGAGGGTGGACTCCCCGTCGCTGACGAATCCCGCGTTGTTCAGGCACCAGCCGCCGTCGGGCTGGACGTAGGCATGTACGGATGGCGTGAGCTGGACGGTGTACGGATGGCTGGCAGGCACCGAGGCTCCCCCGGGAGAGTGGTCGACTGACAGGAGCAGCCTGCCAGTTGCCCCTGGCCGGCGAAAGTGGGGCGCCCCGCGGCCGCGGAGGGGGGCTCGCGCGTTGGCGGTCCTCGACACGGGAGCCCGTGGGCCGCCGCGCCCGTCCGCGGTGCGTCCGCGGTGCGTCCTCGCGGTGCGCCGCCGGTGCGCGCGGCCGGTCCCGTGCCGATGCGGGTTGTGCTCCGGCCGGTGGAGGCTGCCGGTGCCGGGACCCCGCCGTCGGCGCTCCTGCTTGCACAAGGCCCCTGCGGGCCGGAGGGTCGGACCCATGAAGGCGATCAGCTACAGCCGTTACGGCGGCCCCGAGGTGCTCGAGTACGGCGAGCGCCCGGAACCCACGGTGGGACCCGACAGCGTCCTGGTCAAGGTGCGTGCGGCGGCCGTCAATCCGGTCGACTGGAAGTGCCGCGAAGGCTATCTCGACGGGCTCATCGAGACCGTGTTCCCGGTGATCCCCGGCTGGGACGTCTCCGGCGTCGTGGTGCAGCCGGGGGTGTCCGTGCCCGAGTTCTCCGTCGGCGACGAGGTCATGGGCTACGTCCGTGAGGACTTCCTGTCCCGGGGCACCTTCGCCGAGTACGTGGCGGCCCCGGTCCGCACGCTCGCTCGCAAACCGCGCAACCTCGGCTTCGAGGAGGCCGCGGGCCTGCCGCTCGCCGGGCTCACGGCCTATCAGGTCCTCACCCACGCCCTGGGCGTGGGCTCGGGCGACACGCTCCTCGTGCACGCGGCGGCGGGCGGCGTCGGCTCGCTGGCCGTGCAACTGGCCCGCCACTTCGGGGCCCGGGTGATCGGCACGGCGAGCGAGCCGTCCCACGAGTTCGTACGCGGGCTGGGCGCGGAGCCGGTGGCGTACGGCGAAGGCCTCGCGGACCGGGTGCGGGCGCTGGCACCCGACGGCGTCCAGGCGGTCTTCGACACCATCGGCGGTGAGGCGCTGACCGTCTCGGCGGAGCTGCTGGCCGCGGGCGGCCGGCTCGCCTCCATCGCGGACCCGGCCGTCACCACCCTGGGCGGACGCTATGCCTTCGTCCGCCCCAACACCGCGGATCTCTACCGGCTCAGCGAACTCGCCGAGGAGGAGGTGCTCTCCGTCCACGTGGCCCGCAGCTTCCCCCTGGAGCAGACCGCCGAGGCGCACCGGCTCAGCCAGGGCGGCCACACCCGCGGAAAGATCGTCGTCACCGTCGACTGGGAAGCCTGACCCGGGCCGATCCGGACGCACGGCCCCGGACGCGGCGGATCACCACACGATCGCCACGGCGAACACCGCCAGCGCGAGCGTGCACACGGCGGCACCGAGCGCCTGCCCCATCGGCATCGCCACCGGGGGGCGGGTCACGGTCATCGTCACGATGCGCCGGTGGGCCACCGTGAGAAAGCCCAGCCACACCAGCGCACTCAGCGCGAAGGCGACCAGATCGTCCCCCGTGATCTCCTCGTGGTGGACGATCTGCCGCGCCGCCAGCACCGCGGCGACCGTGAACGCGAGCGTCGTACGCCGCCACGCCAGCCGCGTCCGCTCCGGCTGCAGCCCCGGGTCCCGCGCCTCTTCGCTCACCCGTGCCCCCAGGCGACGACCACCACCATCGTGACCGAGACGGCACCCACGACGAGAGCCAGCACGGTGGGGAAACGCGACACCGGCAGGTCCTCGCCCCGTCTCATCGCCCGCTCGCAGCGCACCCAGTGGTTGACCGCGCGCAGGGCGCACAACACTCCCGCGCCGATCAGGGCGAGCGACAGTCCCACGCGCACACCCCAGCGCAGATCGGGCAGGAACTGGTCGACCGCGAAACCCCCGGCGATGAGCGCGAGAGCGGTACGGATCCAGGCGAGGAACGTGCGCTCGTTGGCGAGCGAGAAGCGGTAGTCGGGGGTCTCGCCCTCGTCCCGGATCCGCCCCGGCGACAGCCACAGCCGCAGACTTCGCACGAATTCGCTCACGCGACGCACCCTACCCGCGGCGAGGGCCGCTCCCGCGGACGGAGGGGGCGACCGCAGCCCGCTTCCGTCAGCCCGACCGTGCCCGGTGCGCACGCAGCCGTTCGTATGCGGCGAGTCCGTCCGGCACCCATTCCCAGGTGCCGAGCCGCCGGTCCAGCTCCTCCTGCGGGAGGAAGTCGTACCAGGCGACCTCCTCCGTCTGCGGACGCACCGGCAGCGGGCACCGCACCTCGTACACGGCCGACCACCACGTCTGCCGGATTCCGTCCGGGCGGGGGCCGGGGGCCTCGTACAGGAACCTGAACAGCGGCACCGGGCGCGGGAGCCCCGTGACACCGAGCTCCTCCCCGGCCTCGCGCAGCGCCGCGTCGTCGTATGACTCGCCCGCGCCGACGACACCCCCGACGAACATGTCGTACAGGGAGGGGAAGACGAGCTTCGTCGCCGTGCGCCGGTGAACGAAGATCCGGCCCTGCGCATCCCTGGCCTGGATGAACACACAGCGGTGACGCAGGCCTCTGGCGTACGCGACGCCCCGTGGGGCCTGGCCGGTGACCACGTCGTTCTCGTCGACGATGTCCAGTACCTCGTCGGAAGGACTCGCTGCGGCACTCATACCGCCCATCCAACCAGCCGGCCGGCAGGGGACTCCGCGCTCGGCCCGTACGAGTGAGTTCGGTCTGCACGGTTGACGAGTTACCGTCGCGTACAGAAGATCGGAGCCACCGAAGAGGCCCGCGCCGCAGAGCGCCCGCTCCGAGAGGGACCCCACCCATGGCGTACGACGCCGATGTCATCGTGATCGGGGCAGGACTCGCGGGGCTCGTGGCCACCGCCGAACTCGTCGACGCGGGCCGCCGCGTCATCCTGCTCGACCAGGAGCCCGAGCAGTCGATCGGAGGCCAGGCCCACTGGTCCTTCGGCGGCCTGTTCCTGGTCGACTCGCCGGAGCAGCGGCGTATGCGCATCAAGGACAGCCACGAGCTGGCCATGCAGGACTGGCTCGGCACCGCCGGCTTCGACCGCGAGGACGACCACTGGCCCCGGCGCTGGGCCGAGGCGTACGTCGACTTCGCCGCCGGTGAGAAGCGGCCGTGGCTGCACGCCCAGGGAGTGCGGTTCTTCCCGGTCGTCGGCTGGGCCGAGCGCGGCGGCTACGACGCGAACGGGCACGGCAACTCGGTGCCGCGCTTCCACATCACCTGGGGGACGGGACCCGGTCTGGTGGAGCCGTTCGAGCGCCGGGTCAGGGCGGGCGTGGCACGCGGGCTCGTCGACCTGCGCTTCCGGCACCGGGTGACCGGGCTCGGTCGCGCGGAAGGCTCCGTCGACACCGTGACCGGGGAGATCCTCGAGCCGTCCGGCGCGGAGCGCGGCAAGGCGAGCAGCAGAGAGATCACCGGCTCGTTCGAGTTGCGGGCCCAGGCCGTGATCGTCACCTCCGGCGGTATCGGCGGCAACCACGACCTGGTACGGGCCCAGTGGCCCGAGCGGCTCGGAACCCCGCCCGGGAAGCTGCTCTCCGGCGTCCCCGCCCATGTCGACGGACTGATGCTGGGGATCGCGGAGTCCGCCGGTGCCCACCACATCAACCGCGACCGCATGTGGCACTACACCGAGGGCATCGAGAACTGGAACCCCATCTGGGCCCGGCACGGCATCCGCATCCTGCCCGGACCCTCCTCGCTCTGGCTGGACGCGCGCGGAAACAGGCTCCCCGTACCGCTGTTCCCCGGCTTCGACACCCTCGGGACGCTGGAACACATCATGCGCACCGGCCACGACCACACCTGGTTCGTGCTCGACCAGCGCATCATCGGCAAGGAGTTCGCGCTCTCCGGCTCCGAGCAGAACCCCGATCTCACCGGCAAGTCGGTCCGCGGGGTCATCGGGCGCGCACGCGCCGAAGTGCCGGGCCCCGTCAAGGCGTTCATGGACCACGGGGTGGACTTCGTCGTCGAGAAGGATCTCGCAGCCCTGGTGCGCGGGATGAACGCCCTCACCAAGGAGCCCCTCATCGACGAGGACCGGCTGCGCTGCGAAATCATCGCGCGCGACCGGGAGATCGCCAACCCCTTCACCAAGGACCTCCAGGTCACGGCGATCCGCGGGGCCCGCAAGTACCTCGGCGACAAGCTCATCCGCACCGCGCCGCCGCACCGCATCCTCGATCCCGCCGCGGGCCCCCTCATCGCCGTCCGGCTCAACATCCTCACCCGCAAGTCGCTCGGCGGTCTGGAGACCGATCTGTCCTCCCGGGTGCTCGCCGAAGGCGGCGATCCTCTGCCGGGGCTGTACGCCGCGGGCGAAGCGGCCGGATTCGGGGGCGGCGGAGTGCACGGCTACCGCTCCCTCGAGGGCACCTTCCTGGGCGGCTGCATCTTCTCCGGGCGTGCGGCCGGCAGGGCCGCGGCGAAGGCGGTGGCGTGACGGGGCGGTGACGGGGCGGTGGGAAAGCGCACGGGCGGTGGCGTGACGCGGACGGCGACGCGAAGGGCGTGCGGGGCATGAGGCGAACGGTGCTGACGCGGACGGTGAGCCGAGGGACATAACGCGGCGCGAGCGGTGACATGACGCGGACCGTGTTCGGCGGCGCGGGTGCACCGGCGGTCGTGGTCCGACGGGACCGCCGGCCGACGCGCTCATCGGCCCGTACGTCAGGCACTCCGACGCCTTGCCAACTTCCCGGACGGTCGCGGCAGTTGTTCCGCTCAGAACGTAGGCGGCTCCGCCCTTGACGTGGAGCCTTGCCTACCGCTTTGCTGTGCGCGACCGTTCGATCACGTCCCGCGCTCAACTCTCGCAACAAAGGAAGCTCCGCGGATGCCCCCACCTCCGCCGCCGCTCGGACGCTCCCGCCGACGCGGCGCGCGTTCCGGGCCCACCTTCGACCCGGCACTCGGCGACACTGAACTCATCGCCGCGCGCGCCAAGTTGGCTCAAGGCCGGTGGACCGCCGCACGCTCACTGCTCACCGCGACCGGCGACGACTGGGACCGCAGGGGACATCGCCTCCTGGTGCTCGGCGACGCCCCGTCGACCGGCGCCTGGGCGCACGACTGGCTGCTCGCCGACCCGGGCAGCTCCGACGCCACCACGCTCCTCGCCTGTGCGTCCGTCTGCACGGCGCTGCGCGGCAAGGAACACCCGGACGAGGCCCGTGCGGCATGTTTAGCCGCGGCATACCTCGTCCCTGACGACCCGACCCCCTGGCTCGCCCTGCTGCTCCTCGCCCGCAGCCTCGGCTCGGAGGAAGAGGTGGCACGACTCTTCGACGAGGTGCGCGTCCGGCACCCCGAGCACCATCACGCCCACCACCTCATGGCCGCGCGACTCGCCGAGCGCCACCCGGGCGCCGGGCAGGACCCGCTCCACGAGGTGTACGACTTCGCGGCCTGGGCCGTCGAACAGGCCCCGGCGGACTCTCCGTTGGCCGTTCTTCCCGTCGTCGCCCACGCCGAGCGCTACCGGGTGCTGGCAGCAGCGGGCAGCGAGTCCGCCGACCCGCTGACATCCGGCCACTGGAGCGGCCGCAGGGCCCGGCAGGTCATGAAAGCGGCCTTCGACTGGTGGCTGGAGTGGGAGCGCGAGGACCATCCCCGCAACCGCGTCGACCTCAACTTCCTCGCCCACGCGAAGTACTGCGAAGGCCGGCCTGCCGAGGCCGCCGCCCTCTTCCACCGGATCGGCTCGCACGCCACCCCCGTCCCCTGGTCGTACCCGGACCAGGACCCGCACCACGCGTTCCACGCCGCGCGCAGCGCCGCGCTCGGCACCGTCTGACACGTCCGATCGTCCGACCCCGAAGGGACAAACCCGCCATGTCGCCGGGCAGTTCGCGTATGAGCGCCACCACTACGGGCTCCAGTGAGATCAACACTTACAAGGGACAGGAACGCGCGCTCCGTGCCGACCGGCTCGGCACCGCGGGCCTGCTGCTCTCCGTGCTCGCCGCCAGCGCACCGCTCATGGTCGTCGCCGGTGTGATGCCGACCGTGTTCGGTGTGATGGGCATGGTCGGCCAGCCCCTGCTCTACGTCATCCTGGGACTCGTACTGATGCTGTTCAGCGTCGGATACGCCGAGATGAGCCGCCATGTCCACAACGCCGGAGCCTTCTACGCCTACATAGCCCGCGGCCTCGGCCCCACCGCGGGCGCCGGGGCCGCCTACGTCGCCCTCGTCGCGTACAGCGCCCTGCAGGTCGGCATCTACGGCATCCTCGGCTTCGAGCTCTCCGGCCTGCTGTCCACCCATCTCGGTCTGACGGTCGCCTGGTGGGTGCCTGCCCTGGTCGCCGCCGTCGTCGTGGCCGTGCTCGGCTGGCTCAAGATCGACCTGAACGCCAGGGTCCTCGGCGTCCTCCTCGTCGTCGAATGCGCCCTGGTCGTCATCTTCGACGTGGCCGCCATCGCCGAACCGGGCCGCGAGGGCCTCTCGTTCGCCGCGTTCGATCCCGGAAGTCTCGCCGGGGCGGGCCTCGGCACCGCGCTCTGCTTCTGCATCGCCGCGTTCACCGGCTTCGAACAATCTCCGGTGTACGCCGAGGAGACCAGCCGCCCCCATGTCGTCGTCTCGCGGGTGCTGTTCCTCGCCGTCGGATTCGTCGCCCTGTTCCTGGCACTCGGCGCCTGGGCACTCACCATCGCCACCGGACCGGGCGCCGTCGTCGACCAGGCTGCCAAGCAGGGCCCCGGGCTGCTCTTCTCGCTCACCGAGTCCCGGCTCGGCGGCACCTTCACCGATGTGCTGCACATCCTCTTCGTCACCGGTATGTTCGCGGCGCTGCTCAGCTTCCACAACGTCGTGGCGCGCTACGCGTTCGCCATGGGCCGCGAAGGGCTGCTGCCGGCCGCGTTCGGGCGTACGAGCAAGGCGAGCGGGGCCCCCGCCACCGGGTCCCTGCTCCAGTCCGCCGTCTCCGTCCTGGTCGTCGTCGCCTTCGCCGTCACCGACGACCTGCCCGCCGGGGATCCGACCACCCCCGTGGTGCACCTGTTCACCTGGATGGGAAACACCGGTGCGCTCGGCGTCATCCTGCTCATGGCCGCCGCTTCCTTCGCCGTGATCGCCTTCTTCGGCCGGCGCGGCGCGGCCCTGGCACAGGCCTGGCGGCTCACCGCCTCCGCACTCGCGGGCATCGCCCTCGTGGTGATCGCGGTCTACACGGTGAAGGACTTCGACGTCCTGATCGGTGCCGGACCTGATTCCGCGCTCAACTGGATGCTTCCGGGGATCATCGGCGTCGCCCTGGTGGCGGGACTGCTCTACGGCTCCGTGCTCAAGACCCTGCGTCCCGGTGTGCACGAACGCATCGGCCTGGGCAACGAGGCCTTCCAGCTCGAACGAGCCGCCGAGTCGGTGGCCCCGGGCCCCCGGCACCCCTGACAGGCCCCTGACAGGCACCGTCCTCCGTCGATGAGAGGCACCGTCTCCCGTCGCATCGTCCTTGACCTGCAGTGCCGCCCCGGCCCGGACCGGACCATGTCCCGGCCGGGGCGGCCCCTGCAGTGGTTCTCCGCTTCCGCCAGGACCCGGGAATGTCTGACGGAAGTCTGACGAACTCCCGCGGCCACTGGAATCCGGACGCCGCCGGTGTTCGAATCGAGATGTGAAAGACCCGACCCCCGCCCCGGTCCCTGATGGGGAAGGCACGCCCGTCGGGCGGCGCCTTGTGCTCTCCGTGCTCGGCCTCGGCGCCGCAGGCGTCGTCGCCGCCCCGTATCTCCAGCGCGGCCTCGAGAGCTTCCTCGGCTCGGTCGCCGACAAGGACCCGACCAAGCTCACTGGGCTGCTCCCGAACGGCGGCGGCTTCCGCTACTACTCGGTCGCCGCGTCCGTCCCGCGCAGAAGCGCGGCGGACTACCGCCTCACCGTCGACGGGCTGGTCGAGCGTCCCGCGTCGTACACCCTCGACGCCCTCCGCGCGCTGCCGCAGACCCGTGTCGTACGGGACGTCCAGTGCGTCACCGGGTGGCGCGTGCCGCGTACGGCCTTCGAGGGCGTGACACTGTCCGCGCTGCTGGACGCGGCCGGAGTACGGACCGAGGCCCGGGCGATCCGCTTCACCTGCTTCGACGGCACCTACAGCGAGAGCCTCACGCTCGACCAGGCGCGCCGCTCCGACGTGCTCGTCTGTCTGCGGATGCAGGACCAGCCGCTCGGCCACGCGCACGGCGGCCCGGTGCGGCTCTATGTGGCGCCCATGTACTTCTACAAGTCCGCCAAGTGGCTTTCCGGAATCTCGCTGACCTCCGAGGTGCAGCCCGGCTACTGGGAGGAGCGGGGCTATGACGTCGACGCCTGGGTCGGCCGGTCGAACGGCCGGGACGACACCCCCACCGTCTGAACTTCCCCCGCGGGTACGCAGGTTCAGCCGTGCCGAGCGCTGGGTCCACCGCAGCACGGCCACCCTGATGCTGGTCTGTGTCGCCACCGCGGCCTGTCTGTACATTCCCGAACTCGCCGAACTGGTCGGTCGCCGCTATTTCCTGGTGACCGTGCACGAGTGGTCCGGACTGCTCCTTCCGGTGCCCTTCCTGCTCGGCCTCGCCTCCCGCGCCCTCCGGGCCGATCTGGGCCGGCTCAACCGCTTCGGACCGCACGACCGGCAGTGGCTCTCGGCCGCGCGGCGCAGGCTGCGCGGCCCCGCGCACCGACCGGCGGGCAAGTTCAACGCCGGGCAGAAGATCTTCGCGGCCTGGATCGCGGGCGCGGTGCTGGTGATGCTCGGCACCGGACTGCTGATGTGGTTCACGCATCTCGCGCCGCTGGTGTGGCGTACGAGCGCGACGTTCGTCCACGACTGGCTGGCGCTCACCATCGGCATCGTCCTCATCGGCCATGTCGGCATGGCCGTCGCGGACCCGGAGGCGCGCCGTGGCATGCGCACCGGGTCGGTCGAGCGCCCCTGGGCCCGGCGGGAGCACCCGCTCTGGGACCCCGACAAGGACTGACGGGAGGCGGCGAGAGGCGCGCAAGGATGGACGAGAGGCCGACGAGGACCGACGAGGGGCAAAGGCCCCAGGCGGGGCGGTCGAGCCGGGACCGCGACCGGCTGCTTCTCAGCCCTCGAGCCCGCGCAGCGCGATGACCGCCCGCTCGGTGATCGCTGCGGGAGAGCCGGTCACCAGGACGGCGACCCCGGTCTCGTCCTTCCGCAGCGGCTCCAGCGTGGCGAACTGTGAGTCGAGCAGCGCGGTCGGCATGAAATGCCCCCCGCGCTCCGTCATACGGCGCTCGATCAGCGCACGGTCTCCCGTGAGATGGAGAAAGACGGCATCGGGAGCCGACACCCGCAGCCGGTCGCGGTAGATCCGCTTCAGCGCGGAGCAGGAGACCACCCCGCCGTGCCCCTTCCTGCCGTGGGCCCAGCGGCCGATCGCGTCGAGCCAGGGCGCGCGGTCCGAGTCGTCCAGCGGGACACCGGCCGACATCTTGACGATGTTGGCCTCGGGGTGGAAGTCGTCGCCCTCGGCGTAGGGCACGCCCAGGCGCGCGGCGAGCAGCGGGCCGACCGTGGACTTCCCGGTCCCTGTCACACCCATCACCACAACGACGGGGGGAATGCTCATCGGTGCCTCGCTGTCTTCATCGCCTCGGTGCCTCGGTGCCTCGGTGCCTCGGTGCCTCGGTGCCCTGAGTGCCTCAGTGTCTCCGTCGGCAGGTCTCCATCGACGCGGGTGCGGGTGCCGACGCGCCGGACCCGGGGCCGTCGGGCCGCACGCTGCCCGCGGGGCCTGCGGCCCGCAATGCCACGCCCGGGTCGCTCGAAGACACTCGAAGCCGTTCGCAAAGGCGACGCGGATCGGGTCGACGGGGTTCGTACGCAAGATCGACTTGGTGGCCCCGGGGGAGCCGGACGCGCTCGCCCCCTGACGAGAGAGCCAGCCCGGGTGATCTTGAATCCCTTGCTTCATCTTGTCGAAACCTCTGAAAAACCTCAGATTTGTATCTGAGTGAGCTTCGCCACTGCCAAAATCCAAGGGTTGCCGTGACTATGTGGCGTCGGGACTTCTGTGCCCGCATGCCTTGCCGCGGTGGCAGTGTCCTCACCTTTCCCTCACCGCGGAAGACCGCCCGGTGGACGACCGGGCATCGCACACCCCCTCACGAAGGCGAACAGCTCTATGAGTGACCGCACCATGACTGCGGCCGAAACGCCCATCGCGGGGTCCCCGGCCACGGGCACCCCCCATGTGGACGCCGGTGACGCCGGGTACCGCAAGGACCTCAAGTCACGGCACATCAACATGATCGCCATCGGCGGCGCCATCGGTACGGGCCTCTTCCTCGGAGCCGGCGGCCGCATGGCCAACGCCGGCCCCTCGCTCTTCATCGTCTACGCGGTCTGCGGCGTCTTCGCCTTCTTCGTCGTGCGCGCGCTCGGCGAGCTCGTCCTCTACCGGCCGTCCTCCGGCGCCTTCGTCTCGTACGCCCGTGAGTTCATGGGCGAGAAGGGCGCCTACACGGCAGGCTGGCTGTACTTCCTGAACTGGTCGACGACCGCTGTGGCGGACATCACGGCCGCGGCCACCTACGCCCACTTCTGGGCGATGTTCAGCGACATCCCGCAGTGGGTACTCGCCCTGATCGCGCTCGCCGTGGTCCTCGCCGCCAACCTGATCTCGGTGAAGTACTTCGGCGAGATGGAATTCTGGTTCGCGATCATCAAGGTCGCCGCGCTGGTGATCTTCATGCTCATCGGCATCTACCTGGTCGCCACCCAGCACGAGATCGGCGGCCACACCCCGGGCCTCGCCACCGTCACGGACAACGGCGGCATCTTCCCGAACGGCATGATGCCGATGCTGCTGCTCATCCAGGGTGTCGTCTTCGCCTACGCCTCCGTCGAGCTCTGCGGCGTCGCCGCCGGTGAGACCGAGAACCCCGAGAAGATCATGCCGAAGGCGATCAACTCGATCATGTGGCGCGTCGGCCTCTTCTACGTCGGCTCGGTCGTCCTGCTCGCCCTGCTGCTGCCGTACACCGCGTACTCCGGCGACCAGAGCCCGTTCGTCACCGTCTTCAACAAGCTCGGCATCCCCGGCGGTGCCCACGCGATGAACCTCGTGGTGCTCACCGCCGCGCTGTCCAGCCTGAACTCCGGCCTCTACTCCACCGGCCGCATCCTGCGCTCCATGTCGCTCTCGGGCTCCGCGCCGAAGTTCACCGGTGTGATGAACAAGGGCGGCGTGCCCTACGGCGGCATCCTGCTCACCGCGGGCTTCGGCGTCGCCGGTGTCTTCCTGAACTACGTCATGCCTGGTGAGGCCTTCGAGCTGGTGCTGAACTTCGCCTCGATCGGCATCATCGGCACCTGGGGCATGATCATGATCTGCTCCCTGCTGTTCTGGAACCGCTCCAAGGACGGCCGGGTCACCCGCCCGGGCTACCGGCTGCCCTGGGCCCCGTACACGCAGCTGGTCACGCTGGCCTTCCTGGCCTCCGTGCTGGTCCTGATGTGGATGGACGGCGGCATCAGCCGCACCACGGTCAACCTCCTGCCGCTGATCGCGCTCGCGCTCGTCGCCGGCTGGTACCTGGTGCGTGGCAAGGCCAAGGCGATCGCCGCAGGCCAGGCCAAGGACTGACGCCCAGAAGGCTCCTGATGCTGTGACCGGTTCACAGCACTCGCAGGCCCCCCGACGGAGAGATCCGGCGGGGGGCCTCGCCGTGGGCGCCCCGCGCGGGCATGGTGGTGCCGTACACATGCAGTACACACCTGTCCCGAGGAAGGGAAGCACTGCAATGCCGCAGCAGGTCCAAGGGGTCATCGCCCCCGGCAGGAACGAGCCCGTCCAGGTCGTGGAGATCTCCGTCCCCGACCCGGGACCCGGCGAGGCCGTGGTCAAGATCCAGGCCTGCGGGGTCTGCCACACCGATCTCCACTACAAACAGGGCGGCATCAGCGACGACTTCCCCTTCCTGCTCGGCCATGAGGCCGCGGGCATCGTGGAGTCGACCGGGCCCGGCGTCACCGACGTGGCTCCCGGCGACTTCGTGATCCTCAACTGGCGTGCCGTCTGCGGCCGGTGCCGGGCCTGTCTGCGCGGCAGGCCCTGGAACTGCTTCGACACCCACAACGCCCGCCAGAAGATGACCCTGGCCACCGGCCCGCGGGCGGGTACGGAGCTGTCGCCGGCCCTCGGTATCGGTGCCTTCGCGGAGAAGACCCTGGTCGCGTCCGGCCAGTGCACCAAGGTCGACCCGTCGGTCGCCCCGGCCGTGGCGGGCCTGCTGGGCTGTGGAGTGATGGCGGGCATCGGGGCGGCGATCAACACGGGGAACGTCGGCCGCGGCGACTCCGTCGCCGTCATCGGCTGCGGCGGCGTCGGCGACGCGGCGATCGTCGGATCCCGCCTGGCCGGAGCCGCCCGGATCATCGCCGTCGACATCGACGACCGCAAGCTGGAGACCGCCCGCTCCATGGGCGCCACCCACACCGTCAACTCCCGCATCACTGACCCCGTCGAAGCCGTCCGCGAGCTCACCGGCGGCTTCGGTGCGGACGTCGTCATCGAGGCTGTCGGCCGTCCCGAGACCTACCAACAGGCCTTCTACGCCAGGGACCTGGCCGGCACCGTGGTCCTCGTCGGCGTCCCCACGCCCGAGATGAAGCTCGAACTGCCGCTCCTGGACGTGTTCGGCCGAGGCGGCGCGCTCAAGTCGTCCTGGTACGGCGACTGTCTGCCGTCCCGCGACTTCCCCATGCTCATCGACCTCCACCGGCAGGGCCGCATCGATCTCGGCGCCTTCGTCACCGAGACGATCGGCCTCGGCGACATCGAGAAGGCCTTCGCCCGGATGCACGAGGGCGACGTCCTGCGCTCGGTGGTGATCCTCTGACCGCTCGCCGCGGGCGTCACCAGGCCGGGAGCACCAGCCGGCTCTCGAAGCGGCGCTCCTGCCCGGTGAGCGGATCGGTGAACGCCAGCGACCGTGCGAGCAGCTGCAACGGCCGGGAGTAGTCCGCCCGGCCCCCGGGCTCCGCATCCTGAACGTCCTGGACCACCGGATACACCGGGTCGTTCAGGATGGGGAGCCCCAGGCGGTTCATATGCACCCTCAGCTGGTGGGTCCGCCCGGTCGCCGGCACCAGCAGATACCGGCCGAGCCCGCCGCGGTGCTCCAGCAGCTCGATCCGGCTCTCGCTGTTCGGCTCGCCCGGTACCTCCCGGGCGGCAATCACCCCGCGCTCCTTCTCGATCCGGCTGCGGACGGTGACCGGGAGCGCGACCGCCGGGTCGTACGCGGCCACCGCCTCGTACTCCTTGCGCACCCGGCGGTCCCGGAACAGCGTCTGGTAGGCCCCCCGGTCCCCGGGGCGCACCACGAACAGCACGAGCCCCGCCGTCAGCCGGTCGAGCCGGTGTGCGGGCTGCAGATGGGGCAGCCCCAGTTCACGGCGCAGCCGGGCGACCGCGGTCTCGGTGATGTGCCGGCCACGCGGAGTGGTGGCGAGGAAGTGCGGCTTGTCGGCGATCACCAGGCGCTCGTCCCGGTACACGATGCCCACCTCGAACGGCACGCGCTCCTCCGTCGCGAAATCCCGGTGGAACCACAGAAGGCGGCCCGGGGTGTACGGCTCGTCGCCGGTGACCGGACCGTCCGTCGAGACGAACCGTCCCTCGCGCAGCATCTCCTCCACCCGCTCCGTGCCCACAGCCGCCCCGAAGCGCTCGACGAGATGCTCCCGCACCGTCGGCCAGGCGCCCCCCGGGTCCGCGGGCAGACGAACGCGCACGGGATCGATGCCGTCCCGCTGTGGCAGCGGCGCCGGCGGCGCCACCCGTCGTCTGCGTCCCACAGCTCCCGTACCCCGTCCCGTGCTGTCTGCCAGAAATGCAAAAAACCCCAGCTCAGCTGGGGTTCCTTGGTGGTGTCCGAGGGGGGACTTGAACCCCCACGCCCGATAAAGGGCACTAGCACCTCAAGCTAGCGCGTCTGCCATTCCGCCACCCGGACAAGGTGTCTGTCTTCCGGCCCTCGGCCGTTCCGACGTGGAAAACCATAGCAAACATTCGGGGGTGCTCGATCACGCCCCGGACGCCGCGGGCGCCGCCGCCAGGGGCGGGCCCGTGACGGGTGTGTGTCGGCGCGCGGGCGCCCTTGGGACGGAGGCGGGAGCGGGGGGAGGATGTGGGGGACCACCGAGCGACAGCGGGAGGAAAGAGCGTGAGCGAGTCGAGCACCGGCCGGACGATCTCCGGCGAGGACGAGGTCGTCGACCTCTGTCGCGATCTGATCCGGATCGACACCAGCAACTACGGCGACCACTCGGGCCCGGGTGAGCGGGCCGCCGCCGAGTACGTCGCGGAGAAGCTCGCCGAGGTGGGCCTGGAGCCGAGGATCATCGAGTCCCACAAGGGGCGCGCCTCCACCGTGGCGCGGATCGAGGGCGAGGACCCCTCCCGGCCTGCGCTGCTCATCCACGGCCACACCGACGTCGTCCCGGCCAACGCCGACGACTGGACCCACCATCCGTTCTCCGGTGAGATCGCCGACGGCTGCGTCTGGGGCCGCGGCGCCGTGGACATGAAGGACATGGACGCGATGACCCTCGCGGTCGTACGGGACCGGCTGCGCAGCGGGCGTAAGCCACCTCGTGACGTGGTCCTGGCGTTCCTGGCGGACGAGGAGGCGGGCGGCACCTACGGGGCGCGGTATCTCGTCAACAAGCACCCGGACCTCTTCGAGGGGGTCACGGAGGCGATCGGAGAGGTCGGCGGCTTCTCCTTCACCGTGAACGAGAACCTGCGGCTCTATCTCGTCGAGACGGCGCAGAAGGGCATGCACTGGATGCGGCTCACCGTCGAGGGCACCGCCGGGCACGGTTCGATGACCAACAACGACAACGCCATCACCGAGCTGTGCGAGGCCGTCGGACGGCTCGGACGGCACACCTGGCCGGTGCGGGTGACCAAGACCGTACGGTCCTTCCTGGACGAACTGTCCGACGCGCTCGGCACCCCGCTCGACCCGGAGGACATGGAGGCCACGCTCGCCAAGCTGAACGGGATCGCCAAGATGATCGGGGCGACGCTGCGCAATTCGGCCGCTCCCACCATGCTCGGCGCCGGCTACAAGGTGAACGTGATCCCCGGACAGGCCACCGCCCATGTCGACGGGCGCTTCCTGCCGGGGTACGAGGAGGAGTTCCTGACCGAGCTCGACCGGCTCCTCGGGCCGCGTGTGAAGCGCGAGGACGTGATCGCGGACAAGGCGCTGGAGACCAGCTTCGACGGCGGTCTCGTGGAGGCGATGCAGTCGGCGCTGAAGGCCGAGGACCCGATCGCGCGGGCCGTGCCGTACATGCTCTCCGCCGGTACCGACGCCAAGTCCTTCGACGATCTGGGCATCCGCTGCTTCGGTTTCGTGCCGCTGCAGCTGCCGCCGGAGCTGGACTTCGCCGGAATGTTCCACGGGGTGGACGAAAGGGTGCCGGTCGACGGCCTCAGGTTCGGCGTCCGGGTGCTGGACCGTTTCCTCGACGCGAGCTGAGCGGCCCCGGGGACGCGAGCAGGCCGGGCCTGGCAGGAGCCGGTCGACCCCGGGGGATGACAACCCGGAAATTCGGCCGCGCGTGCGTACTTGACTGAAAAGAGTGAATGGGACCATACGCTAGTAGCTCCATTACTTCCTCCTCGTTACAGGGTGTGCGGTCCGCGGCTGGGATCGCATTGCCAACTAGGAGGAAGAATGATCAAGAAGGTCGTCGCTGTCGCGGCTGCCACCGGTGGTCTGGTTCTCGCGGGTGCGGGGATGGCCGTCGCCGACTCGGGTGCTCAGGGTGCCGCCGTGCAGTCCCCGGGTGTGCTGTCCGGCAATGTCATCCAGGCGCCGATCCACGTGCCGGTGAACGTCTGCGGCAACACGGTCTCCGTGATCGGGCTGCTGAACCCGGCCTTCGGCAACTACTGCCAGAACGCGTGATGTTGCATCACGACTCGTGAGGAGTCCGGCGGCCCCGGAGTGCGCGCCGCGTACTCCGGGGCCGCTGACATTCCGCCTCCGGGCGACGGTGCCCGGGAGCGTTCCGAAGTCAGAAGGCAGGGAACTACCTATGCGACAGGTCACGCGAAAAGGCCTGATCACCATCGCGGCTGCGGGCGGAGTGCTCGCCCTGAGCGGCGGCTACGCGCACGCGCACGGGGGTGCGGACGCCCACGGCACCGCGTCGGATTCACCAGGTGTCCTCTCCGGGAACACGGTCCAGGTTCCGGTGCACGTCCCGGTCAACGTCTGCGGCAACACCGTGAACGTCGTCGGGGTGCTGAATCCCGCGGTCGGAAACCGCTGTGTCAATGCCGGGGAGAACCGCCGGGGCGCCCACGCCGAGGGCGGGACGACGAACTCCCCGGGAGTCGGATCCGGCAACACGGTCCAAGTGCCCGTCGACGTTCCTGTGAACGCATGCGGGAACAGCGTCACGATCGGCGGCCTCGGCAACGGCGCTGTCGGCAACGACTGCGGCAACGGCCGGGGCGGCGACAACCCCGGTGAACCGGGGGAGCCGGGTGAGCCTGGGGAACCGGGGGAGCCTGGGGAGCCGGGTGAACCCGGAGAGCCCGGTCAGCCGGGGGAGCCTGGGGAACCCGGTCAGCCGGGTGAGCCTGGGGAACCCGGTCAGCCTGGGGAGCCGGGTGAGCCCGGAGAGCCGGGTCGGCCTGGCACTCCGGTCGAGCCTTCGGTTCCGAACGTACCGGGCACCAACACCGTGACCCCGCCCAGGAACACCGACCAGCTCGCGCACACCGGCGCCGGGTCGCTCGGCCTGGCGATCCCCATGGGGGCCGGACTGCTCCTCGGCGGTGCGGTCATCTACCGCAAGGCCCGCGCCTCCGCGTGACCATATCCTCACTCAGCGGCGTGGAATCGGATCGGGCCCGCAGCAGCGGGCCCGATCCGTCTTTCGTGCAGCAGGATCTCACCATGTGGCGCGAACCTGGCGGATGATGCGCCGGCGCAGCCGCACCTTCCGACTGCCGTCCCGGTGGAGACTCAGTCGGTCCAACTCCCAGTGTCCGTACTCGGCATGCTCGGTCAGCAGACGGGCCGCCTCCTTGCGAGAGACTCCGCGGGGCACATACACGTCGACAAATTCGTATTCCGGCATCGCATCTATTGTGCGGGCAGAGCCCTGGTACGGATAGCGTCTGCCCTATGTCTGATGCATCCGCTCCTGCGCAGCCCACGGCTGCCGAGGTTCGCGCCGCCGCCGAGGCGGTCAAAGCAGCGCTGGACCGTCACCTCGAAGCGGTAGAACGCCGCACGGGAGAGGACGACCCGGCGGTCTACGACGCCTTCAACGCCCTCGCCGCCGCGGCCGAGGCGTACGACGAACGACTTTATGACCGCTACGACGAAGTCACTCCTTTCGAGATTCCCGGAGCGGACGATTCCCTTCCGCCCTATGCCGGACCCGACGAACCGAATGCCGTGAGCGTGCTCATCCGACGCGACTATGCCGTGGCCGAGCCGCAGCGCCTGCTGGCCCAGGCCCAGCGTGTTGCCGACCTGGACCGGGACGCGACCTCCGAGCGCACGGCGGCCGTGGTCGGGACGAGCGTGCACGCGGCGCTCGGTGTGCTCTTCGGTGAGTTCGAACCGGACGAAATCGCCTCCCGCCACAAGGAGTTCGGCCTGCAGGAGGGCGACTCCACGCTGTGGGTGTCCGCGGCCGACGAACTGCCCGAGCCGGGGGAGTGGCTGAGCACTCCCTTCGATCAGGCGGATCCGGAGCGCGTGGTCTGCCGCTTCGACGTCAGCTCCGTCTTCGACGAAGACGATCTGGACGAAGACCTGGACGATATGGACACGGCGGGCACCTGACCGCCCTCGGGCCCCGGCCGCGAGCCCGGCTCCCTGACCCGGGCCTGTCCCCGACCGCTGCCCCGGCTCGGACGGGGCAGGGCGTGGCCGGGGACAAGGCGGGACCTCGGTCCTGTCCTAAGCGCTCGGTGGCACCAGCAGCCCCTCCAGCAGGGTGCGCAGCCGGGTCGTGCGGTCCTGGGCCGGGACGTGGGCCACCGCGTGGGCGAGGGCCTGGTCCACACCATGGACCACCGAGAGGTGCCGCTCACCGCGGCTGAAGGCGGTGTAGACCCACGGACGGCTCAGACCCTGTGCCGCATCCCCCGGGAGGACGACGACCACGGCGGGCCAGCGGCTTCCCGCCGCCTGGTGTGCCGTGAGGGCCCAGCCGTGCCGCAGCGCCGTGCCGACCTGCTCCTTCGGGACGACGACGGGCGTGCCTTCGCAGTCGAGGCGCAGGCCCTCCGCGTCGGCCGAGACCACGGTGCCGCACAGGGTGCGTCCGGCGGCGGGGACGTATGCGACACGGTCGCCCGGGTCGAAGCCGCCGAACCGGCCCGGGCCCGGGTTGAGCCGCTCCTTGAGCGCCGCGTTGAGCGCGCGGGTGCCCGCCGAGCCGCCATGGCCGACCGTGATCACCTGGGTGCGGTCGGCCGGAACGCCGATCGCCCTCGGGACCGAGTCCGCGACCAGCTGGACCGTGCGGTGCACAGCCTCGCCGGCGTCCCGGACCGGCACGATGACGACCTCCTTGCCCGGTGCCTCCACCTGCTGCAGCTCACCGATCCCGATGCCGGAGACCAGCTCTCCGATCGGTCCGGGGTCGGGGACGCGCGAGGCGATGTGCGGGCACACCCGGGCCGCCAGCACATCGGCGAACACCCGGCCCGCACCCGCGGACCCCAGCACCCCCGGGTCACCGCTCAGCACCAGCCGGCTGCCGTCGGGGAGCGACTCCACGAGCATCGCCGCGGTCTCGACGTCCAGCTGTGGTGCGTCCAGCACGGCCAGCAGATCGAGCGCGAGGGCGCCGTCGTCGTCACGGCCCGGGCCCTGTGTGCCGGCCAGCAGCCCCTGCACGGTGACGGCGTCGGCGAGGCCGAGCCGTCGGCGGCCGTTCTCGCTGTCGGTCGCGACCAGGGCGCGCAGCCCGCGGACACGAGCCGCTTCGACCAAGGACATGGGCTCCGCGCGGGCCGCCTCGCCGCCCGTGTGCAGTACCAGGCCGTGCCCGCCGGAGGCACGCACCAGCTCGGGTCCGTCCCAGGTGTCGTCGGGACCGGTCCGTACCAGTCGGGCCAGACCGTCGGCGAGGCTCTCCTCCGCGAGGGCATACCGGTCGAGCCCCACCAGGACCGGTGCGGCCGCCTGCTCCTGCTCGGAAGCCTCGGCGTCGCCGTCCTCACCGTCGGCCTCCTCGGCGTCGGCATGCTGCTCCGGTCCGTCCTGGAACACCAGGACGGCACCCTCGGCGATGGCATGCTCCAACGCCTCCTCCGGCTCGGGTACGGAGCGTCCGGCGAGGGCCTTGCGCACGGCTGACGCCTCCAGGGCGGTGTCTCCCTGCTGCGCGGACTGCTCCAGCAGCCAGGCGACCAGAGCGACGGACCGCCGTGGGTCGCCCGGGCCGCACTCCGCGCCGAGCAGGGCTCTCGCGAACCCGTCGGCCTGCTCGGGCCGGACCCCAGGCACGGCCAGCAGCTGCCAGGGATCCTCGCGGAGCGACTGCGCGGCCTGCTCGCCGAGCACACCGGCGACCCGCTCCGCCAGCCCCTCGGGGGCGCCGCCCGAGACCAGCACCTCCAGCACCGCGGCCACGGCCGCCGGAGCCGGCCTCCGGGGGCCGCGCTCCGGGTCCGGCATCGGGGGCCGCACCGGGAGCGGCACTGACGAAGCCGCCGGAGGCCGCGGCGCGGCGGGCTGCTCGAAGAATGCCTTCTCCGGCCGCTGCCCGCTCTCGACGGCCCGCACGGCCGCGAGCAGTTCGGCCGCCGTCCCGCTCAGCTTCGCCCCCGCCTCGACCGGCCCGTCCTTCTCCGCCTTGCGCCGCTCGATCCGCTCCCGCAGCTCACGCTGTGCGGCCAGTTCGGCCTCGGTCTCGGACAGCGCTCCGTCGCCGGTCCGTCCACCGTCGTCCGCGGCGCCACCGTCGTCCGCGGCGCCACCGTCGTCCGCAGCGCCGCCGTCGTCCGCAGCACCGCCGTGCCCGGCGGTGTCGTCGGCGTCGCCCCCGGCCGCGTCCTCCTGGACCGCACTCCCGGCGTCCACCGCCGGGCCGTCACCGCCAGGCGCCGGTGGCTGCCCGGTGCCGCCACCGGGCTCCTCCGCGAGGGCAGCGTCCTCGGGCTCGTCCGCCGGGGGGCCGGGGGTCGCCCCGGGTTGCGCAGTCACAGCGTGCTCCAGTCCTGGTCGGGATAGCGGTGCACGGGCGCCGACACATCGTCGAGCGCCTGGCAGATTTCGTCAGGAAGACTAAGGCCCTCCACTGACAGTGCCGCCGTGAGCTGCTGCGCGCTGCGTGCACCGACGATCGGGGCCACCACTCCCGGCCGGTCCCGCACCCAGGCGAGAGCCACCTCGAGCGGGGTGGTCGCCAGACCGTCCGCCGCGGTCGCCACCGCGTCGACGATGCGGCTCGCCGCGTCGTCGAGATAGGGCTCGACGAAGGCGGACATCATCTCCGAGGCCCCGCGCGAGTCCGCCGGCGTCGCGGTCCGGTACTTGCCCGTGAGCACACCGCGTCCGAGCGGGGACGACGGCAGCAGGCCCACACCGAGGTCCAGGGCGGCCGGCAGGACCTCGCGCTCCACCCCGCGCTGGAGCAGCGAGTACTCCATCTGGGTGCTCGCGAGACGTGTCCGTATGCCCGGAGCCGCGAGCTGCCAGGTCGCGGCCTTCGCCAGCTGCCAGCCGCAGAAGTTCGACACACCCGCGTACCGTGCGCGTCCGCTGCTCACCGCGAGTTCGAGGGCCTGAAGGGTCTCCTCCAGCGGCGTCAGCGGATCGAAGGCGTGGATCTGCCAGAGATCCACGTAGTCCGTGCCGAGGCGTTCGAGGGATGCGTCCAGAGCGGACAGCAGATGTCCCCGTGAGGCGTCGAATCTGCGGTCCGGCTCCAGCACGCTCCCCGCCTTCGTGGCGATGACCAGATCGCGCCGGGGCACCAGCCGCTCCACGAGCTGTCCGAGCAGATACTCGGCTTCGCCCCCTCCGTACACATCGGCCGTGTCGACCAGCGTGCCGCCTGCCTCCCAGAAGACCTTCAACTGGTCGGCGGCGTCGTGCTCGTCGGTGTCCCGCCCCCAGGTGAGGGTGCCGAGCCCGATCCGGGACACACGCAGGCCGGTACGGCCGAGATGCCTCTGCTCCATGGCGGCGAGATTACTGGCCAGGGCCCCACTCCGAGCGACCCTGTGGACAACTCGCCCCCGAACCGGGCCCCCGCCACCGCCCGGTCACCCCTGACGGATCCGGGGCCGCCGCGCTAGAGTCCGCGAGAACGACGTTACTCATCGGTAAGGGGAGCGGTATGCGGCTCGGCATCAATCTCGGCTATTGGGGCGCCGGCATGGACGGCGACAACCTCGCCGTCGCGCAGGAGGCCGACCGGCTCGGCTACGACGTGTGCTGGGCCGCCGAGGCCTACGGCTCCGACGCCCCGACCGTTCTCGCCTGGGTCGCCGCCCAGACCGAGAGCATCGACGTCGGCTCCGCGATCTTCCAGATCCCCGCCCGCCAGCCCGCGATGACCGCCATGACGGCGGCCACCCTCGACTCGCTCTCCGGCGGCCGCTTCCGGCTCGGCCTCGGCGTCTCGGGACCGCAGGTCTCCGAGGGCTGGTACGGCGTCAAGTTCGACAAGCCCCTCTCCCGCACCCGTGAGTACGTCGAGATCGTGCGCAAGGCCATGACGCGCGAGCGCCTCTCCTACGAGGGCGAGCACTGGACCCTCCCGCTGCCCGGCGGCCCCGGCAAGCCGATCAAGCTCACCGTCCACCCCGAGCGCGAGCACATCCCCCTCTACATCGCCGCCATCGGCCCCAAGAACCTCGAGCAGACCGGTGAGATCGCCGACGGCGCCCTGCTGATCTTCCCGTCCGCCGATCACCTCGAGGAGACCGCGATCCGCCACATCCGCGCGGGCCGTGAGAAGGCGGGCAAGACGATGGAGGGCTTCGACGTCTGTCCGACCGTTCCGCTCGCCGTCGGCGACGACGTCAAGGGCCTCGCCGACATGTTCCGCCCGTACACCGCGCTCTATGTCGGCGGTATGGGCAGCCGCAAGCAGAACTTCTACAACCAGCTCGCCCAGCGCATGGGATACGAGCAGGAAGCGGCGGAGATCCAGGACAAGTACCTCTCCGGGGACAAGAACGGCGCCGCCGCGGCCGTCCCGCACGAGCTGATCGACTCCACGACGCTGCTCGGCTCCGTCGAGCGGATCGCCGAGCGGATGCAGGCGTACGCCGCGGCCGGGGTGACCACGCTGACCCTCGCCCCCGCGGGATTCACGCTGGACGAGCGTCTCGCCGCCCTGCGAGCCGGCACGGACGCCCTGGAGCGCTCCGGGCTCGCGTAAGGGCGTCGGCGCCGCCCTGGCAGACCTGCGGCCGTGGTGGGGGCTCGGGGTCATCCCCGCCACGGCCGTCACGACGTCTAACGCGCCGGGCGGCCCCGGGTCACGGGGCGAGCGTGAGCGACAGGGGCGTGCCCGGCTTGCCCGGGGCGCCCCCACGCGCTCCTTCTTTCGGCGGAGCGGTCCGCTTCATCGGTTGCCTGTCCGGCCTGTCCGCATTTGACTCGTTCTTTGCGGATGTCCGACTGGAGGTGGCAGTGATGCTTTCGGCCCGAAGCCTGTTCCAGGAGATCCTCGACAACGACGACTCCTACCAGCTGTTCTGCTCGATCGCGGCCAGCGGGGAGACCCAGGGGGGCTGGGAGAACGGCAGGATCGCCACACTGGTGCCCGCGGGCATGCGCGAGCTCACCCCGAAGATCACCCGGCACGGCGCGGACGAGGACAAGCACGGCCGGATCTTCAACGCGCTGCTCAAGAAGCGCGGACTCGACCCCGTCGAGGTCCCGCCCGAGACCGACTACACGATGCTCCTCGAGAAGCACGGAATCGGACTCGCCCACGACAAGCTGCGCCGTGACGAGCCTCTGACCGAGCGGGACATCATCGTCTACCTCTCGCACAGCCGGGTCACCGAGCAGCGGGCCGCCGACCAGATGGACATGCTGGTCAGGTACTTCGGCGATCACCCCGAGGTCGGCAGGGCGATCCGGCAGATCTGCCACGACGAGGACAACCACCTGGCCTACTGCCACGAGGAGTTGCTCCGGCTTGCCTACGCGGGCCACGGCCGTACCATCCAGAGCACCCTGCGTGAGTGCGCCCTCACCGAGGTCACCGTCTACCGGGACGTCAGCCTCGCCGTCATGGCGCACATGGGCAGGCTGCTGAACTGGCCGAAGGCCAAGTCGGCGGCCCTGGCCGCCGGTATCCACGGGATGTACGTCTACGAGCGCGCCGGGGGCTGGCGGCGCATGGTCAGTCTGAAGATGCCCGATCGGCGCAACGCCCTCGGGGTCCCTCCGCCGGAGGCAGGGGGAGGACCGGCGACGACGGCCTCCGCCGTCTGAGCCCCGCCCGGCCGCAGTGCCCGCAGCCACGGTGCCGGCACCCTCGGATCACAGCCACCCGCGGCGTTTGAACTGCCGGTACAGCCCGTACACCACCGCGGCCATCACCAGCAGTACCGCCGGATACCCCCAGGTCCAGCGCAGCTCGGGCATGTGCTCGAAGTTCATGCCGTAGATGCCCGCGACCATCGTCGGGATCGCCACCATGGCCGCCCACGCCGAGATCTTGCGCACATCGTCGTTCTGCCGCACCCCCATCTGCGCGAGATGCGCCGCCAGGATGTCCGACAGCAGCCGGTCGAGACCCTCGATCTGTTCGTTGACCCGCAGCAGATGGTCACTCACATCGCGGAAGAACGGTTGGGAGTGGTCGTGGACGAAGGGGACCGACGCGCCGGCGAGCCGTTCCACGGGTGCCGTCAGCGGCCCCGTCGCCCGGCGGAACTCCAGCACCTGCCGCTTGAAGGTGTAGATCTTCGCCGCGGTGTTCCGGGAGTCGCCCCCCTCGGGTGCGAAGACCTCCGCCTCCAGCCCTTCCAGGTCCATCTGGAGCTCGCTCGCGACCTCGATGTAGTGGTCGACGATGGCGTCGCTGACGGCGTACAGGACCGCCGTCGGGCCGTGCCTGAGGACCTTCGGGTCGGCCTCCAACCGCAGCCTTACGGCATGCAGCGGGGCGCTCTCCCCGTGCCGCACCGTCACCACGAACGAGTCACCGACGAAGACCATCACCTCGTCGGCGGAGACGGTGTCGCTCCCCGTGTCGTACTTCAGCGGTTTGAGGACCACGAACAGCGAGTCGTCGTAGACCTCGAGCTTGGGGCGCTGGTGGGCGGTGAGCGCGTCCTCCACGGCCAGCGGGTGCAGCCCGAACTCGCTGCGGACGCGGTCGAACTCCTCCGAGGTCGGCTCGTACAGACCGATCCACAGGAAGGCGTCCCCGCTCGCGCGAGCCTGGGCGAGGGCGTCGGAGAGGTCGTCGGGACCCTTCGTGCGGCGCCCTTCCCGGTAGATGGCGCAATCCACGATCACGGCGCGCATTCTTCCGCGCCCGGGCCCGGCCCGCACCTCCGGACTCTGTGTCCCCCGCAGGGCCCGACGCACGGTCCCGCGGCCCGGGCGCTCCGGGGCGGCCGGGCACAGCACCAGGGCACGCGAGCCCGGCAAGATCCAGACGAAAGGCTCCACGGGACAGCCCTTAGGCTGGCCAGCATGGCCACGCTGATCCTCGTACGCCACGGACGCTCCACCGCCAACACCGCCGGGGTACTCGCGGGCTGGACGCCCGGGATCGCCCTCGACGAGCGGGGCGGGCTGCAGGCCGCGGCGCTGCCCGGGCGGCTCGCCGGGGTGGAACTCGCCGCCGTCGTCACCAGTCCGCTGCAGCGCTGTCTCGAGACCCTGCAGCCGTTGCTGGACGCCCGCCCGGCCCTGCCGCTGCACACCGACGAGCGGATCGGCGAGTGCCACTACGGCGACTGGTCCGGCCGCAAGCTCGCCGAACTCGCCGACGAGCCCCTGATGGAGGTCGTCCAGCACCACCCTTCGGCCGCGGCGTTCCCGGGCGGCGAGTCGATGCGGGCCATGCAGGCGCGTGCCGTCGACGCCGTGCGCGACTGGAACGCGCGGATGGAGCACGAGCACGGCGAGGACGCCGTCTACCTGATGTGCTCGCACGGAGACATCATCAAGTCCCTGGTGGCGGACGCGCTCGGGATGCACCTCGATCTCTTCCAGCGCATCCATGTCGAGCCGTGCTCCGTGACGGCGATCCGCTACACACGGATCCGGCCCTTCTTGTTGCGGCTCGGCGACACAGGGGACTTCGGATCCCTGACCCCGGCCAAGCGTCCTGCGGAGGGGCAGGACGGTGCCGCTGTGGTCGGGGGCGGCGCGGGCGCACGGTGATCGGTCGGAGCAGTAGGGTGGACGAGCCGAAAGCCCGCTGATTCTCAAGGGAGACAGGACGTGCCCCGTCAGGTATTCCTCTACGACCCACCGGACCGCTTCGTGGCCGGCACGGTCGGGCTGCCTGGGCGCCGTACGTTCTTCCTGCAGGCTTCCGCGTCAGGGCGCATCACCAGTGTCGCCCTGGAGAAGACCCAGGTCGCGGCGCTCGCCGAGCGGATCGACGAACTGCTCGACGAGGTGGTGCGGCGCACCGGGGGCAACGCCCCCGTGCCCGCCATGGCGCCCACGGACATCGCCGACACCGCACCGCTCGACGCGCCGGTGGAGGAGGAGTTCAGGGTCGGCACCATGGCGCTCGCCTGGGACGGCGAGGAACAGCGCATGATCGTCGAGGCGCAGGCGCTCGTCGAGCTCGACGCGGATTCCGAGGAGGATCTCGCCGAAGCCGAGGAACGGCTGCTGCAGGACGAGGAGAACGGACCGCCGATGCTGCGCGTCCGGCTGACCGGGGTACAGGCGAGGGCCTTTGCCAAGCGCGCCCTGGACGTCGTGAACGCGGGGCGGCCGCCGTGCCCCCTGTGCAGCCTGCCGCTCGACCCGGAGGGACACGTATGTCCGCGCCAGAACGGATACCGCCGCGGAGCGTGACCGCTCTCGATCTGCTCGCCAAGGGCGAGCTGACGGTGAAGGGGCGGGTCCGTGAGGCGTCCAACGCGGTGCTGTTCTGCACCCTGTCCTACGACGGCGAGGAAGCGCGCTGCGTCTACAAGCCCGTCGCCGGCGAGCGGCCCCTGTGGGACTTCCCCGACGGCACACTGGCACAGCGCGAGGTCGCGGCGTACGAGATCTCCGAGGCGACCGGATGGGGACTGGTACCGCCGACCGTGCTGCGGGACGGCCCGTACGGCGAGGGCATGGTCCAGCTCTGGATCGAAGCGGATCCGTCCGCCGAAGGGCTGCTCGCCCTGGTCGAGGCCGAGGAGCCGGGCGACGGCTGGAAGGCGGTCGGCCTCGCCGATGTGGGGGAGGGGCGCACCGCGCTGCTCGTCCATGCGGACGACCCGCGGCTGCGGCGGCTCGCCGTGCTCGACGCCGTGATCAACAACGGCGACCGCAAGGGCGGGCATCTGCTGCCGACGGCGGACGGCCGACTGTACGCGATCGACCACGGCGTCACGTTCAACGTCGACGACAAGCTCCGCACCCTGTTGTGGGGCTGGGCGGGGGAACCGCTGACGGCGGAGGCCACGGACGCCCTCGGTGCGCTCGCGGACGCCCTCGACGACGGGTCCGGCCTGGCCGGCCGGCTGGCGAAGCTGCTGACGGCGGCCGAGGTGGCAGCCGTCCGGACGCGGGTGACCGCGCTGCTGGCCGAAGGGCGTCACCCGGAACCCTCGGGCAGCTGGCCGGCCATCCCCTGGCCGCCGGTGTAGCCGTACGCCCAGGGCACCGCTCCGCTGTGACCGGTTCTCTTACTCCCAGGTCACCGTCGCACGCAAGAGTGCCCCACCGGCCAAGAAGCGGTATCCGGTTCGTATCCGGAACAGGCATCCGGTTACGCTCGTGGCATGCATGCCTGGCCCGCTTCTGAGGTCCCCGCCCTGCCCGGCACGGGCCGCGACCTCCGGATCCACGACACCGCGACCGGGGGTCTCGTCACCCTTGACCCCGGTCCCGTCGCCCGTATCTACGTCTGCGGAATCACCCCGTACGACGCGACCCACCTGGGTCACGCGGCGACCTACAACGCGTTCGACCTCGTTCAGCGCGTGTGGCTCGACACCAAGCGGCAGGTTCACTACGTCCAGAACGTCACGGACGTCGACGATCCCCTGCTCGAGCGCGCGCAGCGGGACGGCGAGGACTGGGTGGCGCTCGCCGAGCGCGAGACGTCCCTGTTCCGGGAGGACATGACCGCGCTGCGGATGCTTCCCCCCAGGCACTACATCGGCGCCGTCGAGGCGATACCGGGAATCGTCCCGCTCGTGGAGCGGCTGCGCGACGCCGGCGCCGCGTACGAGCTCGACGGCGACATCTACTTCTCGGTGGAGGCCGACCCGCACTTCGGGGAGGTCTCCCGCTACGACGCCGAAGTGATGCGCGCCCTGTCCGCCGAGCGCGGCGGGGACCCTGAGCGCCCCGGCAAGAAGAACCCGCTCGACCCCATGCTCTGGATGGCCGCCCGCGACGGCGAGCCGAGCTGGGACGGCGGAAGCCTGGGCCGGGGTCGTCCGGGCTGGCACATCGAGTGCGTCGCCATCGCCCTCGACCACCTCGGTATGGGCTTCGACGTCCAGGGCGGTGGCTCCGACCTCGCCTTCCCCCACCATGAGATGGGCGCCTCGCACGCGCAGGTCCTCACCGGCGAGCACCCGTTCGCCAAGGCCTATGTGCACGCCGGCATGGTGGCGCTGCACGGCGAGAAGATGTCCAAGTCCAAGGGCAATCTGGTCTTCGTCTCCACCCTGCGCCGTGACGGCGTCGACCCGGCCGCCATCCGGCTGGCGCTGCTGTCCCGCCACTACCGGGCCGACTGGGAGTGGACCGACCAGGTCCTGGAGGAGGCGCAGGCCCGCCTCGGCCGCTGGCGCGCGGCCGTATCGCGGCCTGACGGTCCGTCGGCCGACGCGCTGGTCGAGGAGATCCGCGAAGCCCTCGCGAGCGATCTGGACGCTCCGGCCGCACTCGTCGCCGTCGACCGCTGGGCCGAGCGCCAGCGGACCGAGGGCGGGACGGACGAGGGCGCGCCCGGTCTCGTGTCCCGTGCGGTGGACGCCCTGCTGGGTGTCGCCCTGTAACCAGGCTCATTGCCGTCCGGCGCGTCCGGCGCCCCTGGAGCTCTCCGGAGCCCGGGGGCGCCGTCGCTTTTCGGCCCTGCCTCCAGGCTCACCCCTGGTTCCATGCTCGTTTCTGCGCTAAGTACGCCGTATGCCATCACCAATGCGCATCAGAGCAGGGGTGGGGACGGCTATCGCCGGGGCGCTGCTCGGTCTGGTCGCCGTGGTCGCCGCTCCGTTTCCGGCAGCCGGCGGTGTGCCCCGGGCCGGCGGTCTTCCCCCAGCCGGCGACCCTCCTTCCACCACCGTCGGTGATCTCACCGGATTCTCGGCCGACGGGGCCGTCTACCGGCTGACGGCAGGCCGGGCCGAAGTCCGGGTCAGCTTCGTGTCACCGCTGACCTTCCGTCTGGAACTCGCCCCCGACGGCGCGTTCACCGACCCGACCGGCACCGATATCGTCCTCCCGCAGGGCGGACCGCCCGCGACCCACTGGAAGGACCGCGGCGACCGCTACGAGCTCAGCACGTCTCAGATGACCCTGCGCGCCTACAAGTCGCCCCTGCGCTTCGCCCTCCACCGCGCCGACGGCACCCGGCTGTGGGCCGAGACCCGCGGGCTGAGCTGGAGCGGGACCACCACGACCCAGACCCTCGAGCGCGGCGCGGACGAGCAGTTCTACGGCGCCGGCATGCAGAACGGCCGGGGCAACACCTCGCACCGCGGCAAGACCGTCGAGGTCGGCGTCGACTACAACTGGAACGACGGCGGTCACCCCAACTCCGTGCCGTTCTACGTGTCGTCGGCCGGCTACGGCGTCTACCGCAACACCTACGCCCCCAACACCTATGCGTTCGGCGATCCGGTGACCACCACGGCGAAGGAACTCCGCTTCGACGCCTACTACTTCGCGGGGCCCGGGATGAAGGACGTCATCGGGCAGTACACCCGGCTCACCGGAAAGCCGTTCCTGCCGCCCGTCTACGGCCTGGAGATCGGTGACGCCGACTGCTATCTGCACAACGCCAACCGCGGTGAACGGCGCACCCTGGACGCGTTGAAGGTCGCCGACGGCTACGTCGCCCACGACATGCCGAACGGCTGGATGCTCGTCAACGACGGCTACGGCTGCGGATACGAGCATCTCGCCGAGACCGCGACGGGTCTCGTCCAGCGCGGGACTCGGCTCGGCCTGTGGACCGAGGACGGCCTCGACAAACTGGCCGAACAGGTACGGGCCGGCCAGCGCGTCGCCAAGCTCGACGTCGCCTGGGTCGGGGCCGGCTACAAGTTCGCCCTCGACGGCTGCAAGGACGCCTACGCGGGCATCGAGGCCCACAGCGACGCCCGGGGCTTCACCTGGGCGCCCGAGAGCTGGTCCGGCGCACAGCGCTGCGGAGTCCAGTGGTCCGGAGACCAGGCGGGCAGCTGGGAGTACATCCGCTGGCAGATACCGACCTATGCGGGAGCAGCCATGTCGGGCCTCGCCTACACCACGGGTGACGTCGACGGCATCTTCGGCGGCAGTCCCCGGACGTACACCCGGGATCTGCAGTGGAAGATGTTCCTCCCGGTCACGATGACCATGGACGGCTGGGCGCCCACCGACAAGCAACCCTTCCGGCACGGGGAGCCGTACACCTCCGTCAACCGCCGCTACCTCAAGCTTCACGAGGCCCTGCTGCCGTACTTCTACACCTACGCCCACGAAGCCACGAAGACGGGCGTCGGGCTCGCCAGACCGCTGGTGCTCGAGTATCCCGACGACCCGGATGCGGCCACGGACGCGGCGAAGTACACCTTCCTCAGCGGCAGGGACTTCCTCGTCGCACCCGTGTACCAGGACACCGTGCGACGTGACGGGATCCATCTGCCGGAGGGCACCTGGATCGACTACTGGAGCGGACGGACCTACGAAGGCCCCGCCACCGTCGACGGCTACAGCGCACCGCTCGACACCCTGCCCCTGTTCGTCCGTGCCGGGGCCGTCGTCCCCATGTGGCCCGGCGGGATCCGCTCCTACGCCGACCGCGCACCCGGGTCACCGCTCGCGTGGGACATCTACCCCCGGGGCGGCTCGTCCTTCACGCTCTACGAGGACGACGGAGTGACACGCGAGCACCGGGGCGGCGCCTACGCCACCCAGCGCGCCGACGTCGCCGCGCCGCGCCGGGGAGCGGGGGACGTGACGGTGCGGATCGGGGCGAGCGAGGGCTCCTTCACGGGTAAGGCGGCCGGCCGCCCCTACCACTTCACCGTGCACACCGGGGACGCCCCGAGCGATGTCGTGCTCCGGGGGCGCTCGCTTCCCCGGATGGCTTCCGGGGCCGCCTTCGAGCGGTCCCCTCGCGGATGGTGGTACGACGCCGGCGACCGCGGGGGAGTCGTCAAGATCAAGACCGAACCGCTGCGCACCGACCGGGCCTTCTCGCTCGTGCTGAAGGACACGGCCGCGGTCGGCGGTGCCGTGCCTGGCGCGGCCGCGGTGGTCGCCGCGCCGATCGGGCAGGAGCTGGGCGCGGGGGAAGAAGGGACGATCGCGGTCGACGTCACCGCGGGGACCCGGGACGCCACGGGGGTCTCGGTCTCGCTGGCTGCGCCAGCCGGCTGGAAGGTGACACCGGCCGGGCCTATCGCCCGTGTTCCCGCGGGGACCACTCGGCGTATCGCCCTGAAGGTCACCGCGCCAGGCGACGCGGCACCGGGCGAGGTGACGCTGACCGCCACCGCGCGCTACCGCTCGGCCGGTGCCTCCCGCACCGCCGTCCAGCGGTTCGCGACCGCCGTGGTACCGAAGCCGCCGAACGGTGATGTCTGGGCGAGCGAACTGGTGTGGCTGACGTCCGGCAACGGGTGGGGGCCTGCCGAACGCGACCGCAGCAACGGTGAGTCGGCCGCCGGCGACGGACGGACGCTCACGCTTGCCGGCACGACCTACGAGAAGGGGATCGGCGCGCACGCCGACTCCGACATCGAGGTCCATCTCGGCGGCCGGTGCAGCGGGTTCACTGCCGATGTCGGCATCGACGACGAGATCGACGGCTATGGGGAGGTGGCCTTCTCGGTCGAGGCGGACGGCGAGGTGCTGTGGACGTCGTCCAGGCTGAGCGGGGCGTCGCCGACCGTACCCGTCGACGTGGACGTGACCGGCGCCCGGCACGTTCGTCTCAAGGTCACCGATACCAACGGCTCCAAGAGCGGGGACCACGCCGACTGGGCGGGGGCCCGGTTCCGCTGCCCCTGACCTTGTAGTGCCCGCCGAACGCCGGGGCGATTGCCGGACGGTCGGGCACGGGCGGGTACGGACACGGGAGCGGGGCGGTGCCCGACAGGCGCCGCCCCGATCTTCCCCGACCGTTCAGTCCTCTGACGGATCCGTCGGATCCGTCGGATCCGCCGGATCCTGCGAATCCTGCGAATCCTTTGAATCCCGGGAGTCGTCCGGCTTCGCCGAACCCGCCGAACCCGCCGAACCCGCCGAACCCGCCGAGTCCTTCGGCTCCGTCGAGTCAGGGGCGGGGCCGTCGTCGGAGCCCGCCTGCCCGTGCTCGGGCTCCAGCCGTTGGGGCTTGGGCGGACGAGTCCGCCCGCTGGACGTGCCGCGCAGATACGAGCCGCCGTCACCGCCCTCGGCCGCAAGCCCGCCCGGTGGCTGTCCGGGGCCTGCCGGACCACCGTCACGCCGCCGCAGATATCGCTCGAATTCGCGCGCGATCGCTTCCCCGGAGGCCTCGGGGAGCTCGGCCGTGTCCCGCGCCTCCTCCAGCGTCTGGACGTACTCCGCCACTTCGCTGTCCTCGGAGGCCAGTTGGTCCACGCCCAGCTGCCAGGCCCGTGCGTCCTCCGGGAGTTCGCCCAGGGGAATGCGGAGGTCGATCAGGTCCTCGAGCCGGTTCAGCAGAGCCAGCGTCGCCTTCGGGTTGGGCGGCTGGGAGACGTAGTGCGGCACCGCAGCCCACAGTGACACGGCGGGCACCCCGGCATGCGTGCACGCCTCCTGGAGGATCCCGACGATGCCGGTCGGGCCCTCGTATCGGGTCTCCTCCAGATCCATCGTCCTGGCCAGGTCAGGGTCCGAGGTGACACCGCTGACCGGCACCGGACGGGTGTGAGGTGTGTCTCCGAGCAGCGCGCCCAGGATCACGACCATCTCCACGCCCAGCTCGTGCGCGAAGCCCAGCAGCTCGTTGCAGAACGAGCGCCACCGCATGGACGGCTCGATCCCGCGTACCAGCACCAGATCACGGGGCTTCTCACCGCCGATCCGGACCACGGAGAGCCGGGTGGTGGGCCAGGTGATCTTCCGCACCCCGCCGTCCAGCCACACCGTGGGCCGGTTGACCTGGAAGTCGTAGTAGTCCTCGGCGTCGAGCGCCGCGAACACCTCCCCCTTCCACTCCCGGTCCAGATGCGCGACCGCGGTGGAGGCGGCGTCGCCGGCGTCGTTCCAGCCCTCGAACGCGGCCACCATGACCGGGTCGATCAGCTCGGGAACCCCCTCGAGCTCGATCACCCAGTGCCTCCTTCCGACGTTTCCTTGCTTACGGACCAACCTTACGGCTTCAGGGGTGCGCGCCCGAGCCCCTGTGCACCGCCGGGTGAACTTCGCGGGGGCGGTGGCACAGGCCGACAGACCAGCGGTTTCCGGCCAGGGGCTTTTCCCGGGGTGGGGCGGGTGTGCGGGGCGGGGGGCGAGGCGCACCACCCGGCGCCGGCCGGGACGCGCGGCCCGATTGGGCATCGGCGACGGGTGCCCGCTGACCGGCGGTCGGCATCGGCTCCGAACGGACGGACAAACGGGCCGAGTTCGGCCGTGGCGATCCCCTTGGCCGCCTCCGCGGCCGCAGTTGCCGCTTCCCCGGGCGCCAAAGCGGCGGGGGGCGGCTCCCGAAGGAACCGCCCCCCGCCGGGGGACATCGCACCGCGCTGCTCAGTCCCTGTTCTGGATCAGTCCCTGTTCTGGAGCAGGCTCTCGACCCCGGCGCGGACGTCGTCCGTCGCCAGCCCGCGGATCGTCAGGGTCGTGCGGCGGCGCAGCACGTCGTCCGCCGTCTCGGCCCACTCGTGGTCGCGCGCATAGACGACCTGCGCCCAGATCTCCGGGGCGTCGGGGTGGATCCGCTCACCCAGCTCCGGGTTGTCGTTCGCCAGCCGTGCGATCTCGAACGACAGCGAGCCGTAGTGCGTGGCCAGGTGCCGGGCGGTGTCGGCGGCCATGCGGGGGCCGGGTGCCGGGCCGTCCACCAGCAGCCGGTGCGCCACCGCGCGCGGATTGGCGATGCCCGGCAGCGGGAGCTTCTTCGGCAGCTGCGCGACCGGCTCCATGTCGTCGGCGAGCGGCCGGCCCGGCAGGGTCGCCAGCTTGTGTATCACCGTGCGGCCGATGTGGCGGAAAGTCGTCCACTTGCCGCCGGCGACCGACAGCATCCCCCCGCGACCCTCCGTGACCACCGTCTCCCGCTTGGCCTTCGAGGTGTCGCCGGGGCCGCCCGGCAGCACCCGCAGGCCGGCGAAGGAATAGGTGATCAGATCGCGTGACAGCTGCTGGTCGCGGATCGAGAACGCGGCCTCGTCCAGGATCTGCGTGATGTCTTTCTCGTTGACCGAGACGTCCGCCGGATCGCCCTCGTACTCCTCGTCGGTCGTACCGAGCAGCAGCATGTCCTCCCACGGGAGGGCGAAGGTGATGCGGTACTTGTCGATCGGGGTCGCGAGGGCGGCCTTCCACGGCGAGGTGCGCTTCAGCACCAGATGGGCGCCCTTGGAGAGGCGGATGGAGGGAGCCGCGTTCGGGTCCTCCATCTTCCGCAGGTGGTCCACCCAGGGGCCGGTGGCGTTGAGCACCAGCCGGGCGTCGACGCCGAACTCGGTGCCGTCCGTACGGTCCCTGAGCTCGGCGCCCGTGACCCGGCCTCTGGTGAAGCGCAGTCCCGTGACCTCGGCGTGGTTGAGGACGGCCGCGCCCGCCTGGACGGCCGCGCGGACCGTCATCAGCGCCATACGGGAGTCGTTCATCTGGTCGTCGCCGTACACGGCGACGGCCCTGAGGTTCTCCGTGCGCAGCTCCGGAACGTCCCGCTGCGCCTTGGACGGGGATATGACGTGTCCGACGCCGTCACCGAACGCGGAGAGCGCCGAGTAGGCGAACACCCCCGCGCCGAGCTTGGCAGCGCCGTGCGGTCCGCCCTTGTAGACCGGCAGATAGAAGGTCAGCGGGTTGGCCAGGTGGGGGGCCACCTGGCGCGAGACCGCACGGCGCTCGAAGTGGTTCTCCGCCACCAGCTTGACCGCGCCGGTCTGCAGATAGCGCAGACCGCCGTGGAGCAGCTTGGAGGAGGCGGAGGAGGTGGCGCCGGCGAAGTCGCCGGCGTCCACCAGGGCCACCCGCAGTCCGGCCTGCGCGGCATGCCAGGCAGTGGAGATGCCCAGGATGCCCCCGCCGATCACCAGGAGGTCGTACGTCGCCTTGGCAAGCTGCTCCCGGGTCTCGGCGCGGCTCGGCAGGGAACCGGAGGCCGGGCGCGTCCCCACGGCAGGGACGCTCTGCAGGGTGGTCATGATCGATAGCTCCTCGTCAGCTCTCGTCGTGCTCGAGCCAGCCCATGGTCCGCTGCACGGCCTTGAGCCAGTCCTTGTACTCCCTGTCGCGCTTCGCAGGGTCCATGTGGGGGGTCCACTCGGCGGCCCGGCGCCAGTTGGCGCGCAGGGCGTCGGTGTTCGGCCAGAAGCCGACGGCCAGGCCGGCGGCGTAGGCCGCGCCGAGGCAGGTCGTCTCGGCCACCATCGGGCGCACCACCGGTGCGTCGAGGAAGTCCGCGAGCGTCTGCATCAGCAGGTTGTTGGAGGTCATTCCGCCGTCGACCTTGAGCGAGGTCAGTTCGACACCGGAGTCCTTGGTCATGGCGTCGGTGATCTCGCGGGTCTGCCAGGCGGTGGCCTCGAGAACGGCGCGCGCGATGTGCGCCTTGGTGACGTAACGGGTAAGGCCGGCGATCACACCGCGGGCGTCGGAGCGCCAGTACGGGGCGAAGAGTCCGGAGAACGCCGGCACGAAGTAGGCGCCGCCGTTGTCCTCGACCGAGGACGCGAGCGTCTCGATCTCGGCCGCGGAATTGATCAGACCCATCTGGTCACGCATCCACTGCACGAGCGACCCGGTGACGGCGATGGAGCCCTCGAGCGAGTACACCGGCGCCTGGTCGCCGATCTTGTAGCCGACGGTGGTGATCAGGCCGGAGTAGGAGTTGATGATCTTGCTGCCGGTGTTCATCAGCAGGAAGGTGCCGGTGCCGTAGGTGGACTTCGCCTCACCCTCGGCGAAACAGGTCTGGCCGAAGAGGGCCGCCTGCTGGTCGCCGAGCGCCGAGGCGACCGGAACGCCGTCCAGTACGCCGCCCTTGACATGGCCGTACACCTCGGCGGACGAGCGGATCTCCGGCAGCACCTCCATGGGGACCTCCATGGACTGGGCGATCTTCTCGTCCCACTCCATGGTGTGGAGGTTCATCAGCATGGTGCGCGAGGCGTTGGTGACGTCGGTGACGTGGTGACCGCCGTCGACACCGCCGGTGAGGTTCCAGATGACCCAGGAGTCCATGGTCCCGAAGAGGATCTCGCCGCGCTCGGCGCGCTCGCGCAGGCCGGGAACGTTGTCCAGCAGCCAGCGGACCTTGGGGCCGGAGAAGTAGCTCGCCAGCGGAAGACCGGTCTCACGGCGGAAACGGTCCTGACCGACATTGCGGCCGAGCTCCCTGCAGAGCGCGTCGGTGCGGGTGTCCTGCCAGACGAGGGCGTTGTGGACGGGCTCGCCCGTGTTCTTGTCCCACAGCAGCGTGGTCTCACGCTGGTTGGTGATGCCGATGGCCTTCACGTCGGCGGCGGAGATGCCGCCCTTCTCGATCGCGCCGGCGACGACCTCCTGGACGTTGGTCCAGATCTCTGCGGCGTTGTGCTCGACCCAGCCCGGCTTCGGGAAGATCTGCTCGTGCTCCTTCTGGTCGACCGAGACGATCCGGCCGTCCTTGTCGAAGACGATGCAGCGGGAGGAGGTGGTGCCCTGGTCGATGGCCGCGATGAACGGGCCGGCGGTGTGTGCGTCGGTCACGGTCTACTCCTGGAAATCTGAGGGAAGGACGTAGGGCTCACGCGAATGCGATGTTGTAGATACCCGCGGCGATGGCCGAACCGATCAGCGGACCGACGACGGGGATCCAGGCGTACCCCCAGTCGGAGCCACCCTTGTTCGGCAGGGGCAGCAGTGCGTGGACGATGCGCGGACCCAGGTCGCGGGCGGGGTTGATGGCGTAACCGGTCGGTCCACCGAGGGACAGACCGATACCGACGACCACCAGGGCGACCATCAGACCGCCGACGACGTTGAGGCCCTTACCGTCGTTGTTTAGGCCCTGGGTGAGGACGGCGAGCACCAGCACCATGGTGCCGATGATCTCGGTGACGAGGTTCTGCCAGGCGACACGGATCTCCGGGCCGGTGGAGAAGATACCGAGCACGGGGCCGGCCTTCGGGGCGGCCTCCTCGGTGACCAGGCCCTCCTCGTGCGGCGGCGACTTGATGATCTCGGGGTCCGTCAGATGGGCCTTGAACTGGCCGTAGTACGCGAGCCAGGCCACGAAAGCACCGAGCATGGCACCGACGAGCTGGCCAGCCCAGTAGACCCAGACCTGGCTCCAGTCACCGCTCGTGATCGCGATGCCCAGGGTGACCGCCGGGTTGAGATGCGCGGCGGACAGCGGAGCCGAGATGTAGACCGCGGTAAGGACTGCGAAGCCCCACCCGAAGGTGATGGCGACCCAGCCGGCGTTTTGCGCCTTGGAGCGCTTGAGTACGACGGCGGCGACAACGCCGGCGCCGAGCAGGATGAGAACGGCGGTACCGATGATCTCGCCGATGAAGATGTCGGAGCTGGACACCCGCGACTCCTTTGTCCTTCGTCCAGGGCAAGGCGAACCGACGGGTCCCTCCGCGGTTCGCGCCCTCGGGGATGAGAGCGATTACCGGCCCTTGGCGTTGCCACACCTTAGCGTGTATTGCCGGTAGGTGTTCGACAATGCCGACCGATGAACGGCAGTTTTGCTTCGCGGTGAACGGGACGTCAAGGGTTGTGTGGCCGAAAACCCGATCGTTATCGATGATGCGCCCGAACGATCAGAAGCGCCTGGTGTACGCCTTCGTGGCGGCCCAGGTGGCGGTGGGCGGGGCCGTTCGGGCGCGATCTCGTCCGATCCCGGCACCCGATGCATTTCGGCCATGCGCTGCACCGGGCTGCCGTCAGGCGCCGCGGTCCGGCGGCCGCTCGCATGCCGCCGTCGCACCCCGGGTCGCCCGTACGCGCCATTGGCCGGCCACCGGCCACGCGTCGACGCCCGGCGGCCCAGTCGTCACGGCAAGGGCCTGACCAGGCGCCGCCAGGTCCAGTCCGGGCGCAGGGCATGCGCCCGGACTGCCCCCCTTGTCCCGCGCTTGTGCCGGTGCCGGTTGGCCTCGTTGCCCCGGTCAGAACCGTCCGGCGCCCAGGTCGCGGGAGACGGCGCGCGCGCAGTCACGTACCGCGGCGACCAGCTCGGAGCGCAGCTCGGCCCCGTTGCACACCCGCTCCACGGCGCCCGTGATGGCCACCGCGCCGACCGGCATCCTGCGCCGGTCGTGGATGGGCGCGGCCACCGCGGCGACGCCCTCCCAGGTCTCCTCCACGTCGGCGGCCCAGCCCCGCGCCCGCGTCAGCTCCAGCAGGCCCTCGAACTCCCGCAGCTCCGTCACCGTCCGCGGCGTGAACGCCATGCGGTCGACCTCCAGCGCCTCGCTGTGCGCCACGGGGTCGAACGCGACCAGTACCTTGCCCAGGGCCGTGGAGTGCAGGGGCTGCATCGCGCCGACCTCCAGCACCTGCCGGCTGTCGTCGGGCCGGAAGACGTGGTGGACGATGAGCACGCCGTGCTGGTGCAGCACCCCCAGATGGACGCTCTCGCCGCTGGAACGGGCCAGGTCGTCCGTCCAGACCAGCGCCCGGGCCCGCAGTTCGTGCACATCCAGATAGCTGTTGCCGAGCCTCAGCAGTTCCGCCCCCAGCTGGTAGCGGCCGGACGCGTCGTCCTGTTCGACGAAGCCCTCCGCCTGCAGCGTGCGGAGGATGCCGTGCGCGGTGCCCTTGGCCAGACCGAGGGACGAGGCGATGTCGGACAGTCCGAGCCGGCGCTCCCCGCCCGCGAGCAGTCGCAGCATGGCCGCCGCCCGTTCAAGCGACTGGATGTTCTTCGCCATCGCCCGGCCTTTCTCCCCATGGTTCGACAATGCTGAACACTATCGGTCGATGCCGAATCGGCGTTACCGCGAGGACAGTCTGTCAAGACCGAGTGGTTCCGGACATCACGGGGTCGTCACCCGGTCGCCTGGGAGGACGTGCCGTCCAACGGCTGGGACGGAACTCCGCGAAAGGTCACTCCCGGCTAGGCTGGCCGGGTGTGCCTCCCCCGAGGAGCCGCAAAGCCGACAGCCGTCGCATCCCAGGGAGCAATCCATGGCCTCGTTGCCGACCCTTTCCGCCGACAGCCCGACGTCCCCCCGTGGGGGAGCCTCGGCTGCCCACCGGACCAGGGCAGACGCCCTCCGCAAGGCTCTCGCCACCCGGGTGGTGGTGGCCGACGGGGCGATGGGCACCATGCTCCAGGCGCAGGACCCCACGCTCGAGGACTTCCAGGACCTCGAGGGCTGCAACGAGATCCTGAACGTCACCCGCCCGGACATCGTCCGCTCGGTGCACGCCGCCTACTTCGACGTCGGGGTCGACTGCGTCGAGACCAACACCTTCGGTACCAACTACGCCGCGCTGGGGGAGTACGAGATCTCCGAGCGGGTCTACGAGCTGTCCGAGGCCGGTGCCCGCATCGCCAGGGAGGTGGCCGACGAGTACACGGCGGCCACCGGGCAGCAGCGCTGGGTGCTCGGCTCGATGGGCCCCGGCACCAAGCTGCCGACGCTCGGCCACGCCTCGTACACCACCCTGCGCGACGCCTACCAGCAGAACGCCGAGGGCATGATCGCCGGCGGCGCCGACGCGCTGCTCGTCGAGACCACCCAGGACCTCCTCCAGACCAAGGCCGCCATCCTCGGCGCCCGCCGCGCCCTGGAGACCGCCGGGATCAGCCTCCCGCTGATCTGCTCGGTCACCGTCGAGACCACGGGCACGATGCTGCTCGGCTCCGAGATCGGAGCCGCCCTGACGGCGCTGGAGCCCCTCGGTATCGACATGATCGGGCTGAACTGCGCCACCGGTCCGGCCGAGATGAGCGAGCACCTGCGCTATCTCGCCCGCCACTCGCGCGTCCCGCTGTCCTGTATGCCGAACGCCGGTCTGCCCGTACTCGGCAAGGACGGCGCCCACTATCCCCTGACCGCGGCCGAGCTCGCCGACGCCCAGGAGACCTTCGTCGGCGAGTACGGACTGTCCCTGGTCGGCGGCTGCTGCGGCACGACCCCCGAGCATCTGCGCCAGGTCGTCGAGCGGGTGCGCGACCTCGCCCCGGCGCCGCGCGAGCCCCGCCCGGAGCCCGGCGCCGCCTCCCTCTACCAGACCGTGCCGTTCCGCCAGGACACCTCGTACCTCGCCATCGGCGAGCGGACGAACGCCAACGGTTCCAAGAAGTTCCGCGAGGCCATGCTGGACGGCCGCTGGGACGACTGTGTGGAGATGGCCCGCGACCAGATCCGCGAAGGCGCCCACATGCTCGACCTGTGCGTCGACTACGTCGGCCGTGACGGCGTCGCCGACATGGAGGAACTGGCCGGCCGCTTCGCCACCGCGTCCACCCTCCCGATCGTCCTCGACTCCACCGAGGTCGACGTCCTCCGTGCCGGCCTGGAGAAGATCGGTGGGCGCGCCGTCATCAACTCCGTCAACTACGAGGACGGCGACGGACCCGAGTCGCGCTTCGCGAAGGTCACCCGGCTGGCGCAGGAACACGGCGCGGCCCTCATCGCGCTCACCATCGACGAGGTGGGCCAGGCCCGCACCGCCGAGAAGAAGGTGGAGATCGCCGAGCGGCTCATCACGGACCTCACCGCCAACTGGGGCATCCAGGAGTCGGACATCCTCGTCGACACACTGACCTTCACCATCTGCACCGGCCAGGAGGAGTCCCGCAAGGACGGCATCGCCACCATCGAGGCGATCCGCGAACTCAAGCGGCGCCACCCGGACGTCCAGACCACCCTGGGCTTGTCCAACATCTCCTTCGGTCTGAACCCTGCCGCCCGGATCCTGCTGAACTCCGTGTTCCTCGACGAGTGCGTCAAGGCCGGACTGGACTCCGCGATCGTGCACGCCTCGAAGATCCTGCCCATCGCCCGGTTCGACGAGGAACAGGTCGGCACCGCCCTCGACCTGATCCACGACCGGCGGGCCGAGGGCTACGACCCGCTCCAGAAGCTGATGGAGCTGTTCGAGGGGGCCACCGCCAAGTCGCTGAAGGCGGGCAAGGCCGAGGAGCTGGCCGCGCTTCCGCTGGAGGAGCGGCTCAAGCGGCGCATCATCGACGGCGAGCGCAATGGTCTCGAAGCCGACCTGGAAGCGGCACTGGCGGAGCGGCCCGCCCTCGAGATCGTCAACGAGACCCTGCTGGACGGCATGAAGGTGGTCGGCGAACTCTTCGGCTCCGGCCAGATGCAGCTGCCGTTCGTGCTCCAGTCGGCCGAGGTGATGAAGGCCGCGGTGGCGTATCTCGAGCCGCACATGGAGAAGTCGGACGCGCAGGGCAAGGGCACCATCGTGCTGGCCACCGTCCGCGGCGACGTGCACGACATCGGCAAGAACCTCGTGGACATCATCCTGTCCAACAACGGCTACAACGTCGTCAACCTCGGCATCAAGCAGCCCGTCTCCGCGATCCTGGAGGCCGCCGAGGAGCACAAGGCCGACGTCATCGGCATGTCCGGACTCCTGGTGAAGTCCACCGTGATCATGAAGGAGAACCTGGAGGAGCTGAACCAGCGCAAGCTGGCGGCCGAGTACCCGGTGATCCTCGGTGGCGCCGCCCTCACCCGGGCCTATGTGGAGCAGGACCTCCACGAGATCTACGAGGGCGAGGTGCGCTATGCCCGCGACGCCTTCGAGGGCCTGCGGCTGATGGACGCCCTGGTCGCGGTCAAGCGGGGCGTCCCGGGCGCCGCACTGCCCGAGCTCAGGCAGCGCCGGGTGCGGGCCACCGCGTCCGCGGTGGCCGAGGACGCCGTCCACGAGGGCCCCGAGGGTTCCGTGCGCTCCGACGTGGCGACCGACAACCGCGTCCCCGAGCCGCCGTTCTGGGGCACCCGGGTGATCAAGGGCATCCAGCTCAAGGAGTACGCCTCCTGGCTCGACGAGGGCGCGCTGTTCAAGGGCCAGTGGGGGCTCAAGCAGGCCCGCACGGGCGGCGGCCCGGGCTACGAGGAGCTCGTCGAGACCGAGGGGCGCCCGAGGCTGCGCGGCTGGCTCGACCAGCTGCACACCCAGAACATGCTGGAAGCGGCCGTGGTCTACGGCTACTTCCCCTGTGTGTCCAAGGGCGACGACCTGATCATCCTGGGCGAGGACGGCTCCGAGCGCACCCGCTTCACCTTCCCGCGGCAGCGGCGCGGAAGGCGGCTGTGTCTGGCCGACTTCTTCCGGCCGGAGGACTCCGGCGAGACCGACGTGGTCGGCCTCCAGGTCGTCACCGTGGGCTCCCGGATCGGTGAGGCCACGTCGAAGCTCTTCGCCTCCGACTCCTACCGCGACTACCTCGAACTGCACGGGCTGTCCGTCCAGTTGGCCGAGGCGCTGGCGGAGTACTGGCACGCCCGGGTCCGCGGCGAGCTCGGCTTCGGCGGTGAGGACCCGGCGGACATCGAGGACATGTTCGCGCTCAGGTACCGCGGAGCACGTTTCTCCCTCGGCTACGGGGCCTGCCCCGACCTCGAGGACCGGGCGAAGATCGCCGACCTGCTCGAGCCCGAGCGGATCGGGGTGAAGCTCTCCGAGGAGTTCCAGCTCCATCCGGAGCAGTCGACCGACGCGATCGTGATCCACCACCCCGAGGCGAAGTACTTCAACGCCCGCTGAGACGCCCGCCGTCATGCCCGCCGGGACGGGCTGACCCTGCGGGTGCGTCCGGGCACGCTCGGTCATGGCGGGGATTCCGGGTGCGCCCCGTGAGTTTCGGCCGCGCACACCGGTCACTCACGACGTACACTGGTCGGTCCAGTGCAGGCCGGTCGCCCTCCCTCACCGGGAAGGCGGCCGGCCTTCTCGTCCCTCTCGGAGGTGTGCCGATGACCAGCACGGTCCCCGCGTCCTCGACGCGCACGGGTGAGGGCTCCGTCCCCGGGCTCGTCCGGGGCTCCGCCCCCGCCCTGCAAGCCGTGTTCCTCGACATGGACGGCACTCTGGTGGACACGGAGGGCTTCTGGTGGGACGCCGAGGTGGAGGTCTTCGCCGACCTCGGCCACGAGCTGGACGCAGCCTGGCGGGACATCGTGGTGGGCGGCCCCATGACCCGCAGCGCGGGCTATCTCATCGAGGCGACCGGCGCGGACATCACCCTCGCGGAGCTGACCGTGCTGCTCAACGAACGCTTCGAGGACCGCATCTCCCTCGGAGTGCCGCTGATGCCGGGCGCCGAGCGGCTACTCGCCGAACTCGCCGCGCACAACGTCCCCACCGCCCTGGTCTCCGCCTCGCACCGGCGCATCATCGACCGGGTGCTGGCCTCGCTGGGCCGTGACCGCTTCGCGCTCACCGTCGCGGGCGACGAGGTCTCGCGTACGAAGCCGCACCCCGACCCCTATCTCCTGGCCGCCCGCGGCCTGGGGGCCGAACCGGCGAGATGCGCCGTCATCGAGGACACCGCCACGGGTGTCGCCGCGGCCGAGGCCGCCGGCTGCCGGGTGGTCGCGGTTCCGTCCGTGGCGCCCATCGCACCGGCCGACGGCCGGGTGGTGGTGACCTCGCTCGAGGAGGTCGACCTGTCCTTCCTGCGTACCCTGATCACCCGAATGAACTAAGGCGTACACCCACCGTTGCCTTCAAAAGATGCGGAAACTCTGGGCATCTACCCGTGTATTTTCCGTAACCCCCCGAGGGCGTGACGTTCGTCACGCGGGATCGGTGCCTCGGGGGTTGGCCATGCGGACAAGGGTCCGTTCGGGCGGCCGGGGTGGTGCCCTTGTGTCCGAGTTTGAATCCGTAATGCCCTAATCATCCCGCTGCATGGATATCGATGCGGCGCCATTTCTGCTCACCGGGCGACGCCGTCCCAACTCCGGTTCGGTCCTGCGCTCGTGACACCGCCGACTAATCTCGACGCGAGAACTTCGCCGCACACCGGCCTGTGTCAAGGGCGACACCCCGAAGCCCGTGTCGCAGGCCTGATCGTGCTGTGCCCTGCCCGATCGCCCCCGCCCCGACCGGGCGGCCGCGGCGGAGTGTCCCGTAATCGCTGTATCCCAGTGTGGGATGAGGGAGAGAACGTCCAGGATGAACCGCAAGACTCTGGTGCTGCCGGCCGTAGTGGGCCTGCTCACTTCCCTGCTCGCCGCCTGCGGAAACGTCAGCGGGGGAGCGAGCAAGGGGGACGCCATTGTCGTGGGAACCACGGACCAGTTCGTCGCCGGCAGTGACGCACCGGCGCCCTTCGACCCCGCCTACGCCTACGACACCGGAGCCTGGAACGTGCTCCGCCAGACCCTCCAGACGCTGATGCACGTCCCGCGCGGCGGCGGTGCGCCAGTGCCGGAGGCGGCCTCCAGGTGTGCCTTCACGGACACCGCGAGCGAGAGCTACCGCTGCACACTCCGTGACGATCTCCAGTTCTCCGACGGCAAGCCCGTCACCGCCGAGGACGTGAAGTTCTCCATCGAGCGGGTCCTGGCCATCAAGGCCGACAGCGGTGCAGCCGGTCTGCTCGCCAACATCGACACCATCGACGTCAAGGGCGACAAGGAACTCGTCTTCCACCTCGGCACCCCGGACGCGACCTTCCCCTACAAGCTCTCGACGCCCGTCGCCGGCATCGTCAGCCGTGAGGCCTACGACGGCCACAAGCTGCGGGAGGGGTTCGACGTCAGCGGATCCGGCCCGTACACCCTCGCGGCCCAGACCGACGGCGAGAAGCTCGTCAGCGCCGTCTTCACCAGGAACCCCCACTACAAGGGCGATCTGAAGCTCCGCAACGACAAGGTCGAGCTGCGCTCCTTCCCCGACGCCGAGAGCATGGGGAGCGCTCTGCGATCCGGCGGCGTCGACATGATGGCCCGGACCCTGGCGCCGGAGCAGATCGCCGAACTCCAGTCGCCCCAGGACGACGTCTCGCTCACCGAGATGCCCGGCCTGGAGATCCGCTACCTCGGCTTCAACACCAAGGCCCCGTCCGTGAAGGACAGGGCGGTCCGCCGGGCCATGGCCGCCGTCGTCGACCGCGGACAGATCGCGAGCAAGGTCTACGGCGCGACCGCCGAGCCGCTCTACTCGCTGATCCCGTCGTCCGTCGTCGGCCACGTCAACTCGTTCTACAACATGTACGGCGAGCCGAGCCGCAGCAAGGCCGCCGGCTACCTCCGCGACGCCGGAATCGCCACCCCGGTCAAGCTCACCCTGCACTACACGACCGACCACTACGGCCCCGGTACGGCCAAGGAGTTCGCGGCGCTGCGCGACCAGCTCAACGCCACCAAGCTCTTCGACATCACCGTCCAGGGTGCCGAGTGGTCGAAGTTCCGGACCGCTCAGCAGCGCGGTGAGTACGCGGTCTACGGCCTCGGCTGGTTCCCCGACTTCCCTGACCCGGACAACTACATCGCCCCGTTCCTGGACAAGGACAACTTCCTCAACACCCCCTATGTGAGCACCGTGGCCCGCCGCGAACTCATCCCCGCGTCGCGCCGCGAGGCCGACCGCAACGCCGCGTCCGCGTCCTTCGCGAAGCTGCAGGACATCGTGGCCGCAGATGTGCCCGTGCTGCCGTTGTGGCAGGGCAAGCAGTACGTCGCAGCACGGTCGGGAGTCACCGGCGTCGAGTGGACGCTGAACTCCTCGTCCGACCTCCAGCTGTGGGAGCTCGCGCGCGACGACGCCTGATCTTCACCATCGAGCCGCGAACGTCGCGGCCGGCATTCGAGAGCAAGAGGCAAGGTTCTGTGAAGGCAAGAAACATCAAGAGGACGGCCCCGGTTGCCGCGGGGCTCTCCGCCGTCCTGCTCGCGGGTTGCGGCGTCGGGACGGACGACAGCGCGTCGGGCGAGGGCGGCCGGATCGTCGTCGGTATGTCCGACGAGATCCTGGCCACCGACCCGGCCGATGGTTACGACCCGGGCTCGTGGGTGCTGTTCAACAACGTCTTCCAGTCCCTGCTGGCCTTCCCCAAGGGCGGCACCACTCCCGAGCCCGACGCGGCCGAGAAGTGCGGTTTCAAGGGCGGCGCCAGCACCGTCTACAGCTGCACGCTGCGCGACGGCCTCAAGTTCAGCAACGGCAACCCCCTGACCTCGGAGGACGTGAAGTTCTCCTTCGAGCGCACGATCAAGATCGCCAGTGACTCCGGTCCGGGTCCGCTGCTGGCCACGATCGACCGCATCGAGACCCCCGACGAGCGGACGGTCGTCTTCCGGCTCAAGAGCCCCGACGCCACCTTCCCCAGCAAGATCGCCTCCGGCGCGGGATCGATCGTCGACCACCGCGAGTACGACGCCGGCTCGCTGCGCACCGACGGCAAGGCGGTCGGCTCCGGCCCGTACAAGCTCGACTCCTTCAACGACAACGAAGGCGTCTTCTCGGTCAACTCCGAGTACAAGGGCCATGCGTCCGCGCGCAACGGCGGGGTCACCATGTCCTTCTTCCACGGCGACCAGAAGAAGCTCGCCACCGCCCTGAAGGAGGGCAAGGTCGATGTGGCCTACCGAGGCCTCACCGCCCAGGACATCACCGCGCTCAAGGGCTCCGAAAAGCAGCAGATATCGGTCATCGAGGGCGACAGCGCCGAGGTGCAGCACCTGGTCTTCAATGTGAAGCACCCGGTCGCGGGCAAGCTCGCTGTGCGCCAGGCCTTCGCCTACCTCGTGGACCGGGACGCGCTCGTGCGTGACGCCTACGACGCCACCGCGGCGGAGCCCCTGTACTCGATCATCCCGGCCGGTATCGCCGGACACAACACCGCCTACTTCGACCGCTACGGCGAGCGCCCGCAGCCCGACAAGGCCCGCCAGGCGCTGCGGGGGGCCGGCATCAGCAGCAAGGTGGAGATCACACTCTGGTCCACCCACAGCCGCTTCGGCCCGGCAACGGACCATGCGCTGCAGGCCATCGCCAAGCAGCTCAACAGCAGCGGTCTGTTCAAGGCCGACGTCAAGTCCGTCGAACTCGAGCAGTACGACAAGGACATCAAGGCCGGCAAGTACGGCGTGTACGTCAGGGGCTGGGTGCCCGACTACCCGGACCCCGACAACTTCACCCAGCCGTTCTTCGGGCCCGGCAACGTCCTCGACAACAACTACGAGAACAAGCAGATCACCGGGAAGATCATTCCGGCCACGTCGGCCATGACGGACCGCGCCGCGACCGAGAAGATGTTCGGCGAGCTGCAGAACAAGGTCGCCGAGGACGTCCCGCTGCTGCCGCTGTGGCAGGGCAAGCAGTACGCCGTCGCCCACGGCAACATCACCGGCCTCGAGTGGACGCTCGACCCCTCGACGGTCTTCCGCTTCTGGGAGATCAAGAAGGGCTGACACGGCAAACGGCAGGGGCCCGGTCGCACCGACCGGGCCCCTGCCGCACAGCCGGACGACTACTGGGCGCCGGGACGCACCAAGCCGCTCTCGTACGCGTACACCGCGGCCTGTACCCGGTCCCGCAGCCCCAGCTTCGTCAGCACATGGCCCACATGGGTCTTGACCGTCGTCTCACTGACGAACAGATCCGCGGCGATCTCCGCGTTCGACAGGCCACGCGCGACCAGCTTGAGCACCTCGACCTCGCGCTCGGTCAGTGTGTGCAGGGTGTCCGGCACCGACTCCTCGCCGGACGGCAGATGTCCCGCGTACTTGTCCAGCAGCCGACGGGTGATGCTCGGCGCGAGCATCGCCTCGCCCGCCGCGACCACCCGGATCGCCTGCACCAGCTCGTTCGCGGGCGCGTCCTTCAGCAGAAAGCCGCTCGCCCCGGCCCTCAGCGCCTCCACCACGTACTCGTCAAGATCGAACGTGGTCAGCACCAGCACCTTCGCCGGGCCGTCCCGCCCCGGACCGGTGATCTGCCGGGTGGCCTCCACCCCGTCCATCCGCGGCATACGGATGTCCATCAGCACCACATCGGGCTGCAGCGCCCGCACCTGGTCCAGGGCCTGCAGACCGTCGCCGGCCTCACCGACCACCGCGATGTCCTGTTCCGCCTCCAGGATCATCCGGAAGCCGGTGCGCAGCAGCGGTTGATCATCGACCAGTAGGACGCGGATAGCCACGGGATCTCCTTCGCTAGACCCGCCCCATTCTGCCCTGACCGCGGTACCGGAACGTCGCCGGGCGCCCCCGTCTGCCCCGGACTGCACCGCATGTCCCGCGGACGCGCACATTCCGCGGAGCACGCTCCCGGAGCGTCACCGCCAGGCACATTCCGGCCACGTTCAGGGGGAGGGCTGCGGAGGCACCAGAGGCAAGGGATACACGGGAGGCGTACCGCCGAACTCCGGGCACACCGACTGGTGGTCGCACCAGCCGCAGAGCTTCGACGGGCGCGGGCGCCAGTCGCCGCTCTGCGTGGCCCGGACGATCGCTTCCCAGAGCGCCAGCAGCTTGCGCTCCACCCGCTCCAGATCCGCCGCGACCGGGTCGTAGGTGAGGACCTCGCCGCTGCCCAGATAGACGAGCTGAAGCCGCCGGGGCACGACCCCCTTCAGCCGCCAGACCACCAGGGCGTAGAACTTCATCTGGAACAGCGCGCCCTCGCTGTACTCCGGCCGCGGCGCCTTGCCCGTCTTGTAGTCGACGATCCGCACCTCTCCCGTGGGCGCCACGTCGACCCGGTCGATGACCCCCCGCAGCCGCAGGCCCGACTCCAGCTCCGCCTCGACGAACAGCTCGCGCTCGGCAGGCTCGAGCCGCGTCGGGTCCTCCAGCGAGAACCAGCGTTCCACCAGCTGCTCCGCTTCCGACATCCAGCGAGCCAGCCGCTCGCCGTCAGGATCGTCGGCGAACAGCCCGCCGAGCTCGGGCCGTGACTCCAGCAGCCGGTCCCACTGCCCCGGGATCAGCGACTTCGCCCGCGGTGGGGTGCGGTCCACGGCCGGAGCGTCGAACAGCCGCTCAAGCACGGCATGCACGAGGGTCCCCCGGGTAGCCGCCTCGCTGGGCTTCTCCGGGAGCTTGTCGATCACCCGGAAGCGGTACAGCAGCGGGCACTGCATGAAGTCGCTCGCCCGCGACGGCGACAGCGACATCGGCGGCCGGCTCTCGGGCACCGACGGCCCGGTCTCCGGCGGCGACGGGTGACCGTCCGCCGTCGGCGGCTGGTCCTCGAGGACGGGCGGAGGGCCCTGCGGAGCAGGCGGGAGCCCTTCCGGGACGGGCGGCTGACTCGTACTCATGACCACGACCCTACGACCCGCCACTGACAGCGAGCGGCATACCATCGACGGCAGACCTTCTCGCACAGCATGATCGGGCGAGCGACCGCAACGAAGGGGACCCGTGAACAAGGACGACGAGAGCGGCGAGCACACGCGGCCGCAGTCCGGCACGGGGAAAGCGGACCCCGACACCACAGGGCGGCGGCGTCCGGAAGAGCCCGGTGGCGGCATCCTCATGGGCCGCCTCTTCGGCGTGCCCGTATACGTCGCCCCCAGCTGGTTCCTGGTGGCCGCCCTCATCACCTGGGTCTTCGGCGGCCAACTGGACCGGGTCCTGCCCGAACTGGGCGGCGCCCGCTATCTCGTCTCGCTGTTCTTCGCCGTCGCCTTCTACGCCTCGGTGCTCGTCCACGAGCTGGCCCACACGATCGTCGCGCTGCGCTACAAGCTGCCGGTGCGCCGCATCCAGCTCCAGTTCTTCGGAGGCGTCTCGGAGATCGAGAAGGAGTCCGAGACACCCGGCCGTGAATTCCTCCTCGCCTTCGTCGGTCCGCTGCTCTCGCTGGCACTCGCCGGACTCTTCTACGCCGGAGTACGGGCCGTGGAGCCCGGCACCGTCCCGGGGGTGCTCCTCGCCGGACTGATGATCTCGAACCTGATCGTCGCCGCCTTCAACCTGCTGCCGGGGCTTCCCCTGGACGGCGGCCGGATGCTGCGCGCGGTCGTCTGGAAGATCACCGGAAAGCCGATGAGCGGCACGGTCGCCGCCGCCTGGGTCGGCCGGGCGCTCGCCGTCGCGGTGCTGATCGGCCTCCCGCTGCTCACCCACACCGGAGCCCTCGGCAACTCCACCGCGGACATCGGCGGCATGGAGACCGTCACCGACGCCCTGCTCGCCGCGATCCTCGCCGCCATCATCTGGACCGGCGCCGGCAACAGCCTGCGCATGGCCCGGCTGCGCGAGCACCTTCCCGAACTGAGCGCCCGCACCCTCACCCGCCGTGCGGTCCCCGTCGAGTCCGACACCCCACTCTCCGAGGCCCTGCGCCGCGCCAACGAGGCGGGCGCACGCGCCCTCGTGGTGGTCGACGGGCACGGCGACCCGACGGCTCTGGTACGTGAGAGCGCGATCGTCGGCGTACCCCAGCACCGCCGCCCCTGGGTCGCCGTCAGCGGTCTGGCGCAGGAGCTCACCGAGGGCATGAGGGTGCCCGCCGAGCTCGCCGGCGAGGCCCTCCTCGACCGCCTCAGAGCCACCCCCGCCACCGAGTACCTCGTCGTCGAGGAGACCGGCGAGATCTACGGCGTGCTCTCGACGGCGGACGTCGAGCGGGCCTTCGTCAAGGCCATGGCCCGGCCCTCCGGCTGACTCCCGCTCGTCACGGAGCCCGGTCCGTTCCGCCCGGGTGCCCCTGTGGGCCCCAGGGGGGAGAACCGGGCCCAAAACAGCCGGTACTCTGGTCACATGTCCGAACCGACCGGTGCCGCCCGCCGTCGCGGGCCCTTCAAGGTCGGGGACCAGGTCCAGCTCACGGATCCCAAGGGACGCCACTACACGTTCACGCTCGAGGCCGGGAAGAATTTCCACACCCACAAGGGTTCCTTCCCGCACGACGAGTTGATCGGCGCCCCTGAGGGCAGTGTCGTCCGTACCACGGGAAACGTCGCCTACCTCGCGCTGCGCCCCCTGCTCCCCGACTACGTCCTGTCCATGCCCCGCGGCGCCGCCGTGGTCTACCCCAAGGACGCGGGGCAGATCCTGGCGTTCGCCGACATCTTCCCCGGCGCACGCGTCGTCGAGGCGGGTGTGGGCTCCGGCTCGCTGAGCAGCTTCCTGCTCCGGGCCATCGGCGACGAGGGCATGCTGCACTCGTACGAGCGCCGGGAGGACTTCGCGGAGATCGCCAAGGCGAATGTCGAGCGTTACTTCGGGGGCCCCCACCCTGCCTGGACGCTCACCGTCGGCGACCTCCAGGACAACCTCTCGGACGCGGACGTCGACCGCGTCATCCTGGACATGCTCGCCCCCTGGGAGTGCCTGGAGGCCGTCTCCAAGGCGCTCGTCCCCGGCGGCATCCTCTGCTGCTACGTGGCGACGACCACCCAGCTCGCCAGGACCGTGGAGTCCATCCGCGAGATCGGCTGCTACGCCGAGCCGCAGCCCTGGGAGTCCATGATCCGCAACTGGCACGTCGAGGGCCTCGCCGTACGTCCGGACCACCGGATGATCGGCCACACCGGATTCCTCGTCACCGCCCGCCGTCTCGCGGACGGGGTGGAGCCGCCGATGCGCCGCCGGCGCCCCGCCAAGGGTGCCTACGGCGAGGATTACGAAGGCCCCAACAAGGGCTGAATCACCTCACAACGCACGGCTGCCGCCGTCCAGTTCCCGGTTGCCCGGGAGAACTGGACGGCGGCGTCTTTACGTTGGCATTGCCCACCCCCCTGTTCCGGCCCCCTGTGACGTGTGGCACGATGCCTACTCCTCCTGCCGCCGGTTCGTGCCGGCGCAGCCCGTACAGCCCGCACAGGAGACACATCGCGTGCAGACCTCCGCGACGCTTCCGGACCTCGCGCACACCGCCGCCCGCCCGGTGCACTGGCTCGCCACCGCGACGGCGATGGCCGCAGTGGTCGCGGGTGCGGGCCTGCTCCAGCCGGACGCCGCGAAGGCCAACCAGTCCGGCACGGAGGTCGCGACGGCCGCGGCTCCCGTGGCGGCACCGGATCCGGCGCTGGTGGATCTGCCCCTCGAGTGCGGTGCAGCCGGTACGACAGTCGTGAAGAAGGCCGCGGGGGACCTCGACGGCGACGGTGGTCCCGAGACCGCCGTGGTGGGCCGCTGCGAAGCCGGTTCGGGGACCCCGCCGAGCGGCGTCTACGTCATCGCCCGGTCATCGGCCGGTACGCCACGCGTCGTGGCGACCCTGCTCGACCCGGCCGAGCGCCTCAGTGTGTCCGCTTTCACCGTCCGTGACGGAGCCGTCACGGCGACGCTCCTCGGCTATTCCTCACCGGACGTCCCCCGCTGCTGTCCCGACGAGCAGGAGCAGGCCGAATGGCGTTGGCGAGGCGGGAAGTTCGTCGAGTCCCGTAGCACCGCTCCGACTGCGGACGGTGCCTGAACGGTCACCGTCCGTGCGGCGGGATGGCCGGACAGGACACTAGTCGGCGTCGGGCCCGTACACCTCGACCTTGTCCGCAACGCGTCGTACATGGATGCAGTCGCCCGGGCACTCCTTGGCGGAGTCGATGACGTCGGTCAGCAGCGGCAGTGGCACGGGCGTTGTGGCGCCCGGCGCCTGCAGCAGCTCGTCGTCCCCGCCCTTCACGTAGGCCAGTCCGTCGATGTCCAGCTCGAAGACCTCGGGGGCGTACTGCGCGCAGATCCCGTCGCCGGTGCAGAGGTCCTGGTCGATCCAGACTTCGAGAGCCTCGTTCATGTCGCCTGCCGTTCCTGCGCGATGTGCATCAATAGGTGCCAGCCCTGACGGGTGTTGACCGTTCCGACGATACAACCGCCCGCTTTCCGATGTTGATGGGTGGGTATTCCCCTGGCGTGAGGGAGAGCGCAAGGGTGAAGATCGGACACACCCCTTCCGTCTTTGTGATCTAGGGGTTTCAATCACCACCCACCCAGGTAGGGTCAGGAAGCGTCCAGCTCCCCTTGGAGGAGGTGAGGACCGTGGCAGCCCACGACGACGACAACAACCGCGGCTTCCGGCCGGGACGGGGGTCTGACGACCCTGCCGGTCAGGTCGCATATCTCGAGCAGGAGATCGCCGTCCTGCGCCGCAAGCTCGCCGACTCTCCGCGTCATACGAGGATTCTCGAAGAGCGGATCGTCGAGCTGCAGACAAACCTGGCCGGCGTGTCCGCTCAGAACGAACGACTGGCGAACACGCTCCGTGAGGCCCGCGACCAGATCGTGGCCCTCAAGGAGGAGGTCGACCGGCTCGCACAGCCGCCGGCCGGCTTCGGTGTCTTCCTGCAGTCCAACGAGGACGGCACCGCCGACATCTTCACCGGGGGCCGCAAGCTCCGGGTGAACGTCAGCCCCGGCGTCGAGCTCGACGAGCTCAGGCGCGGCCAGGAGGTCATGCTCAACGAGGCGCTCAACGTGGTCGAGGCCATGGAGTTCGAGCGCACCGGGGACATCGTCACCCTCAAGGAGATCCTCGAGGACGGCGAGCGCGCCCTGGTGATCGGGCACACCGACGAGGAACGGGTGGTACGGCTCGCCGAGCCGCTGCTGGACGCCACCATCCGTCCCGGCGACGCCCTGCTGCTCGAGCCCAGGTCCGGCTACGTCTACGAGGTCGTGCCCAAGAGCGAGGTCGAGGAGCTCGTCCTCGAAGAGGTTCCGGACGTCGACTACAACAAGATCGGCGGTCTGGGCAACCAGATCGAGATGATCCGCGACGCGGTCGAGCTTCCGTACCTCTACCCGGACCTGTTCCGGGAGCACGAACTGCGCCCGCCGAAGGGAATCCTGCTCTACGGTCCGCCCGGCTGCGGGAAGACGCTGATCGCCAAGGCGGTCGCCAACTCCCTTGCCAAGAAGGTCGCCGAAGTGACCGGCCAGCCCGCCGGGAAGAGCTACTTCCTCAACATCAAGGGCCCCGAGCTCCTGAACAAGTACGTCGGCGAGACCGAGCGGCACATCCGCCTCGTCTTCCAGCGTGCGCGGGAGAAGGCGAGCGAGGGCACCCCCGTGATCGTCTTCTTCGACGAGATGGAGTCGCTCTTCCGCACCCGCGGCTCCGGCGTCAGCTCGGACGTGGAGAACACCATCGTTCCGCAGCTGCTCGCGGAGATCGACGGTGTGGAGGGCCTCGAGAACGTCATCGTGATCGGCGCCTCGAACCGTGAGGACATGATCGACCCCGCGATCCTGCGGCCCGGCCGGCTCGACGTCAAGATCAAGATCGAGCGTCCGGACGCGGAGGCAGCGAAGGACATCTTCGCGAAGTACCTCACGCCGTCGCTTCCGCTGCACTCGGACGACATCTCCGAGCACACCGGCTCCAAGGAGGCGGCGGTGCAGGGAATGATCCAGTCCGTCGTGGAGCAGATGTACGCCGAATCCGAGGAGAACCGCTTCCTCGAGGTCACGTACGCCAACGGCGACAAGGAAGTCCTGTACTTCAAGGACTTCAATTCCGGCGCCATGATCCAGAACATTGTGGACCGGGCCAAGAAAATGGCCATCAAGGCCTTCCTTGACCAAAACCAGAAGGGCCTGCGGGTCGCTCACCTCCTCCAGGCCTGCGTGGACGAGTTCAAGGAGAACGAGGACCTGCCGAACACCACGAATCCGGACGACTGGGCCCGGATCTCCGGAAAGAAGGGCGAGCGGATCGTGTTCATCCGCACCCTTGTCACAGGAAAGCAGGGCGCGGACACCGGACGCTCCATCGACACGGTGGCGAACACCGGTCAGTACCTGTAAATCGCAGCCCGGCTGCGGATGTCTTTGGCTCGCCCGTGGAAAAACGGGAGAGGACATCCGCAGCCGCCTGCTTTCCCAGGGCCTGCGGACGGGTAATCGCACCACACAGAGCAATGACCGAATTGATCTCCCCACCAGCGCAGAGGCGTTCTAGGCTCGTCGGTACCGCCGAGCCGCGCAGTGCGGGGACGGGCACCGCACACGCACCGGAGACCGAGCGGTACTTGAGCGCCGCCCCCAGACGGGAGCGCCGCCGGGCAAGGAGGGCCGCATGACCGTACGGCGAGTAATGGGCATCGAGACGGAGTACGGGATCTCCGTCCCCGGCCACCCGAACGCCAATGCCATGCTCACCTCGTCCCAGATCGTCAACGCCTACGCGGCGGCGATGCACCGGGCGCGCCGTGCCCGCTGGGACTTCGAGGAGGAGAATCCGCTGCGGGACGCCCGGGGCTTCGACCTCGCACGGGAGGCCGCCGACTCCAGCCAGCTCACGGACGAGGACATCGGCCTGGCGAATGTGATCCTCACCAACGGCGCCAGGCTCTACGTCGACCACGCCCACCCCGAGTACAGCGCCCCCGAGGTCACCAATCCGCGTGACGCCGTGCTCTGGGACAAGGCCGGCGAGCGGATCATGGCCGAGGCCGCCGAGCGGGCCGCCCAGCTGCCCGGCGCCCAGCCGATCCACCTGTACAAGAACAACACCGACAACAAGGGCGCGTCCTACGGAACGCACGAGAACTACCTGATGAAGCGGGAGACCCCGTTCTCGGACATCGTGCGCCACCTCACGCCGTTCTTCGTGTCCCGGCAGGTGGTCACCGGTGCCGGACGGGTGGGAATCGGCCAGGACGGGCACGAGCACGGCTTCCAGATCAGCCAGCGTGCCGACTACTTCGAGGTCGAGGTCGGCCTGGAGACCACGCTCAAGCGGCCGATCATCAACACCAGGGACGAGCCGCACGCGGACGCCGAGAAGTACCGCCGGCTGCATGTGATCATCGGCGACGCGAACCTCTCCGAGATCTCGACGTACCTCAAGCTCGGCACGACCGCGCTGGTGCTGTCCATGATCGAGGACGGCTTCATCACGGTGGACCTGGCCGTCGACCAGCCGGTACGCACCTTGCACCAGGTCTCCCACGACCCGACTCTGCAGCGTCTGATCACTCTGCGCAGCGGCCGCACACTCACCGCGGTCCAGTTGCAGATGGAATATTTCGAGCTCGCCAGGAAGTACGTCGAGGACCGCTTCGGCGTCGACGCCGACGAGCAGACCTCGGACGTCCTGGTCCGCTGGGAGGACACGCTCAACCGGCTCGAGAACGACCCGATGAGCCTGTCCGGGGAGCTGGACTGGATCGCCAAACGGGAGATCCTCGAGGGCTACCGGCGCCGGGACGGCCTGGACTGGGACGCGGCACGGCTGCACCTCGTGGATCTGCAGTACGCCGACGTACGCCCCGAGAAGGGCCTGTACAACCGTCTGGCGGCCCGCGGCAAGATGAAGCGGCTCCTGGACGAGTCGGACGTCGAAAGGGCGGAGAGCAAGCCTCCTGAGGACACCAGGGCGTACTTCCGCGGCCGCTGCCTGGAGCAGTACGCGGACGACGTCGCCGCGGCCTCCTGGGACTCCGTGATCTTCGATCTCCCGGGTCGTGACTCTCTGCAACGAGTGCCTACGCTCGAGCCGCTCAGAGGCACGCGGAACCATGTGAAAGCGCTGCTCGACCGGTGTCGCACCGCCGAGGACCTGGTCCGGGTGCTGTCCGGGGGCTGAAATGGCTTCCGGCCGGGAATCAATGCGGTGACCCCCGGACGTTGAGGAAAGTGCGGGGCCGATGTCGGACCCTGCTTGTAGGGTCTGATCTTGAGTGAGCCAACCAAACGGGCAACCCGAGCGGGGTGAGGGATATGGCGACCAAGGACACCGGCGGCGGGCAGCAGAAGGCCACGCGCTCCACCGAGGAGGTCGAGGAGCAGGCGCAGGACGCGCAGGCCTCCGAAGACCTCAAGGAGCGCCAGGAAAAGCTGTCGGACGATGTCGACTCCGTGCTCGACGAGATCGACGACGTCCTGGAAGAAAACGCCGAGGACTTCGTGCGGTCCTTCGTCCAGAAGGGCGGGGAGTAACTCCCCCTGATCGTGTCGGGGTAGCCCCCGACTGTCCGTCCGTTGCGGCCGGCCCCGAGGCCGGCCGCAACCGGGCGGATGACCGGAGACGGCGCGGGTAAGGTCCGTGCAGAGCATGCAAGATCGGCCCGGCCCCCGTGGCGGGCCGCCGCCAATTCGGAAGGAAACGCGTGGAAGCCAACCCTCGTAGCACCGGGCGTCTGCCGGCAGCCTTCCTGACGCCGGGCTCCTCCTCGTTCATGGACTTCCTGGGCGAGCACTCACCGGAACTGCTCCCGGGCAAGCGCGTGCTGCCCCCCGTGCAGGGCGTGATCGAAGCACCCCACGGCACGACGATCGTCGCCGCGTCCTTCCCCGGCGGCGTGGTGCTCGCCGGTGACCGGCGGGCCACGATGGGCAACATGATCGCCCAGCGCGACATCGAGAAGGTCTTCCCGGCCGACGAGTACTCGGCCGTGGGCATCGCCGGTACCGCCGGTCTCGCGGTCGAGATGGTCAAGCTCTTCCAGCTGGAGCTGGAGCACTTCGAGAAGGTGGAAGGAGCCCAGCTCTCCCTCGAAGGCAAGGCGAACCGTCTCTCCACGATGATCCGGAGCAACCTCGGCATGGCCATGCAGGGCCTCGCCGTGGTGCCGCTCTTCGCCGGCTGGGACATCGACCGGGAGAAGGGCCGCATCTTCTCCTACGACGTCACCGGCGGCCGCTCGGAGGAGCACGGCTACGCGGCGACCGGCTCCGGTTCGATCTTCGCGCGCGGCGCGATGAAGAAGCTCTACCGCGAGGACCTGACGGAGCAGCAGAGCGTCACCCTGGTCGTGCAGGCGCTGTACGACGCGGCCGACGACGACTCGGCGACGGGCGGTCCGGACGTGGCGCGCCGGATCTACCCGATCGTCACGGTGATCACCGACGAGGGCTTCCGCAGGTTGACCGACGACGAGACAGGTGAGACCGCCCGCTCGATCCTGGAGCGCCGCCTCGAGCAGCCCGACGGCCCGCGTGCCTCGCTGCTCTGATCCACTCGCCACTGACAGAAAGGGACGGATAGCCGGTGTCGACGCCGTTCTATGTCTCACCCCAGCAGGCCATGGCCGACCGGGCGGAGTACGCCCGCAAGGGCATCGCACGCGGCCGCAGCCTGGTCGTCCTCCAGTACACCGACGGCATCGTCTTCGTCGGTGAGAACCCGTCCCGTGCCCTGCACAAGTTCAGCGAGATCTACGACCGGATCGGCTTCGCGGCCGCCGGCAAGTACAACGAGTACGAGAACCTGCGGATCGGTGGTGTGCGCTACGCGGATCTGCGCGGATACACCTACGACCGCGACGATGTGACGGCCCGCGGCCTCGCCAACGTCTACGCCCAGACGCTCGGCACGATCTTCTCCAGTGCGGGTGAGAAGCCGTACGAGGTGGAGCTGGTCGTCGCCGAGGTGGGTACCTCGCCCGAGGGAGACCAGATCTACCGGCTGCCCCACGACGGTTCGATCGTGGACGAGCACGGCTCGGTCGCGGTCGGCGGAAACGCGGAGCAGATCAGCAGTTTCCTCGACCAGCAGCACCGGGACGGTATGTCCCTCGCCGAGGCCCTGAAGCTCGCGGTGCAGGCCTTGTCCCGCGACACCAACGGCTCCGAGCGGGAGATCCCCGCGGAGCGGCTGGAGGTGGCGATCCTGGACCGCACGCGGCCGCAGAAGCGGAAGTTCAAGCGCATTGTGGGGCGGCAGTTGTCGCGGCTGTTGCAGGCGGATGACGCGGCGTCGGCGCCGACGGAGGTTCCCTCCGACGCGGAGGACACGGAGGGGGAGGCTTAGCCGCCTCCCCCTCACCCCCACCGTCCCTCACCCCCACCGTCGGGGTGCGGCCGGCGGTGGGGTGCCGCTGCCCGGGTTGGCGTCCGGTGTGTCCGTCCTCAATCTCCCCCAGACTGCGTCCGGGGGGACCCTCAGACCGGCTGCGGGTGTGTGGGCACGCCGCGGCACCGGGCAAGCTCAACAAGCCCACCCCGAACCGCACAGCGCAGCGTCACCGCGCAGGGCCCGTCGAGGATCTGGGGATCAGGGTGACCGGGAGGTCCCCCGAGTCGGGGGTCCGGCCCTCCAGGACGGACAGCAACGCGGACATCCCCGCCTCGCCCACCCGCTCCGCCGGCAGTTGGACCGTGGTCAGCTCGGGTTCCAGCGCGGTCGCCAGCGTCAGATCGTCGAAGCCCGTCACCGAGAGGTCCTCCGGCACGCGCAGCCCGAGCCTCCGTGCCGCCTTGCACGCGCCCGCGGCGACGATGTCGTCGTCGCAGACGAGCGCGGTCGGCCGGGACGGCGCCGCCTCGGTCAGCGCGCGCTCGGCCGCCGCACGCGCACCGTCCACGTCGAGCGGTGACGGGACTCTGAGCAGCGACGCCCCCGGCACCTTCGCCACGGCCGCATCCAGTGCGCGGGCCCGTACTTCGAAGGTCCAGGACGGGATCGCCGAGGCCAGGTGCAGGAACTGACGGTGTCCCAGCCCGGCCAGATGGTCCGTCACCTGCCGCATGCCGTCGGCGAGATCGAGATTCACTTGCGCGGCCGGTCCCGGATCGGCCGGGTCGCTGTCGAGCATCACCAGCGGCAGACCGGTGCCGCGGATCGCGTCCAGGGCACCTGCCGCCATCGACGAGGCGATCACCCCGTCCAGCGCGGCCCGCGCCGAGGCGAACGGGTCCTTCGCGGGGCCGACCCCCTCCGGCGAGGGGTAGAGCACCACTCCGAAGCCGTGGTCCGCCGCGACGAGCGCCGCACCCGCGTACACCCGGGCGAAGAACTCGTTGGTCAGCGCGGGCACCACGAGCAGCGCGGTCCTGGTGTGGCCGAGCCGCAGATTGCGGGCCGCCAGATTGGGGCGGTAGCCGAGCTCCTGCGCCGTCCGCCGGACCAGAACGGCGGTGCGCTCGGACACCCGGCCCCGCCACTTCTCGCCCAGCACGAGCGAGACCGTGGCCTGTGAGACCCCCGCCGCCCGCGCCACGTCCCTGCTGGTCGGCCGAGGACCGCCGGCGGGCTCCCGGGTCTGCACACTCGCCTCCGCGTCATGTCGTCCGCCGGGTGGGCAGGACTCTGTCCGCCGCGAGGGGTGGACTCGCGGCCTGGCCACATGGTACGTATGACGTACCAAGTTATACGTAAAACTTCCCTGAACGGGATCGAGTGAAGAGGCGGGACATGGCCGCGGGAGCGTCCGGGTACGCAGAGATCCTCAAGGCGCCGCACGCCGCCCGCCTGCTCATGGGCACCCTCGTGGGCCGTCTGCCGAACGCCACCGCGCATGTGGCGATCGTCCTGTTCGCCCGCGCCGAGGGCGGCAGCTATGCGCTCGCGGGCGCACTCGCCGCCGTCTACGGCCTCGCCACCGCCGTGGGGCAGCCGCTGCTGGGGCGTCTCGTCGACCTGCACGGCCAGCCGCGTGTCCAGCTTCCGTCCGCCATAGTCTCCGCACTGGGGATGGCGCTGCTGGCCGTGGCGGGCATCGCGTCGCTGCCGGTGGCGTACGCGGCGGTGGTCGTCGCGGGAGTGTTCACCCCGCCCCTCGAAGGCGGGCTGCGGGCCCTGTGGTCCAGCGTGCTGGGCCACCGCCAGGAGCGGGTCCACCAGGCCTACGCCATGGACGCGATAGCCCAGGAAGTCATGTTCACCGTGGGTCCGTTGCTCGTGACGCTGCTGGTGTGGCTCCTCTCGCCCGCCGCCGCGCTCCTGGTCATCAATGCCCTGGGGCTCGTCGGCACGCTCTCGGTCATCGTGTCCGGACCTTCCAGGAACTGGCGTTCCGCGCCCCGTGAGGCCCACTGGCTGGGTGCCCTGCGCTCACCCGGCCTGCTTGCGCTCCTCGGCTCGTTCTTCTTCGTAGGCCTCGCCCTGGGTTCCATCACGGTCGCCGCCATCGCCTACGCCGACGACCACGGCGGTGACTCCGTGTACGGCGCCCTGATGGCCGCTCTCGGTCTCGGAGCGCTCGTCGGCGGCGTCGCCTACGGTGCCCGCCAGTGGGCAGGCGCCCCGGAGCGACGTCTGCGCGCCATCGTGGGCCTGCTCGCGCTCGGCTATCTGCCGCTCATGCTCACCCCGGGGATCGTGGCGATGACCGCCCTCAGCGCCGTCGCGGGCGTGTTCCTGGCCCCCGCCATCGCGTGCGCGTTCATCGTCGTCGACCGGCACGCCCCCCGGGGGACCGTCACCGAGGCATTCTCCTGGCTCGTGACCACGTTCGGCGTCGGCGCCGCCGTGGGCACGGCCGCCGCCGGACCCGCCGTGGAACTGGGCGGGACCGTCGCGGGCTTCGCCGTGGCGGGGGGCGGCGGAATCGCCGCTCTGCTGGTCCTTCTGGCCACCGGCGGGGTCCTCGTAGCTCCCGGCCGGAGCGAACACATCGCGTCAGCGGATGAAAATGATCGGAGCGGTGCCGTCGAACCCGGTTTCAGCTCAGGCCGTCAGGCGTAATGTTCAGTCATGGACCGCCGCATTTTCGGGCTGGAGAACGAGTACGGCGTCACGTGCACATTCAGGGGACAGCGCCGACTGTCTCCTGACGAAGTGGCGCGCTACCTCTTCCGCCGTGTTGTGTCATGGGGCCGCAGCAGCAACGTCTTCCTGCGCAATGGCGCCCGCCTCTACCTCGATGTGGGGTCGCACCCGGAGTACGCCACTCCGGAATGCGACAACGTGACCGAACTGGTCACCCACGACAAGGCCGGCGAGCGGATCCTCGAAGGCCTGCTCGTCGACGCCGAACGCCGTCTGCACGAGGAGGGAATCGCAGGCGACGTCTATCTCTTCAAGAACAACACCGACTCGGCGGGAAACTCCTACGGCTGCCACGAGAACTACCTCGTCGCCCGTCATGGGGAGTTCTCCCGGCTCGCGGACATCCTGATCCCGTTCCTCGTGACCCGGCAGCTGCTCTGCGGCGCCGGAAAGGTGCTCCAGACCCCGCGCGGCGCCGTCTACTGCGTCAGCCAGCGCGCGGAGCACATCTGGGAGGGCGTCAGTTCGGCCACGACCCGGTCCCGCCCCATCATCAACACCCGCGACGAGCCGCACGCGGACGCGGAGCGCTACCGCCGTCTGCACGTCATCGTCGGGGACTCGAACATGTCCGAGACGACCATGCTGCTCAAGGTCGGCGCCACCGACCTGGTGCTGCGCATGATCGAGGCAGGCACGGTGATGCGCGATCTGACGCTGGAGAACCCCATCCGGGCCATCCGTGAAGTCAGCCACGACATCACGGGTCAGCGCAAGGTGCGCCTGGCCAGCGGCCGGGAGGCCTCCGCCCTGGAGATCCAGCGCGAGTACTACGAGAAGGCCGTGGACTTCGTCGACCGCCGCGGGATCCGCTCGGGCACGGTCGAGCAGGTACTCGAACTGTGGAGCCGCACGCTCGACGCCATCGAGCAGGAGGATCTCGACCGGATCGGCACCGAGATCGACTGGGTGATCAAGTACAAGCTCATCGAGCGGTACCGGGCCAAGCACAACATGACCATGTCGCACCCGAGGGTCGCCCAGATAGACCTCGCCTATCACGACATCCACCGCCGCCGGGGCCTGTACTACCTCCTGGAGAAGAAGGGCCAGGCGGCCCGGATCTGCAACGATCTGAAGATCTTCGAGGGCAAATCCGTGCCCCCGCAGACCACCAGGGCACGGCTGCGCGGCGACTTCATCCGCCGCGCCCAGGAGCAGCGGCGCGACTTCACGGTCGACTGGGTGCACCTCAAGCTCAACGACCAAGCGCAGCGCACCGTGTTGTGCAAGGACCCCTTCCGCTCGGTCGACGACAGGGTGGAGAAACTGATCGCCGGCATGTAGCCGCTCCCGCCGGTTCTCCCGGTCCGGGAACGCGACCTGGGCCCCGTACGTTCCTCGTGCGGGGCCCTCGGCACGCCATAGAGTGTCGAGCGACCGATGTGCCGTCTGAGATCTGAGGAACACGTGCGCCGACTTGCCGGCCTTCTCGTCGTCCCCCTGCTGCTGCTCTCCGCAGTGGCCTGCGGTGATGAGAACGGCTCCGACTCCACCTCGTCCAAGAACGGGTTTCCCGCGATCACGGCGGGCGCCAAGTTCGGAGAGAAACCGACCCTCGCCAAGGGGGAGGGCGACCCGCCGAAGGAGCTGAAGTCCGAGACCCTCATCGAGGGCAAGGGCCCGGCTCTGAAGAAGGGCGATGCCGTCCAGGTCAACTACCTCGGTCAGTCCTGGGACTCGGACAAGCCGTTCGACAACAGTTTCGATCGCGGGCAGCCGTTCGATCTGACGCTGGGGGCCGGACAGGTCATCAAGGGCTGGGACCAGGGCCTCGAGGGCAAGAAGGTCGGCAGCCGCGTCGAGCTCGTCATCCCGCCGGATCTCGGCTACGGCGCCCAGGGCCAGGGCGACATCAAGCCCAACGCGACCCTGGTCTTCGTGGTGGACATCCTGAAGGGCACCACGATCCCCAAGTCCGCCTCGGGCTCCGTCGTAGCCCAGGACAACATCGACCTCCCCAAGGTCGGCACCAACACCGACGGCAAGGAACCGACCGTCACCGTCCCCAAGTCCGACCCGCCGACGAAGCTGGTCTCGAACTACGTGGTCGAGGGCAAGGGCGAGCCGGTCAAGGCCAGTGACACGGTCGTCGTGAACTATGTCGCCCTGACTTGGAAGGACGGCAAGAAGTTCGACTCCACGTACGCCACCGGCAAGACCGCCAACTTCCCGCTGCCGCAGCTGACGCTCAAGGGCCTCAAGAACGGCATCACGGGCAAGAAGGTGGGCAGCCGCATCCTGATCGTCGCCCCGCCGGACCAGGCGTTCGGCGACAAGGAGCAGCAGGGCATTCCCAAGAACTCCACGCTGGTCTTCGCCTTGGACATCCTGGCAAAGATGTAAGACTGTCCCGGTTGCCCAGTTCACCAGTTTGAGGAGCAGAGCAGTGAGCATCGACAAGCCCGAGATCGACTTCCCGGGTGGCGAGCCCCCCACCGAGCTCGAGATCAAGGACATCTGGGAGGGCGACGGTCCCGAGGCGAAGGCCGGTGACTCCGTCTCCGTGCACTACGTCGGCGTGGCCTTCTCCACGGGCGAGGAGTTCGACGCGTCCTGGAACCGCGGTACTCCGCTGCGTTTCCAGCTCGGTGTCGGCCAGGTCATCAAGGGCTGGGACCAGGGCGTCCAGGGCATGAAGGTCGGCGGCCGCCGCCAGCTGATCATCCCCGCCCACCTCGCGTACGGCGACCGCGGTGCCGGCGGCCGTATCGCCCCGGGCGAGACGCTGATCTTCGTCTGCGACCTGGTCGCGATCTGATCGCAAGCGGTCACGCTGGGCCCCCGCCTGTCCTGGCGGGGGCCCGCGCTTTTGCCACGACAGCCCGTAGCGGTAGGTTCGACGATCAGAGAACTCTATGAAGGGCGGAAGGGCGTCGATGGCCATTGCCAAGGCCGAGCGGCTGATGAACCTGGCGCTGTGTCTGCTCGGCACACGACGACCGCTCAGCAAGCGGGAGCTGCGCGGGTCCATCGAGGCCTATCTCGAGGCGGGCGGCGACGAGGCCTTCAACCGCATGTTCGAGCGCGACAAGGACGATCTGCGCGAACTCGGCCTGGTCATCGCGACCGTGGAGAATCTCGACGGTGAGACGGGCTACCTCGCCCGCCGCGACTCCAACAGGCTTCCGCCCATCACCCTCGACGCCGAGGAGGCCGCCGCCCTCGGCCTCGCCGCCAAGGTCTGGCAGCAGGCCCGTCTCGCCGGAGCGGCCAGCGGTGCCCTGCAGAAGCTGCGCGCGGCCGGTATGCCGGAGAGCGAGACGGCGTACGACACGGCACAGCACAGTGCCCTCGAGCCGCGCATCCCCGTCCACGAGGCCGCGTTCGAGCCGCTGATGCTCGCCTGCCGGGACCGCCGGCCCGTCGTCTTCGACTACCGCAAGTCCAATGCCGTCCACCCCGAGACCCGTCATGTCGAGCCCTGGGCGCTCGAGTGCTGGCGCGGCCACTGGTACCTCGCGGGCTGGGACCGGGACCGCGGCGCCGAGCGGGTCTTCCGGCTGTCCCGGATCACCGGCAAGGTCCGCTCCCGGGCGGGGGCGTACACCGCGCCGGTGCCCGACGTGGTCACCGTGCGCGAGACGGTCGAGACCTGGGCGGGGGAGACCGCGACCCGGTCCGCACTGATCAAGCTGCGGTCGGGCGCCGGTTATCCGCTGCGGGCACGGGCCGCGGAGGTCCGGGAACTGGGCGACGGCTGGGACGAGTTGGAGATTCCGTACGGACACGGTCTGGACGCCTGGCTCGTCGAGTTCGGCCCGGACGTCATCGTGCTGGAGCCCGCGGACCTGCGGGCCGATGTGGTCGACCGGCTGCGCGCCGTGGCCAAGGGCTGAGGGGACTCGTACGACCATGGCCGTGAACGCCATCGACCAGACCCGGCGGATGCTCTCGCTGGTGACCTATCTGCGCGAGCGCCCCGGCGCGCGTGTCGGAGACGTGGCCCGGGCCTTCGGGATCACCGAGGACGAGCTGATCTCGGACCTCGACGTGCTGCCCATGTGCGGAACGAGCTTCCGCGGCGGCGATCTGCTCGACATCGACACGGACGGCGACCGCATCTGGTGGCGCAACCCGGGTGCCCTCGCGGCGGAGGCGGCCGAGCCGCTGCGGCTCGCGGCGGACGAGGCGACGGCCCTGCTGGTCGCCGCGCGGGCGGTCGCCACGCTGCCCGGGCTGCGTGAGGGCGACCGGGACGCCCTGCTGAGAGCCACCGCCAAACTGGAGGCCGCGGCAGGGGAGGCGGCCGGCGCCAGCGCCCGGCTCTCGGTCACCTTCGAGTCCGAGGGCGGCGTCTTCGCCGACGTCGACCGCGCCATCTCGGAGCGCCGCAGGCTGTGGCTGCGTTACTACTCACCGGCGCGTGACGAGCTCACCGAGCGCGAGGTGGACCCGATCCGGCTGTTCGCGGTCGGACACACGTACATGGAGGCGTGGTGCTACCTCTCGGAGGCGCGCCGGACCTTCCGGCTCGACCGGGTCGCCGAGATCCGGCTGCTGGACGAGCCGTCCGCACCGCCCGAGATCGAGCTGCGGGACCTCTCGGAGGGACTGGTGCAGGCGTCGGCCGAGGACCCGGAAGTCGTGGTCGAGGTCGGCCCCGGCGGTCGCTGGGTGGCCGAGTACTACCCCCACGACCGGGCGGAGGAGCTGGCCGACGGCGGGCTGCGGATCACGCTGCGCACACCGGACCCCGCCTCTCTCCGGCGGCTCGCGCTGCGGCTCGGCAGGGACGGCCGGATCGTCTCGCCGCAGGATCTGGCGGACAGCGCCCAGCGGGCGGCGAGCGAGGCACTGGCCGCGTACGACGTCCAGGCCCGGCAGCCGTGACCGAGACGACCGTGACCGATGGGAGTTATTGAGGGATATGTCCGTTCTCTCCGGAATTCCGGCATCCGCGGTCCCGGTCCTGTTCAAGGCCGCGTGCCCCGACTGCCGCTCCCGCTTCGAGCTCTCGGCGGCCGCCCTGCGCCTGGCGATCGGCGCCAGCCGGCGGACCACGTTCTACTCCTTCACCTGTCCCGAGTGCGGGGCGGCCGTGCGCAAGCCCGCGGGTGAGCGGATCGTCGAACTGCTCACCGGCGGCGGAGTGCGGACGCTGCGCCTCCACTCGACCGTCTGATCCTCCTTCGACCGCAAGGCTCCGCCCATGTTCTGGTCCATGCTCGCCATCGCCCTGGGATTCCTCGGAATCGCCGTCCTCGGTGTCCTTGGAATCCGCGTCTTCCTGGAGGCCCGGCGCCTGGGCCGGCAGGTCGCCGCCGCCGCGGAACGCATCAACCGTGCCGCCGAGGATCTGGAGCACGCGGCGACCGTGCTCGGGCGCACGGGAGGGGCGCTGCGCTAGGGGGTTTCTGATGGATCTCCGCGGCGTCCGCCACGGAGATCCATCAGAAACCCCCTAGTACTGTGACCGGATCCCATCCGGTCACAGCACTGACGAAAAGGCCATTTCCTCCGGTATACGACCGGAGAGGTAGGCTGATGATCGCGGTGGAAGCAACGAGGCGCTGCCGCCAACGGTGGTATACACAGGGATTGCCTTGTGTTTACTCGTCCGAGTTACGATCGCTGCTGGTGGTGGTTCGGACGACAGTCCGATCGCGCCGCTCTCCCGCCCCAGACGCCTCGGTGAGAAGGTAGACAAAGCATATGTTCCGACAGATCGGCCCCACCGAGATCATCCTCATTCTGGTCGTCGTCGTGCTTCTCTTCGGCGCCAAGAAGCTCCCCGAGATGGCCCGTTCGCTCGGCAAGTCCGCGCGGATCCTGAAGAGCGAGGCCAAGGCCATGAAGTCGGAGGGCCAGCAGCCCGCGCCCGCCGACCCGCCGGCCGAGCAGCCCCCGGCTCAGCGCACCATCAAGGCGGCGCCCGGTGACGTGACGTCCCGTCCTGTCACCGAGCCGACGGACACCACCACCCAGCGCTGACCCCGGGCCGCCCAGTGGCGGCCTGACGCACGAGATGAGGACGTGGGTTGCTCAAGCGTGCCCGCACCAAGAAGGACGTGGACCCCGAGGGGCGGATGCCGCTCGCGGACCATCTCCGTGAGCTTCGCAACCGGCTCGCGAAGGCGATGCTGGCGATCACGATCACGTCCGTCGTCGCTGCCTTCTACAGCCAGGAGCTGATGGACCTCCTGGCCTCTCCCGTCAACCGGTGTGTGCCGGGGGAGACCCGCACCGGCGGCGCCTGCGCGACGATCGTCTACACCGACCTGCTGTCGCCGTTCACGACCACCGTGAAGGTCGTTCTGATGGCCGGTATCATCGCTTCCTGCCCGGTCTGGCTCTACCAGCTCTGGGCCTTCGTGGCTCCCGGGCTGCACAAGCACGAGAAGAAGTACACCTACATCTTCGCCTTCGCCGCCGTGCCCCTGTTCGTCGCCGGCGCGTATCTGGCGTTCGTGATCATGCCGGTCAGCATGAGCGTGCTTCTGAGCATCACGCCGGCTCCCGCCGAGAACCTGCTCGAGGTCGACAAGATCCTGGACTTCGCCGTCCGGATGGTGCTGATCTTCGGATTCTCCTTCGAGCTGCCCCTGATGCTGACCATGCTGAACTTCGCCGGTGTCGTGTCCGGGAAGCGGATGGCCGGCTGGTGGCGGGGCGTCATCATGGGCATCTTCGTCTTCGGCGCCGTCGCCACCCCGTCGACGGATCCGCTGGGCATGATCGCTCTGGCCGGCCCGATCATCGTGCTCTACCTCATGGCGGTCGGCATCGCGTTGCTCAACGACAAGCGCCGCAGCCGCAACGACCCCGACGCCGGGATCGGTGACGACGAGGCCGCCGATCTCGACCTGACACCGTCCCCGATCGGCGCCGTCGAGTCCGTCCCGTCCGCCCATGCGCTCCCCGAGCAGCAGAGCGGCGACCGCGACCGCGTCAACGGGTACGACGACGTGACCTGAGCCCGCCACACACGGTGCGGAGGACCTCACTCCGGGAAGTGCGAAGGGCCGGACGCGCTCCGCGTCCGGCCCTCTGTGCCGTCCTGGGGTTCTGTCCGGAGCCCACCGCGGGCCGGGCTCCGGGCCCGGTTAAAGATCGCGCCCACTGTCGGACCCGGCGGGTACTCTCGACAGCAAGATGACAGAGGACCTCTCCCCAGCTGAGCGATACACCGCCGCTCGGATCCGTGCCGCCGAGCAGGCCACCGCATTCGCTCCCTTCCGCGAGCTGTACGACTTCGAGCTGGACCCGTTCCAGATCGAGGCATGCCAGGCCCTGGAGGGCGGCAAGGGCGTGCTCGTCGCGGCGCCCACCGGGTCGGGCAAGACCATCGTGGGCGAGTTCGCCGTGCACCTCGCCCTCGCCCAGGGGCGCAAGTGTTTCTACACGACACCCATCAAGGCGCTGTCCAACCAGAAGTACTCGGACCTGGTCAAGCGGTACGGCCCCGAGAAGGTCGGCCTGCTCACCGGGGACAACAGCGTCAACTCCGAGGCTCCCGTGGTCGTCATGACCACCGAGGTCCTGCGCAACATGCTGTATGCGGGATCCCAGTCCCTGCTCGGTCTCGGCTATGTGGTCATGGACGAGGTCCACTACCTCTCCGACCGCTTCCGCGGCGCCGTCTGGGAGGAGGTGATCATCCACCTCCCCGAGTCCGTGACGCTGGTGTCCCTGTCGGCGACCGTGTCCAACGCCGAGGAGTTCGGTGACTGGCTGGACACCGTCCGTGGCGACACCGAGGTGATCGTCTCCGAGTCCCGCCCGGTGCCGCTGTGGCAGCACGTGCTCGCCGGCCGCCGGATGCACGACCTCTTCGAGGAGGAGAGCGACCACGGTGGCCGTGGCGCCGCACGCCGTGAGGTCAACCCCGATCTGGTCCGCATGGCCCGGATGGAGAACTCGCGCACGTACAACCCCCGCGAGCGCCGGCGCGGCAAGATGGTCCGCGAGGCTGACCGCGAGCGCGAACGCAGACAGCGCAGCCGCATCTGGACACCCTCCCGGCCCGAGGTCATAGAGCGCCTCGACGCCGAGGGCCTGCTGCCCGCCATCACCTTCATCTTCAGCCGCGCCGCGTGCGAGGCGGCCGTCCAGCAGTGTCTGCACGCGGGACTGCGGCTCAACGACGACGAGGCGCGCAGGAGGGTGCGTGAGATCGTCGAGGAGCGCACGGCCGCCATCCCCAGCGAAGACCTCCACGTCCTCGGCTACTACGAGTGGCTGGAAGGGCTGGAGCGAGGCATAGCGGCGCACCACGCCGGGATGCTCCCGACCTTCAAGGAAGTCGTCGAGGAGCTGTTCGTACGCGGCCTCGTCAAGGCCGTCTTCGCCACCGAGACCCTCGCGCTCGGCATCAACATGCCCGCGCGGTCGGTGGTGCTGGAGAAGCTCGTCAAGTGGAACGGCGAGCAGCACGCCGACATCACCCCCGGCGAATACACCCAGTTGACCGGCCGGGCGGGACGGCGCGGCATCGACGTCGAGGGCCACGCCGTCGTGCTGTGGCAGCGCGGTATGGACCCGGGCGCCCTCGCCGGTCTCGCGGGCACGCGCACCTATCCGCTCCGCTCCAGTTTCAAGCCGTCCTACAACATGGCGGTGAACCTTGTGCAGCAGTTCGGCCGGCATCGCTCGCGCGAACTGCTGGAGACGTCCTTCGCGCAGTTCCAGGCCGACAAGTCGGTGGTCGGGATCTCGCGCCAGGTGCAGCGCAACGAGGAGGGGCTGGCCGGTTACCTGGAGGGGATGACCTGCCACCTCGGCGACTTCGAGGAGTACGCCCGGCTGCGGCGGGAGCTCAAGGACCGCGAGACCGAACTGGCCAAGCAGGGCGCGGCGCAGCGCCGGGCGGCCGCCGCCGGCTCGCTGGAGCGGCTCAAGCCCGGAGACGTGATCCACGTCCCCACAGGCAAGTTCGCCGGTCTCGCCCTGGTGCTCGACCCGGGGCTTCCGGCCGGGCGGTCGGGCGGCCACCGCGGGGGGTTCGAGTACCACGACGGACCGCGGCCCCTCGTGCTGACCGCCGAACGGCAGGTCAAGCGGCTCGCGGCGATGGACTTCCCGGTCCCGGTCGAGCCTTTGGAGCGGATGCGAATCCCCAAGTCCTTCAATCCGAGGTCGCCGCAGTCCCGGCGCGACCTGGCGTCGGCACTGCGGACGAAGGCCGGGCACATCGTGCCCGAGCGGCACCACAGGCAGCGATCGGCCGCCGTGGACGACCGGGAGATCGCCCGGCTCCGCAAGGACATCCGCTCGCACCCTTGCCACGGCTGCGACGAGCGCGAGGACCACGCCCGTTGGGCCGAGCGCTACCACCGTCTGCAGCGCGACACCCGGCAGTTGGAACGCCGTATCGAGGGGCGCACCAACACCATCGCCCGCACCTTCGACCGGATCGTCGGCCTGCTCACGGAGATGGACTACCTCCGTGGCGACGAGGTCACGGAACACGGCAAGCGACTGGCGCGGCTGTACGGCGAACTGGATCTGCTGGCCAGCGAATGCCTGCGTGAGCGTGTCTGGGAGGGCCTGAGCCCGGCCGAACTGGCCGCCTGTGTCTCGGCGTTGGTCTACGAGGCACGGCAGGCGGACGATGCGGTGGCGCCGAAACTGCCCTCGGGGAAGGCGAAGGCCGCACTCGGCGAGATGGTGCGGATCTGGGGTCGGCTCGACGCGCTCGAGGAAGACTTCAGGATCAACCAGGCGGAGGGAGTCGGTCAGCGCGAGCCCGATCTGGGCTTCGCCTGGGCCGCGTACCAATGGGCCTCGGGGAAGGGCCTCGACGAAGTACTCCGCGAAGCGGAGATGCCGGCGGGCGACTTCGTGCGCTGGTGCAAGCAGGTCATCGACGTGCTGGGACAGATTGCCGCGGCGGCACCGGGCGAGGGTACGACGGTGGCGCGTACGGCCCGCAAGGCGGTCGACGGATTGCTGCGGGGCGTGGTGGCGTACAGCTCGGTCGGCTAGGGGGTTTCTGATGGATCTCCGTGGAGGAAGGAGCGGCGTCCGGTGCGTGCTCTCGGAGTGCCGGCTGAAGCCCTCGTACGGGACGTACTTGGGCTTTCGGCCGGTGCGGCGAGTGGGAGTACCTCCCACGCCGTAAGGCCGTGGGGGCGTGCCGGGCGTCGCGACGCCGCGGAGACCCGTCAGAAGCCCCGTAGTGCTGTGACCGGATAGGTTCACCGGCTCGCGGCGCCCTGCACGGCGTCTCGCTGCGTTGTCGCATCACCCGAGTACATCCAGTACAAGGGCGATTCCCGCCTTGCGATCCACCGCACAGGACGCCGCGAGCTTCCCGGCGAAGCTATCCGGCCACAGCACTAGATCCTTTCCGGGCTGCTGCCGACCATGCGGACGCCGCCGCCGGACGGCCAGGCATATGCGGGCTCGTCCGCCGGTCGGTGGGCCGTGCCGCGGGCTCAGTCGCGTGACAGCGCCTCGGCCAGGCCAGCCAGGTCCGGGGCGCGCAGCACGCGGTCGCCGTGGCCGGGCATGGGGACGTGCAGTGGCTCCGTCCACCGCGCGGGGATCACGGACGCGCCGTACACCGCGCCCGCCAGTGCGCCGGTGACCGCGGCGACCGTATCGGTGTCGCCACCGAGATCGATCGCGGCGCCCAGTGACTCCTCGAACGATCCCGTCGTACGGAGCGCCCACAGTGCCGAACCGAGGCATGGCCAGACCGCCCCGTTGAACTCGGTCGCATCGTCGGGGTGCCAGGACGGTGCCAGCACCGTCGCCCAGCGCTCCCTGTGCTGCTCCTCCACCTCGCCGAGCGCGTCGGGCACGGCGTCCATGGGGTCATGTCCGTCCAGGGCGACCCGGATCAGTTCGTGGAGTACCGCCGTGCCTTCCCAAGCGGCCCGGTCGCCATGGGTGAGGGCGGCGATCCGCCGGGCGGCGGTCATGGTGGCCGTACGTCCCGCACCGGCGAAGAAGACGGCCGATGCCGAGGCCCGCATCAGCGAACCGTTCCCCGCCGCACGGCCGTTGACCTGGAAATGGATCGCCGCCGCGCGGTCCCAGGGGTCCCCGCTGCCGAGGACCTGCTCGGTCTGGAGTCCGATGTCCTTCGGGTCCCCTGCGGCCCAGCGCCGGAAGCGGTCGAACATGTCCGGCAGGTCGAGTCCGCCGCGTTCCCTGAGTGACTCGCCCACGAGAACAGTCATCTGTGTGTCATCGGTGGCTTCCCCGGGATCCCAGCCGCCGCCTCCGCACATCTCGCCGACACCGTCCGGGAAGCGGCCCGAGTAGACGCCCCCGAGGCCGAACTCAAACGGTGCGCCGAGCGCGTCGCCCACGGCGGAGCCGACCACCGTGCCCCTGATCCGGTCCTTCGTCCGCATCCGCTCAGGCTACGGGCCAACGCCGCCCCGGGACGAAGCGCCCGCGGCCCGCGCCGGCGGCCCGTGTTCGCCGCGGCGCGGGAGGGAGCCCGCGGCGCGGCGAACGCACGGCGCATGGGGAGGCCATGCCAGGGCTGGGGGGTTTCTGATGGATCTCCGTGGAGGAAGGAGCGGCGTCCGGTGCGTGCTCTCGGAGTGCCGGCTGAAGCCCTCGTACGGGACGTACTTGGGCTTTCGGCCGGTGCGGCGAGTGGGGGTACCTCCCACGCCGTACGGCCGTGGGGGCGTGCCGGGCGTCGCGACGCCGCGGAGATCCGTCAGAAGCCCCCTAAGCCCCGGGGAAGCTCAGCACCGCCAGCGGCTGGGATGTCGGTTTCGGTGAGCCTCCTGCGGGCTCGACCGTGACGCCCATGCCCGTGGCCCGGCCCACCGGACCCTCCATCAGCAAGGACTGCGCGGTCGCCGAGGAGTCGAGCAGTCCGGCGGGGCGCATCGTGTCCCCGTCCGCGAACCACAGCTGGTACACCTTGCCCTCGTCCGGGCGGGGGAGGCCGGACGCCAGGAACACCGCACGGTCCCGGTTGTGCGACACCACCACCGTGCCGGTCGCGCCGCCGGTGCCTAGGCTCGCCGAGCTGGTCCGTACGTCGGGTGCCGTCAGCACCTCGGTCAGTGCCTGAGCCCGGAGCTGGGCCTGGCGCGCCGACTCGCGGGCCTCGACGAGGGCGTTCTGCGCCGTGTGCTGCTGCCACGCGGAGAACCCGCCGAACGCGGCCAGCCCCGTCACACACGCCGCGAGTACGAACCGGGACACCCGGCGCCGGCCCCCCGGCCTGATCCGGCGTTCCGCGAGCCGGGCCCCGTCGGGCAGTGCGCCGTGGACGCCGACCGCCGGCGGCTCCTGACGCACCGTCGCTATCCGGTGCAGCACCTGTGCCTTCATCGCGGCCTGCGGCGGTTCACTGACCGCGAGCCCCAGCCGTCCTGCCGTCGCGCTCAGTTCTCGCACCTCCTGCGTGCATGAGATGCAGGCGTCCAAGTGCCGCTCGAACCGTACGCGTTCACGTTCGCCGAGCGCGTGCAGGGCGTACGCCCCGGTCAGCGTGTGCAGTTCGGCATCCCGTCCCGAGCCGCGTCCCGCCGCGCTCATGCGTTCACCCCCAGGCAGTCGCGCAGCCGGATGAGCCCGTCGCGCATTCTTGTCTTCACCGTGCCGAGCGGCACGGACAGCAGTTCCGCCACTTCGCGATAGGCGAGACCGCGGTAGTAGGCGAGGGTCACCGACTGGCGCTGCAACTCGGTGAGGGTCCGCAGACAGCGGCGCACCTGCTCGCGCTCCAGCCGGGCCTCGACCTGCTCGACGACGTCGTCGAAGGCCGGGGTCGCACCGAGCCTCGCCACCTTCTGCTCGCGCTCGGTGGCGGCCTGTGCCGACCGCACCCGGTCCACCGCCCGGCGATGGGCGAGGGTGAGTGTCCAGGTCAGCGCCGAGCCGCGGGACGGCTGGTAGCGGGCGGCCGTGCGCCAGAGCTCGACCAGCACCTCCTGTGTCACCTCGTCGGACTGGGCCGGGTCGCGCAGCACACTGCGTACGATTCCCAGCACCGGCCCGCACACCGCGTCATACACCCGGGCGAAGGCCTCCTGGTCGCCGCGTGCCACCCGTACGAGCAGCTCGTCGAGTCCCGGTCCGGCCGGTGGTGCCCCAGTGATGCTTACGGCTTCCTTCACGCGTTCTCCCCTCACCCTTTCCTCCGTCTCATATACGGAGCAGAGGCGGGTCCAGACTGCCCTTCCGCAGGACTTTTTCCCAGCTGATACATGGTGCAGGGCGGACCGGGCCGTCTCTCGGAAGCCCAGTCCGCCCTGTATGCGGACATATGCGTCTGTCTTGCATGGGTCGATCGCCGTGGACGGCAGACGTCCCCAACAGGCCGTGGCGCGGCGGCCTTTGCGGAGCCGGAGGTCAGGCGACCTTTTCCTGCTCCCGCTCCACCTGCGCGTTCCAGTCCCTCTTGATCGCCCGCCAGGCTTCGTCGGACTTGCCCAGCCGCCAGTATCCGGAGATCGACAAACGGGCCGCGGGGATACCGCGTTCGAGGCGCAGGTGACGGCGCAGCTCCTTCACCGCCGCCGCCTCGCCGTGGACGAACGCCTGGACATCGCCCTCCGGGAAGTCCAACTCCCGCACCGCGGCGACCAGTGCCTCGCCGACCGCCCGGCCGCCCCGGTGCAGCCAGGTCACCGTGACCCCGTCCGGAGTGACGATCTTCTGCTCCTCCTCCGGGCCGGCCACCTCGACGAACGCCTGGACCACCGCACCCGCCGGCATCTGCTCCAGGGAGGCGGCGATCGCCGGCAGCGCGCTCTCGTCTCCTGCGAGCAGATGCCAGTCCGCCGTCGCGTCGGGAGCGTAGCCCCCGCCGGGGCCGAGTAGCCGGACCGTTTCTCCGGGCTGTGCGCCGGCGGCCCACGGCCCGGCGAGGCCCTCGTCCCCGTGCACCACGAAGTCGATCGTCAGCTCGCGGTGGACGCGGTCCCAGGCGCGCACCGTGTACGTGCGATTGCTCGGCCACTGGTCACGCGGGAACTCCTCGCGGATCCGGGCCATGTCGAAGGGCTCGGGGTAGGTCACTCCGGGTGCGGGGAACAGCACCTTGACGTAGGCGTCCGTCGACCCGTCGGTGTCGAACGCCGCGAGCCCCTCACCGCCGAGGACGACGCGCACCATGTGCGGAGTGATCCGGTCCGTCCGCACCACCCGCGCCTCGTGGGTCGTCGGTGCCTTGCGGGTGGGTGTGTCTGACACAGCGGTCTCCCTCACTCAGGGGGCGATCAGGCTCTGGGTAATGGTTAGGGTAACCTAAGTCGCCATGAGGTGCCGATGCGTACCCGGTGGCTCACGCCCCAAGTTCCGTGAGCAGCCGATGCACCACCCGCCCCAGTCCCCAGCGCGACGCCAGCTCCTCGAGCCGCTCCGGATCGCGTGCCTGCTTCGGCAGCGCCGGGTCGAAGGCCGGCAGCGGCACATCTCCGGCCACACGCACCACCTTCGGGGCCACGGCCACATAGGCCCGTGACTCGTCCAGCCGCTTGCGCTGCGACGGCGTCAGCTTCGACGCCGGGTCGTCCACGGCCGCCATGATCCCCGCCAGGTCCCCGAAGGTGTCCAGCAGCTTCGCCGCGGTCTTCTCGCCGATACCCGGCACTCCCGGCAGGCCGTCGCTGGGATCCCCGCGCAGCAGCGCCAGATCGACGTACCCGGGCCCGTCCACGCCGTACTTCTCGCGCAGTACGGCCTCGTCGGTCGCCTGCATCATGCCGACGCCCTTCAGCGGGTACAGCACCCGCACCCCGCGGGCGTCGTCGACCAGCTGGTACAGGTCCCGGTCGCCGGTCACGATGTCCACCGGGCCCGTCGCACGCCCCGTGAGTGTGCCGATGACGTCGTCCGCCTCGTACCCCGCCACCCCGACACGGGCGATGCCGAGCGCGTCGAGGACCTCCTCGATGATCGGGACCTGCGGTGACAGCGTGTCGGGCACCTCCTCCACGTCCGGACCCGTCTCGGCCTCCACCGCCACCCGGTGCGCCTTGTACGACGGGATGAGCTCCACCCGCCAGTGGGGGCGCCAGTCGGCGTCCATGCAGGCCACCAACTCGTCGGGGTGGTGGTCCTGGACCAGCCGGGTGATGAATTCGAGCAGTCCGCGCACCGCGTTGACGGGCGTGCCGTCGGGGGCGCGCACCGATTCCGGGACGCCGAAGTAGGCGCGGAAGTACAGGGAAGCGGTGTCGAGGAGCATCAGGCGTCGCGTCACAGCCCCGATGATGCCGCACCGCACCGACAGCGCCCCGTCCACCGTGGCCGCGCCGCCGTTTCCCGGTCGCTGGTCGCTGGTCGCTGATCACGCCCGGGATGCTCGCCGAGCTCAAGCGCGCGTACGACAAGAAGGAACCCATCGTCACCACCCTGTGGTCGCCGCACTGGGCCTACAGCACCTACGACCTGAAGAAGCTCAAGGACCCCAAGGGAACCTGGGGCAAGGGCGACGGCATCCACACGCTGGCCCGCAAGGGCTTCGCCGCCGACAACCCGAAGGTCGGGAAGTGGCTCAAGAGCTTCCGTCTGAGCGAGAAGCAGCTCACGGACCTCGAGGCGACGATCCAGAAGACCGGAAAGGGCAAGGAACAGGAAGCCGTCCGCGCCTGGCTCGAGGAGAACCCGGGCCTGGTGAACCGCCTCGCACCTGTGTAGACCATTCTCCATCCACCCCCACCGGTCGGGCCCCGTCACATACAGTGGCGGGGCCCTCACCGTTGCCGCTGTGACAACTGTGCGATTCGATGCCCGAATCTGCGTAAGGTACTGAGAAGGAGGGAGGGACGACGCCATGGCAGACAAGGAAACTCTCCGCGTAGGCTCCACCGTCCGCAGACGGCGCAGGGCCCTTGCCCTCACGCTCGCCACCGTGGCCGAGCGCAGTGGGCTCTCGGTGCCCTTCCTCAGCCAGATCGAGAACGAACGGGCCCGCCCCAGCATGCGTTCCCTCGACCGGGTCGCCGAGGCACTCGGCACGACGGGGGCCGAACTGCTCGCCGCCGCCGACTCCGCGCGCGTCGTGGACGTCGTGAGGGCCGACGACGGCGCCGGCCTCCGCGGCGAGGGCGCACGACCGCTCGTGCGCGGCCACCACCAGCTGCGGGCCGTCGAATTCACCGGCGAGCAGGACAGCGACCGGGAGTACCAGCACCGCAACGACGAGCTGATGTACGTCGCCGACGGGGCGGCCGAGGTCGAGGCCGAGGGCCGCGCGTACCGCCTGGAGAAGGGCGACACGCTCTATCTGTCCGGCGGTGTACGCCATCGCTGGCGCGCCACCCGGCCCGGCACCCGTCTGCTCGTCGTCGCCGTCGCCGTCGGCGACAGCGTCCAGGCCGGTCCGTGACCCGTCCGCGCGGGACCGTACGGCGGGTCGTCTCACTCGTTCCCTCGCTCACCGAGGCCGTCGCGGTCAGCTCGCCCGGACTGCTCGTCGGGGTCACCGACTGGTGTACTCGTCCCGCGGACCTCGCCGTGGCCCGCGTCGGCGGCACCAAGAACCCGGACCTCGCGTCGATCGCGGCCCTCGCGCCCGACCTCGTCATCGCCAACGAGGAGGAGAACCGGGCCCCCGACATCGCTGCCCTGCGCGACGCAGGACTCGATGTCCTCGTCACGGAAGTGCGCACCCTGCCGCAGGCGTTCAGCGAGCTGGAACGGGTCCTGCGGGCCTGCGGGGCGGGGCGGCCACGCTGGCTCGACGAAGCACGGGCCGCCTGGGCGGCGGCGGAGCCGGGCGAGCCACGGCGCGCCGTCGTACCGATCTGGCGGCGGCCCTGGATGGTGCTGGGCCGGGACACCTTCGCCGGGGACCTCCTCGCCCGTCTCGGGGTCGAGAACGTCTACGCCGCGCACCCGGACCGCTATCCGCGGATCGCGGTGGACGAACTCAACGCGGCGGGCGCGGACCTCGTCGTGCTGCCCGACGAGCCCTACCGCTTCACCGCCGCCGACGGACCCGAGGCCTTCCCGGGACTGCCCGCCGCGCTCGTCGACGGCCGCATGCTCACGTGGTACGGGCCGTCGCTGGCAGAGGCGCCCGCGGCGCTGCGGGCAGCGCTCCGCTGAGCAGACCGCGCAGTGTGCGGAAACCGGCGACGGCCCAGGCGCCGACCAGCAGCGCGTACAGCGCTCCGGCCAGCCAGCCCCAGGCGGGCAGCCCCGTGCGTGCGGCCAGCCCCGCCGCCCCGGTCACACAGGTGCCGACCGGGAAGGTGAACGCCCACCACGTCATCGTGAACGGCATGCCCCGCCGGGCCGCCCGCACCACCAGCGCCCCGGCGATCAGCAGCCACAGCAGGGCGAAGCCCATCACCGGGACCCCGTACAGCACCGCGAGGACGCCGAGGCCGTCCGCATACGGCGCGGGAACCACCGTCCGCGCGGCGTCGGTGAGATTGGCCATCGCGGTGGTCGACTGGCCCAGCGGGCCGAGGACGAGGAAGAGCGCGGGCGTCAGCGCGAGCGGCAGGGGACCGTGGTGGACCAGCCGGGCGAAGACCAGCGGCAGCATCACCAGTACGGCGAGCAGGCTCAGCCCGAACATCGCGTAACAGGCGAACAGCAAGGTCTCCCGTCCCTGGCCGGCGGGCAGCCGTTCCACCAGCAGGGGCCCCGCCGCGGCCGACACCATCGGGGCGACCACGGGCAGCAGCCACACCGGTGAAGCGCTCCCGGGCGCAAGACGGTGACGCGTGATCATCAGATACGGGACGGCCACGGCGACCAGGAGCGCGACGGCCGTGCCGGCGGTGAACAGCGCGGTGCCCACGACCGCCGCGGACCGTCTGCCGAGCACGTCGCCGCCGAGCGTGAGGGAGCCGGTCCCCACCGAGAGCAGCGCCATCGCGAGACAGCCGAGGAACGGGGCGACCGCCGGGTCGAGCAGATCGCCGACGGCCCGGTCACGGTGCCGCGCCCAGCGGGCCGTACGGGCGGCGAGCAGAGCCGCGAGCATCAGCGCCGACAGCGTCCACACCGTGGTGCAGGCGGCCCGCAGACCGGGAGACTGCACCGGCAGGGCGGCACCGGCGTTCGCGACGATGGCGGTGCCCATGACCGTCGCGTACCAGTTGGGCCCGAGATCGCGGAGAGAGGGGAAGACCATGGGGCCACTCTCTGGCGCCGCGCCCGCCCTCACCAGTGATCACCTTGCTATGAGCTCATAAGCTGGACTGATGACCGAGGAGCAACGGGGACCGCTGGCGCACCGGGTACCCGATCTCGGCGCGCTGGAGCTGCTGCTGGCCGTCGCCCGGCACGGAAGCCTCGGGCGCGCGGCACGTGAGCTGGGCATCACCCAGCCTGCCGCGAGCAGCCGGATCCGCTCGATGGAGCGGCACTTGGGTGTCGCCCTCGTCGACCGCTCTCCGCGGGGTTCCCGGCTGACCGACGCGGGAGCGCTGGTGACCGACTGGGCACGGCGCATCGTGGAGGCGGCGGAGGCGTTCGACGCGGGAGCGCAGGCGCTGCGGGACCGGCGGGACTCGCGGCTGCGGGTCGCGGCGAGCATGACCATCGCCGAGTATCTGCTGCCGGGCTGGCTGATCGCGCTGCGGCAGGGACGTCCCGGCACTGCGGTGTCGCTGCTCGCGGGCAACTCCGCGGCGGTCGCGCAGTGGCTGCTGCGGGACGAGGCCGACATCGGCTTCGTCGAGGGGCTCCGGGTGCCTGAAGGCATGGACGGCGCGGTCATCGGCCACGACCGACTGGTGGTGGTCGCCGCTCCGGGGCACGCGTGGGCGCGGCGGAGGGCCGTGGCGCCGGACGAGCTGGCGTCGATGCCACTGGTCCTGAGGGAGCGCGGGTCGGGCACCCGCCAGGTTCTGGACTCGGCGCTCGAGGAGTACGGCGGTCTGGCCGAGCCGCTGCTCGAACTCGCGTCGACGACGGCGGTGAAGGCGGCGGCGGTGAGCGGGGCGGGACCGGCGGTGCTCAGCGAACTGGCGGTGACGGAGGAACTGGCCTCACGCCGGCTGGTCCGGGTACCGGTGGAGGGCGTGACCCTGCGGCGGGACCTGCGCGCGGTGTGGCCACGTGGGCGGAAGCCGGCGGGTCCGGCGCGGGAGCTGCTGGCGCTGACACGGGGCTGAGGAGGGTGGGGCGGTGCCCCACGGCCCCGGTCGCGCCGGGGTGGCGGATGCCTCTGGCGGTGCGGTGGTGAGGTGGGCGGTGCCCGCGGCGGCAACCGGTGTGTCCGTCCTCAATCTCCCCCAGACTCCGTCCGGGGGGACCCCCAGACGGGCTTGGGGTGTGGGGCTTGCCCGGGGCGTTGTCGGTGAGGTTGGGGGCCTCTGCGGGGCTCGTATGCGACGACGGCATGATTTACGTCGCGCCCACCCCGGACCAAGAAGGCACCGTTGTCGTAGCGCGACACAATGGGGGTCCCCCCCCGGACGAAGTCTGGGGGAGCTTTAGTGTCTCTGCACACGACCCCTCCGAGTCCCCCTTCCCACGCAACGGCAGGCACCCCGGGGGCGAGCGGGGCCGGTCTGCGGGACAGGGGCCGTGGAGGGGTCGTGTCCGGGACACTAAAGCGTGATTTGTGGCGCGCAACGCAGGCGGTGCCATCACGGCAGGGGCAAGGCGCGCCGTAAATCATGCCGTCCAGGACGCGAGCCCCGGAACGGCACCAACCCCCACCGACAACGCCCAGGGCAAGCCCACACACCCCAGCCCGTCCGGCGATTGAGGACGGACACACCGGGCGCCAACCCGGTACCGCCCACCCCGCAGAGGTACCCGCACCACCGCACCGCCAGAGGCAACCGCACCCGCACCGCCAGAGACACCCGCCGGAGGCTACCCCGTCGCCGTCACCAGCCCCGACATCACCCGCGTGTCCTCACCCATCTCCGGGTGCCACTGCACCCCCAGCACCCATGCCGCCCCCGGCAGTTCGACCGCCTCCACCGTGCCGTCCTCCGCGTGGGCCGAGGCCAGGAGGCCGGTGCCCAGGCGGTCGACCGACTGGTGGTGGTACGTGGGCACCGATGAGACCTCCGGCACCAGCGACGCGTACCTGGTGCCGGCCACCGGGGTCACCGGGTGGTGGCCGAAGACGCCGACCGCCTCCACATGGCCGTCGATGTGCTGGACGAGCGTTCCGCCCAGCGCGACGTTCAGCAGCTGCATGCCCCGGCAGATCCCGAGCAGCGGCGTCCCCGACTCCAGCGCCGCGTCGATCAGCGCGAGCTCCCAGGCGTCCCGTTCCCGGGCCGGCGGGCCCGTCCGGGCGTGGGGGGCCGCGCCGTACCGGACGGGCTCGACATCGGGCCCGCCCGCCACGACCAGCCCGTCCAGCCTGGCCACCGTGCGCGCCGCGCGCCCCGGATCGTCCGGCGGGAGCATCGCGGCGATGCCTCCCGCCGCCTGGACGAGGCGTGGATAGCCTTCGGGCAGCAGCGCGGCCGGCAGCTGCCACACGCCCCACGAGGCGGTGTCCAGGTAGGTGCTGACGCCGATGAGCGGCTGGGTCACGGTGAGATTCCTCCTGTCCCTCGATGATGTCAGTCGCGTTCGAGCTCTGCCTCGGCCGCGGCGAGCGCCGCGAACTCCTCCTCCGGGGCCCGGGCGACCAGACGGTGCCGACTGTAGAAGGCGAAGTAGGCGAGTGCGACGCCGTAGACCGCGAGCGCGATGAACGCCGCGTCCTTGTCCACCAGGAACGTCGCGACCAGCGCCGACAGCGCGAGGACGAACGCCACGGACGAGGTCAGCACACCACCGGGCGTGCGGTAGGGCCGGTGCAGTTCCGGCTCGCGCCGCCGCAGCACGATGTGGGACAGCGCCATCAGCGCGTACGAGATCGTCGCGCCGAAGACGGCGATGTTCAGCATGCGGGCCCCGTCGCCGGTCCCGGCGGCCAGGGCGAAGCCGATCGCGCCGGGGATGAGCAGGCCCAGGTACGGGGATTTGCGGCTGCTGGTCAGGGACAGGAAGCGGGGCAGGTAGCCGGCCCGGGACAGGGCGAAGAGCTGGCGGGACCCGGCGTAGATGAGCGAGAAGAACGAGGCGACGAGACCGGCGAGACCCGCGTAGTTCACGAAGCGGCTCAGCGCGGTGGGGTCACCGTCCCCCTGCAGTGCCACCACCAGGGGATTGCCGGCTTCCTGGATCGCCGCCGAGCCCTGTGCTCCCGTCGCGGCGAAGAAGGTGATCAGGGCGAGCAGGGCCAGGATCGACATCGACAGGGCGAGCGCCTTGGGCATGGAGCGGACCGGGTCCTTCGCCTCCTCGGCGGCGAGCGGAACACCTTCGACGCCGAGGAAGAACCACATGCCGAAGGGGAACGCCGCCCAGATCCCGAGCAGGCCGAACGGGAGCCAGGAACTGGAGCCGACCGCGTCCTTGTCGACCGGGATGTCGTCGAGCCCGCTCACATGGAAGTCGGTGAACGCGCCGACGGCGAAGATCAGCAGGGCCGCGACCGCGATCGCCGTGACGATCAGGCTGAAGCGCAGCGCCTCACCCACGCCCCACAGATGGATCCCGATGAAGATCACGAAGCAGGCGAGGTACACCGGCCAGCCCGATTCCAGGCCGAAGAGTCCGAGTGACTCGACGTAGTCGCCGATGAAGATGGCGATGGCGGCGGGTGCGAGGACGTACTCGATGAGGATCGCCGTGCCGGTGAGGAAGCCGCCCCAGGTGCCGAGTGCGCGGCGGGCGAAGCCGTAGCCGCCGCCCGCCGTCGGCAGGATCGCGGAGAGTTCGGCCAGCGCGAAGACGAGGCAGGCGTACATCAGCCCCATCAGCACGGTCGCCACGGCGAGGCCGCCGAAGCCGCCCTTGGACAGTCCTATGTTCCAGCCGGAGAAGTCGCCGGAGACGACGTAGGCCACGCCGAGTCCGGTCAGCAGCAGCCAGCCCGCGCTGCCGCGCCGGAGGGTCCGGCGCTGGAGGTAGTCGTCGTCCGACGGTGGGGTCTTGCTCCCTGTGGTGTCTTCGAGCGTCATGGTAGAGCTCCCGCGTAGGGCCCAATGGAATGACGCCATACCTTTGCGTTGGACTCGGGGAAACGCAAGACCCCTGCGTTACGTTCGGGTTACGCCGCCCCCGTGCGCGGGCGGCCGGAGCCGGCCGGGCGAGCCCGTCAGGCGAGGAATCCGCGCAGCAGCGCGGCCGTGCCGTCGCAGTGCTCGCGCATCACCTCGCGTGCCGCGTCGGCGTCCCCCTCCAGCACCGCCTCCACCAGCGCGACGTGCTGCTGCTGGGAGTGCTCGAGATTGCGTACGAGCAGCGGGATGCAGTCCAGGAGGTCGTTCACGGTCGCCCGTACCGCCGCGTACTGCTTGGTCAGCGTGGGCGACCCGGACAGCTCGGCGAGGGTGAGGTGCAGCAGTGTGTCGCACCGCCGGTAGTCGTCCAGTGTGGCGTCGTGCGTCGCCGTCAGGGCCGTGGCCAGCCGCTCGGTGCCCTCGGCGGAGAGCCCGTGCGCCGCGCAGAGCCCGGCCGCGCCCACTTCGAGCACCTCGCGGAAGCGCAGGGTGTCCTCCAGGTCGACCGCGGCGACGCGACGGCGCAGCTCGTCCTCGTCCGCGGTGTGCCGCCGCTGCCGCACGAACGTTCCACCGTAGCGGCCCCGGCGGCTCTCGACGAGGCCCTCCTCCTGGAGGACCTTGAGCACCTCGCGGAGGGTGACCCGGCTGATGCCCATCCGGTCGGCCAGCTCCCGCTCGGCGGGCAGCCGCTCGCCCCCCGGCACCAGTCCGAGCCGCACCACCTGGAGGATCTGCTCCAGTGCCTCCTCGAAGCCGTTTCCCCCGCGCACCGGCCGCAGCACGGATGTCAGCCGGTCCGTCGACTCGCTCTTCTCGCCCACCTCGCGATTCCCCCTTCCCAAGCAAAGGTCTTCGGACATACCTTATGGCTTCCCGGCTGACCTTAGGAGGCGCATCCCGTGGCAGACCGCACACCCCCGCTGTCCGTCGAGGAGCTCGAAGCCCTCGTCGCGAGCGGTGAGATCGACACCGTAGTCCTGGCCTTCCCCGATATGCAGGGGCGGCTGCAGGGAAAGCGGTTCGCCGCGTCCTTCTTCCTCGACGAGGTCCTGGGACACGGCACCGAAGGCTGCAACTACCTCCTCGCCGTCGACACCGAGATGAACACGGTGGACGGCTACGAGATGTCCTCCTGGGACCGCGGCTACGGCGACTTCGCCATGCACCCCGACCTCACCACCCTGCGTCGCGCACCCTGGAACGAGGGCACGGCCCTGCTCATGGCCGACCTCGCCTGGACCGACGGCGCCCCGGTCGTGGCCGCTCCGCGCCAGATCCTGCGCCACCAGCTGGAGAGGCTCGCCGCACTCGGTTACACCGCGCACGTCGGCACCGAGCTGGAGTTCATCGTCTTCAAGGACACCTACGAGCAGGCCTGGGACGCGAACTACCGGGGCCTGACCCCCGCCAACCAGTACAACATCGACTACTCGGTGCTCGGCACCGGCCGGATCGAGCCCCTGCTGCGGCGCATCCGCAACGAGATGGCCGCGGCCGGACTGACCGTCGAGTCCGCCAAGGGCGAATGCAACCCCGGCCAGCACGAGATCGCCTTCCGCTACGACGAGGCCCTCGTCACCTGCGACCAGCACGCGATCTACAAGACCGGTTCCAAGGAGATCGCCGCGCAGGAGGGTGTCTCGCTCACCTTCATGGCGAAGTACAACGAGCGCGAGGGCAACTCCTGCCACATCCATCTGTCCCTGCAGGACGCGGACGGACGCAATGTGATGGCGGGGGAGGGGCACGGTCACGAGCACGGAATGTCGCGGATCATGCGGCACTTCCTGGCGGGCCAGCTCGTCGCGATGCGCGACTTCACCCTGCTGTACGCGCCGAACATCAACTCCTACAAGCGCTTCCAGCCCGGCTCGTTCGCCCCCACCGCCGTGGCCTGGGGCCACGACAACCGCACCTGTGCCCTGCGCGTCGTCGGGCACGGCCGCTCCACGCGGTTCGAGAACCGGGTCCCCGGTGGTGACGTCAACCCGTACCTCGCCGTCGCCGGCATGGTCGCGGCCGGCCTCTACGGCATCGAGCACGAGCTGGAGCTCCCCGAGGTCTGCGCGGGCAACGCCTACACGGCCGACTACGAGCACGTACCGACCACCCTCCGCGAGGCCGCCGAGCTCTGGGAGAACAGCCCCATCGCCAAGGCCGCCTTCGGGGACGAGGTCGTCGCCCACTACCGCAACATGGCGCGGGTCGAGCTCGCAGCCTTCGACGCCGCGGTGACCGACTGGGAGCTTCGCCGCTCCTTCGAACGCATGTGAGGCATCACTTGTCGCAACCGTACGAACTCGATGTGCTGAACCCGGCCACCGAGGAGGTCATCGCCACCGTCCCCGGCGCCGTCGGGGAGGACGTCGACACGGCCGTCACCCGGGCCGCCCGGGCCCAGCGCGCCTGGGCGGCCGCGGCCCCCGCCGACCGGGCCCGGCTGCTGCGCCGCTTCGCCGCCGTCGTCGACGACCACGTCGAGGAACTGGCCCGGCTGGAGGTCCGCGAGGCAGGCCACACCATCGGCAATGCCCGCTGGGAGGCCGGAAACGTCCGTGACCTCCTCGACTACGCGGCCGGGGGAGTGGAGCGGCTCACCGGCCGCCAGATCCCCGTGCCCGGCGGGATCGACCTCACGATCCTCGAACCCCTCGGCGTCGTCGGTGTCATCGCCCCGTGGAACTTCCCCATGCCGATCGCCGGCTGGGGCATGGCCCCGGCGCTCGCCGCGGGCAACGCCGTCATCCTCAAACCGGCCGAGACCACTCCGCTGACCGCGCTCCGGCTCGCCGAACTCGCCCTGGAAGCAGGCCTTCCCGAGTACCTCTTCCAGGTGCTGCCGGGCCGCGGTGACATCGCGGGAGACGCGCTCGTGCGCCACCCCGGTGTCGCGAAGATCGTCTTCACCGGGTCGACGCGGATCGGCAAGCAGATCATGGGGCTCTGCGCGGACCGGGTGAAGCGGGTGACCCTCGAACTCGGCGGCAAGAGCCCCAACATCGTCTTCGCCGACGCGGACGTCGAGGCGGCGGCGGCCGCCGCCCCCATGGCCTTCCTCGACAACAGCGGCCAGGACTGCTGCGCCCGCACCCGCATCCTCGTCCAGTCCTCGGTGTACGACCGGTTCGTCGAACTGCTGGCCCCGGCGATCGAGTCCGTCGTCGTCGGCGACCCCGCGGACGAGAGGACCCAGATGGGTCCGCTGATCTCCAAGACCCAGCTGGAACGGGTGCGTTCGTACGTCCCCGACGACTCTCCGGGCATCCGCGGCTCCTCTCCGGCAGGCCCCGGCTTCTGGTTCCCGCCGACCGTCCTGACCGGTCTCGCGCCCGACGCACCCGCCGCGGTCGAGGAGGTCTTCGGCCCGGTCGCCGTCGTCCTCCCGTTCGATGACGAGGACGACGCCGTACGCCTCGCCAACGCCACCGACTACGGTCTCTCCGGCTCCATCTGGACCCGGGACGTCGGCCGTGCGCTGCGCGTCTCCGGAGCGGTCGCGGCCGGCAACCTGTCCGTCAACTCCCACTCCAGCGTCCGCTACTGGACCCCGTTCGGCGGCTACAAGCAGTCCGGCCTCGGCCGTGAACTCGGCCCTGACGCCCTCACCGCTTTCACCGAGACCAAGAACGTCTTCATCAGCACGGAGGCCTGAACCCATGACCGACACTTCTGTGTGCCGCCGCCTCGTCGGCCGCACCGCAGTCATCACCGGCGCCGGCAGCGGAATCGGCCTCGCCACCGCACGACGTCTCGCCTCCGAGGGCGCGAACGTGGTCTGCGGCGACATCGACGAGATCGCGGGCAAGGCCGCGGCCGAGGAGGTCGGCGGTACGTACGTGAAGGTCGACGTCACCGACGCCGAGGAGGTCGAGGCCCTCTTCAGGACGGCTTTCGACACCTACGGCAGTGTCGACATCGCCTTCAACAACGCGGGCATCTCGCCGCCCGACGACGACTCGATCCTGGAGACCGGCCTGGAGGCCTGGAAGCGGGTCCAGGAGGTCAACCTGACGTCCGTGTACCTGTGCTGCAAGGCCGCCATCCCCTATATGCAGCGCCAGGGCAAGGGCTCCATCATCAACACCGCCTCCTTCGTGGCGCGGATGGGTGCGGCGACCTCCCAGATCTCGTACACGGCGTCCAAGGGCGGTGTGCTGGCGATGTCGCGCGAACTGGGAGTGCAGTTCGCCCGCGAAGGCATCCGGGTCAACGCGCTCTGCCCGGGGCCCGTCAACACCCCGCTGCTGCAGGAGCTGTTCGCCAAGGACCCGGAGCGGGCCGCGCGCAGGCTCGTTCACATCCCCGTCGGCCGCTTCGCGGACGCCGAGGAGATCGCGGCGGCCGTGGCGTTCCTCGCGAGCGACGACTCGTCGTTCGTGAACGCGACGGACTTCCTGGTCGACGGCGGTATCTCGGGGGCGTACGTCACCCCGCTGTAGTGAGGCACCCCCTCTGTAGGGTGACGGCGTGAGCATGACGACTCCGCCGGGGTGGTACCCGGACCCGGGCAACCCTGCCGTCGAACGCTGGTGGGACGGCGCCACCTGGTCCGGGCACACCCGGCCGTCCGCCGCCGGTCCGCAGATCCCTGCGACCGGCGACGGGCAGCCGGGCCGGACCGTCACGACCGGCGGCGGGCGCCGGGGCCGGACGGTCGTGTTCCTCGCCGCGGGAGCGGTACTCGCCGGAGCGGCCGTCACCGCGGCCGTAGTGCTCGGCGGCGGCGACACCACCCCACGGCGCGGTGCGTCCACGACGTCCTCCGCCTCCGCCGCGGAGCCGGCGGCGAGCGATTCCGCGGACGGCCCCAGTGCCGCACCGTCCGGTGATCCCACCGTTCTCGTCGACCAGCTCAACGGCATCACCCTGCCGATACCGGACGGCTGGGAAAGGTCCGATTCCCTCGCCGACGAGGGGCTCACCATGGTCACCGAGGACGCCTACCGGTGCCCCGGCGACGACGGCGGCTTCTGCGACCACGGCAGGGTGTCGTCCCGTACGGCGACCGGCACCGACGAGACCTCGCCCGCACGGCTCGCCGCGCGGGACATCTCCGCCGCCGCCGAGGAGGCGTACGAGAAGGAGGGCTCCGAACGCCGGCGCCACGGCGGCATCAAGAGCCACCGGCAGATCGCCTCGCGATCGGTGGCGGTCGCCGGACGCACGGGTCACCTGGTCCGCTGGCGCGTGACCACCGGCGCCGGACCGGGCGGCTACGTCCAGTCGCTGGTCTTCCCCTCACCGGTCGGGTCCGAGGCACTCGTCATCGTCCGGTTCGCCTTCGACGCGGGAGCGGACGGACCACCGCTCACGGAAATGGACCGGATCGTCAAGGGCATCCGGCCGATCGGCGATGTCAGCGGCGGGGTCGGCTCGACGATCGGCCCGTAGGACCCGAGCCCCGGGCGCGGTCAGAGGAAGGTGCGCCCCTCGCCCCGGTACGTCGGTACGGACGCCACCACCCGGTCGCCCTCCACCAGCCTCAGCTCGTCGAAGCGTTCGCACAGCTCCCCGGCCTTCGCATGCCGGAACCACACCTTGTCGCCGATCAGCAGATCGTCGGCGGCGCTGCCCAGCAGCGGCGTCTGGACCTCGCCCGGGCCCTCCAGCGGGTCGTACCGCAGGCCCTCCGGCAGATACGGAACCGGCAACCGGTCCTGCCCCGCCGCACCGGACGCCGGATAGCCGCCGCCGAGCACCGTCACCACACCCACCCCGGGCCGGCGGACCACCGGCTGCGCGAACAGCGCGGCGGGACGGCCGCTGAAGGATGTGTAGTTGTCGAACAGCCGCGGCACATAGAGCCCCGACCCGGCCGCGATCTCGGTGACCGCGTCCTCGGCCGCGGTGTGCTGCACACTGCCCGTGCCGCCGCCGTTCACGAACTCCAGGTCCGGGGCCTCGGCCCGGACCGCCGCCACCACGGCCGCCCTGCGCTCCGCCAGCTCGCGCCGCGCCGCGGACTGCATCAGCCGGACCATCCGCGAACGCAGCGGACTGCCCGCCACCGCGTCCCCCACACCGGCCACATGCCCCTCGTAGGCCATCAGCCCCACCAGCCGGAAGCCGGGGCGGCGGACGACGGCCCGCGCCAGCGCCGCCAGTTGGGCCGGCTCACGCAGCGGCGAGCGGCGCGCCCCGAACCGGATGCGCCCGCCCAGCAGTTGAAGCGCCGTGTCCAGCTCCAGACAGACCCGGATCTCCTCCCGGCCGCCGTCACGTGAGCGGTCGATCAGCTCCAGCTGCGCCGGATCGTCGACCATCACCGTCACGGCGGCGGCGAGCTTGGGGTCCCCGGCAAGCTCGGCGAACCCGGCGCGGTCGGCGGAGGGATAGGCGAGCAGCACATCGCCGAAGCCCGCCCGCGCCAGCCAGAGCGACTCGGCCAGGGTGAACGACATGATCCCGGCGAACCCGTCCTTCGCCAGTACGCGCTCCAGGAGCGCCCGGCAGCGGACGGACTTGCTCGCCACCCTGACCGGCTTCCCGCCCGCCCGGCGGACCAGGTCCGCCGCATTCGCGTCGAAGGCGTCGAGATCGACGAGGGCAAGCGGGGCGTCGAGGTGGGCCGTGGCCCGGTCGTACCGGGCCCTGTCGGCGGCTCGGGGAATCATGGCCCGAGCTTGCCAGACCCGATTACCCAGGGGTAGAGGGACGTTCTGGGCAGATGCCCCGTGCCGACAATCCTGTACCCGGACCGCCTCGTCCAACCCGTAGAGTGACGCTCACGCGGTGACGAACGGGCCTGCCCGAAAGGCGATCCGCCGGCGCTACGGCATGAAGGAGACGGGGGCGGATGAGCACCGAGGCACCACGCTCTTCCCGTATCACGGAAGTTCTCCTTCCGCCCCGGCCTGGCGCGGTCCCCCCGCCGGCTCCTGCCGAGACCACGACGCGATTGCGCCCGATCACGGACTCGACACCGTCTCCGTCCCCGCGGCAGCCGGCCACTCCGCCTCCGCCCGCGAAGGCGACCGAGCCCGCCGGGACCGCTGAGCCCGCGGACACCGACGGAAACACCGGGACCACCGAGGCCGCGATGGCGGCCGGGCGGGCCGGTACCGCTGAACCCGCGGAAACGGCTGAGACCCTCCCACCGGTGCGCCCGCGCCCGTCAGGAGCCGTTCCGCCGCGCCCTTCCCGGCCGCCGATGGGCGGGGGCGGGGCAGTGCCGCCGCAGCCGACCCGACCCCCGGGTGCCACGGGCCGTGTACCCGGGCCTTCCCCGGCCGGCGCCGCAGCCGTACCCGACGGGGTCACGGCTGTGTCCGGGGCGCCGGGCGCATCACCGGCCACGGGATTCGGCCGTGCCGCGCCCCTCGCCGTGCCCGACGGCGGCGTCGCGGTCCCTCCGCGCCCCCGCGCGGCCGACCGGCCGCTCTGGCAGGGGATGCCCATAGGCGGCCCACCGCAGGGCGCCGCCGCGGCCCCATACGGCGAGCCATACCAGCCGTACCCCGGCTTCCGCCCCGAGACGCCCGCGGAAGTCACCACGCGGCTGCGGCCCATTCGCCCCCGCCGCCGGGCCCGTACCGCGGCGGCCGTCGTCTGTGTCGTGCTCGGGCTGGGGCTCGCCGCAGGCGCCGCCGCCGGCAGCTGGCTCGTCGGGGAACCCGCGGGCGCCCCCGCGACACGGGACGGCTACGCCGAGGCGCGCTCCCTGTGGCACAGCGTCCCCGTCGACGAGCTCTTTCCCCGCACGCTCAGGGGCACCGGCGCGGGGCCCGGGGGCGCGGACCGCGTCTGGACACGGGTCGGCGTGGCGCCCGACGCCCCGTGCGCCCCGGCCCTCGACCCCTTGCTGGTCAAGGCACTGCGACCGGTCGGATGCCTGCGCGTGCTGCGGGCCACCTACACCGATGCCACGGCCAGCGGTGTCACCACGGTCGGCATGGTCTTCACCCAGGCGGACCGCCAGGTGACGGCGACCCTGCGCACCCGGTTCTCGCGCGAGAGCCTCGACGAACGCGCCGACATGATGCCCCGGGCGTACGCCGTCCCCGGCACCGCCGCCGCGGGCTTCGGCGACCGGCAGCGGGCCAGCTGGAGGATCCGCGTGCTCACCGACGCACCCGTCATCGTGTACGCCGTATCCGGCTTCGCCGACGGCCGCCCGGTGGCGGATCCCCGCCCGGCGGGCGAGACGATCGTCGCCGGTGCCACATCAGCCCCGGCGCAGGCGGGCCTCGGTCACGAGGCCGATGGCATCGCGGACGGCATAGAACGCGCTCTGCGCGCCCTCGCCGCCAAGGCTCCGGAGCAGCCCGAATGACCGCAGCAGACCGTAGGTCCGCGGCCGCACGCCCCGCCCGTACGCGCCCCCGGAACCACTACGGCCGCCGGCTGACCGGAGGCCTCGCCGCCGCCCTCGCCTTCGCTCTGGTGTCCGCGGCGCCCGCCCACGCCGACGCCATCAGAGCCCGTCAGTGGGCCCTCGAAGCCCTGCACACCGACGAGGCGTGGCAGACCACCAAGGGCAAGGGAATCACCGTCGCGGTCCTCGACACCGGGGTCGACGAGAGCCATCCCGATCTCGCGGGCCAGGTGCTCCCTACCAAGGACTTCATCGGCTTCGGGGCCCGCCGCGGCGATCGCGCATGGGCCCGGCACGGGACCGCCATGGCCGGCATCATCGCCGGGCACGGCCATGGACCCGGGCGTGAGGACGGCGTACTCGGCATCGCCCCCGAGGCGAAGATCCTGCCCGTCCGGGTGATCCTCGAAGGGACCGATCCGGCGCGCGTCCGGGCCCGCAAGTCCCGTGGCACCGCGCTCGCCGACGGCATCCGCTGGGCCGCCGACCAGGGAGCCGACGTCATCAACCTCTCGCTCGGCGACGACAGCGAGTCGGCCCACCCGGACAAGAGGGAGGACGCCGCCGTCCAGTACGCCCTCGCCAAGGGCGCCGTGGTCGTCGCCTCGGCCGGGAACGGCGGCGAGAAGGGCGACCACATCTCGTACCCCGCGGCCTACCCCGGTGTCGTCGCCGTCGCCGCCGTCGACCGCTTCGGCACCCACGCCGCCTTCTCCACCCGTCGCTGGTACGCCACGGTCAGCGCCCCCGGTGTGGACGTGGTCATCGCCGATCCCGATCGCAAGTACTACGAGGGCTGGGGCACCAGCGCCGCCTCCGCGTTCGTCTCCGGAGCGGTCGCGCTCGTGCGGTCCGCCCATCCCGGACTGACGCCCGCTCAGATCAAGAAGCTCCTCGCGGACACCGCGCGCAGCGGCCCCAAGGACGGTCGCGACGACGCCAAGGGCTACGGCATCGCCGACCCGGCGGCCGCCATCGAGGCGGGTGGAAAGCTCACCCCCGGCGGGCCGAAGGCCGCAGCCGCACCGGGCTACAACAGCCGCTACTTCGGCCCCGGGCCGGCGCCCCGGGCCGCGGCTGACAAGCCGGGCGGCCTGCTCGTACCGGCCGCCGGCGGCCTCGGTGCACTGCTGCTGGTCTGTGCGACCGTCCTGTGGCGCGGAGGCCGCCGCAGCGGCTGAGCCGGGCGGCACGGTGCGCGGAGGTGCACCGTGCGGTCGCAGCAGGGGCCCGGCGTCATGACGGCCGCCGTCCAGGAACTAGGCTCGTCACGTGGCGCTCAAGAACATCCCCGACTCCGGATTCCCCGACGACGACGGCTCCGCCGACCCGGCCCTCACCGCGGCGCTCGCCGCCTGGGCCGAGGACACAAGCGCCGAGCAGCCCGTGCTCGAGGCGCTCAGGGGAGCCCGGCTGCTGGTCCCCGTCGTCGCCCTGCTCGGTGAGGTCGAGGAGGACGAGAAGGGGCTGCGCCGGGAGAAGACCAGCGACATGGCCGTGCCGACGCTGACCCTGGGGGAGCGCCGGGCGCTGCCCGCTTTCACCTCCACGGCGTCGCTGGCCCTGTGGGATCCGGCCGCCCGGCCCGTCGCCGTGCCGCTGCACCAGGCGCTCGCGGCCGCAGTGCACGAGAAGGCGGACACGCTCCTGCTGGACGTCGCAGGCCCGGTGGCGTATCCGCTCACGGGCCGTGCCCTGCTCGCCCTCGCGGAGGGCCGCACCAGCACCGATCCGCTGACCGATCCGGCGGTACGGGAGGCCGTGCGGACGGTGGTCGCCGCCGAACCCGGCGTGGCCCGCGCCCACCTCGGTCCCGGCAGCGCCGACGGCACCCTCGCCCTGGTGCCCGCTTCGGGCGCCGCTCCCGGTGAGACCGCCCAGCGCGTCGCCCGGGCGCTCGCGGCCGACGAGACGCTGCGGGCCCGTCTGGTCCGCGGCCTCGACCTGGCCGTGCTGCATCCGGACGCCGTGCCTCCGGGGGAACCCCTCTACGTACGGCGGTAGGGGACACCGCATATCGTGTGGCGCATGAGTGACGCGACCCCCAGCAATGAGACGCCGAGCGGCGAGTCCCCCGACTTCGACGCCATGACCCGCGACATCGCGGAGGTCCCCGCGGTCGAGGTGATCGTCACGGTCGCGGTGAACCTGATGAGCGCCGCCGCGGTCAAGCTCGGTCTGACCGAGGACGGCGAGAAGCACAAGGACCTGGACGAGGCACGCAAGCTGGTGCACGCGCTGGCCGGACTGCTCGACGCGGGCGTCACGGAGATCAGCTCCTTCCACGCCGCGCCGCTGCGTGACGGGCTGAAGTCGCTCCAGCTGGCGTTCCGAGAGGCGTCGCTCGTCCCCGACGAGCCGGGCCAGGGCCCTGGTGAGAAGTACACCGGGCCGGTCTTCGGCTGACGCCTTTCCGCCGGACGGCGGTCCCGCCGCTCGTCCGGGCGAGGCGGTGGCGGGTGCCCGTACGGGCGGGTGGCCCCCCGGTCCGCGCAGCAGGCGCCCCACGTGCGCAGCACGCGTGGAGACGCCCCGGTTCGCCCCCGCCGCCCGGAGCTGCTAACCTCGTGTAACGACCGGTCGGACACCCATGTGCCCGACCCACAAGTGGAGGCTCCGATCTCCCACCCGACCGCCTTCAGGGCGGCGGGTCACCGGTCAGACGGCGTCCATCGTTCCGTACGGACGATGGAGCCGTCCGAACCAGCGCCCCGCGGCTGACGCGGCGGTGTTCCGGTAGTTCCAGGAGCCCCGCCTGTGCCCGTCGGGGCATTTTTCATGTACCGGCGCGGTTGGTCTACGAAACAGACGTTGCGTGGCTGTCCGCCAGACCGCCGCGTGGTGCTACCGAGGAGGATCCATCAGCGCCGAGCCCCGCATCAACGACCGGATTCGCGTTCCCGAGGTGCGACTTGTCGGTCCCAGCGGCGAGCAGGTCGGGATTGTTCCGCTTGCCAAGGCCCTGGAGCTTGCCCAGGAGTACGACCTCGACCTGGTCGAGGTCGCGGCGAACGCCCGTCCGCCTGTGTGCAAGCTCATGGACTACGGGAAGTTCAAGTACGAGTCGGCCATGAAGGCCCGTGAGGCGCGCAAGAACCAGGCGCACACGGTCATCAAGGAGATGAAGCTCCGGCCGAAGATCGACCCGCACGACTACGACACCAAGAAGGGTCACGTCGTCCGGTTCCTCAAGCAGGGCGACAAGGTCAAGATCACGATCATGTTCCGTGGTCGCGAGCAGTCCAGGCCGGAGCTCGGCTACCGACTGCTGCAGCGGCTCGCGGAGGACGTCCAGGACCTCGGTTTCGTCGAGTCGAACCCGAAGCAGGACGGCCGGAACATGATCATGGTTCTCGGTCCGCACAAGAAGAAGACCGAGGCGATGGCCGAGGCCCGCGAGGCGCAGGCCGCCCGCAAGGCGGAGCGCCAGGGTCTGTCCGCCCACGCGGAGGACTCCGTCGAGGACTCTGTCGAGGACTCTGTCGAGGACTCCGCCGAGGACTCCGCCGAGGAGCCCGCCGAGGCCTGATTCCGGAGCAACCGTTCCGGACATCAACCGATACACCTGACGCTTTCGCCTGCCGGTTTGCGGACCGGCCAGCGGGAGCGCCACTGACGAGGAGAGAACGGCGCGATGCCGAAGAACAAGACGCACAGCGGTGCCAAGAAGCGCTTCAAGATCACCGGCTCCGGCAAGGTGCTCCGCGAGCGCGCCGGCAAGCGCCACCTGCTCGAGCGCAAGTCGTCCAAGCTGACGCGTCGCCTCACCGGCAACGCCGAGATGGCCCCGGGTGACGCCGCCAAGATCAAGAAGATGCTGGGCATCTGAGCTTGATTTCGTGCCCCCGGACGGGGGCCTCCGGGCAAAGACCGGGACCCATTCGTTTCCGGGTCGTGTGAGGACAACCACGGCCCCGCTACAAGGAGTTAACAAGTGGCACGCGTCAAGCGGGCAGTCAACGCCCACAAGAAGCGCCGGGCGATCCTCGAGCAGGCCAGCGGCTACCGCGGTCAGCGTTCCCGCCTGTACCGCAAGGCGAAGGAGCAGGTCACCCACTCCCTCGTCTACAACTACAACGACCGCAAGAAGCGCAAGGGCGACTTCCGTCAGCTGTGGATCCAGCGCATCAACGCCGCTGCCCGCGCCAACGGCATCACCTACAACCGCTTCATCCAGGGTCTGAAGGCCGCCAACATCGAGGTGGACCGCAAGATCCTGGCCGAGCTCGCGGTCAACGACGCCGGCGCGTTCGCCGCGCTCGTCGAGGTCGCCCAGAAGGCGCTCCCGAGCGACGTCAACGCCCCGAAGGCCGCGTCCGCGGCCTGACGGCCGCCCATCGCGTCCCTCCGGACCGTCCCGGACCCGCAGGCCCCTGGCCTGCGGGTCCGTGTGCGTCGGGGGTGCGGTTCGGCCGCGCCGTGCCGGCACCAGGAGGTGCCCGGCCGCGGGACCGTATGACCTGCCCGGAGACGGCCGGGCCTCGGGCCGGTACCCCGTGCGCCTCCCGGCCCCCCGCTCCCCGCACACAGCCCTCCGTGCGCCCCGAGCGCCACGAGAGACCCGAGCGCCAGCCACAAGAAGAAGTGAGTGCACCCCCATGGGCACCTTCGAGCTCATCTCCCCGCGATCCCCGCGCGTCGTCGCCGCCCGACGGCTCGCCCGCCGGAACTTCCGGTCGAAGGACCGCCGGTTCATCGCCGAAGGACCGCAGGCCGTACGGGAGGCGGTGGCACACCGGGGCGGGGACGGTGAACCGACACTGACCGAGCTGTTCACCACCGTCGAAGCCGCGGAGCGGTACGGGGACATCGTGGACGCCGCCCGTGCGGCCGGGGCACGGATCCACTACGCCGCCGACACCGTGCTGGCCGAGGTCTCGCAGACCGTCACCCCGCAGGGGCTCGTGGGCGTCTGCCGGTTCCTCGACTCGCCGTTCGATGAGATCCTCGCCGCCCGGCCCAGGCTCGTCGCCGTCCTCGCGCACGTACGCGACCCCGGGAACGCCGGCACCGTGCTGCGCTGTGCGGACGCCGCGGGCGCCGACGCGGTCGTGCTCACCGACGCCTCGGTGGACCTCTACAACCCCAAGTCGGTGCGGGCGTCGGTCGGTTCCCTGTTCCATCTGCCCGTCGCCGTCGGCGTACCCGTCGAGCAGGCCGTCAGCGGGCTGAAGGACGCCGGGGTGCGCATCCTCGCCGCCGACGGAGCCGGGGACGACGACCTGGACGACGAGCTCGACGCCGGCACGATGGGCGGGCCCACCGCGTGGATCTTCGGCAACGAGGCCTGGGGGCTGCCCGAGGAGACCCGTGCGCTCGCGGATGCCGTCGTCCGCGTGCCGATCCACGGCAGGGCCGAGAGCCTCAACCTCGCGACCGCCGCCGCCGTCTGCCTCTACGCGTCCGCACGGGCCCAGCGCACCCCCGGCGGCTGCCGGGCGAGCTGATCCGCCCGTCCCGCCCGGCGGCCGGTGCCGCCGCGCCGGGGACCCGTACGGAACACGGGTACAGCCGCCGACGAGGCCCTGTCCGGCCGATGAGGTGCGATGAGGTGCGACGAGGGGCGATGACGCATCGTCATCAGGGTGTCGCTCCGTCACCGGCGCCTAGTAGGGTGACGCATTCGGGGACCCACTGCACCGGTTCGAGAGGTGGGGTACGGGGATGGCTGTCGGCACGAGCAGACCGTCGAAGACCGCTGCGCGGACGCACACCGCTCTCGCATGCCCGGCCACGGGCCTCGGCGACCTGGGCATCGATCCCGACGACCTTCCCGACGGCTTCGTCGTCGCCGACGAGACCGGCCGGGTGATCTGCTTCAACGCCGCGGCGGTGCGGATTACGGCGACCCCCCGGGCCGAGGCGATAGGGCTCCCGCTGGAGCGCGTCCTGCCCCTGGAAGACCTCAAGGGACACCGCTGGTGGCCGCTGACCGATCCGTACGGCGGGCTCGCCACCCGCGTCGGCCAGCCGGAGCGCAATCTGCTGCTGCCCGGCGGCCGTGAGGTGCTGGTCTCCGCGCGGTACGTGCGCGAGACCCCGAAGGGACCGGTCCGGCGTGTCGTGGTCACCCTGCGCGGCACCGAGGCCCGGCGCCGTACCGAGCGCAGCCACGCCGAGCTGATCGCCACCGTCGCCCATGAGCTGCGCTCTCCGCTGACCTCGGTCAAAGGCTTCACCGCCACCCTGCTCGCCAAGTGGGAGCGCTTCACCGACGACCAGAAACGCCTCATGCTGGAGACCGTCGACGCCGACGCCGGCCGGGTCACCCGTCTGATCGCCGAGCTCCTCGACATCTCCCGCATCGACTCCGGACGGCTCGAGGTCCGGCGCCAGCCCGTGGACATAGCCGCGGCCGTGGGCCGTCACATCCAGGCGCACACCGCCCGCGGCCAGTCCCCGGACCGCTTCTTCGTACGCGTCGAGCGCCGGCTGCCCGATCTGTGGGCAGACCCGGACAAGATCGACCAGGTGCTCGGCAACCTGCTGGAAAATGCGGTGCGCCACGGAGAGGGAACCGTCACCATCGAGGTGGCACCAGCGCCCGGAGAGTGCGACGAGAAGGGAACGGCCGTCACCGTGAGCGACGAAGGCCCCGGTATCCCCGAGGAGTCGATGGGCCGTGTCTTCACCCGCTTCTGGCGGGGGAGCAAGCGTGGCGGCACCGGTCTCGGGCTGTACATCGTCAAGGGCATCGTCGAGGCGCACGGCGGCACGATCACCGTCGGACGCGGTCCCCGCGGCGGAGCCGAGTTCCGATTTATCCTGCCCGTCGGCGCCCCCGCGTATCTCAGCTGACACACGCTGAGTCTCGCCCCTCGGCCCACGGGCTCTCACGCATACCTCACCCCGCTAAACTCGACCTTTGGCACCTTTGCGTCCTCGGTCGTCGAGCGGGGGCCCCAGTCACCCCATCGGAAGCACGGGAAGAGATGTCGGCACCCAATAAGTCGTACGACCCTGTCGAGGTCGAGGCACTGAAACCGGAAGAGATCGAGCGCATGCGGGACGAGGCGTTCGCCGCCTTCGCCGCCGCGGGCGACCTCGACGCTCTTCACGAGGCGAAGATCGCGCACACCGGCCCCGCCTCGCCGCTCGCCCTCGCCAACCGTGAGATCGGCGCCCTGCCGCCGCACGCCAAGGCCGACGCCGGCAAGCGTGTGGGCCAGGCCCGTGGCGCCGTGAACAAGGCACTGGCCGCGCGCCAGACCGAGCTGGAGGCCGAGCGGGACGCACGTGTGCTGGTCGAGGAGGCGGTGGACGTCACGCTGCCGTACGACCGGACCCCGTCCGGCGCCCGGCACCCGCTGACCACGCTCATGGAGCGCATCGAGGACGTCTTCACGGCCATGGGCTACGAGGTCGCCGAAGGCCCCGAGGTCGAGTCCGAATGGCTGAACTTCGACGCGCTGAACATCGCGGCGGACCACCCCGCCCGCGGTGAGCACGACACGTTCTTCGTCCGCGGCGCCGAGGGCTCTGAGGGCTCAGGGGCAGCGGACCAGGGCTCCGGTGTCGTGCTGCGCACCCACACCTCGCCCGTGCAGGTCCGCTCGATGCTGGACCGCGAGCCGCCGCTGTACGTGATCTGCCCCGGCCGCGTCTACCGCACCGACGACCTTGACGCCACCCACACGCCGGTCTTCCACCAGGTCGAGCTGCTCGCCGTCGACGAGGGGCTGACCATGGCCGACCTCAAGGGCACCCTCGACCACATGGTCCAGGCGCTCTTCGGCGAGGGCATGAAGACGCGGCTGCGGCCGAACTTCTTCCCCTTCACCGAGCCGTCGGCCGAGATGGACATGGTCTGCTACGTGTGCCGCGGCGAGTCCGTCGGCAACGCGGACCGCCCCTGCCGTACCTGCTCCAGCGAGGGCTGGATCGAGCTCGGCGGCTGCGGAATGGTCAACCCGAAGGTACTCGTCGCCTGTGGCGTCGACCCCGAGAAGTACAGCGGGTTCGCCTTCGGATTCGGCATCGAGCGGATGCTGATGTTCCGTCACAACGTCGAAGACATGCGAGACATGGTCGAGGGTGACGTCCGGTTCACCCGGCCCTTCGGGATGGAGATCTGATGCGGATCCCGCTTTCATGGCTGCGGGAGTACGTCGACCTGCCGGCGACGGAGACCGGCCGTGACGTACAGGCCAAACTCATCGCCGCCGGCCTCGAGGTAGAGACCGTCGAGCAGCTCGGCGCCGGGCTCACCGGCCCCCTCGTCGTGGGCCGGGTGGCCACCGTCGAGGAACTGACCGAGTTCAAGAAGCCGATCCGCTTCTGCACCGTCGACGTGGGCCAGGCTGGGGGCACCGCCCAAGCCGAAGGCTCTGGGGGAGGCACCGGCGAGCCGCAGGAGATCATCTGCGGCGCCCGGAACTTCGCCGTCGGCGACAAGGTCGTCGTGGCGCTCCCCGGAGCCGTCCTGCCCGGCGACTTCCGTATCGCCGAGCGCAAGACGTACGGCCGGGTGTCCCGCGGCATGATCTGCTCCAGCGACGAGCTCGGCCTCGGCGACGACGGTACGCACGGCATCATCGTGCTGCCCCCGGAGATCGAGATCGGCATCGATGCCACCGAGCTGCTGGAGCTGTACGACGAGGTCCTCGACATCGCCGTCACACCCGACCGCGGCTACTGCCTGTCGATGCGCGGTGTCGCCCGCGAGGCCGCCATCGCCTACGGGCTGCCGCTGCGCGACCCTGCGCTGCTCGACGTGCCCGCGCCCAACTCGTTCGGTCACGCGGTGCGGATCGGCGACCCGGCCGGCTGCGACCGCTTCACCGCGCGCACCGTCGTCGGTTTGGACCCCGAGGCCCGCTCCCCGATCTGGATGCAGCGCCGGCTGCAGAAGGCGGGCATGCGTCCGATCTCGCTCGCCGTCGACATCACCAACTACGTGATGCTGGAGCTCGGTCAGCCGCTGCACGCCTACGACCGGTCCCGCCTCGAAGGCGCCATCGGGGTGCGCCGTGCCGAGCAGGGCGAGAAGTTCACCACCCTGGACGGCGTCAAGCGCGTCCTGGACGCCGGGGACCTGGTCATCACCGACGACCGAGGGCCGATCGGCCTCGCGGGAGTGATGGGCGGTGCCAACACCGAGATCGCCGACTCGGTCACCGACCCGGAGACCGGCGCGGTCCGCGGCACCACCGAAGTGGTCATCGAGGCAGCGCACTTCGACGCCGTCTCCATCGCCCGCACGGCACGCCGCCACAAGCTGTCGTCCGAGGCGTCCCGGCGCTTCGAGCGCGGCGTCGACCCGCAGGCTGCCGCCGCCGCGGCCCAGCGCACGGTGGACCTGCTGGTGCTGCTCGCCGGCGGCACCGCCGAGGCCGGCGTCACCGAGATCATCGCCCCGTCCGCGCCGCGCACGATCACCATGCCCGCCGACCACCCGGACCGCGTCGCGGGTGTGGAGTACGGCCGTGAGACCGTCGTACGCCGTCTGCAGCAGGTCGGCTGCGACGTCTACGGACAGGACGAGCTCGTCGTCACCGTGCCGTCGTGGCGCCCCGACCTGCACGCGCCGAACGACCTCGCCGAAGAGGTCATCCGGCTCGAGGGCTACGAGAACCTGCCGTCGACCCTGCCCACGCCGCCGTCCGGCCGCGGACTCACCGCGCGCCAGCGGCTGCACCGCCGGGTCGGCCGCGCGCTCGCCGGCGCGGGCTACGTCGAGGCGCTGAACTACCCGTTCATCGGCGAAGGCGTGCTCGACCAGCTCGGATTCGAGGCGGACGACCCGCGGCGCACCGTCGTCACGCTGGCCAACCCGATCTCGGACGAGGAGCCGGCGCTGCGCACCACGCTGCTGCCCGGACTGCTCACGGCGCTGCGGCGCAACGTCGGCCGCGGCGGGAACGACCTGGCCCTCTTCGAGACCGGACTGGTTTTCCGGCCCACGGGCGACGAGGAGACGGCCCTCCCGGCGACGCTCTCCGTGGACCGCCGGCCCACGGACGAGGAGATCGCCCTGCTGAACGCGGCCCTTCCGCGCCAGCCGCGTCGCGTCGCCACCGTGCTCGCCGGCGCGCGCGAGCAGGCCGGCTGGTGGGGCGGGGGACGCCCGGCCGACTGGGCCGACGCGGTCGAGTCGGCTCGCACCGTGGCCCGCGAGGCCGGGGTCGAGCTCGTCATCCGCGCCGACCAGCACACACCGTGGCACCCTGGCCGCTGCGCCGCGCTGTACGCCACCGTCGACGGCGAGGAGACCCTCGTCGGCCACGCGGGCGAACTGCACCCGCGCGTCATCAAGGCGCTCGGACTGCCGGAGCGCACCTGCGCGATGGAGATGGAGCTGGACCTGCTCGAGCGGGCGGGACAGGGTGCTCTCGAGGCGCCGCGGATCTCCACGTTCCCGGTGGCCACACAGGACGTGGCGCTGGTGGTCGACTCCGAGGTGCCGTCGGCGGAGGTCGAGCGGGTGCTGAGGGAGGGCGCGGGCGAACTGCTCGAGTCCATCCGGCTGTTCGACGTGTTCTCCGGTTCGCAGATCGGTGAGGGCCGGAAGTCGCTGGCGTACGCGCTCCGCTTCCGCGCTCCGGACCGCACGCTGACCGTCGACGAGGCCTCTGCCGCTCGTGACGCGGCGATCGCGCTGGCTGCCGAGCGCGTGGGCGCGGTGCTGCGCGGAGCCTGACGGCCGCTGATGCCTGTGTGGGCGCACCCGGATCCATCCGGGTGCGCCCACGCGGCGTTGCACGGTGTGCCGCGCCTCTCGCGGTGCGGGAGGGCCCGTGGCGCGCCGCGAGAGGCCCGGCACACCGAGAAGGCGTCGCCTGAACCGCAGTGCCCCTGGTGTGCGCCGCCCGCCCTGCCGCGGAGTATCGGGCAGACCGGCAGGACGGACGGCGCGGGAGCGGGCCGCCGCACTGTACGAGGGGGAGCCGGCGGCCCGGCCGCCTCCATGTGAGGCAGCTCAGTCAACCGACCGGGACGGCGATGCGGCAGAGCGTGTGCGGCACGGATATATGCACTTGTTTCACACCCCGTGCGAACCGCACTCCACTACGCTGGCCGCACCGAGCCAACGGAGGGCCCCATGCAGCCCAATACCCTGCTCGACGCCCTGCTGGACGAGGCCGCCATTTCACACGCGGGCCTCGCCGCCCGTGTGAACCAGGCCGGCCGTGCGCGGGGCCTGGCCCTGCGGTACGAGCACACGGCCGTGGCCCGTTGGCTGAAGGGGCAGCGGCCCAGGGGGCAGGTGCCCGATCTGATCTGCGAGGTCCTCGCGGCCAGGTTGCACCGGGTGGTCACCCTCGACGACATCGGTCTGGGAGTCCACGGGGCCGTCGCGGGCCCCGCCGGATCGTCGCTCCCCGGGTTCGTCGAGCGGGCCACCGCGCTGTGGCGGTCCGACGAGCAGCAGCGCCCGCACCTCATCGGCACGGCGGTGGTCACCGGCACACCCGCGGTGATGCCGGTGTGGGAGTGGGAGAACCCTCCGGAGGACGCCGACGTCTCCCGTGACGGCCGGACTCTCCCGCAGGGTCTTCGGCCCGGGAGGCACCCCCCGAGCCCGGCCGACGTCACCATGCTCCGTGCTGCCCGCGCCCACTACGAGCTGATGTACCGCAAGGCGGGCGGCATCGCCACCCGCTCCCGGGTCGTCGGCTTCCTGAACGCCGAAGCCGCCCCGCTGCTGCGCGGCGCGTACAGCGACGCCCTCGGGCGCCGTCTCCACCGCGCCACGGGCTCACTGGTCGCCGTCGCCGGAATCTGCGCCTACGACTCGGACGCGCACGGGCTCGCGCAGCGCTACTTCCACCAGGCGCTGCGCCTGGCGAAGGCGAGCGGCGATCGCGGTCTCGGTGCCTATGTCGTCGCCCTGCTCGTCAACCAGTCGCTGTTCATGGAGGAGTACCGGCAGGCGGTCGCCTTCGCGGGAACCGCGCTGAGGGCGGCCGGACGTGAGATCACTCCCGCGCTGGCGGCCGACCTCTGCGCGATGCAGGCGAAGGCGTACGCCCGGCTCGGGGACACGGGCAGCGCGCTCGGCTGCATCCGGCGCGCCGAGACGGAGGCACAGCGGATCCGTCCGGGACACGAGCCGGACGAGACGGGCTATGTGCAGCCCGGGCTGGTCAACGTCCAGGTGGCGGAGGCGCTGTTGAGCCTCGGGGACCTCACGGCCGCCCGGGAGCACGCCGCCGCGGCCGCAGCGGCACCCGCCCACGACCGGGGCCGGGTGCACCGGCTCGCCATACTCAGCCAGCTCGAACTGCGCCAGGGCGAGGCCGATCGTGCCGCGTGGACGGCGAGCGAAATGGCCGAGCGGGCACGGGGCATGGAGTCGCAGCGCCTCAGAGACCGGCTCAGAGAGGTCCGGCGGCAACTCGTGGCGAACGGGTCCGTACGGGCGGCCGAAGCGGCCGAACGCATCGACGGAGCCCTGCGCGTACCCCTGTGAGCCGCTTCGGGGGCTTCCCCGCGGGCAGCCCGGTCCCGGACGCCGATGCGCGAACTCGCCCCCGGCGGGGACCGGGACGGTCACATCCGTTGTGAGTTCCGTCGTTCCGTACTGGCGACACTTGGCGCGCGGACCGCACGCGGGCGGTCATCGCGGCGTACGAGTCCGGCGTGCGGGTCCGGGTACGAGTCCGGCCTCGCTTCGCGGGGCTGAGTTCCGGAAGCGACGCAGTGGTCGTGGTCGTCCCGGATCCCCTCTGCGTACTCGTACGCCGCCGTCTCGTCGAAAGGTGGCAGAACGTGGAGTGGACGAAGTTGAGCGAACGCACCGTCTATGAGAACCGCTGGTTCCGGGTCAACCTCGCCGACGTGGAACTGCCCGACGGCCGGCACCTGGACCATTTCCTGATCCGCCTCCGCCCGGTCGCCGTCGCGACGGCCGTCAACGGCGCCAACGAGGTCCTGATGCTCTGGCGCCATCGGTTCATCACCGACAGCTGGGGCTGGGAACTGGCCGCGGGAGTCGTGGAGGACGGAGAGGACATCGAGACCGCGGCGGCCCGGGAGATGGAGGAGGAGACCGGCTGGCGGCCGGGTCCCCTGCGGCATCTGCTGACCGTCGAGCCGTCCAACGGGCTGACCGACGCCCGGCACCATCTGTACTGGTCCGAGGAGGCGACGTACACCGGTCACCCCGAGGACGATTTCGAGTCCTCGCGCCGTGAGTGGATACCGCTGAAGCTGGTCCCGGACATGATCGCCCGGGGCGAGATCCCGGCCGCCAACATGGCGGCCGGGCTGCTGATGCTGCACCATCTGCGGCTCGGCTGACCGGGCCGGCGAGGGGGCTGATGCCCGCCGGGCCGTGCGCCTCGGCCCCCTCGTGACCGGGCCCGGCCGACGCGTCAGGGGTAGGAGTAGAAGCCCGAGCCGGACTTGCGGCCGAGCCGGCCCGCGTCCACCATCCGCTGCGATGCGACGGGACTGCCCCGGACACCTGTACTCGCGTCGCGAGGCTTGGCTGTACGGCCCGTGGGGCTGCCGGTCGTTCGTCCCTCTGTCAAGTCCCGAGATTCAGGGGCGTGACGGGCTTTTTGTGGCAGGGCTTACTTGAAGTGCAGATTCACATGGATGGAAAGCGGCCCCCGCACCATCCGGAAATGACCGGGGTGCACGGCTGACGGGGAGTGAATCCTGACGAGTGATCGGCCCCCCTCCTATTCCTCCTACCGGAAATAGACACGAGGCTTCGCAATGAAACTCGGACATGCCATAGCAGCCGCCGTTCTGCTGACCCCAATTCCGTTCGCAGCAATGACGATGCCCGCTGCGGCGGCGATCAACCACATCGTCGTCCTCAAAGGAGGTCTGACTGTGCTCGACGCGCCAGCCCCCTTCAAATCGGGTGGCGAGCTGGAATCTAAGCCGTTTCGAAAGGAAATCAACCTCACGCACGGCAACCGATCGGCGAAGTTCGAGGTCAGTGTGTGCGCAGGTTATGCCCTGGCTACTCTGAAATTGCGTGCGACCCTTGGGGATGACGAACAGGTGAGGGTAAGGCCAACCCTGCGTCTGCACGTAGCGAAAGGATGCCGAAGCGATGGCCTTGCCGCAACGGCCTATCCTCAGAGCCTGGCGATGCCCGGGGGCAGGGGAACGATGGGCTGGGACATGTATCTTCCCAGTGAATTGTTCCTCTCGGCCGATTGGGCTCGGGCGAACATAAGGGTCACTCACGCCCTGTGGCCTTAATCCTCCGCACGTTCAGAATCTATGCGCACTTCATGCCCGACCGGGGCGAGCGCGGGAGAACGGCGGTCGACGCGTGGCTGGGAGTGATCTCCGGCTGAAACTCCCTGAGAACTCCCTGAGTTTCTTGACGATCATCCGGGGCCGCTGCCTTACGCCGAGGTAGCGGCCCCGATCGCTACCGCCAAGAGCGCGTGAACTGCCTGGCGGGGGAGAGATTTTAGCAGGTCAGGAGTAGGAGTAGAAGCCCGAGCCGGACTTGCGGCCGAGCCGGCCCGCGTCCACCATCCGCTGCAGCAGCGGAGGGGCCGCGTACAGCGGCTCCTTGAACTCCGAGTACATCGAGTCGGCCACCGACGCGACCGTGTCGAGACCGATCAGGTCCGTGAGCCTCAGCGGCCCCATCGGATGGGCGCAGCCCAGCTCCATGCCGTTGTCGATGTCCTCCCGGCTCGCGATGCCCGACTCGAACATGCGGATCGCCGAGAGCAGATACGGGATCAGGAGCGCGTTCACCACGAAGCCCGAGCGGTCCTGGGCACGGATCGCGTGCTTGTCCAGCACCTGCTGGACCACGGCCTCGGAGCGCTTGATGGTCTCCTCGGACGTGGTCAGCGCCGGGATCAGCTCCACGAGCTTCTGCACCGGGGCCGGGTTGAAGAAGTGGATGCCGATCACCTGGTCGGGGCGCGATGTCGCGACGGCCAGCTTCACCAGCGGAATGGAGGAGGTGTTGGAGGCCAGAATGGCGTCCTGACGGGTCACCACCTGGTCGAGCACCTGGAAGATCTCCGTCTTGACCTGCTCGTTCTCGACGACGGCCTCGATGACGAGATCGCGGTCGGCGAACTCCCCGAGATCCGTGGTGAAGCTCAGCCGCGCCAGCGTGGCGTCCCGCTCCTCCGCGGTGATCTTTCCGCGTTCGGCGGCCTTGGAGAGGGAGTTGTGCAGACGCGTACGGCCGATCTCGAGGGCCTCACCGGTGGTCTCGGCGACCTTGACCTCGAGTCCACTGCGGGCGCACACCTCGGCAATGCCCGCGCCCATCTGGCCACAGCCCACCACTCCGACGCGGGTTACGTCGGCCACAGTCTCGGTCACATCGTGCCTTTCGCTGGTCTTCGTGGTCTTTGTACGGGTCCCCCGCGCTCCGTCGCCCGCCTCGACCCCACGACGTTACTCCGGGGGTGCGTGTGCTCGGGGGGCCGGGGCGGCATGCTGGGCGGGACATCGAGTACGGTGCGTGAGCATTCGGCACAGAGAGGTGTGCGGAGCCGTTATGGGACAGATCAGCAGAAGAGGACTCGTCATGGCGGCCGGCGCGCTCACCGCGCTGGCCGTGACCGACGAGCGGGGCCTGCCGGGCCTGCCGGCCGCGGCGGCCGTCGGGGGACGGGCGGGGAAGCGCGGCGGCAACGAGTTCCGGGGGATGTGGCTGGCCACCGTGGCGGGCCGCGACTGGCCTTCCGCTCCGGGGCTGAGCGCGGCCCGGCAGCGCTCCGAGCTGCTGCGCTACCTGGACGCGGCCGTCGCCCGGCGGCTCAACGCGGTCGTCTGCCAGGTCCGGCCGGCCGCCGACGCCCTGTGGCCGTCCCCGTACGAACCCTGGTCCCAGTGGCTCACCGGGGTCCAGGGGCGGCATCCGGGCTGGGACCCGCTCGGCACCGCGGTGAAGGAGGCCCATGCCCGGGGGCTCGAACTGCACGCGTGGTTCAACCCCTACCGGGTGGCCACCCACGCGGACCTCACCCGGCTGGTCAGGAACCACCCGGCGCGCCGCAACCCCGGCTGGGTGGTCACGTACGGCGGGAAGCTCTACTACAACCCCGGGCTTCCGCAGGTCAGGAAGTTCGTCCAGGACGCGATGCTCGACGCCGTCGCGCGCTACGACATCGACGCCGTGCACTGGGACGACTACTTCTACCCCTATCCGGAGGGCGGGCAGGAGTTCGACGACGGCGACGCGTACGAGCGGTACGGTGCGGGCTTCCCCTCCCGTGCGGCCTGGCGGCGCGACAACATCAACCGCCTGGTGCGGGAGATGGGGTCACGGATCAAGGCGCTGCGGCCCGGCGTCCGTTTCGGCATCAGCCCCTTCGGGGTCTGGCGCAACGCGGACACCGACCCCCTCGGCTCCGACACCTCGGCGGGCGTGGAGACCTACGACGACCTCTACGCGGACACCCGTACCTGGGTGCGCGAGGGCTGGATCGACTACGTCGTCCCGCAGCTGTACTGGCACATCGGTCTGAACGTCGCCGACTACGCCCGGCTGGTGCCCTGGTGGGCGTCCGTCGCGCAGGGGAGCGGCGTCGACCTCTACATCGGCGAGGCGCTCTACAAGGCGGGGGATCCCGCACAGGCAAGGGCCTGGCAGGACCCGAAGGAGCTGTCGCGTCACCTCACGCTCGCGGGGCGCTATGCCGACGTGCGCGGACACTGCTTCTTCGCGGCCAAGGAAGTGGTGACGGACCGGATCGGGGCGATGGACAACGTGGTGGCCGATCACTACCCGACCCGGGTCCGGTCACCGCGATGAGCCGTTGGTCAGCCCTTTTCGTGGTGGCGTACGACGGTGTCGGGGCCCGGTGACATGAGGCACTCGTGGCCGTCGTCCTCGAAGCGGACTCGGTACGGCGGAGTGCCGTGATCGCCCAGGACCTCCATGACTTCGGCGAGCCGGTCGTGCTGGCCGACGACCCGGCCGTGCACGAGCAGCTTGTCGCCCACACTCGCTTCCATCGGGCGTGACCTCCTTGTGGGAGCGCGATCGGTATTCCTGAGTCTACGTGCCGGAGCGTGACGCGCATCACTCCGGAACGGCAGCCGAGTGCTTCGGCGGCGCTGCCGGACGCGGCCGGTGTGACGCCGTGACTGCTGTGGCGGCGGAGGAAGGCCGGGCGCCGGCTCGCTGGGTGACCACGATGCACACGAGCACGGCGACGGCCGCGGCCGGGGCGGCGGGCGTGAGTTGCTCCGACAGCAGCAGGACCGACCAGACCAGCGTCAGCAGCGGCTGGGCGAGCTGCAGCTGGCTGGCCCTCGCGATGCCGATCGAAGCCATCCCGCGATACCAGACGTACAGCCCGAAGAACGTCGATCCGGCGGCCGCCCAGACAAGTCCGGCCACACCGTGCACGGTCGGCCGGACCGGTTCGGCCGTAAGAGCGACACCCGAGACCGTGACGGCGAGGGGCAGGCACAGGACCAGGGCCCAGCCGATCACCTGCCAGCCCGGCATCGACCGGGCCAGCCGTCCGCCCTCGGTGTAGCCCGCGGCGCACACCAGCAGGGCACCGAACAGATACAGATCGCCCGTGGAGGGGGCGCCCCCGCTCTGCTGCAGCGCAAACCCGACCACGACCACCGCTCCCGCCAGCGCGGCAGTCCAGAAGGTCCGTGAGGGGCGACGCCCGGTGCGTACGGCGGCGAAGACCGCGGTGGTCAGCGGGAGCAGACCGACGACGACGGCGGCGTGCGAGGTCGTGGAAGTCCGCAGGGCCAGTGTCGTCAGCAGGGGGAAGCCCAGGACCACCCCGCCGGCGACGACCACGAGGGACGGCCAGTGCCGTCGCGGTGGGACCGGTACGCGGAGCGCCACGAGGAAGACGCCGGCGATCAGGGCGGCGAGGACGCTCCGCAGCCCGACCAGCGACCAGGGCCCGAAGGACTCCAGTCCCCAGGCCGTGGAGGGGAACGTGAGCGAGAAGGCGACGATGCCGAGCATGGCCAGCACGGTGCCGCCGGCGCGGACGTCCGTGCGTCGGGCTCCGGTGGCGACCGCTATCGCACCCGAACCAGTAGCGCTATCCTTTGATCTCATGAATGAGGGTAGCAGTGTCGAAGAGCTGGCGAAATCGCTGAAGAAGCAGCTCAGTCGATACTCCATCGGTGAGAAGCTCCCTTCGAGCCGGACCATCGTCGAGCGCTACCGGGTCTCCCCGGTCACGGTGTCCCGGGCCCTCGCGCAGCTCGCTGCCGAAGGCCTCGTCGTGACCCGGCCGGGTGCCGGCGCCTATCGCGCACAGCCCCGCAACGGCGGCGTGCAGTGCGGTGACACCTCCTGGCAGGAGGTCTCCCTCAGCGCGGACTCGGCGAACGACGTGGTGCCCAGGGTCGTGGACGCGTCCGGTGTGCTCGTGACCCTGGCGGCGCCGCCGCCCGGCGTCGTGGAGTTCAACGGCGGCTATCTACACCCCTCTCTCCAGCCCGAGCACGCGATGGCCGCCGCGCTCGCCCGGGCCGGGCGACGCCCCGGCGCCTGGGGGCGGCCGCCCGCCGAGGGGCTGCCCGAACTGCGTGACTGGTTCGCACGCGGTGTCGGCCCCGGATTCACCGGTGCCGACGTGCTCGTCACCGGAGGGGGCCAGCCGGCCCTGGCCACCGCACTGCGCGCGCTCGCCCCGCCCGGTGCCCCCGTGCTCGTCGAATCCCCCACCTATCCCGGCATGCTGGCCATCGCCCGTGCCGCCGGACTGCGTCCGCTGCCGGTCCCCGCCGACCGTTGCGGGGTACGCCCCGAACTCCTCGCATCGGCCTTCGCCGCCACCGGGGCCCGGGTCCTGGTCTCCCAGCCGCTGTTCCAGAACCCCACCGGGGCCGTACTGGCCCCCGACCGCCGCACCGAGGTGCTGCGGATCGCCCGCGCCGCCGGCGCCTTCGTCGTCGAGGACGACTTTGCCCGCAGGCTCGGCCACGACGACGCGGGGCCGCTGCCCGCCCCGCTCGCCGCGGACGATCCCGACGGTGTCGTCGTGCACGTCTGCTCGCTGACGAAGGTCACCTCACCGAGCATGCGCGTAGGTGCCCTCATCGCCCGTGGTCCCGTCCTGGAGCGCCTGCGGGCCATCCATGTCGTGGACGCCTTCTTCGTGCCGCGCCCGCTCCAGGAGGCGGCACTCGAACTGGTCGGCTCCCCACCCTGGAAGAGGCATCTGCGTGCCGTCTCGGCCCAGCTGACGACCCGCCGCGGCACCCTGACCGCCGCCCTGCACGCACAGATCCCCGAACTCGTCCTTCCGCACGTCCCCTCCGGCGGCTACCACCTCTGGCTCCGCATCCCCGACGGCACCGACGAGTCCGCTCTCGTCTCGGCCGCACTGCGCGCCGGAGTGGCCGTCGCGCCCGGCCGTCCCTACTTCAGTGCCGAACCCCCGGCGGGCCACATCCGGCTGAGCTTCGCCGGTGTCGCGGGCGCCGAGGAGATCACGGAGGGTGTGCGGCGGCTGCGCGCGGCCTGTGACGAGGTCCTGGGGTGACGGCCGGTGCCGGCCCCCGGTCAGGGATGCCGGTCCCTTGATCAGCCGGTCCCCTGATCAGAGGGACGGGCGAACCCGCGCACCCTGGCGGGAAACGCTCTGCGGAGCAACCGGCTAACGGTGAGTAACCTCTCTTGACCTGGAGGGCGCGCGGCATCACGATCCCGCCATGAGTGTTCGGGTCACCCTCGTCACCGCCGCGCGCAGTTCCTCGCGGCTGGCCGAGCGCTTCGACGACGACCGGCCGCTGGACCAGGCCGGCTGGTACGAGGTCCAGCTCGCCGCGCATGCGCTCGTGCCCCTCGGCGCGGCCGAGTTGCGCTACTGCTCGCCCACGGCCCGCAGCAGGGCGACCGCCGACGCGCTCGGCTACGCCCCCCTCCTGCAGCCCGCGCTGAGCGACTGCGACATGGGCCGCTGGCGCGGCCACACGCTGACCGAGGTGGCGGCGAGGGAACCGGACGCGGTCGACGTGTGGCTCGCCGACCCGCGGGCCGCTCCGCACGGGGGAGAGCCGCTGCTGGGCTTCATCAACCGCATAGGGGGCTGGCTGGACACCCGGCCCGTGGGCGACGGCGACACCGTGCTGGCCGTCGCCGAACCCGCCGTCGTACGCGCCGCGCTAGTCTACGCGCTGAAGGTCCCGCCGACGACCTACTGGGACCTCGATGTGCGCCCGCTGTCCACCGTCGTGCTGATCGGCAGGTCCGGCCGCTGGAACCTACGCCTGGAGACTGGCGGCTGAGCAGGGCCGGGGCGCGCGCTCCCCGGTCACCATCACCACACTGCCCGGTGTGCCGGACTCCCTCATACGGGTCAGAAGATGGCGCACGGCCCAGCCCACGGCGCCCGTCGCGAGCCCCGGCCCGCCCCCGCTCCCGTACGCCGCCTCCGACCGCAGCCAGGTCAGGCCCTCCTCCGCCGCCGACTCCGACACCGGGATCACCAGGTCCAGCAACTCCGGCCGGAACGCGGGCTCCGTGCGAGGCCGCCCGATCCCCGGAATCGGGGACGGCATCCCGGTCGTGTAGTCGGCGCAGCCGTTCGCCCAGGCCGGGAAGTACGCCGAGTTCTCGGCGTCCACCCCCGCGACCCTGGCGCGGCTCCCGTTCCCGCCGCGTGCGCTCGCATACCGGCCGAGCGTCGCCGTGGTCGTGCCCGTGCCGAGGCCCGCCACCAGCCATGCCGGATGGGACGCGCCCACTGCGGCCAGCTGGCCGTAGATCTCCTCGGCGAGATCCGGGAGGGGGCAGCGTGCGAGCGCACGCTCCGAGTCGGCGAAGTGGTCGAGGAAGCAGCCGCCCAGACGTGCCGCGAGACCACGCGCCTCTTCCTGCAGGTCCGCGGGCACCGTCGCGATCCGCCAGCGTCCCCCGTGGCGCTCGACCGACTCCCGTACCGCCGGGGGAGTCTTGGCGGGCACCAGGGCGACGAAGGGCAGCCCGGCGCGGCGCGCGCAGTAGGCACCCGCCACAGCGGCCGGTCCGCCCGTCCCCATCACCACCGGCATTCCGTCGCGCACCGCCCCGTCCACGATCGCCTCGCACAGCAGCGCCCGTACCAGGCGGTGCTTGAGCGTCCCCGAGGGGTGGGCGGACTCGTCCTTGACGTAGAGCTCGCCGAGCCCGACCCGTGCGCCGGGCACGCCGGGTGCCCGGAGCAGGGGCGTCGGCCGGGCCTCCGCGCACAGCGCACGAACCGCCTCCGCCGCCCAGCCGCCGCTCTCCGCACGCACCATGCGCCCTATGATCCCTGCCGGGGCCGGACCGCGCCGGTCGGTTCGTCCGCGCGAGTCCCGGCGCTCCTCGCTCGCGGGTGGCGGCCGACGCGGCGTTCGTCACCCCGCGGGTGCACCGTGCGCTGCAGGACCACGGGCGCCGGCGGGCCGGTGAGCCCGGGCGCACCGGCCCGCCGGACCCGCAGCCGAAACGCTCCGGGTCCGTACACCCATGAGGGCGCACGACCGGTTTTGTCCACACCGGAATGCGCTCGTGGCGGCGGCGGCCGACCCTGGAGTCAGGGGACTGCCCAGTGAGCCGGAGGTGAACGTCGCCATGGAGACACCCCCGATCGTTTCGCAGGGAGAGTGGGAGGCCGCCCACCGGCAGCTGCTCGTCGAGGAGAAGGCCCTGACCCGCGCCCGGGACGCCCTGGCGGCCAAGCGGCGGCGGATGCCGTGGCTGGAGATGGACAAGCGGTACGAGTTCGACGGGCCCGAGGGCCGGCAGAGCCTGCTCGAGTTGTTCGAAGGACGCCGGCAGCTGATCGTCTACCGTGCCTTCTTCGAGCCCGGTGTGTTCGGCTGGCCCGACCACGCCTGCCGTGGCTGTTCGATGGTGGCCGACCACGTGGGCCATCTCGCTCATCTCAACGCCCGCGACACCACGCTCGTCTTCGCCTCGCGCGCGCCGCAGCCCGACATCGAGCGGCTGAAGGCGCGGATGGGCTGGGCGATCCCCTGGTACACGCTCACCGACGAGTTCGACCGCGACCTGGATGTGGACGAGTGGCACGGCACCAACGCGTTCATCCGCGACGGCGACAGGGTGTTCCGCACCTACTTCGTCAACGCCCGCGGGGACGAGGCGCTGGGGAGCACATGGAGCTACCTCGACATGACCGCACTCGGCCGGCAGGAGGAATGGGAGGACTCGCCCGAGGGCTATCCGCAGACCCCGCCGTACGAGTGGTGGAACTGGCACGACGCGTACGGCGCGGCCGAGCCGGCACCGGAGTGGCTGGCCCAGACTCGCCGGGGCACAGCGGAACAGGGCGACTGAGTCCTCTCCCTGACTCTTGACCCCGGCCCTTCACCCCGGCCGCTCTGCCCGAGCCGTCCCCTCAGCCGTTGATCCCGGTGCCGGGCCGCGGATACACCTTGGACTGCTTGACGCTCCCGTACGCGAAGCTGGACTCGATTGACGTGATGCCGGGAATGGCGTGGATCCGCGTGCGCACCAGGACTTCGTAGGCTTCGAGGCTTTCGATGACGACCCTGAGCAGATAGTCGCTGCTCCCCGCCATCAGGTAGCAGTCCTGGATGTGCTCGATGAGCCCGACGTGCTGTTCAAACACATTGACGGCATCGGCGGTGTGCCGTTCGAGGCGAATCCGTACGAAGACGGTGATCGGGAGGCCGAAGGCGACCTGGTCCACCATCGCGGTGTAGCCACGGATCAGCCCCGACTCCTCGAGGCGGCGGACGCGTCGCAGACAGGGCGAGGGGGACAGCCTTACACGGTCGGCGAGGTCCTGGTTGGACAGCCGACCGTCCGCCTGCAACTCGTGAACGATCTTGAGATCGACGGCGTCCATGGCCCCTCCTTGGCAGATTCTGCCTCAAACCTAGGTCTGAAGGGCACAACTGGCAATCGACTGCCCCGGGGATTGGCCTAGCGTTGCCGTATCGGTCGGGGTCGCCATGGATTCCGGCCGATCGGTCATGGGCGGGAGGATTCTTGGTGACCGCGACGAACACAGCCGCTGCGACAGCGCCCCCGGAGCCGGGGAGCAGGTCGCTGACGCTCCGCGGCACCGGGAACCGGCTCTCTCCGCAGGCGGCGGGCACGCTGGCGCTGCTCATGACCGTGACGATCTGGGCGGCGTTCGCGTTGAGCGCACGCGCCCTCAGCGCCTCCACCCTGCTGCCGGCCGACGCCGCCCTGCTGCGGTTCGGCGTGCCCCTCCTGGTTCTGGCGCCTGCCCTGTGGCGGCGCCGGCACCAGCTGGCCGGTGTGCGGCCGGGACCCGCTGCCAAGATCATCTGTGGTGCCGGGGTGCCGTTCTTCCTCGCGGCGATGTACGGCGGCTCACTGACGTCCGCTGCTTTCGTGGGGGCGATCGTCCCCGGGATGGTCCCGCTGTTCGTCTCCGGACTTCTCGTCGCGAGCGGGCGCGGCGTTCCACGGGGAACGCAGACGGCAGGGCTGGTGCTGATCGTCGCGGGAGTGATCGCGCTGGTCTGCCGCCACACCGTCGTACTGGACACGGACGTCCTCCTCGGCTCGGGCGTCCTGCTCCTCGCCAGCGGACTGTGGGCCCTGTACACGGTGGGGCTGCGGGAGGTGGAGCTCGACCCCGTCGGCTCCATAGGGCTGCTGTGCCTGCCGTCGTTCGCCGTCATCGCGCTCCTCGTCCTGAGCGGCGTCCTGCCGACCAACCTCGCGCGGGCGGCCGGGGGCGATCTCGTGCTGTTCCTCGTCGTCCAGGGTCTGGGCGTCGGTCTGTGTGCCGGACTGCTGTACGCCTTCGCCATCCGGCGGCTGGGGCCGCAGCGCTGCTCGGTCGTCGGGAGCCTCAGCCCGGTCGCCGTCGTCCTGCTCGCCATCCCACTCCTGGGCGAGTCGCCGACCCTGCCCGTCCTGTTCGGCGTACCCCTCATCACCGTCGGTGTCGTTCTCGCCAACAGACGCCCCCGATCCAAGGTCTCCGCAGATGCTTGAACTCCTCGCTCGCCCGCCGGCCGACCCGCTGTGGGATCTCGCCGCCGAGTTCGCGGCCGACACGCGCCCGGAGCGCCTGAACCTCGTCCTCGGTGTGTACCGGGACCACACGGGGGCCACGCCCGTCATGTCAGCGGTCAGAGAGGCCGAGATCCGTCTGGCGGAACGTTCCGCCTCCAAGGAGTACCGCGGCCTCTCCGGTAACGCCGCCTTCAACCGGGCCATGGTGTCGATGGTGCTGGGGGCCGAGGAGCGCACGGCACGGGCCACGGTCGTCCAGACCGTGGCGGGCACCGGCGCCCTGCGGCTGCTCGCCGATCTGGTGCGCCAGACCCGCCCGGGGGCATCGGTGTGGATCAGTGACCCCGCCTACGTCAACCACCGGCCCATCCTCGAGGCCGCGGGCCTGAAGGTGCGGACGTACGGCGGGCCGGGCTCCGAAGGGCCGACCGGCACGACCGGCATCCTCGAGGACCTGCGTGGCGCCGGACGCGACGACGTGGTGCTCCTTCAGGGCTGCTGTCACAACCCCACGGGCATCGACCCCTCTCCCGAGACCTGGGAGGCACTGGCCGAGCTCGCCGCGACGAGCGGCTGGGTGCCCTTCATCGACCTGGCGTACCACGGACTCGGCGACGGTCTCGAGGCCGACCTGAGGGCCACCCGGATGCTGGCGGACCGGCTTCCGGAAATGCTGATCGCCGTCAGCTGCTCGAAGAACTTCGGTCTCTACAGCGACCGCACCGGCTGCGCCATTGTCCTCGGGCCGACGCGGCAGGCGCTGAGCCATGTGGAGACGGCGCTGCAGAACGCCGCTCGGACCCTGTACTCGATGCCGCCGGAGCATGGTGCCGCGATCGTCGCCACCGTCCTGGAGGACGAGGCGCTGCGGACCGCGTGGCGGGCCGAGCTCGAGGTCATGCGCGACCGGATCACGGCCAACCGGTCGGATCTGGTCGGGCACCTGGACGCGCTGGGCTGCGGCGCCGAGGCCGAGTCGCTCGCGCGGCAGAAGGGCATGTTCTCGATGCTGCCGCTGGCGTCGGACGGCATGCGCCGGCTGCGCAGGCAGTTCGCCATCTACGGCACGGCTTCGGGGCGCATCAACATCGCGGGGATTCCGGCGCACCGGATCCCGTATCTGGCGCAGGGCATCGCCGCGGTGTGCCGCCGGGCCCCTTCTGCAGCCACATCCCGGACCTGAACGAACTCGGGGCGGGCGCCTACCCCGCAGGCTCGAAGCACCGACGAGGCAGGCGCCCCCAGCAGGACCCATCTCAGCGGCACTCGCCGTACCCCGACCGCTCACGCCCGGATCCCGCAGCCCGGCATCCTCGTCGTGTGCCGTGACAAGCTGGTTCAGGTGACGTGAATCCGACGCGGGATCTTCGCGCTCGCCGCCTCGCCCACACACCCACGGCAGCACCACCCGACCGGCGACGGGAAGACCGTTCTTCGGAGCCGACCGCAAGACAGCAGCGTTGCATAAATCTGTGCCTCTACGTATAGTCATGCTCCGTCGAGGTGGAGGATGTCGATGGTGGTACGAACAGCAGTCGCAGGTGCGAGCGGATACGCGGGCGGAGAGCTGCTCCGGCTGCTCCTCGCCCACCCCGGGGTCGAGATCGGCACCCTGACCGGCCATTCCCACGCCGGGCAGAAGCTCGGCTCCGTCCAGCCGCATCTGCTGCCCCTGGCCGACCGCGTCCTCGCGCCGACCACGGCCGAGGCGCTCGCCGGACACGACGTCGTCTTCCTCGCACTGCCGCACGGCCAGTCCGCCGCCGTCGCCGAACAGCTCGGCGACGATGTGCTCGTCGTCGACATGGGTGCCGACTTCCGGCTGAAGGACCCCGCCGACTGGGAGCGGTTCTACGGCTCCGCGCACGCCGGGACCTGGCCCTACGGACTCCCCGAACTGCCCGGTGCCCGCGCCGCGCTGGAGGGGTCCAAGCGCATCGCGGTCCCCGGCTGCTACCCCACCGCGGTCTCGCTCGCGCTCTTCCCCGCGTACGCGGCAGGTATCGCCGAGCCCGAGGCCGTGATCACCGCCGCCAGCGGCACCTCCGGAGCGGGCAAGGCCCTCAAGCCGCATCTGCTCGGTTCCGAGGTCATGGGCTCCATGAGCCCGTACGGCGTCGGCGGCGGACACCGGCACACACCGGAGATGATCCAGAACCTCAGCGCGGTGGCCGGAGAGACCGTCACGGTGTCCTTCACGCCCACCCTCGCGCCCATGCCCCGTGGCATCCTCGCCACCTGCAGCGCGAAGGCCGTCCCCGGCGCCACGGCCGAGACCGTCCGGGCCGCCTACGAGAAGGCCTTCGCGGACGAGCCGTTCGTCCGTCTGTTGCCCGAGGGACAGTGGCCCGCCACGGCGTCCGTCTACGGTTCCAACGCCGTTCAGATCCAGGTCGCCCACGACGCGGCCGCCGGCCGCATCATCGCGATCAGCGCCCTCGACAACCTCACCAAGGGCACGGCGGGCGGCGCGGTCCAGAGCATGAACATCGCCCTGGGTCTCGACCAGACCACGGGACTTTCCACGATCGGAGTCGCGCCATGACGGTGACGGCAGCAAAGGGATTCACCGCCGCGGGCATCGCCGCCGGAATCAAGGAGAACGGCAAGCCCGACCTCGCCCTCGTGGTCAACAACGGACCGCGCCACACCGCCGCCGGGGTCTTCACCTCCAACCGGGTCAAGGCCGCGCCCGTCCTGTGGTCCGAGCAGGTGCTCAGGGGCGGCGAGGTCTCCGCGGTCGTCCTCAACTCCGGCGGAGCGAACGCCTGCACCGGCCCCAAGGGCTTCCAGGACACCCACGCCACCGCCGAGAAGGCCGCCGAGGTCCTCGAGGGCCACAGCGCGGGCGAGATCGCCGTCGCGTCCACCGGACTGATCGGCGTCCTGCTGCCCATGGACAAGCTGCTCCCGGGTATCGAGAAGGCCGCGGCCGAACTCAGCCCGCACGGCGGCGAGAAGGCCGCGACAGCCATCAAGACCACGGACACCGTGCACAAGACCGCCGTGTACGAAGCCGGGGGCTGGACCGTCGGAGGCATGGCGAAGGGCGCCGGCATGCTCGCCCCGGGCCTCGCCACCATGCTCGTCGTGCTCACCACCGACGCCGACCTCGGCAGCGACGTCCTGGACCGCGCGCTGCGCGACGCCACCCGCCTCACCTTCGACCGGGTCGACTCCGACGGCTGTATGTCCACCAACGACACCGTGCTGCTGCTGGCCTCCGGCGCCTCGGGCATCGCCCCCGAGTACGCGGACTTCGCCGGGGCCGTACGGTCCGTCTGCGACGACCTCGCCCGCCAGCTCATCGGCGACGCCGAAGGCGCGTCCAAGGACATCCGTATCGAGGTGATCAATGCCGCGAGCGAGGACGACGCCGTCGAGGTGGGCCGCTCGATCGCTCGCAACAACCTCCTCAAGTGCGCGATCCACGGCGAGGACCCCAACTGGGGCCGGGTGCTGTCCGCGATCGGAACCACCGGGGCCGCGTTCGAGCCCGACCGGCTGAACGTCGCCATCAACGGCGTCTGGGTGTGCAGGAACGGTTCCGTCGGCGAGGACCGCGACCTGGTCGACATGCGCTACCGCGAGGTGCGGATCACCGCGGACCTGGCGGCCGGCGCCGAGTCGGCCGTCATCTGGGCCAACGACCTCACCGCCGACTACGTCCACGAGAACAGCGCCTACTCATCCTGACGACCAGGGACAAGGGAACGATGAGCACTCGCAAGCACACCGCACTTCCCAAGGCGCAGACCTTGATCGAGGCGCTGCCGTGGCTCACCCGGCACCACGGCAAGACGGTAGTCATCAAGTTCGGCGGGAACGCCATGGTCGACGCGGAGCTCAAGTCGGCCTTCGCCCAGGACGTGGTCTTCCTGCGGCACGCCGGTATCAAGCCCGTCGTGGTGCACGGCGGCGGGCCGCAGATCAGCGCACAGCTCGACAAGCACGGGCTGGTCAGCGAGTTCAAGGCCGGGCTGCGGGTGACGACGCCCGAGGCGATGGACGTCGTACGCATGGTGCTGGCGGGCCATGTCCAGCGTGAACTGGTGGGGCTCCTCAACGAGCACGGCCCCCTCGGCGTCGGCCTCACCGGCGAGGACGCCCACACCATCACCGCCACCAAGCACCGGCCCAGCATCGACGGCGAACTCGTCGACATCGGCCGGGTAGGCGAGATCACCGCGATCGACACCGGTGCGATCGACGCGCTGCTGGAGGACGGCCGCATCCCCGTCGTCTCCTCCATCGCACGCTCCGCGGACGACGGCCACGTCTACAACGTCAACGCCGACACCGTGGCGGCCGCACTCGCCGCCGCCCTCGGCGCCGAGACCCTGATGGTCCTCACCGACGTCGAAGGGCTCTACGAGGACTGGCCGAACAGCGACGAGGTGATCAGCCGTATCACCGCGAGCGAGCTGGAGAAGCTCCTGCCGGAGCTGTCCAGCGGCATGGTCCCCAAGATGGAGGGCTGCCTGTACGCCGTGCGCCACGGCGTCAACACCGCGCGCGTGATCGACGGCCGGGTACAGCACTCGATCCTGCTGGAGATCTTCACCGACGAGGGCATCGGCACGATGGTCGTGCCCGACGGAGCCGAAGGGGCAGCCGTATGACCGACGCCAAGTCCCGGCAGGGGCTTTCGCAGCGCTGGCAGAGCGCCATGATGGACAACTACGGCACCCCGCAGCTGTCTCTGGTCCGCGGCGAGGGGGCACGGGTCTGGGACGCCGACGGCACCGAGTACCTCGATTTCGTCGGCGGTATCGCGGTCAACGCACTCGGCCATGCCCACCCCGCGATCGTCGAGGCCGTCTCCCGCCAGATCGCCTCCCTCGGCCATGTCTCCAACCTGTACGCGGCCGAGCCGCCCATCGCGCTCGCCGAGCGGCTGCTCCATCTCTTCGGCCGCCCCGGCCGTGTCCTGTTCTGCAACTCGGGGGCCGAGGCGAACGAGGCCGCGTTCAAGCTCGGGCGGCTCACCGGGCGCACGCACATGGTCGCCACGGAAGGCGGCTTCCACGGCCGCACCATGGGGGCCCTGGCACTCACCGGCCAGCCCGCGAAGCAGCAGCCGTTCCTTCCGCTGCCCGGCGACGTCACCCACGTCCCCTACGGTGACGCCGACGCGTTGCGGGCGGCCGTCACGGACGAGACCGCCCTGGTGGTCATCGAGCCGATCCAGGGCGAGAACGGTGTGGTGGTCCCGCCCGCCGACTACCTCGAGGCCGCGCGCGAGATCACCCGGGCCACCGGCACCCTGCTCGTCCTCGACGAGGTGCAGACCGGGGTCGGGCGGACCGGGCACTGGTTCGCCCACAAGGCGCACGGCATCGAGCCGGACATCGTCACCCTCGCCAAGGGCCTCGGAGGCGGCCTGCCGCTGGGCGCCGTCGTCGCCTTCGGCGAGGCCGCCGACCTCTTCAGGCCCGGGCACCACGGCACGACCTTCGGCGGCAACCCGGTCGCCTGCGCGGCCGGACTCGCCGTCCTCAGGACCCTCGACGGGAGGCTCGACGAGGTGAAGCGCACCGGGGAGCGTCTCAGGGACGGAATCGAGTCGTCGGGCCACCCCCTGGTCTCGCATGTCCGCGGCGCGGGCCTGCTGCTGGGTATCGTGCTCAACGAGCCGCTCGCGTCCCACGTGCAGCAGGCGGCTCAGAGTGCCGGCCTCCTGGTCAACGCGCCCGCCCCCGATGTCGTAAGGATCATGCCGCCGCTGATCATCGGCGACGCGGAGGTGGACGCGTTCCTCCGGGCGCTCCCCGGCATCCTCGACGAAGCACGGCACGGGGACGGACGATCCGGAGAATGAGACGACGATGACCGAGGCGCAGCAGACCGAGGAGTGGGATTCCCCCCAGACGGAGTCCGGGGGAGGGCCCGCCGTGCCGCAGACCCGCACGGCCCGCCACCGCCGGATCGTGGACATCCTCAACCGGCAGCCGGTGCGCTCGCAGAGCCAGCTGGCGAAGCTCCTCGCCGACGACGGGCTCAGTGTCACCCAGGCCACCCTGTCGCGTGACCTCGACGAGCTCGGCGCGGTGAAGATCCGCAACACCGGAGGCGAACTGATCTACGCGGTGCCGAGCGAGGGCGGATTCCGTACCCCGCAGGCGCCGTTGGGGGAGTCCGCCAAGGAGGAGCGGATGCGGCGCCTGTCGGGGGAGCTGCTGATCTCCGCGGAGGCATCGGCCAACCTGGTGGTGCTGCGTACGCCGCCGGGCGCGGCCCAGTTTCTCGCCTCGGCCATCGACCAGGCCGAACTGCACGCGATCCTCGGCACGATCGCCGGCGACGACACGCTGCTCCTCATCTCGCGCGATCCGGTCGGCGGTCAGGCACTGGCCGACCATCTGCTGCGGCTGGCGCAGAAGGAGCGCTGAGGTTCCGGGGTGAGTGCCGGCCCGGCACTCACCCCGGCCGGAGTGTCAGGCGGCCTTGCCGTCCGGGCGGAGCGGAGCCGTCGCCAGATGGCGGGCGAATCCACTGGTCTGCCAGATGCCGCCGTCCGCGGTGACGGCGAAGCCCTCCGTGTCGGGGAGCGCCTCGAGCCAGTCGCGGGCCCGCCCGCCCATGGCGTACGCCGCCGTCGCCCGGGCATCGGCCTGGGTGAGACCGGGGCACACCACGGTCAGGGACGCCAGGCCGTCGACGGGAGGTTCGCCGGTGTGCGGATCGACGATGTGGCAGCCGCGTTCGGCCGGGCCCGATGTGGCGACCGCGAGGGTGCGGTGGGCCTCGACCACGGCGACCAGCCCGCCGGGCCCCAGCGGATCGGAGATCCCGACCCGCCAAGGACCGCCGTGGAGCTGGATGTCCCCGCCGCCGTTGAGACAGACCGCCGCGGCACCCGACGAGGCGAGCATGCGCACCGCGCGTTCCACCGCCCATCCCTTGACCAGTCCCGTGGGGTCGAGCCTGTCGGCATAGCGTGCCGTGAAGTAGCCGTCGCTGAGGAGTTCCTCGGCGTCGCAGTGCCGCAGCACCTCGATCACATCCGCGGTGCAGTCCTCCAGGGCGATCTCACCCCGGGCGAGCCTGCTGATCTGGCTGTTTGCGCGAAAGGTCGAGAAGACCTCGTCGACCTGGTGCAGGCCCGCCACGGCCCCCGCGAGTCCGGCCCGTACCCGCGCGTCACCGTCCTCGCCGTCTGCTCCGCCGAAGGTGCGGACGTCGAACGAGAACACCGTGCCCATCACATGCTCGACATGGCGCAGCCGTCCCTGGCCCGCCGTCACAGGCCGGCCTCGTCGATCGCGCTCTGCAGTGACTCGATGTAGCCCCGGCTGGTGTACGAGGCGCCCGAGACGGTGTCGATCTGTGCGCTCTGGGCCGTGATGGCGGCTTTGTTGAGCTGGGGGACGGCATTGTCGGCGATCTTGCGGCTGTTGGCGTCGGTGTCGGGGGCCTTGACGGCCTCGGCCTTGGTGATCCGCCCGCCGCTCACGGTGAGCCGGACCTGCACCGGTCCGTACTGGGTCTGCGCCTCTTTGCCGAGCACGGTCGTGGGTGCGGCGGCGTCCGCGCCCGCCCCCGGATCCGTACCGGATCCCGATCCGCCCCCTGCACCGTTGCCGGTTTCCTCCCCGGTGCCCGGATCCGCGCCGGCCGCCGCTCCGCCCGTGCCGGAGGCGTCACCCGCACCCTGCCCCTGCGCCGCACCCGCGGCCCCTGCGGCGCCGGCTTTGTCGATCGCGCTCTGCAGCGACTTGATGTAGCCCTGGCTGGTGTACGTGGCACCTGAGACGGTGTCGATCTGTGCGCTCTGGGCAGTGATGGCGGCTTTGTTGAGCTGGGGGACGGCGCCGGCGGCGATCTTGCGGCTGTTGGGGTCGGTGTCGGGGGTCTTCACGGCTTCGGCCTTGGTGATCCGCCCGCCGCCCATGGTCAGCCGGACCTGCACCGGTCCGTACTGGGTCTGGGCTTCCTCACCGAGCACCGTCTGCCCGCCCGCGGGCTCGGTTCCACCGCCGGCGGACGCCGACGCGGCGGGCGGCACCGCACCGCCGACTTGTGACGACGCGCCCGCCAGCGGTGCGCCCGGCTGCTTCATGGCGAGCAGGAGCACCACCGCCGAGGTGGTGCCGGCGACGGCGATCATGATCCGGCGCAGGGGATGCTTCCTCTTCACGGAGGGCCTCACATCTCGAAGGACTCGTGATGGATGCGGCGGGACGGCACGCCCGCCGCGCGCAGTGCGTTGTACGACTCCTCTGCGAGCCCGGGCGGCCCGCAGAGATAGACGTCGTGCTCGTCGATGTCCGGCAGGACTTCCTTGAGCCGTTCGGTGGTGATCTCGGGCCTCGCCCCGTCAGGCCCGTTGACGGCGTACATCAGCTTGGCGCCCCGTACCTCGGCGATCTCCCGCAGCTCGCTCCACAGCGCCAGGTCCCCGGTGCTGCCGGCGCGGTAGAGCAGGGTCAGATCACCGGGGCCGCCGGGCAGCGTCTCGAACAGGGCCCGGAGCGGGGTGATTCCGGCGCCACCGGCGATCAGCAGCACCTTGTTCCGGCTGCGCCTGGAGGCGGTCATGGCGCCGTACGGGCCCTCCGCCCAGACCCGGGTGCCGGGCTCCAGCCGGGACAGGGCCGTGCTGTGGTTGCCGGCCGCCTTGACGGTGATGCGCAGCAGATCCGGCCGGGGAGGGGCGGAGAGCGAGTAGGGGTTGGCGCTCCAGCGCAGGCCCCTGGCGAGGAACCGCCAGCGGAAGAAGTGACCCGCCTCCGCACCGAGCCGGTGCAGGCGTCGCCCGGTGATCAGTACGGACACCACTCCGGGTGCTTCCTCCACGACCGCCTCCACCTCCATGCGGTGCCAGAGGTTGAGCCGGATGGGGGCCAGCACCCGGTACCAGAGCAGCAGTGCCCCGACGGCCCCGTACATCACGTACCAGACGGTGCGGGCGGTCGGGCTGGCCACGAACTCGGCACCGGTGGCCAGCTGGTGCCAGAACGTCAGATAGACCGCGGCATAGGTGAGCAGATGCAGGTAGTACCAGGCCTCGTAGCTGATGCGGCGGCGCACCATGCCGGCCGATACGAAGCCGATCAGCAGGAAGAGCCCGGTGCCGATGGCCGCGTTGATCATTTCCGGGAAGTCGACGACGACCGTGACGGTCTGTTCGACGAAGCCGGTGCGGGCCTGGACCGCGTAACCCCAGACGGTCAGGACGACATGGGCGACGATCAGGCTGATCGCGTACCGTCCGCTCATCGCGTGCCATCGGGTCGCCCGGTCGGAACCGACGCGTCGCTCCAGCGCCGGCACCCGCGCCATCTGCAGCACCACGAGCGCGATCATGTAGCCGCCGAGCAGGCCCGTGATCCGCCCGGCTCCGATCAGCCACTGGGCGGTGTCCATTCGCACGACCGTGGTGTTGTCCCACCACAGCCACAGAACGGCTGTCGCTCCCGCCCACGCCAGTCCCAGCAGCATCGCTGCGGGATTGCGGCGCGGCCGGATCGCGCGCATGGTCTGGCGTCGTGCTGCCCGACCGCTCTGAATCATCGTCGCCACGGCTGCTCCTCGGCTCCTCCGTATCGCTCACGTGAATACGGAGCGGGGCAGCCTGGAGTTCAATCGCGACGGACGGCAGAACGGGAAACCCGGCGGAGCTCAGCTGGTGCGGGCCGGGAGAGGCAGCGGCAGCGCGGGGAGTCCGTCGAGACTGACGCCGACGTGCGGCTTCTTCTCGCAGTACGCCGCGAACTCCTCGTCCGTCTTGCGCGCGAGGTGCTCCGCGTGCTGGGTGCGCTCCTCGCGGTAGTCCATGAAGGGGACGGCGAAGCCGCAGGCGTCGGCGATCCGCCGGGCGCGCACGACGATGATCGCGCGGGCACCCGCGCCGTCGGCCTCCTCGAAGAGCGTGACCAGCCCGGCCCAGCGCGGATCGTCACGGAAGACCGCCTCCCCCTGTCCGTGTACCCGCAGCACCTTTGGGGGTCCGCTGAACGCGCACCACATCAGGGTGATGCGCCCGTTCTCCCGGACATGGGCGATGGTCTCGGCGCCGCTGCCGCCGAAGTCCAGGTAGGCGACGGTCAGTTCGTCGACGACGACGAGGGTGCCCTTGCGGCCCTTGGGGGAGAGGTTGATGTGGCCGTCGCCCGCGAGGGGCGCGGTGGCCGTGAAGAAGACGGGCTGCTCTTCGATGAACGTGCGGATACGGCCTTCTATGCGCTCATACGTCTGTCCCATGGCCTGATTGTCGCGTGTAGCCGCCGCGTTCGTGGGCCTCTCCCACCAGGCCGTGCGCCTCGGCGGGCCAGGACCGCCACCCATGCGGGCGACCGGCTCCGGGCACACGGCCCCCGCTGCGCGGAGCGACCGTGACCGGCGAGTCGCCCGCCCGGGCCGCCGTCGGCCGTGGGGCGGTCAGCGCCCCAGGCCCAGGGCGGCCATGCGCAGGCGCAGTTCGTGGTCGTCGAGGGCCGGGGAACAGCGGCGCAGAAGCTTCGCCAGCTCGGCCGGCTGCGCGTCCCCGGACAGCAGAAGGGAGGGCCAGTCCTGCCGCCGCACATCGGCGATGGCCCGCCGCCGCAGCCCGGGCTCCTGGTCCCGAAGCAGAGCCACGGCGCCGCGCAGCCGTGCCATCCCGCCCTGGGCCCGCAGCAGGCGGGACGCGGACCGCCGCAAGGGTATGGACCGGCGGGACTTGAGCAGGGCGAGCAGCCACTCGGTGGGGATGCGTTCCGCCGACGGCAGCAGGGCCTCCGTCGTCTCGCGTACGACGGCCGGATACGGATCGTCGAGCAACGGCCGCAGCCGCAGGTAGTCGGTCTTGCCGAGGACCCGCAGCCCGGCGATCGCGGCGGCTCGGACGGCCCCGGTGGGATGGGTGATCAGCGGCCACAGCAGTGCGGCGTCCGCGGGCTCGCCGCACTCCGCCAGTCCGAGCGGCGCCCAGGACGGAAGGTGCGGGGAGACGGGGTCGGAGCACAGCGCCCGGTAGAGCGGCAGCGGCTCGATGCCGCCCTGCCTCAGCACATAGCGCGCGCAGGCGCGTACGAGCCCGGACTCGTCGGTGAGATACGGCTCCGCTTCGGCATGGCGCCCGGCGCGGCGCAGCGCCGTGACGCCGGCGGAGCGCACCCTCCCCCGGCGGGCGGTGAGCAGCCGGTCGATCACCTGCGCGACGTCCGTGGCATGCGTCTTCGTCGCTTTGGCGAGGGCCGCCTCGGCGCAGAGATCCTGGACGACGACGTCCGGATCGGTCATCGCGATACGGGCGAGATCACCCGGGGAGAACGCGCCTTCCTCGATCAGGACGGCGTGCACGAAGCGGCACGCGGCGCGGTCGCGGCTCGAGAGCAGCGGTTCGAGGTGTTCGAGCGGTGTCGTCCGAACGAGATCGGCGAGTACGTCACGCGCGTAGTCGCCGCGCTCCCTGCGGCCGATGCGCAGGACGAGGGCGGCGACGGGCGGGAGGGTCTCCGGCTCGACCGCGGCGAGCAACGCGCGGAGCGCCTCCCTGGCCCGCTCCCGAACCGGAGCCGCCCAGTCGGCGGTGCGGATGACGATGAGAGGCAGCAGCGCGGGTTCGGACGCGGCCTCGCTGAGCGCGGCCTCCCGGACCCGGCCGTCGCCGTGGCACAGCCTGACGCCCAGAGGGGGTTCACCATGAGCGCCGGACGGGCGTGCGAGGCGGGCCGCCCACAGGGTGAAAGCCCGGATCTCGGCATCGAGGGCCAGCCACGCCTCCGGGGCCGACGTCGACGTCACCTTCCGGGCCAGGGTGTCCCAGGTCTGGGCCAGGGTCTCCGCCGACGAGATGTCCAGGGGTTCGGTGACCGGGGCGGAACCATCGTGGGCCGGTGCCCCAGGAGTCCGGGGGAGGTGGTCCCCCGTCTCCTCCGCCGGGCTCCGGACCGCCCGACCGCCGCCCACCAGCCGTTTCAGCAGACTTCGCATGGCGAGAGCGTAGGGGTGGGCAACTCGGAGCGCCGCCGAATATTCGGCGCCATTGACAAAACATACAGAGGTCTGCATAGTTATACCCATCACGCCATGCACTGTAAGGAGAAACCCGTGACCGAGCGCGTCGTACTCGCCTACTCGGGCGGTCTGGACACCTCCGTCGCCATCGGCTGGATCGCCGAGGAGACGGGCGCCGAGGTCATCGCCGTTGCCGTGGACGTCGGCCAGGGCGGCGAGGACCTGGACGTCATCCGCAAGCGCGCGCTCGCCTGCGGTGCCGTCGAGGCCGAGGTCGCGGACGCCAAGGACGAGTTCGCCGACGAGTACTGCCTCCCGGCGATCAAGGCCAACGCCCTCTACATGGACCGCTACCCGCTGGTCTCCGCCCTCTCCCGGCCGACCATCGTCAAGCACCTCGTCGCCGCCGCGCAGAAGCACGGCGCCTCGATCGTGGCCCACGGCTGCACCGGCAAGGGCAACGACCAGGTGCGCTTCGAGGCCGGCATCGCCTCCCTCGCGCCCGACCTGAAGTGCATCGCCCCGGTCCGTGACTACGCCATGACCCGGGACAAGGCGATCGCCTTCTGCGAGGAGAAGCAGCTCCCGATCGCGACCACCAAGAAGTCGCCGTACTCCATCGACCAGAACGTCTTCGGACGTGCCGTCGAGACCGGCTTCCTCGAGGACATCTGGAACGCGCCGATCGAGGACATCTACGAGTACACCTCCAACCCGGCCACCCCGCGTGAGCCCGACGAGGTGATCGTCTCCTTCAAGGAGGGCGTCCCGGTCGCCATCGACGGCAAGCCCGTCACCGTCCTCCAGGCCATCCAGCAGCTCAACGAGCGCGCGGGGGCCCAGGGCATCGGCCGGATCGACATGGTCGAGGACCGTCTGGTGGGCATCAAGTCCCGGGAGGTCTACGAGGCCCCGGGCGCGATCGCGCTGATCACCGCCCACCAGGAGCTGGAGAACGTCACGGTCGAGCGTGAGCTCGCCCGCTACAAGCGGCAGGTCGAGCAGCGCTGGGGCGAGCTCGTCTACGACGGCCTCTGGTTCTCCCCGCTCAAGCGGGCTCTGGACGGTTTCATCAACGAGGCCAACCAGCACGTCACCGGCGACATCCGGATGACCCTGCACGGCGGCCGTGCCGTCGTCACCGGCCGGAAGTCCGAGCAGTCGCTGTACGACTTCAACCTCGCCACCTACGACTCGGGCGACACCTTCGACCAGTCGAAGGCGCAGGGCTTCATCGACATCTTCGGCCTGTCGTCGAAGATCGCGGCGAAGCGCGACCTCGCCTGATTCGATACGCGTACGACAGCCGCCTCCCCGCCGGTCCGCGGCAGGGAGGCGGCTGCATGTCCAGAACTTGGCAAGTCTTGAGGAGCAAGAGCTGTGAGCAGCAACAACGGTGACGTCCGGCTCTGGGGTGGCCGCTTCGCGGACGGTCCCGCAGAGGCGCTGGCGAAGCTGTCCGCGTCCGTCCACTTCGACTGGCGGCTCGCGCCGTACGACATCGCCGGCTCCCGCGCCCACGCCCGCGTACTCCACAAGGCGGGTCTGCTCACGGCCGGAGAACTGGAGCGCATGCTCGCAGGGCTCGACCTGCTCGAAGCGGACGTGGCCTCGGGCGAGTTCACCGGCACCGTCGCCGACGAGGACGTCCACACCGCCCTGGAACGCGGTCTGCTGGAGCGGCTCGGTCCCGACCTCGGCGGCAAGCTGCGCGCGGGCCGGTCCCGCAACGACCAGGTCGCCACGCTCTTCAGGATGTATCTGCGCGATCACGCCCGGATCATCGGCGGGCTGATCGCCGACCTCCAGGACGCGCTGGTGGGCCTCGCCGAGGCCCACCCGGACGTCGCCATGCCGGGCCGGACCCATCTCCAGCACGCCCAGCCCGTGCTCTTCGCCCACCATGTCCTGGCCCATGTCCAGTCCCTCTCCCGGGACGCCGAGAGGCTGCGGCAGTGGGACGAGCGCACCGCCGTCTCCCCGTACGGGTCCGGCGCGCTCGCCGGGTCCTCCCTCGGGCTCGACCCCGAGGCGGTCGCCCGGGACCTGGGCTTCGAGCACGGCTCGGCCGCCAACTCGATCGACGGCACGGCCTCGCGCGACTTCGTCGCCGAATTCGCCTTCATCACGGCGATGATCGGCGTGAACCTGTCCCGGATCGCCGAGGAGATCATCATCTGGAACACGAAGGAATTCTCCTTCGTGACCCTGCACGACGCCTTCTCCACCGGCTCGTCGATCATGCCGCAGAAGAAGAATCCGGACATCGCAGAGCTGGCACGTGGAAAGTCCGGCCGACTCATCGGCAATCTGACCGGGCTGCTCGCCACGCTCAAGGCCCTCCCGCTCGCGTACAACCGCGACCTCCAGGAGGACAAGGAGCCCGTCTTCGACTCCTGTGACCAGCTCGAGGTGCTGCTGCCCGCCTTCACCGGGATGATGGCGACGCTGACCGTCAACAGGGAACGGATGGAGGAGCTGGCCCCCGCCGGGTTCTCGCTCGCCACCGACATCGCCGAGTGGCTGGTCAGGCAGGGCGTGCCGTTCCGGGTCGCGCACGAGGTCGCCGGCGAGTGCGTCAAGGAGTGCGAGGCGCACGGCATCGAGCTCGACCAGCTCACCGACGACCAGTTCGCCGCGATCTCACCCCATCTGACGCCCGAGGTCCGCACGGTCCTGAACGTCCCCGGTGCGCTCGCGTCGCGGAACGGACGCGGCGGCACCGCCCCGTCGGCCGTCGCGGTCCAGCTCGCCGAGGTCAGGGAGAACCTCGCGGTGCAGCAGGCCTGGGCCGCAGCCAAGCGGTAGCCGGCGGGGCCGACGGCGTCGACCGGGCCGCCGACGGGACATGGTCGGCAGGACACCGGCAGGACACCGGCACGAGAAGACGCGTTCCGGCCGCATGGGCAGGGCCCTGTCGGAGAGCGGCCGGACGCGAGATATCTTGATGTCAAGCAATGTTGCAGACGTGGAGACGTGGAGCGGAGCGCACGGTGACTGACTCGACCATCATCTATACGCACACTGACGAGGCTCCGGCCCTCGCGACGTATTCGTTCCTGCCGGTGATCCAGGCGTACGCCCAGGCCGCCGGGGTCGCTGTGGAGACCCGTGACATCTCCCTGGCCGGACGGATCATCGCCGCGTTCCCGGAGCGCCTCGAAGAGGACCAGCGGATCGGCGACGCGCTCGGCGAGCTCGGCGAGCTGGCAAAGACGCCCAGTGCGAACATCATCAAGCTGCCGAACATCTCGGCCTCGATCCCGCAGCTGAAGGCCGCGGTCGCCGAGCTCCAGCAGCAGGGCTACGCGCTGCCGGACTACCCGGACGACCCGAAGTCGGACGAGGAGCGCGACATCCGCGCCCGTTACGACAAGATCAAGGGCAGCGCCGTCAACCCGGTCCTGCGCGAGGGCAACTCCGACCGCCGCGCCCCCGCGTCGGTCAAGAACTACGCCAAGGCGCACCCGCACCGCATGGGCGCCTGGTCCGCGGAGTCCAAGACCAACGTCGCCACCATGGGTGTGGACGACTTCCGGTCCACCGAGAAGTCCGCGGTGATCTCCGAGGCGGGCTCCCTGCGTATCGAGCTCAAGGGCGACGACGGCTCCACCACGGTGCTGCGCGAGTCCGTGCCGGTACAGGCGGGCGAGGTCGTCGACGCCTCCGTGATGCGGGTGGCGGCGCTGCGCGAGTTCCTCACCGCGCAGATCGCCCGCGCCAAGGCCGAGGGCGTGCTGTTCTCCGTGCACCTCAAGGCCACGATGATGAAGGTCTCCGACCCGATCGTCTTCGGTCACGTCCTGCGGGCCTTCTTCCCGAAGACGTTCGCGAAGTACGGCGAGGCGCTCGCCGCGGCGGGGCTCACCCCGAACGACGGTCTCGGCGGCATCTACAAGGGTCTGGAGTCGCTGCCCGAGGGCGCCGAGATCAAGGCGTCCTTCGACGCCGAGCTCGCCGAGGGCCCGGAGCTGGCCATGGTCGACTCCGACCGCGGCATCACCAACCTGCACGTGCCGTCCGACGTGATCGTCGACGCCTCCATGCCGGCCATGATCCGTACCTCCGGCCACATGTGGGGCCCGGACGGCCAGGAGCACGACACCATCGCCGTCCTCCCGGACAGCAGCTATGCCGGTGTCTACCAGGCCGTGATCGACGACTGCCGCGCCAACGGCGCCTACGACCCGTCGACCATGGGTTCGGTCCCGAACGTCGGTCTGATGGCGCAGAAGGCCGAGGAGTACGGCAGCCACGACAAGACCTTCGAGATCCCGGTGACCGGTACCGTCCGCCTGGTCGACGAGGCCGGAAACGCCCTCATCGAGCAGACGGTCTCCGCGGGCGACATCTTCCGCGCCTGCCAGACCAAGGACGCCCCGATCAAGGACTGGGTGAAGCTGGCCGTCACCCGTGCCCGCGCCACCGGCGACCCGGCCGTGTTCTGGCTGGACGAGACCCGCGCGCACGACGCCAACCTGATCGCCAAGATCAACCAGTACCTGCCGGAGCACGACACCGAGGGCCTGGACATCCGTGTCCTGTCCCCGGTCGAGGCGACCAAGCTGTCCGTGGAGCGCATCCGCCGCGGTGAGAACACCATCTCGGTGACCGGCAACGTGCTGCGCGACTACCTCACCGACCTCTTCCCGATCCTGGAGCTGGGCACCAGCGCCAAGATGCTGTCGGTCGTCCCGCTGATGGCGGGCGGCGGTCTCTTCGAGACCGGCGCCGGCGGCTCCGCGCCGAAGCACGTCCAGCAGCTGGTCAAGGAGAACTACCTGCGCTGGGACAGCCTGGGCGAGTTCTTCGCGCTCGTGCCCGCCTTCGAGCAGTACGCGAAGGCCACCGGCAACGCCCGCGCGCAGGTGCTGGCCGACACGCTCGACCGCGCCACCGGCACCTTCCTCAACGAGGACAAGTCGCCGAGCCGCCGCCTCGGCGGCATCGACAACCGCGGCAGCCACTTCTACCTGTCCATGTACTGGGCCCAGGAGCTGGCCAGGCAGACGGACGACGCGGAGCTCGCCAAGGCGTTCGCCCCGCTCGCCCAGACGCTGGCCGAGAAGGAGTCGGCGATCGTCGACGAGCTGATCGCGGTCCAGGGCTCCCCGGTCGACATCGGCGGCTACTACCAGCCCGACCCGGCCAAGGCCGCCGCCGTCATGCGCCCGTCGGCGACCTTCAACGAGGCCGTCGCCGCCCTCGTCTGATCCCTGCGGCTGCGGACGTTCTCCGCACCACTCGTACCGCCCCCGGCTCGGCTTCCCGCCCGGCCGGGGGCGGTTCCGTTTGCCGCGGGCTACAGCGCCTGCGCCCAGGCCTCCAGCGCGTCGAAGTCCGGCCCGGTCAGCCCGATCCGGTGGTCGACGTGCAGCAGCAGAGCGGCCGCGAGGTACCGCTGCTCGACGAACTCCCTGTCCAGGTGCGTGATCTCGTCGTCGATCCACGCGAAGGGCCGGCCGGCCGCGTAGTCGAGCACGTACTGCGTCTTCCAGAACGTGCCGCGCGGCGAGGCCCCGTGCATCACCGGCCAGTCGATGTACGGCAGCTCGGGCAGCCCCAGATGCGGACCTATCCACTCGTTCGCCTCGTCCTTCCAGGTCGTCGCCCACACCAGCTCGTACCGGCGCGCGAGAGCGAGCAGCTCCGCGCCGTGGCCGTGATTGAGCCACACCCGTAGCGGCTTCGGGCCGGTCCAGCCGTTCGGCCGCATCCGGTGTGTCGTATAGCCCTCAGGGCGTCGCTCGGGTTTGCCGCCGTAGGGATTCAGCGGGCCGTCGATGTCGATCAGCAGCAGGGGTTTCATCTCGTCATGATCCTTTCCAGTCCCCTGTGAGGCACTGAAATATTGAATGAGACAATGACGTCTCATTTGGGGTACGCTTGTCTCATGGCCATGGACCGTGAACAGGTGCTGCGCGCTGCCGCCGCGCTGCTCGCCCGCAAATCGACCGCGACGATGGACGAGGTCGCACGCGCTGCGGGCATCGGGCGCGCCACCCTGCACCGGCACTTCGCCGGGCGCGACGCCCTGGTCAAGGCACTCGAAGCGCTGGGCATCCAGGAATGCGAGGCGGCGCTCGACCGTGCCGGGATCGACCGGGGCGACGCGGTCGAGGGGCTGCGCCGGCTGATCGCCGAGATGGAGCCCGGAGCGGAGCTGCTCGCCTTCCTCGTCACCGAGAACCAGTTGTTCGAGGGTGACGAGATCAACGAAGGCTGGGCCAGGCTCGACGCCCGCGTATCCGCCCTCTTCCGGCGAGGCCAGGAGGAGGGCGCGTTCCGGATCGACCTCCCGGCCGCGTGGCTCACCGAGGCGCTCTACGGGCTCCTCGGCAGCTGCGCCTGGGCCGTCATGGACGGCCGGGTCGCCAAGAACGACTTTCAATTCATGATCGCCGAGCTGCTGCTCGGCGGAGCACGACGGAGTGTGGAGAAATGACCACCAGTACCGCCCAGCGCACGAGCGGGACGGACAACACCGTATACCGCCCCGGGCGTTGGCTCGCGCTGGCGGTCCTTGTGCTGGCCGTGCTGCTGGTCGCCGTCGACGCGACCGTGCTCGGTCTCGCGACACCCTTCCTCAGCGAGGACCTCCAGCCGTCGGGCATCCAGCTCCTGTGGATCGGCGACGTCTACTCGTTCGTCATCGCCGGACTGCTCGTCTCCATGGGCAGCCTCGGTGACCGAATAGGCCGCAAGAAGCTGCTGCTGACCGGCGCCACCGCCTTCGGCGCGCTGTCCGTCCTCAACGCCTACGCCACCACGCCCGAGATGATGATCCTCGCCCGGGCGCTGCTGGGCGTCGCCGGCGCCACACTCATGCCGGCCACGCTCGCCCTTATCCGCAACATCTTCCACGACCCGCGCGAGCGCAGTCTCGCCATCGGCGTCTGGGGCGCCATGGCCTCGGCCGGTGCCGCCGTGGGGCCCGTCGTCGGAGGCTTCCTGCTGGAGCACTTCTGGTGGGGTTCGGTCTTCCTCATCAACGTCCCGGTGATGATCGTGCTGGTCCTCGTCGGCAGCAGGACGCTGCCGGAGTCCAAGGACCCGGTCGCAGGGCCGTGGGACCTGATCAGCGTCGCCCTGTCCCTCGTCGGCATCGTCGGTGTCGTGTACGCCGTCAAGGAGGTCGCGAGCGAGGGCCCGGGCCCCACTTCGGCCGCCGTGCTGCTCATCGGTGCCGCCGCGCTCTACGGCTTCGTCCGCAGGCAGCTCACTCTGCCCGCGCCGCTGCTGGACATGCGTCTGTTCCGCCACCGGGGCTTCTCCGCGGCGGTGCTCGCCGATCTGCTGACCATCCTGGGGCTGTCCGGACTGGTCTTCTTCCTGTCCCAGTTCCTGCAGCTCGTCCAGGGCCGGGAGCCGCTCGAGGCGGGACTCGCGGAACTCCCCGCCGCGATCGGCGCCGTGGTCACCGGTCTGATCGCCGGCAGGTTCGCCCGGCGGTTCTCCGTACGGTCCGTGGTCGCCGGCGGTCTCGCCGCGGTGGGTGCCGCACTCGCCGCACTGACCGTGATCGGCCAGTCCACCGGATACCCGGTCCTCGGCGCCGCCCTGCTCGTGGTCGGTGTCGGCGCCGGCTTCTCCTTCACCGTCACGGCCGACGTCATTCTCTCGGCCGTTCCGAAGGAGCAGGCGGGTGCCGCGTCCGCGGTGTCCGAGACCGCGTACGAACTCGGCGCGGCGCTCGGAATCGCGCTGCTCGGCTCGATCGTGACGGGCGTCTACAGCGGCTTCGCCGTCCCTGCCGGAGTGCCCTCGGGCGCGGCGTCCGCGGCTCACGAGTCGCTCGGGGGCGCCGTCGAGGCGGCGGCCAAGCTCCCGCACGAGCAGGGCGCGGCGCTGCTCGGCGCCGCCCAGGACGCGTTCACGGAGGGGCTGCGCCTCGCCTCGGGCATCGGCGCGGCGGTCCTGCTGGCCACCGCCGTCGCCGCGTGGTTCCTGCTGCGCGGCCAGAAGCTCGCCGACCACGTCGAGCACTGACGGCCCCGGCGCATACGACGGGTCATAGACGACCGGTCATATACGACGGGCCGTATACGACACGGCCCCCCGGCGGATGCGCCGGGGGGCGTCTCGCGTCGTGTCGCGCCGCTTCGTGCGGCGGGACGTCCGGTCACACCGCAGTGCGCGGCGGGACCGGAAGCGGGGCGGGTGCGGCGCTCAGGCCGCCTTCGCCTTGGTGGCGTACATGTCCACGTACTCCTGGCCGGAAAGCCGCATCACCTCGGCCATCACCGAGTCCGTCACCGCCCGCAGCACATAGCGGTCACGGTCCATGCCCTCGTAGCGGGAGAACTCCATCGGCTCGCCGAAGCGGATCGTCACCCGGCCGGGGCGCGGCATCCCCGCGCCGCCCGGCTGCAGCTTGTCCGTGCCGATCATCGCGAACGGCACGACCGGCGCGCCCGTCATCAGGGTCAGCCGGGCGATGCCCGTACGGCCCCGGTAGAGGCGGCCGTCGGGAGAGCGGGTGCCCTCCGGGTAGATGCCGAAGACCTTGCCCTCCTCCAGGATCCGGCTGCCCGTCATCAGCGCCGCGACCCCGCCGTTCGCGCCGTCGCGGTCCACCGGGACCATGCCGACCCCGGTGAAGAACCAGGCCATGAGCCGGCCCTTCAGGCCCTTGCCGGTGACGTACTCGTCCTTGCCGATGAAGAAGACCGGCCGGTCGCACACCAGGGGAAGCACCATCGAGTCGATGAAGGTCAGGTGATTGCCGGCGAGGATGACGGGACCGTCCGCGGGGATGTGCTGGACGCCTTCCACCCGGGGGCGGAACATCAGGCGCAGGAACGGTCCGAGCACTGCCTTGATGAGCGACAAGCGGGACAACGGGTCCTCCGAAGTCATGGGGCGGTCTCTACGGCACTTGGTGTGCCCAAGGTCGTGTGGCCGACGAAATCTCTGCAGGTGAGGACGATACTCGCGGGCAGGGGTCGGACGCACACGGGGTTCACGGACCAGATACGCAGTGTTGACCTGAGTTTGGGACGCGTTTGCCCTGGGTCTCCCGTACGTAACGCCGGCGACCTAGCGTGGGGGCCGCCCCGGCCCTGCGTGCCGGGTGCGGAGTACCACCCCACATCACCATGTTCGTCACCATCGAACCCGACGGAGGATCACTCATGGCTCAGGGCGCGGGCACCACTCCCGGACGCCGGACCGTTCTCGGAGCGGCGGTGGCCGGATCGGCGGCTCTCGGCATCGCCGGGTCCGCGGCGGCGAGCGCCGTGGCCGCCACTCCCGCCGCGGCCACCGGGCGCGACGGCGGCGCGTACGGCCACCGGCACCTCCCCGTCCCGACGGTCATCGCCCACCGAGGTGCCAGCGGCTACCGCCCGGAGCACACCCTCGGCTCGTACCAACTGGCCCTCGACATGGGCGCGCACGTCATCGAGCAGGACCTCGTGCCCACCAAGGACGGGCATCTGGTCTGCCGCCACGAGAACGACATCACGGGCACCACGGACGTCGCCGCGCATCCCGAGTTCGCCTCCCGCCGGACGACCAAGTCCGTCGACGGCGTCGGCATCACCGGCTGGTTCACCGAGGACTTCACGCTCGCCGAGCTGAAGACCCTGCGCGCCAAGGAGCGGATCCCCGCCGTCCGCCAGGAGAACACCCTCTACGACGGCCGCTGGGAGATCCCCACCTTCGAGGAGGTCCTGCGCTGGGCCGAGAAGGAAGGCCGCAGGCGCGGACACCCGGTGTGGCTCCACGTGGAGACCAAGCACCCCACGTACTTCCGGGGAATCGGCCTCGGACTCGAGGAGCCGCTCGCCAAGCTGCTGCGCCGCTACGGGCGCCACCGCGCCGACTCGCCCGTCTTCCTCCAGTCGTTCGAGCCCGGCAGCATCCAGAGACTCGCCCGCCTCGTCGCGTCGCCGCGCGTCGTGCTGCTCTCGGGCGCCGCCACCCGCCCCTGGGACTTCGTCCAGTCCGGTGACCCGCGGACGGTCGCGGACCTGGTGAAGCCGGAGGGCCTGACGTGGATCGCCTCCTTCGCCCAGGGCATAGGCCCGACGGTCGACCTGATCATCCCGAAGGACGCCGACGGCAAGCTGGGTACGCCCACCACCCTGGTCCGCGACGCGCACGCCAAGGGTCTGATCCTGCACCCCTACACGATGCGCAACGAGAACGCCTTCCTGCCCGCCGACTTCCGTCGCGGCACCGACCCGAACGCCTACGGCGACGCGTTCGGCGCCTTCAAGGTCTACTTCGAGCAGGGAATCGACGGCATCTTCACCGACAACGCGGACACCGGGCTGCTGGCCAGGGCGGACTTCCTCGCCCGCTGACCGTCAGCACACCGGAGGCCGTCATACCGTCGGGTGAGAGCGGGACGGGGCCGAAACCGCGGCCGCCGCGGTGACGTCACGCCCTGCATGACGCCACAGCCGCAGCGGCCCGGCGGCCCCGCCGCACCCTCACCCGTGCCCTCGCCCCAGCCGACCCGGCCGGTGCCCGCCCCGGTCGGCCCACCCGCCGGGGCGGGCGCGCTGGTGACGGTGCTGCGTCCGCTCGTCGCCGCGGAGGCCGACGCCGAGGCGCAGGACGGCGCCCTGGACTCCGCCGACCTCGAACAGGACGTGTGGGTACGTCTGCTGGAGCGACTCGGCGCCGAAGGGCCGCCCCGTGACGCGGCGGCCTGGGTACGCGGTGCCGTACGCGACGAGGCGCGCAGGGCCCGCCACCGGGCCCTGAGTGAACGGCCCTGGGCCCATGAGCCGGCGGCCGGCCCCGCCACCTGTCCCGAACGGGCCCTCCTCGTCGCCGAGCGGCGGCGGACGCTGCGCGCCGCGGTGGCCCGGACCCCGGGATCCTGTCCGCGGCTGCTGACGGCCATGCTGTCCCCGGCAGACCCCACATACCGGGAAATCGCAGGACAGTTGGGTATGTCACAAGGCAGTCTGGGACCCATGCGTTCCCGTTGCCTGGGATGTCTGCGCAGAATGCTCGCGGCAGAGGTTGCCGCTCCTGAACTCCGGGAAAGGAGCGGTAGACATTCAGGTGACAGGTGAGCGGGAGGCGCGCCACACATGGGCATGAGCGTGAGCATCTCAGCGGCGACGGTGCAGGACGCCGAACACATCCTCAAGCTGCAGTACCTCTGCTACCAGAGCGAGGCGCAGCTCTACGGCGACTACGCCATCGAACCCCTCACGCAGACCCTCGACGACCTGAGGGCCGAACTGGCCCGCGGACACGCACTGGTGGCCAGGCTCGGCGACGAGGTCATCGCGTCCGTACGCGGCGAGATCGACGAGGACGGTACCGCCCGTATCGCCAAGCTCATCGTTCACCCGCGAATGCAGCGCCACGGCCTCGGCGGACGGCTGCTGGACGCCATCGAGGCGCACTTCGCCGAAGCCTCCGCGGCCAAGCGCTTCCAGCTCTTCACCGGGCACCGCAGCGACCGCAATCTGCGCCTCTACCGGCGCCACGGCTACGCGCCCGTGTCGGAGCTGGCCGCCGGGCCGAGGCTGACCGTGATCACCCTGGAGAAGAGGGTCGGGTCACTGGGCGCCGGTGCGGGGCACAGCACGCAGGACTACACCGCCAGCGCCTGAAGCCGACCCGCGCCTGAAGTGACACGGGCACGTCCCGGCTCAGCGCCGGGACGTGCGCAGCCACAGCATCCCGGTGACCGGGAGCAGGACCGGGATGAAGAGATAGCCCATGCCGTAGTCGGTCCACACCGTGGCGTCCGGGAACGCGCCCGGTTCCGCCAGCGTCCAGGTGCCCACGGTCAGGACGCCCACCAGCTCGGCGGCACAGGAGACGAGTGCCGCCCTGCGCGCCGTCTCACCGCCGCGCACCAGGGTGTACGTGATGAACGCGTACACCGCGGCGGCCACGGCCGACAGGGAGTAGGCGAGCGGGGCGCGCTCGTACTCGGTGGCGATCTGGTAGACGGAGCGCGACACCGCACCCACCGACATCACGCCGTACAGCCAGACCAGCAGCAGCCCGGGGCCGCGGACGAGCCGTGTCCGCGAACCCTTCCCGCCTCCCTCGGTGATGTCGCCGGTACCCGCGGCGGACTCGGTCATGCTCAGGCCTTCCAGATGTCGTAGAGCCGTACTTCCAGCACGGCGAGCACCACCGCGCCCGCCGCGACCGTCACCGAGCCCCAGCGGGTCCGCTCGGCCAGCGACAGGAAGCCGGCGGCCGGTACCGCGGCGAAGGCGCCGATCAGATACGAGATGAAGATCACCGAGCCCTCGTCGGCCCGTTCGCCGCGCGCGAGCTGCACGATGCCCGTGACCAGCTGTGCCAGCGCCAGGACCGTCACCACCGCCATACCGATGAAGTGCCAGTCCTTCGTCGGCTGGTCCCGGTAGGCGGCGTAACCGCACCAGGCGGCGAGGGCGAGGGCGGCCGCGGAGACGGCGACCGTCAGGGCGTCGAGCATGCAGCCGAGCGTATTACGGGCCGAAAGGCCCGATGCGCCCGGCCCCCGCGGGCGGGGCGCTCACCGTCCACACCACCGTGGTCTTGACCACAGAAGTCGTTCGGGGCGGTGGCGGTGGGACACGGGTGTCACGGCCGATTCCCCGGTATCCATGCAGGTCGATGGACTGACGCGGGCAACCGTGACGGCGGCAGTGCGTCCGAAGTCCGGACGATTCCGTCCCGAAATGCGGACGCTGGAGATCGGCTCGGATGCTCGTCTGCTTTACTGGGCCGCATGACCACGACGAGCAGCCGCACCCTTGCGACCGAGGCGAACATGACGCCCGGTGCTCGCTGTATGTGTCGAATGTGCGCCTTCTGAGGGCCCCTGCCTGAGCCTCGCGCCCCGAAGCGAGACCCCGACAGCAGCCAGAGCACGGCGTCCGGACCGCCGGACCGTGCCCGCCCCGCGCACACACCGTCCCCCTGGCCGTCTGTGCTGCGCCTGCCTGTCCACTAGGCGACACACCCATGCCCGGCGCACCCCTGCGCCGTGCCACTCGACAACGACGGAAATCCCTGTGATCACCACCAAGGGCCTCACGAAGGTCTACCAGTCGCGAGGCCGCGACGTCACCGCCCTGGACGGGGTCGATCTCCACGTCCGCGAGGGCGAGGTCTTCGGCGTCATCGGCCGCAGCGGCGCCGGAAAGTCGTCCCTCATCCGCTGCGTCAACCTCCTGGAACGGCCCACCTCCGGAACCGTGACGGTCGACGGCGTGGACCTCACCGCTCTCGCCGGGCGCGGCAACCGCGCCGGCAGGGAGCTGCGCCAGGCCCGCAGCCGCATCGGCATGGTCTTCCAGCACTTCAACCTGCTGTCCTCGCGCAGCGTCAAGGACAACATCGAGCTTCCCCTGGAGATCCTCGGTGTCTCCGGCGCCGAGCGCTCCCGCCGCGCCCTCGAACTGCTCGACCTCGTCGGCCTCGCCGACAAGGCCAAGGCGTACCCGGGACAGCTCTCCGGCGGGCAGAAGCAGCGCGTCGGCATCGCCCGCGCCCTGGCCGGCAACCCGAAGGTGCTGCTCTCCGACGAGGCCACCAGTGCCCTCGACCCCGAGACCACCCGCTCCATCCTCCAGCTGCTGCGCGACCTCAACCGGGAGCTCGGTCTGACCGTCCTGCTCATCACGCACGAGATGGACGTCGTCAAGACGGTCTGCGACTCGGCCGCCCTGATGAAGCAGGGCCGGATCGTGGAGTCCGGCACGGTCGCCGAGCTGCTCGCCACACCGGGGTCGGAACTCGCCCAGGAGCTGTTCCCGGTGACCGGGGACGCCACGGGCCCGAACCGTACGGTCGTCGACGTCACCTTCCAGGGAGACGCCGCCACCCAGCCCGTGATCTCCCAGCTCTCGCGCACGTACAACATCGACATCTCGATCCTCGGCGCCGCCATGGACACCGTCGGCGGCAAGCAGATCGGCCGGATGCGCATCGAACTGCCGGGCCGTTACGAGGACAACGTCGTGCCGGTCGGCTTCCTGCGCGAGCAGGGCCTGCAGGTCGAGATCGTCGAGTACGAGGACGGGCACGAGCGCGGGCACGCACCCGAGAACGAGCGCGGCGGGTCCGGCGAACTCCCCGCGCCGCGGCCCGAACTGGTGAAGGAGACCGCCAAGTGACCTGGTCGGAGATGCAGCCGCTGCTGGCCCAGGGAACCATCGACACCCTCTACATGGTGTTGTGGTCCACGGTCGCGACCGTCGTCGGCGGACTCCCGCTCGGCATTCTGCTGGTCCTCACCGACAGGGGCGGACTGCTGCAGAACACCCCGGTGAACAAGGCCGTCGGCGTGATCGTGAACATCGGCCGCTCGCTGCCGTTCATCATCCTGCTGATCGCGCTGATCCCCTTCACCACCGCGGTCGTCGGCACCTTCATCGGCCCCACGGCCATGATCGTGCCGCTCGCCGTCGGCGCCATCCCCTTCTTCGCGCGGCTCGTCGAAACGGCGATCCGCGAGGTCGACCACGGACTGGTCGAAGCGGTCCAGTCCATGGGCGGCTCCATTCCGACGATCGTCCGGAAGGTGCTGCTCCCGCAGGCACTGCCCTCGATCGCCGCGGCCGTCACCACCACCGTGATCGTCCTCGTCGGGTATTCGGCGATGGCGGGCGCGGTCGGCGGCGAAGGGCTCGGATCCAAGGCCGTCACCTACGGCTTCCAGCGATTCGAGACCTCGTTCATGCTCATCACCGTCGTCGTCCTGATCGCCATCGTCACGGCCGCACAGCTGATCGGCGACGGAGTCGTACGGCTGCTGGCCCGCCGGGGCCGCACCGCCTGAGCGTCCTTCCGCTTCACCCGGCACATCCGCAAGCCCGCACTCCTTGTCCGGGCGTTGTCAGTACGCACCACCAGAAAGAGGCACTTTTCGTGCGCAACCACCGCAAGTACATCAAGTTCACCGCCACCACCGCTGCCACCGCCGCGCTCACCCTCGGCCTCAGCGCCTGCGGCACGGCTTCCGACCCGGGCGCCAAGACCGTCTCCGGGGACAAGGCCGCGGCGGCGAACGAGCCCCTCGTCGTCGCCGCCTCCCCGACCCCGCACGCCGACATCCTCGAGTACGTCAGGAAGAACCTGGCCGAGAAGGCCGGACTCAAGCTCGAGGTCAAGGAGTTCACGGACTACGTCCTGCCGAACACCGCCACCCAGCAGGGCCAGGTCGGCGCCAACTTCTTCCAGCACAAGCCGTACCTGGACGACTTCAACAAGAAGAACAAGACCACCATCGTTCCGGTCGTCAACGTCCACCTGGAGCCGCTCGGCCTCTACTCCAAGAAGGCCGGGTCGCTGGCGGACATCAAGGCCGGCCAGACCATCGCGGTGCCCAACGACACCACCAACGAGGGCCGCGCGCTCAAGCTGCTCGCCGACAACGGCCTGATCACCCTCAGGCCGGGCGCGGGTACCGACGCCAAGCTCTCCGACATCACCGACAAGAAGGGCCTGGAGTTCAAGGAGCTGGAGGCCGCCACGCTGCCCCGCGCCCTGAACGACGTCGACGCCGCCGTCATCAACGGCAACTACGCCATCGAGGCGGACCTCAAGCCCGCGAAGGACTCCCTGGCGCTGGAGAAGGCGGAGGGCAACCCGTACGCCAACTTCCTCGCCGTCAAGAAGGGCAACGAGAAGGACCCGCGGGTGGAGAAGCTCGCGAAGCTCCTCAACTCTCCCGAAGTGAAGAAGTACATCGAGGACACCTACGCCGGCTCGGTCATCCCGGCCTTCGGTCCCGTCAAGTGACGCCCCGCGCCAAGTAGCCGCAGTCACCGGCCCCTTGTGGCCGGTCCGCGTGGACGAAGGCTCCGCACATCCTCCGTGGTGCGCGGGGCCTTCGGCGTATCTTCGGCGTACCGACCCGGCCATGCGCATCCGTCAGCCGATGTTGCATGCTGGGCCTTTACGCGTACGGCCCTTACGACGGTCTCGGCATGGAGTTGCGCATGACTACCACCTTTCCGGACATCTCCATCAGCACGGAGCGGTTGGTGCTGCGCGCGCTCGAACCCGCCGACGCCCCGGCTCTCACCGAGATGATGAACGACGAACAGGTCGCTGCCTGGACCGCCGTGCCCCAGCCCTACACCGAGGCCGCCGCACGCGGCTGGATCGCCGAGTACGCGCCCACGGAACGCGCCGCGGGTCGCGGTCTGGACCTCGCCGTGACCGAATTCCTCACCCAGCGTCTGGTCGGTGTCATCCGGCTGGGCAACACCGACTGGACGGTGCGGTCGACCGAGATCTCGTACGTCACCGCCCCCTGGGCCCGCGGGGAGGGCTATGCCACCGAAGCGGCGCTCGCCACCGCCCACTGGCTCTTCCGCGACCAGCGGTTCGAACGGCTCGAGATCCGCACCGCGGCCGACAACGCCGCCTCCCAGCAGGTCGCCCAGAAGATCGGCTGCATCAGCGAGGGCGTGCTCCGCAACGCCGGGATAGTGCGCACCCGCACCGACGGCGGCTGGGCCGACGTCCGAACGGATCTGATCATCTGGAGTCTGCTTCCCGAGGATCTGGAGGGCGTCACCGATCAGATGGGCGAAACCGGATATTCCGCCTTCGCCGACTGGAACTGAGACCAGGTACGCTCACGACCTGCGGCGACGCCGCGAACACAGCGACCATGAGCGAACCGGGAGACACACGACGATGGCCGACCGGGTCACGGTGATCGGCTGGGACGGTTCCCCCCTGACCTCGGCCGCCAGATCCGCCCTGTCCGCCGCCACCCTCGTCGCCGGAGCGGCCCACCACCTGGCGCTCCCCGAGGTGCCCGCCAACGCCGAGCGGATACGGCTCGGCAGCGTCGACCTGGCAGCGCGCAGGATCGCGGGACACCGTGGCAGCCCCGTGGTGCTGGCCGACGGCGACCCCGGCTTCTTCGGCGTCGTACGTATTCTGCGTGCACCCCAGCACGGGCTCGAGGTCGAGGTCGTCCCCGCGGTCTCGTCGGTCGCCGCCGCGTTCGCCAGGGCCGGCATGCCCTGGGACGACGCCCAGATCGTCGTCGCCCAGCGACGTACGCTCCGCAGGGCGGTCAACGTCTGCCGGGCGCACCCCAAGGTCGCCGTGCTCACCTCCCCGGGTGCCGGTCCGGCCGAGCTCGCCCTGCTGCTCGACGGCGTCCACCGCACCTTCGTGATCTGCGAGGAGCTCGGCACCGAACGCGAACAGGTCACCGTGCTCACCTCCGACAAGGTCGCCGACCACAGCTGGCGCGACCCCAACGTCGTGATCGTCATCGGGGGTTCCGCGGCGGTGTCCGGCGGAGGCTGGGTGGCGGGCAGAGAACCCGGATACCCGTCCGCGGTCCGCGGCTGGGCGCTCGCCCCGGGGCCGGAAGGACCGCCGGCCGCAGAGGGCGAGTCGGTCCGGCTGCGCGCCGCCCAGCTCGCCCGGCTCGGACCGCGCCTGGGCGATCTCGTCTGGGACATCGGCTGCGGCAGCGGTGAGCTCGCCGCGGACGCGGCGCGCTTCGGCGCGGCGGTGATCGCCGTCGACGCCGACCCGGCCGCGTGCATCCGCACCGACGCGGCCGCCCGCCGGCACGGAGTCCAGCTGCAGACCGTGCACGGGCGCGCTCCGCATGTGCTGGAGCGGCTCTCCGAACCCGATGTCGTGCGCATCGGCGGCGGAGGCGTTCCGGTGGTCACCGCCTGCGCCGACCGCCGTCCCGAGCGCATCGTCACCCACGCATCCACCCGTGACGAGGCGGAGGCGGTGGGAACGGCGCTCGCCGACGGCGGCTACACCGTCGAGTGCGCCCTGCTCCAGTCCGTGGAGCTGGATCCCCGTGACTGGTCCGAGCGTGAGCGCTCGGTCGTCTTCCTGCTGTCGGGGCAGCTGGGGTCCGGCTGACGGATCGCCGTGGCGGAAGGGGCCCGCGTCCGTCCGGCGCGCCCGTGAACACCCCGCGCGACGAGAGCCGCCGAGAGACCCCCGGGCGGGCGCGGACCGGCGACCGGATCGCGCCCCCAGGCCCTGGCGGGACGGCCAGGCGCGGTAGGCTGGCAGATCGTTGCACCGCAGCCGGCCGTTCGCCGAATCTCCCCCTGGCTACGCCGGAGGGAAACCCGGCCAACGTCCGGAAAAGGGGGCTGCCTTGGGCCCTGATGTGGTACGGCGCGACCGGGGGACGCGCAACGTGGCGCAGTCCACAGCCGACCGTGGCGCATCCTGCTGCCACGGCACGCGAACGACCACGACAATGCTGGTGTCCGTGGGCTTTCGTGCCGCGCGGCGCACACGCTCGTTGTTGTTGTGACGGGTGCCCTGTGTGCCGCGATCGGGCGCCCCGGGCGAAGGTCTGAAGGAGCACAACCGATGGGCGAGGGGAACGCATGACCGACACCGGCCAGATCCCGGGCGAGGGGCTGCCGGAGAACGCAGGCATGGTGGAGCAGCCGGGCATCCCCGCTCCGGGCGCGTACACCTTCCTCGACCCCTCCGAAGGCGCAGCCGAGTCCGTCGGCGATGACGACGACCTGCTGTTGATGCCGGGCGCTCAGGGCGCATGGAGCGATGCGCAGCCGATGGCTCCCACGGGTGGGCACCCCACCCCCGCGCCGCCGCTCGCCCCGTCCGCCGCACCGGCCCCTCCCGGGGCGCCGCAGCAGACTCCGGTCGCCCGGCCCGTGCTTGCGGACGCCCGGTCCGTGGCTCCGGACGCCGCGGCTGCGGCCGTACGGGCCGCGGTGCAGTACGCCTCGCCCCAGCCGGTGATGCCGCCCGCAACGCAGGTCCACGAGTCCGCTGCCGTCACCGCGGGGATGTCGGAGCCCGTGGCTCCGGGCGCCCCCGAGCCGGTGGTGCCCGGGCAGTCCGTACCGCAGCAGACCGTTCCCGAGCAGATGCCGGCCCAGCCGGACCTCGCCGGACAGCCCGTGGCGCAGCAGACCGTCGCCGAGCAGGTGCCCGCCCAGCAGGCCGCACCGCAGCAGTCGGCCGCGCACGAGACCGGGGCGCACGAGACGGGGGCGCACGAAGCGGGCGGCAGGGACTCCGGCTCGCTCGACCTCGGTGCCGTCCGGGTGCCGCCGTCGACGTCCACCCCCACGCCGCCCCCCGGACGCCGTCCGCTCCACATGGGCCCGCCCGTGCCGGACGCCACCGGCGGCGTCGTGCGTTCGCTGGCGGACCGCGGACCCGCGGGCGCCGGCACCGGTCATACGCCGCCGCACCCCATCCCCGTGCGCCAGTCCGGCCCGCCGACGACGGGTCCCGAGTACCTCGACGTCCCTCGTGAGGAACCGGTGGACTTCGCCGTGGCGCAGCACGGCGACGGTGCCTCCCAGGGCGCCACGCCCTGGACCCCCGTACCGGTGCCGTCCTTCACCACGCCCGCAGAAACGGTCGTCCCGGCGGCCACGCCCGCCCCTGCCGAAGCGGGCGGCGCCGAGCCGGTCCCCATGGCTCCCGAGGCCTTCGAGTCCGCGGACCTTGGGCAGTTCGTGCCCGCCGAGGCCGTCGTTCCGGCCGGCGCGACCCCTGCCGCACCGCTGACGGACCTGACGGCACGGCCCGAAGCGGTGACGGCGCAGCCCGAGGAGACGACCGCGACGGCGGGCGTGCCGGGTGATCACCCCGTGCCGCCGCAGCCCGTCGCGGCCGACCCGGCGACGACCGGGTCCGCGGTCGGGGAGCCTGTGGCCGTCGTGCCGGGACCGCAGCCCACGGAGCCGGTGTCCGATGCGCTGCGGCCCGCTTCCGAGCCGGTCGCCGTGCCCCAGCCCGAGCCGGTCGCCGTGCCCGTCGGCCAGACCCCGGTCGCCGCCGAGCAGATCGTCCTTCCGGAGCAGGCGGGCGCGCCCGAGCAGGTCGCGGACGACCACGCAGCGGCGGTACCGCCGGAGCACGCGACCTCGGTCGTGGTGCCCGCGCCGCGTGACGGCAGCGCGGACGGCCCGGTTGGCGAGCCCCGGGAAGCACCGGCGGCAGAGCCCGCGCCGCGAGCCGAAGCGGCGGAACCGCAGACAGCCGCCACGCCCGCCGTGGAGCCGGTCATCCCTGCGGAGGGGGATACCCCTGTGGAGGTGGTCACCCCTGTGGAGCCGGTCAGTGCCGAAGAGATCCCCGCGAACACCGCGAACACCGCGAACACCGGGACCAGCGTGAACACCGAAACGAGCGCGAACATCGAGAGCAGCGCACACACCGAGTCGAGCCTGAACGCGGAAGCCGGTGCGAACACCGAGACGGCCACCGCTGCCGGCGGCACCGGCCCGGACGCGGAGACGGCGGGCGCGCCCGCGCCCGGCTACGAGGACGCCGAACGCGAGGCGGTCCTGCGCGTCATGCGCGAGCGCCGCGACATCCGCAACGGCTTCCGCAGTGACCCCATCCCGCACGAGGTGCTCCTGAGAGTCCTCGAAGCGGCGCACACCGCGCCCAGTGTCGGGCACTCGCAGCCCTGGGACTTCGTGGTCATCCGCTCCGCCGAGACGCGGCGCACGATGCACGAACTCGCCCAGCGCCAGCGCGAGGCCTACGCCAAGTCGCTGCCCAAGGGCCGGGCGAAGCAGTTCAAGGAACTCAAGATCGAGGCCATCCTCGAGACGCCGGTCAACATCGTGGTGACCGCCGACCCGACCCGCGGCGGCCGTCACACCCTCGGCCGGCACACCCAGCCGCAGATGGCCCCGTACTCCTCCGCGCTCGCCGTCGAGAACCTCTGGCTCGCCGCGCGCGCCGAGGGCCTCGGAGTGGGCTGGGTCAGCTTCTTCGACGAGCGCGAGATGGTCCGTGCCCTGGGACTGCCCGAGCACCTCGAGGTCGTCGCGTACCTCTGCGTCGGATACGTCGACGAGTTCCCCCAGGAGCCCGAGCTGATGCAGGCGGGCTGGTCCAAGCGCCGTCCGCTCTCCTGGGTCGTCCACGAGGAGACGTACGGCCGCCGCGCCCTGCCCGGCGAGGATCCGCACGATCTGCTGCAGGAGACCGTCTCCAACATCCGCCCGCTGGACGCCAAGGCGCTCGGCGAGGCATGGGAGCGGCAGAAGCGGATGACCAAGCCCGCCGGCGCGCTCGGCATGCTGGAGATCATCTCCGCTCAGCTGGCCGGCCTGTCCCGGATGTGCCCGCCGCCCATTCCGGAGCCCGCCGCCGTCGCGATCTTCGCGGGTGACCACGGGGTGCACGCCCAGGGCGTCACCTCCTGGCCCCAGGAGGTGACCGGCCAGATGGTCGCCAACTTCCTGGGCGGGGGAGCGGTGTGCAACGCCTTCGCCAACCAGGTCGGTGCGGAGGTGTGCGTCATCGACGTCGGTGTGGCGTCCGACCTGCCGGCCACCCCGGGACTGCTGCCGAGGAAGGTCCGCCCGGGTACGGCCGACTTCACGACCGGGCCGGCGCTCAGCCGGGAGGACGTGGTCGCCGCCATCGAGGTCGGCATCGAAACGGCCCGCGACCTGGTCGCCGCGGGCAACAAGGCGCTGCTCACGGGCGAGATGGGCATCGCCAACACCACCACGTCGGCCGCGCTGATCGCCGTGTACACCGGGGTCGAACCGGCGGAGGTCACCGGCCGGGGCACCGGTATCAACGACGAGATGCACGCCCGCAAGGTCGATGTCGTCCGGCGGGCCCTGGAGCTCCACCGGCCGGATCCGGCCGACCCGGTCGGCGTCCTCGCCGCCGTCGGCGGTCTGGAGCACGCGGCGCTGGTCGGCTTCATCCTCGGCGGCGCGTCGCTGCGTACGCCGGTCGTCCTCGACGGAGTCTCCGCCGGCGCCGCCGCCCTGGTCGCACGGGCCGTCGCGCCCGAGGCCCTGGCCGCGTGCATCGCGGGCCACCGCAGTGCCGAGCCGGGCCATGTCGCCGCGCTCAACAAGCTGGGTCTGCGGCCCCTGGTGGACCTCGACCTCCGGCTCGGCGAGGGTACGGGCGCGCTGCTGGCGCTGCCGCTGGTGCAGAGCGCGGCCCGCGCGATGCACGAGGTGGCGACGTTCGATTCGGCAGGCGTCACCGAGAAGTAGGCGTCACCGAGAAGTAGGCGTCACTGAGAAGTACGCGTCGCCCGGACAGGACCTAGAGGCCGCCGCCGGTGCGGGGCGCTCGTTGGGGAGTGGGTTCTCCCCCTGGCCCTGGGGCCAGGGGGGACCGCGCCTTGCCTGCGGCGGGCTCGACTGCGCACCCGGGGTGACGGCGGCGGCCGAGCCGGACCACGCGTGCTGCCGAGGCCCGGCCGGAGAGCCCCCTGCGGGGAATCGCACACGCGCTCCCCGCCCGCGCCCCCGTAAAGTGATCCCCGTCCCCACCAGCCGCTTCACCGTCGCAGCGGCCCGCACCGCCGCACCGAGGAGCCGCACCGCCATGGCCGAGCACGCCGAGAGCGCCCCGCACGCCGAGCAGGCCGAGCACGCCGACCAGGCCGAGAGCGCCGTGCGCCCCGCCTATCCCGTAGGACTCCGGCTCGAGGGGCGCCGTGTCGTCGTCATCGGCGGCGGCCAGGTCGCCCAGCGACGCCTGCCGGCACTCGTCGCGGCCGGTGCCGATGTCACCCTGATCTCCCCGTCCGCCACCGCGTCGGTCGAGGCCATGGCGGAGACCGGCGAGATCACCTGGACCAGGCGCCGCTACCAGGACGGGGATCTGGCGGACACCTGGTACGCCCTCGTCGCCACCGGCGACCCGGCCGCCAACGAGGCCGCGTCCGCCGAAGCCGAGCGCACCAGGACCTGGTGCGTACGCTCCGACGACGCCGAAGCCGCCACCGCCTGGACTCCCGCGACCGGCCGCAGCGAGGGCGTGACCGTCGCGGTCCTCACCGGCAAGGACCCCCGGCGCTCCGCCGCCGTGCGCGACGCCATCGTCGAGGGCCTCCGGGACGGCTCCCTGGCCGCACCGCACCACCGGACCCGGGCACCCTTCGTCGCCCTGGTCGGAGGCGGCCCCGGCGACCCCGACCTGATCACGGTCCGCGGCCGCCGTCTGCTGGCCGAGGCCGACGTCGTCATCGCCGACCGTCTCGGCCCCCGCGATCTGCTCGACGAACTCCCCCCGCATGTACAGGTGATCGACGCGGCGAAGATCCCGTACGGCCGTTTCATGGCCCAGGAGGCCATCAACAACGCCCTCATCGAACACGCGAAGGCCGGCAAGTCGGTCGTCCGCCTCAAGGGCGGCGACCCGTTCGTCTTCGGCCGCGGGATGGAGGAGGCCCAGGCGCTCGCGGAAGCCGGCATCGCCTGCACGGTCGTGCCCGGGATCTCCAGCTCCATCTCGGTCCCCGCTGCGGCGGGCATTCCGGTCACCCACCGGGGGGTGGCCCATGAGTTCACGGTCGTCAGCGGCCATGTCGCCCCCGACGACGCGCGTTCCCTCGTCGACTGGCAGGCGCTCGCCCGGCTGCGCGGCACGCTCGTGATCCTCATGGGCGTCGACAAGATCGGTGCGATCGCCGAGGCGCTCGTGGCGCACGGCAGGGCGCCGGAAACCCCTCTGGCCCTGATCCAGGAGGGCACCACCGCCTCCCAGCGCCGTGTCGACGCGACCCTCGCGACGGTCGCCGAAGCCGTCCGGACGCACGAGGTCAGGCCCCCCGCGGTCATCGTCATCGGGGACGTGGTCTCCGTCGGCACGAACCCCCATCAGTAACCAGCGGTAACCCATATCCGACCGTGCCGTTGGCAGCACCACCCGGACAAGGCAGTATCACCCTGTGGCTGAACTCATCACCGTCGAAGACCCCGACGACCCGCGCCTGCGTGACTACACGGGCCTGACCGACGTCGAGCTCCGGCGCAAGCGCGAGCCCGCCGAGGGCCTCTTCATCGCCGAGGGCGAGAAGGTCATCAGACGGGCCAAGGACGCCGGATACGAGATGCGTTCCATGCTGCTTTCGGCGAAGTGGGTGGACGTCATGCGGGACGTCATCGACGAGCTTCCCGCGCCCGTGTACGCCGTGACCCCCGAGCTCGCGGAACGCGTCACCGGCTACCACGTGCACCGTGGCGCCCTCGCCTCGATGCAGCGCAAGCCGCTGCCGTCCGCCGAGGACCTGCTGTCCAGTGCCCGCCGGATCGCCGTCATGGAATCGGTCAACGACCACACCAACACGGGCGCGATCTTCCGCAGTGCGGCCGCGCTCGGCATGGATGCCGTGCTGCTCTCGCCGGACTGCGCCGACCCCCTCTACCGACGCTCGGTGAAGGTCTCGATGGGCGCGGTCTTCTCCGTTCCCTACACCCGGCTCGAAAGCTGGCCCAAGGACCTGGAGGCGGTGCGCGAGGCGGGCTTCAAGCTGCTCGCGCTGACACCGGACGAGAAGGCGTCACCCATCGACGAGGCGGCGCCGCACCGCCTCGACCGGGTCGCGCTGATGCTCGGCGCCGAAGGTGACGGGTTGTCGAGGCAGGCCCTGGTTGCCGCCGACGAGTGGGTGCGCATCCCCATGGCGCACGGCGTCGATTCGCTGAACGTGGGTGCGGCGGCAGCGGTCGCCTTCTACGCGGTGGCGACGGGGCGCCCCGCCGGCTGAAGACCCGGTCCTCAGCCCCTCAGCCCCTGCGCCACCGTGATCCCGAGCGCCACCACGAGCGTCACGACCACGAACACGAAGATCCTCTGACGCAGCAGCCGCGGATTGGCGGGCCTGCGCCCGGTGGACGTCGTGCGCACACCCGGCCGGGACGGCGTGCGCCCGGCTCCCGTGCCGCCCCGGGACGGCACGGGGCGCGAACCTCCCGTACGCGGACCCGACGGGCGCGGTCCCCGCTCACCGGCGGGTCCCGGACGCCGCTGCCCCTGGGTGTTGCGCGCCGTGTACCGCACGGTCTGCCGTCCGGACGGCAGGTCCTGCTCGATCCGCTCTCGCTGCGCCGGAGGTCGCAGTACCGGCAGCCCCTGGGCCTCGCGTGCCGCGATCTCCTTCAACCGCATCGACAACTGCAGTGTGCTGGGGCGCTGCTCCGGCTCTTTGGCCAGACACGCTCGCAGCAGTGGGGCCAGCGCGTCCGGTACGCCGTTCAGCTGCGGCTCCTCGTGCACCACCCGGTAGAGCATGACCTCGGAACTGCCGTGTCCGAAGGGGGAGTCGCCGGTCGCCGCGTAGGCGAGCGTCGCCCCCAGTGAGAAGACGTCGGTCGCCGGTGTGACCACGGCACCGCGCACCTGCTCGGGTGCGAGGAAGCCCGGCGAGCCCACGGCGGTGCCGACGTGTGTGAGCGTCGAGGCCCCCGTCGCCCAGGCGATCCCGAAGTCGATGATCCTCGGCCCCTTGGGGGAGAGCAGGATGTTCGACGGCTTCAGGTCGCGGTGGACGACCCCGGCCTCGTGCACCGCCACCAGGCCCTCGGACAGAGCCGCCCCGATCGCCGCGGTCTCGGCCGCCGACAGAGTGCCACCCTCGGCGACCTTGTCGTGCAGGGAGGGACCGGGGACGTACTGGGTGGCGAACCAGGGGCGCTCGGCCTCGAGGTCGGCCGCGACCAGACGGGCCGTGCAGCCGCCCCGGATCCGCCGGGCGGCGGACACCTCGCGGGCGAACCGGGACCTGAACTCCTGATCCTCCGCCAGATCGGGCCGGATCACCTTCAGTGCGACGCGCTGGCCGCGGCGGTCGGAACCGAGGTAGACGACGCCCATCCCGCCGGCGCCGAGCCGCCGGTGCAGCCTGAACGAGCCGACGACACGCGGATCCTCGCGCCGCAGCCGCATCATCGCCATGTCCATCCCCGCCGGCCGGTTGTCCCTGTCCGTTTGACGTGGCACAGCTTACGTACCCGTAGGCCGGTGTGCTCATAGGCCGCGCCCTCGGCACTCGATCGATCGTCAGTGCCCACCGGGGACAGTTGAGGGACGGTCAGGGTGCCGCAGTCCAGGGGCTTCCGGGGAACGCGGCCGTCCAAGGGGGCGCTGCAGAAGGGCGGTTGGGCCGATCGAGGAGTGCCGGCTGTCACCGCCGCCGCCGGACCGGCCCGGCCGCCGCCCTCGAACGGCTCGCCGATCCGGACAGTGCGCCGGAGGCCGGTCCCCGCTACGCGGAACGGCTTACGTGACCGAAGTCACGCGATCGAGGCACCCTCGGGGCAGCCCGCGGAGGTGCGCACCCCGGCCCCGCTCCGGAGGGGGCCCCTTCCGGGAAGACCCCCAGGCCCCGGGTACCGATCTCCACCCAGGGGAGTACTTCGCCGGCGTCCGGCTCATCCTCCGGGAGGCCCGGGATTCGGTACGCGGGCATGACGACCGGAGTCACCCGCGTCCCTAATGTTGTGGTCAAGCGGCGGGTGCACAACTCGTCCCCCGAGGTCGGACATCCGCCGCTGCCGACTACGACAGGAGAGGACCCATGGCGTACACGGCATCGCGGACGATGATCCGCTCGCGGGGGCGCAAGGCGATCGCCGTGTCCGGTGTCCGCCCGTCCGCCCACCGCCACCCGCTGGTGGCGACGGCGATGGTCCTCCCTCTCGCGACCCTGCTCGTCGTCGTCTTCGGCGGCTGGGAGGCAGTGGTCACACAGGCGTCGTCCGTGGGCGTGATGCTGGGGCGCTGAGCGGCGCCCCGGACCCGGGTGAGCGGCCCGGGTCGGGGACATCCCACCCGAAACCCCGTGGGGACGGGGGTGCGGCGGACGACACGCGCTCGGCCGGCCAGCTGGGGAGCTGGCCGGCCGGCGCCTCTTCGGGGTCGGCGAGGTCCTGCCCGGGTGCCGCGAGCCGGCGTTCCTACCGAACCGGGGCCCTCCGCGGCCCCTCTGCAATGCTCCTCCGCCCTGATCCGGTGTGGCCGGGGCGTTCCGGGGCGTACCGGTCACCGCGTACGCTCGCCCGGTGGACCAGGGCAACGCCACGCTGGTGCGTGCGCTTTCGGAGACGGCGCGGGCGGCCGCGCATGTGCCCGGCCAGGCTTCGTGCCGGGCCTGCGGGCGGGACGCCGATGTGCTGGCCCGGCGGGACGACGGAGTCGTGGTACGTCATGGGCAGGCCGTCGCCAAAGCGCATGCCCCGGGGACGGATCCCGACGAGCACCGGCGGCGACTCGCCGTTGCGGCGCATCCGGAGCTCGAGGGGATTCTGCTGGCGCCCATCCACCACTCGGGCGCCGCGGTCGGCGGGCGCCTCGTCACCGCCTGGCCCTACGGGAGCCCCGTCGATCCCACCGCACCGGACGACGCCCCCTGGGAGGCCGCCGCCGTGCTCCTGGCCAGGCTGCACCGCGTGGAGGCGGGGCGACTGCCCGGGCCGCTGCCCGTGATGCGCGGCCCCGCGAAGGCCGCTGCGGCCGTGGCGCGCCTCCCGCACCATCCCGCGGCTCGGACCGTGCTCGAGGCGTGGCGCACCCTGCCTGCCTGGGCGCGTGGTGACGCCCCGATGCCCGGCCCGGCCCGGCTCTGCCACGGAGACCTGCATCTCGGCCAGCTGGTCCGCCACCCCGCACAGGGCGGCCCCTGGCTGCTCATCGACGTCGACGACCTCGGCCTCGGCGACCCCTCCTGGGATCTCGCCCGTCCCGCCGCCTGGTTCGCGGCGGGGCTGCTGCCGCCCGACGACTGGGCCCGCTTCCTCGGCGCCTACCGCGCGGCCGGCGGCCCCGCCGTCCCGCCCGCTCCCCACGACCCCTGGTCCGAACTCGACGTCGCCGCCCGGGCCCTGACCGTCCAGACCGCAGCCCTCGGCCTCGCCAGGGGCGCGGCGGAGGGCCGGGAGCCCGACGAGGTGGAGCTCCTCATGATCGAGGCCTGTGCCCGAATTGCGGCCCTCCCGACCGAGTTGGACGACATCGGCCCGTCGTAGGGTGTGCATCCGAGCACACCGACCGACCGGCGAGGAGCTGAGCCGAAGATGCAGTGTCCCAAGTGCCATGCGCCCATGCACACGTACAACCGCAACGGCGTCCAGATTGAGCAGTGCAGCGGGTGCCGGGGGATATTCCTCGACTACGGCGAGCTGGAGTCGCTGACCCGCCTGGAATCCCAGTGGACCCAGCAGGCCCCGCCCGCGCCGCAGGCGTACCCCGCCGCCCCGGCTCCGGCCGCCCCGGCGTGGGGTGCTCCGCACCACGGCCACCACGGCGGTCACCACCGCCACAAGAGCTTCGGGCGGATGCTGTTCTCCTCCTGACCTCCCCCTGAGGGGGAGGGGCGGACAACGACGGAGCCCCCGGCCGCAGAGGCGGCCGGGGGCTCCGGACTGTGGACGATACTGGGATTGAACCAGTGACCTCTTCCGTGTCAGGGAAGCGCTCTCCCGCTGAGCTAATCGTCCTCGGGACCACGATCCGAAGGCCGTGGGTGGTGCTGAGTGGACGATACTGGGATTGAACCAGTGACCTCTTCCGTGTCAGGGAAGCGCTCTCCCGCTGAGCTAATCGTCCTCGGGACCACGATCCGAAGATCGTGGGTGGTGCTGAGTGGACGATACTGGGATTGAACCAGTGACCTCTTCCGTGTCAGGGAAGCGCTCTCCCGCTGAGCTAATCGTCCTTGGAGGTGGAGACGGGATTTGAACCCGTGTAGACGGCTTTGCAGGCCGTTGCCTCGCCTCTCGGCCACTCCACCCCGGAGCGGGGGACGGGAAGATCCCCTCTTCGAGCGGACGACGAGATTCGAACTCGCGACCCTCACCTTGGCAAGGTGATGCTCTACCAACTGAGCCACGTCCGCTTGTCGTTTCCGGCCCGCTTTCGCGTCCCGGCGACGTGTTGAACTCTAGCGGATTCCCGGGCCAGCACAAAAACGCGTTTCCGCAGCGTGCTGAGCTGTGGTCACGGCGGGTTCACCGCCGGGTGCGCCGCCGCCAGGGTCCGCGCGGACCCGGAGCGCCGCCCGTACACCGCCCGTACAGGGTGTGACCTCGGTCCCGAGCGGCCCCTGCCGAGCGGGAGGAACGGTTCCGAGCGACCCCGTGCCCAGCGGGAGAGACGGTGCTGAGCGGCAGGCGGCGCACCCGCCATAGACTCACAGCCGTGCACGACCTCGCTCCTCTGGCCCGCTTCGGCGGCCTTGTCGCCACCGACCTCAGGGATGTCACCAGTGACCCCGGGGCCCTCGAATCGTCCGGCTTCTGGGCCGTCGCCGCGGACTTCGAGGGTCGCCTCACCTGCGCCCGCTTCGGCGACGTACGCCGGGCGCCGGTGCCCGAGCCCGCCCCGGGACGCTGGCGGGGCCCGGCCGCGGAGGACTGGACGTCGTCCCTGGACCGGGACGCGTACACGGCGGGCGTACGCCGGATCCGTGAGCACATCGCAGCCGGCGACGTCTACCAGGCGAATCTGTGCCGGGTGCTGTCGGCGCCGCTGCCCGACCCGGACGCCGCCGACGTCGACGCCCTGACGGCGCTGCTGGCGCGCGGCAACCCGGCCCCGTACGCAGGGACGATCCGGCTGCCCGCGCACGGTGTGGAGATCGCCACCGCGTCTCCCGAGCTCTATCTGAGCCGCGATGGCCGCACCGTGGAGTCCGGACCGATCAAGGGGACCGGCCGGACCGCCCGCGATCTGCTGGAGAAGGACCACGCCGAGAACGTCATGATCGTCGACCTGGTCCGCAACGACCTCGGCCGGGTCTGCGCCACCGGAACCGTGACCGTCCCCGCCCTCTGCACCGTCGAGGCCCATCCCGGTCTCGTCCATCTCGTCTCGACGGTCCGCGGCGAACTGGCCCCCGGCGCCGGCTGGCGGCAGCTCCTGGACGCGACGTTCCCGCCCGGATCGGTCACCGGGGCGCCCAAGTCGAGCGCCCTGAGGATCATCGACGCGCTGGAGACCGCTCCCCGCGGTCCCTACTGCGGTGGCATCGGCTGGGTCGACGCCGACCGCCGCACCGGGGAGCTGGCCGTCGGCATACGGACGTTCTGGATCGACCGTGCGGACGGGGTGCTCCGCTTCGGCACCGGCGCCGGCATCACCTGGGGATCCGACCCGGAGCGGGAGTGGGACGAAACCGAACTGAAGGCATCGCGGCTGCTCGCGCTGGCGTCGGGCAGCTACGCGCACACGGGAAGGACCGCGTCATGAGGATCTGGGTGAACGGCGCACTGCGGGAACCCGGCACCGCCGTCGTCTCCGTACTCGATCACGGGATGACCGTGGGCGACGGCGTCTTCGAGACCGTCAAGGCGACCGAGGGCCGCCCCTTCGCTCTCACCTGGCACCTCGACCGGCTCACCCGCTCGGCCCGCGGCCTCGGTCTGCCCGACCCGGACCACGACGAGGTGCGCCGCGCCTGTGACGCCGTGCTGGACGCCAACCCCATGGCACTGGGCCGACTGCGGATCACCTACACCGGCGGGCTGTCCCCGCTCGGCTCCGACCGCGGCGACTCCGGTCCCTCCCTCGTCGTCGCGGTCGCCGAGACCACCCGCCGGCCCGAGACCACCGCCGTGATCACCGTCCCCTGGGTCCGCAACGAGCGCGGCGCGCTGAGCGGGCTGAAGACCACTTCGTACGCGGAGAACGTCGTCGCCCTCGCCCGGGCCCATGAGCAGGGCGCGTCCGAGGCCCTGTTCGCCAACACGGTCGGCCGGCTCTGCGAAGGCACGGGCTCCAACGTCTTCGTGGTCGTCGACGGCGAACTGCACACGCCACCGCTCGCCTCGGGGTGCCTCGCCGGGATCACCCGTGCCCTGACCGTCGAGTGGACCGGGGCGCGGGAGACCGATCTGCCGAAGGACGTCCTGGAGCGTGCCGAGGAGATCTTCCTGACGTCCACGACCCGGGACGTGCAGGCGGTCCACCGCGTCGACGCGCGCGAGCTGTCCGGCGCTCCCGGACCGGTGACCGCCAAGGCCATGCGGATCTTCGAGGAGCGAGCGGCCGCCGACCCGGATCCGCAGGCCCCGTGACCCCGTAAGCCTGCGAAACGTGGTGACGGACGGCCGCAGGACAGGTAGAACAACCCCTGATGACCACCACCCTGCGGCCGTCCGGGCCGCTCCAGCACGAAGACCGGGGCTCCCGGTCGCGCACCTACGACGTGTGCGTGAACAGCAGGCGTGTCGGCGGTATCGAGCTCGGCACCGATCCGGCGATCGGGCCGACGGCCGGCGTTCTGCGGTCGCTGGCCATCGACGAACCCGACCGGCGCCGCGGTCGCGGCACGGTCGCCGTGCTCGCCGCGGAGGAGGTGCTGCGCGACTGGGGCTGCACCCGGATCAGCGCCTCCGTCCCGGCCGCGGCGGAGGCCGCACTGCGGCTGGCGACCGCGCTCGGATACGTCGAACACGGCCGCAACATGCTCAAGGAGCTGGATTCCGGCCCTCCGGCGCAGCTGCCCGGCGGGGTCGAGTGCCGGCCCATGACCGAGGCGGAGTTCGGGGACTGGTCGGTCACGGAAGTCGAGAACTACGCGCGGAGCTGGGTCGACCGCGGCATTTCGCCCGAGCAGGCCCGTGCGAAGTCCGAGGCCGACCATCGCGATCTGCTCCCCGACGGGCTCGCCACCCCCGGGACCTGGATCGAGGTCCTGATGGCGGACGGAGCGCCGGTGGGGCACGTCTGGGTGGCCGAGCGCGACATACGGCCGGGGGAGCGGGGCGCGTACGTGTACGACATCGCGGTCGCCGAGCCGCACCGCGGCCGGGGCCACGGGCGGGCGCTCATGCTCCTCGCGGAGCGGATCGCCAGGGCGAAGGCCGGGGTGGACCTGCTGGGACTGCATGTCTTCGCGGACAACACCCCGGCGCTTCGTCTGTACGAGTCGCTCGGCTACCGGACGACCCACATCAACGTGGGCAAGCGGCTGCTCTGAGCGCCTCGCGGGTACGGCGGTCCAGGTCTCAGACGGTCCGCTGCTCCGCGAGCAGCCGGTCGGCGATCTCCTCGATGCGCTCGCGCAGCCCGTCCTGGCTCTTGCCGCCGTCCAGACGCTCGCCCCCGATGACATAGGTCGGGGTGCCCGTGACGCCGAGCGCCTTGCCCTCGGCCTGGTCGGCGTCGACGATCAGGATGTGCCGGCCGTCGATGAGCGCGGTGTCGAACTCCTCGGCGTCCAGGCCGAGTTCGCGGGCGACCTCCAGAAGGAACGGCTCACCCTCGGCGCCGAGCCGCTCGACCTGGGACAGCACGGCCTCCGCGTACTCCCGGCCCCGCCCCTGGACCACGGCCTCCTCGGCCGCCTGCGCCGCCGCGAACGCATGCTTGTGCTTCTCGAGCGGGAAGTGGCGCAACCGTATGTCCAGCCGGTCGCCGTAGCGTTCCCGGAGGGCTCGGAGATCGGTGAGGGCGGTGCGGCAGTCGGAGCACTGCAACTCGCACCAGACGTCCAGGACGATCGGCTGTGGGGAGGTCTCGCTCATGCGCACAGTCTTCCAGCCGGGCGCGGAGCGGCCCAAACGGGATCCGCACGGGCCTGGCCTGTCCGGACCGGGGCCGGTGCGATGCCGACCGGGGGTGGTTCCCGGACGGCCTCCTCCCCGGCCCAGACCTGGGGAGGAGGCCGTCCCGGAGATCTCCCTGACGTGGGGCCGGACCGTGGCACGCACCGGGCGCGGCGGTGCAGGATGGAGGGAGAGGGCGTATCCACCCTCCCCACGGCTCTGCCCGGGGTGACCCGCTCGTCCAGGAGGACCGGATGCTTGCCGAGACCATCTGTTCCGCGGTGTCCGCGGCCGGGCTGGGGATCGCCGCGGTCATGGCGTACCGCAAGCGTTTCCTGACCGCGGCGCGGATCGCGGCGTACGCCCTCGTCCCGCTCGGGCTGGTGCTGACGGGTGCGGTCGAGTGGCTCGCCGGTACGGCCTTCAGCCCGGTCGCCTGGGCGGGCGTCGGTGTGCTGGGCCTGTCCTGGGTGCTCTTCTCGACCACCCGCCGGGTGGAACGCCGCGCGCTGGACAAGAAGAACCAGGCCGGTACGCGCCAGGACGCGGTGGCCCCGTCGTCCACGCCCGCGGCCGTGGGCAAGGGGGCACGGCCGTCGCGGCCGGCGGGCCGGGCGCAGACCAAGCAGGCCGCCTCCGGCGACGGCGACGACTTCAGCGACATCGAGGCGATCCTCAAGAAGCACGGCATCTGAGGCGACCGGCCGAGTTCCAGCCCGCCATCGCCCCGGGCGACCACGCGGGCGGACCGGTGCGTGCGGCTGACGCCAACGTCCTCGCCATGGAACCGAGTCGGAGGCCAGGGGTCGGCAACGACCGCGGGGCCAGGGGCCGTCGCGCCGACTGCGGCGCGAACGTGCGGCTCAGGAGGCCCCTGGCGGCCGGGGCCGGGTCCGGCGCCACGGAATCCGGTGAACTCGCCGACTCGCGGGGCGTGTTGCCCGATCTCCGGCACTCCGGCTGCGCCATTATCACCCGGAGATGCTGGATACCTCCCGGGGTCAGCCCCCCGCCCCCGCCGACGAGCCGCGTGGCTGTCTTTTCGCGCTCTCTCAGCCGCCGTTGATGATCTTCCTCGCCGTGATCGGCTGTCTGCTGCTCATGGCCGCGGTCCACGACCTGTTCCTGCTCTGAGACCTGCCTACCGCTCCGGGGGTGTTGGGGCTGCGGCGGGGATCAGCCGGCAGCTTCCTTGCGCCGCGCGCGATACGCGGCGACGTGCAGGCGGTTGCCGCAGGTGCGGCTGTCGCAGTAGCGGCGGGAACGGTTGCGCGAGAGGTCGACGAAGGCATTCCCGCAGTCCGGTGCCTCGCAGCGGCGGAGCCGCTCCTGCTCGCCCGAAACCAGGATGAAGGCCAGCGCCATGCCGCAGTCGGCCGCGAGGTGGTCGGCGACCGAGGCGCCGGGCGCGAAGTAGTGGACATGCCAGTCGTAGCCGTCGTGGTTCGTCAGCTGGGGCGTGGTGCCCGCCGCTGCCACGAGCTGGTTGATGAGCTCCGCCGCGGCGCGCGGGTCCGGCGCCGCGAAGATCTCGGTGAAGCGGTTGCGTACGTCCCGGACGGCACCGAGGTCGGCGTCGGTCAGCTCACCCACGCCACTGACTTTGTGGTTTCGTACGAACTCGTACAGGGACGGGATGTCCTTGATCTCGTCGTTCCCCGCACGTTCCGGCGCGGTGTTCACCAGATCGACGACGGTGTCGAGGGCAATGCGGGTGTCGTGGGGGATCAGCACGATTCGCTCCCTGGCCTGCTGCGGGCGGGCGCCCGCCGAATTGCGCTGACTCTAGCGTCTCGCACACGAACGCGACGGCGCCGTCACCGCGGGTGATGATCCCGCCGTGACGGCGCCGCCGTGTGCTGTGTGCCGCGATTTTCGCGCGGCGCCGTCTCCCCGAGTCGGACGGCGCCGAGCAGCTCTCGGTCCGGCTCAGCTCTCGGCGAGGATGTGCGAGAGCTCCGTGTCCAGATCGAAGTGGCGATGCTCGGTGCCGGGCGGCACCGCTGCGTCGGTGCGCTTCAGGAAGGACTCCAGGGCCCGCGCCGGGGCCTCTAGCAGAGCCTCGCCCTCCGGGGAGCTCAGCGCGATGCAGACGACACCCTGGCCGTGACTGCGCGATGGCCAGACTCGGACGTCGCCGGTGCCGGTGGGCCGGTGCAGCCCTTCGGCGAGAAGATCGCGGGCGAACACCCATTCGACCGTCTCTTCGGCTCCGGTGTGGAAGGTGGCGTGCACGGCATAGGGATCGGCCGTGTCATACCGCAGGCCCGCGGGTACAGGCAGTGAGGACTCGCTCGACACAACGAGGCGCAGGTGCAGCTCGCAGCTGACCGTGGTGTTCATAAGCGCCAGGGCCTTTCGCTCAGTGTGCGCTCGGGGATTCGCACGTCGGCGAAATCGACATGCCACCTACGGTGCCGATGTAAACCCCTCTGTCTGTTTTGTGATCCTTCGGGTACCCCGTACGGAGGAGTCCGATCTACGACCCTGTGGTCATTCCCGCGGCAGGCCCTGTCAGGTACTTTGGGCTCCATGAATGCGGAGAGTGACGAGCGGGAGAGGGGTGCCGCGACGATGGCCCCCGCTCCCGTCACGGGGGACGTGACCGAGGGCGTGAGCGCTGCCGGGGAGGCATCCGAGCGGCCGCTGGGATCCCGGGCGCCCGAATTCGTGAAGGCGCGCCGCACGCTGCATCTGAGCTGGCAGGTCGGCGTGTTCATCGTGGGCCTCGCCGTCGTCGTGGCGGGCGTGATCATGCTGCCGTTGCCGGGTCCCGGCTGGCTGGTGATCTTCGGCGGTATGGCGATCTGGGCGACCGAGTTCGTCTGGGCACAGCTCGTGCTGCGCTGGACCAAGCGGAAGGTCACCGAGGCGGCACAGCGGGCCCTCGACCCCAAGGTCCGCAGACGCAACATCATCCTGACCGTCGTCGGCCTGGTGATCATCGGCGTGCTGCTCGGCATCTACCTCTGGAAGTTCGGGATCGTGATGCCCTGGAAGATCGACGAGTAGCGGCGCCCACCGCTCGGTCGATGGTCAAAGAGCGCCCCTGACATGGGGTAATGTTTGCCGTGCGCCCGGGCGATTAGCTCAGTGGGAGAGCGCTTCGTTCACACCGAAGAGGTCACTGGTTCGAACCCAGTATCGCCCACCGTCCGGAGCCGAAGGCCTCGGAGACCACGGTCTCCGAGGCCTTCGGTATTTCACCCGTTCGGCTTAGCGCCGGCCCGGCCCGGCCGCCGGCCCCTGACGCGTCCCCGGGTCGGTGAGCCGGTCGTCCAGGATCCGGCTCAGCGCATCCGGCTCAGGGTGTCGCGCAGCCTGCGGGCATCGTGCAGCCGACGCTCGTAGGTGGCCCCGACCACCAGGAGCAGCAGGCCGGCGACGGCCGGGGGCAGCCAGCGGGGCAGCGCACCGGCGACCTGGACCGCATACGGGGCGAGCTCGTGCAGGGCGTCCAGGGCCAGCGTCAGTCCGCCGAGCACCAGCGGGGCCTGCAGACGCAGCCGGGCTCCTGTGAGGGTGACCGCCAGTGCGGCCGCCCCCAGCAGCAGCGGACGCAGCCAGTGAGCGTCGCCCCAGGCCGCGAACAGGCTGGGCCCCAGGGTCGCGGCCAGACCGGGGCCGTACGCCGTCCAGGACGATGCCGCCGGGTCCCGCCGCCTGCGCAGCAGCCCGACTGCCAGCGCCGGAACGGTCACCGGCAGGGTGTACGCCTCCGGGGCCGAGACATCCGACGCGGCCAGCCGTACCCATGTCGCCGCGATGAACAGCACCGCGGACAGATATCCGGCGACGAGGCGGCGCTCGCTGCGCACCGCCGTGCCCGCGGCCACGACGCCCCCGAGGGCGAGCACCAGCGCCAGCGTCGGGGTGTGCGGCACCGCGAGACCGATCGCGAACAGCCCGGCCGCGGCGCCCGTGAGCTCGACCGGGAGCGTGAGGGGGTGCGAGCGCAGCCGTGCCCCGAACAGCGCGGTGGCGGCGGGCGCCACCAGAAGCGCGAGCCCGACCCGGTGTGCGGGCAGACCCGCGGCGGCAGCGGCGGCTCCGGCCAGCGCGGTGCCCCACAGGACGGTGGCACACGCCTGCACGGTGCGGACGGATCCGCGTGCCGCCGCGGCCACCGCGGCGGACAGGACACCCAGCACGGCGAGCACGACGAGGGTGGCGGGCCGGGTGGCCAGGCCCGAAAGGGCCGCCCCCAGTGCGGCGGCCGACCCGCAGACGAGAGCGGTGACGGCGAGCGGGTTCCCGGCGCCCCGGCCGGGGGCAGGCACGGAACCAGGGGCCGTACCGGGGCCGGGGGCGCCGTCGACCATGGCGGATCGGGCACCGTCGGCAGCCGCACGTCCCCGTACGCCACGGCCGGCCACGACGGCGACGGCGAGCACGGCAGCCACCACCGTGAGCCGGACCGCCACCACCGCGGGGTAGGGCAGGGCGCTCGCCGTGGCCGTCGCGAACGCCGCACAGCAGGCCAGGGCGAGTGCCGCACAGGTCATGGCCGCCCGGGGCAACGGGACGTCCGGGAGCAGCCGCGGCCCCGCCCCGAGCACCGCGGCCACGGCGGCCAGGACGACCACGGCGGCGGCCAGCCCGTAGGGAGCCGCCATCGGGACGGGGGCGCCGGACCAGATCGCTCCGAGACCGGAGAGCGGGTGCAGCAGAGCGAGCACCACCGGTGGTAGCGCCCAGAGCACCGAAGCCGCATGGGCCAGTCCGGCAGCGGTGCCGAAACCCGCGCGGACGCCGCCCGGCGCCCGTGTCCGCAGGGCGGCGAGCAGGGCGACGGCGCACAGCAGGTAACCGGGCACGGCCCATGGTGCCGGCACCGTCGCACGCACCACTCCGCCCACCGCCGCGACCGCGGCGAGCCCCGCCACCGCCGCCGTCGCCGGGGCCGACGACGGCGACCGCAATGCGGCGACCAGCGCGAGACCGCAGGCCCCCAGAAGCAGCAGACCCGGTCCCACGGCGCGCACGGGAGAGTCCGCCGTCAGGGACAGCGAGCCGCCCGCCAGCAGCGACCAGCCGCCGGTGACCACGGCTCCTGTGATCGCCGTCGCACGGACCGCCGCCGGCTTCGCGACGAGCGCGACGGCGATGTCGGCGGCGGCCGTGGCCAGCGTCGCCCAGGCCGTCACCGACAGGCTCGCGTCCGCCCCCAGAGCCCAGAGCGGCAGCGGGAGTTGAAGGGCGACGACGGCCACCGGCAACGGGGTGCGCAGGGCGCGCTGCGCCGTCCCGTACCCGGCCCACAGCGCGGCGAGCACACCGGAGGCGACGGCCGCGTATGCCACGGCGCCGGTGTCCGGCAGCGCCACGCGGTGCAGGGCGTACGCGTCCAGCACCGTCAGGACCAGACCGAGTACCGCCACCGCCTCCGCGGTCGCCGTGAGCCCGCGCCGCAGCAGCGGGGCGGGCGCCGCGAGGGCCGTGACCGTCACCGCACCGAGCACCAGGGAGCGCCCTGTGATGCCCAGATGCCCCCAACTGACCACGGTGAAGGCGATCGCGGCGATCGTCAGCAGGATCCCGCCCAGAGCGAGCAGCACATTCTGCGCACTCGGCGGCGAGGTCTCAGGGGCGGGGCCCACGGGCCACACCGCCCCCTTGGCCCCCACCCGCCCGGCGGGGTTCCCCGCACCCGTGGCAGCGGGACCCTGCGGCTCCAGGGCCTGAAGCGTCCGCACCAGCCAGGCCCGCCGGTGCAGCAATTGGGTACGCCGTGCCTCGATCCGGGCCAGCTCGCCGTCGAGCAGCCGCAGTTCGTCGGCCGGCGGCAGCACGTTCTCCATGCCGGGCAGTGTGGTGAGCGGCACGGGGCGCCGTCATGCGCGCGGCTACTCAGATGGTCTGTGAGTACACCGCACAGGGCGCACACTCGGGACATGGACTGGCACCGCTACCGCTTCCACAGCGTCTGGTGGCTGCAGGCGCCGCCCGCACACGTCTACTCCGTGCTGGAGCGGGTGGAGGACTACCCGCGCTGGTGGCCCCAGGTACGCGAGGTCACCCGGCTCGACGAGTGCGCCGGCACCGCCCGTTTCCGGTCCCTCCTCCCGTACGACCTCGTCGTCACCGCACGCAGCGCCCGGCGGGAACCCGCGGCCGGGATCCTGGAGGCGGAACTGACGGGAGACCTCGACGGCTGGGCGCGCTGGACCCTGACGCCGGACGCCCGCGGCGGCACCCGGGCCCGTTACGACCAGGACGTGGTGGTGCACCGTCCGCTGATGCGGCGCCTGGCGCTGGTCGGCCGTCCGGTGTTCCGGGCCAACCACGCGGCGATGATGCGTGCCGGGCGGCGCGGGCTCAGCGCGTATCTGGCTCGGGCCCCGAAGGGAGTTTGAAGGAAACCCGCCGCTACCTGTATGGTTCAGTGCGTTCCCGGGCGATTAGCTCAGTGGGAGAGCGCTTCGTTCACACCGAAGAGGTCACTGGTTCGAACCCAGTATCGCCCACCGGGAGAGGCCGGTCCGTCATCCGACGGACCGGCCTCTGTGCGTTCCGGAACTGGTTGGGCCCCGGTCATCGCCCGCGCCTTCCCTTCGCTGCCATCGGTTGTCTCACGGACCGTTGGACGAGGGCCGGGGAGCCGGGCGGCTCAGGCCGCCCGCGCGGGCATTTCGGGACGCAGCGGCCACGCGGGATCCACCGCCTCCTGAGAACCGTTGCGTGCGAACCACGCCTGCAGGCCCCGCGCCTGCGCCGCGTGCCACACCGCCTGCAACGTGTGCAGCTCCGGTGGCGAGAGCCGCTCGAGCCGCGCCGCGAACCGCCGCCCCACGGCCCGTACGACCTCCAGTGCCGCGGTCGCGTCGGCCGCGGCGTCATGCGCCCCGTCCAGCGGGACCTCGTACTGGGCGCAGAGATCGGTGAGTGTGCGCCGGCCCTTGCGGTAGCGGTCCAGATGCTTGTCGAGGACCCGCGGATCCAGGACGCACATCGACACGTGCTCCAGATAGTGCGCCAGTGACGAGGCACGGTGGCGCCGCAGTTCGCGGTCCAGCAGAGTCAGATCGAAAGGCGCGTTCATCACGACGAGCGGTCTGCCCGCCGCGCACTGCTCGGCGAGCGCCCGCCCTATCTCCTCCATGACCGGAGCGGGCCAGCGGCCGTTGCATTGCAGGTGTTCCTCGGTGAGGCCATGGACGGCGGTGGCCTCCGCGGGCACCGGTACGCCCGGATTGACCAGCCAGGTGGTGACGCGTGAACGTCCACCCGCTGAATCCTGGACGACCAGCGCAGCGGAGACGATCCGGTCTCCCTCGACGTCCACGCCTGTTGTCTCGGTGTCAAATGCGGCCAGGGGGCCCTCATACCATCGCGTCATCCCCGAACTCCTCGCCCAAGCCGGGCAGATGGCGTGATCCCCTGCCCGAACCGGTGATACCCGCACTGTTTGCGCGGTACGCAGGCGGGTGACAACACAGATGACGGGCAGGGAAGCTGACGCCCCGTCCTGATCCAGGGAACCGAGCCCGAACAAGGCCCAGATCGATCGGCACAGCCCGGAAGGCAGACGGAGCCATGGCGCTCGCGCAGCCCGAACCGGGTGCGCTGCCCGAGCGGACCGTACCGCTGCGCGGAGCACTCGCCACCACCGCCTGTATGGAGACCCTCCAGGTGGGGTATCTGCACGCGGTGGCGGCGGCCGCCGGGTGCTCACTGTCCCAGCCCTTCCCCGACAACGGGATCGACTGGCACGTGAGTCACAGCGCTCCCGGACACACCGTCGACGACGAAGTGACCATCAAGGTCCAGCTCAAGGCGACTTACCAGGTCCCGCCCCATCCGCCGGGCCCGGCGTTCTCGTTCACCCTCGACAACGAGCACCTGGTGAAGCTGGCACGGACACCGGTGTCCGTGCACAAGATCCTCGTCGTGATGATCGTGCCGCGGACCCGGGAGGAGTGGCTGCGGGCCAGCCACGACCGGCTCGACCTGAGGCACTGCTGCTACTGGACCAACCTGGCCGGCCACCCGGTGACCGGCCGGCGCAGGACCACCGTGCGTATCCCGACCTCGCGCATCTTCGACGACCGGGCGCTGTGCGAGATCATGACCCGGGTCGGGACGGGAGGGAGACCCTGATGCACCGCCCGATCGACGAACCGGTACCGCCGAGGACCGGTTCCCCGCCGCTGCCCCCGCCACGCCCCCTTCCGCTGCCGCTCCCGGACGATGTGCCCGCGCCCTGGTACGGCGGCGAGGGGCCGGATCCGGCGCGGGTCGATCCGGTCGTGCTGGGGGCCCTGCTCGACCGGCACGGCTGGCGCAGACGCGGGGGAGCGGCCGGACGGTACGCCCGCTGGACCCCGCCGGGCCCGGCCGGCGGGGGCACGAGTCTGCTCGTCCCGGAGAGCCGGGCGTTCCCGGACTCGGAGGACCTGCTGAGCGAGGCGCTCACGGCCCTCGCCCGGTCGGCCGCACCCTCGGCCCGGGAGGTGCTCGTCGGACTGTCCGTGCCGAGCGACGAGATCCGCTGGTGGCGGGACGTTCCGCAGGGGCCGTCCGGGGCGGTGGCCTGGACGGTGCAGGAGCAGCTGCGGTCGGCCGCACGGCAGCTGCTGCTCGCCGGCGCCCTCGCGGTGCGCGGACGTGCCGGGTATTACGGGGCGCGGCACCGCAGGCAGGCGCTGGCGGCGCTCGAGGGAATTCTGGTCGGCCCCGCGCCCGGTGGCCGGGGACTCACCGCGTTCGTACCGGTGGCGACCGGCCGGGCCGTTGCCGTCAGCCTGCACCACGCCCTGCACGCCACCCGCGAGGCCGTCGACTACCAGCGGACCACCGGTGGGATGGAGGCCTTCGACACGGCGGTACAGGCGGGGGTGAGCCGGGAGCTGACGGAGGCCGTCGTGGCGCTGGTGCGCGGAACCGAGGGAGCACGGGTCGCCCTGGCCTGGTCACCTGCCGCGGGAGTGCCGCAAGGATGTGCCGCGAGGCCCGAGCCCGTCGAGTTCTCCCCGGGTGACCTTCCCGCCCTGCGTGAGGCCGGTGCCCGCTATCTCCGTGCCGAGCCATCCGTACCGGTACGCATCACGGGAGCGGTGGTGCGGATGCGGCGCTCGGGCACGCGCGGCGAGGGCACCGTGCGGCTGCGGGTCCTCGCGGGCGCGGAGGTCCCCCATGTCCGTGCGGTGCTCGACGAGGACTCCTACCGGACGGCCGGGCACGCCCATCTCGTCGGCCTGCCCATCCGCGTCGTCGGCCGCCTCGAGAGCCGCGGCGGCTTCCGGCGTCTGAGCGACGCGACGGGTGTGGTGCCGGTGCATGTCGACGAGTCCGAACGCGACCGGCTGATGAAGGCGCTCCACGAGAACCTCGACTACTTCGAGGAGGCGTGCGGCGGGGACGACTGACAGGACCGGGCCCATGCGTCTGACGCCGCGGGCCGGTCCCCGAAGATCGCCCGGACAGGACGTAACCGTTTCGCGGGCGGGCTCTCCGGCTCGGTAGCATGGCGTATTGCGTGCGCAAGACGACGTGAGCGCGCTTCCCCATCAGGCAGGAGAGACCGGTGTCAGACGTCCGTGTGATCATCCAACGCGATTCCGAGCGGGAAGAGCGCGTGGTGACCACGGGCACCACGGCTGCCGACCTCTTCGCCGGCGACCGCACCGTCGTCGCCGCCCGGGTGGCCGGTGAGCTCAAGGACCTGGCGTACGAGGTCAAGGACGGCGAGGAGGTCGAGCCGGTCGAGATCTCCTCCCAGGACGGCCTCAACATCCTGCGCCACTCCGCCGCGCATGTGATGGCGCAGGCCGTGCAGGAGCTGTTCCCCGAGGCCAAGCTGGGCATCGGCCCGCCGGTCAAGGACGGTTTCTACTACGACTTCGACGTGGAGAAGCCGTTCACCCCTGAGGATCTCAAGGCCATCGAGAAGAAGATGCAGGAGATCCAGAAGCGCGGCCAGCGCTTCTCGCGGCGCGTCGTCAGCGACGACGCCGCCCGCGAAGAGCTCGCCGACGAGCCGTACAAGCTGGAGCTCATCGGCATCAAGGGCTCGGCATCGAGCGACGACGGCGCCGATGTCGAGGTGGGCGGCGGCGAGCTGACCATCTACGACAACCTGGACGCCAAGACCGGTGACCTGTGCTGGAAGGACCTCTGCCGCGGTCCCCACCTGCCCACCACCCGCAACATCCCGGCGTTCAAGCTGATGCGCAACGCCGCGGCCTACTGGCGCGGCAGCGAGAAGAACCCGATGCTGCAGCGCATCTACGGCACCGCCTGGCCGTCCAAGGAAGAGCTCAAGGCGCACCTCGACTTCCTCGCCGAGGCCGAGAAGCGCGACCACCGCAAGTTGGGCACTGAGCTGGATCTCTTCTCCATCCCGGACGAGATCGGTTCCGGTCTCGCCGTCTTCCACCCCAAGGGCGGCATCATCCGCCGGGCCATGGAGGACTACTCGCGCCGCCGTCACGAGGAGGCGGACTACGAGTTCGTCTACACCCCGCACGCCACCAAGGGGAAGCTCTTCGAGAAGAGCGGCCACCTGGACTGGTACGCGGAGGGCATGTATCCCCCCATGCAGCTCGACGAGGGCGTGGACTACTACCTCAAGCCCATGAACTGCCCGATGCACAACCTGATCTTCGACGCTCGGGGCCGGTCCTACCGTGAACTGCCCCTGCGGCTCTTCGAGTTCGGGACCGTGTACCGGTACGAGAAGTCCGGTGTCGTGCACGGCCTCACCCGGGCCCGCGGCTTCACCCAGGACGACGCGCACATCTACTGCACCAAGGAGCAGATGGCGGACGAGCTCGACTCGCTGCTGACCTTCGTGCTCGACCTGCTGCGCGACTACGGCCTCACCGACTTCTACCTCGAGCTGTCCACCAAGGACCCGGAGAAGTTCGTCGGTTCCGACGAGGTCTGGGAAGAGGCCACCGAGGTGCTGCGGAAGGCCGCGGAGAAGCAGGGCCTGCCGCTGACCCCCGACCCGGGCGGCGCCGCGTTCTACGGCCCGAAGATCTCCGTCCAGGCCAAGGACGCCATCGGCCGCACCTGGCAGATGTCGACCATCCAGGTCGACTTCAACCTGCCGGAGCGCTTCGACCTCGAATACACCGGGCCCGACGGAACCAAGCAGCGTCCGGTCATGATCCACCGCGCTCTGTTCGGTTCGATCGAGCGCTTCTTCGCGGTGCTGCTGGAGCACTACGCGGGCGCGTTCCCGGCGTGGCTGGCGCCGGTGCAGGCACTGGGCATCCCGATCGGCGACGCCCACATCCCGTATCTGGAGGAGTTCGCCGCCAAGGCGAAGCAGCGTGGACTGCGCGTCGAGGTGGACTCCTCGTCGGACCGCATGCAGAAGAAGATCCGCAACGCCCAGAAGCAGAAGGTGCCCTTCATGGTCATCGCGGGCGACGAGGACATGGCGAACGGCGCGGTCTCCTTCCGCTACCGCGACGGTTCGCAGGAGAACGGCATCCCGGTCGACGAGGCCATCGCCAAGATCGCCAAGGTGGTGGAGGAGCGCATCCAGCTCTGACCCGCATGCCGTGCGGCCCGCGAAGGTCCGGCACGCTCAGGAAGAGGCCCCCGGAGGACGCCCGTCCTCCGGGGGCCTCTTCTCGTCCTCCCTGGTGAAGACCTGGACCAGCCAGGACGAGAACGAACCCGTCACCGCGCCCAGGAGGGCAAGTCCGCACAGCATGATCCCGACCGCGGTAAGCCGCCCCCACCGGGTCACGGGCGTGACGTCCCCGTAACCGACGGTCGTCAGCGTCTCGGACGCCCACCACAGGGCGTCCCCGAAGGTCGTGATCGTCGCCCCCGGCGCCGACCGCTCGGCCTGGTAGACGGTGAGGGCCCCGGCATAGCCGAGCAGGAGGGCGGAGGTCCCCGCGTAGGCGATCACCCGCGCATGGAGACCGAGTTTCGGCTGGTCCCGCCGGCGCTGCACCACGGTGTAGACCTTGAGCAGCCGCAGGGGACGCAGCAGCGGAAGCACCAGGACCACGGTGTCCAGCCAGTGCGTCCGCAGGAAGCGGTGCAGCCGCTGACCGCTGAGACGCAGCCGCACCACGTAGTCGGCGGCGAAGATCAACCACATGAGGAGGGCGACCCCCAGGGCGACGTCCCGCCAGACCCGGTCCGCGCCCAGAGCGAGTACATGCACCGAGTACGCCGCCAGGAAGACCAGCGAGGCCCAGAACAGCGGCAGCTCGACCCGCTGCTCCCAGCGCTGGAGGGGGGTGACCGTGTCGTCGACGTCCATCGGCCCAGCATCGCCCGGGGGCCGTTCGGGTCCGCCCCGGCGACACGCTCCGTACGGTTGAAGTCATATGCTGCACCACATGACGAGTGAGCCGGAACAGCAGATCGGAGTAGGAATCCAGGACGCCTTCCAGCGTCTGTGGACCCCCCACCGGATGGCGTACATCCAGGGGGAGAACAAGCCGACCGGGCCGGGGGCCGGCGATGGCTGCCCGTTCTGCTCCATCCCCTCGAAGTCCGACGAGGACGGACTCGTCATCGCGCGCGGTGAGAGCGTCTACGCGGTGCTCAATCTGTACCCGTACAACGGCGGGCATCTGATGGTGGTGCCCTACCGGCACGTCGCCGACTACACGGACCTCGACGAGGCGGAGACCGCCGAGCTCGCCGCGTTCACCAAGCGGGCGATGACGGCACTGCGCACGGCCTCCGGGGCGCACGGCTTCAACATCGGAATGAACCAGGGCACCGTCGCGGGCGCGGGTATCGCCGCCCATCTCCACCAGCACGTGGTGCCCCGCTGGGGCGGCGACACCAACTTCATGCCGGTGGTCGGGCACACCAAGGTGCTGCCCCAACTCCTCGCCGACACACGGAAGATGCTGGCGGAGGCCTGGCCGCAGGCTTAGGGGGCTTCTGACGGATCTCCGCGGCGTCGCGACGCCCGGCACGCCCCCACGGCCTTACGGCGTGGGAGGTACCCCCACTCGCCGCACCGGCCGAAAGCGCAAGTACGTCCCGTACGAGGGCTTCCAGCCGGCACTCCGAGAGCACGCACCGGACGCCGCTCCTTCCTCCACGGAGATCCATCAGAAACCCCCTAGGCAACAGCCCCGGGCGCCCTACCGCCGCGGCCCGGGGCAGGGTCGCCGGCGCGATCGTCGGTGGTCCTCGTGCCTGGTCGGCGCGAGGACCTCCCACGCCTGCTGCTACGCGTCGTACACGTCCGCCTTGCGCGGCGACGGGTCCTGCACCATGCCGCTGACGATCAGGGAGCGGTTGCTGAAGCGCTCGGTGTCCACCCCGTTCTCCTCCAGCACCCTCATCGCGGCGGCGTGCGTCACCCGCAGCACGGGTGTCGCCGCGCGCATCGCGTCATCCGCCATGAACCGGTGCCGCCAGGGCTTGTCCGCCCAGGCGTGCCGGAGCCCGAAGGGTTCCGGGAGGACCAGCTTCCCGCCGAGGAAGTCCAGCAGTGGCGGGTACCAGGTGAAGGGCGCCCGGACCATCAGCCGCACCACCTCGGGTGTGTCGACCAGCGGCAGCGTCCGTGTGACGGTCTCCCAGAACCGTACGGTCTTGGCGACCTCTACGGTCTTCGGCGCGGGCTTGCTGGTGAACAGGGAGTGCACCGGGCCGAGCGCATGCCCGGTCACCTCGATGCGCAGGGTCTCGTAGAGCACCGTCACGGTGATCATCATCGTGATCACCAACTGGCCGTCCCACAGTGTGAACTGCACGCCCAGATAGTGGCGGTTGCCGCTGCCGAACTGCTGGTGGTCGCAGATGCGCTGTATCTCGTGACGCCTGACCTGGTACCTGTTGTCCACGTCCTGGCCCTCGGGCCTCGCCACCTCCGCCGCGTCCTCCGCGACGGGCACCACGATCCAGTGCTTCACCGAAGGCGCGGGGAAGCCCCCCGAGTTCAGCGGGCCGCGCTGCAGCAGCGTCAGCTGGTCGTGGATGACCCTGATGACGTCCCAGCTGCGGAACTGGTGGAACTCCTTGCCGGGCTCCTTCGCGACCAGCTCCTCCGCCAGCTGCCAGCTGCCCCAGCGGGTGCCCATGCCGAGTATCCCCTTGGGGCCCGCGTAGAACACCGAGTTGGCGTGCTGCTCGGCCGTGAGCAGCTCCAGCCCCTGGCGCAGCTGCTCGGCCGCGGTCTCGTTCGGGTTCCCGGGCACCGCCTCGGGGACCTTCGCGCCGATCCCGCCGCCGGAGAGCAGGCTGTCCCAGCGCGCACGCATGTCCTTGGCCGTCGCCTCGCAGATCCGTTTGGCGAGCAGCCAGCCGACGACCGGGGCGACGATCATGCCGCGCAGGTAGTACCCCCAGAAGCCGTCGAAGGGCAGCTTGAGCAGGAAGATCACCGCCAGCAGACCGAATCCGGCCATCAGCGCACCGCCCAGCGCTCCCGTGCGCTTGTCCTTCGCCCCCGCGATCATCCGGCGCAGCTGGAACACCCCGATCCACAGCAGCATCCCGGGCAGGAACAGCAGCCCGAACACCACCATGATCGCGGTGAGTTTGGCGTCCCGCTCCTTGCGGATGCCGTTCGCCGCGAGCGCATGCTCCACGACCGTCTGCGGCTCGGTGCCGAACGACTGGATCAGCGGCTTGCGCCCGCCGCCCAGCATCCGCACCTGCACCGCCCGTGAGAAGGCCTCGCCCAGATTCGGCTCGAACAGCGAGAGCTTGGGCTTGGTCACCTTGGACGCGTGCCACTCGCTGTTGGCCTTCAGGATGTCCTCGAGCTTGCCGTCCCGGTACGCCGCCGAGGCCAGCGCATGCGTCGCCGCCGTCTGCCCGGCCGCACCCTGCAACGGGACTTGTGCCCCTGGAGAGAAATCGAATGCCTGCTCCGCCACCGCACCGCCCCCATCGCCGCAACTGTCCGCACCGCGACCTGTTCCCGACTACCGCGCCCCGCACACCTTCTGAGCTGGACACCCCAGCGTATCGAGGACGCACCGTGTCCGCCTCACCACCATGAAATGCCGCCCGCCGCAAGGGGGTACGACGGGCGGCACACGCAACTCCTATGCTGCCTCGGCCTGTTCGCGGATCTTGCCCGCCAACTGCGGTGGCATCGCCTCATGACGGGCGTACGAGCGGTCGAAGCGGCCCGTGCCGTGCGAGATCGACCGCAGATCGACCGCGTACCGCCCGATCTCGATCTCCGGCACCTCGGCCCGCACGAGCGTCCGTCCCTGGCCCGCCTGTTCGGTGCCGACCACGCGGCCCCGGCGACCCGACAGATCGCTCATGACCGGCCCGACGTAGTCATCGGGCACCATCACCTGCACCTCGGCCACCGGCTCCAGCAGATGGATCCGGGCGTCGGCCGCCGCCTCGCGCAGCGCCAGAGCGCCGGCGGTCTGGAAGGCGGCGTCGGACGAGTCGACCGAGTGGGCTTTGCCGTCGAGCAGTGTCACCCGCACATCGACCAGGGGATAGCCGGCCGCCACGCCCTTCGCCGCCTGTGCCCGGATCCCCTTCTCCACGGACGGGATGAACTGGCGCGGCACCGCACCGCCCACCACCTTGTCGACGAACTCGATGCCCGAGCCGGCGGGCAGCGGCTCGACCTCGATCTCACAGATCGCGTACTGGCCGTGGCCACCGGACTGCTTCACATGACGGCCGCGCCCGGCCGACGGCTCACCGAACGTCTCCCGCAGCGACACCTTGTGCGGAACGACGTCGACCTGGACGCCGTAACGACTGCGCAGCCGCTCCAGCGCCACGTCCATATGCGCCTCGCCGAGACACCACAGCACCACCTGATGCGTGTCCTGGTTCTGTTCGAGGCGCATCGTCGGATCCTCGGCGACCAGCCGGGACAGCCCCTGGGAGAGCCGGTCCTCGTCGGCCTTGCTGTGCGCCTGGATGGCCAGCGGGAGCAACGGGTCGGGCATCGCCCACGGTTCCATCAGCAGCGGGTCGTCCTTCGACGAGAGCGTGTCACCCGTCTCGGCACGCGACAGCTTGGCGACGCAGGCGAGGTCACCGGCGATGCACGCGCCCATCGTGCGCTGCTGCTTGCCGAACGGGGAGGTCAGCGCGCCGACCCGCTCGTCGACATCGTGGTCCTCGTGGCCGCGGTCCGTCAGACCGTGCCCGGAGACGTGCACCGTCTCGTCCGGGCGCAGCGTCCCCGAGAAGACCCGCACCAGCGACAGCCGTCCGACATAGGGGTCGGACGCGGTCCTGACCACCTCCGCGACCAGCGGGCCGTCGGGATCGCAGCTGACCACGGGGCGCGGGGCGCCCTCCGGGGTGGTGACCGCCGGTGCCTCCCGCTCGAGCGGGGTCGGGAACCCGCCCGTGATCAGCTCCAGCAGCTCCACCGTGCCCAGTCCCTGCTTGCCGCCGTCCGCCGCCGGAGCCGCGAACAGCACGGGATGGAAGACGCCGCGGGCGACGGCCTTCTCCAGGTCGTCGATCAGCGTCTTGAGGTCGATCCCCTCGCCGCCCAGATAGCGGTCCATGAGGGTCTCGTCCTCGCTCTCCGCGATGATCCCCTCGATCAGCCGGTTCCGTGACTCCTCGATGAGCGGCAGCTGGTCCGGGTCCGGAGCCTGCTCCGCACGCTCGCCGCCCGCGTAGGCGAACACCTGCTGGGACAGCAGACCGAGCAGTCCCGTCACGGGGGCGTGCCCATCGGCGGCCTCGGGGCCGTACAGGGGCAGATACAGCGGCAGTACCGCGTCGGGATCGTCGCCCCCGAAGATCTCACCGCAGATCCGGGTGAGGTCGTCGTAGTTGGTGCGTGCCGTGTCCAGATGGGTGACCACGATGGCCCGGGGCATGCCCACGGCGGCGCACTCCTCCCACACCATCCGGGTGGAGCTCGCCACGGCATCCGCCTCCTGGGCCGCGGAGACAACGAAAAGGGCCGCGTCCGCGGCTCGCAGACCGGCCCTGAGTTCCCCGACGAAGTCGGCGTATCCGGGGGTGTCCAGCAGATTGACCTTGTACCCGCCCCATTCGACCGGGACGAGGCTGAGCTGTACGGAGCGTTGCTGACGGTGCTCGATCTCGTCGTAGTCCGAGATCGTCCCGCCGTCCTCGACCCGGCCCGCCCTGTTGACCGCACCGGCGGTCAGCGCGAGGGCCTCGACCAGCGTCGTCTTGCCCGATCCACTGTGGCCGACCAGCACCACGTTCCGTACCGATGAGGGCCGGTCGGCCGTCGTAGCCCTGCCGGCGGCTCCGGGGTGTGCGTTCGCCTTGTCGCCCATGATTCGTTCCTCCCGACTGATTGCACGGTGAGGTGAGGGCGCGGACCCGGGGCCTGCCGTGTCGGGGAGACCCCCGGCCGGAGCGAGGGAGGCGCTCCGGCACATGCCCGCGGTGGTCTTTCGAGCTTTCCACTCCCTTCATGGTGCGTCCATACGTCGTACGTGACCGGGGGAGTCCGCTGGCGCGGGAACGGCGTGACTACGATGGGCCCACCGGTGGCCATCAGGGCCGCGCGGCCCACCGAACCTCCGGGAAGGTCATGCTGAACAAGTACGCGCGTGCGTTCTTCACGCGTGTCCTCACACCGTTCGCCGCGTTTCTGCTCCGCAGGGGAGTGAGCCCCGACGCGGTCACGCTCGTCGGCACGGCCGGGGTCATGGTGGGCGCGCTGGTCTTCTTCCCGCGCGGAGACTTCTTCTGGGGGACCATCGTCATCACCCTGTTCGTCTTCTCGGACCTCGTCGACGGGAACATGGCGCGCCAGGCCGGGGTCTCCAGCCGCTGGGGCGCCTTCCTCGACTCGACGCTGGACCGGGTGGCGGACGGGGCGATCTTCGGCGGATTCGCCCTCTGGTACGCGGGCAAGGGCGACGACAATGTGATGTGTGCCGTGGCCATCTTCTGTCTGGCCAGCGGGCAGGTCGTCTCGTACACCAAGGCACGCGGTGAGTCGATCGGACTTCCCGTCGCCGTGAACGGGCTGGTCGAGCGTGCCGAGCGGCTGGTGATCTCGCTGGTCGCGGCAGGTCTCGCCGGACTCCACGCCTTCGGCGTCCCCGGCGTCCAGATCCTGCTGCCGATCGCGCTGTGGATCGTGGCGGTCGGGTCGCTGGTGACCCTGGGACAGCGGGTGGTGACGGTACGCCGTGAGGCGGCCGAGGCGGACGCTGGGGCGTCGCCGGAGGGGAGTGGGGCGGCATCATGAAGGAACGGCTGACGGACGGGCTGTACGGACTGGGCTGGACCGCGGTCAAGAAGCTCCCCGAGCCCGTCGCGACGGGATTGGGCCGGAGCATCGCCGACACCGTCTGGAAGCGGCGCGGTAAGGGCGTGCTGCGCCTGGAGTCCAATCTGGCCCGGGTCGTCCCCGACGCGGGGCCCGAGCGGCTCGCCGAGCTCTCCAAGGCCGGGATGCGCTCGTACATGCGCTACTGGATGGAGTCGTTCCGGCTGCCCACCTGGGACCGGGAACGCGTCAAGCGCAGCGTCCACATCCATGACGCTCACCGGCTGACCGACGGCATCGCCTCGGACCGGGGGCTCGTGCTGGCACTGCCCCACATGGCCAACTACGACCTCGCGGGCGTCTGGGTCACCCGCGCACTCGACACCCCGTTCACCACGGTCGCCGAACGCCTCAAGCCGGAGACCCTCTACGACCGGTTCGTCGCCTACCGCGAGTCGCTCGGCATGGAGGTGCTGCCGCATGTCGGCGGCTCCGCGTTCGGCACCCTCGCCCGCCGGCTGCGCGAGGGAGGCCTGGTCTGCCTGGTCGCCGACCGCGATCTGTCCGCCTCGGGCATCGAGGTGAAGTTCTTCGGCGAGACGGCCCGGATGCCCGCCGGGCCCGCGCTGCTCGCCCAGCAGACCGGGGCGCTGCTGCTGCCCGTCACCCTCTGGTACGACGACACCGAGGTGATGAAGGGCCGTGTCCACCCGCCCGTCGACGTGCCCGAGACGGGTACCCGGGAAGAGAAGACGGCGGTGATGACACAGGCGCTTGCAGACGCCTTCGCCACGGGAATCGCCGACCACCCGGAGGACTGGCACATGCTGCAGCGGCTGTGGCTGTCGGACCTCGAGAACACGGCGGGCGGACAGGACACGGGGGAGCGGCGGGCATGAGGATCGGCATCGTCTGCCCGTACTCCTGGGACGTGCCCGGAGGCGTGCAGTTCCACATCAGGGACCTGGCGGAGCACCTGATCCGGCTGGGGCACGAGGTGTCCGTGCTCGCCCCGGCAGACGACGACACCCCGCTGCCGCCGTACGTCGTCTCCGCCGGCCGTGCGGTGCCCGTGCGCTACAACGGCTCGGTCGCCCGGCTCAACTTCGGCTTCCTGTCCGCGGCGCGGGTACGGCGCTGGCTGCACGACGGCACCTTCGACGTCATCCACATCCACGAGCCCGCGTCACCCTCGCTCGGACTGCTGTCCTGCTGGGCGGCCCAGGGCCCGATCGTCGCCACCTTCCACACGTCGAACCCGCGGTCACGGGCGATGATCGCGGCGTATCCGATCCTCCAGCCCGCGCTGGAGAAGATCAACGCCCGTATCGCGGTCAGCGAGTACGCACGGCGGACGCTGGTCGAGCACCTGGGCGGCGACGCGGTCGTCATCCCCAACGGCGTCGACGTGGACTTCTTCGCCAAGGCGGAGCCCAAGGCGGAGTGGCAGGGCGGGGGTACCTCCGGCGAAGCCAGTGGGGGTACCTCGGGCGAAGCCAGGGGGAACACGATCGGCTTCATCGGCCGCATCGACGAGCCCCGCAAGGGCCTGCCCGTGCTGATGAAGGCCCTCCCGAAGATCCTCGCGGAGCGCCCCGGGACACGGCTCCTGGTCGCGGGACGCGGGGACGAGGAGGAGGCCGTGGCCTCGCTTCCCGCGGAGATGCGCTCGAGCGTGGAGTTCCTCGGCATGGTGAGCGACGAGGACAAGGCCCGGCTGCTGCGCAGCGTGGACGTGTACGTCGCGCCCAACACCGGCGGCGAGAGCTTCGGGATCATCCTGGTCGAGGCCCTGTCGGCGGGCGCGCCGGTGCTGGCGTCGGACCTGGACGCCTTCGCCCAGGTCCTCGACCAGGGCGCGGCGGGCGAACTCTTCACCAACGAGGACGCCGACGCACTGGCCTCGGCGGCGGTACGGCTGCTGGGCGATCCGGAACGCCGCGAGGAGCTCCGCGCGCGCGGCAGCGCGCATGTGCGGCGCTTCGACTGGTCGACGGTGGGGGCGGACATCCTCGCGGTCTACGAGACGGTGACGGACGGCGCGGCGTCGGTGGCGGCGGTGGAACGTCCGGGACTGATGGCGAGGTTCGGCCTGGCGCGGGACTAGGGGGCTTCTGATGGATCTCCGTGGCGTCGCGACGCCCGGCACGCGCTCTCGCCGCACCGGCCGAAAGCCCAAGTACGTCCAGTACGAGGGCTTCCGGCCGGCACCCCGAGAGCACGCACCGGACGCCGCTCCTTCCTCCACGGAGATCCATCAGAAACCCCCTAGCGCGTGTGCTGCGCGCTGCGGTGCGGTTGTTGGGCTTGCCCGGGGCCTTGGCGGCACCCGGGGTGTCCGTCCTCAAACGCCGGACGGGCTTGGGGTGTGGGGCGTGCCCGGGGCGTGTGCTGGGCGTTGGGTGCCGCTGCGGGCCTCGCGCCCTGGACGGCGTGCCGTGCGGTCACCGTCTTCGTTGGGGCGCAACACAATGGGGGTCCCCCCGGACGGAGTCTGGGGGAGCTCTAGTGTCCCGGACACGATCCCTCCGCGTCCCCCCTTCCCGCAGTCGGCAGGCGGCCCGGGGTGGGGCCGTGCAGGGTCGGCCCCGTAGGGAGTGGTGGCATACCACCCGCCTCGATGCGGACAGCGGCGACGCCGCCGCTCCCGAAGGGGACGAGCCCGGAGGGGCCCCACCCCACCACCCACCACCCCCGCCCCAACGCACCGGCCACACCTTCAAGCCCGTCCGGCGCTTGAGGACGGACACCCCGGCCGCGCCCACGGCAGAGGGCACATACCCAGCCCGTCCGGCGCTTGAGGACGGACACCCCGGCCACGCCCACGGCAGAGGGCACATACCCAGCCCGTCCGGCACTTGAGGACGGACACCCCGGGCGCCGCCAAGGCACCGGCACACCCCGCCGCCGCACAGGCGCCCGCGCCCCCACCGCCGCCGGAACCAACCGGCGGTAGCCTTGCCGCCCGTGACCGCAACCTTGATCTGGATCCTCGTCGCGCTCGTCCTCACCGGGCTCTATCTGAGCTGGACCGCAGGCCGCCTCGACCGGCTGCACGCCCGGATCGACGCCGCCCGCGCCGCGCTCGACGCCCAATTGCTGCGGCGCGCGTCGGTCACGCAGGAGCTCGCCACCTCAGGCGTGCTCGATCCGGCCTCCTCGATCGTGCTGTACGAGGCCGCACACGCCGCCCGCCAGGCCGACGAAGAGCACCGCGAGGTCGCCGAGAGCGAACTCAGCCAGGCACTGCGCGCCGTCTTCGGCGAGCCGGAGCAGGTCGAGGCCGTGCGAGAGGCCCCTGGTGGCGACGACGCCGCGAACGAACTCGCGGCGGCGGTGCGCCGGGTGCCCATGGCCCGCCGGTTCCACAACGACGCCGTACGCGCCGCCCGCGCCCTGCGCCGGCACCGCAAGGTCCGCTGGTTCCGGCTCGCCGGTCACGCCCCGTTTCCGCTGGCGTTCGAAATGGACGACGAGCCCCCGGTCGCGCTCGCGGACCGCCCCGCCTGACCCGGGGCTCTCGTCGCAAAACGAGCCACAGCCTCACCATTGGCCCTTGCAGTGGACTGGTCCCGCCCTGTTTCCTCGACGGAGCACTACCGCAGCAACCCCGTCGTCACCGAATGAGGTCGATCGTGTCCAGCACGCTTCCCACCACGCCCCAGTCCCCCGAGACCGGCACCGCCCGCGTCAAGCGCGGCATGGCCGAGCAGCTCAAGGGCGGCGTGATCATGGATGTCGTCACCCCGGAGCAGGCGAAGATCGCCGAGGACGCCGGTGCCGTCGCGGTCATGGCCCTGGAGCGGGTCCCGGCCGACATCCGCAAGGACGGCGGCGTGGCGCGGATGTCGGACCCCGACATGATCGAGGGCATCATCGACGCCGTCTCCATCCCGGTCATGGCCAAGTCCCGGATCGGTCACTTCGTCGAGGCCCAGGTGCTGCAGTCCCTCGGCGTCGACTACATCGACGAGTCCGAGGTGCTGACCCCGGCCGACGAGGTCAACCACTCCGACAAGTGGGCGTTCACCACCCCGTTCGTCTGCGGTGCCACCAACCTGGGCGAGGCCCTGCGCCGAATCGCCGAGGGCGCGGCCATGATCCGCTCCAAGGGCGAGGCCGGCACCGGCAACGTCGTGGAGGCCGTGCGTCACCTGCGCCAGATCAAGAACGAGATCGCCAAGTTGCGCGGGTTCGACAACAACGAGCTGTACGCCGCCGCCAAGGAGCTGCGCGCCCCGTACGAGCTGGTCAAGGAGGTCGCCGAACTCGGCAAGCTGCCGGTCGTGCTGTTCTCCGCCGGTGGTGTCGCCACCCCCGCCGACGCCGCGCTGATGCGCCAGCTCGGTGCCGAGGGCGTCTTCGTCGGCTCCGGCATCTTCAAGTCGGGCGACCCGGCCAAGCGCGCCGCGGCCATCGTGAAGGCCACCACCTTCTACGACGACCCGAAGATCATCGCGGACGCTTCCCGCAACCTGGGCGAGGCCATGGTCGGCATCAACTGCGACACCCTCCCCGAGGCCGAGCGCTACGCGAACCGCGGCTGGTAAGCACCCATGAGCAGCACCCTCTCCGTGACACCCCCGCTGATCGGTGTCCTGGCCCTCCAGGGCGACGTACGGGAGCACCTGATCGCCCTGGCCGCGGCGGATGCCGTGGCCAGGCAGGTCCGGCGCCCCGAGGAACTCGCCGAGGTCGACGGTCTCGTCATACCCGGTGGAGAGTCCACCACCATCTCCAAGCTGGCCCACCTCTTCGGACTGATGGAGCCGCTGCGTGAGCGCGTACGCGCGGGCATGCCTGTCTACGGCACCTGCGCGGGCATGATCATGCTCGCCGACAAGATCCTCGACCCGCGCTCGGGCCAGGAGACCATCGGCGGCATCGACATGATCGTGCGCCGCAACGCCTTCGGCCGCCAGAACGAGTCCTTCGAGTCCGCGGTCGAGGTGGAGGGCATCGAGGGCGACCCCGTAGAGGGCGTCTTCATCCGCGCACCGTGGGTCGAGTCCGTGGGCGCCGAGACCGAGGTGCTCGCCGAGCACGGCGGGCACATCGTCGCGGTACGGCAGGGCAACGCGCTGGCCACCTCGTTCCACCCCGAACTGACCGGTGACCACCGCGTGCACGCGCTGTTCGTCGACATGGTGCGCTCCGCGCACTGACCTCGCCCCGGTAGGATCACAGGCGAACGCAGCAGGGATTGGTTACGCGAAGGAGACAGGCAGATGTCCGGCCACTCTAAATGGGCCACGACGAAGCACAAGAAGGCCGTGATCGACGCCAAGCGCGGCAAGCTCTTCGCGAAGCTGATCAAGAACATCGAGGTCGCGGCCCGCACCGGTGGTGCCGACGTGGAGGGCAACCCCACGCTGTTCGACGCCATTCAGAAGGCGAAGAAGCAGTCGGTTCCCAACAAGAACATCGACTCCGCGGTCAAGCGCGGTGCCGGTCTCGAGGCGGGTGGCGCCGACTACGAGACGATCATGTACGAGGGTTACGGTCCGAACGGTGTCGCGGTGCTCATCGAGTGCCTCACCGACAACCGCAACCGTGCTGCGTCCGACGTGCGGGTCGCCATGACCCGCAACGGCGGCTCGATGGCCGACCCCGGCTCGGTGTCGTACCTGTTCAACCGCAAGGGCGTCGTCGTACTCCCCAAGGGCGAGCTGTCCGAGGACGACGTGCTGGGTGCGGTGCTGGACGCCGGTGCCGAGGAAGTCAACGACCTCGGTGAGAACTTCGAGGTCATCAGCGAGGCCACCGACCTGGTCGCGGTGCGCACCGCGCTCCAGGAGGCCGGCATCGACTACGACTCGGCCGAGGCCGACTTCGTCCCGACCATGCAGGTCGAGCTGGACGAGGAAGGCGCGCGCAAGATCTTCAAGCTGATCGACGCGCTGGAGGACAGCGACGACGTGCAGAACGTCTTCGCCAACTTCGACGTCGCGGACGACATCATGGAGAAGGTCGACGCCTGATCCCGCTTTCGCACGACGGGCCGACGGGGACGCATCCCCCGTCGGCCCGTCGCGTTGTCGGGCGTTGTCGGTGCGAGCCGATAGCCTGCACGAACAACGAACATGGGGGGTACCGCCCAGCGGTAGCCGGGGGACGAGAAAGGGTGGGCGCGTGCGAGTGCTGGGGGTGGACCCGGGTCTGACCCGGTGCGGCATCGGTGTCGTGGAGGGCATCGCGGGCCGTCCGCTGACGATGCTCGGTGTCGGGGTCGTCCGTACCCCGGCCGGCGAGGACATCGGGCAGCGCCTGGTGGCCGTCGAGCAGGGCATCGAAGCGTGGCTGGACGCCCACCGGCCCGAAGTGGTCGCCGTCGAGCGGGTGTTCAGCCAGCACAATGTGCGGACGGTCATGGGCACGGCCCAGGCCAGCGCGGTCGCCATGCTCTGCGCCGCCCGCCGTGGGCTGCCCGTAGCGCTGCACACCCCCAGCGAGGTCAAGGCCGCCGTCACCGGCAGCGGGCGGGCCGACAAGGCGCAGGTCGGGGCCATGGTGACCCGGCTGCTGCGGCTGGACGCGGCCCCCAAGCCGGCCGACGCGGCCGACGCACTCGCGCTCGCCATCTGCCACATCTGGCGCGCCCCCGCGCAGAACCGTCTGCAGCAGGCGGTCGCCGCACACCACGCGACGAAAGGCCGTAGCGCATGATCGCCTTTGTGAGGGGCCCGGTTGCGGCCCTCGCCCCGACGACGGCCGTGATCGAGGTCGGCGGCGTCGGCATGGCCGTGCAGTGCACGCCCAACACCCTCTCCGGGCTGAGGATCGGTCAGGAGGCCACGCTGGCAACGTCGTTGGTGGTGCGTGAGGACTCACTGACGCTGTACGGCTTCGCGGACGACGACGAGCGCCAGGTGTTCGAGCTGCTGCAGACCGCCAGCGGCGTCGGCCCGCGCCTCGCCCAGGCGATGCTCGCCGTGCACAGCCCGGACGCGCTGCGCCGCGCGGTCGCCACCGGTGACGAGAAGGCGCTCACCGCGGTGCCGGGCATCGGCAAGAAGGGCGCACAGAAGCTCCTCCTGGAGCTGAGGGACCGTCTCGGCGAGCCCGTCGGCTCCCCGGCGCGTGCGATCGGGGCCCCCGTCACCCAGTCCTGGAGCGACCAGCTCCACGCCGCGCTGATCGGCCTCGGCTATGCGACCCGCGAAGCCGACGAGGCCGTCACCGCCGTCACGCCTCTCGCGGAGGAGACGGACGGGGCGCCGCAGATCGGCCGGCTGCTCAAGGCCGCCCTCCAGACCCTGAACCGCACCCGCTGACACCCCGAGGCGATCCACTGTGAACTGGGACGACACCGCACCGACGACCGACGAATCCGCCGACGCGCGGCTCGTGGGCGCGTCCGCCGACGGCGAGGACCAGGCCGTCGAAGCCGCCCTGCGCCCCAAGTCGCTCGACGAGTTCGTCGGCCAGGAGCGGGTGAGGGAACAGCTCGACCTGGTCCTGAAGGCGGCACTCGCACGCGGCGCCACCGCCGATCACGTGCTGCTCTCCGGCGCTCCGGGGCTCGGCAAGACGACCCTCTCCATGATCATTGCCGCGGAGATGGGCGCCCCCATCAGGATCACCAGCGGCCCCGCCATCCAGCACGCCGGTGATCTCGCGGCCATCCTGTCGTCCCTGCAGGAGGGCGAGGTCCTCTTCCTCGACGAGATCCACCGGATGTCCCGGCCGGCCGAGGAGATGCTCTACATGGCCATGGAGGACTTCCGCGTCGACGTGATCGTCGGCAAGGGCCCCGGCGCCACGGCGATCCCCCTCGAGCTCCCGCCGTTCACCCTGGTCGGCGCCACCACCCGGGCCGGGCTGCTGCCTCCGCCGCTGCGTGATCGCTTCGGCTTCACCGCGCACATGGAGTTCTACGGGGCGGCCGAGCTCGAGCGGGTGATCCACCGCTCCGCCCAGCTGCTCGATGTGGCCATCGACACGGAGGGGGCCGCCGAGATCGCCGGCCGCTCCCGTGGCACGCCCCGTATCGCCAACCGGCTGCTGCGCCGGGTCAGGGACTACGCCCAGGTCAAGGCCGACGGCCGGATCACGCGTGCCATCGCGGAGGCGGCCCTCGGGGTGTACGAGGTGGACGGGCGCGGTCTCGACCGGCTCGACCGCGCCGTGCTCCGGGCGCTGCTCAAGCTGTTCGGCGGCGGACCGGTCGGCCTGTCCACGCTGGCCGTGGCCGTGGGGGAGGAGCGCGAGACGGTCGAGGAGGTCGCCGAGCCGTTCCTGGTACGCGAAGGGCTCCTCGCGCGCACTCCGCGGGGACGCGTCGCCACCCCCGCGGCCTGGGCGCATCTGGGGCTCGTACCCCCGCAGGGCGCCGGCGGGCAGCAGGGTCTGTTCGGGGCGTGACGGCGCGGACGGTCGCCCGCCGGGGAACGACGGTGCCATGCTGGGCGTTGTTCCATCGATGCGGACTCGCTTAGACTCCGCCGATGCCGACCTGTCACGGTCGGCGTGCCCACCCCCGTAGACCAGGCCGCATCCCAGCGCGGTCGTGCGAAGGAATTCCGTCCCGTGAATATCGTGACCCTCCTCCCCTTCATCGTGCTCATCGGGGCCATGTTCCTGATGACCCGCTCTGCCAAGAAGAAGCAGCAGCAGGCGGCGACGATGCGCAACCAGATGCAGCCCGGCACCGGCGTGCGGACGATCGGCGGCCTCTACGCCACCGTCAAGGAGGTCAGCGACGACACGGTCCTCCTCGAGGCCGCGCCCGGCGTCCACCTGATGTTCGCCAAGAACGCCATCGGCGCGGTCCTCGACGACGACGAGTACAACCGGCTCGTGCACGGTGACGGCGACGACGCCCTCAAGAGCGACACGCCGATCGTGCCGGACGACGCTTCCTCGCTGACCGACGTCCAGGGTGACGCCGCCGACGCCGGGGATGGCAAGATCGACCTGGGCAAGAAGGACGAGGCGGATGACGCCGCTTCCGCGCCTGAGGCCAAGGACGCCAAGGACGACGCGAAGAAGTCCGACGGCGACACCGACGCGAAGTAACAGCGACCGGGGACCGCGGCGCGCCTGACGGCGCAGCCTGCGGTCCCCGGTTCGTGCCGACCACTGCGGGGGCAGGTCCCCACAACACTTCGTGGCCGCTCCGTCGCACATTCGGCGCGCAGCGGTTGGACAGGGAGAATCGAGAAGGTGGCAGCACCGAAGAAGGGCCGAAGGGCGCCCGGCGGTCAGGGCAAGCCAGGGCGCACCCTGGCGATGCTCCTGATCGTCATGGCCGCGCTGATCGGTGGGATGTTCTGGTCCGGGGAGACGACCCCCCGCCTCGGCATCGACCTGGCGGGCGGTACGTCGATCACGCTCCAGGCCGTGCCGGAACCCGGCAAGGCGAACGCGGTCAACGAGACCAACATGAACACCGCGGTCGGGATCATCGAGCGCCGTGTCAACGGTCTCGGTGTCTCCGAGGCGGAGGTCCAGACCCAGGGCCGCGAGAACATCATCGTCAACATCCCCAAGGGGACGAACTCGGCGCAGGCCCGCAAGCAGGTGGGCACCACCGCCCGGCTGTACTTCCGCCCGGTCCTCACCGTGGCCGCCGGCGGTCCGATCGCGCCCGAGCCCGCCAAGAGCGGCGCCCCGAGCACCAAGCCCAGCGCCAAGCCGTCGGCCAAGGCCGGGGACGCCGAGCCCAAGGCGAGCGCCCCCGCCGGCACCCCGAGCACCAAGCCCAGCGCCACCACTCAGGGCCGCGCCGTCACCGACGCGCTGAAGGCCCCCTCTCCCAATCCGAGCGGCTCTCCTTCGGCCAAGCCGAGCGGTTCTCCCTCGGGTAAGCCGGGTGCCACGCCCAGCCCCACCCCGCCCACCCCGGACGCCGCGCTGCAGAAGAAGTTCGCCGAGGTGAACTGCCTGGACTCGAAGCAGCGAACCACGGTCGCCGAGGGCACCAAGCCCGAGAACCCGATCGTGGCGTGTGGCCAGAACAGCGCGGGCCAGTGGGAGAAGTACATCCTCGGCCCGGCCGAGGTGGACGGCAAGGATGTCGACGACGCCCAGGGCGTGCTCGACCCGCAGCGCGGCATCTGGATCGTCAACATGGACTTCACCAGCGCCGGCTCCAAGAAGTTCGCCAAGATCACCAGCAAGCTCTCGCAGCAGCAGCCGCCGATGAACCAGTTCGCGATCGTGCTGGACGGCAACGTGGTCTCGGCTCCGAGTGTCAACGAGACGCTCAGCGGGCGTGCCGAGATTTCCGGCAGCTTCGACCAGCAGTCCGCCCAGGACCTCGGAAACATCCTGAGCTACGGTGCGCTCCCGCTGACGTTCAAGGAGCAGAGCGCCACCACTGTCACGGCCGCCCTCGGCGGTGACCAGCTCAGGGCCGGCCTGATCGCGGGTGCCATCGGCCTCGCACTGGTCGTGATCTACCTTCTGGTCTACTACCGCGGTCTGTCGATCGTGGCCCTGCTCAGCCTTCTGGTGTCGGCGATCCTGACGTACACCCTGATGTCGCTGCTCGGTCCCGCCATCGGCTTCGCGCTGAACCTGCCCGCGGTCTGTGGCGCCATCGTCGCCATCGGTATCACCGCGGACTCGTTCATCGTGTACTTCGAGCGCATCCGGGACGAGATCCGTGACGGCCGTTCGCTCCGGCCGGCCGTCGAGAAGGCCTGGCCCCGTGCCCGGCGCACCATCCTGGTCTCCGACTTCGTGTCGTTCCTCGCCGCGGCGGTGCTCTTCCTCGTCACCGTCGGCAAGGTCCAGGGCTTTGCGTTCACGCTCGGCCTGACCACCCTGCTCGATGTCGTCGTGGTGTTCTTCTTCACGAAGCCGTTCATGACGATCCTCGCCCGCCAGAAGTTCTTCGCGAGCGGTCACCCGTGGTCCGGACTGGACCCGAAGCGGCTGGGTGCCAAGCCCCCGCTGCGCCGCACCCGTCGTGTCTCCGCCCCCGTCGACCCGAAGGAGGCGTGAGATGTCCCGACTCGGTAATCTCGGCGCCCGGCTCTACCGCGGCGAAGTCGGCTATGACTTCATCGGCAAGCGGAAGATCTGGTACGGCATCTCGATCCTGATCACCATCACGGCCATCGTCGGCCTTGCGGTGCGGGGTCTCAACATGGGCATCGAGTTCAAGGGCGGTGCCGTGTTCACCGCCGAGAAGGTGTCCTCGGTCTCGGTCACACAGGCCCAGGAAGTCGCTCAGGAGGCGTCGGGTCACCCGGCGATCGTCCAGAAGCTCGGCGACGGCAGGATGCGCATCCAGGTCAGCGAACTGGACACCGCGCAGGCCGACAAGGTGAGCAAGCAGCTCTCCACCGAGCTGAAGATCCCCGCATCGAACATCAACGCGGAGCTGGTCGGCCCCAGCTGGGGTGAGCAGATCGCCGGCAAGGCATGGACCGGCCTCGGCGTGTTCATGATCCTCGTGGTGATCTATCTGGCGATCGCCTTCGAGTGGCGCATGGCGATCGCCGCCCTCGTCGCCCTGATCCATGACATCACCATCACCGTCGGTGTGTACGCACTCGTCGGATTCGAGGTCACGCCGGGCACCGTGATCGGTCTGCTGACGATCCTCGGTTACTCGCTCTACGACACGGTGGTCGTCTTCGACAGCCTCAAGGAAGGCACGAAGGACATCACCAAGCAGACCCGCTGGACGTACAGCGAGATCGCCAACCGCTCGATCAACGGCACCCTGGTGCGTTCGATCAACACCACGGTTGTGGCGCTGCTGCCGGTCGCCGGTCTGCTCTTCATCGGCGGCGGCTTCCTCGGCGCGGGCATGCTCAACGACATCTCGCTGTCGCTGTTCGTCGGTCTCGCCGCCGGTGCCTACTCGTCGATCTTCATCGCCACGCCGCTCGTCGCCGACCTGAAGGAGCGCGAGCCGCAGATGAAGGCTCTGCGCAAGCGGGTCCTCGCCAAGCGCGCCGCTGCCGCGGCCAAGGGCGAGTCCGCCGACGACGCCGCAGCGGAGGGCGCCGAAGCCGGTACCCACGACGAGGACGAGACGGCCACTGCAGGCCGTGCTGTGGTGGGTCAGCGTGAGCGCCGCCGCGGCCGTCCGTCGCCGGGGAAGCGCCGATGACGAAGGCCACGCGCGAGCTGCTGCTGAGCCGCATCCGCGATGTACCGGACTATCCGAAGCCGGGTGTGCTGTTCAAGGACATCACTCCGCTGCTCGCGGACCCGGACGCGTTCACCGCGCTCACGGACACGCTCGCCGAGCTGTGCGTACGCCAGGGCGCGACCAAGATCGTCGGCCTTGAGGCCCGCGGCTTCATCCTGGCCGCTCCGGTCGCGGTCAAGGCGGGCGTGGGCTTCATCCCGGTGCGCAAGGCCGGAAAGCTGCCGGGAGCGACGCTCTCCCGGTCGTATCAGTTGGAGTACGGCACGGCCGAGATCGAGATTCACCGCGAGGACCTGGCAGCGGGGGACCGCGTAATGGTCATCGATGATGTGCTCGCCACCGGCGGCACAGCCGAAGCGTCACTGGAGCTCATCCGTGCAGCCGGGGCCGAGATTGCAGCCGTGGCGTTCTTGATGGAACTCAGCTTCCTCGGCGGCCGCGAGCGACTCGAACGGTTCCCCGGCATGGTGCCCGTGGAGGCGTTGATCACCATTTGAGACGGTGATCGAGTTGACACGGTCGGGCGCCCGGATCCTCCGGGCGCCCGAATTGCCTTATGTGCCCGACTCGCCTCACGTACCTCAGATGTTCCTCAAATGGCATTGAGTCGCAGATCGGTTACTGGGAGGATGATCCCGATCGCCCGAACAAGATTTCGAAAAACGGAGGAACATCAATGTTAGTCTCGCGCAAGATTGCTATGGGTGCCATGGCTCTCGTGTCCGTCGCGGTGCTGTCCGTCACCGCTGCGCCTGCGAACGCGGCGCCACTGACCGGAACGAGCGACGCGAGTGTCGGTGTCGACAGCACCTGCGATGACTACAAGCGTGCGGTAGGCGTGCCCGGTCGGTGGACGGTGCTCAAGGACAGCACCTGCAACATATTCGGTCACGCGGGCTACAAGGCGGCGTATCAGTGGAAGGCCGTGCGGGGTACGCCCTGCATCAAGGTGCTGGGGTACAACAGCCAGGGCAAGCGCAATTGGTATGACGCGGGTTGTGGCAAGACCGGATCCATCAAGAACGTTCCGTGGGGGAATGTTGCCTCCTTCAAGGCCATCGAAGTCAAGGGCGCAGCCCTCTTCGATTGGAGGTGACGGGCTCCTGACACCTGCCTCTGGAAGGTCATGTGGCGCAGTCTGCCATCGAGACCCTGAGTCACTCATCGACACCAGGTAACCGAGGCGCCGGAAGTTGCTGGCACCGCCTCGTGGACTCAGGTGACGACCCGGCGCCGAGCCAGACGCAGAGCAGGACCACGGAACGGGCATCCGGGAACACCGGGTGCCCGTTCCGCGTTGTGAACAGACCCCGGTCCCCGGGCGAGGTGTACGCCCGGGATCGATACCATGGGCTTTCCGGGCCTGACCGGGGGACCCGGATCCGCCTGAGGAGCGCCCTTGCCAGACGAGGCCCAGCACGCCACCGCGCAGCCCGACCAGCAGGCCGAGAAGGCTGTCGCGGACTCCGCCACGCCCGAGAAGAAGTCCGCGGAGCGGGCGGCGCCCGCCGCGCCCGAGCGGAGCGGGACGGGAGTCCGCCCCGCAGAGGGCTGGGGGAGTGCGAAGGGCCAGGCACCCGCACCGATGACCACGCCGAAGCCCGCTCCGGCCGCGCCCTCGCGTTCGGGCGGCTCCTCCAACCGCGTGCGCGCCCGGCTCGCCCGGCTCGGTGTGCAGCGCTCCAGCGCGTACAACCCGGTGCTCGAGCCCCTGCTTCGGATCGTCCGCAGCAACGACCCGAAGATCGAGACGTCGACGCTGCGCCAGGTCGAGCGTGCCTACCAGGTGGCCGAACGCTGGCACCGGGGCCAGAAGCGCAAGAGCGGTGACCCGTACATCACGCACCCGCTGGCCGTCACCACCATCCTCGCCGAGCTTGGCATGGACCCGGCGACGTTGATGGCGGGGCTGCTCCACGACACCGTCGAGGACACCGAGTACGGCCTGGACACCCTGCGCCGCGACTTCGGCGACCAGGTCGCGCTGCTCGTCGACGGTGTGACCAAGCTGGACAAGGTCAAGTTCGGTGAGGCCGCACAGGCCGAGACCGTGCGCAAGATGGTCGTCGCCATGGCCAAGGACCCCCGGGTGCTGGTCATCAAGCTCGCCGACCGCCTGCACAACATGCGCACGATGCGTTACCTCAAGCGGGAGAAGCAGGAGAAGAAGGCCCGCGAGACGCTGGAGATCTACGCCCCGCTGGCACACCGCCTCGGCATGAACACCATCAAGTGGGAACTCGAGGACCTCGCCTTCGCGATCCTCTACCCCAAGATGTACGACGAGATCGTCCGCCTCGTGGCCGAGCGCGCCCCAAAGCGCGACGAGTACCTCGCCATAGTGACCGACGAGGTCCAGTCCGATCTGCGGGCCGCGAGGATCAAGGCCACCGTCACCGGCCGCCCCAAGCACTACTACAGCGTGTACCAGAAGATGATCGTCCGCGGCCGTGACTTCGCGGAGATCTACGACCTGGTCGGCATCCGCGTCCTCGTCGACACGGTCCGCGACTGCTACGCCGCGCTCGGCACCGTCCACGCCCGCTGGAACCCGGTTCCGGGGCGGTTCAAGGACTACATCGCGATGCCGAAGTTCAACATGTACCAGTCGCTGCACACGACGGTCATCGGACCCAACGGCAAGCCCGTCGAACTCCAGATCCGCACGTTCGACATGCACCGCCGGGCCGAGTACGGCATCGCCGCGCACTGGAAGTACAAGCAGGAGGCCGTGGCGGGCGCCTCCAAAATCCGCACCGATGTCCCCAAGGCCACCGGCAAGGACAAGGACACGCTCAACGACATGGCGTGGCTGCGGCAGCTGCTGGACTGGCAGAAGGAGACGGAGGACCCGGGCGAGTTCCTGGAGTCCCTGCGCTTCGACCTGTCGCGCAACGAGGTCTTCGTCTTCACCCCCAAGGGCGATGTCATAGCGCTGCCCGCGGGCGCCACCCCGGTCGACTTCGCCTACGCCGTCCACACCGAGGTCGGCCACCGAACCATAGGGGCCCGCGTCAACGGGCGTCTGGTGCCGCTCGAGTCGACCCTGGACAACGGCGACCTGGTCGAGGTCTTCACCTCGAAGGCGCCCGGCGCGGCTCCGTCCCGGGACTGGCTCGGCTTCGTCAAGTCGCCGCGGGCGAGGAACAAGATCCGCGCCTGGTTCTCCAAGGAACGCCGAGACGAGGCGATCGAGCAGGGCAAGGACGCCATCGCCCGCGCCATGCGCAAGCAGAACCTGCCGATCCAGCGCATCCTCACCGGGGACTCGCTGGTGACGCTGGCGCACGAGATGCGCTACCCCGACATCTCGTCGCTGTACGCGGCGATCGGGGAGGGGCACGTCGCCGCGCAGGGCGTCGTCCAGAAGCTCGTGCAGGCACTCGGCGGCGAAGAGGCCGCGACCGAGGACATCGCCGAGTCCGTACCGCCGTCGCGCACCCGTGGCCGCAAGCGCCGTGCCAACGCCGACCCGGGAGTCGTCGTCAAGGGCGTCGACGACGTCTGGGTCAAACTGGCCCGCTGCTGTACGCCGGTGCCGGGTGACCCGATCATCGGCTTCGTCACCCGTGGCAGCGGCGTATCCGTCCACCGCGCGGACTGCGTCAACGTGGACTCCCTCTCGCAGCAGCCCGAACGGATCCTGGACGTCGAGTGGGCGCCCACGCAGTCCTCGGTCTTCCTGGTCGCCATCCAGGTCGAGGCGCTGGACCGCTCACGGCTGCTGTCCGACGTCACACGGGTGCTGTCCGACCAGCACGTCAACATCCTGTCGGCGGCCGTCCAGACGTCCCGCGACCGGGTGGCCACCTCGCGCTTCACCTTCGAGATGGGCGACCCCAAGCACCTGGGGCACGTCCTGAAGGCAGTCAGAGGCGTGGAGGGTGTGTACGACGTGTACCGCGTGACGTCGGCGAGGCGGCCGTAGGGGTATCAGTCCTCAAGCTCCCCCAGACGAAGTCTGGGGGACCCCCGGACGGGCCTAGGGTGCGGGGCGTGCCCGGGGCGTGTGCTGGGCGTCACGGCGACGCCGCCGCTCCCGAAGGGGACGAGCCCGGAGGGGCCCCACCCCACCACCCACCACCCCCATCCCAACGCACCGGGCGCGCATTCCAAGGCCGTCCGCCGATTGAGGACGGACACACCGGGCGCCAACCCGCGCACCGACCAAGCCCAACAACCGCACCGGCCCCGCACCGGCCAAGCCCAACAACCGCACCGGCCCCGCGCCGGGACGGCGCCCCGCGAGACCCCCGCGCCGCCCGGCGCGAAAACGCCGAAGGGCCCGGCAGCGCGCACGCTGCCGAGCCCCTTCGCATAGCCCGCCCCAGCGGGGCGGGGCAAAACTCAGCCGCCGAACTCCTGGAGCCCCTTCAGTGCCTGGTCCAGCAGCGCCTGCCGGCCCTCGAGCTCCTTGGCGAGCTTGTCGGCCTTGGCGTTGTTGCCCGCCGCACGCGCCGTGTCGATCTGCCCGCGCAGCTTGTCGACGGCGGCCTGCAGCTGGCCCGTCAGACCCTCGGCACGGGCCCGCGCCTCGGGGTTGGTGCGGCGCCACTCGGCCTCCTCGGCCTCCTGGATCGCCCGCTCCACCGCGTGCATCCGCCCTTCGACCTTAGGACGGGCGTCGCGCGGGACGTGGCCGATGGCCTCCCAGCGCTCGTTGATGGAACGGAAGGCGGAACGCGCCGCCTTCAAATCCGTCACCGGCATGAGCTTCTCGGCCTCGGCCGCCAGCTCCTCCTTGAGCTTCAGGTTCTCGGTCTGCTCCGCGTCACGCTCGGCGAAGACCCCGCTGCGGGCGGCGAAGAAGACGTCCTGAGCACCGCGGAAACGGTTCCACAGGTCGTCCTCGTGCTCGCGCTGGGCGCGGCCCGCCGCCTTCCACTCGGCCATCAGGTCGCGGTAGCGCGCCGCGGTGGCACCCCAGTCGGTCGAACCGGACAGCGACTCGGCCTCCGCGACCAGCCGCTCCTTGGTCTGCCGGGCGACCTCGCGCTGTGAGTCCAGCGAGGCGAAGTGCGCCTTGCGGCGCTTGGAGAACGCCGAGCGCGCGTGCGAGAACCGGTGCCACAGCTCGTCGTCGGACTTCCGGTCGAGCCGGGGCAGGCTCTTCCACTTGTCCACGAGTGCCCGCAGCCGCTCACCCGCTGACCGCCACTGCTCGCTCTGCGCCAGCTCCTCGGCCTCCACGACCAGGGCCTCCTTGGCGTGCCTGGCCTCGTCGGTCTGCTGGGCCTTCTGCGCCTTGCGCTCCTCACGGCGTGCCTCGACCGCGGCGACAAGGGCGTCCAGCCGCTTGCGCAGTGCGTCGAGGTCACCGACGGCATGATGCTCATCGACCTGCTGACGGATGTGCTCGATGGCGGTCGTCGCGTCCTTGGCGGACAGGTCGGTGGTCTTCACCCGCTTCTCGAGGAGGCCGATCTCGACCACCAAGCCCTCGTACTTGCGCTCGAAGTAGGCCAGTGCCTCCTCGGGAGTGCCGGCCTGCCACGATCCGACGACCTGCTCGCCCTCGGAAGTCCGCACGTACACGGTGCCCGTCTCGTCGACGCGGCCCCACGGGTCGCTGCTCACAGCGCCTCCTCCACATGATGCCTGCGAAGGGCTCAGGCCCCTGGGCATCGTCCACAGTTTCCTGGACGGGCCTCGCCCGTCCCCCACAACGCGGACCCCGGCCGCGCTGCACAACGCCAATCTAGGCGACCGGCCGCCCGGCTGTCCGCACTCGGCGCCGCCGAATTCGGCTGGGTCATGCCTTGGCGACGGTCACCTTCTCCAGGGTGACGGACGTCTTCGGAGCCCCGTCGGAGGCACCGCCCGCGACACCCGCGGCTCCGATCTCCTTGAGCTTGGCCAGTCCGGCCTCGTCGATGGTGCCGAACGGCGTGTAGCCGGGCGGTAGTTTGCTGTCCTTGTAGACCAGGAAGAACTGGCTGCCACCACTGTGCGGCTGGCCGGTATTCGCCATGGCCACCGTGCCCGCCTTGTAGGTCACCGTGCCGTCGGCGCCCGGCTTGCCGAGCGAGGCCAGGTCCTCGTCCGGGATCGTGTAGCCGGGGCCGCCGCTGCCGGTGCCCTTGGGGTCGCCGCATTGCAGCACGAAGATGCCGGCCGTGGTCAGCCGGTGACACTTGGTGCTGTCGAAGTAGCCCTTGTCCGCGAGGTGCTTGAACGAGTTCACCGTGTGCGGGGTCTTGGCCGCGTTCATCGTCAGTGTGATGTCGCCGCGGTTGGTCTTCAGCGACATCGTGTACGTGGCCTTCTGGTCGATGGCCATCTTGGGCTCGGGAGAGCTGCTCTCGCGCTCCGAAGGCGTGGGAGAGGAGCTCACCTCCTGCGGGGGCGCCGCGGCGTCGCTCTTCGAGCCGCCGTCCGAGAGACCCACCGAGGCGTAGACCGCCGCGCCCGCGGCCAGGACCACGGCGAGCGCCGCCGCGATGACCGTGTTGCGGCGCCTTGCCTTCTTCCTCGCCGTCTCACGGCGCTGCTGCTGCCGCTCGAACTTCTCCCTGGCGAGCTGGCGCCGTCGCTGATCGCTGCTGACCACCGGGTCTTCTCCTTGTCGGTCGCGTAGAGGTCGAGTGGTTCCCCGCCCGAAGGGTCTTCGGCGGCGGCCGCGACGTCGTCGCGCGCGCCGTCCGACATGTCCGGCCGAGCGTGCCCGTACCGTATACGGGTTGGCTGTGTAATGAGCACCGCCGGTAGGCTCTGATCTGCTGCATTCCGTCGCAGCCATCCCGTCGGACGACACCGTGAGGACGATCGTGCTTATTGCCGGGTTCCCCGCAGGGGCCTGGGGGACCAATTGCTACCTGGTCGCCCCCGCCGCAGGCGAGGAGTGCGTGATCATCGACCCGGGCCACCAAGCCGCCCAGGGAGTCGAGGAGGCGCTCAAGAAGCATCGGCTCAAGCCCGTCGCCGTCGTGCTCACCCATGGCCACATCGATCATGTCGCCTCGGTCGTCCCGGTGTGCGGAGCCCATGACGTGCCGGCGTGGATCCACCCCGCCGACCGTTACATGATGAGCGACCCGGAGAAGGCCCTCGGCCGTTCCATCGGGATGCCGCTCATGGGCGAGCTGACCGTGGGGGAGCCGGACGACGTCCACGAGCTGACGGACGGCGCCGCGCTGAAGCTGGCGGGTCTGGAGCTGACCGTGAGGCACGCGCCCGGCCATACCAAGGGGTCGGTGACGTTCAGCCTGCCCGAGGCCGCGGACATCCCGCCGGTCTTCTTCTCGGGCGATCTGCTCTTCGCCGGCTCCATCGGACGCACCGACCTGCCCGGCGGTGACATGGCCGAGATGCTCGACTCGCTGGCCCGCGTGTGCCTGCCGCTCGACGACTCGACCGTGGTGCTGTCCGGCCACGGCCCCCAGACGACCATCAGCCGCGAGCGCGCCACCAACCCGTATCTGCGGGAGGTGGCCTCCGGCCAGGGAGACGGTTCGACCGCCGCTCCCCGACGAGGAATGTGACGAGACTTTCCGTGAGCACCTTCCAGGCCCCCAAGGGCACCTACGACCTGATCCCGCCGGACTCCGCGAAGTACCTCGCGGTGCGCGAGGCGATCGCCGCGCCGCTGCGGAACTCCGGGTACGGATACATCGAGACCCCCGGCTTCGAGAACGTCGAGCTGTTCGCGCGCGGTGTCGGAGAGTCCACCGACATCGTCACCAAGGAGATGTACGCCTTCGAGACCAAGGGCGGCGACAAGCTGGCCCTGCGCCCCGAGGGCACCGCCTCCGTTCTGCGCGCGGCTCTGGAGGCCAATCTGCACAAGGCCGGCAATCTGCCGGTGAAGCTCTGGTACTCGGGCTCGTACTACCGCTACGAGCGTCCGCAGAAGGGCCGCTACAGGCACTTCTCCCAGGTCGGTGCCGAGGCGATCGGGGCCGAGGACCCGGCGCTCGACGCCGAGCTGATCATCCTGGCCGACCAGGCGTACCGCTCACTCGGTCTGAGCGATTTCCGCATCCTGCTGAACTCGCTCGGCGACAAGGAGTGCCGCCCCGTCTACCGGGACGCGCTCCAGGGCTTCCTGCGCGGGCTCGACCTGGACGAGGACACCCGACGCCGCGTCGACATCAACCCGCTCCGGGTCCTCGACGACAAGCGCGAATCGGTCCAGAAGCAACTGGTGGGCGTGCCCCTGCTGCGCGACTACCTGTGTGACGGGTGCAAGGCGTACCACGAGGAGGTGCGCGGGTTGCTGACGGCGGCCGGGGTCTCCTTCGAGGACGACGAGAAGCTGGTGCGCGGCCTGGACTACTACACGCGTACGACCTTCGAGTTCGTCCACGACGGTCTCGGCTCCCAGTCGGCGGTGGGCGGCGGCGGCCGTTACGACGGACTGTCCGAGATGATCGGCGGCCCGGCACTGCCGTCCGTCGGCTGGGCCCTCGGTGTGGACCGCACGGTCCTCGCTCTGGAGGCGGAGGGCATCGAGCTCGAACTGCCCGCGGCCACCAGCGTGTTCGCCGTCCCGCTCGGCGAGGAGGCACGACGGGTCCTCTTCGGTGTGGTCACGGAGCTGCGCAAGGCCGGTGTCGCCGCGGACTTCAGCTACGGCGGCAAGGGCCTCAAGGGCGCCATGAAGAACGCGAACCGCAGCGGTGCCCGCTACACGATCGTGGCCGGCGAGCGGGACCTCGCCGAGGGTGCGGTGCAGCTCAAGGACATGGAGTCCGGTGAGCAGAGTGCCGTCCCGCTGGACGCCCTGGTGGCGGAGATCCGTACGCGTCTGTCCTGACGTAGGGACGGACCGGGGGCGGGCTCCAGTGGAGCCCGCCTCCGAACCGTGCCACTACAGAAGGCCGTGGCGCATGGCGCTGGTCACGGCCGCGGTGCGGTCCGTGACGTCCAGCTTGTTGAAGATCCGCAGCAGATGCGTCTTCACCGTCGACTCGGCGACATAGAGACGCCGGCCGATCTCCGCGTTCGTCGCGCCCTCCGCGACCAGGCGGAGCACCGCCACCTCGCGGTCGGACAGCCGTGGACGATCAGGCCTGGTGCGCAGCTGGTCCACCAGACGGGCCGCCACCGTGGGCGCCAGCACCGTCTCACCGCGCACTGCCGCGCGTACGGCGTCGGCGAGGTCCGCCCGGGCCATGTCCTTCAGCAGATAGCCCGCGGCGCCCGCTTCCACGGCCCGCAGGATGTCCCGGTCCGTCTCGTACGTCGTCAGCACCACGACCCGGCAGGGCAGCCCCGCCGCCGTCATCCGGGCGATGGAGTCGACGCCGTCACCACCGGGCATCCGCAGGTCCATCAGCACGAGATCCGGCCGCAGTTCGGCGGCCAGGGCCTCTGCCTGCGGCCCGTTCGCGGCCTCGGCGACCACCTCCAGATCGGGCTCCGCGCTGAGCATGCCGCGCAGGCCCTCCCGTACGACCGGGTGGTCGTCGGCGAGCAGGATGCGGATCACGGCCGGCTCCTCAAAGTGACGGTGATGGTCGTGCCCTCACCGGGCGCACTGGTGATCTCGGCGGTGCCGCCGACCTCCTCGGCCCGGGCGCGCAGACCACGCAGTCCGTAGCCCTGGCCGGCCATGGACGGGTCGAAGCCCCGGCCCGAATCCCGGACCGAGACGATCAGCCGACGATCACCGTGGGCCAGCGAGAGCCTCACCTCCGCCCCGGGGCCCGCGTGCTTCGTGGCGTTCGCCAAGCCCTCCTGGCAGGCGCGCAGGGCGACCACCTCCAGGGCCGCGGGCAGCGCCCGGACCTCACCGGTCACCGAGACCGCGGCCGGCGGATCGCGCCGGGCCGCCAGCCGGGACACCGCGTCGGGGAGCGAGCCGCCGTCGAGGTCGGCGGGAGCGCCCCCGGCGACCAGCGCTCGTGCCTCGGCCAGGTTCTGGCGTGCCGTCACGGCCATCAGGTCGAGATGCCGGCGCGCCTGCGCAGGGTCCGTCTCGAGTTCCGACTGCACCGCCTGCACGAGCATGAGCAGACTGGTGAAGCCCTGCGCCAGCGTGTCGTGGATCTCCCGGGACATCCGTTCCCTTTCGGTGAGGGCCCCGCGCTCCGCCGAGAGCCGGGTCACTTCCTCGCGGCTGGCCTCCAGGTCGGCGATGAGCACCGCCCGTTCCCTGCTCTGCGCGATGATCCGGTCGATCCAGATGCCGAAGAAGGCGGAGAACACGAGGGTGATCACCGCGAACAGGGCGTTGGCGAAGGCCAGATGGGCGGGCGGACGCCACAGGAGCACCCAGCCCGCCACCGGCGCCAGGCTCAGCGTGGCCATCCAGACCATCGCGCGTCGCGGCGACAGCAGCATGAAGCACTGCGGGGCGAGTGCGAACGTCGCCACCCGTGTCTCGCCCAGCAGCACGGCGGCCGCGAGGAAGACCAGGATCGCCACGGCCAGGTAGCGCATCGACGCGGGATCGTCGTCGGCAGCCGTGCTGAACATCTGTGGCCGGCCGGCGAGTACGTACCAGGGGACCAGCAGCGAGAGGAGGACGACGGTGGCGGTCCGGTAGGGCAGGGGTGCGTCGGAGCCGAGGACGAAGGCCAGGGTCGCCAGCCACACCGTGGCGTAGTAGAGCTCCCACGCCCGGGACGAGCGGTCCCACACATGGGAGTCGCGCGCCCCTCCCCTGAATCCGGGCACCGTCATCCGTCGCGGTGGCTCTTCCACCTGAAGGTCAGCAGACACAGGACCAATCCTCCGATGCACCAGGCCCCGAGGACCAGGGCGATCTTCCCGAAATCCCACCCGCCGGCCGGTTCGAGCACCGCGGCGGACTCCGGCAGGAAGATCCCGCGGAAGCCCTGGCACATCCACTTGAGCGGGAAGAACGAGCTGATGTTCAGCAGCCAGGACGGGATGGTGCCGACCGGGATGAACACCCCGGAGATGAACTGAAGGATCAGGAAGGGCAGGACGACGACGGAGCTGGCGGTCTTGCCGGACCGGGGCAGACTGCTGATCGCGATACCGAGCAGCGCACAGGCGGTGATGCCGAGGACGAAGATCCAGCCGAACGTGAGCCACTTGGCGGCCGTGGTGGGCAGGTCGAGGTCGAACAGCGTCGCGCCCACCAGCAGCAGCAGCGCGGTCTCGGCGAGTCCGGTGACCAGCACCATCCACACCTTGCCGAGGAAGTACGCGGCGGGCGGCATCGGCGTGCCGCGCAGCCGCCGCAGTACCTTCTCGTCGCGTTCGACCGCGATGGAGATACCGAGCGACTGGAAGCTCGTGGACATGATGCCCGCGGCGACCATGCCGGCCGCGTAGAGCTGGGGCGCGCTCACCCCGGCGCCCCGCACATCGTCGTCGAATATCGAGGCGAAGAGGACCAGGAAGACGATCGGGAAGGCGAAGGTGAAGATCACCGCCTCGCGTCTGCGGACGAACTGCTTCAGCTCGAGTGCGCCGCGGCTCAGGCCTAGCGCCCACGCGCCGGGCAGGGCGGCGGCAATGCGGACGGCGGGTGCGGTGGTGGTGGTCCGGGTGCTCATCGGGCGTCCTTGGGCTGGGAGGTGGCTTCGAGCTGTTCGGTGAGGCGCAGATAGACGTCCTCGAGGGTGGGGCGGCTGATCGTGAGGCCGGGGACCTCGCCGTCGAAGCGGGTCGTCAGCTCGGCGACGGTGCGCGTCGGGGTGTCCGTGGTGAGCGTGCGGGGCGTGCCGTCCGCCTCGGTCCATCCGACGGTGGCGCCGCTCCCGAAGCGGGTGCGCAGTTCGGCCGGCGCGCCCTCGGCGACCACCCTGCCGCGGCTGACCACGGCGAGACGGTCGGCGAGCGCCTCGGCCTCTTCCAGGTAGTGCGTGGTGAGCAGGATCGTGGTGCCCTCTTCGGCGAGCAGCTGGATCAGTTCCCAGAACTGCCGGCGGGCCGCCGGGTCGAAGCCGGTCGTGGGTTCGTCGAGCAGCAGGAGCTCCGGATCGCCGATCACCCCGAGGGCCACGTCGAGCCGCCGACGCTGCCCCCCGGACAGCCCCTTGATCCGCTCGTCCGCCTTCTGCTCCAGGCCCACGAGCCGGATCACCTCGGCCACGTCGCGGGGTGCGGGGTAGTACCCGGCGATGTGCTCCACGCTCTCGCGCACGGTCAGATCCGCCGGCGCCGACTCGTCCTGCCAGACGATGCCCACCTTCGACCGCCAGGCCCTGCCGGCCCGGGCCGGGTCCGCGCCGAGGACGTGCACCTCGCCGCCGTCCCGGTCGCGGTGCCCCTGGAGGATCTCCACCGTCGTGCTCTTGCCCGCGCCGTTGTGCCCGAGCAGACCGAAGACCTCGCCCCGCCGGATCGTGAGGTCCAGCCCGTCCACCGCGGTGACCTCGCCGTACTGCTTGCGAAGCCCGCGTACTTCCACCGCCGTTGTCGTCATGCCGCAAGACTCGTGCGGAATCCCGGCCGCCGGGCCCCCCGAGCGTACGTCCTTATGTCCATCGAACGGTGGACAAGGTCAGCCGTGCGGCAGAATGACCATGCCAGGCAGTGACCCGAGTGATGGAACGGCGATATGACGACTGCAGCGGTTGACGGTGTGTCCTCCGGTCAGGAAAGGGAAGGCGGTGCGCACGGCGTGGTCGGGGGCGGTCGTGCCTTCGCCTGGCTGCTGGTGATCACCGGTGCCGCCGGACTGCTGGCCGCCTGGGTCATCACGATCGACAAGTTCAAGATCCTCGAGGCCAAGGTCGCGGGCGAGACCTTCACACCCGGCTGCAGCCTCAACCCGATCGTCTCCTGCGGCAGCGTCATGGAGAGCGACCAGGCGTCCGCCTTCGGCTTCCCCAATCCCATGCTCGGTCTGGTCGCCTACGGCATCGTGATCTGCGTGGGGATGAGCCTGCTGGCCGGTGCCCGATTCCGCCGCTGGTACTGGCTGACGTTCAACGCGGGCACCCTTTTCGGCGTCGGATTCTGCACCTGGCTGCAGTACCAGTCGCTGTACAACATCAACGCGCTGTGCCTGTGGTGCTCCCTGGCCTGGGTCGCCACGATCTTCATGTTCTGGTACGTGACCTCGCACAACATCCGGCACGGCCTGCTTCCGGCGCCGGCGTGGGCGAAGGGCTTCCTCGCGGAGTTCACCTGGGTCCTGCCGGTGCTGCACACCGGTGTCATCGGAATGCTGGTGCTGACCCGCTGGTGGGAGTTCTGGACCAGCTGACGGCAAGCCGCCCGTGCGGCGTTGTCAGAGCTCTGACCTAGGCTTCATGACGTGGAGCCGGATCTCTTTACCGCGGCCGCCGAAGAGCGGCAGGAGAAGGACCCGTCAGCGAGCCCCCTGGCGGTCCGGATGCGTCCGCGCACCCTGGACGAGGTCGTCGGCCAGCAGCACCTGCTGAAGCCCGGCTCGCCGCTGCGGCGTCTGGTCGGGGAGGGCGGGGGCGGACCCGCGGGCGCCTCGTCCGTGATCCTCTGGGGCCCGCCGGGTACGGGCAAGACGACCCTGGCGTACGTGGTCTCGAAGGCGACCGACAAGCGGTTCGTCGAGCTGTCGGCGATCACCGCGGGCGTCAAGGAGGTGCGGGCGGTCATCGACGGTGCCCGCAGGGCGGCGGGCGGCTTCGGCAAGGAGACCGTGCTCTTCCTGGACGAGATCCACCGCTTCAGCAAGGCCCAGCAGGACTCACTCCTGCCGGCCGTGGAGAACCGCTGGGTGACGCTCATCGCCGCGACGACCGAGAATCCCTACTTCTCGGTGATCTCCCCGCTGCTGTCCCGCTCGCTGCTGCTCACGCTGGAGCAGCTCACCGACGACGATGTACGCGGGCTGCTGAGCAGGGCGCTCACCGAGGAGCGGGGGCTCGGCGGGGCCCTGGCGCTTCCGGAGGACGCGGAGGCGCATCTGCTGCGGATCGCCGGGGGAGACGCCCGGCGGGCACTGACCGCGCTGGAGGCCGCGGCGGGCGCGGCTCTCGCCAAGGGCGAGCAGGAGATCCTGCTGCGGACCGTGGAGGAGACCGTCGACCGCGCGGCGGTGAAGTACGACCGCGACGGCGACCAGCACTACGACGTCGCGAGCGCACTGATCAAGTCCATCCGGGGCTCCGACGTGGACGCCGCGCTGCACTATCTGGCGCGGATGATCGAGGCGGGAGAGGACCCGCGGTTCATCGCCCGGCGACTGATGATCTCGGCGAGCGAGGACATCGGCCTCGCGGATCCGACGGCGCTGCCGACGGCGGTCGCCGCCGCCCAGGCCGTGGCCATGATCGGTTTCCCGGAGGCGGCGCTGACCCTCAGCCACGCCACCATCGCCCTGGCCCTCGCGCCGAAGTCGAACGCCGCGACGACCGCGATAGGCGCCGCCCTCGCGGATGTGCGCAGCGGCCTCGCGGGCCCCGTCCCGCCCCATTTGCGCGACGGCCACTACAAGGGCGCGGCCAAGCTCGGTCACGCCCAGGGCTATGTGTATCCGCACGACGTCCCGGGTGCCATCGCCCCCCAGCAGTACGCCCCGGACGCGATCCACGGCAAGCGCTACTACGAGCCGACGCGCTACGGCGCGGAGGCGCGCTACGCGGACGTGGTGGAGAAGGTCCGCGAGCGGCTGAAGGGCGAATAGCCGGACGGGGACCCGGATGCGCCCGGCACGGGCACGGGCGCGGTCGGCACCGTTCCCGGTGTGGTCAACCCAATGGTCAACCCATCGCCGCGCTGAACAGGGTGTGCATCGCATACCGCAGCCCCCCGATGTCCCCCACCGGCTCCGGGAAGTCGAACCGCGCGTCGAAGGTCTGCCGCTCCGCCCCGGTGATCCGCACCCGGAGCCCGAAGCGGTCCAGCGCCAGCGGCACCACTTCGCGCACCGCCGTCGGATCCGTGCCCGCCCGGTCGCCCAGCAGGGTGCACAGAGTACGCACCTGATCGCCGTGCGCCGAGTGCAGATGCTGCAGCAGGTCCGCCTCGTGCCGGGTGATCGGATCCGGCAGCGCCTGCGCGAGATGCCCGGGATCCACACAGCCCGCGCCCCAGAGGTCGTCCAGTGAGATCTCCCCGACCTCCAGCCGCACCGGCATCCACGCGGGCTGCTCGCCGGGGCCCTGTGGCACGGCGCCGGCGGGGTGCCGCTCGGCGAGCAGTTCGATGCACCGGCCCCGGTCCTCACCCCGCACGGCGGTCAGCCATCCGGCCAGCCAGGCGCGGCCGCGCACCCGCTGGCGCACCGCGACGGGAGCGACGTCCGTGATCTCCATCACGCAGGCCAGATCGTCGTCCTGGGCGTATGCGGCCGCCTTGGCGGTGGGAGAATCCCAGGGCAGAAGGAGAACGACGTCCCCCTCGGGCGTGACCGTGCGCGCCGCCGGTTCCCACCATCCGGGACCTTGGTCGCGAGCACCCGGCAGCGTGAGGGATACTGAGGCGTTGTACTCAACGAGGGTTCGTACGCGCTCGGCTTTGGTGGGCTGCCGAGCGTCTTCCCTGGGACGCGGCTGACCTTGTTCATCGTCGTCGTAAGCAGACACCGATTCGCTCGAGTGATCTGAACTGCGACGCGCACTGGGCAGGGGGATCCCATGTGGTCGAGACATTACGTCCTCCTCGAATAAGGTAAGGCTCACCTAACTTACATGGAGGTAGGTTCCCCGTGAACCAGTCGCGACCCAAGGTCAAGAAGTCGCGTGCACTCGGCATCGCCCTGACGCCGAAGGCCGTCAAGTACTTCGAGGCTCGCCCCTACCCGCCGGGTGAGCACGGCCGTGGCCGCAAGCAGAACTCGGACTACAAGGTCCGTCTGCTCGAGAAGCAGCGCCTTCGCGCTCAGTACGACGTCTCCGAGCGTCAGCTGGTCCGCGCCTACGAGCGCGCCAGCAAGGTCCAGGGCAAGACCGGTGAGGCTCTGATCATCGAGCTCGAGCGCCGTCTCGACGCCCTGGTGCTCCGCTCCGGTATCGCTCGCACGATCTACCAGGCCCGTCAGATGGTCGTCCACGGCCACATCGAGGTGAACGGCGGCAAGGTCGACAAGCCGTCCTTCCGTGTGCGCCCCGACGACGTCGTCATGGTCCGCGAGCGCTCCCGCGCCAAGCACCCGTTCCAGGTCGCCCGTGAGGGTGGCTACGCGCCCGACGGTGAGACCCCGCGCTACCTGCAGGTCAACCTCAAGGCGCTCGCCTTCCGCCTGGACCGGGAGCCGAACCGCAAGGAGATCCCGGTGATCTGCGACGAGCAGCTCGTCGTCGAGTACTACGCCCGCTGATCCAGCGGACGTAGCACCACCGGCCTCACGCACGAGCCCGTCTCTCCTGGCCTTCCCGGCAGGAGAGGCGGGCTCTCGCGTTGCCGGGTCCCGCCCGGGCACGCTGCGCGCCCCCGGCGGCTCGTATCCACCGGCCCTTCCGTGAACTCCCCGGACCCGTCCGGGGATTGCCTCGCGGCCACCGGGCACGGAACGTGTCGGGGTCTGCGCACTCCGTACAATCGGCCGGGGGGCAACTCCCGTCCCGCGGGCCCCCGTCCGGTACGGCACGCCACCTTGGGCGCGATAGGGTCGGAGAACGACTTCCGAGTCCCGACAGCAAGCCCCGACAACGAGCAGAGAGCGGTGCAGCGTGACCGGTGGAGAGGTTGCCGGGATTCTGGTGGCCGTCTTCTGGGCGATCCTGGTCTCCTTCCTCGCCGTGGTGCTGGTGAGGCTGACCCAGACGCTCAAGGCGACCACCAAGCTGGTGACGGATGTGACGGAGCAGGCCGTGCCGCTGCTGGTGGACGCCTCGGCGACCGTGCGCTCCGCGCAGACCCAGCTCGACCGGGTCGACGCCATCGCCTCCGACGTCCAGGAAGTCACCTCCAACGCGTCGGCGCTCTCCAGCACCGTCGCCTCCACCTTCGGCGGCCCGCTGGTCAAGGTGGCGGCGTTCGGCTACGGGGTGCGCCAGGCCATGAGCCGCAGCAAGACCGCGGACGCGCCGTCCGAGCGGACCCCCCGCACCGTCGTCGTGGGACGCACCGTGCCGGCCGCCCGGCGCAGGAACAGGAAGCAGAAGGGCTGAACCAGCGATGTTCCGCCGTACGTTCTGGTTCACCGCCGGCGCAGCGGCCGGCGTGTGGGCCACCACCAAGGTCAACCGCAAGCTCAGGCAGCTGACCCCGGAGAGCCTCGCCGCCCAGGCGGCGAACAAGGCCGTCGAGACCGGGCACCGCCTCAAGGACTTCGCCTTTGACGTCAGGTCCTCCATGGCCCGGCGCGAGGCCGAACTCGGCGAGGCGCTCGGCATCGAAGCACCCCCCGAGCGCGGCCTTCCCCCGCAGCGGCGTCCCATCGCCCTCGGGAACCGCGACGAAAACCAGAAGCAGGACACGAAGCACTACGGGATGCTGGACAGCAGCTACCCGTACGACCGGAATGAGGACCACTGATGGAGTCGGCTGAAATCCGCCGCCGCTGGCTGAGCTTCTTCGAGGAGCGCGGGCACACCGTCGTGCCTTCGGCGTCGCTCATCGCGGACGACCCGACTCTGCTGCTCGTCCCGGCCGGCATGGTGCCCTTCAAGCCCTACTTCCTGGGCGAGGTCAAGCCGCCGTTCCCGCGCGCGACCAGCGTGCAGAAGTGCGTGCGCACCCCCGACATCGAAGAGGTCGGCAAGACCACCCGCCACGGCACGTTCTTCCAGATGTGCGGCAACTTCTCCTTCGGTGACTACTTCAAGGAAGGCGCCATCACCTACGCCTGGGAGCTGCTCACCACACCCCAGGACAAGGGCGGCTACGGGCTGGACCCCGAGCGCCTGTGGATCACGGTCTACCTCGACGACGACGAGGCCGAGAGCATCTGGCGCGACAAGGTCGGCGTCCCCGCCGAGCGCATCCAGCGCCTCGGCAAGAAGGACAACTACTGGTCCATGGGCGTGCCCGGCCCCTGCGGCCCGTGCTCCGAGATCAACTACGACCGCGGCCCCGAGTTCGGCGTCGAAGGCGGCCCGGCCGTCAACGACGAGCGCTACGTGGAGATCTGGAACCTGGTCTTCATGCAGTACGAGCGCGGCGAGGGCTCCGGCAAGGAGGACTTCGAGATCGTCGGCGACCTGCCGAGCAAGAACATCGACACCGGTCTCGGCCTCGAGCGCCTCGCCATGATCCTGCAGGGCGTGCAGAACATGTACGAGACGGACACCCTGCGGGTCGTCATCGACAAGGCCACCGAGCTCACCGGCGTCCGCTACGGCGAGAACCACGACTCGGACGTGTCCCTCCGCGTGGTCGCCGACCACCTCCGTACGTCCGTCATGCTCATCGGCGACGGCGTCACGCCCGGCAACGAGGGCCGTGGCTACGTCCTGCGCCGCATCATGCGCCGCGCCATTCGCAACATGCGCCTCCTCGGCGCCACCGACCCCGTCGTCTCGACCCTCGTCGACGTGGTCATCAAGACCATGAGCCGGCAGTACCCGGAGCTGGAGACCGATCGCAAGCGCATCGAGACCGTCGCGCTCGCCGAAGAGGCCGCCTTCCTGAAGGCCCTCAAGGGCGGCACGAACATCCTCGACACGGCCGTCACGGAGACCAGGGCCTCCGGTGGCACCGTCCTGGCCGGCGACAAGGCGTTCCTGCTCCACGACACCTGGGGCTTCCCGATCGACCTCACCCTCGAGATGGCCGCCGAGCAGGGTCTGACCGTGGACGAGGACGGCTTCCGCCGTCTGATGAAGGAACAGCGGGAGCGCGCCAAGGCCGACGCCAAGGCCAAGAAGACCGGCCACGCCGATGTGTCCGCCTACCGCGAGGTCGCCGACACCTCCGGCTCCACCGAGTTCACCGGCTACACCAGCACCGAGGGCGAGTCGACCATCGTCGGTCTGCTCGTCGACGGTGTGCCCTCGCCCGCCGCCTCCGAAGGCGACGAGGTCGAGGTCGTCCTCGACCGCACCCCGTTCTACGCCGAGGGCGGCGGCCAGCTCGCCGACCACGGCCGGATCAGGCTCGACACCGGTGCCGTCATCGAGGTCCGCGACGTCCAGCAGCCGGTCCCCGGTGTCTCCGTGCACAAGGGCTCGGTGCAGGTCGGCGAGGTGACCGTGGGCGCCTCGGCCTACGCCGCCATCGACGTCAGGCGCCGCCGGGCCATCGCCCGCGCCCACAGCGCCACGCACCTCACCCACCAGGCCCTGCGCGACGCCCTCGGCCCGACGGCCGCCCAGGCCGGCTCCGAGAACTCGCCGGGCCGCTTCCGCTTCGACTTCGGTTCGCCGGCCGCCGTGCCCGGCACGGTCCTCACCGATGTCGAGCAGAAGATCAACGAGGTCCTCTCGCGAGAGCTCGACGTCCAGGCCGAGGTCATGAGCATCGACGAGGCCAAGAAGCAGGGCGCCATCGCCGAGTTCGGCGAGAAGTACGGCGAGCGGGTCCGTGTCGTCACCATCGGGGACTTTTCCAAGGAGCTCTGCGGCGGTACGCACGTCCACAACACGTCCCAGCTGGGCCTGGTGAAGCTGCTCGGCGAGTCGTCGATCGGCAGCGGTGTGCGCCGGATCGAGGCCCTCGTCGGCGTCGACGCCTACAACTTCCTGGCCAAGGAGCACACGGTCGTCGCCCAGCTCCAGGAGCTGGTCAAGGGCCGTTCCGAGGAGCTGCCGGAGAAGATCGCCGCCATGCTCGGCAAGCTGAAGGACGCCGAGAAGGAGATCGAGAAGTTCCGCGCGGAGAAGGTCCTCCAGGCCGCCGCCGGGCTCGCCCAGGGCGCCAAGGACGTGCGGGGCGTCGCACTTGTCACCGGGCAGGTCCCGGACGGCACGTCCGCCGACGACCTGCGCAAGCTGGTCCTGGACGTCCGAGGCCGGCTGCAGCAGTTGTCGGGAGCCGGCGACCGCCCGGCCGTCGTGGCCCTGTTCACCACGGCGAACGGCCGCCCGCTGACCGTCATCGCCACCAACGAGGCCGCCCGTGAGCGCGGTCTCAAGGCCGGTGACCTGGTCCGCACGGCCGCCAAGACCCTCGGCGGCGGCGGTGGCGGCAAGCCGGACGTCGCCCAGGGCGGCGGCCAGAACCCGGATGCGATCGGCGACGCCATCGACGCCGTCGAGCGCCTCGTCACCGAATCGGCGTGACATCCGTCATGCGCCGAGGACGTCGGCTCGCCATCGACGTCGGGGACGCCCGGATCGGGGTCGCCTCGTGCGACCCCGACGGGGTCCTCGCCACCCCGGTGGAGACCGTGCCGGGACGTGATGTCCCGGCCGCGCACCGGCGGCTGCGGCAGCTCACCGAGGAGTACGAACCGCTCGAGGTCGTCGTGGGCCTGCCCCGCTCGCTCAGCGGCGGGGAAGGCCCCGCGGCCGCCAAGGTCAGGGCCTTCGCCCAGGAGCTCGCCCGCGGCATCGCACCGGTGCCGGTACGGCTGGTGGACGAGCGGATGACCACGGTGTCGGCCACTCAGGGACTACGGGCATCCGGCGTGAAATCCCGGAAAGGCCGCTCCGTCATCGACCAGGCAGCCGCTGTGATCATCCTTCAGAACGCTCTTGAGTCCGAACGGGTATCTGGTAATCCTCCCGGGGAGAGCGTCGAAGTGGTCATCTGATCGCGATACGGTAACGTTCCGCGCGTTGCGGTCGCTTTCGAACAGCTGCCGCACCACGTAGAGGCGGACCGTCCCGGACGCCTCACGGCTGTTTGGGGATCGATGACTGAGTATGGCCGGAGCCCTGGCTCCGAACCGTGGCATCCCGAGGACCCTGCCTCCCCCTCCGCCTACGGGCGGGAGGGGAACAACGGGGACCAGGGATGGCAAGGTCATCAGGGCCCGCCCGGCTACGGACAGGTACCGCCCGGCTACGATCCGGCATACGGCGCACAGCAGCCCGGGAGTGACCCGTACCAGCAGCAGTACCCGAACCAGCAGCAGTACGGGCAGCAGTACCCGAACCAGCAGCAGTACCCGAGCCAGCAGCAGTACGGTCAGCAGTACCCGAACCAGCAGCAGTACGGCGGCTACCAGGGACAGCAGCAGTACGCCGATCAGCAGCTCTACGACACCGGCTCCCAGCCCTACGTCGGACAGCAGCACCCCGCGCAGGGATACGCCGACCCGGGCTACGCGCAGCCGCAGTACGGCGCGGGGGGCTGGGACACCGGGCAGCAGGCGGCGATGCCGTACGAGCCCACCCCGGGCGCGCCCTACGACGGCGAGCGTCCCGATCTCTACGGCACTCCCGACGCCTATCCGCCGCCGCAACCCCCGGGTCGCCGCACCGCCATGGCCGCCGAGCGGGCCCCGGAGACCCGGTCTGATCAGGAATGGCAGGACGAGCAGGAAGAGGAGACCCACCCCTTCTTCACCGGAGAGGACCCCGCCGACGAGGGCGACGAGCCGGGCGGATCACGCCGCGGCTCGGGCGGTGAGCGCGGGCGGACTCCCAAGAAGCAGAAGAAGGGCCGCAGCGGTGTCGCCTGCCTGTTCGTCGCCGTCGTCCTGGTCGGCGGTGTCGGCGGCGTGGGCTACGTCGGATACCAGTTCTGGCAGAGCAAGTTCGGCGCGGCGCCCGACTTCGCCGGCGCTGGCAGCGGCAGCGTCCAGGTGGAGATCCCGCAGGGGGCGACCGGCGCGGTCATCGGCAACGTCCTCAAGGACGCCGGTGTGGTCAAGAGCGTCGACGCCTTCGTCGCCGCCCAGAGCGAGAACCCGGACGGGAAGAAGATCCAGGCCGGCGTCTACACGCTCAAGAAGGAGATGTCGGCGGCGAGCGCCGTCGACATGATGCTCAGCCCGGCCAGCCGCAACGGCTTCACCATCCCCGAAGGCCAGCGCAACGCTCAGGTCTACAAGCAGATCGACGAACGCCTCGGCCTCAAGGCCGGTTCGACGGCGACCGTCGCCAAAGAGCAGGCCGGGAAACTCGGCCTGCCCGAGTGGGCCCAGGGCCACGAGAAACTCAAGGACCCGCTGGAGGGCTTCCTCTACCCCGCCACCTATCCGGTGGCCAAGGGAGCCAAGCCCGAGGCCGTCCTCAAGGCGATGGTGGCCCGTGCCAACCAGGAGTACGCCAAGGCCGATCTCGACGCCAAGGCGAAGAAGCTCGGGCTCGACGGCCCCTGGGAGCTGCTCACGGTGGCCAGCCTGGTCCAGGCCGAGGGCAAGACGCAGGACGACTACCGGAAGATGGCCGAGGTCGTCTACAACCGCCTCAAGCCCGGCAACACCGAAACGAATCAGCTGCTGCAATTCGACTCGGCCTTCAATTACCTCAAGGGCCAGAGCAAAATCGATATCAGCGAGTCCGAGATCAACAGCAACAAGGACCCGTACAACACGTACACCCAGAAGGGGCTCACGCCCGGACCCATCAGCAACCCCGGTCAGCTGGCCCTCCAGAGCGCGATCAATCCGACGTCCGACGGCTGGATGTACTTCGTCGCCACCGACGGCAAGCACAAGACCGAGTTCGCCAAGACGCACGACGAGTTCCAGAAGCTGAAGGACAAGTTCAATGACCAGCGCGGCGGGTGACGCCCGAAGGGCCGCCGTCCTCGGCTCGCCCATCGCCCACTCGCTGTCCCCCGTACTGCACCGCGCCGCCTACGCGGCACTCGGCCTCGCCGACTGGTCCTACGACCGCTTCGAGGTGAACGAGGCGGAGCTGCCGGACTTCGTCGAGGAGCTCGGTGCGGGCTGGTCGGGACTGTCACTGACCATGCCGCTCAAGCGCGCGATCATCCCGCTGCTCGACGAGATCAGCGAGACCGCGGCTTCCGTCGAGACCGTCAACACCGTCGTGTTCACCGAGGACGGCCGGCGTACCGGGGACAACACCGACATCCCCGGCATCATCGCCGCACTGCGGGAGCGTGGGGTCGACAAGGTCGAGTACGCCGCTGTGCTCGGCGCGGGTGCCACCGCCTCCTCCGCGCTCGCCGCGCTCTCCCGGATCTGCACGGGACCGGTCACCGCCTACGTACGCACCTCCGCCCGCGCCGAGGAGATGCGCGGCTGGGGCGAGCGGCTCGGTGTGGAGGTGCACACGGCCGACTGGGCGGAAGCCGGTCATGCCTTCGACGCCCCGCTGGTCATCGCCACCACTCCGGCCGGGGCCACGGACGTCCTCACGCCCTACGTCCCCGAGCGTCCCGGCACCCTCTTCGACGTCGTCTACGACCCCTGGCCGACCGCGCTCGCGGCCGCCTGGGCGGAACAGGGCGGAGCCGTCGTGGGCGGGCTCGACCTGCTGGTGCACCAGGCCGTCCTCCAGGTCGAGCTGATGACCGGCTTTATCCCGGGGCCGCTTGCCGCGATGCGTTCCGCCGGGGAGCGGGCCCTCGCGGATCGCTGACCGCGAACCCCCGCCGCGACGCGGACGCGGACGTCCGAAAGCTGGACCACGATCAGCCGCGCGCCCCGGACGTGGGAGGATCGAAGGAGGCGGACCAGGGCCGCGCGCCCCCCAGCCATCGCTGGGAGGTGCCCCCGGGTCGCGCCGCCGCATTCCAGGCGCGAGCATGAGGAGCACCGTTGAGCAGGTTGCGCTGGCTGACCGCGGGGGAGTCGCACGGCCCCGCACTGGTGGCGACGCTGGAGGGTCTTCCCGCCGGTGTCCCGGTCACCACCGAGATGGTGGCCGATCACCTGGCCCGGCGACGCCTCGGCTATGGACGCGGTGCGCGGATGAAGTTCGAGCGGGACGAGGTCACCTTCCTCGGCGGCGTACGGCACGGGCTCACGCTCGGCTCCCCGCTCGCGGTCATGGTCGGGAACACCGAGTGGCCCAAGTGGGACAAGGTCATGGCGGCCGATCCGGTGGACCCGGACGAGCTCGCCCAGCTGGCCCGTAACGCCCCCCTGACCCGGCCCCGCCCCGGCCACGCGGACCTCGCCGGCATGCAGAAGTACGGCTTCGACGAGGCCCGGCCGATCCTGGAGCGTGCCAGCGCCCGGGAGACCGCCGCCCGTGTCGCCCTCGGCGCCGTGGCCCGCTCGTTCCTCAAGGAGACCGCGGGCATCGAGATCGTCTCGCACGTCGTGGAACTGGCCGCGGCGAAGGCCCCCTACGGCGTGTACCCGACGCCCGCCGACGTCGAGAAGCTGGACGCCGACCCGGTGCGCTGCCTCGACACCGACGCGTCGAAGGCGATGGTCGCCGAGATCGACCAGGCCCACAAGGACGGCGACACCCTCGGTGGAGTGGTCGAGGTCCTCGCCTACGGCGTGCCCGTGGGCCTCGGCTCCCACGTCCACTGGGACCGGCGTCTCGACGCCCGGCTGGCCGCCGCCCTCATGGGCATCCAGGCCATCAAGGGCGTCGAGGTCGGCGACGGCTTCGAGCTGGCACGGGTGCCCGGCTCCAAGGCCCACGACGAGATCGTGGCCACCGAGGACGGCATCCGGCGCACCTCGGGCCGCTCCGGCGGCACCGAGGGCGGACTCACGACCGGCGAGCTGCTGCGCGTACGGGCAGCGATGAAGCCGATCGCCACCGTGCCCCGGGCGCTGAAGACCGTGGACGTGGCCACCGGCGAGGCCGCGGCGGCGCACCACCAGCGCTCCGACGTCTGCGCCGTGCCGGCCGCCGGGATCGTCGCCGAGGCGATGGTCGCGCTGGTGCTGGCCGACGCGGTCGCCGAGAAGTTCGGCGGCGACAGCGTCACCGAGACCCGCCGCAATGTTCAGTCCTACCTCGAGCACCTGGCCATCCGGTGAGCAGCGCGCACACGCCCGCCGGACCGCGGGTCGTGCTGATCGGGCCCATGGGCGTCGGCAAGTCCACCGTCGGCGCCCTGCTGGCCGAGCGTCTCGGTATCGGCTACCGGGACACCGACGCCGACATCGTGACCGCCGAGGGCCGGGAGATCTCGGACATCTTCATCGAGGACGGCGAGCCGCACTTCCGCACGCTCGAACGCGCCGCCGTACGGGCGGCGGTCTCCGAGCACACGGGCGTGCTCTCCCTGGGCGGGGGAGCGATCCTCGACGAGGCCACCCGGGAACTGCTGGCCCCCCTGCCCGTCGTCTATCTCTCGATGGACGTCGATGAGGCCGTACGGCGCGTCGGGCTGAACACCGCACGTCCGCTGCTCGCCGTCAATCCGCGCCGCCAGTGGCGAGAGCTGATGGACGCCCGGCGCCATCTGTACACCGAAGCCGCGCGCGTCGTGGTCGCCACCGACGAGCGCACCCCCGCAGAGGTCGCCCAGGCGGTCCTCGACGCACTCGAATTGAAGGACGCATGACGGACCAGGACCAGGCATTCACCCGCATCCAGGTCGCCGGCACGGCGGGCACCGACCCGTACGAGGTGCTCGTCGGCCGTCAGCTGCTCGGTGAACTCCCCGGGCTGATCGGCCCCCGCGCCAAGCGCGTCGCCGTCATTCACCCCGAGGCGCTCGCCGAGACCGGTGAGGCGGTCCGCGAGGACCTTGCCGGCCAGGGGTACGAGGCCATCGCGATCCAGGTGCCGAACGCCGAGGAGGCCAAGACCGCAGAGGTCGCCGCGTACTGCTGGAAGGCGCTCGGCCAGACCGGCTTCACCCGCACCGACGTCATCGTCGGCGTCGGCGGCGGCGCCACGACCGACCTGGCCGGATTCGTGGCCGCCAGCTGGCTGCGCGGAGTGCGGTGGATCGCCGTACCGACGACGGTCCTCGGCATGGTCGACGCGGCCGTCGGCGGCAAGACCGGCATCAACACCGCCGAGGGCAAGAACCTGGTGGGAGCCTTCCACCCGCCGGCCGGGGTGCTCTGCGACCTCGGCGCGCTCGACTCGCTGCCGGTCCACGACTACGTCAGCGGCATGGCCGAGATCATCAAGGCCGGCTTCATCGCCGACCCCGCGATCCTCGACCTGGTCGAGGCGGACCCGCAGGGCGCGCGCACTCCGGCCGGGCCGCACACCGCCGAGCTCATCGTGCGCTCCATCCGGGTCAAGGCCGAGGTCGTCTCCAGCGACCTCAAGGAGTCCGGACTGCGCGAGATCCTCAACTACGGCCATACGCTGGCGCACGCCATCGAGCAGAACGAGCGCTACAAGTGGCGGCACGGCGCCGCCGTCTCCGTCGGCATGGTCTTCGCCGCCGAACTCGGCCGGCTGGCCGGGCGGTTGGACGACGCGACCGCCGACCGCCACCGCACGGTCCTGGAATCCGTCGGGCTTCCGCTCACGTACCGGGGCGACCAGTGGCCGAAGCTCCTGGAGACCATGAAGGTCGACAAGAAGTCCCGCGGAGACCTGCTGCGCTTCATCGTCCTGGACGGCCTGGCCAAGCCGACCGTTCTGGAGGGCCCTGACCCGGCGGTTCTGGTCGCGGCCTTCGGCGAGGTGTCCGCGTGAACCGGCGGGTCCTCGTGCTCAACGGGCCGAACCTGGGGCGGCTGGGTTCGCGCGAGCCCGATGTGTACGGCTCCACCTCGTACACGGGGCTCGTCGACGCCTGCCGCACCCTCGGCAAGGAACTGGGCTTCGACGTCGACGTACGCGAGACCAACGACGAGGGGGAGATGATCCGCTGGCTGCACGAGGCGGCCGACGGCTCCCTCCCGGTCGTCCTCAACCCGGGTGCGTTCACGCACTACTCGTACGGGATGCGCGACGCAGCGGCCCAGCGGACCGCGCCGCTCATCGAGGTGCACATCTCGAACCCGTACGCACGGGAGGAATTCCGCCACACTTCGGTGATCGCCGCCGTCGCCTCCGGTACGGTCGCGGGTTTCGGTATCGGCTCGTACCGGCTGGCCCTGCGAGCGCTGGCGGATGAACTCACCGGCTGAGCGAAGCCGGTACGGGCACTCGGGACCGGCCCCGGGCGTTCTCTTCCAGGGGACCGGGGAGGGTACCGTTCCGTCCGGGCCGCTCAACTGCCGCCCGACCAGTATGAACTCGCACGAGACGGAGTGGCGCGGGATGCAGGACGCAGTGGGGGCTCCGCCTCCGCCGGGCGGGCACGGGCCGGCCGGGTGGGGGCACCAGGCCCGGCGGCCGGGCCCGCCGGCTCAGCCGCAAGGCGGGCCCGCCCCCGGCTGGCCCGGTGCCGCCCAGCAGCCCCAGGCCCCGCTGCCCCCGTCGCCCGACACCACCGGGCATGTGCTGCTGCCACCCGTGGGGACCCCCGCGCCTCCCATGGCTTCGCCCGGGAGCACCACCGGCAGCACCGGATCCGCCACGCTCGCGGTGCTCCTCATCGGCCCGGCCGGCGCGGGCAAGACGACCGTGGCCCGCCACTGGGCATCGAGCCGCCGCGTGCCCACCGCGCACGTCAGCCTCGACGACGTCCGCGAATGGGTCTGCTCCGGTTTCGCCGACCCCCAGTCCGGGTGGAACGAACATTCCGAGGCCCAGTACCGCCTCGCCCGCCGCACCTGCGGATTCGCCGCGCGCAACTTCCTGGCCAACGGCATCTCCTGCATACTCGACGACGCGGTCTTCCCCGACCGTCCCGTCGTCGGCCTCGGTGGCTGGAAGCGCCATGTCGGCCCCGGTCTGCTCCCCGTCGTCCTTCTGCCTGGCCTCGAGGTCGTCCTCGAGCGCAACGCGGAGCGCAGCGGCAACCGCCGTCTCTCCGACGAGGAGGTGGCCGGCATCCACGGCCGGATGGCCGGCTGGTACGGCTCCGGGCTGCCGATCATCGACAACTCGCACTGCGACGTGGAGACCACGGCCCGCATCCTCGACGACGTCCTGGCCCGCTCGATCGCGAGCCCTCCGGCCTGGTAGGCGGCGGCCTGGGGTGCCAGTCCCGGTCCCGTCCCGCCGTCCGGCTCTTTCCGGGGCGGCGGGGCGTCACCGGAACAGCCCTCAAAGGCTCAGGGGCTACGGCTCGATCAGTCCGACCCGGATCGCGTACCGCGTGAGCTCCAGCCGGTCTTTCAGCCCGAGCTTCTGCAGCAGGTTGGAGCGGTGGCGCTCGACCGTCTTGACGCTGATGACGAGCAGGTCGGCGATCTCCTGCGAACTATGGCCCTCCGCAACGAGTTTGAGGATCTCCTCCTCACGGTCGGTGATGGCACGCTCGGGGAGGCTCTCGCCCTCCCTGACACGGTTGAGGTAGTTGCGGATCAGCGCATTGACGGCACCCGGGTAGATGAAGGGCTCGCCGCGCATGGTGGCGCGGCAGGCTTCGACGAGGTCGCGATCGGCGACGGATTTCAGGACGTAGCCCGATGCGCCGGCCGCCAGCGCCTCGAAGAAGTACTGCTCGTTGTCGTACATGGTCAGGATGAGGATGCGCGTCTGCGGCCGGGTGCGCGAGAGCTCACGGGCGGCTTGCAGTCCCGTCAGACGCGGCATGGCGATATCGAGGATGGCCAGGTCCGGCTGGTGGGTGCGCGCGGCTTCGAGGGCCTCGGCGCCGTCGCCCGCTTCGGCGACGACGGTCAGGCCGGGTTCCGCCTCGAGGATGAGACGGACTCCGCGGCGCACCAGGGCGTGGTCGTCGGCCAGCAGGATGCGTGTCCCGGTCGCCTCCGGCATGGTCAGTCCCTCCCGCGATGGGTGGGGACGGCCAGGCGTACTTCCGTGCCGCCTACGCCGTCGCCACCGCGGCCGACGGCGAGTTCGGCGCCGATGAGGAGGGCGCGTTCGCGCATTCCGAGGATGCCGGCGCCTTCGGGGGCGCCGCCCAGACCGCGGCCGTCGTCGTGGACGCGCAGCTCCACGCCGGCGGGCGTGCACTCGAGGGTCAGATCGACATGGCGGGCGGCGGCGTGGCGTGCCGCGTTGGTCAGGCTCTCCTGGGCGACGCGGTAGATGACGAGTTCGGTGTCCTGCCCGAGCGCCGGGAGTCCGGCGTCGATGCGGTGGCGCACGGTCAGGGCGGCACTGGCGAACTCGTTGGTGAGCGCCTTGAGGGCACTGGTCAGGCCCAGTTCCTCCAGGACGCCCGGGCGAAGGCGGCGGGCGATGCGGCGGATCTCGTCCAGGCCGGCGCGGGTGGTCTCCTGGACCTGGTGCAGTTCCTCGCGCACGGCGGCGGGGGCGTGGTCCGCGACCCGCTTCAGTTCGAGCAGGACGGCGGTGAGGCTCTGGCCGACCTCGTCGTGAAGCTCCCGGGCGACGCGGTGGCGTTCTGCTTCCTGGGCGGACAGGGCGCGCGCCGCACTGGTGGCGCGTTCGGTTTCCAGCCGGTCGAGCATGGCGTTGAAGGCCGTGATGAGCTCCGCGATCTCGCCGCTCCCGGCCACGGCCGGCCGCTGCCCGGGGCGCAGCAGGTCGATCGTGGTCATCGCGCGCGTGAGCCGCTGCAGAGGAGCGAGGCCGATGCGCAGCAGTACGCCGTTGGCGAGCAGCATGGCGACCAGTCCCGCGCCGAGTACGGCCGCCTCGGTGAGCAGGACCGGTGTGGAGACGGTGACCGGTCCCAGCAGCAGCGCGGTGGCCCCGGTCAGCACCACGGCGTTGAGCAGGAAGATCCGCCAGAACAACGGCATCGCGTCCCAGCCTCCCTCCACTGGCGGTTTCCCCCACGGTGCCCATCCTCGTCCCGTGAGCACGTCCCCGCGTTCCCGCGCGTGCCCCACTGCGATGCCCGGGGCCGGGGACCGTCACGGTCATCCTCCCGGCGATCGATGCTTTGCGCATCGGGGCCCGCCACCAGCGGAAATGGGTGCCTGCCCGGATAGTGCGGCCGGCGGTCGGAATGTGACCGTGACAGCGATGCCGTGACCGCCGAATCCCGGGAGGAGGAGCCATGGCGCACCCCGGAGGCAGAGCACCGCATGCCCGCGAGGAACCGCATGCTCGCGAGGAACCGCATGCTCGCGAAGAACCGCACGCCCGCGAAGAACCGCACGCTCACGACGGGGAGACCCGGCCGAGCACCCCACGCCGTGCCCCCGGACCGGGGGCGGGTCCGGCGCGGCGCCGGTACGCGTACCGGCGAGGAGCGTGCCGGGCCCTGCTGGTCACCGCTCTGACGATGGTGCTGACCGGTCTGGTGCTGCCGCAGGGTCTGCTGCTCGCGGCGGGTCTGGTCACGGCAGCGGCCGCGGCACATCTGCTCGCGCATCCCCGAGGACACCTGCCCGGCCCGTTCTGACGCAGGCCGGGGTCCCGCCGCCCATCGATCGAAGGAGGACGTATCCGCCCCGCACGCCGCGACGATCCCGCCCGCCCACGCCGCCGAAGGTGGTGACCCGTGGGACATGCCGACACCCTGCTCGCCATGGGCGGCGCCTTCCTGGCCGCCGCCTTCCTGGCCCGTCTCGGCAGCCGAATCGGTCTGCCGACCATCCCGCTGTTCATGCTCGCCGGCATTCTGCTCGGCCCCCACACCCCCGGCCCGGTCCTGGTCGACGACGCCCACGACTTCGAGATGCTGTCCGCGCTCGGCCTGGTGCTGCTCCTGTTCTATCTGGGCCTGGAGTTCCACCTCGACGACCTCAGGAGCGGCGGCAGACGCCTGCTGACCGCCGGTGGGATCTATCTGCTGCTCAACGTCGGGGCGGGCCTGGGTTTCGGCTTCGCCCTCGGCTGGGGTGCGCGGGAGGCTCTGGTACTCGCCGGGGTCCTGGGCATCTCGTCCTCCGCGATCGTCACCAAGATCCTCATCGATCTGGGCCGTATCGCCCACCCCGAGACGCGCCTGATCCTGGGCGTGATCGTGGTGGAGGACCTCTTCCTCGCGCTGTACCTCGCCGCGCTCCAGCCGGTCGTCAGCGGTGCCGAGGGCGTTGGGGACACGATTCTGCAGGCGGGCAAGGCGTTCGCCTTTCTGCTGGTCCTGGCCGCGGGCGCCCGCTACGGCACCCGGCTGATCGGGCGCCTGATCGCCGTGCGCGACAACGAACTCCTGGTCATCAGCTTCCTCGGCGTGGCCGTCCTGGTCGCCGGGGTCTCCGAGGTCCTCGGAGTCGCCGACGCCATCGGTGCCTTCATGGCGGGACTGATCCTGGCGGGCACTCCCTCCGGGCCCCGCATCCGCGAGCTGGTGCATCCACTGCGCGACGCCTTCGCCGCGATCTTCTTCTTCGCCTTCGGGCTGGCCATCGATCCCGGGGACATCGCCTCCGTCGCCGGCCCGGTCGCCGCCGCGGCGGCGCTGACCATCGTGACGAACGTGGCCGCCGGGCTACTGGTCGCGCGCTCGTACGCATACGGCTCCGAGGCCGCCGCGGACATCGCCACGACGCTCCTGGCCCGCGGCGAGTTCGCACTGATCCTGGCTGCCATGGCGGCGGGTGCCGGACTCGACGGCCGTCTCACCCCGTTCATCGCCGGGTACGTCCTCGTACTCGCCGTTCTCGGCCCCGTCATGGCCGGGCACGCGCATCTGCTCGCCCGTGCCCTGCGCGTCGTGCCCGCGCTCCTGCCCGGCGGCGGTGCCTTCGCGCCGGATGCCCCGGCTTCCGGGGCCGCCCGGGATCCGGCCGCCGCGGCGGGTGCCGTCGGGCGGGCAATCCCCTCGTCCTCGTCCGGGCCGGCCGCGGAAGCCGAGCGGTAGCGGCGCGCGGGGCGGGCTCGGACGCCGGCCCCGCTCGATCGAACGGTGGCAGCGGGACACCCCGTGTGGCGGGCGCGGCGCGGCCGCATCAGCGATCGATCACCGCCCCGCACCCCCCCCACACGGACGCGCTCGACCGGCCGATTCGCCGCCGCGCTCTTAGGCTCGAGTCATGTCCGAGGTGTTCGCTGCCCGCCGAGGGCGTCTGCGCGACAGATTCGCGGCCGCCGGAAGCGCCGCGGCGCTGGTGTCGCGGCCCGCCAATGTCCGGTATCTCGCGGGGGGCGCGCCTCCGGGCGCCGTGCTGCTACTCGGTCCCGACGGACCGGGTACCGACATGCTGGTGTGCCCCGACAAGCCCTCCGGGGATCCCGCGGAAGGCCGGCTCGACGAGGAGCTTCGGCAGACCGTGCTGTCGGGCGAGGGCGGCGACCCGGCGGTCGCCGCGGCCCGGGCCGCACAGGCGGCCGGGGCCGAGTCCCTCGCCGTCGAAGAGCACCATCTCACCGTGGCCCGCCACCGCGCCCTGTGTTCCGCGGACACCCGGTTGCGCCTGTGCGATCTGGGCGGCGCCGTCGAGCAGCAGCGGATGGTGAAGGACGAGGACGAGATCGCCTGCATCCGTATCGCCGCCGAGATCACCGACCAGGCTCTCGGCGAGCTCCTCGAATCCATCCTCGTCGGCCGCACCGAGCGCCATCTCGCGCTCGAACTGGAGCGGCGCCTCGTCGACCACGGTGCCGACGGCCCCGCGTTCCCCACCTCCGTGTCCACCGGCCCGAACGCCGGACTCGGCGGACACCGCCCTTCGGACCGCCGTGTCGAGGAGGGCGACTTCCTCTCCGTCTGCCTCGGCGCCAACTACCGTGGCTACCGCTGCGAGATCGGCCGCACCTTCGTCATCGGCACCACCCCGGCGGACTGGCAGATCGAGCTGTACGACCTGGTCTTCGCCGCTCAGCGAGCGGGACGCGAGGCCCTTGTACCCGGCGCCGAATACCGCGATGTGGACCGCGCCGCCCGCCAGGTCCTCAACGCCGCGGGCCACGGCGACGGCCTCCCACCCTGGACCGGGCACGGGGTCGGGCTCGAAATCGACGAAGACCCGCAGCTGGCACCTGCGGCCATGGGTAAACTGGACGCTTGTGTGCCGGTCACCGTCGAACCGGGAGTCCACCTCCCGGGCCGGGGCGGGGTCCGGATCGATGACACGCTCGTCGTGCGCCGGGAGGCGGACGGCGGACCCGAGCTACTCACCATCACGACCAAGGAGCTGCTCGCGCTCTAGCGCGAACCTTCGCACTCCTGGGTCGTCCACCAGCGTCAGTCCAGGAGAATCCGCAACCGTGGCCACCACGAACGACCTCAAGAACGGCATGGTGCTCAAGCTCGACAACGACCAGCTCTGGTCCGTCGTCGAGTTCCAGCACGTCAAGCCCGGCAAGGGCCCGGCCTTCGTGCGCACCAAGCTCAAGAACGTGCTGTCCGGCAAGATCGTCGACAAGACGTTCAACGCCGGCGTCAAGGTCGAGACGGCCACCGTCGACCGCCGCGACATGCAGTTCTCGTACATGGATGGCGACTACTTCGTCTTCATGGACATGCAGACCTATGACCAGCTGCACGTCACCCGCGCCGCCGTCGGCGACGCCGCCAACTTCCTGATCGAGGGCTTCACCGCCACCGTCGCGACGCACGAGGGCGAGGTGCTCTACGTCGAGCTCCCGGCCGCCGTCGAGCTGACCATCCAGGAGACCGAGCCCGGCGTCCAGGGCGACCGCTCCACCGGTGGCACCAAGCCCGCCACCCTGGAGACCGGCTACACCATCCAGGTCCCGCTCTTCATCACCACGGGCGAGAAGATCAAGGTCGACACGCGTTCCGGCGACTACCTCGGCCGGGTGAACAGCTAACCGTGGCTGCCCGGAACAAGGCCCGCAAGCGCGCCTTCCAGATCCTTTTCGAGGCCGACCAGCGCGGCGCCTCCGTGCAGACCGTCCTCGCCGACTGGATCCGGCACGCCCGGACCGACGACCGTCAGCCGCCGGTCGGTGAGTACACGATGGAGCTGGTCGAGGGGTACGCGAAGCACGTCGATCGCATCGACGAGCTCATCGCCACCTACGCGGTCGGCTGGACGCTCGACCGTATGCCGGTGGTCGACCGCAACATCCTGCGGCTCGGCGTGTACGAGCTGCTGTGGGTGGACGACACTCCGGACGCGGTCGTGATCGACGAAGCGGTCCAGCTCGCCAAGGAGTTCTCCACGGACGACTCCCCGTCCTTCGTGAACGGTCTCCTCGGCCGCATCAAGGACCTGAAGCCGAGCCTGCGCCGCGAGGCGTAGTCCTGGCGGGGCAAAGCCTTCGAAGGCCCGCAGTGCGCACACAGCGCTGCGGGCCTTCGGCATGGCTCCCCGGCCGCCGCGAGGCCTCGCGGCAGCGCGGGCTCCCCGGTCGCCCGGGATCACCCATGGGGTGGAAAACACGGCGCCGGGCCGGGGAGTAGCGCTTCCCCCGACCCGGCGGCACGTTTCTGCAAACCGGCGTCAGCCGGTGTCAGCCCTCCTCGTGGGCGACGGCGCGACGCGCGTCCGCGTCCAGCACACCCCAGCTGATCAGCTGCTCGGTCAGGACCGAAGGCGACTGGTCGTAGATCACGGCGAGCGTGCGCAGGTCGTCCTGGCGGATGGAGAGCACCTTGCCGTTGTAGTCGCCACGCTGGCTCTGGATCGTCGCCGCGTAACGCTGCAGCGGTCCGGCCTTCTCCGCGGGGACGTGGGCCAGGCGCTCCAGGTCGAGAACGAGCTTCGGCGGGGGCTCGGCGGCACCGCCGGGCGTGGTACCTGGGAGAAGCTCCTGCACCGGGACACCGTAGAAGTCGGCCAGCTCGGCCAGACGCTGGACCGTCACGGCGCGGTCCCCACGCTCGTAGGACCCGACGACGACGGCCTTCCAGCGGCCCTGGGACTTCTCCTCCACCCCGTGGAGCGAGAGCCCCTGCTGGGTGCGGATGGCGCGGAGCTTGGCCCCGAGCTGTTTTGCGTATTCGCTGGACATATAGCTCCCCGGACACTGAATCGACGTGCGGCTGAGCCGCGCGGCTGGTCACTCACTGTGAGGTTACGCAGCGTGATTTGGATGCGTCAAGCCGAACGGTTCGTACGACCCTCCCGTGGGGTGTGACCAGGGTCCGGGCCGGGCCCTGGTACGGTGGACGACGCACAATCCGACGTCCTTTAAGGTCCGTCCCGTGAGGCGGAGAAGGAGGTCCGTTTCGTATGGACGCACACACCTCCGATGTCGCGCGCCCCGTCCTTGAGGGCCCCGACATCGCGCGGGTACTGACCCGCATCGCCCACGAGATCGTCGAACGCGCCAGGGGCGCCGAAGACGTGGTGCTCCTCGGCATCCCGACGCGCGGGATCCATCTTGCACGCCGACTCGCCGACAAGCTCGCCGAGATCACCGGCCGCACGGTCCCGATCGGCTCTCTCGACATCACCATGTACCGCGATGACCTGCGGCTTCGTCCTGCGCGTGCCCTCGCGCGCACGGACATTCCCGCCGACGGCATCGACGGCCGTCTGGTCGTCCTCGTCGACGACGTGCTCTTCTCGGGCCGCACCATCCGCGCCGCGCTCGACGCGCTGGGCGACATCGGCCGGCCCCGGGCGGTCCAGCTCGCCGTCCTCGTCGACCGCGGCCACCGTGAACTGCCCATCCGCGCCGACTACGTCGGGAAGAACATCCCCACGTCGCTGCGGGAGACGGTCAAGGTCCAGCTCGCCGAGGAGGACGGTCGCGACACCGTGCTGCTCGGCGTCCGCGAGACCGCCCCGGCCGGCGAGCAGTAGCGCCCCCGTAAGGCCCCCGGAAAGCCCTGCGGCCACGGCCCCCGCGGTCACGGCCACACGGCCCGGACCGGCCCACGGGCCCGTGCCTGCGCGCCCGAATGCCCCGCACACCGCCACTCACCGGAGCACACCCAGATGAAGCGTCACCTCATCTCGGCCGCCGACCTCACCCGTGACGACGCCGTCCTGATCCTCGACACCGCCGAGGAGATGGCCCGGGTCGCCGACCGGCCGATCAAGAAGCTGCCCACCCTGCGCGGACGTACCGTCGTCAACCTCTTCTTCGAGGACTCGACGCGGACCCGGATCTCCTTCGAGGCCGCGGCCAAGCGCCTCTCGGCGGACGTCATCAACTTCTCCGCCAAGGGTTCCTCGGTCTCCAAGGGCGAGTCCCTGAAGGACACCGCGCTCACCCTCGAGGCGATGGGCGCCGACGCCGTCGTCATCCGCCACCACGCCTCCGGAGCCCCCTACCGGCTCGCGAACTCGGGCTGGATCGACGGCGCCGTCGTCAACGCGGGCGACGGTACGCACGAGCACCCCACCCAGGCCCTGCTCGACGCCTTCACCCTGCGACGGCGCCTCGTGGGCCGCGACGCCGGCATTGGAGCCGGTCTGGACGGCCGCCGCGTCACGATCGTCGGCGACGTCCTGCACAGCCGCGTGGCCCGCTCCAACGTCCATCTGCTCCACACCCTCGGCGCCGAGGTCACCCTGGTGGCACCGCCCACCCTGGTGCCGGTCGGTGTCGGGACCTGGCCGTGCGAGGTCTCCTACGACCTCGACGCCGTGCTCCCGAAGTCCGACGCCGTGATGATGCTGAGGGTGCAGCGCGAGCGGATGAACGCGGCGTTCTTCCCGACCGAGCGCGAGTACTCCCGCCGCTACGGCCTCGACGGCGACCGCATGGCCCGGATGCCCGAGCACGCCGTCGTCATGCACCCCGGCCCGATGAACCGCGGCATGGAGATCACCGCCGAGGTCGCCGACTCCGACCGCTGCACCGCCGTCGAGCAGGTCGCCAACGGTGTGTCCATCCGGATGGCCGTCCTGTACCTGCTGCTCGGCGGCTCCGAGCCCGCCGCGCCCGCCACCCACGCCCGCACCGAGGAGACGAAGTAACCATGAGCAAGATCCTTATCCGCGGCGCGAAGGTACTGGGCGGCGAGGCACAGGACGTCCTGATCGACGGCGAGAACATCGCCGCCACCGCACGTCAGGGCGAAATCGACCCGAGCGGCGCGGGCCCGGACGGCACCACCGTCGTCGAGGCCGAGGGAAAGATCCTGATGCCCGGTCTGGTCGATCTGCACACGCATCTGCGCGAGCCCGGCCGTGAGGACTCCGAGACCGTCCTCACCGGCACCCGCGCGGCCGCGAGCGGCGGCTACACGGCCGTGTTCGCCATGGCCAACACCTTCCCCGTCGCCGACACCGCCGGTGTCGTCGAGCAGGTCTGGCGGCTCGGCAGGGAGCACGGCTACTGCGACGTCCAGCCCATCGGCGCCGTCACCGTCGGCCTCGAGGGCAAGAAGCTCGCCGAGCTGGGCGCGATGCACGACTCCGCCGCCGGTGTCACCGTGTTCTCCGACGACGGCAAGTGCGTCGACGACGCCGTGATCATGCGCCGCGCACTGGAGTACGTGAAGGCCTTCGGTGGTGTCATCGCCCAGCACGCGCAGGAGCCGCGGCTGACCGAGGGCGCCCAGATGAACGAGGGCATCGTCTCCGCCGAGCTGGGCCTCGGCGGCTGGCCCGCCGTGGCCGAGGAGTCGATCATCGCCCGCGACGTGCTGCTCGCCGAGCACGTCGGCTCCCGCGTCCACATCTGCCATCTGTCGACCGCCGGCTCGGTCGAGATCGTCCGCTGGGCCAAGTCCCGCGGGATCGACGTCACCGCCGAGGTCACCCCGCACCATCTGCTCCTCACCGACGAGCTGGTGCGTACGTACAACCCGATCTACAAGGTCAACCCGCCGCTGCGCACCGAACGGGACGTCATGGCGCTGCGCGAGGCCCTGGCCGACGGCACGATCGACATCGTCGCGACCGACCACGCCCCGCACCCGCACGAGGACAAGGACTGCGAGTGGGCCGCGGCCGCGATGGGCATGGTCGGTCTGGAGACCGCCCTGTCCGTCGTCCAGCGGACGATGGTCGAGACCGGCCTGCTGACCTGGGAGGGCGTCGCCGAGCGGATGTCCTTCGCACCCGCCCGGATCGGACGCGCCGACGGCCACGGCCGTCCCGTCTCGGCAGGTGAGCCCGCCAACCTCGCGCTGGTCGATCCGGCATACCGTGGAACCGTGGACCCCGCGGGCTTCGCCTCCCGCAGCCGCAACACCCCCTACGAGGGTCTCGAGCTGCCGGGGCGCGTCACCCACACCTTCCTGCGGGGCCGGGCGACGCTCATGGACGGGAAGCTGGCGTGACACCTGCACTGATCAACCTGGCAGCCGAAGCGGTCGAGGAGAAGTCCGCGGAGGTGACCGACTGGGCCGCCCGTCTCGGCTGGGTGGCCGGACTGCTCCTCTTCGTCGCCCTCGTCTACTGGCTGATGCGCCAGGGCTGGAAGTGGCGCGGTGAACTCCAGTCGGGTCTGCCCGAGCTGCCCACCGCGCCCGAGACCCCCGACCCCGCGAAACTGGCGCTCAGCGGCCGCTACCACGGCTCGACGACAGCGGGCCAGTGGCTCGACCGGATCGTGGCGCGCGGCCTTGGCACCCGCAGCCGGGTCGACATGACCCTCACGGACGCCGGCGTCACCGTCGTACGTCCGGGGGCCACCGACTTCTTCATCCCCGCCGGGGCCCTGCGAGGGGCCCGCCTCGACAAGGGCATCGCCGGCAAGGTGCTCGCCGATGGCGGACTGCTGGTCGTCACCTGGGAGCACGGCGGCACGCAGATCGACTCCGGTTTCCGCTCCGACCGCGCGGCCGAGCACGGCGCGTGGGTCGACGCCATCACCTCCATGAACACGACAGAAACGACGGAAGGCGCCGCACGATGACGACCTCCACCAGGGGAACCCGTGTTCCCGCCGTACTCGTCCTGGAGGACGGCCGCACGTTCCGCGGCCGTGCCTACGGGGCCGTGGGGGTGACCTTCGGCGAGGCCGTGTTCTCCACCGGTATGACCGGCTACCAGGAGACCCTCACCGATCCGTCCTACCACCGCCAGGTCGTCGTGATGACCGCCCCGCACGTCGGAAACACCGGCGTCAACGACGAGGACCCCGAGTCATCCCGCATCTGGGTGTCCGGATACGTCGTCCGCGACCCCGCCCGCGTCCCCTCCAACTGGCGCTCCCGGCGCTCCCTGGACGAGGAGCTGGCCCGTCAGGGCGTCGTCGGCATCAGCGGTATCGACACCCGCGCCCTCACCCGCCACCTCCGTGAGCGCGGGGCGATGCGCGTCGGGATCTTCTCCGGCAACGCGCTGCCCGACGAGGGCACGATGCTCGCCGAGGTCCGCCAGGCCCCCGAGATGAAGGGCGCGGACCTGTCGGCGGAGGTCGCCACCAAGGAGGCGTACGTCGTCCCCGCGATCGGTGAGAAGAAGTTCACCGTCGCGGCCGTCGACCTCGGCATCAAGGGCATGACCCCGCACCGCATGGCCGAGCGCGGCATCGAGGTGCACGTCCTGCCCGCCACCGCCACGGCCGAGGACGTGTACGCGGTCGGCCCCGACGGGGTGTTCTTCTCCAACGGCCCCGGCGACCCGGCGACCGCCGACCACGCCGTCGCGGTCATGCGGGCCGTACTGGAGCGCAGGACGCCGCTGTTCGGCATCTGCTTCGGCAACCAGATCCTCGGCCGGGCGCTCGGCTTCGGCACGTACAAGCTCAAGTACGGCCACCGCGGCATCAACCAGCCCGTGCAGGACCGTACGACCGGCAAGGTCGAGGTCACCGCGCACAACCACGGATTCGCCGTCGACGCCCCGCTCGACCGGGTCTCCGAAACCCCCTTCGGCCGTGCCGAGGTCTCCCACGTCTGCCTCAACGACGATGTGGTGGAGGGCCTCCAGCTGCTCGACCAGCCGGCCTTCAGCGTCCAGTACCACCCTGAAGCCGCCGCAGGCCCGCACGACGCCGCGTACCTGTTCGACCGCTTCGTCTCCCTGATGGAGGGCCAGCGTGCCTAAGCGCACCGATATCCAGTCCGTCCTGGTCATCGGCTCCGGCCCGATCGTCATCGGCCAGGCCGCCGAGTTCGACTACTCCGGCACCCAGGCCTGCCGGGTCCTCAAGTCGGAGGGCCTGCGGGTCATCCTGGTGAACTCCAACCCGGCGACGATCATGACCGACCCGGAGATCGCCGACGCCACCTACGTCGAGCCGATCACCCCGGGGTTCGTCGAGAAGATCATCGCCAAGGAGCGCCCCGACGCGCTCCTGCCCACCCTCGGCGGCCAGACCGCGCTGAACACCGCGATCTCCCTGCACGAGGCCGGGACGCTGGAGAAGTACGGTGTCGAGCTCATCGGCGCCAATGTCGAGGCCATCAACAAGGGCGAGGACCGCGACCTGTTCAAGGAGGTCGTCGAGGCCGTCAACCGCAAGATCGGCCACGGCGAGTCCGCCCGCTCGGTCATCTGCCACTCCATGGACGACGTCCTCAAGGGCGTCGAGACCCTCGGCGGCTACCCCGTGGTCGTCCGCCCCTCCTTCACCATGGGCGGCGCGGGCTCCGGCTTCGCGCACGACGAGGACGAGCTGCGCCGTATCGCGGGCCAGGGCCTCACCCTTTCCCCGACCACCGAGGTGCTCCTCGAGGAGTCCATCCTCGGCTGGAAGGAGTACGAGCTGGAGTTGATGCGCGACAAGAACGACAACGTCGTGGTCGTCTGCTCCATCGAGAACTTCGACCCGATGGGCGTGCACACCGGTGACTCGATCACCGTCGCCCCTGCGATGACCCTGACCGACCGCGAGTACCAGATCCTGCGGGACATCGGCATCGCCGTGATCCGCGAGGTCGGCGTCGACACCGGCGGCTGCAACATCCAGTTCGCGATCGACCCCGAGGACGGCCGGGTCATCGTCATCGAGATGAACCCCCGTGTCTCCCGGTCCTCCGCGCTGGCGTCCAAGGCCACCGGTTTCCCGATCGCCAAGATCGCTGCCCGGCTTGCCGTCGGCTACACGCTGGACGAGATCCCCAACGACATCACCGAGCAGACCCCGGCCTCCTTCGAGCCGACGCTCGACTACGTGGTGGTCAAGGCACCGCGCTTCGCCTTCGAGAAGTTCCCCTCGGCCGACAGCACCCTCACCACCACCATGAAGTCGGTGGGCGAGGCCATGGCCATCGGCCGCAACTTCACCGAGGCCCTGCAGAAGGCCCTGCGCTCCCTGGAGAAGAAGGGCTCGCAGTTCGACTTCACGGGGCCCACCGGCGACAAGGCCGAGCTGCTGCGCGAGTCGGCCCGTCCCACCGACGGCCGGATCAACACCGTCATGCAGGCGATCCGCGCCGGTGCCACCCCCGAGGAGGTCTTCGAGGCGTCGAAGATCGATCCCTGGTTCGTGGACCAGCTGTTCCTCATCAAGGAGATCGCGGACGAGCTGGCCGCTGCCGCCAAGCTCGACCCCGAGCTGCTCGGCGAGGCCAAGCGGCACGGCTTCTCCGACGCCCAGATCGCCGGCATCCGCGGCCTGCGTGAGGACGTCGTCCGCGAGGTGCGGCACGCCCTCGGCATCCGCCCCGTCTACAAGACGGTCGACACCTGCGCCGCCGAATTCGCCGCGAAGACCCCGTACTTCTACTCCTCCTACGACGAGGAGACCGAGGTCGCGCCGCGCGAGAAGCCCGCCGTGATCATCCTCGGCTCCGGCCCGAACCGCATCGGCCAGGGCATCGAGTTCGACTACTCCTGCGTCCACGCCTCCTTCGCACTCAGCGACGCCGGCTACGAGACCGTGATGGTCAACTGCAACCCGGAGACCGTCTCCACCGACTACGACACCTCCGACCGGCTCTACTTCGAGCCGCTCACCCTGGAGGACGTGCTGGAGATCGTCCACGCCGAGTCGCAGGCGGGCCCGATCGCCGGTGTCGTCGTCCAGCTCGGCGGCCAGACCCCGCTGGGTCTGTCGCAGGCGCTGAAGGACAACGGCGTCCCGGTCGTGGGCACCTCGCCCGAGGCGATCCACGCCGCCGAGGACCGCGGCGCCTTCGGCCGTGTCCTCGCCGAGGCCGGACTGCCCGCCCCCAAGCACGGCACCGCGACCACCTTCACCGAGGCCAAGGCCATCGCCGACGAGATCGGCTACCCGGTGCTCGTGCGCCCGTCGTACGTGCTCGGCGGCCGCGGCATGGAGATCGTCTACGACGAGAACCGCCTCGAGGCGTACATCTCCGAGTCCACCGAGATCGGCCCGGACCGCCCGGTGCTGGTCGACCGCTTCCTCGACGACGCGATCGAGATCGACGTCGACGCCCTCTACGACGGCACCGAGCTCTACCTCGGCGGCGTCATGGAGCACATCGAGGAGGCCGGAATCCACTCCGGCGACTCCGCCTGCGCGCTGCCCCCGATCACCCTCGGCGGCTTCGACATCAAGCGCCTGCGGGCCTCGACCGAGGCGATCGCCAAGGGCGTCGGCGTCCGCGGCCTGATCAACATCCAGTTCGCGATGGCCGGCGACATCCTGTACGTGCTGGAAGCCAACCCGCGTGCCTCCAGGACCGTGCCCTTCACCTCCAAGGCGACCGCCGTGCCGCTCGCCAAGGCGGCAGCACGCATCTCGCTCGGGGCGACCATCGCCGAACTGCGGGCGGAGGGTCTGCTCCCGGCCGAGGGAGACGGCGGCACGCTGCCGATGGACGCCCCGATCTCCGTCAAGGAGGCCGTGATGCCGTGGAGCCGCTTCCGCGACATCCACGGGCGTGGCGTCGACACCATCCTCGGCCCGGAGATGCGTTCCACCGGCGAGGTCATGGGCATCGACTCGGTCTTCGGCACGGCCTACGCGAAGTCGCAGGCCGGTGCGTACGGCCCGCTGCCCACCAAGGGCCGCGCCTTCATCTCCGTCGCCAACCGCGACAAGCGCTCGATGATCTTCCCGGCGCGCGAGCTGGTGGCGCACGGCTTCGAGCTGCTCGCCACGTCCGGCACGGCCGAGGTCCTCAAGCGCAACGGCATCAACGCCACCATCGTGCGCAAGCAGTCCGAGGGCGAGGGCCCGGCGGGCGAGAAGACGATCGTGCAGCTGATCCACGACGGCGACGTCGACCTGATCGTCAACACCCCTTACGGCACCGGCGGCCGCCTCGACGGCTATGACATCCGCACGGCGGCCGTGGCCCGCGGAGTCCCGTGCCTGACGACGGTCCAGGCGCTCGCCGCCGCCGTCCAGGGCATCGACGCCCTCAACCACGGAGGCGTGGGCGTCCGCTCACTCCAGGAACACGCGGAACACCTGACCGCGGCCCGCGACTAGAGGGGTGTCTTTTGGATCAGGGCACGTGAGCCCGGCAAGATCCGAAAGACAGGCCCCCTAGCAGCCCACGAGGGGGACACCGGCAACGGTGTCCCCCTCTTCATGAAGACGCATGTCTTCGTGCGGACACACAGGACACCACTGAGATGTACGAATTCTTCTTCCACCTGGTCTTCAAGCGGATGGACCCGGAGGACGCCCACCACATGGCGGTCCGCTGGATCCGCATCGCGGCCCGCGTCCCCGTCCTGCGGACCTTCGTCGCCGCCGCGCTGGCGCCCCGCTACAAGGAGCTGCGCACCGAGGCCCTGGGCCTGCGTATGCACGGCCCGTTCGGTCTCGCCGCCGGCTTCGACAAGAACGCCATCGCCATCGACGGCATGAGCATGCTCGGCTTCGACCATGTCGAGATCGGCACGGTCACCGCGCAGCCGCAGCCCGGGAACCCCAGGAAGCGCCTCTTCCGGCTGGTCCCCGACCGTGCGCTGATCAACCGCATGGGCTTCAACAACGAGGGCTCGGCCGCGGTCGCCGCCCGCCTCGCGGCCCGTCGCGCGGTCTTCAGGACCGTGGTCGGCGTCAACATCGGCAAGACCAAGGTCGTGCCCGAGGCGGAGGCCGTCGCCGACTATGTGACCTCGACCGAGCGGCTGGCCGCCCACGCCGACTACCTCGTCGTCAACGTCAGCTCGCCCAACACCCCCGGCCTGCGCAACCTCCAGGCCACCGAGTCCCTGCGCCCCCTCCTCACCGCCGTCCGCGAGGCCGCCGACCGCACCGTCACCGGCCGCCGGGTGCCGCTGCTGGTCAAGATCGCCCCGGATCTGGCCGACGAGGACGTCGACGCCGTCGCCGACCTCGCGGTCGAACTCGGTCTCGACGGCATCATCGCCACCAACACCACCATCGCCCGCGACGGCCTCGGCCTGAAATCCGGCCCCCAGTTGGTGAAGGAGACCGGCGGGCTGTCCGGCGCCCCCGTCAAGGAGCGCTCCCTGGCGGTCCTGCGCCGCCTGTACGCCCGTGTGGGCGACCGGATCACCCTCGTCGGCGTCGGGGGCATCGAGAACGCCGAGGACGCCTGGCAGCGCATCCTGGCCGGTGCCACGCTCGTCCAGGGGTACAGCGCCTTCATCTACGAGGGCCCGTTCTACGCCCGCGCGATCCACAAGGGCCTGGCCGCCCGCCTGGCCGCAAGCCCGTACGCCACCCTCGCCGAGGCCGTCGGCGCCGAGACCCGAAAGGCAACGACCGCATGAGCCCCCAGGAAGCCTTCGGCGCCCGGCTGCGCCGTGCCATGGACACCCGCGGCCCGCTGTGCGTCGGCATCGACCCGCACGCCTCCCTGCTCACCGCTTGGGGCCTGAACGACGACGTGGCCGGTCTTGAGCGGTTCACCCGCACCGTCGTCGAGGCGCTCGCCGACCGGGTCGCGGTACTGAAGCCGCAGTCGGCGTTCTTCGAGCGCTTCGGCTCCCGCGGCGTCGCCGTCCTGGAGAAGGCCGTCGAGGAGGCCCGTGCCGCGGGCGCCCTGGTGCTGATGGACGCCAAGCGCGGTGACATCGGATCGACGATGGCCGCGTACGCCGAGACCTATCTGCGCAAGGACTCACCGCTGTTCTCCGACGCCGTGACGGTCTCGCCGTACCTCGGCTTCGGCTCGCTGCGTCCGGCGCTCGACCTGGCGCGGGAGAGCGGCGCGGGAGTGTTCGTGCTGGCCCTCACGTCCAATCCGGAGGGCGCCGAGGTCCAGCGGGCGACGGCGGCGGGAGGCGTCTCGCTGGCCCAGCTGATGCTGAACCACATGGCCGACGAGAACGCGGGCGCCCGGCCGATGGGGTCCGTCGGCGCGGTCGTCGGAGCCACGCTCGGGCAGGCCGGTGCCGATCTCGACATCAACGGCCCGCTGCTCGCCCCGGGGATCGGTGCCCAGGGTGCCACCCCGGCCGATCTGCCGGCCGTCTTCGGCACCCAGGTCCGCAACGTCGTCCCGAGTGTGAGCCGTGGAATCCTGCGGAACGGTCCGGACGCCGCCGCGCTGCGGGAATCGGCCGCCCGCTTCACGGACGAGGTACGGGCAGCCGTCGCCGGGGCCCAGTAGGAGGTCCTGTCCGCCCGGACAGGACCTCGCGCCCTTCGTCTGGATCTTGCCGGGCAGGAGTGCACCTGCCCCGGTCTCGCGCGTCCGGATCATGCCGGGTGCGCCTGCCCCGCCCCCGGTCTCGCCCTCCGTATCGGCGCCACCTGCACGTTTCACTGACGGTTTCTTGACAGAAACCGGGTTGATATGTCTGGAATGTCCTGGTCGGCCGATGCTGACCAGGACTTTTCCGCTGTTCTCGCTGACGGGAGCGGTTCAGGCCGCTAGTCTCCGTCGAGAGTCAGTGATGCAACGCGGCGACTGCGTTGCTCGTTGCTCGCCTGGTGTGGGGCCAATAGGTTCCTCACCGGTCCGTATCCGACAGTTCGACATCCGAGGTGACGTAGGCGTGGCTCTTCCGCCCCTTACCCCTGAACAGCGCGCAGCCGCGCTCGAAAAGGCCGCCGCGGCTCGCCGGGAGCGGGCCGAGGTCAAGAATCGACTCAAGCACTCCGGCGCCTCTCTCCACGAGGTCATCAAGCAGGGCCAGGAGAACGACGTCATCGGCAAGATGAAGGTCTCCGCCCTGCTCGAGTCCCTCCCCGGCGTCGGCAAGGTCCGCGCCAAGCAGATCATGGAGCGGCTCGGCATCTCCGAGAGCCGTCGCGTCCGGGGTCTCGGCTCCAACCAGATCGCCTCTCTCGAGCGCGAGTTCGGCGGCGGCGCCGCCTGACGTTCCCGGGCACCCCCGAGAACCTGGATAATCGCTGCATGGCAGCAGAGGTACGTCCGCGGCTGACCGTGCTCTCCGGCCCCTCCGGGGTCGGCAAGAGCACGGTCGTCGCCCATATGCGCAAGGTCCACCCCGAGGTCTGGCTCTCGGTGTCGGCCACCACCCGGAAGCCGCGCCCCGGCGAGCGTCACGGCGTTCAGTACTACTTCGTCACCGACGACGAGTTCGACAAGCTGATCGCCAACGGTGAGCTGCTGGAATGGGCGGAATTCGCGGGCAATCGCTATGGCACCCCGCGCAAGGCCGTCCAGGAGCGCCTCGAGTCCGGCGAGCCGGTGCTGCTGGAGATCGATCTTCAGGGCGCCCGCCAGGTGAAGGACTCGATGCCGGACTCGCAGCTGGTCTTCCTGGCCCCACCGAGCTGGGACGAGCTGGTGCGCCGGCTCACCGGCCGGGGCACCGAGGCTCCCGATGTCATCGAGCGCCGTCTCGATGCCGCCAAGGTGGAGCTGGCCGCCGAGTCCGAATTCGACACCACCCTGGTCAATACCTCCGTCGAGGACGTGGCTCGTGAGCTGCTAGCCTTGATGGAAGTCGTTTGATCTTTGTTTGATTTCCCTGAAGTTTCTTCGGAAGGCTAGAGCGTGTCCTCTTCCATCACCGCGCCCGAGGGCATCATCAACCCGCCGATCGACGAGCTGCTCGAGGCCACCGACTCGAAGTACAGCCTCGTGATCTACGCGGCCAAGCGCGCTCGTCAGATCAACGCGTACTACTCGCAGCTCGGCGAGGGCCTGCTCGAGTACGTCGGTCCGCTCGTGGACACCCACGTCCACGAGAAGCCGCTCTCGATCGCCCTGCGCGAGATCAACGCGGGTCTGCTGACCTCCGAGGCCATCGAGGGCCCGGTGCAGTAGGCGCACTTTTCGTTACGTCCCAGGCCCGGGCCGGGCACTTCCCACCGCCAAGCGAAGGGGAGCGTCCGCCGGGCCTGTGGTGTGTCAGCCTGATGTGTGTCGTCGCAGTCGAGTGCCGTCAGCAGCGACGGTGATCGCCGTCCGTGGGGAGCGGGAACGCAGTGGACAAGCCGAAGGTCGTTCTGGGAGTGAGCGGCGGAATCGCCGCGTACAAGGCGTGTGAGCTGCTGCGCCGGCTGACCGAGTCCGGGCATGACGTGAGGGTCGTGCCCACCGCTTCGGCCCTGAACTTCGTCGGCGCTCCCACCTGGTCGGCGCTTTCCGGGCACCCCGTGTCCACCGAGGTCTGGTCGGACGTCCACGAGGTCCCGCATGTGCGGATCGGGCAGAACGCCGACCTCGTCGTCGTCGCGCCCGCCACCGCGGACCTGCTCGCCAAGGCCGCCCACGGCCTCGCGGACGACCTGCTGACCAACACCCTGCTCACCGCCCGCTGTCCCGTCGTCTTCGCCCCGGCGATGCACACCGAGATGTGGGAGCACCCGGCGACCCAGGAGAACGTGGCGACGCTGCGGCGCCGCGGCGCCGTGGTCATCGAGCCCGCAGTCGGCCGCCTCACCGGTGTGGACACCGGCAAGGGCCGGCTGCCCGAGCCGGGCGAGATCTTCGAGGTCTGCCGCCATGTCCTGAGGCGGCACGGCCAGGGGCGCGGCGCCCTCGCCCCCGACCTCGCCGGCCGCCATGTCGTCATCAGCGCGGGCGGCACCCGCGAGCCCCTCGACCCCGTGCGCTACCTGGGCAACCGCTCCTCCGGCAAGCAGGGATACGCCCTGGCGCGTACGGCGGCGGCCCGAGGTGCCAGGGTGACCCTGATCGAGGCCAACACCGGCTTCCCGGACCCGGCGGGCGTGGACGTGGTCCATGTCGGCACGGCCTTGCAGCTGCGCGAGGCGGTCGTCAAGGCGGCCTTTCAGGCCGATGTGGTGGTGATGGCCGCCGCGGTCGCCGACTTCCGCCCGGCGGCCTACGCGGAAGGCAAGATCAAGAAGAAGGACGGCCAGGAGCCCGCACCGGTCGCCCTGGTGCGTAATCCGGACATCCTCGCCGAGATCTCGGCCGACCGTCCCCGCCCGGGCCAGGTGGTCGTGGGCTTCGCCGCCGAGACCGACGACGTGCTGGCCAACGGCCGCGACAAGCTCCGCCGAAAGGGCTGTGACCTGCTCGTCGTCAATGAGGTGGGGGAGCGCAAGACCTTCGGCTCCGAGGAGAACGAAGCCGTGGTCCTGGCGTCGGACGGCGGCGAGACGGCCGTACCGCACGGGCCCAAGGAGGCCCTCGCGGACACGGTGTGGGATCTGGTGGTCCCGCGCCTGTCCTGAGCCGGGTCCGGTCCGCGGCCGGGCCGGGAGAGCGGTTCACCCCCGCCCGCGTGGCGTACCGGGTCGAACCGGGGCGCGCCACGACGCGCCGAGTGTGACGCACACCGCAATCGGCTTGACCGGCTGTGCCGGAGAGGATCCTGGACGAATGCCGCATATCCGCTCCGTCGCCGTGGCAGACGGCGGAATGGAGTGCTCCGGTCGTGTGTAACGGACGGCCTCACGTGCTACTGCGCGCACTTTCTGTGGCTGATCGACTCCCGTGAGGCGAGACACGTGGTCCAATCGCCGACTGCTCCCGATAAACTGTCCTCGGAACGACGCGGGGCGCAGCCCCCTGCCCGTCCACCAATGATCAGCCAGCAGCCGCTGCAACCCCAGGGAGCGTTGTGTCCCGTCGCCTGTTCACTTCGGAGTCCGTCACCGAAGGCCACCCCGACAAGATCGCTGACCAGATCAGCGACACCATCCTCGACGCGCTGCTCCAGGAGGACCCCGCCTCCCGCGTCGCCGTCGAGACGCTGATCACCACCGGCCTGGTGCACGTGGCCGGCGAGGTGACCACGAAGGCCTACGCCGACATCCCCACCCTGGTGCGCAACAAGATCCTCGAGATCGGTTACGACTCCTCGAAGAAGGGCTTCGACGGCGCCTCCTGCGGTGTCTCGGTCTCCATCGGCGCCCAGTCGCCCGACATCGCGCAGGGTGTCGACACGGCGTACGAGTCCCGTGTCGAGGGTGCCTCCCAGAAGGACAAGGCGGACGAGCTCGACAAGCAGGGCGCCGGCGACCAGGGCCTGATGTTCGGCTATGCCTGTGACGAGACGCCCGAGCTGATGCCGCTGCCGATCTACCTCGCGCACCGGCTCTCCCGGCGTCTGTCCGAGGTCCGCAAGAACGGGACCATCCCCTACCTGCGCCCCGACGGCAAGACCCAGGTCACCATCGAGTACGACGGCGACAAGGCCGTCCGGCTCGACACCGTCGTGGTCTCGTCGCAGCACGCCTCCGACATCGACCTGGAGTCGCTGCTCTCGCCCGACATCCGCGAGTTCGTCGTCGAGCACGTGCTCAAGGAGCTCGTCGAGGACGGCATCAAGCTGGACACCGACGGCTACCGCCTCCTGGTGAACCCGACCGGCCGCTTCGAGATCGGTGGCCCGATGGGCGACGCCGGTCTCACCGGTCGCAAGATCATCATCGACACCTACGGCGGCATGGCCCGCCACGGCGGCGGTGCCTTCTCCGGCAAGGACCCGTCCAAGGTGGACCGCTCGGCCGCCTACGCCATGCGCTGGGTCGCCAAGAACGTGGTGGCCGCCGGTCTCGCCGCGCGCTGCGAGGTCCAGGTCGCCTACGCGATCGGCAAGGCCGAGCCGGTCGGCCTCTTCGTGGAGACCTTCGGCACCGCCACGGTCGACACCGACAAGATCGAGAACGCCATCGCGGAGGTCTTCGACCTCCGCCCGGCCGCGATCATCCGCGACCTCGACCTGCTCCGCCCGATCTACGCGCAGACCGCGGCGTACGGTCACTTCGGCCGCGAGCTCCCGGACTTCACCTGGGAGCGCACGGACCGCGTGGACGCGCTGCGCGCGGCTGCGGGGCTGTAACCCCGGAAGGCATCGCGCGAATGCCCCGGACGGATGCCGTCCGGGGCATTCGCGTTCCGTGGCGCGGCTCTCGGTGTGCTGTCCGCATCGTGCGGTGGCGTGCGCGGCCGCCGCGGCGCCTGGTGAATTCCGTGGCACTCGGCTGCCGCTCCTCGCTACGCTGACGGCCTCCCGGTGCGCAGGTGACGGATACTTCTGGAGCGGGGCGGGAGCCCCGCGGTGAAGGAACCACGATTCCGCCGCCGACGTGATCTCGGGAGTCCCTGCGCGCCGGCGCCCGGTGCGAAGGTGACGGTTACTTCGGGTAATCCCCTCGCGGGTTCGAATCCCGCCGCCGGTCGTCGACCGGTGTGGCCGAGTGGTCCAAGGCAGAGTGCACACCGTCGCCGCCCCTGATCTCGGGCGCCCTTCAGCACAGCCGTCACTGTCGGTCCTGTCTGGTAGGAATGGGGCTGTGAGCAGCGACGACGGAAGTTCCGGACGGACGGGCGACGGCCCGCCGGAGCAGCTTGCGCTCATACGCGAGACCGTACGCAAGGCCAAGGCCCCGCGGGCCAAACCGCGCACCTGGCGCGGAGCGGCGCTGGCCACGGAGCTGCCGGTGGCCAGGGTCGTGGTCAACAAGGGCGTGCTGCATCTCGACCAGTTCTTCGACTACGCCGTGCCCGAGGAGCTGGCCGCCGCGGCTCAGCCCGGAGTACGGGTGCGCGTCCGGTTCGGAGCCGGGGCGCACCAGGTGCGCGAGGGGCGTCGTGAGGGGGGCCGGCTGACCGACGGGTTCATCGTCGAACGCCGGGCCGCGTCGGACTACGCGGGACCGCTGGCCGCGCTCGCCGATGTCGTCTCGCCCGAACCGGTGCTGAGTCCCGGGCTCCTCGCGCTGGCCCGTGCGGTGGCCGACCGGTACGCGGGAAGCCTCGCCGACGTACTGCAACTCGCGGTGCCACCGCGCAGCGCCCGGGCCGAGGCGAAGCCTTCGCCCGAGCCGCTGCCGCCGCCGAGCCCGCCCGCCCCGGGGACCTGGGAGCGATACGGGCGGGGCCCCGGGTTTCTCGAGGCACTCGCACGCGGCGGCGCACCGCGGGCCGTATGGAATGCGCTGCCCGGGCCGCACTGGCCGGTGGAACTGGCCGGGGCCGTCGCGGCCACTCTGGCGTCCGGCCGGGGCGCGCTGGTCGTCCTGCCGGACGGAAGGGCCGTCGCACGGGTCGACGCCGCGCTGACCGCGCTCATCGGCGAGGGACGGCACGCGGTGCTGACGGCGGAGGCAGGGCCCGAGCGCCGCTACCGGCAATGGCTCGCGGTGCGCCGGGGATCGGTGCGGGCGGTGATCGGCACCCGTGGCGCGATGTTCGCCCCGGTACGGGATCTCGGCCTGGTCGCCCTGTGGGACGACGGGGACGCCAGCCACAGCGAACAGCACGCCCCGCTGCCCCATGCACGGGAGGTGCTGCTGCTGCGGGCCGCGCACGACAGATGCGCCTTTCTGCTCGGGTCGACGAGCTGCACCGTCGAGGCCGCCCAGCTCGTCGAGAGCGGCTGGGCTCAGCCGCTGGCCGCCGACCGCGGCGAGGTGCGAAGAGCTGCGCCACTGGTACGGACCGTGGGTGACGGAGAGCTCGCCCGGGACGAGGCGGCACGGGCGGCGCGACTGCCCACGCTGGCCTGGCAGACGGTCCGCGACGGGCTGGGCAGCGGGCCGGTGCTGGTGCAGGTCCCCCGCAGGGGCTATGTGCCGAAGCTGGCCTGTGAGCGGTGCCGGGCGCCCGCGCGGTGCGCGCACTGTGCCGGGCCTCTGGAAGCGCCCGGGGAGCGTGAACTGCGGTGCGGGTGGTGCGGCAGGGACGCGGCGGGCCGCCACTGCGCCGAATGCGGCAGCACACGGCTGCGAGCTCAGGTGGTCGGCGCCCGGCGCACCGCGGAGGAGCTGGGGCGGGCGTTTCCGGCGGTGCCGGTGCGGACGTCGGGGCGCGACCACGTCCTGGACACGGTGCCGGGCCGGCCCGCGCTGATCGTCAGCACCCCGGGTGCGGAACCGATCGCCGAAGGCGGGTACGCGGCCGCGCTGCTGCTCGACGGCTGGGCGATGCTCGGCCGCCCCGATCTGAGGTCGGGTGAGGAGGCCCTGCGCCGCTGGCTGGGCGCGGCCTCACTGGTGCGCGGCCAGGAGGACGGCGGCACCGTGGTGGTCGTCGCCGAGCCCACGTTGCGGCCCGTGCAGGCGCTGGTGCGCTGGGACCCGGTGGGACATGCACAGCGCGAGCTGGCCGAGCGTGCCGAGCTGGGATTTCCTCCGGTGTCCCGGATGGCGTCCGTGACGGGGCGGGCGGACGCGGTGACCGCTTTCCTGGCGGCGGCGTCACTGCCGGATGACGCGGAGGTGCTGGGGCCGGTGCCGCTGCCTGCGGTGCCGGCGGGGCGGCCGCGGCGGCCGTCGGACCCCCCGCTCGGTGAGCAGTGGGAGAGGGTGCTTCTGAGGGTGCCTCCGGGCAGTGGCGCCGCACTGGCGGCCGCCCTGAAGGAGGCGCAGGCGGCGAGGCTGGCGCGGGGTGGGGGCGATCCGGTGCGGGTCAGGATCGACCCGCCGGACATTGGGTAGGAGAGGCGCCCGGTGTGCCCGTCCTCGTACCTCCCCGGACGAAGTCTGGGGGAGCTTCGGTGTCCCGGACGCGGCCTTTTCGCGCCGCCCTGCCCACAGACGGCAGGCGGCCCGGCGGGAGGTCAGCCGTTGCGCGGGCCCGGGAGTGCGCTCGGGCGGACCTCCTCGCACAGCGCATGCGCCGACGCCGACTGCGGCGGCATGGCGCGCGCGGCCGGCACCGCCGGTGCGGCCACCGCCTCCGCCGCGGCGCTCGCCGCAGCGGTCGCCTGCGTCGCCCGCCGCGAACCATAACGGCGGTGCACGGCCTGCTTGGTGACGCCCAGTGCGGAGCCGACCGCGTCCCACGAGAAGCCCAGCGAACGGTCGAAGTCCACGGCCGCGGTCACCAACGTCTCGACGCTGTCCCGCAGTTCCTGCGCGAGGCGCACGGTCGGCGCGGGGGCCCTGCCGTAGACGACGAAGCCCGTGGACGGGCCGGAGCGACGCGGACGGTAGACATTGCCCAACTGGGCCGTGAGCGTGCGCAGTGCGTCCACCTGCCGGCGGACCCGCTCGATGTCCCGCACCAACAGATGCAGGCTGGCCCGGGCTTGGGCGTCGTGGGTTGCGTGGTCGGCCATGAACAAGCCTCTCGAACCGGCGTGAAAGGGGTCGGGCCGTGTCTCTGGGGCGGCCCGTATCGGTCAATCTCTCTTGACCAACGCTCCAGCCTGCGTTGTGGTCACGGTGCGGGAGAGTGAGGGCATATGCGCAGGGCGCGCGGGCCGCCGTGCGCCCCCCGTCAGCGGGGCCAAATAGACTGGTGCGTCGCGTCCACACGGCACACAGAGCGAGGTAACCCCCAGTGAAACTTGTCTTCGCAGGCACCCCCGAGGTCGCCGTACCCGCCCTGGACGCGCTGATCGCCTCCGACCGGCATGAGGTCGCCGCGGTCGTCACGCGCCCGGACGCCCCCGCAGGCCGCGGCCGCCGCCTGGTCGCCAGCCCCGTCGCGCAGCGCGCGGAGGAGGCCGGGATCGAGGTGCTCAAGCCCGCCAAGCCGCGTGACGAGGAGTTCCTGGCGCGGCTGCGTGAGATCGCGCCGGACTGCTGCCCGGTCGTCGCCTACGGCGCGCTGCTGCCCAGGGTCGCGCTCGACGTTCCCGCCCGCGGCTGGGTCAATCTGCACTTCTCGCTGCTGCCCGCCTGGCGGGGCGCGGCACCCGTGCAGCACGCCATCCTCGCCGGGGACGAGATGACCGGAGCGTCCACCTTCCAGATCGAGGAGGGACTGGACTCCGGACCGGTCTACGGCGTGATCACCGAGACCGTACGCCCCACCGACACCAGTGGCGACCTGCTCACCCGGCTGGCCTTCGCGGGGGCCGGTCTGCTCGTCGCCACCATGGACGGCATCGAGGACGACACCCTGGAGGCCGTGCCGCAGCCCGCGGACGGCATCACGCTCGCCCCGAAGATCACCGTCGAGGACGCGCATGTCGACTGGCAGGCGCCGGCGCTCCGGGTCGACCGGGTCGTCCGCGGCTGCACACCGGCGCCGGGTGCCTGGACCGCCTTCCGCGGCGAGCGGCTCAAGCTGGTCAACGCACGGCCGGTCGCGGACCGCACCGACCTGGCACCCGGAGAGCTCGCGGTGGGGAAGAACAACGTGTACGCCGGTACCGGTTCGCACGCCGTCGAGCTGCTGTGGGTGCAGCCCCAGGGCAAGAAGCCCATGCGTGCCGCCGACTGGGCGCGCGGGGTACGGATCGTCGCCGGCGAGCGGCTGGGCGCGGCGGGCGGAGCCTGACCCGTGGCCCGGGAGTCGTAGGCTGAAGGGGTTCGACCCTTTCGAAACGCGGAGCACCTTTTGAGCGAGCAGAGCCGTCGCCGTCCCCATCAGCCGTACCGCCGCCCGAAGAAGGACCCCGTGCGGATCCTCGCCTTCGACGCGCTGCGGGCCGTCGACGAGCGCGACGCCTACGCCAACCTCGTCCTCCCCCCGCTGCTGCGCAAGGCCCGGGAGAACGGCGACTTCGACAACCGGGACGCGGCACTGGCCACCGAGCTCGTCTACGGGACCCTGCGCCGCCAGGGCACCTACGACGCGATCATCTCCGCCTGTGTGGACCGCCCGCTGCGCGAGGTCGACCCGCCGGTGCTCGACGTGCTCGCGCTCGGCGCCCACCAGTTGCTCGGCACGCGGATCCCGACCCACGCGGCGGTGTCGTCGAGCGTGGAGCTGGCGCGGGTGGTGCTCGGGGATGGCCGGGCGAAGTTCGTCAACGCGGTGCTCCGGAAGATCTCGCAGCACGACCTGGACGCGTGGCTGGAGCGGGTCGCCCCGCCGTACGACGAGGACGCCGAGGACCACCTGGCCGTGGTGCACTCGCATCCGCGGTGGGTGGTATCGGCGCTGTGGGACGCCCTCGGGGGCGGCCGCGCCGGGATCGAAGACCTGCTGGAAGCCGACAACGAGCGGCCCGAGGTCACCCTCGTCGCCCGCCCCGGACGGGCGACGACGGACGAGCTTCTGGGCATCCTCGGTGAGGAGGCCGGCCTGCCGGGCCGCTGGTCGCCCTACGCCGTACGGCTCACGGAGGGCGGTGAGCCCGGTGCGCTCGACCCCGTGCGCGAGGGGCGCGCCGGAGTGCAGGACGAGGGCAGCCAGCTCGTCGCGCTGGCGCTGGCGAACGCGCCGCTGGACGGCCCGGACGAGCGCTGGCTCGACGGTTGTGCCGGTCCCGGGGGCAAGGCGGCCCTGCTCGGCGCACTCGCCGCCGAGCGCGGCGCGGCGCTGCTGGCCGCCGAGAAGCAGCCCCACCGTGCCCGCCTCGTCGAGCGCGCGCTGGCCGGCAACCCCGGCCCGTACCAGGTCATCGCCGCGGACGGCACCCGCCCGCCGTGGCGGCCGGGATCCTTCGACCGTGTCCTGGTCGACGTCCCCTGCTCGGGCCTCGGCGCCCTGCGGCGCCGCCCCGAGGCCCGCTGGCGCCGCCGCCCCGAGGACCTCGAAGGCTTCGCCCCGCTTCAGCGCGCGCTGCTGCGCGAGGCGTTCGCGGCGGTCCGGGTCGGCGGAGTCGTCGGCTATGCGACCTGCTCGCCGCACCTCGCCGAGACCCGGGTGGTCGTCGAGGACGTGCTCAAGGGCCGGGGCGGCGCCCCGGTGGAAGCCGAGTGGGTCGACGCCCGCCCGCTGATGGCGGGCGTACCCGCGTTGGGCGACGGCCCCGACGTACAGCTGTGGCCGCATCTGCACGGCACGGACGCGATGTATCTGGCCCTGCTGCGGCGTACGGCCTGACGCCGGACCGGGCCGCGACGCCTCACAGCGCCGGCACCAGGTCCTGTCCGGGCCCGAGAAGACCGCCCGGACAGGACCTACCGGTCTTGGCCGCGCGCCGGGACCGCACTCACTCGCGGACCAGCCGTGCGTAGGCATCGGCCAGGGAGCGGGTCACCGGGCCGATCCCGTACGCCCTGCCGTCGATCGAGCGGACGGGCTGGACCTCGTAGGCGGTGCCGGTGAGGAACACCTCCTCGGCCCGGTCGAGTTCCCCAGGGCTGATATGGCGCTCGTGCACCGCGACGTCCGCCTTGCGTGCCAGGTCGATGACGGTCTGCCGGGTGATGCCGTCGAGGAAGACGTCGGCCACAGGCGTGTGCAGCGCGCCGCCGCACACCAGGAAGAGGTTGGCGCCCGTGGCCTCGGCCAGGTAGCCGCGGGAGTCCAGCAGCAGGGCGTCGTCGTGGCCCGCCGCCTCGGCCTCGTCGCGTGCCAGCGTGCAGATGTTGTACAGCGAGGCGGCCTTGGCCCGTACGGGCGCGGTGTCCGGCGCCGGACGCCGCCAGCGCGACGTGCCCAGGCTGATGCCGCGCTCCCGGGCCGTGGAGGAGAACACGTCCGGCCACTCCCAGGCGGCGACGGCCACATGCACCGAGGTGCCCGCGCCGGAGACGCTCAGCTGCTCGCTGCCCCGCCAGGCGACCGGCCGTACGTAGCCGTCGCGGATGCCCAGACGACCGACGAGCTCGACGGTCGCCCGGTCCAGTTCGTCGGTCCCGAAGGGGAGTGCGAAGCCCAGTTCGCGGGCCGAGGCGGCCAGGCGCCGTGAGTGCTCGGTGAGACGGAAGACGCGCCCGTCGTAGACACGCTCGCCCTCGAAGACGCCGCCGCCGTAGTGCAGTCCGTGCGACAGCACGTGCAAACGGGCCTCGCGCCAGGGGACGAACGCGCCGTCCAGCCAGATGACCCCGTCGCGGTCGTCGAAGGGAAGGAGGGTCATCGGACGTCGTTCTCCTGCGCGTAGTCGATGCGAATGGTCCGCTCCAGATGGCGGTGGAACTCCTCCGCCTCCTCGGTGCGGGCGTGCCGGGACAGCACGAACGCGGGGTAACCGGTGAAGTCGGGGTAGGGGTGTACGACATCACCGGGGTGGAGCATCTGCACGACGTGGTCGACGCGTGGATCGGCGCGCACCTCGTCCAGGCCGTGGATCGCGGTGATACGGCCGTGGCCGCCGCACGGCACGATGTAGTTGGCCGCCGCGCCGACGACGGCCGGCTCCGCGCCGGTGTACGCGGGCGGGAGCCCCGCGGCGATGCGCAGCGCTTCGGCCGCCAGGTCCACGCCCGTGACATGCGAGGCGATGTAGTGCGAGACGCCCGATCCGCCGACGCGGGCGCCCATCTCCAGCAGATACGGCTCGGTGCCGCTGCGCAGACGCAGCTCGGTGTGGGTGGGACCGTCGGTGACGCCGAGCGCCGCGTGGGCGGCCGTCACCTCGCGCCGTACGGCCTCCTCGACCGCGGGCGGCAGACAGGCGGGTGCCCGGTAGACGGTCTCCTCGAAATAGGGCCCCTTGGGCTCGCCCTTGTAGCCGATGGACAGCACCGTCACCTCGCCCCGGTGGGCGAGCGACTCGACGGCGTACTCCGGACCGTCCAGATACTCCTCGATCACCAGGGCCGGGCTCTGTCCGAGCTTGCCGCGGCAGATCTCGCTCACCTCCGCCACGGCCGCCGCGAGCTGTTCGGGACTGTCCGCCCGGGTCACGCCGAGGCTCGAGTAGCCGTGGGCCGGCTTGACGACCACGGGGAAGGTCAGCTGTGCGGTGTCCGGGTGGGCGCCGGGCCCGTCGAGGCGCACGAAGCGGGGCACATGCAGCCCTGCCGCCGCCAGCCGCTCTCGCATGACGCGCTTGTCCTGTACGCCCGCCGCGGTGGCGGGGGAGATGCCGGACAGGCCGAGCAGGCGGGCGGCCTCGGCGACGAAGGGCACGGCCGGGTCGTAGAGCGTGACGATGCCGTCGAAAGGGCTCTCGCGGTGCCGCTGCCGCAGTGCCCGGAGCGCGCCTTCGGGGTCGCCCTCGATGTCGAGCGGCAGGATGCCGGTGACCGCGGCCGGCAGCCGGTCCGGGGCGGTGGTCTCGTCGGGCCGCGGCACGAGGACGATCCCGATCCCGGCCCGCTCTGCGCTCTCGAAGACCCACGGCAGCGAGGTGCGCTGGTAGACCAGGACGACGGTGGGTGCGGAAGTGGGTGCGGAAGTGGGTGCGGAAGTGTTCACGGCGCTCCTTGTTCGTGTCGTACGGGTTGTGCGGCATCCCGTTCGCGCACATCGGGGACTGCCCGGGCAGCCGGGGGGTGGGCGGTCTTCCCGCCGACGGTGAGCCACACGCCGGCCGAGCACAGGCAGATCAGCACGAGGGAGAGGGGGCGAGGCGCGCTCGCCCAGCCCAGTGCCCACTCGCCCAGCCGCACGAGGAAGGGCACGACGAGGGCCAGGGCCGAGGTGAACAGCGGCCCCTTGCGCAGGATGAGCTGGTGCGAGATGAGGAAGACCGGTGCCGTCAAGGCCGCGCCCAGCAGTGCGATCCCGCCCCAGTCGGCCCAGGACACCCCGTCGAGCGGGACGAAGAGGAAGGCGGCGGCCGCGAGCATGACCGTGCCCGCACCCGTGATCGCGGGAAGGGCGGCCAGCGGTGAGACATCGGCCATGTGCCGCCGGTAGACATGCCCGTACAGGGCGTACGCGAATGTGCCGGCCAGGGCGAGGAACGCGCCCGTCAGCAAGCCGTCCCCGGTGGCGGAAGCCGCCGGTCCGTCGGCCGCCGCATAGCCCATCGCCGCGGCCACGGCGAGCGCGGTGCCTATCCCCTTGCGGACGGTGGACCGTTCGCGGAAGGCGGCGATGCCGATCAGGAAGGTGAGGCAGGGCAGCAGCGAGACGATCAGGCCGACGCGTGAGGCCCCGATGCGGCCGATGCCCAGCAGCGTTCCCGTGTAGTACGCGAAGAAGCCCAGGAACGCCAGCAGCGCCACGGCTCCGGTGCGGCGGCTGCCCGTGCGTATGTCGGCCCAGCTGCGGGGCCGCAGCGCCGCGATGGCGACGAGTGTCGCGAAGCTCGCCGCCGTACGTCCCGCGGCCACCGCGAGCGGGGGAGCGCCGCTGACCAGGCGGCCCGACATCAGCCACCCCGCGGCCAGCAGCAGCACCATCAGCGCGGACAGGGCGGGGACGACGAGCGCCCCGCCCCTTCCGTGCGGCCGGCCGTCCCCACTCACCATTCCGCAGGCCCGAACCGCAGGGCCGGCAGCCGGTCGAGGCCGCCCTTGGCACGCAGCAACGTGCGCTGGTCCCCGGTGAAGGCGTAACGCTGTTTGTCCTCCCCGGCGGGCAGGTGGCCGCGCACCAGGGCCCGGGCCGCCGCCCGGTACTCGTCGTCGGTGGTGACGTCCGCCTCGAGCTTCTCCACCGTCGTGACGAAGTCGCGCAGCGCCTCCAGTGCTTCGGCGCGGTCCAGACGCAGCAGACCGCCGTCCGCCGGGGAACCGGTCAGCGCGCCGTGCTCGCGCAGCCAGGAGTAGAGGAACACCCCGGTGCCGGAGTCGAAGTTGCGGGTGGCGTCGTCCGCCTGCGGATAGCGGAAGACACGTTCCAGCAGGACCATGTCGATCTGCTCCTGCGCATACGGGATGTCGTCGTCCACACAGGTCAGTACGGTCCGGGCGTCGACCTTGATCTCCTCGAGCAGACCGACGAACCAGTTCATCTTCAGGGAGATGTGCTGGTCGAACGGCCACAGACCCTGGTAGTGCATCGAGTCGTGCAGATAGCCCCAGATGGCGCGCGCCTCGAAGCAGACGTCCGGGGCCAGGCCCGTCGAGGAGCGCGGCAGGGATTCGGGGGTCAGCACGGCGGCGGCGCCCGGCAGGGCGTACGTCTCGTGGATCCTGCGGAACTTGTTGTAGAAGAACATGGCGTAGCGCTGCTCGCGCACCTTGTCGTGCGCGGCCACGTTCTCGGGGAAGAAGACGATGCAGTTGCCCTGGGCGAAGCCCGCGCTGCCGGTGACGAGGACGAGCGACTGGCAATTGTTCTTGGGGTGCGGGTGATTGACAGCCAGCGCGGGCAGGGCGTCCGGCTCCTTGCGCAGTGCGAAGAAGAACTCCAGTCGCCTGCCGACGGGCGGGGCGCTGTTGGTGCTCTGCAGCGGGGCGAGAAAGAAGACCGTCTCGCCGTCCGCGGGCGGTTCGAGCGCGTCCCGCGAGCGGGCGAAGTGCGGCGCGGTGTCCAGTCCTGCCGCGAGCCAGCCGTCGACGTCCTCGGCCAGGGCGTCGGCCTGGTGCCCCAGCCCATGGCGCGCGTACCAGTCGCACGCCACGTCCCGCACGGCCAGCAGCAGTTCACGGTCCTCGGGCGTCGGGCGGCCGATCGTGCCGTCGTCGGCCTGCCGGGCGCGGAAGCGGTCGACCAGCGGTACGAGGGTACGGCGCAGTTCCTCTGCCTCGGCCAGGACGCCCGTGCCGACCGGGGCGACGAGAGCGGGGGAGTGAGCGTTCACAGAGCCGGCTCCAGCACCTTCGTTTCGACGGCGGCCCTGTCGGCGGCCATGACCTGGTGGACGGTGAAGACCATGGGTACGGGCCCGAAGTCCCGCAGCACCCGCAGACCATGGGCCTGGGCGGCCACGATGGTGGTGATGCACCCCTCCACCTGGCCGGAGGCGCAGTCGATGGCGGCCTGGGAGTTGCTGAGCACCTCCCGCACGGCCGCCTCCTGCGGAACCAGGCCCTTGGGCGCGGGGTGCGATGCCACCGTGCGCGGACGCGTGGTGCCGGTGGAGGCGAGCACCATGTTGTGCGTCGGCATCACAAAGCTGTCGACCATACGCAGCCGGTGCAGATTGCCGAAGACCAGGGTGTGCAGGGCGGGATAGACCGCACAGGCGGTCAGGGCGTGGCTCCCGTCCGTGGGGACGGCCTCGAGCGCGGACTCGATGGAAGTGTGGAGTGAGACGGTGCCGTCGTCGATGCCGCGCAGGCGCAGCCATTCGTGGGACGCGGCCTCTAAGTTGGTGCCCTGCGGGCCGAGTGTGTGCAGATGACGCACGTGTCCGGAGCCGGAGTCGCCGGAGTGGTTCAAGGATCCCCCCTTGTGATGCGCGCTCTGGTGCGCGGTGCAATGCGCCGGGGCGCCCGTACGGCGCCCGTGGCGTATTCGAAGATCAAAACAGCGGTCGGATATCGGATCAACACCTTCAGGTGGTGTCCCGCATCACGAGATGCGGACGGGTCGGAATTCGCCACCGATCCGGTCCAACGCCTCGCGCGGCACTGCCGGATGGCATGCCGCGTTCAGACGGAAGCAGTGTCGTGCGACCCCGGCAGGGCGGTGACGGTGGCCTCGCTCGGTTGTGGTCAGGCCGCGGTCGGTCGGCGGACAAAGGGGCCTGGGAACTCCGTGGAGATGCCGGTGCCCGCCCGCGTGGGCCGGTCCGTGGGGCCGACCGTGGCCGGCGGAATGCTGGTCCGGCACACCGTGGGAATCCTTGTCGGAGTCGCGGCGGAGGGGATGGCAGGTACTGGTGGCCCGCATACCGGCCGGTTGCCGCTCGCGTCTTTCCTCGATGGCCCCGCGAAACTCCTGCCGTCGGCGCTGGCAGTAGTGCGCGAGAAATGGCCGGATATCGACGTGACTTTTACCGAGCCAGTGCCGCCGCGTGCGGTGGAGATGCCCCGCAAGGGGATTGTGAGATCACGACGGCATTCCACTACCCGGGCATACCCGGGCCCGGCGGGCAGCGTGCCGGTGCCTGGGAGGGCCCGGTCGTCCGTGTGGCACGCTGCTTCGACGAGGCCCCGGTGCCGGGCTGGGCCCGCCCGCAGGCCCCGGGATGCCCGGTCAAGCGCGCCGGGAGCCAGCGGGTGCCCGGCCAGGCCCGTCGGCAGCCCCCGGTTGCCCGGCCTTGTGGTCCTCCCGCGCAAGCCGGTGCGGCCGCATGGCAGTCTTGGCACATGGCCCAGATCAATCCCAGCATCCTCTCCGCCGACTTCGCCCGCCTCGCCGAGGAGGCCAAGGCCGTCGAAGGGGCCGACTGGCTCCATGTCGATGTCATGGACAACCACTTCGTGCCCAATCTGACGCTGGGCGTGCCCGTGGTCGAGTCGCTCAGCCGCGCGACGGACACCCCGCTCGACTGCCATCTCATGATCGAGAGCCCGGACCGCTGGGCTCCGCAGTACGTCGAGGCCGGCGCCGGGTCCGTCACCTTCCATGTGGAAGCCGCCGCGGCACCGGTGCGGCTGGCGCGGGAGATCCGGGCGAAGGGTGCGCGTGCGTCGATGGCTCTCAGGCCCGCCACGCCCATCGAGCCGTACGAGGACCTGCTGCCCGAGCTCGACATGCTGCTGATCATGACCGTGGAGCCCGGTTTCGGCGGCCAGGCCTTCCTGGACATCATGCTGCCGAAGATCCGCCGCACCCGGGAGCTGATCAACAAGCACGGACTGGAGTTGTGGCTCCAGGTCGACGGAGGAGTCTCGGAGGCGACGATAGAGCAGTGCGCGGAGGCCGGAGCGGATGTCTTCGTGGCGGGTTCCGCCGTGTACGGGGCCGAGGACCCCGCGCAGGCGGTCCGCACACTGCGTGACATGGCGGACCGGACGATTGCGTCGGCACCCTGGGCATGCGACCACTGAGCCACGCTTACGTGAACGGGGCCCGACCGGGCTGATCGACAAGCTCCGGATCTGACAGGATGACGGTTCCGGAGTGTGAACAGCAGTGAGGAGAGCGCGGTGTCTGCAATGTCGGCGGGACGGCCAGCCCTGCGGATGGGACCCGCGGAGCTGGTGCAGGCGGCGGCCATGGCGCGTCGCTTCTATCTCGAGGGCAAGTCCAAGATCCAGATCGCGGAGGAGTTCGGCGTCAGCCGCTTCAAGGTCGCGAGGGTCCTGGAGACGGCGCTCGAGCGCGATCTGGTACGGATCGAGATCCGTGTGCCCGCCGAGCTGGACGCCGAGCGCTCCGACGCGCTCCGCGCCCGCTACGGCCTGCGACACGCCGTGGTCGTCGAGTCGCCGACGGAGGGCGAGGACGAGTCTCCCGACCCGGAGAACCTCGGCGAGGTCGCCGCGGACCTCCTCGGCGAGCTGGTCACCGAGGGCGATGTCCTCGGTCTGGCCTGGGGGCGCTCGACCATCCACATGGCGGCGGCGCTGGACCGGCTGCCACCGTGCACCGTCGTACAGCTGACGGGTGTGTACGACGCCGGGACCGCCGAGCGCGGCTCGGTGGAGGCCGTGCGGCGTGCCGCCCAGGTCTCCGGCGGCGAGGCGCATCCGATCTACGCGCCCATGCTGCTGCCGGACCCGGCCACCGCGGCCGCCCTGCGTAATCAGACCGGCATCGCGCGCGCCTTCGAGTACTTCGACAAGGTGACCGTCGCCTGCGTCTCCATCGGCTCCTGGGAGCCGGGCATCTCGACCGTCCACGACATGCTCTCGGACGAGGAACGCGCCCACTACGCCTCGCTCGGCGTCGCGGCGGAGATGTCCGCCCATCTCTTCGACGCCGACGGCCGCCGCGTCGGCCGCGACCTCGGCGAGCGCTGCATCACCGTCGAGGCCGACCGGCTGCGCCGTATTCCCGAGGTCGTCGCGATCGCGGGAGGCCAGCGCAAGGCGGCGGCGATCGGCGCGGTCCTGCGCTCGGGGCTGGTGACGAGCCTGGTGACCGACACCTCCGCGGCCGACTTCCTGCTCACCGAGTTCCTCCCGGGCCCGCGTCCGGCTCTGGAGCGGGCCGACCCGGACGTCTGACGGGCTCCCCGCCCTGTGCCGGCTGCGGCGCCGGACGCGGATCCGCGGGGCCGAGACCGTACAGCCGGCGGGCGTTGTCCGCGGCCAGCAGCCGTGCCACGCGTCCGGCGTCCTCGTCCGACCAGGCGCCGGAGGCGGTCCAGGCACCGATGAGCCGGTCCAGCGCCTCCTCGAAGACCCGGGCTCCGACCACGTACAGCTCGGGCAGGCCATAGGCATCGCTCGAATAGAGAAGCTTGCCGAACGGGGTGAGCTCCAGAGCCTCGGCGAGGACCGCCTCGGCACGCGCTCCGGTGTGGGCGAGCGCCAGGCCTACGTCCGCGTACACATGCGTGAACACGTTGGCGAGATAGGCGGCGTGGCGGTGGTACGGGTAGCCGTGCAGCAGCACGAGCGGGCAGCCGTAGGGGGCGGCGGCCCGGATGAAGTCCGTGAGCTGCAGCGGATCGCAGCGGTCCAGGCGAAGATCGGGATCACCGAAACCGGTGTGCAGCTGGAGCGGCAGCCCGGTGCGCACCGCCGACCAGAGCAGATGACGCAGCAGCACCGGGTCGGTGAGCCGGCCGCCCGGCGGACGGGCGTCCAGCCAGCGCCCCGCGGCGGCGCGTACCTCCGCGTCCCCCGGTGGCTCGGGGTCCAGCCCCAGGCCGTGGCGGTAGCCGGCGATCGACTTGAATCCGGCAGCGGTACGCGCGGACGCCGTGACGGCGTGGTCGAAGACCTCGACGAAGTCGTCGGCGCTGTGACAGGCGTCCGCGGTCCGCTCGGCGAGTGACTCCAGCCGCACGATCGCCCGTGCCTCCGCCCCGCCGAGCGCAGCGAGCTCGGTGGGCCCCGTCAGATCGCCCGGCAGCCCGGTGTCGATCAGATACGTGCCGGTGCCGCTCGCCCGCAGCAGCCTGCGGGTCACCTCTTCCTGGCCCAGTTCGCGCCGACGTTCCAGATACCGCTCGAGGGGACAGTGTGGCTCCAGTCCGAGCAGCGGCGGACACCAGCGCCGCACCGCGAAACCGAGCTGGGTGTCGAAGAAGCTCGTCCCGGGCGCGGCGGGGGCATCCGACTCGGTGAGGTACGAGGCGAAGGATTCCGCGTCCGGTTCCCGGCGCAGCACCCCGTGGCAGTGGTGGTCGACGAGCGGAGGCAGCGTGAGCGGCATTCAGTACCGCCCGCGCGTGGCGTCGGCGATCTCCTGCGGGGACTTTCCGTCGAACAGCTCGGTCTCGGCCCGGCGTACGGCGGCGATCGCCTCGAACAACGTCTCGCCGAGCGCCTCCCGCAGCACAGCCGAGCGCTCGAAGTGCTCCAGCGCTCCCGGCAGTGAACGCGGCAGCCGCGCCGGTGCCGGACCGGTGCCCGAAGAGCCGCCGGAGGCGTCGTCGGCGGCGGGATCGCCCTGGACGGGAGCCGGCAGCACCGCTCCGGCAGCGAGCCCGGCGAGGCCGGCCGCGATCACCGCGCCCACCACCAGATACGGGTTGGCCGCCGCGTCGAAGCACTTGACCTCGGCGTTCGCTCCGTCGGGATCGTCCGGCGCACCGGTGATGAAGCGCAGCGCGGCTTCCCGGTTCTCCAGGCCCCAGCACTGGAAGACACCTGCCCAGCGGGACGGCTCGAGCCGCAGATAGCTGGCGGGGGAGGGGGCGCCGATCGCCAGGAGCGCCGGGAGCGCGTCCAGCACGCCCGCGAGGAACGCCTCGCTGTCGGCGGTCATCCCGAAGGGGCCGTCGCCGCCCCGGCAGAGGTTCCTACCGTCCCGCCACAGACTGAGGTGGAGATGGCCCCCGTTGCCGACGCCTCCCGCCTCCACCACCGGTCCGAACAGCGGTGTCAGCCCGTGGCGCAGCGACACCGACCGCACGGTCTCGCGCACCAGCACCGCGAGATCGGCGGCGTCCACCGGATCGGACGGTGCCACCGACACCTCGAACTGCCCGGCGACGTACTCCGGATGGAGCTGGAGCACCTCGACGCCCTGGGCGACGAGCGCGCGCATCACCTCGTCCAGATAGTCGGAGAGCTCGGCGACCCGGGCCATCCCGTAGGCCGGTCCGCCGCAGGCGGCCGCACCGTCACGCTGCACGACCCACTCGGTCTCGAAGCCCATCCGCAGCTCGACGCCGCGCTCCGCCGCGAGCCGGGCCATACGCCGGGCGAACAGCCGCTGACAGCCGGCGTACGGCCGTCCCTGCTGGTCGTAGCGGTCGACGGGCGCCCACGCCCAGCCGGGCTGACCGGCGAGCACGGTGAGCCTGCCGAGGTCCGGCAGCAGTCTCAGATCGCCGTCGGGGCCGCCGACACGGCGGCTCGTGGTCATCGAGTCGTCCACGAGGTAGACGTCGAAGACGGGCGACATGCCGACGCCCCTGACCGCGGTCTGTGCCAGCCGGCCGACCGGGACGGTCTTGACGCGGGTGAGTCCGGCGTTGTCGACCCAGGTCAGGGCGACGCCATGGGCGCTCTCGGCGGTGAGTCTGGCGGCCTCCTGACGGGCCTCCTGCCGGATGCCGCGGCGGATGCGCTCCTGGTCCCCGCCCCGGTCCCGGTCCTCGTTCCGGGCCCTCTCCCTGTCCCGGTCCTGGCCCTGCTCCTGGACCGGGCCGGGGGCCTGCCATGCCTGGTCGGTGCGCGTCCGCTCGGTCCGCGTCCGGTCGCTGCGAGTCTCGTCGTTGTGCTGCACGGGGCATTCCCTACCCGCCCGGCCCCACGTTCACCGCCCGTACCACGCGAGCGTGGCAGCATCTCGCCATGCTGCCCAGGCCGCTCCTGCGGCTTCTCACGTTCCTGTCACTGTTCACCGGGCTCCTGCTGACCGGCTGCTCCACCGGCACCGATGCCGGGCGCCCGGCGCCGACGACGGCCCGGCTCGGCACCGTCCGAGTGGCCGAACTGCCCACCGAAGCCCGCGAGATGCTGCGCCTCATCGACCGGGGCGGTCCGTATCCGTACGCGAAGGACGGCACGGTGTTCCGGAACTTCGAAGGGATCCTGCCGAAACAGCGCAGCGGCTACTACCACGAGTACACCGTCAAGACCCCCGGAGAGCGCGACCGCGGGGCTCGCCGCATTGTCACCGGCACGGGCGGCGAGGTCTACTACACCAGCGATCACTATCGGACCTTCAGGGAAGTGCTTCCATGAGGAACAGCCCCCTCACGGCTCTGTTCGAAGCCGCCGCGGGACGGAACATCACCGTGCTCGATCTCCAGGGGGTCACCGACAAGGCCGCCTTCATGGAACGCTGTGCGAGCGATCTGGAGCTGCCGGCCTGGTTCGGAAGGAACTGGGACGCGCTCGCCGACTGCCTCACCGACCTCCCCGGTGACGCGGGCACCCTGGTGCTCGTCCGCCGCTGGCAGGAGTACGCGGCGGCCCGCCCCCGGGAGTGGCAGACCGCCCAGGAGGTCTTCGGCCAGGCGGTCGACACGATGCCGCGGCGGCTCGCGGTGCTGGTCGCCATGGGGGACACGGACTGAGGAGCCGCCCGGGGCGGCGGTCCGCGGGTGGCCCTGGCTCAGCTGTTCGCCGCTCCGTCCGCCGTTCGGGTAATCTCTTGATGTAAGGCAGGGTCCTACTACTGCCTGGCACGGAAGCCCCCGTACCTCCTTGGAGGAATATCCGAACACGGGGGCGTTTTGCTGTGTCCTTGTGGGAGTGACCTGCGACGTTTCGCGTGAAAATGTGAGACTTATGCGTTTCCTTGAGCCTGGCACCGGACGGCCTGTTGCATCTTCTCCGGTCCCCTACGACCTGACCTACGACGATGTCTTCATGGTGCCGAGCCGTTCGGCCGTGGGCTCCCGTCAGGGTGTCGACCTCGCCTCTCCGGACGGCAGCGGAACCACCATCCCGCTGGTCGTGGCGAACATGACCGCGATCGCCGGCCGCCGGATGGCCGAGACGGTGGCCCGCCGCGGCGGCCTCGTCGTCATCCCGCAGGACATCCCGATCGACGTGATCACCGAGGTCATCTCCTGGGTGAAGACGCGCCACCTCGTCCTCGACACCCCGATCGTGCTCACGCCCCACCAGACCGTCGCCGACGCGCTCTCCCTGCTTCCGAAGCGGTCGCACGGCGCGGGCGTCGTCGTCGACGGGGAGGGGCGCCCGGTCGGCATCGTCACCGAGCACGACCTGTTGGGCGTGGACCGCTTCACCCAGCTGTCCGAGGTCATGTCCAAGGACCTCCTCCTCATCGACGCGGACATCGACCCGCGCGAGGCGTTCACGACCCTGGACAACGCCAACCGCAAGATCGCTCCCGCCGTCGGCAAGGACGGCAGGCTCGCCGGTGTCCTGACCCGCAAGGGCGCCCTGCGCGCGACGCTGTACACCCCGGCCACGGACGACCGGGGCAGGCTGCGGGTCGCCGCCGCCGTCGGCATCAACGGCGATGTGGCGGGCAAGGCCAAGCAGCTTCTCGACGCGGGCGTCGACACGCTCGTCGTGGACACCGCACACGGCCACCAGGAGTCGATGATCTCCGCGATCAGGGCTGTCCGCGGCCTCGACCCGCAGGTCCCGATCGTCGCGGGCAACATCGTGGCCGCCGAGGGCGTCCGGGATCTCATCGAGGCCGGCGCGGACATCATCAAGGTCGGTGTGGGCCCCGGCGCCATGTGCACCACCCGGATGATGACCGGTGTGGGCCGCCCGCAGTTCTCCGCCGTGCTGGAATGCGCCGCCGAGGCGAAGAAGTACGGCAAGCACGTGTGGGCCGACGGCGGTGTCCGCCACCCGCGCGATGTCGCGATGGCGCTGGCCGCGGGCGCGTCCAACGTGATGGTCGGCTCCTGGTTCGCGGGGACGTACGAGTCCCCGGGCGACCTCCAGCAGACCGCCGACGGCAGGCTCTACAAGGAGTCGTTCGGCATGGCGTCGGCGCGTGCCGTCCGCAACCGCACCAGCGACGAGTCGGCCTACGACCGGGCCCGCAAGGCGCTCTTCGAAGAAGGTATCTCCACCTCGCGGATGTTCCTCGACCCGGCCCGCCCGGGCGTCGAGGACCTGATCGACTCGATCATCGCGGGCGTCCGCTCCTCGTGCACGTACGCGGGTGCGGGCTCGCTCGAGGAGTTCGCGGAAAAGGCGATCGTCGGTATCCAGAGTGCCGCCGGCTACGCCGAGGGCCAGCCGCTGCACGCCAGCTGGAGCTAGGGGGCTTCTGACGGATGTCCGTGGCGTCGCGACGCCCGGCACTCACTCTCGCCGCACCGGCCGAAAGCCCAAGTACGTCCCGTACGAGGGCTTCCAGCCGGCACTCCGAGAGCACGCACCGGACGCCGCTCCTTCCTCCACGGAGACCCATCAGAAACCCCCCAGGGCTGCCCCAGGCCGGTCAAGGGCGATGCCGCGCGGTCTCCGGGATCCCGCCCGGAGGCCGTGCGGCCTCCCGGTCAGCCCGGCCGTCAGGCGGCCGGGCTGACCGCGGAGCCGGTGAACCCCGCCGTGCGCACGGCGTCCGCCACCGCGGAGGCGATCAGCGCGTGCCCCGCGTCGTTCGGGTGCAGTCCGTCGGCCAGCTGCCGGTCCGTCAGCAGCCCCCGGCCCGGCAGCAGAACGAGCCGCCCGTCTCCCGCCGCCACGAGGTCCCGCACCGCGGACTCCATCGCCGTGCGCAGCTGCTCGAGCGTGGTGCCGACCGCGTTGGGCGTCGACTCGGCGTCGGGACGCAGCACGGGGGAGAGCAGCAGCAGCGGTGTGTCCGGATGCCCCTGTCGCACCAGGGAGACGAAGACGCGGACCGTCTCGTACATCAGGGCCGCGCTGTACGGGATGCGGGACCAGCAGTTGGTGCCGAAGGCGAGGGTGAGCAGATCCGCCGGGAGCGTCGCGAGCTGCTGGGCCGTGGGGAGTTCGCCGCGGGCGGCGCCCGCGTAGCCCAGATTGACGGTGTCCAGACCGAGGGCCCGGCCCGCGACGGCCGGCCAGGAGTGCGCGGGACGGGTCGACCACCAGCCCTCCGTGATGGAGTCCCCGTGCACCACCCAGCGGGGGCGTACGGGGGCGGGTGCCACCGTCCCGCCGATACCCCGCAGCCCGAGGATCACCGGCGCTTGGGACTCCGGCGGGTGGATGGTGAACGGCCCTTCTCCCGGTGGGAGTTCAAGGGTGACCGCGGCCTCTTCGGCGGGCTCGGTGAACGACTCGTACAGACACCGCTCACCCCGCCAGAGCGAGAAGCAGTGGGCGAGGTCGCGCAGCCCGTCCGTCAGCTCCGGAACCCGGGCGCGGTAGCGGACCCGGACCGCCCTCGCCCCGCCCGGGGCGGTGAACTCCAGCCGCACACCGATCGGCAGCGCCGCTCGCTCACGGGTGTCCCAGGGCAGCCGGGCCAGGTCCAGGGGATCGGCCCGCACCGCCCGTGCGCCGTCCCGCCAGGCGATGCCGCGCAGGAACGGCCCCGGGTCGAGCCAGCCGTTGTCCCGCGCCGTGTCGGACGTCATACGGGCCTCCGATCGTCGGATACGGAAGGTGACCCCTACCCCCTCGTGCGCGAGTCGTGCCGCGCCCGGATCCCGGCGTCCCGCGCATGTCCGTGCGCCCTGTCCTGCCCGGTCGCGGCGCGTCCCCGCTGCTGTCGGCCGCTTCGTGCACCGTGCAGCAGCCCTGGTGCGGTGTCAATACGGACCTCGAGGTCATGATCACCAGGGTTACCGCGGGGAGCATTGCGCCCCGTGCTCGGCATCGCGTAGCTTGACTGCCCCTACCGAGCGGTAACAGCCGCTGGTCAGTCAGTTACGAACGCTCTGGGGAGCTCATGCGCCGGCGATTGCGCCGTCCCACGGTCCGAGGCCGGATCGTGGCTCTCACCGTGTTGCCGATCATCGCGCTGATGACGCTCTGGACCTTCGCGATGGTGTCCGTTACCGGTGATCTGCGGGCGCTGATCCGCCTGCAGGGGGTCTACGAGACCTTCGGCACCCCCGTCGACACCGCGGTCGGGCAGATCCAGATCGAACGCAGGCTGGCGGCCGGATACCTGGGTTCCGCGGAGCGCGAGGCAGGCAAGGCCGACGCGGCCGCGTATCTGGCCCAGCAACGGTCCACCGACCGGGCCGTGCAGACGATGCGCGAGGCCATCGCGGACCCGGAACGCCGCGACGACCTGTCGGATCGCCAGCGGCAGTCGCTGGACGCGATGCAGTCGGCGGCGGCGCGTCTGGAGGGGCTGCGCAAGCAGGTGCTCGACCGGGACCTGTCCTGGAGCCGGGCCGTGGACGCCTACACCGCGGTCGTCGAGCCGACCTTCGACGTGCAGTCCAACCTCACGGCACTGCAGGCCGGTCAGCTGGCCCGTGAGGCGCAGGTGGTGGTGGAGCTGGTGCGGGTGCGGGAGTTCGTCTCCCGCGAGGACGCCATGGTCGCCGGGGCACGGGCCGCCGGCCGCCTCGGAGACACCCAGTACGACGCGCTGACGGCCACGATCGAGGACCGGCGGGTCTTCCACCGGACCTACGTCGCGGATCTCCCGGCCGACTCACTGCGCCTCTTCACGGACTTCGAGCAGGACGCCGAGTACCGGGCGCTGGTCTCCGGAGAGGACGCACTGCTGCGGGCCGGGGCGTCCCGCGCGGGGGAGGCGATAGCCGCCGACTCATGGCGTACGACGACCGACCGCGCGGTCAAGCGGTACATGCTGCTGTGCACCGAGTCCGCGCTCAACGCGGCGGATCGCGGACGGGCCTTCGCCTATCGCGAGATGATCAAGGCGGGCGTCGTCGGCGGTGTGGGACTCGTCGCCGTCGTGGTCTCGATCTGGCTCTCGGTGTCCGCGGGCCGCCGCATCGCGAGGCGGCTGGAGGAGCTCAGGGACGCCGCCGACCTGCTGGCGACACGTCAGCTCCCGGACGTCATGGAACGGCTCGCCGCGGGCGAGGAGGTGGACGCCGCCCAGGCCGCCCCGCCGATCCGCTTCGGCGACGACCAGCACGACGACGAGCGGGGTGCGGACGAGATCGCGCAGGTCGGCCATGCGCTGAACGCGGCGCGCAGGGCCGCTGTGGCTGCGGCGGTCAAGCAGGCGACGCTCCGGCGCGGGGTGTTCGCGGTGCTGCTCAACATCGCCCGGCGCAACCAGGCGCTCGTGCACCGGCAGTCCAAGCTCGTCGACACGCTGGAGCGGCGCACCAGCGACCCGGACACACTCGAGGACCTCTTCCGCATCGACCATCTGACCACCCGGATGCGGCGTCACGCCGAGGGTCTGATCATTCTCTCGGGCGCGGCGCCGGGACGGCGCTGGCGGCAGCCGGTGCCCCTCGTCGACGTCGTGGCGGCCGCGGTGGGGGAGATCGAGGACTACACGCGGGTGGTCGTACCGACGATGCCGCCGGTCGGCGTCGCCGCGGAGGCCGTCGCCGATGTGGTGCACCTCGTCGCGGAGCTGGTGGAGAACGCGACGGTGTTCTCCCCGCCGCACACCCAGGTCACCATGCGTACGAGCCCGGCCCGCAACGGATTCGTCCTCGAGATCGACGACCGCGGCCTCGGCATGGACCGCGACGAACTCGACCAGGCCCACCGCACACTGGCGCGCCCCGGCGATTTCGACCCGGTGCAGGACGAGCGCCTCGGCCTCTACGTCGTCGGCCGCCTCGCGGCCCGGCACGGCATCACGGTGACCCTCACCCGGTCCCCCTTCGGGGGTACGACCGCGGTCGTGCTCCTTCCGAACACGATCACCTCCGTCATGGAGACCGAGGTGCCCGAGCCCCGTGAGGAGGCGCCGGAGACCTCCTCGGGGGCCGTGGTCCGCGCGCTGCCGGTACCGGGGCGCAGGGCGTCGACGACCGCCGTCGGCTCCGGCTCCGCGGGCCGTGGCCTGAGAGCGGTGGAGGGCGGACCGGCCGATGAGGCCGGGGCGGGCCGTCCCGTTCCGGGCGCGGGGAACGACACCGGGGCCGCGGAGCCGCCCCAGCCGGCACCGGCCGCTGCTTCTGGCACCGTGCCGTCGGGCTCCGGTGCTTCCGGCACCGTGGTCTCGGCCTCCGGTGCTCCCGGGGCCGTGGCCTCGGCCTCCGGTGCGGAGGGTGCGGAGGGTGCGGCGCCCAGGGCGCTGCCCCAGCGGGTGCGAAACGCCACAACCGCGGGCTCCGGTCAGGACGGCCCCCTGGAACCCGGCGCTCCGGGCGAGCCAGGCGCGGCTCGCGGCCTGCGGACCGAAGGGAAATCGCCCGATTCCCAAGGGCATGACGGACCGCACGGCAGCGGGCAGGCTACGCCCGTGCAGGACGACGTACGGATGACACAGAGCGGGCTCACCCCGGACGGCCGGTCGCGACCGGACACCCCGAGCGAGCCCGCACCGACAGGCACCACCTCGGCCGCGTCGTCGGCGTACGGGTCCGGGGAGCCGGACACCGCGACGGCGGCTTCGATGGAGACTGCGGCACCGGCCGGGGCCGACGGCGGCGCCGGCTCCGGGGGCTTGCCCAAGAGGGTCCGGCAGGCGTCGCTCGCTGCGCCGCTGCGGAACGCGCCGGACGAGGCAGTGCGCGGCGAACCCGCGAAGGAGGTCAGCGCGGAGGAGATGCGCGCCATCTTCGGGGCGTTTCAGCGAGGGCTCGACCGGGGCCGCAAAGGCGATCCGGCCGGGCGGGACAGCATGAGTGACGAAGGGACGGGCCGGGATGGATGACCCGAGAGACCGCACGCCGGCGGCGCCGGCCGAGCAGACCGCCGCGGGCGACCTCGGCTGGCTGCTCGACGAACTGGTGGCCAGGACCGACCACGTCCGCCAGGCCGTGCTGCTGACCGCGGACGGGCTGGTCACCTGTGCGTCCCGCGGGCTGCCGGCGCGTGACGTCGAGCACCTTTCCGCCGTCTGCGCCGGATTCCACAGCCTGGCCAGGGAGACCGGGGACCGTTTCGGAGCGGGGAACGTCCGCCAGACCATGGTCATGCTCGACGGTGCGTACCTGTTCATCACGCCGGCCGGCGACGGCAGCCGTCTCGCGGTGCTGTCCGATATCGAGACCGATGTCGGACAGCTCGCCCACGAGATGACCCTGCTGGTCAGACGGGTGGGCCGGCATATGGCCGTGCCCGCCCGCGCCGTCCGCGAGGCGACCGACGTCTGATCCCGTGAGTGACCACTGGTACGAGGACGAGACCGGGTCGATGGTGCGCCCGTACACCGTGACCCGAGGCCGGACCCGCCCCGCCGCCGAGCATCACATCGACATGATGTCGCAGGTCACGGCAGTCGAGCAGGAGGGAAGGCCGGCGGCTGCGCTGGACCATGCCCGCAGCTCGCTGCTGGACCTGGTGCGCCGCGGGCCGCGTCCGGTCGCCGAGATCGCGGCCGACGCGGACCTGCCGCTCACCGTCGTCCGCGTGCTGCTCGCCGACCTGGTCGAGGCCGGGCTGGTACGCGTCTCCGAGCCCCCGGTCCAGCGGGGCTCGCACGACCCCTCCCTGCTGCGTGAGATCGCCGAGCGGCTGCGCGAGCTGTGAGGCTTTGCGTGCCCGTGCAACGTTCCTTCGCGGTCGCCCGAACCACGCAACGATCATTCGCGGATGCGCAAAGCTCGTGCATTTCCGTTCGGAACGCTCGCCTCGTAAGGTCACACGCTGTACGTGGAGTTTGGCGGGGACCGTCTGCTCGGCGATCCCCCCGCTCAGGGCTTGCGCAGCCATGCCCGCAATTCACCGGAGCGAATCCGTTAAGGGGGAGTCGTCCAGGTCGCCCGCCTCTCGCCAGGCAGCGATAAGGAGCCTCCCCAGTGTTGGACCACGGCGCAGCGCCGCCCGTCACCCCTCAGCAGGGGCCCGCGGGCCCGCAGCTCGGCCTCGGCGCCCGCCTCATGCGGCGCAAGCCCGTTGAGACACTCGTCGCCGAAGGCGGCCAGGGCGAGGGCGGCAGCCTCCGCCGCTCGCTCACCATGTGGCAGCTGACCATGATCAGCATCGGTGCGACGCTCGGGACCGGAATCTTCGTCGTGCTCGGCGAGGCCACCCCCCTGGCCGGACCCGCCGTCGCGATCTCGTTCGTCGTCGCGGGCCTGACCGCCCTGTTCTCGGCGCTCTCGTACGCCGAGCTCGCCGGCTCCATCCCGGTCTCCGGCTCCTCGTACTCGTACTCGTACGCGACCATGGGCGAACTCGTCGCCTGGGTCTGCGGCTGGTGCCTGGTGCTGGAGTACGGGGTCTCGGTCGCCGCCGTCGCGGTCGGCTGGGGCGAGTACCTCAACGAGCTGCTCGACGGCACGATCGGCGTCACGATTCCCGCGTCGGTCTCCGCCCCGCTCGGTGAGGGCGGCTTCATCAACCTGCCGGCCCTCGTGGTCGTGCTGCTCGCCATGGTCTTCCTGATGGGCGGCGCCAAGGAGAGCGCCCGGGTCAACTCGATCATGGTGGGCGTGAAGATCGTCACGCTGCTGCTCTTCATCGGCATCGGCTTCATGGGCATCAAGGCCGGCAACTACGCCCCGCTCGCCCCGCTGGGCGTCACGGGCATCAGCGCCGCCGCGGCCACGCTGTTCTTCTCGTACATCGGCTTCGACGCCGCCTCCACCGCCGGTGAGGAAGCGAAGAACCCGAAGAAGGACCTCCCGCGCGCGATCATGCTGTCGCTGCTGGTCGTCACGGTGCTCTACTGCCTCGTCGCCCTGGTCGCCGTCGGCGCCATGCCCTGGCAGGACTTCGAGGGTACCGAGGCGGCGCTCGCGCAGATCATGAAGGACGTCACGGGCCAGAGCTTCTGGGGCGTGGTGCTCGCCGCCGGAGCGGTCGTCGCGATCGCCAGCGTCGTCTTCGCCGTGCTGTACGGCCAGACCCGCATCCTGTTCGCGATGTCCCGTGACGGGCTGGTGCCCAAGGTGTTCGCCAAGGTCGACGCCAAGACCGGCGCCCCGCGGGCGAACACCGTGATCGTCTCGCTCTTCTGCGGTGCCCTGGCCGCCTTCATCCCGCTGGGCGAGCTGGCCAACGCCACCAGCATCGGCACGCTCTTCGCCTTCGCCCTGGTCAACGTGGCCGTGGTCATCCTTCGCTACAAGCGGCCGGAGATGAACCGCACCTTCAAGGTGATGCTCTTCCCGGTCACGCCGGCCCTCGGCTTCCTCTTCTGCGCCTACATGATGTACAGCCTGCCCGGCATCACCTGGCTGTGGTTCGGTGGCTGGATGGTCGCCGGGCTCGTGTTCTACTTCCTGTACGGCCTTCGCCGGTCCCGGTTGGCAACAGCAGAGAAGTGATCCACCCCCTGTGCGACTGAACGATCTCGACGAACGCATCGTCCACGCCCTCGCCGAGGATGCCCGTCGTTCCTATGCCGACATCGGCGCACTCGTCGGTCTGTCCGCGCCCGCCGTGAAGCGGCGCGTGGACAGGCTGCGGGCCGAGGGAGCCATCACCGGCTTCACGGTGCGGGTGGATCCCGCGGCGCTCGGCTGGGAGACCGAGGGCTTCATCGAGATCTACGCACGGAGCAACACCTCGCCCGAGACCATCCAGCGCGGTCTCGAGCGCTACCCGGAAGTCGCGTCCGCCTCCACCGTCACCGGCGAGGCGGACGCGATCGTCCAGGTCTTCGCCTCGGACATGCGCCACTTCGAGCGCGTCCTCGAGCGGATCGCGGGCGAGCCCTTCGTCGAGCGCACCAAGTCGGTCCTGGTGCTGTCGCCGCTGCTCAGGCGGTTCTCGTCAGGCTCGCCCGGCTGATCCTCAGCCCTGCGAGAGGCTCATTCCCGCGGGTACTCCGGCTGCCATGGGACGACCTTGAAGTCCCCGGTGCCCTTCTTGACGGTTTCGAACGGTGCCGCGCTGAGGCACCTGGGCACGTCCGCCGCCCCGCCCTCCCCGATCCAGCTGTAGCCCAGACGGTCGCCGCTGCCCTGGTCGTGGACGGTGACACCGACCCGTTTCCCCTTGAACGGGGTGTCGCTGTCGGTGACGACACCCGTCACGACCGCCACCTTGCCCCCGGTTGTCAGGCAGTCGACCTTCACCTTCGCCCAGCCGCCCCCGCCGTTCGCCGTGTAGTGGCTGAAGCGGAATGTCCCGTAGGCCTTGTACGGGTCCATGTTGTCCTTCGCCGCGAGATGGGCGTCGAAGGAGAAGGTGATGTCGTCCCCGGCGGGGCGGTACAGCTTCGCCGTCCCGGTCAGCGCCGCCGCCTCGCGCGGGTGGACCCCTCCGTCGCCATCCCCCGAGGCGGCGGCGGAGCCCGTGACCCCCACAGTGATCAGCAGCGCCGCGGCGAGCACCACGGCCTTCGTACGTCGGTTCACATGACTTCCTTTCCTCAGGTGATCCGGCCATCACCCACTGTTCCGGCCCGGGCCGCGCGGAACATCGGCCCGCGGTCGTGACCACCTCCGCCGCCCGGCGGGGAGACCGGTACACCCGCGGGAGGACCCCGCGCGCAACGAATCGCCGCCGGGTGGCCGATGTGCGCAATGGATCGGCACGAGGAACGCAACAGTCTCGCCTTGTCCGGGTGGAGCGCCGGAACGTACCGTTTTGACGTCGTCCTGACACCCCCGTTCCCCCTTCCGAGGTACGCCCATGCCGCCGCTGCGCGCAGCCCTGCTCCAGAGCTCCGGGACCCCCGGCGACACAGCGAAGAACCTCGAGATCCTCGGCGCGCACGCCGCCGATGCCGTGGCGGCCGGTGCCGGACTGCTGGTCACCCCCGAGATGTTCCTCACCGGCTATGCGATCGGCGCCGACATCCCCCGGCTCGCCGAGCCCGCCGCCGGTGTCTCCGCCCGGGCCGTCGCCGGGATCGCCCGTCGCCACGGCATCGCCGTTCTCTACGGCTACCCGGAGCGCGACGGCGAGCGGGTCTACAACTCCGCGCAGCTCATCGGCCCCGACGGCGAGCCCCTCGCGAACTACCGCAAGACGCATCTCTTCGGCTGCTTCGAGCAGGAGTGGTTCACCCCCGGTGACGAGCAGGTCGTCCAGGCCGAGCTCGGCGGCCTCCGCATCGGCATGCTGATCTGCTACGACGTCGAGTTCCCCGAGAACGTACGGGCCCACGCCCTCGCCGGGACCGATCTGCTGCTCGTGCCGACCGCGCTGATGAACCCCTTCCAGTTCGTCGCCGAGAAGCTCCTCCCGGTCCGCGCCTTCGAGAGCCAGATGTACATCGCGTACGCCAACCGGACCGGCCCCGAGGGCGAGTTCGACTTCGCCGGGCTGAGCTGCCTCGCCGGACCCGACGGCATCGCCCGGGCCCGCGCGGGCCACGGCGAGGACCTGGTGCTCGCCGACGCCGATCCCGACTTCCTCGCCGCCTCTCGCGCGGCCAACCCGTATCTGCGTGACCGCCGCCCCGGCCTGTACGGGTCGCTCACCCGCTGAGACCTGCCGCCCCGCCCCCGCCACACCAGGAGCAACACCCCCATGACGTCCACGGTGCCCACTGCCGTCCCGCACTCCGACGCCCAGCCGCCCATCACCATGTTCGGGCCGGACTTCCCCTACGCGTACGACGACTACCTCGCCCACCCGGCGGGCCTCGGCCAGATCCCGGCGACCGAGCACGGCGCCGAGGTCGCGGTGATCGGCGGCGGACTCTCCGGCATCATCGCCGCGTACGAGCTGATGAAGATGGGCCTCAAGCCGGTCGTCTACGAGGCGGACCAGATCGGCGGACGGCTGCGCACCGTCGGCTTCGACGGTGTCGCCGCCCAGGGCGGCGAGGAGCTCACCGCCGAGATGGGCGCCATGCGCTTCCCGCCCTCGTCGACCGCGCTGCAGCACTACATCGACCTGGTGGACCTGAAGACCGAGCCGTTCCCCAACCCGCTGGCGGAGTCGACCCCGTCGACCGTCGTCGATCTCAAGGGCGAGTCGCACTACGCGGAGACCATCGACGACCTCCCGCAGGTCTACCGCGACGTCATGAACGCGTGGAACGCCTGCCTGGAGGAGGGCGCCGACTTCACCGACATGAACCGCGCCATGCGCGAGCGCGACGTCCCGCGCATCCGGGAGATCTGGGCGAGGCTCGTCGAGAAGCTCGACAACCAGACGTTCTACGGCTTCCTCTGCGACTCCGAGGCGTTCAAGTCCTTCCGGCACCGCGAGATCTTCGGCCAGGTCGGCTTCGGCACCGGCGGCTGGGACACCGACTTCCCCAACTCCATCCTGGAGATCCTGCGCGTCGTCTACACCGAGGCCGACGACCACCACCGCGGCATTGTCGGCGGCTCCCAGCAGCTGCCGCTGCGACTGTGGGAGCGCGAGCCGCAGAAGATCGTGCACTGGCCGCAGGGCACCTCGCTGAAGTCCCTGCACGAGGGCGAGCCGCGGCCCGCGGTGACCCGTCTGCACCGTGTGACCGGCAACCGGATCGTGGTCACCGACGCGGCAGGCGACATCCGCAGCTACCAGGCGGCGATCTTCACCGCGCAGTCCTGGATGCTGCTGTCCAAGATCGACTGCGATGACTCGCTCTTCCCCATCGACCACTGGACGGCGATGGAGCGGACGCACTACATGGAGTCGTCCAAGCTGTTCGTGCCGGTCGACCGGCCGTTCTGGCTGGACAAGGACGAGAAGACGGGCCGTGACGTCATGTCGATGACGCTCACCGACCGTATGACGCGCGGCACGTACCTCCTCGACGACGGTCCCGACAAGCCGGCCGTCATCTGCCTCTCGTACACGTGGTGCGACGACAGCCTCAAGTGGCTGCCGCTGTCCGCGAACGAGCGTATGGAGGTCATGCTCAAGTCGCTCGGCGAGATCTACCCGAACGTCGACATCCGGGGGCACATCATCGGCAACCCGGTGACCGTGTCCTGGGAGAACGAGCCCTACTTCATGGGCGCGTTCAAGGCCAACCTGCCGGGTCACTACCGCTACCAGCGGCGCCTGTTCACCCACTTCATGCAGGACCGGCTGCCCGCCGACAAGCGCGGTGTCTTCCTCGCCGGCGACGACATCTCGTGGACGGCCGGCTGGGCCGAGGGCGCGGTGCAGACGGCGCTGAACGCGGTGTGGGGCGTGATGCACCACTTCGGCGGTGCCACGGACGCCACCAACCCCGGTCCGGGTGACCTGTTCGACGAACTCGCCCCGGTGGAACTGCCGGAGGACTGAACCGCTCTGCCCGTAGAGCCGTGCCCCATGGATGAGCCCCCGCCGCCGATCGTGACCCGGTCGGTCCCGGGAGGTCGCCTACGCCGCCGCCGGCCGGACATCCCGGTCGGCGGCGGCTCCGCATCCGCCCGGATTCCCGCGCGGAACGGGTCAGAGCCCCGCGCCCCGCACGCCCTCGTACACCGCGGCGGCGACGTCCTTGAGTTCCTCGGCATCACGCGTGGTGCCCTGCAGATCCACCAGGAACTCGCCCAGTCCGGGAGCCACATGGGCCGCGAGGTCCGCCACGATCTGGTCCACACTGCCGTGGAACGGCTTGCGGTCCGTGTCCTCCAGCGGCTTCTCGCTGTAGACCGCGTTCGCACGGACGACGACCTCCAGGGGCCGCTCCCGCCCGCGCTCGGCCGCCGCCTCCCGGACCCGCCGCCAGTCCTCGGCCAGCTTCTCCGGTCCCATGGCCAACGGCATCCAGCCGTCCGCCCGGTCCACCATCCGGCGGGTGGCCTTCGGGCTCAGCGCCGGCAGCAGCACCGGGATGGGCCGGGCCGGCTTGGGTCCGACCACGGACGGGGCGATCCGGGTCAGCCGGCCCTCGTATGCGACGGGGTCCGGGCCCCACACCGCGCGGCAGACGTCGAGCAGTTCGTCGAGGACCGCCCCGCGCTGTTCGAAGGGGGCGACGGAAGCGGCCGCGTACTCGTCGACGGACCAGCCGGTGCCGAAACCGGCGACGACCCGCCCGCCGCTGGCCGCGTCCAGCGAGGCGAGGGCGCGCGACAGCTGGAAGGGGATGTGCAGGGGCGCGATCAGCACACTCGTGCCGAGCCTCGCCCGGTCCGTCGCCGCCGCGGCGAGCGTCAGCGACACCAGCGGATCCGCCACCGCGCGGTAGGCGTCGGGCCAGGCCAGACCGGGGATGCCGTACAGCCCGTGCACCATCGGCTCGGGGAACAGCACACGCTCGAACACCCACAGACTGTCGTAGCCGGTTTCCTCCGCGGCCCTGGCCACCGCGGGGATGTCGCGGCCGATGTCGTACTGCCTCATCTGGGGGAGGCCGAGTCCGAGCCGGATCGTCATCTGTGCTCCTTCGCGTCGGGGCGCGCAGCGGGCGTCACCTCAGGGGCCAGGGGGTGAGCAGGCAGCGCCCGACGAGCCCGACACCCGCGTCCAGCCTCTCGGTGAACTCATCGGTCAGTTCCGGGAGTTCCCTGATGCTCCACAGCAGCCGGGCGGCCGACCACGCGCCGTCCCTGGCCCGCTCCAGACTCCATGAGCCCAGCAGATGAGTGACGGGGTCGGCGATCTCCAGCAGATCGGGACCGGGCATCAGATCTTCGCGGATGCGCTCCTCCAGCAGGGTGAGGATGTCACCCACGCGGTCGAACGCCCCCTCCAGTCGCGGCGGTTCGCAGCCGAGCCTACGGCAGGTGTCGACGACCGCGAGCGCGAGGTCGTGGCCGATGTGCGCGTTGATTCCGGCCAGCGCGAACTGCAGTGGACGTACGCCGGGATGGCACCGGTACTGGAACAGCGGACGCCAGCAGGCCGGCGCCCGGCCTCCCGCCGAGGTCTCCTCGACGGCGTCGAGATAGCGCTCGGCGAACAGAACGCCCAGCGTGACGGCGGATCGCCGGTCCGGGAACTCCCCGCGGCCGATTCGCCGGCCGAGCTCCTCCGTGACCGCCAGGTACACCCGGTTGAAGACCGCGACGCCGTCGTGTGCCGGCCAGCGCGAGCGGAGCGCGCGCATCCGCGTCACCACCGGGCCGACCGAGGGATCACCAGGCCCGCAGGGGGCGTCGACGTGTGCTGCGAACTCTTCGGTCTGGGCCATGGAGGCAGCGTCCCAGTCCTAGGCTCGGACGGGTGCCGCCCGGCCCGGGCTTCCCCGGAACGGGGGAAGGACCGGATGACGGGCGGCCACCAGAGAGCCCGGTGAGGGCCTTCGGCACAGGGGGGAACGGACGGTGTCAGGCGTACGCATCCGGCGGCGGGCGCAGCGGATCGAGCGGCGCCGCGCGGCGCGCCGCGGATTCATGGCCGCAGGGGCCTCGGCGGTCGTGGTCGTGGGCACGGTCACGGGACTGGTGTCCGCAGCGGGTGGCACGGCCGGGCAGGGCACCGCGCGCGACACGGTGCGTGTGGAGACGGGCAGTTCACCGACGGCCGTGCCGTCGACCGTGCGCCCGGGCCCCTTGCCCGCCCCGTCCCTCACCTCGTCCCCTCCGTCCTCACCCGGACCCTCGCCGGAGGTGAACCCGCGATCCGCCCCGCGGGCGCCGCAAGCCGCCTCGCCGGGGCCGGTCCCCGGCGGCGGACCGCTGTACCGGCACCCCGAGTCGCAGGTCCTCGACTGGGTACGCGCCCACCCGGACGACCCGCGCAGACCGCTCATCGAGTCGCGGATCGCGGACCGGCCCGCCGCCGTGTGGTTCACCGCGTACAACCCGGGCGAGATCACCCGTGAGGTAAGCGCGGTGACCTCCGCGGCCGCGGCTGCCGGGCGGGTCCCGGTCCTCGTGCCGTACGCGATCCCCGACCGGGACTGCGGGGGCGCGTCCCAGGGCGGGGCGCCCGATCTCGCCGCCTACGACGGATGGATCGGGGAGTTCGCGGACGGCCTCGGGACCGGACCCGTGATCGTCGTCCTCGAACCCGACTCGCTGGCGCTGTCGGACTGCCTCTCCGACGGCGGTCGGGCCGCCCGCAACGCCTCGCTGGCCAGGGCCGGCCGCACCCTGCAGGCCGCCAACTCCCGGGCGAAGGTCTACTTCGACGCGGGCCACTCGGGATGGCACCCCCCGGCGGTGATGGCCCGGCTGCTGCGCGCCGCCGGGGCGGCGACCAGCGGGGACGGCGTCTTCACCAATGTGTCCAACTTCCGGCGCACGGCCGACGAGGCCCGCTACGCGAGGCAGGTGCTGGACGCGCTGGGCGGCCCCGCGCACCTCGGCGCCGTCATCGACACCAGCCGCAACGGCAACGGCGCACCGGAGGCCGGGGTGTGGTGCGATCCGTCCGGGCGCGCGCTCGGCCGGGCGCCGACGACCCGGACCGCGGAGTCACGCATCGACGCCTATCTGTGGATCAAACTGCCCGGTGAGTCGGACGGCTGCCGGGGCATGGCCGGCACCTTCAGTCCGGATGAAGCCTTCGACCTGGCGACGGGCTGAGCGGCGCCGAGACGCGCGCGGCGAGGTCGGTGTCGGCCGGTGAGGTCGGCATCCGCCGGTGAACTCGACGTCCGCCGCGAGGAGGGTTGCCCTCCGGTTCGTCTCGGTTGTGTACAGCTGATATTGCGCCATGATCACGATCCGTTCGCCGAAGGCTCCCCGCAGGTCCTCGCGTCGGTACGGCCATTAAGTTGACCATGCAACAGATTCCGCGTGAGTACTGCTGGGTGGACTCGTCGCGGGGGGAACGTTTTTCACCGATCGAGAAGGAAGCAGTCTCATGCGTCGCATCACCGTCCGCCGCGCCGCCGTCGCGGTATCCGCCGTCTCCCTGGCCATGCTCGTCAGCGCCTGCGGTTCCGAGGAGCCGGCCGGCAAGGACTCGTCCAAGGGCGGTTCGTCGGGGGCGGCTGCCGAGCCGGCGGCGAAGGCCCTGTCCCAGGCCGAGGTGGAGAAGCTGATCCTGGCCGAGAGCGATCTGCAGAACCACAAGATCGCCAAGCCCAACGCGGCCGACCTCGCCGCGGCGAAGTCCGTCACCGGTGACAAGCCCGAGTGCAAGACCCTGGTCGACACCATGGCCCTGCGGCCGGTAGGAGCTCCCGGCGCGACCGCCAGCCGGAAGATCGTGGGCATCCCCAAGGCCCCCGGTGCCAATGCCTCTCCGGAGGAGAAGGCGAAGGCCGCCCTCGGAGCCCTCGGTGCCACGGTCACGGCCGACACGCTGAGCTCCTACGACGGCAAGGGGGCCGCGGACGCCGTCGCCGCCTACAAGAAGGCCGGGGCCGACTGCACCGGCGGCTTCACCCTGATCGCGGGTGCCGACAAGACGAAGATCACCAAGGTCGAGCCCGCCTCCTACACGGCGGGCGAGGAGTCCGTGGCCTTCACGCTCAGCGTGGACCTCGAGGGCGAGACCGGCACGGCGCACCTCGTCGTGGTCCGCAAGGGCGGCACGGTCGCCTCCTTCCTCGCGCAGAGCTTCGCGGGCAAGGCCGAGCAGCCGAAGACCGTCATCGACGCCCAGATGAAGAAGCTCGGCTGAGTCATCCGCGTCAGCGGGTTCGGCGGCGGCCGGGTGCGGGCCACGATGCCCGTGCCCGGTCACCGGGTGGTCTGAACTCCGGTGCTGCGGACGGCCGTCTTCACGCCTGGATCTCCGGTGCGGCCGCCCTGGCCGTGACCCCGGAGTCGGCGGCGGCCGTTCGCGTGCTGCCGCGCAGCACTCCCGCTCCGGCGACCAGCCCGAAGGCCAGCACGGTCACCAGCGCGAACGACACGGCCAGCGACGTCAGATCGGCGATCCCGCCGATGGCCGAAGGGGCGATGAGCCCCGAGGTGTACGTGATCGTGGCGACACCCGCTATCGACAGGCTCGGATTCGTGCCGCTGCGTCCCGCCGCCGCGAAGGCCAGTGGCACGACGACCGCGACACCGAGCCCGATGCACCCGAATCCGGCCATCGCCACGACGGGATGCGGGGCCAGGACGACCAGCACGCCGCCCGCCGTCGCCAGCACCCCGCCGACGCGTACGGTACGGACCGGTCCGAACCGGTCGACGATCCTGTCGCCCAGCAGTCTGGCCACCGCCATGGTGAGGGCGAACGCCGTGGTCGAAGCCGCGGCGAGACCGGCCGACGTCCCCAGTGCGTCCCGCAGGTAGACCGCCGACCAGTCCAGGCTCGCACCCTCCGCGAACACCCCGCAGAAGCCGATCGCGCCGATGACCACCGCCGAGCGGGGCGGCAGCGCGAAGCGCGGCGGCGGATCGGTGTCCGGGGCGCTGCGCAGATCCAGCACATGCCGGCAGGCCAGCAGCCCCAGCGCGGTGAGCGCCAGGGAAGCCACCAGATGGTGCAGCCGTGCGTCACTGCCCAGATGGGCGGCGAGGGTGCCCGCCGCGGAGCCGATCAGGGCGCCCGCGCTCCACATCCCGTGCAGACCGGACATGATCGAGCGGTCGAGCCGGTTCTCGACCTCGACGCCGAGCGCGTTCATGGCGACGTCGGACATCCCCGCGGTGGCGCCGTACACGAACAGTGCGGCGCACAGCGCGTACATATTCGGCGACAGCGTGGGGAGCGTGAGGGCGAGGGTCCACAGCGTCAGCAGTCCGCGCAGCGCGGCCCGTGCACCGAAGCGATGGCTGACGGCTCCGGCGAGCGGCATCGCGAGCGACGCCCCGATCGCGGGGAAGGCGAGCGCGAGGCCGAGCTGTCCCGCCCCGACCCCGGCATGGTCCTGAATCCAGGGGATCCGGGTGGCGAAGCTGCCGGTCACCGCGCCGTGCACACAGAAGACAGCCGCCACGGCATACCGCGCCCGGTTCAACTGCCGTGGGTCGAAGGTCACTTCGCTCGGCATCGGCGCCGTCCTCCCCATGGGCTGCCCGTGGACGTAAAATTATCAGGAACCCTGCCTGATAAATAGTCTCCGCGGCACTGGGCCGGCGAGGTCTTCTGGAAGGATCGCCGGTATGCCCGCATCCCCGAGCACCGCCCGGGCCATCAACGACCGGCTCGCCCTGCGACTGCTGCAGGACGAAGGCCCGTTGACGGCGACGCAGCTGAAGACCCTGACCGGGCTCTCCCGGCCGACCGTCGCCGATCTGGTGGACCGGCTGCAGGGTTCCGGTCTGATCCGGGTCGTCGGCGAGGCGGGCGCGCAGCGCAGGGGCCCGAACGCCCGGCTCTACGGGATCGTCGCCGATCAGGCCCACCTCGCGGCCCTCGATGTGCGCACCCAGGGTGTCTCGGTCGCGGTCGCCGATCTGCTCGGTGCGACGCTCGCCGAGGCGACACTGCCGATCGGCGGGGACACGGACACCGGGCCGGCCGTCGAACGCGCCGTCGCCCTGCTGGAACGCACGGCGGCCGAAGCGGGCGCGAACCGGCTCCACACCGCCGTCGTCGGCGCACCCGGGCTGATCGATCCCACGACGGGGGAACTGAGGGACTCCACCGGTCTGCCCGCCTGGCATCGCCGACTGGTCGCCGCCCTGCAACTGCGGCTGCCCGCCACGGTGCTCGTCGAGAACGAGACCAATCTGGCCGCGGTCGCCGAGCAGCGCCTCGGGGTCGCCCGCGACCGGGACACCTTCGTGCTGCTCTGGCTCGGCCAGGGGGTCGGTGCGGCGCTGGTCCTCGACGGCCGTTTGCGGCGAGGGGCCTCGGGCGGTGCCGGGGAGATCGGCTTTCTGCCGGTGCCGGGCACCGACGGTCTGCCCGCCGCGGATCGGTGCGAGGGGGGATTCCATTCGCTGGCGAGCGGAGCCGCGGTGGCCCGGCTCGCGCAGGAGTGCGGGCTGCGGGGTGATGCGGAGTCCGCGGTCCGGGCGGCCGCGGCGGCCGGCACCGATACCGCGGATGCACGGTCCCTCCTGGATGCCCGTTCTCTTCCTGACGCCGGTTCCTTCTCCGGCGCACAGGCCTTCCTGGACGCACTGGCCGAGCGCATCGCGGTCGGGGTCGCGGCGGCCGTCGCCGTGCTTGACCCCGGCTGTGTGGTGCTCGGCGGGGAGATCGGGCACGCGGGCGGAGAGGCGCTGGCGAAGCGGGTCGAGCGGCGGCTGAACGGGTTGTCACCGCTGATGACCGAGGTCCGGGCCGGCCGGCTCGGCGGCGCGGGGGTGCTCCACGGCGCACTGCTGACCGCGCGGGACGCGGCGCAGGACGAACTGTTCACGCCCGCCGGCCAGAGGTGAGTCCCGGGGGTGGGGCGGGGGAAGGCGGCGAGGGGCCCGGCGGCGGCAAGGGCCGGTGAACCGCCGCCGGGAGACCTGTCGCCGCTCAACCCGAAGCCGTCCGGGCTGTGTTGACGTCCGGTCGGGGATGCGGCGGGGGACTGGTCCATGGAGTGACAGAGAGGCTAAGAGGACTAGACCAATAAGTCAATAGGTCTGGACCATGCGCCGTCGACGATGCTCGGACGTCGCGCTGTGAGCCAGGACACAGGAAGTCACTCGCATGGCCCACTCCGGAGCGTGGCAGACTGGCCCTGTATCAGCAGCAGCGCACTCCGGGGTCGGTGTAATTCCGAACCGGCGGTTACAGTCCGCGACCCGACCGCATCCAGTGGTCGGTTGACCAGGTGAAATTCCTGGACCGACGGTGAAAGTCCGGATGGGAGGCAGTGCGCGGCGGGCGACCCTCGTGGTTCGTCGGCCGTCTGCGGCCGATCGTCCTCGTCGACGACCGGTTCCGTCGGCCCGACCTTCCCCAGAGGCGTTGGTACCGCTTGCTCTGTCGTTCGACGACAGCCCCCGGAGTCCGTGCCCGAAGAGGCAGGAGGACCGGGTGGCCACCGCAGCCGACATCAGCGCCATGCGCCGAGCCATCGAGCTCGCCGCCCGTGCACTCGGCTCCACCAGCCCCAACCCCGTCGTCGGGTGCGTCATCACCGACGCGTCCGGAGCCACCGTCGGCGAGGGCTACCACCAGCGCGCCGGAGGCCCGCACGCCGAGATCCACGCGCTCCGGGACGCGGGGGAGCGCGCCAGGGGCGGCACCGCGTACGTCACCCTCGAGCCCTGCAACCACACCGGCCGCACCGGCCCCTGTGCCCAGGCCCTGATCGAGGCCGGGATCGCCCGCGTCGTGTACGCGGTCGCCGACCCCACCCCGCAGGCGACCGGAGGCGCCGAGACCCTGCGCGCCGCGGGCGTCCACGCCGAGCAGGGGCTGCTCGGCGACGAGGCCGGGGAAGGCAACATCGCCTGGCTCACCTCGGTACGCCTCGGCAGGCCGTACGTCCTGTGGAAGTATGCCGCCACCCTCGACGGGCGTATCGCCGCCGCCGACGGCACCAGCCGCTGGATCAGTTCGCCCGAGTCCCGTGCCGACGTCCACCGGCTGCGCGCCGAGGCCGACGCGGTCGTCGTCGGCTCCGGAACACTGCGCGCCGACGACCCGCACCTCGCCGTACGCGGCATCGAGGGCGCCACTCAGCCGCTGCGCGTGGTCCTCGACACCCACGCGACCGTCCGGCCGACGGCCCGGGTCCTGGACGACGCGGCGCCCACGCTCGTCGTCGTCGCCGAGGACGCGGACACCCGGCATCTGCCCGGAGCCGACCTCGCCCGGCTGAGCGCGGACGAACGCGGCATCGGCGTCCAAGCCCTGCTCGGCGAGCTGTACGCGCGCGGCGTCCGCTCCGTACTCCTCGAGGGCGGCCCGACCCTGGCCGGATCCTTCATCGCCGCGGGCGCCGTCGACCGAGTCGTCGGCTACATCGCGCCCGTACTCCTCGGCGGGGGCCGGCCGGCCCTCGCCGACGCCGGAATCACCACCATCACCGAGGCGTTGCGGCTCGACGTGACCGAGACCGTCCGTATCGGCCCCGATCTGCGGATCTCCGCGACCGTCCCCAAGGGAGCTTGAGTGTTCACCGGAATCGTCGAAGAGCTGGGTGAGGTAACCGCCGTCGAGGAACTCGGCGACGCCTCCCGCTTCCGCCTGCGCGGCCCCGTGGTCACCGAAGGCGCGAAGCACGGCGACTCCATCGCCGTGAACGGCGTCTGTCTGACCGTCGTGGACACCGCCGACGGCGAGTTCACCGCCGATGTGATGGCCGAGACCCTGAAGCGCTCCAGCCTGGGCGCGCTCGGTGTCGGCTCCCGGGTCAATCTGGAGCGGCCCATGGTCGCCGACGGGCGCTTCGGCGGGCACATCGTCCAGGGCCACGTCGACGGCACCGGCGCGATCGTCGAGCGCACCCCGTCCGAGAACTGGGAGATCGTCAGGATCTCCCTCCCGGCGGACCTCTCGCGCTACGTCGTCGAGAAGGGCTCCATCACCGTCGACGGAGTCAGCCTGACCGTCGTCGAAGCGGGCCCCGACTACTTCACCATCAGCCTGATCCCCACCACCCTCGCGCTGACCACGCTCGGCATCAAGCAGCCGGGCGACCCGGTCAACCTCGAGGTGGACGTGATCGCCAAGTACGTCGAGCGGCTGCTCGGCGCCGGCAGCCAGGAGGACGCCAAGTGAGCAGCCTGAGCTGGCTGAACGCGGAGGCGTTCACCGCCTTCGGCCAGCACATCAAGTGGTCCGACATGACCGGCAACCTGATCGGTCTGACGGCCCTCGCACTCGGCTGGCGCCGTTCCGTGTGGACCTGGCCCGCCCAGTTCGCCTCCGGCCTCATCCTCTTCGCCGCCTTCGCCACCTCCCACCTCACCGGCAGCGCCGGCAAGCAGGTCGTGGTCATGGCCGTCGCGGCCTGGGGCTGGTGGCAGTGGACCCGCGGCCGTGAGCAGGCCCAGGACGGCTCGATCGCCGTCCGCTTCGCGACCTGGCGCGAGCGCGGGGCGATGGCCGGCGCGGCACTGCTCGGCACCGTCGCCGTCGGCGGCCTGTTCACCCTGTACCCGGCCCTGTCCTGGGACCCGTGGCCGGATGCCTACATCTTCGTCGGCTCGCTCCTGGCGATGTACGCCCAGGCCCGCGGCATGGTCGAGTTCTGGTTCGCATGGCTGCTCGTCGACCTCGTCGGCGTACCGCTCAACTTCGCGAACGGTTACGCCTTCTCCGGTTTCGTCTATGTGATCTACGGCGCGCTGGTCCTGTGGGGCCTGCGCGACTGGTGGCAGCGGTCCCGCACCGCTCCTGCCCTGGAAGGAGTGGCAGCATGAGTGCCCTGCCCGTCTGGAACCCGGCCGACGACATCGAGGACCTCCGCCTCGACCCCGTCGAACAGGCCATCCGCGACATCGCCGCCGGGCGCCCCGTCGTGGTCGTCGACGACGAGGACCGCGAGAACGAGGGCGACCTCGTCATCGCGGCCGAGAAGGCCACGCCCGAGATCGTCGCCTTCATGATGAGCGAGTGCCGCGGGCTGATCTGCGCCCCCATGGAGAGCGACGAACTGGAGCGGCTCGAGCTGCCCCAGATGGTCGCGCACAACACCGAGTCGATGAGTACGGCCTTCACCGTGTCCGTCGACGCCTCCGCCGCCCACGGCGTGAGCACCGGAATCTCCGCGGCCGACCGGTCCACCACACTGCGGCTGCTGGCCGGCGGCAGGGCCGGGGCCTCCGACTTCGTACGCCCCGGCCATATCTTCCCGCTGCGCGCCAAGCCGGGCGGTGTCCTGGCGCGCAGCGGCCACACCGAGGCCGCCGTCGACCTGGCCCGCCTGGCCGGACTGCGCCCCGCCGGAGCGATCGTCGAGATCGCCGGTGAGGACGGCGCCATGCTGCGGCTGCCCGAACTGATCCCGTTCGCCCGCAAGCACGGCCTGACGATCATCTCCATCGAGGACCTGATCGCCTACCGGCGCAGCTCCGAGCCGACCGTGCGACGTGAGGCCGAGGTGAACCTGCCCACCGCGCACGGTGCGTTCACGGCGTACGGCTACCGCTCGACCGTCGACGGCGTCGAGCACGTCGCGCTCGTCCACGGGGACATCGGCGACGGCGAGGACGTGCTGGTCCGCGTCCACTCCGAGTGCCTGACCGGCGACATCTTCCACTCGCAGCGCTGCGACTGCGGCCCCCAGCTGCAGGCGTCCATGGAGCGCATCACCGAGGCCGGACGCGGCGTCGTCGTGTACCTCCGCGGCCACGAGGGCCGCGGCATCGGCCTGGTGTCCAAGCTGCGGGCGTACGAACTGCAGGAGCGCGGACGGGACACCCTGGACGCCAATCTGGAGCTCGGCCTGCCGGCCGACGCCCGGGACTACGCCGCAGGCGCCCAGATCCTCGACGACCTCGGAGTGCGCAGCCTCCGGCTGATGACCAACAATCCCGACAAGATCAGCGCGCTGGTGCGGCACGGCCTGAAGGTCGAAGGGCGCGAAGCCGTGCCGATCCAGGCCGGCGAGCACAACCTGAGCTACCTGCTGACCAAGCGCGACCGCATGGGACACGACCTGCCCTGGCTGGACGGTTCCTCCCGGACCCCCGGGGCGACTCCGGTGATCGCGTCCACCTGCGGCAACCAGTAACGCGTCCCCGGCGACACCGGCAGACGGCACCACACAGAACCAAGGAGAAACGTGAGCGGCAAGGGCGCACCCGAACTGTCCGTACGCAACTGCGGAGACCTCCGCGTGGCCGTGATCGCGGCCCAGTGGCACGAGAAGATCATGGACGGCCTCGTCGACGGCGCCCTGCGCGCGCTGCACGAGCTGGGCATCGACGAGCCGACCCTGCTGCGGGTCCCCGGCAGCTTCGAGCTCCCCGTCGTCGCCAAGGTCCTGGCCGGCCGCGGCTACGACGCGATCGTCGCGCTCGGCGTCGTCATCCGGGGCGGCACGCCCCACTTCGAGTACGTGTGCCAGGGCGTCACCCACGGCCTCACCCAGGTCTCCATCGAGACGGGCGTCCCCGTCGGCTTCGGCGTACTGACGTGCGACACCGAGGAGCAGGCGCTCGACCGGGCCGGTCTCGAGGGCTCGAACGAGGACAAGGGACACGAGGCCGTGACCGCGGCCGTGGCCACCGCGGCCACCCTGCGTTCAGTATCTGAACCCTGGCGCTGAGGAGAGGGCACTTCCGCGTAGGGTGGGACCACCATGTCCAAGAAGACGTTCGAGGAGCTCTTCGCCGAGCTCCAGCACAAGGCAGCCAACGGCGATCCCGCCACCTCCCGCACCGCCGAGCTCGTGGACAAGGGCGTCCATGCCATCGGCAAGAAGGTCGTCGAAGAGGCCGCCGAGGTCTGGATGGCCGCCGAGTACGAGGGCAAGGAGGCGGCAGCCGAGGAGATCTCCCAGCTGCTGTACCACGTCCAGGTGATGATGGTCGCCCGGGGCATCAGCCTCGACGACGTCTACGCCCACCTCTGAGCACACGCGTACTCGTTCCCTACGCACACCCACCCCGCACGCACCTACGCACAAAGGAAGCCCACCTCATGCTGCGCATCGCCGTCCCCAACAAGGGTTCACTCTCCGGGCCTGCGGGAGAGATGCTCCATGAGGCGGGCTACCTGCAGCGCAAGGACTCCAAAGAGCTCGTGCTGGTCGACCCGGAGAACGAGGTCGAGTTCTTCTACCTGCGCCCGCGCGACATCGCGATCTACGTCAGCTCGGGCCGCCTCGACATCGGCATCACCGGCCGCGACCTGCTTCTCGACTCCGGCGCCGGCGCCGAGGAGATCCTCCAGCTCGGCTTCGCCCGCTCCACGTTCCGCTACGCCACCAAGCCCGGCACCGCCTCGGGCGTCGAGGACTTCGGCGGGATGACGATCGCCACCTCGTACGAGGGCATCGTCGCCAAGCATCTCGCGGACAACGGCATCGACGCCTCGGTCGTGCACCTCGACGGCGCCGTCGAGACCGCGATCGAGCTGGGCGTCGCCGAAATCATCGCGGATGTCGTCGAGACCGGCACCAGCCTGCGCAACGCGGGACTCGCCGTGATCGGCGAGCCGATCCTCACCTCCGAGGCCGTCGTCATCCGCCGCACCGGTGCCGGCGCCGACGACCCGAAGGTCCAGCAGTTCCTGCGCCGGCTCCAGGGCGTCCTGGTCGCCCGCTCCTACGTGATGATGGACTACGACTGCCGGGTCGAGCACCTGGAGCAGGCCGTCGCCCTCACCCCGGGCCTGGAGTCGCCGACCATCTCCCCGCTGCACCACGAGGGCTGGGTCGCCGTGCGCGCCATGGTCCCCGCCAAGGAGGCGCAGCGCGTGATGGACGACCTTTACGCACTGGGCGCCCGCGCGATCCTGACCACGGCGATCCACGCCTGCCGCCTCTAGGGGGCTTCTGATGGATCTCCGCGGCGTCGCGACGCCCGGCCCTCACTCTCGCCGCACCGGCCGAAAGCCCAAGTACGTCCCGTACGAGAGCTTCCGGCCGGCACTCCGAGAGCACGCACCGGACGCCGCTCCTTCCTCCACGGAGATCCATCAGAAACCCCCTAGCGGCCGACGGCAAAGAGAACACCACAGCAGAGGGGCCATGTCTTCGCCACCGTCATCGTCGTCGTCCCCCGTGGACCAGGAGGAACTCCCGGCTCTCCCGGTCACCTTCAGGCCGACCCGGACCCGGGCCGTGCTGCTGACCGTGGGCACGGTGATGTTCGCCGTCATCACGGCCGTCGCCCTCGCCCTGGAGAAGCTCGGCACGGGGGAGCGGATCAGCTTCGTCTTCACCGCGCTGCTCTTCTTCGGGGTGCTGGCCCTCCTCAGCCGCCCCAAGGTCGTCGCCGAGGAACAGGGGGTCACTGTGGTCAACCTCACCCGTACCCGACGGCTCGAGTGGGCGGAGATCCTCCGTGTCAACCTCCGGCCGGGTGACCCCTGGGTCTTCCTCGATCTGAGTGACGGGACGAGTCTGCCGGCCCTCGGAATCCAGCCGGGAATCGCCCGGCACCAAGCGATTCGCGACGCACGCGCCCTGCGCGCCCTCGCCGAAGCGCGCGGCACCGGAACGGACCGCGACTGAGCCCCTGCCCCAGGGGGCAAGGACATGATTACTCTTGAGGCGGAGGTGCCGAGTGCACCTCCGCCTCACACCCACGGGGCCACGCCGGCCCGTGAGGCACCTACGACCCGAGGAGTGACTCCCTCCGGCAATGGACGGATCGTCCGGTAGTACCTGCGCCGCCCCCTCACCCGAGGCGGCGGCATGATCATCCCGCTACTGCTGCTCTGCGCGGCATTGGTGCTCATCCTCGCGAACGGCTTCTTCGTGGCCGCCGAGTTCGGCCTGGTCACCGTCGAGCGTGCGGACGCGGAGCGCGCCGCGGCGGAGGGTGACCGCCGTGCCCACGGTGTCGTACGCGCCCTGCGCGAGCTGTCGTTCCAGCTGTCCGGCACCCAGCTCGGCATCACGATCACCTCCCTGGTCGTCGGCATGCTCGCCGAGCCGGCCCTGGCCCAGCTGCTCAGCCCGCCGCTGACCGCGGTGGGCCTCCCCGATGGCGCCGTCCCCGGTGCGGCCGTCGTGATCGGCATGCTGCTCGCGTCGGCGGTGCAGATGGTGGTCGGCGAGCTCGTGCCGAAGAACTGGGCCGTGTCCCGGCCGCTGCAGGTCGCCCGGTTCGTGGCCGGTCCGCAGCACCGTTTCTCCGCGCTCTTCCGGCCCGTGATCGCGCTGCTCAACGCGGTCGCGAACCGGCTGGTGCGGATGCTCGGCGTCGAACCGGCCGACGAGCTGGCATCGGCCCGCACCCCCGGCGAACTGGTCTCCCTCGCCCGCCACTCGGCCCGTGCCGGAGCTCTCGAGCAGGACACGGCCGACCTGTTCGTGCGGACCCTGTCACTGGGCCGGCTCACGGCCCAGCACGTGATGACGCCACGGGTGAAGATGAGCGCCCTGCAGTCCGACGCGACCGCGGCGGACGTCCTCAACCTCACCCGGGCCACGGGCCTGTCCCGTTTCCCCGTGTACCGCGACCGCATCGACGAGATCGTCGGCATGGTCCACCTCAAGAACGCGCTCGCCGTACCGGCGCACCTGCGGCTGCGTACCCCGGTCGGCCGTATCGCGGTGCAGCCGCTGCTGGTGCCCGAGACCCTGCCGGTGCGCCAGCTGCTGGAGCGGCTGCGCAGCGAGCAGCCCATAGCCGTCGTCGTGGACGAGTACGGCGGCACGGCGGGCGTCGTCACCCTGGAGGACATCGTCGAGGAACTCGTCGGCGAGGTCCGCGACGAGCACGACCGCGAGGCCGACGCCCGGCCCGAGCTCGCCCCGGTCGCCCCGGAGGAGGGCAGGCCCGCCTGGGAGGCCGACGGCAGCTGCCGGGTGCTCACCCTGCGCCGGATAGGCCTCGAGGTGCCCGACGGGCCGTACGAGACCGTCGCCGGGCTCGTCGCCGATCTGCTCGGCCGCATCCCGGCCCCCGGCGACAAGGCGGAGCTCCCCGGCTGGAAGCTCTCCGTACGCCAGGTGGACCGCTACCGGGCCGAGCGTGTCCGGCTGGTGCGCACCGCAGAGGTCCCCGCGGTCATGGAGGGCGCCCGATGAGCCTGCTCCAACTGCTCTTCGCCGTGCTGCTGGTGCTGGCCAACGGCTTCTTCGTGGGCGCCGAGTTCGCCCTGGTGTCGGTCCGGCGCAGCCAGATCGAGCCGCTCGCGGCCACACGCGGCGGGGGGTCGGCGCGCGCCCGCCAGGTCCTGCACGGCCTGGAGAACCTGCCCCAGATGATGGCCGCCGCCCAGTTCGGCATCACGGTCTGCTCGCTGACGCTCGGCGCGGTCGCCGAGCCGACGGTGGCGCACCTGCTGGAGCCCGTCTTCCACGCCGTCCATGTGCCCGATGCCCTGATCCATCCGCTCGGCTATGTCGTCGCCCTCGCCGTCGTGGTCTTCCTGCACCTCGTCATCGGCGAGATGGTCCCGAAGAACCTGGCGATGGCGGCCCCGGAGAAGACCGCGCTGTGGCTCGGACCGCCCCTGGTCGGCTTCGCCCGGCTGTGCCGTCCGGTGACGGTGGGGCTCGGGGCGTGTGCCCGGGTCGTGCTGAAGCTGTTCCGGGTCGAACCCAAGGACGAGGTCGAGGCCGTCTTCACCAGCGACCAGCTGGGCCAGCTGGTCGAGGACGCGGGCCAGGCCGGACTGCTCGACCCGGAGGAGCAGGAGCGCCTCGAGGACGCACTCGAGCTGGGCAGCCGCCCGGTGACGGACGTCCTCATCGCCCGTTCGGCCCTGGTGACCGTGCCGCCGGCGGTGACCCCCCGGCAGATCGAGGAGCTGACGGTACGGACGGGCTACTCCCGCTTCCCGGTCGGGGGTGAGGGCAACGGCCGGTTCATGGGCTACCTCCACGTCAAGGACGTCCTCGACCTCGAGGACGGCGACCGGGCCGTGCCCCAGCAGATCTGGCGCCCCATGGCCACCCTTCGGGCGGAACTGCCGCTCGACGACGCGCTGACGGTGATGCGCCGCGCCGCGACCCATCTGGCCCAGGTCGCCGACGCCTCGGGCCGGGTGCTGGGCCTGGTGGCGCTGGAGGACGTCCTGGAGATGCTGGTCGGTGAGGTGCGGGACCCGGCGCACCGCGCCGCCCCTGCCCCGCGCCGCCCGGTGAACGGGTCGGCGACGGCCCCGTCTCCCGGTGTGCCGGCGATCTCCGCGGACGCCGTCCGGGGGAGTCTGAGCACGGACGCACCGGCCCTCTGAGCGGACCGGGTCCACCCCGTGGGGTGGACTACAGCCGAGTGGGGAGGCCCCGGGCTCTCACGGGCCGCCCGGGGTCTCAGGGCCCCATCGGGTCCTGCGGGCCGCGTCCCGTGGGACCGCGGCCCGACAGCACCTCCCCGTAGGCCTGCATCAGATCGGGCAGTCTCAGCGTCGCCAGATCGTCGCGGGTGGGAGTGCCGGTATAGCCGGAGAGCCGCAGATCCCGGTAGGCGCAGCTCTTCTCGTACAGCGTGCGCAAGAAACGTCCGTTGCCGAGCTCGTCGATCCAGCCCTGGTCGACCACATGCCCGCTGATCGAACGCAGTTCGTCCAGCGCCTCCTCGTCCCAGCAGTCCCCGTTGGTGCCCGCGAGCACCTCGCCTATCGCCGTGAGTTCCAGCGGGCGGTACGAGGGGAAGTCGACCCGGGTCGTGAAACGCGAGGACAGCCCCGGATTGGCGGCCAGCAGACGGTCCATGCCCTCCGGATAGCCGGCGAGGATGACCACCAGGTGGTCGCGGTTGTCCTCGGCGCGCTTCAGCAGCACCTGCAGGGCCTCGTCGCCGTAGGCGTCGCCCTTGCTGTAGCCGGTGTTCGAGAGGGAGTAGGCCTCGTCGACGAACAGCACCCCGCCGAGCGCGGAGTCGATCAGCTCATTGGCCTTCACCGCGGTCTGGCCGAGGAACTCGCCGACCAGGTCCGAGCGCTGCGCCTCCACCAGATGGTCCCCGCCGAGCAGCCCGAGAGCGTAGAAGACCCGGCCGAGGATGCGGGCCACCGTCGTCTTCCCGGTACCCGAGGGCCCGGAGAAGACGAAATGGCGCTTGGGCGGCTGCACGGGCAGCCCCTGGCCGGCCCGCAGCCGGGCCATCTCCAGCTGCGCGGACAGTGCTTTCACCTGCCGCTTCACCGGCTCCAGACCCACCATCCGCTCCAGTTCCGCCAGCGCCTCGGCGAGCAGCACCGGGTCCGTGGGGCCCGCAGGGAACGCGGGCGGACGGGGCTGGGACGGGACACCCGACTTCTCCCGTACGCCGTGGGGCGGGGTCACCGGCGCGGCCGGCCCCACGGCGCCGAACTGCGTCTGCGAGTCGCCCCCGAACCGGGGCTCGGGTGGGGGCGGCTCCGCCTCGGACTGCTGGCCGTCGACCGTGTCCTGGCCGTAGCCCGGGCCGGCGAGCGAGACCGCGGCGAGCCCGGGTGCCTCGTCGGGGCCGCCAAGGCCGTCGATCCCGTCGATCCCGTCGTACTCCGAGATCGCGGCGAGCCGTGCCGAGGTGTCCATGAACGCGGGGTCGACCCGGTGCACCGCCCGGTACAGCGGCAGCGCCGCCGCGCTGCGACCGGTGCCCTCATGGGCGCGCGCCAGCCAGTAGCGCAGCTCCTTGCGCTGCGGCTGCTCGCTGCGGCAGCGCATCAGCGACGCGGACAGCAGCGGTTCGGCCTGCCCGTACATCTCGAGCCGTACCCGTGCCATTCCGCCGAACAGTCCCGTCTCGATGCCGAGGAGCGGATCGTCGACCAGCGGTTCCGTGTGCCGGACGAGCTGATCCCAGTCCTTGACCAGGTAGGCACGGCAGGCGTGCAGAAAGCGCACCTGGGGGTCGGTGTCGATGGGCGGCAGCCCTGCGAGCGCGCGGTCCAGCTCGGGTACGTGGCGGCCGTCGAGCCAGTGCGAGGCGTGCGCGAGCAGCAGATCGCGCGGGCTCTCCAGCACCGGCTGGACCCACCAGCCCAGCCAGTACCAGGAGTTCAGCGTGCGCCGGTGGCGGGCGCGCTGCTCGCCGAAGCGCTCCCGGTTGCGATACATGCGCAGCAGTGCGGTCGTGGTGTCGACGCGCAGGGCGTGCAGGCCGAGCCAGCCGTCCGCCATCGCGGGGTCGAGCCGCACCGCGGTTCTGAACTCCTCTTCCGCCTGCGGGTACGCGCCCATGGTGTAGGCGTCCACGCCGCGCACCCAAGCGAGGTCGGCCGGGGCCGGTGAGCCCTGCGTGCCGATGTCCATCGGGTCCCCCACATATGTGCCCCCGTGACCTCCCGCCGGGCGGGCGCCCGTCGGAGCGTGCCGAACCACCTTGTCGCGGACGGGAATTGACCGCACCGAAGTGCATCGTACCTGCGCAGGGGCAGGTGAATAAGGGCGGCGCAAAGGGCCTCAGGCCGGTGACCCAGCGTGAGCACCCGGCGGGGGAGACTGCTCCGGGGAGCGCGGAGAGGGTAGAACGAAGCCCCCGGTCACGGGGGAACAACCGGGGGCTTCGCGTGTGGGGGCGGCTCCGAAAAGCCGCACATTGAGAACGTAAGACCTGTAAGGCCCTTGGGTCAAGCGGAGTTGAGGCACTCACCGCGGCCGATTTCCGACTGCTCAGTACGGAGACTGAGGCCCGTCACATTCCGTGAGGAGTTGACTCGTGCTCGCTGTCATACCAGGTCCCGGGCGCCACTCGTACCCCTCGAAACACTCGCGCACCACAGTGTCGGCGAAGGGGCGCGAAGGGTCATCGGCGAAATGCCGCGCCTCCGCCGCCGTCCACGCGTCCCAGAACTCCGCGAGCGCCGGACCGTCGCGACGTCGCCCGCGTGCCCAGGACTCCTCGGCACCCCGGTCCATCCAGAGCAGCCAGGCCAGATGCGGACGCAGGGCCCGCCGACCGGCGCCGACCCCCTCGACCAGGACGACGGGCGCGGGAGGGAGCGGGCGCGGGGGACCGAAGCGGCGCACATTCCAGTCGTACGGGCGGTAGAGCGCGCCCCTTCCCCGCGACAGGGGTGCGATCACCTGGTCCAGCAAGCGTTCCGTCCACGCGAAGAGTTCGTCGTGCGTGGCGATGTCGTCGAGATGGAGCACCGGGGCATCCCCCAGGGCCGCGGCCAGCAGCGCCGAGAAGGTGCTCTTGCCGGAGCCCGCGTGCCCGTCGACCGCGATCAGCCGGACGGGGCCGCAGGACGGCGGCAGCGCGCGCAGACCCGCGGCGGCGCGGTCGGGATCGAGACGGACGCCGGTACTCACAGGCGTCACCCTACGGGGCGCACCGCGGCACCCGGCGGGGACCGCCCGGCCGTACCGGTGCCGGACACGGCCCGGCGAACGGGTGGCGCCGCGCGCGTCTGTGGCCGAAGGCGCACAGGACCCGGGATAGTGGCACGGGCCCCGCGCCCAGGGAGCGCTCCGGCACCTGCGCCCCGGAGCGCTCCCGGGCCGCACGCCCTCGCGCTGCCGTGTCCGCAAGACGCCAGACCGTCCTGCCCACAAGACGGAGGTCCCATGACCGGAACCGCTTCGCGCAGAACCGTCCTCACCGCCGCACTCGCCGCCGCCGCTGCCTCCGGAGCGGGCGGCCTCTCGCCGGCCGCGTCCGCATCGGCCGCGTCCAGCCGCGAGTCCACCGCTCCAGGACCCGCGCCGGCCCGGTCCGGGCCCGTCGTCTCGGTGGCTGCCGGAAGCCGCCTTGTCGACAACCGCTTCTGGGCCACGTACAACGACTGGGCCGGCGGCTCCCACCAGGGCACCCGCCCGGTCGTGGGCTCCCGCCCCGGACTGGTCATCTCGGCTCCGGCCGGGCGCTTCGGCTACCGCGACCCGCACACGGGGCGCACGACGTCCTGGGACTACGCCCGCTGGACCTCGCCGTGGTACCGCTCCGCCGTCCCCGCGACCGAGATCATCGCCTCCTGGAACGCCCGCACCCCGGCCGGGACCTGGCTGCAGACGGAACTGCAGGGCGTATACCCGGACGGCACGAAGACCCCCTGGTACGTCATGGGCCGCTGGGCCTCCGGCGACGGCGACATCCGCCGCACCTCCGTGGACGGCCAGGGCGACGGCAAGAGCGCCGTCTCGACCGACACGCTGGCCGTGGACGACCCGGCGAGCGGACTGCGGATCGTCTCCCACCGGGTGCGGCTCACCCTCTGCCGCAAGCCCGGCACCCTCCTCACCCCGACCGTGTGGCGGACCGGAGCGATGGCCTCCGCCGTGCCGGACCGGTTCACCGTGCCCGCATCCACTCCCGGACTCGCCCGCGAGCTGGTGGTGCCGCGGTACTCGCAGAACACCCACATCGGCCAGTACCCCGAGTACGACGGCGGCGGTGAGGCCTGGTGCAGCCCCACCTCCTCGCAGATGATCATCGAGTACTGGGGCCGCAGACCCACCGCGAAGGACCTCGCCTGGGTCGATCCCGACTTCGCCGACCCGCAGGTCTGCCACGCGGCCCGCCACACCTACGACTACCAGTACGAAGGCTGCGGCAACTGGCCCTTCAACGCCGCCTACGCGGCGACGTACCAGGGCATGAACGGTGTCGTGACCCGACTGCAGTCGCTCGGCGAGCTCGAGACGCTCGTCCGGGCCGGGATCCCGGCCATCACCTCGCAGTCGTTCCTCAAGGAGGAGCTCACCGGCGCGGGGTACGGGACCGCGGGCCATCTGATGACCGCCATCGGCTTCACCTCCCGCGGCGACGTGATCGCGAACGATCCCGCGTCCCCGGGCAACGCGGCAGTCCGCAGGGTGTACCGGCGCCGGGAGTGGGAGAACATCTGGCTCCGGACCAAGCGGTACAACGCGAGCGGGAAAGTGGTGTCCGGCACCGGAGGCGTCTGCTACCTCTACTGGCCCGAGGCCCCGTCCGCCGCCCAGCGCAACACGCTCGCCGCGCTCGGTATTCACTGAGTCCCGACGGCCCGCGCGAGCCGTCGGGACCACGGGCGGGCAGTGACACCGGTCACTGCCCGCCCGTGGGTGCGCCTGGCACTCTGGCGGGGCTGCTTCATCGGGGGGACGTCCATGACCGAGACGACCGAGCGAGACACCATGACCACGACCACCGCAGTCGGCACCCGGGCCCGCACCGGCGGCCCCAAGGACAACGGACCCAAGATCCTCGAGCACATCATGGGCTGGACGCTCGTGGTCGTCATCGCCATGTTCGTGACGCAGACCGGTCTGCTCTGACGCGTTCCGGGGCGATCGCCTCCCGGATCCTCCCCGGTTCCGCGGGCACTCCGGCACCCCGCTCCCTCCCCGGTGCCGCCGCCCCGGTCCGGTACCCCGGTCCCTCCGCGGATTTCCGCCGTACGGCCGGCGTCCGGGCGACGAGTGACGGACGGCGTCCGATCGGGCATACTCAACCCGCCACAGCCGCTGGTCAGCCACTTCCGTGATCCGGGAGGGCAGCATCGGCGCACCAGGTGAAATCCGGCGGCGCCGTCCCACCCCGCGCGCGTCCGCCGCAGCGCCCTACAGGGAGGAGAGCGCCGCAATGCCCGACCGCGCCCCGCAACCGGTGGACCGGATACTGCCCACCGAGGAGTCCAGGGATCTGATCGCCCTGGTCCACGAGCTCGTCCAGCGGGAGATCGCCCCCCGTGCGGCCGAGGAGGAGGAAGCGGGTGTCTTCCCGCGGGAGACCTTCGCCCTGCTCTCCGAGTCCGGACTGCTCGGTCTTCCGTACGACTCCGAGTTCGGTGGTGGCGACCAGCCGTACGAGGTGTATCTCCAGGTCCTCGAAGAGCTCGCGGCCGCCCGGCTCACCGTCGGGCTCGGCGTCAGCGTCCACTCCCTCGCGTGCCACGCTCTGGCCAACTACGGCACCAAGGAGCAGCAGGCGGACTTCCTCCCGGCGATGCTCGGAGGCGGGCTCCTCGGCGCGTACTGTCTCTCCGAGCCTTCGTCCGGCTCCGACGCCGCCTCGCTGCGTACCAAGGCCGTGCGCGACGGGGACGATTGGGTGATCAACGGCACCAAGGCCTGGATCACCCACGGCGGGATCGCCGACTTCTACACCGTCCTCGCCCGCTCGGGCGGCGAGGGGGCGCGCGGGATCACTGCGTTCCTGGTGCCGGGCGACGCCGTGGGGCTGAGTGCCGCCGCGCCCGAGAAGAAGATGGGGATGAAGGGCTCGCCCACCGCGCAGCTGCACTTCGACGGTGTGCGCGTGCCCGATTCCCGCCGTATCGGCGACGAGGGGCAGGGCTTCGCGATCGCGCTGGCCGCGCTGGACGCCGGGCGCCTCGGGATCGCGGCCTGCGGTATCGGCGTGGCCCAGGCGGCGGTGGACGAGGCGCTCTCGTATGCCGTCGGCCGGCAGCAGTTCGGCCGTCCCATCGCGGACTTCCAGGGACTGCGCTTCATGCTCGCCGACATGGCGACCAAGGTCGAGGCGGGCCGCTCGCTGTATCTCGCCGCCGCCCGGCTGCGGGACGCGGGCAAGCCGTACTCCCGCCAGGCCGCCATGGCCAAGCTGTTCTGCACGGACGTCGCCATGCAGGTGACCACCGACGCGGTGCAGATACTGGGCGGCTACGGCTACACGGCCGACTTCCCGGTCGAGCGGCTCATGCGCGAGGCCAAGGTGCTGCAGATCGTCGAAGGCACCAATCAGATCCAGCGGATGGTCATCGCCCGTCACCTCGCGGGGCCAGAGTCCCGCTGACCCATCCGGTCCGCCGCGTCCACGCCGGCGCCGCCGTGAGTCTGTTCCATTCCTGGTCACGGCGGCCCGGCACGGTGCGTCCCGCGCTGGCCCAGTTGCGCATCAGATCGCGGTAGATGGGCGGATCCGCCGATCGCGGAACCGATTCTTCCTCGCGTGCTGTCATCAGGCGCCGGCGGCCCGGGCTGCTCGTGGAGTACTGCGGGGTCATACCGTCAGAACGCTCTGCTGCCCGGCCGGGTCACCGCCGCGTCCATCCGAGAGCCAGTTCGTGATGTCCCCGAATCGCGGGGCGGCGTACATCGCGGGGTGCCGGGGCACCGGCCCGGCACACCCCCGGGCGGGGAGGTCCGGCGGGGTGTCCCGGCGGGGACGAAACCCTGCACCACGGCGGGTCTCACCGCCCTGGTGCAGGGGAAGTCGCGCGGAAGCGGGCGCGGATCGGGCCGGCTCAGGCGGCCCGGCGCATCGGGGGCACCTTGAGCGGGCGCGAGCCCGGACCGCCGACGTGCGAGAAGGGCTGCATCCGCCAGTCGAGGCCCTGCGGGAGCGTCAGCAGCAGTGCGGTGTCCTGCTCCTGGACCTCCAGCGACTCGTCGGCCGGGGCGGCGTCCGCCGCAGGCCTCCCGGTGCCGGGGCAGACGGAGAGCACGAACGGATTCCACGGGGTGGGGCACAGTGCGTGTTCCGGCAGGGCGTCCTCGTCGGCGAGCAGCGCGATCGGCTGCGCGCAGTCCGGGCAGATCACCCGGTACATCTCGAAGGTGTCGTAGGCGTCTCGCTCGTCGTCCGTGGTGTTGCCGTCCGGTCCGACGAAATCAACAGGCTCCGGTTCGGTACGTCCGGTGCGCTTCACACTCTGCATGGAGAATCTCCCCCTCGGGTGGGCCGACCAGGCATATGCGGCCTCGACCACAGCAAGCACTTCCCTTGCGGCTTCCTGGATAACCATGCGGTCCCGAAGGACACGGTCACGACCCTGTGGCATTCGTCACATGCTTGCCACCGCCGGGTTCCCGCACCCCGACGGACCACCCCCGCGCGCCCTCACGGACCTCCACGGACGCCCCCGACTGTGCCGGAAGCCGTCGGGGGCAATAGGTTGATCCGCATGGAGGAGCTGGATCGTCAGATCGTCGAGTTGCTCGTCAAGGACGGGCGCATGAGCTACACCGACCTGGGCAAGGCCACGGGCCTGTCCACCTCGGCGGTGCACCAGCGTGTGCGGCGGCTCGAGCAGCGCGGTGTCATCCGCGGGTACGCCGCCGTCGTGGACCCGGAAGAGGTGGGACTGCCGCTCACCGCGTTCATCTCGGTGAAACCGTTCGACCCCAGCGCTCCCGACGACATCGCCGAGCGGCTCGCCGGGGTCCCCGAGATCGAGGCCTGCCACAGCGTGGCCGGCGACGAGAACTACATCCTCAAGGTGCGCGTCGGATCACCGCTCGAGCTGGAGGAACTGCTCGGCCAGATCCGTTCGCTGGCAGGGGTGTCGACCCGTACGACCGTGGTGCTCTCCACCCCGTACGAGGCACGGCCGCCGCGAATCTAGGCTGTTCCCCATGAGTGAGAGCGTGCCCCCGGGCGAACACCGCACCGTGCTGCTGCGCGGCGGAGACGTACACAGCCCCGCTGATCCGTTCGCCACGGCCATGGTCGTCGAGCGCGGCCATGTCGCCTGGGTGGGCTCGGAAGGGGCGGCGGACGCCTTCGCGTCCGGCGTCGACGAGGTCGTCGACCTGGAAGGCGCCCTGGTGACACCGGCGTTCGTGGACGCCCATGTGCACACCACGGCGACCGGTCTCGCGCTCACCGGGCTCGACCTCTCGGGTGCCGCCTCCCTGGCCGAGGCGGCGGGCCGCATCCGCGACTACGCCGCGGCCAGGCCCGCCGACCGCATCCTCATCGGACACGGCTGGGACGCCTCCCGCTGGCCCGAGCAGCGTCCGCCCCGACGGGACGAACTCGACGGCCTCACCGGCGGTCGGCCGCTCTACCTCACCCGGATCGACGTCCACTCGGCGGTCGTCACCACCGCGCTGCTCGACCAGGTGCCGGGTGTCCGCTCCATGAACGGTTTCCGCGACGGCGAACCGCTCACGGGGGATGCCCACCACGCCGTGCGCTCCGCCGCGTACGCCGCCGTCTCACCGGAGCAGCGGGCCGAGGCCCAGCGCACGGCACTGCGGCACGCGGCCTCGCTCGGGATCGGGACCGTCCATGAGTGCGCGGGGCCCGATATCTCGTCCGAGGACGACTTCACCGGCCTGCTGAAGACCGCGGCCGAGGGGCACGGTCCCCGGGTGGTCGGCTACTGGGCCGACACGGACGTCGAGCGGGCATGTGCGCTCGGGGCGGCGGGGGCGGCCGGGGACCTCTTCGCCGACGGCTCGCTCGGTTCGCACACGGCCTGCCTGCACGAGCCGTACGCCGACGCGGCGCATTCCGGTGTCGCCCACCTCGATGCGGCCGCCGTCGCCGCCCATGTCACCGCCTGCACGGAAGCCGGGATCCAGGCAGGCTTCCATGCGATCGGCGACCATGCGATCAGCAATGTGGTCGAGGGCGTACGGGCCGCCGCGGGCGCTCTCGGCCTCGGCCGGGTGCGCGCCGCCCGGCACCGCGTCGAGCACGCCGAGATGCTGACTCCGGAGACCGTCGCCGCCTTCGCCGAGCTCGGCCTCACCGCCTCCGTGCAGCCCGCCTTCGACGCCGCGTGGGGCGGTGACACGGGCATGTACGCCCAGCGCCTCGGCATCGAGCGGGCGCGCACCCTCAACCCGTACGCCGCGCTGTTGCGCGCCGGAGTCCCGCTGGCCTTCGGCTCGGACAGCCCGGTGACCCCGCTCGATCCCTGGGGCACGGTCCGTGCCGCCGCCTTCCACCGCACACCCGAGCACCGGATCTCGGTACGCGCCGCGTTCACGGCCCATACGCGGGGCGGCTGGCGGGCGATCGGCCGGGACGACGCGGGCACCCTGGTGCCCGGTGCGCCGGCCGACTACGCGATCTGGCGGACCGGTGAACTCGTCGTCCAGGCCCCCGACGACCGCGTCGCCCGCTGGTCGACGGACCCCCGCTCCGGCACCCCTGGCCTGCCCGATCTCACCCCGGGAACGGCCCTTCCGGTGTGTCTGCGCACGGTGGTATTCGGACAGACGGTCTATGTGCGGCCTAACGAGTGACATCGGGATTTTCCGCACCGGCGCTTCCCGTGGCCGGCGGTTCGGGCGCTACCTGCGGATCTTCGTCCCTGACCAGCCCGTTCAGCCAATCGCCGCAGATGGCACGACTGTTGACAGAGTGCCGCGGCAGGCCGGTAGGTTCGGCCGGGTCCACCACAGGACGTCCGACCGGTCGAGCTTCCACGCAGTCGTCGAACGCCGCTGGGTCATGTGGTGGTGCGCCGCACCGGCACACCACCATCGGGAGCCAGGTTCAGCGCCCGCGCCTCGGGGCGAGGGAAGGCTGCGGCCGGTGGGGGTCCCCCCTGCTCCACAGGAGCTCGGGGGAAGGTGCGACCCGGGTGGGGCCCGGCGTTCAGTAGACAACGGCACTCGGTCGACCCGCAGCCAGCGGGTCCCAGGCCGGCCCGAAGGACGCCGGGTTCCGACCGTTCCGGATTCCCGGCCCTCGGGGAAGGGCCTTCCGGCCCAGGTGACGGCCGGCACACCCGGCCGACCCGTCGCGGCCCGTCCTCGTCCGTTCCCGCCTCTGCCCGGATCTCCGGCGCGGGCCGGGGGGCGTGCGCCGGCCCCGTCCCGCCGCCGGCGTGCGCTTGGGGCCCGTGCCGTCGCGGCGGCGTCACCGGCGCTCGCTATGGTTGGGTCCTGCGTTACGGACGTTAAGGGGCAGCAGTGAACGACGGTGGTCAAAGGCGGTACGGCCCGCTCGGCAGAGCCTTGGTGATCATCCCCACCTACAACGAGGCCGAGAACATCGAGCCGATCGTCTCCCGGGTGCGCTCCGCCGTGCCTGAGGCGGACATCCTGGTCGCCGACGACAACAGCCCCGACGGCACCGGCAAGATCGCCGATGAGCTCTCCGCCGATGACCCCCAGGTGCACGTTCTGCACCGCAAGGGCAAGGAGGGGCTCGGCGCCGCCTATCTCGCGGGCTTCCGGTGGGGCATCGAGCACGGCTACGGAGTCCTCGTCGAGATGGACGCCGACGGTTCGCACCAGCCCGAGGAGCTGCCACGGCTGCTCACGGCGCTCAAGGGCGCGGACCTCGTCCTCGGCTCACGCTGGGTGCCCGGCGGCCGGATCGTCAACTGGCCCAAGTCACGCGAGTTCATCTCCCGGGGCGGCAGTCTCTACTCGCGCGTCCTGCTGGACGTGCCGATCCGCGATGTCACCGGCGGCTACCGCGCCTTCCGCAAGGAGACCCTGGAAGGCCTCGGCCTGGACGACGTGGCCTCCGCGGGCTACTGCTTCCAGGTCGACCTGGCCCGTCGTGCGGTGGGCGCCGGTTTCCATGTCGTGGAGGTCCCGATCACCTTCGTCGAGCGTGAGCGCGGCGACTCCAAGATGAGCAAGGACATCCTCGTCGAGGCACTGTGGAGGGTCACCGCCTGGGGCGTCGGCGCGCGAGCCGGCCGACTGCTCGGGCGCCGCCCGTCCAAGCGGCCCTCCCCGCCCCCACCGCCGTCCTCACCCTCCTCGTCGTCCTGATCCCCCTCTTACGCCGTCCGAGCGGGCGGCCAGGCACACTGGGGGGCATGACGACCGGCGTACAGACACCGACCGCCCCAAGGCGCTCACGCGCCCGAACCCTGCTCCCCGTCGGCATCGCCGTCTGGCTGCTGCTGGAGATCTGGCTGCTGACGGTCCTGGCCTCGGCGGCCAGCGGCTTCACTGTGTTCGCCGTGCTCGTGGGCGGCGGGGTGCTCGGTGCCGTGGTCGTCAAACGAGCCGGCCGGCGCGCCTTCCGCAACCTTGCCGAGACCTTTCAGCAGCAGCAGCCCGGGGCCACTCCGGCGGCGTCCTCGGGCGACCGCCAGGGCCAGACCCAGGGCAACGGCCTGCTGATGCTCGGAGGGCTGCTTCTGATGCTGCCCGGCCTGATCTCCGACGCGATGGGGCTGCTGCTGCTCGTCCCGCCCGTGCGCCGGATGCTCGGGCGGTACGGGGAGAGGTCGCTGGAGCGGCGGATGCGGAAAGCCGCCCCCGGTTCACTCGGTGACGCCCTCCGGCAGGCCCGTATGCACCGGCCGGACGGAAAGGTCGTCCAGGGTGAGGTCATCCGTCAGGACGCGTCGACTGCGCCTCGGCAGGAGGAGACGGCTCCCCGCCCTCCGCTGACTCCGTAGCTCGGCGCGACGGCGCGGTACGAGCGGTCTGCCCGCCCCTGGCGGTTCCGGCGGCCGTGCCGGTGTCCGCTGCCGCCGAGCGCGGCGGCCATCAGCCAGACGGCCGCGGGCAGACACGCGGACATGCAGAAGCCGCGGGCTACGGTCGCGCATGCGGACATGCAGAAGCCGCGGGCTGCGGCACACATGCGTGTACGGCAGCCCGCGGCTTCTGTCATCCGTAGCGGATCGGTCCGGTCGCTACGCGGACTTCCGGCTGTCGCGGGGGTGCACCGCGATGTTCATGGCCCCGGAGCGCAGGACTGCCAGCCGCTCGGCCAGCACCTCCTCGAGCTCCTCGCGCGTACGGCGCTCCATGAGCATGTCCCAGTGCGTACGCGCGGGCTTGCCCTTCTTCTCCTCGGGGCCTTCCCCGTCCACCAGAAGTGCCTGGGCGCCGCACGCCTTGCACTCCCACTCCGGCGGAATTTCCGCCTCAACCGAGAACGGCATCTCAAATCGATGTCCGTTCTGGCATGCGTACTCCACCGCCTGGCGCGGGGCCAGATCGATGCCGCGGTCGGTCTCGTAGCTGGTCACCACGAGGCGCGTGCCGCGAAGAGCTCGCTCACTCATGAATCGTGCCTCCCGGGCTTGTCGCCCACAGGACAGGTGTCGCTGTCGTCGTCATCCGGTCAACGTCCGGTCGGCGGTAAAGATTCCCGCGCATGCCCATTACGGTCCATGCGTCGTTGCCCGTCGTGCCGCCCCTTGTTGTACCCACCAGTGCCCGGTTTGTCACATCTGGCAGAAAGTGTCACCCAGCGTCCTGAGGATTTCAGCGCGCAGTAACGGTCCGCCTGGCAGGCCAAAGGCGTATACTACCGGCCTTTCACTTCGACGTCTAAATCCGTTCCGGCACCGGGTTCCCCGCGGCGGCTACGGCACGCCGTACGGGCACCCGTGCGAGCAGGACGAAACCGATAACGAAGAAGATCACCAACGAGATGATCGAATCCCGGTAGCTGCCCGTCAGCTGGAACGTCAGACCGAACACCAGCGGCCCCAGCCAGCTCAGACCGCGGTCGCTCATCTCGTAGGCGGAGAAGTACTCGGCCTCCTTGCCGCGCGGCACCAGATGCGAGAACAGCGAACGCGACAACGCCTGGGTGCCGCCGAGCACCAGTCCGATCGAGGCGGCGAGTACGTAGAACCAGCCGGGTGTCCGCGCCGGCAGGAAGTATCCGGCGCCCAGGATCACCGCCCAGACGGCCAGGGAACCGAGGATCGTGTGCTTGGCGCCGTACGACCTGGCGAGGCGTCCCATGCCCAGTGCCCCCGCCACCGCCAGCACCTGCACCAGCAGAATCGCCGTGATGAGTGTCGTCTGGTCCAGCTTGAGTTCCTCGGAGCCGTACACGGACGCCTGGGAGATCACGGTCTGCACGCCGTCGTTGTAGATGAGGTACGCGAGCAGGAACGACAGCGTCAGCGGATGACGGCGCATATCGCGCAGGGTCGCGATGAGCTGACGCCAGCCGGCCCCCACCGCGCCCTCGGCGTGCCCGTCGGACGGTGCCAGTCGCCGGTCGCGCAGCCGTCGCAGCGGCACGAGGGTGAAAGCGCCCCACCACAGACCCGCCGTGGCGAGGCAGATGCGCACCGCCTCCGACTCGGTCAGCCCGAAGGACTCGTGCCCGGTGTAGAGCGCAAGATCGGCGACCAGGACGAGCGCTCCGGACGTGTATCCGAAGGCCCAGCCGCGGGACGACACCGTGTCGCGTTCGTCGGGCTCGGCGATCTGCGGCAGATACGCGTTGTAGAGGACCATCGACACCGACAGCGAGGCGTTCGCCACGATCAGCAGGAACGCGCCCAGCAGATAGCGGTCGCCGTCCAGGAAGAACATCGCCGCCGTGGCCGTCGCGCCCAGGTACGCGGCGGCGGCGAGCAGCGGCTTCTTGCGACCGGTGCGGTCCGCGATGGCGCCCACGAGGGGCATCAGCAGCACCGCGACCACCACGGATGCCGAGACCGCGTAGGCGAAGAGCGAGCCGGCCCGGACCGGGACGCCGAGCGGATGCACAAAGCCGTCCGCGTCCGCCGCCGACTTGGCCACGGCCGTGAGGTAGGGGCCGAGGAAGACCGTCAGCACGCTCGTCGAATAGACGGAGCAGGCGAAGTCGTAGAAGTACCAGCCGCGTTGTTCGCGCCGGCGGTCGCCGTCGCCCGTGCCGGCGGTCCGGTCCGCTGTCTCAGCGGTCACGCCGCGCCCCCCTCGATCGTGCCGGCGGAGCTGCGCCGCGGCCTGCGGCCGCTCAGTGCCAGACTCCCCGGTCCGTGAGCACCCTGCGCAGTGTCTCCAGATGATCGGTCATGATGCCATCCACTCCGATGTCCAGGAGGGCGGCCATCCGCTCGGCGTCGTTCACCGTCCAGACGTGCACCTGGAGTCCCCGTGCATGGGCTTCCCGCACGAAGCGCCGGTCGACGACCTTGATGCCGCTCTGCGCCTCGGGGACCTGGGCGCAGACCGTGCCCGAGCGCAGCGGCGCCGGAATCCCCAGCGAGCGCAGCCGCAGTCCGAGCACGCCCCGCACCCCGTACGAGGTCGCCAGACGGGGGCCCGCGAGCCGGTGCGCCCGCGCCACCCGGCTCTCGGAGAACGAACCGACGCAGACGCGGTCCCAGGCCGCCGTGCGGCGGATCAGGTCGACGAGCGGCTCCAGGGCCCCTTCGGCCTTGATGTCGACGTTCCAGCGGGCTTCGGGGAACTCCGTCAGGAGCTCTTCGAACAGCGGCAGCGGCTCCTTGCCGGCCACCCGGGCCTGGGCCACCTCGCTCCAGGGGAGCTCCGCGATCCGGCCCCGCGCGTCCGTGACGCGGTCCAGGGTCGCGTCGTGGAAGGCGACCAGCCTGCCGTCCGCGGTGGTGTGCACATCCGTCTCGAAGTAGCGGTAGCCGGTGGCCGCCGCCCGGCGGAACGCGGCCGCCGTGTTCTCGAGACCGTCGGCCGTGCCACCCCGGTGGGCGAACGGTATGGGGGTGGGATGGTCCAGATACGGATGCCTGGGGTGCTGTACACGCGTCACCCGGGCAGTATGACCTGCTCAGGTGTCGACCGGGCGACCACCCGGCTGCCGGATTCCGCAGCGGGGACGGCGAACACGCGCAGGAACAGCTGGGCGAGCGGCCCGATGGCCAGCGCGTAGGCCACGGTGGCGATGCCCACCGAGCCGCCGAGTGCGAAACCGGTGCCCACCACCGCGATCTCGATGGCTGTGCGGACGAGGCGGACCGACCGTCCCGTGAGGCGGTGCAGACCGGTCATCAGACCGTCGCGCGGCCCCGGGCCGAAGCGGGCCGAGATGTAGAGGCCGGTGGCGACCCCGTTGAGGACGATCCCGGCGATCACCACCGGGATCCGCACCGCGAGACCGTGCAGACCGGGCACGGCCGCCAGGGTGCCGTCCATCGCGACGCCGATGACGACGACGTTCGAGACCGTGCCGAGGCCCGGCTTCTGGCGCATGGGGATCCACAGCAGCAGGACGACGGCTCCGACGACGATCGAGACGACACCGATCGTCAGCCCGGTCAGTTCGGCCAGCCCCTGATGCAGCACACCCCAGGGCTCCAGGCCGAGGCCGCCGCGCACCAGGAGGGCGGAGCTGGCGCCGTACAGGGCCAGTCCGGCATAGAGCTGGAGCAGCCGACGGGGGACGTGTCTGCCCCTGAGACGTGAAGCGCCCGGCCCGTCCGACGAGCCTGTGTGGTCCGTGCCGGCTGACGTGATGGACACGATGACGTACCCCCCGGTGGTGTGAGTGGACTGACTCGTGACACTCTGTGGCTGGGAAACCGATGCCATCCATGGCCAATTCAAGGAAGGTGGACTGACTTCCATGACCCATTGGACTTCGGCTGTGGGTGCGGCCCAGCTTGCCCGGCAGCTCAGCGCGCAGCAGCCGCGTCCGGCCGGCCCCGGCACGCGCAAGCCCCCCGCCTACCGCGCGCTCGCCGACGGCATCCGGCTCCTCGTGCTCGAGGGCCGGGTGCCCGTAGCGGCACGGCTCCCCGCCGAGCGCGAGCTCGCCGTGTCGCTCGCCGTGAGCCGTACGACGGTGGCGGCCGCCTACGAGGAGCTTCGGGCGGAGGGCTTCCTCGAGTCACGCAGGGGCGCCGGCAGCTGGACCGCCGTCCCCGCGGGCAACCCGCTGCCCGCCCGCGGTCTGGAACCCCTGCCGCCCGAGACGCTCGGATCGATGATCGACCTGGGCTGCGCCGCGCTGCCTGCCCCCGAGCCCTGGCTCACCCGCAGCGTCCAGGGAGCCCTCGAGGAACTGCCGCCGTACGCACACACCCACGGCGACTACCCGGCGGGCCTGCCCGCGCTGCGCCGGACCATCGCGGAGCGGTACACCGCACGCGGGATCCCGACGATGCCCGAGCAGATCATGGTCACCACGGGTGCGATGGGTGCGATGGACGCGATCTGCCATCTGTTCGCGGGGCGCGGGGAGCGCATCGCCGTCGAGTCCCCTTCCTACGCCAACATCCTCCAGCTGATGCGGGAGGCCGGGGCGCGGCTGGTGCCCGTCGCCATGGCCGAGGGGCTGACGGGCTGGGACATGCCCCGATGGCGCCAGGTCCTGCGCGACGCCGCCCCCCGGCTCGCCTATGTCGTCGCAGACTTCCACAACCCCACCGGGGCGCTGGCCGACGAGGACCAGAGGCGGCGGCTCGTGGACGCAGCACGCTCCGCGGGGACCGTGCTGGTCGTGGACGAGACCATGTCCGAGCTGCGACTCGACGAGGACCTGGAGCTGCCGCGGCCGGTGTCCGCCTTCGACGCGGCCGGTTCCACGGTCATCACCGTCGGCTCGGCGAGCAAGGCCTTCTGGGCGGGCATGCGCATCGGTTGGGTCCGGGCGGCGCCCGATGTCATCCGCTCGCTGGTGGCGGCCCGTGCCTACGCCGATCTCGGCACACCCGTTCTGGAGCAGCTGGGTGTCAACTGGCTGATGCAGACCGGCGGATGGGAGGAGGCGGTCGCCATCCGGCGTACCCAGGCCAGGGAGAACCGCGACGCCCTGGTCGCGGCCGTCCGGCGGGAGCTGCCGCACTGGGAGTTCGAGGTCCCGGGGGGCGGGCTCACCCTCTGGGTGCGTGCGGGCGGGCTGTCCGGGTCCCGGCTGGCCGAGGTCGGCGAACGCGTCGGCGTCCGAGTCCCCTCCGGCCCCCGCTTCGGAGTGGACGGTGCCTTCGAGGGCTATGTCCGCCTGCCGTTCACGGTCGGCGGCCCCGTCGCCGACGAGGCGGCGGCCCGGCTGGCCGCGGCGGCGCGCCTGGTCGAGACGGGTGCGTCGACGGGCACTGAGGCGCCGCGGACCTTCGTGGCCTGAGCGCCCCGCCGCCTTCCCCCGCGCTCAGCCTTCGGCGGGTACGGGGGCGGCGGACGGAAGGCGCTGGGGGGCCGGAGCGGCCTCGCGCGGACCGGGCGCGGTTTCCACGGGCTCGGCCGCGGCCTCCGGCGCGGGCGCTTCGGGCACGGCCCCGGCCGCGGCTTCGAGCACCGGTTCGCGGACGGCACCGGGCACCGCATCAGGCACCGGGCCGGGTGATTCACGGTCCGGAAGCAGAGCGAGCACCGCCCGGCGGTGGACCTCGGCCGCGTCGTCGTCGTGGGGGTCGGGTGTCGCCGGCACCTGGAGGCGGAGCACGGATCCCTCGCCCAGCCGGGCATAGCCGCGGCCCGGCGGGACTTCGGGCGTCGGGGTCGTGTGCGGCGGGGCGCCGAGCACGCTCTCGATCTGACCGGGCGCCATGGGGCCGAGCGCGATCCGGGCGCGGGTGTGCCCGAGCACCGCTTCGGACAGGGACTCGAGGCCTTCGGTCTGCTCGGCCACCACCACAGTCACCGACGCCGCGCGTCCGTGCCGCAGCGGCACCTGCAGCAACTGCTGCGGATCCTGGCGTCCGTCCGCGGCGGCGAGATGACCGAAGACGCTGGGCCGGTCCACCAGGATCCACAGCGGCCGGCGGGTGTCGTCCGGGGCCTGGTGTCCTGCCTGGCGGGCCCGGTTGGCGGTGATCAGCCGGCGCTCCGTCTCGTGCGCGGCCCACTCCAGGCTGGAGAGCGCCCCGGCGAGTCCGCATTCGACGGCCAGGACACCTCTGCGCCCGGCGAGGCAGGTGTATTCGCCGGTCCCGCTGCCGTCGACGACCAGCACATCGCCGTGCGGCAGGGCCTGGAGCGCGATCGACCGCAGCAGCGTCGTCGTACCGCTGCCGGGAAGTCCCACGGCCAGCAGATGCGGCTCCGTCGAGCGGGGGCCGGTGCGCCACATCACCGGCGGTGCGTCCTTCCTGCCGTCGACGTCGGCCACCGGCACGGTCCGCGGCACGGCGCCCGGGTCGGTGAAGCCCAGCACCGTCTCACCGGGAGCGGTGACGAACGGCTGGGCGGCGATCGTCGTGGGGAGCGCGGGCAGCACGTTCAGCACCAGATGGTTGTTCTCCTCGTCCCAGACGAAGAGGTACTCGCGGCCGCGCCCCGACTTGGCGTGCATCAGCTGCTCGATCCGGGTGCGGGCCTCGGCCTCGCCGTCGGGGAAGTAGGCCGGGTACCGGACCTTCAGCCGTGTCAGCCGGCCGTGCTCGTCGAACGCGTGGTCGCTGAACACGGTGGCCCACTCACCGCCGTGGGCGAACAGCGGGGCGGGGTCCTCCGGGACCGAGAAGTGCGGGACCAGCGCCTCGTAGAGCGCCCGGAGCCGCGCGACCTCCGCCTCGTCGGGCCCCGTCTTGACCGGCGTACGCTCACGGCCCGCCCACGCGGCCACGCCCATCACCGTGATGAGGCCGAGCAGCGGGCCGTAGGGGAGGAGCACGACCACGAGCAGGCAGGCCGCCGCCAGGAACAGGGTGGGGCCACGCCGCTCCTTGGGCGTGCCGGTCCACTTGCGCCGCCCGGCGACGGCCAGCAGCCGAAGACCGCGGCTGATCGTGATCAGCGGATGGAGAACGTCGGTGGCGTTGTCGGCGGCCGTCCGCGCGAACTCTCGGCTGCGGGCGATCCGGTCGGTGCCGCCGAGCGGAATGCGGGGGAGTGGTCGCCGGGCCACGTGGTACTCCTGCTCCTCGAGCTGTGGGTGCGGTCGTGCGGGGGAGTCAGAACTTGATCCCGCCCAGGAGGCTGGCGAGGCTCGCGCCGCCCGCCGTGATGCTCGGGGCGATGGCCGTGCCTGCGAGATAGAAGCCGAAGAGTGCGGAAACCAGCATGTGGGACGCCTTCAGCCCGTCCTTCTTGAAGAAGAGGAAGACGATGATTCCCAGCAGTACGACGCCTGAGATGGACAGGATCATGAGGTGCTCTCCTGGTTGAGGGGACGGTCACCATGAGTTCTTCCAGCCTCACAGGAAGTATGTATGTGATAAAAGCGGCAAATGGGTGAAAAGTGGCATATTTCACCCGAATGGACCACAGGGGATCGTTGCCGGGGGCTCGTCGATCTTTGCCGTGCGCGGACTCGGCCATGTCGTGCCACGGGCAGTACCCTGGCGATTCACTCGTACGGTGCTGCCGAGGTCCCGGCGGGTGTTCCGGTCGGTGCAGGTCAGCCGCCGGTCGGTGCGCGTTCGTGTTCGGCCGTGCACGGTCGTCGGGCGTCAAGGGGATGGGAAGGCGGTCCGTCCGGTGAGTGAAACCCCGGATTCCGAGGCGATCGATTTCGCCTCCGAGGTCTTCGATCTGGCGGTGGCGACGCGGTGATCCGGGTCCTGCTCGACGGCGGGGCCGATCCGGAGGCAGGAACTCCGTCCGCCGTGGATACTGCGCGGATGTTTGGGCAGAGAGACCTCCTGGAACGGTTCGGCGCCGGGTGAACGGGTGCTGAACACCAGGTGAGAGCGTCACCGTAAATGTGGTCGCGGTGGCGAAACGGCTGGGTCATCATGACGTCGGGCCCGCTCGGGGCCACCGACGAGAGGCAGAGGAAGATGGACTTCATCAAGCGGAAGACGACGGGCAGCCGATCATGTTGCCGCGCGGCCTAGGCGAACACACCCCCGGTTGCGTCGACAGCTTGATGTGAGGCACTTTCCATGTTCGAACCAGTCATAGCGCCGAGCGGTACCTTGCTCGGCCTGCTGCAGAGAGGTCGCGGCGACGGCACGCTGCACGCGCTCGCCGCCCCCCGCGCCGAAGCCCTCGAGGCCCTCAACCACTGTGTGCTGAGCGACCCCCGCCACGACTGGCAGGTGGAGAACCGCTCCCTCTACTACGCGCGCCTCTACCTGGACCTGGGCGGCGGTCTCGAGGCGATCGAGACCCACCTCTTCGAGGCCCGCGACCACTTCGACACGGACGAGTCGAGGACCGGGCTCGCGCTCGCGGTGCTCGGCCATCTCGCCTCCTACGGACGCGACGACGCCCTGTCCCTGCTGCGGCGCTACGCCGCGACCGGACACAACTGGGCCTGGGCGCTCGACGAGCTCGCCCTGCGCGACGACGACAACGGACTGCGCTCGCTCGCAGGCCCGGTGCTGGCACGCTTTCCGGCCACCCCGGAGGGCGATGCCGAACTGGCCGCTGCGGTACGGGACGCCTTCGAGCCGCGCCCGTGGCGGCTGTGGGCCGAGGACCGGCGGGAAGCCGTGGGCCCCCGGGTGCGCGCCGCACAGGAACGCGGCTCCTTCGACCGCTGGCAGCGCCAGCTACAGCCCAGCGGACCCCGCCCCGGCTGGAGCGTCGATGCCGTCTTCGCATGGGCCCAGCAGGGGCTCGAGCGCGGCAGCGAACTGCATGTGCCCGCCTCCCGCTGTCTCGGCGCGGTCGCGGGCCCCGACGACCGCGACATGATCATCGAGGTGGCGCGCAGCGGACCCGACGGCGCCCGCTGCACCGCACTGCACTACCTGGCCGAGTCACGGGACCCCGCCGTGCTCGACCTCATCGAGACCGCGGCGGGCGACCCGTCCCGCACGGTCGCCGACGCGGCCGTCTCCGCGTTCGAGCGGACATGCGGCGAGCCCGCGGTGGAGCGGGCACGCCGCTGGGTCCAGCGCCCCGACGCGCTCGGCGCCTCCGCCGCCGGGGTGCTGGCCTGCAGAGGCGGCGCCGAGGACGCCGGTCTCGTGCTCGGCGCGCTCCGCGAGACCGTGCGCGCCGACGGCCCCGACGCCCTGTTGCTGTGGACCCTCGTCGACGGCACGGGCCGACTGGGCATCGAGGCCGCCGCTCCCGTACTGCGCCACGTCTACCGCGAGACCACCTCCTCGCAGCTGCGCGGCCGGACGGCCCGCGCGCTGGCCTCGACCGATCCCTCGTTCGCCACCGGCTTCGCCGTCGAATGCCTCTGGGACTGCGAGGAGACCACCCGGGAGATCGCCGCCCTGCACGCCGAGACCGGTGACGCCCGCGTGGCCGAGCGACTGCGCAGGCTCGCCGCCGATCCCGCGGAGGAGGCCGAGGTACAGACGGCGGTCCGCAGCCGGATCGCACCGGACACGCCCCCCGTCTGACCGCGGCTACCGCACCACGCGCACACCACGCTGCCGCGGGCTGTCCCGCGGCACGGATCCGCCGCACCGGGCGGCCGGTGGCGGGAACACCGCCGGTGCCCGGCCGGTGCGGGGCGAAAAGGGCAGGGCGGGACATCGCGGGGCAGGTCCGGGCCCGTACGGTCCGGGATCCGGGGGCGTGGCCCAAACGCTCATGGGACGTTCCCCGAGCGGAAAGATCCACGTTGGCCGCACCACCACCGGTGGGACGACAACACCCCTATGCGTGTCGTCATCGTCACCGAATCCTTCCCGCCAGACGTCAATGGTGTGGCGCACTGCGCCCTGCAGACCGCCCGGCACCTCGCCGCCCGCGGTCATGATCCGCTCGTCATCGCCCCGGCCGTCGCCGGGCCCGACATCGAGGCGCCCTGTCCCGTGGTACGGGTGCCGTCTCTGCCGCTGCCCGGCTATCCACAGGTGCGGGTGGCCCTGCCCAGCCGGCGGCTGGCAGCGGCTCTCACCGCGCACCGGGCCGATGTCGTCCATCTCGCCAGCCCGTTCGTGCTCGGGGTCCGGGGCATGGGGGTGGCGGCGAAGCTCGGGCTGCCCGCCGTCGCGGTCTACCAGACCGACCTCGCCGGCTACGCGCGGACGTACATGGGCGCCGGCGAGAGTACGGCGTGGCGGCGCATCCGCACCGTCCACACCGCCGCCGACCGGACCCTCGCTCCGTCCACCGCCGCACTGCGCGACCTCGAGGAGCACGGGGTTCCCCGGGTACGGCTGTGGCCGCGCGGTGTCGACACGGTGCGCTTCCGGCCCGAGCTGCGGGACGAGGCGCTGCGCCGGGAGCTGGCACCGAACGGCGAGACGATCGTCGGGTACGTCGGCCGCCTCGCCCCCGAGAAATGCGTCGAACTGCTCGCCGGAGCCTGCGGACTGCCGGGCGTACGGGTCGTGGTCGTCGGCGACGGCCCGAGCGAGGTGTCGCTGCGCGAAGCGCTCCCGGGCGCGGTGTTCCTGGGCCGCCGCACCGGCGGGGACCTCGCACGCATCTTCGCCTCGTTCGACGTGTTCGCGCACACGGGCCCGTACGAGACCTTCTGCCAGACCGTGCAGGAGGCCATGGCCAGCGGGGTGCCCGTGATCGCGCCCGCCGCCGGCGGACCGCTGGACCTGGTCGACCACGGCCGCACCGGACTGCTGGTGCCGCCCCGCGACACGGACGCGGTGACCCAGGCGGTGGCGGCACTCGTCGCCGACCCCGCGCGCCGGGATGCCTACGGGCGTGCCGGCCGGGCCACCGTCGAGGGCCGCACCTGGGCAGCCGTCGGCGACCAGCTCCTCGGCCACTACGACGCGGTGCTGAGCGAGCGTACGGCGGTGGCGGCATGAGCGGCATCCAGGACCGGCGCGGGGCACACGGCCTGCGCATCGTGCGTCTGGCCAACTTCGTGACCCCCGCGTCGGGCGGACTGCGGACCGCGCTGCGTGAGCTCGGCCGCGGCTATCTGGCGGCCGGACACGAGCCGGTGCTCGTCGTGCCCGGTGACGCGCACAGCGACACGATGACACCGCAGGGGCGGGTCATCACCCTGCCCGGACCCGTACTGCCGGGCACCGGCGGCTACCGCGTCCTCGCGGGCCGCTCCCGGCTCGGCCGGCTGCTGGACGAGCTCGCACCCGACCGGCTGGAGGTCTCCGACCGGACCACCCTGCGGTGGACCGGTGAGTGGGCCCGGCGCCGTCGTATCCCCTCGGTGATGGTGTCCCACGAGACGGCCGACGGCGTGCTGCGCACCTGGGGCGTCCCGAGTGCCTTCGCCGAGCGCACCGCCGACCGGCTCAACCGGCGCAGCGCCTGGTCGTACTCGCGGATCGTGTGTACGACGGAGTGGGCGGAGCGGGAGTTCATCCGCATCGGCGCCGGCAATGTGGTGCGCGCTCCGCTGGGCGTCGAGCTGGACCGCTGCCGCCCCGGGCGGCGCAGCACGGTGCTGCGCGCCCGCTACGCCGAGGGCGCCGAGGTCCTGCTGCTGCTCTGCTCCCGGCTGTCCGTCGAGAAGCGTCCCGGGATGGCGCTCGACGCGCTCGCCGCACTGCGTGAGCGGGGAGTGCGTGCGGCCCTGGTCGTGGCCGGGGACGGCCCGCTGCGCGGCGGACTGGCGCGGCGCGCACAGGAGGCCGGGCTGCCGGTCCGCTTCCTCGGCCATGTCGCGGACCGCGAGACCCTGGCGGATCTGCAGGCGGCGGCGGACATCTGTCTGGCGCCGGGGCCCGCGGAGACCTTCGGTCTGTCCGCGCTGGAGGCCCTGGCCTGCGGCACCCCGGTCGTCGCCAGTGGCTCGTCCGCACTCCCCGAGGTCATCGGCGACGCGGGCATCGCGGCGTCCGACACCCCCGACGCCTTCGCCGGCGCGGTCCGGGAGCTGCTGGCACGCCCGGAGGCCCTGCGCCGTGGGGCGGCCCGCGCCCGGGCTGAACTCTTCGGCTGGGACCGCGCGGTCACCGCCTTCCTCACGGCGCACGACGCCCTGAACCGTATATCCGGTCATCCGGAGGTCCGGGCATGACCGGGGACCAGAGCCCGCCGGGCGCTGCCCCGGGCGTGACCGGTGCGGTGGCCGGGCAGGCCCGGCTCCCCGGATGCGGTGCCTCCCGTGGCGCGGAGCCCACGGGTCGTCAGCTGGTGCGGCCGACGGGACAGACCGCGACCCTCGTCGGCGCCCGCACCGCAACCAGGACTCCCGGGGCCCGGGCCACCGGAGCGGACGGCACGGCCCGCGTACCGGCCCCCGCCCCGGTACGGCCTCCCGCCCCCGCACCTGCGCACCCCCCGCGTTTCGCCGCACTCGGCGACTCGCTCACCGAAGGCGTCGGCGACCGGGTCGACGGAACCTGGCGCGGCTGGGCCGCACTGCTCGCCCAGGGGCTGGGTGAGCCCGGCAGACCCGCCGCGTTCCACAATTTCGCCGTGAGCGGGGCGCTGACCCGCGATGTGCACGAGCGGCAGACCCCCGAGGTCCTCGCCTACGCGCCCGACGTCGCCTCCGTGGTCGTCGGGGTCAATGACACCCTGCGCCACACCTTCGACATCCACGACATCGCGGTGCGCCTCGACAAGATCTGCGCCGCGCTCAGCGGAAACGGGACCCGGGTCCTGACGGCCTGCCTCCCCGACCCCGGCACGATGCTCGCCCTGCCCGCACCGCTCGCCCGTCCGCTCGCCCGCCGGCAGCGGGCCGTGAACGCCGTCGTCCACGCACTCTCCGAACGCTACGGGGCCGTCCATCTGCACATCGCCGATGCCGCCTGGGTCGAGGACCGCACCATGTGGAGCGCGGACCGGCTGCACCCCGGCGAACGCGGCCACCGGATGATCGCCCGCCGCTTCCACGAACTGCTGGCCGCCGAGGGCCTCGCCACCGGAACCCCGCCCGGAGCCGCCCCCGAGCAGCCCGCGCCCAGCCGCGCCGCCAAGGCACTGTGGCTGGCGACCGCCGGCACCGCATGGGTGACGCGCCGGTGCACCGATCTGCTGCCCCAGCTCCTCGCACTCGCCGGTGCGGAGGTGCGCCACTGGGCCCGTGGCACCAGCGCCCGCCTGGACCACGTAGCCGAAAGCGCCCTGTCCTCCGCCCTCGCCTCCCTGTCCCCGGACCCGCCTCTTGCCAGAATGGGGGAATGAACGGGCGCTGGGAATTCTGGATCGACCGTGGCGGGACGTTCACCGATATCGTCGGAAAACGCCCCGACGGACATCTCGTCACCCGCAAACTGCTCTCCCACAACCCCGAGCACTACCGCGACGCGGCCGTCGCGGGCATCCGGCTGCTCCTCGGGCTCGCCCCCGACGCCCCCGTACCGGCCGACCGCATCGACGTCGTCAAGATGGGCACCACCGTCGCCACCAACGCCCTGCTGGAGCGCCGCGGTGAACCGACCGTCCTCGTCATCACCGAGGGCTTCCGCGACGCGCTGCGCATCGCGTACCAGAACCGCCCGCGGCTCTTCGACCGCCGGATCCTGCTCCCCGAAGCGGTGTACGACCGTGTCATCGAGGTCCCCGAAAGGGTCGACGCGAACGGCAGCGTGGTCCGGCCCCTCCAGCTGGACCCGGTCGTCCGGCAGCTCGAGGCCGCCCGCCGTGACGGCTTCACCAGCGCCGCCGTCGTCCTCATGCACGGCTACCGCCACACCGCCCACGAGTGCGCCGTCGCCGACGCCGCCCGTGACGCCGGCTTCACCCAGGTCAGCTGCTCCCATGAGGTCAGCCCGCTGATCAAGCTGGTCCCACGGGGCGACACCACCGTCGTGGACGCCTATCTCTCCCCGATCCTGCGGCGGTACGTGGACGAGGTCGCCGCCGAACTCCGATCCGTCCGCCTGATGTTCATGCAGTCCAACGGCGGACTGCGCGAGGCCGCCCACTTCCGCGGCAAGGACGCGGTGCTCTCCGGTCCGGCCGGTGGTGTCGTCGGTATGGCCCGCACTTCCGAACAGGCCGGGTTCGGCCGTGTCATCGGCTTCGACATGGGCGGCACCTCCACCGATGTGTCGCACTACGCGGGCGAGTTCGAGCGCGAGCTCGGGACCCAGGTCGCCGGTGTGCGGATGCGCTCCCCGATGATGAACATCCACACCGTCGCGGCCGGCGGCGGCTCCGTCCTCCACTTCGACGGCCAGCGCTTCCGTGTGGGGCCGGACTCCGCGGGCGCGGACCCGGGCCCCGCCTGCTACCGGCGCGGCGGCCCGCTCACCGTCACCGACGCGAACGTGATGCTCGGCCGCATCCAGCCCGCCCACTTCCCCGCCGTCTTCGGGCCCGAAGGCGACCAGCAGCTGGACGAGCGGGTCGTACGGGAGCGCTTCACGGCCCTGGCCGGGGAAGTCCGCGAAGCGACCGGCACGGACCGCAGCCCCGAGGAAGTCGCCGCGGGCTTCCTGGAGATCGCCGTCCTCAACATGGCGAACGCCGTCAAGAAGATCTCCGTGCAGCGCGGTCACGACGTCACTCGCTATGCCCTGACCTGCTTCGGTGGCGCCGGCGGCCAGCACGCCTGCGCCGTGGCCGACGCCCTCGGCGTCGACACCGTGATCGTGCCGCCGCTCGCCGGGGTGCTCTCCGCGTACGGCATCGGTCTCGCCGACGCGACGGCCATGCGCGAGCAGTCCGTCGAGGACCCACTGGACGAGCACACCATCGGCAGGGTCGAGGAGCTGTGCGGAGAACTCGCCGACCGCACCAGGGCGGAACTGCGCGACGACGCCGTCCCCGACGACGCGATCACCACCCGCGCACGCGTGCTGGTCCGCTACGCGGGCACGGACGCGGCCCTGCCCGTGCCGCTCGGCCCGGTCGCCGGGATGCGGGAGGCGTTCGAGTCGGCGCACCGGACGCGCTACGCCTTCACCATGGACAAGCCGCTCGTGGTGGAGGCGGTCTCGGTCGAGGCGGTGGGGACGGCGGGGACCCATGGCTCCGTGGTCGTCGACGAGGCGACCGAAGGCGGCGCGGGGCCCCGGGTGCGGGCCACCGTGGGCATGGTCCTGGACGGGCGCCGGGCGGACACCCCCCTGTACCGGCGGGAGGACCTGTCCCCGGGCGACACCGTCGAAGGGCCGGCGATCATCGCCGAGGCCGACGCCACCACGGTCCTCGACCCCGGCTGGCAGGCCGCGGTGGGCGAGCACGGGCATCTGCTGCTCACCCGTGTGCGGCCGCGGCCGGAACGCACGGCCGTCGGGACGGACGTCGACCCGGTGCTGCTGGAGGTCTTCAACAACCTCTTCATGGCCATCGCCGAACAGATGGGCGTGCGGCTGGAGAACACCGCCCATTCCGTCAACATCAAGGAACGGCTGGACTTTTCCTGCGCGCTGTTCGACGCCGAAGGCAATCTCATCGCCAACGCGCCCCATATCCCCGTACATCTCGGCTCGATGGGCGAGTCCATCAAGGAAGTGCTCCGCCGCAACCAGGGCACCGTGCGCCCCGGCGATGTGTACGCCATCAACGACCCGTACCACGGCGGGACCCACCTTCCCGATGTGACGGTCGTGACGCCCGTGTTCCCGGACGGCCCGCGAGGCGAAGGGGACACACCCGAGCTGCTCTTCCTGGTGGCGTCCCGCGGCCACCACGCCGAGATCGGCGGTATCACCCCCGGCTCCATGCCCGCCTTCAGCCACACGATCGACGAAGAGGGCGTCCTCTTCGACAACTGGCTGCTCGTACGCGGCGGAGAGCTCCGCGAGACCGAGACGAGGGAGCTCCTCACCGAAGCCGCCCACCCCTCCCGTGACCCGGAAGCCAATCTCGCCGATCTGCGGGCCCAGATCGCGGCGAACGAGAAGGGCATCGTCGAACTCTCCCGTATGGTCGAGGAATTCGGCCTCGACGTGGTCCAGGCGTATATGCGGCACGTGCGTGACAACGCCGAGGAGTCGGTGCGCCGGATCGTCGCCGGCCTGAGCAACGGCTCGTACCGCTACGAGACCGACGGCGGCCCGGTCATCGAGGTCGCGCTGACCGTGGACCGCGAGGCCCGCAGTGCGGTCATCGACTTCGACGGAACGTCGCCCCAGCAGCCAGGGAACTTCAACGCCCCCAAGTCCGTGGTGATGGCCGCCGTGCTGTACGTCTTCCGTACGCTCGTCGCCGACGACATCCCGCTCAACAGCGGCTGCCTCGAGCCGCTCGAGGTACGGGTGCCGGACGGCTCGATGCTCGCCCCCGCCCATCCCGCAGCGACGGTGGCCGGGAACGTCGAGACCTCCCAGGCCGTCACCGGCGCCCTCTACGCCGCCCTGGGCATCCAGGCCGAGGGTTCCGGCACCATGAACAACGTCACCTTCGGCAACGACCGTGTGCAGTACTACGAGACCGTGGCGAGCGGCTCCGGCGCGGGCGACGGCTTCGACGGCGCCGACGCCGTGCAGACCCATATGACCAACTCGCGTCTCACCGACCCGGAGGTCCTGGAGCTGCGCTACCCGGTGCGGGTCGACTCCTTCACCATCCGCGAGAAAAGCGGGGGCGCGGGGCGCTGGCACGGCGGCTGCGGAGTGGTGCGCCGGATCCGCTTCCTCGAGCCCATGACGATCGCGCTCCTCACCGGCCACCGGCGGGTCGCGCCGTACGGCATGGCGGGCGGCGAGCCGGGGGCACTGGGCGCGAACTGCGTGGAGTGGGCGGACGGGAGCGTCGAGGACCTGCGGGGAGTGGACTCGCTGGCGGTCGGGGCGGATGACGTCCTGGTGGTGCGCACACCGGGCGGAGGCGGCTACGGCGCGCCGTGACCCGGGAGCCGGGACGCGCCGGGCGGCCCCGCCACGAAACGCACCGGGATGCCGGGCAGTGCCTGCGCCGCCGCCCTGAGGTCCCGCTCGCGGACCACCGCCACCACCGGATAGCCGCCGGTCGTCGGATGGTCGGCGAGGAACACGACGGGCCTTCCGTCCGGCGGCACCTGGACCGCGCCGAGCACCATGCCCTCGCTGGGCAGTTCGCCCGCGAGAGCGCGCTCCAGCGGTGGACCCTCGGTGCGCAGACCGATCCGGTTGCTCGAGGCCGAGACCCGGTAGACGGAGCCCGTCAGCGTCCGCAGCGCCGACCCGGTGAACCAGTCGTCACGGGGCCCGAACCGCACCCGCAGCACCAGCTCCGACGGCGGGGCGGGCCACGGTGCGCCGTCGAACCGTGCCGGGATACCCACCGGAGCGCCGAGTGGCAGCACCGTGCCGTCGCCCAGCGGTGCGGGGCCGAGCCCCGACAGCAGGTCGGCCGAGCGGCTGCCCAGCACCGGTTCGGCACCGATGCCTCCGGCGAACGCCACGTACGCGCGCACGCCGCGCACCGCCGCTCCCACCTCCAGCAGGGCGCCGGGCCCGACGTGTACCGGGGCACCCCAGGCCACGGGCCGTCCGCCGACGCGGACCGGACAGGGAGCCCCGCCCACGGCCACGGTCACCGCACACCGGGGGCGCACCGCGCACCCGGTGAGCGTGGTCTCCAGGGCCGCGGCCCCTTCCGGGTTGCCCACCAGCCGGTTGACCAGCCGCAGTGCGTTCGGGTCGAGCGCTCCCGAGCGCGGCACCCCGAGGTGCGCGTACCCCGGTCGCCCCAGGTCCTGCACGGTGGTCAGCGCACCGGCCCGGACGACGGCGAGGGCCCTGTCGGTCACCGTCCCCCTCCGGCCGGCCCGGTCACGGGCACGAAGTGCACGCGCACCCCCGGGGACAGCAGGGCGGCGGGCTCGCGCGCCGGATCCCACAGGGTGAGGTCGGTCGTCCCCACGATCTGCCAGCCGCCCGGCGACGAGCGGGGGTAGACGCCCGTGTACGGGCCGGCCAGTGCGACCGATCCCGCGGGCACCGATGTCCGGGGTGTGCCCCGGCGCGGCACCGCGAACCGCTCGGAAAGCCCGGTCAGATAGCCGAATCCGGGGGCGAACCCGCAGAAGGCCACATGGAATTCGGCCTCCGCGTGGATGCCCGCGACCTCGTGCACACCGACCCCCCACAGCGCCGCGACCTCGGCGAGGTCCGGCCCGTCGTAGCGTACGGGGATCTCCACCACGGGGCCGGAGTCCACCCTGAGCGGCGGTGCGGTCCAGTGGGGAAGTTCGGCGGCCAGCCGCCGCGGATCGTCGACCCCGTCGAGCAGCACGGTCCGTGCCGCGGGCACGATCTCCCGCACCTCGGGCAGCGTGCCCGCGGACCGGCGCCGCAGCAGCTCGGCGTGGAACGACTCGGTCTCGGCCGCGCTGTCCAGCTCCACCAGGAGCGCACGGTCGCCGACGGGCAGCAGTCTCATACGAAGGCCTCCACGCGGACCCCCGAGGCCACCAGCTCCGAGCGGACCCTGCGGGCCAGGTCCACGGCTCCGGGAGTGTCGCCGTGCAGACACAGGGAGCGGGCGCGCACGGGCACGGGCTTGCCGCACAGGGAGGTGACCGTCCCGAACCTGGCCATGGAGACCGACCGCTCCACGACGGTGTCCGGATCGCTGAGGACGGCGCCCTCCTGCCCCCGTGGCACGAGGGTGGCGTCCGCCGTGTACGCCCGGTCCGCGAACGCCTCGGTGACGGCGGGCAGTCCGGCCTTCTCGGCCATGGTGTGCAGCCGCGAGCCGGGCAGCCCCAGCACCGGCAGCCGTTCGCCGGTGAGGACGATGCCCTCGACGACGGCCTCCGCCTGGATCTCGTCGTGGACGACGCGGTTGTAGAGCGCCCCGTGCGGCTTGACGTACGAGACGCGGGCGCCGGCAGCTCGCGCGAACACCTCCAACGCACCGATCTGGTAGGCGACTTCGGCGGCGAGTTCGTCGGCGGGGACGTCCATCGAGCGGCGGCCGAAACCCGCCAGATCGCGGTAGGAGACCTGGGCGCCGATCCGTACCCCGCGCTCGACCGCCAGGGCGCAGACCCGCCGCATGGTGGCCGCGTCCCCCGCGTGGAAGCCACAGGCCACATTGGCGCTGGTCACGACGGAGAGCAGCTGCTCGTCGTCGGTGAGCCGCCAGCGGCCGAAACCTTCACCCAGGTCGGCGTTGAGATCGATCGAGGCCCAGGTCACGGGCGTTGTCCTTTCGTGCGGGTCGTACCGGTCATGCGGCTCGTGCGGGTCGCACGGCCTTCACGCGGATGTCATACGAGCTCGCGGCCACGTGTTTCCGGGAGACCCAGCAGAGCGAGGACGGCCAGTCCGTATCCGATCGCGCCGAACACCAGTGCACCGCCGACCCCCCAGCTGTCGGCGAGGAATCCGACGAGGGCCGGGAAGAACGCGCCCACCGCACGTCCGGTGTTGTACGTGAAGCCCTGTCCGGTGCCGCGCACCGCCGTCGGATAGAGCTCGGCGAGGAAGGAGCCGAAGCCGCTGAATATCGCCGACATGCAGAAACCGAGCGGGAATCCGAGGACCAGCAGCAGCCCGTTCGCCCCGGACGGGATGTTCGTGTACGCGAGGATGCACGCCGCGGACAGCACGGCGAACAGGACGATGTTCCGCTTGCGTCCGAGCACGTCGGTGAGAATCCCGCCGGTCAGATAGCCGATGAAGGCACCCGAGATCAGAAAGGTCAGATAGGCGCCGGTGCCCACCACCGTCAGACCGCGTTCGGTCTTCAGATACGTGGGGACCCAGGTGGCCAGCGTGTAATAGCCGCCCTGGACACCGGTGGACAGCAGCACCGCGAAGAGGGTGGTGCGCAGCATGCCGCCGCGGAAGATGGCGGAGAACGAGCCGCGGTCGCCGCTCGCCCGGCGGCGTTCGGCCGCCTCGGGCGCGTCGCTCACGTTCCGGCGTACGTAGACGACCAGCAGGGCGGGAAGCGCGCCGGTCCAGAACATCACCCGCCATGCGGTGTCGGCGTCGAGGAACTGGAACACCACCGTGTAGACGACGACGGCGAGTGCCCATCCGACGGCCCAGGAGCTCTGGATCGCCCCCAGGGTGCGGCCCCGGTGCCTGGCGGAGGCGTACTCCGCGACCAGGATGGCGCCGACGGCCCATTCCCCTCCGAAGCCGAGTCCCTGGAGGGCGCGGAAGACCAGCAGGGTTTCGTAGTTGGGCGCGAAACCGCACAGAACGGTGAAGACGGCGTAGGTGATCACCGTGATCATCAGTGCCCGGACCCGGCCGATGCGGTCGGCGAGGATCCCGGCCAGTGCGCCGCCGACGGCCGAGACGACCAGGGTGACGGTGGTCAGGAGACCGGTCTCGCCGCTGTCGAGACCGAAGTACGCGGCGATCGCCACCATGCTGAGCGGCAGCGTGAAGAAGTCGTAGGAATCCAGGGCGAATCCGCCGAAGGCTCCGGCGAAGGCGCGCCGCCCGCGCGGACCGAGGGCACGCAGCCAGGCGAACGGGCCTTCGTCGTGGGCGAGTTCGCCGTGAGTCTCTTGTGACTGGGTCGTACTCATCTGCACCTCGCAGAGGGGGAGGGGTGCTGCCGAGACGTGCGGGGATGAAGAGGAAAGGCGCGAAAAGGGTGAACTGCCACACAAGTGATGTTTCCGGTCATCTGAGGTGTTGTGTGGCGGGGGAGTTGCCCGGATGTGCGCCGCCGTCAGGGGTTGTGACGCCGACCACAGCTAACGTAGAGGATTGTTCAACGATCCGACAAGAGGCATGTTGTCCTGTTCCGATTTCTGCGATTGAATCCCCACAGCGTCGGCGGGGCCCGGGGCGAGGGGGGCCACGATGGCCGGAACGGCCGGAACGGAAGGCGCTGTGACGATGGCGGAGTCCGATGTGGGCCAACTCGCGGACGACCGCCCGATGCTGGACCGCACCAGCACGGCCGAGCGGGTGGCGGACATCCTGCGCACCCGGATCGCCGAGGGCTTCTTCCCTCCCGGTACGCGGCTTTCCGAGGACAGCATCGGGGGCGCGCTCGGCGTCTCACGGAACACCCTGCGTGAGGCCTTCCGGCTGCTGACCCATGAGCGGCTGCTCGTCCACCAGCTCAACCGCGGAGTGTTCGTGAAGGTTCTCGCCGTCGAGGACGTGGAGGACATCTACCGCACCCGCAGACTCGTCGAGTGCGCCGTCGTGCGCGGACTCGGCCGGCCCCCGTTCGCTCTGGACGGTCTGCGATCCGCCGTCGCCGCCGGTGAGCGGGCGGCGCGCGAGGAGGACTGGAAGGGGGCCTCCACGGCGAACATCCACTTCCACCGGGAACTCGTCTCGCTCGCGCGCGGTGTCCGCACCGACGAGCTCATGCGCGGCGTCCTCGCCGAACTCCGGCTCGCCTTCCACGTCGTGGACGACCCACGGGCGCTGTATGAGCCCTATCTCGTGCGGAACCGGGAGATTCTTCACGCCCTTGCAGAGGGAGAAGCGGACCGGGCGGAGGGACTGCTCGCCGCTTACCTCGACGACTCCCGCGACAGGCTCGTGCGGGTGTACGCGGGGCTGGTCCGTGACGGGAACACGGTCGCGCGCTGAGGAAGATCGCGGCGGGTCCCCGGGGCGACCGGGCGGTCGCCGGTCACAGCACTAAGGGCGGTCATTTGGGTGCCGAACGCGGCGGGCCCGCGTCCCCGGAGGAACGCGGGCCCTTGACTCACCGTGTGTGTCAGGCGTCGGCGCCGGCCTTGCGGCGGCGGACGACGAACATCGCTCCGGCGCCGACCGCGACGGCCAGACCGCTCGCGAGGGCCACCGTCGGCATGACGCTGCTCGAGCCCGTCGTGGCGAGCGAGCCGTCGGACTTGGCCGTCTTGTCCACCGCGGTGTCCGCGGTGCCGCCCTGAGCGGTCGGGGCGTTGGACCCGCCCTTGCCGTCCTTCCCGCCCTTCTCGGCCTCGGCGTCCTCGACCTTGCCCGGGTTGCTGCCCTTGGGCAGGATCCGGAACTCGTAGAAGTCGACGTCCGGCGTGCCACCGCAGGAGTCGTCCTTGTTCACGTAGGTGCCCGCGACGAAGGCGGCGCCCTGGCCGGCCGGGACCCTGGAGTCGACCTTCAGGCGCAGCTTGACGTCCACCGAGGAGTGCGCCTTCAGTGAACCGACGAACAGGCCCATGTCCAGGTCCACGTCCTCCCAGTTGGTGTGGGCGGCGGTGGACCACTTCAGATTCAGGTGCTTGTCGAGTTCCTTCAGGCCCTTCGAGTCGAAGGCGTGAACGGCGGCGTACGGGTACACCTCGTCCATCGTCTTGCCGGTGCCGTTGGTGACACGCAGGGTGAAGTCGACGGTGGTGCCGCCGACGACCTTCTTCGGCAGACCGCGCACGACGGTGGTGAACTTGGGCTCGGGGACGCAGTCCTCGGCCGCAGCCTCGGCGTCCGCCAGCGCCTTTTTCGCGGCCTTCAGCTGCTTCTTGGCGCCCCGCTCCGCGTCGCCGGCGGCGGAGAGGAGCCCGGCCTTGGCGATCCGCTCGTTCTGGCGAGCCTGCTCCGCCTCGGTCCGCTTGGCGTCCGCCGCCTTCTTGGCCGCCGCGGCGGTCTCGGCGGTCTTCCTGGCCTCGTCCAGCGCCTGCTGCGCCGCGGCCTTCTCCTCGTCGGTGGCGGCGTTGTCCAGCTTGGCCTGCGCATCCGCGACGGCCTTGTCCGCGGCCGCAGCGGCTGTGGCCGCTGCTTCGGCGGCCTTCTTCGCCTCCGCTTCGGCGATCGCGAGCGGGTGCGCCGGGCCGTCCACGGCATCGAGGGCCTTCCTGGCCTCGGCGGTCGCGGCCACGGCGTCGTCGTAGGCCTTCTGGGCCACGGAGACGGCGAGCTTCAGCTGCTCGAGCGTCGGCTGCTCACCCTGCGCCCGCGACGCGGCCGGCTTCTCGTCGGCGAAGACGGCGGGGGCGGACAGCAGAACGACCGGTGCGGCCATGGCGGCGGCGACAGCGGTCGCGAGGACACGGCGATTGTTCAAGGCAGACCTTTTCTGGTCGGTAAAAGACGAAAGGGGCAAAAAGGCTTGGGGGCGCCAGTCGCGTCTGCGGAACGGTCACGCGGTGCGACGAGACGAGATCGTATGACCAGCGCAGACGTGGGTCGGAGCGGTTTTCCGCACCCCTGAACGGCGGGAATGCAGGACCGGGCGAACAAACTGCCCAAACATGACCAGTTGCCCAGGGAGGCTGCACATTTTCTGTGACCCATGTCATCGGCGGTCGGGCTTCCTCCGCCGCGTCCCCCGTCGTATCTGCGCTGTTTCGACCGTTGTCAGTGCGAGGACCTAGTCTGTGCACCGTGACTTCGCCTGCCTCGACGGAATTCGTTCCGCCCCAGCTCAGCACGGGGCCGCGGCCCGCGCAGGGCCCGGCTGCCGACGAAGGGCTGGCGCGGCGGCTCCGCGCGCTCGCGTGCACGGCGCCGCTGCACGACCTGGACGCCCGCAAGGCGAATCTGGCCGGTGAGTATTCGGTGTACGCGATGGCCGAAGTCGCCCTCGCGGCCATCGACCTCGTCACGCTCCACATGGACTTCGACACCGGCGCCGACCACGACCAGATAGTGGCGAAGGTGCTTCCCCGTATCGCCGCGCAGGCTCCCGCGCGGCCCCTCGCCGAGCACGAGCGGGTCGCACGCTGGGTGCTGGAGAACCTGATCAACGTGGGAAGCGTCGACCGGGGCTTCCGTGCCGTCTACGGCACCTTCGGCCCCGACGGCGTCTACGTACGGCGGGACTACGACTTCAAGCTGATCGAGGAAGTCCCCGGCTACGGCGGAAGCGTGTACCTCCGCGCGACGGACGAAGCGGTCAACGTACTCGTCGGAGCCCTCGACACCGACGTCACCAGCGCCCAGATCGCGGCCGAGGTGAAGCTGGAGGTCCTGATCAGCAGGGGTCGGCTCGCCGACGCCCAGCTGGCGGCCGAGCAGGCCCGCTACCGCACCGTGCAGTACGCCGAGACGCTCCGCAGGACGCTCGAGGCGACCCGGCGCAATGTGCGCGCGGTCGACTGGCTGAACGACGTGCCCGACATGATCGCCGAGGCACTCGACCACGTCGCCGACCGGTACCGCCATGAGAACGCGATCCTGACGAACATCCGCAAGGCACGCGACGAAGCAGAGGACCCCGAGCACAAGCGCCGCGCGGCCGAGCTCGTCGACATCGTCAAGGACTGCATCCGCCGCCACACCCAGCTCCAGTCCCGGCTGCTGGAAGCCGGGCCGCTGTTCCGCGCCGAACAGGACCGCCAGGCCTTCGCGGCACCGGCCGCACAGGCCGGGATCGATCTGTACGGGCACCTCGTCGCCCCCCTGCTGCCGCTGCCCGTCGAACAGGCCACCAGGGTCACCGATGTGTTCTTCGCCCGCGGTACCGGGCTGCGCACACCGGCGTCGGTACGTCTGGGCGATCTCGTCGAGATGCTCCTCACCCCGCCCGTGGAGCGTGAGCACCTCGGCGCCGAGATGCCCGAGCCCGACCTGATCGCGACCCCCGACGACAGCCGCTTCAGCGAGGAGCAGCTGGCCACCGCGATGGAGCTGCTCGATCTGGAGCACGACGCTCCCCGCAGGCTCTCCGGACTGCTCGCCGAGGCCCGCCGCCGTGACCCGGATCTTCCCTATCTGGTCGCCCTCCTCGCCGTCCACGCCGCGAGCCCTCCGGTGGGCACGGCCTACCGCCAGGGCGAACAGCGCCTGCTGTTCGCGGTCGACGACGGCACCGAGCTGGAGGACCCCGAATTCGGCGGGGCGGACCTGATAGTGGGGACGGCACTGCTGGACGCGGCCGGTATGGCGGCGGACCGTTCGGAGGCGGCGTGATCGCGTCGCCCCCGGACACGGGTCCCGAGCCCCAGGGCCGGGCGGACCGGCCATCGCCGTCCGCCGCCGGCCCCGCCCCCACCGCAATCCGTCACCACAGCACCGAGGAGCAGCAGTCGTGAGCGACCAGCACGCGGAGCACACCGCCGCGTGGAGCGAGCCGGGCGCGCCGCAGGGCCCGCCCGCCGGGCCCATCTCCGCGGCCTCCGCCGTCACGCCCGCCGATGCGGCGGACGGGGCGCGGCTCGTCGCGTTCGGACTGCAGCCCAAGCTCCTGCCCGCGCGTGACGCCGAATACGCGGACCTGCTGCGGCGCTATCGCGAGGAGCCCGCCTTCGCCCGGCTCGCCGACGCCGTCGCCACCGGACTCGGGCTGGTCGTCCTCGAAGTGTCCCCGCGCGCGGGCATGGCCGTCACCGCGGCCGAGGACTCGGTGTTCGCCGTCCGCATGGGCGACTACGCCCGGCGCGCCTCCACCGACTCCGCCGACCGCTTCCTGCACGGACTCGCCCATCTCGCCGTGGCCGCCATGGCCTTCCCGCGCCCCGAGGACCTCGCCGACGACGGCTACATCGGCCGGATCACGGTCAACGGTGTCGACGCCTTCGTCCGCCAGGCCTGCACCCGGCTGGAGGAGCGCGCCGAAGATCAGGGGCGGAACACCGACCCCGCGTCGGACGCCCCCGGTCTCGAGGCCGCCTGGCGCATCTACGCGCGCCGCAGCGCCACGGGTGCCACGAAGGACGCGAGGCGTCTCGCCGGTTCCACCACGGGCATCGTCGGCAAGGCCGTCGCCTTCCTCACCGACTCCGGCTTCCTGCAGCGCACCGGCGACGACGCCGGAGGCGCGTACCGCACCACCGCCCGCTACCAGCTGCAGGTGCGCGACATGGCGGGCAGCGCGGCCATGGCCGAGCTGCTGGAGCTCGGCGTGGTCCCCGTCACCGACGGCACCGCCACGCTCGTGCCCGCGCCCGACGCGGACGACCTGGAACTGGCCGCCGACGCCGGTCTGCCCTTCCACGCCTGAACCACGCTCGAAGCCCGCCCGAACCTTCCCGAGAACGACGAGAGCCCCCATGTACGAGTTGTCCCGGGTCCGCCTCTACTCCATCGGGCCTGCCGGTGCGCGCTACGCCGACACCGTGCTGGACCTGCGCGGAGTCGGCGAGCCCGTGCCGGACCCGGCTCCCATGCAGGCCGAGTTCTTCGAGGCGGAACCGGTCGGCCCGCCCCGCCGCCCGGCCCCGGCGGGCGTCCTCTTCCTGGAGAACGGCGGCGGCAAGTCCGTACTGCTCAAGCTGATCTTCTCCGTGATGCTGCCCGGCCACCGCAACACCCTCGGCGGTGCGAGCTCCGGTGTGCTGCGCAAGTTCCTGCTCGCCGACGACTGCGGCCACGTCGCCCTCGAATGGCAGCACACGCTCACCGGCGAACTGGTCGTCGTCGGCAAGGTCAGCGAGTGGCGCGGGCGGCAGGTCTCCAACGACCCGCGGAAGTTCGCCGAGGCCTGGTACTCCTTCCGGCCCGGCCCGGGACTCAGCCTGGACTCCCTGCCCGTGGCCGAATCCAGCGCGGTCCGCCCCAGCGCCGAGGGGGCTTCGGGTGCCCGGGGCCGCCGCCGCACGATGAAGGGCTTCCGGGACGCGATCACCGAGGCGGGCAAGGCGTATCCGCACCTCGACGTGCACTGGGAGGAGATCCACGACCGCTGGAACGAGCACCTCGGCGACCTAGGACTGGACCCCGAACTCTTCCGCTACCAGCGGGAGATGAACGCGGACGAGGGTGAGGCCGCCGGTCTCTTCGCGGTCAAGAAGGACTCCGACTTCACGGACCTGCTGCTGAGGGCCGTCACCGACACCCGCGACACCGACGGGCTCGCCGATCTGGTCGCCGGCTTCGGCAACAAACTGGGACGGCGCGCCGAACTGACCGCGGAGCGCGACTTCACCGCGGGCTCCGTGGATCTGCTCGGCCGCATCGTGGAGGCGGCCGGGACGCGGACGCGGGCCCGGGACATCCACGCGGGCTCCGAGCGCCGCACCCGTGCCCTCGCCCGCAGGCTCTCCGCCCGTGCGGGCACGGAGCGCGCCCGCACCGCGGAGCTCGCACGACAGGTCACCGCCGCGGCCCACACCGTCACCGAGGCGGAGCGGGAGCGCGGCCGCAGCGCCCTCATCGCGGCCGAACTGGCCTACCGGCATGCGTCGCTGGCGCTCGCCGCGGCGGAGAAGGGCGCCGCCGCGCAGCGCCGCGAACTGACCGACGCGCGTACCCTGCAATCCGCCTGGCAGGCCGCCGAGGCCGTGCTGCGGCACCGGGCCGCCGCCGACCGTTCGGCACGGGTCGCCGCCGCCATCCGCGAGGCCGAGCGGGACGCCGCCCCCGCACTGGCCGCCCGGGGCAAGGCAGCAGCCGACCTCGTCCGCGCCCTCCACGCCGCGGCCGAGGACGGCGAGCGCCTCGCCAACGAGGAGGAGGAGCGCTCCGCCGCCCTCCAGGAGGCGGGCGAGTCCGCCCATCGCGACGCCACCTCCGCCGCCACCGAGGCCCAGCGCGCCCGCAGCGAGGCAGGCCATCTGCGCCAGCGGCTTGCGGAGGTCGCACAGGAGACGGCGGAAGCCGTCCGGGCCGGCTGGCTCGACGACACCGCGCCCGACGCCGACCCGGCCCGCGCCGCTCTCGCCGCGAGCGACGCGGAGAAGACGGCCGTCGCCGCCTGGGACGTGGCCCGCGAGGCCGCCCGCACCGCGGCCGACCGTGCCCGGGAGGCCGCGGCGACGGAGACCCGGGCCGAACTGGCCGCCGCCCGCGCGGCCGACGCCGCCCAGGCCGCTGAGCGCGCCCATGCGTCCGAGCATCGCGCCGCCGCCTCGATCGCCGAGTCGCAGCGCCTCGCGGAACTGCTCAGCCTTCCGTCGGCGCCCGTTACCCCGGCCGTCCCGGGCCCGCGGCGCGGCGGCTCGACGACGGCCTCCGGACACGACTCCGCCACCGGCCGTACGACGTCCACGGGCGGGACGACCGGATCCGCGGGGGCACCGGCCCTCCGGTCGGGGAGCGAGCCCACACCGTCCGCGCCGACGAACCCCGAGGCCGCCCTGGAGTCGGCGGATTCCGCGTCAGGACCCGGCATCGGCACGAACGTGAAGCCCCCTGGAGCCCCTGGAGCGACCGGTTCGGCGGACGGGGCCGACGGCGGCCCGGTCGCCACCGGGGCCGATCTGCCCCAGCCCCCCACTGCGGACACCGCCGCGAGCGACGGCACGGACCCGGCGGGGGACGGGGCCCCCGCCGCCGGACCCGCCAACGGATCCCACGAGGGCCGGCGGGCACCCGTCCGGCCCGACGAAGGCCCGCTGACCGCCGAGGAGCTGGACCGCTACGCGGACGAACTGCGCGCGTTGCTCGAGCAGGGGCTCTCCTCGGCCGAGCGGCACCTCTTCGACCTGAGGACCGCCGCGGCCGACGACGCGCGCATCCTCGGCGCCCTGGGTGACGGCGGGCTGCTGCCCCCCGGCCCCGATGTGCTGGCGACCGTCGAGTTCCTCGGTGAGCACGGCATCCCCGCACTGCCCGGATGGCGCTATCTCGCGCAGGCAGTCGACCCCGTCGACCACGCCGCCGTACTGGCCGCACGCCCGGAGCTGGTGGACGGTGTGGTGATCACCGACCCCATCTCGTACACGCGTGCCCGTGAAGTCCTGTCCGCTGCCGCGCTGCTGCCCCGTTCCGCCGTGGCCGTCGGCACCGCCGCCGCCCTGCTGGCTCCCGTCCCGGGGCAGGCCACGGGAGGGGACACCGAGGTGTTCCTCGTTCCGCCGAACCCGGCCATGCACGACGAACACGCCGCGGACGAGGAACGCCAGGCACTGCGCGCCAGGGCGGCAGCCAGGGACGAGGAGATCCGCGAGCTGGCGGCCCGGCTCGCCGAGGACCGGGCGCTGGCCGCCCGCATCGCCTCCTGGCGCGCCGACTGCCCGCCCGGCATGCTCGCCGATCTCGCCCATGCCGCACACACGGCCAGGCAGACCGCCGAGGCCGCCGGGGAAGCGCTCGAGGAGGCCCGCGCCGCACGGGCCGATGCGGACGAGGCCGCCGCCGACACCACACGCGTACGCGACGAGCGACAGGACGCGGCCCAGCGTGCCCGCCGTGCGGCCGACGCACTCGCCGGGCTGGCGTTCCGGCTCAGGGAACGGGCCGGCTGGCAGGCGAAGCAGCGTGAACTCGCCGACGACGCCGCCGAGTCCGAGGCTCGTGCCGCCACTTGCCTGGAGCGCGCGCGGGCCGCCGACGAGGACCGCAGGGCCGCTCAGCGGGCCGCCGACGATGCCCGCCGTACCTCCCGCGCCCTGCGAGCGGAGCGCGCCGAGATCGCCGGTGCGCCCGAGCAGCTGCCGGACGCGGATCCCGACGCGCCCCGGGTGCCCCTGCCCGCCCTGCGCGAGGCCTACCGCGCCGCCTCCCAGCTGTACGAGAAGGTCGGTGTCGGCGCCGACCTGCGGGCCGAACAGGCCCGCGCCGAGAGCGACGAAAGCGCCGCGCTGGGCCAGCTCGACCGGCTCACCAACAAGGTGCGCACCCGTGCCGCCCAGCTCCTGGAAGGCACCGACGGCGCCGACGGCCCCTCCCGGCAGGCCGCCGCGGCGCGTGCCGAATCACTGGTGCAGATGCTGGAATCCCGTGCGTCCGAGGCGAGCGAGAAGCTGGGCCGCCTCCGGGGCGACGCCGAGCGCCTTGCCCCGGAGGACGGCGACGCGCACACCGGACTGCCCGACGAGCTGGTGCCCGCCGACGCCGAGCAGGCCCAGACGCTGCTGCGCGCGGCCACGGCCGAACTGGCCGGCCACACCGAGGCGCTGGACACGGCTCGCGCCGGCCATGCGGAGCTGCTGCGCACCCACCGCGCCGCCGAGGACGCCGCGGGCGGCTTCGACGAGACGGCGGCCCTGCTGCGTGATCTGCTCCGTGACCACACGGAGGACGAGCAGGAGGAGCCCGAGCCGTACCCGGACGGCCTGGAGGAGGCCCGGCGCTCGGCCGCCGAGGCCCGGCGCTCGCTGCGCGGCTGTGCGTCCGACCTGTCGGCGGCCGAGGCCGCCGTGCGCGACGCGTGCGATGTGCTCGTACGCCACGCCAACGCCACCCGCTACGAAGCGGTGCGCACCCCGGCCCGCCAGCAGATCCGCGAACTTCCCGCAGCGGCCCTGCCCGAGCACGCAGCGAAGTGGGCCGACGCGTTCGCACCGCGGCTGCGGGTCCTCACCGACGAGCTGGCACAGCTGGAGCGCAACCGCGACTCGATCGTGGACCGGTTGCGGGGCCTGGTGGAGTCCGCACTCACCACTCTCCGTTCGGCACAGCGGCTGTCCCGGCTCCCCGAAGGCCTCGGAGAGTGGTCGGGCCAGGAGTTCCTCCGCATCCGCTTCGAGGAACCCGACCAGGCCACCCTCGTCGAGCGGCTCGGCGAGGTGATCGACGAGGCCACCCGTGCGGCGGTGAGGAAGAACTCCGACCTCCGGCGCGACGGGATGTCCCTGCTGCTGCGCGGCGTCCAGGCGGCGCTGCAGCCGAAGGACATCGCCGTCGAGATCCTCAAGCCGGACGCGGTGCTGCGTGCCGAGCGGGTCCCTGTCGGGCAGATGGGAGACGTCTTCTCCGGCGGACAGCTGCTCACCGCGGCGATCGCCCTGTACTGCACCATGGCGGCCCTGCGCAGCAACGACCGCGGCCGGGACAAGCACCGGCACGCCGGCACGCTGTTCCTGGACAACCCCATCGGGCGGGCGAACGCCACCTATCTGCTGGAGCTGCAGCGCGCGGTGTCGGATGCCCTGGGCGTCCAGCTGCTCTACACCACGGGCCTGTTCGACACGACGGCCCTGGCCGAGTTCCCCCTCGTGATCCGGCTGCGGAATGACGCGGACCTCCGGGCGGGCCTCAAGTACATCAGCGTCGAGGAGCATCTGCGGCCGGGGCTCCCGCAGCAGCGCACCGAAGGAGAGTCCGTACACGGCGAGATCACCGCGACGCGTATGTTCAGGCGCACGCCGGACCAACCGGCGGACGCCGAACGGCCGGGACAGGAGGCCGGAGCCGACCCGTCAGAAGCCCCCTAGCAGCCGGTCTGCTGCCTCCCGTGCTGTGACCGGACAGGTGCGAGCGAGGGCCGTCCCGCCGCTGCGCCGGCTCCCCTCGCGGGTCCCGGCCGAGCATCCGGTCCCCGGACCGGTGAGCAGCCGTCCGTCGTGACGTGGGCCCGTCCTCGCCACAGGCGGGGCACCCGCCCGATCAGCCCGTGAAGCGGCATCAAACGAGGCGGATCCACACCGTGTTGCCACCGTAAGCATCACCGGCGTCGGCAACGAACCGCACGGCCTCACGGACGGCGGGGTCAGGGTCCGAGCACACCACGGCAAGCCCCACCGTCCATGCCTCTTCGCGTATGGCGAGAGGTGCTGGCCCTGATTCCGTGGTCTCACCATGATCCCGCGGGTGCGGTGCCCTGACTCCGGGGCCGGACCCGCGGGACTCGCGGTCAGTTCGCCGCTCAGGCCTGCGACAGCCTGCGGCCCGTGTCCCGCCGCCGTATCCGTGCGGCCCCGCGTGCCGCGGTCCGGGCCGCCCGCCGGGCGCGCCGTCGCTCGCGCCGCAGCTGCCGGGCCGTGCTGCTGGGCTCCGAGACCACCCCGTACCGCTGGTTCCACACCTGACGGGTGACCCATACGTCGAGCACGGCCCAGGTCGCCATGACCGTACTGCCCACGCTGGCGAGAACCAGCGGGAAGGCCAGCCACGAGCCCGTGACGGTGAAGAAGAACGCCATCAGCGCCTGCGTCAGGGTCACCGCCGTGACGATGACCGCGCGCACGGCCGCCGTGCGCACCGGATCCGGCAGACGCCTGCGTCCCACGGGCTCTTCGACCCAGATCCGCCCGTACGCACGTGTCTCATTCCCTGTACTCCCCGTATTCATCGTCCGCGATCACTCCCCACCGCTGTCCGACTGCAGGGTGGCTTCCCGGATTCGGCACCGATAGGCCGTCAAGTACCGGACAGACACATGGAATGTCCCTCCACGTCGCCCTGTGAAGCCTGCCCCGGCCCGGTCTGCGTCGCACACGGCCGGTCCGGGACGGGCTCGCCGTCCGGGTGGTACAGCGGACCTCCGCTGCGTACACAGCGTGCGCCGCACACCCCATGCGCCCCGGGCGCCGCGCCTCGTTCATCCGGAAGACCTGGCCCGGCAATCCCCTGCAACTCCTGTTCCCCATACGGAAAGACGAACGATCCGCGCAAAAGATTCCCCAGGGACCGAAGAATTCCGGCCATCCCTTCGGGAACGGAATGTCGCGTTCTGCCTGGTGTCCTCGGCCACACAGGGAAGACGCAACTCCATGGATACCAGGACAACCCATGATCAACGCAGCGGCCCACGGCCGAAAAACGTGCGGACGCGCCTTCGAGTTGTCAGTCTGTCAGTAGTAGGCTCGCGCCGATTCTTGAGGCAGACACAAGCGGAATCACGTCCGCTCACCGCGGGCGCAGATCTGGGGGAGGCCATGCGCTTTCGCGGGACGTCCATCCGCAGGAAGATCGTGGCGTTGCTGCTGGTGCCCCTCGTGTCCCTCAGCGCGCTCTGGGGATTCGCCACCGCCATTACCGGCCAGGAGGCCAAGCAGCTCCTGGACGTGGGCTACATCATCGAAAAGGTCGGCAGCCCGCTCGAGGACACCGTCCGCGTCATCCAGAAGGAGCGCCGCCAGACCCTGGCCTATCTCGCCGACCCGCGCGCGTCCGACGGCCTCGCGGCCCTGCGCCGCCAGCGCGCCGCCACCGACGCGGCCGTCGCCGAGATCCGGCGCAGCGCGGGGGACTCCGGCGTTCAGGACTCCATACGCCCGGACGTCGCCCAGCGGCTGGATTCCCTGCTCGACGCCCTCGACGGACTCGGTTCGCTGCGGCGAAACGTGGAGCAGAACGCCATCACACGCGCGCAGGCCCTCGAGTTCTACAACCGTCTCGTCGACCCCTGCTACACCTTCCTCACCTCGCTGCACGCACTCGAGGACGTGGAGCTGGAGAAGCAGGGCCGCGCCCTCGTCGGGGTGGTGCGCGCCCGCGAGCTGCTCTCCCGGGAAGACGCGCTGGTGACCTCCGCGCTGATCGCGCGCCGGATCACGGCCGATGAGGTCCGTGCCGTCTCCGACCTCACCGCCAACCGCAAGCTGCTCTACGAGATCAGCCTCGAAGTCCTGCCCGCGTCCGAGCGTGAGGAGCTCGAGCAGTACTGGCGCAGCCCGGACACCCAGCCCCTGCGCGAGGCCGAGGAGAGGCTCATCGCCGACGGGCCCGCGAAGAACCCCCGGTCCGTCGACTCCCCACGCTGGGAGGAACTGGCCACACCGGTCCTGGACGACCTGGCGCGCCAGAGCACCGAAGCGGGCCAGCGCTACCGGGACCGGGTCGAACCCGCCGCCTACAGCGTCCTCGTCAAGGCCGGAATCGCCGGAGTGCTCGGCTTCCTCGCCCTGCTGGTCTCGCTCGTGGTCTCCACCAGGATCGGCCGTGACCTCGCACGTTCGCTGTCCCGGCTGCGCAAGGAGGCCCACGAGGTATCCGGCGTCCGGCTGCCCAGCGTGATGCGCCGGCTCGCCGCGGGCGAGAGCGTCGACATCGAGACCGAGGCGCCGCCCCTCGAGTACGACAAGGACGAGATCGGCCAGGTCGGCCAGGCCCTCAACACCCTCCAGCGGGCGGCCGTCGAGGCCGCCGTCAAGCAGGCAGGTATGCGCCGCGGGGTCTCCGAGGTCTTCGTCAACCTCGCGCGGCGCAACCAGGTCCTGCTGCACCGTCAGCTGACCCTCCTCGACTCCATGGAACGGCGCACGGAGGACACCGAGGAGCTCGCGGACCTCTTCCGGCTCGACCACCTCACGACCCGGATGCGCCGTCACGCCGAAGGCCTGGTGATCCTCTCCGGCGCCTCTCCCTCGCGGCAGTGGCGCAAACCGATCCAGCTGATGGACGTGGTCAGGGCCGCGGTCGGCGAGGTGGAGGACTACGAACGCATCGAGGTGCGCAGGCTGCCGCGGATCGGCGTGGCCGGCCCGGCCGTCGCCGACCTCACCCACCTCATCGCCGAACTGCTCGAGAACGCCACGGTCTTCTCGCCGCCCCACACCGGTGTGCAGGTACACGGCGAGCGCGTCGCCAACGGCTTCACCCTGGAGATCCACGACCGGGGACTCGGCATGGCACCCGAGGCGCTGCTCGACGCGAACCTCCGGCTGGCCGAGACACCCGAGTTCGAGCTCTCCGACACCGACCGGCTCGGCCTGTTCGTGGTCAGTCGGCTCGCCCAGCGGCAGCGCGTCCGGGTCTCGCTCCAGCCGTCCCCGTACGGGGGGACCACGGCAGTGGTCTTCATCCCGGCCACGCTGCTCACCGACGCTCCCGACACCGAGGGCACCGGCTTCCGGCTCGACCGCAGGGGCGAGCGCCCGGCCCAGGTCGGGGAATCGGACCGGGACCACGGTCGCCGCAGCACGGACGGCGGCAGGGTCAGGGCCCTCACCCAGGTCCCCACCGGGCGCACCGGCCCCGTGGTGCTCGACGGCCCCGTCGAACTCGAAGCGCCCGTGGGCACCCTGGGCCTGGAGGACCGTCCCGCCGTCGGCAGCGGGGACATCGAGGACACCGAGAGCGAGCGCGGCGGGCTCTTCCGTGCCCGTGACTTCCTGCGCCCGTCCGCCGACGAACAGCACCAGCAGGCCAAGGACCAGGCCCCGGAGCGCCACCGCGGCCCGGTCCGGCGCCCCTCGGGCCCCATCCCGCTGCCCCGGCGCAAGCCCCCGACCCTGGTCGCCGACCACGGCCGCAGGGTGGACGGACCCGGCCGTACCCACCCGTCGTCGGGCCGGCCGGAGAGCAGGGTGAAACGGCCCGCGACGGACGGAACGACCCCCCTGAACGGGGAACAGACACCACCCGCCGACGAGGCGGACCGGGGCGTAAACGCCGGCGAAACCCCGGCCGCACCCTCGATCGGAGGCCTGCCCCGCCGGGTGCGCCAGGCCAGCCTCGCCCCCCAGCTGCGGGGTGACGCATCCGGCGCCGAACCCGCGGGGGACAGCGGGAACCCGGCCGGCGTGCCGGAGCATGAACGGGATGCCGAGGAAGTACGCGACCGTATGGCGTCGATGCAGCGCGGCTGGCAGCGCGGACGACGGCAGAACGCCGAGGACGGCACCGGCCGCGAGACAGCACAGGGAACCACATCGGAGGGGAACGGTCGATGACCGCACCGAACGCCGCAGCAAACGACGCCACCAAGAGCGGCGAGCTCAACTGGCTCCTGGACGAGCTGGTCGACCGGGTCGGCGCCATCCGCAAGGCACTTGTGCTCTCCGGCGACGGCCTCGCGACCGGCACGTCCGGGGATCTCACCCGTGAGGACGGCGAGCACCTGGCCGCAGTCGCCTCCGGGTTCCACAGCCTTGCCAAGGGCGTCGGCCGGCACTTCGACGCCGGACAGGTCCGCCAGACCGTCGTCGAACTCGACGAGGCCTTCCTGTTCGTCACGGCCGCCGGTGACGGCAGCTGCCTCGCCGTGCTGTCCGACGCCGACTCCGACGTCGGACAGGTCGCCTATGAGATGACACTGATGGTCAAGCGGGTGGGCGCCCACCTCGCCACGGCACCAAGGACCGGGCTGACCTCCGGAGGGTGAGTGGAAATGAGATGAACGACGCCGGACAGCACACTCAGGAGCTCGACAACACCGCAGAGGCCCCGCAGCCGCACCACTGGTTCGACGACGACGCGGGGCCGGTGGTCCGTCCGTACGCCATGACCCGGGGCCGCACCAGCAGCGCGACCCGTCAGCGGCTGGACCTGATCGCGCTCGTCGTCCCCGAACCGGCCGCCGAAGATCCCGGCACGGACCAGATGCTCTCCCCGGAGCATGTCGAGATCATCGAGCGCTGCGGCACGATTCCCCAGTCCATCGCCGAGCTCGCCACCGGACTCGACCTGCCCGTCGGGGTGGTCCGGGTCCTCGTGGGCGATCTCGTCGAGGACGCACTGGTCCATGTAACCCGTCCCGTCCCACCGGCCGAACTGCCGGATGTGAGCATTCTCCGCGAGGTGATCGATGGTCTTCGGGCGCTCTAGCCGCGAGGATGTGCAGCGGCCTGCCGAGCCGGTGACCCTGAAGCTCCTGGTGGCGGGAGGCTTCGGGGTGGGCAAGACGACTCTCGTCGGCGCGGTCAGCGAGATCAAACCGCTGCGCACCGAGGAGACGCTGAGCGAGGCGGGCCGGCCCGTCGACGACCTCGAAGGCGTGGAGTCCAAGAAGACCACCACCGTGGCCATGGACTTCGGCCGGATAACGCTCCGCGATGACCTGGTGCTGTACCTCTTCGGCACCCCCGGTCAGGACCGCTTCTGGTTCCTCTGGGACGAGTTGGCCCAGGGCGCGCTCGGTGCCGTGGTGCTCGCCGACACCCGCCGCCTGGAGGACTCGTTCGCGGCCATCGACTACTTCGAGCGCCGCGGGATTCCGTTCACCGTCGGCGTCAACTGCTTCGAGGACGCGGACCGTTTCCCGACGGAGACGGTACGGGCCGCGTTGGACCTCGATCCGGAGGTCCCGCTGATGATGTGCGATGCGCGCGAACGCGAGTCGGTCAAGTCGGTCCTGGTGGCGGTGGTCGAGCACGCCCTGGTCCGCTCCATGCGCGAGCGCGAGCCGGCCGCGACCTGAGCCGGACAGGGCCCGTACCCCCGAATTCCCGGGGTACGGGCCCTCCATGAGAAAGCCGCCAGAGCCGCCAGAGCCGACGGAAACGCCGGGTGACCGGCCGCCTCAGCGCACGGCGACGACCGCGGAACCATGCCCGAACAGGCCCTGGTTCGCGGTGATCCCGGCCCGCGCCCCGGCCACCTGCCGCTCGCCGGCGGTACCGCGCAACTGCCATGTCAGCTCGCAGACCTGGGCGATCGCCTGAGCCGGTACCGCCTCGCCGAAGGACGCCAGACCCCCGCTCGGATTCACCGGCAGGCGTCCGCCGATGGTGGTCGCACCCTCCCGCAGCAGCTTGGCGCCTTCACCGGCCGCGCACAGCCCGATGTCCTCGTACCACTCCAGCTCCAGTGCGGTGGACAGGTCGTACACCTCGGCGAGCGACAGGTCCTCGGGCCCGAGCCCTGCCTCCTCGTACGCGGAGCGGGCGATCGACGCACGGAAGCCCAGCGCGGGCGGGTCCACCGCGGCCGCCGAGTCGGTGGCGATGTCGGGCAGATCGAGGACGGTCCTCGGGTAGACGGGCGTCACGGTCGAGACCGCGCGGATGCGCACCGGATCGGCGACCCCTCGCCGACGGGCGTAATCGAGGCTCGACAGCAGGAGCGCCGCGCCCCCGTCCGAGGTGGCGCAGATGTCCAGCAGCCGCAGCGGATCGGCCACGACCGCGGACGCGGCGACATCGTCGGCGCTCACGACCCTGCGGTAGCGGGCATACGGATTGAGCGCTCCCGCCGCCGCGTTCTTCACCTTGATCTGCGCGAAGTCTTCGAGCGTGTCGCCGTGCAGTGCCATACGGCGCCGTGCGTAGAGCGCGAAGTACGCCGGATTCGTGGCTCCCAGCACCCGGAAGCGCAGCCAGTCCGGGTCGTCGGGCCGGTCGCCGCCGGCCGGTGCGAAGAACCCCTTGGGTGCGGCGTCGGCGCCCACCACCAGCACCACGTCCGCCTGACCTGCCAGGATCTGGGCCCGTGCGGTGCCGATGGCCTGGGCGCCGGATGCACACGCGGCGTACACACTGGTCACCCTGGCGCCCTGCCAGCCGAGTGCCCGCGCGAACGTCGCTCCCGCGACATAGCCGGGATAGCCGCCGCGGACGGTGTCGGCCCCGACCACCGACTGGACGTCCTGCCAGTCGACACCCGCGTCGTCCAGGGCGGCGCGGGCGGCGACGGTTCCGTACTCGACGAAGCTCCGCCCCCATTTGCCCCACGGGTGCATACCGGCGCCGAGGATCGCGACGTCGTCCATCACACGCCTCCCACCGGTCGCCACCACCAGGTCGTCCGTGTGGTCTCCGCGTCCTCGTCCAGGACCCCGGGCACCACCTCGACCTCCATCCCGACGGCGAGATCCGCGACCGTCACTCCCGGGGCGGCCTGGCCGAGGACGACCATGCGCTCCTGCTCGAGCTCGACGGCGACCAGGGTGTACGGCTGCCACTCCACGGCCGGATCGGAGACATAGGGCGCGGGGGGACGGTAGCGCCCGTCCGTGTACGACCAGATCCGCCCGCGCTTCGACAGCGGGACTTCCACCAGCTCGCCGCCCCGGCAGTGCGGATTGCGGCAGGAGAAGTCCTCACGCGGGAAGAACACGGCAGAGCAGGCGGAGCAGCGGGTGCCAAGCAGCCGGAACGCCTGAGAGGCTCTCCCTTCGCACTCGTCCCCTTCTTCGGTGAACCATCCGGCCACCACCGGTGTGCGTGTGCGTGCCACGGCCGAACCCTCCCTGACCGCCGGTCCCAAAATTCTGATGCATCGTCAGAAAGTCTGCCACGGCGGGACGGTGGTAGGCCAGACGCAGTCGCGGGGAAGAGGGCACACCCGCGCCACGCCGGGCAGGGGCACACGGGTGGTCCCCGTGCACAGGGCTGGCCCCCGGCCACCCGTTCCTGATAGACGGTGCACATGAGAGGACGCGCTTCTTTACTCGGTGCCCTGGCCCTCACGGCCGCCGCCCTGCTCACCGCAGGAGCCGCCGCAGCGGAACCGCCGCCCGCCGTCCCGGCCGTCCTGCCCGAGCCCCGGGCTCCCCGGGACTTCGTCGCACTGCGCACCGTCGACCCCACGATCCTCCAGGAGATGCGCTACACCACGAAGCACAACTTCATCGGCGAGCCCGTCGACGGATACCGCAAGCCCCTGTGCATCCTCACCCGCCCCGCCGCCCGGGCCCTGCGCAGCGCCCAGCGCCGGCTGCTGACGCGCGGCTACTCCCTCAAGGTCTACGACTGCTACAGGCCGCAGCGCGCCGTCGACCATTTCGTTCGCTGGGCCAAGGACCTCGACGACGAGCGGATGAAGCAGGAGTTCTATCCCCAAGTCGACAAGTCAAGACTGTTCGAGGACGGCTATATCGCCGAGAAGTCCGGACACAGCCGGGGCAGCACCGTCGATCTCACCATCGTCAAGCTGCCCGCCAGGAAGACCCGGCCCTACGTCCCCGGCGAGAAACTGGCGCCCTGCCACGGCCCGCAGAGCGAACGCTTCCCCGACAACTCCATCGACATGGGCACCGGATTCGACTGCTTCGACACCCTGTCACACACGGACGACCCGCGCGTGCGGGGAATCCAGCGCGCCCACCGGCTGCTGCTCAGGCAGACCCTCGCCGAAGAGGGCTTCGTCAATCTGCCCGAGGAGTGGTGGCACTTCACCCACAAGCCCGAGCTCTTCCCCGACACCTACTTCGACTTCCCGGTGGATCGCAGCTCCCTGGCCCGGCCCTGACCAACGCGGCCCGTCTTGCGCGGACAAGAGCGAGCCTGCCCGCGCGGCACCGTCCCCGCGTTACAGTCCGCGAGTGACCGAGCCCCGCGAGCCCCAGGCACCCACGTCAGGAACCGCAGAAACGTCAGTAGCGACAGGGACCTCAGGAACCTCCGTCCCCGTCACGGACTCCCACTGTTCGAGCTGTGGAGCCCGCTACCCGGACGGCACCACCGGATGGCCCCGCACCTGCCCCGTCTGCGGTGACATCGCCTATCGCAACCCCCTCCCCGTCGCCGTCGCCCTGCTGCCCGCGACCACGGAGCGCGGCACCGGACTCGTCGTCATCACCCGCACCATCGAACCGCGGCGCGGAGAGATCGCACTGCCCGGCGGATTCATCGACCACGCCGAGGACTGGAAGGACGCCGTCGTCCGTGAACTGAGGGAGGAGACCGGCATCGAGGCCACCGCGCGGGAGGTCCGGCTGGCCGACGCCCTCAGCTCACCCGGCGGCCATCTGCTGCTGTTCGGCCTGCTCCCCGAGCGCCCGGCGGACCGGCTCCCGCCGTCCGCGCCGACCGACGAGACCGAGGGCTGGCACCTCCTCCACGAGCCGGCCGAGTTGGCGTTCCCGCTGCACACGCTCGCCGTGCGCCGCTGGTTCGCGGGCGACTACGCCTGAGCGGACCGGATCCGTACCGGCCGCGTCGCCCTGACCGCGCCCCCCGGTGTCACCCGCTCCACGACGACCCGGTCACCGGCCAGCCGCGAGGTGTACCGCTCGACCTCGGGCTGCGGCGCCGACCCGTCGCCGGAGTCCTCCACGACCAGCCCGCCGCCGGTGCGCCCCGGCACCGGCTCCCACACCTCCAGGACGATGCCGCCGTCCTCACCCCGCACCGGGATCACCGCACCCGCCCGTGCCAGCACGGGAATCCGCGACAGCGGCGCGTCCAGCAGCACCTGACCCGGGCCTTCGTGCGCCTGCCCGGTCACGGTGTCGTACCACCGGCCGCGCGGCAGCCGCACCGCACGCCGGTCCGCACCCCGCTCGAGCACCGGCGCCACGAGCAGCGCCTCGCCCAGCAGGAACGCGTCCTCACAGTCGCGCAACGCACGGTCACCCGGGGCGTTCCACCACACAGGCCGCACATACGGCGCCCCGGTGAGGCGGGCCAGCTGGGCCAGAGTCATGAAGTACGGGCGCAACCTCTCCCGCTCCAGCAGCGCGGCCTTCGCATGGCCGAGCACCTCCGGGCCGAACTCCCACGGCTCCCTGCGTCCCGCGTCGATCGCCGCATGCGTACGGAACAGCGGCAGATACGCGCCCAGCTGGAACCAGCGCAGAAACAGTTCGGGCGAAGGACTGCCGTCGAAACCACCCACATCCGGCCCCGAATACGGCACCCCGCACAGCCCGAGCCCCATGACCAGCGAGAGCGAGGCACGCAGCCCCGGCCAGCCCGTCGACACATCTCCGGACCAGGTCCCGCCGTACCGCTGCATTCCCGCCCAGCCGGAACGCGAGAAGAGGAACGGCCGCTCCTTCGGCCGCAGCCGCCGCAGTCCCTCATAGCCCGCCCGCGCCATCGCGAGCCCGTACACGTTGTGTGCCTCGCGATGGTCGCCCCCGTGGCCCTCGAGCGCGTGCCGAGCCGAACGCGGCAGCGTCATATCGCCGAAGGGCGAGAACGACACCGGCTCGTTCATGTCGTGCCACACGCCCGAGAATCCCTGGGCCAGACGCTCCTCGTACAGCCCGCCCCACCACTCCCGCACCCGCGCGTCGGTGAAGTCCGGATACACGCACTCACCCGGCCACACCACACCGAGCACGTCCCGGCCGCGCGCGTCCCGCACGAAGGCACCGGCCGCCGCCCCGCTGTCGTAGACCGCGTTCCCCGCCTCCGCCTTCACCGCCGGATCGACGATCGACACCAGCCGCACCCCGTCCGCGCGCAGCTCCTCGGCGAGGCCCGGCAGATCCGGGAAGCGCTCGCGGTCGACCGTGAAGACGCGGTAGCCGTCGTAGTGGTCGATGTCGAGATGCAGCGCCGACAGCGGCAGACCACGCTCCCGGTAGCCCGTCACCACCCGGCGCACCTCACGCTCGCTCCCGAAGCCCCACCGGGCGTGCTGTGGGCCGAGCGCCCACGAGGGGGGAAGCGCGGGCGCGCCGGTGAGCGCCGTCCAGCCCCGCAGCACCCGCGCCGGAGTGCCGACGAGCACCCAGCAGCGCAGCGGCCCGCCGGTCGCCCGGACCTCCACGGTGCCCGGCCGGTCGTGGCCGGAGCCCGCACCCTCCTCGCCCTCACTCAGCGTCACGCGGCCGTCCCACGTGTTGTCGTAGAACGCCAGATGTGTCCCGGCGTCCGCGACCACCAGCTGCACCGGCATCGTGATGTAGAGCGGATCGTCACCGGGACCGAAGCTGCCCCTCGGGTCCGTGTTCCACAGCCGGTACGTGCCGTCCCGCAGCCGCGGCCCCGAAGACCGTCCGCCGAGCCCGAAGAACCGGGCATCCGCACCGACCTCGGCGCGCTTCAGCCAGCGCGCCGGACCGCCGCCCACCGGCTCCCACCAGCGAGGCGGCAGCTCCTTGCGCAGCACGACCCCGCCGGGTGTGCGGACCTCCACGGCCCCGTGACGCGACACCGCCACCGTCACCCGCTCCGACACCACCCGCCAGCCGCCGTCCTTGTCGGGCTCCAGCAGGGCGCGCGGATCGGGCGCGGGCGGGGGCCCGGCCAGGGCGTACGACGGCTCGGGCTCCGCACCGTCCCAGCCCCAGAACACAGCGCCGCCCACCGCCACCAGCACCCGCAGCCGCGAACGCGCGAACCGCACCACCCCGCCACCCGGCAGCGGATCGGCCCCGACGACCGCGCCCGGCACCCGCGCGCGCTCGGCGCCACGCGGGGGCAGACCCCACGCGTCCGTGCGCCTGCGGCGCAGGGCAGAGCGCACCGCCCGCAGACCCTGCACCGTGCCGAACACCTTCACCGAGCGCACCAGCTGACGACCGTCCATGGTGATCACGATGCCATTCACCAGGACCACGGCGGGTACCGTTCAACTCCCGTTCACCCATGGCAGCGGCACATGACGAACCAGCCGGCCACGCGAGGTGACCCTGGTGCTGAAGACGATCACATGGCATCGTCCCTTCCAGCGCCAGCCGCGTCACGCGCACACCCACGCCCGTGCGCGGGACACGCCCACCACGCGTAGAACGACACAGCCGCCCGGGAGCCGCTCCATGACCTCAAGCCCTGCCCCGCTCTGGCAGCCCGACGCCGACCGCGTCGCGGCAGCCCGGATCACCCGCTTCCAGGCCTGGGCTGCGGAGCGGTACGGGGCCCCGGCCGAGGGCGGCTACGCGGCGCTGCACCGCTGGTCCGTCGACGAGCTGGAGACCTTCTGGCGGGCGGTCGCCGACTGGTTCGACGTACGGTTCTCGACCCCGTACGAGCGGGCCCTGGGGGACACCTCCATGCCCGGCGCCCAGTGGTTCCCCGGAGCCACCCTCAACTACGCCGAGCACGCCCTGCGCACCGCGGAGGACCCCGCCCGCGCCCATGAGCCGGCCCTGATCCATGTGGACGAGACCCACGAGTCGTCCCCGATCGGCTGGTCCGAGCTCCGCCGCCAGGTCGGGGCGCTCGCAGCCGAGCTCCGCGCCCTCGGCGTACGCCCCGGCGACCGCGTCAGCGGCTACCTGCCCAACATCCCGCAGGCGGTGACCGCCCTCCTCGCCACCGCCGCGGTCGGCGCCGTCTGGACCTCCTGCGCTCCCGACTTCGGTGCCCGCAGCGTCCTCGACCGCTTCCAGCAGGTCGAGCCCGTCGTCCTGTTCACCGTCGACGGCTACCGTTACGGCGGCAAGGAACACGACCGCCGCGACACCGTCGCCGAGCTCCGCCGCGAACTGCCCACCCTGCGTGCCGTCGTCCACATCCCCTTGCTCGGCACTGCGGCCCCCGACGGCGCCCTCTCCTGGTCGGACCTCACCTCCGGGGACGCCGAACCGGTGTTCGAGCAGGTGTCGTTCGACCACCCGCTCTGGGTCCTCTACTCCTCCGGCACCACGGGCCTTCCCAAGGCCATCGTGCAGTCCCAGGGCGGCATCCTCCTCGAGCACTTCAAGCAGATCGGCCTGCACTGCGACCTCGGCCCCGGGGACCGCTTCTTCTGGTACACCTCCACCGGCTGGATGATGTGGAACTTCCTCGTCTCCGGCCTGCTCACGGGTACCACCGTGATCCTTTACGACGGCAGCCCCGGCTACCCGGAGACCGGGGCCCAGTGGGCCATCGCCGAACGCACCGGGGCGACCCTCTTCGGCACCTCGGCCGCCTATGTGATGGCTTGCCGCAAGGCGGGGGTGCACCCCGGCCGCGACCACGACCTCTCCCGCGTCCAGTGCGTCGCGACCACCGGCTCCCCCCTGCCTCCCGACGGCTTCCGCTGGCTCCACGACGAGGTCCGCGAGGACCTGTGGATCGCGTCCGTGAGCGGCGGCACCGACGTCTGCAGCTGCTTCGCGGGCGCCGTGCCCACCCTCCCCGTCCACATCGGCGAACTCCAGGCGCCCTGCCTCGGGACCGATCTCCAGGCCTGGGACCCGCAGGGCAAGCCCCTCGTCGGCGAGGTCGGCGAACTCGTCGTCACCAACCCCATGCCCTCCATGCCGATCCACTTCTGGAACGACCCGGACGGCAGCCGCTACCACGACAGCTACTTCGAGATGTTCCCCGGCGTCTGGCGGCACGGCGACTGGATCACCCTCACCGACCACGGATCGGTGGTCATCCACGGCCGCTCCGACTCCACACTCAACCGCCAGGGCGTCCGCATGGGCTCCGCCGACATCTACGAAGCCGTCGAGCGCCTCCCCGAGATCCGCGAATCCCTCGTCATCGGCCTCGAAGAGCCGAACGGGGGCTACTGGATGCCGCTCTTCGTCCACCTCGTCCCAGGCGCCACGCTCGACGACGAACTGCGCGAACGCATCAAGCGCACCATCCGTGAACAGCTCTCCCCCCGCCACGTCCCCGACGACATCATCGAGGTCCCCGGCATTCCGCACACCCTCACCGGCAAGCGCATCGAGGTCCCGGTCAAGCGCCTGCTCCAGGGCACGGCCCTGGCCAAGGCCGTCAATCCGGGCTCGGTCGACAACCTCGAACTGCTGCGGTTCTACGAGGAGCTGGCCCGCACACGCTCCTGACCCCCACGCGTGATCCCCGCGACGCCCTGACTGTCAGTGCTCACGGTTACGGTGAGTGAGCACTGAGCAACAGTGCTCACGGGGACCAGGGGGAATCATGACCCGCACCAGGCACGACCGGACACCGAACGACACCACCGCCAGGCGACGCTCACTCCGGCGCGCCCTGCGCCGCGAGGCACCGACCACCGTCGGTCTGCTCGTCGACGAGCAGGACTTCGCCGCCATGCGCCGATACCGAAGCTTCGGATTCACCGAGCATCCCGACTACCTACAGCAGGTCGAGGGGCTGCTCAGATCCCTGTCCACCCAGGGTGGCCACACCGCCGTCGCCCTCTTCGACCCAGAGGAGTTCGCCCACTTCTGCGCCAGGACAGGCATCGACCCGGACAGCTCCGCCAGCCGCAGCCGCTACACGGCCCAGGCCGCGGCCGACGGACCCACCGTGGCCTACACGGGCCAGCCCATCGACCATCTGGTGCCCCTGCTCGTCAACCGAACGGCCCGGCAGGCCACCTGGGAGTACGCCACCTCCCTGCTGAACGATCTCGGACCGTGTGCCGACTGTTCCGAGGACGTCGGCCGCGCCGCCTTCGACCGCGCCTCACAGCTCCTGCTGCGGCTCCTCGAGATCGCGGGTCCCGGAGCGCATCATCTGGTCTGCAGCGTGCCCGCAGGCGGCGAGCAGCTCCTGGCGGTGATGCATGCGACGACGGGCACGGGGACCCCGGTCGTGCTCGACTCCACCGAGGGCGCGGAGTTCGCCACGGTCCTCGCCGCCGGCATCGCCCTCGCAGGTCCCGGGGGAGTGGTGCTGCGGACCACCACCGACGATGCCCCCGACCAGGTGCGGGGCTGGCGCCTGTGGGACGGCCGGCTGCTCCCGCTGACCGAGGCCGAGGTCTTCAGCGCGTACTGCACGGACGCGGACACCGGGGAGCCCATCGCCCCCGAGCCAGGGGTCGAGTACCGCGCGGGCTTCGCCCTCGGCGATCCCCCGGGCACGGGCCCGCACCGCTGATCCGGCCCCGGCCGGCCGAAGCCGGACGGCGGAAGCGTTCGCAGGGGCGGAAACGCCAGGGGCTCCCCGCACTGTTCACGGGAAGCCCCTGGGCAACGCCGGCGCTCACACGCCGCGCAGGGTCCGCGTCATTCCCGGCCGGTCACTCCCCGGAGAGCACGGCCTGCACCGCGGCGCGGGCCTCCTCGGCACTGTCCGCGGCACGAGCAGCCGCCGCCGCGCGCTCGCACTGCGCGAGCGTGTACTTCGCCAGCGCCGCACGTACATAGGGAATCGACGCCGCACCCATCGAGAGCGAGGTGACACCGAGACCCGTCAGCACACAGGCAAGCAGCGGATCCGCCGCCGCCTCGCCGCACACACCACAGCTCTTGCCCTCGGCCGCGGCCGCCTCCGAAGCGGCGGCGACCAGGTCGAGCAATGCCGGCTGCCATGGGTCCTGCAGCCGCGACACCGCACCCACCTGCCGGTCCGCCGCGAAGGTGTACTGCGCCAGGTCATTGGTCCCCAGCGAGAGGAACTCCACCTCCTGCAGCACGGCACGCGCCCGCAGCGCCGCCGAGGGAATCTCGACCATCGCCCCGGACTTCGCCTTCAGCCCGACCTCACGGCATGCGTCGGCGAAGGCCCTGGCATCGGCCCGGTCGGCCACCATCGGAGCCATGACCTCCAGGTACACCGGCAGTCCCTCAGCTGCTTTCGACAGAGCCGTCAGCTGGGTCCGCAGCACGTCCGGGTGGTCGAGCAGCGCCCGCAGACCCCGCACCCCCAGAGCCGGATTCGGTTCGTCGGCCGGTGTCAGGAAGTCCAGCGGCTTGTCCGCGCCGGCGTCCAGCACCCGCACGACCACCCGGCCCCCGGGGAACGCCTCCAGCACCTTGCGGTAGGCCTCGATCTGCGTGACCTCGGACGGCGCGCGCGTACTGTCGTCCAGGAACAGGAACTCGGTACGGAACAGACCGACGCCCTCGGCTCCCGCCGCGACCGCCGCCGGGACATCGGCGGGACCACCGACATTGGCGAGCAGCGGTACCTTGTGCCCGTCCGACGTCGCCCCAGGCCCCGAGGCCGCGTCCAGCGCCGCCTTGCGCTCCTCGGCCGCCCGCGCCAATTCGGCACGCTCCTCGGCGCTGGGCTCCACGAAGATCTCGCCGGTGCTGCCGTCGACCGCGACGACCGTGCCCTCGGCCACTTCGCAGGCGCCCGGCAGCGCCACCACGGCCGGGACCCCGAGGGCCCGCGCCAGGATCGCGCTGTGACTTGTCGGCCCGCCCTCCTCGGTGACGAAACCGAGCACCAGACCGGGATCGAGCAGCGCCGTGTCGGCAGGCGCCAGGTCCCGGGCGAACAGCACATAGGGCTCGTCGCTGTCGGGCACCCCGGGCATCGGAACACCGAGGAGACGTGCCACGATCCGGTTCCGTACGTCATCGAGGTCGGCCACGCGCCCCGCCAGGTACTCCCCGGCACCCGCCAGCAGGGCCCGATAGGCGGCGAACGCGTCGTACACCGCTCGCTCGGCCGTGCTGCCGACGGCGATCCGTCGGTCGACATCGGCCATGAGCTCCGGATCCTGCGCCATCATGGCCTGCGCCTCGAGCACGTGCTGGGCCTCGCCCCCGGCCAGTTGGCCGCGTGCACTGAGATCGGCGGCCACGGCCTCGACCGCCTGCCGGGCCCGCCCCTGTTCACGCCCGGACTCATCGGCGGGAATCTGCTTGGCCGGCGGCTCCAGCACGGCCGTCCCCATATGCCGGACCTGGCCGATCGCCGTCCCGTGGCTCACGCCGACGCCTCGCAGCGTTGTCTCCATTTCACCGTCTCCGATTGTGCGGCGGTCCCAGCCACCGCGATGGATGTACCACCGGCCCGCGGCCGGGCTGCGATTCAGCTCCAGCTGAAGAGCTCGTCACCGGTCTTCACATCGCCGTCCTCGCGGAGGGCGTCCAGCGCATCGGCCGATGCCTCCAGTGCCACGACGGGGCAGACTGCGGACTTCCCGGATTCCTCGACGGCCCGGGGGTTCCAGCGGACGATCGCCTGGCCACGCGTCACCGTGTCGCCCTTGTTGATGAGGAGCTCGAAGCCCTCCCCGTTGAGCTGCACCGTGTCGATGCCGAGGTGCGTGAGCACCCCGTGTCCCTCGGCGTCCACGACGACGAAGGCGTGCGGGTGAAGGGAGACAACGACGCCATCCACCGGGGAGACGGCCTCAGACGGCTCGCGTACGGGATCGATCGCCGTACCCGGACCGACCATCGCGCCGGAGAAGACGGGGTCAGGTACAGCGGCGAGCCCGATCGCGCGACCGGCCACCGGCGACGTCACGACTGTCATGGGGAGCCTCCCAGGGTGGGGATTCACCAGCCGCCGTTCCTGACTGTTCCGGACGGCGTGCTGTTCAGAGCGTATGTCACAGGAAGTCCAGGTTCCGCCTGAGAGCTGCTAGTTGGCAGACCTGGCATGCGTCGGAAACGATTTGCCTCGCCTACGGACGACATGTACTCTCGTAGATCTGCCTGGTTACGAGCACGACAAAGAGCCGTAGGTCGGCAGCACCTATCGAGTCACATCCTAAGCTGGTCTACACCACTGGTCTACACCTCTGCCATGTGCGGGCGTGCCCGCATGTCCGGAGGATGGGAGTGGTCAGACGGCCGGGAAAAGGCTGATACGGTTTGATCCGCCGGAAAGGGAATTCGCGAAAGCGGAGGAACGGCCTGGCAGCCCGGTCCGGCGGGTGGCGGAAACGAGAAATCGGGTCTGCTAAGCTGGAAACACCGAAGGGAAGCGCCTGGAGGAAAGCCCGAGAGGGTGAGTACGAAGGAAGCGTCCGTTCCTTGAGAACTCAACAGCGTGCCAAAAATCAACGCCAGATTAGTTGATACCCCGTCTCCCATCGTGGAGATGAGGTTCCTTTGAAAAGTCCTACCGGCCACTTGTGGTGGGTAGGCGATACACAGCGAGGACGCTGTGTGCGATCGGGATTATTCCTCCTGGTCGCACCGCTCTCGTGGTGTCAGCCCGCAGCTTTTCATTAAGCGCAGTCGGGTAAGCATTCACGGAGAGTTTGATCCTGGCTCAGGACGAACGCTGGCGGCGTGCTTAACACATGCAAGTCGAACGATGAAGCCTTTCGGGGTGGATTAGTGGCGAACGGGTGAGTAACACGTGGGCAATCTGCCCTTCACTCTGGGACAAGCCCTGGAAACGGGGTCTAATACCGGATACCACTCTCTTCCGCATGGGGGAGGGTTGAAAGCTCCGGCGGTGAAGGATGAGCCCGCGGCCTATCAGCTTGTTGGTGGGGTGATGGCCTACCAAGGCGACGACGGGTAGCCGGCCTGAGAGGGCGACCGGCCACACTGGGACTGAGACACGGCCCAGACTCCTACGGGAGGCAGCAGTGGGGAATATTGCACAATGGGCGAAAGCCTGATGCAGCGACGCCGCGTGAGGGATGACGGCCTTCGGGTTGTAAACCTCTTTCAGCAGGGAAGAAGCGAAAGTGACGGTACCTGCAGAAGAAGCGCCGGCTAACTACGTGCCAGCAGCCGCGGTAATACGTAGGGCGCAAGCGTTGTCCGGAATTATTGGGCGTAAAGAGCTCGTAGGCGGCTTGTCACGTCGGATGTGAAAGCCCGGGGCTTAACCCCGGGTCTGCATTCGATACGGGCAGGCTAGAGTGTGGTAGGGGAGATCGGAATTCCTGGTGTAGCGGTGAAATGCGCAGATATCAGGAGGAACACCGGTGGCGAAGGCGGATCTCTGGGCCATTACTGACGCTGAGGAGCGAAAGCGTGGGGAGCGAACAGGATTAGATACCCTGGTAGTCCACGCCGTAAACGTTGGGAACTAGGTGTTGGCGACATTCCACGTCGTCGGTGCCGCAGCTAACGCATTAAGTTCCCCGCCTGGGGAGTACGGCCGCAAGGCTAAAACTCAAAGGAATTGACGGGGGCCCGCACAAGCAGCGGAGCATGTGGCTTAATTCGACGCAACGCGAAGAACCTTACCAAGGCTTGACATATACCGGAAACGGCCAGAGATGGTCGCCCCCTTGTGGTCGGTATACAGGTGGTGCATGGCTGTCGTCAGCTCGTGTCGTGAGATGTTGGGTTAAGTCCCGCAACGAGCGCAACCCTTGTTCTGTGTTGCCAGCATGCCCTTCGGGGTGATGGGGACTCACAGGAGACTGCCGGGGTCAACTCGGAGGAAGGTGGGGACGACGTCAAGTCATCATGCCCCTTATGTCTTGGGCTGCACACGTGCTACAATGGCCGGTACAAAGAGCTGCGAAGCCGCGAGGCAGAGCGAATCTCAAAAAGCCGGTCTCAGTTCGGATTGGGGTCTGCAACTCGACCCCATGAAGTCGGAGTTGCTAGTAATCGCAGATCAGCATTGCTGCGGTGAATACGTTCCCGGGCCTTGTACACACCGCCCGTCACGTCACGAAAGTCGGTAACACCCGAAGCCGGTGGCCCAACCCCTTGTGGGAGGGAGCTGTCGAAGGTGGGACTGGCGATTGGGACGAAGTCGTAACAAGGTAGCCGTACCGGAAGGTGCGGCTGGATCACCTCCTTTCTAAGGAGCATCTAGATTCCGCAAGGAATCCAGAGCCACTACGTCGGCGAATGTCTGACGGTGGTTAGCTCATGGGTGGAACGTTGATTATTCGGCACACTTGGTTGGTTCGGTTCACTAGTACTGCTTCGGCGTGGAACGTGGGTCTGGGTCAACTGAGGGTGTTGGGCGCGCTGTTGGGTGTCTGAGGGTACGAGCGTGAGCTTGTGTCTTCGGGTTGCCGGCCCCAGTGAACTCGTCCTGTTGAAGGGTGGGGTGATGGGTGGCTGGTCGTTGTTTGAGAACTGCACAGTGGACGCGAGCATCTGTGGCCAAGTTTTTAAGGGCGCACGGTGGATGCCTTGGCACCAGGAACCGATGAAGGACGTGGGAGGCCACGATAGTCCCCGGGGAGCCGTCAACCAGGCTTTGATCCGGGGGTTTCCGAATGGGGAAACCCGGCAGTCGTCATGGGCTGTCACCCGCTGCTGAACACATAGGCAGTGTGGAGGGAACGAGGGGAAGTGAAACATCTCAGTACCCTCAGGAAGAGAAAACAACCGTGATTCCGGGAGTAGTGGCGAGCGAAACTGGATGAGGCTAAACCTATGACGTGTGAGACCCGGCAGGGGTTGCGTCGTGGGGGTTGTGGGATTTCTCTTTCATCGTCTGCCGGCGATGAGACGAGTCAGAAACCGTTGATGTAGGCGAAGGGCATGCGAAAGGCCCGGCGTAGAGGGTAAGACCCCCGTAGCTGAAACATCAGCGGCTCGTTTGAGTTATTCCCAAGTAGCACGGGGCCCGAGAAATCCCGTGTGAATCTGGCGGGACCACCCGCTAAGCCTAAATATTCCCTGGTGACCGATAGCGGATAGTACCGTGAGGGAATGGTGAAAAGTACCGCGGGAGCGGAGTGAAATAGTACCTGAAACCGTGTGCCTACAAGCCGTGGGAGCGTCGGAACCTTTTCGGAGGTTCTCGTGACTGCGTGCCTTTTGAAGAATGAGCCTGCGAGTTAGCGGTGTGTAGCGAGGTTAACCCGTGTGGGGAAGCCGTAGCGAAAGCGAGTCCGAATAGGGCGATTGAGTTGCACGCTCTAGACCCGAAGCGGAGTGATCTAGCCATGGGCAGGTTGAAGCGGAGGTAAGACTTCGTGGAGGACCGAACCCACCAGGGTTGAAAACCTGGGGGATGACCTGTGGTTAGGGGTGAAAGGCCAATCAAACTCCGTGATAGCTGGTTCTCCCCGAAATGCATTTAGGTGCAGCGTCGTGTGTTTCTTGCCGGAGGTAGAGCACTGGATAGGCGATGGGCCCTACCGGGTTACTGACCTTAGCCAAACTCCGAATGCCGGTAAGTGAGAGCGCGGCAGTGAGACTGTGGGGGATAAGCTCCATGGTCGAGAGGGAAACAGCCCAGAGCATCGACTAAGGCCCCTAAGCGTACGCTAAGTGGGAAAGGATGTGGAGTCGCAGAGACAACCAGGAGGTTGGCTTAGAAGCAGCCACCCTTGAAAGAGTGCGTAATAGCTCACTGGTCAAGTGATTCCGCGCCGACAATGTAGCGGGGCTCAAGCGTACCGCCGAAGTCGTGTCATTGCAGTATGTACCCCCAACGGGGACTGTGATGGGTAGGGGAGCGTCGTGTGCCGGGTGAAGCAGCCGCGGAAGCGAGTTGTGGACGGTTCACGAGTGAGAATGCAGGCATGAGTAGCGATACACACGTGGGAAACGTGTGCGCCGATTGACTAAGGGTTCCTGGGTCAAGCTGATCTGCCCAGGGTAAGTCGGGACCTAAGGCGAGGCCGACAGGCGTAGTCGATGGACAACCGGTTGATATTCCGGTACCCGCTTTGAAGCGCCCAATATCGAATCCATTAATGCTAAGGCCGTGAAGCCGCCCTTGATCTCTTCGGAGTGAGGGGGAGTGGTGGAGCCGCTGATCCAAGGTGGTAGTAGGTAAGTGATGGGGTGACGCAGGAAGGTAGTCCAGCCCGGGCGGTGGTTGTCCCGGGGTAAGGGTGTAGCCCGAGAGATAGGTAAATCCGTCTCTCATACAGGGTGAGACCTGATGCCGAGCCGATTGTGGTGAAGTGGATGATCCTATGCTGTCGAGAAAAGCCTCTAGCGAGTTTCATGGCGGCCCGTACCCTAAACCGACTCAGGTGGTCAGGTAGAGAATACCGAGGCGTTCGGGTGAACTATGGTTAAGGAACTCGGCAAAATGCCCCCGTAACTTCGGGAGAAGGGGGGCCACGTCTGGTGATCCGATTTACTCGGTGAGCTGGGGGTGGCCGCAGAGACCAGCGAGAAGCGACTGTTTACTAAAAACACAGGTCCGTGCGAAGCCGTAAGGCGATGTATACGGACTGACGCCTGCCCGGTGCTGGAACGTTAAGGGGACCGGTTAGCTCCATTTCGGTGGGGCGAAGCTGAGAACTTAAGCGCCAGTAAACGGCGGTGGTAACTATAACCATCCTAAGGTAGCGAAATTCCTTGTCGGGTAAGTTCCGACCTGCACGAATGGCGTAACGACTTCTCGACTGTCTCAACCATAGGCCCGGTGAAATTGCACTACGAGTAAAGATGCTCGTTTCGCGCAGCAGGACGGAAAGACCCCGGGACCTTTACTACAGTTTGATATTGGTGTTCGGTTCGGCTTGTGTAGGATAGGTGGGAGACTTTGAAGCGGCCACGCCAGTGGTTGTGGAGTCGTCGTTGAAATACCACTCTGGTCGTGCTGGATGTCTAACCTGGGTCCGTGATCCGGATCAGGGACAGTGTCTGATGGGTAGTTTAACTGGGGCGGTTGCCTCCTAAAGAGTAACGGAGGCGCCCAAAGGTTCCCTCAGCCTGGTTGGCAATCAGGTGTTGAGTGTAAGTGCACAAGGGAGCTTGACTGTGAGACCGACGGGTCGAGCAGGGACGAAAGTCGGGACTAGTGATCCGGCGGTGGCTTGTGGAAGCGCCGTCGCTCAACGGATAAAAGGTACCCCGGGGATAACAGGCTGATCTTCCCCAAGAGTCCATATCGACGGGATGGTTTGGCACCTCGATGTCGGCTCGTCGCATCCTGGGGCTGGAGTCGGTCCCAAGGGTTGGGCTGTTCGCCCATTAAAGCGGTACGCGAGCTGGGTTTAGAACGTCGTGAGACAGTTCGGTCCCTATCCGCTGCGCGCGCAGGAGTCTTGAGAAGGGCTGTCCCTAGTACGAGAGGACCGGGACGGACGAACCTCTGGTGTGCCAGTTGTTCTGCCAAGGGCATGGCTGGTTGGCTACGTTCGGGAGGGATAACCGCTGAAAGCATCTAAGCGGGAAGCCTGCTTCGAGATGAGGACTCCCACCCACTTGATGGGGTAAGGCTCCCAGTAGACGACTGGGTTGATAGGCCGGATATGGAAGCACGGTAACGTGTGGAGTTGACCGGTACTAATAGGCCGAGGGCTTGTCCTCAGTTGCTCGCGTCCACTGTGTTAGTTCTGAAGTAACGAACACGCCCCCGTTTATGCCGGTGGTGTTTGATTTCTTCATAGTGTTTCGGTGGTCATAGCGTTAGGGAAACGCCCGGTTACATTCCGAACCCGGAAGCTAAGCCTTTCAGCGCCGATGGTACTGCAGGGGGGACCCTGTGGGAGAGTAGGACGCCGCCGAACAATTCTTCAGCCGTGGCCCCGGACCTCAGTCCGGGGCCACGGCTTTTTGTGCTGCTCAAGCGCATGTTTCAGCCTGGAGAGAAGTGCCCGCACCCCTGTGTACGACCCCCTGAGACCTGAAGGTAAGGTCATGGGGCATCATTCGGCACGTTCCCCCACAGGAGGCCCCCGGGTGGAGGTCCAGGAGACTCGCGTTCAGACGGACCGGGTGCTCACCATCCCCAACATCCTCAGCATGGCCCGCCTCGCCGGCGTGCCGCTGTTCCTGTGGCTGATCCTCCTGCCGGAGTTCGGCGGGCCGAAGGTAGACGGATGGGCACTGCTCGTCCTCGCGCTGAGCGGCGTCAGCGACTATCTCGACGGAAAGCTGGCACGCCGCTGGAACCAGATCAGCAACCTCGGGCGGATCCTCGATCCCGCCGCGGACCGTCTTTACATTCTTTCTACCCTCGTGGGGCTGACATGGCGCGGGATCCTGCCGCTATGGCTCACCGCGGTCCTCTTGGCCCGCGAGGCGATGCTGCTCGTGATGGTGGGAATCCTCCGCCGGCACGGGTATCCCCCGCCACAGGTGAACTTCCTTGGCAAAGCTGCAACCTTCAACCTGATGTATGCGTTCCCGTTGCTCCTGTTGAGTGACGGAAGTAGCTGGCTTGCCGCACTTGCCAAGATTTTCGGATGGGCGTTCGCCGGATGGGGTACAACTCTGTATTGGTGGGCAGGGATCCTCTACGTGGTCCAGGTCCGCCGACTCGTCAAGGCGGATCCCGTGGCCGATTGAGCCATCTGCCCGGAGTCGTGCAGAGTCCCGCCGGCCCGTACAAGACCAACAGGGGCCTGCCCGGATGGGTGAAGTCGGCTAGACCGTCGTCTCTTCAAGGAGGACGCTTCCGACATGAAGGCCGTCGTGATGGCTGGTGGCGAAGGAACGCGACTTCGCCCCATGACCTCAAGCATGCCCAAGCCACTCCTTCCGGTGGTCAACAAGCCGATCATGGAGCATGTGCTGCGCCTGCTGAAGCGGCATGGGCTCAATGAGACCGTCGTGACCGTCCAATTCCTTGCCTCCCTCGTCAAGAATTATTTCGGTGACGGCGAGGAACTCGGGATGGAGCTCACCTATGCGCATGAGGAGAAGCCACTCGGCACAGCGGGGAGCGTGAAGAACGCAGAGGACGCCCTCAAGGACGATGCGTTCCTCGTCATCTCCGGCGACGCTCTCACCGATTTCGACCTGACCGACCTCATCAACTTCCACAAGGAAAAGGGCGCACTGGTCACCGTGTGCCTGACCAGGGTCCCGAATCCGCTGGAATTCGGTATCACCATCGTGGACGAGCACGGCAAGGTCGAGCGGTTCCTGGAGAAGCCGACCTGGGGCCAGGTCTTCTCGGACACCGTCAACACCGGCATCTACGTCATGGAGCCCGAGGTCTTCGACTACGTCGAGGCCGATGTCTCGGTGGACTGGTCCGGCGATGTCTTTCCGCAGCTCATGAAGGACGGCAAGCCGATCTACGGCTATATCGCCGAGGGCTACTGGGAGGACGTCGGTACGCACGAGAGCTACGTGAAGGCCCAGGCAGACGTGCTCGAGGGCAAAGTCGACGTGGACATCGACGGCTTCGAGGTATCGCCCGGCGTCTGGGTCGCCGAAGGTGCCGAAGTCCATCCCGACGCCGTCCTGCGTGGACCGTTGTACGTCGGGGACTACGCCAAGGTCGAAGCGGACGTGGAAATCCGCGAACACACCGTCGTCGGCTCCAATGTGGTCGTGAAAAGCGGCGCGTTCCTCCACAGAGCCGTCATCCACGACAACGTCTACATCGGGCAGCACAGCAATCTGCGCGGATGTGTGATCGGCAAGAACACCGACATCATGCGGGCCGCGCGTATCGAGGATGGCGCCGTGATCGGGGACGAGTGCCTGATCGGCGAAGAATCGATTGTCCAGGGCAATGTGCGCGTTTACCCGTTCAAGACGATCGAGGCGGGTGCTTTCGTCAACACTTCGGTGATCTGGGAGTCGCGCGGCCAAGCCCATCTGTTCGGGGCCAGGGGCGTCTCGGGGATCCTCAACGTCGAGATCACACCGGAGCTCGTCGTCAGACTGGCGGGGGCGTACGCCACCACGCTCAAGAAGGGCGCGACCGTCACCACCGCGCGTGACCACTCCCGAGGAGCCCGGGCACTGAAGCGCGCGGTGATCTCGGCGCTCCAGGCCAGCGCCATCGATGTACGCGACCTCGAGAACGTGCCGCTGCCGGTGGCACGCCAGATGACGGCGCGCGGCAGTGCCGGCGGGGTCATGATCCGCACGTCGCCAGGGGTGCCGGACTCCGTGGACATCATGTTCTTCGACGAGCGCGGCGCGGATCTGTCGCAGGCCGGGCAGCGCAAGCTGGACCGGGTCTATGCCCGCCAGGAGTACCGGCGGGCCTTCCCCGGTGAGATCGGCGACCTGTCGTTCCCCGCCAGCGTCTTCGACTCGTACACCGGGACACTGCTGCGTCAGGTCGACACGACGGGCATCTCCGAGGCCGGCCTCAAGGTCGTCGTCGACGCGTCGAACGGAAGCGCCGGTCTTGTCCTGCCCAGCCTGCTCGGCCGGCTCGGTGTGGACGCGCTGACGATCAACCCCGGTCTCGACGAATCCCGGCCGACCGAGACCACCGACGCCCGGCGCAAGGGCCTGGTACGGCTCGGGGAGATCGTCGCGTCGGCCAGAGCCGCTTTCGGGGTGCGCTTCGACACCGTGGGTGAGCGGCTGTCGCTCGTCGACGAACGCGGCCGGATCGTGGAGGACGACCGCGCTCTGCTCGTCATGCTCGACCTCGTCGCCGCGGAGCGGCGAAGCGGTCGGGTCGCGCTGCCGGTGACCACCACCCGTATCGCCGAGCAGGTGGCCGCCTACCACGGGACACAGGTCGAATGGACGACGACCTCGCCCGACGATCTGACCAGGGTCTGCAGGGAGGACTCCGCGATCTTCGGCGGCGACGGCCGCGGTGGCTTCATCGTTCCCGAGTTCAGCAGTGTCTTCGACGGCACCGCGGCCTTTGTACGGCTCATCGGGCTCGTGGCCCGCACTCAGCTCACCCTCAGCCAGATCGACGCCCGGATCCCGCGGGCGCACGTGCTTCGGCGTGACCTGGCGACGCCGTGGGCGGTGAAGGGGCTCGTCATGAGGAGGGTCGTCGAGGCGGCGGGTGACCGTTCCGTCGACACCACCGACGGCGTGCGGGTGGTCGAGGCGGACGGGCGCTGGATCATGGTGCTTCCCGACCCGTCCGAGGCCGTCACACACCTGTGGGCCGAAGGCCCCGACGACGCCTCCGCCCAGGCGCTGCTCGACGAGTGGTCACGCATCGTGGAGAGCGCCGGCAACTGAAGCGGACGACGGTACGCCGGACGGTGGCGCGGTCCACCGTCCGGCGCACCGGTGGGGCCATTCGGCGGTAACGGTGGCGACGTGCGACGATGTGCGGCATGCCGCAGCAGCCCCCCGTTCGGAGCACCGCCTCACCGCCGTCACGACCCGATGCGTCCATGTCGCTGCTGACCAATGTGATGGACCACAGCCTCGACGACGGCTACGCGGAAGCAGCGGCTCGCAGGGACGCGGAAGGCGGGGGTCTGCCGAAGACCGTGCGCGCCAAGCTGGGCCTCGCGTTCGGCCTGGTGCTGGCGGCGCTCGTGGTCACGCTGGGCGCGGCGCAGGCACGGATATCGGCACCCGTGCTGGCGAAGGAGCGCGAGGAGCTCATCGACCGCATCGACGCGGAAACCTCGGCCGCGGACCAGCTCGAGTCCGACGTCGAACGGCTCCGGGAAGAAGTGGGCGAGCGGCAGCGCAAGGCGCTCGAGGAGCACGGCGGGGGACGTGCGGAGCTCGTCACCCTTCTTTCGGGTGGCACCGAGGTGCACGGCCCGGGGATCAAGCTCGTCGTCGACGACGCGGAAGGCACCAAGGCCGACGGTGGCGGCCCCCGCGAGAGCGCGAGCTTCTCCGACACCGGGCGGGTGCGCGACCGGGACATGCAGCGCATCGTCAACGGGCTGTGGCAGTCCGGCGCGGAGGCCGTCGCGATCAACGGACAGAGGCTCACCGCCCTCTCCGCGATCCGCGCCGCCGGTGACGCCATACTGGTCGACAACAAGCCGCTGGCGCCCCCGTACACGGTCCTGGCGGTGGGGGACGGGAAGAAGCTGAGCACGGCCTTCCAGGACAGCGCCGACGGCCAGTACCTGCATGCGCTGCACGAGAACTTCGGCATTCGAAGCAGCATCTCCGCCCAGCAGGAGGTGCGGCTGCCCGCGGCGCCGAGCCTCATCGTACGTACCGCACAGCCGAGGACCGCAGATGCCGCAGCGGACGGCGGGCCCGGCACGGAGAAGACAGAGACAGGGAAGGGCACATCGTGATCGCCGTACTGGGCCTCGTCGTGGGAGTCGTGGCGGGACTGTTGCTCCGCCCCGAAGTGCCGGCGGTGGTCGAGCCCTACCTTCCGATCGCCGTGGTCGCGGCGCTTGACGCGGTCTTCGGCGGTCTGCGGGCCATGCTCGACGGGATCTTCGTCGACAAGGTGTTCGTGGTGTCCTTCCTGTCCAACGTCGTGGTCGCCGCCCTGATCGTGTTCCTCGGCGACAAGCTGGGCGTCGGTGCGCAGCTCTCGACGGGCGTCGTGGTCGTGCTCGGCATCCGGATCTTCTCCAACGCGGCCGCCATCCGCCGCCATGTGTTCCGGGCGTGAGGCCGATGAACGAGCACGAGGCGATGAGCTCGAACGCGGAGGAGCCGAAGGGGCCGGGTGACGCGCGGGGTCGCGTCGAGCCGGTGAGCCCCCGGGGTCCGGTCCCCGTTGATCCGGTGGTGCCACATGAGGAGCCCGAGGGCGCCCCGGGCCGGCTTGCGCCTGATCCACGCCCTGCCGACGGCCGGCAGCCCATGGGGGAGCCGAGTGCCGATCACGGCCGTCCCGGTGGGCAGCCCGCGCAGAATGTGGGCGAAGAGGACGATGCGCATGACGACGGACGGGACGTGCGGGACGGTCAGGGGGAGGACGCTCTCACCGGCCGTCAGCGGCTGATGGCCGGCCTCTGGCCGCCTCGGGTCACGCGCGCCCAACTCGTCGTCGCCCTGCTGCTGTTCGTTCTCGGTCTCGGCCTCGCCATTCAGGTCCAGTCCACGAGCGACAACGGCGCGCTGCGTGGAGCGCGGCAGGAGGATTTGGTCCGCATCCTCGATGAACTCGATGACCGAACCAAGCGTCTGGAAGATGAGAAGCAGCGTCTCGAGGACCAGCGGACCGAGCTGGAGACCAGCTCGGACCAGGCCGAAGAGGCGCGACGGCAGACCCGGGAAAAGGAGCGTCAGCTGGGCATCCTCGCCGGTACGGTGAAGGCCGAGGGACCGGGCATCAACCTGACGATCGACGACGGCTCCGGTGCCGTCGAGCCGGACATGCTCCTGGACGCCATCCAGGAATTGCGTGCCGCGGGCGCGGAGGCCATTCAGATCAACGATGTCCGAGTGGTCGCCAACTCCTACTTCTCAGGTGGTGCCGGCGACATCCGGATCGACGGGAAGAAGATCGGTGCGCCGTACCGTTTCAAGGTCATCGGCCGACCGCAGGACCTCGAGCCGGCGCTGAACATCCCCGGGGGTGTCATCCAGACGCTGGAGAAGGAGCAGGCCACCGCCACGGTGACCCGGTCGCCGAAGATCGTTGTGGACGCCTTGCGACCCGTGGAACGGCCTGACTACGCTCGGTCGTCTTCCCAGTGAGGCGGGAGAGCATGGGGAGACCGGACAAGGACATGAGGTTGCGGGGGGTCGACGCATCGTAAGGGTGCCGAGTGGTGGAAACTGTCCGGAGGGTACGGACGTTGTGAGGATGTCCGGGTCGGCAGGTGTGTTCAATCAGGGTTCCTGCCTTACGGGCGGGTCTGTTTCGGTCAAGGGGAATCGCCCGTGAAGTTGTTTGGGAAGTTGTTCGGCAAGAGCGCACGCGAGGGCAGCGGCAACGCCCGTCATCGCGCACCGCGCGGCCAGGAAGCGGAGCAAGGCGAAGAGCGGCCGCTCTTCCGGGACGAGGTCGATGGCGGGACCGGTGACATTCCGGGCAGCCAGGGCGCGTCTGCTGTTGACCCTGCCGGTCCCGGCCGCATAGGTTTCGGAGAACCGTCAACCTCAAGTACGGGTGGAGGGTTTGCCTCTGAGCCGTACGCGTCACAGGCCCCCGCGGGGCAGCCGCGGCAGGAGGACTCGTCCATGCCGGTATGTACGCGGTGCGGGCACCGCAACGCCGAGACCAGCCGTTTCTGCTCCAACTGCGGCGCGCCGCTGCGGGCCGGGGCGCAGGCGGAGCGCGCGGCGGAGACCACGTCGACCATCTCCATCTCGGGCCTGGAGGCCTACGACTCGGAGATGACGGGTCAGACCGCCATTCCCTCGCTGTCGCCCGAGGCGCAGGCCGCCGTCGAAGCGCTGCCGGCGGGCTCGGCGCTGCTGGTGGTGCGACGCGGGCCGAATTCCGGCAGCCGCTTCCTCCTGGACGGTGAGCTCACCACGGCGGGGCGGCACCCCCAGAGCGACATCTTCCTCGACGACTTCACCGTGTCGCGGCGCCATGTGGAGTTCCGCCGGACGCCCGAGGGCAGCTTCACCGCCACGGACGTGGGCAGCCTGAACGGCACCTATGTCAACCGGGAGCCGATCGACTCCGTCCTGCTGTCGAACGGTGACGAGGTCCAGATCGGGAAGTACCGACTGGTCTTCTACTCGAGCCAGCGGGGCGTGTGACCCCTCAGGGAAGGTCCATGCTGCGAACAACACCGACGGGCGGTGCCGGCCGCGGCACCGCCGGTGGCGACCGGCTGGTCAGCATCGGGTCGGTGCTGAACCAGCTGCGGGACGAGTTTCCCGAAGTCACGATCTCCAAGATCCGCTTCCTGGAGAGCGAGGGTCTCGTCGAGCCGCAGCGCACTCCTTCGGGCTACCGCAAATTCAGTCCGGAGGACGTCGAGCGGCTCGCCCGGATCCTGCGTATGCAGCGGGACCACTATCTCCCTCTCAAGGTCATCCGGGAGTACCTCGACGCCTTGGCCCGGGGCGAGCAGATGTCGCCGGGGTCCCAGGGCGCGCCCGGTGACCCTCGGCCTCCCGGGGCGGATCCGGACCCCGACCGGCCGACGGCGGCCCGGGTGGGCAGGTCCGAGCTGCTGGCCGCGGCCGAGGTCACGGAGGCCGACCTGGACGTGTGGGAGTCGTACGGGCTTATCACTCCCGCGGCGGAGGGCGGTTATGACGCCGAATCCGTGACCGTGGCCAAACTGGTGGCGCACATGGGCCGTTTCGGCCTGGAACCCCGGCACCTGCGGGCGATGAAGGCCGCGGCGGACCGTGAGGCCGGACTGGTGGAACAAGTGGTCGCACCGCTGCGCCGGCATCGCAATCCGCAGACCAGAGCCCATGCGGAGGCCACCGCCAAGGAGCTGGCGGAACTCTCGGTCCGGCTGCACGCGGCCCTGGTGCAGACCGCTCTCGGTGTGCGATTGCGCTGATCTCGAGCTGATCTTGGGGGAACCCGACTACCCAAACCTGCCGGGCACGTCCTAGGGTTGCTGTGTGAACGAGCTCGATGTTGTGGGTGTCCGGGTGGAAATGCCTTCCAACCAGCCGATCGTGCTCCTGCGCGAAGTGGGAGGCGATCGATACCTCCCCATCTGGATCGGTCCCGGGGAGGCGACCGCGATTGCCTTCGCGCAGCAGGGGATGGCCCCCGCCAGGCCGCTGACCCACGACCTCTTCAAGGACGTGCTGGAGGCGGTGGGGCAGGAGCTCACCGAGGTCCGCATCACCGACCTGCGGGAAGGCGTGTTCTACGCCGAGCTGGTCTTCGCCAGCGGGGTGGAGGTGAGCGCGCGGCCGTCCGACGCCATAGCGCTGGCGCTGCGCACCGGCACGCCGATCTACGGCAGTGACGGGGTCCTGGACGATGCGGGCATCGCGATCCCGGACGAGCAGGAGGACGAGGTGGAGAAGTTCCGCGAGTTCCTCGACCAGATCTCGCCCGAGGACTTCGGCTCCAGCAGCCAGTGACCTGCTGATGTATCCGGCTCGCTGAGTGAACGGTTCTGCATTGCAGTGGAACCGCCCATCCGGCGATGCTTTCCCCGGACAGGGCTACGGAAAACCACTCTCAGGGTGATTATCACTCGGCGTGCCGAGTGTGGCGATCGTTGACGCGCCCCGGGCGACTGCCTACCGTCGAGTGGGCAGGTCAAGGACGGAGGTCGGCGTGAGAAGCAGCGGCGACGGTACGGCAGGGGGATCCCCCGGAACTCCGGGGCACGGTGGGCCGTATCCGCTTCCCATGAACTCGGCACCCGGTGCCTCGTCCGAGACCGTCGGATACCGGGGCCCAACGGCGTGTGCCGCGGCGGGCATCACCTATCGGCAGCTCGACTACTGGGCGCGCACCGGGCTGGTGGAACCGAGTGTGCGCCCGGCGTACGGCTCGGGCACCCAGCGGCTCTACAGCTTCCGCGACGTGGTCGTTCTCAAGATCGTGAAGCGTTTCCTGGACACCGGTGTCGCGCTGCAGAACATCCGGACGGCCGTCCAGCATCTGCAGGCGCGCGGATTCGCCGATCTCGACCGGATGACGCTGATGAGTGACGGGGCCACGGTCTACGAGTGCTCGTCGCCCGACGAGGTCGTGGGCCTTCTGCAAGGGGGCCAGGGGGTCTTCGGGATCGCCGTCGGTGTGGTGTGGCGGGATGTCGAAGCGGCGCTCTCCCAGCTGCACGGTGAGCGCGTCGACACCGGAGAGACGCTGATCGGGCACCACCCCTCGGACGAGCTGGCCAGGCGCCGGCGCGACCGGGCCGTCTGACCGACCGAGCCGTCTGACGGACGGGGCCGACCGGCGATTCGGCCCCCGCCCACCGCGCCCCACTCACCGCTGCGGGCCCAGGGCCCCTTCGGTGTCAGAGCCATAGGGCAGCATCGGACGTGTGAGATCCGCGCCGACGATTCTGCATCTGGACATGGATGCGTTCTTCGCCGCCGCCGAGCAGGCGGCGAAGCCCAGCCTGCGCGGGAAACCGGTCGTTGTCGGAGGGCTGGGACCCCGTGGTGTGGTGGCCACGGCCTCCTACGAGGCGCGGCGGTTCGGTGTGCACTCGGCGATGCCGATGGCCCAGGCGAGACGGCTCTGTCCGAACGCCGCGTATCTGGTCCCGCGCTTCTCGCTCTACCGGTCGGTCAGCGACCAGGTGATGGAGCTGCTGGCGCGTCTGTCGCCGCTCGTGGAGCCGCTGAGCCTGGACGAGGCGTTCGTGGACCTGGAGGCGGGTGGTGTGGCCGATGACTCCCGCTCGGCACGCGCGGCCGGTGAGCGGCTGCGCAGGGACATCCTCGCGGTCACGGGACTGAGGGGCTCGGTCGGCCTCGCCGGCTCGAAGATGCTGGCCAAGATCGCCTCCGAGGAGGCCAAGCCCGACGGGCTGGTGCTGATCCGGCCGGGGACCGAGCGGGAGCTGCTGGGGCCGATGCCGGTGCGGATCCTGCCCGGTGTGGGACCTGCCACCGGCGAGCATCTGCGCCGGGCCGGGATGACCACCGTCGCGGAGCTGGCCGAGGCCGGCGAGGACGAGCTCGTCAGGCTGCTCGGCAGGGCGCACGGGACGTCGCTGTACAGGATGGCGCTGGGCCACGACGACCGTCCCGTAGTGGCCGAGCGTGATGCGAAGTCGGTGTCGGTGGAGGACACCTTCGATGTCGATCTGCACGACAGGGTGCGGATCAGGATGGAGGTCGAGCGGCTGGCGGACCGGTGTGTGCGCAGGCTGCGGGCCTCGGGACACTCCGGGCGGACCATCGTGCTGAAGGTGCGCCGGTTCGACTTCTCGACGCTGACCAGGTCGGAGACGCTGCGCGGGCCCACGGACGACCCGGCGGTGGTGCGTGAGGCGGCCGCGCGGCTGCTGGAGGCGGTGGACACGACCGGCGGGGTGCGCCTGCTCGGGGTGGGCGTGACCGGCCTCGCCGACTACACCCAGGAGGATCTGTTCGCCCAGGCGGCGGGGGAGCAGGCACCCGAGATGCGGGACGAGGGCCCCGTGCACGACGCGGACGGCGAGGAGGAGGCCCGGGGGCCGGCGCGGACGGCGTCCGCCGAGCGGCGATGGGCGGCAGGGCACGACGTGCGGCACGCCCGCTACGGAGCGGGGTGGGTGCAGGGCAGCGGCCTCGGGCGGGTCACGGTCAGGTTCGAGGTGCCGTGGTCTGCCGCGCCCGGGAGGGTCCGCACCTTCCCGGTCGACGACCCCGAGCTCGAGCCGTCGGAGCCGTTGCCGCTGGTCAGAGTGGAGGAGTCGGCACCGGCCGTGGACGATGACCCGCCCGATCCCCTGGGTGCCTCCGGTGCGGACCGGGCCGCCACGGATCAGTCGTCGTTGCCCGCCAGCCGCCCGAAGTCGCGGTCGCCCGAAGACCCCGGTGCCTCGGCTCCGCCGCTGGACGCAGGTGGCGGCGGGGGAGCCGGGCTCTCGGGCGGAGTGGGCAGGTCGAGACCGTAGTGGTGGTACAGCTGGAGCTCCTGCTCGGGGGAGAGATGCCGGCCGACGCCGAAGTCGGGTGCGTCCTTGATCAGTGCCCGCTCGAACGGGATGTGCAGGCCGTCCCCGGCGAGCTCGCTGGGCTCCAGAGGGACGAACGCGTCCCTGCTGAACAGGCCCGTACGGACGGCCGCCCATTCCGGGACCCCTGTCGCGTCGTCGAGGTACACCTCGTCCACGGTCCCGATCTTGGTGCCGTCACGGTCGAACGCTTTGCGGCCTATCAGGCTGCGTGGATCGATATCGGTCTGCACGATCCCTCCAATTGGTCGCATTGGTCGCACTGCTCCGTACGTACTACGAAAGTGCACATTTGTTGGGTCGGCCACTCGACCTCTCGGGTAAGTCCGCGCTGGTACGCTGGCAGGCGGCTGTCGACCCCGCGCGGGAGAGCGCCCCGGTCACCAACCGGAGCCGCCGAAGGAGCAAATCCTCCCCGGAATCTCTCAGGCCCCTGTACCGCACGGACGAGGTCACTCTGGAAAGCAGGGCGGATGCCGCACGGCGTCCGCGCTCACCGACGGTGAAAACCGGAATGCCAGCGAGCGGGCGGACCGGTGAAGCTCTCAGGTTAGATGACAGAGGGGGAGGCCGTACGGGTACCCGCGCCGGGGGTGCCCCTCGCAGGTCGTATCGACCAGGAGGCCTCACATGACCGTCCACCGCACCCCGCTCACCCAGTTGGAGCGAGGCATCCCCTTCGAGCAGCGCCACATAGGGCCCGACGCCGAGGCCCAGGCGAAGATGCTCGCGCAGGTCGGCTACGGCTCGCTCGACGAGCTGACCGACGCCGCCGTGCCGGACGTCATCAAGAGCGCCGAGGCGCTCGGGCTGCCGGACGCCCGCACCGAGGCTGAGGTCCTGGCGGAGCTGCGTTCCCTCGCGGACCGCAACCAGGTCCTCGCCCCGATGATCGGCCTGGGTTACTACGGCACCTTCACACCGCCGGTCATCCTGCGGAACGTCATGGAGAACCCCGCCTGGTACACGGCGTACACGCCCTACCAGCCCGAGATCTCCCAGGGCCGTCTCGAAGCCCTGCTCAACTTCCAGACGATGGTCGCGGAGCTGACCGGTCTGCCCACCTCCGGCGCCTCGTTGCTGGACGAGGGAACCGCGGCCGCCGAGGCCATGGCGCTGTCCCGGCGGGTCGGCAAGGTCAAGGGCGGTGTGTTCCTGGTCGACGCCGACGCCCTGCCGCAGACGATCGCCGTCATCGAGACCCGCGCCGAGCCCACCGGTGTCGAGATAGTCGTCGCCGACCTGAGCGAGGGCATCCCGGCCGAGGTCGCCGAGCGTGGCGTCTTCGGCGTGCTGCTCCAGTACCCGGGTGCCTCCGGCGCGGTCCGGGACATCAAGCCCGTCATCGAGCAGGCGCACGGACTCGGTGCGATCGTCACCGTGGCCGCCGACCTCCTCGCGCTCACCCTGCTCACCTCCCCCGGCGAGCTCGGTGCGGACATCGCCGTCGGCACCACCCAGCGCTTCGGCGTCCCGATGGGCTTCGGCGGCCCGCACGCCGGCTACATGGCGGTCCAGGACAAGCACGCCCGCAGCCTGCCCGGGCGTCTCGTCGGAGTCTCCGTCGACGCGGACGGCAACAAGGCCTACCGCCTCGCCCTGCAGACCCGCGAGCAGCACATCCGCCGTGAGAAGGCCACCAGCAACATCTGCACCGCACAGGTGCTGCTCGCCGTGATGGCCGGGATGTACGCCGTCTACCACGGTCCCGACGGCCTGCGGACGATCGCGCGCCGCACCCACCGCTATGCGGCGATCCTCGCCGAAGGCCTGCGTGCGGGCGGGGTCGAGCTCGTACACGGCGTCTACTTCGACACCCTGACCGCCCGTGTGCCGGGCAAGGCCGCGGACGTCGTCGCCCGTGCCCGTGTGAACGGCGTCAACCTCCACCTCACCGACGCCGACCACGTGTCGATCTCCTGCGACGAGACCACCGCCCGGGCCGAGCTGGCCGCGGTCTGGTCCGCCTTCGGCGTCGACGGCGACATCGAGGCACTGGACGTGACCGTCGACGACGCCCTGCCGGCCGGGCTGCTGCGCAGCGACGACTACCTCACGCACCCGGTGTTCCACCAGCACCGCTCGGAGACCGCGATGCTGCGCTACCTGCGTCGCCTCGCCGACCGTGACTACGCGCTGGACCGCGGCATGATCCCGCTCGGTTCCTGCACCATGAAGCTGAACGCGACCACCGAGATGGAGCCGGTCACCTGGCCCGAGTTCGGCCAGATCCACCCCTTCGCACCGGTCGAGCAGGTCGATGGCTACGTCACGCTGATCCACGAGCTGGAGGAGCGCCTCGCCGAGGTCACCGGCTACGACAAGGTGTCCATCCAGCCGAACGCCGGCTCGCAGGGCGAGCTCGCGGGCCTGCTCGCCGTTCGCGCCTACCACCGCGCCAACGGCGACGAGCAGCGCACCGTGTGTCTCATCCCCTCCTCGGCCCACGGCACCAACGCCGCCAGCGCCGTCATGGCGGGCATGAAGGTGGTCGTCGTCAAGACCGCCGACGACGGTGAGATCGACGTGGCGGACCTGCGGGCCAAGATCGAGCAGTACCGCAACGAGCTGTCCGTGCTCATGATCACGTACCCGTCGACGCACGGTGTCTTCGAGGAGCACGTCGCCGACATCTGCGCGCAGGTGCACGACGCGGGCGGCCAGGTGTACGTCGACGGAGCCAACCTCAACGCGTTGGTGGGCCTCGCCAAGCCCGGCCGGTTCGGCGGCGACGTCTCGCACCTCAATCTGCACAAGACCTTCTGCATCCCGCACGGCGGTGGCGGCCCCGGCGTGGGCCCGGTCGGCGTGCGCGAGCACCTCGCGCCGTACCTGCCGAACCACCCGCTGCAGCCGACCGCAGGACCGGAGACCGGCGTCGGCCCGATCTCGGCGGCCCCGTGGGGCTCGGCCGGCATCCTTCCGATCTCCTGGGCGTACGTCCGGCTGATGGGCGGCGAGGGACTCAAGCGCGCCACCCAGGTCGCGGTCCTCGCGGCGAACTACATCGCCAAGCGTCTGGAGCCGCACTACCCCGTGCTCTACACCGGCCCGGCCGGACTGGTCGCGCACGAGTGCATCGTCGACCTGCGGCCGCTCGCCAAGGCGACCGGGGTCAGCGTCGACGACATCGCCAAGCGGCTCATCGACTACGGCTTCCACGCGCCGACCATGTCGTTCCCGGTCGCCGGCACGCTGATGATCGAGCCCACCGAGAGCGAGGACCTGAACGAGATCGACCGGTTCTGCGACACCATGATCGCGATCCGTGCGGAGATCGAGAAGGTCGCTTCCGGCGAGTGGCCCGCCGATGACAACCCGCTGCGCAACGCCCCGCACACGGCGGCGGCGCTCGGTGGGGAGTGGGACCACGCGTACAGCCGCCAGGAGGCCGTCTTCCCGGCCGGTGTCCAGGCCGCCGACAAGTACTGGCCGCCGGTGCGCCGTATCGACGGCGCCTTCGGTGACCGCAACCTCGTCTGCTCCTGCCCGCCGCTGGACGAGTACGAGGGCTGACGCGCAGCGGGCATGCGTCGGGGCCGGTCCGGAGGGAACTCCGGACCGGCCCCGGTCCGTTCGGGCCTACCAGGGCGCTGCGGCACTCCGGCGGTCCGTCAAAGCCGGGCCGGGGCATGCGGCGCCGTACCCGTCAGAGCGTCCGGGCAGGGCGGGCCGCCTCCGGCCCGCCGTATGGCCTCCTCAGGCCGCCGTGGCCACCTGCTGCGGCCGGTGAGGGGCGATGATCTGCCCGTCCGGAAGCAGCTCCCCGGTGTCCTCGAACAGCAGGACGCCGTTGCACAGCAGGCTCCAGCCCTGCTCCGGATGGTGCGCCAGAAGGCGGGCGGCCTCCCGGTCGGGGGAGTCGGCTGAGGGGCATGGTGGCTGGTGCTGGCACATGGAAGGGTTCTTTCGCTGCGGTGTGGTGGTGAGTGTGCTGCGGCTCGATGCGGTCGTCATCGCCGCCCCCCGTATCTCTCGGTCCGATCCGATCCCAGTGTTGCCCCACGGGCGTCGATCCGCAGGGATTTCACGGCAGCTCGTCTTACCACTTAATGACGTATCACCCGCCCGGACGGTTCAGCGGACGAGCACCGTCCCTTCGGGTGGTTCCAGGGGGCCGAAGTGGACTACTTCCGTGACCGCACAGGGCGCCGGATCGGGCGCCCCATATGGCCCCTCCCACCGCGTTGCCCCCGCCGGCGACCTGGGGGTCCTACGCGCCTGACTGCCGGTAGGGGTGCCCGGACGGGGGCAACACGACGCCCCGTGACCCGTCGGTCACGGGGCGAACGCGCCATGCGGCCTGTGTCAGGCGGGCGACCCCAGCAGGGGCGCACGGCTCGCCCGCAAGGTGAGGACCGGGAGGAGGTCGGCGGCCCGGTGGGGGCGATGGGCGGCGATGCCCGGTGGGGCCGGGGCGAGAGGGACCAGCAGGTCCTCGGGGGCGGGGGTGCCGGCGGATGCGTCGGCCGACGTGTCCCTGTGCAGCCAGAGGGTGAGCATGTAGAGCTCGGGGACGGAGAGCAGCCGGGGCTGGTAGTCGTCCGTCAGCGCCTCCGCCTGGAGCAGCGCTCTCTCCGTCGAGGCGAGGTAGGGGCCCTCGAAGAAGTGCGAGAAGGCCCAGCCGTCCGGGGTCAGCATCGTGTCAGCGGCGGCCACGGAACGCTCGCCGGCGCGGATCAGGAACCTCCAGCCCGCCAGCCTCGTACGGGGTGCGCGGCCCGGAAGCGGCACGACCTGGTCCAGCACATGGACGGGAAGCGGGAGTTCGGGGCTCACCGCTCCTTGTACGGATCGGAGAGTCGGTGTCGGCGCCTGGCGGACTGCGGTGGGGGAACCGAGTGCCGCGACGACGCTGCGCAGGGCAGGCGTGGGGGCAGGGGGGACATGCAGCGGCATGGTGGGTCGCCTCTCACTCAAGAGACACGGTGATGCGAGGCAGATGCGGACGGCACTGTCAGCGTGGGCCAGAGGGGGCTGAAGGGCCATGCCCGGGCGCCAACTCTCTGCCTCGTTTGCCGAGTTTATACGACGTGTGTTCACTCAGTGTTTCTGCTAGCGGCGCCCGATATTGTCGGCCAGGCTGAATTCAGCCCTTTTTCGGGGGAGTTCTTCTTGCGCTTTCCCGAACTCATCCGTGTTACCTGGGACGTTGTCCCGCAGGTGGTCGGCCGGATCTCGTCGGCGATTCTCACCACACTCGGGTACCTGGTAACTGCGCGTTGCGTCATGCCGACGGAATGTGCCCCGCGAAAGTCAGATCCAGCCTACTGTCCCGTCATTGCCCGCGGGGCGTTATAGATCAGTCGGTCTGGGCATTATCGTCCGTGACGCGAGCGGCCTGTGCCGCGGGCCGCCCACTCGAGGAAGGGTGCTTCGATGGGGGAGAAGGTCGTGGCAGGCGCGTTTGACCTGTCGGATCGCCAGAGGTACAGGCGGAAGCTCCAGCAGTGCCTCGCGGGGCTGGGGAGGCTCCTGGCCGAGAAGAGGTTCGATCGTCCCAAGAATCTGATGGGCCTGGAGATCGAATTGAATCTCGCCGGAGCCGACGGTCTTCCGCGGATGATGAATGCCGAGGTGCTGGACCGGATAGCCAGCCGTGATTTCCAGACCGAACTGGGAATGTTCAACCTGGAGGTCAACATAGCTCCGCACCGGCTCGAGGGGCGCGTCCTCGACCAGCTCGCCGAGGAGCTGCACACCAGTCTGGGATATGCCCACCGCAAGGCCGCGGAGCTTGACGCCGGTATTGTGATGGTCGGAATTCTCCTGACCATCGACCGTCATGATCTGGTCTCCGCGAACCTCTCGGACGTCGACCGTTACGTCCTGCTGAACGACCAGATCGTCGCCGCGCGCGGTGAGGACTTCACCCTCGACATCGACGGTGTCGAGCGCCTGAGCTGCACCTCGACGTCGATCGCACCCGAGTCCGCGTGCACGTCCGTGCAGTTGCACCTTCAGGTGACGCCGGCGCGGTTCGCCCAGGTGTGGAACGCCGCGCAGGCCATCGCCTCCGTCCAGATCGCCATCGGCGCCAACTCCCCGTTCCTCTTCGGCAAGGAGCTCTGGCGGGAGTCCCGTCCTCCGCTGTTCCAGCAGGCCACGGACACCCGGCCCCCCGAACTGCAGGCGCAGGGGGTCAGGCCCCGGACCTGGTTCGGCGAACGCTGGGTCGAGTCGGCCTACGAGCTCTTCGAGGAGAACATCCGCTTCTTCCCGGCGCTGCTGCCGATCTGTGACGAGGAGGATCCGCTGCGGGTGCTCGACGACGGGGGCGTGCCCCGACTCCAGGAACTCGTCCTGCACAACGGCACGATCTACCGCTGGAACCGCCCCGTCTACGGGCTGGCCGACGGCGTACCGCATCTCCGTGTCGAGAACCGGGTCCTGCCCGCCGGGCCGACCGTCAGCGATGTGGTGGCGAACGCCGCGTTCTACTACGGCATGGTGCGGGCCCTCGCCGAGGAGTCCCGTCCGGTGTGGACCCGGATGCCCTTCGAGGTCGCCTCCGACAACTTCGACGCCGCGTGCCGCCATGGCATCGACGCCGAGCTGCTGTGGCCCAGGCCGGGCCGCGGTGGCGGTATGACGCGCGTACCCGCCGTCAAACTCGTACGGGACGAACTGCTGCCGCTCGCGGCGGCAGGGCTCGAGGCGTGGAACGTGGAGGCGGCAGACCGCGACTTCTATCTCGGGATCATCGAGGGGCGCTGCCGGCGCAAGGTGAACGGCGCCTCCTGGCAGGTGGACGCCTTCCACCGGGCGAGGGAAGCGGGGCTCGACCGGGAGGACGCGCTCGCGGCCGTCACCCGCCGCTACGCCGAGCTGATGCGCCAGGGCGATCCCGTGCACACCTGGCCCTCCTGGTCGGCAGGCTGATCCCCGCTTGCCAGGCCCTGCCGTCGTGCGCCCGGCCGTCGTCGGGCAAGCTGTGACCGCTGGACGAGGTCATGGGAGGCAGCTGTGCGGGCGGACTCGGGACGGGTGTCGGGATCGCTCCCGGAAGGGAGTTTGTCGCCGAGGACCCTGCGGTCCGAGATGCTGCTGGTCCTGGCGTTGTCGCTGGGTGCGAGCGCACTGTCCTCGCTGATCAGCTTCGTCGGTGCGCTGACGAAGCCCGGCGGGCTGAAGGACCAGGCCGCCACGCTCAACAGCTCCTACGCCCCGGGCCGGCCGTGGCTCGATCTGGCCTGGCAGCTCTTCGGCGTCGCCACCGCCCTCGTGCCCGTCGCGCTCGTGGCCCATCTGCTGTTCCGGGAGGGCGTGGGCGGGCTCAGGGCCGTCGGCTTCGACCGGACCCGGCCCTGGTCCGACCTCGGGCGCGGCACGCTGGTGGCGGCGGCGATCGGCAGCGCCGGGCTGGCCTTCTATCTGATCTCCAGAGCCGCCGGGTTCAATCTGACCGTGGTGCCCGAGTCGCTGCCCGGGGTCTGGTGGAAGTTTCCCGTCCTGATCCTCTCCGCCGTACAGAACGCGGTGGTGGAGGAAGTGATCGTGGTCGGCTATCTGCTGCGCAGGCTGGGGCAGCTGGGCTGGACGCCCGTGGCGGCGCTCGTGGCCAGTTCCGTGCTGCGCGGCTCGTACCACCTCTACCAGGGCATCGGCGGATTCGTCGGCAACATGGTCATGGGTGCCGTCTTCGTGCTGCTCTACCGGCGCTGGGGCCGGGTGGGTCCCCTCGTCGTCGCGCACGCACTGCTCGACATCGTGGCGTTCGTCGGCTACGCACTGCTGGCGGGCAGGGTGAGCTGGCTGCCGACGCCGTGACTGCGCGGGTGATCACCCAAGGCACCCGAGGCGCACAAGGCACCCGAGGTCTGGTCACCCCGCCGGTCGGCGGCCGGGCCGGTGCGTGCCCCGGGGTGCGCACCGGCCGTAAGGTCACGGCCTGGCCAGCAACTCCCCGTCGATGACCGTCACCGCATGTCCGGTGAGCAGGACGCGGTCGCCACGCAGAGCCGTGCGCACGATTCCGGAGCGGGCCGATGCCTGCAGACCGGTCAGCTCGGTGCGGCCGAGCCGGGCCGCCCAGAACGGCGCGAGCGCCGTGTGGGCGCTTCCGGTGACCGGGTCCTCGTCGATGCCGACGTTGGGGAAGAACCCCCGGGAGACGAAGTCGTAACCGCATCCGGGGTCCTCGGCCCGGGCGGTGACGACGATGCCGCGCCGTGAGTGCCTGGCCAGCCCGATGAGGTCGGGTGCCAGACCCCGCACGGTCGCCTCGTCCACCAGCTCCACCAGCAGATCGCCGATGTGTTCACCCGTGTCGTGGACCGAGAGCGGCGTGGCGTCGAGGGCCTCGGCGACCCCGGACGGAGCTTCCGTGCGGCTGAGCGGTGCCACCGGGAAGTCCAGGGTGATCGCTCCGTCCTCGTGGGCCGTCGACGTGAGCATCCCGCAGCGCGCCGCGAAGCGCACGGTGCCCGTCGCCGCCCCGGTGGTGTGCAGGACATGGGCCGTCGCCAGCGTGGCGTGACCGCACATGTCCACCTCCGTCGTGGGAGTGAACCAGCGCAGCGCCCAGTCGGCCTCACCGCCGGGGGAGAGCCGGTGCGCGAAGGCGGTCTCGGAGAGGTTGACCTCCCTCGCCACGTCGAGGAGCCACGCGTCGTCGGGGAAGTCCGGGTCGTCGAGCAGGAGCACCCCTGCCGGGTTGCCGGCGAACGGCCGGTCGGTGAAGGCATCCACGATTCGCATCCGCATGCCCGAGACCGTAGAGGTCCGCCGAATCCGCAGGCCAAGGCCAATCCGCGGGCCGTGGACCGATCGGGTGTTGTCAAACGAAGTATTCCGATATATCGTCGAGCCATCGCGACAGATCAACGATGGAGGGAGCGTTAACGATGCGTTCACACGGACAGGGGAATTGCGGGCGTGGTGATTTCGAGGCGCGCCGTGCGGCCTTCGGTCCCTTCGGGCCGGGGTTCGGCGGACCGCCGTGGGGTGGTCGTGGCCGCGGTGGCGGCGGTCGGGGGAGGGCGCGGCGCGGTGATGTGCGTGCCTCGATCCTGGCGCTGCTGAAGGACCGGCCGATGCACGGTTACGAGATGATCCAGGAGATCGGCGAGCGCAGTGCCGGGGCGTGGAAACCCAGTCCCGGTTCGGTCTACCCCACGCTCCAGATGCTGGAGGACGAGGGCCTGATCGCGAGTGAGAGCGACGGCGGGAAGAAGCTGTTCGCGCTCACCGACGCAGGCCGCACCGAGGCCGAGTCGGTCCCGGAGGCGCCCTGGGAGGAAGCGGGCCGCGGCATTGACTGGGATGCCATGAACGAGATCCGTCAGGCCGGCTTCGGACTCATGGAAGCGTTCAGTCAGGTCTGGAAGACCGGCACTCCCGAACAGCGGACGAAGGCCATCGCCGTCATCACCGAAGCCCGCAAGAAGCTGTATCTGATCCTGGCCGACGAGCACTGACGCGCGGCCGGACGATCCGTCAGGAGAGGGGTCCCGCCGTGGGCGGGGCCCCTCCGTCGTGTGCGCCGCACCTGCGGTGGCGCCGCCCCGGGGGTGATGGGTGCGGCCGTGTCAGACGACGAGCGCGCCGAGTTTCCGCAGCGACTCGTTGAGGGCCGCCGTCGCCGAGTCCTTCAGCTTGCCCGCCATCAGGGATACGGCCGCTCCCGTGAACTCCCCGTCGATCCGGACGGTCGTGGCGTCGTCGCCGTCAGGGGTCAGCGCATAGCGCGTGCCCACGCTGACCCCCATCGGGCCCTTGCCCCTGATCGCGAGGACCCGCTCCGGCTCGAGCTCGTCGACGGTCCACATCACCTCGGCCGGGAAACCCATGAGCTTCATGTTCTCGGCGAAGGTCGCACCCGTCTCGAGCGTTTCGGGGCCGCCCTGCGGGAAGCTGGTGTGGGTGGCGTTCCAGCGGCCGTGCGACGCGAAGTCCGTCAGCTGGGCCCAGATCTTCCCGGCGGGCGCATCGATGCGTGCCTCTGCACTGACCTCGGCCATGGGGCCACCCCTTCGTCTCGGGTACCGGTCGGTTCCCGGGTACCGGTGTCGCGGAACGTAGCCGCGTGGCCTCGAACATTCAATACTGATGAACAGTCAGACCCGGGGCCGTCTCCTCCGCAAGGAGGAGGTGCGACCGGCGGTGCCCACCCTCCGTGGGATGCCGAGATGCTCCCGTGCGTCGATGTCAGGACCCCGGAGGGACTGATGGGGTGGGAGTGTGCACCTTCCTGTCCCACGCGCCCCGCAGCAGCCCGCCCCCATTCGTGCCGCGACCTACGCACGACTCACCCCGGAGCTGGCATCGGTCGTCGCGGGAGCCAGACGGCGTGCACTGCGGGACGGCGACCGCCAGATCGACACCGCCCATCTGCTGCACTCCCTGATGGAAGGGGACAGCGAGGCGTGTGCCGCGTTCGAGGGCCCCGGGCAGACCGCCCGGATCCTCGGCTATCTCGTCCAGCGCAGCATCGGATACGGACTGCGCTGGCAGGGCTCGGTCGAGGACTCCGGAGCGGTCCCGCTCGTACGGGGCGTCGAGACCGCCGGCTGGTCACCCTCGGCCTCGGCCGCTCTGGACGGCGCCCTGGAACGTGCGGCACGGCGCGGCGAACCCCGGGCCGCCGGCCTCGATCTGCTGGCCGCGATCGCCTCGGACAAGGACTGCAGGGCCGTGGAAGTCCTGAAGCGCGCGGGTGTCGAATCGGGCGGGCTGGACCGGCGTATCGACGAGCTGTCTCAACAGGTGTAACGGGCGTGACGCTCCTGACGCGGCCTGCCATGATGTGCCGATGCACGCGTCTGAGGGAAGAAACGCAGGCCTGGGACTGGCCCTGGCATCGGCGTTCGCATTCGGTGGTTCGGGTGTGGCGGCCAAGCCGCTCATCGAGGCGGGACTCGATCCGCTGCACGTGGTCTGGCTGCGTGTCGCAGGTGCCGCGCTGGTCATGCTGCCGCTGGCCTGGCGCCATCGCGACCTGCTGATACGCAAACCGGCGCTGCTGGCCGGCTTCGGGCTGCTCGCCGTCGCGGGTGTCCAGGCCTTCTACTTCGCCGCGCTCTCCAGGATTCCCGTGGGCGTGGCCCTGCTCATCGAATATCTCGCTCCCGCTCTCGTGCTCGGCTGGGTCCGGTTCGTCCAGCGCCGCCCGGTCACCCGCGCCGCGGCACTCGGCGTGGTCCTCGCCGTCGGCGGCCTCGCGTGTGTCGTCGAGGTGTGGTCCGGGCTCGGGTTCGATCCGCTCGGCGTCCTGCTGGCCATCGGGGCCGCGGGGTGCCAGGTCGGCTACTTCGTCCTCGCCGGCCAGGGTGGCGACGACCACGACGCCCCGGCTCCGCTCGGCGTGATCGCGTACGGGCTGATCGTCGGGGCGCTGGTCCTCACCGTCGTCGCCCGCCCGTGGACCATGAACTGGCCGGTGCTCGCCGGTGAGGCGAGCCTGGCGGGCACCGGCGTCCCCGCCGCCCTGCTCATCGGCTGGATCGTGCTGGTGGCGACCGTCCTCGCGTATGTCACCGGAGTCGTCTCGGTACGCCGGCTGTCCCCCCAGGTGGCCGGTGTCGTCGCCTGCCTCGAAGCGGTCATCGCGACCGTTCTGGCATGGGTGCTGCTGGAGGAGCATCTGTCGGCGCCTCAGATCATCGGCGGCGCGGTGGTCCTGGTCGGTGCGCTCATCGCCCAGTCGTCGACACCGAGGGCCCCGTCGGGACCGGTGGCCGGCGGAACGGGACCGGAGGACGCCGTACACCCGGAGGACGCCGTGCGCCCGGAGGGCGTCGTACACCCCGAGGACGCCGTGATCGGCCCCGAGGACGGGGCGGGCGGAACGCGGGTGTCCACGGGCCGTTCCCCCGCATAAGCAGCCGGTACGCCGCCGAGCCCGCCCGGGCGCTCTGGCTGACCGACGGGTCGCCGGACGCACGAACTGCACCGCCCCGGAGCCGCGACCCCCGTGCGCGGCCCCGGGGCGGTGGTCACAGCGCCGCGAGATAGTCCGGCAGTGCGACGGCGGGGTCCAGATCGTCGGCGGGGACCGGCTCGCCGTAGCGCGGAGCCAGCGGGACCACGCCGGTCCAGTGGGGCAGCGACAGGTCCTCGGGATCGTCGTTCGGGCCGCCCGTACGGACCTTGGCGGAGACCTCGTTCAGGTCGAGCCGGAGCACGGCCGTGGCGGCGAGTTCCTTGTCGTTGGCGGGGCGGGAGTCGCGGGAGCGACCGTGGACGGCGTGGTCGACGAGTGCGTCGAGGGCGGTGCGCTTCTCCTGCGGGTCGTCGACCTGACGGGCGATGCCGTGGACCATGACGGAGCGGTAGTTCACGGAGTGGTGGAACGCGGACCTGGCCAGGACCAGTCCGTCGATATGGGTGACGGTCAGACAGACCTTCAGACCCGGGTCGCCCGGGTCCGCCTGACCGGCCATCCGCAGGGGCCGGGAGCCCGTGGACCCGTGGATGTACAGCCGCTCGCCGATCCGGCCGTACAGCGTCGGCAGCACCACGGGGGCACCGTCGCGGATGAATCCCAGATGGCAGACGTACGCCTCGTCGAGAATCGCGTGCACCACCTCACGGTCGTACGAGGCACGCGCACGCCCGCGGGTCGGGTATGTGCGTTCGGTCGTCGGATAGGCCGGGTGGGCGGAGTCGTTCAGAAGCGCCGTCATGACTGGACATCTCCATTGCATTAGTACAAACTGTCGTTTGTGCTAGGAGAGTATCGGATTGTTGGGTCTCGTGCATCGGAGATCGCGGCGAGCATCGAGCGCGGTGTTGGACAGGGGGATCTGCCCCCCGGGCAACTGCTTCCCCCCATGCGGGAGTTGGCGACCTCGCTGGGTGTCAACCCGAACACGGTGGCGGCCGCCTACCGCACCCTGCGCGAGCGCGGTGTGATCGAGACGGCGGGACGCAGGGGGAGCCGGGTGCGGTCGCGACCGGCCAGTACGGCGCGCGGCTCCCTGGGCGTCGAAGCCCCGCCCGGGGTCCGCCAGATCGCGAACGGCAATCCCGACCCCGCGCTGCTGCCGGCGCTGCACGACGCCTTCGCCACCGCCGCGCGAGCGCAGGACGAGCGGCCCGTGCTCTACGGCGACGCGCCCGTCGACCCCGAGCTGGCGCGGCTCGCCCGGTCCGGTCTGGACGCCGACGGTGTGCCCGACGGGCCGATCGCCGTCACCTCCGGCTCGCTCGACGCCGTCGAGCGTGTGCTCGCGGCCCATCTGCGACCCGGGGACGCCGTCGCCGTCGAGGACCCCGGCTGGGGCGCGGTGCTCGATCTCGTCCCGGCACTCGGACTGCGGCCCGTCCCGGTCGTCCTCGACGAACACGGGCCCCGCCCGGAGGGGTTGGAGCGTGCGCTGGCCGCGGGAGCCAGGGCGCTGATCGTCACCTGCCGTGTGCAGAACCCCACCGGAGCCGTGATCACCGCGTCACGCGCCCGGGAGCTGCGGGGCATCCTCGCCGCCCACCCCGAGGTCCTGCTCATCGAGGACGACCACGGCTACGCCATCGTCGACGAGCCGCTCCACCCGCTTGCCGGGGTGTCCCACAGCTGGATGCTCGTGCGTTCCGTGGCCAAGGGCTACGGGCCGGACCTGCGGCTCGCCTTCCTGACCGGTGACCCCCTCACCATCGACCGGGTGACGGGACGCCAGCGGCTGGGGCCCGGCTGGGTCAGCCGGCTGATGCAGCGCGCGGTGGTGGAGCTGTGGTCCTCGGGTGCCGTCGACCCGGTGGCGGTGGCGCGCGCGTACGCAGAGCGGCGGAATGCGCTGATCGGCGCGCTCGCGGAGCGGGGAGTCGAGGCGTACGGGCGCAGCGGGATGAACGTCTGGGTGCCCGTCGCCGACGAGACCGGTGTCGTGGCCCGGATGCTCCACGCCGGGTGGGCGGTCGCCCCCGGGGCGCGCTTCCGTATGTCGGCACCTCCCGCGATCAGGCTCACGGTGTCCGGGCTCACCCCGGCCGACATCGGGACGCTCGCCGACGCGGTGGCGTCGGCGACCGCTCCGGCGGCGCCGCGCAGCTACGGCTGACGTCTGGTCTGGGTGAGCGCGGCGCCCGCCAGCACGACGAGCGCGCCGACCGGGGTGTTCCAGCTCAGGTGTTCGCCGAGGAGCAGCACTCCGGCCGCCGTGGCGATGACCGGGATGAAGTATGTGACCATCGTCGCCGTCGTCGGCCCGACCTCGGCGACCAGGCCGTACTGCAGGAGCATCGCGAAACCCGTCCCCAGTGCGCCCAGCGTGATCACGGCGAGCAGGGGAACCACCGGGAAGCCGCTCGGCAAGGTGGTGAACAACGGGGTCACCACGGCCAGTTGGGCCGTGGCGAGCAGGAGCTGGGCGCCGGTCAGCGAGAGATGGGAGTGGGACGAGCCCGCGAGCGTACGGCGGACGTAGATCCAGCCGACGGGATAGCTCAGCGAGGCGAGCAGGGCCATCGCGGTGCCGTTCACGTCAAGCCCGGAGAAGCCCTGCCAGGCGCCGAGCACGGTCAGGACGCCGATGAACCCGATGCCGAGTCCGGCGACACGGCGACGCGTCGGCCGGTCCTCCGAGAGTGCCACCAGTGAGAGCGCCATGCCCCACAGCGGCGAAGTGGCGTTGCAGATCCCGGCCAGGGTCGACGGGATCGTGAGCTCCGCATAGGCGAAGAGCGAGAACGGCAGGGCGTTGAGGAAGAAGCCCGCGACCGCAAGATGGGTCCAGGTGCGCAGCCCGCGCGGCAGCCGCTCCCGCTTCACCGCCATGGCGACGGCCAGCACGGCCGTGCCGAAGAGCAGCCGGCCGAAGGTGACCTGGAACGGCGCGTACGCCTGCGTCCCGACCTTGATCAGAAGAAAGCTGAAGCCCCAGATCAGTGCGAGCACCGCGAACCTGACGCGCCAGCCGACGGCGGGGCGGCGGGCCGGGGCGAGGGCAGGGGTGGCGTCCTGTCCGGCGGTCGCGGAATCCGCCGGGGCGGAGAGTGAAGTCACGGGGACGCGGTCGGGTGTGGTCGGCGTAGCGGCGCTCATGGCGTCCACTGTGGCCGGTTCAATCACTTAGAACAAGCGAGATTCTCTCGACCGATTGGATTAGCATTGCTTACATGTTGAATCTGGAGCGCCTACGCACCCTGGACGCGCTGGCCCGGCACGGATCGGTGAGTGCGGCCGCCGAGGGACTTCATGTCACGACATCGGCCGTCTCCCAGCAGATGGCGAAGCTGGAACGGGAGGTCGGGCAGCAGCTCCTCGCCAAATACGGGCGGGGTGTGCGCCTCACGGACGCGGGCCGGCTGCTCGCCGATCACGCCGCCCGGATCCTGTCCCAGGTGGAGATCGCCCAGGCCGACATCGAGGCCCAGCGCGGACAGGTGGTCGGCGAGGCGCGCATCGGCGCCTTCCCGACAGCGGCGCGCGGGCTGCTTCCGGCGGCGCTCACCGCCTTGCGGGCCGCCCACCCCGAGCTGCGCGTACGCTCCGCCGAGGTGGAGCCCGAAGAGAGCGTGCGCCGGGTGGTCAGGGGCGACCTCGATCTGGCTGTCGTGCTCGACTGGAGCAACAAGCGGCTGCCCGTGCCCGGTGGCCTTGCCCGGGCCCAGCTGCTGGACGATGCGGCGGACGTCGCCATGCCCGCGGACCACCCGCTCGCCGCGAGCGCCGAGGTGGACCTCGAGGACTTCGCGGAGGACCCGTGGGTCTCCTGGCCGGAGGGCGAGTTCTGCTACGAGTGGCTGGTCTTCACGCTGCGCTCGAAGGGCGTCGAACCGAAGATCGCGCACTTCGCGGGGGAGCACCACACCCAGCTCGCGCTGATCGCGGCGGGTCTCGGGGTGTGTGTCACCCCGCGACTGGGGCGCGGGCCGGTGCCGGACGGCGTACGCCTCGTACCGGTACGGCAGAAGATGCACCGTCACATCTACGCGGTCTGGCGCTCCGACGCGGACCGCCGCCCGTCCATCCGTGCGGTGGTGGAGGCGCTGACCGAGGCCGCGGGGAGGGTGGCCGACCACTGACGCCGGGTTCCGTCCTCGGGGCGCGGCAGGCCGTCAGCCCCGTCCGTGCCCGTGCGCGGTCCGGACCGCCCGGGCCGCCGCTCTCACGGCGTCGCCATTTTGCGGAAGTCCCATGACGCGACCGACTCGGGCGTGAGCCGCACCCAGGCGTGACGGCCGTCGTGCGGCATGGCGTCGAGGCCGAAGTTCTTCCGCGCGAAGAGCCGCTCGACGGCCTCGAGCTCCGGCAGCGGATCGCCGGTCCTCGGGGACTCGCCGACGAACACCGCGGTGCCGGACAGCTCGGCACCGCGCAACTCGCCGTACTCCTCGCCGGTATCGATGACCACCGCGATCCGCGGATCGCGTCGCAGGTCCGCCCAGCGGCGGCTGCGGACGATCGAGTACAACCACAGCGAGGTACCGTCCCAGACGAACCAGAGGGCGCTGACGTGCGGTCGCCCGTCCGCCGACACCGTCGCCACCCGGCAGGTGCGCTGCTCGGCGAGGAAGTCGTCCAGCTCTGCCTGCGTCATCATGATCCGGCGACCGCGGCGCTGCGTGACGGGCATGCCCTGCGCTCCTCCTGATAGCTGACGGGGTGACAGAAATGATGAGGGCTCTTCCTTCCCGACGCAATGCCCGATAACCTCACGCGCCCGCCGGGATCCGGCAGCCCTTAGGGGGCTCAGCGGAGGAGGAAGCGATGCCCTTACGCGAACGGCTGGCGCGGCAACTCGACCCGGACGGCACCGTGCTGCTCACGGTCGAGTGCCAGAACGGCGTCGTCGGTGACGACAGCGCACTTCCCGAACTCGCCGCCGAAGCCCGCTCGTCGGGCGCGCTCCTGCGCGTCGCACAGCTGGTCGCCTCGGCACACGAAGCCGGGGTGCAGGTGGTGCACGCGGTGGCCGAACGGCGGCCCGACGGACGCGGATCGAATCACAACGCGCGTCTCTTCCGCGCCGCGCGGAGTCTTCCGGTCCAGCAGTACCGGGGGACCGCGGCGGTCCGGGTCGCCGAGCCGATAGAGGTCGCGGAGCAGGACATCGTCGTGAGCCGGCTGCACGGGCTGTCACCCGTCGCCGGAACCGGCGTGGACGCGCTGCTGCGCAACATGGGCTGCCGCACCCTGGTCGTCACGGGAGTCTCGGTCAATGTGGCGATCCCGAACGCGGTCTTCGATGCCGTCAACCTCGGCTACACGGCGGTCGTCCCTGCGGACGCCATCGCGGGGGTGCCCCCCGAGTACACCCCCGCGATGGTGGCGAACACGCTCGCTCTCGTCGCCACCGTCACCACCACGGACGACGTGCTCGCGTGCTGGAAGGGCCCGCGGGTCACGCGAGCCTGATCGAGTCCCCCTCGACCACGATCGACGCGGGCGGCAGTGGAGAGGTCGCCGGGCCTTCGTGCACGCTTCCGTCGGACGCGTCGAACATGCTGTTGTGGCAGGGACAGTTGATCATGTTGTCGGAGACGTTCTTGACGGCGCAGCCCTGATGCGTGCACTTGGACGAGAAGGCCTTGAACTCGCCCGCCTTCGGCTGCGTCACCACCACGTCGCCGATCACCTTGCCGCCGCCTTCGGGGATCTCCGACGTCTTGGCGAGTACCTTGCCGCCGCCCCCCGATGTGCCGCCCCCGGACGTGCCGCCGTTGGTTGCACCGCCCTTGGTGCCGCTGTCGGCGGCCGGCTCGCCTCCGGAGCCGGTTTCCTTCGACGAGCCGCCGCACGCCGTGAGTGCCACGGCAAGCCCTGCCCCGCCCGCCGCCGCGACGACGGCGCGGCGTGCCACGGTGTGCGCCGGTCCCTGCGTTCCGCTCATGCGGGCTCTCCTTTCCGCCGTCGGCCCGAGTCCGGACCGACTTGTGAAGTTCTACGGGACCGGACCCCACGCCGTTCAACGACCACGCCGGGAAACCGCACAGTAATCTGGCCCGATGCTCTCCGAAGTCACGGCGACCCGTTACGTCACACCCCTGCGTGAGGGCGGTTCGCTCCCGGGCATCGTCGAGGCCGACGATCTCGGTACCTACGTCATGAAGCGTCTACCTGGTGGCGCTGACCTGCGGCGATGCCCCCGATCTTGCCTCTGAGCTGGGCAGTTGGCTGTTTCCGGCCCTTTCAGGATCGTGCCGTCTTATGCAATCGATTCTCCCCACGCGCTCCCCAGGGCCCGTCATTCTCCCCAGATTCTCCCCAAGGAGCGACCTCCGCTTCGGGCCAAAAACCGAGGGAAGTCGGCGGGTATGAGACCCCAGCGCAGCCACGCTGTGTAGCTCCCGCTTCTAGCGGTGAGCCCTGACCGTCCTGAGCGGCGACTGTCACTACGGGACAGACCCAAGAAAAAGACACTCCCCTCGGTGCAGTCGGGCCACCGTGGACGCCGGGAACTTCAGCCGCGGCGCGAGCTGCACATTCTGCGGGACGTGGCCCGCTCGCGCAGGCGTTGGATGATGCGGCGCATCGCGGTCTGGCCGAGGGTGTGGCGGGCGGGTTCGACCGCGGTGAGGGGAGTCGGCCAGGCCGACGAATTCGGTCGTATCCCACGACGGCGAGGTCGTCCGGGACGACGAGGCCGCGGCGGCGGGCCTGTTGGACCAGGAGGGCGGTCTCCTCGTCCAAGTGGGTCAGGACCGCGGTCGTGTAGTTCGGGCCCCCGCCGCCAGGGCGGTGGAAATGGGCGGCTGCAGGACTTCCGGTCCGCCCGCTCGTCCCGGATGCGAGACCCTTCGTGCTCCGACCGGCCGTGTGTGCCTGGACGGCCTTATTGGGGGTTGTCGTGCTGTTCGGCGGCGGCGCGGCGGAACTCTGCGTTGATGCGCTGAGCTTCCTCGAGCTGGTCCTCGAGGATGACGATGCGGCAGGCGGCCTCGACGGGCATGCCCTGGTCTACGAGTTCGCGGGCGCGGGCGGCGATCCGCAGTTGGTAGCGGGAGTACCGGCGGTGCCCTCCCTCCGAGCGGAGCGGGGTGATGAGGCGGGCCTCACCGATGGCGCGGAGGAAGCCGGGGGTGGTGCCGAGCATCTCGGCGGCCCGTCCCATGGTGTACGCGGGGTAGTCGTCGTCGTCCAGGCGACCGCTGAGCGGAGTGTCTGCTGTCATTCTCACCTCGTTGTGCAACGCGTCGAGGGGCCCTGATGCCGTGCGGCACCAGGGCCCCGAAGGAAATTCAACACCATCTGTCGGCCCTCATGCTGTGCCGACCATCTGTTTCCGCTGACCCGCCCGGGAGAGGGCGGGAGTGCGGAGATCGCGGATGCGTGACCGGGGACCACCTTCCATTCCGGGGTCTTGCGGACCCGGGGCCGAATCTTCCTTGCCCGGGCGATCCTGATGGCGTCTGCTTCCTCCGTTCTTCTGCTATGTGAACCACTTGCCAAACCGGTACTGCTGGTGTTGCTGTCGGCAGCCCCTCAACCTGCGGGCTGCCCAGTGCGTCTGCCAGTCCCGTCGCCATCCTGCGTACACCTTGGCTTCGGAACTCCACAGGCGTACTGACCTGCGAACTTCATGTACCGCTCCCCGCCAGTTCGTCTCTGCCGGGCTCATTTGACCGTGTCTATGAGAGAAACTCTAACCATGCAACCACCCAATGTCTACTCTGACGAGAGTAGATTTTGGAGCACTTCAGGCAGAGGTAATGTGCTGCCTGCAACGGCGGCCCGTGGTGCCGACCTCGTCGGCTCAGGGTCTCAGCAGGAGCGCCGGGACGTCCGCCGTTGCGTTCCAGAGGGGGCCCACCCAGCAGGCCGGGCCGAAGAATAGGATCGCTCTCATGCCGAGCACTGACGACCTGCTTGTTGACGTCGCCGCCATGGTGGAGTCCGAGCAGAGCACTCAGATGTCCCTGACTGTGATCGTCGGGGGCGCTGTCATCACCGGCCGGTTGGCGCCCGAAGGCGAGTGGAAGCAGCGTGTGTCGGAGGTCCTGAGGGACTCGGACCGCCTCGGCCCGTTCTCCGACGTCTTTGCGGCCGGCCAGACGCAGGTCAGGCCGGAATCCCGCGGGCGGCCCACGCATCTGCACTTCCACGTCGCCCGGATCCTGCAAGGCAGCATCGGGATCCCCGAGACGGGTGGGATGTACCGCGTCGCGATCAAGGACGTCAGCGGCTGGACCGTCGGCGACTTCAGCTACTCCGACCGCTGAGTCACCGCTCCCGACCGCCTGGCGCGCCCGGGAGATGCCGCGTGTCGACCGGACGCCGACACACGATGAGGGCTCGACCGGCGCGCGCCGGTCGAGCCCTCATCGCTGTCCTGGTCTCGGCTCTTGCCTGCCCCGTCGGTTACAGGCGCGCGGGGATGCCAAGCAGTGCCGACGCCTCCTGGAGCGGACTGAGGACGGGCGCGGGTGCGGTTTCGGGGAGGTTGTGGCACGTGAAGCCGAGAAGGGTCATGGCCCTGATGACTTCGCGGGCAGTGAAGTCGCGGCGGTCCTGCCGGGTGATGACTTCGCCAACTTGCTTGACGGGGTAGACGCGTCGGCCGATGGTCACGGACTCACCCGTGATCGGCTCGGGCTTGACGCCCTTCATCGACGCAACCACCCCACTCTTGGACAGGTCGAAGGGGAAACGGGCGATGACGCAACGCATGGTGCCTCACAGGAGAAGGGAGAGAGGTGTGTCCGGGGCGGGGGCGGGGCGGTGCGGATCAGCGTGAGAGGGCGAGAACGCCCACGGCGCAGCCGTGCTCGTCGACGACGGGCACGGCCGCGAGCTGCCGGCACCGCATCGCGTGCTCCGCTTCGACCATCGTGGTCACGGGCGAGGTGAACGGTCCGCAGTCGCCGACGATGTCCCGCAGACGGATCCGATCCGTGTAAGCGGAGCTGTCGCGGACGACGGTGAGCTGGGTCTGAGTGATCAGGCCCGTGCACCGGCCGTCCTCGTCGCAGACGAGCAAGTAGGCGGCACGGGCACTGGCCATGACGGACAAGGCCACCTCTACGGTCATGTCGTCCCAGACCTGCGGTCCAGGCGCGTCCATGGCGTCGACCACGGTCCTGGCGGCGGAGTCCATCGGGCGTGCCTGCATCTGAACCAGCGTCAAAGGGTGCCTCCTGGAGTAATGGGCAAGCGTCCTGATCAGGAAGTTCTAGGCCGCCGCGTCGAAGTCGGAATGCCGCTGAGCCGGGCGGCGCACCGCCTGGCGGGGGCGGCGGTCCTGGGCTGTACGACCGCGCCGACCGCGGGAGGGGGAGGCGCTGCGCTGAGGGCGGTCGACCACCGGTGCCGTGATGGAGACCGGGATGCCCGACGGGGTTTGCGCGCCGGTGATGCGGCTCAGTTCGGCCTCGCCCGAGCGGACCTGGCTGGTCTGCGGGCGGATCCCGGCATCCGCCATGAGGCGGACCATGGCGCGGCGCTGGTTGGACGTGACCAGGGTGACGACGAGGCCGGACTCGCCGGCGCGGGCTGTGCGGCCGCCCCGGTGGAGATAGTCCTTGTGGTCACCGGGCGGGTCCACGTTGACCACCAGGTCGAGGTTGTCGACGTGGATCCCGCGCGCCGCGACATTCGTTGCCACCAGCACCGTCACATGCCCCGACTTGAACCGGGCCAGGGTCCGGGTGCGCTGCGGCTGCGATTTTCCACCGTGCAGCGCGGCGGCCCGTACACCGCTGTTCAGCAGGTGCCTGGTGAGCTGGTCGACCGCGTGCTTGGTGTCCAGGAACATGATCACCCGGCCGTCCCGCGCCGCGATCTCGGTCGTCGTCTGATACTTGTCCGCGGCGTGCACGTGGAGCACATGGTGCTCCATCGTGGAGACCGCAGCCGCGGACGGGTCGACGGAGTGGACCACCGGGTCGGCCAGGTAGCGGCGGACCAACAGGTCGACGTTGCGGTCCAAGGTGGCCGAGAACAGCATCCGCTGCCCCTCGGGACGCACCTGATCCAGCAGCGCCGTTACCTGGGGCATGAAGCCCATGTCGGCCATCTGGTCTGCCTCGTCCAGGACGGTGATGCCTACCTGCCCGAGGCGGCAGTCGCCCCGCTCGATGAGGTCCTTCAGCCGACCTGGCGTCGCGACCACCACCTCGACCCCACCACGCAGCGCGCCGGCCTGCCTGCCGATCGACATCCCACCGACCACAGTGGCCAGCCGCAGCTGCACAGAGCGGGCGTACGGAGTGAGCGCATCGGTGACCTGCTGTGCCAGCTCGCGAGTGGGTACCAGCACCAGGGCCAGCGGCTGCCGCGGCTCGGCTCGCCGGCCGGCCGTACGTGCCAGCAGCGCGAGGCCGAAGGCGAGGGTCTTGCCGGACCCGGTGCGGCCGCGGCCGAGTACGTCTCGTCCCGCGAGCGAGTTCGGCAGGGTCGCCGCCTGGATCGGGAACGGTACGGTCACGCCTTCGGCGACGAGTGCAGCCAGCAACCGCCCGGGCATGTCCAGATCGGCGAACGCCTTGGCAGCGGGCAGCGCGGGGGTGATCGTTACAGGCCGGGCGAACTCTCCCTGCGGCGCAGCCGAGCGGCGTCCGTTGCCACCCGAATGGCTCGGGGCGTCGGAGCGGCTGCTGCCCCTTCCGGAGCGGGAACTGCCGGTACGGGAACGGGTGAAACGGTCGTTCGTACGTGCGCGGTTCATGCAGAACCTTCCTTGAGGCGGCACGCATCAAGGAATCCCTGCAGCAACGAACAACAAAGGGAATCACAAGAACGAGCCAGAATAAATGCGAAAGTGGACCTGACCGGCGGGAAATGCTCACGGGTCGAGGCGCTGAATGGGCGGCGCGATCCGGGGCGGATTGCCGGGGCGTCGAGTGTGGGAAGCTCTGCGGACTCGCATCCGGATTTGAGTAGAGCATCCGCCGGTGGGACTGCGGCACACGGAATCATGCCGGCGATGGAACGGCCGCAATGGGAGAGGTCACGCTCTGGAATGCAAAGAGCTGGGGCTCGCACCCAAAGTGCGGGCCCCAGCTGCGAACTGCGCGCGTCAGCGTCAGGCGGGAACGATGTTCTCGGCCGTCGGGCCCTTCTGGCCCTGTGCGATGTCGAAGTTCACCTTCTGGCCTTCCTGTAGCTCGCGGAAACCTTGGGCTGCAATGTTCGAGTAGTGGGCGAACACGTCAGCGCCGCCACCGTCCTGCTCGATGAAGCCGAAACCCTTTTCCGCGTTGAACCACTTCACGGTGCCAGTTGCCATGTCAAATCTCCTTCGGGGCAGAGTCCGCACTGTGCGGAGTCCGCGTCGCCGCGTTGATTGCCCCGCCCGGAAAATGACCGGTAGTACAAAAGCACTCCCATTGGCGCGGAAAGCCGGTGAGAGCACTTGACGTTCTTGGGAACCACAACTGCAACTGAGTCGACAGTAGCACGGGGCGATCGGCTGTGCACGGTAAACAATTTGGCTCCGTCTGTTGCATCAGAAACCCTCATCGCGCGTTGCGTCGATTTCTCACTTCACGGCCACAGATATTGCTTCGCCGGGAACACAGCGTTTCCGCCGAGGGCGCCATGCGCCAGGGCTGCAATGAGGTTCGCCGGGCAGAGGGCCTACGCGACTGCAGCCCCTCTCGGTCTGGCGTGGCGCGTCGGTGAGGCAGGGATGCGGCCTTCTGGCGGGAGATCAGTTCGGCCGGCCTGGGACGTCGGTGTCGTTTGTTCAGACCACGGAGCCGAGTGAGGCGAGGATGCCGGTCGGCTCGGCGGGTTGTGCAGTCGGTCTCGGCGAAGACCCAGCGGATCTTGCCGTCACCGACGATGACGTACGGGGCGGGCAGCGGCAGGGCGCTTGGGCGGCCGGCGTTGACGATCTGGCGGTCGGAGCCGAGCTCGTCGTCAATGGAGGCCACACTCATGTCACTTGCGTTCCTGTCCGGCGTGGAGCTCTCAACGAACCCGAAGACCGCGCAGCGGCGCCGACTGCTGCGCAGACAGGCCGTGGCCTCGGAGGTTTCGAGGCCCTGTTCCTGACTGGGCGGGGTGCGGGACAACCGGCTCGCCGTCTGCTGAGGCTGTAGGCCGGGCAGCTCGGGTTGTGCAGGCTTGGGCAGCTTCTGCGTAGACGTATCGACCGGCACGACAACGGACCCTCGGGGGAAGCAGGTCATTGCGACCGGCGCCGGGACATGGTTTGGCGACGTAGATCGCTTGCCGCGTGCTGATCTCGGTCATCGTCTCGCGCGTTACAGAGGACAGGTACTGGTGCTCGGTAGCGGCGTGCCCGGCAGTCTCTGGGTGGTCGGGCGACTCCCGAGGCTGCCGGCCGGGGCAGAGTGGCGCGGTAGCGGGGCGCAGGTCCCCGCACCACGCTGCTTCTACGGGTGGGACGGGCCACGCGCAATATCGGCCAGCATGGTCACTCCTGACTGGTCCTACGGGGAACGACACGCCTGGCAGCCGTTCAACAGCGCGAGATGGGCTCGTCCACCGAACACAGGACGGATCGACCGAAGCTCGGGTCGGCCAGGAGGACTGCCGTGATTATGAGCGACGGGCGAGCAGGCCGCTGGGAGCCCACTGATATTGCGGATCAACGGATTGACCTTGGCGCCGTCGTGCAAACGGAGGCACGCTGAATGGGAACACACTTCCAGCGGCGATCTGGGCTTCGAGCGATGTGAGGATGAGGCGCGATCTGCTGGCCTTGCCCGACCCTGCGGCTGGTACGGAGGGAGACGCAGTCCTTGGCCTCACGCTGTGCCTGGGAGGCGATTGGCCATGGCACTGTTCCTGATCTTGATCCTGGTGGCTGTCGTTCTGGGATTCATCGGCGCGGTGGCGGAAGGGCTTGGCTATCTGCTGGTCATCGCCATCCTGCTGTTCGTGGCCACCGTTGCCGTCGTCGCCCAGCGCTGGTCCCGGGGAAGCGGGCGGGGAAAGAGGCGCCGGACCTTGCGGTGACACCAGGGCCGGCGGTGGCCGACCTGGACCGAGCGGCGGCGTGCCTTAGCTTGTACCGCATTCCATAACATTCACCGGGCTCTTCCCGATGCCTGGCTGATGATCGAGGAAGGTGGCTTCCCATGACGGAGGCGACCAGCGCAACCAAGACCCAGCCCCGCTCCCCGGGTGCCACGACGTTGCAGGGAAAGACCGGACCGAACGAGGTCCCGGCGACCCGGGGCAGGACGACCATCGCGGAGGGAGTGGTGGAGAAGATCGCCGGGATGGCGGCACGGGAGGTGCCGGGCATCAACGCCTTGGGAGGCGGTCTCGCCCGCACCATGGGCGCGGTACGGGACATGGTCCCCGGCGGACGGACGAGCGTCACCCGTGGGGTCAAGGTCGAGGTCGGCGAGCGTCAGACCGCCATTGACCTCTCCGTCGTCGTGGAGTACGGCGTCGCCATCACCGACACTGCCGGAGAGGTCCGCGAGAACGTCATCGCCGCGGTGGAGCGGATGACCGGCCTGGAAGTCGTCGAGGTCAACATTGCCGTCACCGACGTTCACCTGCCGGACGAAGCGGAAGAAGAAGGTGCGGCCGGCGCAGGGCGTGTGCAGTAGTGGTCACCAGGGGCTCACTGCGGTTCCAGGGCGTTACTGTCGGCTGCTCACGGGGCGTGGTCGCTGTGTCCGCACACCCAGGCCAGGGCGTCGTGCACTCCGCGGCCGTAGTCCCGCGGGCCGGGCCGGCTGGTGGGGTCCTCCAACTGCACCACGGCCGCGTCCACCTCGGCGGTCAGTGCCTGAAGGTCCGGGACACCCTCTGCGGCGCCCGCACCCGTGACCAGCGAGCGGTCCGTGCGTCCCAGCGCCCACCGGTAGGCCGCTGATGCGCCACTGGAGAACTGGAGACGGGTCCCGCTCCGCCGCCCCGGCGCTCAGTCGCTTCTGCGCCAACTCGATGTCGGCGTAAGCCCTGGTACCCACCAGTGACTCCTCGCCCTGCCGCGTACTCCCATGACTGGTCATTCCGCACGTATACCCTGCGCGGGTCCCGTGATGTCCGGTCCTGATGGCGTGTTGTCGCATTGCGCCCGCGTTGACGGCTTCTGGCGGCCACCGGAGGGAAGCGTCGAGGACCGTGCACGAAGCCGCAGAGGTCTGAAGCCGGATCGACGACACATGAGGTGGCCCCTCGGGTGGTAGACGAACTCCACCCCTTCGGGCGCCGGGCACAGCCGTCCCTTCCCGCTCGAAGGGTGCTGCCGGGCCGAGAGGCGCACGGCTGAAAGGGATGAGAACCATGCTGGAGGAATCACCATCGATCGTGCATGACGTCTCGGTCGCAGCAGCCGTGGGGCGACGCACGTTGCCGAACCGGCTCTGTACCGCGTTCACACAGTCGCTGGGCGCGCAGCGGGCGGCCCTGTCCTGGCTGCCCCGACTGGAGCACTGGCAGCTGCTGCATGCTACCGACGAGCCGGCCCTGCAGGCCGAGGCCGCACAGTTCACCCGCGCCGACGGCCCTTCGGTCAGCGCCGCACTCGAGATGCGGCCCGTCTTCGTACCCGACCTGCGCCACTCCCCATGCCGCACCGGCCCGCGCCTGTCCGAGGAGCTCCCCGGCATCCACCACGTGCTGGCACTCCCGCTGCACGCCCGTCACACCCCGATCGGCGTGGTCAGCCTCTACTACACCCAGCGCACCCACGTGACCGACACACACATCACCCACGCCCAACAGGCGGCCGGGCTCGCGCTGGAGGCACTGCTGCGCTGGCGGCCCGTGCACGCCAGCACCGACTGCCAACGCCCGGTGTGGACCACCGACACGCGCGCGGCGCGCTGGGAGCGCATCCACCAGGCCGCCGGCTATGTCGCGGCCCGCGAAGACTGCGCCGCTGCCGAGGGGCTGGCATGGCTCCAAGAGGTGAGTGCGCGTGATGGGGTGTCGCTGCTCGACGTAGCCGACACCGTCCTGCAGCCCTCTCACGCCCACCAGGAGATGCCCGGAGCCGAGGACTCATTGCCCAGGCAAGAGGCGGTTTCAGTACCGGCATGAATGCTGGCCGAACTGCGGCCGACCATCAGCAAATTCGCCGATCTCGCAGAGAGTGAGGGGGAGCGCCCGGCGCGATCTCATCCGGCGGACGCGCCGGTTCCCCGAAGCCTCCGCCGGCGCCCTGCGGTGATAGGACGCGTCTGTGGGGAGAGGATCTGGCTTACGCCGGGGCGACGCCCAGCTCCCTGGCCGGGGCACAGACAGTCTCAGGTGGATCGGCGGGCGCATACCGAGTACCGAGTTGATGTACCCATCTCCGGCCTGGCACGGCTGCGGGACGCCGAGGAAGGCATCCCGCAGCCACCGGCATCCTGAACTGCCGCTATCGCTGAGAGGACAGCCTGCTGCGCAGCCGGGCCAGCGTGCGGGCGAGCAGGCGGGAGACGTGCATCTGGGAGATGCCGAGTTCGGCGCCGATCTCCGGCTGGGTCAGGTCGCGGAGGAACCGCAAAGCCAGGATCTTCCGGTCGCGCTCCGGCAGCGCGGCGATCAGCGGCTTGAGCGCAACCAGGTCTTCGATCCTCTCCAGATCCAGGTCGTCGATGCCGATGTGGTCGGCCAGGGCGTCTGCGGCCTCGTCGTCGTCGGCCGGCGCGTCCAGCGACGCGGCGCTGTAGCTTCTGGCGGCTTCCAGTTCCGCGACCACCTCATCCGTGTCCAGGGCGAGGTGTTCGGCGAGCTCGGCGACTGGGGGGGCCGGCCCAGGTCCTGCTCCAGAGAGGCGGTGGCGCTCTGCAGGGTCGCGCTCAGCTCCTTGAGACGGCGTGGGACGCGCACGGCCCAGGTGGTGTCCCGGAAGAATCGCTTGATCTCGCCGATGATGGTGGGCAGGGCGAAGGTGGGGAACTCGATGCCGCGCGTGGGGTCGAAGCGGTTGATCGCCTTGATCAGGCCGATGGTGCCGACCTGGAGGACGTCCTCCAGCGACTCGCCGCGGGTGCGAAGTCGCTGGGCGGGACGAAGGGGCGCGCCGTCATCGACGGACTGCTTGCCGGTCGAAACTCCCCAGATTCTCCCCAGGGCTGAGCGGGGGCGATTCCCCAGGCTGCGCGGCGCTCAATTGGTCCGTGGATTGCCAGGTGGCCAAGCCGTATAGCCTGGGGAAATGCTGACAGAAGTCACAGCGACCCGCTACGTCACGCCGTTGCGTGAGGGCGGTTCGCTCCCGGGCATCGTCGAGGCCGACGATCTCGGTACCTACGTCATGAAGTTCACCGGAGCCGGTCAGGGCCGCAAGACACTGGTCGCCGAGGTCATCTGCGGGCAGCTCGGCCGCAGGCTCGGGCTAAGGATCCCCGAGCTCGTGCAGATCCAGCTCGATCCGGTGATCGGTCTCGCCGAGCCGGACCAGGAGGTGCAGGAGCTGCTCAAGGCCAGCGGCGGCCTCAACCTCGGAATGGACTTCCTGCCCGGGTCCATCGGCTTCGACCCGCTCGCCTACGAAGTCGACTCCGCTCAGGCGGGCCGCGTCGTCTGGTTCGACGCGCTGATCAACAACGTCGACCGGTCCTGGCGCAACCCCAACATGCTGGTCTGGCACGGCGATCTGTGGCTGATCGACCACGGCGCCACCATGATCTGGCACCACAACTGGCCGGGCGCGCAGAGCTCGGCGGCCAAGCCCTACGACGCCTCCGACCACGCCCTCGCGCCGTTCCGGCCCGACATCGCCACGGCGGCCGCGGAGCTCGCGCCACGGGTCACCGAGGAACTGCTGACCGAGGCGGCAGCGGACGTGCCCGACGAATGGCTGGTCGACGAGCCCGGCTTCGCCTCCACCGACGCGGTGCGCCGCGCCTATGTGGAGGCCTTGCTTGCGCGCGCCGCGACCATTCACGAGCGGATCACCCTGAGCGCCCCGTCCAGGCCCCGCCCCTCGCAGGCACCGGGCTGGCTCACGGAGCACCTCACACCCTGGCCGCACCCCACGAAGAAGGACCGGAACGGCGCGAAGGACGGCGGCAAGTGAGCACGAGCGGTGCGGAGCGGGATGTGTTCGAGTACGCGCTGCTGCGCGTCGTCCCCCGGGTCGAGCGCGGCGAGTGCTTCAACGCGGGCGTGGTGGTCTACTGCCGGGCCAGGTCCTTCGTCTCCGCCCGCGTCCATCTGGACGAGGCCAAGCTGAGGGCCCTGGACCCGCAGGCGGACGTCAGCGGAGTGCGCGCGGCGCTGCACGCCGTCGAGGGCGTCTGCAGGGGCGGGGACGACGCCGGGCAGGCCGCCCGTGACGATGCGGGGCGGCGCTTTCGCTGGCTGATCGCCCCGCGCTCGACGGTCGTCCAGCCGGGTCCTGTTCACACCGGTCTGACCGCCGATCCGGAAGCCGAGGTCGAGCGGCTCCTCGACGTCCTGGTGCGCTGATCGACACTGATCGACCCCCTGGCGCAGGTGAACCAGCGCCCGGAAAGCGGGGGGTCCGTTGACACCGGGTGCCAGGGCTTCTAGCGTCTCGTGCAGCTAAAGGTACTAAGCGGTCGCTCAGCCCTTTCCCTGGGCCGGGCCGGGCGACCCTGTCCACCGGGATCCGAGGGCGAGGAGAACCAACCATGTCCAGCACCGAGCAGCGCGTTGCCATCGTGACGGGGGCGGCGCGCGGCATTGGCGCCGCCACCGCAGTACGCGTGGCGGCCGAGGGCCGTGCCGTCGCCGTACTCGACCTCGACGAAGCGGCCTGCAAGGACACCGTCGAGAAGATCACCGCGGCCGGCGGCAAGGCCGTGGCCGTGGGCTGCGACGTCTCGGACTCCGCCCAGGTCGAGGCTGCGGTGGCGCGGGTCGCCGCCGAGCTCGGCGCGCCGACGATCCTCGTCAACAACGCCGGCGTCCTGCGCGACAACCTGCTCTTCAAGATGAGCGAGTCGGACTGGGACACCGTGATGAACGTCCATCTCAAGGGCGCGTTCCTGATGTCCAAGGCCTGCCAGAAGCACATGGTGGACGCCGGTTTCGGCCGGATCGTCTCGCTGTCTTCCAGCTCTGCGCTGGGCAACCGCGGACAGGCCAACTACTCCGCCGTGAAGGCGGGCCTGCAGGGCTTCACCAAGACCCTCGCCAAGGAACTCGGCAAGTTCGGGATCACCGCCAACGCGGTCGCCCCCGGCTTCATCGTCACCGAGATGACGGCGCAGACCGCCGCGCGCGTCGGCATGGGCTTCGAGGACTTCCAGGCCGCAGCCGCCACCCAGATCCCCGTGCAGCGCGTCGGCCGGCCCGAGGACGTGGCCAACGCGATCGCCTTCTTCACGGGCGACGACGCGGGCTTCATCTCCGGCCAGGTCATGTACGTGGCCGGCGGACCGCTCAACTGAACCGGAGACAAAGGCAATGACCTTTTCGGAACTCCCCCCGCTCTCCGGCAAGGCCGCCCTGGTGACGGGCGGCAGCCGCGGGATCGGCTACGGCATCGCCGAGGCGCTGGTCGCCCGCGGTGACCGTGTGTGCATCACCGGGCGCAACGAGGACGCCCTCAAGGAGGCCGTCGAGCGGCTCGGCGGCGACCGGGTGCTCGGCGTCGCGGGCAAGGCCCACGACGAAGCGCACCAGGCGGCTGCCGTCGAGCGTGCGATGGAGACCTTCGGGCGCCTGGACTTCCTCGTCAACAACGCGGGCACCAACCCGGTCTTCGGGCCCATCGCGGAGCTCGACCTCGCCGTGGCGCGCAAGGTCTACGAGACCAATGTGATCTCGGCACTGGGTTTCGCCCAGCAGACGTGGAAGGCCTGGCAGAAGGACAACGGCGGCGCGATCGTGAACATCGCGTCGATCGCGGGTATGTCCGCCTCCCCGTTCGTCGGCGCGTACGGAATGAGCAAGGCGGCGATGATCAATTTGACCCAGCAGCTGGCGCATGAATTCGCGCCGGCGGTTCGGGTCAATGCGATCGCACCGGCCGTGATCAGGACAAAGTTTGCAGAAGCGTTGTACGAGGGCCGGGAGGCCGAGGCGGCGGCCGCTTATCCGATGGGCAGACTGGGCATTCCCCGTGACATCGGTGGCGCAGCGGCCTTTCTCACCTCAGATCAATCGGATTGGATCACAGGGCAGACACTTGTCGTCGACGGCGGTATCTTCCTCAATGCCGGAGTCCACTGAGTCGTTTTGGGTCTGAATGGCCATGGATTGCCTTAAGTGCCCCGCCGGACGTCTTCGTCGCTCCGGCGGGGCGCTGCGGTATGGTGCGCCGACCCATGGCTGAACGAGGAGCGTGTGCACGTGTTCAACCGGACCATGCTGCGGGCGGCCGCAGCCGTTGCGTCCATATCCCTGGTGACGGGATGCGGCCTGTTTTCGGATGACGGCGCCGATGCGGGAAAGCCGGTTGTCGTCGGTACGACGAGTGCGCCCAGCACGCTTGATCCCGCCGCCGCGTGGGACGGCTCCTGGGAGCTGTACCGGAATGTGTTCCAGACGCTTCTGAGCTTCCCCACCGGGAGCACCAGCCCGCAGCCCGACGCCGCGGAGAACTGCAAATTCACAGATCCGACCAATACGTCCTACCAGTGCAAGCTCCGTCCCAATCTGACCTTCACCAATGGGCACAAGCTGGACGCGGCCGCGGTCAAGCACTCCATCGACCGGATCAAGAAGATCAATGTCAAGGGCGGCCCCAACGGACTGCTCGGATCGCTGAAGTCCGTTGAGACCGAAGGCGACCGGACCATCACGTTCCGGCTGACGAAGGCCGACGCCACCTTCCCGTTCATCCTCGCCACCCCCGCCATGTCCCTCGTCGACCCCGCCGACTACCCGGCGGACCGGCTCCGCGAGGACGGCAAGCTCACCGGCTCGGGTCCCTACACCCTGGAGGCCTACAGCGAGGGCGGCCAGGCGGAGCTCAAGAAGTACTCCGGCTACAAGGGCTTCGCCGACCTCAAGAACGAAGCGGTCACCATCCGCTACTTCAAGGACTCCGAAGCGATGGTGACGGCGCTCGAGAAGAAGGAGGTCGACGTCACCAACCGCGGTCTCACCGCGGAAGAGGTCATCTCCCTGCAGTCGAAGAAGCCGGAGAACGAGGGGATCCAGGTCGTCGAGACCGTCGGCGCCGACATCCGCTACCTGGTCTTCAACCCCAAGGACCCCGCTGTCGCGAAGCTTCCGGTGCGTAAGGCGATCGCCCAGGTCATCGACCGCGAGGCGCTGGTCGCCAAGGTCTACCAGGGCACCGCGGAGCCGCTGTACTCGATGGTCCCGAAGGGTATCGCCGGGCACACCACCAGCTTCTTCGACACGTTCGGCGATCCGAACGTCAAGAAGGCGAAGGAGATCCTCCGCGACTCCGGTGTCCAGACCCCCGTCGACCTCACCTTCTGGTTCACCAGCGACCGTTACGGCTCCTCCACCGCTCCGGAGTTCGCCGAGATCAAGCGGCAGCTGGAGGAGTCCGGCCTGTTCAAGATCTCCCTGCAGAGCAAGCCGTGGAAGGACTTCCAGGAGGGCTACAAGAACGGTCAGTACCCGGTCTTCGGCCGAGGCTGGTTCCCCGACTTCCCGGACCCGGACAACTTCATCGCGCCGTTCGTCGGCAAGGAGAACGCGCTCGGCACCCCGTACGAGAGCCCGGCGATCGCCGAGCAGCTCACGCTGTCCCGCAAGGAGAGCGACCGCGGAGCGGTGTCCACGCAGTTCGAGCTGGCTCAGAAGGAGCTGGTGAAGGACGTCCGGCTGCTGCCGCTCTGGCAGGGCAAGCTGTACATCGCGGCCAGTGAGGAGATCGCGGGCTGTGAGCGGGCCCTCGACCCCCAGACGATCATGCAGGTGTGGACGCTGGAGCGGAAGACCAGCTGGTAAGCGGTCGCGGCCGGGGCCGGATCCCGGCCGCCGGCCGTGATTGTCAGTGGCCGCCGGTAGGTTCTGTGAACGAGAACTGATCGCACACCGGAGGTTGTTGACGTGACCGACACCGACATGCTGCCCGAGTCCTGGCGCGGCGTCCTCGGCGAGGAGCTCCAGAAGCCGTACTTCAAGGAGCTCGTCGACTTCGTCGAGGACGAGCGCGCCAGGGGGCCGGTGTACCCGCCGCGTGAGGAGGTCTTCGCGGCGCTGGACGCCACGCCCTTCGACCGGGTCAAGGTGCTGATCCTCGGCCAGGACCCCTATCACGGGGAGGGCCAGGGCCACGGCCTCTGCTTCTCGGTGCGCCCCGGCGTCAAGACCCCGCCCTCGCTCAGGAACATCTACAAGGAGATGAAGGAGGAGCTCGGCCACCCGGTGCCGGACAACGGCTACCTCATGCCGTGGGCCGAGCAGGGCGTCCTCCTGCTCAACGCGGTCCTCACGGTGCGGGCCGGCGAGGCGAATTCCCACAAGGGCAAGGGCTGGGAGAAGTTCACGGACGCGGTGATCAGCGCCGTGGCCTCGAGGCCCGACCCGGCCGTCTTCGTGCTGTGGGGGAACTACGCCCAGAAGAAGCTGCCGCTGATCGACGAGGAACGCCATGTGGTGGTGAAGGGGGCCCACCCCTCGCCGCTGTCCGCGAAGAGGTTCTTCGGCTCGCGTCCGTTCACGCAGATCGACGAGGCGGTGGCGGCCCAGGGGCACGAGGCGATCGACTGGCGCATCCCCGACCTGGGGTGACACCCACCGGTCCGGTGCGCCTCCGGAGCCCGGTGGCGGGCGCTGTCGGCACTCCGGTGAACCGCCGGGCCCGTCTCCCCGGGGGGCCGGTCCGGGCGGCGGGCCGAGGCCCAAAGGCTGACAGGCCGGGCCCCCGGCCCGAGCCTGTGCCGGTTCTCCCACGGCGGCGGATAGCGTCGGGATCACCCGTGTCAAGGCGCTGGAGGCCGCAGTGAGCGAGCAGGGTGAGACGTCGGAGGACGCCGTCATGACCAGGATCGGGCAGGCGGTCATGCTGCTCCATGCCGGGGACCGCGAGGAGGCGCGCAATCGCTTCGGAGAGCTGTGGAAGCAGATCGGCGAGTACGGGCCGGCACTGCACCGCTGCACCCTTGCTCACTACATGGCCGACACCCAGGACGATCCCGGCGACGAGCTGGCCTGGGACCTGCGGGCGCTGTCGGCGGCGCAGGGGCTGACCGGAGCGTGCGCGTTCCAACCGGCGCTGCACCTCAACCTGGCCGCCGACTACCTCAAGCTCCAGCGGATGGAGGCGGCCCGGGTCCATCTCGACCGGGCCAGGGCCGCCTCCGTGGCGCTGGCGGACGATCGGTACGGCGACGGGGTCCGTGCCGCGATCGCACAGCTGGACCGTCAGCTGTCGGCGGACTGACCTCCGGGGCGGTCAGGCTCCCGTCGCACCGTCGATCCGCTCACGGAGCAGATCCGCGTGCCCGTTGTGACGGGCGTACTCCTCGATCATGTGGACGTAGATCCAGCGGAGGTTGAAGGGCCGCCCGGAGCGGTGCCTGCCTTCCGCCCGATCGTCCAGGGCCCGCGGGGCGGCCAGCTCCCGTGCGCGGGCGATCTCGGCCTGCCAGGCCTCGTACGCTTCCTCCCAGGTGTCGTCGGGGGAGAGGTGGAACTCCCCGTCCGGGTCCTCCTCGCCGTAGTAGAGGGGCGGGGCGTCCTCGTCCGCGAGGACCCGCCGGAACCAGTTCCGCTCGACGTCCGCCATATGACGGACGAGGCCGAGCAATGTGAGCTCCGACGGAGCGGCGGACGTTTCCCGCAGCTGCTTGTCGTCCAGTCCCGCACACTTCAGTGTGAGCGTCTCCCGGTGGAAGTCGAGCCAGCCTTCGAGCATGTCGCGCTCGCCGGCGGTCGTGGATGCCTTGGTGCGTTCGGAGGTGGTCATGAGGCGCATCGTTGATCATGTTCACGCCCGGCCGCAAGGCATTTCACGCCGTCCACGGCGCGGCCCCCGACTCCCTGGCGGGCTCAGGTCCCGAGCATGCCGTGCAGCAGTTCTCCGAAGCCCTTCCTGAGCTGGCTCCTGCTCGGTACGGAGGCGTGGTACGAGCCGGCCGCGCAGGAGAACATCAGCCCCTCGCACCAGGCCACCAGCGACAGTGCGTGCCGTTCGGGCTCGGCCGAACCCGCGCCGCGCATCATCGCGACCAGCGGCTCGCGGAACGCCGCGCCCGTCCGGTCGTAGAACTCCCGCAGCTCGGGCCGCCGGGTGGCCTCCAGGGCCAGTTCGTAGCGGCAGATCAGCAGCGCTCGATGGCCGGTCAGATAGCGGTGCAGCGCCAGCGACAGAGCGTCGAGCAGTCCGTCCGCACCCTGCGCCGCGGCGGGCAGCTCGTCCGGGGCGAGCACCTGCGCCTCCCGCTGCGCCAGCCGGCGTACGGCGGCTTCGAGCAGGGCCTGCCGGGTGCGCGCGTGGTTGGACGTCGACCCCTGGGGGAGCCCGGCCGCCTCGTCGACCGCCCGGTGGGTGAGCCCGCGCATCCCGCGCTCCGCGAGCAGGGTCAGTGCGGTGTCGGCGATCAGCTCGGAGCGGCCGGCGGAGCTGCTGGTGCGTGCGGTCATGAGGACAACCTACCGCTCGGCACTACTGCTGTAGTACGGTCACCGTGTCACTACATTTGTAGTAACGAGGAGGAAATCATGGGGCACACCCACACACCCCGGGCCGTCGTGGTCGGTGGCGGCATAGGCGGACTCACCGCGGCCGTCGCACTGCACCGCCAGGGCTGGGACGTCACCGTCCTCGAACGCGCCGCGGCCCTCGCCCCCGTGGGAGCCGGAATCGGACTCGCTCCCAACTCCCAGCGCGCGCTCGACGTCATCGGCCTCGGCGACCGGGTCAGAGAGCTGTCGGCCTGGCAGGGCGACGGCGGACTGCGCACTCCCGGCGGCCGCTGGCTGAACCGCACCGACAGCACCGCCGCCGCCGAGCGGTTCGGCGGCCCCCTGGTCCTGCTGCACCGCGCGACCCTGGTGGACCTCCTCGTGTCCGCACTTCCGGACGCAGCCGTACGCACCGGCGCCGCCGCCACGCTCGCCGACGCCGGTGACGACCGGCGGCCCGCGGTGGTCACCAGCACCGGCGGTGACCTCGAAGCCGACCTCGTCGTCGCGGCGGACGGCATCAACTCCGCTGTGCGGGGAATCCTGTTCCCCGCCCATCCGGGACCCCGCTACTCCGGCTGCACCACCTGGCGCATGGTGGTCCCCGCGCTCCCCGGCGCCTTCGCGCCGCACGAGACCTGGGGCCGGGGCCGCCTCTGGGGCACCCAGCCGCTGAAGGACGGACGCATCTACGCCTACGCGGCGGCCCTCGCGCCCGCAGGAGAGCGCGCACCGGACGACGAGCGGTCCGAACTGCTGCGCCGTTTCGGCGACTGGCACCAGCCGATCCCCGAGATCATCGCGCGCGCCGCATCCGGTCAGGTGCTGCGCCACGACGTCCATCACATGGCCGAACCGCTGCCCGCCTACCACCACGGCCGGGTCGCGCTCCTCGGCGACGCCGCCCACGCCATGCTGCCCACCCTCGGCCAGGGCGGCAATCAGGCCATCGAGGACGCGATCGTGCTCGCCCACCACATGGGCCGTGGACCGGACGTCGGCCCGGGCCTCGCCGCGTACACCAGCGAGCGGCTGCCCCGCACCATGGGCATCGTGCGCCAGGCGACCCGGACCGGCCGGATCGCCCTGCACGGGGGCGCCGTTCGCGACGTCCTCATCGCGGCGGTGTCACGCTTCGGCCCTGGACTCGTCCTGCGAGGCTTCGACGGCATCGCCGACTGGCACCCGCCACAGCGGCCGTATGCTGCCCCAGAGGCGCGGCGGCACACGGGCAGGCGCTGACTCGGGACGAGGGAGACCACGGTGAAGGTCGGCTGCATCGGGCTCGGGGACATCGCACGCAAGGCCTATCTACCGGTGCTGACCACCCGGGCCGATGTCGAACTCCATCTGCACACCCGCACGGCCACCACCCTCGACCGGATCGCCGCGGCCCACCACATCCCGGGTGCGCGGTGCCACACCAGCCTGGACTCCCTCCTCGCCCAGGACCTCGACGCCGCTTTCGTCCACGCGCCCACGCCCGTGCACCCCGAGATCGTGGCGCGGCTGCTGGAGGCCGGTGTGCCGACGTACGTGGACAAGCCACTCGCCTACGAACTCGCCGCCTCGGCCCGGCTGGTGGAGCTGTCCGAGCGGACCGGAACCTCACTCGCCGTCGGCTTCAACCGCCGCTTCGCGCCCGCGTACGCCCAGTGCCTGGACCACCCGCGGGAATTGATCCTCATGCGCAAGAACCGCGTCGGACTGCCCGAGGACCCGCGCACCCTCGTCCTCGACGACTTCATCCACGTCGTCGACACCCTCCGCTTCCTGCTGCCCGGACCCGTGGAGCACACCGGGGTGCGGGCCCGGGTCCGCGACGGGCTGATGCACCACGTCGTGCTGGAACTCTCCGGCGACGGCTTCACCGCGATCGGCATGATGAACCGGCGGGGCGGCTCCAGCGAGGAGATCCTCGAGGTGGCCGGGCAGGACACCAAGCGCGAGGTCCTCAACCTCGCCGACGTCATCGACCACAAAGGCCAGCCGACCGTGCGCAGGCGCGGCGACTGGGTGCCCGTCGCCCGGCAGCGAGGCATCGAACAGACGGTCTTCGCCTTCCTCGACGCCGTGCGCTCGGCGAAGTTCCTCAGCGCCCAGGACGCACTGCTGACCCACGATCTGTGCGAGCGGGTGGTGCGGGAGTCGCTCGAGCAGGCCTCCTGAGCGCCCGTGCCCCCTCGTACGCACACCATGCCGCCAGTACCGCCAGCGCGCCGTACACCGGCCAGTCCCCGAGCCGCGCATACGGAGTCGTGCCCTCGACGAGGGGAAGGGCGTACACGGCGGCGGCACTGTCGTCCGTGCCCAGCCGTTCGCCCACCCGCGCACCGTCCGGCTTGTACACCGCACTGACACCCGTGAGCGTGGCGTGCACCATCGGCCGGCCCGTCTCCGCCGCCCGCAGAGCCGCCAGCGAGGCATGCTGCGCCGGAGCCCAGCTCTCCTGGAAGGTCGAGGTCGCGGACTGCGCGATCAGTACGTCGGCGCCGTTCCTGACCAGCCGGCGGCTCATGTCGGGGAAGGCCGACTCGAAGCACACCAGCGGCCCCACCCTGACCGTCCTACCCGTACGCTCGTCGGGCACCGCCATCAGCACCTGACGGCTGCCGCGCATCCGGTCCTCGCCCGCAGCCCTGCCCACCGACGTGGCCCAGCCGAGCACCGCGCGGGCCGGTACGTACTCGCCGAACGGCACCAGCCGCATCTTGTCGTAGCGGTCCCCGGTCGGGCCGTCCGGCCCCACCAGCACACTGCTCTTGAAGATCCGCCCGTCGCCGTCGCCCGCAGTGTCTCCCGCGCGCCGCGCATCCACGTTCACCAGGATCTCGGCACCCACCGCACGCGACAGCGCGGCCAGCCGTGCCGCGAGATCCCGCCGGTCCGTCAGATCTCTGCCGACGCTGCTCTCACCCCACACCACAAGGTCCACGTCCTTGCCTGCGAGGTCCCGGGTGAGCTCCTCGCTCCGGGCGAAGCGCCGCTCGGGGCTCCCTGCGCCGTGGATCACCCCCGGCTGGACCACCGCGACCCGGAACACCCCGTCGGACCGCCCGCCCGGCCCGGGCGACGCCAGCCACACCACCCCCGTGCCCAGCGCACAGGCACACAGGCCCGCCAGCGCCGGGACCCGTGCCGAGGGGAGGGCCAGCAGCACGACCACCGCGGTGTTCACCGCGACCACGAGCAGACTCACCAGCCACACCCCGCCCAGCGCGGCGAGCCGCAGCGCGAACGGCACCTGCCACTGGCTCGCCCCGAGCAGTCCCCAGGGGCCGCCCAACCCCTCCCAGGACCTGACCAGTTCCACCATCAGCCAGCCGGACGGCACCACGGCGAGCGAGGCCGCGGCCCGGGCGGCGGACGGCCTCCCGCCGAGCATCGTGCGTACCAGCCACCCCCAGGGCGCCCACAGCAGCCCCAGCAGCGCCGCCACCACGACAAGGAAGACATGAAGATTCGGCAGCAGCCAGTGGTGGACGGCCAGCATGAAGCCGGTGCCGCCGAGCCAGCCGTCGAGGACCGCGCGGCGGCCCGTCGGCGCGGACCGGATCAGCAGCAGCCACGGCACCAGGGCGACGTACGCGAACCACCACAGCCCCGGCACCGGGAAGGTGAGGACGGGCAGCGCGCCCGCCAGGAGCCCGGCCGCCCCACGCCACCACGGCGACGACGAAAGGCTCGCCGGCCGCTCCCACCGGCCGACCGGAATCCGCATGCCGCGCCTCCCCGAGAGCTGAGTGTGTCTCCAGTGTGGATCAGTGGCCCCGGCACCGACAGTGGACATGCGATCGGCGGACGTGTGATCGGAGGATCGGCGTACGTGTCCCCGGCGCAGGCGTGCCCCAGGGCCTCGTACCCGCGGGAGGCCTGAGCCGCACGGATGCGACCGCCACGGGAGCGGACGGCGCGGCCGCGGTGACCAGGCGACCGGTTCAATCGAACGCGGCGGCCGGGAACGACGAACGGCGCCACTTCTCCCGGACGATCACCGAGCGCATCCGCCAGCCACCCTCCGTACGCGCCAGGCGGAATTCGTATCGCCCGCCGGAGACGAAGTCGTCACCCGACTCCAGCCGCATCGGATTGAGGTAGTCGGCCGCCACCTCGGCACCGTCGCCCGGATAGCCCCCGAGGTCCTCGATGCGTACCCGGCGGTTCACGATCAGATGCTGGCGGACGGGAAACAGGCGGAGCGTCTGCGCCAGCCACCCCGCGACCTCGGCCGCGGGCCCCTCGATACCGCCCGCGCCGCGGTAGTCGGCGCGGCCGTCCGGGGTGAACAGGGCCCGGTAGCCGTTCCAGTCGGCGTCGTCCACCGCCACCGCGTACCCGGTGACCAGTTCGTCGATGGCCAGCCGGTCCATCACCGTCGCGAGATCCACGCGCTGCGTCATCGGCCAAGTGTCGGTCAGCGGACGCGCGGCGCCAAGAGCCCTGCGCGGTCAGTGTCGGCGGCGGCCGGCCGGCTCGCCGCGCCGCACGGCCCCCGGCGCCCGGGCCGCCGGATGGTCGGCGGCGGCCGATGACGTCAGCTGCCACGGCACGCTCGTCACGGTCACTCCGGGGGTGAACAGCAGCCGGCTCTTCAGCCACAGCGCCGACTGGTTGTGCAGCACGTTCTCCCACCAGTGGCCGACCACGTACTCCGGAATGAACACGGCGATCACATCACGCGGGCTCTCCCGGACGATGGAGCGCACGTACACCATGACCGCGGCGGTGATCTCCCGGTAGGGGGAGTCGATGACCTTGAGGGGTACGTCGATGCCGTACTCGTCCCACTTGCGCTGCAGGTCCGCGGTCGCGTCGCGGTCGACGGCGACGGTCAGCGCCTCCAGCCGGTCCGGCCGGAAGGCACGCGCGTAGGCCAGGGCCCGCAGTGTCGGCTTGTGCAGGGTCGACACCAGCACGAGTCCCAGCACCCGGGTGGGCGGGGCGAGTTCACCGCGCGGGTCCGTCACCGCCAGCTCGGCCGATGTGGTGTCGTAGTGGCGGCGGATCGCCCGCATCGTCACCCACAGCACGACGCCGGCGAGAACCGCCAGCCAGGCTCCCTGGGTGAACTTGGTGAGCAGCACGATGACCAGCACCAGACAGGTGATGACCGCGCCCGTCGCGTTGATGAGCCGGGCGGTGTGGTGGCGCCGGCGCAGGGCGCGGTCCCGCTCCGTGCGCAGCTCCCGGTTCCAGTGGCGGACCATTCCGGTCTGGGAGAGCGTGAAGGACGTGAACACACCGAGGATGTAGAGGTGGATGAGGCTGGTCACGTTCGCCTTGTACGCCCACAGCAGGGCGCCCGCGACGACCGCGAGGGCCAGGATGCCGTTGGAGAAGGCCAGCCGGTCTCCTCGGTTGTGCAACTGCCTGGGCAGATAGCGGTGTTGGGCCAGGATCGAGGCCAGCAGGGGAAAGCCGTTGAAGGCCGTGTTCGCGGCGAGGATCAGCACCAGCGCGGTGACGGCCTGTACGTAGTAGAAGCCGAAGCTGTGCTCTCCGCCGAAGACCGACGCGGCCAGCTGGGCGATCACCGTGCGCTGCGTGTAGTTCTCGCAGTCGGGCAGACCGGTCAGATCGCAGCTGCTCTCGGCGATGTGCACCTTCGCCACGATGGCGAGGGTGGTGACCCCGACGAACATCGTGACGGCGATGAGGCCCATCGCGGCCAGGGTGGTGGCCGCGTTCCGCGCCTTCGGCTTGCGAAAGGCAGGCACGCCGTTCGAGATCGCCTCGACGCCCGTCAACGCGGTGCACCCACTGGAGAAGGCGCGCAGGACCAGCATCACCAGCGCCAGGCCCACGAGGTTCGCCTCTCCCGGCTCGGGCGCGATGCCGTACTGCGCCGTCTCCGCGACGGGGGCGTCCCCGGCCAGATAGCGGATCAGTCCCGTGGTGCACATGATCAGCACACCGGCGATGAACAGATAGGTCGGCGTGGCGAACGCACGGCCCGATTCCCGTACCCCGCGCAGGTTCATCGCGGTGAGCAGAGCGACGAACACGAGTGCCATCGCCACCTGGTGCTCCGCCAGCGACGGGACGGCCGAGATGATGTTGGCGACGCCGGACGCGACCGACACGGCCACGGTCATCACATAGTCGACCAGGAGCGCCGCCGCGACGACCAGACCGGCGGAGTCACCGAGATTCCGCGTGGCGACCTCATAGGAACCACCGCCCGTCGGATAGGCGTGCACGACCTGCCGGTACGAGAGCACGACGACGGTCATGAGCAGCACGACGGCGGCCGCGATCCACGGGGTGAAGTGCAGATAGGCGAGCCCGCCGACGGTGAGCACCAGCAGGATCTCCTGCGTGGCGTACGCGACCGACGACAGCGGGTCCGAGGCGAAGATCGGAAGCGCCAGCCGCTTGGGCAACAGGGTCTCGCCCAGCGCCTCGCTGCGTAGTGCGGGCCCGATGACCAGCCGTTTCAGAAACGCCGTCAGGTTGAACACGGCGTGAGCGTAAGCGGCGCACCCGGGGTGACCCGGCCCCGCCGCGCCGGGCGGGCGTCCACTTGGCGCGGCCGCCCGGCGGGCCGCCGCTCCGGTCTGTTGGCGCCCGTCGAGATCCCGACACTCCCATGTGCGAAGATTGTCATATTTTCGCCCTCCCTTTGTTTTGATGGGGAAAATCTCGTCGCCCGTGTTCGGCCTGGGATGTGACGGCCTGTTACGCAGAAGGAGAGCTACGTCGGATGTCTGGATCTCAGGGCGGGGTCGCGGGTGTACCGCGTCGTGCGAAGTCGGTGGCGCTGAGCCGTCACTGGAAGGCGGCCGTTCTTGCCGCGGCAGGGCTGGTCACCATGACCGGTACGACGACCTTCGCGGGTATGGCGGACGCCGAGGCGGCCGGGGTGAAGCCTGCCTCCACTGCAAGGGACGACACCACTGAGGCCAACAAGGGCGGGGGCGACGAAGGCAGGGAGAAGCCCACTGGCTCCAAGGGCGACGAGGGCAAGGAGCGTGGCGGGGACAAGGACGGGGAGGGTGGCGGGGACAAGGAGAACGGCCACGGTCATGACCACGGCGGCGGGGACGACGGCCACAAGAAGCGCTAAGAAGGCCATGGCGGCGGCAGGCGGTATGTGGAGTGTGACCCGAACGACCTGGTCGCGGCGCTCGTCGCCCTGAACGAGAACCGTGGGGGGACGCTCGTTCTCGCCAAGGACTGCACCTACACCCTGACGGCCAATCAGGACGGCAATGGTCTGCCTGAGATCATCCAGCCGGTCACCGTCCACGGGAACGGCTCCACGATCGCCCGTGCGGCCAACGCGGACCGGTTCCGAATCTTCGGGGTCGGAGCCGGTGGGGACCTGAGGCTCCGTGACCTGACCCTCACCCGCGGTGAGGCCGAATTCGGCCAGGACGGCGGTTGCGAGTCGTTTCCTGCAACGGCCCGCCCGAGGCGATGTCAGACCTGGCTCGGGCGGGTACTTCTGCGTGCTGTTCGGCGTGGTCCGGCCGCGTCTTTTCGACTTGACTGATCTGCACCGGGACAGACCTCAAGGACGCTGTTTGACTGGTGTGCACCGGGACAGACCTCAGTGATGCTGTCCCTCCAGGTCAGGAGTGACGATGGCAACCATCAGGAACATCGTTCTCGTGCACGGTGGCTTCGTGGACGGATCGGGCTGGCAGGGGGTCTACGACCACCTGAGCGCCGACGGATACAAGGTGGCCGTCGTGCAGAACCCGACCCTGTCGCTGGGCGGCGACGTCGCCACCACCCACCAGGTCCTCGACGGCCTCGACGGTCCGGCCGTGCTGGTCGGCCACTCCTACGGTGGTGTCGTCATCACCGAGGCCGGCAGCCACCCCAACGTCGCGGCGCTCGCCTACATCGCCGCGTTCGCACCGGACAAGGGCGAGTCGGTCAGCTCCCTGATCGCTGACCCGCCGCCCGGGGCGCCGGTCCCGCCGATCCTGCCGCCCCAGAACGGGTTCCTGTTCCTGGACAGGGACAGGTTCACAGCCTCCTTCGCCGCCGACGTGCCCGAGAAACTGGCGGCGTTCATGGCCGACTCGCAGGTCCCCTGGGGCGTCGAGGCCCTCGAAGGGACCGTCTCCGAACCGGCCTGGCAGACCAAGCCGTCCTGGTACCTGGTCGCGACGGACGACCGCATGATCCCGCCGCCAGCCCAGCGCGCCATGTCCGAGCGGGCCAGGGCCACCGTCTCCGAGACCCCCGGCAGCCACGCCGTCTACGTATCCCGCCCGGCCGTCGTTGCCGCCGTCATCGCCAGGGCCGCCCAAGGACTCAACGGTCAGGCGTAGCGGCGAAGGGCCCCGCCCACCGTGTCACCAGCACATCTCGCCCGGCCTGCAGGCCCAGACGGCGCCAGGCTGGCCGAACAGCAGGACGCCCGGGCACGTCGGGCAGCCGACCGGGTACCGACACTGCTGGCGACGCTGCAGCGCCGCGGGGACACGGGGTCCCCGAAGGTGATGCGCAAGCTGGTGAGAGAGCTCATGCACGCAGCATCGGATGCTGGTGACCGTGTCGACGCCGATCAGCAGGAACAGATCGGCGTCTGGAAGACTAGGGCAGACATTGGCAGGCCGCCGGTGCAGACCGCCCGCCCCGCCCCTGCGCTGGGAGCGCCGCAGGCGATGCAGCACCAGCAGGTGGCCCGACGGCACTGGATCAAGAGGAATTGCCCGCGATGCGGGGTCGTGGCAGGCAAGAACTGCGTCACCAACACCCGAACCGGTACCGGCCCGGGGTCGAAGATCCCCCACTACGAGCGGATCGAGCCCATCCTGGCGGAACGCCAGGCCAAGGCGGACCGACGTCGGCGAGCACCGGATGGGTCGATGACGAACCCCAGCCTGGCCTGGTCGAGGTCCATTTCGCCGACGCCCACCAGCAGCGATGGGCCTTCGTTGACAAGTGGTCCGTCTTCACCAGCGACGATCTGACCCCCGACTCCGACTACCCCGTCGAGGTCGGCATCCTCTGCGACATCGAAGCGCTGAACATTGCGGAATTTGGAATCTGGCCGACAGGCGGAAGCGCAGCGCGGCGTTGGGCTCGACGTAGAGGTCCCAACTCGTGATACCTCGGTCCTCCGCAGGCGCGTCCGAGGCGGAATTAGCTCAGCGGGACCAGGTCGCTGGCGGCCTTCGACGCGGCACAGGGCACCGTCGGACGCAGCGGTCCGCCTCGCTCGCCGAGCCCACCTCCAGCGGTCCGCAGACCTTGTCTGTCGATACGTGAACGAACTTACTGATGCCATGGCGCATCGCCGCGTCGGCGAGAGTCTGGGTGCGAGCACGTTCGTCGACATGAACGCGGTACCGGCGCATCCAGCGCGGGAACTCGGTCCGTCGGTACGTGGCGAGATCGCCTACGTGACGCTCTCCAAGTTGAGCCAATCGTCGCACGGCGCCGCGAGGAAGAATTCGGCGTCATGGCCATCGTGTTGCGTCGTTCCCAACCTCCTGACGTCATATACAGCCACCAATGGCCAGGGTGAGCTGGGTTGGCCCGGAACACCGAAAGCCGGGCACGCGATCCTCGATCGGCCCGTCGGCGTCCTCAATGTGACCGGCGTCGCCGTCGTGCTCCGCCTGCCGCGCTGATACGCGGAGGACGAAGTTGGAGAGCGGTTGTTGGACTGGGTGCTTCGACCGCGGTCCCAGTCGGTCAGTGCAGCGTGGCAGGGCGTGTCCGGATGGGGACGCTATCCGTCGAGGCGATCCCAGGGGATGCCGAGTCGACCGAGCGGGTGCAGCATGCTGCGGTGCTGGGTGCCTACATGGAGCCCTTTCCAACTTGACTGTGGTGCCGGGCTGTTGGTGGCCATGGCCTGTACGGAACGACGAAGCTCCTGGTAGACGGGTTCGCGACCAAGATGACCTGTGTCCGCCAGGAGCTTCGCGTGCTTGTCTACCCGTCGTCGATCGATCTGTCCAGCCGCACGCTGCAACACCTGACCAGGCAACTGGCCGCTCACCAGCGGGAGATCGGCACACGATGGCGGCGCCTGCCCGTCGGCCGTCAGGCCCTGCTCGCCCTGGCCCACCTGCGATGCGGCGACACGTACGCCCAGCTCGCCGCCGGGTTCGAGATCGGCATCGCGACCGTCTACCGCTACATACGCGAGGCTATCGAGGTGCTGGCCGCCCTCGCCCCGTCCCTGGCCCAGGCGATGACGACCGCCCGGACGAAGGCGTACGTGATCCTGGACGGCACCCTGTTGCCCATTGACCGGATCGCCGCCGACACCCCCTATCTACTCCGGAAAACACAAGCGGCACGGCATGAACGTCCAAGTCCTCACGGACCCGCTCGGCCGACTGCTGTGGGCTTCCGCGGCCCTGCCCGGTTCCACTCACGATCTGACCGCCGCGCGCGAGCACCGCATTATCGACGCCCTCGCCCGGCTGGACTGAAGTGCTGGGCGGACAAGGCATATCAAGGGGCCGGCCGCCACGTCCGCGTACCTTTCCGGGGCCGCCGACTCAAGCGCTGGAAGCGACGCCATAACAGCACCCACGCCAAAATCCGGTGCCTCGGCGAGCAAGCCATGGCCGTCCTGAAGGGCTGGCGCCTACTGCGCAAGCTCCGCTGCAGCACCAACCGGATCACCGACATCGTGAAGGCCGTCGTCGTCCTTCACCACGCCTCAACCTGATGTTGGAAAGGGCTCACTGCTGAACCGTACGACGCGCGAGCTCAGCCGACGCGCCGCGACTTCGCCACGTGCCGAGTACTGCTCGTTGTCGTCCGGCATGTGGGGTCGTAGCGATTCCCGGAGTGCCAGCGGGGTGGCCCGTGCACGTCCTGCCTCCCGCGACCGTCGCTGACGCCGACACTGCGGCCGACGCCACCCGGCGTCTGCGACTGCGCCCGCCGGTCCAGTCACAAGCGGGAGACCGCCTCAGTCGGCTACCGACGGGCTCTCGAAGCCCACTTCGCGGCGTAGGGGGGCGTCGCCAGGTCGACCGGGGCTGATCGCAAGCATTAGCCTCGCCGTTTCGGTTGGGGTGATGAGACGTTGCTGATCGTCAGCTGTCGGGCGGGGAGGGCGATTCCGCCTTTTGGGGATGGCTGAGTCCCGGCGCGGTGGTCGGGTTCTCCGGGGTCTTTCGGGTCGTGGGCGGTCTGGGTGGTTGTTGATCAGCTGGCGGGACGGGGCAGTGCGGCGAGGCGGTGGAAGGCCGTGGCCAGTTCGTGTCTCCAGGGCCAGGTCGCCGATATCCGCAAGCGCAGGCGTCGGCCGCCGCGGGTGAGGCGGGCGGCGACGTGCAGCAGCCGGTAGCGGAGCTTCTTCGGCTCGGCGGTGGCCAGCTCCCCGTCCAGGAGCAGGATGCGGGTCCAGGCCAGTAGGTCGATCGCGGCGAGGCTGAGTTCGAGCCAGACGGCATTGATGGCGAAGTGGCGGGAGGGGAAGCGGCCGAAGCCGGTGGTCTTGCCGCACCGGATGTGGTCTTCGACGGTGGCATGCCCGCGGTGGCGGACCTCCAGGAACTGGGCGGAGCCACCGCCGCAGTAGGGGGTGTCGGTGAGGAACACCTGATGGCGCAGGCCCTCGTCCTGGTCGAACAGGGACAGCTGGGCTCCGGGGTGCGGTCGTTCACGGCGCACGATGATGCGGGTGCCGGGCGGAAAGCCAGCCAGGTCGACCATGCCGGTCAGCTCGGCGACCTCGGCTCCCTCTCGCAGTGTTCCGTTCTGGTCCAGGGCGGGATGCCAGAGGCGGTCGGGCACCGAGCGGATCGCGCGGCGGACCGGCTCAGTGACCGCGTATCCGGCGGAGAACCGCAGGTCCAGCCCGTGCTCGCGCAGGTGACGGATGTGGGCGAGGAAGGCTTTCGCGGATCCTGCGCTGTCGGCGCGGACCAGGATCTGGGTTCCGTGCCGGTGAGCGTCGGGGATCTGCGCGAGGGCCTGGTCGAGGACCGCGATGTGATCGGCGGCGGTGTTGGCTCCGGCGTTGCCAGGCCGCAGTCGCGCCGACATGGCCTCGCCGGTGTTGGCCAGGAAGCACACCAGCGGGTGGAACCCGAAGCCGCCTTTGTAGGTGGGTGCGGCCGCTTCTTTCTCGGAGTGGCAGGCGACCAGTGTGGCGTCGAGGTCCAGGACCAGGCCGGGCAGTTCGCGCGCTGCGGCGGTCACTGCGGGTATGCCCTCACGGGTCTCGGCGGCTTGCAGCCAGGCGACCTCCCGAGCCGAAGTGCGGGCCGCTCGCATCGAAGCGAGTACGGCCTCGTCCATGTCGGCGAGCAGCCGCCAGGCCGTGGGCGTGGAGGCCACCGGGCCGAACATCTCGGCCTGGTCCCGCAGCACGGCCAGATCCGTGATGGCCTCGCCGCCATCGGCGAGCATCACCGCGAGATCGGTGGCGATCCGGCCCGGATCATGCCCGGTCCCGCGCGGCCGAAGCGGCCTGAGCGCGGTGGAGTACGCACTGGTCAGCCCGGTGGCATCGGCAAGATCAGCCAGCATCCGTGCCCCGGCATGCCCGACCACACCCGAACCGTCAGCGGAGACATGGAGCTTGGGACGAGAACCGATACCCTTCACGCAGAAAGTGCCTTCCGCTTGGACCGACATAACCCCTCGACAAGGTTCATCGTTCCAGCTCAGAAGGCACTTTCGTACTTCCGCCCCACGCCCGGACTCATCCCAACCGAAACGGCGAGGTTAGGTTCTGAATGGAGGTTCGACACGTGAAGTTACGAGAAGCGATCGAGTGCATGCGGATAGCGGTGTCCACGCCCGGGTGTCCCGCCTCGGAGGGCATCGTTAGGCAGCACACCACAGCCGTCCCTGGTGGCGTGGCTGTGTGTGCGAGGGCAGGAGGAGACCGGTGAGCGACCGCAGCGCGATCGAGTGGACCGAGGCGACCTGGAATCCGACGACCGGCTGCGACCGTGTCTCCTCGGGATGCGACAACTGCTACGCCCTGATTCTGGCGAAACGGCTGAAGGCCATGGGCGCGGCGAAGTACCAGAACGACGGTGACCCCCGGACGTCCGGGCCGGGCTTTGACGTCACCCTGCACCCCGACACGCTGGATGTCCCCTATAGGTGGCGCAGTCCGCGGACGGTCTTCGTGAACTCCATGTCTGACTTGTTCCATGCGCGGGTACCGATCGATTTCGTCCGGCAGGTCTTCCAGGTCATGGCCGACACCCCGCAGCACAACTACCAGGTCCTCACCAAGCGGGCCCGGCGCCTGCGGCAGCTCGCTCCGAAACTCGACTGGCCCGCGAACCTGTGGATGGGGGTCTCGGTGGAGACGGAGAAGGAAGTGGTTCGCGTCGCCGATCTGCGGGAGGTCCCTGCGGCCGTGCGGTTCTTGTCCTGCGAGCCGCTGCTGGGTCCGCTTCCGGGCCTGAACCTGGACGGCATCCACTGGGTCATCGCCGGCGGCGAGTCCGGACCCGGACACCGGCCGCTCGATCCCAACTGGGTCACCCAGATCCGCGACACCTGCCAGGATGAGGGCGTCGCCTTCTTCTTCAAGCAGTGGGGCGGCCGCACCCCGAAGGCCGGCGGTCGCCTCCTCGAAGGCCGTACCTGGGACCAGATGCCGCTGCCCATCGCTTCCTAATGCTGTTGTCAAGCGGCTGTAGTCACCGGGGGTGCGAGCTCGTAGCACCGTCGGTCACGGATCAGGGCCCAGATGACGTTGACGCGTCGGCGGGCGAGGGCGAGCACGGCTTGGACGTGCTTCTTCCCCTCGGCGCGTTTGCGGTCGTAGAACTTCCGCGAGTTCGGGTCGGAGCGAACGCTCACGAGCGCGGAGGTGTAGAAGACCCGTTGGAGCCTTCGGTGATAGACGACCGGCCGATGGAGGTTGCCGCTGACCTTGCCCGAGTCGCGCGGTGCGGGAGAGACGCCGGCGAAGGCCGCCAGGGCGTCCGGGGAGTCGAACTCGTCCAGGTGCCACCGACGGCGGCGAGAAACTCGGCACCGAGGGTCGCGCCGATGCCCGGGACGCTCTGGACTATGTCGGCGAGCTCGTGCTCGCGAAACCGGCCCTCGATGAGCTTGTCCATCTCGCGGATCTCGTTGAGGGCCATCACCTCCTCGGCCAGGGTGTGGACCAGCTTGGCGATGGTCTTCTCCCCCGGGATGGCGGTGTGCTGGCGCTCGGCGGCCTCGACGGCTGTTTCGGCGAGGGTTCTCGCGTTGCGGACCTTGCGGTTGGTCAGCCACTTCGTCAGCCGTGTGACGCCGGTCCGTCGGATGGCGGCCGGGGTCTGGTAACCCGTCAGCAGCTTGAGCGGGCCGGTGTTGGTCACGTCCAGAGCCCGTTCCAGGGCCGGGAACATGCTCAGCAGGGTGCCGCGCAGGCGGTTGACCGAGCGGGTGCGGTCCTCGACCAGATCGGCCCGGCGTCCGGTCAGCAGTTTGAGTTCGATGGCGGCTTCGTCGCCGGGGCGGATGGGCCGCAGGTCGCGGCGCATCCTGGTCTGGTCGGCGATGACGTAGGCGTCGCGGGCGTCGGTCTTGCCTTCGCCGCGGTAGCTGTCGGAGGCCCGGTTGACCAGGCGGCCGGGCAGGTAGAGGACCTCCTGGCCATGGCTGACCAGCAGGGCCAGCAGCAGCGCGGGTTCTCCGCCGGTCATGTCGATGGCCCAGGTGACCTCGCGGCCGTCGGCCAGGTCCAGGACGTCGCCGATCAGCTTCAGCAGCTCGGGCTCGTCGTTGGCCACTCGCCGCAACAGCAGCGTCTTGCCGTCCGCGTCCAGGGCCAGGCCGTGATGGTGGCCCTTGCCGCTGTCGATCCCCGCCCATATCCGGCTCATCGCGCTCCTGACGTACGTGTTCGTTCAGTTCGTGCCACGGACGACCTCGCCGGCATTGCTCTACACAGCGACAGATTCGCACTTCCTAATCGGCGGCCGAGTCGTCGTGGGGTGCCGGGCGGCGAAGCGATGGAAGCCACGAGAAGGCAGCAGCCTGATAGCCACACCCAGCACCCCTGGGCGACCCAACCCTACGAATGGCTCGATCAACCCGATCAAGAAGGTAGAGCGGCCTGACCCGTGGCCACTGCCGTCGCCGGGCCCAGGGCGGGCCCTGCAGTGAGGTCACGCGGCGAGATGGCCCGGGTAGACCGTGATCTCCCGCGTCTTCCTCACGCCCACCCCGTTGCTGGGCGTCCTGCCCTGGTCGTGCAGAAGCTGTACCGCACGGCGCACGACCGGCTCGGTGACCTGCCCATAGAAGGATCCGAAGATTTCCAGCGGGTAGTCGACCAGCTTGACCGGCCGCTGAACCCGCGACAGAAGCCGGGCCAGGTTCTCGGCGATCTCCGGTATGGCCTTGGTCTCGATCTCTTTCGGATCGGGGCGTGTCACTGATGCCATGGAGAACAAGGCGTCATCGTCTTCGCGTTCCTCGAGCGTTTCCCACCACGTCGTCCGGGCTCGGGCGACAGTGTCGCCGAACACCCACAGGCCGTAGGGGCTGCGGGTGGCGAACACCAGCCGGTAGACGGCCCGCTTCCGAGGCGAGTGCGACACCGGCACCGACTGCACCAACATCCCGGTACGCCGTGCTAGCCGGCGGGAGTATTCGGCCGCGACGGCCTCGATCGCGTCCTCGGCTGCGCCGTCCTTGTTGCGGGAGGCCACGGCGTCGGCGAAGTACTCCCGCCACCAGGTCCCGCCGCACACGTCGTCGAAGCGCCTCAGCGACTTCTCGTTCCCCTTCGGCGAGCGGACGTGGCCGCCGAGGCGCCAGACGGCCATCATGCTGAAGTTCATCAGCAGCTCGGTCGGGGGCCACTTGTTGGGGCGCTTGTGGGCGAGGACCTCGACGACACGGTCTTGCGGTAGAACAAGTCCGCAGGGGTCGAGGAAGAGGAAGAGCGGCTCCTGGACGGCTCGCTCTACGACCTGATCGAGGACGCCGTCGACCTCGCCGCGGTGAGCGTGAGCGCGTACGCCCCGAGCCCGGTACTGCTCGACGACCTCGTGTAACCGGTCGAACGACTTGTGCTGCGCCTCCGAGAAGAAGCACTCTAGCGTGAGGTCGGCCTGGCTGCGCAGGTAGGAGGCGACCCGCAGAGCGATCTCTCCGGACGCCGGCTCCCCGTTCTCGTACCGGCCTTCACCCGCGTACCCGTCGAGGTGAACCACGCGTTTGTCGCGCGAACGCGTGCCCGTCATCGCACCGAACTGCGGCAGATATCGCTTGAGGAGATCAAGTTTGAGCACGCTGGGCAACGCCTTGTCCGCCCAGTAGTCCCCGCCAGTGCCAGACGACATCGCCACCCCCAGATACCGTGTCCACCCCATCACAGATGGTGAGGCACCACGAGGAGTCTGGACAAGAGCCTCCTCATCGACAGACCGCCCGCAGGCAGGACATACGACTGGACTTCGGTGCCTACGGACCCAGCGGTCGCTGGCGACACGCTGTCGTGGCCCGCCAAATTGGAGGGCGGGAGCCGGACCGCGGCTATACCGCAGTTGTGCCGCTGTGCGTTCCCTGGGAGACGGGCTGGACGAGGCGTCGGCACCGCTCAAGGTGCCCGCTCGGTTAGTACTGCAACCGCATGTGGGGGTCGTGGCCTCGGCGTTGGTAGTGGCAGCGGCGGGCGCGGGCTTGGCTGCGACGCCGGAAGTGTGACCAGTGCAGACGGTGCTCGTTGGCATGGCAGCGGGGCGTGACAGTGAGGTGCCCGATCATCCGGCGGATCTCCGGGACGCTGAGGGGTATCAGGTCGTGCTCGCCGCATCCGCTGCCCCTTTTACGGCTTCTTGGGCGCGGACGGCGGTGAGGTAGGCGAGGGCGGCCATGGCCAGGGTGATGTGCCGGTACCAGGCCCGGTAGAGCCGCACCTGGTAGTGATCGAGCCCGCACTCGCCCTTCGCGGTCTGGAAGCATTCCTCCACCTGCCAGCGGGCGCCGGCCGTCCTGACCAGGTCTTTCAGCCGGGAGGTGACGGGGCCGTAGCAGACGTGGTAGGAGATCTCGGTCGGGTCGGCCAGGCTGCGGCGGGCCAGTGCCCAGTGCCCGTACCCGTCCGCCCAGGACGGCCGGATCGCCACGCGGGCCCAGTGGTAGATCCGCTGGCCGTGGGCGCCGGCTCCGGCCGAGATCCGCTTCCATGCCTGCTTCGGCAACGCGGTGATCAACTCGTCGACGCGGGCGTCGCGACTGTCGGTGGTGTTGACGGTGTCATTGACCTTGGTGGCCAGCACGTGCGCCACCTTGCGTTCGGGCCTTGACCCTTGATCCTGGACACACGAGACACTGGATCCTGAGGATCTGAGAACGGACATCTCGTGGTCATGAAGAACTATCCGCCGCAGTTCAAGGCGGACGCGGTCGCGCTGTACGAGTCGCGGCCCGAGGCGACGATCAGGCAGGTCGCCGCCGATTTGGGGATCAGCCCCGAGACCCTGCGGAACTGGGTCCGAGCGGCCGGTGCGAGCCGGCCCCGGGGGCGGCGGGCGGAGGCGCCCGCCGAGCCGCCCACACCGCTGGAGGCGGAGAACGCCGCTCTGCGCAAGAAGGTCCGTGAGCTGGAGGAAGAGCGCGAGATCCTGCGGAAGGCGGCGAAGTATTTCGCCGGGGAGACGCGCTGGTGAACCGCTTCCAGTTCGTCGCCGACCATCAGCGCCGTTACGGCGTGAAGCGGCTGTGCACCATCCTGGGCATCGCCCGCTCCAGCTTCTACTACTGGCGCCGCACCGCCGCGGATCGGGCCGCCCGGCAGGCAGCCGACGCCCGCCTCGCCGCCCGGATACGGGCCGTGTACCGCGAGTCGGATGGCACCTATGGCGTTCCCAGGATCACGGCCGAGCTCCGCGAGGCGGGCGAGCGCGTCAACCACAAGCGGATCGCGCGGCTGATGCGGGCCGCCGGTCTGGCGGGCGTGCGCTTGCGCCGCAGGCACCGCACCACGGTCGCGGACCCGGCCGCGGCGAAGGCCCCGGATCTCATCGGCCGCGACTTCACAGCAAGCGAGCCGAACACGAAGTACGTCGGCGACATCACCTATCTCCCGCTGGAAGGCGGGAAGTTCCTCTACCTGGCCACCGTCATCGACCTCGCCTCACGCCGCCTGGCCGGCTGGGCGATCGCGGACCACATGCGCACCGGCCTCGTCATCGACGCCCTGGCCGCCGCCGAACGCACCCGCGGCAGCCTCTCCGGGGCGGTCATGCACACCGATCACGGCGCCCAGTACACCAGCCGGGCCTTCGCCGACGCCTGCCGCCAAGCCGGCGTCCGCCAGTCCATGAGCGCGATCGGCAGCTCGGCGGACAACGCGCTCGCCGAGTCCTTCAACGCGACGTTCAAACGCGAGGCTCTTCAGGGCCGAAAGCACTGGTCCAGCGAACGCGAAGCCCGTCTCGACGCGTTCCGCTGGCTCAACCGCTACAACACCCGACGCCGTCATTCCCACCTCGGACAACGGAGTCCCATCGCCTACGAGAGAGCACTCGACACAACATCAACTACCCTGGCCCAAGCCGCATAGCCCGTGTCCAAGATTCTGGGTCAAGGCCCGTTATTGGTTCGCCGGACTATCTCGCACCGGAGCGTGCCATGGGCCATCGGCCAGGCCCGGAATCCGATCTGTGGTCGCTCGGCGTGACGATGTACGCGGCGGTAGAGGGGCAATCTCCGTTCCGCCGCACCACGACGATGAGTACCTTGCAGGCCGTAGTCGCCGAGGAGCTTCCGGAGCCTCGGCACGCGGGCCCGCTCGCCCCTGTCATCGAAGCACTGCTTCGCAAGGATCCGAACCAGCGGCCCAGTGCTGAGCTTGCCCAGCGGATGCTGAGCGAGGTGGCGTCCGGGTCAGCGCAGCATCCACCCACGCAGGTCGCGTCAGCGCCGGAAGGCACCGACAAGGAGCATCTCGCCTGGGAACCGACCCGGACGACACCGCCCACGCCGGTGCCGTCACATCGGTCGGACGACCGAGCCGAGCCCGCCCAGGGGGCACACGACGCGCTTCGTGCCACTCCGCCGACTGCACGGGTGCCTTCCGTCGACCACGATGACCGTCCGGGTGACGCGGGCGACGGTAGGTGGAGGCGACACAAGTCACTGCTGATCGCTGGAGCGGCACTCGCGGTGGTGCTGGCCGTAATCGCCGGGCTGGCCTGGGCTCTCACCTCCAAGAACGACAGCGATCCGTCGACCTTCGCGCCGACTACCAGACCGAGTACCTCCCTAATGAAAACGGCTTCGCCCGATCCCGAGATGACCAAGGTGTGGATAAACACTTTCAAAGACGGTCCCATCCGCAGAAGTCCCTCCCGGAACTCCGAGCGAATCGGAACCCTCAATGCCGGCCGTCACTACGTCTTTTGCCGAACTCAGGGGGCGACGGTCACCGAGAATGGTGTCTACAACTCATGGTGGCTGTGGACAGAATTGCATGAAGGCGGCAAGAGAGGTTGGGTGTCCGCTTACTACATCAAAGGGAAGGACCGAGCCGAGGCGGAAGATGGCACCGACATCCCCGATTGTAAAGACGTGGTTCCTGGTGGCGCCCCTACGAGCTCGTAACACGATCTTGATGAGACGCTCTGGTCAGCCGTGACCGGTGTGACGATTCGGCCGTTCGTGGTGGTGTGAGTACTCGGCCGTGGATCGTGGACGACGACTTGTGGGCACTGATCGAGCCGCTACTGCCGCCCTGGCCGACGAGGTCGCCAGGGCCGCGACCGGTAGCTGACCGGCTGTGCCTGCAGGGCATCTTGTACGTGCTCTGCAACGACATCGCCTGGCAACTCCTGCCCCCTGAGCTGGGGTTCGGCTCCGGGCAGACCTGTTGGCGCCGCCTGGAGCGATGGCAGCAGGCAGGGGTCTTCGATCAGCTGCACCGGATCCTGCTCGCTGAACTGAACGCGGCAGGGCGCCTCGACTGGTCCAGGGCCTGCGTGGACGGCTCCAACATCCGCGCGAAAAAGGGGGCGCCGACACCGGTCCGTCGCCGGTCGACCGGCGGAAGACAGGCAGCAAACACCACCTGATCTGCGACGGACGCGGCACCCCGCTCAAGGTCATCACGACCGCGGCGAACGTCAACGACGTCACCCAGACCCTCGCCCTGGTCGACGGCATCCCACCGGTGGCAGGTCGTCCCGGCCGGCCCCGCCACCGTCCCGAGGCCCTGCTCGGAGACAAGGGCTACGACTCCAACCCCAACCGCGATGAACTGCGCAAACGCCGGATCCTTCCCGTCATCTCCCGCAAAGGAGCCCCGAACATCAAGGACATGGGCAAGCTCCGCTACGTCGTGGAGCAGACCTTCGCCCTTCTCCACCAGTTCAAACGACTCGCCGTCCGCTGGGAACGCCGCACCGAGCTCCACGACGCCTTCGTCTCCCTCGCCTGCAGCCTCATCTGCTGGCGACGCCTCAACAAGCCCGATTCATGATCGCGCTATGAGCTCTTATGTCAGCAGACGCCGTGTCCCACGCAGGTCGTGTCGCTTTACACGAGGCGGGAGCTCTTCGCGCGTGTCGCGTTGCGGCGATCCAAACGGGGATCGTGGGGCATGAAGCCTCCTTTTCTCTGTGACCTGGGCGGAGTCGCTTGTGGCGTTTCGAAAAGTTTGGGCAGATCGAGCTTGAGGTCGGATCCGCCGCGCAATCGGATCTTTGCAGGCATCGGTGAGTGCGAGTTGGCGGTCCAGGTGTTAATTATGCGGGCCAAATGGAGCAACACAGCAGACCGACGACTCTGATCTCAGCAGAGAATAGAAGCGTGAACGGCACGGATATGAGGGCGACAGAGTCTCGAAGAACGCGATTCGACAGTGTGCACACGTGGGCTGCCACACTAGCCGCCATTGTTGCGCTTGCTTTCTCGATTTACAACTTCACTGAACTCCAACAGAAGCCCAGAATTGATGTGACACTTCCTCATCTGTTGCGCACCGGACCGGTGGACAACGGAACCGCGTTTCAGATTCAGCCGACGGTGTCCACCAGGTTCAAGACCCAGGATGTCGAGGTAATTCGTGATGCACATCTGCAACTGACTCCCGTCGGATCGATCTCGTCTTTAAAGAAGCCGATTTTCTACTGGCATGAAACCGGAACATACGTATACGATTTCGATTCAGACCAGGTCAACTACACCTGGAGCAGCGATCCCGCCCCATTCATCGTCAGCCAGGACAAACCCCAGCAGCCTACACTCGTGTTCTGGGCCGACAACTGGACCTTCCAGCCCGGCCAGTACGAGGGATCGCTTCAATTGAGCCGGTCAGGGAATCGCAGCCCTTTGACCGAGAAATTCTGTCTGACCGTTTCGAAGAAGGCCGCCGACGAAATCCACAGTGCAGAGCAACGGCAGATCTTCTTTTTTCGCGACGACCTGCCCAGGTTCCACTCCTCCAGTAGATCTCCAGACTGCTATCGGAGGGAAACGGATTAATATGCGAGACTCAACTGCACGATCCGTGTGGCGCGCAGCCGATTACTCACACCACCACGAACGGCCGAATCGTCACACCGGTCACGGGCTGACCAAAGCGTCTCATCAAGATCGTGTTACGAGCTCTACGGACAACTAAACCACCGATCCCAGGTGCGGCTGGACTTTGCGGATGAGACGACTATTCGACCTTCGCGGGTTTCGTACTGGAGGTTCACCGCCCTGCCACCGCCAAGCCCGCGGGGTGATGTACCCACTCACAGTCTTTCTGCTGGTGCACGCATCTCCGTACTTGGTGGAGTACTCACAGGGCCAGGAAAATCCGTACGCCGACACTCCTGGAGACGTGGCATCTGGGCTGGATTCACGCGGAGCAGGGGGCATCTGACACACGCTTCCTGAACTTCCTGTCGCCCACCTGTCCGCCCGGCGGCTCCTGCCGCCGACTGTCAGTTGGTTCTGACAGCATCACGGCCATGACCGACATTGATGACCTCGTGCAACGTGTTGCCATCCGGGCCGGAACGGACAGCAAGGACCTTCCCGAGCCTGTCGACGATGCCCAGATCGTGGAGGCCGAGCGGCAACTGGGCATCGCGCTGCATCCGCTACTTGCGCGCCTGTATCGCGAGGTCGCTGACGGCGGCTTCGGCCCTGACTACCGACTGCTGCCACTGCTTGGTTCGGGCTCCAGCGTCGTTGGCGAATACCTGACGCGACGTGAGGCGTCCGTTGGAGTGGAGCACCCGGAGTGGCCTGAAGGCGTCGTACCGATCCTGACGTGGGGCTGTGCCATGTATGCAGGCGTTGATTGTTTCAGTGAGGACGGTCAGGTCCTGCTCTTCGAGCCGAACCCGTATAGCGGCGGATCGTGGGAGCAGTGTTGGCTCCTCGACTCCGCCAGCCTCGCCGCGTGGCTGGAGACATGGCTCGCGGGGACGGGCTGGTTCGAGGAGGACGCCTTCGACAGGGACGACCTGGTCGAGCCTCAGCCATGGGAGCAGGCCGCAGGCCGGCTGTCGTCCAGTGCATAGCGAAACGGCAACGCTTCGCCCGTTGGCGCAGGCGCCGTCATCCCGGACATGCTCACGGCTCCCTTCGGAGCGTCGGCAGCGGGAGGGCGACCGACGCATGGCTGCGCGTCTGGTGATCTGCGCGAGTCTGTCTACCGCTCCGGCCAGGCTGACACGGAGACCTTCAACCTCTCCCAGCCAGCCTTCGCGCTCGGCCTCGGCGATGCGGGCAATGAGGTTGTCGCGGATCTCCTCCAACCGGCCGCGCTGGGTCGGGGCCAGCAGGAGGAGCGAGCAACGAACGCAAGCTTCTCTGAACTTGCGGCGTGACCTCAGTCTGGGCCCGTGGCATGCCACCTGGCAGTGACGCACCCTTCTTCCCAGTGCCACCATCCCTTGGCCTCGCCGTGTTCCAGCAACTTGCGGATCCGGCGAAGATCCGCGGACGGCGGGACATCCAGCGCGACCATCCTGAACTGCTCGATTCCCTCGCCCGTAGTGCCGAGTCGATGGAAGGTCTCCAGCACGGTCTGCCGTGCAGCCTCTGACCCACCGTCCTTCAGCACGATCAGCCGAATGGTGCAGTTGTTCGAGGCCTGAACCGTCTCTCCGGCCCACCACAGGCCGTCCTCGTCGACCTGCACTCGGATGATGTCGTCGCTCGCGACTCCTCGGACGAACCACGGGGTGTTGTCGAGGCGGACGGTTCCATCGCCCAGGTCCACCGCCCACAGGCTTTCGACGCTTGCGGGCGGCCAGCCGTCCTCGTCTACCTCCATTCGGAAGTAGAGCTTCACGTGGGCGTCGCTGATGTTGGTCACCGCGCAATCATTGCTGGCAGTCGGCAGGATCGGAAGCGTCAACATCACGAGCACGGATCTGATCGGGAGACGGTGTTCCGAGGAACACCGTCGGTGAGTTGCGGTCGTGCCGGGCGTTGAGCTGGGCGAGCTTGTCCTCGGCGCCGGCGAGGCTGACGCGGAGCCCTTCGACCTCGCCGAGCCAGCCTTCACGTTCCGCCTCGGCAATGCGGGCGATGAGGTTGTCCCGGATCTCCTCGAGGTGGGGGCGTTGCGCAGGGTCCGGCCTGAGGAGTGAATGGCGGTGATCTTGTCCGACGTCGCCCGGCGGGTGGGTCGAGGCCGACACGGGATGTCGGTGCTCTGTGGTGGGGTAGCCGCATGGCCTGTCACGTCAACTTGCGAAGGAGCAGGGATGGTTGAGGACGAGGCGCATGGTGGCGAGCGGCCAAAGGACAGCGATGAGTCCGGCGGCTTACCCCCGGGGCCGACGGTCCCGGCCGGAGGGCTGGACGCAGATATCCTGGTGGACTCCCAGGCTCCGGGCCGCGAGCCGGCCCAGGCAGAACGGTGGGCCTCGCGTGCGGGGCTGCGCGGTGGCGTGGTGATCGGCGCGGCCGCACTCGCCACGGTGGTCGCGTTCGGTATCTGGCTGGGGGCCTGGCTGAACGAGCACTGGGGGTTCTATGCCGTCGTGCTGCTGGGCATCATCGTCTTCGTCCTGATCAAGGGCGGCTACGTCCGCGTCGGCTCCGCGCTGGCCTGCATGCTGTTCGGCTTCACCCTCGCCGCGACCGGCCTGGCCCCGACCATCAACAGCGGCCTGGTCTCGCTCGCCGGACTGATCTCCAGCTTCTGACTACGCCTCGGTCCACGGCGGGTCGGGCGTGTAGTTGAGCCCGTCGCAGAAGCGGCAGTCCCACTCCGACGGGATCTCCCACTTGTCGACCCAGAAGCCGACCTGCCTGCCGACGAAGTAGTTGTCCCCGCCGCACCACCCGCACTCGAAGACAAACTCCACCCGATCCCCTTCCCGCGCCTGCCGGATCGAGGATGCCCGGGGCGCCGGTGCGGTGACTACCCACCCATCAGCCCCAACTCACCTGCTGCACAACGCCGAAGGGCGCTTCCGACCACGCCCTTCGCCGTTGCGCGCGGCCACTCCCCCACGCGCCCTCCCAGCCGCCACAGCCAGGAGGGCGCGCCCCTTCCCGCGTGATCGGAGAACCCCGATGGACCCCCTGACCACCACCCAGTCCGGCATGCCCGAGTCCGAGGGCGCGGCCGAAGCCCGCCGCCTGCTCGACGAGTGGGCGAGTAAGCCCGTACGCCACCACCCCACCTCGTTCCGCGACGACACCGAGACGCCGGCCTTCGGCACCACCCTGCCCGTGAAGCAGGAGGACAGGCGGATCGTCCCGGCCTGGGCGGCCGGGATCGCAGTGGCTTCCATCGGCGTGGGCACCGGGGTCACCGGCATCGGCTGCGGTGCCTGGCTCGTGCTCCAGGGCCTGTCCTCCGTCACGTTGAACGGCGTCCTGATGGTCACCCTGCCCATCGCGGGCATCGCGATGGTCGCCACCGCCATCGGCGGCGCGATCAGCAAAGCCCGCGTGGCCGTCACCAAGAACGTCTACGAGGGCCCGGTCACCCACCACACCGAGATCCACAACAACAGCACCACGCGCGGCGCGTTCTTCGCCCGCACCCGCAACGAGTCCGCTGACCAGCTCCGGCCAGCCCGCACCGCCCACCGATCCCCTTCGCTGAAGGAGCAGCTACGCCATGCCCAACAACGACAAGCCGGTCAACGGCCAGGAGAACGCGTCCTTCCTCGACGTACTCAACCAGATGCCGCCCGTGCCGCCGGCCCCCGAACTGGACGGCAAGCACGGCACCCGGCGGCTCGCCCGGCTGCGCACCGCGTGGAAGGCGTCCTGGGAGGAGGGCGGCTTCCTCTACCAGCGGTGGGACGAGGTCTTCCAGGCCCGGCACGCCGGTTGGCACGAGGCCGCCAACTGGATCAAGGCCGCTGCCCTGTTCGGCGGACTCAGCCTCATCGTCATGATGCTGGACGCCGCCGGCGACATCGCCTCCGCCACCCTCAAGAGCCTGTCCGCCGTCCCGGCGTCCGGCGCCGGGGACGGCAGCGGCCTGTGGGGCACGGTCGACCACCCCGTCCGCGTGTTCCTCGCCGACCAAGCCGCGCACCTGTCCGTCACCCCGGCCGCCCTGTACGCGTTCTGGCAGCTGACCGGGCTGATCGGCCTGGTCGGCGGGTTCTTCGGCAACGCCGGAGCCCGCATCGCCTGGCTGCTGTTCGGCACCGGCAGCCTCGCCATGATCTGGTCCACCGCCCCGGCCGGAGGCCGCGCCGCCGCCACCGGGCTCGCCGCCCTCATGTGGGCCTCGGCCAGCATCTTCGCCCTGCGCGGCCTGACCCTGCGGCCCATCGTCCACAACCACCCGCCGCAGTACCAGTTCAACCCCGCCCTCCACCTGCACGCCACGATCCCCGCCCCCACCCCGGCGGACGACGACCTCGGTCCCGACAACGTCCACCCGCTTCAGCGCTGACCCGCGCCCCCACCCCTGCCTGTCCAGCACCGCACCGAAGGGAATCCGATGAAGCCGTACCAGGAGACCGAGTTCTGGGTCGACACCTTCCACGGGAGCCACGACGGCATCAAGGCCACGGTCACCGCGACCCGCGACGACACCCGCCCCGAGCCGTACGCCTGGAAGTGCACGTGCGGCGCATCCCGGTCCTTCCCCACCGCCTGCCGGGCATCAGCGCCCGCAACACGGCCATGATGGAAGCGATCACCGACCTCCCGCCCATCGTCGTCAGCGACCTCTTCGGCATGCACCCCCACACCGCCTACGCCTGGGCCCAGTACGCCCAGAACAGCTGGGCGGTATACCTCGAAGCTGCTCAATCCACCGACTAGCCCCCGAGACTTCGAGGACCGATCTTGGGCACCTCGTTCTCGTCTCCGCAGGCACCACATGGACCGCACCACCAGGAGGAACCAGTGTCATACCCACAACTGCTCACCCCCGAGGAGAAGCTCGCCGACGCGAAGAAGCTGTTGAGCCTCCCGCATATCGTCGTGATCTGCGGCTCCACCCGCTTCATGACCGAGATGAACGAGGCCGATCTACGGGAGACCAAAGCCGGAAAGATTGTCGTCAAACCGGGCATTGACATGAAGTCGCCGCACGAACTTTGGTCCGATCCCGCCGAGGCCGAGGCCGAGGCGCTGAAGGTCCGACTCGACGATCTGCACCGGGCGAAGATCCGGCTCGCTGATGAGGTGCTCGTAGTCGGCGACTACATCGGAGACAGCACCCGAGCCGAAATCGCCTACGCCCGGTCGCTGGGCAAGCCCGTGCGGTTCACGACCCCGAAATCGACCCTGACGCCTGACCGCCCGCTGCCACCGGCAGCCCGCCGCCTGACCGTTTCGCGGTGGCTTCGGCCACCGCCCCCCACACCCTCCGCGGGCGTCCCTAAGCTTGTCCTACCTTCCAAGCGTGAGTCTCAGCTGGTCATTCGTAAGATCGGCGGGCCCGGGGGTTCTGGGTATGGCTGTGAGCTTGTCGCCGTTGGATGGCTCAAAGAACTTGGCCGCCCGGAGCCCCACGACGACTCGACCGCTAATTGGCACCTTGGTCGGAGCACATGATCAGACGAAGGCCGCCCCCATGTCCGGCGAATGCCCAGGTGAGCGACCTAGTGCGAGACGTCGTTCGATGCCGGATGCCACATCGATGCAAACGTGCCGATGCGAGTACGACCCACCGACTCAACAAACGCGTCGCTCTGCTCACCAGTCGATCTCTCCGTCCTCGTCGACGGAGGGATGGGCGACGGCGTCGAGCCAGTCGATCCGATCGTGGTGTTCCATGGCCTCGGCTACCTCGTGGAGCCAGGATCCAAGGCTCGGCCACCCCAGGAAGTAGGCATGGTCGGCGTGCGGGGCGCGACCGAGATGGTCATGCCACAAGCCCGGGCCCGCGTCGATGAAGTGCTCATCGCCATCGCCGCCGGCGAAGGGGATCCACTGCGTTCCCCACCACGGAGTCTCCTGATCGTCTGGGTCGTCCTCGCCCTCCCAGACCTTCATGCGCCCCTGTCTCACGTCGGCGATTGCATCCGAGGAGTACAGCGGGCCGCACGGCAATATGCCGAGATAGGACGAATCCCCGTCGTGGCACAGCAGTGATGCGCGCAGGTCGGTGGGAAGACGTACGCCCAACGCGACTTCGAGTTGGGCGATGGCATGTGGCGAAGCCGGAGGACCAAGCTCCGCCAGTCGAGCGGGCGCATGCTGGGCCAGCCAAGTGTCGATGCGCTGCCAGGAGGTGGCAACGGGCGGAATCACCGGCGTGATGCCGATCAGAGGCGGCTCAATCATGAGCTGAAGCATCTCACCCGGGTTCAGCAGCAGGCTGAGAGGTGCAGGTTCGGACCGCCGGGTGGCCGCGCATCGGCAGAGGGCTGGCCACCCGCTCCCTCACTCGCATCGAGATCAGGAGACCCCCAGCATGCATCGTCCCGCCGTCTTCGCCGCCCTGCTCGGACTGGACCCGCGCCGCCAGCGCGGTCGGCGGGTTTAGAACGACTTCTGCGCCCGCGTGAAGGGTGCCTCCGAGGACGCCCCGGTGAACTACGAGGACCCGGCCACCAAGAAGAAGAACACCCACGGCACCGCCGACGGCCGCAGGGCTTGCCTGCACCACTGCCTTTCTGTCTGGTTGGTTGCGGATCGAGTTGTCAGTCAGCCAGTGTCGCCCCTGATCAGAACCGCTGCGACCAGACGGATCACTGCGTGACAGCAGTCGTAGACGGTGCTGGACGACGACGTAGAGTGGCCCGAGGCTCGGTTGTTGGGGCTGCAAGGGGACGGGGGCTCTCGATGAGCATGAACAAGGCGGCCAGGACCGAGTGGTGGGAGAGTCTGCCGGCCGGGATCCGCGACGAGATTGACGGATACATCCTTCAGGACTCCCTTCTCAGGGCGGTGCGTGTCATCGTTGCCATCGGCCTCGTTCCCCACGGCATAGGTGTCGGTACCGCTCAGCTGATCGCCAATGACCGCTATCTCCACTACGGGGACCGGATTGCGCGCGAGCCGGAGAGCCCCCTCGATCTGGAGTCTTTGGCCTATCGGGCGGCCGGGTGCGGGGGCCGCATCGTGGCGATCGAGGCGATCTGGGATGGTGACACCGTCCACGACTGGTTCATACGGCTGCTGGCCATCACCGCCGACCCGGCGGGAGAGGCTCAGATGGCCACCGTCCACTGGTCAACGGCCAAGCGGTACATCGGCGAGGACGAGGATGGCGACCTGCGCCACCCCGTAGCGGTAGCTGCCGAGCGGGCGGGTCGTGCCCTTGCTGAACACCTCTCTGTTCCGTTCCACTTCGCCAGCCCGGACACACCCGATGATGAGGCCCCCCGCTGGCAGCCCTGAGCGACGATAGGGGCCACTGTCGTCATGCTCCCTGCGCGCCTGTATCGGGTCCGTGGGGACAAGGGCTCGCGGCCTGGTCGCGTCGGCTCGGGCGGTCCTGGCTGCTCAGGCAATTCGCCCCGTAGACGGGTGAACGCGCGAGGTGTGCCGCTCAGCGAAGCGGTATCGGCTCCGTCACACCGTCTTGGCACTGATGACGATGTCAACGGCGCGGCCCATCCCTGCGCGTCGTCGACCGACACCCGGACTCGCCGCCTGCCCGGCATGCCGGGCAGGGTCTCGGCCGGTTGGAGGAGATTGCAACAAAATCATTGCCCGCATCGCCGAGGCCGAGCGCGAAGGCTGGCTGGGAGAGGTTGAAGGGCTCCATATCAGCCTGGCCAGAGCGGATGCCATGCAGCGGGCACGGTGAACCCAGTGGTCAGGAGCAGTCGAACCAGTGTCCGATGGGGCGCTCAGGGCACGTGCGGCACTCGAAGATGTAGACGCCTCCGGCGTCGCCGAGGCACAGTCCGGCGGGGTTGTCGGAGTCGGCCTTCCAACGCAGGCCATCCGAATCGTTCTTGTCGGCTCGGTCCTCTTCGGGAAGCCACGTGCGCCAGGACTCGCCGTCGAATTCCCAGCTGGCCACGGTCAGGAGATGCGCCATCCGGCGGCCACACCCTTCGCAGTCGGGCCAGTACGGTTCCTGCGTCCAGCCCGGGTAGCCGCCCAGCTTGATCCCTGGGGCCTCCGCGAGGTGGTAGGAGTACCTCAGGCCGGTTTCTGCGAGCAGTGTGTCGAAGCGGCCTCTCAGCGCGTCGCGGACGTCATCAGGAAGGTCCCAGCTCGGGTACTCGGTCACTTGCTCGGGGTGAACTACACAGGCAGCCGGGTACCAGTCCTCGGGAAGCCCGGCAGCCGGTTCCGGGGTTGGCAATACGTCGCTGATGGCGCCGGAGTCCCGCCAGTGGACCTGGGGCAAGGGGTAGCAGAACTCGCCGTGGGCGTAAGGGCACCACAAGACCTGGAGCAGGTCCGTTCCCTTGGGAAAGGGCACGCCGGGCGCGTCGACACGATGGACCTGCACGATGGGAACCAGGGATGCAGCGGGTTCCGGACCGCTCCCGGAGTCCATGTCGTAGTGCTCTTCCCGGCACACCGGCCATGGCTCCGCGGCAGGCCAGAGCAAAGGACCTCCGACGGAACTGTCCTTGTAGGTCGGAGAACCGGGACGTGGGTGCAGGCGGACGGACTCGCGGCGGAAGGGGAGCAGCTCAGGAAAGAGGCTCTCCACGTCTACCGGACGGCTGGGTGTATGGCGGGACATATGCCGGACTCTAGAACCCAGGTACGACAACCGGCCCGCCAGGTGCATGACGGCTGACACATGGTTGGCGCCTGTCACCATCTCTGTGTCGCACCGGTGCTCCCGAAACTCGACAACATCCCGCCGCTCGACCAAGCAACTGTTCTTCGTACCCGACGACAAGCGTTCTCCATTGTCACCTACGCAGCCACGCGCTCGGAGGTCAGTTGTGCTGTGCTTCACGGAGGGCGTTGGCTTGGCCGTTCAGTAGCTGCTGGTCCATCTTCGGGAGGAGCGCACGTTTCTTCGCGGCCGAGAGGTGGCTGCCGAAAATGATGTCCGAGTCGACAGTAATGGTCGCTTCTCCTGAGCGGACAGTTGTGATCAACTCGTGGATCTCCAACTTGGGTTCACCGGTATCCGAAGTCGAGTGCATCCAGAAACTCACCGAGTCGTCACCCACCGCTACCTGGTCCACCACTCGCTCGATCGTCAATGTCACTCGGTCGCCGAAGTAATTCAGGGTGGACAGCGATGTACAGGTGTTGAGTGCCTTCTTCAAGGAGGCAAGGTGTGCGCCTGCGCCTCCAGGGCGATAGCTGGTGAAGGTAACGGTCTCGGTCGGCGGAGCGAGCCTCGCAGCGGATATGTGGACCGAGGCCTGGGCTACCGAGGCAGCGAAGACGCCAGACGTGGCGTCCTGGAGCGGTCGGCATGCCACGGGCCGTACGCTTTGGTCGGGATTGCCGTCGCCGGTTTTCGTCTTGGGCGCGTCAGTGACGCTGTAGCCCGGCAGAGCGCCTTCTTTGGGGAGTGCTGCCGCCAACTCTGCAGCAGTGAGCGGCCGCACGGTCGTCGACGGTTTCGGCGACAGGGCAGGAGAGGACGACCCAGTCTCGGCGGCCGTGTGGCCTCCTCCTGAAGCACAGCCCCCGACAAGAGCGAGCACGGTGCTGGCGGCAGCGGCAAAGAGGGAGCGACTGCCCCGGTTGGACGACATGGCACTCCCTGCACTCGAACAGCGAATCGCACGGAGTGTACTCGGTGATCGGTTTGCGCCTGTACCCGGCGAACCTATGCGGTCACAGTACTTAGTACTGCAACGGTCTTTGCCGTGACGGTTGGGCAGGTAGGTCGTTGGGCTGTTCATGGGTGGGGACGTTGTTGAGGCCCGTTCGTGGGCGGGTGAGTTGAAGGCTCTGCATGAGCGGTTCGTGCATCGTTTCGCCAGGTCGGAGCCGCGTGAGTCGGCACTGGCGTATTTGCGGGGGCTGGTGGCTCCGTTGGAGCGGAAGAACGGCTGGACCCTGGCAGAGGAGGCCGGTCATGCGGGTCCTGACCGGATCCACCGGCTTTTGAACCGGATCGACTGGGACGCGGACGAGGTCCTGGACGACGTGCGGGAGTATGTCGTGGAGCATCTCGGCGACCGGGAAGCGGTGCTGATCGTGGACGACACCGGCTTCCTGAAGAAGGGTGTGCGGTCGGCCGGTGTCCAGCGGCAGTATTCCGGGACCGCTGGAAGGACGGAGAACTGCCAGGTCGGGGTCTTCCTCGCGTATGCCACCGGCCGCGGCCGCACCCTCATCGACCGGCGTCTCTATCTGCCGGCGTCCTGGACGGACGATCGTGACCGGTGCCGGCGGGCCGGCATCGACGACACGGTCGCCTTCGAGACCAAGGTTGCGATGGCCAGGGCGATGGTCCGCCGGGCGATCGAGGAGAAGATCCCGTTCGGGTGGGTGACCGCGGACGCCGGCTACGGCTACTCCAAGAGCTGGCGGAGCGAGCTCGAGCGGGCGGATGTCTTCCATGTTGTGGCCACCACCCGTCACGACACTGTCGTGACCCGCTGGGCCATGGACCACCCGGTTCACGATCTGTTCCACGATCTGCCGAGGCAGAAGTGGAAACGCCGCTCCTGCGGCAACGGCTCCCACGGGCCACGGGTCTTCGACTGGGCGAGAGTCGAGGTCCGCCCCTGGCACCGGGAAGACCGCCGGCACTGGGTGATCGCCCGCCGCAGTGTCCGCCGGCCCGAGGAGATCTCCTACTACATCGCCTACTGCCCCGCCGACACCACACTTGACCAGCTGATCCATATCGCCGGGGCCCGCTGGGCCGTTGAGGAGTGCTTCCAGACCGCCAAAGGCGAGTGCGGGCTCGACGACTACCAGGTCCGCCGCTATCCCGGCTGGCACCGTCACATGACCCTGGCCATGGCCGCCCATGCCTGCCTGACCGTCCTGCGGGCCCGCGAGCTCGACACCGGAAAAGCAGAAACGGATCCTCCGGGCTCGTCCCCCTCAGCCTGGCCGAGCTCAGACGTCTGATCCACCGCCTCACCCACCGCCGCCCGGCGTCTGTCGACCACATCCTGCACTGGTCCACCTGGCGCCGCAGACGCCAGCGCCAAGCCCGCATCAGCCACTACAAACGACGCGGCCACACACCACCAGAACCTGCCCAACCGTCACGACAGAAACCGTTGCAGTACTAATACTCCAGTGAGATTTCGTGTCCTGAGCTGGTTCTTCGTTGGTAGTGGCAGTGTCGGGCGGTGGCTTGGTGGCGTCGGCGCCAGTGGGACCAGTTCAGTGTGTGCTGGCGTTGGTTGTGGTGGGGTCTGGAGTGGGGCAGGAGAGTGTCCAGGAGTCTGCGGATCTCTGCCACGGTGAGGGGAACGAGGCTGCTGGATTCGTTTCTGCTGCCCCCTTTATGGCCTCGGCGGCGAGGGCAGCGAGGAAGGCGTGGGCGAGCATGGCCAGGGTGATGTGGCGGTACCAGCCCGGGTAGCGGCGGACTTCGTACTCATCGAGACCGCACTCGTTTCGCGGCCTGGAAGCACTCCTCGATGGCCCAGCGCATGCCGGCAACCCTGGCCAGGTCGATGATGGTGCAGGTGACGGGTGCGTAGGCGAAGTAGTAGGCGATCTCTTCCGGTTGGGTCAGACTACGTCGGGCCAGGACCCACCGGTGGTGGGTGGGAACGTCTCCGTCGAAGAAGCTGATCGAGGGCAGTTTCGCACTGGCCCAGTCGTAGACGCGCGGGCCTTTGGCGCCCTGCCCACAGGAGACACGCTGCCAGACGTCTTCGGGAGCCTGGTCGAAGAGTTCGTCGATGCGCCAGAACCCGGCCAGGCTCTTGACCTGCTGCGATTTCGGGACCGCGACAACGTAGCCGACACCGAGTTCCTCGAGCAGACGGCGGAACTTCCACTCCTGCCCGTAAGCCTCGTCCGCAGTCACCCACGAGGCCGCAAGCCCCGCCGCGAGGAGGCGCGTGACCATCGCTTTCGCCAGATCGCCCTTGGTCGCGAACTCCCGCTCATCCGGGATCTTCGCCGCTCGACACCGTTCCCGGTCCGACGTCCAGGCCTTCGGCAGATACAACTCCCGGTCCACCAGGGCCCGTCCATGCTCGGTCGCATAGGCGGCGAACACCCCGATCTGGCAATTATCGATCTTCCCCGAGGTGCCCGTGTACTGCCGGCCCACCCCCGCGGAGGAACGCCGCAGGAAGTGACAACGGCGGGGCAGCCTCTGAGGGTGATCACCGAGTATGCCGCCGCGCAGTGGGACCTCGAACTGGACGATCTCTTCCTGACCATCGGGCATAGGTTCGGCCGGGTCGAGCTCCGCCGCCGCATGCGTGACTACGTACGCGGGCTACTCGCTCCGGTGGCCCGCAAGAACAGCTGGCAGCTGGCCGAACAGGCTGGCCACCCCACGCCCGACGGCCTGCAGCACCTCCTCGCCGGATCGAAGTGGGAGCCCGATGACATCCGCGACGACCTGCAGGAATACGTCGCCGGGCACCACCTCAGCCGGTGTCCAGCGCCAGTACTCCGGCACTGCCGGCCGGACCGAGAACTGCCAGATCGGCGTCTTCGCCGCCTACGCCTCCGCCCTCGGCCGCTCTGGTCGACCGCGAGCTCTACCTCCCGAAGTCCTGCACTGAAGACCGGGAACGCTGCCGCACCGCAAAGGTCCCCGACGAGCGAGAGTTCGCCACCAAAGGCGAACTCGCCCGTCACATGGTGCTGCGGGCCCTCGCCTCGCCACTGCCCATTACCTGGGTCACCGCGGATTCCGCCTACGGTCAGGACAACCGATTCCGCCGGCTGCTGGAGCAGTCGGGTGTCGGCTACGTACCGGCCGTCCCCAAGTCCCACTTCAGCGTGGGCTGTTCACCGATCGAGGACCTGTTCACGCAGGCCCCGCACGAAGCGTGGGAGAAGATCTCCTGCGGCGACGGCGCGAACGGGCCCCGCGTCTACCACTGGGCAGCGGTGCGGCTGCCGGCCGTCGCCGAGTCCGACTATCAGGGCGAGGTCCCCCACCGGATGCGGTGGGCACTGACCCGGCGCAGCATCAGCAAGCCCGACGAGATCGCCTACTACCTCGCCTACGCGCCCCTTCAGGTCACCGTCCAGGAGCTGGTACGGGTCGCCGGGACGCGCTGGGCGATCGAAGAGTGCTTCCAGGCCGCGAAGAACGAATGCGGCCTGGACCAGTACGAGGTCCGCCGCTACACGGGCTGGTATCGGCACATCACTCTGGCCATGCTCGCTCACGCTTTCCTGGCCGCCACGGCACACCAGCCGAGGGAAAAGGGGGCGGAACCGGTGAGACACCCGAGGCAATCGGGCTCACAGTGGCGGAGGTTCGGCGACTCCTGGCAGCTTGTCGTGCCCGGCCCCCGCACCTGAGCGGACACCGCGGACGACACCACGCGCTGAGCTGGTCTCACTGGCGCCGCCGACGCCAAACAGTCGCCCGCCGCTGTCACTACCTGCGGCGTTGTCACACGATCGAGGAGCGGTCTCCATGAGACCCCCCCGCCCGATCGAAGTCCCACTACACTCCCGCCACCCGGCGAAAGACCAGGTCAGACAGCGAAATCCTGCTGGAGTACTAGCAGCGTTCGGTGGCTGATGCAGGTGCCTCGGTGACACGGTGCACCGCCGTCAGCCGCTGTCTGGCGGACAGTGGATTCTAGGGCCAGTTCGTGCGGGCCCATGCCACAAGTTTGTCAAGGCCAGGTCCGCCGGCCGCGACGTTGACTCGTGTGTCGTCTTCGTTTATTGCCCCGAAGGCCTGAACCGCGATGATGCGAGGGTTTCCCGCACCGAAGAAGGCGAACATCGGGCCGCCGGAGTTGCCATCGGTAATGTCGCCGTAATTCTCGCATTCGAGGCCATCGTGGTCGCCGCTGTAGGTGGCATCGATGCTGATGCCGCTCTGGTAGCTGGTACCCAGGAACCAATCGTTGATCGGGTAGCCCATGTGGATCCACACTCCCTGACCGTTCCAGGCGGGGTTGTAGGGCCGGGTACCGAAGTAACCGAGTGGATCCCCGAGCGGTTCGTACAGTCGGCAAACGGCCCAGTCATGGGCTGTTGACGTGCTGTCCGGCCAGGCCGTCACATCCGATACGTAGGATTGGACGCCGGCACCGTGGAGGGACTGGCCGTTCCAGTATGTGGGCACGAAACGCATCCACCAATTGCCTGCCGCGACATCATCCCATGGCACCGCATGGGCGGCGGTGAGGACAAGGCGGTTGCCGACGAGCGCCCCTGCACCGTGTTGTCCTTCGCTGTTGACGATTTTCCCCACACAGCCCCAGGGCCAGCTCGTTTCGTTCAGTTCCTGCCGGTTGTCGTCGCCGAAGACGAATCTCGGGTCAACTCCCGGCTCAACGAGATCGCCGTTCGCTCGCCGCATCGGTTGTCTTCTGCGGCTGGGAAGAACGCGCGGTACATGGAACACGTCGAGCCACTCGGGACGACAGGCTTGCAGATCCACATTGGAATCGATCCCGGAAAGCAGCTCTCGCGGGTCGATGCGCAGGGCCGTCCTGCCGGGCAGGGAAATCTCGCCCTCGGGCCCGACCGGCACGTCGACACGCCACAGATTCTCCGCCGCTCCATCCATGCGGCGGACCTCTGGCTCTGGGGGGCTTCCGTCGGCGCAGACATACACGGGCCGACAGCTGGCGAGCTCAGCCATCGCCGGAGGCCGTTCGCCGGTCCCCAGACTGGGCCGCAGCGTGGCGAGTTCATATGGAGTCAGCGGCCGCTCGCCGTCATCGACGAAACGCAGGGAGTCCACGGTCTGCCTATACGTTGTCATGATGTGCCTCTGAGGAGAATGGAAGGCGATCACGCTGGCAGCGCCAGGAAGGCGGCTGGCCGGCCCGCTGCACAGAAACCCGCACAGGCCAGATCGAGTGTGTACGGAGCCCGCCGGTGACCAAGCACGGCGGTGACGGCGCGCCAAATCTCTCCTCCATGACACCACCGTTCAACCGGGGTCGCATCCCGCACCTCAGGGCGGCACCTTCCGCCTATCGGCTGGTTCTTGCAGCAGTCCAGCCGGGGCAAGGAAACGGCAGGCCAGGCGAGCGACTCTTCTGCTCACCCGGGGCCCGTTGGGGACGCCCAGCGGCTCCTTGGTCGTGAGCGCCAGCGCCGACGAGTCCTCCGCCGCTGCGGGAACAGCCAGCGCCATAGTGTTGTTGCTGAGCGTTGATGGGGGAGGGACGCCATGGCCAGCGCCAACGCTCACTGGCACACGGACGCTGTCTGCCGGACGACCGACTCAGACGAGTTGTTCGCCGCGGCTGCGGAGCAGAATCGCGCCAAGGCCCTCTGTGCCCGGTGCCTGGTACGCACCGAGTGTCTGATCGAAGCCCTCGACAACAGGATTGAGTTCGGCGTGTGGGGCGGCATGACGGAGCGCGAGCGCAGAGCACTGCTACGCCGGAGCCCCGGTGTCGCCTCCCGGTGGGACGTGCTGGAGGGGCCGCCGCGAGCACGAGCAGCCGCGGGAGCTGATTTGGCTGGCAGCACGGGTGCTGTCGTCGACAGGGCAAACGTTGCCTGATGCGGCACCTAGTGGTGCGTCGCTGCTTAGTTGTGGTGTGTGTTGGTTGGGAGGGTTGGTGTCTAGCGGATTCCTTCTCCTTTCGCCAGAGCAGGATTGTTGTCATGGGTTCGCAGAAGAAGTGGCCGGTCAGGTTGACTGTGCGGGATCGCGAGGATTTGGTCCGGGTAACCACCACGGGTGTTCGTGGAGCCTCGATGATCATGCGTGCGCGGGTGCTGCTTGCGCTGGATACCTCGGTGGGTGAGGTGGATTCCAAGGAGGTGATCGCGGCCCGGCTCGGCGTCTCCGGGGAGACGTTGCGGCTGGTCGCCAAGCGTTTCGTTGAGACCGGTGGTGATGTTCACGCCACGATCGCGCGGAAGAAGCGCGACCTGCCGCCGGTGCCCTCGCCGGTGACTGGCGAGGTCGAAGCCCGGCTGATCGCGATGGCGCGCTCCCAGCCACCCCAAGGCTATGCGCGGTGGTCGCTGCGGCTGCTGGAGAAGCACGTTGCGCTGGTCGAGGACATCCCTGATCTGGACCACTCCACCATCGGGCGGGTCCTAAAAAAACGGAACTGCGTCCTCACCTGAAGAAGTGCTGGACCATCCCGCCACGAGGGAACGCGCAGTTCGCGGCCCGGATGGAAGACGTCCTGGCCGTCTACGCCCGGCCCTATGACCCGGCATGTCCGGTGGTGTGCATGGACGAGAAGCCCTACCAGCTCCTCGACCACGCCCGCGGCCCGCTTCCGGCCCGACCCGGTCACGACGCCCGCCAAGACAGCGAGTACATCCGCCGCGGCACATGCTCCATCTTCGTGTGGGTCGAACCCTTACGCGGATGGCGTCGAGTCCAGGCACTGCCCCAGCGAACCCGGATCGACTGGGCCGGCCAAGTCAAGCAGCTGCTGAGCGTGGACTACCCCGACGCCAAGACCGTGGTGCTGGTGATGGACAACCTCAACACCCACGGCATCGCCTCACTGTACGAGGCATTCGAACCGGAAGAGGCCTTCGCCCTGGCTCAACGCCTCGAGATCCACCACACGCCCAAACACGGGTCATGGCTCAACATCGCCGAGACCGAACTCTCCGCACTGACCAGGCAATGTCTCGACCACCGGATCGGCGACCTCGACACACTCAACGCCGAACTCTCGACCTGGCAGAACGCCACCAACACCGACCAACGTCAGGTGAACTGGCAGTTCACCACCCACGACGCACGCATCAAACTACGCCACCTCTACCCCAAACATTAGCCGCGACAACCTACTAGGCGCCGGTGCCTCGGTGAGCGGAACCGCTCACCGAGGCACGTCGGGCGGCAGTGGCAGCTGCCCGGCACCGAGAACACCACCCCGCGCCGAGAGGACCCCATGGACATCACCACCCTGCTGCAGATGCTGGAAGCCGTCCGGCGCGCCGACCAGGCCGACGCCGCGTACACCGCCGCTGGCCTGCGCCCGGGCAAGCCAGGCCGCCGTGGACGCGCTCACCGACATCGGCCGCTGCGAGCAGCAGCTGGTCGCCACCCGGGGCCGCGCCCAGAGGCGGGCCGCCGCCGACGTGCTGGAAGCGGCACGGGCCACGTATGCCGACTGCGGCCGCCGCGACCAGGCCGCCAAGGCCAATCTGCGCCGCGCCTTCACTGCTGCCCGTACGGCCAACCGTGAGCTCCCCGCCCTCTACGCCCCGCACGCCCGCGGTCGCGCCACGGGCGGCAAGCGCCGGTCGGCCGTGGCGGCGAGCATCCTGGACGAACTGGCCACCATGCCGCTGGAGCTGATCCGCGTCGCCGACGCCATCCTTGTACACTCCAGCGCTGGCAAGGACTCGCTCGTGATGCTCCACCGGCTGGCGACCTGGGCGGCCCGGGTCGGCTGCAAGGACAAGGTCGTGGTCGTCCACTGCGACCTGGGCGACACCTCGGAGTGGCCCGGCGTGCGCGAGCTCGCCGAGCGGCAGGCCGAGCGATACGGGCTGCGGTTCGTCGCTGTGGACTCCGGCGGCGGGCTGCTCGGCCTGGTGGAGAAGGGCTGGACGATCAGCGCCATCGGCCGCCGTCTGAACCTCGACCGCAAGACCGTACGCCGCTTCCGCAATACTGACCTCGACGAGCTGCTGGCCTCCGCCCGTGACCGCCGCCCCAACGGAGTGCTGGAGCCGTTCAAGGCGTATCTCAACGCGCGCTTCACCAAGACCCAGGGCCAGGTCAGTGGCACCCGTTTGGTCCTGGAGATCCACGAGCGCGGTTACCGTGGCAGTCGCCAGGTGGTCCGGAAACACCTCGCCGCGCCACGAGCGGGGACCGCCGAGCAGGTCCGGGCCGACATCCCCAGCCCGCGGAAGATCACCTCATGGATCATGAGGCCCCGCGAGACCCTCACCGAGAGCCAGGACAAGCGGCTGCTGGAGGTCCGGCTCGCCTGCCCGGACATCACCCGTGCCTGTGACCTGGCCCGAGCCTTCGCCGATCTCGTCCGTCACCGGCGCAGATTCCTGCTTCTGGAGTGGATCCGCCAGGCCGAGCAGCAACAACTGAAGCACTCAACAACCAGGATCAGCCGTTAAATTGACACACCCGCGGTGAATCACATGGCGCACATGGGCGGGCGCTACACCGAGGACGAGTTCACCGAAGAGCCGTAGGGCCGGCTGTTACAGCCGGGGCCGGGCTCCGGCCGGTCCCGGGTAGTCCGGGTCGTCCTGCGCGTTCGGCAGATCCCGATGCCCCTCTGACCACGCGTTCACCCACTGGCACCCCGCGCACTGATACCGGCCGTCCAGCCCCGCCAGACGGGATCCGCACCGGGGGCAGTCGATTTCGGTGATCTCCGGTCCGTCCGATACCGCGTCCTGCGGGAATAGTTCCTCGACCGGAGTGGTGGGCGCGTGGTGGGGTAGGTGGCTCATGACGGGCAGGCTACCCGCGCCGACAGGGGGCAAGCAGACCGTCCGCCAACCAGAACGGCGACGCCGGACGACCAGCCACACTGGTTCGAGCAGATCCACGTGCCGCCCGGGCCCTGGATGGCCCCGGCCCCGCAGTTCCCGCACTGCATGACGCCCCCTCTGATCCGATCGTGTGCTCTGATCGTGCTCCCGACCCGGGCCCAGGGCAAGGCCACGACCGGCCAACAAGCCCGCCGGGTGGGGCATGCTGGGGGAGTTATCCCCGCAGGCGCTCGCATCCTCCGCCGCGCCGACCGACGCCGCCAAGGACGCCGCCACCGTCGAGCAGGGCACCGGCCTGGTGAACGCCGACCGACCGAGCGAGCGGGCAAGAGGTCGTCAGCGAGCAGACGTCGATCGGCCTTGGCACCCAGAGCTGGCCGCTCGACGACGACTAGCCGGTCACCCGCGCGCTCACCTACCGCAACCTCGGTGACCGGGACGCTGTCCTCAGCCTGGCTCTGGACGCCCAAGGGCCGCGCGGGAAGGCCGGCTCCAGCACGGCGCCTCCCGAAGGAATGTTCACCGTCTCCACGAAGCGCCTGATCATCCCGGCCGGCAGCGTCGCAGAGGTTCGCCTCACCGCCGACACCCGCATCGGTAACACCGACGGCCTGTTCGGCGCCCGGGTCACCGCCACCCCCGAGGGCGGAGGACAGCACGTACGCACGGCCGTCTCGGTAGACCGCGAGGTTGAGTCTTACGACCTGCGGATCGAGGCCACCGACAGCAACCGTGAACGCGCCGAGTCCGACATCTGGCTGACCTGCGAAGGAGCCGTCGGCAACGTCGCGGCGGTCCTGTCCACAACGCCGGGCGACGGCACCGCACACATCCGCCTGCCGCGCGGCGACTACCGGATTGGCTTCCTACGTGACCAACCCCGCCGCCGGAAAGGACGACGGCCCGGGACGGCGATGATCGTCCAGCCCCGTCTCTCCCTTACCCGCGACACCACACTGCGAACCGACGCACGCACAGCGCACCCCGTCGAGATCGACCTACCGCACGGTGCCGCCTACCGGGAGGGGTCGGTCAACTTCTTCTCCGGCAGCGGAGGGGACGCCTCGACCACCACGTGGTTCGTGCCCGACCCGAAACAGCTCACGCTGGGCCGGCTCGGCGGTGCCGTGGCACCCGAGGACTTCGAGGCCGTGATGACCGGCCTGTGGACCAAGAACGGCGACCACTACAACCTCATCGTGCCCCGCCGCGGGCACTTCTTCGACGGCCTCCGGCATACCGTCCGCGCCGCCGACCTCGCGCAGATCACCCTCCGCTCCGGTTCGTCCACCCGGCCCGACGCGGGATCTCCCCGCCCGCACGGTTCAGTGAACGCGGCATGGACCCGCCGCGACAGCTTCAGCCTCGGGACGTCGGGCCCGCCGGTCCCGCTGCCCGGCGTCTCCAAGCAGTACGTCAGCACCCCGCCAGGCTTCACCTGGAGCCTCGGAGTGAGTCAGTACGCCGACGACTCACCGGACGCCGAAGCACAGATGGGGCACTCCCAGACCGCGTCCCTGCGCTACGAGGCGGGCAAGGCATACACGGCCGAGACCGGCGCCGGAGTCATCGGCCCCCGTTTCACCGCGGACGCGTACGCCGAGCGCACCCGCGACACCCTCAACCTGTGCCTGCCGCTCTTCGCCGATCGCGCAGGCAACTCCGGGTGGGCGCGAACAAGCGCCGTGCGCACCACAGTGACCTCCGCGCAGAACACCTACGCAGACGAGCGCACCGGACCCTGCGGCCACGTCGAACTCGTGGCGGATGCCAAGCGCTACCGGCTGAGCACCACCGCAAGTCGTCCCGCTACCGTTGCGGCGACCAGCACCCGCGTCGACGCCGTCTGGGACTTCGACAGCGCCCGGCCCGATGCGGACACCACCACCCGTGTGCCGCTGTCCACTGTCGCGTTTGCCCCGAAGCTGAACCTGGACGACACCACCGCTGTCCGCGGACGCTTCACCGTGCCGCTCCAGATCCACGGGCCGGCTGCCAAGGACGGCTGCGACACCCTGCGGGCCGAGGTCTCCTACAACGGTGGGAAGTCCTGGCAGAAAGCGCCAGTGAACTCGGCACCGAGCGCCGGGAAGGGCCACGTCCTGACGCTCAATCACCCCGCGAAGGCCCGGTCCGTCTCGCTGAAGGCGAAAGACGGCACCACCTTTACCACCACCGTCCGGGACGCCTCCTGCTGAACTGACCATCCGTCACGCACTTACCGCGGCGGGCTCGGCCATCCGGCCGGTCCCGCCGCGGCCTGCGTCCCGGCATCGACATTCCGCCGCGATGGTCACGCCGGATCGCCGCGTACAGCTCGACCTTCGACATCTGCGGGCATGCTGATTCCCGACGCGCGCCCCGCTACGGAGCTCCCGATCCTTTGGGCCCTCACCGTTCCGTCGCTGCTTCGGATTCGCTTCGACGCCGCTTTTCGAGCCCACAGGTCCGAAGGAAGCTGCTCGGCACTGACGAGTTCGCCGAGATCCCGCAGAGGCTCGGTGGCGTCCCTGTCGTGCCACGCGGTTTCCTGGCGCAGGGCTCGGCGCGTATCCCTGCTGGTGTACCAGGAACTGGCAGTCGAGTCGACGAGGTCAAGGCGCGCTTCGGTCGGCAGGTGCACCAGGCGCAGGCGCCGGTTGTTGTGGCCGAGAAGTCGCAGGCCGGGGATGCCGGCGACGCGTTCTACCTGTTGTTGGAGGGGGCATGCCAGTGCGCCTTCGGCGACAATCCCTGAGCCTGTCGGGGGATGTGGTGGTTGAGGCAGCTGGCTGCCGACCCGAGGCGGTCGCTCAGGCGCACCGTTCCGCTGCCGGGCCCGTGGTCAGCCCCGGTGTCCGCCGTGCTGCTGGTGCGCGGGCGGCACTTGCGGTCGGCGGCGAGGTGGACCTTGCTGGTCTGCCCGCCCCTGGAGCGTCCCAGGAGGGCGGCCTTCAGCCGGAGTTTTCGCCGACGCCGGATGCGTCGTCGTTCCTCCCGCCCGGGATCGAACTCGGCGTCCTGTCCGTCTTGTTCTTCGAGGCTGCCCCTTTTGACCTGGCTTTCTCCGCCTCGGTGGCAGCCTTCTCCAGGGCGGTGAGCACATCCTCCCCCAGGTGCATCCCAGCTGCGTCGTGGTGAGCACGCACGGTGGTGGAGTCGATGCTGACCAGGGACAGATCGATCTCACCCCGCTTCGCGGCTTCCGCGATCAGGCCCTCCAGCAGGGCCTCGATAGCGTACGACGGGCCCGTGGGCATCGGCGTCATCGAGAACGGCAAGGGCGCCATCCCCCGTGCCACCTTCTCGATCGACCACACCACCATCACCACCCGCCCCCTGGACGGGAACCTGCCGAAGCACGACAGTCTGTTCGCGACGAAGCGTGACGTGTCCGTACGCGTCGACCGGGCAACCGTCGTACGGGCCGCAAAGAAGTGCCTGGCCCTCATCAAGGCCAAAGGCGAGAACGGCGCACCCGTCAATTTCGCGTGGGACGACGACGGCACCCTCACCCTCGCCCCTCGCATCGGCCTTGCCGACGGCGGCGCACGGTGGAGTGGTCCAGCCGCAGCTCGTGGCTGATTGCGGCGAGCGTTTTTCCCTCAGGGATGAACGCACATTGGGGGGCAGCCGTTCTCTTGCCTGACGAGCTGGCTGAGACCGTCACAGACCCCGGGACCATCACCGTGGCCCCGGGGTCTTGCAGGTCCGGCTCAACGGCCGGACGGCGGCGGTGTCGCACCCAGTCGACGCCCAGTTCCCGCAGCGCGTCAGCTGCAGTCCGCGGTGATCTTCCCGGGCGTCACGTTCCGTACCGGTCGCCGGGTTAGCGGATTCCCCGGAACGAGGCGTCGTGGTGGCTGGAGGAGACGGGTGGATTGATCACGCGGGCGCCTGGCACGACAGGCCTCAGCTCAGCGGAATGGGGGAGATCCGCTCAGATCTCCAACTCGCGCTCGATGCGCTTGAGCGCGTGCCGAGCCAGCGCGAGATTGCCGCGTGAACGGTCCAGCGCGAGGTAAAGGAAGAGGCTCCCGCTGCTGCTGCCCAGCGGACGGATGATGTGGTACTGCGCGCCGAGCGTGATGAGGATGTCCTCGATCGAGTCGTCCATCCCGAGCAGTTCGAGCGTACGGGTCTTGGCGCGGACCACCTCGCTGTTGCCCGCGGCGGCCACCTCCAGGTCCAGCCCCTGGCCACCGCCGAGAACGCCGAGCGACATACCGCTCTCGTAGTCGACCAAGGCGACGCCGAGGGCGCCGTCGATGGCCATGGCTTCCTTGAGCGCGGTCTCGATGTTCATCGTCATGCCCTTCACTCGGTGCGCTGGTGCGATGTGGCAGAAAGTTCCAGAAGATGAGCGTCCTGTGCCCTGTCCTGAATCTTTCGGCTTAAAGTACTGTGCTTTCTGTTGTCGTGTGAAGCATCGGTGAAGGTGAGCCCCGTTGTCATCAGTCGAAGCCTCCCTGGGCTGCTTGTTGGAGCTGCCGGGTGTCACGGGTGTCACGCTCATCGACGCGGTTACGGGACTGACATACGGCGACGCCGGCACGAACGGCTCGGACCCCATCGAGTGCAGCCGCCTCACGGCCCTCGTCGGCAGTGGACTGAACACGGCTGGCGCACAAGGCGAGTTGGAGAGCATCGTCATCACGGGAACCAACCGCCAGCTCATCGTCGCCACCGTGTCCCGGCAGGGCGATCCTCTGCTGCTGACCGCCGTGCTGGAGCGTGGCCAGGCCAACCTGGCCTTGGTCCTGCACCACCTGGGCCTCTACGCCGCCAAGGTGATCGCGTGAAGGTCGCGAACGCCGCCCCGCGCAACCTCCCTGCCCTCCTCGCCGCTCTCCATGAGGAAGAGCGTGACGCGGCGGTCACTGTCGCTGGCACCCCGGGCGGCACCATCCATCTGCGCCACGGCAGGATCGTCGTGGTGGACACCCCCGGCGCCCCCAGCGCGGAGTCGATTCTCCTGAAAACAGGGCAAGTCGAGGACACCGCCTGGGCAGCGGCCTGCGCGGCAAGCAGCTCCGGCGGGAACACCCTGTGCGAAGAACTCCATCGACGCGGTCTGTTGACCCCGGAAGAGTTCGAGGTCGTCTGTACAGCGGCTCTGTTCGACAGCGCCTTCGCCCTCGCCCTCGGCTCCGCCACCGAGTGGGAGGTGCGCGGGCCGTCCAGACCGGTCGTCACGGCTCGCGCCTTCGCCCCGCACCTTGTCACCGCCGAGACCACTCGCCGCCTCGCCACTGTCACCGAACTATGGGGATCGGCAACGGAGTTTGCCCGTACCCGCATCCGTGTGACCAACACATCCCCGGTCCGCCTCCCCCCGAGACACACAGCTGTCCTGGAAGCCGCCAACGGGCGTCGTATCCCTCGCGACATCGCCTTCGCTCTGGGCCGCGGCACGTACGCTGTTATGCTTGACCTCTCCCACCTGCGAACCCTCGGCCTCGTCGAGCTCGACACACCACCGCTCGGCGGCCGCCCCAGCACCGCCCCGCGCGTGCCCGGCCTCCGGACCAGAACCCCGCGCCCGGCCGCCCCGGCACCGCTTCCACAACGCTCACCCGGCGCACACCATCCACAGCGATCGGATACGGCGTGAACCCACGTCGGCGCAAGAAAGCCAAACGGCGAAGCCTCGCCCTCGCCAGGCAGCTGAGACGCGCTCGCACCCGCACAGGTGCGCACTCACCACTACCGCCGTTGCCCAGGCGCCAACCCGGCGCGGCCCCCGACCGACCGTCCTTCCCGGCGAACCTCACTGAGCACCAGCCTGATACAGCCCTCCTCCACTGCGTCCGCGCGGGTCTCGCGGCACTGCCCTGAACCACGCCCCACACTCCAGCACGCCACCGCACACAAGCCGGGAATGCCGATGCCTGAAATCCACCAGCCCGAACCACTCGTCGAGGTGCTCACGGCACTGCGCGAAGGCGTGATGGGCGTCAGCGAGACAGTGATCTCCACCGTCGACGGCCTCTTGGTCGCCGCCGACGTCGACGCTGTGCACGCGGAGTCCATCGCGGCCCTCTCCGCCGCCGCCCACAGCCTCGCGCGCCGTATGGCCCACGAGGCGGGCGGTTCCGGCCTGCGTGACGTCACCACCCGCAGCGCGGACCGGCACGTGGTCGTCCAGGCGATCAACGACCGAGCCCTGCTCACCATCCTCGGCGACGACGGCCTGGATCTGACCCGCCTCCAGTGCGACATCCACACGACGCTGCAACACCTTGCGAAGATCCTCGAAGGGGACACCCCGGCCTGACGGCCCCCGCCGACCGCAGCAGCCGAACGGACGACATCAGCAAATGGGTGGTGGTCTGCCGCGGCATCGACTTCGTCGGTGTCGGGCGGAGGCGTGAAGTCGCGGGCAATGCGCACGCTGCCCCATTCCCGGCCCTTTGCCTTGTGGGCAGTGGAGACGGTGACCTGGGCCTGTTCCTCGGGTACGAGACGGTCGACGGCATGCAGGATGGCATCGGGGCCGTGCCCCCTCCGGCTCCTGCTCATTCGGGCGGACCACGGTTGAAGGCCAGGTAGCAGCCGCGACGGGCGGACATCTGCTCGGCCAGGAAGGCCAGCGTGGACGTCTTGCCGGTACCTGCGCCGGCCTGAATGACGCGAGGACGACGACACGGCCGCTGTCGGCAAGGCCCTGTCCAACGGCGGTCCCGAGGTCCAGGCCGCAGCACGGGCCGCACTGTCAGGACCGCCCTCCGGACGGCGTACCTTCCTCGACATCGGTCTGTACAAGGCGCAGCAGCGTGACGCCAACGCCGCCGCCCACATCGCCGAGATCAACATCCTCCTCCAGGCCGCGTACAAGTCGGCAGCGCTCGCCCACAAAGACGCCGCCGAAGCCCAGAAGGTGGCCGCGGAAGCCCGAAAGGACGCCCGCGAAGCCGTCAACGTATGGGCGGCCAAGGCCGAAAAGTCCGCCAATGAGGCCAACACATACGCGCAGAAGGCAGACGGGTTCGCCACCGACGCGGCCCAGTCCGCCGACCGCGCCGCCGAATCCGCGAAGACAGCCAGGAACGCCGCCGCAGCAGCCAACAGGACGCCCAATCAGCCGCCCGCTCCGCCGAACACGCCAGCACTCCGCCGGTGTCGCCGGGAACTACGCCTCCCAGTACGAGGCCGGGATATCTGCCGAGGCCGCGGGCAAGGATGCCGCCGCAGCCGCCAAGGCCTCGTCCGAACCCTTGAAGGTCGCCGCTGACATGCTTGTCGCGGAACTCAAAGCCCAGGTGAGAAAGGAACTCCAGGAAGCTAGCAAACCGCTCTCGGACACCGAGCTCCGCAAGGTCCTGGAGAAGCGGCTGGTCGCCTACCGCCACAATCTCATGAAGGACGGGGACCTGAAGCCCGGCGAGACGCTCTTGGTCTGCGGTGGTAACGGAGCCGGCGACATGGCATGCATCACCACCACCTACCTCGACCGCCTGGTACGTCGGCGCCGAAGAGATCGAAAAGTGCACCACCACGGAGTGCAGCCGCCGCGACCAGGTCGCCAAGGCCAAGAGGCGTCGCGCTTTCACCGCGACCCGCACGGCACTCCGTCTATGGCCGCCCCCATCGCCTGGATGACGCCCGTCCCGAAGTTCGTCATAGACCCGGAAGATGTCGCCGTCGTCGTAGAATTTCATGCTCCCGGCCACATCGGACCAGGCCACGGTGAAGGTCACGTTGGCGGCGTGGGCCATCGCGGACTGCATCCGTACGCCCAGCATATCGAGCTTGATCAGGCCGAGGTTGGGCCTTGACCCCTGATCTTGGACACTCGAGACGTGGATCTTGAGGAGCTAAGAACAGGAGTCACCTCGTGGTGATGAAGCACTATCCGCCGGAGTTCAAGGCGGACGCGGTCGCGCTGTACCGGTCGCGGCCGGGACAGACGCCCCCGACAGTCTGGGAGAAATCGGGCGAAGGCCCGCGCGCACTTTTCACGTGGACAGGCCGCCTGAGCGAGCCTGCCCACGGATGCTGTCACCTCCGAGCGCGACGAAGCTCCTCGTTCTCCTGCCGAAGCCGGGCGCTCTCCCGCTCCAACACCGCAACCTTGTCCTGCAGGGTCCGCACAGCCTCCGCGACAGCCTCAGCCGGGAACAGCTGCGGTATGTGCTGCCGGCAGTTCCAGTCGAAAGCCTCGACGTCGATCAGCATGGCGCGCTCCACCAGGGCCGGATACCGCGTGTCGCCCAGTCGAGAGACCAGCTCAGGATCGTCGTCGGCCTCCACCACCCGAGCCCGCCCGAAGATCTTCATCCGGGTGCGCGTCATGTAGTCCATCAAGAACAGCGAGACCTGATCGTTTCCGTCGAGATTGCCCCGGCTGATGTACTGCCGGTTCCCCCGGAAGTCCGCGAATCCGAGCGTGTGCGCGTCGAGCACCCGCAGGAAGCCGGCCGGCCCGCCGCGGTGCTGAATGTAAGGCCGCCCGGTCTCGCTGACGGTCGCGAGATAGAAGCTGTCCCGCTCACTGATGAACCACGCCTCGTCCGGACCGATCGCGTCGGCGACAGCGGGCACCTCCGCCATTCGGGTGTATGCACGATCGCTCCCGTGCGAACGCTGATGCCGCTGGACCGCCGGAGTGAATGCCAGCTGGGCATACCGGCCGGTCATCGCTCTTCCCGGGGACGCGGGCCGAAGATGCTCGGATCGTTCTCCGACTTCTGAAGGTCGTTGATGCTGGCCTCACGCCGACTCATCAACCCCAGGGCATCGAACTGCCGCAGCTCGTTGCCGTGGCTCCGCCACCACCGGCCGCCCGCGTCATGCCACTCATACGTGAACCGCACCGCGATCCGGCCGTCCGTGAACGCCCAAAGGTTCTTTGGCAGCACGCAGCCGAGCTCGGTGCCCCACTTCCGGGTCAGGAACTCGACGATAGGCTCGCGACCGACAAGAAACCGGTCGCGGTTCCGCCACCACGACACAGGGGCGTAGGCCAACGAGACTCGCTGCGGGTCACGCCTGTTCCAGGCGTCTTCGGCTGCGAGAACCTTGGCGCCCGCCGTCTCGGCGGTGAACGGCGGCAGGGGCGGTCGGGCTTCTGACATCGACGGGCTCCTCGAGGCAAGGACCGGCCAGCCTCCTCAGCGGAGGCCGATCTAACCAATCACTATCATCTTGAAGGTTATAAGTGCGGCCCTCATTCCCGATCTGAGGAATTTTCTCGCGCCGATATCAGCACCCGGAGTGCCGGACCGGCCGGTGGTGACAGAGACCTTGAGAGAGGGCGTCGCCCGTGTCCGTGACAGCGGCTTCAGCCGGAACTGGGCCACGTTCGCGTCCGCGATCGGCAACCACGCCAAACTGGAGATCGCCGACTCCAGGATCACGCGCAATGCCTCCCAAGGCTTCGCTGCCGTTCTGAACGAGGAAGGGGCTTCCGTGGCCATCCGCGAGAGCCTGCTCAGCCACAACACCTCCGGGGACGGTGGTGCTCTGCACAACCACGGCGTGGCGGAGGTCGACAAGAGTGCCCTCACGCATAACTTCGCGTCGGTGGAGGGCGGCGCCGTCGACACCGACGGCGGCCCGCTGTATCTGCTGGACAGCATCGTCAAGGGCAACGTTGCCGGGGAATTCGGAGGCGGCATCACCACCGACCAGCCGTCGTTCGTGGTCGAGGGCAGCACGATCGCCGACAACGCCGTTACCGCGGAAGACGGCGCCGGCGGCGGCATCTATCTGCTCTCCCCCGACGGTGTGGCGATCCGTGGCTCGAAGATCACGGGTAACCAGGCTCCGGGGAACGGTGCCCGCGGTGGCGGCATCTTCGTCGACTCCCACGACTTCGTCCCCAGCCCCCTCGCCCTGACCGATTCCACGGTGAGGAACAACCTGTTCGGACGAGCCCGCCGGTGGTATCCACAACCGCGGCGAGGTCACCACCCACGGGAAGGTCCGCATCATCGACAACGTCCCGACCAACTGCGAAGGCAGTGAGAGCGCCCTCCCCGGCTGCTTCGGCTGACATACCGACATGGCCCGCCCGCCCGCCTCTTGCCCCCGGGCCGCTTCCCGGGGGTAGGAGTGCCAGGTGAGCCAAGGGTCGGTTCACCCGGCACCCGCCGTCGTCGGCTCGAGCCGATGCCACCCGATGCGTGCCTCTGGCCGGGCGTGGCACTCGGACCAGACGTCGCCTCAGCCTGCGGATTCGCCTGCTTTCGTGATCTGATCGTCCGCGCCCACGCCCAGCTGGGCGGCCCGATCGTGCTCGTCTGGGACAACGTTGGCCTCCACCTGGCCGCCGGAATGGGGGAGTTCATCGCCGCGAACGCCGAGTGGCTCACCGTGTTCCAGCTGCCGACCTACGCCCCGGACCTCAACCCGCAAGAGGGAATCTGGTCACTGGTCAAACGTGACCTCGGCAACCTCGCCGCCGCCGACCTCAGCCAGATCACCAGAGCCGTAAAGCGTCGGCTCAAAAGGGTCCAGTACCGTCCGGAGCTGGTCGATGGCTGCCTTGCCGGCACCGGCCTCATCCTCGACTGACTGCCGATCCCCTCACCCCCGCAATACCGGAGGCGACGGTCACCCCCGAACGACACCCACCTCTGACGTGGGCGGGTAGAGGTCGAGAACGACGTCGAGCCCCAGCCCGCCGACCTCGGTGAGCAGGTGGGCCGACAGGACGCAGCCTCCCTGACCGTTCTCACTGCCGAAACCGAGATACAGCTCCAGATCGCAATCGGCAGACAGGCGCGTCAGCTCCTCACGACACCCGTTGACCAGTCTGACCAGCGCCGCGACGTGGTCCTCAAGCTTGCTGTCGCTTCCCAGTCCACTCGTCCGGATCCAGACGCTGGTCTCCCGACGGGCGCTGCTCGGGTTTCGGGGACTCATCAAACTCCCCTGCTCGAGTTGCTCGTCGGGGACGATACCCAGGCGAACCGAGATCTCCTCGGCGCGGACCGTCCGGCTCGTGATCCGGATCGACCCAGCCGACCACTTCGTGTCCGGCAACGGCGAGTGCATCGTCAAGTGTTCTGGCACTTCCTCACGATCGCAGGCCAGTCGGCGGCAGGCCAGCGCATTCCTCAGGCTCCCCGTGCAGCCTGCCCACCCGACATCACCCAATCAAGTTCAGTAGCGAAACTACGCCGGGCGCTGGGTGTGCGTGACCCGCAGCGGAGGCTCCATCCACGACCTGCGCTCCTACAACGTCAACGACCAGACCCGCTCCCTGAAGATCAACCGAAACGACTGCGGATAAGGCGTGGGGCTGCCGGAGCCCCTCCATCGGTTCGCCCGACAAGGCCCGTGTGAACCAGGAAGCGCTCCGCTGTTCGGTCGGCGGTCGCAGGCCGCGTGCCAGCGGAGTCGGGCCCTCGAGTTGCCGCCACGGCGCGATGCCAGGCACCCTTGAAGAAGTGTGCAGTGGTAGAAGCCAATTCGGGTCGCTTCTACAAGTCAGCCGTCCATCTGCACCGGGTCTGATCCACTGACGCATGGACAGCGCCCCTGATCATTGGGCCTGGATTGCAACGGCAGCTGTTCGGTACCGTGCCACCCCCTCAATCTCGCCGTGCGTGCATCTGCGGCACGCTGACGGCTGAGCGCACGACAACTGACAGCGCTCGAGTCGGAAGTCTGTGGCATGAGGAAATTCTGTGTCTGCATCGCCGCGATGGTGCTCCTGTTGTCCGCGCAGGTCCTGGGTTCCGCAGTGACTGCTCACGCGGCGGTCACCAACGTGTATGTGGCCGGGAAAACCCTGGTCGTCCTGGCGGAACCGGGGGCGAACAACCGGATCAAGATCACCACATCGGGGAGCGACTTGGTCGTCGTGGATATGGGAGCCGCACTCACAGCGGGCAGCGGGTGTGCGGGGGGCACAGAAGTCCGCTGCCCTGTAGCCGAGGTTGTGCAGATCGCCGTTCACACGAAAGACGGCGACGACGAGGTCACGGTCGCTCGCGATGTCTCCCGGCCCGCCTCCCTCGTTGGTGGTGACGGCAACGACGTCCTGCAAGCTGGGTCCTGGCCGGGTTACCTCTGGGGCGAGGCCGGCGACGACAAGCTCTTCGGCGGGTTCTCCGACAACCACGTCTACGGCGGGCCGGGAAACGACCAACTCTCTGGCGGACCCAGCAGCGACGAGCTTGTCGGGGATGGCGGCAACGACTATCTCTATGCGCTCCAGAGTGGCGACGTCCTCCGCGGCGGCCGGGGCGAGGACGAACTCCACGGAGATGTCGGCCACGACACTCTTGAAGGAGGGCAGGACGGCGACTACCTGTATGGCGAGGATCAAAACGACAAGCTCAACGGCGGAACCGGCAAGGACTACGTGCGCGGCGGCAACGGGGACGACGAGGCGACGGGCGGCACTGATTCAGACGTCGTCCGTGGTGACGCAGGCGAGGACTTCGTGCGTGGCGGCACCGACGACGACATCGTTCTGGGTGGCGAAGGCTGGGACCAGCTCGACGGCGAGCCCGGTAACGACCATGTCGAAGGCGACGACGGATGGGACAAGCTGTGGGGCGGGGTAGGGGACGACGACCTCTTCGGCGAGGACGGCAGGGACACACTGCAGGGTGACGGCGGCAAGGACTATCTGAATGGTGGGAACGGGATCGACATCTGCGTCGGCGAGCAAGAACCCCACTGTGAGCGGTGACCACCAGCGCGACCCCACGGTCCGCCGCCGACTCCCATGCCGCTTGCTCGAGCTCGACCAAGTCGGCCGGCGCGCACCCGCCGTTCGGCCTGTTCGGCTGCGGCCCACTCGACGACCAGCTGCTCGACAAACTCGCCCGTCTGGGTGACGAGCCTGGATGCACGTGTCGTGGCTCATTGGACAGACCGGCCAGGGCGGGACGGTCGAACCACCCCTCCAGGTGGCAGGCCCGCCCTGGCTGCCTCTCTATGGGAGATGGGAGACGACTGGGAGATGATCAAGGGGAGCAGGCTCGAAATGACTCTAATAAGCTCAAGAAACTTCCAAGCGCCCGCCACCCAGTCGCTGGCAGGAATTGGCGGGAAGTGTCGCCCTCAGCCTGCGGATTCGCCTGCGTGGGGACTCAACACGCCTGCTCCCACCAGCACGAACAGCAGGATGCCGAGGATGATCCGGTAGATGACGAACGGCATGAAGCTCTTGGTCGTGATGAACTTCATGAACCACGCGATCACGGCGTAGCCGACGACGAACGCGACAATCGTCGCGAAGATCGTCGGTCCCCACGACACATGGCCCTCACCGGCGTCCTTCAGTTCGAAGACGCCGGAAGCCAGCACGGCCGGGATGGCGAGCAGGAACGAGTACCGTGCCGCCGCCTCGCGCGTGTACCCCATCAGCAGACCGCCGCTGATCGTCGCGCCCGAGCGGGAGACACCGGGAATCAGGGCCATCGCCTGGCAGACGCCGTAGATCAGACCGTCCTTGACCGACAGCTCCTGGAGGGTCTTGCGGTGCCGGGGGGCGCGGTGCTTGCCGCCCTCCTCGTCGCGGGCGGCGAGGCGGTCGGCGATGCCGAGCACGATGCCCATGACGATCAGAGTGGTGGCGATCAGACGGAGATCGCGGAAGGGGCCCTCGATCTGGTCCTTGAGGGTGATGCCGAGTACCCCGATCGGGATCGAGCCGATGATGACGAGCCAGCCCATCTGCGCATCGTGGTCACCGCGCATGGCCTTGTTCGTCAGCGAGCGGAACCAGGCCGAGATGATCCGCGCGATGTCCTTGCGGAAGTAGATCAGCACGGCGGTCTCCGTACCGATCTGGGTGATCGCGGTGAAGGCCGCGCCAGGGTCGTGCCAGCCGGCGAACGCCGCCGTGAGGCGCAGATGTGCGCTGGAGGAGATGGGCAGGAACTCCGTCAGCCCCTGGACAAGTCCGAGGATGAACGATTCGAACCACGACATGAAAGCTAAGCCATCCAGGTACTGGTCAGGGTCGGTCGGAAGGTACAGGGGTGGACCGCGATCATGCGTCCACGCCTGGCAGCGTAGCGTCCGGCGGAATCCGCCGAACGGGCGGGCTCCGGCCGAGTGACCCACGGCACATCGCCGCAGCGGTCCGCAGCGAGGGCGTTCGCGGGGCGATGGTGCCGCGGCGGGGTCGGACGGCCGGGTGCGCGCCGCCGCCGGCGCACGGGCGCGTGGTCGTCAGTCGGCGACCGGGCCCGTCACCGTCCAGCCCGGCGCCTGGACCCGCGCGGTCAGGGTCTCCCGCGTGGCCTCACCGCCGCAGGCGGCGCAGACGACGACGGGCCTGAGCTCCTCGCCGCACTCGTGCTCGAGCACCGTCGGCCGCTGCTCCGAGAGATGCCGGTCGCCCCAGTCCATCAGGGTCAGCAGCACCTGGTGCAGCTCGCGGCCCGCGTCGGTCGGCACGTACTCGAACCGCCGCGGGCGCTCGCTGTAGGGGACCTTCTCGAGCACCCCGGCCTCGACGAGGCGGCGCAGCCGTGTGGTGAGGACGTCCCGGGGCGCGCCGGTGTTGCGCGCGATCCGGTCGAACCGGTGGACGCCGAGAAAGACCTCACGCAGGACGAGCAGCGCGTACTTCTCACCGACGACGGCGAGGGTGGCGGCGATGGAGCAGGGACGGGGGGACGTCATGGGGACAGCTTAAGAAGTAGTGGGTTGGAAAATCCAACCCGCGGGGTTACCGTAGAGTCCGTGAGTGAGTTCGGTTTTCAAACCAACCCGTTCGGGTCACCCTTCCCTTGCGGTGCCCGGAGCCAAGGAGGAACGCTCCATGCGTGACGCCGTCATCGTCGAAGCCGTCCGCACACCGATCGGCAAGGGCAAGCCGAACGGCGCACTGGCCGGGATCCATCCCGTCGCACTGCTGTCCCACACCCTGAGGGCGCTTGTCGAGCGCAGTGGAATCGATCCCGAAGCGGTCGACGACGTGATCGGCGGCACCGTCGACCAGGTGGGCGAGCAGGCCATGAACACCACGCGGTACGCCTGGCTCGGCGCCGGACTCCCCGAGTCCGTCCCCGCCACCACGGTGGACCGGCAGTGCGGATCGTCCCAGCAGGCCGTCCACTTCGCCGCCCAGGGCGTGATGGCCGGTGCGTACGACGCCGTCATCGCCTGTGGAGTCGAGTCGATGAGCAGGGTGCCGATGTGGTCCAACGTGCCGCCGGGCGCCGACCCGTTCGGACCGGGCGTCGCACACAGGTACCCGGAGGGGTTGGTGCCCCAGGGGATCAGTGCCGAGCTCATCGCGGCGAAGTGGTCCATCGGACGGGAGGCGATGGACCACTTCGCCGTGACGTCGCACCAGCGGGCGGCCCGGGCCTGGTCGGACGGGCTCTTCGACGCCGAAGTCGCACCGATCGGCGGGCTCACCCGGGACGAGAGCGTACGACAGGGGACGACGGCCGAGATCCTTTCGGGGCTGCGGCCCTCGTTCCAGGACCCGGTGTTCGCCGAGCGGTTCCCGCAGATCGACTGGTCGGTCACGGCCGGCAACAGCAGTCCGGTGAACGACGGGGCTTCCGCCGTCCTCATCACATCCGGCGAGACGGCGCGGCGCCTCGGGCTCCGTCCGCTCGCACGGCTCCACAGCTTCGCCGTCACCGGCTCGGACCCGTTGCTGATGCTGACCGGTGTGCTGCCGGCCACCGAGAAGGTCCTGAAGCGGGCCGGCCTCGGCCTCGACGACATCGATCTCTTCGAGGTCAACGAGGCGTTCGCGAGCGTGGTCCTCGCCTGGCTCCAGGAGACCGGCGCGGACCCGGCGAAGCTCAACGTCCACGGCGGAGCCCTCGCCATCGGCCACCCGCTGGGCGCCAGCGGCACCCGCCTGATGACCACCCTCGTCCATGCGATGCGCGCCCGCGGAGCGCGCTACGCACTGCAGACGATGTGCGAGGCCGGCGGGCTCGCGAACGCGACGGTCCTCGAGGCCCTGTAGGCCGTGCCCGGCACCTCGGTTCCCCCTCCCGGCCCTCGGGCCGGGCAGGTCAGGAGTCGCGCAGACGGTGCCGTTTGCGCCAGGCCACGGCCGCCCCGGCCAGCAGCGACAGCACGATGAAGCCCGCCGACGCGAGGAAGACCGGGGAAGAGGGGGAGGCCGCGCTGCTGCCCGCGACGACGTACGCGGTGGTGTTGGGGACCGAGCCGATGGCCGTGGCCAGGAGAAACGGCAGCCAGCCCATGCGGGAGACGGCGGCGCAGTAGTTGGCCGCGGCGAAGGGGACGCCGGGGAACAGCCTCAGCGCCAGCATGGACCGGAAACCATGACGGCTCAGCTGGCCGTCCGCGGCCTTCAGCCAGCGGCCCCGCAGCAGTGGCCGCAACGCGTCCTGCCCCAGTACCCGGCCCAGGCCGAAGGAGATACCGGCCCCGAGCACCGTTCCCGCGATCGCCGCGGCAAGTCCCGCCTGGGATCCGAAGAGCGCGCCCGCGGCCAGATTCAGCAGGGGCCGGGGCACCAGCGCGGCCGTGCACAGCCCGTACCCGATGCCGAAGAGCACCACCGCCGTACCGCCGCTCAGCTGCGGCGGCCAGCCCGATGCCAGCAGCCGCTGGGGTTCGTACACCACCACCGTCGAAGCCGCGGCCAGGAGCAGCAGCGCCAGCAGGCCCAGCCGGGACCAGGGTGACAACAGGGCCCGGCCGCAGCGCAGTGCGAGGCCGCCACGCGGCCCGGGGACGGGGTCGAGCATCCCGGGAGACTATCCGACGAGTCCGGCCGGGCGCCGTAACCTGTGCCGCATGACACCCCCGGCCACGCCGGCCAGCGCCCTCGCCGACACCGTCATCGACCGGCTCACCACCGTCTACGCGGCCGGCGCCGACCCGGTGCGGGCCCACGAGGCCGCCGCATACATGAAGCACGTCGCACCGTTCCTCGGCCTGCGCACTCCCGACCGCCGTGCCCTGTCCCGCACCGTCCTCCAGGGCACGGCACGGCCGGACGAGGCCGACTGCACCGCGATCGCCCTGCGCTGCTGGCAGCTGCCCGAGCGCGAGTACCACTACTTCGCCGTGGACTACCTCAGGCGCTGGGTCACACGGTGCTCCTCCGGATTCCTGCCGGTGGTGCGGCACCTCCTCGTCACCGTCCCCTGGTGGGACACCGTGGACGCGCTCGCCGCGCACGTCGTCGGAGGGCTCGTCGCCGCCGACCCGGCGCTGGTCGCCGTGATGGACGAGTGGATCGAGGACGACGACCTCTGGATCGCCCGCACCGCGCTGCTGCACCAGCTGCGCTACAAGGACGCCACCGACGCGGAACGTCTCTTCCGGTACTGCCTGACCCAGGCCGGCCATACCGACTTCTTCATCCGCAAGGCGATCGGCTGGAGCCTGCGCGAGTACGCCAAGACCGATCCGGACGCGGTGCGGGACTTCGTCGACGGCGCCCGCGACCGGCTCGCGCCCCTGTCCGTACGGGAAGCGCTCAAGAACCTGTGACGACGGGCGGCTGAAGAATCGACAACGGTCGAGCCGGGAGCCATCCGGCTGGTCAGACCGCCCATCGACCGGCCATCGACCGGCCCGCACCGCCCAACGCCGGGCATTTCATGGACAGTTCACTACGTACCGGTCCCGGCCGCTGCGCAAGACGGCCGAACGACGGACGACAAGAGCCTGAACCCCTTGTCGTGCAACGGCCCTGACGTGCCGGAATACTTGACTCCGCGGTCCACTCGCCCCCAGTATTCAGTCCGCGCGGGGCTCGGAAGAGACCACCGTCAGCGCTCCCCGCCGAGTGGTCCACGTCAGCCAGGTCATCTCCTCGTCAGGACGGCGTCGCCGGCGGTCCCCTCCGCGGGCCGGGCCGGTGACGTGCTCTCCCGAACAGGCAAGCCCCCGTGAGCACATGTACGAGGAGCAGCACGTGACCCCGACCGCCCCCGACGACGCCCCGCTGATCCTGCGTGCGTTCCGCACCCTGCATCCGTCATGGCAAGCGGCCCTCCGTCCCGACCCGCCCGAAGCCACCGCCTCCATATCCGAGCCGTCCGTCGCGCGGGATCCGCTGCCGGATCCGTCGGCCGAGCTCGCCCGCCGACAGCTGTGCGAGGCCTATCTGCGCGCTTACGCAGGCGAAGCCCCGAGCCGCGCGTGCCGCCATCTGACCGCGGTGATGGACGACACCGTTCGCGGCGGTGTCTCCAAACGCTCGGGCGAACTCGACCAGCACATCGCCGGCTGCCCCAGCTGCGCCCGCGTACGCGCCGAACTCACCGTCGTCCACAGCGGAACGCCCTCCGAACTGACCGCGCTGCTGCGGCTCGCCGCCGAACAGGAGCCGGCCGCAGCCCCGACGGAGGGCGAGGACGCAGAGCCGGTGTCCGCGTCCGAGGTGACAGCGTTGTCGGCTTCCTCGGCTTTCCATGGCGCGGCCTTCCCACCCCCCGGCCCCCGGCGCAGGCTCCGCGGAGTCGTCGCGGCCTCCCCGGTCGGTGCCGCGGCCGTGGCGGGCGTGGCGGTCACCGCGTTCGCCGCGGCAGTCCTCGTGGCTTCCGCGGGCGACTCCGTCAAGGACACCCGCACGCCCCCGTCGCGTGCCTCCGTCACACCACCGCGACTCGCGCTCCCCGCCGAGCCGGCGCCGACGTCCGCGTCCGCCACGACCAGCGCCGCGCCACCGACGCGCCGTGTGCCCAGCCGGCCCGCGACCGCCAGGCCGACCGTGTCCGCCGCCCCGGCCAAGCCCTCGGCCGAGCCTCCCCTCACCGGCTTCCGGCTGGTCAACCGGAGCACCGGCCTGTGCGTCGGCGTGGAAGGCGAAGGGAACGGGGCGATGCTGCGGCTCGAGAGCTGCACCGCACACGCCTGGCAGCGATGGGAGACCATCGACGCCGGCGACGGCACCCACCAACTGCGCAACACCGGCACGCACAAGTGCCTCGACGGCACCTCCAACGGCGGCAACGTCGTCCGCGTCGTCCAGTACGACTGCCACGACGCCGGGTCGCCCCAGCGCCCCCTACAGCTGTGGCGGTTCACACCGGAGGGGGACACCACCGCCTTCCGGCTGGAGTTCGTGCCGCCCGTCCCCGCCACCGACTACTCCTCGCATCTGTTCGGACCCGAGGACTGGTGGACCGAGAACCCGCCGAGGCAGGGCTCGTACCTCGGCCAACTCCCCAACTACTACAACTCGGAGAGCTTCGTCTTCGTCAAGGACGACAAGGCGTGACGCCGGCGTCGGGCAGCCGTCCCGCACGATGACGGAGCTGCCCGCGCGCCCGCGCGAACCCAGAACATCCAGGCGGCGCCGGTCCTGACGGGCCGGCGCCGCCTCGACGTCACCCCGTCGGGGAAAACCATTCGACGCGGACGATGCGTGCCCCCGATCATCGACTCATGTTCCGGTACGCCTTCATCGCAGCGCCGTCCGCAGTCGCGGACGCGCCGAAGGCTGCCGCCCTCCTGGCCGCCGCCGCGGTCGACGCGGCCGCAACGGCCGCCGCTGTGGCAGCGGTCGCGGCGCTCGCCGCCGTATCTGCAGCGCCCGTCGACGGCGCCCGAAGCTGACCCTCCCCGGATCGCCCGGCGGACCCCGCAGGGGGAGGGTCGGTCCGGCCAAGGGGTCCCTCTCCACAGGGAGTTCGCGCTTCGAGTTCCGGAAGGAACCGCAACAGCCATGCCCAAGACGGCATATGTGCGTACCAAGCCGCACCTCAACATCGGCACCATGGGCCACGTCGACCATGGCAAGACCACCCTCACCGCCGCCATCACCAAGGTCCTCAGCGAGCGCGGCGACAACGGCGCCAGGAACGGCGACGGCAGTGCCGGCACCACCGCGTATGTCCCGTTCGACCGGATCGACCGCGCTCCGGAGGAGGCCGCCCGCGGCATCACCATCAACATCGCGCACGTCGAGTACGAGACCGACACCCGCCACTACGCCCATGTCGACATGCCGGGTCACGCCGACTACGTCAAGAACATGGTCACCGGCGCCGCGCAACTCGACGGGGCCATCCTGGTGGTCTCCGCTCTCGACGGCATCATGCCGCAGACCGCCGAGCACGTCCTGCTGGCCCGTCAGGTCGGCGTCGACCACATCGTCGTCGCCCTCAACAAGGCGGACGCGGGTGACCCCGAGCTGACCGACCTGGTCGAGCTCGAGGTCCGCGAGCTGCTCACGGCGCACGGGTACGGAGGCGACTCGGTACCGGTCGTCCGGGTTTCCGGACTCAAGGCCCTCGAAGGCGACCCGCGCTGGGCGTCGGCCATCGAGGCCCTGCTCGACGCGGTCGACACCTATGTGCCGATGCCCGTCCGCTACACGGACGCGCCGTTCCTGCTGCCGGTGGAGAACGTGCTCACCATCACCGGGCGCGGCACCGTCGTCACGGGAGCCGTCGAGCGCGGCACCGTGCGCGTCGGCGACCAGGTGCAGGTACTCGGAGCGGACGTCACGACCGTCGTCACCGGCCTCGAGACCTTCGGCAAGCCGATGGAGTCCGCGCAGGCGGGCGACAACGTGGCGCTGCTGCTGCGCGGTGTGCCGCGCGACGCCGTGCGCCGCGGGCATGTGGTCGCCGAACCGGGGAGTGTCACCCCGCGCCGCCGTTTCACCGCACAGGTGTATGTGCTGTCGGGGCGTGAGGGCGGGCGCACGACTCCGATCGGCACCGGCTACCGGCCGCAGTTCTACATCCGGACCGCGGACGTGGTCGGGGACGTCGACCTCGGCGAGACGGCGGTCGCGCGCCCCGGGGAGACGGTCACGATGATTGTGGAACTCGGCCGGGACATGCCGTTGGAGCCCGGCCTCGGCTTCGCGATCCGCGAAGGCGGTCGCACGGTCGGAGCCGGCACGGTGACCGCTCTGGTCTGAGCGGGGACGGCCGGCACGGTGACCGGTCCGGTCCGAGCGGCCGGCACCGTGACCGGCCGGGCAAGAGTGGGTGTCACGGCGACCGGTCCGGTCCGAGGAGTCGGCACCGTGACCGACCCGGCACGAGGGGGTGTCACGGCGACCGGTCCCGCACCGTCCGGCGCCTTTGGGGTCCGCCTCCCGCCACACGCAGGGGGCGGGCCCGCCCGCCAGGCGCCACACTGCTGCCATGGCGGACAAGGACGACTCGGTGGAGCAGGAATCGAACAAACACCGCACGGCCCTCGTCCTGGGCGGCGGCGGTCTCGCCGGCATCGGCTGGGAGATCGGCATCCTGAGCGGACTCGCCCGGGCGGGTGCCGATACGACCGGTGCCGATCTGATCGTCGGTACGTCGGCGGGGTCGGTCGTTGGCACTCAGCTCACCTCGGGCCGGCTCACCCTGCCCGAGCTCTACGACCGTCAGCTCGCCGACCCGGACGGCGAGGTGCCCGCGGGCATGGGCCCGGCGGTGCTCGCCCGCTACCTCTGGGGCGTGCTGTGGTCCCGCGACCCAGAGGCCTACGGAGCGCGCATGGGACGGCTCGCGCTGACGGCCCGCACCGACCCCGAGGAGGTCCGCCGGGCGGTCTTCGCCGAGCGGCTCCTCACCCACGACTGGCCACGTGCGAGCCGTCTGGTCGTCACGGCCGTGGACGCGCTGAGCGGTGAGTTCCGCGCCTTCGACCGGGACAGCGGGGTGGAGCTGATCGACGCGGTCGGCGCGAGCTGCGCCGTGCCCGGCGTCTGGCCGCCCGTCACGATCGGCGGGCGGCGTTTCATCGACGGCGGAGTCCGTTCCTCCACCAACGCGGACCTCGCGCTCGGCTACGGAAGCGCTGTCATCGTCGCACCCATCGCCGTCGGCGGCGGCCCCGTACTCTCCGCCCGTACGCTGGCCTCCCGACTGGTCGCGGCGGGCACGCGCGTGGCCCTCATCACCCCGGACCGTGCCTCCCGCAGCGCGTTCGGCCGCAACGTCCTGGACCCCGCCAGCCGGGCCCCCTCGGCCCGGGCGGGCCTGGTGCAGGCGGCGGCCCATGCGGAGGCGGTCCGGAAGATCTGGCTCGACTGATCCGGCCACCACCCGTGCGGGCGGGCACGACTGTTCACGCGGCGTCGTCCCGTCCGCCGGACAGGCCCCCTGCGGACGACGGTCGCCCGAACGCAGTAGTCCGGGCGCACAATGGGCGGGTGAACGAGGCCATACCCGTCATCCGTCCCGTCGACCACGGCACCGCCCGCCTCCTGCCCGATGTGGACCGGAAGCGGGCCTGGCTGCTGACCGTGGACGGGGCGCCCCAGTCCTACGTCGACCTCGACGACCCCACGCACATCGAATTCGAGTACGCCCGCCGGCTCGCCCATGTCGTGGACTGCGCGGCGGACGAGGGCGCGCCCCTCGATGTCGTGCACCTCGGCGGCGGGGCCATGACGCTGCCCCGCTACGTCGCCGCGACCAGGCCGGGCTCCCGGCAGGACGTCGTGGAGGCGGACCGCCGGCTACTCGCGCTGGTGACCGAACATCTGCCGCTCCCCGGTGACGCGGGTATCACGGTGCACGGCGCGGACGCCCGTGGCTGGCTGGAGCAGGCACCCGCGGACAGCGCCGATGTGCTGATCGCCGATGTGTTCGGCGGGTCGAGGGTGCCCGCGCACCTCACCTCACGGGAGTACGCACAGCTCGCGGACCGAGCGCTGCGCCCCGGCGGGATCTACGCCGCCAACCTCGCCGACGGTGCGCCCTTCGCTTTTCTGCGGACCCAACTGGCCACGTTCGCGGCGCAGTTCGAGGAGCTGGCGCTCATCGCCGAGCCCGCGGTGCTGCGCGGCCGCAGATTCGGCAATGCCGTGCTGCTCGCCTCACACCGCCCGCTCGGTGTCGCCGCGCTCGCCCGCCGTACCGCCGCCGACGCCTTCCCCGCCCGCGTCGAGCACGGCGAGGACCTGCGGCGCCTCATCGGGGACGCGCGGACGGTATGTGACGGGGACGCGGTGGACTCACCCGAGCCGCCCGACGGGGCTTTCGGCATCGGCTGACGCGGCGGTCGCGACCTGGCCCCCGGCAACCGGCCGGGTACGCCTCGTCAGATTCCGTACGTCCGGCACCAGCAGCACGAGCGCCGTCACCAGCACGATCAGCGCCGCACACCCCCACAGGGCCGGCTCCCGGCCGAACACCTTCTCCACGGGCCCCGCAAGCGCCGTCGACATCGGCAGCATCGCCGTCGAGCCGAACCAGTCGTACGCGGACACCCGGGACAGCTTCTCCTCGGGTATCTCCTGGTGCAGCGCGGTCATCCACACGACACCGAACACCTCGATGGCCACACCGCTGACGAACATCACCACCGACAGCGGTCCGAGCGGCAGCGGTACGGCGAGCGCGGCGGACGGCAGCGCCAGCGGGAACACGCACACCGTGCCCACCAGCAGCATCCGCCGAGGCTTCCACCGCGTCATCAGCAACGCTCCGCCGATGGTGCCCGCGCCGAACGCCGCCAGAGCCAGGCCCCACGGCCGGGCACCGCCCAGCGACTCCTCGGCGACCAGCGGGCCGTACACGGCGTCGGCCGCGCCCACCACCGCGACCACGACGGCGAACTGGGCGGTGATCGACCACAGCCATGGGCGTCCGATGAACTCCCGCCAGCCGTCGCGCAGATCGGCCAGCAGACCGCCGCCCGACCGGCGGGGCGCCATGCGGTCGACCGCCAGGAACGCCCGGAGCGCACCCGCCGCCGCGAACGCCGCGGCGTCGACCGCCAGCACCCAGCCCGGCCCGAACGCGGCGATCAGCACCCCGCCCAGCGCCGCGCCGCCGATCCCCGCCCCGTGCATCGCGAGCCGGAACACCGCGAAGGCCCGGCCCGCCTGCTCCCCGCTCACACTCGAGATCAGCATGCCTTCGGCGGCCGGGTTGAAGAAGGCCGTCCCCGTGCCGCACAGAGCGGTCAGCAGCATCATCTGCCACAACTGCGGCTCCCCGGCGAGCACCAGCGCGGCGAAGGCCGCCTGGGAGACGCAGTTGAGGGCGTTGGCCGCGGCCATCACCCGATGACGGGGCATCCGGTCCGCGATCGCCCCGCCTATCAGCAGGAAGAGCACGAGAGGCAGGGTGCGCGCCGCGGCGACGAGGCCCACGTCGCCGGCGTCCCCGCCGGACTCCAGCACCGCGAACGCCGCCGCGATCAGCGCACCGTGGGTGCCGAGATTGGTGACGACGGCGGCGGCGGTCAGCAGGGTGTAGTTGCGCCCCGCCCATTCCGGGCGGCGGGGGCGGCGGGTGCGGGGCGTACGGCTCCGTGGAGCCGGGGCGGGACGATTCACCCGTGGACTATCGCCTCCGCGGCCCGCCCGTGCCAAACCCGCCGCCGGTCGACGATGGTGCCGGGGCGCGGCCCGCGGCCCGCGGTCAGGACTTCGGAGTCCCCTGGAGCCGCACGGTGCTGAGGATCTGCTGGATCGTCGCGTCCGGGAGCTCGTCCGGGACGCCCTTGTTCGCGTAGAGCACCCAGCTCGCGAAGTCGCCCTTGGCGTTCTTGAAGGTGAAGGCGATCGACTTGCCGTCGGTGTCGCACTTGTCCTGCTTCTTGACGCCGCTGATCGTGGCGATCGCGAAGTGACCGCTCAGCCCGGACTTGGTCGTGTACGGCTTGGGTGTGGTGATCTTGACCTTGTTCATCGGCTCCGACTGACCGTATCCGCCCCACACCCATGTCCCCGCCTCGCTGCGTGAGGCCTGCGCGGTGCTCGTGGCGCCCTGGCCGCCCTTGGTGCCGGTCGCGGCGAGACTGGAGTCCTCGGTCCTGCCGTCCTTGTTGGCGTCGATGCTGCACCACTTGCTTTTGAAGTGCGCGGGCGCCGACATCATGATGAGCGGCGAGCCGTCGCCCTTCTTCTCGTCCTCGAACCCGATGCCGACGCCGGGGCCGTCCACTTCCCACTCCGGCGGAACGTCGAACTGGGTGCCGTGCTTGGGGTTGGTGACGACCTTCCAGCCCGGGATGGTGGGCTGAGCCGCGTTGGAGCCGTCACGGGGGTTGACCGCGGGGGAGGACGCGGGGCCGGCCGCCGAGGCCGAAGCCCCCGGCTTCCCGTCGGCCTTGTTCCCGCCCTTGTCGTCGTCCTTGCCGAAGACCACGACGCCGGTGACGACGGCGGTGGCGATCACGGCCGTTGCCGCGACGACGGCGACGACGGCCGTCTTCTTCCGGTCCGACGAGGGGGCCGGAGTCCCGGGCTGCGGCGGACCGGGCATGGAGTACTGCGGCACGGTCGGCTGCTGATAGGGGTTCGGCTGATTCGGCTGTGCGTACCCGGGCTGCTGCTGTCCCGGCTGCTGGGCATAGGGGTTGGGCTGCTGGTACCCGGGCTGTGTGTACGGGTTCGGCTGCTGGTACCCCGGCTGCGCGTAGGGATTCTGGTCCTGCGGGTTCTGCTCGCCCCCGGGCGGCTGCTGTCCTTGCCACATGGCGAGTAACCATAGAGGTTGTCGCGTTCATGCTGCCACGCCCGTCCCACAGGGGAGTATGGCCAAGACGGCTACTCATCGGTAACATCCGGTCTCATGAGCGCAGACCAGATGTCCGTCGGCGAGCTGCTCGCCGCCACTGTCCCCATGGCCAGGACCCTCAACCTGGAATTCCTGGAGACCACCGCCGAGCGTGCCGTGGTCCGCATGCCCGACCAGCCCGACTACCACAATCACGTGGGCGGCCCGCACGCCGGAGCGATGTTCACGCTCGCCGAGTCCGCGAGCGGCGCCATCGTCATCGCCGCCTTCGGTGACCAGCTGAGCCGCGCCGTGCCGCTCGCCGTCAAGGCCGAAATCGGCTACAAGAAGCTGGCGATGGGCGTCGTCACCGCCACCGCCACGCTCGGCCGTCCCGTCGCCGACGTCACCGCCGAACTGGACGCGGGCACTCGCCCCGAATTCCCCGTAAATATCGCGATCACACGCGAGGACGGTGCGGTCACGGGCGAGATGACCGTCGTCTGGACCCTGCGCCCGAACGGCTGACCGAACTACGCGAAAGCAGAACCGGCTGCCCCGGCATCCGCACCCGGACGCCGGGGCGGCCGCGTTCCCCGGCGAGGACGACGCGAAAACCCGCCAAGTCCGACCAGGTAGGCTGCCCGGGTGCGCCACGGGGGCGCACGCCGGGCAGCACGAGCCCGACGAAACCGGCCGCGCCCCTCGACCACGGGCCGGGCCGACGACCACGGGAGGAACCGGCGGTGCACGTCCAGGAGTGGCTCGAGACCGTTCCGGCGGTGAGCGTCTACATCCTGGTGGGGGTGGTCATCGGGCTCGAGAGCCTCGGTATCCCGCTGCCGGGCGAAATCGTTCTCGTCAGTTCCGCGCTCCTCGCCTCCCAGCACGGCGACATCAACCCCTGGGTGCTCGGTGCCTGCGCCACCACGGGCGCCATCGTGGGCGACTCGATCGGCTACGCCATCGGGCGCAAGGGTGGCCGCCCCCTGCTCGCCTGGTGCGGCACGAAGTTCCCCAAGCACTTCAGCGAAGCCAATATCGCCATGGCCGAGCGCTCCTTCGAGAAGTGGGGCATGTGGGCCGTCTTCTTCGGCCGTTTCGTGGCGCTACTGCGGATCTTCGCCGGTCCGCTCGCCGGTGTGCTGCGCATGCCGTACTGGAAGTTCCTCGTCGCCAACGTCTTCGGCGGCATCCTCTGGGCGGGCGGCACCACGGCCGTCATCTACTCGGTCGGCGTCGTCGCCGAGGCCTGGCTCAAGCGCTTCTCGTGGCTCGGTCTGGTGGTCGCCGTACTGTTCGGCCTCACCTCCATGCTGGTGCTCAAGAACCGCGCCAAGAAGGCCGCCGCGCGCACCGCGGACACGGCCGACGGCGGTGGAGCCGAGCCGGAGGGAGTGCCCTCCGCATCCCCCTCGGTACCCGCCGAGGCGACGCGCAAGGGATGATGCGATCATCCCAGGCGTGATCCCCCGGAACGAGGAGACGGCGATGGCACAGGGGCAGCGGGCACTGATCTCGGGCGTCGGCGGCAAGGAACCGCGGATCGCGCCCGACGCGTTCACCGCGCCCACCTCCGTCGTGATCGGCGACGTCAGCCTCGCGGCAGGCGCGAACGTCTGGTACCACGCGGTGCTGCGCGGCGACTGCGGCCCGATCGTGATCGGTGCGGACAGCAACGTCCAGGACAACTGCACCGTCCATGTCGACCCGGGCTTCCCGGTGACGGTCGGGGAGCGGGTCACCGTCGGGCACAACGCCGTCCTGCACGGGTGCACCGTCGAGGACGACGTCCTCATCGGCATGGGAGCGACCGTCCTCAACGGGGCCCACATCGGTGCCGGATCGCTCGTCGCGGCCCAGGCACTCGTCCCGCAGGGCATGCGGGTGCCTCCGGGATCGCTGGTGGCCGGGGTGCCGGCCAAGGTCAGGCGTGAGCTCACGGACGAGGAGCGCGAGGGCCTGAAGGTCAACGCGCTGATGTACCTGGAGCTGGTCAAGGAGCACCAGGACGCTCTCGAAGGCTGACGCGGCGCCGGTTTGCCCGCGGTCTGCGGGGTAGCCGCAGCAAAGGCGTACAGCCTCGAGGAAGGTGCGGTCATGACCACCGCGACGGAACCGAACCCGGACGGGCCCGGCCCCGTGCCCAGCGGCCCTGAGCCCGTACCGCGCGATCCGCATCCACCGGAGCCCGACCCGGAGCCTGGCCGCGAGCCTTCCACCGACCCGGAGCCGGGGACCCGCCCGGTGCCCGAGCCACCCGACTGACCATGCGCTCTGCGTCACCGATTGCGGACATTGAGTGATCGGCGCAAGGTGGATATGCCAGTCCACCCCCCACAGTGAAGGGACCGCCGTCATGGCTAAGGCAAAGGCAAAGGCGAAGCAGGCCAAGGGCAAGATGAAGGAGACCGCGGGCAAGGCCGTGGGCGACCGCTCCATGGAGGCCGAGGGCCGTGGCGAGCAGGCCATGGGCAAGGCCCAGGAGACCGCGGAGAACGCGAGCGAGCGGATCAAACGGACGGGGCGGTAAGCCCGCCGGGCCACGGCCCGTATGACAGGGGCGGCTGCATCCACGTGCTGGGTGCGGCCGCCCCTTGCGTATCCGCTGACAGCCGACGCTGTGCTCGCGCTGTCGACCGTCAGCAGTCAGCAGTCAGGAGAACAGGGCAGCGGCCGGCGTCCCGGGCATCCGCCGTCATCGGCCCGCCGCCCCGCTCCCGCCCCGCCGCACACTGCCCCGCACACGGCGCTTCAGATCGTCCAGCCATTGGTGCCTCGCCGACCGGGCCCGCGAATGGCGGTCGAGCTCCTCGATCAACCGTTCGCTGCGCTTCTCGACGTCCAGTTCGTCCAGGATCCGGTCCGCTTCCGCGAGCAGAGCGCCGTGCAGCTGCCAGTGCTGCGTCTCCTCCCGGATGCCGAGCAGCAGGGCGGCCACCCGTTCCCGGCACTCCCGGCCGGCGGCCAGCTCGGTGGCCAGCCGTTCTTCCGCCTCCTCGGCGTTCTCCGCCACCTGCGTCGTGATCAGTGCGACGAAGCTTCCGATCGCGGTGGCGAGATGCCCGTAGAGCTCCTGGAGCGCGGCCGTCACGGGCGGTGGGAAGAGCGTGCCGGAGGACTGTGTCTTCGCGAGGTCGGTGAGCGTACGGCACGACACCCGCAGGATCACGGCACAGATCTCCAGTGCGTCCAGCCCGGTGCGCAGCACCAGCCGGGAGAGCACCGGCTCCTTCACCCGGGGATTGAGCCGCAGACTGTCCTCGGCCTGTCTCAGGGCCGCGTCCACCTGCACGATGTCGTGGTCGAGCCGGCGGGCTTCGTGGAGCCGTTCCGCGGCGCGTGCCACCGGGGTGTGTTCACCCAGCTGGGCGGACATATGGGACAGCAGCTCGCGCATCCGTGAGGCGAGGCCGTCGATAGCCTCGCTGGCGTCGCTCACCCAGACGGGCGGTACGAACAGCACGTTGAACAGCAGTCCCACGACCGCGCCGATGAGGGTCTCCAGCACCCGGTCCCACGCCGTCGCCGTCACCTGTGTCACGCCCAGGACGAGCATGGCGCTGATCGCCACCTCGGGCACGAACTCGCCGACCTTGACGAAACGCCCGATCACCAGGGACGCCAGGATCACCAGCCCGAGGCTCCACCAGCTCAGCCCCACCAGCGCGCTGAATCCGGTGGCGATGAGCACGCCCGCGACGACCGAGTTCACCCGCCGGATGCCGGTGGTGAGGGTCGAGTACAGGGTCACCTGTACGACCAGCAGGGCGGTCAGCGGCGCGGTGAGCGGCAGGGGTTCGTCGCTGAGCCGGAGGGCGACGACGTACGAGACGACCGCCGCGGCGGTCGAACGCACCGTCTGGACGACGGCAGGCTCACGATGACGTCGTACGAACTGGCGCAGCGGCTCGGTGGTTTCGGACACCCTCTTCCTTCCGTCCTTCCCCGTCGGAGCACAGGCTCCGCGTCGCCGGCGTCACGCTCCCTTCCGCACTCCAGACTGCCGTGCACGGCGTCCGCCCGCGCGGGGTGCCCGGTGCGGCGCGTCACCGGGCGGGGCGTGGGGCGAAGATCACAGCTCGTCGTTCTCACTGGTCAGGCTGAGGCCGACTACCGTGTCCGGGTGCCCAAGAACAGAAACACGTTCTCGTCGCTCGCCGTCTGGCGACGGCGTGTCCTGGCGAACGCCGTGCACCGCGGCTGGCGCTGGGTGCAGCGGACGGGTGCGGTGACCGCCGAGTCCCCGGGGCGGCTGCGTTTCCGCAGGATCGGCCCCGGCACCCGGCTCGCGTTCCCGCAGGGCACCGTTTTCGGCGAGCAGTGGATCGAACTCGGTGACCACTGCATCATCGGCGAGCAGGTGACGCTGACGGCGGGCATGATGCCGGATCTCGACCTCGGACCCGACCCGATCCTGACCCTGGGCAACGGCGTGGTCCTCGGCCGCGGCAGCCATGTCATCGCCGACACCACGGTGTCCATCGGCTCGGACACCTACTGCGGGCCGTACGTGTACATCACGTCGACCAACCACAGCTACGACGATCCGCACCAGCCGGTGGGCAGGCAGTGGCCCCGGACCGAACCCGTCCGTATCGGCCCCGGCTGCTGGCTGGGCACGGGAGCGGTGATCCTTCCGGGAGCGCGCATCGGCCGCAACGTGGTCGTCGCCGCGGGTGCTGTCGTCCGCGGTGACGTGCCCGACCACGCGGTCGTGGCCGGGGCGCCCGCCAAGGTGGTGCGGCGCTGGGACGCCGAGCGCGGCTGGCAGCCGCCACTGCGTACCCCCGCGCCGGTACCGATCCCGGACGGCGTCACTCCCGACGACCTCAGGGCGCTTGCCGAGCTGGAGCCCGACGAAGGCTGATCAGCCGCTCGCGAGCAGCAGCGTCCCGATCAGGGCCAGTCCCGCCCCGGCCGCCTGCACGGCTCGCAGCCGTTCCTTGAGGACGCCCCGGGCCGCCAGTGCCGTCACCACCGGGTAGAGCGAGGCGAGCACCGCCGCCACGGTCAGGGGCCCGTGCTGTGCGGCGACCGAGTAGGTGCCGTTGGCGGCGACGTCCGCGAGGCCGACGAGGACGAGGGCGGGCAGCGCACCGAGGACGACCTTCGTCCCGCCCTCCTCCGGCAGGGCCCTGCCGCCCCGCTTCACCGACACGTACAGGGCCGCACCACCGACCGTGACATTGGTGATCCGCTGCACGAACAGTGCCAGGAACAGTCCGGTGATCGTCGTCGACGCCTCGGCGATCAGTGCCATGACGGAACCGAAGCCGAAGGCCGCGAGCAGCGTCAGCAGGAGCGCCTGCCGCTGCACCGGCGCGCCGCGCAGCTCGGGGCCCCCGGCGAGCAGGACGCCCAGCACGGCCACACCGATGCCCGCGAACTGCAGCAGTCCCGGCCGGTCGCCCAGCAGCAGCCCCACCGACACGGGGACGACGACGCCGAGTGAACCGAGCGGCGACACCACGCCCATCGGGCCGAGTGCCAGGGCCCGGTAGAAGCTGAGCATCGCGACCGGGCCGACGACACCGGCCGCGACCGCGTACCAGAGCTGGGGCCCCGCTTCCCGGAAGCCGCCGGTCCCGATCACCATCGCGCCGAGCACGACGGTCGCGGCGGCCTGGGAGACCACGACCACCGTGAGAGCCGGGATGCGCCTGGTCAGCAGGCCCCCGCCGAAGTCGGCCAGTCCCCACAGGAGGCTGGTGGCCAAGGCGAACAGCACGGTCATCGAAGGGCCTCGCAGTACAGTTTGATGAACGATGGGGTGCAGCCCAGCGTAGTTCACTCTGTTGAACTCAATCAATCAAAATATTGGACGGAACGTGTCGGACCTCGACCAGCTCACGCAGTCGCTCGCCCGCAACCTCAAACGCTGGCGCGGCGAACGGGGCTTCACACTCGACGCTCTCGCCGCCCGCTCGGGTGTCAGTCGCGGCATGATCATCCAGATCGAGCAGGCGCGTACCAATCCGAGCGTCGGTACGACGGTGAAGCTCGCCGACGCCCTCGGGGTCAGCATCACCACCCTGCTCGACTACGAGCAGGGCCCGCAGGTCCGTCTCGTCCCACCGGAGCAGGCCGTTCGCATGTGGGCCACCCCGGCCGGCAGCTCCACCAACCTGCTGGTCGGTGCCGACGCCCCCGGCCCCCTGGAGATGTGGGGCTGGACGCTCGTGCCCGGCGACGAGAGCCCCTCCGACCCGCACCCCGACGGCACCATCGAGCTGCTGCACGTCACTGCCGGAGAACTCACGCTCGTCATCGACGGTAAGCCCTACGCCGTGCCGGCCGGCGCCTCGGCGACCTTCGAGGCCAATGTGCCGCACACCTACCGCAACGAGGGCACCGAGACGGTCGAGATGATCATGACCGTTGCCGTGCCCCCGGCCCGCTGAGACGGCGAACCGCCGTCCAGCCCTGTGCTGTTAGCGTGGCGCACATGCGTGCACCGATCGGCAGCTTCGACAACGCCCGCCCCGCCGTCGACTGTCTCGACGAGCTCACCCGGCCGGTCGCCGACGCGCTCCGTGCCTGGGGCGGGGAGCTGCCGGTCGAGCAGCTGCTCTACGTCGACACGGATCCGGCGATCGCCGACACCGCTGTCTTCGTCGAGCACTACGGGAGCGAACTCCTCGACACCTCGGCGAACTGCGTCGTCGTGACCGCCAAGCGGGGCGGCGAGTCGTCCCTCGCCGCCTGCCTCGTTCTGTCCCGGACCCGGGTCGACGTCAACGGCCTCGTGCGCAGACAACTCGGCGCCCGCAAGGCCTCGTTCGCCTCCATGGACACGGCCACCGGCGAGACCGGCATGGAATACGGAGGCATCACGCCGATCGGGCTGCCGGCCGGCTGGCCGCTGCTGGTCGACTCGGCGGTCGCGGGCGAGGAGTGGGTCCTCGTCGGCAGCGGCCGCCGCAGGGGCAAACTCATCCTGCCCGGCAAGTTCTTCGCCGCCCTGCCGGACGCGGTGGTCCTGGACGGCCTCGGCGTCGGCTGAGCCCGGTGTCGGCAGGTGCGATTCCGTTTCGTATGCACGTGCCCCCCTGAATCGGGCCGGTCGGCCGAGTCGGGGGGATCTCGATGGCGGGACAGCGGTCCATGACCACGTCGACGCCGGCGGCGCGGCTGCGCTCGCACGCGGCTTCGGTATCCAGGACCCCCCGACTAACGCCCGCCTTCGGCTCGGCGCAACTCGTGTCTCGCGCCTGCATGTCCGCCATCGGCCATCTGGAATGACGCCCCATCCTGCGTGCCTGTCGGAGCCGCGCCCCGCGCAGGGTGGGGCGTGTCGAATCCTTGACCCCCGGTCGGTGCTCCATGATGCTGTGTTGCGACACGTGAGATGCGTGCCGTAATGAGAAACATCGACTCAGGTCTCGTACCAGCCGAGGAGTGGTCATGACTCACCAGGTCCGTGGTGTCGTCGCGCGGGGGAAGGGTGCCCCCGTCGGCCTGGAAACGATCATCGTGCCCGATCCCGGTCCGGGTGAGGCGCTGGTGAAGGTCGAAGCGTGCGGGGTCTGTCACACCGATCTGCACTATCGAGAGGGCGGCATCAGCAACGACTTCCCCTTCCTGCTGGGTCACGAGGCCGCAGGTGTCGTGGAGTCGGTGGGGGAGGGGGTCACCGATGTCTCCCCCGGTGACTTCGTCATCCTCAACTGGCGTGCGGTGTGCGGGCAGTGCCGGGCCTGCCTGCGCGGAAGGCCGTGGTACTGCTTCGACACGCACAACGCGAAGCAGAAGATGACCCTGGCCGACGGCACCGAACTCTCTCCGGCGCTGGGGATCGGTGCGTTCGCGGAGAAGACGCTGGTTGCGGCCGGGCAGTGCACGAAGGTCGACCGGGCCGCGTCGGCGGCCGCCGCCGGTCTGCTGGGGTGCGGGGTGATGGCGGGCATCGGCGCCGCCATCAACACCGGCAACGTCGGACGCGGTGACAGCGTGGCTGTCATCGGCTGCGGCGGCGTCGGGGATGCGGCGGTCGTCGGGTCGAACCTGGCGGGCGCCGCCAAGATCATCGCAGTGGACATCGACGACCGGAAGCTGGCCACGGCCAAGAAGCTGGGCGCGACCCACACCGTCAACTCCAAGGAGTCCGATCCGGTCGAGGCGATCCGCCGGCTCACCGGCGGCTTCGGTGCCGACGTCGTCATCGAGGCGGTGGGTCGCCCGGAGACGTACGAGCAGGCCTTCTACGCCCGCGATCTCGCCGGCACGGTCGTCCTGGTCGGCGTGCCGACCCCGGAGATGAAGCTCGAGCTGCCGCTGCTGGACGTCTTCGGACGCGGCGGCGCGCTGAAGTCGTCGTGGTACGGAGACTGCCTGCCCTCCCGCGACTTCCCGATGCTCATCGACCTCTTTCTGCAGGGTCGGCTGGACCTGGACGCCTTCGTCACGGAGACCATCGCGCTGGACGAGGTCGAGAAGGCCTTCGAGCGGATGCACGGCGGGGACGTCCTGCGCTCGGTGGTGGTCCTCTGATGGCCGGCGCCCGCATCGAACACCTCGTCACCTCGGGGACGTTCTCACTGGACGGCGGCACCTGGGACGTCGACAACAACGTGTGGCTCATCGGTGACGACCAAGAAGTGATCGTTGTCGACGCCGCGCACGACGCCGAGGCCATCGCCGATGCTCTCGGCGGGCGCACCCTACGGGCCATCGTGTGCACCCACGCCCACAACGACCACATCGACGCCGCGCCTGAACTCGCGGCGGCCACCGGTGCGCCGATCCTGCTCCACGGCGACGACCTGCCGCTGTGGAAGCAGACCCACCCGGATCGGACACCCGACGGCGAACTGGCCGACGGTCAGGTGCTCGCGGTGGCGGGTGTCGAGCTGACCGTGCTGCACACCCCGGGGCATGCCCCTGGCGCGGTCTGTCTGTATGCGCCGGCCCTGACAGCGCTCTTCAGCGGCGACACGCTCTTCGCTGGCGGGCCGGGGGCGACGGGAAGGTCGTACAGCGACTTCCCCACCATCGTCGACTCGATCCGGAACCGGCTGCTGACCCTGCCGGGCGACACCGTCGTACACACCGGGCACGGGGAGACGACCACCCTCGGCGCCGAGGCTCCGCACCTTCAGGACTGGCTCGACCGGGGTTTCTGACCACCCGGTCTGCACACAGGACAGTACGTGCCCGTCTCTTCGTCCCTCACGGGGCGAGGAGGCGGGTGCGCGCATGCGCATGCAGGGGGAGAGCCACGCTCTCGTGTCGTTCTTTATCGCGCACGGCGTTGCGTCAGGGGGTGCATCGCGTACCGAGTTGCCCTGGCTCGTGAATGCCTTGACAAGGGTTGGGGGCAACCCCAGACTAATGTTGCGCTTACCGCAATCCGTTTCGCTATACGCACCGAGGTGTCATGATGATTCCCGCGTGCCGTCTCGCGGATCTCTCGCGAGGCGAGGCCTTCCGGCTCGACATCGATCCGCCGATCTCGGTGTTCCACACCGACGATGGCGAGGTCTTCGCCATCGACGACACCTGCACCCATCAGGATGCCTCGCTCGCCGACGGCTGGCTGGAGGGCTGCGAGGTGGAATGCCCGCTGCATGCCTCGAAGTTCGACCTGAGGACCGGCGCCGTCGACGCCCCGCCGGCCAAGCTCCCGGTCCGGACCCATGAGGTCCTCATCGAGGACGGCATGATCTACGTGGGGGTGTCCACGGAGGCGCCCAACCTGCCGGCCTGCATCGCAGCGCGGCTCGCCGGGGGTCCCGCGTGAGGACCGTGGCCGTGGTGGGCGCTTCGCTGGCCGGTCTGTCGGCGGCGCGCTCATTGCGGAAACAGGGTTACGACGGGCGGCTGGTCGTCATCGGTGACGAGCTCCACCGCCCGTACGACAGGCCGCCGCTGTCCAAGGAGTTCCTGGCCGGAACCGTCGGCGAAGCGGACCTGGCGCTGGAGACGGACGAAGAGGACCTGCAGGCGGAGTGGCTGCTCGGTACCCGCGCCACCGGACTCGACCGTACGGACCGCGTCGTCCGGCTCTCCGGCGGACGAGAGGTCCGCGCCGACGGCATCGTCATCGCGACCGGCGCCGCCGCGCGCACCCTGCCGGGCATCGAGGGCCTCGCCGGAGTGCACGCCCTGCGCACCCTGGACGACGCCCGCGCCCTGCGCGACGAACTTGCCCTGGGCGGGCGGCTGGTCGTGATCGGCGGCGGATTCATCGGCGCCGAGGTGGCCTCCACCGCCTGCACCCTCGGACTCGACGTGACGGTCGTCGAGGTGGCTCCGACGCCGCTCGCCGGACCGCTGGGCGAGACGATGGGCGGCATCGTCTCCGCCCTTCACGCGGACCACGGCGTACGGCTGTTGTGCGGCGTGGGGGTCAAGGGGCTGAGCGGGGAGACCCGGGTGGACGCCGTCCTGCTCGAGGACGGCCGCGGCATTCCCGCCGACATCGTCGTCGTCGGTGTGGGGGCGAGCCCGTGCGTCGAGTGGCTGGAAGGTTCCGGCATTGCGCTCGACAACGGCGTGAAGTGCGGCGCGGACGGGCGCACCAGCCTGGTCGGCGTGGTCGCCGTAGGCGACTGCGCCAACTGGTACGACCCCCGCGCGGGTGCCCATCGCCGCGTCGAACACTGGACCGGTGCACGGGAGCGCCCGGACGCCGCCGTTGCCACACTGCTGGCGGGGGGCGCGGTGGAACCGGGTGTGCCCCGGCCGCCGTACTTCTGGTCGGACCAGTACGGCGTGAAGATTCAGTTCGCCGGTCACGCGGCCGGCGCCGACAGCGTGACGGTCGAGGAAGGCGCCCCGGACGACCGCAACGTCCTGGCCGTCTACCGGCGTGCCGGTCACCCGGTCGCCGTGCTCGGGATGAACCAGCCGCGGCTGTTCACCCGCTGGCGCAAGCAGCTCGCCGCCGCGATGTCTTGACACGGCCTCTGCCGCATCCCATGCTGCGGTTGCATATGACGCGCAGCGTTGCTCGATACACAACGCCGTCCGGAGTCGCTCTTCCCGGCGCGTGAATGACCCCTCCACGACGTTTCCCGAGGAGTGCACCGTGACCTCGACCAGCCTGCCGGACAGCCTGATCGCCACTCTCCCCGGCTCCTCCTACACCGATCCGGAGATCTTCACCCAGGAGCAGGAGCGCATATTCGAGACCATGTGGTTCTGCGCCGCGCGCTCGTCCGACCTCGCGAAGCCCGGAGCCTTCCGCACCGTCGACGTGGGCCGCGAGAGCATCCTCCTCACCCGCGCCCGGGACAACGCGATCCGCGCGTACTTCAACGTGTGCCGGCACCGCGGAGCCAAGCTCCGGACCGAGGAGAGCGGCGAGGTCAAGCGGGCCTTCCAATGCCCGTACCACGCCTGGACGTACGACCTGAACGGGAAGCTGGTCGCGGCGCCCAACCTCACCAAGATGCCCGACGTGGGCCGCACCGAGTACGGCCTGGTGGGCGTAGCCGTCCGGGAATGGCTCGGCTACGTCTGGGTCTGTCTGGCGGAGAACCCGCCCTCCTTCGAGGAGGACGTCATCGGTGATGTCGTCGCGCGCCTCGGCGACGTGGAGTCGATCGAGCGCTACGACATCGACAACCTCGCGGTCGGCAAGCGGATCGTCTACGACGTCAAGGCGAACTGGAAGCTGATCATCGAGAACTTCATGGAGTGCTACCACTGCGCCACGATCCACCCCGAACTCACCGATGTGCTCCCCGAGTTCGCCGACGGCTACGCCGCCCAGTACTTCGTCGGGCACGGCGCCGAGTTCGGCCAGGAGGTCCAGGGCTTCACCGTTGACGGCTCCGAGGGTCTGGACCGCATCCCCGGGGTGGCCAAGGACCAGGACCGCCGCTACTACGCGATCACCGTCAAGCCGCAGGTGTTCATCAACCTCGTCCCCGACCATGTGATCTTCCACCGGATGTACCCGGTGGCCGTCGACCGCACGATCGTCGAGTGCGACTGGCTCTATCTCCCGCACGTCGTCGAGAGCGGCAAGGACGTCAGCCGGTCGGTGGAACTCTTCGACCGGGTCAACCTGCAGGACTTCGAGGCATGCGAGCGCACGCAGCCGGGAATGAGTTCCCGGATGTACGCCAAGGGTGGCGTGCTGGTGCCCAGCGAGCACCACATCGGTGCCTTCCACGACTGGGTGAACGAGCGCCTGGGCAGCGGCGCGCAGTAGCCGGCCTGTCGGCCCGGGCTCAGCCCAGATAGCCCATCCGGTGGCTGATCTCCTCGGCGCCCTTGATCAGTACCGGGGCGAGTTCGCGCATCCGCTCCTCGGTGAACCGGTACGCGGGCCCGGAGGCGGTGACCGCCGCGATGACCTCGCCCTCCCGGTCGAGGACCGGCGCGGCCATGGCGTGCAGGCCGATTTCCAGCTCTTCCCTGGTCCAGGCGTAGCCGGCCTCCCGCACCTCGGAGAGGTTCTTCTCGAGCTTCGCCTTCGAGGTGATGGTGTGCGGCGTGACCTTCTCAAGGCCGGCCTCGGCCAGCAGTGCGGCGCGCTCCTTGGCGGGCAGGTGCGCCAGCAGGACCTTGCCGCTCGACGTCGCGTGCACCGGGGTCAGCTGGCCGACCCAGTTGTGCGCGGTGACCGCTCCCGGGCCGCGCACCTGGTAGAGGTTGATCGCGTAGTGCTCCTGCAGCACCGCGATGTTGACCGTCTCGCCGATCTCCTCGGCGAGACGCTCGCAGACCGGGCGGCCCTGCTGTGTGATGTCGATACGTCCCGTCACCGCACCGGCCAGTCGTACGATGCCGAAGCCGAGGCGGTACTTGCCGCGCTCGCCCGCCTGCTCCACCAGACCGCGCGACTCCAGGGCGCCGAGCAGGCGGAACGCGGTGGACTTGTGAACATCGATCTCGGCGGCCACTTCACTGACGCCCGCCTCGCCGCGTTGGGCCAGGATCTCCATGACGCTGATGGCGCGGTCGACCGACTGCACTCCGCCGGCCTGCGAATGTGACGTTTCGGTGTCGTGGCTGAGGTTGCTCATAACGAAACTATACGCGTAGTAAACAACAGCCTTGCAAGTTGCGTTCTTCGCAACCTGGTGCACATAGCGCTACCGGTACTAGCATGCCTCGCGTATCTACGGCGCGAGCGAGACGAGGCACCATGGCTCCCCTGCAATACGACTTCGTCATCGTCGGCGGCGGATCGGCCGGCAGCGCACTGGCGAACAGACTCTCCGCGGACCCGGCGAAGCGGGTGCTGGTGCTGGAGGCCGGCCGGTCCGACTACCCGTGGGATGTCTTCATCCACATGCCCGCGGCGCTGACCTATCCGATCGGCAGCCGCTTCTACGACTGGAAGTACGAGTCCGAGCCCGAGCCCCATATGGGCGACAGGCGCATCTACCACGCGCGCGGCAAGGTGCTGGGCGGATCCAGCAGCATCAACGGCATGATCTTCCAGCGCGGCAACCCCATGGACTACGAACGCTGGGCGGCCGACCCCGGCATGGAGAGTTGGGACTACGCGCACTGCCTGCCGTACTTCCGGCGCATGGAGAACTGTCTCGCCGCCGATCCGGACGATGAGTTCCGCGGCCATGGCGGGCCTCTTGTGCTCGAACGCGGTCCGGCCACCAACCCGCTGTTCACCGCTTTCCTCAAGGCAACCGAGGAGGCGGGCTACGCCCCGACCGACGACGTCAACGGCTATCGGCAGGAAGGCTTCGCCAAGTTCGACCGGAATGTGCATCGCGGACGCCGTCTCTCGGCCTCGAAGGCGTACCTCAAGCCCGCCATGAAGCGGCCCAATCTCACCGTCACCACCCGCGCCCTGGTCACCCGCGTCCTCTTCGAGGGCAAGCGCGCCGTGGGAGTGGAGTACCAGCGCGGCCGGGGCGCGCTCCAGCAGGTCCTCGCCGACGAAGTCATCCTGTGCGGCGGCGCGATCAACTCCCCGCAACTGCTGCAGGTCTCCGGTGTCGGAAACGCCGAGGAACTGAGCGCCCTCGGCGTCGACGTCGTCCACGACCTCCCGGGCGTCGGCGAGAACATGCAGGACCACCTCGAGGTCTACGTCCAGTACGGCTGCAAGCAGCCCGTCTCCATGCAGCCGTACATGGCGAAATGGCGCGCCCCCTTCATCGGACTGCAGTGGCTCCTTCGCAAGGGCCCGGCGGCCACCAACCACTTCGAGGCGGGCGGCTTCGCCCGAAGCAACGAGGACGTGGACTACCCCAACCTGATGTTCCACTTCCTCCCGATCGCGGTCCGCTACGACGGCTCCTCGCCGTCCGGCGGCCACGGCTACCAGGTGCACGTCGGCCCCATGTACTCCGACGCCATCGGCTCGGTGAAGATCAAGAGCAAGGACCCGCGCGAGCACCCCGCGCTGCGCTTCAACTACCTCTCCACCGAGCAGGACCGCCGTGAATGGGTCGAGGCCATCCGGGTGGCCCGCAAGCTGCTCAACCAGCCCGCCCTCGCCCCGTACAACGACGGGGAGATCTCACCCGGGCCGAAGGTGGAGACGGACGAGGAGATCCTCGCCTGGGTTGCGAAGGAGGGCGAGACCGCCCTGCACCCGTCCTGCACCTGCAAAATGGGCACCGACGAGATGTCCGTCGTCGACCCGACCAGCATGCGGGTGCACGGCGTGGAGGGCCTGCGCGTCGTGGACGCGTCGGTGATGCCGTACGTCACCAACGGCAATATCTACGCACCGGTGATGATGATCGCCGAGAAGGCCGCCGACCTGATCCTCGGCAAGGAGCCGCCGGCGCCGTCGAAGGCCGTGTACTACCGCCAGGGTGACGCGCGGAAGCAGGCCGGGTAGACCTTGGGCGCCGTAGGGTTGAGGACGCTGCTGGACAGCGTCCGCTACGAGGTGCTGCCCGCGGAGGCGACCGAGGACAAAGTCCTCGCCCATGTGCCGCGTGACGTCGTCGTCACCGTGACGGCGTCGCCGGTCAAGGGCATGGAACCGACCCTTGACCTCGCCACCCGGCTCGCGGTGCACGGCTTCCGTGTGGTCCCGCACGTGCCCGCACGGCTGCTGCGGGACGACGCGCACCTGAAGGAGGTCGTCGACCGGCTCCGTGAGGCGGGCGTGGACGACGTCTTCGTTCCGGCGGGCGACGCCGACCCGCCGGCCGGGGCCTACGAGGGGGCGCTGCCAATGCTGCGCAGGCTGAGCGAGCTGGGCAGGCCCTTCTCCCATGTCGGCGTCACCGGTTATCCCGAGAGCCATCCCCTCATCCACGACGACGTCACCATCCAGGCGATGTGGGACAAGCGTGAGCACGCCACGTACATCGTGAGCAACCTCTGCTTCGACCCGCGCGTGCTGGGGGAGTGGATCGCCCGGATACGGCGCCGGGACGTCACCCTGCCCGTCCACCTGGGCGTCGCAGGACCCGTGCAGCGCGCGAAGCTGCTGGCGATGGCGACGAAGATCGGCGTGGGGGAGTCGACGCGCTTCCTGACGAAGCACACGTCCTGGTTCCTGCGGTTCGCGGCGCCCGGCGGGTACTCGCCCGACAGGCTGCTGGCGCGCACCGAGGAGGCGTTCACCGCGCCGTCGGCGGGGGTGGCCGGCCTGCACCTGTTCACGTTCAACCAGATCGCCGAGACGGAACGGTGGCGTTGCGCGCTGCTGGACCGGCTGGGCGGCTGAAGGTCACCCGCAGGCCGTATGCGACGGCGGGCACTCTGGAGATCCGGCCCGCCCGCCGATTCCATGTCGCTCAGCGGAAGACCACCGTGCGGTTGCCGTCCACCATGACGCGGCTCTCGCTGTGCCACTTCACCGCGTGTGCGAGCACCTGTGCCTCCACGTCCCGCCCGACCGTGACCAGGTCCCTGGGGCCGAGTGAATGGTCGACCCTGACCACGTCCTGCTCGATGATCTGCCCCTCGTCCAGGTCCGGTGTCGCATAGTGCGCCGTCGCGCCGACGAGCTTCACTCCGCGGTCGTAAGCCTGCTCGTACGGGCGTGCGCCCTTGAAGCTGGGGAGGAAGGAGTGATGGATGTTGATGGCGCGGCCCTCGAGCTGCTTGCACAGGTCGTCGGAGAGGATCTGCATGTAGCGGGCCAGCACCACCAGGTCGATGTCCAGTTCGCGTACCAGCTCCATGAGGCGCGCCTCGGCCTGGGGCTTGGTGTCCTCGGCGACGGGGATGTGGTGGAAGGGGATGCCGTAGGTCTCCGCCAGTCCCTCGAAGTCCCGGTGGTTGGAGACGATCGCGAGGATGTCGATGTTGAGGGCGCCAGTGCGCCTGCGGAAGAGCAGATCGTTGAGGCAGTGGCCGAACTTGGACACCATGATGAGCGTCCGGGTCCGGGTCGCGGCCTCGCTCAGGGTCCAGTCGATGCGGTACGCCTCGGCGACGGGACCGAATCGGTAACGCAGAGTCTTCAAACTCGCGTCCGGATCGGAGACGTCGAAGTGGACCCTCATGAAGAAGCGGCCCTGGAGTCGATCATCGAACTGCTGGCTCTCCAGGATGTTGCCCGAGTTCCTGACGAGGAAGCCGCTCACGGCGTGGACCAGTCCGGCGCTGTCAGGGCACGAGAGGGTGAGGACGTATTCACGGCCAGGTTGCGGTCGAGGGGACATGACGACCTCCGTTGGTGCGTATTGCACAACATGGTGAGCGATGCGCAACATAGTTGGACTTGATGGGGGTCTCGGTCAAGAGAGAAGGGCAGGTGGCCCCTTGCGGAATCGTCATCCGCCAACCCTCTTGACGTAGGTCTGCGCATTCGCCATGGTGTTCCACCACAAGCAATTGAATGCACGATGCGCAACGCATTTCGGCTGAAGGGCTTGTCGCGTGGCAGACCTGTATGTGGCTGGGGAATGGCGGGATCCGGTGGCCGGTGGGCGCCGGGAGATCCGCTGTCCCGCTGACGGCACGCTCACCGCGACTGTCTCGGAAGGGACGCGTCCCGATACGGAGGCGGCGATCGCCGCGGCCCGCCGCGCCTTTGACGAGGGCAGCTGGCCGCGCACCCCCGAGCGGGAGCGTGGTGCGCTGCTGCTGCGCACCGCCGATCTCATCGAGCGCGACGCGAAGGAGTTCGCCCGCGCCGAATCGCTGGACACCGGCAAGCGGCTGGTGGAGAGCGAGTACGACATCGCCGATGTCGTCTCCTGCTTCCGTTACTACGGCGGGCTCGGCGGCACCGACGCCGGCCGTGTGATCGACACCGGCCGGGACGATGCCGTCAGCCGCGTCGTCTACGAGCCGATCGGCGTGTGCGGACTGATCACTCCCTGGAACTACCCTCTGTTGCAGGCCAGTTGGAAGGTCGCTCCGGCTCTCCTCGCGGGCAACACGATCGTCCTCAAGCCCAGTGAGCTCACCCCCTCCACCTCGATCCTGCTGATGAAAGCGCTGGAGGAGGCCGGGCTCGCGGCCGGCGCCGCCAACCTCGTCCTGGGCGCCGGGCCCGAGGCGGGCGCACCGCTCTCCGAAGACCCCGCTGTCGACATGGTCTCCTTCACCGGAGGCCTCGAGACCGGCAGGCGCATCATGGCCACCGCCGCCGCGACCGTGAAGAAGGTCGCGCTGGAGCTCGGCGGCAAGAACCCCAACGTCGTCTTCGCCGACGCCGACTTCGAGACGGCCGTGGACTTCGCCCTCACGGCCGTCTTCCTGCATTCCGGGCAGGTCTGCTCTGCCGGCGCCCGGCTGATCGTCGAGGACTCGCTGCACGACCGCCTCGTCGACGAGGTCGTCCGTCGCGCCCGGCAGATCCGCCTCGGTGGTCCCTTCGACCCCGATGCCGAGACCGGAGCGCTGATCTCCGCCCAGCACCGGGAGAAGGTCGAGGCGTACGTCGCCGCAGGCCTCGCCGAGGGCGCCGTACTGCGCTGCGGCGGTGAACGGCCCGACGACCCGGCTCTCGCGGACGGCTACTACTACCCGCCGACCGTTCTCGACGAGTGCCGGCAGGACATGCGCGTGGTGCACGAGGAGTCCTTCGGGCCCGTGCTCACCATCGAGCGCTTCATCGACGAGGGGGACGCCGTACGCATCGCCAACGACACCGAGTACGGACTCGCCGGAGCCGTCTGGACGCAGGACGCCGGCAAGGCCCAGCGGGTCGCCCGGCGGCTGCGCCACGGCACGGTGTGGATCAACGACTACCACCCCTATGTGCCGCAAGCGGAATGGGGTGGCTTCGGGCACTCGGGGGTGGGCCGGGAGCTGGGACCGACCGGCCTGGACGAGTATCGAGAGCCCAAGCACATCTGGCAGAACATCCAACCCCGGCCGCTGCACTGGTTCCGCGGCTGAACGCCGAAGAGAGGTCGATCGTGACCCCAACACAGACCGAGGTGCCGAAGCGGCGCGGTACGCCCCAGGATTCGGACGGTACCCCAGTCATATCCGTGCGCCGGCTGTGGAAGGTGTTCGGGCCGAAGGCCGACCGAGTGCCCGGGTCCGAGGAGCTGTGCGGCCTCACCCGCCGTGAGCTCATGGACCGTACCGGATGCACCGCCGCCGTACGCGACGTGAACTTCGACGTCCGCAAGGGCGAGGTCTTCGTCGTCATGGGTCTGTCCGGCTCCGGCAAGTCCACGCTGGTGCGATGTCTCACCCGGCTGATCGAACCCACCGCCGGTGAGGTCGTCTTCGAGGGCGAGAACATCCGCGAAGCGGACGGCAAACGCATGCGCGACCTACGCCGCCGCAAGTTCTCCATGGTCTTCCAGCACTTCGGGCTCCTGCCCCACCGCCGCGTAGTCGACAACGTGGCCTTCGGCCTGGAGATCCGGGGCATGGGCAGGGGCGAACGCACCAAGCGGGCGCTGGAGGTCGTCGAGCTGGTCGGCCTCGCCGGCTACGAGAACTCCTACCCCGACCAGCTGTCGGGCGGTATGCAGCAGCGCGTCGGTCTCGCCCGGGCGCTGGCCGGCGATCCGGACGTGCTCTTCTTCGACGAGCCCTTCTCGGCGCTCGACCCGCTGATCCGCCGTGACATGCAGAACGAGGTCATCCGGCTGCACCACGAGGTTGGCAAGACGATGGTGTTCATCACCCACGACCTCTCCGAGGCCCTCAAGTTGGGCGACCGCATCTTGATCATGCGCGACGGCAAGATGGTCCAGTGCGGCACCGGCGACGAGCTGGTGGGCGCCCCGGCAGACGATTACGTGCGCGAATTCGTCAAGGACGTGCCGCGCGGCGACGTCCTCACCCTGCGGTGGATCATGCGCCCGCCGGAGGACGGCGACGCCCTGGACGGTCCCGAGCTGGGCCCGGACGTCGTGGTGAAGGAGGCCACCCGGGCGGTACTGGCGGCCGACAAGCCGGTCAAGGTCGTGGAGGACGGTGAGCTGATCGGCATCGTCGGCGACGAGGAGATCCTCGCGGTGGTCGCCGGGCAGGAAGGCGGCATGTGGTGACCGTCGCCCTGGAGAAGTCCGCGTCCCCGGCCGACGTACGCAAGGTCAGCCGGCGCACGGTGGTGGCCGCGATCCTGGCGGTCTGGCTGGTGCTGTTCGTGGTCTTCCGTGGAAAGCAGACCTTGACCCTGGCAGCGGCGGATCTCACCGGGCTGCATCGGTGGTTCAACGACGCCAACGACTCGATCGGCGCGAACCGCAATTCCAACCCGCTCTTCCTCTACTTCTTCAACGAGATCCGTCTGGTCATCGACACTCTGGTGACCTTCATCCAGGAACTGATCTCACAGCCCTCCGCCGGCCGCCCCGTCCCGCAGATCGGATGGCTCGGCGTCGTGGGCATCGCGGGCTACGTTTCCTGGGCCGTGGGCAACTGGCGGGTCGCCCTCCTGGCCGTGGCGGGATTCACCTTCCTGGGGCTGCAGGGTCTGTGGCAGGAGAGCATGGACACCCTGGCACTCACCGTTTCCGCGGTTTTCGTGGCGCTGTTGTTCGCGATCCCGCTGGGCGTGTGGGCGGGGCTGTCCGACCGGGTCAACCGGATCGTGACGCCTTTCCTGGACTTCATGCAGACGATGCCGACCTTCGTCTACCTGGCCCCGCTGACCCTGTTCTTCCTCATCGGTGGAGCCTCCGCCACGATCGCCACCGTGATCTACGCGGCGCCGCCCGCGATCCGCATCACCGCGCACGCCATCAACTCCGTACCGAAGACGACCGTCGAAGCGGCCGACTCGCTGGGCGCGACCCGGCGGCAGGCGCTGCTGAAGGTCCTGCTGCCCATGTCCAAGCGGACCGTGGTGATGGGCGTCAACCAGTCGATCATGGCCGCCCTGGCCATGGTGACCATCGCGGCCCTGATCGACGCGCCCGGCCTCGGCAAGACCGTCGTGCAGGCCCTGCAGTCGCTCGATGTGGGAACGGCCTTCAACGCGGGCCTCGCCATCGTCGTCATGGCGATCGTCCTCGACCGGGTCACCACAGCCGCCAGCGCCCGCGAGGAGGCAGCCCGGCGCTCGGGCAGCCGCTTCCTCACCTGGCGGCGACCGCTGCTGGCCGCTGGCGGAGTCGTCACGGCGGTACTCGTCTATATGTCGCACACCTACGTATGGGCAGCGGAGTTCCCAGGCGAGGGCGGCATCGGCAGCTCCATCGCGAGCGCGGCGGACACCGCGACCACATGGGCGCAGGACAACCTCTCGGGTATCACCAACGCCTTCCGTGACGGCATCACCAACGGCCTGCTCAACCCGTTCCAGTCGCTGCTCACCGACTCCCCGTGGTGGCTCGTCGGCGCCGTACTGATCGCGCTCGGTGCGATGCTCGGTGGTTGGCGCGCCGGGGTCACCGCGACCGTGTGCGTGGCCCTGCTGGTCGGCACGGGTGTGTGGTCGGACGCCATGACGACGCTGGCGTCGACCGTCGCGGCGACGATGCTGGTCATGGTGCTCGGCATCGCCTTCGGGGTGTGGATGGGGCGGAGCCTGCTCGTGGACCGGGTGCTGCGGCCCACCCTGGACGCGGCGCAGGTCATGCCGCCGTTCGTCTATCTCGTGCCGTTCCTCGCGCTGTTCGGCGCGACCCGCTTCACGGCCATCGTCGCTGCGATCGTCTACGCGGCGCCGGTCGCTATCAAGATCATCGCGGACGGGGTCCGGGCCGTGCCCGAGACCACCGTCGAGGCGGCCGATTCCGCTGGGTGCAACACCTGGCAGATCATCACCAAGGTTCAACTGCCGATGTCACGCAGTGCCCTGACGCTCGCGACCAACCAGGGTCTGATCTATGTGCTGTCGATGGTTGTTGTGGGCGGCCTGGTAGGAGCGGGCGCCCTCGGCTACGACGTCGTGGCCGGATTCTCGCAGGGGCAGCTGTACGGGAAGGGGCTTGCGGCGGGGCTCGCCATCGTCCTTCTCGGAGTCATGTTCGACCGGATCACTCAGGCAGCGGCGCGACGCGTGAGCACATAAGGAGCACTGAGCATGGCAACACAAGTAAGACAGTGGAGAGTCGGCGCGGCCGGCATGGCCGTTCTCGGTCTCACCCTCACCGCCTGCGGCGGTGCGAAGGTCGGTGACAGTTCCTCGGGCTCGGACGCCGCGGGCAGCTCCGGCAAGTGCGGCACTTTCAACCTCGCGGTCAACCCGTGGGTGGGCTACGAGGCGAACGCGGCGGTCGTCGCGTACGTCGCGGAGCACGATCTCGGCTGTACGGTCACCAAGAAGGACCTGAAGGAAGAGATCGCCTGGCAGGGCTTCGGGACGGGCGAGGTCGACGCCGTCATCGAGAACTGGGGTCACGACGACCTGAAGAAGAAGTACATCACCGACCAGAAGACCGCCGTAGAGGTCGGTCGGACCGGCAACAAAGGCCTGATCGGCTGGTATGTGCCGCCGTGGCTGGCGAAGGAACACCCGGACATCACCGACTGGAACAACCTCAACAAGTACGCAGCGAAGTTCAAGACCTCCGAGTCGGGCGGCAAGGGCCAGCTCCTCGACGGCGACCCGTCGTTCGTCACCAACGACGAGGCCCTGGTGAAGAACCTGAAGCTGGACTTCAAAGTGGTGTACGCGGGCAGCGAGACCGCGCTCATCCAGGCCTTCCGGAAGGCGGAGAAGAACAAGGAATGGGTGATCGGCTACTTCTACGAGCCGCAGTGGTTCATATCCGAGGTGCCGCTGGTCAAGGTCAAGCTGCCGGAGTACAAGACGGGCTGTGACGCCGATCCGGAGAAGGTCGCCTGCGACTATCCCGTCTACGACCTCGACAAGATCGTCAGCGCGAAGTTCGCCAAGTCGGGCAGCCCGGCCTATGGCCTGGTGAAGAACTTCAACTGGACGAACGAGGACCAGAACACCGTGGCCAAGTACATCGCGATGGACAAGATGAAGCCCGAGGCAGCCGCCAAGAAGTGGGTCGAGGCCAACCGTGACAAGGTCGACGCCTGGATCAAGTAGGGCGGTCGAGAAGGCGGTCGAACATGCCCGGTGGGCGGTGCGCACACGTGCGCACCGCCCACCGGGCATCGCCGTGTTTCGGGCTGTTTTACGACGTCACGGACCCTTGACACCCCCTCCCAGTGGCAGGCACATTGAGTTGCGCAACCTGAATCAAGTTGCGCAGAAAGCAACTGACCGGCTGGACTTGTTCTCAATCGGAGGTGCGGCGATGGCGGGACCCCGAGTGGTGATCATCGGGGCGGGTGTCGTGGGAGCGGCACTCGCGGACGAGATCTCCGCGCGCGGCTGGACCGAAGTGACTGTGGTCGACCAGGGCCCGCTCCCCGCCACGGGGGGCTCCTCGTCGCATGCCCCGGGCCTGGTCTTCCAGACGAACTCCTCCAAGACCATGACCGAGCTGGCCCGCTACACCGTCGAGAAGTTCTGCTCCCTCGATGTCGACGGCAAGCCCTGCTTCCTGCAGGTCGGCGGCCTCGAAGTGGCGACCACCCCCGAGCGCCTCGCGGAACTGCACCGCCGCCACGGCTGGATCACCGCCTGGGGCATCGAGGCCCGGCTGCTGAGCGCCGACGAGTGCGTCGAGCAGCACCCGCTCGTGAACCGCGACAAGGTTCTCGGCGGCCTTCTGGTACCGACGGACGGCCTCGCCAAGGCCGTCCTCGCCGTCGAGGCGCAGATCCGTCGGGCCACCGAGCGTGGCGTGCGCTTCCTGGCCCGCCATGAAGTCCTCGACGTCCAGCAGAGCGAGGGCCGGGTGACCGGCGTTCTCACCGACCAGGGCGGGATCCCCGCCGACATCGTGGTGTGCTGTGCCGGCATCTGGGGCCCGAAGATCGCCCGCATGGTCGGCATGAACCTCCCGCTCACCCCGCTCGCCCACCAGCTCGCCTGGACCGGCCCGACACCGGCCCTCGCCGGCCAGACCGAGGAAGCGGTCCGCCCGATCCTGCGCCACCAGGACGCCGACCTCTACTACCGCGACCACTTCGACGGCCTCGGCATCGGCTACTACGGCCATCGCCCGATGCCCATCTCGGCCGACGACATCCTCTCCGTGGACGAGGCCGAGGCGATGCCGTCGGTCCTGACGTTCACCGAGGAGGATTTCGAGGGCGCCTGGACCGAGACTCAGTCCCTGCTCCCCGCGACGAAGGAGGCCAAGGTCGAGGAGGGCATCAACGGCCTGTTCTCCTTCACCACCGACAACTTCCCGCTGCTCGGCGAGTCCCCGGACGTCAAGGGCTTCTGGGTCGCCGAGGCCGTCTGGGTCACCCACTCCGCGGGCGTGGGCCGGGCCATGGCCGAATGGCTGATCGACGGCCACTGCTCGTCCTTCGACCTGCACGAGTGCGACGTCAACCGCTTCGAGCCACACCAGCTGTCCCCGGAGTACGTCCTGGCCCGCGACTGCCAGAACTTCGTCGAGGTCTACGACATCCTCCACCCGCTCCAGCCGTCGGGGCACCCGCGCCCGATGCGCACGAGCCCCTTCCACCAGCGCCAGCAGGAGCACGGCGCGTTCTTCCTGGAGGCGAACGGCTGGGAGCGCCCGCAGTGGTACGAGGCCAACGCGGGCCTGGTCGAAGGCCGTATCATCCCCACCCCCAACGACTGGGCCGCGCAGTACTGGTCGCCCATCGTCGGGGCCGAGGCACTGGGCACCCGCGAAACCGTCGCGATGTACGACATGACGGCCCTCAAGCGCCTCGAGGTCAGCGGCCCCGGCGCCGGCGACTTCCTGGAGCGCCTGGTCACCGGCAAGGTCGCCAAGTCCGTCGGCTCGGTCACGTACACCCTGCTGCTCGACCATGACGGCGGCATCCGCAGCGACATCACCGTCGCCCGCCTCGCCCGAGACCGCTTCCAGGTCGGCGCCAACGGCAACCTGGACCTCGACTGGTTTACCCGCCATCTGCCCGCCGACGGCTCGGTCCAGGCACGCGACATCACCCCCGGCACTTGCTGCATCGGCCTGTGGGGCCCGTTGGCCCGCAAGGTCCTGCAGCCGCTGACAGACGAGGACTTCTCCAACGACGGCCTGAAGTACTTCCGCGCCAAGCGCGCCCACATCGGCTCCGTCCCCGTCACCGCGATGCGCCTGTCGTACGTCGGTGAACTCGGCTGGGAGCTGTACACCACCGCCGACCTCGGCCAGAAGCTGTGGGACACCCTGTGGCAGGCGGCCAAGCCACTGGGGGGCATCATCGCCGGCCGTGGCGCCTTCAACAGCCTCCGCCTGGAGAAGGGCTACCGCTCCTTCGGTACCGACATGACCTACGAGCACGATCCCTACGAGGCCGGAGTCGGCTTCGCCGTCAAGCTCGACAAGGGCGACTTCATCGGCAAGGCGGCGCTGGAGCGCCGTAAGGCCGACGTGCGGCGGAAGCTGACCTGCCTCACGATCGACGACCCGCAATCGGTCGTCATGGGCAAGGAGCCGGTCTACGACGGCGACCGTGCCGTCGGCTACGTCACGAGCGCCGCGTACGGCTACACGATCGGCAAGGGCATCGCCTACGCCTGGCTCCCGGTGGAACTCGCGACCCCCGGCACCGCCCTGCACATCGGCTACTTCGACCAGCGTATCGAGGCGGTCGTCGCCGAGGAGCCGCTGTTCGACCCGACCATGTCCCGTCTCCGTGGCTAGTCACCGACCTCGGCTTCGACGGAAGGAGCACCTCCGGTGACCGCACAGCTGCTCGACGGCAAGGTGACCGCCGCCGAGATCCGCCGTGAACTCGCGGAGCGCGTGGCCAAGTTGACCGCGACCAGCGGTCTCCCGCCGGGCCTCGGCACCGTCCTCGTCGGCGACGACCCCGGCAGCCGGGCCTACGTCGCCGGCAAACACCGCGACTGCGCGCAGGTGGGCATCGCCTCGCTGCGCCGCGAACTGCCCGCCGACGCCACCCAGCAGCAGGTCGAAGACGTCATCGACGAGCTCAACGCCGACCCGGCCTGCACCGGCTACATCGTCCAACTGCCGCTCCCGGGCCATCTGGACGCCAACGCCGTACTGGAGCGCATGGACCCCGCAAAGGACGCCGACGGCCTGCACCCTGTCAACCTCGGCCGGCTCGTCCTCGGCGTCGAGGCCCCGCTGCCGTGCACCCCGCGCGGCATCGTCGCACTGCTCCGCCGCCACGAGGTGCCGCTCGCCGGAGCGCGGGTGTGCGTGATCGGCCGGGGCATCACGGTCGGGAGGCCCATCGGACTGCTGCTCACCCGCAGGTCCGAGAACGCCACCGTGACCCTGTGCCACACCGGCACCAAGGGCCTGGCCTGGCACGTCCGCGAGGCGGACGTCGTCGTCGCGGCCGCCGGCTCGCCCGGGTTGATCACCAAGGACATGCTGCGCCCCGGTGCGGCGGTCCTGGACGTCGGAATCACCCGCACCGACCACGGGCTGGTCGGCGATGTCCACCCGGAGGCCGCCACGGTCGCCGGTTGGCTCGCCCCGATGCCCGGGGGCGTAGGACCCATGACGCGGGCGATGCTGCTCGCGAATGTCATCGAGGCCGCCGAGAGGAACGCGAACGCCGTATGAACGCGCTGAACACCCCCCTGGCGGAGCTGGACCCCGAGGTCCACGCCGCCCTCCGCGCAGAGCTGCACCGCCAGCAGTCCACCCTCGAGATGATCGCCTCCGAGAACTTCGCGCCCACCGCCGTGATGGAGGCCCAGGGGTCCGTCGCGACCAACAAGTACGCCGAGGGTTACCCCGGCCGCCGCTACTACGGCGGCTGCGAGCACGTCGACGTCACCGAGCGGCTCGCCATCGAGCGGATCAAGTCCCTCTTCGGCGCGGACTTCGCCAACGTCCAGCCGCACTCCGGCGCCCAGGCCAACACCGCCGTCTTCTTCGCCCTCCTCCAGCCCGGCGACACCATCCTCGGCCTCGACCTCGCGCACGGCGGGCACCTCACCCACGGCATGCGCATCAACTACAGCGGCAAGATGCTGAACGTCGTGCCGTACCACGTCGCCGAGACCGACAACCTCGTCGACATGGACGAGGTCGAACGGCTCGCCAAGGAACACCGCCCCAAGATGATCATCGCGGGCTGGTCGGCTTACCCCAGGCAGCTGGACTTCGCGGCCTTCCGCCGTATCGCCGACGACGTGGGCGCCCTGCTGATGGTCGACATGGCGCATTTCGCGGGCCTGGTCGCCGCCGGACTGCACCCCAACCCCGTACCGCACGCCCATGTCACCACCACGACGACCCACAAGACGCTCGGCGGCCCGCGCGGCGGAGTCATTCTCACCAACGAGGCCGATCTCGCCAAGAAGATCAACTCGGCGGTGTTCCCCGGTATGCAGGGCGGCCCCCTGGAGCACGTGATCGCCGCGAAGGCGGTGTCGTTCAAGGTGGCCGCGTCACCCGAGTTCGCCGAGCGCCAGGCCCGTACGCTGGCCGGCGCCCGCATCCTGGCCGAACGCCTCACCCGGTCGGACGCGGCGGCAGCCGGGGTGAAGGTCCTGACCGGCGGTACGGACGTCCATCTCGTCCTGGTCGACCTGCGCGACTCGGAGCTGGACGGCCGGCAGGCCGAGGACCTGCTCCACGAGATCGGCATCACCGTCAACCGCAACGCGGTCCCCTTCGACCCGCGCCCGCCCATGGTCACCTCCGGCCTGCGCATCGGCACCCCGGCACTGGCCACCCGCGGCTTCACCGAGGAGGACTTCACGGAGGTCGCCGATGTGATCGCGCTGGCCCTCCGGCCCGAGCCCGACATCGCCTCCCTGCGCGCCCGCACGGAGGCGCTGGCGGCCAAGCACCCGCTCTACGCCCACTTGTCCGCAAACGGAGACGCCCGATGAGCCCCCGCACCCCCGGCGCCGAGCTCCCCGAACACCCCGACTGGCTGTGGCGCACGCCCGAGCCGAAGCCCTCGTACGACGTGATCGTCGTGGGCGGCGGCGGACACGGCCTGGCCACCGCCCACTACCTGGCGAAGAACCACGGCATCACCAACGTCGCCGTGCTGGAGAAGGGCTGGCTGGCGGGCGGCAACATGGCCCGCAACACCACCATCATCCGCTCCAACTACCTGTGGGACGAGAGCGCCGGCATCTATGAGCACGCGCTCAAGCTGTGGGAGGGACTGGCTGAGGAACTCGACTACCCCATCCTCTTCTCCCAGCGCGGCGTGCTCAACCTGGCCCACAGTCTCCAGGACGTCCGCGACAGCGTGCGCCGGGTCGAGGCGAACCGCCTCAACGGCGTGGACGCCGAATGGCTCGACGCCGAGCGGGTCAAGGAAGTCTGCCCGATCGTCAACATCTCGCCGGACGTGCGCTATCCGGTCCTGGGCGCCACCTACCAGCCGCGGGCCGGCATCGCCAAGCACGACCACGTCGCCTGGGGCCTGGCCCGGTCCGCCGATGCCGCCGGGATCGACATCATCCAGAACTGCGAGGTCACCGGGCTCGACATCGTCGGCGGCCGGGTCGTAGGAATCCAGACCTCGCTGGGCCCGATCGCCGCGGGCAAGGTGGCTCTGTGCTCGGCAGGCCACACCTCGGTGCTCGCCGCCATGGCCGGCATCGAACTCCCGCTCCAGAGCCACCCCTTGCAAGCGCTGGTCTCCGAGCTCCTCGAACCCGTGCACCCGACGGTCGTCATGTCCAACGCGGTCCACGTGTACGTCAGCCAGGCGCACAAGGGCGAGCTGGTGATGGGCGCCGGCATCGACGCGTACAACTCCTACACCCAGCGCGGTGCGTTCCACATCATCGAAGAGCAGATGTCCGCCGCCCTGGAACTCTTCCCGGTCTTCGCCCGCGCCCACGTGCTGCGCACCTGGGGCGGCATCGTCGACGTCAGCCCGGACGCCTCGCCGATCATCGGCCTCAGCCCGGTCGACAACCTCTACCTCAACTGCGGGTGGGGCACGGGTGGTTTCAAGGCCACCCCGGGCGTCGGCTGGGTCTACGCCCACACCATCGCGCACGACACCCCTCACCCCCTGAACGCCCCCTTTTCGCTCGACCGTTTCACCACCGGCGCGCTCGTCGACGAGCACGGCGCGGCCGCGGTGGCCCACTAGGGAGCCGAACCATGTTGCTCATCCCCTGCCCGTGGTGCGGGCCCCGCGACGAGGCCGAGTTCCACTACGGCGGCCAGGCGCATGTGCCCTACCCCGAGGACCCGGCCGCCCTCACCGACGAGGAGTGGGCGCGGTACCTGTTCTTCCGCGACAACCCCAAGGGCCCGTTCGCCGAGCGGTGGAGCCATGCGGCGGGCTGCCGCAGGTGGTTCAACGCGGTGCGCGACACGGCGACGAACGAGATCATCGCCGCTTACAAGGCGGGGGAGTCACGTCCGGCAATTCTTGAGCCAAGGCCGACTGTTTCAGCCTATCCGGCCACTTCTGCGCCACGTCCGGCATCATCAGCCCGTCTGGGGGTCCCCCCTCCGGGGGCGTTTGAGGACGAGCCCGTTCAGGGCGACGGGGGTCTGGGGGCGAAGCCCTCAGCAGAGGTCCAGGACAGCCAGCCCTTCCGGCTTCCCACTGGCGGTCGAATCCACCGCGACACCCCCCTGACCTTCGCTTTCGACGGCACCGACTACCAGGGCTACCGAGGCGACACCCTCGCCTCGGCGCTCCTTGCCAACGGTGTCATCGCGGCAGCGACGAGCATCAGGCTCGGCCGCCCGAGAGGCATCTTCTCGGCGGGCGTGGAGGAACCCAACGCGGTCGTCCAGATCGAGGCCCCCTTCCCCGAGCCCATGCTCCCCGCCACGACCGTCGAGCTCTACGACGGCCTTGTCGCAAGCAGCCTCCCCGGCCAGGGACGCCTCGCCACCGAACCGGACCCAGCCCGCTACGACGCCGTACATGCCCACTGCGACCTGCTCGTGGTCGGCGCCGGGCCGGCCGGCCTCGCCGCTGCGGCCGCGGTGGCGAAGAGCGGCGCTCGCGTCATCCTCGCCGACGACCAGTCGGAGCCGGGCGGCAGCCTGCTCGGCACCGGCGAACACCTCGACTGGGTGGAGGCGACCGGCGAGCAGCTCGACGCCGCCCCCGACGTCCGCGTCCTGCACCGCACCACCGTCTTCGGGTACTACGACGACAACCACCTCCTCGCCGTCGAACGCCGCACGAACCACCTGGGCGCCGACGCACCGGAGAACGTCTCCCGCGAGCGCGTCTGGCGCATCCGCGCCCGCCGTGTCGTCCTCGCCACCGGTGCCCACGAGCGCTCGCTCGCCTTTGCGGACAACGACCGCCCCGGTGTGATGCTGGCCGCCTCAGCCCGCTCTTACGTCAACCGCCATGGTGTCCTGCCCGGGCGTCACGCCGTCGTCTTCACCACCAACGACAGTGCCTACCCGGCAGCCCTGGATCTCGCGGCGGCGGGCGTGGACATCACGGCGATCGTCGACACCCGCGCCGACGCGGGGGAGTGGGCGGACCGCGCCCGGCGGGCCGGGATCGAGGTGCTGACCGGGCATGCCGTCACCGGCACGGAGGGCGACACGCGTCTGACAGTCGTCAGCGTCGCCCCGTGCGGAGAGTCCGGGGGGCGGCGGGAGTTCGCCGCCGACCTGCTGCTGGTGTCCGCCGGCTGGAACCCCGTCGCCCACCTGTTCAGCCAGGCGGGCGGCAAGCTGCGGTACGACGAGGCGCTCGGCTCGTTCGTCCCCGACACCTGCCGCCAGGCGGTCGAGGTCGCGGGCGGCGCGAACGGCACCCTGGACCTCGCCGCGGTGCTGGCACAGGGCGCGGCAGCGGGCGCCCGTGCGATCGAGGCCGAGGGCTACACCCCCGTGGCGCCCCGCCTCCCGGACGTGGCCGCGCGGCCTCAGACGCCGCCCATGCAGGTGTACGCCGTCCCCGGTGCCCTGGGCGCACCCCGTTTCGTCGACCTCCAGCGAGACGTGACGGTCGACGATCTGGCCCGTGCCACCGGCGCCGGCATGCGCTCGGTCGAGCACACCAAGCGCTACACGACGGCCGGCACCGCCAACGACCAGGGCAAGACCTCCGGCGTCCTGGCCAGTGGCGTGGTCGCCGAGCTGCTCGGCGTGGACATCTCGGCGCTGGGTACGACCACGTTCCGGCCGCCGTACATGCCGGTCTCGTTCGCGGCGCTCGCTGGCCGGGACCGCGGATCGCTGCACGATCCTGTCCGCGTGACCGCCCTGCATGCCTGGCATGCCGGGCACGGTGCCCTGTTCGAGAACGTCGGCCAGTGGAAGCGGCCCTGGTACTACCCGCAGAACGGCGAGGACATGGAGGCGGCCGTACTGCGCGAGTGCGCCGCCGCCCGCGAGGGTGTGGCCTTCATGGACGCCTCCACCCTCGGCAAGATCGATGTGCAGGGCCCGGATGCCGCGCTCTTCCTCGACCGGCTCTACACCAACATGATGAGCACCCTGAAGGTCGGCATGATCCGCTACGGCGTCATGTGCCGCCTGGACGGCATGGTCTTCGACGACGGCACGGTCATCCGGCTCGCGCAGGACCGCTTCCTGGTCACCACAACGACCGGCAACGCGGCAACGGTCCTGGACTGGATGGAGGAGTGGCTGCAGACCGAGTGGCCCGAACTCCAGGTCCACTGCACCTCGGTCACCGAGCAGTGGGCCACCGTGGCCCTGGTCGGCCCGCGTTCCCGGGAGGTCCTCGGCTCGATTGCACCCCAACTGTCCGTGGCCAACGACGACTTCCCGTTCATGGCCTGGCGCGAGACGGCCGTCGCCGGTATCGAGGCGCGCGTGTGCCGGATCAGCTTCTCCGGCGAACTCGCCTACGAGATCAACGTGTCGCCGTGGGACGCCCTCGCCCTGTGGGAGGCGCTGTACGAGGCCGGAGGCCCACTCGGCATCACCCCGTACGGCACCGAGACCATGCACGTCCTGCGTGCCGAGAAGGGCTACCCGATCATCGGCCAGGACACCGACGGCACGGTGACCCCGCACGACCTCGGCATGAGCTGGGCGGTGTCGAAGAAGAAGCCCGACTTCATCGGCAAGCGCTCCTACGCCCGCGCCGACACCGTCCGCCCCGACCGCAAGCACCTCGTCGGCCTCCTCCCCGAGGACCCGGCCGCCTTCCTCCCCGAGGGCACCCACCTGGTCGCCGACAGCGAATTGCCCGCCCCGCCCGTTCCGATGCTCGGCCACGTCACCTCCAGCTACCGCAGCGCGGCGCTCGGCCGGACCTTCGCACTCGCCCTGATCAAGGGCGGCCGGGACCGCATCGGCGACCGCCTCTACGCACCAGTCGGCGGTCGGTTGCTCCCGGTGACCGTCGCAAGCCCCGTCCTCTACGACCCCGAGGGAGCCCGTCGCGATGGTTGACACAGCCCTGATCGCACGACAGCGCAGCCCCCTGGCGCATGCCGCCGAGCGCCTGGCCTCCGCGACGCGCTCCTCCGGGGGCGCGGTCCGCCTGGCCGAAGTCCCCTTCCTTGCCCAGGTGAACGTCCGCCTCGACGCCAAGAGCCCGGCGGCGGAAGCGGTCGGACTGGCCCTGGGATTTCAACTGCCCCTGGAACCCAACACCGTCGTGCGCGCAGGGGATCTGACCGCGGTGTGGCTCGGCCCCGACGAATGGCTGGTGGTGGGCCGGTCCGGCGCCCAGCTGGACCTGGAGAGCCGGATCCGCTCGGCGGCCGGGGACGACCCCGTCTCCGTCACCGACGTCTCCGCCCAGCGCACCACCGTCCTGGTCTCCGGACCGAGCGCCCGCGCCCTGCTGTCCCACGGCTGCCCGTTGGATTTGCACCCGCGCGCCTTCGGCCCCGGCCGTTGCGCCCAAACGACGCTGGCCCGCACCCAGGTCGTCCTGGTGGCGCGCGACGAGCCCAAGGCCGGTTTCTGGGTGCTGGTGCGCTCCTCCTTCGCGGGCTACCTGACGGACTGGCTCCTGGACGCGGCCGTGGAGTACGGGTGAACGGCCCGGCACGGCAGGCGCACCACTCGTGCGGATGCCCGTAGCGGAGGGTAGCCCGTCGACCTGCTCGCGTTGGACCGCCATGGCATTGCCACCAGGGGGACAGTTCTCTCGGGCGTGATTCCGTTCTGTATGGAGCTTCTGTATGGAGCCGGAAACGTGAGAGCGGGTGTCGTCAGGCGAGCCGCGGGATCTCGATGGCAGGGCAGCGGTCCATGACCATCTCAAGGCCCGCAGCGCGGGTCCGCTCGTATGCCTCCTCGTCGATCACGCCGAGCTGGAACCAGACCGCCCTGGCACCCTTGGCTACGGCTTCATCGGCGACCGCGCCGGCAAGCTCGCTGTTCAGGAAAACGTCCACAACGTCAACGTCGAAGGGAATGGCATCGAGGGACTCATAACCCGGTTCCCCGTGCACCGTCTCGGCCTTGGGGTGCACGGGGACGATCCGCTTGCCATGGCGCTGCAGGACCTTCGCAACCCCATAGGCGGCGCGCTGCTCGTTGGACGAGAGGCCGACGATCGCCCATGTGTCCCCGAGATCGTTGAGGATCTTGCCGACGGTGTCTGTCTCGCTGTGCACGCTGTGCCTCCCATGGTCGGATGCTCGCCGTAGGAGGGAACGAGCATCGGCTGCGTGCCATTCCCGGTGGTTCCTCAGGCCGATCATCCCCTCCTTCCGATGGTGTGTCGGCCGGGCGGCGGGTCGGTGGCCTGGTCCGGCAGTTGGGAGGTGCCGTCGGCACTCAGCAGTACTGGCGGCGGGTGGCCGCCGAGGACCTTCCCCCCTCCGGGACCGCTCGGCACGATCGGGACCTTGGACCGGATCCGCGCCGCCCGTGACCACCGCCAATGCCCCGAATCGGATGCGGGGCAAGGCGGTGGTGGGCCGGGACTTTCCCCTAACCGTGGATCATGGTGTGAGGACGCGGCCGGTGGCGAAGGCTGATGCCACGGTGCCTCCGATGACGACGGCGCAGGCGGCGATGACCGGGATGCGGGCGCTCCAGATACGCAGGGCGGGCGAGGTCGTCGCCTGGGCGAGTAGTGCGTCGCGACCGCGCAGCACCGCGAGGCCGACGCCGGTCAGGGTCAGTGCCATGCCCGCGCCGAACGCCGCGACCATCGCGATCGCGACGCCGACCCGGCCCGTCAGCAGTCCGCCGAGGAGAACGAGGAATGCCGACGGGGAGGGGAGCAGTCCTCCGGATGTGCCGAGCAGCAGGATGCCGTGCCAGGTGAGCAGGGATGTGGATGTCGGGATGTGGTGGCTGTGGTCGTGATGGTGATCGTGGTCATGCCCGTGGTGGTGGCCATGGCTGTGCCCATGCCTCCGGTTTGTGAGGTGGCGCCGGAGCAGGCCGATGCCCACGGCGACGACGACCAGCGCTGCGATCAGCTGGAGCCAGTTCGTGACCGCTGCGATGTCCGGTGCGTGCCGGGCGGCCAGCCACCAGCCTACGGCGAGTACGGCGACTGACGCTGTGTGCATGACGGCAACGATGGCGCCGAGCCATACCGCGTCCCGTGCCTTGCCCTGGCCGCCTACGAGGTAACCGGCGGCGAGTGACTTGCCGTGGCCGGGGGCGCAGGCGTGGAAGGCGCCTACCGCTGCGGAGACGAGAAGGGTCAGTGGCAGTACGGCTCCATGGTCCAGCAGTGCCGCAAGGTCCGTGGTCCATATGGTGCCCGGCCTCGTGGCTGTGCTGGTGGCGGGGCCGCCGGGTCTGCCGAGGGTGAGCGTGGTGGTGGGTTCGCTCGCCGTATGCAGGCCACCGCCCTCGTCCGTTACGGAGACGGTGCGATAGGCCTGGTTGACGTCGGTCAGTGCGGTGATGGTCAGGGCGACCGAGTCCACGGGTTCGGGGCAGCTGTAGTGGATCACCGCGCCCTTGCTTGCGAGCTGCCGGGTGTCCACTGTGCCCAGCCGGCACTCGCGCGTGTCCTGGCGCACGGTGATGTGCGAGCCGAGGTAGGCCGCGTCGTCTCCTCTGGCCGCCTGGTGCAGGACGTCGAGGTCGTCGCGCTGTGCGGACCAGGTGATCGCGACGGTGCGGCCATCGGCCTTGACCTGGGCGACCGGTGGTGTGCCGAAGGGGTGTGCCGCGGCCGTGCCCGCGGCGCCGAGCAGTGCCAGTGAGGCGGCCAGGCTGATCAGCAGGAGACGGGCGGCGTGGCAGCGGGAGGTGCGGAGGGTATGCACAGTGATGGTCCCGTCGGGGGTGAGCGCCGCGAGTTGCCTCCCCCTGGCAGGGGAGGCAACTCGCGGACGGTTGAATCAGTGCTCCTTGCCGCGCAGGTGGCGGGCGGCCAGTGCGTGGAGCGTTCCGTCGTCGGTGAGGGCGAAGACCCAGTCACCGCTGACGGAGAGCGCCGAGGTCACGCCGGCGCCGAGGTTGTACTCGGTCAGACGCCGGCCGGTGGCCCGTTCCAGGACGACCAGGCGGCCGTCCCGGGTGCCCGCATACACCAGATCCTTGGTGACCAGGGCATGCATCGCGGGCGATCCGGGGCCCTCGGTGCATTTCTGGTCGACCTTCCATTTGATGTCCATGGGGCTCCTGCCTGGGAGGTAGCCCATCCTGGTCTCCCAGAGCGGCTTGGACGGGTCGGCCGCGCTGGTGTCGTAGGCGCGGATGACACCGTCGCGGCCCGCGACATACGCGATGCTGCCCCAGACGGCCGCACTCGTCAGCGGAGGCTTCCCGGACTCGCAGGTCCAGGGGTCGTTCGCCGCCGACTCCCACAGCACATCACCGGTCTTGAGGTCGTGTCCGCGTACGCCGCTCTGGGTCGCCGTCACCAGCTGCGGGGTCCCCCCGGCCGGATCGGTGATGACCGGGGACGAGTGGCTGTCGATGCCTCCGTCGGTGCCCTTCACCCACACCTGACTGCAGGTCGCGAGATTCATGGCGACCACCGTGCTGCTGGAGTCCGTGTGCAGGTAGGCGATGTCGGAACCGGGCTGGCGGACAGCCGTGCTGTGGAACTGGCCCCAGTTCGTGGCGCCGTTGAAGCCGCCGAGCAGGGCTCCGCTGGTGGCGTCGCGGCACTGGATCTTGTTCCAGTTCTGGTAGACGGCGACCGCGCGGTGAGCACCCTTCAGGTCGAAGACACTGACCGGACCGCCGGCCCGGCCGTACCGGCGCACGGTGTCGCCGTGCTTCTCCTCGTTCTCGATCGTCTGCCAGACGACATGGCCGTCCTCGGTGTCGAGAGCGTAGATCCGGCCCACGGCGGTGGTCAGATACACCTTGCCGTCGTGGTAGCTCGGCGCGGACTCGGCGTCACCGTCCAGATAGGTACGCCAGATCTCACGGCCGGACTTGATGTCGTAGGCGAGCATCAAGTGGTTCGGCGAGTCGAAGGCCCTGGAGGAGACGATCACCTTGCCGTCCGCCACGACCGAGCCGTTGAGGTTGAACTGCTCGCCCGTGTTGGCGGCCCACTGCAGGTCGAGCGTGGTTCCCGGGTTGTCGCGGCCGGCGGAGCGACCTGCCTCGTCACCGCCCTGGCGCAGCCAGTCCTGGCCGGTCCTGGGGGTGGCCAGATCGCGTTTGGGCACCACCGTGAAGGCGTTGGTGATGGCGGGCCAGGCGTCGCCGCGGGTATCGACGGCGGTCATCCTGGCCGTGTAGGTGCCCGGTGGGAGGTGGGGGAGGCGGTCGCTGACCCGCGTCCAGGAGGTCCGGGTCTTCGGGCAGGGCTCCGGGGAGCCGCCGGGAGGGGTATAGCAGTTCTTGATACCGCTCTTGCGGACTCCGGTACCGAACTTCATCCGCCTCTCACTCCATGCGACGTGGCCGCGGGAGTCGCGGATGATCAGCGAGGCGCTCGCCGGAGTACGCCCGGCGTCCTCGGCGTACAGCTCGATCGGTATCCGCGCGCTGCTGCCGTGCGCACTCCCCTTGGCGGGGCTGACCAGGGCGACGGCGTCATGGACGTCGAACTGGCGGTGGGTGCCCATGACGTAGCCGGTGTCCTCGTTGCGCCTCGTATCCGGCTCGTCGTAGATACCCGTGAAGTCGAGGACCTTGAAGTCCGGGTGGGAGCCGTCGATGCCGTACTTGCCCTGGTTGTTCATCTCCACCGAGCGGTCGAAGGCACCACGCCGGTACTCGGCCTGCTGGTTGTGGCCGGCGGCGAACATGCGCACGTCGTACTTGGAGAGTTCGTCGATGGTCGGCTGCATGCCGGCCCCCGGTCCCCATCGGGTGAACAGAGAACGGTGCGCGAAGACGAGTACCTGCTTGCCCACTGCGTGACGCTTGAGGTCCTCGCGCAGCCACTCCAGCTGCGGCTTCAGGCCGCTGGAGTCGTAGTTGTCCTCAAGGACGACGATGTGACGGCCGTTGCGGTCGAAGCTGTACCACTCCGGGCCCATGTTTCGGCGGTAGTACTCCATACTGCCCGCATAGCCCTGGGAGCCGGCGGCGCCGCCGAAGTCGTGGTTGCCCATCACGGGATAGAAGGGCATGCCCAGCTTGCCGTCGGTCAGGCCCTTGCGCAGGAAGTCGAAGCCGCCCTGTCGGCGGGGTTCCGGGGCGTAGTCGGTGACCGTCAGGTCGCCGGTCGCTATCGCCATGGACGCGCCGTCCACCTGGGACATCGCCGCGACGTTGGCGGTCCACTCCGGAGGAGTCTTGAGCGCGGCGTCGTCCGAGGTGTTGGACACTTCGCCGTCGGAATCCATGATCCACTTTTCGGTGGGGTTCGCCGCGTTGCGGTTTGGCACGAGGGCGAAGTCGATGCCTGTGCTCGGACCCCCCTCGGACACCTTGTGGAAGTACTGCGGAACGAAGTCCGCGCGTAGCGCGGGGGTGTAGCCGTTCGGCGAGACGACACTGACCAGGTCGGTCTCCCGGCGGTTCGGGTCGATCTGCAGAGTGTACGAACCGTCGCGGCCGGTCGTCGTCCACGCTGCGCCGTCCGTGACGTCGACCCCCCGCATCGGACCCTCGCCCGGGTCGCGCCGTCCGTTGCCGTTGCGGTCCTTGAAGACCGTGCCCGTGACGGTGACCGTGTTCGACGGCTCGGCGAGCGGTGCCGCGGCGGCCGTCTGAGGAGCCAGGAATGACAACGTTATTGCGCCGGCGATGGCCAGCTTGAGCCGCCCGCGGCCGGCACGCACCCTGGCGGCCAGCCGGGCGAGCTGGAGCCGCCCGGTACGGAGCTGCCATGTCGCGATGAGCAGCGCGGCGGCCGGCACGATGCCGAGCGCGACCACTGCCCAGGGGAAGGTGGGAAGAGCGTGGGCACCGGCTGCGTCGACAACTGGGGTCTGCCCGTTGGCATTGACCGTTGTGCCGTCGAACTCAACGACAACCTGGGTCAGCTCGTTCTGCTGCAGCATTGTGCTCAGGTCGAGCTTGTCGACGTGGCAGCCCCATGCGAGCTCGATCACGACACCGCCGGGGGCGCCGCCGGCGTCCCCGGCGACGCCGGCCCCGGTGGCGGGGCAGCCCGCGCTCAGCAGTTGTGATGCCCAGGCACCGGCCTTCTGAGGTGACACCACGTCACGATGGACTATCAGCCGCCCACTGGTGACGTCGTCCTTGGTCTCGATGACGAGTTCGGCGTGCTGCGGTGACACATGTGCCGCAGCAGGCTGTGCACCAAAACACAGGATGAAGTAGAGCAACGCAAGGCCTAGACCCGCTGCTCTGCGGAGATATCTCATGGGCACGGACGCTAACTTGGCTAGACAACTTACCGAACGGGACCGAGGGAACTTCATCGAACGGTCTGCGGGAATTCACACGAGGGCGCGTGACGCCGCGCGGCGGCGGTCCGCCTTACGGAAGCGTGAGATTGACACCGGAGCCCTTTGCGGCGGCAACAGGCACACACGCTGTGGTGTGTGCGCTCCTGGATCACGTACGCGAGGCCGTCGGCGAGGCGGGTGACCTTCCACTCGTCCAGGCATCGGTCAGCGCACTGCTGGCTGACCCGCTCAACCGACGGCTCGCGCGGATCATCCCCCGGCGGCGCATAGGCTGGCCTGATGCAGGAGCAGTACCGGACCGTCGCCCGAGAGGGCGTGCACGAGACCGAGATCAACCGATCCCGTTTCATCTGCGCCCTCGCGCCCGCCGCGACCGAGCAGGAGGCCCAGGACTTCATCGCACGTGTGCGCAAGGAGCACCCGACCGCGACCCACAACTGCTTCGCCTACGTCATCGGCGCCGAAGCCGGCGTCCAGAAGGCGAGCGACGACGGCGAGCCCGGCGGGACGGCAGGGGTGCCGATGCTCCAGATGCTGATGCGCCGCGAGGTGCGCTACGCCGTCGCCGTCGTCACGCGGTACTACGGCGGGGTGAAACTCGGTGCGGGCGGGCTCATCCGCGCCTACGGCGGCGCGGTCGGAGAGGCGCTCGACGCCATCGGCACCCTCACCCGGCGGCGTTTCAGACTGGTCACCGTCACGGTCGACCACCAGCGTGCGGGCAGGCTGGAGAACGACCTGCGGGCGACCGGTCGCCCGGTGCGGGACGTGCGTTACGGCGAACTGGTGACGATCGAGGTCGGAGTGCCTGACGCCGACGTCGACACCTTCCGGGCGTGGGTCGCGGACACGACGGCGGGGACGGCCGGGCTGGTCCTTGGCGGGGAGACCTACGCGGAGGCATGAAGCGGCCCCGGTACCGGCCGCACCGGTACCGGGGCCCGGTGAGCCCGCCGCACGGACCGCAGCCTGCGGGGCCCGTCCGACGGACCGGGACGCGGTGGGGACCGTCAGGCGGTGGACACCGCGCACTTGCCGCGCTCGGCCTTCATGGGCCCTTCGGCAGTGGGTCGGACGTCGAAGTCGAACATGGCCGTGGGCACGTACAGCGAGCAGCATGCGTTGGGGATGTCGACGATGCCGCTGATACGTCCCTCGATGGGCGAGGAGCCGAGCAGCAGATACGCCTGCTCTCCGCTGTAACCGAACTTCTTGAAGTACTCGACGGCGTTGAGGCAGGCACGGCGGTATGCCAGCGTCGCGTCCAGGTAGAAGTTCGTGTCGGTGTCGTGGTCCACGGAGATGCCGATGAAGGTCATGAACTCCGTGTACCTCGGCTCGACATTGCCCGGGATGAACACGGGGTTGGTGCTGATCCCGTACTTCTCCATGCCGCCCTTGATCAGGTCGACGTGGAAGTCGATGAATCCGCCCATCTCGATCGCGCCGCAGAAGGTGATCTCTCCGTCGCCCTGGCTGAAGTGCAGGTCGCCGCCGGAGAGCTTGGCGTCCTTGACGTGTACGGGATAGTAGACCCTCGATCCGCGGGTGAAGTTCTTGATGTCGTGGTTGCCTCCGTTCTCACGGGCGGGAACCGTACGCGCCCCCTCCGCGGCTATACGCTGGGCCACATCGCCCGTGGCCGTGCCGGCCAGGGCGTTGGTCGCGTCGGGCGGTACCGCGAGCGGCGGGACCCGGTTCGGGTCGGTGTCGATCAGCGCCTTCTCACGGGCGTTCCACCGGGCGAGCAGCTCGGCGGACGGAGCGGTGCCGAACAGTCCCGGGTGGGTGATGCCGGTGAAGCGGATGCCGGGAAGGTGGCGGGAGACCGCCTGCTGGCCGTGGAAGTCCCATATCGCCTTGTAGGCGTCCGGGAAGTAGTCGGTCAGGAAGCCGCCGCCGTTGGCCTTGGCGAAGATGCCGGTATAGCCCCAGCCCTGGCCTGCCGCGTCCCCGCTCTGCTGGGGAACGGGACCGAGGTCCAGGATGTCGACGACGAGGAGATCGCCGGGTTCGGCGCCTTCCACGCCTACCGGGCCGCTGAGCATGTGGGGGATGGTCAGGTCGATGTCGCGCACGTCGTTGGCGGAGTCGTTGTTGCCGACCTGGCAGTCAGTCCAGTCACGGCACTCCATCCGAAACTCCGCCCCGGGCCGCACCATGGCCACGGTGGGGACGTCCGGGTGCCACCTGTTGTGTCCGGGTACATCCTGATCGCGCATCGATTTGCTGTGATCTACGTGGAAGAGTATTTCGGGCATGACAGATCTCGTTTCTGCCGGTTACTACCGTTGCTGCCGGTCAGGATGACGTGGCCGTGCTCTCGGCCGAAGGGGCGGGTTGCACTGCCTGCCGCGACGCTCGCGTGAGTGGCCACAGCACGACGAAGACCACGGCGAAGACGGCCAGCGCTATGGCGATCTCCGTGGTGTGCTTCCAGTAGCCGGAGAGCAGCAGTCCCGCGGGAATCACGCCGGTCACCCAGCCCTCGATCGCGGTGACCCAGCCCACGTAGATCGTCAGGCTCGCCATCTTGAGGCCTAGCAGCAGGAAGAACAGGAACCACAAGTACGCCCAGTAGAGCCAGATGACTCCGAAGGGGTAGTCCTTGAAGAGATGGAAATTGACGAACGAATATCCCAGGGCCGCTATCGCCACAAAGAGCGAATAATAGCCAACGCCGGTCGAGTCGAGATCGGCGAGCAGACCGATACCCACATAGAGGTAGGTGAAGCCGAACAGATAGATGCCGGAAGCGGCAAGAATCTTGTTGGGGTCGCCATCGGCCGTGAAGATGAGATAGGTCGGCGTCAGCACCTGAAGCGCACCGACGAACAGGTTGAATATCGCGGCTGCCCGGGCATCGACCTTCCCGAGAAGCAGCAGCCCGTTCAAGAAGAGCACTGCACCGACGAAGAGCAGTCCCACGTTTCCCACGGGGACGCACCTCCTCAGTCCGCGCGGGGCGGAATCCCGTCGTGCCCGGATTTCCGGTGAGTCGTGTAATTACGGCCGGACGGCCGGGCCTGTGCTGTTCCGTCCACCGCAGCGGGCGCGACGCGGGCTCTCCGGCGCCGTTGCCCGTCCCAGACTTATCGCCCTGTCGACCACCGCCCTCAGGAGCGCGGCAGGCGCGAGAGTGCGGGATGCGGGGGCCTGGACACGGCTCCGGCGCGCGGTGGTACTTCGGAAACCACCGCGGGGGCCTCACGGGACTGCTCCTCACGGGCGTGCAGCATGGCGATCTCGTGCGGGGTCCTGGTGAAGCCCGGCGGGGAGTAGACACGTCTCGCGGTGCCGGCGCATTCAGGGCAACCGTATGCGGTGGGCGCCGTGCCGATCGCCAGCTTGACGTCGAAGGGCCCACAACGGCTGCAAAGATATTCATAGGTTGCCATCATTCGCCTCCGGGGTGCCGGCGCACGCTGGTCAACCAAAACGATGCCGACGCGTCACGATGAGTGTAGGTCGGATCACTTTTCCTCATTTCCAGGAGACGTCTCGAAGATTGTCCTGTCAAGTGCGATTGGTCTAGGCATCTATACTGTGTGTGTCACTCCCGATATTCTTGGGGACTGCACCTCCACAAGACGCTTGACCCATCGTTGGAGGATCGCCATGGCGAAGATTCTCTCGGTGCTCTATCCGGACCCCGGTGGCGGCTATCCGCCGACCTACGCCCGTGATGACATTCCCACCATCAGCAGCTATCCGGGGGGTCAGACCACACCCACGCCGGAGGCCGTCGACTTCACCCCGGGGCAGCTCCTCGGCTGTGTCTCGGGAGAGCTGGGACTCCGCCGGTTCCTCGAGGACCGGGGGCATACCTATGTGGTCACCAGTGACAAGGAGGGACCGGACTCCACGCTGGACCGCGAACTTCCCGACACCGACGTGGTGATCTCGCAGCCGTTCTGGCCCGCCTATCTGACCGCCGAGCGGTTCGAGCGCGCTCCCCAGCTGAAACTGGCGATCACCGCGGGAATCGGCTCGGACCACGTCGACCTGCCGAGCGCCATCGCCCACGGCGTGACGGTGGCCGAGGTGACCTTCAGCAACAGCATCAGCGTGTCGGAGCACGCCGTCATGCAGATCCTCATCCTCGTGCGCGACTTCGTGCCGGACCACGAGTGGGTCACCACCAAGCACGGCTGGAACATCGCCGACGCCGTCTCCCGCTCCTACGACCTGGAGGGGATGCACGTCGGCGTCCTCGGCTCCGGCCGCATCGGTCAGGCGGTGCTGCGCCGTCTGAAGCCCTTCGACGTCACCCTGCACTACAGCGACCCGCACCGGCTGCCCAAGGAGGTCGAGGAGGAGCTCGGGGTGACCTACCACCCCGATGCCCGGTCGCTGGCCGCCGCGGTCGACGTGCTCTCGATCCACGCACCGCTGCACCCGCAGACGAAGAACCTCTTCGACGAAGAGCTCATAGGGGTGATGAAACGCGGCTCGTACATCGTGAACACCGCACGTGCCCTCATCGTGAACCGGGACGCCGTGGTGCGGGCCCTCAGAAGCGGCCAGCTGGCGGGCTACGCCGGGGACGTCTGGTATCCGCAGCCCCCGCCGCCCGACCATCCCTGGCGCACGATGCCGCACGAGGCGATGACACCTCATGTGTCGGGATCGTCGCTCTCCGCACAGGCGCGCTACGCGGCCGGCGCCCGGGAGATCCTCGAGTCCTGGTTCGACAGGCGTCCCATCCGGCCCGAGTATCTGATCGTCGACGGCGGCGGTCTCGCCGGGACCGGGGCCCGCTCCTACACGGTGGCCGGGTAGCGGGGCGTACGCGTACCGCCGGACAACCGGCCCACCCGCCGCCCGGTCGCCGAGGACGACCGGGCGGCGGGTGTCCGGGTTTCGGGCGGGCCGGCCGACGCCGGGGCACGTGCCGGAGCAACGGGCGGTGGAATCAGGGCAATTGAGCGCGCCCTGTCAGGCTGTGAGGTGATTCACCAAGAATTTCCTGGACTAATGAAGTAAATGGCCTTAGCGTCCGTATTTGTATTGATTTCACAAATGTGCGTCACCGGCGCCGCGCATTTGCGGGGCCTGAAGAGGGCTCCGCAGCACAATCAAGGTGAACGCCGGGAAGGTGGATCAGTGAGCACGGACGCAGTGTGGGTCCGGGGCGTGAACGGCATTCAGATGCACCACGTGACCGACCTGCAGGACGCTGGCAGGTTCCTCGGCAACGCCGCCATGGCGCTGCGCGCCGCCCATGTACGGACCGGGGCCGATCGGTACTCGAACATCGCGACCGAGCTCAAGGCACTGGTCCAGCGGGTCCGGGAGCTCGAGGACGAGGCACGCTCGAACATGCACGAGCTGCACGCCGAGGACCCCGAGCGGTTCGCCCGCTGCCGGGACGGCCATGAGCCATGGCCCGGAGAGATCGCCGCCGGGTTCATTCCACGCCATACCTGCAGGGACGAATGTCTTTACCATGATGGCGGAGTATTGAACGCCATCATGCAGTGCATCTGCGGCCGGCCGCCCTGCCAGGCCTGTGAGATCGGTGGAAAGCCGTAAGTCACGCACGGAATTCACCGGTGTGATGCGCCACTGGGACCCGCGCCCATGAATTCCCTGCCGCAGCCGTAGCGCAAACCGAAGCCGGAACCGACCCCGTCGGTTCCGGCTTCGTCGTCTTTTCTCTGACCGCGGGATCTTCTGTGACCGCGGATCTTCTGTGACCGGGCCCCCGGCACAAGGGCGTCGGACAGGGGCGTCCACCATGCGTCCACGGCTCCTCCGCGCGGTCCGCGCCACCCGGTGAAATCCGAGGTCCGTGCGGGCCCGGGTGCCGAACAGCGCTAGCGTGGTCGGTGCTGATCGTGGGATCCCGTTACCGGCCGGACGCCGGCGCCGGGCGTGTAGCAACGGGGACAGAGGGGAAACATGCAGGTCGGAGCCGTCTGTTGAGGATTCTGCACACATCGGACTGGCATCTGGGACGGTCTTTCCACCGTGTGGGCCTGCTCGACGCACAGGCCGCCTTCCTCGACCACCTGATCGGGACGGTCCGCGAGCAGGACGTCGACGTGGTCCTGGTGGCAGGGGACGTGTACGACCGGGCGGTGCCGCCGCTGGCCGCCGTGGAACTCTTCGACGGCGTGCTGCACCGGCTGGCGGACGCCGGTGTGCCGACCCTCATGATCTCCGGCAACCATGACTCGGCACGGCGGCTCGGCGTCGGCGCGAGGCTGATGGAACGCGCCGGAATCCATCTGCGCACCACCCCCGCCGACTGCGGCACCCCCGCCCTGCTCGCCGACGCCCACGGCGACGTCGCCTTCTACGGTCTGCCCTATCTGGAGCCCGCCCTGGTGCGCGACGAACTGCGCGCGCCGGTTGCCGGACACGAGGCCGTGCTCGCCGCCGCGATGCGGCAGGTGCGCGCGGACCTCGCGCAGCGCGCCCCCGGCACCCGCTCCGTGGTGCTCGCGCACGCCTTCGTGGCCGGCGGACTGCCGAGCGACAGCGAGCGGGACATCACGGTCGGCGGGGTGGCCGCCGTCCCCGCCGGAGTCTTCGAGGGTGTCGACTACGTGGCCCTCGGCCATCTGCACGGCTGTCAGACCATCAACGAGCGCGTGCGGTACTCCGGTTCGCCGCTCGCCTACTCCTTCTCCGAGAGCGACCACCGCAAGACGATGTGGCTCGTCGACCTCGGACCGGCAGGGGAGATCACCGCGGAGCGGATCGGCTGTCCCGTACCGCGCCCGCTTGCACGGATCCGCGGACCGCTCGAACAGCTCCTGGAAGATCCCGCGCTGGCCCGTCACGAGCAGTCCTGGGTCGAGGCGACCCTCACCGACTCCGCACGGCCCGTCGACCCCATGGCACGGCTCGTCGAGCGCTTCCCGCACACACTCAGCCTGGTGTTCGCCCCCGAACGCACCGGCGACGGCACGCCCGGCAGCTACGCCCAGCGGCTGCGCGACCGCGACGACCAGCAGATCGCGGAGGACTTCGTGGCCCATGTACGGGGCGGAGCGGGGCCCGACGAACGGGAACGCGCCGTCCTGCGCGGAGCCTTCGAGGACGTACGCGTGCGGGCCGCGGAGCGCGAGGTGAGCCCGTGAGGCTTCACCGGCTGGCCGTCACCGCCTTCGGACCCTTCGCCACCCGCCAGGACATCGACTTCGACACGCTCTGCGCCGGAGGGCTGTTCCTGCTGCACGGGCCCACCGGCGCGGGCAAGACCTCCATACTCGACGCCGTCTGCTACGCGCTCTACGGAGCCGTGCCCGGCGCCCGGCAGAGCCCCGGCGCGTCACTGCGCAGCGATCACGCCCCGGCCGGGACGTACACCGAGGTGTGCCTCGAACTCACCGTGGCCGGACGGCGGCTGGAGGTCACCCGGCGCCCCGCGCAGTCCCGGCCCAAGAAGAAGGGCACCGGTCTCACCACCGAGAAGGCGCAGAGCTGGTTGCGGGAGTACGACCACGAGCGCGGTGAGTGGAAGGCGCTCAGCCGTTCCCACCAGGAGATCGGCGAGGAGATCACCCAGCTCGTCGGAATGAGCCGGGAACAGTTCTGCCAGGTGGTGCTGCTGCCGCAGGGCGACTTCGCACGGTTCCTGCGGGCCGACGCGGAGGCGCGCGGAAGACTGCTCGGACGCCTCTTCGACACCCGGCGCTTCGCCGCCGTCGAAGAGCGGCTCGCGGAACTGCGGCGCGGCGCGGAGCAGCAGGTACGCGAGGGCGACGAACGGCTGCTGGCCATCGCCCACCGGATGGCGCAGGCAGCCGGCGCCACGGGCCGCGAGTGGCCCGCACCCGACGGCCGTCCCGGAGACCCCGGACTCGCCGTCTCCGTACTCGAGTGGGCGGCCGTGGCCCGGTCCGGTGCACGCGAGTCCCTCGTCATCGCCGAGTGCGCGCTGTCCGCGGCGGAGGGCCGCCAGAGCGCGGCACGACGCGCCCTGGACGAGGCGCGTGAGCTCGCACGGCTGCAGGACCGGTACGCGCAGGCGCGACGGCGCCTCGCCGACCTGGAGGCCGACAGGCCCGAACGGGACCGGGTCGAGGCCCTCCTCGAGGGAGCTCGCAAGGCCGAACGCGTCGCACCCGCACTGCGGTTGCGCGACGAGGCGGAGCGGGAACACCGGGCGGCGCACCAGGCCTGGGAGCGGTTGAAGGGCTCCCTGCCCGGCCCGCTCGCCCAGGCGGGTGGCGAGCAGCTCGCCGCGCGCGAGCGGGAGCTGCGGCAGGAGCTCGGCGGTCTCGACGCGGCGCGCCGCGCCGAACTCCGCAGTGCCGAACTCGGTCGTGAACGCGCCGGACTCGACCGGCAGGCCCGCGCGGACGAGGAGCTCCTCCAGGACGCGAACACCTGGCTGGACGGCTGGGACGCCCTGCACCGCGACCTGCGGGACCGCATCGACGCCGCACAGGACGCGGCGACCCGCGCCGAACACCTCGCGGGCCGGCTCCACCCGGCACGCCGCCGTGTGGCAGCGGCCCGCGAACGTGACCGCCTCACCGAGCGGGCCGCCGGGCTCGAGGACGCCCTGCGTAGCGTCCGGGATCGGGCGAACGGCGCGCGGGAGTCCTGGCTGGACCTCAAGGAACGACGGCTGCGCGGCATCGCGGCGGAACTGGCGTCCGGGCTCGTCCCGGGTGCCCCCTGCACGGTCTGCGGCTCGCCGGACCACCCGGCACCGGCCGACACCACCGGCGAGGCCGTGGACCGCGCGCGCGAGGAAGCCGCGTACGACACCTACAGCAGCGCCGACGCGAAGCGCGCCGACACGGAACGCGAACTCGCCGTCGCCAGGGAGTCGCTGGCGGCCGCGCGCCGGGCGGCCCGTGAGCTGCTGCCGCCGCCCGGGACACCGGGGAAGGACGACGCGACCGGACGTCCGGGCCCGGTCGCCGGGCCGGACGTCTCCGGGCGGGGGCCGGCCGGGGCCGCGGGCGACGTGGTGGACGACCCGGCCGCACCGGACCCCGGCGTCCATGAACTCGCAGCCGCCGTCGCACAGCTCGAGCATGATCACCGCGAAGCGCATCTGCTCGCTGCCGGGATGCACGACGCACGGGAGGCACTGGACCGGGCCGAACGGGAGCATACGGACCGGCTCGGCGCACGCCGCGATGCGGAGCGCCGCGCCGATTCCCGCACATCCCGGCGCGAGGCGCTCGACCGCGAACAGACCGTGCTGGACGCCGAGGTGGCCCGTGCCACCGGCGGGGCGGGGAGTGTCGCCGAACAGGCGGCGCTGCTCGAACGGCGCATCACACTGATCGCCGCCGCGGCCGAGGCCGTACGGACCGCCGAGGACACGGCCCAGCGGCTGAAGGAAGCCGACGACCGGCTTGCGGACGCCGCGTTCCGGGCCGGGTACCGCACACCGGCCGAAGCCGCCGCCGCGCTGCTGAGCGACGACGGATACCGCGAGCTCCAGCACCGGCTCGACGCCTGGCAGCGCGAGGCGGCCGCGGTCGCCGACCGGCTCGCCGAAGCGGAAACCCGGGCTGCCGCGGAACACCCGCCCGCGGACCCGGACGCGGCCCAGACGGCCCACGCCGCCGCCGAACGCGCCCTGCGTGCCGCCGCTTCGGTGCTCGCCGCCGCCGGTGAACGCTGCACCGAGCTCGTCCGGCTGTCCCGCCAGGCCGCCGCCGAGGTGCGCCGCCTGGGACCGCTGCGCGACGAGTACGACCGCATCGCCCGCCTCGCAGGGCTCGCCGCGGGCACCTCCGCCGACAACGAGCGAAGGATGCGGCTGGAGTCGTACGTGCTCGCCGCGCGTCTCGAACAGGTCGCGGCGGCGGCCAGCGCCCGGCTGCAGCGGATGTCCTCCGGCCGCTACACCCTGGTCCATTCCGACGCCCGTACCGGAGGCAAACGCGCCGGTCTGGGCCTCCACGTGGTCGACGCGTGGACCGGCCGGGAGCGGGACACCGCCACGCTCTCCGGTGGTGAGACGTTCTTCGCCTCACTCGCCCTCGCCCTCGGACTCGCCGATGTGGTGACCGACGAGGCCGGCGGAGTGCGCCTGGACACCCTCTTCATCGACGAGGGCTTCGGCAGTCTCGACGACCAGACGCTCGACGAGGTCCTCGACGTCCTCGACTCGCTGCGCGAACGCGACCGCAGCGTCGGGATCGTCAGCCATGTCGCCGATCTGCGCCGCCGCGTCCCCATCCGGCTCGAGGTCGTCAAGGAACGGCACGGCTCCGGGGTTCGGCTGCGGACGGCTCCGCTGAGGGGCTGACGGGCCGCCGCGGCAGGGGCGAGGAGTAGACGACGTTCGTCGTCACCGATCCGAGCGTGCCGATCTTCCCGGTGATCTCCTCCAGATGCCGCATCGACCGGGCGGCGACCTTGAGCACGAAGCAGTCGTCCCCGGTCACATGGTGGGCCTCCAGGACCTCCGGCGTCGCCGCCAGCAGATCGTGGAACGGCTTGTAGTTCCCGTTCGGGTAGCGCAGGCGCACGAAGGCCAGGATCGGCAGCCCCACACTCTCGTGGTTCACCACGGCCGTGTACCCGGAGATCACTCCGGCCTCCTCCAGCCTGCGGACCCGCTCCGTGACGGCGCTCGGTGACATCGACACCGCCCTGGCCAGCTCGGCGAAACTGGCCCTGCCCCGGCTCTGGAGGGCACGCAGAATGCGCCAGTCGGTGGTGTCCGGTGAATATCCCGTCATGGGTGAGAGATTGCAGGGGATTCCCCGTCCGATCAAGGCGAGTGCCGGGGAATCCCCCTTCATCGTGGCAGGGAGGGGCCATAGATTCCTGGCCATGACGATGATCCTGCCGACGGCGAACCCCGTCCTGCGCGTCCCTCCGGCCTCCCCGACCGCGGCCGCCGCCCACTTCCGCGCCGGTCTGGCCTTCCACACCGATGTCTCCGACGTGGCCGCCGCGCTGGCGGCCGACGCGGACCCCGGATTCGTCCTGCTCGACTCCCGCTCGGCGGAGGCCTGGAACCAGGGCCATGTGCCCGGCGCCGTGCACCTTCCGACCGCGCTCATCACCGAGCGTGCCGAGCAGCTGCTCGACAGGGCCGTGCCCGTCGTGACCTATTGCTGGGGCCCGGGCTGCAACGGCGCCTCCCGCGCCGCTCTCGCACTCGCCGAACTCCGCTACCAGGTCAAGGAGATGCTCGGTGGCTTCGAGTACTGGGTACGGGAGGGCCTCGGCTACGAGTCCGGGTCGGGGCCGGCCCGCCGCGCCCCGGACACGCTGACCGCACCGGCGCAGGCCGAGGCCTGCGGCTGCTGAGTCCCCACGGGTGGTGCGCCGGCGAAGCCGTGAGCGGACCCCCCGTCCGGGACGTAGCGACGCGGACGCGGCCCCGCCGCGCTGCCTGCGTGCGGCGGGGCTTCCGTCATGCCGCGGCGCGCCCCCGGTGTCGGAATCCGGACAGCGGTGTCAGAGCCCGGACAGCTCTTCGACCAGGTCGTCGAGGCCCAGTGGGCCCTGGGACAGGGCGGCCATGTGCCAGGCCTTGGCGTCGAAGTCGTCACCGCGCGCGGCATGGGCGGCGCGGGCCTTCTCACGGCCCTGGAGCCAGGCGCGCTCACCGATCTTGTAGCCGATGGCCTGGGCCGGCAGGGAGAGATAGCGGGTCAGTTCGCTCTCCACGAACTCCGCCGGCCGCCCGCTGTGACGTCCGAAGAACTCCTGGGCCAGCGCAGGGGTCCAGCGCTCGCCCGGATGGAAGGGTGAGTCCGCCGGGATCGTGAGCTCCAGATGCATGCCGATGTCGACGATCACCCGGCAGGCCCGCATCATCTGCGCGTCCAGATACCCGAGGCGGCGCTCCGCGTCGGGCAGGAAGCCGAGTTCGTCCATCAGACGCTCCGCGTACAGCGCCCAGCCCTCGCAGTTGGCGCTGACCGAGCCCACGGTGGCCTGGTAGCGGGAGAGCCGGTCGGCGACGTGCGCCCACTGCGCGATCTGCAGATGGTGGCCGGGTACGCCCTCGTGATACCAGGTCGACACCAGGTCGTACACGGGAAAACGCGTCTCGCCCATGGTCGGCAGCCAGGTCCGGCCCGGTCGTGAGAAGTCCTCGGAAGGCCCGGTGTAGTACGGGGCCGCCGCGCTGCCCGCGGGAGCGATGTGCGATTCCACTGTCCGTACCCGCTCGGCCAGCTCGAAGTGCGTGCCGTCGAGGGCCTCGATCGCCTCGTCCATCAGCTGCTGCAGCCAGACCCGGACCTCTTCGACCCCCTCGATGTGGCTGCCGTGCTCATCGAGGTGGGCGAGGGCCTCCCAGGGGCCCGCGCCCGGGAGGATCTTGTCGGCCTCGGCCTTCATCTCGTCGAGCAGCCGGTGGTATTCGGACCAGCCGTATGCGTAGGCTTCGTCGAGATCGAGGTCGGTGCCCAGGAAGTAGCGGGTCCAGCGGGCGTATCGCTCACGGCCCACCGTGTCGGAAGCACCGGCGATCGCGGGGGCGTAGACATCGCGCATCCAGTCGTGGAGCCCGAGGAACGCCGCCGTGGCCGTCTCGGCCGCACTGTCGAGCTCGGCGCTCAGTTCGGCCGGGCCCGCCGCGACGAACTCCTGGAACCAGCTTCGGCCGCCCCGGTCCGCCGCCCCCGACCACTCCGCGAGCTGTCCGATGAAGGCCGCGGTGGCCCGCGGCCCGGCGGGCAGCCCGCGCTCGAGGCCCAGGGTGAGGGAGGCCCGGTATCCCCCGAGCGCGTCCGGTACGGCCCGCAGCCGTTCGGCGACCATGGCCCAGTCGGCCTTCGACTCGGTCGCCATCACGGTGAAGACCATGCGCACCGCGTGTGCGGGGGAGTGAAGGTTGCTGACCTCGCGCAGCCCCTCGCAGGCATCGTGCACCGCCAGTTCGGCCGTGAGCCGCTCCCTCAGCAGACGGGCGCAGCGCCGCTCCGCGTCCGCATCGGCGCCGGGCACATCCTCCGCCGCACCGAGCCGGGCCAGCGTCGTACGGGCGAGTGCGGCCACGGCCTCCCGGCCGGCCGGGGAGAAGTCGGGGAGGCGTCCGGCGCTCTCCGGGACTCCCAGGTAGGTTCCGGTGATCGGGTCCAGCTCGATGAGGGCGTCGACGTAGGCGTCTGCGATCCGGCGGGGCAGTACGCTGCTCGGTGTCTCTGGCATAGGGGCATCCTGATGCGAAGCAGGGGCCGGCGTCACCACCGTCCGATGCCGGTGGCCGACAAACGTCTGCTCTCAGGCCTCCGGAGCGGGCGGAAGGAGCGGCCCGCAGTCCCACTGCTGGAAGATCAGCCGTGTCTCCACGCGGGCGACCTCCGGCCGCGAGGTGAACTCGTCGAGCACCAGCCTCTGGAGATCGGCGGTGTCGGCGACGGCGACGTGCACCAGATAGTCGTCGGGACCGGTCAGGTGGAAGAGCGCACGTGACTCGGGCAGCGCCCGGATGCGGTCGACGAAGGGACCGATCAGCTCACGTCGGTGCGGACGTACCTGAACGGACAGCAGGGCTTCAAGCCCCCGCCCGAGTTTGGCCGGATCGATACGGAGCTGATGGCCGAGGATCACGCCGCTGCGGCGCAGCCGGGCGACCCGGTCCAGGCAGGTCGACGGTGCGACGCCCACCTCCGCGGCCACCTCCCGGTAGGTGGTCCGGGCGTCGTTCTGCAGAACACGCAGTATGTGGAGATCCACCGGGTCGAGGGCGACGGATTCGGCCATGGCCCGAACGTAACACGGAGCTATGACCCTACCGGCCGGTAGTTGTTCACAGTGCGGCCATGGACCCCGCCTCCTCGAACGTCCCCGTCCCCACCCGGGCGCTCGCCACCGAAGCCGTGCACGCCGGCCGCGAAGACCTCGTGTCGCTGGGCCTGCACGCCGCACCGATCGATCTGTCCACCACCTACCCCTCGCACGATGTTGCGGAGGAAGCCGCACGGATCGACGCTTTCGCGTCTACCGGCGCCCGGCTGGACGGGCCGCCCGTCTACGCCCGGCTCGACAACCCCACCACTGCCCGTTTCGAGACCGCGCTCGCCCGGCTCGAGGGAGCGGCCGACGCGGTGGCCTTCGCCAGCGGAATGGCGGCTCTGACCGCCGTACTGCTGGTCAGGGCCTCGATGGGGCTGCGCCATGTGGTCGCGGTCCGGCCGCTGTACGGCTGCAGCGACCATCTGCTGGACGGCGGACTGCTGGGCACCGAGGTGACCTGGACCGATCCCGCCGGTGCCGCCGCCGCGATCCGGCCGGACACCGGACTGGTCATGGTCGAGACCCCGGCGAACCCGACCCTCACCGAGACCGACATCAGGGGTCTCGCCCACGCCTGCGGTTCGGTGCCGCTGCTGGTCGACAACACCTTCGCCACCCCGGTGCTGCAGCGTCCCGTGGGGCAGGGCGCGCGGCTCGTGCTGCACAGTGCGACCAAGTACCTGGGCGGGCACGGCGATGTGATGGGCGGAGTCGTCGCCTGCGACGAGGAGTTCGCCGCCGCCTTGCGCCAGGTGCGGTTCGCCACCGGCGGGGTGCTGCATCCGATGGCCGGCTATCTGCTGCTGCGGGGCCTGTCCACGCTGCCGGTACGGGTGCGGGCGGCCTCGGTGACCGCGGCCGACCTGGCCAGGCGACTCGCCGCCGATCCGCGGGTCGCCCGGGTCCACTATCCCCGGGTGGGTGGCGCGATGGTCGCCTTCGAGGTGTACGGCGACCCGCGCGAGGTGATCGCCGGCGTCCGGCTGATCACGCCCGCGGTGAGCCTCGGCAGCGTCGACACCCTGATCCAGCACCCGGCCTCCATCAGCCACCGCATCGTGGCCGAGGGAGACCGGCGTGCCGCCGGGGTCAGCGACCGGCTGCTGCGTATGTCGGTCGGCCTCGAGGACGTCGAGGACCTCTGGGCGGACCTGTGCGAGGCGCTGAGCTCTACCTCCGCTCGGTCCGGCCGTGCGGACGCAGAGACAGATCACGCGGCGGGTCTTCCTGCGCCTCGTACGGAGGCCGGGACGGTGCCGGGGGCGCGCTCAGCCGGGCAGTGATCACCAGGGTGCCCTCCTCGATCTGGTAGTCGAGCGGGAGGCCGAGACCGCGCATGGCCGCGACCATGCCGGTGTTGGACGCCTGGGTCACGGCGTACACGCTCTCGCATCCCGCCTCGACGGCCATCGTGACCAGGCGGCCCAGCAGTTCGGAGCCGATGCCGCGGCGCTGCCAGTCGTCCTCGACGAGGAGGGCCACCTCGGTCTCGTCGCCGTCCCAGAGCAGATGGCCGAGGGCGACGAGCCGGCCGGACGCGCTCTCGACGGCCAGGGTACGGCCGTAGCGCGGGCTGAGCAGATGGTTGAGATAGCGGTCGGCGTCGCCGACCGGGCCGTGGTAGCGCAGGCTCAGGGTCCGTGCGGAGCAGCGGTCGTGCATCGCCCGGGCGGCCGGGACGTCGTCCCGGTCGGCTCTGCGCACCGTGATCTCGCCCCCCTCGGGCAGTGTCAGCACGTCCTGGCTGCGGGGGACGCGCGGGCCGAGCCGGGCGTCGAGTTCGACGAGCGCCCGGGCACGGGCGAACTCGGTGGGAGTGAACGGCAGATACGGCCGTTCCACCGTGATCGTCCCGCCGTTCGGGTCGCGCAGCCGCATCATGGTCTCGTCGAGCACCCCTTCGACGGGGGCGGGCTCGCCCGCGGGCCGGCCGCCGAGGGTGAGCGCGGGCAGCGAGCGGATGGTGCACCGGCCGAGCAGCTGGCGCAGGGCGAGCGGGAGTTCGGCGGCATCGAGGGCGGTGCGGGTGGCGAGGCCCAGCAGCCGGGTCGGTGTGTCCACCAGGTCGTGGGCGTCCGCGCGCTCGATCCAGGTCCCGCTGCCGCCCGCGGCCGACACCTCGCGGGTGATCTGCTGTGCCGGGAGTGCCGCGGGGGCGCGCAGCAGGAACTCGTCGACCGTTCCTTCGGTCAGCGGATGGGTCTGCAAGGTCAGGATGTCCACGCGGTGGCGGGCGAGCGCCGTGCACAGGGCGGCGAGACTGCCGGGCTGGTCCTTCACCGTCGTGCGCATGCGCCACAGTGCCGTCTCATGCGGACGTCCCGGCTCACCGGCGGCTGCGGTTCCGGCGGCCGGGTCGGTGCGTACGGTCCCGGAAGCCGTCGCTCCGGGACCGCCGGTATCGGTGGCGGGAGGTGCATGGCCGTGGCGGCGTGCCCACCATGTGTGGAACGTGGCCGTGGCGACGAGGGCGATGGCCGACACCACGAGCAGATACGGGCCGTCGGGGCCATGGGCGACGGTGTTCGCCACGGCGTCGGCAACCGCCACGGCGGTGAACAGGGCGGCCAGTTCGACGAGATCCCGCCGCCAGTGGTGGCGGCGATGGGTACGCTTCGCGGACGTCACATCAGTCATGCCCTCACTGTGACGGAGCCTTGTTGCCTGATCGCGAACGCTTTGTGACTGCCTGGTTAAGCCTGTTTTTGTCTTGTCTTCGGTTGTTTTGGCTCGCTTCTGCTCCGGCGTGTGCGCGGAGCTGACGTATCGCGTCCCGCGGTCGTCCCGTCTGAACCGCCGCCGGAGGAGCCGCCCCCGCCCGGGAGTTCGGCAAGACTACGACACAACGCAACACGACACGGCACGACGCGGTGCGTACGCGGGACAGCGCCTGGACGCGGGACTCTTCTCAGCCCCCGGCGATCGCTCGCAGTGCCTCGAGGTGGCGCCGGTAGACGGCTCTTCCGTGGTCCGTCAGCACCAGCCAGGTACGGGCCCTGCGTCCCACCCTGCCCTTGCTCACCGCGACCAGGCCCGCTTCCTCGAGCGCTGCCACCTGCTTCGACAGTGCGGAGTCGGTGACCTCGACCAGATCGCGGACGAAGGCGAACTCCGCTTTGTCCAGAGGGGCCAGGGCGGCGACGACCGAGAGACGCACCGGAGAGGTCAGCAGGGGTTCCAGCGCGTGACGGGGATGAATGCCCGGCGTTGTGTCGGTCATGCGTCCGGCCGCCGCTCCAGATGGGCGGTCACCGCCAGTGGCACCGTGCACACCGCCGCCGCGAGGGTCGCGAACAGCGCGTTGTCACGGAAGAACGTGGAGCCGAGCCCGATCGCGAGGCCGTAGAGGACCCCCCACGTCGCCATGGTGGCGGTGTGCCGGACGCCGAAGCCGCGCCGCATCGCCCGTTGCCGTCCCGCGTAGACGGTCAGCCCGGACAGCACCACGGCGTAGAGGCCTATCGAGACCGGCGTGGCCGGTGTCCCGTGCAGCAGCAACACGACGGGTATCAGCGCCAGTTGGGTGGCGGCGAACAGCAGGAGATAGAGCGAGTACCACGTGCTTCGTCCCCTCGAGGCCCTCTCCATGCGTGCGGATCGGCCCAACGCCTCGGCGGCATCGATGTGTTCGGACATGTTTCCCCCGTTGTCTCGACGGCATCTACTTTCCAGTATGGCAAGTTGATGCCGTCGAGACAACAGGGAGGCTCGGGTGTCGTCGCTACTGACCGACCCGACCCGGCTGAAGCACCTTGCTGAAGAGCACGGTTCCGCCCTCCGCTCGCAGACGCACCGTCAGCTCACCGCTGCCGCCGTCGATGTCCACCTCGCCGAAGTACTGCGGCGATTCCATCGGCGACACATTGCCCCGCTTCGGGGCCCGTACGAAGACCCGCTCCGGACCGAAGGTGCCGTCCAGCGCGTTCGCCGGGAAGCCGCCGGCGGCCAGCGGCCCGGAAACGAACTCCCAGAAGGGGGCGAAGTCCTTGAACGCCGCCCGCTCCGGCGCGTAGTGGTGCGCGGACGTGTAGTGGACGTCCGCGGTCAGCCACAGCGTGCCAGTGATCCTCCGGTGCTTGATGAACCGCAGCAGGTCGGCGATCTGCAGCTCACGCCCGAGGGGAGCACCCGGATCGCCCTGGGCGACCGCCTCGAAGTTGGCGGCACCGTCCGCGACGACGAGCCCGAGCGGCATGTCCGAGGCGATGACCTTCCACACCGCACGCGATCGCGACAGTTCCCGCTTGAGCCACGCGAGCTGGTCGGCCCCCAGGATGCCGGTGGTGTCGTCGGCCTGCCGGCCGGGGGAGTTCGCGTTCCGGTACGAGCGCATGTCGAGCACGAACACGTCGAGCAGGGGGCCCCGGCGCACGACCCGGTGTATCCGGCCCTCGTCCCCGCTCCTGTGCAGCGTCGAGACCGGGAAGTACTCGCCGAACGCCTGCAGTGCCCGGGCGGCCAGTACGTCGACGTCCTTCTCCGTGTAGCGCGGGTCGTCCAGGATCTGGCCCGGGTACCAGTTGTTGCGCACCTCGTGGTCGTCCCACTGGACCACCGTCGGGACCTGCGCGTTGAACCGCCGGACGTTCTCGTCCAGCAGGTTGTAGCGGAAGTTCCCGCGGTACTCGTCGAGCGTCTGGGCGACCCTGGACTTCTCCTCGGTCATGAGATTGCGCCACACCCGTCCGTCGGGGAGCGTCACGGACGGGCTCAGCGGTCCGTCCGCGTAAATGGTGTCACCGCTGCAGAGGAAGAAGTCCGGGTCGAGGCGGCGCATCTCCTCGTACGCGCGGAAGCCGCCGATGTCGGGGTTGATGCCCCAGCCCTGCCCGGCGATGTCTCCCGACCACAGGAAGCGCACACCCGAGCCCCGTCGTGCCGGAGCGGTGCGGAACGTCCCGTACAGCGGCTCCCCGGAGCGGCGCGGGTCGTCGGGATCGGTCAACGTGACCCGGTAGTGGATCTGTTCGCCCGCGGGGAGACCGCGCAGCGCGGTCGTGCCGGTGAAGTCCGTTCCCGGCCCGAGCAGCGGTCCGAACCAACGGTGCGTGTGCCGGAAGGACTCGGTCGCCGATGTCTCGACGAGCATCCGGGCGGGCCGGTCCGACCGCGCCCACACCAGCCCCGACGACGCGGTGACATCTCCCGTCTGGATGCCCCAGACGGCGTTCGGTCTGCCGCGCAGGGCCTGGGCGGGGGCCGCAGCCCCCAGGGTGAGCGCGGCCGACGCGGCGAGCGAACCGCGAAGCACCGCACGACGGTTGTAGGACATCGCACTGCCTCCAGGTCGTGAATCGTGGACGGGGGAGGTTGCCGTGCTCATGTCTAGTGCCTCGCGACAGCCGGCACACGAACCTCACGTGAACAACCGCCGGTCCAGGTCCCCCCCATTGGGGAAGTACGTCCGGAGTGTCGCAGGGCGGTGCGTCGTGCGTCCCGGGTGGGACGGCCGGCTCAGCGGCTGCCGTCGAGGATCACCCGGGCGACGAGCGCGGGATCGTCGTTCATCGGCACATGGCCGCAGCCGGGCAGACGCACCAGCCGGGCGCCCGGGATGGCGTGCTTGGCCCGGACACCCTGGCGGCGCAGCAGCAGACGGTCACGCGTGCCCCAGGCCACGGTGACCGGAATCTCGGGCACGTCGTCGGTGAACAGGACCCCGCGACCAGCGCCCAGTGTCTCGTGGAACCCGGTGGCCCCGCGCAGCGCGAGGGTCTCGGCGACCACGGCCTCGGGCGAACGGCGGCCCGGGCGCGCGTAGATGGTGCCGGTCAGCGCCGCACGCCCGGCGGCACTGCGCGACAGCCCGTCGAGCACCGGCCGGGGCAGCACCCGGGCGCCGCGCCGCATGGCGAGCAACGCACCGAAGGCGTACCGGCGTTCACCCTCCGTCCAGAAGCCCGCGGGGGAGAGCGCGGTCACGGACCGCACGAGCTTCTCGCGGCCCAGTCCCAGGGCGAGCAGGCCGCCGAGCGAGTTGCCCGCGACATGCGGCCGGTCGATCCCGAGCGCTTCGCAGAGCGCCCCGAGCGCGGGCACCACGGTGGACAGGTCGTACGACATGCCGTCGGGCAGCGCGGGGGAGTCGCCGAAGCCCGGCAGGTCGACGGCGACGACATCGCGCTCCGGGGCCAGCAGCGGGATGACCGGCTCCCAGGCCTGCCAGTGGTGCCCGATGCCGTGGAGCAGCAGCAGCGGTTCGCCCGAGCCCCTTCGCTCGTACGTCACGGCCAGCGTGTGACGCACGCCGGCCGATTCCACGCTGAACGAGACCTTCGAGGCCATGCCGCTGCTCCCTGTGCTTGTCGGCCGCGTCTGCTGAGACGGCTTGTCAGCAAACAATTACCGCTCAGTAGCTCCCAGTACAAGGGGGTGTGCCATGCGCCCGGCTCACCACCGCGCGGTCACGGCGTACGTTCCGCGCGGCCGGGCAGTGGGTGTGTGCTCGGCGCCGCACCGGAACCGCCTGGACATCGCCGCCGGTCTCGGCTGGTATGGAGCAGTGGCAGCCGACACCGCGACCGACGTCTTCGAAACACACCGCCCGGTGCTGACCGGTGTGGCCTACCGGATGCTGGGCCGGTTCGCCGATGCCGAGGACGTGGTGCAGGAGGCCTGGCTGCGCTGGTCCGCCGAGGAGCGCGCGGACGTCCGGGAGCCCCGCGGATATCTCGTCAGGATCACCACCCGGCTGGCCATCGACCGGCTGCGGCAAGCGCAGTCCCGGCGCGAGACGTACGTCGGACCCTGGCTGCCCGAGCCCATCGCGACCGAATTCGGCCAAAGCGCACCCGACACCGCCGAGCGCGCCGTACTCGAGGAGTCCGTGTCGTTCGCCGTGCTGATCGTCCTCGAATCGCTCTCTCCGCTGGAGCGCGCGGTGTTCGTGCTGCGCGAGGCGTTCGGATTCCCGTACACCGAGATCGCGGTGACCCTCGGACGCAGTGAGGCGGCCGTGCGGCAGCTCGCCGGAAGGGCCCGGCGCCATGTCGAGGAGCGCAGGCCGCGCTACGACGTCGACGCGGACCAACGCCGCGATCTCACCGAGCGGTTCCTGGCCGCGGCGGGCGGAGGCGACCTCGACGCCCTGCTCTCCCTGCTCGCGCCCGACGTCCGGCTCGTCAGTGACAGCGGTGGAAAGTCGAAGGCGCCGCGGCGTGTCATCGAGACGGCGGACAAGGTGGGCCGCTTCCTCTTCGCCGTGGCAAAGGAACCGCCGGTACGAGCCGACTTCCGCCTCACGGAGGTCAACGGCGCCCCCGGGCTGCTGGTGCTCTCCGGCGGGCAGCCCGACACCGTCCTCCAGATCGAGGTCAGGGACGAGCGGATCCAGTGCATCTATCTGGTGCGCAATCCCGACAAGCTCACCGCCCTGCGCGCCTAGGGCACCCCCTGCGACCGGTTCCGGCCACTGTGCGGGGCATGGGGCCGTTTGCGCTTCCCGCTCACACCAACGTCCTGTAAACGCTTCTCGACGCACGGTGACACGGGGCGGTGCGGCCGCGAGGATTGGTCTTGACCAACCGAGGGGGCCGCCCTATGGTCGCAGAGATAGTGCAGGAACCTTTAATAAACAAGGGCACGGAAAACCACCGGTACGGGCAAGCGCGGAGGGCATGGTGGGGACCACGCAGTTGGACGCGGTGCCGGAGCCGAAGTACTGGCACCTCAAGACCGTGATCGGCGAGGCACTCGACTCCGAGTTCACGGTCGGCGAGATCCTTCCCAACGAGCGTGAGCTGGCCGCCCGCTTCGGTGTTGCCCGTGCCACCCTGCGCCAGGCGCTCGAACAGCTGGAGCTGGAGGGGCGGTTGCAGCGCCGCCGCGGCGTGGGTACCACCGTGGCACCGCCTCGCATGGGCGTCGACGTCTCGACGTCCCCTCAGGGCTGGCCCGGTGCGCCGGGGGACGCGTGGGAGCCACTCGGCTGCGCCTTGGCACGGCCCCCTGCCATGGTGGCCTTCGCGCTCGGCACCGAGGGCCAGGAGGACGTCCACACCGTGCGTCGGATGCTGTTCCGGCACGGTCAGCCGGTCGGCGCCGAACTGATCTACATTCCCAGCGGCTTCGGCCCCGGACCAGCTGCCGGGCACGCCCTCACGGCCGACGCGTCCGCGGGCGCCACCCGGGCCAGGGACGTGCTGGGCGCGCTCCAGTCCCTGGCTCTGGACGGCCAGGACCGTGCCGTGGAGCTGGGCTCGGCCCGTGCCGACGACGCCAAGGAGCTGGACCGGCTGCCGGGTGCGCCCGTTCTGGTCGTCACCACGCGCTACTTCAGCGCCGAGCGCACCGCGGCGGTTTCCGTCGCGACGTACCGCGCGGACACCTGCCGGCTGACCTTCGGCGATTAGCTCAGGCCCGGCACTCGGGGATGTCGCCGTTGTGCTCCCTGGGAGTGGTGAAGTAGGAGAGGACCCAGCCGCTCTCCGTGTCGGACGTGGAGCTCGACAGCCTCGGGTCGCCTTCCTTCCACTCCTTGTCCGTCGGCCACTTGATCTTGAGCCAGGTGTCGTCCGCCTCCGGCCAGCCGGCCTTGTAGCCGACGTTCTTCTTCTGGCAGACCGCATACAGGACCGTGCTCTTGAAGACGTGGCCGGTCCGGTGGCAGCCGCTCTCCTCCGGGCAACTGCGGACGAACAGTCCTTCGTCGTTGTTGCCCACGACCGTCTTGTAGACGAGGTACGGCCAAGGGCCCTCCCCCTCCGGTGCCTTGGAGCCGGAGGCCTCGTGGTCCGGCTCCTTGGGGGACCCTTCGCACACGATGGTGGTGTCGTGGGAGTCGCCCTGGCCGCCGACGGTGGTGCCGCACGCGCGGTCGGCCTTGGTGTCGCTGACGGTCTTGGTCCCTCCGTCGTCCTTGAACAGCATGAAGCCGCCACCGATGATCGCGGCGACGAGTACGGCGGCCCCGCCGATCTTCGCGGCCTTGATCGTGGCGTCATTGGGGGACGGCGACGTCGTCATGGTTCCTCCGATGTGCTTGCGCATAGACCCTCGTTGGTGCTCACGGGGGGCGAACGCCCAAAGAGTGAAGTTCCGGTGGGGAAGTGTGGCATGCGGATGAAGTGCCTTGCTCATGTATTACCGGGATAAAACGCATGTAGGTGCGAATGAATGGATATGAGTGCGAGAAAAGGGGAATTCTTGTCACCCACAAGGGTGATGACGTTGCGAAAGTCACGAACCGCCCTACTGCACCATCGTGTTCGAGTCCCGGCTGTGAACCGGATCCGGCCGGATGCGGCGAGACCGCCCGGCGGATGGAGGAACTGGGGTACCCCACCGCCTTGCGATGCTTCCCCTCGGGCTTGGGGAGACCTCAGGCGCCTGACGCCGCGGGTGGTCCTCGAGGACCGCCCGGACGGGACCTGGGGGAGCCGCGCTCAGCGGCGTGCCGTCACCGTGCCCTCCACGGCGAACAACTGCTCCTCGATTCGGTCCAGGGCCAGCCGCAGCGCCCCCGTCGCGACCGCGGCCTCGCCGAGCACGGACAGCTCGACACGCGGCGGGCGCAGGCAGTAGCGCGACAGCTCGTCGCGCAACGGACCGAGTACGCCGTCGAGTCCGGCCGCCCAGCCCCCGACGACGACCAGCTCCGGGTCCAGCGCCAGCACCAGCGCCGCGACGTCGTGCACCAGCCGCTGGATGAACCGGTCCACTGCCGCGCGTGCCCGCTCGTCGCCCTGACGGGCCCGGGCGAAGACCTCCGCGACGGCCTGCTCGTCCAGCGGATGCAGCGGTTCGCCCGTCGTCGACAGCAGCGCCTCCGGTGTGGCCTCGCGCCCCAGCAGATGCAGCGCGCCGATCTCCCCGGCGGCGCCGCCGTAGCCCCGGTGGAGCCGTCCGCCGATGAGGGATCCCGCGCCGGGACTCAGCCCCGCGAGTACGAACACAAGGTCGTCGGAGTCCGTTGCGGCGCCCTTCCAGTGCTCGGCGACCGCGGCGCAGTTGGCGTCGTTCTCCACCAGTACCGGGCAGCGGAACGAACGGCGCAGCCGCTCGCCGAGGGCGAGCCCCGTCCAGCCCGGAAGCGCCGTGCACAGCCGCACGGTACCGCCGGCCTCCACGATTCCCGGCGTCCCGACCCCCACGGCGCGCAGTGAGCCGCGGGCGACACCGGAGCGGCGCAGTACGTCGGCGACCACCGTGCGCACCCGCTCGATGCGCTCATCGGCCGAGGCGGTCTCCGCCACCTCCCGCGAACCGGAGCCCCTGATCCGGCCGTCGAGCCCGCACAGCAGGGCGGCCACCCGGTGCGGACCGATCTCCACCCCCAGGAGATGCCCGGCCTCCGACCGGAACCGGAACCGCCGCGCCGGTCGGCCCTGCCGGCGGACGCCCCCTTCCTCGGGCTCGGCCTCGGTGACGAGCCCGTCCACGATCAGCCCTTCGAGTACGCCCTCGACAGTGGGGCGCGAGAGGCCTGTGAGACGAGTCAGATCGGTGAGCGTCGGGGACCCGGCGCCCCTCAGTACATGGAGTACCACCGCGGAGTTGATGCGCCGCAGCAGCGACGGGTCTCCGCCGGTCAGCCGCGCCACGGTGTGTCCTTCCTGGTCGTGAGGGTGTCTGGCGGATCGTACTCAATGCCGTGGCACGGGGGCGAGGGTCGTGGCGGCCCATCGGGCTGGTGGGGTGGCGGCCTCACCCGGCGGACGGTGGAAGGGGGTGCCGGGCCCCTGACTGACGGCATGCCATATGTCAGTGGGGGCGGGTTTACTGGAACGCATGACCCTCGCTCGGCATCTGGCGGCCATCGACCTGCTGCGCTCCCGCCCCTTCCCCGCGGAGCCCGGCCGGTCGGACCTGGGCGACAGCGGCCCCGGCTTCCACATGGCCGAGCTGAGCACGAGCGAGGAATTCTGGGACGACCGATGGCGGATGGAGGCCGTCGGTGAGGAGTTCGAGGCAGAGCGCGAGGCCCTGGCGCTACTGCTCGGTGAACGCTGGGGCGCGCCGCAGGTGTTCAGTCTGCAGTCGGTCCTCATCCGGTCCCTCGAGGGCGATGAGGCGATACCCGAGCCCTGGCACGTGCTCTGCAACTCCGTGCCCGATGTGCATGTGTGGCGTGTCGACGGTCTGTGGGTGGCGCTCGGCGTCTCGAAGTGGGACACGGAGTTGCCGTACCAGCTTCTGGCCGTCGTCACGGCGACCGATCCGCCGTAGGGCTTCGCCTGGACCGTGCGCCCCGGCATTCTCTTGCGGGTTTCACCTGCCATGGCGCCGTCTGTCGCCACCCTGCCGTCTGTCGCTACGGTCCGGTCTGCCGCCGTGCTGCCGTCAGCGCGGCCAGTCCGGGGCGGGATCCTCGTCGAGGAGGGGCCGGATCGCGCCCAGTACGGCGCCGATGCACACATCGCGCAGTTCCGTGCGGCTGCAGGTCTGCTGGGTGAGCCAGTCCACGCAGAGCACCTGGACGAACACCAGCCAGCTCTTCAGCACCCCGGAGACGGCTTCCCGGCGGGCACCGTCGTCGGCGAGCGGGAGCGCGGCGAGCAGGCCCTCGCGCAGGGCGTCGAGTTCGTCGGCGATGATCGTCTGGATCAGGCGGTCGCCGGCCAGCACGCGGTTCGCCGCGAGAACGGTGTTGCGGTTCTCCGCGAAGTAGTCGATATGGGCGTCCAGACCCTCGATGAGCTGGTCGACCAGGGTGTCGGCGGGGTCGAGCCGGGTCTTGGCGAGCAGCTGCTCGGCCACCTGGCTGTAGAGGGCGGCGAAGAGGTCGCGCTTGCTCGGGAAGTGCCGGTAGAGCAGCGCGCGGGAGACCCCGGCCCGTTCGGCGACGTCCTCCATCAGTACGTCGTCGTACGGATGCGCGGCGAAGAGCTGCGCGGCGACGGCGAGGAGCCGGCTGCGGCGTTCGGCAGGACTCAGCCGCTGACGGGGAGGCACGGGACGCATATTACTTGACACGCGTCTACTAGTGGGTCCTACCCTGGTATACGCGTGTCTACTAAGAGGGAGATGACAGCAATGACGACCAGAAGCAGGGCACTTCGGGGTCTCGCACTCGCCATGGGGTACGCCTGCGTGGTGATCGGACTCGCCCATGTGGTGCTCGGCAACGCCGCCGTCCCGGGCGAGGGCTCGGCCGGTCCGACCATCGACAGTCTGGGCCGTTTCCTCGGCGCGATCTTCAGCGGGTACGGCGTCGCCTGGCTCTGGGTGGCGCGGCTGTCTCCGATCCCCGCCACGCCGGTGCGGGTGCTCGCCGGAGTGTTCCTGCTCGGTGCGGTCGGCCGGCTGCTTTCACTCGCCGTACACGGCATGCCGCACGGATTCCAGGTGGTGCTGACGGTGATCGAGCTGGTGCTGCCGCCGGTGTACTTCTGGCTGGCGGATGCCGACGAGAAGGCGCAGGGAGCCGTGGTGCAGGGGCGGTCCCGCGACCGCGGCGCATCCGGCGCCGCACACTGATCCGCCGCGGTGGCCGGGCACCGGCCGGTACGGCCGTGGCGACTCCGTGGCCCGGGCGGTGTGCACCGCAGGATCACTATCAGGATCGGGGCGGTGGGGCGTGGCCCCTCCCGGCCGGGCGTGGTGCCTCGTCAGGGGAGGGCGGCACCGGTCCCCGGCTCGTCGTCCGGACCGAAGGCCGCCACCCGCAGCCTGCCGTACTCCTGTGCCATGGTCAGCGGCGTCCAATGGGCGTTCAAGCCGCTGGGATTGGGCAGCACCCAGATCCGCGTATAGCCGATCGTCCGTTCCTGAGAGCCGATTTCGGCACCGCGGTCGCCGAACGCCGTGCGGTACGCCGTGACTCCGGCGACCGCGAGCCACCGGGGCCGGTACCGCTCCACCTTCTCGGCGAGGATGCGGCCTCCCTCGCGGAACTCGTCGGCGCTCAGCTCGTCGGCACGAGCGGTGGCCCGGGCGGCCACATTGGTGATGCCGAGTCCGTACGCCGGCAGTTCGCCCTGTTCGTCCGGCCGCAACCGGCGCGGGGTGAAACCCGACCGATGCAGCACCGGCCAGAAGCGGTTTCCCGGGCGGGCGAAGTGATGTCCCGTCGCGGCCGTCATCAGCCCGGGGTTGATGCCGCAGAAGAGCACGCCCAGGCCGTCCGCGATCACATCGGGGACGATGCGATCGCGGGCGGCCTCCAGCTCGGCACGGGTGATCCGGGCCGTCCGGGGCATCTGGGTCATCCGGTCGGTCCGGCTCAGAGGATCGACCCCGGGGCGTATCCGGCGGCCTCGGGGTGCTGCTTGACGATCTCCTCGATACGCGAGACGACCGTGGCGACCTGGTCGGCCGCCGCGCCCGTGAAGGACAGCTTGTCCGCCATGAGGGCGTCGAGCTGCGAGCGGTCCAGCGGGATGCGCTCGTCGGCGGCGAGCTTGTCCAGGAGCTCGTTGCGCTCGGCACCCTGCTCGCGCATCGCGAGCGCCGAGGAGACGGCGTGCTCCTTGATGGCCTCGTGCGCGACCTCCCGGCCGACTCCCGCGCGCACCGCGCCCATGAGCACCTTGGTCGTGGCCAGGAAGGGGAGATAGCGGTCGAGCTCACGCGCGACGACCGCGGGGAACGCCCCGAACTCGTCCAGCACCGTCAGGAAGGTCTCCAGCAGACCGTCGAAAGCGAAGAATGCGTCCGGAAGCGCGACCCGGCGCACCACCGAGCACGAGACGTCGCCCTCGTTCCACTGGTCGCCCGCCAGCTCGCCGGTCATCGACGCGTACCCACGCAGGATGACCATCAGCCCGTTGACGCGCTCGCAGGAACGGGTGTTCATCTTGTGCGGCATCGCGGACGAGCCGACCTGGCCGGGCTTGAAGCCCTCGGTGACCAGCTCGTGCCCGGCCATCAGCCGGATCGTCTTCGCCAGGGAGGACGGTGCGGCGGCGAGCTGCACCAGCGACGTGACGACGTCGTAGTCCAGGGAGCGGGGGTACACCTGGCCGACCGAGGTGAAGGCGTGCGCGAAGCCCAGGTGCGCCGCGATGCGCTGCTCCAGCTCGGAGAGCTTGGCGGCGTCCCCGCCGAGCAGATCGAGCATGTCCTGGGCGGTGCCGACGGGGCCCTTGATACCGCGCAGCGGATAGCGGCCGAGCAGCTCCTCCAGCCGCGCGTAGCCGACGAGCAGCTCGTCGGCGGCCGTGGCGAACCGCTTGCCGAGCGTCGTGGCCTGCGCCGCGACATTGTGCGAGCGGCCCGCCATCACCAGCTCCGCGTACTCGCCCGACAGCTTGCCGAGGCGGGCGAGCACCGCGACCGTGCGGTCCCGCACAAGCTCCAGCGAGAGGCGGATCTGCAGCTGCTCCACGTTCTCGGTCAGATCGCGGGAGGTCATGCCCTTGTGTACGTGCTCGTGGCCGGCGAGGGCGTTGAACTCCTCGATACGAGCCTTCACATCGTGCCGGGTCACCTTCTCGCGCTCGGCGATCGAGGCGAGGTCGACCTGGTCGAGCACACGCTCGTAATCCGCCAGGGCGGCGTCGGGCACCTCGATCCCGAGATCCTTCTGGGCCCGCAGGACGGCCAGCCAGAGCCGGCGCTCCAGCTTCACCTTGTGCTCGGGGGACCACAGGACGGCAAGCTCCGCGGAGGCGTAGCGGCCGGCCAGGACATTGGGGATGCGGGGCTTGGCAGTCACGTGGAGGAAGTTTACCTGCCGTCCACGGCGGTCCGCGAACGTCCACGCAGTCGATGAAAGTCCAGGTCAGAGGCGCTTGGCCCGCTTAGCCCGTCGGCACACATGCGTTCCGCAAGAAATCCGCGAGACGGCGGCGGCCCCTGACCGGATGCACGCACCGGCCGCGGCCCTGATCCGAATTCCTTCCGATCAAGGAGTCCATGCCCACGCAGGACCGTACAACGCACGCTGCGGCCAGTCCGCCCGTACTCAGCGCGGACACGCGCACCCTTCTCACCCAGCTCTCCGACTGCCGGCCCCACGCCGTGATGCTGGAGGCCACCCGGCTCGCTCAGGCCCTTCGCCTTCGCCGAGCGGATGCACGGGGCCCACAGGGACCGCCTGCGACGCGGAGCGGGCACTGCTCGCCGCCGCGCCGCCGTGCGCCCTGGGTGGACCCGCGGCGAGTACGCCGCGCTGCTGCGCCTGGTTGCCGAGGGGGTGTCGCAGTGACGACCTTCCGTACCGTCACCCTGCCCACGGTTGATCACGGCGCCGTGACCAGTCCCGAGCAGCAGCGGGACCGGCCGGTACGTCGAGCAGACCGGCCGCGAGCGGCAGGGTGACGCCGTGAGCGCGTGCCCCGGGTGAGGGCCTCCAGGACTCCTGCGCCCCGGCAGTGGTCGCCGTGTTCTCGTCACCCGTCGGCGGCCTCAAGGCCCCCGAGGGCGTCTCCGAGATTGAGTTCGGTGGCACCACGAGTCTGGAAGCCCTGCTTGAACAGCTGCGCCGTGCGTTGCCGTACTCCATCGCCTCGGACGAGTTGCTGGAACAGCGCGGCGTCTGCGCGTACTTCGGCGGGAGTCGGCAAGCTGATGGCGTTGATGGCCGACTTGGATGCGATCAGCGCATCGCGGGGGAAGCCGCTGATGCGCGCGGCGATACCTGCGACGAATGCGTCCAGTTCGGCTTCAGGAACCGCACGGTTGACCCATCCGTAGCGTTCGGCGAGTTCGGCGTCGAAGTCGGATGACGTCAGCACGGCTTCGAGTGCACGGCCACGGCCGAGGAGTCGGGTGAGGTGCTGGATCGCGCCCGCGCCGGGGGGTGTTCCGATTCCGACTTCGGGCTGGCCCAGGATGGCCTTTTCCCGGGAGGCGAAGCGCATGTCGCAGGCGAGGAGGAACTCGCTGCCCGCTCCCCGGGCGCGGCCGCGCAGTTTGGCGATGGTGACAGCCGGGAGCTGGCTCAGCTTACGGAAAAGCATTCCCAGGGAGGCATCGCCTGGGCCTCCGGCCTTCGCGGCCTCAGCGGTGTACTCGGGGACCTTCGTCATGTCGACGTGCGGGAAGAAGAAGTCGGCGTCCGCGCTGTCGAAGACCACCACGCGTGGGGCGGTCGGGTGTGACACGTCCTCAAGCAGTGCGACCAGGTCCCGCACGACGTCGGGTCCGATGAGGTTCATCGGCGGCGCGTTGAACGTGGCGGACAGGACGTCGCCGTCCAGCCTGGTGAGGATGGTTTCGTACGAGGCGGTCATCTCGTCCTCCTGCCATTGCGTAGCCGGTCCTTGTCGTGGCCGCCGTTCAGCGTGGTGTCCTGAGATTCGGCGACGGGGACGACCTGAAACGGGGGTGGCGACCAGGCCGAAGCTGATGGTGCCGTTTCCAGATCGCTCAGGGCACGACAGTTACCCTTTCATTCGGGTTTGCCATGCTATGCCGCGCCGCCTCGGTGTACCCCTGAGGTGATCGGGCGGTCGCCAAGTCCAGACGGTCGTCGGGCGCTCAGGGAACAGTCGATTCTCGTCACCACGAGCACGAAGGCGACGCTGTGAGCGCGTGTCGCGGGTGAGAACGTCCTACCCTGCCGCCATGTCGATCAAGGTGGTCCGCCTGGCGGACGCACATCATGCGGAGCTTTACGAACTCCTGCTCGCCGAGAATTGGACCCAGCTGGCCAAGGAACTTCAGCAGAATGGCCTGCAGGTGTTCACACAGTACGTGGCACTGGCCAAGGGACGTGTCGTGGGATGGCTTGAGGGCACAGTGCGCTACGAGACCGACACCGAGGTGTCCGGCTTCCCGACCCCGTGGGCGCAGGTCAACTACGTCCTCACCGACCCGGACATGCGCAGGCGGGGCATCGCAGGCGATCTCCTGCGCCACTTCGCGCAGGATGAGCACGGCGCCGGGCGTCGTTTCTTGGTGCTCTGGCCCGATCACCGCGAAAACTCGGGTGGACGGTTCGCGTTCTTCAATGCGCACGGATTCCGGCCAGTTGCGGGCACCGGACTCTTCGGCGTAGACCTGCGGCAGCTGCTTACCCGCCCGGGTACGGCGCCGCCCGGTCAGTGACCAGCACCCCGATACCCCAGCCCTGCCGCACGGAACGGAGCCACGGGATGCACCTGGGGTCCGATGACGACGCCGGTCCGGTCGGCCATCGAGCGGTCGGTCGCGGCGAAGATCGAGGGCTTGGCCGCCAGGGAGGCCGGACCTGACGTCGAGCGTTCGAACTTACGCCGGACCAGTGGCCAGAGCAGTCTCAGTCCCGGGGAGACGATGCTCGGATCGGTCATAGTGCCGTTGGTCATGTCGGTCGCGGCGCCGCCGGGGTCTGCCGCGAAGACCGAGACGCCGGCGCCGTTGAGCCGCTCGGCCAGCTCAAGGGCGTAGGCGAGGTTGGCGAGCCCGCCGGATGGGCCTCGGTCCTCACACGGTCGACACCTACGTCCGTCGGTTGCACGGCAAGACCGGGTCTGCCAACCGGACCCAACTGGCTTATGTAGCCTTCCAGCTGGGCTACGGCTCCGGCCGCCGGGGCGCGTGCTGCTCGAAGTCCGGTATCCGGTGTGGGGAGCAGGGCAGGGCCGGGGAGGTGGTTACCGGAGTGGGCGGCCCACCGCCTCCTGTGTCTTCACGTACGGAGAGTGCGGGCGGCGACGTTGCCGGTCAGTCGGCGCAGGGTGGCGCGGGTGTGTTCGAACTCCTCGGGACCGAGCCCCATGGCGTCACCGATCGCTGCGGGGATGGCGCGGGCTCGCTCCCACAGCGCGGCGCCCTCCTCGGTGAGGGTGATCGGGACCGCGCGCTCGTTGTCGGGGCGGCGCTCGCGACGCACAGCAAGCCGTTCGCCTCCAGCCGCTTGAGCAGTGGCGTCAGAGTGCCGTAGTCCAAGTGGAGCGCCGCACCGAGCTCTTTGACCGAGGACTCGCCTCGCTCCCAGAGCGCCAGCATGGCCAGGTACTGCGGGTACGTCAGACCCAGCCTGTCGAGCATCGGCCGGTAGAGCCCGGTGACTGCCCGCGAAGCGGCGTAGAGCGCGAAGCGCATCTGGTCGTCAAGGAGCAGCGAGAACCCCTGCTGGGACTGCTCATCCGGGTCCGGGCGGTTCATTCGGCGAGCCTAAGGGCTGACTCTGTCGGGGATCTTGAGGATCCCCGGCGGGGCAGCATGATCAACGGGCATGCTCGGCTCTGTTCAAGGACCGATGCAGTTGTCGAGGTGCCCGTTGTCGCTCCATGCCCGCTCTGGTGAGCAAGTCCCTTCTCTGACCGTACAGATGGCGCGAGCGAGCAACCCGGGCGGTACAACGGCGATGTGGGTGAGAGACCACCTGGGCGGGCTGTGGCGTGACGAAGACTTCGCCGACTGGCTACCCGCGCGACGGCCGCCCCGGGCTCTCGCCTGCCCAGCTGGCCACCGTCTGTGTGCTGCAGTTCCTGCTCGTCTGTCCGACCGGCAGGCGGCCGAGGCGGTTCGCTGCCGCATCGATTTCAAGTACGCGCTGGCCATGGAACTGGACGATCCAGGCTTTCACCACAGCGTGCTGGCCGACTTCCGCGAGCGTCTCACCGAGGGCGGCCGAGCCGACCGTCTCCTCGACCTCGCGCTCGCGCGCCTGAAGGAGGCCGGTCTCGTCCGCGAGCGCACCACCCAGCGCACGGACTCCACCCACGTCCTGGCCGCGGTGCGCGACCTGACCCGGCTGGAGCTGGTCACCGAGTCCGTCCGCGCCGCGCTGGAAGAGCTGGCCGGCACAGCTCCGCACCTGCTGGCAGGCCTGGTCGACGAGGAGTGGGGGCGCCGCTACGGCCGTCCGGTCCGTCTCGGCAAGAACCCCACCCGCCCCAAGACCAGGATCCTTGCCACCGGCGGCGACGCCGTCCGGCTGCTGGAGCACGTCGGGGAGCATGGGGCGGATCGTCTGTCCGGTCCCCAGGTCCAGGCCCTGCGGCAGATCATGGTGCAGAACTACTACCGCGACGGGACCGGCCGCCTGCGCTGGCGCACCGCCGAGGACGGCGGGCTGCCGCCCTCGGCCGTCACCGTCGTCTCGCCCTACGACCCGACGGCCCGCTACGCGCGCCGCGGACATGTCACCCGTTGGAAGGGGTTCGTCGCACATCTCACCGAGACCTGTGATCCTGACGGCGTCAACGTGATCACAGATGTGGCCACCACCGACGCCACCGGCTACGACGCGAAGGCTCTGCCCGGCATCCATACCCGGCTCAAGCGCCGCGGGCTGCTGCCCGCCGAGCACCTGGTCGACGGCGGCTACACCTCCCTGGTCCATCTGGAGCAGGCAGCCCGCGAACACGAGGTCACGGTCACCGGGCCACTGCCGGTCAACTCCACCCGCCAGCACCGCAAGAACGACGGCTTCGGCCGCGACGACTTCCACATTGACTTCGACCGCCAGCAGGTCACCTGCCCGCAGGGCGAGACCAGCGCCGGATGGCACGGCCCCTATCCGACCTCCTCACCCACCGCGGCACCTCTGATCGTGGCACGGTTCACCAAGAGCCAGTGCCGCCCCTGCCCGGTCCGCACCCGCTGCACGACCACCACCGACAGCGCCCGAACCGTGGGCTTTCCCCCGCGAGAACTCCGTGACCTGCAACTCCGAGTCCGCGCCGAACAACAGACACCCGAATGGCAGGCCCGCTACGCGGTCCGCTCTGGAGTGGAAGGCACCATCAACGAGCTCGTTCACGGACACGGCATGCGCCGCTGCCGCTACCGGGGACAGCAGAAAGCCCACCTACAGCACGTGTTCACAGCCATCGCCGCAAACATCGAACGCCTCAGCCGACGGCCGCCGACCGGACAAGCACCTTCGTCCCGGCCGCCGACCGCCTTCCAGAACTTCCTGGACCAGCACGGGATCCCCCGGCCGAGGTCTTGGCGGTCCGCCAGAGACTGAGCGGACGAGACCAAGATCCCCGACAGAGTCAGCCCTTAGCTCGGCGGGTGTGCGCGCTAGGTTTCTGATGGTCGGACTGGCCGCCACGACCGGTGAGCCGTTCGCCGGCTGCCCACGGCTTCCTTTCCTCATCAAGATCGTTGGTCCCCTGGGGATCCTGGTGGGCTCGGGGGTGCCGGAGGTCTGGTCGCCTCCGGCCGGGCCGATGAACTGACCCGACTCGGCCTCGGGGGGAGTGCGTGCCTCAGCCGTCGCCCCTCACCGCTGCGAGGCACTGGTCGTAGAGGTCGGCCAGGTCAAGTCGTCCGTCGTGTTCGGCCCAGAGTTCGGTTGCCGTGTCGACGCAGGCGAAGACCGTCGCGACGATCGCTTTGGCCCGCGGGTCGGAGGCCGGGCCGGAGCCCAGCCTCGCCTGGATGACCGGGACGAGTTCGGACTGCCAGCGCAGTCGCTTCTCGATGTAGCGGGCGTGCAGCGAGGGGGTGTCGAAGATGAGGCGGGACAGCTCCAGCACCCGCTCCGGTGTGTGGTTGGCGGTCAGGATGACCTCGAATCCGGCGCGTAGGGCGTCCCAAGGGGAGAGCTCGGCCGGCTGCTGCTCGACGGTTCTCCTCAGCAGTTCGCCCAGTGCCTCCTGGTCTCCGCAGACCAGGTCCTCCTTGGTGCCGAAGTAGCGGAACAGCGAGCGTTGCGAGATCTCCGCCTCCCGCGCGATCTGCGCGATGGTCGTCTGCTCGTAGCCCTGCTCGGTGAACAGGCGAACCGCCGTATCCAGGATCGCCTCGACGGCGACTTGCCGTGAACGGTCCCACAAGGTCGTCATGGACGTCAGGCTACCCCTCTGGACAGCGACCGCCTAATTGGCATTAACTGCCAGGTAGGCAGCAACTGAAAGAAGGGTGGCCATGGAAGCGGTCAATTACCACGGACAGACCACACTGATCACCGGCGCCAGCGCCGGACTCGGCGCCGAGTTCGCCCGCCAGCTCGCAGGCCGCGGCTCCGACCTCGTGCTCGTCGCACGCCGCAGGGAACGCCTGGAAGAACTGGCCGCGGAACTACGCGCACAGCATCCGATCCAGGTCCACGTGGTGGAGATGGACCTGGCCACGGACAACCCCGGGCAGACGCTGGCCGCACTGGTGGAGCAGCTCGGCCTGGAGGTCACCAGCGTGATCAACAACGCTGGGTTCGCGAGCTTCGGCCCCTTCCACCAGACGGACCCGGGACGGCTGCGCCGGGAGATCGCCGTCGACGTGACCGCGGTGGCCGACATCAGCCGCGCCTTCATCGAGCAGCTGCGGACATCGGGGCGCGGGGTGCTGGTCAATGTGGCGAGCATGGCCGCTTACCAGCCCAACCCGCGCATGGCTCTCTACGGGGCGACCAAGGCGTTCGTGCTGAGCCTCACCGAGGCGCTGTGGGAGGAGTCGCGCGGCACCGGTCTGCGCGTGCTGGCCCTCTCCCCGGGTGCCACCCGGACCGAGTTCTTCGAGGTCGTGGGAACCATGCAGGCCGCCGGGGGGACCCGGCTCGCCTCGCCCGTCGACGTCGTCCACACCGCGCTGGCCGCCCTGGACCGCAGGAACCCGCCGCCCAGCGTCATCTCCGGACGGATGAACCGGGTGATGGCCTTCCTCGCCCGTCGGCTGGCCACCCGACGGCAGGTCATCCGGGCCATCGGCCGACTCACCGCCCAGGGAGCATGACGGTGGGTGGGAAAGCCCTCGGATCGGTCGGCAGGCCGGCCTGCCGACCGATCCGGCCGAGTCGTCCGCCGGCGTGGGTCTGTCGGTCAGCTGCCGGGGCGAGCGCCCCATGCGTTCTGGAGGGCTGACGGCACGTCTTCCCCAAGCACGACGTGCGTGGTCGCGCCCGGCAGGGTGGGCAGCTCGGCCCAGTGAGTCACCGTTTCCTCGCTGGCACATCCGTAGGGCAGACGCACGACTCCATCGGAGTCGACGAAGCAGTCCCGGTGTTCCGCCCCGTCCTCGCTCCAGTGCAGAGTTGTGAAGTACATCGGCCTCACCAGCCAGAACTCCTCGCCCAACGCGCCATCAGGCCCATCGGACCCATCGGCGCCGTCAGCCGGGTACCGGCCCGTGATCGCCGCGGCCACCGGTGCACCGCTCCAAGGCAGCCTCTCGCGTGCGTCCACCCACGTCACGACGGTGTTCGGATTCGTCATCTCCACCCTCACTCAGGCACTCGGCATATCGTCCTCCGCCCATACACCGGTGCATCGGCAAGGACTTGCCGCGACGGGCCTGTCCGCGGACGTGTCTGGGAGAGGCCCGGTGTGTCACCGGATTTCCGGCGGAGTGTTCAGCGTATTTCGACGAAGACCGGGTTCGAGTAGAACCACAGATCGTCCCAAGGGCTCTCCAGCCCGTCGGCGAGCGGCTCCATCTCATCGGTGCTCGTGCCGCGCACCCGCGCGTAGAGGTCGCTCTCCACACCGCGCAGAGTGTGCCGGATGACGTACTCGCCGCCCTGCCTGCGCCAGTCGCCGGGGCCGAACCGCGCCACCACCTTGGTGGTCGGGTTGGTGTCGGTGTCGAGGTTGGTGCTCGGACCGGTGACCTGGCCCACGATCAGGTCGACGCGGCGGACCTGGGGGCGGTCACCATTGCCGTTCGTGCCTTCCAGCGGCCGGAACCTGATCTCGATCTCGACGTCGGTGCGGTGCCGGCGGCTTACGGTGAGCGTCTGGCCCATCTCGGCGTTGCGGCCACGGTTGCTCGCCGTGAGGTCGAGACCGGTGATGAGGTCCCCGGTGCCGACCCAGACGCGCCCGTTGCGGAGCCCGTCCATGATGTCGGCGTAGTCCTGCCTGGCCAGCACATGGGTCTTGCTGTACTCACCGGGCCAGAAGTCGGAGCCACCGCGCGTCCAGTGCACATGCGAGTCCGAGGTCGCGGTGATCCACCAGCGCCGACCTTCGCCGAGCAGCGCGTCCCAGAGCCCGCCGACGCGAGCGGTCATCTGGTCGAAGCCGCCGTGGGTCGGGTACCTGTTGTAACCTCCGCGCGCCTTTCCGATGAGCGGGCCGGCCTGGTGGCCCGGAGCGCCCTCGAAGCCCACGTAGATGTCCGGGGCGGCGTTGTTGCCGTTGCGGAACTCCCGGGGTGTGTCCTGTCCCCAGACGCCGAGACCGGTCGCCGACCGGGAGGTGTGGTGGGCGATCACCAGCGGCTTGCGTCTCATGTCCTTCGCGGCCTTGAGGAACTCGACCATCTTGGCCTCGGTGTCGCGGCCGGGATCGGCGGGGAAGGCGTCGTTCTTCGCGAAGCGGCTCTCCAGCTCGTAGAGCTGCTGCGCCTCGTCGCTGTGATGGGGAATCATCAGCGTGTGGTGGTCCAGTGCGGGGGCATCGAACTCCATGCCCCAGAACTGGAGGACCTCCGGTACGAGCACACGTGAACGCAGGAGCTCCGGATAGGCCAGTTCGAGGTTCACCTTCGAGTGCGTCGGACCGCCATGGTCGGTGCACATCATCCAGCTGAGACCGAAGTGCTTGCCCATGATCGCGTTGGTGACGATGGGGTACACGGCGTCGGCACCCTTGTGGAACGTCGGCGGGTTCGTCGACGTGTCGAAGTCACCGCTGTACTCCGAGTGCACATGGTGATCACCGGCCCGCCACGTACGCCTGTGGGCCTCACGGGGCTTCCCCTGCCCGGCACCGTCCTCGCTGTGAGCCGCTGCCGTGCCGACCCCGACCAGCGGGGTCGCGGCTGCCAACGTCGCCCCGACACCGGCGAACTTGACCAGACGACGCCGCGATATAGCCGAGTTCCCGGGGTCCTCGAAGCTCTTGTCCTTCACTGGGCAGCCTCTCGTTCGACTGGTGCGGGGGGCGACGAGTGAGTCTCGAAGCACCAGTCGAACGCCGTATGAACGGCGATCGGACACCGGACGACAATGAACTCCCGAAATAAGTCGGAGGTTTGACTACACCTCAGAGCAGGCTCTCACTCACAACCCGGTCGGCGAGCCGGGTGTGGGACATGCGCACGTACGGAGACGTTGAACTTACTGAAGCTGAACCCGTGATGTCGGCGACGATGCTCCTGCGGCCGTCGCCGACATCATGTGGTGCCGTCGGGGTCGGTGTCAGTGGACCGGTTCGAGATGGTCGGCGCCCGGGTGCCCGGCGCTCAGGTGAGCGGTGAGGAAGCGGGCGGCGCGGTCGAGTGCGGCGTCCGCCTCGTCGAGGCGGCCGTAGTGGTGTTGGAAGACGTGGGGGAGGCCGGGGCCGACTTCGAGCGTGACCTCGACGCCGTCGGGCGCCCGCGCGGCCGGCCAGCCGGACCGCGTCGTCGAGGAGCACCTCGTTCGCCCCGACCTGCACGAGGAGTGGGGGCAGTCCGGTGAGGTCGGCGAACAACGGACTGGCCAGGGGGTGCGCCCTGTCGCCTGCGCCGACGTAGAGATCGGCGTAGGCGCGCAGGTCGGCCTCTGTGAAAATGGGGTCGGCGCTCGCCTTGGAACGGATGCTTCCTCCAGCGAGGGTGAGGTCGGCCCAGGGGGAGAAGACGACCACGGCGGCTGGTTGCGGCAGTCCGGCTTCCCGGGCGGCGAGCAGCGTGGCGATGCTCAATGCGCCACCTGCGGAGTCACCGGCGATGACGAGGTCCCGTGGGTCGGTGCCCGATGCCAGCAGCTCGCGGTAGGCCGCGAGCCCGTCGTCGACAGCTGCGGGGAAAGGGTGTTCGGGGGCCAGTCGGTAATCCACTGATGTCGCGCGCAGCCGGGCGCGGCGGGCCAGTTCGCCGACCAGCCCTGCGTGGGTGTCCGGTGAGCCGATGACGTAGCCGCCGCCGTGCATGTAGAGCAGTCGGCTGCGGCCGGAGGCTTCGGTTGGGTCCAGCTCCAGTGTCGGCCGCCCGCCCAGGACGGTCCTGCGGGTGACCACGCCCTCCGGCGCGGGGCGGGTGACGGCCGCGGCGAAGCCGCTGCGCTGCTCCTCGGGAGTGGGTCGTATCTTGCTGCGAGGGGCGGAGCGGAGTAGGGCGTCCAGGGCGTCGCGCTGCTGTCGGGACATGTGGGGCCTCCATGGGTCGGGGTGCGAAAATGGATTCCTGGGAATCCATCTGCCTGACCCCAACCGGATTCCAGGGAAGATGATTCCTGGGAATCTACTGGAGCTAATGTGAGCCACATCACCCCGATCTTCTCCGATCTGGTCCGCGTCGAGACGCGGCTCTACAACGCGGTGAGCGCCCGGTTGCGCGCCGAACAAGGGCTGGGGCTGGGGCAGTTCGAGTTTTTGGAGATCATCGACCGGGTGCCGGGGTGCCGGGTGCTCGACATCGTCGGTGAACTGGCGATCACCGTCGGGGCCGTCAGCAAGGCGGTCGACCGGCTGGTGGCTGCGGGTTGGTGCCTGCGGATCGCGCATCCCCAGGACCGCCGCTCGTCCGTCCTTCGCCTCACGTCCGAGGGTGAGAAGCGGTTGTCCGCTTCCCGCCCCGTTGTCGAAAGCGAGCTCATCTCGCTGACCGCGGCGGTTCCCCCCGACGACCTGGCCCGCATCGCCTCAACCCTGGCCATGCTTCGCACAAACCTCGAGGCGGGCCCGAACGGCCGGCCGGGATGAGGGGACATGTTGCCCTGCCTGGGAGGCACTCACCCGGAGACGCCCGGCATCCCGGCGGAGCGTGACCGGGCGCTCGTCAGGGGCAAGGGCGGCCCGTCCGGAAAGTGGTGGTGGCTGCGGCGATGACGGTGTCCAGCCTGTCCCGGGTGCCCACCAGGGTGCCGATCTGGGCGTCGATACGATCCCGCTCCGCCGAGAGTCGCATGAGCAGTTCCGGCGTCACCTCGCCGGTCACGACGCACGGCAGCAGTTCCACGATCGAGCGGCTCGGCAGCCCTGCCGCGTACAGCTGCTGGATCAGCAGGACGCGGTCGACCGCATCGTCCGCGTAGTGCCGCTGGCCGCTGGGACTGCGTTCGGAGGCGAGCAGGTGCTGTTCCTCGTAGTAGCGCAGCGCTCGCACGCTCACACCCGTGCTGGCGGCGAGTTCACCGATGCGCATCACTTTCTCCTTGCCTCTGACGTCAACGTCAGCTTTTAGCGTGACCGATGTACGGGCCTGTGGCCAGAGATTCCATGGAGAGAAGGACGAGATGCCGTACGACGGTTACACGGGACTGCGGGTGGCGATCGACGCCGGCGTGGCTTACGTGACGCTCGACAACCCGCCGGTCAACATGCTCGACACGACGCTCATCAACGAACTGCACGACTTCGTGGGAGCCGTCCGCGAGGACGAGCGGGTGCGGGTGATCGTGGTGCAGAGCGCCGACCCGGACTTCTTCGTCGCCCACGTCGACCTGGGCTTCATGCTCAAGCCGGAGACCTTCGCGGAGCTGGCCAACCCGGACGCGGGGACCGGCGGCGACGAGTCTCTGATCAACCCGATGCAGAAGCTGATGCTGCGCCTGCGCGCGCTGCCGCAGGTGACGATCGCCAAGCTCGCCGGGCGTCTTCGGGGCGGCGGCAACGAACTGGCGATGGCGCTCGACATGCGTTTCGCCGCCAGGGGGCGGACCTGGCTCGCTCAGCCCGAGACCCGGATGGGCATCATCCCCGGAGGCGGCGGCACCCAGCTGCTGCCCCCGCTCGTGGGCCGCGCCCGGGCGCTGGAGGTGATCCTCGGAGGCAACCTCTTCGACGCCGAGACGGCCGAGCGCTACGGCTGGATCAACCGCGCTTTCCCGGCCGGGGAACTCGACGACTTCGTCGACACCCTCGCCCGGCGCATCGCGTCTCTGCGCCCGGAACAGATCACCGCGGCGAAGACGGCGGTCGGTGCCGCGACCGCCGGCGGGAGCCTGCTGGAGGGTCTCGGCGAGGAGAGCAAGGCCCTGAGCGGGGTCTACCCGGCACCGGACGCCGTGGTCGAGCGCATACGAGCTGCCGTGGCAGCCGGCGCCCAGACCCGCGACGGCGAACTCGACCTGGAGGCGTCACTGGACCGTACGGCCTGAGCCTTACGCGGCCGCCCGCGCTTTGATCACGGACGCTCCGGGTTCGCGGGCCTGGCCGCCCGGCCCGGCCGCCCAGGGAGGCGGTTGGGCTGGCCGCCCCGTTGTACCGGGCGGGCGGCACCGCACCACGGGTACGCAGGTCTTCACCTCTTCATGCCCGTGGCTTCATCGGCCCGTGTCGAAGCGGCGGCGTGAAGCCTCGATCTGGCCGAGGAACTGGTGGGTCCAGTCACACAGTCCGGCGATCGTCACGCGCAGCGCCCGGCCCGGTTCGGTCAGGGTGTACTCGACCCGCGGCGGCACCGTGGGGTGCACGTTCCGCTCGACCAGTCCGTTGCGTTCCAGCATGCGCAGGTTCTGGGTGAGCATCTTGTGGCTGATGCCCTCGATGCCGTTGCGGACCTCGCTGAAACGCAGTGTGCGTTCACCAAGGGCTTCGATGATCAGCAGCGCCCATTTGTTGGCGACGTCCGAGAAGATCTCCCGCGCCAGCGAGTCCGCGCGTGTGAGGTCGGCGTCCTTGTCCGAGGCGCTGAACTGCTTGGTCACCATGAGGTACCCCAGTCACTGAAAAGTGCGTTCTTCCACGTCAGCGCCCAGTCTCCTACGGTTTCCAAGTAACCAGAAGAGACCACGGCTTCTTTCGCCGATGAAAGCGAGCCCATGGCCTCTCATCAGAAGAGGAGACGGACGGCATGGCCATCACCCTGGTGAACCCCCGCGGATTGCCCGAGATCGACGCCTACCGGCAGGTCTCGGTCGCGACCGGTTCGCGGCTGGTCTTCATCGCCGGGCAGGTCGCCTGGGACGCCGAAGGCGCCACCGTCGGTGAAGGTGACCTCGCCGCTCAGGTCGAACAGTGCTACCTCAACGTCGCCACCGCCCTGGCCGGGGTCGGCGCCTCCTTCGACGACGTGGCGAAACTGAACGTGCACGTCGTCGACTGGACCACCGAGAAGATGCCCCTGCTCATGGAAGGCCTGACCCGGGCCGCCACCAGGCTGGGGACCACCGCCGCACCGCCGGCCACCCTCCTGGGCGTCGCGGCCCTGGACGTACCCGAGCACCTGGTCGAGATCGAAGCGACCGCGGTCCTCGACTGAACAGGCGCCCTCCACATCGAAGTCGGAGTGACGCCACCCACCGTGCCAGGTGTGCCGGTCGGCGGCGGTCCCCTCGGTGGGGATACCGTCCCGCCGTCCCGCCGTAGCCGCGGCACCACCGTGGCCTCCCGCAACGCGAAGCGCGGAATCAGCACGGCAACCGCCGTGCACACCACCGCACTTGGCCCGTTCGGGATGAGCCGGTTCCTTCGTCTCGCTCGTCCCGTGGTCAGTCCTCGGTCGCCGGTCCCCGTACGGGACTGCCGAGAACCGTGGCGGTGAAGCCCGCCAGCTGTCTGCGCAACTCGCGGCGGGGCATGCCCTTCTCGCCGGCCAGATACTCGACGAGATCGGCCCGCGTGGCGGCGAGCAGTGCATGCGCGGCGAAGTCGCTGTCGGCCGGGCCGGGGATCTGCTCCAGCAGGTCGCGGAGCAGGGTGTGCCATCGCTCGTAGTGATCGGTCCGATAGGGGCTGTCCGCGCCGGTGCCCTCCAGGGCCAGGGCGAGGTGGCGGTTGTCGAGCTTGAAGCACAGGACGGCGTCGAGCAGGGCGGGTACGCGCTGAAGCGGCGGGGTGGCGGGCCCAAGCGGTGGCGCGCCGCCTTCGACGGCGCTCCTGACTGGTTCGAGCCGTGCTTCGTACAGCGCGCGGATCAGCCCGGTGCGGTCCCCGAAGGCCCGGAAGAGCGTTCCCTTGCCGACGCCGGCCGCGGCCGCGATGTCGGCCATGGTCACGTCCTCGGGGCTGCGGCACTGAGCGAAGAGGGTGTCGGCGGCCGCAAGGGCGGCTGCCCGGTTACGGGCCGCGTCCTTGCGTGGCTTTCGCTCGGGCATGGGGTTACCTCCGTTTGCGATCCGGACCGGCGGTCCGTATCTTCGTCGAAGTCGAAGCGGACCGCTGGTCCGTATCGTATGGGACGGAGACCCTCATGCCCGAAAACACCTCAGCTGCGGATCTGTACCTCCACAGCCTGCGCCTCCTGCTGGACAAGGACATTCCCGCCTGGGTAGGCCTGTGGGCGGAGGATGGAGTCATGGAGTTCCCCTTCGCTCCCCCGGGGTGGCCCGGGAGGCTGGAGGGCCGGGATGCCATCGGCGGCTACATGCGCGACTATCCCGACCACATCGACCTGCACGACTTCCCGGACCTGAAGATCCATCAGACCGCCGATCCCGCAACCGTCGTGGCCGAGATGCGCGGTGTGGGTCTCCTGGTCAAGACAGCAAGCCCCTTCGACATGACCTACATCGCGGTCGTGACCGTCCAGGACGGGCGCTTCACCTCCTACCGCGACTACTGGAACCCCCTTGCCGTCCAGGAACCCGGCATGGACTTCACCCAGGTGAGCACCCGATGACCATCACCGGCGCCATCCTGGTCATCGGCGCCACCGGCACGACCGGAAGCCGCACCACCGCGCAGTTGGTCGCGGCCGGTCACCGTGTCAAAGCCGGCGGCCGCCGCGGCACCCCGCTCCCGGGCGCGGAGCCGGTCCGCTTCGACTGGTTCGACCCCACCACCTTCGCCGACGCCCTCAGCGGAGCCGACCGCGTCTACCTCGTCCCGCCCCCGGGCGACCCGGAACCGGCCGCGGTCATGCTGCCCTTCCTCCACCAGGCCCGCGCTGCCGGCATACAACGCGCGGTACTCCTCAGCTCCTCGGCGATCCCCGAGGGCGGCCCGGCCGTCGGGATCGTGCACCAGGCCCTGCCCGGTCTGTTCGACCAGTGGGCGGTGCTGCGGCCGTCCTGGTTCATGCAGAACTTCACCGGCACGCATGCCCACGCCGACAGCATCCGCACGCACGGCGTCATCCGGACCGCGGCCGGCGACGGACGGGTCGGGTTCGTCGACGCCGACGACATCGCCGCCGTCGCCGCCCGTGCTCTGACCGACGGCGAGGCACCCAACGCCGGCCTGGTCCTGACCGGCCCGGAAGCCCTCAGCCACGACGACATCGCCGGAATCCTCACCCAGGTCAGCGGCCGCCCCGTGGTCCACCACCACCTGACATACGAACAGATGCGGGACCGCCTCGCCGCGGAGATACCGCCGGAGTTCGCCGCGATGCTGGCCGGCATGGACCGCGCCATCGCCGAGGGAGGCGAGGATCGTACGACCGACACCGTCCAGCGCCTCACCGGCCGCGCACCGCACAGCTTCCGGACGGTCGCCGAACGAGAGTTGGCACCAGACAGGTGATGCGCACCGGCGTGGGCACAGAGGGCCTGCCGTACCGGACTGTCAGGCCGAGCACGGGGGTTTGCGCAGGCCGGCGCCCCGCCCTGATTTATGGCTGCTACGAGAGCACGGTGTCTCCGTCTGTGGAAGCGAGGTCCGTGCCTGCGGGATCCGTGCCAGCAGGGTCCGTGCCTGCGAGGTCGTACGGCAGCAGCTCGGGCCGCTTGGGCGGCAGGCCGTCACCCGACGAGCGTCCCGTGAGCCGCCGGCCTATCCAGGGCGCCAGATGCTCCCGGGCGAAGCGCACGTCGGCCGTGCGGCGGGCGGCCCAGCCGGGGCGTATCGCCGCGGGCAGGGGTGCGCGCCAGTCGTCCTCCGCGGCCAGCCCCAGTGTCTGCCACACCGCTTCCGCGACCCGTCGGTGGCCTTCCGCGGTGAGATGCAGCCGGTCCACGTCCCACAGCCGCGGGTCCGAGAGGACCGGAGCGCCGTAGAGGTCCACGACCAGCGCGCCATGGCGCTCAGCGAGCAGGTCGACATGGGCGAAGAGTTCTTCCATGCGCGACCGGAAGCGCTCCAGGACCGGCCCGTTGCGGCCGGGGCTGCGCATCAGGACCAGCTGCCGGCACGAGGGCGCCAGCCGCTCCACCGCCTCCTCGAGCAGCCCGCGCACCCGGCCCATGTCGCACTTCGGGCGGAGGGTGTCGTTGAGTCCGCCGACGAGTGTGACCACATCAGCGTTCATCGCGGCCGCCGGCTCCACCTGCTCCTCGGCGATCTGTCCGATGAGCTTGCCGCGCACGGCGAGGTTCGCGTAGCGGAATCCGGGTGTGCGGGCCGCGAGCCGCGCGGCGAGGAGATCGGCCCAGCCCCGGTACGAACCGTCGGGCTGGAGGTCGGACATGCCCTCGGTGAAGGAGTCCCCGACCGCGACAAAGCTGGTGTATGTGGCGTTCATGTCCATGGCGGGCCGATCATACCGTGCGGTATGTCGCGGCTGCCGGGGCGGGGTCCGGGTTCCTGACCGTCTTCGCGGTGGTGCCCGAAGCCCGTCTTCACCGTGGTGCCCGGGGCGGGCGCCGGGGCGCCGCGGCCTGCTCGATAGTGTCCCGTACATGACCAACCTGTTGAGTGCGGCCTTCTGGACCGCCACCGCCGAACGCGCCGTCCGCACCTTCGCCCAGTCCCTCGCCGCCGTGCTCCTCGCGGGGGCGACGAGCCTGTTCGACGTCGACTGGCCCGCCGCGCTCGCGACGGCGGGCCTCGCCACCCTGCTCTCCGTACTCACGGCGATAGGCACCTCGAAGGTGGGCGGGCGCGGCCCCGGCATCACCGAGACGACGGACCGCGCCCCCTCGGCTCAGCGGCCCTGACCGGGAGTACCCACCAGTTCCCGCAGGACGTCCTCCATCGTGACCAGCCCGGTCAGCCCGCCCTCCTCGTCGAGCACCGCCGCGAGGTGGGTGCGGCTGCGGCGCATCGCCGTCAGCACGTCGTCCAGCGGGGTCGCGGCACGCACCCGGGCGATCGGCCGCATCGCCGTGACCGGGAACGGCATGTCGCGCGGAGCCTCGTCCAGGGCGTCCTTCACATGCAGATAGCCGAGGATCTGGTGCGTGCCGTCCAGTACGGGGAAGCGGGAGAAGCCCGACTCCGCGGACAGCCGCTCCAGGTCCTCGGGTGTGGTCCCGACCTGTGCGTACACCACCCGCTCCACCGGCATCACGACCTCCCCGACCGGTCGGCGGCCCAGCTCCAGGGCGTCGTGCAGCCGCTCGGCGGCACGGTCGTCCAGCAGCCCCGCGTCCCCGGAGTCGCGCACCATCCGTGCCAGTTCGTCGTCCGAGAAGGTCGCGGACACCTCGCCCCTGACCTCCACCCGCATCAGCTTCAGCAGAGCGTTGGCGAAGGCGTTGATCGCGAAGATCACCGGCCGCAGCGCCCGGGCGAGGGCGACCAGCGGCGGACCGAGTGCCAGCGCCGTACGGGTCGGTTCCGCGAGCGCGATGTTCTTGGGCACCATCTCGCCCAGCAGCATGTGCAGATACGTGGCCACTGCCAGTGCGATCACGAACGAGACGGGATGGACCAGTCCGTGCGGCACCCCGACGGCGTCGAACAGCGGCTCCAGCAGATGCGCGATCGCCGGCTCGGCGACCACACCGAGCACCAGCGTGCACAGGGTGATGCCGAGCTGCGCCGCGGCCAGCAGGGCCGAGACATGCTCCAGGCCCCAGATGACGCTGCGGGCCCGCCGGTCGCCGGCCTCCGCCTTCGGCTCGATCTGACTGCGCCGCACCGAGACCAGAGCGAACTCGGCGCCGACGAAGAACGCGTTGACGACCAGGGTCAGGAAGGCGACGAAGAGCTGAATCGCGATCATCGCGCGCGCCTCCCGGGTTCGTCGTCGCCGGCCGAGGGCAGGGGCGCATGCAGCAGTACGCGCGCCGCCCGCCGTCCGGACGCGTCCACCACGTCCAGCCGCCAGCCCGAGAGCTCGACGTCGTCGCCGACGGCCGGTATGCGGCCGAGCACGCTGGCGATCAGACCGGCCAGGGTCTCGTACGGACCGTCCGGCACCCGCAGCCCGATCGTCCTGAGCTGATCCGTGCGAGCGGCGCCGTCGGCCGACCACAGGGCCCGGCCGTCCGCGTCCTCACCCGCCCGTGCCAGGTCGGGGGTCTCGTGCGGATCGTGTTCGTCGCGCACCTCGCCGACGACCTCCTCGACGATGTCCTCCAGGGTGACGACGCCGGCCGTACCGCCGTACTCGTCGATGACCACGGCCATCGTCCGCTTGCCCGACAGCCGGTCGAGGAGCCGGTCCACGGTCAGGGTCTCGGGCACCAGCAGCGGCTCGCGCACCAGTGCGGCCACCGGGTGGCGGGGCCGCTGGTCCGCCGGCAGGGCGAGGACGTCCTTGATGTGGGCGATGCCGATGACGGTGTCGAGACTGTCCCGGTAGACGGGGAAGCGAGACAGCCCGGTCGCGCGCGTGGCGTTGGCGACATCCTCCGCGGTCGCCTGCACCTCGAGGGCGGTGACCTGGACCCGCGGCGTCATCACGTTCTCCGCCGTCAGCTCGGCGAGGTTGAGGGTGCGTACGAAGAGCTCGGCGGTGTCCGGTTCGAGGGCCCCCTCCTTGGCGGAGTGGCGGGCCAGGGCGACGAGCTCCTCGGGGGTGCGTGCCGAGGCGAGTTCCTCCGTCGGCTCGAACCCGAACCGCCGCACCGTACGGTTCGCCATGGTGTTCAGATGGCCGATCAGCGGGCGGAAAGCCGCCGAGAACACCCGTTGGGGCGTGGCGACGACCTTGGCGACCGCGAGCGGCGACGAGATCGCCCAGTTCTTGGGAACGAGCTCACCGACGACCATCAGCACGATCGTCGACAGACCCATGCCGATGACCAGGGCGAGCGACGAGGCGACGGACGCGGAGACACCCACGGCCTCCAGAGGCCCCCGGATCAGCTTGGCGATGGAGGGCTCGGCGAGCATGCCGACGATCAGATTGGTCACCGTGATGCCGAGCTGGGCCCCGGACAGCTGGAAGGTCAGTCCGCGGACGGCCTTGAGGGCGCTCGCGGCTCCGCGCTCGCCGCGCTCCACGGCCCGCTCGAGATCGGCGCGCTCGACCGTCGTGAGCGAGAACTCCGCCGCGACGAACGCCCCGCACGCGAGGCAGAGCAGCACCGCCACAAAGAGCAGGAGCACTTCCGTCATCGGTTCACCTCCGTCCCATGATCGGCCAGAGGGGGGAGGATCGCTCGGTGTCTGCTACTGGGAGGCTCGCCCATGGGCGGACGCTCACACCTTTCGTTCGAGGCTGATGTTGCACCCATGGTAAAGGATCGGCAAAAGGCGTGGTCATGCGGGGGATCGGCGGCCGTACGGCCGGCCGTGAACCGCTCACCCAGCCCCGCGGACGGCGGTCACTCGTGCGCGATCGCGGCCAGCACGTTCAGCCGCGACGCCCGCAGTGCCGGGAACACCGCCGCCGCCAGACCCACGACCACGGATCCGACGACGACCGCGACCACCGTTCCCCAGGGCACCGCGAACGCCGTCATGCCCTCGAGCGCCAGCACCTGCTGCGCCGCGACGCCCCACACCATGCCCAGTGCGAGCCCGAGCACCGCACCGAACACCGCGATCACCACGGACTCCAGCCGGATCATGCGGCGCAGCTGGACCCGGGACAGCCCGATCGCCCGCAGCAGTCCGATCTCCCGCGTCCGTTCGACCACCGAAAGCGCCAGGGTGTTCACGACGCCCAGCACCGCGATCACGATCGCCAGTCCCAGCAGTGCGTAGACCAGATACAGCAGCACGGCGATCTGGGTGCGCACCAGTTCCTTGTAGTCGGCTTGGTCCCGCACCTGCACCTGCGGATACGGTTCCAGCGCCCGCTCCAGCCCGGTGCGCAGCGCGCCGGGATCGGTGCCCGGAGCGGCGTTGACGTACACGGCGCTCTCCTGGGCCCCGGGCACATGGCGGTCCAGCGTGGCCAGTCCCATGAACAGTCCGCCGGTCATCCCGGGGCCCGTCGGCTGGTCCATGTCGGTCAGCGCTCCCACCCTCAGCCGCGCGTGCCGCCCTCCGGGGAACTCCACCGGCAGCACCGTCCCGGCCCGCACCCCGTGCTCCGCCGCGAAATCCCGGTCCATGGCGATGGCGCCCGCCGCGAGCGCGGTGCGGGTGTCCCCGCTCGTGTACGTGACGTGTGCGGCCTCGTCGAGCCCCGGGTCGTACCCCGCGGCGGTCGACTCGACCCGTTCGCCGTCCGGGAGGGTCAGGGCGAGCGGTGCGAAACGCTGACGCACCAGCGTGCCCGCTCCCTCGACGTCCCGCACCTTCTCCGTGACCTCCTCGGGGAAGGGCTGGAAGTTGGTGTTCTGCACGACGAAGTCGGCGCCGAGGGTGCGGTCGATCTGCCGGTCGAAGGACCGGGTCATCGAAGCGCTCGCCACCGAGAGGCCGGTCACCAGGGTCAGACCGATCATCAGCGCGGCCGCCGTCGCACCCGTACGCCTCGGATTGCGCAGTGCGTTGCGCTGGCTCATCCGGCCCACGGGGCCGAACAGCCGGGGGAACGCCCCGCCCAGTACCCGGATCACCGGGCGCACCAGCAGCGGTCCGGCCACCACCGCCGCGACGAGCGTCAGCACGATGCCGGCGCCGAGCAGTGGCGCGGCCGTCGCCGTACGGTCGCTCGCCGCGCATCCGGCGAGTGCGGCGAGGCCCCCCGCGCCCACCACGGCGCCCGCGATCGCCCTGATCCTCAGCGGGCGGCCCACCCCCGCGACTTCGGCGTCCACGAGCGCCGCCATGGGGGAGACCCGGGCCGCGCGGCGGGCGGGAAGATACGCGGCGACGAAGGTGACACCGAGCCCGACGACGTACGCGGCGACCGGCGTCGCCGGCCCGATCGCCATCTCCGCCGCGCGCAGGTTCATCCCGAACAGGCCCATCAGCTCGATCAGCCCCGCCGCCAGGCCGATCCCGGCGGCCAGCCCGATGGTCGCCCCTGTCACGCCCAGCAGCAGGGCCTCGGTGAGCACCGATCGCCGCACCTGCCGCCGGTCGGCGCCAAGAGCCCGCAGCAGCCCCAGCTCACGCGTGCGCTGGGCGATCAGCATCGAGAAGGTGTTGACGATCAGGAAGATTCCCACCAGCACAGCCACACCGGCGAAACCCAGCATCACGTACTTGACCACATCGAGGAAGCCGCCGAGTTGCTCGGCGGCGGTCCTGGCCTGCTCGTCGGAGGTCCGCACCTCGTAGGCGCCGCCCAGCGCAGCCGCGATCCGCTGTTTGAGCACGGGGTCGCGCACACCGGGGGCGGCGTCCACCGAGACCGACGTGGCGGCGTCCGCTCTGCCGAGCAGCTTCCGCTGCGCGGTCGGGGTGTCCAGGAAGAGCAGCGCCGCGCCCGGATTGGTGGTCGTGAAGGTGGCGATGCCGACGACCCGGACGGGGAACGAGCCGGGCTGGGCCAGGACGGTGAGCCTGTCCCCGACGCGGACGCCCTTCTTGTCGGCGGTGTCCCGGTCGATGAGTGCCTCGCCGGGGCCGCGGGGCGGGTGCCCGCTGCCGATCCGCACCGGACTGCGCTCGGTCGCGTACCAGTTGGCGGCGATGGTGGGGGCGCCGGTGGTCGGACCGACGGGTTCGTTGTGCTCGTCGACGACCGTGAGGTTCTGGACGGACGCGTCGACATGGGTGGCGGCCACCCCGTCGACCGCGCGGATCCGTCCGGCGAGTGACGCGGGGAGGGTGCGGACCACCCCGGACGGCACGTACTCGTCGAGGCCCGTCTTCGGAGAGACCGTCACATCCGCGGACGTCGAGGCGAAGAGGCGGTCGAAGGTGCGGGCCACCGTGTCCGAGAAGATCAGCGAGCCGCAGACGAACGCGACGGACAGGACGACCGCGAGCGCCGACAGCAGCAGCCGGCCCTTGTGGGCGAGGAAACTCCGCAGGGTCGCCTTCAGCATGGAGGCCTCAGTCCCCCGACCGGGTGTCGAAACGCTTGAGCCGCTCCAGCACCCGCGGCGCGGTCGGCTCGTCCATCACATCCACGATCCGGCCGTCGGCGAGGAAGAGCACCAGGTCGGAGTGGGCGGCGGCGCCGGGATCGTGCGTCACCATCACCACCGTCTGGTCCAGGCGGTCGACGGCGTCCCGGAGGAAGCCGAGCACCTCGGCGCCGGAGCGCGAGTCCAGATTGCCGGTCGGCTCGTCGGCGAAGATGAGCTCCGGCCGGGAGGCCAGCGCCCTGGCGCAGGCAACGCGCTGCTGCTGCCCGCCCGAGAGCTGGGCGGGGCGGTGCTCCAGGCGGTCGCGCAGCCGGAGGGTGTCGATCACGCGATCCACCCACTCACGGTCGGGGGCCCGCCCCGCGATGTCCATCGGGAGAGTGATGTTCTCGGCGGCGGTGAGCGTCGGCAGCAGATTGAAGGCCTGGAAGACGAAGCCGACCCGGTCACGGCGCAGCCGGGTCAGCTCCCGCTCCCTCAGCCCGGTGATCTCGGTGTCGCCGAGCCAGACCTGACCGCCGGAGACGGAGTCGAGTCCGGCGAGGCAGTGCATCAGGGTCGACTTGCCCGACCCCGAGGGGCCCATCACGGCCGTGAAGCGCCCCCGGGCGATGTCCACGTCCACCGCGTCGAGGGCACGCACGGCCGTTTCCCCCGAGCCGTAGGTCTTGGTGAGGCCGCGGGCCCGCGCGGCGAGGGGCGTGTCGTCGGCCTGTTCGTGGGTGGGTGCGGTGGCAGGTGTGGACAAGGCCGCCTCCCGGTCGTGGGCGCCTGCGACGTGCGTGCTCCGGCATGGTCCGTCGTACTGCGTACCCCGAGCGTAAGCGCCCTTCCCGCCCTTGTCGGTGCTAGCGCCGCCGCGCTAGCGTGAGTGCGTGGCGAAGACTCAGCTGAACGTACGTGTGGACGAGAGCACCGCAGAGGCCGCACGCCGACGGGCCCAGCAGCGGGGGGTGAGCGTGAACCGGTACATCGAGGAGCTCGTCCAGCAGGACGCGGGCGAGGTGGGGCGCACGTTCGTCGAGGCCGCGGCGGACTTCATGAAGCAGTACGAGTCGGTGTTCGCGGAGGAGTTCGGCGCGTCCGGACAGCCGGACGCACCGGGGGCGCCGCAGCCGGGCAAGGACCGGCGTTGACTCTGTCGATCGACCTCGCCTGGCTCCTTATGGTCGCCGAGCACAAGACCCCGGGGGACCCGCAGGTCACCGACTGGGGTGCGCTCGTCGCGGCCGTCAGCCGCCATGAAGCGGAGATATTCGGCATCCCCGTCTACAGCGATCCGCAGATGCGCGCCGCGTCCCTGCTCCAGTTACTGCTCCATGTGCCCGCGCTGGAACACTCCAACGCGATGTTCGCCTCCGCCGTCGCGTACGGCTACCTCGTCGCCTGCGGACTGAAGGTGGTCACGTCGCCCGAGCAGGTCAGGGACCTGGCACGGCTGGTCAAGCAGGGCAAGGCGGACGTCCGTGCGATCGCCGCCGAACTACGGCAATGGAGCCACTGAGCCACTGGTTCGTTCCACGCCGGTGGCGAGCGGTCCGTCTCAGGGCCGCTCGCGTCAGGGCAGTTCGTCCTCGGGCCCGTCGGCAGCGAACGGCCTGCGCGCCACCCCCAGCACGGTGAACGACGACGGCAGCAGGAGCCCCTTCTCCGGGATGCGCAGCGTCCGGTAGGCGCCGATCTCGAAGCCCGCGCGCTCCATCCCGGCGATCGGTTCCCGGGCGGTGTGGCAGCCGCCGAACAGCAGCGGCCACACCGTGCGGTCGAGCGCACGCTGCGCCCCCGCCATGGCCCGGCCGGGCGCCCGGCCGTGCTCGAAGAAGCGCAGTTCGCCGCCCGGACGCAGCACCCGCCGGATCTCGGAGAGCGCCCTCGGCACATCACGCACCGAGCACAGCACGAGCGAGACCACCGCCCCGTCGAACGCCTCGCTCTTCACCGGCAGAGCCTCGGCGGCAGCCGGCACCACGTCCACGGGCACATCGGCGTGGAGCGCCGCGGTCACCGCCGACTGCCGCAGGACACGCTCCGGTTCGATCGCCACGACCTCGGAGACCGCAGCCGGGTAGTGGGGGAAGTTCAACCCGTTGCCCGCGCCGATCTCGATGATCCGGCCGGAGAGGCCCGCCAGCAGCTCCCTGCGGTAGGCCGCGATGCCGGCTCTCGCGTCGGCGGCGACGCTGATCCTCGTGTAGAAGCGGGCGAACACGGGGTGATGGACGGCATCCCGGGGGACTTTCGGCGCGCACAACGGCATCGTGGCCTCCTCCGACGACCGGTACGGTGATTCTCCCCCCGTACGGCCCGGATCAGCCGGGTCCGTCACTCACAAAGCAGAATTCGTTGCCCTCGGGGTCTCTCAGCACCTGGAAGCGGCCCTGCTCATCGGTGACGATTCCGCCGACGCGCGTGGCCCCGAGCCGTACCGCATGGGCGGACGCGGCCACGATGTCGCCCGCGTCCAGATCCAGATGCAGCCGGTTCTTGAGCGACTTGCCCTCCGGCACACGCTGGAACGCCACACGGACGAACCCGGGCGGATCGACATAGGGGGTTTCTGATGGATCTCCGTGGAGGAAGGAGCGGCGTCCGGTGCGTGCTCTCGGGGTGCCGGTTGGAAGCCCTCGTACTGGACGTACTTGGGCTTTCGGCCGGTGCGGCGAGTGGGGGTACCTCCCACGCCGTAAGGCCGTGGGGGCGGGCCGGGCGTCGCGACGCCGCGGAGATCCGTCAGAAGCTCCCTAGGCCCAGCCGGGCTCCCGCTCCACGGCCTCTCCGCCGAGCAGCGCCGCCCAGAACCGGGCCAGCGCCGCGGGCTCCGCGCAGTCGAAGACGATCTCGTTGACCTGTGCGCGCACGGTGCCGCCCATGGCGTCAGCCGGCGGACGCCGCGGACGCGGCGAAGTCATCCGCGTTCCACAACCCGCCGAGCACGGGGGCGAGCCAGGACGGCGCCGCCCTGCGGAACGCCTCGGGTACCAGCCCGCCCGAACCCTCGGGCACCGCCCCGATCAGCGGAACACCCGCCGACACGGGGAAGTCGTCGGCATTGCAGCGCATGGCGAGATCAGGCACGGCGGGCCAGCTGCCCACGACGACGCCCAGCGGTTCGAGCGTTCGGGACCGGAGCGCTTCGGTGGTCAGCGCGGTCGCGTTGAGCGTCCCGAGCCCGGCGGTCGCGACCACGAGCACCGGCGCACGCAGCAGCCGGGCGGCGTCGGCGAGCGTTCCGCCCTCGTCGTCGAAGCGCACGAGGAGGCCGCCGGCACCCTCGACGAGCACCAGATCGTGCTCGGTGGCCAGCTTCTCCGCGGCCTCCGCGACCTCCCGGGGTCCCACGGGCGTCAGGCCCGCCCGCCGCGCCGAGGTGTTCGGAGCCAACGGCTCGGGGAACCGGGCGAGTTCCACCGCGGTCACTCCAGGGCCCGCGAGCGTGGCCGCGACATGGGCGTCTCCGGGCTCACCCGGCGCGAGCCCGGTCTGAGCGGGCTTGAGGACGGCCACCTTCCGGCCCTGGGCCGCGGCCACGGCGGCCACGGCGGCCGTGACCACGGTCTTCCCGATCTCGGTCCCGGTGCCGCTGACGACGATGACACCCATACTGCTCCTCGCTCCTTCTCGTCCCGCAGTCGTGCCGCATTCCGGACCCCGGCACGGGCCACCGGCCCCCGGTCTCAGCCCGCGGCCGCCGCTGCGCACACCGCCCGTGCGATGAGCGCCAGATCCTCGTCGCCGGTCACGAACGGCGGCATCGTGTACAGCAGATCGCGGAACGGGCGGATCCACACCCCCTCGCGGACCGCCGCCTCCGTCGCAGCCGCCATGTCGACGGGATGGTCGAGCTGCACGACGCCGATGGCCCCGAGCACCCGTACGTCCCGCACGCCCGGGAGCGACCGCGCATCGGCGAGCCCTTCGCGCAGCCCCGTTTCGAGACGCTTGACCTCCTGGGCCCAGTCCTGTCCGAGCAGCAGGTCGATCGACGCGCAGGCGACCGCCGACGCCAGCGGGTTGCCCATGAACGTCGGGCCGTGCGCCAGGACCGGGACCTCTCCCCGGGAGATCCCGTCGGCCACCCGGGGAGTGCACAGTGTCGCCGCCATCGACAGATAGCCCCCGGTCAGCGCCTTGCCGAGGCACATGACATCGGGAGAGACCGCTGCGTGCTCCGACGCGAAGAGCGTGCCCGTGCGGCCGAAGCCGGTGGCGATCTCGTCGAACACGAGCAGCACGTCATGGGCGTCGCAGGCTTCCCGGAGGACCCGGAGATACTCGGGGGAGTGGAAGCGCATCCCGCCCGCGCCCTGGACCACCGGCTCGACGATCACCGCCGCGAGCTCGTGGGCATGACGCCCGACGAGCTCGCGCAGATGGTCCGCGTAGGCCTCCTCGTAGCCGGCCGGCGGGGCGTCCGCGAACACCTGACGGGGCAGCACACCGGTCCAGAGCTGGTGCATCCCGCCGTCCGGGTCGCACACCGCCATCGGCTGCCAGGTGTCCCCGTGGTACCCGCCCCGCCAGGTCAGCATCCGCTGCTTCTCCGGCCGCCCCACCGAACGCCAGTACTGCAGGCACATCTTCACCGCGACCTCGACCGAGACCGAGCCGGAGTCGCACAGGAAGACATGCCGCAGCGGCTCGGGAGTGATCTCGACCAGCCGGGTGGCGAGCCGGACGGCGGGCTCATGCGTCAGCCCGCCGAACATCACATGGCTCATCCGCTCCAGCTGCCCGTGCGCCGCCTCGTTGAGCACGGGGTGGTTGTAGCCGTGGATCGCCGACCACCAGGACGACATACCGTCGACCAATTCCTCGCGGCCGTGGGCCGGTTCGGCGAGCCGGAGCCGGATCCCGGACGCGGATTCCACGACCAGCGGGTCCGTACGGCCCGGCATCGGGCCGTACGGGTGCCAGACGTGCGCCCGGTCCAGCGCGACGAGCTCGCGGACCTTCTCGTCACGCATTCGGCGCGAGGTCCGTCCCGGCGCCGCGGCGCCGCACCGCCACCAGATCCGTACGGGCGGAGGAGACCTCGGGCGCGGCGGCGGACTCGCCGCCACCGCACGGCTCGCAGCCGCCGCCGTGGGAACCGCAGCCGCCGCCTGCCGCGGCGACCGCGTCCGCCCGGTGCTCGGGCAGCGTGGTGGTGTCCGTGCCCTCCACCTCGAAGCCCGCGTCCGCGATCATCTCCAGGTCGGCCTTGCCGGCCTGGCCCTCGCTGGTCAGGTAGTCGCCGAGGAAGATGGAGTTGGCGAGGTGCAACGCCAGCGGTTGGAGGGTGCGCAGATGCACCTCACGGCCACCCGCGAGCCGTACCTCCACGTCCGGGCAGACGAACCGCACCATGGCGAGGATGCGCAGCGCCCGCTGGGGCGTCAGATTCCACTCCTTGGCGAGCGGAGTGCCCTCGAACGGGATCAGGAAGTTCACCGGCACCGAGTCCGGGTCCAGCTCGCGCAGCGCGAACACGACGTCGACGAGGTCCTCGTCGCTCTCGCCCATACCGGCGATGAGCCCGGAACAGGCCGAGAGACCGGCTGCGTGCGCCTTCTGGACCGTGTCGACGCGGTCCGCGTACGTGTGGGTGGTCGTGATGTCCCCGTACGTGCCCTCGGAGGTGTTGAGGTTGTGGTTGTACGCATCCGCACCCGCCGCCCGCAGCCGCTCGGCCTGACCCTCGGAGAGCAGACCGAGGCAGGCGCACACCTCGACGTCCTCGTTCTCCTCCTTGATGGCCTCGATGGTCTGCGAGACACGGTCGACGTCCCGGTCGGTCGGCCCCCGGCCGCTCGCCACCAGGCACACCCGCTTCGCGCCGCCCGCGACACCGGCGGCCGCGGCCTTCGACGCCTCGTCGGGCTTCAGCCAGGTGTACTTGAGGATCTCGGCCTTGGACCCGAGGCGCTGCGAGCAGTAGGAGCAGTCCTCGGGACACAGCCCCGACTTCAGGTTGACCAGGTAGTTCAGCTTCACCCGCCGCCCGAACCACTGACGGCGCACCTTTCCGGCCGCGGCCACCACGTCGAGCAGTTCGTCGTCGGAAGTCGCCAGAACGGCGAGCGCTTCTTCGCGGGTCGGCAGCTCACGCCGCAGGCCCTTGTCCACCAGCGTGTTCAGGAGGTCCATGGCGGAGATCCTCGCCTACCGGACACCCGTCGGCCAAGGAGGAACTCGACAACACACGCGGAATGGGGTGTGTGTATGGCCACACCCTGACCTTTGCCTCACCCGGCTAGGGTCTGTGCGCTGCCTACAAAAGGACCGGACCGTCATGCCTCAGGCCCTGCCCCAGGATCCGTTCGAGTGGACCGACGAGGCGGCGCGCCTGCGCGCGGACGCCGGTCTCGTCCGTACGCTGCGTCCCCGGCCCGCCGACGACACGCTGCTCGACCTCGCGAGCAACGACTACCTCGGACTCACCCGCAGGCCCGAGATCACCGGCGCCGCGGCGGACGCCGCCCGTCTCTGGGGCGCCGGCGCCACCGGATCCCGCCTGGTCACGGGCAGCACGGCACTGCACACCGAACTCGAGCAGGAGCTGGCCCGGTTCTGCGGCTTCGAGGCCGCGCTGGTGTTCTCCTCCGGGTACACGGCGAACCTCGCGGCCCTCACCGCGCTGAGCGCGCACGGCTCCCTCATCGTCTCGGACGCGGGCAACCACGCCTCCATCGTCGACGGCTGCCGCCTCTCCCGTGCCGAGACGGCCGTGGTCCCGCACGCCGACCCGGAGTCCGTGGGCAAGACCCTCGAGGCGCACCCCGGCCGGCATGCCCTCGTCGTCACCGACTCGGTCTTCTCGGTGGACGGGGACGCGGCCCCGCTCGCCGCGCTCGCGGGCGCCTGCCGTGCGCACGGAGCCGCGCTGGTGGTCGACGACGCGCATGGCCTCGGGGTGCTGGGAGACGGCGGCCGGGGTGCCCTGCACGCGGCGGGACTCGCGGGCTCCGCCGATGTCGTCGCCACCATGACCCTCTCCAAGTCCCTCGGCAGCCAGGGCGGAGCGGTGCTCGGTCCCGCACGGGTCATCAGCCATCTGGTCAATGCCGCACGGACGTTCATCTTCGACACCGGGCTCGCGCCGGCCGCGGCGGGCGCTGCGCTGGCGGGTCTGCGGCTGCTGCAGCGCGAACCGGGGCTGGCCGAGCGCGCCCGGGAGGTGGCGACGACGCTGCACGCGCGCCTCACGGACGCCGGGCTGACGGCCGCCCGCCCGGACGCCGCGGTCGTTTCCGTCCAGGCGCCGTCGCCGGATGCGGCCGTGCGCTGGGCCGCGGACTGCCGGGCCGGGGGTCTGGCCGTCGGCTGCTTCCGGCCGCCGTCCGTGCCCGACGGCATCTCGCGGATCAGACTCACCGCGCGGGCCGATCTCACGGACCGCCGGATCGAGGAGGCGGTCGGCGTCATCCTGCGCAACGCGCCGTCCCGCTGAGCCCGTACGGACGCCGGACGGCCCGCGGGGGCCCCGGCGGTCGGCCAACGGGCCGCCCCGGTGGCGCCGTTCGAGCCGATGGCCGGGCCGGGGCGCCGAACCACCGCCCGGCCGCCGCGCTTGAGAGCCGGGCCGTAGACAGCGGTTGCCCCGGTGCGCGGCCAAATACGGTCTCGCGTAGCAGAGTTCACTGCTTCGGGCGACAGTTGTCTGCACATCCGGGCGGATCGCCGCCGGAGGCGGCACAGACGGTGGCACTCTGGCGTTCAGCGCAAACGAGGCCACGCGCCGGCACACCGTCCGCTCCGTGCCGTCCCGTGTCGTCCTGCGGCCCCCGTGGGAAAGGGACAGCTCGCCATGGCAGACCACCAAGAAGCATCCGTCACTCTGCCGAGCGATCCCGCCTCGGTCTCCACGGCCAGGAGATACGTCTCCGGCGTCCTCACCGAATGGGGTCTTCCGGGGGAGGACCAGATGGCGGACACGGTACGCCTGATCGTCTCCGAGCTGGCCACCAACGCCGTCCAGCACACCTTCGGGCAGTCGCCGACGTTCACCGTCGGCCTGCGGCTGGAGCGGGACGAGCAGCTGCGCATCGGCGTCACCGACAGCCATCCGCGCTGGCCGCAGCGGCTGCCCGCGGCGGTCCAGCAGGACAACGGCCGCGGAATGGTGATCATCCGCACCCTCACCGCCGAGCACGGCGGGCAGCTGTCGGTGGCCCCCACTCCGGAGGGCGGCAAGACCGTCTGGATCGCCCTGCCCTGGGCACCCGCTCCACTCGGGGACCCGGACTGAGGGCCGGTGTCACCGATACGGACATGAACGCCGGTGCCGTACGGACGTCAGCGGTCGGGCCGTTGCCGTTGGCCGTCCGGGCGCTCCCGCCGGCCCAGCCTGAGTGCAAGCGCCAAGGGCAGAGCGCCCCACAGCAGCGTGCACACGAACAGGGTCGCCGCGGCGGCGACGATCCCCTCGGGCGTGCCGTGCACGACATCGACGACCAGCAGTACCGCCGAGGTCAGCGCCAGGGCGAGCACGGCCATACCGATCCCGGCCAGGCGGGAGGAGACGGAGACGATCTCCTTCTTGGCGCCCTTGCGGAAGAGGCCCCGGTGCACCGCGGCGGGTGCGGTGAACAGCGCCGCTGCCAGCACGGCCAGCATCAGCGTCGTCACGTACGTACCGCGCTGGAAGGAGTCGAGGGACGGGAAGCGGGCGGTGAAGGCCAAGGTCAGCAGGAAGGCGAACAGGATCTGGACGCCGGTCTGGATGACACGAAGCTCCTGCAGAAGCTCGGCGAAATTGCGGTCCGCCTGCTCCAGCTCCGTTTCGTCCCGCGAGGCGCGGGTGTCGTCATCGCCCATTTGGTACGAGTAACGCACATCCTGCGGATCCTGTCATGTGCACGGGCCGGTCGGACGAGGCGCCGGCCGTGCCCCGTGGATGCCCGGACCGGCGACGCAATGCGCCGTGTCCGCGCGCGTATCCGGAGGCTCCCACGGGGCCGCACACCGCTCCTACCGGATGTCCCGGAAGGTCACCGCACGCGCCCGTACCGGACGCTCTTGGACCAGATCTTGCTCAGCTTCACCACGGAGCCGCTCTTGGGCGAGTGCCAGATCCGTCCCCGGCCCGCATAGATGCCGACGTGGTAGACCTGCCCGCCGGAGTGGAAGAACACCAGGTCACCTTGCTGGCGGCTGGACGCCGGGACATGGCGTGTGCGGTTGTACTGCGCCTGTGCGGTGCGCGGCAGGCTCTTGCCCGCCTTCTGGAACGAGTAGAGGACCAGACCCGAACAGTCGAACCGGTTGGGGCCCGTGGCGCCGTACCGGTAGGGCGCACCCTTCTTGGACTCGGCGACTTTGAGAGCCTTGGCCGCGTACACGGAGGCGGCGTGGGCCTCGGGGGTGCCGCCTGGAACGAGCAGTGAGCCGCCCATGGTGGCGAGTGTGAGCGCCGAGACGGCACCCGTCCGGGAGAGCAGGGACGGGCAGTGTGTCTGCGCAGTCATGCGCAACCCTTCGTCAGCCGCCTGAGAAGGATGACCTGTCGGGTTCGGGCTGGCGAAGGTGCCCGGCCGCACGAAGCGGCTTCACCCCAAGGTCCGGCCACTGGGCGCGGACCGTACTGCTGGGTCCTCCACTCCTGCCGAAGCACTCATGTCGACCAGACATCCGGCGCGGCGGCAGGACTCGGCGTCCGCCCGGACCGCCCCGCCGTGGTGGCGGGGGCTTGTCGTCCCAGGGATCTTGACGCACGAACTGCCGGAATTCCGAGTCGAAACGACGATTTGTGAGGCTCCTCACCGCTGGCCCATTCAGGTGGACGATCCCGTTCGGCCCAGTCGGAGTGGCCGCGTAACGAGCGTCGTACCTGCGGCGGAACGGATCGTTCGGCCAGATGGCCGACGAGGGAACGCAACTTGCTCAGACCCCGTGCGCCGGCCCCGGCTACGCCACCTGGCCGACACCCAGTCGTACGCGTGTGTCCCGCCGTCGGCGCGGTGGACGCCGTCCTTCGGCGATGGCCGGGCCGTGGCCGCGTCCCGGTGCACGGCCACGGCCCGGCCGCGGGCTCAACGGGGGGACTCCGGCGGGACGGTGATCCGCGCGGTCCGCCGCTCGCCGTCCAGTACGCGCAAGGCGCGGGCCAGCGTGGCAGCGTGCAATTCCCTTTCCCCGCGCGCGTGCATCAGCGCGAGCGCGTCCCGCAGGGCGACGGCCTGCGCTGCCAGCGCCTGTGCGGCGCGCAGCGCTCCGTAGGTATGGGTGCCACGGGCCGGGTTGATCCTTCCCAGCTGGTCGACGACTTCGAGATAGCGGTCGATGAACTCGCCTTCGGCGCGGGTCAGGGCGGGCAGCGGAGGAAGCTCGGGCGGCAGCACCGCCCGCTCACCGCGTTCCGGGCGAAGCCGCGGACGCCTTGCGGTTTGTGATGATGTGATCGACCAGGCCGAAGTCCTTCGCCCCGGCGGCGTCGAAGACCGTGTCGCGGTCCAGCACGGTGCGTACGCGCTCGTCGCTCTGCCCGGTATGCCGTACGAGCATGGCCCCCATCTGCTCGTGCAGCCTCAGCAGTTCCCGTGCGTGGACGTCCAGGTCGGACGGCTGCCCCTGAACGGGCTCGTCCAGCGCGGGCTGCCGGACGACGATCCTGGCGCCGGGCAGCGCCATGCGCTTGCCGGGCGTACCGGCGGCCAGCAGTACGGCAGCGGTCGAAGCCGCTTGTCCGAGACAGGTCGTGGCCACGTCGCACCCGACCACCTGCATGGTGTCGTAGACGGAGGTCATCGCACTGACGGGACCGCCGGGGGAGTTGATGTAGAGGTGGATGTCCTGCTCGGGTGCGGCGTATTCGAGGTAGAGGAGTTGGGCGACGACATCACCCGCCGATGTGTCGTCGACGGCCGTGCCGAGGAAGACGATCCGTTCGCCGAGGAGCTTCGCGTAGGGGTCGAGGGTGCGGACGCCGTTGGTGGTCCGTTCGCTGAACTCCGGCAGGACGTAACGGGCGTAAGGGCGGTCCAAGGCGTACCCCTTCGTCGGAATGCGGCGCTGCATTCATGGGTGAAAAATGTACAGGACGTACAGACTGTCGTGATGGCGAGCATGGCCCATGGACGAAGGGGGAAGCAACAAGTCGGATGGCAGTTCGCTCTCGGCGTGAGAGTGGGCCTCGCGATTCTCACGTCGGAGCTCCCGCGGCCGGGGTGTGGTCATGGCCGGTCGGCCTCGGTCGCCGCCACAGCAGACGAGCCGGGTCATACCGCTCCTGACCTGCGATTTCTCAGTCCCCCATGGGTCACCTGGACGCAATGGCCGACCCGTAAACTGGGGGGCATGGCCTACGAGATTCCGGTGACGCAAGCGCGGGCAGAGCTCGCCGAGTTGATCAACCGCGTCGTGTACGGCGGTGAGCGTGTGGTCGTGACCCGTCACGGCAAGCCGCTCGTCGCCCTGGTCTCCGCCGCTGACCTGGAACGACTCGAGCGACTCGAAGGGGTCGAAGACGCGGAGCGTGCCGGTGACGAGTCGGTGATCGCCTCGGTGTCCACGCTGCACGCACCCTCCCCGTCCGCTCCGGGCGAGCGGCGCAGGTTCGGTATCGCCGCGGAGCACCGGGGGCCCGGTACCGGCGCCTGATCGGGCTTCTCGGCAACCGTGGCAGCCTGCACGCCGACGTGCCCTCCGAGGACGTCGCCCGCACCCTGATGGCGACCGCCCGGGGATTCCCCACCCAGCAGGCCCTGTTCGGGGACGCGGACGCCGAAGTCCTGGGCGACGGGCTGCGCGGGCTGATGTCCATGCAACTGCCAAAGACCAGTTAACGCGCCGGAAAAACTTCCGCCCTAACGTTCAAATCCCCGGTCATGCGGCACCCCGTCACGGTCGATGGCTGTTGATGTGGGGGCCGCGGTCGCGTCGACCGAACGAGCCCCGGCCGGAACGAGTTGTGAGGTGGAAGCGTGCAACTGACGCCGCATGAACAGGAGCGCCTGCTCATCCATGTCGCCGCGGACGTGGCCGACAAGCGCCGGGCCCGCGGGGTGAAGCTCAACCACCCGGAAGCGGTGGCCCTGATCACCTCGCACCTCCTGGAGGGAGCGCGGGACGGACGTACGGTCGCCGAACTGATGGCCTCCGGGCGCAAGGTGCTCACCCGGGACGACGTCATGCCGGGTATCCCCGAGATGATCCACGACGTCCAGGTGGAAGCGACCTTCCCCGACGGCACCAAGCTCGTCACCGTCCACGACCCGATCGTCTGACGGGAGGGCCGCCGATGATCCCCGGGGAGATCCTCCACGCCGACGAGCCGGTCGTCCTGAACGAGGGCCGTGAGGTCACGCGTCTGACCGTGCTCAACACCGCCGACCGGCCCGTCCAGGTCGGCTCCCACTACCACTTCGCCGAAGCCAATCCCGGCCTGCGCTTCGACCGGGCCGCGGCCCGGGGGCGCCGGCTCCACATCGCGGCGGGCACCGCCGTGCGCTTCGAGCCCGGCATCCCCGCCGAGGTCGAGCTCGTACCGCTGGCCGGCCTGCGCGTGGTGCCGGGGCTGCGGTCGGAGACCGGAGGTGCCCTCGATGCCTGAGCTCACCCGCGCCCGTTACGCGGACCTCTTCGGGCCGACCACCGGGGACCGCATCAGGCTCGCCGACACCGCGCTGCTCGTGGAGATCGAGGAGGACCGCTCGGGCGGACCCGGCCGGGCCGGTGACGAAGCCGTCTTCGGCGGCGGCAAGGTCATCCGCGAGTCGATGGGCCAGTCCCGCGCGACACGGGCCGATGGCGCCCCGGACACCGTCATCACCGGGGCCGTGATCATCGACCACTGGGGGATCGTCAAGGCCGACATCGGCATCCGCGACGGCCGTATCACCGGCATCGGCAAGGCGGGCAACCCGGACACGATGGACGCAGTCCACCCGGACCTCGTCATCGGGCCCGAGACCGAGATCGTCGCGGGCAACGGGAAGATCGTCACGGCCGGGGCGATCGACGCCCATGTGCACTTCATCTCGCCGACCCTCGTCGACCAGGCGCTGTCCTGCGGCATCACCACGCTCGTGGGCGGCGGAACGGGCCCCGCCGAGGGCACCAAGGCCACCACGATCACACCCGGTTCCTGGCACCTCGCCCGGATGTTCGAGGCTCTCGAGCACAGCCCCGTCAACATCGGACTGCTCGGCAAGGGCAACACCGTCTCGCACGAGGCGATGTACGCCCAGCTGCGCGGCGGTGCGATCGGCTTCAAGATCCATGAGGACTGGGGGGCGACGCCCGCCGCCATCGACGCCTGTCTCACCGTCTGCGACCGGACCGGCGCTCAGCTCGCCGTCCACACGGACACCCTGAACGAGGCCGGGTTCGTGGGGGACACCCTGGCGGCCATCGCCGGCCGCACCATCCACGCGTACCACACCGAGGGCGCCGGAGGCGGCCACGCCCCGGACATCATCACCGTCGTCTCACAGCCGCACGTGCTGCCGAGCTCCACCAACCCGACCCGGCCGCACACCGTCAACACCGTCGAGGAACACCTCGACATGCTGATGGTCTGCCACCACCTCAACCCGGCCGTTCCCGAGGACCTCGCCTTCGCCGAATCGAGGATCCGACCCTCCACCATCGCGGCCGAGGACGTGCTCCACGATCTCGGTGCGATCTCCGTCATCTCCTCGGACTCGCAGGCCATGGGCCGCATCGGCGAGGTGATCCTGCGGACCTGGCAGACCGCGCATGTGATGAAGGTGCGCCGGGGTGCGCTGCCCGGAGACGGCCGGGCCGACAATCTGCGGGCCCGTCGCTATGTCGCCAAATACACCATCAACCCGGCCGTGGCCCAGGGCATGGACCACGAGATCGGCTCCGTCGAGACGGGAAAGCTCGCCGATCTGGTGCTGTGGGAGCCCGCCTTCTTCGGCGTCAAACCCCAACTGGTGATCAAGGGCGGCCAGATCGCCTACGCGCAGATGGGCGACGCCAACGCCTCCATCCCCACGCCCCAGCCGGTACTGCCCCGGCCCATGTTCGGCGCCGTCGGCCGCGCCCCGGCCGCCAACTCCGTCAACTTCACCAGTGTTCAGGCGATCGAGGACGACCTGCCGGAACGCCTCGGCCTCGGCAAGCGCTTCACCCCGATCCGCAGCACCCGCCGGGTGACCAAGGCGGACATGCGGGAGAACGACGCCCTGCCGCATGTCGAGGTCGACGCCGACACCTTCACGGTCACGATCGACGGCGAAGCCGTCGAACCGGCACCGGCGGAGGAACTGCCCATGGCCCAGCGGTACTTCCTCTTCTGACATGGACGCCGTCGAGACGCCGGACCGTACCGGGCACCCGGACGCCCGTGCCGGGGGCCCGGACGCAGACACGGTGCCGTCCGGGTCCGCCCGTGCCGCACTGCTCGTGCTCGCCGACGGCCGCTTTCCCGCCGGAGGGCACGCGCACTCCGGTGGGGCGGAAGCGGCCGTGAAAGCGGGCCGGATCAGGGACGCGGCGGGACTCGCCGCATTCTGCCGGGGGAGACTGCACACCGCGGGGCTGACCGCTGCCGCCCTCGCCGCGGCCGCGGCACACGGCCTCGATCCTCTCGCCCTTGACGAGGCAGCCGATGCCCGCACCCCCTCGCCCGCACTGCGCACCACCGCCCGCAAGCTCGGCCGTCAGCTGATGCGGGCCGCCCGTGCCGTCTGGCCCTCGCCCGAACTCGACGCCCTGGCCGCCGCACTGCCCAAGGGCGCGCACCAGCCGGTGGTCCTCGGGATCACCGCCAGGGCGGCCGGGCTGACCCCCCGCGACGCCGCGTACTGCGCCGTGTACGAATCGGTCGGTGGACCCGTCACCGCCGCCGTACGCCTGCTCGGCATGGACCCCTTCGAGGCCACCGCCGTCCTCGCCCGACTCGCCCCCGCCATGGACCAGGTCGCCGATCGCGCGGTGGCCGCCGCCCGGCAGGGGATCGACGCCCTGCCCGCCGCATCGGCCCCCCTGCTCGACATCACCGCCGAGCAGCACGCGAACTGGCCCGTGCGCCTCTTCGCCTCGTAACCGCCACAGGAGCCGCCCCATGCACCTCACCCATGACCACGACGGCCACGGCGCCATGAGCGCCGACGCGTTGCGTCCCGACGGCACCCGGCGCGCCCTGCGCATCGGTCTCGGCGGGCCCGTCGGATCCGGAAAGACCGCGACCGTCGCCGCCCTCTGCCGCGTCCTGCGCGACCAGCTCTCCCTCGCGGTCGTCACCAACGACATCTACACCCGGGAGGACGCGGAATTCCTGCGACGCAACGCGGTGCTGCCGCCCGAGCGCATCCAGGCCGTCGAGACGGGGGCCTGCCCGCACACCGCGATCCGCGACGACATCTCCGCCAATCTCGAAGCGGTGGAGGACCTGGAGGAAACGGTCGGCCCCCTGGACCTGATCCTCGTCGAGTCAGGCGGCGACAACCTCACCGCCACCTTCTCCAAGGGCCTCGTCGACGCACAGATCTTCGTCATCGACGTCGCGGGCGGCGACGACATCCCCCGCAAGGGCGGCCCCGGTGTCACCACCGCGGACCTCCTGGTCGTGAACAAGACCGACCTCGCCCCCTACGTCGGCTCCGACCTCGAGCGCATGGCCCGCGACGCCAAGGAGCAGCGGGGCGAACTCCCCGTCGCCTTCACCTCCCTCACCGGCAAGGACGGCGTCGGCCCGGTCGCCGACTGGGTGCGCGCGCAGCTCTCCGCCTGGACCGCCGCCGCGTGAGCGTCCAGGCCACCGCGCGTATCGTCGCGACCCGCGACGGCGGACTGCCCGTCCTGGAAAGCGCAGGGCCGCTCGCCCTGCGCCGGACGCGGGCCGACGGCCCGTACACGGGGGTCACCGTCGTGGGCGCCATGAGCGCCCCGCTCGGCGGCGACCGGCTGGCCATCGAGGCGGACGTCCGCGAGGGTGCCCGGGTGCACGTCGGCTCCGCCGCCGCGACCGTGGCCCTGCCCGGACCCGCGCCGGCACCCGCGCACTACGACATCACACTGACCGTGGGGGAGGAGGCGGAGCTGCGCTGGCTGCCCGAGCCGCTCATCAGCGCCCGGGGCGGCGAACTGCGGACGCACACACGGGTCCGGCTCGCCGCGACCGCACGGCTGCTGCTACGGGAGGAGCAGATCCTCGGGCGGCACGGAGAGGACACCGGAAGTCTCACCACCCGGCTCACGGTCCACCGTGCCGGCCGGGTTCTGCTCGACCAGGAACTGTCCTACGGACCTGGGGCGCCTGACGGCTGGGACGGCGGGGCCGTGCTGAACGGACACCGCGCCATCGGCCAACTCGTCCTCGTGGACCCGGAGTTCGAGAAGCGTCCCGCAGCGCCCCGGCAACTCGGGGAGACCGCGGTGCTCACCCCGCTCGTGGGACCTGCCGTCCTGGTCACCGCCGTTGCCCCGGACGCGCTCGCTCTGCGTCGTGTGCTCGACGCCGCTCTGCGCGGCTGAACCGCGGCCGGGGCGCCTTCCTGCAGCCGCTGCGCATGAGCGCCGGCTCAGCGCCGCAACCGGGGAAACCGTCTGCCCTGCTGCTGCGCGGCGGCCTGCTGCGCCTTCACGACAGCCGCGTACTCGTCCACGTACTCCTGCCCGGACAGAGCGAGGATCTCGTACATGATCTCGTCGGTCACGGCGCGCAGCACCGCCTTCTCGCTCTCCATGCCCGCGTAGCGCGAGAAGTCGAGCGGCTTCCCGAAGCGGATGGTCACCCGCTTGATCTTCGGAAGCGTCTGCCCCGGCGGCTGGATCTCGAACGTGCCGACCATCGCGCACGGCACCACCGGTACCCCCGCCTTGAGGGCCATGACCGCGACACCGACCTTGCCCTTGTACAGCCTCCCGTCGTGCGAGCGGGTGCCTTCGGGATAGATGCCCAGCAACTCCCCGCGCCCCAGCACCCCGAGCCCTTCGCGGATCGCCGCCTGCCCGGCGTCCTTGCCCGAGCGGTCCACCGGGATCTGCCCGGCGCTGCGGAAGAACGCCGCGGTCAGCCTGCCCTTGACGCCAGGGCCGGTGAAGTACTCCGCCTTGGCGAGGAAGGTGATGCGGCGTCTGATGATGGCCGGCATCAGGAAGTGATCGGAGAACGACAGATGGTTGCCCGCGACGATCGCGGCTCCGTCGTCGGGAATGTGCTCGAGTCCCTCGATCCTGGGCCGGAACAGTAACCGCAGCAGCGGGCCCAGGACGACGTATTTGAGCACGTAGTAGAACACGGGCGCTCCCAACTGTTGCCGGTCCGGCTCCGGAGTCGCGTTCTTCAAGGTCAGCCGGTGTTTCGGAGCTGATCAGTCTATGTGCGTGCGTCGCCGTCCGTAACCACATCCGAACGGAACATCGCGGCCGGCGCCCGGCGGTGCTCGCCGACCTCCGGCCCGAGCCGGACGTGGTGAGCACCGACGACGGGCTTGCCTCCGGGCGGCCTTGCGGCCCGGTTGGCTGACAGCGCCCCGCCCCCGAGCTCACCACCACCGGGGTCCCTTGCTCGACGGCTCTACGGTGCGACCGGCATCCCGGTCGCGTTCCTGATGCGCCGCGCCTGCTTGACCAGCTGTGACGAGCCAGAGCGTGCTGCCAGCTCGTTGATCTCCGGTATCGCGCCACGGGCTCCGGACCGCTCCGCGCAGTCGGCCGCGATCGTGAGCACACCGGAGAGGCCGTGCGGCGCTTCGTCCGTCAGCAGCAGGGGGAGGGCGGCCGAGAGCACCGCCCACACCGTGGCGTACGCGCCGCTGCGCACCGCTTCCCGCAGGGCCACCACGACGCGCTGGAGCTTGAGCAGGCGCAGGTGCGTCAGCTCGGCGATGTCCTGGCCGAGCCGAGCCGCGTCGAGCTGTCCGCGAGCGGCCAGGACGAGCATCCCGTCCACGGCGAACAGCTGCTCCTCCACGCCCCGTGCCCCGAGACCGTATGCCAGGAGGAGATGGGTCGCAGGCCCGGCCGGTCCGCCCGACTCGGCGAGTGCGGGCAGCACGGGCGCGCCATAGCCGACCTCGTCGTACTCGGCCAGGCGCCCGAAGTGCACCAGCATCCGCGTCGCGACGACTTCCCGGTTCTGGGGCAGGACGGCCAACGTGTGCGGGGAACACTCCCAGCCGCCCCTGCACCTGCACGGGTTCCCCACGGGGTCGTGGGCAGCGAACAGAGAGCGGAACGGCTCGGGAAGGTCTTCGTGTCCGGGAACGGCCTCGGTGAGGACCTGCACTCCGGGGCGCGGGGTCCTCCAACTCAGTGGCTCGGTGACGCGGGAGGCGGCGGGATCGGGCAGTCCCTCCGAGGCGAGCCGGGCGGCGAGCCGCCGCCCCGCCGGGGACATGAGCTTTGTGGCGGCGGCCCGTGCCTCGGGCGGCACCTCCCCGCCGAGTCGTAGCAGGGACTGTTCGAGGTCGGCCTGGCCGGGGACGACGCCGCAGCGCTCGTATGCGGCGAGCCGCGCGACCAGCTCCGACGCTTCGATGATCCCCGTCGACCAGGTGGGTGTGGCCAGCAGGAACGGCATCGGGTCAGCGCCCAGCCGCGCTCCGATTTCGGCTGCGCGGACGAGGGGGACGGACCGCAGGGCCAGGTCCGGACACTGGGGCCCGAACGTATCGCGGGCGACGCCCAGGTTCCCCAAGGGCAGGCCCATGATGGACATGACGACGATCGCGAGCCCCTGTTTCAGGTAGTCGACCTGCCAGTCCAGGGTCCGCTGGGCGACGATCGGTTCCAGGGCAGCGCGCAGGCCTGCCGTATCGGCGTGGGCGTGCACCACGAGACCGTTCAGTACGCGTTCCCACTGAGCCGGGGTCCCGTCTCTGCGCAGCAGCGCGCCGGTCTCCTCGGCGAGTTCGGCAGCGGTGGGCGGTGCCGCCTCGATGCGCTCGGCGCTCGGCACGGGCGGCAACGCGTCAGCCTCGTCGGCGGGAGTGTCGGCGGCCGGAGCGTCGGCGTTCTCGCCGGCGATGGCGTCGCCGAATGCCTCAGCCGCTCGCTTGCGCAGGTCCGGGCTGAGCTGCGTGGCGCTCGCCGCGATCTCGGCCAGGACGGCGGCGTTCGCGTGCCTGCGGTGGCGGACGACCAGGGCGAGAGCCCGCTCCTGGAGGGTGTGCTCCTCGTGGCCGAAGACTTCGGCGGCCACGGGAAGCAGCTCGTCCGTGCGTGACCGCTCGCGCTTCATCGCCTTGTCGAGCATGCTCAGCTGGGCTCGCACGATCTTCTTCTCGGGCCGGAACAGGGCGGCCTGTGATGCCTCCACCAGGTGCTCGCTCTCCAGGTGGCCCGCCTCGTCGAGCCCGGCCAGCACCTCCTGGGCACGCGCTGCCGTAAGCGCGTGGGCGTCGGGCAGCATCCGCACCCAGGTGAGCGTGTGCGCCGCCCGCTCGTCCTCGGTCAGGTCCAGGGCAGTCAGCACGGCGAGGAGGCCCTTCACCCGGCCGAGCCGGCCTTCGCGCAGCAGCCGCGAAAGACAGCCGTCGATCAGCAGCTCGCGGCTGAGCCGTCCCTCATCGGCGAGCCCGGCGAGCGCGTCGGCCCATCCGGGATCGTCCGCCCGGCTGTACTGAAAGTCCGAGCCGGCCTCCGGCACCTCGAAGAGCCGGGGGACCATCACCGCCAGGAACGGGTCGTCGCGCAGTCTGTCCTTGACCGTCATGCCACGGACCTGGATGCTGCCCTCCCAGCCGATGACGAAGCCGTCCGTCGTGGGAGGCTCGCAGCCCGCGGCGTGCACCAGCTGTGCGATCAGCGAGTACTCCTCCGCCGCGAAGGTGCGGCGCACCGCGAGCCGGTGCGCCACCTGGCCCAGCCATTCGGGGGCACGGTCACCCAGCGCTTCGAGGACCTGAGAGGGATCGGAGACGGCCCACCGCAGCTCGCCGTTGGCGAGCCACTGTGCCGCGGCCGCAGCGCCGGTGCAGCACCCCACCCCGGCGAGTAGCAGCGCCGCGCGTATGTCCCAGTGTCCGAGGTCGTGGTTGTTCCGCGTGGTCGTGCGCCACGACGTGAGCACCGGCAGGCACGTGCGCCGCTCGGCGTCGGTGAGCCTGCCGAGCAGCTCGGGGACGGCCTTGTGGCGGCCCTCGCGCACGGCGTGCAACAGCTCGCGCATGCCCTCGGTGGCCCCGTCGGCGATGTCGTACGTGATGGTCTCGCTCATCGGTCTGCTCCGGTGGAAGTGACGGTCGTGTTCCGGGCGGTGGCCGGGCTGGTGGGCGCCGCCCGGCGGACGATGCGGACGGCGAGGGCGTGCTTGCACGGTCCGCGGCCGCCGCGGTATTCGGCCCACCAGCGGCAGGTACAGGTCAGACGCCCTTCGGCGGACCTGACCCGGTGGACGTGGTCGTCGACGGTCACCGTGGCCAGTTCACCGTCGAGGCGCACCGCGCCCGCCTCGACCAGGGCCTGGGCGGCCCGCAGCCGGGGGTTGTGGCGCTCGGCCCGCCCGGGGTCGTAGGGCAGCTCCCGGTGGAAGTACGCCGCCTCCGCCACGTCGTAGCCGATGCGCCCGGCCGTGCCGAGGCGGGTGAGCGCGGCCCGTACACGCTGCGGGGTGAGCCCGGACTGGGCGGCCAGGTCGGTGATGTCGACGGCGGGATCCCAGGCGAGCAGCACCGACACCAACTCGGCGTCCTCGGTCGACTCCTGCTCCGCCAGGGCGTCCAGGACGCCGCCCTCACCGGAGAAGCCCCGCGACGTGTCCGGGGACAGTGTGAGTGTGAGGCGCATGCCGGGGAGCCGCACCTCCCACGCGCTCGCCACGGGGCTGCTGCCCGTCGTGACGGTCGGCCCGTGGATCCGCAGGCCTGTCGCATGACGCAGCACGCGGGCCAGTGCGGCGAGCCGTTCCGGACCGGGCAGGCAAACCGCTCCGGGGACCGGCCGGGCGGTGGCGCGCAGTGAGCGGCCCGCCGGGACGACCCAGCGCGCTCCCCGCGACGCGCCGCGAACGGCTCCGGGACGCGGCAGCGACCTGAGGAAGCGCACGGCCTCGGTCGCGGAGAGCTCGGCGCGCAGGTCGAACCCCGGGGCGATGACCTGCGTTTCGGCGAAGCCGCGCAGCCAGCGATCGGGCAGTGGCACCTTCTTCTCGATCAGCGGCCCGTCGAAGGTGGTGACGGCCAGTTCGTCGGGTCCGACCTCCAGAAGCAGCGGATCGGCCGGGCCCACGCGGGTCAGCGCTTCCCGGAGCGGGATGTTCACATCGACGTTGGTCGTGCCGTGTCCGACGTCGTTGCCGTCGAGGGCATCGGACAGCATGTCGAGCCGCGCGTACACCCCGCAGCAGCCGGAGAACGATTCGAACCGCAACCGGTCCCCGTTCCCGGTGACCACGGGGTCGAGCGATAGGGGACGCGGCAGCTGGTAGTAGCGGGCGGCGGCGACGTCCGCGACGCTCAGCAGGCCGGCTGCGGCGACCTGAGGATGAGTCAGGAAGCCTTGGAAGAATCGTGGATGGGCTTGCTGCCCCGCCGGTGTGGCGCCGCCGGAGGTCTGAAGACTGAGTGTGCCGCCCTCCGCGGTGCTGTGCACCGCGGAGGGGCGGAGATAGGCGTACGTCTGTGAGGACTGCGTCATTTTCCCAACGCTAGACGCCACCTGTGACAACGCTTCAGTTGTCCGTGTCTGTAGTAGCTGACCTATCGTCAGGTGCTGTGCTCTGTCATCCCTTTCGGCTCACCCCGTGCCCGCCCCCGTGCACCCCTCGCCCGCCTTCGGAAGAGCCACACGGGTGTTCTGGTTCAGCGGGCGCTGCACGACGAACCGGTAGCAGCCGCCCGGCAGGTCCGCGTCGGGCGGGTAGGTGACCGTGATCCGGAGAGCGGCGGCGTCGCTGTCCTGGTGCCACCGGCCGAGCCCGGCGGCCTCGGTGAGCTCCTGGGAGGTCAGCGTGCCGTCACGGGCGAGCTCTTCGAGGCGAATCCTCGTCACCTCGGCCCTGCGCGCCGCGCCGAAGTCCTTCTTCGGTGGCTCGTCGGGCCGGTCGAAGAACCCCGTCACCATGGCGGACACGAGCAGGAGAGCGACCGCGCACAGGGCGAGGGCGCCGATGAAGGCCCAGACGCACCCGCCCGCGAGCAGGCGGGTGCGTCCATCGGTGTCCCGTGGCACGTCAGGGCGCCCCGTTGTAGCCGATGGCGTTCAGGCGTTGCCGCATCACCTCAGCGTATCCGGTGGTGCCTGCGTCCTTGGGGTGGAAGGACTCACGGCTGAGACACTTGCCACCCAGCGCCCCCCACAGGCAGGCCGACGGGACGGCGGCGGGGTCGCCCAGGTGGAAGTCGCCGTCGCCGTTGGGGCCGAGGACGAACTTGTTGATCCACTCGGGGGAGTCGCACCCGCTGTGCCCGGCGAACGCGCTCACCGGGTCGGCGTACTCGGCCTTGATCTTCGACGCTCCCGTACGGAGCGCGTCCACCATCGCCTTCTGCCGGGCGTCGGCGTAGTTGACGAGCTCCGCGAGCGCCTTGACCTCGGACATGTCGTAGTAGAGCGAGCCCGAGCACTTCACCGTGCGGCTGAGCAGCTCCGGGTAGCCCATCAGCACGATCTGCGCGTTGGGCGCCCTGGCGGCGACGTCCTCGAGGACGGTCTTCAGGTCCGGGACCATCCGGTCCACAACGGCCTTGTACTTCGGCAGGAAACCGGAGTCGGATGAGCAGTCGCCCAGCCCGCCGCATTCCTGCATGGCCGTGGCGAAGCCGGCCTCGTCGTTGCCGCCGAGGGTCAGCATGACCAGCGTTGTGTCGCCGGTCAGAACACCGGAGTCGACCTGGCGGACCTCCCCGAACTGGCCCTCCCCGTGGCTCTGCGGAGCGTTTCCGCTCGGCACGAGGGCGACGTTCTTCGTCATCGCACCCGAGCAGGCGACGAATCCCAGCTCGGCGGCGGTTCCCCAGGTGTCGGCGATACCGCCGAGTGATTCGGTGGTACCGGGAAGCACCAGCTTGCGCGCCCAGGCGTTGGCACTGCGCCGGCAGGCGTTCCACTGGGAGGTGCCGTGGTCCTTGTCGGTCTCGGGGGCGTAGGAGCCCGCGCCTTCACCGGAGGTGAAGGAGTCGCCGAGCACGGCGACGATATGCCGGGGCTTGGCCGGCAGCGGCTGGAAGGCCACGGCGTCCCAGGCCACGTCATCGTCGCCGGTGCCGTCCAGGGTGGTGCTGGCCAGCCTCACCCGCGGGGTGCCGGTGACCTTGTGGACGCCGAGCGAGACCCAGGTGTTGGCCTTGCGTTTCTGGCCCAGGGTCCGGCTGCGGGTGAACGAACCGGTGCCGGTGTCGATCTCGTACTTCGCCTGCTGGGTGTGGGCGCCGTGGTCCGGGACGTGGACCATGATGCGGACCCACTGGTTCAGGGAGCGGCCCAGAGCCCATGTGCCCGTGGTCAGCAGCCGGGAGCCGTCCGGGTCGGATGCCTTGCGGGTGTGGGTGAACCAGAAGTGGTCCCCGTACCCGGCGCCGATCTGGTGCAGATCGATCTTGCCCGGATAGGTGCCGTTGGAGGCGGCGAAGTTGAACGTGAACGTCCCCGCGGACGAGACCGGTCCGCAGGTATGGCCCTGCTGCCCGGTGGGAGTGACACCGTTCGGGACGTCGTCCACGATCAGGGAGCCGGACGGCAGGCCCGAGGTGCAACGGGGCGGGTAGGAGGAGTTCTCGTTGGGCTGCTCGGGGTAGTCGGCGTTGTTGAAGCGGTGCACCGCGTTGCCGCACTCGGCGGCCGCCTCGCAGTCCTTCCACCGCACCGACTCGTGCCACCAGCACTTCAGATAGAGCGGGTTGGTCTCCTCGGGATCGCCGGGCAGCAGACACGGCCCCTTGCCGGTCTGGTTGGACGAACCGTCATTGATCTTGTCGTCGTCGCAGTCGTTCGACGCCGTGCAGAAGATCATGTTCGGTGGCTTGGCCCTGGTGCGGACGGCCGAGTTGTTCCACCACGCCGCCCGGTAGCCGGCCTGCATGTCACCCGGCTTGAACATCGCCGAGATGGGGCGGGCGGCCCAGCCGATCACCTTCTCCTGGTACGGCCAGTCCTGCGGGTGCGCCGCGTGGGAGTAGTCGTCACCGCCGCTGGAACTCTCCAGGAAGGGAAGCCGGTTCTCCTTCCACAAGGGGTTGGCGGGGTTGTTGGTCCAGCCCACACCCCACTTGCCGCCGTTGCTGCCGGCCGCGGACTGCGGGTGGAAGCCGGAGTTGTAGGCCCACAGTGCGAAGAACCAGTTCTCGATGTACTTCGGCTTGCCGCCGTTGACCGTCATCCCCGCCTTGCGGGTCTCGTTCCACTTCGACGAGAGGATGCTCGCCCCGTAGGCGATGTTCGCCGTGTAGTCGAGGGCTGCGGCCTCCTTCTGTGCGACCGACAGTTGCGTGTCGGACAGCCGCATTCCGTCGGTGGCCTGGGTGATGCCGTAACCGCAGTCGGCCTTCGCCCAGTTGACGGCCCACGGGTCGGCCTGGGTGCCGCCCGCGGAGTAGGCGATCCCGTAGTAGTTGCCGATGAGCGGGTTGCCTGTGACTCCCGGGACCACCGTTCGGGTCGCCTGCCACATGTTGGATTCCTGCGCGGTCACACCGAGCAGGATCTGGGCAGGGATGTGCCACTCGTCGGCGCGGTCGACCACATGGTTGGGGTCGCCCTCCAGTACGGGCAGCGGGAAGAGGGTCTGCGGGGTGTACGCGGACATGCCGGTGTTGTTCCAGTCGGCGGGGCGGCTCACCCACTTGTACAGGCCGTCGATCACGGCCTGGTCCACGGCCCATTCCACCTGTCGTGGAGTCGGCTGCAGCGCCTGCTTGCGCGGGTCGCCCCGGGGCACGGCGCAGGTCCGCTCGGACTCCACCGGGTTGGTGGGAGACGCGGCCGCTGCCGTCTTCGCCGTCGCACCGCCCGGGGGAGCCGGCAGGGCGGGTGAGGTCGCGCCGCCGGCCCCGATCTGCCGCTGCGCCAGGGGTACGGCGCCCGGCTCGGCCTCGAGGGTGACCTGCGCGCCCGTGTCCAGCAGATGCAGCCGGGTCCGCACGGACCGGTCCTCGTCGACCGCGGTCCGGGTACGCGACACGGTCTCCGCCCGGGGCGCCGGCAAGGTGGCCACGGCGGCGTCGCCCGAGGTCGAGATGCGGTCGTCCTTGCCCAGGGTGCCGGGATTGCGCACGCCGTCCGGCAGGGTGCCCTGAGTGTCGGCCTTGCCGGTGACGTAGACGGTGCCGTCGGCGGCGGCGGACAGGTCCCAGCCGGTGAGCGGACCCCGCGCCAGTGTCTTCGGGGTCGCCTTGCCCTCGCGGATCTGCCCGGCGCCGACCCGGCGGGCCAGGCTCTCCTCGACGCCGGCGTTCCGGCTTCCCTTGGCCGCCGCCGGAAGCCGTTCGATGAAGGTGACGCCGCCGGACCGGTCGGGACGCAGCTGGAACGGAACCGTACGGGTACGGGCGATCTCCCGCTCGGCGCCGTCGGGGCCGATGCGGACGAGACGGGCGCCGTGTGCGGCGACGATGCCCTGGTCGGTGGGGACCGCGGAGGTGATCTGACCGTTCAGCCGCAGCGGCGCAGCGCTCTTGCCGCTGGCGGCGTCGACGCTGATCAGACGGGTCCCGGTCGGCTTGTCCCCGTCATGGGTGAGCTGGGTGAAGACCGCGCGCTCACCCGCGCCGCAGCCGGGCGAGAAGTAGGCCAGCGACGCGGTGTTCGCGAGCTTGGTGACCTTGCCCGTGGTCAGGTCGACGACCGCGGCGAACGCGCCCCGGACCATCAACTCGGGCTTGTTGGTGAAGGTACGGGGCGCGTACGCCACCGCCGCCCTCTTCCCGGAGCGGGTCACGCACGCGTTGCCGATCCATGCGTCCGTCTCGAAGCCGGGCTCGGACAGGGTGGCCGCCGTCTTCCAGGCATAGCCGTCCTTGGCCTCGGCGACCATGAGGTGGAAGCCGTCGGCGTCGCCGGACGTGGTCCACGCACGGTCCTTCGAGGACTGGTAGCCAGGCCCGAGGACCTTCGCCCGGTCCTGCGTGGGAACCCGGTCGGGCGCGGGAACCCGGTCGGGCGCCTGCGGGCCGGAAGGCTTCCCGAGTGCCTGCGCCGGTGTGACACCGGCGGCCAGTGCGGTGCCGGGGAGCAGACTTGCGAGCAGAGCGGTGGTGCAGGCGGCGATGAGGTGGGCCGCGGTCCGGGACCGGCCTGGTAAGGCGGTGGGAAGTCCGGGTCCGGCGGCTCTGCGAAGTCCTGGTGGACGGTTGTGGTTGCTCGATGGCACGGGGTTTCAGCCCCTTCGTGGTGTCGGGACAAGGACGGAGAGGCCCGCGGGACCGGCGCCGTGGACATGCCGGTGTCGTGGGTCCGGTGGTGCGCGGGAGCTTTCGGTGACTGCCGTCGATCACGGTGCGGTTGGGGGCCGCGAGCTTGCAGACCCGGAACGAGGAGGTGCCGCTGCGGCCGGGCTGGTCACTCGTGTTCCGGCCCCGGGGCCGGCGACATCGTCGAGCCCCCGGTGCTCGGGGCTCGGGAGGCCGGCGTCCCCGTCGTTGACGCGGTCGTCGGCCTCGGGCCCCGAACGGTACTTCGAACGTGATCACTCGTGCCGGTAACCGCCGTGTGTGCGGGCGGACTTCCGCCGATCATGCGCTCGGGCCACAGGCTACACCCGACGAGCGCGTGGGCCCTTCATTTGGATCAGGCCGGATCGGAAGCGGGAGTCCGCCACACACCCGGAATTCACCTGAGGGATGTCCCGGATCCCTCCGTCGATCGGATACGGGTCGTCCTGCTCGGGCGTAATGGCCCGACACCCGGCGCCCTGACACCGGGTGTCCCCGTAGCCCACACCGCACCACCCGGAGGACGAGTGCCGCCTGCAACCGATGCCGTGCCTGCCCGGGGTGCACGCGCGGGGAGCCCGCACGAGCAGCGGGACACGGCGGACGGCACCGAGCGGGCCCCGCTCCGCGTTGCACGGCGATGGACGGAGCGGCTCGGCGCGGAGCCGGTACCGCTGATGCGACGCGCCCGGCAAAGTGTGAGCCTGCGGGCCGGGGCCGGCGGCGCGCTGCTGTCCGCGCTGGTCTTCTGCCTCGGCGGACTGATGGCGGGAAGCCATCCCTTCGGGCCCACGACCCGCAACACCGTGGACCTCGGCCAGCAGTACCTGCCGTATCACGCCTACTGGCGGAAACTGCTGCTCGGCGAGGCCGACGGCGATATGTTCCTCAACTGGAGCTCGGGCTTCGGCTCCAACTTCCTCGGCGACTTCGGCACCTACCTGAGCAGCCCGTTCGCGCTGATGGTCGTACTGTTCCCGGCCGACCGCATCGAACTGGCCCTGTACGTCATCACCGTGGCCAAGGTCGCCACCGCCGGCGGCGTGATGGCCGTACTGCTGCCGAAGCTCCGCAACGGGCCGTGGCCCGTCGCCGCCGTGCTCGGCGCCGCGTACGCGCTGTCCGGCTGGACCCTCAACTACGGCGCCACCGTGCCGATGTGGCTGGACGGACTGGTGGCCTTCCCGCTGCTGTGCCTGGCAGGCGAATGGGCGCGCTGCGGGCGGCGTCCGGTACTGGGCCCCCTGGTCGTCGCCCTGGCCTGGCTCGCCAATTTCTACACCGCCTACATGGCCACCGCCGGGGCGGCGATCGTGCTGGCCGTCCGGCTCCTCACGGCCGACGGCACCGCCCGGACGCGTCGGGCCGGACTGCTGCGCGCCGCCCGGACCGTGGCCGTCGGCGCCGGCCTCGCCGCACCCGTGGTCATGGTCGTCTACCGGGCCACACAGGTGGCCGATCCGACTCCCGAGGTGACCTTCGAGGCCGCCGCGTGGACGGAGGCGCTCGCCCGCTTCCTCCCGGCCACGGCGAGCGTGGCGACGCCCGCCCTCTACATCGGCACCCCGGCGCTGGCCCTGGCCCTGACACTGCCGTTCAACCGTGCGGTCGCGCCACGGGTCCGCCTGGTCTGGGCGGCCGCGATCTGCCTTGTGGCGCTGTCCCTCCAATGGGAGCCCACCCATCTGCTCTGGCACGCCGGAGCCTCGCCCAACGGCATCCCCTACCGGCAGACCTTCGTGCTCTGCGGTCTGCTGCTGATCGCGGCCTGGCTGTCCACCGCCCAGGGGCTGCCGCGGCTGCCCGCGCTGCCGGCCTCCGGCGCCCTGCTGGCGCTGATGGTCTACGCGACCCGGGGGAGTGCGGACATCGACCGGTGGACCTACCCCGCCCTCGCCGCCGCGGCATTGCTCGCCATGGGGGCCGCCGCAGCCGTCCTGCTCGCCGGGCGGTACGCCGCCGGGGTCCGGGTGCTGCCGGTCGTCGCCGTGGTGCTCTTCGCGGCGGCCCACGCGGGCGAAGCCGCCGTCACGGGCGCCCGCATCGAGAAGCAGCAGTTGCGGGAGGTCTCGTGGGCCCCCCGGATCGGGCCCTGGCACGAGGACGTCGCGCGCGAGACCGGGCGCAGAAGCGCCTGGCCCCGGCACCGCACCGAACCCGGCGAAGTCCCGGGCGGCAACGACGTCCTGCTGGTGGGCGGGCAGGGCGCCGACTACTACAGCAGCCTGACCGCCGACATCTACTCCCGCACTCTGTCGTCCCTGGGCTTCGGCTACTTCGCGAAGGGGCGGCACCCGGTCGGCCTGGACAACCCGGTGACCGACGCGATCTTTTCCGTCGGCGCACGGGTGCGCTCGGCGCCCACGGGGCCCGTGCGGGTCGACGACCTCCCCACCGCCACCGCCACCGCCACCGCCACCGTCACCTCCACCGAGAGCGCCGTGCCTCCGCTGGTGACCGTACGACCCGGGCTCCGGCTCCCCGACGGCGGCGGCCGCTTCGGGGCCTCCGCCTTCGCCAACCAGGAAGCGCTGCTCGGCGCCGCTGTCTACGACGTGCCACGTGACCTGCGCCGGACCGTCCGGACGAGCGACACCGACCGGAGCCCGGCCGTGGTCACGTTGAGCACCACCTGCCCCGCGGGCTCGCAGGCCTACCTCTGGGCACCCGAGTACCGGGGCACGGCGGCGCTCGGCGACCACAAGCCCGTGGAGTTCTCCGGCAAACCGCCGTCCGTGCGCGCTCCCTTGCAGTCACTCGGCACCGTCGCGGCGGACGGAGCGCTGCGGATCGAGCTCCGCCCCGGGAAGGGAGCACCGGTGCTGCCGTCGCAGCCGGTCGGATGCCTGGTACGGGAGCGGCTGGACGCGGCCGTGCGGCACCTGACGGAGACCGGGGCCACCGCCGTACACGTCACCGGACACTCCCTCTCCGCCGAACTGCCGCCGGGCAGCACCGGAACCGCCGTCATCGCCGTCCCGCGGATCTCCGGCTGGACCTGCGCCGCGGGCGACGCCGCCCCCGGACCCGCCCGGCAGTACGGGGGACTGCTGGCCGTACCGCTCGACGGCAAGGCGACATCGATCAGCTGCGCCTTCCGGCCCCCTGGCCTGCGGCTGGGCGGCGCCGTCGGCGCGACGGCTCTGGCCGCTCTGGTGGCCATCGGCCTGCTGCACCGCCGCTCGCACCGGGGACGCCCGACCCCCATGCCGTAGGGGGTGTCTGCCGGATCTTGCCGGGCACGCGGCCACGTGCGCCGCTCTCCACGCCGCTCCCGGCTGTCAGGAGCATCCGCCTGCCCCATGGGTGGCGCTGCTGCGGTCAGGTTGATCCGTTCTACGAGCCGTGAAGTTCGGCTGCGAGAGTTATCAGTGGTGTAACGCCTGCGCCTGGGCGGATCTGCTCGTGTGGAAGCAGCCGGACCATTGCCGTACGGCATCGCGGTGATCCATACGCAGCGGCGCTGGTGGCCGGGCGGTTAGGCTGATGAGGGCGGATCGCCGGATGGGCCCCACGACCCGGCCGGACTCCCGTGCACGGCTCCGCAGGACGAGGGAGGTCCCATGCGGCTGGCACGCGTGCTTGCCACCGCTCTCGCCGCGGCACTGCTGCTCGCGGGATGCGGCGGGTCTGACGCGCCACCCCGCCCGTCGGAGGAGATCAAGGTCGCCACCGGCAACGCCGGCGGTGTGTACGCGGACTACGGGGCCGGCTACGCAGAGCTGATCGGGAGCCGGCTGCCGGGCGCCTCGGCGCGGGTCCTGCATACCGGGGGCAGTGTGGACAATCTGCGCCGGGTGGATGCCGGCGAGGCGCAGATCGGCTTCACCCTCGCCGACTCCGCCGCGGACGCCGTCGCCGGGCGACGGCCCTTCTCCCGGAAGCTGCCCGTGGTGGCGCTGGCCTCGCTCTACGACAACTACGTCCAGCTGGTGGTCCGCGCGGACAGCCCGGTCCGCAGCGCGAAGGCGCTGCGCGGGCTGCGGGTCTCCGTGGGTGCCGAAGGCTCCGGCACCGCACTGATCGCCGAACGCATTTTGAAGGTCGCAGGGCTCTCCCCTGTCGACGACGTGACCTCACTGCGACTGGACGTGCGTGAATCGGCCGCCGCTCTGGCCGCGGGGCGTATCGACGCCTTCTTCTGGAGCGGCGGTCTGCCGACCGGAGCGATCACCGAACTGCGGCGCAGCACCACCATCCGCCTCGTCGACCTCGGTGACGTCGTCGGGTCCCTCACCCGGTCGTACGGCGAGCTGTACACGGAGACGACCGTGCCGGCCGTCGTATACGGGGCGCAGAGCGCGGTCATCACGGTGAGTGTGCCGAACTTCCTGGTGGTACGGCGGGACATGCCGGAATCGGAGGCGTACTGGCTGACCCGGCTGCTCTTCGAGGGGCAGTCCCGCCTCATCCGTGCCCACCCGGAGGCCCGCCGCCTCGACCGGCGTACGGCGATCGCCACGCACCCGCTGGAGCTGCACCCCGGCGCCGCCCGGTGGTATCGCGAGTCACATCCCTGACGCGCTTACAGGACCCGTCGCGGCCTCCCCTCACACAGGGTCGCGGGGGACTGCCGGAGCGGCGGGTAGCCGTACGGTGGCGGAGAGTCCGTGTGGTTGCGCTGCTGCCAGGAGCAGCTCGCCGCCACCCGCCTCCACCAGCATGCGGGTGAGTGCGAGGCCGAGCCCCGTGCCGTGGATGTTCTGATGGCGGGCACTGCGCCACAATCGCCCTCCCGCCTGGGACAGTTCCTCCTCGGTCAGGCCCGGGCCGGCATCCCGCACCCTCACGTCGACCATGTCCACTGCTTCCCCGGCAGGGTCGGACGCGTGCCCCGCAAGGGCTGTGTTCCCGCCCTCGTCGACGGCCTTCCGGTCCGGGTCGGTGCCGTTGTCGGCAGGGGTGCGGTGAACCGACACGTCCACCGGTGCGCCGCCGCCGAACTTGAGCGCGTTGTCGAGCAGGGTGTCGAGCGCGTTGTCGAGGCAGTCGGGCAGGGACAGGGCCCTCACCCCGTCGGGGATCTGCGTGGTGAGCGGAACGCCCGAGCTGGCGAAGGCCGTCCGCCAGGCGCCGACCCGGTGCCTCACCACCGCAGAGACGTCGACCGGGGCGCGTTCCGCCTCGGACGCCTCCGCCCTGGCCAGCCGCAGCAGCCCGTCCAGCATCTCGCCGAACCGGTCGGCCTCCTCAACAGCGCAGTGCAGCTCGTTCAGACCGTGCGGGTCGTTCACGAACTCCTCGAGGTTCTCCACCCGTAGCCGGAGCGCGGTCAGTGGATTGCGGAGTTGGTGGGACGCCTGTGCCACGAACGCCCGCTGTTGCTCCTGGGATGCGTTCATGCTGTCCGCCATCACGTTGAAGCTGTTGGCGAGGCGACGCAGTTCGGGGGCACCCACTCGCTCCGACACACGGGTCTTCAGGCGCCCGAGGGCGACTTCATGGGTGGCGCGATCCAGGTCGTGGACAGGGCGGAGCACCCAGCGGACCACCGGCGCCGCGACCGCGATCACCACCAGGACGAGTGCCGCGAGGCTGCCCAGTACCACCAGCGTCAGATGGTCGGCCACCTGGGAACGCGCCCCGTCGGTGGGGGAAACGATCAGCACGGCTCCCAGGACGCGGCCGTCGCGCCGGACCGGCTCGGCCAGCACGAACGGCCGGTCGTCCCACGGCCACCAGACCCTGGGCGGCTCGGGAGGCCGGTCGGCCAGGGCAAGCAGCAGCGCCGACCGCACCTGCTGTTCCGCCAGGTCTACGGGATGCGAGGCGACCACGGTCTCGCTTTCGGCGTCGACCACCACGACGCGCGAGTCGTAGAGGTTCGCGTAGCGGTCGGCGGCAGCCTTCAGCCGGCCGGTCCGCCCCGACTCCAGGGCGGTGGCTGCCATGTCCGCGAACCACGCGCCGTCCTCGACCCGGCCGATGAACGAGCTCTGGACGGTTCGCTCAGCGGTGGCTCGCACCAGGGGCAGGCTGAGCGCGACGATCAGACCTGCCACCAGCGTGAAGACGATGACGAGAAGTCGGCGGCGCATTCGGCATCCTCACCCGCCGATGGCCGTCGGACCGCCGGCCTCCGCCCCACCGCCTACCGGCCCAGGACCATCGGCCACCCCCGGACCATCCGCCGCCGGAGCGGCGCGGAGCCGATACCCGAACCCGCGCACGGTCTGCACCAGGCTCCCTGCCCGCCCCAGCTTGTTGCGCAAGGTGGCCACATGGACATCGAGCGTGCGTGACGCCCCGTCGTACGTCGTCTGCCACACCTCCACCACGATCCGATCGCGGGGGACCGCGGCGCCGCTCGCGCGAGCCAGCAGGGCGAGAATCTCGAACTCCTTGCGGGTCAGGGAGATGCTCCGCCCATCCACGGTGACCGTACGCCGCCCGAGATCGACCTGCAGGCTGCCGACGTCGACGAGCCGGTCCTCATGGGCGCGCTGGCTCATGCTGCGCCGGAGCACCGCCTCGATACGGGCCAGCAGCTCTGCGATGCCGAACGGTTTCACCACGTAGTCGTCGGCGCCGCTGCGCAAACCTCGCACCCGGTCTGGCTCGGCTCCCCTCGCGGTGACCGCGATCACCGGGACCCCGTCGCGGGCACGCAGTTCCCGGCACACGTCGATGCCGTCCCGGTCGGGCAGGCCCAGATCGAGCAGCACGAGATCGACGGCGGGTGCCGCCAGGGCGTCGGCCGCGTTGGCGGCACGCCGCACCTCGTATCCGTGCCGCCGGAGGGCGCCGGTGAGGGCGTCGGCGACGCGGTTGTCGTCCTCGACGAGAAGTATCCGCACGCGGCCTCCCGGTTGGTGGAATCCGGCGAACCCGGGCCCGGCGGCGGGGATGCCGAGGGAGCACGCAGGTCACAGCCGTTGCGATGAGCGTAGGAGTGACCGCCGTCACTGAACCCTAAACCTACGTTAAGTCCTCGTGCGTTCTGTGTTGCGTAGAGGTAACCGGGTGCCACGGTCTGGGGCAACAGGAACTCCCAGTCCCAGGAGATGCCGCGATGAGCATGGCAACAGTGCCGTCCGAGCCGAGGCAGCTGTCAGCCGAGGAGCTGGTGGCCGAGTTCGAGCAGGAGCGGCCGGCCCGCAAACTGTCCCCGGGTGTTTCCGCGGCCGTGTCCGCGGTGTGTGCCACCCTGTCCCTTTTCGCGCTGTATGCGATCTTCTTCCCGGTGGCCAAGGGCACCCAGTACTACCTGACGCTCTTCCTCGCGGGGACGCTGCCGCTGATCTTCCTCACCCACCGCGGAACAGTGCGGGTACCGGCGTTGCTGATGCCCTGGCGGCGGGGTCGCCGCACCGCGGCAACCGGCGGGGCGCCGGACGTGACGGCCGTCCGCCACGACAACCCAGCGTGGTTCGACTGGCTGCTCGCCGCGGCGGCGCTCGCCGTATGCCTGTATCCGCTGGTGGGGTTCGACGCGTTCATCGAGCGGCGGCAGCTGCCGACCTCGCTGGACACGGCTGTGGGCATCGCCATGATCGTGCTGGTCCTGGAGGCGTGCCGGCGCACGACCGGCTGGGTCCTGCCGGCCTTCTGCGCGAGCTTCCTGGCGTATGCGTATTACGGCGGACTCCTGCCGTACGACTGGTCGCTGGCGCACGGCGGCTTTGACATCGATGCGATCGCGGCCCACTTCTTCATGGGTACCGACGGCGTCTACGGGGTGCCGCTGAACGTGGCCGCCACCTACATCGTCCTGTTCACCATCTTCGGCGCCGTCCTCGACATCTCCGGCGCGGGCAAGTTCTTCATCGACCTGTCGTTCGCGGCCTTCCGCGGCTCCCGCAGCGCGCCCGGGCGTACGGTGACCGCCGCGGGCTTCCTGCTCGGTACGGTCTCCGGTTCCGGCACCGCGACCGCCGTCAGCCTGGGCTCGGTCGCCTGGCCCGTGCTCCGCCGAGCCGGCTACGGCAAGGAGCAGGGTGGCGGAGTGCTCGCGGCCGCCGGGATCGGCGCGATCCTCTCCCCGCCGACGCTGGGCGCCGCAGCGTTCATCATCGCCGAGTACCTGAGGGCGAGTTACCTCACCGTCCTGCTGTACGCGTTGGTGCCCACGCTCCTGTACTACCTGGGCATCCTCCTCGCGGTGGAGATCGACGCCCGTAAGCACCACACGCAGCCAGTGATGGACGACGAGCCCACATCGGCACTACGGCTGCTCGGCCGGTTCGGCTACCACTTCCTCTCCCTCTTCATGATCGTCGGCTTCATGGCGATGGGGCTGCCCCCGTTCAAGGCCGTGGTCTACGCGACGGTCCTTCAGTTCCTGCTGTCCTTCCTCGACCCGCGGCACAGGATGACCCCGCGAAGGCTGTACTCGGCCCTCGCGGAGGGCACCAAGTGCGTCCTCCCCGTCGTCGCCACCTGCGCCGCTGCCGGCATGATCGTCGCCGTCGTCACCCAGACCGGCCTCGGCCTGAACCTGGCTTCGGTCATCGTCGACGCGGCCGAAGTCTTCGGTGACAACGCGACGGTGAAGCTGGTCCTGACCGTGGTCTTCGCCGCGGTGGCGGTGTCCGTCCTCGGACTCGCGGTCCCGGTCACCGCCTCGTTCATCATCGCCGCGGTGATCATCGCCCCCGCCCTGCTGTCGCTGGGAGTCGCCACCCACGAGGCGTACATGTTCATCTTCTACTACGCCGTGCTCTCCGAGGTGAGCCCGCCGACGGCCATGGCGGCGGCTGCCTCGGCTGCCATCACCGGGGGTAACCCGATGCGCACAATGGTGGCCACCTGGAAGTACTCGCTTCCCGCGTTTCTGGTGCCCTTCACCTTCGTGCTCACCGACAACGGCGCTCATCTGCTCGGCACGGGCGGCCTGTGGAGCGTCCTGTGGACCACCGCGGTCGCCGCTGTCGCCGTGGCTGCACTGGCCGCGGCGACCGGTGGCCGACTGCTCGGTCCGGCGGGCCGGGGCGAGCGGGCACTGTGCGCCGCTGCCGCCCTGTGCCTCCTGTACCTCGAACCCGTAGCGATCGCCGCGGGTTTCGCAACCCTCGCACTCGCCCTCGGCGTACATCTGGTGCGCCGCAGGCAGCCCGCCCTCTTGGTTCCCACTGCCCGTGTGAACCGCGAAGCGGGAACCGTCACGGAAGGAGAGCTTTCCTCATGAAGCACCGGATGCGTGCCCTGTCCCTGATCACCTCCGTTCTCACCCTGGGTCTCCTCGTCACCGCCTGCGGCGGCGGCAAGCAGACCGACAAGTCGGCCGCCGACGGTGGAAAGGGAGGCCGGCTCACCATCGCGACCGGGCCCACCACCGGCGTCTACTACCAGCTCGGCGGCCGCATCGCGGAGTTGATCTCCGGCAACCTCGACGGCTACCGGGCCACCGCCACCACCACCGGCGCGTCCGTGCAGAACATCCAGGGCCTCGGGGCCGGCACCTACGACGTTGCCTTCTCCCTGCTGGACACCGCCGGCGACGCAGTGGAGGGCAAGGAGTCGTTCTCCTCCCCCCAGGACGTCGAGGCACTGACCCGGCTGTACCCGAACTACACCCAGGTGCTGGTCCGGTCCGACGCAGGCATCGACTCCCTGGAGGACATGAAGGGCAAGCGGGTCTCCACCGGGGCCCCCGGTTCCGGCACGGAAGTGATTGCCAACCGGCTGCTGAAGGCCGCGGGTCTGGACCCTGCCAAGGACGTCTCCGCCGACCGTCTGGGCCTTCCGGAGACCGTGGACGCCATGAAGGACGGGACGATCGACGCGCTGTTCTGGTCCGGCGGGCTGCCGAGCGGCGGCATCACGGACCTCACCACCAGCCTCAAGAAAGAGGTCCGCTTCCTGGACGTGACACCGCAACTGCCCGCTCTCAACGAGAAGTACGGCGACGTCTACCAGAAGGGCTCCATCCCCAAGTCCGTGTACCACCAGTCCAAGGACGTGCCCACGATCGCGGTACCCAACGTGCTGCTGGTGAAGAAGGGCTTCGACCCGGAGCTCGCCGCCGAGATCGTCAGACTCGTCCACGAGAACAAGAGCGACTTGGAGAAGGTGAACGCGGCCGCGGCGGAGATCGCACTCGCCCAGGCACAGGCCGTGTCCCCCGTACCGCTGAATCCGGGTGCGCAGACCGCGCTGACGGCCATGGCCGAGAAGTCCTGAGCCGGGCACAGGAGAGGTGGCCGGCCCGGTACTTCCGAGCCGGACCGGCCACACGTCGCCGGCAGGGCCGGCACCCCGACCCGGCGCAGGCCCCACCGCCTCGCGCGAACGACAACCGTCCCTGCCCGTACCGAGAACCCCCTGCCGGCCCCTCTGCCACACGCCACTACCCACACGCCCGCGCCGACCGCGCCAGGCGTTGCATCCCGGTCCGCACCGGGACCGCACCCGTCAAGGAATGATCAAGATGGACGCCCACAGAGAACCGCTGCACCGCGTATTCACACTCACCGCGGGGGAACAGTCCGTTCCCGCAGCGCGCCGGTTGGTGCTGTCGATGATCTGCGACTGGGGTCTTCCACTGCCGGACGAGACGCTGGACGACGTAGCACTGCTGTCCGGCGAGGTGATCGCCAACGCACTGGAGCACGCCACCGGCCCGTACACCGTCGTCGTGAGCTGGGACAGGGCACGGCTGCGGGTGGAAGTGACCGACACGGATCGCCGGTTCCCGGCCCCGCGTGGCATCGGGACGTACACCGAGAGCGGCCGCGGTCTGGTGCTGGTCGCGGCCCTGGCGGCCGACTGGGGCAGCACCCCCACCGCCACGGGAAAGACCGTCTGGTTCGAGGTGGCCCCCACATGCCCACAAGCACTCTCGGGCGCCGGTGTTCAGTGACACGGGCTGCACCGGGAGCCATCAGCCCTCGCGAAACCTTCTCCGACTGCATGGGACAACGATGATTCTGAGGACATTCGGCTGGTCGTTCGCCATTACGGCGCTCGGCCTCGCATTCGCCGCCTGGCAGTGGGGGTGGGAGGCGTTCGGGGTCGTCCTGATCCTGTCGATCCTCGAGATCTCGCTGTCCTTCGACAACGCGGTCGTCAATGCCGGAATCCTGAAGAAGATGAACGCCTTCTGGCAGAAGATCTTCCTCACCGTCGGCATCCTCATCGCCGTCTTCGGCATGCGGCTGGTCTTCCCCGTCGCCATCGTCGCCATCAGCGCCAAGGTCGGGCCCATCGAGGCCGTCAATCTGGCGATGGACAACCCCGAGCAGTACGAGGCGCTGGTCACCGACGCCCACCCGGCGATCGCCGCCTTCGGTGGCATGTTCCTGCTGATGATCTTCCTCGACTTCATCTTCGAGGAGCGGGACATCAAGTGGCTCGCCTGGCTGGAGCGCCCGCTCGCCAAGCTCGGCAAGGTCGACATGCTGTCGGTCTGCATCGCCCTGATCGCCCTGCTGGTCACCGCGATGACCTTCGCGACCCACGCCCACACCAGCTCCGGCTACGCGGACAAGTCCGCCACCGTGCTGCTCGCCGGCGTCGCCGGACTGATCACCTATCTGATCGTCGGCGGCCTCTCCGGCTACTTCGAGGACAAGCTCGAGGAAGAGGAGGAGCGCGAGCACGAGGAGGAGGAGAAGGCCAAGGCCGAGGGCAAGCAGATCTCGGCCGTCGGCCTGGCGGGCAAGGCCGCCTTCTTCCTGTTCCTCTACCTGGAGGTGCTCGACGCGTCGTTCTCCTTCGACGGCGTCATCGGTGCCTTCGCGATCACCAACCAGATCTTCTGGATGGCCCTCGGCCTCGGTATCGGCGCCATGTACGTCCGGTCCCTCACGGTCTACCTGGTCCGCCAGGGCACCCTGGACGACTACGTCTACCTGGAGCACGGCGCGCACTACGCCATCGGCGCGCTCGCCGTCATCCTGCTCGTCACCATCGAGCACCAGATCAGCGAGATCATCACCGGACTCATCGGTGTGGTGCTGATCGCCGCCTCCTTCCTGTCCTCCGTGCTGCGCAACAAGGCGCTCGAGGCCTGATTACGGGACAGCCCTTGGTGTGATGCGCCGGAGAACGCGGGCTTTCAGTCCACCAGAAAAGCCGGGAAGCGCCAGGCAGCGCCAGGAAAGCCAGGAAGCACCGGGGAATCCCGCACGGGTTTCTCCCCAGGGCCCCAAGAGTTCACCTGGAGTGCAAATCCGCATCATCTGACCGGATATCGGGGTGGATACGGTGCAGCGAAGCCTGCGCTCGAGTGTTTGGAAACCGTGTGCCGAAATTGTCCGTCGTCGTGCCGCTCCACAATGTCGGGCCCTATGCTCCCGACACCATGCGCAGCCTCGCGCGCAACGCGGACCCGGACTTCGAATTCCTGCTCGTCGACGACTGCTCCACGGACGCCACCCCGGACGTGCTCGATCACTGGAGCGGACGGATTCCCCACGCCAGGGTGATCCGCCACGAGACCAATCTGGGTGTGGCCCAGGCCCGCAACACCGGCCTGGACGCGGCCACCGGCGACTACGTCACCTTCCTCGACGGGGACGACTGGTACGCCCCCGGCCATCTGCGCGCGATGGTGTCCGCGATCAAGACGCTTGGCTGCGACTTCGCCCGCACCGACCACGTACTGGCGACCGGTAGAACACGCCAGATCCGCTACGCCCCCGCCAAACAGCACAACGTGGTGATGGACCCCCGGGACGGAATCGCACCCGCCGGCATGGTCACGATGGTGGATTATCCGTTCGTCCCGTTCGGAATCTACAGCGGACATCTTTTCGAGAACGGCCGGTCGCGGTTCGAGACGAAACTCCGCACCGCCGAGGACCGGTTGTGGATCTGGCGGCTGCATCTCACCGCGAAGTCCTATGCGGCGCTGGATCTGCACGGCGTTTTCTACCGGCGCGGTGTCACCACCTCGCTCACCCAGATCTCGGACAACCGCCAGCTGGACTTCATCCCCTCCTACGACCTCCTGCTCGAGGAGGTGTCCCGGGACGCCGAGGCCGATCGCTTCATCCCGAAGGCGGTGCGGACCTACTGCGCCATGATCGCCTTCCATATGGCCAAGTCGGACCAGTACGAGCCGGCCGTGGCCAGGCGTCTGCGGCACGACGTGACCGACGCGCTGCGGCGGATGCCCCGGCAGGTCCTGGACGAGACCCTGGCGACGATGGACACCAAGCGGAGCACGCTGCTGCGGCGTCTGCGCGACACGGGAAGGACCGCCTGACCCATGGGCACGCAGGGCCACACACAGATCTTCCAGGTGTCGACGCTCTACGGCGCGGCCACCCTGGCCGCGGCACTCGACGCCGGACAGTTCGGCGCGCACGCGGACGTCCGGCGGATCCTCCTGGTCTCGAACAACGCCGAGATCCCCGAGACCGCCGTGCGGCTCGACACGATGACGGGCTACGAACGGATCGCCGCCCGGTTCGACACGGTGATCGACTGGAACGACACCATCCGTCCCAACCACCCCGGCACCTGGGGGCCGCGCCCCGAGGAGACCCCGTTGTGGCAGCGGGCGCTGCGCACCGCATGGGGGCTCGGCAGCGGACCGGTCGAGGTGATCGTCGAATCCATCCAGGTCAACCCCGCGAGGGCGCTCGCCGCGATCTTCGCCGGAAGCCCGCTGGAGGTGTATGCCGACGGGCTGATGAGCTACGGCCCGACCCGCGCCGAGCTTCCGCAGTCCATCGCCTGCCGCGTCCGGCGTCTGCTGCACCTCGATCTCGTCCCCGGACTGCGCCCGCTGCTGCTGTCCGAGTACGGCGTCCCGACCGAGCTCGTACCGGACGATGCCTTCCGGGCCGTACTCGACGAGATCGCGGCGTCCGCCGCAGGGGACCGCGAGGTGACGAAGGCGGTCGAGGCCGCCCCCACCGCCCTGATGCTCGGTCAGTACCTGGCCGCACTCGGCATCCTCACCCCGGACGAGGAAGAGGATCTGCACGTCCGGATGCTGCGCGGTGCCGCGGAGGCCGGACACCGGTCGGTGATCTTCAAACCCCACCCGACCGCACCGGCCCGCTACTCGCGGGCGCTCGACGAGGCGGCCGTGGCGGCCGGGGTGAAGGTGACCGTTCTGAACGGTCCGCTGCTCGCCGAGACCTTCTACGAACGCTGTCGTCCCGAGCTCGTCGTCGGCTGCTTCTCCACCGCGATGTTCACGGCCTCCGTGTACTACGGCATTCCCATCGCACGCGTCGGCACCTCGACGGTCCTGGAGCGGCTCACGCCGTACGAGAACAGCAACCGGATGCCGCTGGTCGTCGTGGACCATCTCGTGCCCGACCTGGAGTCCGCCGCCGCCCCCGCCGTGCCCGGCGCCGCCCCCGGCTCCCTGGAGCCACTGGTCCGTGCGGTGGGCTACTGCATGCAACCCGGGATCCACCCCCTGCTGCGGGACGAGACCGCCGCGCTGCTGGCCGCCGGCGCCCCTCGCGACACCGCGGTCCGCTACTTCCCCCAGGGCCGGCTGACCGAACTCGGCCTTCCCGGCGGCGCGGCCCCGACCCGCCCGTCCCGGCTGCGCAGGAGTCTGGTGCGCGACACACGCGACACACGCGGCTGACGACGCACGGCGCACGACGCCGGGCAGGACGACGAGCGGGCGGTGGGGGACAGCCCTCAGGTGGGCTTGGAGGCCACCATCCCGATGGTCACCAGGCCGAGCACGATCCAGGCGAACCACAGCCAGCCGTTGCTGCCGAGGGCGACCGTGTAGGCCGTGATGACCACCAGGCTCGCGACGGTCAGCACACCCATCGTCTTCGCGGATCCGGACATACGCGTCCTCCTCCGGCCGGCGCCGTGGCTGGGGCCCTGGCCATGGCCGTGCAGCCATCGTGCGCCCGGGGACGGGCCCCGCGCCACTCTCCGGCACGGGATCCGCGTCAGGACCGCGGAGCTCAGCGCCCCCGGGCCTGCAGAGAGGCCAGGTAGGCGTTGTACGCCTCCAGCTCCTTGTCGCCGTCCCGGTCCGCAGCCCGGTCCTCGCGCACCGCCTGACGCTGCTCGGAGCGGTACCACTGGTAGACCAGCGCGATCAGCACCAGCACCGAAGGGATCTCGCTGAAGGCCCAGGCGATGCCGCCGGCCGCGGTCTGGTCGGACAGGGCGGTGATCCCGAGGGACGCCGGAGGATCGGCGTACGTCCGCACCATCGGCTCGCTCGCCATCATCAGGGCGATACCGAAGAACGCGTGGAACGGCATGCCCGCGAAGAGCTCCAGCATCCGCATCACATAGCCGGGGCGGTGCGGACCCGGGTCGACGCCCATGATCGGCCAGAAGAAGATCAGTCCGACGGCGAGGAAGTGCACCATCATCGCGATGTGCCCTGGCCTGGACCCCATCAGGAAGTCGAACAGCGAGGTGAAGTAGAGCCCGTACAGGCTCGCGATGAACATCGGGATCGTGAACGCGGGATGCGTGACGATCCGCATGTACCGGCTGTGCAGCAGCGCCAGCAGCAGTTCGCGCGGTCCCTTGGCGCCCCGCCCGGCCACCGGCAGCGCACGCAGGGCGAGAGTCACCGGGGCGCCCAGCAGCAGCAAGATCGGCGAGAGCATGCTGATCACCATGTGCTGCACCATGTGCACGCTGAACATGACCATGCCGTAGTCGTTCAGCTTGGTGCACATCACCAGGGCGATGCTCAGCACACCCACCGCGAAGGAGACCGTGCGGCCCGCGGACCAGGCGTCACCGCGGCGACGGAGCCGGACGACGCCCCAGCCGTACAGCCCGAGGGCGAGGAGACAGCCGGCCAGGAAGAACGAATCCGGGGACAGCTCCAGCCCGCGCCCCAGCGTGAACGGGGGCAGGTCCATCGGCATACCGTGCTCGCCATGGCCGCCGCCGTGCCCGCTGTGGTCCATCTGTGTACTCCTGGAGCGTCCCGATTCGCGCTTGATGTCCGCACCAGACTAGAACCGCCCCCGGGCGCAGCTGCGGCCGGGGGCGGATTCACGGACGTAGGAGGGCGGATTCGCGGACGTACGAGCGATCAGCGGACCCGCGCGCCGGTCACAGCACGCACTCGGCCTCGGCGTAGCGCTCGTCCGGGACCGTCTTGAGCGTCTCGACGGCCTGCGCCAGCGGCACCATCGTGATGTCCGTCCCGCGCAGCGCCGTCATCATCCCGAACTCGCCGCGGTGCGCGGCCTCCACCGCGTGCCAGCCGAAGCGGGTCGCGAGGACACGGTCGTACGCGGTCGGCGTGCCACCGCGCTGCACATGCCCGAGGATCACCGGCCGGGCCTCCTTGCCGAGCCGGTCCTCGAGCTCGACGGAGAGCTGCCGGGCGACTCCGGCGAAACGCTCGTGGCCGTAGACGTCCTTGCCGCCCTCGTCGAAGTCCATACTTCCCTCGCGCGGCTTGGCGCCTTCGGCGACCACGACGATCGCGAACCGCTTGCCCGCCTCGAAGCGCGCGCCCACCCGCTTCGTCAGCTCGTCGATGTCGAAGGGCCGCTCGGGCACCACGATGGCGTGCGCGCCCGCAGCCATACCGGAGTGCAGCGCGATCCAGCCGGTGTGCCGGCCCATGACCTCGACGATCAGGACGCGCTGGTGCGACTCGGCGGTGGTCTTCAGCCGGTCCAGGGCGTCGGTCGCGACACCGACCGCGGTGTCGAAGCCGAACGTCACATCGGTCGACGCGATGTCGTTGTCGATGGTCTTCGGCACGCCGACGATCGGCAGACCGGCCTCGGAAAGGAGATTGGCGGCCTTGAGCGTGCCCTCGCCGCCGATCGGGATGATCGCGTCGAGGCCGAGCTCGGCGACATGCCCCTTGGCGCGCTCGACGCCGTCGACCAGATGCGCGGGCTGCACGCGCGAGGAGCCGAGGATCGTGCCGCCGCGCGCCAGGATGCCGGCGACCGCGTCCAGGTCGAGCTTGCGGTAGTCGGCTTCCAGAAGGCCCTTCCAGCCGTCGTGGAAGCCGATGACCTCGTCGCCGTGGTCGACGACAGCGCGGTGCACGACGGAACGGATGACCGCGTTCAGACCGGGGCAGTCGCCTCCGGAGGTGAGGACACCAATGCGCATGAGCCCGAATACCTTTGCAACGTGGGCTGACTCCCGGACCACGTTGTCCGGTGGGATTCCCGCCACCCTACCGGCGTGAGGGGCCCTGAGCCGAACCGGACGTCCGCCCAGTGGACACCGGCGCAGATGTGCGAAAGGCCCGGCGGATGAGCGCCGGGCCGTTCGCAGTGGACACCGCTCAGGCGGGCTGTGTGGCGGCCATGATGCGCTCGCCCCGCAGCGCCTCGTACCAGCGGTCGTCGGTGGGCGGAAGCGCGTTCACGTCCAGGGCCAGCTTCAGCAGCAGATCCGCGATCTGCGGATTGCGGGCCATCACCGGACCGTGCATGTACGTGCCGAACACGGTGTCGTTGTACGCCCCCTCGGTGCCGTCGCCGGTGCCGTTGCCCTTGCCGAGCACGGTGCGGGCGAACGGGCGGGCCGCTGGGCCGAGATGGGTGATGCCCTGGTGGTTCTCGAAGCCCGTCAGCTGGGGCAGGCCGAGGCGCGGGTCGATGTCGGCCAGCACATCGCCGACGCACCGCTCGCCCTCGCCGCGGGTGGAGACGACGTCGAGCAGCCCGAGCCCGGGCTCCGGCCGGCCGAGGTCGTTGACGAACTCGTGGCCGAGGATCTGGTACCCGGCGCAGACCGAGAAGATGATCGCGCCGTTGGAGGCGGCACGGCTGAGGCCGCCGTCACGGCGCAGCCGCTCGGCCGCGAGGCGCTGCGGCCGGTCCTCGCCGCCGCCGATGAGGTAGATGTCGCCGGAGGTCGGCACCGGCTGGTCGCTGCGGACGTCGACGCGGGTGACGCCGAGTCCGCGCTGCCGGGCGCGGCGCTCCACGACCAGGGCGTTGCCCTGGTCCCCGTACGTGCTGAGCAGGTCCGGGTAGACCCAGACGAGACGCAGACTGCTGTCGCTCATGCTCGAATCCTCTGCGATCAGTTGCCGACGCGGCGGCGTACGTCCTGGAAGGCGGTGTAGTTGGCGATGAGCTCGATCCGTCCGGGCGGAGCGGCCTGCACGGCCGCGTCGAGGGTGTCGCAGACCCGGAAGTCGAGGCCCGCGACCTCGAGCCGCACGGCCAGGTCCAGCCTGCGGTCGCCGATCACGAAGATCGGGTGCCCGGCGAGCCGGGTGTAGTCGACGTCCCACAGCCAGGAGGTGTCGGTGCCGTCGGCGCCCCGGGCGTTGACGGAGAGGATCACCGGCGTCGGCGGCGGGTCGATCAGCGAGAAGGTCTCGAGCCAGCCCGCCGGGTTCTTCGCCAGCAGCAGCCGCACGTCACGGCCGAGGAAGGAGACGACGTCGTAGCGTCCAGCGACCGCCTGCACCTGGTACATCCGCTCCAGGGCGACCTGCGGCGGCACTCCGAAGACGGCGGCGACGGCGGCGGAGGTCGCGGCGTTCGCCTTGTTGGCGCGGCCGGGGAGCTGCAGATGGATCGGCCACGCCGAACCGTGCGGATCGAGGACGTAGTCGCCGTTCAGCGCCCAGCTCACGGCGGGGCGGCGGAAGCCGCACTCACCGCAGAACCAGTCGTCTCCCGGGCGCTGCAGCACACCGCCGCAGGAGGGGCAGGACCAGGCGTCGTCCTTCCACTCCTGCCCGGCGGCCACCCACACCACGGTCTGGGACGAGGACGCGGCCCACACGATCAGTGGGTCGTCGGCGTTGGCGATGACCACGGCTTTGGTGCCGGACAGGCCCTCACGCCACTTCTCGGCCAGCATCCGGGTCTCGGCCGCGCGGTCCAGCTGGTCGCGGGAGAGGTTGAGCAGGGCGATGGCCTTGGGGGTGGTGTCGCGGGCGACACCGGCGAGGTACTTCTCGTCGACCTCGATCACGCCGTAGCGGGCGTCGGAGCCGCCGGCGAGCGCCGAGGTGATGCCCGCGGGCATGTTCGCGCCCAGTGCGTTCGAGACGACCGGGCCGCTGGCCCGCAGAGCCTCGGCGATCAGCCGGGTGGTGGTGGTCTTGCCGTTGGTCGCCGAGACCAGGACGACATCGAGGTGCTGGGCCAGGCGGCTCAGCAGATCCGGGTCGAGTTTGAGCGCCACCCGGCCGCCGATCACCGATCCGCTGCCACGTCCCGCCGCGCGCGACACCGCCGCTGCGGCCTTGCCCGCCTGCACGGCCAGCTTGGCCCGCGGCGTCAGCGGCTCTGCGTTGCCAGGGTGTCCTGCCATCGTCCTTGATCCTCCTTGCGTCGGTCGGGGTTCAGCCTATCGACCTTCGGCCAACGCCCCGTACCCCGGCTCCACGGCGAAAGCCGGAGGTCATCGCGGAGACGGGCGGAACGTAGGCTTGCCGCCATGCGAAACCGTTCGATCCCCGGCAGTTCCGGACTCGTACGCGCCATGAGCCTGCTCGGAGATCCGGTGCTGCACGCTCCGTGCGAGCCCGTGACGGATTTCGGCCCGTCCCTCGCGGCGCTCGTCGAGGACTTGTTCGCCACCATGTACGCGGCCCAGGGCGTCGGCCTCGCGGCGAACCAGATCGGCGTCCCGCTGCGGGTCTTCGTCTACGACTGCCCCGACGACGAGGACGTCCGCCATCTCGGGCACATCGTCAACCCCCGGCTCGTCACGGCCGACGGGGTCACGGTGCGCGGACCGGAGGGCTGTCTCTCGCTGCCCGGTGTCGAGGCGGGCACGCCCCGCTTCGACCATGCCGTCGTCGAGGGCGTCACGCTGGACGGCCGGCCCGTGCGGGTGGACGGCACTGGCTTCTTCGCCCGCTGTCTGCAGCACGAGTGCGACCACCTGGAGGGCGGGATCTATCTCGACCATGTGGCCGGCCTGCGCCGCAGGCGCGCCCTGAGGGCGGTGCGGCGGGCGCCGTGGGCGCGCGGCCGCACGCTTCCCGAGGCGCTGTAGGAGCCTCGGGAGGGGCTGTGACGGGACGGCCCGTCACAGCTTCCACGGGGGTTCTAGAACCCCGGACCGCCGTCGCGGTCCTCCACCTCGGCGAGCCGCCCCCACAGGAGGTCGACCAGGCTCGTCACCAACTGGGCGCGGGAGCAGGGGCGCTCGCCGAGCCACCAGTCGCCGGCGGCGTGCATCATGCCGACGATCCCGTGCCCCCACACCCTGGCCAGCTCACCGCCGCCGGGGCCGAGATCCACGCGGTCCTCGATGACCTTGGCCAGCTCCTCGCCGAGACGGCGCAGCAGCGGCGCCGAGTGGCGGCCGACGTCGAAGCCGCGCTCGGTGTGCTCGGCCACGCTGATGTCGTCGGCCGGGTGCATGAGGAAGCGGTAGACCTGCGGTCTGGCCTCGATCGCCGCGAGATACGTGTCGATGGTGTTCTCCACGCGTCCGCGCCGGTCCGCGGGGGCGTCCACCGCGGCGCGCAGGGCGTCCAGCAGAGCGTCGGTGTGGCGCTTGGCAAGGGCGCGGTAGAGCCCGCCCTTGTCGCCGAAGTGCCGGTAGAGGATCGGCTTGGTGATCCCGGCCTCCGCCGCGATGGCGTTCATCGAGGCCTTCGGCCCGTCCCGGAGCACCACACGGTCCGCGGCTTCGAGCAGCTCGCGCCGCCGCTGGTCCGCCGACCGCTGCTGATCGGTCTGCTGAGTGGTGGTGTCCATAGCGTTCTCCCCGCCCGTACGTGTTCCTTGAGGCCTGCGCAACGTAACACTCCGCAGGGGATCGGCGCCGAACCCGCTGGTTGCGGTTGACAGCGCTTACTTGGCAGTAACAGACTGTGGTTACCGCTAGTAACATGCGGATGGGTGTACATCAGGAGGGGACATGACCGAGTTCGCGCTCGATCTCAACGACGACCAGAAGCAGGTCCGTGACTGGCTGCACGGCTTCGCCAGGGACGTGATCCGCCCGGCCGCCGCGGAGTGGGACGAGCGCGAGGAGACCCCCTGGCCGGTCATCCAGGAGGCCGCCAAGGTGGGGATCTACTCCCTGGACTTCTACGCCCAGCAGTACTTCGACCCCACCGGTCTCGGCGTTCCGGTGGCGATGGAGGAGCTCTTCTGGGGAGACGCGGGCATCGCCCTGTCCATCGTCGGCACCGGACTCGCCGCGGTCGGCGTGCTCGCCAACGGCACCGAGGAGCAGATCGGCACCTGGATCCCGCAGATGTACGGCGACGTCGACGACGTCAAGGTCGCCGCCTTCTGCTCGTCCGAGCCCGACGCGGGATCCGACGTCGGCTCGATGCGCACGCGCGCCGTCTACGACGAGGCCAAGGACGAGTGGGTCCTCAACGGCACCAAGACCTGGGCGACGAACGGCGGCATCGCCAACGTCCACGTCGTCGTCGCCGTGGTCGACCCGGAGCTCGGCAGCAAGGGCCACGCCTCCTTCATCGTCCCCCCGGACACCCCCGGTCTTGCCCAGGGCCAGAAGTTCAAGAAGCACGGCATCCGCGCCTCCCACACCGCCGAGGTCGTCCTCGACGACGTCCGGGTCCCCGGTCACTGCCTGCTCGGGGGCAAGGAGAAGCTCGACGAGCGTCTGGCCCGCGCCCATGAGCGGGCCAGGGCAGGGGGCGGCGAGCGGGTGAAGAACGCCGCCATGGCCACCTTCGAGGCCTCCCGCCCCGCCGTCGGCGCCATGGCGGTCGGCACGGCCCGGGCCGCCTACGACTACGCACTCGACTACGCCAAGAGCCGCGAGCAGTTCGGCCGCCCGATCATCGACAACCAGGGCGTCGCCTTCCAGCTCGCCGACATGCGCACCCAGATCGACGCCGCCCGGCTGCTGGTCTGGCGCGCCTCCTGGATGGCGGTGAGCGGCAAGCCGTTCACGGCCGCCGAGGGGTCGATGTCCAAGCTCTTCGCCAGCGAGGTCGCCAAGAAGGTCACCGCCCAGGCGGTCCAGATCCTCGGCGGCAACGGCTTCACCCGCGAGTACCCGGTGGAGCGCATGCACCGGGACAGCGCGATCTACACGATCTTCGAAGGCACCAGCGAGATCCAGCGCCTGGTGATCGCGCGCACGCTGTCGGGGATGCCGATCCGCTAGGGCGAAATGGCAGCAGGACGCGCATGGATCGTACCCCCGGAAGCAGCCCCTCCACGTCTACGAGAGGGGGCTGTTTCTGCATCTCGGAATGATCCATTACGAGTTGGAAGAAATCTGGGAGATCAACCGCGCAGGCCCGACAATGACGCTGGCGAGGCCGCTGGCGGACTGGATCTTCCCGCGCGCGCCTGAGTCACTTGATGCTTTTCTCACCGCATGGCCAGGTGACTTGCTGGCTGCCTTGGTTGGTGGAAGCCGGCGACGGCGAAGCCCTCGCCGGCGGTGGCCGGGTCTGCCGTGCGCAGCTCAGCCAGGTAGGTTCACCAGGGCATAGCTGAGCGCTGCGGGGTCCAGGCTGGCCCGGTCCTGCATGACGTCCGTGATCCGATGCGAGCACTGGGTGTCCGAGTACAACACCAGAGTCTTGCCGTCTCCGAAACCCCGGGATGCCGAGCGGGCGGCGGAGATACCCAGACTACTCACGGCGCGGCAGCCGGTGACATTCGGCAGCACGGCTTTGTCGCCTGTGAAGGCTGTCCCGGCGAACAGGCAGTAGCCGCTCTGCTGGCAGTTCTCCGATACGTCAGCCCCGACAGGCGCCATGCCGGTCGTGGCTGACATGCCCGCGGCTATGAGAACCCCCGTCAGCAGTTTCGCTGCTGCGCTCATCAACACGTGCTCCTCACGATGTCGTCTTGGTACCTGGAGCAATCCCGAGAACCTCCAGGAGTGCCGAGTGGATGTTCCGGTATCGGTTCTCGGCCTCGTTGAGGTCGGTGGGAACGTGACCTGTTCCTGCTTCGGTGATCAGCATCCAGGGCAGCTCTAGGCGGGTTGCCTCATCGGCCACGAGCTTGCTGTGCTGCCATTGCGTCACCTCGTCTTCGCTGCCGTGGATGAGGAAGACACGCTGCCCGGGAGCCGTGGTGGACAGGTGCTGAGGATCGAAGACCCGTTCTGCCGGTGCCGCCGACGCGGCGAGTTCGAACCGGGTTCCGAACCAGTCCTGGTAGGAGGGGTCTGCCGCTGCCGCCTGCTCTGCATGGCGTCGGACGTCGATGAGCGGGGCACTGGCAACCGCGCCGGCGAGGTCGTTTCGGAGGACACAGCCCAGCAGGGCGAGCGCGCCGCCGAAACTTCCGCCGAGAAGAGCCATGCCAGCCGGGAGGACTCCCCATTCCGCGGCGGCCGCGATGCATGACTCCACGTCCTCCCGGAACGCGGTGGTCCAGGTCTTCCACGCTCGCTGTGTGTGGGCCGGACCGTAGCCGGTGGAGCCGCAGTAGTTGAGCCCCATGACAGCCACACCGGCGTCGAGGAGTTCGCGATACAGACCGTCCCAACGGAGTTCGTCGCGTTCCAGGGACTCGGGTCCGCCGTGGAGCGAGACCACAGCTGCCACCGGAGGCTGCTCCGGTAGGTACAAGAGCACTGGTGTCCGGCCGTACCAGACGTGGGACAGCGTCGCCTGTCCAGCGTAGGGGGGCACTTCGCCCCTGGACTGGTGCAGGCCTCCGTCGTGGTCCAGCCAGATCCAGGAGGAGCCTTCCAGCGTTGAGACCTGGTACATCCCGATCCCGCGCGGCCCGGTGGCCCGGATGCGTATCCGGCCGGTGCCGTTCAGGGGAAGCGGTGTGTTCTCGTCGTTCTTCGGGTCCCACACGTGCAAGGTGTCCGAGCCCTCGACGGTGGCGACCACGAGGACATGTCCGCTGCCGTCACGCACGAGGCGTGCATCATCGACATGTCCGGCCAGGCAGGTGACCGGGACCGGAGAGGAACCGGTGAGGTCCCATACCGCGAGGCGGCTTTCGGCACCCGGAGGCGTCTCGACGAGCAGGCTGCGCCCCTCCCAGCCGTCCGCCCACCGGGCAGCGACCGACTGCGGGGCGGCCTGCGACAGCGGACGTTCCAGGTGCAGCATGGGATCCCAGGGCCCACGGTCCTCGCGGACGACGGCCGCGTCGTACCGGAGGTCCCAGTAGACCAACTGTCCGGATGCAACGGGCCGGTGGGTCTGCACCCGTTTGCCGACACCGATCTGGTGGAACTCGACGGATCCCGCGGCGTCCTCGACCGTGAGCACCAGACAGTGGGCTCCTGCTTCGTCCCAGCCATGCACCACATCCGTCAGGGTCCAGTGGCCGTGCTCCGCTGGCGGCAACGAGGCGTGCCACCGCTCGCTTACCCCGCTCAGGCCGGTCTCCACAACGACGACACCTGTGTCGTTCATGTGCAAGGCGACGAACACTTCACGTGATTCGACGAACAGGACGGCGTCACCGTCGAGAGTGACGCGTGCATCGGTCGGGGCGCCCGCCGCTTCAACGGGTACGCCGATGTGCAGGGCACCGTCGTCCTGGACAGACCCCAGGACTGGGCCGGTGTCCCACGAGAGGAGGAACCGGCCGCGCTCGGTGAAGAAGGCCTCGGATACGTGGCGCTGTGGGGTGGCGTCAGGAAGCCGCATGCGCACTCTGCCTTTCCGGATCGGCCTCGGCGAATCTGCGCAGACGGCCGTAGAAGGTCGGTACGAGCACTGCGTTGGCCAGGGTGAGCCCTGTGGCGATGAGCACCGTGTGGGAGCTGTCAAGTTGGTGATACAGCCAGCCGCCCACTGCACCGCCCAGGGAGTCTCCAGCCAGGAAGGCACTCTGCACGAGCCCGAAGAGAACTCCGGCGAGGGCACTGGGGAAGGCACTCAACTGCAGCAGTTCCTGGGAGACGGTTGCTCCGAGCAGGAAGGCGCCGCGCGCCGCCAAAGCGAAGGCGGCCAACCAAGGGCTCACAGACAGGGCGAGAATCAGGGTGGCTGCCGCGCAGCAGCTCTCAGAGACCAGAAAGACCGTCAGAGGGGAACGCTCGCGCAGGTACTTGCCGGCGACGGCTGCTGCGGTCAGCCGGACGACGCTGGCCACGGCGAGCACGACACCGACGAGAGCCAAGGGCACGCCCCGCTGGGCAAGCAGCAACGGGAGGTACGGGCTGAGGATGCTGACGTAGGAGCCCATCAGGAATCCGAGACCGACAATGCCGAGCGCTAGGCCCCTGTGCTGTCGGAACACCGTGGCGAACCCCGCCTCGCCGCCCTTTGCCCGGCCGTCGGAGATCGCGCTCGTCTGGCTTGGGGGAATGAGGAAAAGTCCGGACAGAACACAGCCTGCGGCTAGGAGCAGCACACAGACGTAGCCCCGGTCACCCGCGCCGATCAACGCGGCCAGCGCTCCGGCGGTCCCCATGCCGAGTGCCGTTCCGGCCTGGTTCATGAACTCCCGGCGGGAGACGATGCCGGCCCGCTGCTCCTCAGTTGTGTTGTGCAAGGTCCAAGTGCGCAGACCGATGAACACGGATGAGGCTCCGACACCCGCCACGAGGCCGGAAGCCACCGCGACGAGGGCACTGTCGTGGACGATGCGCAGTGTCATGCCAGCCGAGTAGAGGACGGTGCCCCCGAGGAGCACCGCTCTCGATCCCCACCGGTCCGAGAGTCGGCCTATGAACACCGACGTTGTGCCGGCGACGGCCATCGCGGTGTACGAGAGGCCGAAGTTCACAAGATCGTCATGCGCGTTGAAGTACAGCGGCTGCACTGTCTTCGAAAGCCACATACCGGTGAAGAACATGAAGGTGTAGGCCACGACGCGACGGGCGCCCGGGACCGGCAGGCTTCGATCTGATGGCGTGGCTGGAGAGGAACGCATTGACGCCTTCTGGGCTTTGGACACAAGATCCCTTGCTTCGGGCACGCCGGGCTTCGGGGACGGCGTGCTGCGGTCACGCCATTGCGGCCGCCACTTGTTCGAGGTTGGCGTGGGCGTCGGGGTCGTCTGGCGTGAGTGCGACGACCTCTTCCAACGCCGACCGGGCTTCGGGAAGGTTCCCGAGCTGTGCGTGCTGCTCGGCCGCCAGTGTCAGGAGCTTGACCGCCTGCTCACGCGGGAGCAGGGTGTGGTCCAGGCTGCAGGCCAGCCGCAGTGCCCCTTCCGGTTGCGCGGACTCGGCCAGAAGGTACGCGTAGTCGTACAGCGTTTCGACGTCCTGCGGGTCGCATTCATGCGCGACGCGGTACGCGTCGAGGGCCTCCGTCGTCTTTCCAAGCTGCATGTATGTGAACCCCAGAAGAGAATGCGCCTCCTGAATGGAGGGCGCCAGGTTCCTGGCTTCCAGGAGGCTGGCCAGTGCTTCGTTGAACCGCTCCATACTCAGATAGCAGTGAGCGAGTTCCATGTGATATTCGGGCATCTTTCCATCGACACCCAGCAATTCGAGATAGGTCTCGATGGCAGAGTCAAGCCTGCCGATTCTCCTGTAGCACTGTGCCAGATTGTAAATCAGTACCGTCTGATGCATGCGGTGGATTGCAGTGCCACTGCGGAGCTTCGCTATCCCCGATGTCAGATGTTCGATCGCCGCATCTACGCGCCCGCGCCGGAATTCCACAAGAGCATAACCGTTGCGATTGAAGACCCGGTGGAAGGTGAGATCCCGGTCGTCGTCCTCGTCCACCCGGTCGAGCGCTGCGTATCCGTGTTCCAGGTACTCAGCGGTCCGGTCGAGGGAGCGTAGGTGGCTAGGGTGATGGCGCGCATAGAGCATGGAGAGTGCATAGTCCGCTCCGGCCACACCGACGGAGTCCGGGTCGCTGCGCCACCTCAGATAACAGAACTCCGCCTCCAGGGTCCTGCCCTGCATGGTGTACGCCAGGCCCAGGCGCCCCCAGACGGCCGGCACGTCGCGCTGGGGCTGTATGCCCCGAAGAATCCGCTCGGCCGTCCAGCTGTCGCCGACGCTCAGATACTCCACGGCCTGTTCGTACAGGTAGTCCAGATCGGACTCCGACAGTGTCACGACCTGAGCGAAGAGCCGGTTGACGCTCTCTTCCCGAGGGTTCTTCGGAGGATGTGTGATGGCGGCGGAATCGCCCTCGCCCACCTGGAGCCGCACCTTGACGTCGTGCCCCGGCAGAGTTGCCAGCGTCTCAAGAAAGAGCCGACTGCCCTCGTCGAGAATCTCGGCGTGGGTCACCTCGACGACGCAGGGTCCTACGGCGGACAGCCAAGCCCTTCCAACATCACGGAAGTTGCGGGTGAGGCGGTCCTTGAGGAAGAACCGGATGCGGTCCTGAGCCTGCGCGGCGTCTGTGAGACTGGCTTCGCTGCCGATACCGGAGCAGGACGGGTCGTCGGGGGAGATCAGCTTGAGCCCGATGAGTGCTTCCCGCGGCCAGTGGGCCCTGTCCGTCACACTGATCAGCGCCTTGACCGGCGAAAAGCTCACGACTCCACGATCGGCTGAAACCACGAAATGGCGCACCCTGGACCCCCGTTTTCCCTTGCACGTTTGTTCCGCCGGGGAATCAATCGTGCCCGTGAGGGGCAGGGAATCCCTGCCCCTCACGAATTTGCGTCGCCTCGGATTAGACCGGGGCGTTGTACATCACAGAAAACGTGACCTTCTTGGCGGTGGGAGCAGCCTTGATGAGCTTCATCGCAATCTCCTTTCCCGTTTGCCAGGCGGTTGCCCGGCATGGATCAAGGTTTACCTAGGGCCCTTTCGAAGGGCAACTTCTTTTTGGGCGACCGAGGCCGTGACATGGGTCACCGTCATTCAGGGTTTGCGGGTTGCCGATGCGTTTGAGTCATTCTCGAAAGACTTGGAACCTTCCGCGCGGCCCGGCAGATCCCCCTCTACCCCTTGCCATTCGACGCAAGCAGCCCGCCAGATCGTGCGACTCTTTGGGTCGCATTCCAGTCACGGTCTGCAGGTGCTTTGCTAACCGGAGCACCGGTTTCCGGGGCATGAAACACCGGCTTAGCGCGCAGCGCAATGAACATGCCGGAGAAGCGGTGGATGGAAGCAGTGGGCGGAAGCAGTGAAGATACCGTAACGGCGACAAAGTCCCTGGTATAGAGCCAGGCGCACGGGTGTAAGCGCGTGGGTTCCGCGATTGCCAGTGCATGGCAACACTCGCCACTCGCCGCTTCAGCTCCTGGTCGACCTCGTACCGGTTCTGCCCGGTCTGCTCGGCCCACGCGGTGACAGAGGCCTGTACTTTCTCGGCGGCGTCGAGCCACGGCCGCCACGCTTCCTTGGAGTATCCGCCGGCAGTCGCCTGCTCCTGCGCTGCAACAGCCTCCCGCTGCAGCTCGATGAGCTCGTCAGAGCTACGGCGCTCCCCCGGCTACCGCTGGGAGGTACCCCCACGCTGCGTTGTCGGAGTCGTCCGAGTACGTCCCGTACGAGGACGATCTCCCCCAGCCTCCGGCCGGGGGTACGCCCACCGCCTTGCGATGCTTCCCCTCGGCCCCGGAGGGCCGGGGAGTCCTCATGCATCCGACGCCGCGGGCTGGTCCTCAAAGACCGCCCGGACAGGACCTAACCTCGCCGTTTCGGTTGGGATGAGTCCGGGCGTGGGGCGGAAGTACGAAAGTGCCTTCTGAGCTGGAACGATGAACCTTGTCGAGGGGTTATGTCGGTCCAAGCGGAAGGCACTTTCTGCGTGAAGGGTATCGGTTCTCGTCCCAAGCTCCATGTCTCCGCTGACGGTTCGGGTGTGGTCGGGCATGCCGGGGCACGGATGCTGGCTGATCTTGCCGATGCCACCGGGCTGACCAGTGCGTACTCCACCGCGCTCAGGCCGCTTCGGCCGCGCGGGACCGGGCATGATCCGGGCCGGATCGCCACCGATCTCGCGGTGATGCTCGCCGATGGCGGCGAGGCCATCACGGATCTGGCCGTGCTGCGGGACCAGGCCGAGATGTTCGGCCCGGTGGCCTCCACGCCCACGGCCTGGCGGCTGCTCGCCGACATGGACGAGGCCGTACTCGCTTCGATGCGAGCGGCCCGCACTTCGGCTCGGGAGGTCGCCTGGCTGCAAGCCGCCGAGACCCGTGAGGGCATACCCGCAGTGACCGCCGCAGCGCGCGAACTGCCCGGCCTGGTCCTGGACCTCGACGCCACACTGGTCGCCTGCCACTCCGAGAAAGAAGCGGCCGCACCCACCTACAAAGGCGGCTTCGGGTTCCACCCGCTGGTGTGCTTCCTGGCCAACACCGGCGAGGCCATGTCGGCGCGACTGCGGCCTGGCAACGCCGGAGCCAACACCGCCGCCGATCACATCGCGGTCCTCGACCAGGCCCTCGCGCAGATCCCCGACGCTCACCGGCACGGAACCCAGATCCTGGTCCGCGCCGACAGCGCAGGATCCGCGAAAGCCTTCCTCGCCCACATCCGTCACCTGCGCGAGCACGGGCTGGACCTGCGGTTCTCCGCCGGATACGCGGTCACTGAGCCGGTCCGCCGCGCGATCCGCTCGGTGCCCGACCGCCTCTGGCATCCCGCCCTGGACCAGAACGGAACACTGCGAGAGGGAGCCGAGGTCGCCGAGCTGACCGGCATGGTCGACCTGGCTGGCTTTCCGCCCGGCACCCGCATCATCGTGCGCCGTGAACGACCGCACCCCGGAGCCCAGCTGTCCCTGTTCGACCAGGACGAGGGCCTGCGCCATCAGGTGTTCCTCACCGACACCCCCTACTGCGGCGGTGGCTCCGCCCAGTTCCTGGAGGTCCGCCACCGCGGGCATGCCACCGTCGAAGACCACATCCGGTGCGGCAAGACCACCGGCTTCGGCCGCTTCCCCTCCCGCCACTTCGCCATCAATGCCGTCTGGCTCGAACTCAGCCTCGCCGCGATCGACCTACTGGCCTGGACCCGCATCCTGCTCCTGGACGGGGAGCTGGCCACCGCCGAGCCGAAGAAGCTCCGCTACCGGCTGCTGCACGTCGCCGCCCGCCTCACCCGCGGCGGCCGACGCCTGCGCTTGCGGATATCGGCGACCTGGCCCTGGAGACACGAACTGGCCACGGCCTTCCACCGCCTCGCCGCACTGCCCCGTCCCGCCAGCTGATCAACAACCACCCAGACCGCCCACGACCCGAAAGACCCCGGAGAACCCGACCACCGCGCCGGGACTCAGCCATCCCCAAAAGGCGGAATCGCCCTCCCCGCCCGACAGCTGACGATCAGCAACGTCTCATCACCCCAACCGAAACGGCGAGGCTAAGGGGCTGTCCCGCACACGAAAGGTGCGGGGTACGGAAAACCCGTACCCCGCACCTCCCGCGTCGTCGTCAGGCGCCCAGCTGCGCCTCGATCGCGGCCACGATCTCCGGCGCCTCGGGCTCCGTGCGCGGCCGGAAACGGGTGACCTCGCCCTTGGGAGAGATCAGGAACTTCTCGAAGTTCCACTGGATGTCGCCCGCCTCGCCCTCGGCGTCGGCGACCTCGGTGAGCTCCGCGTACAGCGGGTGGCGGCCGTCGCCGTTCACATCCGTCTTCTCCAGCAGCGGGAAAGAGACCCCGTACGTCGTCGAGCAGAACGACTGGATCTCCTCCGCGGTCCCCGGCTCCTGGCCCAGGAACTGGTTGCACGGCACGCCCAGCACCGTGAAGCCGCGCTCCCCGTACTGCTGCTGCAGCCGCTCGAGCCCCTCGTACTGCGGCGTCAGGCCGCACTTCGACGCCACGTTGACCAGCAGCACGGTCTTGTCCGCGTACGCGGCCAGAGAGGTGGGCTCACCGCTCAGGGTGCGCAGGGGGATGTCGTGCAGAGCCATCTCAGCTTCTCCTCCGGTAACGGTCTTCTGCGCTCACTCTCGCACGGCGGGCCGCACAGGACGGAAGAGCCCCTCCTGCACCACGGAAACCAGCAGTCGCCCCTCACGGTCGTAGATCCGCCCGCGGGCCAGCCCACGCCCGCCGGTCGCGATGGGGGATTCCTGGTCGTACAGGAACCACTCGTCCGTACGGAAGGGGCGGTGGAACCACATCGCGTGGTCCAGCGAGGCCATGTCGAAGCCCCGTGGCCCCCACAGCGGCTCGATCGGGATCCGGACCGCGTCCAGCAGGGTCATGTCGGAGGCGTACGTCAGGGCACACGTGTGAACGAGCGGATCGTCGCCGAGCGGGCCGAGCGCCCGCATCCACACCGCGCTGCGCGGGTCCGCCTCCTTGACCTCCTCCGCGGTCCAGCGGAGCCGGTCGACATAGCGGATGTCGAAGGGCTGGCGGCGGGCCATCCGCTCCAGGGCCTCCGGAAGCGCCCCGAGGTGCTCCCGGATCTCGTCCGCGACGCTCGGCAGGGTCTCCGGGGCCGGGAAGTCCAGACGGGGCGGCAGCTGGTGCTCGAATCCGGCCTCCTCCGGCTGGTGGAAGGAAGCCGTCAGATTGAAGATCGTGCGGCCCTGCTGGACGGCCGTGACCCGGCGCGTGGTGAACGACCGGCCGTCCCTGACCCGTTCGACCTGGTAGACGATCGGCACCCCGGGGATGCCCGGCCGCAGGAAGTAGGCGTGCAGCGAATGGACCGGGCGGACGCCGTCGGTCGTCCTGCCGGCGGCGACCAGCGCCTGTCCGGCGACCTGTCCGCCGAAGACACGCTGAAGTGACTCGTGGGGGCTGAGCCCCCGGAAGATGTTGACCTCGATCTGCTCCAGGTCGAGCAGGTCGACCAGACGCTCGGCGGGAGTGCCCCCGGCGGGATTGCTCATGAAAGCTCCACTCTCACGGCGGGCCGGCCCTCACAGCTGGCCGACGGACGTGACCCGGACCACGGCCCGGCCCTCCTCGTCCGAGGCCGCCAGATCGACCTCCGCACTGATACCCCAGTCATGGTCGCCGTTGGGGTCGGCGAACGTCTGCCGGACCCGCCACAAGCCGTGCTCCGGGTCCTCCTCGATGGACAGCAGCTTCGGGCCGCGCGCGTCCGGGCCCGTGCCCAGATCCTCGTACTCGTCCCAGTACGCGTCCATCGCCTCGCCCCAGGCGTCCTCGCCCCAGCCCGACTCGGCGTCCATCTCGCCCAGTTCGGCGACATGGTCGAGCGCGGCCAGCTCCACCCGGCGGAACATCGCGTTGCGCACCAGCACCCGGAAGGCACGGGCGTTGGCGGTCACCGGCCTGACCTGGTCGGCCTTCTCCTGGGCCTCCTCCGCGGTCTCGGTCTCCGGGTTCGCCAGCTGCTCCCACTCGTCGAGCAGGCTGGAATCCACCTGGCGAACCATCTCGCCCAGCCAGGCGATCAGATCCTCGAGGTCCTCGGTCTTCTGATCGTCCGGGATGGTGTGGTCGAGGGCCTTGTAGGCGCTCGCCAGATAGCGCAGCACGATGCCCTCGGTACGTGCGAGCTCGTAGTGGGACGTGAACTCCGTGAAGGACAGCGCCCGTTCGTACATGTCGCGGATGATCGACTTCGGCGACACCGGGTGGTCACCCACCCAGGGGTGGGACTTCCGGTAGAGGTTGTACGCGTGCCAGAGCAGCTCTTCGAGCGGCTTCGGGTAGGAGATCTCCTGGAGCCGCTCCATCCGCTCCTCGTACTCGACCCCGTCCGCCTTCATCGCGGAGACCGCCTCGCCCCGCGCCTTGTTCTCCTGGGCGCCCAGGATCTGGCGCGGGTCGTCCAGTGTCGACTCGACGACGGAGACCATGTCGAGCGCGTACGACGGCGACTCGGGGTCCAGCAGGTCGAAGGCCGCGAGCGCGAACGTCGACAACGCCTGGTTGAGCGCGAAGTCCTGCTGGAAGTCGACCGTGAGCCGGACGATCCTGCCCTGGGCGTCCGGGGTCTCGAGCCGCTCCACGATCCCTCCGTCGAGCAGCGACCGGTAGATCGCGATGGCCCGCCGGATGTGCCGCAGCTGCTGCTTACGCGGTTCGTGGTTGTCCTCCAGCAGCTTGCGCATCGCCTCGAAGGCATTGCCCGGGCGGGCGATCACCGACAGCAGCATGGCGTGGGTGACCTTGAAGCGGGAGGTCAGCGGCTCCGGGTCGGAGGAGATGAGCTTCTCGAACGAGTTCTGGGTCCAGCCGACGAAGCCCTCGGGCGCCTTCTTACGGACGACCTTGCGCTTCTTCTTCGGGTCGTCCCCGGCCTTGGCCAGGGCCTTCTCGTTCTCGACGACGTGCTCGGGCGCCTGGGCGACGACGAGGCCGGCGGTGTCGAATCCGGCCCGGCCCGCCCGGCCCGCGATCTGGTGGAACTCGCGGGAGCGCAGCGTACGCACACGGCTGCCGTCGTACTTGGTCAGCGCGGTGAACAGCACGGTGCGGATCGGCACGTTGACGCCGACGCCCAGGGTGTCCGTACCGCAGATGACCTTCAGCAGACCGGCCTGTGCGAGCTTCTCCACCAGGCGGCGGTACTTGGGGAGCATGCCCGCGTGATGGACGCCGATGCCATGGCGTACATAACGGGACAGATTGCGGCCGAACTTGGTGGTGAAACGGAAGTTGCCGATCAGATCGGCGATCTGGTCCTTCTCCTCGCGGGTGCACATGTTGATGCTCATCAGCGACTGCGCCCGCTCGACCGCCTGGGCCTGGGTGAAGTGCACGATGTAGACCGGCGCCTGCTTGGTCTCCAGCAGCTCGGTCAGCGTCTCGGTGATGGGCGTCGTGCGGTACTCGTACGACAGCGGTACCGGCCGGGTCGCCGAGCGCACCACGGTCGTCTCCCGCCCGGTGCGACGGGTCAGGTCCTTCTCGAACATCGAGACGTCGCCGAGCGTCGCCGACATCAGCACGAACTGTGCCTGGGGGAGCTCCAGCAGCGGGATCTGCCAGGCCCCGCCGCGGTCCGGCTCCGCATAGAAGTGGAACTCGTCCATCACGACCTGACCGATGTCCGCGTCCTTGCCGTCACGCAGCGCGATGGACGCCAGCACCTCGGCGGTGCAGCAGATCACCGGCGCGTCCGCGTTCACGGAGGCGTCGCCGGTGAGCATCCCGACGTTCTCCGTGCCGAAGAGCTTGCACAGATCGAAGAACTTCTCCGAGACCAGCGCCTTGATCGGCGCGGTGTAGAAAGTGACCTCGTCCCGTGCCAGCGCCGCGAAGTGCGCCCCGGCGGCGACCAGGCTCTTCCCGGAGCCGGTCGGCGTGGAGAGGATCACGTTCGCGCCGGAGACCACTTCGATCAGCGCCTCCTCCTGGGCCGGATAGAGCGAGATCCCCCGGTCCTCGGCCCATGACGAGAAGGCTTCGAAGAGGGCATCGGGGTCGGCGTCCGGCGGCAGCTGATCGATAAGGGTCACGCCCCCCATCTTGCCTGGCTTCCGGCTCCGACAGGGAACCGGCTGCCGACCGGAAGATCGCTACCGCTACGCTGTGCCGTCAACTGGCGTCGGAGACAACAGAAGATGGGTCGGGAACGAGCATGATGGGACCTGCGCACTCCCTGTCCGGGGCGGCAGCCTGGCTGGGGGTGGGCGCGGCGACGGCCGCCGCCGGCCGTCCGATGCCGTGGCCCGTGCTCGTGGTCGGAGCACTGATCTGCGCGGGCGCGGCCCTGGCGCCCGACCTCGATCACAAGGCCGCGACGATATCCCGGGCCTTCGGGCCGGTCTCGCGCGGCCTGTGCGAGGTCGTCGACAAGCTCTCGTACGCGGTCTACAAGGCGACGAAGAAGCCCGGTGACAAGCGCAGGACGGGCGGGCATCGCACGCTCACCCACACCTGGCTGTGGGCCGTGCTGATCGGCGGCGGGACCTCGGCGCTGGCCATGATCGGTGGCCGCTGGGCGGTCCTCGCGATCCTCTTCGTGCACCTGGTGCTCGCGGTGGAGGGCCTGCTGTGGCGGGCCGCCCGGGTGTCCAGCGATGTGCTGGTATGGCTCCTCGGCGCGACCAGCGCCTGGATCCTGGCCGGTGTCCTGGACAAACCGGGCAGTGGGGCGGACTGGCTGTTCACCGGCCCCGGCCAGGAGTACCTCTGGCTCGGCCTGCCGGTGATCCTCGGCGCCCTGGTGCACGACATCGGCGATGCCATCACCGTCTCGGGCTGCCCGATCCTGTGGCCGATCCCGATCGGCAACAAGCGCTGGTACCCGATCGGCCCGCCGAAGGGCATACGCTTCCGGGCCGGCAGCTGGGTGGAGCTGAAGGTGCTGATGCCGGTGTTCATGTTGCTCGGGGGAGTGGGCGGAGCGGCGGCGCTGAACTTCATCTGACGCGGCCTGCCGGACGCCGGGCGCCCACACCGGGCGCCCTAGCCGGGCGTCCGACGTGGGCGCAAGCCTCGACCGGACACCGGGCGCCCTAGCCGTGCCACGACCTCCACAACGCCGCATACGCCCCGCCCGCGGCCACCAGCTCGGTGTGGCTGCCCAGTTCACTGATCCGGCCGTTCTCGACCACCGCGATCACGTCCGCATCGTGCGCGGTGTGCAGCCGGTGGGCGATCGCCACGACCGTACGGCCGTCGAGGACCCGGGCCAGCGAGCGTTCCAGATGGCGGGCGGCGCGCGGGTCCAGCAGCGAGGTCGCCTCGTCCAGGACCAGGGTGTGCGGGTCCGCGAGGACGAGGCGGGCCAGAGCGATCTGCTGGGCCTGCGCCGGAGTCAGCGAGACGCCGCCCGAACCGACCTCGGTATCGAGGCCGTCGCCGAGAGCCCGGGCCCAGCCGTCCGCGTCCACCGCACCGAGGGCCGCCCACAGTTCGGCGTCGTCCGCCCCCGCACGTGCCAGCCGCAGGTTGTCCCGCAGCGAACCGACGAACACATGGTGCTCCTGGTTCACCAGCGCCACGTGCTCACGCACCCGCTCCGCGGGCATCCGGGAGAGTTCGGCGGCGCCGAGGGTGACCCGGCCGGCCCGCGGAGCGTAGATCCCCGCGAGCAGCCGGCCCAGCGTCGACTTGCCCGCGCCGGAGGGTCCGACCAGTGCCAGCCGGGTGCCCGGGGGCACCTGCATCGAGACCTCGTGGAGCACGTCGACGCCCTCGCGGTAGCCGAAGCGCACCTCGTCCGCGCGCACGGCACGACCCTGGGGCCGCACCCGTACATCACCGGCGTCCGGCTCGATCTCCCGTACGCCCACCAGCCGGCCCAGTGATACCTGGGCCACCTGCAACTCGTCGTACCAGCGCAGGATCAGGTTCACCGGATCGACCATCATCTGCGCGATCAGCGCGCCCGTGGTGAGCTGGCCGATGCCGATCCACCCCTGCAGCACGAACACTCCGCCGATCATCAGTACCGAGGCGAGCACGGTCGTGTGCGTGGCGTTGATGACGGGGAAGAGCACGGACCGCAGCCACAGGGTGTACCGCTCCCAGGCCGTCCACTCCCCGATCCGCTGCTCCGAGAGGGCCACGCGGGCCCGACCCAGGCGGTGGGCTTCCACCGTCCGCCCCGCGTCGACGGTTTCGGCGAGCACCGCCGCCACCGCCGCGTACCCGGCGGCCTCCGAACGGTACGCGGACGGCGCCCGCTTGAAGTACCAGCGGCAGCCGAGCACCAGCACCGGCACGGCCACCAGCACCGCCGGCGCGAGGGGCGGCGCGGTCACCGCGAGCCCGCCGAGCAGCAGCACGATCCAGAGCACGCCGATCGTCAGCTGCGGCACGGCCTCGCGCATCGCGTTCGCCAGCCGGTCGATGTCGGTGGTGATACGCGACAGCAGATCGCCCGTACCGGCCCGTTCCAGTACGCCCGGCGGCAGTGCCACCGACCGTACGAGGAAGTCCTCGCGCAGATCCGCGAGCATGCGCTCACCGAGCACCGCTCCGCGCAGCCGCACCAGCCGTACGAAGGCGGCCTGTACGACGAGCGCGACGGCGAACAGGGCGACCGTGCGCTCCAGATGGATCTCGCGCGCCCCTTCGGCCGCCCGCTCCACGAGCGAGCCGAGCAGCCACGGTCCGGTCATCGAGGCCACGACGGCGACCGTGTTGACCGCGACGAGCAGCACGAACGCCCGCCGGTGCCGCCGCAGCAGCTCACGGGCATAGGCACGGACCGTGGCGGGCGTGCCCACGGGCAGGGTGGTGGCCGTGCGTGGTGCGGCGGGGTCGTACGCCGGCGGCGCCACTGCGATCATGCCGTCTCCTCGATGTCGACCGCAGCCTCCGTGAGCCGGTCGGTCAGATGCTCGGTGAAGGGCCCGGGCACCGGCACGGCGCTGTCCCGGGCGTCCCGCCTCTCCTCCGCTTCCCCCGAACCTTCGGGCTCCCGGGTCACCACTTCGCGGTAACGCGGCTCCTTCAACAGCAGCTCGCGGTGGACGCCGACGGCCGCGACCTGGCCCGCGGCGATCAGGACGACCCGGTCGGCCCGGTCGAGCAGCAGCGGTGACGAGGTGAGGACCACCGTCGTGCGGCCCTCCCGAAGGGCCCGCACGCCCTTGGCGATCCTGGCCTCCGTGTGGGAGTCGACGGCCGATGTGGGCTCGTCCAGCACCAGCACCCCGGGGTCCGCGATCAGCGACCGGGCCAGGGCGAGACGCTGCCGCTGCCCGCCCGAGAGGGAGCGGGCCCGCTCCGTGATGGGCGCGGCCATCGGATCCCCGTCCAGCGAGGCCTGTGCCAGGGCGTCCAGGACGTCCCCGCATTCGGCGGCCGTCAGCGCGGCGGTCGCGGACACCTCACCCGAGGCCGGCACATCGAGCAGTTCCGTCAGGGTCCCCGACAGCAGCACCGGATCCTTGTCCTGGACGAGCACGGCGGCGCGGGCCGACTCGCGCGGGAGTTCGTCGAGGGCCACCCCGCCGAGCAGCACGGACGGGAGGTCGTCCGGCTCGGCGGGATGCCCGCCCAGCCGCTCGGCCAGCCGTCCCGCCGCGTCCGGGTCGCCGCACACGACGGCCGTCAGCTCCCCGGCAGGGGCGAGCAGTCCACTGGCCGGGTCGTAGAGATCACCCGTCGGCAGCACGTCCGACGCCTGCAGCAAGGCCTCGGAGGGGTGGTCCGGCTCCGGCGACATCCCGTCCGATACGCGGTCGAGTGACAGCACCTTCGCGGCGCGGCGGGCGGACGGCTGCGAGAAGGAGTACGCCATCGCGATCTCCTCGAAGTGACGGAGCGGATAGGCCAGCAGCATCACCGCGCTGTAGACGGTGACCAGTTCACCGACCTCGATGCGGCCCGCGGACACCTGCCCGATGCCGTACCAGACGACCCAGATCAGCAGCAGTCCCGGCAGCAGCACCTGCAGCGCGCTGATCAGCGACCACATCCTGGCGCTGCGCACGGCCGCCCGGCGTACCTCCTGAGAGGCACGGCGGTAGCGCGTGAGGAACAGCTCCTCGCCGCCGATGCCGCGCAGCACGCGCAGACCGGCGACCGTGTCGGACGCGAGCTCGGTCGCCCTGCCCGCCTTCTCGCGCTGGACGTCGGCGAGGCGGGTGGCACGCGGTAGCAGCGGGAGCACGCCAAGCGCCAGCACCGGCACGCCGACCGCAACGAGCGCGCCGAGCGCGGGCTGGTAGACCAGCAGCCCGACGACCACCACGACGATCGTCAGCGCCGAGGCGAGGAACCGCGAGACCGCCTCCACGAACCAGCCGATCTTCTCCACGTCTCCGGTGGAGACCGCGACGACCTCGCCCGCGGCGACGCGTTTGGTGAGGGCTGAGCCGAGCGCCGATGCCCGGCGGGCGAGCAGCTGCTGTGTGCGGGCCGCCGCGGTGATCCAGTTGGTGACGGCGGCCCGGTGCAGCATCGTGTCGCCCAGGGCGATGGTCACCGCGGCGGCGGCGATCAGCCCGCCCGCCAGGGCGAGCCGGGTGCCGGAGCGCTCCACGACGGCCTGAACGGCGAAGCCGACACCGTACGGCAGGGCCATCACGGAGACGAAGTGCACCAGGCCCCAGGCCAGCGCCACGAGTTGGCCGCCGAGCTGCCTCCGCCCGAGCCAGACGAGGAACCTGAGACCGGAGCGGACGTCCGGTGTGCCGGGATCGGCATACGGAAGATCGCGAATCTGCATGACATCCCAGATCGTTCGGGAAACCGCCTCGGACGTGCAAGGTTCGCTCTGCGCAGTCGCGTGCGGCAACCGATTTTCCGGCCCCGTGGCAGAGAACCCGCCATGATCGGACGGCCCCTCTGGCGGGCGTCCTGCCCCCGCGCTTCACTCCCGGCGCATGAGACAACGACGGTTCACAACCCTGCTCGCCGGGCTGGTACTGGCGGCCGGATCCCTCTGCTGGCCGGCGGCCGCCGCGGCGGGCACGCCGGGGGAGCCGCCCGCCGAGTTCGGCAGCGACTGGCACGACCCCGCCACCGCCGCCCCGGTGGTCGGCCGCCCCACCACGAGGCCCTGCGACGTCACCGTCGCCGAGGCCCAATTCCGTGACTTCACGCCGTACAAGGGGGTCTACACGCCGCCCAAGGGCTGTGGCAGCGGATGGAACAAGGTGGTGCTGCGCCTCGACGGCAAGGTCAAGGGCCGCCAGTACGACCGTCTGGGGCATCTCTCGATCGGCGGCGTCGAGGTCCTGCGCACGTCCACGCCACAGCCCTCGCCCGACGGCATCACCTGGTCCGTGGAGAAGGACGTCACCCGCTACCGCGACACCCTGAGCCGGCCCCAGCCCGTGGAGATGCTGATCGGCAATGTCGTGAACGACACCTACACCGGCGTCATCGACGTCAGGGTGACGCTCGCCTTCTACCCCGCCGAGCACACCGCCGGCCGGTCCGCCGACGTCCCCGACCGGGTACTCCCACTCGATACGACGGTGCCCCTCGTCACCCCGCGCAACTCCGAAAGGGTCCTCGCGGAGGTGTACGCGACCGGCTCGGGCGGCGGCTGCGAGGAGTACTGGTATCTGACCGTGCCCGACCCCGCCCCGTACTCCTGCAAGGCGGGCGAAGGGCCATACCGTGAGGTGCGGATCAGGGTCGACGGGCGACTCGCGGGAATCGCCGCGCCGTTCCCGACGGTATGGACCGGCGGCTGGTCCAACCCCTTCCTCTGGAAGGGGTTGTGGAAGAACGTTCCCTCAGGTGAAAGGCTCGCAGCACGCGCAGTCGGGCACCGGTCGGGCACATGGGCGCACCGGGTGCCCGCCGAAGTGATACTTGCAGGGCCGAAGCCGATCAGCTGAGTCGTCATTGCCCGATAGCCTGGCACATCCGGAGCCACCACCACATCTTCCGCGGTCAGTTGAGACATGATCATGTCGCCGTCATGAAGTTGCCCATGGCCTCCAGTCCCCGGCCGCCGGCGTCGGGGATGAAGTGCGCGTAGGTCTCCAGCACGGTCTCGACGGTGTCGCCCATGTACTCCGCCACCGTCACCGGCGTCTCGCCTGCGCCGAGCTGCACCGAGGCGTAGGTGTGCCGCAAAGCGTGGAATGTGAACGGCTCCGTGCCTTTCCAGGCATCCCGAGGCGTCCCGTCGGCCCGGTATAGCCGATCCACTAGCCCGGCTTCCTCCAGAGCCGGATTCCAGTTGTCGGTCCGGAAGATGTTGCTGGTGATCGGGTTGCCGTACGCCGTAGTGGTGAGCAACCGGACCGTCACCCGCGGTCTCTGCTCCCATGCCATGGTGGGGTCGCTCGCGTCGACCCAGGGCAGAGTCACCTCTACGGATGGGAATGCCTCCATGTGAGCGAGCAGGGCCTCCGCCAACTCCGTCGGCACGGGGAGACGGCGGGTCTTGTCCCTCTTCGGCAGCTTGAACCAGTGCCGCGCCCCGATGCTCTGGAGCTGCCTGTCGACATACAGCCAGCCGTCCCGCAGATCGTCGGGGCTCCACGCGAACGCCTCGCCGGGGCGCAGGCCAGCGGCGACGCCGAGATCAGCGAGGGCGCGGTACCGCGCGTGGAGGGCCACACGCACATCCCGGAACACCGACGGGCCCCATGCCTCCTTGTTCGTTGGTGGCCTTTTCGGCGGTCGAGCAGAATCCAGCCCCCGGCAGGGATTGAGGGGGATGCGGTTTGCCTCGTACGCGGCCTGGAGGATCTTCGAAAGGTTCTGCCACGCCGTGCGGACTGTCCCCGCCGCGACCTGCTTGCGCAGAGCGAGCTTCCAGGCGTTTAGTTCTTCCGTGCCGATGTCGAGCAGCCGCTTCTCCCCGAGGTAGGGCAAGATGCAGGACTTCACACGCTGTTCGGTGCGCTCCCGGGTACCGGGCAGGATCTCCGCATTCAGCCACCATACGGTCTCATAGTATGCCGTCAGGGTGATCTCACCTCGCTGCTGCTGCTGGAGCCTGCCTGAGATGACATCCGTAGTCAGTTCCCGGGCTCGGTTCTCCGCCTCGTCGTACGACTCCCAGTTCTCCTTGGGCAGTGCGTCGCCCTGGTCGTCGTAGCCGCGAACCTGCCATTGCGCGCCGGCTCCGTGGGCCGCACTGCGGTAGCGCTTGGCCCCTTTGTGTCGGCGGCAGTACTCTGTCGGCTTGCCGTTCCTCTTGTGCCAGAGGTCTTCGACCCATGCCTTGGCCATGCTCATCCTTTTGGTCGCGGACGCTTCAAACGTCCGGCGGACGGACTCTCATTTCTCCCGCTGCCCGCGGTCGCGACAGTCACCTGCGTCCCCTCCTGGAAGGCGGAGACGTCGGCTGCGGCATAGCGGACACGTCCACCGACGGCGCCAAGGCGGTGGAACCGCGGCCCCTTCCGGGCGGTGCGCCACTTCTGGAGCGTCTTCTGGGAGACTCCGAGAAGCTCGGCGACGTCCTTGGCGGTCAGCCACGTGTCGGGGACGATCGGGATGCTAAGTCGATCACCTGCGCGGACGGGATACCGATTCTTTCGGCCATGGTCAGGTCCCGGGGTGGATATCGACGCGTACATAGATGTCCCCTTGACGGAGCAATAGAGTGGGTTTCAAGCCGTGTTATTTGGTTTGGGTGATTTGTTCGTCGCTTCCAAAGCTCAGGTGGGTGAGACCTTCACCGGTCCCTTGCCGGACTCGCGTTGGAACTGCCACTGGGCACGCAACGCGGTCAATGCCGTTGGCCCGTAGCGCTCCAGGGCTTCTTTCCACCGCTCAAGAACGGAGTTTGAAACTGACCAGTTCGGGTGGCAGAACGCGGGGCGCAGAGCGTAGAGCTCTGCAGGCCGCATGACCGTGAACGGCATCGTCACTGGCGGAGCCAGCCGACCTATGCGCTCCGTCGTCCGGAAGAAGCAAGTTGGGGTGATGCTGGGGGTCGCGGCGTACCCTGAGGGGTCGCCTCATGCGACGGGCTTCAGGCAGCGTGTAGCCAGGCCGCTGCCAGTGGACTTACGTGTAGTGGCTTTGCGGCGGCGGGCCTTGGCCAGTGCCGACGGCCGGGCCATCTCACGGTGAATCTCCCGGATTTCGCGGCTTCCTGGAGGCTGAACCGCAGGAATTTGCCGAAGCGGTGGTGAGGGAAGCCGCGATGGTTAGGGCCCGCAGAGAATCAACATGCAGGCGCGCGTCGAGCTGACCTGCGATGTCAAGTCGCAGAATCATCAATTTGTTCTTCTGCGGGCCCTTAGCCCCATCTCGAAGCCACCTCTCGCCGCAGCCGATGGCGCCAGCCGCTTCCCGCGGGGCGAGCATCACCTCGCCCTGCTCAAGGGCCTGAATGGCTGCCTCGATTACGGCCTTGCGCTCGGCACCGGTGTGGTTTGCCTCCGGACCAGTCATGGCACCTCTCTTCCGTCTCGGGCTGGTTGGGTGCTTCGTCAGCTGGTAGGCACTCGCACTTGAAGCGAGCGCAGGAACTGGTGCGAACTTGTAGACGGCTGGTCTTTGCGTGTCAGCGCGGAGTGCACCTCGAGCAGCGGCACTGCCGACGCTGTGCTGCAGCGATGATGTCGAGTCGGTTCCTGGTGTGTGTCAAGTCCTCATGGGTGGCCGCTCCAGTTTGCCTATCAAAGCTCACCCTGAAAGCCTATCTACTCGCGCATTGACTCGTCAATCAGGTCTTCCAACCCTTGAGGTGAGTCGCTACTCAATCGCTATCTCCCTCTTATCGAATCCCTTAGCTCCTGAACGTCTGTAGATGGCTATTCATGTGAGCCTCGGTCGCACGCTGGTGGGCACGCCGCACCGTGGAGCAGACCTTTGGGTCCTGTGTGATCGCATCCTGCGCGCGTTGGTCAGGAACTGAGGCCGACTGGCGGCCCCAGGCTTAGGTCACCGGGGTTGGGACGCTCGTGGCTCTGACCAAGAAGCAGGTCACTCGATTCTGGCGTCGCGGATCCAGACCCCCTCGCACCGGAGCGCCACCCCTTCGCGGTGGCGCTCCGACTCCGACTGCGCCCCGCACGGCGCCGCCCCCTCACCAGCGGCCAGTTCAACTTCTACCGATACGAGATCCGCTCGGCCATCCGCCTGCTCGCCTGGCTCCGAGAACCCGGCAGCACCCTGGCCACGTGCACTCAGAGTGACATCGGCCGATGGCTGACCTCCCAGGAGCCGGGCCAGGGCTGATTCATAGTCGTTGTGGCCCGGGGCTGTTGCTGGTCAGGGCAGCTTGAGTAGGTCGAGGGGGCGGGTGTGGGGCGCGTAGGAGACCTCGCGCAGGCCGGCCGCGATGCTGCGGTGCCCGGCCCGACGGAGGGTGTCGATGGCCAGGTTGCGCAGGGTGGCCATGTTCTCCGGGCCGTGCCCTGTGCGGATCTTGGAGGAGTCCTCGGCGAAGGTGGTGTCGCGAACGAAGTGGAGCCGGTTCTCGATGGTCCACTGCGAGCGGGCGAGCTGCGCGACTTTCTGCGGGGAGGCCTGCTGGGCCGTCAGGTCGGTGATGGCGTAGACGGTCTGGCGGGTGACCTTGCCGGTGCGGACGTCCGTGCGGTGACGCAGGATCTTCGCGGCCTGGACCACGTGGGGGAAGTCCAGGTGGAGGTCGGTGACGGTAAGGACGCGGGTGGAGCGGGTCTCGCGCCGCCCGTGCCCGCGCTCGGGCCACCGGCCAGCCCTGGTGCGACCGCTGCCAGCAGCGATGGGTGGCCTGCAGCAGTTGCGGCACCGTCGCCCAGGCCCGCAGTGGCACCTGGGAGGCGCCGTTGTGCGCGAAATGCACCAACCCCGACCCGGACTTCTGGGGCCGCTGCCCGGTCTGCACCATCACCTGGCAGCTCAGCACCCGCCCCTGCCAGCGATGCGTTCTCGACCAGCAAGTACGCAACCTCCTCGGCGACGCCAACGGGGCCATCCGGCCCGAACTCGCCCCGTTCCACGAGGCATTGACGAGCGCCGAGCGCCCGGACGTCGCCTTTGCCTGGGTCTCCCGCTCGAAGGCCCGCGACCTCCTGGAACGCATAGGACGCGACGAGCGACCCGTCGCCCACGAGGTCCTCGACGAACTACCTGCGGGCAAAGTGCTGGCCCACCTGCGCAGTGTCCTGGTCGCGACCGGCGCCCTGCCACCCCGCGACGAGCGGCTCGTCGCCCTGGAAAAATGGATCACCGCGACGGTCCAGGCCCGCACCGACCTCGCCGAGCGCCGGATCCTGCACGGCTACGCGGTCTGGCACCACATGCGCCGATTCCGGCGCCGCCTCGGAGCAGACCACACCACCCGGCTCCAGGACCTGAACGTGCGCTGCCACGTCACCGCCGCGGACAACTTCCTCAACTGGCTCACCGGCGACGGACTCACACTGGGCACCTGCACCCAGACGGACCTGGAACGCTGGATGGCCGCCCCGAAGGTCAGCTACCGCGACGAGACCGGCCACTTCATCCGCTGGTCGGTACAGCACCGGCACGCCCGTGACCTGACCTACGGCACCGTCCGCTGGACCGGCCCACTCAGCACCATCGACAGCGAGAAACGCTGGGCCGAGCCCGCCGCCTCCTCAACGACAACACCCTGCCGACCCCGGACCGCGTCGCGGGACTGTTGCTGATCCTCTACGCACAGAAGATCGCCACCATCAGCCAGCTCACCGTCGACGACGTTCACATCGGCAACGACACGGTCTCCGTCACGTTCGGTACCTCGCCAGTCGTCCTCCCCGCACCGCTGGCCAGCCTGGTCCTCGAGCTCGTTACGACCCGCCGCGGCAAAGCCAAGATCGGCACCCCCGACGACGTCCCATGGCTGTTCCCAGGAGGACGCCCCGGGCACCCCCTCGGGGACGACCGGATCGGCCAACGCCTCCAGAAAATCGGTATCCAGCCGAGGCAGGACCGCTCCACCGCGCTGTTCACCCTCGCCACCGAAGTCCCCGCCGCGATCCTCGCCCGGATGCTCGGGGTCCACATCAAAGTCGCTGTCCAGTGGCAGCAGGCATCAGGCGGGGACTGGGCCGCCTACGCCGCCGACGTCAGCCAGCGCTCCAACCGCGCTCATCGGTAATAATGAAGACGTACACCCTGGATGGCCGGTTTGGCGGATGCTCCGGCAGCATGAATTCCCGCACGATTACCAGACGACTACGCTTGATCGCCCATAGCGAACGCAATCCAGTGCTCTAGCGGTTATCCGGGCCTTCGATCATCTTGATTTCACTCGCGGGCTGGATCCCGATCGCCCTGTCGAGCTCCGCGCCGATTTTATCCATCACTCTCTGCGCAGCTTCCTCGCCGTAATATTCCGTCAACTGGTCGTGCAGCCTCGAATGCGTCTCAGCGAGAAGCCCAATTCCCGTAAGTTTCTCATGCGCAGCCTTGATCTTGACATCCTGCACCTCGCGCTCCGCCTTGGCAGTGACAACCTTCTCTTCGCTCCTGTTCATCTCCGCTTCATGGCGGGCCTCCTCCGCTTCCCTTTCTGCTTTGACCCTATGCTCCCTCCGTCTGGCGGGATCGCAAATCCGAGCAATGGCATCAATTACCTTGTCAATACCCTTGATCTCAATGTGGAAGGTATGTCCAGTGGTCAATCCTTCCAGCTGAAGCCTGGCCCCCTCATCGGAAATCATCGACTCAAGAGCGAGTACCGCCGCAGGGAGACCAGTTTCCGGAGTGGCATCAAGTACCGCTTCCAATAGCCCAGTTTCGGAGCTCGGAAAATTTCCGTTCTCAATCAGATCGACGACGGCAACAACATCGTACGTATAGTTAAGCCACGTCAGAACATCTGTCACCCACTTGACTGTGGTGAGGTCCCGTCCTTCAACTTGCAACTTAATGGCGGCAACGTTGTATCCCATGCGAGACCACTCCACTGTCTTAATGGCAGGACCAGACCACGCTATGTTCAGATGTCGCATTTACATGACGACTTATGAATGAGCGCCATCAGGTTCGTCCGTTGGGCGTAGTGCGTTGCCGCCGCGTGAGGCCACATGGGGCCCGTGACAGCGCGCGAAGGGGACGCATCGAGGACCGCAAGGGCCGAGCGACATCGCCGATGGTCCGCGGCCTGGGCTCGCCTGGGCGGCTCCAGGCCGTGGGCCGAATCCGGCTCCTCGAGCGAGGAGCCGGCCCTGCCGATAGGACATGAGCGCGCACGGCGGCGGCACGCCGCTCACCCGACCCAAGGCCTGGTGCCGCAGGTGGCGACCGGGTATTCGGAGAGTTCCAATACCCGACTCCACCGTTAGGGTATGCCGACCCCTCCTGGCTGCACGACATCGCCGTGGAGAAACTCGAGCTCATCATCGACCAGGTCGAACAGGACGGCCAGCACCTCGCAGCCGGTGAGCACGTCAGCGGCCCCTCTGCCGACGAGTACCGGGCTCGCATGGAGCGCACCGCGTCGTTCGAAGGCCGAGTGGTGACAAGCGCCGGTAGCGTGGAACGCCTCCTGGAACAGATGGATCCCGCCATCTATCACGGCCAGGGCATGACCTGCGTATGGCGTGCGGCCACGGCCGCCTGCCGCAAGGCCAAACTTGCACTCGGGCTGCCAGACGATGACACGCCGGACGAGTCGGAGTGCAGATCCTCGTGCGCCAACCTCGCTTACACCGATCGTGACATCGACGACGTGCAGCGCCGACGCGAGCGGCACCGGGCCGACGCGGCCGACCCGCTGGCCCCCAGGCCCCGGCGCGACCGCGCGGCGGCGCAGGCTGCGCATCTATCGGGGATCATCGACCGCCACCAAGTACACGGCGCCCCTGACGCCAGGGAAAGGACCGCATGACCAGCCGACGCCCGCGGGATCGGGAAGCCGAACGTGCCGTGCTTCGGGCCGCAGCCGATCGCCTCCTGGCCGGCACGCCCCTGCGCTCGGTCTCTGGGAAACTCACCGCCTCCGAGCTGCTTCGTGAGTCCGGGCTCCGGCGCGATGTCGCCTACGGCGACCACAAGGACCTCGTGGAGGAGTTCCAGGCGCGTGCCAAGGCGCAGAACGTCACACCGGCTGCCATGCAGGAACTGGCCGACAAATACGCCGAGGTGAAGGAGGAGCTGGCGGCAGTCACGAAGGCACTCGCGAAGGAGCGAGCCGTCAGTGCCGCGCTGCGGCGGATTGTTGCCGAGCTTGACTTGGAACTGTTGCAAGCTCGGGAGGAACTTGAGCAGTCCGGGAACGTCACCCGCCTTCCCTCCCCGCGTCGGCGGGCAGGGCGGGGCTGACATTTCTCAACCCGATGGTTCCGCATGCTGCGGTTTCCCACGGTCGTCCAGCTCGTCACCACCGGACGACGCCACATCCTCCGCCTCACTGAAAGGTATCGGGGCCCAGCCAAGCACTCGCTCCGGTGAGGAGAAAATTAGGCATGGATTTCTCCTCACCGGAGACGGGAGACGCCGTGGTGCACGCCATGCCATTAGAGGTCGCTCACTCGGCGCTTGTGATCCCTACGAGCGAAAGGAAGTCCGGCCGCCCCTTCGTCGACGCAACGGCAGCCCGAGCCGGGCAGTGACGGTGTCCTCATACCAGTTGACGAATTCAGGCCCCGTGGCCCACTTCAGCGGAAGGACCCAAAACGCCTTCCACTCTCGACGCTTGGACTCCTCCCGCAGGTGCTGCCCAAGGCGAACACCAGTTGCCCCCGTCCAACACTTCGTGGGCCTGGTCTGACCTCCGTAGCACGCCAGGTCATTGTGGTTCACAACGATGTAGACCGCCTTCTCCTCTTCGCCGTCGTAGGGCCGGCCAAGGAGGTACGGCACCGGACGGTGATCGAGAAGGTGCTTGCCAGCGAGAGATGCCAGATAGTGGTATCGGCGCTCGGTCATTTCGACGACACCGGGCCAATCGAGAGTGCTCACTGGTCTTCGTCCACGGTCATCTTGTTGAGGGCCTTGGCGATCGTCTCGAGCTGCTTGATAGGTGTGTCGGTCTTCACCGTCGGCAGCAGCGGAGGCGAGGGATCCTCGTTGCGGATCGCGCGGTAGCGCCTGAATGCCTCGTCGGCCTGAGTAATGTGGCGGCACAAAGCGGTGAACGCTGTCTCCTCATCGGAGGCGGCAGTCTTCTCTGCGCGGCCCTGAGTCGCGATGCGGACCGCTTGCCGCAGTCGGGCATCACGCACTGTGACGGTGGCGGCCGCGTCGTCGACGAGCTCGATCTCTGTCTCGCCGTCCGGGACCTGCGCGAGGAGAAGTGGGCTGTTGGCGCGGGCACGTTTGATGTTCTCGGCGAGCAGGCGCAGGCCCCACGGGAAGGTCAGAAGCTTGTCGACGATGCTACCGACGCTGGATCGGTCGATCGCATCGTTGACCTCCTTCTCGCTCGACCCCTTCGGGCTGGTAAGGCCGCCGGCGATGACAAGCGCGAACAGGCCGAGGACGCCGAGGAGTCGGGCATGTTCTCCCGGTTTTCCTGTCACCGTGTCGCCGTCTTGGTTGACGCCGAGTTCGGTGAGAGCATTCTTGAGCAGCTCGTCGATCTTGTCGCTGCTGTTTACGTTCGTGACGTGCCATGGCGAGCTGATGAGGTCCTGCCATACGCACCCGGAATTGAGCGCAGTGCGGGCGCGGTCAAGCTCAGTGGAGCTGAGCTTGGTGGTGTAGGAGCGCAACGCGAGCTCACTCGCGGCACCCGTGCGGTGAACGGGTGTGACCTTCCCAGCTCTGTTCTTCTCGCGCATTGCCTTGTTGAGCCAGTAGGCGTGCTCAGAGCACTTCCTCGTCACGAACGCCGCGCGGAGATCACGCAGGGATGGGTCGAGCCCGTGATACTCCATGGCCGCGGTCACGTCGCCGCGACCGATCAGCAGGTCTGTATCCGCGTCGTCGAAGTGGCCGTTTTGACGAGCTGCGAGCACGATCTCTTCGGCCTTGACGGCGTTCTGCGCGCCCTTATCGAAGGCCTTGACGCCAACATTCATGCGTACAAGGAGTGAACGGACTGCCGATGCGAAGCGGCTCATCCCGTAGGTGGCCTGGTCGTCGTCGACGTAGCCAACGATCACCTGGACGGGCGCGGTCAGCGCGTTGAGCGTGCAAACGGCAGCGTTACGTTCCCTGAGATCTTTGGCTTTCCCTGTTGCGGGCATGGCGAGCCGTTCTTCGTTCGCCTTGATGATCTTTCGGGTGAGGTCGCGGCGCTCGGAGAATGTGCAGTTCATGATCATTGACGGGAGGAGCTTAACCGTCTTCTTGCGTTCGCTGACCGGAACCGCGTACTGCTTCCGCAGCCGCGTCGGCAGCCATTCCGGGACGATCTCAATCCGCGCGTAGGCGCTTCCCAGCCGGCTGTTGCCATCTGCTGTGGCCTGCTCCTCTTCCTCACGCTCGCCGGAGTAGTCCAGCAACGTGAACACTGCAGTCAGAGCCCGATGGATGATGTCGGGACCAATGTCGTCTTGCGGGTTCTCCGCCTGTACTGCAAGGCAGTTACGATCTGTGGCCTGCAGTAGTGTGGCCTTTGTTGCGCTGTACACGATTTGCGCATTCGTGCCCTCCGACGTGGGCATCGGCACCGCGATGTGACCGACCGGTCGACCGAAGGTGTCCGTCGCAAGGGAAGTGAACGCAGGATCGGCTGCATACATGAGTTGGTCACCGAGCCGGTCATTGCTGGGTGTCAAGCCGAGGAGCGTGACGAACTCGCGCACCTCGATCATGGACAGCCACCCGGTCTCTACGCGCTGACTCTTGATATGGGCCGGGGTGAGTTCGGCGAGCGTGACGCACGAGGAGGCCAGACGCGTCAATGTGCTCACGCCCAGCTGAATGTTCGGCTGCGCGGCCAGAAGCTCGGCCTTTTTGGCAGCCGAACGGGCATCGACTACGCGCAGCGTGGGCCGACCATGGGCGTCGATGGTGCTGGTGACCGGGATGACCTGCAGTGGAGGTTCAGACTCATCGCTCGGGTCGAGGGTGCTATCCCGGTCAGCGGAAACGTTGATGTCAGCGGTGTCGGCATCGAGCGCCGGTTCCGCAGAGACGCCGACGGCAGAGACCGAAGTTAGCGTCTCATCGAGATCCGTCGTGTGTGCAGGCGAGCGAAAAGTTGGGTTGAGACTCACGGAGAGTGCTCCTTGGGCCGTGCCGAAAGTCCGCGTGCAGCGGAACCATCGGGGCCCACACACTCGCTGTCTGCCTCCGGGGACTCTCGGTGCCCGGCGCTTCGGCGACACCGACAGGGCTCCGTGCTGCGACGATCCGAGAATCATCAGCTTCACCCCTGGGCCGCAGCGCAGCAGGTGAGGCAGCACGCCTCCACGCAGGTGACGTTCCTTCATCCAACCACAACGAGCGCCGACAGATCGCGACTTGAACCGAATCGCTCTCAACCCACCCGAAAGGCGGACCACATGATGTTGCGCCTCCACCCTGACGGCCAGCAGCCCCGACAACTCCAATCCCGACAACTGACTTGCCTAATGAAGGTCCCGGAAGTCACCGTGCGTGGGCACCACGTCCGGGGCGGGCAGGCCGGCGGCCTTCTCGGCGGTGGTGCGGATGAACTCCTCGTCCCCGGCCGCGAGGTGAGACCGGGCGCCGTTCAGGTGCCGCTCCAGCTTCCCCAGGGGCAGGGTGCTGGCTGCCGGGCGCGGTGGGGCGCTGGTGTGGATGGCGGCTGCGAGCTGCCCGATGCGGTGGAAGATGTGGCGCTGCTGCTCGGGCGCGTACGTGGCGCCGCACAGGGATCGGCCCCCCACGGCGGTGAGCACGACGGCCCGCAACTGCGCGTCAGCGGCTACCAGGCGAGGCGCCGCCGGACCGATGCCTAGCACCCAGACGCGGAGCGCGGCCACTTCACGCTGGTGGAAGCGGTCGTTCTGGTGGATCTTGACGTACCAGGTGCCGCCCTCGGCGCCGTGCGCCCGCCATACGCGGCTTTCCTCACGTGCCCAGGACACGTCCGTCCAGGTCGTGATCCGGCCGATCGCCTGCTCGGCGAACTCCCGCACCTCCCGCCCAGGACGCGGCTCACCGCAGCCCGGGGCGGGCACGAGGCAGAGCCGGTCGGTAGCCGGGTCGTGCCCGAACGGATCGTCCGGCTCCTGGAAGTGCAGCGCCACGGGAACACCCGCCTGGTACGCCTGCAGCCCCGCGCGGCAGTAGGCGACCATCGGCTCCGGCAGCGCGTGGAGAAACCAGTCCACGGCGTCGCACACCTCGGGCTCCCTGACGTCCGGAGTCCCGGCCCAGCGGCGGACCTCGAAGAAGAACCCGACCCGCGCGCTCCCGGCCGGCGCCCGGTGGTGCACGGTGACTGCGGCCCGTACGTCGTCCGGATCCACCACCAGGCCCGTCTCCTCGTACGCCTCGCGCACGAGCGCGGTGACGACGTCCTCGAAGGGACCGTCGACGTGGCCCGAGGGGAAGTGCCAGTGCCCCGCGGCGTAGACGGTGCCGGCCCGCCGCGACAGCAGCACCTCCGGCCCCTCCTTCCCCTCGCGGACCGCGATCAGATGCACGTCCACCGGCACCATGTGCCGCCCGCCGCCGCTCACCGGGCACCTCCCGTCCGGCGGGCGAGCAGCACGTCGAACACCCCGTCCTCAACGAGCCCGTCCTCCAGTCAATGAGTTCCCTCTCGTGGACGTGACGGTCGTGTCGTCGTGCTCAACGACGCCGCACCGAGTTCGAACACCTGCGCTTTCGGACGGGTTGGACACCCCGGAGTTGTGCGGATTTTCGAAGGTGTGTGCTGCAACGACCCCTGCTGCGCAAGAGCACACGCCCAGTGGCTGGTTGGCCGAAACGCCGACGCTCAGGCAGAGGCGTTAGCAAAGTGGGCCTTTTTGACCCGAGGCTCAGGGCTTGGGCTAGAAGCGGCGCGCTGCGCGGTCAGCAAGACCGCTGCGAGGGTGCCGGCTTCGGTGATCCGACCGTCGCCGCACATCGCTACCGCATCCTCCAATGCGACCCAGCACAGCTCCATGTCGGCCTCACTTGCGTCCCGATGGTGTTCACCGATGCTCAAGTGCCGTGCAAGGAAGAGGTGCTCACGCGTGCGCGCGCCAGCAGGCATCCGCCACATCGTCATCAGCGGTTCGACCTCGGCGGCACGGATGCCCGCTTCCTCGGCCAATTCCCGGCGTGCAGCCGCCCGCGGATCCTCGCCGGGCTCGCATCCGCCACCGGGGCACATCAGCAGCCGCTGACCGCACACGTAGACGTTCTCTTCCACCAGAGCGATCCGGCCTCGGTCGTCGAGAGCTACAACGCGCACGCCGTCGACCGACTCGGTGTACTCGTAGGTCCCCAGACTCTGGTCTGTGCGCCTGACCGAATCGCGGCGCACCACCACCCGGACTCCGGCGTACTGAACGGTCGACGAGACCGTAGTCCAGCCGCTGATCATGCGTATTCCTCCAGGTGACGGTGCTGAACCAGCAGATGCGTTGACTGGTATAGGTTCTGACGTAGTGACGCGTCACTATCGGTGGGTGGCGCCTAGCGCAGACGAAGGCGCTGGCAGTGGCCGTGAATGTCGTGAACGATCGTGCGGGCCCGTGGGTATGCGGCGCTGTGCCCGTCCAGCACGAAGGCAAGATCGCGTAGCAACATCACGCTTCGGGTGGATGCAACGGTCGGCAGTCGGGTGAGGGCAGTCTCGGCTGCATCGACGGCGGCATCGAGGTTGCCGAGCTGGGCCTGAGCCAGGCTGTAGAGGGCTCCGTGACGTAGGGCGGAGCGTTGATGATCGCCACCCAGCGGCGTCTGCGCCCGAGCCTGTAAGAGCTTGGATGCCCGGGGCAACACGATCAACGGGTCAGCGGTGCGTTTGGCTGCCAGAATGACCAGGCCGCGTCCAGCGATGGCGTCGAGTTCGGTCCGATCGGCGTAGCCGGCCCAGGAAGAGGCTTCGCCTTGACGAGCCGATTGTTCGAAAAAACGGTTGCTGTCGTCAATCGACGCTTCGAAGGCGTCCGATTCGCGGGCGCTGGCGTGGGCGATTCCTTTGCGAGCCGCAACGAGGGCTCGCACGCTCGGCGCGGCGTGCGCGGCTGCCTCGGTGGCCGTCGCGGCGAGTTGGACGGCATCGGCGGCCTGTCCGTAGTCAGCCGCTTGACCTGACATGCGAGCGAGAATGCTTGCGACGAGGGCGTGATCGCCTGCGGCATGGGCGGCTCGCAAGGCCATGAGGTAGAGGCGCTGGGAAATGCCAGCAGCGAGTTCGTCATGATGCATGGAGGCCAGGGTCTGGCAGACCTGGGCAAGAGATCGGGCCAGGTGTGCCCCGGCTTCGGGGGAGTAGTCGCCTTCTTGGAGCAGCTTCACGATGATCGGGACGGACATGCTGATGGTCTGCCTGGCTGAGCTTCCTTCCCTGTCGTCAGCAGCCTGCGCGGAGGAGACCAGGCTGTCCACGATCCGCAGTGCGGATGGCGGGACCGCGGTGGTCGGCTTGCGGGGGGCGATGAGACGGGGAACCGGGGCGGCGAGGGATTGCCAGGCCAGCGCTGTCAGGACTGTTCCCGTGGCGGCCAGCACTACACGGCGGGCGGACACCGTGTCCAGTTCCTTCAGCAGCTTGTGCAGGCCAGTGATGTCCCAGGGTTGATCGAGCCCTTCGTGTGCGCGGATCACCTCGGTGACGGTAGTCGGGCCGCGATGCACCCAGACGTCATCGAATGTGAGATCCCTACCCAACGCAGTCGATAACGCTCGGACGACGAGAGCCGGCACGGGGCCGCTCGGGACGTGCCCACGCAGCCACTTGTACGGGGTAGTGCGGTGGATCACGCGGCGGCTGCCGGCCTGGCGGAGTAGCCGGTTCACGCGGTCGGCGAGAACACCGACGTTGTCCCAGCCGGTCTCGGCTATCAGATGTCCGAGCCGGTGATTGGGTGAGAGCTCTTTTGACCGAGCCATGGGGCAGCCCTTCAACACGATGGTGCATCAGAGAGTGACGGAGAATGTACACCGCGTTGCTAATTGTCCTGGGGCGGTTCCGGGAAGTGGCTCGATCGTCCCGGCCCTAAGTGGCCGCTGGGGAGAGGCTGCAGCGGGTTGCACAGGTTGCACAGCATCCAGCTCTAGCGGCTATGCATACACGCCCATCACTCTCAAATAGCTCTCGCAGCAGGCAAAGTGACGACTACTCATGTCTCTCTTCCACCGGTGGACTCCTGCTGCTCTCCGCCTGTCCAAGAGGAGCCTCATGACCGTCATTGTCGGCTTGAACATGAGCCACGACAGCGCCGCGGCGCTCATCGTGGACGGACAAGTTCGCGGGGCCTTAGCCCTGGAGCGCATCACGGGTGTGAAGCGCGGCGTCGTCGCCCACCACGCCTACCCCGCCGCTATGGCCCGCCTCATCGACGCTGTCCTCGCTGACCAGGACCTTGGCCGACTGGACGTCGATCACTGGATCGCGACCTCCACCGAGACCCGCAGCCAGGGCGAGGAGAACGGGCTGCTGGAAAGCCTTGGGCTGCTCACGGACCCGGCATCTGCGCTCGCACTGCCCCACCCCGGGCACCACCTCGCCCATGCCAGCGCCGCGTTCTACTGCAGCACCGCAGACCGTCCGGCTGCCGCGCTCGTCATCGACGCCTACGGTTCACGTATCGGCCAGAATGCCCGCGAGCAGGAGAGCGCGTTCCTCTTCCAGCCGACGGGCGAGCCCCGGATGCTGTGGCGAACGGTGCGACCCTCCAGCAGGATCGCCGGACGCCGCCGAGACGGTGACCTGTGGATCCCGACCGATCTGTCCGGCATCGGAGAGGTCTACCGGGCTGTCACACTCGCTCTCGGCTTTGCCGAGCCTGGGTCCACCTACGACGACGCCGGCAAGACGATGGGACTGGCCAGCTACGGCAAGCCCTTGTCGAAAGAGCCGCTTTTCATCCACACCGACGGAGACCAGATCCGGTTTGACGGGGCCGCCGCCCACCTCGCCGAGCTCGGCTTCGCCACCCGCACCACCGACGGCTACCTGCTTCGCCCCTCACAGAGCGGGGGCGGGTTCGACCACCAGCACTTCGACCTGGCCGCTCAGCTCCAGCGGGAGTTCGAGGCCGCATGTCTGGCGATGGCCGCCCGGACGATGCAGGAAGCAGGCACCCGCCGCCTTGTACTGGCCGGCGGCTGCTTCCTCAACAGTGCCCTGAACACACGCATCGCCGCGGAGCTGCAGCCTGATGATCTGTTCGTGTTCCCCGCTGCGACTGACGATGGCAACGCCGTCGGCGCTGCCCTTTACGCCGACCGAGTCCTACTCGGCCGCGCCGCCCCCGCACTCGCCTCGCGAATGACCCACGTCTACCTCGGACCATCTCAGGTCACCGACCAGCAGGACACCATCCAGGCCCTCGCACAGAAGACCGGCCTGGATCCGGTGACCCACGCCGACGAGCGCGGCGCTGCCGAAGCAGCGGCCGCCGCCGTCGCACGCGGAGAGATCGTCGGCTGGTTCCAGGACCGCGCAGAACTCGGCCCGCGAGCCCTGGGAGCCCGCTCGATCCTGTGTCACCCGGGGATCGCAGGGATGAAGGATCGTCTGAATGCCCGCGTGAAGTTCCGCGAAGGCTTCCGGCCGTTCGCTGCCTCGGTCCTCCAGGAGCGGGCAACGGCGTGGTTCGTCCTGCCGTGCCAAGACAGCCCGTTCATGCTTCTGGTCTGCCCCGTTCGGCCGGACAATGCGCCGCAGGTGCGGGAGATCACCCACGTTGACGGCACCTGCCGCCTGCAGACCGTGGCCGCTGACTTGCCCGGCGGTTTCCGGCTGCTCATCACGGAGTTCGAGCGGCTCACCGGGATCCCGCTGGTGCTGAACACCAGCTTCAACGTCCGGGGCAAGCCGATCGTCGAGGACCCCGCGGAGGCGATCGACTGCCTCTTCGGCAGTCAGCTCGACCGGCTGTTCATCGGCACGATCGAGATCCCCGCCCCCGATCGCCTCGATCTGCGACCAGTCCGTACGCCGGGCGCCAGCACCACCGGTCTCGACCCGGACGAAGCGCTCCTGCTCGACCTGGCCACTGGCGAGCGCACGCTTCGGGATGCCGCCGAGCACCTCGGCTGTCAGCCGGACCGGGCGGTCACGTTGGCGCTCGACCTGCGCCGGCGGGCGCTGCTGGACTGGGACGTCATCCCCGCCTACACGGCCCCGGAACTGCCGATGGCGCAGTACGACCCCCATCACGGGGGCTGACGTGCCCGGTATCGACCTCGCCGACCCGGACATGTTCGCCACCACCGGAGGTCTGGAGGAACTGCGGGAATTGCAGCGCAGCTGCCCGGTCTACTGGAACTCCGGGGCTGGTACGGGGTTCTGGGCGCTGACGCGGTATGTCGACGTCGTCGAGTTGTACCGAAGCCGGCGGCAGGTCTCCAGCCAGTACGGCATCCACGTCGGACAGCTGCACGAGGCCGACCAGCCGGCCCGCGGCCGGATGCTCGTGCAGTCCGACCGCCGCGCACACAGCCGGATGAAGGCCGGGCTCAGCCGGGCCATGACGCCCCAAGCCCTCTCCTTCGTCGAGGAGCCGCTGGCGGAGACGGCGCGCACGGTGGTCGACGAGGTATTCCATGCCGGGAAGGTCGATTTCGCTACGGCCGTGGCCACACGGATGACCCTGACCTTGACCGGTCTGATCCTCGGGATCCCCGCCGCCGACCGCGAGCAAGTCTCCCAGTGGACCGCTGCGGCCTTCGGCTCCAGCTCCGGCCCGCTTTCCGCGCCCGAACCGAGCCAGCAGGACGTGGCCGAAGCCAACACTGAGCTGTTCCTCTACTTCCAGCAGCTCCTGCACCGTCCTGGCGCGGGCGAGGGAGTACTTGCCCGGCTGCGCGCCGACAGACAGGAGGATCTCGGCCTGGAGCAGATCCTCTACAACGCGCACCTGCTGCTCGCCGGCGGGCACGAGACGACACGGCAGGCGCTGGTGGGCGCGGCCAGCACCTTCATCGCGGCGCCCGAGCAGTGGCAGCGACTGCGCACCGACCGGCAACTGTTACCGGGCGCGGTGGAGGAGATCCTGCGCCTCAGCGCGCCCAGCCTGAACGTGATGCGGACAGCAACCGAGGACCTCACCATCGGAGGCACCCCGATCCGAGCCGGGGAGCGCATCACGGCATGGCACCCGATCGCCAACCGCGACCCCAGCGTCTTTCCCGTCCCTGACCAGGTCGACATTGGGCGCCAGCCCAACGACCACCTGTCGTTCGGGATGGGCTCACACCACTGCCTCGGGGCCTGGCTTGCGCGGCTGACCCTCACCTGCCTGCTCGACGCGATGGTGCAGCGCGTGACCCAGCTCGCCCCGGCCGGAGACGGGCGACGGTCCCGTTCTCTGCGCACCTGGGGCTACGACTACCTGCCCGTCACCCTGCTCAGCTGACCGGCCTTCACACCCTGCCGAAAGAGAGCACCATGACCACCTCCGCAACGTCATCGGCCCCGGCCGGGGCCTTGGATGCGGACGAGCTGACGCTGCTACGCGTAGGTGTCCGCGCCGGGGCCGCCGTCGTCCACCTCCAGCTTTCCTTCGTCCCCGACCGCGGACGCCTCGAAGCCGCCTACCATGCTGCTGCCACGGATCTGCCCGGGCTGCGCAAGGCGCTGACCCTGTGGGAGACCACGCCTGTGTGGCGGTTCCCGGACGAGCCGCCGCCCCTGACCGTCCACGACCTCGGCGATGCACCCGCAGAATCCCTGACGAAGACCGTCGGCGCGCTGGCCACGGCCTGGGGGAGCGAGGTCACCCAGCTGGATCCCGATCCCGAGACACTGTCGCCGGCCGTACGCCTCGGGCTGATCACCGGCCCCGGTTCCGCCGCTCTCCTGCTGGTCCACAACCCGGCCGCACTGACCCTGGAGCAGCAGACTCAGGCGCTGGCCACGGTCCTGCACCGCTATCACCAGCAGGCCGCCGCCGTATCCCACCAGAACGCAACCGATCTGACGCTGCCGTCCGCGGTGCCGCCTGTGGCAGTAGCGGAGGTGCAGGACGGGGCGCAGCAGCCCCGGTTCTGGATCACAGAGCCCATGGACTCGGCCAGCGACACAGTCGAATGCTCGCCGGGTGGCCCCGTAAAGGTCCGGGTGCCGGTCGGCACCGGCCACTCGCTGGAGTCCTTGATCAATGCGCATCTCGCGGCGGTGCGTACCGCCACTGGCCGCCCGGCCCCGAACATCTCCGTCCAACTGAGCAGCCGCCAGCGCCTGATCGTAACCAGCGCCCCCGTGCCGCCGACCGAGAGCACCGGCCGCCTCGACGACGATCAGGCCGGTGCTGGCCGCGCCCTGCTGGCCGCGACATCCTCGGCCACCCTCTACGAGATCGCTCGGAAGCTCGGCATGGTGGACGTCCTGGACACCCAGGTCCTCGTCGACGAACACGGGCCCGCCGCCGACCTGGCCGACCCCGAAACCAGCGAGCTCATCCCGCTGGGAGGCACCGCGCTCGGACCGGCCACCACCCATCCAGCGGACGCAACGGTGCTGCTGCACCTGATCCACTGCCCCAGCACCGGAACCACCAAGCTGCAGTTGATCTCCACGCGCCTGAGCCCGGCACAGATGCGGGCACTGGGCGAGGTCCACCAAACCGCCCTGGCACTGCCGCCCCGCTCCGCTGAGCCGCGTGTCCTGACGCGGCCGCACGAGAACCTGACGATGGCCACCTGGCAGGGGCCGCAGCGTAGCTGGGACCTGCAGACTCCGCTGCACCAGCTCTTGCAGGAGCAGTCACGCCGCACGCCCGGCCACGTCGCCGTCCAGGACCCGGACCAGCAGCTGACGTTCCGCGACCTGGACGAACGCGCTGCCCGAGTCGCGGCCCGGCTCGCCCGGCTCGGCATCGGCCCCGGGGCGATCGTCGCAGTCCGCGCGCGCCGGAACGCGGACCTGCTGGTGGCCTTCGTCGCGGTCATGAAGGCCGGCGCGGCCTACCTCCCGCTGGACCCGCTCGCGCCAGAGAGCCGGACCGTGCACATGCTGCATGACGCGAAGGTCACCCTGGTGCTCAGCGACGCCACCTACGCCGCCAGCACCCCGGAAGGCCCGTGGACGGCCTCGGAAATCCGGGACCTGGCCAGTGGCGACACTGATCCCGGCGGCCCAACGGAGCTTCCGGAAGTCACCGGTGACGACCTGGCCTACGTCATCTACACCTCCGGGTCCACCGGTTTGCCCAAGGGCGTCGAGGTGCCACACCGCGGTCTGGTGAACTACCTGCACTGGTGCGTGGAGCAGTACATCGGCGAGCGCACCGGCGGCGGCGCAGTGTTCTCCAGCGTTGCCTACGACATGGTCGTCCCGAACCTGTACGCGCCACTGCTCGCCGGGCAGCGCGTTCTGATGATCCCGGAGAGAGCCGACCTCTTCCAGATCACCGAGGCGCTGGCGAAGAACGCTCCGTTCGCATTCTTGAAACTGACCCCCGGACAGCTCGACGCGCTGGCCGAGCTCCTCACCGCGGACCAGGCCAAGGAACTGACCGGCATGCTGGCGGTGGGTGCCGACGCGTTCACGACCCGCACCCTGGCGCACTGGCGAGACCGGGAACCGACACGGCACGCACGGATCTTGAACGAATACGGGCCAACGGAAGCATCCGTCGGCAACAGCGTCCACACGATCGACGACACCGTCGATCTCGGCGTGGAGCTCGTCCCCATCGGCCGCCCGATCGCCAACACCACCATGTACGTCCTCGACGAGGACCAGCAGCCGGTGCCCGTCGGTGTGCCCGGGGAGCTGTACATCGGCGGCGCCTGCGTGGTCCGCGGCTACCGCGGCCGGCCAGAGCTGACCGCCGAGAGATTCCTGGCCGACCCCTTCGCCGCCGACCCGGCTGCCCGGATGTACCGCACCGGCGACATCGGCCGCTGGCAGCCCGGCGGGAGCATCGAGTTCCTGGGGCGCCGGGACCAGCAGGTCAAGATCCGCGGATACCGCGTTGAACCCGCCGAGGTCGAGGCCGCGCTGACCAGCCACCCGCAGGTCATCGAGGCCGTCGTCACGGCAGTCGGAAGCCGCCGCGAACTTTTGGCCCTGGCCGGCTACTACGTCGCCACCATGCCGATCGATAGCGGCCAGATGCGCCAGCACCTGGCCACGCGGCTGCCCGACCACCTGGTCCCCACCCACCTGATCGCCATCCCTGCTGTCCCGCTCAACGCCAATGGCAAGGTCGACCGCTCCGCGCTCCCGGCGCCCGGAAACGCCAGGCGCCACGCCACCGGACATGCCGCCGTGGACAACGCCATCGGCCGGCAGGTGACCGATGCCCTGGGCCTGAGGCCGGACGTCGACGCCGCGAGCGAGTTGCCCAACACGCTGTCCTGGACGACCGGTGCCGCTCTCGTGCTCGCCCGCACCCTCTGCCTGCCCCCAAGGGTCGCTCTGAATGCCGTCGACCGGTCTCCGAGTCTGGGGGAGCTGTGCGTTCACACAGCCGAGGCCCACCAGCTCCACCACGCGGCCGCGCCGACAGAACCGGAAGGAGAGGTGAACTGATGCCTGCCCAGCCCGTAAACCGAGATCGGCTCCTGCGCCGCCTCACGGAGCTCGCCCAGATCGGCCGGTCCGAGAACGGCGGTGTGACCCGCCCCGGCTTCAGCCCGGCGGACCTCGAAGCACGCCGCTACATGGTCCGCGAAGCAGAGAACTCCGATCTCCCCACCGCCGTGGATGCCGCCGGGAATCTGTGGCTCGGGCCGCGCCCACACCCCGGCACGACCACGCTGGTTCTGGGCTCGCACCTGGACACCGTCGTCGACGCTGGTCCGCTGGACGGGGTCTACGGGGTGGTCTCCGCCCTGGAAGCCGTCGAGAACCTCACCCCTCTCGACCTCGCGCACCCGGTCACCGCGGTCGCCTTCGCCAACGAGGAAGGGGCGCTACACCCACAGCCGTTCTGGGGATCGCTGGCCGCCAGCGGACAGTTGCCCACACCCGCCGCAGCGCCCACCGCCTACGACGGCACCATCCTGCGGGACGCGCTCACCCGGGCCGGCGGCAACCTCGACGCCATCGATCAGGCCCGCCTGGACCCGCATCAGCTCCTGGCCTACATCGAACTGCACATCGAGCAGGGCCCGGTCCTGGAACGAGAGCGCATCCCCATCGGCATCGTCGACGCCATCGTGGGACGTGTCCAACTGGAAGTCGAACTCATGGGCGCGGCCGCCCACGCCGGTACCACCCCGATGCCCGGCCGCTCCGATGCGCTCGCCGCCGCAGCGGAGATCGTCCTTGCTGTCGAACACCTGCCCGCCGCCGACTGGTGCCAGGTGGCCACCATTGGCCGACTCGAGGCCGCGCCCAACTCGCCGAACACCATCGCGGGCCTCGTGCACCTGACCGTCGACGTGCGCGACGCCGATGAAGGGCAGCTGCACAGGGCGGCCGGCGAGGCCGTGCGCCGAATCGAGAGCATCGCGCAGCGCCGCACGGTGAAGGCCTCGTGTACCCGAGCCGCATCTTCGAAGCCGGTACTCACCGACGCGGCCCTGCGCCGGTCGATCGCCGCGGCGGCCGCCCGGCGCGCGGTGCCGACGCTGCCCCTCACCAGCGGAGCCGGGCACGACACTCAGATGATGGCGGCCATCACCCCTGCCGCGATGATCTTCGTGCCCAGCATCGGTGGCGTCAGCCATGTCCCGCACGAGGACACCAGCCCCGCTGACCTGGTCTTGGGCGCACAGATGCTCCAGGACACCGCGCTCGCGCTCACCTCACACCCGGGGAGCCTTGCATGACCATCCCGCGCACTCTCACCGCACCGACCTCCGTCCCGCTCGCCACCTGGACCGGCCAGCACGCGGATCAGGTAGAGCGGGCGCTCGCCGCCACCGGCGCGGTCCTGCTGCGCGGGTTCACCGTGAGCGGCCCGCAGGAGTTCAGGCACGCCGTCCGCCCCTTCCTCGGCGACCTTCTGCCCTACGTCCACGGCGCTTCCCCGCGCACGCCCGTCACCGACGGCGTCTACACCAGCACCGAATGGGACAGCACGCAGGACATTCCGCCGCACCACGAGCTCGCCTACAGCCCGTTGTGGCCGGCCCGGATCGCGTTCTACTGCGCGCAGCCGCCAGCCCTCGGCCGGGGCGGACAGACCCCGCTCGTCGACGGCCGCACGGTCTTCGCCCGCGTCACCGCCGCCGCGGGCGAGATACCCGACCAGGTCACCTACATCCGGCACCAGACATGCGCAGACAGGCCGGGCATCAGCTGGAGGCAGTCGTTCGGCACCGACGACAAGAACGAGGTCAGCCGCTACTGCACCGAGCACGGCATCGACCACGCCTGGCTGCCCGACGACACCCTGCGCACCGCCCAGAGCCTGCCGACCGCGATCCGCCACCCGGTCACCGGCGAGCCGGTGTGGTTCAACCAGCTGCACCTGTGGCATGCCTCCCACGGCGGTCCCGACCGCGAGGCGCTGTGGCGGGACCTGTTCGGCGAGCAGATGCCGATGCACGCGCGCACCGGCGTCGGCGCGGAGATCCCCACCGAACTGCTCACGTTGACCCGCACCGTCCTGCGTGAGGAGGCCCACCAGTTCGACTGGCAGCTCGGCGATGTCCTGCTGCTGGACAACATGCTGACCGCCCACGGCCGCCGAGCCTTCCAGGGCGAGCGCACCATCCTGGTCGCGATGGGCGGGCCGGTCGCCGCCGCCGATGTCAAGGCGGTGACGTTCCATGACTGACCGACCCCCCGCCGACCTGATCGCCGCGCTGCAGACCGTCGCCCGCGCTCAGCCCGAGGCCTCCGCGCTGTGGCTGCCCGGCGACCGACTGACCTACGGCCAGATGACCGACCGCATCCGCGAGCACGCCGATGCCCTTCGCTGGCAGGGCTTGACCCCAGGTGCTCTGGTCGGCGTGGACGTCTCACGGTCCGTGCTCGCGCTCCTGGATCTGCTGGCCGTCATGGCCTGCGGGTGTGCCTACCTTCCGCTCGACCCCGCGCACGACCCGGAGCAGATCACCGGCCGGGCCAAGCCTCACTTCCTCCTCCGTGACGCCACCCTTGTCCCGTTCGCGCCTGACGAGGCCCCGGTCACCGACGGCATCGCCTACGTCATGCCGACATCCGGCACTGCCGCGGCCTCGAAACTGGTGGAAGTTCCGCACCAAGCGGTCCTGCACAACCTCGCGGCCCTGAACCAGCTCACCGAGATCACCCCCGAGGACCACTGCCTGCTCCTGGCCCCCCTCAGCTTCTCCTCCTCGGTCCGGCAACTGTTCCTGCCCCTGCTCCACGGCGCCAGCGTCGTCGTCGCCGACGAGACACAGCGCCAGGACCCCGACGCCCTGCTCGAGCTCATCGCCACCGACCAGGTCACCAGCCTCGACACCGTCCCCTCCCTTCTGACACTGCTGGCCGACACCCAGGCGCCGGACATGCTCGCCGCCACCGGCCTGAGCCGGATCATGGCCGCTAGCGAACCCATCCCCGCCGCCCTTGCCCGGCGCTGGACCACGCTGCTGCCCGAGTCGCGATTCTTCGCGATGTACGGGCTGACCGAGACAGCCGGCATCGTCGCCGCCCATCTGGTGACCACGTCGGCCCTCCCGGGAGACGGCTACCTTCCGATCGGCGACCCGCTGTCCGGTACCCACGTCGCGCTCCACCCGCAGCAGGAGGATCCCGGCGACGGACGAAGCGAGGTGCTGGCCGTGTCGGGCCCCGGCCTGGCCCGCGGCTACCGCTATCAGCAGGGCGAACAGGACACCCGGTTCGTGACTTGGGAGGGCCGCCGCTGGCATCTCACCGGCGACCTCGCTCGCGTTGACGAGGCCGGCCGCATCGTCCTGACCGGCCGCGCCGACCGCCAGGTCAAGGTGTCCGGGAAACTAGTCGACCTGAACGCGGTCGAGACAGCTCTGCGTACCCACCCGGCCGTCCAGGAAGCCGTCGTCGTCCCGCTCACCGCCCCTGACCAGGACCCGCGCATTCACGCCGCCGTCCAGCTGCGTCCCGGACACCTGATCGACGACAGCGCCCACCCGCTGCGCGACCTCGACGCGCAACTGCGCGTCCTCGAGGCCAACCCGCCCGAAACCACTCACATGTACGAGGAGATCTACCGGCACCGCGTGTACGAGCGGCACGGCATCGGCGTACCCAGCGACGCCACGGTCATCGATGCCGGGGCCAACATCGGGTTGTTCTCCCTGTCCGTGGCCCAGCGTGCCGCCCGGGTCCTCGCCTTCGAACCGTGCCCGCCCACCTACCAGTTGTCCGCCGCGAACCTGCAGCTGAACGCGGCCGCCACCGTGCAGCTCCTCGAAGCTGCCCTCGGCAGCCGCACCGGGACCGCCGAGATCACCTGGTACCCGGGGGCAACCGGGCTGTCCACCCTCCACCCCGACCCCGTCGCCGAGGCCGACACCTTGCACGCCATCGCCCGCCGCGAAATCGAGACGGGCGCGGTGGACGACGCCGAAGCCTGGCGCGAGCAAGCCGCCGACATCATCGAGGGGAAGCTGCGCGGTCACCTGTTCCCCTGCCGGGTCCTGCGTCTGTCCGACGTGCTCGACACGGCCGGGGTGACCGACGTCGACCTGCTGAAGATCGACGTGCAGAAGGCCGAGGCCGACGTCCTCGCCGGCATCGACGAGCGCCACTGGCCGCGCATCCACCAGATCGTCGCCGAGGTCCACGACATCGACGGCCGGCTCGCCGACCTCGTACACCAGCTCCACACCCGCGGCTTCCACACGGCCACCGAAGCCGACCCCATGTCACAAGGCGCCGGCCTGCACTACCTGTACGCCCGGCGCCCCGGCTACACCAGAGGCCCCGCCTCACCGGCCGCCGCCCCGGGCGCGGTCCGAGAGACCGTCCTCCTCGACGAGCGCGACCTGCTCGCCTGGGTGGACAGCCGCCTGCCGCACACCCATCGCCCGGCCGCCGTCACCGGGCTGGCCCGAATGCCGCGCACCCCCAGCGGAAAGCCCGACCGCCGGGCGGTGGCCCGCCTGCTCGCCGCCTCTCCAGCTTCCGGACATAGCGCAGCCGGCCGCCACAACGCCGACGACCCGCAGGTCCAGAGGGTTGCCGCCCTGTGGTCCGAGATCCTCGGCCGCCCGGTTGCCCCGGGGCAGCACTTCTTCCTCAGCGGCGGCACCTCCCTGTCCGCGGCCCGTGTCGTCAGCCGGCTGCGCCGCAACGGGCACCCGCAGCTGAGCGTGCGCACCCTGTTCGACCACCCCGTCCTCGACGCGTTCTGCGCCGCGCTCACCCGTTCCCAGGAGGACACCGCCCCATGACGGCCCCAGCCACCAACCCGCCCCATGCCAGGAGCCGCCCGCTCACCGCCGGCCAGCAAGGCATGCTGATGCAGACCGCCGCAAGCGGACCGGTCGCCCTCAACGTGCCGACCGCCGTCCACCTGACCGGAGCCCTCGACGTACCCGCTCTCCGGCGGGCCCTGGACTGCATCGCCGAGCGGCACGACGTGCTGCGCACCACCTTTCCCGCCACCGAGCCGTCATCGCTCGCACCGGACCGGCAGTCCGCACAGCTGGTCCACCCGGCGAGCCCGGTGCCGCTACCCGTGGTCGACCTCCAGCCTGTCCCCGCCGCCGAGAGGCCGGCTGCGGCCCGCAGCATCATCGAAGCCGAGGCCGTACGCCCCTTCGACGTCGCCAGCGAGCCCGGGTTCAAAGTCATGCTCCTGCGCCTGAGCGCTGACGAGCACATGCTGTTCTGGCTGATGAGCCACCTGGTGTGCGACGGCTGGTCGAAATCCGTCTTCGCCAGGGAACTGTCCGCCCTCTACACCGCCCACACCACCGGCGCCACCGCGGACATCCCGAAACTGTCCGTGGACTTCGGCGACTACGTCACCGAGACCCGAAACCGGCCGCGCATCGCCACGGATCTGGCGTACTGGCGCGAGCAGCTGCGCAGCGTCGCAGACCAGCCCCCGTTACTGGCGGCCGAGGAGACCGACGATCCGCCGGGCAGCGCCCGAGAGATCCAGATCCCGTCCGTCGGCGTGTCCCGCAGTCAGCTACTCGAGCTCGCCCAACGCACCAGCTCCACCGAGTTCATCGTGCTGCACGCGGCCTTCGCCGCTGCCATGGGCACCGCGCTGGGCCGTCAGGACCTGATCGTCAACACGCCGCGAGGCGACCGTCCCACAGCCGACTTCGAGAACCTCATCGGGTTCTTCGTCAACGTCCTGCCGATTCGCAGCCGCATCGACCCCACCACCACCTTCACCAACCTGATCAAGAAGGTCCGCGAAGAGGTCATCGACGCGCTCGACCACGCAGACGCCCCCATCACCGAAATTGCCGCTCAACTCGCAGCCGACCACGCCGGACGCATCGGTCCGCTGACCCACCTCTCCTTCGCCTACGACAATCTCCCCGCCGCCGACCTCAGCCTCCACACCCTCAGCGCGGCGCCCTGGCCCATCGACCGCGCCGACACCAGGTACCCGTTCGAGCTGCACCTGTGGCCCAGCGACCAGATGATCGCGTGCCGGGCCACTTACCGAGCCGATCAGCTCACCGCCGCCACCGCACACCATCTCCTCGACCATTTCCAGGCCGTCCTCACCGCGCTGCTCAGTGAACCGGACGCCCCCCTCAACCAGCTTCCGAGCTCTGCCCTCCACGACAGCCGGCAGCCCGCCAGCCAGGTGACATCGGACGAGCTCACCCCAACCGAGCAGCGCCTGGCGGGGGTGTGGACCGAACTGCTGGGCACCGACGACATCAGCGCCGACAGCCACTTCTTCAACATCGGTGGTAGCTCCCTGCTCGCGGCGCTCCTGGTCGCAGCCATCAGGGAGACCTTCACCGCGCAGATCCACCCTCGCGATCTCTACCAGGCACCCACCCTGCGAACCCTCGCGGCCCTCATCGACGACCACACCGCGCCGGCGATGCCGGTCCAGCGCTGACGAAAGGGAACACCGTGACCACCACCGGACAGACCACCACCGCCCACCCCCGCCTGGCTCGTTACCTGGACGGCTACCAGCGGGTCATCGGCGCAGACATCCCCGCCGGTGCCGCCGAGCTCCTCCCCGCTCTGGACCGCCTGAGCATGCACGACGACCCGTTCCCGTTCGCCACCGTCGACGACTTCCTGCGCGAGGACCTCTACCGCAGCGTCCTGGCGAACTGGCCCTCGCAGTCCGGCTTCGACCCGGTCGCCCGCTTCGTGGAAGGTCAGCCCAAGGCCTACCTCGGCAACCGCAAGGAGCGCATCATCGAGAACTTCGCGGGCAGTGACGCGCCGATGGCCACCGAGACGTGGAACCGGACCCGCCTGGCGTTCCGCCACCCCGAATTCGTCCGGTCGCTGTTCGCGCGATTCGCGGGCCCTCTGGAGGAACACCTGGGCCTGGAGGCGCTCCAGGACCGGGACCAGCCCAACTTCAAGCTCTACGCCAACCAGGACACCGGCGCCACCGAGGCGCTCGGCGCGCACCTGGACGCCGCACCGAAGCTCCTGACGATCGTGGTCTACCTCCAGCTCGAGGGCGACACCGACGAGACCAGCGTCAACCGCTACGGGACCGCACTGTACGAGTGCCGCGCCGGGGACCACGACTTCCTGAACTTCAGCTCCAACGCCGCGCACCGCACGGCCCACCAGGTGCAGTTCGCTCCGAACCGGGCGTTCATCATGCCCAACTCGCCCGTCTCGCTCCACGGTGTCGCCGGCAGCCGGGACAGCGTCCTGCGCAAGACCCTGATGACCGGCTACTGGGCCAACAAGCAGTGATCCCGTCGGCGGCCCTTGGGGGGTGCTGCTCACGGCCCCCGGCATCTGCCGGTGCCATCCACCGGCCTACCAGCGCGGGATCGAGGATCCAGGTGACACAGCCACGCACACTGTCAGCTCCGCAGGAAGCCATTCTCGAAGCCGGCATCAGCAATCCAGACCCCGCCGCCTACACCATGGTCAACGCGATCATCGTCGACGGTGTCCCAGCGAAGGCGCTGCGGCAAGCCGCGACTGATACCGCCGCTCGGCACGACGCCCTGCACTGGATCCTCAACCTCGACGACCGCTACCGCATCAGCGCCAGCGCCGGGCTGGGCCCGGCCCTGGTACCCGTCGAAGAGACAGACCTGCGCTCTCTCGATCCTGCCGACGCCATCGCGACGGTCGAAGACTGGATGGCCACCCAGCGGGCCGCCGCCTACGACCTCTGGGGCAGCGGCCCCCGCATCCGCTTCGCCCTCTTCCACCTCCCTGAGACCATCGCCGGCCCCAACACGGTCTGCGCACTGACGACGCACCACCTGTACACCGACGAGCACGCACTCCAACTGCTGTGGACCGAGATCGTGCGCCGTGCCAGTACCCCGCCGATCTCGGCGCCCACCAGCCCCGACCTGCGCTACAGCAGATGGGCTGAGGCCAGCACCAGCGCCGCGGCGGCTACCAGCGCGCGCACGGCCGCTGAAGCCGTCGCGCAGCGCTGCCAAGCGCACGAAACCCGCCCCTACCCCGAGTACCTCGAACGGCCACCGACCCCAAACGGCTATGGCCAACAAGTGCGCGCCCTCGGCCCAGTCGACACCGCCGATGTGTCCGCGCGTCTGAGCGTCGGCCCGGCCGCGGTCTACGTCGCAGCCGTCACCCAGGCCGTGGCCGAGCAAACCGGGCACGGACGCATCGTGCTGCACATGCCGATGAGCCTGCGACGGACAGCCGCAGAGGCCGGCATCGTCGGCTGCTTCATCGCCTCCGCCCCCCTGCCCATTCATGTCGAACCCACCGGCGACCGCCTCGTTCAGCACTGCCAACAGGCACTCGACTTCGCCTCCCGACACGCCCACGCCAGACCGGGACTGCTCAGCCGCTCCGTCGGACGGCCGCAGATCTCCCTGGCCATCGAACAACCAGCCACCACCCGCCGACTGGGCCCGGGCACCTGGAGCAGCTTCGCCACACCGAACGCCGGGCCGAAACACCCGCTGAGCCTGCAACTGTCCGCCTCGGCCACCGACGCAGGACGACTGCGGGCGTCCTGGACACCCGCCACCCTCACCCAAAAACAGGCCAGTGAACTGCTGGAACGCACCACCGACCACCTGAACCGCCTGACCGCGAAGGGATGAGAGCACGCCCATGGACCGGACCGACCCGCGGCAAGACCTGCCCGCAGACGACCGCGCGTGGCTGCTGGACGCCTGCGCGGCCATCACCGACCAACCCATCGACGCAGACGCCAACCTGTTCGAACAGGGCCTGACCAGCCTCGGCATGGTCAGGCTCTCCGGCGCGATCCAGCGCCGTCACGGCTTGCGCCTGGGCGCCGTCGACCTCCACGACCACCCCACCGTCACGCAACTGTCCGCGCTGATCGCGGGCCGGAAGGAATCCGGTGTCTGAGCTCGCGGTACATCCGGCACAGATGTTCCTGCTCGCGGCCCGGCGGCTTGGCCATCCGACGGCGAACTCGGGCCGGATCTTCCGCCTGGACGGGCCCCTCGACCAGGACCGGCTTGCTGAGGCGTACCGCGCTGCCGTCCAAGAACATGACGCGTTACGACTGCATCTGTCCGACCGAGACACATGGCAGACCGGCGCTCAGGCCCGGATCGACGTACGGCTCATCGACCAGCGGCGGAGCGGACAACCTGTCGAGCCAACGATGGAGGCCATCCTCGACGACTTCCACCAAGAACTCGGGCGCCGCTACGACCTTGCTCACGGCCTGATCGGCCACATCACGGTGCACCGCGTCGCCGAACGCACGTGGGTGGTCACCGAGATCATCGACCATGCCTTCGCGGACGGCCGCTCCATGAAGCTGCTGTTCAACACCGTCGCCGCGATCTACCGAGGCGACCAGCACGACCGCCCCGGTTCCTTCGCCCAGGCCCTCGCCGACCAGGCTCCCGACGAAGCGGCCGACCTCTACTGGCGCCGCCGGTACACAGACTTCACCGCTGCGCCGCAGGCCCGGCTCGTGCCCGATCCGGAGCCGGTGCGGACCGTACCCAGGCTCCGTCTGCATCTGGCACCTGCTCAGGCTGCCGCACTCGCCCGCGCCGCCCGAGCATCGCGCGCCACGGTACCCGCTGTCCTGCTGGCGGCCCACGCCCACACCACGGCCCGCCTCCAGGGAACCGGCGACCTGAGCATCCACGTGGCCGTCGACACCCGCACCGACGAGCACCTCGACACCGTCGGCCAGTTCGCTCACGTGCTCCCGCTCCGGTTAACCATGCCCTGGAACTCCCGACTGCCGGAATACATCAGGATGACGCACCGCGCCATCCTGGAGGCACACGACCACGTCATGGTGACCCCCGACCAGTTGCACGATGCCGGAGCCCCCACTCTGGCCGCACCCGGAGCCACCGCGTTCGTGATGCAGGCAGTCGCCCCACCCGGTGACCCCTCCTTGCCCGGCATCACCCTCTCCCCAATCACGGCTGACAGCACGCCCCAAGGCGCGGCGCTCAGCACCGTCGTGCGCACTCTGGACGACGGCTCCACAACCGTCGAACTGACCGGCCGCGCCACCGACCCGCTCGCCGCCGGCCCCGACCGGTGGGCCAGCACCTTCCACCAGTTCCTCCACACACTCGCCGAAGAGCCGGACACCCCGCTCTGCTCCGACCAACTGCTCAACCCGACAGACCGCACCAGCATCCAGGCCCTGGCCACCCCGGCACCCGGCTACACCGGTCCGCCGCTACACGAAGCCGCTGTCCAGCAACTGAGCCAGACCGACCGGACCGTCATCCTGGACACGGACACCGCCTGCACCGGCCCGCAACTGCTCAGTCTGGCCACCGCCACCGCCGAGGCGCTGCAGCACGCGGGCGCGCGCAAGGGAAGCGAGGTCCTCGTCAGCGGACTCCGCCTCACCGACCGAGCAGCGGCCTGGCTTGCCTGCCTACAACTGGGCTGCACCTACATCCCCTACGACGGCGACACGCCCCCCGACCGGCCCGCCGCACTGCGCCTGGACCCCGACGGCGTCCACCCCGCATGCCTTCCTCCCACCGCAGACCAGGACGGCCTGCAGGACCCGCCCGCCTACGTGATCCACACCTCCGGATCCACCGGACGCCCGAAGGGCGTGGCCGTCGGCCTGGCCGCCCTCACCAACCTCATCCACGGAGAACAGGACCGGTTCGGCCTCGACGCCACCAGCCGCGTGCTGCTGGTCGCCCCGCCAACTGTCGACCCCTGGATCTGCCACGTGACCACGGCGCTGGTCCTGGGAGCGACCCTCATCCAGGGCAACCCCATCGGAACCACGACGCTGACCGAACAGTTGCGGCACCACCGCATCACCCACGCCTTTCTCCCGGCCGGCCTACTCCGAAGCCTCGATGCCGACGCGCACCTGCCCGACCTGAGGATGATCGCCTCCGCAGGGGACGGCTGCCGCAGCACCGACCTCGACCGATTCGCCCCCGCCTGCACCTTCAATATCTACGGGCCCACCGAAGCGACCGTCACCGCAACCGTCCATGAGTCCACCCCCGGAGCCGGCGACCCCGTGCCCATCGGCCGGCCCATCCGCGGTCTGGCCGCCCGAATCGTCATCGACCGGGCAGCCACCGCCCCTCCCGGAACCCCCGGCGAACTGGCGCTGACCGGCATCGGCCTCGCCGAGGGCTACCTGGACCAGCCCGACCTGACCACCGAGTCCTTTCACCCACTGCCGGATACCGCTGGCCACTGGTACTTCACCGGCGACCACGCCATGCACACGCCCGCCGGGCTGGTCCACCTCGGCCGTACCGACCGTCAGGTCAAACTCCGCGGCCACCGAGTGGAGCTGGACGCCCTTGAGGGCCAGGCCACCCACACCGGCCTATGCACAGCCGCGCGTGCCCTGACGCACCGCCACGACGACGCCGTGCGGCTGCTGCTCTTCGTGGAGGGCTGCCCCGACACCCAACAACTGACCAACCGGCTTCGGCAGACGCTGCCACCGACCCACTGGCCCCACCAGGTACACAATGTCGACCGGATCCCCACCCGCCCCACCGGGAAGCCCGACGACGACACGCTCGTTGGCCTCGCCACCCAGCCGACGCTTTCGTCCGCCCGAGTCGGCGCCGAGGACACAGTGCTCGGCAAACTCTGGCGTGAACTGCTGAGCAGCACGCCGACCTCGGACAGCCATTTCTTCCATGACGGAGGAGATTCCCTCACCGTCTTGCACCTGCTGACCCGACTGCGCCAGGCCGGATTCCAGCTCACCCCCGCCGACGTGTATGAGGCCCCCTACTACCGCGACCTCGAGCGCAGGCTCACCCGCGACCGCACCCAGAGCAGAGTCCGGCACGCGAATACGCGGTCTCCACTCACCCCTACCGGCCGGTGGATGCACCAGCTGAAGATCCCCGCCTGGCGGCGGTGGACCCTGCGCCACAGCGTCGCCTTCGACCGCATGCCCCCGACAGCGCAGCTCGCCTCCGCAATGGAACACCTCGTCGAGAGCACTCCGGCGCTGCGCTACCGCGCCGACCGGTGCGAGCAGTTCCTCACCGTGGTGCCGCCATACCGGCCGTTCGTCGCCGCCGTCACAGAGCGCGCCCCCGAGCTGGACCTGCGACAGACGCTGGCCAGGGCTCAGCGCACTGTGGACCCGGTCACCGGACGCATGCTCGCCGCGGTCGCCGTCCAGCGGGTCAACGGGGCGGGACGCCTCGTCCTGTTCGGGCACCACCTTGCCGTCGACCCCTGGTCCTGGGCCGTGATCGGCCGACGGCTGGCCCTCGCCCTGAACGGTGCCAGCCTTTCCAAGGACCACGCCTACCAGGAACTCGCCGAGCTGACCGAGCAGCAGACCGCAGCCGGTCACTTCGACGCAGAGACCGGGCTATGGCGCGCGGTACTGGCCGGAGGGCTCACCGCGCCCCAGACCCCGCTCGTCTCGCGGCTGCGGGAGACCAGCCTCACGATGCCGCCCTTGAGCGAGCTCACCCGGCGCTGGCAACACAGCCCTGCCGCGTATCTCCTCGCCGCGACCGGGCAGGCGCTGGGCCGCCACAACGGCGGCCAGCCCACCGTCATCGACCTAGAACGCAACGGGCGCAGCCATCCAGATCTGGATCTAAGCGACGCCGTCGGCTGGTTCGGACTCCATCATCCCGTCCTCACGCCTTACGTGCCCATGACCGAGGCGATCGAGCACTTGACCTTGGAGCTTGCCGATGTCCCGGATCAGGGTGCCGGCTACGGCGCCCTGCGCTGGAGCGGCCGGGCTAGCCTCGGATCAGCGGTCGGTCACATCGCCGTCGACATCCAGGACGCCGGCGCAGCGCCGGACGCACTGGAGCGCCGCATCCAGGCGCTGGCCCCCGCCAACCCGGCGCTGCTCACCCCGTACCTGCTCGCGCTGACCTTCCGTGCTGGCGCGGATGGCACGACCGCAACGCTGAGACACGGCGACACCACCTCCCCTCAACAGGCTGCCAGCATCCTCGAGGTCATCAGCGCGGCGCTCAGCACGCCAGATGCCCCGAGGCCTACGCGCCCGACCACGCGGCAGCAGCGATCGCTGCGAGCCCCTACCGGCGCCATGCAGCAGATGATGATCCACTTCGGCGCCTGCGACCCGAAGGCGGGGATCTACCTCCCACGACAGCTGCTCCACCTCGCTGTACCTGCCAGCGAGCGGGAGCGATTCCTCCAGCGGCTCGAACACTGGCTGGATAGTCTGGACGCCCTCCACCGCCGGTTCCACACCGAGCCCAGCACCGGCAGGCTCACCCAACGATGGCTATCGAGCACAGGGCCGCATCTGCAGATCGAACCTGGCGATGTGAAGGATGCCCGCGCGTGGATGGCGGCGCCCGCTCACCTCGACGTTCAGCGAGCCGGCCACGGCGCGCCTCTCGCCGCGCTGACCGCCTTCACCGGTGGCGATGGCCTGCTCCTGGGCGTGGAGACTCATCACGCGCTGATGGACGGACATAGCAACCGACGCTTCCTCCACCAACTCGCACTGCTGGTCGACGGTAGCCCCATCCCGCCCAGTCCGACTGCTGCCACCGTCCTCCGGCATCTGGGTCGCGAGACAGCCGCCGGCGCGGCCGCGCACCGACTCCCGCCGCTCGCCTGGACTCCGAAACCGCCTGACGAACACCGCCTCGTGGTAGCCGCGGAGACCATACGTGCATGCCGCGCCCGTGCCGCAGCGCAGGGCACCAACCTGCGGGCCTGCCTGGCCGCACTGACCGGACAGGCCGTCGCCGCCGAGGAGAACACGACGCTCTACCTCGTCGCCAACGGGCGAGACCCCCGTATCGCCCACGCCGACGACGCCTGGGGCATGTTCTGGTACTTCGCTCCCGTCCCGGTCCTACCCGACGACAGCCCTGCACGCCTCCAGCGACGGATCTACGCCAGCGAGGCGGCCCCGCTCGCTGACATTCACACAGCCGCCTCGACCTGGCAGCAGTGGGAGCACGGCTCTGCGGTCTCTTTCAACTTCACCGCCGCGCGTACCGCAGGCAGCGGAAACAGGATGACAGTCCTGCAGTCCCGCGACCGATTTCACTTGCCCCGGCAGATCACCGCGGTCCTCCGCGACGACGACCAGATAGACCTGACGCTGTGCACCCTCGACGGCTCATCCTCTGCCCCCTTGCTCCAGCACGCACGGGAGAGCCTGCGGCAATACGCGACCGGGGAACCCGAGCCTGCCCGCAGCCGCTGCATGTAGCCGTGGGTTGGCCTGCGCACGGCCTAACGACAATCAGCGATGGGGCGGTCCCACAGCCGTCAGTCGATCAGCCCGACCTTGCGGCTCTGTGCTCGGGCCAGCCGCCGCCAAGGCCGGGCCAGCCGTAGACCGATGGCAATGTCCCGGTCTGCAGCGTCCAGGTCCAGATCCATAACAGCCAGAGCCGGACGGTCCTCTGCCGGGCAACGAGCGAGCCACCGGCCCCCCGGGCCGATGATCCCAGCGGGGGCCGTGGAGCCGAACTGCGCGGGAACCGAGTAACCGACCCAGAAATTGAAGAGCGTTCCGTATGCCTGAGCGACGACGGCGCGGGCCGCGTTGTCCACCATCACCGACAGCAGGACCACGTCCACATCGAGCGCCTCATACTGAGCGAACAGCTCGGGAAAGTTCGCCTCAATACACAACGCGCAGCCGACCCTCAGCCCATCAAGCTCGAATACCACCGGCTCGCAACCGGGGGAGTACAGGCGGGTGGCCTCAGTGTGCGAGAGGATCCGCTTGTCGTACCTGGCCGCGACATCTCCCTGGTCTGACACGACCACCAAGGAGTTCCGCGGGAGCGCGGCTGCGGGGAGAGGACGGATGGTGCCGAAGGCTACCCACACCCCGAGCTCACCAGCCAGCAACCGGATCGACTCTTCCTCCTGGCCGATGACATCCCAGGACGTCCCCGTCCAGTTCACCCTCCCCAACTCTCCCGTCGGCATGGCATCTGGGTCGGGGTAGACGATCGCCCCCTCGGGGAACTGGACCAGCCTGGCCCCAGCAGCGGCGGCATCCCGCATCAGCGCACGGATCTGAGCCCCGCTCGCCCGAAGAAGCTCAGGGTCGGCTGGGTCGTCCGGGACGATGCTCTGCGCCACAGCCAGCCGCAGACGACGGACGGCGTCCGCATGGTGCGGCAGGCCCCAGCTTGGGATCGGAGGCGGGGATGAGCTGACGGCGGAACGGAGCACGGTTGCCTTCCCAGACTGCAGAGGACTGCGACCACACAACAGATCATTCCATTATCAAGCAAAACGGAATTAAGGCGCAAAATGAGAAGCATCAACCCCACATCTACTCGGCCGCGGCCATGTCCATGGAACGGGTAGCGCCGGCGTCCTCCCAGGCTGGAGCGGTCCTACCTGAATTTGCATGATCAGGGCATCGGCAGATGTTGCGTCTTCCGTGCGCGTGGATGCGTGCGTCGCGTCCTGATGGGTCGCCAAATCCCGCTAGGCTTGGGGCTCTTGCTCTGGCCGATCGATGCGCAAGGGAGCCACCGCACCGTGAGTAACAGCTTCGTTCACCTGCACAATCACACCGAGTATTCAATGCTCGACGGAGCGCAGCGAATGAAGCCTATGTTCGAGGAGGTGGCACGCCAGGGGATGCCTGCCATTGCCATGAGCGATCACGGTAACATGTTCGGTGCTTACGAATTCCAGTCAGTAGCTAAGGGATTTGGTGACGTAAAGCCAATTATTGGGATTGAGGCATACGTCGCCCCTTCCTCTCGGAGGCATAAGAAGCAGGAGTTTTGGGGGCCTGGCGGTCGACGCGCTATGAGCGATGACGGCGAGGGCTCGAAGGATGTTTCCGGCGGTGGCCGATTTACTCACATGACCATGTGGGCTGAGAATGTCCAAGGTCTTCGAAACCTCTTCTACCTATCAACTGAGGCGTCCTACACGGGCCAGTTCCCGGCCGGCAAGCCCCGTATGGACATGGAGCTAATCAGCGAACACGCCGAGGGGATCATCGCCACCACAGGCTGCCCCTCCGGAGCCATCCAGACCCGCCTGCGCCTGGGGCAGTACGACGAAGCGCGTGAGACGGCTGGGTCTTACCAGGAGATCTTCGGCAGGGACAGCTACTTCCTCGAACTGATGGACCATGGTTTGTCCATCGAACGCGAGGTGCGGGACGGACTGCTTCGCCTGGCAAAGGAACTTAACATTCCCTTGCTGGCAACCAATGACGCCCACTACGTCCATCCGACCGATGCAGAGGCTCACGACAACCTACTGTGCATTGGAGTGGGCAAGAACAAGGACGATCCCAACCGATTCAAGTTCCAAGGCACCGGCTACTACCTAAAGACTGCGGCCGAGATGCGCGAAATCTTCTCGGAATTGCCGGATGCATGTGACAACACCCTGCTGATCGCCGAGCGCATCGGCTCATACAGCGAGGTATTCGACAACGTCGATGAGATGCCGCAGTTCCCAGACGTTCCCGAGGGAGTGACGCAGGAAGAGCGCCTGCGCAAGGACGTCCTCAGAGGACTCGCCATGCGCTACGGCGACCCCATCCCTGAGCACGTTATGGAACGGTTCGAGACCGAGATGAGCATCATCGGTCCGATGGGATTCTCCTCGTACTTCCTCGTCGTCGCGGACATCTGCCGGCACGCGCGCGACAACGGGATCCCGGTTGGGCCGGGCCGTGGCTCGGCAACCGGTTCCATCGTCGCCTACGCCACTCGGATCACTGAACTGTGCCCCCTGGAGCACGGACTCCTCTTCGAGCGCTTCCTCAACCCCGAGCGCATCAACCCGCCGGACGTCGACCTCGACTTCGACGACCGCCAGCGCGACCAGATGGTGCGTTACGTCACCGAGAAGTACGGTGACGAGTACACCGCCATGGTCAACACGTTCGGCAAGATCAAGGCAAAGAACGCGATCAAGGACTCATCGAGGATCCTCGGCTACCCGTTCTCCCACGGCGAGCGGATCGTGAAGGCGCTGCCGCCGGACCAACAGGGCAAGACCATCCCACTATCGGGCATCTGGGACTCTGCGCACCCTCGCTACGGCGAAGCCGGTGAGATCCGGGCGCTGTATGAGAACGAGCCGGACGTGAAAAAGGTCATGGACACCGCCAAGGGTGTCGAAGGCCTGATGCGCGGTACCGGTGTCCATGCGGCCGCGGTGATCCTCTCCAAGACCCGCCTGACGAATCGCATCCCCCTGCACATGCGCGCCTCGGACGGCGTGAAGATCACGGGATTCGACTACCCCAGCTGTGAAGACATGGGGCTGGTCAAGATGGACTTCCTGGGTCTGCGGAACCTGGGCGTCATTGATCAGGCAATTCAGAACATCCGGGAAAACCGCGGGATCAAGCTGGCGACCGTTGACCCCCTGGACGGCGACCCTGAGACCGTCGTCATCCCCCTGGACGACACCAAGACGTACGAGCTCCTGTCCGAGGGCAACACGTTTGGCGTGTTCCAGCTCGACGGTGGCGGTATGCGCGCTCTGCTGAAGATGATGCAGCCAAGCCGATTCGAGGACATCGCCGTAGCGCTCGCCCTTTACCGGCCGGGCCCGATGGCCGACAACGCTCACACCAAGTACGCACTGCGTCAGAGCGGCAAGCAGGCACCAGACCCTATCCATCCGGAGCTCAAGGACGCCCTCGAACCGATCCTCGGGTCGACTCACCATCTGCTGGTCTACCAAGAGCAGATCATGGCCATCGCCCGGCAACTCGCCGGGTACAGCCTCGGAGGCGCCGACATGCTGCGCCGAGCGATGGGCAAGAAGAAGCCCGAGGTGCTGGCCGCCGAGTGGGACAAATTTGCGGGCGGCATGCGGGAGAACCGCTACTCGGAAGAGGCGATCAAAGCCATCTGGGACGTCATGCTGCCGTTCTCCGGCTACGCATTCAACAAGTCCCACACCGCAGGGTACGGACTGGTTTCCGCCTGGACTGCTTACCTCAAGGCCAACTACCCCGCCGAGTACATGGCAGCGCTGCTGACATCCGTCGGCGACGACAAGGACAAGGCAGCGGTCTACCTGGCTGACGCACGCGCGAACGGCGTCCGGGTTCTACAGCCGGACGTCAACGAGTCGACCGCAGAGTTCACCGCCATCGGCGACGACGTGAGGTTCGGCATGAGAGCCGTACGCAACGTCGGAGACGCGGTCATCGAGGCGATCGTCGCCGCACGCCGTTCCAAAGGCAAGTTCGCCTCGTTCGCGGACATGCTCGACAAGTGTGAACTCCCGGCCCTGAACAAGCGGGCCCTTGAGTCGCTGATCAAGGCGGGGGCGTTCGACTCCCTTGGCCACTCGAGGCGTGGCTTGTGCGCGATCCATGAGATCGCCGTGGATGCTGTCGTGCCCGTCAAAAAGGCAGCATCCTTTGGCCAGGACGATCTGTTCGCCGGGTTGGGAGGCGAGGAAGTCGACTCCGCAGTCGGGTTCGGACTTGACTTCCCAGTGGACGAGCAGGAGTGGCCGCGTCGGCAACTTCTCGCTACGGAGCGGGAGATGCTGGGCTTGTACGTGTCGGCCCATCCGTTGGACGGCGCCGAGCACATCCTTTCGGGAGCCAGGGACACCACGATCGCTGAGCTCTTGGCATCAGGACGTACACAGGGTGATGTCCAGCTCTCGGGCCTGATCACCGGCGTTCAGCGAAAGATCACCAAGCAGGGCAACAACTGGGCCATCGTGAACCTTGCAGACCGCGACGGGTCCATCGAAGTGCTCTTTTTCCCAGCTGTCTACCAGCTCGTTGCTCATGCTCTGACTGAGGACAATGTAATTTCAGTAAAGGGCAAGGTCGAGGATCGAGACGGCACTCTGAATATCTTCGGTAGGGAGCTCTCGGTCTTGGACGTATCGAGCGCCGAACGCGGCGGAAAACCCCCTGTGCGACTGGCTTTGCCCCTTCATCGGGTGTCCGACAAGGCAGTTGCGGACTTGAAGCGCATCTTGCAGGCCCATCCCGGTGAAAGCCCCGTCCATCTGAGTGTGCGCGGTCCGCAGAAGACGACCGTCTATGCCCTGGCGGCACAGGTCGACGCTGCCTCGCTGGCGTCCGACATTAAGGGCACGTTCGGGCCGGACGCTTGGCAAGGTGTGGTGTGACCGACGTAGATCGGACTGCGAAGACTCCAGTCCTCACCAGTTGTGACGAGCTACTCGTCAAGATCGCTGATGTATCGAACTGCCTGGCCTGCGGTACTCCTGGACTGCTTATCGTCCGCTATAGACACTCGTGGAAAAACCAAATCGGAGATGACATTCCAGGCATTTGCGAGACTCTGTTATGCCCCCAGTGCTCTCGCCAGAACAAATCCGCTGCCGAACTGATTGCGCTATTCTCCGTCGACGAAAAGATGAGTCCCGAGAACGTCGATACTTTCGGCGGGCTTGTCGTGGCATGGGTCGAATCACTGCGCCAAGTGCGCGTTGACGAGGAACTTCTCGCAGCGGAACACGATCAGTGGCTGCGAGGCGCACTTTAATCTTTGGCTGCGTGGAGCATGGGGGCACTGCTGTCAGACTTAGTGGTCGGCTCGTTTGGCTTGCCTTCGGCGCTGCAGGTTGATCCGGTTGCCGTGGTGAGACGGGGTTACATGCCGCGATCCGGGCCGCGCCACAGCTCTGGACGTTCAGCGGCGGTCATCGGGAGCCTGCGCAGTTGCACGGGGCCGGGGTAGAAGGCGGAGCTGTGAGAGCCGGCCATGTTCTCGCCGACGAGGTAGCGGTAGAGCCATTCGGCGAAGCTCATGTGGTGCTGCGACCAGCCGCCTTCTCCGTCCTCGACGAGGAGCCATGAGGTGTCGGTGGCCGCGGCGAGGAAAATAGTCTCTCCTCGATCGGTGCTCGCGATCGGCCACAGACCCTCGCGGGTGCCGAAGCTCAGCTCCTTGAGTCCGAACAGCAGGCGAGGGTCCTCGTCCGTGTCAAGGTCGTCCCAGGACACCTCGGACCATGCCCGGACCGTGTCGCGTATCCACTGGCCCAGGTTCCACCGCTCGGTCGCCGGGTGGGAGAGACTCAGGTGGCCGTTGAGTTCGATCGGAGCGTATGCGTCCACGAGGACCCGGTAGTCGGAGGGCAGTTGTACGCCGAGTTCTGCGTGGAGCTGGTCCCACGCCGACGGTTCGGCATAGCCGCTCTGGGTTTCTCCGAGCATCGCCATGACGGCGTCCAGATAGTCAGGCATGGGCTACCTCGCTGGTGTACGCACAAGTCTCGGCACGAAGCGGCAGGCCGAGGTCCGGGGGCATCCGGTTACACCTTGGATCATCGCAGCCCCGGCACCGTCCTGGTCAGGCCGCCAGCCTGCGGTAGCAGATCAGGATGGCGGCGATGCCGGCGAAGGCCAGGAAGTGTGCGGCCTTGCGCTCGTAGCGGCGATGCAGGCGGCGGCACCCGGCCAGCCATGCCACCGTGCGTTCCACGGTCCAGCGGTGGCGTCCCAGTCGCCGGGAGGATTCGATGCCCTTGCGGGCGATGCGCGGTCTGATGTGCCGCGAGCGCAGCCGCTGGCGCAGATGGTCGTAGTCGTACGCTTTGTCGGCATGCAGCTTGGCGGGACGGCGCCGACGCGGTCCGCGGCGCGAGCGGATGGGTGGGATGCCGCGCATGAGGGGTTCCAGGCCCTGGCTGTCGTGCATGTTCGCGGCGGAGCTTCCGATCGAGATAGGCAGACCGGTCCGCTCGGTGACCAAGTGGATCTTTGATCCTTTCTTGCCGCGATCTACGGGATTCGGACCCGTAAGATGTCCCCTTTCAGTGCCCGCATGTTCACTGAGTCGATCGTGCACCGGGACCAGTCCAACTCGCCGCGGGCGCCGAACTCGTCCAGGACCAGGCGGTGGAGCTTGCCCCACACCCGGGCCCGGCTCCATTCGGTGAACCTCCGGTGCGCGGTAGGCCCGACGGACCGAAGATCAGCGGCAGCTGCCGCCACGTACAGCCTGTGGTGGCCGCAAGCACTTGCCGATCCCCATACCGACGTCGCCCACCGCCCTGTGGACGCACCGGAGGAGCCGGGACCACCCGCTGGAACAACTCCCACAACCCGTCCGGAACCAGACGCTCGACCATCGCCATCATGGGAGTCAGCCTAATGATCAATCCAGTTGAGACGACCTCTTAGCGACAGCGAGCGAGGCAGCACACGTTACCTGTCCTTGACAGGGTCCGCGCACTGCTCTCTGGAATCGGTGGGCTTCGCGGGATCCTGGCTCTCGAGCTCCTCGATGCGACCTGGGGCAGCGGGGTCGTAGCCCGACATAGACGCCCTTAGTATTCAGGTCGAATGATCAACGATGTTCTGCGTGTGGATCGGATATGACCCCGTACACGGACTTGTCCAGGTCGGTCATCAGTGCCGCGAATCTCGTGCCGATCTCGAAGTGCCAGCTCTCGTACCAATGGGGCACCCAACCGCCGTGGGCCATCGCCGAAAACAGCAGCACTCTGTTATCTCGAGCATGTTCAGGCAGGGCACACTCATCCAGGAATGACATTTTGTCGGGTCTGTTGGGGTTGGCATTGATCCGGTAGCCGATGTCCTGCTCGGTTCCGTCTAGAGAGGCGAGTATGACATCGACTGCTCCGCCGCAACTGTGCGGGGCGATCCACGGTGGGGACACGTACCGACCGGCCAGCTCGATGAGTTTTTTTGAGGCCAAGTCTGGATGCTCACCTGCCAGTCGCGACATCTCTTCCTGGAAGTACTGGCTCTGCTGAGTCGGTGGCCGGTAGCACTCGACGATGCGTAGTCTGTAACTCCTCTCGCGCAGGTACTCCTCAGCCATCCATAGTTGGTCCACCAAGCCTGAGCGAATCATCGTGAATATCTCAGTGGCGGAGGCCTTGCGCTCGTCGATCAAGAACCGGTCGTCGTCGCGTAGGGACACTAGTGGCTCTCCGCAATCGGCGACCCGTACAGCAGCGACTTGCGGATCAGACATTGCAAGGCCTCCCCCAGTGGCCTCGGGCCTGCAATGAGCGGCGGAGAGGAACCGGCGAGGACTCTCATTCATAGCTTGAATGCCTTCGTTCTATTCGTGTCTCGCGGAACTGCTACGGTCGGTGCGCCGGTCAGCGTGTTCGTCAGCCGGGAGCGCACCAGTGAGACGCTGACCGGACGGTCGTTGCTGTACCCGCTGATCCGCGCCGGCGTCGGCCTCCCGGGCTGCCGCGAACGCATCCGCTGGTGCGGCGGCCCGGCGGTGGGCGGGCGTCCGCCACGACTCCCTCGCGGTGTCGACCCGAGCGATCAGGTCGCGGCCGATGGAAAGCCAGCTGGGCGGGCTCCTGGGCGTAGTCATCGTGATATGCCTGCCTCTCGATCGGTCCGGCGGTCAGATTTCGGTCTCGGCGCGCACCAGCCAAAGACCGCCCGACCGAACAGCTATCCAGTGCAGCTGCGCCTCGTAGATCCGGTCGATGGGGGATACCGAGGTCCGGCTGACGGCCGCGACGCCGCGTACGGGCGAGGCCGGTCGTCGCCGCCGCCGTGGCCGTCGAGCGAGTCGACGATCCGGTCGGCGACGGTGAAGGAGTGCTGGGCGGCGTGTCCTTGGGCGGCGGCGAGGTCGTCGTGCGGGTCCACGCCTGCACGGGTGAGGGCGTACAGGACCACGTACGGTGGGCCGTCGACGTGCCGCAGTGCGGCCTGGTTGATCGCGGCCCTCTGCCTGGCGAGCGCCTGAGATCCTGCCGGGCGCCATAGCGGCGCGGGTGCGGGGCGCTGGCCGCGAGCCCGCGGCGTGAGCGTACGGAGGTCGTCGGGCGGCCGAAGGGGAGACGGCGGATCGACGCCGACAGACAGGGCGGGTGCCTGGGTGCTCATCGGGCGCTTACCGTTGGCAAGGGGAGTGCGTCGGCGGAGGCGGAGATCGCCACTGTGGGCGCGGGGCGCAGCTCGGCTCGCAGTCGCAGAGGCGTGATGCGCTCGCCGTTGACTCGGCGGACAGCCGGCAGGTCCTCTCATCCGAGGTCACGCAGCAAGGCCAGCAGCGTCGCCCGCGGCTGGTGGGTGGCTGGAACCTCCCACCAGATCCACTCCAGGCCGTGCTGTGCCGCGTGATCGGCGAGCCACAGTGTCAGCAGCCGCGCCGCCTGGTCATCGCGCCCCGGCACCGGCGGGACCAGGGACACCCAGACTCCAGCGCCCGGGCAGTCGCGGCACCACTGCGGCAGGTACTCACCGGGGTGCACGACGAAACATCCGGCGAGCTCGCCGTCGTCGTAGAGGCCGGCGACCGTGGCCTGCGACCGGATGAGGTCGCCCATCTGATCAGCAGGATGGTCGATGCCCTGGTCGGCGAGCTGACGGGTGGCCTCTTGGGCGAGAGCTGCGGCCTCTGCTCTCGCCGCGCCGGTGCGGACCGGAAGCATCGCGTACACCGGTGTACCGACGGCGCCCATCATGCCGCCCCCGCCGTGGACGCGGCGAGCTCAAGCTGGCTGCGGGCGCCGGGCGGTGCGGATTCCCCGAGGATTCCCCAGGCGTGGCCCAGGCCGACGAGGTGGACCGCGTTGTCCGCGCATGCCTTGGCCACGAGGGCGTCGATCTCGGCTCGCACGTCGCTGCCCGGGACACCTATGGCGCGGCCGACATCCTCATTGCGGGAGTGCTCGGCGAGCGCCTGGAGGAGCCGGAGGTCCTCCACGGTGAAGTCCGGGCAGGGTCGCTGGCAGGCCGGCGGCCGTACTTCGCGGGTGGTGAGCAGGGCGTGGACGAGGACCGGTCGGGTGCATCCGCGACGGCCAAGGGCTTTGCGCGTCGTCCTGAGGTGGCTGGCCACTCCTTCCGCGGACAGGTGTATCTGGGCGCCGATCGACTCGTTGGTCCCGCCGTAGACGAGAGGGGCAACTGCACGCCTCTGGGCGTCGGTCAGGAGCGTGGTCGTGGCCGGGGTGTCGGTGGTGGTCATCTCGATTTCCTGGTTGGTCACGTGGTCAGACGGCGGCCGGGTGGGAGGGCTTCATGCACGCGGTGGGCTGGCCGAGGCGGACGGGCAGGGAGACGTGGCCGTTGGAGATGAAGCTGGACAGCGGAACGAGGTCTTCGGCGGGGACGGCGAGCTGGAGGTCGGGGAAACGGGTAAAGAGCGCGTGGAGGCCGATGCGGATCTTGCTGCGGGCGAGTTCGGCGCCGAGGCAGAAGTGGGGGCCGTGGCCGAAGGCGAGGTGGTCGCGGGCGGTGGTGCGGCCGGCGTCGAACTCGTCGGCATCCGGGCCGTGCGCCTCGGGGTCGCGGCCGGCGGCGGCGTAGTTGATGACGAGGGCGTCGCCGTGGGCGAAGGTGATTCCGGTGGCCTCGTCGACGACGTCGGTCACGGCGAATCGCATGATGATGGTGGCGATCGGGGCCTGGTGGCGAAGCACTTCCTCGGTGAGCTGGTCCCAGGCGGCCTCGCGGTCCAGGAAGCGGGCGAGCTGGTCGCGGTGGGTCAGCAGGTTGACGGTGCCGTGGTCGAGGGCGTTGACGGTCGTCTCGTGGCCGGCGCCGATGAGGAGGACCAGGCTGTCGCGGAGCTCGGTGCCGTTGATGCTCCCGGCCTGCTGGGCGGCGATGAGACCGGAGGTGACGTCGTCGTCCGGCTTCGCCTTCTTCTGCTCGATCAGCTGGCCGATCAGCTCGTACACGCGGGCCTGTGCCGCACCGGCCTCCTCGGGCGCCAGGTCGGTGGCGAACAGGGCGCCGACCGCGTCGCGGAAGTCGTCGTGGAGGTCCTCGCCGACGCCGAGGATCGCGCCGGCGACCAGGAGCGGAAGGCGCCAGGCGAACCGGGCCCGCAGGTCCACGACCTCGTCGGGCCCGGCGCTCTGGAGGTCGTCGAGGAGGGCGTAGACGAGGTTCTCGATCTGCGGGACGAGGGCGCGGACCCGGCGGGAGCTGAACGCGGTGGCCAGCGGGCGGCGCAGGCGCCGGTGCTCGGGGCCGTACGCGGACAGCGCGTTGCGGACGTCAACCCATATCCGCAGCGGCCAGTCGGCCGGGAGCTGCCCGCTGGTGTAGGCGGGCCAGTGCTGCGCGGCGTCCTTGGAGATGTCGGGGTGGGTGAGCAGCCGGCGTATGAGGCCGGGGTCGGTGACCGACCAGGCGGGAACGTCGCCGGGGAGCATGACGCGGGTGGCCGCTCCGCGCTCGCGCAGGGCGGAGGCTTCGCCGTGGATGTCGGAACCGGCCGGGTCGAGGCGGTAGGGGCAGCCGGCCGCGGGGGCCTCGGTGTTGGGGGTGCTCGTGGTCATGGTGGTCACCTTCCGGTTCGGGCGGGCTGGAAGCGGACGGGCAGGGACGCGGGTCCGGCGAGGAACGTGCCGGGCAGCTCGGCGATCTCGCCGGCGGGCACGGCGAGGGTGAGGGCGGGCAGGCGGTCCAGGAGGTGCTCGATAGCGGCTTCGGAGATGACGCGGGCCAGCCCGGGGGCGGGGCAGCCGTGGGCGCCGGCCGAGAACGCGAGGTGCGCGCGGTTGCCGACGCGGTCGTCGTAGTCGACGGTCACGGCCGGATCGGAATTGGCCGCGGCGAAGGAGATGACAATCGGGTAGCCGGGCTCAACGCGGACGCCCTCGACGTACTGGCGACCCCGTGCGTACAGCGGGGAGTAGTTGGGGACCGGCGGTTCCGTCCACAGGACCTCTTCGAGGGCAGCGGCCACCGGGGTTACGCCCGTGTGCACGCTGCCGGCGAACCGCTCGTTGGTGAGAAGGCGCTGAATGCCGCGGCCGATGGCCTTGGCGGTCGGCGGGGCCGCGGCGCCGAAGAGGAGCAGCAGGGTCTGCACCATCTCGGTGTCGCTGAGTCCGGCCTGGATGAGATAGGTGACGATGTCCCGTCCGGGCTGGTCCCGCTTGAGACGGACCAGCTCCAGGCAGGCGGCTTCGAGCGCGGCGTTGGCCTGGGCCGCGTCCGGGCCGGCGGCGAACAGCCGGGTGACGAGCTGGATGATCCGCTGCCCGTGGTCGGGCGTGGACCCGAACAGGTCGATGACGGTGAGCATCGGCAGCGGATCGGCGTACTGGGCGACGAGGTCGGCCTGCCCAGAGGCGAGGAACGTATCGATCAGCCGGTCGGCGACGCGGGCGACGGTGTCGGCCAGCGCGTAGGTGTCGATCCGGGCGAGCGCGCCCGTGATGACGCCGCGCAGCCGGGCGTGCTCCGGCCCGTCCTTCCACAGGGCGTTGTCCCTGGGCATCATCATCTGCAGCGCGGGGCTGTCCGACGGGATTTGCCCGTTCCGCAAGGCCTCCCAGTGGTCGGTGGGGTCCTTGGCGAACAAGGAGGGCGTGTTGCGCAGCAGGAACACGCACGCCTGGTAGGTGACCGCGAGGTAGCCGAACACGCCCGGGGAGATCTCGACGGGGACGACCGGGCCCTGTTCGCGAAGGCGGCGGTAGGTGGCCTGGGGGTCGGCATCGAACACCGGGCCATAGATCGGCAGAGGCCGCTGGGGCGGCGGGGTGTACCCGCGCACGGGGCACTGCGCGGCGGAATGAGGACGGGCGGTCATCGGGAGGGCTCCGAGTTCAGCGTGACGAGGTGGCGGACGAGGACGATCAGGGCGTTGCGGGCGCTGTCCCGGTCCCGGGCGTCGCAGGTGACCAGGGGCGTCCTGTCGTCGAGGGCCATCACCTCGCGCAACCGGGCCTCGAGGTAGGTGGGGGCGCCGTCGAACGCGTTGACGGCCACCGCGTACGGCAGGCCGAGCTGCTCGACGCGCTCGAGAATGGGATAGGTCTCGTCGAGGCGCCGGGTGTCGGTCAGGACGAGCGCGCCGAGCGCGCCGCGCGCCAGGTCGGTGAGGATGTTGAAGAAGCGGGGCTGGCCGGGCGCGCCGACGAGGTAGAGGACGAGGTCGTTGGCGAGGTGGAGGCGGCCGAAGTCCATTGCCACGGTCGTGGCGGTCTTGGCTGGCAGATCGGTGTGGTCGACGTCCGTGCCGGCGCTCGTCATGACCTCTTCGGTGCTGACGGGCGGGATCTGGGACAGGCCGTGGACCAGGGTCGTCTTGCCCGCGGCGAAGTGTCCGGCGACCAGGATCTTCGCGGTGCGCTCGTCGCCGCGCAGTATCGGCGGTTCAGAGTCGGTGAAGCCCGGCAAGGACGTCCTCCAGCATCTTGATGTCGGGGGCGGCGGTGTGGGTGATGCGCTGCTGGGTGGTGATGTGGCCGCTTTCCATGAGGTCGGAGAGCAGGATCCGCATCACGCTCACTGGTAGGCGCAGGAGGGCTGCGAGTTCGACGACCGACTGGGAGGTCCGTGCCAGCGCGTCGAGGATGGCGAGCTGCTCGGGGTTGAGCGGGGCACGGTTGAGGCGTCTGGAGGACGCGGACAGGGTGACCAGGGTGATGTGGTCGAAGTGGTTGCGGCTGGGCTGCGCCCGGCCGCCGGTGACCACGTAGGACCGCACCAGCCGGTCGTCGCCGTGCCCCGTCGGGCTCATCCCAGCTCGTCCTGCTGCTGGCGCGGGTCGGCCGCGAGGAAGGGCCCGAGGCGCTCGACGACCTTGGCCATCCGGTCCGAGAAGGCCAGGACGTCCACGTCGATCGTCGCGGAGGCCACCAGGTAGGAGGTGGTGCTGGCGGCGACGAGGAAGAGGTAGCCGCCGTCGTACTGGATCATCGTTTGGTGCCAGGTGATGGTGCCGGGGCTGACGAAGTCGGCGGCGTTGCGGCTGAGCGACTGCATCCCGGAGCCGGTCGCGGAGATCTTGTCGGCCAGATCAGCGGTGACCTCGCGGGATGCCGCCATGCGCATCCCGTCGGCCGAGAGCACCACGGCGTGGCGGGCGGCGGGGAAGTCGACGAGTTCGTCGAGGATCCACGACAGGTCGGGGCGGGCGGACTGGTTCACGGGTTCGGCTCCTCGTTGGGGGTCGGGACGGGGGCGGATCGTGTGCCCTGGATGAACGCGGCCAGGGCGCGGCCGGCGAGCGGCGGAGGGGGCGCGGCAGTCGGCGCGGCAGGGGCGGGCTCCCACGTCGGCGGCGGGGTGGCGGGGCGGCGGCGCAGGGGCAGGCCGTCGTCGCCTACCTCGTAGCGCTGCTGCTCGCCGGACGCCCCGGCGGCGGGCGCCGGATGAGGTGCGGTCTGCCGTTGCGCGGGTTCGGGTTGCGGGGCGGGTGCCGGGACGAGCATGGTGCGAGGCACCTGCACCACGGCCCGAGCGCCGCCGTGACGGGAGTGTTCGAGGTCGAGGCTGACGCGGAAGCCGTACTTGGCAGCCAGTACACCGACGCCGAGGAGCCCGAAGGCGGCCGGGTTGCTCAAGTTGGTGAACTGGACCGGGTCGCGGCCGGACACCCGCCGCTGCGCTTCGTGAAGGACCTCCTGGGTCATCCCCGGTCCGGCGTCGTGGATCTCGATGCTCACCGAGTTGTGGGCCTGAAGGACCGACACCTCTACCGGGGTCTTCGGTGAACTGTGACGGGCGGCGTTGTCCATGAGCTCGGCCAGCATCAGCACGAGGGGCTCCACGAAACGGTCGGCGACGTGGAGCGGCATCGTGTCCGGGACTCGGACGCGGGGGTAGTCACGAATCCGGGAGACGCCGCCGCGGACCGCGTCGAGCATCGGGACGTCGTCGCGCAGGCGGCCGGGCCATGTGCCGGTCAGCACGCCGATGATTTGCAGCCGCCGGGCCATCTGGCTCGCGGCGTGGTCGATCGGCTGCACCAACTCCAGTGTCTTGGGGTCGTGCTCGGCGTCCAGCAGCTTGGTGATCGCGGCCTGGAGCTCGTAGCCCAGGGGCTGGAGCGACTTCGTGGTCGCCTGCGCCGTCACCCGCGCCGCGCCCTCGGACCGTGCGGCCGCCTCGGACAGCGCCGTGGCCACCTGCTTCAGCACCGCCTGGAAAGCCCTGTCGGTGTCGGTGCCGGCCAGCGCCTGGTGCAGCACCGCACCGTACGCGGCGACCGGGTTTCCGGTCCCCTGTTGCAGTGTGTAGACCAGCGCGGGGAGCCGGGAGTGCACCAGGTGTACGGCCTCCTCGTCGCGCGCCGCCGCCGCCCGCTCGGCCTTCTTGGCACGCCGGTTGGCCGCGCCGGCGTCCTTGCGGTGGCGTGCGGCGGACTTGGCGAAGTACACCGCCGCCCCGCCCGCGACCGCAGCGACACCGCCCGGCAGCGCCAGCAGCGCAACGTCCTGTATCAGAGTCATCGGATCCTCACGGAGACGGCGGTCGTGTTCCTCAGGCTCGGGAGCTCGGGCGGGGTGGATTCGGCGGTCACGGGGCCGTCACCAGCTCGGCCGGACGGCTCAGCTCCACCAGCAGCATGGAACTCTCGGCAAGGCCGCACAGTGAGAAGGCCTGCGGGAAGTTCCCGAGCTGACGCATGGCCACGGGGTCGTACTCCTCGGCCAGCAGGGCCGTCGCCTCGGCCAGGCGCCCGGTCAGAGCCAGGGCGTCGACGAGCCAGAACGAGCAGAGCAGGAAGGCACCTTCGTCGCCGGGCAGACCGTCAACGCCCCGGTACCTGCCGTCGGTGGGGTAGCGGTGGACCAGGCCGTCGTGCTCCAGCGCCTGGCGGACGGCGTCGACCGTGCCGGCCACCCGCGGATCGTCCGCCGGCAGAAATCCGCTTCGGGAGAGCAGCAGGAGCGAGGCGTCCAGCTCCTTGGAGCCGTAGGACTGGGTGAAAGTGTTGCGGGCCTTGTCGAACCCGCGCGTGCACACGTCCTGGTAGATCTCCTCGCGCAGCGCGGCCAGGGCGTCCCGGTCGGTGGCGAGGGCACCGGCGTCGGCCATGCACAGAGCCCGGTCGACTGCCACCCAGCACATGATCTTGGAGTGGGTGAAATGCCTCCGGCCGCCGCGGACATCCCAGATGCCGTACTCCCGGGTGAGGCAGTTGAGGACACGGGGGCCGTGTGCGCGGTTGACGCGCACGCTGCCCGGCACCCACCGCGCCGCCGCAACCAGGTCGCGAGCGAAGTCCCGGTCCGGGTTGTAGTTGTCGGTGCCGCCGTCGAGACGGTTCTGCACCCGAGCGACATTCGGTCTCTTGAAGTAACCCTCGGGGAGAGCGGAGTTCACACCCTCACCGCCACACGTGCGCAGGCGTGCCCGGCGTCCGAGACCCTGCGGCCCACGCCGTCGGGACACCGCCGCGTCCGGGCGCGGCGGGCGAAGGCCGCCTCCTCGAGAGCGAGCAGCCGAGTCATGGGCGCCTCTGATGGTGTGGCACCGAGCAGGACAGCGAGCAGCCGAATGATGGTGATCACGAGGCGGTCCTCCGCTCCACGCCCTCGGCCGCGCTCACGAGAGCCTCGTACGTCGCGTCACGGCTCCACGCGGCGCCGACGGCCTCGTGCAGGCCGGCGCTGATAACCCGGGCGGCGCCCGAGCCGGTCTCGTAGCAAGGGAAGAGGCCGACCGTCACCACCATGCGGTGCCCATTGAGGATCACCTCGGCGGCCGCACCCACCGTGTGGATGAACAGCGCTCTCTTCGTCGGCAGGATGCGGATGGTCAGGCCCTGCCCGTCAGAGCTCTCCCGGCTCACGAGATCGGCCAGATGCCGCAGCTGGCCAGCCATCGTCGCGGGGTGATCGCCGCCGCCCCGGGTCAACACGGTCTCGTCTAGCAGCACGGTCCGCCGCTGCCGCTCGGCCCAGTCCACGTCGTGCACCCACGACGGCAGCCCGAGCACCGGCTCATCAGGGTCGACGCACACGCCCGGGTCCAGCACGACCCGCTGGTAGGCCTGGGTGCGCAGACCGGCCGGCAGCAGCAGGCAGTACTGGACGACCTCGCTCGCCAAGCGCATCACGGCGATATGACGGGCCGTCGCCTCGTCGCAGGCCACGTCCACCCAGCAGTCGTGCGGGGCGCGCCGGCCTTCCCCCCGCTCCTCGTACTCCCTGCGGTTGTAGCCCTGCGGCGGCAGACTCCCCACCAGGAAACTCGCATGGTCGTTTGCCACGCCGTAGAGCCGCAGCAGCGTGCCGAGCGCGTCCGGCCGGATGGGGGACTCAGCTCGCTCCCACCGGCTGACGGCCGATGCGGACACCCGGACGGCGCGGGCGGCGTGCTCCAGCCCCATGTACTGCGCCTCGCGCAGGCACCGTAGGTAGAGGCCCGTCACGATCCGGGCAGGCGTCTGCGGCACCTCGGCCAGCGGCGACGGAACAGCGTGAAGCATGGGGGAAAGGTCCTCGCGTAGGTGTATGGATGGTCAGGGCAGGTTGTGAGGTGGGGACGGAGCAGGGTCATCCGTCGCTGGCGGGGGCGGCTGACCGGTCAGCCGGGGGCCGAGGAGCACAAGGGCGGCCATGGCCAGCACGATCAGGACGGTGATGACCAGTCCGGTGGCGGTCACCACTGCCTCGGCACGGATTCGGCGTAGACGATGGTGACCACCGTGGGGACGAACGTCGGGACGCGGCGGTGACCGCGGCTGGGCCGCCTCGTTCCACGAGGGACTGCTCTCGGACCGTGGTCTACGCACAGCGCGCCTCCTGGCGACGGGGGTAGTGCGTGCCGGGTGCTGTGCGCAGGTGGGCGCGGGTGAGGCTGAGTGCGTCGTGCAGCGCGTCAGCCGGGGTGACCGTGGTCCGGTCCGGGCCGGGGCGGGTGACCCACAGGCCCGTACAGCCGCGGTAGCCGCCCGCACCACAGCTCCGGGACCCGGCCGCGGGTACGCAGTCGGAGTGCGCGGCCCTCCATCGGTGAACCGCCTCGGCCTCCACCGGCACCACGAGCTGGCCATGGGCCAGGCAGTACTTCACCGGCCCGACATCCGTGCCGTCCTCGACGAGCGCGTCGATCGCGGGCAGGCCGAGCGCCATGCCCACCCGCACCGAGGCCAGGTCCGAAGGAAGCCCCGTGGGCGGATGCTCACCGAGAGCGATATGCCATAAGTAGTTACTGCGTAAGGTCATGAGGGTGGTCTCCAGCGAGTGATCGGGGCTCTGACGCCGCGCCGCGGCCGGGATGGCCGACGCGGCACCAGAGCGGGGACAGGGCGCCGCTGCTGTCAGGGGGCGTGCGCGGCGCCGGCCTTGACGATCGCCCGGGGAGGAGTGGGCTGTCGCCGAGGCGGTGACCCGGGCATGGGAGGCCAGCTCCCCATGTCCAGGTCATGCCCCCCGTGTCCGGCGGGGGGCCGTATACAGGTCCCGTGCCTTGGCTCCTCGCGCAGGCCCTGGAAGCGGCGACGGGCATCCGGGGCGAGGCCTTCCGGCATTGGCTCGCCCCATCGGACGACATGCCCGGAGACCGTGACCTGGTCGAAGCCGGGATGCCCCTGCAGGGCGGCAGCGAGCGCCTCGGCGAAGACCGGGCTGGCCATGTCCATGAACCCTCCGCGGCGATCCGCTCCGACCGGGGCCGCCAGCAGCGGAAGCCGGTGCAGCGCCACGGCTACCGCGCCGCGCAGGAGGCCGGGGGTCACGAGCCGGGACTCCCAGAACTCGTAGTCGTAGGCGGTCGTCGCGGGGAGAAGTCGCACGCCTAGGGGCTGCCACGGCATGGGGAGGAAGGTCATGTCGCCACCGCCTCGCGCGGCAGCGGCCGCTGCGACCCGACGGTGTCGCCGGACGGCAGGAGGTACCCGGTGTCCTCGACTATGTCGATCAGTCTTCCGGGTGTCTTTGATGTCCAACTCGCTGTCAGGTGCACGCCCCGAACTCTCGCCGCCAGACGGCTGGCAGCACTGGTCGGCGGGCACTTGGGACGGTGGTCACACGGCAGACCATCGGCGGCCAGTTCGCTGATCACCGTCCTTACAGCCGCTGCCAGATGGCGCAGGTACACGCGGGCCGCAACGTACTCCGCGGGTACGTCGTTGTCACCGAGCTGGCGGGCTGCCGTGAGCGCTCTCTCAAGGGCAGGGCAAGGTCGGCTAGGAGCGGGGTGGCCCAGTTCCATGAGGTGGCCATGCAACCTGAGGACCAGGTCGTCAACGTCGCGTTCGCCGTCGAGAACAGGGGCATCCTCGTCGAGGACCGAGCCGATGGTTTCCGTGGCAGAAGCAATAGACGACCGGGAAGCGTCAGTGGGGGAGGCTGGGCGTCGGCCGGAGCGGATGCGGGCGAGATTCACGACGCCGCCTCCCCGTTGAGGAGGTCCAGCTCGAACCACACCGTCTTGCCCGGCGCCGAGCTTTCCGTTCCCCAGCGCGTGACCAGGGCATCGACCAGGTGGAGCCCTCGGCCGCCCTCCTCATCCGCGCTCGCAGGCCGGGCGTACGGTTGCTCGGTGGACGGATCCTCCACCTCCACCCGCACACGCCCGCGCCCGTGCGTGGCCCGAACGGAGAACCGGTGCTCTGGCCTATTCCCGCACCCGTGCACCATGGCGTTCACCATCAGCTCCTGTGCGACGAGCATCACCGTGTCGGCACACTCGGACAGCCCCGAGCTCTGCAGCAGGTCGGCGAGCTGACGGCGTGCTCCTGCGACCGCCTCCGCCCGAGCGGGCACCACAGTGGCCATCTGGAAGTCGCGGATGCGGCAGACCGGCACGGTGCTGTCTCCGGACGGAAGTCCACCCACTCCTCGGTCGCGGCGCGCCAACGAGACGGTGCGCGCGCCCCGGACGTAGTGCACGTTCATCAGCTGCCCTTCCCGGCCCCGCAGGAGCCATTTCCGGTCACCATCTGAGCTCGTGGGCATGACGTGGCCGATTCCGGTACGCCGCCTGGGGGTTGGGGGAATATCGTCTGCACGAGAAAACCGCTTTCGTCCGCCGCTCGGTATCCCGCTGAGCCCACGGACCCGATGAAAGCGATGAAAGATCGTTTCGGGGACAGGGGCGCACCATGGGGCGCACGCGCAACATCAAGCTGAAAGCTGTCGTGGGGGAGTTGGGCCTGCCCCAGAGCCGCCTCGCCGCAAGGATGAGTGCTGTGGCCGCCGAGAACGGAGCGAGCGAGCTGCGGAACGTGACGCAGTCTCACATCGCTCGATGGATCGGTGGCACACGTCCCACGGGGCGAGCGCCCGCTATTTTGGCCGAGACGCTCTCCCGCGGCCTCGGTCGCACCATCACGCTGACCGACATCGGGTTGGCAACGGACGACGCCACCGCCCCGCGGACGCCGGTGTGGAGCGTCGACACCCTCGCGACGCTGGCGACCCTCGGGAGCACGGACATGGACATAGCTCGGCGCCAGGTGTTGGCACGGTCGGCCTACTCGGTCGCCGGCCTGACCCTGCCCACCGAAAGCTGGTGGCAGGACGCTGCCGAACGCGCCCGTACCCGCAAGCCTCTGTCGAAGTACACGGTCACGCACGAGGACGTCACCAGCGTGCGCGAGATGACCGCCTTCCTGTCCCAACGAGACCAGCAGCGCGGCGGCCGCGGCGTGGGGCGGGCCGCCCTGGTCACCTACCTGCGCACCGACGTTGCCGAGCTCCTGGGCGGACGCTTCCCGTCTGACGTGCTGCGCCGGGACATGACGTCGGCCGCTGCCGAGCTCGCCTACCTCGCGGGCTGGACGAGCTTCGACGCTGGCGAGCACCCGATCGCGCTGCGGTGGCTGACCCTGGCGACCCAACTGGCCGAGGAGGCCGGCGACGCGCCGCTCGCCGGGCACGTGCTGAGGGCCATGGCCCACCAGGCCGTGGACCTGCACCAGCCGGCAGAAGCCGTGCGCCTGGCCGAGGGATCCCTCTCCAGCCGCCGCTACGCCGAAGCCTGCTGGCGGGAGAAGGCCCTCCTCGGCGTCGTCCACGCCCGCGGGCTGGCTGCCGCCGGCGACAAGAAGCAGGCCGCGCAAGCGCTCACTCGTGCTGAGGCCGATCTCGCCCGCGCTCGCGACGACGGCGACGAGCCCGGCCGGGTGTGGTTCTTCGCCGAGGCGAGCCTCGCGCATGAGACCGCCGCTGCGCTGCGGGACATGGGCGATCTGAAGGGCGCCGAGCGCGAGTTCAAGCGGAGCGTCCGCACGCGCAAGACGCCGTTCAAGCGGACCCACTCCGTCACCCTCGGGTACCTCGGCGAGGTCCAGGTCCGGCAGGGACAACTCGACGCGGCTTGCGCCACGTGGCATCAGGCACTCGACACGATGACCGGCGTCCAGTCCGGGCGAGCCCGAGAGACCGTGGTCCAGATGCGCCGTGCGCTGAGTCCTGTGCTCCGCCGAGGAGGTGGCCCCGCTGCCGACCTCGACGCCCGAGCCCGCGCGGTCCTCGCAGACAGGTGACCCGTACGGTAAGGAAGCTCGGAGCGGAGGACGACTTCGCTGGCGCCGGGAGAGCCCCAGGAGAGGTGACGCGTGTTCGACCAGTACATCCAGGTGCCGGTGATCGCCACTGTCGTAGGGGGCCAAACCGGCCGTCTTGACGACTACAAGGGCGGAGTCGAGTCGATCATCCGTCTCGTACCGGGCATCCCGGAGAGTGCCCTGCAAGGCATTGAGGAGTTCAGCCACGTCGAAGTCACCTGGCACTTCAGCCTGGGCTCGGACACGGACATCGAATTTGAGCCGCGGAGTCCTCGGGGGAATACGGCTTGGCCGGCCACCGGCGGCCTCGTCCACCGCAACCACCGGCGTCCCGCTCGCATCGCCACGTCTTACCCGAGGCTCCTTCGCGTCGAGGGGCGCGACCTTCATGTGGTCGACCTGGACGCTGACGACGGCACTCCCGTGATCGACCTGGCGCCCGTCTTCCGCGAGATGCTGCCCCGTGGCCCGGTCCGCCAGCCGGAGTGGCCCACCGACATGCTTCAGGACTACTGGAAGTCCGCAGACGAGCGCCCCCGCGGAGGGCTGTCTAGGTAACTCATATGCTCCACAGCTCCTGATGTCGACGGTGGCGCCGACCCTGCGCCTCGTGGGCGGCTGGAAGGCGCCCACAGGGCAGTGCGGGTGAACGGAGTTTCGGCTGTCGGGCAGCCCCGCCTCCGTGGCCTTGCACGTGTCGTTCGAGTCAATCGTCATGGGGGACTTGCCTCTCAAGCGCGCACGGGCGCACGTCACTGGCAGGCCGAACAGCGGTGTCAAAGCGGCAGTGGCGCATACGCATACTTGCCGCCATCAGCTGATGATCGGCCGACAGCCGTCAACAGAACGGCAGTTGATAGCCCTGGGGCAACGGAGAACTGCTTGCTCTCCGTTGCCGCCTCCTTACGATGGACCTAACTTCCCACAGTCCGCAACCCGTTGAGCTACAAATTGCAGGATTGCTCTGCGGGCGAGGTGCAGCCCACCCCGTCGTAGCCGTAACGTCCCGCGTCCGTCACACTGGGCGTGGCCCATTCCAGGGGAGGACACAGAGGTGGGACAGCCAGCGCGTCGCACTGCACGCCGTCGGCGATTGGGCGCCGCGCTACGGGAGGCCCGCGAGAAGGCGCGAGTTACTCCAGAGCAGGCAGCCAAGGCCATCCATGGCGACAAGTCGAAGATCAGTCGCATTGAGACCGGCCGCCATCGAGTGAGCCGCCTGGAGCTCGAAACGCTGATGGATCTCTTCGGCGTCACGGACCAGAAGGTCCGTGCCTGGATGGTCGCCCTATCGGCAGAGGGCCAACGACGAAGCTGGTGGCGCAGTCACGGCGACAGGCTCGAGCAGGACTTCAAGGAGCTGCTCACGCTGGAAGAGGACGCGGAACGTATCGTCGCCTTCCAGCCTCAGGTGCTGCCAGGCCTCGTTCAGACCAAGTCCTACGCAACCTCGGTCATACGCTCGACCGACCCGGCGCTGGCAGACGATCAGGTCGACTTCTTCGCCGACTTCCGCCTCCGGCGTCAGGAGATCTTTGCCAAAGGGGAGCCGCCCGAGTACCTGTGCCTTGTCACGGAGGGTGTGCTTCACCAGCAGGTTGGCGGCCCCGAGGTGATGAAGCAGCAGCTGGAACACCTCCTGCAGATCGGCCAACAGCCCAACATCGCGATCGGGGTGATCCCGTTCAGCCAGCCTGGCTACACGGGAACGAGCGGCGCCTTCACGCTCTACAGCTACCCCGATCCCTTTGACCTCGACGTGGTGCAAGTCGAGTACCTGGACGGAGCCCTCTACCTGGAGGAGGACAAGACGGTACGAAAGTATCGAGAATCGCTGGACCTACTGCGATCTTCGACTCTGCCGGCGGTAGAGTCCCGCGACCTGATCTCGAAGATCCGTCGAGATCTCTGAACACCAAACGAAAGTGAAAAGGTGCGGCCGTGATGCGGCATGACCTGCCTGAAGAAAACTGGAAGAAGTCATCCTACAGCGGAGCACAGTCCGGAGACTGCCTGGAAGTGCAGATCACACATGACGGACTCGTAGCCGCACGAGACAGTAAGACCCCCAGCCTGGGCGCCTTCGCGTTCTCCCCAGAGGGCTGGAGTACGTTCGTCGAGGATGTGAAGCGGGGGCACTTCGGCTGATCGCCCCTGCATGAACGCCGGGCGCTGATCAAGGGCCCAGTACGGCCGCGTCCCTCCTCAACCCAGATGGGGAGGGACGCTGCCGTACTTCTACCTTCCTCCCCTGCCGATCACGCGGCAACCGTTTGACCCGTGTACAAACGTCGCCGACCGGCCTGGGCCGTCAGCAGAACCCTACGCCGAGAACGCGGACGAGTGAGGCGGCTTGGGAAGACGGCGGGCGAGCTGCCAGGCCGCTTCGAGTGCGGTTCGGTCGCTGAGGTAGGGGCCGATGATCTGGATGGCGAGCGGCAGCCCGTCCGCGGTCTTTCCGGCGGGGAGTACGAGGGAGAGGAGACGGGCGTACTCAACTAGGCCAGTGCTGCTTGCTGAACGCAGCCTTGCCCGCATCCGATCGCGTATCGGTCAGGGGATCGTCGATGATCAGGTGAAACCGCCAGCCCTCGAACGAGGACAACGCCTCGCCCAGCTCGTCCCACGACAGGGTCCGGCCGTCGACCACGACTCGCACCGGGCCGCCCTCAAGATCCCCGACCAGCCGGCCCGCCGCCTCCCTGGTGGCCAGCTTTCCACCCCGCGCAATGCGGGTCCGGCTCCAGGAAGCAGCGGCCGATCTCCGCTTTCGACCTCAGCGCGTACCGGCGCGGGCAGTCGGCCCACGTCGACCTCGTGATCGCCGAGCACCGCGAACACGAACCCGTACGCACAGAGCACTGCTCCCGGGCCTCTGTGACTGTCTATGTGACGACGGCCAGGGAGTACGTCACAACCCGCCTGGGGCCGCGCCGGGCACACCTATGATCGAGGCATGCCGTCGCCCCTTCCCACGTCCCTTGCTGTGTCCGACGCCATCACCCACTACCGCCAGCTGCGCGAGCTGACCATCGACGAGCTGGCCTACGTGCTCTTGATGCTCGATCACCCGATCTCAGCCGACGCCCTCGCGGACATGGAGCGATGTGCTCGCCCCGTGACCGTCGACGATCTCGTCGCGATCGCCTATGTGCTCGACACGACCCCCGCGGTGCTTCTGTCGCACATCCCTATCGACATGCCGGAACCCGAGGGGCCTTTCGCCACCGGGCTCCCGAGTGACGTCGACCCAACCGAGCTCCGTGCCTGGATCGAGGGGAAGACCACGCTCGACCGCCAGTCGCGGGTGCGCTGGTGGGAAGAGCGGGCCGGCCGCCTCAGGGTCCGGTCAGCACACCACGAGGAACAGCTGCAGGGAGCGTACGCAGAGCTGCGTAAACTCGGCGACCTGGCAGTCCAAGAAGCAGACGCCCCGCCCGTGCAGCGTCTGCAGTGGCGCATACAGGACGGCGAACACGCGCTCAATCAGGCCGAGGTCGCGCTAGCGCTGACTGAGCATCGACTCGACAACCTCCGAGAAGGCGCCTGACAGGCGGTACCGGTCAGTCAAAGTCACTTATCCATGGGTTATTTTGACTGGCCTTCTGTCTCAAGCTGACTGTCCAGAACGAACGAAGGGAGAACGTCATGAGCATCACCAGGACCGTACGTAGGACGCGGGCCAAGATCGCCGTGTCCATCGCGACCCTGGCCGCGGGCTTACTCGTACTCACCGCCTGCAGTGGAAGCAGCGACAGCGCCAGCAAGCTCGACGGGACCTACTACGTCAAGGACGTCAACGGCACGTCCGAACTCGGCCAGCTGGTCGTCAAAGGCAACAGTGTCTCGCATCATGAGTACACCTGCGATGGCGTCTACGAGAAGCCGGACGTGACCAGCACCGGCGAGTTCAACAAGGACCAGTCCCAGATCATCTGGACGGTCGCCGGAGAGGACAGCCGCAACAAGCGGACCGGCAGCGAGTCCATCGCAACCAGCGACACCTCGATCAGCATCAGCGGTAGCGCGTACGTACTCGACAACTCCGATGCTGGCAAGGCTCTGCTGGACAGCTTCAAGGTCAAGTGCAGGAAGTAACGTCGACGTCCCGCTCGCAAGCAGCACAGAACCCCGTGGGCGTCGCGTACACGGGGTCCTGTCGTTCCTCGGCTGGTCAAGCCTCTAACGTCTACTCCTGAAGCTGCTGCGCCCGGTACTCCTCGATCGTCTCCGGCGGCCGGCCGTACTTCGGGGCATGCTGCTCGACGAAATCGAGCTCAGCCCACGCTGCTGGCCTCCGAATCCTCGACTGGGCCACCAGGACGAACACCACGGCGCTGACGCCGATGTTGAGCAGACACCACCCGGCCAGCAGCGTTGTCAGCACCACAGGCAGACCGTCCTCGATCGCCATGGTGGCCAGAACGACCAAGCCTGCGCTGTTGACCAAGAGGCTGGCCAGGTGCCCCTCGAACGTGCCGGACAGGCGCGCCAGAGTCCGCGGCTCGTCGCGATGCCGCACGGCGCGCATCATCTCGCCGACGAACACCACGGTGGCCACGGCCGCCGTGGTGTTCAATGCCAGTTCGCGGATTCCGGTGATCCACCATCGCGCCCAGCGCCACCAGCCGCACGGGAACTCGCCGCGAAGCCTCGATCCGAGCCTCATGCTCTTCCTTCTCCTCCTGCCGAGTAAAAGACGACGCACCCGGTGAGGACGATCGCAATGCTCGTCCTCACCGGGTGCGTCAGCCCTCCACGCTCGCCCGATCAGTCCTGCGGCTTCTCGCGCCCGCCCCGGCGAAGACCACCGGCCGGCCGCTGCTGCGACTCCGGAGTCTCCACGCTCTGAGGGGCCGGATCGGCAACCCGGCGCGGACGGGAACGTAGAACCGGAGCCTGCCGCGGCGAAGGAGCCGACGTCCGCGGAGCCTCGGCCCACGGGGCGGGCGTCTGGCGCGATGTCGGCGTCGACACCTGAGTCGAACTCGGCTGACGCGCTGCCTGCGTCCGAGCCGGAGTCCGCGCACCAGGCGCAGCCGGAGACTGACCCGAAACCGGAGCGACCACGGGACGAGGAGCCGACGTTCCGGCTCCCAACTGCCTCGGAGCCGAAGTGTCCTGGGCGGAGCGCGTCGGACGCGTGCCCGGCGCGGCCTGCTGCCCGGAAGCAGGAACGAGAACGAGATCAGGAGTAGCGCCGCCGCTGAAGCGCTGCGGTGCAGCCTGCTGATTCCCGCCCGAGGAGCTCTGCTGGCTCGGAGCACCCGTGCCGAACTGCGTCTGGCCCGTCTGGCCGGCGACAGCCTCTCCGCTGGTCGGGACAGAACCAGCGCCGACGGCGCTGCTCTGCCCCTGAGCTCCGCGGCGAGAGCTCGGCGGCTCCGTGTACGAGGCCAGAACCTCGCCGGGGATGACCTTGTTGCCGTCCGAGGTGTACCCGAGGTTCGACAGGCCGCCCTGGGTGCTCAGATTCTGCGCCGTCTGCTTGTCCGAGTGCGAGCTGCCCGCTCCGCCATTTGTCAGCTGCAGTGGACTGCCCTTGTCGTCGGGACCGTCGCCCTGGTCAGACGCGCGCAGAGCACCAGCAGGACCGCCACCGCCCGGCAGAGCCTTGGCGTCGTCACCGCCACCGCCACCGGAGCCACCGCCACCAGGACCACCGTCCAGCGCCGGGCTGTTCGGATCGCCTGGACCACCCTCGCCGCCGCCCTCCAGGTTCAGTGCCTGCTCGCCAGCAGGAAGAGCCGTGGCGTCGCCGTTCGTGCCGCCGGCGTTCGTCGACGCCGTTTTGCCCGCGGGCTTGCCCGTGCTCGGGGACGCCGGGCCGCTGGTCTTGCTGTTGAACCCATTGGCGAGCTTGTTGCCCATGGCCATACCCGCGCCGGCCCCTACACCCGCGGCCAGAGCAGGCATCAGTCCGCCCTTGTCCGGCTTCGGCGCGGTGTTGGTCTCCAGGAACTTGTCCACGAGCTTGGTGACCACCTCGTCCATCGCCTGTAGCACCGTCTTGCGGACCCGCAGCAGAGCGAAGGTGATGCCCGTGATCAGCAGCGAGGAGACCAGCGTCAGGATCACAACGATGATGCCGCCGAGTGCGGCGCTGCCCCACAGGCCGCCCGGGCTCATGAAGCTCGACAGGGGTCCAGCCATGATGTCCGGGACCGAGATCAGGAACTCGGCGACGAACTGGTAGATGAACAGCGTGACGAGGACCTCCAGGATCAGCGCCATGGAGTAGACGATCACCTTGGCGATCGCGGCGATCGCGCCCAGCGTCGCGAATGGCACGGCTGCCACGAGGCCGAAGGTCCTCTTGATCGCGCCGGACAGCATGCCGATGGCGTACCAGAAGCCGAGCAGGACGATGGAGCCCAGGACCGTGACTGCGTTGGACCAGTACATGAACTTCGCCGGCCCCGTGCCCACCTGGCTGACGGCCATGTGGTTCTCGCGGGTGAACCCACTGGTGGCGTTGTTCGACGAGTACATGGTCAGCGAACTGGGGCTGAATCCGGTGTTGAGGTAGTTGTACGCCGTCAGGGGAGACACGTTGCACGAAGAAGGCGTCTTGCCCACCGTGAAGCCGCAGTTGCTCTTCGTCCCGGTCGTCGTGAAGACCGTCGAGTCCTTGCCCGGGCGAGAGGAGGTCAGGCCCGTGCCGTCGGTCGAGATCACCGGGTGATCGACCGGCTTCGGCCCCTTCTCCTCACCGAACTGCTCCACGTCGCCGTAGCTGTTCTTGTCGACGAACCAGCTCTTCTTGACGTCCGCGCTCTCGTCCAGCTGCGTGATCGAGCTCTTGATCCCCGACTCGAAGTCGGAGGCTGCGATCTCGTTGTTGGCGATGTACTTGCCGATGATCCCGAAGGTTGAGAACACCGCCTTGAAGTCGTCCGACGCACTGGTGCCGACGGAGACCGTGCCGTCCTTCCAAGCTGCTTCAGCGTCGTTGGCCTTCGTGCCGATGCTGATGCCGTTGAACGTCGCTCCGTGGGACTGCTTGTTGATCGCCAGCGCGCTCGTGCGTACCGACATCATCGCGTCAGAGCTGGCTTGGTCGCCGTTCCAGGAGACCACAGCCTGGTCCGGGATTCCGAGGCGGTCATTCATCATCCACGCCTCGAAGTCGACGTAGGTGCTCAGCACGACGCGCGTCGGACCGGCATGCTGGCCGAGAACCGAGTTGTCGAACTTGTCGAGCACGCTGGTGTACATCGACCCGATGAGCGGCAGGCCGACGCCGATGAAGACGATGCGCACGATGAGCTTCTTGATCGCCGAGCCGCGGTCCATCTTCTTGAACATGACCAGGCCAATGAGCAGGAAGCCGATGAAGATCGGCACCAACGCCTGCCACGAGATGTCGACGAGCAAGCCGTACCAGCCGCTGATCCAGTGCTGCAGACCCGAGAGCGCACCGCCTCCGGTGTCACCTCCCGTCATCCCGTCGGCGAAGGTCGGATTCACCGCCCTGACCGCCTGGTAGAACCACATGAACGGGTTGATGAGCTTCAGGAACTGGAGGATGACGTAGAACAGCGTGCCGACCGCCAGCGCCAGGGCGTAGAGGACCCAGATGACGGAGCCTCCGATCACGCTCACGATCTGGCCGCCGATGCCCGAGGACATCGTGTCCAGGCCGAGGTCAGCGTTCGCCGCCCCGAAGTGCGCGTAGTCGAGCATGCCCGAGTACTTCGCGTTGCCCTTGTCATCCTTCGCTGCCAGGGTCTCGTACGTGACTGTCTGTGAAGACCCCGAGACCGCAGCGAAGAACCAGCCCACGATGTTGCCCGGGCTGAAATCCGGGTCGGCGTAGCCGAGCATGGAACCACCCGAAGCAGGACTGCTTGTGACCGGCTTCCAGTTCTCGTGCATGCCCTTGTCGTTCGACGGCGAGTTCTTCTCGCTGAAGTACGAGCTCGCGTTCGAAGCCAGCTGGTAGAGGCTGTAGTTGTCGCGCTCCTTCTGGTCGTCCGCGGACGCCGGCGAAGCGGTCGCCATCATGAAGACCGGCACGAACAGCGCGGCCAGGAGCACGAGGGCGAGCCCGCGCGCGAGCATGCCCTGGCGGGCTCCGCCACCGCCGTGGCCGGCCCAGGCGCGCATCCGCGCCACCACCGTAATCGTCCCGTTCATCGTCTCTCCTCTACTCCTCACTTTCGTATCAGTGCTGACCCCGCTCATGCCTTGACCAGCTTCTTCGGCTTGGGCTTCCTCGCTGGCCGCCTTGCACCGTCCTCGGGCTGCTGCAGGCTCTTCTTGCTGTCGCGGCGCTTGCCCCCGCTGCTCTGGCCCGCGTCAGGCTCGCCGTCGACGCCCTCGCTGTGCTTCCGGATGCTGGTGAGGTTCGCGCCCGGTGCAGGCTTGTCGTGCATGATCGCGTCCATCCGCGCCACCTCTTCGGCCCTGGCCGCCTCCAGGCGGACCTGCCGGCGCTGGGCCTCGCGGTAGGGGTTGATCCCCAGTGCCAGGTCCAGGTGGAAGACCACGTTGGAGACGCCACGGCGCAGGTACGTGAGGTTCTCACCCTTGGTCGTGATGAGCTGGGCGAGATCCGGCGGGATCCGCTGGTGCAGCTGCTTCTGGTACTCCGCCACCGTGCCGTCGCGCATCGGGCCGAAGAGCGTGTAGTCCGCGGCATCGAACTTGTTGAAGTCGCTGTCGGCCAGCATCTTGTCGACGTCGTTGTAGCTGTAGACCACCCGGCCGCCGCGCTCGTACATATGGTCGAATTGGTCCTTGATGTACTTCTTCACCCGGTCGTCGATGTGCTCGGTGCCGTGGATGATCACCGTGTCGCCGAGCCCCAGCTTGCCGACGGCGAAGCCGACGATGTTCACCAGCTGCGCCATCGCCACGCCCTTGCCGCGGCGCATGAGCCGCGAGAAGTCGTAGACCACGCGCCGCGAATCCCGGACCCCGTCCACGGCCGAGGCCGTGTGGTTGTTGAACAGGTCGCCGTTGGTGCTCAGCATCGCGTTGGCGATACCCCTGAGCACGTTGAAGGCGCGCAGCTGGTCCGGGTCGGTCTTGCTGGAGTTCAGCAGTGCCTTGTGCGCGGTTGCCAAGTAGGAGACGAACATCTGAAGACGCGGCACCTGGGTGTGCGGGATGTTCACCACGCGCAGGCGGTGACGCTGCTCCTTGGCGTTGTGCCGCCACATGCCCTGCTCGATGTAGAAGTCGGTCGCTGTGTCTTCGAGGGCGCTGCGGATGATCGAGCCGATCGCTCCGTCGCTGGTCTCGTAGAGCTGCTCGAACATCAGCTTGAGCTTCTCCATCTGGGCGGAGAAGATCGTCAGCTCGTCCTCCTCCTCGCCGAACATCTCGAACATGTTCACGTCGCCCTGATTCAGGTCCACGCGCGAGGTGAGTCGCTCGAACTTCGGGCCGAGCTTGTCGAGATTCGCTCCGTCGAGGATGAGATGGACGACCTGGCCGTTGTTCAGCAGCGCAGCCTGAGAGATCTTCGAGCACCACATGTTGGCCACCCGCTGGCGGTCCAAGTACTCGCTGAGCGTGGCGTCGGCGACGATCGCGTGGTGGTCGTAGGCGTTGACGTCCATGAGCACGGCGCTGTTGTTGACGTCGCCGACCATGTAGCCGACGTACTCGCCGCCTCGGTCGTTGAGGCCGTTGGTCACCAGCGAGTACGAGCCGGCCAGCTCGGTCGAGGTGAAGTGGAAGCCCTTGCCCTTTTTCTTCTCGTTGTTCTTCCACAGGCCCGAGAGCTCCTGACGCTGCTCGCCGGCGTAGGGCGCAGCCTTCAGCGTGCCGAATCGGTCGATGTGCAGACGCGTGACCCGGTCGATCGTGTCGTCCAGGGTCGCCAGATCGGGGGCTTTGAGGAAGAGGCGGTTGTGCACCGAGAGGTAGCTCGCACCGTCCTGGATCTCGCCGATCGTGATCCCGAGGTCACCGGAGATCTTCGCGGCCTTGCGCCTGGAGGAGGCCGTGCCCGTCTCCTCCTGCTCGTTCGCATCCAGCCGGTCCAACTTCTCCGACTGCTTGGTGTACGAGTCGATCCACTTCTCATCCATCCGCTTGACCTGCTCAAGCACGACGGCGGTGACCCGCTCGTCCAGGCCGTCCGGGATCCGGTCGATACCCCAGAAGGCGGCGAAGTTGTCGTGCGCGGCGTCGTCGTGGAAGTACGCCAGGATGCAGGCGACCGAGCCGTCGACCTCGAAGTAGTCGGAGCGGAAGAGGTACTTCTCCTTCGGCTTCAGCGCGAGCAGGTGAGGGTAGGCGTCGAACGTGCCCTGGAGGTGCTTCACCTCCCGGCGGCGCTGCCACCAGTTCTTCTCCGGCTCGGCGGCCTCATCGGCTGCGCCGTCCGTCGGCGCAGCGTTCTGCACGCCCTCAGCCTGAGCAGCACCGTCCGCGCGCGGATCATCGACCACAAGCTCCGCGGTCTCATTCGTCTCGTCAGGTTTCTTTCCCGGAATGCCGAGCTGTGCCCGGACTTTCGTCATCAGCGCCATGGTGTCCTTCGTTCGTTCCTCGTCGTGGTGGTCGGCCTGGCGCTGGTCAGTTCAGCGACGCCTCGAGATCGAGCAGTTCGTCGTCGATGCCCTGGTAGAAGACCCGGAGCATCGGCAGGGCCTCCTCGCGGTCGAGCATCGTGGCTTCCTTGATCATCAGGGTCGAGCCGCCGACCTCGGCCTGGAGGACCTGGTGCCCCTTGCGCAGTGCGTCGGCGTTCTTGCCCTTGAGCAGCAGGTACTGGTGGATCGAGGTGAACTTCCCGCCCACGTGCTGCGTGAGAATGTCGTATTGCTCGTTCTGCAGCTCGATCAGATCGGGATCGCGGACCTGCAGGGCCTGGTTGCGCCGTTCCAGGTTCGCCACCTGGTGGTAGACCCGCTGTGGCTCCTTCGTCGTGATGAAGCTGTGCTCGCAGGCCGTCTCGACCTTGCGCCAGAAGGAGTCGACCCGGTCGAGGATCCCGCCCCGATCCTCGTCGAAGAGCAGGTAGCTAGCCGAGCCGACGACCAGGTAGACCTGGCCTTCACCGCCGTCGGAGAAGCGGATCCGCCCGGCCTCGTCGATCCCGTCGATGCCGACGATCGAGTAGAAGTCCGTGGGGTTCGAGCTGCGGCGCGTAAAGACGTGACGGGCCTTCCGGGGCAGATACGCCAGGAAGGCCGGCACCCGCATGATGCGCAGCTCCTTCGTCTTCACCAGCCCGCCGAAGTAGGCGATCGTCGACAGTCCCCAAAGAACGAAGAACGTGATGGCCACCGGTCCTGAGCTCGCCACGAACGTCGACGTGCTGAACCACAGCAGGGCGAGGATGCCGCCGCCGAAGAAGAGCAGCTGCTTGATCGGGGAGGGCCTGGCCGCCCAACCTCCCTTGCTCAGCGTGATCTCGTGGTCGAGGAAGCTCCTGTTCAGCGAACTCGGCACCTTATAGGACAGTTTCGCCATGAATCTCTCATCTCCCCCTGCGGTCGCGATGGTCATTGCTCGGTCTATCAAAAAGTCCTCATGTATGAGTTGTGTAGATGACATCCTATCTCAGATAAGTAATTTGAATCGGGATCGAAAGGGAATTGAATGGCGACGCCTGATGACTTGGACTAGCGGGTCCGAGTCATCGGGCGTCGTCTGAGCGGCTGACAGAGCAGCCATGCCACGGGAGCAGAGGTGCTCAGCCCATCGCTACCGCCTCGAAACGCGGGACGTCGTCATCCAGATCGAGCACGGCCAGCGCATCGGCTGAGCCGTCCCGGTCGAGGATCTCCTGACGGACCGGCATCCCATCGAGCACTGCGCGCTCCGAGTGCCGGAAGTGGTAGTGCCCGGCAACGCACAGCGTCTCCTTGGCCGGATCGAGCACCGAGAGCACCCGTGCGGTGTGTACCCCGCTGCGCCTCACGCGCGTACGTCAAATCGTCGGGGTGCCAGCCACGGCCGTCGCCGATCCGCTGCAGCAGCCCCGAGACCGCCAGCGCCTCGTGAGCCACCACCATGTCGGGGCTCACTCCGGCGTTCAGGGGGCCGACCGGCTGTTCGTCCGTGCGGCAGTTCCGCCTCGCACCACGTCCGGCCCGGCACCCGCATGCATCGGTCGATGTTCGCAAGGTGCCGGTGTGGCTGGCGCCCAGCGCGGACGTCAGCGTCGGCACCTGGCTCCGGCCTGGGACCTTCCCAACTGCCCGCTCCCGAGGGGCCCTCGCCGAACTACAGGCGGCAGAAGGACAACTGAACCGGTAGCCGCCCCCGGCAGTCAGACGAGGCCGTTGGACAACATCGGGATGGAACCTCTCACCCCCGCAGCCGTCCGCGCGCCAGCGTGGTCACCAAGAGCGCCTTCCTGGACGCTGCCCGCTGTGACATGGCCTACAACCCCGCCCCTGGGAGCTAATCCGCAAGTACAAGGAGCGCAAGTACCGCGAACAGGCGACCCGGGAGTGAACACGCCTACCTGATTTCCACCGCGCCGGCCGATGGCTGCGGAGTCGCCCTTTCACATCGGGCTGCCGGCCCCGGGTGGCGAGGCAGACCCGGAGAATGCGGGGACGCGGCAGTTGCCGCAGCTGGCCTGCATCCATACCCGCGGCCCGTCGCCGCGCAGGCGGATACGGCCGGGCTCGCCGCAGGCTTCACAGATGTGCTCCGAGTCCGTCTCGGCGGCGTCGGTCAGTGCGGTGGCCCGGTCGGCGAACTCCCCGTCGAACTCGCCCTCGATAAAGCGGTCGGCGACGGTAATACGTAGGCCGCCGAACTTCGTGCCGAACGACTCGATCCGGTAGTCGGCGTCCAGGGCCAGCAGGCCGTGGTGCAGCCGGTCGAGCAGGGCGGCCCATCCGGGCCCGACGGTGGCGGCCCAGACGGGGATCTGCCGCACGGCAGCGGAGCGGGAGGGTTCCGGCGTCATGGACGCCATGGTCGCGCGGACCACTGACAATCGAATCTGTCCGCGCGTTCTAGCACCCGGCCACCACAGCAGACGACTCACTCGCCGTCGGCGCCAGGGTCGCTCGCCCGGACACCCGGTTGACCATCTGCTGGTGAACGAGCTTCACCTCGTACGACCCCGAGCGCCCTGGAGACCGACCTCATCGTCGCGTCCCCAGGGCTCTGCTATGCCTGCCCAGGAATCCATCCGGACTCCGGAGAGTGCTCGATCTCCGGTTACGGTTTGTGAGTGGATCGAGGTCCTGTGGCTGGGCTTGGGGGGCTGACGTAGAGAAGTCGCAACACGCTCAGACTTAGGGAATGTCGCTGTTGCTTGTCAGTGCCTGTCCGGGCATCAGCCGAACGACGGCACGATCTTCTTCTTGCCGCCCTGTTCCTTCCAGGCAACCTTCGCGTCAAAGGTCTTGCCCTTCGACGAGATGAACCCCGTGCCCTGGATGGTCTTGCCGGCTGCCAGGTCCTTGCGCTGCGCATCAGTAAAGGTCACCTGGCACCAGGACCGCGGCGGCTCGTCGCCAGAGCCGAAGTCCGGGACGACCTTCTTGGCCTTCGCGTTCCAGCTGACCTTGCAACCGAAGTTCCTACCGGTCCTCGCGCTGACGAAGTCGTCGATCTCCAGCGCCTGGCCCGCCAAGAGCGCCGTGACCTCCGCCGGCGTGAAGGTCCGGCCGGACCACTTCGTCGGCTCGTCCGGTACCTCCAGCTGGAACCCGACGAACTTGCGGCCCTTGTAGTCGCCGACGCCGAGCGCTCCGGTAGCCGTGAAGGGCTTATCCGCCTTCGACCTCGCCTCGAACGAGATCGTCTCGCCCGCGAGCAGCTTCGCCACCTCGTCAGCGCTGAACTCGTGGCCCGACCAGATTTTCTTGAAGGCGACCTTCTTCGGGCCGCCTGGAGCGGCCTGCCACACACCCTCGGCGCGCGGAGCGACCACCTGCTCCTTCAGGCCCAGCTCGGCGCGCATGGACGCGGCGTTCTTCGTCATCGTGGCGATGTCCTCGCGCACCCAGTCGGCGACGACGGACAGGCGCTCCTCGGCCGTCGCCGTCCCCGCGGCGATGTCGCGCATATCGGCGTAGACCTTCTCAGTGAGCCCGAGGTCGCCGATGCGCGTGCCCGGCAGGAGCCGCCAGCTCATCTCGCCGGCCTGCGCCAGCCTGAGCTTCCGGCCCTTCTCCGTCAGCAGCGGGTACTTCGCCTTGCCATTGGTGACCTCGGAATACGTCGAGGTGCGGGTCGCGCCCGTTCCCACGTCGCGCTTCTCCAGCTGCTTCATCAGCCACTTCATCGTCGGGTGCTCAGGGCGCTTGTTCGCGCCCTCGAAGATGAATGGCTCCGCGGTCTGGCCCAGACCCTTGCCGGACTCGTTCTCGTCGCCCTCGGCCGTGTCGTCGCCGGCGTCCGGATCGAACACGGCTCGCCAGCCGGGGCTCTTGGGCACGTTGGCGATGCCGACGAAGTCCGGGTACTTCTCCACGTGGCCCTTCTGCTGCTCGTAGAGGTAGTCCTCGGCGAGCATGGCCAGGTAGTTCTTCGCGAGCATCTCGTAGATGAGTCGTCCGGCCTTGCCGTACTTGTGCTCGACCTCGTCCAGCGAAGAAGGCACCTTCAGGCCCGGACGGTTCGCACCGTGCGCTCCCTGGGGCTTCACGTGTGTGGACCGGGGCTGGCGATGCGTCAGAACCCCAGCGTCGACGCCGACCACGGCGGCGATCCGGTCGACCAGCGGGGCGAGGTCCTTGAACTGCTCGGGCGTGATCGTCTTGTCCTCGGTGCGCGGGTACGAGACGACCTGGTCCTCGTACATCTTCTGGTAGGTCGAGAGCGTGAGGTTCGCCTTCACACCCTTGCCGACGAGCATCGAGGACAAAGAAGCGAGGTCGAGCAGCTTCGGCGGCGCGGTCTTCTTGTCCGCCTTGCCGTCCAGAACGACAGGGGAGGGGCCGTACTGCTGCGGCACCCGGCTCTTCTGGTCGCATCGCGGCTCATCAGGGTTCGTGTACATGACGTCGTTCTCGTCACGGAAGCGGTTCTGGAAGAACGGCTTCTTGACGTATGCGTCGTAGGCCTTCTGTTGGTCGCCGACGAGAGAGACCATCGCCGACTTCAGCCGGCCCTGGCGCAGCACGAGGTCCTGGCCGGACTGGCGGCCCATCGCCGTGGCGATGCGGGTGAACTGCATCGAGAGGAAGTCCCACTGCGAGCGGTACATCGCTTTACGGTAATCGCCCTCGTCCTGCATGGACTTCACCGGCCGGCGCAGTTCGAACGCCTTCTGGATCGAGGCCTTCGACTCGTCGGTGAACTCCATGCGGCTGAACTTCGCGCTGTGGAAGCCGAGTTCGTCGATCGCCTCCCAGAAGAGCAGATCGCCCTCGCCGGACGGATCCAGGTCCGTGGCGATGACGATCTCGGCACCGCGGCCGAGCGCCGCACGGAGGGCCTTGATGACGTCTGCGACGTTCTTCTGCGGTTCGCGCTTCCACGTCAGGTCTTCCGGATTCCATGGCAGGTTGCCCAGGTCCCACTTCTCATAGGAATCCGCGAGCGAGGAGTCCACCATGGCGTGCGGCTGGGCGAACTCATAGAGATGACCCCGCAGGCTCGCCACTTCGTAGGTCGTGCCCTTGTAGCTGCCCTTCGTCCCGCCAAGGGCGCTGGCCATGTTCCTCGCTGCGCTCGGCTTCTCTGCGACCACAATCGCGACCATGTTGACTCCTTATCGTCATTGACTCAGAAGCGAGTGTGAGTCTACTTGAAAAGGGTGCTCGAATGGGAGTCGAGATGGTCATCAAAAGGCTTGAATGGTGCGGGGGGCACGCAGAGAGTGCCAGCGCCGGCGCGCTGTTCGAGTAGTCTCCGCTCGAGAAGACCCCGAGAAGCTGTGCTTCTCGGGGCCGTCGTCTGTCGAACGCTATTACCGAGTCGGCATCGCCACGCCGAGCCGGACGCGGCACACCCGCAGTACCTTGCCGAGCGTCTCGAGTCCCTCAGGGCGCTTCAGGCCTCCTCCAGCTCCTTCAGTCGGATGGGCCGCACGCCGGCCATCTCGGCGACCTGCTTGCACGTGCCTGGCCCCTGAGCTTGATCAGCAGATCCGTCAGGTCCGCGGTCAGGTCCTTGAACATCCGGAACTTCTCCCGCTCGCCCATGCGCGTGTGGCCGACGTAGATTGCGCCACAGCTCTCTTCGCATCAGTACCAGCTCGCCGACGCATCTTCCCGGAGCTTCGCGGGGATCTCCTGCTCGCTCCGGTAGCGGCGCTTGAAGGCCCACGTCCCTTCGCGCTGCGTCCGGCATCCGCGCGACGCGTCCTCGGGGCGCGAGGCCGGCGCGGCCATACCCGCACACCGCGACCCGGCCTTCGTCGGCCATGCGGGCGAGGTCGCGCCAGTGCCACTGATCCGTCCGACGGCTTCGTCCCGGGTGATGCTTGCCTCTAGCCACGCGGTGCGCTCGGTGACGGCTTGCCTGACGAGGCTCTCGTCCAAGGCGAGCGCGGCGGCCGTGCTGTAGAGCGGCCACTGTCTGTAGTACCCGTTATCTGTCAAGTTCTGCTTGTTGAACCGACCGAAAGATCAGAGGGAGCAGGAGGACGCTCGGTGCAGAATCGGCTCAGCGCCCAGAGATGAGGGAGTTGAGGCGGGTGAACAGCTGATCGGCTCGTGCGACCGTTGCCGGGTCGATCAGCGGCGTCAGGGCGGCCTGCTCGCGGAGGAGAACGGCTGCCGGCTTGTAGTGGTTAAAGCGCGTAGTGATGTTCCGCTTCTTGAACTCGGCCTCGATCTGGCGAACAACGCGGGGGTCCTTGGCGTTGAGGTCCGCTGCCGTGATCGGGGTGGTGAGCTCGGTGGCGTAGGCGCGGTTGACCAATTCCAGGTAGAAGTCACGTTCGAAGAGGTCCTCGACGTCCGCGTCGGCAGCGCTGGTGAACTCGCTGATCTCGACGAGTCCGTTCCTGGCGAGCTGGTCGTTGTCCCGGAGGCGCTGGATGGCCCCGACGTCCTTGGTGCTGGAGTCGACAAGGACCGCAACGTTCAGTCTGTTCGCGCCCAGGAGGGTCACGAAGGTGGACAGCTTCCCCGATCCGCCGATGGGGGTCTTCACCCAGAGGGGGTCAAGCCCGGTGGAGCCGTTCGCCTCGGCGATCTCCGTGAGGACGTCCAGGTAGATCAGGTCGCTCGGGCCTTCGAGAAGCAAGACGTGCTCGCCCACGAACAGCGTCTGGGTCATCTCGATCCCCATCGCGGTCAGCAGCGGGAACACGGTGTCCTCGTCGGCCTTGAAGATCTCCGAGGAGACCTTCGCGCCTCCCCGGTCCATGTCGATGACGGTCCGGACCCTCTGGATGTGATCGGGATCGACCATGAACGGGGAATGCGTGGTGTAAAGGACTTGGTGCTTGGGAGTCAGCCGCTCGTCGATGAGACGGAGCAGGTCCGCCTGTGCCCGGCCGTGCAGGGACAGACCCGGCTCGTCGAGCAGCAGCAACAGGTCCGTGGTGCCTGCATCCTCCAGCTCGTTGAAATAGGCGAGGAAGCTGAAGAACCAGACGAAGCCGCGGGACCGGTCGTCGAACGGGACCGATGCCCGGTGACGGCTGTTGAAGACGCGGACCTGAAGGATCGGCCCCTCCTGGAAGGGCGCCTGGGCCCCGGCTTCGGGGGCCAAGACCTCCAGCCGGACTTCCAGCTCCTTGTTCTGCGACCAGTAGTCGAAGACCTCGTCCGAGATGACATTGCCCGCGTTCTCCAGCTCACGGATGAGCCGTTCGTGCTGGCCAGAGTCCTGGAAGTCCTCCGGCGAGACTCCCGCCATGTCCAGCAGACTCAGCAGGGCGCGCTCACCGCGCTTGAGGTCTCCCGATTCCCGCCGCCGCACCAGATCGGGCAATGAGACCTTGCCGGGCATCGTGTCGTAGTCCGCGAAGTAGACGAACTTCGGCATGAACGGGGCGGCGTACTTGTCGATCAAGTACAAGCCGAGATCGCAGTTGCGCCAGCTCCGGATGCGGTCGGCCAGCGCGGACGCGGCGGACGGGAGCTCGTCCAGCGCGTCGAGGGCATCGAGGAGGTCCCCGATCGTCTTCGCGCCGCCGATGGCCTTAGCGGCCGCGGCCGGCAGGTCCAGCGCGGAACGCAGGTGGTCGACGACCGCAGCCTCGTTGTAGTGGAGCTCGAAGGTCTCTTCGTCGTCCCGGTAGCCGATGACCACCTCGAATTCGGAGCTCCTCATGGCCGTCGGGCCGAGGTCCTCCCCGATGGTCTTCATCTCGGTGTCGTCGAAGCGGAACGTCGCCCGGACCACGGGGATCTTCTGGTCGGCGGGAAGCTTCTTGCGGTCTCGGGTCTTGCGGGCGGGGAAGTCGACCACTTCGTCGAAGGCTGCGGGCTCCACGGGGTTGAGCCGGAAGAGCGCCTGGAGGAGCGTCGTCTTGCCCGACTCGTTCTTCCCAACGAAGCAGGTGACGTCCTCCTCGACGTCGAATATGGCGGAGTCCTCGACGGACCGGTAGTCGGTGATACGGGCCTTAATCAGCTGCACTGTGCTGGGGTCCTTCCTCGTATCCAGTGAGGTGGCCCGGCGTGCCAGATCGAGAGGCACTGATCACAACGACATGGCACCAAGTGCCTTCGACGTTGCGTTCGAGGTATGTTCCAGATGCCAATCAGGAGAGACCCCGGTGCCCGTCGACCTCGACGCCGCCGGGGTCCTCTTTTGAGCTAGATCAGAGGGTAGCCCCCGGCACTGACAGTGCCGCACGAACTGTCTTCGAGCGTGCTCGCTGCGCCGATGGCCGCGGCTGCGTCGGAAGGACACGGAGGTTGCCCGGCTGTTCGCTCAGCTGGAGCCGGAGCTGACGGTTCTCCATCACCACCTGGTGCAGTGCGCCGACGAGTGCCTCGTTGTCGGTCTTGAGGCGGTCGATCTCCTTCAGCGCCTCGGCTCGGAGTTCCTTGGCCTTGACCAGCTCCCGCCGGAGTCGCTTCTCGCTGTTGGGCATCTCACCGCGGGCCCGGACCTTCTCGTAGAACTCGTTCTTGAGGTCCAGGTGCCGTTGGGTGAGAGCATTGCGGGGGACGTCGGCCTCCGTCGCGAGGGCGACGATGGTCAGGGCTCCGTTCGACCGCTGCGGGGTTCCGCCGAGGATGCGGTCCATGGCCGCGCGGATGCGATCACGCAGGTCAGCAAGGCGTTCGGGTTGGCGTGAACGGCCAGAGTGGGGGTTCGTCAGAAGCTTGCGAGCCTGCCGGGCGGTGAAGACGACGCCCTCGAAGGCGGGGGCCTGACCGGCGGCGAGGATGGCCCGCCGTACGGCCGGTCCGGATATACCACCGCCAGCGGCCCGGTCTGCAGCGAGGGTCGCGAGAGTGTCGGCGGTTGCTCTGGCGGTCTCAATGTCGAGCAGGTCGTGGATGCCGTCGCGACTCCGGGATAAATGGTGGAGTCGGGTATTGGAACTGCCTGAATGCCTCAGCCATTGCGGACCCATGAGGTGAACTCATCGGCGAGACCGGGCGGGTTGGCGGCCTCGGTCTGCCGGGCGATCGCCTCGTAGTACTCCAGCTCGTGGACGATCACCGGCACGGTTCGGCCGATAGATCTTTTGATGACGCCGGTCGTATGGAGGGTTCGGGCGAGCTGGCAGCAGGTCCGGTTGAAGCGGGCCTCGATCTGCGCGGCGAGTGGCCCGATGACTGAATCCCAGTCGGCGAGGTCGGTCGGCTCGTCGTACCAAAGTCCGAGGTCGCTGATCCACTCATGGCGAGCTGTGGCCCCGGCGGGGTCGCTGGTCAGGTCGCCGACCACAGTCAGCTCATTCTGGATCCAGAAAGCGTAGTTCCAGCGGGCTTCTGCCTGGTCAGAGGCGTCCTGGATGCTGCGTCGGGCCTGAGTTTCAGTGTTGTAGCCGATCGTCAAGGTCGGCTGACGAGGGTCGTCGTCCTCGTTGTCGATGAGGAAGGAGACAGCGTAGATGTCGCCGGCGTCGGCGGCCGGGATGGATACGAGGGCCCTCTCGACGAGAGGCTGGAGGTGATCGTTGAACGTCATGGTCGGTGGGGTCTTGTCGGTCGGGGTCATGAGTCCCACTGGTCGCAGTACTCGATGTGGATCTCGCGCGCGTCGCCGAGAATGCCGTCGTTGGAGTGGAGCTCGGTGCAGAAGTGCGGGTAGCTCGGATGGATGGGGACGTATCCGGGGCCGTTTCGGGCGACGTCGAAGAAGTGCCGGGCGGTGTCCCTGAAGACTTTCGCGCTGCCGGTCATGAACAGGGTCTCGGCGTGGAGATGCTGGTGGAACAGATCCCGGTTCTCCCGGTAGTGCCGTGCCTCGTGATCAATCACGGCTTCGTCGGTGGGTCCTGGGCCGGGCAGCGTCACGGTCTGCGGACGCCCTGGGCCGAGCCGTCCTCGTACTTCCCTCCAGCGTGAGGGTGCGAACTGGAGCGAGTGGTGCAGCAGCACGAGATCAAGCTGTCGTGTGCCGTCTTCTGGGAGCCCGCGGGAGGGGCCACGGGTCCCCCGCATCGGCAGGTGGACCAGCGAGCGCGGTGAAGAGGCAGCGAGCTTCCATAGCCCACCGATTCGCTGGGCGGCGTCCTGATCGAGGTAGGTGTCCAGGTGCCGATCGTGGTCGATGAGCACTGCGTGGACCAGGGGCCGGGCGGGTCGGATGACCTTGAACTCCGTGGATCCGAGGCGTGCTTGGTGGATGGTGATGGGCAGCTTCATTGGTTCTCCGGGACACGGCGGCTGACATCGGCGGCGTAAGAGGCCCAGTCGCCGGCTGATGCCTTCTGCCATTGGACGGCGACTTGGATGTGTACGCCGAGTACCCGGGCGAGGATGGCGGCAGGTAGTTCGGCGGCGAGGGTGAACAGTGCGGTGGAGCGGTCCTGCCGAGGCCGGATTCCGATCTTGTGGAGACGCTGGCCGATCCGGTCGTCGCCGAGGGGGTGTCCTGGGCGGCCGCCGGGAAACAGCCAGGGGATGTCCTCGGGGGTTCCGATCTTGGCTTTGCCTCGTCGAATCCCATCCGGTCCTGGTCGCGTTCGCCTGCGAGTGCGCCTTGCTCGTACGCGGAGCGCACGTCCCGCGGCGCCGCCTCATAGGACTGCCCGGTCTCCTCCGCGCGTCGGCGGGCGGCGTTCTTCAGCGCCTGGTTCTTGGCTCCCACGGCGATTTCCCCTTCGCTGCGCGCACGCCCCCGTGACCCGGGCACGCCTGGCGTACAGGGCGGACCTGGAAGCGGACACTGATGGTTCTGCGCGCTGATTCCCGCTGAGCGAGTTCGGGCTTCTTCGCCGTCCGGTCACAGGCCGGACTACTCGGCCGGGGCCGTCCGCAGCTGGTCGACCCGTGCCATCAGGCTAGTGGATTCAGCACCACCCAGGCAGCATCCATAGCGTCGACTGTCAGGTCGGCACGATCGTCCGAAGGCGCGAGGTCCAGCGCCGTCGGTGCGACCGAAACGGCTGGCGTGTTCCCTTGGGCTACCACGAGTTCTGACGGGCACTGAGGGGCGACCCCCGACGCAACGTGCGAAGCGGGCGCGGGGGCCGCCGGGCCGCGCTGTCCTGTCGTAGCGGGGCACTGCAACCGTACGTGCGGCGCCTGGAGCCCGCACGCTGGCAGACTGGACCATACGGCCAGTACCAGCTTTCAAGAGGGCACAGCGCGGTGGTGCTGAACGCCACCGATGCGAAGAATGCGGGGGATCGACTCAGGGAGCGTCCAGGTCCACACCGGCGAGACTGCGCATGGCTCGCAGGAAATCGGGAACGTCCCTGAGCGCGTCCAGTCCCTGTTCATACGCCTCGATACGGCGCGCATGGTCCAATGTCAGACCAGCGAGCCGAGGCATCAGATCAGCGGGCGACGCCACGATGATCGAGTCGTAGTTGCCCAGATCAGAACCGATCGTCAGGTCAGCAAATACTCCCTCGTCGCCCAGGACTTCGGCCAGGGTCGGACGGGCCGGGCTCCGCAATGCCGCCGTCAAACGCGCAAAGCGTTCAGGGCCTGGGGCGACGGCAAACACCGTGACCTCCGACGAGGCGTCGAGGAGGACGGCGTGCAAGGCGGCCACCAGATCCCGCGGCGTCGCCAGCGGGAACACGCCCGCGCGGTCGGCGTTCCCCAGCTGCCCGGGAGTGGGCTTCGGGCGCATTGAGACCGCCGAACGTCCGGGAACGAAACCCCTGTCCCTCAAGCCGGCGGTCAGCTGCTCGGCGTCGACTTCATACTCCCAATCCACGAGCGTCGGGGTGCGTCCCAGGATCCGTTCGGCGTCGTCGCGGTAGTACGTCGGGATCGCATAGCGGGCCAGCCCCGTCGTCAGGCGCCAGACCAGACCGACATAAACGGCGACCTCCTCCATATTGTTGTTGTTTACTGCCCACTCGGTGAATGGAGTCTTGCCCTCAGGCCAGCTCTGGACCAGTCCTGCCCAGTGTCGACTCACAGCCAGGTTGTCGCCCGGGATGTAGTGGAAGGCATGGACGCCCTCCGCCTCAACGGCCTGGAATTCGATCGGATACACGGAGCCAACCTAACCGCCGCCCTCCCGCCAGCGCCCAACGATTCCGGACCCCAGCCGCCAGGCGCTCGTAGCGCAGGTTCTCGGTGGCAGCCTCGATCCACTCGTGCTTGCTGCAAACGAGTCCGAAGAGCTCAGACAATCTCGGGGCCACTTGCGAACGCGGGCGGAACGGTTCTTGGGCGCCATGGGGTGCGGCTATCGGTCGACGTGGGGAGGAAGGACCGGGAAGAGCTGTCCCGCCGCAGCGATGTGCCCATGGGCATCGGGACAGTGGCCAAGGCGGGTCACCACGGTGCTGGCTTCGTCACCAGGACAGTTGGCGAGTCCGATGCTGGTGACCTGACCGAGACGTCCGCCTGCGTGCCACCGCACGGTGGCCGTCCACTGCCGTGGTCACAGGGGAGGCGCCGGGGAGTCGAGCCAGGTCACCATAAGGGCGAGCACCAGATCGACCACCGCATGCCCGGCATCGTGCCCAGCGCATGGAACCGCGCCGAGGCGTAAACCCCGGGCAGTCCGGCTGTCAGTACCGCTGGGCAGAATTGCGATCATGAGCCACAACATCTCGTACTCCAGCGCGGACAAGGCCGACGTCCTGGCCTTTCTGGGCAGCAACGGCAACCTCACGGCCGATCAGCAGTGGACACTCGACAAGGCCCGGTCGTATGCCCGGGCCTATCAGGAGGATCTCGACCGTCAGGACATCGACTGGGGCCTGCCCATCCCGGATGCCCTCGAGCACCTCATAGCCGGCCGCACGCACGCGGGTGGGGAGTGGGCGGGCAACGCGTACCACGCCGCCCTGCAGCTCATCATCGACCGCAACGCCAGTGACCCGTACCAGCTGGGCACCTACTCCAAGCCGTCGACGTTCTTCAGCCTGGTCGACGAGGAGATGAACCGCCTCGGCGTGCCCGCGGACCTCCTGCCGCACGGCTTCCTCTACGGCGGACTGCCCGACGACTTCCCCTCCATCCCGCACTCGGCCTACGGCTACCCGGCCATCGGCCACCTGCCGCTGGCCAAGTCCAAGCCCGCCGCCGATGCCTACCGCGCCGTCCTGGACCGGATGGACCCCGACTTCCACTACGACGTCCGAGAGCTGATCGAGAAGCTGGAGTTCGAGCACGACGAATGGGAGCGCGCCACGAAGAACGTCGACTGGTACACCCAGGACACGCTGTTCTTCTCCCTCACCTGACCAACCATCGGGGCGCGGAGACCAACGGCCTCATCCCGCATCCCGGGACGGGCCGACCGCAGACATGACCACTGCCGAGCCCGACGGACGGCAAAGAAGATCGACTGGAACAGAGGTGAAGCCCATGGGCGAGAACCGCAATGAGACCGTCGAGGAGCTGCGGCAGCACTGGCGTGCGACGACACGACTCGGCGAGAACACACCCGGCACTGGGCTGGCCGCGATCGGCGCGGCGTTGGCGGCCTCCGGACCCTGGCCCGAGGACCTCAGCAACAGCCCAATGATCATCGACACGGACATTGGCGGTGACGCCGACGATGCCCTCGCCGTGGCTGCGGCAGCACGACAGGTCCCGGAGCTGACACTGGTGCTCACCGGGGACGAAGTGCGAGGTGAGCGGGCACGGTTTGCCCGCCACCTGCTCGACCTGATGGACCGCGCCGATGTGAGCACGGTGGCCGGCGCCTCCCTGGGGGAGTCGCCCTATTACTGCGTGGACGGCCTCGTCCCGGACCAGGTGCCCTCCCAGCCCGCCGACGCAGTCGCCGCCGTGCGGGAGGTCTGCGCAGCAACGGACGGGCCGGTCCGCTGGGTGGGGATGGCTCCCTCCGCAACCTCGCCCGGGTCCTTGCGGAAGCACCCGAGCTGGCGCCACGGCTGCGGGTGACGCAGATGGGCGGAGCCCTGCGCTACCGCAACCCCGACAGCGCCGAGCACAACATCCGGCTGGACGTCACCAGCGCGCACGCGGTCCTCACCGCCGTGTCCGACGGCCTGCTCACCGCCCCTGAGTTCATTGCCTCCGAGGTCACGTTCACCCCCCGCATAGAAGTCACGGCGACGAGCGACCTGTACAAGCGGCTGCGGGCGCTGAAGAGCGAGCCCTGGGCAGCCCTGCTCGTCAACCATCTCGACCGGTGGTTCGCCGACTTCTACCCGGGCAGCATGCAGCACGACGCGCTGACACTGTCCGCCGCGCTCGACCTTCCCTTCGTCGACTCCGACCATCTGCCTATCGAGATGGACGCCATCGGCCGTACCACCGAGGCGCCCGCTGGCTGGGGAACGAAGGTGCGCTGGAGCCTGTCCGCCGAGTACGAGCCGTTCATGCACTGGCTCACCACGGTCCTTACCAGCCCAGTTGTCTCCCAGGGCGTCACCGTGAGGAGCCGCTGAATGGAGCGCATCGAAGAGACGTACCCGCAGCTTTCATCCCTCCAGGACGCCTACCAACTGGGAGCGGACGGGCGCATGGCGGTGTACGCGCGCAGGTCGGGCTGGTTGTCCGGCAGGCCGAGCTCTCGGAGGTGGTGTTCGATCGGTGTGCCGTACTGGTCCCATGGCCCGTTTTCCGCGACAAACCGCAGGATGTCCTGGCGGCCTTCGTTGAGGTCGGTGAACGGGACGCTCGTGTGGCCTTCCGGGCTGGGGAACGCGCTCGTGAGTGCGGCTGTGATGGCCTCTTCGGCGACACCGGTGAGACCGAGGGTGCTCACGATCGCGGACAGCACGGCGCCCGGCGCGTGAATGGCGAGCGGGGCGAGTGAACGAGCGGCGTACTCGCGGAGTTTGCCGTCGTTGAAGTCGACACCGGGCGCGGACAACTGTGCCGCGGCGGCCCGCGTCAGCTCCTCCACGATCTGGGCCACCAGGCTGTCATCGTTGGGGGCGATGGCCGGGCAGGTCGTCATCAGGCGGGCCAGTGCGGTGGCGGCACCCCACCGCACCAGCGGATCCAGGTTTGCGAGCCATGGCCGGAGGCGGTCCACCAGGGCGTGGTCGCCGACGAGCCCGGCCGCCACCAAGGCGGTAGCCGCGACACGGGGATCAGCCTCGCGATCCAGACACGCGAGCAGCCCGGGGACGGTGCCGGCACCTTCCTCGGGGAACCAGGCCAGCAGGTAAGCGGTCCGGGTACGGATTTCAGGGTCCGGATCCTCCAGAAGGAACTGCAGGGCGGGCAGCTCGGCCCGCACGGCATCGTAGGAGGCCAGGGCGCTGGCCCTGCTGTCGGTGGTCCCTCCGGCCGCGCAGTAGGCCCGTCCTTCCTCCAGGAACCAGCGTTTCTCGGGGTCATCCTCGACGGCGAGCGCCTCCTCGTAGGAGGCCAGCATCTTCTCCGGGGTGAACTCCGCAGCCACCGCGCGCCAGGCGACGATGTCGATACCGCCAGGGAGGTCGTACTCGTCATGCCAGTCGACTGCCAGGCGGGTCAACATGAGCAGCGCGCTACCGCGGGCCGGCTCGGGCCCGGCTATCGCAATCCGGGCAAGGAAAGGGACGGCACTGTTGGAAGCTGTGTAGCGGGTGCCCTGGTGGAAAATGCTCGAGAAAAGATGGCGCCAGGCGTCCTCCCGGGCTTCCTCGTCGGCCCCGCACACCTGACGCAGCCGCCCAGGCACGTCCTCAGCACTCCCGTAGGCATGCTGGAGGCCAGCCCAGTCGAGGTCATCCAGCCCTGATAGCAAAACTTCGCTCGATTCGTTGATCACGAACGGAGCCTTGCACCCTCGACTGACAAAGGCGCGCGGATTCCAGGAATCCTGAGCGCCAGAGGACGGGAACCCGTACGAGAGACCTCGAATCATAGGGTCATGCGTACGGGTTGACGGCTGCCGATCAGACATCACCAGGGGCATCCGGATGGACGGAGCACGGCCCGAAGCCTGCGCCCCGGCTGGCCGGGTGAACGTGCCGAGCCCGAGAGACCGCAAGCCCTCTTCGGGTCGTCGTCGCAGAACTCCACGCACGTGCAGTCCTGGATCTGATCCAGCCGGAGTCGTCCGTGATGGCCTCGACCGTGACGGAGGTGACGGCCTTGCCCGTGGACTCACGGTCGGCGAGGGCCTCGGCCGCGGCGGATGCGAGCTCGCTGATGTTCACGGTCAGATCTCCTGGTTTGGTGTGAGGGTGCGAATCGTGGCGTTACGAAAATGCGAGGCGGTCATGACTCTCACCAGCCGCGCCCCTCGGCAGTGAGCGGTTCGCCCTCGGCGGCCAGCCACTCGATCTCTTCGAGACCGAGTCCATCCAGGCCGGCGGCTTCGCCGATGTACGGAAGTCGGTCGCGGACACGGCGCATGGCGGCCTTGTCGTTGGCCCGGTAGGCGTTGAGCCCTGCAGCTCTTGGCTGAGCAGAGCGAAGTCCCCCAGTCCCTAGCCCTCTTGGATGAGGCGATCGAGGCACGCGAACGAGCGGTGGATGCCATGCCCGTCGGCGCCCCCGACCGGGCATCGGCGCTGTGCGATCTCGGCGCAACCTGGCAGCTACGGTTCGAGCGCACCGACGCGATCGAGGATGCGGACAAGTGGGGTGAGGCGTTCGAGCAGGGAGTGGAAGCGGCCCCGCCTCAGACCCGGACCTCTCACGCCGACTCGTCCACTTGAGCACCGCATTGCGTAACCGGTTCGAGCGCACCGGGAGGATGGAGGACGGGGACAAGGCCGTGCAGACGGCTCGGCAGGCAGAGGCGGCCGCTTCGCGCCGGGACCGACCCGATGCACTGTCCGTCCTCGGCGGCGCGCTGCGCACCCAGGCCGAGCACACCGCAGACGTCATCCACTAGCGCTGCCGGGCGGGGAAGAGCTTCTCCTTGCTCGTCGTGGTCATCGAATCGGCCGTCCTTCTTGCTCGCGTTCAAGCTTCAGCTGCCTCCTGGTCGCCTCCCGGGCCTTGTCCCGGAGGAAGATCGCCTCCTTGTGCGTGATCGGCGCGTCGTGGAGGTTGTGCGAGCCCCGCAGGAAGTTCTCCGTACGGTCGGCGATGGAGTACGCCAGCGCCTGCTCGACCACCGCGCTGGTCTGGCGCACCTCGCCCAACTCGTCGCGCAGCTTGCGCAGCAATCCGTCCCGCTCGCGTTCAGCGGCCTCGATGTTCGTCAGGCGTGCCACCACGCTGCCCAGCAACGGGTCGCGGGAGCGGAACAGCTCGACGGCGCACTCGGTGGCAGGATCGGCGTCAAGGTGCAGGTCGAGCTGCGCCAGCAGGAACGCGGTCACCAGTGTGCCCTGGCTCAGCCGCTGACTGAACTCCCGAGCAGCGCTGTCGCTCACGCCCAGCTCGCGGACCGCTGCTGCTCGCAGCTGCTCCCGCAGCGCGTTCATGATGCTCTCGGGCAGCGCCTTGATGTGCGGCTGGCTCTGCACGCCGGCGAGCCGGAAGCCCGACTGGGGGAGCGTGGCGGTCTCGGCTGTGCTGCCTGTGCCCCCCTTCGAGGCCGCGCTCTGCACGGCGTCCTGATAGTCGGTGAGCTGGAGCGAGCCGGCCGTTACATGCTCGGGTTCATCCGGTGCGGCGACGACGTCATGAGCAGCGGCTTCGGTTGCAGCGGCGTCCTCGACGTCCGGCTGTGTCCCGGGAGCCGGAACAGCATCAGCCGCAGGGCCCGCCGACGCACCGCCCGGGAGCACCCCGGCAGTTCCTCCCTGTCCACCGCCGTCACCACCACGCTGACTGGATCCGCCGGCCCGCTCGGAGTCGCCGGCGTCGGGCTCGTAGTCCGGCTCCGGGCCCAGGCGATCCTCTTCGGCGTCCTCATCGAGATCAGCCTGCAGACTTTCAACCTCGGGTTCAGAGTCGACGTCGCCGGCCTCATCAAGCTGCGCCTCCGGCTCAGGCGTTGTCACCTCAAGCTCAGACTGTGCCGCCTGGGCCTGGACGCGCTTGAGCTCCTCGCTCCCGCCGCGCCGGTAGGCGTCGAGGAAGGACGTATCCACCTCCATCACCTCGGCGGTGGGTGTGGCCGCTTCCAGCATCTCTGCGAAGTCCCGGCTCATCCGAGCTCACCGTCCTCGTCGTCCAAGAGGTAGTTGTCGCCGCGAGTGAGCCCGATCAGCGAGTCGAAGCCCGTGGTGACGACGCGTTCGAGGTTCGCCGAGTTCTTTGCCAGTGCCGCGACCTGGTCGACGAGCTCGTTGAGGCGCGCGATCTCCAAGGTCGGCAGGTCGTAGTCGAGGTTCTCACGCCGGATCTTCTCGACCACCGCCTCGGCCACGTACTCGTTCACCGAGGAGAACCCGCGCTTGTCGGCCCAGTACTCCGCGCGCTGCTTGTCGTCCGGGTCCAGCCGGACGAACATGCCCTGGCGGCCACTACTGCTGCTCTGTGTCGCACCCGAGGGCTTCTTCTTCGTGCCGCGCGCAGGCTGCGTCTTCTTCTCCCACTCCTGCGTGACGGTCATGCGCGACCTCTCCTTGCCTTGTTCGACTGATCTATGAAGCCACTTTATCAATGCGACTTGATAGGCTGCCTGTACTCTTTGTGTTTGGTCTCGAATACCAGTAGAGTCGCAGCCGCGCCCAGTCGGCCCCCTCCTGACGGCGCATCGCCGCAGCAGGTGTCCCAGCTCGCGATGCGTCGCACCGGGCCCTTCGTCTGTCTGATGGACTCCCGTTCAAGGGCCGGGCGGGGGAGTCGGCGTCGCATTCGTCGTGCAATCGACGAGCCCTGGGTGAACCTCGGCGACTGCCAGATCGCCTTGTCCTCGTCGTTCGGCAGATGCTCGACGATCGACCCGGCTCCGAGGGGTGCTTCGCCCACGAAGAAGTGCAGCGTCTCCTGACTCAGTCCGGCGTTGTGCACCAGGGTCGACATGCACTGGCCGGCCGCCGCGTAGACCTTCTTCTGGCCCTCGTCCCGGGCATAGGAGGAGAATATCGAGACCAGGCCCTTGGTGAGCTCGATGGACGAGTTGACCGGCTGATCCCCGCGGGCCGGATAGACCGGCTTCAGGTTCAGCTTGCCCGCCACGGGCTTCGACGCCACCTTCGGTTCCTTGTAACTCTGGGCCTTAGGGCTGCTGTTGCCACTCGGCGGCACAGTCTTGTCGACGCACGCGTCGAAGTCCTCGCGCAGCGACCGTGAGGCCAGAAGCGCAGCGTCGTCCTTGCTCACCTAGTCCAGGCCGTCAATGACCGAACCGGTGTCGCCACCGCCGGTCTTGACCAGATAGGCCAGCGCCTATTCCGACATGCCGGCCTTCCGCACGGCGGCGGTCAAGCAGGCTCCTCCGTCCTTGCTGGAGCCTCCGGTGTCATGGAAGACGAGCTTGTCCAGTGCCTCGCCGAGGGTCTTGCCGGTGACCTTGGCGGTGCTCACGCCGGACTCGGGGCGGATGACGGCTGTGCCTGGGTTGTGCCGCCGCCGGAACATCCCGCGAGCGCAACACCCGCGGCCACAGCCAACGGCACAGCAGAGATCCCAGCCCTCCTCGTCCTCCAGGTCTTCATCGCCTCTCGCCTCGCCCTTCCTGTCGCCGTCCAGTCCGATTGGATCGACTGATCTTCGAGCGCATCTTATCTAAACGCCTATTGAATGACAGTCTGTGATGAGTCAGAATGCCACGAGATAGGAGGTGGAGAGGGCGCGCCGAGCGGGACTCGGACGCGCAAGGCGCCTGCGGGTCTGTCTGGCGTTGGGGGATCAACGGAGTTGATCCGGAGGGCTCTGTGGCACGTCATGCACATGTCGGCTGCAGGTAGCCCCCTGCAGGGCGGCTGCTCGTGGGCTTCTCATCTCATCCCACGAAGGACCGCGCGCCATGACCGCTCTTGCTCCTGCCCCCGCCACCACCGACGCCGATCTGGTCATCGCTCACGTGCAGCGTGAGCGATGACCAGAAGACCTGGCGCCCCATCGACTTCGACGGTGAGTTCCCCAGGACCTTCAACGCGATGTTCGCGTCCATCGCCCGCGACCTGCAGCTCGTGCAGGTGCAGACGCTCTGACGCGCAGCCGGCTTTCAGAACGAGAGGACCGACCATGACTCTGTCTGCTGTACACGTCCCTGCGCCCATGAAGTCCGGGCCGGTCGTCTACAACGACCAGCAGCTCCTACACGTGCTCATCCACCTGGCGCAGGGAGAGAACACCCTGGGACGTCGCACCTTCGAGCAGCGCCGCAGGGGCACCGATCCATCAGCTCCGCTCTACGAGCGCCGCTTCGGCAGTTGGAACCGTGCGCTGGAGCTCGCGGGTCTCGCCGTGATCGAACAGCCCCGGCAGCTCCAGACTGTGACGACGAAGTGGACCCAGGAGCAGCTCATCGCCTCGATCCGGCAGTGCCTGCGGGAGGCGGGATCCACGACGCTAGCGGCCTACGAGGCCTGGCGCACGGATCCGGCGGACCTGAAGCGTAATGTCCCGCCGGCCACCACCATCCGCTTCCGGATGGGCAGTTGGTCGCGGGCCACAGAGCTGGCTTGCGACTGAGATCCATCGGCATCTGCGACGCCGTTCGATCCCCGAATGGGGCGCTGAACCGCAATCATCTGGAAAGGGAAAATGTTATGTCAACCGAAAAGCGGCCTCTCACGGGTCTCCGCGTACGAGTCCGTGTGAAGGGTGAGACCGTGTATGGGCTCGCCAGGGTCCGCTACAGCGACGGCCACAAGCACGCTGGCCATTACGAGGTGGAGCGTGTCTCGGCTCCCCCGGTTCTGGTTCAGTTCAGGGAAGTTGAACCGGGACCGAACGCCGATCAGATTCCGCCTGGGGTGGAATTTCCGGATCGTCGTGTGGCCTATCGCCCGCTGTTTGCTGAGCCGGGAGTCAAGGAGACATCCGCCAGGGTCTCTGGTGCAAACGTTATTTTCCCCGGAAACATGGAAAGGCTCCGGGAATTGATCGCCTTTATTCAATCGGGCTGGACCGTGCACTGGACCAGTCACGAGGCCAACGAGTTCCGGGGGAAACTGAGCGTTGCCGAGGTCAATGTATCCGAGATGAGGATGAATCCGACCAAGGGAGCGCCGAGCCGGTACACATGGCCACTGGAAGGTGACGATTTCACCATCGAGGGTACTGCCATCACCAAGTACAAGGCTGACCATGCGTACACCGGCGGTCGAGCGCCCACACTGACGCTGCGATTCGAAGCACCACACTAACCAACAGTCCTGGAGAGACATCAAGGTCTCCTAGTCCGGTGCGAGTCCGGAGGGACTCAATCCCCCGATTTCCGGGGGCGATTGGAAAGGGGAGGAACATGTCTGAGGAAGTTCTCGAAGAGTGGGGCAGGCAGCAGCTTGGCTCCCTGCACGACGAGCCTCCGTACCACGACAATCCGGATGGCGGACCGGAGCCTGAACCGAGTACGGCTCAGGTGTGCTGGACCGAGAAAACCCCAAAGGGGAACCTTATGTCCGAACGCGATATCATCGACGTCCGCAAGCTTCCGCCCTACTACGAGGCCGACCTCAACCATTTGCTGCCGGTGGAGCAGTCGTTGCACGGTCGCCATAAACTGATCATCGGTGACATCGCCCGGTACCGCGCAGGCATTGAGTACTACGCACCGATTGCCCCCACCGAAGACGGAAGGCTCCGGGGCGGCACACTCACCCTGAGCGAGTGGCAGGCCCGCCATATCTACGCTCAGTTCGGCGAGCTGTTCAAGCGTTGGGACCTGGAGAACGAGCGTGAGGCCGAGTGGTCGAGCCGCCCACACTTCAGTGCCTGGATGACCTACGGCACCGGTCACCTCTCTCAGCCACACATGGATGTTTCGGTATGGCAGGACAAGCTGACCGGCGAGCATCCGGGGGACGAGCGGGCATGGTCGCCCGACTATGACACGCCTGCTGCGTTCAGCGAGCGCACCACGATCGCCGCCAAAGGCGGAGACCCCGAGGACGGCAGGCGCGCGGCTGAGCGGCTTCTGAGCGATGCTGGGTGGCGAATGATCGGCGAATGGCGAGACGCCGACGACATGGCGCTGATCGTTAGCGTCGCCCGCACAGAGGACTGAATCGCCACTGCTAGGAACTTGCAGCCTTTTTCCCAATCCGGTCGGGCATCCGGGTCATGGCAGGTCGACCTCGCCAGCCTGCTCGGTGGAGCCCAACCGCCGCGCCTCCAGCGGCTGCACCCAGGAGGCGGCGCAGCCCAGCCGCTGCCGACCCCGTGGCTTCGGTTGGGAGCCTCGGGCACTGACACGCGAGCGGTGCAACAAGGCCATGCGTGAGGACCGTGAGAACGGCTTTACCTGTGCTCCTGGAAAGTCGAAGACCGAGAGGGCAAGCCCATGTGGCTCGGCTTCATGAACGGCTTCAGCACCGGCCGCGTGCCCCGCATGTACGAGTACGTCTACTCGCCGGGCGAGGAATCGGGGAATGGGCCGACCGACTAAAAGCCACGTCGTCCACGCTGGACGAGGTCCAAACGGCGAAATCCTATGCCATCGCATGGGCTGCGAGAAACTCGCGGTCTGGTGGGAGGACTTGGAGCACTGGCGGATCAAACGCTGGCTTTCGAAAGCGCACTGCGAAGAAGACCGGACCGGGCCGGATTACCCGGTCGACCGCAAGTGGGGGACCCTCGAGCCAGAGCAGTTCACGCGTGGTCAAAGCATTGACCACGGCGGTGAGCACTTCAACGGCTGGTACGACGTCACCCACGACGACCAGACATGGTGCACGTTGAACGGCCATCGCATGTCGATGTACGACCCGATCCGCGCAATCCCCGACCCGCAGGCGAAGCCGAATTCCTGAGAGGAGAAAATCGATGACGCGTCCGCGTCTGCCGTACGAATGGGACGGCAAGAAAAGGATCAGCCGTGCCGACATGGGAATCTCGATCAAGATCCAGGGCGATGAGCTGGTCTACCACCGCACGGCGACCGGATGTACGCCCGCTAGTACGACGCATTACCTGATCCTCGGTACACGCCCCACCATGCCGCGCAGCGAAGCGAGCCTGGTCGATGACCACGGCAACCGCTGGCAGACGGGATGCGCCTACGTCAACCCGAAGAAGGTGTTCGGCGAGGGACTCGACCGGATGGTGTGCTGGCCGCTCGGTGAGGCGGACGCGCGTGAGGGCCGGTCCCTCTACATCATGCAGCAGCAGCGGCGCCCGGTCGGCTCGGACGGCGAGTGGGAGAACTGGAAGTCCGGGTTCTCGATCCGCGCCACCGGATTGGCAGGGCAGCCACACGAGTTCAAGGCTGAGGCGCTGCCGTTCCTGCGCTGGCTGCCGGTGGAGCAGCCGAAGTACGAGTGGCGCGGCCGGGTCTCGGTATGGGTGAGCGAGTTCGCCGCCCGACCGCACACGGTGTACCCGGACGGCAGGGTCGTGCCGGACAACTGACGTGGAGCTGTACTTCTTCATGCTCCAGCAGTACGAGGGCCAGGGCGCGTGGACCGATACCGCGACCCGGTACGTGCAACTCAAGCCCCGCCGAAGTTCCAGTGAGTTGGACCCGGTCGCAGCGGTCCGTCACATGAACAGCCGCAAGGGCGGCCCGTTCCGCGTCAAGGTCCGGGACTATCTCGGCCGTGAATTCCGGCAGACATTTGTCGTGCACAGCGATGGAGCGTGCACGGCAATCCAGGACGCAGCAGCAATGGCGGCCACGTCGCAAGCGATGCTCGATTTCAGGGAGGATATATGAGCTTGCACTACAAGAGGCCCGATAATCGCTACGTCAAGGCCGGAGACACCGTGCTCGTCAAGCTCGGCGCATCGGAATGCGTGACGAGCATGGGCCTGTACAACAAGTTCATGCCGGTCCGCATCATGGACGAGGGGGAGGGTTTTGGGTAGCTCCTGAATCCCGAGACCGGCCTCAATTTCTCCATGCCCAACCCGCTCGGCTGGATGAACTTGTGCCAGGACGACAAGGGCTGGCACTCGTTCGATGTCTACGAGATCGGCCTGGGCTACACCGTCACGCACACCACCGGCCGGTTCTACGTCTACGTCGGCGGCCAGCAGCTCTACGGCGTCCAGTCCCCGCGCTTCGAGGAGATGCGCGACGAGGCCCGTGCCATGCACGAGCGGGGCATCGAGACCGCTGAAGTCCGTTTCGTGGAGAACAGCCGCCACCTGTCGATCTGTTGGTCCAGGTCCGTCGTCGTACCGCTGGACACCGAGTCGGCCTTCGAGAAGGTCTCCCGCACTTACCGGGACACCTGGATCGACCTGCCCACCCACCACAACCTGTTCGCCGGCCGCTACCACTTCCAGGAGGTCTGACCATGACCGTAGTCGGTTACACGTACTACGACGACAACTTGTGCCCGTCCTGCACGATCGGGCGGATGCGGGCCAACGGCATCAAGGTCGCCCACAGCAGTGACCACGAAGAGGCGATCCGGCGGGCCGCCGAGCGGGTTGGAGTCGACTACAGCGACGAGCGTTCCTACGACTCCAGCGACTTCCCGAAGACGATCTCCAGCCAGCAGGCCCGCACGGAGCTGACCGAGCTACCGGACGGAGAGCGCGGCGAGATCGAGGACGAGAAGTGCGACCGGTGCGGGAAGTGGATGAAGCTCGGGGAGAAGTCGTCGACCGAGGCCGGTCTGACCCGCTGGGTCCGCGACGACTACGAGCTGCCGCAGGCCCTGGCCCGAGAGATCGCCAGGAAGTTGCGCGAGTGGGGCCTGTCGCACCCGGAGTTCATCACGGAAGGCAACGTCCGCCAGGCCGCCGCGATGTTCCCGCATGACTACGCCACCGTGCACGCCAAGGGCAACCCGCAGCGCATCGTGCTGATGCCCACGCCGCAGTACGACAACGACCCCTGCTTCTACTGCGAACAGCCCTGGGAGAAGCACACGTTCACCTGCACCACATGAGGCAACCACGTGCAGGCCGATGCGCCGCACGGCCTCCGTGAGACCAAGCCCACGAGCGAGCGGCAGCCCGAGCTGGGTGACTGGCTCGCCTGGGAGGAGGCCCGTCTGTCCTGGGACGAGGAGGACGAGAACTTCCTGGAGGCCGAAGCGAACGCGCACAACGAGATCGCGCTCGCGGCCCGCGCGCTGTACGCGGCGAAGCGGCGCCTGCGCGGCTGACCGGACAGCTTCCGTCCGCCCCTTCAGGGGGCGTGGCGGTGGCCGGCCGGCCAACCACCCCAGGAGGAACCCCGTGTCCGAGGGCCCCGACAACAACTCCCACTACCTGGTCCGTACGAACATCAACCTGATCTTCTTCGACACCCTCACGCCCACCCTGGAGATCGACTCCGTCGACCACGACCACCACCGCATCGAGCACCGCAGCGGCCCCAAGCGCTACGGGGTCGAGGAGAGCCTGCCACGCCTGTTCAGCCAGCTCGAGACCAAGTTCAACCTCCCCAACGACCACGACGGCCGCGGCGATTACAAGATCACCACCTACGTCTGGCTCGACCTCTTCCACGCCGGCACCGACACCGCATACCTCGCCTTCGAGGACTTCGACAACGAGGGCAGCGATGACAACGTCGTCGTCAGGACCATCCACGGCGCACTGGCCGACGAGATCGAGGTGATGAACCGAGCCCAGGCCGCCTTCTACGACCTGCTGGTCAAACGCAACACCGACCCCATCCTCGGCGGCTTCTACGGCGGCCGTCCGACCACCTGAACCCAGAAAGAGCACCCGTGGACGACACCACCGCACACGACACCCGTATGTACATGGCCCGGATGCTGACCCGGATCGGCATCCCCGAGATCACCCCCGACAACCTGAGCATGGTCATCCACCGCGCCCACATGTGGGAGATCAGCGTCGGCTACCCCCCGCGCACCGGATGCCTGGTCCCCTCCGACTACGAGGGACTCATCGGCCTCACCGCACTCATGCCCCACGAGAAGACCGCCGCAGAGTTCCGGGACGCGCTGATCCAAGCGATCACCCTCGACGCAGACACGTGGATGCGGCACAACGCCGACGAGATCAACAAGCTCATGGCACCCCCGTCCTCGCCGGTCGACCTGCCCCATCCATTCCACGCAACGTTCGAATAGATCGCCGCGATCGACTGGAACAACGTTTCGGTGGACGGCGACAACCACCGCGATGCACGGGCACTCGCCGGACGCATCTTCGACTTCAACGAGTACTACGCGTCGAAGAACGCCCACCTGTGTTCCAGCATCGAGGGCTGGCTCGCGAACTATTCCGCCGCGCACGCCTACCGACCGGAGAACTGACTCGTGGCCACCACGTACGACCTGTTCGTCACCAGCTCTGATGGCGAACGCACCTTCAAGTCCACCCGCAGCCCGTGCGCCCAGCGCGAGGACGCCCACCGCACCGTACCGATGCTCATCGCCGACCACCTGTGCGAGCCGATGCCGACCGAGGAGAGCTGAACATGAACATTCCCGTTTTCCGTAGCCGCTACGGCGGTTCGATCCAGTGGCGCGACGGCAAGCAGCACCTCGCGGACCCGGCCGTCAACCACGGCTACCACCACATCGTCGCCTGGCACATCTTGCTGGGCTCGAACGCCTACTACACGATCGACCGCTGCGCCGAGGCGAAAGCCGCCGGTGCTCCGAAGGACGTCTTTTCCTCCGACACCATCGACCGCTTCAAGCCGACCGAGCGCAAGAGCTGGCAGCACTGGGGCACGTTCGGCGGCACCGACCAGGACCGCGAAATCGTCGAGCACATCGTCGCGGAGCTGGACCGCCACACCAGGGCTCTCGCCGCGCACCGCGCCGCCATGAAGGGAGCCGGCCGGTGAGCCCGATCGAGCTGCGCACACTGATCCATACCGCGCTGAACAAGAAGGCCGGCATATAGTACGGCGATATCGTCAGCGTTGAACAGATCCCACCTGTGCCCGGCGAGCCGGTGCGCCTGCGGGTGCAGGCACCGGACCCGATGGGCGAGGTCCGCACCCACCTGATCGAGATCCGCGAGGAGAGCTGACGCAGCCTGCTCCCGTTGCCCCGGCCCGGTGTGGCCGGGGGAGTCCGGCGCCTTCGGTGCCAGCCCCCCGACGGTCGGCTGCTGCCGGTGTCACTGTCGTGGACGTGACCGTCTGGACCGCACACACCGCCGCGACGGCAGTGATGTCCGGCCGCGGCCGTCGGCACACCGAAGGTCGCCCGGATTAGCGAGCTGTATCGCGAGCGGGCGCCGGCGGGTGACTGAACTGGATCGACGCAGTCGATCCGGAAGCAGATCTGCAGGGAGCATCGGCACCGCACCCCCTCGACCACGGGCGCGGTCACTTCGTGGACTCTGCGGCAGGTCAGGCCGAGACGTACGGCGCGAACTGCTCCCGCTTTGGCGCCGCCTGGGGGCATGACCCGCCAGATCTCACGCAAGCGGTGGCCCACCCGGTCAGCACCGAGGCTGTGAACCCAGCCTGGTGGTGAAGCGCCACCGCCGCGAACCGCAAGGTCCCGGAGGCAGCCGAGGACCTCACATACGACACGAGCGAAGAAGCCGCCGGCTCTTCGCTCGCAGCCAACACCACCACGACAGACGGAGACGCCACGTGATGCTCGCGATCGGCGCGCTGCTCGGCTGCGCCGCCACTTTGCTCGCCCTTGCCATCCGGCGCGCCCTGACACTCGCGCCGCACTGCGGGTGGTGCGCGACCGCCTCGAACTGGCCAACCTCCCAGCACGACGCCCTGCTCTGCCGCGGCTACGTCCAGGACCGTCGCCTCGAACGGCTGTGCGACATCAGGCACCGCCTCCCCGTCGAGGAGCCGAACCCGTGGGGCGAGGCGTACCTGCTCGACGAAGAGATCGCCCGGCGAGCGGGAGCCGATGCAATGAGCACCAAGGCCACGACAGCCGTCGGTGACTTCGCCCGGACGCTCGCCGAGCTGGCCGACGGATACCCGACCGACCCCGAGGGCACCGCGCCCGTGATCGTCACGGTCGCAGACCCGGCGACCGGAGAGCAGCGCCCGGTCCCGATCGAGCCCGGCCAGCTCGACTGGGTGACCGCCCTGGTACGGGGCGAGCTGGACACCTTCCGCGCCGCCCACTCCGACGGCACCGGCTACTGCGGGCACTGCCGGGGCACCGGCCTTGCGGGTGGAAGCGGCGGCGCCGCCCTGCTCGCCGAGCTGCCCGCCGACGACGGGAGCCGTCCGTGACGTCCGTCACTCCGCCGCCGTGCCCGGACTGCTCGATCGTGACGGGGCGGATCGAGGTCGAGGGTGAGGAGGTCTGGGACTGCACGGCCCCGACTGCACCCGCCGCACCTACGATACCGGCGACGAGAACGACGACTTCGACCCGCCCTCCTACAGCGTGCCCGACGAGCTCTTCGGCGTGATCATCTGCGACGGCACCGGCGAGGTCGACTCCGAGGCGACCGCCGAACTGGCCCCCCAGGACGGCCCCGATGACCAAGACCAGGACGACGACGCGAGCCCCGCCGAGCCCATCTCGATCAGCCTGCAGGGCTACAGTCTCATGCCCGATCCCGGGAACGTCTTCATCAAGGACTGGTCCGAGCACTCGGGCCTGACGGCTCGCCTGGAGCGGGCCGGTCTGGTCAAGCCGGTGCACGCACTCACCGTCGGACCCTTCGGTTCGACGGCTTACGAAGTGCAGGTGACGCTGTGAGTCCCGGGATCCTCATCACCGTGGGGCTGGTCCTGCTGCTGTTCTGGTTCCCTGGCGGTCGTCCACCGAGGCAAGATCGTCGATCTCGAACACTCCTACCGGCTCGCCTGCAAGGTCGGCGACACCGCACGAGCGGACCAACTGGAGGCCGAGTTGCGGGACATCCGGGCATCACACCGGAGGTCTGGTCGGGGGAGTGGCCGGTAACCCAGCGAAGAACACGAGCCTGATCGGCGAAGCCGATTCGGGACTCGGAATGACAAGCATTCGATCAGCACAGCTGATTCGAAAGAAGCACTGAAAGAGAACATCATCTGATCGGCGAAGCTGATCCGGATGGTGGTGTGACAAACACCCGAACATCTCAACAACCCATTCACTGCGCGCGGACGATGACATCGATCCGGGCGCTGCGCTGTATTCAAGGAGAATCCATCATGTCGAACCCGAACAGCACCGCTTCCGTCATCGGCCGCCTGGCGAACGACCCGAAGGTCTTCGAGAACAAGGACGGCTCGAAGAAGGTCATGCTCACCGTCTTCGTTGACCGCAGCTACACCGACGCCCAGGGCAACCGCATCTCCGACGCCCTTCCGTTCGAGGCCTTCGTCCGCGCACAGACCCCGGGCACCGGCCCCTTCGCGCATGTGCACAAGGGTGACCTGGTTTCCCTCAGCTACGAGCCCCGCATGAACCGGTACACCAAGAACGGTGTGGAGGTCTTCGAGGTCAAGCTCGAGATCCAGAACATCTCCTTCCTGGAGTCCCGCGCGACCACCCAGGCCCGCCTGGCCGAGCGCGTTACCAAGGCCGAGGCCCAGAACCAGAACCTGCAGGCCCAGGTTCCCGCCCCGGTCGCCGCTGCGGTTCCAGCCGTCGTGCACGCCGCCAGCGCTGTGGACGAGGAGCTGCCGTTCGGCTGAGCCCTGCTAGCAGGCACCGGCCGGGGCCGTTCTCGACCAACGCCGGTTCAGCCGCGCATCGCCCCGCACGAACCCCTCTCGTGTGCTGTGAGGGAGTGGCACCCACGGAGTCGCCCTGCCCCACGGAGTCGACATCCTCGGGGCCCCCGGACCGACACATCCCGAGGAGAAACCCACGTGACCTCGGTGAAGTAGCCCACCCGCCCTACTCGAAAGGCGAGCTGACATGGACGACACGACCCGGGCCGCGGTGCAGTCGTACTATCGGCTGACCGAGACCCTGCGGGCCGCTCTTGAGGACCCGCACCGCTCCGAGGAAGCGCTGACCTCCGCCGCGTACGAGGCCAACCGGCTCATGGGCGCCGCGGGGCTCCTGGGCCGCCCGCAGTACGAGATCATCGCGCTCGTCCACGAGATTAACCAGGACAAGTACCCTCGCGAGCCCGCTGCGGAGCCGCAGCCGACCATATGGCTCGTCACCCGGGGCGAGGACCCGGGCGCGATCCCGTGCGTGGACGAGGCGACGGCCCGCGCGTACGCCGAGGAGCGGTACCGCGAGGATGAGAACCCCGACGACCCCGCCGTCCTGCGCTGGGACGATGACGGGGAGCTGATCGACGACTCGATTCCAGGGAGCTACCAGGGCACGGGCACCGGTTGGAACATTGCCGAAACGCCCGTGATCCGCCCCGCCGACCTCCCCGACGCCGACTAGGAACACCCGGGCAAGCAAGCAGCGCCGGCCCGCGTATCCGTACGGGGCTGGCGCTGGCCTACCTCAAGACCAGACCCGCCGCGTAGCGTCAACTGCACTCATAGCGGGCCCTGTTGTGTGTACTGCATCGCCGGTGGCCAGGTACACCCACCATCCCAGGTTGTCAGCCCAGGACCCCGTCAACTCATCAGGAGTGTCATGACCTCTCCGGTTCCCCGTGCCCCGACCGTCACCGTTCCCTCTGCCCAGTGCGGCGCCCCTCCGGCCGCCAGAGTCGAAGAAGTCTGGCATAGCCACGGCTCCAACGACCCGGACCTCCTCATCGTGTGGCACGAGCCGACACAGCACGGCCGAGACCGCGGAATGACCATCGCGGATGTCGTCGCACGCTACCCCGAGGCTGAGTTCGTCATCGCCGACCTCGCCTGGTTCCCCTGTGAGGCCGAACACCACAGGTTCTACCTCACCGGGCACGGCGCACCTGAACCAGTCGCCGTCTCCGAAGATACAACCGCCGTCGCGATGTGGGCACACGGCTACCTCAGCGCCGCGAACGCGATGGGCGGATGGAGAGCGTTCGCGGCGGAAATCGAGGACCGCGAGGACCGTGAGGCCGCCGACTGGGCCGACGAGGCTTCCCGCAACCCCCATCTGTAACCGCAGCCCGTCGCAAGAAAACGAAGCGTCCCGGCAGCCACCTTCCGGGGCACGCCCCACGGTTCGCCGTGGCTTCGTTCCGGCGCCGCATCCGTGCCCCCTCGCAGCTCTCCCCCTCACGCAGGCCCACCCCGCCGCCCTCCCAGGCCGGGTGGGCCTGGGCATACCCACCTCGCCCGGCCCGTACCCAGACCCCCGGTCCGTCCGCTTCCCCGGCTGGCTTGGCGTGACAGAGCGTGGCGCCGGAGGTTCTGAGCGCCTCTGCGGCAACGCACCGGCCCGCCTGGGGCAACATTCCAATGGAGCACCGAATGGAAACGCAGTTTTACGTGCACCTCGACTTCCCGGCAGCCGCGTGTGCCCTAGCCCGTCTGTCCTACTCGCCGGACACCCCACACTGCGTCGAGGTCACCTTTGACCTGGGCGGTGACCATGCCCCGGTGATGTGGACCCTAGGGCGGGAGCTGCTGAGGGACGGACTGAGCGGGCCCGCGGGAATGGGCGATGTGCAGATCGACCCCACCGATCTTCCTTCGCACACATTGCGCCTTCGCCTGGATTCCCCGCACGGGACCGCCGAGTTGAGCCTGCCTGGTCAGGCGCTCGCCGACTTTCTCCGACGGACCGCGAAGGCTGTCCCCTACGGCCGCGAGGCGGAAACGCCCGGGTTCCTCACGAACCTGAACCGCGCGCTGGCCAGCATGCTTGCCGAGTCCTGCTGACCGGGTCACGCTCAGCTTCCGCGCCCGCCACCCCCCTTCCCCGAGCAGTTCCCCACTGGGCAGGTCCCGGGGTTGCGGTACTACGTGCCCCACGACGGCGTCCACCCCCCTGCCCTGGGCGCGGGATCGCCATCGTCTGCGAGGGGGGCGCGAATACCGTGAGATCCTGCTGCGGCGCGTGCGAAGGCAGCACCGTCGGCATCCCCATTGGTTCCTGCAAGTGCCGTGATGCGCGAGAAGTAAACCCCGGCCGTCCGAGATCAGAGCAGCTGATCCGGGCGATCTACGACACACCACCACGTCTTCTGCACGGAGCGGTTCGAATCCGCAGTGCGCCGACTGATCCTCGGCATGCGCCAGTTGGCACACCGTGTAGACCGACCGCGGAACAGGTTCGATTCCTGAGCGCTGCAGCTGATCCCTGCGGTGCGTCCCTGGAGATCTCCGCGGCTCCGGCTTCCCCAGCACCCCGGTGCGCGCTCTGCCTTCGGGCAGCAGTTGCGCCGGGGTGCTGTTTTTCTTCTTATAGATGCGATCCGTGAAACGAATCCACTTCTTTAGCCATCCCACCCCCCCGGTCAGTCGAGACAAGTGCTCGGACATAGTCTCGCGCCTCGGCGCCGCATACCCAGAGCGGACAGTTTCGGCGTCGGCGCACACCGGGACCTCTCAGGCCAGGCCATCCCGGACCAGCCGGACCTACGGTTCGGGCTGGGTATCGGGCCGCGGGTGCTCCGTGGCGTGGGTTCTCAGGTGCGGTCGTAGTTGGCGGCCTGGAGTTTCCACATGGCGGCGTACTCGGATCCTTCGGTGGTGAGCAGGGTGTCGTGGGTGCCTTGTTCGAGGATGCGGCCGTGGCCGAGGACGACGATGTGGTCGGCGTTGCGGGTGGAGCCGAGGCGGTGGGTGATGAGGAGGACGGTTCGTCCTTTGCTGAGGGTGCGGATGCGTTCGTACATGGCCTCTTCGGCTCGGGGGTCGAGGGCTGAGGTGGGTTCGTCGCAGATGAGGAGTGATGCGTCGGTGCGGTAGAAGGCGCGGGCGGCGGCGAGGCGTTGCCATTGGCCGGGTGAGAGGTCGCGTCCTCCCCATTGGGAGGGGGAGAGGTAGGTGTCGAGGCGGTCGGGGAGCTGGTCGATGACGGTGTCGGCTCCTGCTGCTTGGGTGGCGGTGCGGATGGAGGTGTCGTCGCCGGGGCCTTGTCCGAGGGTGATGTTGTGGCGGGCGGTGGTCTGCCAGCGGGAGATGTCCTGGGGCAGCATGGCGAGGTGCTCCCATACGGCCTCGGGGTCGGCGTTGGCAAGGTTGGTGTTGTCCCAGGAGACGGTGCCGCTGGTGGGTTGGTAGAGGCCGGCGAGGAGTTTGGCGAGGGTGGACTTGCCGGCGCCGTTGTGACCGACGACGGCGAGGACCTGACCGCGGTGCAGGGTGATGTTGATGTCTTTGAGGACGGGTTCGCTCGCGCCCGGGTAGCAGAAGGTCAGGTTCTCGGTGCGGATCGTCGAGGGCTGGGCGGGCACGGCGGCCATGTCGGTTCCCGTGCCGGTGCCTGTTTCGGTGGCGGGTGCGGCGTGGGGGTGGGTGGTGGTGCAGAAGGTGTCCCAATCGCTGAGGTAGAGGCCGATCTTGTAGGTGGTGTGGAGGCCGGTGACGAGGCTGGTGAGGAGGTTGCGGCCGGTGAGGACGGCGATGAGTGCGGTGCCGGCGGCGGGCAGGGGGATGGCGTCGGCGGTGACGAGGGCGAGGAGCGCGGCGTAGACGAGGAGCATGCCGGTGCCGGAGATGGTGTCTCCGAGGAGTTGGTAGCGTGCGGTGCTGCGGCCGACGTGGGCGGCGTGGGTTTCGAGGCGGCGGGTGACGTCGGCGAACTCGGCGAGCAGCCAGGTGCGCATGGTGTTGGCGCGGATGTCGAGTGCGGTGGCGCGGCCGGATGCGTAGTACATGAGGGTGTGGCGCAGGCGGCGGTCGGTGAGGGTGTGGCGTTCGGCGCGGTGGGCGGCGCGGGCGGCGTGGACGGCGGCGATGCCACGGGGGATGACGGCCAGGAGCAGCAGGGGGACGAGGGCGGGGTGGAGGGCGGCGAGGACACCGGTGGCGGCGAGGATGCCAATGGCGGCGGCGGCGACGGCGGCGAGGGCGTCGATCATCTGGTGGGCGTCCTTGGAGGCGCGGTTGGCTGCCTCGCTGTGGTCGCACCAGGCGGGGTCGTCGTAGGCGGCCAGTGGCACGCGGGTGACCGCGTCCAGGTACTGCAGCTCTGCCTGTCCGTCGACGCGGGGTCCGAGGCGGGCGGTGATGGTGAGGGTTCTGGCGGAGGCGGCGGCGCGGGCGATGGCGGCTGCGGTGATGACGGTCAGGGCGGGCACGGCGTCGTGGAGGCGGTCGGTGACCGGTCCGGTGGCGAAGAGGTGCTGGAAGGCGCTGCGGGTGGCGTAGAGCCCGGCGGCGGTCAGCGTGCCCCAGGTGAGTTGGAGGGCGGCCATCCAGAGGACGGCGCGACGGTCGGTGTGCCAGGCGAGGCGCAGGACGAGGGTGGCCAGGGCAGGCAGGCGGCGGGCCATGGTCCAGGGTGGGTCGGTGAGGGCGTCGTCGTGGCGTTCGGCGCTGACGGTGTATTGGGGCAGGGCATCAGGTTCTGCGTGGGTGCGGGTGGCTCGCCACCGGGGTAGGAAGCGGTGGGCCGGGTTGGTTGCTTCGGATGTGATCTTGGAGTGCAGTGTGTCGGTCACGTCTGGAGCAACTGTTCACCCGGATGGGTGGTTGCGGTGGCGAGGGGTGGCGAATTTCCGTTCGGGCGTTAGACCTTGAGGACGGTCTCGTAGGGCCAGGCTTCGTCTTCGGGGGCTTGGCCGATGATGTGGCCGTCGGCTTCGATCCAGGCGTGCGCACCGTGGGGCAGGAATCGCGCGCCGAGCACGAAGTGCATCTGTTGACCGGTCAGGGCTCCTGCCAGGAGGGTGGCGAGGGTTTCCTCCAGGCACGCCGCGCGGCCGGGCCAGCCGCGGGTGGCCTGCCGCACGGCGGCGTGCAGGAGTTCTGCGCGGGCCGCGGTTGCGGGCCGTCCGGGCAGGCGGCGGGCCGCGCGCACCGCGGTAAGGGTGTGACGTAGAGGCAGGCAGTGCAGGAGGGTCAGGGCGAGCGCGAGGCCGGTGCGGGCGGCGAGCCGGGCCGGGAAGGACGTAGGCTGGTGCCGCGCCACCTGCACGCGCATCGTCTGGGGTGCGGGTTCGGCGGGTGGGGCGGGGGTCAGCAAGTGGCTGCCGGTGAGGTGTTCGGCGACACGGGTCAAGTCGGTGCGTACGGTGTGCGCGTCGGTTCCGCGGTCGGCCCACTGCCGGGTCAGGTCGTCGATGGCGTCTGTGATCGGGGTGCCGGTGATGATGCGCTGCCACAGGTCACTGCTGATGGGGTCGAGGAAGCGCCACCGTCCGCGGCCGTGACGGGTATCGAGCAGTGCGGTCCCGTGGACGGTGACGGCGTGGTGCAGGCCGGTCGTACGGGTCATGCGTGTGTCTCCGTGGTCTCGGTGGCTGGTTCCCACCAGTGGTCGCGGGTGGTGGTGAGAGCGCTGAGCCACAACTCGGCGGCGATCAGGTAGTGCAGGGAGCCGAGGGGGGCCATCTCGCCCCGCGCGGCGGCCGCCAGGGCGGCGAGGGCGGGGGCGGGATCGAGGAGCCCGGCCTCTGCGAGCCGTGAGCCGGTGATGACGGCGTTCAGCCTGGTGTGGTTGGCCCGGACACCGAGGTGGAGACTGGCAGTCATCGCCGTCTTGGTACGGCGGGTGAGGATCTCGCCAGGGACGGCGCCGGTCAGGGCGGTGCGGGCGAGGGGTTTGAAGTCACCGGGCACCCAGCGCTGCCAGCCGGGGACGGTCAGGCACGTGTCCACCACTTGTGTGTCCAGGTACGGGGCGTGCATGGGCAGGTGCCACAGCTGGCGGGTGATCTGGTCGTAGGAAGCGTGCTCCTCGGCCATGCGCTCCAGCGCCAGGCGCTCGTGCACGGTGCCGGGCAGGGCGTGCGGATCGGCGGTGGCGGCGCGGGCGTCGGCGGTGTCGGCCACGATGCGGCGGCCGGCCGGGGTGAGCCAGGCGGCGGCCGGCAGCGGGCCGCACCAGGTGAGCAGGTGCGCGGGCTGGAGGTAGGCCGGACCTGCCTGCCGGCCGCCCTGGCGCAGCCGTGCGGCGAGGCACTCGAGCGCGCGCGGCTGCGGGGTGCGGGCTGTGATGGCCGCTTGGGTGAGGCAGGCGTGCAGCGGGGCGCGGCGGGCGCGGGCGAATGCGGCCAGTTGCCGGGCGGCGTTGGCGGTGTCACCACAGCGTGCCCGGTCGATGGCGGCAAGGGGGATGGAGTCGAGAACGTTGTCCCCTCCGCGGCCGGTGAGGTGCAGGCGCGCGTGGTGGGCGCGGGCGGGGGCGAGCTGGGCGCGTTTGATGGCGAGCAGACCGAGGCTGAGGGAGGGGCTGTCCGTGGTGGGAAGGGCTGCCAGGTCGTCGAGGCCGTCGAAGTGGCGGACTTTCTCGTGGGCGCCGTTGATCTCTACGTGGGTGATCGACGGGTACACGGCCGCCACGGTGCGGGCGTAGCGGATGTCGTCCTGGTCGGCCATCTGGGCGTCGGTGTAGGTGACGGCGACGAGCGGGTGGCGGGCGGCGGCCAGCGAGGTGAGGCAGCTGCTGTCGATGCCTCCGGACAGGTCCGCGGAGATCATCCCGGGGGCGCTGGTGCATCGGCGCTCGACCGCCGTCATGAGGTGTGGGGCGAGGAGTTCCGCGGCCTGGTCGAGCGTCCTCGTGCCGAGGGTGGGGATGGTTTCGATGGACGGGGTGCGGCCGGTCTGCAGGACGAGCGCGGATCCGGGCGGGACGCGGTGGATTCCGGGGAAGAGCGACGCCCGTTCCAGCGGGTCGACACCCGTGACACTGAGCGCGGAGAGCAGCGGCACGAGGTCGGGTTGGGCGTTTTGGTAGGTGGCGAGGGCGAGTTGGGAGGTGGACCACAGCACGGTGTCGCCGTCGGTGGTCCAGTACACGACGTGCACGCCGGCGCGGTCTCCGGCGACGCGCACCGTGCGCTGGGTACGCACGAGCGTGAGGTAGGAGCCGGGCAGCCGCGTCGCGGTGGCCCATGCTCCGCGTTCTGCCGCGTCCCGTGCCTCGCGCAGCTCGGCAGCAGATGCCAGGCAGGTGCCAACCGCGAGGACTTCGGCGCTCCCGCCGAGCGCGGGGCTGTGCGCGAGCTCTTCGGCCAGGTATCCGACCGCCCACAGCGGCGGTCCGTCGAACGGGACCGGTAGGGCACCGCGGGGCCGCAGGCCGGGCAGGTGCCCTGGCTCAGGGCGAGCGGCGGAGAACGCTCCCACGATGAAACGCATCGATCCTCCGTGTCTGCTGAAACAGTCGAAGCGCGACGCGGGCACGATCCCTTGCCAGGGGTCGTGCCCGCGCCAGTGCTGACTACCAGTTGCTGTAGTACTGGGTGTCGTCAGCGTTGTTGGCACCCGCGTGGCCGAGGGTGGCCGTCGTGACAGGGCCGAAGTCGCTTACGCCCGGCGTGATGTAGTCGGCCTCGGGCACGGTCGGCTCGGTGGTGGTGATGGCGGTGGTGGTGGCGTTCTGCATGCTGGTCTGCCTCTCATGACGTAGGGGTGGTGGTGTGTCACTTGACGAACCGGCTGTCTCGGCGGGCGGATCGTCAGTCGAAGTACTGGGTGTCGTCCACGCGGTCGAAGCCCGCCGTACCCAAGGTCGCCTGGGTGACAGAACCCAGATCGCTCAGGGCCGGCGCGACGTACACACCGGCCTCGGGTTCGAGGTCTTGATCGTGATCGTGGTCGTCGTTCATGGCTGCCTTCCCCATGGCCGCCGCGTCCCCGCATACGCGACGAGGCGGCCGCCGATGGTGTCGGCCGTGCAGGTCGAGCCTGTAGAGGGGCGGCAGGCTGCCGCCCGTCGAGTCCGGCCAGCTCGGTCATGACGGCTCCCCGCCGTCCACCGGCGGGAAGGGGTTGGTGCTGCCTCTACTTCACCGGATTCGAAGGCCTGTTCCCAGAGATGGAGTTGGGGACTTTCTGGGTGCCAGGGTGGGAGATACCTGGGACCGGACTGGTGTGTCAGCCGTGTTGCAGCAGGTTGAGTGCTGCGTGCTGGTAGGCGGCGTAGACGGCGGTGAGGTCGGCGAGGTGGGCTCGCTCGTCGATGCCGTGCAGTCCCTCGTAGCGGACGCCGAACCCTGCGGTGGCCGCGATGCCTTCGCCGGCGAGCAGGTTGCCAATGTTCGACGGGCCCGCGACCTTTGCTCGGGGGGTGAGACCCGCAGCGCGGGCGGCGTTGAGCAGGGCGGCGGCGGGCTGCTCGTGTTCGGCGAGTTGGAAGGGAGGCCAGGCCGCGACCGGTGTCACCCGGGTGGGTGTGGGGGCGGGCAGGTGGGCGTCGAGTTCGGCAGTGGCCTTGCGGACCAGGGCCTCTGCGTTGTGTGCGTCGAAGGCCGGGGTGGTGCGTACGTCCACGTTCAGATCGCACCGGTCCGGGGTGACGGAGAAGCCCTCGCCGCCGTGGACGGAGGTGACCGACAGTTTCGGGGGGAGCGGGAATCCCGAGGTGGCATCGGGGCCGGGAAGGCCCGCGTCGTCCAGGAGGCGGATGAGGTGCGCGGCCCGTGTGATCGCTCCGGTGACGGTACGGCTCGATCCGGAATGGCCGGAGGGCGCGTGCACGGTGAGGGTGGCGCGCCAAAGGCCCCGGCCGCCGACGACGACGTCGTCCAGTCCGGGGTAACCGATCATGACGCCTGCGGGACAGTGCGCGTGGGAGTCGTTGAGGTAGGCGCGGGCGCCGCCGAAGGTTCCGGTGTGCTCATCGACATCGAGTAGTACGGCGAGTCCGCCGTGCAGCTGCGCAGCGCGGGGCATGAGGTCGGCAGCGATGTGGCAGAACATAGCGGCAGCCAGTTTCGAGTCGGCCGCGCCTCGGCCGAGTAGCCATCCCTCCCGCACGTCGCCCGCAGTCGGGGAAAAGGACCAGGCTTCCTCGTCGCCGTACGGGGCGGTATCCAGGCAGGCGTCCAGGGCCCACCAGCGGCCGGGGTGGCGACCGGGAATCTCGACCAGCAGGCCTACCAGCTCCCCCGCGGAGTCGCGCAGACGCCGGTGAGGCAGGGCGTGCGCGGCGAGCCATGCCTCCAGGACGTCCAAGACAGGCTCGTAGGCGTCGATCCCGCCTCGGCTGGGGCGCCGGATCAGCTCCTGGGCAAGGCTGATCACGGATCCGGTGCGGGCCTGGACCTGCTGAAGGTGGTGACTCACGCTTCTCCCTGGGTCAGTTACGCCGGCGCGGCAAGGCGCGAACGGCGTCGATGGTCTCGATCGGGCGAGCGGATGCGCATGCCTCACGTCCGTGGTGGACCAGCCCGATGGCTGCTGTCCGGTCGAGCAGGGCTCCGCAGTCGAATCCGTCGGCACCGTGGAAGGACGGCAGCGGCACGATCGCCGCGGACTCGGAGGCGACGAAGAACCGCTCCGGCGCTACGGCTGGATCGACCATGCCGATGTGCAGGGTCTTCACCCCGTTGCGCCGCTCGCACGGGTCACGCAACTCCAGCAGGCGCACCAGGTGATCGGTCAGAGCCTGATGGCGCGGCGGTCCGTACAGAACCCGGTAGTGAATCAAGTCCAGTTGCTGGGCGACGGCCGTCTCGATCGCGGTGAGGTACATCTGCTCGCGACTGCGGGAGCCGGTGACGACGAGTTGCTCCTGCGCGCCGACGACCACCTCCACCATGGCGTCGATCAGGTCGGCCCAGCGGGTGAGCACCTTGACGACGGCGTCGGCCGGGGCCGTTCCCATCAGATCCGCCGGGGCACCATCCTGATGAGCGAAAAGCAATTCACTGCGCTCGCGGTACAGCTGGCACAGCCCGGCACGGTTCCGTTTACCGGTGCGCCTGCGGCCGGATTCCCAGGCGCTCAGGATGCTCGCGTCCGCAGCGCCACCGGTGATGGCGTTGAGGGCGTCGGCCGCGTCCTCCAGCGTCATGTTCCTCGCTAACCGGGCCCGCCTGAGCGCCGATTCCTCCCCACGTGACATGCCCACCACCCCTAAATGTTGCCTATAAGCTACAGACGGTGTCGCTTATAGGCAACGACCAGCGGGTCGGATAGCGTGAGCCCATGCCGAACTCGCCTGCCACACAGGACAAGAACACGGTGCTGGCCAGGCGCCAAGCCTTCGGGCGCCGCCTGCTTGCCCTGCGCACGGAGGCAGGTCTTTCCCAGGCCCAACTGGCGCAGGCGGCCAGCCTGAACCGAGCCTTCTACGTGGGCATCGAAGGCGGCAAACGCAACGTGTCGCTCGACAAATTGTTCGCCCTCGCTGATGCGCTCCATGTGGACGTCGCCGAGCTCTTCCATCCGTCCGATAATCAGGCCACTCCCTCGTCCCGCTGAGATAGTCGGCTCCGCCGGGCAAGCCACGGCACGGGCACCCGGAGACCACTAGGCACTGTTCTCGGATCATGTGCGGAGCCAGATGATGAGGGCTGCGAGGGTGACGGTGCCGAGGTAGATGTAGGCACGTTTCTCGTAGCGGGGGGCGACGGCGCGGAAGCCTTTGAGGCGGTTGATGGCGCGTTCGACGGTGTTGCGCTTGGTGAATCCGCTGCGGGATCGTCCCAGACACTCGCCGATCGGACTACCTCCTCCAGCCGGACGCCAGTTTCCGTCACATCGGAGCGACCCGGTTCGTCCCCCCGAACGTTCCCCCTTTGAAGACACGTGGCCGCCGGCGCTTTCCTCGCGCCGGCGGCGTGCTGGTGGGCCCGCACCGCGGTCGAGCCCACGGACACGTCCCAGTCGATCTGGCCCGCGGCGTCCTCGGCTGCCTGGATGGGAGACAGCGGCATCTTCCACGTTCCATCCGCTGACCAGCGGCAATGTCGCTTGTAGGCGGTCTCCCACGGCCCGAACCGTTCCGGGAGGTCCCGCAAACTGCACACCCGTCCGGACCCGGTAGAGCACCCCGTTGATCACCCGACGGTGGTCACTCCACCGCCCCCACGTGCACCACCAGGAGGGAGGAACGACTCCAGTCGATCCCACTCCGACGTTGGTCAGATCTCCACGGCCCATTCAGCCACCCTTACCCCAACTCCCCACTCCTGTCCGGAGATCCGAGAAACAGTGCTTAGTGGCTCGCCTTGCTCGCCCGTGAAGGCAGTGAGCACAAAGGATCAGCGGAGCTGATCCGGATCTGGCGTTGAAGAACATCCTCGTCACGTCAGGAGCTGAGCCATGAACTGCCCGAACTGTGCCATCGACATGGAGTCGAAAGCCCACGGCGTCCGCGCCAGCAAGACGGCCGAGAAGGTCACGCACACCTGTTCCGAGTGCGGCTACAGCGAAACACGCTGAGCGGCTCCTCCTTCCCTCCGGCTGCAATCTCGAAGCAGACCACGCTCTTCGCCGAGACGGCCAAGGACGCATTCCGCCCGAGACTCCCCATGTCCTCTGCCGCTCCACCGGACGCCACCTGCTGTTCGGCAGCAAGGGAGTCGCCCGCTGCTCGCCGGCGACCGGGACGCCATGCGCGACCTGCATGTCGATCGCTCCGAGCAGATCGTCCCTTTCGTGGCTGGCGTCGTCGTTGGCTCACCCATCGTCCGGTGCTTGCTGCGGAACCCGACAAGACCGGTGTTGCGACAGCCGCCGACACCGCCTTGGTCGCGAACTCCATCTGCCTTCCGCGGACCTGATCTCCGCCTCGGCACGACCACACGCCCAGAGGGAACCTGACCACAGATGGAGCACCAGTGCCTTCTACCGTTGCTACGCCGCAGACCGCCCCCGACCCCGATCTCAAGGCCCGCCGCTGGCCGCCCATCATCTGGGCGGCATTCATTGGAACCTTCACCATCCGCGCCTTCGGCTTCGCCTACCCATTCCTCCCCTATCACGCCAACAACCTGGGCTTCTCCGCCCATATGACCGGTTGGATCGTGGCCAGCTTCGGCGCCGGCTGGCTCGTAGGGCAGGTCGGGTGTGGGTGGCTGTCCGACCGATTCGGTCCACGCGCGACGCTCGGCTACGCCATGGGGGCAGCTACCGTGATCCTGCCGGTGCTTGCTGAAGTGCGGTCTCCAGTGGCACTCCTCGTATCGTCATTCCTCACCGGAGTGGCATATGACGCAGCACGGCCGGTGATCACGGCACTCATCGACGACACCTTTCCCACCAAGGCGCAGCAGGTACTCGTGAGCGGGTGGCGTCACTTCTGCGTCAACATCGGAGCCGCGCTCACTGGATCACTGGGTGGCTACCTCGCTGCCACAGCAGGACTACCGACGCTGTTCTGGATCAACGCCTGCGCCTGCGCATTGTTCGGGTTTGCCGCGGTGCTTCTGCTCCCGCCCCGAAGGCCAGGCCCGGGCCTGGACTGCAGCAGTCCGAGCTACTCCCAGGCACTGCGTGACAGCCGCCTGTGGTTGCTGTCCCTGGCCAGCCTCTGTGCTCTCACCTGCGCTGGCAGTGTCTTCACGGCACTGCCGATGCTTATGAGCTCGGACGGCCTCGACGCTACTGCGTACGGGTGGACGCAGGTGGCAAACGCAGCCGCCGTACTCCTTCTCTCCCCCTTCTTGACCCCTTGGCTCAGCAGACGCGCCGCACAAGGCGAACCCATGACAGGCCTGCTCGCCGCCAGCTCCATCCTCCTCGGCATCGGCATGGGCCTAGCTGGCCTGGCTGACTCCACGACCGGATACTGCCTTGCCGCTGCCGCTGCTGTACCCGGCGAGATCATCCTCTTCATCGCGGCAGGAGATCTTGTCGGCCATCTTGCCCCGCCTGGAGCACACGGACGGTACGCCGGCCTGTGGGGCTGCAACCTCGCGCTGGCCGTCGTCACCGCGCCTCTCATCGCCGCGTGGTCGCTCAGCAACGGCGGGGGTGTCACCGCGACTTGGGTTATCTGCGGTGCCGGAGCGCTCGGGGCTGTCCTGTGCTGGCCCTTGCACTCCAGCATCCGTACCCCAGGGGCATCCTCTCTGCGGTTACCGAGTAGTGCTGACAGCACAGCCAGGTAAGGAAGAGGCCTTTGGTCACCAAGGCAAAGCAGTTCGGCGAGGCAACCTTTCTTCGCCAGCTCCCCGATGACAAGCACCTCGCCTTCTCCGGCCGCATCGGCATCATCGTCCGCCATTCCCAGAACAGCACTGACGACGCCGGGGTGTTCGTCCACTGGCTGACGAAGCCAGACGACCTCGTGCACCAGGACCTCGCTGCCCTGGAGGACACACGCATCTACGGCGTGTGCTGCGAGCTCGACGAGCTCGCCTTCTTCGAACCCATGCCTGCGGCCCACCCCCAGCACAAGCACTGACCAAGGAGCACTGACCATCATGAGTTTCCTCAGCCGCATTGGCTTCATCGAGACCGAAGAGCAGGAGCGGACCCGGCTGGCCCAGGCCCCCGAAGGCTCGCTGAACCACTACCTGTCGACTCTGTCCGTGACCATCGACGAGTGGCCCAAGGACCTGCTCGTCGAACTGCCCTGGCAGGAGCCGCGCACAGACCAGGCCTACCGCGTCGTCGTGGTGCCGATCGAGTTCCGGAAGGACGCTCTGCCCGAGGGCGCCGAGGAGGAGCCGCTGCCGCGCAAGCGCCACTCGGGCTCCTGGATGTGCGCCGTGGTGTTTTCGACTCACCCGAACTACCCGGCCGGCGGCTTCCGCATCGACGTCCCGGCCGCCGAGATCGCCCGAGGCCGGAAGGTCGACCTCGCTGGGGCCCTGGGCCAGGCATGACCCCACGAGCACAACGCATCCCCACCATCAGCCCCCGCAGGGATCACGCCCTGCCGGGGCCCCTGTTCTCGCCGCACTCGACTGAGACAGCAGGCAGACGCCATGTCCCGGACCGGATCCTCTCCCGTCCTCCTCGTCTCGTGGCGCCGCGTTCTGTTCCCTGACCCCATGCTCCTCAACACCACTCAGCAAAAACCAGTTCCGCTATCTCCACCGTCAGTGAAGAGCAGAAGACCGACGCCGTCCACCGGCTGGGGGTGATGTCCGAGCGGCACCCTGAGCTGAAGCGCCGTGTGGCGGACGCCCGGCTCAAGCTCGCTGCCGCCGTTCTCGCCATGGACGCCGTGGACGAGCGAATCCAGGCCGGGGAGAAGATCCACTCCCTCCAGGAGCAGGAAGCCGTCGAATCGGCGAAGAACGCCCATGCCCAGGCCTTGGCTGACCTTTTGCGAGGCGAGCACTGAGCCGCACTGGCTCGTCCTCCGGAACCATAACCGAACCTCGTAAAGGGGCCTCGTCATGCCCGATGCACCCGAATACACGCCCCGCAGCGTCTACACGCTGGAACCGCACACTGATTTTGTGACCGCCGAGAACGGATACATTGCGATCGAGGCCATCGCCGAGCGCGTCTACGGCAAGCCGTACAGCTCGCTGCGCGGATGCCAGCGGGACGACGAGCACATCGGCAATGACAGCGTGAAACTCTACGAGCTCACCTCCGACGGGGACTATCTGCAGGCACTCGGCGACCTCGCCGACGCCGAGATCTACCTGGGCTGGGACTCCCGCACCGGCGAGAGCGCCTTCAAGACCGGCATGACGGAGCTGGACTACTGGCTGAGCATCCGCGTCGCCGACGACAACACAACAGCCACCGTCGAGGCGAACCCGCCGGCGAGGCAAGACCTTGAGAACGCCGTGTTCGAGGACCGGTTCTTCGCCGATCGCGCCTTCTCGCCGTCGCTGCGGCTGGTCCTGGCCGATCTGATCCGCTGCGGCGAACTGCCGCGGGGCGACTACCTGTTCCGGCACTGGTGGTGACCGAAGCGGAACGACAATTGGGAAATTGCTCAGTCCCAGACATTCGTCTTTGACGTCGCAGCGTGCACCGACGGCGGCACCCGCAAGACCGCGACCGGCCGCGACCGTGACGAACTCTTCTGGTGGTACCGGCTCGGCTCCACCTGAACCTCATCCCCGCCTACCGCACCGTATTCGGTCTGACCGGCTAGGGCGCCCCAACTCCCGCACGGTGCCGTGCCCCTTGGGCGGGGCGCCCCACGACCACGGCACACGCACCAATCCCGAGGAGAACCCCGGATGTCCACGCTCACCGCACGCCCCAGCCTCACCAAGACACGTCCCGCGTACGTCGGCCACACCGGCGCCATGCTCCGCGAGGCGCTCGAAGCGATCGGGATCGTTTACCACGTTGACAAGCCGTGGCGCGGCCTGCCTACGGAGTACGTCGTGTGCAGCGTGCCGGAGCGTGCGCGGGTGTGGATTCACTGTGTGGCCGACCCGTCCGCCCGCACCCTGGAGGGGCGCCGCTTCTCCGATCACTACGACCTGCCCACGTTCGCACTGTGGGCCGTGGCCGCCACGGTCACCGACGACGAGGGAACCCGGTTCGTCTTCAACGGGTTTGGCGACGAGCACAAGCCCACGGCGAGTGCGGGCATGCAGGCCGGGCAGTGTGCTGCCGTCGTGGCTGGTCACTTCGGGCTGACCGTGCCGGAGCCTGAGTACACCTGTCTGCACTGCGCGCGCGTTATCGAGTGGATCGAGGCCGACGGGCAGGGCGCTTGGTACGACTCGTCCAACTGGATCGGGTGCGTGGACGGCGAGAGCGTGCACGCCCCGGAGCCGCTGTGCGGCTGGTGCGAGGACTACGGGCTGATCGAGGTCTTCGACGACCCCACGGACGCCCTGAAGGGGCACACCACGTGCGACAACGCGCCGTGTGTCGCCCGGCGCATCATGCGTAGCGATCAGGCCGAGCGCGAGCGCCAGGCCGCGCAGGTGCAGGCCGCCGCGCACGAGTGCACCGGCCCCCTGTGCTGCCCCCCGTTCTAGCCGTCATGGCGCCCCGACCCTGCGACGCGTGCGGGCGGGTCGGCCGGTTCGAGACCGGCCGGGGGCACTTAGCACACACCCGACCACGGTAGCAACCCGAGAGGAATCCCAGCATGACCACGCAGGCCCGCAGCATCGTCCGGGAGACCGTCAAGCCCGAATACACCCGGTACACGCCGACCAACGGCAAGAAGCCCGACGGCGCCGACTTCGGCGCTGACGGGTGGCTGTTCGCGCTGCCCGGCGAGATGCTCGGCGGGGTTCGGTTCCCGCAGGCCATGTACGCCGCCTTTCACGTGAGCGAGCGCGGCGCGCTGTTCTGGAGGGTGCGGGAGGTGGGGGGCGAGCGCAGGCAGGTCGGACCCGACAGCACGACGCGTAAGGGCGCGCTCGCGCTCGCGGTGAACTCGGTTGCCCAGCAGCGGGAGGAGGCCGTTGCGCCAGCAACTCGTGACCCGGACGCCCGTGCGCGCGGTGCTGCGTCGCGCCTGGCAGCCGAGGGCGGCGAGAGTTCCCAGGTGTCGGCCACCATGACCGAGCGGCTAGGGCGGATGCGTACGGGCCAGCTCGCCGCCCTGCCGACCGTCGCGGAAATCCGGATGGCGTACCCGCTCGCGGGTGGGGGCGCCATGCTGCGGCTGATGACCGCCGAGGGCAGCACGGCGGAATGCCACATGATCCCGCTCACGGAGCGGGGTGCGGCCGGGCGGGAGAACGACCCGGCCGGGACCTACCTGGACACCATCACCGACGGGGCGAACACGGAAGGGCTGAAGATCGCCGCCGGTTGGCACCTGATGCGGCTTGGCTTCAACTACGCGCGTGGCGCGGCCTGGGCGCCGTACACCGGCAGCGCGAGCAGCGAGGCGCAGTGGAAGGAGTGGGCGCCGATGCTGCCTGAGGGGCATCGATGGCCGCACACGGTACGCGTCGCCATCGTGCCGACCGCCGAACATCTCGCCTACATAGACCGCGCGTTCGGTCCCGCGCCGAAGCTGCCGGACCTTCCAGCCGGTGTGAGCGCGCACCCGTCCGGCCCTCGTTCCTGGCAGATCAGCTACGCCAACCGCCGGTTCTGGCAGCTCTCCTACTGGCCCCGTATGGGCGGCGACGTGTGGACCCTGTACACCGACCCGGCCCGTACCAAGTCCCTCGCCAGGGCCGCGAGCGCCAGTGAACTCCTCACCACCATCCCTGCTCGTGACGCCGAAGCGCAGGTCCGCGCGGCGGCCATCAAGGCCTACTGAGACGGGATCCGACACGATGACAGTCACGATCATCGCGGCGCGCGGCCGGTTGGTCCGGCACCACACGGCCAGCGTGCGGCGCGGTCAGCGCCGCATGCTTCACCCGCGCCACCCAGTACAGCGGGGGCCGGGGACGGATGACCGACGTGCACGGGCGCCCTGCACGGCGCCCGTGCACGCCGACGAACGTGGCCCACGCATTCCGTTCGGCTCAACAGCGCCCTGATGTATGACCAGGTCGCCGTGAACCTCACGCACGAGCCAGTCGTCGGCATCGGCTCCGCCGCCAGCAGACCAACGAGGCCGCCCGTGTGCCACCCGGCGTTCCTGGGCCTCCCGATCCTACGAGTAGCCGGAATCAACCCACCTACACAGTAAGGACACCGATGGTCACCGTCGACTTCACCCCGAAAGATATCCCCGCCTTGCGCCGGGCCGCGAAGTTCCTGCGTCGTACGGAACTGAACCTGCCGGCCACGGCCGACTCCAAGACCCACGACGCCATCCTCATCTCCGCTCTGCGGCTGGACGACCAGGCCGACGAGCTGGGCGGGCAGGCCCCGGATCCGACCGTGCGGGAGACCCGGCGCCCGATCTTCAACCAGCTCGTTGCCCCCGAGGCCGGCGGGCCCGTCTTCCACGAGGAGGCGAAGGCGCTCCTCGACGCCCACGAGGACGCGATCCGGGCAGCCGTCGCGGTGGGCGTGTTGTGCCTCCAGGGCGCGATGCTCGCACTGCACCCGAAGACCGCGAACCCCCGGCACGGTTGCTGCGCGACGCCGAAGGTCTGCAAGGGGACGCACCGGCCGGAGTGCCGGAGCAGCGAGCACACGATCGGCGGTCAGGTGCCGTGGCCGTGCAAGTCGGTGCGCGCCGTCGGAATCACCAGCGACGCCGACGCCGAGGCGGTACGCCAAGCCCTGCGTGCTCTGGAGCGCCAAGCTGACCCGGACGGCTACCCGAGCCGGAAGAAGACGAACCGCGGCCGCACCGTGCATGCCACCCGGCAGCTCGATGACGGCATCGGCGACGCCGGCGCGTGCGGCATGTACTTTCCGCGGGACACGGTGAGCAGCCTCGAGGACCCCGACACCGAAGTGTCGTGCCAGGCCTGCGTGAAGGCGCTGGCCCGCAAGGAAGCCGAGGCCGCGGCCGCCGCTGAGGACGCTCACCGCTGCACGCTGCCGCCCACCCGCCGCCTGGCGTGCGGCTGCTGCCCGCACCAGGTCTGCGAGGACTGCGGCGACTGCGCCCACACGTGCGAGTGCGGTACCGGCGGAACTCCCGCCCAGCCCGCCGGGGCCGCCGGTGAGTTATGCCCCAACGGCCAGCCCCGCCCGGAGTGCTCCGAGAGCGACCCATGCGAGCCCTGCTGGCAGGACCGGCAGGAGGAGGGCGACGCGATCGAGGCCAGCATGGGCCTGCGCTGAACCCCGCCCCACGACCTGCGCCGACGCTGCCGACCGGTACGCCCGGTGGATCCGCGAGCCCGAGCAGACCGACACCGTGCGCCTGTTCCGCGGCTCCTGCGCGGGACGCGACCTCAGGTGCTGGTGTCGTGTCGCGCCGACGTACACCTCGAACTCGCCAACGGACCGGGCCGTGAGTGAGCCGCCCCGGTGCCGCGACTGCAAACGTCGGATGAAGCACCGCACCGCATCCGTCTACGAGCTGGTCTGTGAACGCCGCATCAACGGCATCCCGGCCCGGAACCGCACCAGCAGCCGCGACGACCACATGCCCGGCCAGGAAGAACTCGTCCTCGAATACCGCACAGTGACCTTGTGGAGCCTCTGATGAACAGCACCGATCCCCGAGCCGTCCAGCTCGCCGAGTCCCGCTACTGCAACGGGTACGGGCCGACCGTCGCCGAATCCTGGGAAGAACTCCTTCCGAGCACCCGTCAGTTCCTCGTCAGAGAGGCTGAGTCATGGCTGGGCGCTGCCGTCGCCGCCGGACTCATCCCGCCCGCCGCCCCGACCGCCGAGGACCTCGCGGCCGCCGACAACCCGACGCATCTCCGCTGGGGCCTGGACGACGTCATCTGGGGCGATGACGACACCGTGATCGTGCTGCTGTCCGATGAGGAACGGCGCCCGTACTGGCTGGAACTCGACCCGGAACGCGCGGCCGTACTCCGCCGAAACCTCGCCGGACCCGACAGGGAACCGGCCGACGAAGAGCCCGGGCGTCGGCCGTGCGGCCACGACGATTACCACGACCCCCACGAGTGGCACCACCGGCCCGGTGTGTGGTGCCCCGGCATCGGCACCGACTGACCGTGACCATCGAACGATGTCGCCTGACCCCCGCCCGCGCACCACTCCGAGAACGGAACAAGCCATGAACACCCAGACCACCATGACCGAAGCGCCACCTGCGGCCTCGCCACCCTCGCCACCGAACTCGACCAACACGCCACCCGTACCAGCCGCTACGGCACCACCTCCCAGCCCTGCGTGACCGCCGGCTGGCTCAACACCCTTCTCCCCGCCGCGATGGGCGCCCAGCTCCCGCACCTCACCGGGATGCGGGACGGGTTCGGCGCGGCCGTCCGCGAGATGCTGCCCCTGGTCAGAGCACCTCGCCGACATGCTCCCGCCCCGGACTCCGGCCCGAATGCGACGCCTGCCTGCTACTCACCACCGACGCCTACACGGGCGGCGACCACGTGATCGAATTCCACGCCGACTACGCCGACCGGATCAGCGACGAAATCGACCGCCGCAACAACACCTGACTGCCCACCGAAAGGACCCCTCATGGCCAGCCGCCCCACCATCAGCATGTACGCCACCACCGACGAGCAGCACGCCTTCGTCGAGGCCCTCACCGACGACGACCTCGTCTGGTGGTACGAACAACAGGAGTTGGGCGCTGTACACGCCATGCTCGCGGACGACCGCGCCAGGCACGCCCGAGGCGCCGCAATCGCCCGCTCCCAAGGACACACTCATTACCAGCATCCAGCCGCTCGCCGCCTACAACTCCGACACCTACATCGACGTCGACCGCACCGCGTGGCCCACCTCCCTGGCCCAGGCCTCGTCGATGGGCTCGCCGCTGGCACTATCCGCGACACGGAGGCCTACGTCTTCGGCCAGCGTGTCGCTCTCCTCCTCATCGAGGTAGGCCACGCCTGATGGGTGACTTGACCGCATACCCCGACTCCGCCGTCCCCGCAGCCTTCGACCGCGGCCACCTCTATAGCCCCACCCTCGAACAGGCCCGCTGGGCCCTCGACCTCGGGACCGTCTACGACTACCGGCCGGGCAACGACTTCGAGCCCCTTCCCAACGCGCCCCGCGGCACCGACAAGGTAGCCACTGGGGAATCATCGTGGGGGTGGTGGCGCAGGAACATCGCCCACATACCCACCGCCGACTTCCTTGGCCTGCACGTGGGTGACGGCATCACCCTGTACTGCATGCACGGCCACCACGATCCCGCGGTCGTGTTGGCCACTTACCGGCATGGCGCCCTGGTCTGGTACGCGCTGCCCGTCTCCCATTCGAACCCGGACGGCACCAGAAAAGCCGAACGGTACGTCCGCGTCCGGAACCCGTCCGGCCACTGGTACTGAACAGACCTGCGCCGGCCTTTCTGCCGGCGCGGGGGCGCCTAACTCCCGCCGTACTCGTACCCCACCGCCGAAAGGACTCCAGCCGTGATTCATCGTACTCGTGAGACCTACGCGTTCATCGAGGCGCACCCCGAGCCGTCCACCCCGGAGGAGGCGCTGTCCCACGTGGTGGCAGTCTTCAAGGACGAAGGCGGCGCCCGCCTGATGGTGCAGGCCACGCACAACGTCTACGCGGACGGCGTGCAGACCGGGCTGACGATGGGCGACCTCCGCGCCCTCGCCGACACGGACGCGGCGCGGGCGCGGGCCCGGAAGGTGGCGCGGGAAATGTTCGCCGGACTGATGCCGGGCGCCACGGGCACCAACATGGCCGATGAGGTCGCTGACAGGATCCTCGCCGCAGTTCGCACCACCGACTGACCACCCGAGACGACAAGACCCGTCCCATGACCGTCACCGCCTGGCCCTACGGCCGCGACGCCGACCGCGACGACCCGCTCACCGCGCTCCGCATCCCCGTCACCGGCACCCACCCTCACTGGCGGTACATCGCCGCCTTCGACCGCGAATCCGAGCAACGCCCCACCGACCTGGAGGCCGCCCAGCTCGCGTCCTACATCGAGCAGTACAAGGTGTACTTCTTCGGCGCTGACGGCTGGTATAAGCGCAAACTGGAAGAGCAGCCCCTCGACACCGATGCGGTCACCCGGATCTTCCACAAGTGGGTCGAGGGCGACTGGTCGTACCGTGTCGTCACCTGGACGTCTGGACCGTTCTGGGTTCCGCTGGCGCCCCGCAGTCGAGGCAGCCGGTACGACACGGCCAAGCTCGGCCAGCTGACCCTCGTGCAGGTCATGGACCGCGACAAGCACATGCACACCGAATACCCGAGCAAGGACTGGGCTGCCTGGAAGGACGCCCACCCGGAGGTGTTCCCGCCATGACCGCCAAGCCTCGTCAGTCGTGGCGTGTGAACGGTTCCTGCTACGACCTGACCACCGGGCTCCAGGACGACTCCGGGGCCACGCGCATCGAGCGCGTCGCCCGATGAACAGCACAGCCAAGACCCCCGCAGGGACCGTCGGCGGGGGTCTTCCTCTTTCCACACGCTCAGCCCAGGCTTCTCCCTCTGAGAGTCAGTCGGACTGTGCAGTCCTTGTTAAAAGGCATTTCGGATGTCATGGCCTCGAATCGACAGGCAATCCCGAATGGCCTGACAGGGGGGCGAGTTGGGGGGAGAGGGATTCGGATGAGACACGGGCATTGCGCTGCAAGGCAGCGCCGGGGGTCTCACTGCCGAATCCATCTCAACTTCCCGGGGGAGATCGCCATGCCCGAGCGCACCGAGCACACCCTGCTCTACATCAAGTATGTCGACGACGCCCTTGCCGAGCAGGGTGTCGCCGCAGTCGAAGGCGCGATCTCCGGCATCAGCCTGAGGATCCTGGCGCGGGCTCTACCTGACGGCCGGACATCCGTCGCCGTCTCGCTCTACAGGCGCGTGCATCGCATGCGCGCCTCGGGCAAGGCATTCCACTACTGGACCTCCGAGAAGCTCACGTCGATGGCTCGCACGAAGAAGGACCTCGTCGTCCTGCGCGAGATCGACCGCCGCACCGGCAAATCCACCACCCGCCATGTCTTCTCCGAGACCGTGGTCGAGTTCTGGATCCACGGGCTGTCCGGGACACTGCAGCGGTGGATGCGCAGCAACCCGCAGGCCCGTCGGCTCGAAGGACCGGAGCCCGAGGGAGTTGACAACGCCGTGGACCAGGCAATCGCCGCGATCCGCGAACACATCGGCGAGCTGCCGAACTGGAACGGCCGCTTCCCGCTGCTGAGGGACGACCGGCAGGAACGTCCGGCCTCCACCTACCTGCCCTATCTCGATGCCCACGACCATGCGCAGGTCGCGAAGAACCTCTTCGGCGTACGGGCCTACCGTCGGCCGCTGGCCCGCGAGGTGGAGCGTCTGGACATCAGCACCCTGAGCTGGTTCGCCATGTTTCGCGGGCTGGTGCCCGTGGACTGGCTCATCGACGCAATGCGCACCACGAAAACAACCAGCGGTAGCAGCCTGATGCGCCAGTTGTCGCTCACGTCTCTGCAGCAGCGAGGGATCCGCTCGATCCTGCGCCGGACTCCGCAGCCGGTGCTGCGACGGATCCTCAAGGAGCCCGTCCACCAGGCGCGGCGCACGCTGGCCGATGCAGCCGACTGCACGGCTCACCGTTTGGCCGTCACCCGTGACCTCGACCTCCTCCCGGAGATCATCGCTACCCGCGGGCAGCGCCGGGTCCGCGGCTCCCGTGACCTCGAGCACCTGGTCCGGGACCTGCCCGCAATCGAGCGCTGGCACGACCCCCGAGGCCGCACGGCCCAGCGCGTCATACAGGAGGAGATCTGCGCCCTTCACGAGATGGAGCACTACAACCGCGAGATCCGGCTGCTTCCCGAGGGCACGGCCCAGGTCGCTGACTGGGACCTCTGGAAGGACGAGGCGTTCCGCGTGCAGGCGTTGGGTCTGATCGAGGACCATCGGCGCGAGCTGATGGCTGCCCGCGATCGTGAGCGCTACGCACGCGAGGAGGCCCGCCGCCTCGAGCGGATCGCGGAGCAGGCCCAGCGCCACCAATGGGCACTGCAGACGGCCGCACTGCTGGATGGTCGGGAAGCAGCCCCCGGTCTGAGCCTCGTCGTCGCCCGAGATGCCGAGACGCTCTCCCGCTGGGGTGCGATGCTCAACAACTGCATCGGCGGGTACGCCGGCGAGCTGGAGCTGGATGTGTTCGCCGCGGTCTGCGAAGCGGACGGCCGCGTGCGTCTGAACCTGCAGATCACGCAGTCGCATGGCGTAGAGCAGATCCTCGGGAAGAACAACCGCGACGCCGTGCGTGAGCTCGGCGAAACGGCCCAGCAGGTCGTCGACGGGCTGGTCGCCATGGAAGTCAGCTTCCACTCGGATGCTCTGGGCATGGACGGGCTGCGACTGCCCCAGAGGACTCACTGACGCCAAATCTCTACACGAACCCCGACCTGGTGCTCCGGCATCAGGCCGGGGTTCTTCTCTTGCTACCCGGAATGCCGGAGGAGCACGTGGACTGCAGGGAATCTCTTTTCTGTGCTTCTACTGCTCTGTGATCAGCACCGCTGATCCGGGAGACGACTCGCAAGTATGAGCTCATGAGACGTCAGGAGTGACCACCGTGGCCCAATACAGTCAGATGCCCATGTTCACTGACACTCTCGGATTCCTCTCGAACTTCGATGAGACGCCCTTCTTCGTCCCGCCGCTGGGACGCGAAGCTGCCTCCGGTGAACACGCATTCAACGCGCTGAAGACCCTCGATCCCGCTGAGCAGAACCACGTGCTCAGTGCTCCGACTCCCGGCGAAAGCAAGGGGCGGGGCGGCCGGGTGACGCTGCGCCCCGGCTGGAACACCGGAATGCGCGTCTGGGCCATGCAGCGTGTGCTCATGGCCAAGTTCTCTGTCCGCAGCTTGAGCCAGCGGCTCGTCGCCACGGGTGACCTGATGCTCGTCGAGACGAATCACTGGCATGACCAGTTCTGGGGCTCGTGCTTCTGTCCGAAACACGAGCGGGTCCCAGGCACGAACATGCTCGGCGAGTTGCTGATGACCATTCGCGCACACCACAGCTGATGGTCTGTTTGCCACACCGGAAGCCCTCCCCGGCAGAGCGCCATGCTCCGCTGCGGGAGGGCTTCCTCTTTTTCACTTCCCGCTTTGATTTTGATGCTGCAGACAGTGCAGCGAAGACCCCACCGCTCGGAGCACTTGGTCCAACGGTGGGGTCTTCTTCCGCGGCCCTGCGTGTGTCTACGGCCTGAGTCCCGTGAAGGGCGGGAAAACGATCTCCCCCATGAGGGCTTCCTGGTGGTCTCCTGCAGCGCCGTGCCCAGGAGCTGCCAAGATCCACGGATGGCCCGGACCAGGCTGAGCCGCCGGTCCCCAGCCGCCGCGGCGGCTAGGGGTCGAAGTTCACATACTGCTCGCGGGCGGGAACGGGGTGCCGGCCGGAGCCATCGAGGGGGCAGGTGATGTTGCCGAACAGGGGACGGGCGCTCAACCGGCCGCGCTGTGCTCGGTCTCCGGCACTGGGGGCAGCCAGTGCACCGCGTTGTCCTTGAAGGACGCGTGGATGGGCACAAGGTCTTCGCCGCTGGTGTCGTCGAGGGCGGTGACGTTGATGCCAATCTCCGGGATGTCGCTGTCGATCGCCGCGATGCGGCTGCCGCAGGTCGGGCAGAAGCCGCGTTTCGCCTCGCCTTCGAAGGTCTCGCACCAGGTCGGCTCGCCGCCCGCACCGGTCCAGGTGACCGTCTCGAAGCCCACCCACCACATCACTGGTGTACCGCCGAGCTTTTGACAGTGGAGGCAGACACAGGTGTGAGGGAAGACGGCGGGACCTCGGGTGGTGAAACGGATGCGGCCACACAGACAGCCGCCGGTACGTTCCCTGGCTGTTTCGGCTCCCTGGGGGTCGGCGGCGGGGGTGGCGTTCATCAGGTAATCTCCCTTGCGCGATGGGCAAGTTGAGCCCATCAGTGTGCCATCGCCTCCGTGATCGTCAGGAAGTAGTTGGCGGCTCTGGCGTGGCCCCGGCCGCGTGCGCCGATTGCCGGGCCGTCACGGGCCGGGCGACGAGACCTCGGCTCGGGGGCGTCCGAGGGCGCGGACGGACCATCCAGCATCGCGCCAGGCGTCAGCGTTCAGGGTGCCGCGACCGTCGATGACGCGCGGGGTGGCGGCGAGGGTGGTCGTGCTGTGCGGGCCGTCAGGGACGGCGGAGGGGCATCCCGAGCGCCGTGGACGATGCGCGTGGGCTCACCGAGGGCGAGGTGAACGACCTGTTGAGCGCCGACGGCCGTCCGAAACTGCCCGCACTGCGACAAGCCCGTTACCATCGTCGCCCTGCTGGCCACTCCCGAGGCCGCACGACCCACCGTCCCGGCAGCAAACCGGGACGTGATCCCCATGCGCAGAAGCTGAGACGGTCCGACGAGAATCGGCACGACACGATGAGCCGCCGTTCACTACTGTCACAGAGGAAAGGATGTGGACATGGCACTGGTCAAAAGGGGATCGCGGCTCATCACCGTGGACGGCACCACCTACCGGTGGCGACTCCGCGGACGGCCGACCTACGACCAGGGCCTGGTCATGTCACCCCTCACCTACGCGGTCGAACACGCCCAGACTCCCGGCACCACACTGGTGATCACCACCAACCAGCCGCACCCGAGTAACTGGTTCGGAACAGCCGGCAGCCCGGTCCTACCCGCCCAAGTGGCTGACAGCATCCGCACCGCTCTCACCGATGGCTGGACCCCCGAGAACCCCGGCTCACCCTTCCACCTCGACCAGTCAGCTGGCTTCGTCTCGTCCCACTGACCCACCCACACTCAAGGACTCACCGACTCAGCCATCGGTGAGTCCTTCTGCTTTCCGCTCCCCACGTTCCCCACTTGGTTCACTCCGTGAACCAAGTGGGGCGAAGAGCCGCAGTGGGGAAAATTCGAGATCCGCATCAAGCCGAAGAGGGTCGTTAGCCGTCGTCGATATCTGCGGCCCTGCGAAGCCCCCGGGGACCCGAAGACGGCTGAGGCGAGCGCCTGAAGATCAGGTTCTGGCCCAGGCTTCAGCACGCCAGTCTGGCAGTTCCTTGTCCAGCCACTCCTCGATGGTCCTCCGCCAACGATCCGAGGGGTCGCTGTCGGCGACATCCGCCCACGCGTCCTCCGCCATGTCGGGGTCGATGAACAGGCTGTCGAGGTATGCCTCGAAGTCGTCAGCCACCTTCGTGAAGACATGGCTGCCCAGATACCCCGGGTGGGGAATGGCATGAATGAACGCATGGAGCTGGCCATGAGTAGCCCGGTTCAGGTCCAGGAAGAGGGTGTCGCTGCCGCCGCTGCGGGCGATGGGCAGCAGGCCGGTCAGGGGCACGTTCTCAACGAGCCACCCGTCGCGACTGCGCCGGTACTCTCCCAGGAGAGTGCCCCAGCCGTACTCACCGGCGTCGTCACGGCCTAACTGATAAAGGGCGTCGAAGCCTTGGAGCGGTTCCGGCTCACAAGCCGGGAGACGGATTGAGTAGCCCAGCCTTCCGCCGCCCGCAGCTTCCAGGAACGAGCGGTACGCGGACGGCAGGGGCAGCCCGATTTCCCGTTCGAGCACGTCACACTCACCTGGGTCGAACCGTTTGAAAGGACCGCCCACCAGGCGACCCCGATACCAACGCGAGAGCTCTTCGGACACGGTTGGATTCTCGCACCCTTGCTCTGCCGCAGTGTGATGGCGCTGTGCGGGTACGGCCAGTCGGCCAGTACCCTTCTACGACGTCCGCGAGGGCTATTCACCCATCACCAACAGCCGTCCCTACCGACAGATTCGTCTGAAGCCTGCGAGAGGGGAGAGGCGCGTGCTGTACGACGAGGACGAGTCAGCCGGCAGAGCGCCGGATGATGAGTGCTGCGAGGAGGACTTCGCCGCGCTCGCTGCGTTCCTCTTCGCCCGCACCGATCCGCTGCTCCTGGCTCGTCCGGTTGGCGCGGGGCGGTCGCGACCGTCTCACAGGGCACAGAGGAGAGGTTGTCCTGGCAGACATACGGTGAGGTGGGGGTGACCGCGATCTACGGGCAGGGGCCGCATCTGGTCGCTGTCGCGGTCCATGCGTTGGACGGACCGCAGGTGCGGCTGCGGGGTGTTGAGCTGATCGCCCGGGTTCCGTCCGAAGTCCGCGCGGACATCGAGGACCTCGCCCGTGGGGACGGATCTGCGGTACGGGTGAACTGGAGCGGTGATCCGGAAGTCGCGGCGTGGGGGGTTTCCATGGGGGCCGCTCAGGAATGGGGGCGGTCGGCAGAGGGATCCATACAGCGGATGGACGCGATGATCACCGATGCCCTGCTTGTCGGCCCCGAGCTGGCCGAGGACCCCTACGGGACAGACCCGGTCATCCAGTGGTGCGATGTCCGCGAGCGTGAAACAAACTCCGGGGCATGGCCGGTGGTCCCCGACCAGGACCGGCCACGCTGGGACTGGACACCGCTGCAGGGGGTCGGCCCGCTCAGGTTCGGAATGAGCCAGCAACAGATAGCAGCCGCGTTGCGTGGTGAGGTGCCAGCCGTCCGTGAGGGACACTATCCCTGGTCGTGGCACCACGAGCCGGGACAGTGGTGCCTGACGACAGAGCGGTTCGACAAGGCCGGGGTGACCGCGCACTACTGGTACGAGCAGGGTGTGCCCGCTCTCGGTGCTGTGACCGTCCACGGCAGGACCGGTCCCCAGGTCACCCTCGACGGCGCCCGGCTGATCGGCATGACGGTCTCCGACGTCGAGACGGCCCTGGCCCAGTACACAGAGGACCGCGGAATGGAATTGGTCTTCGGTTGCGGCGGAGACCTCGGGCCGAACGAGCTCAACATGTACGTAAGGGCAACTCGCGCCGGGGACACCACGGTGAGCGAAGCCCGGTTCTGCGCACAGGACTGGGAAGACCACGGGTGACATCGGCGGCCGGAACGACCCTGCCCATGAGCCCGGGCCACGGATCCCGCCTGGTCAACTCTGCACCACATGCTTCCGGCCCCCTCAAATGGCTTTGAGGAGCCTCGGTCGGGGCGTTCCCAGACCTGCTCATCCTGTTCCACCCGCGGTGGGCTGGCCTGCGCACAGGCGGGCCATGACGTCCGTGAAGGCGGGTGCGTCGCCGGCTTGGCCGACGGTGCGGACGAACGCCAGTTGCCGACACCGGCCGTCGGCCGCGAGGTGGATCTTCAGCCTGGCCTCCGGGGCAGTGAACACCCGGGGCCTTGACCCTTGATCCTGGACACACGAGACACTGGATCCTGAGGATCTGAGAACGGACATCTCGTGGTCATGAAGAACTATCCGCCGCAGTTCAAGGCGGACGCGGTCGCGCTGTACGAGTCGCGGCCCGAGGCGACGATCAGGCAGGTCGCCGCCGATTTGGGGATCAGCCCCGAGACCCTGCGGAACTGGGTCCGAGCGGCCGGTGCGAGCCGGCCCCGGGGGCGGCGGGCGGAGGCGCCCGCCGAGCCGCCCACACCGCTGGAGGCGGAGAACGCCGCTCTGCGCAAGAAGGTCCGTGAGCTGGAGGAAGAGCGCGAGATCCTGCGGAAGGCGGCGAAGTATTTCGCCGGGGAGACGCGCTGGTGAACCGCTTCCAGTTCGTCGCCGACCATCAGCGCCGTTACGGCGTGAAGCGGCTGTGCACCATCCTGGGCATCGCCCGCTCCAGCTTCTACTACTGGCGCCGCACCGCCGCGGATCGGGCCGCCCGGCAGGCAGCCGACGCCCGCCTCGCCGCCCGGATACGGGCCGTGTACCGCGAGTCGGATGGCACCTATGGCGTTCCCAGGATCACGGCCGAGCTCCGCGAGGCGGGCGAGCGCGTCAACCACAAGCGGATCGCGCGGCTGATGCGGGCCGCCGGTCTGGCGGGCGTGCGCTTGCGCCGCAGGCACCGCACCACGGTCGCGGACCCGGCCGCGGCGAAGGCCCCGGATCTCATCGGCCGCGACTTCACAGCAAGCGAGCCGAACACGAAGTACGTCGGCGACATCACCTATCTCCCGCTGGAAGGCGGGAAGTTCCTCTACCTGGCCACCGTCATCGACCTCGCCTCACGCCGCCTGGCCGGCTGGGCGATCGCGGACCACATGCGCACCGGCCTCGTCATCGACGCCCTGGCCGCCGCCGAACGCACCCGCGGCAGCCTCTCCGGGGCGGTCATGCACACCGATCACGGCGCCCAGTACACCAGCCGGGCCTTCGCCGACGCCTGCCGCCAAGCCGGCGTCCGCCAGTCCATGAGCGCGATCGGCAGCTCGGCGGACAACGCGCTCGCCGAGTCCTTCAACGCGACGTTCAAACGCGAGGCTCTTCAGGGCCGAAAGCACTGGTCCAGCGAACGCGAAGCCCGTCTCGACGCGTTCCGCTGGCTCAACCGCTACAACACCCGACGCCGTCATTCCCACCTCGGACAACGGAGTCCCATCGCCTACGAGACAGCACTCGACACAACATCAACTACCCTGGCCCAAGCCGCATAGCCCGTGTCCAAGATTCTGGGTCAAGGCCCCCGCTCCCAGGTGCCATCGACGGCCCACATCCGCAACCGGTTGTAGACGCCCCGACAGTTACCGCACTTCTCCGGCAGGCGCACCCATTGGATCCCGGTCTGGAACTTGTAGGCGATCGCGTCGATCACCTCACGGTGGTCCCGCCAGCGGTCACCCCGCTTCGGCGTCCGGTCCGGGAGCAACAGCTCGATCCGCGCCCACAGCGCATCAGTCAACGGCACACCTGGACAACGAGGGCGAGCCTTACCAGACGCCTCTCTACTCAGCCAGGTCTGGGACCGGGCGTCGTGCTTCCGACAGCCACAGACCCTCACCGCCGCGCGTCACAGACTCATCGCCCGTCTCGGCCACTTCTTCAAGGTAGTCCAGCCGAGCCTGCGCCAAGCTCAGCGAGCCGTTGGGCCCACCTCGGACAATGTGTGCGTCCGCGTCGTCTTGTCCGTCGTCCTCCCAGCCGCACTCTGGACAGATCTCGAAGTTGGCCCGCTCCTCCAGGGTCCGCTGGAAGCAACAGGGGCAGGTGACAAGGCCGTTCGCAGGGTCATTCGAGGGGCCGGGGGGCGGATCTACAGAGGTCATGGCTGACATCGTTCCGCTCTCACGGGTGATCCACAAGAAACAGCCTAGGCCGGACCCACGGATCAAGGGTCGGGCAGCGGGCTCAGGGAAGCGTCCGCCAGTCGCGGCGAAAGTCCCGACCGTGGACAACGCCCGGGTCGTGGAGGTCAAGCCCCTCATCAGCGGTCCGTCGATGCCTCCGGGCCCGGTGACACCACCCCCTGGATCATCAACTGCAACAAGGGGGGAAGTCATGCCGGACCCGAAGGCCGGTAGCCCCATTGCGGAGCCACGAAGACGGTAACGGGGGGGCGTCGCCCTGGCCCGGCCAGCCTCACCAGGTCAGCGGCATCCTCCTCGGATGCGTGCGCGGCGACGAAGTCGGCGTACGTCCAGCCGTTCAGGTCGTGTACGTGAGCGGTGTACGACCCGAGGCGGTGAAGGTGTCCGGCACCCGGACCAGGCGTGACTCCTCGGTCTTCGGTGTTGCGTCGCTGCTGGCGTCCCCCGAGCCGGAGTGCTCGGCGGCGGAGACCGGGGCGGCAGCCTTGTCGTTCTGCGGCTGGGGGCACCGGGCCCGGGTGGTGGGGTACACCCGGCCGTCAGCGCTGCGGAACAGGGTCCCAGCCTCGATCAGCGGCAGCACCCGGGAGGCGTTGACCTTGCGGCCAGCGTGGCGGAAGCCGTCACCGCTCTGCCACAGCAGCCCCGCCTCGGCCCACTCAATTACCTCGGCCTCCGTGCCCGGCTTGGCGGTCTGTACGAACTCGCGCGAAGCCCACAACTCCGGCGGTTCCGCCGGCCCTTGTTCGGCCTGGTCGAGCAGGGCGAGCGTCGCCGTGCCTGCCTTGACGGCGGCGGCCAGGTCGAGCTGGCACACCCCGTACCGCTCATCCACCGACGTACACAGCGCGTGCCACGTCTCGGCCGTGGCGTCGGTGAGGTTCGCGGGGATCGTCGACAGGGCGTCGTCAGCTTCTGGCGTGATCGGCTTCTCAACGCCGTTGACGTTGTAGGTACGCGTCACGCGCCGGTGGCCCTTGCCCGCGCCCTCATCGAGACGTGCCGAGGTGGCCCCGGGACGGTGACGGGTGACCACATGGCCGATGTACGCGGCCGACAGCACCGCGGCCGCCCCCGAGTCCAAGCCGTCAGCGTTCAGCGCTTCCAACACGGCCAGCTCGTCAACCGTGGGGGTGGCGGCTCGCTCGGCCGCCGCCTTCTCCTCCGCGGCCCGCAGCGCGGCGGCCTGCTCGTCGGCGGCCTGCTCAGCTTCCGCTGAGGCCTGCGCCTTCTCCTGCTCCCCGGGCCAGGTCTCCCCGGCGGACAGCCACTGATAGGGGGAGCCCTTCACGGCGGCGTGCCGGGTGTCCTTCTCCGGCTCCGTGACGGCGTTGATGCGCATCGCGTTCGACCACAGAAGAAACGCGCGTGCTCCCTCGTCGCTAAGACCGAACGTGCGGACCCCCGGGGCGATGGCGAACACCTTCACGAACCCGGCCGCCCACAGGCGCGCAACCAGGGTCTTCCTGATCCTCTTGGAGACGTCGGCGCGGTCGGGGCTGATGTCGTAGGCGCTGAACCCGTGGGCGGTCTCGCGCACCTTGCCGTCACATATCCACCCCAGCGTCCGCCACTGGTCACGGGAGAAGTTCAGCGCTTGGGCAGCGTCAATGTCCTCCGGCGCCATCACGTCGGCGTCCTCCCGAGCGTGCGCGTCCAGGTGGGCGCGGGCAGCGTCGGCCGCATCCTGCTGGTTGTCGTAGACGTAGGCAGCGGCGACGTTGGCGACCGCGTCACCGAACTTGTTCAGTCCTAGGGAGACGGGGCCATGCCGGTCGCACTCGGCCACCCACTTGGAGCCGATCAGGTCGAGAGCGACCGCCCGCGCGGGGACGGGGGTACTGTACGCCTCCCCGACCTTGGGCAGGTCGACGAGCGCCGGAAGGTCGGCGACGGCGACGCGCCCCCACTTTGCAGCATGGACCGCGCACAGAAGCGACGTCGACAGATAGGCGACCCTCCAGCGCGGCCCGGTCGCGGTGCAGCCGTAACCATCGCATGCGCCAGGCTCGGCGGCAGTTACCGTGCGGTCGGCGTCTGCCAGGTCAGCGCCGAACGGCTCCGGTTCCTGCGCGTCCTGCCTGGCGCAGTTGTCGCCCGCGGCCGGCCGGTCCTGGCCGGTCTCCTCGGGCGTAACGACGGCGGCACCGGGCGGCGTCCACTCGGGAAACGTCTTGCCGTGCTCCGTGGCGTCCGCGTGGGCGCGGACGATGTCCCGGACGCTGGCCGCGTACGGCGAGTCATTGATCACCGAACAGACGCCGATGCGCGTGGTGTCCGGCGCGATGGCCAGCCAGGGCCAGTCTTCGCCACCCTCCTTCGAACCACGTAGACCGCTCCGCGGACCACCGCTTCCCAGATGCTCGGGCTGACCCGCGTCACCGTGACGCGACGCTTGCCCGCGCCCATGACGATCTCATGCGGGCCGTGCTGTGACATGACGAGACCGTCATCGCGGCGGTCATCCTCCGTCGCCTGCCGCTCCTCGACCTCCTGCTCGCTCCGCACCCAAGCGGCCGCCTGCTCCTGCTCGGCCTGCGCATCCCGCTCCGCCTGCTCCGCCGCAAGCCGCTCCCGCGTGGCCTCCATCTCCTTGGCCCACTGCTCGACCTGCCGCATCTGCGCGGCGCGGCGGCGCTTCTCCTCCTCCCCGTTCGGCAGCGGAGTAAGGCGCCTGGCCTGGTCCCGCGCCGTCTGCTTACTGGTCCGGCCGGTGTGGTGAACACGCACCCTCGCCCAGTAGGCGGCCTGATGGTCCTCGTGCAGCAGGTCGGGGGCGGCGGTGCACCAACGGTGTGCGGTGACGCCGTCGGGGGTGACCGTGACAGGGCCGCGCCGACCGGCGGGGGGGACCGCGATATAGCCGCCGGACGCCAGCAGCTCGACCAGGGCGGCCCGTACCCGGCGTCCCTGACCCTCAGGGCGGCGGACGATCCCGGACGTATCCGCGTGCAGGTCTCCCGCGTACGCGGCGGCCAGGACGTCGGCCAGCCCTGTGCACCATCCCATACGCGGCAGTTCGGATCGGGCGTTGCTCTCGTCGAGCCACCGGTCCGTGCAGCTGTTCGCCACCTCTGAGCCGGCGGGCTCGGTGAGAGTGGTGACAGCCCTTCGGGCGGCGTCGTCGTTTCGTTCTTGCGTGATCGTCATCGCTGCACCTCCAGAGCATCAGCGGGTATTCCGGTGGTCTCCTGGGGAGGCGCGATGGCCAGCTGCCGTGATCCACTGACGGCCTGACCCAGCCTGAGCTTCCGGTCCCAACCGCCCAAGATATGAGCGAGAGTGGGCCACGACTCGAAGGTCTCCAGCGTGAGGACGTTGCGACGGCGCACCACCGCGGGGATGTGCAGCAGCGTCAGATGGACGTAGATCATGTGCACGGCCTGCGGCGCTATGTCCTCTGCCGTCACATGCAGCTGCGTCTGTGGGTTCAGGCCGTGCTTGAGCATCGCCTGCGACAGAGCAACCATGAACGCGCCCGCGCCGCAGCTGGGTTCATACACATTGGCGAAGCCGTCCCTCTGCACCTGCTCGACCACCGAGTCGATCTGCATCTCGGCCATCAGCTGGGCGATGTCGTAGGGCGTGTAGTACTGGCCGAGCCGCTCGTTGCCGAGCTCCAACTCCATGTAAAGGCGGCCGAGTACGTCGCAGGGCTCGCGCTCCAACTCCGTGGTCACTAGCGCCAGGGCGTGCGCGAAGCGGTCCAGCTCTGTTCTGCTGTAGCGGCCGACGATCTGTAGATACTGCCCTTCGCGCGCTTCCCAGGCCTCGCTCCCGCGGACGTCCACGGCGTTGCGCAGAGCCAGCGCCGCCATCTCGACGAAGTTGTCGAAGACTTCGCTCATCCGCTTCGCGCCGGTGTTCGGCGTCAGCAGTTTCACGATCCCGCGGTAGCCGCTCATACGCTCGGCCCGAGGGTGCTCGTCGGGCCGACCCTGAAAATCGCAGACATGCCCCGAAGCGCTTCGTCTGACCTGTGCCAAGCGGCCCGACCCTGCTTGCGGGTGACCCTTGCCTCATGGCGGCGCAGCAACTGCGCCGCGTCCTCGGCGAGGGGCACGTCCAAGCGCTCGATCGGATTCGTGGGAGTGGCCATCACTGCCCACCCTCGGCGAGGTAGCGCATGAATTGCTCGGCCTCGCGCCGGCCCTCCAGACTGCGCGACCGCCTGCGCCCGTCCTCCCGCCATCGCACCCGACAGCCCGACGCTGTTTTCTCCATACGGATCGCAGAGCGACGGACCCCGTCGGACGCGGCAGACTCCTTGCCCCGCACCCGGTCCAGTTCGGCACGCAGCCGGTCGACCTCGTGGACCAGCTCCTCCGCGTACTCGGTGACCTCGGCGACCGTCCGGTCCTTCTCGTCCAACCGCGCCCAGATTGCGTCCAGATACTCCGGAGTGATGGGCTTAGGCATGACCCTCACCGCCCTCCTGGAGCAGGAGAACCGTGGAGGTTCGCGAGGTGAGCACGACCTCTGCCCTTGCGACGGCATCCAGCACCTCACGCATCAGGCCGCATCCCTACTGCGCTTGCCCGCGGGCTTCGCGGCGAGGGTCTGCTGCTCGACGTGGCGCGCTGCGATGTACAGGCCCTCGCGGTTCAGGTGCCGCGAGTAGCTCGAGTCGAGGTAGAGCACCGGCACGTCGCCCGCGGCCTTCAGCAGCGCCGGGTGCAGCAGGTGCTTGATCGGACCCGAGCCGCCGCCGTAGACGTAAACAACTTCAGTCGTCGCGCCGGCCTGGGAGAGGACGTCGCCGAAGGAGGAGACGATCTCGTCGACCAGATAGCTGGCCTCGTCCTCGACGAAGCCGGCGGCCCGCTGGTGACGGTTCTTCACCAGCACGGACGGCTCCGCGTGGAGGAAGTCCGCCAGCTGCTTGCGTGAAGAGAACTGCAGCGTGGCGTCCGACTCGCTCATGCGCTCCATGGCATTCATCAGCGCGGTGCCGTAGCCCTCGTCGAGTGTGGCCGCTGCTTCAGGGTTGAACCGGCCGTCGGTGAAGACCGGGAAATTCACGGTGCCCTCACCGACGTCGACGCCGATGGTGTGCTGGACCGACACGAGATCAGAGGCGGCGACGCCCTCCACGAGGGAGGCGTCGCGAGTGCGCAGATCATCGAGAAGAGCCTGGGCCAGCGGCTCGCCCTTGTCGGTGATGGCGAACTGCGCGGAGGCACCCTCGGCCATCACCTGGACGTCGACGAACTGCAGACGCACCGAGACCGGGGTGCTGAAGTTCTTGATCGTCACCAGGTGCACCGCGGGGTCGGAGCTGCCCAGCAGGCCGATGAACTCGGCGGCGTAGGCGTGGCGGCGCGCGACGAACTCGGAGATCGGCAGCGCCAGGCCGGCGCGCACCTGCACGCGCAGCTCGTGATCGGGCAGCGCGCCGTTCTCGCGGACGTAGTCACGCAGGGCCTTCGCGGCGAAGACGCCCAGGACCAAGACCTTGCTCAGTTCCTGATCGGCCTTGGAGTGCTTGCCCAGCACCTCGAACTCGGTGAACTTCGAACCGCGCACGCTCAGCGCCGCCCGGCCGAAGATCCGGCGGTCGGACGCCGCCACCAGGGGAGTGGTGAGCGAGCAGTCGATCTGATTGTAGAAGTCACCGACCAGCACGGATGCTGCATCCGCATCGGGGAGTGGCACCTTCGGCGAGGTGCGGGAAGTCGAAACGACCGCGCTGGGCAAATCGATCTCGTCGAAAGTCTTCTGCTTCGTGTTCTGGATAACGCCCTTGACGTAGCCGTTGCCAACGTCAATGCCGCCGGTGAGAGTGATGACGTCGGTGGTGTTCGTGCTCATGAATTCGATCCCTCGGTGTCTGCGTTGTCTGCCTGGAAAATGAAATTCACCGCGTCACTCAGCGCCGAGTGCTCGCCATGATTTCGTCGATGGACGCCTGCTTCGGCGGCTCCGGCGCTGGATCGGGGACGTTTGCCGCGGGCTCCTCGGCCGTCTCAACCGGCGCGGGAACCGGCTCGGGCTGGGCTATCGACGCTGGTGTTGGTGCTGTCCTCTCGGCGCCGGAGTCGGCCTGGTCGGTGACCACGGGCTGCGGCTGCGACTGAACCGGCCGGGCGGCCGGACGGCGATCGGTTGTGACCTCGTCGTCCTCGCGCTGCTCGGTGTTCTCCAGCGGCGGCCGGCCGCGACGCGGCAGCTGATCGACGGGCTTGTAGAAGACGTCGATGTACCCGTCGCGCTGAATGGACTCCCGAATGAGCAATCGCAGCGACTGCGAGATGTTCTCCTGTTGATCGAGCCACTCGATCACCGAGGTATCGACAGCGGGCACGGTCCAACGGACCTTGCGAGGTTCACCCGACTGACTCGCCATAGCACTCACCTCGCCCTGTCGCTTGCTCCTGCACTCCATTCCGTCGATCGCTGGATGCCGCTTGCTCTGCCATATGGACTCACTGCCTTTCACGCCTCCCCTCGGATGGGAATCGATGCGAGTCCAACCTAGTGTCTTTATGGAGTCCTGTGCAAGTCCCATTCGATACGCGAGTGAGACGCCAGTGATGTCCCTATCGCGTACTGGCAGGGACACCTACGAGACACTGCAGTGCCCCCGCCTGGGGCGGCTTGCGCGCGGCCGCCGGCGAGATGCGCCTATGAGCCCCACCTGCGACGCAGCAAGTGCTCACCCGGGACACCTGCGAGACACCTGGGGTCACGGCGCCGCCCCGGGGGAGCCGCATGGAGGTACGCGTAAGGTCCCGTTGGCGCCCCGACTGTGCCTCCTGATAGACGCCACCCGGCACTTCTGCGCAGATGTGTCCTCTAAGGGCGCTGTGAGCGACACCAGGGCAGCACTGCTGGAGCACGCACGAGACACCGTGAGGACGCGCGCGGGACTCTGAGAGACCCAACGGAAGCAGTCGATGCCCTATGGATGTCTCAGTCGTGCCCCCGGGGTGTCCCGATGAGTCACCTCAGAGACACGAGGGAGACGCTGTTTCACCGCTGTTTCACGGGGCCGAGAAGTCTGTCTGCGCCCCTTGCCGAGGCCCGCCGGCGGGCACGTTGAGGCAGCCACGAAGCGCCGGCGGAGCGAGACCAGAACAGCCGTCGGCACGGTGCTGTTGCGACGGTCGGTACAGGGCGTCATCGAGCCGTCACGGTCGCGCAGAGGAGAGCAGAGGAGAGCAGAGGGAGAAGGCGTGAAGGGGGAGTAGACCCCCGCACACAGCGAGGGTGCGAGGAACGACTTGCTTCCGCAGCAAAGGCCCGTGGGGTAGAGGAAGAGCAGAGGCATTTGCTGCGGAAGCAGCTCCTGGAGGAAGACGACAACGGCCCGATGACGCTGGGGCTGCTCGCTGTGATGGGCAGCTTGTCGCAGCAGTCGGGTCTCTCTTCTACTGATGCGTCCACGGGGGACCACCCCGGGCTCGCCCCGCAAGCGCGAGACGGAGCACAGCCCGGGGCCGGAACGTGCGTCGTCGACACAGTGCAGAACGCCCGCCTCGGACGCGGTGTATAAAGTGCTGGCACGCTGCCGCGGCAGCACCAGAGCGAGGTGAATCCACGTCGGTGCAGCCAGCACAACGCGACTGGGGGCGAGGCCGGCTGCCGCCGCCGCAGCAAGTGGTGGAGCAGAGCGTTATCCACAGCCGAAGCGACGGTGTCGCGAGAGGGCGGATCCGCTGCGCGGCGAGGGCTGTGCCGCCGACGGAAGCAAGGTGATGAACCGGGGCTGCGCCCCCTCAGGAGCAGACCCGTACCCCCGCCTCGCTCGTGCCTCACGAGGACGGATCAGCGTGGGGGTACGGCCGTATCACGGACGTCGAAACAGCAGTACACCCAAAAGGTGCGATGACCAGGCGAAACAGCCGGACCCGTACCCCCGCTGCGCGGAAAGGGAAGAGGGGTACGGGTCAAGAGGGTACGGACCGTTTCCCCTGATGTTCCAGGCTTCCGCTAACGCTCCAGCCGTGGAACAGCGAGGACGACGACAAGGAAGCAAAGGGCATAAGGGAACCTGATAACACGTGTCCTGCGGACCCTCGCTTCGCTCGGCCTCTCCGCTGCGCTCCGAGGACGTGTTAGTCGGCATAGCCGACGGGTTCCACCGCTCGCTTCGCTCACCGGTCCGTCGGTCGCTAGCGCTCCCTCCGGCTATGCCCAGCGCTGCGCTTGAGAGAGGAAGCCCCACCACTGCCCCGCTGCAGTTGTCCACAGATGCGGACAGCAGCAAAGGGTGCAGCAGTGGTGGATCGCGCGGCGCTGGGCGCCTGGCTCAGGCGAGAAGTGACGACCGGTGCGACGGCTCACCACGCGATCCATCCGGGAGCAGATCACGCCAGCAAGATCTTCCGAGTCGTCAGCCAGCAAAGCTGGCACGGGAGCTGGGTCGAACATCGAGATCACACGGCCCCCACCGGGGTCCGCACTCGATGGTCGCCAACCCGTACCCGAGTTCACGAAGAGGCGCCACCATGACGCAGTCCCAGCCCGAATCTCGCCCTACGACACGGGAGCCCGCTACGAGCCGAAGTTGTGGCAACCGAACAGCGAAGCCGTGGCCGAGGTGATGCACTACGGCGAAGCCGGGTCGGCAACGTCGACTTCACCAACGGCGAGAACGGCACGGTCGTCACCGTGCACGTTTCCCGCAGCAATGACGGGATGTGCACCGTCCACCTCATGCCGATGTGTGATGACGATCAGATCCGCGTCGAGCTCCACCGAGAGAAGGACCTGGCCGTCATCGAGCTCAGTACCGGCCGGCCGGTATGAGCCAGCGACATGCAGGCCCCCGTGCCTGTCCAGACATCGTGGCCACAGCTCTCGACTCCAGCTGTGGAGACCGCCGAGTCACAAGGAGAGGAGACTCGAATGATTGCTGAAATGATTCCAGAATCGTTCTCGCATGTCGTCCTCGTCACCGGTTCCCGCAGCTGGAACGACGAGCAGAGCATGCGCTCGGCGTTCAACGACGCCTGGCGCGACTGGGGGGCGAAGAACGTCACCCGGCCGGTACTCATCTCGGGGCATTGCCCCGAAGGTGCCGACGCCATGGCCGAGCGCCTGTGGCGGGCCGCAGGCTTCGAGATCCGCACCTTCCCCGCCGACTGGTCGGCTCATGGGAAGCGGGCTGGCTTCCAGCGCAACCAGGAGATGGTCGACGCCGCCCAGGTCTTCCGTGAGGCCGGGGCTCAGGTGCTGTGCGTGGCCTTCCTCGACCTCTGCCTGAAGCCTGGGTGCCAGCAGCGAGGCCAGGAGCAGCTCTTGCCGCATACGCCGGGGCACTTCTCGCACGGCACGATCCACTGCAGGTCTCGCGCGCGAGCCGCGGGGATCGAGACGGCCACCGTGCTCCATCCGTCGCTGTCGCCGTTCTGAGACGCGCGAAGGGCCCTGCGGCACGCAGGGCCCTCAAGGACGGATGGGAGGAGTCGACCTGTAGGCGAACACCCAGCTCAGAGCTACTTGCTCCGATCGATGCCGTGTGCCTCGTCATAGGCCTTCATGACCGTCTTCGGGATACGTCCGCGTTCAGCGAAGTCGTGGCCCTTCTTCCTGGCCCACTCACGGATCTTCTCGCGCTCCTCGGCAGTCGTATCGGGTACGACTCGCTTCTTGGTGGGCTTGTTCTCGGCTTTCCGGCTGACCTTCAAGTAAGTCTTCAGTGCATCCTCAAGCTTTTTCTGCTCCTCCGCCGTGAGGTCGACTTCGTACCAGGTGTCACCCAGGCCGAAGGTCACAGTAGTCGCATCCGGCTTACCGCTGAGATCTGACTCGACAATGCTTCGAATGGCCATACCCGCGAGAGTAGCTGAAGCGCAAGGTCCTTGGAAAGTCTGTCGCAACCATTCGAGATAAGTGTGCGATTTGGACGCGAATGAGACTCGGAAGTAACTGCTAAATGAGCAGAAGGAGAGAATGGCACTGCTAAAATCACAGCAACATCAGGGGCGTCACATACCCCGTTCTCCACCGGCCAACAACCCCGATCGAGAGGTCTCCGCCATGTCCATGCTCGACACCGTCGACGACCATTCGCTCACCGACGAGGACACCGACCTCTTCGAGCTGCTGTGCCAGCGCAGGGGGTGGTCAGCCCAGTACCTGAAGGAGATCGAGTTCACCGAGCATGACGAGCTCCTGGACCTGGCCGAGATGGTCGAGGCTCTTCATGACGCCCGGACCACGGGCAAGAAGATCGCCATTGCCCCCGACTTCGACATGGACGGCATCTCCTCCGGTGTCCTCGGTTACGCCGGCCTGTCCGAGCTCGGCTTCGACGTCGAGCTGCACCTGCCCGACTACCGCCGCGGCCACGAGCTTGCGCCCGAGGACATCGCCGAGATCCACGCGAAGTGGCCCGACACGCGGGTCCTGCTTACCTGCGACGGGGGAGTGAACTCCCACCGCGGTATCGCCGCCGCGCGTGCCCTGGGCTGGATGACGCTGGTGACCGATCACCACGAGGAGCTCGCGCCGGGCTCGACCGCGGACGTCACCGTCGACCCGTGCCGGATCGACGAGACCTACGCCCACACCGGGATCTGCGGTGCCCACGTGCTTTACCAGGTGATCGGGGCCTACGCCCGCGTGCACCGGCCCGAGAAGCTCTGGGAGATCCACCTGCTGCGCCTGTTCGCCGGCCTGGGCACCGTCTCCGACGTCATGCCCGTGCTGTACGAGAACCGCCAGCTGGTGCGCGATGCGATCTCGATTGCCCGCCTGCTGCGCGTCGCCGCGCCGAAGACGATTCCCAACCCCTGGGGTGGATTCGACGCTGACCCCGATGCCATCGACGTCGAGCAGTCGATCCTGATACAGATGCTGCGAACCGAGCCGCACCACCCGGTCTTCCTCCGGGCATTCGAGGGCTTCGCGATCGTGCTCAAGGCCTTTGCTCAGATCGGCAAGATCCGAGACGTCGACGACCTCGACGAAGGCTTCCTCGGCTTCTACCTCGCCCCGGCGATGAACAGCCCGCGCCGTACGGGGGCCTCGCTTGAGCCGTGCTTCGCGGTGTTCACGGCCGCCGGTGCTGACGTCAAGCTCAAGGCCGCCCACCAGGTGATCGAGAGCAACGAGCTGCGCAAGCAGCTGGTCATCGAACACATGAAAGAACTCACCACCGGGGACCAGCCGTTGGCCCCGTGGGTGTACTTCTCGGACGCCTACCCGGGCATGTACGGGCTGATGGCCAACCGGCTGATGGCGCTTAACGGCCACCCGGTCATCGTCGCCAATCGGCCCACCAGTCCCGACGATTTCGTCAGCGGCTCCGGTCGCGCGCCGGGCTGGTTCGACATCATCACCAGCCTGGAACCGCACGACGGACTCAGCGCCATCGGACACCAGCAGGCCTGCGGCGTCCGCGTCGCGAAAGCCGAGAACCTGGACGATCTTGTCGCCGTGCTGCAGGAAGCCACTCAGGTAGCCCTGCTCGCCGTCAGCACCGATGGCCCGAACGGTGATCTCGTACTCGGTCCGGATGCCGACTGCGACGCCGGCCTCGAGGACCTGCAGCCGTTGTTCGAGCTGGTGCGCCGGACCGAGAGGCTCAAGCCCTTCGGGCACGGCTTCACCGCGCCAGTCGTCGAGATCGCGATCGAGCCCCTGGGCCTACGCGTGGACCGGATCGGATCCGAATCGCAGCACCTGCGCCTGGTCACCCGGGCCGGCCTGTCCTGCCTGTGGTGGAACGCTGCCGAGGAGAAGTTCGACGTGATCCAGAGCTTCGTGCAGCGCGCAAGCCGCACCGAACTCGGCACGCTGCGCTTCACGGCGACGCTGCAGCTGAACACCTTCCGCGGCGACACCCGCGTCCAGGCCGTCATCAACGAACAGATCACCACGGCTGCTTGAGACCCGCAGAGGAGGAGACCATGACGACGCCACCGATCACTTCGCGCCTGCTCGGCATCGGGTGGTGCGCCCTCGTGCCGTTCGCCGTCGTCGCGGCCCATCTCGGCCTTGGCGCCTTTGCAGTCCTACTCATCGGAGAGCCGATCCTCGCGACGACCGTCCTGGGCATGCTTGTTGTCGTCCTGGTCGGCTCGGTCAGGATCCAGCGGCCGCAGTGGCTCGCGCATGCGCCGGCCCCGCGGCCGAGGATGGAAATCCCGCGCTTCGGGTGGACCGTCGTCGGCTGCGCGGTCCTGGCCTTCCTCGGAGGACAGTCGCTGGCCTTGTGGATCTACGTCACGACCGGGTCCGCCGGCTTCGACGCCTCGAACCAAACCAGGCACGCGGCCGGGGCCGCGGCAACCCTTCTGCTCACCCTGGCCGCGGCTCCCGCCGGGGAGGAGTTCCTGTTCCGGGGGCTGATCTACCCGTTGCTGCGCAAGCGGGTGAGCATCCTCGCCTCAACGCTGGTCACCGCGGTGGTGTTCGGCCTGGTGCACGGCAGCGCCGTACAGTTCGCCTCGACTCTGCCATTGGCGGTGCTTCTGGCCCTGGTCTACGAACGCACACGCGTACTGTGGCCCTGCGTACTCCTGCACCTGGGCTTCAACCTTGCTGCCGCCGTTGTTCCAGCACAGGCGCTCGGCGCTCTGGCAAACCCCGTCTCCACGGTATTCCTGTCCCTGGCCTTCGCTGGTTGTGCCTTGGGGCTCTACCGGCGGGTCGCCGGCGGGACTGCGCCAGGCACAGTCCAGGGCGCGGGAGGCAAGTCCGCGATGCAGTGAGCGAGGTACTCAGCCTCTTCTGAAAAACGATGGGTGCCCTCCGTGCGGGCCCCGGCGGCCTTTCAGCCGCCGGTTCCTCGTGCGGAGGGCATGCTCGTGGTGACCTGGGTGATCCGGTCACCGGGGTATGACTGAAAGTAACTATTCAGTCATACTCATCAGGAGAGGAGAGGATCTCATCATGGCCATCGTCAGCACCTGCACGTACGACTCACGAGGAAAGCTCGTCCGTCCCGACACGCTCGACATCAGCCGTGCGAAGATCCGTCTGGACCTCGACACTGGTGAGAAGCCCACCTTCGATCGCGGTCACACGCACGTCTTCGTCGTCTCCGACATGGGCATCACGGCCGAACAGGCCCGTGAGCGCGTGAACGCGCGACTGCGCCGGTTCTTCGATCGCGCCAAGGCCGTTCGCGGCTTCTGCAAGATCACGATGAAGAAGAGCCAGAGTAGGAACCGGCTCAACCTCAACACCACGATTTCCTACGAGATCCTCTACGTCGTCGAAGCAGACGAGCGATCCTGTAGCCGCAGTCCCGAGTCCCCCAATGCGGGACGCCAACGAGGCTGGAGCACGGTCACCCCCTGAGTGATGCGCGCCATCCACGCCTCGCACTCATCAGCACATGCAAAGAGGCCGGAGAGCTCCCTTCCCACGGGGATGCTCTCCGGCCTCTCTGTTTTCACGTTCCAGTGCAACATCGATCACCTGACGTCAACGATAGCAGCTGTCGTGGATCACTCGCAATGAGCAGTGAATGTCTGTCCAATACCCTCTCGCTGCCAGTGGAGCCTCGTGGACGAACGACTCGGACAGAGTTCTGACTCGCGCTCGGAGGACGCGTCAGGAGCCTTCTGTAAGCCTCGGGACGCCGAGGATGTTCCATGCGGCTTCCAGTCCCGCTGAGGCTCGGCCGCGCCGCCTGGAACCGCACGTCGGCTCGGCGCGGAAGTCCGCCTCGGATTGGTCGTCAGGGGAGTACGCCAGGCTTCTGGGCTGCCCAGGTGTACCACGAGACGTGGTACAGCCCTGAGAACCGCGTCTGACCTGGGTAAATGCTTGTACCACGAGGGTCTTTCGCACGCCGGGCGTACCACGTGGGAGTGCCGATGTGGTACGACGTTTCGCCTGGTCAACCAGCGTTCTCCGCCGATGTACCACGAGTACCACGTTTTTTTGACCGTTTACATAAGGGACGTGTTCGGGAGCGATCCGGCCCCAGCTCGCCAATCTGCTCTCTTATCCCCCATGCGCGTGTATCTAGCCTCCAATTCCTGGTACAAGTGGTACGGGGGGTATATAGAACCCGCCTGACCTCGGCAAATACCTGTACCACGTAGAAATGTCACGTGGTACAGCCAGCTCTTGAGCTCCCGAAATTCCTGTTCTGGCCTGGGAAAACAGGTGTACCACGTTAAGTGGTACACGCTCGCATACCCCTAGATGGTATGCGGCTCTCGGGATTCTCCTGGATGGCGTCCAGTCGATGCCCTGGTGGCGGCCGGCTCGTGCGGGTCAGAAGAACTCCCCCGAACCTCGACCGCAGGCCGGTCGGCTCACGCCGCCCGCGGGTGCGTGGTCGAGCGCGATCAGCCGGTGACTCCGTGGGGCATGCGCCCGACGGAGTCACTGGTTCTCACGTCCCATCCAGGCTCGCGACGCGTGTGGCATGGCTGTGGTGGTCGAGCGCACCCTCTCCAGTCCCTGTCGCGGCCCTTTCTGGCCCCCTTTTGATAGCCGTCTAGGGCCTCGGTTGACTCCCTTGTTGACTGATAGTTGAATCGTTGCAACAGGGCACTCGGATGACGTAGTCTCAAGATCACGTTCCGTTCGATTACGAGTCGAATCGGCTTCCCACTCATCGCCGGCAGGAACTCGATCACGATCGAGAAAGCAGCAACATGACACCTCCTGATGCCCCCACATCCGTATCTGTCGCCGGTTCCAGCGCCGGACCGCGCACCAACCCTGTCGCCGACGTCCTGGCCAGCGTCATGGGGTACTTCTCGAACCGCGACGACATGGCTCCGCAGAACGAGATCGTCACCTACGTCACCGCCGCCTACCTCGACCAGATCGACCCGACCGATCCTCCGACGCCTCGCATGCTGGAGAAGGAGCTGCTGGCGATCGTGGGAGGCGTCATCAAGGCCGAGAACTTCAAGGCGGCCGTGGCCGCCGAGAAGTACCCCCTGCCGAGATATCTGACGTACTGGCAGGTCGCGCAGATCCTCCTGCGTCTGCACCACGTCATCCGCATCGCGCCCAACGCGAAGGACACCGACCGCGAGTACGACCTGCTGGCGATGTACCAGGCCACGGGCCGTACGCGCGGGACGTACACCACCAGCGAGGACGACATCCGCACCATGGCGCGCATGTACAACACCCAGCTGACCCTCAAGGAGTTCGCCGAGGTCCTGGCCGTTTTGCGCGAGGACAGCCCGCGCCGGCACCAGAGCACGAACCGCGACTTCATCGCCGCGCGCAACGGCATCGTCTACTACGGCACCGACCCGCTGGACGTCACGATCTTCGGCAAGGACTTCCACTTCGAGCCGAAGCAGGTCCACCCCTTCGACCCCGCCATCGTGCTGCTGACCAAGAACGACGTCGACTACGTGGACGACGCCCCGCAGCAGGTCATCACGCACCCCGAGGACGGAGACTGGGAAGTCGTCGCCTGGATCGAAGAGCTCTTCGACCAGCCCGGTGACGAGGGCCTCGCCGACCTGATCTGGGAGATCATCGGCGCGATCATCCGGCCGCACGTGCGCTGGGGCAAGACCGCCTGGTTCTACTCCGAGCAGGGCAACAACGGTAAGGGCACGCTCTGTGCGCTCATGCGCAACCTCGTTGGCAGCGGCGCGCATACCTCGATTCCGCTCTCGGACTTCGGCAAGGACTTCGCGCTCGAACCGCTGGTGCGCGCCAACGCGATCATCGTCGACGAGAACGATGTCGGCACCTTCATCGACAAGGCGGCCAACCTGAAGGCGATCGTGACCAACGATGTCATCCAGATCAACCGCAAGTACCGGATGCCGATCGCCTACCAGTTCTTCGGCTTCATGGTCCAGTGCCTGAACGAGTTCCCGCGCGTGAAAGACAAGTCCGAGTCGTTCTACCGCCGACAGCTCTTCGTGCCCTTCACCAAAAGCTTCACCGGAGCCGAGAAGAAGTACATCAAGGACGACTACCTCCAGCGCCGCGAGGTCCTGGAGTACGTCTTCTGGTACGCGATCAACAGCGCCGGCGCGTCATCTCCGGGTGACTACTACCAGCTCTCAGAGCCTGTGGCCACCAAGGAAGTCCTGGCCGAGTACAAGGAGGCCAACGACCCCGTGCGCGCCTTCTGGGAAGAGTTCCGCGGGCGGCTGGTCTGGGACCTGGCACCGTTCACGTTCCTCTACGACCTGTACAAGGCCTGGTTCGCCGACGTCTCGCCGTCGGGCTCCCCGGTGAGCAACAAGCAGTTCATCACCGACCTCGTGGCAATCGTCCGGCCGGATGCCCTGTGGCACTGCCCGGACAAGAACCGCAAGATCCGGCCCGGCCAGATGATGAGTAACCCCGAGACGCTTATCGCCGAGTACGAGCTGAAGAAGTGGATGCACCCGAGCTACACCGGCAGCGACCCGAGGAAGAAGTCCCAGCCGGCGCTGCAGGCCAACTACCGCGGACTGCTCCGGCACACGGGGGCGTCCGCCCTGACCGGCAACACCGCTGACGAACAGGACTGATGCACCCATGGCTAGAACTGCTGGCGCAATCGGCGAACTTACCCAGGCCGTACTCGAACTCGCCTGCGGCCAGAGCCGCCTGATTACGGCGATGTCCGACGTCGCGCGAGCAGCGGATCACCAACCTCATCGTCCGTTCGCAGATCACGGGAGACCCCGTGGAGAAGGCCCGGCTCATGAGTGAGGCGTCCCGGCGCATGGATACCCCGCGCCGACGCTCTGCTCACGACTCCCTCTGAGGCGACGCGCGCCTCCTCCCCAGACACCGGCCGTGATGGTCGGACCGACGAAAAGAGATCCCCATCATGACCACACAGCGAACACCCGTCACGGCCTCGAAGGCGCGCTTCACCTTCTACGACATCGAGTCGCTGTCGGACGTCTTCACCCTGTGCGCCTACACCCCGCGGTCCGAAAGAGCCGTCGACGACCTGGAGATCTTCTTCCTCGTCGATGGCCAGCAACTCTCCGACGCCGTGGACCCGCAGGCACTCTATGGAACCGTGGTGCGCTCCAACCCGGGCCTGCCCGCGGTAAGCGTCCAGCTGTGGAACCTGCGCGGCGAGCGGGGCAACCTCCGCCTCGCCGAGCTGATGGGCCTCTCGAACGCCGACCAGGTCAACGACCGCAGCGAGGTCTCGTCCTATCCGGCAGGCCTGCGCCCGGTCTGCGACACGGATCCCGAGTACGACCCGCTGAAGCACCCGTTCCTGGCCGGGTACAACTCGCTGCATTACGACACGACCATGCTCGCGCTGTACCTGATGGAGACCTTCCCGGCTCCGCACTCCGGTCGTCTTGTCCAGCCGACCACCGCGCGCGAGATGCGCGAGTACAACGACAAGCTGTTCAACGAGCACATCGAGTACATGCCCGGCTACCTCGGCTGGGACGGCCCGGCCGCCAAGATCCGCCGCGCCATGATGCACTCGGGCCGGCACCTGGACGTCGCCCGTCTCAACGAGCTGCAGACCAAGGTGAGCCTCAAGCGCCTGCTCGGGATGCTAGGGCGTCAGATCAAGGAGTCCGAAAAGCTCAGCCACGACACCTCGATCGCCGCGATCGAGGATCTCTACGAGCTGCTGGCTTACAACGTCTCCGACTGCCTGGGCCTGGCCCAGCTCTTCCAGCACCCGGCCTACGCCAGCAACTTCGACCTCAAGGCCGGTCTGCTGGCGCAGTACTCCGAGACCGTCTACGCCAAGAACGGCTCGGTGCGCCGGGACCGCCTGACCATCGACTCGTCCTCGGCGAAGTTCGTCGGCCGCATCCTCGCACCGTACACCTCGCTGAACGACATCGAGGCCGTGTCGTTCCTCTATCCGGCCAAGGAGGTGGCCGAGGAGCAGGGCATCTCCCAGGTCAACGTGCTCGACGAGTGCGTGCGCTTCTTCGAGGAGAACGTGGCCCCCGACCCTGCCAAGAAACCAGCCGCGACGCCGGCACAGGCGAAGGCGCACCGCCAGTTCATGCAGGTCGTCAACTACTACCGCTCGATCGAGGGGCAGAACTTCAACGACTCCGAGGAGTACCGCGACCTGTTCGACCTCCCGGCCAAGTCCTTGCACGAGCTGCCGAAGACGCCGAACAACGTGCCCTACTTCCACCGTGACGCCTCCGCGTCGTCGTGCTTTGCCACGTTCAGCACAGGCGGCATCCACGGAGCCGAGGCAGACATGACAGTCTTCGACGCCGACTCCTTCGAGCACCGAGAACAGGCAGCCATGATCGGCCTCGCCAAGCTCTTCTACCCGGACGCGAAGGACTTCGTCGCCGAGGCCAAGCGCCAGCACAACCTGCTCGCGCTGCCCGACGGCACGGCCGTCGACAAGCGGCTCGTGCTGCTCGGCTCGGACCCGAAAAAGGTGAAGTACCGCAAGCCGAAGAAGAACGACCTGGACCAGGCCGAGCAGCTCGCGCGTGCGCAGGCCCAAGTGCCGCATCCGGCCCAGCTGCTGGACACTCAGCGCCCGGACACCGAGGCGCTGCACGTGCGCCTGGCCGACGGGACCGTGCTCGACGGCAAGGTCGTCCTGGCCGTCACCTCGGCGGTCAAGGCCATCTATCGCGATGAGCCGGCGAAGAAGGCCCCCACGCTGTTCACTGCGAAGGCCGACAAGTCCACCAAGCTGCACCCGAAGTTCGCACGGACCTCGGCCGGCCTCGTCATCCACGAGGACTTCACGAGCTACTACCCGAACCTGCTGCGCAACATGAGGGCGTTCTACAACCCCGAGTTGGGCGAGGACCGCTACACGACGATCTTCTTCGAGAAGGAGCGCCTGGGCTTCGAGATGAAGAAGCTGGGGATCTCCGCCGAGGAGAAGGTCCGGCTCACGACCCTGCGCAACGGCACGAAGCTGGTCCTCAACTCGGCCTCTGGAGCGGCTGACGCCGCGCACCGGACCCCGATCAGGATGAACAACCGCACCATCTCGATGCGGATCATCGGCCAGCTGTTCAGCTGGCGGATCGGGCAGGCCCAGACACTGGCCGGCGCGCGGATCATCTCGACGAACACCGACGGCCTCTACTCCGTCGTCGGCGGCGATAACGGCTTCGACGAGACCACCAACAACCGGGTGCTCGCCGAGCAGCAGACCGCCATCGGCATTGACATCGAACCGGAGCTGATGTTCCTCATCAGCAAGGACTCGAACAACCGGCTCGAGCTGGAGTCGCCCAGTGAGGACCGGAGCGTCGCCGACAGCCCAATCATCACCGCCTCCGGCGGGACGCTGGCCTGCCACGCGGGTCCTACCCCGACGAAGTCGCTGGCCCACCCGGCCGTGATCGACTTCGCCCTGGCCCGCTACCTGCAGACCGTCGCCAACAGGGGAGAGGAGGCTCTCGCCGAGCCGTTCGATCCCGCGCTGGGCCGGAAGATGATCGAGGAGGCGATCGATCCGGTCGATCCCGTGCGGACGCTGCTGCTGTTCCAGAACGTCCTCGCCGCCTCGCGTGGATCAATCACCTACCCGTTCGCCGCCGACCCTGTCAGCGCCGGGCCCGACCATGACGACGACGAAGACGCCGACGCGCAGCTGGTGAACCCGCGGGCCCTGCAGATGGTCAACCGGGTCTTCATCGTCCACGACGGCACCGATGGCGCTGTGAGCCTGCACAACGCCGGCGCATGGAAGGTGAACCCGGCCAGCCAGAGCAAGCGACGCGCGTCGGGCAGCGCCGGGGTGCGACGTGACCCGATCGCGCTGGAGATCCTGCGCCACCACGGGTGGGCGAAGAACCGCAACGAGGCGAGCACCTCCGATGGCCTCACGCTGCTGCCCGATGACCAGGACGTCGTGATCCGCCGGATCAACGGCATCGACCCGAGCTGGTCGGTACTCGTCGTCAACGACGATCTCCGCGCGCTGCCGGCCTCCCGAGTCGAGCAGCTCATCGGGGCGCTCGGCCTCGACATCTACACCCGGATGCTCGACGAGACGTTCACCAAGAACTGGAAGAACGCCGCCTGATTACCGCCTACACCACCACCGGATCACAGGGTGCCGGTTCGTGCCGACACGACGCTGCTCGGTGCCCGAGTCGAATGTGAGATGAAGGCGAGTCTGGCTCGCCGTGGCAAGAGAATCGAGAGACGTCATGCTTCAGACCACACTCTCCGTCCACACCGTTGAGGGGGGAGACGAGTTGTGAGTGCTGCGACCAAATCAGTTCAGCCCGGTCAGCGCTGGCGGCGCAAAAATGACGGGGTTCTGACCAAGGTCATTTACGTAGATTCACCCTTCCAATTCCGGCGCTCGGTCCATCACCGAGCGCAGCGTCGGACGATCACCGAGCTCGGCTCTTTCCTGAGGAAGTATGAGCTCCTGTCCGATGCCGTGCCGACCGATACCTCTGCCCAGGATGACGACGCCCCGGCCCAGCAGGAGAAGAACACGACCCGCGAGGGCATCCTGGTCCGCCGGGGCCAGATCTGGGAGGACCTCGACACCCGGCAGAGCAAGCGCCGCGTCGTCATCGAGTCCGTTGCGGACGGGGAGGCCCAAGTCCGGGATCACTACGGCACGAAGCACTCCGCCCTCAGCGTCTCCCGGATGCACAAGCACCCCACCGGCTTCCGGCTCGTCGCCCCCGGTGAACTGACGTACGGCGCGCCGGCGGCCCCCTCAGACCAAGAGAAGCAGAGCTGATGACACGCACCCCCGAGGGCGTCGTCGAGGACTACCTCCTTACCCAGTGCCGGGCGAGCGGCTTCTTGTGCCTGAAGTTCGTCTCGCCGACACGCGGGGGAGTGCCCGACCGGATCGTCGTCGCCCCCGGCGGCACTGTGTTCGTCGAGGTCAAGCGCCCCGGCGGCCAGCTGCGGAAGCGGCAACAGCTCACGCACGCCAAGCTGCGCCGACACGGGGCCGAGGTTCACGTCGTCGACGACAAGCCGAGCGTCGACGTCTTCATCGCGAACCTCCTCAGGACCTCATCCGACCAACAGGGAGCAGCACCATGACCCACAGATACATAGGTGCGTCGTGAGCGAGCCTCGCTACGCGTGCCGCCGGTGCGGCACGTGGAACTGCTCCGCCTGCGACGGACAGCGGGCGAACACGGACATCCGGTACGTCAACTACCCCTGCAACCGCTGCCGGGGCCTGGCCGGGACCCTTATCCCGACCATGCACACGGCCAAGATGTGGGGCACGCACAACGACGGCCCGCTGCCGATGGCGTACCCCTACGGCGAGCGCCCTCCGGCCGGGGAGTGGGGCCCTGGGTTCGGCAGCCGGGATGTTCCGCAGCCGCACTACCGGGGCGTGCCCGTCCCGGCGGACATTCGGTTGAACCTGGAGTCGTTCCGGCGAGGCGTGGACGCGGCGCTGGAGCGTTACGGCATCGGGGGCGCGTCGTGAGGTACAGCGGAAAGATCCGGGAGCCCGTTCAGAAGGTGGCGCCTCTCCAGGCTGAACGCCGTCTGCGGAACCGACTGGACGCACAGAGCCTCCGCCTGCTGGATGAACTGCTGGCCGACGGAGACCCCGGGGTGCTAAGCACCCTCCGGGGCCGTCTGGGCGAGCCAGGGCCGACATGCGCCGGCTCATGGCCGAGCACCATGCTGAAGTTCCATCGTCGGACTCCACTCAGGAACCCAGACCGGCCCAAGAGATCACGGTGGCCAGGCGTTCATCCAGCACAGCACAGCTTTCACCGCCTGGTTCGACGCCCAAGCAGGCAGCCTTCCCGCGGATACGCCGCTGAAGGTGACCTTTGACGAGTCCGGTCAGCCGCTATTCGAGGTCATACGCGCGGCTGAAGCCGAGACCGAAGCCGAATACACGCCCCAGGCACAGGAGTTCAGATACGAGCTCTGCCGGCGGCCCTTCAGCACTGCGGCTGCTCTGGGCTCGCGTCGGCGAGTCCACCTCGATTGTGCCGCGTCGGTTCCCGCAACCAGAACGAACTCCGACATCACTCCCGAGACTCCGCAGAAAGCGAATGAACACTCACTCGAAGAGAAGGGATGACCAGCGACATGACCGCGGCTACTGCTCCGTCTCCGATCTCGCTGAAGCCGCATCAGCAGCAGATCCACGACTTCCTCGTTGACCACCCCTTCGCCGGCGCCTGGCTCGGCGTCGGGGCAGGCAAGACGCTCACGACCCTCAGTGTCCTGCAGACGGTCCGCCCGATGGGTCACATCCTCGTCATAGCGCCCGTGGCGATCGCACGCTCCACCTGGATCGACGAGATCGAGAAGTGGGACTTCCCCATCCGGACGAAGTCGCTCATCGTCGACGAGAACGACAGGAAGCTCTCCAAGGCCAAGCGCCTGAAGCGCTTCCAGGAGGTCGCCACCGATCCGCCGACGATGTACTTCATCAACCAGGAACTGCTGACTCAGCCGTCCCAGGAGACGACGCTGATCACGCCGGTACCGGGCGCAGTGCCTGCCCCGACCGTCTCGCCGGAGGCGACGGCGATCCTGGGTCTGCTCCAGGCACGGGGGCCACTGGGCCGAGACGAACTGATCGACGAGTACCGTGCTCTGGCCGCCGGCAACGCCAACAACCGCGTCCCCGCCAAGACCAAGATCCGCGCCTGGATTCAGGAGTTGCTCAAGTCGGCCCTGGTGACGTGGGAAGCCTATGACTGCCGAACCTGTTCCGGCGCAGGCTGCGCTCAATGCCGATTCGGTCTGGTCGACCAGCTGCCGGTCCAGAACATCAACGGCCAGAACACCATCATCTGGCCCTTCCAAACGGTCATCATCGACGAGTCCCAGGGTTTCAAGTCGCACGACTCACAGCGCTTCCTGGCCATGGCGACCGTGCGGCCTGCCATGAACCGACTCATCGAGCTGACGGGAACGCCCAGCCCTAACGGTCTCCACGACTTGTGGAGCCAGGTCTACCTGCTCGACCAGGGCCAGACACTGGGACAGAACATCACCGCGTACCGCAACCGCTGGTTCACGCCGAAGATGGTGCCCGGCACCACAACGCCGGCGAAGTGGATCCCCACGGCGAACGCCGAAGCCGAGATCCATCAGGCCATCTCGCACCTGGTGATGAGCGCGCAGAACACGAGCCTGCAACTTCCGGCGCTCAGCATCCAGGACGTCAATGTCACGCTCCCGCCGGACCTGCTCCAGGCCTACAAGGACTTCAAGCGCGACCTAGTCCTGGACATCGTGCAGACCTACACCGACGACGATGGGAAGCTGACGCAGGGCGTCGAATCGATCGTTGCCGCGAACCAGGCGGTGCTAACGAGCAAGCTGATGCAGTTCGCCTCGGGCACGCTCTACACCGCGGATCCTGACGACCCGACCACGAAGGGCCGGTACGAGGTCATCCACGACAAGAAGATAGAGATGACCGAGTACCTGGTGCGGAACAACGGCGGCGAGCCCGTCCTCATCGCCTATCACTTCAAGTCCGACAAGGAGCAGCTGCTCACGCGGCTCCGGAAGGCCGGCATCGACGCGCAGGCCTTCGACGGCTCGCGCGAGATGGTCCGACGGTGGAATGCCAAGCAGATCCCGGTGATGCTGCTCCACCCTGCCGCCGCAGGGCACGGTCTGAACCTGCAGCACGGCGGCTCGACGATGATCTGGTACACGCTGCCGTTCTCGCTCGAGCACTACCTGCAGACCAACGGCCGGCTCTTCCGAACGGGCCAGACGAAGCCGGTGACCGTCCATCGGCTCATCGCCAAGGGCACGCAGGACGAGCGGATGCCCTCGGTACTCGCCAGCAAGCAGCAAGTCCAGGACGACCTCATCGAGGCTGTCTCCGGGGACTTCAACGCCGAGCAGGCGCTTCTCGCCGCCCTGGAGGAAGAGATCCGCGAGGACCTCAACGACCTCTGGGCTGCCGAGAGGGTCTAACCCACATCCACCCGACAACGGGCGGCCCGGTTGTGATCCCACAGCCGGGCCGTCGCTGCGGCGACCGCTCACCAAACACACGTGATCAAGAAGAGGACTTCCTCATGAAGGCGATCACCGCCCCGACGCCTCGATCCGCGACGGATTACGGGCGGTACTCGCCAGCAGCGGCTGGACCAGCCCCCTGCTCGGCCACGGGCGGGCCCAACGTCAGGAGCTGAACACCATGACCGACCTGAAGCACCTCGGTGCCAACGAGACCCACACGCTCCGGATCACCTCCCAGGCGCTCGCCGAAATCGACAACTTGCGCGACACCAGCTCCCTCTGCGAGGTGCTGCTGGACCTCAGCTACAACTTCGCCGACCTCGCCGGACCCATCGGTGCCCTCACCGATGCCTGGGTTGAACAGGGCGGTCAAGCGCCTGACGGTGACCTGCCGGACGTGGACGTCCTCGTCGTCTTGGCCGCAGACCTGCGGCAGATGGCCGACAACACCTGACTTTCGTCCCTCGTGGGCCGCCCCGTTGCCCGGGCGGCCCCCACACCCCGGAGACCCACCATGGACCGCATCGATGGCCAGCGCCGCATCCACGTCGAGATTCACGACAACGAGATATCCGACCTCATCGACGACCTCAAGACCGCCCCTGAATCCTTCGCCGCCACCCACGCCTTCCTGGTCATCCTGCGTACCGCCGAGGAGACGCTCAGCCCCGCCGTCGCTGAGCGGCGCCACGACCGAGCCGCCCGTCAGGCCACCGGCGGGCCGGCCCCGACCACCGCCGACGACCCGGTCCCGCTCCGCTGGGGTCACGGCGACGTCCTCCACGGCGACGACGACACCACCATCGTCTGCCTCTCCGGGCCCGACGGTCAGCCGTACTGGCTGGAGCTGGAACCCGAGCGGGCCCAGGCACTCCGCGACGACCTCACGCCGCCCGCCGCCGAGCCCCACGTCCACCCCGCTGCCGAGGTGGATCAACTGCGTAAGCGCGTCGAGGAGGCCGAGCAGGATGCCGAAGAGGCGGTCTCCGCAGCAGCGCACCTCACCAGGCTCATCGGCAAGCGCTCCGAGAAAGCCGAGCGGAGCGCCAAGAAGCAGTGCAGCCGGGCCAAGATAGCCGAAACCGAACTCCACGTTCTCCGCAGTGGCCTCCGGGCGAGCGGCGCCGACCCCACCCAGATTCAGAACCTGTGGGCGCAGATCCGCCTCCGCAACCGCCAGTGGCGGGAGGAGAAGCAGCGCGCTGAGCGGGCTGGGGCCGCCCTCAACGCCGTGCGCACCGAACTCGCCGCCCTCAACAGCGAGACCACCGGCCTGAACCCTTACGCCATGGCCGGCCGCCGCGACGCCGTCGCCCGCGTCCACGCAGCCCTCGACGCTCGCACCAACCCCGGAGACACCGCGTGACCCGCCGCGCCCCGGAGGCGGGGAAACGTGCCTGGCCGACAGCATCAAGTGAGACGACGGGGCTTCGGCGTCTCACTCGACTTTGTCTCCGCGCAGGTTAGGACGTTGTCCGACGGCAAGATCGAATGAGACGGGACACACGACGACCGGTAGATGGCCTCTGGGCCGGCATAGCCGACCCGGGTGCGGGATCGATGCCGGAACAGGCCGGGTGTTCACCCGGCCTGTTCCCCGTTGATACGTCGGCGTCTCGTCATGGGCATCCCCGGGTTCCGGTGGTGTCTCGCGGAGACGCTTTGCCGCCACCGGCCGGACGCGAAAACGACGCTAATCGCCGAAGCCCCGAGCAAGACACCGATGAGGCCCGTCAATGCACCAGCCGGGACACGCCTCGGCCGCCAACCAGACACCAAGGAGGCATCGCTGATGCAGGCATACAGGAGCACCACCCGCCAGACCTATCCCTCGTGGGAAGACCGGCTGGCGACCGAGACGAGCGGCTTCGCCGTCGCGAGGGCTATGCCGACTGCATCGCGCGTCTGAGCCACCACCTCGCCGGCTGACCCAGGCACACTCTCCCCACCGGCCTCTGAAAGGACCGCAATCATGCCCTTCGAGATCTATCGCCCCGACCTGGGCCAGCCGCGGCGCAAGCAGCGACCAGCGAAGCTCACCGTGCTCCACAGCGAGAACGGACGCTCGCAGATCACCCTGTCCGCGGGCACGCGGAACTGGCTCCGTCCCACGCCCGGCGACGCTGGTGCTCGCTGGCCGGGCAACATGCCAACGATGAAGCTCATCGTCCTTGTCGACCGGGACGCCCGCAAGCTCATGCTGCAGCGTTGCGCCGACAACGAGACCGGCGAGCACGTCTACGAAGTCCGTGGGCTCAACTCCAACGGAACCGCATACATCACCGGTTGGAAGTTCAACGAAGCACTCGACATCGAAGCCGGCCACTACTTCTGCGAGCTGGTCCCTGACATGTCCGACGACAGCGGCGGTACCGCACGCGCCGTCACCATTTCGATGGACGCCGGCGTGCCGCCGAAGAGGAGGGAGACCTCGGCCCAGCCCACTCATGTGCAGCAGCATGCTGCCGGTTCTCGCGCTGAGCCGACGACGGAGATCGACTAGCAGCGCGCATCGACGAGATCCGCGCTGTGCTCGACAAGGGAGTCATCGTCGTCGTGCCCTAGCTGCGCACCGCGCCTCCACACGCCGAAGCCCCTCCCACACGAGCCAGAAAGGCATCCGCATGCCCCCGTCACCCCCCCAGGCGCTCGGCCCGCAAGAAGCGGCCCGGCGGCCACCTGAGAGTCCTCGGAGCGGCGGTCTCGAACGTCGACGTCCGGCTGTACACGCCCGAACAGATCCCCTGACACCGTCACAGGAGAGCACCGCTCATGCGCCCTCATCCTCCGAAGAAGTACGCCGACGCCCGTCGCACCGAGGGAACGTCCGAATGGCTGGCCTGGGACGCAGAGCGACAGCGCGCCGCCGTCGACGACGGCTGGGAGATCGCCGCTTCCGTGGGCTCCGAGCCGTCGATGTACTTCCCCGAGCACGACGGCAAGCAGATCCCCGACGAGGGGGCTTGGATCATCGTGGTCGAGGAGCCGTGCACCGAGCTCATGTCGCGCTTCCGGATCCCGCCCCTCAGCATGTGGCGAGCCCGCCCGCACGAGCTGAACTCGGGGGCGATCAGGATAGACGGCGCGAGCATCGCGCCGAAGCAGGTTGTCATCACCACGCCTGGAGGCGACCTGCACCTCTGGCCCCACGAGTATGTCGTGGCCGAGCGGCCCATGGAGCTCGCGTCGGATCCCGACGCGACCCTCAACTCGCTCGGAGGGCAGCCGGTGCTCGACGAGGAAGAGCTGTTCTACCTCATAAGCCGGGGCATCCCGCGCCACGAGGCCTTGATGCTTCTGTTCGACAAGGTGACGTCCCTCGACTTCGTCTACGTGACGTTTCCCAAGGAGGTCACTGACGTCCTCGCCGGCGCAGGGCAGAGCCTGCGCCGGCACATGGCACTGAACCCCCGCGCCTAACTCCAGCATCACGCACAACATCCAACCCGCATCGCGACTTTCGAGGAGGGACTGACGCATGGCCCGCATGCAAAAGTTCATGCAGTACCAGGTCAACCACTGGAGGGTTGCGCTGGAACAGCTTTTGGAAGAGGGCGACTTCAGGCAGGACGGTCGGCACCTGAGAGGTCGTTTTCGTCCGATGTTTCATCCCGGGATGAGTTGATTGGCGGTCATTCTCGGATCGCGCCAGGAGATCGTGTTCTCGCCGGTGAGGCGGCGGGCCATGAGGTCGGTCATGGCGAGGTGGATCACGGCTTCGGAGCGGGTGGGCAGGGTTTCGTAGTCGCGGGCCAGGCGCCGGTGGAGCATCGCGGTAGCCGCCGTTGGCCCAGACCTTGCGGATGCCGGGGTGTTGTGCGGCGACATGGTCCAGGAGCCCGGGTTCCGGCGGTGGAGTCCTGCACGCTGGCTGCGGTGACCAGCACGGCGAGGAGGAGTCCGAGCGTGTCGGTGACGATGTTCCGCTTCCTGCCGACGATCTTCTTGCCGGCGTCGATGCCCTGGCCGGCGGCGGGGACGCTGGCGGAGGTCTTGACGCTCTGGGCGTGCCGACATGCAGGCTCTTTGCAGTCCCTCGATCGGCGACATCTCTCCCGGGCAGGGCCAGTCTCACGCGAGGCCCCGTCAGAGCCCTTGCCTCGACACCACAAGAAGGAGCGGCTGCGTACGGGTTCCACCTGCTTCGGATCAGTGATCCTGCGGACCTGTGCACTTTCCTGCAACCCGCGAACTCCGTGTCTAAGGGCTGTCCCGCAATACCCGGCGGGGCAGCCCCTTAGGGTGAGCGCATGGTGCTTCAAGATCCGACGGCCGAGCTGATGTCCGACCCCTACACCGTGTACGCGCGGCTTCGCGAGTCCGGACCCGTGCACCGTATCGCCGGGACGGACGGGCGGCCCGCGTGGCTGGTCACCCACTACGACGATGTGCGCGAGGCACTCGCCGACTCCCGGCTCTCCCTGGACAAACGCCACGCGGCACCGGGCGGTTACCTGGGGCTCGCGCTTCCTCCCGCGCTGGATGCGAACCTGCTCAATATGAACCCGCCGGACCACACCCGCATCCGACGTCTGGTGTCCCATGCGTTCACCCCGCGCCGTGTCGCGAATCTGCGCGAGCCGATCCGGGATACGGCCGATCGGCTTCTGTCCGCCATCGCTCCGGACGGCCGGGCCGATCTGATCGCCTCGTACGCTGCGCCGTTGCCGATAGCCGTGATCTGCGACCTGCTCGGTGTACCGCACGAGGACCGGCGCGACTTCCGGGCGTGGACGGACGCCCTGGTCTCCCCGGACCCCGCGGAGCCGTCGCGGGCGAAGGAGGCGATCGGGTCAATCATGGCATTCTTCACTCAGCTCATCGCCCGCAAACGCGCCGTGCCGGCCGACGATCTGCTCTCCGCTCTGATAGCCGCGCGCGACGAGCGGGAACGGTTGGACGAGGACGAGCTGATGTCTCTGGCCTTCCTCATACTGTTCGCCGGATACGAGAACGCCGTTCACCTCATTGGCAACGCCACCCTTGCCTTGCTCACGCACCCGGATCAGCTGTCCGCGCTACGCGCCGACCCTGCGAAACTGACGGGTGCGGTCGAGGAGCTGGCCCGCTACGACGGCCCCGTGCCGCTCGCCATCCGCCGCTTCCCCACCGAGGACATCATCATCGGCGGCGTCACCATTCCCGCCGGCGAGACGGTCCTTCTCTCACTCGCCTCCGCCCACCGCGACCCGCTCCGCTTCACCTCCCCCGACCGCCTCGACATCGGACGGGACGTCACCGGGCACCTGGCGCTCGGCCACGGCATCCACTACTGCCTGGGAGCCCCGCTCGCCCGGATGGAAACCGAGATCGCGCTGGCCGCGCTGCTGGAGCGGTTCCCCCGCCTGGAGCTCGACGCGCCCTACAACGAACTGCAGTGGCGACCTTCGCTACGAGCCCGGGGACTGCTCAGGCTGCCCATCCGCTATTGAGCGTGCGGCGCTGCGGCTCCCTCGTCCTCTTGCCCTCCAGGCGGCCGTCTTCACGTTCCACGCCGCGGGCCTGGAGGATCGCTCCCCGGACGCAGGAGCCGGGGCAGCCCGTCATCCTCTTTCACGGCCAGCGCATCCCGACTCGTGGATGGGCAAACTAGGCGCATTGTTGACGCGGGTTGGGGAAAGGTGCTGTTCGTCTCGGACGAGCACGGCACAACGGTCGATGTGGGCGGCCATCTCGAGTAGAAGTGTCTTGACCTACCGCAGCGCAGCGGTCCGGGAGCGGCTGCTGCCTGAGATCCTCGCCCGCCGCCCGGTTGGTTGTGCACCGGGCGGCTCCAGGAAAGTGAGGGTCAGTCTTCCTCGGGCCAGTACTCGTACATCCCGACCAGGGCATTGTCACTGCTCCAGGTTTCCCCGGGACCGAGCATGGCTATGTGTACGGCGCCCCAGATGTCCGCGCCGGTGCCGTGCTCGTGGAGGACGTAGGACTGATCCCGGGTGTTGTTCCTGGCCGACTTGGCGGGAAAGGGCAGGCCGATGGGGTCCTCGGAGCGGCCTGAAGCGCGGTGGAGCTTTCCGGTGAAGTTGGGTTCGCTCCAAAAGGACAGGGCGTTCTGCACGACTCGGTCTCCGCGGGTTCTGGCCGGGGTGCTGTGGGTCTGCTTTCGGGGGGCGCGTTGCGCGTCTGGTGTGGTGTGCCTCTGACGGGCGAGGTCCGAAAGAGCCCGTGCTGCCGCCAGGAGGATGCGCGGCTGACCGAGCTGTCTGGGGTGCTCGCGCATGTGTATGACGTCCATGAAGGCGGTGTTCACGGTCGGGTCGACGACCGAGGCCTTGAGGATTCTGTCGCTGACCCACCGCGTCATGCTGTAGCCGCGGGGGCGGGGGCCGGTGACGTGGGGCTGTGCGAGATCGGCAGTTGCTGACAGCTGCCAGGCGGCGTCCACGATGACGGCGGCTCGGCGGAAGTAGCCCCAGGCCGGATCGTGCGGTGACGCTCCGGTGCTCAGGTATGCGGAGAGCGCGGATGTCTGCAGGGCGGCTACCGTCAGGCCCTGGCCGTAGATGGGGTTGACGGAGGCGACTGCGTCGCCGATGGCGATCAGGCCGCCGGGGAAGCGGCCCAGCGCGGTGAAGTCGCGGCGAAGGCTCTCGCGGAAGTGGAAGGTGCTGATCTCCGAGACCATTTCGCACTGCTCGGCGACTTCGCGGATGGGGGCTACGGAGTTCATCATGCGTGCGGTGAACTCGTCTGGGTCGGTACCGGGCCGGTAGTCGGTGTAGCCGGCCAGGACGACGCCCCACCGGTTTCCCTCAAGGGCGGTGATGGCCGCTGGCTCGATAGACGCCTTGTGGTAGTTGTACGCGGTGGCGGGTCCGGGGGAGGCGTGGGCGACGACGGTGTCGGGGAGCTCGTCTCCGCGGCGGAAGTGGCAGGTGGCGTAGCCGAGGTCGACTTTCATGCGCGTGAAGGGGGCCTGGTCCCAGCCGTGCTTCAGCAGCCAGGTGCCCAGCCGGCTGGACCGGCCCATGGCGTCGACGACGAGGTCGGCGTCGAGCCAGTGGTCGTCGGCAGGGGGTTCGCCTGCGGGGGTGTAGTTGACGCCGCTCACCCGCGTGCCGCTGAACCGGAGGTCACGAGCCCGGCCGGTACGGATCGTGACGTTGGGCAGGGCAAGGATCCGCCGGCGCATGTGGTCTTCGACGAACGGTCGGGAGGCGCCCAGCATGCGGGCGTCGGGAACGTCGGGCCGGCGCATGCCGTCCACGTAGTACTGGATGGCGCGGCCGGTGCCCAGGCAGGCACCTTCGGCGACGAGTTCGTCCGTGATTCCGGGAAACTGCCGCTCAAGCTGGGTGTGCCCCATGGCGAGCAGGGCGTGGAGCTGGTCGCGGTGGGGGGCGCCCCGTCCGGCGTCGCCGTTGAGGTAGTCATCTGGCTCCAGGACGACGACTTCGTCGGCGTGATCGCTCAGTACTCGAGTTGCGATCAGTCCGGCGTAAGAGCCGCCCAGCACCACTGCATTGCGCACGCAAGATTCCCCTCTTCGCTGACGACGCGTTGATCCGCGCCGGTCTTTGCGCTGGGATCCCGTCGACCGCCCCCTTGGCGACAGAGATGACCATAGCTTGTGTGTTCGGGTAGCCATCGGCGCTGGAGCCGGGGCTTGGCCGGTCCTACCGGGATACGGTCGTAGCGACGCGTTCCTCGTGCAGGTTCAGCAGCGCCGCCTGGACGATGGGCTGCGACAGGGCTGCGGCGACGAGGAGGAGACGCTCGCGCTCCTCGCCGGCGGGAGTGTCCTCACCCGGGAGCATGGCGGACACGCCCTGCGGCTGAGGGCGGCCGGTACGTCCCAGCCGCACCCACTCACGCCTCGCTGTCTGCAGGCGTTCCACCGCGTCGCGGAGTGCCACGGCGGTCGCGGCTGCCTCGAGCTCGGCGTCGGACAGGTCTTGTGCCAGTTCTGGGCGTTCGGAGTCCCAGCCCTCGCGAAGTGCGTACACGGCTTCCGTGGCGTCACGTGTTACCCACGGTCGCAGGGCCCGCATTCCGTCAAGGATCTCGATCACGCGGCGGTGCAGGTTGAAGGTGACGTTCGCCGTCAGGCGCCTGCTGCGTGCGCTGCGTGCGCTGAAGGCGAGTTCCTCGTCGACGCCGCCGACGACCAGATCCCACAGGGGCTGCAGCGCCTTGGTGTCGCGCCGCTCGCGGAGCCAGGCGCCGATGGCGGAGCCGGACATGCCGTAGCACATGGCCTGGAAGCCGATGCAGCCCGGGACGGCTCCGTACAGGCCGAGTTGGTCCAGGGAGTGATTGCCTGCCGCGGCGAAGACGACTGCCGGCGCCTGACAGAGGGCGTAGCCGAAAACAAACCACATGGCCAGTGCGAATGCTCTCAGGCTGTGCTGAACCCCGGGGTCTTCGGGGGTGAGCCGGCGGCAGCGCCAATAGGTGTTGAGCGTCCCCAGGGTGAGGGTTACCAGGAAGACCGCGAGGCACGCCACGACCCAGGGATCGTGGGCGAAGCTGGTGTTGAATTGCAAGGGGTCCGGCGGAGCTTCCAGGTCTGCGACGGCGAAAAACAGCACCATCAGGATTGCGGCCCCCAAGTAGGCCAGAGTCCAGGCGGTGATGCGGCGACGCAGGGCGGTCCGGTTCTCCCGGAGCTCCTGGTCGACCAGGAAAGTGAACATGTGCGTGTAGGCGAAGACCGCCAGGATGCCGAGGTAGACGAAGAGGGAGGCAACGCTCGGCTCGTCCAGAGCCTGGCCCGCAGCACGGTAGCCAGCCGGCGACGCGAGAATGTAGACGGGCGCCGACGTCACGAACACTGCTGCGGTCAAAGCCAGGGTGGGGGTGGGGTCACGGCGCAGTGCCAGGCACTTGTAGATGGCCAGGGTGAAGGCGAGCGCGAAGTTGATGAAATAGACGATGCTCGCGGTGCTCTCAGACACCTGACCTCCTGTGTGAGAACGCCGACGTGAGGAAACCACTGCTGTTTCTGCTGCTCCGCAGCCGCAGGTGACGCTCCAACATCACCGTGGCGAATGCTTCCGCCCGCCGCTCGTGGACGTTCGAGTAGTGCGACCTGGTCAAGACTCGAAGCACCGGGCCGGGCTTGAGCCCGGGCAGCAGCTGCCGCACGGTGTCCTCCGTCATCGGACGGTCATCGTCGGAGGACGACGGGTGCTCGTCCCAGAGATGAAAAAGCTCGTGCAGACTGGCGTGCAACCGGGTCAACTCGCTCGCGCCAGCGTCGACGACGATGTAGTCGTGTTCCCGTCCATGGGCGCAGAACCCTGAGACCTCAGGGGGGAGCGGAGCCTCGGTGAGGGTGATCGGCTTACCGCGGCGCTCTGCGATGGTGTCGACGAGGTCTTGCAGGGTCTGTACGCCCGAGAGCCTCAGGTCGCGTCGGATGAGGCGGGTCGTGGACCACGTGGCGAAGAAGATGGCCAGGTGCTCGCGAGCGGACGCGAGAAACGACCTCACCTTGTGGCGCCGCCCGTCGGCTCGGGGCTTCTGGTGCACTGGTGAAAGTCCCTCGTCTGCCTGGGACTTACTGCTTGAGCTTTCGCACATGACTCGTGTGGCCTATCTCCGTACTGCTGCCTGATCGCACAGCGCGACCGCACTTACCTTGGGTAGCAAATCGGGGGGGTGCAGTGCCATCAGTAGTCGACGCTGTGTCATGTCGGTGGCGTGCGTGTACGCGAACACGAGTCTGTCCCCCCGGTTTGTCCGGCCCGGCGCTGGCACCGGGCCTCGCGACTGTCAGTGGAGCGCTAGTCCCAGGTCGGTTCGTTCGGAGCGCGGTCACCGGTGGGCCGATCGGAATCCCCCGCGGCGTGTGGCTTCACATCCCACGTCGGCTCCTCCGCGGGGCCGGTGAGGCTGGCACCCCCGAGCAGCGTGGCGGCCAGAAATGTGCCGACGCTCGCGGCGATCAAGATCTTCCGTAGTCTCTGCATGCGCGTCTCCCATGAGGCTGCGTCAGGTAGTCCGCAGATCAGGGCCGGGCCGGCAGCGGAGTGGTCAACTCCGCTCGAACGCCCTGCCTGTAGTGTCGGTCATTTGAACGAGTGACCTCCTGAAGGCTCGCCGATCTTATAGTCGGCATCAAGCTAAAAGAGCTGCCGGATCCGGCAGCTCCGAAAGCGGAAGAGCGCAAAGGTGGGCACAGTGGACAAAAGTCAGGATGAGGCTGAGTGTGGTCTCTCTTCACGAGCACTCGAGCTCTGCGCACGTATGGAGCACGAACCCGCGGCCATGATCGACGAGACCGAGCACGCCGACGAGCTGACGGAATTGTCCAAACTCGGTCTCGTTGTGAAGAACCCGTACGAAGACGGCAAATTCTTCCTTCTCGATGCCAGCACCGTCTGGCGCCAGCAGGTGGCCCGTGGCCTGACCAAGATCAGGGCCGCGGTCGAGGATATCGAACAGCTGCCGGAGATCCTCGCGAAGCTGCCGAAGCCGACCGGCGTCGGTCACGCCGGTATCCGGGTCTTCAGTCAGAAGGAGGAAGTCTCCCAGGCCCTGGAGCGAGCTACCGCCAGTGCGACGAAGTACATCTGGACCTCTCACCCTCTCGACCGGCCTGTGAAGACGATGATCGCGCGGATTCCGTTCGACGTGGCGAACCTCCAGCGGGGCATCGGCTTGCGCACGATCTACAAGGAATCCGGACGCAATCGACCGCACCAGGCGGAATGGGCCCAGGCGGTCACCGAGGCCGGCGGGGAAGTCCGGACGCTGTCCAGGCCTTTCCTGCGCATGGTCATCGTTGACGGCGAGTTCATCCTGCTCAGCGACTATCTGAACCTCGCTGCGAACGGCGAACCCGCTCGCAGCGCCGCTGTCCTGGTCACGCAACCTGAGATGTGCGCGTGGCTCCTCGAGGTGTACAAGGTGCAGTGGCGTGAGGCGGAACCCTGGCTGAGCGGCCATGACCGAAAGCTCCCCGAGACAGCACTCACCCAGCGCCAGCGAGAGATCCTGATCGGCCTCACCGCCGACCTGTCCCATGCGGTCATCGGCAGGGAGATCGGGCTGAGCGAACGCACTGTCCGCGAAGAGATCAAGAAGCTCCGGGAGCTGTACGGGGTCAAGGGGGAGTTCGCCCTGGGCCGCGCCTATGAACGTCACATGGCCGCCCACGGCGGCGAAACAGAGTAGACGGTGGACCCTGCACCGCCCACTGCGGGTCCGAACAGGGACAGCGCGATAGCGAGGCCGGGAACGCTTACGGCCGGGTCGGGGAACTGCTGTCCGCTTCGTCGCCGGAAGGCACCAGGCCCAGGATGTTCCGTATCACAGGCAGGATCCGCTTCCTACTCCCGGTCGGCAGAGCCTGCATCTGGTCGGTGAGGGCCCGCACCTCCGGGTCAGCGACCGCAGGCTCGAGCTCCACGGGATCTGTCTGGTGCAGAGCATGGACGAGAGCATCGCGGAATTCCCGGGCGATTGTGCCCTCCGCGGGAGCGGACCTGCTGCTGCGCATGGCGAGCTGGGTGATCCCCTTGCGTTTGAGAAGTGCCGCGGCGCGCAGTTGGTCGTGGATCGGGGTCAGAGCTCGGAGCAAGGCCTGCCGGTCCGTCGCCGTGAAGAAGCCGGGGGGGACTTCGAAGAAGGCTTCCAGGTTGGCCAGGGTCTCCAGGCCCGGGCTGCGCTGCCCCTTGACGAGATAGCCGATCGAGACGCGGCTGACGCCGGCGCCAGTGCCGATCTCTTCATGGGTGTGCTTCTTGCCGTTGGGCTTGAGCCGCGTATCCCGAAGGAACCTGAGACGGTGCGAGAAAATCTCGGACACGTTCTCCGGGGCGACGTCCTTGCCGTCCAGCAGGGCTGCGACCCGTTCAACCGTGATGCCGGTCTCGTAGGAGAGCTTCTCGAAGTCGATATCGTTGCGATCCAGGCGAAGCGTGAGGAGCAACTCGTCGATCGCTGCTACAGCTTCCGCGAGGTCATCGACCTGTGCGGCAGTGGCTGCATCCATGGCCGAGTGGTCTCCAGATCAGTAGGCAGTGACGGCCGCGTGCGCGCACCTGTCGGAAGGTTAGCGCCCGTCTTTGATCACGTCACCCAGAGACGGCAAACAATTGTTATCGCACGGGCCCGTCGCTGTGCACTGGAAGCACCTACCCGGCGCTGACGTAACTAGTGTTGACATCACAAGGTGATCCGTACCAGGATCGAGCCTGCTGTTGATCAACCCTGCGCCGCCCTGACCGACGCTGCAGGCTGCCCGCGTTCACGCCTGAGCGTTGCTGCGCGCTGTTCTCGGCGCGCGTGACCGCTCGCTGGTGACGCTCCGGCCGCGAGGTTACATCGACGGCTGCTTGACGCGCACACATCAAATCTGGGGGGCCTGGGTGAGTCCGTTAGCGCACCGGCTACAAAGAGCGGCCAGCGCCGTGAGTACCCGCACTTCCGCGACCGAACGCCAGTCACCACTCGTGCCGTGAAGGAGCGCACCGATGATCCACCCCCACGCTGAAGCGTCCAACTCTGACGAGTTCAAAGGCTTCAACGAAGCCCGGCGCATCATGTGGTGCCATGATGCTCGTGCCCGCGTGTACGAGCGGTTCGAGCAGACGAGCTTCATCGGTGACACGAACGTTGCAGCGGTCCACGTCGACAACACCACCAGGGCAGACCGTGTGTTCCTCGGGGCATTCGACAAGGCCGGCCAGCAGGTCGGCGTGGACACGCTCTACATCGATGAGCCAAATCAACACCTCAACATCGCGCCCGAGTTCGACCACGACTTCACCGGCATGGGCGTCGTGCCGGACTCACAGCTTGACCAGGCCATCTCTCGCGAGAACGGCTGGGTCGTCAACCTGAAGATACTGCGCGAGTACGACCCCTTGGCCGATCGCCGGGCCACGCAGCGCGCGGTGTTCCTGGCGCATCTGCAGGACATGATGAAGAACGGTGACGTCCGCGGATTCCTGTTTGGCCGGGGTGAGTCCGACGACACTGATGCGGCGTGAAAGACCACGGCCTCGTACCTCTGACGACCCGCCGGCAGCCTGGCCAGCGGGGTTTTCTGATCTCTGACGCCGTTGCAGTGCTGCATTTTCGCAACAGGGGAGGGGATCAGCACAGCTGATCCGGGTGTCGAACCCCGGCCGAGTGCTTTGCGGGGAGATATGCCGTGGACCGGCTCACGCCGGTCCCGGGTGACGCCTCGCGGTGAGCCCTACGAGGCCAAGCAGTTCGTCTTCGACACCTTCGATTTCCAGGAGCAGCAACCATGAGCAAACCGCTGAGCATGGAGGACCTCACGGTCAGGTTCCGCGTCGTCCAGCGTCTGAACCCGGCCGAGTTACGAGATCGCGACCCTCGTCCCCATCGGGTGGATTACGCTTCTGACTCTGCACAAAGAAGCAGACGGCGTCGCCGACCAGGATGAAGCGATGAACCACTGGCTGGACATCCAGAACCTTCCCCCGACCTCGGGCAGCGACTGGGTGGCAGAGCCCAGGACCGAAGCATGACCGCCTCCGCTGATTCCGGGCTCACGCTGGACGATGTCCTCGATCTGAGCGCAGCGCTCGATGTCGTCGATGCGAAGATCGAGCTGCTCAGCGAGTGCAAGCTCGAATACCCGCAGGACTGCGTGCCGGATGACATCCGGTCCATGAACGACGAGGTCGGGCAGCTGCACCAGCTGCACCAGCTGCGCAAGCGACTGATGGACCTGCAGGCCCGCCGGGAAGCAGAGTCCTCCGCCTGAGAAGACGACGATGCCCTGATCGCCATGAGGCGGTCAGGGCATCGAATCAGGCTCGGTATGCGGCAGTGCCGCCCTGCCGGGTCGTCACACCGGCGGGATGAGCAGCGAAGCGCCCGCGTAGATGAGATCCGGATTCTGGATCTTGTTCGTCTCGACCAGAATGCCGATCGGCACCCCCGTCGTCCCCGAGATCGCGCTGAGCGTATCGCCTGGCTTGACGGTGTACGGCTTCGCCTCGGCCGGTGCATCCGATCCGTTGGGCTTGTCCTCGTCGCCGCGACCGGGCATCGGATCCTGACTCACCCCGCTCTCGTCCTGCTTCCCCGTGCCACCCTCGCTCGGCTGCTGGGCGCTGCCACCTCCGGCGTTCTTCTCGCCGGGATTTCCCGGTACCTCGACCGGAGCGTGATTGCCCTGCAGCGTTTGGATCAGGCCGCCGTCGGACATCGCGAGCTGCATCAGGCCCCATCCGGCGAAGAGCGCCGCTCCGCCCATCATGACGCTGGCGGCGATGACGGGTCCGTTGCCGAAGCCCATCGGGCCGGCGTGACTCCCGGCAGCTGCTCTCGTCTGCGCCGACTGCTCCAACGCCGTGCCCACCGTCCTCTGCATCGTAGCCGTCATCGCTGCCCCAACTCCTCTGCGAATAGCGCGCGCATCCATTCTGTCCGACGTCGACATTCTACTCATAGCTGAATCGAAGTTGATAGGATATGGGATTGAGTGGCAGTCGGAATCCTGTCGGATAGGACGCCAATGGACCCCTGAACTCCTGAACCACTGAACCCCTGAACCGTCAAACCGAGCGAAGGAACCGCACCACCATGGCCAACTACACCGTTTCCGCCAGCAAGCTCACCGAGAACACCAGCGTCTTCATCCGCGGGAAGCTCGCCTTCGCCGTGCTCGCCCGTGTCATCCAGGGGGAGGAACTCGCGGCCAGCGACCAGCGCAAGGTGAAGAACGGGATGAGCCCCATCGGCAGGCCGCACACCACTGCGACGATCACCAACGCCGAAGTCCAGTTCGCCGACCCGAATAACCCCACCATCGAGGAGCAGTTCGTTTCCGAGCGCCGCTACAACTCCACGATGCGACCGGAGACCGGCCTCAACTACGCGATCGACTCCAAGGGTTCAAATCTGCCGATCATCGCGATCCCGTCCGCGGCAGGTGACGGTACCTACGACCAGGACGAGACCGGCCGGGAGCTCGCGCAGGGCCTCGACGTTACGCTCGTGCTGCGTGTCTACAAGCCGAAGGACTTCAACAACCGCGGCCTGGCTCTCGACCAGGTTATCGTCCACGAGGCGCCGCGCTACTACAACGCCTTCGGCGTCGACCAGGCTGCACTGGCTGCGCGTGGCATCGTGCTCAACGGCACGCCTCGCCCGGCCCAGGCTGCTCCTGCCAATACTGCCCCTGCCGCGGCCGTCCCGGTGGCGACCGAGGTAGAGGACAGTCTGTCCTTCCCGGCCCCGCAGCCGGCGTCCGCACCTGTGGCCATGGCCGCGCAGTCTCTGGTTCAGGCCGCCCCGGCGACCGCCGCAGTTGCTCCTGTCGCCGCTCCGGCCCCTGCCCGGCAGGAGACCCTGGAGCAGAAGCTCGCGCGTCTTGAGGCCGAGAACGCCTCCCTCAAGGACGCCGGTTCGGCCGTTGGCGCGCCCGTGGCCACCGGCCCGTGGAACGGCTCCGACCCGACCCAGCAGGCGGGGATTACCTACCAGGGCTGATCCACTCTGACCATCGATGAGACCCCCGTACTCGCATCCGTGCAGTACGGGGGTCCTGTCCTTCTCTTCCCCTCCTGACGCCTCCGATCGAAAGCGTGCGTCCCGCGATGACTCCAGCCGACCCCCATGCCTGGTTCCCGCAGTTCTACGGCAACCCCGCAATCCGCACTCTCGCCAGTGCCTGTCGGTGGACCATCTCCGGACAGATCGGGGAAGAGACCCCCGACGACCCCACCAAGCCGCCGAAGCGCAAGGCCCCGATCGACGTACGGCACCTGCTCGCCGGCTGCACCTCCAGCTGCAAGCACGCCGGCCCACTACGCGGAGCCTTCGCCCTGGACAAGACCTGCCTGCTCACCCTCGACGAACTCACCGCGGCGATACCGAACGCCGCGAACACCGCCTTCTACCTCCAAGCCCAGACTGACGGGCTGCTCGTCCTCGACATCGAGGCCGACTGCCCGCCAGGTGTGGCCACAGACCTGCTGCGGCTGCCGGGCATCCTCTACTCGGAACTGTCGATGTCCGGCCAGGGCTTCCATCTCGTCATGCCGCTGCCGAAGAACTTCCACGACTTCCCCGTAGCCGCCGGCAAGCGGGTTCTGCGTGAGGAACACGGCTGGTACGAGCTGCTCCTGGACCACTGGTCGACCTTCACCCGCCAGCCGGTGCCCGATCGCATAGTCGCTCACGTCAACGCAGCAACTAGCGCGCCGACTTTCGCCTCCATAGAGGATCTCTACGCGCAGCTGGCCGTGAACGCCAGCGAGAGCTCCGGTGCTTCAGGATCAGATGTCGACACCGCCGCGGACATGCCCGACATCCCGTATTCGCAGGCCATCGTCGAGCAGACCCTGGCCAGTGCACGCCATCAGCTTCGGGATCCCGACGACTTCAACCACGACATGTCCCGCTGGGAGTTCTCGGTTCTCGCGTCGCTCTACGGCTGGATGCGGACGCAGCTGCGCGCCTACAGCGCCCTCGGCGTCGAGTACTCGAAGGGCGACACCGCGTGGTTGCTCTACAAGGCGGCGGTCGATGTCATTCCTGCGCGCCCCAAGCACAGCGAGCGGCGCAACGGCCGGCCCTTCCTCCTCGACCGGGCGGCTGCGCTCGTGGCCGACCGCGAGGCCCGTTCCTCGTCGACCAACTGACTGACGCTCTGTGCCTGTTCCTGCTGCTGTTTCTGCTCCTGGTTCATCTGCTGCCTCCGGCAGCGGGTGGGGTGGGTGACGGGTGCTGCGGCGGGGTCGAGCACAGGTGGGGGACAGTGCTGGATCGCGCGGAGCGCGATCGGGTGGCGATGTGCAGCGGGGCTCCATCGCCACCCATGGCGGGAGTGCAGGTCTCCGCCGGGCTTCCGACGGCGCGGCCCGCGCCACAGGACCGTTCACGGCCAATGCAGCCTCGGCGACACCGAGAGCAGGAGGCCGTCCTCCGACATCTCTTCTCTCTTCCTCTCTTCCTCGCCCGCGCACAGAAAGACATCGACATGAAGTTCAACGACACCCTGACGACCCTCATCAAGCAGTCCCTTGAGATCGGCGCGACGCCCGCTCTCATGGGCGAACCCGGCATCGGCAAGTCCAGCTTCGTCGAAGCCCTGGCCTACTCCATGGGCACGCAGGCTTTCACGCTGCCGTGCAACCAGCTCGCCGACAAGGCCGACCTCACCGGTGCGCGCCTGGTGCCGTACACCAAGGACGACGGCACGCAGAGCTACAAGCAGGTCTTCTACCCGCACCAGGTGATCCAGGAGTGCATCGACTACGCCGAGAAGAACCCGCGCGAGTGGCCGATCCTCTTCCTCGACGAGATCAACCGCACCACCTCCGACGTCACCTCCGGCGCGCTGACCCTGGTCACGCTGCGCCGCATGGGATACGTCGAGCTGCCCAAGAACGTCCGCATCGTCGTGGCCGGCAACGACAGGGGCAACGTCACCTCCCTCGACGAGGCAAGCCTGAGCCGCTTCGCGATCTTCCACGTCGAGCCCGACGCCGCGACCCTCATGTCCGTCCTCGGCGACAACATCAACCCATGGGTCAAGACGGTACTCACGCAGTACCCCGCGCTCATCTTCCAGAAGTCGACGCCCGAGGCGATCGTCGCCGACGGACAGGACGACGACGACAACGGCAACGTCACCATGGCCGAGCTGTTCGACGGCGGCGAGGAGATGAACCAGCTCACCACGCCGCGCACCATCGACAACTTGTCGAAGTGGCTCAACGCGGCCGACCCGCAGCAGCTGGCACAGTACCTGGCCACCCCGATCCAGATCGTCGACCGCGAGACCTCGCTGCTGAACGAGGCCATCGAGGCCTACGTCGGAGACACCATGTTCACCACGCAGCTCGTGGCCACCATCGCCCAGGACCTAGCGAACAACGCCGGCGGCGTGCAGCACAACCGGGTGAACGTCCCGAAGCCGAACTGCTACCAGAGCCTGAAGACCGCAGCGACCGTGACCGACATGATCGCGGTCATCGCGACGCTGACCGACAACGAGAAGTCCGGGTCGCTGCTGTACGCACTCAAGGAGAGCAAGGACAACGCGCGCCTCATCGAGCAGCTGGCCCAGGCCGTCACCCAGATCGAGCCGGAGCACACCCGCACGCTCATCGAGATGGTGACCAGCCAGCAGATCGACCGCCAGAACCTGGAGGCATTCATGGAGATCGACGCTCCGATCGTCAACCAGGCCAAGCCGGTCCTCTCGGCCTTCCTCTGATCGCTCGCTCGCCGGTGGTGGACCTGCTGCGGGCTGCCGTCCTTGCCGCAACTCTTCACCACCGGCGGCCTGCCGCTGCCTTGTTCTCAGAAGGAGACCACGACCCATGACGATCACCGTCACGAACCAGAAGCCGGCCGTACTCGACGCACTGCACATCATCTCGTGCACCGGTGATTACGACCCGATGCTGGCGATCCAGCAGACCCTCATCGACCCGTTGCTGGAGCCATTGAACCCCAATGCCCCGGCGAGCATCACCGACGCCAAGGGCACTGATCTGACGGGGGACATCCCGAATCTGGTCCTGAGCTGCCTCGGCGACACGCTGAACGCGTCCAGCGAGCAGACCGTCAAGGAGCTGCTCGGGCAGACCCTGATCAACTTCGACCAGGGCACACCGCTGCCGGTCGCCGAGCTCTTCGCCGTCCAGGCCGGGCAGCAGAACAAGATGCCCGCGCCCTCCCCGCGGGTGCTCTACACCGCACAGGCTGATGTCCTCCCGGCCGCGAAGGCGCTGCTGGCGGGGACCGGCGACGAGAGCGCCTTCTTCGCCTCGATTGCCTACACCTTCCACCCCGACACCCTCGGGTTCTGGTTCCAGTCCTCCGCGGCCTTCGACGACTTCAAGATCTGGCTGTCCCAGCAGACTCAGACGATGGCCAGCGCGCTGCCGCCGGCCACCACCAAGTTGCTCAACGACTTCACGGCTCTGTCCCTGAAGGGGCTCACCGAGTCGCTGCTGGTGCGCAAGGAAGACTCTGACGCCAACGATGAGCACTCCTTCGCCCGCGTGCTCGTGCACATGCTCATGAACTACGTTGAGCAGCAGCGGGCCCAGGCCAGCCAGCAGCACACCACCCTGGACACCGGAGTCCTACCGTTCACGGTCGGGGAGCTGTTCTGCCCGTGCTCCCTCGTCCTGGTCAACGTCGAGGCCCATGCCCGGGCCACCGCGGCGAAGATCACGGGGGAGTGGAACCTCATCAACCAGTCGCTGACTTCGCCGGTGAAGGTCGTCTCGAACACATCGCTGTCCAAGCTCACGTCGCTGCCACGAGCCGCGGCCCGGGCCGCCGCCTTGGGAGCCAAGCAGCAACCGGGCCAGCCCGGCAGCCGTAGCGCCCAAGTGGCGTTCCGCAAGCAGCCGCCGAGCAAGCTCGACCTGTTCAAAGACATCACCCGCGTGCTGCGTCGGATGGGCAAGGTCAACAAGTCGCAGAACATCTTCCGCACGACGACAGCGACCTTCCTCAAGGCCAACCGCCGGAACCCGGACGACTTCAACAAGCCCGGTCGGATCACCTCGGTGCAGTACATGCCCGACCTGCATATCTACATCGACACCTCTGGTTCGATCTCCGAAGAGAACTACCAGGAGGCGGTCATGATGCTCATTCAGATCGCCAAGAAGCTCAACATCAACCTGTACTTCAACTCGTTCAGCCACTTCCTGTCGCAGGAGGTGATGCTGCGTACGGAGAACAAGTCGACGGCTCAGATCTGGAAGGAGTTCCGCAGGATCCCGAAGGTGTCGGGCGGAACTGAATACACGCAGATCTGGCAGTACATCAACGCCAGCCGGGTACGCCAGCGCAGGCTCTCGCTCATGGTCACCGACTTCGACTGGCTGCCGCCGTCCACGCGTCAGGACCACCCGAAGAACCTGTACTACGCGCCGTGCTCCGCCATGGACTGGTCGTTCATGGTGGACCTGGCCAAGCGCTACGCCGACTCGATGCAGCACATCGACCCGAGCATCCGGCAGAGGCTCCTCGGCATGGTCGTCTGACCCTGCTGTCCCCAAGGACCGCCAGGAGCGGTGCCGTGCGACTCGCTCTATTGGCACTGCTCTCGGTGACACTGACTTTCTCATCAACCCAAATCCCTGCCCCAGCCCTATCAGACCGTGCCAAGACTGACGGCCCTCGCCTGGTTCTGGTCGGCTCCCGCATGGTGCCCGCACTAGGCCAGCGGGTCAACGAGCTTCTCGGAACGATCGGTGGCTGGTGGACGAAGTCCGACGGTGCCCACCTTTTCCCCACTGGCGCTCTTTAGGTGCCCGCCCCTGTGCTCGCTACCGGTGAGTCGAGTGGTTCGTCACTCAGGAAATGGTTGTCAAGCTGACCGCAAACCCAGAAGGGGACTGAAGACCATGAAGCTGTGGAAGGTGACCCGCACAGACGGCTGGGAGCTTGACGAGTATGACGCCGTCGTCGTCCGTGCCGAGAACGAGGACGAGGCGCTGCGTAGCGTCTGCGGTGGCCCCAGCAGAGACCCCGCACTGACATCGATTCAGTACTTCGATGACAAGCCGTTGCGGGGGTTCCGTCTCGATCGGTCCAACGCCAAGGTCGAGCAGCTTACTTCCGAGGGGCCATCCGGCATAGTCGCTGCGAGCTTCAACGCTGGATAGCCCGTGCTGAGATCGAAAGCCAGTCTGGCCTGCGCCCGACATCGCCGCCCAGGGTACGGAAGGACTCGGAAACCCGGCGGACATCACCGCGGAGATCGTCGCTGATCTTCGCAAGGCGGTCGCCGCTTTCGAAGAGGTTGCCGCGGCGCTCACCAAGCCTGCGCCTACCACCGCGCCGGGCGCTGTCGAGGCCACCTGATCCGGTTGCCCCTCGAAAACCGTCAAGAGCAGTGCCGCTCTTGACGCCCCTGTCTTTCCCTCTCACTCATCCATATCCCTGCTCGGGACACCGTGGCGCATCGACCCAGCGCGCCACCACGCCGAGCGACCTGCACCGAAGGAGGACCCGGTGGGTCTCAGCAACTTCACACCCGGCGGCTCCGACGACGACAAGGCCAACGGCGGCGGCAACTACCCTCCGCAGTTTCCGTCCGGGGGACTGCCGTTCAGTGGTGGCAGCGCCGATGACGTCAAGGAGCTCCTCGTCGACTACAACGAGAAGTTCAAGAACGCCGATCCGACCATGTTCCGTGACACGCTCATCGAGCAGGTCCTCTCGGTCATCATCAGCAAGACCAAGCCCAACGCTCTGCTGGTCGGTTCCGCCGGCGTCGGCAAGACGAAGATCGTCGAGGACATCGCACGGCGCATCGCGCTCGGTGACACCCGCATCCCCGACCAGCTCAAGGACCACACGATCTACGAGCTGCCCATCACCAACATCATCGCCGGGACCGGCATCGTCGGCTCGCTGGAGGAGAAGGTCAAGGCGATCGTCGAGTTCGCCTCGGACCCCAAGAACAAGGCCATCCTGTTCATGGACGAGATCCACCAGATCACCGGCGGATCCGGCAGCCATGGTGACGCCGTCGGCCGCAAGATCTCGCAGATCCTCAAGCCAGCCCTGGCCCGCGGCGACATGTCCGTCATCGGCGCGACCACCAGCACCGAGTCTCGGGCCTTCGACGAGGACCCGGCCTTCGCCCGTCGCTTCACCCGGCTCATCGTCGACGAGCTGAGCGTGGAACAGACGCTGGCCGTGATGACCACGGTCCGGCCCGGCCTCATGGCGCACTACCGCCACCAGATCGGGGTCTCCGACGACGTCCTGGCTTCGGTGGTGCAGATCGCCGAAGCGAACTCCCGGGCTGTCCAGCACCGGCCGGACAACGCCATCACCCTGCTCGACCGCGCGATGGCTGACCGAGTCCTGGAGCAGAAGAAGCTTATCGTCCAGGCAGAGAACGCTGGCGACACGGCACTCGCGCAGACCTTGCGGTCCATCCCGCAAGTGCCGCTGACGAGCACCCGTGTGCTCGATGTAGCCAAGCGCCTGATGACCGGAAACGCCCAGCGCAAGGACCTCGACGTCGCCGCGCTGAGCGCCACGCTCACCAGCCGCCTGCAGGGCCAGGACGACGTGCTCGCCAAACTCACAGACCGTCTGGCCCGCGAAGAGCTCGACCTGTTCCCGACGAAGACGCCCACGACGTGGCTCTTCGCCGGGGCCTCGGGTGTGGGTAAGACCGAGGCGGTCAAGATCATCGCTGAGGAGACGACCGGCACCGAGCCGATCATCCTCAACATGACCGAATTCCACAGCGAGTGGTCGACGTCGAAGATCATCGGCCCACCTCCCGGCTATGTCGGATCGGACTCCAACCAGGAGCTCCCGTTCGACACGCTGGAGTCCAACCCCCACCGGGTGATCCTGCTCGACGAGTTCGAGAAGGCCGACAAGGCCGTGCAGCGCCTGTTCCTCTCGGCGTTCGACGAAGGCTACATCCGCAACGCACATGGCAAGATGCTGGACTTCTCCAAGGCCCTGGTCATCTGCACGACCAACGCCGCCCGTGATTCGCTCGACGGCAAGCTGATCGGCTTCGGCAACAACCCGAAGGCCATCTCGAACCAGAGCCTCAACAAGGCACTGGAGCAGTTCTTCGACGCGGAGCTGCTGGGCCGGTTCTCACTGGTCGTGGGGTTCAACCCCGTCGACCGGCAGACCTACCGGCAGATCATGGCCGCCGACTACGAGCGGCAGCGTGAACGGATCGTCGAGGCCAAGCCGCGGCTGGCCCAGGCGCTGCCCGGATCGATGCCCGACGATGAGCTGCGCGCCATCGAAGAGAGCACTTACGTGGACTCCCAGGGTGCGCGGCCGGCGCGCAAGGCTGTTCGTACCTGGATTGAGGACTACCTGCTCGCTGCTCAGACCGGCGGCACCGCCTCGGCATCCCCGTCGGATGAGTGAGCAGCCGTTCACATCACACCGAGCGCTCCTGTTCCGGATGTTCCGGAACAGGAGCGCTCGGCATATCTCACCCTCGCTCCCTCATTGCTCAGAAAGGGGGACAGTCATGTCCACCATGCTCCCTGAACCTCTGCTCCGCGAGCATCAAAAGCGAGCCAAGGAGCTCTCTACCGCGGCCCGAGCGAACCTCACCATCCATGTTCGGAGCGCCGATGAACTTCGCGAACTGGGCCTCATGCTTGGCCTGATCGAGGTCGATTCCGCAGGATCCTTCGTCACAGCCTGCCCCTGGGATCTCGATGCCGGCGATGCTGTCGCCGATGGTCCCGACCGGCGCTCGGAGTCGACCTCGAAGTGAGGTGAGCTGCCGCTGATGAACGACCGCGCGCCTGGGTAGCGCGCGGTGTCCGGGGTGTGGCTTCGCCACGTACCCCGGATTCAGGGGCCTAACGGCCCCTGACGGGTGGGTTGAGAGGAACGCGGGCGGGGCTCGTCGGCTGACGAGAGCCCCGCCCGTGTTCGTGCCTGCGCCCATGACCCAGCCCTGTCGCTGCGCTTTTCGCTCGCCTTCGAGTATTCGACTGGCTATTCACTCTTGTAAGAATTGTTATGCGACGCGATTCATGCTTTCTCTCAATCCACTTCTCGACCCACTGGAGAAAGGCAACGACATGCCTGTCCTGCTTGATGACCTCGATCTCTCGGCCAATGCCGTTGCTCAGAAGGCCGTCGACCCGAAGTTCTTCTCCTCGAAGCTCACCGGCAACGGCAAGAAGGTCGGCCTGCTCAACGAATCCCTGCTGCCGATCAACACTGCCACCAACACCGCCTACGCCATGGCCGCCGATATCGAGGTCAAGCAGAGCTCGACGCAGCACGACGTCGCCACTACACAGATCCCGCTCGCGCCGATCACGCGCCGCGCTCTGAACGTAGGCGGGTCCTTCACACTGCCGAGCCCACATACGGACGACCGCTTCGTTGTCGACATCTCGTCCAGCCGATTCAACGACTGGGACGTCGTCTTCGACATGACCCCGCAGGCCCTCGTGTTCTACGAGGACAAATCCGGCGGCAAGTCCACGCGCGACCTCGTCATCCAGTACAGGATGGAGCTGTACTTCTTCAAGAAGGGGCTCCCCGAGCCCGAGTACGCGACCGCAGTCTCGCGCTCGGTCGGCTACGGGAGCCACGGTGCCGCTGTCTTCCTGCAGTGGGACACCAGCCCGCTGGAGAACGCTCGCGACTACGTCCAGGACGTGCTCACATCCGCTGGCCTGACTGCCTCCAACCTCGACGATGAGTTCGACGAGTGGATGCGCCAGTACCCGATCTACGAGCGCATCACGCGCCTGGCTCAAACCTGGGACTCCGAGACGATCGCCGACGAGGTCTGCCGCTACATCCAGGACATGCCCGCGAGCCCGACGGAACACCAGCTGAACATGCTCGCCGTCCAGCTGCGCTACCTGGAGAACTACAACGTCCCGCTGGAGGCATACCGCCAGATCCACAAGCGCATCGATGCGACTTTCTCCGATCGGATCGCCACGACGCTGTCGAAGCAGAACCTCAGCCTGCTGATGAACCACACGCTCGACCACCTGGAGCAGATGAAGGCTCAGCTGGTCGTACCCGCGCGGCCGGCCACGCCTCCGGCACTGCCAGCCCACCTGTCCAGGCAGCAGCTCGATGCGCTCACCACACATGAGCCGCTGGTGATGACGCAGGCGGGAGCCGGAACCGGCAAGTCGACCGTGATCCTTGAGCGCATCAAGTACCTCGAAGCCTGTGGGGTCCCCGCTTCGGACATCACGGTGCTGTCGTTCACCAACGCTGCGGCCGACAACATCACCGAGAGGAACCCGGACGTTGGCTCGATGACGATCGCCAAGATGATTATTGACATCTACTCGATGAACCACCCGCGGCACAAAGTCTCGGCCATAGACACCATCATCAACTCGATCGACATCTTCTACCCGAACAGCCAGTTCGCGGCGACGTTCCGACACCGCCTGCTGGAGGTCGACCAGAATAGGACCGGAGCCTTCACGGCCCTGAACACCTTCGTCGAGAGCCACTTCGACGAGGTGATCGGCCTGCTCGACCGCATCGAGCAGACGTCGCTGGAGCTGCAGATCATCATCTGCTACCAGAAGATCGACGACATGGCCGAGCCGGGCCACGTGCAGTCGAAGTACCTCATCATCGACGAGGTCCAGGACAACAGCGTGTTTGAGTTCATCTACGTGCTGAAATACATCACCAAGCACGCTCAGTCCTTGTTCATCGTCGGCGATGCCTCGCAGACGCTCTACGAATTCCGCTCAGCGAACCCGCGCGCGCTCAACACGCTCGAGGGCTCTGGTGTCTTCGCGACCTTTAAGCTCACGACGAACTACCGGAGCAACCAGGAGATCCTGGACTTCGCGAACGTCGTGCTCGGCGGGCTGGAGACCAACCAGTTCGCCAACATCCAGCTGCAGGCAAACTCGCTCGCAATGCCTACGGCGGACTCGTTCCAGGAGAAGGTCACCCTGGAGTACCGCGAGGTGGCCAGACTCACAGGGTTTGTCACCCAGGACCTGCAGGCGATCGTGCGCAACACGGTCATCCCCAACTACGTGGACAAGTGCCTGGACCGGGGCGAGCAGGTGGCCTTCCTGGCCTACTCGCGCCGCGAGGTGTCCTTGATCCAGGATGTGCTTGAAAAGCGTTACCCGGACCGCCGTGTCGCCTCTCTGGTCAGCGATCGCGTCTATGCCACGGACATCTTCTCGAAGTACATCAAGTTCTTCTGGAACGACGTCCTGCAGGCACCGCCGACCAACGCCGCGTTCGTGGTCTCCCAGGGGATCAAGGACAACATGGACAAGCTGACGAAGAACGCTGCCAATGCCAATGTCGAGAAGGCGATCCTCCGCACGATCTCCGAGTGGTGGATCGAGAACAGTGCGACCATCAACGGCTGGGTCACGCTCGCCCACCAGGGCACGCTCACGCACAAAGTGTTCTTCGATCGACTGCGCGACAACCTGCTCTCCTTCGAGATTCAGCGAAACCAGCAGAAACTTAACATCAACAAGCAGAAGAACCAGGAGCGCAAGCGGAAGAACCTCGAGTCCAAGGCCGACCTGGTCATTTCGACGATCCACGGTGCCAAGGGTCTCGAATTCGACAACGCTGTCGTCCTCTACAGGGAGGACACGAAGATGACCCAAGACGCGAAGCGAATGTTCTACGTCGCCTTCACTCGTGCCATGAAGAGCCAGTACGTACTCGGCTACGGCACTGTGAAGAACCCTCCGATCCAAAGCAGTTATGAGCAGATCGTGACGGCTCTGACCGAGCGCGACAAGAGGAACGCCGCTCGTGCCCTCGGCATCGATCCGGATCTCCTGGATGACAACGACAGCGCTGCTCCCGGCAGCGCCGACGACCGCTCCGCGGTCACCGCGGCCGTCTGACCAACCGCCGCCACCACCATATGCCGCAGGGACGGGCGTTTCGACGAGCGAGACACCCGCCCCTGCGGTCTTCCACACTTCACACTCCTGAATGACGCAGTCTGAAGGACAGCCGATGGCCGCCGTGAAGGAGATCTGCTCGGCATAGGGCCAGACCTGGGTGAACGACGAGGACGGCGACGACGTCATCGACGTGAAGAGCTTCGGCGGCGCATACGCTGCAGTGCACAGCCAGAAATGGAACCGTTAGATTCAGTTCAGCGCTTTGCACTTCGGTCAGACATACAGGCTGCTGCCAGGCTTGGCCTCGAACGAGCGTGTGCCGTGTTATCAGCTCTGGATCATGCCCGCTTCGCCCGTGGCCGACGAACAGGCGTCGACCGCCGAGACTCTTCACCCAGGACTCGGCCAACCTGATCGTCATGACCTCCACCAGTACGACGCGGAATGTGGTTCGACAAGCCCGACACCCACACCGTCACCCCGGACGCGCATGGCCTGTACGCCATCTGCGGCCTGTGCTGTGGGGCGAGTGGACGCCGGAGCGGTACACGCACACCGCCGGACAGGACGCGTTCGCGCACGGCGCCGCCGAGTGCGCGAACACCGAGACCACGCACTACCCGGACGGCGTGATCGAGCTGTACGACCGGGGCCGCTAGGAGGCGCACCGCGTCACCCTGCGCCGCGACGAGCCCTGACCCCGAACTCGCCTAGCCGCTGTACGTGTGGTCGGTCGGCCGCGGCAGTGTCGGTGCTGCCGGAAGGGATGCTCCCGCACCACAGGACGCCCCTGACGACCGGGGCGGTCGTCGAGCAGTAACCGAGACACCAACAGAAGGGGCAGACACATGACCACCGACCGGCGCAGCGCATTCGCTGCCGAGCTCGCCAGTCTTGCGAAGAAGTACAAGGGCGCAGTCCGGGCACAGGCCACCACGAAGAGCGGGTACACCATCCTCCTCACTGGCATGTGGGGTGAGGACGTCGGCGCCATCGTCATCACCGGCCCGGACGGCCATGAGGTCCGCCGCGCAGACGGCTGGAAGCTCGGCGAGACCGCCGAGGTCGCCGAGCTCCTGTGGGATGCGCTGGAGGAGGACAGGGCCAGAGCAGCCGAGCGCGAGCGCCTTGAGGGCCTCAAATCCGTGAGTATCACCTCGGAGGACGCCATCGGTTGGGCGGCCGGCAAGGAGACCAGCAGGTATCACCTCACACCTGAGCAGCTCGCTCAGCTGTGCGCGCTGGCCGAGCAGATGGCCGCCGCGAACGCGGCCGTCACCGCAGTCGAATGAAGGGGGGCATGGCCCAGTTCGTGGTCCCTGACGGCTCTACGCTGCACGCATTGCCCGCCACCGCCGGGACGCACGCCAACGGGCGCGCCGTTTCCCACGCCCACATCGCAGTCGCCGAGCAGCGGCTGCGCATATGAATCGGCATCCTCAGGGACTCCGATGTCCTGACCAGTACCATCAGCGCCACCAGCGGCGCCTGGATCCGCGATCTCCACAACGCCGACATCGCAAGCGGCAGAGCAACATCCAGGAGCTCTGCGCCACCCCGGACGAGGTCGTCAATGCCCTCGTCGAACTCTGTCTGCCGCGAGTGGGGCATCCAGCTCTATGTGAGTGCCACCGCGAAGAAGAGCGCGACCCCCAAGGCGCTCTACTCGGTCATCACCGAGTACGGACCCGGCCAGACGGTCGCCGAGCACTTCTTCACCTCGCCTGGCCACATCCCCAAGATCTAGCTCGTCGACGAGCAGCGCCTAGCCGCGCCTGTCGCAACTCTCCTGATGGCCACCGTCACCCTCTCCAAGTCCGTGCTCAACGAGGACGAGGGCGTCTACCGCCCGGACAGCAGCGTGCTTCCGATCCGCTGAGTGCCGCTGCGCCGCCACCACCTACATACCCCTGCGAAAGCGAGAAGTCTCCATGCCCGCATCCACGATCGTCGCCTCCGACGGGGAGTTCCGCCTCTACGGGGACTCCGTGCAGACGTTCGCTGATCTGCCCTTGGCCACCTACACGATCTCCTTCTCCCAGGTGGCCGGCTACAGCCTGCGTCAGACGGAGCCGCTGGCATCCGCCGAAGAGACCGTCTACGGCAGCCATGCCTCCCGTGTACAGCGGATCGTCACAGGCTACTCCGCCATGGACCGCTCGCTCGGCGTCATCCTCTCCGGCGACAAGGGCATGGGCAAGAGCCTCATGCTCCGCCTGCTTACCGAGCGTATGCGCGAGGAGTGCCACCTGCCCACCGTGCTCGTGCAGCACAACACGCCGGGGCTCGCCGCCTTCCTCGACGAGCTCGGTGAAGTTGTCGTCGTCTTCGACGAGTTCGAAAAGATCTTCTCCAATGAAGATGACGAGTCACAGAACCAGTTCCTGAGCCTGTTCGACGGGTTGAGCACGACGAAGCGCCTCTACGTCCTGTCGGTCAACGAGCTGCACCGTGTCAGCGACTACATGCTCAACCGCCCCGGCCGCTTCCACTACCACATGCGCTTCGCCTACCCCGAGCCCGACACAGTCGCCACCTACCTGCGCGACCAGGTGCCCGGAGTGGCAGAGAAGCAGGTGGCCGAGATCGTCGACTTCTCCCGGAAGTACGACATCAACTTCGACCACCTGCGGGCGATCGCCTTCGAGCTGCGCCTCGGTGAGTCGTTCGCTGAGGTGATCGGCGACCTGAACATCAAGCGCAGCGAGCACGCCAGCTCGCGGATCGAGGTACACGTCACCTGGAAGAACGGTGACACCGACCTCTTCGACGGCCGCGTCGATCTGTTCAACAGCGACAGCCTGCAGACCATCAACGACTGGGACACCGGCACCGGGCTGCACTTCCGCATGCGCGACGCCGTCCCGTCCGAGGACGGCTACCTGCTCCCGGATGGTGCCTTCACACTCACCGACCTCCGTGACGAGGACGACAAGTCGCCCGACGACGAGAAGGACCTGCGTGCCGCCGCGGTGACCCTGCGCCGCCCCCGGAAGTACTCCATCGACTTCTGAAGACGCCCCCATCCGAACCATCCGAACCATCCGAGGAGCCACTCCGGCCGCCTCCTCGGCGTTCGATGTCCCCGCTCAGGCGTTCCTGTACAGAAAGCAACCTTCGACCATGCCCAAGTACCGCATCGTCTCCGAGCCCGACCCCGAAGCTGAGCACCGTGAATCCCGGGGGACCGACCTCTGTCATGACGGCATCCGCCTCGTCACCGTTATCGAGGCCGAAGACCTAGTCCGAGCGGTCAGAACCGCCTCCAGATCGCAGCTCAGTGAACACCTGCTCCGCCGGATCGTCTCCGTTGAGGAGATCCACCCCGGCTTCACCTTCTCCGACGAAGAGATCACCCGCGCCCTGAGGGAAGCAACTCTCGCCAGCATTCCAGTGATCGACCCCGACAGTTTCGCGGGCGAGACCACGCCTCTCCGAAACGCGAAGGATTTCAACGACACCGTCCAGCTGGTCGCGATTGCCCTAGGTCAGTCCGGACTCGTCCCAGGAATGGACATCTCCGCCCCCGACAGCGAGATCGTTGAGCCCTATCTCACAGTTGAGGTCCTCGACAGGGTCCGCGGCGCCTACCTCTCGCGAGACACTGAAGTCCGACTGCTCACCGACGACCATGAGGCCGTCGGCTGGGCTGGCGTCCTAGCCGTCGCGCGTGAGCTGATCTCCTTCAGCAACGACCTGCATTGAGCGCCATGCAGCCAGAACCGACTGCTTTGCTCGCCTACCTGGCCGTCGCCGCGATCGGCATTCTGTACCTTGTCGCCGGCATCGGCCGTAAGCGGCGCTGGCGGGATCCTGCCCGGTTCTTCAACTGGTCGCAGAAGCAGCAGCTCATCCGCCAGGCCAACGGCTGGTGCGAGCACAAGCCGCCGCTCTGGTTCCGGTGCCCGGCACCGGGGACCGAGGCCGATCACATACACCCCTGGAGCCGCGGCGGGCCGACTGAACTGTGGAACGGCCAGTTGCTCTGTCGTCGGCACAACCGGCGGAAGTCCAACCGCGTGCCAACCCCCCTCTACCGCTGGCGTCTCGCGCGCCGGCGCAAGAGGTACTGACCGACGCGATAGGCATCAGGAACTAACTCATGACCTGGCTCATCTGAGAAGAGCACTGAGCCTACGCCCGATCAGCGCTTCAACGAGCTGAAGGACCGGCTCAGCGCCGCTGGCGGATCGCCCAGGCTCACCGCATTCCACGACGACCAGGCCCACATGAAGCTGGGGAAGTGGGAGCGGCTGATCTCCCGGATCGAGATGCGTGTCCTCCGTGCCGCTGGTCTCCCCGGCCCGCACGACCAGGCCGCACGCCGAGTCCTCGCCCACCACCACTCCACCGGCCTCCTCGACCGCCACGAGACGCCCGGTCGTCCGCTTCTACACCCGCAAGGACGATGCCCGATGAAGTGCGAAGAGCCCCTGTTTGAGGACGGCCAGAAGTACAGCTACTACAACTGTGTGCTCGACCTGCGTCACTCGGAGGCACACGAGGACGCGCGGGGACGGAAGTACCCCCGCACGATCCCCCTCGGCCTGGACGAGAACCTGAATGACCTGATCACCGAGGGCCACAACGTCGGCCGCGATCTGTACGACCTCGACGACCGGGAGTACCCCGTCGTCGTCAAGACCGTCACCCGGTACGTGCTGTGGGTCAGCGCCCCGTCGGAGGACGACGCCTTGGCCTACTACGGCGACGACCCGACCGACATCAGCCTGACCGGGGAGACGGCCATTGACGGGTCGATCGAGGTCCAGCGCATGGACCACCTCGACGTACACGAAGCGTTCGCCAGCCGCCATCACGGTCAGAAGATCGGCCCGCAAATCCAATGTCCGGACTGCCGGCGCCTCTCCTTCACCCGTACCACCCACCACGACCCCTTCCGCCGGTGCCACGGCCCGATCGTCTGGCGCCCGTGGGGGAACGGCCGCGGTGTGTCCCGTGACTCTGTGGCCCGCCCGATGCCCGTCCGCAAGGCGGTGGCGGTATGAACGACAACCGCTTGATCGAGATCTCGGCCCGTGCGACCGCCGCCACTGCGGGCCCGTGACAGGTGGAGCGCGACGAACCGACGCTGCCCCGCCTGGTCTGCAACGAAGACCGCACCCTCGAGGACGGGGCACGCACCGCGCTCGGCTGGCGCTTCTTCAATGGCAGCTGAGATCCCTGCGCCTACAAAGAGGGCGACCGGGAGGCCATCTGGGCCGCCGGCCACACCGACGTCACCGAGGGCAGTGACGGCCGATGACGGACACCGCGCTGGCCGGGGAGCGATCCCCGGGCGCCGGCCCGGTCGTGGTCGGCATGTTCGAGCCCGGGTCAGAAGAGTGGCACGCGGCCCGGCGGTCCGGGATCGGCGGTAGCGAGATCGCCGCAGTGCTCGGCCTGTCGCCGCACGAGTCCCGGTTCTCGCGTGGCCCGGCCCTCCGCCGACACAAGCCCGCTGCGGTCCCGCCGTACGCGGCGTTCACCGCGCACCCGGCGGGGGCCAGCTGGCTCGCCTGCGACACCACCATCTGCGACCACATGACCACCGTCCACACCCCGCAACCCGGCGGAGCTCACCGCTACACCGGCTGCGACCACACCAAAGGTGACTGACACATGCACCACACCACCACCCACCCGCTCGCCGGGCAGACCGTCACCGTAGCCCCCGCCTCCGCGGTGGACGGCCACGCCGACACCACGCCGTTCGACCTCCGGATCGAGGACTGGAACGACCGTGCATTCGGCCGCTCCTGGATGGACATGCAAGGGCACCCGGCGAGCCTCGGCTACGCCCTGCGCGCGGCCCTCGGCGACCTGCCCCTCGACAACGAAGTGGTCTACGGCAAGGACAACCACGGCTTCGGCCACCTCATCCACACCAACGAGATCCAGGGCGGCGCACAGTGACCACCTCGAACCTCGTCGTCCCGGCCGCCAACACGGCGGCCGGGCCCCGGCCGGGCAGCGCCCGGCGAGCAGGTCGTCGCCCAGGCTTGTGCCGACATCGAGGCTCACGTCCTTGAGGTCGTCCGGCTGACGGGTGCCGAGACCTCCATCGAAGCCTCGTCATTCGATGCCCCGGCGCTGCCGGGGCAAGCTCCCAGCCAAGAGGATCGCACCGATACCTGAGCCCACCACGAGCACCGTGCCTGACGAACTGTGCAACGCGGACCTCGTCGTCGGGGCCGGCGAGCACAGCCGGGCCTTTTGCATGTCCTCATCGGCAAGGTGTCACCGCCAACGAATACCCCGACCTCATCGGCCTGCAACCGAAATCGTCGGCATGTTCAACACTGCAAGATCGCCCACGACATGGGCATTTTCAATGCCGCTCAACACACCCCCTCAAGGAGAGCCTGTGATTGCTGCACTCTTCAACCCGCTGGACATCGAATGCCTCGTGAAGACCGCTGTGGAGCTGTGGGAGGACGTCGACCCCAGCGATCTTTCCGAACACCAGCAGGACACCCTCAACCGCGCACGCGAACTGCGGCTCGCCGAACATGCTGACCAGAAACCTTCTCACCCCGAAGCAGTGACCTTCATCAGCCCGCGCCCGGCAGGACAGGCATGGGTGCTGCGCCGCTGGGATCGCCACGAGGACGTGGTGACCCTCCATGTCGATGAGGACTCCGCTCTGGCCGATCTCGCCGAGTACGTACGCGGAGTCTGGGCCAACCTCCTAAGCGGGGGAGGCATCCCCGACCAGCCGCCTACGGACGACCGTGACGCTGTGCGGCTCTATTACGGCCCCGACCGCGACGGCCGCCCGGACGAGGGGTACAACCTCTATGCCGAGGAGATCAGCAGGCGCGGCCGGACCCGCATCGTGCCGCTCGACTACCGCTTCCCCGATGAGGATGCGAGCGAGCAGGCGAACCGGGACGCCACCTTCCACCCGCAGACCGACGACAACGACCTCCCATGCATCGAGGTCGACGGCGTCCTGGTGTTTGCCTACCTCGACCACGAGGCCGGTGCCGTCCGGGTCTCCGTGAACCTCGATTCCGCGGAAGACCGGCTGGTGCGTCCCGACGGCACTGTGCCGTTGCGCGTGGAGATCAATGATGACGTAGTGCTGGATGACAGTGCGGAGGTCACCGCCAAGCGGGATCTGCTGACCACGCTGCTCGACGCAGCCGATGACCACCAGGATCAGGCAATCCGGGAAGCGGCGTTCGTGGCTGGCGTTCTCTGGCGCTGCCCGACCTGTCAGTGGGACAACCCCCGAGAAGCCACGTGCTGTGAAGGTCCCGGCCCATGCCGCGTCGCGAAACCGAAGAAGACCAGCTGACAGCGCAGCTCTGGGCCGGCTGTCGGTCGGCCCAAGGTACGAACTTGAAGGAGCAGATCATCATGGGCGTGAGTATGCTCACCGCCACCATCGCCTTCCCGGCTGAATGCACCGGACCGCCGAACTTCGACCGCGGCCGTCAGCTGCTCGAGAAGATCGAAGACCCCTCGCTCTTCACCTTCGACGAGCCCGAGACCGAGATCGAGGAGCTGTTGCCGGATCTGGACGGCGAGTCCGACCTTGTCCACGAGAACGGCGAAGTGCTCATCGAGTACGCCCGGCTTGCCGGTCTCGTGGTCATCAACAAACTTGAAGAGGCCCTCGACTCCCGAGAGACCACGTTCCTCACGGTCGCCAACTACAGGCTCTACATCTCCGGTGGGCCCTCCAACGGCGACAGTCCCACGAACGCGACCCAAGCGATCTGGGACGCCCACAAACTGCCCGAGAGCGTGCTCATCGGCATGGGATTCATTACGGACTACGAGTTGCCGCTCTCCCGTGCGAACGGCAGCGGGGACCACACCCCCCTTACTGACACCGACGTGGTCGACGCGATCGCGCTCGGTCTTGGCTCCTCACCGGACTGGTCCGGTGCAACCCTTGAATGGATCGCCGACGCCATCGGCAAGGTGCGCAAGCACCCTGGGGGCCGCGATCCCCGCAAGTACCAGGCCGAGTTCACCGAGGAGCATGCCGTCGATCCGCTCGACGACAGCTTCCTCGCCATGTACGTCGGCGAAGAGACCGTCGAGGTCGACGGGGATCCCCACCTTTCGGCTGGCCACCGCGATGTCACGGTAACTGGAGAGGTGCCGTCATGACGCGCTTCCCGCTCCTCCGATTGCTCGCCCAAGCCTTCCTGAGCGGCATGGCTGGAGCCCTGGTCGTGAACGGCATCTGGCTCGTGGCCGCAGGCGAGACACCGTCGCCAATGGCGAGCCTGGTGTGCGCGCAGCTCGTGACCACCGCGTGGTCGCTCATCCAGGCTGCCCGTTTCCGGCGGAAGTGGCAGGCAGTCCTCGTCTCCTACAACAAGCCTGCCCTGGGCGAAGGGATCGACATCCCGCACCGGCCGCCAGCCGACAACGAGGAGGGCAGCCCATGAACGACGAGCAGTGGAACGCCCTGTACCCGATCGGTACGCCGGTGGTCACGTACACCGGCGTCCGCCCGGGAAGACCCGCTCGCGGTCGCGGTCCGGAAGAGGCAGGCGGACGGTCGCTTCGTGGACCAGGCCGACGCGGACCTGTGCCGCGCCCTAGTGCAGAGCCGATCCCCGGAGATGCCCTCCGCTTCCACGTCCGCGACACCGCCATCGTCATCGAATACGCCACCGAGGAGCGATCATGCGAGGGCACCAGGCACAGCAGATCGAGGCGTCTGAGGTGATGCCGGCATGAGCCGCCGTCCGGCCCAGGAGCCAGCGACCGATGCGGAGCACGGCGGGGAGATCCACCCCGCCTTTGGCGTCGCGGTTGTCACGCGACGAAGCGGAGGAGGCCGTTCGCTGTTCCAGTCCGACCTGCTCCACAACGAGACCGTCTCGCTCTCCGTCCACGAGGCCGTGCGCAAGCGCGACCTCAACCACGACTGGGTCTATCCAGGCCGAGAGCTCGTGGAGATCGAGATGAGCCTCGCGCAATGGGGCTCACTCGTGTCCTCCATGGGCCTCGGCAGCGGCGTGCCGGTGACCATCCGGCGTACCGAGCACGATCCCTTCGTACCCGAGATTTCTCACCAGCCCCGCACCGCCGAGAATCTGCGGGAGGTTCGGGAGGTCACCGACCGGATGTATACCCGCGTCAAGGCTGCCACGGCGGCACTGCATGAGGCGATCCACGAGAAGAAGGGCGTGAGGGCCACCAAGGAGGCACTCAGCGCGCTGGAGAACGCCGTCGCCGGTGCGGGCAGCAACGCCCAGTTCACCGTCGACTCACTCGTGGAGGCTGGTGAGCAGGTCGTCGCCCAAGCCCGCGCCGACATCGAGGCCCACGTCCTGGAGGTCATCCGTCTGACCGGTGCCGAGCCATCCATTGAAGCCTCGTCGTTCGATGCCCCGGCGCTGCCGGGGCCAGTTGTCAGTCGAGAGGAGCCCACCGATGCCTGAAAACGCCGTGCCCGACGAGCTGTTCGATGCCGACGATCACACCCTGGCCAACCGCTCCGACTGGATCGTCCAAGACGGCGGGCTCATTCGTGCCCCCGTGGTCGGCGACTTCGTCCCCGAATCTCCTCCGGAGGCCGACTGAAGCACCAGCCTCGACGCGGAGGCAAACGCCAGTTATGAACGCACGCACGACCATGGGGACGTCGCGCCAGCCCCGGGCAGTCATCGTCGACATCGACGGGACGGTCGCCAAGCATGTGCTGTCTGACGGCACGCTGCTACGGGGCCATCACGACTATCGACTGGTGGTCTGGGATCTGCCCAACCCGCCGATCATCGATACGGTGAACGCGCTGCGCGATGCTGGCAGCCAGATCATCTTCTGCTCTGGCCGGCCCGAGCGTGACGACCGGGGGTACAGCGTCCGCGCTGCGACCCGGGGATGGCTAAGCCAGCACCTGGGGGAGTGGGCTGACGATGCTCTGCTGCTGATGCGCGACCAGGGAGACATGCGCCCCGACCACGTCGTCAAGCACGAGCTGTTCAACACCCACGTTCGTGACACCTACGACGTTCTCCTGGCCCTGGACGACCGTGACCGAGTGGTGGCCCTGTGGCGCTCGCTCGGCATCGTCTGCCTGCAGGTCGACGAGGGGAACTTCTGAGGTCACGACCGTCCATCCATCATGGCCCGTGTCCCAGCCCCGCACCGTGCGGGACTGGGGCACGGGTCTCCTCATTCTCTTGCCCGTCCTGCCTCTCAGAGACGGGGCGATCGTCCATTTGACGCCCATATAGACTCGACGAGAACTGTCGCATTCGAGTCGACAACAAGTTATTCCCGACTGATTAGACTGAAGGTATGACTCACAACGGCAATACTCACGACAACGGCACTCCCGACGCCGAGCTCCCGAAGTTCCCCGTCAATGTCGTCCCGACCGACCAGCTCAGGCGCGAGGACCTCGCCACGATGCTGACCCTCTATCGCCGCGGCGAGATCACGCCGCTGATCTTCGGGGACGGCAGCAAGCCTGAGGCTGCGGTCATCCCCTTCGCCGCGTTCGTGCGCCTCATGAAGTACCACCACGCGGCCCACGTCCACGCTGAGGCTGCTTTCCAGGCCGAGCTTTCCCGTCGCACGCGGGAGTCCGACGCCTCCGGCGAGCCGAGCATGACCATCGAGGAGCTCGCCGAGAGCCTCGGCCCGCTCGGTCGGCAGTGGGCGGATGAGCATCGTGGGGTCAGGCTCGCCCGCGGGTGACGTTTCGAAACTGCCGATCGAGCGCTGCTTTCCCCATTGAGGGCTTCTTGTGAAATGGATGCAATAGTAATTCGATAATGTCGGGATGGTGGCGATGTGCGACTACGAACCAATATCCCAGGCGATTGCGCCTGATGCCGAACCCCAGTCCAGCACAGCCGCGGGACGCCGCCGGCGGATCGGTCCTCGTTCCGCGCTCTTCGTACGGCGCGGCATCGGACTGGCGATCGCCCTCGGCATGGCCTACGGCATCTTCCATGTCATCTTCCGCACTGAGGTGCTCGCCCCCGTGCTGGCCTACGTCGGACCCGTCAAGGGCCTCGTCGGCTGGGTGGTCGAGGATCCGGGGCGGGCCTGGATCGCGCTGGCGGCCCTCGTCATCCCGCACATCGGGTTGTACTACCTGCTCTTCGAGGACCGGAAGTAGGGCGGGGCGTCATGTGCGGGACCATGTTCAAGAGCGCCCGCGTCATCATCGCCCTTGGTCTGATCGGCGGCGTCAGCCTGGCAGCCGTCATCGGATGGGGCGCCGGCTTCTTCGCCTCGGTCTCGAGCACCGGCGCCTGCCTGTGGAACGACTTCATGGGCTGGATCAACTCGCCGCTGGGATGGGAGGCTGGGGCCGGCGTGCTCCTCGTCCCGGTCATCATGCTCGTGCTGATCTTCGCCATCGCCGACGGCTGAGCCTCGCAACTGGGCTCCTCCCACCACGAAAGAACCCCCGTGATGCCTGCGCATCACGGGGGTTCTCTTTTTCTGCCAGCTCCTCGTCGCCTACGACGCGGCCTGTAGCTCACGATCCTCAATCACGTTCTCGAACTCGTCGGCATCCTCGATCGTCCCGTAAGTCTCCGGTGAGATCTCGTTCTTGTCGCCCCCGAGCCGGCGGTTGAAGCTGCTCGACGCGGAGAACTTCAGCACCACGTAGTCGTCGACGTTGCTCTTGCCGAAGCGCACCTTGTGACCCTTGTGATCCTGTCGGTAAAAGCGGCCGAAGCTCGTGAGCACGACCGTCTCCCCACAGCTGACCGCACCCGTGAGTTCACCGAGCAACGACTCGTACACCTTGTTCACCACCCGGACCGGCAACCCGCTGCGAGTCGCGACCCGAGAGATGAACTTGCGCTTACTGACACGCGGATTCGTCGTCGTCTCCATGCCCACGCCCTGTCCTGTCGTCCTTCATGCCGCGGTTTCACTTAGAAACCAGTCTATCGAAGGTAGTCACGAGTCTAGAAGGAGGGGCGGTCTTATCGAGTGCCGCTCGCTTCGCTTATAGTTCCCCATTCGGCTAGAGCTCCAGATCCGGCTCGATCTCCTCCCGGTCGTCCCTGGGCTCGTAGTCGACCGACTCGATGATGCTCCGCGTGTTCGGATCGCGGCGCTGGTTCACGACCTTGTCGTGGGACTCCTCGAACCGCCGCTGCGCCGCCACACGGTGGGCCGCATCGAGTTTCGCGCCGATGTTGCGCTCCCCGAACTCCATCATCGAGCCCAGCAATGACTTCGTGCCCTGCTTGGTCGCGCTGACGTTCGGCTTGTTCTGGGCCCGCTGCTGCTTCCATCGGTTCCGGTCCTCCGGCGTGACGTAGCCGAACATCTGCGCTAAACGCGATCCGAACCTGACCTGCTGTCCCTCATTCTGTTCCTGGCTCATGACCCTTCCCTCTGCTCCTTGTTTCGTGTTCTCGGATCACCCTCAGGCGGGCTGGTAGTCCTCGGCATCGGCCTCAGCGTTCGGGCCGTCGTTCTGCGGGCCGGTCTCTCTCTCGGACGACGGGCCCGTAGGGCGCGACCGCGGCTTGAGCCGCTGCTTCTCGAAGAAGCCGCCCGGGTCGTCGACCGCCGTCTGCAGCGTCTGCTGCCAGTTCTCCCCGAGGCTCCGCTTCAACTCAGCCTCAAGTTCCGGGTACTTCTCGTTCACTGCCTCCAACGCGTCGACGTAAGCGTTGGAGTAGACCCGCTGCTGTTCCTCGGGCGAAAGACCGTCGATGTCCATGCTCGCGATCATCACCTCGGACTGGTCCAGGCGGTGCTGGAGCATGTCGGGCAGCCCGCTGGTGTCCAGGCCCTGTTTCTGCGCCGCGAAGCCGACCAGGTAACCCAGCATGTTGCCCCCGTAGCCCTCCTGGTCGCCGCGGCCCAGCGCGTCGAGCATCGAGGTCTTCATCGTCTCGGCGAGCTGGACCTGGTGGGCGTCCGCGTCCGTGGGCCGGCGCAGCGTGAACATCCCGTCCTTGGGCAGACGCTGGCCCAGCTGGTCGTCGAACTCCCCGCTCCAGACCGTGCGGACTCTGTCCGAGCCCGCGATCCGCTCCTCGTGCGCAGGGGCCTTGACGATCCGGCCGTGGGCCAAGCCGTTGAACATCGTGCGCAGCTCGGGCTCGTATTCCATCCGCTCGCCGATGATCATCCGCGCGCGCTGGACGACCTCCTGGCGTTCCAGGCCGTCTTCGCTCATCTGCTCGTGCAGCCGCTTGCGCATCGCCCGGTAGCTGTCGCGAATCAGGCCGGCATCCGCGCCTGGCTCACGCATCTTCCAGAAGGCGTTCTCCATGAGCGCGACCTCGGTCATGGCCGCCGAGTCCGGAGTGAACATCTCCCGGTGACCGCGTTCGCGGTGCTGCATGGCGTCGAAGCGCTTGCGCCACTTCTTCGGCAGGTGATCACGCGGATCGGTGCTGCCGATGAGGCGCTCGCGCCGGGCGTCGCTCGGCACATCCTTGAAGATCCTCTGCCGGTGCGCGATGCCCCTCTCGGCAGAGGCGACCATGCCGCGGGTCCTGGTGTCGATGCGCTCCTGGATCTTGTCCTTGAAGGGCTGGAGGTAACTGTCCATCTCCTTCTTGAAGTCCGGGGCAAGCATCCGCATCGCCATCACCATGCCGACGGCCTGGACGACCGAGTTGGCATTCACCCCTCGCGAGAGCGGCTTGAGACACGACTGCATCATCATCTGCATGTAGACGTGGTGCATGACGCCGAGCTCCTGAGTCCGCTCCTCGTCGTTGAAGCCGGGCACCAGCAGCTTCGAGTCCCGCAGCGAGGTCATGTACTTCTCGCCGGCCAGCCGCATCTCCGCCCGGAGCTTGAGCAGCTGCTCGCGCTGATCCAGGCCCTCGCTTTCGTCCTCGGCCCGGTCGACGTCGATCCAGTGCACGCGCTCGCGGGCGGCCATCCGCTCCCGGGTCTTAGCGCCGAAGAACCCGCGGGCACGGTCCCGGAGCCGCTCGCGCCAGGCGCGCGAACCGTCTGCGTCCTCCGGTCCGGGCACGTCGATCACCTCGGCGTCGATCGGCTCGTCGGCCGAACGCGAGTCCCGGGAGGCGTACGCGTCGCCCTGAGGCTCGTCAGCCTGCTGCCGATCGTCGTCAACCGGAAGCTCCTTGGCCGCGCGCGGACGGCCCGCAGGCCCCGTTCCCAGTTCCTTGCGCTGTGCCATCTCAGCACCCCATCCCGTAGTCGTCGTCGCTCTGCGGCTGATCGATCTCGATGCTCGGCGTGTAGAGCGGGCGCGACGCGCCCACGCCCACGGCATGCGCAGAGCGGCGGTGCGAGCCGCGGGTGCGGGAGGCCCCCGCGTCCTGAGTGATCACGTCGCGCTTGACCACCGAGTCATCGACGGCGATCACAGCGCTGTCCAGGCTGATTGCTTCAGCGGAGCTCAGCTGATCGAGCTGCCGGGACATCTCGGCCCGGGCCTTCCGGGTCCCCGAGGACGCGAACTGCTCGTTCTTCTCGCCGTCGTAGACGCTCTCGCGGTTCTTGGCCGCCTGCACGAGGGCCTCGAAGCCACCGCCGTAGGCCATGCGGTCCATCACGGTGCCGGCCAGCGATGGGTCCTCTTCGAGGTTGCGGATGAGCCCGGTCTTCGGGTCCTCCAGCGCATTGACCACGCGGGCCACGTAGTCCGGGTTGACCGTGACGCCGAAGCCCTCCTTGGACTCGTAAAACTCGATGAACTGCTTCTCCCACTCCTCGGCCGTGGCTTGGACCGGCTCACCGTCGAGGAACGCCGTGCGCCACTGACCGGGGCCGACGTGTTCGATGCTGCGGCCCCTCCAGAGCTCGCGGCCGGGGCCCTGAAGCATCGCGTACTTGTGCCGGGCCTCGGCGGCGTCGTGCTTGGCCTGCAGGATCGACTGAGTCACCGGGTAGGTGACCTCAAGGACGGCCTTGAGGTCTTCGCCGCGCAGCGCGCGCACGGCGCGCTGGCTGAACGAGCCGCCCAGGCCGGTGCCGTGGGCCTTGATCGCCGTGGCGAACATCGAGGCTTCCTGGTCGGCCTGCGTGATGCCGGGCGTGCCCTGCGCATCGCCCAGGTTCCGGGCGTAGTCGGCGAGCTTCTTCTCGCTGCCCTTGGCCCCGGTCTCGACACAGACCTCGCGCACGCTTTGCAGGTGCGTCTCGCGATCCGAGAACGTCAGTGCCGCGCCGAACTCGCCACGCTGCGCCTGGCGGTACAGCCAGCTCAACTCCTGCGTCACGCTCTGCTGGTCGAGCTTGATCTCCTCCGGCGCCTCTGCGCCCGTGAGCGCCTGCAGTCGAAGCCGGTTTGCCTCTCTCCGAGAGCTCTCCAGCTCCTCGGCCAGTCCGGCGTCCTTGGAGAGCGCGACCTGGGTGTCCAGCGACACCTGCATGGCCAGCGGGTGCGAGCCGTCGTTCTTGACCACGCCGGTGTCCAGCAGGTTGGCCGGGACAGAGAGCTTTGCCAGAGCTTCCTCCTTGGCAGCCTCGCTGTGCAGCTTCACCACGGCGACGGCGTCGCCGTCGAAGTCGCCGTCGAAGCAGGCGTCCATCACCGGGTTGATCGCGGCACCGGTGAGCCGGTCGTCGATCGCGACCCGCATGTAACGCACGCCGGCGTCACGGAGCACCGGGTCACGCCACACCAGCGCGTGGTCGCCCTCGGCCAGCCCCAGCTGCTCGGCCTTGACCGAGCTGAGCGCAACCTGGTCGACGTCCAGCCGTGGGTCTGAGGTCCACACCATCGTCGCCGAGTCGGTGAGCCGCGAGGCCATCAGCCCGGTTTTGAAGATGTTGTTCTTGCCCGTCAGCACCCGGCTCTGCACCTCGGTCGTGATCGCCTCGAAGGCGCGCTGAGCGCGCGAGACCGACTCGCTCATGCCGCGGCGCACCTCGGCGCGCTTCTGTGCGGGCAGGCCCTGGCTGTCGAGCTGCTCGGCCATGTAGCGGTAGCGGCAGGCCTCGACGAAGACGTCCTGGTAGCTGCGGGTGTAGTCGTGCGTGACGGAGGACCCGTCCTCGAACTCCTGGCCACTGCGCAGATGCGAGGACATCACTGGCAGCTTCCACGAGCTCGCGCTCATCGTCTCGGTCTGTTCACCGGTCGGGTACGTGAGTGGGAATGGGATTTCCATGTCGCCGCCGCGGTCGCCGATGAGATCGCCGAAGGATTTGCGCATCCCCGTGGTGTTGAGTCCCGGGAGCTGGCCCTCCTTGCGCGGCTGAGTGCGCAGTAGCTCGGGCATCGGGATGAAGCGGCGCTCTGGGCGCTCGTCGAGGTCCTCGGCCTGGCCGATCACCCGCAGTGTGCCGTCAGCCTCCATGTCCATGCCGGTCACCAGTAGGTATTCGCGCAGGTTTGATTCGGCCCCGCTGTTGTGGCCGTAGAACTCGCGCATGATCGACGGGCAGTCCTGAGACTGCAGCGCCCAGGCCAGCTGAGAGGAGGCCTTACGGCCCTTGCCGGCACGCACTTGCTCGTCGTCGTAGATCTTCGTCTTCTCGTCGACGGCCATGTGGGTGACCACGAAGCGCATCTCTCCCAGGGCACTCGGCCGCAGTTCTCCGTCGGGGGAGCGCAGGTCGGAGACGTTCCCGTTCATCAGCTCGCGCGCCGAGCCCGCGTTGCGCCGGGAGATCAGGCTGAACGGGCTCATCACCACGTCAAGGCCCGGGTTGGCCCGGAACCAGTTGACCTCTTCGACGACATCCTTCTCCTGCGCGTCCCGCGGCCGCATGTCACGGTCGACGATCAGCGAGATCACGCCCTTGTTGCCGTGCAGATCCGAGATCTTGTCGCCCACGACGAGATCGCGCTTCTGGCCGCCGGCCCCGCGGATGCGGTGGCGCTCGGCGAATTCCTTTGACACCACGATCGGGTCGTCAGCTGTCCAGCCGCCGAAGGTCATCAGCGCCGTCTTCGCCGGCGCGGTGACCTCAGAAGACTGCATGATCGTCGAGGCCGTCATCTGCTGGCGGTCGAACGGGTCGTACCGCAGCGTCTCGAGCTCGGGGAGAGCCATGAGCGGTGCACGCTGTCCGGCCACGCTCTCGTCGCCCGGCACGATCCTGCCGTCGGCGTCGACTTGGGCCTGAGTGGTCAGGTACCGCACGATGCCCTGGTTGGTCGCGCCTCCGGTCATCACCGGGTCGAAGTAGCCGCTGGGCGCAGTGACGTTGTTCCGGTCCTTGCCGGTGAGCACTGTCATGTTCCGCCCGCCGGTGAGCCGCCAGGCGTCGAAGCGGTTGTCGTCAGCCGGGTCAGTTCGGTCGCGCTGGGCCCGGTACTCGGCGTAGATCGTCGAGCCGGCCTTGATCTCGTTGGAGTAGCGCACACGGCGCGCCTCGGTCTGCAGGATCGCGGCCGTCCACTCGTCCAGGTGCTCCTTGATCTCGCCGGTGGACTCGTCGAGCTGGTACGTGGTGGCGCGCTCGATGAAATCGGTCGGGTGCTTCGTGCCGTACAGCTGTGAGTAGACCGCGTTGAGCGAGGAGGGCTCGCCGGTCTCGCTGCGCCCGGCGATGAGGTCGCTGGCGATCTGGTACTGGATGCGCTCGTGCATGAGCTGCTCGTAGCCGCGCAGGCGTGTGCGTTCCTCGACCGAGGTCGGAGCCTCGCCCGGAGTCTGGGCCGTGATTGTGGCCTCGTAGCCCGGTACGACCAGGGCGTTCTCCCCGCTGGCGAAGGCGGTGGTGATCTCGCCGTACTCGCCGACATCGAAGACCTGGCCGATCTCACCCGAGATCGGAGTCCCCTTGCCGTCACGGCGCAGCTTCTCGCCGCTCCAGCGGATGACGCCCTGCTCGTCGACCAGGATCTCGGAGACCGTCGCCGCGTTGTGCTCGATGCTCTCGAGCACGGTGGCCCCGATGCGCCGCATGAACGCAGATTCGTGATCGGCGATCGGCATGGAGCGCTCGGCGTTGAAGCGGACGAGTCGGTCCTTGAACCGGGTCGTCTGGAAGGTCGAGCCCATCATCTCGTCGGGGGAGATCCCGCAACGACGAAGCGCCGAGGCGAGGTTGTCGAGGTTCGACCACTGCCCGGTGGGGCTGGTCATATACCGCGCCACCCGGTCCGGGTCGAAGCGCTGATCGACCCACTCGCCGTTGACGTCGTGGGGCTCCGCCTTCCACGTTCCGATGAGTTCGAAGGGGACGTCCTCGGCGTGCTGCCGGACCTTCTCGACGGCGGTGCCACCGTAGACGAGGTTGCCCATCTCGGGCACCTCCTCGGCCTGCAGCTCGCCGATCTTCTCCAGCCGTTCGTGGTACATCTCTTCGGTCGCGCCGGGGCGCAGCAGATCGCTGTGCGCGCCGGTGAGCACGTCCCAGTAGGAGCGCTGGATCGCAGCAACCTCAGTGTCAGCCGAGTAGTGTGGCGGCTCGATTGCATCCAGCTGTCCGCCGGTTCGCTCCAGCTCGGCCTCAGCGCGAGTGATCAGGTCTTCGACGCCAAGAGCTGCCTGCAGATTCTCCCGCGCGCTCTTGACGGCGGCCTTCGCGTAGGCCTCGGCGGGCTCGGAGTCGACGAAGAAGGTCGGCAGGGAGCGGTTCTTCGCGTCCCGGCGCAGCATCACCTTCGACCCGGTCCGGGGACCGGACTCACCCGGGGCCACGTAGTCGCCGACCACGAACATCGACTCCCGGTCGACGTGGTAGCTGTCGGGTACATCAACGACCGTGCGGCCACGGTCGCGCTCCTGGTGCGTCGTGCCGGTTTCGCCGGCGGCGTGCCCCGGCAGATCCGTGCGCTTGACGCGGTGGCCCTGGGCGAAGCGCAGCAGCTGAACGGCTTCCGCCGGCGAGGGGGAGTAGACCGCCATGCCGCCCGGGACCCGGTAGTTCGTAGAGTAGCGCAGCACGGTGCCGTTGTCGTAGATCCGGGCTCCGGCGTACTCCTCCTGGCGCGTGTCGGTGAGGCGGATCTCCATGCCGGTCTGGGCGATCTTCGCCTTGATCTGGCCGGGCTCGCGGTCGCGCATCACCTTGTAGGACACGCCCTGGGCCTTCAGCTCTTCGAGCAGTGCTGCCGAGCGTGCCACGGCGCGTTGGGACATGAAGCGGTTGCGGTCGACACGGTTCGTCTGGGGATCCCGGCCGCCGTCGATGACCCACTCGCGGACTTGGTCGTACTCCTGCTGGCTCATCTTGTCCATCAGCGCGGTGAGTCCAGCGGCGTCGTCGTTCGTCATCGCGCGGCCCGCCTCGAACGGCTTGCCTTCGTCGTCGATGCGCCAGAGCACCATGTTCCCGCGCCGGGGATCGGCCAGGGTTTCCACCTCGCCGCCGGCCACACGTGCGATCGTCTCGTCCGGCAGGTACACCAGCGCGGTCCCGGCCCGCTTCACGGTCGCGCGTTCGGACCAGTCGGGGGCGTAGGGGCTGATCGGCAGCCGGGCCGACTTCGGGTCGGCCGAGGCACCGACGCCGGTGGCACGGGTGAACTCCCGCTGCGACTGCTGGTAGCGCTCGTTCTGCGGGGAATGGTCACCGAACTGTGGCTCGTAGTTGGACACCTTCTCCGCGAACGCCTGGTCGACGGCGGTGAGGCAGTCCGTGACGCCCAGCCGCGGGTCGGCCAGCGCGGTGCCCCGCTGGCCGAGGATCTCGTCGACCCGGGCGCGGATCGCCTTGGCCTGAGAGATCGGAATGACCTGTCCGGTCTGCTCCCGGGCCTGCTCGACTGCCTTGTAGTAGACGTACTCGTAGAAGTACCTGCGCAGTCCGTGCGCCTTCTTCATGGCTAATCAGCCTCCTGTGGAAGCTCGGGATTACATAAGTATGCATAGAGACTACCTTGCTTATCGAAAGGATGTGATAGGTCATTTGGAAAGGTAGGTGTCGAGGTGGTCTCTCTTAGTCGAGAGACGCCCTCGGCACTGGTCGTGATCCTCGGCTGGCCCCCAAGGTGGCCGCCGGCTACTTCGAGTTCATCTCGATGGCCATGGCCCGGTCGAACCGGCCGTCGGCCAGCACCTCCCAGCTCGGCAGTGAGGCCAGGTACTGGTAGAAGGCCGAGTGGACCTTCACCGTCGCCAGCGACTTCAGGTCCTCCTCGGTGACGTCCTCCTCCGCGAACACCCGCGAGTCCTCGTCGTTCACGTGGCCGTTGATCCGGCGGGCCGCATTGGCGTACGCGTCCGAGCGGATCTGGCTGATGTACGTCTGGGACCCATCAGCGCTGCGCAGCTCGCCGTCGCCGCCGACCGAGAAGTGCTCGCGGTCCTGCTCCAACTCGGTCTGTGTCGACTTGTAGGCCTCACCGATCTCGATGTCCAGGTTCTTGACCTTCGCCGAGCCGTCGGGGTTGATCAGCATTTCCTTGCTGATCGCCCCCTCGGCGTAGAGCAGGCGCTGCCGCTCGGCGCTGACCGCCTGACTCTTGGCGACCGCAACCCCGACCTCGACGTTCTCGATGAACTGGTCCTCGTCGAACATGCTCATCCCCTCGTAATCGTCGGGGTCGACGACCACCGGGACGTTGGGGTCCTGACCCTCGTCGACCGTGGTCATCGTCGTGATGACCTCCATGACCTCGTCGGCGTAGACATCCGGGTCCAGGCGCTCAATGTCGACCTCCTGGTAGCCGTAGATCTCCTTGTACTGCGCCTTCGCGTCCGCGGCCTTGACCGCCTGCCGCATGCGCTTCCCCAGCATCTTCACGAAGTCCGGCTGGTTCATCCGCACGTCGAAGTCCATGGCACTGGACAGGGTCGGGATCGTCTGCAGCGAGTAGGTGTGCCCCGGGTGCTTGATCGTGTTCCCCAGCAGCCGGAACGACATCGGCAGGATCGTCTGGTTGCGGTTCCAGATCGGCGCGTCGCCGGCCCGGAAGACGATCGAGTTGCGTGGCGAGAGGAATGCCATGTCGTTGTAGCGGATCAGCGGCTCTTCCTTGGTGTTCATCGTGTAGGAGACCCGGCCCTCGGTCTTGCCGCCGATGACCTTGTCGAGATCCTGGCTGATCTGCTTGCTGTCCCGGTACGACCGGTGCGTCTTGCCGCCCATCTTCTCCAGCGTCTCGATCATCGAATCGTCCGTGGACTTCAAGAAGACGATGTTCGAGGTGTTGCCCTGCACGATCTTGTCGACGCTCTCGCCGTAGACGTCGCGCAGCTGCTGCAGGGTCTGCAGGATGAGCGTGAACTGCTGCTCCTGGCCTAGGCCGATGGAGAGCATCGTCTCGAAGCCGTCGATGCCTTTGCCCTCCGACTGCAGGTTGCCGAGCTCGTCGAGCATGAACCGCGTGCGGTAGAGCGGCTTCTGGTTCGACTTCGTCATGTACGCCTGATCGGCGCTCACGTCGAACAGCTGCTTGACCAGGATCAGGATCAGCTTCGCGTACTTCATCAGGTGAGGTGGAGTCACCAAGAAAAGCGCCTTCGGGGACTCCGAGTAGCGCGACAGCGTCTGCGTGATCGCCCGTGCCTGGTACGGGACCTTCTCCGGGTTGCCACCGCCGGAGAAGTCGAGTCGCGTGTCCGGGTAGAGCGTGTCCCCGGGCTGGAAGGACAGGACCTTCCCGTCCCGGGTGCCACCCTCACGCACCGGCTTGAGCTCACGCATCACGCCGTTCTTCACGATCTTCTTGCCCGTCACCGGCTCGACCACGTAGTGCCGGCCGTTGAGCGAGACCTGGTAGTTCTTCGTGAAGCTGAAGTAGAAGGTGCGCACCAGCATCTTCGTCTGCGGGTTGACCAGCTCCAGCTTGAGCCAGGCGTCGTCGCCAGGGAACTTGCCCTTGAAGTTGTACCGGGCCCAACCCTCGCGGCCGACGATCTCCTCGTGCTCGAAGTCCTCACCCAGGTTCCCGGTGAACATCGGGTCCGCGTAGGCCGACCACACGGCCTGCTGACCGACGAGGTGGTCGCGCTTGACGTAGTTCGGATCGAAGCGCACTCCGAGGCGACGCGGGAAGCTCAGGCCGGCCAGGTCGGTGTTCTGCGAGGGCTTGCCCGAGGTCAGCGTTGAGATCGTGGGGTCAGTGAAGAACGACATGGCGGTGATCGCGATGCCGTACACCGAGGCCAGCATCTTCTCCGCCCCGGCCATCGAGCGCAGCGCGTTGTGGGCGTTGCCCACCAGCGTGCGCATGTTGTTGCGGGGCAGCTCCTCGCTCGCGTTGAAGTACAGGCTGAGCATGTCCTGATCGGCCTTGCCCTCCCACATGAAGGCTTGGGCCGCCGCCTTCTCCTGCTCCTCGGCCAAGGCGTCTTCGTTGTTCTCGAACTCGCCGGTCTTGACCCGCTTCTCCAGCTCGGCCTCAGGGTTCTTGATCTTCTTCGAGCTCATTTGCACGAAGAGCTGGTAGCAGTTGTAGAGCGTGACCTTGCCCCAGAGATCATCAAGCTTCTGCTCCAGCAGAGCCGGGTCCATATTCAGCAAGGCTGCGGCGCTGCGCAGCTCCCGTTCCTCCTCCAGGTAGAAGTCGATCAACCCGTAAGCTGCGCGCTTGAAGGCGTTGTTGGCGGCATTGGGCCAGACCGGGTCCTCGCCGCCAGCGAGCGGAAAGAAGATCCCGGCGATGTTCTCCACGTACAGCGCGCACTTGGTGAAGTTGCCCTCACGCGCCGCGTCGGCCGCCAGCCCCAGGGGGCTGTAGATGTCGGTCTTCATGGAGTTGATCAGGTTGAACTGCACCGGCTCGAACCCGCGTGTGACCAGGGGCACGTAGTTCTTCACCAACAACTCGCCCTTGGGGTCGTTGATGACCATGTTCGAGGGCTTCTTCTCCCGCGACCACATGTCGATGATCGGCTCGATGTACGTCTGGCCCTTGCCGGCTCGGGTGATGGCCAGCACCATGGTGTTCACCGGCGCGGTATCGACCACGTACGCCCCGGCCGGGCGCTGGACCTCGTACGCCGGGAACTCCCAGTCCTCCTTGATCAGGTCAGCGACGGTCTTGTACGTGTCCGACCCGAAGCCGAGCTTGTCCCGGTTCTTGCCGTCAGGGTTGTACGGGATCCGCGTCGTGTCGTACTTCTGACGCAGCGTCTTGTCATCGGGTAGCCCGGATGCCTCGAACAGCCTGTCACCGAAGTCCTCGTCGATGATCGGCAGGGTCTGCGTCAGCGGATTGCCCTCGTCGTCGTCCATGACCTCGCCGGCGTAATAGACGAGGTTCCCCTCCTCCTCGATGACGTCCTTCTTGGCGCGCTGGCCGACCTCGACGGTGCCCAGGCCCTTCTTCTTGAGCATCATGTGGCTGAGCATCGAGCTGACCTGCACGCTCGAGTGAGCACCGGCGTCGGGGAACCAGTCGTAGTTCTGCTGGATCTCTTCCGGCAGAGCGATGTGCTGGTCGTTCTGGTACTGGTTGATATCGCTCGTGGTGTTCATCAGGTTCGCCGCGGCGACCTTCCGCGAGAACCACGTACCGATGATGAGGGCGACCATCAGACCCGAGCCGAGCGTGATGAAAAGCTTGAACCCCGAGACGTCGGCCAGCTGCTCTCCGACCGTCGTCGCGCTCTTCTTGGGGTCAGCCGGCCTCGCGGCGCTGGGCTTGCCGTTCTTCGCCGCGGCGTACCAACTGGGAACCGGAACAGCCTCAGCGCTGGAGTAACACTTCGCCTTCACGTCCGAGTTGCCGTCCTTGGTCAGGGGCCGGTAACACTTCACGACCGAGCCGCCCGCACCCGTCGTGGTGTCCTGGACGTAGTACGCGCTCGGCTTACCGGTGCTGCTGCCGCTGCCGGACACACCCGAACCCACGGACACACCCAACGAGAGCACCGCTGCGGCGATGAGCGAGTAGAAGACCCAGGCGACGATCGTCACCAGCATGCCGGTAATCACCGCGGCGACGATGCCCGGTCTGGTGGACCTCAGGGTCAGGAACTTGCTCCGGTCCAGCTGCTGGTTGTCGTAGACGTCTCGGTTCGTCAGCGTCTCGCCCGGCGTCCGTGCCGAGATCTTGTCCCAGCTGCTTGCCTTCGGCCGTGCCGCCTTCCGCCTGTTCGTGGCCATCGTGATCCCTTACTCTCGAGCCTCGCTCGTTCTGCTGTCCTGCTGTCCAGTGCGCCCGCCTGCGCAGACGACGACGGCGCATGGGGAACGCGCCCCATGCGCCGTCAGATCACCCCGTCGGTCATGACCGGTCCGCTCAACGGGTCAAGACCACCCCGACGATGAAGCCGGCCACGCCCATCAGGAGCGAGAGTGTGACGATCATGACGACGAGGATCTTGTTCGAACGGCTCTGCATCCCGGAGGCCCGCGCCAGCTCGTTGGCGTAGGACTCCTTGTCGGCCTGCATCTCCGCCAGGCGCACCTCGTACCGCCTGGTCACTGAATCCTCGATCGTCGACAGCTGCTGGAGCAGGTCGGTGACCCGCGCCACCTGCGAGTTGGTCTTCTCCTTCTCCAGGTCGAGGTTGTGCTGCCACTCGGCGTCCCGAGCCGTCATCTGCGTGATGGCGTCCTTGCGGTTGCGTTCGAGCTCGTCCTCCATCCGGCGGATCCGGTCGGCGTGCTCAGAGCGCACCGACTCCAGGAGGTCCTGCTGCTCCCGGCGCAGGACGCCGATCTCGTCCGTGGTCCGCAGGTGCTCGGCCAGCGCCTCGGACTGGGCGATGTCGGCCTTGCGGTTGTCGTCGACGATCCGCTGGATCTCGGACTTCCACTGGTTCAGGCGCTCTTCCTCCGCCGCCAGGTACTCTGACTGCCGCTCGGCCAGCACCTCGAAGATCCGCGTCTGCCCGGTCTGCATCTTCAGTGTCGCGTCCGAACGCCGGACCCGCAGGATCTCCTGCTGGTTGTGCGCGTGGGTATCCTCGATGTCTCGCTCGATCTCGGCGGCGGAGTCGGTCTGCTCGCGTTCCATCTTTGAGCGATTGCGCTCCTTGTACTGCAGTTCCGCCGAGAGCGCCGCCTGCTGGGCCACCTTGGAGGCCTGCGACTCGTAGTCCTTGGCGATCTCCGCCCGGCGGGCCCGGATCTTCTCATCCTTCTCCGTCTGCCGCTGCTGGTGCTCGGCCTCGGCGGCGCCCTTCAGCAGCTTGTACCGGGAGCCCGCGCGGTCGGTGGCCACATCGCGGATGACCTGCTCGGTATGCGCCGACATGAGGTTGACATAGAGCGCACGCAGCTCGTCCTCGTGCGCGGAACGAAGCTGCATCAGGTCTGCGTTGGCCTGCCGGTTGAGCTGGGCGACCTGGTCCCCGAGCCACTCCGTCGCGCCCTCGGGCACAGCGATCTGCACGACCGGCGCGCCGATGGCGAAGGTCGCGTTGAACTCATCGAGCCGGACGTCCAGGTCAAGCTCCTCGGAGAGGAACCGGCGGGCGATGACGTCGCGCACCTGGGCCTGATCGGCCAGCAGCACAGTGTCGCCGGGCTCCTGGTAGTCGCTCTCGACGCCGTAGCCAGCGTCGGTCTCGTCGAAGCCCTCGTAGCCGGCCACCTCGTCGCCGTCGTAGTCCGGCTCCGACTCGACCGGGACGGTGCCCGCGTCGTCGTTACCTGCGGCGTCCTCGTCGAACATGGGTGCGTCCGCCCCTTCATCCTCGTCGACGACGTCGCTGAAGAGCGGCTCATCGTCCAGGCCCTCGTCAGCCCCCTCGTCACCGGGGATCCCGTCGAAGATCGCATCGCCCTCGTCCTCCCCGAGAACCGCGGGGACGGGGCCAGTGGTCCCAGCCTCGGCGACCAGGCCGCTGTGCTCTTCCCATGCCTGCTTGCCTACGGCTTCTTCGAGGCTCGTGCTACCTGCAGCGACAAAGCGCGCCTGCGCGAAGGTCGCATCGTTCACCAGATCGACGAGCAGGTCGCCGCTGGGCTTCTGCCACACGACGGCCCAGGTGTAGGTGGCACCGGTGAGCAGCGAGTACTCCTCCATGCGTGCGAGAGTCTCGTCGGTGGGGATGATGCCGAAGACCTCCTCTTCGAGCATCTCCGCCGTGGCCACCGTGCGGATCTGGTCGGAGCTGATGAGTTCGATGATCGAGCCCTTTGCCTCGTCCCGGCCGTGCCGCTTGCTCAATCCTCCGATCGAGTCGGCTGCGAGCACGAGCATCACCCAGGCCGTACCGCTGGGAAAGACGAACTGCGTGTTCGACCGCAGCAGCTCGACCGCCGCCGGGATCGCCGTCTCTCTCACCACGGAGGCCAGAAGCTCGTCGGGCTTCTTCTTCCGCTCCTTCCTGTGGCTTCCCGTTGCTGTACCCAGAATGCCCATTGGTGCGCGATCCCTTCGCTAATAAAACACAGTTCGCCTGGTTTATGAGTATCTTATTGCCCTTCTATCATGGTAGGCAACTATAGGGTACTAGTGGGCTATCGACTCATGAGTCGACTGGCTTCCCCTGTCCTCGGACCGGTTCATCGCGCCGCGCTGACCTCGACGTAGGCGTCGGAACTCAACAGGTTCTTGTCGTCACTGACCAGGTCGCCGACGACGTCGATGCGGATCCGTCGTTCCGAGGGGTGCTCGTTGAGGAAGGCCGCCACCGCGGTGGTGACCTCGTCGGTCAACTTCGCCACGGCCGCACGCGCACCGCCGGCATCAGAGTCGGTGTCGCCCTTGTCCTCGATGAGGTACTGCAGGACCCTCGCATCGACGTCGACCCGCACGTTGTGCTTGACGAACACCTCCTGCACCATCTGGCGCAGCTTCTTCCGCACGATCTTTTGCTGCGTCGGCAGCGACAGCGGCTGGAAAGGCACGATCGCGTCGATACGGGCCAGCAGCTCGGGCGGAAACCGGTTGTCGCCCGTCGTCGAGGAGATAGAGCGACGGATGAGCTTCTCGTAATCCATCAGCTGCTTGCCCGACCCCGTGTCGTCCGCCGCGTACTGCGAGATCTCCTTGTAGATCTCCGAGCCCGCGTTCGTCGTCAGCACGATGTACGTGTTGAGGAAGCTCACCTCGCGGTTGTTGTCGTCGTTGAGCCGGCCGTCGTCGAGCACCTGCAGCAGTACGCGCGTGACCATCGCCGAGGCCTTCTCGACCTCGTCGAAAAGCAGCACAGCGTGGGAGAGGTCCCACACGCGCTTGGTGAGCTCAGAACGGAACGCTGCGAACGACGAGTCCTCGGCGTACTCCGTCATGTCGAACCGGATGAGGTGCCGCTGGTCATCGCCGAACAGCAGTCGCGCCAGCTCCTTCGTGAGCTCCGTATTGTGCGTGACCACGAACTGACCAGCCTGGTAGAGGTGCTCCTCGTCGTTGACGTAGATGCACGACGAGCTCCGCTGCTCCGGCAGCTTCTCGATCGACGCGATGCCGACCATGTCGAACTTCTTCACGCGCTTACGACCCGAGGTCTCGATGACCGCCCGCCGTGCGATCTCGTGCTTGCGGGGGAGGGAGAAGAACCGGGCCTTATCCTCGTTGCCGACCTTCACGTGCACGCCGTACTCAGCCAGTTCGCGCCCGCCCTCCTTCGTGCGTGTCCACGATTTGATCGTGTTCGAGACACCGAGCGAGAACAGCACCTCCCTGAGGTCCTCCGCGAGCCCCTTGGAGAACGTCGAGTACGAGACGTTGAAGCGGTCGTTCGAGCCGCCGATCGATCCGTCGGTGTCGAAAAGGCCCCGCACCAGCGCCCACCGCTGCTGTACCGATCCGTGTTTGTACCTCTCCGGGATACGGCGCTCCGCCGAGCGCGCACCGATCAGATCGGGAACCGAGGCAAGCACGTCCTTCGTCTGGTACAGCGAATCGCGGCGGTCATCCACCGGGCCAAGGCCGACAGGGAAGACCCAGCTGTAGCTGTGCCCGTACGACTTCGGTGCCGATCCCAGCCATTCGCCCACCGTCCACACGGTGTGGTCGGCGTCGTCCCCGTCAGACGAGAGTGTCAGCTGCGTCTCAGTGAGGCACCCGTTGCCGATGAGGACGCCCAATACGTACGGGTCGACGTCGAAGTCCTGCTCCGGCCAGTGCACCGGCCCGTTCGCCGGGATGAAGAACTTCAGATGCTCCCGAGAGTCGCCGGGGTAGGTCCGTACGACGCCACGCTCGACCATTTCCTGCGTGCTCAGCACCATCGGCGCGACGTCCTTGCCCGCGTGCTTCTTCGACCGCTGCTTGGCTGTGTAGACCGTCCACAAGTGCGGTCCTCCAACGTCGAGAGTCCGGCCGTCCCAGAGCGTGACCCGGTAGACGTCCTGCATGCCCTGCGGGAAGTGTCCGAGCACCTCGACCGGGCGGCCTTGGCGACCGAACACCCTGTCGCCCGGGACCAGGTCGCCGTGCAGCTTCCAGGTGGTCTCGCCGTCGCTCGAGTAGACAGGGACCTGCGTCGAGTCGATGCAGAATTTCCCCACACCAGTGGAGCCCGTGAACAGCAGGCTCGCCATCGGCTTTCCCTTGTCGTTGAGGTCCGCCACCGACAACTGCAGACGACGTGCCACCGCGCTGGTCGCCCAGTCCTGGCTGAACACCTTGGCGTCCAGCTGCTGTTTGATCTTCGCGCCGTCGACCCGGAATGCGACGTTCACGTTCAGGGACTCCATGAGCACGTCCGAGAGCAGGTCCCGGTCCATCGGCCGGTGCGTCGTGCGATGCCAGCCGACCATGGAGTCGAGCACGAGGATCGACTTACGCGGTTGGGCGCTGGCCGGCATGTAGCGCTGGGTGTACTCGTAGATCTGCCGGAAGACGTGGTCGTCGTAGAACTCGTCGGCCACCCCGTACCGTTCGGCCATGCCCTGCAGGATCTTGATGGTCGTCGCCTGGTCCGGCGGGTTGAGGTTAATGCGCTGCAGGCGCTCGACGAGCGGCTGGTTCGGCGAGATGTGCTTGTGGAACTCCTCGTAGGTCGTCGCCGCGATGATCCTGATGCCTCGCGTTCCCGAGGCCGCGAGGACCGGCTTGATCGCCTCGACGGCGGCGTCGGAGAGCTGGACGATCTGGTGGAACTCGTCGATGAAAAGCACCAGTTCGTGCTTCTCGTCCTTGACGAAGTCCTCGGCCTCGTCGAAGAAGCCCTTGAGTATCGCGGCCATGATCTCGGCGTTGCCCGCCTCGGAGATCATGCGCGCCGGGTCCACTTCGAGATAGAGGCGATCCGGATCCACGAGCATCGTGGCCTGGACCAATGAGGTCTTACCCGTTCCGGCTTCGGCCAGCAGCAGCGCATTGCACAGCTCGGGACGGCTCATCGAGGCCAGCAGCTGCATCGTCTCGCGCTCACGGCCGACGATGTCGCGCTCAGCCTTCTTCAGCGGCTCCGAGAGCTTGGACAGGAGTGGGTAGCGCTCATCGAGCTGTGCTTCGTGAAACATCCCGCGCAAGACCTCTCGACTGGACTGAAGATTCAACTGGAAAATCAGTCGAAACCATATCATGAGTTGCATTCGATAGGGTATTGAATGGGGAATGCAAAAGGCCCCGGAGTCCACTCCGGAGCCTTTTGTTCCATGCGCTGGTCGCGGGTCGCTCACCCGCGCCTTTTGAATAAGGGTTGACTCGGCCTCGGTCTCAGCCGACCGCCGGCTCGTCGACCTCGACCTCGGCTGCCTGCTCCTGCTTGGCCTCAGGAGCCGGGGCCTGCGACTCCTTGGCTGCCGCCCGTGCCTCGCGGGCGGCGCGCATGGACGCGAACTGGTTGTCCAGCGTCTTGCTGTCGACCTTGAACTCGGAGGCCTCGACGGACTTGGTGTTGACCACCAGGCCGGTGCCGCGCGTCGCGGGCATCACGTTGCCCTTGAAGCCGTAGATGGTGCCGACCTCGTTGCCGTCCTTGTTCAGGATCGGCTCGGTGTTCGGACCCGCGGCCTTGACGATCTCCTCCATCTGACCGGTGGAGTACGGAGCGCCGTTGTTGTAGCGGACCTTGCCGTCCTCACCCTGAACCCGATCGGACTTCAGATGCAGGTTCGTCTGCTCCGGACCGCGCGGATCTCGAGCGTCGAGTTGGACGTCGGCGTACTGGGACTTGCCGTCCTTGGTGACGCCGTTCTTGTAGACCTTCGCGATGAGGTTGACTCCGGTCATCGCGCCCTTGCCCTTGAGGTGCGTCATGATCTCTTCCTTCCGCTTGTTCCGACTGCCATCTGACAAGTCGGCGGCGATCAGTCACATAGTCCGGGCAGGGCATCGAGTCCTTGCCGAACACCCTTCACACTAATACTGTTATAGAGCATTGGACAAGGCGCGCTACTAGTCTTTCTACTCGCGCTCCAAATCGGTCGAGTTGGAAGCTGACTGCGAGTCGAATACCATCCCGGCATCCGCTGTGGTCACAGCCTGATCGACCTGGGCCTGGACCCGCACGACGAGGCCGGCGTCCAGCGACGAAGCCTTGGACCGCCGCAGCCGCTCGGCTTGCTCGCGCTCAGCGCGCAGCTCCGCCATCCGGGAACGCAACACGAGTGCGCCGGATTCCTCGTCCGTATGCTGAAGCGTCAGCTCCCGGAAGACCCGTGTCATCGCCGCGACATCGTCCACCGGCAGATCTGGAATTGCCTCGGCCTGGCCGGACTGGTCCAGGTAGTCCATCGCCGCCAGCAGCAGCCGCCGGCGATCCCTGGTCGCCTCGACGAAGGTCTGGCGTGCCTGCGGCCCGATCTCGACGTCGGTGACGAAGTCGTATCCCAGGTGGTGCAGATCCAGGGCCTTGACCTCATCGAAGTCATACGCCCTACCGGCGACGATCTCAAAGTCCGTGCTGACCGCGTCGGTCTCCGTACTCGCCGGATCCTCGGCGCTCGACCCCACGCGCAGCACCAGGCCGGAGGAAGCGAGATCGGCCCGCAGGCCGTCCAGCTTCTGGTCATAGGACTGCTTCATCGTCCGGATGCGCGCGTCCAGCACCGCCCGGCCGCGCTTGCCCTCGGTCAGAAGCCGACCGCCGGGCTGATCGTAGATCGTCCGGCCCAGGTTCTCGGCCTCCTCGGGGTCCTTCATCCGCTGCAGGGAAGCATCCGCGCGCAGCGTCATGAGCGAGAGCAGCCGCTGGCCGTAGGTCGCCACGTCCTGCTGCTGCTCGTACCACTGGCCGGCGTCCCCGAGGAAGGGCAGGAAGTGCCGGTACTTGCTCATCAGCCGCCGGTGGTAGTTCTCCTCGAAGCGGTAGAAGTCGTAGAGCGGGCGCGAGTCCTCGGCGGCGACGTCGGCCTTCTCGGCCTGTTCCCACTGGTGCGCGAGGTCGCGGTAGACCCCGGCCTTCTCCCGGTGATGCTGCAGGCGTGAGGCGTAGCTGCGCAGCCGGAAACCGAAGGAGACCAAGTCGGCCTCAGCATTCTCGTCTTCGCCCTGCCCGTCCGCGGCGAGCACCGCCATCTGCTGGTAGTCCATCCCCATGACTTCGAGCATCGGCGTACGCACCCACAGCTCCGACTCCGGCATGGCCCGCAGCATCTGGTAGATGCCGTTGACGGCGCGCTCCATGATCTGCGTACGTCCCTGCTCGACCAGCTTCTGCCATTCCTCCGTGCTCAGAGACTCCTTCGCGCGGCGCTCGTTGGCGTAGTCGACGATGCGTTCCATGGCCTCCGGCATCGGGGACCCGGCGCGGATGAGTTGCTCCTCCACGAGCTGGGTCACCAGTTGGTTCGCCTTGCGCATGCGGGCGTCATTCGAGCCGGCGCGCCACAACGTTCGGTCTGCCGGCAGGCAGGCGAGCAGGAACTGCGGCAGGGACTCGGCGCGGATCCGCTCGTGTGCCCACCGCTTGATGAAGGTGATGACGTTGCGCCGCTCGTAGCCGACGGCACTGGAGAGATGAGCCACCGCCTGCTTCTCACCGAGCCAGGCGTCAACACCGCGGCGGAGCCTGGACTTGTGCCGGTCCAGGAGCTTGCCGCGCTGCGTACCGTTCTTCGTCACCTGGCCCCGGCCGCTGTCGACCATGGCCAGGTGGCAGTGCACGTGCTCGGTGTCGACCTGGATCACGCCCACGTAGCGCAGGTCGTCGAAGCCGCTGGTGCCCGAGCTCATCCGCTCCAGACCGTGCATGATCGCCATGCGCAGCTTCATCTGGTCGATATGACCGCGGTAGTCGCCGCGGGCTTCGCAGTGGAAGTCCTCGCCGACGATCTTGTGCTTCCGCAGGTACTCCTCGTCGAAGGAGAGCACCGTCTTGAGCACGGTCTTGCCGTTCTCGAAGTGCTGCTGGATGTCGTTGCCGGCCGCGCGCAGCTGCTCGTCGGAGAGCGATACCGAGCCGTAGCCGAAGGCCACGCCGCCGTCGCCCTGGGCCTGGCGCATCTCATGCTTCGCCGCGCCCCGCGAGATGCCGGCGCGCTCGACGGCCGACTCCCGCGCCATGTAGCGCATGATGAAGTCGTCGGTGCGCAGGCGCTGGATGGGAGCCAGCGACTCGGTCGCCTGTTCGCGGGCCATGTACCGGGTGACGTAGTCGCCCGGCGTCGCACCGCGCGATCCCTTGCCGCCGGGCAGCGGCACGCTGAATTCGTTGATCACGATGATGTACTGCTTCAGACCCATCGTCGCTCTCCTTCCTGTCTCGGTACCGATGCACTACGGCCCCGGCTGCTGTTTGCCAGCAACCGGGGCCGCGCTCGTCAAGCCTGATCCGTCCTCAGGACCCCAAGCCCTGCTCGCCGTCCTCGCCGAAATCCAGATCGGCCGCACGCTGGGACACCTGGCGCTTACGCTCGTCCAGACTCGGAGCGGGCTTGACCTCACGTCGCTGGGTCTCCTGCTCCTGCTCCTCCAGCTCCAGGTCGAGATCCATGTTCAAGTCGCGCTGCACCTCACGGGCCGGGACCGGGGGCGCGAACGGCTCCTCCTGCTCCTCAGCCGTCTGCAACGCTGCCGCCACGCGCTCCCGGTAGAGGTTCTCCGTGGTGCCCTCGGTGCTCGCGCGCTCGGTCTGGTACTCCTCCCGTTCGGCGGAGATCTCCGCTTCGATCTGCTGCAGGCGAGCGCTCATGCCGTCAGCGACCGGCGCTGCCTTAGGCACGGGCGCTACGACGACCTGCTTGACCTCGGTGTCCAGGCCCAGCTCGTCCTCGGTGAACAGGGAATTGATCGCGTCCGAGCGCGCCTTCAGCCCACGTGCATCGACTACGGCCTCGGCTCGCGGGACGCCGTCCTTGGAGTGGTCGGCGAAGTAGCTGGCGAGGTCGTAGCCGCTGGACTCGAGATCGATCTCCAGGCCCCCGATGTCGTGGATCTGGGTGAAGACCACGGGCGCATCGCCTTCGGTCTGCGCCCCCGACGGAGCGAGGACAAGCATGTCCGCCGTGGCCGGTAGCTCCCACACGATCCCGGTGACCTGCTCGGGCACGGCGAAGCCGTTCGTGAAGTAGCCCTTGCTGGCGAGCACGACCAGCTGCTGGTCGTCGAACTCGTAGAAGGTGTCTACCTTCTCGCCTTGGCCGGGGGAGTAGGTCACCTGGGAGATGCCGAACGGCAGGGCCTTGGCCGGGGTGACCGAGCGCAGCTCGCCCGTCATGTGCAGATACGGGCGGTAGTTCTCCTCCTTGCCCCGGTGCTTGAGGTCGAGCGATTCGACCATGACTCCGAGCTCGGCGGTCACCCCCTCCAGCCGGTAAGTCTCAACTCCTCGTTCACGCAGGACACGGTGGGCCCATACGTCGTTCATCGTCAGTCCTGCGGTGCGCATCACTTGCTCCTCTTGCGGTTGGTCTTGCTCTGGTTGGTGGTCCTGGTCGTGGACTTCGGTGTGACGTCGGCCCCGGTCGCCTCGCCCCGGGCGTCCCGGATCTTCGCGATCATCCGCGTTGCCCAGCGCCACATGCCGCGCATCACGACGATCTCGCCCGCGGCGAGCAGTGCGACCAGGAAGAGGAGCGGCATCAGCCACATGGCGATGGTTCCGTCCGCACTGAGCGCACCCCGGGATGCGCCCGACTGCTGGTGTAGCCATGCGCCCAACAGCGGGATGACGACCACGGCCGTGATGAACGCCAGCAGGTAGTCGGTGAGAAGGACGATGGCCCGGAAGAACCCCGCCCCTATAACGACGGAGAACCTGCCGGTCTCCTGCTTCGGGGCCAGACGCCGCCATCCGGTGCGCAGCTTCGAGTCCTTCTGTTCCTTCACGGGCATCACCGTGGTCTTCTTCGCCGTCGCGGCCGTGCTCGTCGGGGCGGTCGTCTCGGCCTTCTCCAGGGTCTGGGTCGACATGTACGTGTCCTTACGTCTCGTCGGGGTCTTCTGGGTGCGGGCTGAAGCGGTGGGCGCTTCGCTCACCCGGTCGGCTTGGGGGAGGGCTGTTCCCCGCTGGCGGCAGCGAGGGCGTCGCGGGTCTTGCTGGAGGCCCGATAGGCGACTAGCGGCGTCACCGTGCCGTCCTGTGAGGTGGCGTAGGTGAAGACCATGAGCTCGCTCTTGGCAGCGCTGTTCTGATCCGGTCCAACGCGGACCGGATCGAGCCGGGCCGCCCCCGTGTAGGAGTAGTTCAGGCCCTGCACCCGACTCACATCAATGTCCAGATCAGCGAGCGTGTACGTCGTCCCAGCGCCCTTCGTGGCTCCGGTCGCCGTCATCCACTCCGGCACGAACTCGGTGAGCACCCGGGACTTGTGGTCGAGATCTCCGGCGCAGTCGTATCGCTCACCGCGCTCTGACCGCTGGAGAACCCCGCAGAGAGTACGAAGCACAGCAGTCCGCCCACACCCATGCTCATGCCGGCCACGAGGGTGCGCTTGCGCAGGCCGTCCGCAGGCTCCGTCTGCTCAGGAGTGTCCACGTTCTCCTGCGAGGACGTGGACGTCGCGACAAAGCGCGTCTTGCGCACTGCGCCACCCGACTCATCGGTCTGTATCGATGCCATTAGTCCTCAACTCGCCGTTTCACTTGAATACCAGGGCAACTCTATCAATAAGGCGAGTCAAGAGGAGCTGCGAGTCATCCGGAATGGCGAGTCTCGCCACTCGCCGGGACTCCGGAGAGATGCGAGACCTTGCCCTGGGCGTCGGTAGTGACGAAGAGCAGCGCGCGCCGGCGGGCCGCGACACTGGCTTTGCTCGCCTTGTTCTGGGACACCGCGTCGGAGGTGACCTCGGCGTCGGCCAGGACGGCGTAGGTGTAGAGGCCCGCCTTGACGTCGACGACCTCGATGTCCGGATCCGCGCCGAGGGCCGAGTTCAGGCCGACCGTGTCGATGTAGTAGTAACGCCGCCCCTGGGAGTCCTCGTTGACCCTCGATGGAGGCATGAACGACTTCAGGAACATCTCGTTCTCGGTGAGGCCGAACCGGCTCTTCAGGCTCTGGCGCGCCGCCTCGTAGCTCTGTCCCGAGTCCCACGTGAAGGCCATCGAGAGCAGCGACTTGATGCGCTCACCGTCGGTGTTCAGTCGGTTCTGGCTGACGCCCAGGGCCGCCATAACGTCCGCGTTCACCTGCTCGGCGTTCTTCTTCTGGATGCCTGCCAGATGATCCTCGACGTCGTTGATCTGGGCTCGCTGCTCAGCCAGGGCCGAGTGCTGGCTGCTCCAGGTCGCGCCGCCAACCGTCGCGACGACCGTGAGGACCGCTGCCGTCACCAGGACCGAGAGGTTGCGCCGGAAGAATCCCCGCTGTGTGGGTGCCGCCGTCTGCTCCGTCATCGCTTCCCGCCCTTCTTCTGTGTGCCCGTGCCGCCGAGTTCGGGGACGCCGGACCCGGACGGCATCTTGATCGCGGGGTTCTCGTACTGAGCACCGGTGGCGGTCACCACGAGCGCCAAGTGGTCGAAAGCCCCCGTCGTGGCGTTGCGCACGTAGCGCGCGCTCGCCCAGGCGAGCACCTCACCGCTTTTCGTGTCCCGGCACAGCCAGACGACCTTTGCCTGGTTCGTCGTGCCCGAGCTGTCCTTCACGCTCAGATCGGGCATCACCGTCTCGACTTTCCATGTGTACGTGCTCGGGGCAGCTGCGTTCTGGCCGTCGTAGCGGATGTACCAGGCGTGGCGCGGATCGATCTCGGTGGTCGCATCGAACGGTGTCAGCGACGAGGTGCTGTACGCCTCCTTGTCACTGACCAGGAAGGAGTCCTTACTGAACAGCGTTGCCATGTCCCGGCGGTGCTTGATGATCTCCAGCGTGGAGGGGTTCGGGGCCCCGTTGTTCGGGCTGGGCTGGACGCTGGCCTGGTGGTACAACGTGGCGAAGGCTTGCTCGCCGGTCGCGACCTTCTTTGCGTCGGCGGCTGCCGCCCCGGTGAGCTTGGACAACCGCGCGCCGGTGTCCGCCTTCACGGGAGTGGAGTGGGCAGCATCGAACTGTTCCTTGAGCTGGACGATCTGGGCCTCGTTGTCCGCCGTGTTCGCCTTGAAGCTCTCGCCGGCCACGCCCGTGGCGATGACCAGGGTGAGGATCCCGACCCCCATCGCCGCGGTCACGCTTCGTCGGATCAGGCGCGCGTTGTCCTCCGGGCTTCGTATCTGGACCCGTTCGCGCTGGCGCATCGTCCAGCTCACGAAGCGCTCTTCGAGCTCAGCTCCGGTGACCTTCTTGCGCGTCTTCGGTACCGCGGGCGTCTCCTGGGGTATCGACCCGGTCTCCCGCTCGGGGCTCGTGCTCCCGGACTCGTGATGGGTTGTCGTCACGGAACACACTCCTCACTCCACGTTGCTCTCATAAACGACTCAAGTCTATCTCGAAAAGTATTTATGGCTGACTCTGAATCCATTCGATAAGGGCTCTGAAATGCGAAGACGGCACGTAGGGCCGGCACCGGACATGAAGAAGCCGGTGCCCAGATCACCCGGCACCGGCTTCTCACTCCCGATCAGATGCAGCGCATCAGGCCGTCTTGATCTTGTCGGAGGGGAGCATCGAATCCGACATGTCCACGAACTTCCAACCCTCGGCCGCCATCCGCGCCGCGCTGTCGACACGGACGCGGCCCATGTAAGCGCAGTAGCCGGCCTCGCCGACGATGACTTTGTCGCCTTGGACGCCGAGCACTACGAGCGTGTGGCCGGCGGGGGTGGAGCCAGGGCTGGAGCCCACCGAATATGCCGCAGGAGACGGGGACATCGGCTTTCCAGTCTCCCTCGCGATCGTGTACGCCGTCTCCTTGCCGTCACCGGCCGGGTAGGTCTGGAACGTCGTGTACTTGTTCACGAAGTAGGTCGAGAACGACACGCAGTTCTCCGCATGGTTGCTCCCGCATGAGCCAGGACCACCCTGGCCGCCGTAGCGGTCGTCGAGGAACTTGTCACCCTCCTTGTTGAAGAGGTCGACGAGGGCCTGAGCCTCTTCCTGGGTCATCCCGCCGTCCTTCAATGAGACAGAAGTACCGCCCTTGGTGCTGCAGTTGCCCAGGATCGTGTTGATGCCGTTGACGATGTTCTCGATGATCCCGCCGACGATGTTCTTGACGCCGCCCACGATCGAGCTGTCGACCGACCAGCCACTCATCTTGCCGAACCACATCTCGGCGTTGTCACCTCGTGCGGTGAGTCCCGCCGCGCCGTCAGCCGAACGCTCCCAGTTCTCGTGGAAGTGCAGCGCCGCCGTACGCGGCGAGCCTTGCGACTTCTTGAGCATGTCCTTGAAGACCGTGACATCGCCCGGATTGTCCCCATCGACCATGAAGGCCAACTGGGCCTTGATCGTGAACCAGTCGACACCCTTGCTCTTCGCGTACTGGTGCAGCAACGTGTTGCGGCCGAACGTCCACTGCCCGAGACCGATGCCGTTGTCCGTGTTCTGTGCGGCGCTGGCCTTCCCGGCGGTCATGGCATACGTCCCCGTGGGGAAGTTCTGCACGCTCGTCGGGTCGATCCCGGACTCCTGCGACCAGTTGCCGAGGATGCCCGCGATGTTCTCCTTCGGCATCCCCCAGCTGCTGAGCACCGAGTAGATCTCCTTGGCGTTCTTCTCCACGCCCACCGGGACGGTGGCCCCGGAACCGTTGCCGCTACTACCCGCGTTGATGACGCACGCCGTCCCGTTCGCGTTGATGCTGCCTTCGGTCAGCGCCGTCGAGTTGAGGACGCTGGTTAAGACCGTGCCTAGCAGGGCCACGGTGGCGGTCATCGCGACCGCACCCGACATGGCTGCCGCTACCGGGGTCATCGTCGCTGTGATAGTGACGCCCAGGACCGCGCCGGCCCCCTTGGCTATAAAGCTGCCGATCGCTATGAACGGCGCAGCGATCGCGTGACCAACCGCCTTGGCGATGTTGACGATGAGCGTCCACAGCAGCTTCCCGGCGTTGACGGCCATCGCCATGGCCGCAAAGAACATGGACTTCAGCCAGTTCAGAAAGGCCATGGCCATGACCACGCCCATGGCCGGCGGAGCAGCAGTGGCGCCACCGCCGACGGCGACGCCCTTGGCCGCCTTCGAGCCCAGGCCCTCGTCGTCCTTCGACGCACCGCGCTCGTAGCCCGTGCCGCCGGCACCCAGCTCACGCTGGTCGGCCAGCTTGGCGTCCGGGCTGCCACCGGTGACCGTGGACACGCCCTTGACCGCGTCCTGGGCTCCCTCAACGCCGACATTCTTCGCTGCGCCAACGGCGGCTCCCGGAAGCCCGCCAGCCCGTGCTCCGGCTACGGCACCGGAGACGGCAGCGCCCGCGTAACGCCCGGCGTTACGGCGGGTCGCGCTGCTGCCGTCTCCCTCGATCGCCTTCTGGGCCGCGCCTCCGGCCATGGTCCCGGCGACGCCGTTCATGCCCTGCTTGATCTTCGACCCGGCATTCGCGGCACCGGCCGCCTTGCCCGCGGTCTCTGCGGTGTTTGCCTCGTCCGGCATCTTCGACGCGGCCTCCGGCATCTTCGGCGCAGTGTTCGCCGCGCCAGAAGGGCCAGAAGAGCCAGCTCCCGGCCCCGAGAGCTGCTTGGGCACGCTGGCCTTGCCCTCGGGGGGCTTCTCGGCGCCCTCCTCAGGGCCGAGGCTCTTGGTCCCGCGACCCTGCCGGGGCATCCCCTGACTCACCGACGTGCTCGGCTGGTCCTTCCTCGTCCCCTTCTTGGGACTCCGATTCGGCTTGTCGGTGGCCATGTGTCTTCCTTTCCGGATCAATTCCAGGTAGCGGGATGCGTCCCCTTCTCGCCTCGCTCAATGGAGAGTGGTGAGGAAGTCCTTGTCGTCGCGAAGGGTGCTGTTGGATTGCACGTCCCGCAGGGTCGTGTCCAGTCGGATCAGGTCGAGTGACAGATCCGACTCGTACTGCGACTTGTTTCGGGAGTAGTGCTGATACGCCTGTGAAAGGTTGTTCATGATGTTCATGAGAGGGCGCATCGTCACGTCAGAGGACTGGTAGTCCTTGGCGAGGCTGGTGCCGTCCGAGAGGATCCACTGCATGTCCGAGATCTGCTGGCTCGTCGGATCCGAACCCTCGTCACGCTTCTTGGTGAAGAACTGGGTGTAGCTCTGTCCGGCTGGCACCAGGGCGTCGAGGTAGCCGTCGTAGACGTTGCCTGCACGCCAGTTGAGGTCGAAGCCCCCCGGAACAACGTGCTTGGTTTGCAGCGCCAGCGTCGAGATTCCGTCCTTGGCCCCGGCCGCGGAGACGCCCGTGATCTTGTCGGTGGCGATCGAGACCGGAACGGTCGGCGGACGCAGGAACAGGCCGTCTATCTTCGTCGTCTGCATGTCGGACGTGTAGGACTGAATCTGCGTCAGGTTCGTGCGCATCTCGACGAGCTTCTGGTCCAGGGCGTCCCTGGCCTCGGCCTCCTTCGCCTTGAGCGCGACCTCGTAGTAGGCCTGCGCCGGGTCGAAGGTCAGGGCGTCGAGCGCCGCGATCTTCTGGACCCCGGATGCGCCGGGGTTGAAGAAGATCCGCCACTGGTCGTACTTGGAGAAGGTTTCGTCGTCGGCCAGCTTGCCGCTGCTCTGCGCCTGCTTCGCTCCGGGCGTGGTGAGTTCAGCGTTCGCACGGACCGTCAGGTTCAACACCTGGCGGTCGAAGGGTCGGTCGGCGTTCAGAAGGACCCCGACGTAACCGGTCGAGCCGAAGGCATAGAAGGAGCCCTTGATCCCGCTGGTGCTGACCGGCTCACTGTTCAGCGAGGTGTCCGACCCGAGCAGGAACGCCCTGTAGTCCGCGGCGTTGTACGAGACCTGAGCGGTCGGACTGAAGTGCATGATCACGAGCGCCTTGTTGCCGCTCTCGTTGGTATAGACCCCGTCGACGGTGCCGTCGAGATTCGTCTTCGACGTCTTGAAGTCGCTGGTGTACAGCGCCGTCTGCGACAGCGAGACACGCTCCGCCTGGTACGCCGAGGCCCCCGATGCGCTGGTCACGATCGCGCCTGTGACCGCGAAGATGCCGAAGAACACCCCAAAACGCTCGATCGCGTGGTGCGAGTCGAGCTTGAACTTCCTGCTGAAGGCCAGCGCTTTGTCCTTGATCCCCATGTTCTGCTCTCTTTCGTGCCTGCACCGTGCTGCGGGCCCGGATATGGCGAACCGGGCCGGAGGAGGTTGCACCTCAACCGACCCGGTCGCTCGATGCCTCTGTCCCCGGTCGTGTGCGCGGTCTGTGACGGCCTCTTACTTGGAAGGGCCGCTCAGGAACCCGCTGAGCTGATCGACGGTCTGGACGATCACCGTGCCGCCACCGAGGTCCGTGATGGTCTGCTGGCCGCCGGAACCGACCGTCGAGATCAGCGACCACCCGCCGGTGCCCAGGGCTCCGCCGACGAGAATGAGGAGCGCAATCGTGCCCCAGCCCTGCTGATGCCCCGCGGACTGCGGGTTGGCCATCAACTTCTTGATCAGGAGCACGCCGCCCCAGACCAGGCCGACAGCACCGAGCAGCATGAGCAGAAGACCGCCCCAGAGCTGGATCTGGGACTTGGCGTTCTGCAGGAAGCTGGTCAGGTCCCAGGCAGCGCTCGGCAGGGAGGACTGTGTGAGGACGGCTGCCTCGTAGATCTTCGTCATGGTTCTTTCCTCTCGCCTTTCGAATCATTCGATGGCATGACAGTGAGTCACAAGGCAACAAGCGCAGCTCGCCCACCAGGAAGGGCAGTGATAGCAGATGAAGTGACCGATGGCATGCTGTCGGCTCCCCCCGGTGGCTCGTATACGTGCGCATCTGCAGTGACCAATCTACCCCATTCAAATGGAGAGTCGTAGAGGTACGTGAAAGGATCTATTGATAAGAATCGAAAGGGACTCGGGAACGAGGCGAATCGGCATCGCGATGCGCGACCGCAGGACCGTGGCGGACGCCTGTGGAATCCGCAGTGCGAGATGTGTAATGTGCCGCTCCAGCACCGCTGCGACGCCGGCCTGCTCGATTTCGAGGCGGGCCACCCTCGCGCACCCCGTCGATCGCGATCTCGACCAGGAAGCACCAAACCGCCATGAACCCACTGCCCGGGGACCTTTTCGCCCGCCGACTTCGTCAAGAACGCGAACGCCTCGGCATCAGCCAGGCAGAGCTAGCGCGCCGTATGGCCGCACTGCTCGGCACGAACGTTGACTCCACCGCCATCACACGCATCGAGCAGCAGACCCGCGCGGTCAGGCTCGACGAGGCGGTCACCGCTGCCGAGGCTCTCGGGGTCCCTCTGATCACACTGGTCAGCGATAACTACGCCCAGGAGAACGAGGCTGAGATCCAGAGGCAGCTCGCCGAGCTCGCCCTCGCCGAGCAGGAATGGGAGAGGCTGCGCCAGAAGATCCACCGGATCACCCAGACCATCCAGCAACTCTCCGCCGAGCGGGAGGCCTTCCGCTCTCACGCGCTGGACGTCAACCCTGAAACCGCCGGCGACTACGAGCTCGACCCTGAGACCCGGGCTGCTCTCGACGCCCGGATGCGTGATGTCCGCAACAAGCCGGCCGGAGAGGTCACAGACCCCGGCGCATGACACTGTTGCGGGCGGCCTGGTTGGACTCCCGGTCGTAGACGTTCACCGTCTCGGGCTTCCGTCATTGGCCGGCCCGCATGATCCCCTCGGTGCTCGTGCCGTTCCGCCTTGCCTGAGTGACGTGACCAGCTCGCAGACTGTGGAAGCCGTATGCCTACGGATCCATCCGGCCTCTTCCATGAGCCTGTGCAGCACCGCGTGCAGTGCGTCGCCACTCACACCGGCCTTGTGGATCTGCGCGTCCCTTGAGTGCGGTGCTTCGCTCGTAGCCAGGAGCGGACGACGAGGTCCGCGCTGCTGATCAGCACCGTGTGGCTGGCGCTGCCGTAGACAGGCGCGTGAATTGGTACCCGTACAGCTGCCGCATGATCGTCCGCCGATGTGCACGAGCATCTTTTGTCGTAGACGCCGCCACCATTGCCTCCCCATCGGTGAACCGTGCGCGGAGCGCAGGTTGATGGCGTCGGCTCGAATGGCGTGACAGCGGCGTCGAGCAGCTCATTTGTCCTGGTTGACCTTCGGCTGACTGCGGGCCCGTAGATCCGTCGATCGGATGTAGCTCCCGGCTGTGCAGCCACAGGGTCGCAGTGTCCCGCATCGCCGATGCACTCGAGCGGTGCAGATAGGCTCGTAGGTATGGGAATTGACTGGGAGAACATGCTCGGTACAAGCGGGAACGGCCTCAACGATGCATACGACGAGGCGGTCTCCTCGGTCATTTACAGCGAGACCCCGAGGGACGACCATCGGCCACTCCCAGTCGGCGAAGAGCGCGACGACACAGATGGCCTGCGTTGACCTGAGGACAAGCGCAGACTGCCCCATGGGCCGGGGGGTTTGCCGGGCTTGGTCGGCGCTTTGATAGGCATTGGAGCTTGAGGCCTTGGCCCCGGAGTGAATCGGTGGTCAACCGTGACATCAGCAACTCCGCCTCGCTGTGCTCGGATGAGCGCGCCATGGGTAGCGATCGGAGACTCGCTATTCGTGACCGTGGTAGCCGAAGGGTGGTGCCCTCGCCACCAGTTCTTCCTTGGCTGTCTGTGCTGACGGCTGGGCAACGCCGTGCGCACGTTTCCGGACGATGCCTGAAGTGAGGCTGCGCGCGCTGACCGACGAGTCAACGTCGACCGGAGAAGCCTGGGTCTGCAGCTGGGCGGCACACACCCGAGCCCTGGTTCGTACCCCTGGGTCCTGCGACTACGAGGACTGGTGCCACTCGCGGGGTCGGGCCAGCGCACCAAGGTGATCAACTCGGCGTCAACATCACCAGTTCAACTTCAGTGGGATTCGCCCAGTCGGTGGGGTGCTCGTGCGTTACGCCGCCTTGACCATGTCGGCCCGGGTGGCTTTATCCCACTCGATCAGGGGAGCCGCTGGTACTCCGCCGTGCGCCGGGGTGTGTCGGCCTCCTCCATGAGCCAGCGGATCGCCGTGTTGATCCGCGCAGCAGAAGGGCGCAGCCGACCGTGAGGCCAGGAGGGTGAGGGCATGGATGAATCGTACGGGCCCGCACCCTCCTGGCCGCGGAGGTCCGCCCCCGATGGCGTACCTCGACCGGCTCCTCGGCAGGGTGGTTCCGGTGAGGGCGCGGACGTGTAGACGTGGCCCGCCAATGCTGGATGCCGTCGATCAGCTCGCGCGCGCCCTGACGAAGAAGGGCGACGGCCACGGACGTGCAGAGTGTGGCCGGGGCAAGGCGGCTGACCCATTCGTGGGCGTGAATCACATCATGGCGGGAGCGAGAGCTCCCCGCCGCGCTTCCCGGGTGTACCCGGCGATAGGGGAGTTGCAGTGCCCGTGGCGGACGTGGAGGAACAGGCGCTCCGCCTCCGTCTCCCGGTAGGCGTCGCGGTCGCCAAGGCTGCCGACGAGGTCGATCAGCCCCGTATCGTCCTGGTGTCGCGGCCCCATCAGGGCGGCATGAGGACACGCCCCTTGGTTCTGACGCACCGTCGGATTCCGGGCACTCCCGGGCACCTGGCGGTGCACGAGATCGGGGAATCCGCGGGGTGACCTGGGGCTACTCCGGGCACACCAAGTGTCGTGATATCCCGCGTGATTCCTGTGAGACCGCAGGTCAGACGTGCTCCCTTACATTTACCCAACCCCTTCCTCTGGTACGTGATTCCGGGGCCGCGCGCCTTCGACGTCAAGCCCCTGACGTACGACCTCACCCCGTTCGCGGCCGTACTCAACGACGGGCGCCCGCACCGGATCGAGGTGTCCGTCGCCGGAGTGCCGTCCGGACAGCCGGGTTGGAGTACCCCGGCCAATCTGCTGATCTGGCAGGACCACGGCAGCAGGGTCGTCACGGGCGCCCTCACCCGTCACGAGGAGGGCACCCCCGTCAACTCGTCACGCCACACACCGGGTCCGGTGCACCGCCTGGACACGGACGGCGGCCACCGGCTCACCGTCGCCGGACATCTGAACACCTCACACGGGCGGATCACGACCACGGTCACCCGCTCGCTGACCCTTGACTCGGTCCACCGCTGGGGTGAGGGCGAGAACCCCGACGCGCTGCGGGCGCGCTGGACCGACGACGAGACCGTGGCGTCGGGCCGGACCGTCACCCGTGTGCACCGCACGTACACGATGGACGGCGAGACCACACTCGGTGCGGGAGACCGGCTGCGGACCGTGCTGACGCTCGGGGACCGGGCCGAGACCGCCGTGCGGCGCGGCGGCACGCGCATCGCCCGGTCATGGTTCGACGACACATACCGGGGCGACGCGACCTATACCGCCAATGTGCCCCGCGACCAGCGGCATGCGGTGGGCACCACATCGGAGCGCTACCGGCTGTTCGGCGCGCAGGCGCCGGGCGGCTGCTACGACCGCGCGCTGACGACGGTGCAGGGCGTCGTGACCGAGGACCGCAGGCGTTGCTGAGACGCACACGCAATCGCTGAGGCACTGCGTCTCCGTTGTCGCAGTCATCGCCGCTGTCGCTGTCGCAGCCATAGTCGTTGCCGCAGTCGTTGTCGTTGTCGTAGTGCCGGCGGATCGCCCGGACAGGACCTCGGTACGCCTCACCGCACCGGGGCCCGGGAGCCGTGCCTCAGCAGCGGTCGACGAGTGCGGACAGCAGCCCGCCGAGCGCCTCGCGCTGCTCCGCGTCGAGTGGCGCGAGGATGTCCTCGGCCGCCGACCGCCTGGCGCTGCGCAGCTCCCGCAGCGTGGCGCGGCCGCTGTCGGTGAGCTCGACTCGCACGACCCGGCGGTTGGCCGGATCCTGGACCCGACGCACCCGGCCGCTCGACTCGAGACCGTCGACCAGCGTGGTCACCGCGCGCGGGACGACCTCGAGGCGAGCGGCGAGGTCGGCCATCCGCGGAGGTACGTCGTAGTGCGCGAGAACCCTCAGCAGCCGGGACTGCGCCGGGGTGATGCCGACCGGCTCCAGATGATGCTTCTGGATCCGGTGGAGCCGTCGGGCCAGCCGCAGCAGCTGCTCGGCCAGCAGGCCGTCCGCATCGGGGGCGGGGGCGGGGGTGTTCATGCGGGAACACTATCAGGACCAGGTTCATTGTGAGTATAGGTAACAATGAGCTATGCTCCTCATGCGGTGCGGCGACCTTCGCCTCGCCGTGACCCGTTCCTTCGGAAGGAGCCCATGCGCCCTCACGACGATCCGTCCTGGACACCCCCCGATCGCCCGCTCGATCCCTCGCGGACCGCGTTCCCGGAACGCCGGCCCGCGGAGATCCGTCGCATCCTGCGGCTCTTCAGGCCCTATCGCGGCAGGCTCGCCCTCGTCGGCCTGCTCGTCGGTGCCTCGTCGCTCGTCACCGTCGTCTCGCCGTTCCTGCTCCGGGAGATCCTCGACACGGCGATCCCGCAAGCCCGCACAGGTCTGCTGTCGTTGCTCGCCCTCGGCATGATCCTCGCGGCGGTGACGACGAGCGTCTTCGGCGTGCTGCAGACGCTGATCTCGACGACCGTCGGCCAGCGGGTGATGCACGACCTGCGCACGGGCGTCTACGCCCAGCTCCAGCGCATGCCTCTCGCATTCTTCACCAGGACACGGACCGGCGAGGTCCAGTCGCGCATCGCCAACGACATCGGCGGCATGCAGGCGACGGTCACCTCCACCGCGACCTCCCTGGTCTCCAACCTCACCGCCGTGGTCGCCACGATCGTGGCGATGCTCGCCCTCGACTGGCGGCTCACCGTCGTCTCTCTCGTCCTCCTGCCGGTCTTCGTCGCGATCAGTCGCCGGGTCGGGCGGGAGCGCAAGACCATCACCACACAGCGGCAGAAGCAGATGGCGACGATGGCCTCCACGGTCACCGAATCGCTGTCGGTCAGCGGCATCCTGCTCGGCCGCACCATGGGCCGCGCCGATTCGCTCACGCGCTCGTTCTCCGACGAGTCCGAACGGCTGGTCGATCTCGAGGTCCGCTCCAGTATGGCCGGGCGATGGCGGATGGCCACCATCGGCATCGTCATGGCCGCCATGCCCGCACTCCTGTACTGGGCGGCGGGACTGACGCTCCAGAGCGGTGGCGCGGCGATCTCCCTCGGCACACTCGTCGCCTTCGTCTCGCTCCAGCAAGGTCTGTTCCGCCCGGCAGTCAGCCTGCTGTCCACCGGAGTGCAGATACAGACCTCGCTCGCGCTCTTCCAGCGGATCTTCGAGTATCTGGATCTGCCGGTGGACATCACCGAGCCCGAGAATCCGGTCCGGCTCGGGAAGGTACGCGGCGAAGTGCGCTTCGAGGACGTCGAATTCGGTTACGACACACGGCGCGGGCCGACCCTCACCGGGATCGACCTGACCGTCCCGGCGGGCGGCAGCCTGGCCGTCGTCGGGCCCACCGGATCCGGGAAGTCCACGCTCAGCTATCTCGTGCCCAGGCTGTACGACGTCACCGGCGGCCGGGTCACCCTCGACGGCGTCGACGTACGCGACCTGGACTTCGACACCCTCGCGAAGGCCGTGGGCGTGGTCTCCCAGGAGACCTACCTCTTCCATGCCTCCGTCGCCGAAAATCTGCGGTTCGCCAAACCCGACGCCACCGACGAGGAGATCGAGGCGGCGGCGCGCGCAGCCCAGATCCACGACCACATCGCGTCCCTGCCCGACGGTTACGACACCCTCGTCGGCGAGCGCGGCTACCGCTTCTCGGGCGGCGAGAAGCAGCGCCTCGCCATCGCCCGCACCATCCTGCGAGACCCGCCGGTGCTCATCCTGGACGAGGCGACCAGTGCCCTCGACACCCGTACCGAACACGCGGTGCAGCAGGCGATCGACGCCCTCTCGGCGGGACGGACCACCATCACCATCGCCCATCGGCTCTCGACGGTGCGGGAAGCCGACGAGATCGTCGTGCTGGACGGAGGCCGGATCGCGGAACGCGGAAGCCACGTCGACCTGATGGACCGGGACGCCCGCTATGCGGCACTGGTGCGACGGGATGCGGAGCCGGCGACGGTCACCGCCTAATAGGTCCTGAAGCAGAGAGGGAACGTGGCCTCGTTGAACGGCAGTTCCCCAGTACCGGAGCACAGGACGCCGAGGCTCAGGTCAGTAGCAGGCCGATCCCGATCAACATCGCCATGCACGCCAGCGCCGCAACCAGCCAGATGGTGCGCGTACCTGCGTCGCGGAGGCGAAGCGCGAGGGCCAGTGGGCCGATCGGGGTGGTCTTCTTGCTCATGGCGATCTCCTTGGTGAACTGGATGAGCCGGACAGGACCTAGGGGGATCAGGAGGTGTCATGTCGCAGAGCGTCCCGCAGCCGTTGCAGTCGACGACGCCGGGATTGCGCCCGGACAAGGACGAGTACGGCTACGGCGACAAGGGCGACGCCGCCCAGGCCGGTGGCCACTGACCCGGCCGTGGTGCCGCGTGCCGCGGCAAGGGCCGTCCCGGCCATGCCGGTCACCACGGTGGCGACGAGGGCGAGCCGGGCCCCCAGCACCCGGTCCCGGGCGAACAGCGGTCGGCGCCTGCTCAGCACCCAACCCGCGAAGGCGGCCCAAGCCAGGCCGATGGCGATCAGCCCGCCGAAGGCGGCCTGGGTGCGCGCAGGAAGCGGATGCGGCTCGGTGACCCACAGCACCGTGATCAGCGCCGACGCGCACCCTCCCGCCAGACCCACCGCCACATGGCGCATGCGGGAGCGCAGCGAGACTTCCGCAGCCAGCGCGCGCTCGAGTTTCTTGGGCACACCCCGCTGAGCCGCGGGGTTCTCCTCGCTCATACCTCGTATCCCCTCTCGGCGAGGACGCTTCGCAACATGCGCCGCGCGCGGTGCAGCCTGCTCTTGACCGTGCCGGTCGGCACACCGAGCACCTCCGCACAGGCAGTCAGAGGCAGATCCTGCAGGTGGAAGAGGATCAGGACCTCACGCTCCGGGGGTGGCAGCTCGCTCAGACCGGATTCCACCTGCATCGTCGTCAGCACGCCGCTGAGCGAGTCGTCCTCGACGGCGCCCACCTCCTCCGCGGACGTCTCCGAAGCCTGGTACGCCTGCCGCAGATGGTCGGCGACCGTGCGCCGGGCGATGGTGAACAGCCACGGGGCGAACCGCTCCGGTTGCCGCAGCCGCGGCAGTCCGCGGACCACGGCGACCCAGGTCTCCTGGGCGAGATCGTCCGCGAGATGCGGGGAGCCGACCATGCCCCGCACATAGCGCCACAACGGCGCATGCCAGACGCGGACCAGCTCGCCGAACGCCGCACGTTCCCCGAGCTGGCAGCGCACCACCAGCAGTCCGTCGCGTCGCCCCTCGCCGCTCATCGCACCCCCTTGCCCCGCGCCACGTTCCACCGTGACAGTCGGCATCCGGGGCAGAAAGGTTCACGGGGCCCTCAGCGACCGGTCGGGAGCTCTGCGGCACTCGTCAACGGCGGGTCAGAAGATTCCTGGCGCGGCACTCGTGACCTGTACCGCCGTCACCTGCGACGGGGTGCGCGCCAGCAGGCGCCGGATCTCACGCACCGCTGCGCGGCCCGCGCGATTCGCGCCGATCGTCGAAGCCGACGGACCGTAGCCGACGAGATGGACGCGCTCGTCCCGCACCGCACGAGTGCCGTCCAGGGCGATACCGCCCCCCGGCTCGCGCAGCCTGAGCGGGGCCAGATGGTCGATCGCGGCCCGGAAACCCGTGGCCCACAGGATGACGTCCGCCGCGACCGTACGACCGTCGTTCCAGGCCGGACCGCTCGGGGTGATCCGGTCGAACATCGGCAGCCGGTCCAGTACGCCCTGGGCCTGAGCGCGCCGGATCGCGTCGTTCAGCGGCAGCCCGGTCACGGACACCACGCTCTGCGGAGGCAGCCCGCGCCGGACCCGCTCCTCCACCAGTGCGACGGCGGCCCGGCCCTGCATTTCACCGAAGGGGCCCTCGCGGAAGACCGGTGGGCGGCGGGTCACCCATGTGGTCTCCGCCGCCACATCCGCGATCTCCATCAGATGCTGGGTGCCCGACGCGCCGCCGCCCACCACGACCACCCGCAGGCCCGCGAACGCCTCCGGTCCCGGATAGTCCGCCGTGTGCAACTGACGGCCACGGAAGGTCTCCTGGCCGGGATAGCGAGGCCAGAACGGGCGGTCCCAGGTGCCGGTGGCGTTGATGAGCGCACGCGTGGCGTACGTGCCCTCCGACGACTCCACCCGCAGTCGCCCGCCCTCGGCCTCACGCACGGCACGCACGTCCACGGGGCGGTGCACCCGCAGCCCGAAGATGCGCTCGTATCGGGTGAAGTAGCCGCCGATGACCTCGGAGGACGGGCGGCTCTCGTCGGCGCCGGCCAGCTCCATGCCGGGCAGGGCGTGCATCCCGTGCACCTTGCCGTAGGTGAGCGAGGGCCAGCGGTGCTGCCAGGCACCGCCGGGCCGCGGTGAGTGGTCGAGGACCACGAAGTCCACATCGGGGCGCAGCCCCGCACGTCGCAGGTGATACGCGGCGGACAGTCGGGCCTGTCCGGCGCCGATGACGACCACGTCCACGGCCCGTTCCCCAAAGTAGTTCACGCTTCCACTAACTATGGAGAGGTCAAGGCTCTTCCCACCGCCGCGGGCGCCCGTGGTCTCAGAAGAAGTTCACGCCCTGTGCGAGCGGCAGCTCGTCGGAGTAGTTCACGGTGTTCGTCGCCCGGCGCATATAGGCACGCCAGGCGTCCGAGCCGGACTCCCGCCCGCCACCGGTCTCCTTCTCACCGCCGAACGCACCGCCGATCTCGGCCCCCGAGGTGCCGATGTTCACATTGGCGATCCCGCAGTCGGAGCCGTCCACGGCCAGGAACCGCTCCGCCTCGCGCTGGCTCCCGGTGAAGATCGACGACGACAGCCCCTGGGGGACCCCGTTGTGCAGTTCGATCGCCTCGTCCAGCGTCCGGCAGGTCAGGACGTACAGGACGGGGGCGAACGTCTCCTCACGCACGATCGCCGTCTGAGCGGGCATCCTGACCATCGCCGGGCGCACATACGCGGCGTCCGGGACCAGGTCGCGCAGCTGACGGTCACCTCCCGTCAGCACCTTGCCGCCGTCCGCCTGCGCCCGCTCCAGTGCGTGGGCCATCGTGTCGTACGCGGCTGCCGAGATCAGCGGGCCCACGAGTGTGTCCGGGTGGAAGGGATCACCCACCGGAAGCCGCCGGTAGGCGTGCACGATCCTCTCCACCAATTCGTCCGCGATCTCCTCGTGCACGATCAGCCGGCGCAGTGTGGTGCAGCGCTGCCCCGCAGTCCCGGCCGCCGAGAACACGATGCCGCGGACCGCGAGAGCGGGATCGGCGGAGGGCATGACGACCGCGGCGTTGTTGCCGCCGAGCTCGAGCAGACAGCGGCCGAAGCGGGCGGCCACCCGTGGCCCCACCTCGCGCCCCATCCGTACCGACCCGGTGGCGCTGACGAGCGCCACCCGCGCATCGTCGACGAGCAGCTCGCCGCATTCCCTGCCGCCCAGCAGCAGCCGGTGCACGCCCTCGGGGGCGCCGGTGTCCGCCGCGGCCCGGCTCAGCAGCGCGTCACAGGCCAGGGCGGTGAGCGGGGTCAGCTCGGACGGTTTCCACACCACCGTGTCACCGCAGACCAACGCGATCGCCGTGTTCCACGACCACACCGCCACCGGGAAGTTGAACGCGGAGATCACACCCACCACGCCCAGCGGATGCCAGCTCTCGGAGAGCCGGTGCCCAGGGCGCTCCGACGCCATCGTGCGCCCGTGGAGCTGCCGCGAGAGCCCGACGGCGAAGTCGCAGATGTCGATCATCTCCTGTACTTCGCCGAGCGCCTCCGAGCGGATCTTTCCGGCCTCGATGGTGACCAGGTCCGCCAGGTCCCCCTTGTGTGCCGACAGCAGTTCGCCCAGACGTTTGACCAGGGCGCCCCGTTGTGGAGCCGGAACCGTACGCCACCGTCCGTACGCGGCCCGAGCCGCGGCGACCGCCGTGGCGGCGTCATCGGCGGTGGCGGCGGGCAGGGTGAGCAGTGTGCCGCCGGTCAGCGGTGTACGGGCGGTGACCCCCGTGCCGGAGGCCGGTGGCTGTGCGCCGCAGCGGCGCAGGGCTTCCACGGCGCGCGCCCGCAGCGCCTCGGTGTCGGGAGGTGCGGTGGTGGTCATGCGTCGCTCTCCTCGGTTCGTGCACGCGCGGGCCCCGGCGTCAGACCGCTGCGAGGGCCCGGCGGGCCGTGTTCAGGGAGTGGTTCTGCTGCGTGGCGTACAGGTCGAAGGAGTCGTGCACCGTGCGCCCGATCGCCCCGGACATCCATTCCTGGTCGTAGTGGGCGCCTGCCCGGGTGGAGTCATGGGCACCGGGATCGGTGAGGTTCGACTGGAAGATCCCGGCCGCGGACCGCGGCAGGAAGTCCTCGTAGACGATGGGCCGCGCGGTCAGCCAGCCCTCGTCGAGCAGTGCGGCGAGAGTGTCGGGAGGCCGCCGTCCGTCCCGGGGCCGGTCCGGGACCACCGCGTAGGTGAAGAACCCGAGCCCGTCCAGGGCGAGTCGGCGTTCGGTGCGCGGGAAGTGCGCGGTCCACTCCCCGGCCGGGCGGTCCACGAGCCGGTCGTACAGGGCGCGGCCTTCGCGGCTGAGCGCGATGCCGCGGGCCTCGACCTCCCCGAAGCGCACCCTCAGTGCGCCGGTGGTGACACTGCCGTCGGCCTCGCGGAACGTGCGAGGCTCCGCCAGCGCCCGGAAGGACGTCTGACGAAGCAGCACATCGGGTCCGTCCCAGCGGGGCGGCCCCTGGATCCGGTCGATCATCGCGATCCCGCGCTCTTCCATCCGCCGGTAGAGGTCGTCGATGTCGAGGACCCGCGGGGTGAGATGGTTGACGTGCGTGGAGGTCACCCCGCCGATGTCGGCGGCGACCGCCGAGACCTTTTCCAGCTCGGCGTACCAAGCACGGTCCACCGGCTCCGGTGACAGCGTGAATGCGGCCACCGCCAGGCTGAGGAACCGCTCCGCCTGCTCATCGGGCAGACCCGTCTCCTTCTCGGCCCGCACCGCCAGTTCCAGCAGCTCGGGCGGGAAGAGCCGGCGGCGCGCCAGGAACGTCTCCAGCCGGCGCTCCAGGCCGGCGTCGAAGAAGCGGCGGTCCGCGGGCGTCAGCATCGAGGTGAAGACCCGGAACGGGTTGCGCTCCAGCTCCACGGGCAGGACCGGCCGGAAGGCGGTGGATACGACCGGCACGGCACTGCTCGCGGCGTCACGGAGATCGTAGAAGCCCACCGGTTCCATACCGAGGGCGGCGAAGATCTGAGCCGCCTGGCGCAGTTCGCGCGGTGTGCCGACACGGATGGCACCGTGCCGCTCCGCGGTGACCCGTCCGATGCTGCCGAGCCGCTCCGCGCTCTCGCCGCGGGTGCGCAGCACCGTCTCGTTCACCTGACCGGCGACATCGACCAGTGTCGTGTACGCGGGGACCTCCGTGCCGTACATCGCGGACAGACGGCGGGCGAACGCCGCGCGCAACCGCCAGGTGGGGATACGGGAATCCATGGGCACCTCCAGGCGGCCTCGGGGCTGGCAGCGGGCCCCGCGGCGGCGGGCGCGGGGGAGCAGGCGCGCAGAGGGGGCGGAGGGCGTGAGAGGGCTGCGGCAGGGGAGGGTGCGGACGGTTCCGCCGCGGGCGTACGAGCAGAGTCGCGAGCCATGAGGCCATGGTGACCGCCGATGGTTGCTCCCGTCCATGGAGCGCCGCGACACGGGTGGGGCGCCGGTCCTTCCCGGGTGCGGGGCGCGGGACGATGGACGTATGCCCCAAGCCTTCACCACCAGAGTCCTGAACGTGACCACCGGTTCGTCCGAGACCGTGACCGATCTGACCGGCGAATGCCGGCGGTTCCTCGAGGAGACGGCGGCGGGCCGCGACGGTCTCCTCCACGTCTTTGTGCCGCATGCGACCGCCGGCATCGCCCTGATCGAGACGGGCGCCGGAAGCGACGAGGACCTGTTGGCCAGCCTCCACGGCCTGCTGCCCGCCGACGACCGCTACCGGCACCGCCACGGCAGCCCCGGGCACGGGCGGGACCACGTCCTGCCGGCCCTCGTGCCCCCGTATGCGACCGTGCCCGTCATCGACGGCCGGATGGAGCTCGGTACCTGGCAGTCGGTGTGTCTCGTCGACACCAATAAAGACAAAGACAACCGTCAAGTGCGGTTGAGCTTCCTGGGCTGATCGAGTCGATCAAGATCGTCCTGGGTGTGGCCGCCGATTCTCCTTACGCTCCGGCGAAACGGGAGAAAGTTGCGCGGTACCACCATGGACGAGATCGAGCGGCCGTACGACGGCTGCGGAAAGTGCCTGCTCGGAGTACGCCGACTGTCGCGGGTCAAGGCCGCCACGACCTCGCCGGAGCGGCAGCGGGAGGACGTGCTGACGGCCGCTGCGGCCATCGGCGGGCACATTATCGAATGGGCGGACGACTGGGAGGTGTCCGGCGCCACCGACCCGATGACCCGTCCGAAGCTCGGCCCGTGGCTCCGCGACGAGCGGGGCAAGTACGACGGGCTGGTTGCCGCGGCCGTCGACCGGCTCGGCCGCAACGTGGTCGACTGCCTCAACACCGGCTACAAGATGCGCGACGAGGGCAAGCTCCTCGTCACCTACGGCCACGAGGGCGTCTGGAACCTCGACGACCCGGTTGGGTACAGGCGCGCGCCGTCGGGGATGGGAGAGCTCGGATGGCCCCGGGGTTACGCCGATTCGACGGCGTTGCCTACGGCACGGCTGACGCGATCGCGGAGCGCGTCGGTTGAGAGATATGAGAGTGCCCCGGCCAGCGAATCGAGTGCGGAGGCGAACCGGCCCTCCTGCTGGCGAAGGTGGGCGTCAAGCAAGGAGACCACGGCACCCGTGGCGCTGCGGCGGGCCTGCCGTGCGTACAGCACGGTGAGGGAGAAGGCCCAGCAGGCGTGAAGGAAGCCGTATACGGGGCGAGGAGTTCCCCGCCAGGGGGAGAAGAAGGTGACGTCGGCGGGAAGGCCCACGTCATGCGCGGCCAGGGCGTCGTTGAGCCAGTTGTGGGCGGCCTCGTGGATCAGGTCGCGGGCTAGGACCTCGGGGTGGGCGGTGTAGTCGGTGAAGACGGTGCCAGGGAGGCGGGTCAGGGCCCAGCTGCGGAGGGTCTCATCCAGCCGGCGGCGGTTGAGTAGGCAGACGACGGGGGCGTGCTGAGTGAGCAGTGTGCCGAAGCCGTGCTCGGTGGCGGAGGCAAGCGCGGCGCGCACGAGCGCCTGGGCTTCGGGCAGGGGAGGGCTGGTGTCGGGGCGGATGAGGTAGTACGCGGTTTCGGAGATCTCCGAACGGAGCAGGTTCTCGGGCCGCGGGCTGAGCACGATGTGCGGGCCGGCGGACAGGTGGGTCAGGTCTCGCGTCGTCGTCTTCCGGTACCAGACGAGGAGGTCCGTGTTCCGGGCGCGCGCGGCTTGCTCGGCACCTTCAAGTAGGTGGTGGGCCACGGCGTAGTCGAGGGCGGACGAGCCGAGGCCGTTGCCGAGTACGGAGGCGATGCGGCTGGTCCGGAGGTGCTGGTGGCCGGCGATGTCATCGAGGGTGACCAGAGCTTCCGGGGACAGGGTGCTCATCTGGACTCCAGGTGTGGACCGGGGCCGGACCCGGCTGGGTCCGGCCCCGGTAGCGGGTCAGGCCGTGGTGGTGGGCTCGGTGGCGTCTGGCTCCACCGTGGCGGCGAGCCAGGTCTCGGTGGCCGCGTTGGAGGTGTGCGCGGTCGTGCGCACCGTGTCGCTGTCACGCAGGGACGCGACCGCCTCCAGGAACTCGTCGAATGTCTTGTCGTCTGCCACTGCTCGCTCTCTCCTCTGATCGGGGCCGTGGGTTGGCGGTGAGGGGGTGGGAGGGACGGCGGACCACGGGGTCCGTTCATGGCGGGTTGCCTGCTCACTCGGAGACGAAGAGCGTGAGGAACTTGCGCACACGGCCGGTGCGGACGGGCTCCGTGCCGTGGACGAGTTGGCTGCCGAAGACCACGAGCGTTCCCGGAGAGGGGGCGACGCTCCATCGAGTGCGCGGCATGCTGCGGAACCAGGGGGAGGACATGTCCGTCCCCTCGTGTGCGAAGCGCATCCCCGGGGCGTAACCCGACCCTGTCGGCGCCTTGTCCGTGGTCCAGATGGTGTCGCTACCCGTGGTCTCCACGTAGAACGCGCCGCCGGTGTCCTGGATGTCCGTGAGCGTGACCGTCGCGGCGGCGATCTGGCGGGGACGGGTGAGGGGATCGGGGGCGATGCCGTCAGCATGTGGCGTGATGTACTGGCCGGCGCCGTACTCGACGTAGATCCACGGCCGGTGGCTGGTGACCGACGGCAGGGTGCGCGTGATGGCGGCCATGTGGAGCTTCAGGGCCTGGTCGAGGAGGGCGGTCGCCTCGTGCGGGATCTCGGTCATCTCGATCCGGCCGGCCGGCTCGTAGACGTCCTGCGCCTCGGCGGGGGAGTGACCGGGGATCTCGTGGATGGTGGTGTGGCGGCCCGTGCCGTACCGGTCGCGTCCGAGGGGGCCGAGCATGTCATCCATGACGAGGTTGAGTCGCTCGATCTCGTCCGGCTTGATGAAGCCCTCCACAGTGCGGATGGACAGGGTCTCGGCGATGTGGATCATTGCTCACCTCCGCACGCGCAGGGGGTGGAGAGCGGGGCAGTGGCGGCTTCGGCCAGGGCCACCGTGAGTACGCGCACTGCCTGGGCGAGGTCCTCGAAGTACTCGGCAGGCGTGGTGCCGGCACCGGGAAGAAGATGGAGGTCGAGCGTCGGGTACATCCGGCCGGTGGTGCGGCACGTGAGTTCGCTGCGACCGAGGACCAGCGAACACGCGCCCGGCAGGGAGGACTCGGCTCGGCTGGCGGCACGGCACAGGCGCGTCGCTGTGCGCGCGTACTCAGCGCGGTCGCGCGGCAGGATGCCGACCGACAGGAAGCGGGGCTCGGCTCCGGGGAGGTCGGCGTAGGCGTGGCCCTGGCAGCTGTCATAGGTGACGGTGTTCCAGCCCGCGGTGAGCGCGTCGACGACCGGACGGACGCCGGGCTCGATGCCCTCGTACCACTGGGGATGATGGGGGTCGAGATCGTCCGCCTCGTGCACGCCGGGCAGACCGACCGTGTTGATGTTCCCGTCGGCGCTGACCTGGAGACGCGCGGGCGTGCGGGGCACGGTGGGGTCGTCCCAGCGGGCCAGGAAGGCAGCGACGTGGTGCATGTCGTTGGGGCGGACGGGACGCCAGCGCAGCCGGGAACAGGAGGCAGGGGGTGGGAGGTCCGGCTGGGCGAGCAGGGCGGTGACGCCGTCGATCAGGCGCATGCGGTGGTCGCAGTACGCGTCTTCGTCGCCCGCGGCGGCGAAGCGGAGGCGGACCGCCGGGCAGCCCGCGCCGCAGGTGTCGCGGTAGTCGCAGGTCGTGCAACTCGTGACCAGGGAGCGTGCCTGCTGAAGCAGGGGAGAGCTGACCTGGGCGCCGGCCACGTCCGCCTCAGCGTGTACGTCGCCGAGCGTGGTCAGGCCGGCCTGCGGCCAGGGCAGCTCGTCACAGCTTCCCAGGCGGTCATCGGGGTAAAGGGTGAGGACGTGGTCACACTTCAGGTCGGAGAAGTGACAGGAACGGGTTTGCAGACCCCTCAGACGGCGGATGACGGAGACGACGGGTTCCAGCTTGACGCGGCGGAACAGGCCGTCGGCGACCCAGTGGTGGGCGGCCTCCAACACGAAGTCGGCATACTGACGAGGCGTGACGGCCCAGGCCGGGCCGGTGGGGCCGATAGCCCGTCGCTGGAGTGCCCGACTGGTCGGCGTACGGGATCCGGCCACCGTGGTCGACCGGGTGACCGCCGCGTCGAAGCACGGCACCAGGCTGACCGTCGTCACGGCGGGAAAGGAGGCGAGGTGCTCCATGACCTCGGAGGCCCGGCCGAGGACGTACGGGGTGACGGCGCAGATGACGCCGACGCGGCGTTGCCGACGGCCCAGGAGTTCCAGGGCTTCGACCACTCGGGGGTACGTCGGGCGGCCGTCGTAGCCCACACGCCACGAGTTCCCGAGTGCGTCCCCGTCGAGGGAGATGCCGATCTCCAGCTCCGGGCAGTGCCGCTCGAACAGGTCCAGCCAGGCGTCGTCGAGCTGGAGGCCGTTGGTCTGGAGGCTCACGCGGATGACGTTCGGCTGTCCGGCGAGCGCGTCCAGGATCTCCGCGATCCGTTCCCGGCCGGCGGTCAGGGGCTCCCCGCCGTGGAGTTCGACGCTGAGCGGACGCCCGGAGAAGATCGAACCGAGGCGGTGGACCTGTGCCGCGCTGATACGGGCGCCGCCCGGAGACTCCTTGCGCTTCTCGAAGCAGTACAGGCAGTCGATGTCGCAGGTCTCTCCCCGGAGCTTGAGGATGACGGAGACCGCCGTGTCCGGGCCGGTGCTCGACAACGGGGCGTAGAGACTCTCCAGGTCCGTGGGTGCGGTGCGGGTGACGGGCATCATGAGGACTCCCGAGGAGGAGAGGCGCGGTCTACGCGCCATCGGTGGAGACCGTGGACAGCCACCCGAGAAGCTGTCCGCCAGTGATGGGGAGGTGGACGTCGCCGCGGCGAAGGAACCACCCGTCGGCGTACCGCTGGGGCAGCCAGCCGGCATCGGGGGCAACCAGGTTGGGAGGCTCCTGCACCGGGTCGTCGACGGGCCAGCAGCCCAGGAGCGCTCTTGCCACGCGTCGCTGAACCGGACGGAACCACTCCCACGTTTCCGCGCGGGCTGGGTCGATCGACGGACTGAACGGAGCGCCGGCAAGCAGCGGTAGCCACTTGTCGCCCAGAACCGGATGACCAGCCGCCGCGCACTCGAGCGCGGTGAGGCAGGTCTCCAGCTTCCGGCACACGACGCCGGCCGATTCGGCGAGGCCGTCCTCGACGAGGCCGGTCAGGTCCTCGGCCAGACTCGTAGCGACCTCGGCCTGGTCGGCGACCGCCCAGCGTCGGTAGCCCTGGCGCTCCCCGGGATCGAGCACCGGACCCCAGCGTCCGGAGTCGTACGAGAGAGCGGTGCGCAGACACACGAGGTCGCCCATCGAGGCGCGTACCCGGCGGAACGATCCGAGGTCGTCGCGGCGGACGTCGAAGGAGCGGAGCAGGTGACGGAGTTCCTCCGCCCGCTGCGGCGCCTCTGCCTGGAGGTCGACACGGACGCCGTCCACGATGCGCGACTCCCACGCCGGTAGGGCGCCGTCCACGATGCCACGCAGGTCGATGTCGCTCGCCGCGTGTGCGAATCCGCAGGCGAGGGCTCCCTCCAGCCAGACCTCGCGGGCCTCGCCGGACGCGAGTAGCGCCTGGGCGACTCTGTCGGCGATCTCCCGGCGCAGTCGTGCCGATGGGTTCACCGGGGCCTCCCTTGATCAGGATCTTGTCGGCAGCGGTGATCTCCCTGAGGAGATCTATGGCCCAAAGGTCGAGCGCGCCGCGCACGTCGGACCGCTGGGCGCCTATGTGAGGTGAGGCCAGGAGGTTGAGCGGCGTCGTGGAGCCGGTGAGGAGCGGCAGGTGCTCCCGCTCGACCGGGTCGAGGGCGAGGCCGGAGAGCCTCCCGTCCGCCAGTGCCCGCAGGCAGGCGGTGACGTCGAGGGTCTCCAACCGTCCTGCGCAGATCAGCAGAGGCCGCTGCGGCGCGGCGCAAGCGAGGAAGTCCTCGCCGATGAGCTGTTCGGTCGTGGGACGCAGCGGCAGAGCGATCACGTGTACCTGAGACTGTTCCATGAGGGTTGTCGCTGACAGCTCCCGCAGGCCGGGAGGGTTCGACGGCCACGCGGCGAAGGCCGTGCGGCCCACGAAGGGGGCGAGGGCACAGTCGGCTGCCAGCCCCACCGGGCCCGCGCCCCAGATGCCTGCGGCCAGGGTGCCGAGTGACGCACCCATGCACGCCCGCTTCTCGTGCTGTCCGAGCAGCAGCGCGTGATGCCCCAAGGGGATCCGCCGGGCCAGGGCGAGGGCAGAGGCCAGGACCCACTCGCCCACGGCGCCCGCGCCGGCCTCGGCGTTACGGTGCAGTGTGATGCCACGATCCCAAAGGGCATTCACGTCGATGTGGTCGATGCCGGAGCCGGTCCGTACGACGTGCTGCAGGTGAGGGAGCGCGTCCAGCTCCCTCTCGCCGACACGGACGCCGGAACGCAGGACGAGCACGGCCGTGGCGGCGGGCAGAGGCGAGTCCAGGTCTGGCAACTCGTGTACGACGACATCGGGCAGGGCGCGGCGGATCGCGCTCACGTCCGCCGCATCGCGTAGCACCAGGACAGCGCTCATCCGAGGAACTCCGGCTTCGTGTACCGGCCGAAGGCGAGATCGCCCTCGCCGACGATGACGGTCACGGGTGACGGCGCGCCGAAGTACGCGTCGCAGGCGCGCTTCACCCCCGGGAGCCCGTCCCAGGCCCGCGGGTTGACCGCCGTGTCCGCGTAGTCGTCGACGAGCAATACGCCGGTCGGCACCAGGCGGGTGACGCAGTGCGTGAGACCCGTGAGGGTCGAGTCGTAGAAGTCGCCGTCTAGGTAGGCGAACGCGATCTCGTCGGGCAGCTCCTTGGGAAGGGTCTCGTCGAACCACCCCGGATGGATGACCGGTGCCGACCTGCCCCAGGTTGCGTGCGTGGCGCGCACGTCCTCCGGGGACGACCGGAGTTCGCCCGCCGCCAGATGGTCCGAGTCCTCGACGCCGGGCGCGGGCATGCCCTGGAAGGAGTCATAGACGTGGATCTCGCGGTCGCGATCGCCCAGCGAGTTGAGCACGCTTCGGATCCAGAGGGCCATCGCGCCCCTGTAGCAGCCGAGTTCCACCACGGGGCCCGGCAGACCGTGGGCGGTCAGGTCAGCCAGCTCGTCGGCGATCACGCGGAGCCGGTCGGCACAGACCGTCCCGGCGTGCTCCCGCAGCAGCCACTCCCGCAGATCCTTCAGAATCGGATCCATGAAGGTCACCACCTGTCCACGAAGGGGTCGGCAAGCACCCCGTTCAATGCCGCCGACAACGGGCTGTTGATCCGGGGCAGCAGGTACACGTCGCCCAGACGATCCAGCGGAACCCACTCGAAGCCCACCTGGATGGGGTCCGGCGGTTCCGGCATGCGCGGCTCGGCGTCGTCCACCTGCTCGGCGAGGAAGTTGAACTGAACCTTCTGCACGTCTCCGAACTCGCCCTGCCACGACTCGGGGACGTACTCGACGACGCACAGCAGACGCCGGGCCACGACCTGGAGGCCGGTCTCCTGCGCGACCTTGCGGTTCACGGCCTGGCGCAGGTCCTCGCCGACCTGGGCCTTGCCGCCCGGGAGGTTGTAGTGGAACCCGGCCTCGTCGTCGTACGACAGCAACAGGACGGCGCCGTCGCGCACGATCGCCGCCTTCACGGAGACACTGATCCGAGGCAGTTCGGGTGTCAGAGGCACGACAGCGCCTCCGGTTCGCCGACGCGCATCAGGTCGCCGACCTCCGCGAGGGACCCCGCGACGGTGGAGCGGAAACTCCCTCCACGCCGGAACTGACGGGCGGCGGCGCGCATTCCCGCGAGGGCGGCACGGCTGAGCTGGTTCGCGTAGATGCAGAGGCGGAAGCCGGCGTCGCCGAGTTCGGCGGCGCTCAGGTCCGGGAACGCCGTGGGAACGCTGACCAGCGGCATGCCGTGGCTCCACGCACGTCCGATGGCCCGCGCCTGCTCACCGGTCGCGTCCTTGGAGTGGATGAGTACCGCATCCGCTCCGGCCTCGGCGTACGCCTCGGCCCGACCGATCGCCACGGCCAGGTCCTCACCGGCGATCAGGGCCTCGGTGCGGGCCACGACCACGAGGCTGTCACCGGCGACCTTCCGTATGCGCCCCACCTGCTCGCACAGCAGGTCCCGGTCGGCGAGGCTCTGTGCCCGGTGGGCCGCGAAGCTGTTGCACTTCGGGTACGCGCTGTCCTCGACGCACACCGCTGCGGCTCCGGCGCGCATCAGGTCGTACGCGAACCGCTCCGCCGTGCGCACTGAACCGCCCGCGTTGTCGATGTCCACGATGACGGGCAGTTCGGTGACACGGCCGAGCGAGGCGACCACGTCGGACAGGTCCCGGGGGCCCAGGACGTTGGCGTCCGGCAGCCCGGAGGCCGCGGACACCTCCAGACCGCTCACCCACAGGGCGTCGAAGCCCGCCTCCGCCGCGACGTGCGCGGCGAGCGCGTTCACCGCACCGATCGCCAGGAGCGGGTGCTTCCGCTCGCTGTCATCGAGGGCCTCGCGCAGACGCGTTGCCTTCGTGCTGTCAGCCATGGGTCTCTCCTCCTTCCGTGTGGGCGGCGATGGACGGCATCAGCTGCCGTTCGCGCAGTACGTCCCAGGCGGCGAGCAGTACCTCGGACCTGGGCCGGCGGGCGTCCAGGCGGACCACGTCGCCAAGGAGCGGGAACTCGTCGGGCTTCGTGACCACGGCCTCGTAGGTCTCGCGAACCCGGCTCTGGACGTCGTGCACGTCCCAGTCGGCCCGGACGGCGTCTCCTTGGCGGGCCTGCGCCCGGCTCATCGAGGCGTCGGTCTCCAGGTCCAGGACGAGCGTGAGATCGGGGGCCGCGGTGAGCTGCGCGGCCAGCGTCTCGTACGTCTCCGACGCCCTCATGCCGTGCTTCACTGTGAAGAAGGCCAGCTCGCTGAGGAGCCAGCGATCCGCGATCACGGGCCGGGCCGGCCGCTGGGGGAGCACGAGGCGATCCAGCGTGGCCCGCTTGTCCGCCGCGATCGCGGACAGGTAGGCGTCACGGTTCCCTGCGTTCGGCTGGTACTTGCCGGTGACGATGGCGGCGGCTTGGTCGGCGGCGAGGAAGTTGGTGGTGAGCACGCACAGCGCGGTGACTCCGTAGAGTCCCTCCCAGAGCCGGAACAGGCCCTTGCGCAGCGTCGTCTTGCCGGTGCCGTCGAGCCCCTCGATGACGATGAACGGATAGCGGTGGTTCATTCGACCTGCCCCGCCCCCGTGCCGCCGGCGTACTTGGTGAAGCGACCCCGCCAGCGGGCCGTGGTGGACACCAGGTCCACCAGGCGGAGCTCCGCCAACTCGTCGATGAGGCGGGGCAGCTCGGGCTCGCTGCAGATGCCGGCCTCGACGGCCCGGCAGTACGCCGCGCGGAGGGCCGGGTCGTCGTCGGCCGTACGCAGCGCCGCCTCCAGCACCCGCGTGGCCACGCCGTGGGCCACGACGCCCACTACGGTGCCCAGGGCCTGCTCATGGAGCGGGCTCGGGTGCGGCTCCAGCGTGATGTGGTGCACCCCGCGGTGGCGGATGACCGTGAAGAAGCCCACCCACCACGCGGCGGCGGCGCTGACGGCCGTCACGGCGTCGGACCAGGCCGCCCCGGCCTGCTCCGTGAGGAGGTTCTGGGCAGCGGTGTCGGCGGCGCGGTGAAGAGCCCCGCGCCGGTTCCGCGACTCCGCTCCGTGCCGCTGGGGCAGCTCCCACCAGAAGCCGAGCCCGGCGTCCTCCAGCAGCGCCATCGCGGACTCGTCGCCTGCCGGCAGCGGAGACGGGCGCTGGGCCAGCACGGAGACATCGGCACCCGGCACGTCGGGCAGCGCCTTCTCCTCGGCGACGGCAGCCCGCCATTCGTCGAGATGGAGATGGAGCCGCTGGGTCAGCAGCCCGTCCGCCAGCGTCTGCCAAGCATGGGCCAGCGGCGGCGAACCGGGTGGCCGGGGCGGCAGGGCCAAGGAGGTCACAGGTCGGATCCTCACGTCCGGGGAGTCGCGGCACGCGGCTCCGGTCGGTGGTGCTCCACCACGATGGCCGCCACGAAGGCCCACGCCTATGAGTGTTTATGAGCCCCACCAGCGGAACGTGTCCGGGTGGTCGCAGAGCGAGGGAGAATGCCGACCATGGTCGACAGCGGACAGCGGCGGTGTACGCGCTGCGGTGCCCTTCTCAGTCGCTTCAACGCCGGTACGCGATGCGCCTCGTGCCAGGACGGGCCGGCCGCCCGACGGGCCGACCCGGCCTTCTGGCGTGATCCGACGGTCCGGCGAGCCGTGGCCGCATGGGAACTCGGCACCGTCGTCAAGCTGTTCAGGAAGCACACGGGCCTCTCCCAGACCGGCGTGGCGCGGATGGTCAGCATCGACCAAGCCGAGGTCAGCAGACTGGAACGCGGGCTCAAACAGATCCGCGACCGAAGGCAGTTCGTCCAGTGGACCGATGCGCTGGGAGTCCCGGAGGAGCTGCTCGGGCTCCTGCCCACGGCCGATCCGCACACCCCAGACGCCACGGGCCGACCGGGAGCAGCGGACACCGGAGCCCGTGGGTACGAGGCGTTGCCCGAAGGGCCGGGCCAGCTTCTGTTACCCGCCGGCGGGTCCGTCTCGACGACGGCGCTCCCCGTACTGACCCTTCCCGCGGCCTCCTTCCTCGGAGACAGCCTGAGACTTGACTCCCGCCCGGAACTGGATGCCTGGCGCACCATGCCGATGCGCGCGCTTGTCGTCGCGAACCGCACGGTGGATGGGGCGGTCCGGCAGTTCGTCACCGACGCCCGACCGAGCGGCGTACGAGCCACCGCCTCCGACCCGGTCGACATCCCCGCCGCATACGAACTGGATGACCTGACTTACGGCATCCTGTGGGCCATGTCGGGATTCGAGGCTGCACTGCTCGGCGACGACCAGGCCCTGCACACCTCGCTGGCTTCGCTCACCCCTTCCCCAGGCTCGCCGCTCGCCTCCGACCACGGCCTGACCGAAGTCTCTCGGATGCTGATCGGCTCGGAGACCGCAGCCCGGTACATCCTGGGCCACCGTGACCACCTGGGCGACGCACCCGTCTTCTGGACCAGGGAACAGCGCGGTGAGGAGGCGGCCACGTGGCTGTTCTTCCGTCACAAGTACCACTACCTCGAACGAATGGCCCCGCGAGGTCCGGGCGGTGCCAGCGGCCGGGGGTTCTGCGTCCCCGAGACGGCGGTAGCCTCCTCGCCTGCGTACGAGCGCGTTCTGCTCTTCCTCGCCATCGCGCTCATGGAGTCTTTCGGCATCCGCACCTGGGTGACCGACGACGGAGGGTTCGCACACACCGACGGCTTCGCCCTCTCCCTAGGGCGACGAGCCGTCATCGCCTCTTGGGTACGGACCGAGGGGGCGTCCCACCTCGCGGTCACCGCGCGGCCGGGAGCCCTGCGCACGTTCGCCGACGTGACAGGCCACGTCAGCCACCACTCGGCCACAGCCGCCGAGCAAGCCGGACAGCGCCTCGCGGCGACGGCGGAGTACCTCGGGCTCGACGCCTCCTGGCTCGGCCGTCGATGCGCACAGCTGTCGACCGTCGGCACGGAGCGGCTCGCCCGGCCGCGCAGCAGGTTGCTCGGTATCGAAGGGCTGGAGGCCGCGTGCCGGTTCGTGGCCGAGCAACTGGTGATCATTCCGCGTACCCGGACGGCGCCGACCCGATAGCCTGCGTGAACCACTCGTGAGGCCGCGCTCGGCGGCGTCCGGACAGGGGAGCAGGGGATATGACGGAGTCGGTCAGGAACGTGGCGGTCTTCTCCCTCGGCGGCACGATCGCCATGACCACCGATCCCACCACCGGAGGCGTCGTACCCGCGCTCTCGGCCCACGAACTCCTCGCCGCGGTACCCGCCCTGGCCACGAGCGGCATCGGCCTGAAGGTACGGGATTTCCGACGCCTGCCCGGCGCCTCCCTGACCTTCGATGACCTCACCGCACTGTCGGCCGCGATCGCGGCCGAGCTTGCGGCTGGAGACGTCGACGGAGTCGTCATCACCCAGGGTACTGACACCATCGAGGAGACGGCGTTCCTCCTCGACCTCTACCACGGCCACGAGCAGCCGGTGGTCGTCACCGGCGCGATGCGCAACCCCACCCTTCCCGGCGCCGACGGACCGGCCAACCTCCACGCCGCCGTCCTGGCCGCCGCCGACCCCGGCCTCAGGGGCGCTGGCTGCCTCGTCGTACTCGGCGACGAGATCCACTCGGCCCGGACCGTCCGCAAGTCCCACACCACCAGCCCCGCCGCTTTCACCTCACCAGCGTGCGGCCCGATCGCCCGGGTCGCGGAGAACCGGGTGCGGATGGTCGGCGGCCTGCCGTCCCGCGGGCCGCTGGTCGGCGCCCCCGACCGTGAGGCGCGTGTCGGGCTCTACGTCGTCACCCTTGGCGACGACGGTGCACTGCTCGACCTGTGGGACGGCAACTGTGACGGACTCGTGGTCGCGGCCTTCGGCGTCGGCCACGTCCCGGAGCGTCTGGTCGAAGGGCTCACCAAGCTTGCGTCCCGCATCCCCGTGGTCCTCGCCTCCCGCATCGGCAACGGCCCCGTCCTGTCCGACACGTACGGCTTCCCCGGCTCCGAGAAGGACCTCCTCGGACGAGGACTCATCGGCGCTGGCGACCTCGGCCCGTACCAGGCGCGGCTCCTGCTGCAGGCCCTGCTCGCCCAGGGCGCCGACGGGGCGGCGGTCCGAGAGACCTTCACGACCGCCTTCGCCCGCTGACCCCACCTCTTCAGGAGACACCCGCACATGCGTGCTCACGAGCTGACCGTCGGCCGTACCTTCGGCGTCACCTTCGACCACGGGGAGGACTTCTTCGATGCGCTGTCCACCTTCTGCCGGGACAACGGAGTACGGCAGGGCTACATCCCCTCGTTCATCGGGGCCTTCGCGGAGGCCGAGATCGTGGGTGCCTGCGCGAAGCTCGCCGACCCGGACGCACCGGTCTGGGCGAAGACGTACGTCACCAACGTCGAGGCGTTCGGCGCCGGCACCCTCGCTCACGACCCGGCCACCGGCGGGATACTCCCGCACATCCACGTCTCCGCCGGCCTGAAGGCCCAGTCGGCCGACGGCAGGACGAGCCACCTCCTCAGCGCCAAGGTCCAGTTCCTCAGCGAACTGCTGATCGTGGAGGTCACGTCGCCCACGATGACCCGGCCCCGGAACCCCGACCTTTACGACGTGCCGCTGCTCACGTTCGGCTGACCGGCAGGAGCCGCCGGAGCCAGTGGTGGGTGGGCGCGATCACCTTGATCGCGTCCGTCAGCCAGGCGCGTGCCGGAGCGTCGAGCCGCGGCAGTACCGCTTCGAAGTCGGTCTCGTCCTTGTCCCGGGTCGCCTTCGCCTTGTAGAAGAGCTGCACCTCGGGCGCGAGATAGGGGATGCCCGTCTCGCTCGTCCTCCCGAGCCGGTCGATCGGGAGCCGGATCTCCGGGGTGCGCCGCGAGACCCACTGAGTGCCCTCGGCCTCGTCCAGCATGAGCTGCACGGACCAGGGCGCCTCCGGCTTTCGTCGGCACCAGATGTCGTGGAGCGGTGGCCGTAGGACCTCTCCAGGACGCCACGGTCGCAACTTCCCCTGGCCGGGCGGGTCCGCCACGTACAGGTCCCAGTCGGCCAGGAGATCCCGTACGCGGGCCTGGTCACGCCGGAGGACGAGGACGTCGAGGTCGCCGTGTGCGCGCAGCTCGAGGCCGACCGCGAGTTCGATCGCGTAGCCACCGGCGATCCACCACGGGAAGTCCGCCTTGGCGAAGACCGCGGCCACATCCTCGGGTCGATCCGGCACCCAGCGTCCCAACACGTCAGCACTCACCCACCCATACTCCCAGTGACCATACGGGCAGAGGCGAAAGCCGGCGGCGGGTCGGCGGTCTCGCTGTAGCGCCCTGTCGCCCGCTCGTACCCCCTGCGCTCATAAACGCCTATGAGCATCAGGGACGCCGGCAGCCATCGTTGAGTGCGTGACTCGCGACCGGCCTCGTGGCTGGTGCTGGAGCCACGACCCTTCCGGGGCCGCGTGCCCGAAGCAAATTGCTTCCTGCGGCCGGTATGCCTCTTAGCGGCGTACCGGCCGCAATTCCGCGACCACGTCGCAGCCCGGGAGAAGGCCATCGCTGTCACCCTCAGGAGGTCCGTCGCCCGATGATCAGCGCGCCATCCGCCGCTCTCGGCCTCGTGTACCGCTGGACCGACCACACCATCAACCCTACGGGCGAAGCCCGTGTCGTTCTGCGACGTCTTCTGAAGGATCTGGGCCTGCCCGGCGACATCGTCAGCGACGGAGTGCTGGCGGTCTCCGAGCTCGTGGCGAACGCGCACGAGCACGCGTGCGGTCCGTACGAGATGCACTTTCGCTCCGCCGCGGGCCGGTACATCTGCGAGATCCATGACGGGGACGCGCTCATCCCCGGAGATCTCTACCTCTCCGTCGTGCCCTCGTGGAACGTCGACACGGGGGAGGAAGCGGTCGACCCGCTCGCCGAGCGCGGACGGGGCTTGCGCATCGTGAACGAGTTAACCCGGGGACAATGGGGGTTCCATGTCACAGACAGTGGCACCAAGGCCGCCTGGGCCGTGCTGGGCACTGTCGCCGTGGTGTCGCCCGGCGGGCGCAGCACGGACAGCCCTTCGTCGCCCGGCTGCGAGCAGAGCTGAGCGTTCGGAGGGCTTGACAGCACATGGCTGTGAACGCCAAGGCGCCGTGGTCGCTACCTCTCGGGCCGCTCGTCGTCGAACTGCTTCAACTCGGCTCGAAGGCGTTCAGCCTCGGCCTCAGCCTGTCTGAGCTGACCTTTCAGAGCGGATCGCGGAGGCTTGGTGGCGACGCTCACAGCTGGCGTCGGAACCTGTCGTCGGGGTACAAGCCAGCCGATCCTGTCGTAGGCCAGGATCTGCCGCGCTCCAGGGCACGTGGAGCAGGCTTGCGCGGTTTGCGGTCTCGGCCATCCGTCCGCGAGCATTCGCCTGTAGTGTTCTCGATCCTGGTCGGACTGGAAATCTGGGTCGGCGAGCCAGGCCCGCTCGAAAACAGCGGTCATCTCTTGAACCCTCTCCACGGGCGCCCGTCGAGGCCCCGAGGCAGGTAACCAGTCGACGTCCGGGGCGACGGCCCAGGAGGTGTGGCCACAGGCCAGGGTCACGGTCCAGAACGCTGAGGTGTGCGGTTCGTCGTGGCGGATCACCGACCAGGTCTTCGGGTCGATGCCCTCAGGTGGCTCAACAGGATCTGCGGCAAAGCGTACTTCTTCCCGCTCTCCCCAGCTGATGATGTCGTGATAGGGAGCCGGGGCTGAGTCTTCGTGGCAGCAGAGTACTTGCCCCGTTGGTAGCTTCGACCTGTGGACGGGCTCATCCCAATCCACCTCATGCGGCGCGACGGAGTCTCCGCGAGTCATCACCTCGGTAACGCAGCCGCAGTCGAGCTGAACACGCCATCGGAACGCTTTCGTCAGATCCGGTAGCAGGAACACCCACAGCACTCTTGGGATGCGCTCGCGCATCTCGGCGACTTCCGCTTCACACTCACGCAAGATCTCCCGACGTGGGCGAGGGGCGCCTGGCAGCCGCTTGAGCAGGGGAGCATTGACCGGACCGTCCGGTAGGCGGAGAGGTCGGTTGTCGGTAGCGCCAGCCATGCTGTCTTCCTCGTTGCTCAGCGGGTGATACCGGACAGGACTCCGACGAGTTGGCGTCGTGAGTTGACCGGCAGTCGACGCTACAGACGAAGGCCCTGTGGCGCTGTCGGCGTTGGATCGGTTCACTCCATGGAGTAGCTGCCGTTGCCGGAGCAATCGTTCGGCTTACCTCCACCCGTAGTTGTGTGACTCCGGGCCGTAGGGACTCCAGCCGTTCAGGTAGGGCTTCAGCTCCTCAAGCTTGGGTGCTGGCACCGACGGCATGGTCGGGAGCGACTTCAGCGGGTCGATGGCGTCGGCGTACCGTAGGGCCCAGGACAACCACTCCTGAGCTGAGGCGATGGCCGCACCGTCACCGGTTGACGAGGCGAGGCTCTCTTCCAGCGCCGCACAATAGGCACGCAGCGCGCTTGACTCCTCCCAACTCTTGGCCTGTCGGAGGAGGATGGCGGCCAGCTCCGTCTGGACCGCCTGCTTCTTCGCGGCTTCCATGGCTTCCTGCCACCGGACCAGTCGGTCGGCTTTGGCTCGCTCCTCGTCCACCTGCTTCTTGGCATCGTCAACGGCACGGCTCTCGACCTCGTGAAGTATTAAGCCAAGGACGTCTTCCAAGGTCCACCGTTTCCGGTCGCCCCACTGCCGCCGACGGGTGATGTGGTGATACCCGAGCTCGATGCTCAGCTTCTGTGACCGCTCAGGGTCGGTCGATTGAGGGAACTCCTGCTGGATGGTCACCGTGTACGTGAACCCGCCAACAACGAGATCGACCTCTCCCTCCCGCCTAGCATGACTGGGCGGGAAGAACCGGCCCTCGTAGGAGTAGCCACGCGGGCGTCGGCGCTTCGTACCTCCGTGCTCCCGCACCTCATGCCCTCGGCGGACTGCTTCAGCAACCAGAGCTTGCAGAAGCCGTAGCGCTCGATGACGCAACTGTGGTGGCATCGCGAGCTGAGTCGCGTCTTCCTTCAGGGCAACCACAACGGGATGTCGCGCACGCAGCTTTTCCGGCACGGGCACGGGAGGCACCTCATCGTGTGGCTGCCGACGTGCGTTCGGGTGGACACCATCGACCAACGAGATGTGCAGGCCATTGTCGTACACGCCCGACTTCTCGATGCGTTTACCAGCCGGGACCAGGCTGTGTCGCTTGGCGTAGTCGATGACGCGTCGCCACTCAGTCATCTCTGCTTCGTCGGCTTGCCGAACGCTTACAGACCGTTCCGTGACAAGGCGCTCGACGAGTTCGAGCGCCTTCGCGCGTCGAGCGCGCGCGATTGGGCGTTCGCAGTAAGGCATGGGCACCCTCTTGGGCCGGGCCTCGGCCTGGGCGGCCTTCCGCTTGGTCTCCGCGTCTGACATGTCCTTGTTCCCGCGCGCCCGGCGGTGGGCCCGAGACTGAGGAGCGACTGCTGGCACCGAACCCTGGTACGCGGGGTGGTCCGGGTGGTGACCGTGCTCGACATAGAACTCGCCGGCGGCCGTCACTTCCGTCGCCAGAACACCACGGCTACGCCGTATGACCAGCAGGCCCCGATCGCGGAGGGCATAGGCGGAACGCCGTTCGCCAGAATCTGCGCCGAGCTGCTCACCTCCGTAGAGGCGTTCGAGGAGTCGGTGTTGTCGATCGTTGAGGGGTGACCAACGGTGCATTCGACAAGCACACACAGACATCTGCGGATGTGCAATGGTCCGGCCACGCGACAGTGCGTCACCTGCCGACCGCAGCGTCCTCAGGACTCGTTGGTGTAGAGGGCGGCGACGGCTACCAAGAGACGGGTAGTGAACGTAGCCCTCGCATCAGACGCGTATGACGCCACTCCAACTGCTCGGCCGGAATACCAAGGCGCAGTCGCGGGAAACGGCTGAGGAGGGTCCCGAGAGCGATTTCGCCTTCCGCTCGAGCCAATGGAGCTCCGATACAACGGTGGATGCCGTGGCCAAAGGCGAGATGACCAGCGGTGTCACGGTCCGGGTCGAGGCGGTCAGGATCGGGGAAACGGGCCGGGTCGCGATCGGCTGCTCCGGGAGCGATAAGCACGGGAGCGCCCTGCGGAATTGTTGTCCCGCCAAGAGCGAGGGCCTCGGCGCTGTACCGGAAGGTCGCTATCCCCACGGGGGAGTCGAACCGCAGCAACTCGTCGAGCATGGAGCCGATCAGCGTCGGGGCGTCGCGGAGGCGGGACAGTGTGTCGGGCGTCTGCAGCAGAGCCAGAGCCGCGTTTCCGATGAAATTGGTGGTGGTCTTGTGTCCTGCCACCAGCAACAGCACGGCGAGTGAGATCAGTTCGTCCTCGCTGAGTCTGTCCTCACCGTCGCGGACTGCGATGAGGTCGTGCAGCAGGCTGTCGTCCGGTGAATAGTGCTTGGTGCCGACCAGCACCCCCATGTATTCGGCGACCGCGTGTGAGGCAGCGTCGATGCGGTCCGGCTGGCCGGCGGCGAAGAGGTCGTTCGACCAGCGGCGGACTTCTGCGCGATCGGTTTCTGGTACACCGAGCATCTCGCAGATGACGGTTACCGGGAGCGGGATGGCGAGGTCCTCTACCAGGTCGGCTTGTCCGGCTCCTCTACCACGGGGACTTCGACTGGCCGGGAATCGACATGACCAATCAGCTCATCGGCCGTTACGGAGCCGAGCCCTGGAAGATGAGCGCTGAGGATTACCTAGACGGGCTCCGGACCGAAGACGACCACGTTGCCTTGTCCGGGAAGGCCCGTAGCACTTCATGGGACCCGCGTTTGCGCAATGCGATGCAGGAGTATCAGGCGGCTGTCTACGAGGAAGGCGTCGCTGACGCCCTCCTGGCGGATTGGGGTGACCAACTCTGATCATGGGCGGGTGATGACCTGCTGAGCAGGCAGGCGACAGCCGCTGGGGCGGGATGCCCCATGGTAGAGCGGCAGAGACGATAGAACCCTGCATGCCCCGTACAGCGAGCGACTAGGCTTGATCGGCGCCCACGAATCTGGACCGGATGGCGCAGGGGTACGTGTAAGGAGTGCTGAGCAGCAGATGACGGGGACGCCCGAGCGGATCGGCCGGTACACCGTGGCCAAGGAGCTGGGCTCGGGGGGAATGGGCGAGGTCTACCTCGCCTACACCCCCGGTGGCGATCCGGTCGCGGTGAAGCGGATCCGGAGCGACAAGCTGGATCCCCTTATGCGGGCGCGGTTCGAGAAGGAAGCCCTGATCGCGCGGACCGTGATCGGTACGAACCGGGTGGCGCGGTTCCTGGACGCCGACCCGTTTGCCGACCGGCCGTGGCTGGCCATGGAGTACGTGGCCGGGCGCACGCTTCTTGCGTGTGTCGACGAGGAGGGTGTCCTTCCCACGGCGCTGGTCGCCAGCCTTGGTGCGCTGCTTGCCGAGGGGCTGAGTGCTGTCCATTCAGCTGGACTGCTGCACCGGGATCTGAAGCCCCAGAACGTTGTCATGGGCAAGGACGGTCCCGTGATCATCGACTTCGGGCTCGGCGCGTTCATGGACGCCGCGACGGAGTCGCTGTCGCACAGCGGCATGATCATCGGGACCGTGCGCTGTATGCCGCCGGAGCAGGCGAGCGGGCAGCCGAAGGTGACGCCTGCCGCGGACGTATACGCGCTGGGCACGGTGCTGTTGTACGCGGCGGCGCGGCACTATCCGTACGACGGTGCGGCGTGGGAAGCCGTCGCCGTGCAGGTGGCGAATCCTGCCATCGGGCCGGATCTGAGTGGCGTACCGGACGCGATCAAGCCGTTGATCGCGTCGATGCTGGCCCATGCCCCAGAGGAGCGGCCGACGCTCGGGGCCGTGGCCGACGGGTGCGCGCAGCTATTGAAGTCAGCCGGGCTGCCCCCGGCTGAGGCGCGGCTTCAGCTGATCGCGCGTACGACCGCGGGTGGCACCCCTGATGCGGCCAAGGAGCCGTTGTCACCGTCGTTCGAAAAGCTGCTTGAGGCACAGGGCAAGATCGTCGAGATCTCTGGTCCCGATTCGCCCCTCGACGGTCTGAGGACGGATGCAAAAGCGGATGACGATGCTGCCGAGGCGGACGCCGAGGAAAGCGTCACGCCAAGGGAGCCCGCCAGGCCGGTTTCGGATACACCTGCGGAGCCGAAGGTCCGGTCCAAGGCCGGGAGGTCGCCCGCCTCGAAACGGGTTGCGGACGAGCTGCGGACGGAGTACGCGGTTAATACCGCACTGTGACGGTCGAACCGTCCGTGGCTGGTGAGAAGCTTGGCGGGCACGCGTGTGGAGTGGCCTGGGGCTGCCCATACGTCGTGTGACCGGTGAACCGCGTGGGGTGCGCCGTAGGTGTGAGGGATCGGAGCGAGTGTGGGCGTCGAGGCGGGGGCTGTGAGCGGTCGGAGCGTTACGGTGGAGCCGGACGAAGCCGCGGAGGGAACGCGGTCGCTGGGCTCGTCCGGGTACGCGCCGGGAGCGCAGGTCCTGATCCGTGACGAACTGTGGCTCGTGCGCCACTGCACGTGGACTCGTGACGGTTGGATGATCGAGGTCACCGGGATCTCGTCGTTCGTCCGCGGCATGGACGCCACGTTCTACGACCGGCTCGACGCCGTTCAGGAGCTGGATCCGCGCGAGACCGAGCTGGTCGCGGACGACTCGCCGAACCACCGCCGCTCCCGGCTCTTTCTCGAAGCGATCATGCGCAAGACGTTTCTGCCGCAGACCGAGCACGGGCTGGCGCTGGCGGACAACTTCCTCATGGACCAGCAGGTCCACCAGCTGCGGCCGGCGGAGCTGGCGCTCTCCATGAAGAATCCGCAGCCGCGGATCCTGATCGCCGACGTGGTGGGGCTCGGCAAGACCCTGGAGATCGGCGTGCTCCTGGCGGAGCTGATCCGGCGTGGGCGCGGTGAGCGGATTCTGGTGGTGACGCCGCAGCATGTCCTGGAGCAGTTCCAGCGGGAGCTGTGGACCCGGTTCGGGATCCCGCTGGTGCGGCTCGACTCGACCGGCATTCAGCGGGTGCAGCAGGACATCCCCGCGGGCCGTAATCCGTTCGCGTACTTCAAGCGCGTGATCATCTCCGTGGACACGCTGAAGAGCGATGTGTACGCGCACCACCTGGAGCACACCGACTGGGACGCCGTCGTCATCGACGAATCCCACAACCTCGTCAACCGCGGCACGAAGAACAACGCGTTGGCCCGTCTGCTGGCCCGCCGGACCGACGCCCTGGTGCTGGCCTCGGCCACGCCGCACAACGGTGACGCCGAGTCGTTCGCCGAGCTGGTCAGGATGCTGGACGAGGCGGCGATCGCCAATCCGCGCCAGTACAAGGTGGAGAACCTCGACCACCTCTACATCCGGCGTACGAAGACTTCGCCCGAGGTCCGCGAGTCACTCAAGGGCGCGTGGGCCGACCGCGGCCCGTCCAAGCCGCTCCACGCCGCCGCCACCGACAAGGAACTGGCGGTCTTCAAGGAGCTGGCCACGCGCTGGATCCCCGCCGACCCGTCGGCGCCGTCGGCCAGCAGGCATCAGCTCGTGCCGTACCGGCTGCTGAAATCGTTCCTGTCGTCGCACAAAGCCCTGCTAAAGACGATCAAGACCCGGATCGGGAACCTCGACAACCCACTGCCCGACAAGGCCAACGGCACCAAGCGGCAGACCCGGACTGAGGATCCGGCGGTTCGTGAAGCGGCGCGGAAGGCGGAGAGGGCCGCGCTCGTCGACCTGCGGGACCTCGCCGAGCAGATCGATGACCAGGACTCCGCCAAGATGGCGGCGCTGGTCGAGGAACTGCGCGCCATGGGTGTCAAACCAGGCTCCGACACCCGGGTCGTGGTGTTCTCCGAGAGCATCCCCACTCTGAAGTGGCTGGCGGAGACCGTGCCGGCCGCGCTCGGCTTCCGGCTCGCCACCAGTCCGGACGAGAAGAAGCCCTGGCTGGGCTACGGCGGAGCCGTGCAGGTCATGCACGGCGAAGCCACCACGGACCAGGACCAGCAGGACATCGTCGAGAAGTTCGGCCTGCGCGACGACCCGGTGCGCATCCTGTTCACGGGCGATGTTGCCTCCGAGGGCGTCAACCTCCACCAGCAGTGCCATCTGCTGATCCACTACGACCTTCCGTGGTCCCTGATCCGCATCGAGCAGCGCAACGGCCGTATCGACCGCTACGGCCAGGAACACCGGCCCGAGTTCCGTGCCTTCGTCCTGACCAGCGACATCCCGTGGCGCACCGACGAGGCGACCGGGCAGCCGCGTACCCTGGACGACCGCCTGGTGGGGGAGAAGCTCCTCAAGCGTGAGGAGGAGGCGCACCGGATCGAGGGGTCGGCGGAGGCCGTCACCGGTCTCTACCGGGCCAAGGAGGAAGAGAACCGCCTCACCCAGGACCTGATCGCCGGCCACACGGTCGAGGAGTCCATCAAGCAGTCCCAGCAGGGCGGCGCCGCCTTCCTTGCTGGCCTGCTCGGCCAGGTGGGCGCGGTGCACGAACACCCCGAGGTGGCCCGCGCGGTGGTGCCGAAGCTCTTCCGGTCCACGGCCGACTACTTCGAGGAGGCGCTGCGGCAGGTCTGCCGCCCCAACCCCGAGGACATGCTGTCCCTGCGCCGCGACGACGACGGCACGATCGCCTTCGAACCCCCGCAGGACCTGCTGTACCGGCTCAAGGCGCTCCCCAAGTCGTACCTGGACGAGCAGCAGATCCTGCCGCGCAAGAACGAACCGGGGCGCATCCGCGTCACCTTCTCCAAGAATCTTGCCGGCACCCGACTGAAAGCGGCACGCGAGACCACCGAGTCGCAGTGGCCCAACGTCTCGTACGTCACCGACGTCCACCCCGTCCTGGACTGGCTCACGGACAAGGTGCTGATCGAGATCGGCCGCCACAAGGCACCTGTGCTCGCCGCCACCGTGGACAGCCCGACGTACCTGGTGCAGGGCATCTACTCCAACGCACTCGGCAAGCCTACGGTCGTCGAGTGGATGGCCGTATCCGGCCTGCCCGGCAGCCCCGTCGTCGAGAGGCTGACCGCGGAGTCGCTGGAACGCCACGGCGTCGGACCGAGCATGCCCGGCCGCGCCACTCCCCGTGACCTGCCCGGCCTCAGCGCACTCGTGCCCGACGCGATCGACGCGGCGCGAAGCCATCTCGTCGCCCTCGAAGCCGAGTACCGCAAGCAGATCGACGGCACCCTCGCCCCCTACCGCGAGCGGGTCGCTGAATGGCGGCAGGAAGCGCTCTTCGCCAGCGCACGGCCGAAGGAGGCGGAGCTCGACCGGACGGCCCAGCGGCGGCTGAAGCTGGTCAACTCCCTGGAGACGGCAGGCGAACCCATGCTGCGCCTGCTGGCCGTCCTCGAACCGCACACCGCCGCCGAAGGAGGCACCCAGCGATGAGCACCGACTTCGACTCCTTCGCCAACCGCGGCGAATACATCTCCGCGCACTACTTCGCCGATCAACTCGGTACGGACCTGAAGAAGGGCCTGTTCGCCACCTGGGCCCTACGCGAGGGCGACGAGAACGACCCACGCAAGACCGCGCGCGAACTGCTACGCACCCTGCGCACGCCCTACCTCGCCGAGGAGGTGCGGGGATACTTCGCCCAGACCACCCAGGCAGACGCCGATGACGAGGCCCGCCTCAACACGCACAACAACCCGGAGTGGGCCAAGCGGCTCGCCGAGTGGCACCAGACGGTTCTGCGGGGCCTCGGTTACGACTCCGCGCCAGCCGACCTCACCGTGCACCGCGCCGGACGCGACCACACCCTGCCCGTCGCCTACCACGGCCACGGCGTCATCGCCCTCGACTGCGGCTGGTCCGCCGACAACGACGCGGCCCTGGATGCCGACGGTGCCGGACGCCTGCTCACACCCTTCCGGGCCGGTTCGGGCGAGTCGTACGAGACGGGGGCGGCGCTGGCCTCCTGGCTCTTCCAGAGCGAACTCGGCGAGGCGGGCGGCCCGCACCCCCGCTTCGTCCTGCTGCTGTGCGGCGGCGTGATCATCCTCGCCGACCGCCGGTCCTGGAACGAGGGCCGCTGCCTCGCCGCCAACCTCGACGCCGCGCTGGAACGCAACGACCGCACCCAGCAGGGCGAACTCGCCACCATCGCAGCCCTGTTCAGCCTGGACATGCTCCGCCCCGGCGAGAACGACCAGAGCCGGGCGATCGACGCCCTCCTCAAGTCCTCCGGCGACAACGCGGCCGGCGTCTCCAACGAACTCCGCTACGGCCTGCAGCACTCCGTGGAGCTCATCGCCAACGAGGTCCTGCACCGGATGGCCGAGCCGGACAACGACGTCACCCCAGCCGACGTCGAAGACCCCAAGATCCCCTTCACCAAGGAACTCACCCGCGAGTCGCTGCGCTACCTCTACCGCATCCTGTTCCTGCTGTACGCCGAGGCCCGCCCCGAACTGGGCATTCTGCCCGCCGACGACGGCTCGTACGAGGCCGGGTACTCCATGGCCCGGCTGCGCGACCTCGTCGAACGCGACGAGGAGTTGGTGGAGGAGGAGGCGAAGAACGGCTTTCACCTCCACGAATCCCTCGACGTCCTGTTCAACAAGGTCAACTACGGCCATCGCGCATACGGCACCGAAGCCGACGACGACCTGCCCGGCGACGACGAGGAGACCCGCAAGGCCAAGGCGGCCCGCCGCATCGAGGGCCGGGGCCTGCGCTTCGAGCCCCTGCGCAGCGAACTCTTCGAACCGGACGCCATCCGCCTCATCGGCCGCGGAGTCATCGACCCGCGCAGCGACGAGGACGAGGCGCCCCGCTGGCTCGACCTGCGCCTGCGCAACGAAGTCCTGCACGAGGTGCTGCGCCTGCTCACCATGAAGAAGGGCCGACGCGGTGAGCGAGGCGGCTTCATCTCGTACCGCAACCTCGGCATCGACCAACTCGGCGCCGTCTACGAGGGGTTGATGTCCTACACCGGCATCATCGCCGAGGAGCAGCTGTGCGAGGTGGCCCGCGGCGGCGACCCGGAGCAGGGCTCCTGGCTCATCCCCGCGCGCAAGCGGGACCAGTACCCTGACAGGACCCTCGTCCAGTACGGCGAGCAGGACGCCCGCAAGGGCCTGCGCGGCGTGAAGAAGTATGAGAAGGGCTCCTTCGTCTACCGGCTCGCCGGCCGCGACCGGGAGACCTCCGCCTCCTACTACACCCCCAAGTCCTTGCGACAGGTCACGGTCGAACTCACCCTCAAGCATCGCCTCGACCAGGAACGGGACGAGCACGGCCAGGTCATCAAGACGCGGGCCGCAGAACTGCTGAAATACAAGATCTGCGAACCGGCCCTCGGCTCAGGCGCGTTTCTCAACGAGGCCATCGACCAGGTCGCCGACGAATACCTCCGCCGCCGCCAGGAGGAACTCGGCATCACCATCCCGACCGCCGACGCGATCACCGAGAAGCAGAAGGCCAAGGCGTACATCGCGCTGCACAATGCGTACGGCGTCGACCTGAACGCCACCGGTGTCGAGCTGGCGGAGGTGTCGCTGTGGCTCAACACCATGCACCCCGGCATGCGAGCCCCCTGGTTCGGCCTGCACCTGCGTCGCGGCAACTCGCTCATCGGCGGGCGACGGGCCGTGTACGAGGGTGACGACGTCTCGGGTGCGGAGAAGGCGTGGCTGAAGGCGAAGGGGGCACTCGCGCCGACGCCGCTGCCGTTCCTCGAGGACGGCGAGGTTCAGCCGCTGCCGGATGACGCGGTTCACCAGTTCCTGCTGCCGTGTCCTGGGTGGGCGGCGGTCGCCGGGTCCAAGGAGGCCAAGGAGCTCGCGAAGCCGGGTGTCGAGCAGCTTGCCACGTGGAGGAAGGGGATTCTCCAGCGTCCCAAGCGCAGCACCGCGCACCTCGACAAGGACGGCAGCCGCAAGATCGACGGCAAGACCGGGAAGCCAAAGGTGGAAGCGGCCTCGCAGTTCACGAAGTTGCGGGATGCCGCCCGGCGGGTCGAGTTCCTGTGGTCTGCCGTCGTCAAGCGCATGGAGTTGTCTGAGGAGGCGATCGCCCGACGCATCGACGTATGGCAGGCCGACCCGGCCGATCCCGAGTACGCGTTCCTGCAACGTCCTAAGCAAGCGGTGCGGAAAGAGAAGGTGCTGGAGGATCTCTTCAACGCCGTCGACACGCCGTACTGGCGGTTGAAGACCGTCATGGACGCGTGGTGTGCGCTGTGGTTCTGGCCGGTGGAGAAGGCCGGGTTGCTGGACGGGGTCGATGGCGAGTATGCGGTCGGGGCCGTTGCCGCCGACATCGGTGACGCGGAGGGGCTGAGCGAGGTGCTCGGCGGGGTGCCGTTTACGGGAGAGCGGGCTGAGGCCGTCCCTGCGGCTGTGGAACCGCGGTTCGTCGAGGCTACGGCGTTGTTCGCGATGGGGCCCGAGCAAACCAGCTTCGAGGACCTTGAGCTGAGTGCGGACGACGAAGGCGTCGTCGAACTGAAGCGGGTTGGGGCGTCGAGGTCGAAGCCGGGTACGTCCAAGGCGGGCATGAACGCGCCTGAGCGGCGGCTGGCCGTGCCGCTCAAGAATCTCGCCGACTGGATCGAGTTCCTGGAGGCGATGCTGGGTACGGCGGATGTGCCCGAGGGCACGCTGCTCGACAGCTTCACCAGTCTCGATGCGCTGAAGGGCTTCGAGGAGACGCTGCCTGGGTTCATGGGCATGGATGCCGGTAACCCGGAGGACCGGTTCCCGTGGTTGCGGGCCGTGCGGGACATTGCGAAGGAACAGGGGTTTCTGCACTGGGAGTTGGAGTTCGCCCTCGTGTTCGCGCGGGGTGGGGGCTTCGATCTTCAGGTGGGGAATCCGCCTTGGGTACGGCCGCGGTGGAACGAGTCGGCGGTGCTTGCGGAGCATGAGCCGTGGTTCGAGCTGGAGGCGAAGGCGTCTACGGCGGACAAGGAGCGGCGGCGCGGGGAGGTGCTGGGGGAGGCGGATGCTCGGCGGTATGTGCTGGGTGAGCTGACCAGCACCAGCGCGCAGGTTGCCGTGTTCGGGTCGCCGCAGATGTATCCGTTGCTGACGGGGACGCAGCCTGATGTGTATCGGGCGTTCATGTCACAGGTCTGGGCGCACTCTTCGCCAGACGGAACAGCAGGGATGGTGCATCCCGATACACATTTCACCGGGGACAAGGAGGGAGTTCTTCGGGAGGCGGCGTATCGACGGCTTCGGGTTCACGGGGACTTCGTTAACGCTGTCTGGCGCTTCTTCCCCAAGCCTGTTGGTCACACCACGCATTTCGGGGTCCATGTCTACGGCAAGCCTGGAGAGATCAGCTTTGACCACCTCTCCTGGCTGGTCTCAGCGGACGCGTTGCGGCACTCTGCTCAGCATGACGGCTCGGGTGAGGTGCCTGGAGTGCGTTATCGCAATGGGGAGTTCGACGAGCGTCCGCATAAGGCGCGAGTTGTGCGAGTGGACTCGCATCAACTTGCTGTGTGGCAGCGTCTGTTGGACGAGGGCGACCAGCCAGTCGAGCAGGCTCGCATGCTCTTCCCGGTGAGCAGAGCGGAGGCAGCGGCGATCGAGGCGTTGGCGGACTACCCGCTGAGGCTTCGGCCTCTGGCGCCGCAGATCTCGCCGGGCTACCACGAGAGTGGTGCCAAGAAAGACAATCTGATCGACTACAACCGGCCTGACCCCGCCACCGGCCAGGTGTACCAGCCGGACCGGTGGCGCCGGGTGATCCTCAAGGGCACCCAGATCAGTATCGCCACACCGGTATTCAAGCGACACGATGCCAGTAGTAACGATCCGTATGGGACGGATCTTGTTGCCCTTGCGCCGGACTTCGTGCCCGACACGGAGTACGTACGGGCGCCAGGCAGGAACCAGGCGTACCTGCGAGAGCAGGAGCGGTGGGTCGACGACGGCGCGCTCGCGTGGCTGCGGTCAAGCCAGAAGGAGATCGCCCGCACGCGTCGCAAGATCGCACACGACCATCGCACCCCCGAGGATCAGGTGACGGCGGAGCAGATCGATGCCGCGCTGGAGGAGCGGGCCCGGCGACGGTACGTTGTCTTTCCTCGGCTGGCGTGGCGTCGTCAGGTCGCTCCTGACACGGAGCGGGCGCTGTACGCAGCGCTAGTCCCGCCAGGCACCGCGCACATCGATGCCGTACACAGCCTGGCTATGCCCTTCCCTCGTCTCACTGCGCTAGTGGCCGGATTCTGGGCTTCTCTGCCGTTGGACTACTTCCTCCGGGCCACCGGCCGAGGTGACCTCCGCATCGCCGGGGCCAAGGCCATGCCGGCCCCCACTCCCAACCACCCCTTGGCCCCCGCCCTCCTCCTCCGCACCCTCCGCCTCAACTGCCTAACCCGCGCCTACGCCGACCTCTGGCAAGACCTCCACGACCCCACCTGGACGGCCCAAGAACCCTGGGCCTGTACCTGGCCAGGCCTCCCGCCCCTCAACGACGTAGCCCCCGACTGGACCCCCGACACCCCCCTCCGTACCGAACGAGCCCGCCGCTCCGCCCTCGTAGAGATCGACGCCCTCGTAGCCGTATGGCTGGGCATGGACGCCGACGCCCTCATCGCCGCGTACCGAGGCCGTTTCCCCGTGCTCCAGAAGTACGAGGCGGTCACCTGGTTCGACGCCAACGGATGGAAGCTCGCTGGCAACGCCCGCACGATCGGCCAGCGTCAGACGAAGGAGACCTGGAAGCAGTTCGAGGCGTACCAGGCCGCCCCGGACACTGCCCCCGTGCCGCACGGGTACACCCTCCCCTTCCACAGGGCGGACCGCGAGCAAGAGATGCGTGAGGCGCACGCCTACTTCAAGCAGCGGCTCGACGAAGCGGTCGCCGACGGCAAGTGGGACCCGGTGAAGCAGGAGGTACCGAACCCGTGAGGCCGACTCTCCAGGCGCGCGGGCTCAAGGAGAGCCTGCTGCAGTACCTGTCGACGACCTACGCGCTCACCGACGAGGGCGCCCGGGAGGCTCTGCACCGGTTCCTCGGGGACGAGACGGCGGGGATGTTCCGGGGCCCGTACCTCCGTATCCGTACGCCCTTCACCACTGCCGACGACAGCTGGCGTGAGCACCTCGAATGGCAGCGTGAGGGATTCACGCCGTACGCCCACCAGGCCCTCGCCTTCGCCCGGCTGACCTCCGCCAACGGGCACACCCCACAGCCGACCCTGGTCACCACCGGCACGGGATCGGGCAAGACGGAGTCCTTCCTCTACCCCGTCCTCGACCACTGCCGCCGAGAGCGCGAGGCCGGGAAGACCGGGGTCAAGGCGGTCTTCCTGTACCCGATGAACGCGCTCGCCACCGACCAGGCGCAGCGCATAAACGACCTGCTCACGCAGAACGAGGCTGGGCTCGGCAAGCTGTGGGCGGGGCTGTACATCGGGGACCGTGCGGCGACCAAGTACGAGAAGGTACGCACCCGGCGATCCGACATGCAGTTGTCGCCGCCGGACATCCTGATCACCAACTACAAGATGCTGGACCTGCTGCTGCAGCGCGAGGACGACGCCCCGCTGTGGCAGGGGGCGGACATCCGGTACGTGGTGGTCGACGAGTTCCACACCTATGACGGCGCTCAAGGCACCGACGTGGCCATGCTGCTGCGGCGGCTCGCCTCCGCCGTCGGGGTGTCCGAAAAGGGGCGCCCGCTCGGGTCTATTTGCCCGGTGGCGACCTCCGCGACGCTCGCGTCGGGGACGGACGACGATGGCATGGCGCGGCTGCTCGACGTGGCCACGGATGTCTTCGGCACCGAGTTCACGGCAGAGTCCATCGTCGGGGAGAACCGGCTGTCGGTCGAGGAGTTCGTTCCGCTCACCGACGTCAAGATGCAGGGTCTTCCCACGCCGGACGAGATGCTGGCGCTGCCCGATCCCGCCTCTGGCGAAGAGGCTCTGCTTGACCTCATCGAGTCTGTGACCGGCATCCGCGACAAGGATCCGCTCCTCCTCGGCGAGAATCTGAAGCGACACCTGTTCACCCGAGCCGTGATGCAGGCGCTGGACGGTGAGGTGAAGAACAGCGCCGAGGTGCTGGACGTCATGTGGCGGGCGGGTGCGGCCGGTTGGGCCGAGGCGGTGGCCCGGCAGCCGGAGAAAGCGGCTGAGGCGCTGGCCAGGTTCGTGGCGTTGTTGTCGTACGCGCGGGATCCGAAGTCGCCGCCGGGGGAGCCGCGGCCGTTTGTGCATGTCGAGGTGCACCAGTGGGCCCGGTCGGTGTCGAGGCTGCTGCGTGGCGTACTGCCGTGGCCGAAGGCGGAGTTCCGCTGGGACGCCGCCGGGCTGGCCGACGCAAGCGCGAGTGACAGCGGACGTCCGGCGCCCGTGACGACGGCGACCTCGGGGCAGAATGCCAACCTTTTCCTGCCGGCCGTGTACTGCCGTGACTGCGGGCGGTCCGGCTGGGCGGTGTTCTCGCCGGAGAGCGATGACCACGACGTCCAGTTCGACACCTTCAAGATTCGGCGCGCCTCGCTCGGCCAGGACAAGGCGCGCGTGCGGAACCTGGTCGCGGCTACCGACCGGGAGGCACGGGAAGGGTCCGGCGCGGCACCCATGGCCGGCGGGGGCCGGGGCACGAACGGGGCCTCGGCCGGGCAGGGCGCTGGCGGGCTGCTCATGGTGCTCGACGGCGCGCGCAAGCGGCTGCGGCTGCCCGACCCCCTCAACGACTACGACAAGGACACCAAGGAGCCGCGCCTTACGGCCCGCGACTCGGCCTTCGTGCTGGTCCACTTCGGCGGTACGGTCGCCAACACCGCCGCCCGCGAGGACTGGTGCCCGGCCTGCGGTGAGCGCAACGCGATCCGCTTCCTGGGTACTGGATCGGCGGCGATGGCCGCAGCGTCGATCACGCAGCTGTTCACGGGCGGGGAGCTCGACAAGGAGCTGCACGAGAACAAGACGCTGATGTTCAACGACTCGGTGCAGGACGCTGCGCACCGGGCCGGGTTCGTTGCGAACCGGTCGTACACCTTCTCGTTGCGCGCGCTGCTGGCCAAGCACCTGAGCCACGACGAGCCGACCGCGCTCAACGATCTGATCGCGAACGTCGTCGAAGCCACCACGGACAAGGGCACCCTCGCCGCCGTCGTGCCACCCGATCTGCATGTCTACAAGGGAGTTGACCGGTTGCTGTCCGGTCAGGGACGTGGCGGCAGCATGCCGGTATGGAGGCTGATCGGGCAACGGCTCGCCTTCGAGGCGCTGATGGAGTTCGGGTTCCGGTCCCGCAATGGCCGTACGCTGGAGCTGACCCGTACCGCCGCAGCGCAGGTGCGCATCGACGACACGGCGGCCGTGGTGGCGCTGGTCCGGCGAATCCATGAGGAGTGCGTGCGCGACGGGGTGCCGTTGGTCGCCCAGGACGACGCCCGCTACTTGGCGTTCGTACGGATCTTCCTGGAGCGGCTGCGGACCCGCGGAGCGGTCGCGCACAAGTGGCTGAACAAGTACATGGACGAGGCGGGTACCAGCCGGTATTTCGTCTGGGGTGGGCGCGCGCCGGGGATGAAGGCGTTCCCCAAGCGGGTGGCGGCCCCGGTGTTCCTGCTCAACCAGCCCAAGAACAGCAGCGAGTTCGACTTCGCCACCGGCCGGCTCTCCTGGTACGAGCGGTGGGCCGGCCGCTGCCTTGAGCTACCGCGTGAGCTGGCACCGGAGTTCTGGTCGAAGCTGCTGCCCGAACTGGCCGCTCTCGGATTGCTGTCGGTACGCACTCCGCAGGACACGTCGCTGCGGGTCTACGGGCTCAAGCCGGGCAACATCGAGGCCCGGCTGCTGGACGACGAACAGGTGCGGCACGCCTATGTGCGCTGCCCGGTGTGCTTCTGGGAGCAGACGGTGCATCCGTCGCTGCTGGACCAGTGGCACGAGCAGCCCTGCCCCTCGTACCGCTGCCGCCGGGGCCGTCTGGTCGCCGGCGACCGGCCCGAGGGGCTTGGAGTCCACCACCGCGACCGGGACTACACCCGCGACTACTACCGGAGCCTCTACCGCCGGGCCGGCACCTATCAGGTGGTCACCGCCGAGCACACCGGCATGCTTACCCGCCCGCAGCGCGAGCAGGTTGAGCAGGCCTTCAAGCGGCGTGAGGGGTTCAAAGACCCGAACGTGCTGTCCTGCACGCCGACGCTGGAGATGGGCATCGACATCGGTGACCTGTCGGTGGTGGTGCTGGCCGCGCTGCCGCGCCGCCCGGCCTCGTACGCCCAACAGGTCGGGCGAGCCGGACGCCGTACGGGCAACGCGTTCCTGCTGACCATCCCGGACCGCAGGCGCCGGGACCTGTACTTCCTGGAGCGTCCCAAGGACCTGATCGCGGGCACGATCGTGCCCCCGGGCTGCTACTTGTCGGCCATCGAAATCCTGCGCCGCCAGTACCTGGCCCATCTGCTCGACCACGCCGCCGCCGGGCGGCTGGTGCGCGCGGACGGGATCGTGCTGCGGGCCCTGCCGCACAAGGCACCGCGCCTGTTCGGCCCGTCGGGGTATCTCGTCGACCTGGTGGAACTGGCCATCGCCCAGGGTGAAGAACTCGCCAAGCAATTTTTGGAGTTGTTCCCCACTGGTGTCAGCGACCAGGCCAAGGAGGACCTGATCAGGTACGCCACGCACGAACTGCGCGGCAAGGTCGAGGAGGCCGAACGAGAGTGGTTCCGGGGCGAACGCGCCCTGCGGGCCCGGCTGAAGGAGATCGACGAGGCCCACGACGAGCTGCACGACTCCGACCCGGACCAGGCCCGGCAGAAGGCCGAACTCGACGCCGAACGGCGCGGTGTCGGGCGGCGTCTGATGAACCTGGGCGAGACCCCGGCGCAGACCGCGCTGTGCGACCTGGGGCTGCTGCCGAACTACGCCCTGATCGACTCCACGACCATCCTGTCAGCGACCTTGTACGGCGAGGACGGTGTAGACCCCGAGACGAAGAAGACGAAGTACACCTCCGACACCTACGCCTACGAGCGGCCCCGGCGTATCGCGCTGGAGGAACTGGCGCCCGGCAACACCTTCTACGTCAACGGCTACAAGCACCAGATAAGCGGCCTGGAGGTCGCCACCGGTGGCAAGCAGGAGTGGCGCACCTGGCGGGTGTGCCCCGGCTGCGGCTACGTCCGTACCGAGAACGCCGCCGAGGACCGCTCGCCGTGCCCGCGATGCAAGACCGCGCACATCGCCGACGACGGCTCGTGCCTGTTCCAGATCGTCGAACCCGCCACCGTCACCTCGCGCGACAAGCGGGAGGACGCCCGGATCCGTGACGACAAGGACGACCGCGACCGCCGTTCCTATGCCGTCGTGGACGCGGTGGACATCCCGGAGGCCGACATCGAGCCCGGCTCGTGGCGGCACAAGCATCAGACGTTCGGGGTCGACTACTGCCGCCGGGCCATGATCCGGCGGATCAACGTCGGGCCAGTCCGCTACGACGCCCAGTCCCGTGACGACTTCGCCGGACACCTGGTGCGGCTCAACCCGTTCCACGTGTGCACGGCGTGCGGCGCGGCCAGCGCCGACGGACAGCCCGTCTTCGACCACGACACCGACGAACTGGACTCCCTCGCCGCCCGCAGTGGTCGCCTTAAGCACCACCGCCCGTGGTGCCCACTGCGCCGCGGCAAGAAGACTGGCGCCCGCGAGGAGCCGGTGCTGCTCGCCCACCAGTTGCAGACCGAGGCACTGCGCGTGCTGATCCCGGCCGCCACCGCGGACGTCGACGCCAAGGTGCACTCCTTCCGGGCCGCACTGCGGCTCGGCGTGGACCTGCACTTCGGGGGCGACCCGCAGCACTTGGCCACCACGGTCGCCTCCATGCCGGACACCGGCAGCGGGGAACGACGCTGGTTTCTGGTGCTCTTCGACTCCCTGCCCGGCGGCACCGGCTACCTGGACCGGCTCACCGACCGGGATGCGTTCCGAGACACCCTCCTGGCGGCGTACGAGACGCTGAAGAACTGCCCGTGCGCCGAGGAGCAGCGCCGCGCCTGCCACCGCTGCCTGCACCGCTACACCCCGGAGCCCTTCCAGGACATCGTCTCCCGCCAGTCCGCACTGACCATGCTGGAGTCCCTGCTGTTCACGAAGGACGGCGAGAACGGCTGGGAGATCGACGACGTCGAGCACACCGGGCTCGTCGGCCTGGACGCCCAGGTGGAGTCCGACCTGGAGGCCCGCTTCCTGGCCGCCCTGCGCGACTGGGTGAAGGTCACCGAGGACGCCTCCCTGGACGAGGACGGTCATGCCAGCGGCCACCTCCGCTTCACCAGCGGAGCCAGCAGCACTGGCGGCTCCGGTGTGACGCACTGGCGGCTGACCGCGCAGCAGCAACTCCGCGGCACTGTCAGCGACTTCACCTTCACTCGTGTCGACGGCCCGGCCCAGAGCGTCAAGGTCTACCTCGAAGGCTTCCGCTTTCACGCCAGCCGCGAGCACAATCAGATCGCCGCCGACGCGGCCAAGCGCACCCGTCTGCGCGCCGACGGGGAGATCGTCTTCCAGGTCACCTGGGCCGACATCGACCTGTTCGAGAACCGGCCCACCCGCACGAAGCCCGTCTGGCCGCCCTACCGTGGCACCGCACAGGAAGGGGCCAAAACGGCGTACGAGCAGTACGGCGGAAAGCGCGCCCACTTCGCCGGAGCTGTCTTCGCCAACCCCATCGACACGCTGATCGCCTACCTGCGCGACCCGGCCCCCGAGCGCTGGACCCGCCGGGCTCGCGCGCTCGTCACCGGGCTGACGGCCCAGCCCGGTACGGCCCCGGTCGCCGCGACCGGACGGCGCAGTGAACTCGTCGCCGCGCTGCGCGGCCAGCTGGCCACGTTCTCCGTCGCCGACCGCCACGACAAGCCGGTCGTCCCGGACGCCGCCGGCATCGGACCCGTGCATGTCTTCCGCACCCAGGACGACACCGGGCTGCCGATCGTGTTCGCGGTGGACGGTGGCGACCCCGAGAACCTGAGGTGGACCGCGCTCACCGTCCTCGACGATAGCGACGCCGTACTGGACACCGACGAGCACAAGGAACGCTGGCGGTCCTGGTTGTACTGGAGCAACCTCACCCAGTTCCTCTCGTCGGCTGGCGGCGACGGTGTGCAGCTCGCCACCAGCAAGGCCGCTGAGTTCGAGGTCGAGGTCCTTGCCGTCTGCGGCGGCCTCGGTGAGCTCGACTCGCTCATCGGCGTACCCGCCGTCACGGTCAAGCCGGCCGACCCGCGCCCGGACCAGGACTCGGCGGTCGAGCAGGCCGTCGCCCGGCTCCTGCGTGACGCGGCCTGGGACGAGGAGATCCTGGAGTTCCTTCGCGAGGATTCCGTCGAGGCACCCGACCTGCTCCGCCTCGCCGAGGTGCTCGCCGACCGGGGCAAGCAGGCGCCCGTCTTCGGCTACGAACTGGGAAGCACCAGCCGCTGGCCGGCCGATTTCGCATGGCACACCTCCGGCGTGAAGATCGCCGTGGTCCCCGCTCCCACGAGCGAGGACGACGACGAGGCACACCGGCGCGACGCCGCCTACACCGCGGACGGCTGGACCGTACGGACCGCGGCCGCATGGCTCGACCACCTCGACGAGCTGATCGCCCAGCTCCCCGACACGGAAGAAGGCACTCCCCGATGACCGCCCGGCTCCGCCTGTACCGTAAGGCCGAACAGGAGCTGTACAAGCTCGACCGCTCGGTGAAGTCGGACTTCTACAACTTCTGCCACCACTTCCGGGACAACCCCGAGCTGCCGGGTCTGCGCAAGAAGCAGCTCAAGGGCGACTCACGCATCTGGTCCGCCCGCGTCAGCAAGGACTACCGGGCCCTGCTTACCCCCACCGGAGTCGACGCGGACGGTATCGAGAGCTGGCTGCTCATCGCCGTCCGCCACCGCAAGGACGTCTACGAAGAGCTCCAGGTAGCCGTCAACCGCGTCACCGGTGAGATCGAGTTCGTCGACCTGTCCGTCGTCGGCCAGAGTGCCTTGCGCAGGGCCGGCATCACGCTGACCCTCGCGGAGCCCGAGCCCGAGCCCGAGCCCGAGCCCGAGCCCGAGCCGGAGCCTGAGGCAAAGCCGCAGGCCGTAGAGCCCGCCCCCGAGCCGGTACCCGTGGCTCCGGCCTTGCTGTCCGCGTACGACGCCGGACAGCTGCGCGAGCTCGGCGTCGCGGACCAACTCATCGAGCTGGCGCTGATCGTGACCACCAGCGAGGAGCTCGACCAACTCCTGGAGGGCGCCCCGCTGCTGTCGAAGGACGTCCTGTACGGCCTCGCCGCGGGGATGGACATCGACGACGTACGCCGCGAGATCACCGCCCCGGTCGAGCTCGACGAGCGCCCCGACCTCGACGACTTCGCCGCCGCCCTCTCCCGCACGAAGGTGACCACGGTCGACGACGACGTACGCGACGCCATCGAGGAAGGAGACTTCCGAGCCTGGAAGGTCTTCCTCCACCCCACGCAGGAACGCCTGGTCCACCGTCACTACAAAGGCCCCGCCCGGGTCTCCGGCGGCCCCGGCACCGGTAAGACGATCGTCGCCCTGCACCGCGTCAAGCACCTCGCCGAGCAGCTTCCTCCCGGCCACAGCAAGCCGATCCTGCTGACCACCTTCACCAAGAACCTCACCACCGACCTGCGGCTCAGGCTTGCCTCCCTGATCGAACCCGAACTCCTGGCCCGCGTCGACATCGCCCACATCGACCAACTCGCCGCGCGCGTCCTCGGCGAGAACACCGCCCCCGGCCGCGGCAAGCAGCGCGTGTACGACCACGTGGCCCTCAACGAGATGCGCCAACTGCTGGCCGAACTCGACGACCGGCGCTTCGAGCCGGAGTTCCTCCTGGAGGAGTGGGAACAGGTCATCCTCGGCCAGGCCGTCGCCACCCGCTCCGACTACTTCAAGGCCCGCCGGGCCGGCCGCGGCCGGGCGCTGACCCGCCCCGAGCGCCACCACGTCTGGAAGCTCATCGAGCAGTTCACCGCCCGCCTCGACAAGCTGGGCGTGGAAACCTGGGGCCAAGCCGCCGAACGAGCCGCCCGCTACGAGATCGAGCGCGCCGCGAAGATCAGGGCCCGCCGCGAGTACAAGGAAGAGATCGGCGGCAAGGACCTCATCCACCGCGACAACAGCTCCGGCATGCGCTACCTCGGCCACCGCTACCGGCACATCGTCGTCGACGAGGCCCAGGACCTGCGCCCCGCGCACTGGAAGATGCTGCGTGCCATGGCCGACCCCGACCTGCCCAACGACCTGTTCATCGCCGGCGACACCCACCAGCGCATCTACGACCACCAGGTCGCCCTCGGCGCCCTCGGCATCAACATCCGCGGCCGAGCCTCCCGCCTGACCCTCAGCTACCGCACCACCAAGGAGATCCTCGCCGAAGCCCTCCGCGTCGTCGCGCCCAAGGAGAACAGCGGAAAGATCACCTACGACGATCTCGACGACGGCACCGACAACCTCGCCGGATACCGCTCCGTCCTCCACGGCCCGAAGCCGGGCTTCGTTCCGTACGAGACCTGGGAGGACGAACTCGCTGGCGTAGCGACCACCTTGACGACCTGGCGTGCAGAGCTGTCGACCGACGAGTACGGAGCCCCTCTCGATCCCAGCGGCCGGATCGCCGTGTGCGTCGCCGACCGCGACATGGTCAGCCAGACCATGTACTACCTGGAGACGAAGGCGGGCATCACCTGCGCCGAGCTCACGAAAGAAGGTCCCAAGGGCGACGGTGAGATCCACGTGGGCACCATGCACCGCTTCAAGGGCCTGGAATACCAGCGCCTCGCCATCGTCGGCGCCAGCGATGGCATCATTCCGCGCACCAGCGTGATCGAGCGCTACCGCACCGAGGACCCTCCCCGCTACGAGCGCGAACAGCGTAAGGCCCGCTCTCTACTGTTCGTCGCCGCCACCCGCGCCCGCGACGCTCTCAACATCAGCTGGCACGACAAGCCCAGCCCGTTCCTGCCGATCTGAGGACCGGGTGGCACACCCGGGCCGGCAGCCGTCTATGGAGCTCCGGCCCGGGAGAGGGAACTCGGTTCATAACGTAGCTGGTAGGAGCGTACGCCTGCGCTATTCATTCGGTAGAGCGTGATCGCGGACAGGAACTGCTCCTTGACCTGCACGGTGCGGCGGCGTTCCTTCTCCCCAATGCCGCTGATCCACTCCTGAAGTGCTCTGGGAGCGTGAAGGCCTCGGACACTGGCTCGAGGTCACCCACTGTATCGGCGAGGGCGTCGAGGCCCGAACAAGAGGATCGCTAGACGCTCGGCTCCTCCGCGTCGGGCGTCCAGTGACCCTGGGCGTCGAAGGGCCATGGGTAAGCGTGAAGGTCTCCTCTGAGGAGTTCGCGTAGAGCCTCCCGAGTGGCGGGCGGATCCGGCGGGGCGAGGAGCGGAGAAGTGAGCGGGTCGAGTGTCGCCGCGTACGCTTCGGCCCACTCGAGCCATTCTCGCTCACCTGCCGGCGTGGGGCCACACGCCCGAGCGTGGGCCTGGCACAACGCTCGGATCTCGTTGGCCTGATGCCAGGCTCGTGCCTGTTCGAGCAGAAATTGGGCCCGATGCCGCTCGATCTGTTGTTGCCGCACTCGCGCGATCACTCGGTACCACTGCCGCCGCTGCTCTGCCTCCCGGAGTTCCCGCTCGCGCTGTTGGCGTTCCGCTTCCGCCGCCCGGTCTTCGAGGTCACGCAGCAGGTGCCCCAGCCGGGATTCCAGAGTCCAGCGGGCGCCGTCGCGGTATGCATAGGAGCGCTGCCAATGGTGCTTTACCGATGCGCCGACGGCGAGGCGACCGTTGAACTCCTCGTCGTACTTGGGGAGCCGCGTCCAGGGGTTGCGCTGTTGTTTCCGGATCTCTTGAGGGGTTGGTTCGTGCGGAACCTTGGTCTTCTCCTCGGTGATCGAGAGCGGAAAGGCTCGCCCTCGGATGACCACGACCAGGCTGTGCTCGGCTTCACCGCGGTGAAGTTCGGTCCGCGTCTCCACCTGGTAGCCACGGTTCTCCGCTTCGATCAGTAGATCGTGCATGATCCGTAGGGCTCGGTCCACGAGTGTGCGCGATGTGTGCACGGGGATCACATCGGCCTTGCCTCGGGTGTCGACGACGGTCTGGGAGCGCCCCAGGGCCTTCATCGTCGCGCGGACAAGACGGTGTGGCTGTTCCAGTGTGTCTGGGACTTCGACGGTCGGCAGGGGCGGGGGTTGAGCTGCCCTCTCGCCCTCCTCGTCGACGAGAGTGAAGACGCAGTCGCCCCGCTGCCGACCCGTCCAACGGAGCTTGTGCCCTGCAGGCACGTGGCCTTGGTGGAGGGCGGCGTAGCAAGCGGCCCTCCACCGCCCTCGGGTCTTGGGGCCCGGGTCGGCCACAGTGATCTTCCCGGCGACGGATTTCAGTCGGGCGATGAGATCGGCTCCATTGCCGGGTGCGCGAGCGGCCTGGCCTGAGTCGTTCTTCAGGCGTTCCTTCTCGGCTTGCACCTCCTGCGGGTGTTTGCCGTGCTTGAGGTAATAGCGAGCGTCTGTGGTCACGGTCGCGACGTGCGCGCCGTTCCTGGTCCAGTTGCGCTTGATCAGGCCGCGCTGCTCAAGGGCCCAAGCCGTGGTCGAGCTCTGGGAGGGGACGGGCAACGCATCCGAGGAAGCTGCGACCTTGCGAAGCAGTCGGACCTGTTGCTCCGTCAACGTGTACTTCACGACTTCGCGCTCCACTCGACTCGCTATGGCTGGTCGCCAACCTACGGCGTCGAGTGCAGTCCGGCAGGTCCGTGTCCCACGGAAGCGTGGATCCCCGGGATTGGGGATGCTTCGAGGCACCCGCTGGTGTACTGAAACACCCAGGCTCGTACCACTCTGCTCAAAGGTCTCGCTCGAAGCGCAATGAACTGGGCTGGAACCTGCGGCCAAGTGCATAGCTTAGAAGGGCTGACGCTCTGGTTGCGTCCAGGGAAGTGGTGTACGGGTTCGACCTGATCCGGGGGTTTGCTCCGGCATCAGGATGGGGCCCGCATAGATGAACGGCCACCGGCTGATCTTCGAAGTGTCGAAGCCTCGAAGGAGATCAGCACGATGACCGCACCTGACAGTCTGCCCCTGCACGCCCTCACCGAGGACAACCTCGCCGCGGCGAGTCCCGATCTGCTGCGCGCGATGGTCAAGACGTTCGCCGACGCACTCATGTCCGCGGAGGCCGACGCTCTCTGCAACGCCGAATACGGCCAGGTCAGCGAGGAACGCGTCAACCACCGCAACGGCTACCGCCCACGCGAGTGGGACACGAGGGCCGGCACCGTCGAACTCGCCGTCCCCAAGCTGAGGCAGGGCAGCTACTTCCCCCACTGGCTTCTCGAACGACGCCGACGGGCCGAACAGGCCCTCATCAGCGTGGGCGCCACCGCTTACCTGCTCGGCGTCTCCACCCGCAGAGTCGAGAAGCTCGCCGAGTCCCTCGGCGTCACCCAGCTGTCGAAGTCCCAGGTCAGCGCGATGGCCAAACACCTCGACGAGCAGGTCGCCGCCTTCCGTAACCGGCCCTGGACACCGGCCCGTATGCCTTCGTCTGGGTCGATGCGCTGACCCAGAAGGTCCGCGAGGGCGGCCGCATCATCAACGTCCACGCCCTGATCGCGGTCGGCGTCAACGCCGACGGCCACCGCGAGATCCTCGGCATCGACGTCGCCACCGCCGAGGACGGCGCCGGCTGGCTCGCCTTCCTGCGCTCCCTGACCGCCCGCGGCCTGTCCGGCGTCCAGCTGGTCGTCTCCGACGCCCACACCGGCCTGGTGAACGCGATCGGCGCGGTCCTGCCCGGCGCCTCCTGGCAACGATGCCGCACGCATTACGCCCGGAACTTGCTGAGCCAGGTGCCGAAGTCCGCCCAGCCGTGGGTGGCCACGCTACTGCGGACGGTCTTCGAACAGCCCGATGCCGACGCCGTCCAGGCCCAGATGCGACATGTGCTGAACGCGCTGGAAGCCAAGTTCCCCAAAGCTGCAGCCCACTTGGACACCGCTCAGCACGACCTGCTGGCCTTCACTGCGTTCCCACGCGAGATCTGGCGGCAGATCTGGTCGAACAACCCACAGGAGCGGCTGAACAAGGAGATCCGCCGCCGCACCGACGTGGTCGGCATCTTCCCCGACCGCACCGCCCTCATCCGGCTCGTCGGCGCGGTGCTGGCCGAGCAGAACGACGAGTGGACCGAAGCCCGCCGCTACATGGGACTCGACCTGCTCGCCAAGGCCCGCCTCCACCCGATCGAGTCAGAATCCGACGACACCGTCCTCCCGACCGAACTCACCGCATAACCTCAAAACGAGATCACCGAGTGGCCGTCAATACACCACTCCAGCGGACGTGACCTACGGCAGCAGATGACGCATGACGCCTTCATATCCTCGAACCGTCACGCATGACGATAGACCTGGGCACTGACAGTGGGCAGTGGGTGGCGGAAGAGTGTTCGGCGCACCGCGCGTACAGGTGCCTTTGCGGGTGGGGTCCGGCGCCCTACGACGTGGCTCAGGCCGCACGGCGAGGCTGCAGACTTCCCGGACACCTCTGCGGTCAGCATCGGGGCGCTGTAGTCGGACAGATCGCTGGGGAACCCGTCGCGGGAGTCACGTCTTCGATGTACTGTGCGGCGGCTGGCTGGCGAGGGGGCAGAAGGGGGTGGCATCGCGTCGTCCTGGGAGACAGGAGATGTCAGGACGAGATGGTCCTCTCCCGCCGGATCCCGCACCGGTCGACTCAGCAGCCTGTTCAGTCCCGAGCCGACACGCCCGCCAATCCCCAACCGACTGCAACGAAAAAGGACCAAACGCTCAGTTAGCGTGGTGCCCAAGTTGAACATCCGCGTGGGCAGGAAACGGCTCGAGTCGCCTGGCCGCAGGTGCTGCACGCTGGGCAGATGAACTGACCGGTGCCCTGCGATGCCCAGCACGAGACTGCCAGGAAGGCGCCACCGAGACGGCCATCGAGGTCGGACTCGGGGGCTCCGGTAGCGGCGGAGCCATCCGGTTCCAGTAGAGGGAAGGTCCGTCTACAGGCCAGGCAGCGGCGGAGCTCCCATCGGGTGCGGCACGCGGAGCAGAGTGCTGCGAACAGGCCGCCATCGCGGGGCTCGAACACGGTCTGGCGCTGAGAGCCGGTCTTGGCACACACCGGGCACACTTCGAGCAGTTCGGTCTGGGCGGCTGCGTCCTTCAACGTCTTGGAAACAGTCCGCAGTCGCTGGACGTCGTGCTCCGCTGCTCGACTACTGCCGTGCCGCCCTTGGGCCGTCTTGAGCAGGACGGAGAGCCGCTCAAGCTCCCCCGAGCTTGGGGCGCGCACGACCGCCACACCGTCAGGACGGGGCTCGAGCCAGTCGCAGTTCGCCACAGTGGAACGCATGCCAGCGGGCATGGAGACGGTGAGAGGGTAGCGGCGCGCGTCGGCGCCCAAGGTGGCCCATTGGACGGCCCGCACCAGACGGCTGACGCTGAAGATGTCCAGTGGGGACAGCGGGGCAACGCCGACATGCTGCCCCGACGCATCGCCGTCGCCGTGCCCGATCCGATACGCGGCCCCGGCGACGTTGGGCTCTGCGTCCTGGCGTTCCTGGAGCAGTCCCGGATGGACGATGAGGTCGTCGCCACACTCGGTGGCCGGCCGGTCTCGGCGGACGCCTGAGATCGACGCGGCGATGGAGGCTGCGTCGGGAGCCGTGCACAGGTCGGTCGTGAGCGGAATGACGCGCAGCGCCTGGCGGTCACGCCAGTGAAGGATGAAGTCACCTGTTCGGGACCAGGTGACCGTCAACTGCTCACCGCGCATGCGGAAGCGGGTGGTCCGGCCGGGAGCAGGGGCCGGCTGATGGGCGTCCGGGATGGCCTGAAGCAGTGTGCAGGCGAGGAGCAGCAGGAGGCCGGTGAACCGTTCGAAGGCGACGCGGACCTCTTGGCGGCGCCGGGCGGTCTCGGCCTCCCCGGGGCGTACGGTGGCGATGGTGATGCAGGCCTGCCAGAGTGAGGCCACCCTGCGGTAGTGCGGGTCGCTGCTGAGTAAATTCGTGGGATGCAGTTCGCGGGGTGGTGCGGAGCGGTGGTCGACCGCGCGCGCCAACGGCGAACTCAGCATGATCTCCACTACCGCAAGCAGCGATTCCAGTGTCCGCAGGCGCGTTCCTGCGGCCGCCCGTTGCCGACCGGAGTCCTCGATGTTTCTCAGCAGCCCGGCCAGGTCCCACCGGGCCCGCCAGGAGGTCTCCTCCGAGGTCATGAGCAGACCGTGTACATCGTCCACCATCCTGCTGAGGTCCCTGAGCTGGGCGATCCGCTGCTGCAGATGCGACCGCATTACATTGAGGACAGCCACAGCGACTCGGTTCTCGTAGATGTCGACGTCCTCCTCACTGCGCCGGGCCAGCAGACGGCTGGGGCGCACGCCGGCGAGCGTGTGCGAAGCCCAGTCCTCGGGCCGGGAAGCCAGGCGCGCCGCAGCGCCGGAAGCGATCGAGCGGGCCCGGGACGTCGGCACCACCTCCTCCACTGTGCGCAGACGCGTGTACGGGCGGTGGCAGACCGCGCGCAGCGCACCGGACTCGCGCTCGAAGATGTCCTCCAGCGGCAAGGCATCTGCCTCCTCGGTGACATCGAGGATGATCGGCGGTATCGCCAGCCAGTCGCCGAGCGCGGTGGCTTCGCTGAGACGGGCCGACAGGGCCAGAAGATGGCGGACGAGGAGGGAGTCGAGTTCCGGCTCGACTGCTTCCCGCTTCATTGCCGACCACGCGAGCGGAGCTCGTCGTCCAGCAGCCGTCGCGTCGCCGCCGGTTCGTGAGCGCTGTCGAACCGCATCAGGCTTTCGACGAGGTCGGTGCGCAGTGTGTCGAGGGTGTCGGTATGGATGTCATACCGTCCCCGGACCGAGCGCAGGATGCGTGTGGCCAAAAGATGGTCCAATGCCTCACCCGGGCTGCCTCCGGCGGCGACCACGACGGGTGCGAACTGCCTGATCTGCTTCTCAAGCCGGTTGCCCCACCCGATGCGCAGTTCCTCCGCGAGGCGACCGCGCCAGTGGGTGTCGAGGAATTCGATGATGCCGTCGGCCTGCGCGCCGTAGGTGGCCTCTACCTTGTCGAAGGACTGGGTGAGACCCTGATGGCCGAGTGGTTCCGGGAATGCGGGTGCCGTCTCCGGCACGTCCGGGTGCTGCCAGGGCAGCTCCAGGACGAAGGCCCGGTCGTAGGTCTTGTCGGCGAAGCCGACGGTTGTCTCGTCGTGATTGGCGGTACCGATGAACCAGACATTGTCCGGGACAGCTATGTGCGTTCCGCCGATGATCAGGTCGGCAGGGTTTCTGACCGGTGCCGTGGTCAGTGCCAGACTGGGCCGATCCTTGATGGCCAGGGCCGACAGCACTCCGCTGAAGTACTGTTCGGGATGGGAGAGGTTCATCTCGTCGAGGACGATGAAGAAGGGCCGGTCCTTGAAAGCGGGGCACTGGGCACGGTACAGAGCCTTGGTGAACTCGGATTCGTAGAAGATCCGGTCGAAGCTGTTGTAGTAGCCCATGAGGTCCTGCGGGTCGCGCCAGCCGGCCTGGACGGGCACCACGGCGGCACTGGTGTCACTGCCGAAGGCGACGGCAAGCGCGCGGGCCAGACCGGTCTTCCCGATCCCGCTGATGCCCTGGAAAAGATGGAGACGGCTCATCGCCATGCCCGCCAGGACCAGGCGCAGGTCGGACAGACCATAGGAGAGACCGGCCTGCTGGCGGATGACCGCCTGCATCTGGTGCACTAGCTCGGGCATAGCCGGCGTACGTGTGTCGAAGGGCCGGGGCGTGCCGAACTCCCGGTCCATGTACGAGCAGGCCGGAAAAGCCTGGCCTTCCTTGCCGACCTGGGCCGTGGCTCGGAGTTTGGCCGCTTCCTCGTTGAGCAGTTGCTGCAGTTGGTCGTTGGCAGCGCGCAACCAGTTATTGTGTTCGACGTAATTCTGACGCTCGTTGACCGCGATGCGATCACGTTGGAGCGCGGACTCCAGTTCCCCGCGCTCCCGCACCAGCTCTTCGTTGTCGGCGGCGAGGCGTGTGACTCGCTGCCGCAGTTGCTCGAGCAGGAGGGCGTCGGCTTGTGGCGCGGCGGCGTTCTCCTCCAGGAGACGGGCGTTCTCAGCGCGAAGCTCGGTCAGGCGCTCGACGACCTGCTCCAGGGGCATGCCCCCCAGGGACGCCAGTGCGCCGTCGTACTCGTTGAGTCGGGCGCTCAGACGTTCGCTCCCTTCGGTGAGGACAGCAATCCTGCGCCGGCTCTCCTCCATCTGCTGAAGCAACTGGCCGGTGCGGCTTGTCACCTCATGTTCGAACCGTTCCGCACGGGTGGCCTGCTGCTCCTTGAGGGCGGCCTTGAGGTGGGCGATGTCCTCACGTTCGTCCTCCAGCCGGAGCCGGGCGGATCGCAGATCTCTCTCGCGCTGGGCGAGTTCACTCTCCCGCTGGTCCAGGGCCGTCTGCGTGTCGGCCAGGCGACGCTGCTCCTCGCTCCACCGTGCCTGTCGGTCCTGGCGTTCGGTGTCGATGGCGGCCACTGCCGTCCGGCGCTGCTCCGTCAGCCAGGCCTCCAGCTCTCGGCCTGCCTCCAGGCGGCGTTCGGTGAATGCCGCTTCAGCCGCTTGCTCGCGGTCGGACAGATCGCGTTCCTTGCGGTCGAGGAGTTCCGTGCGGGCATCCAGCGCGGCGCTCCTCTCCTGCAGAGCTGCGGCTTCCTCGGCCCGTCGGGCGGTCGCGGCAGTGAGTTCCTCCTGCTCGGCACGGAGCGCCTCCGCCTGCACCGACAACGCGTTCGCTGCGTCTGCCTGGCGCTCGGCGAGTGCACGGTACTGCTGCCAGGCCGACGCGAGGTCGGAGCTCGCGCCGTCGGACCCGGCCCCCGCCGCGACCACCACTTGGACCTCGTTCGCGACCTGCTGTATCTCCGCCAGCAGCGCCGCGGTGTCGTCGGCGCTCTTCGGGCCGATGGGGGAAGCCATCGGGGCCGGCTGACGACCATGGGCGGCCTCGGTGTGCTTAGGAGCGGGCGGCTGCCCCGGCCAGACCGTCCCCTTGCCCTTCTGACGTGGTCGTGTCTGCCTCTTCCCCATGTCGTCAGTTCACCCTCTTGCTGATTGTGGTTCGGCCGCTGCTCAGATCGAGCAAGTGGCGGGCTGCGTCGTAAGCTAGAGCTCGGATGTGCTCCAGCTCATCAGGGGCCGGGGCGCCGGTCGGTCCGTGCGTCGCGTTGTTGCGCAGGATGCGTGACCGGTCGAGATCCTCCAGAAGGGTGGGGCGCTCGCGGATGAACGCGGCGAACGGATGCTGCGCGTTCTCCCCGGCCGCCCAGACGGCTCTAATGATGTCGCCGGCCAGCCCGCCGGCCGGTCTGGAGCAGTACTTGCGCATCTCCGGCGGCACGGATGTGGCGCCCAGGCGCTGGGCGGTCAGTACAAACGTGCGCTCCCGCACCCCCGGCTCCCTGGACGGTGGGATCCGGGCGGGGAATCGTTCGTTGAGTTCGGGGAGTATGCACTCGAAGACGCGAATGGCGTTGCGTGCGGCGTTCTCCCGTTCCCGCGCAGTGTCCTTCAGCAGCGCCAGCTCGATGTCCGCGAGGTGGGTCAATACTTCCGAGTGGTTCCGGACCTCCTCGCCGAGCATACGTACCACGTCGGCGCGGGCATCCTCGGCGAGCTCCCGGTCGACCTTGCGCGCGGCGGTGGTCCGGTCGCGGCGGCCCTTTCCGAGCATGTCGTCGATCAGCCGGGCCAACTGCTCATCAGCCTCTGCACGGGCGGCCAAAAGATCTGCGAAGAAACGTCCGTCGCCCACCGCGAACGGGTCCTCCACGGTCCACATGCGCCCGGACCCGTCGTTGCCCTCGACGACGTAGCACACGACATGGGCTGGGTTCGCCGTACCGTGAAATCCGACCCGTCGGGCCGTCCCCACGGAGCCGGCCGGATCGCGGGAAGCACCGCGCAGGCCCCGCGCCGCCAGATCGTGACACTTGCAGGCTTCGAGGACATCACGTTCCGACGGACGCATCCAGGAGCCGTCGGCCGGGAGCGTCAGCGCGCTGACCTCCCGGGAGGCACCAGCAGTACCGAACTGGATGGTGACCCAGCGGCCGCGATGCGCTCGCAGGTCAGCGCGTACGGGATCGGCGACCAGGATACGAGGCAACAGCATTCCGGTGGCCGGGTCCTGGAAGACACGGACGAGCCGGGGCTCCGTCTCCGCGACTTCGCCTTCGGCCACGGTGCGCTGCCCCGCCTCGGTCAGCTGCAGCCCGTTTGCCATCAGCTGCCCCTCCACGAGCCGGGCAATCACCGTGCGGCACAGGGCAGTCTCCAGCCCGATCAACCGGGACAGGTCACCGACATCTCGGACCCCGGCGGCACACAGGCGCAGCACCACGGTCTGGAAGACGTCCAGTGTCCGGGAGTAGCCGGTCGGTGCCGTTGCCTGGTGAACCCACACGGGCAGCAGAACAGGCCGGTACCGTTGGCGGGGCGGGAGAGCCAGCTGGAAGACAGGGGTCTCACGGTCGAACGACACGGCCGTCCACTCCCTTCTGGCACAGCGTCAGGAACGCGGCAAGAGGCTTGACCGCCTCCGGACTGCCGGGGCCGAACATGTAGTCGTCGCCCACCACGGCCAGCACCCGCTGCTGGCGGCTCATCGCCACGCACAGCCGGTTGGCGACGGTCAGGTGCCCGTAAGCGCGCTTGGCGTCGGTCCGTGCGGCTGGTGCACAGCTGCGCACAGTGGACAGATAGGTGACCGAGAACTCCATGCCCTGGAAGGCATCGACGGTGCCGACCCGCAATCGGTCGAGCGGTGTGCCGTCCTCATCACGGCTGAGCCGGGGCACGGGGCGCCACCCGCCCGCATCGGTGAACTCGGCGAGCCCGGCCTTCTTCAGCTCTTTCCATACCTCGGTGACCTGTGCGGCGTAGAACGAGATGACGCCGAAGGTCATCCTCGGGTTCCGCTCGATCAGCGCGGCTATCTCCGCGGCGATGACGACGGCTTCGGCGTGACGGGCACGGCTCGTTCCCCGTTGGGTCTCACCGCCGGCGGACTGCGGCACGGGAAGCCATACTGCGGGAAATTCACCGTACCGTTCGATCCCGTGGGTGAAGTCACTCGCCTCACGGCCGTTGCGCAATTGTCCCTTGTAGAAGTTGTCGCTGACGAAGTTGCCGAGTACCGGATGCATGCGGAACTGGGTGTCGAGGCGGACGAACCGGGAGTGCCCGTCGGATGAGCCGTGCTCCCACTGACGGGCCAGTCGTTGGAACAGACTCTCCTGCAGCCGGTCACGGACGTCGTCGCCGAGCGAACTCAGCTCGCGCTCCACGTCGGGTTCCAGCATGTGGGGAAGCTGGGCGTGGTCACCGACCAGCACGATCCGGCGGCGGGCCTGGGCGAGGGGGATGAGGAGATCCAGCGGGTTGGCCCGCGCTGCCTCGTCGACGACGACCGACTCGAACGCTCCATCCCGACGGCCGACATCGACCATGGCTTTGGAAACGGCCTGCTGGCAGGTCGAGGCCAGCGAGACGGTATAGGCGCGGAGTGTGTCGTCGACACCTTCTGGATCGCTGCGCAGATCATCCCGGTAGTCCAGCAGCGCCCCGGCTATGGCGTCGGGCGACCGGGTCACCGCTTCCGCGAGCTGTATTGCGAGCCGGTCGAGGAGGTCGACGATCGCGGGATCGGCCACGGTGACCTCTGGAAGTCGGATGCGCGCGGTGAGACGGTCGACCAGGGCGTCGCGCAACGCGGTAAGCGCGTTGAGCAGTTCGGTATGTGGTGTGGTGGCGCCGATCGCTGCGCGCAGGGGTTCCTGGTACGAGATGCCGTCGAACAGCGGACTGTCGGCGAGTTCTAGCCGTGTCAACAGCGCCCGGGCTGTGCGGGGCCCGTCATCGTGGAATCCGGTTACGGTGCAGCGCAGCGACCGGATGTAAGGCAGCAGATCCGCGCGCACGTCGGAGTCGGCCATGGCGGCGGCTCGCATGCGTTGCTGTTCGGCCCGGTCCCTGTGACTGCGGAGTTCACCGAACAGGGACGGTTCGGCGATGTCCCCGACCTGGGTGAGCACCTGGTCCAGGAAGCGCGGCAGGAACTCGGGCGGGACCGGTGCCGCCCGATAGGTGGCGGCCAGCTCGGCGGCGGCTCGCCGAGCGGCCAGATGAGGCCCTGCCGGGCGCTCACGCAACCGCAGGTCGGCAGCGCGGGCTGCCTCGATACGCCAGGTATCCAGTGCCACTTTGCTGCCCCGGCCGCGGGAATCCACCTTGAGCGGTGGAAGCCCGAAGACCCAGCCACGAGTGACGAGGTGGTCCACTGCCGCATGCTGGAAACTCGTCAACAGGGTGCTCCCGGCCACATCTCCCCCTAGGGCGAGGTCGCCCAGCTGGTTGACCAGAGCAGCGATTACCTGAGTCTTGCCGGTGCCCGGTGGTCCTTGGATGATCGCGATGTCTGGAGTGTTGAGGGCGGTGAGCACCGCCTCCCGCTGGGCCGGTGTCGGTCCGTGAGGAGCGAAGCAGCTGAGTGCGGAAGGGGAGAGCTTTGTGATCCGCTGTCGTGCCGGCTGCGGCCAGGCACCTCCCTCCAGCAGAGTCGGTAGCGCAGGAATGTGCGTTCCGTCGGTGCGCAGCTGCTGCATGGCCTTTTCGCGCCGGTCGAGCCGACGCTGATCACCGCGGTGCGCCAGGTAGAGCCACCCTTGAGGGGGCGGGTCCTGTTGGTTGTTGAGGGTCGCAGTGAGCCTCAGGACCTCGGTGACACTGTCGTATCCGAGCGGTTCACCGACCCAGGCCTTCACCTTCTGCGCGCGGGATGCTACGAGCCACTCCCGGTCGGTCATCGCGGTGTCCGTCACGGAGGCCGGAAGTCTCTCAGCAGCCTCGAGCTCGACGCGTTCGGCCGCAGCTGTGTTCTCTAACACGGCTCGGGTACGGGGCAGGGCCCGGCTGAGGTCCACAGTGAACGCGCAGCGGCCGTCGGACTCGACCTTGACGTCGGTGTAGCGGATGGTTCCGAAGTCACGGAGGCGTCTCCTGATGTGGCGCGCCTCCAGCTCCTGGTACCTGTCCCACATGGCCAGGTAGCCGTTCTGGCTGGCCACCAGGTCGAGGCCCTGCTGTATCCTCTCGCGGTCCCGCTGCCTGGCGGTCATGTCGCGGAACTCGATGGACCCGACGGCCAGTGCCTTCTGAACGGTGCCGTGCCGATCGTGGACCGAGCTGAGCAAACGGACGATGCGGTAGCCGGCACTGTGTTTCTCGACATCAGCCATGAGCCCTGGTCCGTGCACCCGGAAGCCGGCTGCGAAGCTTCCGGCCGGTCCGGCCGAGACCACCATGCGCCTTGCGCCCGCTGGAGCCCCGGGACGGGGCTCCAGGAGGAGTTCGCGTGCCATGAACTCCATGAGTGAACCGACATTGACGTTGTCCGTGCGGTCCGCGTACTTGGTGGCGTCCTCCAGCACGGCGTCATCGACATCGAGGAGCAGTCCGGTGGTGAGCGGTACCGCGAGTCCTGCGGCAGGGGCGTAGATGTGAACCCGCAGGGTGAAAGGACTATCGGCCGCCGACGAGGGCTGATGCGGGTTTCCGGTACGGCGTCGAGGCGACGGGACGGGCGTGGGCGGCTGCGGGCGGACCGGATGTGCGGTGACTGTCACACAAGTGGTCCCGGCCGCCTGGACTCGATCGAGCTTCCGCTCGTCCTCCGGAGTCGCTGGCTTGATCCCGAACGTAGCGGAATCGGTGACCAGGTCCAGTTGGCCTGTGGGCCGGTGATAGAGGCGGACTTCGCTGCCGTCGGGGATAGCCTGGTCGGTGAACCCCTGTGGTACTCGATGCCAGAGGAAGGACACGAGCACGGGTTCGCCCGGCATACGGGCCGGCATGGCCGGCTGTTTGGGGCGCGCGCTCATCCGCTCGCCTCCAGCGCCATCAGACGTAACCAGCGATGGATCACACCTTGCCTGCCGAAGTGAAGTGTCCAGGAACGGCCGTCGACCGGCACAGTTGCCTGGCTTCCCTGGCCGATCTCACGCCACGGCCGACCGTCCTGGTGGTCGAGCCAGAGACTGTTGCGCGAGAGGTTCGACACAGTCACGTCCCGGCCCTGGCACCGCAACTGCGCGACCACCGCATCGAGCCGGTCCGGAGCAGGAGAGGTGTGACGGGCGGTCAGTGTCGTCTCGCTATCGGGGCGCAGTACGGTGAAGTCGGGCAGAGGCACCTCCGCTAGCTCTACAAGGGGAGGGTCGTCATCATTCCCTGACCGGTCTCCTGGCTCGGTACCGACCGGGCCGGTCAGTCCGTGGCGCAGCAGCCAGACCCGGTCTCGGGGCTTTCCGCAGGCCAGGCAGGAGGAGGCGGCGGCACGGTAGCTCCAGCGACACTCCGGGCACTCGACTGTCTGTCCCGCTGCGGAGTGCAGTGCCGCGGCCCACCGGGCAGCCGACGGCCGGACCAAAGGATCGGTCACGGCGTCCACGAAGCACCGGGTGGCAAGGCCCCACAGCTGACCGGACAATACCTCTTCCCGCGGCGTGATGCCCAAGGTGCACTCGTTGGTGCGGTCAGTGGGATGGTCGATCCAGGGGAGGCGGAAGTAGTCCGCGTACTCCTGTTGGTAGGCGGGATCGGAGTCCAGAACCTCGTCGCCCCGGAACGGGTGGCTTGTCGTGAGGGTCTCGAAGATCAGGACGGCGAGTGCGTGCGCGTCGGCCAGCGTCGTGGCACCACTGCGCCCCGACACGATTTCTGGTGCCCCGTATCCCGGGGTGTGCACCGGCGCAGATGCGACGGCCGAGACAAGACCGAGATTGTCCACGTCGATAAGGCGGATCTCCTGCTGCTCGGGAGCTACGGAGACCAGCACGTTCGAGGGCGACAGGTCCTGGTACACGATGGCGCGTGAGTGAAGCCGGGCGACGGCATCCGCGAGTTTGGCGAGCAGCCGCAGTCGGCGTTCCAGGCCGCCGGTGCGCAGGTACCAGGCCGCGAGGTCTTCCTCGTCGGGCACACACAAGGTGTCCAGCGGGACCATCTCGTCGGCGAGTTCCATCACATAACCGAGCTTCGGCGGAGCGAGCAGGGCGAGGACGCCGGCCAACGGAACGCCGTCCAGCGGCAGGCGTTGGATGCGGCGCAGCCGAGTGTGAACGGCTTCCGCTGCTTCCTGAGTCGGAGCAGTGATCATCTTGATGGCGGTACGTCCGCCACGGGCCAGCCACACCTCGCCCTGCCCACCGGCACCTATCGAGTGGGACAGCGGCCACAGCTGGTGGTACTCGTCCTCGATGGGCCGCAGCAGACCGCCGAGATCCCAGCGCGATGCCACGGGTGCTTCCTCTCGCTGCGTTCTTCGACAGGTTCAGGCGCCGAAGTCGGACAGATCGTCGGGGCGCAATACCGGTGCCCGGTCCGGACGAGTACTTCGGGCCTGTTGAGTGACGGTGACCGTGACCCAGCGGAAGTACTGCTGAATACGTCCGACGTCATGTGCCTCGAACACGCCGTTGGCCTCGTCGCTGACGAAGCGACGCAGTACGGCCTTCGCTTGTTCAGTCATGTCGGGACCGATGGCGACAGCCAGCCGGTTGGCTCGAGAACCCTTGGGGGAGTCAAGCAAACGGTCGAGGGCATCTTCCCACTCGTCAGTGGGCATTCCGTCGGAGACGAGAACGAGAGTGGGAGAGAAGGAGCGGGCCGGGACGGCTGACTCGTCGCGCAGCACCTCGTCGGCGAGCCCGAGAGCCGCGCCGAGCGGGGTGCCTCCCTGGGCTTCCATGTCGATCCAGGAAGCCTCGGCCGCGGGCACCATGTCTTGATGCAATTCGGCCCGGTTCTGGCTGAAGGCGATCACGCCGACGTGGATGGCGCCTCGCCCGACATCGGCGGTAGCGAAATCGTCGAGCATGTGGCGGATGCACTCATTGAGTACATCAATCTTCTCTCGGGGTTCCCCCATGCTTCCGCTCACGTCCGCCAGTACAAGCACCGGCAACGGACGAGCCTTCGCGGCCATGAAACGCGGCGCGGCACCCACGATGTCCCCCCATCGCTCTCACCGCACCAAGGGCTGCACATCATACGCCTAGTTGCGGCAAGGCCATTCCTAACGCTGAAGCAGACAAGATACTACGAATCATGCTTGAGGGTGATCAGACGTAACAACAGATCTGTGAGGGAGGACGCCCACGAGATATGTGGTGAATCTTGCATATGGCTGCATATGGTTTCTCCGGGCCGATATGTCTCTGAGTGCTAAGCGTGCCCTATGTGTGGCGGTGCTGAGGATAGAAGTCATTGCAGCCGTGGTCTCCGCACTCGAAGCAGCATGAGCACGGACAGAGCCGGTTGTTCAGGCGAGCCGAGGCCGCCTGGCGTCTCATGCGGCGTGAGCCGCTCTTGCGCTACCACACCCGTATCGTCACTGGCCGACTCCGACCGCCGAGTTGAACCCATACGCGGCGCTGGCTGGGTTGCCTGTGCGCGATGGTTCTACCAAGGCCCAGGCGCTTGGCAATGACGGTTAGCACGGTGGGTGGAAGCTGGAACATGCGCGTGCTACGTAGGTCAGCAGCGGCGGCTTCCCGGAGGAGCAAGGATCGGAGCAGCCTCTCTTTGTTGCGCGAGCTACTCTCAGGTTGATGCCCCTATGGATGTCAAGCAGCGACTGCGGCGGGTCCTGTCTGGTCAGCCAGAGGGTTCGCTGGGACAAGGCGTCGGTAGATTTCTCGTGCGACGTAGCGTTTGAGGCAGCGGATGATCTCGCGCCGTGTCTTGCCCTCAGTCAGACGTCGTTGCAGGTAGTCGCGGGTGCGCTCGTCCCAGCGCAGACGACTGAGGACGATCCGGTAGAGGGCGGCGTTCGCCTGGCGGTCACCGCCCCGGTTCAGCCTCCGCCGTTGTGTCTTCCCGGAGGATGCCTCGACTGGGCTGGTGCCGCATAAGGCGGCGAAGGACGCCTCGCTGACGAGTCGCTCCGGGTTGTCGCCGGCCGAGATGAGCAGGGCGGCGGCGCTGTCCGGGCCGACGCCGCGGACTTCCAGCAGTCCTGGCGTACTGGCTTCGACGGCCTCGGCTATCCGCTTGTTGAGGTCGTCGACCTCTTCGGTCAGGTGGTGGATGCGGCGGGCCAGCAGCCTCAAGGTGTAACGGGCGGCCCCGGCCGGCCCGCTCGCGTGCTGGGTGTCGAGGTCGGCGCACCGGTTGAACAGGTGCGGGTTGCTCAGCCCGGCCAGCGACTCGCGGAGAGCGGAGTCAGCTGAGACCAGGACGCTCTTGAGCTGGTTGATCGTCTGGGTCCTGGACTTGATCGCGGACCCCTTCGCCAGCTTGAACAGCCGGAGCATCTCGACTGGACCCTCGCCAGTCTTCGCCGCCGCGGTGGCACGTCCGGTCAGCACGGCGCGGGCGGCGGCCTCTGCGTCGATGGCGTCGGTCTTGCCGTGCCAGCGCCGGGCGGCCTTGTCAGGCTGGTTGACCTCGGTCACCTCGATGCCCTCGGCGCGCAGGTGACGGGTCAGGGCGGCCTCCGTAAGAGCCGGTGCACTCGACGCCGGCCCGCCGCAGCACACCGAATGATCGTGCCCAGTGAATGAGTTGTCGATAGCCATCTGCGGTCGCGGGGAAACTGCGGCCGTCCAGGGCGGCGCCAAGCACAGTGATGACGGCTGCGGCGTGGACGTCCTTGTGAGTGTCCACGCCGAGCAGAACGCCCTCGACGTCCGCCGGAACGTGACATGGGGCGGTGGACTGCGTGATGCTGGTCAAGGTCGCCTGCCTCATGATCGCCTCGGGAACCGGTGGCCGTCGCCGGGCCGGGGGCGGTCAAGACTGTGACGGTGCCTGTCGCTAAGGCCCCTATCGGGACACGTCCCCTGCCCGGCGGCAGCGAGTTGCCGCCCCGAGCAGTGGCCGACAGATCAAACTCAAGGCACCAGGGCCAGTCGTATCGCGAGTCAGGCCACCGCCGGAGCGGCACCCGAGCATCCTCACAGTCCTAACGGAGGTTGGCGGATACGAACAGGGACAACCCCCACCGCCAGGTGCGGTTGAGCTTCCTGGGCTGACCGGGGCGCGGCTCGCCCGGGCGTCCTTCGGCGGTGAACCATCCGCGGGCGCGGTCCGTAGGTCGCCGTTGACCCGTCCGTGGAGCCCCCGGGGACCTGACCGAGGTAGTCGTATGAACCTGTCCGTGGCCCTGGCCGTCGTGCTCGGCCTGGCCCTGGTGGCCGCAGTGGTCGCCCTGATCGTCACCGAACGGGGGAACAAGCCCGCCCCACCCCGGCCGGCTGTGGACCTCACCGGGCGGGACGCGCTGGACACCGTCGATCTGGCCCTGCGACAGCTGTCGGCGTCGTGCGTGCGGGAAGGCCGCGCGCTGCCGGACGTGTACGCGGTCGTGCACTCGGGGGACCGCCTCACCGTGCGCCTCGCGGGCGCCGACCCGCTGGCGCCGCGGCCATGGGCCGCGGACGGGCCCGGTGAGAACTGGAGCGTGCGGAAGGAACTCCTCAGCGAGACGGCGGCCGGGGAAGCGGGCGCACCGGAACAGCCGTACTCCCTGACCGTCACGATCGGCATGGACAACGGCGAGCGGGTGCTGGTCGATCTCTCCCGGGCATCGGCGGCCATCGCACTGAGCGGTACGCGCGGTCAAGTCCGCGAGCTCGCCAGGGCGTTCGTCGGCGAGCTGATCACGGGGCCGGTGGGTGGGCGTGCCGAAGTAACGCTGGTGGGCGGGGTAGCGACCCCTGACATGATCGCCGGCCTTTCTTCGGCCCGTCTGCACACCGTCGCGACACTGGGGGAGGCGCTGGCCAGGAGAGCGGACGGGGCGGGGGCGGATTCCCCGTCCGGCTCGGTGGCTTCGGTCACCCAGGTCTTCCGGCTCATCGAAGGCAACAACCCCGGGACGCTGCAGGGGTGTGCTCCTCGACTGTACGTGCTGGACGAAGCCCAGTTCGCCGACGAGAAGGCTGCCGTGGCGGGCCTCGACCCGCAGGACGCGCTACTCGTGCTCGGCGATGTGGCGGACTCCGGCTGGCACTTCAGGGTCGACGACGACGGTTCGCTCGATACCGGGCCCCTGGACCTGCGGATCGACGTTCACGCCGGGCGTCTTACCTGATGCGAGCCGCTTCTGGGCGGCCGGTTCGTCAGGCCGCCGCCCGCAAGCCGCGATCGTGCAGCGCGTCGCGCAGTGCCCGCGTGGCGTAGAAGGTACGCGACTTGACGGTGCCGGGCGGCACGCCGAGGACGTGTGCCGTCTGCTTGACGCTCCGGCCCATGTAGTGCACGTGCAGAAGCACTTCGCGCTGGAAGGGCGGGAGGTCCTTGAGGGCCTCGACCACGACCTGAGTGGTCAGCGCGTGGTCGACGCCGTCGGACACGGTCACCAGCGCCATGTCCGGTTCGTCGGACTCCGGCGGGCGCGACTGCTGGGCGCGGTAGCCGTCGATGACGAGATTCCTCACGACGGTGAACAGCCAGGGCCGCAGGGACTCGACGGTGGAATCCAGACGGGCCGCGTGATGCCACGCGCGGATCGCCACCTCCTGCAGGATGTCCTCGGCCCGGTGCCAGTCACCCCCCAGCAGTCGTGCGGCGAAGCGCAGCAGCACGGAGCCGTGCTGCTCGTACAGATCTCTGAGGAATCTGTCGGCCGGCTCCCCGCACTCGACTTTCTCCGCGGGTTCGGCGGACAGCTCTGTGTACGGCAAAAAGGGTTCCCTCCTCGGTCGTGCTGAACGCGCGGCGAATTCGTGTGCGCGCGTGTACGGCTCGTGATCGAGCCGACATGGAGGTCTCCCCACCTGTCTCATATCGGCGGGCTGTGCCTGATCGAGCCGTCGCTAATTTTCTACCGGCATTCGAGGGAATTCGTGCCTCCGATACAGCCCGAAAGGCCGACCGAATGTGTCTGGTTTCCGTATGTAAACACGCTGACCGGGGTGGTTCGTTGGGTCCGGTTGTCTGCAGTTCTGCCCGTTCGATGGTGAACGCGTGCCCGTTTCACCTCCGCTTGCAACCGTTTCCCGCCGATCGAGCCTGACTCTGGCGTAAAACGAAGGGGCGGCCGGGCGAGGGGGAAGGACCCGCCGGCCGCCCCAACAGGCCGCGTGACCGTGGGCGTTATGCCCCGCTCGGTTCACGGGCCGCCAGGGAGGAGGCCTCGTCGGCGCTCAACGCCCGGTCGAATAGGTGCACATCAGTGATCGCGCCGCTCCAGAAGTGGGCAGGCTTGCGATCGACCTTGGCTCGTCCGATCAACAACGACCCCGTCGGTGACTGGGCGTTGACCGCGTGATCGGTGCCGGCCAGGACCCCGTTCACGTAGATGCTCAGCGTGCCCGTCTGCTGGGTGTAGGTGCCGACAAGGTGGTACCAGTGGCCGAGTTCGGGCTTGGGGGAGCTTGTCGCCACGGCGCGGGCGCTCTCGAAGCCGAAGGCGAAGCGTGCGTCGTCCTCGGAGTACTGCAGGCAGAAGACACTGGCGGCGTCGCCGTCGATGGAGACGGCGGTGCGAAAGCCCTTGGCGTCCAGACGGACCCGGGCGGTCACGGAGTAGTCATCGGTGTCCGTGTCGAGCACGGGCTCGCCCGCGTCCGCGTAACCACTGCTGCCGTCCAGTAGGAGTGCACCCCCGTTCGGGCCCGGGGTCCAGCCCGCCCCGCCCATGAGCGTCGCCCGCCGTCCGCCGGTGACGTCCCTGATCACGGCGCCGCTCTTCTCGTGCGCAGGCCACCAGGCCACACCCCGCAGCTGGGCGGTCGCCGAGGAGGTGGCACCCGCTGGCGCGGGCGCCGTGCCGACGGATGTGCCGGAGGCTCCGTCACGGACGATGTCGGCGATGACGAAGGTCAGGGCGGCGCTGAGCCCGGCGATCAGCGCGATGAGTGACCATCTGCGCGTCATGAGTCCCTCCCAGGGTTTCAGCGAGTGCCCTGGGGTCGACGGATGAGACGGCGGAATGGTTCATCGCGGGCCCGGTGGGGTGGGTCACTCTTGACGGGCCGGAGGCCCGAATCGTCCCTTTGGCTGCCCGAATGGCCCGCTTCGAGGTTTGGAACTGCCGCGCAGTGTGCCGGAGTCCGGCCCCGAATGTCGTATGGTGCACTTCACTCGAGGAGTTCGGAACCTGCCGGGTGAATTCCGCATCGGGGTGCGGGTCGCAATAGGCGGAAAGTGAATATGCCCCATGTGCGGTCGCGTCGACGGAATTCCTCGGCATATCCGGGACGATCCCATGTGTCCGTGAATGCACGACAGCCCTGCGGCGTGACGCGGATCAGCGCGGCTCGTGGGCGGCCCGGCCAACCGACTCCACGAGCGGCAGCAGCCGGTGTGCCACGCGCTCGCGCAGTGCCATCTCCGTGCGCGTACGGACCACGCCCGGCAGATTGATCAGCCGCTGGATGACGTCCTCGAGATGGCCGTTGTCCCGGGCCACCACTCGGGTCAGCAGATCCCCGCCGCCCGTGATGGAGAACGCCTCGATGATCTCCGGCACCTTGGCCAGCGCGTCGCCGACCTCGTCCAGATGGCCCTGGGTGACCTCGATGTGGACGAACGCCAGGACCGGATGTCCCAGCGCGGCCGGAGCCAGGAACGGTCCGCTGCCGGTGATCACCCCGTCCCGCTCCAGGCGGTCGATGCGCGCCTGGAGGGTGCCCCGAGCGATCCCGAGGAGGCGTGCGTATTCACGCACGCTGGTGCGGGGCTGCTCGAGCAGCAGACGCAGGATGCGGGTGTCGAGCTCGTCTACGGCCATGGTCGGTCAGCCCCCTCCGGGCCGTTGCCTCCGGCCTGTGAAACGTGATCTTCACTGTACCAATGGCCCAGGTGGGGAGGGGACTGGTGTCCGGCCGGGTCCGGGACGATGCCTGGCGCGATGTCCGGGGCGGGTGTCCGGGTGCCGCATCCGGGTGGTCGCCGGGCCGCTCGTGGCAGTGTCCGTGCCCGGTCCAAGGAGGCCGGCTGCTCCGTTGGACCTCTCGATAGCGCGGATTCCCGGCTCCGACTGGGCCAATGGCACAGTCGGCAGCGCGGCTGTTGAGCCAGTGGGGGTGGAAGGGGCTATCCTTCGCTCATTCATGTAACTGCGGCGCCGCGTAGCGCCGGACGGCGACGAGGCCGGACCGGTCCGCGGCGCCTTCGTCGTGCCCGCCTGCCGACCGCCACCCGGACGGCCACGGGTGCGGCGCGTACCACCGCAAGGGGGCGGCGTACCGCCGTGAAGAGGATGTTCGTAGCGCCGGATCCGGGGCGCCTGAGACTGCGTAACGCGACCCGTGCCGTCATCGGGGTCTCCGCGGCCGTCGCCGTCTCCGTGCTCTGCGGGCTCTCCTTGACCGCATCGATCACCGGCGGACTCGCGGCCCTCCTCGCACTCTTCACCGTCACCGACGCGACCGTCCGTGACCAGCGGATCACCACCGCTCTGCTGCCCCTCGCCGGTTGCCCGGTGCTGGCGCTCGCGACCGCCCTGCACGGTATGGCGCCGGCCCGCGACATCACGTTCCTGGCCGTCGTCTTCTGCGGGGTCTACGCCCGGCGCTGGGGCCCGCGGGGGCACGCGCTGGGGATCTTCGGGTTCATGACCTTCTTCGTCGCCCAGTTCCTGCATGCCGTTCCCGCCCAGCTGCCGGCACTGTACGCGGCGATGGGACTCGCACTCGCCGCCGCCGGAACCACGCGCTTCGTCCTCTGGCCCATCGAACGGCGCGACCCTCCGCCGCCGTTCCCGCCCGCCCTGCCGGGTACCGGACTGGCCCGGACCACCACCCGGCAGGCCTTCCAGGCCACCGCTGCCTGCGCGTTCGCCCTGGCCGTCGGGCAGATGCTCTCCGAGGAGCGCTGGTACTGGGCCGTCGGCACCGCTTGGTGGATCTTCGTCAACACGGCCTCCCGCGGTGAGACCCTCGTCCGGGGCTTCCGCCGCGTTCTGGGGACCGTGGCCGGCATCGCCGTCGGTCTGCTCATCGCCATCCCGCTCCACGGCGCGCCCACCCCGACCGCGGCTCTGGCCGCCGTCTGTGTCTTCGGGATCTTCTACACCGCTGCCGTCTCGTACTCCTGGATGATGCTGGCGGTGACGGTCCTGGCCAGTCTGCTGTACGGCCTGCTGGGTGTGCTGGACCCCGGGCTGCTTGCGCTCCGGCTCGCGGAGACCGGGGTGGGGGCGTTCTGTGCCGCGCTCGCCGTGGTCCTCGTCCTGCCGGTCACCACACACGCCACGAACGACGCCTGGATCCACCGGGCACTGCACTGTGTGCACGCGGCAACGGCCGAGGCCACCGCCCGTCTCGCGGGCGACCCCACGGCCGACCCGGCCCCGCATGCCGCCGAACTGGAGCTGCTCCTCGGCCGGGCGCGAATGGCGATCGCTCCGCTGGTACACCCTCTGGCTCCCCTCCGTGCCAGGAAGGCCCGAGCGCGAAAGGTCATCGAACTGCTCGACGACTGTGCTCGCGAAGTACACGGGCTCGTATCGGTCGCGGCCGATCCGACCGCGTCGCACGACCTACGTCTCACCGCTGCCTGCTGGCGAGTCGAGGCGGCAGTGGCGGCACTCACCACGAGCGGGACGGCGCGGCACGGCCAGGTGGCACCGGCCACCCAGGAGACACCCCGGCGCGGGGAGGGTGAGCCGGCCCTCGCCCATCTGCACGGCCTGGAGAGGACCCTGTCGGAGCTGGCGACACCGCTCGGCGTCCCTCCGCGCACTCCGCTGGCTCGATTCTGACCCGTCCGGAACGACGCGGAGCACCCGGCTAGGCCGGGGCGCGCTGCGCGGCATCCACGGGCCGCGCTGTGCAGCCTCAGCGGGACGGGTTTCCGAAGCATCAGGGGGGTTTCGAACCGACCTGACCGCCTTGCTTCGAAGCCCTCCTCTGCCGGACCGGATACCGCCGGGCCGTGCGCGTTGGTGAACGATGCACATGCATTTGGCACTTGGAAGGTGGATCAGTCCCCGTATGGGGTAGTCCGGTCGTCATCCGTAATCAGATGTCCGCAAACCTTGATCGCGGGCGGTCGTCCATGGTCGGCTGTCCGGCATCGGGTTCTACCGTCCGTTGTCCGTCGCTCGCTGTCCGTTGCTCGCTGTCCGTCGTCCACCGTCCGTCGTCCGCTGTTCCGTTCAGGCCCGGAGGTGCCCACCATGCGGAAGTTCCTTCGTCGAGCCGCCACCCTCAATGACCGGCCACCGCGTGCCGCGTCCTCGGGCGGCAGCGCCCCGGCGGATCCCGGGGCCCCGCCCGGGCAGTGCCCCGTCCACCATGGAGCCTCCGTCCACAACGGAGCCCACGGACCGGGCGCGGCGCGTCATGGCGAGGCCGGGCGCGGCCTGGACGAACTGCGGCAGGAAGCGGAGGACTTCCTGCGGCTCTTCCATCGCGAGGAGCCGGCCGCTGGCGGCCCGGCCGCACTGGCCGACAGGATCTCCGTCGTAAGGGCCGAAATCGAGGCGACCGGCACCTACCGGCACACCACCGCCGAGCTCACCCATGGGGCACGTGTCGCCTGGCGGAACAGCAATCGGTGCATCGGCCGCCTCTACTGGCGCTCTTTAAGGGTCAGGGACCGGCGCGACGTCCACGACGCGGACACCATGGCCGCCGAGGCCGTCACCCATCTGCGTGAGGCCACCAACGGCGGTCGTATACGGCCCGTGATCACCGTCTTCGCCCCCGACGCCCCCGGTCGCCGCGGCCCCCGCATCTGGAACGAGCAGCTGGTGCGCTACGCCGGCTACACCGACGCGGGTGGCAGCGTCTGCACCGGCGATCCGCGCAACGCCGGGATCACCGCCTACGCCCAGCGGCTGGGCTGGCCCGGCGGCCCCGGCACCCCGTTCGACGTCCTGCCCCTCGTCGTCCAGGGCAGCGACGACAAGCCGCGCTGGTTCGAGCTGCCGGCCGACGCCGTACTCGAAGTCCCGCTGTCCCATCCCGACGCGGACTGGGCCGACGACCTCGGTCTGCGCTGGCACGCCGTACCCGCCATCGCCAACATGTGCCTGGAGATCGGCGGCATCTGCTATTCGGCCGCTCCCTTCAACGGCTGGTACATGGGCACCGAGATAGGCGCGCGTGACCTCGGCGACACCGACCGGTACCACCTGCTCCCGGCCGTCGCCGAACGGCTCGGCCTGGACACCTCCACCGACCGGACCCTCTGGAAGGACCGGGCGCTCGTCGAGCTCAACCGGGCCGTCCTGCACTCCTTCGACGAGGCCGGCGTGACGCTCGCCGACCATCACACCGAGTCCCTCCGCTTCCTCACCCACATCGACCGCGAGGACGAGAAGGGGCGCGAGGTGGGCGCCGACTGGTCCTGGATCGTGCCGCCCATGTCCGGCAGCGCCACCCCGGTCTTCCACCGCACGTACGACACCACGCAGCTGACGCCGACCTTCGTACACCACCCCGAGGCGCTGACGCGGGCCAAGGGAGGGGAGACGGAGCTGGTCTAGGGGGTTCTGATGGATCTCCGCGGCCTCCACGGAGATCCATCAGAAAACCCCCTAGTGCCGGCATGCCACGGGCCGTGGAACCCGCGGCAGAAGGGACACCGGCCGTATGCACGACGGGCCCGCGCCTGAGTGGCGCGGGCCCGTCGGACGGTCACGGCACTTCAGCGTGCCTGAGCCCCCTGAGACTGCACCTGGATGCCCACCGTGCTCGCGTACTGGGACAGCACCAGCCGGCCGATCGCCGGGTAGGCGCCCAGCGGCTCGGCGGCGGCGCAGCCCGCCTCCGCGGCCGCCGCGGCCAGCAGGCCCTCCGGCAGCTCGGGGCCGACCAGGTACGGAGCGAGCGCCAGCTGCCCCGAACCGGAAGCCCGCAGCTCATCGGCCGTGGCGGCGATCGCGCCCTCACGGTCCAGCGCGGCGGCCATCACCGGCACGGCGAGCCGGGCGGCCAGCAGCATCCCGGTTATCCCCGCCGCCTGGACGGCCTCGTCACCGCCGACCGTGGCCAGCACGATGCCGTCGGCGGCCGTCGCGACGGTGAACAGCCGTGCCCGGTCGGCGCGGGCGAGACCGGCCTCGGACAGCCTCACGTGCAGCGCCTCGGCGAGCAGCGGGTGGGGGCCGAGGACATCGGTCAGCTCCGCAGCAGTCCGGCTGTCCATGACCGCCTGGCGGATACGGCGGATCAGGGCGCTGTCGGGACCCGCGAGCAGCGGCACCACGACGGACGCGGGACCCTCCGGCTCGGCGACCTCCCGGCCGGCGGCCCGGGCCAGCTCATAGCGTTCGGTCCGCAGTGCGGCCGCCCCGGTGAGCACGCTCCCCAGCGTGGGGTACTCGGCGTCGTCGCCGTCGAGATAGCCGATGACGGCTTCGAGACCGGGCAGCTCGGAGCGGGCGATGCTGACGACCTCCTCAGCGAGACTGCGTATCGCGGAGGAAGGGGTGCCGGGCACCGCGAGGACGAGCGCGGGCGCGCCCTCGGGGGCCGCCACGGGCTCCGGGCGGCGGTGCCGCCCTGACTGGCGGGGTCGCGGCATTCGTACGGGGAGGCCTGCGGGCCCAGTGGGGGAGCTCATGGCGCCGCATGCTACTGGTTTTGCCGTCGTGCCTGTTCGGGGAGGGGGCAGTCGAGCGCTGTCTGTCCCGATTTACCCGATGGGTTCGCAAAAAGCTTCATGTCCGGTTGTGGAGCCGGTGGTTACGGGACGATGGTCACGCCGTCACATGGAGCAAGCGGGCATCCCCGGGCACGACCAGCCGGCCCGTGGCGAGAGCGGCAGCGACGGTCAGCGCACCGCTCAGCGGGTCGCCCGCCGCGGACACCGGCCGTGCATACGGGAGTTGTCGTGACAGCGTGGCCATGAGGGGTCGCAGCAACGGGTCCCCGATCTTGAACAGACCGCCGGTGAGGGCGATGTGGCATTCCCCGGCCGAGCCGGGCGGGCACACCGCGGCAGCGGCTTCCGCGATGTGCCCCGCGGCCTCGGTGAGGATGCTTCCGGCGACCGGGTCGTCCGCGGCGCAGGCGGCGACCCCGGGTGCGAAGGAGGCCAGCACCGCGGGCCGGTCGGAGCGCGGATAAAGCAGCCCTGGCAGCCGGTCCGCCGGGCCGAAAGTCTCCTCGAGCCGTGCCAGCAGCACCGGCGAACCGCCGCTGCGCCCGTCATGGGCGCGCAGGGCCGCCTCCAGTCCCGCACGCCCGATCCATGCCCCGCTCCCGCAGTCCCCGAGCAGATGCCCCCAGCCATCGGCGCGTCTCCAGGAAGCCATGTCGGTGCCCAGGGCGATCAGCCCGGTTCCCGCCGCGATCACGGCTCCCGGACGCTGCCCGAGTGCCCCGACATAGCCGGTCACCGCGTCGGCGGCGAGCGCCACGGTCCGCGTGCCGAGTTCCGACTTCAGCGCCGCGGGCAGGACTTCCCGCAGCTGGTCCCCGAGCGATGCCATGCTGGCCGCTCCGATCGCGACCGCGTCCGGGCGCGGTGCGCCGGCACGCGCCAGCAACGAGCGAGCCATCGGCAGCAGTCGTTCGAGCAGTTGTGCGGCGTCGATACCGGCGGGGCCGGTGCGGACGGGCTCCGGAGAGGACAGTGTCTGTCTGCTGCGCGGATCGCCGAAGGGCGCGAGCGCGACGCGCAGTCCCGAGCCGCCGGAATCGACACCGAGGGCCCACCCGGCCGCGTCGGTGCCATCCGTGGTCATCGCGCACTCCCTGTGCGTCCCCTGTGCGTCTTCATGGTCCGACTCCGGGAAGAGCGGAGGACTGACGGCGCCACACTATCCCGGGCCGGTCCGTAGCGGCTGTGGGAACGGCGCAGGCTCCGCGCGAACCGGGACACAGCGTCCGCCGCCGGTGCCGTCGCACGGGCGAGGTCGCCCACGACGGCAGCCGGATTCGAAAGCACACTCCCTGCACCAGTAGAGTGACGCGGCGTGGCAGCACGACGACCGTTGAACGAACTTGTCGAGCCCGGCTGGGCGGAAGCGCTGAGGCCGGTGGCCGAGCGCATCGCCGCGATGGGGGACTTCCTGCGCGCCGAGATCGCGGCAGGCCGTACCTATCTACCCGCGGGTCCCCATGTCCTGCGCGCCTTCCAGCAGCCCTTTGACGAGGTGCGGGTGCTGATCGTGGGTCAGGACCCCTATCCGACCCCGGGGATGGCCATCGGCCACAGCTTCGCGGTCGCGCCCGAGGTCCGGAACCTCCCGGGCAGCCTGGAGAACATCTTCCGCGAGCTGCATTCGGACCTGGGGCTTCCACGGCCGGCGAACGGTGATCTGACGCCTTGGACCCGGCAGGGTGTGCTGCTGCTGAACAGGGCACTGACCACGGCGCCCCGCAAGCCCGGGGCCCACCGAGGCAAGGGCTGGGAGGAAGTGACCGAGCAGGCCATCCGGGCGCTCGTCGCGCGCGGCAAGCCGCTGGTGTCGGTCCTGTGGGGGCGTGACGCCCGCAATCTCAGGCCGTTCCTAGGCAGCCTTCCGGCGATCGAGTCGGCTCATCCGTCCCCCATGTCGGCAGACCGGGGTTTCTTCGGTTCACGTCCCTTCAGCCGCACCAACGAGCTGCTTGCCGGACAAGGCGCCCAGCCGGTGGACTGGCGGCTGTCGTAGGGGTGCCGGCGGACGGCACGCCCCGCACCGCCGGCCCGGTCACCCCACCACCGCCGCCCGCACACACAGCACATCCGGCAGGTGCGAGGCGAGCAGCTGCCAGCTGTCCCCGTCGTCGGCGCTCGCGTACAGCTCTCCGTTCCGGTTGCCGAAATACACGCCCGCGGGGTCGGCACCATCGGTGCACATCGCGTCGCGCAGCACCGTGCCGTAGTGGTCGTCCTCGGGGAGCCCGGCGCTGAGGGGTTCCCAGCTCCCGCCCGCGTCGCTCGTGCGGTAGACCCGGCACCGGTGGCCGGCCGGGACACGATCCGCGTCGGCGTTGAGGGGAAAGACGTACGCCACGTCGGCGCGGTGCGGATGCGCGGTGACGGCGAAGCCGAAGTCGGACGGCAGGCCCGCGCCGATGTCGGTCCAGCTCCCGCCCGCGTTGTCGCTGCGGTACACGCCCCAGTGGTTCTGCAGATACAGCCGGTCGAGATCGCCGGCGTCCTGCGCGATCTTGTGGACGCACTGACCGAACTCGGGGTGCGGGTCGGGGAGGAAGACCGCGGAGACCCCCTCGTTGGAAGGGGCCCAGCCGGCGCCGCCGTCGAGGCTGCGGAAGACTCCGGCGGTCGAGACGGCGACCGTGACGGCGCCCGTGTCCCTCGGGTCGGTGATCACGGTGTGGACGGCCTCCCCGCCGCCGCCGGGCACCCATCGCGACCGCGTGGGATGCTCCCAGAGCGGGCGGACCAGCTCGAAGGTCTCACCGGCGTCGTCGGAGCGGAAGAGCGCCGCGGGCTCGGTCCCGGCATACACGACGTCGGGGGCCGCGGGGCCCGACGGGTGCAGCTGCCAGACGCGCTCCAGGGAGGCGCCGGTGTCCTTGGGGAACTTGATGGCGGGCTTGGCCGGCTCCTCCCAGGTCGCGCCCAGGTCGTCGGAGTGGAACACCGACGGGCCCCAGTGCAAGCTGTCGGCCCCCGCGAGCAGCCGGGGGACCGGCCGACGGGTGTCGATCCCGATCGAGTACACGGCCTGCGCGGTGAAGTGCGGGCCGTCGAACTCCCACCCGCCGCCGCGCCTGCGGCCGAGGAAGAGCCCCTTGCGGGTGCCCACAGCAAGCAGCACATCGTTCATCGCCGAACCTCCATGACGCCGTTGTCGCGGATACGGGCAAGTCTGCACCCGACCACCGACAACGTCCCCTGCCGTGTGCGTCGCCGCAGCTCAGGACGGCCGTGCGGCGGGAACGGACCCGTACCCACCCCCTCGCCCCCTGCGTCATCCCGACGGCTTCCTGACGGCTTCCAGGACGGCGCGCGCGATCGGGCCGGAGCTGGTCTGCTGGGCGGGGGCGACGCGCCCGATGACGGGAGGGATCCACATGACTGTTTGCCGACTCGCAAAGGCCGTCGCCGCGGGCGGCCCTCAGACCGGCCCGCCACCGCGCCACGCGCCCACCGACGTTGGACACACTGCTCGCTTCCGTGTACGAAGGGCTGCGGACGGCCCGAGGACCGGGTCGCGACGACCACTTCGACCATCTCGAGGCGGACCTGATCCATGACCACATCACGGGACCTGATGATCGTCACCATGGACGTGGCGTCCAGCCGCCCTGTGGAGCAGGGTGACCTGTCGCTCGCGCTCGCCGGAGCCGAGGTGATCGACCTTCTGGAAGCCCAGGCGGTCACGCTGGACGGCGACCGCATCGTGCCCGGCTACCCGCCCACCATCGCCGATCCCCTGCTGGACCGGGCCGCGTCGTCCCTCGTACGCGAAGCACCGTACGAGTCGGTGGGCGACTGGCTCTGGCGCCGGGGCCGCGGCCTGTCCGCGGCCTATCTGTCGGCCCTCGAGAAGGAGGGGCTGCTCGGGCGGAAGCGCCACGGGCTTTCCTTCCGGAGCGGACGCGTCGAGCTCACCGATTCGTCGGAGCGCCGGGAGGCGGCCGGCCGCTGGGCGTCGGACGAGCCCGTGCTGACCGCACTCGCGTCGGCCGTCGGGATCCAGGGCGGCGGCGCCTGGGAGGAAACCGCCGAACCCTCGGACCGCGACGGCGCCGACGGGAGTCCCGGCGATGCCCCGGGCGTGGGTGACGACGCCGTGGACGCCGTGCTCGCCGCTGTCCACGGCGCGCTGGTGGAACTGCAGGCCATGCGGCAGCAACGTGCCATCGAGCAGGCCGCCTTCGACAACATCTGGCGAGGCGAGTGAGCAACGGCCCCGCCCTGCGGAGCCGTTGCTCCCGGGGCGGGGCCGTTGTTCCGCAGAGCGAAGGGCCGGCTCGTAGGGCGGGCCGTCGCTCAGGACCGGTGGTACTGATCCGGCACCCGGACCTCGCCGCCGAGTTCGCGCGCGGCGTGACGGGCCCAGGAGGGATTGCGCAGGAGTTCACGGCCGAGGAGGACCGCATCGGCCTCACCGTTGGCGACGATCTTCTCGGCCTGGGCGGGCTCGGTGATGAGGCCGACGGCCGCGACCGGGAGGCCGGTCTCGTTCCTGACGCGGGCCGCGAAGGGCACCTGGTAGCCGGGGCGAACGGGGATCTGCACGCCCGAGGCGTTGCCGCCGCTGGAGACGTCGAGGAGGTCCACGCCGTGCTCCTTGAGGAGTGCGGCGAAGCGGACGGTGTCGTCGGCGGTCCAGCCCTCATCGCCGAGCCAGTCGGTGGCGGAGACGCGGAAGAACAGAGGCAGTTCCGCGGGCCAGACGGCGCGGACCGCGTCGACGACCTCGAGCGGGAAGCGGGTGCGGTCGGCGAAGGAGCCGCCGTAGGCGTCGGTGCGCCTGTTGGAATGGGGGGAGAGGAACTCGCCGATCAGGTAGCCGTGGGCGCCGTGGATCTCGGCGACCTCGAAGCCGGCGTCGAGCGCGCGGCGCGCCGCGTCGGCGAACCGGCCCACGAGGCCCCGGATGTCAGCGGTGGTCAGCTCGGTGGGCACCGGGTGCCGGTCGTCGAACGGGACGGGGCTCGGGGCGAGGGGCCGCCAGCCGTGCGCATCGGCGCCGACGGGGGCGCCGCCCTTCCACGGGCGGTCGGTCGAGGCTTTGCGGCCGGCATGGGCGAGCTGGACCGCGGGGACGGTGCCCTGGGACTTGAGGAAGCCGGTGATGCGTCGGAAGGCCTCGACCTGGGTGTCGTTCCAGAGGCCGAGGTCGTAGGGGGTGATGCGGCCCTCGGGACTGACCGCGGTGGCTTCGACGACGACCAGCCCGGTGCCACCGGCGGCCCGGGCCGCGTAGTGCGCGAAGTGCCAGTCGGTCGGGATGCCGGCGTCCGGGCCGGCCGGGGCGGCGCTGTACTGGCACATCGGCGGCATCCATACCCGGTTGGGGACGGTCAGCGACCGAAGGGTGTACGGCTCGAACAGTGCGCTCACGGCGGACTCCATTTCACGGTGGTGCCGAAGCCGGCACTAATACGATAGGCATCGTAGTACGAGAAGCGTCAAACTACGATGCGTATCGCTCAGGCGGTCCGTCGTGACGAGTGAGAAGGCGGTGGGGTGCGGCAGGGTGTCAGTCGCCGCTGCCCCCGCAGCCGAATTCCGGGTCGCGGGCCAGGTCGGCCCCGTCGAGCTTGGCGGTGAGAGTCGTCAGCCGCTCCTGGAGGTCGCCGATCTCGGCCAGGGTGAGCCCGGTGGCCGCGGCGATCCGGTACGGCACGAGTGCCGCCTGCTCGCGAAGGGCCAGGCCCTTGGCGGTCGGGCGCACGGTCACGGAGCGCTCGTCCTCGGTGCTGCGGCGGCGCTCTACGCAGTCGGCCGCCTCGAGTCGCTTCAGCAGCGGGGAAAGGGTCCCCGAGTCCAGGCGCAGTCGGGACCCGATCGTCTTGACCGGCTGCTCGCCGTGCTCCCAGAGCACCAGCATCACCAAGTACTGCGGGTAGGTGAGGCCGAGGTCCTTGAGGATCGCCCGGTAGACCCCGTTGAACGCGCGGGAGGCCGCGTGCAGGGAGAAGCAGATCTGGCGGTCGAGGCGGAGGATCTCCGCGTCCCGCGGGGTGTCGGGTGTGGTCGTCATGGCCTCAGGATACCTAGCCAGCGAACAACCTAGTTGTGCACAACTGAATTGTGTGATGTAGTGATGGTCATCCGGGGTCCACCGACCAGGGGCCCGGCCCGACGACAGAGGGATGATCTCCATGAACGCGCTGTACACCGCAGTTGCCACCGCCAACGGTCGCGATGGCCGTGCGGTCAGCTCCGACGGCCGTCTCGACCTGCCGCTGGCCATGCCCCCCGCGCTCGGAGGCAACGGTGAGGGCACCAACCCGGAGCAGCTCTTCGCGGCCGGGTATGCGGCGTGCTTCTCGAGCGCCCTCGGTCTCGTCGGCCGTCAGGCGAAGGTCGACACCAGCGAGATCTCGGTGACCGCCGAGGTCGGCATAGGCAAGGACGAGGCGGACGGCGGTTTCGGTCTCGCGGTGGTGCTGCGTGTCGAGCTGCCCGAGGCCCTCGAGGGCGAGACCGGCGAGCTGCTGGTCAAGCAGGCCCACCAGGTCTGCCCGTACTCCAAGGCGACCCGCGGGAACATCGAGGTCCAGCTCGTCGTGGAGTAGTCCGGCGAGTGACGGGAGCCCCCTGGTGCGAGGGGCGGTCGTCCACGGCGGTGCGGTGCCTTTCCCCCGAGGGCGCCGCACCGCCGAGCCGTGTTTTCGGTGGGCCTTGAGCGACGTCCGAATGACGACGAGCCTCGTACAATGTCTGCGTCCCGGACCTCTGCACCCGGAAGGGGAGTGCCGCTGTGAACACCGCGACCAGCGCCCGTGCGCTCGCGCACCCCGTGCGCGATGAGATCCGCCTGGAGGCCGTGCTCCACGCCCTTTCCGACCCGATGCGGCTGCGGGTGGTGAGTGAACTGGCGACGGCGCCCGACGAGTTGTCCTGTTCGCACTTCGAGCTGCCCATCACCAAGTCGACGAGCACCCACCACTTCCGCGTGCTGCGCGAGAGCGGGGTGATCCGGCAGATCTACCGCGGCACGGCGAAGATGAACGGTCTGCGCCGCGATGATCTGAACGCCCTCTTCCCGGGGCTTCTGGACAGCGTTCTCGCCGCGGCCGCACGTGAGGCGGGGCGCCTCGGCGCGGGCTGACCGGGGTCACCCGGGCGCCTCCCCGGCCCCCGGCCCGCCCGCACGCCGTCCGTCGGTCTCACACCGCCTGGCTTGAAGCTCCGGCGCCCGCATCCGATGCCGTCGTCCCACCGCCCAGCGCGGCCGCCAGCAGCCCCTGCCAGTCGGCAATCTTCACCGAACGCCGCCCCAGGGACCGGCCGAGCGCCGCCTCGGCGTCCTCGATGGCCAGCCACCCCGGCCATTCGACGGGCTCATGGCCCCATTGCCGCAGCACGTCGAGCGGTTCACCGGCCAGGGGACGCTCCGAAAGTACGTCCGCGTCCGCGAGCAGCGAGGCCACCGTCTCCTTCGCGCAGGGCCTGTTGGTACCGATCACTCCGGTGGGACCCCGCTTGATCCACCCCGCGACATACTCGCCGGGCGACGCCGTGCCCTCGCGCTGCACACGCCCCGCCTGGTGCGGGACCGTTCCGTGCGCCTGGTCGAAGGGCAGGCCTTCGAGCGGCACACCGCGGTAGCCGACCGCCCGCAGCACCAGTTGTGCCTCGACGTCCTCGTACGTCCCCGTGCCCCGCACCCCGCCCGTGCCGTCCGGCACCGTCCGCTCGAAACGCACCCCGGCGACCCGTCCGTCCCCGCCCGCGAGCAGCTCCACCGGTCGCAGGAAGAACCGGAGCCGGATGCACCGCGCGGGGCCGGGTGCCGCTGCGGCGGATGCCCAGCCGCGGATGACGTCGACGTTGCGCCGGTTCACCGCCGGAAGCGCGGAAGGGTCCGCATACCCGGGGTCGGGCTCGAGGTCCGAGGGCTCGACGTGCACCGCGACCCCGGGCAGCGCGCCGAGCTCCCTCAACTCCTTGGTCGTGAACTTCGCCTGCGAAGGCCCCCGTCTGCCGACCATGTGCACCTCGCGCACCCCGCTGCCGGCCAGTGCGTCGAGCGCGGCACGCGGCACATCGGTCGGATACAGGTCGTCCGCCCCGCGCGCCAGGATCCTCGTGACATCGACGGCGACGTTTCCGACGCCGATCACCACGGCCGAACGCGCACTGCCCAGCGCGAAGCCATTGCCCGCAGAGTCGGGGTGGGCGCTGTACCAGGACACGAAGTCGGTGGCCGAGCGACTGCCGGGCAGGTCCTCACCCGGCACTCCCAGCGCGCGGTCACGTGCCGCCCCGACGCAGTAGACGACGGCGTGGTAGAGCTCGAGCAGTCGGGAGGGCAACAGCCCCCGGGTGCCCACCTCGACATTGCCGATGAAGCCGATCCGTTCGTCCTCCAGGACCGTGCGCAGGTTGTTCTGGAGGGACTTGATCTTCTCGTGGTCGGGTGCGACTCCGTATCTCACCAGTCCGTAAGGGCAGGGGAGACGGTCGAGTACGTCCACATGGACGTCCGGGACCTGGGATTGCTGGACGAGGGCCTGAGCGGTGTACACCCCGCTCGGGCCAGAACCGACGACGGCGACACGAAGCACGGCTGCGCTCCTTCCCGCAGGGGTGATTCCAGCATGGCACCGGGAGGGGCAGCCGGGGAGGGTCACATTGCGCGCATACGGCTGATCTCTGCGGTCTGCTGGGCGATCACATCGTTGGCCATCTCTTCCACCTGGACGTTCTTGCCCTTGGACAGCACACCGACCGCCATGGTGACCGCGCCCTCGTGATGGGTGATCATCAACTTGAGGAAGAGCTTGTCGAACGCGGTGCCCCGGGCATCACGCAGCTGCGCCAGTTGTTCCGCGGTGGCCATGCCCGGCATCGAGCCGTGCTCGTGGCCATGGGCGCCATGACCGCTGCCGTTTCCGCCCTCTTTGCCGTTGGTCTTGAGCCAGGCCTGCATGGCGCCGATCTCCGGCTGCTGGGCAGCGGCGATCCGCTCGGCAAGCCGCTTCACCCCGGCGCTGTCCGCGCGGTCCGGCGCCAAGGCGGTCATCTCGAGCGCCTGGCGGTGATGGACGACCATCATCTCGGCGTACGAGAGATCCGCGGCGTTGGGGCTGTTGTCCGGCGCGGCCTTTCTGGCCTCGTCGGCCGACAGCGTCCTGGCCGGTTCGCCCGGTCTGCCCGGCGCGACCACGGTCACGCCGTCGTCGCTCCCCGCCTTCGCATGCCCCTCGGATGCCGACTCGCAGCCGCTGAGGGCGAGGAGGGCGGCCACCAGAGCCGCCGCCGTGACGGCGGGGCTGGTGAATAAGCGGGTTTCACGGGACAGCGGCACGGCAACCTCCTGCGGTTCGCGGCTCGTCGGTGCCGTTCTGAGCACATTCGCGCGGCCGAATGATCAGAATCCTGCACGACGGCTCATTTTTGACTCTATTGGAGTGGACCTTGAAAGGGATACTGCCGGAGGTCCGCAATCCGTTCAACTCCGAACGGAAACAAGGGAGCTTGTAGTGATCTCGTTACCCACCACCCGCATGCGGCGCAGACGTACGGTCGTGGCAGCAGTCGCGTCCGGGATGCTCGCCACACTGCTGACGGCCGGACCCGCGGCCGCCACCCCCGACCCCGGGGACGCCCCGCACCACGGGTCCGTCTCCGCGGCCCAGCGCGCCGACGCCAAGTCCGCGGTGGCCAACGGAGAAATACCCGGCGTGGACGAGATCGTCCACAGTGACAACGTCACCCCTCTCGCGAACATCCCCAAGGAAGCCCTCAAGGGCCTCAACTCCGACCTCGCCTTCCAGGGCAGATACGCCTTCGCCGGCAACTTCGACGGCTTCCGGATCTTCGACATCGGCGATCCGAAGGCCCCGAAGACGGTCGCCCAGGTCCTGTGCCCCGGATCCCAGAACGACGTCTCCGTCTCGGGCGATCTGCTGTTCCTCTCCACCGACTCCTCGCGCAGCGACAACTCCTGCACCAGCACATCGAAGCCTGCGACCGAGAAGTCCTCCTGGGAGGGCATCAAGATCTTCGACATCAGCGACAAGCGCAATCCGAAGTACGTCGCCGCGGTGGAGACGGCCTGCGGCTCACACACGCACACCCTGGTGCCCGAGCGCCGCGACGTCTATGTGTACGTGTCCTCGTACTCGCCCGACGCCGCTTTCCCGGACTGCCAGCCGCCGCACGACGGCATCTCCGTGATCAAGGTGCCGCGCAAGGCGCCCCAGAAGGCAGCCGTCGTCAACTTCCCGGTGCTCTTTCCCGGTGAGGGACCGGACGGCGGCGGCAACCCCGGCGATCCGACGAACCCGGACCTCTCCAAGACCACGGGCTGTCACGATCTCACCGTGCTGCCCTCGAAGGACCTCGCAGCGGGCGCCTGCATGGGTGACGGAATCCTCTTCGACATCAAGGATCCCGAGCAACCCAAGGTCATCGACCGGGTCCAGGACAACGTCAACTTCTCGTTCTGGCACTCGGCGACGTTCAACCAGCGTGCCGACAAGGTCGTCTTCACCGACGAGCTGGGCGGTGGCAGTGGTGCCACCTGCAACGCGAAGACCGGGCCGAACCGCGGTGCCGATGGCATCTACGACATCGTCGGCAAGGGGAACAAGCGCAAGCTGGTCTTCCGCAGCTACTACAAGATCGACCGTCACCAGGCGGACACCGAGAACTGCGTGGCCCACAACGGCTCGCTGATCCCGGTCAAGGGTCGCGACATCATGGTCCAGGCCTGGTACCAGGGCGGTGTGTCGGTATGGGAGTTCACCGACTCCGCCAAGCCGCGGGAGATCGCCTACTTCGAGCGCGGTCCGCTGTCCACCGACACCCTCACCACGGGCGGTTCGTGGTCGGCGTACTACTACAACGGCCACATCTACTCGAACGACATCGTCAAGGGCCTCGACGTGCTGAGACTCGACGACCGTCGTACCGATCCCGCGAAGCGGATCCGGATGCGCGAGCTCAATGTGCAGACCCAGCCGGACTACTTCGACCGCTACTGACCGGAGTCCCCGGGCTCGAGACGCGTCCCGCCGGGCGGCATGCCGCCCGGCGGGACGCCGAGTTCCCACTCCAGCCCGTACCGCTGGAACAGCTCCGCGCGCAGCCTCGCGAGCGGCATCGGCGCCCCCGGCAGCGCCACCGCGAACACGGCGCCCATCAGCAGGGCGCGCAGCAGCGGGTAGTCCGCGTCCACGTCCGACGAGCCGTACCGCCGGATCGTGTCCCGCAACAGGAACTCCAGCCGCTGCTGCTCGGGGCACCGGACGAAGCCCTCCGCCTGCAGCATTCCCGCCATATGCGCCCGCATCAGCACCGGCCGGTCCACCCCGAGCCCCAGCACCGCGTCGATCGCGCGTGCCAGACGCTCCCTGCCGTCGTCCGTGCGCGGCTCGCGCTCCAGCGCCGCCTCGAGTGTGTGGTGCATCAACCGGTGCACCGCCGACTGGAAGAGCTGCCGTTTGCCGCTGAAGTAGTACGAGATCAGACCGCGTGCCGACCCCGCGCGGTCCGCGATGTCACCCAGGGTCGTCGCGTCGTAACCGTGCTCCCCGACGAGGTCCACGGTGGCCTGCAGCAGACGCTCCCTGGAGCGCCGCCGGAGTTCTTCATTGACCGACGCGCTCCGCGGGGACATGCTTGACTCCTGCGTTGACTGGCTTCCAGCCAATATACTCGGCGCACTCCGCTGTGCCGGGTCTGCGTGCCTGGTCAGCGGCGATGGCTGGCCCGACCGGGCGACACGGGGGATCGCCCGGTCCGGTCGGTGGCGTCCTCGGCGACGTCATATCCGGAATCCGGACATCCGACGGCCGTACCGCTCGTAGGTCACGATGGTCAGGGCCACCAGACACAGCCCCAGCAGCCACCCGCCGAGAACGTCCGTGAACCAGTGGACGCCCAGGTAGAGCCGGGTGAAGCCCACCCCCAGCACCGAAACGGCCGCGACGACCACCGCGGCACACCACAGCCGCGGCCCCACGTCCTGCCGCCCGAGCAGCCACAGAAGCAGCCCACAGGTGACCATCGCCGTCATGGCGTGACCGGAGGGATAGGCGGCGTACTGCGCGCTGTCCAGCGGGTGTTGCCAGTGCGGCCGCTCCCGGCCCACCGCGGACTTAAGCCCTTGCTGTACGGCGGCGCTGAGCGCACCCGCGGCGATCAGCCACAGAGCGAGGCACCACGCCCCGCGCCACAGCAGCAGCAGGACCGCGGCGGCCAGCAGCGCGCGCATGGTCCACGGGTCCCAGACCCAGTCGCTGAAGACCTTGTTGACCTGGGTGAACCCGGGCTCGGCCAGCGCCGAGTCGTGCAGCGACCGCGCGATGGTGGCGTCCAGCGTCATCAGCGGGGCCCATCCGGCGGCGACCGGTATCAGCAGCGCGAGTGAGAGCAGGGCGGTCACCGCCGCGGTGCGCGCGGGGGAGGGAACGGGGGAACGTGCCCGTGAGGAACGGGCGGGAGGGGCTGGAGCCGGCATGGGACCGATCTTTGCCCACGATCACCGCCGCGGGCTATCCGAGTGCCCTCAGCCCGGGCACGAATGCCACGACCAGCGGAACGACCGGGACGAGCGCTGCCGCGGCGGTCAGCCGCAGCCGGCGGCCCGCGGTGAGCCGGGGCACCGGCGCCAGCAGCCGGTTCACCCGCTGCGGCAGCTGCGCGTCGGCGCTGGGGCAGGGGCCGAACACTCCGCGGTGCTCGTTCAGTTCCACCAGCGCCAGGGCGATGGTCAGCCGGCCGAAGCGGCGTGACGCGGTGTCGTCCGCGGCCAGTTCCACCAGCCGGTGCATCTCGTTCCGGAACGCGGCGAAGACCGGCACCTGGGGAAACCCGTTGGCGAGCGCGGACGAGCAGTGCAGCAGCCAGTCGTGCCGTGCGCGAGCGTGCCCCTGCTCGTGCGCGAGCACCGCGTCGAGCTGACGCCCCTTCAACCTGCGCAGCGCCGCCGTGGTGATGACCAACTGCGGTGCGCCGCCCGGCAGCCACCATGCGTCGGGGCGTTCGCCCTCCAGCAGGACCAGCGGATCGCTGCCGGGGGCCTCTCCGGGCAACAGGGGGGCGCGCACCAGGAGTTCGGTCCGGCGCCGACTGCGGCGCACATGGGCCCGGTACACCTCGCGGGCCAGCATCGCACCGGTCCACAGCCCGCCGCAGGCCAGTACCACCGCGAGCACCGCCGACCAGGGGCCGTGGGCTCCGAGCGCGTACGCCTCGACCACCGCGTGCGGCGCGGGTGCGAAGACCTGGCCCCGTACGGCCTGCCAGGCCGCGGCGGCACTGAAGGTCATGGAGAGTGCGAAGCTCAGCAGCACCGCCGCCACCACGCACTGCCACACCCACAACGCCACCACCGGCTCGCGCTCCGGCCAGTCGGCCCGCGACATCAGTCGCGGAGCCACGACGGCGGCCAGTGCGCCGAGCAGAAGCAGCGCGAGGGAGACCATCATGGGCACCAGCCTATGAGCGCGGTACTACCGCCGGGTATGCCCTCGAACGGCAAGTGACGTACGCCACGGGGTTCGTGCCCCGGTGTGTCAGACGGTGAGCAGCATCGCGACCATGGCGACACCCATCGACACCCTGCACGCCAGCGCCAGCTCGGGCCGCGCGCCCCAGGCCACGCCCGCGGCCACCGACGGTGCGGCCGCCGGAGCGAGCCCCGCACCGGCACGCAGCACGAACACCACGAAGTACACGAGCAGTGCCCCTGTGAGCAGGGGGACGCCGCCGGGTCCGGCCTGCACGGCGTGCCCGGCGGGTCCCGTGTGCCCTGCGTGTCCCGGGGTCGTCCCGCCGCCGGGCGCCATGACCACGGCCATGTACACCATGGCCAGTGAGCCCATCAGATGGTGCAAATGATGCAGATGGTGCACCCCGTCCCCCGGTGCGCCGCGTACCGCCTCCCAGAGGGCGCCGGCGCCTGCCGCCGCGAACACCACGGCGTACACCTGCCAGGCCCACGACGGCAGCGGTACGGCGGTGGCCGGCACGGCCATCGCGGCCATCCCGAACCCCATCACCGCCTCTTCGCCCGCCCTCCTGCGCTCCCCGCCCGCGCTGCTGCGCATCCGGAGCACGCAGTACGCGCCCGACGCCGTGGACACCACGACCAGCAGCCACGCCGACATCGCCGTTCCGTGCACCGGGCACCTCCCCGCTCGACGGTGTCGAGGGCGTGATGCCCGTGGCGCCCGGGGCGCATACGAGCGCACAGGGGTACACGGGGAGCTCGGGGAGCGGAGCCCGGCGCCTCACTCACCGGCCGGCAGCCGGCCACGGTGTCAGGGCCGGTGCCGCAGCGGATGGTCCTCGGGCACCTCGACCACGGCGATGCGCACCCCGTCGGGATCGCGCACCCACATCTCCACCAGGCCCCACGGTTCCCTTCGCGGCGGCTGCTCGACCGTGGCACCGTGCGCCAGGACGTGTCCGTAGGCTGCTTTGGCGTCCGAGACCTGGAGCCACAGCGAGATCCCGGGCGCCGGCGGGGTGTCGGAGCGTCCCGAGAGCTCCAGGAAACCGCCGCCGAGGAAGTAGACCGTCCCGCGATCGGGTCCGGTGCCGAACTCCCGGTAGATCTGCAGGGCGAGTACGTCCTCGTAGAACCGCCGGGACCGCTCGGGATCCGTCGGGCGCAGCAGGATGCGGCTGCTCAGCACGTGCATCATGCTCAGCACAGTAGAGGGCGCACGAGCGATCGGAGATCCGACACTTGGACGCGGCTGCCCGAGGGCATCCGCCGGGCGACCTCCGCGGTGGCGGTCCGGGCGGCCGGTCGTCGCCAGGTGACGGCGGTGCCGGTGCGCGACCAGCTCATCGCCCGGTGCGAACGACCGGTGCGGCCACCGCCGTATGGGGAAGGGCGACGCCCTTCCCCATACGGCGACGAGCGCTTCGGATACCCGCGGGGCGACGACCTCGAGTGCGAACTGCGGGCAGGGGTGGTCAGGCCGTGAAGCGGCCGGTGCGCCGGATCTCGGGGTAGTCCGTGGTCGCGCCGTCGAGCTCGAGCGCGCGCGCAAGCCGCAGATGGTTCTGGGTGTTCACGACCCAGCCGATGACCTTCAGCCCCTCGCCGTGCGCATGCTCCACCGTCTCCAGTGTGAGCCGGCGGATGTTCAGCGACAGCGTGGCGGCACCGACCGCCTGGGCGCGCTCGACCACGTCGCTGCCCCAGCGGCTGGCCACCAGGGCCGTGCGCACCCCGGGTACCAGCGAGGCGATCTCGGCGATCGCCTCGTCATGGAAGGACGAGACCTCCACCCGGCCGGCGAGATCGCGCTTGAGCATCACCTCGGCGAGCGCCCGGGCCGCCGCGACGTCCTTGATCTCCGCCTGGAGGGGAGCGCGCACGGCGTCCAGGACCTCCTCGAAGACCGGGATGCGCTCCCCTTGGCCCGCGTCGAGCTCCCGCAGTTCGGCCAGGGTCTTCTCGGCGATCGGCCCGGTGCCGTCGGTCGTACGGTCCACTTCCGCGTCGTGCATGACGACGAGGGCGCCGTCCTTGCTCAGATGGAGATCGAGCTCGATGACGTCCATGCCCGTCTGCTGGGCGCGTAGGAAGGAGCGGAGGGTGTTCTCCGGTTCGACACCCATGACCCCGCGATGACCGATGGTGAGGAAACTCAAGATCTTCTCGCTTCCGTCGTTGGTTCGGGCTCGGGTCGCCTGCAGCTCCCGCGCGGCCCCCGGTGCTCCGCCGGTCCGCCACGCGGCACGGCGCAGCCTAGTGGCCCGCGTGCACGGCGTAACCGGTCGTGCACGAGCTGGTAGGACTGGGGGGAACGGGAGCTTCAGCCGCCGGCGCGGAGCTTGCGCTCACCCGTGCGTGGGCGCGTCCTCGCCCGGCTTGACGGACTTGCCGGACGGGCTCCCCGGAGGTGCGACCGGTAGCCCCGGAGGCATGGTTTCCGGCCACCGGGGAACACATCCACGGGCCGGCGCACGATCCCTGGCGGCCGCCCGGTCTCCATCCGCCCGAACCCTCACTCGCCGCAGTCATCGCTTCGCCATCTGTATACGACAGAAGAATCTGCGGCGACCAAGGGGGTCTGGCAGGATAATTTCCCAAGGTCACCCTTGTAGCGAGGACAGGCGCTTGGATACGCTGCCTTGACGCGAGTTTCTCCCGAGAAGGAAGTGAAATGACGGAAATCCTTGTGCAGGTCGCTACCCGTAGCGAAATAGCCACCGCGGACCGGGTGATCGAGCACCCGGCCTGGCGGACACTCAAGGATGCCGTCGAGGAGATCCGGCCCTGGCAGTCCAAGGACGGGTCGATCGACTTCGACGCCGAAGGCGCTCCGGTCCGGGCCGCGGCGGAGTACGCCGTCGAGCGGGTGGTCGCCGCGGTCGAGGAGCTCTCGCCGCTGCTGCCGCACGACGCCGCGTACCACAAGGCGCTCGTCGACGACCTGAAGAAGTGGGCCGACAGCGCCTTCGACGTCCCGGACTTCCTGGACTCGCTGCTCGCCTTCCAGCCCGCCGCGGACCGCCGGGACGGCCTGCAGCACATGGTCGTCTTCCCCATGTACACGCAGAACGGCAACCCGGACCGCAACCTCGAGGCGGTCGTGCTGCGCATGGTCTGGCCCGAGTGGCTCGCCGAGCTCGAGGCCACCCGCTACGACAACCCGCTGTTCTGCGGCATCACCTTCGAGGACTTCACCGCCGGTTACGACACCAACTCGGCCGTGCTGTTCCCCGAGACCATCGCCGTGCGCGAGGCGCCCGAGCGGTTCAGCTGGGGCGGCATCTTCTGCGACCGCGAGGCGGCCCGCTTCCGCCGGGTCACCGAGGCGGCGGTCGACATCCTCGGTGTGGAGCTGCCCGAGGACATCGCCGCGATGGTCCACGACCAGGAGCGCTGCGAGAAGGCCTTCGTCCTGTGGGACATGATCCACGACCGCACCCACAGCCACGGCGACCTGCCCTTCGACCCGTTCATGATCAAGCAGCGCCAGCCGTTCTGGATGTACGGCCTGGAGGAGCTGCGCTGTGACCTCACCGCCTTCAAGGAGGCCGTGAAGCTCGACGCCGAGGGCAACGGACACGGGCGCGACGTGCAGTACGCGGTCCTCTTCGACCGTATGTTCCGCTTCCCGCTCTCCGGCGACCGGGTGCGCAACTACGACGGCCTCGGCGGCCAGCTGCTCTTCGCCTACCTGCACAAGCACGACGTGATCCGCTGGACCGACAACAAGCTGCGCATCGACTGGGAGCGGGCCCCGCAGGTCACCAACGAGCTCTGCGCCGACATCGAGCAGCTCTACCGGGACGGCATCGACCGCCCGAAGCTGGTCCACTGGTTCAAGGCCTACGAGCTGGTCTCCACCTACCTCGCCCCGCACCCCGGCTCCCGCTGGGCCAAGGGTCCCGACGCCCTGGACCTCTCTCAGCCGCCGCGCAAGCTCGTGGATGACGTGCTTCCGGACGAGTTTCCGCTCAGCATGTTCTTTGAGGCGCTCGCCAAGAAGCTGAAGAATGTGATCGCCTCCACCAAGGGGATCACGGCGGAGAACGCCGAGCGAGCTGCTGCGTGAACACTCGTACCGAGGAGACCGACACCATGAAATCGAACGGCAACGGAGTGCTGGACGGTGCCGTGATCGCGGTGGCCGGTGCCGCCGGGCCCGCCGGCCGTGCCTGTCTGCTGCGCCTCGCGGAGGCCGGGGCGGTCGTCGTGGCCGCTGACGCCGACACCGAGCGTCTCGCCGAGGCGGTCGACGCCGCGCGGTACGCGCACGGCGGTGCGACCGTGACCGGGGACACGGTCGACCTGCTCGATCTCAACGCCACCCGCGACTGGGCGAAGCAGACCGAGAAGGAGTTCGGCCGGATCGACGGTCTGGTCCACCTGGTGGGCGGCTGGCGCGGCAGCGCCACCTTCGCCGAGACGGAGCTCGCCGACTGGAACCTGCTGGAGAAGCTGCTGATCCGTACCGTCCAGCACACCTCCCTCGCGTTCCACGAAGCGCTCAAGCGCAGCGACCGGGGCCGTTTCGTGCTGGTCAGCCAGTCCGGATCGGCGAAGCCCACCGAGGGCAACGCCGCGTACGCCGCCTCGAAGGCGGCGGCCGAGGCGTGGACCCTGGCGCTCGCCGACGCCTTCCGCAAGGCCGGGGGCGACGAAGGTCCGCACGCCGCGGCTGCCATCCTGATCATCAAGGCACTGGTGCACGACGCGATGCGCGCGGAGCGCCCCAATGCGAAGTTCGCGGGCTTCACGGATGTCAAGGAACTGGCCGAGGCCATCGCCGGAGTCTGGGAGCGGCCCGCCCAGGAAGTGAATGGACAGCGTCTGTGGCTGACCCCCAAGCCGTGAGCCCGTCGAAGCATGTGACCACGGATGCCCGTCGGCACCACGATCCCGAGGTACGGGGCTTCGCCAGCGACAACTACGCGGGTGCGCACCCGGAGGTGCTGGCTGCCCTCGCCCTGGCCAATGGAGGTCACCAGGTCTCCTACGGCGAGGACGCGTACACGGACCATCTGCAGCGGGTCATGCACAGCCACTTCGGCTCGTCGGCCGAGGCGTTCCCCGTCTTCAACGGCACGGGCGCCAATGTCGTCGCGCTCCAGGCGCTCACCGACCGCTGGGGCGCGGTGATCTGTGCCGAGTCCGCGCACATCAACGTGGACGAGGGCGGCGCGCCCGAGCGGATGGGCGGCCTCAAGCTGCTCACCGTCTCGACACCGGACGGAAAGCTCACACCCGAGCTGATCGACCGGCAGGCGTACGGCTGGGACGACGAGCACCGCGCCATGCCGCAGGTCGTCTCGATCACCCAGAACACCGAGCTGGGCACGGTCTACACCGTCGACGAGATCCGCGCGATCGTCGAGCATGCGCACGGCCTCGGGATGAAGGTCCACCTCGACGGGGCGCGGATAGCCAACGCCGCCGCGTCGCTGGATGTGCCGATGCGCGCGTTCACCAACGCGGTCGGTGTGGATGTCCTGTCGTACGGCGGGACGAAGAACGGCATGCTCTTCGGCGAGTCCGTCGTCGTCCTCAACCCGGACGCGGTCAGCCATATGAAGCACCTGCGCAAGCTGTCCATGCAGCTGGCCTCCAAGATGCGTTTCGTCTCGGTGCAGTTGGAAGCCCTGCTGGCCAAGGACCTGTGGCTGCGCAACGCCCGGCACGCCAACGCCATGGCCCAGCGCCTCGCCGAGGGAGTGCGAGCGGTCGACGGGGTCGAGATCCTCTACCCGGTCCAGGCCAACGCGGTCTTCGCACGTCTGCCGCACGAGGTGAGCAGGCGTCTGCAGGAACGCTTCCGCTTCTACTTCTGGAACGAGGCGGCCGGCGACGTCCGCTGGATGTGCTCGTTCGACACCAGGGAAGACGACGTGGACGCCTTCGTCCTGGCGCTGAAGGAGGAGATGGCCCGCTGAGGGTCATCCCGTATCGATCGTCGAGGGCCGCCCGGCACTGCCGGGCGGCCCTCGGTGGTCCGGAGGCGGTGTCAGGCAGACTTCGACGGAGCCCCACCGGATCGGCTGGGCGTCACACCGTCACGCGCGTGCGGACTGCCAAAGCCGCCGAGCGGCTCCCGGCCCCCCGGCTCCTCGGCGGCGATGCTCCTCAGCGTGCGGCCGAGCCGGCGGGCATACCACCGCTGGATTACGGGCACCAGCGGGCCCGCGAGCCGTGTGTACCAGCGAGCCGCCCGGGAGAAGGCCGTCACCGTGAACCAGACCGTGTCGTCGTCGGCGAGCTCCACGACGAAGGATTCCTCGCCCTGCTCGGGATGCCCGGGGCGGGTGCCGTAGGCGAATCCGATGCGGACGTGGTCGTACTCCACCCAGATGACCTGACAGGGCGCCGTGAAGCGCAGCGGACCCACGCCCAGGCGCACGTCGACGACGGTACCCGGCTCGGCGAACGGCGAGGCCGCCCAGACCCGGGCTCCCGACGCGCGGTGCATCCGCCAGCTGGTGACCGCGTGGCCGGCGGCCTCGAAGGCGGCGCGGCCGTGGCCGATGGCGGTGCGGTGGTGGAGGTGCTGATAGCCCTCGGGAAGGGGGTCGAGGCGGGTGGCGCCGGCCTCGGCGTAGCTCAGACGGGGTGTGGTGTCCATGAGGCACTCCTCGGTCGGGGTATGAGGCGTTCTTCGGGTGTCAGGCGTTGCGGACGGGGGCTGGGGCGCCGCTCGGCGTCTGCGGTGTACGGGCCAGGCGCTGCCAGGCCAGCAGCGAACACAGTGCGAACCCCAGGGCGTTGCCGATGCCATGTGTGGCCGCCATCCAGGTGAGGCTGGGGTGAGGCAGTCCCGTGGCCTCACCCACCGCCCAGCTCAGGGCCAGCAGCATCGTCGCCGCGAGCGAGGCCGCCGACACCGTGAGCAGGACCCGGGTCGGCCGCCGGGTGCTTTCGGTGCGGACGTCGCGCCAGGTCAGCAGGGCGACGGTCCACATCCCGGCGGTCAGGACGATCGCCCCGGCCAGCTCGGTCGCGTCGTTCACGAAGTATCCGGCGAGTACGAGCAGGGTGCCGAAGGGGACGCTGAGCGCGGCGAAGCGGCCCGCCGGTCCGTCGGCGGCCCGGCAGACGAGTCCGGCCACCAGTGCCGCGGCGAAGCCCGCGAAGTGGAAGTGCGGCACGGTCAGAGCCAGGATCTCCAGGTCGAAGCCGAAGAGCCGGTGGCCGGAGCGCTCCGCCACCAGTGCGACGCCCGCGACGGCCGGGGTGACGAGAGCCGTGAGTGTGGCGATCTCGGCAGGGGCCAGGGAGCGGGTCCGCCACAGCCGCACAGGGGCGTGCAGGGCGAGGGCCACGGTGGCGATCGCGTACACCGAGGCCAGTGCCGTACCGACGGCCCCGCGCGGCAGCCAGAGAGCCACTGCGGCCGGTGCGGCGAGCCAGGGCCAGAGCCGGATCAGCGGCTGCGGAGTGGGGGCGCCGACGAGCCGGAGTCCCGCGGGGACGATCACTGCCATCCCGAGTGTCACGATCACGTTGACCAGTGCAGTCATCGCGCGACCCCCTCACTTGAACGTGTTCAACTGTGTCGCGGTTGAGCTTAGAGGTGTGGTTGAACATGTTCAAGTCCACTTCGCGCGACTCGGGGCTCCCGGGTGGCGCGGGCAGGGTTGTCGTCCGCCGCGGCCCCAGGGGTAGTCGAATGAGCTGTACTGTGCAGTGCTATACGATGGACTTCGTGGTCCTCATTCCGTCACTCCGGAAGCACTGAAGCAAGGCAGACGATGACTCTTTCGCTCACCGTGTCGGACGAGGTGCGGACCCTCGTCCCCGGCTTCGCCCATCTCGCCGTGGAGGCTCGTGACCTGGTCAACGGTCCCAGCGATGAGGCGAGTTCGGCACTGCTCGACCAGGCTGCGGCCCGTCTCGCCGAACGACTCGGCGGTCGCGCCCCGCACGAGGACCCGCACATGGCCGCCTGGCGCGCGGCCTACACCGCCTTCGGGGCCAAGCCGTCCCGTACGCGCAACTCCGCCGAGGCACTCGCCCGGCGTGCGCTCTCCGAGGGCGGGCTGCCCCGGATCAACCGGCTCGTGGACGCGTACAACGCGATCAGCGTCGCGCATCTGATCCCGGTGGGCGGAGAGGACCTCGACCGTATCCAGGGCGGGATGCGCCTCGTCCGCGCGACCGGCGACGAGCCGTTCGTGACCGTCGCGCAGGGCGAGGAGTCGGTGGAGCACCCCGACGCCGGGGAGATCGTCTGGAGCGACGACGAGGGAGTGACATGCCGGCGGTGGAACTGGCGGCAGGGGCCCCGCACCCGGCTCACCGAGGAGTCGGTGAACGCGCTGTTCCTGCTGGAGTCGCTGCCGCCCATGACGAACGGCGAGCTCGAGGCCGCAGGCGCCGAGCTCGCCGAAATGCTGGAGAAGCTGAGTCCCGGGGCATGCATCACCGTCCGCGCCGCGGACTGACCCGGATCCTGTCCGGGCGGCGCGCGCCCCCTCAGCCCGCCTCGCGGACCTCCGCCGGGGTCGGCGCCGTGCCGCCGAGGTGCGCGGGCACCCACCAGGTGTCGTTCGCGTCCTTCGGGCGTACGGGGTAGGCCCGCTGAGCCGCTTCAAGAAGCTCCTGCACCCGCTCACGCAGCCGTCGGGTGATGGCGCCCGCGTACTGGTCCTTGGGCGCCGCCATCGGTTCGCCGACCCGGATCGTCACGGGGATGTGGCTGCGCTTGAGGTTCCTCGGACGTCCCTTGGTCCACACCCGCTGGGTGCCCCACAGGGCCATCGGGATCAGAGGGACGCCCGCCTCCTGCGCGAGCCGCGCGGCACCCGACTTGAAGCTCTTGAGCGTGAACGACTGGGAGATGGTGGCCTCGGGGAAGACCCCGATGATCTCGCCGGAGCGCAGCGACTCCAGTGCGTGCGCGTAAGCCGCCTCGCCCTGCGTTCGGTCCACGGGGATGTGCTTCATCCCGCGCATCAGCGGGCCCGAGATCCGGTGCCGGAATACCGAGTCCTTCGCCATGAAGCGGACCAGGCGCTTCTGTGGCAGGGCTGCCAAGCCGGAGAAGATGAAGTCGAGGTAGCTGATGTGATTGCTCACCAGCACCGCACCGCCGGAGCGCGGAATGTTCTCCGACCCCTGGGTGTCGATCTTCAGGTCAAGCGCCTTGAAGAAGGTGAGAGCGGCGCCGACGACCGGCCGGTAGACAAGCTCAGCCATAGGTGGGGAGACCCTTCCTTACTGTGCCCCGGGAGGGTGCGCCCGGCGGAAGTTACGCAGCCGTAGGTTTTCGGCATTGAGGCAGATCGTGCCCCATGCGCGGCGCAACGGCCAGCCCTGGACGCCTCAGAGGGCGAGATTCTCATCACGTCGTGTCACCGGACGGGAATCTGTGCGGCCTCACAGGCGCTGTTCACGGGCGACGGAGACGGGCCACCGGCACCGGCGGGCGGTGCGGCGACGGATGTGGACGGCGGGCGGACTCCGTCCGTCGGGCAGACTTCGTCGATGGGTCGATGGGTCGATCGGCCGGTCGACGGGCCGCAGTCGGTCGGGTGGACACAGGGCAAGTGGCAGGCGGGCAGGGGCAGTGGAAGCAGCAGCCGAGCGAGGACCGGGGATGAACGGGCACGCACCAGGACGACTCGGGCCCACCGAGCTGGGTGCGGAGCTGGGGGAGCGGGCGACACTGGTGCAGTTCTCCAGCGCCTTCTGCCAGCCCTGCCGGGCGACGCGCCGGACGCTCGCCGAGGTGGCGGCCATGGTCGATGGAGTCGCCCATGTGGAGATCGACGCCGAGGACCGGCTCGCACTGGTCCGTGCGCTGGACATCGTGCGCACGCCGACCGTCCTGGTGCTCGACGCGAGCGGCCTGATCGTACGGCGGGCATCGGGGCAGCCCCGTAAGGCCGATGTCATCGCGGCCGTCGGTGCGGCGCTGTGACGCCCGGCCACCGCAGCGTGACGCTGCTCCCATATCGCGGGACCCGCTTGACTGCGCGAGCCTGCGATCGCCAGGCTGGCGACGTGCCATCTCTCTTCCTTCTCCACGGCCGGGCTTGTGCGAACCCGGCCCGTCATGCGACCGCGCGCTGTCCGGGTGTCTGAACAACCCCGGAACCACTGTTCGCAGCACTCGCAGAAGGACAACTCGATGGCGCCACTGCCCGGTCTCGGCACCCCACAGCTCGCTTCACCCGAGCTGCTCCGCTCCGTCTTCCGGCGGCACGCCGCGGGCGTCGCGGTCATCACCGCACGGGGCGAGCGTCCCGTCGGATTCACGGCCACCTCGCTCAACTCCGTCGCGGCCGAGCCCCCGCTCGTGTCGTTCGGTATCGGCACGGCGTCGTCCAGCTGGCCCGTCGTCTCGGACGCCGAGCACATCGGCGTGCACATACTCGGCGAGCACCAGCGGGAACTGGCCGCCACGTTCGCGCGCAGCGGCGCCGATCGCTTTGCGCCGCCCACCCGTTGGCGCAACGGGCCCGAAGACGTTCCGGTCCTGGACGGTGTGCTCGCCTGGCTGGTCTGCCGTGTGATCGCACGGGTGCCGGCGGGCGACCACTGCATCGTGATCGCCGAGGCGGTGGCCGGTGAGCCCGATGGCGCCGGGCGTCCGCTCGTGTACCACCAGGGCCGCTTCAACGCGCTCAGAGACTGATTCAACGCTCGGGGCAACCGCGAAATCCCGGTTACACAGCGTTGTCAACATCACAGTTCCAAGCGCTTGCTTATCGACGCTCTCCGCTATGTACTGACGAGTAATATGACGTACGGGGCACCGGTCGTCGCGACCGGAAACCCCGCCTTCGGGCGCCTATGCTGCCTGCACAAGGCAGGCCCCCCTTGGCTTCGGTGCGGGGGACCCACGGAAAAGACGGATGCAGTAGGAGAGCCGGCGTGAGCTTGAGGATCGTTGTCTGTGTGAAGTACGTGCCCGATGCCACCGGTGACCGGCACTTCGCCGATGACCTGACCGTCGAGCGGGATGATGTGGACGGTCTGCTGTCGGAGCTGGACGAGTACGCGGTCGAGCAGGCGCTGCAGATCGCCGACGAGGCGGACGAGGCGGAGGTCACGGTGCTGACCGTGGGTCCGGAGGACGCCAAGGACGCGTTGCGCAAGGCGTTGTCGATGGGTGCCGACAAGGCCGTCCACGTCGAGGACGACGATCTGCACGGCAGTGATGTGATGGGCACGTCGCTGGTGCTGGCCAAGGCGATCGAGAAGACCGGCTATGACCTGGTGATCTGCGGTATGGCCTCCACCGACGGCACCATGGGTGTGCTGCCGGCCATCCTCGCCGAGCGTCTGGGTGTCCCGCAGGTCACCCTGCTGTCCGAGGTTTCGGTCCAGGACGGCACGGTCAAGGGCCGGCGTGACGGGGACAGTGCCAGCGAGCAGCTGGAGGCCGCCCTGCCCGCGGTGGTGTCGGTGACGGACCAGTCGGGTGAGGCCCGCTACCCCTCCTTCAAGGGCATCATGGCCGCGAAGAAGAAGCCGGTTCAGTCGTTGGACCTGTCCGACCTCGAGATCGAGGCGGAGGAGGTCGGTCTTGAGGGTGCCTGGAGCGCGGTCGACTCCGCGGCCCAGCGTCCGGCCCGTAGCGCGGGCACGATCGTCAAGGACGAGGGCGAGGGCGGTAAGCAGCTCGCGGAGTTCCTCGCGAGCCAGAAGTTCATCTGAGCTTCGGTCAACCGCTAGTCGTCCCGCATCCTTTGCAAGCAGGAGAGAAGAAGTCCCATGGCTGAAGTTCTCGTCTACGTCGATCACGTCGACGGTGCCGTTCGCAAGCCCACGCTGGAGCTGCTGACGCTGGCTCGTCGTCTGGGTGAGCCGGTCGCCGTCGCTCTCGGTTCCGGCGCCGAGGCCACCGCCGGCGTCCTCGCCGAGCACGGTGCCGTCAAGGTCCTGACCGCCGATGCCCCCGAGTTCGCCGACTACCTGATCGTCCCGAAGGTCGACGCCCTGCACGCCGCCTACGACGCCGTGTCGCCCGTGGCGGTGCTGGTGCCGTCCTCCGCGGAGGGCAAGGAGATCGCGGGCCGTCTCGCGGTCCGGATCGGCTCCGGCATCATCACCGACGCCATCGACCTGGAAGCCGGCGAGCAGGGCCCGGTGGCCACCCAGTCCGCGTTCGCCGCCGCGTTCACCACCAAGTCCCGCGTCTCCAAGGGCACCCCGGTCATCACCGTGAAGCCGAACTCGGCCCCGGTCGAGCCCGCCCCCGCCGCCGGCACCCCCCAGGCGCTGACCGTGTCCTTCACCGCACAGGCCACCGGCACCAAGATCGTCTCCCGCACCCCGCGCGAGTCCACCGGCCGCCCCGAGCTGACCGAGGCCGCGATCGTGGTCTCCGGTGGTCGTGGCGTCAACGGCGCCGAGAACTTCGCGGTCATCGAAGCCCTCGCCGACTCCCTCGGTGCCGCCGTCGGCGCCTCCCGCGCCGCGGTCGACGCCGGCTGGTACCCCCACTCCAACCAGGTCGGCCAGACCGGCAAGTCCGTCTCCCCCCAGCTCTACATCGCCTCCGGCATCTCCGGCGCCATCCAGCACCGAGCCGGCATGCAAACCTCCAAGACCATCGTCGCCATCAACAAAGACGCCGAAGCCCCGATCTTCGAACTCGTCGACTACGGCGTCGTCGGCGACCTCTTCGACGTCGTCCCACAGCTGACCGAAGAGGTCAAGACCCGCAAGGGCTGAGCCCGAAGGGCATCCGTCCGGGGCCGCACGGTGAACCTCACCGCGCGGCCCCGTGCCGTTCCGGTGGACCATTGACGCAGATCAGTAGCCCCCACTAGCTTCGCCATACGGATGGAAGATTCCGGTGAGTGGAAAATGGGAGGGTGTGCATCGATGGGGCAGCAGGAGAAGGCGAGCACGAGCCTGGCCGACGCGGTCAGCAAGGCCATCAGCGCCTCCCTCGCACCGGTGGACGCGGAGCTCGCCCGCCGCTACCCGGGAGACCCCGGCACGCGTCAGCCCGTCCACACGGTCTACGTGCCCGGTGAGAACTTCGGCGCGGACACCGTACGGTCCTGGGGCGACCAGGCCCTCGCCGCCCTCGACGCGCACGCCCCGGACGCCGAGGCTCTGGCGCGGGTGCTCGGGCTCTCCGACGAACTCGCCGAGCCCGTCCACGCCCGGGTGCGGGCCAAGCTGGAGCGCGAACCGGTCGAGGATCTGCGCGTGGACTTCGAGGACGGCTACCGGGGCGTCGACGAGGACGCCGACGCCGCCCGCGCCGCCCGACTCCTCGCCGAAGCGCACTCCGGGGCCGCCGCCTCCGGACCGGCTGTACGGCCCGGCGCCACCGCCCCGTACACGGGCATCCGTATGAAGTGCATGGAGCCGGCCGTGCGCGACCGGGGCATCCGCACCACGGACGTCTTTCTCACCGGCCTGTTGGAGCACGGCGGTCTGCCCGCCGGGCTGGTCCTCACCCTCCCCAAGGTCACCTACGCCGAACAGGTCACGGCGTTCGTCCGGCTTCTGGAGGCCTTCGAGAAGACGCACGGCCTGGACGCGGGGCGGATCGGCTTCGAGATCCAGATCGAGACCAGTCAGGCCATCCTCGCCGCCGACGGCACCGCCACCGTCGCCCGGATGATCGACGCCGCCGAGGGCCGCGCCACCGGGCTGCACTACGGCACCTTCGACTACAGCGCCTGCCTCGGCGTGAGCGCCGCGTACCAGGCGAGCGACCACCCGGCCGCGGACCACGCCAAGGCCGTCATGCAGGTCGCGGCCGCGGGTACAGGCGTGCGGGTGTCCGACGGCTCGACGAACGTGCTCCCCGTCGGCCCCACCGAGCAGGTCCACGAGGCATGGAGGCTGCACTACGGACTGACGCGCCGTGCCCTTGCCCGGGCGTACTACCAGGGCTGGGACATGCACCCGGCCCATCTCCCCACCCGCTATGCCGCGGTCTTCGCCTTCTATCGCGAGGGCATGGCGGCGGCCGCGGGCCGGCTCGCCGCCTACGCCGCGAGGACCGAGGGCGGCATCATGGACGAGCCCGCCACCGCGAAGGCGCTCAGCGGCTATCTGCTGCGCGGACTGGAGTGCGGAGCCCTCGACGACGACGAGGTGACCCGGCTCGCAGGGCTGAACCGCGAGCAGCTCGAGGCTTACGCACGTCCGCGACGTGGCGAACTGAGCTCCGGAACGCGGTGAACCGAGCCCCGGAACGCGGTGAACGGATGCCCGTGTGCTCACGGTCCGCACGGTCCGTTCATGACGGTCGTTCCGGGACGGCGCAGGCGACGACCGTGGACACGACCCTGTGGACCGCTTCAGGCTCCGGCGGGGTGCCTTCCCGGTCGGCGAAGAGCAGATGGCAGGCCCCGATGAGCGTGGGGGCGAGGGTGCCGACGTCGGCGTCGGCCGCGATACGGCCCACAGCCCGCTCGGCGGTGAGATAGGAGGCGATCATGGCGGTCGCCTCCGCCAGGACCGGGACCCCCGTCGATCCGGCCTGGCGCAGCCGGGTGCGCAGCCCGTCCCTGGAGATCACGAGGCCGACGATCGCCACCGCGACCGAAGAGCCGAACAAGTCCATCAGCGCGGCGGTGAGGTTGTCGGTGACAACGCCGGTCCCGGCGTCGTCGTTCAGGGCGGCGGAGCGGCTGTCGATCCGGCCGATGTGGTCCCGGACCAGCTCGGCGAGAAAGGCGTCGAAGTCGGCGAAGTGCCGGTGCAGCACACCCTTGGCGCAGCCGGCCTCCGCGGTGACCGCCCGGCTGGTGAGCGCGCTCGGTCCGTCCCGGAACAGGACGCGCTCCGCTGCATCGAACAGTTGCTCGCGGGCATCGCGCATGGCCACGCCTGTCGGCATCGTGCGTCCCTTCTTCCCCTACGGGCTTGCCGTTTGACGAGTGGGCATGTGCCCACCATAGTGGGCGCATGCCCACTTTACCGCCCGAGCGAGCGGGCCTCTCCTCGCGCACGCCCCATCAAGTCCGTGAGCTGGCAGAGTCGTTCGGCTCGGACCCCGAGCGATACGACCGGGCCCGCCCCCGCTATCCCGGCCCCATGGTGGAGCGCATCGTCGCCGCCGCCCCCGGCCGGGCCGTCGTCGACGTCGGCATCGGTACGGGTATCGCGGCGCGGCAGTTCCAGGCGGCCGGCTGCGAGGTGCTCGGAGTCGAAGCCGACCCGCGGATGGCCGCGTGGGCGCGTATGCGCGGGCTCGACGTCGAGGTGGGGGCGTTCGAAGCCTGGGATCCCGCGGGCCGTGTGTTCGATGTGGTCGTCTCCGGGCAGACCTGGCACTGGGTGGACCCCGTGGCAGGGGCGGCGAAGGCTGCCGGGGTGCTACGGCCGGGTGGCCGGCTGGCGGCGTTCTGGAACGTGGACCGTCCGCCGTCCGCTGTCGCGGAGGCCTTCTCCGCGGTCTACCGCCGGATCGCGCCCGACTCGCTCGCCGCCCGCCCGCGGGCAAGCGAGGACGGGTACGCCGCGCTGTGCACCCGGGCGGCAGACGGAATGCGCGAGACCGGCGCGTTCGGTGACCCCGAGGAGTGGCGATTCGACTGGGAGCGGAACTACACCCGGGACGAGTGGCTCGACCAGTTGCCCACCACCGGTGGACACGCCCAGCTCCCGCCCGACAAGCAGGAAGAAGTGCTGACGGGCATCGGAGCCGCCGTCGATGCTCTGGGGGGTGGCTTCACGATGCGTTACACCGCGCTGGTGATCACAGCTGTTCGCACCGGTGCGGGAACGCGGACCGACTGACGGCGCAGGGCGGCGCGGGCCCGCCTCGTGCGCGGCCGGCGCACGGAGACGGGCCCCCACCGGCCTGGTGAACCAGGCTGTCACTCCACGATGTTGAACACCGTCGTGGTGCGCTCCTCGAGGAGGCACGCGTTCATCGGCTGGACGAGCGCCTCGTGCTCGGAGCTCATCCGCCACTGCTTGATGGCCTCCATGTTCTCCCACTCGCTGGTGAGCAGCCACTGCCCGGGATTCTCTGATGAGCGGCACAGCTGCTCGCCGAGATGCCCAGGACTTGCCGCGGCCTTTCTGCGTACCTGTTTGTACGCCTTGACGAAACCGTCCTCCATGCCCTCGCGGACATGGAGCAGCCTCACGACGCGGATACGGCCCGAATCCTGAGAGACAGCTATCGAAGGCTTCACAATCCCTCTCCCTCCGCCTCGGACGGAATTGCCGCCCCAACCATTGTCTTGAGCGGTGAACTCAGCGCAACTCGGTGCAACTCTCCGTGTTCGGCGCGGTGTGGCCCCCGCACCCCGGAGGGTGTGAGGGGACGCACTCCCCGGCGCGACGCTCCGGCTCCGCATCGCAGGACGCCATGGCGAACTCGTCGGCCGGGAGCGGGCGTTGCTCCCGCGATACGAGGGGCGCGGCGGGTCCGCCGGGCCCGTACGGGGTCACCGGTGGTCCGCCGCCCCGTGCCGAGGTCCATGGCCGGTCTGCGGAGGACCCCGGCGGGCCGGCGCCCCTTCAGCGCGTCCCGGGCGGCGGCGGCAGCTCGCCGGAGCCGCGTGCGAGCAGCCTCGTCGTGAGTTCGACGCGGGCGGGCTCCTCGGTCGCACCGTCCAGCCGGCGGAAGAGCTGTTCCGCCGCCGTACGCCCGAGCGTCGCGGAGTCCTGGGCGATGACGGTGATGCCGAGCAGATCGGCCAGCTCGATGTCGTCGAAGCCGACCAGGGCGACGGGGGTGTCGCGCCCCGCGAGCACCCGCACCGCCGTCACGGTCACGCGGTTGTTGCCGGCGAAGAGCGCGGTGACCGGGTCCGGTCCCGCGAGCATCTCCTCCACGGCCGCAGTGACCCGCTCGGGATCGGTCGAGCCCAGCGCGACCCATCGCTCGTCCACGGGCAGACCGGCGTCCTCCATGGCGGCGCGATAGCCGCGCAGTCGCTCCTTCGCGGTGTGGATGCACGGCTGGTCGCCGATGAACCCGATCCGCCGGTGTCCGTGCGCGACCAGGTGTGCGACGCCCTCCCTGGAGCCGCCGAAGCTGTCCGACAGCACCACGTCTGCGTCGATCCGGCCGGCGGGGCGATCCACGAACACCGTGGCGATGCCCGCCTTGATCTCCGGTTCGAGGTAACGGTGGTCGTGTCCGGCAGGGATGACGATGAGTCCGTCCACGCGACGGGCGCACAGCGCGAGCACCAACTCCTGCTCGCGGTCCGGGTCCTCCGCGCTGGAGCCGTTGATCAGCAGCGCGCCATGGGCCCGCGCGACCTCCTCCACCGCCCGGCTGAGCGGACCGTAGAAGGGGTCGGCGAGGTCCTCCAGCACGAGCCCGATCGACGCGGTGCGGCCCTTGCGCAGCACCCGGGCGCTGTCGTTGCGCCGGAAGCCGAGGGCGTCGATCGCCTCCTGCACCCGGCGTTCGGTGTCCGGGGTGACACCCGGCTCGCCGTTCACCACCCGGGAGACCGTCTTCAGCCCGACCCCGGCGCGCGCGGCCACGTCCTTCATCGTGGGCCGGGTGCCGTAGCGGTTGGTCGCGGGTCGGCGGGCGAACTCGGCCACAGTCAGCTGTCCTGTCGTCGTCGGTGCGCCCTGTCGGGGCGCCGGGGTGAGCCCTGCGCGCCCCCGGCATGATCCAGACGGAAAACCCTACCGCCGGGAGCCACCCAGCGTTCCTGCTGTGCAAGGCTGTGGCGTCGAGCATAGGCCCTGGACAACGTTGTCAGGGCAGGGGAGACTGGTGATCGAAGCCGCAGGTCGGCGTTTTGTCCGGCCGCCAGTCCCCCCGGGAGACCCCACACCGATGCATAACGACCTCGTCGCCGCACTCGACATCGGTGGTACCAAGATCGCCGGCGCGTTGGTGGACGTCGGCGGCAGGATCCTCCTGCGTACCCAGTGGCCGACCCCGGCCCGCGAGGACGGCGAGACGGTGATGCGCGCGGTCGAGTCGGTACTCGGGGAGCTCATGAGGTCACCGCTGTGGCTGCGTGTGACGGCCGTCGGCATCGGAAGCGCAGGGCCGGTGGACGCGTCCACGGGCACGGTCAGCCCGGTCAACGTACCCGGTTGGCGGGGCTTTCCCCTGGTGGACCGGGTGCGCGTGTTCACCGGCGGACACCATGTCGAACTGGTCGGCGACGGCGTCGCGATGACGGCGGCCGAGCACTGGCTGGGCGCCGCGCGCGAGTACGACGACGCCCTGTGCATGGTCGTCTCGACGGGGGTCGGCGGCGGACTCGTGCTCGGCGGCAGGCTGCACCCCGGACCGACCGGGAACGCCGGGCACATCGGCCACATCAGCGTGGACCTCGACGGTGAGCTGTGCCCTTGTGGGGGCCGCGGCTGTGTGGAGCGGATCGCGAGCGGCCCCAACATCGCGCGCCGTGCGCTGAACAACGGCTGGCGCCCGGGCCCCGACGGCGACACCTCGGCGGCGGCGGTGGCCGCGGCGGCGGCGATGGGTGACCCGGTCGCCGCCGCCTCCTTCGAGCGCGCCGCCCAGGCCCTGGCCGCCGCGATCGCTGCGACCGCGACGCTCGTCGAGATCCGCATCGCCGTCATCGGCGGGGGAGTTGCGGGCGCCGGGGACGTGCTCTTCACGCCCCTGCGCAAGGCGCTCCGCGACTACGCCACCCTGTCCTTCGTCCAGCACCTCGTGGTGGCTCCGGCCCGCACCGGGAGGGACGCGGGTCTGCTGGGGGCGGCGGCAGCGGCCCGGCGCGGCGATACGACGGCCACGCTCAGGGGGTGAGACCCGGTGCGGCGGTCGCCCCGGGACCGTGCACACGACGGCGAGCTCACACCGGAACTCCCCGGTCCGCGGTAACCCCCTGCGGCGCAGCGCGCCGTTTCGGCCATGTTGGGGGACGTGCCCTGGGGCAGCCGGGCGATGGCGGTGGTGCCGCCGCCCGGCAGTGGCCCGAGGCGTTCGAGCGGGCCCGGCGGCAAGCGCGGCGCCGCGGGCCGCCCCTCACAGCGGGTGACGGTACGCGTCCGACTGCTGGTGCGGCACGACCACCAGGAACGCGTCCGCATCCAGGTTCATCACGACCTCCGCGGGAAGGCCCTCGTCGCGGCGGGCTCGCGCGAACTCCTCCGCGGGGCGGCTGCCCCGTGGCCCCCCGGCGGGAAAGACCTCCAGCACCCTACGGCGCGTCATCTCCGTACCCCCCTCGTCCTTGTGACGCCCAACGACACTTCAGGGCTTCTGTTACGCCCCGCCTGCCCGGCGCCCATTCCCGGCCTGCCGGAGTCCGTGCCCGATCGCCCGGGCCCGTTTCCGACCGCCTCGACGCTGTTTCGTATCCGGTGTGTACCCGGCACGGTTCCGCTCCGGGACCGGAACGGAACGGTTGCCCCCGCCCGGAGACACCGGGTTCCGTGGCAGGGTGTAGCGGACAGCCCACCGGGGGCTACGGAAGAGGGGGAACCGTGATCGTCTGGATCAACGGTACGTTCAGCGCGGGCAAGACCTCCGCTGCTCGCGAACTGGTCGATCTCATCCCGAACAGCACGTTGTACGACCCCGAGGTGATCGGCGGGGCGCTGCGGTACCTCCTGCCGCAGAAGCGGCTCGATGAGGTCACCGACTACCAGGACCTGCCGATCTGGCGCCGGCTCGTCGTCGACGCCGCTGCCGCGATGCTCGCCGAGTGCGGCGGAGTCCTCGTGGTGCCCATGACCCTGCTGCGCCAGGAGTACCGCGACGAGATCTTCGGCAGTCTCGCCGCCCGGCGCATACCCGTGCGTCATGTCCTGCTCGCCCCGGAGGAAACGATCCTGCGGGCCCGTATCGCCGCACGTGAGGAGCCGGACGTCCCCGACGCCGAACAGCGCGTACGGCAGTGGGCCTATGACCACATCGAGCCCTATCGGCACGCACTTGGCTGGCTCACCGCCGACGCCCATGTCGTCGACTCCTCCCGTCTGACACCCCGTGAGACCGCCGAGGCGGTCGCTGAAGCCGTAAGGACCGGCGCCGCCGGAGTCTGCGACATCGTGCAGACGCCCGAGCCGACCGCCGAGACCCAGGCCGCGGGTGTGCTCCTCTTCGACGACCAGGACCGGGTGCTGCTCGTCGACCCCACCTACAAGCCGGGCTGGGAGTTCCCCGGCGGAGTGGTGGAGCGGGGCGAGTCCCCGGCCCGCGCCGGAATGCGCGAGGTGGCCGAGGAGATCGGCGTCCACCTCGATGCCGTACCCCGGCTGCTGGTCGTCGACTGGGAGCCGCCACGGCCGCCCGGCTACGGCGGACTGCGGATGCTCTTCGACGGCGGACGGCTCAGCGCCGAGGAGGCTTCGCGGGTGCTGCTGCCCGGTGAGGAACTGAGGGACTGGCGGTTCGCATCCGAGGAGGAGGCCGCGGCGATGCTGCCGCCGGCCCGCTACGAGCGGTTGCGCTGGGCCCTGCGCGCCCGTGAACGCGGGACGGTGCTCAACCTGGAGGCGGGTGTGCCCGTCGGTTAGAGGCCGACGGGGCCCGTACGCCTCCGACCCGGGGCGCGGAGCGCATCCTGCACGTGGCGCCGGCCCGGCGCCGGCCGCGCTGCGCGGCTACGCCTGCTTCGAGCGCGCGTAGTTCACCAGGAAGTGCGCCTCGGCGACGGAAAGGCGCTCCAACTCCTGCGGCGACACGCTCTCGTTCACCGCGTGGATCTGCGCCTCCGGCTCGCTCAGACCGATCAGCAGGATCTCCGCGTCCGGGTAGAGCGCGGCGAGCGTGTTGCAGAGCGGAATCGAGCCGCCCATGCCCGCGGTCTGCATCTCCTCACCCGGGTAGGCGATCCGCATCGCATCGGCCATGGACGTGTACGCCGGGCTGTTCACGTCGGCACGGAAAGCCTGGCCCTGACCCACCTGCTCGATGCTCACCCGGGCGTTCCACGGCGTGTGCCGCTCGATGTGCGCGAACAGCAGCTTCGTCGCCTCGGCCGCGTCCTGACCGGGCGGTACCCGCAGACTGATCTGCGCGCGGGCGCTCGCCGGCACCGACGGGGTCGCACCCGCCACCGGCGGGCAGTCGATGCCGATCACGGTGACGGCCGGGCGGGCCCAGATACGGTCGGCGACCGTACCGCCGCCGATCAGGCCGACTCCGTCCAGGACCTTGGCGTCCTTGCGGAAGTCGCCCTCCGCGTACTGCAGGCCCTGCCAGGCGGCATCGGCCTCCAGACCGTCGACGACCGTCGAGCCGTCCTCGGCGCGCAGTGAGTCGAGCACCCGGATGAGGGCCGCGAGCGCGTCCGGCGCGGCGCCGCCGAACTGCCCCGAGTGGAGATTCCCCTCCAGCGTGTCGATCCGGACGCGGACCATCGTCATCCCCCGCAGGGTCGCCGTCACGGTCGGCAGCCCGACGCGGAAGTTGCCCGTGTCGCCGATCACGATCGCGTCCGCGCGCAGCAGGTCCGGGTGGGCCTCGACGTAGCGCTCCAGGCCGCCCGTGCCCTGCTCCTCGGAGCCCTCGACGACGACCTTGACGGACACGGGTATGCCGCCGTTGGCCTTGAGGGCGCGCAGGGCGAGCAGATGCATGATGAAGCCGCCCTTGCAGTCGGCGGCTCCGCGCCCGTACCAGCGGCCGTCGCGCTCGGTCAGTTCGAACGGCGGGGACACCCACGCCGTCTCGTCCAGCATCGGCTGTACGTCGTAGTGCGCGTAGAGCAGTACGGTCGGCGCGTCCTGCGGGCCCGGCAGCAGGCCGTACACCGACTGGGAACCGTCAGGTGTGTCGAGCAGCGCCACGTCCTCGAACCCCTCCGCGCGCAGGGCGTCGGCCACCCAGGCGGCCGCCGCCTCGCACTCGCTCTTCGGCGCCACGGCCGGGTCCGCCACCGAATGGAACGCCACCAGCTCCGCGAGCTCCGCCTTGGCACGGGGCATCAGGGTCGCGACGGTCTCGGCGATCGCATTCGCGGTCATGGGCACGCTCCTTGTGGGTGCGACGTCGTCTTCGATGGGTGTACAGCGAAGGTACGCGTGATCCTCCCACAGGGGTGTGGGCGGGCCGCGCCCGTAGGATGCCGTCGAGAGCTTGGGCCATGGGTCGGATCGGGAGCAGAAGCACATCGTGAGCAGCGAGAACGCAGATGCCGTCAGCGGACAGGACGAGCCGGCGCCGGACGCCCCGGTGTGGGACGTGGTCGTGGTCGGAGCCGGACCGGCGGGAGCGTCGGCGGCCTATGCCGCCGCGGTCGCAGGACGCCGGGTGCTCCTCCTGGAGAAGGCCGCACTGCCCCGCTACAAGACCTGCGGCGGAGGCATCATCGGACCGTCCCGGGACGCCCTGCCGCCCGGCTTCGAGCTGCCGCTCCAGGACCGGGTGCACGCCGTCACGTTCTCGCTCGACGGCAGGCTCGCCCGTACCCGCCGCTCCCGCCGGATGCTCTTCGGCCTCGTCAACCGGCCCGAGTTCGACGCCGGACTGGTGGAACAGGCGCAGAAGGCGGGCGCGGAGCTGCGCACGGGAGCGATCGTCTCCCGTGTGGAGCAGCACGGCCCGACCGTACCCGACCGCCGCACCGTCGCGGTCGTCCTCGCCGACGGTGAGACGGTGCTCGCCCGGGCGGTCGTCGGAGCGGACGGCAGCGCCGGCCGGATAGGGGCACATGTCGGGGTGAAGCTCGACCAGGTGGATCTCGGTCTGGAGGCCGAGATCCCCGTGCCGGCCACCGTCGCGGAGGACTGGGTCGGCCGGGTGCTCATCGACTGGGGCCCGCTGCCCGGGAGTTACGGCTGGGTGTTCCCCAAGGGCGATGTGCTGACGGTGGGCGTGATCTCGGCCCGCGGCGAAGGAGCGGCCACCAAGCGCTATCTGGACGACTTCATCGCCCGGCTCGGTCTTTCCGGCTTCGAGCCGGCCGTCTCGTCCGGCCATCTCACGCGCTGCCGCACGGACGACTCGCCGCTTTCACGGGGACGGGTGCTGGTGTGCGGTGACGCGGCCGGGCTGCTCGAGCCGTGGACCCGGGAGGGCATCTCGTTCGCGCTGCGCTCCGGACGGCTCGCGGGGGAGTGGGCGGTACGGATCGCGGAGGCCAACGACGCGGTGGACGCCCGTCGCCAGGCGCTGAACTACGCCTTCGCCATCAAGGCGGGACTGGGCGTGGAGATGGCGGTCGGACAGCGGATGCTGGCCGTCTTCGAGCGGCGTCCCGGCATCCTCCACGCGGCCCTCAGCGGATTCCGGCCGGCCTGGAAGGCGTTCACGGACATCGCACGAGGATCGACCTCGCTCGCCGGCATCGTGGCCTCCCGGCCCGTGGTCAGGCGTGCGCTGGAAGCGCTGGACCGGACCCGGCCGGTGGGCGGGGCGCCCACCGGCCGGGCGGGCGGAGCCCCCGGTCAGGGCGCCGGGGACGCCTCGTCCGCATCCGACGACGCCCCCGTCACGTCCTGACGGTGCTCCTGAAACCCCGGTGAGCCGCGGGGCGCCTGTCGTCCCGCCTACTCCCCCCGGAGTACGTGTGACCACCACGCCCGGCTGACGCCCGGGCGGGCGCACCGGGTCTAGCGTGACGATATGGACGAGGAGCGCAGCGGCCCGCAGCGGGACGACCGGCCGCGGACGGACGCCGGGCGGCCGTGGCTCGGCGACGGGTCCGGGGTGCCGGGCGGCCCGCACCGGTGGTGGTTCCGGCAGGACCCGGCCCGGGGGACGGGCCTGCCCTGGCGGTCCACCCTGCTGGTCGCCGTCCTCGTGGCGGTGGGCTCGGGCTTCGCGGCGAGGAACCAGCCCGGCCGGGAGCCGCTCGACGCCCTCGCGCGGGCGCTGCTGCTGGCGGGCCCCGCGATCCTGCTGATGCGCCGCACGTACCCCGTGGTCGCCCTCTTCGGCGTGGTGGCGGTCACGCTCGTCTATCTCGGTGCCGGCTATCCGTACGGCCCCGTCTTCGTCGCCGTCGCCGTGGGCGTCTTCTCCGCCGTCGTCGCGGGACGCCGGTACGCCGCCTGGGGCGCCGTCGCCATGCTCTGGGCAGGCCATCTCGTCATCGGTCACTGGCTCTACCGGTACCTGCCGCCCGCCGGCGACGGGCCGGCGTCCTGGGGCGGGGAACTGGTGGGAGCGGCCTGGGTCGTGGCCGTGCTCGCCGCCGCCGAACTGACGCGCGTACGCAGAGAACAATGGGTCCGAGAACGCGCCGAACGGCAGGCCGCGATCGAGCGCCGGGCCGACGAGGAGCGGCTGCGCATCGCCCGCGAACTGCACGATGTCCTCGCCCACTCCATCTCGGTCATCAATGTGCAGGCCGGTGTCGGTCTCGCACTGCTGGACTCCGACCCCGAACAGGCCCGCACGGCTCTCACCACCATCAAGACGGCCAGCAAGGAAGCCCTCGGGGAAGTGCGGCAGGTACTGGACACGCTGCGGAGCCCGGGGGAGGCGCCGCGGGCGCCGGCGCCCGGGCTCGACCGGATCTCCGAACTCGTCGAGCAGGCCGCCGCGACCGGACTGACCGTGCAGGTCACCACCGAGGGCGAGAAGACACCCCTGCCGCCGGGCGCCGACCTCGCCGCGTTCCGGATCGTGCAGGAGGCGCTGACGAATGTGGTGCGTCACTCCGGTTCGCGCAGCGCCCGGGTGCTGATCGGATACGCGCCCGGCCGCCTCCGGCTCGTCGTCGACGACGACGGGCCCGCGACCGGCACCGATCAGGACGGCAGCGGCCGCGGGCTGGTGGGAATGCGGGAGCGGGCCAAGGCGCTCGGTGGCACCGTCAAGGCGGGCGCTCGGCCCGAGGGCGGCTTCCGGGTACAGGCCGAACTGCCCGTCGAGCCCAGGGAGACACCGTGATCCGTGTGCTGCTCGCCGACGACCAGGCGCTGGTGCGGGCCGGTTTCCGCGCGCTGCTGGACGCCCAGCCGGACATCGAGGTCGCCGGGGAGGCGGGGGACGGCGAGGAGGCGCTGCGCCAGGTCGCCGAACTCAGGCCCGATGTGGTCCTGATGGACATCAGGATGCCGCTGCTCGACGGTCTCGCCGCCACCCGCCGTATCACCGGGGACGTGTCGTTGCAGGGGGTGAAGGTGGTCATGCTCACCACCTTCGAGCTGGACGAGTACGTCTTCGAGGCGATCCGCGCCGGGGCCTCCGGCTTCCTGGTGAAGGACACGGAGCCGGACGAACTCCTGCGTGCGGTGCGCGCGGTGGTGGACGGCGACGCGCTGCTGTCCCCGGGAGTGACGCGCCGTCTGATCGCGGAGTTCGCCGCCCGTTCGAAGGCGCCTGCCGACGACGAGCGCCTCGCCGGACTCACCGAGCGCGAACGGGAGGTGATGGCCCTCGTGGGCATCGGCCTGTCCAACGAGGAGATCGCCCGCCGGCTGGTCGTCAGCCCGCTGACCGCGAAGACACACGTCAGCCGGACGATGGTGAAGCTCGGAGCCCGTGACCGGGCCCAACTGGTCGTCCTCGCCTATGAGTCGGGGCTCGTCCGCCCCGGCTGGATCGGCTGATCGCCGGCACCTCCGCGGGGAAAGCGCCACAGGACGTGCACGACACGGGCCGTGAACACCACTACTCCCGCCACCAGAGCCGTCCACCGCAGCGCGCGCTCCGCGACGTGCGGCAGATCCAGCGCGAACGCGGGGCCGACGACGGCCCCGGCCACCAGCGCCGCCGCGAAGACCGCGCTGAACAGCGCGTATCCGATCTCCACGGTGATCGCGTCGCGCTGCGCCTGTGTGCGTTCCGCCATACAGGGAGTGTCACAGGGCCGTGGGGCGCGGGCAACCACCCGCGTCCCACGGCCCGTCCCGGCCGGCAGGGGGCGTTCAGTCGTGGACCGCGCCCCGTGCGGTGGCCGTGGCACTTCCCCGTTCACCGGTCGCGTCACCGTCCCGTACGGACGCCGACGCCGCGACCAGCGCGCTGTGGCCCGCCCGGCGGGTACGCACGTTCGTCAGCGTGACCAGGAGCCTGCGCGGCAGACTGAGCGGTCAGGACCAGGTGACCGCGGAACTGCCGCGCCACAGTGTCGCCAGTTCACGGTCGCCCGTGAGGGTCACCGCCGAGTCCGGCAGCCGGTTCCAGAGAGTGAGGTAGAGCCGGTCGACGGGACCGCTCAGCTCGCAGTCCGCCGGGCCGTCGCCGACGCGTTCCACCACGGGCGGCTGCGGCGACAGCCGCACGGTCCACACATCCTCCGTATCCGTCGACCGTACCCGCAGAGTCCGCGGGCGGTCGGTACGCACCCGGCTCCGGGAACGGGAGTGGAAGCCGCCCAGCAACTCGTCGATGCCGTCCGCCGCCAGCGCCTCCGGCACGCCGGCGGGGGCGCCGAGCGCCGATTCGGCGTCCACGCGGTGGACGGTGGTCTCGTGGGCCTGGCGCCGCGCCCAGAAGGCCAGGGGCGAGGGAGCGGGAAGGAAGGTCCAGCAGTCCAGATCCTCCGGTGCCGCACCGAGCGCCGCCACCAAGCGCCGATGGCCCTCCCGGAACCAGTCGAGGAGCGCATCCCCGTCGAGGTCGGGCTCCCCTTCGTCCGGGTGGTACGCGGTGTGGCCCTCGGCCACGTACGCCGTGGCCCAGCGATGCACCATGCCGGTGTGCCGCAGCAGGTCCCTGACCTTCCAGCCGGGGCAAGTCGGCACCGTCGCGTCCGGGCCCGCCTTCTCGGCGGCACCGGCCAGCGACCGGCCCTCCCGCTCGAGCGCCTCGATCAGTTCCGTCGTCTCCATCGGGCCAGTGTGCCCGGGAACGCCACCGGTTGGGCACGGCCGTGCTCTCGCGGCCGGGCAGGTTCAGGACTCCGGCTGGGCCTTTCGTACCGCATATCCGACGGCGCCGGCCGTGGCCGCGAGCAGTGCGACCGTCGTCAGCGCCACCGGCAGGGAGAACCAGTCGGCGAGGAAGCCGATCGCGGGCGGCCCGAGCAGCATCCCGCCGTACCCGAGCGTCGATGCCGCGGCCACACCGGCGGGACCCGCCAGCGCGCCCGCGCGGGCCACCGCCACCGGGAAGATGTTCGCCAGACCGAGCCCGGTGACGGCGAAGCCCGTGAGGGCCAGCCCCGCGGTCGGCGCCAGCGCGCCGAGCAGCATGCCCGCCGCGGCGGTCGCGCCGCCCGCGGCCAGGGTCCGGGTCTGGCCGAGCCGTTGCAGCAGGGCGGTTCCCGACAGCCGTCCTGCCGTCATCGTGAGCGCGAAGAGCGAGTATCCGGCGGCGGCGACACCCGGGTGGGCGTGCAGGTCCTGCTCCAGGTGCAGCGCGCCCCAGTCCGCCAGCGCCCCCTCCCCGTACGCCGTGCACAGCGCGATCACCCCGAACAGCACGACGAGCCGGCGGGCACGGCCGGTGAGGCCGGCAAGTCCGCGGTCCGTGGCGCCGGTGGCCTCCGTGGGAGGTGCGGGCAGCCGGTGGCGCAGCAGCATCGGACCGGCCACGGCCGTGACCAGGAGCCCGACGACGGTGAGTGCCAGGAGATGCGTGGCGGGGGAGAGGCCGGCGGCGACGAGTCCGCCGATTCCCGCTCCGACCATGCCGCCGAGGCTGAACGCCGCGTGGAAGGCCGGCATGACGGGGCGTCGCAGCGCCGCGACCAGGTCCACGGCCACACTGTTCATCGCCACGTTGAGCCCGCCGTAGGCCACGCCGAACACCAGCAGCACGAGTCCGAGCGCGAGTACCGAATGCGTCAGTGCGGGCAGTGCGATGCCCAGCGACATCAGCGCACCCGCGGCGACCGTCACGGGGCGGCTGCCGAAGCGGTTGCAGAGCCGTCCGGTGAGGGTCATCGTGATCACCGCTCCGGCGGACACACCGAGGAGAGCGAGACCCAGGCCGCTCTCCGAGGCGCCGGTCTGGTGCTTGATCGCGGGGATACGGACCACCCAGCCGGCGAACAGGAAGCCGTCGAGGGCGAAGAAGAGGGTCAGGGCGATGCGGAGACGGGTCATGGGGTGAGGGGCGGGATCTCCGCCGTGGTCCCCCCGAGTGGCCGTCCGTGGTTTGTTTAGTAGCGGCACAAAGTCAGACTAGTGGGTGACACGGTCGGGGCACAACCGAGCCGCGATCCGGGTCATGGCGCTGTTCCCGCGGTCCGGCGCGATCCGGAACGGGACGACAGCCGGGAGACAGCCGGGAGACAGCCGGGAGAGGGCCGGGATGAGGGTCGGGCAGAGAGCCGGGAAGCGGGCCGGTGACGGGACCCGGGCACGAGGGAGAGCCGGGGGACAGCACCCGCGCAGGGGCGCGCATCGGACAGCAGCCGCGGCCATGGCCGTAACGGGGCGGCCGCCGGACCCTCGGGCCCCCGGGATCATGGGACACTCAGCCCCATGAGCGGCAAGGTGATGACGACGCGGACGAGGCTGGAGAGAGGCCGCAATGTGCTCGGCCCCGCGTTGGAGCTGGTGCACACGGGCCGGGCGCCCACCCGTGCCGTGCTCACCGCCGAGCTCGGAGTCACCCGTGCCACGGCCGGCGCCGTGGCCGCCGAACTCGAAGCGCTCGGGCTGATCCGTGTCGACTCCCGCCCCGCGGCCGAGGGCTCCCAGGGTCGCCCGTCCCACCGCCTGTCGGTCGACGACGGGGGTCCTGTCGCCCTCGCGGCCCAGGTCCACGCGGACGGTTTCCGGGCCGCGCTCGTCGGGCTCGGCGGGACGATCGTCGCCACCGCACCCGGCTGCGTCACGGTCTCCGCCGACCCGGCACAGGTGCTCGGCGAGGTCGTCGACGCCGGAGCCGAACTGCTCCGCGCCCGCGGACGGCATTGCGTGGGAGCCGGGCTCGCCGTACCGTCCGCCGTGGCCGAACCCGAAGGCACGGCCCTCAACCCGGTGCATCTCGCCTGGCCCGCGGGCGTACCGGTACGGGACATCTTCGCGGAACGCGTTCGTGCGGCCGGTATCCCGGGACCGGTCTTCACCGGCAACGACGTCAACCTCGCCGCGCTCGCGGAGCACCGGCACGGTGCGGGCCGCGGTGCCCGGCATCTGCTCTGTGTCGCCACCGGACACCGCGGTGTCGGTGGCGCGCTGGTCCTCGACGGGCGCCTTCACGCGGGGAGTTCAGGGCTCGCCCTGGAGGTCGGGCATCTCACCGTCAACCCGGAGGGCCGCCCCTGCCACTGCGGCAGCCGCGGCTGCCTCGACGTCGAGGTCGACCCTCTCGCGTTCCTCACCACCGCCGGCCGTGACCCGGGTCCCGAGGTGTCGCTGCTGCAGCAGGCCCGCGATCTGCTGCGCGACGAGTACGACGACCCTGCGGTGAGGATGGCCACCGAGGAGATCGTCGACCGCCTCGGCCTCGGCCTGGCCGGACTGGTCAACATCCTCAATCCGGACCGCATCATCCTCGGTGGTCTGCACCGGGAGCTCCTGGACGCCGACCCCGAGCGGCTGCGTGCGGTCGTCGCGGACCGCAGCCTCTGGGGACGCAGCGGGAGTGTGCCGATCCTGCCCTGCACCCTCGATCACAACAGCCTGGTGGGAGCGGCGGAACTCGCCTGGCAGCCGGTCCTGGACGACCCGCTGGCCGTACTGCCGGCCCGGGTGTCCTGACAAAGGAACACCGGCCCCGCGGCCGCACACCCGCCGCCGTTGGGGTCCAGCCAAGGTGAGCCCAAAAGCCGCCACGGGATGATCTTGGATTAGTGGGTCACCAATTTTGCCCCCGCGCGGCGAGCCAAGGTGCCTACCGCCGGTTTGCGGCCGGATGTTCCTCGTCGGGCTCCTCCCGGTCTTCGTCCTCGCCGGGCTCGGGCCAGCGGCCGAACAGCCCGATGGGCTACTCGGGGGTGGCGCCGAGCTCGCCCGGCCCCTTCGTACGGTGCGGTGGCAGCGGGATCACGCGTCCTCTCCTTCGTGTCGGGCCTGCGCAAGCAGCGCGGCCACGACATCGTTCGTCCCGTCCTCGGTCGGTTCAACGATCGTGTCCAGCACCTGGTCCATGGTGCCGTCGAGGACCTGCCGGGTAAGCCGTTCCATCAGCTCGGGGTCGGTGCCGCTGCCGGGCCCGGTGAGGTCGACCGGGGCCGGGCGGCGCGGGGCGATGATCTCCGGCCCGGCCGGTGCCTCGCCCTCCTCGGCTTCGGCGAGCGCGCGGTAGACGGAGGCGACCGAGGGGCGCTGTCCGGCGTTCTTGCCGGTCTTGATGGTCAGCTTCTTGGCGATCTCGCGGACGGGGACGGCCTTGTCCTTGAGCGCGCGGGCGAAGGTGAGCATGTCGTCGTCGATGACCTTCGGCCGTCCGCCGTGGTTGCCCTTGTTCGCGGCCGTCTGCTGGCCTTCCAGGGTTTTCTCCCGGATGTAGTTGCGGTCGAGCTGGGTCGCGACGGCGAGGACGGCGACGAACATGGCGCCCATGCCGTTGGGGTCGTAGATGCCGGTGAGGGGGCCGGTGAGGAGTTCGAGCTGGACGCCGGCGGTCTGGAGCTGGTTGGACAGGGTCATCAGCTCGGCGGCGTTGCGGGCCAGGCGCTTGAGCTCGTGGACGGTGAGGATGACCTCCTGGTCGGGGGCGGCCTCCTTGATGTCGTACGCCAGCTTCAGCGCCTTCTGAAGTTCGGGCCGGGTCTTGACCCGTGTGGAGATCTTTTCGGAGAAGATCCGCTTGCAGAGCGGTTCGAGCGCGGCGAGCTGGCTGGCGAGTTCCTGCTGCGCGGTCGAGCAGCGGGCGTACCCGACCCGGATCGGTTTGGACGCCGCGGCGGCCGGCACGTCTTCGACGGGCGGGCCCGGCTTCCACGGCCGCCCGGGCTCCCGGTCCTCGGGGACGAGGATCTCCAGCTCCTCGCGGAGCGCGGGGACGAGGATGAAGCGCGGGGTGTGGTACTTCGTCGCGGTCTTGCCCCCGCGGGTGCGGCAGGGACTGCCCGCCGGGGCTTCACAGTTCGGACAGTCGTTTCGTTCTACCGCGTTTGCGGCTTGATCGGGTGTCAGGTCCACCGCGGCAGTCTGTCGGAACTGTCTCGCACAACACCCGGGTTTTGAGAGGACTTCTGCGAATCGCGACCTGCGGATTCGTGATCACTCCGGGGGCTCTCGCAGAACTCTCACAACTGGTCATTTATGAGAATCACTGTCCGCGACAGTCGTCACGCTGAGCCACATGTGTGGTTGACAGCAGCTATACGCACGTCAGCCCAATGGGAGCCAAGCCGTGACGCCAGCCGACAGTCAGGGGTGGGGGCAGAGACCTTCCAGTCGTTGTATCGCTTCAACGAAAAGCTTGTTGATGTGGTGTCGGCTCGCTCGCAGGAGCTGATCCACGGGTGGCTTGGAGTCGACAGCGAGGGTCCAGGCGACGCTCGTCCTCATGTCTGCCGTTCCTGCCACGGACGTCAGAGTCCACTCTTCCACCAGCGCCGAGACACCGGGTGCGTTTGCTTCCTGGGCGCAGTAGGCGAAACGCTTGCCGGGCTCCCAGGCGATGATTCGTTCCCGGGCGCGGATCACCCGGTACAGGCGGAAGTAGCGAAGGGATCCCACGCCGTGTGGGGGTGAGCCCTCGAAGTGGACGTCGTTCGCCGGGGCGAACCAGCGGGGCCAGTTCTCCGGGTGTGTGGCCAGCTGCTCGAAGATCGCGTCGGCGGAGGCGTGCAGCTCTCGGGTGCAGGTCTGGCGGAAGGGGGCTCGCTCGGTGAAGGCGAGGTCCTCAGGGCGCAGCTGGTGCATCATCGTGTTTCGGCCCCTTCCGACGCCGGCCCGACGGAGGCGCGCGAGATCGTTCAGGCCTCCGTCCTACTCATCGTCACCTGGTACGAGAGGTCCTTCACCGCCTGTACGGCCGATCGGATGACCTGGCGTCCGGCCGGTCTAGCTGCTCCGCCCGACCGGGAACCTCTCACCTGGCAGAGGCCGACGTCGTGCGGCGCAGGGAAGACGAGGAGACACCGAGGATGGCCATTCCCTTCAAGGGCGTGATCCAGGAGGACATCCGGCAGTCGGTGCCGGACTGGGAGCCGTACAAGCAGCCACAGGCCCCGGACGGTGCGCCGAATGTGCTCTACCTGGTCTGGGACGACGTCGGTTTCGCCACGTTCGACCTGTTCGGCGGGCTGGTGGAGGCCCCGGCGATGCGCCGGATCGCCGACATGGGCGTGCGGTTCACGAACTTCCACACCACCGCGCTGTGCTCTCCGACGCGTGCGTCGTTGCTGACCGGGCGGAACGCGACCAGCAACGGCATGGCCTGTGTTGCCGAGATGACCAGCGGGTTCCCGGGGTCCAGCGGGCGCATCCCGTTCGAGAACGGGACCCTGGCCGAGGTGCTGGTCGAGCGGGGCTGGAACACCTACGCCATGGGCAAGTGGCACCTGTGCCCCTCGGAGGAGGCCAACATGGCGTCCTCGAAGCGGTACTGGCCGCTCGGTCGCGGGTTCGAGCGTTTCTACGGGTTCCTCGGCGGCGAGGCCGACCAGTGGTACCCCGACCTGGTCTACGACAACCATCCGGTCGAGCCGCCGTACCGTCCGGAGCAGGGCTACCACCTGTCGAAGGATCTGACGGACCGGGCCATCCAGTTCATCCGGGACGCCAAGGTCATCGCCCCGGACAAGCCATGGTTCACCTACTTCTGTCCCGGAGCCGGCCACGCGCCGCACCACATCTTCAAGGAGTGGGCGGACAAGTACGCGGGGAAGTTCGACGACGGCTACGAGGTCTACCGCCGTATGGCGCTCCAGCGGCAGATCGAGCTGGGCATCATGCCGGAGGGCACCGAACTCACGCCGATCAACCCGCACGGCGAGCCGGAGGCCACCGGCCCTTCGGGGCAGCCGTGGCCAGCCACGGACTTCGTCCGTCCATGGGAGTCGCTGAGCGCCGACGAGAAGCGCCTGTTCGCCAGGATGGCCGAGGTTTTCGCCGGGTTCGTCGCCTACACCGACGCGCAGATCGGACGCCTGCTGGACTACCTGGAGGAGTCCGGGCAGCTGGAGAACACCATCATCGTCGCGGTCTCGGACAACGGTGCCAGCGCCGAGGGCGGTCCGAACGGCTCGACGAACGAGAACAACTTCTTCAACGGCGTGCCCGACGACATCACCGAGAACCTGCGCCATCTCGGCGACCTGGGCAGCCCGACCACCTACAACCACTACCCCACCGGCTGGGCGTGGGCGTTCAACGCTCCCTTCAAGTACTGGAAGCGGTGGGTCTCGTACGAGGGTGGCATCGCCGATCCGATGATCATCGCATGGCCCAAGGGCATCAAGCAGCGCGGGGAGATCCGCCACCAGTACGTGCACGCCATCGACATCGTGCCGACCATCTACGACCTGCTGGGCATCAGCCCCCCGGACGTGGTGAAGGGCATCACGCAGAACCCGCTGGAGGGCGCGAGCTTCCGGAAGGTTCTGCAGGACGCGCAGGCGCCCGACCCGCGGCAGACGCAGTTCTACACCATGCTCGGCACCCGTGGGATCTGGCACGACGGCTGGCACGCCGCCACCATGCACCCGCCGGCGCCGTCCGACTGGAGCCATTTCGAGCAGGATGTGTGGGAGCTGTACAACCTGCGCAAGGACCGCTCCGAGAACCGGGACCTGGCCGCCGAGCGTCCGGACAAGCTCGAGGAGCTCAAGCGCCTGTGGATGGAGGAGGCCGAGAAGTACCACGGCCTGCCGATGGACGACCGCAGCCCCATGGAGATCATCGCGACTCCCAGGCCGCAGCTCGCCAAACCGCGCGACCGGTACGTGTACTACCCCGGATGCGCTGACGTGCCCGAGTCGGTGGCGGTGAACATCCGCGGACGGTCCTACACCATCGTCGCCGACGCGCATCTGGACACGCCCGAGGCCCACGGTGTGCTCTTCTCCCACGGAGGCCGGTTCGGCGGTCACAGCCTGTACCTCAAGGACGGGCATCTGCACTACACGTACAACTGGCTCGGCCGTGTGGAGCAGAAGATCAGCTCCCCCGACCCGGTCGGTTCAGGCGACCTCACCCTCTCAGCCGCTTTCCGGGCCCGCGACCGCGACGAACAGGGCAGCACGCGCGGAACGCTAGCCCTCTACGTCGGCGACCGGCAGGTCGCCGAAGCTGACATCAAGACCCAGCCCGGTAGCTTCTCCCTGGTCGGTGAAGGGCTGGCCGTCGGCCGCGATGGTAGCCAGCCGGTCTCCAGCGACTACGAAACTCCCTACGAATTCGTCGGGGGCACGATCCGCGAGGTCGTGGTCGACGTCAGCGGGGAATCCTTCGTGGATGCGGAGAAGGAACTCATCGGGATGTTCCACCGCGACTGACACACTCCTGCGGTGCCGCACCCGCACCGGCTCTCTGCGCCGGGTCCGTCAACACACGTTGCCGGGCCCGGCGTCCGCGGCGCAGCGGAAGCCTTGGTGACCGGTGCTGCTGTCCGGTGTGCTGGAGCTGCGGGCGGCCACCCGGTAGCGGCGGCAGTAGGAAGCATGGCAGAGGTAGGAGCCGCCGCGGATCACCCGGGCTGTGCCGAACGCCGGACCTGCCGGGTTCTCACGAGGGCTGCGGGCGTAGTAGTTCGGCGCATACCAGTCGGCGCACCACTCCCACACGTTGCCACACGCGTTGTACAGGCCGTGGCCGTTGGGCGGGTAGGCGGTCACCGGGGCGGTGCCGTACCAGCCGTCTGGGCGTGTGTGGTGATCGGGGAAGCGGCCCTGCCACACGTTCATCCGGCGCCCCCCGCCCGGCTCCAACTCGTCTCCCCACGGGAATGCGGCCTGCTCCCGGCCTCCGCGGGCGGCGTACTCCCACTCCGCCTCGGTCGGCAGACGCTTGTGGGCCCAGGCGGCGTACGCGCCGGCGTCGTTCCAGGACACGTGCACCACCGGGTGGTCGGCACGGTCGGCGAGGTCGGAATCCGGCCCCTCGGGATGCCGCCAGCAGGCGCCGTACACCTGACGCCACCAGGGGGCCGCGGCCACGGCCCGGGTGTGGGGGAAACCGGGCGGCAGCAGCCCGGCGAAGACGAACGACCAGCCGAAGCGCTCAGCCTCCGTCACGTAGCCCGTGGCAGCCGTGAAGGCGCCGAAGTCCGCATTGGAGACAGCGCACCGGTCGATCCAGTAGCTGCCCAGATCCACCTCGTGGATCGGTCCTTCGCCGTCACCGGGGACCGCCCATTTGTCCTGAGAACCCATCTGGAAAGTGACCGCCTCCAAACGCACCATGCCTGCTCGGTCCGGGCCGCCTCCCCCGGAAGATGCCCGTACAGGTGCGACCGGTGTCCGGGCAGGTCCGGGCCTCGAAGGGGCACAGCAGACGGAGCGCACCTCACTGTCAGACGTCATCTGGCCTCCACGGAGGAACGGCACCGCTCTCCTCACAGATTCTGGGGCAGGGGACGAGGCGTCCGAGCGACGACACGGCGGCGCCCCGGCTCCACATGAGCATCGGCCGGTCAGAGTGCCCGCAGTGCGGCGTAGGCCTCCCACACGGTGGGGAACGCCCGCAGCTGCCGAGTGGCACCGTCCTCGTAGGGGTTGGCACGCAGGGTGGCGAGGACGTTCTCCCGTGCGCGGGCAACTACCAGCTCGCAGTGGTGCTCCCGCAGGTGAGCGGTGAGCTGTGCCAGGGCCTCCGCCGCCGTGGCGTCCACGTGGAACACCGCTCCGGCATCCAGCACCACATACCGCGGATAGGGTGACCGGGCCGCCACCAGACCCTGAATCCGCTGTTGGACGCGGTTGGCGTTGGCGAAGAACAGCGGAGCGTCCACCCGGTAGATCAGCACATCGGTGTCGGCGGGCTCCTCGGGAGCCACTTCGCGCGACATTCCGTCGTCGGTGACGGTGAGCACCGCGTCGTGGGGCCAGGCAACGCGGCGCAGCAGTTGCAGCAATGAAAGAATGATGGCCACGAGCAGCCCGTGCAGCACGCCGAGCCCCAGGACGGCCACCATGGTGGCCAGCGCGAGCAGAGCCTCCGTACGCCAGCCGTGCCATAGTTCCTTGAAGCCCGGGACGTCGATGAGGTGCGAGGCCGACACCATGACGACCGCGGCGAGCACGGTCGTGGGCAGCAGCGCGATGATCGGCCCGGTGGTCAGCAGACCGATGACGACGAAGGCGGCGCATGCCAGCTGGTACATCTGTGAGCGGCCGCCGGCACCCCGAGCGGAGAGGGTGCGCTGGGTGCTGGCCATCGCCGCGAAGCCCCCAAGGAAGCCGGAACCCGCACTGGCCGCACCCATGGCGACCGACTCCCTGACCAGGGAGAACCGGCCCTCTGACGGTGCCGTCCTACGCAACACGGCCACGCCCTCGATCGACGCGATCATGGCCATACCGGCCGCAGTAGGCAGGAGATTCCAGATGTCCCCTGCGCTCACGTCCGGCCAGGTCGGCGCAGGCAGGCCACCGGAGATTCCACCTGTCAGCTTCACACCGTGAGCGGCCAGGTCGGCAGCAGCCGACACCACGATGGCAGCCACGCACACCACGGGGGTCGGGGGAACGGCACGCAGCGCGGGCACGGGGTGCAGAGCCTTCTTGAGCAGGATGAGCGCAACCAGCGACGACACACCTACGACGGCAGTCACCACGTGCACCCGATCCAGGTGTGTGAGCACCTGCCACAGCTTCGCCATCGGACGGTTGCCGTGGGTCGGGACTCCGAGCAACGTACCCACCTGACTGGCCATGATCTGTACGGCCGTTCCCGCCAGATACCCGAGCACCACCGGCCCCGACATGAAGTTCGTGAGCCCCCGCAACCGCCCCGGGAGCAGCAGCAGAACACCGGTGATCAGCGCCAGACACGCGGTCAGTGCCACCGCCCGGTGGGCATCCCCGCCGGACCGGCCGCTCACCGCCGTGTACGTCATGATCGCCATCGTCGAGGACGGGCCGACGGCCACCAGCCGCGTGGACGTGACCAGAGCGAACACCACCATCGCCGCCACCGCGGTGTAGAGACCAGCGACCGGATGCAGCCCCGCCACCTGCCCGTACCCCAGGCCCTGCGGCACCAGCGTCACCGCGACCGCGAACCCGGCCACGAGGTCCCCCCTTGCGCCGCGCCACGAATAGCGCCCCAACTGCCCCAGGAGAGGCACCGCCGTGGATACCCGCCGTCCCTTTACCGTCACCGTGCCATTGTTGAGAGGTCATACTCCCCAAAAGCGCATAGACCGCATGACATCTGCACGATTAGCTGTCACGGCTCAAGGATGACGGCATGCCCGCGCTCGCATGCGGCTTCGAATCTCAGCGCCGATGGAAGGCTGGACCATGGGCGCAGCTGGCGGGGGCATTGTTGCCACTCACGTCGAAGTCGGCGCACGTGAGAAACAGGTAGTTGAACTTTCCCAGCAGGAAGGCCAGAACTCCGACAAGGACCGTGACAGCCACGGCACCCAGGCGCTGGAACACCGGCAGTGCCTCGTAATCGGCTACCAGGATGCGCGCGAGCAGCCAGGTGAGCACCGGTGCGCCCAGGAGGGTCAGAACGATCTCGAAATAGTGAAGGTAGGGAAAGCCGTGGCCCCTCGGCGCCGCGATGGCCAGGACAACCCACACGGAGGGCAGGGACAGCGCGATCCAGCCGCCCCAGGGCAGTGCGCCCCTGTTCCGGAGCACCACGCCCGAGAGCAGTACCGCGGCGGCCACTGCCCAAAGAGCCAGCACATTGTCGAAGAAAACGGCGTTGTACGCGCCCAACGTGAAGGCGGGCCACCAGATGACGAGCGTTCCGCCTGCGGCCGCGGTCGCCGTGGCCCGAAGAGTGGAGTCGATCTCCCGAATACTTCGCTGCCGCCCCGGCCCCGGGGCACCGGGTGCTTCCTCAGCCATACGCTATGCGTCCCCGCTGATGAGGGCGCCCACAGTACTTTCACCGGTTCGGATCAGTAACAGGGGAGGCAGCGCTTGCTGCAGGGCGGCTGCTTCCCCAAGGCCGAAGAGGGGCCGCCGAGGTCGGCTTTTCCCTTGGGGGCACCGCAGGATCACGCGGCTGGCGCCTGGTCGTCGTCCAGCACGCTGAAGTCGACATCGAGGCGGGTGTCGTAGTCCTCCGGGGCGATGCCTATCTCGTGGGTCGAGTAGACGCCGAACCGGTTGACGTGCTCCGTCAGGTACGGCGAGCTCTGGGCCAGGTCCAGCGGGTCGATCACCTCACCCTCGGCCTGCAACTGCCGCACCACGTCCGCGATGTCCAGGGTGTTTTGGAAAATCAGCAGGTTGGCGAGCAGCGAGGTGAACTTCACGTCCTTCTCCTGCTCGACCGGGTCGTTGTGCGCGACCGTGCCCCGTTGTCCGAACCGCACCCAGTCGCTGAAGCCGTTGAACGCCTCGACCTTGTTGGTCGCGGCCGTCACCTGGCCGCGCAGCGGCGCGTCCGAGAGGAACCGAAGCAGCTGGACGGTGCGGATCACGCGTCCGACCTCGCGGAAGGCGGTGTAGATGGCGTTCTTGTGGGAGCCGGAGCGCAGCCGCTTGAGCAGCAGGGTGGAGGAGATGGCGCCCTCGCGGACTGAGACGGTCACCCGCATCAGGTCCTTGAAGTGGGTCTCGATCAGCTTCCAGTCGATCACGTTGCGGCCGGGCTCACCGAACAGGGCGTCGATGTGCTCGTAGGCGGCGGAGCGGGACGGGCGGAAGAACAGGCAGTCCTTCCAGTTGCGGATCCTGGGCATCAGATCGATCCCGAGCAGGTGGGCGAGCGCGAACACCGGATAGCTCTGGCCCTGGGTGTCGGCGTGGATCGTGCCCGGCTGCACCTCGGAAGCGTTCTTCAGCAGGCGCTCGATGATGTAGACGGCCTCCCACACCCCGCACGGCACGAAGTGCGTGAACAACGCGATGTACAGGGTGGTACGCGATGCCGCCCACCGCCCCGTACCGCACGCTCGTCTCGGCGAGGAGGTTGTCCAGGTAGGTGTCCATGTGGGTGCCGTCCGCCGCCGCGGTGGTGCCGTTGCCCCAGGCGCGGGACATGTCCAGCTTGGCGTGCGCGTTCACCACGTCCGAGAGCGCCTCGTTCAGCTTGGCCACCGTCGTGTGGCGGCGGGATGTGACCGACAGTTCGTGCGCGCTCACCCCGGCGATGTGCCGGGCGGCCTCGGCGTACGTCATGTTCGTGCCCTTGACGAACGTGGTGATCACGTAGCGGCCGAAGGGGTCTTTCAGCTTCGGGTCGTTGCCGGAGGCCGGCCCGAACCGGTGCCACCACTCGATCCAGTAGGCCGTGCGCGCTGCGATGCCCAGCAGCGACCGTTCCGGCATCCGTTCCTTGATCGCCTGCTCAAGCCGCACCGCGCTCGCCCTCGGCTTCTCCGCACGGCGCGGCTTGAGCTTGGGCACCCCGGTCTCCGGATCGATGAACAGCTCGTCGTTGTCCGGGTACTCCCCATCTGCCTTCGCCGCCGCCTCGGTCAGCCGCTTGCACAGCTGGGCCACCAGCGCGCGCCCGTCGAACGGGGCGGCATCGCCCGCCTCGCGCAGGCCGACCTCCACCAGGTACTCCGGCAGTTTGGCCTCCACCTGCTCCCACGGCAGCAGTTGTTCGGACCAGTCGGCGTACTCCTCCGAGCCGATCACCGCCACGTCGCCGCAGCGTAGTTCCTCGGCGAGGTAGTAGAAGACCATTGCCTCGAAGTGGCGGCGCACGAAGTACCCGGGCCGGCGGCGGTCGCGGACGACCTTCCGCCAGTTCTGCGTGGCGAACGAGATGTCGATCTCGGCTCCGTCCGCGTCGCGGTCGGGGATGTAGTCGCGGGCCGGGGTGCGGTGGGCCTTGGCGTGCGCGAGCGCGTGCAGGACGCTGGCGTCCTGGCTGGTGGCCTTCAGTTCGAGGACGTCGGTCAGGTCGAACATCACCGGCCGGTCGGCCTTCAAATGGCCATGTAGCAGCACCTCCCAGTTGTCGCCGTGGTGGGCGGAGACCTTCTCGATCTGCGCGTACTGGGCCTCGAACCCGCCGAGCCCCTCCACCGCCAACAGCAGCGAGCCCAGCCCGTTCGACTGCACCATCAGCCCCTCCGTCAGCAGCATGAAGGCGGGCGAGACCTTCCCCTCCAGCCGCTCGGCGACCTCGGCCGGGCTGGACTCCTCGTCCAGGCCCTGCAGCGCGTCCAGGGCCCCTTTCGTCAGCGCCGCCGCCCGTGCCCGCGCGGCCTGCGCGGGACCCTTCTTGTCGACCTGCTGGAGCAGGGTGCGGTAGTTACTGATCAGCGCTTCGACGATCTCCTGCTGCTGGCGGTGGATCTCGGCCAGCTCCTCGCGGGCCTTCTTCGCCTTCGCCGCCATGCGCTTGCAGAACATCGTGGCCAGGTCATCCCGGGCGCGCATGCGGGCTTTGGCTGCCAGGCACGCGGTCAGCGCCCCCCGCTTGTCGTCGGCGTAGTCCTTCAAGGTGCCGGCGTCCTGGGCCTCCGCCTCGCCGGCGAAGTCCGCGACCTTCGCCGAGGCGACCCCCTCCAGCCACTTACCGGTGTCGCCGAGCCCGTCCACCCACTCCAGGTGACTCTTGAGCCGCTTGAAGTGCGACCAGGTCGCCCGGCCCGGGTTCTGCTTGAGCGCGTTGAACAGCGTCTTGCGGTCCAGCCCGATCACATCCGGCAGCCCCAGCAGCCGGCGCCGCTCCTCCTCGGCCATCCGACCACGGATCCCGGCCAGGATCTCCTCGTTCACCTGGCCCCGCACCGTGGAGGCCATCGCGTCCAGCGTGGAGAACCGCGGTATCTCCAAGTTGGCCTCGACCAGCTTCTCCAAAGCGATGTTGATCAGGTCCGCCGGGTTGTTCTTCGACGCCGCCCCCACCCGCATCGTCTCCTCGGCGAGCCCACGCGCTGCCGGGCCGTCGTAGCGCACCCCGCACCGCTCACGCACCCACGACCGGTGCCGTTCCGCCGTGCGGCCAGAGGCATACACCGGCAGGATGCTCTCCGACAGCTCCACCGCCCGGCGCACGAACTCCACCACGTGGTCCGGCACGTCGTACGCCTTCGGGAAGCACCCCATCCGCTGGTACGACTTCAGCGCGACCAACAAGGCGAGCTGATGCTCGTCGGAGTCCGTGACCTCCTCGGCCCAGGCCCGTTCCTCCTCGCTGGGCGTGAAGAACACATGCAGCTCACGCGCGGTGATCAGCCGCTTGAACCGCGGGTACGCGGTCCGTTCGATCGAGGTCATCCGCACCCCACTCGACGCCCAGCCATACGGGGGCGCCACACACGCCCGCGCGATCATGACCGGTGCGACAAGGCCGAGAAGATCAGAACCGCGGAACCCAGGACACCCGCCGGACACGGTGATAAAGGAGCAGCAGGGGATTACGGCTTCAAGATCATCCCGTGGCGGCTTTTGAGCTCATCTTGGCTGGACCCCCCGTTGCTCCGGGCTGCTTCGTCATGCCGCCGGTTCACTTCGGGGCTCGTCGCCCATACCGTGCGCGTGCGAGGTGATAGGCCGCAGACAGCAGCTCACGGGTTGCGGCTTCCGTGCGCGGGCCCGGGTTCACCACCGCCAGCCAGGCGACGGTGCCGTAGACGGGGTGGGCGAGCACGGTGTCGGTGGCGCTGGGGTCGACCTCGGTCGCGGCGGCCTCGCGTGGCGCGTGACCGGTCCACCGTGTGAACGCTTCCTTCCCGGCGGAGACGTTCACGCGGAAGCTGCCCGGGCGGTCCAGACGTGACGCCTCGTCGCCGGGGTAGTTCTTGGTCACGACCGTCGCGAACGGTTGGGTCGCTGCCGGGGTGACGCCATCAGGCGCGTAGTAGAAGAACGTGTCTCCCCAGCTGACCTCCGGCGAGCCGTCGCCGGGTGCCGGCCTGAGGGTCAGGACGCCGTCGAGTCCGTCCACGAAGCTGATGATCTCTTCTGGGGTCATGTCCTCCAGCGTTGCATTGAAGTGCTCGTGGAGACTTGGGTCCTGTCCGGGCTGGAGAGGCTGAAGGGTTTCTGGATGTCAGGTCTCAAATCAGGGGAGCTACGCACCGTCGATGTCGCGCGGCGTGCCGGGTACTCCGTCCAGCAGGTCCGCAATCTCGAGCGCGACGGTGTGCTGCCGCCGGCGACGCGCACTGCCACGGGCTACCGGATCTACGGGGAGGTGCATGTGCGGTCCGCGCTGGCCTACCGGGCCTTCGCGGCAGGGACGGGCCCGACCGAGGCCAGGAAGATCGTTCGGGCCGTTCACGAGTTCCCCGCCTCGCAGGCGGTGCTCGCCCTCCTCGACGCGGCACATGCCCGGCTCGACGCAGAGCGTGCGGAACTGCGGCAGGCCAAGGAGGCTGCCGAGGCAATCTCCGGCGAGCCGATCGAGGGCGTAAGCGCAGCGGACTCGATGAGCGTGTCGGAACTCGCCGCCGCGCTCGGTGTGCGCCCTTCGACGTTGCGGCACTGGGATGCGGAGGATCTTGTCGTCCCCGACCGGGACTCCGCGCGGGGAACGCGTCGCTACACACCGGCCCAGGTCCGCGACGCGCGGATCGTTCACCAACTCCGCAAGGCCGGTTACCGCATCGCACCCCTTCGCGCCCTCATCCCGGAGCTACGGCGCGCACGCCGGACAGAGGACGTCGCCGCCGCGCTGGCTGCAAGAGACGCCGGTATCGCGGCGCGTTCCAAGGCCCTCATCGACGGTGCCGCCGCACTCAGTGCCCTGCTCTCGCTCGCCACCCCGGAACGCCACGTGCCGTCCGTGCCGTAAGGGGAGTGGCCGACCGCGAGGGACGCGCGCCGGTTTCCCCGAGCGGGCCAACAGCCGTACGCGGCAAGGCCGTTGCGGTTTCGTTCAGGTGCGGGCCCCGGTTCGTGTGCATATGCGCCGACGAGCAGTTCGGACGCCCCGTCGACGGGCGCCGGACGTGACGACACCACTGCTGTCCACCTCTCCGGCCCGGGTCAGCGGGGGACGGCCGACCGTGCCGCCGCCGGCGTACGCGCCTCGCGTGAACGCCCGGCGTCGACGACCGCGAACGGGTCCTTCGTCGCCACGGAACCGGCCGCCGTGAGGGAGACATCGGTGTCCGCCCCGTACACCGCGGCGCCGGCGAACGACGGCCTGCAGGCCAGGGGCAGCGGAGCCGGGAGCGTGAACCACACGATCTTGCCCTCCTCGCCCTTGGGATGTACGCCCCAGCTCTCGCTCAGCGCCGCTATCAGGGCGAGCCCGCGCCCGGTGGTCTCGAGCCTGCCGCCCGCGCCGCCCGCGGCGGGCAGCCGGGGGTCGTTGTCGTGCACCGAGACCGTGAGCCGGTTGAGCAGCAGCTCGAGCTCGACGGCGCAGAGCTTGTCCGGCTGGGCATGCCGGTGGACGTTGGTCAGCAACTCCGTGACGCCCAGCGCCGCATGGTCGATCAGAGGATCGAGATGCCAGTAGCGCAGTTGCGCCGACACGATTCTGCGGACCTGACCGATCCGCACCGGCAGAGCCTGGAGCTCCACCCTGCAATGCCTGCTTGCCTCGCTGATCACGGCTGCGACTCCCCGAATGAGGTCCGGAAGAAGACGAAGGAGCGGATCCAGCAGTTGGCTGCCTGCTGTGTTGTGCCGACGGTCTGGGTCGCAGTGTAACCGCCGGTGAACCCTGAGTGATGAAGTCAAGCGTGAACCAGGGGTGACGACTTCGCAACTCCACGGACACGCATGGTTGGGAGAGGCATATGCGACGGCGGGGACCCGTACACATCGATGTGGCCGTCGCACGCGGATGTGTTCGCGCGGACGGGCCGCCGCTCGTGACGCACCGCAGCACCGACGCGCGGGACACGCCCCGGCACCGGCGCTCACCCACGGGCGGAGTGCGGCGTTCGTCCGTGTGACCGGATCCGTCCGGTCACCGCTCGATCGCCGTCCGGTCGCCGCATGATCAGCCGCGGCGGCCCCCGGCCTTGCGGACCGCATCCAGGAAGCGGCCCGCAAGCGCCGAGCCGTCGAGCCTGCTGCCGTCACCGGTCCGGGCAGGGCGGTCCATGGTCAGCCGGTAGCGTGTGCCGTTGACCGTCGCGACGGTGCTGTCGCTGCCGGCGAACCAGGGCCGGCCCGCCTGCACGGCGTCCACCGGAGCACTGTCGATCACCCGGCCGTAGCTGGTCAGCAGCGCGAGACGGCCGTCCTCGATGAGCACTTGACCGGCCTTGGTGAGCGAGCGGGGCCACCGCTCGATCCGCACCCCCGTGGCGTTGAAATCCGGCTCCTGCATGGCCGCCCGCCCCCTTCGCACCAGCTGCTGCGTTCAGTCTGCCCCGGCGCCCGCATCACCACCAGAGCGCATTCCGACACCTTGCCACAAGGAGTTGCTATGGAACCCCAAAGTGAACGTTTGTGCAGGTGAGGGGCTTATGGTGCAGTGGGGAGTGAGCCCGACAAGGTGAGGAGCGGGGCGCATGAGCACACATGAGGCGATGGCCACGATCGATGTGGACCGGAGCGACGCGGAGTACCGGGCGTGGCTGAAAGACGCCGTACGCAAGGTGCAGGCCGACGCGAACCGCTCGGCCGACACCCACCTGCTGCGTTTCCCCCTGCCCGAGCACTGGGGGATCGATCTCTACCTCAAGGACGAGTCCACGCATCCCACCGGCAGCCTCAAGCACCGGCTGGCCCGTTCGCTCTTCCTCTACGGGCTCTGCAACGGCTGGATCCGGCCGAGCAGACCCGTCATCGAGGCCTCCAGCGGGTCGACCGCCGTCTCCGAGGCGTACTTCGCGAAGCTGATCGGCGTTCCGTTCATCGCCGTCATGCCCCGGACCACCAGTGCCGAGAAGTGCCGGCTGATCGAATTCCACGGCGGACAGTGCCACTTCGTGGATGACCCGATGAAGGTGTACGAGGAGTCGGCGGCACTCGCGGTCGAGTGCGGCGGGCACTACATGGACCAGTTCACCTACGCCGAGCGGGCCACCGACTGGCGTGGCAACAACAACATCGCGGAATCGATCTACCAGCAGCTGAAGTTGGAGCGCTACCCGGAACCCGCGTGGATCGTCGCCACCGCCGGCACCGGGGGCACGTCCGCGACCATCGCCCGCTACGTCCACTACATGCAGCACGACACCCGGATCTGTGTGCCCGACCCGGAGAACTCCTGCTTCTTCGACGGCTGGATCCGGGGGGACGCCATGGCGACGAGCGACTGCGGCTCGCGCATCGAGGGCATCGGACGGCCTCGCATGGAGCCCAGCTTCGTCCCGGGGGCCATCGACCGCATGATGAAGGTGCCGGACGCGGCGACCGTCGCCGCCGTGCGGGCCCTTGAGCGGGCCATCGGACGCAAGGCGGGCGGTTCCACCGGCACCGGGCTGTGGAGCGCGCTGAAGATAGTCGCCGAGATGGTGGCCGCCGGGCACCGGGGCAGTGTGGTCACGCTGATCTGCGACCCCGGCGACCGCTATCTCGACAAGTACTACTCGGACGAATGGCTGGCCGGACAGGGCCTGGACATCGCCCCGTACACGGAGGCGATCGACCGGTTCCTCGACAGTGGCGTCTGGCCCGGCTGACCGGGATTACGGGACAGCCCTCAGACGCCGGTCGAGCTTGTGCACGGCGTCCCGGAAGGAACGGCCCACTCCCGGCTTCGCCAGCCGCATCACGAGCCGGAGCGGCCCCGGGCCGTCGACGGCCATCGTCCACCGCACCCGTGTCCCGGAACCGGCCGGGCTGAGCAGCCACTCCTCCAGCATGGCGTGGACGCCGGGGAGGTTGGTCTCGTCGATGCGGTACGCGTAGCGGGTGCCGGGCTCGGAAGCCATGATCGTCTCCTGGAAGCGGACACCTCCCCTCAGCGCGACCTCCCGGCCCGCTCCCTCATGGGTCGGCCGGGCCGAGGTGACCGGGCCGAACCAGGCCGGCCAGCCTTCGACATCCTCTGCGAGCGCCCGGTGGACGGCCGACGGAGGTGCGCCGACGTCGGCCGTGAAGACGAGGCGCACGGGGGCGGATTCGACGAAGTCGAGCTGCACGGGGTTCAGCCGGCGTGGCATCGGGACCGTACCTCCGGGGTCGGGGTGGCGGGCGGGCCGGGACACCATAGCCGCCGGAGCGACAGGGCGGCACCATCGTGCAGGCCCGTTCCCGGGGGGGCGAACACAGCGCCGGCGCCGCGTGATGCGGTCCGTCGCCGGGATCCGGCCCCCGCGCAGGCGAGTTCGGCCTGACAGCCCGTGCTCGCTCCCCTGCGAAAGGTCCCCAGGTCCTGTCCGGGCGATCTTCTCGGGCCCGCAAAGATCGCCCGGACAGGACACTAGCGGTCCGTCAGCAGGCCGTCGACGACCCGGCCGAAGACAAGGCGCGCCGTCCCGGCCAGCACCGGGTCGAAGGCGCGCGGAATCCCGCGCAGCCGCAGCTCCTCTTCCCAGGCCACCCGGGAACCTCCGGGCGCCTCCCGGACCTCGATCTCGGCCCAGCCCAGGACGACCCGCCCGAGCTTCTCCAGACGGCAGCGGCCGGGGCGCCCAGGACCCGGATCCTCCCAGCGCACGACCTGCATCACGTCGTCACAGCCCCATGGTCCGACGCCCGTACGCGCGACGAACCGTGTACCGACCCCGGGCCGAGCCGCCGCCCCGTTCGCCGCCCAGGCTCCCTCGGCCGCCCCGGCCGCATCCGTCGTGCTCGCCGAGTCCGGTGGCAGCAGCGAGATGTTCGTCAGCGGGACGTGCGCCGCGTGCGCGGGCCAGTCGGTGAGCCGCCGCCAAGCCTCTTCCACGGGAAGAGGTGTCGTACGCACGATCCGGAACAGGGCCATGCTCAGTCCGGGGAGCCGGTTTCGGTCCCGGGCGACTCGCCCGCCACCACCAGATGCGGCAGATGCTCCGCGATCTCCTCGCGCGCCCGGGCCGGCAGCCCCGCGTCCGTCACGAGGGTGTCGACCTCCTCCAATCCGGCGAACGAACTCAGTCCCACCGTGCCCCACTTGGTGTGGTCGGCCACGACCACCACGCGCCGGGCCGAGCGGACGAGCCGGCGGTTGGTCTCCGCCTCCGCCAGGTTCGGGGTCGAAAGGCCGGCCTCGACCGAGATCCCGTGCACCCCGAGGAACAGCACGTCGAAGTGGAGCGAGCGGATCGCCTGGTCGGCGACCGGGCCCACCAGGGAGTCCGATGGCGTCCGCATACCGCCCGTGAGTACCACCGTCGCCGTCGCGGCCCGCTGACCTCCTCCCGACCCGCCGCGCTGCGTCGCGTGGAACACATCGGCGACCCGCACCGAGTTCGTCACCACCGTCAGATCGGGGACGTCGACGAGATGCTGCGCCAGTGTGTAGGTCGTCGTCCCGCCGGACAGGGCGATCGCGCTCCCGGGCACCACCATGGCGGCTGCCGCCCGCGCGATGTCCTCCTTCGCCCCCGGCTCCAGCGAAGACTTGGCTTCGAACCCCGGCTCATGGGTGCTCGCCTCGGCGGTCACCGCGCCGCCGTGCACCTTCTCGATGACGCCCTGTCGCGCGAGGGCGTCCAGATCCCTGCGCACGGTCATGTCGGAGACGTTCAGCCTGCGGGTGAGCTCGTTGACCCGTACGCCGCCCCGCCGCCGCACCTCGTCGAGGATCAGGGCGCGCCGCTGTTCCGCCAGGAGGTGCTGGTTGTCGCTCACCGCCGAGCCGCCCCTTTCCGTTTCCTGCTCCCGCGCCGCGTCACCGCCGTCCGAGGAGGTCACTCATCCTGCCACGGATCGCAGCCACCCGTACGGGGGAGATTCAGGGAGAGGCCGGCGCCACCGGTCACCCAACCGGGACCCTGGTCGAGCGGCCCAACCGCCTCCAGAGAGCGAGCCAGAGACGTGCCTCCTGCCACCCCGGCGCCTGATCCGGCACGTGTGCCGCAGCCGCCCCAGGCCCCGTTACCGGTACGGAGCACGACTGCGGAACCGCCGCGGGCCCCGGCGGCGGACCGCGGCGGGCAACTCCACCCCGGCGGCGGTGCGGCACTGGAGCTGCTGGTCCACGGTGTCGGCGGTGCCACCCCGCAAGAGATGCTGGGCGACCCCCGTACCGTCAGGATCACCGGGGACGGAACCGCCGCCGTCTACCGCCGGCCCGAGGACGCCGATGCCGAGCGGCACCCCGAGCGGTACGCCCGAGGACCGGTGCCCGAGGCGTACTGCTGGGCCAATCTCACTTCCGGCAACGGCGCCCGTGCGCTCTGGCTGCTGCTGCTGCCCTTCATGGTCGTCAACCTCGCGCACTGGATGCGTCCGACGACCAAGGGCCCGTCGACCGCCGTCAGGTGCTACGGGATGCTGGTGCGGCTCGTGGCGCTCAGTCTCACCGCTCTGCTCACCGCCGCCACCTGCGAGGTGGCGCTCGATCTGACGGCCTGGCAGTGCGCGGGCTCGGCGCCCTGCTCCGCCCACAGCTCCTGGCTGGGCTTCCTCTCCGCGGCGGGCGACGGCTGGTGGTCGCAGCCCGGCCGGCGCCTCTCGCTCGCGGCCGTCGTGCCCGCGGCGCTGGTGGGGCTCCTGTGGTACCTGTCCAATCGCACCTGGAGTGCCTACGAGTCCCAGCGCCCGCCCGCCGTCACGGCGGACGGCGCTCCGGGTCGGCAGACTCCGGTGACGGCGGCGGCCTTCGGAGCCGACGACACCGGCGGGATCACAGCGACTCAGGAGGCAGACGAGACCCAGGAGGCAGATGAGACCCGGGAAGGCACCGGGACCGACGGGGCGGTGGACACCGGCTGCGGCGCCGCTGGGCCGCCCGTGCGTCCCGCCCTCGGCCGCCCCGGCTTCTGGTACGGCCGGCGCATCGTCGCCCGGCTGCGCGCCGCCCACACCGCTGCGGGATTCCTGATCGTCGCGGCCGCCGTCACTGGAGCCGCCGCCCGCCACGACCGCGGTGCCGACGTCCTCGCCCTCGACATCGCCGGCAGGATCCTGGAGTCGCTGCTCGCCCTCACCGCCGTGGTCGTCGTCGCGGTCGTGTTCCGCAGAGGCCGCAGCGACAAGGTCGTCGACAACCGCGTCGACCGCGCCGTCGTCGCCTGGCTGCCCTGTGTCTCGCTCGTGCTGCTGGCTCTGGCCGTGCTGTACGCCTCGTGGTCCCGCCCCGGATGGGTCTCCCACGGCACGCTCCCCGGGGAGACCGCGTTCCGTCTGCTCACCCTGGCCCAGGGCTGCCTGACCGTCGCCCTGGCCGTCACCGCGCACGTCCTCCATCGTCGGGTCCGGCACCCTCGCACCGCCCTGCACGGCATGGGCGGCCCCGCGGTCGCTCTCCTGGCCTGCGCCCTGGGCGGTGTCATGACCGGCGGGGTCGCCCAGCGGGTCGCCGACTGGCTCGACGGGCCCGGGACTCCCGGAGTGGGCCGCGGGTCCATCGCGGGACCGCCCGTGCTGCTCAGCTGGCAGGCGTCGGTCATCCCCGTACTGCTGCTCCTTCTGCTCGTCCCGCTCGCGGTCCTCGGCGTACGGACGTGGCGCACCGCCCGCTCCCTCGCCCCCACGATCGAGCAGGACTACCCGGGGGAACGGCCCGACGAGGTCCGCACCCGGCGCATCGCCGCCACCAGGGCGGCGGCCGCGCTCACCGACACCGCCCCCACCGTCATCGGCATCCTCTGCACGGCGACCTTGCTGCTCGGCGCGGGCGCCGTCGTCGGGGCCTGGGCGACGGGCGAGGTGCCGGGCGAGGCGTTCGACCGGGCCCATCCGGTCGTGGAGGCAGTCGCCGATGCCGCTCAGACACTGGGTTCGCTGCTCATCGGACTCGGCTTCGTCCTGATCGTCACCTGGGGCAGACGGGCCTACCGGGACGCCGCCGCCCGGCGCACCATCGGCATCCTCTGGGACGTCGGCACGTTCTGGCCACGCGCCGCACATCCCTTCGCGCCGCCCTGCTACGCCGAACGGGCCGTACCCGACCTCACCTGGCGCATGGCCTCCTGGACCGGGAGCACCGGCGGACGGCTCGTCATCTCCGGCCATTCGCAGGGCAGTGTGCTGGCCGCCGCCGCGGTCTGGCAGCTCCCCGCCGCCATCCGGCGCCGAGTCGCCCTGCTCACGTACGGATCACCGCTCGAGCGGCTCTACGGGCGCTGGTTTCCCGCCTACTTCGGGCCCGTACCGCTTCGCGCACTCCACCGGGAGCTGCACTGCTGGCGCAATCTGTGGCGGCACACGGACCCGATCGGAGGGCCGGTGCGGCTACCGGCCGAGGACGGCAAGCCCGATGTCGACCGGGAAGCCCTCCGAGACCCGGTCGTCTACGGCCGTACCGACTCCCACCCTCTCCCCGAACCGATACTCGGCCACTCCGACTACCAGGCCGATCCCGCCTTCGCCCAGGAGCGCGGGGAACTGCTGAACCGTCTGCCGCCCGCACTGCCGTCCCCGCGAAGCGGTGCCGGGGGGTGAGGACCGGTGCGCCGGTGTGCTGGAGAGACGGTAGGCCGGTGGGCCGGTGTGCCTCACCGCAGTTCGGGCAGGTCCTCCGGCAGCAGCAGGGTGAGATCGTCCGTGCTCGTCTCCGTGAGCCCGGCGACGCGCACCGCATGCCGCTCCACCATCGACTCGAAGGTCTGACGAGCGGTACGGCCGTTGCCGAACGCGGGACCTTTCGGCAGCGCCGTGAAGTACTTCAGCAGCGCCTCGGCCGTTCCGTCGGCCAGCCGGTACTCATGGTCCTCGGCCTGCTGCTCCACGATCCGCAGCAGCTCCTCCGGCACATAGTCACCGAAGGTGATGGTCCGTGAGAATCGTGAGGCCACCCCTGGGTTGACGGTCAGGAAACGATCCATCTCCGCCGTGTACCCTGCCACGATCACCACCACCGCGTCGCGGTGGTCCTCCATCAGCTTCACCAGGGTGTCGATCGCCTCACGGCCGAAGTCACGGCCGGAGTCCTCGGGTGAGAGCGCGTACGCCTCGTCGATGAACAGCACTCCGCCGCGCGCCCGGTCGAACGCCTCCTGGGTACGGATCGCGGTCGAGCCGATGTGTTCGCCGACCAGGTCCACCCGCGACACCTCGACGAGATGCCCGCGCTCGAGCACCCCGAGCGACGCCAGGATCTCGCCGTACAGCCGCGCGACCGTCGTCTTCCCGGTGCCGGGGGAGCCGGTGAAGACCAGGTGGCGGCGGACGGACGCGGCCTTGAGGCCCGCTTCCCTGCGGCGCCTGCCGACCTCGATCATGTTCGTGAGCGTACGGACCTCGCGTTTGACGCTCTCCAGGCCGACCAGTCCGTCGAGTTCACCGAGGACATCGGCCGATGAGCGGGCCTGGTCCGGCTTCGGCGCGCCTGGTGACGCGGGCTGCGCCACTGGCTCGGCGGCGCGCTGCTCGGGGATCACACCGAGCAGTCCGGAGGAGTGCGCGGACTGCGGGGCCGTCAGCACCGCCGGGGTCTGCTGCGGCGCGGCGCGCACTCCACTGGTGTCGGAGGTGCAGTCCTCGACGTGCACGCCTTCGTCGGGGAACTCGTAGCCCCCGCGGGCGCAGCGCTCGGTGCGGCAGCGCGTCAGCGTCGTACGGCAGCCGTCCGTCACATGGAAGCCGTAGCCCGAACTGCCGGTCACCCGGCAGCCGTGGAACGAACCGCGCCCCTCGGCCGAGACGTAGAAACCTGCCTCGGCCGGAGAGGTGACCGTGCAGCGCTCGATCGAAGGGTCCGCTCCCTTGGTGACGATCACTCCCGTCTGCGTCTGGTCGATGGTGCAGTTGCTCAGGGTGCCGCCGCTGCCGTGATCGCGGAACCAGGCGCCCGTTGAGGCATCCCGGATACGGCAGTCGTCCAGCTGGGCCGTCGCGCCGTCGCTGACCGACACCGCCGTGTTGCGCACCTGCGAGAGATCGCTGTCGACGACGTCGGCGCGCGAGCCGCGGTCGAGTACGAAGAGCGCGTCCGGGACGTCGTGGACGCGGCAGGAATCCAGGACGGCGGTCGCTCCGTCGCTGACCCACACGGCGGGGTAGTCACCCGTACTGTCGTGGATCTCGCACTGGTTGGCATCGACCCGGGTACCCGGATCCCACACCGACAGACCGTTGCGTCCGAAGCGCCGCACGGTCGACCGGGTGAGTGTGAGCACCGAGCGCGACCGCAGATCCACCGCGTTCTCGGGCACGTCGTGGATGTCGCAGTCGGAGAGCGTGAGCACGGCGTCCGTGTCGAGGGTGACACCGTCGGCGGAAGTGCGGTGCACACTCGAGTCGGTGAGATGCGCGGTGGCGCGCGAGGCGATCTGCACTCCGGCGCCTCTGATCTCGTACACCTCGCAGCCGAGCGCCTCCAGCGCGGTCGACTCGCCGGTGACACTCAGCCCCGCGCCCGAGGCATGGTGGACCCGGCAGCGCTCCAGCCTGGGGTGTGCGCCGCCGTGCACCGAGACACCGGCCTGCCCGGCCGCGACGACTTCGCACTCCTCGAACATGCCTCCCGCGCCGTCCAGAACGGCGATGCCCACGCCGGCGGGGTTGTCGACGGTGCACCGGCGCACGGTCGGCCGTGCGGCGCCGCGCACCTCGATCCCGGAGGCGGACCGGGTGGTGATCCGCAGGTCCGTCAACTCCGGTGTGCCGTCCTCGACGAGCAGCGCCGGTACAGAGGTGTCCTGGCCTTCGACATGGAGGTCGTGCACGGTCGCGGAGGCCCGCACCGTCAGCGGGACCCCTTCGGGCGGCGCGATCCGCACCGAACCGGCCGATCCCTCGGTCCCGCGCAGGGTCACGGCACAACGCACCACCAGGTTCTCCCGGTAGGTCCCGGGGGAGACGGTGAGGATGTCGCCGTCACCGGCGGCCTCGAGGGCTGCGGCGAGGGAGCCGTACTCGCCCGTGCGGCGCCGCCACCGCGATGTGCCGGTGTGCGTCACCTGGACCGTGCCCTGTGCCATGGTGCTGCTCTGCCCCCACCTCGTCGTTCGGTTCCACGCGCTGTGCCCGGCGCTGCCCCACCGTAGCGCGAGAGAGGGGCGACGGTTGACCGGTCAGGTACCTGTGCCCGTACGGCCCCATTCGGGACCGAATTTCGCCCATGCGCGGTCGAGGTCCCCATACCTCCGCTGCATCAGCCGGCGTACGAGTACCCGTCTGCCGCTCGCCACCGCCCCGGCGGTGAAGGCCGCGGCACCGAAGCCCGCGAACACCGCGTGGGCCCGTGCGGTGCCGGGGTCGAGCGGGCGGCTGACGGAACGGCCCTCGCGGTCGGTCCAGATCCGGACGGTGCCTCCAGGACGCACACTCCGCGCGACGACGGTAACCAAGCCCCGGTGCCTCTCCCCGTCCGCCGCCGCCCATTCGACGACCACCGTCGTGCGCGTATGTTCCACCGTCCGTGCGTCAGGGTCGGCGGCGGAGCGCGTGGGCTCTGCCGGCGCGCGGACGACACGTGCCGTGGTGGCGCGCCGTTCGGACTGCTGGGCACGCACGGTCTCGTGGAGCGCGGCGCCGGCGAGCCCGCCGCAGAGCCAGCCGACGGCCGGGGCGCCGACGGCGAGCAGCAGTGCGGCGGCCAGCGCGGCCCACCCCTCGACGAGATCGGTGGTTCGGCACAGGGGATTGTGCCGCCAGCGCCACAGGTCCAAGACGGCTCGCACAGCTTCGCCCCCTTCCGCTCCGTCGGCATCTTCTACGGACGGTGGTGCCCGGGTGTTCAGCGACTCGGTGCGTGTGACGGACACAGGGCCGTCTCGTAGGTCTCGGCGGCGAGGGCCGTCACGCCCGGGGTGCCTTCCCAACGAGCACGGCCCCGTGCAGGTTTCGTGCGACGTCGGGGGCGCGGCGGTCGGCGGGGCGGTTCAGCCGAGGATCCGTACCGGATCCCCCACCCTGACCGTGCCGGTGGTCTCCGGAACCAGGTTCTGGCCGAAGACGAGCCGGTCGCCCAAGCGGCGATGCCGGGCGAGGGTCCGCAGCGGCTCCCTGCCCCGTCGCGCCGTCAGCTGGTCGGTGGTCGTCACCACGCAACGACCGCAGGGCTTGGCGACGCGGAACCGGACTTCACCGACCTGAAGGAGCCGCCAGTGGTCCTCCGCCCAGGGGTCGGCGCCGTCCACGACGAGGTTGGGCCGGAAGCGGTTCATGGGCAGGGGACCCTCCTCGGGGTGGCTGCCCTGCGCGATGAGCGAGTTCAGTGCCGCGAGCGACGCGAGCGAGGTCACCAGCAGCGGGAACCCGTCCGCGAACGAGACCGTTTCGCCCGGCCGCGCGTAGTCCGGATCGACGGGCCGGCGGTGGGCCGGATCGTCGAGATGCACCAGCCGGACCGGTGTTCCGAGAAAGGCACCGAACCATGCCTCGGAGGCGGCACCCCCCGGAACCGCCTCCACCTTCTCCCCGAAAAGCTCCACGACCATCGTGGCCGACGGCTCGGGCACCGCCACGGTCAGCGGCGTCAGCCCGGGCGCGGTCAGCCGGATTCCGCCGTCCCCCCGGGGCTCGGCGGCTGCCAACGCAAGCCGGGCCTGCTGGCGTTGTGTCACGGCCTTGCCCGCGGCGTCGACGACCATCCACCGCCGGTCGCCGGCGAGCCCCCATGGCTCCACCACTGCCGAGTCCGGCGCATGGCCCGCGAGGGCCTTGACGGGATGGACGTGGACGGAACGGAGCACGGAAGCAGACATACGGTTCATCCTGCCAGCACACCGGGCATCCCTGCCGGGCGATGCGCATGGCACCACCCGGCACGCGCCCGCCGCCCCGCGGTCAGGCCCTGGGTACAGGACCGCCCCTCATGACCCGTCATGACCTCCGGTCATCCGGGCCGCCGGGTATCGCTCAGTACCCGCCGCCCTGGTACGGACGGTGGTACGGGTCCTCGTACGGCGCGGGCGTGGGCATCGGGCGGGGTGCCGCCGGGCGCATCGCCTCGTACCCACTCGTCATCGGGCGGGACATGGGCTGCGGCTGGACACCCGGGTAGCCCCGGGGACCGCCGGTCTGCTGGGGGATGTACGGCGCGGGCGCCTGCTGCAGCGGAACGGGCTGCGGCATCGCCTGCGGGTACCCGTACGCGGGCTGCGAAGGGGCCGCCGGGAGGGCGGGGAGAGCCGCGGGCAGCGCCGGCAGATAGCTGCCGACGGAGTCGTATGCGGCAGGCACTCGGATCGGGGCGATCTGAGGCATGCCCCGCTCCGCGACCAGGGAGTCGTAGATCGGGGTGTCGGGGAACGACGGCGCGGAGTAGTAGCCGCCACCGTAGGTGGAGCGGGGGGAGGTCATGGCACATAAGTTAAGCCCACGATGTGCTGGTTGGGGAGCCCGATTAGAGGGTTGTTTATTGCGCTACCGGTGACTGTGGATCCCCAATGCGAGCGAATCTGGGAAAAACGGTCGCTCCGAGCCGTCTAGATCGTGTAAAGGGCAAGCTGAGAAGGGGTTACCCACAGGTTGCCGGGGGTGTCGGGCTGTCCGCCGGAAGAGCCCTAGGCTGAGCGCACCGGAACGACCGGAGTGGGTCCCCGGCCGGGTGATCTCGAGCCCGGACCGTGACCCGGAGGACCCGCGAGGGGGCGACGATGTCCATGTCCAAAGGGGCGAATGTTCCCGTACCCGTGCTGAACGTCCGTGTGGAGCTCGGATGGCGTTCCGGCAACGGCGTGCCCGACGTCGACGCATCGGCGCTCCTGCTCGACTCGGGGTCCGGAAAGGTCCGCTCCGACGCGGACTTCGTCTTCTACAACCAGCCCCAGCACGCCTCCGGCGCCGTCCGCCACGAGGGCAAGCGCACCGACGGTGCCGCGACCACCGATCACCTCGCCGTCGACCTCGGCCGCGTCGAGCCCTCCGTCGAGCGGATCGTCCTCGCGGCGTCGGCGGACGGCGGAGGCTTCGGGCAGGTGCCCGGGCTGTACGTCCGGGTGCTCGACGCCGCGGGCGGTGCGGAGATCGCCCGCTACGAGAGCGGTGACGCGACGGTCGAGACGGCCTTCATCCTCGGCGAGCTGTACCGGCGCCAGGGCGCGTGGAAGTTCCGCGCGGTGGGGCAGGGGTACGCGAGCGGACTCGAGGGCCTCGCCACCGACTTCGGCATCACGGTCGACGAGCCCCAGCGGCCCGTCTCCGCGACCCCGCCGGTCCCCGCGACCCCGCCCGTCCCGCCGGCCCCCGCCGTACCGCCCACCGTGCAGACACCCGCCGCGCCCCCTGCCGGCGGCCCCGCCCCCGTACGCCTGAGCAAGGTCACCCTGACCAAGGAGGCCCCGACCGTCTCGCTCAGCAAGCAGGGCGGGACGTCAGGCACCATGCGCGTCAACCTCAACTGGGAGGTGCGCAAGCAGTTCACGGGCTGGGGGTCCAAGCTGGGCCGTGCCGTGGCCGTGCACGCCGATCTCGATCTCGACCTCTGCGCCCTCTACGAACTCACCGACGGTCGCAAGGGCGTCGTCCAGTCCCTGGGCAACGCCTTCGGTGCCCTCCACCAGCCCCCCTACATCCACCTCGACGGCGACGACAGGACCGGTGCCGTGGCCACCGGCGAGAACCTCACGGTCAATCTCGATCACCGGGACAAGCTCCGGCGCCTCGTCATCTTCGTCACCATCTATGCCGGCGCACGCAGCTTCGCCGATCTGCACGCCACGGTCACCCTCCAGCCGCAGCACGGTGCCCCCGTCGAGTTCTCCCTCGACGAGTGCACCGTCCCCTCGACGGTCTGCGCCCTCGCGCTCCTCACCAACCAGGGCGGTGATCTCGTGGTCCAGCGGGAGGCCCGTTATCTGGTGCCGGAACGAGGCGTGAGCCCCCAGCGCACCGTCGACCGCGCCTACGGCTGGGGCATGAACTGGACACCGGGCCGCAAGTAGCCGCAAGTAGCCGCAAGTAAATGGCCGGCCGCGGCGCGCGCCTTTCGTCAGCGGTCCGGCGCGGCCTCGGGGCGTGCGTAGGTGCGCCCCTTCCAGGCCGCTCCCCGGCCCCGGTAGTGCTGCACCGCCGAGTCCACGGTCATCAAGAGATAGAGCAGCGCCGTGAGCGGCAGCAGCGGAGCGAGCCACAGCGTCTGCCCGTAGTAGCGCAGTATCGGGATGTACGTCCCCGCCATCACCGCCCATGCCGCGAGCCCCGCCCACACGGCCACCACCGCCTCGCCGCCGCTCATGCCGGACAACCCCGCCAACACCACCACCGGAGGGGCGAGATACACCACCGTGAGCCCTGCCACCGTCCCGGCGAGCAGCAGCGGACTGTGGCGCAGCTGGGCGTACGCACTCCGCGAGACCATGCGCCACAGATCGGCCAGACGCGGATAGGGGCGGATGCTGTCCACACGCTCGGCCAGCCCGAGCCACACCCTCCCGCCTGCCCGCCGCACCGCGCGCGCCACGGCCACGTCGTCGATGACCGACTGCCGCACCGAGTCCGGGATCCCGGCACGCTCCGCGGTCTCGGTCCGCATCAGGACACAGCCGCCCGCCGCGGCCGTCGCCCGGGCACGCTTCGCGTTGATCCAGCGGAACGGATACAGCTGCGCGAAGAAGTAGACGAAGGCCGGGACCACCAGTTGCTCCCAGACGGTGGTGACCCGCAGCCGTGCCATCTGCGAGACCAGGTCGATCCCGTTCGTACGGGCGGCGGCGACCAGTTCGGTCAGGCTGTCCGGCTCATGGGCGATGTCCGCGTCCGTGAGCAGCAGATACCCGGGGCCCCGGGTCCGCGCGAGCCCGATACCGTGCCGCAGCGCCCAGAGCTTGCCCGTCCAGCCGGGCTCGGGTTCCCCCGGCGACGTCACCGTCAGCGGCAGTCCCCCGTAGCGCACCGACAGCTCGCGGGCCAGGGCGCCCGTGCCGTCGGTGCTCCCGTCGTCCACGAGGATCACTTCGGCCTCTCCGGGATACGACAGCCGCAGCAGCGACGGCAGACTCTGCGGCAGTACGGCGGCTTCGTCCCGCGCGGGTACCACGATCACGACGAACGGCCAGGCCTCGGCCGGCTCCGGCGCCGCGCGCCCGGGAAGCCGCTGATCCGTACGCCAGAAGAAGCCCTGTCCCAGCAGCAGCCACAGCCAGGCGGCCAGGGATACCACGGCGATCCACGCGAGGGTGCCCACTTGTCGCAGTCTGCCCCACACCGCCGGAGCCGCAAGGGCCGTCGGCTAGGGTGACCGGGTGAAGATCGCACTCATGGACTCCGGGATCGGCCTGCTGGCGGCGGCTGCCGCAGTGCGCCGGCTGCGGCCCGACGCGGATCTGGTGCTGTCCTCCGACCCCGACGGAATGCCCTGGGGACCGCGCACTCCGGACGATGTGACCGCACACGCGCTGGCAGTCGCCCGGGCCGCCGTCGCCCGGCGCCCCGACGCGCTGATCGTCGCCTGCAACACCGCGTCCGTGCACGCGCTGCCCGCGCTGCGCGCGGAGCTGGAGCCCGCGGTGCCGGTCATCGGCACCGTTCCCGCCATCAAGCCGGCAGCCGCGGGCGGCGGGCGGGTCGCGATCTGGGCCACCCCGGCCACGACCGGCAGTGCCTACCAGCGCGGCCTCATCCGCGACTTCGCCGGCGGCGCCGAGGTCACCGAGGTGCCGTGCCCGGGACTCGCGGCCGCCGTCGAGCAGGCCGACGAGGACGCCATCGACCGTTCCATCGCCGCTGCCGCCGCACTCACCCCCATGGACGTACGGGCCGTAGTCCTCGGCTGCACCCACTACGAACTGGTCGCCGAGCGCATCAGGGCCGCGGTCGCCGAGGGCCGGCGGGACGACCTTCCGCCCGTCGCCCTGCACGGCTCCGCAGGGGCCGTCGCCGCGCAGGCACTGCGCCGCGTAGACGCTCTTCCCGCGCCCGCCGCCGTCCCGAGCACCAGGGTGACCGTGCTGCTCAGTGGCCGTCCGTCGGCGCTTCCGCGGCCGGCTCTGGCGTATGCCGAGGGCAGACTTCTCGGCGCGGTGAATCCCGTCACTCCGGCGCACTGATCCGGCGACCGGCCCAGTCCCCGGACACGAACGTTTCCGCCTGTTCTCTGCCGCGCCCGCCTGCGACGACGCCTTCGCGCGAGGGACCCGGGGGCGGGATGCACCGCACAGCGATCCGGTGCCACCGGAGCGGAACGTGAGTACGCTGCTACGCATGACGGACCACCCCCGTGCCGCGGGGCAGGCCGCACAGGCGCCGCCCCCGGTCTGGACAGGCCGCGCGACCAACCGCATCCAGTGGGTGCTCGCGGCGGCAGGAGCCGCCTGTATGGCGCTCGGGATCGAACTCGCCGTCGAGGCCCCCTGGACGTCGGGCGTCATCCCGCTCCTGATGTCGGTGATCGGCTGTGTCGCGGCCGGCCTGCTGATGCTGTTCGGCACCCTCGCCTTCGTCCATGTGGCGGTCACGGTCGACCGCGACGTCATGGAGGTGAGGTGCGGTCACATCGGCGTCCCGAGGCGGAGGATTCCGCTGGCGTCGGTGGTGGCGGCCGAGTTCGTCCCCCGGGTCTGTCCACGCCAGTGGGGCGGTTGGGGTTACCGCTGGCGCCCCGAGCAGGGCACGGCGGTCGTCGTCCGCAGGGGCGAGGGCATGGTCCTGACGTTCGCCGACGGCAGGACCTTCACCGTCACCGTGGACGACGCCGAGACGGCGGTCCGGGTGATCCGCGATCGGCTGCGGCTATCGAAGGGGACCGCCGCCGGGATCTGACCGCCGCCGGCAACCGGGGCGCCTCCGTCCCGCGGCCGCGGTGGCTCAGTGAGGCGGTTCCCCGTCTGCGGCCGGGAGCGCGGTGGCCAGGCCCGCGAGCAGGCCCGCCCCGGCGGTGACGGCGGTGAAACTCAAGGGGTTCCCCACACTCGCGAGCGCGGCCAGGGCCGTCAGCGCCGCACCCGCGCTCAGCACCACGGGTGTGGGCCGGGACGAACGCCACAATCCGAACAGCATCCAGCCGAACAGACAGGCCAGCAGCGCCACACCGACGAACCCCTGCTCCGCCGCCTGTTGCAGCGGTGCCGAGTGCGGTTTGCCGTCCGAGAACACCGCCTGCTGCACCGTCGGGCTCAGATCACCGAACCGGCCGGGACCCGCTCCCAGCAGGGGATGGTCCCGCGCGATGCCCGCGGCGTCGTGCCACAGCTGCATCCGGTGCTGGGTGAGCTGGCCCTGCAGCGAGGCCGTGAGCCCCTCCGGAAGCATGTCCTGCGCCACCGCCCAGGAACCCCCGGCCATCAGCGCCGTGGCCAGCGCGAGGCCGGCGAGTCCCACCAGGCGCCGGCGCATCCGGGCAGCCGCGAGCGAACACAGCAGTACGCCGAGCGCTGCACCGAACCCCGCCACCGAACCGAGCACGAGCGACACGACCACGATGGCGGACGCGAGCAGCCACAGCACCGTCCGCACCGCGACGTGCCCCGCTGCGGACGCGGCACAGCACGCCGCGCCCACCGCGATGACCAGCAACGCCGCCCCCGCTCCGGTCTGCCCGGGCGGGGTGGTCGCCACAGCCGTCAGGCCGGGCACCATCCCGCACATCGAGGCGACCGCCAGCCCTGCCCCGCCCAGTGCCGCCGCGGTGGCGGTGGTCACCGGAAGGAGCGTTCCCGCGATCCGCCCGCACACATAGCCGCCGGCGACTGCCAGCACGGCGAGCAGCACCCCTTCGGGGCGCGCGTCCCGGCCGGCCGCGCTGAGGAGGGCCCAGGCCGCACACGAACCGAGCACCACGACACCGACGGCATCGGGCGCGTGGCCCCGTTCGTGACGCTCCCGTACGACCGTCGAATGGTCTGCCGGTGCTGTCATGTAGTCCGTACCCCCGACCCCCGCATGTGCACACCCCGTCTCACCAGGTCTCCCGCCCGTCGCACCGAGCCGCCTGGAAGGGGCCGGCGGACACCGTAACCACAGGGACGGGAGTTTGTGGATGGCCTGCGCAGAAATTGTGTTCGAGTCATCACGGTGCACCCCGGGCCGGGAAGGTGCGTCCTGAGCTGGGCCGGACTGCCGTCGGGCCGCACGGCCGCCGTAGACTCCGGCACGTGAGCGCGACCATGACCCCCGCCGACACCCGGCAGCCTGCTTCCGTGCCCTCGGGCCGGGCCCGACGGCTGCTCGGGCGGTTCGCCCGGCCGGCCGCGGCCGCGCTGTCCGGCGTCCTGCTGTTCCTCAGCTTTCCGCCGCGGCCCCTGTGGTGGCTGGCCCTGCCCGGGTTCGCGCTGCTCGCGTGGTGCCTGCACGGGCGGCGCCCGCGCGCCGCGTTCGGCCTGGGATACCTCGCGGGTCTGGGCTTCCTGCTGCCCCTCCTGGTGTGGACGGGCGAGGAAGTGGGGGCGCTGCCGTGGCTGGCGCTCTCGGCCGTCGAGGCACTGTTCATCGCTGTCACCGGCCTCGGTGTCGCGGTCGTCTCCCGGCTGCCGTGGTGGCCGGTGTGGGGCGCGGCCGTCTGGGTGCTGGGAGAGGCCGCGCGGGCCCGGGTGCCCTTCGGCGGTTTCCCCTGGGGGAAGATCGCTTTCGGGCAGGCCGACGGTGTCTTCCTGCCACTGGCGGCCTTGGGCGGCACACCGGTCCTGGGCTTCGCCGTGGTGCTGTGCGGCTTCGGCCTGTACGAGTGTGCGCGCCGGGTCCGCCGCTACCGGCAGACCGGCGAGCTGGGACGCGGTCCGCTGACCGCCGCCGTTCTCTGTGTGCTCGTCCCCGTCTCCGGAGCGTTCGCCGCGCTGCCGCTGGTCGACGACTCGGCCGAGGACGGCAACGCGACCGTCGCCGCGATCCAGGGGAACGTGCCCCGCCTCGGGCTCGACTTCAACAGCCAGCGCCGTGCGGTCCTCGACAACCACGCCCGCCGCACCAAGGAGCTCGCGGCCGACGTCGCCGCCGGCAAGGTGGCCAGGCCCGACTTCGTGCTGTGGCCGGAGAACTCATCCGACCTCGACCCCTACCGCAACCCCGACGCGCGTCTTGTGATCGACAGTGCCGTGCGGAGCATCGGCGTCCCCACCGTGATCGGTGCGGTCCTCACCCCGGAGACGGGCAAGCTCCGCAACACCCTGATCGAGTGGGACCCGCAGCGCGGTCCGGTCGCCACCTACGACAAGCGGCACGTCCAGCCGTTCGGCGAGTACATCCCGCTGCGCCCCCTCGTACGGATCTTCAGCGCCGACGTCGACCGCGTCAGCCGCGACTTCGGCCCCGGCAACAAGGTGGGTGTCTTCGATCTCGCCGGTTCGAAGGTGGGCCTCGCGACCTGCTACGAAGCCGCCTTCGACTGGGCGGTGAGGGACACCGTCACCCATGGCGCCCAGCTCATCTCCGTACCGAGCAACAACGCCACCTTCGGCCGCAGCGAGATGACCTACCAGCAGCTGGCGATGTCCCGGGTACGGGCCGTCGAGCACAGCCGGGCCGTGGTCGTCCCCGTGACCAGCGGCGTCAGCGCGGTGATCCGGCCGGACGGGACGATCGTCCGGCAGAGCGGGATGTTCACCGCGGACGCCCTGGTCGCGGAGATCCCGCTGCGCTCCTCGCTCACCCCCGCCACCCGTGTCGGCACGCTGCCCGAGGGGCTCCTGGTCGCGCTCGCGGCAGGGGCGCTCGGCTGGGCCGGCCTGACCCGTCTGCGTGAGCGCCGCAGCGGACGGGCCGAGGACTGAGGCGGCGGCCCGTGCGGCATGCCGCCCTGAAGGCGGCCGCGACCCCGAGCGCATAGGGTCGAATCCATGGGCACTCCCGACTTCATCCGCCGGATCCGGGCCACCGCGGGCACTCAGTTGCTCTATCTGCCGGGGGTCAGCGCGATCGTCTTCGACGACGACGGAAGGGTACTGCTGGGACGACGGGCCGACACCGGAAGGTGGTCGATCATCGGCGGCATACCCGAGCCGGGGGAGCAGCCGGCGGCGGCCGCGGTGCGCGAGGTGTACGAGGAGACCGCGGTGCACTGTGTGGTCGAACGGGTCGTCCTCGTCCAGGCCATGCCCAGGCCGGTGACCTACCCCAACGGCGATCAGTGCCAGTTCATGGACATCTGCCTGCGCTGCCGTGCGGTGGGCGGGGTCGCGAAGGTCAACGACGAGGAGTCGCTCGAAGTGGGCTGGTTCCCCGTCGACGCGCTCCCCGAACTGGAGGACTTCGCCGTGGCCAGGATCAAGCAGGCGCTGACCGATGGCCCGACGTGGTTCGACTCCACCCTGCCCGGGTGAACCGCGGACGCGACCCTGCCGGCCGGGCCGGGGGGTGCGTCGCCTTCGGCGGCGAACTGACCGTACCGCCGGTGCGTCTCACCTGACGTGCAGAGAATTGTGGACGGAACAAGCCAGCTGATCAGGTTCGCGGTACTGCAGGCACGGTGCTGTGCGTTCGCGGTGGCGCTCGTCGGTGGGATCGCGGTCTCGCGGATGCTGCCGGAGCTGCCGGTCGCGCGGTACGACCTGGTGCTCGCATACGGCGTGCTGCTCACCCTCGCCGCCAGGCGACTGGGTTGGGAGAGCAACCGCGACACCGTGCTGATCGCCGTGTGCCATGGCATCGGGCTGCTCTTCGAGCTGGTCAAAGTCCGCATGGGATCGTGGAGTTACCCGGAGGACGCGGTGACGAAGATCGCCGGTGTGCCGCTGTACGGAGGATTCATGTACGCGGCGGTCGCGAGCTACGTCGTTCGCGCCTGGGAACTGCTCCGGCTGCGCTTCACCGGCTATCGCGCCGTCGCGACCACCGCGGTCGCCGCGGCCGTCTACGCCAACTTCTTCACTCACCACTGGCTTCCCGACCTCCGCTGGCCGCTCGCCGTGGCGATGGCGATCGTCACCGCGAGAGCGTGGGTCGGCTTCACCGTCGGCCGGCGCGACTACCGCATGCCCTTGATGCTGGCCTTCGTCCTCATCGGCTTCTTCCTGTGGGTCGCCGAGAACGCCGCGACCTATGTCGGCGCCTGGAGCTACCCCCATCAGCTCGGCGGCTGGCAGCCGGTGGCGCTCGCCAAATTCGGCGCGTGGGCCCTGCTCATCAGCGTCACCTTCGTCCTGACCGAACGTGTGAAGGCCCGTGAGCGGCGTCGGTCCCGGCAGGCGGACGCCGAGGCGGCACCGGCACCGGCACAGGCCGAGCCGGCAGGGGAGGAGTCCCTGGAGACGGACGCGGGGGAGCCCGGTACTCCGGACGCCGCACCGGTTCGAGGAGCCGTGGGAGCCGACCTGTCCGAGCTGTCCGAACCGGTCCGGCCGCGCTGACAACTTCCGCAACGCGGGCGACACCAACAACATCGGCAACATCGACAACGCCGACCACGCCGACACGTCCACCACACGCATGGTGCCCCGGTTCCGGCGCGGGACGGATCCCGTGCGCGCCCGCGTCCGGGGACAGCTTTGACCTCCGTCCGGTACGGGTATGGCCACGGGCATGAGCATGCCGGGCAGGGACGACGGAGCTTGGTTCTTCCCGTACGGGATGGACCGCGAGACGTACGAGACACTGCGCCGACTGGACAGCCGGCGGCCGTTCCGCGGCCACGAGGACTGGCAGCGCGACCGGGCAGCCCTGGACCGGGCCGGCGTCGCGAGCACATCGGGTGCCACTGCGCCTTCGACCCGGGAGCTCGCCGAAGCCGTCGTGGAGGCCGGGCGTGCGGCCCACACGGCTGCCCGGCAGCGCTGTGCCTCCCAGGAGGAGACATGGGAGGCACAGGCTCATATCGCGGGCCGGGTCTGGCTGGGCGTCCATGTGCTCGACGGCATCGGCGGGCTTCCCGACGAGGTCCGCACCGCGCGCCACGACTATGCGCGCCGTATCCGGGACGAGCTCCGTACCCTTGCGGAAGCCCCGGCGCCCTGACACCGCCCGGGCGCGGGGTCCGGACTCGCCCGGCCCGGGGCTCGTCGGAAGCGACGGCCGAGCGGGGTTCGCCGGCCCCGGTCGTCGGCGCCACCACTCCGGAACTCCCACGGCAGAGCCGGCGCCGGTGTGCCGTGGGTCCGCGCGCTCACACGCCCGGACGGAGAGGCCGGCCGGACGGGGCGGACGTCAGCCGGACTTCTCGGCCTGCGCCGCCTGCTTCGCCTTGACGCGGGAGGCTTCCTTCCGGACCTCGGACTGGGTCCCGCGCTCCTTCCGGAGCCACTCGGGCTGGTCCTGCTTCAGCGCGTCGATCTGCTCCGTGGTGAGCGCCTCCGTGATCCCGCCCCGTGCCAGCCCCGAGATGGAGATGCCCAGCTTCGCGGCCACCACCGGCCGCGGGTGCGGACCGTCGCGGCGCAGCTCGCGCAGCCACTCGGGCGGGTCGGCCTGCAGGGCGTTGAGCTCGGCGCGTGAGACGACACCTTCGCGGAAGTCCGCAGGGGTGGCCTCGAGATACACACCCAGCTTCTTCGCCGCCGTCGCGGGCTTCATCGTCTGGGCGCTCTGGTGCGATGTCATACCGTCCAGGGTATTCGAGCATGTGCACGAGATATGACCAGGCCGGTAGCCTGGCGGCGTGACTGGCTCGGAAGTTTCCCCTTCGTTCCGGCTCGCCTACGTCCCAGGAGTGACGCCCGCGAAGTGGGTGCGCATCTGGAACGAGCGGTTGCCCGACATCCCCCTGCACCTCGTCCCGACTCCTGCCGCCGAGGCGGACGGGACGCTGCGCGCACGCCGCGCCGACGCGGGGCTCGTACGGCTGCCGGTCGACCGCACGGAGCTCAGCGCGATCCCCCTGTACACCGAGACGACCGTGGTGGTGGTCCCCAAGGACCATGTCGTGGCCGCGGTCGACGAGGTGTCGGCCGAGGAGATCGCCGACGACATCGTGCTGCATCCGCTCGACGACGTCCTCGGCTGGGAGCGGCCGCCGGGACGGCCCGCCATCGAGCGTCCCGCGACGACCGCCGATGCCATCGAGCTGGTCGCGGCGGGAGTGGGCCTGCTCGTCGTGCCCCTGTCGCTCGCCCGGCTGTACCACCGCAAGGACCTGACCTACCGGACCGTCACCGACGTCCCCGAGTCCAGTGTCGTGCTGTCGTGGCCCCAGGACGAAACCACCGATCTGGTCGAGCAGTTCATCGGCATCGTCCGCGGCCGGACCGTCAACAGCACCCGGGGGCGCCCTGCGGCCACGCCGCCGACCAAGACCAAGGCCAAGGCGCAGGCCAGTAGGGCGGACAGGGCCAAGGGAGCCGCGCAGCGCGGGCCGGCCGCCGCCAAGTCGGGCAGCGGATCGAGTGGTACATCGGGCGGCAAGCCCACCGGCAGGGGCTCGCGTGGCAGCGGGAGCGGCGGCGGCTCCAAGGGCGGCAAGCGCGGCAAGCCACGCCGCAGGTCGTAGTCCTGAGTAGGCCTGAACGGGTGTTGACCCCTGCGCGGTGACCAGCCTGGTCACCGTCGGTTTCCCGGCCGCCCCTCCTTCGGGCAACAGGAAACCCATCGACCCCGGGTGAGCAGCGGAGACAGGCTGGATCCGTCAGCACACAGCAAGACCCGCAAGGGGGACATCATGCGCAAGACGTTCCATGGCTTCGCCGCGCTCGCGACCGCAGCCGTCGCCGTGATGGCGTTCACCAGCCCGGCCGACGCCAAGCCCGCCGACTGGGCGGGATGCCCGGACGGGGCGGTCTGCATCTACCCGCAGAACCAGAACCCCGCCGTCAAGCCGACCCATATCTTCTGGAGCTACGGAGCCCACAACCTGAGCAACCAGTTCGGAAACCACTGGGTCCTCAACAACCAGACCGGCGGAGCGACCGCTGCCCTGTGCACCGGATACAACGGTGCGGGCTGCGGCGGGCGGATCGCCCAGGACCACGGCGTCTACGCCGACCTCACACCGATCAACTCCATCACCCTGTACCGGCCGTAGGTCCTGTCCCTGCCGATACCCGTGTGATCGCCGTGTGAGCGCCGCCGGGGCCGTCCATCCGCGGCCCCGGCGGTTTCCTGATTTCGTCACACCAATCGAAAGGTTTGCCAGACCCTGTATCTCCCGCACTAACCTGGGCATTTGCCGCCCCTTGACCAGGGCGCAGATCGCCATGGGGGACCCATTGGGGGAGCAGGAGTACGGACATGACGCGGATGACCGGACCGAGCCGTCGCAAGGGCCGAGGCCCGTCTTCCCCGCGCAGCTGAGACGGCTGCGTCAGCAACGCGGTCTGTCGCTGGCCGACCTTTCGCGTCTGACGCACTACAGCAAGGGTTATCTCAGCAAGATCGAGACCGGGTCGAAGCGCCCGACGGTCGACGTGGCCCGCCGCTGCGACGAGATCCTGCGAGCGGAGGGGGAGTTGCTGCGGCTGTTGCCCGAGCCCCCTCGGCAGGGCGGTGGCGCCACCGGCCCGCAGGCAGACGGCTCCGCACCCGGGCCGCAGTCCCCCGGCGCATGCCCGTACCGGGGACTGCCCGCGTTCACCCCGCGCGAGGCGGAGTGGTACTTCGGGCGGGAACGCGCCACGGCCGCACTGGTCGAGCGGGTCTTCGAACGGATCGGTAGCGGGCCGCTGATGCTGGTCGCCCCCTCGGGCGCCGGCAAGTCGTCCCTGCTCAACGCCGGTCTCGTACCGGCTCTCCGGCGCGAGGGCGGATTTCCGATGCCCGGCGCGGAAACCTGGCCCGTGGTCAGATTCACACCGACGGCGCACCCCCTGGACGAGCTGCTGGCCCGCACCGCGAAGGTGCTGGGCAGCGATACCGGCCTCGGCGCACGGGAGCTGACGGAGCGTCCGGAACGGCTGCTGGAAGCCGTGAAGGTCCTGTCGGACGACACCGGGGCGTGCTCCGGCGACCGGCCGTACCCGCCGGTCCGTCCGGTGCTGCTCGTCGACCAGTTCGAGGAGTTGTTCACGCTCTGCGCCGACGAGGAGGAGCGGCGCGCCTTCGTCCGTGTGCTGTGCGCCGTTTCCACGTCCGGACCTGGCGTGACGGGGCACGACCCGGCCGTCGTGGTGCTCGGGGTGCGGGCCGACTTCTCCGGGAACTGCCTGGACCTTCCCGAACTCGCCTCGGTCTTCACCGGCGGACTGTTCGTGCTGCCCCCGATGTCCGTGGCGGAACTCCGGGAGTCGATCACCCGCCCCGCGGAGCTCGCGGGTGTCACCCTCGAACCGGGACTGGTGCAACTGCTGCTGAGGGACGCCGGATTGCGTGACGATCCCAGGACGTCCGCTGCGGGAGGGGCGTCGCAGACCACGCCCTCCGGGGCGCTGCCCCTGGTGTCCCACGCGCTGATGGCCACCTGGCAGCAGCGCGAGGGAGCCATGCTCACCGTCGCCGGCTACGAACGCACCGGCGGGATCCAGGGGGCGATCGCCCGTACGGCCGAGAACGCGTTCGCGGGCCTGTTCCCCGCCGAGCAGAGGACGATCCGGCGTCTCCTGGTGCGACTGGTCCACATTGCCGACGGCACCGGGGCGACGCGCCGCCGGATGAGCAGAACCGCCCTGATGGAACAGGTCGCCGACGCGGACGGTGCCGCCGCGGCGCTCGACACCTTCGTACGGGCCCGGCTGATCACCATGGGCAGCGACACCGTGGAGATCACCCATGACGCCCTGCTCCACGCCTGGCCCCGGCTGCACGGCTGGATCCACGCGGACCGGGCAGGACTGCTGATCCACCAGCAACTCGCCCATGCCGCCGACGAATGGGAGCGCGCCGACCGCGAGCCGTCCCTCCTCTACCGCGGGACCCGTCTGGACACCGTGCGGTCCTGGGCCGACGAAGCCGACGGCAGAAGCCGGCTCAGCCCCCGGGAGGAGGCGTTCCTTCGGGCCGGCCAGGCCGAGGAGGACGCCGGACAGGAGCAGTCCCGGCGCCAGCTCCGGCGGCGGCAGCGGATGCTGGCCACCCTCGTCGTCCTGCTGGTGCTGGCCGTGACCGCCGGGGCTCTCGCCTACCAGCAGCGCGAGGGCGCGCTCGACCAGGAACGCGTCGCCCGCTCACGGGCCCTCGCCGTCCAGTCCACGTTCCTCGCCACCGGCCAGCCGGAGGCGTCGATGTTACTGGCCGAGGAGGCCTATCGCGCCGAGGCGACGACCGAGGCCAGGGGAGCCTTGCTGAGCACCCAGTCCCAGCCCTTCTCCGCGAGGCTCGTCGGTCACGGCGGACCGGTCAACGCCGTGGCCTTCGGTCCGGGAGGCGAGACGCTCGCCACGGCCAGTTCCGACGGCACGGTGATCCTCCGGAGGCCTTCCGATCACCGGACGATCGCGACCTTCACCGTCCCGGGCCGGGTGCGTTCGGTCGCGTTCAGCCACGACGGCCGGATGCTCGCGGCGACCTCGACGGACGCCCCCGTCCATATCCGGGACCTCGCCCACGGCCGTGCGGACGCGGTTCTCGACCCACGTACCGAGGGTGCCCGTGCGGTGTCGTTCGACCCGAAGGGCCGGACGATCGCCACCGCGGACGCCGACGGCACGATCCGCCTGTGGGACACCGCACCGGGCCACCGGGCCGTCGCCGCGCTGACCGGTCACTCCGGGACCGTCAACGCGCTGGCGTACGCCCCCGACGGCAGGACGCTGGTCTCGGCGGGCTCCGACCGGAGCGTACGGCTGTGGGACGTGGCGGGGGCCCGCTCCCTCGCCGTGCTGGAGGGTCACACGGACGAGGTGCTGGGTGCCGCGTTCGCCCCGGACGGGCAGACGGTGGCCACCGGCGGCGTCGACCGGACCGTGCGGCTGTGGGACGTGGCTCGCCGCCGCCCGGTCGCGGCGCTGACCGGGCACAGCGACGACGTCAACGCAGTCGCCTACACGCCCGACGGCATGACGGTCGTCAGCGCCGGAGGCGACGGGACCACTCGGCTGTGGGACGTGCGCAGCGGCCGGCCGACCGTGACGCTCGCCGGACACACCGACTACGTGATGGGCGTGGCCGTTGACCCCCGGGGCACGACCCTCGCCACCGCGGGGTTCGACCAGTCGGTGGTGCTCTGGGACCTCAGGGGTTCGGTGCTGACGTCGCATCCGTTCACCGAGATCTGGCAGGCCGCGTACAGCCCTGACGGAAAGCTGCTCGCCACCGCCGACGCCGACCACACGGTGCGGCTGTGGGACGTGGCGCAGAGCCGGGTGGTGGCGACGCTCACCGGGCACCGCGAGACCGTGTTCTCGGTGGCGTTCTCTCCTGACGGTCGTACGCTCGCCTCCGCGGGTTCCGACGGCACGGTGCGGCTGTGGGATGTGGCGGGGCGCCGGCTGCTCGCCACCCTCGACGGCCGCGCGGGCGATGTGTTCTCGGTGGCGTTCTCTCCCGACGGCCGTACGCTCGCCTCCGCGGGCTCCGACCGCACGGTGCGGCTGTGGGACGTGGCGGGGCGCCGTCTCCTCGCCGGCCTCACCGGTCACACCGACTTCGCCAACGACGTCGTGTTCAGCCCCGACGGCCGCACCCTGGCGAGCGCCGGAGACGATCTGACGGTGCGTCTGTGGGACGTTCCGGCGCGCCGCGCCCTCGCCACGCTCACGGGGCACACGGGCGCGGTGCGTGGTGTGGCCTTCAGCCCCGACGGGCGGACCGTGGCGAGCAGCGGCAACGACGGGACCGTACGCCTGTGGGACGCGCGGCGGCACCAGTTCCTCACGGCGCTCACCGGGCACACGGGCTCCGTGCGGGGTATCGCCTTCTCCCCGGACGGCCGCACCCTGGCCAGCAGCGGCAACGACCGTACGGTCCGGCTGTGGGACGTGCCGGGGCGCCGGCTGTGGGCCGCCCTGACGGGGCATACGAACGCGGTGTGGGGCATCGACTTCGCGCCCGACGGGCGAACGGTGGCCAGCAGCAGCAACGACGGCACCGTACGGCTGTGGAACCTCGACGTGCGGGCGCGGCTGGACGAGATCTGCCGGCTGCGCCAGAACATCGGCCCCGAGCAGCGCGAGGCGCTCATGCGCAGCAGTCCCGTGTCCGTGTCCCTCGACTCCCGCTGCGATCGTCGCTGAGACGAAGCACCGTGCTCGGTCGGGGTTTCCCGGGAGGTTGCCCGTTGCCCATTCCCAGGGGGCCGCGCGGAAGCCTCGACGAGCCGGGTCACGGCCCGCAGGCTGTTCCCTGCACGGAACGCTCCGGGCGGCCGGCGTATCGGCGTGACGTTCTCTGCCGAACCGTCAGGCCGAGCCACCCGCAAGGGGGCGGCAGCCAGCCGGCCTTCACCCACCGCACATCGAAACGGGGGATACACCCATGCATCGCCGCACCGGTCTCATCGCCGTACTCGTCGGTTTACTGTCCTTCCTCTCCTGGGCCTCGCCGCCCGCCGGCGCCTGGGCGGCGCAGCAGCAGACAGCGGTTGGGACTTCCGCCGCGGACGCCGCCTCCGCCGCGGACGCTTCATGCGGCGTACTGGCGCCGGGCGGCTCCGCCGCCGCCGAGCGGGCGATCGCCGCCGCGTGCCGGCAGGTCGCCGCGGGCGTCTGGTACACGTGGGGCGGCGGTCACGGTCCGCGTCCCGGTCCCACGTACGGCCAGGTGGACCCCACCGACCCGGCCAGCGAGCACGACCCCGAGCGGCTCGGCTTCGACTGCTCGGGCCTGGTGCGGTACGCCTACGCCGAGGCCACCGGCGAGGACATCCTCGGCGGGGTCGCCAGCGCTCAGTACTACACACATCGCGCCGCCGGCCGCTTCACCGCCGCAGAGGGTCTCGCTCCGCTGCTCCCGGGCGATCTGCTGGTCTGGGGTACGTCCCGGGACCTACATCACATCGCCATCTACCTCGGGGCGGGAAAGATGGTGGAGGCCCGTCAGTCCGGCACCAAACTCATGGTCAGCGACGTCCGGCTCACCGGTGGCTACTACGGTGCGGTCCGTATCGATCCGGGGCCGGTGACCGGTCATGTGTTCCAGACATGGGGCACCGGCGTATGGACCAAGGCCGAGCCGTCCGTCAAGGCAGCGCGTGTCTATGCCTTCCCGCACTCGACCACCGTCCGCGTGGAGTGCCAGAAGCACGCCGAGCCCGTCACCGCCGAGGGCTACACCAACGACGCCTGGTCCTATCTGCCCGACTACAAGGCCTGGGTCACCAATATCTACATCAAGGGCCCCGCGTGGCTGGAGGGGGTGCCCACCTGCACCTTCTGAGGCCGTGTGCCCGTTGCGGGTACCGGCGCCGGGAAACGCGCCCGCCTGGTCCGATGCGGGCGCGTTTCCCGTGCCGGCGCGCGCCGTCAGGCCCTGCCGTGCGCCTTCTGGGAGTGGCGCGTCAGCGAGTCGAGGGTCACGGCGGCCAGCAGCACACCGCCGGTGATCACGTACTGCATCGGGGTCGGGATGCCGAGGAGCACCATGCCCGACGCGATCGACTGGATGACGAGCATGCCGAGCAGCACCGCCCAGGTGGTCCCACGGCCGCCGAACAGACTGACGCCGCCGATGACCGCCGCGGCGATGGCGTTGATCAGCAGGATGCTCGAGCCCGAGGTCTGGCCCACCGCGGCGACGCGTGAGGCCAGGAAGAGGCCACCCACCGCGGCCAGGGTCCCGGACACCATGAAGGCCGAGATCCGCACCCACACCACGTTGAGGCCCGCCCGGCGCGCCGCCTCGGCACCGCCGCCGATGGAGACGATCCGCCGTCCGTAGAACGTGCGGCGGAGCACGAAGTCGAGGCTGACGACGAAGGCGAGGAAGATCAGCAGGGCCAGCGGCAGACCCTCGAACCGGTTGAGCACATAGGCGGCGCCGAACGCGACCAGGGCCACCGCACCCGTGCGTACCGCGATCACGACGACGGGCCGGGACCGCACATCGACGGCCCTGCGACGGCGCGCGTCCCGGTACGACGCGAACAGGAAGGCCGCCACGGCGAGCGCCGCCAGCCCGTACGCGACGGCCGCGTCGTGGAAGTAGTAGCTGGTCAGCGCGTGGACCACGCCTTGCTCAGGCAGATTGATGGTGCCGCTCGCGCCGAGGATGTAGAGCATCAGGCCGTTCCACGCCAGCAGCCCGGCCAGGGTGACGACGAACGCGGGCACACCGATCCTGGCCGAGAAGAAGCCCTGAAAGGCCCCGATCGCCGCCCCGACGGCCAGGGCCGCGACGATCGCCAGCCACTCCGGCACACCGTGGCTCACGTTCAGCACGGCGAACACGGCCGCGGTGAGCCCGCTGACCGAGCCGACCGACAGATCCACCTCGCCGAGCAGCAGTACGAAGACGATACCGAGGGCGATCATGCCGGTGCCGACGATGTCCACGCTGAGGTTGGACAGATTGCGCGGGGAGAGGAACTGCGGCTGGAGACTCTGGAAGATGATCCAGAGCACCACGACGCCGACGACACCGGGAAGCGCTCCGAGTTCCCCGCTGCGCAGTCTGCGGGTGAAGCCGTCGACATAGCTCCTGAAGCCCCCCTCGCCCACCGTGCGGCGTGCGTCGGGTCTGCGCGTGTCGGGGACACCGAGGTTCTCGGAAGGTCGTGTCCTCTTCACATGCCTCCTTCCCACGCCCGGGCGTCGCGGTGGCTCACGGCGTTGTTGGTGGCGCCGGTGATACAGGAGACGATCTGCTCCTGGGACGTGGTCGGCACGCTCAGGAATCCATTGTTGCGACCGAGATGCAGCACCGCGACCTGGTCGGCGACGGCTTTGACGTCGCCGAGGTTGTGGCTCACGAGGAGCACACCGACGCCGCGTTCCCGCAGCCGGTCGATCAGATCGAGGAAGTGGGCGCTCTGCTGGATGCCGAGCGAGGCGGTGGGTTCGTCGAGGATGAGCATCCTCGGTTCGGTGAGCAGTGCACGCGCGATGGCGACGGTTTTGCGCTGACCGGCGGAGAGGGAGGCGACGGGCACCCGCACGCTGGGGATCCCCCGGGAGAGGGTGTCCAGCAGGTCCAGCTCCCGGGCACGGCGCTCCATGGACACCTCGTCGAGGATCCCGGTGCTGCCGATCTCATGGCCGAGGAAGAGATTGCCGACGACGTCGAGCGTCTCGCACAGCGCGAGGTCCTGGTAGACGCTGGCGATGCCCAGGGCCTGGGCGTCGCGTGGCCGGGCGATCCGGACGGGGCGCCCGTCCCACTCGATGACGCCCTCGTCGGCGGGTCCCGCGCCGGTGATCACCTTGACGAGCGTGGACTTGCCCGCCCCGTTGTCGCCCACCAGGGCGACGACCTCACCCGCGTGGATCTCCAGCTCGACGTCCGTCAGTGCCCAGACGGCGCCGAAGCGCTTGCAGATTCCGCGCAGCGCCAGCAGGGGTGTGCTCGCCATGCCGGACACCTCCCTTCACCCGCCCCTCCTCCTAGCCGGTGAGGCCGGCCTTCCGGCAGGCGGCTTGCATCGCCGGGGTGCAGATCTGATCGACCGTGTACAGACCGCTCTTGACAACCGTGTCCTTGACGTTGCCGACGGTCACGGGGACGAGCGGGCCGAGGACGGCGGGGATGTCCTTGGCGGTGTCGTTACGGATGCGGTCCGTGGCGATGTCGTCGAGCTTCTCTCCGCGGCCCAGGGCGACGGCCATCCTGGCGGCGCCGTCGGCCTCCGCCGCGAAGGACTTGTAGACGGTGACGTACTGCTCGCCCTTGACGATCCGCCGTACGGCCGACAGATCGGCGTCCTGACCGGTGACAGGCGGCAGCGGACGGATGTCGGCCGCCTTGAGTGCGGTGACGACGCCCCCGGCGAGCCCGTCATTGGCCGACAGCACGCCGTCGATCTCGCCCGGGCCGAGCTCGGCGATGGCTGCCGACATGTTCTTGAACGCGTTCTCCGGGATCCACCCGGCGGTGTAGTACGACCTGGCGATCTTGACCTTGCCCTTGAGTACGGACAGTGCGCCGTTCTGCAGGTCCCTGGTGTTCGGATCGGTGGGGTCGCCGTTCATCATCACGATCCGGCCGCCGTCCGCCTTCGGGCCCATGCCCTTCAGCAGCTCCTGGGCCTGGATCCTGCCGATCTCCTTTGAGTCATAGCTGGAGTAGGCCGAGATGGGACCTTCGGCGAGGCGGTCGTAGGAGACCACGGGTACGTCCGCGGCACGGGCGCGGGCGATCGAGGAGCGCAGGGCCTTGTCGTCCACGGGGTCCAGGATCAGCACCCTGGCCCCGTTGGCGATCATGGATTCGATCTGCTGCTGCTGCGTGGCGACATCGGCGGAGGCGTAGGCGTGGGTCACCCGGCAGTCGGGGCAGAGCTCCTTGATCCTCTTCTCGATCAGAGGCTTGTCCTCGGTCGCCCAGCGGGCGGTGTGGGTGTCCGGGAGCAGCAGCCCGACGGTGAAGCCGTCCTTGCCCGCGGCCCCACTGTCGTCGCCCGCTTCACCGAGCCCCCCACAGGCGGCGAGCGCGGGGAGCAGTGACAATGCCGCCGCTGTGAGGGCGGCACGGCCCGGATGGATCTTCATCCGAGGGACCCTCCTGCTGCGTTCGGGATGGCTGTGCACCGTGTGGAGTGTATCCGGCATTAACCCCAATGTAGGAGAAAACGTACATGGGTGACGGTCGCCCGCGGCTCGCGGAAAATCTCCCGACCGGTGTGCGCCGTCACCGAGCGGCCGGGTGCCGGGGGGCGTGCGACGGCCGAGGGCCCCCGCCGCAGCCCTGGCCCGTCGCTGCTCGCCGGGATCGCCGGGCCTCCCGGAAGTGCTCTGCGGTCCCCGGGGTACGCTCGGTCGATTCCCGCGCCCGGATGCCGGCGCGAGCTTGCCGCGTTCCACGCCGAACGAGGGCCACGCGGCCCGACGAGGAGGAGGCCGACGGCGTGCCGGACCTGGAAGTGACGTACCGGGGCACCGTGTACCCGTGGCACTGCGACCACATGGGTCACATGAACGTCATGTGGTACGTCGGCAAGTTCGACGAGGCCACCTGGCACCTGTTCGCCCTCCTCGGTGTCACCCCCGACTACCTGCGGACTCAGGGGCGCGGCATGGTGGCGGTGGACCAGAGGATCTCGTACCAGCGGGAGGTGCACGCCGGCGACGTCGTGCTGGTCCGTTCCGCGGTCCTGGAGGTGCGGGAGAAGGTCATCCGCTTCTGTCACCGCATGGAGAACGCGGTGACAGGTGATGCGGTTGCCGTGACGGTGCTGACCGGCGTCCATATCGACACCACCGAGCGCCGCTCGCGTCCGATGCCGCCCGAACTCGTCTCGGCGGCGCAGAAGATGGTGGTCACCGGCTTCGACCCGGGAATCTGACGGGCTTCTCCCCGCCGTATGCCCGCTCCGGGTTGCGTGTTCAGCTCCAGAGTGCGTACGTGACCTCGGGCTGCGCGTGCGCCGGCCGGGCGTCGGTGTAGATGAGGTGCATCCGGGTGAAGTGCCTGAGCTCGGGGTGCTTCTGCCAGGCCTCCGGACGGTCGAGCTTCACGGTGACGGGATAGGAGTGGAACTTTCCTGCGGCGCAGTAGGGCTGACAGTCGTTCACCATGTCGATCCCGCTGCCGACGGCGGAGTCCGGACCCCAGGAGGCCCATTTCAGATCGGTGAGCCGGTTGTTGCCGTCTCCGCAGGCGAGCAGGAACTCACCGGGACGGGTCTGCGGATTGGAGAAACAGTCGACGGCCACTACGCGAGCGGCCGTGGGCGCAACTGCGGAAGCCGATGCCGGCACTACTGCCGTGAGTACCGCCGCGGCGCACAGCATGAACGAGGTCGTGAGCTTGTGTTTCACCATTGCGGCTCCCCAGATGCCTCTCTATCGAGGGCACGGCGGCCCTCCCTGTACACCTGACTCTCCCCGCGCGCCGATGTCTGTGTCTCAACGGTTGCCCCTGAATCGACGGTACGACCGCCTTCAGGGAAGCACCACCCAAACAGGTGAAAGCCGCAGGAAACGTACACCGTGCTCGTGCGCGCCGTGGCTATTCCCCGGATGCCGGGGCTGATCCGGTCTCTCCGCGAGTATGCATGGTGACGAACGGTAATCGATCGATCCGGTGCGGTGTGTACGAGCGGGGTGCGAGGGGCCGCGTTCATGGGCCGGCGGTGCCGTCTGACGTCGGCGCCGTCTTCCGGCCCCTCCCGCCCGGGCGTCCAGGCCGGTCCCGGGCGACGGCTTCCCGCCGCCGTCGAGGCCTCTCTCCACCCTCCGGCCGGTGTGATCCCCCGGCCCCCGGCCGGCTGGTATTTCCCGGGGTTCCAGGGGTGCGAGCCCACGCGGCGGACCGTACAACTCAGGCCTGAGCACACGCGTTTGGGACAACCTGTACGGCAACGGGCAACCCGTGAAGATGAGTTGCCGTCATTCGGGAGCGAAGGAGGCCTCAGGATCCCCTGAGGTGCCCCGACGAACCGATGGCGAGGAAGACCACTGTGATACGTGTCGTACGGGTGGTGACCGCTGCGAGCGCGATCCTCGCGCTGGCCGCCGGGATGCCGGGGCCCGCGCAGGCGCAGACGCCGACCGGCTCCCGATCGGAGAGACCGGCGCGACAGGCGGACGGAGAGCTCCCGGCGGGTTGGCAGCTCACTGGCACGGGTGACCAGAGACAGCTGGTGTGGACCTCGCCGGGCCCGGTGCCGATGGGCGACGCACGGGTCGAGTTCCATACCGGCGGCCGGCTGCTCGGTGTACCGGTGGCCGCGCGGGACGGGCGGTCGTACCGACTGCCGGTCGGGAGCGCGCGGATCGACTCGGCCGCGGATCTGCGCGTCCTGGCCGGTGGCCGGCGCCTGGACGCGGCCCGGGCCGCATCCGGCGCGCCGTCCCGGCACATGCCCACCCCGGCGCCGCAGCCGCAGGAGGCGTCCCTTCCCACGAACCCGGTGGATCCGGGCGTGGCCGGCCCCTATCGCACCGTCAGCGGCGAATACGCCCTGAAGTCGGTGCGGTTGCCGGGCTTTCCCGCCCCCGTGGAGATGCGCGCAGCAGTGGTGGGACCGGCCGGCGCGCCCGGGAAGCGCCCGGTGGCACTGTTCCTGCACGGCCGCCACGGCACCTGCTACAACGCCAAGGGCGACCTCGGCATCGACTGGCCCTGCAAGGCAGGCATGCAGCCGATACCCAGCCACCAGGGCTATCTGCGGGCCCAGAAGCTGCTCGCGTCCCAGGGCTATGTGACCCTGTCCATCTCGGCCAACGGCATCAACGGGCAGGACCATCTCGCCGACGACGGCGGCGCACAGGCCCGTTCCTCACTGGTGCGACTGCACCTGGCCCGCTGGGCGGACTGGGCCGCCGACCGGTCCGGGGCACCCGCGGCCGTACGCGGCACCGCACCCGCAGACCTGTCCCGTGTGCTGCTCGTCGGCCACTCCCGGGGCGGCGAGGGCGTGAACCGTGCCGCGCTCGACAGCGCTTACCGGCCGCCCGCCGACCAGGACGGCTACCAGGGTCCGGTGCGCTGGAAGATCCGGGGCAACGTCCTCATCGGCCCGACCGTCTTCGGGCACAATCCGGCCCCCGACACGCCCTCCACGACCATCCTGCCCGGCTGCGACGGCGATGTCTCCGACCTGCAGGGCGAGGTGTACGTCGACGGCACACGCGGCATCAGCAGCGGCGCCGCGCTCCACAGCGCGGTGTACATGGTCGGCGCCAACCACAACTTCTTCAACAGCGAGTGGACACCGGGGCAGGCCAAGGCACCGGCCGACGACGACTTCTGGTCCGACGACACACCCGACCCGGTCTGCACGCCCGGGACGAAGACACGGCTGACCGCCGAGCAGCAGCAGGCCGCGGGCGCCACCTACATCGCGGCGGCGGCACGGCTGTTCGTCGCGGGCGACGACCGGGTGCGCCCCCTCCTGGACGGCACCGGCCGGCGCGCCCCCTCGGCCGATCCGGCCAGGGTCCTCACCCACGCCCTCGGCGCCCACCGCACCTCGGCCTTCGTGCCCGACTCCTCGACGACCGTCACGGGCGGACGGCTCTGCACACAGACCGGCACCGACCCGGCACGCAACTGTCTGCCGGCCGAACAGTCCCCCCACTTCGCCTCCTGGCCGGCCGAGCCCGGCCGTGACGCGGTCGCGCTGCGCTGGTCGGGCGCCGGTTCCACGATGGCGGTGCGCTCCGCGCGCCCCGTCTCGCTGGCAGGCGCCGAGGCCCTGGCCCTGCGGGTGATGGTGCCCCCCAACACCACCGGCACGGAGCTGGACGTCGCCCTCGTCGACACCGCGGGCCGGCGTGCCGACCTCGGCCGGGCACGTATCGACGGAGTGCCCGGCAGCGAGCGGACGGTGTCCTACTGGAGCCGCGAGATCCGCGTACCGATGCCCGCCGCGGTGCGCGCCGGGCTGGACCTGAAGCAGGTCAAGGCACTGGAACTGAAGTCCCGCAGCCGCTCCGGCCAGGCGTGGCTGATCGACTCCTGGGGCTGGCGCCCCGGCACACCGGCGGTGCGCCCCGCAGCGCTGCCGCGCATCGACATCGGCCGGCTCACCGTCAAGGAGGGCAGTTCCGGGACGCGTACCTACCGGGTTCCCGTCCGGGTGTCCGGGCAGGGCAGCGGCCTTGTCCGGCTGTTCGTCCCGAAGGGGGACACGGGGGACTTCACCTCGCGAACGGTCTCGGTCCGCCCGGGCAGCCAGAACCTCGGCGCGACGGTCGTGGTGAAGGGCAACACCCGCTACGGCCACGACGTCGTCCAGGACATGCTCGTCAAGTCGGTCCGCGGCGCGGTGGTCGGTTCCTACCGCGGTGGGGTGACCGCGCTGAACGATGACGCCGTGCCCAGGATCACGGTGAAGCCCACCGCGGCCGACGTCACCGAAGGCAAGCCTCTGACCTGGCGGGTCTCGCTGTCCGCGGCCGCCGATGTCGAGATCACGGGCGAGTTCCGGCTGCAGCCGGTGACCGGCGGGACGGAGCTGTCCACGAAGGACGTCGACCCGCGCTGGCTGGACGAGACCTTCGGCGTGTCGCCGGATCCGGCCCGTCCTCTGTCCGGGATGTCGGACTATCCCTCGCTGTCGATGAGCGTGCCCCCGGGCAAGCTCAGCGCCGAGGTGACCGTGCCCATCGTCAAGGACAAGGTGCGCGAGCCCGTCGAGTCGATGCGTGCGCAGCTGACCATCTGGGACCAATCCCCGGAGCCCATCCGGGGCCCGGTGATCACCGGCACGGTCCGGGACGCCTCGTAGCGCGTACACCGCGCGACGGTTGAGGAGGTGGTACCGGCTCCCCGGCGGGGGGCCGGTACCACCACCAGAGGCTCCTGGCCACCGAAAGACACCCCTACGGCCGCTCGGGCGGGATCGCCGCGTACACCTCGCGCAACCTGCCCAGTTCCGGTGCGCCGACGGCGAACTCCACGTCGCCGACGGCGGCGATCGGGCGAACCCCGATCGCCGCACTCGTCGCGAAAGCCGCCCGCATGCACGGCAGTTCGTCGAGGTGCACGGGGGCTGTCGTGCTTGCGCCGCCGGCGTTCCGCAGCAGTTGCATGGTGACTCCCGCGAGCATCTCCGCCTCGGGCCACACCACCGTGCCGGACTCGTCGACGAAGCCGATGTTCCAGGTGCAGCCCTCGGAGACCGTGCCGTCGGACCTTGTGAACAGGACGTCGTCGAATCCCGCGAGCTGCGCCTCGCGCCTCAGCCGCAGCTGACCGAACAGCGCGACGTGCTTCACCGCGGCCGTGTCGCGGTGGAACGGATACGCCTTCACCCGCAGCGCGGGCAGCGACGGCCCACCCGCGGGGCGTGTCGTCACCAGGACGCGGGGGCTCGCCTCCCTGGCCGGGTGCTGGATGTCCAGCGCGGGGTCGAAGACCGTCACCCGGAGCGTGAACGTCCCGCCTGTCGCGTCGACTTCGTGCCGCAGCGCGGCAAGGACCCGTCCGGGGTCCAGTTCCGCCCCGAACACGATCCGGCAGTCCCTGACCAGACGTTCGAGGTGCAGGGACAGTCCGCGGACCACTCCGTCCTCCACCCGCATGGTGGTGAAATGCCCGTAGTTCGTCAGGGCGAGGGCCTGCAGATCCGCGGGGGACGCGGGAGCGCCGTCGAGAGTAGCCATCCGGCAAGTCTCGCATCGCGTGCTCGCCACGGGGCCGCTCGTCTCCGGTGCACGGATGACCGGCCTCTGGTCCGCGCACCGGAGACCCGGCGGGGCGGTGCCGGGCGGCGCCCCGGACGGCGGGTCGCGGCGATCCGGTTCATAGTGGACTCGGACCGTGCGCCGACTGCGATGGAGCGCCGGACGGAAGGCGGTGGCGTATGGGCGCCCACGACGGAGCGTCCTCGGGGCCGTCCGTTCCCACCCCGGGCGACGGCCGCTATGGCGAGGCCGCGTTCCGGCCGGAGCAGGCAGGCGAGGACGACCGCATCGACCTCGGGGCGCTCGCCTACGACGCCTTCACGCTGGAGCGGCTGCGTCGGCTCGGCGCCGGCCCTGGCTGGCACTGCCTGGATGTGGGCGCGGGCACCGGCTCGGTCGCCCGACTCCTTCTCGAGCAGATGCACGTCACGCGTGTGGTCGCGGTGGACCGTGATGTCCGGTTCCTCGAGGCCGCACGCGTCCCGGGACTCGACGTGCGGGAAGCGGACATCACCGATCCCGGCTTCGACCCCGGTACGTTCCGGCTGGTCCATGCGCGGTTCGTGTTGATGCACCTGCCGGAGCCGGCCCGGATGGTCGCCCGGCTCAGCAGGCTCGTGGCTCCCGGCGGTGTCCTGGTTCTCGGCGACGCCGTGGACCTCACCACGGACCGCGCGCCCGCCACCGCGTACACCGAGGTCATGCGAGCCATGTGGCAGGCGTTGCGGCACACCATCGGCACCGACGTCTCCTGGGTGACGGACTACCCAGGGCTGCTGGCGGAGGCGGGCCTCACGTCCACCGCAGCCGAGATCCATGTGCCGCCGCTGCTGGCCGGCAGCCCCATCAGCCGTTTCTGGGCCTCCACTTGGGAGCGCATCCGGGACGCGCTCCTCGCGACCGGCCTGGTCGACGACGCCCGGATCGACGAGGCCGTCCGCTGTCTCGGCTCGGCCGAGTGCACGGGGATCTCGCCAGGAATGATCACCGCGTGGGGGTGGAAGCCCGGCCCGGACGGGTGACTGCCGTACGCGGGGAAACGCAGTCCGAGCCGTCCGACGGCGGGCCCTCACCCGTTCGAGGGCGCGGTGCCGTGCGAATGCGTCACCGCGTTTGTGCGGGGACCCGGCACGTACAGGCTGGGAGGCAGCGCACCACAGACCTACGGCGAGGGGCGATGATCGTTTCGGAGATGTCCATGCCGGAGGGCATCATGACCCGCACTCACGTGGCGGACGCGCGTGAGCGTCTTGCGGCGTCCCATTTCCTGTTCGTGGACGTCCAACTGTCCGAGGAGACCGCGCCCGACGAGCAGTCGCTCGCCGACCTGCTCGGTCTGGAGGCCGAGGACCTGGCGTGGCTCGGCCGGGAGGGTGAATCCGCTCGGGCCGACTTCCTCGGGGACAGCGCCGCGTTCGTCGTGCCCGCGATCGAGGCGGGCCAGGTCGTACATGTCCACGCCGTGGTGACCCGGCGCTACCTCGTCACGGTGCACCGCGGGCCGGCCGGCCTGGTGGAGAGTTTCGCCACCCGGATTCCGCTCGAAGGCCCGCCCGACACCGTGGCCATGCTGTTCCTGCTGCTGGACGAGGCTCTGGAGACCTATCGGCGGGCCGGCGTCCAGGTCCTGCTGGACGTGGAGGACCTCGAGGACGAGATGTTCCGGCTACGGCAGCCCGAGCAGCTCTATCGCCTGGCACAACTGCGACGTACCTCGGCTCTCCTGCACCATTCGCTCCTGCCCTACTACCAGGTGGCGGAGGAGACCGTCACACGGCGGATGATGAGCAGCAGGTTCCCGATGGAGCACCAGCGGCTCGTGCGCGAATACCAGCGCACCGCGAGGTTGGTGCTCACGGACATCGAGTCGCTCCAGGAAGCCGCCCGGCGAGCCTTCGGCAGCTACTCCTCCCTGGTGTCCGGCGACCAGAACGGCGTGATCAACCGCCTGGCGATCGTGTCGACGATCTTTCTGCCGCTGACCTTCCTGACGGGGTTCTTCGGTATGAACTTCGCCTATCTGACAAACGAGCTGGAGGGCGGGGCCGTCTTCTGGCTGCTCGCCGTGGGGCTGCAGGCGGTCTTCCTCATCACGGCGCTCTACGCGCTGCACCGCACCGGCCTGTGGCGGCGGCTTTCCGACGACGACGGCCACCTCGACGACCAGTAGGGCCTTGTGTCCGCCGACGGGATCCCGGTCGCCTCGAACGATCCGACGTCCCCGCGATCAGGTCTCGCCCACGGCCCGCTGGAGCGTACGGGTGCGGCGGCACCGTTCATGGCCGGCGTACGCGGGCCTGATCCCGCTCAGCAGCGCCTGCTGCGTGCCCCGGAGTCCGGGCCCCGGCTCGGTCCCGGTGCTCTCCATCACCGTGCTCCGGGCCCGCGAGTAGGCGTCGAGGGCTTCGGCACGCCGCCCGGTGTCGGCCAGCGCCAGCATCAGCTGTTCATGGAAGCCCTCGCGCAGCGGGTGACGTGCACAGAGCTCCTCCAGTTCGCCGACCACCTCGCGCGCCCGGCCGCGGCAGATGTCCGCGGCGATCCGGTCGTGCACCAGCGCCAGTCGCTCCTCCTCGAGGCGCACCGCGTAGTGGGTGGGCAGACGGGTCTGTCCGAGGTCGCCCAGAGGCGTCCCCCGCCAGAGCGCCAGTGCCTCACAGAACATTCCGGCTGCCGCTGTACAGTCCCCGTCGGCCGTCAGAGCGCGGCCGAGGGCGGCAGCCGCCCGGAAACGGTCCAGATCCAGCTCACCGGTGCGCACTCGGAGCAGATAGCCGGAGCCCGAGGTGAGCAGCAGCGGGTGCCGGCGGGCGTCGTGGCCGCCCCGGCTGTGGTCCGGGTCCAGGGTCCTGCGCAGTCCCGACACATACATCTGCAGGGTCGACACCGCCGCCCCCGGCGGACGGCCGCCCCAGAGCTCGTCGATCAGCGTGTACATGGGAAAGGGCCGATTGGCGTGCAGTAACAGCAGGGTGAGCAGGGCCCGTTGTTTGAGGGCGGTGGGGGTGCAGGGCGTTCCCGCCCGCCAGACCTCGAGCGGTCCCAGGATCAGATACCGCGACTCGCACGAGCGGTTGGCGTCGCCGGGGGTGGACTCGGGTGCGGCCGGCGGACAGCCGTGTGCGGGTGCCGAGGTCCGAGGGGAGTCCCACTTCGCCGTGTGTGGTGCGTTCTTGGCCGGCACTGGTCCGTCACCCCCGCGATGCGGCGCCCGCGGGCGCTCTGACTGGTCGTCGGCGCACCCGCGGGATCCTGGCGATCTCGGGCGCGCATGCCATAGATAGGCGATCGTCGCGCGGGTGTCACCAGTACGAACAGGCCAACCGGCAGGCGGAACAGTCTCGAGCGACCGGCGGCGTGGGACATGCGTACGCCCGTCCGGCACCGGCAGGTTACGGCGGTGCCGGACGGGCGTGCTGTCGAAAGTGGCGGACCGGTCAGACGGTGAGGATGCCCGGGTCGGACAGTCCGGCGGCGCCGGTCTCGACATGGCCCGCGAAGCGGCGCAGGAAGTCGGTGTTCCCGGCTGCGGTGACGGTCACGTCGTACCAGCGGCGGCACCTGCTCAGATCGACGGTGTGCTTCACCGTCGCACCCTTGCGGACCGTGAGGGTCCGGGAGGTGCCGCAGTAGGCGTTGACCACGGTGAGCCGGGCGTCGGCGGATCCGGCGTTGGTGAGGGTCAGTTCGACGTTGCCGGTGGTGGCGTTGTGCCGGGCGGTCACCTCGGGTCCTGCGGTCTTGCCGGGATTGCGGAAGCGGCGCAGGAAACCGTTCGGGCCGTGGACGGTCAGGTCCGTGACGCCCTTCGAATAGCGGGTGTTCCAGCTGTCCGAGATCGACTTGCCCGCCTCGGTCGTGTACGTCCAGGGCGCGTCGGTGCGGTTGGCCGAGGTGATGGAGAACTGGGCACCCGCGGCCGGGCCGCCGCTGAACGTGAGGCGGAACGTGCCCGCCCCGGTGTCCGCGGAACCGTCCACGTACGGCGCGTACTTCAGCGGGCGGGTCGGCTTGCTGCCCCGCTCCTGACGGGGCATGGTGCCGACCGCCGGGGCGGTGGGACGGTAGTCGGGGTGGCGCTCGCGGTCCGGCGGGTAGTAGCCCTCGGTCGGAGGCAGCGCGGCCGGCCGTGTCTGCGTACGCGCGAAGTCGAAGGCGGACGTCAGGTCACCGCAGACCGCGCGCCGCCACGGCGAGATGTTGGGTTCGTGGACCCCGAAGCGGCGTTCCATGAAGCGGATGACCGAGGTGTGGTCGAAGGTCTCCGAGCAGGTGTAACCACCCCTGCTCCAGGGGGAGACGACGATCATCGGCACCCGGGGGCCGAGCCCGTACGGCCCGGCGGTGAACCCGGAGCCGCCCGGGAAGTAGTCCAGCGTCGTCGGGGCCGTGGACAGCCCCTGGTCCGGCCCGGACGGTGCGTACGGCGGCACGATGTGGTCGAAGAAGCCGTCGTTCTCGTCGTAGGTGATGAACAGCGCGGTGCGGGCCCACACATCGGGGTTCGACGTCAGCGCGTCCAGGACCTGCGCGATGTACCAGGCACCGTAGTTGGCGGGCCAGTTGGAGTGCTCGGAGAAGGCTTCCGGGGCGGCTATCCAGGAGATCCGGGGCAGGCGGCCCGCCTGGACGTCGGCGCGCAGGACGTCGAAGTACCCGTCGCCGTTCTTGGCGTCGGTGCCGGTGCGGGCCTTGTCGTACAGCGGGTCGCCGGGCTGGGCGCCGCGGTACTTGTTGAAGTACAGCAGCGAGTTGTCGCCGTAGTTGCCGCGGTAGGCGTCCTCGATCCAGCCCCAGGAACCGGCGGCGTCGAGACCGTCCCCGGTGTCCTGGTAGACCTTCCAGGAGACGCCGGCCGTCTCGAGGCGCTCGGGGTAGGTGGTCCAGCCGTAGCCGGCCTCGGCGTTGTTGAGGACCGGACCGCCGCCGGTGCCGTCGTTGCCGGTGTGACCCGTCCACAGGTAGTAGCGGTTCGGGTCGGTGGAACCGATCACGGAGCAGTGGTACGCGTCGCAGAGGGTGAAGGAGTCGGCGAGCGCGTAGTGGAAGGGGATGTCCTCACGCGTCAGATACGCCATGGTGGTTGCGGTCTTCGCCGGCACCCACTGGTCGTACTTGCCCTTGTTGAAGGCCTTCTGGCCGCCTTCCCAGTCGTGGTTGAGGCCCTGGAGGAACTCCATGCCGAGATCGTCCGCCGGTGGCCGGAACGGCAGGGTCACCTTGTTGCCGTCCGACTGGTTCCAGACCGGCTTTCCGCTGGGCAGGGTGACCGGACGGGGGTCGCCGAAGCCCCGCACCCCCTTCATCGCACCGAAGTAGTGATCGAAGGAACGGTTCTCCTGCATCAGCACGACGATGTGCTCGATGTCCTGGATGGTTCCGGTGCTGCCCTGGGCGGGTATGGCGGCCGCCCGGGCGATGCTCTCGGAGAGCATCGTGGCGGCGGTGGTGCCACCGGCCAGTTGCAGGAAGCGACGGCGGTTGAGATCTGTCATGGGTGAGTTGACCTCCGCGGGTGAAGGCTCGGCTTACGGCGCCCGCCAAGGACAGCGTCCGCGGGGCACCGGCCGACAGACGTCCGATGACTGCCCGGAGTACGGCGGGCGAATGCCTCGTGCGGGGGCTTCGCTCACTCGGGTCGGGTCGTCCGTGCGGCGGTGGCCGAGCCCCGACCGCGGCCGGGGACCGGATGCCCGGCGGGGGGCCGGACGCCCCGGGCCGGAGCCGGAGGATCCGGGGGCGCGGTCAGGGGCCCCGGCAGCGCCGGGCGGGTGGAGTGGAAGACTGCGCGGCGAGAGCGCAGGCTGAGGGCATGCCGTCGATCTTCCGCTCGTCCCGGAGACCGGGAGCGGGCGGTCACCATGGTGTCCTCTGGGCGCTCGCGCAGTGTCTGCCGTTCGCGATCGCGCTCCTCGTCGTGGTCATCGAGCTCACGCCCGCCCACGTCGTGTACACGGGACCACTGCTCACCGCCACACCGGCACTGGCCGCGGTCACGATGGGACCCAAGGGCACCGTCGCGGCGGCGTCCCTCGCCCTGGCCGTCAGCGTGACCACCGCCACCTACAACCAGGCCTGGGGCACCCAGCAGGTCTACACCAACCTTCTGGCCCTGCTGCTGGTGTCCGCCGCCAGCATCACCACCAGTAGTGCCGTGCGTACCCGCAGGAAGATCGAGATCGACCAGATCCGCAGGATCGCCGTGGCGGCGCAGGAGGTCCTGCTGCGACCGGTGGCCGCCCGGCTGGGTCCACTGCGGGCGGGCAGCATGTACCTCGCCGCCGAGACGGGAGCACAGATCGGCGGTGACCTGTACGAGGCCGTGCAGACCCGCTACGGGGTACGGCTGATCATCGGCGACGTCCGGGGCAAGGGGCTGCCCGCCGTGCGCGCGGCCGCGGCCGTGCTGGGGGCGTTCCGGGAGGCCGTCCACTACCACGAGGACCTGGTGGACGTCATGGACCACTGTGCGGCCGCGCTGCAGCGGGAGCGCATGGTCCCGGGGATCGACCCGGACGCCTTCATGGAGGGCTTCGTCACCGCGCTGGTGGCCCAGGTGCCTGACCGGGCCGTGGTGGAGGTGGTCAACCGGGGCCATCCGCCCCCGTTGATGCTCCACCAGGGCAGGGCCCGGCCCCTGGTCCCCTCCTCTCCGCTGCCGCCCCTCGGCATGGAGGACTTCATGACGGGTCTTTCCGGCACGTCGGAGAGCTATCCGTTCCTGCCCGGCGACCGTCTGCTGCTGCACACCGACGGTGTGATCGAAGCCCGGGACCACGACGACACGTTCTTCGCCCTGCCCGAGGCCATGGAGGCGACGCACGCCGCACTTCCGCTGGAGTTCCTGGATCAGTTGCACCAGCGGCTGCTCGGTCACACCGGGGGGTGCCTGGCCGACGACGTGGCGATGGTCCTCGTGGAGCGGGTCGACGGGCCCGCCGAGGGCGATCCCGCCGACCAGGCAGACCTCGCAGATCGGGCAGGCCTGGCCGAGCGGGCAGACCTGGCCGAGCGGGCAGACCTGGCCGACGGCGACGCGGCCGTCAGTCCAGCGGCACACTCCGGACCGCCCGCTCTCCCGGAGCCGTAGGCGCCGGAATGTCCAGCAGGCCCTTGTCCGCGGATCCCGCCGGAGCGTCCGCGCCCACCGGTGTCGTGGTCATCGGCCGCGCGGCGGCACAACGCTGCTTCTCGACCTCGGTCATGGGACCGGTGCGCTGCAGGATCCGGTCGGGTACGGCTCGCGAGGGACCGTCGACGACGGCGTGCAGCCGGTAGTCGTCCTTCTTGCTGACGAACCAGCCCTCGACCCGCTCCCGGCTGGGCTGCATCTCGACCCAACTCACCTCGCCGGGTTGCACCTTCTCCACGACCTCCCGCCGGTCGCTGCTGAACCACTGCCAGGGGCGCTGCCAGCCCTTCTCGTAGGCGAGCGCGAACTGGGCGGCCATCGGACGCTCCCTGATCCGCTTCTCGTCCTCCTGCCGCACTCCGGTCGTGGGCAGCCGCGCCACCTCGTCGAGTGCGAGCTGAACGCTCGCGTAGGTCTGCGAGACGCTGTCGTGGCTGCGCTCGGCGTAGGAGAGCGTTCGGGTGTGTTCGAGGGGGTTGCGGGTGCAGTTGATGAACGCCTCCCCGATCACCCGTGCCCGGTCGTAGTAGCGGAAGGAGGTGCGCGTGTCGGGCCGGAAGGTGCAGGCGTTCTCACCGTTGCAGGCCGCGGCGGCGTTGTGCAGTGCCTTCTCGCGCTCATTGCCCTTGTAGGCCTCGGACTTGGGCAGGGCCGTCTTGTCGACGGTCTTGTCCGGCGCCACGGGCACCTCGACCGCGCGGATCCTGGCGATCATCGGCGTACAGGTCACATGGACACGCGTGTCGGTGACCTTCGACATGAAGACGATCAGCGGCTCGTTCTCGCCTGCGGTGAACTCGTAACTGCGGGCCGTCCAACGACCGGTGCCCGGCTTGCCCTTGGTGCGGTCCGGATCTCCGGCCGTGGTGATCGCGCGGACCTGACCGCCGGAGCCCTCGATCGTGTAAGGCTGGCCGTCCGCGACCTGCTCGCCGGTGCACTCCCTGGACACCGCCGGACTGTCCTCGTAGCTGACGGTGACCCGAGCCCCGGCACGGACACCCCGCAACCGCTGCTGGAGGGCGTTGCCGTCTTTCTGGAGGGCCACACCGTGGGCGTTGTCGGAGCGCCCCGAAGCGGAAGGGGAGTAGCGCTGGTTGGCGCCCGTCCAGGCATCGAGGGCGACGGTGGTGGGCCCGTCCCCCTTCATCGCGGGTTCCGCGAAGTCGCCGTTGAGGACGGGGACGGGCTGCGACGCGGGGGCGCCGGACGCGTCGAGGGCCGTGACGGACGGCAGCAGCAGCCCGGCGGCCCCGACGGTGGCCAGGGCGTGCAGTGATGGGCGGGAAGGGCGGCGCATGGTGGGGTGCTCCTCTGCGGGGCGAAGGTTCGGGGGCCGGCCGGCCCGTGCCGCGACGACGGGCGCAGGGCGGTGTCACTCACGGCGCGGCGAACGCGGAGGCCGCGGCCGGCGGCCGCACGGTGCGACCGAACGGCCTGGCGATACGGTCGGGTTCGCGTCACGGTGCCAATGAACAGCGTCGGGCGGCACGGCCGGGCTGTGGTCCTGATCAGGGGGAGTTGTCACCGTCGTTGGCCGTGTCGCCGGTGGGGCGCTTGCGGCCGCAGAGCCGGTCGGGGACGGCGTAGGTCTGGGCCACGAACGTACTGCTGTTGACCATGGACGGGCTGTCCACGGCCACATTGGTGACCGTCTGCCCCTTGTCGGTGACGAGCCGTCCGACCACCCGGCGCATCGCCGCGCTCGCCCCGAACACCAGCATGTCGTAGGGCTTGACGGTGGTCTTGTAGGTGGTCACCTCGGTGTTCTCGATCGTCCAGGACTTGGAGTACGTCGCCTTGAACGCGGCCTCGAAGGCCAGCTTCGCGCTCAGCGAGCCGGCGACCTTGGCGCCACCGCCGACATTGACCTTGGTGCCGTTCTCGGAGGTCGGCCCGTCCTTGAGGTTGGGCGTCTTGTTGTTGCTGCTGTTCTCGTTGCTGAGCGTGGTGGTGATCTCGCCGGAGGCGGTGACGCTGCCCTCCGCGGTGACCTTGCCGGAGATCTCTCCGCCGATGTTGTCGGAGCTGCTGGTGCGCAGGGTCACGGTGCGGTCGATCTGCATCGGATCGGTGGTGCAGTTGACGACGGAGTTACCCAGCGACTTCACCGCGGTGGCGTATTCGCGGTCCTGCGCCGGGTCGATTCGGAAGGTGCACGCGGTCCGCTTGGTCCCGCAGTACTCCAGGATGTCTCCGATCTTCGCCTCGCGGTGGTCTGCCGTGAAGCCCCGGGCCGTGGGCACCTCACCCGCGCCCTGTTCGGCGATCGCGGGCGGGGCGAGCGGAACGGCGATGCCGAGGGCGAGTACGGGAAGGAAGGTGATCCGGCGGCGTAGCGGGCGGGGGCTCATGGGGAAGTCCCTTCGGTTTTTGGGATGCTCGGGGAATCACGGCGATTTCGGTGCTCTCGCCGGAGTACGGCGCCGGTGAAGCGCGAACGCACCGTGGTGCAGGGCCTCACGGGCCGAGGAGCGCGCACAGCCGGGAGACGGGGAAGGGGGACGTCCCCGCGTCCGTGGACCCTTCGGGCAGGGACGCGGGGAAGCCGGCACATGTCGCGTCGACGGCCTGCTGCGCGTTGTCGGAGGGCTCCGGACGGTAGGTGTCGATGGTCTCGGTCATCTCCTTGATCCCGCCCTCCTCGCGCTCGCCCTTTCCGGCCAGCTTCTCCATGCAGGCGCTCGAACCCGGCTGGCATTCCTGGATCTTCTTGCCGGTCTCCTCGATGTCCTTGCCGGCCTTGTCGGACTGCGCCTGCGTCTTCTTCTGCTGCTCCTCGATCTTCTTCGCCTGCTCGGCGTTGGCTTCCCGGTCCTTGCACTCCTGGTCGTCGGGCTGGCACTCGGCCGCCGTCCGAACTCCGGCGTGGGCAAGGGAGGCAGGCCCGCCCAGAGGCAGCGCACCGGACACGGACAGGGCGGATGCGGCAGCGGCGACGAGCAGGGCACGGCGTACGGACATAAGGCGATGCATGCGAATTCCCGGCGGCTGGAGACGAGTTGGGAGAAGGGGAAGAACGGCTGAGAAGGCGCCGGGACGGGGCGGTTCGGCCACCAAGATCACCAAGCGCATGCCGAACGTACCCCAACACCCTCGGCGCCACGGCAGGACACACGGCGCGCCGCGGGGGAAGTCCCGGCTCACCGCTTCGGCGGATCGACGACCTCTACCGTGTGCCGAACGGCCTTGCGCCATACGGGTATTTCAACGGCTTTGACTCGCTTTTGACCATCTTCGTAGGGCAGTCTGCTCGATGACCGACGGCGCCAGTCCGGCTGCCGTCGCCCGGCCGTTGCGCTCGCTCCCAGGGCGCAGCCCACAGGCCGCAGCATGCCCGTGCCCCGCACGCATGTCTCCCCGCAAGCACCCGTCGCATTCCGTGTGCGTGCCAGTCCCTTCGAAGGAGAGCCATGTCCCCTTCCCGCCGCAGCCCGCTGTCCGGATACACAGGCTTCGCCCTCGCCACCGCCGCCACGCTGGCCACCGTTCTGACCGGTGTGTCCGGCCCCGCCATCGCCAACGAGGGCAACCCGACCGTGCTGAGCTGGGGCGCCGGCCGCACCGGACAACTCGGCAACGGCACCCTCTCCGACAGTCTTTCGCCGTCATCGGTGACCAGCCTCTTCCGTGGTGACGTCGACCAGATCTCCGGTGGCGGCACCTCGTCGGCCGACTCGTTCGCACTGGCCCGCACCGACAAGACCGTCAAGTCCTGGGGCCACAACTCATCCGGCCAACTGGGCAACGGCGGGCGGTCCCATCAGACCGTGCCCACCACCGTGCCACGGCTGACCGCCATCAAGGACGTGGCCGCCGGCGGCCAGCACGGTCTCGCGCTCGACACGAGCGGCCAGGTCTACTCCTGGGGCGACAACACCTACGGTCAGCTGGGCAACAACCGCACCGGCGACAGCCGTACCGTCCCCGACAGGGTCCAGGGCATGCCCAAGGTCAAGCAGATCTCCGCGGGTTGTGACTTCAGCCTGGCGCTGCTCGAGAACGGCAAGGTCTACGCCTGGGGCCGCGGTGTCCATGGTCAGCTCGGCAACGCAAGCCGCGCCACCAGCGCCGTACCGCGGCAGGTGACAGGGCTGGAGAACGTCGTCGCGATCGACGCGGGCTGCCACCACGCACTGGCGCTGACCTCGGACAACACCGTCAAGTCCTGGGGCTACAACCTCTACGGACAACTCGGCAACTCCAGTACCAAGTCTTCCACCGTCCCGGTCGACGTCGACTGGCTGGAGGACGTCGCCTCCATCGAGGCCGGCGCCCACCACAACTACGCGATGACCAGTGACAGCAAGGTCTGGGGCTGGGGCAACAACCAGTACGGCCAGCTCCTCGAAGCGGATGAGGCGTTCGACGCCAACGTCTCCCGCACGAACCGCACGGCGCCGGTGGAGATCCCCCGGCTGGAAGGGGTCCAGCACCTCGCCGCCGGAGCACGCCACGGTGTGGCGGTCACCGCCGACGAGGTCTTCACCTGGGGACACAACGGTGAGGGCCAGCTCGGCAACGGAACCACCGTGTCCCGGTACGAGTCGGTGAAGATCCTCAGTGAGGGATCCGCGATCAAGGACATCGCGGTCTCGCTGGGCGGCAACACGACGTACGCGTACTGAAGCGGGTGAGCGCCATGACGTACGCGTCCACCCGCACCCGCGGCCGTACCCGCCTGCGCAACTCGGCCGCCGCCGTGCTCCTGCTCGCGGCCCTCGTCACGGCCGGAGATCCGGTCGCCGCTGCCCGGTCCGCTACGGGCGACCCCTGGGTACGGGCGTGGGGACTGAACAGCGCGGGCCAGCTCGGCAACGGCAGCACCCTGGACCAGCAGACTCCGGCGTCGGTCGCGGGCGTTGCCCGTGCCGACGTACGCGAACTGGCGGCCGGAGGCGGCAGCAATACCACCTCCTTCGTCGTGGCCCTGCTGGGCGACGGCACGGTCGTGTCCTGGGGCGGCAACCCGGACGGCCAGCTCGGCAACGGCACCGTCACATCGCAGAGTCTCCCCGCCTCCGTCGCCTCACTCGACGGGGTGTCGGACGTCGCCGCCGGTCTCAACTTCGCACTCGCCGTGCGGGGCGGGCGTGTGCTGTCCTGGGGGAGGAACACCAACGGGCAGCTCGGGAACGGTGTCACCGCGGCAGCGGCCGACGCCCCCGCCACCCGTCCTGTCGCGGTCCAGAGCCTCGGAAGGGTCAAGGACGTCGTGGCGGGTTGCCACCACGCCGCGGCCCTGCGCGAGGACGGCACCGTCTGGACCTGGGGCAGGAACGATCAGGGCCAGCTCGGTATCGGCTCGGCCGTCGACCAGAACACCCCGAAGAAGGTCCCCGGCCTCGAGGATGTCGTGGTCCTCTCCACCGGCTGCCACCACACGCTCGCCCTCACCGCCGAAGGCACCGTCAAGGCGTGGGGCAGGGGCGTCGACGGACAACTCGGCAACGACGGCACCACCGACAGCCGGGTACCGGTCGACGTGCAGTCCCTGACCGAAGTCGCCGCCATCTCCTCCGGCGGCTACCACAACTTCGCGGTCCTGGACGACGGTACCGCCAGATCCTGGGGCTGGAACGGCGGCGGGCAGCTCGGCGACGGCACGACCACCAACCGGACCACTCCCGTCCCGGTCCCGTGGCTCAGCGGCGTCGGGTCCATCGCCTGCGGATACAAGTACACCCTTGCCGCGCTGGCCGATCAGTCCGTCATCGCCTGGGGTGACAACGCCGTGGGCCAGCTCGGCAACGGTACGACCACCCTGTCCCTCACCCCGGTCGGCGCGCTGCCCCCGGGCAGCGGGATCACCCGCGTCTCGGCGTCCACGTCATGGCATTCCAGCTACGCCTACTGATCCGGACCGCACCTGTCCTCCGACCTCCGAAAGGTCCCCATATGAGCAAGACCCTGCGCATCACGATCATCGCGACCCTGTGTACCGCGACGCTCGCGGCACCCTCCATCGGCGCCCACGCCGCCGGCACCGACCCCTGGGTCCGCGGCTGGGGTCTCAACGGCCTCGGCCAACTCGGCAACGGCAGCACCGTCAACCAGCAGACCCCGTCCGACGTCCAGGGCATCGCCCGCACCGACGTACGGGAACTGTCCGGTGGCGGCGACGCCACCACGAACCCCTTCACGGTGGCCGTGCTCGAGGACGGCACCGTACGGTCCTGGGGCGCCAATCTCACCGGGCAGCTGGGCAACGGCACCACGACGGCACAGAGTTTCCCCGCAGCCGTCGCCGGTCTCTCCGGCGTCACCGAGGTCTCGGCCGGCAGCAACCACGTACTCGCGGTGAAGGGCGGCCGCGTCCTGTCCTGGGGCAGTAACGCCAAGGGGCAGCTGGGTACCGGTGTGACCGCCGCCGACCCGGCCGGGGTCCAGAAGAACCCCGTCGATGTGCAGAGCCTGAACAAGGTCACGGACGTCGGGGCGGGCTGCGACTTCAGCGTGGCCCTGCGTGAGGACGGCACCGTCTGGACCTGGGGCTCCGGTGACAACGGCCGCCTGGGCACCGGTAACAACACGGCGCGCAACACCCCGCAGAAGATCAGCGATCTCACCTCGGTGGTGTCCATCTCGGTCGGCTGCGAGCACGTCCTCGCCCTGACCGCGGACGGCCTGGTCAAGGCATGGGGCAAGAACACCGAAGGCCAGCTCGGCAATGACAGCGTCGCCGACAGCAGCGCTCCCGTCGACGTCCAGTACCTCGACACCGTGGCCAAGGTCTTCGCGACCGCGTACTCCGGCTTCGCCCTGCTGGACGACGGCTCCGTGTCCGCCTGGGGACGGAACTCCAGCAGCCAGCTCGGCGACGGAACCACCACGAATCGCACCACCGCGATCCCCGTGGACGCGCTGCAGGGCGTCCAGGCCGTCGACGGCGGAATCGACTACACCGTCGCCGCGCTCGACAACGGCTCGGTGATGGCCTGGGGTGCCAACGCCAACGCCCAGCTGGGGGACGGGACCACCAACGCCGCCGTCAAACCGGTGACCGTCATTCCCGCAGGCGGTGGCATCACACGGGTGGCGACCACCAGAACGGGCAGGTCCAGCTTCGCCTATTGAGCGGCGGCGCGCCCCAACATCCCCTGGCCACAATCCACTTCGGTACGGCGCAGCCCTGTGGCCGTACCGAAGCGGGGCGGACGGTCAGTCCTTCCGGAACAGCGCCGTCCACAGGAAGGACTCGCCGAAGCACCGTGACCCGGCAGGTTCGTCCGTCATACGGCGCAGTTCCACTTCGGTCAGGGAAGAGAAGATCGCGCGCAGCGAGTCCGGTGTGTAGCCGAGTCCGCCGTGGAGCCCGGGGCGTGCGCTGACCGGAATGTGGCCCGGCAGTTGCGCTGCCGGGCCACCACGAGTCTTGCCCGGCGGTCAACGAGCCGCAGAGCGCGGGCTGTTGCCGCTCGGTTCCGGTGCGGGTGCGGTGCCGGCGGCCGCCGCGGCGAGTGCCGATCCGGTGTCGGCGTGGATGGGTGTCGTCAGGCTGAGTCCCGTGATGTCGAAGAGCTTGCGCACGAGGGGGGCCGGTGCGGCGAGGTGGAGGTCGCCACCGGCCGCACGGGCTTCCCGTGCGGTCCTGATCACGATGTTCAGCCCCGATGAGTCCATGAAATCGAGGCCGGACAGCTCCAGCACGAGGTGGTGGCGCCCGTGGAGGAACTGGTTCGCCAGATGATGCTGCAGCAGGGTCGCCGTGTCGACGTCGAGTTCACCGCGGACCTTCACGACCGCCGTCGCGGCATCGCTGATCTCGACCTCGACGTCGAGGTTGTCTTCTCGGTGATGCATGAGCCTCCGCTTTCGCATGGTCCTTTTCCCGGGGCATGCCCCGACGGCCGCCCGGTGTGCCGGTCCGGGCGCCGCCTGCTGTTCGGCGCCTGCCCCCGATCCGGTTCCATACGCATCCCGTTTTCCTACGCATCCCGGTTTCCGTACCCATCCGGTCTCCACGCATCCGTGCCGAATGCACCCGGGAGGCGGCACACCAGCTGTGTGTACGGCGGTTCATGGGCCGGACGGTCATATGAGCCCCACGAGGACCTGGATCGTCTTGCCGCCCGGCAGGGCGGTGATGGTGACGTCCCTGCTGAGCTTCTTGATCAGCGGCCAGCCGTGCCCACCGGGCAGCGTACCGGCGGCCTCGTCCGCGGGGTGCACGGTCGAGGGCCGGACCCGGCTGCGATCGGTCACCTGGAGGCGCAGGCCGTCTCCGGTGAGGTACGCGACGAAGCGGGTGAGGCCGCCGCCGTGCCGGATCGCGTTGGTGACCAGCTCGGACGTCACCAGCAGCGCGTCGGCGAGCCGCGTGTCCTCGACGGCCCCGGCGGTACGGCCCCCACCGACCTCCTCGCGCACCAGATGACGCACGGCGGCGCGTGCTTCGGCCGCGCTCGCCGGAAGGAACCATCCGGTCGTGCTCCCGCCGGGCGCGGCGATCTCGTCTGCGGTCATGTGCCCGATCTCCCCGTTCGGCCCCACGTAGTCCCACCGGCCTTCTTGTGCCCCATCCGGCCGGTGGCACACCGTGGGTGCCTTCAGTGTTCGTACGTGTGCCGTCGGTGATCGCGTGCCTCCCCGCCCGCCCGGTGGCAGTCCGTCCCCCGGCTCGGACTCCGCGGCCGCGTCAGGCTCCTCCAGCCGTACCAAGGCCTGGGAGGGAGAGCCGGACCGCGGTACGGACCGGATGACGGGGGGACCGGGCCACGCGCCCGCCCGACGGCACGTCATGTCCGGGTGCCGTGTCCGGTGTGGCGCGCCGTCATCCGCCGGAGCCGGCCGACGCGGCGTGCCGGCGCCGTGGCCGGCGGCACACGGTCCTGTGCCCTCACCGCCACCAGTTCCTCGAAGAGGGCGCGGCCCGCGACGAGTGCCTGGCGCAGCGCCTCGGCGTCCGTCTGCCCTGACGCGGCGTCCGCGCACGCCCCGTGCAGTCGCCGCGCACCGGCTGTCTGCGCGGGGAAGACGGCGGACAGCGCACGCAGCCGCTCCTCCCGCGGCCCCGGAGGGAAGCCCCGGGCGACGGCCAGTTGGTCCAGCAGCTCCGCGGCCCGGGTCACCGCCGCCGCGGGGGAGTCGACGAACCGCTCCTGGAGACCGGTCCACAGGGCCACGTACCGGTCCCGTTCCCGTCCGTCCAGCGGTGTCATCCGCGATGTCATCCGCGACCGGCCGAACCGCCGCCGTGGACGGCGCACGTCGGTCCACTTCACCGGAGGTGCCAGAACAAGGGTGACCACGACGACGACCGCCATCCCCAGGATGGCCAGCGCACTGACGGACATGGCTCACTTCCTTTCACCGGGATCGGCACTCCTGCGGATCTCTGTCACACCGGGTTACCGGATCACTGTGCGGCAAACGCGGTTGGTGACCGGATGTGCGGACGCCCCCGGGTCCGCCTTCCGTCCCGGGCGCGGGCGTGGTTCCGTCATCGGTTCCGTCAGGGGAGGCTGTCCTCGGGGCTCGGGCGCCCTCAAGGGGGTTCGCCGCAAAGACGCCCCGTGGGAGCCGCCGTGCCGTCCGCGTACCCGGCACGCCCCCGGGCGTTCTCAGGACGCTCCGACTCGCCAGGGGTTCCCGGCCGTTCGCGTCCTGGTGAGCCGCCATGGCGGCGGGCTGAGCGAGTGCAATTGTTGGCGTGCGGCAAGTATTCTGCTTGCCGCCCACCGCTATCGCGGCGTCCGGTGAAGGGGAGACGAGCTGTGACCAGCGCTGTCGGTGCTCAGGGATCGGGTGCGCAGCCGCCGGGGGCCGCGAGGGCCCCGCTGCCGTCGCCCGCACCGTCCCCCGAGCTCCAGGTCGACGCTTCCCCGACCCTCCTCCTGGTGGAGGACGACGACGGTGATGCGCTTCTGGTGGAAGAGACACTGCGGGACAGCGGCCTGACGGCACGTCTGAGACGGGCCCGCTCGCTCACCGAGGCGAAACAGGAGCTGGAGCACACGACGGGTGCCAGAACGCCCTGCGTGCTGCTGGATCTGCATCTGCCCGATGCCCGGGGCCTGGACGTCGTTCATCAGGTGCTCGCGGCGGCCCCCGGCGCCGCGGTGGTCGTGCTGACGGGACTCGCCGAGGAGAGCGCGGGTCTCGCCGCGGTCGCGGCCGGTGCCCAGGACTACCTGCTCAAGGGCTCTCTCGATCCCATGGTTCTCGCCCGGTCGATCCGCTACGCCGTGCAGCGCCGTCAGATCGAACAAACGGCCGTCGCGCTGGAGGCCAGCCGGATGCAGGCCCGTGAGAACGCGCGCCTGGAGCGCGGGCTGCTGCCCTCCCCACTCCTGGAGAGCGGTTCCGTGCAGGTGTTCTCCCGCTACGAACCGAGCCGGGCCAGCGGGCTGCTCAGCGGCGACTTCTTCGACGTGGTCGAGAAGGCGGACGGGACCGTCCACGCCGTCATCGGTGACGTCTCGGGTCACGGGCCCGACGAAGCCGCGCTCGGCGTCTGCCTCCGGGTGGCCTGGCGGTCCTTCACCCTGGCGGGTGTCACCGGCACCACCGTGTGCCGGCTGATGCAGAGGGTCCTGGTGGCGGAGCGCACGGGTGCGGAGATCTTCGCCACGGTGACGACGGTCGAACTGCCACCCGGTCTGACCAAGGCCAAGGTGGTCCGCGCGGGTCACCCTCCGCTCCTGCTCCGCGAGAACACCGGCGTGCGGCTGGTGGAGACAGCGGTGGGACCCGCTCTCGGCATGCTGCCCGACGGGGCGTTCGACTGGCACGAGGACGCGGTGGACCTCCCCGCGGACGGCGCCCTCGCGCTCTTCACCGACGGTCTCTTCGAGGGGCGCGTCAGCGTCGACGGCCGGCGGCTGGGTGAAGAGGGGCTGCTCGCGCTCGCGTCGGCCTGCGCTGACAGGGGAGCGGAGGACTTCGTCTCCACGCTGATGTCCGAGACACGGGCACTGTCGGCCGACCACGGCGGCCACGGTGACGACGTCGCCCTTCTGTACCTGGAATGGAGCGGGCAGCAGTGACACCACCCACCCATGAGCCGCCGGACCGGGACGCACGGCCGTCCGGGGCCGCGCCGGGAAATCGGCCCACCGTGACCCAGTGGTTCTGGCTTGCCTTCACCGCCGTTCTGGTCGGTGTGTGCGCCCTGTCCGCGGTCGGGGCGCAGCTGCTCTCGGAGACCGCGGCGAAGTCCGACGCCCTCGTCGACCGCATCCAGCCGGCCCGGGTCGAGGCCTACCGGCTGCAGAAAGCCCTGATCGACCAGGAGACGGGAATGCGGGGGTACGTGCTCACGCGCGACTCCCGCTGGCTGGAGCCCTACACCCAGGGGCAGAAGGAGGCCGGGTCCGCCGACCGGGCCCTGAGGTCCGCCCTGGCGGACGATCCCCGGATGCTCGCCGCCCTGCGCGGCGTGGAACGTATGGCCGACGTCTGGCGCACCGGCCATGCCGCCCCCCTCGTGGAACGCGTACGGGTGAGCCGCCCGGCTGCCACCCCCGGCGAGCTCAAGGCCAGCAAAGAGGCGTTCGACCGGCTGCGTGACGGTTTCGGGACGCTCAACGCGGAACTGCTCGCCGAACGCCAGGCCGCGCGTGCCGACATGCATCGCACCCGCACCGGGCACAACCGGCTCTTCATCGCCACACTGGCCGCGTTCGTGGTGATCGCCTGCGCGCTCGCGGTCCTGCTGCACATGACGGTGGCCCGCCCCCTCACCTCGCTGCGTCTGGCCTCCCAGCGGGTCGCGGACGGTGACTTCGACCGGCGTATCGAGCCCCGAGGACCCGCCGACATACGGCAGCTCGCCTACGTGGTCGAGGCGATGCGGGTACGCGTGATCGCCGCCCTGGAGGCGTCCCGGTCCCGCGAGGAACTCCTCGCACAGCGGACCGCCGATCTCGACGAACAGGCGGTCGAGCTACGGCGCTCCAACGCGGAGCTGGAACAGTTCGCCTACGTGGCCTCGCACGATCTGCAGGAGCCGCTGAGAAAGGTGGCGTCCTTCTGCCAGCTGCTCGACAAGCGCTACGGCGACCAGCTGGACGAACGGGCCAAGCAGTACATCGACTTCGCCGTCGACGGCGCCAAGCGCATGCAGATCCTGATCAACGATCTCCTCACCTACTCCCGTGTGGGCCGCGTCAACGACGCCAGGGACGAGGTGGGCCTCGACGGCGCCCTGGACAAGGCCCTGGCCAACCTCGGCACGGCCGTGGACGAAGCGGAGGCCGTGATCGAACGCCCCGGGCGGCTGGGGACCGTGACCGGCGATCCCACACTGCTGGTCATGCTGTGGCAGAACCTCGTCGGAAACGCCGTGAAGTTCCGCGCGGCGGGCCGCCCACCGCTGATCCGCATCACCGCGGAGCCCGAGGACGACGGCGAGGCTCACGCCTGGCGCTACTGCGTCACCGACAACGGCATCGGCATCCCCGCGGAGTTCGCCGAGAAGGTCTTCGTGATCTTCCAGCGGCTCCACGGCCGGGACGCCTACGCGGGGACGGGGATCGGCCTCGCCCTGTGCAAGAAGATCGTCGAGCACCATGGCGGCCGGATCTGGATCGACACCGTCCACACCGGCGGAACCCGGATCCACTTCACCCTGCCCGTGGGCGATCCCGCACCGCGGGCGGACCGGCCCGCGCTCCTGCCCGGTCCGGGCCCGGCCGAGCACGCCCCCCTCACCACCGGAGATCACGTATGAACGCCGCCGCCCAGCCCATCGAGGTCCTGCTGGTCGAGGACGACCCCGGGGATGAGCTCATGACCCGGGAAGCCTTCGAGGACAACAAGATCGGCAACATCCTCCATGTGGTGCGCGACGGTGAAGAGGCACTCGACTTCCTCTACCGGCGGGGCGAGCACACCGCCGCGCCCCGGCCCGACCTCATCCTCCTCGATCTCAACCTTCCCAAGTACGACGGCCGGCAGGTACTGGAACGCATCAAGGCCGACTCCGACCTCACCCACATCCCGGTGGTCGTCCTGACCACGTCCGCGGCCGAGGAGGACATCCTGCGCAGCTATCAGCTGCACGCGAGCGCTTATGTGACCAAGCCGGTGGACCTGGAGCAGTTCATCGCCGCCATCAGAAAGATCGACGACTTCTTCGTCACCTTCGTACGGCTGCCGCGCCCCTGACGCCCCGGCAGGTCCCGACGGGACCCGGAGCCGGGGCCGCAGGTCCGACGCCGTGCGAACCGCGTACACGAGTGGGGTCCGGTGGCCCCGCCGACCGGGCCACCGGACCCCACGTACTCGGCACCTGATCCGGGCGGCGGGAGCCGCTCCGGCCGGGCTCCGGGGGGCGCCCCGGGGCGATGGCCTCCCGGCGCACACGGCTCACGGAACCGGTAGCAGGTGTGCGTCCCGGATAACCGCGGAACGGTCCCGCAAACCACGCGCCGGCACGGAATTCGCAGGGAACAGAAGGCACCGCACCCGGATGTGTGAACCCTTCCCCACGGGGCACCCGGTGCGTCGGAGGTGGTCACTATGGTTCCCCTGCTTCTTGTCCTGCTCCTCGCCGTCGTCCTTTTCGGCGCGGGCTTCGCGCTCAAGGCCCTGTGGTGGATAGCCGCCATCGTCCTCGTACTGTGGCTGATCGGCTTCGTCGTGCGCCCGGCGGGCACCGGCGGCGCCCGCGGACGTTGGTACAGGTGGTAGACGTACTGGGGTAGACGCACGGTGCGCCGCCGCGTCGGGGCCCCGGGAACCTCCCGGGGCCCCCGACGCGGCGGAACCTCACGCGGATCGCATCGAGGAACCCCGTGGGCCCTGATCGCGCAGCGAATCGCCGTGCCGGGAGTCGTTGTGCCGCAGGTCGTTGTGCCGGCCGATCGCGTCACGGAACTCCGCGAGTCCTTCGAGGAGGGCGGAGCGTGCGGCAGGGCTCATGTCCTCGACGACCTCGAGAAGCAGCTTCTCGCGCTGCGCCCGCACATCGCGGAGATAGGATTTTCCGCGTGCGGTGAGATGGAGAGTCAATTCCCTTCGGCTCACCGGACTCTGGGTGCGCACCACGAATCCGACCGCCTCGAGACGGTCGCACAGCCGGCTGACCGACGAAGGCGCCGACCCGAGCAGGTCGCCGAGAGCGCGGAGGTTGATTCCCTCCTCGCGGTCGAGGCTGTAGAGGACGCGCCGCTGGGATGCGGACACCGGAGTCGGCGAGGCCGCCTCGCGCCCCCGTTCCCAGAGCACCTCGAGCAGCTCGACCACCTCTCCGGCGGTGCGGGTGGCATCCTGCGACCATCGCGGGGAGGGGGAGGGAGTGGGCTCCGGGCTCATCTCTGCGACGCTCCGAAATCGGCCTTCGTTTCCGCACGGCCACTCTATTATCTCCCCGCCGTCCCCCGTTCGTGGCGGCACGCCCGGGTGCGTGGCCCTGTGGGTACGGCGGCCGCACCCACAGGACCTGAGGCCACCCGAGTGAAGCCCGGGCGTCGTACGCTCAGCCGGGAAGGTCGAGCAGCCCCTTGCGCAGCCGCTTGATGATGCGGGCCAGCAGACGGGAGACATGCATCTGGGAGATGCCCAGCTGCTCGCCGATCTGGGCCTGGGTGAGCTCCGTGACGAAGCGCATGTGCAGAAGCCGGCGGTCGCGCTCGTCGAGCTCGGCGATCAGCGGGGCGAGTGAGTGGAAGTCCTCGATGAGCTCGAGGGCATGTTCCTCCTCCCCGATGAAGTCGGCCAGTGCCGTCTCGTCGTCCTGGGCGGAGTCGCCGCCGAGCGCGGCGTCCAGGGAGGCGGAGTTGTACGCGTTGGAGGCCTTGCGCGCCTCGATGACCTCGTCCTCGGTCAGCGACATGAGGTCGGACAGCTCACGCACCGAGGGTGTGCGACCGAGACGGCTGCGGAGCTCCTCGGTGGCCTTGGCCAGCTCGACGCGGGCCTCCTGCAGCCGCCGCGGGACGTGTACGGCCCAGCTCGTGTCACGGAAGAAGCGCTTGATCTCGCCGACGATGCAGGGGACGGCGAAGGTGGTGAACTCCACCTCGCGGGACAGGTCGAACCGGTCGATGGCCTTGATGAGGCCGATCGTGCCGACCTGGACGATGTCCTCCATCTCGTCCGCGCCCCGGCTGCGGAAGCGGCCCGCCGCGTACCTGACGAGCGAAAGGTTCATCTCGATGAGGGTGTTGCGCACGTACTGGTACTCGTGTGTACCTTCCTCCAGTTCCGCCATACGGGCGAAGAACCGGCGCGAGAGTTCACGTGCGTCCCGCGGGGCCACCCGCAGCGGGTCTTCGGGCAGTTCAAGGCCGCGCGCACCAGCCGCCGCCCAGGTCTTGCGCTCCGTGGTTGACGCTGCGATCACGGTCGCCATGCCCTTTCACCCCTGTCGTCCGGTCCGTGTCCCGTGCGGGGTCCGCTTACCCCGGATCGCGGCGGGCATTCTTCCCGCGGCACGAGGTACGCCACGACGGCTCAGTCCTGAGCGGCGCCGTGTCCGGCGACCCGCCCCGTGTCGTCCACCAGATGGACCACCTGATCGGCGATGGTCCCGAGGACGTCCGCCGCGGTGGCGTCATCGCCGAGGACAAGGAAGTTGAGGGTCAGTCCGTCGGTCATCACGGCCAGATAGCGGGCCAGCACCGCCACGGGCACCCGGGGCTCGAAGCCCATGCTGCGCCGGAGCTGTTCGACGAGTTCGGTGTAGGTCTCCGCGTACATCGTGTACTGACGCCGCGCCAGGTGCTCGAAACCGGGCTGACGCAGGGCGTACTGCGTGAGCTCATAGGTGAGCATGTGTTCCCCGGGGTTGGCGGACACATGGTCCCAGTAGGCGTGGAAGCCGGCCAGGATCGTTTCCCGGAGCGAGGCCTTGGGCCGGATCGCCTCCTTCACCACCGTCAGATAGTGATCGGTGATCGTGGTGATGACCGATTCGAGCAGGGCCTGCTTGGATTCGAAGCAGTAGTGGAAGACGCTCAGCGAGACGCCCGCTTCCGCCGCGATGGAGCGGGTCGTCGCCCTGGCGACGCCGTCGCGGGTCATCACGCGGATCGCCGCCTCGATGAGCTGCCGGCGCCGCTCGGCCGACGGCATCCGTGCCATGGGGTCCTCCCGGTCGCGGGGTGCATACGGCCGGGGCCGGCCGGATCACATGAGCTGATCCGGCCGGCCCCGGTCATCGGTCGGTGCGCGGACGACGTCAGGTGCCGTAGACACCCACCTCGTGGAGCGAGTAGCCCCACTTGGTTCCGCGTTCCTGCCCGTGGATCCTTACATAGCGGGCCGTCGTACCCGCGAACTGCGCCGTGTCCAGGCCCCCGTCCGCGGTGGTCGTGGACCAGACGGGCCGCCAGTCCTTGCCGTCGGAGGACACCTCGATGCGGTACGCCTTGCCGTAGGCGCGCTCCCAGTCGAGGGTGACCCGCTTGACCAGGTTCGGCGAGCCGAGGTCGATCTGGAGCCACTGGTCGTCGTTCCAGTCACTGGCCCAGCGGGACCGGGTGTCGCCGTCCACGGCCCGGTCGGGCTTGTAGCTCGTGAACAGGCTCCACTCCGACGAACTGGCCGCGGCGGCCGAGCCGGAGGCGAGGTTCACCCCCGACTTGTGGTTCTCGGTCGCCTTCCAGGTGCGGAGGTAGGACTCGGCGCCCTTGAACATGTCGTCCAGGACGTCCTGGCCACCGGTCTGCCGGATGTCCTCCAGCCAGTCCGGCACCAGGCCGTAGTGGGACGCTCCGTCGGTGTTGATGTCCCAGCTGCGTTCACCGGTGGTCTGTTTGTCGATGACGGAGCCGCCGTCGACGCTGCGGAAGGGGTAGCGCACCGGGTTCGGGGTGCCGGCCCCGCGTGGCCCGGGCCAGCCGCCGACGCCGTTCATGTCGGTGCCGTAGCCGTAGCCGACCTGGTACTTGTCGCGCAGGGCCTTCGTACGCCGGGCTTCCGCGACGAATCCCTCGGAACCGTTCATGTACTGGGTGATGAAGCCGCCGAGCCGGTAGACCCGTTCGGTCCAGCCCGAGTCCATCCAGCCGTGCGAGGAGATCACCCCGGGGTACGACTCGGACTCGAGGATGTCGAGGACACGGCCCGCGGCCTTGACGCCCATGTGGTCGATCTCGATCGACATCTTGCGCTTCATCATGCCCCGGACGGCGTACTCGCCGAGTTCGGTGAGTCCCCGGGAGTTGCACTGCGCGTCAGAGGCGTACGACGGCACCCGCACACCTGAGGGAAGCTGCTTCTCCGCCTGGGGCGCCGACGCCAGGCCGATGGGGTTGTCGTGCTGGGGGCCGGCGCACTTCTCGGTCTTCCAGAAGGTGCCGGTCGACAGGAACTGGCCCACGTTGATGGCCGTGCCGAGGGTGCCCGAGTCGAAGCGGACGCCGCACAGCGCGTTGTCGAACTTGTGGCACAGGAACATGCTGCGGATGCCGAGCTTGTGCAGCTCGTCCAGACCTCGGTCGATGTCCTCCTTGCTGCACTGCGCGATGTCCAGGATCATCTTGCAGCCGAACGGCTCCGAGGTCTCCACCCCGAGCACCACGGCCAGCTTGCCCTGCTCGATGACCTCGCGGGCCTGCGCGGAGTCGGTGACGATCCGGAACCAGCCCTTGCCCGGGCCGCCGTACATCTTGTCGATGAAGGCCTGCATCTCATACGACTTCTGCGCCTGCAGTCGGATGGACGTCATCTCGTCGCAGCTGCGGTCCTTGAAGAAGTAGACCGAGCAGATCACGCCGTTGGTGACGAGGTCGTTGACGAGCACCCGCTGGCCGCCGCGCCAGGCCCGTTCGACCCAGGCGTAGTAGTTCTGCTGGTGGGTCAGCGAGTCATGGGCGGGCCAGTCCTTGAACGTGGGCCAGCCGTTGGGGTCGTGCTTGCCGTCGCCACCCTTGGTGATGAAGTCGAAGATCGCGAGCGAACCGTCCGGGTAGTGCTCGGGGCAGTCCTTGAGCGCGTCGGCGACCCCCTGCTCCGAGAACGTCTTGCCGCAGATGAGCCGGCCGCCGAAGGCTTCGTTGGACATCAGGTGGTCGTGCGCGTCGACGAAGCCGCGCACGCGTCCCTGGGCATCGGTCCCTTTGAAAGGTTCGCCGGTGACATTGATCTGGGAATCGGGTGCGGGGCGCGCGGCCGGAATCCACCACCCGGATTCGGCCGACGACACAGGAGCCGTGCCAAGGAGGATGGCTGCCACGGTGAGGAATAACGCCAGGACCGTCCGGGGCCTGCGTTTGCGGTACGAGTGTCGCGTCATGGTCATCACCCATGCCTTCGGTGTCAGCACTCTGGTCTTCCGCGAGTGGGGGGTGCGGTCGGAGGAGACGAGCCGTCCGGGGACCACGACCGTCCCCTGGGAGTGGGTGGGTTGTCATGGACCGTGCAGGCGGTGCGATGAGAATCGCGACTATCACAATCGGAGTCAATAGTCCGGGACGGATGACCTGATGCCCGGTGAGTGCCGTTGCCCTACGGCGGCGCGACTGGCTCTACGGGCTGGTGGGGAGGCTATTACCGTCGGTAATGACATCGGGGCGGGCGGTGCCGGATCGAGGCCGGATCCCGATGTCGGTCGTACCGATATGAACCGGAATCCGCACAATGGAGGACGAGCGTGTTCGAGTACCGTCCCGCGCCCGCGAGGCGGAACCCGGAACGGAGCCCCGGCTCGCCCGGCTCGGCCTGATCCGGACCGCGCGTGCCGAGGACGCGCCCGCAAGGTGTGGTCACGGAAGGGAGACCGCTGGTGGCATCGGATCGGCTGGGGGGCGAGCAGGCTCCCGGTCCGTTCCGGTCCGAGCCCGGGACGCTGCTGGAGCATGTCTCGGTCGCCGTCTTCGGCATCGGGGAGGGCGACGAGATCTGTTTCTGGGGGCCGGGTGCCCAGGAGCTGTTCGGCCACGACGCCGCGGAGGCGCTGAGCCGGCCCGCGGGGATGATTTTCGCGGACGAGCCGCCGGGTGCCCAGGCCACGGCGGGCCGGCTGGCGGAGCGTGGCCGGGCGCTGGGCTACTGGCGGGGAAGGCTGTCCGCGCGCCACCGGGACGGAACGGTCTTCGGCTGTGGCTTCCGGGTCTTCCCCGTGACGGGCTCATCGGGCCGCTCGGTGGTCATGGGTCTGGCCAGCCCCAGTTCCGAGCTCGACCGGGTCAAGGACAACCTGGCCTTCCTCGACACGCTCTTCGTCACCTGCCCCATCGGTCTGGTCATGCTCGACGACGAGCTGCGCTACATCCATCTCAACCAGGCGCTCGCCGACATGGATGGACTCTCCGTCCAGGAGCACCTCGGGCGGCGAATGGACGACATCATGGTCACTTCCGACGGTGGCGACTACCTGCGCATGCTCCGCGCGGTCGCGACGGAGGGCAGGCCCGTCGTCGGAGCCCTGGTGGGGTTGCGCACGCCCGGGCGTCCGGACCGTGACCAGGTCCGGTCCGTGAGCTTCTTCCCGCTCAACCGGGCGGTCGGCACCCGCTCGGGGCTCGGTGGACTGATGGTGGACGTGACCGACAGGGAACGGGCCATCAGGGAAGCCACCGCCGGTCGTCAGCGCCTCGGGCTGCTGGACCGGGCCGCGGCACGCATCGGCACCACGCTGGACGTGGACGTCACCGCCCAGGAGCTGGTCGACGTGGCGGTCCCCGGCTTCTGCGACGCATCCGTGGTGGAGATCGTCGAGTGGATGGACGAAACCCTGGCGTTCGACCCCGGGCTGCCACTGATCACGCGCCGGATCGCCTTCGGAACCGTACTGCCCCCGCCCGCGACCGAGGTGGTGGGCGGCGTCGAGCGTGTGACGTACCCGCCCGGCTCCGCCATCCACCGGATGCTGCTCACGGGCCGACCGCTCTCCGTCCCGGTGAACGACGAGTTCGTGGCCCGCAACGTCGTCCGTGAGGAACGCGCCCAGCTGCTGAGGGACAGCGGTCTGGACTGCATCCTCATCGCCCCGCTGGTCGCCCGGGGCACGGTGCAGGGGCTCACCATGTTCGGACGCTCCGCGGCCCGTCCGGCGTTCACGGAGGACGATCTCAGTCTGGCCGCCGAGCTCGCCTCCCGCGCCGCCCTCTGCCTGGACAACGCACGTCTGTACAACCAGGTGCGGGACATCGCGCTCACCCTGCAGCGGGCGCTGCTCCCGAGCGCCCTGGCCGCCAGCCCGCATGTGGAAGTCGCCCACCGCTATGTGCCGGGCAGCCGCATCACCGAGGTCGGCGGCGACTGGTACGACGTGATCGACCTGCCCGACGGGCGTGTCGCCCTGGTCGTCGGTGACGTTATGGGGCACGGTGTGCCGGCTGCCGCGGCCATGGGGCGGCTGCGTATCAGCGCCCGGGCGCTGGCCAGGTACACCCAGGAGCCGGGCGCACTGCTGGCCGAACTCGACCACTGCGCCCAGGAAGCCGGCATCGAACTGGCGACCTGTCTCTGCATCGTGTACGACCCGCTGACGGGCCGGGCCCGGATCGCCAGCGCCGGACACCCGCCTCCCCTCGTGCTCCACCAGGACGGCGCGGTCGAGGCGATCCGCGACGTCCTGGGAGTGCCTCTCGGGGTCGGCGGCCACCCCTTCGCCACGACCGAGGTCGAGCTGCCGGACGGTGCCGTGCTCGCCCTGTACACCGACGGTCTCATCGAGACCCGCGGCCAGGACCTTGACGCGGGCCTGGCCGCGGTGAGCGCCGAACTGCGCAAGAATTCAGGGCAGTTGGAGGATACGGCGGACCGCGTCCTGGCGCGCCTGCTTCCCGATCCGCCGGACGACGACACCGTGCTGATGCTCGCCCGGGTGCACAGGGCGCCGTCGCGGTCCTCCGCGCCATAAAGCCGCCCTACCGCGACGAGAGCGGCCGTGAAGCCGTCCGACCCGCAGGGGAGCCGTGAACCGCCCGCCGGACAGCGCGAGGGTGTCCGCCGCCGGCCCGTCGTCACTGGTGGCCGAGCCAGAGGTCGGGCCCGAACACCTCGTAGTGGACCGACCGGGCGGGCACGCCGCGGCGCAGCAGATCACCGCGGAACGAGCGCATGAAGGGGAGCGGCCCGCACAGATAGGCCGTCACATCGTCCGGCAGGTCCAGCGCATGGGCGTCCGCCAGGCCGGACAGTGCCTCCGGTGCCTGGTCGCCCGGGTGCTCGTACCAGAGCCGCAGTCTCGCCCCGGGCAGCCGCCCGACCAGTCCGAGGAGTTCTGCGCGATGGGCGTGATCCCCGGGGCTGCGGTCGGCATGGACGACCGTCACCGCCCGCCGTGAACCGGTCCTGGCCAGATGGTCGAGCATGGACAGCATCGGTGTGCAGCCGATCCCCGCGGAGGCGAGCAGGAGGGGGCCGTCGCCCGGCGGCAGGACCAGGTCGCCGAAGGGTGCGGACACGGTCAGGACGTCGCCCGGCCGGGCATGTGCGTGCAGCCAGGACGACACCTCCCCGTCCGGCGCCGGATCTCCCGTGACGCGCTTGACCGTGATGCGCCACTGCGCGCGGCCCGGTGCGGCGGAGAGGCTGTACTGGCGTATCTGGCGTGCGCCGTCGGGGAGTTCGGCCTGAACACTGATGTACTGTCCCGGCCGGGAGTCGACGAGAGGCCGGCCGTCGGCGGGGGCCAGCGTCAGGGAGACGACACCGGCGGCTTCCTCCCGGCGCTCGGCGATCACCACCGGCCGCCAGGTGTCGCCTTCGGCCACACCGGCTTCGCGGTAGAGCCGGGCCTCGACGGCGATCAGGGCGTTGGCCATCAGCCAGTACACCTCGTCCCAGGCAGCGGCCACCTCGGCGGTGACGGCGCCGCCGAGCACCTCGCCGATCGCCGCGAAGAGATGACGGTGGACCAGCTTGTACTGGTCGGAAGTGATGCCCAGCGAGGCATGCTTGTGAGCGATCCTCATGAGCATGGCGTCGGGCCGGCTGTCGGGGCGCTCGAGCAGCATGCCGGCGAAGGCGGCGATCGAGCCGGCCAGGGCCTGCTTCTGCCCCCCGTTCGCCTGGTTTCCGCGGTTGAAGAGGTCGCGCAGCAGTGCGGGGTTCTCCTCGAAAAGCCGGAGGTAGAAGAGCTCGGTGATCTCGCCGATGGCGGCCCCGACGACGGGCAGGGTGGTGCGGACGACCGGGGCGGACTGTTCGGACAGCACGAAGTCTCCTAATTGGTAGATGATCTTCGCATTTGAAGGCGCGAAGAAGGGAGGGGTGGGGGTGTGGTGGTTGGTTCGCCTGTGGTTGGCGGTTTGCCGGTCGCCGAGAGGGGTTAGGGGGTTTCTGATGGGTCTCCGTGGAGGAAGGAGCGGCGTCCGGTGCGTGCTCTCGGAGTGCCGGTTGGAAGCCCTCGTACTGGATGTACTTGGGCTTTCGGCCGGTGCGGCGAGAGTGAGGGCCGGGCGTCGCGACGCCGCGGAGATCCGTCAGAAGCCCCCTAGGGCCGAGGGCGTCCGACTAGTCCGACCAGTACCGGTCCGGTGGGTGCGGCCACGAGGTCCTGGACGGTCAGCGGGTCGAGCGTGGCGTAGAAGGCCTCCTGGGCGTCGCGCAGAGCGTGCCGGAGGCGGCATGCTCCGCGCAGAGGGCACGGTGGGTCGCCTTCGCAGGCGACGACCTCCTCCTCGCCCTCGAGGTCGCGCACCAGTCGGCCGACCGACGCCCGGCGCCCGGACTCGGCGAGCGCCAGTCCGCCACCGCGTCCTCGCCGTGCCTCCACCACGCCGAGGTGCTGCAGTCGCGCGATGACCTTCGCCATGTGCGTGTACGGCACGTCCACCGCGTCCGCCACCTCGCGCGTGGTGAGCGGTTCGCCGTTCTCCGAGACTGCGAGGCGCATGACGGCGCGCAGTGCCAGGTCCGTGAACTTCGTCAGCCGCATGCCAGGACACTATCAAATGTGCATCTGATACTCCTATTTAATGTCGATCGGGGGTGCCGTGAGCTGCCTCACGGCGGGTCCCGGGTGGGGAGGTGGCCGCGGTTCCGTGCGTCGGCGGCGCCATCGCGGTCGCGGGGTGGCCGGGTCCGCCGTACACAGGAATCACAGCAACCAGGAGGTGCGCGTCATGAACGAACAGAGCCGCGGGGTGGCGCCGGAGCAGTTGGAGGAAGCCCAGCTGCTCAAGGAGCTGGAAGCGGTCCATCGGACACGCCATGAAACCCTGCTGCACGGATCCGACGATGCCCTGGCCACGCACACGCTCCGGATGACGGAGCTCGAGGGTGAGTATCTGCGGCGGCATCCGGACCGCGCCCCTGTGGCGGGCCGCACGCGGGCGGGTGCGCGTGCCCGTCAGGATTGCAAGTGACCCTCGCCCGGCGTTCGATGTGCCTCTTCGAGCCACCCCGGACAGGGCCGGGCCGCCCGCCCGCCTCGACCTACCGGGACTGACGATGGGCACGCTCCTGGATGCCCTCGCAGGAGCGGCGCCTCGGGGCTGAAGCCTCCCGGGGAATCCATCCGCGCAGGGCCCTGGACTTCGGGCTCCGTGCGTGGTGACATGCATGCGTCAATAGAGCTCGTCTGCGTACCACTCCTGTGGCCCGAGGGCCCCAAGGGCGGAGATCCAGGAAGAAGCCGGTCATCGGCGCGCCAGGGCAGACACGCGCTCCACCGGGTGGGCTCCACCCGACCGTGGTGCGTGCTCGGGCACGTCACCCCGCCTCCGGGCTGCCTCCGGGACACTTTCGCACCACGCGTCGCCGCAGCGTTTGGACGCCGTATCCGCCGTACGGCATCCCCTATCTGATGACACTCCTGGAGGGTGACGATGAGACCTGCCCCCACGCTCAAGCGATTACCGATGGCTCTGGCCGCCGGCCTGGCGCTCGCCGGCATGGCCGTGGCCCCCGCCTCGGCCGCCGACACGCCCCTGACCTTCGCCTGTCAGGCGACCCCGCCGATCGGCGGCGCGCAGACCTTCGACGTCGCCAGCGGAGTCAACGCCACCGCACCCGCGTCGGTCGCATCGGGCAGCGACTTCAAGGTCGCGCTCGCACCCTCGACGATGACCGTGCCGGGCTCCGTCAGCGGATACACCGTAAAGAACATCAACAACATCAAGCTCAGCATGCCCGTGCCCGCCAATGCCACGCTGACGGGCCAGTCCCTCACGGGCGGCTCAGGGCTGGGCTCGGGCACACCGACGATCGCCGTCAGCGGCAACACCGTCACCATGACGGTGCCCGGACCCATCAGTGGCGGCAGCACCTTCACGCTCCCCACCGTCAACCTGGATCTGCGAGCCGGGGCGGCGGGCACGAACGTCACGACGCAGCTCGCCGGGAGCAGCTACGCGAACCCGGGACTCACCTTCACCGCGAAGGTGCCGGTCCTCTTCGTCACGGTCAACGTGCCGACGTCCTGCTACCCGGCACCGAACCCCGTGCTCAGCACCACCACCGTCACCTGACGGTACGAGAACCGTGGGGTGCCGTCCGCGGCACCCCACCCCCCGCCGGGGGAGGCCGGGGGCAAGGGCCCGCCGAGCGCGGGGTGTGCCGGGTGTGCTTCGCGACCGGGCCGGCCGGACGCGGCCGGGGTCGTGTGACGAGCGGCCGGCAGCGCGTCGGCGGAAAACCCTCAGTGCTTGGTCCTCCTGTGGATCCGGTCGGCTGCCTTCTCGGCCATCTCCTGTGCCTTCCCGAGCAGTTGGTCGCTGCGACCCTCCCGCTGCATGGACTTGCGCCCTGTGGTCTTGCCCAGGGTCTCCTTCAGCTTGCCCTTGAGCTGCCTCGTCTTGCCCTTGTGCATCGGGATCTCCGTCCTCTCCGGGGCGGTCCGTCTTCCGGGCCGGAACGAGGGGTGCCGTCCGGCGGGACCGGGCCCCTGTTCACCGTGCGCCCACCCGTGGGGCGCCGCAACCGGCGGGGCCGGCGGGCGTTCCGGGTACCCGGGGGACCGCCGGGCAAACGCACGCGCCGGACGGCGGGCGGGACGCAGGCGCCGGTGAGGGGGACCGGGCACTGGTCGGGGTCGGCCGTCCCGGCGCTTCGGCTGACGGTGGCGTTTCCCCGAGATGGCGATGGGAAACTCCCGCATCATGGTGCAAATCGGGTACACGATGATGACGGAGCAAGCCGGTCCCCGGCAGCTGGTGGAGCATGTGGTGCACGCGGAGGAAGTCGGGTTCGACTTCTCCGTGACGTCCGACCACGCCTTTCCCTGGCTGCGTTCGCAGGGGCACTCCTCGTACGCGTGGAGCGTCCTCGGGGCGGCTGCGCAGGCGACCTCCCGGATCCCGCTGATGTCCTTCGTGACATGTCCGACGATGCGTTACCACCCGGCGGTCGTCGCGCAGAAGGCCGCGACGCTGCAACTGCTGTCGGAGGGGCGCTTCAGGCTGGGACTCGGTTCCGGTGAGAACCTCAACGAACACATCGTGGGCGACTGGCCGCCCGCCGACGTCCGGCTGGGCATGCTGGGTGAGGCGGTCGAGATCATCAGGGCGCTGTTCGCGGGTGAGCACGTCAGCCGCAGGGGCGGACACTTCACGGTCGACTCCGCCAGGATCTGGGATCTGCCGGACGTCCTCCCGCCGATCGGCATCGCCGCTTCCGGTGCCGACTCCTGCGGTCTCGCCGGCCGCCATGCCGACCTCCTGATCGCCGTCGAACCGCGGCGCGAGCTCACGGAGGCGTTCGACCGCGCCGGAGGGGCCGGGAAGCCCCGGGTGGGGCAGCTCGCGCTGTGCTACGACACCGACCGTGAAGCCGCGGTGCGCAGGGCACATGAGCAGTTCCGGTGGTTCGGCCTGGGCTGGAAGGTGATGGCCGAACTGCCCCATCCCGACTCGTTCGCCGCCGCCACCAGGTTCGTACGGCCCGAGGACGTCGCCGAGGCCATCCCGTGCGGTGACGATCCGGCGGCGACCGTCGAAGCGGTGCGGCGCTTCGTGGACGCAGGCTTCACCGAGGTGGCGCTGGTGCAGATCGGTGGCGACGGCCAGCACGAGTTCCTCCGGTGGGCGGGGGAGAAGCTGCTGCCCCGGCTGCGTGCTCTGGACGGGCCGGAGCCGGTGTGAGCGGCGGATGTGCGGGAGGGGCGGCAGTCCCGGTCGCCGGGCGGCCGGAGCCGCCGCGCGTACGGGGTGCTCCGTTTCCGGTGCGGCCGGTGTTCGGGAGTGACGGGGCGGTCGGTGCCGGGTGCCAGGCGGTGAGCGCCGGGCTACGGGTGCCGGGCGGTGAGCGGAGCCGTTGTCTCATTGTCCGCAGATGAGCGGATAGCGTGGTCCAGTGGCAATCACGCGTTCTGCGGCGAAATGGGGTTGACAAGCTCGTGTCGACGTCAAGTCAAGCGGTGTTCGGCGCTCCGTGCTGGGTCAGCCTCATGGCACGCGATCTGCATGCCGCGGAGGACTTCTACGGTGCCGTGCTCGGCTGGGAGTTCCGGCCCACCCGGCTCGGAGAGGAGTTCTCCGTGGCGTTCCTCGACGGAGCCCCGCTCGCCGGAGTCGGCGCCCTGGCGCGCAGTCTCGCGGTGGCCGTCGAATGGGTTCCCTATTTCGCCGTCGGTGACGCGGATGTCACCGCGGCCCGCATCCGGGAGCGCAGCGCCACCGTCGCCGTCGGCCCGATCAGCTTCGGCACCGGGCGGGCCGCCCTGGCCGCCGACCGGGACGGTGCGGTCTTCGGCTTCTGGCAGGGCAGGGTCATCCCCGACTGGAGCGTGGGCCGGGAGCGCGCTCCGGCCTGGCTGGAGCTGCGCACCAGGGACGCCTTCGAAGCGGCCATCTTCTACGCCGAGGTGTTCGACTGGGCCGGCGAGCAACCTGGATGCTGCCAGGTGGCTTACGAGGACGGTCACGTCGTGCTGCGGCACCGGGGCGACCGGGTCGCGCGGCTCACCGGAGGTGCGGTCGAGGCGGCTCCCGATCCGCGGATCCGGCCCCGCTGGCACGTGTACTTCTACGTACCCGACATCGATGCCGCCGTCAGCGCCGCCACCCGGCTCGGAGGCGGTGCCGTCACGGAGCCCGTGACGGACGACACCGGCCACTGGGTCATGCTGCGCGACCCCGACGGAGGGCTGTTCACGGTCATCACGCGTGGCGCGGCGTGACCCCGGCGTGCCGGGGCGCGGTAGCCGGCGCCGTATCGAGAACGGCACGGCAGCGGCACGGCTGCACATGGACGGCGGCCGGACACGGACGGCCGGGAACATGGACGATGGCGGGCGGCCACTGTGTGTAATGGCCTGACCGCAGTTTTCGCTCTCCGGTCCGGATCCGGTCTCGTTTGCTCATACGAGTGCCTTGGATAGGGTGATCTCGTAACAAAAGAAGGCGAAAATCTCCGTACGAGCAGCGGCGGCGCGACCCGTCGGCCGCGCTCGGCCGGAAGATCACCGGGGGCCGAGCGACCGGTGGTGTGCCCCGTGCCCCCGGGGTGAGGTCGTTTGCGTGGACACCCACGAGCACTCGAGCGATGTACCGGACCGGCTCTCCACGGCGGTCGGGTACGCGGGTGTGCTCCGCGAACTCCTCCCGGTCGCGCTCTGGAAGACCGACGCAGAGGGAACCGTCGTCGAATGGTCGCTCGCCGCCGGTGAACTGCTCGGCTACCGCCCCGAGGAACTGCTGGGCAGGAACGGGGTCCCGATCCTGGTCCCCGAGACCAACTGGGAGCTCGCCGACCGGCTGACCGAGAGGGTCATCGCGGGCGAGGAGATCGTCGGCGCGCTGCCGGTCCGCCACCGCGACGGGCACATCGTGCCCATGGAGATGTGGCTCTGCCCCTCCCCGGACACCAAGGGCGGCATGGGTGTTCTGGCCATCGCCATGGAGACGTCGGCGGTCCTGAGGATGCGCGACGGGCTGGCGGCGATGGAGGGCCTCTTCACCCAGTCGCCCATCGGGCTCGCCATGCTCGGGCCCGACCTGCGCTATCTGAGGGTCAACGACGCACTGACCCGGATGAACGGCGTCCCCGCGGCCGAACACGTGGGCAAACGGCCTTCCGAGGTGGCGCCCGGCGCCACCACCGCGGCCCTCGAGACGGTGATGCGGCAGGCCCTCGCCCGCGGTGAGCCGGTGGTCGACGCGCGCGGCACCGGCCGTACTCCCGCCGATCCCGACCACGACCGGACCTGGTCCTGCTCCTGCGCCCCGCTGCGGGACGGCAGCGGCCGCAGGCTCGGACTGATCGCCTCCCTGATCGACATCACCGAGGGGCAGCGGGCCCAGGCCGAGGCCGAGCGGGCACGAAGGCGCTTCGCCCTGCTGGCCGAGGCGGGTACCCGCATCGGGACCACGCTGGATCTGCGGCAGACGGCGGAGGAGGTGGTGCAGCTGCTCGTGCCCCGGGTGTCCGACTCGGCCGACGTGCAGCTGCTGGAGGAGGTGCTCGGTCCGGACGAGGCCGCGGCATCCAGCCACGGCGTGGTCCGCCGCCTCGCCGCCACCTTTCCCGATCCCGACTCTCCCACGGCGAAGCTTGCCCCGGGCATGACGTTCCAGGTCCCGCCGGGCTCGGTGTACGAGAAGGTCATCGCCGAGGGGCGTCCGATGAACCTCTACGAGTCGGACCTCCTCACCCTGATGCCCGGCCCGCAGTTCGAGCGGCTGCGCACCTACTTCGCCCACCGGATGCGCTGCGCACGCCTGGTCCCGCTGGTCGCCCGCGGCACCGTGCTGGGCGCGGTGGTGCTGGCGCGCACCCGCGAGCGAGAGGCGTTCGACGAACAGGACTGCGTGCTCATCGACGAACTCGTCGCCCGGGCCGCGCTGAGCATCGACAACGCGCGCCTGTACAGCTGCCAGCGGGAGACGGCGCTCACGCTCCAGCGCAGCCTGACGAACAGCTCGCTGCCCCGGGTGAACGGCCTCGAACTCACCGGGCGCTACCTCCCGGCCAGCGACCATGACGTGGGCGGCGACTGGTTCGACGTCATCGCCCTGCCCGACGGCAGGACCGGGCTGGTCATCGGCGACGTCATGGGCCACGGCGTCCACGCGGCGGCGGTCATGGGCCAACTGCGCACGGCGGTGCGGACCCTGGCCCGGCACGGGATCGAGCCGGACCGCATGATGGGGGCGCTGGACGGCGCCGTGGCCGATCTGGGCGAGAACGAGATGGCGACCTGCGTCTACGCCGTCTACGACCCGGTCGGCGGCTCCTGCGTGATCGCCAGGGCCGGCCATCCGCCGCCCGCCGTGGTCGACCCCCGGGGATCGGTCGCCTTCCTGAACGGCCCGTCGGGCACACCCCTCGGGACGGGCTGCCTCGCCTTCCGGACGGAGCCGGTGACGCTTTCCCCCGGGAGCCTGCTGGTGCTCTACACCGACGGTCTCATCGAGACCCGTGACCGGGACGTCGACCAGGGCATGCAGGAACTCGCCGGTGCGCTGGAGCGGCTCGACCGCCCGCTGGACGAGATCTGCGACCAGGTTCTGGACCGGCTGCTGCCTTCCGGCGTACAGGACGACGTGGCCGTGCTGCTCGCCCGCGCGACCCCGCGTCACGACGAGGACGGGGAGTTCCGCACGGTCGACTGACGCACTGTGCGTTCTCCCTTCTCGTGTGGCGACTTGTGCGGCTGATGGCGCGCGCGATGGCCGTCGACGGCACCACCTACGCCTACGCCTACGCGTACGCCGTGGTCACCGTGCCCGGCGGGGTACCAGCCCGGGTGCGGGCGAGACGGGTAGTGCGGGAAACAGGTAGTGATACCCGTACTTCCCACCCTGCCCAGGACCGCGGCATGCCGGACGGTGGTGGGGTCTGCTGCTTCCGAGACCTGCGAATCCTCAAGCCTCTGGCGGGCTGCCCTCGCCCGCCGGGGGTGTGCGAGAGATGCGCCGGCCGGGAGGGGGGGGCGCTGTTGCGCGGCCGGCTCGGTGGCGTGACACACCGCATAAGAGCTCATTGAAGTACAGGGGATCGTCTTCGTCATGCCGGAGCCGTACGAGCGGCCTCGTCCCACGGTGCCGGGGCGCGCGTTCAGGGGTTGCACCCCGTTCGGTAGAGCCACACACGGCCTTTTCGGCGCTGTCGGGATGCCGGTGCTTCCCGGGGCTCCGGGGCGCGCGAGCCCGGCAAGGTCCAGACGAAAGGCCGGTGTCGGCCGCAGCCGACGACGGGACTTGCGCAGTCTCCCCTTCCCATCCGGAAGTTCCCTGATGCCCGCTGAGATCACCCCCGGCCGTGACCCGCCCCGTCCTGCGCGGCACCACCAGGGACGCGGGGACGACGCTCACCACGACCGGCAGCGCCCCTGAGACCCACCCAAGGCACCACTCATCGAAGATTGGAACTCCCCATGTCCGCACGCCCTCTGCCCGAAGCCACCTTCGCCCGCACCGTCCTGGGCTCCGGCCCCGGACTCGCCCTCGCCCACGGCGCCGGCAGCAGCGTCGACAACACCTACGGCCCGATCCTCCAAGGCCTCGCCGCCCGTCACACCGTCGTCGGCGTCGACTACCCCGGCAGTGGCGACACCCCCCGCTCCACCGCGCCGCTGTCGCTGGACGACCTGGCCGACCAGCTCGTCGCCGCCGCCGTCGCCGAGGGCATGGACACCTTCGCCCTGTCCGGCTACTCCCTCGGTGGCGCCGTCGCCATGCGCGCCGCCGCCCGCCACCCCGAGCGCGTCACCGCCCTCGTGCTGACCGCGACCCTCCCCCACCCGGACAACCGTCTCACCCTCGCCCTGCCGATCTGGCGCAAGCTGGCCGAGTCGGGCGACCGCGAACTGCTGGCCCAGTTCCTGGTCATGATGGCCATGGGCGCAGACGCACTGGAGGCGACGCCGCAAGAGCAGCTCCGGCAAGCCGTCGAAGGCACCGCAGCAGGCGTTGTCGACGGCACTCCCGAACACGCCGAACTCGCGAGCCGTGTCGACGTCCGCGACGACCTGCCGCGCATCCAGGCCCCCACCCTGGTCATCTCCACCACCCAGGACTGGTTCACCTCCACCCGCCTGCACCACGAGATCGCGGACACCATCCCGGGCGCCAAGCTCGTGGAGATAGCCACCGGCCACCTGCCCATGGTCGAACGGCCCGAGGAGTGGCAGATGCTCATCACCACCTTCCTCGACCAGTACACGGCCTGAGCACACATGCGTGGGGCCGGCACGGCATGGCGTCCCGGCCCCACGCATGGAGCGCCCCCGGCCGTGGTCCCTGACCATGCGGCACGACAACCCCGGGTGCGGGGCCCGCGTGATCAGGCCGCGGACTCGTCGTATACCGACGCCGATACCAGGCCTCCGAGCGGCTCGGACCGTCATCTCCCTCGCGTTACTCTCCAGTAGACTTCGCTTACTGTCAGGGGATGGATTAATCTCCCGAAATGTGACCCCTGCAGCTCGGCCCGGCGTCCTGGACGGTGCCGGAAGACTGTCGGCTGACCTCACCAGTTTCGTCGGCCGGAGGCAGCAGGTGACTGCCGCGAAACAGCTTCTGGCAACCACCAGGCTGTTGACGCTCACCGGCCCCGGAGGGGTGGGCAAGACTCGCCTCGCCCTGCACGTGGCCGCCCATATGCGGCGGAATTTCCGAGACGGCGTGCGCCTCGTCGAACTGGCCGAATTGCACGACCCGTCCCTGCTCGCTCATACGGCGGCGGCGCAGCTCGGCCTGCATGACCAGCCTTCGCGCACGATGAACGAGATACTCATCGACTATCTCGGATCCCGCCAGTTGCTCCTCGTGCTCGATAACTGTGAGCATCTGATCGACGACTGTGCGCCGTTCGTCGATGTTCTTGTCCGAGCATGTCCGCAGGTGCGGGTCCTGGCGACGAGTCGGCAGTCACTCGGCGTGTACGGCGAAACCACCCTGGTGGTTCCCCCGCTGCCGGTACCCGGCCCCGAAGCGGTTCCGTCGCCGGATGCGCTTGTGCAATACGACTCGGTCAGGCTGTTCGTCGATCGCGCCGGCGGCGTTCTGCCCGAATTCGATCTCCAAAGCCAGGACTGCGCGGCAATCGCGCGGCTTTGCCGCGCGCTCGACGGAATACCCTTGGCGATCGAACTGGCCGTGGTATGGCTGCGCGCCCTGTCGCTCGGTCAGATCGAGGAGCGCCTTTCCGAACGCTATCGCCTGCTCACCGTCAGCCCGCGGAGCGCCCCCACGCGGCAGCGCACGCTGCAGGCGCTGATCGACTGGAGCCATGACCTGTGCTCGCAGTCCGAGCAACAGCTGTGGGCCCGCGCGTCGGTGTTCTCCGGCAGCTTCGATCTGGCCGCGATCGAATACGCCGGCGCCAGTGATGGAGTAGCGCCCGAGGAGATACCGAACATCGTCCTCTCCCTCATCGACAAATCCATCCTGATCCGCGACGAGCGCGACGGCTACGTGCGCTACCGGATGCTGGAGACCATACGAGAGTACGGTCAGGCGCGCCTCGTTGAGGCCGGCGAGCACGATGCCGTCCGCAGCCGCCACCGCGACTGGTACGTCCGCATGGTGGAGCAATTCCAGGCCGAATGGATGGGACCGGACCAAGAGGCCTGGATCGAGCGCCTGCGACTCGAGCACGCCAACCTGCGGGAGGCCCTCGGCTTCTGCCTCACCCGGCCCGGTGACGCCGTCACCGCACTGCGCCTGGCCGACAAGCTGGGGACCTACTTGGGCGTCCAGGGCTTCAACAGCATGACGCGCCACTGGCTCGACCAATCGCTGGCAGCAAGTTCTGAGCCTTCGCCGGAGCGGGCTTCGGCTTTGCGTCGAAATGGCTGGGTTGCTCTGCTGCAAGGTGACAGCGAGGTCGCACAGGCGCAGCTCGCCGAGGCCGCCGAACTGGCCGGACGGCTCGGCCTCGCGAACGAAAGCGCGTATGTGAGGCTCGTCGAGGGGATGAAGGCCGCATCCTCAGGGGACCTGGAGAAAGCCGCGCTGCTCACAGGTGACGCCATGACCACCTTCAGGTCGGGGCACGACCTCAGCGGCAGGCTTCTCGCGACGTCCATACACGGACTCCTCATCGGGCACAGGGGGGAGCGCGAGCAGGGCCTTGCCCTCCTCGAGGAAGCACTGGACATCACAGCGCGCCGCGGAGAGGTGATCTGGCGCTCCTGGGCCTTGCTGGCCCTCGCCTTCGTCGAGCTCGACCACGACCTGGAGCGTGCGCAGGCGGCAGCGCGCGAGGCTCTGGACTCGCGCCGCCGGATCAGCGCCAAGTTCCTGATGGCTTTCGCGTTCGACATCCTCGCCTGGGTGAACGAACGCCAGGCGCGCCATATCCGCGCAGCGACCCTGTTCGGTGCAGCCGCCGCCATGTGGCAGACGGTCGGCACATCGCCGGAATTCTTTCACCTGGTGAGAGGTGTTCACCAGCAGCACATCACCATGGCTCGCGAAGCCCTCGGTGACGACCGCTACGACACCGCGTTCCAGCGCGGATTCGGCCTTTCCGAACAGACAGCGGTCGACTACGCGGTCGAAACCGCGGCTCCGGCCGGCAAGCACTCGCAGGCGAGAGGCGAAGAGTCACCCTTGACGCCCAGAGAGACGCAGATCGCCAAGCTGGTCTCCGAGGGCTTGTCCAACAAGGAGATCGCCGCGCGCCTGGTCATCGCCCTTCGCACGGCCGAGGGACACGTTCAACGGATCCTCACCAAGCTCGACTTCACCTCACGCGCGCAAATCGCCGCCTGGTACGTCAACGACCGGCTCGCTCGGGAGCAGCAAGCGCCGGACGGCGATGCCGCGGCCGGCGCGCGGTAGGTAAGGGCTGTCCCGTCGGGATCAAGCGAGGCGTTGTTCGAGCCGTCAGTCGCAGCGAGAAGGAGCAGCCCGGCGGTATCCGCACCGAAAAGGCGGTACGGGCAGCTGAGCCGGTGGCGGCTCCGGCTCCCCGCCGTTCGCAAGCCTGCGGACAACCCGGCCTCGGGCCACCGGGACACGGCTGGAACACTGGCCCGGTGACCCTGATCCCGCTGCCCCCGGAAGCCATCACGCCCGACCCGCCCGGCGACACCGCCCGCCCCCTGCTCACCCAGTCCTGGCTCGATCTCGCCTTCCTGCACTGGAAGGCCGACCCGGACGAGGTCGCGGGGCTCCTCCCGGCCGGGACGGTGCCCGACACCCTGAACGGTGACACCTACGTCGGGCTCGTCGCCTTCCGCATGCACCGGGTCGGGTGGTTCCGGCTGCCGGGCATCCCCTATCTGGGCACCTTTCCCGAGACCAACGTCCGCCTGTACTCGGTCGACTCGCACGGCCGCAGAGGTGTGGTCTTCCGGTCGCTCGACGCCTCCCGGCTGATACCGGTGGCGGTCGCCCGCGCCGCGTTCAGGCTGCCGTACCTGTGGTCACGGATGTCCATCGAACGCGACGGCGACACCCTTACGTACACGAGCACCCGGCGCTGGCCGGGACCCCGCGGGGCTCACAGCAGGATCGCGATACGCGTCGGGGAGCGCATCGGCGAACCGAGTGAACTGGAGCACTTCCTGACGGCACGCTGGGGCATGCACAACGCGTTCTTCGAACGCTCGCTGTACCTGCCCAACACCCACCCGCGCTGGCCCCTGCACCGCGCGGAACTGCTCGGGTGTGACGAGGACCTGGTGCGGGCGGCGGGCCTTTCGGCACCCGTCGGTGCGCCGGTGAGCGTGCTCTACTCCCCGGGGGTCCCGGTGCGCTTCGGCCGCCCCGCGCGGCCCGGCGGTATCCCGACACCCTGAACCCACGGTGGGGCTTCGGCCGTCCGCGGACCCGGTCGGCTACGGTGAGCCACCGGAATGTGTACGTCGGGCGCGGCGGATCCCCGCCGCGGAAGGGCGCGCCATGATGACCCCGATCCCGGCCGGAGTCCGGGCCACTCTGCCCGGGACCGCTCCGGCATGACCGCTCCCGAGCCCGGATCCTCCCGGCAGCCGGTCGTCGCCACGGCCCCACGCGCCGGCGACATCGTCGCCGCACGGCTCAAGGAGCGGATCTACGCGACGATCACCCTGACCGCCGTCGTGGTGGCCCTCGCCGAGACGAAGGAGCCCGACCACCTCGAGGCCGCGCTCACCGTGGCCGTGACGGCGATCGGGGTCTGGCTGGCCACCCTGGTCGCCGATGAGCAGGCGCACAGGGCGGTGACCGGGCGCAGCGCCACCCGCCAGGAGATGCGGACGGCACTGCTCGTGTCCAGCCCGCTGCTGCTGGGAGCCGTCGGCCCGCTGCTGCTGATCGGCGCATCCGCGCTGGGGGTACTGGGGCTGGTCCCCGCGCTGCTGATCAGCGCCGGGGTGGAGGTCGCCACCCTGTTCCTGTGGGGCTGGCGCAGCAGCCTGGGTATGGGCAACGGGCCGTTCAGCGCGCTGGCGTCCGGGCTGCTGGACACGGCGATCGGGGTGGCGGTCATCGCCGTGAAACTCCTCGCGGGCCACTGAGCGCAGACGGCCACGGGGCAGCCGCGGAACGGTGAGCCGTACGGCGGCGGGAGCGGCAAGGGCGCACCCCGCCGCAGTAGGGCTCGGTGCGCCGTGCCGCTCGGCGGATCCCCTGTGCGACTGCCCGGCGCTTCCTCGTAAGCTGACCTGCCATGGACAACAGGGGGAGCGGCAGACGGGTCGTCGACGACCGGTTCGAGCTGCTGGGCAGGCTCGGCAGCGGCGGCATGGGCACCGTGTGGCGGGCCAGGGACGTCGTACTGCACCGTGAGGTCGCGCTGAAGGAGGTGCGTCCCGCGGAAACCGCGCTGCAGGACGCGGACCCCGCCCGGGCGCGGATGCTCAGCGAGCGGGTACTGCGCGAGGCCAGGGCGCTCGCCAGGCTCGCCCACCCGCACGTGGTCACGATCCACCACGTCGTCGACGGCTCGGGAAGCTCCGGCCAGGCGGCCGATCCCTATCCGTGGATCGTGATGGAGCTGGTCCCCGGCGAGTCGCTGCACGAGCGGCTCGCCCGTGGCCCGTTGACCTTCCCCGAGGCGCTGCAGGTCGGCCAGGGCGTGCTGTCGGCCCTGCGGGCCGCCCATGCGGAGGGCATCCAGCACCGTGACGTGAAGCCCGCCAACGTCCTCCTGCGCCCCAGCGGCAGCCCGGTGCTGACCGACTTCGGTATCGCCGCACTGCGTGAGTCGACCAGCCTCACGGCCACGGGCGATCTGATCGGGTCGCCCGAGTACATCGCCCCCGAGCGCATCCGCGGCGAGGAGGGCAATCCCGCTTCCGACCTGTGGTCGCTCGGCATGCTGCTCTACGTCGCCCTCGAAGGCACCCATCCGCTGCGCCGCAGCACCAGTCTGTCGACGCTGGTCGCGGTCCTCGACGAGCCGATTCCCGCGCCGGTGCGCTCGGGAGCGTTCACACCCGTACTGAACGCCCTGCTGATGCGGGACACCGCGGCGCGTCCGGACGCGGAGCGGCTGGAACGGATGCTCGCCGAGGCCGGCAGGGAAGCCCTGCGCTCGCCCGCCGCGCCACCGCACGCGGCCACTCCACCAGAGCAGCGGTTCGGTGCTCCGCCGTCCACCGTGCCGTCCGCCACGCCCGGGGGCGGACCGGTCGCGGGCAATCCGTATGCGGCGCCCCCGGTGCCACCCGCCGGCGGCAACCCGTACGGCTCGGCCCCCATGGCGCCCGTCGCCGGCAGCCCCTATGCCCCGACGCCCGTGCCCGCCACCGCCGGCGGTGCCTACGGCGCGCCCCACCCGCACACCACCGTGGGGGACGCGTACCGCGGCAACCCCGCCGCCGCGCCGGCGAAGTGGAAGCGGCCGGTGGCCGTGCTGGGCGCCGTGGCGGTGGTGGCCGCGGTGGCGGTCGTCGCACTGAGGATCATTCCTTTCGGCGCGGACGCGAAGCAGGAGCGGACACAGCAGCCGGGTTCCTCGGCACGGGCCGGTGACGCCTCCGGTGCGGGCGGCGGAGAGGGCGGCGGCGCCCGGAAGCCGACCGAGGTCGCGCTGCCTCCCTCCAAGGAGACCAAGAACCTCCTCACCCCGGCCGGTGTGCGCGGTGTGATCAAGGCGCTGAAGGAAAAGACGCGTACCACCAAGTTCCTCGAGTTCACGGTGTACGAGGAGTACGCGATCGCCGAGGTGCTCGTGCCCGGCAGCAAGAAGAAGTACGACCGGTACGAGTACCGCAACGGCTATGCCTCGAAGGAGGGCCCGGGCGGCACGGTCACCTTCGGGGACTCGGGACCGATCGACGTCGCCAAGGTGAAGTGGGACGTGCTGCCCGCGCTGATCCGGAAGGCCGACAAGGAACTCGGCGTCGAGAAGCCGACGATGCGTTACGTCATCGTCCGCGGCCCGGTCTTCGAGAACGTGCCCACGGTCAACGTCTATGTGGCGGACGAGTACAACGCGTCCGGGTACCTTGCCGCCGACTTCGACGGCGCGGTGGTGAGGACGGTCAAGGCCGGCTGAGTCCTCCTCGCCCACGTGTCCGGCCGCCGCGCGGCCCGGTCGCACGCACCGGCCCCGGCGACCGGCCCCGGTCCTGCCTCAGGCCCGGGGCCGGTCGCCGGGGCCGGGCGGCTCGATCACGTGCCGCAGATAGGCCTGCGGATCCGCGAGATACCGCCGCCAGTGGTCGACGAGGGCGAGCTCGTGCCACTCGACGTGCCGCATGCCGTGCTCGCCCACTTCGATGATGTCCGCGCCCGGCAGCGCGGTGAGCAGCGGCGAATGCGTCGCACAGATGATCTGGCTGCCGCTCTTCGCCAACTGGTCTACATGGCCGATGAGTTCGAGGCAGGACGCGAAGGACAGTGCCGCTTCCGGCTCGTCCATCACATAGAGCCCGGTCTTCAGGAACTTCCCCCGGAAGGCGGCGAGGAAGCCCTCGCCGTGGCTGACACTGTCCGGGGCGAAGCCCTCCCGGTCCAGGGCGTCGACGGCGGTCTCGGCGCGCAGGAAGAAGCCCTTGCGCGCCGACCAGCTGGTGGCCATGCGCCGGCCGCCCGGTGCGGCGTCGAACCGGATGGTCTGTCCCAGCACCGATTTGGGGCGGTGGGAGGCGTAGGCCCAGTCGTGCGAACCACCGTACGAGTCGAGGCCGAAGCCCTCCGCGAGCGCCTCGACCAGAGTGGACTTCCCCGAGCCGTTCTCGCCGACCAGGAAGGTCACCGGTGCCGTGAAGCGCAGGCCCTCCTCGACGAGCTGTCCGACGCAGGGGACGGACCACGGCCATGCGCCCGCGTCGTCCGGGAAACGGTGTGCGTACGCACGTTCGATGATCACCCGGTGATTCTATCCAGTGGCACTGTGTCGGCCGGGACAGGCGGGCGGGGCGCCCGGCCCGCGACGGCTCGCGGGCCGGCGGATTGCGGCCCGCCGCCCGCGGGGGCACCCTGGTCCCGGGACCGTCGGCTGTCCGGGTCGCCGGTCGTCGAGAAAGGGGTGCTGCGATGTTCGCGAGACTGAGCACCTATCAGGGATCGCCCGTGCCGGCTCACGGTGATCTTTCGGCGAGTTCGGAAGCAGTGGTCAAGCAGGTCCAGGACGCGCCCGGGTTCGTGGGCGTCTACTATCTCGTCGACCGGTCCTCGGGGACGGCGGTGTCGCTGACCCTGTGGGAGGACGAGCAGGCGATGCGGGACAGCGAGGAGAGGGCCGGCCTGATCCGAGAGGAAACCGCGCGCAGGGAAGGCCAGCGGATCACGTCGGTCGAGCGCTTCGAAGTGGGATTCAGTCACTTCAACCGCCCATGAACCGCTGACGCTTCAACCGCTGACGCTTCAACCACTGACGCCTCAACCGCTGACGGCGTCCAGGAAGTGGAACCCGGGCCGCGGATGCATCAGGAAGTCGTGGTGGGAGATGTTCCATGCGTACGCCCCCGCGAGCCCGAACACCACACGGTCCCCGGCCCGCAGTCCCGGCGCCGGCACACTTCGAGCGAGGACGTCCTTGGGCGTGCAGAGCTGACCGGCCAGCGTGACCCGGTCCAGCCGGGACACCGCCCGCGGCCAGGGATGCGGCCAGTGGTCCACCGGCAGCACCGCGCACGGCTGGTCGTGGCCCTTCGTCGCGGGGGTGCGCAGATGGTGCGTGCCCCCGCGGACCACGGCGAACTCCTCGCCGTGGCTGCCCTTCACGTCCAGGACCTCGGTGGCGTACCAGCCGCAGTACGCGGTCAGCGCACGGCCGGGCTCGATCCGCAGGCGCAGCCCTGGGTGCGAAGCGGTGAGCCGGGCCAGCCCCGCTCCATAGGCGGCCCAGTCGAACCCGGCCTCCGGATCGCGGTAGTCGACCGACATACCACCGCCGACGTTCACCTCGCGCAGGACGGTTCCGTGGCGCCCGGCGAGGCCTGCGGCCCAGGTGACGACGGACTCGGCGACGGCGATCTGCGCGGCGGCGTCGAGGCCGCTCGCGAGATGGGCGTGGATCCCGCGCAGTTCCAGCTGGGGGAAGGCGTCCCCCGCGGTGAGCAGGCGCACCATCGCGTCGGCCTCCGACGGGTCGATGCCGAAGGGCGTCGGCCGTCCGCCCATGGAGAGCGCACTCCCCTCCAGAGCGGCCTCGGCCAGCGGGAGATTGAACCGCAGCAGCACGGCGACGCGCTCACCCGGCACCACCCGGGCGGCCAGGTCCGCCAGCATCCGCAGCTCCTGGGCGCTCTCGACATGGAACCGTGCCACGCGCGCCGCCAGGGCCCCCTCGATCTCTTCCGGAGTCTTGCCGGGACCGCCGAAGGCGAGCGGCCGCCCCGGAACTGCCCGGGCGACATGGGCGAGTTCACCACCCGACGAGACCTCGAAGCCTTCCACGTACGGGCCGAGCGCGGCCAGGATCTCCGGCTCGGGGTTGGCCTTGGCCGCGTAGTACAGCTCGACACGGTCCGGCAGCGCGGACCGGACCGTGGCCATATGGCGCCGAAGGGCCGTCAGATCGTAGATATAAGAGGGGAGTTCACCGGACGGAAGCGCGAGGGCGTGTGCGCGCACCGCCTCGGTGGGCAGCCATGAGGCCGAGGGGCGGGCGGGCCGCGGTCCGGAGGCCGGCAGACCGCCGGCCGACGGATCGGTGGTCGAGGGGGCGGTGTTCACCGTGCGTTCCAGATGGCGTCGGCGGCGATCGCCCCGGACAGCACGTCCTCGGCGAGCGGGGAGGGCAGGCGGACATAGCCTGCCTCACGATCGGCTCTGCGCGCCCAGCGGGTGAGCAGATTGGCTTTGGCGGGCAGTGGTTCGCCCGCCAGCAGTGCGACGAGCCGGGGCGGCCGTCCATGCCGCTCGGAGTAGGCGCGCAGGGTCCGCTGCACCTGTGTCCACAGCGCCACCTCCGTGGCCGGATGCAGATCGGCGAGCGCGGCGAGCACCTCCGCGATGTGGTTCACCAGCAGGCAGTAGACCACCCTGTCCCAGCCGCGGTCGGCGTCATAGGTCAGCGGACGACCGATCTCGGGGCCGAGCGCGGCGAGGGTGTCCGCGTGGTGCTCGGGAAGCAGCTTGGTCCCCTCCAGGTCGCGGAAGAGGATCTGGGCCGGTCTGCCGTCCCCGTCCACGCCGACGACGACGTTCTGCAGATGCGGTTCGAGTACGACGCCGTGGTCGAAGTACGCGGCCAGCACGGGCGGTACGAGCAGCTCCAGATAGGCGCGCCACCACGAGAGGGCTGTACCGGGGTCCCCGTCGGCCAGCAGCCGTGAGACATGGCCCGGCCCCCCGGGGTACTCGTCGGCGACGGCACCGGCCAGCAGCGGGGTGACCCCGGGGCGGAGCCTGCCGCCGAGCCCTTCCCGCACGATCACCCCGAAGCCCTCGAGCAGGGCGAGCTCGGGTGTGCCGTCCGCACCCGGAAGGGCGACGCTGCGGTAGCCGGGCTCCCGCAGCAGACCGCTGTCCGGGAAGCGTGCGGCCAGGTCGGCGAGTGCGGGGCCGAGCAGACGAGTGAGGGCGACCGCGCCGTCGAGTTCGTAACGGGCGTTCTTGCGCAGGCAGTTGGTGATGCGCACATTCAGGCTGAACTTCAGGAACACCTCACCGTCGTAGAGGGTGCGCACGGACGCGGTGGCGGCGAACGGTCTGTGCCCCCTGCCCAGGTCGAGGATGTCACCGCGGCGCAGCGCCTCCCGCAGCGCCGGATGGTCCCGCAGCAGGCGGTATTGCCAGGGGTGCGCGGGCAGCAGCCGGTAGCCGTCCGGGACGGGACCGAGGCGGTCGAGCGCCTCCAGCGGGTTCGCGGCACGGTCTCCGCCGTACTCACCGGGCGGCGTGTACGGCACCGACTCCTCGACGACCAGACGGTCACGGACGGCCAGCAGCCGCAGCGGGAAGGACGCGGCCGCCTCGGGCGCGTAGGCGGCCCAGGCGACGGGGTCACCGCCCCGGGCCTTGGGCGTCGGGTGGAAGCGGTGGCCCAGGGCCAGGGACTGCTCCGAGGCGAGATAGGCGGCCAGCGGATCCATGCCTCGCGGCCGGACCGCGGCCGCGCCGACGGGCCCCCTGCGGGTGGCCAGGGACGCGGAGACCCCCTGGTGACTCGAGGCGACCTGGGCCAGGAACTCGTCGTTGCCGGTGCCCGTGCGCAGGGAGAGCTCCGCATGGATGTGCTCCGCCAGCCGTTGCCAGCCGAGTGCGGCCCAGCCGTCGTCCGTCTGCTCGGCGACCGGACCGGAGAAGCGGTGCGCCCCGAGCAGTGAGGTACGGCGCAGCCCCACCCGCAGCAGCACCCCGCGGCGTGGCAGACGCAGCAGCAGACGGCCGTCGATGACCGCGGTCTGGTGCTCGGGCCCGGAGACCTCACGCAGCAGGCAGTTGAGCAGGGTGTGGGCCACGGCCTCGTCGGCGGTGGGCGGTCCGGCCGGTGCGCGGCGCTGCGCGGGTGGCCGCGGAGTGTGACCGGAAGGGTGGTGCGAGGACTGATGAGCAGAGGAGCGGGTGGACGTCATGGGCGGTCACACTCCCCGCAGCAGATAGTTGGGGCCGGTCGTGTAGTACTTGTTGATGTCGGACGCTCCCGAACGGTCCTTGGTGAGCAGGGTTCCCGCGCTGACCATCGCCTTGACGGGCAACTGCGCCGCGTCCAGGACATGTTCGCGCAAAACGGCGCCGGCCTCACCGGGCCCCGTGCCGAGGCGCTCCGCGGCTTCGGTGAGCCGTGTGCGTACGAGCGCCAGCAGCCGGTCTGACGTCGCCGCGCGGCCGTGCCGGGCGAGCCCGAACGCGTAGGCGCCCGCGCACAGATGGACGGTGATGGTGGTGAACAGATCGAGGACCGGGCGGTCTTCGTCGACGGTGATCCGGGGATCGTCCAGGGCGGACAGCTCCGGGGGCGGACCTCCGAAAGCCGCCGCAAGACGGACCCGGTTGATCCGCGGCCCGTCGTTGTCCTTGAACAGCAGTCTGATCCGCGGGCTGCCCGCCCGCTCGTCCCACGCCACCGACACGTTCTGCTGATGGGACTCGAGGGCGATTCCGTAGCCGAGGAGCATGGTCTGCCAGTCGATGAGGAGCGACAGCACGTCGTCGAACAGGGCGGCGGTGTCACCTCCGTGGAAGCGGTCGGTGAGATGGTCGACGACCAGCCGGCCGCCCGGAGCCCGGCCGAGCAGGGCCGCCATCGGCACGACGGCCGCGCCGTCGAGTCCCGCGTGCCAGCGGCGCGCCAGCACACCGAGCAGCTCATGGCCGGCATGGGCGTAGCCCGTCTCGTCGGCGTGCAGCACGGTGTCACGGAAGCGCGGCTCACGGGCGATCACGGACTGGAGCAGCCGTTGCACCGCCGCGCCGTCGGCCAGGGTGCCCGGCTTGATGGTGCGCCGGTTGAGTCTGCCCAGGGTGGAGGTGGCCAGCGGGAGTTTGAGGTGCAGTGAGGGGTCGTCGGCGAGGGCCACGGTGCGCATGGACAGCGTGGGCACGACGTCCAGGTGGGGTCTTCGGGCCAGCACGGCCCGATCGGTCAGTCCGGCCGTGCGCAGAGCCTGCCGCAGCGGCCCGGAGGCCGTCAGCGGATGGACCGGGAGTGCGAGGTGGCTGTCGTCGAGTCCGGGGATACCCAGGGACGAAGGGCGCGGGAAGGCGATCTGTCCCGCTACGGTGACCGCTTCCCTGGGCAGGGCGAGCCAGCGCAGCGCGAAGCGGGGGTGGAATTCCGGCGCGTACGCGCGCAGCGAACCGGGCGTGAGCCCGGACCGGCCGCGAGCGGTGGGGTAGACGGGGTGGTCGAGCCGTGCGGCGAGGGTGTCATGGGCGAGGGACCCGGCCGGCCCGGTCCAGTGGGCGGGGTCGGCGCCGTAGCGAGCGGACAGTGCCCCGAGCACCTGCTCGTGCGAACCGTCGTGCAGACGCACGGTGGCGAGAGTCTGCCGGCACTCCTCGGCGAACGCGTCGAACCCGGGACGGTCCTCGTCGGCTGCGAGGGTCCCCAGCGCGGCCAGGATGCCGTCGCAGGTCGTCAGCAGCGCCCCGGTGGACTCCCGTCGCAGCAGGGGCCGCCGGGCGGCCCAGCGGCACTGGAAGCCGTCGTCGCACACCGGCAGCAGCAACGCGTCGGGCCCGGGTGTCCCGAGCCGCAGCCAGGTCCCGTCCGGGCCCTTGACCGCAGTGCTCCGGGTGCGCAGTCCGAGCACGTCCTCGCGCAGCAGCGCGCTCAGGACGCGCAGGACCAGCTCCGCCTCGGCGCCGGTATCGGCTTCGGTGTCCGCCGCCTCGTCCGTGCCCGTCCCCGGCGTGATGCCCGTCTCCGTCTCGGCGTGCGTGCCTGCTTCGGTATCCGCGTCTGATGGGGTGTCCGCGTCTGCGCCGGTGCCCGTACGCGTCCCGCGAACCGCTTCCGCATCCGCCGTGGCACCGGCGGCCGGTGCCGTCACGGTGCGATCTCCCAGCATTGCGCGGCGAGGAACGTGGTCACGGCCCGGTCCACCCGCTCCCGGTCGGTGCCGGTCGCCCGGACGACACCCAGGAAGTCGCGGTTGGTGCCGTGGAGTTCATGCCGTTCCCCGACGTCCCGCAGCGGTCGGTACGTCAGCCTGACACCGTCGGACTCCAGATCGGCGGCGCCGGGCGCGGCGACCAGGGTTCCGGCGCGGTCCGCATACGGATAGTCGAGCCGGGCGGCTCCGTCGGTGCGCGCCCCGAGATCATCCGGCAGCGGTTCTCCGAGATGCGTCCGCAGGATGTTCTCGAAGAGGGGGACACCCAGCAGCTCGGCCAGCAGCAGATCGCACTGGTCCCCGATGGCGCGGTAGTTGACCTCGATGATGCGGGCGCGCCCCTCGTGCACCACGAATTCCGTGTGGCAGGCCCCGAAGCCGACCCCGAGGGCGTCGAGTTGGGCCAGTACCTGGTCCTGAATGGGCCGGGGGTGGACGGGGACGTAGGTCAGCCGCTCCTCGATGAAGTACGGGGGCGCGGACAGCTCGGTGTGGAAGCCGCCCAGCACATGGCGGACCCGTCCGTCACCCAGTGTCTCGAGCGTGTACAGCCCGCCCGGCAGGAACTCCTCGAGGACCAGCGCGGCACCCGGCCGGCGCGTCCGGATCTCCTCACAGCGCACCTCAAGCTCCCGTCCGTCGCCGACGAGGACGACGTCCTCACTGGCCACACCCTCGCGCGGTTTGACCACACAGGGGAAGGGCACCCCGGCGCGGTCGAGCGCCGCGGCCGGGTCCTGCCCGGCGGGCAGCTCCGCCGAGCGGACCGTGTCGGCACCGCGTGCGGCCAGATGACGCCGCATCTCGGCCTTGTCCTTGGTACGCAGTGCGGCCCGCCAGTCCTTGGCGGGCAGCCCGAAGTAGTCCGCGGCCAGGGCGGCCTGGGTCTGCAGATGGTCGCTGTTGGTGAAGACCGCGTCCGGAGGCCGGTGGGCGGAGATCCGGCCGATCACCGCACGGAAGTCCCGTACGTCGCACGCGAGGACCTCGAGGTCCGGACGGCGGGCGCGGTGTGCCGCGGGCTGGTCGGTGAGCACGGTGATGTCTATGCCCAGCCGGCCGGCCGCGGGGAGGAATCCCTCGCTGACCGAGTCGGTCGGGTTCAGCGCGAGCAGATACATCCGCATGAGGGATCACTTCCGTGCCTGAGGTGCGTGGCCCCGGCCGGAGGTCCGGGGCATGGTCCTGTCCGGGTGATCTCCGCCGTCCTCGGAGATCACCCGGACAGGACCATGGGGCGAGAGCCTAGGTTAGGCACACCTAAGTCTGTCAATTCGCCGCGACGCGGCCCCGGTTGACGCGGATGGATCTTCATATGGTTAAGGTGAGCCTTGCCTTACCGAATCCCTGGTGTGGTGACCGTACGCTGAGGAGCGCCCGTGACCCTGGCCCCGGCACTACCGTCGGCCGGATCCGCCATGAGCTGCAACGCGCTGCTGGCATCCGTCTACCGGCGGCTCCGCGCGGTCTGCCCGCCGTGGGAGGCCGACGTCCTCCCGCCCGGCATGCCGGCCGGCCAGGGGTGGGCCGACGGTGCGGAACTGGCGTCCCGTCCGGAATGCCTCGACGTCTTCCTCGAGTCCGAGGCCCTGGGCATCCAGCGGGAGTACGGTCACACCGCCCGCCCCGACGTGGTCGCCTCCCGCGCGCTGCACGGCTATCTGTGGTCCGTGTGCCTGCTGATGAGCGGCCCCTGGTACCTCGAGCGCCGGGTGCCCCGGATCCGCCCGGCCGACGTCAGGGTCGCCCTCGCCACCGGTGGCTACGCGGTCGTCCCCGGGGGCTTCGCCTGTCTGCCTGGCGACCCCGCCGCGGCACTGCCGGGCGTACGTGTCGTGGCGCACGAGGAGGCGCTGCGGGCCGAGTTGCGTGCGGCGGTCGCCGACCATGTGCGGCCCCTGCTGGCCGCGATGGGGCCGCGGCTGCGGCGGGGGCCGCGTGCCCTGTGGGGCATGGTGGGCGACGACCTGGTCTCCGGGATCTGGTACCTCGGCCGGATGCTCGGGCAGGAGGAGCAGGGCGTACGGGCGGCCCACGAACTGCTTCCCGGCCCCCTGCCGCCCTACCCCGGCGGAGCGGACTTCCGGCGGCTCGCCGGGCGCGACGGGCGCTCGCACCCGACGCGCGACCGGCTCGGCTGCTGCCTGTACTACACGATCCGCCCGGCGGAGGCCTGCGGCACGTGCCCCCGCGTCTGTGACGCCGAGCGCCTGCGCAGGCTCGAGCCGCAGGGGCCGTCGGCCTGAGAAGGCGGCCGCCGTGGGTGCTTTTCGGCCCTCCACGCCCCTCAGGGTGCGTCCGCCGTGACCGGATGCGGCTTGCGCTCGGCCACCGCGCGCGTGCGCCGTGGAAGCCCGCAGGCGATCACTGCCCCGGCCGCGGCGGCCGCGGCGAGCACCCCCAGAGTGAGCGGCATCGCCGACGCGAAACCGCCGGTTGCCAGGTGTGCGTCCCCCTGTGGCCTGCCCGGGGCCGCGGCGCCCAGCAACGCGGTCGCCGCGGCGATCCCCAGCGCAGGACCGATGTTCATCACGGTCTGCTGGAGCCCGCCGGCCACCCCCGCGTGGTGAACCGGTGCCTGGCGTACGACGACGGCGGTCGCGGTCACCATCACCGTGCCGAACCCCGCGCCCAGCAGCAGGAACGACCCCCCGACCGCCGTGGACGAGGCCGTCGGGCCGAGTCGTGAGAGCGCGAGGATGCCGGTGGCGAGGAGCAGGGCCGCGGCCACGGCCGTCCGCCGGGCTCCCCACCTGCGCAGCAGCCGCGCCGCCACCGGGGCGCCCACCACCATGCCCACCGGGCCCGGCAGAGCGGCCAGCGCGCTCCACAGCGGATCGAGGCCGAGAACGCCCTGAAGGAAGTACGTACCGACGAACAGGGCACCGAACATCGCGGCGGAAGCCGCCAGCAGTACGGCGAGTGACGAGGCGACGGGTACCGAGCCGATCACAGCCGCGGGCACCAGCGGGTTCGGGGTGCGGCGCTCGTGCCTGACGAAGGCCGCCGCCGCCACCGTGGCTCCGGTCGCCGCCGCCGTGGTCGTCGTGGTCCAGCCGTCATCCGGGACGCCGGCGAGCGCGTACACCAGGCAGGCGAGCGCAGCCGACAGAAGGGCGGCTCCCGGCATGTCGAGCCCGGTGGAACGGTCCTGCGGCACCGGAACGCGGACGGTCAGCGCGAGCGCCCCGACGGCGAGCGCGGGTACGACGTTGAGGAAGAAGACGGCGCGCCAGCCCAGGTGGGTGGTGAGGGCTCCGCCGACGACCGGGCCGGCCGCCGCTGCCGCGGCGATGGCGCTGGTGCGCAGGGCGATGGGCCGTGCGAGCCCGTCACGCGGATACACGGCGCGCAGCATCCCGAGGGTCGCCGGCTGGAGCAGGGCGCCGAAGACCCCCTGGACGATGCGCAGGGCGATCACCCAGCCGACGTCGGGGGCGAGGCCGATCCCCGCCGATGCCGCGCCGAACCCCAGCGTCCCGGCGGCGAAGCCCCGCCGGTGGCCGTAGCGGTCGCCCAGCCTGCCGGCGAAGACGAGCAGCCCGGCCACGGCGATGAGATATCCGGTGCTGGTCCACTGGACCTGCGCGAACGAGGCGTGCAGATCCCGTTGCAGCGTCGGCTGGGCGATGGTCAGTACGGTGCCGTCCAGAGCGACGATCGAGGCACCGGCGATGCTGCAGACGAGTGTCGCGCCGCGGTGGGGTGCCCCACTCATCGGCTCACCGGGCCGAGATGGGCGTCGAGCGCGGCCTGGAGCAGCGGCTCGACATCGTCGAGCCCGGCTACGAGGGGAAGGCTGCCCCACAGCCACAGTTGGGCGATGCCGTGCAGATTCGCCCAGAGCGCCGCGGCGACGACGGACGGCGCCGCCGGGTCCCCGGCCGTGTCCGGCGGGGTGTCTGCGACCGCGCCCGGCGTCGTGTTCGCCGCCCGGCCGGGTGCCGCGACCGGTGCGGAGCCGTGAGCGGTGCCGCCTGCGGAGCCGAGGTGCGGGCAGGCCCTGGCCACCAGCTCGACCAGCAGACCGAACAGCGGGAGGCTCGTTTCCCGCAGGCCCAGACGATTGCTCTCCAGCAGATCGTGACGGAACATCAGCTCGAACATGCCGCGGCGGGTGAGCGCGAAGTCCAGATAGGCGCGCGAGAGCGCGGCCAGCTGCTCCCGGGGGTCCGCGGGCACCTCCGCGATCGTCGAGGCGGCCCGGTCGGCCAGCTCCGCGAAACCGCGGCGTGCGATGGCGGACAGCAGATCCAGGTGGGACGGGAAGTAGCGCCGCGGCGCCCCGTGCGAGACCCCCGCCCTGCGGGCGATCTCCCGCAGGGACAGCGCCTGTACCCCCTCCCGGAGCACCAAGTCGACTCCGGTATCGATCAGTCGGGCGCGCAGCCCTGTGTCCTCTTCGGTCATAGACACTGTCTACCAAAACTTGGTAGACAGTGTCTACTCGTGGGTACGCGAGGGCGGGGGTGTCGTGACCGGGGAAGGGAACGGGGACGCGGGTGGGGACGCGGGTGGGGACGCGGGTGGGTCGTGTCGTGCGGGGCAGCGACGGGCTACGAGGCTTTGGCAAGCCGCTCCCGCGGCGCCAGCGGGATCTCGGCCCACACCTGCTTGCCGCCGGACAGCGGCACCGACCCCCACGCCGCCGTGGTCGCCTCGACGATGAGCAGTCCACGGCCGCCCGTGGCTTCCCAGTCCACGGCGGCCGGCTTCACGGGGCTACGGGGCGAGGTGTCGTTCACGGCGATGCGCAGCCGGTCGGCGGAGAGCGTCAGCTCCAGGCGGACCTCGCCCTGTGTGTGAGCGATGGCGTTGGTCACCAGCTCCGAGACGACCAGCAGGACCGCGTCGAGCTCCTCCACCACGCCCCACGAGCGCAGCGTGCGGGCCGTGTAGCGCCGCGCGTGCAGCACCGCGTTGGGGAGCCGCCACACCGTCCAGTGCGTCCGCAGGGGCCGGACCCGGGTGCCGTCGTAGCGCAGGACCAGCACGGCCACGTCGTCGTCACGGCGGTTCGCGCTGACGAGGAGCTCGTCGGCGACCCGTCCGGGCTCGCTCGGATCGGCCGCGGCGAGCACGTCGCACACCCGCCGCATGCCGTCGTCGACATGCAGGGTCGAGGATTCCACCAGGCCGTCCGTCAGCAGGATGAGCAGGGTGCCGGGGGCGAGGCCGGCCTCGTTCAGGGGGAATTCCTCGTCGGCGAGTACGCCGAGCGGGGGGCCGCCCTCGATGGCCATCACCTCGGTGCTGCCGTCGGGGAAGCGGATGACCGGCGGCAGATGGCCGGCGCGCACCAGCCGGGCGATGCCCTCCTCCATGTCCAGGTCCACGTAGAGGCAGGTGGCGAACAGATCCGTCTCCATGCCCACGAGCAGCCGGTTGGCGCGGGCGACCACCACATCGGGCGGATGGCCCTCGACCGCGTAGGCCCTGACGGCCGTGCGCATCTGGCCCATGATGGTGGCCGCTCCGGCGCTGTGGCCCTGTACGTCCCCGATGACGAGCGCCACATGGCCGTCGCGCAGCGGAATCACGTCGTACCAGTCGCCGCCCACCTCGAGCCCGGCCGTCGCGGGCAGATAGCGGGCCACGGCCACCCCGCCCGGCAGCTCCGGCAGCTTCCGGGGCAGCAGGCTGCGCTGCAGCATCGTGGCCAGTTCGTGCCCGGCGTCCAGCGCATGGGCCCGCATCAGGGCCTGGCCTGCCAGCCCGGCGGTCGCGGTCAGCAGCGACCGCTCCTCCGTTTCGAACAGGTGCTCTTCGTCCCACCCGACCAGGCACACCCCGACCATCCGGCCGTCGGACGGGAGCGGGAGCACGGCCAGCCCGCCGGGCCCGATGCCCCCCAGCCCGGGTTCGAGGTCCGCGCCCGCGGGCCAGAGGCTCACATGGCCCTCCCTCAGCGCGGTCTGCAGGGTCGGCAGGGCGTGGGTGGGCGCGTCGGGCCACTCGGATCGCCACTCGGAACGCCAGAGGTCCGGCCAGGCATCCGGTTCCGGAGGGTCCAGGAGGGTGACGACCAGCCGGTCGGCCTCCAGCTCGGCGACGGCGACCCGGCTGGCCCGCAGCGGTTCCCGCAGCGAGTCGACGACGAGCTGGCTGACGTCCCGGATCGTCCTGGCCCGCGCCAGAGTGGCCGAGAGCCGCTGGACGATGGAGACCTCGTCGGCGCTGGGACGCAGATAGGCGGCGTCGGCGACCACGCCCAGGACCCGCTCCGGTGTCCCGTCGGCGTCCACCTCGACCCGGCATCGAAGCCCCAGCCAGCGCAGCTCGCCGCCCGGGCGGCGGATGCGGAACGCCAGCTGCTGCGAGGTGGCGGACAGCCGGTCCGGTTCCACGACGGCCATCAGGGCGGGTATGTCGTCCGGCACCGCGCAGGCCAGCAGGGTCTCCACCTGGCCGTCGAAGTGCTCGCGATCGATACCGAGCAGGTCCAGGACGTGCGCGTGCGCCTCCATGCGTCCGGTGCCCAGCTCCAGGATGAACGCGCCGCCTCGCAGCGGCACCAGACTCTGCCCGAGCTGGGGCCGGGGCGTGGCACGGCCCGGGACACGGGCCGCGACGGATTCGAGCCCTGCCGCGACCTGGTCGGCGTAGAGCTCCAGAAGGCTGCGGCGGTCGGGGCTGAAACCGTCCGTGACCTCTCCCGCCACCACCAGGCACCCCAGCTCCTTGGCGCCGCGTCCGAGGGGCAGGGCACCCAGGGAGACCTTGGCGGTCGACGATCCTGGCGTGTTCCGCATGATCCGGCCGGGGAAGTGATGGGGGTCGCTCTCGATGTACGCGGCGAGTTCCTTCGGGTTCAGCCACAGTGAGGCCCCGGCGCGGAAGGCGTCGGCGGCCGGTGAGTGCCCCTCCACCGCGAGGATCGCCGGCAGCCCGTAGAGCACACTGCGGTCGCCGGTCATCTCCGCCAGATGGAGCTCCTGGCCCCCCTCGGCGAGCACATAGACAGCGGCCAGCTCCGCCCCACAGAACGCAAAGCTTTGCCTGGTCACTGTCTGTAGCGCCTCCCTGCGCGGGCAGCCACCGCCGGCGGCCCCTCCCTCCATGCTGTCCCGCTCCGGACCGAGTGGGCGAGTCAAGGAGCGGACGACGCCATGGTTGCGGGGGGTGCCGACTCGGCGAAGACCTTACTGGCATGGTCGCGCATTCGGCCATGGGTGTGCGCGGGCAACCGTCGCGAAGCGCGGAGCGGAGCGCTGCATAGCGGCCTGTTGCCGCGCAGATCCGTCCAGGTGACGTGGCCGGACGACGTGGCCCGGTGGCCGGAAAATACGGGCGTCCGGTCGCCGCCCGGAGCCAGACGAAGGGCCCGGGCCCCGGGCCGAGCCGGTGCCGGGAGTGTGGTCGGGCCGCCGCGTGCGTGAGCCGGCGCTCCTCGCCCGCGCGGCGACGGCGAAGTCACAGGTTGCCGGCGGTGTGCGGAGGCCGTGCCCCGCGCCCCGGGGACCGTCAACCGAGCGCAGGCCAGGGGTCGTTCGTAGAGCAGTGACACACCACCACAGGGCCATTCGGGTGGTCGTCGGCCCCTTCCGCAACCGGTCCCGGCGGTGGGGGACTCCTGGCTTTCAGTGTCACCACTGAGGAGGCTCTCATGGCTGTTGATCTCTACCGTTTTCCCGGCGCCGACATCTTCGGCAGGCTGGGCGATTCCAGCGGTATCCACGCCGGTGACTTTCTTCTGCCGGCCCCCGATCCGGACCAGCGGCTTCCCATCGCGCTGAGCCCGGCGGATTCACGTCGTCTGGACCTGCACACGGCTCTCACCTCCGCCGGGATCGCGCCGCTGCCCGGCGACCTCGAAGCCATCGAGGCACTCTGCCTGCTGGACGACACGACCAACGCGACGCTCCGGCGCTGGATCACCAGGACACCCTGAGGGCTGTCCCGCAATCCCCGGCCCACGGTCCGAGGCCCCCGATCCGGGCCACGGACCGTGGGCCGTTGCCGTTCCCGTCGCCGTCAGCCTTCCCTGACCATGTCGGCGCACTTCTCGCCGATCATCATCGTGGTGATGCACGGATTGACCGCGGTGAGGAACGGCATCACCGAGGCGTCGGCCACCCGCAGCCCCCGCACACCCTTGACCCGGAGCCGGGCGTCCAGCGGCGCTTCCGCGTCCTCGTCCGCGCCCATCCGCACCGTGCAGGCCGGGTGGTAGACGGTGTTGTGCGTGTCGCGCACGTACGCGAACAACTCCTCGTCGCTGCGGGCACCCGGGCCCGGAGCCAGCTCCGCACCGGCCCAGTCGGCCATCGGAGCCTGCGCCACGATCTCGCGGGCCAGCCGCAGCCCGTACGTCATCACACGGCGGTCGTGCTCATGGGTGAAGTAGCGCGGGTCGACCATCGGCTTGTCCCGGAAGTCGCGGGTGCGCAGCCGCACCGTGCCCCGTGAACGGGCCCTCGTGACGTTGGGCGTGAGGCAGAAGGCGTTGTCCGACGTCGGATAGCCGCGCCGGTAGGTGTTCATGTCGAAGGGCACGGACCCGTAGTGGAACATCAGGTCCGGCCGGTCCAGACCCGGTTCGGTGCCGGTGAAGATCCCGATCTCCCACCACTGGGTGGAGGTGGTGACCATGGGCTGCTTCGCCTCCCACATGATCAGGCCCTCCGGGTGGTCCTGCAGATTCGATCCGACCCCGGGGGAGTCGACCCGGACGTCGATCCCCACCCCCCGCAGATGTTCCGCCGGTCCGATGCCCGAAAGCATCAGCAGCTTCGGCGAGTCGATCGCACCGCAGCACACGATGACCTCGCGCCGCGCGGAGACGGCTCCGGTGCGAACGGTGTCCGGCTCCAGATACTCCACACCGGTGCAGCGCCCGTCGTCGCCGAAGAGCAGGCGCCGGGCCTGGCGGCCGGTCCGCACCTCCAGATTGGGGCGCTTGCCGAGCACCGGGTGCAGATACGACACCGAGGCGGACGCCCGCGTGCCGTCGGGAAAGGAGTTGATCTGGAACCAGTCGGCTCCGCGCACCACGGTGGTCCCGGTGTTGAACGGCGTACGGGGAATACCGGCCGCCTCGCACGCCTCCAGCAGGGCGCGCCCGCACGGGTCGCGCGGGGGGACCGTGCGCAGATGGACCGGGCCCGAGCGCCCGTGGTGGCCGCCGGGCGCCTCATTGGTCTCCAGACGCCGGTAGAGCGGGAAGCAGTCCGCGGCGCTCCAGCCGGTGCAGCCCATCGCGCCCCACTCGTCGAGGTCCTCGGCGGGTGCCCAGAAGGCGATGCAGGAGTTGTGCGAGGAGCAGCCGCCGAGCACCTTGGCCCGGGCGTGCCGCAGGAAGTCGTTGCCGTGCTCCTGGGGCTCGATCGGGTAGTCCCAGTCGAAGCCGGACCCGAGCAGGGCCATCCAGCCCTCCAGCCTGAGGACGCCGTCATCGCCCACGTCCGACGGTCCGGCCTCCACCAGGCAGACCGTGACGTCCGGATCCTCGGTCAGCCGCGCGGCGATCACGGCTCCCGCCGTGCCACCGCCGACCACCACGTGGTCGAACTCCGCCAGGGGGCTGTCTGTGGTCATCGGAGCTCCAGAGAGGTCGCAGGTGCCGGACGGCGGACGGGATACCGTGCGCACGGGCGGGCGGCCGGGACTCCGGGGAACGGCGCCCGGGTGACCCGCTGTCAGGGACTCGTCGGATCCATGACCTGCGCGGCGTGTTCGGAGAGCACGCCCGTACGGTGCCGCTGCACGAACCAGTAGTAGGCGAACCCGCCCGCAGCGACGATGCCGATGAACAGGAACGCGCCCCAGCGCAGATACCAGTGCTGCGGGCCGGTCGCGTTGTAGACCTCGGCACGCGGCCAGGCGAGGTTGAGGGACATGGCGGCGCCCCACAGCACGGCGAGGATGTTGACCGGCAGCCCGAACCTGCCGAGCGAGAAGCGTCCTTCGACGGGCTTCCAGGTGCCGCGCAGCCGCTGGATCAGCATGGGTGTGGTGACCAGCAGATAGGCGATGTAGATCATGATGATCGCGATGCTGGTGATCACCGAGAAGATCTGCGGCTGGTTGATGTTGATGACCAGAACCACGACACCGACCACGCCGATGACGACGGCAGGTACGACGGGCGTCTGGAACCGGGGGCTGACCCGGGCGAGCTTCGAGCCCGCGGGCAGGTTGTTGTCCCGGGCCATGGCGAACATCAGCCGGATGCCCGCGGCGTGCACGGCCAGCACACAGACGGTGATCGCGATCACGACGCACCACAGGAAGACCTCGCCGATGTTCGGTCCCAGTGTCGCCAGCACCACGTACTGCAGGCCCTCCGTGGACAGTTGCTTCGCGAACAGGTTCGGTACGGCCATCAGCGCGAAGAGCAGGATGAGTCCGCCGATGACGAACGACGCGATCAGCGCCCGCAGGATGGCGCGTGGGCAGTTGCGTGCCGGGCTGTGCGACTCCTCGCCGAGCGACGAGGCCGTGTCGAAGCCGTACATCACATAGGCGGAGGCGAGGGAAGCGGTCAGGAACGCACCGAAGTAGCCCCAGGTGTAGTCCGCGCCGAGTCCGTAGGTCTGGGTGAGGACGGCGCCCGGTCCCCGGGTGATGTGGACGGCCAGGCAGATGATGAGGGCGACGGCGGCGACGAGCTCGATGAAGACGCCCGCGGAGTTGATGCGCGCCATGAGTTTGACGCCGAAGGCGTTGACGAGCGTGGAGAAGAGGATGAGCACCGAGCCCAGGAGGACGGCGTTGGCCGCGGCGCTGGAGCCGGTGCCGTTACCGATGAACTGGAAGAACGGATCGATCCGCGGCAGGGTGATCTGGTAGGCGAGTGCCACCGCGGCCAGCGTCACCATGGTCGCGGTGAGCATCATCCAGCCGCCCAGCCAGCCCACATGAGGGCCGCCCATCTTCTTCGCCCAGTTGTAGACGGAACCGGCCACCGGATAGCGGGCGGCCAGTTCGCAGAAGCAGAGGGCGACCATCAGCTGTCCCACGAAGACCATGGGCCAGGACCACCAGTAGGCGGGTCCGCCGAAGGCGATGCCGAAGTAGAACAGCTGGAAGGTGCCGGTGAGGATGGAGATGTAGCTGATGCCCGCGGCGAAGGTGTGGAAGTTGCCTAGGGTGCGCTTGAGTTCCGGCTTGTACCCGAGCTCGGCGATCGCGGCGTCGTCGTCGTGGCCGCCGTGGCCGGGGGATGGGCCCTGCGCCTGGGGGGCGGGACCGGTGTCCGTCGTCATGCGAACCACCTCTGCGGGCTGGGTGACAGAGTGCGCCAGATGTGCTTGGCCTCCTGGTACTCGGCCAGCCCGGTGGGGCCGAGTTCGCGGCCGAAGCCGGACTGCTTCATCCCGCCCCACTCCGCCTGGGGGACGTACGGATGGAAGTCGTTGATCCATACGGTGCCCGCGCGCACCCGCGAGGCGACCCGGTGGCCGCGGGCGGTGTCCTCGGTCCACACGGCCCCCGCGAGCCCGTAGACCGTGTCGTTGGCCAGGGCGACCGCTTCGTCCTCGTTCCGGAACCGTTCCACGGTGAGCACCGGGCCGAACGACTCGTCGGTCACCACGGACATTCCCGGGGTGCACTCGTCGAGCACGGTCGGCAGATAGTAGAAGCCGTTCCGCAGCGCGGGGTCCTCGGGGCGCATACCGCCGCAGCGCAACACCGCGCCCTCGGCGATCCCCGCTGCCACATAGGCCTCGACCTTGTCGCGGTGCGCCGCGGAGATCAGCGGCCCCGCACGGGCCCTCTCGTCGAAAGGCCCGCCGAGAGGGATGGCCTCCGCCTGCTTGACGATCTCGGCGACGAAGGCGTCGTGCAGCTCGTCCTGGACGAGCAGCCGGGCCCCGGCCGAGCAGACCTGGCCGGAGTGCAGGAACACCGCCGTGAGCGCATGGTCCACGGCGGCGTCGAACGCGGCGTCGGCGAAGACGATGTTGGGGTTCTTGCCCCCGAGCTCCAGCGCCACCTTCTTCACCGTCGGTGCGGCCGCGGCCATGATGCGCCGGCCGGTGACCAGCCCGCCCGTGAACGACACCATGTCGACCCGTGGATCCTCGGTGAGCGGCGCACCCACGACGGCGCCCGCGCCCAGCACCAGATTGGCCACCCCGTCGGGCAGACCGGCCTCCGTGAGCAGCCGCATCAGCATGACGGCGGTGTGCGGTGTCAGCTCACTCGGTTTGAGGACGAAGGTGTTGCCGGCGCCGATGGCCGGGGCGACCTTCCAGGCGGTCTGCAGCAGCGGGTAGTTCCAGGGCGTGATCAGGGAGCAGACGCCCACCGGCTCGTGGACCACTCTGCTGTCCACTCCCGGGTCGCCGGTGTCGACGACACGGTCGCGGCCGCCCGCGGCGACGAGACCGCCGAAGTAGCGGAAGCACCGGGCGATGTCGTCCATGTCGTACGCGCTTTCGACCAGCCGCTTTCCCGTGTCGAGCGATTCGGCGCGCGCGAGTGCGTCCTTGTCCCGTTCGAGCAGGGCGGCGACCCGCAGCAGCAGTGCCCCGCGCTCCGCCGCCGGCGTGCCGGGCCAGGGCCCCCGGTCGTAGGCGTCGCGGGCCGCGGCGACCGCGGCGGCGGCGTCCTTGGGCCCGGCCTCGTCGACGGTGGCGACCAGGGTGCCGTCGGCAGGGCACCGGATCTCCCGTGTCCTCCCATCGGCCGCGGCGGTCCAGGCGCCGCCGATGAACAGCTCCGGCATGGGGACCTCCGGGTTCGGATGGGTGTCCCAGGGCATTCCGTCAGGGTCGAGCTCTGATCCGACAGTAGAGAGGTCGGACGCATTTCGCAGAGGGGGAGCGCGGCTGCACGGAACGGAGGCGCGATCGAACACGTTCCGTTATCTCACCGTGCAAGCCGTCACTCAGGGTAGCCGGGAGGGCTTCGGTCGGGGCGTGTGGGGCGACGAGGGCATCGGACCCGTGCTCGCCCGCGCTCTGACGCCGTGTGCGGGGTCCGGGGATGGGGTGACGTGGGATGCGGCGTTGCGTTTCGCCGGTCGCCGGTCGGCGACACGCCGAGAGGGTGCCCGTTCGGACTACGGTGCGCGACCCTAACGGCACAGTATGTGGCGAATTGTCATAACTGCCCATAATTTCAACTCATGACGAAACGACAGATCACCTATCTCGGATGCGCCGCCCTCATCGTCGCCTCTGGCGTCGGCGTCGCAGCGCCCGCCCATGCCAAGGACAATCACGACGTCCAGCCCGGGGAATCGATCCAGGCCGCGGTGAATGCCGCGAAGCCCGGCGATGTCATCGACATCGCCGCCGGAACCTACAACGAGAGTGTCACGATCACGACCTCGGACCTGACGCTGCGCGGCGCGGGCAAGCGCACCGTCATCGCTCCGCCGGTGAAGGCGGCCAAGGACGCCTGTGCCCAGAAGGGCAACGGGATCTGCGTCCTCGGCACGGAGGCCAAGTCGGTCGAGGGCGTGCAGATCCAGGCGCTCACGGTCCGGGCCTTCAAGAAGAACGGCATCTTCGCCTCCCGCACCAAGGGGCTGTCCGTACGCAAGGTGACCGTGGAGAAGAACGGGAACTGGGGGATCGCCCAGGAGCGCTCGGTCGGGGGTGACTTCCGCGGCAACGTCGCCCGTGACAACGCCGAGTCCGGCATCTTCCTGTCGAACACGACCGACACGGAGGCCGGTGCCCTGGACACCAAGGGTGCCGTGGTCGCCGGCAACTACCTGGCGGGCAACCGTATCGGGGTGACGATCCGCCGACTGCGCAATCTCGTCGTCGAAGGCAACGCCATCACCGGGAACTGCGGCGGTGTGTTCATCGTCGGCGACGAGGGCGTACCGCGCACCGGCGATCTGGCCGTACGCGGGAACAGTGTGTTCCAGAACAACAAGTTCTGCGCGAAGACCGCAAGGCTGCCCGAGATCCAGGGCGCCGGGATCGTGCTGACCGGTGCCGAGCACACGACCGTCGAGTCCAACGTGCTCTGGGGTCACACCGGCAAGTCCCCGTTCGCCGGCGGGATCGTGCTGTTCAAGAGCGTGGTGGGTTCGCCCAACAGCCGCAACGAGGTCAGCGACAACGTTCTGGTGGCCAACACCGTGCCGGATCTCGCGAACCGTGACACCGGCGAGGGCAACAAGTTCGGCGGCAACTACTGCAAGGCTTCCGAACCCGCCGGCATGTGCTGACACGGGCGCCGACGCACCTCCCCCACACCATGAGAAACGAGGCGGAATGACGACCGTAAGCACCACCACCTCGCAGGAGGCCACCACTCCGCCGTCCATGCGGCTGCGGGAGCTCGTCTTCGGGGCGGCCTGCGCCGCCGCCGTACGCGCCACGGCGAAGCTGGGGGTCGCCGATGCGCTCGGCGACAGCCCCGCCACGGCCGAGGAGCTGGCGGCGTCCGTGCGGAGCGACCCCCGGGCGCTCCGGCGGATGCTGCGGGCCCTGTCCTGCTACGGGATCTTCGAGGAGCGGGGGGACGGACGGTTCGCCCACACCGAGATGTCCCGCATGCTGCGCGATGACGACCCGCACAGCCTGAAGAACATCGCGCTCTGGTGCACCGAACCCTGGACCTGGGACGCCTGGCCGCTCCTCGACGAAGCGGTACGGACCGGCTCGGGCGTCTTCGACCGGCTGTACGGCAAGGGGTTCTTCGACTACCTGCACGAGGACGCGCAGGAGTCGGCCCAGGTCTTCAACCGGGCCATGACCACGTCCAGCATGCAGTCGGCCCGTGAGGTCGCCGAACTCCTCGACCTCACCGGGGTGACGACCGTCGCGGACATCGGCGGAGGCCAGGGCCATGTGCTGGCCTGCCTGCTGGAGAAGTACCCCCATATGCGGGGCACCCTGCTCGACCTCCCGCGGGTGGTGGCGAACGCGGACCCCCGGCTGCGCGACGGCGGGGCGTTCGCCGAACGGATCCGCATCGTCCCCGGCGACTGCCGCGAAGCCATCCCCGTCGAGGCCGACGTCTACATCATCAAGAACATCCTGGAATGGGACGACGAGAGCACCCGCAGGACCCTGCGGAACGTCATCGGGGCGGCCCGCCCGGGGTCCAGGGTGGTGGTCATCGAGAACCTCGTCGACGACACCCCCTCGATGCGGTTCACCACGTCGATGGACCTGATGCTGCTTCTGAACGTCGGCGGTGCCAAGCACACCAAGGACAGCATGATCAGCCGGATGGCCGATGCCGGGCTCATCGTCGGCGACGTCCGTCCCGTCAACCCGTATCTGCACGCCATCGAGAGCATCACTCCGGCGGCCTGAGCACCTGAACCGGACGCGGACCACAACCGAACACCACACAGAGCAGCGCCCCCGTCTTCGGACGGGGGCCTTGTCTCTGCTGTTTGCCCCTCGTGGGGGCCTCGTGGGGGGATTGTTGTTTCATCCGTCGTCTTCGTTTTTCGTCTTCCTCTTCCCCCTCGCCGGCTCCGCGTTCTCCCCGGGCGCGGGGCCGGCGACTGTGGTGCTCGGGGCTCGGTACTCTCCCCGGCCTTCGGCCGAGGCCCGGGCTCCGTCAGGCGCCGCGCTCCCAGCGGTAGAACTCGTGGGCCATCGCGTCCTTCGGGCTGCGCCACGTCTTGGGGTCGTACGCACTGACATAGGCGGAGAGCTTGTCGCTCACGTCCCGGAACGCGGGGTGGTCCACCACCTTGGCGACCGCCGGCCCGGGCGGGCGGTCGGCTTCGACCAGGTGCAGATAGACATCGCCGAACTGGAACAGCGTGCGCCGGGTGACCCCGACGAGTTCCGGCAGTTCGCCCCGGTCGGATTCCTCGAACACCTTGGCGATGTCGGGGGCCGTGCCAGGGGCCATACGGGCGACGATCAGAGCATGGTGCATCGCGGGGGAGTCCCTTCGGGTGGGTGGTGCGGACCGGATCAGTCCGAGGTGGTCACGGCAACGGCCTCGCGCTCACGCGCCCGCTGCTCGATCTTGTCCCTGATGAGCTGCATCTGGACCTTGGAGTTGCGGTTGATGTTGTCGGTCATCCAGTCGTCGTCGACCGGGGCGTCGGGCTTCATCGCGAAGTCCTGCGTCCAGTGCATCAGGACGCCTTGCGGGGTCTCCTTGTAGGTCCAGCGGATGTCCATGTGCTGGAAAGGACCCGTTTCGACACGCCGGGCACGGACCGTCAGCGCCTTGCGGTCGGTCGTGCGCTCCGACACCCAACTCCAGATCTTCCCGTTCTCGTCGGGGTGCATGGTCAGCCGGAACGTCGTGGTGTTGCGGTCGCGCTCGACGATCTCGACGGACGCGTACTCGCTGAACAGCTGGGGCCAGTTCTCGATGTCGTTGGTCACGTCCCAGACGAGATCGAGGGGGGCGTCGATGGTGATCTGGTTCTCGGTGTGCCCGGACACTTCACGCTCCTGCCATGAGGGAGTTGTTGACGAGGTCGAGGAATTCACGCGGGGTCTTGCAGCGGTCCGCGTCGGCGGGCAGCGGGCGTCCGTAGCGGTTCTCGAGCTCGCCCACGATGCCCAGCAGGCCAAGCGAGTCGAGGCCGTACTCATCGAACCGGGCTTCGGGCCGGCCGCCCATATCCGCCGGGTCGACCGTGATGCCCGCGCCCTTCTTCATCAGAGCGGCCAGCTCTTCGATGGTCAGCTTGGTGATTTGCGTGGTCATGTGAGAGTCCTCCTTCTCACGAGGGGTTGTCGGCGCCGCGCCTGAGCACGAGCGCCGCGTTCGAGCCCATCAGTCCTCGGCTGAGCACCAGGGCCGTACGCAGATCGGCCGGACGGGCCCTGCCGGTCACCACTTCCAGGTCGTGGCACACGTCGGACACATTGGGTGTGGGCGGGACGAGACCGTCCTGGAGGGCGAGCACCGCGGCGGCGGTGTCCAGCACCGGAGCGCCGCAATAGGCCCGGCCCGTGCCGGTCTTGGGGGCCGTGACAGGCACGCGTGTGCAGTGCGGGCCCAGGGCGTCGGCGATCGCCATGGCCTCGGCCCGGTCCGCCTCGGGGATGCCGAGCGCGTCCGCGAACACGACGTCGATCTCCTCGGGGGCGCACTCCGCGTCCGCCAGGGCGCCACGGATCGCGTGGGCGAGCCCTTCGCGGGACTGCTGCCAGCGCGAGGCGCCGGTGAAGGTGGCGGCGTGGCCCGCCACCACCGCGCGCACCGCGGCGCCCCGCTCGCGGGCCGTGGCATGCGCCTCGACCACGAGCATCGCGCCGCCCTCGGCGGGCACGAAGCCGCATGCGCTGGGCGTGAAGGGCCGGTAGGCCCGCTCCGCCTCCTCACACAGGCTCAGCTCCCGGTAACCGAGCTGGCACACGAGCGAGTACGGGGCGAGCGGCGCCTCGGCCGCCCCGATGACCACGGTGTCGGTACCTCTGCCGATCGCCCGGGCGGCGTGCGCGATGGCGTCCAGACCGCCCGCCTCGTCGCTGGCCACCACACCGCAGGGACCCTTGAACCCGCCCCGGATCGAGATCTGGCCGGTGCTCGCCGCGTAGAACCAGGCGATGGACTGGTACGGGCCGACGTAGCGCGACCCCTGCCCCCACAGCCGCTGCAGCTCGCGCTGGCCGAACTCACCGCCGCCGGAACCGGCGGCGGTGACCACTCCCACACCGAAGGGGGTGTCGGCGTAGTCGCCCGGGACGATCCCCGCGTCGGCCAGCGCCATGTCGGCGGCGGCCATGGCGAAATGGGTGAACCGGTCGGTCTGTACGAGGAAACGTTCCTCCACCAGCGACTCGGGCTCGAAGCCGCGAACCTCGCCGGCGATGCGGACCGGCAGGTGTTCGCAGCCCTCCCTGGTGATGTGGTCGAGGACGCTGAGGCCCTCTCGCGTGGACTTCCAGAAGGCATCGGTGCCGACCCCGTTGGGGGCGACGACACCCATTCCGGTGATGACCGGACGCCGGTCCTGCCGAGGACTCATCGTGTCCTCCCTCCTGGCCGGGTGAGCACCACGGCGGACTGGAATCCGCCGAATCCACTGCCGACCGAGAGCACGTTGCGCAGCTTGAGGGCGCGCGCGGTGCGGGGCACATAGTCGAGATCGCACTCGGGGTCGGGGGTTTCGTAGTTCGCCGTGGGCGGCACCACCTGGTGGGCCAGCGCCAGCACACAGGCGACGATCTCTATCGCCCCGATGGCGCCGAGCGAGTGGCCCACCATGGACTTGATGGAGCTCATCGGCACCTTGTAGGCATGGGCGCCGAGCGACTCCTTGACCGCGGCGGTCTCGTGCCGGTCGTTCTGCTGGGTGCCCGAGCCGTGCGCGTTGACGTAGTCGATGTCCGAGCCGCCGATACGGGCGTGGTCGAGCGCGGTGTCGATCGCCCGCGCCATCTCCAGGCCTTCCCGGGTCAGCCCGGTCATGTGGTACGCGTTGCCGAAGGTCGCGTAGCCGCCGAGCTCGCAGTACACGGTGGCGCCGCGGGCACGGGCGTGCTCGAGCTCCTCCAGGACGAGGACGGCTCCGCCCTCGCCCATCACGAAACCGTCCCGGTTCGCGTCGAAGGGGCGCGAGGCATGGGCGGGATCGTCGTTGTTCGCGGAGGTCGCCTTGATCGCGTCGAAGCAGGCCACCGTGATCGGGGAGATCGGCGAGTCCGAGGCGCCGGCGATGCAGACGTCGACCCTGCCGTCCTCTATCGCGTGGAACGCATAGCCGATCGCGTCGAGACCGGAGGTGCAGCCCGTCGACACGGTCTGCACCGGGCCCCGGGCCCCCGTCTGCTCCGCGACCTCGGAAGCGAGGGCACTGGGCGAGAAGGCCCGGTGCAGATGCGGCTGCGCCTCGCTGTGGTCCACGTCCCAGCGCCGCCCGGAGCTGCTGACCTTGACGTAGTCGTGCTCCAGACGGGTGGTGCCGCCGACCGCGGTGCCCAGGGACACCCCGATGCGCCACGGGTCCTCGCGCTCCGGGTCGATCCCCGAGTCACGCAGCGCTTCCCGGGCGGCGACCATCGCGAACTGGACGTACCGGTCCGCGCGCTGGATCGTCTCCGAGTCCAGACCGTGGGCTGCCGGGTCGAAGTCGCACTCGGCGGCAATCCGCGAGCGAAAGCCCGTCGGATCGAAGAGCGTGATGCCCCGCGTCGCCGTGCGGCCGTTGGCCAGAAGGTCCCAGAACGCCGGTATGCCCACGCCTCCCGGCGCCACTATGCCGACGCCGGTGACTGCTACCCGCCGTGTCATGAAGCCGTCCTCGTCCGTTCGGGCGGCCGGTGCCCTGCGGTGCCGGCCTTGGCCGGGGTTTCCTCGGTGTCGACATGGCCGAGCTCCGGACGCGGCGCCAGAGGACCGAGATGGAACACCATCCGTGCCTCCGAGCTGCCCACGTTGCGGAACCGGTGCCGTACGTACGCGGGGATCAGCAGACCCTGGTCCGGGCGCAGCGCGTATGTCTCGTCGTCCAGGTCCACTTCGAGTGCTCCGCTGACGACGTACACGAACTCCTCGGAGTACGGGTGGTAGTGCTCACCGATGCGGTCGCCGGGCTCCACGATCGCCAGGCCCATGAAGCCGCTCGTCGCCCCCACCGTGGTGGGCGTGAGCATGGCGCGCAGATCGCCTCCGCGCCTGGTGTTGGGCTGGGTCTCGCTGAGGTCGACGATGCGATGAGGTGTGGTCATGAGATTCCTCCACGTGGCCGTATGGCGTTGGGCCGGCGGTGCGGCGGACCGGATCGCTCCGGCGCGCCGCACCGCGCGGCGCAGGGCGGGCGGTTCAGGGGCCGGCGGGGGACCGGCGATCGGTGATCAGGCGCATGTCGGCGCGTGCGAGGAAGCGGACCATGTCCGCATCCGTCGCCTGAGAAGCGCCGCCGAACGCGTCCTCGTCGAGCAGACGGGCCACCATGCCGGCCTTGCGGGGACCGTGCGCTCCCCCCGCGAGCAGCGGAGCGGCCTCGAGACCGCCACGCACGTCGACGAGCCGGATGACGACGTCGTCGCGCAGGAAGATGGTGCTGCTCTCGATGACCCCGGAAGGATCGTTCGCGGCCTCCTCGTCCTGACGGGCGAGCAGTTTGGCCAGGGCCATACCGCAGCCCCGCTTGGCCGGGTAGTACAGCGCGTGCCGCTGCGAATCCGGGTGTTCCCCGTCGACAGCCGCCAGATGGTGGACGGCGGGGAGGGAGGCCCGGGTGAAGAACATCCGGGCCGATTCCTGGTCGTTGAGATCGCGGTGCTGCTCCAGATAGGGGTTGATGGCCTCTTCCAGAGCCTGCACCTCGGGCTGCCGGGCCACATGGCGCAGGGCGGCGAGCAGGTCGCCCTGCACCTCGACGGCGCGGATCACACGGTTGCGGTGCATGAAGAGAGAGGTACGGCGCAACCGGGTGTTGTCGTCGACCCGCGGTTCCGGTGACTTGTAGCCCGCGAGGATCTCGGCGACGACCTCTTCGCTGCCGGGCTTGACGGTAAAGGTGAGGGCGTGTCGGACCACACCGTCACCCATCCGCGCGTATGGCTGCAGGGAACCGCCGAGCTCCGCGGCACGGGCCTCCGTGTGGATCTTGCCCGTCTCACGCAGCACGCTGAAGCGCAGCGAACGGGTGTCCCGCACACAGCTGTGCAGCGGTTTCACCACGTCGACGTGCTCCTCGCTGTTCACCCACTCGATGAAGGGCGGCGCGCTCTCCCACTCGCTGGTGATCAGCCACTGCGACGGGTTCTCGATCGACTGGCACAGCTGGTCGCTCAGATGGCCGGGTACCGACGCCACCTGGCTGCGCATGTGCTCGTACGCGGCGAGAAAGGTCTGCTGCGCACCGTCGTGAAGATCCACCAGCAGTACGACCCGCAGCCTGGAGCCGTCGAAGGCCGACTGAGATATACGTTCCGACAGAGTTGTCATGTTCCACGCATCTCCTTCGAGACAGTGAAGCCGTCAGCAAGTGACGGAGCCGGCTCTCCGGGGTTCGGAGTAAGAGGTCCGACGCATAGGGACGGCCGGTCAGCGCTCGCGCGGTGTGGCTGTCCGGCTTCGATCCTGTGCCGATACCACGGGTGGCGCGAGATGTGTGAACCATGCGGGTGAAGGGGCGATCGAGGCGCTCCCGCAAGGGCATGGAAACTCCATTCCCCCCAACCGGCGCCTGGAGCTGGAGCTACTGATGGAAGAAAACTTCGACGACCGCGTACCGGTCCTGATCGTGGGTGGCTCGCTGGTGGGCCTGTCCACGTCGCTGTTCCTGGGCCGGCTCGGCGTCGGGCACATGCTCGTCGAGCGGCACGCGAGCACCTCGAGGCACCCGCGAGGACGCGGCAACAACGTACGCACGATGGAGCTGTTCAGGGTGGCGGGCGCCGAACCGCTCATCCACGAGGCCGCCTCCGCACTCGCCGGCAACCACGGCATCCTCCAGACGCCGTCACTCGTCGGCGACGAGGGCGAGTGGCTGCTCAAGGCGATCGACCCCGGCGACGGACTGGCCAGGATCAGCCCCTCGGGCTGGTGCGTGTGCAGCCAGAACGACCTGGAGCCGGTGCTGCTGGAGTGCGCCCGCAAGAACGGCGGCGATCTGCGCTACTCCACCGAACTCACCTCGTTCGAGCAGGACTCGAAAGGCGTCACCGCGGTCATCGAGGACCGTGAGACCGGCCGGACCCGCACGGTGCGGGCGGACTACCTCGTCGCAGCGGACGGCCCGCGCAGTCCGGTGCGCCAGAAGCTCGGCATCGGCCAGACGGGCCTCGGCGACCTGTTCCACAACGTCAGCGTCACGTTCCGGTCCCGTGCTCTGGCCGATGTCGTCGGCGACCGCCGTTTCATCGTCTGCTATCTGACGAACCCCGAGGCGGACGGCGCCCTGCTGCCGGTGGACAACGTGGAGAACTGGGTCTTCCACGCGCCCTGGCAGCCCGACCAGGGCGAGAAGCTCGAGGACTTCACCGACGAGCGCTGCATCGCCCACATCCGCAAGGCGACCGGCGCCCCGGACATCGACGTCGAGATCACCGGAAAGGCCCCCTGGCACGCCGCCGAGCGGGTCTCCGAGCACTACGCGTCGGGCCGGGTCTTCCTCGCCGGCGACTCCTGCCACGAGATGTCCCCCACCGGGGCGTTCGGCTCCAACACCGGTATCCAGGACGCGCACAACCTCGCCTGGAAGCTTGCCCTGGTGCTGGACGGCTCGGCGGGGCCCGGGCTGCTGGGGACCTACGAGGCGGAGCGCCTGCCGGTGGCCAGGGCCACGGGTATGCGGGCGTCGAGCAGGTCGGAGGAGCACAGCCACCCGGGGTACGACCCGTCGTCGGTGGCCGGCCGCGGCGGCGGTCCCGGCGGCCCGGGAGGCTCAGGTGGTCCCGGTGGTCCCGGTGGCCCGGGCGCGGGAGGCCCCGGTCGTCCGGGCGGTCCGGGCGCGGGCGGACCTGGTGGCCCCGGCGGACCCGGTGGTCCTGGTGGTCCTGGTGGTCCTGGTGGTCCGAGCATCGCCGGTGGTCCCGGTGGAAGCCCGGGCGGGATGCTGGCCGTCGCGATGGGCTACCGCTACCCGCACGGCGCCGTCCTCGGCGCGGACCCCGACATGCCCGTCGTCCCCAAGGGCATCCAGCTCACCGGCGAACCCGGAAGCCGTGCCCCGCACATGTGGCTGCACCGCCCCGGCGCACAGCGCAGGATCTCCACGCTGGACCTGTACGAGCGGTCCTACGTACTGCTGACCGGCCCGGGCGGCCAGGCCTGGCGCGAGGCGGCGCGAGCCGTCGCCGACCGGCTCTCGTGCGTGCTCGACGCCTATGTCGTGGCCGAGGGACCCGACGCCGACCTGATCCCGGAAACCGGCTTCGACTGGGCCGAGTTGCACGGCGCCGCACCCGACGGGGCCGTCGTCGTCCGCCCGGACGGGTTCATGGCGTGGCGCTCGCCCGGGATGGAGTCCGACCCCGAGGCGGTTCTGACCAAGGCCATGAAGGCGCTGCTGTACCGCTCGTGAACCGTCCCTGACCCCCTCGGCGACGGCAGACGTCCGCCCCGCAGGTGCCCACCCCCGTGAGGCACCGGCGGGGCGGACCGCTGCCGGCGTGCCGCCGCGGCCCGCTCACTTGACCGAGCCCGCCATCACCCCCTGGACGAAGTGCCGCTGGAAGGCGAAGAAGACCACCACGGGCACGATCAGGGAGAGGAAGGCACCGGGCGCCAGCACATCGATGTTGCTGCCGAACTGGCGCACCTGGGACTGGAGCTCGACGGTGAGCGGCTGGGAGGAGCTGTCCGCGAAGAGCAGCGCCACCAGCATGTCGTTCCACACCCACAGGAACTGGAAGATCGCCAGACTCGCGATCGCCGGACGGCCCACCGGCAGTACCAGCCGGGTGAAGATCCGCCACTCGCTGCCGCCGTCCATCCGCGCCGCCTCCAACATCTCGCGCGGGATGTCGGCGAAGTAGTTGCGCAGCAGGAAGATGGCGAACGGCAGCCCGTAGGCGACGTGGAAGAGCACCACGCCCGGGATCGTGCCGAACAGACCCAACTGGCCGAACAGCTTCGCCACCGGCAGCAGTCCGACCTGCACCGGCACCACCAGCATCGCGACCACCAGCAGGAACAGCCAGTCCCGGCCAGGGAACTCCAGCCAGGCGAAGGCATAGCCGGCCAGCGCCGCGATCACGATGACCAGGACGGTCGCGGGCACCGAGATCATGACCGTGTTCCAGAACGCCTGGGTCATTCCCGCGTTGCCGAGCAGTGTGGAGTAGTTGTCGAACGACAGCTGCCCGGGTGCGGTGAGCGCCGCCCACCAGCCGCTGCCCGCGTTGTCCTGCGCCGAACGCAGCGAGGAGAGCAGCAGACCGGCAAGCGGCGTGATCCACACGAGCCCGACGAGGACCAGGAACGCCTGGACCACCCCGTTGCCGAGCCACTTCCCCAGCCGGCTCCCCGAGCGCCGGCGCCGGGCCGCACGAGGCCCGGGCGACGCGTGCTTCGCGACGGTCGGATCGGTGACGGTGGCGCTCATGACTGGCTCCTGCGGAAGCGGCGGACGTTGAAGACCATGGCCGGGATGACCAGCAACAGGAGCAGCACACCCAGCGCACTGCCGAGGCCCTGGTTGTTGCCGCCGCCGAAGGAGACCAGCCACATCTGGGTGGCCAGCACGGTGGCGTCCTCCTGCACCGGCCCGGGCGCGATGATGTAGACGAGGTCGAAGACCTTCATCACATTGATCACCAGGGTCACGAAGACCACGGTCAGGATGGGGGCGAGCAGGGGCACGGTGATCCTGCGGAACACCTGCCACTCGTTGGCGCCGTCCATCCGGGCGGCCTCGAGCGTGTCACGCGGCAGGGACGACAGGCCCGCGCCGATGAGCACCATCGCGAAGCCGGTCCAGATCCACAGATACGCGCCGATGATCGCCGGAGTGACCAGCGCCGGGCCGAGCCAGGACACGCCTTCGTAGGGCGGGGCGAAGTTCTGCGCGGGCAGCCGCATGGTATACGCACCGGCCTGAAGGTCCGGGAAGCGGAAGGAGCCGTCGGACGCGGTGGTGGCGGTGGCGACCGGGCGCCCGTCACGTACCGCCTCGACCGTCATCTTCGGCAGCCCGCTCTCGGTCTTGTCGACCGTGCCCTGCTTACCGCCTCCGCCGGGTGTGAAGTCCAGGTAGACGACACCGAGCAGTTCACCCTCCCCGGCTTGCCTGCCGGCCGCCGGGTACGCGGGCCCGGTGCCCGGGGGCAGTTCCTTGGGGGGTACGCCGACCAGCCCCAGGGAGACGCTCCGGTCGCCGGGTGACACCGTGTCCGACGTGGTGTACGAGCCGTCGGCGTCCTTCGTCAGCCCCTGTCCGTCACGGGCGCGGGCGCTCGGATAGGACGACGTGCCCTTGAAGGCGTCGTGTACCCCGACGACTGCGGCATTGAGGACACCCTTGTCGGGGTCCTCCTCGTAGGCGAGGCGGAAGATGATGCCGGCGGCCAGGAAGGACACCGCCATCGGCATGAACAGCAGCAGTTTGAACGCAGTGGCCCAGCGGACCTTCTCGACCAGTACCGCGAGGATCAGCCCCAGGCCGGTGAGCAGCGTCGGTGCGATGACCACCCAGATGGCGCTGTTCCGGATGGCCTTGAGGGTCGCCGGGTCGCGGAATATCTCGGCGTAGTTCTCACCGCCGACGAAGCGTGTGCCGCCCGCGTCGAAGAAGCTCCGGCCGACGGAGAACAGCACGGGGTAGACGACGAGCGCACCGAGCAGCAGGAGCGCGGGCAGGATGAAGGCCACGGCGACGATCCGCCTGCGCCGCTGGGCGCGGCGCCGTGGGCTGTGCCGGGGATCCGCGGCCCGGGCGGGCCCCGCTGGGGGGCCCGCCTTCTGTGATGTGGGGGAGGTGGCAGCGGTCATCACGTCAGCCCTTGTACGCCTTGGCCGCAGCGGCCTCGAGCTTGGCCGCGGTGCCCTTCGGGTCCGACGGGTCGCGCAGGAAGTCCTGGAGCAGCTTCCATTCGCCCGCGCCCTTCGTGCCGCCGAACGCCGCGGGCGCCTGGTCGGACATGTCGAAGCGGACGGAGTCCCCGGCGTCGATCAGCGACTTGGCCGTCTGCCGGGTCACGTCGTCGCCGTAGGAGGCGGGGTCCAGCTTCTTGTTCGGGGACAGGAATCCGCCGGCCTTGGCCCACACGGCCGCCGCCTCCGGCGTGGTGAGGTACTCCAGGAAGGCCATGGCGGCCTTCTTGTTCTTGCCGTCCTCCAGGGCGACGGCCGCGTCACCGCCGCTGACGACGGGCGCCTTGCCCGCGTCGACCGCGGGGAAGGGGAAGAAGGCGGCGTCCTCGCCGATCTTCTTGCCGAACTGGTCCTTGGCGACACCGGCGACGAAGTCGCCCTCGTAGACCATGCCGGCCTCCGGCTTCGGTCCGAAGACCTTCTCCACCGAGCCGGGGAAGTCCGTGCTCAGCGCGCCCTTCTGACCGCCGGCGATCAGCTGCTTGTCGGCGAACAGCTGGCCGAGGGTGGTGAGCGCCTTGACGACGGTCGCGTCGGTCCACGGGATGCCGTGTGCGGCGAGCTGGTCGTACATCTCGGGACCGGCCTGGGACAGATAGATGTTCTCGAACCAGTCGGTAAGGGTCCAGCCGTCCTCGCCGGCGACCGCGAAGGCGGGCACTCCCGAGTCGGACACGGCCCGGCCGGCCTTGAGAAGCTCGGCGTACGTCTTCGGCGCCTTCACACCCGCCTGGTCCAGTGCGTCAGGGCTGTACCAGACCGTCGACTTGTGCGCGGCCTTGAAGTACACGCCGTACGCCGTGCTCTCGAAGCTGCCGTAGTGCTTCCACACACTGGCGAAGTTGGTCTCGACGGCCTTCTCGGCGGTCTTGGAGAGCGGGGTCAGCCAGCCGTTCTTCGCGAACTGCTGGAGCACACCGACCTGGGGCACCATCACCACATCGGGTGCGTTGCCGCCTTCTATCTTGCTGCCGACGACGGTGGAGACGTTGTCGCCGGTCGAGACGAACTGGGCCTTGGCACCGGTCTTGGCGGTGAAGGCGTCGAGCACCTTCTGGAAGTTCTTCTGCTCGGCGCCGGACCAGACGCCCGCGACGGTGATCGTCTGGCCGTTCAGTGACTTGTCACCGCCGTTCGCGGTGGTGACGGGGCTGCCGCCGCAGGCGGTGGCCCCGAGGGCCAGGGTCAGGGCGGTGCAGCCCGTAAGCATGAGACGTCGCGTCATGACAGGGATCTCCTTGGTGGGCAGGGGACGGAGGGGAGCGGGAGGGACGGGCGGGGACGGGGGCGGATCAGGGTGCCGTGTCGTCACCGATCCACCAGGCGGCGGTGGATCCGGGCAGTACGCCGTGCGGGCAGGGCCCGCTGGAGAGCAGCGGCGCTCCGGTGACGGGTGGGGCCACGGCTTCGGTGGTGAAGTTGACGGCGCAGACGAATCCGTCGCCCCGGGTGAAGGCGAGCACCCCCGGCGCCGACTCCAGCCAGCGCAGGGACCCCTCGCCGAGCTGCGGCAGGCTGCGGCGCAGCTGCAGCCCGTCGCGGTAGAGGTGCCAGAACGAGCGGGTGTCGGCGAGTGCGCGGTCGGTGGCGTGCTCGGCGAACCAGCCGGGCTGCGGCAGCCAGGGCTTGGCCCCCTCGGCACCCGAGGTGAAGCCGAACGGGGAGGCGTGGCCCGACCACGGCAGAGGCACCCGGCAGCCGTCCCGGATCCGCGCCCGGCTGCCCGTGCGCCGGAAGATCGGGTCGGTGAGCACCTCGTCCGGCAGATCGACGACCTCGGGCAGGCCCAGCTCCTCGCCCTGGTAGATGTACGCGGCTCCGGGCAGCGCCAGCATCAGCAGCGCGGCGGCCCGGGCCCGGGCGGCGCCGAGACCGCTGCCCTCGGTGCCGGACTCCCCGTAACGGGTCACGGTGCGGACCTGGTCGTGGTTGTTGAGCACCCAGGTGACCGTGGAGCCGGTCCCCGCGATGTCCTGCATCGCCTCGGTGATCACCTTGCGGAACGTGCCGGCGTCCCACGGCGCCGAGAGCAGGTCGAAGAAGAAGGCCTGGTGCAGTTCGTCCGGGCGGACGTACTGGGCGTGTTCACGAGCCGTCGGCACGGAGACCTCGCCGACCAGCAGCCGCTCGCGCCCGTCCGCTGCCGTGTACTCCTCGCACACCGCCCGCCACTGACGCCACACCTCGTGGACCTCGGGCTGGTTCCAGGCGAGCGGATTGACCGAGTCGCGGGTACGGGCGTCGGCTTCGGGGTCGGCCGAGTCGGGCAGTTCGGGGTGCTTGTAGAGCCCGGCGGCCACGTCGATACGGAAGCCGTCGACGCCGCGCTCCAGCCAGAAGCGCAGGACGTGCTCGAAGTACGCGGCCGTCTCCGGGTTGCGCCAGTTCAGGTCGGGCTGCTCGGGCGTGAACATGTGCAGGTACCACTGGCCGGGGCTGCCGTCCGCTTCGACGACCCGGCTCCAGGCGGGCCCGCCGAACATCGCGTGCCAGTTGTTGGGCGGCACGTCGCCGCCGGGGCCGCGGCCCTCGGCGAAGTGGAAGCGGGCGCGTGCCTCGCTGCCCGGTCCCGATGTCACGGCCGCGCGGAACCACTCGTGCTCGCTCGAGCAGTGGTTGGGCACGATGTCGAGCAGCACCTTCATGCCCAGCCGGTGGGCGTCCGCGATCAGCAGGCCGAACTCGGTGAGGTCCCCGAACACCGGGTCGACATCGCAGTAGTCGGCGACGTCGTAGCCGTGGTCGTGCTGCGGCGAGGGGTAGAAGGGGCTCAGCCAGATTCCGTCCACGCCGAGCTTCTTGAGATACGGGAGTCCGGAGCGGACTCCGGCCAGATCGCCGATTCCGTCACCGGTGCTGTCGAGGAAGCTGCGGACGTAGACCTGGTAGATCACCGCGTCACGCCACCAGTGGTGCTGCGTGAGGCGGTCCGCGCCGCGGTGCGTGAGGCCGTCGCCGGCCGGAGCTGTGAGCATCACCCGTTGACCCGTTTCTGCACGAAGGGTGTCCGCGGCCCGGAGTGCGGCCAGCGGTTATGCATGCATGTTAAGTAGGGGTGTCGAGAAGGTGTCAACGGTTGTGCGGAGGCGTACCGGAGAGTTGGGTGATATGCCCGCTTTTGCCCACCCGGGAAAAAGGCATGGTGCACCCGCTGGATGCCTAACGGTTAACTAAACGAGATGGAGGGGACTCAGCCGCGGCGGGCTATGGCGGCCAGCTCGTCGCTCAGCCGGCGCACGGCGGCGTCCGGCCCCTGGTGCTGGGCCATGGCGTCATGGACGACCGCCTGTACGGCCAGGCTCACCTGCTCGTACCGCGGGCTCTTGGGCCGGGGAGCGGCCGCCAGCACGCTCTTGCGCAGTGCGGGCAGATACGGGAACTCCCGTATGAGCGCCGGATCCTGGTACACCGCCGCCCGTACGGGCGGAAGCGCGCCCTCGGTGAGCACCTTCCGCTGCACCGGGGCGCTGGTGAGATAGGCGATGAGGTCGCCCGCGGTCTCCGGATGCCGGGCTCCGGTACTGACCGCGAGATTGGAGCCGCCGAGCACGCTCGTGCCGGGCCCGTGGGGGCCGGGGAGCGGCACGGCACCGAACTTCCCCGCGATCCGCGACCCGGCGCCGGAGGCCCCGGCGTAGGCGTAGGGCCAGTTGCGCAGGAAGAGCAGCCGGCCGTCCTGGAAGGCCTGCCGGGACTCCTCCTCCTTGTATGTCAGCGCCTCCGCGGGGATCCAGCCGTCACGCACCCCGCGGGCGAGGAAGCCGATACCGGTACGGGCCGCGGGGGAGTCCAGCGTCACCCGGCCGTCACCGCCGAGGACCGTGCCGCCCGCCGAGTAGACCGCCTCGGTGGCGTTGACGGTGAGCCCTTCGTACGGGAGGAACTGGCCTGCGTAGCCGCCGATGCCGTACCGCGGGGCGATCGTCCTGGCCTGGCGCTCCAGCTCCGCCCAGTTGTCCGGCGGCTGTTCGCCCTCGCGGTCGAGGATGTCCTTGCGGTAGTAGAGCATTCCGGCATTGGTCACATAAGGGACCGCGTACAGCCTGCCGTCAAAGGTTGCCGTGTCCACGACCGGCGGCAGGAAGCTGTCCAACGGGAAGCGTCCGCGCTCGAGCGGGGCTATCCAGCCCGCGGCGGCGAACTCCGAGGTCCAGGCCACATCGATGTTGAGGATGTCGAACCGGCCGGCACCCGAGCGCAGTTCGGTCGTCATCTGGGCGCGGGTCTCGTCGGCCGAGTCCGGCAGCTCCACGAGCGTGACCTTCTCGCCGGGGTGACCGCGGTTCCAGCCCTCCAGCAGAGGGCCGAGGTAACCGGTGAGATCGCCCGCCGTGGCAAGTGTCACAGGGCCGCGGCCATCGCCGTGAGGACCCCCCGGGGAGGAGCCGCCGCCGGCGCCGGACGACACATAGCCCGCCATCACGACCGCTGCGATCAGGAGACCCCTACCGGCGGCACGTATCCACCGCATAGGTTCCTCCCTGTACCTCGGCACCGGGCCTCGTCGTCCGGCTCAGGGGCATGTATACCCGTTAGGCATGGGCGATACTAGGGCCCATATCGGATGACGAGAGCGATCCGGGCCACATCACGGACCGTGCGGGCCCCGCTGCGGCCACGCACGGAACCGGCTCGGCAAGAGCGGGGAAAAAGGGAGGAGAGCACGAGTGCGCCTGCCCCTCCTGGCACTCCTCTCGCGGGGCCCGGCCCATGGCTACGAGCTCAAGCAGGACCTTGAGCAACTGCTGGGCTCCGCGTACCCTCAGCCGAACGTCGGCCAGATCTACGTCACGCTCGGCCGGCTGGAGAAGTCGGGACTGATCGAGGGCGAAGAGGTCGCCCAGTCGAGCAGGCCCAACAAGAAGATCTACCGCCTCACCGACGCCGGGACGGAGGCACTGCGCGCCTGGTTCGAGGAGACGGCCGACGAGCCGCGGGTACGGGACGACTTCTTCATGAAGCTCGCGCTCGCCCCCCGGACCGGACTCGCCGACCAGATCGCCCTCATCAACAAGCAGCGCCGCGAGTACCTCAACACCATGCGCAATCTGTCCAAGCTGTCCGCCACCGAGAACCGGGACAACCGCATAGCGCACCTGCTGATCGAAGGCGCCATGCTGCATCTGCAGGCCGACCTCGACTGGCTGGAGCGCTGCCAGGAGGAGCTGGAGGGGCTGGAATGAGCCGCACCGCCGATTCCGCCCAGGTCCCCCTGCTGCGGGCCGAGGGCCTCGTCAAGACCCACCACGGGGAAGGCGCTCCCGCCCATGCCGTGCGCGGAGTGGACCTCTCGGTACGTCACGGCGAGTTCGTGGCGGTCACCGGCCCGTCCGGCGCCGGCAAGTCGACACTGCTCCACCTCCTCGGCGGACTGCAGCGCCCCGACAGCGGCAGCATCTGGCTCGACGGCGAGTGCACCGACTCCTACGGCGAGGCCCGCTGGGCGATGGAGCGCCGGCGCCGCATCGGGATCGTCTTTCAGTTCTTCAACCTGGTGTCGAACCTCACCGTCGCCGACAACGTCGAGCTGCCCGCCCTGCTCGCCGGCACCGGCCCCAAGCAGGCTCGCGCCGAACGCGAGAAACTGCTCGCCGACCTGGGCCTGGAGGGCAAGGCACGCAGCATGCCCGGCGAGCTCTCCGGCGGTGAGCAGCAGCGGGTCGCCCTCGCCCGGGCACTGGTCAACCACCCGCGGCTGCTGCTCGCCGACGAGCCCGCCGGCAGCCTGGACAGCAAGGGCACCCGTGAGGTCATGCGGCTGCTCTCCCGCTTCCACCAGCAAGGCCAGACGATCCTGCTGGTCACCCATGACGCCCGGCTGGCCAGCGCCGCCGACCGGGTCATCAGCTTCTTCGACGGCCGGATCGCCGACGACGCCGAACTCGGCGGCACACCGGCGCGCGGCACGGGGCTGTCCGGCGTCCTCGAGCTGAAGGACTGACCGTGCGGGCCATGCTGCGCTGGGCGCACGCCGATCTGCGCACCCACCGGGGCGAGGCACTGTTCATCGTCTCGGCCACCGCCGGGATCGTCGCCGCACTGCTGCTGGCCGCCGCCCTCTTCGGCTACGCCACCAACCCCTGGCAGCGGGTGTTCGCCCAGTCCCACGGGGCGCACGTCTGGATCCACACCGGGCCCGACGCCGACGCGGCCGGTCTCGCCGAGCTCGACGGGGTCGACGCGGTCTCCGGCCCCTACCGCACCGCCCTCGCCGCGGTGGAGTCACGCGGCGCACGAGCGGCGGTCGAACTGCGCGGCGCGGGCGCGGAACCGCCCGCCACCGGCCGGCCGCTGCTCACCTCGGGCCGCTGGCTCGCCGCAGGCGACCCGGAAGGGGTCGTCCTGGAGAGCAGCCTGGCCCGCGCGCTGGTCGCGGGGCCCGGCGACGTCCTCACCGTGCCCGGAACGAGTCGCAACCTCACCGTCCTCGGCGTCGCGGACAGCGCCGAGACCCGCTACCGCCCAGGTGAGCGGGCCGGCACCGTCTGGGCGCACCCCACTGCCGTGCGTGAAGTGGCACGGGGCGCCGCGGACCGCTCCGGGCAGGTCGTCGGGCTGCTGCTCGACGACCCCGACGACACCGACTACGCCGTGCAGCGAGCCGTCACCCGGCTCGGCGCCGGAGCCGTCACCGATGTGTCGAGCTGGCAGCAGGCGCGTGCGGAGGCCCAGGGCGACACCCGGCTGCTCGGCCAGGTGCTCGGTCTCTTCGGGCTCGGCGCCCTGCTCGCCGCGGCCCTGGCCGTCTACGGGGCGATCAGCACCCGCGTCCGGGGCCATCTGCGGGACATCTCGGTCCTCAAGGCCATCGGCTTCACACCCGGCCAGGTGGTGCGCGTCTTCCTGGTCCAGCACCTGGCGTTCGCCGCGCTCGGCGCGCTCGCCGCCACCGTGCTCACCGGCACGCTCGGCAGCCGGATCCCCGGCAGACTCGGCGAGGCGGTCGGCGTGTGGCAGGGATTGCCCGACCACACCGCGGCGCTGCTCGCCGTGCCGGTCGCAGCCGTGCTGTTCATCGGCGTCACGACCTGCCTCGCCGCCTGGCGGGCGGGGCGTGTGCCTCCCGTGCCCGTGCTCCCGGCCGCGCCGGGCGCCCGGGGACGGCTGGCCGTTCCGGCCCGCCGCGCCCTGGCGATGAGAGTGCCCCCGGCCCTCGTGCTCGGCTTCCACCGGGCGTTCGGCCGGGGCCCCCAGGCCCCGGCCACCGTCGCCCGGCTTGCACTGCCCCTCCTGCTGATCACCGTGGCCCTGAGCGCCTGGACGTCCATCGCCCGCTTCGACAGCAGCCCGCAGGAGCTCGGACTCGCAGCGGCGCTCACGGCCCGCCCGGACAAGGGCATCGGCGACCGGGAGGCCGAGGACCTCCTCGAGCGCGACGGCCGGGTCGCCGCGGCCTATCCCGGGGTGGAGGTCGCGGCGCTCGTGCCCGGCCAGACCGGAACGATCGCCCTGCGCGGCCTCGGCACCCGGGAGCAGCCCTACCCCTACTCGGTCGCCGAGGGCCGAGCGGCCCACGGCCCCGACGAGGCGGTCGCCGGACAGGGACTGCTGGACCTGCTCGACGTACGCGTGGGCGACTGGGTGCGGATGACCGTCGGAGGTCATCCGCAGGTGCTGCACATCGTGGGCCGCAGCATCGAGCCGGAGAACGCCGGCCGTACCGTCTCCACCTCGCTCGACACCCTCCGCGAGAACGACCCCGCCCTGCGGGCCACGCTGTACCAGGTGCAGCTGCGCCCCGGCGCCGACCCCGCTCAGGTGCGCACGGCGCTCTCGCAGGCCTCACAGGGACGGCTCGACATCCACGAGGTGACCAGCCCCGCCGACCGGTTGTCGGCGATGCGCGGGGTGGTGGTGGGGCTGATCACCGTGCTGGCCCTCATCGGGCTCACCGAAGTGTCCACGGCGATCGGTGGCACCGTACGGGAAGGCGAACGCGATCTGCTCGCGCTCAAAGCCATCGGGCTGTCCCCACGGCAGATCACGGCGGTCACGGTGGTCGCCGTCGGCTTCACCGCGCTGGCCGCCGCGGTGGTCGGAGCGGCCCTGGGGGTGCCGCTCGCCCAGTGGCTGATCGACGCCGAGGGCCGCTCCAGCGGGATCGGTGCGGGGATCGCCCATGCGCCGTCGGTCACTTTGCTGGCGCTGCTGGCGGTCGCGGCCGTGCTGGGAGCCGTCGCCCTGTCGGTCCTGCCCGCGGCACGCGCGGCACGCCGCAGACTCGTGGACACCCTGGCCGCGGTCGCCTGACCTGCCGTGTGCCGCGCGGCCGCGGTCGCCGCCGGCCCGCCCTCGGGCCCTTCGGTAACTCCGCCCTCAGGCCCCCGGCCCGTGCAGGGCCTCCCTGAGCGTCGCCGTGGCCTGGGCGATCGCCGCCTGTGCGGCATGGGTGGACCGCAGGGCGTTCAGCATCACGAAGTCATGGATGATGCCCTGGTAGCGCGTGGCGGTCACGGGCACACCGGCCTGGCGGAGCTTGTTGGCGTACGCCTCGCCCTCGTCGCGCAGCACATCGGCCTCTCCCGTGATCACCAGGGCGGGGGGCAGACCCTTCAGCTGGTCCAGGGAGGCGCGCAGCGGTGACGCGGTGATCTGCGCCCGCTCGCGCTCGTCGGTCGTGTACTGGTCCCAGAACCACTGCATGCCGTCGCGGCGCAGGAAGTACCCCTCGGCGAACTGGTGGTACGAGGCCGTGTCGAAGTTCGCGTCGGTCACCGGGTAGAAGAGCACCTGCTGCACCAGGGACACATCGCCGCGCTCCTTCGCCATCAGCGTCAGGGCGATGGCCATGTTGCCGCCCACCGAATCTCCGGCCACGGCCATCCGGGAGGCGTCCAGGTCCTTGCCCGCGCCGTCGGAGACGACCCAGCGGGCGACCGCGTAGTTCTGCTCTATCGCGATCGGGTAGTGGGCCTCGGGCGAGCGCTCGTACTCGGGGAAGACGACGGCCGCGCCCACTCCGGTGGCGAGTTCGCGGACCAGCCGGTCATGGGTGTGTGCGTCGCCGAACACCCAGCCGGCGCCATGGATGTAGAGGATCACGGGGAGGGTCCCGGTGGCGCCCGCCGGCTTGACGATCCGGGCACGGAGAGAACCGGTCGGGCCGCTGTGCACCGTGATCCACTCGTCGTCGACCGCCGGCATGGTGATATCGCCGGACTGTACGTCGTCGACGGCCTTGCGGCCTTCGGCCGGAGGTATCTCGAACAGGAACGGGTGGTTGCCCGTGGCCGCGGCGAATTCCGAGGCCTCGGGCTCGAGTACGGGTGCATGGGGCAGATAGGCGGTTGACATCGGCTCTTCTCCCTCGATTCCCCCGAACGGACCACTCATTCGAGGCTAAGGGCTGTCCCGCAATTCCCGCCACGCGCGCAACGCCAGCTACGGCCCTCCCCCAGCTACCGCTGGGAGGTACCCCCACGCTGCGTTGTCGAATCATCCACATACGCCCAGTATGGGGATGCCTCTCCGCCTTGCGATGCACCGCATCTGACGCCGCGCGCTGGTCTGCCGGGTATTGCGGGACAGCCCTTAGGCCCCCTTAGGCCGGGCCATCCCGTAGCGCATCACGGCTCCCGCCCAGGTCCTGGCCGGGCGGACAGGACCTGGCCGCTCAGCGCTGCTGCGGCGCCCGGGTCACCGACGTCAGCACACCGACCCGGTCGATACGGTGCTCCGGATTGCCCCTGTCGTCACGCCAGAAGTTCCCCGCCGCATGGTCCTCGGGCGTGGCACAGGTGGACAGGGTGATCATCGCCTTGGTGGCCTCCCTGCCGGGGAAGCCCGGCACCGCCGCCCGCTGCTCGGCGAGTGAACTCTCGGAACGGAACGACGTCTTCCTGAGCTCGGTGATCCGGTACTCGTAGACCGTCCCGCCCCAGGTCACCAGGACCTTGTCGCCCACCCCGAGGTCCGGCAGCATCCGCAGAGGTCCGCCGGCGGAGAGCCGGTGCGCCGTGACGAGGTAATTGCCCAGCTGACCCGGGCCGGTGCCGCCTCGGTGCCCGTAGGGACTGGCGGCGATGCCGCGGTCCTGGATCCGCGTGCCGGGGCGGTCGTCGGTCGTCCCCTCATAGGGAACGACCGTCAGACCGCCGACGCCTATCGCCGGTATGGACAGCGAGGCCGGCTCCGTCCGCAGCCGGGCGAGCGAGGCCGCCGGCGCCTGTGCCGCCGCGGACCGCGGTGCCGCTGCCGAACGATCCGCCACCGGGCGTTCCGAGGGGGTGCTCGCAGCAGGTGCCGGGGCCGCCGCACCTCCGCCCGCCGCGCCGACCGCTGCCGTACCGGGCGCGGAGGCTGCCCCGGGGCCGCCACCGGGAGCGCAGCCGGCGGCCAGGACGACGACGGCGGCGCCGCAGACCACGGTGACGAGCGTTCGGGAAGGGGACATGGCTCTCCGGGACGGATGCCGGGATGTACCGAGGAGGGTGCACCACGGCACAGCGCAGCGACAGGGGCAGGCTTGCAGCGCACAACGTGGCGGGTCGCTCGAATGTTCCCAGCCGCCTGTTCCCAGCCACCCGGACAGACCCGCTCGACCTCCGCAGCGCCGCTGTCCCGGCCGCAGGGCACGGTGCGGGGCCGCGTGTGAGGCTGGAATCATGCCCAGGGCCAACGAGGAGATCGAAGCGCTGCTCCAGGAGTACGCCGACCTCATCGCGATCACCGGCGGTGACGCCTTCCGGGCGCGTTCCTACGAGAAGGCCGCCCGCGCCATCGGCGGCTACCACGCCGACGTCGCGAAACTCGGTGCCGAGGGCCTGCGGGAGATCCCCAATGTCGGCAAGTCCATCGCCGACAAGGTCACCGAGTATCTGACGACCGGGCAGATCTCCGCGGTCGAGGAGCGCAGACGGTCCATCCCGTCCGGCGTCCGTGAGCTGATGACGATCCCCATGCTCGGGCCGAAAAAGGCCATGCTGCTCTACCAGGAGCTGGAGGTCTCCTCCGTGGACCAGCTCCTCGACGCCATCCACGAGGAGCGGCTACGTGATCTGAAGGGCTTCGGGGAGAAGACCGAGCAGAACCTCCTCCATGGCATCGCCCTGATGCAGAAGGCCGGAAGCCGGATCCTCCTCAACGCCGCGATGGACTCCGCCGAGCAGATCGTCGCCGAGCTGTCGGGCATCAAGGGCTGTGAGGGCTGTACCTACGCCGGTTCGCTGCGCCGGATGCGCGAGACCATTGGGGACGTCGACATCCTCGTCGCCGCGAAGGGGTCGGCGCCCTTCATGGAGGCTCTCAGCCGCCTGCCCTACACCGCCGAGGTCATCGCACACGGCGAGAAGAAGACCTCCATCCGCAACACCAAGGGCCTCCAGGTCGATCTGCGGGTCCTTCCTCCCGACTCCTGGGGCGGGGGACTGCAGTACTTCACCGGCTCCAAGGCGCACAACATCCGCACCCGTGAGATCGCCGTACGCATGGGGCTCAAACTGTCCGAGTACGGACTCTTCGACGCCGAGAGCGGCGAGAAGATCACGTCCAGGACCGAGGAGGAGATCTACGAGCGTCTCGGTCTGCCCTGGATCCCGCCCACCCTGCGTGAGGACCGCGGCGAGATCGCCGCCGGACTGCGCGGCGAGCTCCCGGACCTGGTCACCGACAAAGACATCCGGGGTGATCTGCACACCCACACCGACCTCACGGACGGACTCGCGCCGCTGGAGGAGATGATCGCCGAGGCCGCCGCGCGCGGCTACTCCTACTACGCGGTGACCGACCACGCCCCGGACCTCGCCATGCAGCGTATGACCAAGGAGAAGGCGCTCGCCCAGCGCGAGCAGGTCCGCGCCCTCGACCGCAAGCACCGGGGGATGCGGCTGCTGCACGGCACCGAGCTCAACATCGGCCCGGACGGTGACGTCGACTGGCCCGGCGACTTCCTCGCGGGCTTCGACATCTGCGTCGCCTCGATCCACTCGCACTTCAACCAGAGCAGACAGGCACTCACCCGCCGGCTCATCCGCGCCTGCGAGAACCCGTACGTCGCGATCATCGGACACCCCACCACCCGCCGCATCGGCAAACGCCCCGGCATCGACGCCGACTTCGACTCCGTGTTCGAGGCATGTGCCAGAACCGGCACCGCCCTGGAGATCAACGCGCACCCCGAGCGTCTCGACCTGTGCGACGAGGACATCCTGCGTGCCAAGCGGTACGGGGTGAAGTTCGCGGTGAACTCGGACTCCCACTCCACCACCCATCTGGCGTACATGCGGTACGGAGTGGCCACGGCGCAGCGGGGCTGGCTGACGAAGGACGACATCGTCAACACCTGGACGCTCACCAAACTCCGGCGCTTTCTGCGCCCCGGCTCCTGACCGCGGTCAGCAGGGCTGCCGCCAGGAGTCCAGCTTCAGCTTCTTGCGCATCGACGACAGCCCGATCCTGCGGGCCTGATCGCAGAACTCCGCTGTGGGCAGGGCGTATTCGACGTGGAAAACGGCCTTCCGGGCCTTGACGAACGGGGTGAGCCGGGCGCATTCCCCGTACTGGGCGCACTCCTCGTTGACCGCGAAGTCGAAGTCCCGTACCAGCTGGGGGATCTGCGGCAGATCGTTCTTCAACCCCACGGACAGCCCGCGCTCATGGGCGAGGCGGGCGAGCATCCGGTTGAACGCGAGCTGGTGCTCCGCCGTCAGGGGAAAGCCCGTGTCGTTGAGATACCCGTCCGTGAGGTCCGGCTCGATCGCGTCGAAACCCTTGTCACGGCACATGTCGAAACGCCGCTCCAGCAGCGGGCGCAGCACGTCGAGCCGGCGGATGTCCAGCCAGCGCTCACCGTTCCAGCCGTTCGGCCGGCCCCGCACGGCTGCGGGGTAGTCGGCCTGGTCGGGGCGGAAGTCCTCCCACGCCCCGGCGTTGATGTAGCAGATGACCTTCCGGCCGTCGCGGTGCAGCCGGGCCACGTCGTCCGCGTCGTTCTCGAAGCCGTCGATGTCGTAGACGGGCACATCGGCGGCCTTCGGATCGACGCGTCCGCTCAGCTGCCACTGCCAGGGCGTACCGGGCTTCGGCAACCATCGCGCGCGGTCCGGCGCCGGATGCGGGCGCGGCTGCTCCGTGCATCCCGCGAGAAGGAGCAGGCAGACGGCGATGAGCGGCAGAGCCCGGGACACGGGGGTACGGGAAGTCACGGCGCCCCTTCGAACAGAACCGGTGGCGGGGCGCCCCACGGATTGGGCAGGGAGTCCGCGACCGCGCACGACACGGCCGCCCCGCGCTCATGGGCCGCCCGCTCCGCGACCCGGGCCAGCGAGGGCGGCACCCCGTACACCAGATGACAGAAGCGCTCGGGAGGATGGCGATCCGTCCAGCGGGGGAGGGTGAACGACGACAGATACACCGACCAGGGGCCCTCGAAGGTCACCAGCAGGTCGGCGATCCGGGCGTACCCCGGCGCGGGATGGACGCCCGGGTTCATCACGACGGTCGCCGCACCCCGCTGCCGTGCCGCCCGTGCCAGCCGGCGGCAGCCGGGCAGCGCGGACCGGTCGGCCGGCACCTGGTCGAAGAAGCAGCCGTCGGCGTCGTACCACTCACGGTGCCGTTCGACGTCGCGGAGGACGGCGTCGGCGGGGCGGACCCCGTAGTCGAGGTCGACATAGCCGAGGACGCGGGTCCCCGCCGCCCGCAGGGCGCGGGCGGCGGAGACGAACGCCGGGTCGGGCGAAGTGCCCGGGCCGTTCGCGGTGTTGAGCACCACGCCGTAGAGACGGTCGGCGGCCGAGGCGAGCAGCCGCCAGGCCTCCGGGTCCTGCGCGGGGTGCACATACAGCGGCACGAGCAGGCTCATGGCGCGGTGTCCGGTTCCGGCCGGGGGGACACCGACGCCCACAGGGCGGCCAGCGATTCCCCGAGCGGATGCCGGGGTTCCCAGCCCAGGGCCTCCCGTGCCGCGGTGATGTCGGAGCACTGCCAGTCCACCCCGGCGGACCGTGCCGAACCTCCTGCCCCGGCCTCGTCGATGCGGCCCGTGAAGCCGGCCTCGGCCGCCAGCCCGTACACCAGGTCCCGGATCGGAACGGCCTCTCCGCCGCTGATGTTGAGGACCCGGGGGAGCGGCCCCGGCGCGGTGGCGGCCAGCGCGGTCGCCCGCGCCAGGTCCCGTACGTCGACGAAGTCGCGGTACGCGGACAGCGCGCCGAAGCGGACCACGGCACCGGGGTCGTTGCCCGCTCGCAGCAGTCGCTCCGCGGTGCCGCCGGGCAGACCGGCCGCCGGCGCCCCCGGTCCGACCGGGTTGCCCACCCGCAGCACGACCGCGTCGAGCCCGGACGAGGTCACCGCCACGGTGCCCGCGAGCTTGGTCGTACCGTAGGGGGTGCGTGGCCCTGCCGGAGCGGTCTCGGCCACCCGTGTGCCGTGCTCGCCCGGCCCGTACTCGGCCGCCGAACCCAGATGCACCAGCCGGGCCGTGGGCGCGGCCTCCCGCAGTGCCGCGCACAGCACGGCCGGCCCCCGGGCGTTGACCTCCGCGAGCGTCACCGTGTCACCGCCGACGGCCCCCGCGCAGTTGACGACGACGTCGGGTGCGAAGTCGGCCAGTGCTTCGGCCAGTTGCCTGGCTTCGGCCTTCGCGAGGTCGACGCACAGGTCCGCGGCCGGGGCCCGGCCGCCGCCGAACAGCCGCACGCCTCCCAGCGCGCGCAGCTGCCCGGCGATGTGCCGGCCCAGATATCCGGTGGAGCCAAGGAGGAGAATGCGCATGTGGAGTTCAGGCTCCCTTGAGCAACAGCGACTGGTGCGTGGTGAACTCGGCGTTGGCCCGGTCGTAGTCGTCGGGGCGGCCGATGTCGAGCCAGTAGCCCTCGAACTCGTAGGCATGCGGGGGGTTGTCCGTCCCGAGCAGGTCGAGCACCAGCTCGTCGAAGCCCAGCGGCAGCCCCGGCGTGTAGTCGGCGAGGGTGTCCCGGGACACGCCGTACACGCCCATGGACACGCGGTAGTCCATGCTCGGCTTCTCGGCGAAGCCCACCACGCGGTCCGCGTCCGTGGTCAGCACCCCGAAGTCGATGCGGACCTTGCGCGCATAGGTGGCGATGGTCAGTGCCGCTCCGGAGTCACGGTGCCGGCGCAGCACATCCGCGTAGTCGAGGTCGGTGAGGACGTCGCCGTTCATCACCAGGAACGACTCGGGCAGCCGCTCCCGCATGGTCAGCAGCGGGCCCATGGTGCCCAGGGGATTTTCCTCGATGGCGTAGTCGATGCTCAGCCCCCAGCGCGAGCCGCTGCCGACGTAGGCGCGGATGATCTGCCCGAGATGGCCGACGGCGATCGTGCAGCTGGTGAAGCCGCAGGCGGCGAGCTGGCGGAGGACGATCTCGAGGATCGCGTGCTGGTCGCCGATCGGTACGAGCGGCTTGGGCAGGGCGGTGGTGTAGGGCCGCAGACGGATGCCCTTGCCTCCGGCGAGGATTACTGCGTGCATGAGGAGCCCCCTGTGGGTACGGCGTTCGGAAGGAACATGCGGGATGGTCCGTCCGGCTCAGATGTTGTAGATGTCGGTCTTGTAGCGGGCGAGGTTGGCGGGGTCGCGGAAGAACTCGACGGTCTTCAGGAGGCCCTGCTCCAGGTCGTGGTCCGGCTCCCAGCCGGTGGCCGCGCGCAGCCGGGAGGCGTCGGCGACCAGGCGCATGACCTCGGATGCCGCGGGACGGATGCGCTGCTCGTCCTCCTGCACGTCGAGGTCGGTTTCCATCACCTTTCCGATGAGGCGCACCAGGTCCCCGACCGAGATCTCACCGCCCGTGCCCGCGTTGAAGGTGCGGCCCACGACCGCGTCGGCCGGGGCGGTGCCCACGGCCAGGAAGGCCCGCGCGGTGTCCTTGACGAACGTGAAGTCCCGGGTGGGGCGCAGATCTCCGAGGGTGATGGTGCGCGCTCCGGCGGCGACCTGGCCGATGACGGTGGGGATCACGGCCCGCATGGACTGCCGGGGGCCGAAGGTGTTGAAGGGACGCAGAGTGACCACGGGAGTGCCGAAACTCGCGTGGTAGCTGTCCGCGAGCCTGTCTCCGCCGGCCTTTGACGCGGCGTACGGGGACTGGGTGTTGATGGGGTGGTCCTCGGTGATCGGCACGGTCTGCGCGGTCCCGTAGGTCTCGCTCGTGGAGGTGTGCACCAAGCGGGGGATGTCCAGGGCACGCACCGCCTCCAGCACATTGAGCGTCCCGGTGACATTGGTGTCCACATAACTGTGGGGTGCCTGGTACGAGTACGGGATCGCGATGAGCGCGGCCAGGTGGTAGACCGCGTCGGCGCCCTGGACGAGGGCGCGGACCGAGCCGGGGTCGCGGACGTCGCCGAGGACGATCTCCACCTGGTCGAGCACCTCGGACGGCAGGGTCTCCAGCCAGCCGTAGGAGGAGAAGGAGTTGTACTGGGCCATGGCGCGGACGCGGTAGCCCGAGGCCACGAGGGTCTCGGTGAGATGCGAGCCGATGAAGCCCTCGGCTCCGGTGACGGCGGCGAGAGGTGCGGAGGTCAACGTGGGTCCTTTCCCGGGTGTCGCTGTCGGCAGCGGTTCCGGTGTCTGACCGGATGTGCCGTGAGTGCTGGGTAGTTCGTGGTGCGTTGAGTCGTGTCGTCGTGGGGTCGTGGGGTCGTGTTGTCGTTGTGCGTTGGGTCGTGGTGCTCTTTCCGTTCTGGTGCGCGGCCGGTGTGCGGTGTGGCGCCGGCGGCGGGTGTTCTCTCGGGTCCGGACGCTCTCGGTGATCGCTTCCGTGCGGTGGGTAGTGGCCGCGGTCGGTGCGTGACCGCCCGCCCGGGATCCGTTGGGGGTCAGGCGTGTGCGGTGGGCCGTCCCAGCTGCCACAGGGCGGCGGCGGTGAGGACTCCCGCCGCGGTGGCGCAGCACAGCAGCAGGACGGTGGCATCAGGTGGTCGTGCCTCGACCGTCGCGAGGACCGCGCCGGACGCCGCCGTGAGCGTGACCGCCGCGGGAATCCACGCGATGCCGAAAGCCTGCAGCAGCAGCGCGGTCCACAACAGGGCCGCGACGGCGAGGAGCGGCCCCGGTGGGGCACCCGTCAGCAGTGCCGCGGGCACGAGCGGGAGGAGATAGCCGCCGAGACAGAGCGCGAGCGTTCCCGCCGACCGCAGCCGGAAGGCGGTTTCGTCCGCCGTCGCCCTCAGCGCCGCCAGCGACAGCCCCCGATAGCGGTACAGCAGCCATTCCGCGGGTCCCATGCTCACCGTCAGTGCGATGACGGCGAAGGGGCTGCGCTGACCCACGAGCATCACCAGCGCGCCGGCGGACAGTCCGAACAGCCCGTACGGAAGCGATGCGGCCAGCCGCGGCCGTTCGCCGCCCCCGGTGGCGGGCCCGTCGCTGAGCATGCCCCGCACGGCGTGCCCCGCGACGACGACCGACAACAGCACGGTCAGCGACGGCAGTCCGACCCGCGCCACCGGCCCCGGATCCCACCACGGCAGTACCGCGGAGCCGGCGATCAGCGGAGTGAGCGTGAGCAGCAGCAGCCGTTCCTTCCCGCACACGAGCAGCACCCCGGCCGCCGCGAGATACAGCGACTGGCCCGCGGCGAACAACGCCGCCGGACCGCGCCCCGCCACGGCCAGTGCCGCCGCCGAAGCGATCAGGGCACCGGCCGGGGCACCGTGGAGCAGCGTCCTTCCCGCCTCCTGCCGTCCCCATCCCAGCCGGAGGTACGCACGGTGGCTGAGTGCCTGCCCCCACGCCCAGGACAGCAGCCCGGCCGCGACCAGCGCGTACACCCCCCGCTCGCCGTGCCACAGCCGACCCGTCAGCACATACGCCAGCCCCGGCAGGGCGAACAGGGCGCCACGCAGGGCGCACCGGACATGGTCGGGCGCCCAGGGATCGGGACCCGGCGGCGGTTCCGGGAAGCTGCGCGGCACCCGCCCGTAGAGGTCTCCCGCGAGCGAGAACAGACTCGGATGGCCGTACCGCTCCCTGATCTGCTGCGCGGTCAGCCCCTCCGACTCCAGGACGGCCGCCACCTCGTAGGCGTGCACGGCGGGACCTATCCGGTCGGCCATCCGGGCCGCCAGCATGTCCACCGGGTCGTCGGGCGCCCTCGGCACCCGTAGCGCGAGCGTGGTGTCGGGGGGCGGGGCGGCCAGGCGGAGTGCGAGCGTGTCGTCCCGGCCGCCGTCCGGTTCGAGGGACAGGGGGCCGCTCATCCGGCCACGCTCCTCAGCATCGCCCCGCTGTCGAGGTCCGTGCTCCAGGGATCGGCGAGCTGGAACGAGCCGCGCACCGACAGCTCCAGGTAGATGGCCCGGAAGGTGTCGATGGTCTGACGGAGCGTGAACTGCTCGATGACCCTCAGCCGGGCCGCCTCCCCCATGGCCGCCCGTCGCGCCGGATCCGCCAGCAGCTCCAGTGCCGCCTCGGCCATGGCCCCCGGGTCGCGCGGCGGTACGACGAGGCCGGCCTCGCCCACCGCTTCCCGTACTCCGCCCACATCGGTGGAGACGGTGGCCCTGCCGCACGACATGGCCTCGATGAGGGTGAAGGGGAAGCCCTCGCTGATGCTGGACAGCATCACCACATTGCCCGCCGCGTAGGCGTCCCGTATGTCGTCGACCCGGCCTTCGAAGGTGACCGCGTCACCGTGCCCCAGCGATGCGGCCAGCGCCTCGCAACGCTCGCGGTAGGCCTCGCCACCGCGCGGAGTACCACCGAAGAGCCTCAGGGTGGCGTCCGGAAGGACACCGCGGACCTGGGCGAATGCCCTGATCAGGGTCTCCAGGTCCTTGATCGGGTCGACCCGGCCCGCCCAGCTCAGGGTCGGACCCTGTGGCTCGGGACCCGCGGGCGGGAAGGCCGCCGGGTCGACGCCGTTGTAGACCGTGCGTATGAGCCCCGGATCGGCGCCGCCCTCCTCCTCCCACAGCCGGTTGTAGCGGTTGCCGGGGGTGATCAGGGCGGCCTGGCGGTAGGTCTCCTCGGCCAGCAGCCGGAAGAAGCCCAGCAGCACCGCCTTGACGGGCCAGCGGTACGGCGCGGTCCGGTAGCCCAGATAGCGCTCCCGCAGATACACCCCGTGCTCCGTCAGCAGCAGGGGCACACCGTGCAACTCCCGGGCGGCGAGCCCCGGGAGCACGGCGACGCCCCCGCTCACCGCGTGTGCCACACCGTGTTCCGGGGGACGCGCGGTGAGCGGGCGCAGCGCGTGCTCCAGCAGTCCGGTGGCGGTGACGGCGTCGTGCAGGGTGGGCCGGGCCTCGCGTACGGTCAGGCCCGGCCGGTTCCACACCCCGGTCAGGATCCGCAGAGCGCGGTCACCGCGCAGTGCGGGGCCCAGCTGCCCGTCACGGGCGGCGTGCGCCAACTCGTACAGCGCGGGCCCGAATCCGTCCTCGGCGGACGGGTCCAGCAGGGCGGTGAGGAAGCTCTCGTAGGCGGCCATCAGCCGCCGCTCGCGGCGGCCGCGCGCAGGTGAACCCGTGGGCGCCGGCCCCCACATGGGGATGGACACGGGCTCGGACACATGAGGAGGCAGGTCCCAGACCAGCGGCTCCCGGCCGGTGCCGGTCACCGCGATCACGTCGAAGTCGATGTCGGGCATACCCCCGACGAGCTGGTCGCACCAGACACTCACTCCGCCGTGACTGTGCGGGTAGGTGCCTTCGGTGAGCAGGGTGACGCGCGCCGCGCCCGGGCGCGGCGCGCGGTGCTGAACGTGCATGGATGAGCTCCACGGCAGAAAGAAGAAAAGTGGTGCGGAGGGCGAGCGCCGGATCCCGGGCGCCGTCGGCCTGTGAACCCGCTGTCTCACGGGGGGCCGACGGGTCCGGTGCGATCCGGGCGGGAAAACTCAGCGGTGCTGGGAGCTACCGGGCGTTTGGCTCCGGTGGACACGGGACGTCCGGCGCGGGTGCCGTGACGGGGGCAGCTGCGCCGCCCGGTCTGCCGGCGCCCTCCGGTCCGGCCGCGATGGCCGCCGTGGCGGGGCCGCCGTCGGACACGACAGGCACCCGCAGATCGGTAGGTGATGTCCCGTCGGCGGCCTGGACCGGAGCCGCCGGCAGGCCGAGCGCCCCTGCGGTGAGCGTGGCCGTGCGTAGAGTCCGCTTGGTGCGGGTCCGCTGCATGCGGTGAGATCCCTCCCCGTAACCCCCCCGGCACGACGACGGCGCCCTCCCCGAGCGCTGAGCCGTCGTGCCCTATCGGTCACATAGTGGAGGCTCCGTGTGCTTTATGTGCGCCTCTGGTGAAAGTTGACGAAAAAGCGCAGGTGGCCGAGGTTCGGCAGAGTGCGTCAATGCCTCTCCGTGCGAGGCGGGATCAAGCAGGCGCGGAGGGTAAACGCTTACATGTGCCAGTGGTCCAGACAAGGTGGCCGAGGGCGGCACCGAGTGTTTTCGGCCAGAAGGATGCGCGTCGCGCCTCCGCGCCCCCGCGCGTGGACCGAAGGCGCTGGTGCGCCGCCGGCCGCCGTGGCATTGCGGGGGCGGCAGAAGGGGAAGGGGCGTCAGTAGGCGGGCGATGTGGCCGGAGTGGTCGGTGCGCCACGCGGCTCTCCGCATGCCGAAGCCGCCAACCCGGGCGCACACCGTGTCCGTGTCGTCGCCGAGCGTGTGCGCGGCGGCTACTGCCGGTGCCCGGCGACGGCCGGTTCCGGGCGCATCACCCGGTTGGTCCGGAGCCGGGGTGCGCCGGCCCGTCCGGCGCGGGTGAATGGAGGGCAAGGTGTGCAAAGCCGCCGTACGACAAAGGAGGCCCGTACGGCATGGATCCCGACTTCGATGTGGCAGTGCTCGAGGCGCTCTTCACCCAGCCCCCCATCGGGCTGCACGTGATGGACCGCGAGCTGCGCATCGTGCGGTTCAACTCCGCGGCGCCGGGAGTCCGCGGCCTCGACGCGGATCAGGTGCTGGGCCGCACCTGGCGCGAGCTGGGAGTCATCGACGCCGGGACCGAGGAGGCGGTGCGCCGGGTGCTCGCGACCGGCGAGCCGTTCAGCGACCTGCGCTGCCGGGTGAGCCTCCCGAGCCTCGGCGGCGAGCAGCGGCTGCTCTCCGTCTCCGCCTTCCGCCTCCACGATCCCGGCGGGCGGCCCCTCGGGGTCGCCACGACCGCCGTCGACATCACCGAGCGGGACAAGGCCGAGCGGCGACTCGACCTGCTCTACCGGGCCGGTGAGACCATCGGCACCACCCTGGACGTCTTCCGCACGGCCCAGGAACTCGCCGACGCCGCCGCACCCGAGCTGGCCGACGCCGTCGTCGTCGACATCCTCGATTCCGTCCTGCACGGCGACGCACCCGCGCCCGGCCCGCTCACGGACCACCTCACCGTCCGCAGGGCGGGCCTCCGGTGCGCCGGCCCCATCGCCGGGATGAGCCCCTTCAAGGTCGGAGACGTCCGGGTCATGCACTACGGCACCCCCTTCGCCCAGGCCCTGAGCGATCTGCGGCCCCGGCTGGCGCGAGAGCTCGGGACCGACGACGCCTGGCTGGCACGCGACCCGGGATGGGCCGCAGTGCTGCGGGAGGCGGGCGCTCACTCCCTGATGGCGGTCCCGCTCACGGCCCGGGGCGTCGTACTCGGCATGGCGGCCTTCTACCGCACACGGGGCTCGGGTTCCTTCGACGAAGCCGACCTCGACCTCGCGCGCACCCTGGTCGCCCGGGCCGCCGTCTGTGTGGACAACGCCCGCCGCTACACCCGCGAGCACACGCTGGCCCGGCTCACCCAGCGCACCCTGGTGCCCTTCCTGCTGCCCGCCCACACCGCGGTGGAGACCGCGTACACCTATCTGCCGGTGGCCTCCAGCGGCGCCTGGTACGACGTCCTCCCGCTCTCCGGAGCACGGGTGGCGCTCGTGGCCGGCGACGTGGCCGGACGGGGCATGCGCGCCGTGACGACGATGGGCCGGCTGCGCACGGCCGTAGGTGCCTTCGCCGCGATGGACCTGGAGCCCGCCGAAGTCCTCGCGCGCCTTCAGGACGTGACGGTGCGACTCGGCGGCGAGCTGCCCGCCCAGGGGCCCGACGAGCCCTTCCTCACGGCCTCCTGCATCTATGTGGTGTACGACCCCGCCAGCGGGATCTGCTCCCTCGCCCGGGCCGGCCACCCCGCGCCCGTCCTCGCGCGCCCGGACGGAAGCGTCCAGATCGTCGACTGTCCCGACGGGCCGGTCCTGGGCAGAGGCGTGGGCGAGTACACCAACACCGCCGTCGAACTCCCCGAGGGCAGTGTCGTCACCGTGCGGAACCAGGGGCTCCACCAGGGGCGGCCGAGCGACTCACTGGCCCGCTACCGCGCCGTCCTGAACCGGCCCGCCGCTCCTCTGCAGGACCTGTGTGACTCGCTCGTGGCCACGCTGCTCCCCGAAGCGCCCGAAGACGACGCCCTCCTCCTGATGGCCCGCACCCGCGTCTTCGGCGCGGACTGCATCGGCACCTGGGCCCTGCCGGGCGAACCGGCCAGCGCGGCGGCCGCCCGGCGCCTGGTCCGCCGGCTGCTCGCCGAGTGGGAGCTGGAAGAGCTGGGCTTCAGTACCGAGCTCATCGCCACCGAGCTCGTCACCAACGCCGTCCGCTACTCCTCGGGGGACGTCGGGCTCCGCCTGATCCGTGACTCCACGCTCATCTGCGAGGTCTCCGACACCAGCACGGCGGCCCCCCATCTGCGGCACGCCGCGGACGACGACGAAGGCGGCCGGGGGCTGGACATGGTCGCCCACCTCAGCAGCCGCTGGGGAACGCGGCTGACCGGAACGGGCAAGACCATCTGGACGGAACAGGGGCTGACCGGCGCCCCGGATCCCGGCGGATAGCCGCGGCCACGGCCCGGGGAGACCGGCTCCCGGCTCCCGGCTGCCTCCGGCGTGCGGCAGGCCCGGCAAGGACGGAGCATGAAGCCGAGGAGCGGAGCGACAGTGAGCAAGCACCATGCCGTGCCGGTTGCGGGCAGCGCCCTGGTCGAGCTGAACAAGGTCAACAAGCACTTCGGCGCACTCCATGTGCTGCGGGACATCGACCTCACGGTCCACCGGGGCGAGGTGGTCGTCGTCATCGGGCCGTCCGGGTCGGGCAAGTCCACCCTCTGCCGCGCCATCAACCGGCTGGAGACCATCGACTCGGGCGAGATCGTCATCGACGGGAAGCCGCTCCCCGCCGAGGGCAAGGAGCTGGCACGGCTGCGTGCCGACGTCGGCATGGTGTTCCAGTCCTTCAACCTCTTCGCCCACAAGACCGTGCTGCAGAACGTCACGCTGGGGCAGCTGAAGGTCCGCAAGAAGGAGAAGGGAGCCGCGGAGGAACGTGCTCGCTCGCTGCTGAACCGGGTGGGCGTCGCCGCCCAGGCGGACAAGTACCCCGCGCAGCTGTCCGGCGGCCAGCAGCAACGTGTCGCCATCGCCCGGGCGTTGGCGATGGACCCGAAGGTCATGCTCTTCGACGAGCCGACCTCGGCGCTCGACCCGGAAATGATCAACGAGGTGCTGGAGGTCATGCGGCAGCTCGCGAGCGACGGCATGACGATGGTCGTCGTCACCCATGAGATGGGCTTCGCCCGTTCGGCCGCCAACCGCGTGGTCTTCATGGCGGACGGGCGGATCGTGGAGGAGACCACGCCCGACGAGTTCTTCACCAACCCGCGCAGCGCCCGGGCCAAGGACTTCCTGTCGAAGATCCTGCACCACTGAGCGCGGTGGATCCCGCGCCGCCCCGCAATCACCAGGGATGATCACCATGAAGCTTCGCAAGGTCACCGCGGCGGCCGCCGTGCTCGTCCTGCCCCTGACCGCCACCGCCTGCGGCGACGGCGGCGGCGGTTCGGCCGGGGACGGCAAGGACAAGATCACCGTCGGTATCAAGTACGACCAGCCCGGCATCGGACTGAAGACCCCGGACGGCAAGTACACCGGCTTCGACGTCGATGTGGCGACCTATGTGGCCAAGGAACTGGGCTACGACCCGGCCCGGATCGAGTGGAAGGAAGCCAAGAGCGCCGACCGCGAGACGCTGCTCCAGCGGGGCGACGTGGACTTCATCGCGGCCTCGTACTCCATCAACGACGAGCGCAGGAAGAAGGTCGACTTCGCCGGACCGTATCTGCTGGCGCACCAGGACGTGCTCGTCCGCGCGGACGACGACTCCATCACCAAGCCCGCCGATCTGAACAACAAGAAACTCTGCTCGGTCACCGGCTCGACCTCCGCCCAGAACGTCAAGACGAAACTCGCCCCGAAGGCCCAGCTCCAGGAGTACGGCGGCTACTCGGAATGCCTGACCGGCCTCGAGAACAAGGCCGTCGACGCACTGACCACCGATGACGCGATCCTCGCCGGCTACGCCGCGCAGGACCAGTTCAAGGGGAAGTTCAAGCTCGGCGGCTTCAAGCTGAGCAACGAGAACTACGGCATCGGGGTCCAGAAGGGCAGCGAACTCAAGAACAAGATCAATGCCGCCCTGGAGAAGATGGTCGCCGACGGCTCCTGGGACGCCTACGTCAAGAAGAACTTCGGCCCGTCCGGCTACCGGAACGAGCCCCCGCCGAAGATCGGCGTCATCGTCGGCTGACCGCACGACGGCCGGCGCGCCGCCCCGCCGCACGCGGTGCGCGTCGCCCTCCACGACACGCGTTAGGCGGGAGAACCGTGTTCGACTTCCTCGAGGGATACGACCTGCTGGGCGCCTTCTGGGCCACGATCCGGCTCACGGTGTTCTCCGCCGTCGGCTCCCTGGTGTGGGGGACGGTCCTGGCCGCCATGCGCGTCAGCCCCGTCCCGCTGATGCGCGGCTTCGGCACCGCGTACGTGAACATCGTGCGCAACATCCCTCTGACGGTCATCATCGTCTTCACCTCGCTCGGCCTCTTCCAGACGCTGGGCGTCACCCTCGGCGCGGGCACCTTCGAGGGGATCAACTTCCGTCTCGCCGTCCTCGGGCTCACCGCCTACACCGCCGCGTTCGTCTGCGAGGCCCTGCGGTCCGGCATCAACACGGTGCCCGTCGGCCAGGTGGAGGCGGCGCGCGCCCTGGGCCTGAGCTTCCCTCAGGTGCTCGGCCTCATCGTGCTCCCGCAGGCCTTCCGGTCGGTCGTCGGGCCGCTGGCGAACGTCCTGATCGCCCTGACGAAGAACACCACGGTGGCCGCCGCGATCGGCGTCGCCGAGGCCGCGCTGCTGATGCGGGAGATGATCGAGAACGAGGCCCAGCTCATCCTGATCTCCGCCATCTTCGCGGTCGGCTTCATCTGCCTCACCCTGCCCATGGGCCTGTTGCTCGGCTGGGTGGCGAGGAAGGTGGCGGTCCGGCGATGACCTCCGTCCTGTACGACGTACCGGGGCCGCGCGCCCGGCGGCGCAACGCCGTTTACACGGCCGTCTTCCTGGTCGCGCTCGCAGCCCTGGGCTGGTGGGTCGTGGCGAGCCTCGCCGAGAAGAACCAGCTGGAGTGGTCCAAGTGGGCGCCGTTCTTCACCGACCCGCGCATCTGGACGACGTACATCCTGCCCGGACTGAAGTACACCCTGATCGGCTCGGCCCTCGCCCTGGTGATCGCGCTGCCGCTCGGTGCGGTCTTCGGTATCGCCCGGCTCTCCGACCACCGGTGGGTCAGGGGCGTCGCCGGCACGGTCGTGGAGTTCTTCCGCGCCATCCCGGTGCTGATCCTGATGCTGTTCGCCAACGCGGCGTACGCCGAGTTCACCGGCATCAGTCCCGACGACCGTCCGCTGTACGCCGTGGTGACCGGGCTGGTGCTCTACAACGCCTCGGTCCTCGCCGAGGTCGTGCGGGCGGGCATTCTGTCCCTGCCCAGGGGCCAGACGGACGCGGCCAAGGCGATCGGTATGCGCAAGGGCCAGACGATGCGGTACGTGCTGCTGCCGCAGTCGGTGACGGCCATGCTGCCGGCGATCGTCAGCCAGATGGTGGTCATCGTGAAGGACACCGCCCTCGGCGGGGCGCTGCTCGGCTTCTCCGAGCTGCTGTCGTCGGTCCGCCCGATGAGCGCCAACTACGGCGCCAACACGATCGCCAGCTTCACCGTCGTCGCCGTCGTCTTCATCGTGCTGAACATCGCTCTGACCACGTGCGCGGCGCGCCTTGAGCGGCGGCTGCGGCGCGGGCGGAAGTCGACGGGAGCGGTGGTCGGTGCGGACGCCGTCGAGGAGTTCGCGACGCCGGGCGAGCACGTGGTGCCCGAACCGCCGCAGCGGGACGGCTGAGCACGGGAGGCGGAGGGGAGGCGGATGGGCCGGAGCGACGGGAAGGCCCCCGGGCCTCAGAGCAGCTCGCCGTTCGTGAAGCCGAGCAGGGAAGGACCGGCTCCGGGGGACGCGGTCCCGTGCAGAGGCAGCTCCGCCCAGATGATCTTTCCGCCGTGGGTGTAGCGCGTTCCCCAGCGCTGGGCGAGCTGGGCCACCAGGAACAGCCCACGGCCGCCCTCGTCGGTCGTGGCGGCGTATCGCAGATGCGGTGAGGTGCTGCTGCCGTCGGCCACCTCGCAGGTCAGGGTCTGGTCGTGGAGCAGCCGGACCCGGATCGGGCCCGTGCCGTAGCGGATCGCGTTGGTGAGCAGCTCGCTGAGGATCAGCTCGGTACCGAAGGCCAGATCGCACAGTCCCCAGTCGTCCAGGGTGCTGACGGCCTTCGCCCGCATCCCGGCGACGGCGCTTGGATCCGACGGCACCTCCCACTCGGCGACCCGGTCGGGACCGAGGTGCCGGGTACGGGCGATGAGCAGGGCCACATCGTCCTTCGCACGGGCCGGCAGCAGGGCGTCCAGCACGTCCTGGCAGGTCTCCTCGGGGGTGCGGTCGGCGCGCGAGAGGGCCTGCCGCAGCAGTTCGATGCCGACGTCGATGTCCCGAGTACGGTCCTCGATCAGGCCGTCCGTGTAGAAGACCAGCCGGCTGTCCTCCTCGAGCGTGAGCTCCGCGGACTCGAACGGCATGCCGCCGAGACCGAGCGGCGGCCCGGCGGGAAGCTCCGGGAACTCGACCCTGCCGTCCGGGTGGACCAGCGCGGGCAGCGGATGCCCGGCCCTGGCCATGGTGCAGGTGCGCGAGACGGGATCGTAGACCGCGTAGAGGCAGGTCGCGCCCGTCATCGACGGGCTGCCCTCCCCGCCCGGCTCGTCCTGGTCGATGCGTCCCACCAGATCGTCGAGATGGCCGAGCAGCTCGTCCGGGGGCAGATCGAGGGTGGAGAAGTTGTGCACCGCGGTGCGCAGACGTCCCATCGTCGCGGCGGCGTGCAGCCCGTGGCCGACCACATCGCCGACCACCAGGGCGACCCGGCTGCCGGGCAGCGGAATCACGTCGAACCAGTCGCCGCCGACCCCGGACTGGGCCGGCAGATAGCGGTGCGCCACCTCGACCGCGCTCTGCTCGGGCAGGGCGCGGGGCAGCAGGCTGCGCTGCAGGGTCACGGCCAGCGCGTGCTCACGCGTGTAGCGGCGGGCGTTGTCGACCGACACCGCGGCCCGGGCGACCAGCTCCTCCGCCAGCGACAGATCCTCCTCCTCGAACGGTCCGGGCTTCTCCGAGCGCCAGAAGTTGGCCACACCCAGGACGACACCGCGGGCCTGCAGCGGCACCGTGATCAGCGAGTGGATCCCGTACGAGACGACGGCGTGCGTCCGGTCCGGCTCCTGGGCCAGCCAGCCCGGTGCCTCCGACAGCACGGGCACGAGCTCGGCCAGCCCGGTGCCGAGCCCGCGGGCCTGCGGAGTGGACGGGAGGAAGGCGATCAGGGTGCCCAGCTCGTAGAGCGGATGGTCGTCGCGTATGCCGCTGACGGCCGTGCGGCGCATCTGCGCGCCGGCGCCGTTCGGCTCCTCGCCGTCGAGCACCGGGTCGGCCAGATCGACGGTCACGAAGTCCGCGAACCGGGGAACCGCGACATTGGCCAGTTCCTCGGCGGTGCGGGTGACGTCCAGCGTGGTCCCGATCCCGACCCCGGCGTCGTAGAGCAGCTGGAGGCGCTTGCGCGCCACCTCCGCGCGGCCCGTCAGCGCCTGGAGCTCCGTGGAGTCGCGGATGGTCGCGACCGTGCCCAGCGGGCCGCCCGGCCCGTCTGTGGGCCTCTGGTTGACCACCAGCAGCCGTTCCCCGGCCGAGTGCACCTCGTCGGTGGCCGCGCGTCCCGAACCCAGTAGCTCGGCGGTCGCGGGATCGAGACCCGGCAGCTCCGCGGCAGGCTCCCCCTCGCACTCGGGGCCGAGGTCGAGCAGCCGCTTGGCCTCGTCGTTCGCCAGCAGGAGCCGGCCGTCGCCGCTGACGATGACGACGCCTTCGCGCACGGCGTGCAGCACGGCGTCGTGGTGTTCGTACATACGGGTCATCTCGGCCGGCCCGAGGCCGTGGGTCTGGCGTTTGAGCCGTCGGGTGGTCAGCGCGGTGCCGGCCGTGGCGAGGGCCAGACCGGCCGCTCCGGCACCGAGGATCACGGGAAGCTGCCGGTTCACCGCACCGGTCACGTTCTTGACCTTGAGGCCCGCGGAGACCAGAGCCACCACCGAGCCGTCGCGGGCGGTCACGGGGACCACCGCCTGCACTTCGTGGCCGAGCGGGCCGTGGACGCTCTCGAGGAGGACCTCGCCCCGCAGCGAGGGCTCGATGGTGCCGACGAACCGGTGCCCGATCCGCTCCGGCAACGGATGCGTGTAGCGGATGCCCTTGGTGTCCATCACCACGATGAAGTCGACGCCCGCCGCCTTGCGGGTCTCCTCGGTGATCGGCTGGAGCACCCGGGACGGATCGGGAAGTTTCAGCGTGGCCTGCAGGCCAGGGGAGTGCGCGAAGGTCTCCGCCACGGCGATCGAGCGGTTTCGTGCCTCGCGGTCGGTGTCGTGCTGGGACTGCAGGACGAGCGCCAGGATGGCCCCGAGCACAAGCAGGACCACGACCGCCACCTGGAGGACGAAGACCTGCCCGGCGACGCTCAAGGGGCGTTTTTGGATCAGTGGCCGAACCGACACGCCCCGGAGTCGGTCGAAGCGCCTGATCACGGTGTCTTTGTAGCACCGCTGAGCCCTATGGGGCCATACGGGAGCGCCAGGTGCAGCCCGCCGGGGGCCGGGAGCCCCGGCTCCCCGCGCACGGGGACCGGGGCTGCGGGCCGGATCGTCAGGGGCAGCGGTAGCCGAAACGGGCCGCCGCGGTACGCCGCTCCGGCGAGATGATCTGCAGTTCGGCGCGGGCGTCGAAGGCGCCCTCGCCATGGAACGTCCACTGCAGTTCCATCCTCGCCCGGCGCTGTCCGCGGGCGACGCGCTCGGTCAGCTCCTCCGACGCCGTCCCGTCGTTGCGCACCCAGCGGTAGGTCACGGTGCCGGGCCGCCCGTTGGTCTCCACCAGCGCGGTGATCTCCGCGGTGCCGTCGCAGCCGGGGCCGCGGTCTGCGGTGTGCACCGACAGGTCCCTCACCGCGACACCGCTCCCGTACCGCTCCCAGCCGAGGTAGCAGAGCACGGCGACCAGGATGACGGCGGCGAGGGTGTAGCGGCGCAGGCCCGCGAACCGGGACTCGGTGCGCTCCGGCGGCGCGAGCGCCACGCCGGGGAGCGTGCCGTGCCAGACGGTGGCGGTGTCGTTCCGCCGTTCCCGTTCGAAACGGGCGTGGTCGTTGGCCGTCACTCCCGGGCCGAAGCGGAGCACCGTGCCCTCGGTCCGGTCGGGGACCGCCATGCGCTCGGTCGGCTCGGGCACGGTGGCGTCGTCCGGCTGGGCGAGGAGGGTGATGTCCTCGGCCCGTTCGGGGACGGTGGCGTCGTCCGGCTGGGTGAGGACGGTGATGTCCACGGGACCTTCCGGGACGGTGGCGTCCATGGCCCGTTCGGGGACGGTGGCGTCGTCCGGCTGGGTGAGGACGGTGATGTCCTCGGCACCCTCAGGGGCGGTGATGTCCTCGGCCCGTTCGAGGAGGGTCTCGTCCTCCTCCGCCGGTCTCTCGACCCAGTGGCTGGCCAGCATCGTGGCGCTGTAGTCGTCGTCCGGCTCCGGGGTCCCGGTGGACGTGTCGCGCGGCTCGCTCATGTGATCACACACCGCCTGATCAGGATCCGCTGCTCGGAACTGCCGTTGCCCGCCGCGGGTGACGTCCCTGCCCGGGCGATCCAGTAGCAGCCGTTGCCGCGGAAGGCGTGGTCGACCGTGAGGGAATACCGGGTGGCTCCTTCCCGGCGGAAGGTGACGGGGCTGCCGTCAGGAGAGCCGGGGGTGCCCTTTCCGTCGCTCGTGGCCCAGTCCACGGTGATGGTCACGGGGCCCGTCCCGTCCGTGACGACGTCCACGGTCGCCTGCGCGGTCACCACCCCCGTCTGCCGCAGCGAGCCGACCGAGACCGAGACGACGCCCGTCGGCGCGGGCTTCGTCGGAGGCGGCGGGTCGGAAGTCACCGGCGGATCCGATGTGACCGGAGGGACGGACACGTCCGGCGGGTCCGAAACGACCGGGGAGTCCGATACGGCAGGCGACGACGGTCCGCCGGACGGCCCCGGGGAGTCCGAGGACGTCGGGTCCGCAGTGCTCGCCGAAGGTGACGGGGAGCCGGAGACCGTGGGGCTCGCCGTCGCCCCGTCCGACGGTGGTGCCCCGGCGGGCGTGGTGCCCGGCACGGCGCTGGTGGTGGCCACCGCCTGCGCCGTCGTACGTCCCGTTCCCTCCTCACCGTCGGCCCGCGCGGCGAGGACCAGGACCAGTCCCAGCACCAGGGCGAGTCCGCCGGCGATGAGCCCCTGTCCTCCGGGCCACAGGTCGCGGAGCCGGCTGGCGGGCTCCTCCAGCGTCGTCGTCGCCACCGCCGCGGTCTGCGCGGGCGGGGCGCCCGCCGACGGGAACAGCAGGGGCAGCAGCGCGGCGAGCGCGGCCAGTTTCCGCTGTCCCCGCTCCTCCCAGTCAGGGCCGTAGGCGCCGACCGCGATCCGCTCCAGCTCCGCCACGAACACCTCGGCGTCCGCGGGCCGCTCCTGCGGAGTCTTCGCCAGCCCGTGCCGGATCAGCGGACGGATCGCTTCCGGCACCTCCTCCTCCGGGATCGGGGCACTGGTGTGCTGCAGCGCCAGCTCGGCGAAGTTCTGCCCCGCGTACGGCTTGCGGCCGGTCACGCACTCGAAGAAGGTCGCCGTCGCCGCATAGACGTCGGCCGCGGGTGAGGCGGGCTCGCCGCTCCACTGCTCGGGCGCCATGTACGCGGGAGTGCCGGCCACACCGGCTGTCGTGCCCCGGCCCGTGGCGATGCCGAAGTCGACCAGCTTGGACGAACCGTCGGCGGCCACGAGGACGTTCGCGGGTTTGTAGTCCCGGTGCACCACACCGGCGCGGTGGGCCGCCGCGAGTCCCAGCAGTGAGCCCTTCAGCACCACCAGCGCGGGCTCCGGATCGGTGCGCCCTTCCCTGGCCAGGAGCGTGCCCAGGGCGACGCCGTCGACCAGCTCCATCACGATGGCCGCACCCTCGGGTGCCTCGACGTACTCGTAGAGCCCTACGACGTGCGGCGAGTCCAGCCCCCCGAGCAGCTGCGCCTCCGAACGGAACTCCCGTACGAAGGTCGTGTCCTGGCGCAGCCGGTCGCCGAGATACTTGACGGCGACCGGGATGCCCGTCGCGTCGTGGACGGCGAGGACCACGCGACCGCTGGCACCTGCACCTAGTTCTCTGGTCTCCGTGTACCCGGGGACCGACCATGCCTTCATCCCGCCCCGCCCCTCGCAGGCCGGGCCCGCGCGGGGTGCTGCGGGCCTCGGAAGCTCTCCACACCATAGACACACGCCCACCACATACAGTTCCCGCCCCCCGGGGGGATCGTCGGCGCCGGTCACTGCCGCTGCGCACCGGTTGCCGCGGTCTTAGGCTGGACTCCGGCCGGACCGGGCCTGGAGGCCGGCCGGACTGCGGAGGTGCGGCATGTCGCGCAACCACCACTTCCACGTCGACCGGGGCAGTCACTCGATCACCGTGAACGTGGGCCCCGGTAGGAACGGTGGCATCGAGCTGCTGGTGGACGGGAAAGTCATCGCGTACCGGCGGGAGCACGGCACGGGAACGACGGTGCTCACGGGCGAGCTCCCCGACACACCTGTCCGCAGCTTCCGGGTGCGGGTGCACCAACCGCATCTGGTGCGGGTCAAACCGGGATGCACGCTCGAGTTCGACGGTGTCGAACTTCCCATGCCGGAGCGGTACACCGCGTTCTGAGTCCCCGAGGGCCGTGGGCTCCCGGCTTCGCGGCGCCGCCGATCGGTCCCGGTGACGGCCGCTTTCGAGTGACCCCCACGGCTTCGTACCGCCGGAGCCGGACCGAGGTGTCGGACGATCGCAGGCGGTCGGCTCCCCGCCGGCCGGGACCAGGAGCCGCCGGAGCCGCTGGAAGGCCGCCATGCACATCCTGCTCGTCGCCAGCGCCTACAACAGCCTCACCCAGCGGGTCCACGCCGAGCTGCGGGACCGTGGCCACGGAGTCGCCTTGGAGACCACCGGCAACGGCGAGGCCGTGTGCGACGCGGTGCGGCGGCACGATCCCGACCTGGTCGTGGCGCCGATGCTGAAGACCGCCCTTCCCCGGGAGGTATGGGCGGTCCGGACCTGCCTGGTCGTGCATCCGGGCCCGGCCGGCGACCGGGGGCCGTCTTCACTCGACTGGGCGATCCGCGAGGGCGCCGTCAGATGGGGTGTCACGGTCCTGCAGGCCGGCGAGGAGATGGACGCGGGCGATATCTGGGCCACGGCGGACTTCGCCGTTCCGCCCGTCGCCAAGAGCGACCTGTACCGGGGCGAGGTCTCCGACGCCGCGCTCACCGCCGTGCTGCTGGCCGTGGAGCGCTTCGCGTCCGGCGGCTACACTCCGCTGCCGCAGACGGCCATGTCGGACGCCGTGCGGACCCGGCCGTACTTCCGCCAGGAGCTGCGCCGGATCTCCTGGGCGGACGACTCCACCGCGACGGTTGTCCGCACCCTGCGCGCCGCCGACTCGCAACCGGGCGTGCTCGACGAGCTGCTCGGTGGCGAATGGTTCCTTCACGGTGGCCACCCCGAGGACGGGCTGCACGGCCGCCCCGGGGAGCTGCTCGCCACCCGTGCCGGAGCCATCTGCCGGGCCACGGCCGACGGAGCGGTGTGGATTCCCGAACTGCGCCCCCGGCGCCGCCCGGGCCGGCCGGCCGTCCTCAAACTGCCCGCGACCCTCGCCCTGGCGGACAGGCTCCCGCGACTGCCGGAACTCCCCCCGCCACTGCGGCCGGACGGGCGAGGGCGGACCTGGAGCGACATCCGCTACCGGGAGGAGGGCCCGGTCGGCTTCCTCTCGTTCTCCTTCCCCGGTGGGGCGATGAGCACGGCCCACTGCCGGCGGCTGCTGGACGCGTACCGCACGGCCTGCTCCCGGCCCACTTCGGTGCTGGTGCTGGGCGGCGGCCGGGACTTCTTCTCCAACGGCATCCACCTCCATGTCATCGAGGCCTCCGACGACCCCGCGGCCGAGTCCTGGGCCAATATCAACGCCATGAACGACCTGGTGGAGGCCGTTCTGACCACGAACGACCGGCTGGTGGTGGCCGCGCTCGGCGGCAACGCAGCGGCCGGCGGGGTCATGCTCGCGCTGGCCGCCGACGAGGTCTGGTGCCGGGCGGGCGCGGTACTCAACCCGCACTACCGGCTGATGGGGCTGTACGGCTCGGAGTACTGGACGTACACACTGCCCCGCAAAGTGGGGGCGGCGACAGCCGAACGCCTCACCCGGAAGGCGGAACCGGTGACCGCCGCCTCCGCGTTGCGGATGGGCCTGGTGGACCAGGTCGTCGACTGTGCCCCGGAGGAATTCGGCACCGAGGTCGCCGCGCGGGCGGCCCGGCTTGCGCCCTTCCCGGCGACGCCGTCGCGGATCGCCGCCAAGAAGGCCGAGAGCGAGCGCCGGGAGGCGACCCGGCCGCTCGCCGTCTACCGGGAACAGGAACTCGCCCGCATGCTGCGGACCTTCCGTGACCCGCACGCCCCGTACCACGCACTGCGCCGGGCGTTCACCCGGAAGGAGCAACCTCCCCGTACTTCTTCGGAACCCCCTGCGGTGGCAGGGGAACCGGCTGCCTGTTAGCAAGGACAAAGGCCTGAAAGCGGGCCTTTGTCGCATACCACTCCGGGAGACGTCCTCATGGATGCAGCAACGCCGACCACGGCCGACGCCGCGGACCCGTCCGGCGCGGCGGTGGGCACGGACGAGAAGCCGATCCACATCCTCTGGATCAACGCGGGACTGAGCTGCGACGGCGACTCGGTCGCCCTGACCGCGGCCATGCAGCCCAGCATCGAGGAGATCGCGCTCGGCGCCCTGCCCGGCCTGCCGAAGATCCAGGTCCACTGGCCGCTGATCGACTTCGAATGCGGGCCCGTGGGGGGCGCGGACACCTTCATCGAGTGGTTCTTCAAGGGGGAACGCGGCGAGATCGATCCGTTCGTGCTCGTGATCGAGGGTTCCGTGCCCAACGAGTCGATCAAACAGGAGGGTTACTGGTGCGGATTCGGTGACAACCCCGAGACCGGCCAGCCCATCACGACCAGCGAGTGGATCGACCGGCTGGCCCCCAAGGCCCTGGCCGTCGTGGCGATCGGCACCTGCGCCACCTACGGCGGTATCCACGCGATGGCCGGCAACCCCACCGGCGCCATGGGTGTGCCCGACTACCTGGGCTGGGACTGGACGTCCAAGGCCGGTATCCCGATCGTGTGCGTCCCCGGCTGCCCGATCCAGCCCGACAACTTCGCGGAGACCCTGACCTATCTGCTCTACCAGGCCGCCGGGTCCGCGCCGATGATCCCGCTGGACGACAAGCTCCGCCCGACCTGGCTGTTCGGCGCCACGGTGCACGAGGGCTGCGACCGCGCCGGCTACTACGAGCAGGGCCAGTTCGCGGACTCGTACGACTCGCCCAAGTGCCTGGTCAAGCTGGGCTGCTGGGGCCCCGTGGTCAAGTGCAACGTGCCCAAGCGCGGCTGGATGAACGGCATCGGCGGCTGCCCCAACGTCGGCGGCATCTGCATCGCCTGCACCATGCCCGGCTTCCCCGACAAGTTCATGCCGTTCATGGACGAGCCGCCCGGAGCGCGTGTCTCCACCACCTCCAGCGGCGCATACGGCGCGGTGATCCGCAGGCTCCGCAACATCACGGCCAGGACCGTGGACAAGGAGCCGAAGTGGCGGCACACCGGAGACAAGATCACGACCGGCTACCGGCCGCCGTGGTGACAGGGCCACAGAGGACACCGACCATCCCACCACCTGCTTGAAGACCGAAGAAGGGCACCGCACAGACGATGGCAACGAAGACGCGAGCCGGCGACGGCCTGGTCGAGATGTCCTGGGATCCGATCACCCGGATCGTGGGCAGTCTCGGCATCCACACCAAGATCGACTTCAAGCAGAAGCGGGTCGCGGAGTGCTACAGCACCTCGTCGGTCTTCCGCGGCTACAGCGTCTTCATGCGGGGCAAGGACCCCCGCGACGCACACTTCATCACCAGCCGTATCTGCGGCATCTGCGGTGACAACCACGCCACGTGCTCGGTCTACACCCAGAACATGGCCTACGGGGTGAAGCCGCCTCACCTCGGTGAATGGGTCATCAACCTCGGCGAGACCGCGGAGTACATGTTCGACCACAACATCTTCCAGGAGAACCTGGTCGGGGTCGACTACTGCGAGAAGATGGTCCGCGAGACCAACCCCGGTGTGATGGACCAGGCCGACCGCACGGAGGCGCCGCACGCCGCCGAGCACGGCTACCGCACCATCGGCGACATCATGCGCTCCCTCAACCCCCTCGAGGGCGAGTTCTACCGCGAAGCCCTCCAGGTGAGCCGTTACACCCGGGAGATGTTCTGCCTGATGGAGGGCCGCCATGTGCACCCCTCCACGCTCTACCCGGGCGGCGTCGGCACGGTCGCGTCCGTCCAGCTCTTCACGGACTACATGACCCGCCTCATGCGCTACGTCGAGTTCATGAAGCGCGTCGTCCCGCTGCACGACGACCTCTTCGACTTCTTCTACGAGGCCATGCCGGGCTACGAGGAGGTCGGCCGCAGGCGTGTGCTGCTCGGCTGCTGGGGAGCGCTCAACGACCCCGAGTACTGCGACTTCACCTACGCCAACATGACCGACTGGGGACGGAAGATGTTCGTCACCCCGGGCGTCGTCGTGGACGGCAAACTGGTCACCAACGACCTCACCCAGATCAACCTCGGCATCCGCATCCTGCTCGGCAGCTCGTACTACGAGGACTGGGAGGGCCAGGAGCAGTTCGTCACCCACGACCCGCTCGGCAACCCGGTCGATCCCCGCCACCCGTGGAACCAGCACACCATCCCCGCCCCGCAGAAGCGGGACTTCGACGACAAGTACAGCTGGGTGATGTCCCCGCGCTGGTTCGACGGCAAGGACCACCTGCCGCTGGACACCGGCGGCGGCCCCATCGCCCGACTGTGGTCCACGGCCCTGTCCGGCCTCGTCGACATCGGCTACGTCAAGGCGACCGGGCACAGCGTCGTCATCAACCTGCCGCGCACGCTCACCAAGCCGGAGACCACCTTCGAGTGGAAGATCCCGCAGTGGAGCAACGCGCTGGAGCGCAACCGCGCCCGCACCTACTTCCAGGCCTACGCGGCGGCCGTCGCCCTGCACTGCGCCGAGAAGGGCCTCGAGGAGGTCCGCGCCGGCCGCACCCAGACCTGGGAGAAGTTCGACGTCCCGGACGAGTCCATCGGAGTCGGCTTCACCGAGGCCGTGCGCGGTGTCCTCTCCCACCACATGGTCATCAGGGACGGCAAGATCGCCAACTACCACCCGTACCCGCCGACCCCGTGGAACGCCAGCACCCGCGACACCTACGGCACTCCCGGGCCCTACGAGGACGCCGTGCAGAACACGCCCATCTTCGAGGAGAACTCCCCGGAGAACTTCAAGGGCATCGACATCATGCGCGCCGTCCGCAGCTTCGACCCCTGTCTGCCGTGCGGAGTCCACATGTACGTGGGCGGCGGCCGGACGGTGAAGTCGCTGCACGTGCCCACCGGACTGAGCGGTCTGGCCGGATGAGCCCGGTCACCGCGCAAGAGGCAGGCCGGCGGGTCGAGGAGATCCTCGACCGGCTGGCCTCCTCCGGCGACGAGCGGGCATGCGCGGCCGTCGAGGAACTCGTACGGGTCCTCATGGACTTCTACGGCGCCGGCATCGCCAGGACCGTCGAACTGCTGGGCCGCCCGGCCGACCGCGCGTCCGGCACCGGACCGCTCACGGAACTGCTCGGCGACGAAGTGGTCGCAGGGCTGCTCGTCCTGCACGACCTGCACCCCGAGGACGTCCCCACCCGGATCGCCCGCGCCCTGCACGGCGTCCGGCACTCCGTCGAATCCGCCGGTTTCGACGAGACCACCGGTGTGCTGAGACTGCGGGTGACCGGCTCGACGGGCTGCGGCTGCCCCAGCACCCAGGAGGTCGCACGGCAGGCCGCCGTCGAGGCCCTGGCCTGCTTCGCGCCCGAAGTGACGGCCGTGGAGCTGGAACGGGCCGCCGCACGCGAACCGGCCCTCCTCCAGATCGGCACGGGCCCGCCCGAAGCCCTGGGTGCCACCCCGGCAGTCCGGTCCTCGGTCACGGCGCGGTGAGCCCGTCCTCTCCAGGTCCGGGGCCCCTGCGGTGGCCCGCCCCGGACCACGGACAGACGCCCACCGGACCCGCACCGAGGGGGCTGCGCCGCTTCGTCACACCGCGCGCCCCGCGCGAGGAGGAGTGCGAGCTGTGCGGCACGCCCCTGAACGACCAGCGTCACCGGCACCTCGTCGACACCGAGAAGAGGGCGCTGGCCTGTGCCTGCACACCGTGTGCCCAACTGCTCGCCCGCCCAGGCTCGTCGAACGGCCGCTTCCGTGCCGTGCCCGGACGCTTCCTGAGCGACCCGCGGCACCGGATCGACGACACCGCCTGGGAACTGCTGCGGATCCCGGTCGGCGTCGCCTTCTTCTTCCGCAACGCCGCACTGGACCGGCTCGTCGCTCTCTACCCGAGCCCCGCCGGTGCGACCGAGAGCGAACTGGAACCCGCGTCCTGGCAGACGGCCCTCGCCGGCACCCGGCTCGCCGCCCTGCTCGAAGCCGACGTCGAGGCGCTGCTCCTGCGCCGCTCCGAGGGCCGCACCGAGTGCTTCCTCGTACCGATCGACATCTGCTACGAGCTGGTGGGGCGGATGCGGCTGCGCTGGCAGGGCTTCGACGGCGGGGCGGAGGCCAGGGCCGATCTCGACGCCCTCTTCGCCCACGTACGGCGGCAGGCCAAGGCCCTGCAGGGGAGCCGTCCATGACCCAGCCGACCCACTCGACCCAGCCGACCCACTCGACCCCGCCGGCTCACCCGACCTCACCGGCTCGCCCGGCCCAGTCGTCCCAGCCGACCCCACCGACGGAGTTCACCTTCAGCTGCACCGGCGTACGCGCCGACGCCTACGCCGCGGGCCCGACCCTCGTCTTCCGGCTGCGCATCACGGCCACTCCCGGGACCCGGGTGCACGCCATGGCCCTGCGCTGCCAGATGCGCATCGAGCCCGCCCGGCGCGGATACGACACCGAGGAGGCGAGCGGGCTCACCGATCTGTTCGGCGAGCGCTCACGCTGGGGGAGCACCCTCCACCCGGTGCAGTTCGCCCAGGTCCCCGTGACGGTTCAGGGCTTCACCGGGGAGACGGAAGCCGACCTGGTGGTTCCCTGCACCTACGACATGGACATCGCCGCGAGCCGCTACTTCCGGGCCTTGTCCCAGGGAGACGTGCCGCTGCTCATGCTGTTCTCCGGCACCGCCTTCACCGGCGCCGGCGGATTCCACGTCGAACCGGTGCCCTGGGACCGGGAGGCCACCTACCGGATGCCGGTGAAGACCTGGCGCGAGATGATCGAACAGCACTTCCCCGGCTGCGGCTGGATCAAGCTGTCCCGCGACAGCATGGACGCCCTGCTCGCCTACCGCTCACGGCGGGCGCTGCCGTCCTGGGAGGCGACCGTGCGGTCGCTCCTCGACGAGGCCCACGAGGCCGGGGGTGCGGCCGGCGCCGACGGTACCGGCGGCCGGGAGCACGGCCGGGCAGGCGAGAGGACCGCACCATGACGACCGCCACGTTCCCGCCGGCGACCGAAGCCAGGCTCGCCACCGCACGGCAGGTGGCCGACGCCGTCCTCTTCGAGGGCTACGTGCTCTACCCGTACCGGGCATCGGCGGCCAAGAACCGGCTGCGGTGGCAGTTCGGCGTGCTCGTGCCGCCCGAGTGGAGTGCCGCCTGCGAGGAACACGAATTCCAGCACACCGAATGCCTCATGGAGCCGAAGCCCGGCGCCGTCCTCGCGGTCGAGGTGCGCTTCCTGCACACACAGCGGCGCACCGTGCAGCAGTCCCGTACCGGCGGGGGATGGGAGGCCGTACGCGAGTTGCACCTCGACGACCGGGTCCTTGTTCCCTGGGACGAGGGCGTGGAGGAGCGCGTCGAACTGACGGTGCCCGTGTCCGAGTTGGCCGGTGACGGTGTGTCCTTCCCCTTCACCCGGCCCGCGCGCGAGGACACGGAGCCGGTACGGGACGGCGCCGGACGCACCCTGGGACGGCTCGTGCGCCGCCGCGAGGAGATCAGCGGCGTCGTGCGGCTCTCCACCGCCGAACTCGCCGGCCCCTACCGGGCGTTGCGGCTCACCGCCGTGGTCGAGAACACCAGCCCCTGGATGCCGCAGCCCGGCGGCGACCGCGACGCGGCACTGCCGTACTCACTGGTCGCCAGCCATCTGCTGCTGTGCCTCGACGCGGGCGCGTTCCTCTCGATGACCGACCCGCCCGAGTGGGCTCGCGGCGCGGTGGCGGCCTGCCGCAATCTGCACACCTGGCCGGTGCTCGCGGGCGACACCGGGCACAGGGATCTGGTGCTCTCGTCACCGATCATCCTCGAGGACCATCCGGCCATCGCACCGGAGAGCCCGGGGGCTCTGTACGACGCCACCGAGATCGACGAGATCCTCGCCCTTCGCACCGCCGCCCTCACCGACGACGAGAAGCGCGAGGCCCGCGGCACGGACGAACGGGCAGCGGCCGTCATCGACCTGGCCGACACCATGCCCCCCGAAGTGCTGGAGCGCCTCCACGGAGCGGTGCGCAGCCTGCGCGAGGTCACCGGCGGGGCGTCCGGCGGTGTTTCCCCCGACGACCCGGTGGCCAGACCCGACACACCGTGGTGGGACCCGGGCGGCGATACGCGGGTCGACCCCGAGCACGACCACGTGCTGGTCGGCGGGCGGGCGGTGAGCGCGGGCAGCCGGGTGGTGCTGCGCCCGGGCCTGCGCCACACCGACGCCCAGGACCTCTTCGTGCAGGGCCGCACCGCGCAGGTCGAAGCCGTACTGCACGACGTGGACGGCGGTGTGCACCTGGCGGTCACCGTCGAGGGCGACCCCGGCGCCGACATCCGCCGCGAGCAGGGCCGCTTCCTGTACTTCCAGCCCGACGAGGTCGAACCCCTGGAGGATGCGTGAACGCCCCCGCGCAGCACGGCGCCAGGACCCTCGTCGCGGGGGTCGGCAACATCTTCCTCGGCGACGACGGCTTCGGCGTGGAGACCGTGCGCCTGCTGACGGAGCATCCGCTGCCCGCTCATGTCGAGGTGGCCGACATCGGAATCCGCGGCGTCCACCTCGCGTACCGCCTGCTCGACGGCTACGACACTCTCGTCCTCGTCGACGCCACCGCACGCGGCGGTGAGCCGGGCACGCTCTATCTGATCGAGCCGGGCGCGCCCGGCGGCCTCGCGGCCCCCGCCGCCGGCAGCCTCGACGGCCACGGGATGTCACCCGACGCCGTACTCGCGCTGCTCGACACACTCTGCGCCGGTACGGACGGCACCCCGCCGCGGCACATCGTCGTCGTGGGCTGCGAACCCGCATGTCTCGAAGAGGGCATCGGGCTCAGCCCACAGGTGGCCGCCGCCGTGCCGGAGGCGGTGCGGATGGTCATGGATCTGGTCCGGCCCAAGGCCCTGACCCCCGGTTCGGGGCCCTGACACGAGGAGAACACCAGTGAGCAGGAACAGGAAGAAGACCATCATCGGCGGCGCCGCCGCGGCCTCCGCGTTGGCCGCCCTCGCCTCGATCCTCCCCGACCTCAGGCGCTATCTGCGGATCCGCCACATGTGACGGCCCGTCCGGCGGTGGCCCGCCCCCGGTCCGCCGTCCGGTGTGCTGCACCGAACGGCGGACGCAACCGGGTGGCGGCGGCGCGCCGATCCGCCGGGCGCCGGGAGCCGGTCCTCTAATGAGCCGGACGAGGTTTGCCCGGCCCAGGACGGAGACCGATGCACGAGATGTCTCTCGCACTGGCCGTCGTCGACCAGGTGGAAGAGGCTGCGCGCTCCGGTGGCGCCACCGCCGTCAGGACCGTACGCCTCCAGGTCGGCGAACTGGCCGGAGTGGTCCCCGACGCCCTCGGCTTCTGCTTCGAACTGGCCTGCGCCGGCACCCTCCTGGAGGGGGCCGAGCTGATCACCGAGTCCGCCCCCGGCCGGGCCCGCTGCGCGCGGTGCGCGGACGAGTGGGCGGTCGGTATGCCGCCGCAGCTGTGCTGCCCTCTCTGCGGTCAGGCGGCCTCCGAGCTGACCTCGGGCCGTGAGCTGCGCATCACCGGTGTGGAGTGGGCCGGCGAACCGGCGCAGGGCCGCATCCGCGAACCGATCCCCGAGGAGAGCTGATCATGTGCCGTGTCGTTGATCTGCAGCAGGCGGTGCTCGCCAAGAACGATGCGACGGCGCAGACGCTGCGCGCCGGTCTGGCCGCTCAGGGCACCACTGTGGTGAACGTGCTGTCCAGCCCCGGCAGCGGCAAGACCGCTCTGCTGGAGGCCGAGCTGCTGCTGGCCCAGGAGCGCGGCGTACGGGTCGCGGCGCTCACGGCCGACCTCGCGACCGAGAGGGACGCCGAGCGGCTCGCCCGGTCGGGTGCCCCCGTGAAGCAGGTGCTGACCGATGGGCTGTGCCATCTGGAGGCGGGGATGCTCGCCGGGCATCTGCACGGCTGGCTCCCCGAGCACACCCGGCTGCTCTTCGTGGAGAACGTCGGCAATCTGGTCTGCCCCGCCTCCTACGACCTCGGGGAGTCGCTGCGGGTGGTGCTGGCCTCGGTGACCGAGGGCGAGGACAAACCGCTGAAGTACCCCACGGCCTTCGGGCTCGCCCACCTCGTGATCGTCACCAAGACCGATATCGCGGACGCCGTCGGATTCGACGAGGCGGCCTTCCGCTCCCATGTGCAGCAGGTCAACCCGGGTGTGAACGTACTCCTCACCTCCGCGCGGACGGGGCAGGGCACCGGCGCCCTGCTCGACCGGGCGCTGGCGGCGGCGGAGGGAAGCCCGGTCCACGCCCCGGTCCTGGCACAGGCGCGTCCATGAGCTCCCCGCCGCCCGGAACGGCACTCACGGCATCGGTGCAACGCCGGCGGGTCACCGTCCGCGGCGTGGTGCAGGGCGTGGGGTTCCGGCCGTACGTCTACACCCTCGCCACCCGACTCGAGTTGGCCGGACATGTGACCAACACCGGGGACGGGGTCGTCGCCGAAGTCGAGGGCGAGCCCGTCGCCGTCGCGCGGTTCTGCACCCGCATCGCCGTGGACGCCCCGCCGCTCGCGCTGGTGGAGTCCGTACACGACGAGGAGGTCCCGGCGACCGGCGGCAGCGGGTTCGCCATCGTCCCCTCGCACACCGAAGGACCCGTACGGACATTGGTCTCCCCGGACACCGCCACCTGCGACGACTGCCTGGCCGAACTCGCCGACCCGGCCGACCGCCGCCACCGGCACCCCTTCATCAACTGCACCCACTGCGGCCCGCGCTTCACCATCGTCACCGGCCTGCCCTACGACCGCGCACACACCACCATGGCCGACTTCCCCCTGTGCGCCGACTGCGCGCGCGAGTACACCGATCCCCACGACCGCCGGTTCCACGCGCAGCCGGTCGCCTGCCCCGCCTGCGGGCCGCGGCTGCGGCTGGTCGTGGCACCCGCGGCCCCGGGTATGCGGCCCGAACTGGTGGAGGCCGTCGACCCCGCCGACCGCAGTCTGTACGGGCCGGTCGCCGCCGATCCGGTGGTCCACGCCCGCAGGCTGCTGTCGGAGGGCGCGGTGGTAGCCGTCAAGGGACTCGGCGGCTATCACCTCGCCTGCGATGCGACCAACTCCGCCGCGGTCGCTCTGCTGCGCCGGCGCAAGGCGCGCGGCGACAAGCCGTTCGCACTGATGGCCCGGGATCCCGCCGCGGTCGAGCACCTCGTCCACATGGGGGCGGCGGAACGGGAGTTGCTCACCGGCACCGTCCATCCGATCGTCCTGATGCGGCGGCGCCGGCAGCCCCTGCCCCGGTCCGGCGCTCCCCGCATCGCGGACGGCGTCGCGCCCGGCAGCCCCGACCTTGGTGTGATGCTGCCCTACACGCCGCTGCACCATCTGCTCCTCGGTCTGGGCGCGAACGGCGCCCAGGGCCCGGACAAACAGCAGGCCGGACCCGAGCTGCTGGTCATGACCAGCGGGAACTTCGGCGGGGAGCCGATCGTCACCGACGACACGGAGGCACTCGACCGGCTGGCCCACCTCGCCGACGCGTGGCTGCTCCACAACCGTCCGATCCATGTCCCCTGCGACGACTCCGTGGTGCGCGTCTGCGACGGCGAACCCCTGACGGTGCGCCGCTCACGCGGCTACGCCCCGCTTCCGGTGACGCTCCCGGTCCCCGTGGTGCCCGCACTCGCCGTGGGCGGCGACCTCAAGAACACCTTCTGTCTCGGCCGCGGCAGCAAGGCCTGGCTCTCGGCGCACATCGGCGACATGGACGACCTCGCCACCCAGCACGCCTTCGCCTGTGCCGAGGAGCAGCTGGAGCGGATCACCGGAGTGCGCCCCGGGATGCTGGCCGCCGACGCACATCCCGGCTACCGCTCGGGCCAGTGGGCCCGGCGCCATGCCGGGGACCGGCCCCTCGTACACGTCCAGCACCACCACGCCCATATCGCGTCCGCGATGGCCGAGCACGGCCTGGACGGTCAGGGACAGGTGATCGGTGTCGCCTTCGACGGCACCGGCTACGGGGACGACGGCGCCGTGTGGGGAGGGGAGTTCCTGCTCGCGGACTACAGCGGCTTCACGCGCTACGCCCATCTCGCCTACGTACCGCTGCCCGGCGGCGACGCCGCCGTCCAGCGGCCCTATCGCATGGCACTGGCCCATCTGTGGGCGGCGGGCATCGGATGGGCCTCCGACCTGCCCTGCGTAAGGGCCTGCCCCGACCGCGAACTCGCCCTGCTGGAACGACAACTGGAACGCGGCCTCAACTGCGTACCCACCTCCAGCATGGGTCGGCTGTTCGACGCCGTGTCCTCCCTCACGGGCGTGTGCCACCGCGCCGGCTACGAGGCACAGGCCGCCGTCGAACTCGAGGCGGCCGCGGTCAGTGCTCCCTTGGAGCACGCCGGCGGCTATGACTTCACCCTGCACGCGCCGGAGCCGGGCGGCCCGTCCCCGCTGGCCGCCGACCCCGCCCCCGTGCTCGCCGCCGTGGCCCGGGACGTCAGGGAGGGCACCCCGGCCGCGTCCGTCGCGGCCCGGTTCCACACGGCCGTCGCCCGGCTCGTCCGTACGGTCTGTGCGTCGGCACGCGAGCAGCACGGCCTGACCACGGTGGCGCTGTCCGGCGGGGTCTTCGCCAACGCGCTGCTGTCGTCGGCCTGTGCCCGTGGACTGCGGGACGACGGCTTCACCGTGCTGCGCCATCACCGGATCCCCCCGAACGACGGAGGGCTGGCGCTCGGCCAGCTCGTCGTGGCCGCCCGCACCGCGACCGGGGCCGCCGGGTGACGGGCCGGCGACAGCGAGGACCGGGGGCCCGTCCGCCGAAGGCAGGGGGAGAACCGAGCCCCGAACCAAGAGGAGACACGCATGTGCTTGGCGGTACCCGGCCGAGTGCTGGGCATCGAGGACCGGGACGGAACCCGTATGGCGACCGTCGACTTCGGCGGCGTGGTGAAGGAGGTGTGCCTGGAGTACCTGCCGGACCTGCAGGTCGGTGAATACGCCATCGTCCACGTGGGGTTCGCCCTGCAGCGGCTGGACGAGGAGTCGGCCCGTCAGACCCTGGAACTGTTCGAGAAGCTCGGGATGCTGCAGGAGGAGTTCGGCGACCCGTGGGAACTGGCGGCCGCCGACGGGGCGCACGGCACCGGTCCGGCTGCCCCGCACACCGGTGGCGTACCGGAGGAGGGACAGCGGTGAAGTACATCGACGAGTTCCAGGACCCCGCACTCGCCGGGCGGCTGCTCGACGAGATCCGGGCCACCGTCACCCGGCCCTGGGCGCTGATGGAGGTCTGCGGCGGTCAGACCCACACGATCATCCGGCACGGCATCGACCAACTCCTCCCCGACGAGGTGGAGTTGATCCACGGCCCCGGCTGCCCCGTGTGCGTGACCCCGCTGGAGGTGATCGACAAGGCGCTGGAGATCGCCTCCCGGCCCGGGGTGATCTTCTGTTCCTTCGGCGACATGCTCAGGGTCCCGGGCACGGGCCGTGATCTGTTCCAGGTGCGCGGCGAGGGCGGGGACGTACGTGTCGTCTACTCGCCGCTCGACGCCCTGCGGGTCGCCCAGCAGAACCCGGACCGCGAGGTCGTCTTCTTCGGGATCGGCTTCGAGACCACCGCTCCGCCCAACGCCATGACGGTGTACCAGGCGCGCAGACTCGGTATCCCCAACTTCAGCCTGCTCGTGTCCCATGTCCGGGTCCCGCCCGCGATCGAGGCGATCATGCGGTCCCCGAAGTGCCGGGTGCAGGCCTTCCTCGCCGCCGGCCATGTGTGCAGCGTGATGGGAGTCGGCGAGTACCCCGGACTCGCCGAGCGCCACCGGGTCCCGATCGTCGTGACCGGCTTCGAACCGCTGGACATCCTGGAAGGGGTACGGCGCACCGTCCTGCAGCTGGAGCGGGGCGAGCACACCGTGGTCAACGCCTACCCGCGAGCCGTCAGGCCCGAGGGGAACCCCGCGGCGCGGGCGATGCTCGACGACGTCTTCGAGGTCACCGACCGTGCCTGGCGCGGTATCGGGGTGATCCCCGACAGTGGCTGGCGGCTCTCCCCGCGCTACCGCGACTACGACGCCGAGTACCGCTTCTCGGTGTCGGGCATCGACACCCGCGAACCGGCCGCGTGCCGCAGCGGCGAGGTCCTGCAGGGGCTGCTGAAGCCCCATCAGTGCGAGGCCTTCGGCACCGTCTGCACGCCGCGCACCCCGCTCGGCGCCACCATGGTCTCCAGCGAGGGAGCATGCGCCGCCTACTACCTCTACCGGCGGCTCGATCTGCCGGCCCCGTCACTGGAAGGCAGCCCCGTTGTCTGAGAGCACCCGTGCCCCGCACCGCACCGATTCCACGGCCGCCGCGGCGGAACAGTGCGGGGTCACCGTCGCGTCCGGGGCCCCGGACGTACTGGCGTGGACGTGTCCGCTGCCCGTACGTGACCAGCCGCGTGTGGTCATGGGCCACGGCGGTGGTGGCGCGATGTCCGCTGAGCTGGTCCGGGACATCTTCGCGCCCGCGTTCGGCGGACCGGCGCTGGCCGGCCTCGGGGACTCCGCTGCGCTCGAACTCGGCGGTGCGCGGCTGGCGTTCTCCACCGATTCGTTCGTGGTCCGGCCGCTGTTCTTCCCCGGCGGCAGTATCGGCGACCTCGCGGTCAACGGCACGGTGAACGACCTCGCCATGAGCGGCGCGAAGGCCGCCTATCTGTCGTGCGGGTTCATCCTCGAAGAGGGAGTCGAGATCGCCGTCGTGGCGCGGGTGGCGGAGGCGCTCGGCGCGGCGGCCAGAACGGCCGGGGTGGAGGTCGCCACCGGCGACACCAAGGTCGTGGAGGCCGGCCACGGGGACGGCGTGTTCATCAACACCTCCGGCATCGGACTCATCCCGCAGGGCGTCGACCTGCGTCCGCAGCGTGTCGTCCCCGGTGACGTGGTGATCGTCAGCGGGCACGTCGGCGTCCACGGGGTGGCCATCATGAGCGTGCGCGAGGGCCTGGAGTTCGGCGTCGGGATCCAGAGCGACTGCGCCGCGCTCGGGGGCCTGGTCGAGGCGATGCTCGCGGCCACCGAGGACCCGTCCGCCCTGCATGTGCTGCGGGACCCGACGCGTGGCGGGCTGGCCGCCGCCCTCAACGAGATCGCGGTGGCCTCCGGCACGGGTGTGGTCGTCAGGGAGCGTGCCGTTCCGGTCCCGGAGGCGGTCGCCAGCGCCTGTGCCGTACTGGGCCTGGATCCGATGTACGTCGCGAACGAGGGCAAGCTCGTCGCCTTCGTCCGCCCCGAGGTCGCCGACGCCGTATTCGCGGCCATGCGGGCGCACCCTCTCGGCACGGACGCCGCCGTGATCGGCGAGGTGGTCGACGCCCACCACGGGATGGTGGTGGCACGCACCGGGCTCGGCGGTACGAGGGTCGTCGACCTTCCGCTCGGAGAGCAGCTGCCGCGTATCTGCTGAAGCCCGGCGGGTTTGCCGGGAGGACGGGACGGACCGGCCCGTGACGACCGCTTCGGTGCCCTCCCGGCCACCGCCGGGAGACACCACCCGGATGTACCTCACCCCACGGACCGGACGCGAACCCTTCCCGAGTGGTCACCCTCGGTGCCGGGGCGGTCGCCTGGCGCTCGCGCGGAGAGTGAATTGCTCGATAATGGTCATTCGGGTGACATATCGGCAATATGCCCGGCTGTCGGCAGAGGAGGGCGCCATGAACCGGAACGGAAACCGCAAGGATTACGAGCTGGTCTTCGCACACGCCGCCGTGGTGGACGCGCGCGAAGCGGCCGACGAGGACGCCGTCGTCGTCCACCGCACCGAGCGGAAGGGACCCGGTGGCCATCCCGTCTACGCCGACGACACCGGCATCGTGCAGGCGGAGATCAGTGACCGCGGAGAGGTACGGATGCTCGCGAGCGGCGGCCACCAGCAGCCCGCATCGGGCGTCGAGGCCCGGCCCGTCGCCTCGTAGCCACAAAGCTATGGTCGGTGGCTGTGACCGGACGGGTTCACCGGCTCGCGGCGCCCTGCACGGCGCTCTCCCGGCTACCGCCGGGAGGTACCCCTCGGAAACCGCCGCCGTCACAGGGCGAGTTCGTCGTCGAGCACCATCATGGTCTCCTCCGGGAACTCGCCCCCGAGCCCCATCTCCGCCCAGATGATCTTTCCTCCCGCCGCATAGCGCGTGCCCCAGCGCTGCGAGAACTGGGCCACCAGGAACAGCCCGCGTCCGCCCTCGTCGGTCGCCGCCGCCCGGCGCAGATGGGGCGAGGTGCTGCTGCCGTCGGACACCTCGCAGATGAGCGTGTTGCCGTAGAGCAGCCGTGCCTGCACGGGTTCGGCACCGTAGCGGATGGCGTTGGTGAGCAGTTCGCTGAGCACCAGCTCGGCTACGAACGACGCGTCCCCGATGCCCCATTCGGCGAGCCTGCGCCCCGCCTCGGCACGCGCCCGGGACACCTCCGCCACATCGAGTGGCACGTCCCAGACCGCGACCCGGTCCGCGGGGAGCCGGTGCGTACGAGCGACGAGCAGGGCGATGTCGTCACTCGACTGGCTGCTGCGCGGCATGGCCTCCGTCACCGCCCGGCAGGTCTCCTCGGGGGTCAGCCCCGGCTCGGAGATGGCGTGGCGCAGCAGCTCGAGCCCCTCGTCGATGTCACGTCGGCGGTCTTCGACGAGCCCGTCCGTGAACAGGACGATCCGGCTGCCCTCGGAAAGCTCCAGCTCGGTCTCCTCGAACGGATGCCCGCCGATGCCGAGCGGCGGTGACACCGGAAGCTCCGGATAGGTGACGCCGTGCACGGGATCGACCAGCGCGGGCGGCAGATGCCCGGCGTGCGCGAGGGTGCAGCGCCCGCTGACCGAGTCGTAGACGGCGTAGAGACAGGTCGCACCCGTCACCGGTCCGCGGTCGTGGTCGTCCTCGGCCCGCTGGTCCGCGTCGATCCGGATCACCAGGTCGTCGAGGTGCGCCAGGAGATCGGCGGGCGGCAGGTCGAGGGAGGAGAAGTTGATCACTGCGGTGCGCAGCCGGCCCATGGTCGCCGCGGCGTACATACCGTGGCCGACGACATCGCCGACGACGAGGGCGACCCGGAACCCCGGCAGCGGAATGACGTCGAACCAGTCGCCGCCCACCCCGCTCTGCGCGGGCAGGTAGCGCCAGGCCACCTCCAGGGCCTCCTGCTGCGGCAGATCACGCGGAAGCAGGCTGCGCTGGAGCGTGACCGACATGGCGTGTTCGCGGGTGAACCGGCGGGCGTTGTCGATCGCCACGGCCGCCCGCGCGGCGAGCTCCTCGGCGAACGAGACGTCGTCCTCGTCGAAGTACGGCTGGTTCCCGGTCCGCCAGAAGTTCGCCATCCCGAGCACCACGCCACGGGCCTGGAGCGGCACCGTGATCAGTGAGCGGATGCCGTACGCGAGCGCCTGCCGCGCCCCTTCCGGGTCCTGCGTCCGCCAGTTCTGCTGCTCGCTGAGGTCCGGCGAGAGCACGGCCTGGCCGCCTTCCAGGGCCATGGCCATCGGAGTCGCCGGGATCACGAACCGGATCAGGTCGCCCACGGGCTGGAGCGGAGAGTCGTCGCGGATGCCGTACAGCGCGGTGCGCCGCATCTCGGTCGCCGCGCTCGTCGGCTCCTCACCGCGCAGCACATGGTCGAGCAGTTCCACGCTGGTGAAATCGGCGAACCGCGGGACGGCCACCTCCGCGAGCTCCTCCGCCGTGCGCCCCACGTTCAGTGTCGTGCCGATCCGCACCCCCGCCTCGTAGAGCAGGGTGAGCCGTTCCCTGGCGATCTCGGCCCGGCCGGACAGGGCCCGCAGCTCCGTGGTGTCCCGGAGGCTGGCGACGACGCCCGGTACACCGCCGTAGGGGGCCGTCGGCCGGGTGTTGACGGCGAGCAGCCGGTCACCGGAGAGGAAGACCGCGTCGGAGACCTCCTCGCCGGAGACGAGCAGCTGGGTCATGCCGGCGCCGAGACCGAGCTCGGAGACGGGCCTGCGGTCCGCTTTCGGGGGCAGATCGAGCAGCCGCCGCGCCTCGTCGTTGGCGAGCACCAGACGGCCGTCGCCGCCGACGATCAGCACGCCCTCGCGCACCGCGTGCAGCACCGCGTCGTGGTGTTCGAACATCCGGGTCATCTCGGCCGGGTCGAGACCGTGCGTCTGGCGTCGCAGTCGCCGGCTGACCAGGGCCGCACCACCGGTGGCGAGCGCCAGCGCGCCCGCGGCCGACGCCAGCACGACCGGCAGCTGCCGGTCCAGCAGGTCGCCGACATTCGCGACCTGGATACCGGCGCTGACCATGCCGACGACCTGCCCCTTGGCGTCGGTGACCGGAACGACGGCCCTGACCGCGTCCCGCGGCTGGCCCTGGAAGGTCTCGGTGAACGGCTTGCCCTTGGCCGCTCGCGAGACATCGCCCTCGATGCGCGTGCCGATGAGCGCCGGCACCGGGTCCGTGTAGCGGACCCCGTCCACGCCCAGTACGGAGATGAAGTCGATACCCGCCGCCTGCTGAGCCTGGGTGGCGGCCGGCTGCAGGATCGCGGTGGGGTTCGGCGACTTCAGCGCGAGCGCCGTACCCGGGCCGTGCGCGAAGCTCTCCGCGGCGGCGAGCGAGCGGTTCTCGGCGTCCTGGCGGCTGTCGTAGCGCGCCTGCAGGACCAGCGCCGCCGTGCCGGAGATGACGAGCAGGATGACGACGATCGCCTGGAGGAGGAAGACCTGGGCGGCGAGGCTCTGGACACCCAGCAGTGAAGGCGGACGGCGGCTCGGCGCCGTCGCCCGCACGCCCTGATCGTGTGCCCGCAGGCGGCTGGGCGGCTGGACCGCCGGCAGCCGGGACCGGCGGGAACGTCCGATCATGTTCACAGTTCTAGCACTGGGCCGCCCTCCGGGGCGACCGCGCGAGCCGTGGGCGGCGGGCCGTGGCGGGAGTCCGGCCGGTGTCCGGTCACCGCACTGGTCAGGGCCCCGGTCGCCGGCGGTTCAGCTCGGCATCGATCCTGCGCCGCACCCGCGCCTCGTGGAACAGCCGGCCGACCAAGGCGCCGCCGTACACCACGAACCCCACCCCGACCAGCCAGGACTGCAGCACGAGCACGGTCCCGAACGGGCCGTAGGTCACGGCGTTCGCGGCGATCAGCGGCGAGAAGACGAGCTGGGAGAAGATCCGCAGCCCGAGCAGACCCAGTGCGGTGGCCGCCGCTCCGGGCGCGAGGGCCCGCCAGCGGATCCGGCCGCACAGCAGCAGCCGCTGCGACCACCAAAAGAAGAAGAACGCGCCGACCACGTCGCTGGTCGCGACTCCCACGGTCTCCAGCGCGGAGGCGTTGGCCGGGGTGGGCGTGGTGACGAACACCAGCAGCGCCACGATCAGTACGGCGAGCCACACGACATGGCGCCACATGGTGTGCCAGCGCGCCGTCGGGAGGTCCCACGCCCTTTCGTAGCCGGTCTGGACCGCGGAACCGAACGTGACCCCGAACGCGGCCAGGGCGGCCAATCCGAGTGCGGTCGTGCGCTGGAGGGCCTGCCCCGAGGGGCCGAACAGCTCCTCCACCTCTTCCTGCGACACCTCGGACACCCCGAGGCCCTGGACGAGCCACTTCGCGAACCCCTGGCCGCTCGGCAGGTCCGCGGCCGCGACGACGACCAGCAACGGCACCAGGGTCAGGAAGCCCAGAGCGGCGAAGCCCATGGCGCGGTGCATCAGCTCCATCTCGCGGCCGCGGCTCCAGGCGAGCCCGACCACCGAGGTCTGCGCACGCCGGTAGAGCCGGGCGAACCAGTGACCGTGGCGCGCCTCGTCGTTGTCGTCCGGCGCCCCGAATCTGAAGGGCATGAGGCGTGGCTACCCGCTAGGGGGAGGTGGCCAGTCCCCGGGCACCGCCGAACGGGTGTCCCGGGACCGGGTGAGAAGGGGCTGGGGCCCTCTTCGCCACGGCCCCGCCCGCCGACTGTCCGCCACGTATTCCGTCACCTATCCGGCGTTCCCGGCTGCGAAGGACGCCAGATAGGTGGCGGCCATGTCGTCGCCTCCGTGACCGGCGCGCTCGACACGTTCGAAGCGTGCGAGCCCCGCCTGGGCGAGGTCGAGGCGGACTCCGGCTCGCTCGGCGGCTTCGTTGATGAGACGGGAGTCCTTGAGGGCGTTGGACACGGTGAACGTGGGGGAGTAGTCGCCGCTCACGATCATCGCGGCCTTGATGCGCAGATAGCCGCTGTCCAGCGGCCCTCCCTCGAGGGAACGGAGGAAGTCCTCGGGGTCGACCCCGAGGCCCCGGGCGAGGGCGAGGGACTCGGCTCCGGCGTGGGTGAGGCCGGTGAGCCAGCTGTTGAGGACCAGCTTGAGACGGCTCGCCGCGGCCGTGGAGCCGTCGTCACCGACCCAGGCGGTACGGCGGCCGATGGCGGCGAAGACCGGCTCGAGCGCCTCCCGGGCGGCGGACGGGCCGGCGGCCAGGACGAGCAGTTCACCCGCTTCGGCGGCGGGCTGCGAACCGAGCACCGGCGTGTCGGCGAAGACCAGGCCGTGTTCGCGGGCGAAGCCGGACAGTTCGGCCGTGGCCGCGTCGCCGACCGTGGCGGCCTGGGCCCACACCGTGCCACGGGCGAGGCCGCCGTCCGTGTCCCGCATGGCGGACAGCACGCGCGGGCCGTCGTTGAGCATGGTCAGCACCACGTCCGCCCCCGTGACGGCCTCGGCGGGAGTGGCGGCGCTGTGCGCCCCGTCGGCCACCAGCGCATCGGCCTTCGCGCGCGTACGGTTCCACACCCGCACGGGCAGTCCGGCCCTCAGCATGCTCCGGGCCATACCCGCACCCATGATTCCGGTGCCGAGCACGGCCACCGTCGGGCGCGCCCCGCCGTTGTCGTCCGCGGGTGAGGGTGTGGGCTGGGGCGTGGTCACCTGAGCTGCCTCCTGATCTGGTTCCCCGGCGCGTACACCCATCCCGGGGGCCGTCCGGCGGGTCTCCGTCCGGCCGGTTTCCATTCGACGGGCCTCCGCCGAACGACCGGTCGCCGCCGGAACGACCCTAGGCGAAGGAGCGTTCGCTGCTTCGCAGGCGACTCCCGGGGCCCGGAAGTATGATGAGCGTCGAGTTGTGTGCGGCGCGGATGCGGACGAACAGCGCATGCGGACGTACAGCACCGAGGTGCAACGGAGCAGTCCATGACGCGGCGTCGTCCCCCGGCGTCGGCGAGCGCCGACGACCTCCTGATCACACTCAGGCGTCTCACCGCGCAGGCGAAGCAGGGCGCGGAACTCCAGCGGGCCCGGGTCGAGCTGGCCGAGGCTCTGCAGCGGGACATGCTCCCCTCCGGGCTGCCGTCGCTGCCGGGACTGCGGACCGCCGCCCGCTACGCCCCCGCCCGCGACGGTCTGGACATCGGTGGCGACTGGTTCGACGGGTTCGTCATGCCGGACGGCTCGCTCGGGTTCTCCATCGGGGACGTCCAGGGTCACGACGTCGAGGCCGCCGCCTTCATGGGGCAGATCCGCATCGGGCTGCGCGCCGTGGCCACCGCGTCCACCGACCCGGGCGAGGTGCTCAGCCGGGCCAACGACCTGCTGGTGTCGGTGGCCCGCGATCTCTTCGCGACCTGCACCTTCGTCCGCTTCGACCCGACCGCCTGGGCCATCGAGAGCGCCCGTGCCGGGCACGTCCCGGCGGTCTGGGCCACGACGGACGGCCGCAGCGGTGCCGCACAGGACGAAGGCGGACTGCCGCTCGGTGTGCAGCCCGGCGAGGGGTACCCGGTGACCACCCGGCGGCTGACCGGGGCCGGGGCCTTCGTGCTGCTCACCGACGGAGTGATGGAGGGGCCGACCGTGTCCCTCGACACCGGGCTCGACACGGTGACCCGGCTGGTGGGGGTCGGCACCGCCGCAGGGGCCGGCGCCGACGAGCTCGCCGCCGAGGTGATGGCGGCAGCCGAGCTCACCGGCCACAAGGACGACGCCGCCGTACTCGTCCTGCAGCACGACGCGCCCGCCACGCGCGGATCCGGCTGACGCGCCCCGGCGCCGTGCCGTGGCACGCCTTCCGTGCCGGTCACGGTGCGGCCCGCTGCTCCCAGCGCGGCGGCGCCGGCTCCAGGACGTGCGTCCGGACGGGGGACGTTGTGTGATGAGGTGTGGGCAGTACCAGGGTTCTGAGGCACTACGGCGCGGTGCTGCTGCTGATGCTCGCCGTCGCCCTCGCCTACTACGGCGCGGCGCGCCTCGGGCTGACCCTGCAGCTCTCCGTCGAGGGAGCGGTTGTCACGCCGCTGTGGCCACCCACCGGTATCGCCCTGGCTTCGCTGATCTGGTTCGGGCTGCGGGTCTGGCCCGGGATCGCCCTCGGCACGCTCATGGTCATCCTGACCATCACTCCTTTCCGCCCCCTCGTGTTCGGCATCCTCGCCGGGAACACCCTCGCGCCGGTGTGCGCCTATCTGCTGCTGCGCCGTTTCGGGTTCCGGCCCGAGCTGGACCGCCTGAGGGACGGGCTCGCCCTGGTGTTCCTGGGTGCGTTCGCGGGGATGCTGGTCAGCGCGACGGCGGCGGCCGGTGTGCTGGTGCTGTCGGGCCTCGACCCCGAGGACTTCTGGCCGGTCTGGTCGGCCTGGTGGGCGGGTGACGCCATGGGGGTCCTGGTGATCACGCCCCTGCTGCTCGTGGCCCGCACGATCCGGTGGCCGGTGGACATGCACCCCGCCCGCTGGGCCGAGGCCGTCGTGCTCGTGCTCAGCACCGCAGTGGTCGCGTTCGTCGCCACCCGGAGCACGGTCGCGCTGCTCTTCCTCGTCTTCCCTCTGCTGGTCTGGGCGGCGCTGAGGTTCCAGCTGCCCGGCGCAGCCCCCTGTGTGCTCATCGTGTCCGTCCTGGCGATCTCGGCGGCGACGGACCGCCTCGGGACCTTCGCGGGGCACAGTCTGTTCGCGGTGATGGGCACCCTGCAGGCTCTCAACGGTTCCGCAGCGCTGACCGGCCTGCTGCTCTCCGCGATCGTGACCGAGCAGCGCACCATCCGGCGGAAGATCGAGCAGGCCTGTGCCGAGCTGGAGGATCTGGTCGAACGGCTTTCGCCGCAGACGGTGGCCCGCAGAGGGCGACCGCCGGAGGACTCAGGAAGCTGACTCCCGTGCGGCAAGATCCAAACGAAAGGCCCTACGCCCAGGGGGCGAATTCCACGGCCCTGCCGTCCGGGTCACGCCGGATCTCCAGCAGTCCCTCGACCGCTTCACGGTCGATCGGACCGTACACATGGGGGAACAGCGTGTCCGGGGAGACGCCCGGCGGCGGTGCCGAACCGGCGGGCTCGCGCCGCACGGGGGACCTGAGCCGGTTCTCGTCGATCAGCAGGGCCATCAGTGGCCCCGGCGTGTCGCGGTAGTACGCGTTGACGACCGCGAGCGTCGTCGCCTCGTCGGGGGAGCAGTGGATGAAGCCCTCCGCCGCGAAGGACCGCGGAGCGTAGGGGCGTTCGGGGATGGCGAGCCAGTCGTCGAGCGGGACCACATGGATGATCATCGTTCAGTTATAGCCGTGCGGAGCGCACTTTCGGGGCCTCGCACCTGAGCCGCCGGCAGCCGACACACCCATCGCGGGTCTATTGTCTTATTTATCTCCTTTTTCTGTGATTCGATACCTGCACTTTTCCCTCCGGGATGGAGGTTTGACGGCTTGTCACGCAGAAGGAGAACAACGTCGAATGTCTGGATCACAGGGTGTGAGCACGGGCACTTGTGCCGAGTCCCGGGCAAGGACCAGGGCGCCGAGCCGCCACTGGCAAGTCGCCGCTCTTGCCGCGGCCGGTTTCGCCACGATGGTCGGCGGCACGACTGGTGTCGCGTTCGCGGACTCCGAGGAGACGAAGCCCGCCTCCGTGGGCAAGGACGCCGGCAAGGGGCACGACGACCACTCGGACTCCCAGGGCAAGGTATCCGTCGGGAGCAAGAAGGAAGGCTCCGGGTCCAAGGGCGACGAGGGGAATGAGGGGGGCTCCGAGGGCCAGAAGAAGGGCCATGACAAGAAGAAGGGTGATGGCCACGAGGATGGCCACGGGCGTGGTTCGCACGAGGGGGATCACGAGAAGGCCGTATTCGTGGAATGTGACCCGGACCATTTGATCTCGGCGATCGTGCGGGCAAACGAAGTCGAGGGGCCCAGTCGCCTGAAGTTGGCGGAAAATTGCACCTATACGCTCACCGCCCACGAGGACGGCAACGGCCTGCCCGAGATCACGCAGCCGATCACGATCATCGGCAACGGGGCGACCATCGCGCGCGCCGCCAATGCCGACCCGTTCCGGATCTTCGAGGTCGGCGTCGGTGGCGACCTGAAGCTCCGCGACCTCACCATCACCCGCGGCAAGGCCGATGACGCCGACGGTGGGGGCGTCAACGTGAAACCCGGGGGGCGGCTCGACGTCGAAAACGTCACCTTCGAGAACAACACCGTGAGCGACACCAGCTCCTATGAGGGCGGCGGTGTCTACAACGAGGGCGTCACCGCGATCCGCGACAGCATCCTCGCCAAGAACTCCGGCACCGAGGGCGCCGCCGTCTCGAGCTACTACGGCAAACTCGACATGAGCACCACCAAGGTCACCGGCAACATCTCCGACGGCTATGCGGCCATCGTCAACGAGTACGGCACGACGAAGATCAGCGACAGCTACCTCTCCTACAACTACGGCTACTACGGCGGCGCGTTGAACAACTACGGCGGTGTGACCGAAGTGGAGAAGACCGCCATCACCTACAACCGCGGCTACTACGGCGGTGGCATCTACAACCAGTACGGTGCGCTCTACGTGCGCAATGGCACCGTCAAGGGCAACACCGCCACCAGCGGTGGTGGCGGTGGCATCAACCTCGAAGCACCCGCGGTGATCGAGGACAGCAAGATCATCGACAATGCCACCACCGAAAGCGGCGGGGGCGGCGTCTACGTCAACCTGGGGGACTCCGAGGAAGAGGTCGCGATCCGCGGTTCGAAGATCATCGACAACCTGGCTCCCGGCAACGCCGGCGGCGGCATCTACGTCGAGGCAGACAGCCTCCTCACCCTCACCAACTCGAAGGTGAAGGGCAACATCTCCGACGATCCTGCCGGCGGTATCCAGAACAACGGCACCGTCGTCACGAAGGGCAAGGTCAAGATCATCGACAACGTGCCCACCAACTGTGAGGACAGCGGCAACCCCGTACCGAGCTGCTTCGGCTGACACGTCCGCTGCTCAAGCGGCTTGAACGGTCGTGCATGGGCCTACCCCACCGCCCGCCCCCGTGCGCCGGGGGCGGGCGCACGTGGACGTCACCGGGACCGTCGGCACTCACCGGCCCTCCTGCGTTCGCCGCCGGCAGCCGAGACCTCCTCGTCCTGCCGGCGCGCCGCCATCTGGATGCCCTGACCCGGCGGCCGGTACCGCGTCGCCGGGTCAGGCCCGGATGACGGTCACCCCCGCCTTCTCGAACCCGGCGGCGGCCTCGTCGGGTACGGCGGTATCGGTCACCAGGGTGTCCACCTGGTCCGTGCCGCAGATGCGGGCGAACGCGCGGGCTCCCAGCTTGGTCGAGTCCGCGGCGACTACCACGCGCCGGGCCCGCTCGCACAGCAGACGGTTGATCGCGGCCTCGTCCTCGTCATGAGCCGCCGCGCCGTGGGCGAGGTCGAAGGCATCGACGCCGAGGACCGCCACGTCCATGGTGATCTGGCCGAGCACACCGTCCGCCAGCGGCCCGATGAGCTCGTACGACTGCGGACGGGCCACGCCACCGGTGACGACGATCTTGAACTGCGGCCGGATCGCCAGCTCATTGGCGATGTTGAGGGCGTTGGTGACGATCGTCAGAGCCGGGGAACCCGATGCCAGATCGGGCCGGGCGGCGAGGGCCCGGGCGACCTCGGTGGTCGTGGTCCCGCCGGTGAAACCCACCGCTTCGCCGGGCGAGATCAGCGCGGCCACCGCCGCGCTGATGCGCTGCTTCTCCGCGGCCCGCCGGGAGGTCTTGTAGCGCAGCGGGAGCTCGTACGACACCCCGTGCACGACGGCGCCACCGCGGGTGCGGACGAGCATCTGCTGCTCGGCGAGCTGGTCGAAGTCCCGCCGGATCGTCGCCGGCGAGACGCCGAGCGCCGCGGCGGCCTCGTCGACCTCCAGACGGCCCCGCTCGACGAGCAGCTCCAGCAATTCCTTCCAACGGGCGTCGCGCGACACCGCGGCTCCTCTCCTCGAACGCTCGACGTGACCCTAAGGGCTGTCCCGTGGATACCGGCACGGCGCGCTCCGGTGCAGCCACCACGGCAACCCACAGCCGGCGGCCGACAGCAGGACCGCGGGTGGCCGGGCACCCGGCACGGCCACGGTGCCGGGCTGCGACGCCTGTGACCGTGCCCCGACCTCTGCGCGATTGCTTGAAGATGATTGAAGAGGCGCGATATTTTGCAAGAAAGTGCATCCAGAAACGGAGCGCGCATATGAGCCATGTCGCCGACGAGCTGGCCACCCAGCCGGAGTGCTGGGAGCGTGCCGCGGAGCTGGCCGAGGGCAGCGCGGGGGCGCTCCCAGCGGACGGGGAGCGGGTGGCATTCGTGGGCTGCGGGACCTCGCTGTTCATGAGCCAGGCCGCGGCCGCACTGCGCGAGGACGCCGGCCGGGGCGAGTCGGACGCCTTCGCGGCCTCCGAGTTTCCCGAGGGGCGTCACTACGACCGCGTCGTCGCGCTCACCCGCTCGGGCACCACCACCGAGGTGCTCCGGCTCCTGCGCAGGCTGCGTGGGAAGACCCGTACCACTGCCGTCACCGCCGACCCGGCCGCGCCCGTGACGAGCGCCGCCGACGACGTCGTCGACCTCGGCTTCGCCGACGAGAGGTCCGTCGTCCAGACGCGTTTCGCCACCACGGCGCTCACTCTGCTGCGTGCCCACACCGGACTGCACACCGCCGCCGTCGTGGACGACGCCAGGGCCGCGCTGGCCGAACCGCTGCCCCAAGGGCTCACCGGCTGCGGGCAGTTCACCTTCCTCGGCCGGGGCTGGACCGTGGGGCTCGCCAACGAGGCGGCGCTCAAGATGCGGGAGGCGTCCCTGTCGTGGACCGAGGCGTACCCGGCGATGGAGTACCGGCACGGCCCCATCAGCATCGCCGCCCGCGGCACCGCCACCTGGATGATCGGCGCGGCGCCGCCCGGACTGGCAGGCGAGGTACGGGCCACCGGCGCGATGTGGCTGGCCGGGGACCTCGACCCGCAGGCCGAGCTGATACGCGCCCAGCGTCTGGCCGTCGCCGTCGCCGGCGCGCGAGGACTCGACCCGGACCGCCCGCGGCACCTCAGCCGCTCCGTCATCCTCGCCGGAGCCTGACGATGCCGCTGGCCGAGACCTCAACCCTGGTCTCCGAAGCGGTGGCGCGAGGGCGCGCCGTGGCGGCGTTCAACGTCATCACGCTGGAGCACGCCGAAGCCGTCGTCGCCGGGGCGGAGTCCTCCGGTTCCCCGGTCATCCTCCAGATCAGCGAGAACGCCGTGAAGTACCGCCACGGCAGGGTGCGTCCGCTGGCCCGAGCCGCCCTCGAGGCCGCGCGGGCCGCCACCGTACCGGTCGCACTCCATCTGGACCATGTCACCAGTGACGCACTGCTGCGCCAGGCGGCCGACGCGGGTTTCAGCTCCCTGATGTACGACGCGTCGCGGCTGCCGTACGAGGAGAACCTCGCCGCGACCCGTGCCGCTGCCGACTGGGCCCACGCCAACGGACTCTGGATCGAGGCCGAGTTGGGCGAGGTCGGCGGCAAGGGCGGCGCCGCGCCACGGGACGCCCATGCGCCCGGAGCCCGTACCGACCCGGACGAGGCACGGACCTTCGTCGCGGCGGCCGGTGTGGACGCACTCGCCGTCGCCGTCGGCAGCACCCATGCGATGACAACCCGTACGGCGGTGCTCGACCACGCACTCCTCGCCAGGCTGGGCGAGGTGCTGGACGTACCACTGGTGCTGCACGGATCGTCCGGCGTCCCGGACGACGAGCTGTCGGCGGCGGTCCGCGCAGGCATGGCGAAGATCAATATCGGTACGGCGCTCAACCTCGCCATGACCGGAGCCATCCGCGCCCATCTGGCGACCCACACCGACGTGGTCGACGCCCGTGCCTACCTCTCGGCCGGCCGGTCGGCGATGGCCGTGACGGTCGCCCGGATGATCGGTGTGTTGTGTGCGGAAGGGCCGGCCGGAGGGTGACAACGCCTCATCCGGAATCTCCTTGCCCAACTGGCGTTCGAACACACTCACTTGATCGTAAGATCTGACTGCTCCCGATCGTCGTGGAGCTGTTTCGATGACATGTTCCGGAAGGGGCTCGTACTCCGTGGTCGCGGTCTGCCGAGTCGTCACAACATGGTCACCCTGCTGAGCGTCGCCGGCGGTTGCGCCGCCGCGGCACTTCTCGTCTGGGTCTTCGCCCTGCGCCGCTCACTTCGACATGCCCGGCGCCTGGCGGCAGCCCGGGACTCCGAGGTCGAGCATCTGGCCACCGTACGCGTCCCCGCCGTCGTCGAGCGGCTCCGCGCGGGCCGCCGGCTGGACGGCGTCCCGGGGCCGCTCGCCCCCGCATCCGACACGGGAGAGGATTTCGCCCGGTCCCTTGCCTCGGTCGTCGCCGCACTCGGCGACGACGAGGCGGTGCGCAGGGAGCGGGCCCTGCGCGACTCCGTGCAGACGGCCTTCGAGTCCGTCGCACGTTCGGTCCACGCCATGGCCACGGTGCAGCAGCGGGTCCTCGACCGTATCGAGCGCACCATCGACGACCCGTCCGTGATGGCCGAGGTGATGAAGGCCGACCACGCCGCCGCCCAGATGACCCGCAAGGCGCAGACCCTGCTGGTGATGTGCGGTGTGTGGCCGGCGCGCCGGGAGAGCCATCCGGTCTCCCTCTACGACTGCGTACGCGGCGCCCAGTCGCGCATCCTGGAGTTCGGCCGGGTCGAGGTGCACGGCGGCCAGATGCTCCATGTGGTGCCGCCCGCCGTCGAGGGCCTTATGCACGCCATCGCCGAACTGCTGGAGAACGCCACGGTGTTCTCCCCCTCCAGCAGCCAGGTCGTCGTCACCATCAGGGAGGTCGGCGCCGGGGCGGTCGTCGAGGTCGACGACGCGGGTCTCGGGATGCCGCCGGACGTACTGCACCAGGCGACGGCACGACTGCGCGACGACCTGGATCTGACCCGGCTCGGAGCGGTACCGCGTCTGGGGCTCGCCTGTGTCGGCCGCTGGACCCGGGAACTGGGCTTCAACGTGGAGCTGACCACGGCGTCCGCGTACGGCGGGACCCGCGCCGTCACCTTCGTACCGCTGCGGCTGCTCACCGAAGCGGCGCCGCCGCGTCCCCCGATGCGTCCCGCCACGGTCACGGCGCCCGGGTCTCAGGATGCTGCGGCCGGCGCTCCCGGGACGACCGCCAACGCCGCTCTCCCGAGGCGCCGCAGCCGGCGGGGGGCCCAGGAGGCCGCCGTGCGCCAGACCCTGCCGGCACCGCCGCAGGGCACGAGCACACCGGACCCCGGCGGTGAATGGACCCCGGAGGACGCCCGTGCCTCGATCGCCGGTGTGCTCTCCGGGACCCGGCGCGGACGAGCCGAGGCCGAGACCAGCAGAACGCCCGAAGGACCCGACCACGAGGGAGGCCGGCAGTGACCGGAGCCATCACGAAACTGCCTGACCTGGGCTGGATGCTGCGACCGCTGACGGATATCCCGGGGGTCCGGCACGCCGTCGTGGTCTCCGAGGACGGGCTGCGGCTCGGGCACGCGTCCGCCGGCAATCTCTCCGGACCGGTGGCCGAACTCAGCGTCGCGGAGGCCGAATCGCTCTCGGCGGCCTGCGCCGCGCTGACCATGACAGGACGGTCAACGGCAGGGCTGGTGTTCGGCAAGGGAGCCGGAGTGCGGCAGCTGATGCTGGAGTCCGAGCACGGATTCGTGCTGTTCACCCATGCCGGGGTGGGCGCACAACTCGGCGTCGCGACCGGCACGGGTGCCGACGTCGGTCTGGTCGCCCAGCAGATGCAACTGCTCGTGGCGCAGATCGGCGTGCACCTGAGCGCCCAGCCGAGGGAACCCGTGGGGTCGGTGGACCCCTCGTCATGACCGACTTCCCGGAGGAACGGACGACCCCGGCGGTAAGGCCGTACGTGATCACCGGCGGACGGGCGGGCACGGGCGGGCAACCGCTCGCCTGGGAGACCCTGGTGATGGCGACGGACGCGGCCTACCCGCCGCCACTCCAGCCCGAGCACCTGAGGATCCTGGCGCACTGTCAGGGACTGCTGTCGGTCGCCGAGGTGGCCGCCCACCTCGGCCAGCCGTCCTCGGTGGTCCAGGTGCTCCTCGCCGACCTCCTCGGGTGGGGTCTGATCGTGATCCGTCCGCCGGTCCCGCCCGCCGAACGAGCCGATGTCACCATGCTGAGAAAGGTCCTTCATGGCCTCGAAAGCCGCCTCTGAGGCAGCGGACAGGACGCCCGGGCAACCCCGGGCAGCGGGGGAGCCCGGGACCGCCGGACGATCCGGTGCGCCCGTGCGACCCGGGATCCCCGCCGCGTCCGGGGCACCGGCGCCGGCCGGGCCGACCGCACCCCCGGGGAAGTACCTCGGGTCCGGCGTCGTGGGCGCGGCCAAGATCCTCGTCGTCGGCCCGCTCGGGGTCGGGAAGACCACCCTGATCGGGACCGTGTCGGAGATCGAACCGCTGTCCACCGAAGCCGTGATGACCCAGGCAGGCGCCCGTGTCGACACCACGGCGGACCGCACCAAGACGACCACCACCGTCGCCCTGGACTTCGGCCGGATCACGATCGACGGGGAGCTGGTGCTCTATCTCTTCGGCACCCCGGGCCAGCCGCGCTTCCTGCCCGCCTGGCGCGATCTGGCCAAGGGAGCGCTCGGTGCGCTCGCGCTGATCGACACCCGCGACCTGGAGGCGTCCTTCGACGCACTCGGCAACCTCGAGGACCTGGGACTGCCGTTCGCCGTCGCGGCCAACGTGTTCCCGGGCTGCCCCCGGCACACCGAGGAGGAGCTGCGCACCGCGCTCGACCTCCTGCCCGGCACCCCGATGGTGGACTGCGACGCCCGTGACCCCGCCTCCTCCGTACGCGCCCTGATCGCCCTCGTACGCCACCTCATCGACACAACGGAGTCAGCATGACCACGCGGCCCGCACGCTGCCCCGCCGCGACGGCGCTGTACGGGTCGCACCTCGGCGGCGACGCCATGCCCGCCCTGTACGAGAAGCTCCGCGAGGAACACGGCCCCGTGGCGCCGGTGACCGTCGCACCCGGCATCGAGGCGTGGCTGGTACTCGGTCACCGCGAACTGCTCCGGCTCACCCGCGAGGAGCAGGACTTCTCACACGACCCGCGCCGCTGGGGCCTGCTGCGTGAAGGCCGGGTGCCGCACGACTCCCCGATCCTGCCGATGGTCGGCTGGCGTCCCTCGCTGCTGTACGCGGACGGGCAGCAGCACCGCCGGATGCGCGCCGCCGTCTCCGACGCACTCGACGGCATCAACGGACACGAGCTGCGCCGCAGCGTCCGCGCCACCTCCGAACAGGTCATCGCCTCGTTCGCGAGCAGCCGCGAGGCCGACCTCGTGCCCCACTACGCGCGCCGGATTCCCATGCAGGTCATCACCGGTCTGCTCGGTCTGGACGAAGGTACCGGCCGGCAGTTCGTCCAGGCCATCGCCGGCATGGTCGCCGTGAACGCCGAATCGGTCAACGCCCAGCGGCGGATGACCGCCATTCTGCTCGAACTCATCGAGGAGAAGCGGCGGCACCCGGGCCACGACATCACCTCGGCGCTGCTGCACCACCAGGCGGGGCTCACGGACGACGAGGTGCTGTACAACCTCGTGGTGATATTCGTGGCGGGCAACCAGACCACGGTGAACTGGATCGCCACGACCCTGCGCATCCTGCTCTCCGACCCCGACTTCCGCTCCTCGCTCGCGGGCGGTCATCTGAGCGTGGACGACGCTCTCGACCTGGTGCTGTGGCGCTTCCCGCCGACGCAGAACTTCCCCGCGCGCTACGCCACCCGGGACATGGAGTTCGGCGGGCAGCAGATCAGAGCCGGCGACATGCTCGTCCTCGGACTCGCCGCGGCCAACGCCGACCCGGACGTACTGCCGCCCGGCGGCAGCCCCGTCGCCGGCAACCGGGCCCATCTGGCGTTCGGCGCGGGACCGCACACCTGCCCGGCGCAGGACCTGGCACGGCTGATCACCCGGACCGCCGTGGACACCATCCGGCACCGGCTGCCCGATCTGGAACTGGCCGTGCCGGAAGCGGATCTGGCCTGGATCTCCTCCCCCTGGACCAAGGCCCTCGCCGCGCTCCCCGTTCGGTTCACCGATCCGCAGCTGCCCCTCGCGCCAGGGGCGGCGTACCCGCCGCAGGATCCGGCGGCACCACAGACAGGAGACCACCGTTGAACACGTCTGCCATGCCTCCGCACCGGATGGACCCGGCCGGTGGCTGCCCGCACGCGGACAACGCCCGGCTGCTCGCCCAGGGCGCCGTGACCCCGGTCGTCCTGCCCGGGGACGTCGCGGGCATGGCTGTGCTGGGACATGACGCGCTGAAGGAGTTCCTCGCCCACCCCGACGTGGCCAAGGGAGCCGAGCACTTCACCGAACTGCGCGAGGGCCGGATCGCGGACGGCTGGCCGCTGAAGACCTTCGCCACCGTCCAGGGCATGACCACGGCCGACGGTGCCAACCACCGGCGCCTGCGGTCACTGGTGAGCAAGGCGTTCACCGCGCGCCGGGTGGAGGAGCTGCGGCCGCGCATCGAGACGGTCACCGCCTCCCTGCTGGACGGGCTCGAGTCCGCCGCCGGTGACGGCACCGCCGATCTGCGCAGGCACTTCGCCATGCCGCTGCCCATGGGCGTCATCTGCGAACTGCTGGGGGTGGACGCGGAGCACCAGGAGCGGCTGCACCATCTGTCGAACCAGATCGTCGCCACCGACATCGGCCCCGAGGAGGTCATGGCGGCCAACCGGGAGCTGGTCGCCGTGCTCAGCGCGGTCGCCGCCGCCCGGATGGCCGACCCGGGCGACGATCTCACCAGTGCCCTGATCGCCGCCCGCGAGGAGGACGGGGACCGGCTCAGCCAGCAGGAACTCATCGGCACCCTGCTGCTGATGATCATCGCGGGGCACGAGACCACACTGAACCTGATCACCAACGCGGTGCGCGCGCTGTGCGCCCACCGCGACCAGCTGGCCCTGGTGCAGGACGGCAAGGCCGACTGGGCGGACGTGGTGGAGGAGACCCTGCGCTGGGACAGCCCGGTCAGCTACTTCCCGTTCCGCTACCCGACGAAGGACCTCACCGTCGACGGCACCGTCATCCCCAAGGGCACACCGGTGCTCGCCGGTTATTCGGCCGCGGGCCGTGACAAGGCGGCCCACGGTGAGGACGCCGGGCGATTCGACGTCACCCGCAGCGCCACCTCCCGTCACCTCTCACTGGGTCACGGGCCGCACTACTGTCTCGGTGCCCCGCTCGCGCGGATGGAGGCGACCATCGCCCTGGAGCGGCTGTTCACCCGTTTCCCCGCACTGGACCTGGCCGTCCCGGAGGCGGAGCTGACGCGGCACGCCAGCTTCGTCGGCAACAGTGTGGAGGAGCTGCCGGTGCGGCTGGGCGCCTGAACGAGGACGGCCCGGGGGTGCGTACGGCCCATGCCGTGCGCACGGCCGCTCTCACCGTGCGGAGCAGCTCGTACGGGACAGCCCGAACGGAGCAGTCCCGAGCGCCCGGACGTATGCCGGGGCGCGGTCGGCTTCCCCGGGGCGCGGGCGAGTGTCCTGGGAGCGATGGACGTCCCATGCCCGGGCCCTTGGCGGGTGCCCGGCCCCGCGGTCTGCGAGGCTGAGGACTGCCGGGCCCGGGCACGAGCGAGCAGGGAGAGACCATGGCCGGACAGTTCGAGGCGACCGTCGTGATCGACCGGCCCGTCGAGGAGGTCTTCGCCTTCCTCGCCAACGGTGAGAACGATCCGAAGTTCAGTCCGCGTGTACAGGAGATCGCGAAGACGACCGACGGCCCGACGGCCGTGGGGACCGTCTACCGCAGCCGGGTCAAGGACGCCGGGATGACGACCTCCAGGGAGTTCCGGATCAGCGAGTTCGAGCCGCCGCGCAGGATTCGCTGGACCGAGGTCTCCAAGAACGTGGTCACGGCGCCCGAGGGCGGCTACGACCTGGAGGCGGTCGACACCGAACGGACCAGGCTGCGGGTTTTCAACACCCTCGAGGGCCATGGCCTGGGGAAGTTGATCGAACGGTTCGCGCTGAGCGCCGCCCGTAAGGACGCCGACGCGTTCGCCCGGCGCATCAAGGCGGCCGTCGAGGCTTCCTGAGCAGGTGTTTTTCAACTCGTCTCTTCGGACTGAGTCCGGCGGTCCGGGAGCGGTTGATCTTTCTCCAGGAACAGGGAGTGCCTGCTGCCGGGACTTGATGGACTGGGTGGATGAAGATCCTTTCGCCTCCTGTCCTGCGGGCTCGCCCCGGCCTGTCTCCATGACGGCCCCTACTCGCTCAGCGGACATGACTTTCGACGACATCGTCCGTGAAGCCAGAGACGTCCTTCCCGGAGCGCGGCTGCGACGGAGGCTGTTCTGGCGCTATACGCTCGTATGGAATCACCCCTGAGCAGCCCGGGGCAGATCGTGCCGGCCATCGCCGGCCGTGTGTGTCACTCGTCCTGACGGGCCGAACCGGGGATCTCCGCACCCGACGGCATGCCCTGCGCGACATAGGCGTCGTAGAGCGGCTGCCAGGGCTGGGCCGATGTGCCGTGCGGGCCCGTGGAGTCGACGCCCGACAGGTGCTTGTCGAGCTCGGCCAGACACACCGTCCACCCCGCCGCATTACGGGCGGCGGTGTTCTCGGCCGCCAGGACGTCGATGAGCGTCAGCACACAGCCCGATGCGCCGTCGGCGGCGAGTTCCAGACGGATTTCGTCCTCGCCCCAGGTGAAGGCGAGCAGATGCGGCGGCTCGCAGGCGAGGACCGTACCGGTCGTCGGGGGCTGGTGCGGATCTCCGGAGAACTCGATACGGCCGCCGGCGCGCGGCTCCAGCCGGACCTGTGAAGGGAACCAGTGGGCGAGCCCTTCCGGCTCGGACACGGCGGCCCAGACCCGCTCGACCGGGTGCGGGTAGGAGCGGGTGAAGCGTACGGCCGGGCGGCCCTCGTGGCTGATGAAGGTTCCGCGGTTCATGGTTGTTCCTCCGAACGGTCGGTGCCGTCGTCGACGTCCGCGTCCAGATACTGACCGAGTGCGTCGAGGCGGTCGTTCCACAGCCGCCGGTACGGCGCCAGCCAGGCGTCCAGCTCGGAGATCGGTGCGGGCTCGAGCGCGTAGATCCGCTGCTGGGCGCGTCGGGTCACGCGGACGAGCCCGGCGTTCCGCAGCACCTTCAGATGCTTGGACACATTCGGCTGGGACTGGCCGAGCGCCTCGACCAGCTCGCCGACCGTCCGGTCACGCTCGCGCAGCAGATCGAGTACGGCCCTGCGGTGGGGGTCCACCAGGGCCGGCCAGATGGCGTCTGTCACCCTCCGAATATGCGCCCTGGGTTATATGCCTGTCAAGGCATGTAGGGGCTCCCGGGCGCGCCGCCCATGGGCAGGAGCAGCCGGACGGAACCCAGCGGGCCGGCTCAGACGCCCGCGCCCGCCGCCGACTCGAGCCGCAGCCGCAGTTGCTTCTCCCCGTCGCCCGACACCGCATGCTCCACCTCGACCGCGAAACCCGAGGTGAGTGCCTTGGCCAGCCGGTCGACCGCCGGATACGAGCCGGACAGCTCAGCCGCGACCGGCGCCCCGAGCGCGGTGGCCGCCACCGCTCCCGTGGTGTCGGCGGGTGCCACGTCGTAGGTGGCCGACCAGATCGTCGGATGGCCGTGTCCGACCTCGTGGGGGTGCTCTTCGGCGTCACGGTCGCATGGGTACGCCGCGACCAGTGCGCCGAAGACGGCGTCCGCGTCCTCCGGCGCGCCGGTGAGCTGCACCGATACTTCCTCGTGCTTGTCGGTGACCTTCACGGTGATCCCCGTCCTCTCTCCCCGTGGGCGCACGAACGTTCCCCTTCCACGGTCGCACCTCATGGCCCGAAGAGCACGGCCCGGACACCGGGAGCCGGTGGTGCTTCCGGGACCCGGCTGCCCGGCCGCTCAGCCCACCGGGACCTCCCGCGTCCTCGTCCAGTGCAGCAATGCGTCGGCCGTCCAGGTGTTGATGACCCGGCCCTCGGGCACACCGCACTCCTCGGCCCTGGCGCAGCCGGCCGACAGCCAGTCCAGCTGTCCCGGCGCGTGAGCGTCCGAATCGACCGAGAACAGCGCCCCCGACGCGACCGCCTCGCGCAGCAGCCGGCGGGGCGGATCGAGACGGTCCGCACGGCTGTTGATCTCCACGGCCGTCCCCGACTCCGCACACGCCGCGAACACCTGCCCGGCGTCGAACTCCGACTCCGGTCTGCCCCGGCCCCCGTCACGCCCCGTCAGCAGCCGGCCCGTGCAGTGGCCGAGGACATCCACCAGCGGACTGCCGACGGCCGCCAGCATCCGGCGGGTCATCGGCCGGGCCGGCATACGGAGCTGGGAGTGCACCGACGCCACCACCAGATCCAGCCGGTCCAGCAGTTCCGGGTCCTGGTCGAGCGAGCCGTCCGGCAGGATGTCGCACTCGATCCCGGTCAGCAACCGGAACGGCGCCCATGTCCGGTTGAGTTCGGCCACCACGTCGATCTGCTCCCACAGTCGCTGCGCCGACAGCCCGCGCGCGACCTTGAGCCGGGGGGAGTGGTCGGTGAGCACCGCCCACTCGTGCCCCAGTGCCGCCGCGGTCCTGCCCATCACCTCGATCGGGCTGCCGCCGTCCGACCAGTCCGAATGCAGATGGCAGTCGCCGCGCAGCGCTGCCCGAAGCGCCCGGCTGGCATCCCCGTCGGCCGACCGCGCGCCCGACTCCTCCTCCAGCCGTCGCAGATACGCCGGTACCTCACCGGCCAGAGCCTCCCGGACCACCTGGGCCGTCTTGGGCCCGAGACCCCGTACGGTCTCCAGCGAACCGGACGCGACACGTTCGCCCACCCCCTCCTCACCCAGCGACACGACCGCCGCCGACGCGGTGCGGAAGGCCCGTACCCGGTACGTCGGAGCCCCGGACCGCTCCAGCAGGAACGCGATCCTGTCCAGTGCCTCCACGGGATCCATGGCGTGGCGGGACTGCCCGCTACTCCTGGAGCACGGACAGGATGTTGCCCGCGGGATCCTTGAACCAGGCGATGGCGGGCCCCGCATGACGGGCGATGCCCCGGTCGTCCTGTCCGAAGCCCTCGTAACGCTCGAACACCACTCCGCGCTCGACCAGCCGGTCGACGGCGCCGTCGATGTCGTCCACCGGGAAGTTGAGCACCGTGAACGCGGCGGGCGTGTGGTCGTCCTTCGGATACACGAGCACTCTGGTGTCCCCTGCGAGGTGGAGAGTGAGCAGTCCGTGCTCCTCGGACACCCGCAGCCCGAGCGTTTCGCCGTAGAACTCCCTCGCCTTGGCGATGTCGTCGGCCGAGAAGCCGCTGAATGCCTTGCTGTCTCCCAACATGCCCCGCTTCACCTTCCTCCCACAGTCCGGGTGCTCACGGCCCGGCACCGCGCCGACTTCATCCTCCCCCTTCGTCCGGCATCGGGCCATCGGCGAACCTGCGCGCCAGCCGGTCACCCAGTGTGACGGCTGCCTGGTGGGATTCGATCGGGGAGACCTTCGAGTCGCGGAAGAGTATGTAGGTGACCCCTGACTCGACGCCCCCGCCCTCCGGCCCCGGGTCGATGCCGAGCCGCTCGGCCGTCGCGTACGACGCCTCGCCGATGATGCCCCTCGGACCGGTGTCCCCGACCACCGCGTACAGCACCCTGCCGCGATAGATCACGGCGGCGACCGTGCCCCCGCGTATCCCGTACGACGAGGGCGTCCACCGCGGGCTCGGGGCCGGTACGACCACGAACGGCAGCCGCTCCGCGCTGAGGTAGCGTCCGTCGGACTGCACATAGGCGGTCTGGTCCTGGAAATTGGGGTCGTTGCTGTCGTTGCAGCGCTCGGTGGGCCGCCCGTCGCAGTCGATGTCCATGTCAGCCCGCCAGAACACCACGTCCTCCGTGCCGCACACGGGTATGGTCGCCGGCTCGTCGGCGTCGCTGCGGTACAGACCGTCCGAGATCCTGTCGCAGTCGCGGACCCTCGCCAGCAGCTCGGCCGCCGACACCGAACCCTCGGAGGAGGCACGGGCGTTGGCGGTCCCTGGGAGCGCGGCGAGCAGGGCGGCTCCGGCCGCGGCGAAGGTCTTGAAACGAGGGGACAAGGGAACTCCTCCGGTCGGTAACGGCCGCCGCAGTCAGCGGTGGCCGTGGCGTATGTGATGGGCGAGGCGGTCGAGGAAGATGCGCTGGCCGGGAACGAGCAGCTCCGCCGCCCGCTCCGGAGAGAACCAGCCGACCCGGTCCACCTCCGGGAACTCGCGCAGCACGCCGGACCGCGGGGGCCACTCCATGGAGAACGTCCCGGGCTCCACACGATCCGGATCGAGGTCGCCCTCGACGGCCCAGACCGTGACGAGCTTGCCGCCCGGCTGGCGGCTCTCACCGAGCGCGAGCCGCTCCCCTTCGGGCGCGGGCAGACCGAGCTCTTCCTCGAACTCACGGCGCGCGGCCGCCTCCGGCTCCTCGTCGGGGCCGTACTCGCCCTTGGGAATCGACCATGCGCCCGCGTCACGGGTCGCCCAGAAGGGACCGCCCATGTGCGCGATCAGTACTTCCACGTCCGGGCCCGCGGCCCGGAAGAGCAGCAGGCCGGCGCTGCGGTTGGCCATGCCGACGAGTGTGGTGTCAGCCGCGCGCCGCCGCCATCGCTGATGGGCCTGCCGTAGGGGCCCGCGACCAGCCGTGCGGCTCAGCCGAGCCGCTCGATCAGGGTGGAGATGTCGACGGACTGTTCCGCCGGAGGAGTGGCCGACGGGACCGGCCGGTCGTAGTCGGAGAGGGTGACGCTCGCCCGGTGCGGCCCCGGGCCGGTCTTGACCAAGCGCAACGGATACGGCTTGCCCTCGGCGGCGACGTAGACGGTCGTCGTCCGCCCCGCCCCCTTCGCCGTCAGCGGGATGGTGTCGACGCCGTCGACCTCCGTCTTGCTGCCCTTGGTGAGCGTGGCCCGCGGGCCGGGGGACTTGACGACCGAATCAAGGATCCGGTCGAGGTCGCACACCTCGGCCAGGCCCTTGAGCATGCCGTCGTTCGTCGTACCGCGCAGATAACGGCCCTTGAACAGCTCCGACGCGGCCTTGCCGAACCCCGGCACCTGGTTCTTCCAGAACGCCTCGTCCGGCTTCAGCCACACCGTCTCGCCCCGTTTGACGATCTCCACGGAGCCCTCGTCGCCCATGCTCACGGAACCCGCGCAGTTCCCGTCGCGGTCCACGGTGATGTCGAGTTCGCTCGACGGGAGGGGGCCTTCGGCGAGCTCGCCCGTCGCCGTGATGTGCACGGACGAGGCACTGCGCACCGCTTCCTCGGCCCGGTCGGCGATCTGCCGCGCGCTGAGTGACTCGATGTCGTCGCCCGCGTACGCCGTGCCCCCGCCCACGAGCGCCGCCGCGGCCACCACCGCCACACACACCCGTACCGGCCCCCGTGTCCCGCACCGGTGTCCGGCCACGCCGTTCGCCTCCCTGGCGCCGCGTCCCGTACCCGTCGAGCCTACGTCGCAGCGGCACCCGGCGCCTCTCGCGCTCTTCGCACCGGGGAGGAGCGCCGCGTTGCGCCACCGTGCGGGGCGCGGCAGGGTCGTACATGGGAGTCCAAGGAGGACACAGCCATGCCCATCGCGTCGGTGAACCCCGCGACCGGTGAGACGCTCAAGACCTTCGATGCACTCGGGGCCGAGGACATCGAGAAACGCCTGGCCGTCGCGCACGAGGCGTTCCTGGAATACCGCACCACGGGCTTCGGCGAGCGCACGCGGCTGCTCCGCAGGTCCGCGGGACTTCTCGAAGAGGACCAGGAGGACATCTCGCGGACCATGACCCGCGAGATGGGCAAGCCGATCACGGCCGCCCGGGCGGAGGCGGCCAAGTGCGTGAAGGCCATGCGCTGGTACGCCGAACACGCCGAGCGGCTCCTCGCCGACGAGCCCGTGCCGGACCGCGAAGCCGAGGACTCGGGCGCCGCCCAGGTCTACGTCCGCTACCGTCCCCTCGGTGTCGTCCTGGCGGTGATGCCGTGGAACTTCCCCCTCTGGCAGGTCGTGAGGTTCGCCGCGCCCGCCCTCATGGCGGGCAACACCGGGCTGCTCAAGCATGCGTCGAACGTCCCGCAGACGGCCCTGTACCTCGGCGACCTCTTCCACCGGGCAGGCTTCCCCGAGGGCTGCTTCCAGACCCTGCTGATCGGCTCCGCCGCGGTGGAGGGCGTTCTGCGGGATCCGAGGGTGTCCGCCGCGACACTCACCGGCAGCGAACCCGCGGGGCGGTCCGTCGCCTCGGTCGCGGGGGACGAGGTGAAGAAGACCGTACTGGAGCTCGGCGGCAGCGACCCCTATGTGGTGATGCCGTCCGCCGACGTCGACAAGGCGGCCAGGGTCGCCGTGACCGCACGCGTCCAGAACAACGGCCAGTCCTGCATCGCGGCCAAGCGCTTCATCGTCCACGAGGACGTCTACGACACCTTCACCGAGCGCTTCACCGCACGGATGGAGGGCCTGACGGTCGGCGACCCCATCGAGGAGTCCACCGATATCGGCCCCCTCGCCAGTGAGCAGGGCCGTGCCGATCTGGAGGAGCTCGTCGACGACGCCCTGCGGCTCGGCGCCGAGGCGCTGTGCGGCGCGGGCCGGCCCCAGGACCGCACGCAGGGATGGTTCTACCTTCCGACCGTCCTCGCCGGGATCACTCCCGAGATGCGGATCCACCGGGAGGAGACCTTCGGCCCGGTGGCGACGGTGTACCGGGTGAGGGACCTGGACGAGGCCGTACGGATGGCCAACGACTCGCCGTTCGGCCTGAGTTCGAACGTGTGGACCCGTGAGGAGAGCGAAGTGGCGCGCTTCGTGAGGGATCTTGAGGCGGGCGGGGTCTTCGTGAACGGCATGACGGCGTCCCATCCGGCGATGCCCTTCGGCGGTGTGAAGCGCTCCGGGTACGGGCGGGAGCTGTCCGGGCACGGCATCAAGGAGTTCTGCAACACCACCACCGTCTGGCGGGGCACGCCGCCCCGGTAGTCAGGAGCCCGAGGCGTCGGCCGCCTGTATTCAGGCAGCGCCCGGGCCCACGCCCGGTTCTTCGGTGGGTCGCTGATGCGGTCGAGGCGGCGCGTAACCAGCACTCAGGGCCCTCCCGTACCTCCCACCGGCAGCCGGGGAGCCGTCCCGGCATCGCGGGCGCAGGTGCACCTTTCCGGTCACACGCCGGACTTCGCCGGGCGCCGTCTCCGGCGATTCTGACAAGATCCAGAAGCATGGAAGAGACGTCACCGGCGACAGGCCCGTCGCTCGCCACCGCCCAGCGGTCCCTGTACGACAGGCGGGTACGCCATCCCCTGCAGCCGGTGCTCTTCGCCGGATGCCCGCGCACGTCCACCGAGGACATGGCGTATCCGCTCGACATCGACTACGCGTACGACCGGACGCCTGGGACCCTCTTCCGGCGGCCCGCCGCGCATGGGCTCGACCGCTGGGCCCCGCTGCTCCCGCCGCTCGTCGCGCCCGGGCTGCGCGAGGGCAACACCCCGCTGGTGGCCCTGCCCGACGGCGTACTCGTCAAGGACGAGTCACGCAACCCCACATGGAGCCACAAGGACCGCCTCAACCGTGTCGCGGTCAGCGCCGCGGTGCTCTCCGGCGCCCGCGGCGTCGTCGTCTCCTCCTCCGGCAACCACGGCGCATCCGCGGCGGCGTACGCGGCGCGTGCCGGACTGCCGTGCGTCGTGTTGACGTCCCCGTACGCGCCGCCTGCCGTCGCCTCGTTCGTGCGGGCGTACGGCGCCACCGTGCTCACCGTCCCCGTGGCGGCCGTACGCCCGCTGATGCGCCGTATCGTGGACGAGTTCGGCTACCAGCCCGTCAGCAATCTCACCGACACCGCGCACACCGGGCACGCGTTCGGACCCGAGGGCTACAAGACCATCGCCTACGAGATCTTCCTCGAACTGGGTGAGGTGCCCGGTTCCGTGTTCGTGCCCACCGGGTACGCCGAACTGCTCTTCGGTGTCTGGAAGGGCTTCCACGAGCTGACCGTGCTCGGTCTCGCCGACCGCACACCGAGGCTCTACAGCTGCGAACCCGATGCCGCGGGTGCTCTCGCGGAGGCGCTGCGCACCGAACGCCCCGCCACCCGGGTCCCGGTCGGGGCGACCGGCGCGTACGCCATCGACTGCGAGACGGGCGGCTACCGCGGTGTCCTGGCCGTCCGCGGCAGCGACGGCGCCGCTCTCACCGTCTCCGATGCCGCCATGACCACGGCCCGCGATGAACTGGCCGCCCAGGGAATGTGGGTCGAACTCTCCGCCGCCGCCGGACTCGCGGGACTGCGCACCCTGCCGGAGCGCGCCGAAGGACCGGTCGTGTGCATCGCCACCTCCAGCGGTTTCAAGGACATCGCCACCGCCACGGGAAGCCATGCCCCGATGGACCCGGACTGGGAGAAGATCGCGCCCCTGTTGCGCCCGCCCACCTGAGTCGGTGCGCCGGTCACGAGGACGCTTCGCGTGTCATCGGCGGCTCCAGGGGCGTCGCCGTGATGGCGCCGAAGAGCACCGCGCGGGCGACCTCGGGCGCGAACAGCGAGGTGAGCGGGGACTTCAGGGTGAGCACGGAGCGGAAGGCGCGGCCCACGACGGGGTCACCCTGGTAGCGCTCCTGGATGCGGCCGAGGTACCAGCCCACGGGCCGGTCGAGCGCCCCGGCGGTGAGTGCGTTCCCGGTCGCGCCCGGCATCTTCTTGTCCGCGCCCGCGGAGATGTCCCACGCCTGGCGCGACGCCGCGAACACCGCCTGCTGGACCCGGAGTGTCGTGGAGGTGCGCCGGGGGTCGGCCAGCGCGTCGCGCAGGGCCACCGCGCTCATCGCGGCGACGGCCATGCCCTGACCGTAGACGGGGTTGAACGTGCACAGCGCATCGCCCGTCGCGAGGAAACCGGCCGGACGGCGGCCCGGACGGTCGTAGCGGCGGCGGACGTTGGCGGTCGACCGGAAGCCCCACACCGGAGACAGCGGCTCGTTCTCGAGCATCCACCGGTGCACGAGCGGATGCGGCAGGCGCTGCGCGTAGGCCGTGAACCCCACGTCGTCCGTGGGCGGTTCGTCGCCCCGCAGACCCGAGACCGTGACCAGATAGCTGCCGTCCTCCAGCGGCAGGACGCCGCCTCCGTACACCTGGTGCGGATTGGGGATGACGTAGTAGCCGAGGGCGTCGGTGCCCAGGTGCGCGCTCTTGTTGCGGTAGATGCGCGAGGCGTAGGCGAGGCCGGTGTCGATGGTCTCCTCGTGCGCGGACTCGGCCCCGATCGCCGTGAGCCACTGCGGGGCGCGCGAGCTGCGTCCCGACGCGTCCACGACCAAGTCGGCCTCCAGCTGCCGCGGTGGTACGCCCGCCCCGGCCGCGGCGCCCGCGCCCCGCTCGCGCAGCAGTATTCCGCGCACCCGTGAGGCGTCTCCGAGCAGCCCGGTCACCTCGGTCGACTCGATCGCCGTGACCACCGGATTGGCCAGCACCCGCTGGCGCACCAGATGCTCGAGCTGACCCCGTGAACCGGTGTAGATGTGCGTGGTCGCGGGCGTCCGCCGGAACCACCGTCCGCTCTGCCACTGCACCATGTCCGACGGCATGCCCACGCGCGGGGAGCCCGCCGCCCTCAACTCGCTCATGAATCCGGGCAGGAGAGTGTCGAGGGCGTGCTGTCCGCCTTCCAGCAGCACATGGGGGTGGCGGCTCTGGGGCACACCTGCGCGTGCCTCGGGACCGGCGGAGAAGCGGTCGCGTTCGACCACCGTGACCTCGTCCGCGTGTTCCGCGAGTACGTGCGCGGCGAGCAACCCCGCAAGACTGCCGCCGATGACGACGGCATGCCGCCGGCGCGGTCCGTCCGCACCGGTGCCATCACCCCAACTGCTCGTGCTGTGTGCGTGGTTCACCCAGGCCCCCGTGAGGTCGCTCGTGGTCGGTCCGAAGTGACCAGTATCCCCGTGCAGGGCGGACGGCGACGTGCGGCGGGCCGATTGCCCACCACCGGTGATCAGTCCGGCCGCCCGGCCGTCACCGTGGACCCTCCGTCACCTTGGCCCGGGCGGCATTGTGGTCCCGCCCTCCCCGGGCGGCCGTCCCAGCTCCTCCAGGGCATAGGTCAGCCACTGGATCCAGAACCGCTCCAGATCGATGCCGCCCCGCAGCACCACATGCCGCAGCCGGTCCTCGAGGGAGTCCCGTTCCGGCGGGAAGTGGCGCTTCTCGATGTCGGCGTACTCGGCCAACTGCCGCTCGTGCAGTTCGCGATGGCGACGCAGCTCGGCCTCGAGGCCCTCGGTCCCCACCACGGCCGCGGCCCGCATCCGCAGCAGCAGTGCGTCCCGGACGGGCTTCGGATCCTCGGTCCTGCCCACCCACGCGGCCAGCTCGGTACGGCCGGCGGGCAGCACCTCGTACTCCTTCTTCTGACCACGGGCCGGCAGTGCGGTGGGCAGGGCACGGATGTGCCCTGCCTCCTCCAGTTTCCCGAGCTCCCGGTAGATCTGCTGGTGGGTGGCCTGCCAGAAGTAGCCGATCGAGCGGTCGAAACGGCGGGTCAGCTCCAGCCCCGACGACGGCTTCTCGAGCAGGGCGGTGAGGATCGCGTGCGGGAGTGACATGACCGCATCCTAGGCAGCGGTGCCCGATCCGGACGAAGGTGCCCGGATAGGACCTACTAGACCGCAGCTGCCAGCCTCGTGCCCTGGTCGATGGCGCGCTTGGCGTCGAGTTCGGCCGCGATGTCCGCGCCGCCGATGAGGTGGACCGTGTGCCCGGACGCGCTCAGCTCCTCGTACAGATCACGCCGGGGCTCCTGCCCCGTGCACAGCACGACCGTGTCCACGGCGAGCACGGTGGACGTGCCGTCCACGGTGATGTGCAGGCCCTCGTCGTCGATGCGGTCGTAGGTCACCCCGGCGATCATCGTCACCCCGCGGTGCCTGAGCTCGGTGCGGTGGATCCAGCCGGTCGTCTTGCCGAGCCCCGAGCCGACCTTGCTCGTCTTGCGCTGCAGGAGGTGCACGGAGCGCGGAGGTGCGGGCCGCTCGGGGGTGCGAAGGCCGCCCGGCGCCGCGTACGCGGTGTCCACGCCCCACTGGCGGAAGTAGGTCTCAGGGTCGAGGCTCGCGCCCTCGCCGCCGTCGGTGAGGAACTCCGCGACGTCGAAGCCGATGCCGCCCGCGCCGACGACGGCCACCCGCTCGCCGACCTCGGCCCCGTCGCGCAGCACATCGAGGTAGCTGACCACGCTCGGATGGTCGATGCCCTCGATCTCGGGGGTACGGGGCGTGACGCCGCTGGCGATGACGATCTCGTCGTACCCCGAGAGCAGTTCCGGTGTGGCGAACGTCCCGAGCCGGACGTCGACGCCGTGCAGCTCGAGCTGGCTGCGGAAGTAGCGCAGCGTCTCCTCGAACTCCTCCTTGCCCGGGATCCGCTTGGCGATGTTCAGCTGCCCGCCGATCTCGGCGGCGGCGTCGAACAGCGTCACCTCGTGCCCGCGCTCTGCGGCCGACACCGCGAAGGAGAGCCCCGCGGGCCCGGCGCCGACGACGGCCAGGCGCTTGCGCAGCCGGGTGGGGGAGAGGACCAGCTCTGTCTCGTGGCAGGCGCGCGGGTTGACCAGGCAGGAGGTGATCTTGCCGCTGAAGGTGTGGTCCAGGCAGGCCTGGTTGCAGCCGATGCAGGTGTTGATGGTCTCGGCCCGGTCCTCACGTGCCTTCGCGACGAACTCCGGGTCGGCCAGGAACGGCCGCGCCATCGAGACCATGTCGGCGCGCCCCTCGGCCAGCAACGCCTCGGCCACCTCGGGCGTGTTGATGCGGTTGCTGGTGACGAGCGGCACCGAGACCGAGCCCATCAGCTTCTGTGTCACCCAGCTGTACGCACCGCGCGGTACGGAGGTCGCGATCGTCGGGATGCGGGCCTCGTGCCAGCCGATACCGGTGTTGATGATCGTCGCACCGGCCGCCTCGATCTCCTTGGCGAGCACCACCACCTCGTCGAGCGAGGAGCCGCCCGGTACCAGGTCCAGCATCGACAGACGGTAGATGATGATGAAGTCGTCACCCACGCGCTCACGGGTACGGCGGACGATCTCGCGGGGGAAGCGGGTCCGGTTGGCGTACGAGCCGCCCCAGCGGTCGTCGCGCTTGTTGGTGGCGCTCGCGATGAACTCGTTGATGAGGTAGCCCTCGGAGCCCATGATCTCGACGCCGTCGTATCCGGCGGACTTCGCCAGCTCTGCGGCCCTCACATAGTCCTCGACCGTCCGCTCGACGTCCTCGTCGCTGAGGGCGTGCGGGACGAACGGGCTGATCGGCGCCTGGAGCGCAGTCGGCGCGACGAGCTGCGGGTGGTAGGCGTACCGGCCGAAGTGCAGGATCTGCATCGCGATCCGCCCGCCCGCCGCATGCACCGCGTCGGTCACCGTGCGGTGCTGTGCGGCCTCCGCCTCGGTGGTGAGCTTGGCACCGCCGTCGTAGGGCCGCCCCTCGTCGTTGGGGGCGATACCGCCAGTGACGATCAGGCCGACGCCGCCGCGTGCGCGGGCGGCGTAGAAGGCGGCCATGCGCTCGAAGCCGTTCTCCGCCTCCTCCAGGCCGATGTGCATCGAGCCCATCAGCACACGGTTGGGGAGTGTCGTGAACCCGAGGTCGAGCGGGCTCAGCAGATGCGGGTACGGGGTCATCCGGCGCCTCCTCGCGCAATGTCGTCGTCCCAGTTGTAGACGGTCCGGGGAGCCTTGTGCAACTAGTTGCATAATGTTGGGGGCGTGAGCTGCGCTACGTCGCCCGGGACGGAAAGGGCCAGCACGTCGGGGGCCGGGACGCACTCGCGTCCCGGCCCCCGACGTCCGCTCCGGCCCGTTCCCCGGCGGATCGACCCCTTACATCCCCGGTACCGCCGAGGCCCAGCGATCGAGCTCCTCCGGGGTCCGTGGTCCCTCGCCGTCCGCGTCGAGCAGCCCGTGGGCGCGCAGCAGATCCGCCACCGCCGTCGCCCAGGGCCTGCGCAGCCGCGCCGCCTCCAGCAGCTGCCGGTCGGCGAGCAGCGCTCCGGCCGGCCCCGTCCGAAGCCCGGAGGGAGTGAGCACGGCGGCGTCGTCCGCCCAGCGCAGCGCCAGGTCCACGTCGTGGGTCGCCATCACGACCGTCGTGCCGCCGTCCCGCAGCCGGCTCAGTACCTCGAGCAGCCGTTCCTGGCCGTGCGGGTCGAGGCCCGCGGTCGGCTCGTCCAGGATCAGCACCCGCGGCCGCATCGCCACGGCTCCGGCGATCGCGGCGCGCTTGCGCTGACCGTAGGAGAGCAGATGGGTCGGACGGTCCTCGAGGGCCGTGATGTCGAGTGCCTCCAGCGACTCGGCGACCCGGGCCCGGACCTCGTCCTCGGAGAGCCCCAGGTTCATCGGCCCGAACGACACGTCCTGCCCCACCGACGCCGCGAACAGCTGGTCGTCCGGATCCTGCACCACCAACTGCACGGTCGTGCGCAGCCGGGTCAGTCCGGCCCGGTCGTACGCCACCGGCTCGCCGTCCAGCAGCAGGCTTCCCCGTCCGCAGCGCAGCCCGCCGCTCAGCAGCCGCAGCAGGGTCGTCTTCCCGCCGCCGTTGCGCCCGAGCAGCGCCAGGGAGCGGCCCCCGGGCACGGCGAAGTCCACGCCGTCGAGCACCCGGGGGCCGTCGGCGTACGCATAGCCCGCACCGACCAGCTCCACGACGGGGGACAAGGCCCGGTGACCCGGGGGCGCAGTCATAGAACGGACCTTTCCAGTACGAGGGTGAGTGCCACGATCGACGCGAGAAGGGCGCCCGAGACGGCGAGGAAGCGCGGGGACACCGGCGTCTGGGGGACCAGGACCCGCAGGGTCCCGTCGTAGCCGCGCCCGGCGAGCCCCGTCTGGAGCCGCTGGGCGCGGTCGAAGGCGCGGACGAACGCGGTCGCCCCGAGGCCCGCGAGGGAACGCCAGGTCGCCGCACGGCTGGTGTGGCCGAGACGTGCGGCCTGCGCCTGGCGGATCTGCTGCACCGCGTCGAGCAGCAGAAAACCGATCCGGTACATCACCAGGGCCACATCGACCACCGGCGCCGGTACGCCGGCGCGCACCAGCCGGGGCAGCACGTCCGACACCGGTGTGGTGAACGCGAACAGCAGCACCCCGAGCGAGGCCGCGGACGTCCTCAGCAGCAGTCGCACCGCGTGCAGCGGCCCGTCAGGTGCGAGCGCCACCAGTCCGTCGGGCCCGCCCACCGCGAACAGCAGCGGCACCGCGCCCGTCACACAGAATCCGAGCGGCACCCGCCAGGCCCGCCACAGCAGCCGCGGCGCCACCCCGGCCGGTCCGAGCAGCACCGCGAGGGTCGCGCCCGCGACCAGTACGGCGCCGGGCCACGGCGGCAGCGAGATGGCGCAGACCGTCAGGCCGAAACCGAGGACGGCCTTGTCCCAGGGATGGCGGCGGCGCCAGCGGCTGCTGTGCGCCGCCGCGTCGATCGGCAGCACCGGCCGTCACGCCGTGGTCCGGTCGGCGGGGGAGTCCGCGCCCCCGGTGAACGCTCCCCCGGTGGGCGTGCTCCCGGTGGTGGAGGCCGCGGCCGCCGTCTCGTCCGCTCCGGTGTGCCCGGGCGCCGCCGTGCGCGCCTGTGCCCGGGCCTCGCCCTGCCGGCGCCCCTTGCGCAGCCCGAAGTAGTACGCCAGTACCCCGGCGCCGAGTGCCGCCTGCAGGGCGAACAGCGCCGACTCGATCTCGCCGGACGGCGGTTCGTACAGCGGGGCGAACCAGGGCTCGTAGTCGGGCTGCAGCTCGGTGATGGCGGTCTCGGCCTCGGCGTCGGCGCCGGTGAACGGCTCCTCCTTGTGGTCGCCGAGCCCCAGTACGAGCGGGAGCACGGCCAGCGCCGCCACCAGCGCGAGCAGCAGGGTATTGATCTTCGCGTTGCGGCTCATCGGACCGTGCCCTCCTTGGTGTTGTCCCGCTCTCCGCCCTGGAGCAGCACACCGAGGCGGGTCAGCTCACCCTTGCTGGACTGCACCAGCAGCCGCATCACCAGCACGGTGAGCAGGCCCTCGCTGACCGCGAGCGGGATCTGGGTGACCGCGAAGATGCCGCCGAACTTGGCGAGCGCGCCCATGACACCGCTTCCCGGGTCGGGGAAGGCCAGGGCCAACTGCACGCTGGTGACGCAGTACGTGGACAGGTCCGCCACGAACGCGCCCGCGAACACACAGACCATCAGCGGCAGTTCGAACCGCCGCAGCAGCCGGTAGATCCCGTATCCGGCCCACGGACCGACGATCGCCATGGAGAAGACATTGGCGCCGAGCGTGGTGAGCCCACCGTGCGCCAGCAGCAGTGCCTGGAACAGCAGGGTGATCGTCCCCAGCACGGCCGTCACCGGAGGTCTGAACAGGATCGCGCCGAGTCCGGTCCCGGTCGGGTGGGAGCAACTGCCCGTCACCGAGGGCAGCTTGAGGGCCGACAGGACGAACGTGAAGGCACCGGCCGCGCCCAGCAGCAGGGTCGACTCGGGATGGGCCTTGACTTCCCGGGTGAGTGCCCGCACTCCGTGGATCACGAACGGGGCGGACGCGGCGCCCCAGGCGGCCGCGTGCAACGGGGGCAGATACCCCTCGGCTATATGCATGGTTGGGGAGACCTTCTCCAGCACCTCGTGGATGGACAACGCGCCCCGGCCGGTCTCCTGGCTGACGGGTCCTGCCGCCCGGCTCGGCCTTCCCGGAGGCAACGGTCACCCGCGGCCGTCCAGTGGCTTCCTCCTCGGATGGAGCCGGACTTCCCGATCACAGTGGCGAGGGCCGCACCGGTACTCCACCGGTTTCCCGTTCACCAAGGCGTTGCGACACTAATGCTTTGACCTGGATCATCACAAGCGCGCACGGATGCACCCGCCCGGCGGGCGCCCGGCGTACGCCCCCCGGTCGCACGAAAAGCCCTACACCTTCCGGTAGCCGTACGCTTCCGTCGCCGCCGCCACCACGGCGTCCAGGCCGGCGCCGGCGGAGGCCGTGACGAGCGCCGCGATCGCGCCCTCGGTGAACGGCGCGTCCACCAGCCGGGTGCCTTCGGGCAGTTCGCCGCCCTCGGCCAGCAGGGTCTTCACGGTCAGCACGGCACTGCCGAGGTCGGCCAGTACGGCGACCCCGGCGCCCCGGTCCACCTCCGCGGCCGCCCTCGTGATCAGTTCCGAGCTGGTGCCGAGTCCGCCGTCGGGCGTGCCTCCGGCAGCCGCGATGGGAGCCTCGCCACCGCCCGACAGCCCCCTGGCCATCGCGGCGACGGAGGCGGCGACCTCCGCGCTGTGCGAGACGAGGACGATGCCCACGAAGCTCACGAGGCCTCCCCGGAACCCGTGTCGGCCGCGGTCTGCGCGAGGGCGGCGATCAGCAGGGCCGCGGACGTCGCTCCCGGGTCCTGGTGCCCGATGCTCCGCTCACCGAGATAGCTGGCCCGGCCCTTGCGCGCCTGCATCGGCACGGTCGCCCGGGCACCCTCACCGGCAGCTTCCCGCGCGGCAGGGAACGACTCGTCCAGAGCCTCCACGGCCGGCTCCAGCGCATCCAGCATGGTCTTGTCCCCGGCCCTCGCACCGCCGAGCTGGGCCACCGCCGCGACGCCGGCCCGCAGCGCGTCCGCGAGCTGCTCCCGTGACACCTCCGGGTCGTCGCCGAGCATCTTGCCCGCGCGCCGCAGCAGCGTTCCGTACAACGGCCCCGCCGCCCCGCCGACCGTGGAGATCAACTGCCGTCCGGACAGCACCAGTACGGCAGCCGGGGTGTCCGGTGCGTCCGTCTCCAGCGCGGCCCTGACGGCGGTGAAACCGCGCTGCATGTTGGTGCCGTGGTCCGCGTCGCCGATCGCCGCGTCGAGTTCGGTGAGTTGCGCGGCCTCACGGTTCATCGCGTCGGCCACGGCGTACATCCAACTGCGGAAGAACCCGGTGTCGAGCACAGGCACTCCTTCTCCCGGTTTCACAGCTTCCATGGATCAGCGGCCCCACCGAAGCGCCGGGGTCTCGACCGGCGCGTCCCACAGCCGCAGCAGTTCCTCGTCCATCGCACAGATCGACACCGAGCAGCCGGCCATGTCGAGCGACGTCACGTAGTTTCCGACGAGCGTACGGGCCACCGGCACGCCCCGCTCGCCGAGCACCCGGTGCACCTCGGCGTTGAAGCCGTACAGCTCCAGCAGCGGCGTCGCCCCCATCCCGTTGACGAGTACCAGAACGGGACTGGACGGCTTCAGGTCCTCCAGGACGGCGTCGACCGCGAAGTCCGCGATCTCCCGGGACGTCATCATCGGACGGCGTTCCCGGCCGGGCTCGCCGTGGATACCGATGCCGAGCTCCAGCTCACCGGCCGGCAGATCGAAGGTCGGGGATCCCTTGGCCGGCGTCGTCACCGCGGTCAGCGCCACACCGAAGCTCCGTGACCGTGCGTTCACCTCGCGCGCGACCGACTCGACGCGCTCCAGCGGCGCGCCCTCCTCGGCCGCCGCCCCCGCGATCTTCTCCACGAACAGCGTCGCGCCGGTCCCGCGCCGGCCGGCCGTGTAGAGGCTGTCCGTCACCGCCACGTCGTCGTTCACCAGCACCTTCGCGATCTGGATGCCCTCGTCCTCGGCCAGTTCCGCCGCCATGTCGAAGTTCAGGACGTCTCCGGTGTAGTTCTTGACCACGAACAGCACCCCGGCGCCGCTGTCGACCGCCGCCGCGGCCCGCACCATCTGGTCGGGTACGGGCGAGGTGAACACCTCACCCGGGCATGCCGCGGCGAGCATCCCCAGACCCACGAACCCGCCGTGCAGAGGCTCGTGCCCGGACCCGCCCCCGGACACCAGCCCCACCTTCCCGGCGACGGGTGAGTCTGCGCGCACCACCACCCGGTTCTCGACGTCCACCCGCAGTCCGGGATGCGCCGCGGCCATGCCCCGCAGCCCATCCGCGACGACCGTCTCCGGCACATTGATGAGCATCTTCATCGCTACCTCCAGGTGAGACGTACGTCGATCGCCGTATCAGTATTTTCCCAGGTCAGGCCGTGCGCCGCGACTTATTGATCTTGTGTCGCCAGGGGGCGCCGTATCGTCGCCCCGCAGGGACCCGCCCGGGACCGGCACCCTCGGCCCGGCCGGCTGCCGCTCCTGTGCGGTCCGGATGGGGACCAGTCGGTCCTGCCCAGCTTCCCGGCCGGCTACGCACACCGCGGGCCGCCGCGCCGGAGGCCGGCGAACCGCAGCCGCCACCACGGGGGACTACGGCGGTGTGACGCGCGGTGCGACGGCGGTCGCTTCCTCACCGGTGAGCTCGTCGAGCGAGTGTCCGGCCGGCTCGATACGGAAGACGAGGGTGACGACGAAGGCGAGCGCGCTCGTCGCCGCGATCCCGTACAGCAGTGCGCTCTGGCCGATGTCCGCGAGGAGCACCGGGAAGAGGAACGTGCCCAGTGCGGCGCCGAGCTTTCCGCAGCCGGCCGCGAAGCCGTGGCCCGCGGCCCGTACGTCCACGGGGAAGACCTCGGCGGGCAGGGCGAACGTCGTCGCGTTGGGGCCCATGTTCATGAAGACGTTGAACACGGCGAACGCGGTGAAGACCACGACGAGGTGGGACGGGGAGCCGCCGGGCAACTGGTCCGACACCCCCAGCAGGGCCAGCGCCAGCGTTATCATCGCGAAGCCGGCGAGCTGGAGAGGGATCCTGCCCACCCGGTCGACCAGCACGATCGCCAGCAGGAATCCGATGACCAGGAAGACGTCCAGGGCGGCCGTGCCCTCGGTGGACGCGATGTCGTCGGCGATGAAGGTGGCGTTCGCACCGCCCAGCGCGAAGCCGGCGAGCAGCGTCGGGGTGAAGATGCCCACGCCGTAGGTCGCGATGTCCATCAGGAACCAGGGCACGGCGGTGAAGACCGTACGCCGCACGAGCCGGCGCGAGAACAACTGAGGCTGGACGAAGGCCTGGAGCCCTTCCGGCGGCGGCGCATGGCGCTCACGGTCCCTCCGCGTCAGCCTGATCTCGTGCCCCGTCATCGCCCGGCCCACCTCGCACGCCTCCTGCTCGTGGCCGTTGCGGGCGAGCCAGCGAGGGCTCTCGGGCATCTTCCGGCGCAGCACGATGATGAGCAGGGCGGGCAGTACCCCGAATCCCAGCATGAGCCGCCACGAGTGGATGTCGGGCAGCAGGAGCAGCACCACCACTCCGACGGCCGACCCCAGCAGGATGCCCGCCGCCTGCAGGCTGAACGCGCCGACGAGCCACCGTCCGCGGGCGCGGGTGGGCAGGATTTCCGCCAGGTAGCTCGCCGCGATCGGGTAGTCCAGTCCCACGGCCACCCCCAGCAGCAGCCGGAACACGATCAGGGACCAGACGTCCCAGGCACAGGCGCACGCGACCGAGAAGACGACGAACAACCACAGGTCGATCCGGAAGATCCGGCTGCGTCCGAGCCGGTCGCCGAGGGGGCCCAGGAGCGCGGCGCCGAGCGCGGCGCCGACGATCGCGGCCGCCGAGAGCAGTCCCTGCTCGGCGGCGCCCACGCCGAAGTCCCTGGCGATCAGAGGATTCGCCACGCCGATGATGAAGAAGTCGAACCCGTCGAGCATGATCCCGAGGCCGGCCAGCAGCCAGAACCTCAGATGCAGCCGTGACATCGCGGAGTTGTCGAGTGCGGCGCCGAGTGACGGCAGGCTGCCGGGAGCTCCGTTGGTCACCAAGGGCACGGTGAACGCCCCCCAAGCCGGTCTGTGCTTGCTTCGGTCGACGGCGCAAGGGCCGGTGCCGCGGGTCGGCGGCGGACGGCCAGCGCCGAGTCAAGGCCACGGGGAGGAACGGATCAACGTGCCACGCGGGCGCGTCGCCGAGACGTCATCCCTCCGTCGACCGCCGGCAAGGCTCGGGGGCGCGTCGCGTACGCGGGTGGGGGAGCCGTCCCGCCCGGCGGCGCGGGCGCAGCGGAAAGGGCCTGCCGGACAGACCGGCAGGCCCTCGGCCCTGAACGGACCTGGGTGAACGGATCAGCTCACCTCAGCACATCTTGTAGTCGACCCGGGTCGAGTTGTACGCGCACGTGTCCACCGTGGCACCGGTCGACCGCTTGAGGGTCGCCGTGTCCTTGTCGTTGTTCCACACGTACCAGGCGCGCCCCTGGTAGCGGTTCGTGGTGGTGTTGGTGCCCTTGCCGGTGCGGATCGTGACGATCTTGCCCTTGCCGAGGGTGAAGGCACCGAAGGTGTACCTGTGGTTCGAGGCGTCCGTCAGGGTCCAGCCCTTCAGACTGACGGCGGCCGATGTGGTGTTGCGGATCTGCACGTACTCGGCGTTGAGACTGGTGTTGCCGCCGCGGTCCGAGCCCGGGCTGTCGTAGTAGATCTTGTACAGATGGACCGAGCCGGCCGCCTGGGCGGGAGACGGCAGCAACAGGAGCCCCGCCGCGGCCGACATGGCGGCAGCGGCGAAGGTGCGTATGCGGAGCATGGATGTCCCTCGTGTTCCGGCCGGGCACCCCCCAAATCGGGCCCGGCGAGGCGCTCAGCCTAGGGGCTTGACGGACACGGTGGGACGGAGTCGGGAAAACGGGTAACTTCGTACGTCAGTGCACGGGGCGGGGCGGAGGGGACAGCCGGGCAGCGAGGGACGGGGCTGCCAAGTGCCGCGGTGACGCGGGGTCGCCGGGCGCGCATCGGCGCCCGGCGGCTCAGTCGCCCAGGAGGCTCGCCTCAGTAGCGCAGAGCGCTCGCGATACCGCCCACGCCCGCGAGGGTCCCGTCGGGGACGAAACGCACTTCCGCGCCCGTGTCCAGGGACTTCTCCACGATCTCGTCGACGATGTCGTCGAGGGCGTCCCGTTCGCCGGGCTCCGCCGGCAGCAGATGGCCGCCGGAGTCGCGCACCGTCTCCCAGTAGTTCTCCTCGACGGCCAGCAGTGCCACCCGGCCGGACATCGCGTTCTGGTGGATCTCGTCCAGTCCCGCGGCGAAGGCTCGCCGGCCACGCGCCCGGTCCAGCTCGGCGAGCACACCGTCGACCTCACGGCGCGCCCGGTCCTCGACGTACGGGCGCACCGCGTGCCAGACGGCTTCCGCCGGCCCGTGGGTCAGGCCGGCGAGCGGGACATGGACCGCCTTGCCTTTGGCGACCGTGCCCGCGTGGTCGAGCAGGGCGAGCGCCGCCGCCTCGCCGGCCACGTACAGCGGACGGGGATCGGACTTGAGCACCGTGCCCATCGCGGAGTCCGCCGCCTTCAGGAACTGGCGGGTCGACTCGTCGGTGAAGGTGCTCGGCACGTCCCCGATCCGCTCCCTGCGCTCGGCGTCGAAGTTCTCGAAGGTCCGGGTCATCGGGAACGCGCCGGTCCGGGTTTCGGTGATCCGGTCCTCCGCGCCGCTCCACAGCGTGACGTGGTCGGAGGAAACGGTCAGCACCCAGAAGGGGCGCTCGGCGGCCTGGGCCGAGACGAGGTTGCGGGTCAGAAACGTGTCGGACAGCACCACGCGTTCGGGCACGGCCCGGCCGAGCATCCACACCTGGTGTTCTCCCGGGGCCGCGAAGACGACGAGACCGTCCTCGGCGTGTACGAGGTCGATCTCCGCCATGGCGCGGTCCAGCTCCTCGCCGACGGCGAGGCGGGTGGCCCGGGTGATGGCGGGATCGGCCTCCAGCTGCTCCTTGGCCTCGGTCATCAGATTGCGCAGCCGTACCGGATCCTGGGCGTTGCCCGGTTCACGGCGGTGTGTGGGCATGAGCAGCGACACCGCGGGGTAGGGCCGCTGCCGCCGCAGCCGGGCGAGGGTTTCGGAGCTGAGAGAGGGGTGCATCGGAACCCTTTCTGAGCATGCGGGACATGATGCGGGCATCCTGACCGGCACCGAAGGGCCGGCCGGACGCCGGGTGTGCCTACGCGGAGCCGGTGAGCTGCTCGGCGAGCTCTCTCTCGGTCTCCTCGTCGAGCGAAGTCTTGAGAACGGTGCCCCCGTGCGGCCGCATCGCCGCGGCGAACTCCTCGTCGCCGATCCTCGAAGCCATGACCACGACCGCCGCGGAACCGGGTTCCAGGAGTGACCGGACGTGCTCGCGGAAGGTGTCGTCGACCCCCATCGCGCGCAGCTTCCCGAAGAGGCCGCCGACCGCCGCGCCCACCACGCCGAGGGCGGGCGTGGCGACGAGGAGTCCGAGGACCATGGCCCAGAGGGCACCGGCGGTGGCGGACAGGGCGATCTTGTCGTCCCGGCGGGGTGTGTCCACGTGGGTCTCGCCGGCTTCGTCGACCGAGACGACCGCGACTCCGGTGAGATCGACCGCGTCGCTCTGCATCCCCTGCACCGTCCCGAGGGCCTCGTGCGCGACCTCGGGGCTGTCGTAGCCGATGACGACAAGCTCGGACATCAGCGCCTCCTCGATCTTCGGAGCAGCACCGGTATGTCTGAACCATATGTCCGATTCAGGGTGACCGCTTCCGGGTGTATGTCCCATCTATCGCGTTCCGTGTGTGCTGTCTCCCGGGGGTGACGGGCGCGTCGGGAAGGCATGGCCGTTGACTTTTGCCAACGCCTATTGGTTGAGTGGCTCATCCACTGAGCCACTGGAATTGAGTCAACGGGAGGGACCGCGTGGAGGCACTGCCCCGCGAAACGATCGTCGACGTCCTCGAGAGCCGCCTGCGCGAGGACATCTTCACGGGACGCCACCCCGCCGGCAGCCTGCTGCCGCCGGAACGGCAACTGGCCGACGGCTACGGAGTCACCCGCACCACCCTCAAGCACGCCTTCGGCCGTCTCGCCCAGGCCGGCCTCCTGGAGACCCGGCACGGTGTGGGCACCAGAGTGCGTGACTATCTGCGGCTCGGCGGGGCCGATCTGCTGCCGATGCTGGTCCGGCACAGCCCAGACTGGATCGGTGAGATCTTCGAAGTACGCCGCAGCATCGGGGCGTTGATCGCCGAACGGGCGGCGGACCGCGCCACCGACGGGCAGCGGGCCGAACTGCGCACCCTGCTGGCCGCCGTGGGGGCGGCCGGGAGCCCTGACGAGGTGCAGTTGGCCGACATCGAGGTGCACCGGGCGCTCTCCCGCGCCACGGGCAACCGGGTCTACGTCCTGCTCACCAACACCCTCTTCAACGCCTATCTCCCCGTACGGGCCGCCCTCGTGGGCCCCTTCACGGACGCCGCCGTCGCGCACGGACGGCTCGCGCCCGTGGTGGAGTCGGTGACGGCCGGGGACCGTGGCACGGCGCGGCGCGCCGCCGAGGAGTATCTGACCGTGACCGAGCGGATCATGCTGGAGGGCCTCGCATGAGCGGCAGCACGCGGAGCGGCAGTACGACGACGCCCGGCAGGACCGGCATTTCCGCAACCGGCGACTCCGGCACCGGGACCCGGGGCGGAGCCAGGGGCACACTCTTCGGCGAGACGATGCTCGGCACCGTCAGGCTCGACGGCGACGACCGCACCCGCCGGGTCCGCCTCGATCTGCGGGTGTCCGCCGACCGCGTCATGCGGCTCCTCGGCACCACCCAGGCACGCACCACCGGCCGGATACGTATCGCGGGCTGGGCGGACGACCCGCACACCGAGGGCGAGCTGGAGATCTCGCCGCTCGCCCGGCGCCGCATCCGCTACCGCCTCACATTCACCGCCGGCGGCCGCCGGCTCACCCTCGACGGCTGGAAGTCCGTCACCGTGCGGCGGCCGCTCGCCTCGATGACCGTGCTGCCCTTCGCGCTGTACGAGGACGGGGCCCGCATCGGCACGGGCACCCTGCGTTTCCCCGTGGCCACCGGCCTCGTACCGTTCCTGGCGAGCTTCCGCTTCCCGCGCCGCGAGGACGGCGCCCCCCTGATGGCACCGCGCTGGCGGGGCGAACCTGGCCGCACCGAGGTCTGGTACACCACCCTGACGGACCCGGCGACCGGAACCGGCATCTGGCTCCACCACGAACTCGTCGCGCCCAGCGACGGGTCCGAGCCCTACGCACACGGCTGGGCCGCGGTGTTCCCCGAGGACGAGCCGGTGCGCCACGCCCGCTTCGGGCCCGCCAAGTGGACCGGGGACGAATCCGGATTCGCCGCCGAGGGGATCACCGCAGGACCCGGCCGGCTCACCGGCTCCGCCGGCACCCTGAGCTGGGACCTCGCCGAACAGGCCACGGACACCCCGCTGTTCACCTTCCCCCGCTGGTCCTGGCGCCGCCCGCTGCTCCCCGCCGCCCAGATCCTCCCGGCCGCACGAGCCTCGTACGAAGGGACGTTCTCGTACGGGGACACCACCCTGGCACTCGGCGCGGCCCCCGGCGCATCCGCCCGGATCTACGGCCACGGCAACGCCCGCCGCTGGTCCTGGCTGCACGCGGACCTCGGCGGGGGAGACGTCCTGGAGATCGTCGCGGCCGTCTCCATGCGCCCCGGACTGCGCAGGCTGCCGCCGACGGTCTTCCTGCGACTGCGCCGGGGCGGGCGCACCTGGCCGCGGCGGGCCGAACGCCCCGCACTCGGCTGGGCCGGGCTCGGGCGCTTCCGCGCCGCCATCGGACTGCCCACCTGGACGGTCACCGGACGCGCGGGGCTGCGCCGTGTCCGGGTCGAGGTCACCCAGCCCGACGAGCGCACCCTCGCGCTCGACTACACCGACCCGGACGGCGCTCACGCGGTCTGCCGCAACAGCGAACGCGCCGACGCCCACGTACTGCTGGAGCGCTGGTGGTGGGGCGGCTGGCGCACCGAAGCCGAATGGACACTGACGGGCACGGCACACGCGGAGGTGGGGACCCGATGAGTCTCGGGGGCTTTGTGGCGGCGCTGATCGCCGACGACGGAACCGCCGAATGGCCCGCGCGCGTGCCCCGGCGGCTGGAGACGGTCCTCGGGACGATGCCGCTGCCCGCCCGCGCCGGGGTGCGGGCAGCCGCCAGGGCCGTCGACGCCTACGCCGTCGTCCGTACCGGACGCGGACTCACCGCACTGACCGGCGCCGAGCGGGAATCCGTACTCGCCGCTCTCGGCTCCCGGCAGGCACTCGCGCCGCTGCTCGATGTGCTCAAAGTGCCCGTCCTGCTCGCAGCCGGCACCGAGCGGATGCTCCAGCAGGGCCTCCCGGCACCCCTGCTGACGCGGAAGGACCCTCCGCTCGACTGCACCCCGTCCGGCGAGTGGCCCGCTCGGTCCACCGCGGACGCCGTGGTGATCGGCTCCGGGGCGGGCGGCGCCATGGCCGCGCGGACCCTGGCCCGCGCGGGACTGCGCGTGGTCGTCCTGGAGGAGGGACACCACCACACCACCGAGTCGTTCGGACGGCGTACTCCGCTCGACCGGTTCGCCGAGCTCTACCGGGACGGCGGCGCCACCGTCGCCCTCGGCCGGCAGCCGCTGCTGCTGCCGGTGGGCCGGGCGGTCGGCGGTACCACCGTCGTCAACTCCGGCACCTGCTACCGCACACCCGGCCATGTCCTCACGCGCTGGGCGAAGGACTTCGGCTTCGCGCCGGCCGAGGGCTTCGATCCCTGGCTGGACGAAGCCGAACGCACCCTGCAGGTGGCCACCCAGCCCCTCGACGTCCTCGGCAACAACGGCAGGCTCGCTCTCGCCGGAGCCGAACGGCTCGGCTGGGAGGCGGCCCCCCTGCGCCGCAACGCCCCCGGCTGCAAGGGCTCCTGCCAGTGCGTGGTCGGCTGCCCGACCGGTGCCAAGCAGAGCGTCCAGCTCTCCGTGCTGCCCGACGCCTGCGCCGCAGGGGCGCGCATCGTCACCGGCGCCCGGGTACGGAGGATCCTCGTCGACCGGGACCGCCCCGGCGGCTCGCGTGCGGCGGGCGTCCACGTACGCCGCGAGGACGGCAGCGCGTTCGAGATCCTCACCCCGCTGGTCGTCGTCGCCGCGGGCGCTCTGGAGTCGCCGCCGCTGCTGCGCCGCTCCGGCCTCGGCGGACATCCGCGGACCGGCCGCAATCTCAGCGTCCACCCCGCCACCAGCGTCGCCGGACGCTTCGCGGAACCGGTCACCGCATGGGAGGGCGTCCTGCAGAGCGTCGGTGTGGAGGAGCACCACCACGACGGCGTACTGATCGAGGCCACCGCCACCCCGCCGGGCATGGGCTCGTTCGTCCTGCCCGGCCTCGGACGCGAACTGCGGGACGAACTCGACGGAGCGGACCGGCTCGCCACCCTGGGAGCCATGATCGCCGACCGTCCCTCGGGCCGTGTGATCGGCCGCGACCGCACCCTGCTCCGCTACGACCTGGACCGCCGTGACGCGGGCAGGCTGATGCGGGCCGTACGAGCCATGGGGGAGCTGCTGTTCGCCGCGGGGGCGGAGGAGGTCCTCACCGGGATCCCCGTCGCCCCCCGGGCCGGAACGCTGCGGGAACTCGACGACGTGCTCGCACGGGTCGGCCCCGGGCAACTGCATCTGTCCGCCTACCACCCGACCGGAACCGTGGCCGCGGGCGCCGACCCGCAGCGGTTCCCGGCCGACGGTACGGGACGGCTGCGCGGCGTGGCGGGAGTGCTGATCGCGGACGCGTCGGCGCTGCCCGGGTGTCCCGAGGTCAACCCGCAGCTGAGCATCATGGCGGCGGCGCTCGCGATCACCGAGGCACAACTCGGGCGGTGAGCCTCGGCGCCGCTTCTGACGCCCTTCGCCGCTGCTGCTTCCGGTACCTCATGGCGGCCCTCGCCTGGCGGACCGCGCCCGCGTCGCGCAGCGTGGATGCGGGGACCGCGAGAAAGGTGGACAGGATGAGCACGCACGAACCGGGCCTGCGCGTCGTGGTGGGCGTCGACGGTTCACCCTCGTCGCACGCCGCACTGCGCTGGGCGGTCCGGCACGCCGGCCTCATCGGAGCCACGGTGGAGGCGGTCGGGGCCTACGAGGTACCGGGAGAGCACGGCTGGTCCGCCCCCGCGGTGGACGCCGACCTCGACCAGGAGAACGCCCGCACCGCCCTCGCCGAGGAGCTCCGTACCGTGCTGGGCGACACAGGGAACACCCGGGTGCACCACCACCTGATGCACGGCAACCCCACCGAGGTGCTGCTCAGCGCCTCGGACGGAGCGGAACTGCTGGTGGTGGGAAGCCGGGGCCGCGGTGGCTTCGCCCGTATGCTGCTCGGCTCCGTGAGCCAGCAGGTCGCGCAGCACGCCACCTGTCCCGTCGTCATCGTCCGCCCGGCGACCGAGAAGACCACCGGGGCGGCGGGCGGCACCTGACACCACAGGTTGGTTTCGACCACCTCTTCAGGCGCCCTCACCGCCACCGCCCGCAGCCCCTGTGAGCCGTTCGTCGGGCAGCCGGCGGGTGAAGGCGAACGCGGCGAGTGCCACGCCCGCCGTGGCCAGGATCGCGGCCTTGAGACTGCCGATCTGGGCGTCGGCGTACGCGCCGACGACCGCGTCGACCTCACCGGGCGGCAGCCCGGCCGCCACGGCCGCCGAACGCACCTGATCCGTGCTCACGAAGCTGACCCCCGCTTCGACGGCCACACCGGTCTGCGAGCGCACGGCGTCCGAAATCCGGGGATCGTCGGTGATCCGGGTCGTGAACACGCTCACCAGAGCAGTGATCAGAAGGGCACCGATGAACGCCGTGCCCAGCGAGGACCCGAGGTTCTGTGCCGTGTACTGCAGTCCGCCGGCCTCGCTGCGCTCCGCTTCCCCGACACTCGACTGCACCACATTGCCCAGCTGTGAGGCGAGCAGCCCCATGCCCAGTCCCAGCAGCGCCATGGCCACCGCGAAATGCACGTCGTCGAGCCGGGGCTCGATCCCGGCGATCAGCCACACGATGGAGACGAGCAGTACCGCGAGGCCGCCCCTGACCATCGTCCTCGGCCCGGCGAATCGGCCGACGAGAGGGCCGCTCATGGACGCGACCAGCATGGTCGCCGACACCGGGAGCAGCCGCAGACCCGTCTGGAACGCGTCGAGCCCCTGGACGACCTGGAGATACAGCGGGATCACGAAGAACAGGCCGAGCAGCACGAGGTTCTGGCAGAGCAGCAGCCACAGCCCGGACCGCAGCGCCGGGATGCCGAAGAGCGATAGCCGGACGAGTGGGTCGCGCCCCTGGGCCTGCCGGTGATGCTCCCAGGCGCGGAAGAGTCCCAGGACGACACCTCCGGCCGCGATGACGAACAAAGTGGGCGAGAAACCCAACACCGTGAACGGTGCACTGCGCGGCTTCAGCCACCCCCACGTGCTGCTCTGCAGTACGCCCAGGACCAGGAGGGCCAGGCCTGCGCCCGACAGCGCGGCGCCCACGACGTCCAGCCGGACCTTCGGGCCCGGCTGGGGATGGTCCTCGATCCAGCGGAAGAAGCACAGGATGACCACCACCACGACGACTTCGCCGGCGAAGACCAACCGCCAGGTCAGATAGGTCGTCACCCACCCGCCCAGCAGCGGCCCCACCGCGATCCCCGCCCCCGCCAGCCCGCCGATGACCCCGTAGGCCACGGCACGGTCCCGGCCGCGGTACGCGCCGGCCACCAGCGCGGCCAGGGCAGGGAGGACCAGGGCGGCTCCGAGTCCTTCGATCACCGACCAGCCCGTCGCGAGCACCCCCACGGTCGGCGCCACGGCGGTGATCGCGGAACCGATTCCGTACACGATCAGGCCCACGCCGAACATCCTCCGGCGACCGAGGATGTCCCCCACCCTCCCCCCAGTGATCATGAACGCGGCCATGACCAGGGTGTAGAGCGTGATCACGCCCTGGATCGCGGTGACGTCGGTGTCGAAGTCCTCCACCAGACGGCTGATCGACACGTTCATTACCGAGGTGTCCAGCACCATGAGGAACTGGGCCGTCCCGAGGATGGCCAGAGCCCGCCAGCGTTTCATCGGTGCGTACCTCCACAGGCCCGGGATGCGGCCCGGGTGTCCGGCCGGACAGGGCCCAGCGTCCCAGGGAGAGGGATCCGGGCTGGAGCAGCTCTCCCGGCTGCGTCCATCCGTCGGCCGACAATCACTCCTGTGGGGTGAGTCCCGGACGGCATCGCGGGCGGACACTGGGTGAGGGAGGAGGGAGGCGCACCATGACCACATCCTCCGATTTCCGGGCCGGGAACGGCCCGAGGGATCCCGTGGACGTCCTCGGCGACGTGGGGAGTTCATGGGGCTGGGCGCTCGGCCTGGCCCTGGCGACCCTGATCCCCGGGATCCTCGTACTCGTATGGCCCGACGAGACCCTGCACGTCCTGGCGGTCATCATCGGGCTGCAGCTACTGATCGCCGGAGGGTTCCGCTTCGTCACCGCGCTCTCCGGCCGTGACCGCGAAGGCAGCCGCGTGGCCGGAGTGCTCATCGCCGTGGCAGCGGTGCTGGCGGGGGTGCTGGTCCTGCGGCACCCGCTCCAGACCATCGCGGCGCTGTCGCTCATCGTCGGAGCCGTCTGGCTGCTGTCCGGGCTGATGACGGCCTATGTCGCCGTGGCGGACCGGGGGCTGAGGCACCGGGGAGTCACCTTCGCCACCGGCGCGCTCGGCGTCGTCGCAGGGATCGTCGTCCTGTCCTTCCCCGTGGATTCCGCGGTCGCCCTGGCCCGGCTGCTGGGCCTGTGGCTCGTGCTGCTGGGTCTGCTGGAGCTGGCCGGGGCGTTCGCCCTGCGGTCCGCGATCCGCGCGGCACGGCACGACCGGACCGGCAGCGGATCCCCCGGCACCGGGGCGGCACCGGGCTGACCGGTCCGCCGAGGGCCGGGCCCACCCGGCCCACCCGCCACGGGTGAAGGGAGCGTGAGGGGAGCCGGGCCCTCCACGGGCCGGACTTCACACCCGGGAGCCTCCGGCGCGCTGCGACCGGTGCGCCCCGTCCGCGCAGACCGCCCCGGCACAGGGGCGGCACCGAAACGAATCGAGGCACAACATGACTTCCACGTCTCATCCCCGTTCCGGGATGTCCGGGGAGGTGGCCGAGGGCCTTGTCCTGTTCACCGCCGTGATGCTGCTGATCGCGGGCATCCTCGACATCTGCCGGGGCATCATGGCGATCGCCAAGGACGAGATCTTCGTCGTCACCCCCGGCTATGTCTTCAAGTTCGACGTAACCGGCTGGGGCTGGATCCATCTGATCCTCGGTGTGGTGGCACTCGCGGCCGGTATCGGTCTGTTCAAGGCCCAGGCCTGGGCCCGGGTGGTCGGTATCGTCGTGGCGACGCTGCTGATCATCTCGAACTTCCTGTCGCTGCCCTACACCCCGGTGTGGGCGATCGTGGCCATCGCCTTCTGCGTGTTCGTGATCTGGGGCCTGTGCGTCGCCGGACGTGACTCCTTCACCGGAGCGCCCAGGGTCTGAGCCCCGGCGCGCCGGGTGCGCCGGGATCCGCCGGGCGCCGGTGACCAACGGCGGCCGGGCAGGGGCGGCCGGTTCCCGCCGCCCCTGCCGCTCCTATCCTGGTGGGAGCGGAAGGAGCCGCGCGTGGCCGAACGGATCACCGTCACCGGGGACGCGACCGGCCACGAGCACGAACCGCTGCTGGAGCGGGCCAGGGCCTTGGTCGCCCACGAGGCATGGGCCGAGGCGTACGAGGCCCTGCACCGCCTGGACACCGGGCGGCTCGGTCCGGACGATCTGGCGGCACTGGCCGACGCGGCCTGGTGGACCAGCCGGGTCGAGGAGTCCGTCGCGGCACGTATGAAGGCCTACTCCGGCTACAGCGCCGCCGGCCACGCACGGGGAGCCGGCTACAGCGCGTGGATGCTCTTCTACGAGTACCGGCTCGCCGGACGCACCGCGGCTGCGGCGGGCTGGCTGCGCCGGGCCAGGCAGCAACTCGGCGATGAGCCCGAGTGCGCCGAGCAGTGCTATCTCGCCTGGGTCGACACGGAGGACGCGCAGAGCCGCGGCGCCTTCGACGAAGCCCTGGCCTGTGCGGGCCGGATGGCAGGGATCGCCCGGCGCTGCCGCAGTCCGGACCTGCTCGCCATGAGCACCCAGGCCGAAGCCGGGGTCCTGCTGGCCGCCGGCCGGATCGCCGACGGGCTCTCGAAGCTCGACGACGCCATGTGCGCGGCCATGGCGGGTGAGCTCAGCTCTTTCTTCACCGGCTGGATCTACTGCCTGGGCCTCCAGCACTCCATGGCGTCCGCGGACCTCGAGCGGGCCGCCGAATGGACCGACGCGGCCATGGACTGGTGTGCGTCCATGCCGGAGGAGAACAACTTCCGGGGACTGTGCCGCGTCCACCGTGTCCAGGTGCTGGAGCTGCGCGGCGCCTGGCCGCAGGCCACCGCCGAAGCCGCCCTGACTTGCGAGGAGCTGCTGCCGTACGAGGCGGGAACGGCCGCGGAGGCGGTCTATCTGACCGGCGAGATCCAGCGCAGACGCGGGGAGAAGGCCGCGGCGGAGGCGTCGTACGGCCGCGCGCACGAACTCGGCCGTGACCCGCAGCCGGGCCTGGCACTGCTGCGCCTGGCCCAGGGCAGGGCCGCCTCCTCAGCCGCCGCCCTGCGCCTGGCGCTCGCGGACCGGACCGGCGGCGGGAGCCCGGCCCGGCTCGGGCGATGCAGACTGCTGACCGCCCAGGTGGAGGTCTCGCTCGTACTCGGCCGGCTCGACGAGGCCCGTACCGCGGCGGACGAACTCGCGTCCCTCGCGCACTCCTGGGAGCTGCTGCGTGAATCGGTGACCACGGTGCTGCACGCGATGGCAGCGGCGGCGGACGGTGCGGTGGCGGCCGCAGGCCATGAACCCGAGCGCGCGGTGGGCCTGCTGCGCCGGGCGCTGGCGCTGTGGCTCGAACTCGGGGTGCCGTACGAGGCCGCGCAGGTGCGGATGGCGCTGGCCGCTGCCGCCAGGGACGCGGGTGACGACGAGGGCGCGCGGCTGGAGATCGGTGCGGCCCGTGCCACGTTCGAGGCGCTGGGCGCGGAGCCCGATGCCCGCCGCGCCGCCGGCCTGCTCAGCCTCCCCGGCCGGCTCACCGAACGTGAGACCGAGGTGCTGCGCCTCGTCGCCCTGGGCGGGACCAACCGGTCCATCGCCCTGGAGCTGACCATCAGCGAGCACACCGTCGCGCGCCACCTCAACAACATCTTCGCCAAGCTCGATGTGTCGTCGCGGGCCGCGGCGACGGCCTACGCGTACACCCACGGGCTCGTCGCGTAGAGCACACGAGCCGCACGAGGTGCGCGAGCCACACGAGCCGCGAGCGGCCTGAGGGGAAGCACGGGGCGCGAGTGTGGCCTCCCGGCGCAGCCGCGGGCCCGGTGTGGGCCGTTCTGCCCATGCCCGACACCGCCGTGATGGGCCGTTGTGGCGATGAGCCCGTACGGACGCGGGCCTACAACGGATCCGTAGCGGTTTCCCCCACATTCCCGGAAGGCGGCGGCGATCGTGAACACCTGCGCACCCACCCAGGACCGCGTCCACACCGGGCGACTGCACGAGACCGTTCACGGCGATGTCATCGAACCCGGCGACCCCGCTTACGACGAGGCCCGCGCGGTCTACAACGCCATGCACGACAAACGGCCCGCGGTGGTCGTACGGGCGGCCGACGCGGGCGACGTCATCACCACCGTGGCGTTCGCCCGCGAGCGGGATCTGCTCCTGGCCGTACGCGGCGGCAGCCACAGCGTCGCCGGCCACGGCACCTGCGACGACGGCGTCGTCCTCGACCTCGGCCGGATGCGCGGGATCCGCGTCGACCCCGGGACCGGCACCGCGACGGCCGAAGGCGGGTGCACCTGGGCCGACGTCAACCACGCCACCCATGCCTTCGGTCTCGCCACGACCGGGGGCATCGTCTCCACCACCGGCATCGGAGGGCTCACCACCGGCGGCGGCATGGGCTACCTCGCCCGGCGCTGCGGGCTGGTCTGCGACAACCTCGTCTCGGCCGATGTCGTCACGGCCGACGGAGCGTTCCTCACCTGCTCCGAGGAGCGGAACGCCGATCTGTTCTGGGCGATCCGGGGCGGGGGCGGGAACTTCGGCGTCGTCACCTCCTTCACGTACCGCCTGCACCCGATCGCCGACGTCCTCGCAGGTCCGACCTTCTATCCGCTCGACGGAGAGGTCCTGCGGCACTACCGCGACCTGATCGGCGACGCCCCCGAGGCGCTCGGCGCCCTGCTCGTCGTCGGGCTCGGCCCGCCGCTGCCCTTCCTCCCGGAGCGCCTGCACGGCCGGCCGCTCTGCGGTGTCCTCACCTGCTGGAGCGGCGAGGAGTCCCGGGACGACGAGATCCTCGCCCGGCTCGCCGGCCTCGGGCCCGTCCACGGACAGCATGTCGGCCGCATTCCGTACCCCGTGGTCAACACCCTGTTCGACGACCTCCTGCCCGCGGGTCTCTTCCACTACTGGAAGGGCACCTTCAGCCGCGGCCTGCCGGACGGAGCGATCGACGCGTACGTCGAGTACGGAGCCACGACCCCCACCGTCCAGAGCGCGACGGTCGTCTTCCCAGTCGACGGCGCCTGCCACCGGGTCGCGCCGGACGCGACCGCGTTCGCCTACCGCGCGGCTGACTTCTCCACCGCGCTCAGCCCGGCCCTGCTCTCCCGCGCCGACTGCGAGGCGCACAGGGGCTGGGCCCGGGCGTTCGCCGCCGCTCTCGCGCCCCATTCCCTCGAGGGCGGCTATGTCAACTTCATGGACGACGACGACCAGCACACGGAACGGGTCCGGGCCAACTACGCCCACAACCACGCCCGGCTGGCCGCACTCAAACAGCGCTACGACCCCGGCAACCTCTTCCGGCTGAACCACAACATCGCGCCCTGGGCACCCGAGGACTGATCCCGGGAGCTCGGCGGTCGCCCGCACCACCCCGCCCGGTCCTGCGCTCCGCGCGCCGGATCTCGCGGGAGCGTGCACGGCCCTTCCGGATTACTGCAACGCGTTCTACTGTGTGCGCGCCGCAGGGACGACGACGCAAGCCGGCACGGGCCCGTCCGCCGGGTCCGCGAGACGCCTGGAGGGGCCGTGCACCTTGCCTACACGCCCGAACAGCAGCAGTTGCGAGCCGAGCTGCGTGCCTACTTCGACGCGCTCGTACCGGACCACGCCTACGCCCGCTACGCCGATCCCGCCGCACAGAAACGCTTCTACCGGGAGACCATCCGCAAGCTCGGCGCGGACGGCTGGCTCGGCGTGGGCTGGCCGAAGGAGTACGGCGGGCGCGGGCTGACACCGATGGAGCAGTTCATCTTCTTCGACGAGGCCGCCCAGGCGGGCGTACCGCTGCCGCTGATGGCCCTCAACACCGTCGGGCCGACGATCATGCAGTACGGCACCGACGAGCAGAAGGCGTACTTCCTGCCGCGGATCCTCTCCGGCGAGATCGACTTCGCGATCGGCTACAGCGAGCCCGACGCGGGCACCGACCTGGCGGCGCTCAAGACCCGGGCGGTCCGCGAGGGCGACACCTATGTCGTCAACGGCCAGAAGATCTGGACCACCAACGGGGACACCGCCGACTGGGTGTGGCTCGCCGTACGCACCGATCCCGATGCCCCGCCGCACAAGGGCATCACCATGCTCCTCGTGCCGACCTCGGACCCCGGCTACTCCTGCACCGTCATCAACACCCTGGCCTCGCACGACACCACCGCCAGCTACTACGAGAACATCCGTGTGCCGGTGTCGCGCCGTGTCGGTGAGGAGAACAAGGGCTGGCGGCTGATCACCAATCAGCTCAACCACGAGCGCGTCACCCTGGCCGCGCACGGGACCATGGCCATCCGCGCCCTCCACGACGTCCAGCGCTGGGCATCCGGAACCGAACTCGCCGACGGACGCCGGGTCATCGACCTCGGATGGGTCCGCGGCCGCCTCGCCCGCACCCACACCAGGCTCGACGCGATGAAACTGCTCAACTGGCAGATGGTGGGCGCCGTCCAGGACGGCAGCCTCACCCCGCAGGACGCTTCCGCGGTCAAGGTGTACGGATCCGAGGCCCGGCGCGACGCCTACGCCTGGCTGATGGAGGTCGTCGGGGCCGCAGGCCCGCTGAAGGAGGGCTCGGCCGGAGCCGTGCTCCACGGCGAACTCGAACGCGGCTACCGCTCGGCCGTGATCTTCACCTTCGGCGGCGGCAACAACGAGATCCAGCGCGAGATCATCTCCTGGATCGGCCTCGGGATGCCGCGCGTGCGGCGCTGACGCCCTGTGACGTCGTAAGAATCGGGGGAACGACCAGGAATCACGGGCGGCGCCACTGAGGCGGCACCCCTGCCGCCCGCCGAGTGCCGCAAAGAGAGGCGTTAGCCCCATGCCCATTCACCTGAGCGCCTGATGACGGGGAATGTGGCGCGCTCCGTGGGTGGCGCGACGATCCGGCTCCCCGAAGGGCCCGAGCGCACGACGGCGGAGGGAGTCCATCCGCTTCTCGCGGGTCCTGATTGCCCGGTGCGCGGCTACCGGCCGCTTCTCCGAGCCTGCTGTCGGGCTCCCTCCGTCTCTTCCATGTAAGCACTCCTGACCGCTCCGCCGCCAGGACCCGGGTGGTCTTCCTGAAGGTGACCGTCCCTGCACCCGGCGTGAAAGTCTCGGGGTGCGGTGCCGCACTGTTCAACCTGCGGGTGGCAGCCGCGCGCATCGGCAGGGAACCGGTCACGACGCTCCTGCCTGCCCCCGACGACACATGGCTCCTCGCAGACGTATGGCTCGACCTGCCCGCGCGCCGCGACGACGACCTCGCCGTCCTGCACCCCGCGATCCGGCGCCGGCACACCAGCCGTTTTCCCTTCACCGACGAGCCGGTCCCCGATGCCGTACTGGACGGACTGCGCGGCGCCGCGCGGCTGGAGGGCGCCCGGCTCCATGTCCCCGACGCCTGGCATCTGCAGGAACTCCTCAGTCTGATCCACGATGCCGAAAGCCGCGAGGCCCTCGACCCGGAGGTACGGGAGGAACTGGCCCGCTGGACCCGCACCGGTCCCGAGGGCGACACGACGCCGAAGGAAGGCATCCCGGCGCGCGCGTACGGTCCCCGGCAGCACGACGTCACTGCTCCCGTGCGGGACTTCGCCGCCGGACGGACAGTCCCCGACCGTGATACCGCCGTCTTCGAGAAACGGCCCCGTCTCGCCCTGCTGGGCACGGCAGACGATCAACCGGGCGACTGGCTGCGAGCCGGCCAGGCGATGGAACGGGTGCTCCTGCAGGCCACCTTGGACGGCCTTGCCTGCTCGCTGACGTCCCAGGCGCTGGAATGGCCCGAACTGCGCTGGGCCGTACGTGACCCGGTGTCCGCCATGGGCCACGTCCAGATGGTGATCCGGCTCGGCTACGGGCCGGTGGGCCACCCGACGCCGCGGCGGCCGGTCGGTGATGTGCTCGAGATCGTGTGAATGTTCCGGTGTGCTGTCGTCAGTGGTGCCGTCAGAGCAGAGGGGACCGGTCTGCGGGGCCCGTCCCGGTCGGGAACCGTGCGCGTGTCTCACCCACCCGCTTCGGTGTGAGGAGGCTGTGGCTTCCTGCAGCACTAGGATCGCTGTTCATGGCAGGAATTCCCCATGAACTGATCAGGCTGGAACGCTTCGCCGAAGTCGAGCGCGCCAAGCTCGCGGGCCTCAAAGGCGAGGAGTTCGACGCCCAGCTGCAGGCGTGGCGCGCGGCCGACGACGCCTTCCACGCCGCAGTCGCGGAGTACGCAGCGCGGACTGACGTGGTGATGTCCCGCGAGGACGTCGAGCAACAGGTGAGGAACGCCGCCCGGCGTGCCGACGAGGATCCCGCCGTCGAGTAGCCGGCCACGCGTACGGCGGATACGGGAAGACGAGCGGGGCCTCAGCCCGTGCCCTCGCCGAGCGGCCCCCCGCGCCGCAGCGGATCGGGCGCGGGTGCCCAGTGGCATGACCTCACTGCTCGGCCGTGGTCCAGGGGCTCACGATCCTGCGCCCGGTGATGCGGGAGGGCGTGACGGCCAGCCACAGGTCCCGCTGCCCTCCTGCCCAGGGGGATGTCCGCGCTTCCTCATCCAGCCGCCGGACGAGGGACTCCTCGGTGACGGCCCGGGCCATGCCCACGACCAGCACACTCCAGCCCTGGCTGAACACGTCGTCGATGTGGTCCACCTCGAAGGCCAGTTCACCGCCCGCGGCGAAGGCGGGGACCCTGCCGAGAGCCGTGCGGAGAGCGATCTCGCCGTCGACGGTCTGGTAGTTCACCGGCACTACGGCAGGTCCATATGGGCCGAGAGGGACCGCCGCAGGGCCGTCCGGCCCAAGCGGCATATCGCGCGAGGCAGCCGGCCGCGGGCCGTGAACGTATGACGCGACACTCGAACGAGCGGCGGCGGGGCCGGTACCGTGGAGCCGACGGGGTGGGCGGACCGGCGTGCAGGGCTTCCCGTAACGGATGGCGGCGTACCGATCGGGCACACCGCCCCACAGGTGCCCGGGGGCCGGCGAGAGCTGTGAGGCACACATCGACCATGAGCGCTGAGACGCAGGCGGATCCGGGACTCTTCGGCCCGGGCTCGGTCACCTGGCAGATGCACGGCGACCCGATGATGTGGGTCGCCGGGGTCCGTGCGCTCTACCTCCAGGCCCTGCACCCCCGGGCGGTGCGCGGAGTCATGATCAACAGCGATTTCAGGCGTGACGCCTGGGGTCGTCTGATACGCACCGCGAGCTTCGTCGGCTCCATCACGTACGGCACCACGGAGGCCGCCGAGCGGGCCGGAGCCCGCGTCCGCAGGATCCACCGGCTGCTGGGCGTCGACGATCCCGAGCTGCTGCTGTGGGTGCACTGCGCCGAGGTCGACTCCTATCTCCAGGTCCAGCTGCGTTCCGGTTTTCCGCTCTCGCCCGCGCAGGCCGACCGCTATGTCGACGAGCACCGGGTCAGCGCCCGCCTCGTCGGCCTCGACCCGGACCGCGTCCCCGCCACCACCGCGGAGCTCGCCGCCTACTTCGCAGCGGTGCGGCCCGAACTCGCCGCCGGAGCCGACGCCCGTACCGTCGACGACTTCCTGCGCCGGCCGCCCGCACCCGCCCTGCTCGTCCCGGCACGCGAACTGCTCTGGCGGCGCGTGGCGGCACTCGCTTACAACGCCCTGCCCCCCTACGCCCACGAGTTGTACGGCCGCCCCGCCCCGCCGCCCGACCGTGTCACCCATCAGCTCATCGCCACCGGCAACGCCCTGCGCTGTATCCCCGCCCGGCTGCGCTGGAGGCTGCCGCCCGGTCACATCCTGCGGGCGATGGAACGCCTCGGACCGGGCAGCCGACCCGCGCCGTACACACTCCGTGGGCAGGCGTCCATACTGGACCGTCCGGGGAGGGCGCAGTACAGCGACGGGGGCGACAGCAAGCAATGGCGGACACCAGGCTGATCCACAGCCGGTACCGGCTGCTCGATCTGATCGGGCGCGGGGGCATGGGCGAGGTGTGGCAGGCTCACGACGAGTCGCTCGGCCGGCATGTCGCGGTCAAATGCCTCAAACCCCTCGGGCAGCAGCGCGACCAGCCCATCAGCGATGTCCTGAGGGAGCGCTTCCGCCGAGAGGCCCGGGTCGCCGCCTCCTTGCAGCACCGCGGGGTGACCGTGGTCCATGACTTCGGTGACGACGAAGGCGTGCTCTATCTGGTGATGGAGTTCCTGGAGGGCCGCAACCTCAGCCAACTGCTCGAGGACAACAAACAGCACCCCCTGCCCGTCGCCGACGTCGTCGACATCGCGGACCAGGTCGCCGACGCCCTCGCCTTCACCCATGAACGCGGCATCGTCCACCGTGACCTGAAGCCCGCCAACATCATGCGGCTCACCGACGGCACCGTGAAGATCTGCGACTTCGGCATCGCCCGGCTCGGCCACGACATCGGCTTCACCTCGCGGCTCACCGGGACGGGCGTCGCGATGGGGACCCCGCACTACATGTCGCCGGAGCAGATCAGCGGCGGACAGATCGACCACCGCAGCGACCTGTACTCACTGGGCTGTGTGCTGTACGAGATCGCCACCGGTGTGCCGCCGTTCGACCTCGGCGACACCTGGTCCATCCTCGTCGGACACCGCGACACAGTGCCCGAGCCACCCCGCACCCTCCGCGCCGAGCTGCCCGGGTTCTTCGACCGGATCGTCCTCGACCTGCTCGCCAAGAGCCCGGAGGGGCGTCCCGCCGATGCGCAGGACCTGCGCCGCCGTATCACCGCCGCCCGGTCCGCGCCCCCGACGACACAGCACGTCGCCCGTAAGCCCGAGCCGCAGTGGGCTCAGATCGACCGCAGAATGCCGTCCTGGACCCGCGGAATGACCACGGGGCACAAGGCGGTCGGTGCCGGCGCGCTGCGCTCGGCTCCGCCCGACCTCACCGCCGGTCTCACCGGGGAGTGGACGACCGGGACGGACGTACGCGAGCCGCTCTCCGGCCCGCCCCGGGGTTCCGAGCGCCCCACCCCGGCGCCCGAACTGCTCGCCGTTCTCACCAGCCGCCACAACGCGGGCCTCAGCCTGGCCCGCCTCGGGCGCTGGGAAGAGGCCGGCGAGGTGCACCGCGCCGTCCTCGCGGAGCGCGAGCACCTGCTCGGCGCCGACCATCCCGAAACCCTCGCCAGCCGCTACGAGGTCGGCTTCACCCTCAGCAGGACCGGACGCACCACGGACGCGTTGGACGCGTTCGGCCGTGTCGCCGACGGACGCGAGCGCGCCCTGGGCCCCGACCACCCGGAGACCCTCGCCGCCCGGCAGGAGACGGCGTACGTCCTTGGCCAGCTCGGCCGCCACTTCGAGGCGCACCAGGTGTACTCGGCGGTGCTGACGTCCCGTGAACGCTCCACGGGCCCCGACCATCCGGACACCCTGCGCTGCCGCCACAACCTCGCCTTCAATCTGAGCAGACTCGGCCGCCTGGAGGACTCGTACCGGATGTCCTGCGACGTCGCCGCCGCCCGGGAGCGGGTGCTGGGGTCCGCGCATCCGGACACCCTGGTCACCCGCTACGAGGTCGCCTACGCACTGGGCCAGCTGGGCCGCTGGACGGAGGCCCTGCAGACCTACCGGGAGGTGGCCTCCATCCGGGTGCACTCCCTCGGAGCCGACCATCCCGACACGCTCGCCGCCCGCTACGAGGTCGGCATCAGCCTGGGCCGTCTCGGCCGCAGCGCCGAGGCACTGCAGCTGTACCGCGAACTCGTCGCCGACCGCGTCCGCGTACACGGACCCGAGGACCCCGAGACCCTGCGAGCCCGCCACGGCCTCGGGGTCAATCTGGGGCGGCTCGGCCGCTGGGGGGAGGCGCTCGCCGAGGCCCGCGACGTCTGTGTGATCCGGGAACGGGTGCTGGGACCCGGACACCCCGACACCCTCGTCAGCCGTCGCGAGGTCGCCGTCGGCCTCGGCTGGCTGGGCCGCTGGGCGGACGCGCTGACCGTCTACCGCCAGGTCGCCGAGGCCCGGGAGCACGTCTTCGGCGCCGGTCACCCCGACACCCTGGCCAGCCGCAACGACGAGGCCCACTGCCTCGAACAGCTGGGCCGCGGCGCCGAGGCGGTCGAGCTGTACCGCCGGGTGGCGGCGCTGCGGCAGCAGAGCGGGGCCGGGGGCCACTGAGCGACCCGGCGGGGTCGGCCGTCGTAGGCACGAGGCCTTGCCCCGCCTCTCGCGCCGTTCCCTCGTCACCACACGGGCATGCCGGGCCCGTACCGTCGATCTGCTGCGTCGATCTGCTGCGTCGGTCAAGTCGGAGCCGGGACCAGGCTCTTGCGCCGGACTGCCCTGAGGCGGTCACGCCGACTGCTGCCGGGGCAGTTCGGCGCGACGCACCGCATCGGAGGCAAGGGCCATGGCCACGCCCAGACCGGCGAAGGCGCCGCAGCCGAGGAACACCGGGGCGGCACCCCAGGCGCCGATGGCCGCGCCGGCCAACGGGTAGCTGAGGGGGCCGAGACCGACCATGGTGAGCATGACGACGGAGGTGACCCGGCCGAGATAGGCGGGGTCTGCCGCGATCTGTATGAAGGCGTTGGCCAGAGTGCCGAAGACGCCCGCACTCAGCCCGATGACCGCGGCCAGCACCATGGCGAGCCAAAGGGTCGGCACCAGCGCGATGGCGGCCGCTCCCGTGCAGCCCACGAGGAGTGTCCCGGCAAGGACCAGGCCGGCACGAGGCAGCCGGCCGGCGATGGCGAGCAGTGCGGCGCTGACCGCCGCTCCCGCGCCGAAGCTGCCGACGATCCAGCCGTAGCCGGAAGGGCCCCAGCCACGCTCGGCGTTGAGGAGCACCATGCCGACGGTCAGGGGGCTGATCAGGCCGATTTCACAGAGGGCGCCGACGATGACGAGCGGGCCGATGAGGGGGTGGCGCCGGATATAGCGCAGCCCGTCGAGCAGGTCCTCGCGTGCGGTGCCGGGTTCCGGCTGGTCCTCGGCTCGCGCCCCGAGAGGCTGTATTCGTAGGGCCAGCAGGAGCGGCAGGGACAGTGCGAAGAGCAGGCCGGCGACGGTGAACGCGGCCGCCGTACCTCCCAGCCCCATGGCCAGGCCGCCGATGGGCGGGCCCGCGATCTGACTGAGGCGCATCGACAAGGAGCGCATGCCGGTGACCCGGGCCAGCTGGTCGGGGCTGGTGATCCACGCGGGGAGAGCCCCGACTGCGGGGACGAAGAGCGCGTCCAAGGCGCCGAAGACGAGCGCCACCGCGACCAGAATCCACAAGGCCGGTGTGGTCAGAGCGATGCCGGTGGCCACCGTGAGGATGAGCACACAGCGCAGCGCGTCGCTGCCGAGGATCACCCGGCGGGGGCTGAATCTGTCCGCAACCACGCCCCCGCCGAGCATGAGTAATGCCCGTGGCAGCGCTCCGGCGGCCATCACGAGGCCGACCTCGGCAGCGCCGGCTGCCTCCTGGGCGGACCAGCCGAGCGCAGCGAAGTACACGCTGTCGCCGATGAGGGAGACGGTGTACGAGGTGAGCCAGCGCAGCACGTTGTGGTCGCGGTAGGCCGGCGTGGTGGCGCTTTCGGGCACGGCTGTGCGTGCGGTGTCCATCGCGAGCTCCATCGGGTGGGGTACGGGCCGGGTCAGAGCCGGAACGGGAAGCCGTAGAGGTGCACGGCCACGTGCTCGCGATCATTGGTGTCGCCGGCCGCTCCGGCGGCCTTGCCGCGCTCTCGCCAGCGCTGGGCCAGCGCCTGGAACTCGGCGCTCATCTCGGCGAGTTCGGCGGGCGTCAGATCGAGAGCCCACTCGGAACTGACAGCGGCGTCCGTCCATGCCTTGCCCCAGGCCGCCGTCTGATCCAGATACGTGCGGTACTGGGCAGTGCGCGTGTCGAAGATGCCGCGAGTCACCGCGCCGACCGTGGCAGCCCCTTCGGGCGTGTCCGCGAAGTCCGAGTTGCGAAAGCCCAAGCCTTCGGACGCCACCTGCCACCACCGTTCACGGCCGTCGCTGCTCCGGCCGGTCGCCTCGGTCACGAAGCCGTGCTCGGCCAGCTTGCGCAGGTGGTAACTGACCAGCGACGGCGCCTGGTCGACCTGCTCGGCGAGCTGAGAGGCGGTCGCGCTGCCCGAGGCATACAGCAGCCGGTAGAGCTGCATCCGCAGCGGGTTGGTGAACGCCTTCAGCCGGGACAGGTCGGTGATCCGCTCGGGTTCGCGCTTCGATCGCATACCCGCCACCGTAGATTGTGAAATATAAATTCCGCAATATTTCTTTCGGAAATGGTCGGGGGCTCCGCCACGGCGGGAGCCGGACGCGGCTTGCCGGGCCCTCACCCGCTCGGCTTTCCTCCCCAGGTCAAGACGCCGTGCCCGGCGCACAATGGCCCTATGACGGATGCCGCCGATCAGGAGCAGCGCGGCCGCGACGCGCGCAAGCGGGTGCCCAGGTCCGCACATGGGAGCTGGATCCCCGCCGCGGACCGGCGGGATCCCCTCGAGATCCTCGAGGCGCAGGCCCGGAGCCGGGAGCCCGGCCTCGTGCCCATCCGGTACGGCCGGATGGCCGTCTCGCCGTTCACCTATCTGCGCGGCGCCCCCGCCGTCATGGCCGCCGACCTCGCCGTCCAGCCCCAGAGCGGGCTCACCGTCCAGCTGTGCGGCGACGCTCACCTCCTCAACTTCGGCGCCTTCGCCTCCCCCGAACGCGACCTGCTGTTCGACCTCAACGACTTCGACGAGACCCTGCCGGGCCCCTTCGAGTGGGATGTGAAGCGGCTGGTCGCCAGTGTCGCCGTGGCCGCACTGGACAACGGTCACCCCGAGGCCAAGGCCCGGCAGGCCGCACAGGCCGGGGCCGGGGCCTACCGGACCACCATGCGGCGTCTCGCCGGACGCGGTGAACTCGACGTCTGGTACGAGCGGCTCGACGCAGCGGAAGTCCTGGCCCTGGTGCGCAACGTGGACCGCGCCCGCGTCGAGACGCAGATCGCCAAGGCCCGCCGCCGCACGAGCCTCCAGGCACTGGAGAAGCTCACCTCCGTCATCGACGGCCGGCGCCGTATCGTCTTCGACCCCCCGCTGCTCGACGTGCTCGATATGCCCGACGCCTCGGCCGTACGGAAGATCCTCAGCGACTACCGCAGCACCCTCCCCGAGGACCGCAGGGTGCTCCTCGACCGCTTCCGGTTCGTCGAGGCGGCCCGCAAGGTCGTGGGCGTCGGCAGTGTCGGCACCCGCTGCTATGTGGCGCTCATGACCGGCCGCGACGACGCCGACCCGCTCTTCCTGCAGATCAAGGAGGCCGAGCGGTCCGTGCTTGAACCCCATCTGGCCCGCTCGCAGTACAAGCACCAGGGCCAGCGTGTCGTCGCCGGGCAGCGGCTGCTCCAGGCGGCCAGCGACATCTTCCTCGGCTGGGTCAGCGGACCCGCCGGGCGCCACTTCTACTGGCGGCAGCTGCGTGACATGAAGGGCTCGGCGGACATCGCGACCATGAACCCGGCGCTGCTCGGCGAATACGCCGGACTGTGCGGAAGGACCCTGGCCCGCGCCCACGCCCGGACGGGCGAGCGGATCGCGATCGCCGCCTACCTCGGCACCTCCGACCGCTTCGACCGGGCCGTGGCCGACTTCGCCATGACCTACGCGGACCGCACCGCCGCCGACCATTCGGCGCTCAAGGCGGCCATCTCGTCCGGTGCCGTCACCGCCAGAGAGGGTGTCTGACGGGCGGGCGCAGCCTCGCCCCCTGGCCCGGGGCGATCATCGCGTGCTACGAAGAGGCATGCCAGCAGCCGAAGCGTTCTCCCGAGCCGTGTACGACGCCGTCATCGTCGGTGGTGGCCACAACGGTCTGGTCGCCGCCGCCTACCTCGCCCGGGCCGGGTGGGACGTCCTCGTCCTGGAACGTCTGGGCGGCACCGGGGGAGCGGCGATCTCCACCCGCCCGTTCGCGGGGGTCGACGCACGTCTGTCCCGCTACTCCTATCTGGTCTCCCTGCTGCCCGACAAGATCGTCAGCGATCTGGGGCTGCGTTTCGCGGTGCGCAAGCGGACCGTCTCCTCGTACACCCCCGCCCTGCGCGACGGCCGGGCGACGGGACTTCTGGTCGGCGGAGGCGAGGAGCGCACCCGTGAGTCGTTCGCGGACATCACCGGCTCGGACGCGGAGTACGCCTCCTGGCTCCGCTTCTACGAGCGCACCCGCACGGCGGCCGAGCGGATCTTCCCCACCCTGACCGAGCCGCTGCCGTCCCGTGAGGAGTTGCGAGAGCGGCTCGGCGACGACACGACCTGGCGGATGCTCTTCGAGGACCCCATCGGGGTCGCGATCGAGGAGAACTTCCAGGACGACCTGGTCCGGGGCGTCGTCCTCACCGACGCGCTCATCGGCACCTTCGCCGACGCCCACGACGCCTCGCTGGTGCAGAACCGCTGCTTCCTCTACCACGTCATCGGTGGCGGCACAGGGGACTGGGACGTCCCCGTCGGCGGGATGGGGGCGCTCACGGACGCACTGGCCGATGCGGCGCGCGGCGCGGGAGCGGAGATCGTCACCGGCCACGAGGCCGTGCGCATCCACACCGATGGCGAGAGCGCCGAGGTCGTCTTCCGCACCGGAGAGGGCGAGGGCACCGTCGCCGCCCGCAAGGTCCTGGTCAACGCTTCACCGCAGGCCCTGTCCGGGCTGCTCGGCGAGGAACCCCCGGCCCCGCCGGAGGGCGCTCAGCTCAAGGTCAACATGCTGCTGCGCCGGCTGCCGCGGCTCCGTGACCACCGCGTCGATCCGCACCAGGCGTTCGCCGGCACCTTCCATATCGCCGAGGGCTACGAGCAGTTGGCGACAGCGTACGCCCAGGCCGCGGCGGGACGGCTGCCCGGGGCGCCGCCGTCCGAGATCTACTGCCACTCCCTGACCGACCCTTCCATTCTCGGCTCTGAGCTGTCCGCGCAGGGCTACCAGACCCTGACGCTCTTCGGACTGCACGCTCCCGCGCGGCTGTTCACGGACGCCCCCGACGCGGCCCGCGACGCCCTGCTCAAGGCGACGCTCGCCGAACTGGACGCCCATCTGGAGGAGCCGATCACGGACTGCCTGGCCCTCGACGAGGCGGGACAGCCCTGCATCGAGGCGAAGACGCCGCTCGACCTGGAGCACGACCTCCGGCTGCCGGGCGGGCACATCTTCCACCGCGACCTGGCGTTCCCGTACGGGGACGGCTCCACGGGCCGCTGGGGGGTCGAGACGGGGCACGCGAACGTACTGCTGTGCGGCGCGGGTGCCGTGCGTGGCGGTGGGGTGAGCGGCATCCCGGGCCACAACGCGGCGATGGCGGCACTGGGACGCTGACGCGGGGCCGTACGACGCAGGACGCGCACCCCCGGTGGTCCCGCGTCCCGGGCGTCGTCGGCACCGTCACGCGTTGACTCGTCACGCGTTCCGTTCTCACGCGTTCGCTCGTCACGCGTTCGCGTCGTCCCGTGTGTTCGCGCCCTCGGGCCTACGCGCCGTGGAAGGTGCGCCGGTACGCCGCCGGGGACACCCCCACGAGCTCCCGCATGTGCTGCCGCAGGGAGTTCGCGCTGCCGAATCCCGCACGGTCCGCGACCAGGTCGACGGACAGATCACTCGTCTCCAGCAGCTGTTTGGCGACCTCGACGCGCTGCGCGGTGAGCCACTGGCCGGGGGTGACGCCCGCCTCGTCGCGGAAGCGGCGGGTGAAGGTGCGTACGCTCATCCGCGCATGACCGGCCAACTCCGAGAGCGTCAGCGGCCGGTGCAGCCTCTCCAGCGCCCAGGCGCGGGTGGGCGCCGTCGTGGCGGTCGTCGGCGCGGGTACGGGACGTTCGATGTACTGGGCCTGGCCGCCGTCCCGCCACGGCGGCACGATGCAGCGCCGGGCCACCTGATTGGCCAGGGCGCTCCCGTGGTCGCGGCGCACCAGATGCAGGCACACGTCGACGCCCGCCGCGGCGCCGGCCGACGTCAGCAGATCTCCGTCGTCGACGAAGAGGACGTCCTCGTCGAAACGCACGCGCGGGAACTGCCGCCGGAAGTGATCCGCCTCCGCCCAGTGCGTGGTGGCGGGGCGGCCGTCGAGCAGTCCGGCCGCCGCGAGGACGAACGCACCCGTGCAGATCGACACCGTCCGGGTCCCCGGCCGGATCCGTGCCAGGGCCGCGGCCAGGTCCTCGGGCAGCACGCCCTGTGTGCCGATGGCGCCCAGCCGGTGGGTCGGCGCCACGATCACCGTGTCCGCGCGCTCCAGCGCCTCGGGACCGTGCTCCACGTCGATCGAGAAGCCCGCCTCGGTGCGCACCGGACGCCCGTCCGGAGTGCAGACGGCCACCTCGTAGAGCGCGGTCCCGTCCGCGTCGCGGGCGCTGCCGAAGATCCGCGCCGGGATGCCGAGCTCGAAGGTCATCACACCGTCGAGGGCGAGGACCACGACGCGGTGCGGATCGGTCCCCGGCGGCACGACACAGCCCTCGTACGCGTCCCACTCGCCCGGTGCGTTCCGCTGCTCCACGATGTCCATGGCCAGATTCTGTCACATCATGGCCATCCGGCCAGTTCTGGATCATCGTGGTGACGGCGATCGTGGTGGTGTACCGCAAGGAACGGAGAGGACAACCCATGAACGACACCACGATGCGCGCGATCGGCCCGGCCTCCTGGGGCGGTCCCGAGGTGCTCACCGCCGTGACCGTCGACCGGCCCGTCCCCGGCCCGACGGAGATCCTCGTCAGGGTGCACGCGGCGGGCGTGAACCCGATCGACTGGAAGACCCGGGCGACGGGCGGCTTCGGGATGCACGGCGAGCCGCCGGTGCTGGGCTACGACGTCTCGGGCGTGGTGGAGGCGGTCGGCGTCGGCGTCACGCTCTACCGCCCGGGTGACGAGGTCTTCGGCATGCCCGAGTTCCCGCGCCAGGCGGGCGGCTACGCCGAGTACGTCACCGGGCCCGCCCGGCACTTCGCACCCAAGCCCGCGGCCCTCGGCCATGTGGAGGCCGCGGCTCTGCCGCTGGCCGGGCTCACCGCCTGGCAGGCCCTCGTGGAGACCGCCGGACTCAGCACCGGGCAGCGGGTGCTGATCCACGCGGCATCGGGCGGCGTCGGCCACCTCGCCGTGCAGATCGCCGCGGCGCGGGGGGCGCAGGTCATCGGCACCGCCAGGGAGGAGAAGCACGCGCTGCTCAAGGAGCTGGGCGCCGACGAGCTGATCGACTACACCCGGCAGGACTTCGCCGAGGTGCTCGGGGAGCGCAGCGTGGACGTCGTCCTCGACTCCATCGGCGGGGACTACGGCACCCGCTCGCTGCGAGTGCTGCGGGACGGCGGCACCCTCGTCACCCTGCCCTCGCCCGACGAGGTCCCGCCGGCCGTCGACGGCGACCCGCGGGGGAGCCGCTCCGGCTTCACGCTGGTGGAACCCGACTCCACGGGCATGCACGCCCTCGCGGCACTGGCCGGGGAGGGGAAGCTGCGCCCCGTCGTGGAGACCGTGCTGCCCCTGGAGCATGCCGCCGAGGCACACCGGCTGGGCGAGACGGGCCGCACCCGGGGCAAGATCGTGCTCTCGGTGCGGGAAGGCTGAGCACAGCCGGCGGACAGGGCGCCGACGGTCGCTACGGGGGCCCGCACCGTGCGCGGCCCGCACCGTGCGCGGCCCGCACCGTGCGCGGCCCGCACCGCGCGCGGCCCGCGCAGGCCGGTCCCCGTCCCGGCGGTATCGCCCGCGGCCCCGCTGCCGCTCAGTCGGCCGCGGCCGTCCAGCCCCACGCCGTGATGCGGGCCGCGTCCCGCGGCCTTGACTCGTCGAAGAGCGTTCCCCGGCCGTCCTCGACCCGCAGGCCGTCCACGTACACCCCGCGCCCGACGTACCGCGGTCCGGCCGAGTACCGCCAGCGCAGCCGGACGGGGCTTCCGCGCCACGAGGACAGATCGCACTCCACGCGGTGCCAGACGCGGTCCGACCAGCCGGTGGCCCGGCCGTCGGGGTGAGCGCGTGGCGCCCGGCCGGGGCGCACGGTCGTGAAGGGGACCGGCCGCCAGGTGGCACCCGCGTCCGCCGACGCCTCGAGGACGGCCCCGCCCGAACCCGGTTCGGTGTCCCACCACAGGGCGCAGCACAGCCGTGCCCGCCCGGTGGCCCCAGGGGCGAGCTCCGGCAGGGTGAGGGTCGCGGTGGTGTCCGCGGACATACCGGAGAACCAGGCGGTCTGCCCGTGCCGGGGGCGTACGGCCACGGCCCGTGCCAGATGATTCGCCGCGGCCACGCGCGGCGCGCTGCCGGAGCGCCACCTGCGCACCGGATGGACGGAGTTGCCGAGCAGCACGAGGAACGAGTCCGTCGACGGGTCGAGGACGAGAGCGGTGCCGGTGAACCCGGTGTGCCCCGCACTGCGCGGAGTGGCCATCGCCCCCATGTACCAGTGCTGGTAGAGCTCGAAACCCAGCCCGTGGGCATGGCCGGGGAACGCCGTGTTGAAGTCCGTGAACATCAGCTCCACGGAAGCTTCGGAGAGGATCCTGGCGCCCCCGTACGCCCCGCCGTCGAGCAGGGTGCGGGCGACCGCGGCCAGATCCCAGGCGCAGGAGAACACGCCGGCATGACCCGCGACGCCGCCGAACGCATACGCGTTCTCGTCGTGCACCTCGCCCCACACCAGCCCCCGGTCGAGACCCGACCACGGCGGCCGGGCGTCCTCGGTCGCCGCGATCGACGGCTTCCAGGACGGCGGGGGGTTGAACCGTGTGCGCCGCAGCCCGAGCGGGGCGGTGATCTCGTCGTGGAGCAGCACGTCCAGGGTGCGGCCGGTGATCTTCTCCAGGACCAGCTGGAGCGCGATCGGATTGAGGTCCGAGTACAGATACGCCGAGCCGGGCGGATGCGCGGGTGCCTCGTTCCACAGCCGCCGCAGCCGCGCTTCCCGTGACGGTTCCTCGTACAGCGGGACCCATGCCCTCAGGCCCGAGGTGTGGGTGAGGAGTTGGCGTACGGTGACGTCCTGCTTGCCCGCGGCCCCGAACTCCGGAAGGTACGCGGCGACCTTCTCCTCGAGCCCCAGCGCACCCCGCTCGAGCTGCTGGACGGCCAGGAGCGACGTGAACAGCTTGGAGACGGAGGCCAGATCGAAGACGGTGTCCTCGGCCATCGGGATCCGCCGGTCCGCCGGGAACTCCACCCCCGCGTCGGAAGCTTCGTCATAGGCCGCGTACCGCACCGCCGTGCCGATCGGCCGGTGCAGGGCCACCGTCGTCCCGCGGCCCGCGAGGAGCACCGCCCCCGCGTACCAGGGGTGCTCGGGCGAGGGGGCGAGGTACGTCTCGGCGTCGGCGACCAGACGGTCCAGATGGGCCGCGATCAGCCCGGCCTGCCCGGGGGTCCCGTGGCGCAGGACCGCGCGGACGCCGTGGTGGGTGTCGTCCCCGGCCCGTGGATCCCTCGCTGCGGCGTGGCCTGGGACGGGTCCGACCACGAGCGCACCTCCCAGTGCCGGCATTCCGAAGCCCAGCAGCCGGCGGTTGATCCCGCCACGCCCTGAACCGTCTGCGCCGCCCGGCCGGGCGGCGCGTCCGTCATACCGCACCCTTCCCGACAGAATCCTTCGGGGCACCGTGCAACACGGAAAAGTCTCGTACCGCGACCAGGCGGCGGCAAGGGCGCGGCGGCTCCGAAGGGCCCGCGCGGGCGCACGGCCGCGGACAAGAATCTGACACAGCATCAGAAAATCTCTTCCCTCGACCGTTCCGCTGCGGCATCCTGCCGCCCATGGAGACGGAGCTGAGCAAGAGACTGGGCGTGGAACACGCCATCTTCGGCTTCACGCCGTTCCCCGCGGTCGCCGCCGCCATCACCAGGGCGGGGGGTTTCGGGGTGCTCGGCGCGGTCCGCTACACCGAACCCGACGACCTCGCCCGCGACCTCGACTGGATGCAGGAGCACACCGGCGGAAAGCCCTACGGCCTCGACGTCGTGATGCCCGCCAAGAAGGTCGACGGCGTCACGGAGGCCGATGTCGAAGCGATGATCCCCGACGCCCATCGCCGCTTCGTCCAAGAGACCCTCGCCAAACACGGTGTCCCCGCACTCGCCGACGGTGAGGCCTCCGGATGGCGCATCACGGGCTGGATGGAACAGGTCGCCCGCAGCCAGCTCGACGTCGCCTTCGACTACCCCATCAAGCTCCTCGCCAACGCGCTCGGCTCCCCGCCGCCCGACGTCGTCGCCCGAGCCCACGAGCACGGCGTCCTCGTCGCCGCCCTCGCCGGCAGCGCCCGGCACGCCCGCCGGCACGCCGACGCGGGCATCGACATCGTCGTCGCCCAGGGCTACGAGGCAGGTGGCCACACGGGCGAGATCGCCTCCATGGTGCTCACCCCCGAGGTCGTCGACACCGTCGCACCGCTGCCCGTACTGGCCGCCGGGGGCATCGGCAGCGGAGAGCAGATCGCGGCCGGGCTCGCCCTCGGCGCCCAGGGCGTCTGGCTCGGCTCGATCTGGCTCACCACCACCGAGGCCGATCTGCACTCCCCGGCCCTCACCCGGAAGCTGCTCGCCGCCGGCTCCGGCGACACGGTCCGCTCCCGCGCCCTGACCGGCAAGCCCGCCCGTCAGCTGCGCACCGAGTGGACCGACGCCTGGGACGATCCGGACGGCCCCGGCGCCCTGCCCATGCCCCTGCAGGGCCTGCTCGTGGCCGAAGCCGTCTCCAGGATCCAGAAGTACGAGGTCGAACCGCTGCTCGGCACCCCGGTCGGCCAGATCGTCGGACGGATGACCTCCGAGCGCAGCGTCCAGGACGTGTTCGACGACCTCACCCGCGGATTCGAGCGGGCCGTGGACCGTATCAGCCGTATCGCCGGAAGGACCGGAAGGAGCGGATCATGACGGAGCAGCAGGCGGGGTCCCCGAAGACGCAGCCCCCGGGAGGCTTCTGGGCCCAGGCTGCCGCCGACCCGGGCCGCAGCGTGCTCGTCGCACCGGACGGCGAGGAGTGGACCGCGGGCCGGCTGCTCGCCGACGCCAACCGACTCGTCCACGGACTGCGCGCCGCGGGTCTGGAGCGGGGTGACGCCTTCGCCGTCGTGCTGCCCAACGGCGTCGAGTTCCTCACCGCGTACCTCGCCGCGTCCCAGGCGGGCTTCTATCTCGTCCCCGTCAACCACCATCTCGTCGGCTCCGAGATCGCCTGGATCGTCGCCGACTCGGGCGCCAAGGCGCTCATCGCGCACGAACGCTTCGGCGCCGCAGCGAGGGCGGCGGCCGACGAGGCGAAGCTGCCCGGGAGCCACCGCTACGCCGTCGGCAGGGTCGGCGGGTTCCGTCCGTACGCCGAACTCCTGGACGGACAGCCGGACACGGCGCCCGCCGACCGCACCCTCGGCTGGGTCATGAACTACACATCCGGTACCACCGGCAGACCACGCGGCATCCGCCGTCCGCTCCCGGGCAAGCTCCCCGAGGAGACCTACCTGGGCGGCTTCCTCGGCATCTTCGGGATCCGGCCCTTCGACGGCAATGTCCATCTGGTCTGCTCGCCGCTGTACCACACGGCCGTGCTCCAGTTCGCGGGCGCCTCGCTGCACATCGGCCACCGGCTGGTGGTGATGGACAAGTGGACGCCCGAGGAGATGCTCCGGCTGATCGACGCGCATGCCTGCACCCACACCCATATGGTGCCGACGCAGTTCCACCGGCTGCTCGCGCTCCCCGAGGACGTACGGGGACGGTACGACGTGACGTCGATGCGGCACGCCATCCACGGTGCGGCCCCCTGCCCCGACCATGTGAAGCGGGCGATGATCGAGTGGTGGGGGACCTGTGTGGAGGAGTACTACGCGGCGAGCGAAGGCGGTGGGGCCTTCGCCACGGCGGAGGACTGGCTGAAGAAGCCCGGCACTGTCGGCAGGGCCTGGCCCATCAGCGAGATCGCCGTGTTCGACGACGACGGCAAACGGCTGCCTCCCGGTGAACTCGGCACGGTCTACATGAAGATGTCGACCGGGGGATTCAGCTACCACAAGGACGAGACCAAGACCCGCAAGAACCGCATCGGGGACTTCTTCACCGTCGGCGACCTCGGGGTGCTCGACGAGGAGGGCTACCTCTTCCTTCGCGACCGCAAGATCGACATGATCATCTCGGGCGGAGTCAACATCTACCCGGCCGAGATCGAGTCCGTGCTGCTGAGCCACCCCGCGGTGGCCGACGCCGCCGCCTTCGGCATCCCGCACTCCGACTGGGGCGAGGAGGTCAAGGCCGTCGTCGAACCGGCGGAAGGCGAGATCCCGGGCCCGGCCCTGGCCACCGCGATCCTGGCCCACTGCGAGCGGCAACTGGCCGGATACAAGCGGCCCAAGAGCGTCGACTTCATCGATGTGCTGCCCCGCGACCCCAACGGCAAGCTCTACAAGCGGCGGTTGCGTGATCCGTACTGGGAGGGCCGCGACCGCGCGATGTGATCCGCCGTCCCACCGTCCCACCGTGCCGCCGTCCCGCCGTCCCGCCGTCCCACCGTGCCGCCGTGCCGCCGTCCCACCGTCCCCGGCAGCCGCCGGGGAGGGCTCTGTGGGCTGCCGGCGGGAGGGGACCCCCAACGGCGGAACACCGCGAGCGGATCACTCCGAGTGGACCACGCGCACGCCTGGCAGTGTGGCGCATGAAGACGGGGTCAGTTCTCCTGCGTCGTGTGGTTGCGCAGTGCTTGCTCGACGGCGTCCTGGACGCGCTTGTCCTCGCGTAGCTTGCGGCGCTTGCGCCTGTGGCGCGTGAGGAGAAGGGCTCCGGTGACGGCGGCGATCAACAGCAGCAGGGCCCAGGGCACGGCCCAGCAGTGTGCTGTGGCCTGTTCGGGCGCACGTGGGCTGGTGGATCCCGAGACGTCGGTGAGCACGGGAGTGAGGGTCGCCGTGGCGGTCAGGCTGACTCCGGGTGCCACACCGTGAACGGGCACCGTCATCTTCCAGGTTTCGCCGGGCAGCAGGTCCGGTGGCGGTTTGACCGGGCCGGCGTCGGTCCGCAGCCAGCCGAACGGGCCCGTGACGGACACCTGCTGGCGTGCGGACAGGATGGTGTTGCCGGTGTTGTGGATCGTGTAGGTGACGGTGGCCCTGCCTTTGGCGAAGGGATTGAGCGATCCGGTGTACTTCACACGGAGGTCCTCGATCGCGAGCTGCGGCTTGAGCTCCCCTCTGACCCGCAGTGTGATGCGGATCCCGAGGCGCCGGTCCACATTGACGCCCTCGGTCTCGGTGGGCTGTTTGAGCGAGGTGAGGATGCCGCCCACGTAGTCGCCGGGCCTGGCATTGCCCGGCACCGTGACCGTGAAGGGAATCCGGGCCGACTTGCCGGCCGGGATCACGACACTGCCGTGATCGGCCCGGACCCATGCGCCGACGCCGGCGGACTTCTTGTCCTTGGTGAGCAGGTCGAGCCGGCCGATGTCGGTCGTGAAGCCGTCGGCGGCGTAGACGGCCAGTTTCAGTGGGGTCTTGCCGTGGTTGGCGACGACCATGGCGTCTTTCACCCGTCCGCCGGGACTGACGCCGTAGCCGAAGCTGGACCGGTCCTCGCCGTGCTCGTTCGCGGCCGTCCTGACCGTCCAGGTGACTTCGCCGTCCGCGGCGAGTGCGGGGCAGGCACCCAGACCGGTGATCACGCCGGCAATGAGCAGAGCGAGGGTGACGGTGCGGACGAGTGCGCCGAGCACGGTTGGTCTGCGGTGGGTTGGGAGTGTGGGCATCGGAGGGTTCTCCTGGTGCGGGAGGCGGGGCAGGCACGCGAAGGTGGCCGCCCCGCCCTGTGGAACGGGTTGGATCAGTTGGTCAGTGCGGTGATGGTGAGAGTGGCCCGGTAGCGGCCCTCTTCGACGGTGTCCGGGATCTTCAGGTCCAGGTCGGCGCCGAGCTTGGCGGTGCCACGGGGATGCCCCTGCACTGCCGAGCCGAGGCTGCGTGAGACGGACAGGCCCTGGCCGTGGTCGTCGTAGCCGGAGGCCACTCGCTCACCGGCGCCGGCGCCCGCGCCGCTCTCGAGGAGGCGCGGGGTCCAGCCGAGGTGGGAGCCGGGGAACGTCGTGCCGGAGTCCTTGAAGTCGCTCACGTTGGCCGAGATCACCCACGGAGCCGGCGAACGGCGGCTGTCCGACACAAGGATCGGGTTGATCCTGCCGCTCGCGACGAAGTGGTCCCCGTTGACTTCCCGGGCGGTGCCGAGGTCCACCAGGCCATTGCCGCCGTCGATGCTCCAACCGAACTCACCCGGCGCCGGCTTCGGAACGTTGACCTGGAGCTCCTGGCCGTCACCCCGCGGTTCGACGGGGTTGGTGGCCCAGGTCTTGTTGGGCTGTTCGGCGAGCCGGTAGGCAAGGGTGCCGCCGGAGAGCGTCAGTCCCCGGTCGACCCAGGAGTTGTCGCTTCTGCGGTCGTTGACGCGGACCGCGTCGATGTACTTGTGCTTGGCGTCGGCGTTCGGTGCGCTGATGACGATGTCCCCTTGGGTCGGACGGTCCAGGACCGCGTGGGGGAACAGCGGCGCGGCCAGCAGGAGGTTCGCCCCGCCCGGGGTCTGCGGGAACAGGCCGAGGGCGGAGAAGACGTACCAGGCCGACATCGTGCCCAGGTCGTCGTTGCCGGGCAGGCCCGCGGGGCCGGTCCCGTAGACGGTGTTGACGATTTCTCGGACGGTCTCCTGGGTCTTCCAGGGCTTACCGAGAGCGTTGTAGAGCCATGGCGCGTGGAGACCGGGTTCGTTGGTGGGGTCGTAGCGCAGCGGGTCGCCGCCCTTGAGGGACCAGGAGCCGTCCGGCTTGTGGAAGAAGCCGTCCAGACGAGTCGCGGCGGCGTCCCGGCCACCCATCGCCTCGGCCAGGCCCTGGACGTCCTGGGGGACCATCCACGTGAACGAGGCGGAGGTGCCCTGGGCGAAACCGGTGCCCGTCTGCGGGCTGAAGGGGGTCACCCAGGAACCGTCGCTGTTGCGGGCCTGGATGTATCCGGCGCCCGGGGTGGCATCGGGGTTGAACACATTGCGCCAGTAACCGGCCCGCTGGGTGAAGGTCGCCGCGTCCTGGGTCCGGCCGAGCAGCTTCGCCCACTTCGCGAGCGCGGAGTCGGCGACGGCGGACTCGAGGGTCTCGGCCGCGCCGCCCCAGCAGTGGCAGTTGTTCTGAGGCATGTAGCGCAAATCCAGGTACTGCTGCAGATTGGGGCGCTGCCCCACGCACTGCCCCACACAGCCCGCGTCGGAGAGACCGTCCGGATGCGGGACGGTGGCCTGGCGGACGAGGGAGTCATAGGCGCCCTGAACGTCGAAGTTGCGCACGCCCATGGCGTAGAAGGTGGCCAGGGTTGCCGCCGTCGGGTCACCGTTCATGACGTGGGTGGCACCGCTGACGTGCACCCAGCGGTCCCAGACTCCGCCGTTCTGACGGGCGAAGTTGTACAAGGACTGGGCGAAGTCGCCCGCGATGTTGGGCTTGAGCAGGGCCAGCAGCTGGATCTGGGCACGGTACTGGTCCCAGCCGGAGAAATTGCTGTACTGGGCTCCCTGGCTGGCGCCGATCTCGTGCACCTTGCCGTCCATGCCGTAGTAGCGGCCGTCGGTGTCGCTGATCAGGTTCGGCTGCATCAGCGAGTGGTAGAGCGCGGTGTAGAAGGTGGTGCGCTGGGCATCCGTCCCGCCGCCGATGCGTACCGACCGCAGTTCGCTGTCCCAGGCGCGGCTGCCGGCGGCGGCGACGTCGCCGACTTCCGCAGATGCGGGTACTTCCTGGCGGAGGTTGCTCTCGGCACCGGCGAGGCTCACGTACGAGATCCCGATACGCATGTTGACAACGTTGTCATCGCTTGTGTCGAAGCCGACGTATCCACCCGAGCCGCGTCCGGCCCGCCCGGCGCCCGCGTAACCCTCACCGCCGGAGACCGCGGTGGAGCCAGGGGAGAGAGTGCCGTCGTGCCAGGTGCCCATGGAAGCGAACGCGCGGTCGAAGGAGGCGCTGAAGTAGAGCTTGTAGTAGCTCTTGCGGTTGTTGGTACCGCCGTTGGCGCGCTGGCCGCAGAAGGCGCCCGTGAGGACCCAGCCGGTCACCTTGCGCTGCTCGGCGTCGATCTCGACGTGGGCGTCCTCGCTTCCGTTGAGGGAGTTGGAGACGCGGAAGAGCAGGTTGGCGGGCTTGTTCTTCGGGAAGGTGAAGTCGGCGACGCCGGCCCGCTGGCTGACGGCGAGGTCGGCGGTGGCGCCGGAATCCAGACCGAGGGTGTAGCGGCCGGGCTTGGCCTGCTCGTTGTCGTGCGAGAAGTTCGACGCGTAGACGGCGTCCTTGGTGTCGGCCGACGGCGAGGAGTCGACCTCCCCGACATGCGGCATGATCGGCACGTCGCCGGCGGCACCCGGATGGCATCCGGTCCCGTTGAGATGGGTGAGGCTGAGGCCCCGGATCCGTGTCACGTCGTAGTTGTAGCCGCCGGCGGCCCCGGTGTTGGTCTGGTCGCCCCTGGTGCTCGTCGGCGACCAGGCGATCATTCCGTACGGGAGTGTGGCGCCCGGGTAGGTGGTTCCGCTGTTGCGGGAACCGATGAGCGGGTCGACGTAGTCGGTCGGGTGCTCGACGAGTGCCGGAGGGGCAACCGGACCCGCGGCCAAGGCGGTTGGTGGCGCGGCGGACAGGGCGAGCATGGTGGACAGCACGACGAGAGCGGACCGCCGGACGAACTGCCCGCACATGGCAGGCAGGGATCTGAGACGCATGACGAGGATGAACCTTCCAAGGGGGATGGCGAATTGGCCGGAACACACGGTTGACACATGATCCCGGTGTTGGGCGATGAGTCTAGGGGGGTGGCGGTGTCGTGTGAACCTGCCGTCCCCGCCGCAATCGATCCATTTCCGTGAGCAGTTGACGGTGGCGCGCCGGGTGTCTTCGCCTCCTCGCCTTCGGTGTGATGAGGCCATCGGCCCGGTCGGCGAGGTGGCTGCGATCCGGCTGCCCGGGGCGCCGATGCCCGGTCCGGCAAGGGCATGGCCCGGCCCTTCGATGCTTGACGACTGCTCCACGGCCGCCAAGGATCCAGTCATGGCAGCCTTGGAGCAACTCCTCAACAACACTGTCGACGGCCTCGTACACCACAGCGCCGGGCGCGTACCCGATCGCATCGCCGTCCGCTACGCCGACCGTTCCTGGACCTACGAGCAACTCGACCGGGCCGTCTCGACCGCGGCCGCCGTGCTGAAGGACCACGGCCTCGGCCAGGGCGACCGTGTCGCCACCTACGGACACAACTCCGACGCGTATCTCATCGCCTTCCTGGCCTGCTCGCGCGCCGGGCTGGTCCATGTGCCGGTGAACCACCACCTCACGGGCGACGACCTCGCGTACATCCTGGACCAGTCGGGCAGTTCACTCGTGCTCGCCGACCCCGGCCTCGCCGGCCATGTCCCCGAGGGTCTCGCCGTGCGGGCCCTGCGCGATACGGACGAGTCCCTGCTCAACGCCCTCGCCGAGCCACGGGACCACGGCATCGGGCACGACACCGACGCACTCGTACAACTGCTCTACACCTCGGGCACCACCGCCCTGCCCAAAGGCGCGATGATGACGCACCGCGCTCTGGTGCACGAGTACATCAGCGCGATCACGGCCCTGGACCTGGACGAGAGCGACCGCCCCGTCCACTCGCTGCCGCTCTACCATTCCGCACAGATGCATGTGTTCCTGCTGCCGTACCTCGCGGTCGGGGCCGAGAACACCATCCTGGACGCGCCCGACCCCGCACGGATCTTCGACCTCGTCGAGGCCGGACGTGCGGACAGCCTCTTCGCCCCGCCCACGGTCTGGATCGGTCTCAGCGGTCATCCGGACTTCACCAGCCGCGATCTGACGGCCCTGCGCAAGGCGTACTACGGCGCCTCGATCATGCCGGTGCCCGTGCTGGAGCGTCTGCGCGGGACGCTGCCCGGACTCGCCTTCTACAACTGCTTCGGCCAGAGCGAGATCGGACCGCTGGCCACCGTGCTCGGCCCCAAGGAGCACGAGGGCCGGATGGACTCCTGCGGTCGGCCCGTCCGTTTCGTCGAGGCCAAGGTCGTCGGCGAGGACGGCGAAGACGCCCCCGACGGCACGCCCGGCGAGATCGTCTACCGTTCGCCCCAGCTGTGCCTGGGCTACTGGGACAAGCCCGAGGAGACCGAGGACGCCTTTCGGGACGGCTGGTTCCACTCCGGCGATCTCGCCGTACGAGACGACGAGGGCTACTACACGATCGTCGACCGGGTGAAGGACGTCATCAACTCCGGTGGGGTCCTGGTCGCCTCGCGCGAGGTCGAGGACGCGCTCTACACCCATCCCGCCGTCGCCGAGGCCGCGGTCGTCGGCCTGCCCCATGCCCGCTGGATCGAGGCGGTCACCGCGGTCGTCGTCATCCGCGGCACCTCGACGGTGTCGGAGGAGGAACTGCTCGCCCATGTGCGTGAGCGGCTCGCCGGCTTCAAGGCCCCGAAGCGGATCGTGTTCGTGGACGAATTGCCGCGCAACGCGAGCGGCAAGATCCTCAAACGGGAACTGCGCGCCCGGCTGACGGCACGGTAGTCACCGGCAGCACCCCGTGCGGCGGACGACGGGTTGCTACTCGCGGCCGCCGAAGGTCTCCTGCTGGCACTTCTTCTCGATCTCCTTGGAGTTGGGCGGGATCTGGCCCTCGGGGTTGGCGTATCCCGATCCGTCCGGCGCGGGGATGACCATGTACTTGTGCCGGTGCATGCACGCGATCCACTCGCGGAAGTCGTCCACGTAGTGCGGGTTGGTCTCCTCTTCCAGCTCGGGCGGGTTGAGAGGCCGCGTCGACTCGCACTTCTTCGCGGCCGCCGGGTGCGGGTGACAGCGTCGACCTGTGGGTCCGCCGCGACGGTGCCGACGCGGTGATCGAGGTGGCGGACACCGGTGCGGGAATCGCGCCCGAGGACCTGCCCCATGTCTTCGACCGCTTCTGGCGCGCGGAGAAGTCGCGCAGCCGGCAGACCGGCGGAAGCGGTCCGGGTCTGTCGATCGTACGCAAACTCGTCGAGGCGCACGGCGGCACCGCGACCATGAGCAGCACCCCTGGTGCCGGTGCCGTCGTGACGCTCCGGCTGCCCGCGTGAGATCGCTCCGGGCTCGGGGCCGAGGCCGGAAGGGCTCTACCGGAGATCCACGATCCGTTTGATCTTGCCGACCGAACGCTCCAGCGTCTCCGGATCCACGACCTCCACCGCCACCGAGACGCCGATGGTGTCCTTCACCGCCGCCGCGATCAGCCCAGCGGCCGCCGCCCGCTGATCGGACGACGCGCCGGCCCGGGCCTCCGCCCGCACGGTCAGGGCGTCCATGCGGCCCTCGCGGGTCAGCCGCAGCTGGAAGTGCGGGGCGACACCCGGCGTACGCAGCACGATCTCCTCGATCTGCGTCGGGAAGAGGTTCACACCGCGCAGGATGATCATGTCGTCGCTGCGTCCGGTCACCTTCTCCATCCGCCGGAACACACGTGCCGTCCCCGGCAGCAGCCGGGTCAGATCCCGGGTCCGGTAACGGATCACCGGCATGGCCTCCTTGGTGAGCGAGGTGAAGACGAGCTCGCCCTCCTCACCGTCCGGGAGCACCTCTCCCGTGAACGGGTCCACGACCTCCGGATAGAAGTGGTCCTCCCAGATGTGCAGCCCGTCCTTGGTCTCCACGCACTCCTGGGCGACGCCGGGACCGATCACCTCGGAGAGTCCGTAGATGTCCACGGCATCGATCGCGAAACGCTCCTCGATCTCCCGCCGCATCTCCTCGGTCCACGGTTCCGCACCGAATATCCCGACCCTGAGCGAGGTCGACCGGGGATCGACGCCCTGCCGTTCGAACTCGTCCAGCAGGGTGAGCATGTACGACGGCGTCACCATGATGATCCCGGGCCGGAAGTCCTGGATCAGCTGGACCTGGCGGGCCGTCATCCCGCCCGAAGCCGGGACGACGGTACAGCCGAGCCGCTCCGCTCCGTAGTGCGCGCCGAGCCCGCCCGTGAACAGCCCGTAGCCGTACGCCACATGGACCGTGTCGCCGGGACGGCCGCCTGCCGCGCGGATCGAGCGGGCCACGACGTCCGCCCAGGTGTCGAGGTCGCGCTCCGTGTAGCCGACGACCGTGGGCAGCCCCGTCGTCCCGCTCGAGGCGTGGATGCGCCGCACCCGCGACTGCTCGACCGCGAACATCCCGAACGGGTAGTGGTCCCGCAGATCGCCCTTCGTGGTGAACGGGAAGCGCGCCAGATCGTCCAGGGACCGGCAGTCCTCGGGTGCGAGCCCGGCTTTGTCGAACGACTCGCGGTAGAAGCCGACGTTCTCGTACGCATGACGCAGAGCCGCCCGCAGCCGCTCCAGCTGAAGCGCTCGCAGTTCCTCGCGGCCCAGCCGCTCCCCGGCATCCAGCAGGTCCGTCGTCGGGCGCGTCTGGTCGGTCATACGGAGACTCCCGTGTCCGGCTGACAAGTCGGGCGACCGATCATTCGGTCGAGCTGTCGGAGATCAGTAATCCAGTCACCCGGCCGGGCGTCAAGACTTCGAGGGGCATCGCCCGCGGCGGGGCCCCCGTGGCGGGGCGAACGGCACACCGGGCATGCACTGGCGGGATCGGGGACGTCCGGCGAGGATCGCCGTATGCCGGTCTTCAGCGCGTATGACGGGACCACACTCGCCTATCACCTCTCAGGGAACGGCGAGCCGCTGATCTGTCTGCCCGGCGGCCCGATGCGGGCCTCCGCCTACCTCGGCGACCTCGGGGGGCTCACCGCCCACCGCAGGCTCGTCCGGCTGGACCTGCGGGGCACCGGGGACTCGGCCGTGCCCGCCGACCCCGGGACCTACCGCTGCGACCGGCTCGTCGACGACGTCGAGGCATTGCGCGAGCATCTGCGGCTGGACCGTATCGACATCGTCGGGCACTCGGCGTCCGGGAACCTCGCCGAGCTGTACGCCGCGGCCCACCCCCTGCGCGTGCGCTCCCTGACCCTCGTCACCCCCGGCACCCGCGCCGTCGGCATCGAGGCCACCGAGCAGGACTGGCGCGACGCCATCGCCCTGCGGGAGGGCGAGCCCTGGTACGAGGCGGGGCGCGCCGCCTGGGAGGCCTTCCTGCACGGCGGCGCGCTCGACGACCTCTGGTCCGACATCGTGCCGTTCATGTACGGCCGCTGGGACTCCACCGCCCAGACACACGCGGCAGCCGACGCCCACCAGTCCAATCACCAGGCGAGGGGCGTCTACTACGCGGACGGAGCCTTCGATCCGCCCGCCACCGTGCGGGCTCTCGCCGCGCTCGACGCGCCGGTCCTGGTACTCGCGGGCGAGTTCGACGGCGGCCCCTCACCGGCGCGCGCGGCCGAGCTCGCCGCACTGTTCCCGCACGCCAGGACGGTCGTCCAGACGGGTGCCGGGCACTACCCCTGGGTGGACGACCCCGAGGCCTTCCGCCGCGCCGTCGCCGCGTTCCTCGACGATCCCGAGCCTTGACGGGAGGGGACCCCCCGCCCTCGTGCGCCACCCGCACGGAGTAGGGCACCGTGGACCGCCCGCCACGACCCGTCCCGGCGGCACGGCCGTGACCGGCGAAGAGGGCAAGGCCCTTTCCGCGTAGGGGAGTTGGGGCCCGCTCCGGCGCGCCCACGCGTCGGCCGGCAGGGCGCGTGAAGATCTCCTGTGGGCCCGCTTAAGAAATCCTCGATGGACTCGGCGGTTCCGGGTCGGCAGATTGGTGCGCGTTCCCCGACCGAGCATCTCGCCTGGTCAGCACGTCCCTCCCCGCAATGCCTGGAGCCGCACCATGAAGGCACTCGTCAAGCAGTACGCCGAGCCCGGGCTGTGGCTCATGGACGTGCCGGAGCCGGAGTACGGCCCCGGCGACGTGCTGATCAAGGTCCTCCGTACCGGCATCTGCGGCACCGATCTGCACATCCGCTCCTGGGACGGCTGGGCCCAGCAGACGATCTCCACCCCGCTCGTCGCCGGCCACGAGTTCGTCGGTGAGGTCGCGGCGATCGGCTCCGACGTGCAGGACATCGCCGTCGGTGATCTGGTCAGCGGAGAGGGGCACCTCGTCTGCGGGAGGTGCCGCAACTGTCTGGCGGGCCGCCGCCATCTGTGCCGCAGCACGATCGGGCTGGGTGTCGGGCGCGACGGGGCGTTCGCCGAGTACGTGTCCCTGCCGGCGTCCAACGTGTGGGTGCACCGTACCCACGTCGATCTCGACGTCGCCGCGATCTTCGACCCGTTCGGCAACGCCGTGCACACCGCGCTCTCCTTCCCGCTGGTCGGCGAGGACGTCCTGATCACCGGCGCCGGACCGATCGGCATCATGGCCGCGGCCGTCGCCCGGCACGCCGGCGCCCGCAACGTCGTGGTCACGGACGTCAGCGGGCCGCGCCTCGAACTGGCCCGCAAGGTGGGCGCCACCCTCGCCGTCAACGTCGCCGAGTCCTCCATCGCCGAGGCACAGCACGTGCTCGGCCTGAAGGAGGGCTTCGACATCGGCCTGGAGATGTCCGGCCGCCCCGAGGCGGTCCGCGACATGATCGACAACATGACCCACGGCGGCCGGATCGCGATGCTCGGCCTGCCCGCCCAGGAGTTCGCCGTCGACTGGTCCAAGATCGTCACCTCGATGATCACCATCAAGGGGATCTACGGCCGTGAGATGTTCGAGACCTGGTACGCGATGACGGTCCTGCTGGAGGGCGGGCTCGACCTCGGCCCCGTGATCACCGGGAGCTACGGGTACCAGGACTTCGACGCGGCCTTCGACGAGGCCTCCACCGCCCGCAGCGGCAAGATCATCCTCGACTGGACCGCATAATCTCTCCGGGCCCGGTCCTCCCCCCGGCCCTTCGGATCACTCGCCGGTCCGCACACCACCGCAGGCCCGTTCGGCCCCACAGCACTCGCCCGCAGCGACCAAGCAGCACTCGCCCTCAGGGAGACCCACACATGTACGCGTCCGTACGCGACGACCTCCGTGCCACCCTCGACGAGATCCGCGCCGCCGGACTCCACAAGCCCGAGCGTGTCATCGGCACACCCCAGTCGGCCTCCGTCGCCGTCACGGCGGGCGGCGCCCCCGGTGACGTACTGAACTTCTGCGCCAACAACTACCTCGGCCTCGCCGATCACCCCGAGGTCGTCGCCGCGGGCAAGGAAGCGCTGGACCGCTGGGGTTACGGCATGGCGTCCGTCCGCTTCATCTGCGGCACCCAGGAGGTCCACAAGGAGCTGGAGAGCCGCATCTCCGCCTTCCTCGGCCAGGAGGACACGATCCTCTACTCCTCCTGCTTCGACGCCAACGGCGGGGTCTTCGAGACCCTGCTCGGCCCCGAGGACGCCGTCATCTCCGACGCCCTCAACCACGCCAGCATCATCGACGGCATCCGCCTGTCGAAGGCCGCCCGCTACCGCTACGCCAACCGGGACATGGCCGAGCTCGAGACCAGGCTCAAGGAAGCCTCGGAGAGCGGCGCGCGGCGCAAGCTCGTCGTCACCGACGGTGTGTTCTCCATGGACGGCTATGTCGCGCCGCTGACCGAGATCTGCGACCTCGCCGACCGCTACGACGCCATGGTCATGGTCGACGACTCGCACGCCGTCGGCTTCGTCGGCCCCGGCGGCCGCGGCACCCCCGAGCTGCACGGCGTCATGGACCGGGTCGACATCATCACCGGCACGCTCGGAAAGGCCCTCGGCGGCGCCTCCGGCGGCTATGTCGCCGCCCGCGCCGAGATCGTGGAGCTGCTGCGCCAGCGCTCCCGTCCGTACCTGTTCTCGAACTCCCTCGCCCCGGTCATCGCCGCCGCCTCCCTCAAGGTCCTCGACCTGCTGGAGTCCGCCGGCGACCTGCGCGAGAAGCTCGCCGCGAACACCGCGCTCTTCCGCACCAAGATGACCGAGGCGGGCTTCGAGATCCTGCCGGGCGACCACGCGATCGCCCCGGTCATGATCGGCGACGCCGCCGAGGCGGGCCGCATGGCCGAGCTGCTCCTCGAGCGCGGGGTGTACGTGATCGGCTTCTCCTACCCGGTGGTGCCGATGGGCCAGGCCAGGATCCGCGTCCAGCTCTCCGCCGCGCACTCCACCGAGGACGTGGAGCGGGCGATTGCCGCCTTCGTCGACGCCCGGGCGACAATGGCTGGGTGATCGACCCGCGCAGGCTCCGCATTCTGCGCGCCGTGGCGGACCACCGTACGGTGACCGCCGCGGCCGCAGCGCTCTATCTGACCCCCTCGGCCGTCTCCCAGCAGCTCGCCGCGCTGGAGCAGGAAACCGGCCACACCCTGCTCATACGCAGCGGACGCGGTGTGCGCCTCACCGCAGCGGGCGAGATCCTGCTCGGTCACGCCCACACCGTGCTCGCCCAGCTCGAGCGGGCCGAGGCCGAGCTCGCGGCGTACGAAGGCGGCGCGGTCGGCGAGGTCACCGTCGCCTCCTTCGCGACCGGCATCGCCGAGGTCCTCGCCCCGGCGATCGGGCGGCTCGCCGAGGAACATCCGGGCATCCGGGTCAGGGTCAGGGACGCCGAAGGGGACGCGAGCCTGCCCATGGTGCTCGACGGCGAAGCCGATCTCGCCCTCGCGGTGGAGTACCGGGGCGCGCCCCGGGAGAGCGACCGCCGGCTCGCCCGCGTCCCGCTGTACGCGGAGCCCTTCGACGCGGTGCTGCACTGCGGGCACCCGCTGGCCGAGGGCGCGCGCGTGCGGCTCGCCGAGCTGGCCGACAGCGACTGGATCGGGCAGTACCCGGGCAACCCCTGCCATGACGTGATGCTCCGCGCCTGCGAGCTGGCAGGCTTCGAACCGCGGCTCACCCACTCCTCCGACGACTTCCGGGCGGTCGTGGCCCTCGCGGGCGCGGGAGCGGGAGTGGCCCTCGTACCGCGGTCCGCGCTGCGCGGCATGGAACTCAAGGACACGGTGGTCCTGCCCGTGGAGGGACCGGCCGCGACCCGCCGGGTCTTCGCGGCGGTGCGCCGCGGCGCCGAGACGCACCCGCTGCTCAGCACGGTCCTGCAGGCGCTGGCGCGAGCGGCGGCGGGGCTGTCCACCGGCTGACCGGCAACCGTGGGACGCGGGGCCCGCGGAGCCTCGGCTACGGCGCCATGGGCGGCCGGTGGACGTACGGCGTCGTCGTGCCCAGTGCGGTGAAGCCCAGACGCCTCAGGATCGGCCCGCTCGTGGGAAGGGCGTCCACCTGGAGGAAGCGGTGGCCGCGGGCCGCCGCGATCCGGGCTCGGAAGCCGACCGAGGCCCGGTAGATTCCCCGGCCCCGCCATTCGGGGAGCGTCCCGCCTCCCCACAGCCCCGCGAAATCCCGCCCCGGCGGCAACTCCACCCGCGATGACGCCACGGCTTCCCGGCCGGCCATCGCCACGACCGCCACCACTGTGGGCTCCGGAGCACCGATCCGGGCCAGCAGCCGGTCTCGCAGCCCGGGGGAGTCCGTCCCGAACACCCGCTCGTGGACCCGGGCCACGAGGTCGACTCCGGCCGCGTCGGTCACCTCCCGCAGTTCCACACCCTCCGGTACGCCGGTACCGACCGCGAGTTCGTCCGTGCCGGCGACCAGCAGGGTCTCCTCCGGCTCCGCGACGAACCCGGCAGCGACAAGGCGCTCCGCGAGATCCCCCGGCCGGTCGTGGCCGTACAGCTTCCACTCGCACTCGAGGCCGAGCGCGTCGTAGTGCCGCACCTGCTCGGCGATGGCCGCGTCCGCTGTGGACTCGTCCAGGTGCGACCAGAGGATCCCGTTCCAGCCGTGGGCGGGGGCGGTTTGCCGCACCACGTCACCGACCCGCTCCACCCGTGCCCCGGGGCCGTCGGCAGGGGCGTGCTGCCGCATCTGGTGGTCGTACTGCGCACGGACGGCTTCGTGATCCATCCCGTCACCCCAGCAGGGCCCGCCACCGCCCGGCAACCCACTTTCGCGAGACGGCGGCCGGCGGGCTCCTGGTCCCCGGCGTACGCGAGTCAGCCTCCGCTCACCAACCGGTCCACGGCCGGGGTACCGGAGCCGTAGGGCAGTGCCAGGGCGGGCATCGGACCGGGTCCCCGCGACGGCACCGATACCGGTCCCTGGTACCGCCCGGGGAACTGCCCCAGGACCTGCTCCTGCGGCGCGGCGTACAACGTGCGCTCGAGCCCCGCCACCAGCCGCTGTACATCGATCTGGGGGCGTACCACCAGCCGCAGGAAGCGGCTCGAGCTGCCGATCTTGTTTCCGCACTCCCGCACCAGGACGCCGTGCTCCTCCAGCAGCCGGTCGCGCAGCGCCGCCCCGTCGACACCTTCCGGGAGCCGCACGTAGACGAAGTTCCCCTGCGAGGGGTAGACCGTCAGCCCCTGCAGCCGGCTGAGGTGCCAGAGCATTTCCTGACGGTCGCGCTGCACCATCCGCAGGCTCTGCGTGTACTCCGTCCGGTGCTCCTTCAGCATGAAGACCACCGTCTCCGCGAAGGAGTTCAGGTTCCACTTCGGAAGCGCCGCACGCACCCGGCCGGCCAGTCCCGGATTCGCGACGAGATAGCCGAAACGCACCCCGTGCAGACCGAAGTTCTTGCCGAGGCTGCGCAGCACGATCGTGTTGGGGCGCAGTACGGCGTCGGCGACCACGCTCGAGTCCGCCTCCGCGTCGGCGAACTCCAGGAACGACTCGTCCACCACGACCAGATCCAGGTCCTGCAGCTGGTCCAGCAGTGCCAGGACACCGTGCCGGGGCAGCAGACCGCCGTCCGGGTTGTTCGGGTTGCAGATGACGGCCGTGCGCGAGCCGCGGCTGCGTACGAAGTCCACGAACGAGGCCGGGTCCAGGGCGAATCCGTTCGCCTCCGGCAGCGGGAACATGTCGACCCGCTTGCCGGTCTCCATCGGCTGGTCCGTCCACCGGCCGAACGTCGGCACCGGCACGGCGAGCGATTCGCGTACCAGCAGATGGTCGATCCAGGTGATCAGCTCGGTAGAGCCGTTGCCCATGGCGACGGTCTGCGGATTGAGGCCGAGGACCGAGCACAGCTCGGCGGTGATGGTGTCAGCACTGCTCGGGTAGTACGTGAGGATGTCCCTCAGCCGGCCACCGAGTTCCTCGAACATCTCGGGCGTCGGGAAGTACGGGTTGCAGGGGATGCAGAAGTCGGTGATCCCCTGCCCGTTTCCCGCCCCGCCCGGGCCCGCGGCCCCCGCCCTGCTGAGCGTGAAGTACGACGGGCTGTGCGCCGTGGACGCGCGGAAGAGCTCGGTGACGTTGCTGCCGGCTTCGGCCATGGGGGGTCCTCCGGAGGTGACTGGCTGCCGGGGAATACGTAAGCCCGGACGACCTTGCTCAACCCGGGGGGGTGAGGGGACGTCCGTATGGGTCGCAGTCGTCCGGGATCAGGGCCGTGCGAGTCACCGTCCTCAACCTCCTCGATCTCCTCAACCTCCGTCCTCAACGGCAGGACGGATCCGGCAGGCCCGCGAGAGCCGCGGGCAGCCCGGCCCGGGACGTGATGCGGAGCTTGCGGAAGATACGTGTGAGGTGGCCCTCCACCGTCTTGGCGGAGATGTAGAGGTCGGCGGCGATGCGGGTGTTGGTGAGGCCGCGGGCGGCCAGCTCCGAGATTCGGCGCTCCCGCTCCGAGAGGACGGCGCCGATGGGGTCGCGGTGGCCGTCGCGCGGCCTGCGGGCGCCGATGCGGCGCTGGGCGTCCACGGCGAGCGCGCCGAGGTGAGGGGCACCGAGCGCATCGGCGAGGTGCTTGGCCCGGCCGATGGCGGCCCCGGCCGCGTCCAGGCTGCGTGCGGTGGCGAGGTGGCGCCCGAGGAGAAGGCGCGCACGGAACTCCGCGACGGCGAGTCCGGCGTCGGCGAAACGGTCGGCGGCCTCGGACGACCACTCGGCGGCGGCCGCGGGGTCGTCGAGGACGAACGCCCTGGCGAGAGCGGCGTGGCCGTGTTGTCCCGGCAGGCCGGCGGACTGCGCGGCTTCGGCCGTGCGGGCGGCCCAGAGGCGGGCCGCGCGCATGTCACCGAGGGACGCCGCGGCCTCGGCCGCCGTGGAGAACCACAGGGGCCGCAGGGTGTGCGTGGACGGTGGGTGTTCCGATCCGATGACCGTGCCCAGGAGTTCGAGGCACTCGTCGGGACGGCCCTGGGCGAGGCGGAGGGGCGCGAGGACGGACGCGGACAGCTCCCACAGCCGTCCGCACCGGTCGACCGAGCGAAGGGCCTGCTCGACGACGGGAATCGCGGTAGCCGGGCCGCCTCGCACCGCCGTGATCGCCCCCCGCAGGGCCAGGGCGTGGCCGGTGAAGTCCGGCCGATCGATCAGCCGGGCGGTCTCCTCGGCGCCCGCCGCCGACGCCTCTCCGCCGTCGAGGTCGCCGAGCGCCTGCTGGGCGTGGGACCGGCACAGCAGCAGATACGGAAGGAGGAAGGTGTGCCCGGTCCGCCGTGCGACACGCACAGCGCGGACCAGGTGCCGTACGGCGTCGTGATGCCGCTCGGCCAGGACCTCGGCCAGCCCCAGCTGCCCCACTTCGTCGAGCAGGGCCTCCAAATCCACGTCGTCCATGGCGTCGATCGACGCGGCCGCCTCGCTGGTGCAGGCTCGCAAGGTCGCGGCCCGGCCGCTGTGGGCGGCCCCGAGGGCACGGCACGCGGCGACCGCCGTGCGCGTCCTGGGATCGGCCGGCGCGGGGCCGTCCGCGAGGAGGGCGAGGAGTGTCCCGAGCTGGGCGTCGGCCTCCTCGTAGCGCCCCAGGGCCATGCCCACGGTGGCGAGTTGCAGCCGGAGGGGGTTCGGCCGCGGATCGTCCGGCGGCCAGTGGGCGAGCTCCTCCTCCAGTACGCGCCCGGCCGTACGGGGGCTGCCGAGCACCCGCTCGACGACCGAGCGGAGCGCCACGATCGGAATGCGCTGATCGGGCCGGTCCCGCGGGACGAGGTCCAGGGCCTGGGCGAGGGCGTCGCGGCTGGCGGCGAGGTCACCGGTCATCCCGCTGGCGCGGGCCAGACCGAGCAGCAGACCGAGCCGCTCGCGGGCCGGTTCACCGGATCGCCGTGAGGCGCACAGGTCCAGGGCCGTTCGCAGCCAGGCACCCGCGATCGACGGTGCCGCGTGGAGGGTCAGGGTGGCCGCCTCGGACAGCACGCGGACGGCTTCCCTGTCGCCGGCCCGCGCCGAACGGGCGACGTAGGGCGCGCGCTCCACCGGCCCGGCTCCGCTGCGGCGCAGCGCACGGTCGGCCCGCCCGTTCGCGGCCAGCCACCAGCCGGGCGGTGTGTCCCACGACACCACCTCGCGGAGCAACGGGTGCCTGAACTGCAGCAGTTGGCGCACCTCGCCCCGCGGGCCCGGCGTGCTCACGGCCCTGACGAGATCCGCCGTGGCGAGCACGTCGAGCGCCTCCAGCGCGGCCGGGGACGGCAGGGCGGCGACGGGAGCGAGCAGCAGGGGGTCGAAGGGGTCGCCGAGCACCGCGGCGGCGCGCAGCACACACAGCTGGTCATCGGTGAGCAGCGCGCAGTCGCGGGCCAGAGCCGCCCGGAGGGTGTCCGGCAGGTCCGAGAAGCCGCCGGTGCGCTCGGCGGTCAGTTCGCTCAGCACCTCGAGGTAGAACGGATTGCCGCCGCCGGCCGTGTACAACCGGTCCCGCTGAGCGGGGGTCAGGCCGGTCCCGAGCAGGGCGTCGCAGGCCTTGCGGTCCAGTGGCGGGAGCGGAACACCGACCGTGCGGTACCCGGCGGCGGCCGTGCGAAGGGACGCGAGCAGTTTCGCCGGCGCCTGCCGGAGCCGGTGACCGCAGGCCAGCACCAGCGGGACCTGGGGCGGATGCCGCAGCACATGGTGCAGCAGTTCCAGCGTGCCCTCGTCGGCCCAGTGCAGATCGTCGAGACACAGCAGCACTCCGCGGCCGCGGTCCACGGCGGAGAGAAGCCGGGTGACGGCGTGGTGCAGAGTCTCCCGCCTGTCCCCGGTGAACGGTGACGTCGTCGTCCGTGCGCCCACCCCGCGGTGGCGCACCAGGTCCACAAGGGCCGCGGTCTCGTCGTCAGGCGCCCCTGGGGGCGACCCGTCCGGTGAACGGCGCTCGTGCGCGCCGAGTTCGACGCACCGGCGGACGGGATCGGCGAACGCCCCGAAGACGCGCTGCTGTTCGAACTCCGAGGCGCGGCCGGAGAGCGTCACCAGTCCCTCGGCGCGGGCCAGAGCGCCGAGTTCGTCCAGCAGCCGCGTCTTGCCCAGGCCCGGGTCGCCGGTTATCTCGATCACCGACGAGGTACCGCCGACGCACGCGGCGATCGCCGAGCGCAGCAGTGCCGTCTCGTGCTCCCGGCCGACCAGTAACCGAGGACGGGAGCCCGCCGAGGCTTCCATCCGGCCCGCCCGATCTGCCCGACCTGCCCGACCTGACCGGCCGGGACGCTCCGGACGGTCCGCCGTCGCGGACCCGGTTGCCCTCCGACTCTGCTCCAACAAGCCTGCCTCGCCTTCTGCTTCGTCCGCGGACGGCATGGCCGTCGCCGGATTGCGACCCTCGTCCGTGGCCCCTCGCCCGGACGGTTGTGCCGTCCCGCGCGGCGGAACGGAACGTCTGACCCGATCGTCGGGCACGTAGTCATACGGAGGCATCGTGGTAATCACGCAGATCCGGCGCAGGTAGCGGGGGCGTCCCGTCCGGTTGCGGATTGCGGTTTGCGGTTTGCGGTTTGCCGCGCATCCTCGATGACCGGCCTTGCGCGAGACCGCCGCCGTGCCGTCCGCCGCCCCGGACACCCCCTGCGGACGAGTGCGGGTGCGCACCGAGGGGGTCCCTTGACCGCCCCGTCCGCACATCAGGGGTCGCTCCCTCATGCTGCGGCCCGCGCCCCCTGCCAGATTCGTCGCCGAGGTCGCCAAAGGGCGACGGGGCACCGGGAGGAGCGCGCGGTCTGATGCGGGAATTTCGCTTGCGGTGGGTCGTGGATGCCGTGCTCTCGGAGCGTCGGGCAGAGGGCTGGACGCTCACCGGGGACGACGTGTGGTGCCGTGCGGTGCCGGCGGACGGCGGGGCCGTGGAGCGGATCCAGGGTTGGAAGCTGCATGTATCCGCCACCCGGTTCTCCGCGCCGGAGGTGCTCCACCTGGTGGCGGGTCCGCTCGTCGACCACGGCTGCGCGTTCAAGTTCGCCCGGAGCATCGCGATGGTCGAGCAGATGACGGGTGGACGCTCCGACCGGGCCCAGTGCGGAAAGATCATCACCGTCTACCCGTCCGACGAGGACCAGCTGCGGATGCTCGCCGCCGAGCTGGACGACGCCACCGCCGGACTGCCCGGTCCGGCGATCCTGTCCGACCGGCCCCTGCGGCCCGGCAGCCTGGTGCACTACCGCTACGGCGCGTTCCGCGGTGTGCCGGTGCTGACCGACGACGGCGTCCACCAGGTGCGGGTCGCCGATCCGGACGGCACACCCGTGGAAGACCTCCGCAAGCCGTGGTTCTGCCCGCCTGCCTGGGCCGAACCGCTTTTCCCCCGACCGCCGCAGACACCTCCGGCCCGCACGTCCGGGCCGCGTCCGGTGCTGATAGCCGACCGCTACGAGGTACGCGAGGCCATCCGCCACACAGCCCGCGGCGGGGTGTACCGGGCGGTGGACCGCACCGACGGAACACCCGTGATCGTCAAGCAGGCCCGCGCCCACGTGGGGGTCCGTCTGAACGGCCAGGACTCGCGGGACGGTCTGCGGGCGGAGGCGGCGGCCCTGGCCACGCTGTCGGGAATCGCCGCAGAGCCGATCGACGTCATCGACCGGGACGGGCACACATTCCTGGTCGAGTCGCTGCTGCCCGGACGGACGCTGGCCGAGTGGGTCGCCCACCGGCTCGACGAGACGGGTCCCCTCACCGGGCTCGACCCGCACGAAGCCGTGCCGCTCGCACGGAAGCTGGCCGAGCTGCTGGCCCAGGTCCATGACCGGGGCCTCGTCTACCAGGACTTCACCCCGTTCAACATCATGGTGACCCCGGACGGCGAACTGAAGCTGATCGACCCGGAGATGGCGGCCGTGCCCGGAACGTGGGCCGTGCGCGGCCACACACCCGGGTTCGCGGCCCACGAGGTGCTGGCGAACCCCCGCCAGGGTCCGGCGCCGCAGCGGACGGCGGACCTCTTCTCCCTGGGCGCGCTGCTGTTCTTCGTCACGGCGGGCACCGCCCCGCTGTTCGGCGAGGACAAGCCCGAACCGGTCCCGGCGTACGGGCGGCTCAGTGCCCTGCTGACCGCCGTCGCCGAACACAACCCGGCCGCCCGGCTGCTGGCTCCCGCGATACGGGGGCTGACCGCGGACGCCCCCGAGGAGCGCTGGTCCGTCGAACGCCTGCGGACGTTCCTCGCCGGCGTCGCCCGAACCACCGTCCCCACGACGCCCGTCGCCCCTGCCACGGCGCCCCGGGCGGGCACGCCGGACGCCGCCCCCGACATACCGGACCGTGGCGCCCTGACCCCCGCCGAGCAGGAGCGGATGGCCGACGACGGCCTGGCCCACATCCTGGCCACCCTCGCCGGCCCCGCCTCCGACGCCCGTCGACTGTGGCCCAGCACCGGGTTCGGCGACGACACCGACCCCTGCAACGTGCAGCACGGTTCCGCGGGCGTCCTGAGCGTGCTCACACTGGCAGACCGCCTGCTCGGCCGAGAAGACCTGCACGAGGCCGTCGCACGGGTGGCGCGCTGGACGGACCGGCGCCGAAAGGCGGTGCCCCGACTGCTGCCCGGCCTCTACTTCGGGCGCTCCGGCACGGCCTGGGCGCTGTTCGACGCCGCACGCCGTCTCGGCGACTCCGAACGGGAACGGCACGCCGTCCAACTCGCCCTCGACATACCCGTGGTGGGGCCGAATCCCGATGTGTGCCACGGAGTCGCCGGAGCGCTCCTCGCACAGCTCCATCTGTGGCGCGGGACCGGACGCACGGAATTCCTCGACCGCGCGCGGGCCGCGGCGGACGCGCTGCTGGCGGCCGCCCTGAGGGAGAACGGCGGAGTGTACTGGCCCGTACCGGCCGATATGGACTCCGAGCTGGCCGGTATCACCCACCTGGGATTCGCCCACGGTGTCGCGGGGGTGGGCTACGCCCTGCTGGCGACGGCGCAGGCGACCGGCGAGGAGAAGTACCTGGACGCGGCCGTGACCGCCGGCGCCACACTGGCCGCCGAGGCCGAGCGTGGTCCCTGGGGGACCGGCTGGCGCAACGACCGCGCCGACGCGCCCGGCACGGGCATGCGGTTCCACTGGTGCAGCGGATCCTCCGGAGTGGGCACCTTCCTGCTGCGACTGTGGCGTGCCACCGGTGACACCGGCTGTCTGACCCTGGCGGAGGAGGCAGCCGCGGCGGTACGGCAGGTCATGTGGACATCGGGCACAGCGGCCTGCCACGGCCTCGCCGGCAACGGCGAGTTCCTGCTCGATCTCGCCGACGCGATCGGCGGCCCTTATCACGGTTGGGCCGAGGAACTGGCCGCGGCCATGGTCCTGCGCCATGCGGTCCACGGAGAACTCCGGCTGGTGCCCGACGAGTCCAACCGCACGGTCGCGGTCGACTACCACGTCGGTCTGAGCGGTGCGGTGGGATTCCTGCTGCGGCTGCGCCACGGAGGCGGCAGGCCCTGGATGGCCGACGGGCTCGCGACGGACGCCTTCTGTGAGGCCGTAGCCGGTCGCCCGGCCACGACGGCGGTCGGCGGACGATGAACACGTCGCCGTGTACGGCATCGGTCACGGCGGCCATCCTTCGCTTCTCGCCGGCGCCACCGAGCCCGGCGGTGGCTCCCTCCCGTTCCCTCGCCGCGAGGCTGGCCGCGCTGTGCAGCCGCGAGGCGCGGACCACCGCTACCTCGAACTCCCCGACCACGGCCACGCCGCCAACGGCGCGGCCGTCGGGGACCCGGTCACCGCCGAGGTGACCGGGCCCCTCACCGACGGCGGGTCCACCCGCCGCACACACCGACCGGCCGAAGAGAGGAGGTGATCAGCCATGGAACCGGACCTCGATGCCCTGCAGGAGCTCCCCGCCGACGAGGAGCAGTCCGGCTGCTGCAAGAGCAGCTGCTGTGCGACCTGCCCGACCTTCACCGTCTAGCGGGCGTTCTGCCCCGTCTCGAAGCGAGAGGAGGTGAACCATCGTGGAACTGGACCTCGACGTCCTGCAGGAGCTTCCCGCCGAGGAGGAGCAGACCGGAGGCTGCGACCGGACGGACATCACGTGCCCGCGGACCTGCGCCTTCTCAGCGGACTGAGCCGGTTCTCCTGCCGTCTCACGGCAGGAGAACCGGGGTCGTGCCGGGGCGCTCGCAGCGCCCCGGCACGACCGGCCCGCCACAGGCCTTCCCGTACGCCGACATCCCACGGAGGCACCATGCCCGCCCCAGGCCCTCTCCGGGCGATCTTCCAGGGCCCGCGGCGACAGCATCGAAGACCGCCCGGAAAGGACCTGACCGGCGGCCGGCTGCTCGCGGCCACGGCGCGACGCGTACGCCCGCGTCTGGTTCTGCTGACCATCGCGCTCGCCGTGAACTCCGGTGCCGGAGTGGCGATCCCGGTACTGCTGGCCGCGTGCGGCGACGCGGTGCTCCGCGACGAGGCCCTGCGGGGACCCGTCACGGCGCTCGTGGCCGTCCTGGTGGCGGGCGCCCTCGCCGAGGCTGCCGCCCTGCGGCTTTCGGTAACCACCGCGGCGGTGAGCACCGCCTGGCTGCGGATGTCGACGGTGCGCCGGCTGCTGGCCCTCGGCCCGGGTTCGCCGTACTCCGTGGGGGAGTCGGTGACGCATGTGGTGCAGTCGGCCCCGCAGGCGGCTTCCCTGCCTGCCGAGGCAGCCGAAGCCGCCGTATCCGCGCTCGGTTCGCTCGCGGCCCTGGTCGCGCTGTGGGTGGTCGACTGGCGCGCGGGGCTGGCCTTCACCGTGCTGTCACCGCTGATCGCCACGGTGGCCCGCAGATTCGTCGCCGAGGCGGGCGATGCCGAAGCCCGCTATCTCGACGCCCGGACGCGTATGGCGACCCTGCTGGTGACGGCCTTGTCGGGGGCACGCACCATCAGGGCGGCCGGCACCCTCGCGGCCGAGACGGAGCGCGTCGTCACCCCGCTCGGCGAGCTGTCCGCCGCGGGCCACGCGATCTGGCGCACCCAGCGCCAGGTCGTCTGGAAGATCGGGGCGCTGGTGGCCCTGACCCAGATCGCCGTGCTCACAACCGCGGGGCTCGACGTGGCCGCAGGACGGATCAGCCCCGGCGAACTGCTCGCCGTGACCGGATACCTGGCCCTGGCCACGCGCCTGCTCGACCAGATCGACATCGCGCTGAACCTCGCACACTCCCGGGTCGGCGCCTCCCGTGTCGCCGCCATCCTGGACGAGCCGGTGATCCAGGGCGGTCCCCGCCGCAGTCCGCCGCCCGACGGCGCCGTGTCGCTGCGCGGTGTGACCGTCCACCGCTCCGGCGAACGCGTCCTGGACCGGATCGATCTGGAGGTCCCGCACGGCGTTTCGGTCGCCCTGGTCGGCGCGACCGGATCGGGCAAGAGCCTGCTCGCCGCACTTCTGGGCCGGCTGGCGGAGCCGGACGAAGGCCAGATACGCGTGGGCGGTGTGCCCGTCTTCGCACTGGAGCTCGGCACCCTGCGCCGGACCGTGTCCTACGCTTTCGAACGCCCCGTCCTCGCGGGACGGACCCTGCGCGAGGCAATTCTGTTCGGCCGCCCCGAACTGCCGGGCCCTGCCGCCGAGGACGCGGCGCGCGCCGCACAGGCCGACCACTTCGTGCGCCGAATGCCCGGCGGCTACGACACTCCGGTGCGGCTCGCACCGATGTCCGGAGGCCAGCTCCAGCGCCTCGGCATCGCCCGCGCCCTGGCAAGCCCGGCACTGGTGTATGTCCTCGACGATGCGACATCCGGCCTGGACACCCTGACCGAGAGACAGATCGGCGACGCCGTGACCGCGCGGCTCGGCGACCGTACCCGCCTGGTCATCACCCACCGCGCGGCCACCGCGGCACGCTGTGACCTGGTGGCCTGGCTGCACGCCGGCCGCATCCGCGCTCTGGCTCCCCACGCGGACCTGTGCGAAGACCCTGACTACCAGGCCGTCTTCGCGCGCACCACTGTGCCTGCGCCTGCCGCTGCAGACGCCGCGGGCCCCGGGAAGCCGACCGTCCCGGACGCCCGTACCGGCCCCGCACCCGTCACTCCCACCGGCGTCCCGCACTCCACCGCCGACGAGGAGCGGCGATGCCCGGCCGACCGCTGACCACCCGGCCTCCCGGCCCGGCCGCACACAAACGCCGCCGCATGACGGCACGCCTCGGTCCGAGTCCCGCCGCGTCCGCCCTGCTCGTCGACTCGCTGCGGGGGAGTGGACGGCCACTGCTGCGGATAGCCGCCCTGTCGGCCCTGGAGGCGGCCCCCGCCCTCGCCTCCGGCTGGGTGACCGCCACCGCTCTCGACCAGGGCTTCCTGAAGCACCGTCCGGACATCGGAGTGGCCTGGCTGGCGGTTCTCGCCGTGCTGTACCTGGTACGCGCCGTCGCCGAGCGCGGCATGTTCGCCCCGATGGCCGCGGTGGTCGAGCCGATGCGAGACCGTCTCACCCGACGCGTCGTCCACAACTCCCTGGCCCAGGCGACCACCCTCGACCAGGCACCCGACACCGCGAGCGTGTCGCGGCTGACCGGCCAGGTCGACACCGTACGCAATCTGACCGCGACGCTGATGCGGACCGCCCGCCCGCTGGCCGTCACACTCCTCGCGGCGCTCGCCGGCCTTGCCGGGCTCGCACCCCTGCTCGCCGCCCTCGTCCTGGTACCGCTCACGACGGCGATCGCGGGGTTCCTGTGGACGATGCGACGGCTGACCGCACTGCGGCGACGCGCCCTGATCGCCGGGGAGGAGGTCGCCGGGTGCACCGGAGAAGTGCTTGCCGCCGCGCGCGACATCACCTCGCTCGGCGCCGAGCAGCAGGCAGCCGCGCTTGTCGAGATCCGGTCCGACGCGGCGGTCCGGGCCCTGGCGGAGGTCGGCCGCGCGGCGTCGCTGCGTATCACCGTGATCCTCGTCGGCGGCTACGTCCCCCTGGTGGGCCTGCTGCTGATCGGGCCCAGGCTCATCGAAGAGCGCGCCATCACCGCGGGCGCCCTGATCGGCGCGGCCACCTATGTCGCGGGATCCGTCGTCCCCGCACTGCAACTCATGACCCGTGCCGTCAGCGGCTACTGGAGCCAGCTCGGAGTGCTGCTGCACCGCCTGGCCGAGGCAGCCCCCGAGCCCCCGCCCGCCGCGCCGCCCACCGCCCCGGTACCACTCGCGCCCCCCGGCACACCCGAACTCGTGGCCGAACGGCTCACCTTCGCCTACGGACCCGGTGCGGATCCCGTGCTGAAGGGCCTGGACCTGCGCATCCCGTACGGCGACCATCTCGCGATCACCGGGGCCAGCGGTATCGGCAAGTCCACCCTCGCGATGCTCCTCGCGGGCATCCGGACCCCCGCGGCGGGCGCGGTCCTCGTCTCGGGCCGACCCGCCACCGGACTGCCCGAAGCACTGCGCCGCGGTCTCATCGCCCTTGTCCCGCAGGAGGCTTACGTCTTTGAGGGCACGGTACGGGACAACCTCCGCTACCTCGCCCCCTGGGCCGATGACACCGAGATCGCCCGTGCCGCCGCCGCGGTCGGCCTCACGCCGTTGCTCACCCGACTCGGCGGCCCGGACACCGTGATCGGCGACCCCGCAGGCACGCTCTCCAGCGGGGAGTGCCAACTGCTGGCCCTCGCCAGGACCTATCTCTCCGCCGCCCCGATCGTCATCCTGGACGAAGCGACCTCACACCTCGACCCCGCCGCCGAGGAGGTCGCGGAATCCGCCTTCCGGGCCAGGCCCGGCACCCTCGTAGTGATCGCCCACCGCTCGAGTTCCGCGGCCCGCGCCGATCGCGTCCTGCACCTCGACGGCGATCATGTCAGCCTCACCACCGTGTCTCCGTCCGCCGTCACCCCGGCCGCCGCCGGTCCCCCCGCATGACCGGCCCGCGCGCGCCACAAAGCCGCGACTCAGCCGCCGCCCGCCCGGGCGGCTCCGTCGAGCGACGCCGTGCGTGTGACAAGGCTGGCCAGGGCCGAACGCGACGGCACCCCGGCCTTCCGGTAGATCGCGGTCAGATGGGTCTCGACGGTACGCCGGCTGAGGTGCAGCCCCTGGGCGATGGCGTGGTTGCTCAGCCCCTGCGCCACCAGATGGGCGATCTCCCGTTCACGCACCGTCAGCAGGGCCAGCTCCGCCGGCACTTCCTGGTCGGCGTGACCTTCGCCGGCCGCCTGCGGACGCATCATGTCGGCCAGATCGACCAGCAGCCGTGCTCCGCCCTCGTCGGCGAGGCGCCGCGATCGCTGCCACATCGCGGCGGCACGCGGACCGTCACCCGCCGACTGCGCCAGGGCAGCCGCACGCAACAGGGAGTACGCCTCCCACAGCGCGGCCCCCAGGGCGGTGTACTCGCGCGCCGCCTCGTCGAGCAGACGCATGGCCGTACCGGTGTCGCCCCGGTGCTCGGCGAGCGCGGCCGACGCGCGCAGCGCCGCCGCACGCTGGCCGCCGAGCCCCAGCCGTTCGGCCTCCTCGGCGGCGCGGGCCGCCCAGCGCTCGGCCTCGTCCAGGCGACCGCCCGCGAGCGCGGTGGCGACGAGCAGCTCCAGCTGAGCGGGGCGTATCGACGGCTGCACCCGCCTCAGGTGTGCACCGCCGCCCGCCCTGAGGATGGCTTCCTCGGCGCGCTGCGAATCGCCGTGCACGAGTGCCGTCTGGCCGAGCATGCACCAGGCCAGCGAGGCCCACCAGCTGTCGCTCGCACCGGCCGTGGCGACGGCCTCCTCGGCGACCGCCATCGCCCGCGAGTCACCCAGCGGGGACGCCGCGAGCACGATCAGCGGCGCGAACGACAGGGTGAACGTCAGCAGTTCACTGTCCCCGACACCCCGCGCGATGGACTCCGCCTCATCGGCCGATTGGAGCGCGGAGGGCAGCCGGCAGGTGTTCAGATGCACATACGCCTTGCTCATCAGCAGGTGTGGCAGCAGATAGAGATGACCGCTGCGGCGGGCGATGGCCAGTCCGCGCTCGGCGTGCCGCTCCGCGTCGGCGTACCGCTCCAGCAGGGTCTCCGACCAGCTCAGCCACACCAGTGACTCGCACAGCTCGGTGAGGGAGGGGTCGGTCAGCCCGTCGACCAGCCGGGCCGCCTCGTCGGTGAACCGGAGGGCGGCCGCGGTCTCGCCTTCGTAGGCCTCCCCGAGCGCGCACAGGGCCAGCGCCGCGGCCTCACCGGTGCGGTCGTCGTGGTCCCGGGCGAGGGCGAGGGTCCGCGCCAGCTCGTCGCGTACGGTCGGGTAGGTCACGGTCATCAGCGCCGACATGCCCAGCGCGAGCCCCAGGGACACCGTCTGGCCCGGTGACGGTCCCGGGCTGCGCGACAGCTCACGGCGCAGCAGGGCGGTGGCCTCCGGCGAGTGACCGAGGCGCCGTTCCATCACGGCGCAGTGGGCGATGGCGTCCGCGCGCAGTGAAGGGTCTTCGGCGCAGAACGAGTTGATCACCTTGTGCAGCAGGTCGCGACTTTCCCGCAGATGGCCGCAGACGCCGAGGGCGCGGGCCCTGGCCAGGGTCAGCTCACCGCGTCGGCGTGCGTGTTCGGGCGTGCCGGGCAGCAGCCGCAGTACGACATCGAGCAGATGGGCGGCGGTCGCCGGGGCCGTGTGGGCGAGCTGGTCGGCCGCTTCGGTGAGCACCGCGGCCGCCGCCGGGTCCCAGCCGGTCAGCGACCGCTCCACATGGTGGGCGCGTTCCGCGGCGGACGCGCCGGACCGGGCCAGCTCGTCCGCGGCACGACGGTGCATCCCGGCACGCTCATGGGCCGCGGTGTTCTCGTACACCAGGGCTCTGAGCACCGGGTGCCGCAGCGTCAACCGGCCGCCGGGCGCGGGACGCAGCAGATCGCGCCGCGTCAGCGCACCGGTGACCTCGTCCAGTTCACAGGCGCTGAATCCGGTGGCGGAGGCCGCCATCGCCGGTGTCGCGTGATCGCCGAGCACCGCGACCGTCTCGACGGTACGGCGCTCGGAGCCGGTCAGCAGGGTGAGCTCGTCCAGCAGCAGCGAGCGCAGACCGCTCGGCACCCCGACGAGGTCGCTGTGCCGGGCGGCGCCGGAGCCTCCCGGCAGCGGCGCACCGCTGCGGTAGGCGTGGAGCAGCGACAGCAGATAGAGCGGGTTGCCTTCGCTGGCCGCGAAGAGCTCCGCGGCGTCACCCGGCGGCAGATCGGCGGCGAGTTCCCTGAGCGACTCCCGCTCGGGGAGCGGGGCCAGCTCCATGGGAAGCACGACACCGCTGTCGATCCCCCGGGTGAGCGCCGCGGTGAGCGAGGTCGGCGTCTGGCGGTCCCGGCGCGCCACGACGAACAGCACCCGGCCGCTCACCGGATGCCGCACGAGGTGGTCCAGCAGCTCCAGCGATGCCGGATCGGCCCAGTGCAGGTCGTCCAGGGTCACCAGCAGCCCGCGTTTCCCGGCACCGTCCGCGAGCCGGGCCAGCGTGCGCGCGACCGCACGGTAGACACCGAAGCGGTCGGCCGCGCCGGGCGCCGCATGCGAGACACCGCGCACCACGGGCGCCGCCTCCACGAAGGCGGCGTCGGTGCCATCGGCGGTGGCCGTGTCCACCAGGTCGTGCACATCGATGTCCGCGAACGCGTCCGTGAACGCCTGGAACGGGGTGTGCCGCTCGAACTCCGTGGCCCTGCCCCGCAGTACGAGCAGTCCGCCGCGCGCTGCCTTCGCGCACAGCTCGCCCAGCAGCCGGCTCTTGCCGATCCCGGCGTCCCCGGTGATGTCGACCACCCCGGGTCTGCTGCTCGCTCCGACACCTGAGACAAGCGAGTCGAGCCGCGCCAACTCCTCGGATCTACCGACCAGTTTCAACACGCAGTCACTATCGCACGACGCACCGACAACCTCTTTTGGCGTGCCCTCGATCTCGTCAGGCGCTTCCCGGAGGGGCCGCAGCGCGTGTGAGGCGCCCGCACCGACTGCCACGTGGACAGATCGAGGCAGTCCGACAGCCTCGTCCCGGACCCTTCACCTGCAACGCCGCGCCGGGGCACGACCGTGCTGTCGCACCACCCCGGGGGTGGTGCTGGGTACAGCCCACATGGGCAAGCAGGTGCAGTCCGCGCACGCCGGCCGTCCGGCATCGTCGACGTCATGCAGATGAGACAGCAGTGGAAAGCCCCGGCCGGATTCTTTCTGGCGATCGCCTTCGTGGCGGCCGGGACACTGGGAGCGGTCCAGCCGGCCACCGGTATCCCCCCGGAGGTCGTCCAACTGACCCAGTTCGGTCCGGCGCTGGCCGTGGCAGCGGCGGCCCTGCTGTGGCCTGCCCGGACTCGCGGGATGCTGGCCGGATCCCCGACGGGTACGGCCGCCCCGGGCCCGGCGTTGCTCGCCACGGCTCCCTGGATCATCCTCCTGTCGGCAGGCACGTACGCCCTTCTCACCGGTGGCGCTCATGCCACCGATCCGCGCGGCCTGCACCACCCCTTCCTCCTCGTCGTCCTCGCCCAACTGGTCGGCGCCTGCGGCGAGGAGATCGGCTGGCGCTGCTTCCTGCAGCCACTGCTGCGCACCCGTTTCGACCAGTTCACCGCGTCGGTCGTGGTCGGGGTGGTGTGGGGGCTGTGGCACGTTCAGGTGCTGGCCGGGAGCCCGGCCTACGCGGCGGGTTTCCTGCTGGCCACGACCGCGATGTCCGTCGTCCTCGGTGTGGCCCTGGACGAGGCACGGGGACTCCGGCGCCTGCTCTTCGCGGGCGGTTTCCACTGCCTGGTCAATCTGGGCATGCTCCTGTTCATGGACGAGGAGACGGGCCGGGCGGCGCCGATGGTGCTGTTCGGCCTGGCGTGCGCGACTGCTGCCCTGCCGTGGGTGTGGCGAGCACGGCGGAGCTCCGCGGTTAAGATCGCGGCGACGGCGGGATGAACGGGTCGGGGGACATGAGGGCGGTGCGTTTCGGGCGCGAGGAGTGGGTCGCCCTCGGACGCTGTCAGTTGCTCGGGCTGACAGGGTTCGCGGTGATCGGTGCCGGGATCCTGGCCGGTGGGGCGTTGCTGCTGCTGCCGATCGGGGTCGGTTTCTGGGCGCTGCCTCCGGCCGCCCGGCTCCTGCGCCGTGTCTGCGACCGGTACCGCAACCGCGCGGCCCGCTGGACCGGCCGTCCCCTCAGCCGTCCCGACCCCCTCCCACACGACACCTCGGCCCGCCGCGGCAGCGCCGCGATCCTCGCCGACGACGGCTTCTGGCACGAACTGCGCTGGGCGTGCCTGGAGCCGTGGGCGGGCGGAGTACTTGCGGCCCTACCGCTTGCCCTGGTCGGTTACGGGGCCTTCGGAGCGCTCGTCCAGCCCTTCGTGTGGCGCCGGCTGGGCGATGGCAACTGGTACGCCTTCGTGCCGGTCACCTCGACGGTCACCATGGTCACCGCCCTGCTGCTGGGCCTTGCCTTCTCGGCGGCCGGACTGCGTCTGGCGCCGTCTGTCACCACGCTGCACGCCCGTCTCACACATCGTCTCCTCTCCGCGCCGCGCAGTACCGAACTCGCCCGCCGCGTGACTCGCCTGGCCGACACACGAACCACTGCCCAGGACATCCACGCCGCTGAAATCGCCCGCATCGAACGGGATCTGCACGATGGTGCACAAGCCCGCCTCGTGGCCCTGGGGCTCACCCTGGACGATGCGACCCATCTACTGGACACGGACCCTCGGACCGCCCGCGCCCTTCTCGCCGACGTCCGCGCCACCTCTGAACGGGCGTTGCAGGACCTGCGCGACCTGGTTCACGGCATCCACCCTCCCGTCCTGGCGGACCGGGGCCTCGCCGACGCGGTCCGCTCACTGGCCCTGGAAAGCCACCTGGACGTGGATGTGGCCGTTGAGCTCCCTCCGGCACGCCTGCCCGCCCCCGTCGAGTCGGCGGCCTACTTCGCGGTGTCCGAACTCCTCACCAATGCGGCCAAACACGCGGCGGCGACCCGCGTCGACGTGGTCCTCACCCACCACGGCGGCCGACTGCGGGTGAGTGTGACGGACGACGGCCACGGCGGCGCGGACCCGGCGGCCGGTACCGGGCTGCCGGGCATCCGGCGCCGGTTGGACCCCTTCGACGGCACACTCGCCCTGCACAGCCCGCCGGGCGGACCGACCACAGCAACCTTGGAGATCCCGTGCGCGTCGTCCTCGCCGAAGACCTCTTTCTCCTCCGCGACGGCCTGACCCGCACCCTGCACGACCACGGCTGCCAGGTGGTCGCCTCCGTGGACAACGGCCCCGCGCTGGCACGGGCCCTCACCCGGACCGACCTGGACGTCGCGGTGATCGACGTCCGGCTCCCGCCGACACACACGGACGAGGGCCTGAGGGCGGCTCTTGAAGCCCGTCGCAGCCGCCCCGCACTTCCCGTCCTGATCCTCTCCCACTTCGTCGACCAGCTTTACGCCCATGAACTCCTCGCCTCCGGTGAAGGAGCCGTGGGCTACCTGCTCAAGGACCGAGTGACCCACACCGCCCAGTTCGTCGACGCCCTGCGCACGGTCGCGGCGGGGGGTACGGTGATGGACCCCCAGGTCGTGGCCAAGCTGCTGACCCGCAGCGGGAAACGGGGCCGCACCGACTCCCTGACCGGCCGCGAGCACGAGGTGCTCGCCCTGATGGCCGAGGGCCGCTCCAACACCGCCATCGCCCAGACCCTCCATGTGAGCGAGAGCGCGGTGGCCAAGCACATCGCGTCGGTCTTCGGGAAGCTGCGGATCGAGCAGTCGCCGGAGGACAACCGGCGGGTGCTGGCGGTGCTGGCGTATCTGAAGGGGTGAGCCGGTCAGCGCTCGGTGCCGGATGACCCGGGCGGTTCCTCCGCGTCCGCGGTCGCCACGGCCCGTGCCCACCGGTAGTCCGCCTTGCCGCTCGGCGAGCGCTGGATCACCGGCGTGAGGACCAGCTGCCGCGGGATCTTGTATCCGGCCAGCCGGGTGCGGCAGTGTGCCTGGAGGGTCCCGAGGTCGAGCGGATCCGCGCCCTCGCGCAGCTGCACCACGGCCGCCACATGACTGCCCCAGGTCGCATCGGGCACCCCGGCCACCAGTGCGTCGTACACGTCCGGATGCGCCTTGAGTGCCTGCTCGACCTCCTCGGGATAGACCTTCTCGCCACCCGTGTTGATGCACTGCGAACCGCGCCCGAGCACGGTGACGACGCCCTCCTCGTCCACCGTCGCCATGTCCCCGAGCAGCACCCACCGCTCGTCGCCCCGGCGGAAGAAGGTCTCGGCCGTCTTCGCCGGGTCGTTGTAGTAGCCCAGCGGTACATGGCCGCGCTGGGCGATGCGACCCGGCTCGCCGACGGCCACCGGCTCGTACGTGGCCGGATCGACCACCTGCGTACGGGCGTTGACGCGCAGCCGGAAGCCCTTGTCCGGCCCCGAGTCGTCCGTCGCCGTACCGTTGAAGCCCGACTCGGACGAGCCGAAGTTGTTGAGCAGCATCACGTTCGGCGCCAGCGCCGTGAACTGCTCCCGCACCGTCTCGGACATGATCGCCCCCGAGGACGAGACGCTGAACAGTGCGGACAGGTCCGTGCCCTTCAGCGGTCCGTTCAGTGCGTCGATCAGCGGCCGCAGCATCGCGTCCCCGACCAGGGAGACGCTGGTGACCCGCTCCCGCTCGATGGTGCGCAGCACCTCTTCCGGAACGTACTTGCGGTGCAGCACCACCCGCTGACCGAAGTTGAAGGCGATGAACGCGGTGAGCGTCGAGGTGCCGTGCATCAGCGGGGGAGTGGGGAAGAAGGTGATGCCGGCGCCGCCCGCGGCGACCCGCTCGGCGAGTTCCTCCGGGCGCCGCACCGGCTCACCGGTCGGCGCTCCGCCGCCGAGACCGGCGAAGAAGAGGTCCTCCTGACGCCACATCACGCCCTTGGGCATCCCGGTGGTACCGCCGGTGTAGATGATGAACTGGTCGTCGGCCGACCGGGGCCCGAAACCGCGCTCCGGCGAGCCGTCCGCCTCCGCATCCGCGAACGCCGTGCAGTCGAGGGCCGAAGCGCCCTGGGGCGGGGTCCCCACCCGCACCAGATGCCGCAGCTTCCCACTGCGCGGCGCGGCCGCCGCGACCCGCTCGGTGAACTCGGCGTCGAAGACGAGTGCCGCCAGATCGGCGTCGCGGTAGAGATAGACCAGTTCCTCTTCCACATAGCGGTAGTTGACGTTGACCGGCACGATGCGGGCCTTGAGGCAGCCGAGCACCGTCTGTACGTACTCGACGCCGTTGTAGAGATGCAGCCCGAGGTGCTCGCCCGGCTTCACTCCCGCGCCGGCGAGGTGGTGGGCGATCCGGTTCGCCGCGGCGTCGAGCTCCGCGTAGCTGTACCGGCGCTCCGCGCCCGTCCCCGGATGGTCGACGTAGACGAGCGCCTCACGGTCCGCGACCACGTCCACGACCGACTCGAACAGGTCGGCAAGGTTGTACTCCACCAGTCCTCCTTGGCTCCGGCCCGCACGGACTACTGCCTCGGGGCGGTCATTAGAGCGCCGCCGCTCGCAAGTGGGAAGGGTCCCGGCAGAAGAAATCTGACTGACTGTCAGGAAACTCTTGAAGTGCACCACGGGCTACTGCAACCTGTTCTAGTGCTGTGACCGGGTGGGCTTGCCGCGAGCCGGTGCACCCGTCCGGTCACAGCACCAGGTCTGAGTCGGGAGGACGGTCATGGCCGGTACGGAACACCTCACCGTGCGGCGCGAAGGCGCCACACTGGTGCTCACGCTCAACAGGCCCGAGGCGAAGAACGCGTTGTCGCTGCCGATGCTCGTCGGTCTCCACGACGGCTGGCTGGAGGCCGACGAGGACGACGGCGTACGCTCCGTCGTCCTCACCGGCGAGGGCGGCTCGTTCTGCGCCGGCATGGACCTCAAGGCCCTCGCCGGGAAGGGGATGGAAGGGGAGCGCTACCGGGGCCGTCTGAAGGCCGACCCCGATCTCCACTGGAAGGCGATGCTGCGCCATCACCGCCCCCGCAAACCCGTCATCGCGGCCGTCGAGGGCCACTGCGTGGCCGGCGGTACCGAGATACTGCAGGGCACCGACATCCGCGTCGCCGGTGAGGGTGCCACCTTCGGGCTGTTCGAAGTCAGGCGCGGACTCTTCCCCATCGGCGGTTCCACGGTCCGTCTCCAGCGCCAGATCCCCCGCACTCACGCACTGGAGATGCTGCTGACCGGCCGCCCGTACACCGCCACGGAAGCCGAGCGCATCGGGCTCATCGGCCATGTCGTCCCGGACGGCACGGCTCTGGACAAGGCCCTCTCCATCGCCGAACGCATCAACGCCTGCGGCCCGCTCGCCGTCGAAGCGGTGAAGGCGTCCGTCTACGAGACGGCGGAGATGACCGAGACCGAGGGTCTCGCGGCCGAACTCAAGCGCGGCTGGCCGGTGTTCGACACCGCCGACGCGAAAGAAGGCGCCCGCGCCTTCGCGGAGAAACGCGCCCCCGTCTACCGCCGGGCATAAGCGTCCGGGCCTGAGCGTCCGGGCCTGAGCATCCGGCCCGGCCGTCCGCACCGGCGGCCACCACCGGTCCCGGCGATCCCGTTCGCGCGCCGCGGCCGCCCCCTTCGGCGGGCAGAGCCGAGCGCCGGCCGGGCCCCGCCCCGCACCCACCCAAGGAGTCCCATGTCAGCCGGCCCCGCACCGGAGGTGCTGCGCGCACCCCTGGTCGTCGAGTTCCCCTTCACCCGCTCCCTCGGTCCCGTCCAGTCGGCCTTCCTCACCGGACTGCGTGAGCGCACCGTGCTCGGCGTGCGGACCGCCGGCGGCCGGGTGCTCGTCCCACCCGTCGAGTACGACCCGGACACCGCCGAAGAGATACGCGACCTCGTCGAAGTCGCCCCCACCGGCACCGTCACCACCTGGTCGTGGAACCCGGCCCCGCGCCGTGGCCAGCCCCTCGGAACCCCCTTCGCCTGGGTGCTGGTGAGGCTCGACGGCGCGGACACCGCGCTGCTGCACGCCCTCGACGTGCCCGGCCCCGACGCCGTGCACACCGGAATGCGGGTCCGTGTCCGCTGGGCCGCCGAGCGCGGCGGAGCGATCACGGACATCGCCTGCTTCGAGCCGTACGAGGGAAGCGCCCAGCCGACCGCGGCACAGCCGCACACCGGCGCGTTCGAGAACCCCGTCACCGGAATCGTCGCCCCCGCCCGGCTCGACTACACCTACAGCCCCGGCCGCGCGCAGTCCCGCTACATCCACGCACTCGCCGAGCAGCGCACCACCGGCGAACGCTGCCCGTCCTGCCGCAAGGTGTACGTCCCGCCCCGCGGCGCCTGCCCCACCTGCGGCGTGGCCACGGCGAAACAGGTCGAGGTCGGTCCGCGCGGCACCGTCACCACGTTCTGCATCGTCAACATCAAGGCAAAGAATCTCGACATCGAGGTGCCCTACGTCTACGCGCACATCGCACTCGACGGTGCGGACCTCGCCCTGCACGCACGCATCGGCGGCATCCCCTACGACCAGGTGCGTATGGGTCTGCGCGTCGAACCGGTGTGGACCGAAGGCGGCCGCCACCCCGACCACTACCGGCCCACCGGCGAACCCGACGCGGACTACGACACCTACAAGGAGCTGCTGTAGCCATGCGAGACGTCGCGATCGTCGCCTTCTCCCAGTCCGAGACCCGGCGCAGCAGTGAGGAGCTCTCCGAGGTCGAGATGCTGATGCCGGTGCTGCACGAGGTCCTCGAGCGGACCGGCCTGCGCACCGGCGACATCGATTTCACCTGCTCCGGCTCCTGCGACTACCTCGCCGGCCGGGCCTTCTCCTTCACCCTGGCGCTCGACGGAGTCGGGGCCTGGCCGCCCATATCCGAGTCCCATGTCGAGATGGACGGCGCCTGGGCCCTGTACGAGGCGTGGGTGAAACTCCTCACCGGCGAAGCCGACACCGCACTCGTCTACTCGTACGGGAAGTCCTCGCCCGGCTCGCTCCGGGACGTCCTGACCCGTCAGCTCGACCCCTACTACCTCGCCCCGCTGTGGCCCGACTCGGTGGCGCTCGCCGCGCTCCAGGCCCAGGCGCTCATCGACGGGGGCGCCACCACCGAACGGGAACTCGCCGGCATCGCCGCCCGCAGCCGCACCGACGCCGCGGCCAACCCGCACGCGCAGCTGCGCGGCCGGCACGACCAGGGCGACTACCTCGCCCAGCCGCTGCGCACCGGAGACTGCCCGCCCATCGGCGACGGGGCGGCGGCCGTGATCCTGGCCGCCGGGGACAGGGCCCGCGAGCTGTGTGCACGTCCCGCCTGGATCCGGGGCATGGACCATCGCATCGAGGCCCATGGCCTCGGCGTCCGCGACCTCACCGACTCCCCGTCCACCCGGCTCGCCGCCGAGCGCGCCGGAGCCTTCGAGAGGCCCGTCGACACCGCCGAACTGCACGCACCCTTCACCTCTCAGGAGGTCGTGCTGCGTGAGGCCCTGCGTCTCGACGACGGGGTGCGGGTCAATCCGTCCGGTGGCGCGCTCGCCGCCAACCCCGTCATGGCAGCGGGCCTCATCAGGATCGGTGAGGCCGCCGCCGCGATCCACCGCGGCGACTCCGACCGCGCTCTCGGCCACGCCACCTCCGGCCCCTGCCTCCAGCAGAACCTGGTCGCCGTCCTCGAAGGAGAGCCGCATGTCCGCTAAGGAGCCCGTGGCCGTCGTCGGCGTCGGCCAGACCAAGCACGTCGCGGCCCGCCATGACGTCTCCCTCGCGGGCCTCGTCCGCGAGGCAGCCCGGCGCGCCCTGGACGACGCCGAACTGGGCTGGTCGGACATCGACGCGGTCGTCATCGGAAAAGCCCCCGACTTCTTCGAGGGCGTGATGATGCCGGAGCTCTACCTCGCCGATGCGCTCGGGGCCGTGGGCAAGCCCATGCTGCGGGTCCACACGGCCGGCTCGGTGGGCGGCTCCACCGCACTCGTCGCGTCGAACCTCGTCGCGGCCCGTGTCCATCGCACCGTGCTCACCCTCGCCTTCGAGAAGCAGTCCGAGTCCAACGCCATGTGGGGCCTGTCGCTGCCCATCCCCTTCCAGCAGCCGCTGCTCGCCGGCGCCGGCGGCTTCTTCGCGCCGCATGTGCGCGCCTACATGCGGCGCAGCGGGGCGCCCGACACGGTCGGCTCACTCGTCGCGTACAAGGACCGCCGCAACGCCCTCAAGAACCCGTACGCCCATCTGCACGAGCACGGCATCACGCTCGAGAAGGTGCAGTCCTCGCCGATGCTGTGGGACCCGATCCGCTACTCGGAGACCTGCCCCTCGTCCGACGGCGCCTGCGCCATGGTCCTCACCGACCGTACGGGAGCGGCTCGTTCACCCCGCCCGCCCGCCTGGGTGCACGGCGGTGCCATGCGTAGCGAGCCCACCTTGTTCGCCGGGAAGGACTTCGTCTCCCCGCAGGCGGGCAAGGACTGCGCCGACGATGTCTACCGGCAGGCCAGGATCGCCGATCCGCGCCGCGAGATCGACGCCGTCGAGATGTATGTGCCGTTCTCCTGGTACGAGCCGATGTGGCTGGAGAACCTGGGCTTCGCGGCCGAGGGGGAGGGCTGGAAGCTCACCGAGGCCGGGGTCACCGAGATCGACGGGGACCTGCCCGTCAACCCGTCCGGCGGGGTGCTGTCCACCAATCCCATCGGAGCGTCGGGAATGATCCGCTTCGCGGAGGCAGCGCTTCAGGTGCGCGGCCAGGCGGGCGAACACCAGATCGACGGCGCCCGCAAGGCACTCGGCCACGCCTACGGCGGCGGCTCGCAGTTCTTCGCGATGTGGCTGGTCGGCGCGGAGCCCCCGGAGCACTGACCGCCACCCGCCCAGGACCCACCGGGCGCCGCGGCGGGACCATCACGCTCCGCTGCGGCCCGCGGCCTGTCCGTGACCGGCCTCCGTCGCTAGGCTGAGCGCGGACGACGAACCGGGAGGAGTACGCACGTGGCCGAGACGATCACCACGGAGCAGCCGCTTTCGGGCTGGAACAAGCCGAACCTCGATCTGAGCAGGGCCGACTGGCAATCCGGCAGCCAGGGCGTGGGAGACGTACAGATCGCCTTCGTCGAAGGCTTCATCGCGATGCGCAACGGCGGCCGCGCGGAAAGCCCCTCGCTGATCTTCACTCCGGCGGAGTGGCACGCCTTCGTCCTCAACGCCCGTGAGGGGGAGTTCGACCTCACCTGAACGGCCGGAGACCCGGCCGCCCGCGGCTGCGGACGACGATTCCGGCACCCCCTGTCCCTCTGCCTCCCGACCAGGTCCTGTACCCCGGTCAACGCGAACACGCACGACTACCGTCCCGGCCCCCGCCCCGTCACCAGCGCGGCGCGGGCCCGGTCGCGCCCTCGGGCCGGAGCCTCGTCGCGGGGATCGCCACTGCGCCGTACCCGGATCGCCGTACGCGGCCCCCGGGCCCGTACCATGGCGGCATGTCCTTCCTCCGCCGCCGCAGCGCCGCCCATCCAGCCGGCCCGGACTTCGACGTCCTCGCCATGGACCCGGGTGACTGGCCCGGCAATCTGGGTGCCGGCCTGCTGCCCGCGCCCGACGGCAGCTGCCAGGGCGTCTTCCTCCGCTACGACCTGTTCGGCGGCCGCGGCCCGGCGATGATCATCGGCAATCTGCCCGAGGGCTCGCCCGCCCGGGAGCTCGCCGAGGACCAGGTCCCCTTCGAGGTCGCCCAGCTGCTCGTCGCCCTGGAGAACGACGAGGAGGTCACCGTCACCGGCACCGAGGACGTGCCCGTCATGCAGGGCGACAACCTCCTGATCGTCCGGCGGATCAAGCTCTCCGAGAGCCGTATCTCCTGCGTCCAGTTCGACCGCAGCGACAACATCCTCGTCACCATCGCCAGCTGGGACCGGCCGATCACCGACGACCTCTACGCGCTGCTCAAGCCGCTGCCCGCGGAGCTCTTCCAGCAGGGCTGACGGAGCGCAGACCCACGCGCCCGATCCCCCGGAGTCGCACCGCGGCCCGCCGTGACCACGTCATGGCGGGCCGCGACCGTCGGACCGGCCGGTCCGTGACATACCCGTACCGGCTACACCCGGGCCCGTCCCCTGTGGGCCGCTGCCCTCGGCACCCCGCCGCCCTGCTGCCGCAGCCCCTCGACGACCCTGGCCGCGGACATGCCGACCGCCGTCGGCCCGCCTGTACGCAGGGGTGAGCCCGCGCCGTGCGGCAGGTCCTCCTCCGCGTACCGCCGTACATTGCGGTGCCAGTGCAGAATCCCGGCCAGCCAGTCCTCGAGCTCACGCACATAGGCGTCCAGCGCAGTCCTGCCCCGCTCGTCCAGCCCGAACTCCTCGCACAGCAGAGGGAGTTCATGCTCCTTCAGATGCAGGAACTGCCGCAGCCGGGAACGCATCAGATCGTCCGTGATGTGCACGGCCGCCGGGTAGTCGCAGCCGAAGAAGGACTGCACCACCAGGACGGCGTTGTGCACCTCGCCCTCGACCTCGACCTCCTTCTGGTAGGAGAACAGATCGTTCAGCAGCGTGGCGTAGTCCGTCGCCGAGTTCTCCAGAGCGCGCACCGTCCCGCTCCGGTACACCTCAGGCGGCAGCTCGTCCTCGTGCCGCAGCCGGCACAGCAGCATCGTCAGATCGGTGCCGAACGTCAGCCGGCGCATCTCGATGTAGTCGACGGGATCGGGCACCCGGTGCTGCGCCTGGTTGTGGAGCTCCCACAGCCAGCTCTCGAGCATCACGTCGATCGCCCGGCGCAGTACGGCCCGCGCCTCGGCGCCGACCGGCCCCGCGGTCCGCGCCCACAGATCCGCGAGCCCCCGCTCCATCGGACTCACCGCCACGGACGCCCCCGCCGCCGGATCGTCGAGGGGCATGCAGGCCATCAGCCCCTCATTGCAGGCCTTCGCGTCGACGAGCCTGCGTGAACGCCCGAACACCAGCGGGTAGTAGTCGTCGGCGTATGTCCCCCAGGCCAGCCACTCCGCGCTGAGCTCCAGCTCCTCGGGCGTGGCGTCCGGATCGAGCCCGGCCGAGCAGAGAGCGAAGTCGAATCCGGCGAGCATCGGCTCGTCCCAGATGTCGTCCAGCAGACCCATCCGCCCCGCCCACGCGAGGGACTTCGCACGGGCGTCGTCCAGGTGCGGACTGAGCGTCAGCGGGAACGGAAGATCGAAATCGGGAAGCAGCGACGGTCCGGTCCGCCGGTGAGGCGCATGGGTGAGGCTGCGCAGCCGGGCCGCCGCCGGGCGTCCGAACAGCGTGCCGATGTCGAGGGCCGAGGTGCCGAGCACTCCGTCGAACAACGACGGGCCGGTCCGCGCACCCTTGTTCATATAGCGGCTCGAGCGCATGTGCCACTCATGACCGCCGGACTGCCAGTCCTGCAGGCCCTTCGTGTACGCCGCGATCGCCGCGCATTCGGCGGGATCGAGACCGAACTCGACGCAGAGCGCGGGGATTTCGGTCAGTGCCGTGTTCTCGAACTGTTGCAGCCGTGACGTCAGCAGGTCGTTGACGGCTTCGGCCGCCTCCTGCGTCGTGCACCCCAGGAACGTCTCCAGCACCAGCACACCGTTGCTGAGCTCGCCCTCGTCCTCCACCTCACGCTGGTAGGAGAACAGGTCGTTGCGCAGATGGACGGCATCGGCGAACGTCTCGGTCAGCACCCGCAGCGGCCTGGAACCCGCCACCTGCGCGGGCACCTCGGCGCCCGCCGCGTACTCGACCAGTCCCGCCGACCACGGTGCGCCGCCCACCTTGCGGCGCATCTCGACGTACTCGACCGGGTTCGCGACCCGCCCCTCGTTGATGTTGTCGAGCTCCCAGATCGACTCGTTGAGCAGATGCTCGGTCGCCAGCGCGAACCGGGCTCGCCAGGAGGGCGACATGCTCGGCACCGTACGCGCCCACAGATCGGCGAGACCCGCCTCCACCTGGTTCGTGGGCTCGGGCGTGGCCTGCGCCGGGTCGAGCGGCATGAACGCCGGCAGCCGGTCCAGATAGGCCTTGCCGCCCGCCAGGTCGCCGGTGCGTTTGAACACCTCGAGGAAGTGGTCGTCGAAGAAGAACACCCACACGTACCAGTCCGTCACCAGCGACAATGCCTCGGCCGAGCAGTCCGGGTGGGTATAGCCGCACAGCAGCGCATAGTCGTGCGCGTCGAGATCTTCCTGCTCCCAGACCCCCGACCCCTCCAGCATGCCCATCCGGCGCGCCCATGCCCGGGTGTGCTCCCGCGCCGCGTCGACATGGGGATTGAGTCGGGCCGGATACGGAACGTAGAAATCCGGCAGTACGAAGGGCTGTGCCATGCGTGCCCGGCCTTTCGGTGAGCGTCCGCGCATGCGCCGCGCGGACCGGTCGCGTACGGGCCAGGCCTACCCGTCGCCCATCCGGCCCACGCGACGGCGATGATCACCCGTCCGGATGAAACCGCAGCACAGCCCGCGAACACTGCTACACCGTCAGCACCCGCACATCCGACGCCTTCACGAACGCCACACGGTGTCCGAACTGGATCTCGTAGTACATCTCCTTGCCGCGTACGACGGTGTGCCCACGCGTGTCGAAGGTGGGCGCGTAGTAGTACTCGCCGGGTGTCCGCTCGCCGAGCACATACCTCTGGCCCGCGGGCAGCGTGTACGGCAGCGGTGTCACGGCCTGCACCGGCACTCCCGCCGGATACGCGGACGCCTCCGGATAGGCCCGCCCGTACACCGGCACCTGGGCCAAGCCGTCCCGGGCGGTGACCACCGCAGCCCGCGCGCCCACCGCCGCCGGCCGGACGCGCGGATTGTGGAACCACGCCTTCTGCCCCAGATACCAGACCGCCGTCCAGTCGCCGTGCCGACCGGCGACGGCGTACTGCTGTCCCGTCGAGGCCCTCGCACCGGTGTCGTTCACCCCGGTCGTGGAATCCCCGCCGTCCGGCCGCAGCCCGATGTCCTTCACCAGCGGGGCGGCGGCGTCCGGCGCCGTGTGCAGCCGGACCGCGCCGGAACCGTGCGCCGCACACGGCTCACCGGGCTTCACACAGCCCGTGTAGAGCGGCCGGTGCCATGGATAGTCCGGACGGATCGTCACCACGGCCGCGCCAGGGCCGCCGGTCGGCACGAACGGCCGCCCGAGCAGGGTGAAGTAGTGCGCCCAGTCCCAGTACGGGCCGGGATCGGTGTGCATCCCGGGGATGCTCGACGGCACCGTGCCCGGAACGTTGTCGTGGCCGATGATGTGCTGCCGGTCCAGCGGAATGCCGTAGCGCCGCGCCAGGTACCGCACCAGACGGGCCGACGCACGGTACATCGCCTCCGTGTACCAGGCGTCCGGGGCGGTGAGGAAGCCCTCGTGCTCCAGGCCAACGGACCTGGTGTTGACGAACCAGTTCCCGGCGTGCCAGCCGACGTCCTTGAGCCGCAGGTGCTGTGCGATGTGCCCGTCGGAGGAGCGCAGGGTGTACTGCCAGGACACATACGTCGGGTCCTGCACCAGCCGGAGCGTGGTCTCCCAGCTCGCCTCGGTGTCATGGACGACGATGAACCGGATGGACTGCGACAGCGGCCGGTTCGCCTTGTCATGGTTGCCGTAGTCGCCCTCACCGAACTCCTCGTACGGTGCGGGGATCCACTCGCAGGCCACCGTCGGGGGACATTCCGTGGGCCCCGGGGCGGCGGGGCGCAGTCCGAGTTCCGCGACCGGCTCGGTGTCGGGCGTGACGGCGGGGGAGGCGGGCAGCGAGACGAGTTCCCCGCTGTCGGTCGTGCGGTGCTGCCCGGACCGGATGACGGCGTAGACCTCGTCGGCGTAGACCGTCGCCGTCGCCGTGTCCTCCGCGCCCGAGAAGCGGGCGACCGCCCCGTACCAGTCGGCGGGGTCCGCACTCGTCCGGCCGAGCCTTCGCTGGGCGTCGGCGAGCAGGGCGGCGCCCCCTCGGATGTTCGCGGCAGGGCTGGTACGAAGGATCCGCGCGGGGATGCCCGTCAGTGAGGCGGCCCGCTCCAGTGTCCGCAGCCGTGGTGGCAGCGCTGAGCGAGGCGGCTCGGCGGCACGTGCTGCCTCGCTTCTCGCCGGGCGCGAGTCGTCGCCCCGAGGGTCTTCCGGCCCGGAGGCATGGTGGGGCGCCCCGGCCAGCGCCGTCCGGGCATCCGTGAGGTGCATCGGTCCGTACCCGCCGGTGACGCTCGGCGCGCCGTTGTGCCCGTCCCACCGCGACTGGAGGTAGGAAACGGCGAGCAGTACCGGCTCCGGTACGCCGTACTCGGCGGCAGCGGCGGCGAATTCACGCTGCAGGGTGCCGGGCCCGGGCCCGGCACCGGACTGCCGGGCGACGGCCGGTGGACCGGCCGAGACCCCGGGCAGCAGCAGTCCCGCTGCGACGAACATGCGGATGAGGAAACCTCTCGGCCGTACATGGGCGGATCCGCGTCCTCGCAAGGCGGCCTCCAGAGATGACGACGGGCACGGGAAAGCAAGTCGGGTCGCCCACAGGGGTAGCGGATGGCGAGGGTGTCGTCAACGAAGCGGCCCTGGTGGCGCGATGGCCTGGTGTGCTTCACCGGAGTGGACCATTGGGGCGTGGACGGGATCGAGTTGACCGGCGCGGGCGTGGCGACCGCCTGGCGACGCTCGTCCACAGGACGGTCTGACCCGACGGGGCCTTCGCGTGCCCCGCAGTGCCCGGCGCGCCCCACGCAGATCGAGGAGATCCGGGAGCCGGACGGCGAGGCGCTCCCCGAGGATGGCAGCCGTCTCACCCCGCACCAGCTCAGCGAGCCCGGCAGCCGCCGCGGCGATCTATTTTCCGGAGGAGGCAAGGCGGCCCCGGAGGATGGAAACGGGTACATGGGGTACCCCTCCCCAAGAGGGGCTCGGAACCCTTGGGAGCTCAGTAATCCCGGAGAGCTCGGAGCCCCAGGAGAGCACAGAACCGTTGCTCGAAGGAGCACGCCATGCCTGCAGGATCGAGTCGCAAACGGGAACGCCAGTACGAGCACATCAAGGAGAGCGCTCAGGAGCGCGGAGCCTCCGCATCCCGTGCCAAGGAGATCGCCGCGCGCACGGTGAACAAGCAGCGGGCACGCTCGGGTGAGGCGGACACGGCGAGCAAGACCTCCCTCCGGGACCCCAAGTCCGCCTACGAGCGCGGCGGCGAACGCTCCCACCGGGGCGCACAGGGCCCGACGAAGGACCAGCTCTACGCAGAGGCCAAGAAGAAGAACATCGAGGGACGCTCGTCGATGAACAAGGACGAACTGCGGCGCGCACTGGGCCGCTGACATCGCCCGATCCCCATCGTGACGGCGCCGATGGATCCGGCTCGGGCCCAGGCTGACGCGAGCAGCCCGTGCCGACCCGGCATGTTACGGGGACGAGCCTGCGCTTCGACTCAGCCTGGTATCAGGACCTGTTGATCCTGGTAGCGGGAGCATCTGGAAACAGGCTTGGGGGTCCGGCACGCTGGGAGCATGAGCTCGATGGCACATCGCACGAAGGCGCCGGAACCGGTGGAAGCGCCGCCCGGACGACGGACCGGCGCCCGGGCCGTGGACCCCGCGAAGGCGTCGGAGATCCGGCGGCAGGAGCTCGGCGCGTTTCTGCGCAGTCGGCGCGAGAGGATCAGTCCCGAGCGGGTGGGCTTGGAGCGGGGCCGTCGCAGGCGCACGCCGGGGCTGCGCCGCGAGGAGGTCGCGCAGCTGTCCGCCGTGGGCATCACCTGGTACACCTGGCTGGAGCAGGCCCGGGACATCCAGGTCTCGGCACAGGTGCTCGACTCACTGGCGCGTACCCTGCTGCTGGACACCACGGAGCGCGCTCATCTGTTCCAGCTCGCGGGTGCGATCGACCCCGCGCCCCGTACGCTGTGCCCGTCCGTCACCCCGGCGCTGCGCGATCTGCTGCACCAACTCGAGCCGATCCCGGCCTGTATCCAGAACGGCCGCTACGACATCCTCGCGTACAACCGCACCTATGGGCGGCTGCTCTGCGACCTGGACGCGTTGCCTCCGGAGGACCGGAACTGCCTGCTCCTGATCCACATCAACGAGCAGTGGCGTTCATCCGTCGTGCTCCTGGAGGAGACCGCGCGGACCATGGCGGCCAAGTTCCGTGCCGCGATGGCAGAGCATCTCGCGGAGCCGACCTGGAAGGTGCTGCTGAAGCGACTGCAAGCGGAGTCACCGGAGTTCTGTGAGGCATGGGAGCGCCATGAGGTGGTGAACTCGCACAGCAGGCGCAACCAGATCAACAACCCCTACGTGGGGCTGCTCACGCTCGACCACACGGATCTGTGGCTCGGTCCGGAGAGAGGCGCTCGCATGCTGACCTACGTCCCCGCCGATCAGCAGTCCCGGGAACGCCTGGAAGCGCTCCAGGAGTTGGCCGCCGCAACGGCCGACGGCTAACGGCTAAAGGTGCGCCCCCGGGACCACACCGCGCGGGCATGCGGCCACAGCCAACAGAGCGCTGCGCGTCCCGTGTGTCGGCACCGGACACGCAGCGCTCTTCCCCCTCGTCGACGGTCAGCGAGTGCCGACCGCAGCGCGCACGGCCCGCCGTGCCAGCGCGCAGTCGTCGTGCAGCCGCCGCAACAGCAGCCGCTGCTCCTCCCCGGCCGTCATTCCCCCGGGCTGCATCGGCACGGTCCTGGCCGGATCCGACTCCCGCATCGTCCGCTGCACAGCCGTCTCGTAGGTGCGGATCTCACGGGTCAGCACCAGCATCAGATTCACCAGGAAGGCGTCGCGCGCCGCGGGTCCTGACTGCTGAGCCAACTGGCTGATCTGCCGCCGGGCCAGCGGGGCATCGCCCATGACCGCCCACAGCGTCGCCAGGTCGTACCCGGGCAGATACCAGCCCGCGTGCTCCCAGTCGACGAGCACCGGGCCGGTCGGTGCCACCAGGATGTTCGACAGCAACGCGTCGCCGTGACAGAACTGGCCCACGCCGTGGCGCCCGCTCGCATGGGCGAGACCGTGCAGCAGCTTCTGCAGATCGCCCAGATCACGGTCGGTGAACAGCCCGAGCTCGTGATAGTGGGCGATACGGGAGGCGTAGTCGAGCGGCGCGTCGAACAGACCGGCCGGCGGCCGCCAGGAGTTGAGCCGTGCGATCGCACCGAGCACCGCACGGACGTCCGCGCGTGGCGGCGCCTCCGACGGGTGGCGTACGAGCGCGGCGGGGCGGCCCGCCATGCGCTCGATCACAAGCGTGCAGTTGTCCGGATCCGCGGCGATGAGGCGCGGCACCCGCACCGGCGGGCGGTGCCGGACGAACGCACGGTATGCACCTATTTCGTGACGGAACCGCTCCGCCCACACCGGGGACTGGTCGAGTAAACACTTGGCGACCGCCGTGGCCCGCCCGGTGCTGCCGACGAGGAGGACCGAACGCCCGCTCCTCCGCAGCACCTGCACCGGATTGAACTCCGGGCAGATGCGGTGCACCGACGCGATGGCCATGCGCAGCTGCGCGCCCTGGGGGCCCGACAAGTCGATTCTCCCGCTGAGCGGTTGGCCGACGGCTGCCGGCCAGCGCCGGGTCCGTACGGCGGGGGAGGAGTCGAGGAACGGCCTGCCTCCGGCCGGGACGGACGTCTGCGGCCGGGGCGGGGCGGACACGGAGGACGATGCTGTGTACATGGGCGAGACAGATCCCTTCGTGTGCCGACAAGTCGCGTGCGCGGCCCTGCCCCGGAAGCCTTCGGCACCCTGGGGAATGCGCGAGGGCTGCCGGGGCGGGGTGGCGCGTTCCTACCTGACACCCGGGCGCGGGTGGCACACCATCTGGCGCACCCTGGCGAACCCTGGCGAATAGTCGCGGCGCATCTGACAGGGGGTTACTGTCAACTCAGCCGAGAACCTGGGGGCTTGACGTGACCGGAGAACCCAACACCCGCCTGTCCGACCTGTTCGGCCTCGCCGGCTGGTCCAAGGGCGAACTCGCGCGGCTCGTGAACCGGCACGCGGCGGCCATCGGCCATCCGCAGCTGGCGACCGACACCTCGCGGGTGCGGCGTTGGATCGACATGGGGGAGACCCCGCGCGATCCCGTGCCCAGAGTGCTGGCGGCTCTGTTCACCGAGCGACTCGGCCGTGTCGTGACCATCGAGGACCTCGGTTTCGTACGGCAAAAGCGCACGGGCAAACGGCGGGACGCAAGCACCACGCAGAACCCCGACGGCATGCCCTGGGCACCCGAACGTACGGCGGCGGTCCTCACCGAATTCACGGGAATGGACCTCATGCTCAACCGACGCGGCTTGGTAGGCGCGGGTGCCGCGCTCGCCGCAGGCTCCGCAATCAGCACCGCCATGCACGACTGGCTCCACACCGACCCCGCAAGCGCCCGCACCGGCTCCCCTTCGGGGGCCGGCTCCTCCGCCCGTCCCCTGCACGCCGACCCCGCTGGGTTCGACCGTTACGAGGCCGCCCCCATCGGGTCGCAGGAGATCGAGGCACTGGAGCGCTCCGTCGAAGTGTTCCGCGCCTGGGACGCCGCGCGCGGCGGCGGTCTCCAGCGCAAGGCCGTCGTGGGCCAGCTCAACGAGGTGGGCGGCATGCTCGCCTACCACCACCCCGACCATCTCCAGCGGCGCCTGTGGGGCGTCGCCGCCAACCTCGCCGTACTCGCGGGTTGGATGTCCCACGACGTCGGCCTCGAACCCACCGCGCAGAAGTACTTCGTCATCGCCGCGCACGCGGCCCGCGAGGGCGGTGACCGCCCCCGCGCGGGAGAGGCCCTGTCCCGTGCCGCCCGCCAGATGGTGCATCTGGGCCGCCCGGACGACGCCCTGGACCTCATGAAACTCGCCAAGTCCGGCTCGGGCGAGGAGATCCTCCCTCGGACCCACGCGATGCTGCTCACCATCGAGGCATGGGCCCAGGCCTCCATGGGACGCGGGCAGGCCATGCGCCGCACCCTCGGAGAGGCCGAGGAGCTCTTCGTGGCCGACAAGGGGGATGTGCCACCGCCCAGCTGGATGCAGCTTTTCGACGAGGCCGACCTGCACGGTATGCAGGCCCTCGCCTACCGCACCCTCGCCGAGCACGAACCCGCGGCCGCAGGCACCGCACAGCGCCACGCCAGGCAGGCACTCGAGCTGAGGGAGGGCGGGCGCCAGCGCTCCAAGATCTTCGACTACATCTCCCTGGCATCGGCCTGTTTCATCGCCGACGACCCCGAGCAGGCCGACCGCTACGCCCGGCTCGCACTGGTGTCGATGGGGGAGACCTCTTCGCACCGCACCTGGGACCGGCTGCGTGAGATGTACCGGCTCACCGGGCAGTACGCCGGATACGCCAAGATCGAGGATCTCCGTGAGGAGATCCAGCTCGCTCTGCCCAACAGCCCGTCAAGGCGCACACGAGCTGCGAAGATCTGAGCGGCGACCGACGCGTGGGTGTGGCATCCCCCGTCGCATGACACCCGCTCGATGACATTGTGCTTCGGCCGCGTACCACGTGCCTGGCTGCGTATGGAGCATCAAGCGTTGCGGCCACGCCCTGTTGAGCACGAGCCGCCGCTTCACCACGACCCTTGAGCGGCCCCGGCCCGACGAGCCGGCTCCCCACCGAGACCTGGAAACCCATCGACACGACCATCCGACGAATCTCCGACGCCCGATCGACGGACGTGCGATCCGTCCCGCCGACCGGTCAACCCGCCTGTGTGTCGCGCTGGTGGAACCTGGCGACCATCACACAGGCGTCGTCCTCACGCTCGCTCTCGCCGAACTCCTCGACGATCGTCCGCAGGCACTCCTGGGCGTCGGCGGCCAAGGCGAAGCGCGGGGCGAGAGCGAAGAGGCGGTCCCGTCCCGACTCATCGCGCGCGTCGGCGCTCCGGGTCAGTCCGTCCGTGTGGAACACCAGCAGATCACCGGGGAGCAGCTGCATTTCGGCCTGCTCGTACACCGCACCGGGCGTCGCCCCGAGCAGCATTCCCTCCGGCGGTGTCAGCGCACGCCCCGTCCCGTCACGGAACAGCAGTGGGGCGGGGTGTCCCGCCTGCGCCCATTGAAGCGTCCTCGTCACCGCGTCGTAGTGGCAGCACAGCGCACCGCACAGCGCCGGCTGGGCGGAGGAGTCCAGCAGCTGGTTGAGATGTCCCAGGAGTGCACCGGGACGAACTCCCGCCACGGCCATGCCGCGCAGCGCCCCGAGCAGCATCGCCATCGTCGATGTGGTGGTCACACCGCTGCCCGTGACATCGCCGACGCTGAACACCACACTGCCGCGGCCGAGTTCGGTCGCGTCGAACCAGTTGGCGCCGATCAGGGCACCGCTTCCCGCCGTGAGACAGCACCCCGCCACATCGAGGCCGGCGAGACCCTCACCGGGAAGAGAGCGGGGAGAACCCTGCCAGGACGGCAGGACGGCCTCCTGCAGCTCCGCGGCGATCCGGCGCTCCGTGTGGTCCACATGCTGTTTCCGTGCCAGCGAGTCACGGGACTCGCGCACCGCGCGCTGGGTCCTGCGCAGCTCGCTGACATCCCGTAAGACCGCCCACATGGATGCCGTACAGCCGTCCACGTCGAGGACCGGCTCGCCCATCATGTGCAGCGTACGGACCCGGCCGTCGGGCCTGACGATCCGGAACTCCCCGTCCATGGGCTTCCCGTCGATCAGACAGTCCGTCACCATCGCGGTGAGCAGCGCCTGGTCCTCGGCGAACACCATCGACGGCAGCTCGTCCAGGGACATCGGGCCGCTCTCCACCGGCCGTCCGAAGATCTGATAGAGCTCTTCCGACCAACTGACCTCGTCCGTCAGCAGATTCCACTCCGCGCTGCCGACCCTGCTGAGCAGCGACCCGGCGCCCGGCGGAAGCCCCCCGTACCCGACGGCATCGAAGGAGGGAAGACCGGCCTCCGGCTGTACGGGGCCGGCCGTGGCCGGATGCGTCTCCGGTAACCCTTCCTTCAGCTGGTCCAAGTGGGTACCGAGGTCGTCGAGTTGGTGGACCGCCAGATCGCACAGCGCCCGCTGCCAGCGTCCCTGGAGATCGTCGTCATCCACCATGGCATCCCTGCGCACCGCGTCCACATCACCGCGCAACCGACGGGTCTGCGAGATCAAGGCGTCCACCGTGTCGCGCCCGGGTGGCTGGGCGGAACGGTCCGCGAACAGATGGGACGGCATGTCGTACTCCGATACGGGCGCGTCACGGCCAGGTCTGAGAGAAGCACCGGTTACGACTGTTGCACAGGGAGCAAGGGCGCGTAAGGGATTTGGCAACACTCGATACGGTGGTGCTTCTGGCATATGTCTACGGCCAGCGGTGAGCCGCTGCCGTAGCGTGAACAGCCCGCCCTACGTCTCGGTCCGTGTCAGCCGCACCACCGGAATATCCCGGTCCGTGCGCTGCTGGTAGCCCGCGTACGGACCGAACACCCTGACCAGGTCCGGCCATACGCGCGCTTTCTCCGGCGCCGACAGCGTCTCGGCCCGCGCCGCGAACCGCTCCGCGCCGACGCGCAGCCATACCTGCGGCTCGTCCCGCAGGTTCAGGTACCAGAGCGGATGCCTCGGGGAACCTCCGTTGGAACCCACCACCAGAAAGTCGTTCCCGTCGCGCCCGTAGATGAGGACGGTACGGCGCCAGACGCCCGACTTCCGGCCCCTGTAGTCGAGGAGCAGACAGGGCGCACCGTGGATGGTCGTTCCCCTCGTGCCGTCCGACTCCTCGTACAACCGGGCCTGTTTGGCCACCCAGTCGGTGGGGCTGACGTCCACCTCGTCCGGACCGCGCCCCTCGCCATGTCCCGCCCGGCGTTCCGCTTCGCGTTCGGTCATTGCTCCACCGTAGTCCCCTCCGGGCCGGCGCACCGGAGGACAGCGCGCACCGCACCGCCCGGCTGCAGCGTCAGGCCCGTCTTCGGCGCCACCTTGGCCTGCCCCGTGTCGACGTGGAACCGCTGCGCCAGCGCGGCCAGTACCAGGACCGCTTCCACCATGGCGAAACGCGCCCCCAGACACGCCCGTGCGCCCCCGCCGAACGGGAACCAGGCGTGATCCGGGGCCATGGGCCCGCCGTCCGGCTCCCACCGCTCCGGCAGGAAGGCCTCCGGCTCGGGGAACCAGCGCGGATCGCGGTGGGCACTCCACTGGCTGGACCACACCACGGTCCCTTCCGGGACCGGTAGGCCGCCGAGCGTCGAACCCTCTTTCGCGATGCCCGTCATCAGCCACACCGGGGGGTACAACCGCAGGGTCTCCTTCACCACCTGCTCGGTGTACGGGAGCCGCCGCAGATCGTCGTACTCCGGAGTGCGGCCGCCGAGGACCCGCTCCAGTTCCTCACCGAGCCGTGCCCGGGCGCGGGGATTGCGCGACAGCAGATACCAGGCCCAGGTCAGTGTCGTTCCCGTCGTCTCGTGCCCGCCGATGTAAAGGGTCACCGCCTCGTCGCGGACCTCTTTGTCGGACAGCGGCAGACCCTGCTCGTCCCGCGCGGCCAGCAGCCGGCTCAGCAGGTCGTCCCGCTCCTCGCCGCTGCGCCGCCGCTCCCCGGTCACCCGGCTCACCTCGGCGTCGATCACCTCGACCGCCCGGCGCAGTCTGCGCCGGCCGGGCGTCGGGACCCATGGCGGCAGGAACAGGGTAAGGCCGCGGAACTCGTCGCCGATCGCCTGCTGCGCCACGTCCATGGCGGCTCCGATCACGTCCTCCCGCCCGGCGGTGTCGGCGCCGAACAGCGTCCGTACGGCGATGCGCTGGGTGAGCGCCAGCATCTCCCGGCGTACGTCGATCTCCTGCCCCGGCCGCCATCCCGCGGCCACCTCGGCCGCGCACGCCGCCATCGTGGCCGCGTACGTACGGACCTGGCGCGGCCGGACCGCGGGCTGGACCAGCGCACGCTTGCGTCGCCAGGCAGCGCCCTCCGATGTGACCACGCCGTCCCCGAGGACCAGGGTGAACGCCCAGCCCAGTTCCGGATGGCGGAAGACCGTCTCGATGCCGGTCAGCAACTCACCGATGTGCTCCGGACGCGACACGAATAACGCGCGTTGCGGCCCGAGCCGCCACTCCACGAGATCCCCGCAGCCCCGGAGCCTGACGAAGAAACCCAGCGGATCGCGTGCGAACGCCGGTAGGTTCCCCAGCCCCGGCAGGCGTCGCGGCCCGGGTACGACGGTCGCGGCCGTGCCTGGTGCGGCGGACGGGACCGGGCCGTCCCGATCGACCGTGTCCCGTCCGGGAACAGCGGATCCAGCGGTCATGGTGTGCCTCCCCGAAGTGTCAACCACCGGTCTCCCCGGCGGTGTTGCTCCCAGCCCAGCATGTGCACGACCACTCTGCACGACGTGGAGCCGGAGGGGCGACGGGGGCCGCCGTCACCGGCGGCGACGCGCGGCCGGTCCCGTGGACGACAGGCGCGCCGACGCGCGCCCCGGCCGTAGGGGCCGGGGCGCGCGTCGGTTCCGTCCTGTGCCCGGGTCGGGCCCGGCCGCACGTGCGCCCGTGCTGTCACCCGGTGGGCGGCTCCAGAGCGACCGGCGGGCGCAGGCCGTCGGGTACGGAGCCGCCGCTGTGCGCGCACACCGCCGCGGCCACTTCGGCGGCGCACTCCAGCATCGCCAGGGCCTGCTGTACGCCGATCCCTTGGGGACCGCCGCGGTGCAGCAGTCCGGCGGCGCCCAGCCAGGCGAGGGTGCCGGCCATGAAGGCATCGCCGGCGCCGATCGTGTTGACCACGTCCACCGCGACGGCGGGCGCCGACACGGTCTCGCCCGACGGCAGGAAAGCCGAAGCGCCGTGCGCCCCGCGCGTCATGACGGTGAGCCGTCCGCCGTCCGCCAGGGACCGGGCCGTCACTTCCGGCTCGTCCCCCGGCCACAGCAGGCCCAGGTCCTCGTCGCTCGCCTTCACCACATGGGCCTGGGAGCACAGCCGGCGCAGCAGCTCCAGGGTGTCGGGGGCCCCGCCCCGCACATTGGGGTCGACCACGAGCAGCCCGTGCGCCGCAGCCTCCCCGGCAGCCGCCGCGACGGCCCCGGCCGACGGGTCCGTCACAGCGGCCAGTCCACCGGCGTAGACGGCGCCGAAGCGGGCCACGTCGTCAGCCGTCACCTGGGGGAGCGCGAAGGTGGCGGTGTCCCTGAGATGGAAGTGGTAGCTGTTGCCCTCCGGACCCGGATCGGCAACGGCCAGCGCCGTGGGCAGGGCCGAGCGCGAGCACGGCCCGGTGTCGACGCCCGCCGAGCGCAGCCAGACCTCCACGGTCCGGGCGAAGCCGTCGTCGCCGAGTCCGCCCGCGAAGGCCGTAGGCGTCCCCAGCCGTGCCAAGTCCACGGCGACATTGGCCGGTCCGCCGCCCGGCTGGGCACGCCTCAGCTCCGCCTCCTGCGCACGGCCCTCGCCGGCCGGCACCAGATCGATCAGCGCCTCGCCGAGGACCAGGACCCGACCTCCGTTCACGGCTGCACCACGATCTTGCGGCCCTTCCCCGCCTGGAACTGGGCGATCGCCTCCGGATACCGCTCCAGCGGCAGCCGGTCGCTGATGAACACCTGCGGGTCGAGCACCCCTGACGCGAACAACGCAGCGGCCCTTTCGAAGCTGTGCAGCACCGCCATCGAACCGGTGATGGTGATCTCCTGGTTGTAGATGCGGTACGGCTCGATGACCGCCCTCGTCGCGTAGTCGCTCACCCCGAACTGCAGGAACGTCCCGCCCTTGGCGACCCGTCCCAGACCGTCCTGGATCGCGGCCGCGTTCCCGGTCGCGTCGATCACGACGTCCCAGCCTTCGCCCGCCCGGTCGAGGGCGTCCGCCGACGCGGCGGTGTCCGAGCAGCCCAGCAGCTTCGCCGTGGCGAGGCGCTCGGGGTTGACGTCCAGGACGTCGACGCCCACGGCTCCGGTGCGCTTGGCGAGCTCCAGCATCATGAGCCCCATCGTGCCGGACCCGTAGATCAGCACCTGCGCGCCGAGGGTGCCGCTGAGCACGTCGTACCCCCGGACCGCACAGGACAGGGGCTCGATCAGCGCCGCGTCCCGCACATCGATGTGCTCGGGCAGCGGTACGCAGTTCGACACCGGCGCCACCGCGAACTCGGCGGCGCCACCGGACACCGTGACCCCGATGGCCGCGTAGTGGTCGCACAGGTTCTCGCGGCCTGCGCGGCAGTACCGGCACTCGTGACAGGGCAGCGACGGGTCGACCGCGACCCGGTCGCCCGTGCGCAGCTCCGTCACGTCCTGTCCCACCGCGACGACCGTGCCGGCGAACTCATGGCCCGGGACGATGGGCAGGGTCGGGGCGAACTCGCCCTGGAGGATGTGCAGATCGGTGCCGCAGAGCCCGCACGAGGCCACCTCCACCACGACCTCCCGGCGCCCGGGAGTGGGGTCGGGGACGGTCGTGACGGACACCTTGCCCGGGGCTTCGACGATCGCGGCCCTCATTTGACAGCTCCAAGGGACAGGCCCTGGACCAGTTTGTCCTGGGCGGCGTAGCCGGCGGCCAGAACCGGCAGGGACACGACGATGGACGCGGCACACAGCTGGGCCAGGAACAGCCCCTCGCTGGTGACGAATCCGGTGAGGAACACGGGTGCGGTCTGGGCGACGACGCCGGTGAGCACCCCGGCGAACAGCAGCTCGTTCCAGCTGAAGATGAAGCAGATCAGCGCGGTCGCGGCGATCCCGGGACCCGCGATCGGCGCCACCACCCGCAGCAGCACCGTCGGCAGCCGTGCGCCGTCCACGCGCGCCGCCTCGATGATGGAGACCGGCACATCGGCGAGGAACGACTGCATCATCCAGACGGCGATCGGCAGATTCATCGACGTGTAGAGCAGGATCAGGAGCCAGATGTTGTCCAGCATCCCCACGTTCTTCGCGAACAGATAGATCGGCAGCAGTCCGGCGACGACCGGCAGCATCTTCGTGGACAGGAAGAAGAACATCACGTCCGTCCACTTGCGCACCCGCCGGATCGACAGCGCGTATGCGGCGGGCAGTGCGAGCACCAGCACCAGCAGCGTGGAGAGCACCGCCGCCATCGCCGAGTTGATCAGCGGTGGCCACGGGCCGTCGCCTCCGCGGTCGAAGAACGCCTGATAGCTCTCCAGGGTGAGCGACGCGGCGAGCGCGGGCGGATTCGAGGCCGCGTCCTGCTCCGCGTGGAAGGACGTCAGCAGCATCCACGCGGCCGGCAGACAGAACCCGAGTGCCACGATCCAGGCCAGCAGCCCCAGCGCGGCGGAGCGACGCCGTTCACGCCGGGCGATCGCATCGGTGCCCCTGGCGGGCACCGAGGTGTCGATGGCGGTCGTCATGCGCGGCTCGCCTCCTCTCGGAACAGGGACGAGACCACGCGCAGTGCGAACGTCGCCAGCACCATCGTGCCGATCACGACGACCACGCCCGCCGCGGACGCGAGCCCGTACTCATGGGCCTTGTAGAAGGTCTGGTAGATCGTGTACGGGAGGTTGGCGGTGCCGAGGCCCCCGGAGGTGATCGTGAACACGGCGTCGAAGTTCTGCACGATGTAGATCGAGCCGAGCAGTGTGCCGAGCTCGAGGTACCGGCGCAGATGCGGCAGCGTCAGATACCTGAATATCTGCCAGGCGTTCGCGCCGTCCAGACGCGCTGCCTCGATCTGCTCGCCGGGCCGGCTCTGCAGCCCGGCGAGCAGGATCAGCATCATGAACGGCGTCCACTGCCACACCAGCGCTGCCTCGACCGCGATCAGCGGCATGCCCGAGATCCAGTCCGGCTGCGCCGGATCCGTGTCACCGAACAGTCCCGCCAGCCAGGCCCAGCCGCCGTTGAGCAGACCGTACTCCGGGTTGTAGAGCACGTGCTTCCACAGCAGCGCGGCAGAGACCGGCACCAGCAGGAACGGCGTGATCAGCAGGGTGCGTACGACGCCACGGCCGACGAACGCCCGGTCCAGCAGCAGCGCGAACCCCAGCCCGAGCAGCACGCTCACGATCACCACGCTGGCGGTGAGCAGCACCGTCGTGAGCAGGGACTCCTGCAGTGCCGAGTCCGTGACCACCGTCATGTAGTTGGACAGTCCGGCGAAGCGACGGGCGTCCGGATTGTACGAGTTCCAGTCGAACAGCGAGATCGCCAGGGTCGCCACGAACGGCAGCTGGGTGACCGCGATCAGAAAGATCAGGGCGGGCAGCAGGGGCGCGCGGGTGGCCCAGGCACGCAGGCCACCCCCGTTGCCCTTTGCGGCCGTGGGGCGCGCGGACGTCACCTTCCGCGCAGCCCCGGCGGACGTGGTCGTCACCTGTACTCCTCTGCGACCTTCTCGGCGAGGGCCTGCGATGCCTTCAGCGCTTCAGCCACCGACTTGCGGCCCGCGATCGCGCCGCTGATCTCCTGCGACACCTTGGTCCCCAGATCGGTGAACTCGGGAATGCCGACGAACTGGATACCGGCGGCGGGACGCGGCTGCACCCCGGGGTTGACCGGGTTGGCCGCGCCGATGGCCGCCTTGGTGACCTCGGCGAACGCCGCGGCCTCCTTCTTGTACTCCGGGTTGGCGTACGTCGAGCTGCGCTTGCCCGCCGGCACGTCGGCCCAGCCGATCTGCTTGCCGACCAGCTCCTCGTACTCCTTGCTCGACGCCCAGGAGATGAACTTCCACGCGCTGTCGCTCTTCTTGGACGCCTTCTGCATGCCGAACGCCCAGGTGTAGAGCCAGCCGGAGCTCTGGGTCTTCTCCACCGGCGCCGGCACGTATCCCATCTTGCCCTTGACCGGGGAGTTCTTGGCCTCGAGCGAACCGGCACCCGCCGTGGCGTCGTACCACATCGCCGTCTTGCCCTGCGTCATGTTGTTGAGGCACTCGGCGTAGCCGGACTGCGCCGCGCCCGCCTGGCCGTGCTCGCGCAGGAGCTTGACGTAGAACTCGGTGGCCTTCGTGAACTCCGGCGAGTCGAGCTGGGCCTTCCAGTCCTTCGTGAACCACGTGCCGCCCATGGTGTTGACGACGGTCGTCAGCGGTGCCATCACCTCGCCCCAGCCGGGCAGCCCGCGCAGACAGATGCCCTTCATGCCCGGCTGCGCCCCGTCGGCCTTGGCCGCGAGGTCGGCGACCTGCTGCCAGGTCGGCTTCGCCGGCATCGTCAGGCCCTTGGCCTCGAACACGTCCTTGCGGTACATGAGGAAGGACGACTCGCCGTAGAACGGCTCGGCGTAGAGCTTGCCGTCGGCGGCCCTGAGCGAGTCGGAGAGCGGCTTGAGGACGTCGTCCTGGTTGAAGGCCTTGTCCTTGCCGACGTACTCGTCCAGCGGGTGCAGCCAGCCGTTCTTGGCGTAGAACGGCACCTCGTAGTTGCTGATGGTGGCGATGTCGTACTGACCGGCCTGGTTGGAGAAGTCCTGGCTGATCTTGTCGCGGACCTCGTTCTCCGGAAGCACCGTGAAGTTGACCTTGATCCCGGTCTTCTTCGTGAAGTGCTCGGCGGCCAGTTTCTGCAGCTGCACCATGGGCGGGTTGTTCACCATCAGCACATTGACGGTGTCCTTGTCCTCCGCGGAGCCACCGCTGCCACCGGCACCGGAGCAGCCGGCGAGGAGCGCCCCTGCGACGGCGAGAGCGCCGAGCCGGACGGGTATGGCGGAATTCCGTCTGGTCAGAGCCATGAGTCTCTCCTTGGTTTCTGTTGTTGGGGGAGATCTATTCCAGGCACGAACGGATAAATCGGACGAACCTGTCTGCTGTGTGTGCCGGCGCCGGTGCCGAGCCGGTTGGTTTGGCTGACCAATCCGGACAGTGGACTGTACGCGTGGCGGGGGTGGCCGTGCCGACGGGTCAGGCGCGGACGACCTGCGGGCCGAGGAGCGAGTAGCGCTGTGCCTCCGAGGAGGTCAGCCCGGCGTCGGTGACGATCGCTTCAAAATCGCCCACCTCGGCGAATCTGCAGAAGCTGACCGCTCCGAACTTGGTGTGGACGCCGAGGAACACCCGTCGCCGCGCGCTGCGTATCGCCTGCGCCTTGACCTCGCCGACGGCCGGATCGGGGGTGGTCAGGCCGTACTCCCGGGAGATGCCGTTCGCGCCCACGAAGGCCAGGTCGATGACGAGCCCCGCGAGCATCCGCGTGGCCCAGTGGTCCACGGTCGCCATGGTGCCGCCGCGAACCCGGCCGCCCAGGAGCAGGACCGAGGCCTGCTCGGCGCTCGCCAGCCCTGACGCGACGGCGAGGGACGCGGTCACGACCGTCAGGCGCCGGTCGCGCGGCAGTGCCTCCGCCACCAGCTGGGGAGTGAAGCCCTCGTCGATGAAGATGGTCTCCGCGTCACCGACCAGTTCGGCCGCCGCCGCCGCTATCCGGGCCTTCTGCGGCACGTGCCGGGTGGTGCGGTACGCGAGTGTGGTCTCGAACCCGGCACTCTCCACCGGATACGCACCGCCGTGGGTGCGCCGCACGAGACCGTGCTCCTCGAGCGCGTGGAGATCTCGTCGGATGGTCTCCTTGGCCACGTTGAACAGGGCCGCCAGCCCATTGACGTCGACCGCCCCTTCCTTTCGGGCGGCTTCGAGAATGCCCCGGCGACGCTGCTCGGTGTCCACTGCACTCATCCCTGCTGTTCGCATGCTCTGATGCACTGTGCCCGTTCGGGCCGATGCGTCATTTTTTACAAGCACCACATCTGTCTCACCAGGCTCTTTGCAGCCTCCGCTGCGCCCGTTCGTGCCCGCTTGTGGCGGTGTAACCGCAGGTAGGGACCGGTCCGGCGGAGCGGTTGTGCCCGAAGTTGCCCGATCCGGACCGTCCTCACGCCCGGATCGTGCCCGTTCGTCTGCGAGCGGTCATGCCCTACGCACGTCATCCAGCCAGTGGGGCCGTCCTCGCACGTCCACGTCGTCGAACTGTGGGGCACCTCAGCCGTCGGTCCGCAGGGCCCGTGCTCGAGCCGTCGGTGCGAAGGATCGCCCCCCGTCAACCGACAGGGAAATGAGTCTGGACAAAAAAAATTGTCGGTGAGAGGGTGGGAGGCATGCTGGATGTGACCGTGATCGAGGACCCGTCGGCCGCGGCGGTTTCGCTGGACCCGATGCGGGCTCGGCTGCTCGCCGAGCTCGCGGCCGGCCCCGCGTCGGCGGCGATGCTGGCCGCGCGCGTCGGACTGCCCCGCCAGAAGGTGAACTACCACCTGAAGGCCCTGGAGCGGCACGGGCTCGTCGAGCTTGCCGGCGAGCGCCGCAAGGGCAATGTCACCGAGCGGCTGATGCGCGCCACCGCCGCCTCGTACGTCATCTCGCCACTCGCCCTGGCCGCCGTCCAGCCGGACCCGGCGCGCTTCCGTGACCAGCTCTCCGCCCGCTGGCTGCTCGCCGTCGCGGCCCGTCTGGTCCGCGACGTCGGCACGCTGATCACCGGTGCAGCGAAGGCCCGCAAGCGCCTCGCGACGTACGCGCTCGACGGCGAGGTGCGCTTCGCCTCCGCGGCCGACCGCGCCGCGTTCGTGGAGGAGCTGACCCGAGGCGTCAGCGCGCTCGTCGCCAAATACCACGACGAGCATGCCCCGGGCGGCCGTGAGCACCGCGTCGTCGTCGCACTCCACCCCACTGTCAAGGACGATTCCGGCCGGTCCGGGAACCCCGGACCCCCCGACCGCTCGCCCGAGCACGCCTGAGGAGCCCCCATGTCAAAGGAATTCGAGATCGCCCGCGAGTTCGAGGTCGATGCAAGCCCCGACATCGGTCTGCGCACCGACCAGGCGCTCCACCGGGTCTTCGGCCGCAACCACTTCGGCGCGCCCGTCGGTGTGAGCGTCCACGACTTCGCCCCCGACGCCGTCGCGGACGAGACCGAGAGCGCCTGGCGCGACCGGCTCACCCAGGTGTTCGCGTGAAGGCGCCGGTCGCTGCCCCCGCCGGGCAGCGACCGGCATCCTCGGCGGTCCTGGACCGTCGGACGGAGCCCGGCCCGCGAGGGGCCGTACACCGGGCACGAACGGCACGGGACGGCGCCACGTGGTCCGGGGGAGCGGGGCGGCACTCGGGAGCGACGGCGCCCGTCAGGACCCGTGCGCCTTCCCGCCGAGGTCCTCGCCCTTTCCGTGGCCGGGTGCACCATCGGGCTCACCGGCAGCCGCCGGATCGAGGATCCGGGTCAGGAAGTTCCGCGTGCGTTCATGCTGGGGACGGCCCACGACCTGCCCGGCCGGCCCCTGCTCGACGATCATCCCGTCGTCCATGAACACCACCCGGTCCGCGACCTCGCGGGCGAAGCCCATCTCATGGGTGACGACCATCATCGTCATGCCCTCTGCCGCGAGTCCCCGCATCACCGCCAGCACCTCGCCCACCAGCTCGGGGTCGAGCGCCGAGGTCGGCTCGTCGAAGAGCATCACCTCAGGATCCATCACCAGCGCCCGCGCGATCGCGACCCGCTGCTGCTGTCCGCCCGACAACTGTGCGGGATAGGCGTCTGCCTTGTCGGCGAGCCCCACCCGCTCGAGGTTTTCCCGGGCCACCGCCAGAGCCCGGGCCCTGTCCCGCTTCAGCACGCGCCGCTGCGGCAGCGTCAGGTTCTCGGCCACCGTCACATGCGGGAAGAGATTGAACTGCTGGAACACCATGCCGATGCGCCTGCGTACGGCGTCGATGTCGACATCGGGGTCGGTGACCTCGGTGCCGCCCACGAAGACCTGACCCCGTGTGGGCTCCTCCAGCAGGTTCACACACCGCAGCAGTGTGGACTTGCCCGAACCCGACGGCCCGATGACGCAGACCACCTCACCCCGGCCGACATCCAGGTCGATGCCCCTGAGTACCTCGTCACCGCCGAACGACTTGTGCAGCCCCCGGATCCCGATCTCCGGACCACCGGAGCCCGCCCGGTCCCGCACCTGCTGTGCCTTGCGCCTCATACCGCCGTCACCCTGCCTTCCCCGCCCGGGCCTCCAGCCGGCGTACGACCAGGCTCAGCGGAATCGTGACCAGGAGATAGCAGAGCCCGGCGACCAGGATCGGAGTGGAGTTGGCGGACTGGCTGGCCAGATCCCTGCCGAATTTGGTCAGCTCCCGCTCGTTCAGTGTCACCCCGAGGAACAGCACCAGCGACGAGTCCTTGAACAGCAGGACCAGTTCATTGGTCAGCGGCGGGATCACGATCCGCAAGGCCTGCGGAACGACCACCGATGCCATGGCACGCGGGTACGAGAACCCGAGCGAGCGTGCCGCCTCCATCTGCCCCTTCGGCACGGCCTGGATCCCCGCCCTGATGGTCTCCGCCATGTACGCGGCCGCGACCAGCCCCAGGCCCAGTGCGACCTTCCCGTACACCCCTCCGGGGATCTCCGTGCCGGGAAACGCAAGCGGAACCGCCACGCCCACGAAGATGAAGATCAGCAGGGCCGGCAGCCCCCGGAAGAGCTCGATGTAGACGCTCGCCACCCAGCGGTACGGCGCCACCGACGAAAGCCGCATCAGGGCGATGACCATTCCGAGCAGCAAGCCGAACAGGAACCCGGACACGGTGTACACGACCGTGTTGCGCAGGGCGATGGTGATGATGTCAGGGAAGAGCTCGCCCGCGAGATCCTGCTGTGCGAACTGGTTTCGCAGCCGTTCCCAGTCGGCGGTCACCGCGACGGCCACGACCGCGGCGACGAAGAGCGCGTACTGCGACGCGTGCGAGACCCGGCGGCGCTGCCGCCTGGTCAGCCGGGACGTCATGGCCGGCCCGTGGGCAGCGGCCCGATCCACTGCTTGTACAACGCGTCGTACGTGCCGTCCGCCCTGGCCTTCCCGATCGCCTCGTTGACCGCTGCCAACAGCTTGGAGTTGCCCTTCTTCACGGAGATCCCGTACTGCTCACCCGTCTGGATGTTCTGGCCGAGCACGAATGCCTCGGCGTTGGCCTTGTCCTTCAGCCAGCCCTGAACGACGGGGTAGTCGATCACGACGGCGTCGACCTGGCCGGTGCGCAGCCCGTTCAGTACCGCGTCGGAGCTCTCGAACGCCACCGGGTCGAAGCCCTGTGAGGCGGCGTGGCTCTCGCCGGTCGTCTCCGCCTGCGCGCCGAGCTTCGCCTTCTTCGCCTTCACATCGGCGAGCGAGGCCACGCCGCTCTTCCTCGTCGCCAGCAGCGCCTGCGTGGCGTCGAAGTACGGGACGGAGAAGTCCACGTTCTTCTTGCGCTCGTCGGTGATCGTCATGCCGGCCGCCGCGAGGTCGCACTCTCCCGAATTGAGGAAGGCGCCCGTCTTGAAGTTCTCGAACGGTGTGTCGAGGATCTTCTGCTCGACCTTCAGATGTTTCGCCACCAGGTCGACGAGGGCCACATCGAAGCCGACGACCTTGCCGTTCTGCTCGAACTGGAAGGGCGGATACGGCAGATGGGTGCAGGTGGTCAGCTTCCCCTTCTCCACCACCGGCACACCGCCGGCCGCCTGTCCCGGACCCTCGCCCCCGGACGAACAGCCCGAGAGCAGCAGCCCGGCCATGGCGGCACCCGCCGGAAGTAAGCGCGGCACGCGCCGGGTGCGATGGCAGCGGTCGGACCTGGACATGGTGGCCTCCCTGGGCGCGGGGCGGTGGGACGAGCTGCCGCCAAGCGGTGATCGTAGGCCACCGGCGGGTGACGCCGGGGCCGTTCGACGCGGCCTTCGGAAGTTGTCCGGTTCGTGCGTACCGGCGACCTCGCGGCCCCCTGCATCCTCGGGCACATGGCTGAATCACACTGCTCGAAGTGCTGCCCGGTCGAACCGCCGGCGTCGGCGCAGCCGGAGAGGTTGCCGCTCGGCGCGGTCGGCCTCGCGCTCGCGGCCGCCCTCGCGTTCGTCGGCGGATGGCTCGTGGTGGTGTGGACGGGGACATCGCTCTTCCCCGGGTGATCCCTTCCGCAGCCTGAGCCGTGTCCGGTGCGCTACCGGGAATCCCTCGACCTAATCCACCGGCCAGGTGTGCGCCGGGGCGTTGAGGTGCATGTAGTCGATGTACTGCTGGGTCATCAGCCGGAGCGCCTCATGGTGGTCGACATGGCTGGTGTCGGCGATGTGATGGAACATCTCGGCCTGCCACACGGCACCGTTGCGGGCGTTCACACACCGCTGCTCGATGACACCGAGCAGCGGCTCCCGCCATGCCGTGTCCATACCCGAGAGCTCCAGGCCCCGGTGCGCCAACGGCAGGAGCCGCCGCAGCACGAGCTCGGCCACCGGCACTTCTCCCGTCCCTGGCCAGTACAGCCGTGCGTCGATCCCGTGCCGCGCGGCGGCGTGCAGATTGTCCTCGGCCGCCGAGAAGGACATCCTCGACCACACCGGCCGCTCCTCCTCGACGAGTGCGCGGGTCAGCCCGTAGTAGAAGGCTCCGTTCGCCAGTACGTCGGCGACGGTGGGACCGGCGGGCAGCACCCGGTTCTCCACCCGCAGATGGGGTCGGCCGCGGGCGACGGCGTAGACCGGACGGTTCCAGCGGTAGATCGTGCCGTTGTGCAGCGTGAGCTCGCCCAGCTCGGGGGTGTCTCCCCGGTCCAGTGTCTCCAGCGGGTCCTCGTCCTCGCACAGCGGCAGCAGCGCGGGGAAGTAGCGCACGTTCTCCTCGAAGAGGTCGAAGACACTGGTGATCCACCGCTCGCCGAACCACACCCTGGGGCGCACTCCCTGGACCTTGATCTCCTCGGGTCGGGTGTCGGTGGCCTGCTCGAACAGGGGGATGCGGGTCTCACGCCACAGCTCCTTGCCGAACAGGAAGGGGGAGTTCGCCGCCAGTGCCACCTGTACTCCCGCGATCGCCTGCGCCGCGTTCCAGTAGCCCGCGAACTCGTCGGGGGCCACCTGGAGATGGAACTGGGTGCTGGTGCAGGCCGCCTCGGGCGTGATCGTGTCGGCGTACGTCCGCAGCCGGTCCACGCCGTCGACGGAGATCCGCAGATCCTCACCCCGCGCCGCGAACACCTGCTCGTTGAGGAGGTGGTAGCGCGGATTCTCCGACAGTGCTGCCTCACCCACGTCCCCCTGCCGCAGCGTCGGCAGTATCCCCACCATGACCAGATGGGCGCCCACGGCCGCGGCCCGTTCCTCGGCATGGTTCAGGGCGTCCCTGATCTCCTTCTCCCAGGAGTCCGGGCCACCCGCGGTCAGCTCCCGCGGAGGAATGTTGATCTCCAGGTTGAACCGCCCCAGCTCGCTCGACCAGGCGGGATCCGCGATCGCCCCGAGCACGTCGGTATTCCGCATCGTCGGCTCGGCGGCCCCGTCCACCAGGTTCAGCTCGATCTCGAGTCCCACCTGGGGCCGCTCGGCCTCGAAGCGCTCTTCGCGCAGCATCTGCGCGAACGCGTCCAGGCATTGCTGCATCTTGTTCCGGTATCGGCGGCGGTCATCACGGGTGAACACCAGCGCCGGGACATCTCGTCCCATCGGCCCTCCCGAGTCTCCTCGGCCCGCTTCCCTACCCCAAGCGTCCCACTCCCTGCCCGACCCGACCAGCGAGGCCGAGCCCTGGGGCCCGGCCGAGACGGTCCGGCACAAAGGCCGAAGACATGGACTTCACTTCTCGCTATTTCCGGCTCTTGTGGTGGTAATCGCAGAAACCGGCACGTGTCGTAGACCATCCCTATTCGGATGTGGTGAATTCTTCGATGGAAATTCCATTTCCCTCGTGAACGACCTCGGGCATACGATCCGGCATTTCGGATGTGCCACGTCGGCGGCATGTCCTGGGGGTGTCGGCAATTCCATTGCAGGCTTGCGACGGCATGCAATTGCACTGCCAAATGCTACGGCTCGATCGACCATGTCAACGGCCCTACTGCCCGGCGGCGGGCACCGTCAGGGCCGCGCCACCGAGAAGCCGCTGCAGTTCGCGCCGTACACCACACCGTCCAGACGTCCCGGCGTCCCCGGGTCGTAGCGCGCCGCCAAATCGACCATCACGAACCCCGGCGGCTGCGAGATCCAGTACGCGCCGCGCAGGGAGAGCGCGCCGTTTACGTACGTCCCGCTCATTGCGAAGGCGCCGCGTGGTACCAGCGGATTGGACGGGGCCGGGAAGAAGCTGAAGACGGCGGAGACATCGCCGCCGCCCTCGTCCGCGATGGTCAGCGACAGTCCCGTAATGCCCTGGTTGCAGACATAGCTGCCGAGCCACCTCCCGGTCACCTGCCCGGTTCCGCCCGCGTCCGGTGGATCGTCGCTGCCGCCTTCCGTGCCCACCGAGGGTGCCGCGGACGGGGCGACGGCCGGGGTGGACACCACTGCCGTCGAACCGATCGGCGGAGGCGTCAACGAAGAGGTTGCCGGCGGCCCTGACGCATACGGGGAGGTGTACGGGGACGCGTACGGCGAAGCCCCGCCGCTCCCGGAGGACGTGCTCCCCGTTCCGAAGATGGCCCCCGCCTGCCAGGCGAAACCCCCCACCAGAGCCACCGCGACGGCGGAGGCCGCAAGCGCGAGGCGCCGTGCACCCGTCGACGGCCGGGGCGACGTCCCCGGCACCGCGAAAGGCGCGAAGCCGCCCTGTGTCGTCCCACCCGCGCCGGACGACGTCTCCGGCGCTTCCGGCACCGCGCCCGCCGCCGCGACAGCCGTCCGCGCGCGCTCCCGGACGGTCCGGGCGACGGGTTCCGGCAGCCATGCGGCGTCGGTGAACACCAGCGTGGCCTGCGCGGAACCCGCGCCGCAGGCCACCTCCGACAGCACCTCACCGACCGACGGACGAGCCTCGGGAGCCTTCGCCAGACAGCGAGCCACCAGTGGGCGCAGCCGCGCCGGTACGGCGTCCAGTTCGGGCTCGGTGTACACGATCCTGAACATCAGACCCTGCGCCGAACCCGTACCGAAGGGTCCCGTACCCGACGCGGCGAAGGCGAGCACGGCCCCGAGGGCGAACACATCGCACGCCGGGCCCGTGTGGCCTCCCGTCAGTTGCTCGGGCGACATGAATCCCGGAGTGCCGATGACGGCGCCCGTCCGCGTGATGGCGCTCACCTCGCTCGCCACCGAGATCCCGAAGTCGATCACCCGCGGGCCGTCCGGAGCCAGCAGCACGTTGGACGGCTTGAGATCACGGTGCACCAGACCTGCGGCATGGATCGCCTCGAGTGCCTCCGCCAGTCCCGCGGCCAGCAGCATCAGGGGTCCTTCGGGCCACGCGCCCGACCGTGCCACCGCCGCTTCCAGGGACATGCCGGGCACGTACGCGGTGGCCAGCCACGGTGGACGGGCTCCCGGATCGGCGTCCACGACCCCGGCGGTGAACACCCCGTTGACCCTGCGGGCCGCCGCCACCTCGCGCGCGAAACGCCGGCGGAACTCGGCGTCCTCGGCCAGTTCAGGGCGCACCACCTTGACGGCAACCGCCCGACCGCCCCGGGAACTCCCCAGATACACCCGGCCCATACCGCCCGCCCCGAGCCGTGCCACCAGCCGGTACGGGCCCACCTCGCGCGGATCCTGCGCCTCCAGCGGCGTCAGCGGCTCCATCGCCCACCCCCAAGTCCGCGTATGCGCACCGCGGATGCCTGACATGGTGCAGCAGGCAAGCGCTCACATGGGCAGTTATGCGGAAATGGGAAGTCCGTACACACGGGACTCAGACCGGCGGACACCGGTGCGAACGGTACCGGGTTGCGGTGCCGTGCGGAGCATCCGCACGGCACCGCGATGCGCGATACCCACCCAGTCCGTTCGCTTGTCTTCCTACGGAGAAACCTGCCGCTGGGCACCGGGTGATGTCCGGCGGCAGGGTGTGAGGACGACGGCGGACTCGGTCTTGTCCGCCGCCGCCCTCGTCGGCCCTCGATGCGTCCTCCTGGATGGACGCACCGACAGCCGAGATCAGGGGTGAGGGTTGATCACTCGCAACCACATCGGGGCTGCATACGCGGCTACGCATGGATGCTGTTTTTGGTTCACGGGCCTCGAGCTGACGGCCGCGCGATGCCTGTGGTCAGGTAGTCGGGCAGGGGGTGCCGGACAGTGGCGGGGGACTCACGGCCCGGCATTCGGGGCTTACGGGTGATTCGCCGAAACGGTTCACTCGTCATCGCGCCGGCCTCCGACTCGCCTGACGCGACCCGGGCACTCAGACCTCGGCCGGTGGCCGCAAGGCCGCGTACGTACCGGCGCAGGCGGCCAGCAGCATCACACAGACGGTGAAGACCAGCCCCGCGTCACGCAGGCCGAGCCACATCGCCAGGGCCCCGACACCCACCACCGGCACGGAGATCCCCGCATAGGCGACGACGAAGAACGCCGAGATGGTCCCACCGCGCTGATCCGCCGGTGCGGCACCGCCGACCAGTGTCAGCGCCCCGCGAAAGGCCAGCCCCTGACCCATGCCACCGCACAGCGCGCCCAGCACGAGCAGTGGCAGCGAGGCGGCGAGCAGTGACGAGGCCACCAGGAGCAGTCCCACGACGAGGACCCCGCAGCCCACGGGAAGGGCGCGCGGTGCGCCGAACTTCCCGGTCAGGGACTGTCCAAGGGTGGAGGCGAGGAACACGGAGAACGCAACGGCGCCCGCGACCGCCAGATTGTGCACGCCCAGTGTCTGCGCGGCGAAGCTCGGCGCGACGGCCGTGAACAGCCCGAGGAGTGCGAACCCTGCGAAGGCCGCCACCGCCGAGGGCGCGAACACCCCCTTCACCTCGGGCGGCACGGCGACTCCCTGGGGCTTCAGCGGCGGCAGGCGCTTCGGGTCCCGAACCGTCTCGGGCAGCAGCCAGGTGATCGTCCCGGCCATGGCCACCAGCCCCAGATGCACCAGGAACGGCAGCTTCAGCGGCCAGGGCGCGTACTGTGCGAGCAGCCCGGACAGCAGCGGACCGCAGCCAAGGCCACCCATGTTGGCGGCGGTGGCGGCGAAGGCGGCCCGCGCCCGCTGCCCCGGACCGGCCAGCTCGATCACGGCCGCGGTGGCCGCTCCGCTCAAAAGACCGGCGGCGAAACCGGACAGCAGCCGTCCCGCGAAGAGCAGCGGCAGGCCGCTCTCGAACAGGAAGCAGACGGCACTCGCGGCCGAGAGGGCCATGGCGCACAGGATGACCGGTCTGCGTCCGGCTTCGTCGGAATAGTTTCCCGCTACGAGCAAGGTGGTGATGACCGCGATGGCGTACACGGCGAACACCACGGTCACCATCAGCTCCGAGAAGCCGATCTGCTCCTGGTAGAGCCCGTACAGAGGTGTGGGCAGGGTCGTGCCTGCCATTCCGATGGCGAACACCACGGCCGCCGCCGGATAGCCCGGACGCCGGACACCGCCGGTTCTCCCCACGTTGCCGCTCCGGGTCACAGACATCACACCCCAGGGGCGCCGCCCGCCTGCCGACGTCGCGTACGAGGTGGCGCCGCTGGGCCCGTACGAACGTGAACACGCGCTGCCGGTGCCGTGCGTGGGCCACATCGGTGGTGGCGGCGCGGTCCGCGGGCGTCACCGGCAGCGGTGCGTTCCGTATGTCCGCACCAGGCTGACACCGCGGTGTCCGCGTGCCTGGCAGCCGCCCCGCCCCGCACGCCGAAGTGCACCGGCTCAGAGGTCAGCCGTGCTTCCCGTTTCCTTCGCACGACGGGACGGGGCCGCGCGGGCTCTCAGACGACGGGGCGGAGCCCGCGCGGGGTTCCGGTGGGGTCAGGCCCAGGTCTGCGAGTAGTAGTCGCGGTAGTTCCTGCGCCCCTGGGCGGTCTGGATCCACCGGCTGGCCACGAGCAGGAGCAGACTCGCTGCCACCACCCCGAGCCCCGGCCCGACGGGGCCGAGCGGCCCGAGACCGGAGGCGATCCCGGTGACGATGCCGGATCCGACCGCGCCCTCCGACGCCGGGGGACCCGGCACCGCCGGGGCCACCGCACCGGGCTCCGTGGGCGCGGGCTCCGCGGGCGCCTGCTGGCTCGGAGCGGCGGCACCCGCACCACTGCGGTCGGCCTGGCCCGCCAGGCTCACCCCGAGGGTCGCCATCGCCTCGGTCACGGGCTGGAAGTAGGTGACGCCTCCACTGGTGCAGTCCCCGTTGCCCCCGGAGGTGACACCGAGCGCCAGTCCCTGCGCGAGCAGCGGGCCGCCGCTGTCCCCGGGTTCCGCACACACCGTGGTCTGGATGAGACCGGTGACCGTGCCCTCGGGGTAGTTGACCGTCGCGTTCAACGCGGTCACGCGCCCGGTGCGCAGCCCCGTCGTGCTTCCGCTGCGGAACACCTGCTGCCCCACGACGGGGTCGGCGGCGCCCGTGATCCGCACCCCTTGTCCGCCACCGATCTGCACGATGTCCGGCTGGCCGACGGGCGCGCCGTTCTCGTACCGCACCAGGGCGAAGTCGTCGCCGGGGAAATTGGAGGCCGTGGTGGAGCCGAGGGCCTGTGCGCCCTGGCGGTCCCCGAACCAGGTCGTACCCACGGGGCCGCAGTGCCCGGCCGTGAGGATGAACGCGTCCTGCCCGTCCGTCACGTTGAAGCCCGCGGAGCACCGGTTGGTGTTCGCGAAGATCGGGGCCGCACCGTTCACCCGGGTCGTGAAGGAACCCGCCTTCCGTTCCATCCGTACGAATCCGCCGATCCGTTCGGCGACACCGGACATCCGCCCCCAGTCGTCCGCCGAGACGGTGCTGTCGCCCTGGACGACGACCTCGTTGGACGCGTAGTCCACCGACCAGGCCGTGCCCGGCACCCGGGGCGCCTGCCGCAGTTGCTCGGTGGCCGTACGGAGCCGGTCCATGCTGTGCCGCACCATCTTGGCGTCCGCCCCGGCGCGCCGCACCTCCGCCGCCGCGTCCGCGTCGGTCACGGCCACGACCCTCCGGCCGCCGGATCCCATCCAGGTGCCCGCGGTACGGGATGTGCCCAGACGGGACATCACACGCGCCGCCGGATCCGCGGCCTGCTCGATGCCGGCTCTGGTCGTTGCCGCGCCGGACGGTTCGCCCGCCAGCGCGTCGGAGACCATCAGGGAGCCCCAGACCAGCCCGCCGACGGCCGCCAGCCGGACTGCCCGCTGGAGGTTCCGTCGTGCGTGCCTCATCCGCAGCCTCCGTGGTCGTACTGACGTGATGTCACCATCCGTGCGGACCACGGAAGCCGTGGTCCGACCGTCTATACGTGCCGAGGAGCGCCGGTGTTCACCGCGAGCGGCACCGGGGTTCAGACGTCGCCCTGGACCGCGGCCAGGAGCCGGGCGCAACGAGCGCTCATATCCTGCGCGGACTCGTCGGGGTGGGACACCCACCAGCCGACGAGGGCGCCGACGACGCCCGTCCAGACATGCTTGAGCGCATCGGCGTCGAGGGCGTCGTCGTTGCCGTGCGCCCGCAGCAGCGCGGCGGTGCCGGACATCGCGAGCCGGTCGATGGCATCGCGATGGCGCCGGGCCGTGAGCCATGGCTCGGAATCCGGCGGCAGCGTCCTGTCGTACAGCACGAACCATGCCTGCCGCTGGTCCTGCAGCGTTTCGAAGACCGCGGTGAGCACCGCGTGGGCCAGCCGGTCTTCCGTCGCGCCACCGGACATGGCCGCGGTGACCGCCTCGACGAGGCGCGAGCCGATGCGCTCCACACACACCGTGGAGAGCCCGTCCTTCGAGCCGAAGTAGCTGTAGAGCATCGGCTTTGTGACGCCGACGCTGCGGGCGATCTCGGCCATCGACGCCGAGGCGTGGCCGCGCCGGGCGAACTCCTCCATCGCCGCGGCGACGATCTGCTCCTCGCGGCGCGCACGCGGGACGCCTTTCGTGCCCGCACCCCGGCCCGGGCGGGGGCCCGCGGGGGCGGTGCCGTCGGCCGGGGAAGCGCGGCGGCCCGGATCCTGTGCCGTCGAAGCTCTTGCAGCGGTCATGGAAGGACTATACGTTCAAGTAACTTACCAAGTGGTAAATTACCGAGAGGTCATATCGCATGATCGGCCGTACCCAGCCCGCATCCGCCGCCGGCTCCTCGGCGACCCCAGGGGCCTTCGCCCCGGCACACCGCTCCTGGTGGGGCTGGGGCGCCGCGGACAAGGCGCTCCCCGACAGCGAGTGCACCGCCCTCGGCGCCCTCGTACCGGGAGCCGCCGCCGAGCCGCTGCCGGTGCCCGCGATCGGCGACCTCGATCTCCCGAAGGTGCGCGTCCAGCCGCCCGCGGCGCTCGGCGGCCTGATGTCGGACGCCCCGGGCGACCGGGCCGGCCACACCTACGGCAAGGCGTACCGCGATGTCGTCCGTGCCCTGCACGGGGACCTCACCCCGGCTCCCGACCAGGTCGCCTTCCCCCGCACGGAACAGGACGTCGTCGACATCCTCGACTGGGCCGCCGGCGCCGGCGTGGCAGTGGTCCCGTACGGCGCCGGGAGCTCCGTCGTCGGCGGCGTCGAATACCGCGCGGACCTGCACCGTGCGGTGGTCTCACTCGACCTGTCCCACCTGGACCGGGTGCTGGAGATCGACCGGGTCAGCCGCGCCGCCCGGATCCAGGCCGGCGCCCTGGGCCCGCACCTCGAGGCACAACTGCGGCCGCACGGGCTGACCCTGCGCCATTTCCCCCAGAGTTTCGAATACTCCACCCTCGGCGGCTGGCTGGCCACCCGGGCCGGCGGACACTACGCCACCCTCGCCACACACATCGACGATCTGGTGGAATCGCTCCGTGTGGTGACCCCCGCCGGGGTCAACGAGTCCCTGAGACTGCCGGGTTCCGGCGCCGGGCCCTCGCCCGACCGGCTGTTCCTGGGCTCCGAAGGCACACTCGGAGTGATCACCGAGGCATGGATGCGGCTGCAGGACCGCCCCCGCCACAAGGCCTCGGCCACGGTGCGCTTCACCGCGTTCCCCTCGGCGGTCGAGGCCGTGCGCGCCATTGCCCAGTCCGGTCTGCATCCCGCCAACTGCCGGCTGCTCGACCCCTCGGAGGCGGCCCTCGCCGGTGTCTCCCGCGACGGCGAGAGCGTGCTCGTCCTCGGCGTGGAGTCCGCTCACGCACCCGTCGACGGCCGTCTGGCCGAACTCGTGGCCCTCGCGCGCGACCACGGCGGCACGCCCGCACACAGTGCGCCCGGCGGCAAGGACTCCGCCGCCGACACCTGGCGCTCCGCCTTCCTGCGCATGCCGTACCTCAGGGACGCCCTCGCCCGGATGAGCGTGATCTCCGAGACGTTCGAAACGGCCTGCACCTGGGACCGTACGCAGGAGCTCCACGAGGCGGTACGCCGGGACCTGGGCGCTGCCGTACGCAGGGTGACCGGCGCCGAAGCAATGATCAACTGCCGCTTCACTCACATTTATCCGGACGGTCCCGCGCCCTACTTCACCGTCATCGCCCCCGCCCGGCGCGGTGCCGAGGTCGCGATGTGGGACGAGATCAAGGCCGCGGCCATGGAGATCCTCGGCGACCACGGTGCGACCGTCACCCACCACCACGCCGTCGGCCGCGACCACCGGCCCGGGTACGACCGCCAGCGCCCGGACCCTTTCGCCCACGCCCTGCGCGCAGCGAAGCACGCACTCGACCCCGCCGGGATCCTCAACCCCGGTGTGCTGCTCGACCCTGTGACGGCCGGATGAGCGATGGACCCGATAAAGCCGGTCTGCAGGGTCCGTCCGGCCGGACGGATGCGTGTGGGTGCCGTGGGACGGGAACAGCCCGGAGGGGTGAGGCGTTCTTCCCACTGCCGCCACGAGAGGAGACAGCATGCCGTCGGGTCACCGCATCAGCATCGAGGAGAGCACACAGCACGTCCGCGTCGTGCGCGAGGGTGAGATCCTGGCCGACAGCCGCAGCCCCCTGCTGCTGCACGAAACGGGTCTGCCCGTCCGCTACTACATTCCGCCGCGGGACGTGAGGGCCGGGCTGCTGACACCGTCGGACACCCGGACGCACTGCCCGTTCAAGGGAGACGCGAGCTACTGGTCACATGCCGATGCCACCGACGTGGTCTGGGCCTATCTCGACCCCAAACCCGATGTCGCGGCGATCAGGGGCCATTTCTGCTTCTACGACACCGAGGTCGTCGAGGGCTGACATCCGCCTCGTCACACCGGGCACGGCAGCGACCGTCCGCCGGGGACGGCTCGAAGCCGGGCAGCGGGCCGTCCCGCCACCGACGGTCAGAGAGCCGACGGGCAGCGAGCCGGGCCGCCACCGACGGGCGGTGGCGGCCCGGCTCCCTGTGATCAGCTACCGACAGCCTCGTACAGGCCGCGGCCCGCGCGGTGGACCCGGGACGTGGCCACGAGACGGTCGAGCGTGCTGCGGACCGTGTTGATGTCACCGGCGGAGCCGTCCCGGCCGATCACCTCGGCCACATCGCGGGCGCGCAGCGCGGTGCCGGCCTTGCCGGCGATGACGGCGATCACCTGCTCGGTGAGTCCGTCCCCGTCCCGGACCGCCGGCTCCTGGCGGGACGGCGCGCCGGCCTTCGACGCCTTGGCTCCCTTGACCGCCTTCGCGGTCGCGGACTTCTTCGCCGGTACCCGCTTGCCGGCCGGCTTCCGGGACGCCTTGGGCGCGGCCTTCTTCGCCGCACCGGTGCCGGGCTTGCCGGACGGACGAGACGCTGCCGCCTCCTCCGGTGCCGCAGTGGTTTCGGCGGCCGGAGCCGGGACCGAACCCGTGTCCTTCTGCACCATTTCGGTGCCGGCGGCCGGCGCACCCGAGGGCTCTGCTCCGGTGGCGCCGTGAGTGTCGTCCGTGGCACGGGGCCGCGGAAGCACGGCTGTGGACAGGGCGCTCAGCGCCGTCAGAGCGGCGCGTACGGATTCCAGCCGCTCGGAGACCGCGGCAAGTTCCTCCTGCAACGCCTTCTGATGTTCCTCCAGTTGAGGAAGCTCTGCTTGCAGCAGCGTCGTTGTGGTTTCCACGCTGCCCGTTGCTGTGGCTCCCGCTGTCATTGGTGCACTCCAGGAAGTGAGGGTGGGCACCTGAGACCTGCCTGTCGTGACTGCTGTGCCTGTGCCGTATCCAGGTGAACGGCACATGCACACAAGGCCTGTCGCAAGTTGCCGCACAGTTGTGTCGCCGTCGACCGTCTCGACGAGTGCGCCACGGTACCATTGCCGGTGCAACGGTGGCACCGAGGAGCCGGACTCCGGCCTCTGCAACGTACCGCCGGCAGCAGGCGCGTTGGGAGATGTCGTGCGGGAGCCGTTTCGTTCCGACGCGAGTCCGCGCCCCTGATCGCAGGTCGGTTGTCTCCTTCGCGGGTGCTCACACCGAGGCCGGCACCGCTCATGCCCGTGGGCGGCGTGGGAGGAAGCCCGCACCCCGGCCGTAGTTCATGTGGATGAACGCACTGCGGAGCGTTGACGCGTCAACGCGTACGTGTGACACGGGACGCGGTTCCCCGGAGGACCAGGTCTTACGGCGGACCCCGTCAGGAGACCGTGCACCCGCGACCCGCGACGGGCCCGTTGTCCGGTTGGCCGCCCTCCCGGCCGTACCCGCCCAGGCTGTGCCGCCTGCCGCGTCGACCACACCTGTCCCTCTTGCTGCCCCGGGTTCACGGTGGCGGCTGGACGGTCTGGAGGTTCTGTTCCGTCCAGATGGTCTTGCCGGTGGGGGTGTGCCGGGTACCCCAGCGGTGTGTGAGCTGAGCGATGAGGAGAAGGCCGCGTCCGCCTTCGTCGTATGTGTGGGCGCGACGCAGGTGCGGGGTGGTGTTGCTGGTGTCGGAGACCTCGGTGGTGAGCGTGTTGTCGTGGTGGATGAGACGAAGCTGGATGGGCGGGGCGCCGTAGCGGATGGCATTGGTGACGAGCTCGCTGACGATGAGCTCGGTCGTGAACGTGGTGTGGGCCAGATTCCAGGAGGCCAGTTGGTCGGTGGTGTGGTGGCGGGCCTGCCTGACGGTGGTGGGGGTGCTGGGGAGCGTCCAGGTGGCGATCTGCTGGGTGCCGAGGCTGTGCGTGCGGGCGAGGAGAAGGGCGATGTCGTCGTCGGGGGGCTGGGTGATGAGGGTGGTGAGGATGCGGTCGGCGAGCGTGTCCAGGTTGGGGGTGGGGTGGGCGAGGGTGGTGAACAGAGTGTCGAGGGTGAGGTCGAGGTCCTCGTGGTGGGGTTGGAGCAGGCCGTTGGTGTAGAGGGTGATGAGAGTGTCCTCGGGCAGCTCGATGTCGGTGGTCTCGAAGGGAAGGCCACCGAGGCCGAGGGGCGGGCCCGGCGGGATGTCGAGGAAATAGACGTTGCTGTCGGGGGTGACGATGGCGGGCGGTGGATGGCCGGCGCGGGCGAGGGTGCAGTGGCGGGTGGTGGGGTCGTAGATGGCGTAGAGACAGGTGGTGCCGATGCCCGTCTCGGTTTCGGAGGTGTGCCCGTCGGGGTTGGTGTCGTTGGAGAGGTGGTTGATGAGGTCGTCGAGGTGGGTGAGGAGTTCGTCCGGGGGCAGGTCGACGTCGGCGAGGGTGCGGACGGCGGTGCGGAGGCGGCCCATGGTGGCGGAGGCACGGATGCCGTGGCCGGGGACGTCGCCGACGACGAGGGCGACGCGCGCGCCGGAGAGGGGGATGACGTCGAACCAGTCGCCGCCGATGCCGGTGTGCGTGCCGGCAGGGAGGTAGCGGGTGGTGAGATCGAGCGCGGCCTGGTGGGGGAGCGTGTGCGGGAGCAGGCTGCGCTGGAGGGTCATGGTCGTGGTGCGCTCGCGTGTGTAGCGGCGCGCGTTGGCGATGCTGTTGGCGGCGTGCGCGGTGAGCTGCTGGGCGAGTTGGAGGTCGTCGGGGGTGTACGGCTCGGGGTGGCGGCTGCGAGCGAAGAGGGCGATGCCGAGGGGGGCGCCACGGGCGATCAGGGGGACGATCATGAGGGAGTGGGTCTGGGTGGCGGGGATCCAGACGGCCCCCGGGTCGTGGGCGATCCATCGGGTGATGGCGTCGTCGTCGGCCTGGTGGAGAGCGGGGCGTTGCTCGATGAGGGCCTCGGCCACGGGTGACTGGGGAGGGTACGAGAGGGATTCCCCGGGGCCGGACAGCGGGCTCGGCGCGGAACCACCGACGGGGCAGACGGCGGTGCGGTGCAGGGTGAGAGGAGTATCGAACGCGAGCGGGGGCCGGGTGTCGGTGTGCGGGGGGAGTGCGAACAGATCGACGACCGTATGGTCCGCGAGGCGGGGGACGGTGGCGTCCGCGAGCTCCTGGGCGGTGTGAGTGATGTCCAGGGTGGTACCGATCCGGGTTGCGGCGTCGAAGAGCGGAGTCGGCTGTCGGGCGGGTTCCGGAGCGGGTATGTCGTGGACGGTCAGACACACCGCGCGGATACGGCCGGAGTCGTCGCGCAGTGAGGTCACTCCGGCGGGCCGGGACTCCGGCGCCTGACCACCGGCCGGTGCTGCCGCACCGCTGTCGGCGGTGGCCGGGGAAGGGACGGGCTGGACGGGCACGCGCGTGTTCTGCGGCTCGCCCGTACCCAGCGTGCGGCGCATGGCGGTTTCGGCGGTCTCGCTCGGTGTTCCGGGGACCATGTCCCTCAGGCGCAGTCCGCGCATGTGGGCCTGCGGGAGACCCAGTACGGCTTCCATGCCGGTGTTGGCCTGGATCAGGCGCAGATCCGTGTCGAAGACGGCGAGGGCGCAGGGGGACTGGGCGAATGTCCATTCCGGCAGCCGGTCATAGCTCTGCTCGCGGTGGTCCTCGTTGTGGTGCCCGTGCCCGTGCCCGTGCTGGTGCTCGGGCGAGGGCGCGCCGGCGCCCGGCAGGGCCGTGCCGGGCACAGCGGCCACCACGAGCCATTCGGTGGCCCGGTCGGTGGTGGTACGGCGGTGGGCCAGGAGCGTCTGCCTGAACCGGTGGCCGTCGTGGTGCCGCAGAGCCAGTGTGGCCCTGTAGCGTCCGCGTCCCGCTTTCTCCCACGGAGACGTGCAGGCGGCGTTGTTCCCGGTGGTGGTGCTGTGCTCCTCTGCCGTGACGTCCCCGGTCGTGGTGGCCTCGGCGGCAGCGCCGGTGATGCCGTCGGCGAGGAGGCGAGCGGCGGGGAGACCGACGACGTTTGCCGATGCGTAGCCGAGCAGCAGCCGGGCGCCCTCGTCCCATGTGGTGACGACGCCGTGCTCGTTGATCGTGGCTGTCGCGGTACAGGAGGAATGAGCCTGGGGGTACATTTCGTGCGGCTGTTCCGGGGGAGGTGTGGGGTGCTCGCCGCTCATCTCGCCCTCGCTGGGTTGCTGTGCGCTTGGTGGGTGGAGGTCCTGCGCAGGCCAGGGCACTACTGACAAGCATGATCCTGGGGCGCGGGGAGCACCAGTGCTGGCGTGGCAGGGCCTGCACAACCGGTCGGGGAGTGTGCGGTTCCGGGTCAGGCCGCTCGCGGAGCGGTGGCCAGGGCCCGGGGACGCAGTACGTCGTCGCCGTAGAGGTCCTGGACCCAGTTGGTCTGGTAGACGGTCTCCAGATAGCGCTCGCCCAGGTCGGGGGCGATGGCCACGGCGGTCAGGTCCTGCCGGCCGCGCTGTTCGAGCCAGGTGAGGGCGCCGCTGACCACCGTGCCGGTGGATCCGCCGAAGAGGAATCCGCGGTGGGCCATTCGGTGACAGGCGCGGATGGTGTCGGATTCCTCGACGCGGACGATGTCGTCCACCAGGGACTCGTCGAGCAGGGGCGGCCGCACGCTGGTGCCGAGACCGGGGATCATCCGCCTGCCGGGAGGGCCGCCGAAGGTCACCGAGCCGACGGTGTCGACGCCAACGATGCGGACGGGCCGGTGCCACTGGCGGAAGTAGCGCGCGCAGCCCATGAGGGTTCCCGTGGTGCCCGCGCCGACGAACAGGACGTCCAGGTCCGGGAAGCTCCGGGCGATGGCGGGGGCGGTCTTGCCGTAGTGGGCCATGCCGTTGTGAGGGTTGCTGTACTGGTTGAGCCATACGTAGCGGTCGTCACCGGCGCACAGGGCCCGGACGTGGTCGATGCGCGCACCGAGGAAGCCGCCGTCCGGGGTGGGTTCGGCGATGACGTGGACCTCGCTGCCGAGGGCTTCCATGAGCAGCCGCGTGGACAGGTTGCAGCGCGAGTCGGTCACGCACACGAACCGGTAGCCCTTGTTCGCCGCGATCATGCTCAGCGCCACGCCGAGGTTTCCGGAGGAGGACTCGACCAGCACGGAGTCCGGAGTGAGCAGTCCGTCGCGCTCGGCGGCCTCGACCATTTCGAGGGCGGCCTTTATTTTGATCGAGCCGGCGAAATTGAATCCCTCGCATTTGAGGAACAGTGAGCGGCCGAAGATCCCCTCGAGGTCGACATAGAGGTCTTCCTCGTTGAAGTCCTGCGGAGCGGATATGACGGGCATGATCGTCTCCATTTCGGTGACTCTGTCTTCTCGGCCGTCATCCGTTCCGGTGCGGCTCTCGGGCGATGTCTCCGGCGAGAGGCAGACGTGCCGGGAACATCTCCAGTACGCCTGGGCGGGCGCGGACTTGTCATGCCACAGAAATTCGGGGCTTGACATGCGTCTGCATTTCGGATACGGGGCGTGCCGTGTATGCGTCCGGAATGCCTCCAGGGTCATCACTGCAGGCCGGCAGGCGGGTCGGCGAAGTCGTCCGGCGATATCCCGGGCGGCGGCCGATTGAAGGCGAGCTTCTACCGGCGCGGTTCATTCGTGTCAAGTCCCGATATTCAGTGGCGGGACAAGGTCTGGATTTTCCCGCCTACTGGAGAGGCGGGCCGGGGGAAATCCGCTCCTGAACCGAGTTTTCGGGGACGGTCCGGTCCGAGTCCTTTCCACCGTGCAGGCGCCGTGTGCCGGACGAAGGAATCACGGCTCCGCACCGACCAGCGAAGGGACGATCCGTACTGTCCCGGTCGCGCCGTGTGACGGGCCCCCTTGCGGCCTCGTGGGTGCCGTGACCAGTGCCGGCCGGGTCGTCCTCGAGGAGTTCACGTGAGTGCCAAAGCCGTCGAGATTGCCGTGACCGCGCCGGAAGCAGCGACAGCCGTACCGGAAGAGCGGAATGCCGCTCCGCAGTCTGGTGATCCGCAGTCCGATGATCTGCGGTCCGGTCTGCGGGAGAGCTTCGCCGGAGTGCTGGCCGATGTCGTGGGTGTCGCCGAGGTCTCGGTCGACAGCCACTTCTTCCACGACCTGGGAGCCGACTCGCTGGTGATGGCCCGCTTCTGTGCCCGGGTCAGGAAGCGTGAGGACCTGCCGTCGGTCTCGATGCGCGACATCTACCAGCAGCCCACGGTCCGGAGCCTGGCAGCCGCCTTCGCCGACGCCGTGCCTGCCCGGCCGACATCCGTCGTCACGGCGTCCGGCCGGACAGGATCCGGCGGCGCCGCGGGGCAAGGACCCGCAGCGTACCCGGCCGTTCCGCAAGGCCGTTCCGCTTCCGGCGGCCCGGACGCGACGCACACCTGGGCCGACAAGGCGCAGGCTCCATCGGGCCCGGTAAACACGGTGAACACGCCGACCAAGTCGACCGCGTCGACCACCCTGAGCACGGCCACCACGGTGGACACGGCCGGTGCGGCCGGGCCCGCCACACGCCGGTATGTGGTGTGCGGGCTGCTGCAGCTGTTGTGCTTCGTCGGCTACTCCGGTCTGAGCGCGATGGTCGGCGTGTGGGGGTACCGGTGGGTGCTGGCCGGGGCCGGCTGGACCGGCGTCTACCTGCGGGCCGTCCTGTTCGCCGGCGCCGTGTTCTGCGCCGCCTGCATCCTGCCCATCGCTGCGAAGTGGCTGCTCGTCGGCCGGTTCACCCCCGGACGATTCCCCGTGTGGGGCCAGGGATATGTACGACTGTGGCTGGTGAAGACCCTGATCCGAACCAGTCCGGTGCGGCTGTTCGCGGGTTCCCCGCTGTACGTGCTGTTCCTGCGGGCACTGGGTGCGCGGATCGGCAGGAACGTGACGATCCTTTCCCGCACCCTCCCGGTCTGTGCCGATCTGCTCACGATCGGTGAGGGCACGGTGATCCGCAAGGACGTGCTTCTCCCCGGCTACCGGGCTCACGCCGGCTGGATCGAAACCGGCCCGGTCACTCTCGGCAAGGACGTGCTCGTCAGCGAGCAGACCGTTCTGGACATCCACACCTCCATGGGCGACGGAGCGCGGCTCGCCCACGCCTCCAGCCTGCACTGCGGGCAGACGGTGCCCTCAGGCGAGACCTGGCACGGCTCTCCCGCCCAGCCCGCCTCTGCCTTCAGCGGCGCCCCGGCCCCTTCCCGGTGCACCGGCCTGCGCAAGAGCCTCTACACCGCGGCGCATCTGCTGGTGCTGCTGGCGATCTGCCTTCCGCTGTCGATGCTCGCCGTACGGATCGTGCTCGCGGCGTTCCCCGGGCACGTGCTGCGGACGCCGGGACCGGGGGAGTGGACGAGCGCCACGTTCTACCTCACAGCGCTGGCCGTCTCGTTCGTGCTGTTCTTCGGCGCGACGCTCGCCGGCCTCGTGATGGTCTCCACCGTGCCGCGCCTGCTGAACTCGTTGCTCAAGCCCGGGAAGATCTATCCGCTGTACGGATTCCACTACGCCGTGCACCGGGTGATCGTTCTGATGACCAACCGGAAGTTCTTCACCACCCTGTTCGGTGACAGCTCCGCGATCGTCCACTATCTGCGCCGCCTCGGCTACGACCTGTGCCGCATCGACCAGACCGGCTCGAACTTCGGTACGGAGGTCAAGCACGACAACCCCTATCTGACCTCGGTCGGCAGCGGAACGATGGTCGCCGACGGACTGTCGGTCATCAATGCCGACTTCTCCGCCACCTCCTTCCGGCTCTCGCGCACGGTGATCGGGCCGCACAACTTCCTCGGCAACCGCGTCGCCTACCCCTCGCAGGGCCGGACCGGCGACAACTGCCTGCTCGCGACCAAGGTCATGGTCCCCGTCGACGGGCCGGTGCGTGAGGGCGTGGGCCTGCTGGGCTCGCCCAGCTTCGAGATCCCGCGCACGGTCGAGCGCGACCGGCGCTTCGACCATCTCGGAAGCGGCGAGGAACTGCGCCGCCGACTGGCCGCCAAGAACCGGCACAACGCCCTGACGGCGGTGCTGTATCTGCTGGCCCGCTGGATCCACATCTTCCTGACCGTTCTCGTCGTTCTTGCCGCACTCGGTCTCTACCCCGTGCTCGGAGTGCCGGCGATCGCGCTGTCCACCCCCGCGGTCCTCGGGATCACCGTCGTCTACTTCGCCCTGATCGAACGGGCCGCGACCAGGTTCGGGGCCCTGAAGCCGCTCTACTGCTCGATCTACCAGCGCTCCTTCTGGCGTCACGAACGCTTCTGGAAGATGGCGTCGGTCGACTATGTGCAGGCCTTCGACGGCACCCCGTTCAAGAACGTGATCTGGCGACTGCTCGGGGTCAGGATGGGCAAGCGCGTATTCGACGACGGCTGCTTCTTCCCCGAGCGCACGCTGGTGACCATCGGCGATGACTGCACGCTGAACGCGGGCACCGTGATCCAGTGCCACTCCCAGGAGGACGGCACCTTCAAGTCCGACCGCAGCACTCTCGGCAACGGCTGCACGCTGGGCGTCGGCGCCTTCGTCCACTACGGCGTGACGATGGGCGACGGCGTGGAGCTCGCCGCGGATTCCTTCCTCATGAAGGGCGAAGAGATTCCTCCTCATGCGCGGTGGGGCGGCAATCCCGCCCGTCCCATGCCCGCGACCGAGGGCAGCTCCCGCCGATCCGACCACACCCGGCATTCCCGGCCCACGGACCGACCGCACCGCACCGACCGTACCGACGGCGGGGAAGACCCCGGCGGCACGGACGCCATCGGGTGTGCCGTGGGCAGCCGGAAGTGACACCCCTTCATCACCCCAGCTTCATCACCCCAGCAGAGAGCAAGCAAAGGACACGATCATGAATCTGCACACCTCCAACGGCCATGCGTTCCGCCACGGTGCACCGGTAGTCGGCAGCGTCACCACAGTCCCGCGGTGGGCGCCGGATCCGGTGCCGGGCGTGGGTGAGTGCGAGGCCGTGGTCCCCGACGATGTCGCGGCGGTGCTGCCGGGTCTGGCGCGGGAGCTGGCGGTTCCGGTGGAGTCGCTGCTGCTGGCGGCGCACGGGAAGGTGCTGGCCGCGTTGTCCGGTGAGCAGGAGGTGACCACCGGATACGTCACCTCCGACGGCGGGCCGCTGCCGTGCCGGCTGGACGTGGGGCCGGCGTCCTGGCGGGCGCTGGTGCACGGCGCCGACCGGGCCGTCGCGCAGGTGCGGGAACACCGGGACGTCCCCTTCGACACGATCCAGCGCGAACTGGACCTGTCAGGGCCGCTGTTCGAGACCGAGATCGACGTCGTGGGCACCGAGGCGGACAGGGACTCCCGTGCCGGGACGCAGTACCCGGAGGCAGGGGAGAGGCTCGGGGGCACCAGCGTGCTGCGGATCGCCTTCGTGTTCCGTCGTGGTGGGGGGTTGGTGGTGCGGGTGGCGTATCGCACCGAGGTGATGGATGGTGAGGCGGCGGGGCGGGTCGCGGGGTATCACGTGGCGGCGCTGGGGTTGTTGTGTGCGGATGTGGATGCCGGGCACACCGGTCAGGGGTTGCTGTCGCAGCGGGAGCTGCGGTTCCAGCTGGAGGGGCTGGCCGGGCCCGAGCGGGCGTTGCCGCAGGTACGCGCACACGAGTTGTTCGAGGAGCGGGTGCGTGAGCACCCGGACGCGGTGGCGGTGGCCTGTGGCACACGGTCGCTGACCTACGGGGAGCTGAACGCGCGGGCGAACCGGCTGGCCGGGGCGTTGCTGGAACGGGGCCTTCGGCCCGAGCAGGTCGTCGCGGTGGTCACCGAACGCAGCCTGAACTGGCCGGCGGCGGTACTGGCGATCTTCAAGGCCGGCGGGGTGTATCTGCCCATCGAACCGCACTTCCCGCCCGAACGGATCCGCACCACCCTCAACCGGGCCGGCTGCCGCCTGGTACTGACCGAACCGGGCGCCACCACCCACCTCGACCACGCCCTCACCACCACCGACACCGGCACTACTGCTGCTGCTTCTGCTTCTGCTGTTGAGCGGCTGCTGATCGACGATGCCCTGGCCGAGCACCACCCCAGTGACAACCCGGGCACCACGGTGGCACCCAACCAGCTCGCCTACATCTACTTCACCTCCGGCTCCACCGGCGAACCCAAGGGCGCCATGTGCGAACACGCCGGCATGCTCAACCACCTCCACGCCAAAATCGACGACCTCCACATCGACAACGCCACCACCGTCGCCCAGACCGCACCCCAGTGCTTCGACATCTCCCTGTGGCAACTCCTCGCCGCCCTCCTGACCGGCGGAAAAACCCAACTCATCGACCAGGAAACCATCCTGGACGTCCCCCGCTTCGTCGACACCCTCGCCCACCACCGCGTCAACGTCGCCCAACTCGTCCCCTCCTACCTCGAAGCCGTCCTCACCCACCTCGAACGCCACCCCCACCCCCTACCCGACCTGCACTACGTCTCCGTCACCGGCGAAGCCCTCAAACCCGAACTCGCCCAACGCTGGTTCACCACCCAACCCGCCATCGGCCTCCTCAACGCCTACGGACTCACCGAAACCAGCGACGACACCAACCACGAACTCATGCACACCCCACCCGAGCGCGTCCTGCTCGGCTCCCCCATCCCCAACGTCCACGTCTACGTCGTCGACGAACACCTCACCCCCGTCCCCCTCGGCGCCCCCGGCGAAATCGCCTTCTCCGGAACCTGCGTCGGACGCGGCTACATCAACGACCCCGAACGCACCCGCGCCGCCTTCGGCACCGACCCCCACCGCCCCGGCGCCCGCCTCTACCGCAGCGGCGACCGCGGCCGCTGGCACCCCAACGGCAAACTCGAATTCCTCGGCCGCAAAGACACCCAAGTCAAAATCCGCGGATTCCGCATCGAAATCGGCGAGATCGAAAACACCCTCCTCAAACTCCCCGGCATCCGCGACGCCGCCGTCATCGTCACCGAACACCCCACCACCGGCCCCCAACTCACCGCCTTCTACACCTCCCACACCCCCCTCCCCACCGACCAACTCACCGACCACCTCACCACCACCCTCCCCCCCTACATGGTCCCCACCACCTACCACCACCGCGACCACCTCCCCCTCACCCCCAACAGCAAAATCGACAAGAAAACCCTCACCAAACAAGCCACCCAAACCACCCCCACCACGACCACCACGACCACCACCACCGAACCCCCCACCACCCCCACCGAACAACGCCTCGCCACCGCCTACGCCGCAACCCTCGGCCTCCCCACCCACCACATCACCCGCCACGACCACTTCTTCGACCGCGGCGGCACCTCCCTCACCGCCGTCAAACTCGCCATCGCCCTCGACCGCACCATCACCCTCAAAGACATCACCGCCCACCCCGTCCTCACCGACCTCGCCACCCTCATCGACACCAGGTGATCAGCGGCGGGGTCGAGCGGTGGCGCACCGGTGGGGCGGCATGCCTCCGTCGCCGCACGCCCGCAACCTGCACACAGCGCTAACCCTGCGCTTGCGCTTTCTAAAAGTTAGTGCTTCTCTGTTGTTCGGCGCCGCCACCCGGGCGGCGCCGCATTCGCCGCATGCATCCGCGGCCGACGAGGAGCACCACGTGACCACGCCTGTCGTCTCGATCGCCTATCACTCCGGATACGGCCACACCGCCGTCGTCGCCGAGGCTGTCGCCGCCGGTGCGGCCCGCGGTGGCGCCGAGGTCCACCTGATCAAGGTCGACGAGATCACCGATGCCGGATGGGAGCTGCTCGACCGCTCCGACGCGATCGTCTTCGGCTCGCCCACCTACATGGGCACCGCCTCGGGTGCCTTCCATGTCTTCGCCGAGGCCACCTCGAAGCGCTGGTTCTCCGACGCCTGGCACGGCAAGCTTGCCGCCGGATTCACCAACTCCGCTTCCAAGAGCGGCGACAAGCTGCACACCCTGCAGTTCTTCCAGGTCCTTGCCGCCCAGCACGGCATGCACTGGGTGGGTCTCGGCCTCAAGCCGGGCTGGAACTCCACCACCGGTTCGGAGAACGACCTCAACCGCCTCGGGATCTTCCTCGGAGCCGGCGCGCAGACCAACTCGGACGAGGGTCCCGAGGCCGTCCACAAGGCCGACGTCGCCACCGCAGAGCACCTGGGCCACCGTGTCGCCGAGACCGCACGGGTGCTCGTGGCGGGTCGTGCCGCGCTCGCCTGAGCATGCCTCGCAAACGACGCGTCGCCCCGCACGAGCCGGTACCTCGTGCGGGGCGACGGACAGGTGGGGCGGGGGGTCAGGCGACGTTGACCGCGCTCCATGCGGCGGCGACGGTCTTCGCCTCGGTCCCGTCGGCGCCGTACAGATCCGCGACCGCCTTCAGGGTCGCCGCACGGGCGTCCTTGTAGTCGGTCGTCGAGGTCATGTACGCGGAGAGGGCCTTGTACCAGATCTTGTAGGCCTTCTGCCGGCCGATGCCCGTGATGGTGGATCCGTCGGAGGTGGGGGAGTCGTACTCGACACCGTTGATCGTCTTCTTGCCGCTGCCCTCGGAGAGCAGGAAGAAGAAGTGGTTGGCGATGCCGGAGGAGTAGTGGACGTCGGTGTCGCCGGCACCCTCCTTCCAGGCGTCCAGCGAGCTGCCGTCCTTGCTGGGCTTGTCCATGTAGCGCAGCGGGGTGCCGTCACCACGGATGTCGATCTTCTCGCCGATGAGATAGTCGCCGACGTCCTTCGGGTTGTCCGCGAAGAACTCCACCGAGGTGCCGAGGATGTCGCTGGTCGCCTCGTTGAGACCGCCGGACTCGCCGGAGTACTGCAGGTTGGCGGTGTGCGAGGTCAGTCCGTGGCTCATCTCGTGGCCTGCCACGTCGATCGCGGTGAGAGCCTTGCTGTTGCCCTCCCCGTCGCCGTACGTCATGCAGAAGCAGCTGTCGTCCCAGAAGGCGTTGACGTAGTTCTCGCCGTAGTGGACCCGGGAGTACGCGGCCTTGCCGTCGCCGGCGATGCCGTTGCGCTCCAGTTCGGCCTTGTAGAAGTCCCAGGTCACGGCTGCGCCGTAGTGGGCGTCGACGGCGGCCGTCTGCCGGTTGGCGCCGGTGCCGTCACCCCACTTGTCGTCGTCGTCGGTCAGCAGAGTGCCGGTGCCGCTCTGGCCCTGCTTCAGGTCGTAGGTCTTGTGGCCGCCGCGCTCGCCGTCGGTCAGCTCGAAGGCCGAGCCGTTCTTGGTGGTGGAGAGGGTGACTTCGCCGCTGTACTGGCTGGTGCCGCTGCCCGTCTCGACCGCCTCGAACTGCAGGATCCTTTTGCCGGTGGTGGCGTCGGTGATGGTGTGCAGTCTGCTGGGCGTTCCGTCCTTCTGGACACCGGACGTCACGGTCTCGAAGGCGAGCACGGGCGTGCCCTTGCCTGCCCAGATCACCTTGCGGGCACCGGCGGCGGCCTTGCGTGATGGGGTGGTGGTGGGCACCTGTATACGGGCGTCGTTCGCCTTGTCCACGCCCTTGAGCGTGCCGTTGCCCGCGGTGTGGGTGACCAGGTCGCCGCCGAGCACCGGCAGTCCGGCGTAGGTGCGCTCGTAGCGGGTGTGCACGGTCCCGTCGGTGTCCTTGATGACATCGCGGACGAGGAGCTTCTCCTGTGTGCCGAGACCGAGTCGAGCGGCCACCGCCGTGGCCTGGGCCTGGGTGCTGCGCAGCTCTGCGACGTGCCCCGTCGCCTGCGGTGCGGGCTGGGCACGGTCGGCGCCGCCGGGCGCCGCGGTCGCCGAGCCGGTCTCGATTCCGGCGACGAGCATGGCGGCAACGGCCGCGAGGGCGGCGGTGCGCCGAGTGTTCCTGTGGGGGGTCATGCGATCTCCATCGCTTGTCCTGTGGGGGGTTGACCGTGGACGAGCGTCCCACCGAACCCAGAGAATTGACGGGACGCCGACAAATACCTCACAACATTTTGACCAGCTCTTGTCCGAATGGAGCGCCCGTCTGTCCGATATCCGATGCTCTCTGACTACTTGTCAGTATTATTTGAGTGGTGCCGCGTTGGGTCCGCGACGCCGCTGCCGTAGGCTGCCGCGCCACGCGAAACCGGCCGCGGTGATGCCCGTCAGGACGGCTCCCCAAGGGTCAATACCAGTCAACTCCGAGCATTCGTAGGGTCGTTGTGCAACGAAGGCCCCGCTTCAGAAGGAGAAGACGTCAACGCGGCGATCGCGGTCATCGCCGGCAAGGTCGAGGCGCGCAAGGTCACCGGCGGCTACCTCGCCGCCACCAGGTGGACCGCGAAGCCGAACTACGCCTCCTTCGGCAAGCAGGTGGTCAAGGAGCAGAGGATCACCGGCGGTTCCGCCTACTGGGCGGCGGCCCTGGCCAACCGCTGACCGCCACTCCCCAACCCTCCTGACGGAGGCGCGGCCCCCTCTCCCCGGGCCGCGCCCTCCGTCTGCCGTTCCCCGGCGCGGTGGCGGCGGGGTGGTAGGGGGGCCGAGGCGGGGTGGATGGTCACGCGTCGTCGTACGGCCGGTTCTTGGGGGTCAGCGCGCGGTGCGGCCCTCAGATCTGCCGCAGAGCGCCGCCGTCGACGCTCCACTCCGCTCCTGTGACCTGTCCGGCCAGTGGGGAGAGCAGATACGCCACGACGGGAGCCACGTCGTCGGGGTGTCCGATCCGGCCGCTGGGCAGCCGGCGCACCTCCCGGATGAAGTGCTCGACCGCCTCGTCGGCCGGCAGGCCGAAGCGCTCGCCCAACTGCTCGGCGAAGCCGCCCGGTGCGTCGAACAGAGCCGTCCGGGTGGGGCCCGGAAGTACCACGTTCGACCGCAGGCCCTGGGCGCCGAACTCGGCTGCGAGGGTCTTCGACACCGACAGCAGCGCGGTCTTCGCGGCCGCGTAGTCGACGATGGCGGCCTCCGGCATACGGGCCGCCTCGCTCGCGACGTGCACCACGGACGCGGCGCCGGACTTCAGCAACAGCGGCAGTGCGGCGCGGGTCATCCGCACCGCCGAGTGGAAGTTGGTTTCGAACGTCGCTTTCCACGCCTCGTCGGACACATCGAGGAAGCCGTTGCGGGACACCACCGCCCCCACGTTGTTGACCAGGCCGTCCAGCCGCCCGTGACGGGTGACCACCGAGTCGACCACGTAGTCGGCGGCCTCCGGCTCGGACAGATCGGCGGTGACGGCGCTGACGCGTCCGCCGGGCGCCTCGATCGCCCACGGCCGGCGTGCGACACCGACGACCGTGGCTCCCTCGGCGGCCAGCAGGGAGGCAACAGCCGCCCCGATCCCCGACGAAGCGCCGGTGATGAGGTACACACGGTCGTCGATGCGCAGGTCCACCGGGATTCCTCGAAGTCGTGAGACACAGGCCGCGGCCCGATGGCCGTGCGGTCGGCAGGGAGTACGGCGAGACAGCCGACGCTATCCGCCGGGACCGGCCGCACGTGCCGCTTGCGCCCCGCCGACGCGGGCGCGTTGTACAACGTCACCCGCTCGCACCCGGGACATGCCGGCGTACGAGAGTCCGGCCCGGCGGCGGGGGACGTCCCCCCGGTGTCCACCGGTGTGTGCAGACCACCCGCGGTCCGCCGGTGCGCGCACGACCGGTCGCGTTGCCCTCGGGGGCGCAGCACCCCTCGACTCGACCGCCGCGACTCACCTGGCCTTGGGCTTCGATGGCACACACCGCCACGCGAGTCCGGCGGCGATCAGATAGGCGAGTGCCCCGACGGTCATGCTGGTGCGCAGCCCCGCGGTGTAGTCGGTGGCCGTCGCGAGCAGGGTGCCGCCGAGCGCCACCCCCGTGGCACTGCCGATCTGACGGGTGGTGTTGAACACGGCGGAGGCGGTTCCCCCGTACTCCTGCGGCGCGGCCCCCATGACGGTCGCGGTCGAGCCCGTGAGCGCGAAGGAGGTCCCGAATCCCGCGGCCATCATCGGGGCCACGAGCAGCGCGTACGCGGGGTCGTCTCCTGCCGCGGCCCAGCCGGCCAGCCCCAGGGCGGCCAGGAGCATGCCGGTGATCACCAGGGGACGATCACCGGTGGTGCGGGCCAGCCGCCCGGAGAGGGCGGAGGCGAACATCGTCATCGCCACGGCGGGGAACAGCGCGGCCCCGGCACCGAGGGCGCTGTAGCCCCGCTGGTGCTGGAAGTACAGGCTCGCGGTGAAGACCATGCCGTAGAAACCGAAATTGAAGAGCAGGCCGATGGCCGCTCCGCCGCTCAGCGCACGCGAACGCAACAGACGCGGCGGCACGACCGGGGCCTTCGCCAGCCGCTCGCGCACCCCGAACGCCACGGCGGACAGCACGGCCAGACCCAGTCCGGCGAGGACCGCCGGGTCCGACCAGCCGCGGCGCCCCGCCTCGTTGAGCGCGGCCGTCAGCAGCGCCACGGCCGCCACGACGGCACACTGCGCCGGCCAGTCCAGGGACCTGGAGGCATGCCGGGGCGAGGCTGCCACGTGCCGCGACGTCAGCACCACGCAGGCGATGCCGACGGGCAGGTTGATCAGGAACACCCACCGCCATCCCACTGTGGAGACGAGCAGGCCGCCGAGCAGCGGCCCGGCCGACGCGGCGATGCCGGCGAGCGAACCCCACAGCCCGAAGGCCCGCGAGCGCCCCGCGGCGGTCGGGTAGGCCTGCTGGAGCAACGCCAGTGAGCCCGGCACGATCAGTGCCGCGCCAAGTCCCTCCAGCAACCGGGCGCCCACCAGGAACGGGGCGGACCGGGCGAGCGCACACATGGCCGACGACACCGTGAACACCGCCACGCCCGCGCAGAACACCCGGCGGTTTCCCAGCCGGTCGCCGAGCGCGCCACCGGTCAGCAGCAGCCCGGCGAAGACCAGCGTGTACCCGTCGGTGATCCACTGGATCGCGGTCAGCGACGCCGACAGCTCCCGGCCCACCACGGGCACGGCGACGTTGATGATCGTCACATCCAGGATCACCATGAAGTACCCGGAACCCACGGCCAGGAGCGGCATCCAGGACCACCGGCCCGGCTCCGGGGCCGGCCCGCCCGGCCCGGCCTCCGCCGGTCACCTCCGCCAACGGCACGTCCTCAGCTCCATCCCGTACGCGGGGGCCACCACAGCGGTCCACGATAGGAGGCTTGTGCCGGGTATGGGTGGATTCGCTTGGTGCGCGCGTTCTCCGCCCTTACGGTGCTGTGCCTCCCGGTGCTGTGCCGAGCCGCGCACGTACAGCAGCCGCTGCGGGACGGGATGGGCCGCTGCCGCGCTCCGGTGGGACTTCTCGCACGGGGTCGCCGGAAGGCCGCGGTCCTCCCCTCGCCGGGACCGCGGCCTTCAGGATGCCGAAGCGATTGCCGAGAGCGCCCTGCCGTCAGGGGTCGGCGCGTCCGGTGGTTCAGCCCCAGACGCTGGTGTAGTTGTACTGGCGGTCGTAGAGGGGGGTCCACAGACTCGGGTACGGCTCGCTGATGTTGCCGCACGCACGCAGTTGGATCGCGCTGCGGCGGCCGGTGTCGTGGAGGCACTTGCCGCTCGAGGCCTCGACGATCTCCCAGTGGTTGTTGCCGCGGTCGACCCAGCGGAAGTGCTGGCCGGGTCCCTGGCAGTAGCCCAGCACGATCGGGGTGCCGTCGGCGGTGGACGCGTTCTGGGCGCCGATGCAGTACTTCCCGTAGACGCCGATCATGAACAGACCCGGTGTGCCGGACTGCGTGAAGTAGAAGCGCTGGTGGAGACGGCCCTTGCAGTCGAAGCGCTGGATGACCGCGCCCGGGCTCTGCGACTCGCCGCGTACGTCCATGCACTGCCACGAGTACGAGGCCCGCATCTCGTAGATGGCGGCGTTGTTGATCCACGACGTGTAGCGGATGGGCGGGTCGGCCGCGCCGGCCGTGCCGGGGAGCAGTACGACGAGCAGCGATGCCAGGACCGCGAGTATGCCCCCGCGGTGCACACTTCGAGCCACCATGCCTCCTTCTTTGCCCGGAATCCGAGAGGCGCCGTGACCTGACGCAGTGGTCTGATTGCTCGTCGTGTCCGGTGCCGTGCCCTGAAACTAACGGGCCCCGGCCATCGGGCTGTACCGCCGGTTCAGGGGGGTTGCGTGACAGGGAGAGGCATGCCGTGAGCCTGGGTTCGGGGCTCCAGCGAGCCCAGGGGTTCATGATCCTGGCCACCGGTCTGTACCGGGCCAGCCATCTGACGGCCGCCGTGCTCGTCGTGGTTCAGCACCAGGGGGCGAGGCCTGCGGCCTGGGCGGGACTCGCCGTCGCAGTGGCGGTGAGCCTGCTGGCCTACGGCAGCGCCCGTGCACGGGGCTGGTTCGGCACCTGGCCGGCGCTGGCGGACGTGGTGCTCGTGGGATGCCTGCTGCCGTTCGCGGTGTACGCGGGCGGTATGCGCGATCCGGCCGACCTCGCCTGGGTGATGCTGCTCGGCGGGTCGGCGAGCGCGCTGGCCGCCGTCGCGTTCCGGAGGCCGGCTGCCGTGACCGGCGCGGTCGTGGCTCTGGTCGTGACGCACACGGTGGCGTACTGGCCGGCCGGTGCGGGCGTCGCCGTGATCGCCGCACACCTCAACGCGGTTGTCTGCTCCGCCGTGCTCGCCCGCGTCTTCTGGTGGTATCTGCGCCGCCAGGGCAGTCTGCTGGACGCGGCGACGGCGCAGGCGCTCGAAGCGGAAGCCGGCCGGGCCCGGTACGCGGAGCGGATCGCGCATCACCGGGCCCTGCACGACACCGTGCTGGCGACGCTGACCGCGATCGCGAGTGGCCGGGCCGACGCCGACACACCCGAGGTGCGGGAGCGCTGCGCCAAGGAAGCGGCCTATCTGCGCCGCCTCATCCAGCAGCAGACGAAGGAGGACAGCGCTCCGGGAACGGCGGCGGTGATCGAACGCGCCGTGTGTTCGGCCGAGAGCCTGGGCCTGCGTGTGAGCACCCAGTTCGACGGCCTGGCCCAGCTGCCGGCCCATGCCGCCGCCGCGCTCGCCGACGCGGCCACCGAGGCGCTGAACAACGTGGCGCGCCACGCCGGCACCGGCCATGCGTACGTCACCGTCACGGGCGAAGGCAGCCGGGTGGTGGTGACCGTGGTCGACCGAGGCATCGGCTTCGACCCGTGCACCGTCGACAAGGGCCTCGGGCTGCGTTTCTCGGTGGGCGCCAGGATGCGCGAGAGCGGCGGCGTGGCCGACGTGGACAGTGCTCCGGGCGAGGGCACCCGCATCGAGCTGCGCTGGCCCGCATGATCAGCATGATCACGGTGGCCGTCGTGGACGACGACCGCATGCTGCTCGACGGGTTGCGGGTCTGGCTGGACGGCGTCCCGCAGGTACGGCTGGCGGCGACGGCACGCACCGTGGACGAACTCGTCACCGGGACCTGCGCCGCCACCGGCGGGCTCCGGCCGTCGCTGCCCTTCGACGTGGTCCTGCTCGACCTGGTGCTGGGCGACGGCTCGCAGCCGGCGGAGAACATCCGGCGGCTGCGGGCCGCAGGGCCACGCGTACTCGTCATCAGCACCGTCGCCGACCGCCGGCGGATCGTATCCGCGATCACCGCCGGTGCGGACGGCTATCTGACGAAGGACCACGATCTGCCCACCCTGGTGAAGGCGGTCGAGGAGGTCGCCGCGGGCGGCACGGTGCACTCGGCGGAGCTGGCGTTCGCCTTGGCCCACGACGACGGTCCCGCACGTCCCCGGCTCGCCCCGAAGGAACTCCAGGTACTGCTGGAGTACGCCTCCGGGCTCACCCTCAAGGCCACGGCCCGGCGCGTGGGGGTCAGCCCGCACACCGCCAAGTACTACCTCGACCGGGTCAAGGACAAGTACCAGCAGGCCGGCCGCCCGGCCTACACCAAGATCGACCTGGCGGTGCGGGTGCGTGAGGACGGCTGGGCGCCGGAGAGTTGAACCGCCCGGTGCCGACAAGCACGGCACCGGGGGGCCGAGCGACTCGCCCCGCATCCGCGCGGCGGACGGGCGTGACCATACGAAGAGGCACGGGACCGTCGGGGCATCACGTCCCGGTGGTCAGGGCCCGGCCGGTGGTCAGGAGGCGGCGACCGCGGCGGGGCGGCCGTGCGGGCGGGCGAGGTTGTCCGGTTGCAGGATGAGCTGGAGCTCTTCCCTGGTCAGCAGGCCCTTGTCGAGGACGAGCTCCTGGACGCTCCGGCCCGTGGCGAGGGCTTCCTGGGCGACGGCGGTGGCCTGCTCGTAACCGATGTGCGGGTTCAGCGCGGTCGCGAGACCGATGGAACGGCCGACGAGGTCCGCGAGGTGCTCGCGATTGGCGGTGATGCCCGTGACACAGCGCTCGGCGAGTGAGAGGCAGCCCGCCCTCAGATGCGTCAGGCTCTTCAGCAGACTGTGGGCGATGAGCGGCTCGAAGGCGTTCAGCTGGAGCTGGCCCGCCTCGGCGGCCATGGTGACCGCCATGTCGTTGCCGATGACCTCGAAGGCGATCTGGTTGACCACCTCGGGCACGACCGGGTTCACCTTGCCGGGCATGATGCTGGAACCCGCCTGCACGGGCGGCAGGTTGATCTCGGCGAAGCCGGCGCGCGGCCCGCAGGACAGCAGCCGCAGGTCGTTGCAGGTCTTGGAGAGCTTGACGGCGATCCTCTTCAGTACACCCGACAGCTGCACGAACGCACCTGCGTCCTGGGTGGCCTCGACGAGGTCGTCGGCGACGGCCAGCGGCAGCCCGGTCAGGGAGCGCAGATGACCGCAGGCCAGCGCCGCGTACCGGGGGTGGGCGTTGAGTCCGGTGCCGATGGCGGTGCCACCGAGATTGATCTCCCGGATCAGGGCACGTGCCTCCGTGAGGCGCTTGTGGTCCTCGTCGAGCATGACGGCGTACGTGGCGAACTCCTGACCCAGGGTCATGGGAACCGCGTCCTGGAGCTGTGTGCGGCCCATCTTCAGGACGTCCGCGAACTCCTCCGCCTTCGCCGCGAAGGCGGACCGGAGCGTCTGCATCGCATCCAGCAGCCGCTGGGCGGCGAAGTCGAGGGCGATCTTCACGGCGGTGGGATAGACGTCGTTGGTGCTCTGGCCCGCGTTGACGTCCTCCAGCGGGTGGACGACGGCGTAGTCGCCCTTGCGGTGGCCGAGGAGCTCCAGGGCGCGGTTGGCGATGACCTCGTTGGCGTTCATGTTCGTCGAGGTGCCCGCGCCCCCCTGGATCACGTCGACCACGAACTGGTCGTGGAGTTTCCCGCCCCTGATCTCCTCGCAGGCGGCGATGATCGCGTCCGCCTGCTGCGCCGTCAGCAGGCCGAGTTCGCGGTTGGCCAGGGCCGCGGCCTGCTTGACACAGGCCAGGGCGGTGACGAGATCGGGGTAGGTCGAGATCTGCGTGCCCGTGATCGGGAAGTTCTCCACGGCCCGCAGGGTGTGGACGCCGTAGTAGGCGCCGGCGGGAACGTCCCGGTCACCCAGGAGGTCGTGCTCGGTGCGGAACTGGGGGCTGGTGGGGGCGGCCATGAGGATGCGGACTCCTGAGGGGGTGGTGCGGAAGGGGGACGAGGTGCGGCCCCGGTACGGGCGGCGCCCGGTGGCGGCCCGGGAGCCCAGGACAGGCTCGGTCGGCCGGAAGCGGTCTGCGAAGAGGCCCGCGGTGCCGGTTACGTCCGGGCGAGCCCCGCCGAGGGACCGGCGGCGGGCAGGATCTCGGCGGGATCCACGGGCGCCGCCCCGGTCCCCGGCCCGGTGAGTGCCTGGCGCAGTACCCGGTGGCGTTCCGCAGTGTCGTCGGCGGCCAGGAGCGCGGCCAGTACGGCGATACGTGCCTGCCCGGCCCGGAGGGTGCCGGTGGGTACGGCCCCGGCGGCGACGAGGTCGACCGCGCCACCGTGGGTGTAGAGCTCGGCGACCGGACCGGACGGAACCCGCGTGGTGAGGGCCACGAGCACGCCGCGGGACGAGGCGGACGCGACCGCGTCGACGATCTCGGGAGTGGCGTTGCCCGCTCCGGTGGCCACCAGGACGATTCCCTGGGCCCCCGCGTTCACGGCCGCGTCGAGGAGAAAGGCGTCGGCACCGGCGTGGTGCATGACCATGTCGACGCGGGGCGGTGTGCCGGGCACCGCGGGCAGCGCGAGTGCGGCGGGTCGCTCGGGGCGCCGCAGCACGGAGACCTGCCCGAAGCCCATGGTTCCCACGGGCTCGCCGGACGGGTCGGCGAAGGCGTCGGGTGCCAGCGTCCGGGTCTTGACGGTGCCGCGAGCGGCGTGGACCTTGCCGTCGAAGACGACGAGCACACCCAGATCACGCGTCGTCGCTGCGGTCAGCAGGGCATCGTGCAGGTTGCCGGGGCCGTCACCGCCGGACGCGCCGAGGGGAAGCTGGGCGCCGGTGAAGACCACGGGGCGTGCGTCGTCGTGGTGGAGATCGACCAGGAAGGCCGACTCCTCCAGAGTGTCGGTGCCGTGGGTGACGACGATGCCGTCCACGCCGGGGTCGGCGAGCACCTCGTGCACGGTGCGCAGCAGTGTGAGCTGGTGGGCGGTGGTCAGACGAGGGCTGTTCACCCGGAGCAGATCCACCACCTCGACACTGACGCCCTCCGGTACCCCGGCGGTCGCCATGACCTCCTGGCCCCGGGCGTCGGCGGCGAACCCCTGGCCCTGCCAGCGGCTGGCTATCGTCCCGCCGGTGCTGATGACGACGATCCTGCGCACTGTGCGTACTCCTTGCTCGTGCCTCGGGCCGGGCGGCTGATCCGGACGCATACCGCGCCCGGATCGGCTCACGGCCTTCCCGGCAGCGCCCTGGCTGCTCCATGGATAAAGGAGCGGCGTGACGCAATGATAGGAGGATAGGTGCGCAAAATGATTGCTACTTTGAGCCCACCTTCCATGGTCTCGTAGTGGATAATCGCGTGATGGACGATATTGACCGTGCAATCTTGCGTGAGCTCCAGAGCGACGGCCGCCTGAGCAACCAGGAACTGGCCCAGCGGGTCGGCCTGACCGCCTCGCCCTGCATGCGTCGTGTCCGGCAACTGGAACAGGACGGGGTGATCCGGGGCTACCGGGCGATCATCGACCCCGAGGCGGTGGGCCGGAGCTTCGAGGTACTCGTGTCCATCGAGGTGAAGCGCGACCGGGAAGCGGTCGAGGCGTTCGAGGCGGCGCTCGACGAGATCCCCGACGTCGTGGAGGCGTACCGGCTCTTCGGCAGCCCCGGCTGCCTGCTGCGTATCGCCGTCGAGGACCTGCGTGCGTACGAGCGTCTGTGGATCGAGAAGCTGACCGCGCTGTCGGGCGTCACCGAGGTCAATTCGCAGATCATCATGAAGCGCATCAAGGAGCCGGGCGGTCTGCCGGTGACCGGCTGAGAAGCCGCTTCCCGGTGGACCGCCGCTCAGGAGCCGGCCGGCGTCCGCCGCACCGTATGCACATCCAGCGGACCCGACAGATCATGAAAGGGATGACCGGATCCGCACCACTGATCAGTGAGAGCCCGGAGGACCCCTTCTCGTCGGGGCGCGCTGCCTCCGTGGTCCTGGACGACCGGGGGGCGGTGACCGGCTGGAGCGACGGTGCCCGTGACCTGCTGGGATACACGGCCCCGGAGGTCCTCGGCCGGACCGCACAGGAACTGCTGGTGGATCCGCGCGACAGCGGGGCCGTACGGAAGGCCGTGGCCGCGTGCGTCGAGGACGACGGCTGGTCCGGCTATCTGCCCCTGCGCGACCGCAGCGGCACCAGGCGCCGCTGCGGTCTGCGAGCCGGTCGCATCATCCGGCCCGGCGAGCGCCACGAGTGGCTCGTGGTCGGCGCTCCGGCAGAGGAGGTCGCCCAGTGGGAGATCGACCGGGCGGTCATGGACGGGCTCTTCGAGCGTTCACCGATCGGCCTGTCCATCCACGACCCCTCGCTGGTGATCCTCAGGATCAACCGGGCTCTCTCCCACACCGGCGGCATCGGGACCGAGCAGGCCCGCGGGCACCGCATCGGGGACTTCCTGGTACGTGACGACGCGGAGACGATCGACGCGCGGCTGCGGGAAGTGCTGAAGACCGGCAACCCGCTGATCTTCACGGAGCAGTCCTGCCGGGTACAGGGCGACCCGCGGGAGCGCTATGTCGCCGCGTCCGCGTTCCGCCTGGACAACACCACGGGGCGGACGCTGGGGGCGGCACTGCTCGTCGAGGACGTCACCGACCGGCACCGCGCCCGGCGCAGACTGTCGATGCTCAACGAGGCCGGAACGAAGATCGGAACCACCCTCGACGTGGAGACCACGGCACAGGAGTTGGTGGACGTGGCGGTCCCCGGGCTGGCCGACTGCGTGACCGTCGACCTCCTCCAGGCCGTCGGCCTGGGCGAAGAACTGCTCCCCGAGAGAGAGGGGCCCCTGGTCAGAGCGGCGCTCAAGTCGATCGCACCGTCCCCCCATCTGGTGCTGTACCCGGTCGGTACGCGCAGGATCTTCGCGCCGGACGCGCCGCAGGCCAGGAGCCTGAACACCCAGCGCCCCGTCCTGGTGACCGACTTCGATCCCGAGGCACCCGGGTCCGGCCTGACCGAGGAACAGGCAGACCACGCCTGCAAGCTGGGTGTCCACTCCCTGATGGTCGTCCCGCTGACCGCCCGCGGCCTGGTCCTGGGGCTGCTGTGTCTGTGGCGGTACGCGGTTCCGGAGCCGTTCGAGGAAGACGACCTCACACTGGCCAGCGAGTTCGCCGCACGCGCCGCCCTCTCCATCGACAACGCCCGCCGCTACACACAGCAGCGGCGCACGGCGCTGGCGCTGCAACGCCGACTGCTGCCCCGCGAGTTCCCGCAGCACCCCGCGGTCGCCGTCGCCTACCGGTATCTGCCCGCGGGAGGCGCGGCAGGGGTCGGGGGAGACTGGTTCGACGTGATCCCGCTCTCCGGCGCGCGGGTAGCCCTCGTTGTGGGCGACGTGGTCGGCCACGGCATCAACGCCGCGGCCACGATGGGGCGACTGCGTACGGCCGTCCACACACTGGCCGATCTCGACCTCGAGCCCGACGAGGTGCTCTCCCATCTCGACGATCTCGTGACCCGGCTGGCCGGTGAACAGGAGTCGTCAGGCGACGAGAGCTCCCCGGGCGAACAGATCGTCGGCGCCACCTGCCTCTACGCCGTCTACAACCCGGTGTCCCGGCTCTGCACGCTGGCCCGCGCCGGCCACCCCCCGCCGGTGCTGGTCACACCGGAGGGGAACACATCCCTTCCCGAAATCCCCGCCGGTCCGCCGCTGGGACTGGGAGGGCTGCCGTTCGAGTCGGTCGATCTGCAGCTCCCCGAGAACACCACGATGGCCCTGTACACGAACGGGCTGATCGAAGGCCCCGAGCGTGACGTGGACGTCGGCCTGTCAGGGCTGTGCGCCGCACTCGGCGGTCCGCCCCGCCCGCTGGAGGAAGTCTCCCAGAACGTCGTCGATGCCCTGCTTCCCGAGCGGCCCGCCGACGATGTGGCCCTCCTCCTGGCCCGGACGCGCACGCTGGCAGCGGAAAACGTCGCCACCTGGACACTGCCGGCGGAGCCCACCGCGGCCTCCCGTGCCCGCGGTCTGACCGAACGGCAGCTCATCGAGTGGGGCCTGGACGAGATGGCCTTCACGACGGAACTGATCGTCAGCGAACTCGTCACCAACGCCTACCGCTATGCCGGTGGCCCCGTGATCCTGCGGCTCATCCATCTCCACCCCCGGCTCATCTGCGAGGTCTCCGACCCCAGCAGCACCTCCCCGCACCTGCGTCGTGCCCGCAGCACCGACGAGGGCGGCCGGGGACTGCTGCTCGTCGCCCAGCTCACGGCACGGTGGGGCACACGGCACGCACGCGAGGGCAAGACAGTGTGGACCGAGCAGGAGATCTCCTCCCTCATGGAGATGCTGCCGCCGCTCTGACCGCGTTTTCCCACACCGGGCCGGTGAGGGCCGGAGCAGTGTTTTCCCATCTGCGGGCGACCCGTCAGTGCGGTTCACCGGCGGCGGGTCAGAAACGAAGGAGCACCGGCCGACTGTGCTCCCTCCGACTCGAGGGCAAGCCGGTCCGCCTGCGTCTTCGTGACCATGTAGACGTTGCCCTGACGACAGCTGAGGGGGGACGAGCGGTCGGTGGGGCGACTGGTGACCGCGGCGAAGATCATGGTGTCCCCGCGGACCTGCCGTAGCTCCAGGGCCTCGGTGCAGCCGAGATCCCGACCGGTGTCGATGTCCCTGAGCTCGCTGACCTGCCGTCCGACGAGGTCGCCCACAACCCCGGCGTGAAGGGTGACCGTGACGGAGAACTCCCGGGTCCTCGCCTGGCTGATGCCGTCCGCGTCCGGCGTTCCCGGGCCCACGCCCGTCCATGTGCCGACCCAGGCAGCGGGCAGCGACGTCGAGGAAGACGAGGTCGTCGACGAAGGGGTGGACCGTTCGGTGGTATCCCCGCCGTCGCCCCAGGGGAGGCGGACCAGCGCAGCGACAGCCGCCGTGGTGAGGACGGCCGCACCGGCCACCGCGGCGATCACGAGGGGGCCACTGGCCCTCCACCATCTGCGCGGCGGCGCCGACGGCGCGAAGGGCGTCGCGCCGGCAGGAGGCGGCGCCGGCGTCCCACCCGGAGCAGACACGGCCGGCGACCGGAGCGGGGCAGTCGGGTCAGGCCCTGCCGCGTTCCACGGCAGGGCGGCCGATGGCAGAGGTACGGCGAGCAGTTGACGCAGCTCGGCCTCCCGGCTGCCGATGTCGGCCACCAGAGCCGAGGGCACCGTCGCTTCCCACTTCTCCCCGTCGAAGTCACCGATGGCCGCACGCACGTCGTCGGCGGTGGGGCGCCGGTCCGGAGCCTTGGCCAAGCACTCCCTGACCAAGGGCGCGAGCGATTCCGGCATGCCGTCGAGTACGGGCTCGTCGTGGACGATCCGGTAGAGGATCGTCGGCAGTTGGAGCTCCTCGCCGGGTGCGGTGAAAGGGTTGCGTCCGGTGGCCGCGTACACCAGGACCGCCCCCAGCGCGAACACGTCCGCGGGCGCTGCGGCCACGGAACCCGTCGCCTGCTCGGGAGCAAGATAGCCGGGAGTGCCGATGACCGCCCCCGTCTGCGTGTGGCGCGGGTCGTGGACGGCGCGGGCGATGCCGAAGTCGATGAGGAAAGGCCGTTCGAGGCCCAGCAGGATGTTGCCGGGCTTGAGGTCACGATGGACTACGCCTGCCTCGCCCACGGCGACCAGCGCCGTCGCCAGCTCCCGGGCCAGGCAGCGCAAGGCCGCTTCCGGCAGCGGCCCGTGACGTTGCACCCAGTCGCCGAGCGACGGCGCGGCGATGTACTCGGTCGCGAACCACTGTGGCGAGTGACCGGGCCGGCTGAAGTCCACGACCGAGACCGTCCACGGGGAGCGGACCCGGTCACTGGTGCGGATCTCCCGTGCGAACCGGTCGGCGAACCCCGGTACGCAGCTCACTTCGGGATGCACGGTCTTCACCGCCAGCGGCCGGCCCGAAGCCGTACGGGCCAGGAACACCTCGCCCATGCCGCCCGCCCCCAGCCGTGCCAGCAGACGGTACCCCCCGATCTCCGCCGGGTCCCCAGGCCGAAGAGCGTCCACCAACTCGTCCCCCTGTCCCCACCCCCCGCGCCCGCGTTGCGGCAGGCGGATCATCTTAAGCCACAGGCGCCTCTCCACATGTGACTCGGCGGTGTCTCTCGGGGGCTTCCCGGCCATCGTTCGCGCGCTCCCGCACACCCGCCTCCGCGGAGACCACTGTGCGGAGGCCACTGTGCCGGGACCGGTGGAGCGGAGTCACCGCCACCACCGGTCTGTCCCCGCGAGCGGCATCGAGTTGCCCCCGTACGCGGGAGCGTGGCATCCCGGATTGCCTTGCCTCGGGGTGTGGACCGGTCAACCGCGCAGGAGGTAGCCGGTCAGCAGTGAGCGGGCCTTGTCCGGACTGAGCCCGAGCGCCTTCCCGACCGTCTCCCACGACGGCTCGTCGACGTGTACGGCGTGTGCGGCATCACGGCCGATGTGATGGGAGAGGCGTTCCAGCGCGGCCGCGGCTTTCAGCGCGGCCACCGGGGCCTGGTCGACGAGCACGGACAGCTGGTCCTCAAGTCGCTCCATCGTCTCGGTCAGTTCCGGGGGCAGCGGCACGGTCCGGTGCTCCACGGTACGGATGTGGTCGCTCCAGTCCTCGTACGGACCTGAGATGTCGAGGTCGTCCGGTTCGTCACCGGAACCGGACAACTGGTCCCAGTCGATCGGGTAGCTCTGGCCACGCCACCCACAGGCACACGCTGCGCGGCAGGCGGTAGCTTTCGGCCGCTGCAGCAGACCGTCGTACGCCCACCACTCGCTCGTCCTGTGCCCGCCACCGCCGCTGCCGATGTCCAGGTACACGGCCTTGGGCTCGCTGCCGTCGGCCAGGACGGCTCCCACGATGCCCTCGTGGGAGTCCCCGTACTCCTCGACCCTCCACCCCACTGTCTCTCCTTCGCCCTTGTCCCGGGAAGAACGCGGTCGGCTCATCGGTTGCCGTCACGGTCGTCGCCGTCGGATGCCCACGGCGGGCGCGCGCTGATGCGCGTTCACGGGTCCGAGGATGCCGTAGGACGGGCATGCGCGAAGGGCAATTGCCCCAAACTGACCGGATCGAAGTGCGCAGACCGCACCGGCACCGAACACTCGACGGCACCTCGCCTGATTTCGGAGCACGATCCTTACGTTCTCTGCCAGTTCGGCGATCGAGACGTTACGGCTTTGAGTGCCTACCGGACAGCCCTCAGGGATCCGTTCGCGATGACCACACGCCGCGCGCAGGTGACGACCCCACCCCGCCGACACCAGCCTGAAAGCCCGGTGACAAAGCACCGGCAGGCGCAGGTCGCTGGGTTCAGGAGACGACGCCGTGCTCCCAGGCCCAGGCCGCGATCTCCACACGGTTGCGTGCCGGGAGCTTCTCCTGGATCCGGCTCAGGTGGCTCTTGACGGTACTCACCGCGAGGGTCAGCTCGGAGGCGATCTCGTGGTTGGTGCGCCCGCGTGCGACCAGGGTGGTGACTTTCAACTCCTGCGGTGTGAGGCGCTGGATCTGTTCCGTGTTCCGCCGAGCCGGGAGCCGGTTGAGATGTTTCATGAGCCGTACCGTGGTGGACGGTGAGATGAGCGATTCTCCCTGCGCGGCCGCGTGCACGGCTTCCAGCAGCAGCTGGGGGCCGGAGTTCTTGACGATGAAGCCATTGGCCCCGGCGCGCAGCGCCTGGTAGGCGTACTCGTCCAGGTCGAACGTCGTGACGATGACGATCTTCGTGGCGGACGCCGCGGCGCCGGGGCCGGTCCGTAGCAGTCTCGTCGCCTCGAGACCGTCGAGGCCTGGCATGCGGATGTCCATGAGGCACACGTCGGGGGCGAGTCGCCGCACCGTCTCGACGGCTTCGACACCGTTGGACGCCTCACCGACCACGGATATGCCTTCATGGCTCTCCAGGATCAGCCGGAATCCGGTCCGTACCATCTCCTGGTCGTCGGCGATCACGACGGTGACAGTCACGGGTGGTTGCTCCTTGGGTCGATGTACGCGTCCGGGCGACAGGCGGGTGCCGGGGCTCAAGGTTGGCACAGGCACGTCCCGTACGTGACGGCGACTGCCGCCAGGCTATGTGAGGGGTATTGAGGCGGACAGTTCCCATCCGCCCTCGGGCATGGGGCCGCAGCTGAGCTCACCACCCAGTTCGGTGAGCCGTTCGGTCAGCCCGACCAGGCCGAAGCCACTGGGCCGGAAGCGGGGGCGTGCCCGTTGGCCGGCGTTGGCGTTGTTCCGTACGCGTACGACAACGCGGTCCGTTCTGCTCTCCAGCAGGACATGCACGGAGGTGGCCCCGCGGGCGTGCTTGCGGACGTTGGTCAGCCCCTCCTGCACCAGCCTTTCGACCGATTTGGCCAGTTGCGGGGACCAGGTGGTGCTGTCCACCTCCTCGGAGACGGTCAGCCACGTCCGCTGCTCCGGTGTGTCGGCACGTTGTACCAAGTCGTCGATCTTGGTCAGGACCGGTGTGACAGGGGCGGCCTGTTCACGGGCGCCCGAGTCGCGCAGCAGCCGCACCATGCGGCTCATGGCCACGAGCCCTTCCTGGCCGGTCCGTTCGATGTCGGAGAACAGCTGCCGGGCGGTGACGGCATTGCGCTCCGCGATGCATTCGCCTGCCTGGGCGTGCACGATGATGGCCGTGACGTGGTGGGCGACGTCGTCGTGCAGGTCGCGTGCCAGGTCCAGCCGTTCGGCCTGTCGCACCTGATCGGCTGTGGAATGCCGGCGGTGGTCTTCGCCACGCAGATAGATGCCCAGCAGGGCGAAAGCGCAGGGCAGCAGCGTGAAGAGACCGTCCAGTGGGCTGAGCAGTGGCACGTCCGAGAGCCCGGGTGCCCGCGCGGCGAGCCGCACCGTCGCGGCGAACAGCGCAGCCGCGGCGAGCAGCAGCGGCAGCCGGCGGGAATACCGGCAGGTCACACACAGCAACAGCAGTAGTCCTGCCACCTCGGCCCAGCCGGGGGTCCGCTGCAGTACGGACTCTTCCACCATCGAGGTCACCAGCAACGAGCAGGCGGATACACCCACGGCCAGGCCACAGGCCGTCCAATGGCGACCGGTGCGAAGAGCGCGCAGTGCTGCGGCGGCCGCGCAGCAGACCAGCACCTCGCAGGTCACGATGGCGAGTCCGAGACCAGTGGTGCTGACCACGCCTGCATCGATCACTATGAGCAGGGCAGCGATCAGGCCGACGGCGAGCTTGGGGGAAGTGAGGGACAGGAGCGGGTGCGGCATGGCGAAGAGGATAGATGTCGTTGATCAGGAGGAGCGGAGCAGGGAAAGCAGTGCGTACTTTCGGTGGAGGCCGTCTGCGGGAATTCCGCCTTTCGACGGCTGAGCCGGGCAGGGCCGGCCGTCCAGAATGGTCGGCGCAAGCACACTGATCCTCTGGAGCCCTCGTGAATTCCGCTGCTTCCCACCTCCCCTTCCTGCGCCGCGTGTCCCGCCCGGCACTGCTGGCGAGCGGCATGTCGCTGCTCGCCGCTACAACTCTCACCGGCTGCGGCATCTTCGGCCAGCACTGGGACGTCAAGTTGGAGGTGACCGGGACGGGGCAAGCCGACGTCGGGTACAGCTTCTCCGGTGACAACGACGGACAGACGGCCACGGGTGCGGAGTTGCCCTGGACGATCTCGCAGAACGTCGGATTCGGCTTCAGCGAAGTCGCGGTCCAGCACGCAAAGCCCGGTACCGAATGCCGCATCTACGTCGACGGTGAGCTCAAGGACAGCCAGAACAAGCCGAACGACAAGGGCGCCGTGTCCTGCTCCGTCAGCTTGCAGGAGCAGTGATCCCTTGCCCTTGGGCGGTGACCCTGTCGTGTATGGGGAAGGTGAGGTCGGCATGTCAGCACCTCGTGCTCTGCAGAGGTCGGGCGTCGGCGTAACCGGCGGCAGCAGCCGGTGACGCCTCGCCGGTCACGGGTCCACGTCACGGGTCCACGTCACGGGGCCAGGTCCTGGGATGCGGTGGCCGCACGAGGCTGCCGCCTCTGAGCCTGAGTCGGGATGGAGTGCTCGTAGGCGCGGGACTGCAGGAGGTAGGCGTCTCGGAAGGCGCCGGTTCCGGTGACCGGGTCCATGAGCTCGTCGAAGGTGCCGGACTCGGCGACACGGCCCTGGTCCAGCACGTAGATCAGGTCGGCGTGCCGGACGGAGTGCAGCCGATGGGTGATCAGGATGATCGTCTGCCCTTGGCCGGCGAGCCGGCGGATCTGGTCGAACACGCGCTGCTCCGCGACCGCGTCCAGGGCGCTGGTGGGTTCGTCCACGATCAGCACTTCCGCGCCGCGGAAGCGGGCCCGGGCGATCCCGATCCTCTGCCACTGACCGCCTGAGATCTGGTGCCCGCCCTTGTACCCGCGGGCCGGCAGGGTCGACAGGCCCCTCGGGAGTTTGGCCAGGACCTCGTCGGCACCCGCGTAGGCGGCGGCCGCCTCGATCGCGGTGTCGTTCATCGGCCGGTCCGTACGGCCGATGCCGATGTTGACGCGTGCGGTGAACGGCCAACGGTAGAAGTCCTGGGCCACCATCGCGACTCTGGAGAAGAGCTGCGCCCGGTCCGCGTCCCTGGTGTCGACGCCGCCCCACAGCACCCGGCCGTCGTCCGGTCGGTAGAGCCCGCACAGCAGTTTCACCAGTGTGCTCTTGCCGCTGCCGTCACTCCCGACCAGGGCGACGATCTTGCCGGTCGGAACGGTGACATCGACTTCGCACAGCGACGGCTCGCAGTCGCTGCCGGGGTAGGTGAAGGTGACGTTCTCCAAACGGATCTCCTCGACGTTCCCGGGCAGGTCGAGGCCGGTGACGGGCATCGCGCGGGCGGAGGCTTCGTCGCACAGCTTCTCGAAGTCGGAGACGAAGAGCGCCTCCTGGTGCAGATCGGTGATCTGCAGCACGAGCTGGTTGAGACTCGAGGTGCCGGTGCGGATGGCGAGCACCGCCGTGCCGGCCACCGCCAGTTCCATGTTCCCGCTCCAGAGCAGCAAGCCCAGGACCCCGTAGGTGACCACAGTGGCGAGTCCGGTCGCGCCGTCCGCGATCAACCCCTTGCGCGCCGCCTCGCGCGCGAGGCGCGTGGCCTCCCGCTCGCTGGTCTCGGCCATGCCGCGGAAATGCGTGAGGAGGAACGGACCGACATCGTGCACGCGGACCTCGCCGGCGGCCTGCTGGTCGATGAGCAGCCGGCCCAGGAGCTGACCGGCACGGGCATGCTGCACGAACTGATGGAAGCTGATGTACCGCATCTTCGCGATCGTCAGCGAACTCCACGCGCTCGGCAGCGTCATCGCCACCAGCAGTGGCAGCAGGGCCGGGTGCAGCACAGTGAGCACACCCGCCGCGGCGACCAGCGAGATCAGGGAATTGAGAACCGCGGTGCAGTACTTCACCATCCGCCGTGCGGAGTCGGCTCCGTAACCCGCGGAGTCCAGCAGCCGGTGGAACTCGTCGTCCTCGATCGCCGACAGCTCCACCCGGGCGACCAGAGACAGATACCGCTCCGTCGCCACCCTCTGCACCTTCGGCTCGAGGGCTCCCGTCGCCGCGGTGGACGCCGACTGGCGTGGGCGAGCGCGTTGAGGACAGCGAGGGCGTCCGTGTGCTCGCACAAACATTTCTCAGAACCCCGACGCGACACGCTTGCGTGAGAACGGGTTTTGAGAACGAAACCGCTCCGGATCGGCGGCTTCGGGCCGCGAGCCGGACTTCTTCTCAGAATGGACCGTTTTTGAGACCGGCGCAGACTCGGTAGGGCTTGAGGTCGCAGGCCCGCGAGCGGTCGGTCGTTCAGCGGGGCAGGATGCGCATTACTGCCTCGTGTTCGCCGCTGAGCCGCAGGCCTTGCTGTGCTGCGGCGCTCAGATCGAGGTCGCCGAGCAGGGTCGCAGCCAGCAGGTGCGGCGGTCCGGTCAGTGACGCGGTGGGGTGGTCGACCCGGCCGGCGTGTGTGTGCACCGAGCCGTCCTTGACTTCGATGACCAGGTCTTCGTTGCCGTCGGCGTGCAGTTGCAGGGCGATTGCCGGCTGGTCGGGGCGGTGGTCGGTCAGTGCCCGGGCGGGCATGTCCAGCCAGTGGGTGCGGAAGGTGTCGTTGCCGCCCGGCTCACGCAACAGCGGCACGCCCCACCGGCTCAGTTCCTGCAGCACCGGCTCCAGCGCGCGGCCACGCTCGGTGAGGGAGAACAGGGTGGTGGCCACCGGCGGCGGGGCGGCCTCGCGGTGGATCAGGCCGGCTTCCTCGAGTTCGCGGAGCCGGTCGACCAGCAGGTTGCTGGCGATCCCGGGCAGCCCGTTGCGCAGGTCGGTGTGTCGGCAAGGACCCAGGGCGAGCAGTTCGCGGACGATCAGCAGGGTCCATCGGTCGCCGATGGTGTCCAGTGCTTTCGCGATGCCGCAGTACTGCCCGTAGGTGCGCATGCCACCACCCTACATCGTGGGTTGAGATTCAAAACTCTCTTGTTGACTTTCTCAACAACGTCGGTCTAGCGTCGCTGCCCATGACCCCCACCCTTTCCGTGCGTCGGCTGGCCTGGGCCGGCGTCGAGATCCGTCTCGGCGACACCCGCCTGCTGATCGACCCGCTCGAGAACGTCGCTCCGCTGGCGCCGGTGATGGGGCCGCCGCACCGGCCGGTCGACCCGGTCGATACCCCGCCCGGCACCCACGCCCTCATCACCCACCTGCACCCCGACCACTACGACCACGACCTGATCGCCCGGATCGCGGCCACCGGCACGATCGGCTGCCACACCCCGAGCGCGGCGGCGCTGCACGAGGTGGGCATCACCCCCGTCGCCCAGGACCTGGGCCAGTCACGCCGCATCGGAGAGCTGACCGTCACCCCGGTGACCTCGCTGGACTGGCGCGGCAACGACTGTGACCAGGTCGCCTGGGTCGTCGAAGGCGCCGGCCGGCGGGTCATCCACTGCGGCGACACCCAGTGGCACGGCAGCTGGTGGCAGATCGCCCGCGACCACGGCCCGTTCGACGTCGCGTTCGTCCCGGTCAACGGTGTCATCGCCCACTTCGAGGGCTACGCGGCCAACGTCCCGGCGACCATGACCCCCGAGCAGGGCGTCGAGGCCGCCGTCGCACTCGGCGCCGGCACCGTCTGCGCCATGCACTACGGCCTGTTCCACAACCCGCCGTTCTACACCGAACAACCCGACATCGAGCAGCGCTTCCAGCACGCCGCCGACGAGCGCGGCATCACCGCGGCCATCATCGCCGACGGCCAGCCCGTCCTCTGACCATCAGAAACAAGGAGCAACACATGAAGATCGTCCTGTTCGGTGCCAGCGGTAACATCGGCCGGCCCGCCACCGAGGAACTACTGCGTCGCGGCCACACCGTCACCGCGGTCACCCGAGCCGGCCACATCGACGGACTCGAGCACAAGGCCCTGACCGTGACCACCGGTGACGTCACAGACGCCGCCGCGGTCGCCGGCCTCGCCGCCTCCCACGACGCCGTACTGTCGGCCGTCGGCCCCCGGATCGGCCAGGAGAACGACCGCGCCACGATCGTCGGTGCCGCCCGTGCGCTGATCGACGGACTCCGCCGAGCCGGTGTCACCCGCCTGGTCACCATCGGCGGTGCCGGTAGCCTACGCACGCCGACCGGCGCCCGGGTCATGGACGACCCGGACTTCCCCGCGCTGTGGAAGGCCAACGCCGAGGCCCAGTCCGAAGCGCTCGACCTCTACCGCGGCGTGCACGACCTCGACTGGACGTACGTGTCGCCCGCCGCAGTCATCAGAGCGGGCGAGCGGACCGGTGCCTACCGCAGCGCCGGGGACACCCTGCTCACCGACGACGACGGCAACAGCCGCATCTCGTACGCCGACTACGCGATCGCCTTGGCCGACACGATCGAGAACGGCACCGCGATCCGCCGCCGCATCACCGTGGCGTACTGAGCCATGAGCAACGACGCCGCCGGCCGGCAAACCCGATTCATCGTCCTGCTCGCAGCGCTCGTGGCCCTGGGACCACTGTCCATCGACGGCTACCTGCCCGGACTGCCGGACCTCGCCGGCGACCTGCGCGCCAGCGCCGCGGCCACCCAGCTCACCATCACCGCCTGCCTGGCCGGGCTGGCCATCGGGCAGCTGATCGCCGGGCCGCTGAGCGACACCTACGGCCGGCGGCGTCCGTTGCTGGCGGGCCTCGCCCTCTACACGATCGCCAGCGCGCTCTGCGCGGTGGCGCCCGACGTCCGGACCTTCGTCGGCCTACGCCTGGTCCAGGGCATCGGCGGGGCGTTCGGCATCGTCATCGCCAACGCCATGGTCCGCGACCGCACCTCCGGAACCCGCACCGCACGTCTCTTCTCCGCACTGACCTTGATCACCGGCCTGGCGCCGGTGTTCGCGCCGGTCCTCGGCGGCCAGCTACTGCGCGTCACGGCCTGGCCTGGAATCTTCGTGGGCCTGGCCGTACTCGGCGCCGTGATGCTGGCGGCCTCCGCCGCAGGACTGCCGGAGACCCGGCCCTCCGCGTCACGCCAGCCGCTGCTGGCTGTCGTCGGGCAGCTGCTCAGCGACCGGGTCTTCACCGGGTACGTCCTGGCCAACGGCCTGGTCTTCGCGGCGATGTTCGCCTACATCTCCGGCTCGCCGTTCGTCCTGCAGGAAATCCACGGCCTGTCACCGCAGCAGTACAGCGCCGTGTTCGCCGTCAACGCCGCCGGACTCATTGCGGCCGCCCAGATCAGCGGCCGGCTGGTGGCCCGGGCCGGCGCCCGCGTGCTGCTGCTCGCCGGTCTGCTGGGCGCGACAGCCGGTGGCACCACGGTTCTGGCCGCGGTGCTGACACGGGCACCCCTGCCCGCGCTCCTGATCGGCCTGTTCGTCCTGGTCTCCAGCGTGGGCCTCGTCATGCCGAACGCCGCGGCTCAGGCCCTGGCCGACCACGGCGGACACGCCGGGTCGGCCGCCGCGCTGCTCGGCTTCAGCCAGTTCATGATCGGCGGGGCACTTGCTCCGCTGGCCGGCGCGGGTGGCGCCACCGACGCCTTGCCGATGGGAATCATCGTCGCCGTGCTGCCGGCGCTCGCTCTGCTCACACTCGGCGTCCTCACCCGGTCGATGCCCGGTGAGCGCACTCGCAGGCCGGCTCGCCAAGGACCTGCCGGGCACCGGCGACCGCGCCGGCGCATCGATCGCAGACGAGCCGGCATCCAGTGAGCCGTTTCATCCTTCGTAACGCGGTGACTCGACGTGGTGCAGGACGAGGATGGCCTGCACGATTGCGGTGGCTCGGCGCGGGCAGCAGCGCAGCTTGACCAGGATTCTCCAGGTTTTGAGGGTAGCGATGGCCCGTTCGCCGCGAGCGTGGATCTTCGCGTGGGCGCGGTTGACGGCCTTCTGCCGCCGGGACAGCTTGGGCCTGAAGCGACGTCGTTTGAACGGGGGCCGAGGTGGACGGTGCCGAGGCGGGTCAGCGTGCGGACGCTTCCGCGGGCGCCTTGGTACCCCTTGTCGGCAAAGGTCATCACCTTCTCGCTGGTCAGCGCGTCGATCACCTGCTCGCGCAGGATTCTTCCGGACCGCGCAGCGCCCTGCCCCAGCTGCTACGGAATCTTCCCACCCGCGACGATCTCCGCTGGGGCAGGACCTGGCCCATGCTCGCTCACGAGGTTTCTCCCTCGCTCCGGCGCCGGATCGACCAGGTCTACCGGCACAGACTCTCTGCCGACTGGATCCGTCAGGGAGCCCCGACACCGCGGGCCTCCAAGGCGAACACCACCCAGAAACTCTTCGCCCCGACCCACCCCCTCACAGACTTCGGGATCGCTCCCGAGCACATTCCGCAGTCCCTTCCCAGCTCCTGGTTGCTTGCCGCCACCCTGGAGGACTCCGAGCAGGCCCTCACCAGCCGCCGACGACTCCGCCGCATTCTCCCGGTCCACCTGGTCCAAGCGATCAGCGACATGAACTTCCTGGAAGCGGCAGCCTTCCTCGGAATCCCAACGTCCTGGACCACCCGGGGCCGACTGCGGGTCAAACCACTGAACCCCTATCAAGACCTCAAGGACCGGGACCTACCGGCCACGCTGAAACGCCTGGCCGAGCACGTCAGCGGCGAGGAGAGCATCGACTACCGGGCCCGCCGCATGCAGTTCTCCCGCTGGTCCATCGACGACAGGACCTGGGACGAGCCCTGCCGCCTTCACCGTCGAGGCAGAGGTCCCAAGCCGACAGAACGCACCCGAGAGTGCGCATCCGCCTTCGTCTGGAGCTACGTCACCGGCAGCGAGTTCACCCTCGCACCAGTCTTCCAGCCGCCAATGCGGCCCGACGACCGAACACGAACCGACGATTTGCCGCACTTGACCCTTCTCCGGCGCTGGGAATCGCAAGAACAACCCATCCCCTCCGCCGGCCTTTGCAGGGCCCTCGAAGACCACGCCAGGCAGCTGATCACAACCGTCACTCACACACCGTGATCAACGCACACCCTGGGCCGCCAACTATCGCCCTCAAGATCCGCCAACCAGCTCCCTCTCGCTGCTGACGACCTGCGCCGCAGGGAGCATCACCCGCCAACTACGATCCTCGGTCACAGCACCGACCCTTGCTCCACAACAGGGGGCCTGGTGGCCCGGGTTGGCCGAAACGCCGACATCGCGCCCGACGCGTACCCCGGGCCCAGGGGCCGCAGGGTACGGCGACGGGACGAGCCCCGTGAGAGGACCGTTCCACCAGGCGAAGGCCCGGAAGCCCGGAAGCCCGGAGGACCGAAGATGCACGCCCGGCCCCCGGCAGTCGACCGTCAGGACGACAGATCGGCCGGAGTGCCGGTACGCCGTGCGGGGGCCACGCGCTCCGGCGTCGCTTCCGGGCTCGGGGCAACGCCCTGACGTCCCGCAAGCCGGCACCCGACGCAGTTCGTGTGCCCGGCGCGTGCCGCCCGGTCCCGCACTCGCATCCCCCACTGGTCCGCGGGGCGCGGCCCGGGCCGCTTGCCCCATCCCGCGAGATGCAGGGCCCACGTGACCAGCAGCGCCGATGCCATCACGCCGAGGCCCAGCCCGATCCCGGGGCGCCAGCCGCAGATACCCACGCCTGCGACGGCGGCGCCCGCCGTGGCGATGAGGCATCCCGTCCATCCCGCGATGGTGTGGCCCTCGTCGTACTGGTGTCCGCTCATGTGCCTGCCCCCTTTCGCCCCGGCCTGGCCTGGGCGTCCTGTGGCCACCCGACCGTGGCCGGATATGGTGTCTTAGCAAGTAAGGAATTTATCTTACGCACTAAGGGAAATTCAATGGAGGGTAGGCCCCGACCCGCCGCCACACCGGCGGACGCCATCAGCGCGATGGACCACCTCATCGCGACGAGCATGGTCGGCCAGCAGGAGTTCGCCCGGAGTCTCGGCCTGAGCGCCACGGACCTCGTCTGCTTCGCGTACGTGCTCGAGGCCGGTGATGCTCCCGTGACCGCCGGCGACCTGGCCGACCGGGCTCATGTCACCTCGGGGGCGGTGACCGGCATCCTCAACCGTCTGGAGCGCGGCGGGTTCGTGACACGGCGCCCGGACCCCGCCGACCGGCGCCGGGTGCGCGTGGTCGCCGTACCGGCTGCCGCCGAGCGCGTGCGGGCCCTCTACGAGCCGTACTACGTGCGGCTCGTAGAGCTGTTCGCCGGTTACACGCCGGACGAGGTCGCCGTCATCGCCGACTGGTTCGACCGCGCCGGAACGCTCGCGCGCGCCTATCTCGCGGAGTCGCGCGAGAACGGTTCAACCGGCCGCGGGGCATGAGGGACGGCGGAAGGGCCCCGAAGGGGCCGGCGGGCGCTCGCCGCCTCCCGTATGACGCTTCTGACTGCTTGCGGGTGAACGGCAGCAGCTTCGTGCTCGCGTCGGACCGCGGCAGGAGATCCGCCTGGTTAAGGTGCTGCCGTGCCGCTGAGCTGTGCTTTTGTGAACCTCAAGCCCGGAGTCGGCAAGACGACCAGCGCTGTGTGGCTGGCGCATGCCCTTCATGAGTCGGGCTACTCGCCACTCCTGGTAGACGGCGATCCAGCCTCTTCCGCGCTGCGCTGGAGCGAGCTGGCGGGCGGCTTTCCGTTTCCCGTCATCGCCCTTCCGGTCGGAGATGTGCACCGTCGTGTGAACGACTTCCTCGGCAGCAGGCAGGCCGTGGTGCTCGACGCTCCGCAGCTGGAGGACCATCCCCGCATCGCCCGCAGCATCATGAGATACGCGAGCGAGTGGATCATCCCCGTGACCCCCGCGCCCATCGAACTGGACCGGATGGCGCCCATCAGGTCCGAGATGGACGATGTGCAGTCCCTGCGCGCCGAGCGGGCCCGGGCCGTCGTCGTGCTGAATCGCACCAATCGTCCTGATGCCACCCGTACCGGTCCCGATGCCGACGCTCGTGAGGCGCTCACCGAGTGGGGCTTCGTGGTGCTGGACACCCAGATCGCACGCCTCGATCTGTACGCCCAGTCGTTCGGAAGCCCGGTCCGTGCGAAAGGCTCGGCGTACATGGACCTCGCCGAAGAACTCATCAAGCGTCAGGAAGCGGTATGAAGGAGCGCAAGGACAGATACCGCGCGGCACTGCAGCGCGGAGAGGACAGCACGGCCCGGGCGCCGAAGGGCACCACGCTGCACAGCAGGTACATCAGCGTGACGATCGAAGTGAACCCCGACCTGCAGTCGGGGCTGACGCGATGGGTGGGTCCGCCGCTCTCCGTGCTGGTACTCGCCGGCACGACCGTTCTGCGCGCCGTCGCCGACACCGCAGCCAGGGTGTCGGTCATCGTCGGCGGTTCCCGTCGTTCCTAACGAGCGCCCCCGGTTGCCGTCCTGGCCGCCGGCGCGCCCTTGGTATCCGGGCGCAGCACGGGGCCGGTGTTGAGCTCCGCGACGATCGAGGCAGGGGTGTGGCCGCTGCCGTCCGACAGACGGTGGAAGTCGACGGAGACGAAGTTCGGACTGCGGCCCCCGGACGCGCTCCGGCACTGGTCGGCGATGCGGTTCCTCAGCTTGGTGCCGTTGTCCAGGGCCGCCGTGAGGACGGTGGGTACGTTGCGGTGGTGGCTCATGGTGAACAGACGCCGGAACCCGGGTTCCTGCCGGTCCAAGGGCACGTCGGACCAGCGGCTGACGCATGCGAGGTCGTTGCCAAGGTCTCCGAGGCTCCAGTAGTTGCTCACCGTCCAGGACTTGTCGTACATGACGCCGAGGTGCTCGCGGTCGGACCGGTCGGAGAAGATCACCAGGCGCTTGCCGGCGGTGACGAGATCGGCCACCTTCGGCCATCCGTGCCGGCGTACCTCCCACTGGTCCGGCCGGAACAGCAGCTGGGACAGTCCTCCGACGCGGGCGAGCGACTGTCGCAGCTGCTCTGCGCTGACGTAGTCCTCCAGGAAGACGGTCACGACTTCCTGGGGATGGGAGGCCAGGAAGTCCACCACGGTCTGCATCGTGCCGTGGAAGGACTGTCGCGGCAGGGCGTACGTGGCACCGGCGAAAGTCTTGCAGTCGCCGTGGCACAGGTACACGTCGCTCGGGTAGCAGTCGCTGCCGAAGCTGATGATGCACAGCCAGGTGCTGCGTTCGTACCAGTGTGTGTCCAGGCTGAGGCCGCGAACAGCGTTGTCGAGCTGGGCGCGCACCGACTCGGCCTGGTTCACCGAACTCCAGCGCGCGTCCTCATAGTTGGTGAAGGCGTTGTGGGTGGTCAGGAAGGACACCTCGTCGAGCCGGCGATCGCCCCAGCGGGCAGCTGCGGCGCCGGACGAGGGCGTGTTCGTGGAGACGGTGGGGGCGGTCCCGTCCGCGGCCGAGGCGGTCGAAGTGGTCGCCGTGTTCAGGAGTACCAGCAGAAGGAGGCATACGAGGGCGTGTCGGCCGGCTCTTCGCAGGAGCGTGGCGCGAGCGGTCCGCGAGCCGGACGGGTGAAGACTGCGTGTGCGGCCCCGCGACCTCGAGCGGCCTACGAACCCAAGGTGCAACATGCTCATGTCAATCATGCGCGGAGGGTAGCGTGCGGGCCGTCGGTTTGCTCCCCCGCGGACGCGTTCGGCCGGTAACCGACGCGCTGCATGCCGAAGGAGGCGCCGCGCCGTCCGTTCGGGTGAGCCCGTCGGACTCGGCGTCCCGATCCGGGGCGGGCAGAGGCCGGGGGCGTAACCCTGCCTCGAGGTACGCCCGGGCGACCGGCGTCGCCCTTCACCCGTCTGCCCTGCGAACGTGCTGTAGCCCGCAAGATCGGGAAGCCTGGGATCCAGTACCGGAGAGGGACACGTTTTCTTCCCGTCCGCCACCGGCAGCGCTGTTCCACGGCCCGAGGAGAGGTCATGTCGTACGGCATCGGCAGGACCCGCTGGAAGCGCTTCGCCTTGGTGCTCCTCTCCTCCGTGACCGCCGCCGCGGCGCTGGGCGTCGGGATGGCACAAGGAGCGCTGGCCGCCTCGTTCCTGATTTCTGGCAGAACGTTCCAGGTACGCGCGGACACACTGGAGGTCCGAGGGCTGAGCATCTACGGCATGGTCGACGTGACCAGGGAGGGCACCGCTGTGCCGGTGACGGTCACCGGATTCCGGCACGCCGAGATCAGCGGACTGTGCCAGTCCGTGGTGGTGCCCATCCCCGTCCTCGGCCCGTACACACTCAGGCTGACAGGCGGCGAGCGGCGCCGGGTCGAAGCGAAGGACATGTACATCGACGCGAAGGCCCTGGACGTCGGACAGGCGAACTTCAAGGGCATCGACATCGGCGTGGCCGCGGGCGCGGTGAGCAAGGGACCGATCAACCCGGGCGACAGACGATCACGGTTCTTCGACCCCGACGGTATTGCCCAGCAGGCCGAGACCGCCCAGCTGACCGATGTACGCGCGACCGCCGTCGCGGTGACCGCAGCCACGCTGAGCGTCCCCGATCTGAGCCTGCGGCTCGAGCAAGGCAGCCACGAATGCTTCTGACCTCCGGATCGGGAAACGCCGGACACGAAGACGACGCCTCCCGTTCGTCCCGCTTCCCGGCGGCGCCGGCCCCGGGGTACGTCCGGGGCCGGGGCCTTCGCAGGCTGCCCGATGTCGCGAGCGCCAGGCACCGCTTCAGGGCCTGGCGGGGCCACCGCCCGTTCTGGGCCGGCTTGTTCACCATCGCGGCCGGCCTGCCCATCATGTACTTCCCCTATGTGAGGCTGAGCCTTTCGGGTATCCCCCTGGCGCTGTCCACGACGGCGGGCGCGGGCGCCCTGATCACCGGGGTCCTCCTCCTGACCCTGGGCGTCAGCATGTGGGTGCGCCCGCAGACGCGTGGATTCGCAGGAATCGCCGCGCTGCTTCTGTCGCTCGTGTCCTTCCCCCTGGCCAATTTCGGGGGGCTCTTCCTCGGTTTGTTCGCCGGTCTGATCGGCGGCTCACTGGCATGCGCCTGGGCGGAGCCCACGGAGCACACCGACCGGGCGGGCGACAGCTGGGGGCCGGGGAGGTGAGTGGCGCGCCGAGGCGGGCGGTGTGCCGGGCATGAGGGGGCTGCTGGATTAGAAAGGAGCGTGCACGGCCAGGGGATTTCTGATGGATCTCCGTGGAGGAAGGTGCGGCGAGAGTGAGGGCCGGGCGTCGCGACGCCGCGGAGATCCGTCAGAAGGCCCCTAGAGGCGGAGGAGCGCGATGGCTCGGGGTGGTGGGAGGTCCGGGGCGGCAGGCCCGCAGTACCCGGAGCGCCGGTGGGTATTGGGGCTTGCTGCTGCCGCCTTCGTCTCGAAAGGCCATTGGCCGGGGCACGTTTCGGCTGCGGCGCGAACCGTTGGGGACTGCGGGATCTCGTCCGGGCTTTCCGACGACGCACCGCGGCAGTGCGCGTTCGATGTGCGGGCCGAGAACCTTCGGCCGGGAGATTCCGACTGGCGTATCGTCCATCCGGGCCCCACTCGTGCCATCGAGGGATTCGCCGATCGTGTCAGTGTGCGCGCGGGGGAATCCTTGGCTCTGCGCGTCTCGACGACCGCTGCGTTCTACACCGTCTCGGCCTACAGGATGGGCTGGTACGGCGGAGCGATGGGTCGTCTGGTGTGGCGCTCGGGGAGGCTTCCGGGCCGAGCCCAGTCTGCTCCGGCCACCACAACCGGGACGAGGACGGTGTACTGCGACTGGCAGCGGACCGCCGAGGTGGACACTTCGGGGTGGCCGGAGGGCTGTTATCTGCTGCGCCTCGACGCCGGAGAAGGGGCAGGGCAGCGCTATGTGCCGTTGACCGTCCGGTCTCCTGCGGCGGCAGGCAGGATGGTGGTGGTCGGTTCGGTCGCCACCTGGCAGGCGTACAACCGGTGGGGTGGCCTCGACCTCTACAAGGGCACCGACGGCAAGAAGAGGTCCCGCTCGCTCGCGGTGTCCTTCGACCGGCCCTACGCCAACGGGTACGGCGCCGGTCAGTATCCCGTCTTCGAGGCGCCGCTCGTCGCACTGGCAGAACGTCTGGGCCTACCGCTCGCCTATACCACCGGAGTGGACGTCGCCCGGGAGCCGCACCTCCTCGACGGCGCCGTGGCCATGCTGTCTCTGGGCCATGACGAGTACTGGTCTCCTGAGCAGAGAGAGCACGTGACGTCGGCACGGGACGACGGGATGAATCTGGCTGTCCTCGGTGCCAACTGCTGTTACCGCCGCATTCGGTTCGATTCGTCCGACGTGGGCGCCGACCGGATCGTGGTCTGCCACAAAGAGGACTACGCGAGTGATCCCGGTTTCAAGCGAGGGCTGCCGCCGACCAACGACTACCGCCGCAAGCCCATGCCCGATCCGGAGAGTTCCCTGCTCGGGGTGCTGTACGACGGCTACCCGGTGGATGCGCCACTCGTGGTCTCCCACCCCGACCACTGGCTTCTGGAGGGCACCGGTGCGAAGCCGGGCGATTCCTTCCCGCACCTGGTCGGTGTCGAGTTCGACCGGGTGAATCCGGCACAACCGACACCTCGGCCGCTCGAGATCCTGGCGCACTCACCTGTTGTGTGCAAAGGGCGGCCCTCGCATGCCGACATGACCTACTGCACGCTGAGAAGCGGTGCGGGTCTCTTCGCCACCGGCACCCTGCGCTGGGTCGAAGCGCTGAAGGCGACCGGGCCGGCACGGCCTGGCGTGAACCACGGACTGGACGGTCGTGCCGGTGACTTCACTCGCATCGTGACGGCGAACGTCCTTCGAGCGTTCGCACAAGGGCCCGCCGGCCTGACCCGGCCGGCGTTGGACAACGTGGGTGAGTACTACGGTCAGGACGGCGTGCCAAACGCTCCGTAACACCGCCAGGACTGCGCTCCCCATTACGGTCACATGTGTTCCCCGTCCCTTCTTCCGGGGGTGTGCGATGCGCCGACTCACCGCCGGCCTGGCCCTTGTGTCCTCCCTGGCTGCCTGGCCCTGGCTCGCCGCAGATGCGGACTCCGCGGTGAAACCCGCGGCCCGGCCGGCCGGTCGCGGCACGAACATCCTGATCGTGGGCATCGACAGCCGTTCCGGTCTGTCGGCTGCGGAGAAGCGGCGCCTTCACGTCGGTGGCAAAGGATGCGAATGCACGGACGTGATGATGCTCGTGCACCTCTCCGAGGACCAGCGTCGTGCCGGCATCGTGTCCATCCCCCGGGACAGCTATGTGCAGTACGCCGCGCCGGCAGGGTCGACCGCCCCGGCTCCCAAGGGCAAGATCAACGGCGCGTTCAAGATCGGCAGGGGGCCTCTCACCGTGCGCACCGTGGAGAAGGTCACCGGGCTGCGTATCGACCACTACCTCGAGACCGGTTTCACCGGCTTCGAGCAGGCGGTCAACAACCTGGGCGGCGCGACGGTATGCACCGACAAGCTGCTCAAGGACGAGAATTCGGGTCTCGATCTCCCCGTGGGAACCCATCGCGCCGACGGGAACGGAGCACTGCGTTACGCCCGGGCCCGGCACATCAACCGTCCAGGAGACCTCGGCCGCGTCCGCCGCCAGCAGCGGCTGCTCGCCGACATGCTGCACGACCTGACGGTCCGGGGGGCTCTGGCCGATCCCGTGAGTGCCGCGGGCACGGCCCGAGAACTGCTCAAGTCCGTACGCACGGACGAACACACGGGTCTCGTCGACCTCGTGCGGATCGGTTGGGCGCTGGGCCGGTTGTCACCTGAACAGACGGAATTCACCACCGTCCCGATCTCCCTGTTCGACCACCGGGTGCCCGGCGTCGGCTCCACGCTCGTCTGGCACGGAGCCCGCTCCCGGGCACTGTGGGAGGCGCTGAGCGCCGACCGTCCCCTCATGGGCGACACGCGTATCCTCCCCGTCCCCGAAACACGTGCCGAAACCAACCCGGCCGGAATTCACGTACGCGTCGACGACGCGACCGTGGCCGGGGCGCTTCGGCGCAACGGATTCGTTGTGACGGACACGTCCGCGACGGCGCCGGTCTCCCGGCCCGCAGGTACTCCTGTCGTCACCTACCCGGCGGGGCGAGAAGCGGACGCCGCCACCCTGGCCGCTGCGCTGCCCGGCGCGCGCCTGCAGGCCGACCCGCGGACCGATGCCGTCTTCGGCATCGCGGTCGGCTCCGAGTCCGCCGTGGTCAAGCACGTCACGTACGACCGCAACGTCGCAGAGGGCGCTCCCGTCACGGCGAACGGCCTGCGGTGCGGCAACACGGCCGCGGCATTCCCGCCGCACCGCTGACAACAGGGCGCACGCAGACCCTGCATGCCACGTCTTCAGCGGAGAACCAATGAACGCGCGTACCATTGCCCGTCTCGGCTTCACCAACCCCGCTTCGGCGATCTACCTCGGGCTCGTCGGCGTTTCCGTGGTGGTGGCCGCAGCCGTCACGGTCTTCGACTCCGATCCCGGGTTCATCTGGGTGTGGCCCTTCTTCCTCACTCTCCCCGCCTCCTTGATCGCGGTGGCGGCCGAGGATGCGGTGTGGGGGACGGAAGGGGCCCCGGCCTGGCTCATCGTCGGCGGGCTGATCGTCTGCGCGGTGGCTCAGGCGTTCTGCCTCGGAGCACTCGTCGAGGCGCTGCGCGCTCACCTGGGCAGGCGCGATCGTCCTGATGGCGGGTGACTTCTGCACCGTCCGGATCGAACGCGGGTCACGGGGGCACCGTCATCGGCCGCACGCATCACCTTCAGGCAGCGTGCGCGGCGGGCTCGTCCAGGTGGGCGGCAGCTGTCCGCCACGCGGCCGTGACCGCGGTGCGGGCCTGCAGGGTCCGTGCGGCGCGGTCACCGGTCAGCGTCAGCGGAGTCCCCACATGAACGTGCAGGCGGGGACGGCGGAGCGGTGCCGTGGCCAGCCCGGCGATTTGCTTGCCCGGATTGCCGGAGGTGATCCGCCGCGCGCCCGCCTGTCCGAGTGGAATCACCGCGGCCCCCGTCCGCTCGGCCAGCCGGGACAAGCCGCTGCGGAACGGGCCGGGCGCGTGTTCCGCAGCGTCACGACGGTCGGGGACACCGCCCTCGGCGTAGATGAGGACGATCCGGCCACCGGCCAGGGCCTCCTGGGCCAGGTCGAGCGCCTGGGCCGCGCGCCGGTCTCCTCGGTGCACGGGGATGCAGCCCGTACGCGAGAGTGAGCGGCCGAGCACAGGAATGCGCCACAGGCCGGCGGTCGCCATTACGGCCGGCCGGATGCCGAGGCGGTGCAGTGCGGCCAGGACGACCGCGGGGTCTGCGAGCGAGGTGTGATTGGCGGCGATGATACTGCCGGGTGCGACGTCGGTGTCCGCGTCGGTGGTCACCGTGAGGCTCCCGACGGCGGGTACCAGGACGCTGGCGAGGCGGCTGAGCATGGTGTGTCTCCGGTCTCGACGAGTGCGATCTTCATCGTCTGCCAGGGAGCACCCTCAGGCCTGAGTACGCCTACTCACCACCGGGAGTACGGCGTACCCAAGCCCGGACCGGGAAGGCCGCGCTACGCCTCGACGCGGGCCCTGTCCGGCCGGACAGGGCCCGCCGGCTGATGCTGCCGCTCCGGCCGTGTGCACAGGTACGACCGGGAAAGTGCCAGGGACACGGCGGTGCAGAGAACGCCGAAGTACACGGGTGCCAGATGGCCGAAGTCGGTGTAGCCGATGATGCCGTGGACGACGATGGCCGGCAGGAAGCCGGTGGTCGCACAAGCGGCCAGTGTCCACCAGATCCAGGACTCACCCCGGCGCCAGCCCCACGCGGCGAGCAGAACGATCGCAGCCGCCGCGGCCATGAGGGCACCGCCGAAGCCTGCCCGGTCGTGCGCGACGAACGGCATCAGCCGTGGGTTGGCCGACCGGACGGCGTCCGGCACCGTGTTCAGGAAGTCCAGGTCGGTGGGTACGAAGACACTCGTGAGGCCGACCGCCGACACCACCGCTCCGCCGACGAAGATGCCGGCTCCGGTGACGATCATGAGCAGTTGGCCGACGAGGGCCCGGCGGCGTTCGCGCTCGGCCCCTTGGGGGAGCACGGTCCAGCGGGGTGGGGTGACGCCCGCACGCCGGGTGGCGACCAGGAACATCGGGAAGAGAGCGAGGGTGACAGCCGTGTGCAGGGGCTCGAGGAAGCCGAAGCCCAGGAAGTAGAGAAGTGTGGGGAAGCCGATCCATCCGGAGGCCAGGAAGGCCACCCGGGCCCAGGGCCACCCGCGACGGATCCCGCCCACTGCGAGACCGATGTAGAGAATGCCCATGGTCAGCATGGTGCCGGCCATGGTGATCCTGTCGTGTTGCAGGAAGTGCACCAAGTGGTGATTGGTGGCATGCAACTCGTGCACCGACATCCCGAGGTAGTCACGGTCGTACCACAGCAGCACCGGCCCGAGTGTGATCGCAGCGGCACCCAGACCCGCGCAGATCATTCCCACACCGACCAGCACCCCCCACCACCACGACGGCCAGCGCCGTGGATCGAGCCCGACCTCGCCCAGTCCACCCGCCGGAGGATGCGGTGGGGCCGCCGCCTCGGTCACCCGCGTGAACCATCCAGGGCCCTCCCGCACCAGCACCGCGGGCGTGGCCAGGACCACGGACTCCGGATCCGCGAGCGCGTCGACGGCGCCGGCCACCGAAGTCGCCCGCACCACGGTGGGATCCGGCCCGGTACATATGGAGTCGACGTGCGGCGACAGTGCCTCCACAACCGCCGGGGCGTCCGGCCCCTCGGCGCGCACCGTCACCGGTACCCGCCGGCCGGCGGCCGCCTGGCGCACCCTGGGCACGTCGGCCAGGGAGACGGGCCCTACTTCGATCAGACCCGCCCCCAGCGGAGGCAAGGCACGCACCGCGTCCCACGCCACCGCCGGTGGCACGACCACGCCCAGCCGTGCGGTCACGGAAGCGGCGGTGTGGGAGCCGGTGGGTCCGGGCAATGGGTGGCCGGGACCGATCATCTTGGCGATCACATGTCTGCCGCCGGGAAGGGAGCCGATGAGGGCCAGCGTCCGCAGCGCGGCTCGCTGAGATCGTCGCGTTCCCAGCAGCGAAGCCGCCGCACCGCGTAGTGGGTGATAGGTCCAGTCAGGCATCAGAGCCTCGCCACCTCCGTGACCTCGGCGCGGTCAGCGGGGACCGGCCATGGATGCAGGACGGCCGGAGTGAGTCGGCCGGGCGACGACCTTACACAGTGGGAAACCGGGGCAGTTGGACGGGTGGTCGGATTCCTCCACGCCCTACACGGGACGCGCCGACGCACTGCCACTCCGGTGGTCCGGGCAGTGCGTCGGCGATGTGTGCAGAAGCTCCGAGGGGCGCCACCACCGCCGGAGCGGGCTGTGGCACGAACGCGACGCCATGTCTTTGTCAGGGATGCCTTGTCAGGGATGCCATCCCCGAAGGGCGCGTCGCGTCAGTCGTCCCTCAGTCGCTACTGAGCGTCCCGTGCGAGCACCGGACCGCTCCACTGCGCCGGCTGCTGTGAGACGGCCCGCGGGGACGCCACCCGTGCCGCGGGTGCGTTGAGGTGGCAACCGGTGGGCGTCCTGGTCAGCAGCTTGCGGTGGGAACCAAGCAGATCGACGTCCCAGTAGCGGCGGTCGTATCCGATGCCGATGGCCACGATGTCCTTCTTCATCAGGACTTTGTAGAGCGCGTTCTTGGGGTCGGGGTCCGTCACCCTGTCCGCGAAGTAGCCATCGTGGTCGTAGCCGGACGCCATGAACTCGGCGATGAGGCCGGAGAACAGGCCCGCCTGGGACATCCGTGTCCGAAGGTCGCGGCCGTCGCTGCCGACCGAGGTCAGCCGCCCCATCGCCGCCATGTCCCTGGCATGCGCACGTCCGACCGCGCTGGCCCGGTCGGAGACCCGGAGGCTGGACAGGCCGTGGGCGGCGCGTTCCTTGTTGATCTCGCACACGATCCAGTCGACGTTCGGGTAGTACGACTGTCGCAGTCCCTCGCTGTTCGCCGGGGCAGGCAAGGGGGCGTCCAGCGCTTGAGCGGGGACGGTTGCCCCGAACAGGACGGCAGCTGACAGAGCCGCAGACACGGCCGAGACCAAGCTCTTCACGAAGGACCTCCCGGTGCGCGCAGGGCAGCGAGTCCTCGCGATGCCCTTTTCGTCCCACCGTGACACCGCACGGATGCCCGACCGTCGCAGACACGCCGCAATCACCTGCATCCCCGACCGACAGGACGAGCCGCGGGCAACGCGCGTCAGGATCCGACCCATGGGGCCGGCCGGCGGTCACACCGCCGGCCGGCCCGCTCGTCATGCCTGAGGGCTGCCCGGGCACGCCCGAGGCCGGTCCCATCGGTCGTACGTCAGGTGTCCGTGCCCTGTGCGACGGTGGCGGCGAGTGCCGTGCGCCAGTCACCGTTCCCCTGGCGTCCCCTGTGGGGGCTCGTGGGCCCGGATGGGTAGCGCCAGGGCCGTAGCAGGTCCGCGGGCGCGGCCGAGGAGGAGCGGAGCTCGCTCGTGCTGCCCGTCAGACGGATCAGTTCGGCTGCGAGCTCGGGCCAGCCGACGTGCCCGTCGACCGCGTTGTGCACCGTCCCGGTGGGTTTCTCGGCGCAGTCGGCCAAGGTGCGGGCCAGCGTCGCGCCGTGTACCCATGGCGTGCCGTACCAGCGCTTCTCCGCGGTGGCGTCCGCAGGGAGCACGATCGGCGCGTTGGCGAGGGCAGCCTGGTAGAGGCTCCCCACGGTTCCCCAGCGCAGCTGTTCGTACAGCCGGGGGTGCCCGCCCCATACGAACGGGGAGCGGATGACACTCGAACCACCGGCGGCTCGTCCATGGCCCCGCCCGGAGAGGAGGAGCTCCTCACACTCGGCCTTCGCCCGCCCGTACGCTGTCAGCGGCCCGGCGGACGCGGCTCCTTCCGGTATCTCCGCCGTCGCGGGGCGTCCGTAAGCGTCGGTGCTGCTGACGAAGACGAACGCCCCGGGCAGCGGGTGCGCGAGCAGGGCGCGCATCGCCGAGACATCCGTCCGGTGGTCGGTGAAGGTACAGGCCGAGTGGATCACACTGTGCACCCCCTGGACCGCCTCGCGCAGGCTGCCCGGGTCGCGGAGGTCGCCCTCGACGACGTCCACACCGTCGTGTCCGACGAGATGAGCGGACTCGGGACGCACGAGGAGGCGCACGGCGCGGCCGCGAGCGAGCAGCTCCGTCACCACGAAACTGCCGACCGCCCCGGTGCCGCCGGTCACCAGCACGGTGCCGGGGGCGGCTTCTCGGGACCGGTACGGACGGGGTCCGGCCGAACGGGCCGTCTCCCCGCGCTCGTCGAGCAGCGCGGCGAGCCCACGGGGCGTGCGCCGCTCCATCACCTCGAAGCCGGTGAGCGGCACCTTGAGCCGGTCGCGAAGCCGCTCGGTGATCCGTACCGCGAGAAGGGAGCCGCCGCCGAGTTCGAAGAAGTCGTCGTCCGGGTCCGTGGCTTCGTCCAGCAGGTGGTCGAACGCGGCGAGGACAACGGGAAGGGTTCCCGTTCCCCGCGTGCGTCCGGTCGCGGCCGCGGCGGCGACGGGCACGGCCGCGTGTGCCGACGGCGGTGGAGGATCCGGCAGAGTGCCGTGCGGGAGCTGCGCCGGGACGAGCGGCCCGCCGGGCTCTCCGGACGAGACCGTGACCAGGACGCGGACGAACGCGTCCAGCAGGAGCCGGGCGACCCGCCCGTCCACCAGTGAGGTGTCGTACCGGACTTGGCACCGGGCCCGGGGGCCCTCCTCCACGGCAAGCACGCAGGGGAACTTCGCCCCGCCGGAGCTCACCTCCACGGCCTGTGAAGCGGTGCCCGCGAGCCGCAGGACGCCGGGTGGCCGTACGAGGTCCACCAACGTCGTCACCAGCGCCGTACCGCCCGTTCCGCGCCCCTTCGCGCCCAGTGCGTCGACGATCAGGTTGAACGGGACGTCGCGGTGTTCCTGGGCCTCGAGCAGGGACGCGCGTACCTGCTCCAGCAGTGCCGGGAAGGAACGGTGGGCCACCACCTCGGCACGTACCGGCAGTGTGTTCATACGCAGGCCCACCAGGGAACGGCCGCGGCCGAGGTCGTGCTGCGCGCTGGCACAACCGATCATCAGGTCCGACTCGCCGGTGACCTCGTGGAGCGCCGCGAAGGCGCCGGCGAGAACCACCGTGAACAAAGTGCTGTCGTGACGCAGGCCGACCTCCTTGAGACCGGTCACCGTCTGCGCCGCGAGCACGGCGGAGAGGGTCCTGGGAGCACGCCCGCTGCCGGCGGCCCGGCTCGTTGGCGCCGCGGGCAGCGCCAACGGCCGGGCGCCGGCCAGCCGCTTCGACCAGTAAGCCAGACTCGCCCTCCAGCTCTCACGGGCGGCCTGCTCTCGGCGGACGAAGTCGGCGTACTGTGCGGGCGGTTGGAGTGGGGAGGGCTCACCGGCACGGAAGGCGTTGTAGAGCGTGCTCAGTTCCGCTGCGAGTACGGACCATGAAGCACCGTCGACCACGATGTGATGAAACGTCAGGACGACGGTGGTGTCGCCCGGTGTGTGGCGTATGAGCAGGGCCCTCAGTACCGGCCCCGAGGCGAGGTCGAACGGGGCCGCCGCCTCCGCCGTCATCACCCACTTCGCCATGTCCTCGCCGTCCGCTGCGTCCGTGAGATCGACCGTGCGCAGGGGCAGTTCGTCGATGTGCGGACCCACCACCTGGTAAGGCTCCCCGTCCCGGTCCGGATAACTGGTCCGCAGCACGTCATGACGGTTGACGACGGCGGTGAGCGCCTGGCGCAGCGCCCGTTCGTCGAGAGCCCCCCACAGCCTGGTGGCGAACGGCACGGCGTACTCCGCACCGCCCGGCCTGAGACGGTCCATCATCCACATCCGGCGCTGCGCCTCGGACACCGGCAAGCATTCCCCGCCGTGCGGCGGCGGGGCGAGTGAGGGTGCCCCGGAGCGCGTGGACGCTTCGGTGCGCCGGGTGGACGCACGGTGCCGGGCGCGGCGCAGCAGGGCCTCCTGGCCGGATCCGGCCGCGTCGTCGTGTGGTGCGTTCATCGGCTGCCGCCCGTCACCGTCGTGCCGGCGGGACCCTCTTCGGCCCGGCGCAGGGCGCGTTCGACGAGGGCGGCCTGTCCCGCGACGGTCGGATTCCGGAAGAAGTCGATGAGACCGATCTCGACATCGAGGTCCTCCCGCAGGTTCTCGACGATTCCCAGGGCCAGGAGGGAATGCCCTCCGCAGGCGAGGAAGTGGTCATCGGGGCTGGTCACTTCCACTCCCAGAGCGGTGCTCCACAGCTGGGCGACGACCGACTCCACGGGTGTGAGTCCGGGGGTGCCGAGGCCGCAATCCGCTGCCGCGCCGAGGGCAGCGGCCCGGGAGCAGGGACCGTCCTCGCGGGCGTTCCCACCGTCCGGCCCCGGTTCGTGACCGTCTTCCGCCGGCACGCTCCGGGTGGCCAGGGCCTGCCGGTCGACCTTGCCGGTGCTGCCGAGCGGGAGTTCGTCCAGCAGTTCCCAGGCGTCGGGCAGCATATACGCGGGGAGCCTCGCCTCCAGATGGGCGCGGAGTTCCGCCTCGTCCACCCGCTGAGCGCCTTCCGCCGCTGTCACATATGCCACCAGCCGGGGTTCCCCGTCCCGGACCCGCCGGGCGACGACGGCCGCAGTGCCCACCGCCGGATGCCCGCAGAGGTTCTCCTCCACCTCGCGCGGCTCGACGCGGAAACCCCTCACCTTGACCTGGTCGTCGGCACGGCCGTGGAAGGCCAGCGCGCCGTCCGGGCCGGCCGACACCACGTCACCCGTCCGGTACATCCGGCCGTACGGCGGACACACGGTGAACCGCTCCGAGGTGAGGGCGGGCAGGCCGAGATATCCGAGCGCGAGCCGCGGTCCGCCGACCCACAGCTCTCCCCGTGTACCGGGCGGGACCGGCCGGCCGAGCTCGTCCAGCACCTGGGTGGTGGCACCGTTGACCGGCAGACCGATCGGCAGGGGGCCACGGCAGTCGGCCGGGATCACCCGGTGCGCGGTGGCGAAGGTAGTGGTTTCCGTGGGGCCGTACCCGTTGACCAGTTCCAGCCAGGGCGCCTGGCGCAGCACGCTTTCCGCGTGCCCCGGCGAGAGGACGTCACCGCCGACGACGACGGTCCGCAGCACATCGAACACGCGTGAGCCCAGCGCGGCGAGCTGATGGAAGAGCCCGGCGGTGAAGTAGGCCACGGTCACCCCGTGGCGTTCCACGACCCTCGCCAGATCTTCGAGGGAAGGCCGGATTTCCTCGGTGACGACCACGGCGGCGCCGCGGGCCAGCGGCGCCCAGACCTCGAAGGTGGCGGCGTCGAAATGGGGAGCCGACTGGAAGAGCACCCGGTCACGCGGTTCGACGGTGGCGTACTCCGGTGCGGCCACGAGCCCCGCGATCGCCTGGTGGGGCACCATCACGCCCTTGGGACGGCCACTGGAACCCGAGGTGTACATCACGCACGCCAGGGCGTCGGGGACGTCCGGCCCAGCGGGCGACTGCACCGGCGCGGCACACGGATCGGGTGCGGCGGTGCAGGGGCCGGTGCCCTCGACGACGACGGACCGCTCCGTCAGACCGGCCGAGGCCAGCGACTCCCGGTCGCCGACCGTGAGCACGGTCCCCGCGTCGGCGAGTACGGAGGCCGTGCGGGCAGCCGGCTGGTCGGGATCGACGGGGACGTAGTGACACCCGGCCCACCAGACGGCCAGCTGCGCGACGACGGTCCAGGCCGACCGGGGGAGCAGGAGGCCGACGGCGTCTCCGGGCCGGCAACCGCGGGCGCGCAGCCGGTCAGCCAGCGCACCGGCCGAGGCCACCAGCTGCCCGTACGTCCACGACGTCGCGCCCGCGCGGAGGGCGAGCGCCTCCGGGGTACGGGCGGCGTGTCCCAGCACCAGCTGGAGGACACCGCCCGATGGGACGTCCACCGGCTCTGCCTCGGGGATTGCCACGGAGGAAAGAGAGACATTCATGTCAGACGTCCTTGCTCAGGGTCGTGCGGCGGGCGTCCACGATGGCGGCGAGGCCGCGCAGGTCGCGTTCCACGAGGACATCCGCGGCCTGCAGCCGGATGCCGTACGCGTCCTCGATCCGGGCCAGCAGCCGGGCCGCCGCGAGGGAGTTGCCGCCGGATGCCACGAAGGTGTCGGCGAGGCCGAGTTCGGGCTCGCCGAGGATTTCCCGGCACAGCTCCAGCAGTGTGACTTCGGTGTCGGAGTACCCCGCACCGTCGGGGCCGTCGACCGCGCCGGACCCGGTCCGGTCGGGCAGCCACTGCGAGCGGGCCGTCTCGGCCGCCAGCAGGGCACGCCGGTCGACCTTGTCGTTGCCGTCCAGAGGGAATTCGCCGATGACGCGGACCGCCGCGGGCGTGGTGCCTTCCGGCAACCGGTCCCGCACGGACTCCAGCAGCGCATCGCCGTCGGGTGACCGTCCCGGTGCCGGCCGGACGAAGGCGACCAGCCGGTCCAGGCCCGCCGCGGTCCGGTGGAGGACGACCACGGCACGCTCCACGTCGGGATGCCGCTCCAACGCCCCCTCGACCTCGGCGGGTTCGATTCGCACCCCGCCGAGCTTGACCTGGTCGTCGATGCGGCCGACGAACTCCAGCACACCGTCGTCGCGCATCACCACGCGGTCCCCGCTGCGGTAGACGCGATCCACCCCCTCCACACCCTGCGGCGGGTCCACGAACCGCGCACGGGTGAGCGCTTCGTCGAGATAGCCGATGGCGAGGCCACGCCCGCCGATCAGGAGTTCTCCCGCTTCACCGCGTGGCAGGAGCCGTCCCTCCTCGTCCGCCACGCACAGGACCGCGCCGTTCACCGGCCCCCCGATGGGAGGCGGCTGTGACGGTGCCTGCCCGCCGGGCGCGGGGCGGGGCATGAGGTGTGTGGTGGTGATGACGGTGGCTTCGGCCGGGCCGTACGCGTTGTGCACACGGGCACTGACGTCCGAGGACGGCCGGCGGCGCAACCGGTCTCCGCCCACGAGGAGATGACGCAGCGGGGACGCCTCGGGCCACGGGCGGGCGAAGAGCAGTTCGGCCAGGGGAGTGGGCAGGGTGATGGCGGTGACGCCCGCATCGCACCACCAGGAGGCCAGCGCGGCCGGGTCGCGGCGCGCGGACTCGGGGGCGACGCACAGGGCCGCGCCGGACGCGAGCGCCGACCAGATCTCCATGACGTGGGGGTCGAAGCCGACGCCCACCAGAAGGCTCTGACGTGCGCCGGGTCCCAGTTCCATCAGCGCGCCGTACCAGTCGACGAGGTTGCCCAGGGAGTCCCGGCCGACCGCGACGGCCTTGGGTGTGCCTGTCGACCCCGAAGTGAGGACGGCGTAGAAGCTGCCGTCGGGGGCGCGCCGGGCGCCCGGCGCACGGTCGGTGAAGTGGGCCACCATCTCCCCGGACAGCCCCACCGGCATGCCCGTCGGGAGCTCGGCGGGAAGGTTCGGATCCTCCCGCCGTGCGACCAGGCAGGCGATGTGTGCGTCACGCATGGCGACGGCCAGCCGCCCGGCTCCCGGCCGTGGCCCCAGCGGCAGATGGACGGCACCGATCCGCGCGGCCGCGACGGCGGTGGCGACGGCCTCGGCCGACCGGTCCAGGCAGACGCCCACGAGGTCGCCGGGACCCACCTTCCCCGCCAGTGTCCCGGCGATCTCCGCCGCCGAGGCGTCGAGTTGGGCGTAGGTCCACTTCCGTCCGCGGTCGTCGACGGCGACGGCATCCGGCTGCTCACGCACCCAGCACTCGAACCGGCTGAGGACGTCGTCCGGTCGGGCGCCGGGGACGACGCCGCGGATGACACTGAGCCCCCCGGCCGGTGTTCCGCCGCTCCCGGCCGGCTCCGCAGGCTTCACGGCCGTAGGGCTGCCGTGGGCTGTGCTCTCGATCATGGTCACTCCGCTTTCCGTCATGACTGGACCCGCCCCAGACCCATGGCCTGGGCCATCGTCACCTTCTGGATCTCCGACGTCCCCTCGATGATCGTCATCATCCGGACGTACCGGTACAGATGCTCCAGTGGGTGCCCGCGCACCCAGCCGCTCGCGCCGTGCACCCGCAGCGCGCGGTCCACGACCCGCACGGCCGTCTCGGAGGCGGTCAGTTTCGCCATCGCGGCGTTCTCGGGGGCATCCGTACCCGAATCCAGGAGCCGGGCGCAGGCCAGCGTGACCAGCTTGGACGCCTCCACCTCCGCGCGGCTGCTCACCAGGTGCTCCTGGATGTGCTGGCGGGAGCCGATCGGCCCGCCGAAGGCGCGCCGCTCCCGTGCGTACGCGACGGCCTCCTCCAACGCGTACTCGGCGATGCCGTTGCACTGGGCGGCGACGATCAGCCGGCCGCGGGACAGGCTCCGCAACGCCAGTTCCATGGCCATGCCGATGCCGTCCGGGCCGCCCACCACCGCGTCGGCCGGCAACCGCGCCCGGTCCAGGACGAGTTCGAACAGCGGCTCGCCCGACATGCCTTCGTAGCGCTGGCCGATGGACAGCCCGACCGTGTCCATGGGCACCACGAAAACGGTCGCCCCATCCCCGGTCGCCCCTCCACCCGCCGGCCCGCCCGCGCCGTCCGGGTCGTGGACCTCCGCGACGACGAGCGCGAAGTCCGCCCGGTCGGCGTTGCTGACGAAGGTCTTGCGCCCGGTGAGCTCCCAGCCGTCGGCGCTGCGCTCGGCAACGGTCCGCAGGTCGAAGGCGTCCGAACCCGCGTGGGGTTCGGTCATCGCCAGACAGCGCAACGCCTCACCGCGTACCAGGGGCGCCAGATACGACTCGATCTGGGCGCCGGTGCCGTGCAGCAGGATCGGACTCGGGCCGTCGGAGCCCGCGAGGGCGTACGGGGCGAGCGGGCACCCGCTGCGCCCGGCGGCGTGGTGCAGCTGGACGACGGCGCTCAGCGGCACCCCGGAGCCGCCCGCGCTCTCGGGGTAGTCCCCCGCGTAGAAGCCGAGTCCGGCCGAGCGGCGGCGGACATAGGTCCGCAGGTCGTCCGGGACGGCGCCGGCCTCGTCCGGGAGCTCTCCGGCGAGGGGGACGAGCTCCCTGCGGACGAAGTCCCTGAAGGCGGACACCAGTTCCCTGTGGTCGTCCTCGAGGACGGTGGAGGGCGCGGTCATACGGCGGCCTCCGCCAGCGCGCGGGCCTGGTCCGCGAGGACCGGGTGCCGCAGCAGGGTGCGCAGCGGGGGACGCGCGCCCAGGTGCGGCTCCAGCCAGGCGGCGAGCTGCGCGGCGAGCAGCGAGTGGCCGCCCACCTGGAAGAAGTGGGACCGGGAAGAGAAGCCGTCGTGGCCGAGGACCGTGCGCCAGCCTTCGGCCAGCAGCGCCACGGCCGGGTCGGCCACGGCGGCCTCGTCGACGTGGTCGTTCCCGGGGACCTGGGAGAGCTCCGCGGCCCGCCTGCCGAGTTCCCTGCGGTCCGGTTTGCCGCCCTGGAGCACGGGCATGGTGTCGACCGCGGCCCACAGGCCCGGATTGAGGGCGGCGGGCAGCCGCCGTGCCAGCGCCTCGTGCAGTGCCGCCTGGTCCACGCGAGGAGCTTCCACGAAGCCGACCAGTCGCGGCCCGCCCGCCGCGGTGTCGTCCCGTACGACCGCGCACGGGCGGCCGTCCAGTTCGGCGGAGGCCGCGGCCTCGATCTCCTCCAGTTCGATCCGGTATCCGCGCAGCTTGACCTGGTTGTCGCGGCGTCCGAGGAACCACAGGCGACCTGCCCGGTCCCGGTATCCCATGTCACCGGTGAGGTAGACCCGTTCACCACCGGCATCCGCCGCATCCGGGCCGGTGGGCGCGGTGACGAAGCGGGCGGTGGTGGCCTCCGCGGCACCGAGATAGCCCTCCGCGAGCCCGGAGCCCGCGATCGCCAGCTCCCCGACCGCGCCGGCGGGCAGCGGCCGCAGCCCCGTGTCGAGGACGTGGACGCGTACACCGGGCAGTTCGACGCCCAGCGGGATCTCGGCGTTCTCGTCCACCGTGTCGTCGGGGCTCACACGGTGCACGACCGAGGTGATGGCGGCTTCGGTGACGCCGTAGGCGTTGAGGAGCGTGACGTCCGCGGCGGAGCACAACTCACGCAGCGCCCTGGCCGGGAGGCGTTCACCGCCGAGCACGATGAGCCGTGGCTGCCAGCGGCCGTCCCCGACGGCTTCGGCGAGATCCTCCCGGCAGCCGAGGACATAGCTGGTGGGCAGGTTGACAACGGTGACGCGGCGGGCGCTGAGCACCGCGGCGAGTTCGGTGCCGGTGGGAACCCTCCGGTTCGGGACCACCAGGCAGGCGCCGGCGTACAGGGACGGGAGCACCTCCTCCAGCGCGACGTCGAAGGACGGCTGGGCGAAGAGCAGCACCCGGTCGTGCGGGGCCAGTTCGTACCGTGCGGCCACCGCGGTGACATGGTGGGCCAGCGCGGACCGGCTCACCACGACCGGCTTGGGCACGCCGGTGGAGCCGGAGGTGTGGATGACGTACGCGGCTTCCGGGACGCTCGGCGACGGCGCTGCCGGGGGGAAGCCGGGCCCGTCCAGCAGGGCGAGCGGAAGCCCCTGGACCGGCACGGAGGGAGCGCTCGTGCGACTGGTGAGGACCAGCGCCGGGGCCAGGTTGCGCAGCAGGAGCTCCAGCCGGCCGGCTGGGTCGTCCGGCGACAGCGGGCAGTACACCGCACCGGCGCGCAGACAGGCCAGCAGGGCGACGACGTTGTCCGTGCCGCGGGGCAGCACCACCGCGACCGGTTGGCCGGGCCTGACACCGGCGTCACGCAGCCGCCCGCACAGCTCCGTCACCCGCTGGTCGAGGTCCCCGTGGGTGAGCGTTGCGTCCGGGGCGACGAGGGCGGGACGGCCGGACTGCTGCCAGGACAAGGGATCCAGTACGCGCGAAGGATCCGGCCCGAGAGCCTCCTCCGGTGCGGTCGGCTCATGCCGGGCGGGCGGTGCGGCCGCGGACGCCAGCGCGGCCAGCGGAGTGCCGGGTGTGTCCACGTAGGCCCGTACCAGGGCGAGGTATCTCTCCGAGAGCAGCTCGGCGGTTTCGCGGGAGAAGAGGTCGGTGTCGTAGTCCCACAGCAGGATCATGCCGGCCGGGCCCTCGCGGTGCCCGACCACCCGCCGGTCGTCCGGGAGCAGCACCAGGTCGAGGTCGAAGCGCGTGGTACCGCTGTTGTATCCCTCGTGCAGTGCCACTTCCAGGTCCGGCACGTCGATGTCGGGGACCGGCGCGTCGTGTGCGCTGAACATCACGTCGAACAGGGGATTCTCCGCGCCGTCGGTGTGCAGCCCCAGGGAACGCGTGATCGTCTGGACCGGGACGTGCTGGTGGGGGAGCGCGCGGAGGAGCATGTCCGTCACCTCGTCGACCGCCTCGCGCGCACTGTCCTCGGGCGCGAGCCGGATCCGCAGCGGGAGGGTGTTGACGAACATGCCGACGGTCTTCTCGAAGCCTGCGGGACGATTGCCGACCGCGGTGCCGATGACCATGTCCGTGCGCCCGCTGTGACGGCGCAGCAGTTCCGCGAAGAGACCGAGGAGAGTGGAGAAGACCGTGTGGCCGTGACGACGGGCGCACTGGCGTATCCGCTCGGCGAGCTCGGGATCGATGGCCTGGCGCAGCTGGTTCCCGTGGTGCCGGCGGACCCCGCCCGCACGGGCCAGACCCGGCAGGGGCAGGTCGAACGACGCCCCCCGCAAGGTGCGCTGCCAGTGGTCGAGCCCGCTCGTACCACCGGCGGCGCCTTCCCGGCCGGCCAGGGAACGCGCGTGCTCCTCGTACGATCTCGCCTGGGTACGGGGCGGCACCTCCCCGCGCGTCCTCGCGATGTACGAGTCGAACAGGTCGGTGAGGAAGACGGAGAACGAGCGGCCGTCGTGGACGAGGTGGTGTTCGACGTGGATCAGCCGATGGTGCCGGTCGGAGAAGCGGACCAGCGTGAATCTGAGCAGCGGTGCCCGCTGGGTGTCCAGGGGTTCCTCGGCCTCCGCGCGCAGCAGCTCACGGAAGGAACCGTCCGGGTCGGCATCCTCTGACAGATCGGCCTCGCGCCAGCGCAGTGCGCAGTCCTCGCGCACGCGCTGACGCGGGATCCCGCCCTCCACGGGGACGAGTTCCAGGCGCAGGCCGGGGTGGCGGGCCAGCACGTCCTCGAGACTGTCGTGCAGCGCCCGGGTGTCCAGGGCTCCGCGCAGGTCGGCGTAAGCGGTGAAGTTGTAGGCCCGGCTGCCGGGTTGTACCTCCTCATGCAGCCAGACGATCTCCTGGGACGCGGAGAGGTCGAACATCGGGTTCCTTTCACCAGGGGCAGACGTGCGGTGAGTGGGGCGGGGCGCGGTGCGGGGACCGGTGTCCCCGGCGCGTTCAGCGAGTGGGGGAGGAGGCGGGAGTCCCGGCGGCGGCCGGCGCGCCGGCCAGCCGCTCCCCGAGCACCGCGACCAGACGGTCGAAGGCCGGCTCCGCTGCCGCGCCGTCGAAGACCGAGCGGTCCCAGACCAGACGGACCAGCAGAAGCCCGGTGCCGTAGGAGGCGGAGACCGCGAAGGGCGCGCGCGGGGGACGGCCGTCCACATGCACCTCGTGCCCGGCGGCTCCGCCCAGCTCGAGCGGCGGGCGCCGGCTCAGATCCTCGAGAACCAGCGTGCCGTCGAGCTCCCCCGACCAGGGCGTGCCGACCGTACGGGCCTGGCGTACGACCTCGTCGAACGGCGTGTCGGCGTGGTCGAGGTCGTCCCACCAGGTCTCGGTCACCTGGTCGGGCCCGCCGGTGGCCGGCACGGGGAATACGACGGTGTTCAGGAACGAGCCGACGACGGAGGACGCCGCCGCGGGCCGTCCGCCCCAGGGGTAGCCGAGTACAGGGTCCGTTCCCGTGCCGCCGTACAGGAGGCCCGCGGCGTCGGAGACCGCCGAGAGCAGTGCGGGGAAGGCTCCGCTCCGGGCGCCGGTGCCCACCGGCACCTCGCTCCGCAGGACGCCGTAGCCTCCGGCGCGGGCCGGTGCGCGGTCGGCCGGGAGCCGGGGACGTATCCCGCGCAGCCGTCCGGCCCAGTGCGCCAGCATGGCCGGTGAGGAGGCCCTGACCTCCGCGACCAGCTGGGCGTGAACGGACTCACGGTACGCCTCGGTGTCCTGTGTGCGCCGCCGCTCACCGACGTCGTTCGCGCCGAGGCGCTCGCGGTAGGCCACGGTGAGGTCGTGGACGACGCTGCCCAGTGACTGCTCGTCGCACGCCGCGTGTTCCAGGGCCAGCGCGAGGACGTCCCTCTCGCCGTCCGCGACGAGGAACAGCCGCAGCGGCGGGCCTTCGGCCTCCCAGCCGAACAGAGTGCGGCTCAGCGCCGCGGCGGCGTCCTCACCGGGATCCGGGACGATGCGTCGTACGGTCGCCCCGGGATCCCGAAGGGCCCGTACGGGGACGCCCCGCACGGTGAGCGGTCCGCTGCGCAGCACCGGGTGGGCGGCACTGACGTACTCGGCCGCGCCGCGCAGCCGCGTCACGTCGACCACCCCGCGGGGGAACGCGTAGAACAGGGGCACCACATCGGGCCGCCCCCGCGGGTCGAGCCGCTGGACGAGGAGGAAGCGGCGCTGGGCACCGGTGAGAGGAAGGACACCGGCGCCGCCGGTATCACGCGAGGCCTCCTCGTACCCCGCGAGGTACGCGGCGGTGATGCTGCTGTGCACGGGCTTCCTTTCAGCGGCGGTGGGCGCGGTTGACCGCCGAGACCGCTGCTTCGAGGGTGGCCGTGGCTTCGTCGCGGGCGATGCCGGCGCCCCAGACGCGGACGGTGCGTTCCCGCCCGTCCGTTTCGGTGGTGACATCCGCCTCCAGATAGACGGCGGTCCTGACACCGCCGGGATGCGGCAGGGGGTGCTCGGCCGGGTTCACGACCCGCAGCCGCACACCTATGTCCGTTAGGGCATCGGCGAACGCGTCCAGACGGGTGGCGCCCTGCCCGGTGAGATCCTTGTCGTTGCCGTCGACGCGCGTGGTGAAGTGGTACGCGGCGCCCGTGCCGCTGTCCGTGGTGCGTGCGTGGCCGAGCAGTTCCAGGGGGCCGGACGCAGACAGGTACGCCTCGGTGAAGAGCCGCAGCAACTGCCCCGGTTCCACCTCGCCGCCGTCGGCGTCCGTGTACGCCTGCACCAGCTGCGAGAAGTCACGCTGCAGGCCGGGCGGGAGGGCCAGGGAGTGCTCGGCCCGCATCACATAGGCCACACCGCCCTTGCCCGACTGGGAGTTCAGCCGCACGATCGCCTGGTACGTGCGGCCCACGTCGCGCGGGTCGATGGGCAGATACGGCACCTGCCACCGCGTGTCGCGCACGGCGGTACCGGACCGCTCCGCGTCCGTGGCCAGGGCGTCCAGGCCCTTGTTGATGGCGTCCTGGTGACCGCCGGAGAAGGCGGTGAAGACCAGGTCGCCCGCGTAGGGGTGCCGCTCGTGGACGGACAGGCCGGTGCACGCCTCGTGGGTCCTGCGTACCTCGTCGATGTCGGAGAAGTCGATCTGCGGATCCACACCGCTGCTGAACAGGTTCATCCCCAGCGTCACCAGGCAGACGTTCCCGGTGCGCTCCCCGTTGCCGAACAGGCAGCCTTCGACACGGTCGGCACCGGCCTGGAGGCCGAGCTCGGCGGCGGCCACCGCGGTGCCCCGGTCGTTGTGCGGGTGCAGGGAGAGGATCACCGCCTCGCGGCGGGAGAGATTCCGGCTCATCCACTCGATGGAGTCGGCATACACACCGGGAGTGGCCATCTCCACGGTGGCGGGCAGGCACACGGTGGCCGGCCGGTCCGTGGTGGGCTGCCAGACGTCCATGACCGCGTTGCACACCTCGGCCGCGAAGGACAGTTCGGTGCCGGTGTAGGACTCGGGCGAGTACTGCAGCCGGAAGTCGACGTCGGGTAACTCCGCGGCCCGCAGGGCGACCCGCTCGGCCGAGGACGTGGCGAGTTTCCTGACCTCTTCGCGACTCTGCCGGAACACGACCCGGCGCTGCAGCTCGGAGGTCGGGTTGTAGATGTGCATCGTCACCTTCGACGCCCCGACGACCGACTGGAACGTACGGTCGATGAGCTCGGGACGGCAGGGCGAGAGGACCTGGATGCGTACGTCGTCGGGTATCGCGTCCTCTTCGATGATGGAGCGGATGAAGTCCAGGTCCGCCTGGCTGGCCGTGGGGAAACCGACTTCGATCTCCTTGTAGCCCATACGCACCAGCAGATCGAACATACGGCGTTTGCGCTCGGGGGACATCGGCTCGGACAGGGCCTGGTTGCCGTCCCTCAGGTCGACCGGGCACCACAGGGGAGCCCGCTCGACCACCGTCTGCGGCCAGGTGCGGTCGGGCAGTTCGATCCGCTCGACCTGCTCGAAGAAGGGGCGGTAGCGGTGGAAGGGCATGGGGCTGGGGCGCTGCGTGTTCCAGTGCGCCGCGCCAGGGGGCTTCGGACGCTCGGCTCGGCCGACGACCGGCGCGTTCTGCTGATGGGTCACGTGTGCTCCTCGCCTGTGTGGAACGCGAATTGCCGCTGTATGAGACATCGCCGGACTCCGACCGTGGCCTGCACTGCCCTGGCAAAGCCGGATCCGGCTCTCACGGGGGAACGCTAGGCACGCGGCCGGACCCGGTCAGGAGCCGGTGGGGCACCCCCCGCACCCGAGTCGGTGCCCGATCGGACGCCCACGCCGTGACCGTGACGACGTCCCCGGGTGGCCGCCACCGGCGGCGACCGGACCGGTTCCCGGGCGGCGCCCCGCCCCGAAGGGGCAGCCACGGATGCCCATCCGGATGCCCAGACGTGCCCGCGGCCGGGACCCCTTGGGCCTACGCGAAGGCGCCTGCCCCCGTGATGGTGGAGGGCGCCGTCAGTCCCGCGGTCACGATCCGCCCGGCCGCGGACCCGGCCGGCCGCTCAACGGCCCGCCGCCGAATGGAAGAAGAGAAGCCATGAGCCAGAAATTCGTCATCGAGGGCAACGACCTCTGGGATCCGACGACGTTCGACTCCCTCAGGCGGCAGCTGATCCCCTCGTTCGACCTGCTGTACGACTCCGCGGTGCGAGCGGTCGCGATGAGCACCGGTCCGCGGCCCCGGGTGCTCGACCTCGGCGCGGGCACCGGACTTCTCAGCGCGCGCATTCTGAGTGAACTCCCGGACGCCGAACTGACGTTGGTGGACCGATCGGAGCTCATGCTCTCCCAGGCGCGCAGCAGGTTCGCCTCGGAGCAGCACCTGACGGTGCAGGTCGGCGACCTCGTGGATCCGTTGCCGGAAGGCCCCTTCGACGCGGTCGTGTCGGGCCTGGCCATCCACCACCTCGAACACGAGGAGAAGCAGCGGCTGTTCGCCCGCATCCGCGACGTGCTGCGGCCGGGTGGCATCTTCGTCAACGTCGAGCAGGTGCTGGGCGCCGACACGCCGCTGGAGGAGATGTACGACCAGCAGCACGAGGCGCACGTCCACCGGGAGAAGGCGCCAGAGGAGGAGTGGGCCGCCGGCCGGGAGCGGATGAAGTTCGACATCTGCGCCGACCTGCAGAGCCAGTTGGGCTGGCTGGAGGCCGCCGGATTCCCCCGGGTCGACTGCCTGGCCAAGGACTGGCGCTTCGCCACGTACGCCGGCTGGACCGCCTGACCGATGGCGCTGTACGAAGCGATCCGGTCCGTCGCGGCCGAGCGGCCCGATGCCTGCGCGGTCGAGACCACCGCGGGTGAGCGGCGCACCTACCGGGAGCTGGTCGAGCAGTGCCGGCGCATCGCGGGCGGGCTGTACGAGCGCGGTGTCCGGCCAGGAGACGTGGTGGCCTGTTCCGGACTGCCCAACGGCACCGGCCATGTCGCCTTCATCCTCGCCGTCGCCGCCCTCGACGCGTGCTACGTGCCCGTCATGGCCGGCTTCGACGCCGCGGCGGTGAAGCGAGCCCTGACCATGGCCGGACCCGTGCTCTGGGTCGGTCCACGCCACCCGAACGGCGACACCGGAAGCCTGCCGCACGCCGAACTCGCCGAACTGGAGAGCGGCGACCCCGGAGCGCTCGAGCGGGCGGAGGCCGAGCGGAACGGCCCGCCGGCGCACGCCTTCCGGATGCTGTGGACCTCGGGTTCCACCAAACTGCCCAAGCTGGTGAGCTGGCGGCAGCAGCCGTTCGTACGGGAGCGCCGGCGCTGGGTCGCCGACATCGGGATCGCCGACAGCGACGTCTTCTTCTGCCGCCACACCCTCGACGTGGCGCACGCGACCGACCTGCATGTGTTCGCCGCGCTGATCAGCGGGGCGAAGCTGGTGCTGGCCGACCCGGCCGCTCCCGCCGGCGTACTCATCAGGCAGCTGGAGCGGCACCGTGCCACCGTGATGAGCGCTCTTCCCAGCCACTACGAACAGCTCGTCGAGGCAGCCCGCACGGCACCGGGCACCGACCTCTCCGTGCTGCGCCGCCCCCTGTGCGGGGGAGCGTACGTAAGCCCGGCCCTCCTCAGGGACAGTGCGGAGGTGCTGGGCGTCCACATCCGCCAGATCTACGGATCCACGGAGTTCGGCCTGGGCCTCGGCAATATGCGCGACGTCGTGCAGAGCGACCACGGCATGTACCCGGTCGAGGGCGTCGGGACCCGGCTCGCCCCACTGACGGCCGACGCGCCGGCCGGTCTGGGAACGCTGGTACTGGAATCCGACTGCACCAGCGAGGGCTACCTCGACGACGACGAGGCCAACGCGAGCACGTTCAGGGGCGGTGAGTTCTGGACCGGTGACGTCGCGCTGCGCTGCACCGACGGCTCGTACCGCATCCTCGGCCGGGTCACCGACATGCTGGCCGGCTCCTCGGGACCCGTCGCCGCACCCACCCTCGACGCGCGCATCGCCGAGAGCTGCCCGGTCGCCGAGTCCGTCAGCCTTGCGCTGCACCCCGGCGACTACCGGGCGGACGTCCTCGTCGTGCTGCGGCCCCGGCCCGGCACCTCCCCGGCGCGAGCGGCGGCCGAGGTGGAGGCGCTGCTGCGCGAGGACGCCCTCACCGGCACCGTCATCGCCGTCGACGACATCCCCCGCACCGTGGTCGGCAAAGCCGACAAACCCCTGATCAGACGGCGGTGGGCGCCGTCGCCGCAGCCTTCGGGCCGAACCGCACCCGCCCTGGCGGGGACACACCCACAGGAGGACTGAGATGCCCGAGCTGTGCACCGAGGACGGGGCACGTATCCACTACCGGACCACCGGAACGGGCCCGGCGCTGCTGATGGTCCACGGATGGGCCGCCACCTCCCGCTTCTTCGACGACGTCGTGCCCGCCCTCGCCCGCGACCACCAGGTGGTCACCTTCGACCTGCGGGGCCACGGGCGGTCGAGACAAGCCCCTCAGGGAGCCTCGGTCGCGACCGCGGCCAAGGACGTCCACGAGCTGATCGAGCACCTGGAACTGCGCGAGGTCACGCTCGTCGGCTGGTCACTCGGCGCCGCTGTCGCCTACGCCTATCTGCACCAGTACGGCGCGAAGGCGGTCAAAGCACTGGTCTCCGTCGAGATGAGCCCCCGTCTGCTGCTCGCCCCGGACTGGGAGCACGCGGCCTTCGGAGCACTCGACACCGAAGGCGCCCTGCAGATGCAGCGCGACCTGTGGGCCGATCCGCACGCCTTCAGCGATTACCTCGTCCGCAGTTGTTTCGCCTCCGGCTCGCAGCCGAGGCCCGAACTGCTGGCGGATCTCGTCGACGAGTCGGCGGGGTGCTCCACGGGGGCCCTTCAATCGCTGCTGGTGTCCGTCCTCGGCCAGGACTGGCGGTCCCAGATCGCCGAACTGCCCGTACCCGCACTCTTCATCCACGGCGCCCGGAGCCAGGTCCAGCCCACACTCGTCGGCAACTGGCTGGCCGACACGGCGCCGCCGGGATCGGAGCTCGAGGTCTTCGAGAACAGCGGACACCTGCCGTTCGTCGAGGAGCCCGAGAGGTTCAGCGCCGTGGTGACCCGTTTCGTCTCCGGAAAGCAGGTCGCCGTATGAAGCGCCTGGTCAACATCTTCCCCGATCGCAGCTCGCAGCTCGGCGTCCGGCACGAGACCGTCTACTGGGGCGACTACCAGGAAGCCGCGCGGCGCGTCGGCATGGACTTCGTCGTCGTGGCACCCGAACGCATCGTGATGCGGGACGACGACGCCTTCCTCGACGGCGAGCGTATGGAGCCCGAGCGGGACATCGTGCTCTGCGACGTCACGACCATGCCGCATCACGAACTCGACCTGTGGCCGTGCCTGTCGACGGTCCGTTCGCTGGAGGCCCTGGGCTTCTGGTCCGCCATCCCGCACGACGCCGGCATCCTCCTCAACGACAAGTTCGCGACCCAGCGGGTCTTCTCCGGCCTCGATGTGCCCGTGATCCCCTCGGTGCGGCTCACCGCCGACCGGGATCTGGGCCACCTCGACTACCACAGCCTGGTGCCCGACGACTGGTTCCCGGTCTTCGTCAAACCCCTGTCCTGGGGCTGCGGACTGGGCTGTGTGCGCTGCACGGACCGGCCCACCCTCGACTCGGTGCTCAGCCTCGCGTCCGGCAGCAGAACCGCGCTGCTCATCCAGCCGGCCATACCCGACGTCGTCTCCGACGTCCGGGTGTACGCGCTCGACGGCGTCATCGAGTACGTCCTCGACCGTCTGCCGCAACAGGATGCGCACGCGTGCAACGTCTCCCGCGGCGGCCGGCTCGCACGCCGGGAGTCCCCGCCCGAGGGCGCTCAGGCCATCGTGGACGCCGTCCACGGGAAGCTCGGCCTCAGCTATTTCTGCGTGGACCTGCTGGAGACGGCCGGCGGAGGTCTGTGGCTCTCGGAGCTGGAGATCGACGGCGCCATCGGCCGCAAGGACGGACTCGACGAGGACGTGTTCGAGTTCGTGGGCAAGCGGTACTCCCACTACGCCGAACGGCACGACCGGATTCTGCTCGACCGGATCCGGAAGAACCCCCCGTCCGGCGAGAAAGAGCTCACACCATGAACATCGGAAACGTTGCCTGGGACGCCGTGCTGAAGTCCGCCGAGCGATGGGCGGAGCGGGGCGGCCCCGCGGTGCCCCCCACGGCGGACGGCCTGGAGTCGCTCGCCGTCTCGGGACCCGCGGACATCCTCGCGGCCAGCAGACACCAGGCGCGCACCGAAGGCGGCGGGATCGTGCTGTCCAGCGGTGGCACCACGGGCAAGCCGAAGATCACCTTTGTGCCCCACCACCAGGGTCTGGACGACGTCCTCACACAGTGGCGACCGCTGGCCCCCGGATCCGTCCTGCTCAACCTGTTCACCCCCGGGCGTATGTGGGGATCGCACTACTACATCGAAGGTCTCGCCGAGCGCAGCGGCGCTTCGGTCGTCCCCTTCGGCCCCGTCGCGCGCGACGAGGCCCCCGACTGGATCGACACCTTCGCCGACATCGGCGTCGACGCCATCACCGGCACGCCCACGGCCCTCGCCGACTTCGCGAGCGGAGCGCTCGACGCCGGGCTCACCCTGCCGGTCAAGAAGATCATCTGGCTTGCCGAGAGCTGGACGGAGAACAAGGCGAAGACGGTGCGCACCGCCTTCCCCGACGCCGAGTTCTGGGGCAACTACGGATCGGTGGAGACCTACATCATCGCCACCAACGGTCCCGGGTGCGACCTCCCCGTCCTCCACCTGCTGCCCGATCAGGTCCTCGAACTCGACGACAAGGGAGCGGTGCTGACGCGCGTCGGCGAAGGCTGGACCGTGCCCACCGTCCGCTACCGCCTCGGTGACCGTCTGGTAGCCGCCGACTGTCGCTGCGGAGCGCCCCGCGGACTGCGTGTCGCCTCCCGCGCCGACGACACGTTCAAGCTCGCCGGAGCCCTGTTCTCGGTGGGTGACCTGCTGGAGACCACCACCCGGCAGACCGGGGTGGACCATGCCCAGCTGGTGCTCGTCCCCTCCGAGGAGGAGGCCGGTGCGCTGCGCACCGTTGTCGTCCGGTACACCGGCGACGCCGACCCCGCCCCGGTCCTCGACCGCGTCCTGCGGGACAACTACGACCTGGGTGTCATCGCGCGCCAGGATCCCTCGGTCGTCCGCGTCGAGAACGTCCCGGAGCTGACCAGAATCGAACGCACCAACAAGATCCCGCCCGTGATCCGCGAGGCTGCCGCGACGTGAATCTCCTCACCAGGACGAGGGAGCCCACAGCCCGGCGACCGCTGGGACGGCAGTTCCAACTGCTCTGGGCGGGTTCCTCGGTCAGTCTGCTCGGCGACCGTGTCACCGTCGTCGCCCTGCCCACCCTCGCCGTCTACACCCTCGGCGCCTCCGCTTTCGAGGTCGGCCTGATCACCACCGCGCAGTACGCGGCGACCCCCGTGCTCGGCCTGCTCGCCGGGGCGCTGACCGACCGCTGGGACCGGCGCAGACTGCTCATCTTCTGCGACCTCGTACGCGTCGTGGCCCTGGCCGCCATCCCGTTCGCCGTGTGGTTCGGCCGGCTGTCGCTCGCGGTGCTCATGGTGTGCGTCGTCATCGCCAGCGCGGCGACGGTCTTCTTCAACATCGCGAGTTCGGCGGCGCTCCCGGCCGTGGTCGAAACGCGCGATGTCGTTCGCGCCAACTCCCGGCTGGAGACCAGCCGAACCGTCAGCGAGGTCTCGGGACCGGCCCTGGCGGGCGGCATCTACCACGCACTGGGCAGCTGGTCGCTGCTGATCGACGCGTGCACCTTCCTGTTCTCCGCGGGCACACTCACCGCGATGCGGCCCTTCGGAGGCCGTACGAGCAGAGGGGAACGTCTGTGGCCCCGGCTGGGGCTCGGGGTGCGGGTGATCCGCAAGGACCCTGTGCTGGTCCGGTGTGCCCTGGGCACCCTGATGGCGAATGCCGGCGGTTCCATCTACTTCACCGTCTATCCGCTCCTCGCCTACCAGGGCCTGCACATGTCGGTCGCCGCCTTCGGCGCCGCCCAGTCGGTGGCCGCCTTCGGGGCGGTCGCCGGCGCCCTCATCGCCTCGCGCGTCACGGACCGCGTCGGAGCCGGCCGGGTCAGGACGTGGACCGCCGTCGCCGAGCCGGTCTGTGTCATCGGTGTGCTGCTGGCTCCGACGCTGCCCGCGATGCTCGTTCTCTCGGCATCGGGTGCCTTCGCCGGATTCTTCCAGGCGCTCTACAACGTCAACTCTATGTCCGTACGACAGGTGCGTGTGCGGGACGAGGAACAGAGCGCCATGCACGCGGCGTACCGGACCCTGGCGTGGGGGATCGTGCCCATCGGCGCCTTCACCGGGGGCGCCGCTGTCGCCGCGCTCACCGACTCGCTCGGCGCTCTGGGATCCGTCCAGGCGGTCATCGCGGGAGCCGCGGTGCTGTCCATGTCCGCCGCGCTTCCGCTCTCGGGCATCCAGGCGTCCCTCGACCGCGAGCGGGCGGCTGCCGCCGAAGCGCCCGACGGGGAGACCAGTGTGCGGACCGGGGCCGGAACGGACGGATCGTGAGATGACACCGACACGAACCCTCGCCCAGTTGTTCGCCGCCACCGTCGCGCGGTATCCCGATCACATCGCGCTCGAGGTGGCGGGGCTCCGGCTCACGTACCGCGAACTCGACCGGGCGGCCCGCCGTGCCGGCTCGGCTCTGCTGACCGCGGCGGGCGGCGGGTCGCCCGGCAGGGTCGCCCTGATCGCATCCCGCAGCCCCGTCGCCTACGCCGTCTATCTGGCGGCCCAGCAGCTCGGTGTGACCGTTCTGCCGCTGAGCTGCCACCAGTCGGCGTCGCGTGCGGCATCGGTGTGCGCGTCCGCCGGTGCCGGCGTGGTCGTGGTGGACGACGCAGGGGCTCCCGTCGCCGCCGCACTCCAGGAGGAGGCCGGTCCGGAAGACACCCCGCCGCAAGTCCTCGACCTCTCGGGAACGGCTGCCCGCGGAGTCCTCGAAGGGCCCGTACCGCAACCCGCGGAACCGCCCGCGGACCCGCACACGCAGGCCTACATCCTGTTCACCTCCGGATCCACGGGCCGCCCCAAGGGAGTGCCGATCCGCCACGGCAATGTCGTCCCGTATGTGACGCAGTGCATCGAGCGGTACGGCGCCGGGCCCGGCAGCCGCCTCTCGCAGACCTTCGACCTCACCTTCGACCCCTCGGTCTTCGACCTCTTCGTCGCCTGGGGGTCCGGTGCCACCCTCGTGGTCCCACGCAAGGAGGACCTGCTCGACCCGGCTGCGTTCGTCTCCCGGAACGCGCTCACCCACTGGTTCTCCGTACCGTCGGTGATCGGCTTCGCCCGGCGGCTCGGACGGCTGCGACCCGGCTCGATGCCCACGCTGCGCCACAGTCTCTTCGCCGGTGAACAGCTGACGCTCGATCAGGCCCGAGCATGGCGGGCCGCCGCACCGAACGGCGTCGTCGGCAATCTCTACGGACCCACCGAGCTGACGGTCACCTCCCTGAGCCATCAGTTGCCGACCGAGGTGGAGCAGTGGCCGGGGACGGCGAACGGAACGGTGCCCATCGGGGCAGCGAATCCGGGTCTCGAGGCGCTGGTGGTCGACGAGCACGGACGGGAGTCGGACGAGGGTGAACTCCTCGTACGGGGACCGCAGCGCTTCCACGGCTACCTGGACTCCCGGGACAACCGGGACAAGTTCGCCGCCGTCGACGAGCACGGCATGCGCAGCGTCCCCGCAAGCGGCCCCATCACTGACGAACTCTGGTACCGCACAGGCGACTTGGTCGGTCGGCGTGGCCCCGATCTGGTGCACCTCGGCAGGATCGACGACCAGGTCAAGATCCGTGGACACCGCATCGAACCGGGGGAGGTCGAGGCGGTGCTGCGCCGGCACTCCGGTGTGCACGACGCCGCGGCGTTCGCCCTGGCCGCCGAGGACGGCGAGCGGGAACTGGTGGTCGCCTACACGGGCCTGAGGCTTCGCCGGAAAGAGCTGGTGGCCACCGCGCGGCGCGCGCTGCCCGAGCACATGCTGCCCGACCGGTATGTGCATGTGACCGCGTTGCCCCTCGGTCCCAACGGGAAACTCGACCGCAAGGGCCTCGTGTCCCGACTGGGGCTGGACCGGACACCCGGCCCGGCACCGATGGCGGCCGACGCCCCCGTCTTGCCCGGCAGCCCGGCGACAGCCCCGTACACCGGCACCGCCCGGATCCCCCGGCCGCCCGAGACAGCCGGCCCGCCCGAGACCCCCGAGGAACCCTCATGAACCACCCCACCACGCTGGCCGACAAGATCTGGGAACGGCATGTCGTCGACCGCGGGGAGTCCGACCTCATCTACATCGACATGCACCTGCTGCACGAGGTGAGCTCACCCCAGGCGTTCGAGGGGCTGCGAATGGCCGGGCGCTCCGTCCGCCGCCCCGACCTCGCGGTCGCCACCGCCGACCACGACGTCCCGACCACCGGTGGCAACCTGCCGGCCGGGGACCTGCGGGGCGCACGCCAACTCCAGGTCCAGATGGACAACTGCCGTGAAGCCGGCATCGAACTGCACCCGATGAACTCCCCGGGACAGGGCATCGTGCACGTCATCGGTCCACAGATGGGGCTCACCCAGCCCGGGATGACCATCGTCTGCGGCGACAGCCACACCGCCACCCACGGTGCGTTCGGAGCCATCGCCTTCGGTATCGGCACCAGCGAGGTCGAGCACGTGCTGGCCACCCAGACGCTGCGCGCGGCCAAGCCGCGGAACATGGCGGTGACGGTCCACGGGACCCTGCGTACCGGTGTCACCGCGAAGGACCTCGTACTCGCGGTCATCGCGCGGATCGGCACCCGGGCGGGAACCGGCAGCATCATCGAGTTCCGCGGCGAGGCCGTCCGCTCCCTCACCATGGAGGGACGGATGACGGTGTGCAACATGGCCGTCGAGGCCGGAGCCCGCACGGGACTGATCGCCCCGGACGACACCACGTACCGCTATCTCGAAGGACGGGAACGCTCCCCGCGCGGCGCTCTGTGGGAGCACGCGCTCGACGACTGGCGGACCCTGCGCAGCGACGACGGGGCCGCCTTCGACCGCGAGGCGGTGATCGACGCATCGGACATCGGTCCCCAGGTGAGCTGGGGCACCAACCCCGGCCAGACCGTCTCGATCGACGGGCGCGTCCCCGATCCGTGCGACTTCCACGACGAGGCCGAGCGCCACTCGACGGAACGATCGCTGCGCTACATGGATCTGACACCCGGTACCGCCCTCAGGGACATCGGCATCGACATCGTGTTCATCGGCTCCTGCACCAACAGCCGGTTGGAGGATCTGCGGGCGGCGGCCCGCGTACTGCGCGGGCGCAAGGTCGCACCGTCGGTGCGGGCCCTGGTCGTACCGGGTTCGGCACAGATCAAACGGCAGGCCGAGGAGGAAGGCCTGGACCGGGTGTTCACCGACGCCGGCTTCGAATGGCGATCCCCGGGCTGCTCCATGTGTGTGGGCATCAACGGTGACACCGTGCCCGCGGGGATGCGCAGTGCCTCCACCTCCAACCGGAACTTCGAGGGGCGCCAGGGCGCGGGCGCGCGAACTCACCTCGTCTCCCCGGAGACCGCCGCCGCCACCGCGGTGCTCGGCCACCTCGCCGGCGCCGGCGACCTGGCCGCCTCCGCTTCCTACTCCGACTCGTCACAAGGGTGAGGTCCGCATGCGACCGCTGAGCACACTGACCGGCCGGGCCGTACCGCTGCCCCGGGCCGACGTGGACACGGACCAGATCATCCCCGCCATATGGCTGAAGCAGACCAGCCGCACCGGTTACGCGGACGGGCTGTTCGAGGAGTGGCGCAAGGACCCGGCGTTCGTCCTGAACCAGCCCGAACGGCGGGGCGCCACCATTCTCGTCGGCGGCCCGAACTTCGGCTGCGGCTCGTCACGTGAGCACGCCCCCTGGGCCCTCGCCGAGTACGGCTTCGGTGCCGTCATCTCCTCCCGGTTCGCCGACATCTTCCGCAACAACATGCCCAACGCCGGGCTGGTCCCGGCCGAGGTGGCTCCGGACGTCGCGGAGGCACTGATGCGCGCGACGACCGAGGACGCCGAGGCCGAGATCACGGTGAACGTGGTCGAGCGCACGGTGCACTGCGCCGCTGCGGGAATCACCACGGAGCCGTTCTTCCTGGACGACGCCGCCCACGACAGGCTCGTGGGCGGTTACGACCTGCTCGACCTCACCCTGCGACTCGACGCCGCGATCAGCGCCTACGAGGAGCGCCGTCCGCCCTGGCTGCCCAAGGGCCGGGGAGCGGCCCCCTCCCGGCCGGATGCTCCCCACTGACCGTCCGGGAAAGGAGCGATGCCCCCGTGACCACCACCGCAGCGCCGGCGACCGCGGACCTCGAACACGTCGATCTGGACCAACTGGACCTCTTCGATCCGGCCTTCCACGCGACCGGCGATCCGCACCTGGTCTGGGCCGCCCTGCGCGCCCGCGCCCCACTGCACCGCCAGGTGCTGCCCGACGGGCGGTCGTTCCGGTCCGTCACCCGCTACCAGGACGCCTGCCGAGTGCTCGGCGACCACCGCGACTTCACCTCCGAGCGGGGTAGTCTCCTCGCCCAGCTCGGACAGGGGGACGCGGCGGCCGGCAGGATGCTGGTCGCCACCGATCCACCGCGCCACGACGAACTGCGGCGCCCCCTGAACCGCCTGTTCGCGAAGGGAGCCGTCGCCCGGACCGAGGAACGGATCCGGCACGCGGTGCGTACGGCGCTCACCCCTGCCCGGGAAGGAGCCGTCTGGGACCTCGCCCAGCAGGTGATGACACTGCCCATGGCGGCCGCCGGCGCCCTCATGGACATACCGGAGCAGGACTGGCCGCGGCTCGTGCGCCTGACCGGTATGGCGGCCGCGCCCGAAGACCCGTGCTGGGCCCCGCTGCACGGCAGGGAAGCGTTGCTCACGGGCCATCACGGGCTCTTCGAATACTTCGCCCGGGAGGTCCGCACGCGCTCCGGCACTCCGGGTGAGGACGTCATCAGGCATCTCATGACCATGACCGCGGGGGAGTCCCCGCTCAGCCGCGAGGAGGTCGTGGTCAACTGCTACAGCGTGCTCCTCGGGGCCAACGCCACCACCCCGCACACCGCAGCCGGGACCGTCCTCGCCCTGATGGAGAACCCGGACCAGTACCGCGCCGCCGCCGACAACCCCCGGCTGATCCCGGGCCTGGTCGAGGAAGGGCTGCGCTGGGCCAGCTCGGCCGGCAGCTTTCTGAGGCACGCGGTACGGGATGTCGAACTGAGCGGAGGCCGGGTGCGCAAGGGCGACGCGGTGGCCGTCTGGGTCGGCTCGGCGAACCGGGACGAGAGGGTGTTCTCCGAGCCGTACCGTTTTGACATCGAACGGACCGACAACCGTCATCTGGCCTTCGGACTCGGCCACCACTATTGCCTGGGCGCCACCGTAGCCCGTCTCACCCTGCGGGTCTTCTTCGAGGAAGTCCTGTCGCTTGTGGAGGAGTTCGAGCCCGCAGGGCTCCCCCGGCGGCTTGCATCGAATTTCGTCGCCGGCTGGACCCACCTGCCGGTACGTACCCGGATCCGCAGCTGAGACCGGATGTCGCGGCGCCGCGCCCCGGTCCGCACCCGCCGTGCCTCAGGCTCCGGGGAGCCGGAGGCACGGCGACAGCTCGCGTCAGATGTGTCCCTCGCGCATCGCATACGCAACGGCGTGGGCACGGTTGCGCAGATGGAGCCGGGTGGTCATCCCGTGCAGCACGTTCTTGACCGTGCGTTCGGAATACGAGAGTTTGTCGGCGATCTCCCCGGTGTCCAGTCCCTCGGCGATCAGACGGATGACGGCCACCTCGCGTGGCGCCAGTCCCGCCAGCGTGCCGGGCTGCCCGTCACCGACGCTGCGCTGTAACTGCCCGACCTGGCTGAGCAGCCGGGAGAGCAGATCGGGCGGCAGATCCCCCTCGTGCCGCGAGGCCGCGACGACGGCCCGGAATAACCGGTGAGGGGTGGCATCTCGCCGCCAGAGGATGGTTCCGACGCCGCATCCGACGATATCGAGCAGGTCGGCCTCGCGGATCAGGCTCGCCACGAGCACGACCCGTGCCTCGTCGATCCGGACGAGACGGCGCAACGTCGTGATCGTCGACTCTTCTATCGTCTCGGCGACGAAGACGACCACGGCTCCGCGGTGCTCCTCTCGGTCCTCGACGAGCGACACCTCCCGGTACTGGGCGAGCTGGGTTGTTAAGCCCGTCAGTGAGATCGGGTCCGGCGCGTGGACTGTGACGGCAATCCGCTTCTCGGCGGAGCCCTCCATGGCATGCAACATATGGGGTTTCCTCGTTGTCTGGAGCGAATCGCTCCGGTCTCGCATCGCCCGCACGTCCGCTGGGGTGCCGCGGCCGCCGGACGCTAGAAAGCCGGGCGCGTTACGCCGGCTCTCCGGTGACTACGGAGGCTCCCTCCGGCATGGTTCATCGGATCCGCACGGCATGATGGACCCCGTCAGGTCTTCCTTGCGGAAGGTGTGACGGAGCGGTCGACCCGGAGACGCTTCCTGTGCGGGGCGGCGTTGACACTTCGCGCCGCCGGGAGGTCCCAACGGGTCTCGGAGGCTGGTGCCTCCCACCACCTACGCCCGGTACACACTGCCGCTGTCACAATGTTGACCATGGTTCTGAGAGGACAGTCGGACATGGGATGCCAACGAGGCGTGTCACACGGCGTGACGTGCGCCGCCCAGTCCGGATTACGGGCGCTTCCGGCCGTACCTCTCGGCTGCTCGCACAGGCCCTAGTTACCGCCCGAGCTGCCCCTGTTCCCTGCGGTACCGGCGTTCCCGGACGTCGCCGAGTCGATCCTTGCCCGCAGGCAGCCTCTGAACCCGCGAGCAGATCGTCGCCGACCGGTTCTCCCAGGCGACTGGTTCCGATCAGGACTGCCGCATTTTCGCCGAGGCGCGGACGCTCCGTTCCGCCCTGCCCCCGCCCTTGCTCTTTCCCCATGCCTTGAGAGGTCCCAGCCATGCCCATGGACAACTTCAGCATCCTGTCCGAGGACTTCGCCGCTGCCCCCTACCGCTGTTTCCCACAGCTGAGGGAGCAGGCTCCGGTGCACTACGAGCCGGCGATCGACAGCTACTTCATCTCCCGCTATCAGGATGTGAAGCGGGTACTGACCGACCATGAGGCGTTCACCACCGAGATGCTGCAGGCGCGCGCCGAGCCGGTGATGCGCGGGCGAGTGCTGGCCCAGATGACCGGGGCCGAGCACACCGCCAAGCGGAAGATCGTTGTCCGGAGCTTCACCGGGCAGGCCCTGCAGGACCAGATAAGAGCCATCCACACCAATGCCGCCGAGCTGATGGCGCCGTTCCTCCCCCAGGGCAGGGTGGATCTCGTCAACGACTTCGGCAAACCGCTCGCCGTGTATGTGGCGCTGGATGTCCTCGGCCTGGACAGAAAGGACTGGCAGCAGGTGGCCGCCTGGCACAGCGGGGTCGCCGAGTTCATCACCGCCATCACCCTTACCCCCGAACGCCGGCAGCACTGCCTTGACTGCGCCGAGCAGTTGGAGGCCTACCTCGTCCCCATCATCGAGCAGCGGCGCAGCCACCCGGGCGAGGACCTGATATCGAAGCTGTGCACCGCCGAGTTCGACGGCATCGCCATGAGCAACCGCGATGTCACCGCACTGATCATCAATGTTCTGGCCGCAGCCACCGAGCCCGCGGACAAGACTCTCGCCCTGCTCTTCAAGCACCTGATCGACCACCCCGAGCAGATGGCGCAGGTGCGCCAGGACCCGAGCCTGCTGCCCGCCGCGATCGCGGAGACCCTGCGCTACACCCCGCCGGTCCAGCTCATCCCTCGTCAGACGCACGAGAACGCCGTGTTCGCCGGCACCAGGGTCCCGGCAGGCGCCATCGTTTTCTGCATGATCGGCGCGGCCAACCGCGACCCCGACGCCTTCACCGCCCCGGACACCTTCGACATCCACCGCCCGGACCTGGGCACCGCCCGTTCCTTCACCGCCGCCGCCCAGCACCTGTCCTTCGGTACCGGACTCCACCAGTGTGTCGGTGCGGCCTTCGCACGCACCGAGCTCGAGACCGTCGCCGCGATGCTCTTCCCTCTGCTCGACCGGGTCCGTTACAGCCCCGGCTTCCGCTACCGGGAGGCGGGCCTGTACACCCGTGGCCCCGTCTCCCTGTCGCTGGACTTCACCCCCGTCCACGAAGGCGCTCACGAAGGCGGCACCGGCCAGGGCTGACGTTCGTCCCTCGCCGCCGGCCTCCACAGGGCAGGCCGGCGGCCGTGGGGTTACCTCCCAGCGGAAGCCGGGGGAGTGCCGTGCAGTGCGCCGCGAGCCGGTGAACCTATCCAGGCGAATGGCCGTAGGTACCGGATGCAACAACACTTCACACTGGTGCGGGTGCACGGCCTCGATCCGGGACGGAGCGGGGCAGCGTACGAGGGGGCTGGACCATTGCCACACGTGTCTCGCGCCGGTGTCTGCCACAGCGAGGCCCGGTGGGAGTCGCCGGGCACAACCGTCCGGTGCTGGAACAAGGGGCAGGGGAGACGCCATGGCGTCTGTAGGGGAGAGACTGAGCAGTGCGAGAGTGCGGGCCTTCATCGGCCGCGACGAGGAGCTCGGGCGCTTCGGGGAGGCGTTGGCCGGTGATCCGCAGGCGCCTTTCGCGTTCTACGTGTTCGGTCCTGGCGGCATAGGGAAGTCGACGCTGCTGCGGTGCCTGGCGGACCAGGCCCGTGCGGCGGGTCGGCTGCTCGTCGAGCTCGACGGCAGGTTCGTCAGCCGGGACCCGGCCGACTTCGAGCACGCGGCCGGTCCGTTCCTGGACGTTCCCGGCACGGTCCTGTTCGTGGACTCGTTCGAGCACTGCCAGTGGCTGGAGAGCTGGCTGTGGCACCACTTCCTGCCCCGCGCCGCGGACGACACCCTGGTCGTCCTGGCCGGCCGGCGGGCGCCGCAGCCGCAGTGGTCCGCCGACCCCGCCTGGTCGGGGCTCCTGCATGTGACCGAACTGGAACCGTTCTCCGACGAACAGGCCAGGAGCCTGCTGGTCGCGGCGCGGATCCGGCCCGAACTACGGGACCGGGTACTCGGCTTCGCCGGAGGCAATCCGCTCGCCCTGTCCCTCGCCGCCGCGGCGGGATCGACGGGCTGCAGTAGGGAGGAGATCTGGGCCCCTTCGGCGGACGTCCTTCGGACCCTGCTCGCGGGGCTGATCGGTGAGGTGCCCACGGCGGCCCACCGCCGCGCCCTCGAGGTGGCGGCACAGGCCCACTCGACGTCCGAGGAACTGCTCACCGCGGTGCTGCCCGATGAGGACACCCATCTGCTCTTCTCCTGGCTGAGGGACCTGCCCTTCATGGAGTCCACGCACCGGGGGCTGCACCCGCACGACGCGGCACGCGAGACACTGGCCGCCGACCTGCGCTGGCGAGCACCCAACGCCTTCGAGACGATGCGCCAGCGCCTGTCGGAGGAGTACCTCCGCCTACTGCGCGAGGCACCCGAGGAGCGGATGTGGACCGTCACCGACGAACTCTTCTATCTGTACCGCGAAGGAAAGACCCTCGCTCGGCTACGCACCTGGTCCCGCGAAGACGAGGTGCACGACCGTCCTCTGCACCCGGACGACATCGATGTCGTGCTGCGCATGGCAGAGGAGACCGAGGGGGCGGCCTCCGCGGAACTGGTCCGCTACTGGGCGCAGCGCCAGCCGCAGGCCTTCAGCGTCTACCGGCTCGTGAGCACGGGCCGGATCGTGGCGTTCACGGCCCGGCTCGCTCTGCAGGCCCCTCCCGACCCCGAGGACCTGGCCACCGATCCCATCGTCGCCGCAGCATGGGAGCACACCAACGCCACCGCGCCGGTGAGCCCCGGCGAACACATCGGCATCAGCCGCTTCTCGGTCTACCCCGGGCGGTACCAGGTCCCTTCCCGGGTCATCGACCTGAGCAGTTCCCGGGCCCATGCGGAGTCGGTCCGTGCCCGTGGCCGGGCCTACGGGTTCGCCGTGTTCCAGGACGCCGAGACCTGGGCCGAGCGCGTCCGGGGCACGCTCACCGACACGGGTGCGCGACCGCGAGTCGGTGAGCATGGCTACGGACTGTTCTGCGTCGACTGGCGACAGGTTCCCTTCGAGTCCTGGCTTCGCCGTTTCCTGTCGGCGAACGACGTGCCTGCCGAGGCCGGGCCGTCGCCCATCTCGCGCACCGCGTTCGACCAGGCGGTGCGTGAAGCGCTGACGCATTGGCGCGATGCCGACGCCTTTGCCGCCTGTGCCCTGATGCGCGCCCGTCTCGCGGCCGACTTCGGTGACCCCGTCGATGAGTTGCGTACCCTGCTGCGCCAGACCGTCGACGCTCTCGCCCAGGACCCGCGCGGGGTGCGGGCCCGCGATGCCCTGAACGCGGGCCACTTCTCAGGTGCGCCCACCCAGGAAGCCGCCGCCCGCCGCCTCGGCCTTCCGTACGGCACCTACCGCCGCCACCTGCGTCAGGGCCTGGACCTGCTGTGCGAGGCCCTGTGGCAGCAGGAGGTGCACGGCCCGCGGTAACACCGCGACGGCGGCTCCGGCCGGTCCGGGTGGACAGGTGCGGACAGGACTGGACAGCCCTCGCCCCCGTGGGGCCTGGATAGTGGACACCGCCCCGCATGAGGCTGTGCGCCATGAACCTCCACCGCACGCGGACGGACATGGCGTCGCCCGCCCCCCGGCCGGGAGTTGTCCTCGCGGCGCTTGCCGCGGCCCAGTTCACCGTCATGCTCGCCACCTCGATAGTGAACGTGGCGCTGCCGCAGATCCGTGCCGGCGTCGGGCTCTCGGACGGCGGAACCACCTGGGTGGTCAACTCCTACGGCCTGGCGTTCGGCGCGCTGCTGCTGACCGGCGGGCGGGCGGCCGACCTGCTCGGTCGCCGCCGGGTGCTGATCGCCGGACTCTCGCTGTTCGCGGTGTCCTCGCTGGCAGCCGGACTGGCCGTCTCCTCGAACGTCCTGATCGCCGCCCGCGCCGCCCAGGGCCTCGGCGCCGCCGCCATAGCCCCGGCCGCGCTCGCCCTGGCGATGGGCCTGTTCCCGTCCGGTCCCGGGCGCGGCAGAGCGCTCGGGGTGTGGGGTGCGGTCTCCGGCGCGGGAGGAGCGGGCGGCGTCCTGCTGGGCGGTGTTCTCACCCAGGCGTGGGGCTGGCCCTGGATCTTCCACTCCGTCGCGATCGGGACGGTGCTGGTCCTCGTGGCCGTGGTGGCTCTCGTGCCACGTGCGAGCGGCCGCGATGCCGGGCGGTTCGACCTGCTGGGCACCGTTACCGTCACCCTCGCTCTGACCTGCCTGGTGTGGGGACTGACCACCGCGCGCGGCACCGGATGGACGGATGCCGGGGTACTCGGCGCCCTCTTGGGAGCCGTCGTACTGCTCGGAGCCTTCGTCGTGATCGAGCGTCGCCGGCCCAACGCGCTGATGCCACCGAGGCTGTTCACCACCGGCCGGGTCGCGGCGGGCAACGTGCTGATGGCGCTGCTGGGTTCCGTGTGGATCGCCCTGTTCTTCTTCCTGCCCCTCTACCAGCAACAAGTCCTCGGAATGGGCCCGTTGGCCACCGGAGTCAGTCAGCTTCCGCTGGCGGCGGCCAATATGCTCGGCGCCTCGGTGGCACCGCGTCTCGCCCGGCGTATCGGCGCCACCGCCACCGTGACCACGGCCCTGTTCACCACCGCCGCCGGCATGCTGTGGTTGTCACGCATCAGCACCGACGGAAGCTTCCTCGGCCACGTCCTCGGCCCGAGCATCCTGATCGGCCTCGGCCTGAGTTCCGCCTTCGTCCAACTCACCGCACTCGCCGTGGACGGCGTCCCGCCGCAGGACGCGGGTCTGGCCGGCGGCCTGGTGAACACCACCCGCCAGGTCGGAGGCGCCATCGGCCTCGCCGCCCTTGCGACCCTGGCCGGTTCCGTCACCACACACGCCGCAGCCCACCAGCCGCACCTGGAAGCGCTCACCGCCGGCTACCGCACCGCCTTCACGGTGTCCGCCGCGGTCATGGGTGCCACCGCGCTCCTCGCGCTCTTCCTCGCCCGCTCCGCCGGCCCGAAAACCACCTCCATCCGCTCCACTGCAGACCTGCAAACGTCCCAAGCCTCCTGATCCGGCTGAACCGAATCAGCCGCACCACCTACAACGCCTTCATGAGAGGGAACACAACAATGGGCACCATCGACGAGACCGCCCCTGTCATCGTCCGCCTGAGCACCGTGATCGACGCCCCGCTCACGACAGTGTGGGACCTGCACACCGACGTCGCGGCCTGGCCCGCCTGGAACACGGACATCGACCGGACCGAGCTCGACGGGCCGCTGGTGCCCGGCAGCTCCTTCAGCTGGCGGACCCATGGCCTTGAGATCACCTCCACCGTGGACGAACTCGTCCCCGGCGAGCGGATCGTGTGGGGTGGCACGGTCGACGGCATCATCGGGATCCACGTTTGGACCTTCGAGCAGAACGGTGACCAAGTCACCGTCAGCACCGAGGAGTCCTGGAGCGGTGCCCCGGTCGACGCCGCGACCGACCAGCTCGGCACGGCCCTCCACGACTCACTGGAGAGCTGGCTCACCCAACTCAAGAACCATGCCGAAAAGGCTGCCTGATCTACCGTCACATCTACCGAAGGAGTTTTCTGTAATGACTGCCGACAAGCCGTACCTGACCGGTCACTACACCCCTGTCGCGGATGAGATCACGGCAACCGAGCTCACGGTGGAGGGCACGCTGCCTCCGGAGCTGACCGGTCGACTGCTTCGCAATGGCCACAATCCGAAGCCTGGTGTCACTCCGACGCACTGGTTCAAGGGCAGTGGGATGGTGCACGGGATCCGGCTGCGTGAGGGGCGGGCGGAGTGGTACCGCAACCGCTGGGTGCACACCCCGGCACTCGAGGGTGCCCCGTACATGACCGAGAGGGGTCCGGACCTGACGGCCAGCGTCGCCGGCACCCACATCATCGAGCACGCGGGGCGTCTGCTGGCTCTGTGTGAGGCGAATCTTCCCTTCGAGCTCACTCCTGAGCTGGAGACGGTCGGCGCGTACGACTTCGGCGGCAAGATGCGCAACGCGATGACCGCGCATCCCAAGGAGGACCCGGTGACGGGGGAGCTGCACTTCTTCAGCTCCTCGCCGTTCCCGCCGTTCCTGACGTACTACGTCGCCGATGCCAAGGGCGAGATCGTCCACAGTGCCGAGGTCCCGGACGCGTCCGCTTCCCTCAAGCACGACTTCGCTCTCACCCGCCGCCACGTGGTCTTCATCGAGGGCAATGTCACGTTCGACCCGACCGAGCACTCCGGCATCCCCTACGGCTGGAGCGATGAACAGCCCGCCCGTATCGGTGTCATGCCGCGAGGGGAGGACGGTGCGGGCCAGGTCCGCTGGTTCTCCATCGAGCCGGGCAACATGCTGCACGTGTCCAACGCCTACGAGGACGGCCAGGGCCGCATCGTCCTGGAAGGCCCCACCGTGGACCGTGAAGGCTTCCGCCTCTCGTGGAACTGGTGGGTCGGCGCCCCCGGGCGCGGTACCGAGCCCAACACCCGCTCCTACACCCGCCGCTGGGTCATCGACATGGCTGCCGGCTGCGTGGACGAGCAGATCATCGATGATCTCGCGGTGGAGTTCCCGACGCTCAACGAGGACTATCTGGGTGCCGAGAACCGCTACCAGTACGCCATCTCCTTCCCCGACGAGAAGGGTTTCGGCGGTTACGGTGTCGTCAAGTACGACCGCACCACCGGCGCCCGGCGTATCCATCAGGTCGGTGACGCCCGTCTGCCCAGCGAGGCGGTGTTCGTCCCGGCGGACGGGGCCACCAGCGAGGACGACGGCTACCTCCTGACCGTCGTCTCCGACCTCAAGCAGGACGCTTCACGGCTGCTGGTCCTGGACGCCTCTGGCCTGAACCAGGTCGCCACCGTCCACCTGCCCCGACGGGTGACCGCCGGCGTCCACGGCTCGTGGATCCCCGACACCCCCCAGGACGGCATGGCGGCCTGATCGGTCCGCGATTCCCCAACGGAAACGGTCGAACGGCCCTGGAGCCGCTCGCACACGTCCACCGCAGCCGGCCCGCGAGATCCTCGCGGGCCGGCACTGCTTCGCAACACCCCGGACAACAACCCGAGGGCCGTCGTGCGTGTCGGCGGTATTGCTGTAACGGTCTACAAGCCGGCTCTTCTTCCCCCGGTGGTCAACGAGCCGGTGAACCTATCCGGTCACAGGACTAGAAACTCTTCGCTTCCGTATCGATGCCCTGGAACTTCTTGGCGCCAGTCAGAACCGGAAGGGCAGACTGGTCGTTCTTCAGCGTGTAGGCGTAGAACGCGCGCAGATAGGTGACCGCAAGGCCCTGTTGCTGCTTCGCGCTCGGCCGGCCGGCCGTGTTCGGGCATGTGGTGTCGTCACCGTCTGCCGGTCCCGGCCCAACGGTCCACTCGGTGTTGTAGTAGTTGTGGTTCCCCTTCACCACGCGCAGCCGAAAGCCCTTTGTCCCCGAGTGTTTGCGGGCGTCCTCGAAGTACTTCTCGCCACCCAGCTTCCAGCATCCGGCGGAGATCACCGCGAGGGGTGTCTTCGTCACCAGCGTGTCGTAGAAGCCACTCGGTCCGGGTGACGCGAGTGAGAGCACGCCGCGGATCCGTACGCCGGCCGGCAGCTCCTTTCGGTTGGCATCGGCAGCCTGGTACATGACGCCTTCCCCGCCCACGGAATGGCCCATCGTTCCGACGCGACTCAGATCGAGACGGTTCTTCAGGTCGACGGTCGTCGGTCGACCGGTCCGCGCGTCGGTGAAGTGACCGGCGAGCGGTCCGCCACCGGTCGTGGTGAACTGCTTCAGCAGCTCCAGGTGCCGGTTGACCAGGCGGGCGCGCTGCGGGGCAACGCCCATGTAATGGTTGATGCCGTTCGCGCTTGGCGACACCACCACGAAGCCGTCCCGGGCCAGCGCGTTGGCGAGGTAGTCGTAGCCCCGGTTGCTGGGGTAGGGGGCGACGCCGCCCGGGCACGGCCAGCTCTCCCAGTCCTTTTCGTCGGCGGAGTGGCAGGAGAGTTGCTGACCGTGCAGCAGCACGATCACGGGCAGCTTGCGGTTGATCGTGCGCGGGTAGTGGATCACAGCCCGGATCTCGGCCGAGCCCTCCCACTCCGGCGCGTCGGTGAATGCGGTGTCACCCAGGTTGTACTCGACGACGCCGATCGTGTCGGCGGCCTCGGCCTGTCCGGCAGGGCTGACCGTCATCAGGGCGACAGCAGCGGCGAGCGCGAGCCCGGCGGCGCCGAGTCGGGAACGTATGCGAGGGAAAACAGGGAAACTCTTCGTCACGCGAGTCATGGTGGGGAACGCTAGAGAACAAATATGTGGATCGTGTCAGAAAAATGTCCAACCACTCCGCTGGTCCGGCCGTCGGAGGCCACACAGCGCGCTGAAGCCCCTGGTGGATGGACCTAAGAGCAACCGGCTGAGCCGGGAGAAGGGCGACCAACCCTCCCTTGGGCCCGTGACGGTCCTCAGCGCCAGATGAAGGCAAATCCAACCCACTTGACGAGCTGTCGTCCGGCGCATGCGGGAGCGAACCGGTCGCGTGTTGTGCTGTTCCTTCGCCGCGTTCGCCACTGCGGGGTAGTGAGAGCACCAGGCTGACAGCGTGTGCTGCCGTGGCTGACCACATACGCTCGATGTGAAATCACCACAGCCGTCGAGACGAGGGACCCGTGTCCATGAACAGTGCCGAACCCGCCATCGCCGAACGCTTCCTCGCCGCATTCAAGGCCCGGGACTGGGACATGCTCCGCGGTGTTCTGGCCGACGACATCACCTGGACCATGCCCGGGAACGGCACCATCTCGGGCACCCTCCACGGTGCGGACGCGGTCGTGCACCGAGCCCGGCACATCGCGGGCCAGGGACTGAACACCGAGTTGCTGCACGTGCTCGTCGGCGCACACGGCGCCGCCCTCTCACTTCGCAACACGGCGACCGCCCCCGACGGACGCAAGCTCGACGAACACCTCGCCACCGTGCTGACCACGCGTCACGGTCGGATCACCGCCATCGACAGCTACCTGTCGGACGTCGACGGCATGAGCGCCTTCTTCGCTGCGCCCTGAGTACGCCTGCGACGCTCAGCCCCCGCGGCTGATGGCGGGCGGCCGCTCAGGACCGCGGGGGTGCTCGGAAGCGAGTCGTTACACTACGGCTGTGACCAGCGCAGATGTGCCCGCTTGGGGAAGCTGCGAGGCGGGCGGGAAGCAGCCTCGCTCTTCCGGCGCGCGGGCACTGGCCGCCCGGGCCGGGCAGGAGCCGTTCCGTCTGTGCCGCCGGGACGTGCTGGCGTGGGGGCTTGGCGGGGCCGCGGCCGCTCTGGCCGGATGCTCCGAGGATCCCGGGCCCGTGCGGCGGCTGCGGTTGGCGACCGGGCCGCAGGGCGGGCCGTACCGCGCCTTCGGCAAGGCGCTGTCCGAGGCCGCCACGGGGAGCGGCCGCGGGCTGGACGTCGTCGCCGTGGGCACGTCGGCGAGTGTGGACAATCTGTCCCGGCTCGGGGACGGGTCGGTGGAGCTGGCGTTGTCGATGGCCGATGTGGCCGAGGACGCAGCACACGGACGGGGAGAGTTCTCCCGCCCGGTTGCCGTGACGGCACTCGCCCGGGTCTATGTGAACTACACGCATCTGGTGGTTCCGGCGCACGGTCCGGTGCGGTCGCTCGCCGGGCTCGCCGGGCGGAGGGTGGCCGCAGGTGGGGCCGGGTCTGGGGTGCAGGTGCTGGCGGGGCGGCTGCTGCGGGCGGCTGGGCTGACGGGCGGGAAGTCGGTGCGCGAGCTCCGGCTCGACCTCACCGAGTCGGTTCAGGCCCTGCGCGCCGGCACGATCGACGCGCTCCTGTGGTCGGGAGGTGTGCCGACGCCTGCACTGTCGGAGCTCGCGCGGAGTATGCCGTTGCGGCTTCTGCCGCTGGACGGCCTGGTGGCCGCGCTGCGTGAGCAGTACGGCTCCGTGTACACGGCGGTCACACTGCCTGCCGGGGTGTACGGGCTGCGGGAGCCGGTGGGTTCCATCGGTGTCGGCAACTATCTGACGGCACGGCCGGATGTGCCGCAGGACGTGGTGCGTGACCTGCTGCAGGTGGTGTTCGACCGGTGGCGCACCGTATTGCGGGGGGTGACGGCGGGAGCGCGGCTGGAGCCCCGGTTCGCGATCTTCACGCAGGGCGTGCCGCTTCATCCGGGCGCGGTCGCGTACTACCGGTCCGTGTACGGCTGAGGGGGAGGAGCGCTGCCCGTCGGCAGCGGCTACGCGGGCGTCTGCGCGGCGGGCAGACGCAGTTCCACGGTCAGTCCGTGCGGTGCGTTGAGGCCGACGGTGAGCCGGCCTCCGCTGAGGCGTGCGATCTCGTCGGCGATGGCCAGTCCCAGTCCGCTGCCGGGAATGTTCTGGTGCTCGGTGCCGCGGACGAAACGCCGCAGCAGGGTGGGCAACTGGTCCTCGGGTGGGCCGGGGCCGTTGTCGGCGACCCGCACGATCACACTTTCGCCGTCACCGTATGCATGGATCACGATGCGGCCGCCGGACGGCACGAATTTGGCGGCGTTGTCGAGCAGGGCGTCCAGGATCCGGCCCGCGGCGTCGGGCAGTGCGCCGGCGTGCAGGTGGTCGACGACGTCGCCTTCCAGGTCCAGGCCCTTGGTACGCAGCACCGGCTCCCAGGCGGCCATCCGTTCACGTACCACCACCGAGACGTCCTGGTGGGTCAGGGGAGGGGCGGCCCGCTCCACCCGGGCCAGTGTGAGCAGACCGTCGAGGAGGTCTCCCAGGCGTTCGGCTTCGTCAAGGGCGCGGGAGTGCTCGGCCCGGCCGGGCCCCGGGTGGAGGTGGGGTTCGATGTTCTCCAGCTGGAGCACCAGGGTGGCCAGCGGGTTGCGCAGTTGGTGGGAGGCGTCGGCGACGAAGGCCCGCTGGCGGTCGAGGGAGTCGGTGACCGCTTCGGCCATGTGGTTGAAGTGCTGTCTGAGGCGACGTAGTTCCGGCGGTCCGGTCTCCGCGCCGGCTCGCGCTTTCAGATGTCCTGCGGCCAGTGATTCCACGGCCTGGTCCAGGTCGCGTACGGGGCGCATCAGCCAGCGGGTGACCCCGGCGGCGACGAGGGCGGCCGTGGTGAATGCGGTGAAGGCGCCGGCGCTGATGAGCGTCCAGCGGACCGTGATGTCCTGCCGCGCGGCGGTGGTGGGGACCGTGAGCAGGACCGCCCCGCTGACTCGCTCGTCCCGTCCTACCGGTTCGGCCAGCACGACGAGGGGCGGTCCCCACGGCCGGATCGTCGGCAGCGTCGCGGTGGGCCGGCCGGTCAGGGCCTGGCCTGCGGCTTCCGCCTCGAGGGAAGCGGCCTTCCCGATGGAAGCCGCCACCGGCTTTGCGCCCGTCCCGGCGTGCGCGACGGTGTGCCCCCTCGTGTCCACGATCAGCACCTGAGCACCGTAGAGGGCTGCGTAACGGCTGATCTCGGCGGACAGCTCCCGCCGGTCGGCAGCGCTGCGGGCCCGGTCGGCCAGGTCGGCGAAGCGGCTCGCGTCGGAGCGCCGCTGCAGCAGCAGATGCTCGGTCCGGCCCCTGGCGTATGCCTCGGCCAGAGGAACGGACAGCAGGAGTACCGCCGCTGCCATGAGGACCATCAGGACGGCGAGTAGTCGTCGCCTCACTGCGAGCCGTCCAGGCTCGCGGTGCCGAGCTGGTAGCCGAATCCGCGAACGGTGCGGATCAGCTGGGGCCTCCCCGTCTTGGCCCTGATGCCCGCCACATGCACGTCCAGGGAGCGGGAAGCGGCCAGCAGCACGTCCCCCCAGAGGCGATCGAGGATCACCTCGCGGGAGTGCACCTCGCCGGGCCGTGCGGCCAGGTGGGCCAGCACGTCGAACTCCCGGCGGGTGAGCCGTACCTCGGCTCCCGCCACGGTGACGGTGCGGCTGACCGTGTCGATGTCGACGTCACCGGTGTGCACCCGCCCAGCGGTGGACGGGTGCACACCGGACACGGGGGCGGTGCGGCGGCGTACGGCGTCGATGCGGGCCATCAGCTCGCTCATCCGGAACGGCTTGACCACGTAGTCGTCGGCACCGGCCCGCAGGCCCTGGACGATGCTGCGCTCCTCGCAGCGGGCGGTGACCACGATGAGGGGAGCGGAGCAGATGGTCCGCATCCGGCGCAGGAGCTCGATCCCGTCGAGATCCGGCAGGCCCAGGTCGAGCAGGACGAACTGGGCCTGCCGTGCGTGCTGCAGGGCGTCGAGGGCGCGGCTGACCCGGCGGACGGTGTGTCCCCGCTGGGCGAGGGCGGTGCCCAGGGCGTGGGCCATACGGTCGTCGTCCTCGACCAGAAGCGCATGCATGCCGGCCTCCCCCTCTCTTCTGCCATCCGGGGCGGTGCCTTCTGCATACCCCGCGCCACCCGTGTACGGAAGGGGGAAAATACCTGTCTGTGACGCATACGGCTGCACCGCCCCCCGTCACCCCCCTGGGGGGCTGATGCCGCTCAGCGCACCGCCGCGGGTGCCGCGGTGTCCGCCGCCTCCCCGGTCCGGTCCATCTCGGCCTTGCTGAGGGCTGCATTGCGGGTGTCCGGCATGAGAATGTAGGTGACCAGGGAGATCAGGGCGCAGCCGGACACGTACCAGAAGAACATCGTCTCGTGGCCGCCGTCCTTGAACCACAGGGCCACATACTCCGCGGTGCCGCCGAAGAGCGCATTGGCGATCGCGTACGGCAGCGCCACGCCCAGGGCGCGGACCCGGGTGGGGAACAGCTCCGCCTTCACCGCCGCGTTGATCGATGTGTACCCGGTGACGATCACCAGCGCGATCAGCGACAGCCCGAGAGCCGGCCAGAACGACGACGCCGACCGCAGCGCGGTCATCAGGGGATAGGTGCCCACGGTGCAGCCGACCGCGAACGTGATCAGCAGTGGACGGCGGCCGATCCGGTCCGACAGCGCCCCCGCGAAGGGCTGCAGCACGGCGAAGACGGTCAGAGAGGTGAAGCTGACCAGGGTCGCCGTGGTCTTCTCCATGCCGGCACTGCCGATCAGGTACTTGGTCAGGTAGGTGGTGTAGGTGTAATAGGCGACCGTGCCGCCCAGCGTGAGCGCCATGACCAGCCCGGCCTGACGGCGGTGCTGCCACAGCACCTTCAGCGTTCCGCGGCCCTGGTCGTCCTGGCCGCTGCCGGAGGATTCCTCGGTGAACGCCTCGGTCTCCTGGAGACGACGCCGCAGCCAGAACACCACCACCGCGAACAAGGCCCCCAGCACGAACGGGACCCGCCAGCCCCAGCTCTCCAGCTGGGCGGTGGTCAGGGTGTGCTGCAGCGTGATGAGAGCGCCCAGACCCAGCAGCTGGCCACACGTCATCGACACGTACTGCATCGACGACCCGAGGCCCCGCCGACCGGGGGCCGAGGCCTCGGTCAGATACGTGGCGCTCGCCGCGTACTCACCGCCGATACTCATCCCCTGCAGCAGCCGCGCCACCACCAGCACCAGCGCGCCGGCATAGCCTGCCTGGCCGTAGGTCGGGGCCACGGCGATCAGCAGGGCAGCCAACGACATCATCGCGACGGTCAGCGTGAGGGCGCTCTTGCGTCCGTGCCGGTCCGCGGCACGTCCGAGGATCCAGCCGCCGACCGGACGCATCAGGAATCCGACGGCGAAGATCCCGGCGGTGTTCATCAGCTGCGTCGTCGGATTGCTGCCGGGGAAGAACGAGTCGGCGAAATAGATCGAGAAGGTGGCGTAGACGAACCAGTCGTACCACTCGACGAGGTTGCCGAGCGACCCGCCGACCAGAGCCAGGCGGCGCTTCGCGCGCTCGTCGCCCGGTGGCGTCTGCGACAGGACAGCTGACGATGGCATAACGGCTCCCTTGGACAAGTCCCTGGTAGGAGAGGCAGTGACGTGGCCTTGAGGATCGGAAGGACCACCCCGCCCAGGCAAGACCGGGCCGCCAGATCTAACGTGCCGCTAAGAAACGAGGGCACGAAGGGTGCGTCTTCGTGTTGACGGCCCGTCCGGCCGGGCCGTCACACGACGCGACGCGTATCGGGCGTGTGTCGTTCCCGGAACGATCAACGGCGCCGGGCCGGACCCTCTGCTGAACGGCCTGCCTGCCGCGGTCACGCCCTGTGTGTCCCGCAGCCACGTCCCGAAGCCCGCGAGGGCCGACCGCGCAGCCGCTGACGGCACGGATCACGGGAGATGTTCACGGTGTTGCCGTGATCCGCCGGGGTGTCTCCGTTGGCCAGTCTTGGTTTCCGGAAAGTCCGCACCGGCCGGCCTGGGTGGTCGGCCGGGCCGCGACGAGTTCAGGGATTGGATGAGCGTGACGGATATTGTGCTGGTTCACGGGCTGTGGGCGGACGGTTCGAGCTGGAGCGAGGTGATCCCCCGGCTCCAGTCCTCCGGGCACCGGGTGCACGCGGTGCAGCTGCCGTTGACGTCGGTGCAGGATGACGTCACCCTGGTCCGCCAGCTGGTGCACCGGCTGCCCGGGCAGGTGGTGCTGGCCGGGTGGTCCTACGGCGGTGCGGTCATCACCAACGCGGCCGAGGACGCGCCGAACGTCTCCGCTCTGGTCTATGTGGCCGCGTTCGCCCCGGACAAGGGCGAGAGCGGCAACGACATCCTCACCCGCTACCCGTCCGCGGTCGGCGAGGCGCTGCGCCAGGACGGACAGGGCCGGCTCTGGGTCGATCCCGACCAGTACGGTGCCGTGTTCGCCGCGGATCTGCATCCCTCCCGCGCGGCGGTGCTGGGCAGTGTGCAGAAGCCGGCTGCGCCGGAATGCTTCGAGGCGCGCTCGGGCGAGCCGGCCTGGGCCACCATCCCGTCCTGGTACGTGGTGGCCGAGGACGACCGGGCCCTACTGCCCGAGGCCCAGCGGTGGATGGCCGAGCGTATCGGCGCCATCACCACCTCGGTGCACGCGAGCCACGCGGTGCTGCTCTCCCAGGCGGAGCGGGTTGCCGAGGTGATTGTTTCCGCTGCCGGGTCCGGCTCAGGTCCGAAGTAACCGATATGTCCGCCGCAATGCTGCAGGCGTATATGGCTGCGCGGACAGACGCGAAAGGCCATAGGTGCAGGCGGACAAGCGTGACATGCCCGGAACGCGAAGGGGTGCCACCGGCACCGCGCATGAGAAGGCGCTTCTGCTGCGGTTTGCTCTGACCCTGGACGGATCGGTATCCGGAGCGATGGCCTTGGGGAGTCTGCTGTGGGCGCGGACCCTGGACGGGATGCTGGGGTTGCCGGCCTGGCTGCACTGGGCGCAGGGCGGCTTCCTCGCAGCCTATTCGGCCGCCTTGTGGTACGCGGCGACCCGGCAGAAGGTTGCCGAGCGGTTCGTGCTCACCGCCGTGGCCGTGAGCAGCGTCCGGGCCGTGGGATGCCTGGCGCTGCTGTTGGCGGGATCCGTCCCGCTGACCTATCTCGGGGCCTTGTACACCTGCGCCTTCGGTTTCGCGGTCTCTGTCTTCGGCATCCTGCAGATCGTCGGCTTGAACAGGACCGCCGGCTGATGGCGCCGGATGTGTGGTCTGGCCACTATGCACCATGCACCAAGGGGGAGTGGATGTACGGCAGTTTCGCCGGGCGGGTCCGCTGGGGGGCGGCCGTCGTGGGAGTCGCGCTGCTGCTGTCGGGGTGTTCGTCCTCCGACGATGGTGGGGACGACCGGCCGCCGGTTGCCCAGCAGCCCAAGGGCACGGACCCGTTCTGGGTCAATCCCGACGGCAAGGCGGCGCGGCAGGTCGCCGCGTACCGCGAAGGCGGCGACCAGAAGAAGGCCGCGCTGATCCAGAAGATCGCCGGGCAGCCGGTGGGCGAGTGGATCGGCCCCGACAAGCCCGAGGCGGAGGCCAAGGGGCTTACGGAAGCGGCGCAGAAGGCCGACCGTGACGCCCTGCTGGTGCTCTACAACATCCCGCACCGCGACTGCGGCCAGTACTCCAAGGGCGGCGCCGCCGACGGGAACGCCTACCGCACATGGGTCGACAAGGTCGCCAAGGCATCGGCGACCGGCGCGCCACGGTGATCCTGGAACCCGACGCACTGCTGCACCTCGTGGACGGCTGCACCCCGGACCAGTACCACGAAGAGCGCTACGACCTGCTGAAGGGCGCCATCGCCCGCCTCAAGAAGCAACCCGCCACCCAGGTGTACCTCGACGCGGGCAACGCCGGCTGGTCACACCCGGACTCCCTGTTCGAACCACTCCAGTGGGCAGGCATCGCCCAAGCCGACGGCTTCGCCGTCAACGTCTCCAACTTCCAGACCACCGCGGCCAGCAAGGACTTCGGCAGGAAACTCTCCGCGAAAGTCGGAAACAAACCCTTCGTCATCGACACCAGCCGCAACGGCAACGGCCCCTACACCCAAGGCGACCCCAAAGAAAACTGGTGCAACCCCCCAGGCCGCGCACTCGGCGAACCACCCACCACCAAAACCGGCGACCCCCTCGTCACCGCCTACCTCTGGATCAAACCGCCGGGAGAATCAGACGGCGACTGCAAAGGCGGACCCAAAGCCGGAGACTGGCACCCACGCTACGCCCTCGAACTGGCCCGCAACACCAAGTAGTTGGCGTGGACGCGGTACGACCTGGAGAAAGGGAATCGGTCCCGCTCTTGAGTCATCTCCCGTATAGGTACTCCTATACGGGAGATGACGTTGTAGCCGTGACTCATTTGTCAGCCGTCCTTCGGCGCCATGCACGTTGACGAATGATGGACGAGGAAATCGGTGGGGATTCACGGGGTTTCCGTGATCCGTTCTTCCGTTGCGGGCCGCAGACTTGGTGATTGAACTGGACGGTTGTCAGTGCCGGCGGGCCATGCCATGCCGTGCCGTTTTCCAAGGCCGGACCGTGTGGCTGAGGTGATTCGTTCGGTTGTTCAGGCCCACACGTTGAGGAGTATCCCGGATGAGTCGTGTTTCCGTCATAGGCCCGCCGACTCGACGGCGTGCTCGGCGAGGTGTTCACGGGGGTGTGAAGGTCGCTGTCGTTGGTGGCGTTTTCGCCGTAGTCGTCGCGGGTGTGGGGTACGGCGCGTACAGCGTGCTGGGTGTTGGTGGTGCGGATGATGTTGGGTCTGGGGTGCCGAGTGCGGAGGAGGTTCGTGCGACTGCGGATGGCTTTCTGGCGGCGTGGGCGGGGGGTCGGTCTTCGGTGGCGGCGCGGCTGACGAACAATGCGGCGGACGCGGAGCCTGTCATTGCGGCGTTTCGTACGCGTGCGCATGTGTCGGGTGTGAAGGTGACGCAGGGGCGGACGGTTGGTGTGAGGGTGCCGTTCACGGTCAGTGGGGTGGTGTCGTATGAGGGGCTGCGTAAGTCGTGGACGTATCGCTCTGAGCTGACGGTGGTGCGGGGGAAGACGACGGGTCGGCCGCTTGTGGACTGGAAGCGGTCGGTGATTCATCCGCAGCTCGGTAAGAGTGGTCAGCTGAGGACGGGGCCTGCCGTGACGGCGTCGATCAAGGCGGTCGACCGCAACGGGCGTGAGCTGACGAGGGAGGAGTTTCCGTCGTTGGGGCCGGTTCTTGATGAGCTGCGTCAGAGATACGGGGGGAAGACCGGCGCCAAACCGGGGGTCGAGCTGGTGGCGAGTTCAGGGGGTGGGACGCCCGACAAGACGCTCGTGACTGTTTCCGAGGGTGAGTTGACTGAGCTGAAGACCACGCTGGATGCGCGTGTTCAGGCTGCTGCCGAGGCGGCGGTGAAGCGTTACAGCGAGGCGTCGGTCGTGGCGATCAAGCCGAGTACGGGTGAGATTCGTGCGGTCGCGAACAACCGTAAGGATGGTTTCAATGCGGCGTTGCTCGGTAAGCAGGCGCCGGGTTCGACGATGAAGATCGTGACGGCGGCGTTGTTGCTGGACAAGGGATTGGTGGCCGCCGATCGCGGGGCGGAGTGTCCCAAGGAAGCGGTCTATATGGGCCGGACTTTCCGTAATCAGGACGGCTTTGAGATTCCTGATGGCACGTTTACGCAGAGTTTCGCGAGGTCGTGCAACACCGCGTTCGTGAAGAAGATCGACGAGGTGGGTGATGACGCGGCACTGGCGAGGTTCGCGCGTGACACGTTCGGTATCGGTCTGAACTGGCGGGCGGGTGTGGCGACTGCCGATGGGAGTGTGCCGGCGGCGAGCGGCAGTGACGCGGCGGCTCAGTACATCGGTCAGGGCACGGTCCAGATGAACGCGCTCAACATTGCTTCGGTCGCGGCGACTGCGAAGAGCGGCAGCTTCAAACAGCCGGTGATCGTGCCGCGTGGGTTGGATGACCGTGATCTGGCTACCGCGACGGGGCGGTTGTCGGATCGTGTGGGGGGCCAGTTGCGGGACTTGATGCGGGTCACTGCGACGTCGGGCACGGGTGCTGCGGCGATGGCCGGTGTCGGTGGGGACAAGGGGGCGAAGACCGGGACCGCGGAAGTGGACGGGCAGCAGACTCCCAACAGCTGGTTCGCGGCTTTCGCCGACGATCTCGCGGCAGGTGCGGTGGTCCAGTCCGGCGGACACGGCGCGGACACCGCCGGGCCGGTGGTGGCAGCAGTCCTCAAAGCCCGCTGAGACAGAATGGTGCCGGATATGATATTTCCCGGAGCGATGGCTACGACCTTCGCGGTGTCGGATACGCCGGCCGAATCGACGGCGGCGGCGAAGGGCGCGCGCGACGAGGCCGTAGGCATACCGAAGACATTGCACTTCGTATGGATCGGCAATCCCCCCTCGGCGCACGCTGTCCAGAACCTCCTGACCTGGGCAAGGGTCGCCCAGGATGCTGGATGGCGAATGAAGGTGTGGACAGATTCGGACACCCCGTGGCCTATGAGCCGGGGATCCTTCCTTGCCCAGATGGGCGTGGAGTTCGCCGACATTCGGCAGACAATCGATCCCCGCGTCCAAGCGGTCTGGGACGGAACCCGGGAGCAGTCACGCAAGTTCAACGCGGCCTCCGATATCGCCCGGTATTCGATCCTCCTGCGAGAAGGCGGCGTCTACCTCGACGTGGACCTGGGCGGCGGAGACGTCGCCCTGCCGGCTCAGGCGCCCTCGATGTCCGTCCACGATCTGCCGGTCCCCGGACCACTGCTGCGTGATCGCGCGATGGTGTCGAAGAAACTCGTCGCGGGAGGGATCGACCCGCTCCGTTGTTCTTCCGGACAGGCGATGGCGTTGGCGCTGGACGTCTGTGCGCGTCAAGGCGACTTCGGCAACCAGTTGCTCATCGCCCCGCCCGGAAATCATGTCCTCGATCTGGCGATCCGGCAGATCAGCACGAAAGCCGGGGATCGCGAGCTGTCGGCGCTGTTGCGTGACGTCTCGGAATTCACCGGTCCTGCCCGGTTGTTCAGATCCATGTGGCAGTACCTCGATGACAGAGGCGAGCGGGTCAACCGTCCCCAGGACGTCTTGGGGCGCGTCAACGACGCCCTTCGGACCTCATGGTGGAACAGCGTGGAGTGGATCACCGACGAGAGCGACACGCAGGCCTATGATCGCGTCGCCACCGCCAAGTCTGCGCAGAAAGCCACTGCCACACGCGGCGCGTCCACACGCGGTACCACCACGCGACGCCAGACACTCTGCGTTTGAAAGCAGCCGCAGCCGCAGCCGCAGCCGTCGGCCTCGGCAAAGGCCCGCCCCGAGAAGGATCCTTTGCCATTGCGTCGAAGCCATGGGCTCCCGAGCGTTCCCCAGGAAACAGGTATCGGCCGACTCATGAACAAGCTTGACAAGCGTTGGTCCCCACGCGCAGTACGGGGCGACAGGCCGCTTCATCGCAGGGCCGCCTTGAGTTCCGGTAGGTAGTCGGCGAGGAACCCGAGGTTCGTGGCCCGGGCGAAGTCCGGGTGGCCGCGGTGCTGAGGCAGGTGGGCCAGTGCCTTGCGGCCGAAGTACCGGCCGCGGCCGGTGGAGGGACGGGTGGGCTCTCCCGCCCAGTCGGGGTCGGCGGCCACGAGGGGCAGACAGCGCTCGAACAGCCGGTTGCAGGCATCCATTCCGTGGCGCAGAACCACGTGGAACGGCTCGTCCGGGCCGATCGGATAGTGGTCGGCGGCGAGCGTGGGACCGGTGTCGATACCCTCGTCCACCTGGTGGAGTGTTGCGGCGAACTCCCGCTCACCGTGCAGCATCGCGTAGATGAGGGCCACTTCCGGCAGCCCCCGGTAGGCAGGGAGAGGGCCGTGGTGGACGTTCAGGACGCGCAACCCGCTGGAGAGCACGGGGCTGCGAAAGATCATTCGGTTGTTCAGCGACCAGACGATGCCGTCGGTGCTGGCGGCAACCAACTCGGCGGCCACGGAGTTGATGTCCGCTGCCTGAAGAAAGGGAACGCCGGACCGGCCGGCCGAAGGCCCGCAGACCAGGTCCACCGGCAGGTTGCTGTCGAGCGTGTGCCGTACGGCGCGCCACAGGAGCGCACCCTCTCCGACGAAGATCATGACGCACGCCGCCACGCCTCGACGGCCGCGACGACCCGGCCGAGGGTGAGATCGTCGCTGAGTGACCCGAGCCGGGAAAGGAACTCCTGCTCCGACTCCGGCCCCAGCAGCTGCTCGCCCAATGCGGTCAGCATCTCCAGGACGGCGAGTGAATCACCGCCCAGAGCGTGGAAGTCGGACGAAGCGTCAAGTTCCGTGGCGTCGCACCGCAGGATGCGGGCCCAGATCCCGGCTGTCACCTCCACGACATCCGGGCCGGGGTCGCCCCCGGGCCCGGGAACCGGTGGCCCTGTGACCGGCTCTCCTGGAACGTTTGACGCCTCCGCGACGACCGCGCTCTCCCGAAGGGCCGGGAACTGCCGCTGAGCTGACGTCTCATCGAAAGGATTGGGCAGTGCGTTGCGGTCGGTCTTGCCGCTGGTGGTCTCCGGCAGAGTGGCGACCGCGCGTACCACCGTGGGCAGCAGGTACGAGGGCAACGACCGCGAGAGGTCCGTGCGTACGGCTGCCTCGTCGAATGCCCGCATCTCCTTCGTATCCACCACCACGAAGGCGCACAGCGCCTGCGCGCCGGTGTCGTGCCGGGGGCGTGCGACCACCGCAGCCTGCGCGATGCCCGGCAGGGCGGTGAGCGCCGCTTCGACCTCGCCCGGCTCGACCCGGTGCCCGCGGATCTTCACCTGGGAGTCGATCCGGCCTGTGTACTCCAACTGCCCGTCGGGCAGGCGGAGTACCAGGTCGCCCGTACGGTAGGCGCGCCGCCCGTCCGGGAGGTAGACGAAACGGTCGGCGGTGAGATCGGGGCGGCCGAGGTAGCCACGGGCCAGCTGGACCCCGGTCACATGGAGTTCGCCCGGCTCGCCGTCCGGAACCTCGTGCCCTCGTTCGTCCAGCACGGCTACCGATGTGCGGTGCACCGGCACTCCGATCGGTGTGGACGTGCGCTCGATGCCGTCCTCGACGACGGCGACGGTGCAGGCGACCGTCGCCTCGGTGGGTCCGTAGATATTGACGATCAGGCAGTCGGATCCGAACGAGGCGCGTGCGCGGCGGCTGCCGGCCGCGGTGAGGTTCTCACCGCCCACCTGGAGGGCGCGGATGCCCGCAGCGCGAATGCCGAGGCGCTCGGTGAGAGCGAGATGGGTCGGCGTCAGCCCCAGGGTGTTGGCCTGCCGTCCGGAGAGCATCTCCCGCAGTTTGACGTGGTCGAGCTCGCCGGGCACAGGCACCACCGCGCCGCCGTGCAGCAGGGGCGGGAAGATCTGCATGATCGAGAGGTCGAAGCCGGGGGAGAAGGAGTACGCGGCTCGGGTTTCCTCGTCGCACCGCATGAACGGGGACATCCATCCGACGAGGTTGACCAGGCTGCGGTGCTCGATCTGCACGCCCTTGGGCTTGCCCGTGGAGCCGGATGTGTAGATGACGTACGCCAAGTCGTCCGGGCAGGGAGCGGCGACGGAGAGAGCCTCCCGGCACGGTGCGTCGACGGACACGCCGTCGCCTGCGACGTCCTCGAGGAGAATCGTCGTGGCTCCGCCTTGTGCCGCGGACGCGCGCGAGGCGGTGTCCACGAGACAGAAGCGGGCCTGCGCGTCGCGCAGCACCTCACTGACCCGGCGTGCGGGATTGCGCACGTCGATGGGCAGGAAGGCCGCCCCCGCCTTCAGGACGCCCCACACTCCGGCGAGGCCCGGTGCGGAGCGGTCCGCGAGGACACCGACGACCTCGCCACGCCGGACGCTGTGGGAGAGCAGTGCGGCAGCGACCGCGTCGGAGCGGCGGTCGAGATCGGCGTACGACCACGGCGTGCCGTCACCGAACACGGCTGGTGCGTCCGGGCGGCGGGCCACCTGCGCCCGGAAGAGCTGTACCACGGTGGTGTCCAGCGAAGGGAGCCCGCCCGGACCGGGTGCGAGGAGCAGCTCGGCCGCTCCGGGCTCCCGCGGTGGTGCGGGGGACGGCCCGGACGAGGCCGTTGCGGTGGGCACGACGCATGAGGCCGTTGCCCCGGAGCGGGCGTACGAGGAGGCCGGTGCGGTGGTGTCCAGCGCGGACTCGACGCGGTCCAGCAAGGCATCGCAGCGCTCACCGACGTCTGCGGTACCTCGGGCGGAAACCACGAGCTCGATGTGCTCGGGCAGTTCCAGCAGTGTGATGCCGACCGGCACCAGAGGCGCATGCACCGGCAGCACGTACACGCTCGTCGCGGTGAAGTCCCCTGCGCTGAGCTCCGCCGGGTCCAGTCGGCCGGCGTTCGACACGATGGCCGATGCCAGGTACCGGTGTGATGCCGACGTGGCGGCTCGGGAGGCGCCGACCAGGGCCGCGGCTACGGGCAACGGAAGGCGGGCCAGGGCGGCTTCCGCACCCGCCGCCAGCTCTCGCCTGGAAGCCAGCGCGCCGAGCAACCGCCGGTGGACGTGGTCCGCGCGCTGCCCCGCCGGGACGTCGAGGAAGACCGGCAAGGTCAGATTGGCCGTCGACGACACACCGCAGACATGGCGCCGCAGATCCACCGGGACCATGATCCGTGCTCCTGGACCCGGTACGGCCTCGGCGACCGCTGCCGCCACCTTGGCCGCCAGCGCAGAGTGGCGACCGGCGACCGTACGCCGCCGCCACACCGACGCGCTCCCCGGCCGGCCGGCCAGCGGCGAGCGCTGGTCAAGTCCGAGACGGGGCCGCTGCCCGGTACGGCCCACCATGTCCAGCAGGGCGTAGTCGGCCAGCGGGTCCGCGGCGCCGTGCAGCGGTTCACCGCGCAGGGCGCGGAACACGTCCGTCGCCCACATCGCCAGGCCCTTGAGGTCCATCACGGCGTGGGAGGCCCGGAAGATCACAGTGTCCGGTTCTCCGGTCAGCAGCAGCACTTCGCAGCTGGGGCGGTGTTCCGCATCGGCCAGCTGGCCGGTGAGCTCGGACGGACCCGTGAGTGCGGTGCGGTCGAAGTCCCTTCCGTCGGCGACCACGACCCGCGCGGGACGTCCGCTGTCGACCCACGTCCTGCCGCGGCGCACCAGCCGCGAGCCGGGGCAGGACACCGAGGCCTCGGCAACGGCCCTGCTCAGGGCCAGTGCGTCGATCGTGCCCGTGCCCTCGACGACGAGCTGCATCACCAGAAGTTCCCCCAGGCGGGTGGCGGCCAGATAGGACCACTCGGTCGCGGAGACGGGCCGGCGGAACGTGCTCCCGCCGAGACGTCCGCTGCCCGTGCCTGAGGCGACATGCTGCGCGGCCATGACTACTTCACCTTCCTGATGAACTCGTCGACGCCGCCGATGCTGTCGACCCAGGCTTCCAGCCGGGCCATGCCCGCGTCGTGGTCGACCGTCGGCGGGGTCAGATCCCGCCGGGCCGCCGATGTGTCGTACGTTGCCGAACGGGTCAGCAGCGCGAGTGTGTACCGGGAGAGCGGTGGCGAGGAGTTCCCGGCCAGCAGGGGCAGTTTCCAGATCAGGTCCGCGGTGAAGGCGAACGCCCGCAGCAAGGTGCCGGAGACCTGCCTGGTCGGCGGTGTTCCGCCGAATCGCTCGGCGAGGAGGGCGAGTGTGCTCCAGATCTCCACCGGCTTCTCGTCGGCGATGAAATACGCGCGGCCACCGACACCGTCGGCACGCGCCGCCCGCACACAGGCATCGGCGGCGTTCTCGCAGTAGCACAGTGAGGCGTACACCGGCCTGCCACCGGAGAGATCGGGCAGACGTCCCGTCATCATCTTCGCGATCAGCCGCGGCATGAAACCGGAGTGGTCACGCGGGCCCCACACGGCGCGCGGGCGCAGTGCGACGGTGCTGAAGTCCGTGCGGTCGGCGGCCAGGACCATGCGTTCCGCGGCGGCCTTGGTCTCCGAGTAGAGATTGAGGTGGCGTGCGGGGAACGGCTCGCTCTCGTCGATGTCGAGTTGGTCGCCGCCGCGTACGCCCATCAGCGCGCTCGGGCTGCTGATGAACACGAAGCGCCGCACCCCGGCGCTCCGGGCCGCCGACAGGAGGCGGTCGGTGCCCGCGACGTTCTCGTCCCGGAACTGGGCCCGGGTACCGCGGTCCGTCACCCGGGCCGCGCTGTGGTGTACAACGTCGACGCCCTCCGTGGCCCGGCGCAGCGAGGCGCCGTCGCGCAGATCCCCGTAGGCGAACTCGATGCCCGGGACGGTGCTCAAGTAAGTCAGATCGCTCTCCGGGCGGACGAGGACCCGCACGTCGTCCCCGGCCCGTAAACAGGCGTCGACGATGTGGCTTCCCAGGAATCCCGACGCACCGGTCACCAGTGCCTTCACGCGGCGGCCTCCCGCGACTTGCCGGCCCGCCGGCGCCACCACGTCGCGCCGAACAGCATCGTCAGAGCGGCCGTCGCCCAGGCGCCGCGCCCGGTGGCGAGTTCCTGCTCCGCACGCAGCGCGGACGGTATCTGAAGCGCATGGACGACGATGCTCAGGAACGCGTCCACCCACCACAGGGCGGTCAGCGCCGGATGCTCCCAGGGCAGCAGCGGCCAGGCGGCGAGGTACGCCCACCCCAGCAGGGGCACGGTGCGCAGCGCCAGGTCGGTGGTGGTGGGTCGCCGACTGCCGGTGAGCCGGCCCTCGGCCCAGCCTGCCAGCAGCTCACGACGGATCTTGGCGTTGTGGCGGATGTCCACGGGGAAACGGGGGTGCGGCAGGAAGTCCTCGATGGCCTTGGTCACGGGGCTGCCCGCGCCCAGGGTGCGCAGCTCGCCTTCGATCCGGGGCCAGTCACCCGGCGTGGTGCCCGGTGCGAGCTCCACGCACAGCACGGGCCTCTGCTCGCCGCGCGGGCCGAAGCCCACGAGCGCCGTGCGTCGCACCCGTGGATGAGCGTTGAAGACGCCTTCGCAGCGGACCGTGTGCAAGTCGCCGCCCACCGCACCGACGCGGTGGCTCTTGCGTCCACAGAACCAGATACGTCCCTTGCCGTCGATCCACCCGACGTCGCCGGTGCGATGCCAGCGACGCCCGCCATCCTGGATCTTGTGTTCCGCGTCGGCCTGGGGCGACCGGAAGTAGCGCGGGCTGACCGCCGGTCCACTGACCACGATCTCGCCGATCTCGCCGTCGGCCACCGGCAGTTCGGGCCGCCAGTGGGCAATGGGTTCGTCCCCGACCGCGATGGTGCGGACCGATATGCCGGGTGCGGGCTTTCCCACGCACACGCCCAGGCCCTCGGCGGCGCCGTCGGCGGGTCCGGCCAGTGCCTCCCTGCTCTCGACCAGTGCCATCGGCAACGCCTCGGTCGCCCCGTAGGTGCTGAACACCCGTGCGTCGTCCGGTAATACGGCACGCAGGGCACTCATCAGTTCCGGGTTCACCGGAGCGCCGCCCGAGACGATCAGGCGCAGGGACGGTACCCCGGCCCCGGTCTCCGCCAGATGGACCGAGAGCGGGCCCAGCAGGGCCGGGGAGGCGAACATGGCGTTCACGTCGAAGCGCCGGATCGCGTCGGTGAGCAGTGCGGGATCGGCCGCGCCGACCCGGCCCATGTTCATCTTCGGCACCACCACGGTGCGGCCCGCCGCGAGATCGAACACACCCATGAGCGGCATGGTGACCAGCGTGCCGGCGATGTCGGTGGTGAAGTGGCCCGCCTCGACGCCGTTCGCCATCCCCCGCAGCATGCCGACCGTGATCTCGACCGGCTTGGCCGGGCCCGTGCTGCCGGTGGTGTAGCCGATCAGCGCGAGGTCGTCCGGCCGGGAATCCGATGCGGGTATCCCGGCAGCGCCCGCGTCGAGGGCCGTGAGCTCGTCGAGTCCCTTGCCGTTCGGCCGCACCGTGATCAGGGTCTTCACCCCGGCGAAGGCACCGGGACGCAGTCGCCGCAGGACGTGCGCGGACGGTACGCCGATGAAGGCCTGGACACCCACCCGGCGGATGCAGTCCAGCATGCGGCCCAGCCCCATTCCGGGGTCCACCACCACCGGTACCGCGCCGATGTGCATCAGCGCGAAGACCAGGGTGAGCAGCTCGGCCCCGGGGGTGACCAGCAGGGCCGTACGAGTCCCGCGGCAGACGCCGCGGGCCCTGAGGCCGGCGGCGCATGCGGTGACCCGGGCGGCGAATTCGGCGTAGGTGAGCGAGGCGTAGCCGGGAGGGCCCTCCGGGGCCGATCGGGCGGCCGGATGGATGACGGCTGCTTTGTCCGGCGTGCGGGCGGCGTGCCGGGCGAGCAGTTCGGGCAGGGACGCAGCCTGCAGCGGTCCGGTCGTGGTGGTGGACATCAGCGGGCCGCTCCCTCGGGTTCACCGTTCAGCCGGTAGAGCGAGGCTGCCGAGCTGAGGCCCGCGCCGACGGAGAGGAAGAGGATCCGGTCATGGCCCGTGAGCCGGCCCGAGTCCAGGGCCTGCCGGTAGCCGTACGTGAGTGCCGAGGTGTGCGGGTCGCCGTCGAGACCTTCGACGGTCACGGCGGCATCGGATGCGAGGCCCAGGCTCTTGGCGAGGCGTGGGGCGAAATCGGGCGTCGGCTGAGAGGTGATCAGCAGCGTTTTCTCCAGGACCACCGGCACATCGGCCGCGTCCGCGCCGAACTCGGCTGCCAGGGTGCCGGTCACCGAGTCGACGGCGAGGCCGAGCATGCGCTCCAGTACCCGGTCGTCGCGGTCGACGGTGATGGTGTTCCGGCCCTCGGAACCGACTTCGCGCAGCGGTAGATAACCGTTGACGCCGTGCGTGCCGGGCAGTGACCGGTGGTGCACCCGGCCGAAGCCGCGGGCGTCTTCACTGTGTTCGAGCAGCATGGCCGCGCCCGTGCTCGCGTACGGGAATGCGGCGGTGCCCGCCCTCGCGGGGTCCATCGAGGGGTGGGTGTCGGCCGAGACCACCAGCACCCGGCGGGCGCTGCCGGTTGCGAGCAGCGAACCGGCGGCCTGAACGGCGTTCAGCACACCGCAGGAGCCGTTCATCAGGTCGAAGGAGAACGCGGCATGCCTGTCGGTGGCGTGCAGGTAGTCCAGGTTGATCCCGATGCGCTTCTGGATGAGCGCGGCGACGGACGGTTCGGAGACGTTGGAGTCACGGTAGACACCGACGTTGATCAGAACGTCGACGTCCGATGGCGTGAGGCCCGCTTGCCGCACGCACGCGGTGCCGGCGGACGCCGCGTACCCGATGGCGCTGCCGGAATCGTCGGCCGGGCTCAGCGCGGCGGAAGTGATGACGGTGGCCATGTCATACCTCCAGGGAGGAAACGGTCGCGGACAGGAAGCCGGTCACCACGCCCGAGGCGGCGGGGACCAGGAGGATCTTCGATCCCTTGGGTACCCGACGTTCCGTCAGTGCCTGGTGCAGGACCAGGTAGTGCGACGTGGTCGCAGTGTTGGCGAACTTCTCGACGACCGAGAGGGACTGGGGCATCGGCGCTTCGAAGATGCTCTCGCCCACGTGGTTCATGAAGTCGATGAAGCGGCTGCCGACCTGGTGCTGGATGACGAAGTCGTACCCCTCGTCCGCGAACCGGCGGCCGTCGGCGGCCAGTTTGTCGCGGTGGAACGTCGGCCACAGCGACAGACGGTCCTCGGCGTGCATCTCTTTGTTGTTGGTGTACATGGCCAGATCGCCGGTCTCGTCGCTGGGCATGCCGAGGCACAGGTGCGAGTACTCCGAGCAGGTCATCAACTCGATGTCGTGAATGACGTCGGCGTCGTCGGTGGCGCGGTCGACGATCACGGCGACGGCGGAGTCACCGACGGAAAGGGAGGCGAACTGGGGCCCCCTGCTGTCCTCCATCTCGCGCGCGGCGGTGAAGGCGATGGGGGTGATGTGCTCCCCGCTGACCACCAGACCGTTGCGCACCTCACCCGAGCGGATCATCCGGTCCAGCAGATAGACACCCGTCATCATGCCCGCACAGGCATTGGACACGTCGAAGTGCACGGCGCTGCCCGCGCCCAGCTCCTTGGCGATGCGATGAGCGAACGACGGCTCGAACTGGTGGCGTCGGCCATCGGTCGTGCGAGTGATGGAGCAGGAGATCACGACGTCGATCTCGTCGGCGGTGTACCGCGAGTGGCCGAGACAGCCGACAGCCGCCGCGACGGCCATGGCAAGACAGTCCTCGGGAGCGTCGGTGGTGTCGTCCGCGACACGACGCTCGGCCATCCCCGTTATTTTGAAGAGGTCGAACTCAGGCGCTTTCTCGATACGAGTGAGGAGCTCCGGGGTACTCATGACCGTCGAGGGTAAGTATGCCCCGATGGCCTCTAAGCGACTGTTATACACAAACCTCTCCTGATGGTCTTTCGATCGCTCGGCGCACCGCCGCGACAATAGGCGGGCATGACATCGGAAGACGTCAATGCGCGTCGTCTACTCATGCGATGAAGCCAACGGAACACTCTGGATCGGTTGGCTGGAATCGGTTCGGCCGCATGGGACTTGGGTGATCGGTGCGCTACGTGACGAGGCTATCGCACTGCTCCGGGTGGTCTCGCACTGCGAGGCTGTGACGATCACCACTCGCCGTCGATGAGGGGTCGCTGTATGTGATGGCGGAAAATTGAGGTCATCCATGACGGCGTGATGTCGTGGAGTCGCCGGGAAGGCAATACGCCGGAATGCAGGGGAGGGGCCTCGGAGTTACGAGTCTGTCTGGCCGAATCGCGTCGGATCTGAAATTCCGGTCGCATCGTTCCCAGGGAACGAGAGCGGGCACATCGACTTCCGGGACGTGCGATGGTACACAATCCGTCTCGCGTGAATGGCGGAATTTGATCGGGCTCTCGCCTTTGGCCGGTCTGGCCCTGGCCGCACCGCATTCCAGGCGGCAGCGGCCCCCTGACGGACCCGCTTCACGAGCCGAAGCGGGGTGAGTGCGGCACCCGGCCTTGTGGTCGGCTTCGGTGGCTGTCGTCGTGAGGACCTCGTAGCCAACTTCGCGCGTGAGCCTGGGCGTTGATCTCACGGAGGTTCCGTGATCACCGGGTGTGTTCTGTTCGGCAGTGTGGGGGCAACGCCGCGGCCTCCGGACGACCACCATGAATCGTGCGCCGGCGGGACGGCGGGGGAGGCCGCGGCTGAGCCGGGTGGCTGTGTCATGGCAACGGAGCTTGTTGTAAGGAGTGGTGGGTGCCCAATTACTTGTCCCCAGGTGTGTACTTGGAGGAGATGGAAAGCGGGTCGCGTCCTGTCGAGGGCGTGGGTACGGCGGTTGCCGCGTTCGTCGGCTTCGCGGACCAGGGTCCGTTGAACCAGCCGGTGCGGGTCAGCAACTGGAGTCAGTACACGAGCGTCTTCGGTGACTTCGCGGATGGCTGCTATCTGGGTCATTCCGTGTACGGGTACTTCGCGAACGGCGGCGGTACGTGTTACGTCGTACGCGTGGGAGGTGCAGGCGGGGCCGGTCGGACGGGTGACGAGGCAGCCGCGGGGGCTGTTGCCGGGGCTCGTCGGCAGGAGCTGGGGAGCTTCCATGTGGCGGCGCTGCCTTCGGCCGGGGACCGGGATGTGACGGTGGAGGTGGAGCGGGCCGCCGCACCGGCGGGTGACACGGCATCGAAGGTGCGCCGGCCTCAGGGAGCCAAGGCGGCCAGGGACGCCGAAGACGGCGACACCGCCAGGCAGGGCGATGCCGGGAGCAGCAAGGACGGTGACGGCTCCTACAAGCTGTCGGTGAAGGTCGCCGGGTCGGTGGTCGAGTCGTTCAGCGTCTCGACCGACCCGTCATCGGACCGCTATGTGGTGACGCAGGTCAAGGAGCGCTCGAAGCTGTTGTTCGTGGAGGCGGCCCCTCACGCGGGGACGGCTCTGGCACTACCGGACAAGCAGGCGCTGGTGCTGACCGCGGCCGCGGCCGACGGTGCGCCCGACGGCGACGAAGCGGGTGCCGCGGGCGCGACGGTCGCTCGCTATGTGGGTGATGTGGGTCGCCGCTCGGGCCTTTCGGGGCTCGAGGCGATCGACGAGGTGACCATGGTGGCCGCGCCCGACCTGATGACCGCCTATGCGCGGGGGGACCTTTCCCGCGAACAGGTCAAGGCCGTGCAGTTGGCGATGATCAATCACTGTGAGGGCATGGCCAATCGCATGGCCATCATCGATCCGCTGCCCGACATGGACCCGGCTGCCGTCTATGACTGGCGACAGAACCAGAGCGGGTTCGACTCCAAGTTCGGGGCCCTGTACTACCCGTGGATCAAAGTGGCCAACCCGTCGGACGGCTCGACGCTCCTGATGCCTCCGTCGGGGCATGTGGCGGGCCTGTGGGCACGCAACGACGAGGCCCGAGGGGTGCACAAGGCACCGGCCAACGAGGTGCTGCGCGGGGCCCTCGACCTGGGCATGCAGATCACCCGGGGGGAACAGGAAAGGCTGAACCCGGTGGGCATCAACTGCATTCGCAGCTTCCCGGGGCGCGGTATCCGGGTCTGGGGCGCGCGTACGCTCTCCAGCGATGCCACCTGGCGCTACCTGAATGTGCGCCGGCTCTTCAACTACCTGGAGGAGTCGATCTTCCAGGGTTCCCAGTGGGTGGTGTTCGAGCCCAACGACGAACGGCTGTGGGCGACGATCCGCAGGAACGTGGCGGCCTTCCTCGTGGGGGAGTGGCGCCAGGGCGCGCTGTTCGGGGCCACTCCGGACGAGGCGTTCTATGTGAAGTGCGACGCCGAGACCAACCCGCCGGACGTCATCGATTCCGGTCAGGTCGTCTGCGAGATCGGTGTGGCACCGGTCAAGCCGGCCGAGTTCGTCGTCTTCCGGATCTCTCAGGAGTCGCCCGGCGGGGCCGGAGCTGCCGCCTAGGTCCTGTCGCCCGGACAGGCCCTGGACCTGCGGAGGTCCGGTGGCCTGCGGCAGCCGGCTGCGCGGACACGGACAAGCGCTCCACCGCATGGTGCGACGGGACAACAACCAAACGGGTGCCTCCCTCGTGACGCGCCCAGACACAGATTGAGGACCAGCAGTGGCAGATGCACAGGACAACTTCGTCGTTCATGCCTTCGGTATCCAGATCGACGGAGTGCAGCTGGAGCAGCTGAAGAGCGTCAGCGGGCTCGGTATGCAGCAAGACGTCATCACCAGCCAGCATGTGACCGACAAGGGCGTCGTCTACACGCGCAAGCAGCCGGGGGCGAAGTCCCCCGGGACCGTCACGATCACGCGCGGAATGGACAAGAGCAAGGCCCTGAACGAGTGGATCAAGAAGACCCACACCGAGGGGAATGTGGGCGAGGCACGTAAGAACGTGACCATCGAGATGAAGGACAACACCGGTCAGACAGTTCGGCGTATCACGCTCGAGCGCGCGTGGGTGAGTTCCTGGCAGAGCGGCGACCTGGTCGCCGGCCAGACCAACGCGGTGGATGAGAGCGTGACCATCGAGTTCGAAGAGCTGAAGGTCGAGGACGCGTGAGGCGCGGACGCGTCACGGAGTCGCTCACCCCGCCGGCGCCGAACTCGCTCTCCGGGGAAGTGGGCACATCGCCGTCACCGATCTCGCCCGGTCCTGCTCCGCCTGCCCATCGTACGGAGTTCCCTTTCACCCTGCCGCGGGGCTATGTGGATGAGGAGGGCAACGTCCACCGCGAGGGTGTGATGCGTCTGGCGACCGCCCGTGACGAGCTCATCCCGCTGAAGGACCTGCGGGTGCAGGAGAACGCGGCCTACCTTTCGGTGGTGCTGCTGGGCCGGCTCATTGTGAGGCTGGGGACCCTGACCGATGTGCACGCCGGCATCGTCGAGCAGATGTTCGCGGCTGACCTCGCCTTTCTCCAGAGGTTCTACGAGAAGATCAACACCGATGGCACAACGCTGGCGATGACGGCATGTCCGCAGTGCAGCCACGAGTTCGAGGTGGACATGGGCAGCCGCCTGGGGGAATGACGGTGTACGCGATCGACGATCTGTATGCGGAGATCGCGTACATCGCCTACCACCTCCACTGGCCGCTGAGCGAAATCCTCGATCTCGAGCACGCCGAGCGCGGGCGTTTCATCCGTCAGATCAGAACCATCAATCACCATGTGTCAGGCAGGGGTTAGCAACGTGGGCTCTCGCATGCTCCGCAGAGGCAAGAAGCAGGGCGGCGCCGTAGGGACGGCGGTGTCCGGCGCGCTTGCGGAGAAGACCGTGCACGTGGGCGAAGAGGACCCACACCTCCCACAGGTCGAGCTGCGGATCCCCACCGTCGTCCGGCCCATCGCCACCGTGTGCGTCACCCAGCTGCGCACGGTGACGCACCCGCAGCGCACCACCGCCTCCCTGGCCTCCTGGCGCGACTGCCGCCTGAGCCGGAGCCACCGTTTGCTGGTCAACCCGACGATGCCCCTGATGTTCCGGTCGATGACCGGCATGTGGACCGGGGAGTCCGGGCACCGTCGGGCGGCGCCGCTGGTCTGGGCCGGCGACACCGCACCCGCGGATGCCCTGGCACTCGGGCAGGAGACGCGAGCGGTCGCACACGAGGCCCGTGCCGGTGCGGCCACCCAAGGGAGGGGGCCTGGCGCGTCTGACGGCACGGTCTTCGGCGCGAGGCACGGAGCCGTGGCCAACGAGGCCGTTGCCGACGACGTGCGTGCCATCCGTACACGAGTCAGTCGGTGGCGTCGGGCGATTGCGCAGCTGGTCCGCCGTGCACCCGCAGGGAACCATCCCCTGGGCCACCCGGACGCCGCCGCCACGGCGACTAGGGGGCTTCTGACGGACTTCCGCGGCGTCGCGACGCCCGGCACGCACTCTCGCCGTTCCGGCCGAAAGCCCAAGTACGTCCAGTACGAGGGCTTCCAGCCGGAATGCCGAGAGCACGCACCGGACGCCGCTCCTTCCTCCACGGAGATCCGTCAGAAGCCCCCTGGTCCTGCTGCCCAAGCACAGACACCTCTGCGTGCCGGCCACGCACCGGCCACCCGGCATGAGCCGCCGCTCTCCGCCGTCCATCACACCCCTGACGCAGACAGGCAGCCGGGCGTATCCGGCCCGGCGAAGCCTGCGCAGCCCCAAGGGCGGGACCACCTCGACGGGCGGACGACAGCGGGCGACACGGCGCACACAAGCGCCTCGTCACGGTCCCGGACGGTCCGGGAAACGAGCTCGACGCCCGACCGGCCCGCCCGGTCGGCGCCACCGGCACCCCCGGCACTACCCGTGCAGCACGTCGGGCAGGCTGACCCCGTGCGGCAGCCAAGGACGGGCGAACGGCCGGTCCAGAGCGCCGAGTCTTGGGGTGGTGACACGGGCAGGGGAAAAGCGGCGGTGGTACCGGCCGGTGACGAGGGAGGACTTGCTTTCCCAGCCGATGCCGTGCCGCCCTCTGAGCAGGCAGCGAAGGCTGCGATACGCGTCGACCCCACCGCTCCTGATGCTGCAGGGGGCGAGACGGCTGTGAGGCATCGGGCCGCGAACGTACCGGTCGCGCGGCATGACGTGCTGCGCACCGGGCCGGTCCAGGGCCGGCACCCGACGCCAGTGCGACGTCCGGATGTCGCCGACGTGCCCAGGTGGCACGGGCCCACGGTTCGGAGCGGGTCGCGTACGGCTCCCGCCCTGCCGAGCGTGCTTCCGGCACTGCAGCCCATCGGCCCGAGCCTCGCGTGGTCGGCCGGCCTGCTTCCCCCCGCGGTGGCATCGGCTGCCCGGACGGCCGGTGTGGAGCCGGACCTGCGCGCGGATCCGGTGCGTGTGGAGGCGACGTCGCCTGCCGCATCGCCGCAGCCTGCTGCACACCTCCAACGGCAGCATGACGCTGATGGTGGTGCACGAGCGGGACATGCGGGCGGAGTCACGACCATCGCGGCGCGTGCGCCTCGTATCAGTGTCGACGTTCAGGCCGCCTGCGCCCAGGTACCGATGTCCGCGGGGTGGTTCGGCAGCGTCGTCGGGCTTGTGCCGAAGGAGCCGCAGCCGGGAGAAAACCGCCTTCCGGTACGGGGCCCGCAGGGCCGGTGGGGCAGTTGGCCCGAGCCGCGGCTGCGCAGGTTGCCGGGGGATTCTCACGCGTTTCCCCACCAGGAAGTGGCACAGCGCGAAGAAGGGGGCACGCATGCCGGCTAGCACGGTCGACCCGGGGACGACCCATCGGTTCCGGCTGGCCATCGACGGCGTCGAGTTGGGGGTGTTCACCGGGTGCACGGGCCTGTCGTGCACGGTCGAGGTGGAGCAGTACGCCGAAGGGGGCCGCAACGATTCGACGTGGTATCTGCCCAAGCGCGTGGTGTTCCCGCCCCTGGTGCTGAGCCGTCCGCTGACCGCCGATGCGGAGAAGACGAGCCAGTGGGTCATGGACGTGGTCAGGGATTTCCGGCAGCGCACGGGGCAGATCGCGTCGCTGTCGGCGACCGGCACGGTGCTGGCCAAGTGGGACCTGCTGAACGTGGTGCCCATCTCGTGGCGCGGGCCGAGTTTCGATGTGGCGGCGCCGATGGCCGCCACGGAGGTGCTGGAGATCGTCCACCACGGCTTCTTCAAGGCGGGGACGACATGAGCCGGCGCAGTGCGGTAGGTCCGGGGCACCGTCGGGTTCCGCTGCCCAGCCTGCCGCCATGCAGGTGGACCGGGGAAGGAGGACGGTGTGGCTGGTGAGGGTCTGGACAAGATGGTGCGGGCGTCGCTGGAGGTGTATGCACCACCGGGGAACGGGGGCACCGATCCCGGCGGGCGGGTCGATGAGATCCAGCTCCAGTTCAACCCCGCTGAACTGGCACTGGCCAAGGGAGCCGCGTGGACGCGTCACAACGCGCGCTCCGCACCACGGGCCGGGGCGCCGGAGTTCACCGGGAGTCTGCCACGCGTGCTGGCGATGACGGTGCTGCTGGATGGCGAGGACCAGCGCGGCCGGTCGGTCGACGCACGGGTCTCCACGCTGCTGGAGTGCTGTCTGCCCACGGAGGACAGCATCGATGCGGACCGGCCGTCGCCGCCCTGGGTCAGGTTCCGCTGGGGTGATTTCGCCTCGGTGTCCTTCCTCGCGTATCTGCGCAAGGTACAGGCGACCTACACCCGGTTCTCCTCGCAGGGCAGCCCGCAGCGAGCGGAATGCGAGATCACACTGGAGGAGATCGGCGGCGTGACGAAGGGACAGAATCCCACCTCCGGATCGCCGTCGTCGCGGCGTGCCCGCACGCTCGTCGCCGGCGACTCACTGCAGTCCGTCGCCTACCAGGAGCTGGGCACAGCGGCGGCTTGGCGGGACATCGCCGAGCTGAACGACGTACACGATCCATGGCGGTTGCGCCCCGGCACGCAGGTGCTGCTGCCGGGGCGGGACGGCGCCTGACCCGGTGGACGGCGTGGACCGGGTACGCCGGCTCACCCCGACACCCGGCCCCTCCAGTCGAGCAGGGGCTGCCACAACACCGAACGACTCGCACAGTGAAGAGGGAAGTCGTGGAGCGGCATACCGCCGGACTTGACGTCCGGATCGGCGGGCGGTCATTGCCCCGTCCCTGGGGTCTTGCCCTGGCCTGGGCCGTCGTGGAGGAGTCGGGCCGGAACTCTGCCTTGTCCGAGCTGGGATTCCGCGACCCGCGATGTGAGCTGCCGACCACGGCCGGATTCCGTCTCGGTGCGCCGCTGAAGCTGGTGGCCCGGGACCCACGTGGGACGACCGACCTGTTCGAGGGAGAGATCACCGGTTGCGAGGTGCGGGCAGGCGAGGCGGGCACGTTCAGCGTCGTACAGGCCGAGGATCTGGCGCACCGGCTCAAGCGGGGGCGCAGGGTCGCCGGCTACCACCAGATGTCCGCCGGGGAGATCGCCGCATCGTTGGCGCGCAAGGCCGGGCTGAAGGTCGGCCAGGTGGACCGCACACAGCTGGTGTACGAGTTCCTCACCCAACCCGGTATCTCCGACTGGGACTTCCTCACCCACCTGGCGCGCCGGAACGGCTTCGACGTCTTCGTGCGCGCGGGTGCCCTGCACTTCTGTCAGCCGGCCACGGTCTCCGGGGCCCCCGCGGGCCGGGCGCGGGCCGGCCAGAGCCCGTTCGTCCTGGAGTACGGCCGGAACCTGGTGCAGGTACGCGCCGGTGCGTCGCTGCGGGAGCAGGTCACCGGTGTCGAGGTGAGGGGCTGGGACCCCGAGCGCAAGCAGAAACTGGTCGCCGAGCGGAAGGCGCAGACCACCCCGACCCGGGACGTGCGCTGGAAGGCCCCGGCCGACGCCGTGTCAGGTGAGCCGCTGCGGCTGGTCTCGGTACCGCGGGCCAGCCAGCACGAGACCGAGCTGGTGGCCGACGCCATGGCCCAGGAGGTCGCGGCCGGCCTGACCGATCTGCATGCCGTGGTGCGGGGAGAGCCCCGCCTGCGCCTGCGCTCGGCGGTCACCCTCAGCGGCCTCGGAGACAGCTACGCGGGCCGGTACACCGTGATGTCGGTACGGCACGAGTACCACCCCGACAGTGGCTATACGACAGAGGTCGCGGTGCGCGAGGGCGGGGAACACCCCTCGCCCGGCGGGCCCGGAGACGCGGACGGGCTCGCTCATCGGATGCCGGGGCTGGTGTCCGCCGAGGTGGTCGACATCAAAGATCCCAAGGACCAGGGACGCGTCAGACTGCGCTATCCGTGGCTGTCGGACGACTACGTCGGCACTTGGGCGCGCACCGTTCAGCTGGGAGGCAGCAAGGGCGGCGGGGTCGTCCTCCCGGAGGTGGGCGACGAGGTGCTGGTCGGCTTCGAGCAGGGAAACCTGGACCGCCCGTATGTGATCGGCGGCCTCTACAACGGAGTGGACACACCGAGCCCGCACCAGGTCGACCTGCTCGACAAGACCAAGGGCACCACGAACCGCCGTTCCTTCGTGTCGAAGAAGGGCCACCGGCTGGAACTTCTGGACGCCGACCAGGGCCCGCTGGGTGTGCTGCTGGCCACCGGTGACGACAAATTCCGCATCGATCTGGACCAGCACGGCACGCGGGTCGCCGTCCACAGCGACGGCACGGTCGTCATCGAGGCGCAACGCTCCGTGGAAGTGAAGGGCAACGGGATCACGATGGACGCCGGTTCCGGGGCCGTCGAACTCAGCGGAAGCCAGATCAAACTCTCCGGCCGGCAGGTCGAGGTGTCCGGCACGGACGTGAAAGTCTCCGCAACCGCTGCGGTCAAGGTCCAGGGCGGCCCGCTGGCCGAGGTCTCCGCAGCACTGGTCAAGATCAACTGAACCGGCTCCACCACAACGACCCGCCGCCCGAGACGCCAGGGCGGTCCGAAAGCCGCCACGACAGCGAGTGCGGCACCGGCCACAACAACGAGAGGACAGTGGTGACCATGCCCTGCGCGGCACGGATCGGCGACGCCACCTCGCATATCCCCAACCCCACTCCCGTCCCGGTTCCCGTCGGCACCGGGGCCATCACGGGGCCGCCTCTGGTCCCCACCGTTCTGATCGGCGGTCAGCCCGCCGCGGTCGCCGCTTCGCTCGCCACCTGCCAGTTCCCCGCACACATACCGCCCCTGCCCCCCATGCCGCTGATCCCCGTCCCGGCACCCGGCAAGACCGTCCTCATCGGCGGCATGCCGGCAGCCCGGCTCGGTGACAAACTGCCGTGCGGGGCGGCCGTCGTGGGCGGAGCGCCCACCGTGCTCATCGGCGGCTGAGGTGTCGGAACTCTTCATCGGCAGGGGCTGGGCATGGCCGATGGGCACCAGCCCGTCCGGGGGAGTGGCGATGGCCGAGGGCTGGCCCGAGATCGAGCAGTCCATCCGCCTCATCCTGGGCACCGAGCCCGGTGAGCGGCCCATGCGGCCGGAGTTCGGCTGCGCCGTACGTGACCAGGTCTTCGGTTCCTTCGACGCCTCCGCGAGCGGCGCCATCGCCGGGGAGGTGCGACGGGCGCTGGACCGCTGGGAACCGCGGATCGTCGTGGACGACGTCGACGTCGTCCAGAGCGCGGACGAGCAGGACGTCCTCCACATCCATGTCCGCTACCACCTGGCGAGCTCCAACAGCCGCCGCAACCTCGTCCACCCGTTCTATGTGATCCCTCCCCACGACCGGGACGGGACACCGGCCGACCCGGCCGCATCACCCCCCGGCGGCCTGGTTGTTGCCGGCTCGGCCCACGTTCCGCGAGAAGACCACCACGATGCCACTGCCTAGCCCGAACCTCGACGACCGCCGCTTCCAGGATCTGGTCGACGACGCCAAACGGTTCATCCAGCGCCGCTGCCCCGAATGGACGGACCACAACGTCTCCGACCCCGGAGTCGCCCTCATCGAGGCGTTCGCGCACATGGTCGACCAGCTCAGCTACCGCCTCAACCAGATACCCGACAAGATCCACCTGGACTTCCTGGACCTGCTCGGTGTGAAACTGCTGCCCGCTCAGGCGGCACGGACCACGCTCACCTTCTGGCTCTCGGCGGCCCTGGAGGCCACCGTCCGTGTGCCGGCGGACGCACAGGTCGCCACGCCACGAACCGGGTACGCGCCCGCCTCGATCTTCACCGTCGACCGCGCCCTGGACATCGTGCCCACCGCGTTCAAACACATCGGCATGGCCGAGGCCGGGCACGCCACGGTGCTGGTCACCGAGCGCTTCCAGGCCGGGGAGGGCATCACCTGCTTCTCACCGCGCCCCACACCGGGAGACAGTCTCCTGATCGGGCTCACCGAGGCCGTTCCGCGATGCGCGCTGGCGCTGCGCATCGACTGCTCCCTGGAGGGTATCGGCGTCGATCCCCGCCGTCCGCCGCTGGTGTGGGAGGCGTGGTGCGGCGAAAGCTGGGTCCCGTGCGAGATCGACCGGGATTCCACCGGTGGTCTGAACCGGCCCGGAGAAGTCGTGCTGCTCGTTCCGGAGGGCCACGCGCCGTCACTGATCGGCCGGCGCCGCGCCGCCTGGCTGCGCTGCCGCGTTGTCGAGCCCGCACCCGGACAGCCCGAGTACCTCTCCTCGCCCCAAGTCCACGGGGTGGAGGCGTTCACCGTGGGCGGCACGACCAGCGCCGTGCACGGCGAGATCGTCAAGGGCGAGGAACTGGGCGTCTCGGACGGCACACCGGGACAGCGGTTCGTCCTGGCAGACGCCCCTGTCGTCGCAGGCTCGCTGAGCAAGGTGACCACCGAGGGACGCGACGGCCGCCAGGACTGGACCCCGGTGGCGGCGTTCGCCGACTCCGGCCCGACGGACCGGCACGTGACGGTGGACGACGTCACCGGTGAGGTGCGGTTCGGCCCGGCCGTACGGGAACCGGATGGCACCGTGCGCCAGTACGGCGCCGTGCCGGCCATCGGCACGCGCATCACCGCCGCCGGTTACCGCAGGGGCGGCGGACGGGCCGGCAACGTCGCCGCCCACACACTGACGGTCCTGCGCACCCCCATCGCGCTGATCGGCCGGGTGGAGAACCGCACCGGTGCCGTTGGCGGAGTCGACGCCGAGACGGTGACCGCGGTCCGGCAACGCGCCGCACAGTGGCTGCGCACCCAGGAGAGAGCCGTGACCGCACGGGACTACGAGGCGATCGCACGAGCCGCTTGCCGACAGGCGGGCCGTGTCGAATGCGTCACGGAGACCGAGGAGAGCGGCGCACCACTGGTGCGCGTCCTTGTCGTCCCCCAGCGGCCCGACCGGCAAGCCGGCGAGAGCTGGCAGGAGTGGGTGCCCTCCCCGGCCATGCTCGACGCGGTGGCCGGCGCCCTCGATGCGGCGCGGCCGATCGGCACCCGGGTGGCCGTCAGCGGCCCCGCCTATGAGGGCGTGACGGTGGTCGCCGAGGTCGAGCCCGCACCGGGGGCGGACCGGGCAGCCGTACGCGACGACGTGCTGCGGTCGTTGTACACGTTCCTCAGCCCGCTGCCGTCCGATGACGGCCGGCACGAGGGCTGGCCGATGGGGCGCGCTCTGCGGACCAGCGACGTCTACGCCGTGGCGGCGCGCTGCGCCGGCGTGGACGCGGTGACCAAAGTGGAGCTGTACGCCGCCGACCTGGCCACCGGAGCACGCACCCAGGTCGACCAGCAGGTCACAGCAGGGCCGACAACGCTCTTCCTGCCGTACCAGCACCAGGTGGCCGTGACCAAGCCTCGCTAGGTCCTGTCCGGGCGGACAGGACCTGGAGCCTGATGACCACCAAGCACGAAAGGGGGAAACGCCATGAGGACACCAGGTGACAGCCACCACCGGCCGGCAGCCGGGGACAGGAGCGCCGCTGCGCTGCCGCCACTGGTCCCCGGCGGCCGGTCGCTGCGGGCCCTGCTGCCCGAGAGCTACCGGGCAGGCGACTTCGCCGACCGCTTCCTCGCAGGCTTCGACGACACGCTCAGCCCGCTGATGGAGACCCTGGACTGTCTCGAGGCGTACTTCGGCCCGCGGACCGCACCCATGGACTTCCTGACATGGATTCTGCGGTGGACCGGTACGGATCTGCCCGATGCCATCGGCACCGGTGGGCGCCGCAACGCCCTCCTGCTGGGACGCCGGCTGCACGGCCTGCGCGGAACACCGGCCGGTCTTGAACTCCTGGCCCGTGACGTACTGGACGCCACCGTGGAGATCACCGAGTCCGGGGGTACGTGGTGCGGCCCCCGGCCCCAGGACTGTCCGGCGGCGAACGACGGCGCGGCCCAGCCGTGGGCTGACGTGCGAGTGGGTCTGTCTCCCGCAGCTGCCGCCCGCTGCGCCGGCCGTACCAAGGACATCGAAGCGCTGGTACGGGACTGGCTCCCCGCGCACGTCACCGGTCAGGTCCGGGTGTCCGTGGCACCCGTCGGCGAGGATGTGGTCTGAGTGACGAGCGCATACGGAAACGGCGGCGCGGGACACATCAGGCACGGCGGTCGGGAACTGTGCGCCACCTGCGGGACACCCGCCTGCAGCGGAGAGATGTTCTGCGTCTCGTGCGGTGCCTATCTGGGTTGGGACGACACCGGCGCGCGTGCCGTGGTCCACGAACAGCCGCCGCTCTCAAGCACCACCGGCAGTTCCGGCTACGGCGCCGCGGGGGCAGCAGAGGCATCCCCGCAGCCGTCGTGGCAGCAACCGGCAGCGTCGTTGCCGTCGCCGGAGCATCCCCTGCCCGCCACCGAGGCCCTCGGCTCGGCAAGGCCGGCCGCCGCCGGCAACCAGGCGAAGCCACCCGACGTGGATGCCGCGGGGACCCATGCCGGTGCCGCGGCGTCCGACCTGTCGCACCTCGCCCCGGCGCCGTACGCAAGGGCGACGGACCACGCACCGCGGCACGCACGAGCACCGCGGACGATGCCTTGCCCCGAGTGCGGCGCTGACAACGACCAGGCGCGTCACTACTGCAGGTCCTGCGGCGCCGAGCTGCGGCCCGAACCCCAACCGCCGCACCCCACCGGGTGGCAGCGGCTGCGCCGGCAGTGGGACGAGCGCCCCCGGCCCTGGCATCTGGACCGCCGGTGGCTGCTCATCCCAGCCGCGTCGCTGCCGTTGTGCTTCGCCCTCGGCCTTGCCGTTGGATGGTCGCCCGAAGCGGTGCGTTCGGTGATCCCGGCGGTGCAGGACCGGTTCGCCCGCCAAGTGGCCGTGGTGCCGGGCACGGTGAAGGCAACCAGCGAGGCGAAGGGCTATCAGGCGAGCAAGTCGGTCGACGGAGTGGACAACCGTGCCTGGGCCCCGGCGCAGCGGGGAAAGGACGCGGTCGGCGTGTCTTTGACGGCCGGCTTCCCGCAGCCGTTCCGTCTGACCGGGCTCGTCATCACCAACGGAGCCGCCAAGAACCCCAAGCAGTACCTCGCCGTGGGGCGGCCCACCCGGATCACCGCAATCGCGGTCAAGGCCGACGGCACGTCCGCGCGCAAGCAACTCGGAATTGCCGACCGGCCCGGTCCGCAGGACTTCCGGTGGGGCGTGGACGACGTCGTCAGCGTGCGCCTCGAGATCAGCCGGGTCCACACCGGCCTCCAGCCCGGCACCCCGGTCGCGCTGGCGGAAGTGCAGTTCTTCACAAGGCAGGGGACATGACGCTGCGAGCCGAGCTGACCGTACCTGAGGCAACCGTGGTGCCCGGCACCACGGTGAGCGTCGATCTCCACGTCTGGAACGAGGGCCGCGTCGTGGACGCCTACGATCTGACGTTGCTGGGCCCGCCGGGCGAGTGGGGTGAGCGGGCACTCGGACAGCTGCCTGTTTACCCGGGCATGCACGAGAAGATCAAGATCCCCCTCTCCGTGCCCCGCAGCAGCGACCTTCTGCCCGGGCCCCTGGTCTTCGCGGTACGCGTCGCCTCCGTGCACGACCCGTCCCTCGTCGCCGTCCCCGAGTCCGCGTTCGACATCGGACCGTTTCGCGACGTGGAAGCGGAACTGGCCCGGCCGCAGACGGGCGGGAGGCTCTTCGGCAGCAACCTCATCACCCTCCGCAACACGGGAAACACCGTGGTCGCCGTGAGGCTGCGCTCTGCCGCGCAGGACGAGAAGGCACCACTGCGCTCGCGGATGCGCCGTTCCCGCGTGGTGCTCGGAGTCGACGAGCGAGCGCGCATCGGCGTCGTGCTGCGCTGCGCACGGCCGGTCGCGGTAGGCCAGGCAGAGAACTGGAACGTCAAGGTCACCGCCGAGTGGGACGGCGACGAGGTCCGCGAGAGGGTTTTCACCCATCGCCGGCGCCCCGTCCTGACGCCGGGAGGCTTGAAGGTGGCGATGGTGCTGGTGGCACTCCTGGTCGCCGGTGCGGCCTTGTGGATGTCCCCGCTCGGGGGCGGGAGCCGTGGCCAGCCCATGCAGACGGCGAAGGGCGCCGGCCAACTGGAGCAGGTCAAGGCCGACGAGGCCAAGGCCCAGCAGCAAAAGGAGAAGAAGGCGCAGGACGAGCAGAAGAAAGCCGAGGCGGCCAAGGCGCCGAAGAAGCGGCAGCTCCAGCACCCCCTGTTCGTGCAGACCGACCGCGGCAGCAAGGACAGCACCTACACGGTGGCCAAGGGCTACCGGTTGAACCTGACGACCGTGCAGATCACGGCCGCGGGCACCGGCACGCTGTTGCTGAGCGCCGATGACAAGCCCCTGGGAAGCGTCGCCCTGAGCCAGGCCAAAGACATCACCCCCAAGATTCCCGTCACCGTGCGCCAGGGACACACCGTGCGGATCACCGTGCAGTGTGAGGACACCACCAGCTCCCCGCCCGCAGCTCTCCCCTCGGCTTCGCCATCCCCCTCGCCGACGTCGGCTTCACCGACGCCCCTGCCGCCCTCCGACACCGGAACCTGCACGGCCACGGCACTGGTGACCGGCGAGCTCATCCCCGAAGAACTGGCCCCCTCCGCGGGCGGCACACCCCGGGAGGGCGCCCGGTGAGCCTTGTGCACCAGGTCGACCAGACCCTCAAGACGGAGCTGGTACGCGGCCCGCTGAAGGCCGCCGACATCCAACTGTCCTTCGACACACCCGACACCGACTGGGCCGCACGACGCTCCGGCCCCTGCGTCAATCTCTTCCTGTACGGCATCGAGGAGGACACCTCCCGGAGCCAGTCGGGCGGCGTCAGCGTCATCGACGAACAGGGAAGCGTCGTCGCCTACGCCAGCCCGCCACGCTACTTCCGGCTCACCTACATGGTCAGCGTCTGGGCGCATTCCGTCCAGGACGAGCACCGCCTGCTCGGCAGCCTCCTCGAATGGTGCGTCCGCACCGAAGAACTGGTTGCGCACGACGCCGAAGAAGGCATCGGCGGCAGACGACTGTCACTGGCCCTGCGCGAGGCAGGCGACACGGACCAATCGGCAACGTCCCGGTTGTGGTCCACCCTCGGGATCGCCGCCCGGCCCGTACTCGATCTCATGGTCACGGTTGCCCTCGGCGGGCCCGCCAAGGAGAAGGGGCCGCCTCCGGTCAAGGGCATGCGCCTGAGGACACGGCAGATGACGGACACCACGGGGACCGCCGAGGCCCCTGCCGCATCGGCAGCAGACACAACACCAAGGGAATCACCGGCCGGATCATCCGCACGCCGCCGCAGCGTCGAGGAAATCACATGACTCCCCCCGACCCGAACCGCGGCAGTGGCACCCCAGGCCGCACCGGCCTCCTGGAAAGCCGCCTCGCCGTCATCGAGGACCGTCTGCGGTCGCTCTACACCCAGCGCACCGCCGGCGAGGACGACGGCCCCCCGGATCCCCTGGGGTACGCCGGGGCCCCCACGGGCAGCTGGGACCCCCAGTCGTACGGCGACAAGGACCCGCTGGCCCGCTTGGCCAAGGGGTTCAGGCTGAGCCCGGTGGACGCCGATCTGCTCGTCTGCGCCGTGCTGCCCGAACTCGACACGGTCTGCGGCGCCGCGTACCGGATGATGAGCGGCGCCAACTCCTCACGGCCCACCACCGCCCTGGCCCTGGACGTCCTGGGCATCCCGCTGGCCACGGGCGCGTCGCGTGGCCTGCTTCGGGTGAACTCGCCCCTGCTGACCGGCGGACTGATGGAGTACGAGAACCCCGACGCCACCTGGCCCGACCGCCTGCTGCGGGTACCGGACCGAGTCCTGGACCACCTCCTCGCAGATCGCGACCATGTGGTGGCCCACGCCTTCAGCCCCCACCTGCAGGTGCTCGGCACCATGGCGGACCAGGCCGAGCCTGCCGCCCTCACCGCGCTCCGGGACTGCCTCGCCGACGACGCGAAGGCCACCGCGGGTGAGAGGACCGTGTACATCCAGGACGGCATCAGCGGGCTCACACTCCCCGCCGTCTGCGCTGCCCTCCGAGAAACAGGCCACACGTCACTCATACTGAACCCGGAGGGCCTGGAACATGCTCCGGACGACTTCACCGACTCGGTGGTGAGGGAGGCACGGCTGCTGCACGCGGCCGTCGTCGTCCCCGTCTTCATCGAACCGGACGCACGGGAAGCCGTCACCCTGCGCACCCTGATCACACATCTGACCCGGGCGTCGCTGACAACCGTCCTCTACGGCAGTGGCACCTTCGACGCCGAAGCCTGGGGCGCGACACCGGTGGCCTGCCTGGATCTCACAAGCATCCCGAGGCCATCCAAGACGCACCGGTCCGACATGCACCCTCCAGCGCGAGAACGACTCTGCACGACAGCGGCCGCCGCCCTCGACCGGGCACGGCGCCACGCCGCATTCGAGGCGCGCACCCTCCCCTTCGAGCAAGCCCGGCAGATCTCCCGCAGCAGCGCCCTCAGGGACCTGGGGCGTCTGGCCCGACACATCCGGCCGGACATCGCCTGGGACGACCTCGTGCTGGCACCCCTGGTACGCGAACGGCTGGAGGCACTGACCTTCCGGATCAGGCACCGGTCGCGGGTGCTCGGGGAACGGAACCTGCGCCGCGGCGGCGGACGCGGCTGGGGCGCGACCGCCCTGTTCGCGGGCGAGTCCGGCACGGGAAAGACCATGGCCGCCGAAGCCGTCGCCGCCGAACTGGGCATGGACCTCTACATCGTCAGCCTGCCGATGCTGGTATCGAAATACATCGGCGAAACCGAGAAGAACCTGGAAAAGGTCTTCTCCGCCGCCGAGTCGCTCAGCGCCGTCATCCTCTTCGACGAAGCCGACTCGATGTTCGCCAAGCGAGGCGCCGTACGCGACGCCAACGACCGCTACGCGAACATGCAGAGCGCCTATCTGCTGCAGCGCCTCGAGTCCTTCGACGGCCTCGCGGTCCTGACCACGAACCTGCGCTCCAACATGGACAGCGCCTTCACACGCCGTTTCGACGAGGTCATCGAATTCCCCAGCCCGGAAGCGGATGTCCGTGCCAGGCTCTGGCGGAAGTTCCTCGGACCGGATCACGCGGACACCGGGGACATCGACCATCTTGCCGCCCGCTTCAACCTCGCCGGCGGCAGTATCCGGTCCGCCGTCGAGACCGCCGCCTTCGCCGCGGCCGCTCAGGACAGGGACCTTTCCATGAAGGACCTGCTCAAGGGAATCGAAGTCGAATACCGCAAGCTGGGCCGGCTCTTCAGCGACCCCTGACCACCACGTCGCCCCGAGCACACGGCCTCACCCCAGGAAGGAGGAACACCATTCCTTTGACAACGGCTCACACCAAGCCCACCGAGAAGGCGAAGAACACCACCTCCGCCGTCCCGCGGCCCCCGACCGTCTCCGCCTCCCCCGGCCGGTCTCCGTCGCCCCATGACATCGCACAGTTGGAGTACTGGAAGCAGCAGGGCGCCCACCGCGAGGCCGTGGACATGCTGCAACGCGCGGACTCCGACTGGGTGGCCGCCAAGAAGGCCTATGCCGGCCGGCCGGGACGCCCCATGCTGAAACTGACCCAGTTCCGCGAAGCCTTCGTCAACGCGCTCCTGGACTCCATCCTCAGCGCGTATCCAGGCGCCTCCAAGCATGCGGTCGGAAGCCAGAACGAGACCTCCGACTACGACGTCAGCCTGACCGGCGGACGCGGGACATGGGCGGCCATGAAGGAGTTCAACACCGTATTCCGCCACAGCTGGGGGAAGGAATCCGGGATCGTCTTCGACACCAACGTGTACGCGGCGACCGATCCGCCGGCGGCCGGGCGGCACACCCCCGACGCTTCGCCGACCGAAGGCGACCGGCAGTGGCAACACGCCCAGGAGGCAGCATCGTTGTCGAAGATCCGCAGGTTCATGGACGCCCGGGAGTGGCAGAACCACGTCACCCAGATCGTCGAACGCATCATGACCCCATCACCTGCGGGAGCACGCACGCCGGGGATCCGGTTCACGCAGGCCATGCGGGCACGTGCCACGCTCAATGCCGCCGACGCCCTGTACGGCAACTACCTCCGCAGTGTGACACGGATCCTCACTTCCGAAGGGCATGCGCCGAGAGGCACCCGGACCGACGAGGACTTCGTCAATGCGATGGAACACCGGGACGAGAACGCCGTGATGCGGGCCCGCAACCTCCTGTACGCCATGCACACCCGCGGCGCCCAGAACACCGAACGCTCCTTCCTCGAAAACGGACCGTCACCCCAAAGCCAGGGCACCTGGCGCTCCCAGGCAAGCATCGGCGAGCTGAACTCCCAGGCACTGCTCTACGCGATGGAGGCCTACCACTCTTCAGGGGCCGTCTTCGACGTGGTGTACCGCCAGCAGGCCGGGATACTCGGCCGATCGGACCTCGTGCTCTCCGACTACGTCCAGTCCTTCAACGAACAGGTCGGCGACACGCTGAAAGACCTCCAGCACTACGGGAACGATCCGGGAAAGGCGTTCTACCAGAGCGCCAAGTACATACGGCGGATGACCATTGCCGCGGACGAGGTACTGCAACGATGCGGCGGCACCCTCGATCCGCAGGCGTCGGCATTGCTCGGCGGATTCAAGGAACTGAGCGCCAAGGACGGAGTCCTCCTGCGCCTCCGCGGCGGCGCGGACAGCGAGTTCGCCGGCCGCTCGGACCAGCAGAAGGCAACCGTCGCGCTTGAGTACACCCGCGACATCCTGGGCAGCAGCTCGCTCCGTGACTTCCGGCGGAACCTGTTGCAGGTGGCTGTGGCTGTCCACGTCCTGTACTGCACGCAGAGTGCGTCTCGCCTGCCGACCGCCTCATGAAAGCGGTGGGCCCACAGGGGCGGCGACAGGTCTCGACAGAGGTGGAGGATCACATATGACCGAGGCTCAGTACCTGCGCCGAAACGCTCCGGGTAGAAGTCCGGTGAAGAAGAGGAGGGATGTCGCCCACCATCCGAATCCGCAATCCACCGCCGCCTTCAGTACGCAGCAGGAGGCGGGCCTGGACAAGTGGACGAGGCAGGGAGGCATCCAGGCCGATATTCGGAAGAAGCATCACGGAGAACGCCTCGCCATACTCAGGAAGACAGCGCAGATCACTGCCGAGGGTATGAGGGGCGGTTTGCCGGCAGGAGCTCAAGTGCTCCATGTGGATGTGACGCCCAACCTTGCCGACGTCGTCCTGAGCGCCTTGCCGGAGGGGCTTCAAAAGCCGGCCACCCGACGCATCCTGCAGTACGAACTCTCCCCGGAGATGCTTGAGGACAAGGGTAAGAGCTTCATCGGAATGGGCGCCTATCGCGTGTCCCGATGTGAAGGGAGTAGTACCTTCTGGCGGTACTCGTGCGATGTCGGTGTCGCCATCACGCCGATTGGTGATGCGCAACTGAAGACGACGACCGATGCATCGATGGAGCGCACTTGGGAGGGCACGGGAAGCCTGGCCGACAGCCGGTCCAAGGTGACCGGACCCACGTACACGGCCGGGCTGGTGGGAGGCCATATGCCCGGTGCGACCACCAACCTTGCTGTCGCGTACAAGAATGAAACAACGAAGAACATCTCCAGCACCAAGGGGTTCGGTCGCAGCAACAACATCAAGTACCCGGCCGGCACTGCCGAGTACATCACGGATGCCGAGCTGCAGATCTCGATCAAGTACAGCAAGAAGTCACGCGCGTGGTCCAAGTGGGCCCGAGGTCAAGCGGACAAGGAGCTCGTCCTGGACCAGCGGGGCTGGAACTCCGACGGTGTGGTCGAAAACATCCCGGAATTCGGAAGGATCTTCCGCGTTGCTGTCACATACGCGCTGCCTGCGGCGCTCGTGAAGCAGCCGACGGACGTTGGCTCGGGTGTCGGCACGCCGGAGGGGACGTAAGGAGTGCGCTCAGGGGCGAGCCGTCAGCTGTTCCGCCCCGCCGGGGCCCCGAGTCATCCGGTGTGCCTCACCGTCTCACGCGGTGGCAGCCATAAGGCTCGGAGGCGCCGGACGCATCCTGAAACGCCGGGGCCGTCACTTCGACGGCTCCTCACAGACAAGGCGCCTGAACTTGGAACACGAACACCTGCAACGTTCCTCTCCGAATACCACCGTGAAGCACTCGACATCGCGCCCTCGTACCGACCGCTTCGGTACCGGTGGCCAGGGGCTCCCCGGACTGCTGTGGAACAGGGGCGTCGAGCGCAGGGAGCGCGAACTGAGCGCCAGGTTCGGCATCACTCTCGGTCCCGGCGACGACGGTGGCGAGCACTTCAGCCACTCCGAACTCAACAAGCTGGACAAGGTACTGAGCGGGCTCCCTGAGAACGACCTCGACAACGACAGCGGTGCCTTGCGGGGCATCGTGCGCGGTGGAGGGCAAGGCGGCATGGTCAGTCTCTACGACCCCGACACCAGCCAGGTCCACGTCCAGCACCCTGCCGGCATCCCCGCCTGGCTGTACACCCGGCTCCAGAAGGGCTCCGGCTGGCAACGCCGCCTCATGGACCTCGGCGCTGCCAGCGGCCTCCAGGGCCTGACTGCCGGACAACGGTGCTCGGTCGTGGGCCACTCGCACAGCCGCCGCCAAGTGATGGGCGGTGCTCTTGCCCACGGGAGCCTGCTCGGCTGGACACTACGTCACGAGATCGGCCATAGCGTCGACGAGCGCCACCGATGGTTTCTGTTCGAGGCCGGCAAGCCCGAGTTCGGGGGCTGGCTCACTCACCTGGCCCCATACGGGTGCGTTGCGGTCGCCCGCGCCTTCCTCGCACCCCACGGGATCACCGAGGAGGTCGTCTGCGACTGGCTGGCCAGGCGTATCGAGCCTGACCCCGACGGTCGCGTGACGCTGAACGACCTGGCCGGTGACTTCACCCGGGACTGGCCCGCGGTGGCACAGAGCATCGGCCGAAACGGCCTGCGGCAACTGGTCAAGGACCTTTGGTTCGCCACTGCCCAGCCCTGGATGCTGCCTGACGGCGGAGCCTCCCGCCTCACGCGTGACGGACGCATCTACCAAGTCGACCAATACGGTGACTGGTGCAGCTACCTGGCAGCGGCCCGTGAGCATCTCGTCTCGCCCTACCAGTTCTCGGCCCAGGGTGAGTGGTTCGCCGAGGCGTACGCGGCCTACCACGATCCGGTGGCAGGAAACGCCCCCCGCCACCGCCTCCACCCGGACGCCGCAGCATGGTTCGCAGCGAAAGCCGGCGGCACGACCGCGGCGCCGGGTAGTTCCACCCGCACGACCGGCAGGGCGTAGAAGACCAGTTCGGCGCCTCTGAGTGCGGCCCTCAACGCCCTGGTGTCGTACCGCCCTCGAAGAGCCGCGGCACGAACCCGACATGGGGCAATCCTCACGGGGATTCCGTGATCCGCCAAAGCGTCCGATTCGGCAGTCTTGCTGCTCGCCAGGAAGGCGATTGACACGGTCCCCCTCGGCTCGCCCACCGTACCTTCCTCCACGGTGGGCGAGCGGCCGATCCCACCTACTGGCCGTGCTGGTCATGCCGTTGCACGCCGAAGGGCCCGGACGCTCCTGCTGAACACTGCCGCGTCCGGCCTTCTGCGGGTCCAAGAAGGGGGAATTGCCTGAGTGAGAGGGCAGTTGCGTGAAGCTTGCCGGCGCGTGCGCATCCATCCGCGGGGGATTCCGCGTTCGCCGCGGCAGCCGGAGACCCGCGTGAGTGCCTTCACCCCACCCGCGCCGCCCTCTTACGACCGAGCAACTCCGCGCCTGAAGGCGGCCCTGCTGATCACGGACGTTCTGGACCCGGCCCATGTCGGTATCGCGTTGCTGCTCCTCGTCGGATGGCACAGCACACAGAGTCCTGCCGGACTTGGCTGGGGCCTGCTCGCCGTGTTCCTTTGCATCGTCCCCCTCACGCTCCTTCAGATCGGCATGCGCAACGGAAGGATCACCGACCGGCATGTGCGTGTACGCAGACAACGCATCGCCCTGCTTGTGGCCGGCCTGGCCCCGGACGTCGCCGCCGTTGCGCTCTTCCACGCTCTGGATGCGCCTCGCGAGATGTCCGCACTGGTCATCACCGTGCTCGTGGGCCTGATCAGTACCCTCGCGGTCACCGTGTGGTGGCAGATCTCCGCACACTGCGCCGTCGTCGGCAGCACGGCCGTCATCCTTGTGGCGTCCCACGGCTGGACGCTGCTTCCCGCAGTGTCCGTACTGGTCCTCATCGTCGGATGGGCCCGGCTCACCCTGAAAGCCCACACCCTTCCCCAGATCACGTGCGGAACCGCGCTCGGTGTGACGACTGCCTGCGTCTTCGTGCTCCTCAAGTGACGGGGAACCTGCGCACCGCGCGGGCGGACCTCGGATGTGCTCCCCGAAGTTGGGATGCGCGGACGGGTAGTTTCACGGGCTTGCCGTGATCCGGAAGGACTTCTGGTGGGCGAGGCTTGGGCTCTGGAACGTACACCAGCCGGCGATCGACAGCCGGTTGGACTCCCGCATCGAGTACAGGGGTTTGAGAGTAGTGGCAGATATTGTGCTGGTTCACGGCCTGTGGGCTGATGGCTCGAGCTGGAGCGAGGTGATCCCGAGGCTGCACGCCGAGGGGCACCGGGTTCACGCCGTGCAGCTGCCTTTGACGTCGGTGGAGGACGACGTGGCCTGCACCCGCCAGCTGGTCGACCGCTTGCCGGGGCCGGTGGTTCTGGCCGGGTGGTCCTACGGTGGCGCGGTCATCACCAACGCGGCTCAGGGGGCGGCGAATGTGTCCGCTCTCGTTTATGTGGCGGCGTTCGCCCCGGACAAGGGTGAGAACGGCAACGACATCCTCTCGCGCTTCCCGTCCGCCGTCGGCGAGGCGCTGCGCGAGGACGCCCAGGGCCGGTTGTGGGTTGACGCCGAGCAGTACGGGCCGGTGTTCGCCGGGGACCTTGACCCGTCCCGGGCCGCGGTGCTGGCCAGTGTTCAGAAGCCGGCTGCTCCGGCCTGCTTCGAGGCGCGCTCGGGCGAGCCGGCCTGGGCGAGTATTCCCTCGTGGTACGTGATCGCCGAGGACGACCGGGCGCTGCTGCCTGCGGCGCAACGGTGGATGGCCGAGCGCATCAAGGCGACCACCACGGGCGTCCCGGCGAGCCATGCGGTGCTGGTGTCCCATCCGGAACGGGTTGCCGAGGCGCTCGTTTCCGCAGCCCAGTCCCCCTCACGCACGGCGTGACGGGCACGGGGGCGCAGATGCGGATGGGCTCATACGCCCTTCGTCCTGCACGCCGCAACGACACCCACACGACAGGAGAGGCGATCCCATGCATGTAACGCGGACAGGTACGGCCGGCACCGCACACGAAACCGACGAGTCCTTGCTGCGGTTTGCTCTCAAGCTGGACGGGTCGGTGTCCGGTGCCGTCGCGCTGCTCAGTCTCCTGGGCGCTCGGCCGATGGACGAGTTGCTGGGCCTGCCGGCGTGGCTGCACTGGGCCCAGGGCGGATTCCTGGCGGTCTACGCTGCCGCCCTGTGGTATGCCGGCACCCAGCCTCAGACGATCCGTTGGATCGCCGTGAGCGCGGTGGTGCTCAACGTCATCTGGGCGGTGGGCTGCCTGGCGATCGCGACGGCCGGATGGTTTCCCATCACCGACTTGGGAGCCTTGTATGTCGGCTTCATCGGCATCGCCGTCGCGGTCTTCGCCGCACTGCAGGTAGTCGGCCTGCGCAGGGCCGCAGACTGACGTCGCTCTGCCGGTGCGCTCGGCTCACGGCACCGACCGCCGTGAAGTCGGGCGCACCGGCAGGTGCCTCGCTCGCTGCCCTGATCTCGCTGCGCGCGATCGGTCAGGGCAGCGCTGCGGATCCGGTGCCACCCCGCGTTCGCTGCTCGGGGAACCGCATGGCCCTGTTCGCGAAGCGTCGCGTTCGTGTTGCGGTCACTGCTTGTTGGTGCCTGGTCGCGTCTCGTGTCCGGCTCGGGTAGTGACACACGTACTTCTCCCCTGTTCGGTTGCGGGGACGGGGAGTGATGGTGGATGGGCTGGCTGGTCCGCCTCTCGAAGGAATGGTTCGTTCACGGGGCGGTCAGGAAAGCGTGCGTGTCGTGCAGTGCCGGCATGGGACGCGCGGAACAGACACGATGACCGTCGGATTGCGGGGGCCTGTCCTTATCATGCTTGAGCCGTGTGAGCGTTCGTGCCCGCACTACAGGGTCGCGCGTGGATTGCACGACGCGGATGCTCCACCGGAGGAGACGTCACGGCATCTGCTGGCTGCTGAGCCGACGGGGGAGCCGTGGGTGGTGAGTGTGCTGCGGGCCGCTGCTCGTGCGGCCACCGGGCGGTCGGAGTCGGGTGTGGCGGCCGACTATCTCCGGCGGGCTTTGCAAGAGCCGCTGTCCGGGGACGACCGGGCCGCGGTTCTGGCGGAACTGGGCGAGATCGAGACCGGTTCCCACCCGGCGGTCGCGGTGCGCCACCTCATCGAGTCCCTCAGCCTCCTCGACCAGCAGAACCTCCCGCAGCGGTTTCGGATGGTGACTGCTCTTGCCGATGCTCTGAACCGTTGTCGCCGCGGATGCCAGGCCGTGGAAGTCCTGGAGCGGGAAGCGCATGCCCTGGTCGCGGCCGGGGCGACTCGTCAGGCTGGGTATCTGCATCTGCAGCGACTGCTGATCGATGCGGACGACCGGGTGAAGCGGCCTCATCTGTCGCGGGCTGTCGCCGAGTTCGAGGGACAGTACCGGGATGACGACGTGGTCCGGCGTGGGGCAGCTGCTCTTCGCGCGAGCCTCGGATTCGGGCAGGAAGCGGATGCTGCCGACGTCACGGCCGAGGCCCGTCAGGCGCTGGAGGGGGACCTTCCTCCGGTGATGACCGAGGTTGCCGGGCTGGCCGTGCAGATGCTGGTCTGGTGCGGCCAGACCAAGGAAGCAGACGCGTACCTCGAGCGCCTGGCCGGTCATGCCTGGCAGGAAGGCGAATCGTCGGCCCGGATCTGGGCGGCGGTGAACAGCACCGAGAACGCCTGGCGCACCGGTGACCTGCACACGGCGGTCGACACCGGCCGCGCCGGCCTGGATCTTCTGGCCTCCTGGCGTGGCGACAACCGGCTGGCCCTCGTCACGGCCCCCCTGGTCAAAGCCCTGGTCGAGTGCGGCAAGGCCGACGAGGCCGCACCACTGCTGGCCCTGCCGGACGAATCCCGCCTGGACAGAATCTGGCAGGGCACCCACCTCCTCGAAGCACGCGCAAGGCTCTTCCTCGTACACGGCCACCTCGACGACGCCCTGGCGGATCTCCTCGAGTGCGGACGCCGCCAGATCGCCTGGCGACTGGACAATCCCGCGGTGCTGGCCTGGCGCTCTCAAGCCGCCCTCGTCCACCTGGCCATGGGCGACCACGCCCCCGCGCAACGCCTCGCCGAGGAAGAGCTCGACCAGGCTCGTGGCTTCGGCGCACCGGGAGTCGTGGGCATTGCTCTGCGAGCCGTCGGCCTCACGGTGCGTGGAGGACGGGGTCAGCATCTGCTGGAAGAGTCGGTCGGGCTGCTGGAAGAGGCCGGTGCCTCCCTGGAGCAGGCGCGATCGCTCGTCGATCTGGCCACCCTGCGGTTCGAGACAGGGCATACCCGCCTCGCACGCGAGCTGGCGCGCCGCGCACTGCAAATCGCCGAGCACTGCGGTGCGAGGGCACTGAGCAACCGGATCATGGACAGGCTGCGCGCGTTCGGGGGCCGGCCTCGTGCCCGGGACGCGGTCGGCATCCAGGCGCTGACGGAAAGCGAACGCCGCGTCGCGGCCCTGGCCGTACAGGGCCTGACCAACCGTGAGATCGCGCAGACGCTGTTCATCACCCAGCGCACCGTGGAGAACCATCTCACCAGCTCGTACCGCAAACTGGGCATCACCGGACGCCGTCAATTCCCCAAGGCGGTCCAGCTCCCCGACATTCGGCAGTGATCCGGCAGGCGCAGCAGGTCAGAAGTCATGGCCGGCGGTGTACCCGGGCCGGCCCGCCGCGGTGGTGGCGCCGGCGGAAGTGATGGCCTGGTCCACCAGGGCTATGAGGACGTCGCGGCACGAGGCCGGGTCGCGAGCGTCGAACAGGCGCAGGTGGGTGGTGGGCTGCAGGCGCAGAGCGGCGCGGATCTGGTCGGCACGGTAGGGCTGGTGGCCGTGGAAGCAGTTGACGGCGACGATGAAGGGGATGCCGCGGTTCTCGAAGAAGTCGATCGCGGCGAAGCTGGTTTCCAGCCGTCGGGTGTCGACGAGGACAACGCCACCGAGGGCTCCGATCGCCAGGTCGTTCCACATGAACCAGAAGCGCTGCTGGCCCGGAGTGCCGAAGAGGTACAGGACCAGGTCCGGCGTGAGGGTGATGCGCCCGAAGTCGAGGGCCACCGTGGTGGTCGTCTTGGCGTCCAGACCAGCGAGATCATCCACATCCGAACTCGGTGAGGTGAGCGCTTCCTCGGTGCGCAGCGGTTCGATCTCGCTGACCGAGGTGACGGTGGTGGTTTTGCCGGTGCCGAGGCCTCCGGAGATGAGGATTTTGACAACGTCCGGGGCGGCGTCAGAGCCTGGCAAGGCCTTCCCTCACTCTCTTCAGCAGTGCGATGTCCGGGCTGGTGTCCTGCTGTTGGCCCGCTTGGACGGGCGGCTGTGTGGTGATCCTTCCGGCCTCCAGCAGGTCGCCGAGCATGACCGAGATGACGGAGACGGGAAGATCGACACGGGCTGCGATCTCCACGACGGGGGTGGGCCGGGAGCACACACGAAGGATGCGCAGGTGCTCGGGCTGCAGTGGGAAATGCGGAGCGGGCGGTGGTGTTTCCACTGCCGTCACTTGGGCGATCAGCGTGAAGGCGTCATGGCTGGGCTGGGTACGGCCTCCGGTGAGGGCGAAGAGCCGCACCAGGCGGCCGTGCCGGCTCACCAGGCTGACCTGGCTGGCCTGGAGGAGGATCGCGCTGTGCCTGCCCGGGGCGGATGGTGGTCCGGCGTGGTGGGGTGACGCCTCATGCGGTGTGTGCACCGCCGGACGGATCCGTGGAGGCCACGGGGTGGCGGGGTGGCGCGCCGAGGTGCTTGCCGATCCTGGTGACGAGCAGATTCATCTCGAACGCGACCACACCGACATCCGCTGTGGACGTGCACAGGACGGCCAGACAGGCGCCGAGACCTGCTGAGGTGAGCAGAAGGTAGCCCTGCTGCATCTCGATCAGTGTCTGGACCACTGCGCCGCCGTCGAAATGGGCGCTCACCCCGCGGGCCAGGCTCATCAGGCCTGATGCAGTGGCTGCCAGCCGTTCCGCATCCGGACCGGTGAGCGAGGTGGACTTACTGACCACCAGCCCGTCCTGGGAAACGACGAGGGCATGGCGGGCATCGGAGATCTGATCGACCAGTCCGGCCAGCAGCAGATCCAGGGAGGCGCGGGAAGGGGCGGGGGAGTGCTTGGCCATGGCAGAGGGTTCTCCGGGCGTGCGGTGTGAGGGGACGGGCTGGATCAGCGGTGGTCACGTCGGTTGTGTGCCGAACGGGCACGTGCGGTGCCGCGCTGGAACGCGGACAGGGTGTGCGCGGCGTGCTTCGCCGCGGTGGGGCCGGGGGCCGGCCTCGGCGGGACCTTCGACTCGTGACGTAGCTCCTGGGCCAAGCTGGCCTGGGGAGTGCGTTCCGGCAGAGGCGGCAGTCCTCCGCCCCCACCGTCCCTGCCGCTCATATGCCCGGCCGGCGGCGGCGAGAAGGCCGCGGCAGGAGCGGTGGTGTGCCGCCCACCCACAGCGGCGGCCTGCTCTGACGGGATCCCGGGAGGGTCTGCGGCAGCAGGGTCCCTGGGCTGCTCACCCTGCCCCGAGCCGTGGACCGGCGTGTCACGCATCAGCAACGCCTCGGGAATCAGGACCACGGCGGAGACCCCGCCGAAGGCGGACGGCCGCAGGGTGACCGTGATGCCCAGACGTCCTGCGAGGCGGGCGACGACGAGCAGACCCAGCCGGGCGTCGTCCCCGAGGGCAAGGACATCGAACAGCGGCGGCTGGGTCAGTGTGAGGTTGGCGACCGCGCATTCCGTCTCGGTCATGCCGAGCCCGCGGTCCTCCACTTCGACGGCCACGCCCTTGACCACCGTGCCGACTCTGACGTGCACCGGGCAGTCGAGTGGCGAGAAGGTCGTGGCATTCGCCATCAGCTCGGTCAGCAGATGCACGACGCCGCCGACGGCCGGGCCGATCAGGCTGACGCTGTCGTCGGCGCTGATGGTGATCCGCTGGTATTGGGGCACGTCACCCGCGGCACTGCGCAGCACGTCGACGAGGGATACGGGCTCATTCTCCCGGCGCCCCGGCCAGCCACCGCCGATGATCAGCAGGTTCGTCTCGTACCGGCGGAGCTGACTGGTCTGGGAATCAACCTGGTACAGGTCGGTGAGGATCTCCGGATCGGAGTACTTGCGCTCGAGCTCGTCCAGGAGAGCGAGCTGGCTGTTGACCAGGTTCTGACTGCGGCGGGCGCTGACCAGAATCGCTTGCTGCAGGCCGCGGCGGGTGTCGGCGAGTGCCACCGCGGTGCGGATTCCGCTGCGCTGAACGGCATTGAACGCCTTGGCGACTTCGCCGACCTGATCGGTGCCGTAGTCCAGATCGAGTGCTTCCGCCTCGACGTCGACGGTCTCACCGCGGTTGAGCCGCTCGACGATGGCCGGCAGCCGCGTGTGTGCCAGCTCCAGGGTTGCAGCGTGAAGCCCTGCCATACGGCGCAACAGGGATTGCGCCACACGCCAGGAGAGCGTTACCGAGGTGATCACAGCGACCAGCCCGGCGAGGGTCAGCAGTCCGTCGCGGTACAGCATGGAGGCAGCGGTGTCTTCCTGCGCCGCGAGGAGCGTCTGGGTCCTGACACGGATGAGGTCCTCCAGGTCCCCCTCCAGCTGATCAAGGTCCCGTCGCCACTGGTCGGCCGCGGACCGGGGCAGCCTCATGCCGTCTCGCGTATCCGAGGGAGCGGTGATGACGGCGTTCTCCAGAGCCGCCAGCCTGTTCCACGCGGCACCGCCGGTGATCCGTGCCAGCGTGGACTGTTCCGCGGGCGACTGGATACGGGCAAGATCGGCGAGCATGGACCGCTGCAGGCCCAACGGCGTCATGAACGCCACTCGCTGCTGCTCGGTCATGGTGCCGGTCGGCAGGGCCTGGGACATCACGGTGTCCTCGAGATGCAGTGCCTGCGAGGCGACGGTGAGCATCGACAGCGGCTGAGCCTTGGAGACCAGTGACCCCTGAGGCACCTGACGGGCCTTGAACGCGGCAGTGACCTGTGTGTTGGTGACCGTGGTGAAACCAGCCACGACCTGGGACGCGTCGACGGACCGCTGATCGATCTGCGTACGAAGCTGCTGCAGCGGGAACTCCCTGAGCACGGCAGCCAGCGGCATTTTCGCGGCTCGTACGTTCTCCGGAGCTTCGGCGAGTTGCTGCTCCAGATCACCGACTGCCGTGAGGGATCCGTCGGTCATGCTCCGCTGATTCTTGAGAGCACCGTCCGAGGCAGCCGGATCGGCCACCCAGGCAACGCTCATACGCAACTCCCTCTCAAGATTCCACCGCAGAGTGTCCAACTTGGGGTCCAGCGAACGCCCCAACTCTGCTTGGCTACGCAGATCCAAACCCTCGGTGAGTGATCGGTACGCATTGGCGGCCCACAGCAGAATCAATGCCGTGCTGGGAACCAGGGCCAGTGTGAGCAGCGAGGTCAACAGAGATCTGCGCCGACGTGAACGATGCTTCCGTGATGCCATTCAGCGTCCTCGAATTGGGAGAGCAACGGCGGCCGGCGTGACGTCAAATAGCCACGGGACAGTCCTTGGCGCAGCACGTGTACGCCAGGGACCGGGCGGGTTTGCCGACGCTGCAACCGTAGCAGCACGAAATGACTACCGCGCACCCCAAGCTCAGCTGAATTACTGTCACCACCCTGGTTTTTCAATCATTTTGGGAAGGATGGGCGCGGTATGCGAGCGGATGCGTCCGGCTGCGTGCCGGATGGCAGAAGGGAAAATATCACGGTGATTCCGTGATTCCTTATCGGCCTCGTTTAGGCAGCCTTGATTGCCGAGCAATATCGACGCGCGAAAGACACGCTTGTGGCCGCATCATCCTCGGACTCTTCGTGCCGCTCCCCTTGTTTCGGCGACCACGTCCTCAACCGCGGTGGTGACAGGGAAGCGCGCCGTACTCGGCGGGGCGGCCATTCCTGTCGTCGGCAGCGACGAGCTCGCTGCGGCGCTGAGTATCACGGGCCCTTGTCGATGAGAGGGTCCGCGATGGCGAACGCGGCATTGGCGGCGGGGACTCCGCAGTAGACCGCGCTCTGCAGGAGCACCTCCTGAATCTCCTCGGGTGTGAGGCCGTTGCGTAGTGCCGCCCGTATGTGCAGGGCGAGTTTCTCGTGGTGGCCGCCTGCGACCAGGGCGGTGAGGGTGATGCAGCTGCGGGTGCGGCGGTCCAGTCCTGGTCGGGTCCAGATCTCGCCCCAGGCGTAGCGCGTGATGAAGTCCTGGAAGACGGCAGTGAAGCGGTTGGTGCGCGCGAGGGCGCGGTCGACATGGTCGTCGCCGAAGACCGCGCGTCGCACGCTCGTACCCGCTGCGCGGCGGTCGCCGTCACATGGTGTGGGAGCGGCGAAGTGCTCTTGCAGGGCGGTGAGGACGGCTTGCGCCTGCTCGACGAGAGCGAGGTGGGAGGCGGCGGCCAGTTCCAGCAGGGTGGAGCCGGGGATGCCGTCGGTCAGCGCGCGTGCGTGGGCGGGCGGGGTGGCCGGGTCGTCGCGCCCCGCGATCACCAGTGTCGGGGTGGTGATCCGGGGCAGCGCGGCACGCAGGTCGTATCCCGCGAGTGCGTCGCAGCACGCCGCGTAGCCGGCGGGGTCGGTGGTGCGGAGATCGGCGACCAGAGCGGCAGCGATGGCCGTACCGGTGAACGAGGGGGTGAACCAGCGACCGGGCGCCGTTCGGGCGAGGGCTTCGGTGCCCCTGTCACGCACGACTGCGGCGCGCTCCCTCCAGGTGGCGGGCTCGCCGAAGTGGGCCGAGGAGCAGACCAGTGCCAGGGTGGTGACCCGTTCGGGGCGGTGGACGGCGAGATGGGTGCCGACCGCCCCGCCGAGCGACACGCCTGCGTAGGCGAACCGCTCCGCGCCGAGGTGATCGGCCAGGGCACACACCAGGTCTGCCAGATCGCCGACGGTTGCGCCCGGCCGTACGAGCTCGGCGGTTGAGCCCCCGTGCCCGGGCAGGTCCCAGCGGATCACGCGGAAGTCCCGTGCGAGAGCGGGAAGTTGAGCGTCCCAGATGGCGAGCGAGGTGCCGAGGGACGGCCCGAGGATCAGCACCGGGCTGTCGGGGCTGCCGTCGATGCGGTGCTGCAGCAGGTGGTCGTTCATGGGCGGTTCCTAGTGTGTTGACCCGGGTGTGCGTTCCAGGGCGCGGTCGACCAGAGCGGCTGCCGCGCCCAGGTAGGTGGTGGGGTCGGTGAGTTGGCGTATCCGGTCGAGGTGGCCGGCCAGAGCGGGTTCCTCCTCCAGCACGGCCTGAAGGCTCCGTCCCTCGTCGGCGGCCCGGTGGGAGGCACGGGTGAGGAGTTGAGAGGCAGGTCCGCGACCGAGCAGTGTGCCGAGTTCGGCGGCGAGGCGTTCGCTGACGACCAGGCCCTTCGTGAGGTGCAGATTGGCGAGCATCCGGTCGGCGAAGACCGTGAGGCCGTCGACGAGTTCGAATGTCTCGCGGGCCGCCCCTCCGGCGATGCGCAGCAGGTCGCGAAGGATCTGCCATTCGGCGTGCCAGGCACCGGCCGGCCGCTCGTCCTCGGCGGTCAGCGATGCCTGGAGCACGGAAGCGAGAGCAGGCGCCTGCCGCGCGGCGGCGGCGATCAGCGCGGCCCGCACGGGGTTGCTCTTGTGCGGCATGGCCGAGGACTCTCCTGTGCTGCCCTCGGCCAGTTCGCCGATCTCCGTACGGGCAAGCACCAGGACGTCCGCCGCCAGCTTTCCCACGGCGCCGGTGGTGAAGGCGAGCGCACTCGCCAGGTCGGCGACCGGGGTGCGCAGGGTGTGCCAGGGCAGTGCGGGCTCGGCCAGGCCGAGTTCCCAGGCGTAGGAAACCATCAGTTCGGGCCCGATCCCGCGCATCCCGGCCGGTGCCTCGAAGGCCGCCAGGGTGCCGGCTGCTCCGCCGAGCTGGGCGGGCGGCCGCAGACTGCAGAGCCGATCGACGGCGTCCAGGACCAGATGGCGCCAGCCGGCCGCTTTGAGCCCGAAGGTGGTCGGCACGGCGTGCTGGGTGAGGGTGCGCCCCGGCATGGGGGTGGTCCGGTGGCGGTCGGCGAGGTGCCCGAGTGTGTCGGCCGTGCGCCGCAGGTCGGTGGTCAGCAGCGGCAGGGTACGGGCCACCACCAGCATGGTGGCGGTGTCCATGATGTCCTGGCTGGTCGCACCGCGGTGCACGTACGGCGCCGCGTCGGCGGGCACAGCGGCTCTCAGGTCGGCGATGAGGGGAATGACCGGGTTGCCGCCGGAGCGGGCGCGGACGGCGATGTCCCGCACGTCGAAGTGGCGGGCGTCCGCTGCGGCCGTCACGGCCGTGGCCGCCCATGCGGGTGTGTCGCCGAGCCTGGCGTGGGCCCGGGTCAGGGCGGCCTCCGCGTCCAGCATGGCCTGCAGGAAGGCGCGGTCGCCGGTGGCTGCTTCGGCCTCGGATGCGACCCGGACCGGTGCGAGCAGGCCGACGTCGGCGACGGCATGGTCGGGGTACGTGTGAGCCGTACGGGCGGGAGCGTCAGGGGACGTCGCGGGAGTGTCAGGGGAAATCAAGGAAGACCGTCTCCTTCGGGCCCTGCAGCCGGATGTCGAAGCGGTAGGTGGCCGGGGCCTCCTGGGCCGCGAGGAGCGTCGCACGCCGGTCGGGGGCGAGGCCGGCGAGCATCGGGTCGCTGCCGGCAGCGTCGAGGTAGGCGCGGGTGTAGAGGTGGTGCAGCAGCCCGCGGGCGAACACGCAGACGGACAGGTAGGGCACGCCGTCGGGCCTGAGCGTACGGATCACCCAGTGCCCGTCGGCATCGGTGGGGACGCGGCCGAAGCCGGTGAACGTGACCCCGTCACGGCCGGCGAACCCGCCGGTGACCGGATCACGGCGCATCGAGCCGGCCCTGCCGGTCCGTGCCTGTCCTGGCTGCCAGAACTCGAGCAGGGCATCGGGGACCGGCGCACCCGCGCCGTCGTACACATATCCGTGAACGGTGATCGCCCCGGGACCGTTGGCCGGGGCGATCTCGCCGCCGCCGGGGAAGGGAAGAGCGTAGCCGTAGAACGGCCCTATGGTCTGTGAAGGTGTCGGGTGCATCAGCGTCCCTCCTCCGTCCAGGTGGCGGTGGGACCGTCGAGGACGATGTCCCAGTGGTAGCCGAGCGACCACTCCGGGACGGAGAGGTCGTGGTCGTAGGCGGCGACCAGGCGGGCACGTGCGGCGGGGTCGGTGACGGACTGCAGGATGGGGTCGTAGGGGAAGAGCGGATCGCCCGGGAAGTACATCTGGGTGATCAGCCGCTGGGTGAAGGCGGTGCCGAAGAGTGAGAAGTGGATGTGGGCGGGCCGCCAGGCGTTGTGGTGGTTGCGCCAGGGGTAGGCGCCCGGCTTGACGGTGGTGAAGGCGTAACCGCCCTGGTCGCCGGTGAGGCAGCGGCCCACGCCGGTGAAGTGGGGGTCGAGCGGGGCGGGATGGGCATCGCGCTGGTGCGCGTATCGGCCGGAGGCGTTGGCCTGCCAGATCTCGACCAGCTGTCCGCGTACGGGACGTCCGCCTCTGTCGAGGATCCGGCCGGTGACGGTGATCCGCTCGCCGAGCGGCTCGCCGGTGTGCTGACGGGTCAGATCCGCGTCCAGCTCGGTGACATCGGTGACGCCGAAGGCGGGACCGCAGAGCTCTGCCGCTTCCGGATCGGGGACGGTGACGAGCGGCTGGTGGGGGTGGCGCAGCAGGCTGCTGCGGTAGGGGGCGTAGCCGCGGGCCGGATGGTGGGCGGTCCGGCCGTCGTCGGCGTGGGCCCTGGCCCGTTGGTCGATCTCTGCGGAGATGTCGTGCTGGGTGAGAGGCATGTGGGCCTACCTTTCGAGGACGATCGCCAGGCCCTGGCCGACGCCGATGCACAGGGAGGCGACAGCGGTACCGGAGCCCGCTGCGGCGAGTTGGTGGGCGATACCGCCGGTGATGCGGGCGCCGGACGCACCGAGCGGGTGCCCCATGGCGATCGCGCCGCCGCGCGGGTTGACCACATCCGGGTCGAGGCCGGGCCACGCGCGCAAGCAGGCCAGGGCCTGGGCGGCGAAGGCCTCGTTCAGTTCGACCCCGGTCAGGGAAGCGAAGCCCCGGCCGGCCTTGGCCAGGGCCCGGCGGACGGCCTCGACGGGTCCGGTCCCGAAGTACTGCGGTTCGACGCCGGTGACGGCGCAGGCGCTGATGCGGGCGAGCGGTTCACGGCCGGTGGCCGCCAGACCGGCGGCGTCGGTGAGCAGCAGAGCGGCCGCGCCGTCGCTGAGCGGCGAGGAGTTGCCGGCAGTCACCGAACCCGCCTGCCGGAAGACCGGGGGCAGTGTGGCGAGGGCCGCAAGGGAGGTGGTGTCGCGGATGGGTTCGTCGCGGGTCAGGTCCACGCCGTCGACGGGGACGATCTCGCTGTCGAACAGTCCGTCCTGCCAGGCGCGCGAGGCCTTGCGATGGCTGCCTAGCGCGAAGGCGTCCTGGGCCTCGCGGGTGATGCCGTGGCGGCAGGCGACCAGTTCCGCGCCTTCGCCGAGAGTGACCGTCCACTTCCCGGGCATCTTCGGGTTGACCATCCGCCAGCCCAGGGTCGTGGAATGGAGCTCCTGATGGCCGGTGGGAAAGGCCCGTGCGGGCTTGGGCAGCACCCAGGGGGCACGGCTCATCGACTCCACGCCGCCTGCGATGGCGATGGTGGCGTCCCCGACGGCGATCGCCCGGTACGCCTGGATGACGGCCTCCATCCCGGAGCCGCAGAGCCGGTTGACCGTCACGCCGGGGACCGTGACCGGCATTCCGGCGAGCAGCCCGGCCATACGGGCCACATTGCGGTTCTCCTCGCCCGCGCCGTTGGCATTGCCGAGGAACACGTCGTCGATCCGGGCCGGGTCGAGCTGCGGCGTGCGGTCGAGCAGCGCCCGCAGGACACCGGCGGCGAGGTCGTCGGGCCGGACGGCGGACAGGGCTCCGCCGTACTTGCCGACGGGCGTGCGGACGGAGTCGACGACATAGACGTCGCTGAGGCGCTCGGTCATGGGAGTTGCTCCTGTAGATGGGCCGGGCTTCGGGACGCGTCGGATTCCGCGCGCCCACCCGCCGACTGCGCGGCTGCTCGGCGGGCGGTGGGCAGTGCGGTGCGGACGGGGGCGGCCGTTCTGGCCCGCACCTCGTCGGGGCTGACGCCGGGGGCGGTCTCGATCAGGGCGAGCCCGCCGGGCGTGATGTCGAGAACGCCGAGGTCGGTGATGACGCGGTGGACGCACGCGGTGCCGGTGAGCGGCAGACTGCACTCGGCGACCAGCTTCGGTGAGCCGTCCCTGGCGGTGTGCTCCATCAGGACGATGACCCTGCGGGCACCGTGGACGAGGTCCATCGCGCCGCCCATGCCCTTGACGAGCTTTCCGGGGACCATCCAGTTGGCCAGGTCACCTCGGGCGGAGACCTGCATGGCGCCGAGGACCGCCGTGTCGATGTGGCCTCCGCGGATCATGCCGAAGGACAGCGAGGAGTCGAAGAACGACGCCCCGGGCATCACCGTCACGGTCTCCTTGCCGGCATTGATCAGGTCGGGATCGACGTCGCTCTCGTACGGGTAGGGGCCCACGCCCAGCAGCCCGTTCTCCGAATGCAGCACGACGTCCACGCCTTCGGGCAGGAAGCCGGGGATCAGGGTGGGCAGTCCGATGCCGAGGTTGACGTAGGAGCCGTCGGTGAGCTCGGCCGCCGCGCGGGCCGCCATCTCGGTGCGGGTCCAGGCCATCAGGCTCGTGCCTCCTCTCGGGCCGCGGGGACGGACACCGTTCGTTTCTCGATGTGCTTGTCGGCTGCCTCGGCGGGGGAGAGGGCAACGACCCGCTGGACGAAGATGCCCGGCAGGTGGATCTCATCGGGACCCAGTGCGCCCGGCTCGACCAGTTCCTCCACCTCGGCGACGGTGACCCGGCCGGCCATCGCGGCCAGTGGATTGAAGTTGCGGGCGGCCTTGTTGAAGACGAGGTTGCCGTGCCGGTCGCCTTTCGCCGCGTGGACGAGTGCGAAGTCGGTGGTGATGGCGTGCTCCAGGATGTAGCTGCGGCCGTTGAAGTCGCGGACTTCCTTCGGGGCGGAGGCCACGGTCACGCTGCCGTCCGGGTCATGGCGCCAGGGCAGGCCGCCGTCGGCAACCGGGGTGCCGACGCCGGCGAGGGCGAAGAACGCGGGAATGCCCGTGCCTCCGGCGCGCAACCGCTCGGCGAGTGTGCCCTGCGGGATCAGCTCCACCTCCAGCTCGCCGCCCAGGTACTGCCGGGCGAACTCCCGGTTGTCCCCGATGTACGAGCCGGTGACTCGCGCGATCCGCCCGGCGGCCAGCAGGACGCCGAGTCCGCTCCCGTCGGTCCCGCAGTTGTTCGACACCACACTCAGCCGGCCGGATCCGCGCTCGTGCAGCGCCTGGATCAGCACGTTCGGCACGCCGCTGAGGCCGAATCCGCCTACGGCCAGTGATGATCCGTCGGTGATGTCGCCGATGGCGTCGGCGGCGGTCTGCCGGACTTTGTCCATGACAACCCTCTACGCTTGTTCGCACAGCGAATTATTGTTCATAATCTGAAGTGCCGAGAGTGTGCGCCTGTGCGCGGCGTCTGTCAACGCCCACTCCGCCCGATCGGCCAGTACGGTTTGCCCGAGACCTGCCACCGAGAGCTGAGCTGCCATGTCCACCACCGACCACCCCGCCCCTGCGGAAGCCGTGGGGCCGCTGATCCGCGGCATCACCGTGCTGCGCGAACTCACCGAAGCCGACGGCCGTCAGAGTCTCGGCGTTCTCTCCCGCCACACGGGCCTCGCCCGCTCCACCGTGGACCGGGTCGCCGCCACGCTGATACGCAGGGGATACGTCCGCCCCATCGGCCGCGACATCGCACTCACACCCCGCCTGATGGAGCTCGGCAATGCCTACCTCGGCGCCATCCGGCTGCCCGAACTGCTCGGCCCGCATGCCGACCGGCTCGCCGGCACTCTTGACGAGTCGGTGTCCATCGCCGTACCCGACCGCGACGGCATCCGGTTCGTCCACCAGGCAACCCGCCGCCGCGCGATGTCCCTCACCTTCCGCATCGGCGACCTGCTCCCCGCCGAACGGACCGCCCACGGCCGGATGTTCGCCGCCGACTGGACCGACGACGATTGGGCCCACTGGCGCACACGGTGGGCCAAGGACCCCGAGAACCTCCTCTTCCCGGCCGTGCCGCCGGGCCGCCCCGCCGACTCTCTCGTCGAGTCCTCCGCCGCCGCCCGCGCGCAGGGATGGGCGGTCGACGACCAGATGATCGAGCCAGGCCTGATCGCCCTCGTCATGCCGGTCCGCGACACCGAAGGGCGACAGATCTGCGGCGTCAGCGTGGTCAGCCACACCAGCCGCCACACTGCCACCTCGCTGCGCGAGACCGCACTGCCCCTGCTGCGCGAGACCGTGGCCCTCATGGAGCACGACCTGCGCCACGCCCCGTCTGTGGAACAGGAAGAGGCACTCCCGGGCGCCGCCGGGCTGGCGGCATGGACGGCGGCATCCAAACAGGAGCTCGGAAGAGAGTTCGTGGAGGCGCTGGCACGGGGACTGACCGTCCTGACCGCCTTCGGCCCCGGGCGCGCCGAGCTGCCGCTGACCGCCATCGCCGAAACGACCGGCCTGGCCCGGGCCACTGCCCGGCGGGCCCTGCTCACCCTGGAGCACCTGGGCTATGTCGCCACGCACGGGCGCAGCTTCAGCCTCACACCCCGTGTGCTCGACCTCGGCTTCGCGCCGCTGTCGTGCTCCCCCCTGTCGTGGATCGCCGAACCCCACCTGGCCGACCTGGCCGTCGAAGTGGACGACTCCGCCTCCCTCGCCGTGCTCACGGGCGACGACATCCAGTACACCGCCCGGGTCGCCACCCGCCGCATCATGAGCGTCAACATCACCATCGGCAGCAGGTTCCCCGCCTTCGCCACCTCCATGGGACGCGTCCTCCTCGGTGACCTGCCGCCCGCCGAACGCGCCGCCGCACTGGAACGGGCCGACCGAACCCCCCTGACCAGCCGCACCATCACGGACCCGACCCACCTGCTCCAACTCCTCGAAGCCATCGCGGACGACGGATACGCCCTGGTCGACGAGGAGCTCGAGGAGGGGCTGCGCTCGATCGCCGTCCCGGTCCGCGACCGCAACGGACGGGTGGTCGCAGCCGTCAACATCTCCACGCACACCAGCCGACGCAGCCTCGCGCAGTGCCGGGAGGACCTGCTCCCCGCACTGCGCACGGCCGCCGCCCGCATCGAGAACGACCTTCACATCGCCGGGCGTTACCTGAAAATCGCCACTGGCTCCTGAACTCGCCTTCCGCAGGTGCCGGATGACACAGTGTCCGGCCGGTGGGTGGGTTGTGGATGGGTCAGGCTTGGGCTTCGGCGGGAGTGAGGGCGCTCCGGCGGGTGGTGAGCGGGACGAGGGCGATGGCGGTGGCGCCGAGGAGTCCGGCGAGGGCGAAGGCGGTGAAGCCCCAGTCCTGGTTGCCGCTGGTGGCGAGGATTCCGCCGAGCCAGGGGCCGACGACGGCGCCGGTGCGGCCGATGCCGGTGACCCAGCCCAGCCCGGTGGCGCGTTCACTGTCCGGGTAGATGGTGTTGGTGGCGGCGTAGACCATGACCTGGGCGCTGAACAGCCATACTCCGGTGACCGCGACCACCGCGTACGTCACGGCCAGCGGCAGGTGCGAGCCGAGCAGCAGGGCGCCGATGGCGGTGAGCACGAACCAGATCGCCGAGACCCGTACCGGGCCGAACCGGTCGGCGGTGCGGCCGGCGATCAGCATGCCGACGATGCCGCCCGCGTTGATCACGAGCAGGAAGCTGATGGAGGAGGTCAGGCCGTAGCCGGCCGTGCGCATCATCTGCGGCAGCCAGGTGCTCATCCCGTACACCAGCAGCAGTCCGCAGAAGCTGGCCAGCCACAACAGCGGCGTCGCTCCCCGAGTCCCGGGGCTGAACAGCCCCTTCACCGCGGCCAGCCGTCCCTTCGCACCCGCCGCCGGAGCTGCGGACACGGTGGGCTGGGGCAGTCCGTAACGGTTCGCAACGGCAAGGGCCCGATCGGGCTCACCCCGCGCGAACAGCACACCGGGCGACTCCGGCAGAAGCTTCAGCAGCAGGGGGACGGCGATCATGGCAGGCAGTACGCCCGCCCAGAACACCCAGCGCCAGCCCGCCGCGGGAGCCACGGTCAGCCCCAGCGCCGTCGCCGCCATACCGCCGGCGTGGTAGGAGGTCATCAGCAGCCCCGTGGCCAGAGCGGCCCGCCCGCGAGGGGCGAACTCCATCACCATGGCCAGGCACAACGGCATCAGCCCGCCCAGACCCAGACCCGCCACGAACCGCCCCGCGCCGAGCATCGTCGGATCCTGCGCCAGCGCACACAACGCAGAACCCAGCGAGAACACCAGCACGCTTCCGGCCAGCAGCGGCCTGCGCCCGAGCCAGTCGGTCAGATTCCCCGCCGTCAGCGCGCCGATCAGCATGCCGAACGTGGTCCAACTGCCGATCGACCCCGCGGCGGCCGGAGTCATGCCGAAGCCGCGGTCGTTGAGGATGTGCGGCATCACCGCACCGTAGATGTTCACATCCATGCCATCGAAGAACACGGCAAGCCAGCACAGAGCGAGCACCGGGAAGACCGTGCGGAAAGAGCGAGGTGGTGCACCGGAGGAAGTCATGTCGATCCCTGGAGAGAGAAGAGATGAGAGATGTTCGCCTGGTGAACTGATATTCACTGGTAAGGGTGGCATGAGTGTCCGGGTGGGGCGAACGGGTGTCAATGACTCGGCAGCCGGAGTTTGCCGGAATACTCCGCAGCCGTTGTGTGATGACGCGGCAGCTGGGTTCCGCCCGTCTCGGCGGCGGCCGTCAGCGACCTGAACACACTGTGTTCTCCCAGCTCAGGGTCACATCTACGCGGCTCGGCGGCCGGCATGCGCCCAAAGACACGTACCTGGGCGCGTAGATTCCCGCACGCGCAGGCGCGGTCGCGTGCCCGAAGGTATTCGTGTACGGCCGACGACAGCGGCTCACCGCCGCCCACGCTGCTACTGCCGCCGGCGAGGCCGTTCAGCTCGCGAAAGCGAGCGCTTCAGACCGGTGCCGGCAGTCGCTGTGCGCGGACCGTGCTCCCGGACTGCACCGCGTGCGGGCGAAGGTGCGCTCGAACCGGACACCCAATCGAGTGTGCGATGAGCAAAGCCCCGCTCCGTGGCCGTTGTTCGCTCGGCGACGCAGCGGGGGTGAGCCGGGTCCTCAAAGGGTTGTGTGAGCGAGTCCGGCCGTAGCGCGGAACACCGTTCCTTCTCCGCTGAGCCGGAGCGTGTCGCCTGCGGGAGCGTACACGGCGCGGCCGGGACCGAGTCCCACTGAGCGCTCTTGAGAGGCGACGGTCGCCGCACCGCGGATGCACAACACGATCTGGGGCGCGTCGGCCGTGAGCGCGCGCGGTGCGTCGCCTCGTGCGAGGTCGAACCGCGAGAGCCTGAAGTCGTCGACAGGGGCCGGGTACACGTGCTCCCCGGTCGCCGCGTCCCACTGCGCGGCGATGGCCCGTACCGGGGGCGAGGTGAAACGGACGATCTTCAGCAGCTCGGCCGCATCCACATGCTTCGATGTCAGCCCGCAGCGCAGGACGTTGTCCGAACTCGCCATGATCTCCACGCCGAGGCCGGACAGATAGGCGTGCGCGACGCCGGCGCCGAGGAACAGCGCCTGCCCGGGTTCCAGCTCCACATGATTCAGCATCAGGGCGGGCAGCAGGCCGGGATCGTCCGGGTGGGCGTAGGTGATGGCTGTGTACGCGGCGAGGTCCGCCCCGTACGGTCCGCCGCTCGCGGACGCGCGCCGGACGGCCTCGGTGACGGCGGTGAGAAGACCGGCCGGCGGTGTCAGGAACGCGGTGAAGACCTCTCGGACGGCGGCCTCTCCCGGGGGGGCGTGAAGCACCGCGGCATACGGCATCAGGTCGGGGACATCGAGCAGTTCCAGAAGGTCCGCGCACCGCTCGGAAGACCGGAAGCCGCACAGGGCCCGGAACCTGGTCAGAGCCACGATCATCTCGGGCTTGTGCTGGTCGTCGCGGTACGTGCGATGCGGAGCGTCGCGCGGGATCCCCAGGGTGTTCTCCCGCGCGAAGCCGGCGGCGGCCTGGGCGAGGTCGGGATGGACCTGGACCGACAGGGGGGCGTCGACGGCCAGCACCTTCAGCAGGAATGGCAGCCGCGGACCGAACCGGCGCGCGAGGGCGGGTCCCAGTTCCGTCATCGGGCTGGCGGCGAGCAGCTTGTCCAGTGCGAGTGGCCCTTGTCCCCGGTCGACGTAGGACGGGGCGGCGGGGTGGGCTCCCAGCCACAGTTCGGCCTGGGGTTCACCGGTGGGCGGTGTGCCCATCAGCTCCGCGAGGGCGGTGGTGGAGCCCCAGGCGTAGGGCTGGATGGTGGTGGTGAGGAGGTCCACGGGGTCTTGGCTCCGGTCGGGTTACGGGTGGGCAGCGGGCATCCGGAGCGTTCCGCGCCCCGAGTGCGACAGCCCGGCTACGGCGGCCGCCCCGATGAGTCCCGCGTCCGTCGCGAGCTTGGCGGGCACGACGGGCAGGTTGCGGGTGAAGTCGAGGACGGCGTAATCGGCAAGGTGGCGCCGGAGGGGCGCGAGCAGTGTCGCGCCGGCCTGGGCGACACCACCGCCGACGACGACCAGGTCGAGTTCGACGAGGGCCGCCGTGGCGGCGATCGCGGCAGCCAGGGCCTGTCCGGCACGGTCGTACGCCGCAGCGGCTCGCGGATCACCGGCGCGGGCGGCGTCCGCAACCGCTGCGGCCGTCGGTTCGACGCCGGCGGGCGGCACCCAGCCGGATTCCACCGCATGGGCGGCGATGGCGGTGCCGCTGGCGAACCGCTCCACACAGCCACGCGCCCCGCACGGGCACTCGGGCCCCCCGGCATGGTCGACCGTGAGATGGCCGATGTGCCCGGCGTTGCCCGACGGGCCGGCATACAGCGCCCCGCCCAGGATCAAGCCGCCGCCGATGCCGGTGGAGACCACCATGCCCAGGGCGTTGTCCACTCCTCTGGCGGCGCCCGTCCAGTGTTCGCCGGCGGCCATCGCGACGGCGTCCCCCACCACAACGGGCTCGATGCCGCGTGGGACGCGGGGATGCGCGCGTACCCGGTCGACCAGGGGGAAGGCATGGCGCCAGGCCGGGATATTGACCGGGCTGACCGTCCCGGCCGCGGTGTCGACCGGGCCCGCGCTGCCGATGCCCAGGCAGGAGAGCGACTTCCACCCCGGGTGTACGGCCAGGTCGTCCAGGACCGCGGAGACCGCGGCCATCATCTCCTCGGCTGTGCCGTGGGCCGGTGTGGCGCACTGCGACCGGGCCACCAGGCGGCCGTCGGCGTCGACGAGCCCTCCGGCGATCTTGGTACCACCGATGTCGAGTGCTCCGTACACGAGGCCATCCATTTCTTCTCTCCGGACTTCTTGCCGGCAGGCGTCACCGCACCCCGAGTCGGCAACGTCGTCTCCTGCCCGAACACGTGGCGTTCCGTGTCGTCGCGCGCCCCGGGACACCGCCAGGGGCGCGCGACGCTGGGGTTCGGTGTGTTACTTGGTGAGCAGGGACAGCTTGGGGTCGTTGGCGTAGGCCTCGGCCGCGTTCTGCTTGGTCACGATGACCGGCGGGAGGAGGTAGGCCGGGACGACCTTGGAGCCGTTGTTGTACGACTTGGTGTCGTTGATCTGCGGCTTGTCGCCCTTCTGCAGGGACTTGACCATGTTGATGGTCTCGGCGACGAGCTTCCGGGTGTCCTTGTTGATGGTGGAGTACTGCTCCCCCTGCATGATCGACTTCACCGACTCGACTTCGGAGTCCTGACCGGTGACGACCGGGAGCGGCTTGCCGGCGCCCTTCACGGAGGTGAGGATCGCGCGGGCGAGGGTGTCGTTGGGTGACAGGACACCGTCGAGCGTCTTGGCGCCGTTGTAGGTGGAGGTCAGCAGGGAGTCCATGCGCTGCTGGGCGTTCTCGGCCTTCCAGCCCTGGATCGCCGTCTGCTTGATGTCCTTCTGACCCGAGCCGACAACGATGTCGCCCTTGTCGATCAGAGGCTTGAGGACAGTCATCGCGCCGTCGAAGAAGACCTTCGAGTTGTTGTCGTCCGGCGAGCCGGAGAACAGCTCGACCGTCCACGGGCCCTTCGGCTTCTTGGCCTTCATGCCGTCGATGAGAGCCTGCCCCTGCAACTGGCCGACCTTGAAGTTGTCGAAGGCGATGTAGTAGTCGACGTCGGCCGTGTTGGTGATGAGGCGGTCGTAGGCGATGACCACCGCGCCGGCCTGCTTGGCCTGTGCCACCTGCGTCGCGAGCTGCGAGGCGTCGGTGGCGCCGACGACGATCACCTTGGCGCCCTTGGTGACCATGGCGGAGATCTGCGCCTGCTGGTCCGCGACGGTGGTCGAGGGGCCCGCGTACTGCACGTCGGCCTTGAAACCGGAGTCCTTCAGTCCGTCCCGGAAGAGGGCGCCGGCGAGCACCCAGTTCTCCGAGGTCTTCGCCGGCAGCGCGACACCGATGAGGGAGTCCTGCGCGAAGCCCTTGCCGTCGCCGCCCTTACCGGCGGCGCCTTCGCGTTCGTTGGAGCAAGCCGTGCCCATGATGAGCAGTGCGGCGGCGCCGACCGCGGCGATGCCTCTGGTGATGATTGTGCGCATGGTGATGTGAGCCCTTCGTGCAGGTTGCTGTTGCCAGGTGTGGCGTTCCGCGGGCGCGGACCCGCGAGTAGGTGGTGCGGTCAGCGTGCGACCAGCGTTTTGTCGGGGTCGGAAGCCGGGCCGGCCGGGCCGGGCGGTTCCTCCCGACGGAAGGGACGCATGAGCGACCCGATGATCGAGAAGCGGCCCTGGCGCTTGTTGTAGACGTCGAAAGCGACGGCGGCGAGGAGGACCAGACCCTTGATGATCTGGACCATGTCGGAGCCGACGCCCTCCAACTGCAGGCCGTTGTTGAGCAGGGCCATGACCAGGCCACCGACGATCGAGCCGCTGATGGTGCCGAGGCCGCCGGAAACCGCCGCGCCGCCGATGAAGACGGCCGCGATGGCATCGAGCTCCCAGCTCAGACCATCCTGCGGGCCGGAAGCCGCGGACCGCGCCACGAAGATCATGCCGGCCAGGGCGGCCAGTACGGACATGTTCATCATGACGACGAAGTTGACCCGCCTCAGCTTCACACCGGACAGTTCGGCCGCGCGGGCGTTGCCGCCGACGGCGTAGATGTGCCGGCCGCCGATGGTGTTGCGGGTGTAGTACGAGTACGCGAGCACCAGGACGATCAGGATGATGCCGGAGATCGGCAGGCTGGTGCCGATGCGGCCGCCCGCGAAGCGCAGCGTCGCGAAGACGATCACTCCCAGCATCACCGCGAGACGGATGCCCGTGACCCACAGGGGAGCCACGTCGGCGTGCATCTCGCGGCGGGTCTGCTGCGCCTTCCACTCGCGCCACACCATGCCCGCGCAGGCCGCCAGTCCGAGCAGCAGGGTCAGGTTGTTGTATCCGGTGCTCGGCCCGACCTCGGGCAGGAAGCCCGCCCCGATCTCGCGGAAGTTCTCGGGGACCGGCACCGTGTCGGCGTTGCCGATGTACTGGTTGCCGCCGCGGAACAGCATCATCCCGGCCAGGGTGACGATGAACGCGGGCACTCCCACATAGGCGACCCAGAAGCCCTGCCAGGCGCCGATCAACGCGCCGACGACGAGACCGAGTGCGATGCCGAGGGGCCAGGGGAGCGAGTACGCCTCCATCGCCTTGGCGACCACGATGCCGGTGAATGCCGCGACCGAGCCGACCGAGAGATCGATGTGCCCGGCGACGATCACCATGAGCATGCCGATCGCGAGAATCAGGATGTAGGAGTACTGGCTGACGACCGCGATGAGGTTGCCGGAGGTCAGGGTCAGCCCCCCGGTCCAGATCTGGAACAGCAGGACGATCGCCACGAGGGTGAAGATCATGCCGAACTGGCGGGCGTTGGAGGTCGTGCCTCCGAAGAGGTTCTTTTGCAGGTCTTTGATTCGGCTCATGAGGTCGGGCTCTTCTTCATCGCGGTCATCTGCTTCATCAGTGCTTCGGGGTCGGCGTCGCGGCGCGGGACCTCGCCGGTGATGGCGCCTTCGAACGTCGTGTAGATGCGGTCGCACAGGCCGATGAGTTCGGGCAGCTCCGAGGAGATGACGATGACGCCCTTGCCCTGGCTCACGAGCCGCTGGATGATCCCGTAGATCTCGTACTTGGCACCCACGTCGATGCCGCGGGTCGGCTCGTCGAGGATCAGCAGGTCCGGGTCGGTGAACATCCACTTCGCCAGGACGACCTTCTGCTGGTTGCCGCCGGAGAGCTTGACGACCCCCTCGTCGACGCTGGGTGTCTTGATCCTCAGGCTCGCTCGGTATTCCTCGGCGACGCGGTGCTCACGCACCGGATCGATGACACCGCGCTTGGCGATCTTCGACAGTTTGGCGGCCACCATCGAGGTCTTGATGTCGTCCAGCAGGTTGAGGCCGATCGACTTGCGGTCCTCGCTGACGTAGGCGAGGCCGTGGCGGATGGCGTCCGCCACCGATGTCAGCTCGATCTCCTCGCCGTCCTTGAAGACTCGGCCGGACAGGTAGGTGCCGTAGGAACGCCCGAACAGACTCATCGCGAGTTCGGTGCGCCCGGCGCCCATGAGCCCGGCGAAACCGACGATCTCGCCGCGCCGGACATGGAAGGTCGACCCCTTGCACACGAGCCGTTCGTCGGAACTCGGGTGCCGCACCGTCCAGTCACGGACCTCGAAGAAGACTTCGCCGATGTCGGGTGTGTGGTCCGGGAACCGACTGCTGAGCTCTCGGCCGACCATGCCACGCACGATGCGGTCCTCGTTGACGCCGTCCGCCTTGACGTCGAGAGTCTCGATGGTGCGGCCGTCGCGCAGGATCGTGATGCTGTCGGCGACCGCCTCGATCTCGCCCAGCTTGTGCGAGATGATGATCGAGGTCACGCCTCGCTCCCGGAAGCCGCGCAGCAGGTCGAGCAGATGCCGGGAGTCGTCCTCGTTGAGGGCCGCGGTCGGCTCGTCGAGGATGAGCAGCTTCACGTCCTTCGCGAACGCCTTGGCGACTTCCACGAGTTGCTGCTTGCCGACGCCGATGTCCTTGATCAGCGTGTCGGGATCCTCCCGGAGCCCGACCTGCGCCATCAGCTCCAGCGTCCGGCGCCGGGAGGCCTTCCAGTCGATCCCGCCCCGTCTGCGGGGTTCATTGCCGAGGAAGATGTTCTCCGCGATCGACATGCCCGGCACCAGCGCGAGCTCCTGGTGGATGATGACGATCCCGGCCTGTTCGCTGGCCCGGATGTCATGGAACCGCATCTGCTCGCCGCGGTAGACGATCTCGCCCGAGTAGCTGCCGTGCGGGTGAACGCCGCTCAGCACCTTCATCAGGGTGGACTTGCCGGCGCCGTTCTCCCCGCAGATCGCGTGGATCTCGCCCTCGCGGACGGCCAGGTTGACGTCGGCGAGTGCGGTGACGCCGGGGAAGGTCTTGGTGATCGACCGCATCTCCAGCAGGGTCGGGGCCTCGGTCATGGGCAGGCCTCCGCACTGCTCAGGCCTCGCCCGGCGCTCGAGACCGAGCGTTCGGGGATGCGGGGTTTCGTGGACATCAGCTTGCCTCCGATGGCACTGCGCGGTGCCTGGTGTCCGGGGGGTTACGACTTGTGACCGGGAGATTAAATCCATTTGTTTTACTAAGTCAATGGGTCTGGCACTATGTTTGTCCGGGGCCAACGAGAGGACCGGTACGTGCGGCAGGCAGGAACGAACCTCCCCAAGGTGGGGCGGTACAACCGAGCGGTGGTCCTCGACCAGATCCAGCTGGCAGAGGGCATCAGCCGGGTGGAGATCGCCCAGCTGACCGGCCTCACCCCACAGACGGTCTCCGGCATCGTGCGCCGTCTGCTGGACGAGGGCATCGTCCGCGAGGACGGGGCGACCCGGATCGCCAGCGGCGGAAAGCCCCGCACCACGCTGCGGCTCAACGCGGAGGCGGGCAGTGCGGTCGGACTGCACTTCGACCCGGTCGAGCTGACCTGCTCCGTGGTCGACCTGAGCGGACGCCCTCTGGTCGTCAGGAAACGCCCCACCCCGGCCGGCATCGACCCGTCACATGTGGTGACGGCCATGGCCGAGCTGGTCGCCGAAGTGCTGGACGAAGCGGATGTCCCGCGCGACAAGGTTCTCGGCCTGGGCCTCGCCACCCCGGGGCCGATCGACCAGGAGCTCGGCATCATCGTCGCTCCGCCCCAGCTCGCGCACTGGACCAGGGTGCCCCTGCAGAGAATGCTGAGCGAGGCCACCCAGCTGCCGGTGACGCTGGACAACGACGCCACGGCCGCCGCGGTCGGCGAACGCTGGTCCGGCGCGGGCAAGGGCGTGGCGAACTTCGCGTACGTCTTCTTCGGCACCGGCATCGGCGGCGGTCTGATCCTCAACCACCAGGTGTACAGAGGTGGTTCGCTGAACGCGGGAGAGTTCGGCCACGCGTCGGTGCTGCCCGACGGGCCGGAATGCTATTGCGGCAACCGGGGCTGCCTGGAGCGGTTGGTCAATCCCACGGCGATCGTGGCCGAGGTGCATCGCCGGCTCGCCGACGGGTCCCCGGGCGAGAGTGAGCTGTCGCAAGCGTTCGACCGGGATCCGGCTTCGGTCGACCATGCGGCGATCCGGCTGGCCGCAGCGGCCGGCGACCCGATCGCCGCGGCTGTCGTCGACGAGGCCGCGGAACACGTCGCCTCGGTCGCGGTCAGCATCGCCAATTTCATCGACGTGGACCTCATCGTGCTCGGCGGTCACGGCATCCAGCACGTGGAGTCGCGCTACGTCGACGTCGTCGCCTCGGCGCTGGCAACCAGACCACTGTCCCGCAGCATCCGGCTGGTCGAGGTCAAGGCGTCCCCCCTCGGCACGGACGCCGCCGTGGTGGGCGGTGCCGCCCTCGTGCTCCACTCGGCGTACTCACCGCAGCTGTCCGCTCTTCTCGCCGACTGAACGCGACCTGAGACGCCGAACAGCCCTGGGACCGGCACCAACCGCTCGGCCATCGCCATGCCCGCGACCGGGCCACCGCCTCAACCCACCGTCTTGTCGTGCTGCCGGCGCACCATCTCGGTGATCCAGATGGGGGCGAACGGAGATGTACAGCCCGGGGAAGTCGGGTAGTCCTTGAGCACCTCCAGGCGCTCGCCGATGTCGATCGCACGGGTGCGATGCCCGGCGTGCTCGATCCCGATCTGGGCCAGGCAGTGGTTCATCGCCCACTGCAGGCGATCCGGGGCCTCCTGCATCTGCGCCTCGATGACATCCAGCAGTCCTGAGAGGTCGAGGCCTCCGGGCTTCTTCGCCACGCGTTCGGTGGTCAGCGCCCAGCCGGCACTCGCGACCACCGGATCCGGATCGGCAGACCAGGCGACCCGCAGTTCTTCGGAGTGCGGGTTCTTCTTCACCACGTAGTTCACGAGCCAGTCGTGCACCTTGGGTTTGCGGGCCCCGCGCAACATGACGTCCAACTCGTCACGCTCGAACGCCTTCGGCCGGCAGATCAGGATCGCCAGCAGTCTCGCCGCGGTGTCATCCGTCTCCCAGAGCCGGCACGCGAGTTCCTGCTGCGTCTTCAGCCGCTTCGCGAGCGCGCGCAGCTTGCCGAGGTTCACACCGTGATTGTCACCGTGCTTCTCGTTCACCTTGCGTGCCTTCGGATCCTCGAGCCCGGCCAGCTCTGCCATCACCTCGGCCAGTGTCGTCTCGGCCACCTCAGCCTCCTCTTCCTCACGCGCGGGATCCAGCCTACGACGGACGTCGGCATCCGGCCGTGGACACCTGGCAGGCCCGGTCGGGAGAGTGATCGGCGCCATGGCCGAGCCGATCAGGTCCGGGACCTCGGCCATGCCACGGCCCCGTCGGCCCGGGTGCGGGAATGCGTCGTTGGCCCTCGGGTCTCCGGGCGCGGAGACCCGAGGGCTCGGCATTCGCCCCCGGGCCGGTCCTCAAAGATCGCCCGGACAGGCCCGACACAGCACAGTGGCGTGGTGCGGTTGCTGGTTCTCGTGCCGGTTTCTCGCCCGGTCCGTTGTCATGGTGTGTGCTCGGGGCGGGTTGCGGGCGGGACTCTGAGGGTCTGCCACAGGAGGCGGTAGAAGTCCGCGTAGCTGTGCTCGATGTGTTTGGCGTGGGCGCGTGTCGCGGTGTGGCGTTCCCCGAGACGGTTGAGAGGGACGGTCATGGCGGCGTGGTGTTCGACGTGCAGGTTGTTTCCGTTGGTGAACCATGTGGTCAGCCAACTGCCGGTGATCGACCTTGTGTTGCGGAGGACGTCGGTCGTTTCGGTGTCGCACAGAAGGTGCTCGGGTAGTTCGACGAGGAAGTGGAGAGGGACGGCGAGGGCCAGGGGCAGGAGCCAGAGCCGGAGCACGTACGTGCCGTGGCCGAGGACTGTCAGGGCGGCCGCGGTGGCGACGAAGGTGCCCAGGAGGATGTGTTCGGTGACGATGCGCCGTCGCATCGCGGGCGCCAGGTGGCCGTACGCGTACGACCAGCGTCCTGCGGCGGCGCGGATGGTGTCCAGGACGACCGAGCCGAGCCGAGGGTAGTCGAGCAGCCCGCGGAGCAGCACGGCGAAGGTCAGGGGTTTGCGTGTGTCGAAGCCGAAGAACTCGCTGTCCTGCGGGGTGCCCAGGTAGCGGTGGTGTTGCAGGTGGCGGACCCGGTAGTGGCTGTAGACGACGAGCAGCGGCATCCCCAGGGGTACGCCGACAAGCCGGTGCGGCAGGGTGCGCCGGAAGGCGGAGTGGTGCAGGCACTGGTGCTGCAGTTCCACGGCGTGGGTGTACATGGCGGCGAGCAGCACGATTCCGGCGCCTGCCGCCCACGGTGACGGCTGCAGGGCGAGGGTCGCGCCGGCGGCGGTGAGGGCCCCCAGCACGGCCAGTTTGGCGATGAAGACCAGTTCGTCGGCGCGTGTGACTCTGAGCCGGGTGAAGAGCCGGCTCTCCTGGCCGGTGGTCGTGGTGTCCTGGGGGGACGGCGGCGACGGGCGAGGAGTTGGGGCAGGGACTGCCCGCGATGTGTGCGGGGGGATGAGTCCTTCAGCGGCCACTGAGCACCACCACGTGGACACCGGGGGCCAGGCCTTCTGCGCCGGCGGTCCGCAGCAGCCCGGCCAGGGCGACGGCGCCTGCGGCGGTGGGCGTGGCACCGTACGCGGCGAGTGCGTCACGGGCGCGGCAGAGTTCCTGGTCGTCCACGCCGATGACGGTGCCGCCGGTGGCCGCGATCGCCGTCAAGGCCTCGTCGCCTTGCAGGGCATGCCAGTTGACCAGGGGCTGGTTGTGGTCGGTGGTGGAGACGGCTTCCGGGGCCAGGGGACGGTACGGGCCCGGCCAGCAGGTCACCATGGGGTTGTTGCCGGCGGAGCCGACGCCGTTGATCACCGTGCTCCAGCCGTGCTGTTCCAGCCGGCGCCGGACGGCGATGGCTGTGGTGCCATTGCCGACGGGCAGCCACAGCACGGCGGGGGGCTCGGTCAGTGCCTCCCGGAGAGCGGCGACGACCACCCCGTGTCCTTCGAAGACGGCTTCGGCGTACGGTCCGTCGACGTTGCCGTCGACGCATTCCCCGGTGGCGGCGAGCCGCCGGGACTCGTCCACGGCGTCCTCGTACGCCCCGTCCACGAGATGGACCTTCGCTCCGGAGGCGCGCATCGCCGAGCCGCCGTCGCTCCAGCCGGTGGGCAGTACCACGGTGCACTCCACGTCTGCGACCTGGCAGGCCGTGGCCATGGCCCGGCCGTAGTTGCCGCACGTCGCGATGGTGATGTGACGATGGCCGTCGGCGACCGCGCGTGCCACGACGGCGCGGGCGGCGGGTTCCTTGTGGCTTCCTGAGGCGTAGCGCGTTTCGTCCTTGACCAGCACCCGGGCGCCGGGTACCAGGGCGGAGATGTCGATGAGGGGTGTGCCGAAGGCGTCGGACGGCGCCTCGGCGGTCGGCTGGGCGGGGGTGAGCATGGCGGTTCCTTCAGGTGAGAGGAGGGCTCGGCCGGTCGACCCGGCAGGGTCGGTGCCGGGCCGGCCGGCGCGTGAGGTGCCGGATGGTCGTGTAGGAGTGGTCAGGCGGTGCGTGGGGGTGTGTCGGGTGGTGAGTGGGGGGCGTCAGGGGGCCGCGTGGGAGCGGTCAGGTGGCGCGGGCGGTCGTCACCAGCTGGGCGTCGGCGTGCCCCTGCAGGTCGTCGAGGTCACCGATCTCGGCAGGCGGGACGGCGTCGGGCAGGCCGTCCTCCAGGTGACGCAGGCGGTGGTCGGCCCAGCCGCGGGCCGCCCAGCCCAGCTGGAGCAGCCCGCTGACGACGACGAGCAGGGCGAGACCCCGTCCGGGACCCGTGCCGAGTACCCGGCCCACCGTGTCCGCGAGGGCCCCGTCGGCTTCCAGCAGCGGCTGGACGTAGTGCTCGGCGAGCGGGCCGACGACCAGATAGCCGAGGGGCATCGTCAGCATCATCAGTGTCATGAAGATGGCCAGGACCCGGCCCTGGAGCTCGAGGCCTACCTTCGTCTGGACCAGGGCGATCCAGTGGCCGTCCGCCAGTGACTCACCGAAGGCCAGCAGGAACATCCCGGCCACGATCAGCGGCGGGCTGGCAAGGCCGACCATCGCCATCGCGAGGCTGGCCACGGCCATGGAGACGATCATGCCGTGTGCCCGGCGGGGTGTGCCGCCCCACAGGCCCATCACCAGGCTGCCGCACAGACCGCCGATCCCGGCCGCGCCGAGCGCGCCGCCCAGTACGGCCGGTGACTGCTCGATGAGCAGCATCGGGGTGATGACGGCGAAGCCGAGTGTGTAGAAGGCATGGTCGATGACGAAGTAACGCAGTGCCGCGCGGAGGCCGGGCCGGCGCGTGATGTAGCGCCAGCCGCCGGTGATCTCCTTGCCGAACGACTCGTCGCGGCGGCGGAAGAGGGTGTCGGGGAAGCGGACGGCCAGCAGCGTCGCGACGCCCGCCGCGAAGCTGCACACATCGATCACGATCACACCGGAGATGCCGATCACACCGATCAGGCCAGCGCCCAGCATGGGCGCGAACACCGTGCCCACTCCGACGCCGAGTTGGCTGATGCCGCCGGCGTGCCCGAGGTAAGGCTTGGGCACCAACTGGGCCACCGCGGCGAGATACGCGGGCCGTTGGAACGCGCCGGCGACCGAGGTGACCGACACGGCCAGATACACCTGCCACATCTCCAGTCCGCGGACGAGGGCCAGCAGCGCGAGCAGACCCATCGCCGCACCCGCCACCGCATCGCTCGTCAGCATGACGGCCCGGCGGTTCCAGCGGTCCGCCACGGCACCGGCCAGCGGTCCGGCGAGAATGCCGGGAAGCATGCCCACCGCGTTGACGACGGCGAAGTCGGTGACGGAACCGGTGCGTTGATAGACCCAGATACTCAGGACGAGCGTGCTCAGGCTGCTTCCGAACATCGACAGGAACTGGCCGAGAGCCACCATCGCGAACCGGGACAGGCTCGGCGCGGTGCCCGGTGCGCGCGACACCGGCTTCGGGGCCGCGTTCGGGCCGGTGCCGGCCACTGCCCCGGCCGCTCGGGGCTCGTCGACGGGCGGGGCCTGCACGGGCACACCGTCTGCCGGCGTACCGCCCGCTTCGACCGTGACGCTCGCCGGACCGGATGGAGGCGCCTGCCACCGTTCGGCGTGCTCCACCAGCGCCTGGGCCAGGGGGCCGGCGTGCGACTTGACGAAGAAGTGGCCCGCCCTGGGGAGTACCGCCAACGAGACGTCGTCCGCGAAGTGCTCCCACTCGCGGTAGCGCTCCTGGTACAGCTCGGTGACCCGGTCCCGGGAACCCACCACACTCAGGACGGGGGCCCGCAGCCTGCCGGCCCCGGAGTCCTGGTAGGCCGCCGTGTAGTACTCCTCGGCGTCGCGGGCGTCGTGCCGCACGTTCCGCAGCACGAACTGCTCCTGTTCCGCGCTCTCCAGGTCGGTGAAGCCTCCCCTCGCGCGCAGATACGCCAGGTACTCCCGGTCGGAAGTGAGCCGGTCGGTCGGCAGCAGCCGGTGCAGCCAGTCGAAGAACCGTCCGGGCAGCCGTGCCGTGGGGAAACCGGCGCCCAGGCCGACCCCGGCCAGTTCGATCCCGGCGGCCTCCGCCTGGCGTGCGATCTCCAGTGTGACGGCCGTTCCCAGACAGTGCCCGTACAGCAGTACGGGCCCCCGCACCGAGCCGAGTTCACCGACGACCCGGGCCGCCACCTCCACGCCCGGCACCAGCGGATCGTCCGGCCTGCCCATGTCGTGTCCCGGCAACTCGACCGCGTACAGGCCCCAGTGCGCCGGAAGCCGGTCCGCAAGCGGCTGGTACGCGACGGCGCTGCCGCCGGAGAAGGGCACCGCGACGACCGTGACACCGCCCGCCTGCGGGTTGGCCTCGCCACGGCTCAGCCGGTGCAGCAGGTGCGGCGGTTCCTCCTCCCTGCCCTCGGCCCGCTCCGTGACAAGCGCGGCGAGGGCGCGAACCGTCGGGGCGCGGTACAGCTCCACCAGTGCGAGGCCGGGGTCGATCCGCCGGGCGACACGCAGCGCGGCGAACGAGTCGCCACCGAGGGAGAAGAAGCTGTCGTCGATCCCGATCGCGGATTCCCCGAGCCCGAGAGCCGCCGCCCAGATGGCGGCGATGCGCCGTTCTGCCGCGCTGCGCGGTGCCGTGCGCGACGGAGCGTCGCCGGCGTCGGGCGGGGCGGGCAGGGCACGCCGGTCGAGCTTGCCGTTGGGGGTGAGCGGCAGCCGGGGCAGGAACACCACCCGCGCCGGGACCATGTGCGTGGGCAGGGTCGCCGCCAGGGCGTCACGGACATCCGTCTCGGTGAGCGCCGCCTCCGGGCCGTGGACGAGGTATCCCACGAGCTGCGCCGCACCGGACGGCAGGGTGTGCACCGCGGCCGCGCACCCCGCCGCCCCCGGCAGCGCGCCGAGCGCCGCCTCCACCTCGCCGAGCTCCACCCGGTAACCGTTCACCTTGACCTGGTCGTCGAGGCGGCCGAGGAAGTCCACCGTGCCGTCGCGGCGGAAGCGTGCGCTGTCCCCGGTCCGGTACATACGCGCCCCGGTGCCGGTGCCGGTGCCGTCGTCGGCGTACGGGTCGGGGACAAACCGCTTCGCGGTCAGCTCCGGCCGCTCGTGGTAGCCCGGCGAGACACCGGCACCGCCCAGGTACAGTTCGCCCACCACACCCGGTGGCACGGGATTGCCATGGGCGTCGAGCACGTACACGCGGTTGTTGGGGAACGGCCGCCCGATGGGCAGCGGGGCGTCGGCGGGCAGGTCGTCGACGTCGCCGTCGAAGTACACGTTGTCAACGGTGACTTCGGTGACACCGTACGCGTTGACGACACGGTTTTCGGCACCGACCAGTCGTCGTGCCCGCTGGTACTCGTGCACCTGCCACTTCTCACCACCGCCGATCAGCAGCCGGACGAACTCCAGCCGCTGCCCGGTCTGTTCCACATGAGCCAGCAGAGCGCGCAGTACAGCCGGCACCAGTTCGGTGCACTGGACCTTCTCCTCGCACATCAGCCTGTACAGGCCTGCCGGGTCGAGGAGCCTCTCGCGGGGGACGACGACGAGCCGGCCGCCGGTGCACAGCGCGCGCAGCGTCTCGCCGACGAACATGTCGAAGGAGAAACTGGCGGCCTGCTGGTACGTCCAGTCCGCATCGAGGCTGTAGGAGCGCTGCCACATGCTCACGGCGTGCACGAGATTGCGATGGGTGACCACCACGCCTTTGGGGCGTCCGGTGGAACCCGAGGTGTAGATCACGTACGCCGCGTCGTCCGGACTTCCCGCCGGTACCGGATCGTCGTCCGCGGCGCAGTCGAGGAGGGCGGCGTCCCGGTCGAGCGCGAGCACCGGTGTGTGCCGTGAGAGGTCGGCGGCGCAGGACAGGTCGAGCCGGGTGACCAGGGCAACGGGGCGGCTGTCGTCGAGCATGTAGCGCAGCCGCTCCTGCGGATAGGCCGGGTCGAGCGGCACATAGGCGCCGCCCGCCTTGAGCACGCCCCACATGGCTGCGAACAGGTCGATCTCCCGGTCGAGACAGATCGCCACACGCTCACCCGGCCGCACTCCCCGCTGACGCAGCAGATGGGCGAGCCGGTTCGCCCTGCGATTGAGCCAGTCGTAGGTGACCGTACGGGTACCCGAGGTGAGGGCGGGGGCGTCCGGCCGCTCCGCCACACACCGTTCGAACAGCTCCTGGACGCTGAGGGCGGGGGTGATACCGGCCGCGCTGTCGTTCCAGGTGTGCAGGATGGTGCGGCGTTCGGCGGGTCCGAGCAGGGGCAGCCGGTCCACCTCGGTGTCCGGATCCGCGGCGGCGGCGCGCAGCAGGTGCAACAGATGGTCCACCAGGGCTTCGACGCGTTCGGCGTCGAACAGTTCGGCCGCGTAGTCGGCGTTCAGCACCGGACCGTCCACGGGGAAGTCGAGCCCCAGAGCCAGGTCGGCCATGATCGCGGCCGGTGCCTCGTCACCTGCGTACCGCACCAGGGGGTCGCGCGGTGCCATGGTGTTGTGGACGGTGACGCTCACCCGGCTGAGCGGGGCCGGACGTCCCGCGCCGGAGCCTCTGACGGCAGAGGCGATGTCGGCCGGCGCGAGCCCTTGGTGTTCGAGGTCGCGCAGGACCGCGTCCCGTGTGCGGCTCAGCAGCGCGCCGAAGGTGGGAGCACCGGTCAGGTCCCCGCGCAGCGGCAGGATGTCCAGTACGGAGGCGACGACGGAGTCCAGCGCAGGATCGGAGCGCCCCGCCACCGGGGCGAGGACGGTCACATCGCGTTGCCCCGTGTACCGTCCCAGGACCACCTGGACCCCGGTCAGGAGGACTGCGAAGAGGCTGGCCCGCTGCTCCCGCGCGCAGGTCTCGAGCAGTGTGAGTGTCGCCGGGTCGAGCCGGCGGGTCACCCGGCCCGCGCGATGGTTCGCGATCGCGGAGCGTGGCCGGTCCGCGGGGAGCTCCGGATCCAGTTCCGCGTCGCCGAAGCGGCCCTGCCAGTAGGCGGCGAGCGCCGGGTCACCGGCCGCCGCGGTCCGGTCCCGGGCGATGCGCGCGAGCCGGTCGGGGGCCGGTTGGCGCGGCTGGAGCCCGCGGGACAAGTCCCGGTAGATCTCGGCCAGTTCGTTTCCGACCACCCCCGCGGACCAGCCGTCGAACACCAGGTGGTGGACGGCGAGAAACAGTTCGTCACCGTCGGCCGTCCGCAGCAGTACCGCACGGGCCAGCGGCCCGCGGGCCAGGTCGATGCGCTCGCAGACGATCCTGCGGCGCTCCTGCGCCGCGCGCGCAGCGCCCGACTCGTCGGTCGCGTCCCGCAGGTCGACCTCGTGGAGCGGGACGGCGCCGGACGCGTCCACGACCATCACCGGCTCGTCGCCGGCGTACGGGAAGCGGGCGGTGAGCGCGGGGTGCCGCCGGGCGAGTTCGGCCAGGCACGCCGTCAGCAACTCGGTGCGGACGGGGACCGACCACCGGTAGCGGATGCCGAGCGTGTGCACCGGCAGGTCGGTGCTGACCAGCTCCGCCATCCAGAAGTCGCGCTGCAGCGCGGTGAGCGGCAGCTCCCGCAGGCCCTCCTCGGCCGGTACACCCGCACTCACGTCGGTGTCGCGTGGCGGACCGGCCACGCACGTGCGTACGGCTTCGGTCACATCGGTGAGGGTCGGCGCCGCGTACAGCGCGCTCAGGCTGAGGTCGGCTCCGTAGGCCTGCCGCAGCCGGCCGAGCATGCGGACGGCGCTGAGGGAGTCCCCACCGAGGGCGAAGAAGTCGTCCTCGGGGCCGACGTCGGCGGTTCCGAGTACCTCCTGCCATATCCCGGCCACGCGAGACTCGGGAGAGGCGTCCTGTGGTGCGGCGGCGGTGCGGCGCGCGACATCCCGTGGTGCCGCGGCGGTGCGGCGCGCGAAGGCCGGCTGCGTGGCCGCGAGTGCCGTTCGGTCGACCTTGCCCTGCGGTGTCAACGGGAAGGCGGTGTGGACGCGGAAGACGGCCGGCACAAGGTAGTGCGGGAGCCGTGCGGCCAGGTCGCGCCGTATGGCATCGGTGCCGGGGGCCTCGTCGGCGGTCACGAGGTGCGCTGTGAGACGGGGCGCTCCCGCTTCGGTGCCGACCAGGACGACGGCGTCGATGACGCCGGGCAGTGCCCGCAGTGCGGTCTCGACCTCGCCCGGTTCCACCCGGAAGCCGCGGATCTTCACCTGCTGGTCCAGTCGGCCCAGGAACTCCAAGGTTCCGTCGGGCAGTTGTCGCACCCGGTCGCCGGTGCGGTACTCGCGCCGTCCGCCCGGGCCCTCGGGGAACCTCTCCTCGGTCAGGTCCGATCGCCGGAGATAGCCCGTGGCCACTCCCGGCCCGGCGATGCGCAGCTCGCCGGGCTCGCCGGGCGCCGCGTCGCGGCCGTCCTGCGTCGCGACCCGGACGACGACGCCCGGCAGGGGCACGCCGATCGGGACCGCACCGCCGCCCTGCCACGTGGTCAGATCCGCCGTTGTGGCGACGACGGTGGTTTCGGTCGGGCCGTAGGTGTTGAGCAGCCGTACCGTGCTGCCGACGTGCTCCTGCCACACGGCGACCGCACTCGCGTGGGCCCCTTCACCACCGATGATCACCGTGTGCACCGTCGCCGGAACGGCCGCCTCGCCGCGCGCGATCGCCGTGACGACCTCGTGCCAGTAGGCGGTCGGCAGGTCGAGCACGGTGATGCCCAGAGCGGCGCAGCGGTCCAGGAAGCCGTCCGGCGTGCTGATCATGTCGTCGTCACGGACGACGACCGCGGCCCCTGAGGTCAGCGCGGGGAAGATCTCCTCGACGCTCGTGTCGAAGCCGATCGAGGCGAACTGCAGGACCCTGTCGGCGGCGGTGAAGCCGTAGTGCTCGCGCGACACCCGGCAGAAGTGCGCAAGGGCCCGGTGTGGCACGACGACGCCCTTCGGCCTTCCCGTGGACCCGGAGGTGAAGATGACGTACGCCGGGTCGTCCGGCACGGCGGCGGCGTCCGGCAGTGGGGCTTCGGTGTGACGGTGTTGGCTGTCGGTGGTGCTCACCGTGTCCATGGCGAGTACGGGAGTGCCCGATGGCAGAGCCGGTGCGGGGCTGTCCGATCCGGTGGCGGGGACCAAGACGAGCCGGGGCCGGGTCTCTTCGGCCATCATCGCGAGCCGGGCGGCCGGGTATCCGGGGTCGAGGGGGACGTATCCGGCACCGGTGCGCAGTGTCGCCAGCATCGCCGTCACCGCCTCCCGGCCCCGCGGCAGACACAGACCCACGAGGTCTCCCGGGCGGACGCCTTGTGCGGCGAGTGAGTGAGCCAACGTTGTCACGGATGAGAGGAGTTCGCCGTAGGAGGTTGTGCCATGGGCATCGACTACGGCCGGTGCGCCGGGGGTTCGGCGGGCTTGGGCCTCCACAGCGGCCAGTACGTCGAGGTTGCCGACGTCATCGCTGGGATCGAGGTTGTTCGCGGTGGGTGTGCCTGTTCCGGGCTGGGCCGCGGGGGGTGATGCACGCACGTGCTTTCCAACTCCAAGGAAGTGTCCCTGCGATGGGGGCGATTCGCAGCGGATCGCCTGGGTGAGCGTCAAACGCTTGGGCGACCACCAGGTGAAGACAACTGACGGATCCCTGAACAAGTTCGTGAACGGAAGTTCTTCAGTGCGCGCTAATTCGCCTGCGTTCACAGCTACTTGAGTGTGAGCAGTGTCAGGCCGTCACCGGCACGGCATGGGCACGGTGAACACCGATCCGGGGCCGGAAGTGCTGGTCACGGTCATCGAGCCCCTGCCGCCGAGTGCCCTGGTCGGTGTGTGACGGCCAGGCCGAAGCCGCGACCGCCGCTCCGGCGGTCGCGGACAGGGGAGCGGCACCGCCGACACCGTTTCCGGTCTCGGCGGCACGGGAGATACCACCTTCGATGTGTCCGGCGCCGTGCGGGTACAACGGCGGCCGGCCGCGGCTCGCCCCGAGGGGGCAGGGGTGGCGCGGACTGAGTGGGCGACGGCCGTGGGAGTGGTTCTCTCATGATGTGCCCGGGCCTGACCTGCGGAGAGGCGCAGGTGAGGGTGCGAGGCCGGGGTCGTGGGCCGGGCGGGAGGGAGCGGGACGTGGCTTGCTGTACGGGTTGAGTGTTGTTCAGCTTCGGAAGGTGCACGTCGATGGAACTGGATCCGTTTGTTCGCCGGCCCAACCGGGATGCTCGCGCCGGTCGGGATGCTCACGGTGGGGGCTCCGAGCCGACCGCCGCCGCTGCGCGTTGCAGGGCCCGCCGTGTCTGCGGCGTGCTGCCTTTGCTCGTCTTCGCGACTGCGGGGTTCATCACCACCGCCGGCCCGGCATCCGCCGGTGTCCCCGCCGCCCACCCGGCCGCCACGGCGGGCACCCCCACCTGCGCGGGCGTCCCCGCGACGATCGTCGGTACGAAGCACGACGACATCATCGTGGGCACTCCCGGCAATGACGTCATCGTGGCGCTGGCCGGGAACGACCGTGTCGACGGCATCGGTGGCAACGACATCATCTGCGGCGACCGCGGCAACGACACCCTCTCCGGCAGTGCCGGCAGCGACTCCGTCTTCGGCGGCTACGGCCGCGACACCCTGGACGGCGGCACCGGTAACGACAGCCTCTCCGGTGAGAGGGGCGACGACGCCCTCTCCGGCGGCGATGGCGTCGACACCCTCTCCGGCGGTGAAGGTTGTGACAGTCTCGACGGCGGTCTCGGCCGTGATGACCTCAACGGCGACAGCGGCCACGACAGCCTCAACGGCGGGGCCGGTGACGACGACCTCGACGGTGGCTACGGCCACGACAGCCTCAACGGCGGTGACGACGACGACACCCTCTTCGGCCGCGCCGGAAACGACGACATGTTCGGCGGTGAAGGCGACGACACCCTGGTCGGCGGCAGTGGCAACGACGACCTCTTCGGTAACACCGGCAACGACAATATCTCCGGCGAGGCCGGCGACGACGACCTCTTCGGAGGCGAAGCCAACGACGACCTCTCCGGCGGCGAAGGCGACGACAGGCTCGATGGCGGTCCCGGCACCAACGTGAACGACGGTGGCCCCGGCACCAACACCTGCCTCAACCCCGCGACCGGGACCGGCTGTCCCGTCTGATCGCTCACACCGGGTTCTTTCGGCTGAGCTGGGTTCGACACGGTCATGGTGTCGAGCCCGGCTCCACGGCTTCGGCTGCTTCGGCGACCTCGCGGAGCCGGGCACCGAAGCCGGGCCATCGAAGTAAGCGTGCGGTGAACCGAGTTCAGAGCCCGGTCACCTTGGCGCTCGCCGACAACTCGTAGACCAGGGCGACCGTGCGGCGGCCGCCGGGCGGCAGGGTGACGTCCCAGCGGGCGATGCCTTCGTCGTCGACCATGTCGGGCGCGGGGGAGCAGGCTTCCCCACGCAGGCGTATCTCCACGGCCGAGACCTCGGAGACCGGGATCCGCTCCCGGAGGACGACCACCTGTTCGCCGTGGTCACCGGGGGCAGAGAACCTGGACACGTGCAGCCGGACCGAGCGGGTGACCGTGGTCCGCTGGGTGATTCCGGCGGAGTCGCGGGACTCCTCGGCATCCCGGACCACGCGGTAGTCGTCGCAGCTGCCGAAGGCGAGCTCCACGGGGGCGCCCGGGGCGGTGAAGTCCAGCGCGCCGCGGCCGCTGAATCCGCTGCCGCGGACCAGGTCGACGGGCCCGGCGAGCAGCGCGTGGCCGGACTGGTTGTCGAACCGCACCACCTGGGTGACCAGCGGGGACAGCTCGGGTGAGCAGGCGTACTCGTTCCTCGCCGCCGTGGTGAAAGCGGAGAGCGGCACGCGGTGGGCGCGTCCGTCTCCGGCCACGGACACCGGCGCCGGCGAGTTCAGCACCCGCGCCTCACCGCCGTCGTCCACCCCTGGCAGACCGAGCACCGGGGCCGGGCCGAGGTCCCCGATCTCCTCCTCGCGCAGCTCGACGTCGACCGTCCGGCGCTCTGCGGCGGAGCGGTCCTTGAGCGTCAGCCGGTCCTCGCTCAGCCGCGGTGGATCGGTGGCCAGCGTGGACCGTGCGGTCGACAACGTAAGCCGTACGTCCGACCAGTCCTCTCCGGTGCGCTGCCAGACCATCGCGTCGGTCTCCAGCGTCAGCGAGTCCCCGTCGAGCACGGCCCGGTAGCTTGGCCGCCACAGCGCACACGGGGTGAGGTGGACCAGGCGCAGCCCGACCGGTCCGGCGACCGCGGCCTCCACGGTCAGTTCGATGTGGCCGACCAGCTCGGCGGGTTCCGTCCCGGAGAAGTCCAGGGCCCGTCGGGCCTCGCCGAGCTCGACCGCGACAGCGGCCAGCCGGGCGTTCACGGTGCGGAGCTCCTCGCCGTACGCATCGCGCTCGCCGTCCACCCGGTCCAGTTCGCGGGCCCAGCGGGGCCCATCGGTCTCCCCGGAGCCGGCGCCTTCGCCGATCTCCCGCAGCAGATCTGCAGCGACGAGACCGAGCAGGCCAAGGCGGGCCCGTAGACGGTCGCGCCGCTGCTCCAGGGCGAGCCGCTCCTCTTCGAGGGTGTGCACGCGGTGGCGCAGCGCGGGGTCTTCGTCGGTGGGCGGCTGAGGCCCGCGCGGCTTCCAACTTCGGACGATCCGCACGTCGAGCACGGTGGCCGGGTGATCGGCGGTCAGCTCGGCATGGAGCGTGCGGTCGACGGCCAGCGCACCGACCGGCCCGAGACGCAGCCGCTGGACACCGGCCTTCAGGTCGAGCACGGTGGCCCGCTCGATGTGGGCGCGGTCCTCCAGACAGGTGACGGCGGTGACGGGGAGGGGGATCGGCTCAGCGGCTGTGGGCGCTGTGGACATGGCGTGTCAGCTCCTCCGGTTGCCGCCGACCAGGGCCTTGCCGGCCGGTATGCGGATCTCGTAGCCGCCGTGGAGAGCGGCGGTGCCACCGGCGGGCAGGTCCACCCGCCAAACGCGGGTGCCCAGGGCATGGTGTTCAGGGCCCGCGCCGTCCTCCGGTGTCGTCCAGTCGCCCCGCTCCTCGATCCGGACGTCCGGTTCGGAGGAGACCGGCACCCGCTCGCGGACCTCGACGGTGACAGGCCTCGTGAGCCGGTTGGCCAGCTCCACGTGGACACTGTGGTCGAGCACGGTGGTGTGGTTGCGCAGCCCCGCGGTCGACTCGTGCAGGTTCGTACGGCGGGTGACCCGGATGCCCTCGGCCTGCCCGAGCCCCACCCGGCACACACCGCCGGGGGCGAGCGTGGGCAGTGCGGCGGTCAGCAGGAACTCGTCGTCGACGGTGACCTCCACCGGGCCGGCCAGCAGAGCCTGGTCGGTGGCGTTGGAGACCAGCAGCGTCGCGTACACGGTCTGCTCCACGGACGGCACGCAGAGATACTCGGTGCGCAGACCGACCGGGATCTCGGCGACGGTGACGGTGTGCCAGGTACCGTCCGACGGAATATCGGCGCGGGCGGCGGCATCGAAGCGGTGGTCGAAGGAACCCGCCGACTCGCGGGGCCGCACGGCGTGGCCGGGAAGCGGCAGCGCGGCCACGGCTTCGGCGCGGCGGCGGTACTCGTCCGCCACCGGGTCGAAGGAGGAGTCGGGAAACAGCAGGCCCCTGCGACCGCCCGGCTCGTCGGGGCCCCGCAGGACGAGGGCGGCGTAGTCGAGTTCGGCCCCGGTCGGCTTCGGTGGACCTGCCGCCGGTGCCGGAGGAGGTGGGGGCGCAGCCGGCGCAGGAGCCGGGTGTGCCATGGCGGCGGGCACCGCGAAGGACCGGCTGCCGGGACGGCCCCTGTCGCCCGGTCGCGACCGGACCGGTTGCGCGAGGTCGGGCACAGCGCCGAAGAAGACCTCCGGGGAGGCGCCCTCCGCGCCGCCGGGCACCGGGAGCGGAGCGGCCGGCACGCCGTAGCCCTGCGGCGCCGGTGGCGGTGGCGGTGGCGGAACGGGACCTGGCGCGCTGCCGCCCACGGCAGTCACGGACGCGGCACCGGCAGCCGCGGGTGCGGCGGTCATGTCAGGGCGAGGGCCTGCCGCGTCGTACCCGGCGAAGAGATCGGCGAGCCCGGCCGGGGGCTCGCGCCACCCGGAAGGCGCGGGGACCGGCTGACGACGTCCGATCCGAAGCGAGCGGAGTCTTGGCAGATCGGTGCGGCGCCGCAGGTCCGCGGTGGCCAGGGCGAGGCGCACGGCGGTCCAGTCCTCGCCCGTGCGCTGGGCGACCGAAGCGCGCAGCACCAAACGACCGCTGCCGTCGCCCTGACGGTGGGTGAGACGGTAGGCCGGCACCCATACGGCGCCCGGCACCCCGTACTCCAGCTCCAGCTCGGCCTCCGCGTCACCGGCGCCGTCGAGGGTCAGGACCGCAGAGACCATGGTCTGCACATGCGCTGATGGTGCGTCGGTGGAGGCGCGGGCGAGCCGGTCCGCGGCGAGGGCGAGCTCGTGCTCGACACGGCGCAGCGTCTCCTCCAGCTCGACGAGGCGGGTGTGTAGTCCCGCCAGCCGTTCCTCGACGAAGGCGCCGAGCTCCAGCCACGCGTCCACGGGAGTGCGGCGGTGCGGGTCCTCGCGCCTGCGGGCCGGGGGGACCGGGTGCAACGCCCTGACCTCCTCGATGAGGCCCAGCTGGCGGTCCCGTCGCTCCTGCGCCGCCGCGTGCTCGTCGCGCAGCCTCTCGACCTCGCCCTGCAACTCGTCGGACGTGCCGGTGCCGAGCGGCTCGGCCTCGACCTCCACCCGGGCCTCGGTCACGCGCGCACGGGGGATACCCAGGACCCGGGCCCGCAACGAGCTCGGATCCAGCGACCGGGGCAGCCCCGTCACCCGCACCCGGCCATCCGGCGGCACGCTGCCCCGGGCCAGCCGGCGGCAGACCGCGCCTTGCGCGTACACCACGACCGAATCGAGGGCCGACTCCCACCGCTGTGTCGTCTCAGCCGTCATGTGCTCCGCCCCCGCCGTGTCCATGCTGAGCGAAGCCTAGCGCTGTGGCCGGATAGGTTCACCGGCTCGCGGCGCCCTGCACGGCGTCTCGCTGCGTTGTCGACTCACCCGAGTACATCCAGTACAAGGCCGATTCTCCGCCTTGCGATACACCGCGCAGGACGTCGCGAGCTTCCCGGCAAACCTATCCGGCCACAGCACTCGCCCGACCGGTCCGCGCATCCGGGGCGTTCCTGACCCCGCCCGACAACGGGACGTCGACCGCCGTCGGCCGCCATGGGGTGAGGCCGCGTCCACCGCCTTTCGCCGGCACCGGCTTCGGGGGCGGGCATGGCCCGGCCGCGCGCCGTGGTTCACGTGCCCGTGAACGGCCCGCTCGGCTATCCCTGCTTCGTCCGCGTGGGGGAGAAACTGTCCCTTGCCGCCTCGAAGGTCTTTCGGATGGTGGGGACTGCGCTGTCGGGGCCGGCGACCCAGAAGTCGTAGGTCCGCCCGCTCTTGGTGTACCGCAGGTCGATCGAGCGATGGCGGATGCCGGAGCCGGCGTCGTACCAGGTGAACTCCCAGATGGCGGCAGTTGCGCCGTTGTGCTCGGTCCGCTCCAGGCGAACGGGCCGGTACTTCGGATAGGCGCCGGCCGCGGAGGTGCCGGTGCCATGGTTGTCCTGTGCCAGGAGTTCTGCATAGGGGTCACCGTTACCGTCGGGCGGATCCATGTGGACGCCGATCCGGAACGTTCGGTCCGCCGAGTAGTAGTAGATGCGGCGGTTGTCTGCGTACGGTCCGGTCCAGTCCTTGCCGATCTCCAGGGTGAATCCGGCAGGATCGCTGATCGCGCGGAATCCGGGGCGGGCGGCCGTCGGTGATTCCGGCCCCGGTGCCGCCGGTGAGGCCCCGGTGCTCGGGGACTGGTGGGCCAGCAGAGGAGGTACGGCGTAGAGGCCCACGGCCGCCAGAGCGGCAACCGTCGTGACGATCAGGGAACGCGTGAGCCAGCGGCGGGTGGAGCGACCGGAAACCTGCGCCGGGCCCGCCTCCTCGGGCCGGACGGGTCCATGCCCGCCCACCGGATGAGCGGTGCGGTGGCGTTCCTCCGAGGCGGATCTGGTTCCGAACGGGGATCGCTGCCGGTCGTTCGGCCCAGGAGCGGATTCGGCGGCGTGGGTCTGCCCCTCTGGGTGGGGCATGAATCCGTGCGGGTGTGGCACGTCGGGGCGCTCGACGGCAATCAGCAGGGACCGGGCTGTCGATGCGGTCATCCGCTGTGACGGGTCCTTGGTGAGCAGGCCGTCGATGACTTCGCCGAGAGGACCGGCGTTCCGCGGCGGGTCGTAGGTGCCGTCGAGCACGGCCCGAAGGGTTGCGAACTCGTTGTTGCGGTGGAACGGAGAGCGTCCCTCGACCATTTCATAGAGGGTTGCCCCCAGGGACCACAGGTCACATGCCGGTACGGCTCTCAGACCCTGGGCGCGTTCCGGCGACAGGTAGTCGAGTGTGCCGACGACCCCACCCGGCACGGTCAGGGTTCCGGCGCCGGCCATCGAGGCGATGCCGAAATCGGTCAGAACGGTACGGCCGTCCGGCCGGGCCAGCAGAAGATTGGACGGTTTCACATCCCGGTGCACCACACCGGTCGCATGGGCCGCGATCAGCCCGTCCAGCGCCTCGCGCGCGATCCGAGCCGCATCGCCGACCGCCATACAGCCGCTGGCCAGCTCCTCGGCCAGGGAACGCCCCGAGACCAGTTCCATGATGATCCATGGCCGGTCCTCGTCCATCACGACATCATGAACCTCGATGACGTTCCGGTGCTGGACCAGTGCCGCGGCCCTGGCCTCCCGCAGTGCCCGCTCCGCCCGCCGCCGCCACTCCTCGGGATCGAGGTCGACGCGCGCCCGGATCTCCTTGACCGCGACCGCGCGTCCCAACTTCACGTCCTGTGCCGCCCAGACCGCGCCCATGGCCCCGCGCCCGATCAGCTCGCTCAGCTGATAACGGCCTGCCGCCAACCCCCGCACCACCGGTTCGGCCATTCTCGGTCCCCCTGCGCTCCATGGCCCTGCCCGGACTGTCACCTGCCGTCAGGCCTTCCATCTCCCGAGATTTTGCCTCACCGGAACGGACCGGTGTACGTGGGGCCGTACGAAGGCGATCACCACCGGAGTCCTGCAGGGACCGCCTGGCATCCGATCTGCGAGGAGGTGAGGGCGCGACGGAGGGCGGGGAACATCGCGGTGACCGGCACACGGCGGCAGAAGGAGGGTGAGAACATGCCGGTGCCGCGGACCGGCAGCCACGAACGCCACATCCCACCGCACCACTTCGACACCCAGGAGCAGCGATGACACCGGCGAGCAGCACCCGGTCAGGGCGGGGATGACCATGGCCGACCACGACCTGAACGGCTTCGACCGCTGCACGTTCACCTACGAGGGCGTCACCCGCCAGATCCTGCGGCGAGGCGAAGGGCCCGCCGTGATCGTGATGGCGGAAGTCCCCGGCATCACCCCCAAAGTGCTGGAGTTCGCCGAACGAGTGGCCGCGATCGGCTGCACCGCCGTGCTCCCGGTGCTGTTCGGTACACCCGGACGCGACCCCCATCCCGACGCCCACGGGCCGCTGAAGGCCGGCACCTATACGGCCAGGACGTTCTGGCGGGTGTGCGTGAGCCGTGAGTTCACCCTGCTCGCCACGGGGAGGAGCTCACGCATCGTGACGTGGCTGCGTGCGCTGGCGGCACAGGAGCACCAGCGCTGCGGCGGCCCCGGGGTCGGGGCCGTGGGAATGTGCCTCACCGGAGGATTCGCCCTGGCCATGGCCGTCGACGACCGCCTTCTCGCCCCCGTCCTGGCCCAGCCGTCGCTGCCGCTGGCCATCACCGGGAGCCGAGCCTGCGGCATCGACATTTCCGCCCAGGACCTCGCCACCGTCCGAGGGCGTTGCGAGCGCGACGGCCTCGAGGTGATGGGGCTGCGGTTCCGCGGAGACAGACTCGTACCCCGCGACCGGTTCGCCTTTCTGCGCCGTGAACTCGGCGAAGCCTTCACGGTCGTCGAACTCGACGACACCGCGGCGAATCCCGGCGCCGTCATGCCGCCGCATTCCGTTCTCACCGAGCACCTCATCGATGAACCGGGCCAGCCGACTCGCACGGCGCTGGACCAGGTGCTCGACCTCTTCCGTACCCGACTGCTCGAGCCCGGCACCGGGTCCGCGAACCCGTCAGTCACTTCCGGAGATGACGAGGAGGCCACGTGATCGTACGCCCGATCGGTTGTGCAACTGATCCGGCGAACCACGTCGCTGCCTCTGTGACGAGGGCCGGACTGGTGGGACGATGGCCGGACACGCCGATCGGCGGTCGGTTTCACCTCCCCTGGGGCACCCATGAACATCCGGCTCCCATTCCGACTCCTCGCCGCAGCCACCGTGGCCGGCCTGATACTCACCGCCTGCAGCGGTTCCGGCGGGTCCGCGCGTACATCGAGCTCGCCTCCCGCAGCGTCGGCAACGGTCGAGCCGAGGGGCACCTCGTCCACCCCCTCGCCGTCGTCGCCTGCCCCCTCGTCGGCCACGCGGGCCCCGACCGCTTCCACTCCCAGCGGCACACCACCGCTGGGCTCCTGGAGCCTCCAGCCCGTGTGGCCGTTCACCACGCTCGCCCAAGCTCAGGCGTGGGAGCGTGCCTACAGCTCCGGCGGCCACCAGCCCTGGCACCTCGACCCGGCCCGGACCGCGCTGTCCTTCACGCGTGAGTACCTCGACTTCAAGGAGATCGACCGGATCACCTCGCGCACCGTAAGCGGTCGGCACGCCCGCGTCGGCGTCGCACGGACGGGGTCCGAAGGCGGTACCGCCGCGGTGATCCACCTCGTGCGGTACGGCGACGGCCGGAATGCCCCGTGGGAGGTCGTGGGCACCGACGACACGACGTTCTCTCTCACCACTCCCGCGTACGGATCGCGCGTGCGCTCGCCGTTGGAGACAGGCGGACGGATCTCCGGAGTGGACGAGAGCATCCGCGTTCAGGTGCGCCAGCCGTCGTCGGCCGCGCCGCTGGGCACCTCACCGTGCTGCACGTCGGCGGGCGGCGACAAGCAGCCCTGGCACGTGACGCTGCCCTTCTCCGGCGCCCGGGACCCGGTGCTCACGGTCGTCGCCTCCACCGGAGGACACATCGCCGAGGTCGAACGGTTCACCATCACCGCGGTGCGCACGAGGTGACGGCCTCGACCGCGCTTGACGTGCGGGACGCACTTCGGTCCGGCACCGGCGTCCGGGATCAGCCGCTCGTCACAAGGCCCCGGCCGCTCTGCGGATCGCGTCGAGCGCCCGGGCCACGTCGTCATCCGTCGTGCACCAGTTGCTCACGGAGATGCGCATTACGCGGCGATCGTGCCAGGTGGAGCCGCTGATCCAGACCGTGCCGTCCGCGAGCAGCCGCTCGAGCACCCGGTCCGTCCGCGCGTCGTCGCCGAAGGTGGCGCAGACCTGGGTGTAGACCACGTCGTTGAGTACGTGCGCGCCGTCGATCTCCGCGATGCCCGCGGCGAACGCGGAGGCGTGGTGGCACAGGCGCTCGACGAGAGCGGCGACTCCGGATCTCCCGAGTGAACGGAGCACCGCCCAGACGGTGAAGGCCCGGCCCCGGCGGGAGAGTTCGGGCACCTTGTCGAAGGAGTCGCCCTCTTCGTGGTGGATGAGGTAGTCGCCGTGCTGCCCCATCGCCGCGCGCAGGGCCGCGGCGTCCCGTACGACCGCGATACCGCAGTCGTAGGGCACATTGAGGGTCTTGTGGGCGTCCGTGGCCCAGGAATCGGCCTGCCCGCAGTCTGCTGTCAGACGGGCGTACGCGGGAGACGCGGCGGCCCACAGGCCGAAGGCGCCGTCGATATGCACCCATGCGTCCGCGGCGTGAGCGGCCCCGATCGTTTCCCCGAAAGAATCGAAGGCCCCGGTGTGGATCTCCCCGGCCTGCAGGGCGACGATGGTCGGCCGTGGCGTGCCGTTGCGCAGGGCATGCGCCAAGGCGCTCGGGACGATGCGCCCTTGGTCGTCGGTCTCCACCAGTTGCGGTTGGCCCAGCCCCAGGTAGCGAAGGGCGAGGTCGACGGACATATGGCGGGACGCACCGGCCAGCACCCGTACCCCGGGGCCACCCGTGAGCCCATCGCGGGCGACGTTCCAGCCCGCGCGCCGCAGTACGGTGTCGCGTGCGGCGGCGAGACAGGTGAAGTTCGCCATGGTGGCGCCCGTGGTGAAGCCGACGGCGCTGCCCGGAGGCAGTCCGAGCAGCTCCAGGAGCCATGCACCGGCGATATCCTCCACCGCGGTGTGCGCCGGCGTGACCGCCCGCATGACGCAGTTCTGGTCCCACGCGCTCACCAGCCAGTCGACGGCCAGCGCGGCCGGCTCGCTCCCCCCGATCACGAAGCCGTAGAAACGACCGCCGGGCGAGGCGGTGAGGCCGGGCTCGCAGGCGGTGGCCAGCAACTCGACGACGTCCGCGGGCGGACTCGGGCCTTCCGGCAGTTCGGCGCCGAGCGCGCGCACGACCTCGTCGACCTGGGCGCGGGGCGGGACCCGCCGATCGGCCAGACTCGCCAGCCAGCGGATGGCATGATCGTGCGCCCGCTGGAGCGCCGCCTCACGCGCGTCCATGTCTCGGACTATGAACCTCTCGCGGAGCCCGTGCAACACCGCCGCTCGGGTCCTTCACCGAGATGCGTCGGAGCGCGCAGCGGCACCCGCCGTGGCTCGCACCGTCCGGGCCGCCCGAACACCGCGACGAGGTCGCTTGTGCGAAGACTCAGCTCCCCGAGCCGGAGGCCACGGCGTTACGCCAGACGGTCAGGTCCACCGTCATGTAGGTGCTCGGCGAATTCTCGGCCGAGAAGCCCTTGACCGTCACGAGACCCATGTGTCCCGTCCCCGTGGTGACGCAGACCTGCCGCCCCTTCGCGAGCTTGTCCACATAGACGTTCTGCGTGAACCGCGTGTCCGCACGACAGGCCTCGAGCGATCCCTCCTGGCCCGGGTCCAGCAGCACCAGACTGCCTCCCGAACTCTCCGCGTCGAGGTACCCGCCGGTGTCGTAGGACAGTTCATACCCGCCGTCCTCGCCATCCTGGGGCCGGACGACGTCGTCCCCGAGGGTGAGGTGGTAGCCGGCGGTGAGATTGATGCCCTGGTAAGTGACAGGTTTGGCCTTGGCTTTGGTGCCGGGCTTCGGGACGGCCCCGTTCGTGCTGCCGCTCGGCTGCGTTCCATGCGACGTGCCGCTCCCGCGGGCCTGCTGCCCGTCATCGCTTTTGAGCAGCGCGTATGTCGTGCCCGCAGCCGCGATACCGAAGACCAACGCGGCGGCAAGGGTGATGACCAGTCTTCGCCCGCTCGCACTCCTGACGGGCTGTGGCACGGGGGGCCCGGGCTGCTGACCCGGGAACATCGGCGCGCGGCCCGGGCCCTGCGTTGGGGCATAGGGCTGAGCGTGGACGTGCGCCGGGGCAGGTCCCCGAGGGGGCTGAGGCTGGGGCGGCTGGTGCGTACCAGGCGGGCCGTACCCCGGGGGCGGGCTGGTCGGGCCGGCGGGCATGGTGGGGGAGTAGGCCGCGGAAGGAGGCGTCGCCGAAGGCTGCGTCGTCACAGGAGGCGAAGGGGGCTGGACCGGGACGGGGGCTGCTGCCCGCACCGTGATGTCGGCGGTGATCGGTCCCGGGAGCCAGTCCTCTGCGCGGCGCAGCACCGTCTCCGCGTTCGCGGCCTGGCAGATCGCGATGATTTCACCGAGCGACGGCCTGGCCTCGGGGTCTTTGGCGAGGCAGCGGGTGACCAGCTCCTTCAGCCGCTCCGGTACTCCGGTGAGGTCAGGCTCCTCGTGGACGATCCGGTAGAGCACACCGTGCGAGGTGCCCTCGCCGAAGGCAGGGGATCCCGTCGCCGCGTACGCCGCGACCTGTCCGAGCGCGAAGATGTCGGTGGCCGGGGTCACCCGGCGCCCAGCAGCTTGCTCTGGGGCCATGAACGACGGAGTGCCGACGGTGACCCCGCTGCCGGTGAGTGAGGTCGCGTCAGCGGCGCGGGCGATACCGAAGTCGATGACGCGCGGCCCGTCGGAGGCGAGCAGCACATTGGACGGCTTGAGGTCGCGGTGCACGATGCCCGCACCGTGGATGACATGCAGAGCCTCCGCCATGCCGGCGATCAGCAGCAGCACGGTCTCGACCGGCAGCGCGCCGTGCATGGCCACCGCATCGGCGAGGGACGGGCCCGGCACGTACGCGGTGGCCAGCCAGGGCTGCGCGCCGTCGGTGTCGGCGTCGATGACGGGCGCGGTGAACAGGCCCTGTACGCGGTAGGCCGACCTCACCTCCTGGGCGAACCGGCGGCGGAACTCGGCATCCTCCGCGAACTCGGGGCGGATCACCTTGATGGCCACGGGGCGTCCGCCAGGCGTGTACGACAGGTACACCTTGCCCATGCCGCCCGCTCCGAGCTTGGCAGCCAGCCGGTATCCGGCGAGCGCGGTCGGGTCGTCGCCCGCGAGCGGCTGGAAGATACTGCCGCCCTGGTCTGGTTGCTGACCACTCATCACTTTCGTCCCCCGCCTGGTAGCCCATACGAGCGGCACCTTATCCAAGGACAGATCGTTGGTGTGCTGCCCCTCCGCCCATCCGCGTGAACCACCGGGGCAGGGGAGACGGGAGCGGGCACGGACGGCCTGGGTGTACCGGCCGCGCCCGCTGGTACGGGCATGGGTGTCGGTCTCGCGGACCGGGTGACCGCCCGCACCGAGTAGGTCGTTCCGGCCTGGTCAGTGCCCGTCGCCGGGTGGGCAGGTCGGCTGGAACGGCGGGGGGACACGCGGGTGTTGCGGGCGCAGCGGTCGGAAGTGGTGGGTGACCGTCCAGTGGCCGATGCGATCGCCGGCCTGGCATCCGGCGGTGTCGGCAGTGCGTGTGTGGATCCCGGCCCACACCCGTGCGTTGATCATGTCCTCGTTGAACCGGTCGGCGTACGCGTAGTGCCGTGATGTGCCGGTGGCCTCGGAGGAGAGGGTGAGGTCGATGCGCGGGGTCCCGAGGAGTCCGGTCAGGGTCTGGGCCACGGCTCCGGCGACGGCGGCATGGCCGCTGACATAGTCAGGGTGCGGCGGTGTGACGAGCAGTGGCTGCCAGAGGGGGTCGGCCTCGGTCGCCGGGTTGCCGTCGGTGTCGGCCAGTCGAACGGCACTGATGGGACGCCAGGTTCCGTAGCGGAGTTTGGAGTCCCAGGCGGTGACCACGGCGTCGGTCGCGGACGCGTTCGCCGCGGCGAACAGCCGTGCCGTCTCCGCGATGCCGAGGCGGTGACGCGCGGTGTGGTCACGGAACGCCTCCTGGAGCTGCACCACGAGACTGCCGCCGAAGAACAGCGCGGTCTCGGTCTGCAGCGCGGTGCGGGGCGATCCGCTCCTCGCCCCCATGGCCTTCACCTCGTTGACGTCGTCGGCGTAGCGGGTCGAGGAAAGGGCGGGCGGAGTGCCGGGGCGGAACTGGTGCGGGGATGTGAGCACCATGGGGCGGAGCTCGCCGAGCCAGGTGTCGATGAAGGGGAGGTGGGCGGGCGGGGTGGGCCGCCAGACGCCCGGCGCCGGTGTCGCGGTGAACTCCACCGGCGCGAAGCGGCCGTCTCCTTCGCGCAGCTCGATGAGGTGGGCCGCGGCCCGTGCCCCGAAGGCCACGCCCTGTCTCTTCGCCCTGCCGTCGGGGATCTTGGCGAGTGAATCGGCGTACGCGGCGTCGAGCGGGGCTCGGGAGTCGGGGAAGAAGTCGACCAGTACGTGGTGTGCGGCGGTCACCGCTGCCGCCTCGGGTGACGCGGTGGAGGGTCCGCGCGCATGCCATAGGTACGGGGCGTAGCGGCCTTGGATGCCGACCACGGCGTTGTAGACGGCAGCCGAGACGAACCCGTGCCAGATGACGGCTTGCCCTGACGGGCGGGTGGCTCCGAGGTTGGTGCTGATGGTGTCGGTGGCGATGGCGTTCCAGTCGCGGATCGCCGCGGGATCCGCCGCCGGCGCCGGATGGCCGTCGGCGGCGGCCGGAGGACCGGCCAGCACGGTCATGGTGAGGAGCAAGAGTGACGTGAGAGCGCGGACGATGGCTCGCCCGCGCGAACGAGAGGCATCCATAACCGGCTCAACGGTCCGGCCGGGTCACGGTTACACCGGTAGGCGGACGATGTGGAGTGCGCCGGCGCATCCGGGCGCAGGGCATGCGGGGGGGCGTACACCTTCCGGCGGTGCGCGGGGTGTTGGCGGGTCGTCCTGGCCGAGCGCGTGCCGTCAGCCGCCGCTGGTGGGTTTGGGGAGTGCGCGGTGGGCGTACCAGGCTTCGAGAGCCTGGGCGCGGGTGCCGGCCGGGTTCTGGCGGTGCCAGGCGCTGGTGAAGCGGTTGAACTCGAACTGCGCCTCGATCTCTCGGGGCCGGGCCGCGTCCGGGCGTGTGGCGTGCCAGTGGGCAACCGCGTCCGCCAGGGTCCGGCCGGGATTCTGAGCGATGAAGTCGCGCATGAAGGCGTCGAAGTGGAAGCCGGGGCCGATCGCCTCGGCGAAGTACCTCCGCAGGACCTGGCTGCACCGCTGGCCGGCCGGGATCACGGTGTCGCCGTTGACGGGCTCGGCCAACTGCGCGGTCGCCGGGCGGCGGCGGGCCGGGGCAGCCGGCAGCGGCAGACCGTCCAGCGCCGCGGCGAGCCGGGCCGTGAGCGCCGCCTTGCCGCCGTTCCGCGCGACGCCCATGGTGCGGGCGAGACCCGTGAGCTCGTTGAGCGTCCAGTACCAGCGCAGCAGCTCGGCACCGGTGAGGTCGGCCGTCAGCGGCGGCCTGGACTCGGCGACTGTCGCACTGGTGTTCCGGTTCTCGTTCATGGCCGTCATTCTGCCGGGCTGCGTCCTGCGGGTTCGACGTGCGGGGAGTGTTCGCTGGGGCCGCTGAGCGTCGGCTGTTTCCCCAATGGCGACCTCAGGCAGAGCGTGAGTCCCGGTGGTACTCGTCATCCCCGGTGTATTGAAGGGTGAATAGCCGGATTGGAGCCCTGCGACTGCATGCGCCAAGTCGGCCCAGGAAACTGGGTGGCGGGCAGGTGCTCGCGTTCTTACTCTCCCGGCATGGAAAACGCTGACGTACTACTGAATGTCATTGATGTTGAGGCAACGTGCTGGGAGGGCGAGCCACCGCGTGGTGCGGTAAGCGAGATCATCGAGATCGGGCTGACGGTCGTCGACCTCGGCAGACGTGAGCGCCTCGGACGGCATCGCATTCTCGTGCGGCCCGTGCGGTCTGTCGTGAGCCCCTTTTGTACTGAGCTGACCGGTCTGACTCAGGCCGAGGTTGATGAGGGCATGGGCTTTGCCGATGCATGCCGCGTGCTGGCCGCGGAGCACCGGGCGGGGGCACGTCCGTGGGCGAGTTGGGGTGATTACGATCGTCACCAGTTCACCCGGCAGTGCCAGGTCGCCAATACCGCATATCCATTTGGACGCCGCCACGTAAACGCCAAGGCAGTCTTCACCCAGGCCCATGGCTTGCGGAAACGCCCTGGAATGGCCCGGGCGCTGGGCATTGCCGGACTGCCGCTGGAAGGGCGTCACCACTGCGGCGAGGACGATGCATGGAACATTGCCGCACTGATCCTCGACCTGGCCGCCCGTGGTGCCTGGCCCGAGGCCACGACCTTGTGATGGTGGTGACCCGGTCGCCCTTGGCTTCGCACATCGCCGACCGCGTCGAGGTCGACCGACTCGGGGCTTCTCGGCGTCAGCGTCACCTCGACCTGGCCCACGGAGACGGCGGTGTTGTCATCGGCCCAGGCGCACATCGGAAGGCGACCTTGCTGCCGGTGGCGCCCTGCGGCGGATCCGTGCGGAGTGGAGGTACGGACATGATCAGCACCCTGCGCTTCGGTAACGACACTCAGAGCTGCCCCGACTCGGCCCTGGACGTCTTGTCCAGTCTGGACGTATGGTCCAGTCATGGAGGCTGTGGAAAAGAGCATGGATCCTCGGGTGCGGATGTGGGCCCCAGTGGGGCAGGCCGTGGCGCTGCTGCTCGGCCCGTACGCCGAGGTGGTACTGCACGACCCGGACACCGACCGGGTCCTGGCGATCTGGAATCCGATGAGCGCCCGCGCTCCGGGCGACCCGTCCCTGCTCGGCGAACTCGGCGCGCTGGACCCCTCGGTCCAGGACGTGTTCGGGCCCTACGAGAAGCAGCTCGCCGACGGCAGGCGCCTGTCGTCGGTCAGTGCGGTACTGCGTGAGGCGGACGGCCGCGCTACCGCGGTGCTGTGCGTCAACCTCGACCGGACGCCTCTGGAACAGGCCGCGGCCGTACTCACCGCGTTCGGCGCCCCGGCCGTCGCCCGCCCCGAGCCGCTCTTCGAGCAGGACTGGAACGAGCAGATCCAGCACATCGTCGGCGCCTACGTCCGCGAGTGCGGTCGGCCGGTCGAGCGGCTGACCCGGGCCGACCGCCTGGCCGTGCTCGCGCGACTGGAAGACGCCGGAGTCTTCGCGGTGCGCCGGGCCACGCCGGTCGTCGCGCGCGCCCTGCAGATCTCCCGCTCGACCCTCTACGGCCTGCTGGCCGAACGCAGAACATCGCGCGCAGCGCCCAGCAGTAAGGAGCATGCGCCGTGATCCTCCCGAGCTTGCCGCGCCCGCCGACCGTCTGGCGACAGTCGTCCGCCCGTCCCGATCGGTCGGCGCCGCCGGAGCTCCGGCGGCATCGTCACCGGACATGAGCGCCGTCCATCTGCGCTGCTATCCCGCGACCGCCGGCAGATGAAAAACCACCACACGGCAAGCCGCCACATCGAAGGCAAGGAATCCATGACCCGGCTACCCGACTTCCGCCTGGAAACCTACTTCTCCCGATGGGAGTTCACCGCCCGCCACCACTTGACCGCCTCCGACGTCCAGACCATGACCCTCGGTGAACTGCTCGCGCTGGCCGACGACCGGGACCGCGCCGCCTTTGAGAACCTCTCCCTGGGCTACACCAAGACCTTCGGTGACCCGGCCCTGCGCGAGGTGATCGCCGGGATGTACGAGCGGGTGGACGCGGACGACGTCATCTGCTTCGCCGGCGCCGAGGAAGCGTTGTACCTGGCGATGAACGTCCTGCTGGACGCCGGGGACCACGCGGTGGTGGTGACCCCGAACTACCAGGCGGCCGAGACCGTTCCGCTGGCGCTGTGCGAGGTGACCGGCGTCGCCCTCGACCCCGGCCGGGACTGGGCGCTGGACCTCGACCAGGTGAAGGCGGCGATCCGCCCCAACACCCGCCTCGTGTCGGTGAACTTCCCCAACAACCCCACCGGCAAGGTCATCAGCGTCGCCGACTTCGCCGAGCTGGCGAGGCTGTGCGACGAGCGCGGCATCCACCTGTTCAGCGACGAGGTCTACCGCGGCCTGGAGCGCGATCCGGCAAGGATCCTGCCGCAGGCCGCCGACCTGTCCGAGCGCGCACTGTCGCTGAACGTCACCTCCAAGTCGCTCGGCCTGCCGGGCCTGCGGATCGGCTGGATCACCTGCCGCGACCGCGCCCTGCTGTCCAGGCTGGAGCGCGCCAAGCACTACACCACCATCTGCAACTCTGCCCCCAGCGAGGTCCTGGCTCGCATCGCACTCAAGGCCCGCGGCACCATCCTGGACCGCAACCGGTCGCTCATCGCACGGAATCTTCCGCTCTTCGAGGAGTTCTTCGCCGAATTCGCTGACACGTTCGAATGGCGGGCCCCGGACGGCGGCTGCGTCGCCTACCCCCGCTACCTCGGTCCAGAAGGAGTGGAGGAGTTCTGCGCCCGTCTGGTCGAGGACGCCGGCGTCCTGCTGCTGCCCGCCAGCACCTATCACTCCGACCTCACCCCCACCCCCACCGACCGGTTCCGTGTCGGCATCGGCCGCGCCGACGCCGAAGCCGGCCTCGCCGCCTTCGCCCAGTGGCTGCGAGCAGGACGATGACTCCGCCGGTCCTCACCACCGCCGAGATCACCCGCGTCGCCACCCCGGAGCTGGTCCTCACCGCCGTCCGCGACGCGCTCATCGCCCACGCCCACGGCCGCACCAGGGTCCCGCCACCCGTGCACCTGGAGTTCCCCGACGACGACGGCGACTGCCACGTCAAGGCCGGCTGGGTCACCGGCACACCCGACTTCACCGTCAAGATCGCCACCGGCTTCTACCGCAACCCCGCCGCCGGCTTGCCCACCAACCACGGCCTGGTCTGCGTCGTCAGCGCCGGCACCGGTCAGATCCGCGCGATACTCGACGACCAGGGCCTTCTCACCGCCTGGCGCACCGCCGCGGCCGGTGCGCTGGTCACCCACGCGATGTCCCGACCCGACGCCGCCACCCTGGCCGTGTTCGGCACCGGAGAACAGGCACGTCTCCAGGTCGCATGGCTGGCCGGGCTCCGCCCCATCGACACCGTGCTCGTCCACGGCCGGAACCAGGACAGGACCCGGTCGCTGTGCGAGGAGTTCCGCGCGCTCGGCCATCACGCCCGGCCCGCCCCTGCAGACGAAGCAGCCGCAGCCGACATGGTCATCACCACCACACCGGCCACGGCCCCGGTCCTGCACGCCGGTCACGTCCGCCAGGGCGCGCATGTGACGGGCATCGGCACCGACATGCCGCACAAGAACGAACTACCGCCGGCGCTCTTCGCCCGCGCGGCGCTGATCTCCACGGACGACCACCAGCAGTGCCTGGACCACGGGGACTTCGGCCACGCCGTGCGCGCCGGAGCCACCGCCGATACCAGCGACGTACCTGCCGGCCTCCTGCTCGAAAAGCCCGTCGAGCGGCCGGACGACGCGATCACCGTCGCGGACCTGACCGGCGTCGGCGCACTCGACGCGGCACTCGCCTCGGCCGTCCTGCGCGAACTGGCCCCGCAGGCACCATGATCGCCCAGGGGCGAGAGCTCCTCCAGCCACTGGTTCCGGGAGAAGGCTCAGGCTCAACCCCTGACGACGGCGTCGATCCGGGCCAGTTCCTCGGGGTCGAAGTCCAGGTCGCGGGTGGCCGCGACGCTGTCCTCCAGCTGCTGCGGGCTGCTCGCGCCGACCAGAGCCGACGTCACCCGGCCGGCGCGCAGGACCCAGGCCAGGGCCAGCTGAGCGAGGCTCTGGCCGCGGGACTTGGCGATGGCGTCGAGGGCGCGCAGTCTGGCGACGAGTTCGCCGGTGACGGCGTCGGAGCCGAGGAACGGGCTGTCGCCCGCCGCCCGTGAGTCCTCCGGGATGCCGTCCAGGTAGCGGGTGGTGAGCAGGCCCTGTTCCAGTGGCGAGTAGGCGATGGAGCCGACCTGGAGTTCGTCGAGCGCGTCGAGCAGGCCCTCGTCCTCGGGGCGGCGGTCGAGCATCGAGTAGCGGGGCTGGTGGATGAGGAGCGGAGTGCCCAGCTCGGAAAGGATGCGGGCGGCGTCACGGGTCTGCTGCGCCGAGTAGTTGGAGATGCCGACGTAGAGCGCCTTGCCCTGCTGGACCGCGGAGTGCAGGGCGCCCATCGTCTCCTCCAGGGGAGTCTCCGGGTCGGGGCGGTGGGAGTAGAAGACGTCGACGTACTCCAGGCCCATGCGCTTCAGGCTCTGGTCGAGCGACGACAGCAGGCACTTCCGGGAGCCCCACTCGCCGTACGGACCCGGCCACATCAGATACCCGGCCTTGGTGGAGATCACCAGCTCGTCGCGGTACGGCGCGAAATCCGCCCGCAGCGCCTCGCCGAGCGCGGACTCGGCGGCGCCGGGCGGCGGGCCGTAGTTGTTGGCCAGGTCGAAGTGGGTGACGCCGAGGTCGAAGGCGCGTCGCAGGATGGCGCGCTGGGTCGCGGCCGGCCGGTCGGGACCGAAGTTGTGCCACAGCCCGAGCGACAGCGCGGGGAGCTTCAGTCCGCTGCGACCGGCCCGCCGGTAGGGCATGTCGGCGTAGCGGTCGGGATGTGCGGTGTACAACACGACTCCTGGGGGTTGGCACACGGGCTGTCGGATCTACGGCTCCTACTTTTCCCCGGGCCCGGTGCAGTGGTCCAACAGGAGAATCCGATGGGATTCAGTGCCTATGCTTCTCAGTCATGGAACTGCGCCACCTCCAGCACTTCGTCGCGGTCGCCGAGGACCAGCACTTCACCCGGGCCGCCGAGCGTCTGATGGTGTCCCAGTCCGGCCTGTCGGCCTCGATCCGCGCCCTCGAGCGGGAACTGCGCGCGCCGCTGTTCGTGCGCACCACCCGGCGGGTGACGCTGACCGAGGCGGGGCGGGCGCTTCTCGCCGCGGCGGAGCGGATCCTCGCGCAGGTCAGAGCGGCGCACGAGGCGGTGGCCGAGGTGCAGGGAGTGCTGCGCGGGACGCTGGCGCTGGGCACCGAGCAGTGCGTCGCCGGAGTGCATGTGGCCGGGATCTTGGCCGCGTTCCGGCGACGGCACCCGGACGTGGAGATCCGGCTGCGACAGGCCGGTACGGCCGCGCTGGCCGAGGAGGTCGCGGCCGGACGGCTGGACCTGGCGTTCGCCTACCGGACCCAGGACGACCCGGACCGGCTGCGCCCGGCGCCGCTGACGAGCGAGCCGATGACCCTGCTGTGCCATCCGCGGCACCCCCTCGCCGCACCGGGGGCCGCGTTCGCGCTCGCCGACCTCGCCGGCGAGGTCTTCGTCGACTTCCACCCCGACTGGGGCACGCGCCGCAGCACCGACGCCGCCTTCGCCGCGGCCGGGGTGCGCCGCACGGTCGCGCTGGAGGTGAACGACGTGCACAGCCTGCTGGACCTGGTCGAGGAGGACCTCGGGATCGCCGTCGTACCCCGCCACTTCCGGCACAAGCGGCCCAAGCTGGCGGCCCTGCCGCTGAGCGGCACAGGCGAGGCGGCGTACGAGACGGTCGTGCTGCTGCCACCGGAGACCGCCGTCAGTCCGGCGGCCCGCGCGCTGATCACGCTGCTCGACGCCCAGGACTGCGCGATGGCGGATGTACGCACGGACGGGACGCCCCCGTCGACGGCTTCGGCCGTGTCCGCGAAGAAGTCCGCGCCGCCCCCGGCGGCCTCGGACCGGCCGAGCTGCCCGCCCACCCGGCTCCCGGAGCCAACTCCGTCGCCTGGCTCGTCCGGCCTCTGACCCGGGTCCGGGACGACCATGTCAGCGGCTGGTCAGCGTCCTGTCCGACGATCTCCGGCACGTCGGACAGGACGCCTGCTTGCGGGGGCTGCTTCAGAGCGCGGCCGCGTACCCCGGCAGGATCACGTCCTGGATCAGGGCGTTCCGCTCGTCGAACGGGATGAACGCGCTCTTGAGCGCGTTCACGGTGACCGTGCGCAGGTCCTCCACGGTCCAGTCGGCCTCCTCGACCAGCAAGGACATCTCGCGGGTCATGGTCGTGCCGGACACCAGCCGGTTGTCGGTGTTGAGGGTGACCCGGAAGCCCAGGTCCTTCAGGGCGGTGATGGGGTGCTCGGCGATCGAGGTGGCGCAGCCGGTCTGGAGGTTGGAGGTCGGGCACATCTCCAGGGCGATGCGGCGGTCGCGGATCCAGCCGGCGAGGCGGCCGAGCTTGCCGTCCACGATGTCCTCGGTGATGCGGACGCCGTGGCCGATGCGCTGGGCGCCGCACACCTGGAGGGCCTGGTGGATGCTGGGCAGGCCGTGGGCCTCACCGGCGTGGATGGTGAACGGCACGCTCTCGCGGCGCAGGTGCTCGAAGGCGGCGAGGTGGTCGGCGGGCGGGAAGCCGTCCTCGGCTCCGGCGATGTCGAAGCCCACGACGCCGGCGTCCCGGTAGACGACGGCGAGGTCGGCGGCCTCGCCGACGCGGTCGAACATCCGCATGCCGCAGAGCAGCGTGCCGACCCGGACAGGGGTGCCGGCGGCGGACGCCTTGGCCATACCGGCGGCGAGACCCTCCTGGACCGTCTCCACGACCTCGCTCAGCGTGAGCCCGCCGCGGGTGTTCAGCTCCGGGGCGTAGCGCACCTCGGCATAGACGACGCCGTCGGCGGCGAGGTCGAGGACGTACTCCTCGGCGACGCGCAGCAGGCCCTCGCGGTTCTGCATCACGGCGAGGGTGTGCTCGAAGGTGGCGATGTAGCGCACCAGGTCGCCGGAGTTGGCGGCCTCGTAGTACCAGGCGGCGAGCTCGTCGGGGTCGGTGGTGGGCAGCGTGTGGCCGACGGCGGCCGCAAGCTCGACGACGGTGGCGGGGCGCAGGCCGCCATCGAGGTGGTCGTGCAGGACGGCCTTGGGGAGGCGGCGGATCACATCGGCGTCTACGCGCGTAGCGGTCATGGCTGGTCTTTCCTTGAGCGGGAGGTGTCGAGGCGGCGGTACGAAGGTGCGGCGGCAGGTGGCTCAGCCGGTGGGCTGGAGCAGGTCCCAGCGGTTGCCGTAGAGATCCTGGAAGACGGCGACGCTGCCGTACGGCTCGTGGCGCGGCTCTTCCAGGAAGGTCACGCCGGCGGCGGTCATCCGGGCGTGGTCGCGGGCGAAGTCGTCGGTGTGCAGGAAGAACCCGACGCGTCCGCCGGTCTGGTCACCGACCCGGGCCCGCTGGTCCCCGTGCTTGGCGCGGGCGAGCAGCAGTCCGGTGCCGGCCGCGTCCGGGCCCGGTTCGACGACGACCCAGCGGGAGCCGTCGGGGCGGGGCTCGTCCACGGCCAGGCGGAAGCCGAGGGCCTCGGTGTAGAAGCGGATCGCCTCGTCGTATTCGTCCACGACGAGGGTGACCAGGGCGACGCGTCTCATGGAGCCTTCCGGTGGCAGTGGTTAGCGGGTGAGGTTATACGTAAAACTCACCGAGCGCCAGTCAATGCGAAGGCTGTCATTGCGGTGAGGTCCGCAGGAAGCCGGGTCGGTGAAGGCGAGGCGCATGCTGGGCCTGGCCGGTGGCAGCCGAGGAGATGAGCAGACCGGCCCACGTCCGGTGGATGTGATGACGTGGGCCGGTGATGTGCGGCGGTCAGTGGCCGTGCGTCACGGCGCCGGCTCTCGCAGACGCCGTGCGGCCTTTTCGGGCGATATGTCGTTGACGAATACGTTCATGCCCGACTCGCTGCCGGCCAGGAACTTGAGCTTCCCCGCCGTGCGCCGGATGGTGAACAACTCGAGGTGCAGGGCAAGTTCGCCGGCTTCCGCGTGCCGAACGGGCGCCTGGTGCCATGCCGCGACGTACGGCGTGGGTGGGATGGGCCCGGTGTAGCCGTCCTCGACGAACAGACGGTCGAAGCGCCGTAGCAGGTCGAGGTAGATCCGCGGGAACTCGGCTCGTTCGTCCCCGGTGAGCGCCGTGAGGTCGGCGACCCGTCGGTTGGGGTAGAGGTGCACCTCAAACGGCCAGCGGGCGGCGTAGGGGACGAAGGCCGTCCAGTGCCTGCCCGCAATCACCACCCGGTCCGTGGAGTCGTCGCCCCTGGTGCGGGCTTCCTCGTGAAGGGCCAACTCGGTGGCGAGCAGGTCATCGAAGAGATTGCGGCCGGTGCGGCGGCGGTGAGCGGCGGCGGACAGCAGCATCCGCTCGGTGCGCGGAGTGGTGAAGGGGTAACCGTAGATCTGGCCGTGCGGGTGGGCGAGGGTGACGCCGATCTCCGCACCCCGGTTCTCGAAGCAGAAGACCTGCTCCACGCCCGGTATCGAGGAAAGCTCCGCGGTTCGCTCCGCCCAGACCTCCAGGACCAGGCGAGCTTCGGTCTCTGTGAGGTCGGCGAATGAACTGTCGTGGTGAGGGGTGAAGCAGACGACCTCACAGCGGCCGGTGCCGGGGCGTTCCAGGTAGGACACCAGGCCGGTGTGGTCGCTGCCGCCTGCTTTTCCCACCGGGTGTGGCACGGCAGCGGAGGCTGTCAGGGCGGGGAATCGGTTCTCGAAGACGACGACCTGGTAGTCGGCGGCGGGGATCTCACTGTCGCGCCCGTCGAGAGAGGGGCACAGGGGGCACTCGTCGGCCGGGGGGTGGTAGATGCGGCCCTGGCGGTGGGCGGCGACGACGACCCACTCCTCGAGCACCGGATCGTAACGGAGCTCCGAACGGCTGACCGTGGGATCCAGCGCCCTGCGGTCCACGGCCTCACGCACAGCCGACTCGTCGGCGTCGTAATAGATCAGCTCGCGGCCGTCCGCCAGCTTCGTCGTCGTCTTCTTCACGTCCTCAACTCCGTCCAGGATTCACTTCCCACAGAATCAAACAAAATTCACCATTAGTCAACGGGTTCGGGAAGGGCTCGAGGCGACCTCGCGGGACACCACGGCGCCGCCCACGGCAAGAGCACCGTTCACCCGATGCGCCGAGCCCCTTCCGACGGGACTGCGGGGAAGATCCTCGGCGCGGTGTGTCCGGCCGCGGCGAACGCCTCCGTGACCGCCGTCCCGACCGTGTCGGCCGCTGCCTGCTCGACCAGGACGACGGCCGAGCCGCCGAAGCCGCCCCCGGTCATCCGGGCGCCCAACGCGCCGGCCGCGTTCGCTGTGGAGACCGCCAGGTCCAACTCCTCGCAGGAGACGCGCAGACCGTCCCGCAACGAGGCGTGGCCCTCGGTGAGGACCGGACCGATGGCCGGGAGGTCGCCGGCGTCGAGGAGGGCAACGATTCTCTTCACACGGGCGTTGTCGGTGACGACGTGGTGGACGTACCGCCGGACGTCCTCGGCCGGGATGTCCACGGTCGGCGTCATCCCCTGCGGTGCCGTCGCTGCGGCCACCGCGTGGTCGCTCAGGAGCCCCAGCGCGTCGGCCAGTTGCGCCGTGTGGACCTCACGCAGCGTGCGCACCCCCAGCGCTCGCGCTCCCACCTCGCACCCGGCGCGCCGTCTCGCGTACGCGCCGTCACCGAGGGCGTGTTTCACCCGGGTGTCGACCACCAGCAAAGACAGCCCCTGTGCGGCCGGATCGAAAGGCACCTGACGACGGACGAGGTTCCAGGTGTCGAGGAAGAGGGCATGGCCCTCGGTGCAACAGGCCGACGCCAGCTGGTCCATGACTCCGCACGGCACACCGACGAAGGCGTTCTCGGCGCGCTGGGCGACCAGCGCGAGACACTCCCTCCCGAGTCGCAGTCCGTACAGCTCGTCCAAGGCGAGCGCGGTCACGACCTCCAGGGCCGCGGAGGAGGAGAGCCCGGCGCCTGTGGGGACGGTCGAGCTCAGATGGATGTCCGCGCCCCCGATCGAGTACCCGGCTTCGCGCAGCGCCCACACCACACCGGCCGGGTACGCCACCCAGTCGGTGTGCGCACCGGGGGCCGAGCCGGGGGCCCCGCCCGGGCCCGAAGGGGGCGCCAGCCGGGCGGCGTCCAGCTCGACGACGCCCGTCTCGAGGTCCGCGGAGTGGACCCGCAGCAGCCCGTCGGTGCGACGGGCCACGGCGGCCATGGCCGTATGGGGCAGGGCGAAGGGCATCACGAAGCCGTCGTTGATGTCGGTGTACTCCCCGATCAGGTTGACCCTGCCCGGTGCTGCCCAGACGCCCTCGGGTGCGTACCCGTACAGTTCCTCGAACCGCGCGCGCACCCGCTCGTATCGTGCTGCCTCGCTCATGCCTGCGCCGCCTTCTCCTTCGCGAACCCCCATGCGTCCGCGATGATTCGGGCGAGGCCGGCCCGGGACGGGCTCCAGCCGAGCCGCTCGTGTGCCGCCGCTGCGGAGGCGACCAGTGTGGCCGGGTCCCCGGGGCGGCGGGGAGCGATGACCTCGGGGATCGGGTGGCCGGTCACCTTGCGCGCGGTCTCGACGACCTCGCGGACCGAGAAGCCGTTGCCGTTGCCGAGGTTGCAGATCAGGTGTCTGCCCGGGGTGATCCGGTTCATGGCAAGCAGATGTGCCTCGGCCAGGTCGGCCACGTGGATGTAGTCCCTTATGCAGGTGCCGTCGGGCGTCGGATAGTCGTCGCCGAACACGGAGACCGCCTCACGGATCCCCAGTGCCACCTGGAGGACGAGCGGGATGAGGTGCGACTCGGGGTCGTGGCGCTCGCCACAGCCGCCGTGCGCGCCGGCCACGTTGAAGTAGCGCAGGGAGGCCGCGGCCAGCCCGTGTGCGGTGCACTCGCCGCCGACCATGTGGTCGACGGCCAGCTTGGACGCGCCGTAGGGGCTGGTCGGGGCGGTCGGGGCGGTCTCGGTGACCGGGGTCGAGTCGGCATCGCCGTAGGTCGCGGCGGTGGACGAGAACACCAGCCGGTTCACCCCCGCGGAACGCATGGCGGCCAGCAGGTCCATCGTCCCCCCGACGTTGTTCGCCCAGTATTTCTCCGGGTGCGCGACCGACTCGCCGACCTGTGAGAACGCGGCGAAGTGGAACACGCCGTCATACGAGGGCTCCAGCCAGCGGGCAGCTTCCTGCACCCGGCCCTCGATGAAGGCGGCCCCTTCCGGCACGCCCTCGCGGAAGCCGGTCGACAGATCGTCGAGCACGGTCACCTCGTGCCCTGCCTCCAGGAGGTGCGCCACCGTGGCACTGCCGACGTAGCCCGCGCCGCCGGTCACCAGGTACTTGCTCATGTGGTTGCCACCTCTCGGGCCGTTCGGCCGCCGTTTCGGGGCCCAGACTCTGTGTTGCTATTCAAACAGAAGTAAACACAAAGAACCACGATCAAACTTGCCTCGTCAATGGGTCGGCCGGTCGCGGCCGGCGGTCCCGGCCAAGGCGTATCTCCGCACGAGCAGCAGATCCGGGGTCAGATGGTGAGCGCGGAGAGCAGGGTCAGATCGGCCCGTTCCAGGCTGTCCAGCACGGTGATCCGCGCGCCTGCGGCGATCGGCACGGCGGAGGGCACGGCCAGTACCGTGCAGCCGGCGGTGTGCGCCGAGGCGACTCCGGTCGGGGTGTCTTCCACGGCCACACAAGCCGCGGGGTCCAGGCCGAGCCGCTCGGCGGCGGCCAGGTAGGGGGCGGGGTCGGGCTTGGTGCGCCGGGTGTCCTCGGCGGCGACGGTGACGGTGAACCAGTGGGAGCCCAGGCTGCCGAGGACGAGGTCCACCACACTGCGGGGAGAGGCCGAAACCAGCGCGGTCGGCACGGCGGCGTCACGTAGTTCGGTGAGCAGCGTCAGCACCCCGGGCCGGGGAACGACGGAGTCGGCGACCTTGCTTCTGAACGCGTCATGGAGGCGCTTGGCCAGGGCGCCGGTGTGAGGCGGGGTCCTGGTGGTGCGGTGCAGGTGGGCGGCGGTGTGCTCGACGGCGTGGCCCAACACGTGAGGCAGGTCTTCGTCGGTGAGAGGGCGACCGAGTTCGCCGGCCAGCTCGGCCGTGGCTTCGAGCCAGAAGCGCTCGGTGTCGACCAGTGTGCCGTCCATGTCGAACAGAACGGCGGCGGGGAGTGCGGGCATGGCGGTACCTTGCGGGCTCGGGGCGCGCGGCAGGCGCGCGGCTGGTCTGGAGGACGTCCCGCCAGGGAACGGCCACTGCAGCTCCATGGCGGGACGTCTCGGCTGCAGCTCCGCGGGCGCCGTCAGCGGGGTGGGGGCTCACCACGGCCGCCGAGACGCCTGCGCGCTGCCTCCCGGTCAGCGGCCCGTCTGGGGCCGGAGCCGGAGAGTAACAATCTGGAACGGACGCAGAGTCAGGCGCAGTCGGCTGTCGTCCACCTGTGTGACGTCCGCGCTCGCGCACGGGACTAGTTCACGTTCCAGCAAATCGGTCACGACCGCGGATGCCAGCGGGAGTCCGGCGGTCAGGAGGGTTCGGGCGCGTCCGCCGTGAGCTTCGTAGAGGCGTACGACGATGTCTCCGGACCGGTCGTCGGCAAGCTTCACGGCCTCGATGACGACGGCCTCGTTGTCCGAGACGACGAGCGGCTGAACCTCGTTGGAACCGGAAACGGTTCGTTCCGGCTGGTTGAACGCGTAACCCTCGCGGACGGCGTCGGCGATCCCGGCGCCGATGACGAACGCGTACCGCAGGCGGTGGCGTCCCTGGTCGGCATCCGGGTCCGGAAAGCGGGGGGCACGCAGCAGGGAGAGCCGCACGGTGGTCGTGGTGCCGCCGTCGGTGCGGACGTCGCGGGTGACCTCGTGCCCGTAGGTCGAGTCGTTGACCACGGCCGCGCCCCATCCGGGTTCGCCGACGTGCAGGAAGCGGTGGGCACAGATCTCGAACTTGGCGGCGTCCCAGCTGGTGTTGGTGTGCGTGGGGCGCTGGACGTGTCCGAAAGGGATCTCCGCGCTGGAGTGGTCGGCCCGGACGTCGAGCGGGAACGCGGCCTTGAGGAGCTTCTCCTTCTCGTGCCAGTCGATTTCGGTGTCGATGTCCAGACGCCGCGAGCCCTCGGACAGTGAGATCAACTGCTCGACGCGGGAGTCGCCGAAGGTCCGCACCACCAGGACACCGGTGGCCCGCGCGCTGACCGACTCGGCATCGAGCAAGTCGTGGACCGTGTTGCGGTAGAAGGAGTCGATGTCCCAGGCGTCGTACTCGTTGGGGAAGTCCTGGTGCAACTGGAGAAGGTTGGCGACGGCGCCGGGGGCCAGGGCTTCGCGGTCGGCCGCGACGTCGTAGGCGGAGGTCACCAGGCCGCGGCCGTCGATCCGGACGTGTACCAGGCCGTTGTCCAGAACGAAGCCGTCCTCGCAGGCGGTCGGCACGACGGTTCGGGACTCCGGCCGCCGGAGCGAGGCGCCGAGGGCGGGAGCGCCGTCACGGGCGAAGGGGGCGGCGTTGAAGACAACGGGCTGGTCGCCGTCCCCGGCCAGGACACGCTGGGCGCCGTCCACGATCGCGCGGAGTTCCGCGGTGACGGCGGCGTAGGTCTGCTCCGCCTCCCGGTGCACCCAGGAGATGGACGAGCCGGGCAGGATGTCATGGAACTGGTGCAGCAGGACTGTTTTCCACAGCCGGTCCAGGTCCTCGTAGGGGTAGTCGAACCCGGCGCGTACGGCGGCGGTCGCCGACCACAGTTCGGCCTCGCGCAGCAGATGCTCGCTGCGCCGGTTGCCCTGCTTGGTCCTGAGCTGGCTGGTGAGCGTGCCGCGATGGAATTCCAGGTACAGCTCACCCAGCCACACCGGGGCGTCAGGGTACTCCGCGTGCGCCCGCTCGAAGAAGTCCGCGGGGCTTTCGATCACCACCTGGGCAGAGCCCTCGAGGTCCGCCAGACGCTTGGCCCGAGCGAGCATCTCCCGGGTCGGACCACCGCCCCCGTCGCCGTAGCCGAACGGAAGCAGTGAGCTGTTGGCGCCTGCCTTGTCCTGGAAGTTGGCGACGGCGTGGGCGAGTTCGGCTCCGGTCACTTCGGCGTTGTAGCTGTCGACGGGCGGGAAGTGGCTGAAGATGCGGGTGCCGTCGATGCCCTCCCACCAGAAGGTGTGGTGCGGGAACTTGTTGGTCGTGTTCCAGGAGATCTTCTGGGTGAGGAACCACTTCACCCCGGCGAGCTTCATCAGCTGCGGCATGGCGGCGTTGTAGCCGAAGGTGTCGGGGAGCCACATCTCCTCGGTCTCGACGCCGAACTCCTGGAGATAGAAGCGCTTGCCGTGGACCAGCTGACGGGCCATCGCCTCACCGCCGGTGATGTTGGTGTCGGGTTCCACCCACAGGCTGCCGACGGGCAGGAACTGCCCGGCCCTGGCCTTGTCCTGGACTCGGCGGTAGACCTCGGGGCGGTGCTCCTTGAGCCAGGCCAGCTGTTGGGCCTGGGACATGGCGAAGCGGAAGTCCGGATGATCGTCCATCAGCTGGGTGACGTTGGAGAGGGTCCGGCTGACCTTGCGGACCGTTTCCCGCAGCGGCCAGAGCCAGGCGGTGTCGATGTGCGCATGTCCCACGGCGGAGACCCGGTGTGCGCTGGGTACGGCTGGTGCCGCCAGTGCGGGACGCAGGATTGTGCGAGCGGCAGGTGCGCTGCCGCCGATGTCCTGCAGGTCCACGGCGTCCAGGGCCCGCTCGATCACGGTGAGCAGCTGCCAGCGGCGGGGCTCCTCCTCGGGCAGCGAGCGCATCAGCCCGCCCAGGACGTCGAGATCCTGGGCGAGTTCCCACACCTGCGCGTCGAATACGGCGAGGTCCGCCCGGAGCACCCGGTACAGCGGGTCGGGTTCGGCGCCGGCGTCGGCGCCGTTCAACCAGGCGGGGCGGCCGCCGATCGCGGTCGGGCGGTGGTCGTCGCACAGGGCAGGGTTGGCGGCCGCCTCGATGTAGTAGCAGAACTCCTCACCGCCCGCCGCCGGTTCGGCGACCGGGACCCAGGCGTTGCGCGGGTTGAGGGCCTTCACCACCGTGCCGTCCACCCGGTAGACCAGCCCTTCGGTCGAGAAGCCGGCCCCGGTCACATTGAAGCCGAGGTCGATGACCGCCTCGACCCGTCGCCCGGCCCACTCCTCGGGGACCCGCCCGCTGACTCTGAACCAGCTGGTGGACCACGCCGGTCCCCATCTGTGTCCGACCGGCACGCTCTTGTACGGCGCGCCCAGCCCGTCCGCCACCGGCACCGGCTCACCGGGGGCGTCCCAGATCTCGAGCCGGAGCGGGACGCAGCGGGCGTATACGGCAGGCCGGATGCGCTCTTTCAACACTCGTTCGAGCCGCTGCTCGGTGAGCTTTCGCTTGCTGTGCATGGCGCCATTCCTCCGGGAGGCGTGCGTGGCCCTGGGCGATTCACGCCTCAGTGGGCCCCAGGTCGGGTGTGTCCCTCAGCTCGACACGGTGCGTGGCCGTGGCGTGCAGTTCGAGGAGGGTGATCTCGTTTCGGCCGGGTCGCAGTGCCGGTGCGGGTACGTAGAGGGTGCTCTGGGGACCGCGGGACCAGTACCTGCCGAGGGCGAAGCCGTTGATCCAGGCGTGGCCCTTGGTCCAGCCGTCGAGGGCGAGGAAGCAGTCGGCCGGCTGCTCGATCTCGACGTATCCCCGGTGGAAGGCCGGCCCGACCACGGGCGCGGGCGTCCCGGATGAGGTGAAGACGAGGGCGTCCAGGGAGTCGAGCGGCAGCGCGCGGCTGCTCCAGCCGGTCAGCTCCTCGTCGTTGAGGCCGACTTCGCCGAGGAGTCCCTTGCGGTCGTGGATGCCGGCTCCGTAGTTGACCCTGCCCTGGTTCTCCACCAGCACCGCCAACCGTGCGTTCGGCCTCGGCACGGTGAACGAGAGGGCGCGCTCGCGGTTCTCACGTTCGAGGACACCCACCGGCTGCCCGTCGACGAAGACCTGGGCACGGTCGCGTACCTGGCCGACACGGAGGACAGCCGGACCTGCGGCCGGGAGGGCGGTCTCGTACAGGACGAAGCCGAAGGCGTGCCCGAGCTCTTCCATGGTCTGCGGGCGCTCGGCCCTCACGGGATCGCCGAGGACGGACGCTTGATCCAGCAGGCTCGCGCACCGCGTGAGGTCGACGTGGACGGGGGCGAGTTTCGCCGAGGGGGCAGGCACGGCTGTCCCGGGGACGGGTGCGTGCTTCGCGATGACCTTGCGGAAGGCGTCGTACTTGGGGGTGGGGTCGCCGGCCTCGTCGAGTAGGGAGTCGTAGTCGTACGACGTGACGGTGGGCCGGTAGATGCCCTTGTCGTTGGCTCCGTTGGTGAAACCGAAGTTCGTGCCACCGTGGAACATGTAGATGTTGACGGAGGCTCCGGCGGCCAGCAGCCGGTCGAGGTCGGCGGCCGCGTCGTCGGGGTCGCGGGTGACGTGGCTGCCGCCCCAGCGGTCGAACCAGCCGATCCAGAACTCGGAGCACATGAGGGGCCCGTCGGGCTGGTGCCTGCGCAGTTCCGCGAGGCCGGCGTCCACCCGGCTGCCGAAGTTGGCCGTGCGCAGGACGCCGTCGAGCCCGCCCCGCCCGAGATCGCTTGGCTGGTCGCAGGTGAACAGAGGGACGTCGACCCCGTGGCGGTGCAGGAGACCGGCCAGTTCGGCCAGGTAGGCAGTGTCGCTGCCGTAGGCACCGTACTCGTTCTCCAGCTGGACGGCGATGACGGGGCCGCCGTGGCCGGCGAGGTGGGGCAGGAGCGGCGGCAGGAGGGCGCCGAAGTAGTCGTCGACCGCCTCAAGGTAGCGGGGGTCACGGCTGCGCAGTTCGATGCCGTCCTCGGCGAGGAGCCAGGAGGGCAGACCGCCGCCTTCCCATTCGGCGCAGATGTACGGTCCGGGGCGCAGCAGGACGTGCAGCCCCTCGGCGGCGGCGAGGCTGAGGAAACGGGGGAGGTCGAGACCTTCGTGCAGGTGAAAAGTGTCGCGCCGGGGCGCGTGCAGGTTCCACGGGACATAGGTCTCAATCGTGTTGAGCCCCATCAGCCGAGCCTTGTGAAGTCGATCGGCCCACTGCTCCGGGTGGACTCGGAAGTAGTGCAGTCCGCCGGAGATGATGCGGAACGGTCGGTCGTCGAGACGGAAGCCGTCTGCGGCGATCTCCAATCGTGGCATTGCTGGAGTGCTCCTTGAAACGGGGCTGTCGCCTGGGTGGGGGCCGCGGCGGCCATGTGGGGCGCCGGGTGCCGCCGTGCGGCGGCACCTGGCGCAGGCCCGTGCGCAGGGTCTGGGACGCAAGGGGTGGGCGCGTTCAGCCCTTGAGGCCGCTGGTCGCGATCCCCTCGACGATGTAGCGCTGGGCGACCAGGAACATGACCACCAGGGGTGTGATGGTCACAACGGCTCCGGCGAACAGGCCGGGCAGATTGATGCTCTGGGAGGTGAGGAAGGTCGACAGGGCGATCTGGGCCGTCCACGCGGACGGGTCCTGACCGATGACCAGCGGCCACAGGAAGGCGTTCCAGCTCTCGATGAAGGCGAGCGCGCCGAGCGAGGCGAGCATCGCTCCCGACGACGGCAGCGCGATCCGGCGGTACAGGCCGAACCAGCCGAGCCCGTCCAGGCGTCCCGCTTCCTCGATCTCGCTCGGGAACTGCAGGTAGAAGTTTCGGAACAGCAGGACCGCGAAGGGGTTGAACAGCCCGGGAACGATGATGCCCCAGAGTGTGTTCACCCCGCCCAGCGACCCGACGACCACGAAGGTGGGAACGAACGTCACGGAGCCCGGGATCATCAGCGTGGCCACGACCAGGGCGAGCAGGATGCCGCGTCCGGGGATGGGGATCCGGGCGAGGGCGTAGCCGGTGGCCGAGGCGAGAAGCGTCGAGGCAGGGGCGGTGATCGCGGCGATCAGCAACGAGTTGCCCAGGGCCTGGCCCATGTGCAGCGCGGGGTCGTCGAACAGAGCGACGAAATTCTCCCAGTGCACCGTCGACGGCCACCACGTCCACTCCGGTGACGTCAGGGCCTGCGTGTCCATCAGCGCATTGCGCACCATCAGGTAGAAGGGGGTCAGGAACACCACCGTCAGAAGCCCGGCCACCAGCCCGCGTACGGGCGTACGCGACACCCGCAGGACCTGTCGCACAGTCGTCATGTCGCTCACTCCCCACCCTTGCCGAAGCCGGTGATCCGGCCCTGGAGCAGGGTTACGCCGATGATGAGGGCGGTGAGCACGAAGGCTCCGGCCGAGCCGAGTCCGTAGTTCTGGGCGCCCATGGCCGTGTTGTAGAGATAGACCAGCGGGGTCTGCACCGGGGCCGTGCCGGTTCCGCTGAGCCCACTGCTGAACAGGTTGTAGAACTCGTCGAAAGCCTGGAACGCGGCAATGAACTGCAGCATCAGAACGGCGACCGACGTGTTGCGCAGCATCGGCAGGGTGATGCTGCGCAACAGGCGCAGGCCGGTGGCGCCGTCGAGGGCAGCGGCCTCGTATATGTCCCTGGGGATGGCCTGGAGTCCGGCGAGGAAGAGCACCATGTAGAAGCCGACCTGGAGCCACAGACGCAGGGTGACGAGCACCGCCCAGTACAGAGGTGGTTCGGTGCTTTGGATCCACGGAACCGGGGACATCCCGAACCAGTCGCCGATCGTGTTGGCGATGCTGGTCGGCAGCCCGCTGAACAGGGACATCTTCCAGAGTAGTGACGCGGCGACGTAGGAGACGGCGGTCGGGATCAGGAAGGCCGTGCGCAGCAGGGCACGGCCGCGGCGGATCCGGTGCACCAGCAGCGCCAGCGCCAGGGAAGCGGCGAAGGTCACTGGCACGATGAACACCGTGAACAGCACGATCTGTATGAGCGACTGGCGGAACGCGGCGTCGGACAGCAGCGTCCGGTAGTTGTCCAGGCCGACCCACTGGCCCAGCGCGATGGTGCCCCGGGCTTCGCTGAAGCTGAGCAGGAAGCTCCAGCCGATGGCGACGTACTTGAAGACACCCAGGCCGATCAGCATGGGTCCGGCGAGCAGTGCGAAGGCTCCCCAGGCGCGCCAGTCGGCGCGGGCCCGGCGGGTGGGGGCGGTGCCCCGCGGCTGAGCCGCGGGGCCACCGGCACGCTCCTCGCTGTGAAGCGTGGCAGACGGTACGGGGTTCATCAGGCGCGCTGCTTGTCGATCTCGGGCTGGGCCTGCTTGGCCGCGTCGCCGAGGAGCTTGGCGGCGTCGCCTCCCTTGACGACTTTGGCCGCGGCCGCGCTGAACAGGGTGCTCACGGCGGCGTTCCAGGTGGAGGGGTTGCTCTTGCCGTACTTGCCGGCCAGGGCGACGGTCTCCTTGGCAGCGCCGTCGGACAGCTTGTCGGCCTTGGCGGCGACGGACATACGCGGAGGGACGTGGAAGCCGTAGCTCACCGACCAGTCCATCTGGTGGTCGGTGCCCTCGACCCAGAGCCACTGGACGAACTTCTTGGCCGCGTCCACGTTCTTGCCCTTGGCGTTGACGCAACTGGTCCAGCCGCCGACCCGCACGACGGGAGTGCCACCGGTGCCGAAGGCCGGCCAGGGCACGACGCCGAAGTCGTCGCCGAGCGCGGTCTTGATGCCGGGCATCGCCCACAGACCGCACCACTGCATCGGGACGACGTTCTGGTTGAACGCCGCGGGGTCCCACCAGTCGGTCGTGAAGCCGAGCAGCAGGGACTTGTCCTGGTGCAGGCGCGTGAGGCCGGCCACGGCCTGGGCGGCCTGCGGGGTGCCGAAGCCCGCCTTGCCGTCGGCGACCAGGGCGCCGCCGTTGGACAGCACGGCCAGTGCAGCCGAGTCGCCCAGTCCGTCGTTGCCGACGAACAGGCCCTTGGTCTTCCTGGTGGTCAGTTCCTTGGCCGCGGCGACGAGGTCGTCGAAGGTCCGGGGCGGGGTGATCCCGGCCTTGGACAGCACGCTCTTGCGGTAGTAGAGCATCATGATGTCGTCGATCATCTTGACGCCGTAGAGCTTGCCGTCGACGGTCACCATGTCGAGGGCGCCCTTGTTGAAGTCGGACTTGGCGCTGCCGTAGATGTCGTCGAGTGCGGCTATCTGGCCGCGCCGGGCGAGGTTCTCGCTGAAGTCGCCGATCTCGAAGACGTCGGGGGCGGCATCGGTGAGCAGCGTCGCGTTGAGCTTGGCGCCGTAGTCCCCGGGAACCCAGGTGACCTTGACGGCGATATCGGGGTTGGCCTTGGTGAAGGCAGCGGCGTAGCGCGTGAGGGCCTGCTGCGTGCCTGCCTCGCCGTAGGCGTGGGACCAGACGTTCAGTGTGGTCTTCGCCGTGATGGAGGAGCCACCGGTCGGGTTGGTGCTGCAACCGACCGCCGTTCCGGCCACGAAGAGAACGGATCCCGCGAGGAATCCGCGTCGGCTAAGGTGACTTCTGTGTGCACTCATTTCGCGTCCTTGCTTCGAGGGCGGGGCGTGAGAATATGGGTGGTCACCCGGAGTGGACCCAGTCCGGCGCCTTCACAGCTGGCAGGCAGATAGGTGCCGGACCGTCACACCGGGGGCTGCGGGATGACGGGTGTCTCCCGGTTGCCCGGGAGCACGGTTGTCCGTCGGCTCAGGGGAAGAGCGCCTGGATGCCGATGACGGCGGCGCCGCGGGCCCACTCCTCCCAGGGGAGTGGACGCAACGTCAGCGGGCACTGTGCCGCCGCTTTGAAACAGTGTGTTGCGTATGCCTCCTTGATATGGGTGCCGAAGAGGTCGTATGCCTCAAGGCCCTCGCCGGTGACGACGATGCGCTGCGGCCCCACGAGGCTCACCAGGGTGGCTATGCCGATGCCGATGGCATGGCCGGCCCTGATGAAGGCTTGCTCCGCGGCGGGATCTCCACTGCGAGCGAGCTGAACGGCGCCGCCGAAGTCCAGGTCCGGATCGTCGATGGCGCGGCGGACGGTAGCGAGGATCGCGTCGGTGGAGGCGATGGCCTCGATGCAGCCGACCGATCCGCAGTGGCAGCGGGGTCCCGACGGGTCGACGCAGATGTGCCCCATCTCGCCGGCTACTCCGTACGCCCCGGTGATCAGCTCACCGTTGACGACGATCGCGGCGCCGATCCCTGCACCGATGGTGACCAGCGCGAAGTATTCGGTACCGATGCCCTCGCCGAACCAGTGCTCGGCGACGGTGAGGGCCTTGACGTCGTTCTCGACCGAGACGGTCAGACCGGTCGCCTTGGCCACAGTCTCGGCCAGCGGCACATCGCACCAGCCGGGCAGGACGGAGTAGCGGACGAGGCCGTTTCGTGGGTCCACGTCCCCGGAGACCGCGATGCCCAGGTGCCGGGTACGGGCCCGGAACTCGGGTCTCGCGTCGAGCAGTTCGGTGACCAGTTCGGCCACCAGTGCGCATACGGAATCCGGGTCGCGGTCGCCGAGCGGGCGCTGGGCGATGGTGAGGATCTCGGCCCGGAGATCGCAGACCGTACCGAACAGGGTGTCGGCGCTGATCTTCACCCCGACGAAGAACTCACGGTCGGGGATGACGGCCAGCGGATTGACCGGGCGCCCGGCCCCCGGAGCAGTGCGCTCCGGGGGGAGTTCGCGCAGGTAGCCATCGTCGATGAGAGGCCTCGCGGCCTTGGTCACCGCAGTGGACGACAGGCCGGTGCGGCGGGCGAGCTCGACCCTGCTGAGCGGGCCCTCGGCGAGCAGGAGGGCCAGGACAGCGGTGTCGGCGGGTGCGGAGACCAGCGGATGCGAGTGGTTCGGAAACACGGGGGCAACGTACCGGTAAATAAATAACTTCGTCCAGTATTGATTTCGAACTCGTGCGTCCCTAACCTTTGGCCACCTCTGCGATCTCCCAGAGCCACTCCGTCATGTGCAGCCCGTCCACTCGGCGCCGAGTCCTCACCGTCGCTCCACACCCCCGGGACCCCTACGTTGCCCATATCCACGCCCGTTTCCTTCGACGCTGCCCGTGGTCTCTTCGTCCTACGGACTGCGGGGAGCGTCTACGCCATACGCATCGGTGCCGATGGAAGCCCCCGGCATCTGTACTGGGGGGCTCCACTCGACACGGACGCCCTCGCGGCGCTTCCCGCGGCCACCTCGCCCGCCGAGAGCAGCTTCGAGTCCGACGCCGCCCCGGACGAGCTCGCGCCGCAGACCGGCCCGCGTTTCGGACCGGCCGGCCTCCAGGTCCGCTTCGCGGACGGCACCCGCGGAGCCCAGTGGGCCTTCGCCGGGCACGGTGTCGACGACGGGGAACTGCGGCTGCGCCTGACCGACCGCGGTTACCCGCTGGCCGTCGAACTGTGCTACCGCGTCCGGCCCGGCAGCGACGTCATCGAGCGGTGGGCGGAGCTCACTCACACCGGAGGCGACGGATCGGGGCCCATCACCGTCGACCGGCTGGACTCGGCCTCCTGGACGGCACCGGCATTGCCCGACTACCGGCTCAGCCATCTCGTCGGCGGTTGGAGCAGCGAGTTCCAGCTGCAGCGCGACCGGCTCCCGGTCGCCGAGACCGTCCTCACCAGCCGCTCCGGCCTCACCAGCCACCACGCCAACCCCTGGCTGGCCCTCGACGACGGCAGCGCCACCGAAGAATACGGCGAGGTCTGGAGCACCGCTCTGGCCTGGAGCGGAAGCTGGCGCATCACCGTGCACCGCGACCCGGTCGGCCGGACCACCTGGACCGGCGGCTTCGGACACGAGGGACTCAGATGGACCCTCCAGCCCGGCCAGAGCCTGCACACCCCCGTCTTCTCCGGCCTCTACACCCCTGACGGCTTCGGTTCCGCCAGCCGTGCCTGGCACGACCACCTCCGCACCAGCGTCCTGCCCGCCCCCAACCGCGAACGGCCCGTCGTATACAACTCGTGGGAAGCCACCGGCTTCGATGTCGATCACCACAGCCAGCTGCGCCTCGCCCGGATCGCCGCGCGCCTCGGCGCCGAACTCTTCGTCCTCGACGACGGCTGGTTCGGCGCACGCCAGAGCGACCGGGCGGGACTCGGCGACTGGACACCGCGGCGCAAAGCCTTTCCGGAAGGGCTGCGCCCGCTCGCCGACGAGGTCCACCGCATGGGCATGGCTTTCGGGTTGTGGGTGGAGCCGGAGATGGTCAACCGCGACAGCGACCTCTACCGCGCCCATCCCGACTGGGTCATCCACGCACCGACCCGTGACGCGACCGAGCTGCGCAACCAGCTCATGCTCAACTTCGCCCGACCCGAGGTCGAGGCCTGGGCCCATCGCACCCTGGACCAGCTGGTGCGCGACAACGACGTCGACTGGCTGAAATGGGACGCCAACCGGGTCATCACCGAAGGCGGATGGGCAGACCACCCGGACCCCGATCGGCTGTGGGTCGACCACACACGCTCCGTCCACCGGATCATGGACCGACTCCGGGCCGACCACGCGGGCCTGCGGATCGAGGCCTGCGCAGGCGGCGGCGGCCGGGTGGACCTCGCCGTCCTCGCCCGCACCGACCAGGCGTGGACCTCCGACAACACCGACCCCGTCGACCGGATCGCCATCCAGCACGGCTTCAGCCAGCTCTTCCCCGCCGAGACCATGGCTGCCTGGGTCACCGACAGCCCCAACACCACCACCGGACGCACCACCCCCCTGAGCTTCCGCTTCCATGTCGCCATGGCCGGAGCGCTCGGTCTCGGTGGAGATCTGGCCGCCTGGACAGAGGACGAACTCGACGAGGCCGCCGGATTCGTCACCCGCTACAAACAGATCCGCGCCCTGGTCCAGCACGGCCGCCAGTACCGCCTCAGTGGCGCCGGAGGCGTTACGGCCGTCCACTACGCGTCCGACGACGGCACCGAACACGCCATCCTCGTCTGGCGACCCGGGAACCGCTTCGGACACCCGTCACCCGCCCTTCTCGTTCCGGCTCTCGACCCCGCCGCCCACTACCTGGACGTCGACGAAGGAATCACCCACAGCGGCGCCGTCCTGACCCGCAGGGGCATCGACCCGCGACTGCCCGCCGGTGACTACGCCAGCAGCCTGATCCGGCTGCGCCGGCACGCCTGAAGGCCCCCGCCCGCTCACCCGACCAGCAAAGGAACCGAGAACGTGACCACCCCCCGTGTCCTGGTTGTCGGCATCGACGGCGTGCGCCTCAGCCTCCTGCCGTCGCTGCACACCCCCTACCTCGACGGACTCGCGAGAACCGGCTTCCTCGCACCCGTCACCATCGACGACGACACACCGACCATGTCCGGCCCCTGCTGGGCGACCATCCTCACCGGTGTCGGCGTGACCAAACACGGGGTCTGGGGCAACCGCTTCGACGGCAACCGCATCGACGTCTTCCCGGACTTCACCACCCGCCTGGCCGCCGAACACGGACGGCGCACTTTCGCGGTCGGCGGCTGGGCCCCACTCTTCACCGCGCAGCACGGCGGACCGCTCTTCACCGCTCCCAGCAGGCTCTCCTACATCGCCCCGCGGGAGGACACCCCGGAGGCATGGGACGAGTGCGATGAGAACGTGACGGCCGAGGCCGTGAGGGTCCTCGGTTCCGGCGAGGACCTGGACGCCGGCTTCGTCTACCTCGGCGCCGTCGACGAAACCGCACACTTCCTCGGCTGCGGCCCCGAGTACCGGAGCGCCATCGAGACCGCGGACCGAAGCCTCGGCCGGATGCTCGCCGCCGTACGCGAGCGCCCCAACGCCTCGGCGGAGACCTGGACCGTCATCGTCGTCACCGACCACGGCCACCGCGACGAAGGCGGCCACGGAGGACGCAGTACAGAGGAACGCACCGCATGGATCGTCGCGAACGGCCCCGGCATCGCACCCTCCACAGCACCCGACGGTCTCCGGCACGCCGATGTCGCCGCCCACGTCTACGCCGCCCTGGGCATCGCGCCCGATTCCCACTGGACGCTCGACGGACAGCCCTTCCACTCCCACACACCGCAGATCGCCTGACACCGGCGGGAACCCACCGCCCGGTCACCGGCACAGGCGTGGAGCACCTCGCCCCCCGCGCGATCCACAACTCCGACGACGACCAGCTCAAGACGCCGTCCCCCGCGCTCGCCGGCTCCACCTCGGTGAACGGAACCACCACCCACTGCTCCTGGCCACCGCAATCGTCGTAGTCATGCCATGCGTTGGCGTCTTCTTCGCAGGCAACGGCACCTCATCGGCGGTTTCTCCCTCACTGGATCCCCCATGACCAACCCACTGCCCGAAGAGGACACCCCCTGGATTCCGGGAGCTCCCCGGCGCCAGTCCACCCGGCTCCTTCCTCTGCCGCCCGGCTCCGCGTCCGACCTGCGCGTCTACATCACAGCAGCCGACGACGCGGCCGCCGTGTCCGCCGAGACGCGGATCGACGGCCAGGACGGAACACTGCGCCTACTGCTGGGCGGTCCAAGCCCGGCCACTGCCGTCCTGCTGCTGTCCGTCGCCGACCCGGTGGCCCTCTGGCTCCCAGGCAACTCCGGCGATCGCTCCTCGCTGCGTCCGTCATGGGTCGACGACACCTCCGTCACCCCGTTCACCGGACCCGCGATCGGCAGCCTGCTGGGCCGGGGCGACCGGGCTCTGGTCACCTTCGGTGCCACTACGGCGGCTGGAAGCCTGCGCATGCGCGCCGGCATGGTCGAGGAGACGGCAGACCTGCTGCTGTCCTTCGAGGCCGATCTCGCCCAAGGCCCCATGGAGATCGTTCTCGAGCTCGACGGCGACAGCTTCGAGACCGCGGTCGCCACCGTCGGCCGCGCCCTGGGCATGACCCGCCCCCCGGTCGGCCCCTCCGAGCACGCTCCGGTGCTGTGCACCTGGTACTCCTTCCATCAGGCCCTCGACCCCGACCGTCTGCTGGAGGAAGCCGCAGCCGCGGCCAAGCTGGGCTTCGGCAACCTCATCGTCGACGACGGGTGGCAGACCGAGGACTGCGACCGCGGCTACGGATCCTGCGGCGACTGGAACATCCACCCCGCCAAGATCGGTGACGCGCCCGCACTCGTCGAGAAGATCAGCCGCCTGGGCCTGCGCACCCTCTGGTGGATCGGTACGCCCTTCCTCGGCCACCGTTCCGAGGCGTATACCGGCGGCCTCCCCACCCTGTACGAAGAACCGGCAATGGAAGCCGCAGTCCTCGACCCCCGCTCCCGCCGCGCCCGAACCCACCTCGTCAGCCGTCTCGACCACCTGGTGGGCAGCACCGGCGCCGCGGGCCTGAAGATCGACTTCTTGGAGCGGTGGGCCGCCGAAACCCCAACGGCACCGCCCGCCGACGCGGTGGAACCCTCCGTCACCCGGGCCGCACTCAGCCTCCTGGACGAAATCCATGACGCCCTGACCGTCCACGAGGATCAGCCGTCCCTGGAGTTCCGGGCACCCTACATATCCGGGGACACAGTCCGTCGTGCCACCATGCTCCGGGTCGCGGACTGTCCCCTCAGCCCCGTTGTCAATCGCACCGGCGTGATCGACCTGAGGCTGATGACGGACGGGATCGCCGTGCACAGTGACCCCATCATGTGGGGCGAGGCCGACAGCCCGGAACGGGTGGCCCAGCACCTCCACAGCAGTTTGTTCGGCGTGCCGCAGGTCTCCGTGGCCCTCACCGGTCAGTCCGAGCGACAGCTGGCCACCCTGCGGACCTGGATGCAGTTGTGGACCGAGTACTCCGATGTCCTCTTGCACGGCTCGTTGCGGGTGACCGGCATTGCCGGCAACTACACGGTTGTCGAAGCCAGCCGGAAGGGAACCACTGTCACCGCCCAGTACGCGCCCGCATTCTCCGACATACCGCACGAAGCCAGTGAGTGGATCGTCGTCAACGCCCACGACGGCGAGGTCGCCGTCCGTTCGGCCCGCACCCGTACCGCCGTCTGCCGCATCAGCGACTGCGAGGGCAACGTCGTCGACGAAGGGCCGGTCACCATCGAGGGGCTGAGTGTCCTCGGTATCCCACCCGGCGGCTTCGCCCGTCTTTCGCTGCCGGTCTGACGTCCAGCCTCGAAGGGATCCGAGAATGGCATCACTGGCGAATCCGATACCTTTTGACCGCTCCGGCATTCCCGAACCGGTCCTTGACTCCGCGCCCCACCTGATCGAGCTCTACTGGACGGCCTGGGCGATGGCTTGGGACCATGTGGTCGAGCGCGACGACGTCGCGCAATCGCCTTACATGGACCAGGGATTCGATCCGGAGACCATCTGGATCTGGGACACCTGTTTCATGGCGCACTTCTGCAAATACGCGCCCAGGAAGTTCCCCGGCATCGAGAGCCTGGACAATTTCTACCAGGTGATGTACGACGGAGCCGCCTCTTCGGTGTCCATCCAGCATCCCGACAACCCGCCGTTGTTCGCATGGTCGGAAGAGGAATACGTACGCCACACAGGCGACGTGGCGCGTGTTGCACGGATCCTCGAACGAGGCTATCTGCAACAACACTTCACCTTCTTCGACACCGTCCGGCCGGGATCGGTATTCCCCTACAGCAACACCCCTACCGCTGTCGAACGCACCGACCGGGTATACCTGTGGAACGGTGTGTGCAACGGTATGGACAACACGCCTCGAGCCAGCGAGCAGACGGAGCACGGTACTTACGGCGACATCCTCTGGTTCGACGCCGCAGCGCAGCAGGCGCTCTCCGCACGCAGCATCGCCCGGCTCGCCGAACTCGTGGGAAATCACGGGCTCGCCGCCGAATTCCGGGCCCGTCATGCCGAGCTGGTCGAATTGGTCGACGACTTCTGGGATCGGGAGGAAGGGATGTACTACGACCGCGCCAGCACTGCACCCTTCGACTTCCACCGGGTGAAGACACCAGCCGCGTACTGGCCACTGCTGGCGGGCGCGTCCGGCACGGAGCAGGCGGCGAAGCTGGAGGACGGCGCCGTCTTCGGCGGTGAAGTGCCGTGGCCCTCCGTGGCACGCGACGACGCCGCGTTCCGGGCCACGGGGCACTACTGGCGCGGCGGGGTCTGGATCCCTTTGGCCTATATGAGCGCCCGAGCACTCGCTGACGCCGGGCACGCCGCATCGGCGGCCCGCGCTGCACGGCGGCTCCTCGACCACATGGCCAGGACGTACTGCGATCACCAACCGTCGACGATCTGGGAGGCGTACTCTCCGAACCGCCCCGCACCATCGACCGGCAAGGACGACGAGTACATCGTTCGCCCCGACTTCTGCGGCTGGTCGGCTCTCGCTCCGATCGCCATGCTCATCGAGCATGTCCTCGGCTTCCGGGTCGACGCGACACGGAACGAAGTGGTCTGGACCCGCCCCGGCGGTGTGGCCGGCATCCGCGGCCTGTACTGCGGCACGACGTCCCTGAGCGTGGTCGACGGCGGAGAAGGTCTGTTGAGCGTGCAGACGAGCGGACCGCTCCGGCTCACCGTCGACAGTACGGCGTACGACCTCAGCGAGGGCTGCCACACGGTGCGCGTTCGGCACGAGTAGACATCACGGCCACAGCTCCTGACCGAAACCCAACCTGCCCTATCAGGCAGTGTCCCAACTGCCAATAGATGCACGGCTGTTGAAGCGCATAGCGTGCTGGCCTCACGGACGGCAGCCCGGACGTGGTGCCGTCCCTCCACCAACGAGGGGACACACATGCGCATCAGCACGCCCAGCAAAGCAGTTGTCGGTGCCGCTCTCGGCACCCTCCTACTCACCGGCATCAGCGCCGCAACGGCGCAGGCCGCGCAGCCGAACTACGACATCGCCGTCGCCCAGGCCCCGGCCGTCAAGACCGTCTACGCCGACACGGACGCCGCAGCGAGCTGCAAGCTCAACACCATCACCGTCACCCGCACCAGCATGTGCATGGACGTCGGCGCCCGCGTCAACGTGCTCAGGAACGGCAGGCCGGTCGGCTCCGCCACCTTCGACATCAAGCACTCCATGACGCTGAAGACCAACAAGCTGAAGTGGACGGAGAGTTTCACCGTCGGCAAGGCCAGGCTCGTCAACGCCGGCGGAATCCACATCAACGTGTCCGTCGGCGGCGGCAAGGGCGTCAAGACCGCTGTCAAGTTCCCGCAAGGGTCCACCCTCGGACCGGCCCGCAAGGGAACGGTCGGCTACGCCGCCGGCGTGGGAAAGATGAAGCAGCTCGCCAGCCCGGCCTCCTACCGGTTCACCTTCACCAAGCCCGGCTACTCGGCGGGCGGCTTCACCTACAAGTCCGCCAAGTACCGCTGCGACGACACCTTCTGGTCCCGGGACAAGAAGAAGCGCACCAAGAACCCCGGCTGCGTCTTCCCGGCTGCCTCTCCCGTCTTCACCCTTTCCCGCAGTGACGCGAAGGTGAAGCAGTCCGCCACCCACATCCTCGACGCCCAGCGCAAGATCGCCGGTCACCCGGGCGCCTCCACCCCGCTGCACCGCATCACCGACGAGAAGACCATCGACGCCCACCGCAGGGCCATGTGCGCGAGGGTGCACAACCCGGACCCCAAGAAGTACGACTGCGACGAGTACCCCTTCGCCGCCAGCAAGGAGGGCGGCAACCCGGCCCGCGGCAGCACCCGCATCATCTCCGCCGGTGACAACCGCAGCGCCGGCGCCCGCCTCGGCGGCTTCTACAAGGCTCAGCGCGTCCTCAACGCCGACGGCTACTACATCCGCATCAAGTAGGCCGCGCAACGCGCCTGCCACGCGTCGTCACGTCTACCCTTCCGGACGTAACCAGTAGGCACAGCAAGCACGATGGGGGTTCTCCATGCAGCGTTCCAACTGGCCGCTCCTTGACGGCCGTACCCGGCCGCTCAAGATGAAGGAATGGGGCGATCTGGCCGTCATGGACCCCGATGCCGGCAAGCAGCCGCGCGGACGGGGATTCCTGGCGGCAGAGAAGGACTGGCTGCACATCGACGCCGGAAGCGCCCTGGAGAACCCCATCGTCACCCTCTACGCCGGAGACGATCCGGGAGCAGAGAGTGGATGGAACGAGGTCGAAGAGATCACCGTGATCTCCACGACCGGCTTCCTCGCCCTGTGCGACAGCGGATACGAGCCGCTGCGCAAAGAGAATCTCGCCACCGCAGGAGTCGGCCCGTACCTGATCCGCGTCCATGCCAGTGACCGGTCGTCGGACGGCAAGAAGCCCCGATTCCTTATCCAGGTCATCCCCGGCGAGCGTACGGGTGCCGAGCCCGAGCCGCCCTGCTCCACGATCGAGGAGTCCGCCGGTCCGCTCCTGGTACGGACGTCCTTCGGGCAGCCGGATCAGTGGGCACACTTGCTTCAGACCCTCGAAGGAGGCTCGGAGCACTACGAGTCGATCACCGTCATCGACAACCGCGCCTACGCGGGCTTCACGGTGGATCAGATCCAGGCACGGATCGGGCGCGATGACGAGGACTGGCCCGACAGCACCCTCGTCCTCATTGCCGACGAACGCGCACTGGCCTCCGCGGAGTTCCCGTTGCTGGCCGTGAACAACCTCCCCGACGACAACGACGATCCGTTCAGGATCACTCTCGCAGCGGCCGGTTCCTTCGTCGTCAACATGGAGCAGGCGAACACGAGCTTCGGTGAGTGGGGCGGCGGTGCCGACGCCGACGGCGTCTACCGGGAAGAGCACTACTGACAGGGCCAAGGGGGCGTACACCACGTGGTGTACGCCCCCACTGTCATCCCCCTTGATGCTGAGCCGTCAGCCCCGTACGCGGTGGTGTCCGCACCCGCTCCACACGGGCACGGGCACGGCCCCCGCATCAGGCGGCCGTCGTCACCGAGAACCCGGGCGGGACGCCGGTCTCACGGCACTCGCACCGCGGATCGGAGCACAGCTTCTCGTGGGCGAGCACGGACAGCACCGCGACCTGAAGCCGCGTCTGCTGTTCCAGCTTCTCCTCGATTCGCGCAATGTGCGCCTTCACCGTGCGCTCCGCGATCCCCAGCTCCCGCGCAAGTTCCCGGTTTCCTGCACCCGTGCCCACCAGAAGGAGTACTTCCCGCTCGCGGTCCGTCAGACGTGTGAGCTTCCACAGACCCCGTACCGGATGGGCGCCCATCCGACGGTAGGCGCAGGCGTGACCGCCCGCATCGGACCGTTCAGTCATGCCGGTCCTTCCTGACCACCGCTTCTCCCCGGAAGACCCCCGTGGCCTGGGTGCGGCGGTGGCCATGTACAACCTACTGGCTTACGGCGACGGGCACGCGAGCCGTCACGGTGCCTCCACAACCCGAAAACACGCTACCGGAAAGGGCAGTGCCCGAACGGCCGTGCCCAAAGAGACAATCCCGGTCAAGGAACCCCGTCCATAGGGTTGTTGACGATTGCTCAGGAGCTCATACGACACGGGAGTCACGCATGCTCACGTCCACCAGCGGCCGTCTCGCCTCTGCCGCCATCGCTACCGTTGCCGGGCTCGCCGTCCTCGCCCCGGCCGCTCATGCCGCCGACGCCGACGCCGTCCCGGCGAAGCCGGCGGCCAAGCTGACCGTTCCGGCATACGAGAAGTACCTGAAGCAGCAGAGCTCTCCGGCCGCGAAGAAGGCTGCAGCCCAGTTCGCCAAGCTGAACAAGAACCGGAAGCAGGTCTTCGTCAGGACCCTCCAGGACCAGAAGGTCTACAAGGCCCTTACCGGCAAGGCCTGGGGCAAGATCCGCAACGTCACCACGGTCGACCACTACGGCAAGAACGTCACCTTCGTCACCAAGGCGCACTTCACGACCGCCAAGGACAAGGCCCGCACGACCACCGCGACGTTCTCCGTGACGGAGAAGATCTTCGACATCCCCGTCACCACCGAGGGCATCACCCTCGTCTACCCGACCGTCGGCAAGCTCCCCGGCACCACCACGGCCAGCACCGACGTGTTCAACATCAACGCCGCGATCCGTATCGACGCCACCAGCAGCGTCGACGGCAACGACGCCGACGGTCGTATCACCGCCCTCCCGCGAGTGAAGACCTTCGGGAAGAAGGCCGTCAAGCGCGTCACCCTCCACGCCACCAAGGGTGCCTTCATCGGCCGGCTCACCAACCAGAAGTAACACCCCCTGCGCGACGGGAGCCGCCTCCGCATCCCCCGAAGGGAGCGGCTCCCGCCCCGGCAGGAGGTGCCGGACCGCGCCGCTCGCGTCGTCATCGTCGAGGCGCGCCGCCCGACAAGGCCCCGGGACGGTCCGTCGGTCACCGACGGGCTCACAGGGGGCTGAAGCGGAAGACCTGGTCGCCGCCTCCCGTGCAAGTGGCCTGGATTGCTTCGGCACCGTCAGTGCGGGGAGGCAGGATGCCGATGCACATGCCGCTGTCCATGGGGTGCAGTCGGTATCCGTTGCCGGAGGACTCCAGGCGGTACTGCAGGCCGAGTGAGTCGGTGCAGTCGCCGGGGGACATCAGCTCCGATCCCTCGACCGGCGCTTCGTCGACACCCAGACAGCCCTTGCCGAACTCGGGGCGGTGCCACTGGATTCGGTAGATCTGGTTGCCCAGGGATTCGAGGTAGACCCTCGGCTGGGGCGCCTCGGCGCAGGGGCGCTGCACGGCGATCTCGCGGTCGGTACGGCCGTTGCGTTCCCGGCCTTCCGTGATGCACAGACCGGAGGAGCTCGCCGGGTGCATCCTCACCCAGCCGGCCTTGGGCATTCCCGCAGGAACGGGTGTCGTGGGCGCGGGTTTCCCGGTTGGGGTCCTGGCAGGCCGTGCCGAGGGCCCGGGCGGCCTCGGCGTGTCCGCCTTGTCGTCGCCGGGCGGGTTGGCGCTTGGCGACATGGACGGCAAGGGGGAGGCAGGGGATGAAGCGGACGAGGTCGGTGCCGAGGGTCTGGTGCTGCTGGGCGGGGCAGCGTCCGTCTTGTCGCCGCCAGGCTTGACGCCGGGCCACAGGGCGGCCAGGAGCACCCCCGCGATCGCGCAGGCGCTGGTGACAGCCACGGGCAGGGTACGGCTACGGCGTCTGCGTTCGTTGGCCTCGGAATGCGGTCGGGGAGGCGGCGGCGCGGTGGGCGCCGCTTTTCCCTCGGGGGCCTCGGTGGTGGTGATCGCCTGGTCGGTCGTGCTGAGGCCGGCATCGGCAGCCGCGTCCGAGAGTGTCTCGTCGTCCAGGCCGGTTTCAGCGTTCGATGGTGTCTCGTTGTGCGAACTCGTTGCGGTGTCCGTGCTGGTGGCGGTGTCGTCCGTGCTGTCCGGCGGGACGTCTTCCGCATCGCCGGCGCCGTCTGGAGCCACCGGTTCCGCGCTCATCGCGAGCCGACGGCGGGCTTCCACCCAGGCGTCGACGGTGGCCGCGTCGCCGCCGCACGCGCGGACGAAGGCGATCAGGAGCTCTTCGCGGGGGAGGTCTCCCCGTGCCAGCACGCCGGAGACCGTGGCACGCGGCAATACGTCACCGGCATCCTCGGCCCTGCGTTCCAGCTGCCGGTAACTCAGGTCGGCCCAACCGCGTAATCGGCGCATCGTGGCCACGAACTCCGCCGGCGTACGGGCAGCCTTCGGGTCCGGCCCCGTTTCCCCCATGTCCCCTCCTCGATCGCACGTTGTGAGGAGAGTAGTGCGTGCGTGAGGGGAGTGAGGGACCGGCGGGAACTGCTGCTGCAGGGCGGCGTTCATCTGAGCTGTCGTCGTCATCTTCGTGGTGGTCAGGGGGTGATGTGGCGGTAGGCGACGACCTGGTGGTGGGGTGGCAGGGGGGCGGTGCGGATGCGGATTCCGGTCTTGGGTGCTTCGATCACCTTGCCGTCGCCGGTGTAGAGCAGGATGTGGTGGCCATGGTTGGTGATCACGAGGTCGCCGGGGGCGAGGCGGGAGCGAGTGGTGCGGTGGCCGTCGTGGATCTGTGTGTATGTGGTGCGTGACAGGTTGACCCCGGCGGATTTCCAGGCTGCCTGGACCAGGCCGGAGCAGTCGTAACCGCGTGGGCCGGTACCACCCCAGATGTACGGCTTGCCCAGCTGGGCCCGGGCGAACGACACGGCTTGGGCTGCCCTGCCCTTGGGATTCGTCGCCTCTTTGGGCGCCGTGTCGGCAGGGGGCGCGGTCCGTGGTGGCACGGGGTGGGGCGGGGTCAGGTGGAGGTGCTCGCCGGCGTAGATGGTGGTCGAGGAGCCCAGGCTGTTCGCCTTCTGCAGGGCGGCCACCGTGGTGTGGTGCCGCTGGGCCAGCGCCCACAGGGTGTCACCGGGGCGCAGAAGGACCGTGGGTGAGGCGTGCGTCGGTGGTTTCGGGGACGGCTTGCGCTTGCGTTCGGCCGTGGGCGTATCTGCGGGAGCCGTGTCGGCAGGGGGCTGGGCGGGTGGCTGGAGCGTGGTGCCCCGGCCGGGGGCGAGCGGCTCGTCGGGTACCGTGTTCTGGGTCAGGACGGCACCGAACAGGACCGCCAGAACGCCCAGCAGGGTGATGCCCGCGATCCGCATGGCCGCTGTGGCGACCGATGCGGCTGTCGGCGAGAACCACTTGGCGGCAACGGACCACACCGTCCACGGTGTCGGGGCTGCGTGGCGACGCCTTCCCTCGCCCTCCTTGGCCGGCTGGTTGCGGGGGGATGCGGTGGCCGGTGGGGCGGGCGCGGGTCGGTGCTCCTGCGACCGCTTCGGCGTTGTGACGATCACCTTCGCCGGTGCCGGTTTCGTCTTCGTGGCCGTTCTCGCCGCCGGGGCTCCCGGTATGGCGGTGGGCGTCTGCGTTGTGGCGGCAGCGGTGCGCACGATCACCTGGACCATCACGATCTCCTTCACTCGAGGGGGGGGGTGGAGTCGGTTCGGTGAGGAGACTTCGCGATGCCCGGGTGTCCGGCAAGATCCCCGGGCGGCCGGGACAGTCCGGAAGTGTCTTGCCAGCTCAGGCTCCCTGTCCTGGTCCTCGTGGGCCTGTCGTCGGCGGAGGCGACAGGGGGCGCGCTCGTTGGGCGGTGCGTGCGGGGGCGACGGACGCGACGGCAGCCTCAACGTGGTTCAGGGGAGCCCGGACACCTACCTCCCGGCTCCGCAATGAACAGCTCAGACACCTCGTCGGACGGCCCCGGACTGTCCCGGCCGTCCCAACGCCTACCCCTACGTACGACCTTGGCACTTCCACGACATCGTCACCGGCTGCGCCGGCGCCTACTGCGCGATGCCTGGATACGACCTGGTCACGGGCATCGGCACACCCCATGGCGTCCGCGGGCTGCGAGCCCGCATGGGGGGACACGGCCGAGCGAAGGGTGTCGTGTCGGTCGCTGAGCAGAGGTGAGTCTGCCCGCGCGCACCAGCACGGCGCCGGTGTCCCGCACCGGTCGGCCCCTGACGGCATGGCTGCCGTGGCGTAGAGCCGTCACCATCAGGCATCCCCGGCGGCCTCCCCCGCGCGGCTCAGCCCGTCAGGAGCGCCGCGCAGTACGTGTCCACGCCCATCAGCGGCAGTGGCGGGCGCTTCGGACGGATCGCGCGCACCTTCCGGGGTATGTCAGGCGACCAGCGTCGCAGCGGCAACCAGGCGGCCACGTGTGCCTGTTCGCGGTCGGTGCCCCTTGCGTCCCGTGCCTCCGACGTCGTGCCGCATCCGCAGCGCCCCGCCCCGGCGCTCCACCGTGTTGCGGCCGAACGTCGCCGCGACGGCGTGCATGTCGGCGTCCGTGAACACCTCCGGCAGCCCCGGCGCGTCGCGGTAAAGGCACAGGAAGTCGAGGTCGATCAACGCGTGCGTGACGTCCTCGGGGACGGTGACCGCGCGGTAGAAGGGCCGGAAGTCGGAGCCGTCGGTCTTGGGCGAGCCGGTCGCCGACCAGCCCTGGTACACCCGTCCGAAGCCCGGCCAGTACGGCCACACGGCCGCCCCGTCCGTGACCGTCAGGTCCCTGTGCAGTGCCCTGGCCATCGCCGTGGCACGCTCGCGCCACTCCGCGTGCCCGGTGACCACCGCGAGCTGGACGGCTGTGCGGCCCATCGCCAGGAACTCGTTCGTCGGCAGCTCCGCTCCCGCGAACGACACCGGCTCGTCCGGCAGCCAGCGGTAGCAGCCGCGTCCGTCTGCGGTCGTGTCCCACTGCTCGTCGTGGACGCGCATCGCCCGCTCCACCGCGTCCAGGTACCCGTCGGCGCGCTCGCGTACGCGCGCGGCACGGCGTCGGGCCGGGTGCGGGCGAGCCGCACCAGCCCCGCTACCGGGTAGGTGATCATGCCGGTCTGAGCTGCCAGCGAGACCCGGGCCGGGCGCACCGCGTACGTACCGGGGCGCGGGGCGCGCGGCTCGGTGACGGGTTCGTCGGGCAGGACGATCCGGGCGGTGACGCCGGTGCGCTGCTCGTACGTCCCGTACAGGACCCGGTCGGCGCGGCGGTCGTCCAGCGGGTCCAGGCTGAGCCCGCCCACCGTGTGGTCGGGGCGCTCGGGGCCGTACACCGTGAGCCGGAAATGCCGCTCGCCGTCGGGTTCGACCGTGACGCGGACGGCCCGGGCGCGCGGCGGACAGACCGTCACCTCCAGGGCGGGGCGCGCCGCGGCGTCCCGCAGCAGCACCGAGGCGGCGGTGAACTTGTGGGCGCTGCTCCACACCGGAAGGCTGCGGCCCCGGAAGTCCCGCACGCCGCGCACGTCGTCCCGTGCGTCGAGCACGTCGTCGACGAGCTCCACGAGGCGCTCGGCGTACGCGGTGCGGCCGGTGCGCTGGGCCATCAGCAGGTAACCCTGCATCCGCCAGGCCGTGCCCCAGCCGATGACCCCGTTCTCGTTGTCGGCCGGCACTCCGGGGCCGTTCACGCCGGCGAGGTTGTTCTCTATGTCGTCGAACGCACGCACACCGGCGCGGCGCAGGCTGGTGAACCTGCCTCTGAGGTCTGGCATCGGGTGAGTATCGCAGCGATTGCGCCCTTCGCTCCCGCCGCGGCGACCTCGATCCGGACGACTCGGAACCGCCGGCGATCGGTGTGGGCCGGCCTCGGCGAGGAAGCCAGGCCAGCGTCTAAGCTGCCGGGGGTGATTGAGGCCCGTCAACGGAAATGGGGGACCGGGGTGGACGGGGGGATGCCGCAGCCTCAGGATGCTGAGAATGCTGCGCAGTTCGTCGCGAAGATGCGCCAGTTACGCCAGTGGGCGGATGTGAGTTTTCGCGAGCTGGAGCGCCGGGCCGGCGCAGGGGGAGACGTCCTTCCGCGCGCCACGCTCTCCGGCGCACTGAGCAGGCGGGAGCTGCCCCGCGAGGAGTTGGTGGCTGCCTTTGTCCGGGCTTGCGGCGCTGACGAGGCCGCAGTCGAGGTGTGGGCGGGTGTCCGTAAACGTCTGGCTGTTGAGCTCGAGCAGCACACTTCCGACGTCGTGCCCGCAGCGGGAGATCCTTCTGGCACACCGCGCCGGCAGCAAGGCGCTGACGAGCGGAAGAACTCAGGGGCAGCAGGAACACGGGACGGTGGCGACTGCACCTTTGGCGAATCGGAACAGTCTGTTGCTGCTGCGGAGACCGGGGCGTACGTCACGGCGCCGGATCGACCCGTGGATGAAACACTGCCGGCCGCCGAGCCGGTGGCTCGCGGCGCCACAGATTCCGAGTCCGCCGATCTGGCCCGGGAAAGCCCCTCCATCACACCGCAGACAGCGAATCCCGCACCAGCAGCGCAGAAGACGGCCCGGCACCGTCTCCGGCAGCCGGGCGTGGTGATCACGGCCGCTGCCGCGATCGTGCTCCTGACAGCCTCGGCCACCGGGATTCTGCTTCCCCGCAGCGATCGCAACGATCGCGACGAGCCGCAAGTGAGCCGGACGGGTGTGCCGGCCCGCACTGTCTCGCCACAGAGCACGCCGAGCCGTCCTGCGGACGGTGTCGCTTCCAGTGCCGCCGTCACCAAACCCATCAAGGACAAACCTGCGCCTGGTGGAACGCCGAAGGCCGGGCCGTCGAGCCCCTCCAAGAAGAGGACCGTTCCCACTGAACCGAAGCCGGTGCGGAGCACGTGGACACCCAAACCCGACCCGTACGAGCCACCGTCGGATCCCTACGAGGCGAATCCCTCGACGAGTACGCCCCCTCCGGGCGGCAGTGGCGACCCATTCCCGGAGGAGACCTGCTGGGACGTCACCAACGACTGTGTGTGATCTGAGGGTCGGTCCTTTGAGCGGCTCCCACGCCGTCACGGTGCCTGTCCCTCGCACTCCTCGACGGACAGCAACGGATCCGGCGGCAGCGCCCAAGGACCGGCCCTGTCCGGCCCGCCCCACGGACCAGCCGCTGCGGCACGCACCGCAGCGGCTGGTCCGTCACTGCTCAGCAGGACATGGGGTTCTGGAAGTCCAGCGTCTCGGATCCCGTGCTGGTGCAGATGGACTGCCGTCCGCTGGAGAGGTCGCCGATACGGGTCTGGTCGCGGGTGCCGATGACCCTGGACTCACCGATCGGCGCGCCCTGGACGAAGTGGGGATAGCGGATGAACTCCCATGCCGGAAACTTGTCGGCCGTGAGCGTGACACGGAAACTGTCTTTGTGCGGGGACAGGCTCAGCTGTCCGTCGATCCGGCCGAACACGTTCGAAACGGAGTTGACCGCGGAGATGCCGATCGTCAGCCCGCCCGAACTCGTGCGGGAGACGCTGATGAGGTTGCGCCGATCCTTCGAGCCGTCGCCCACGGAGGCCGCGTTGGAGACGAACGCGGCGGGGAGAGCGTCGTGGCACCCCGCCTGCACGGAACCGCCGTTGGGGAGGCCGGCGCCGGCGACACAGGATTTGTGGACGTAGGCGGCGACTTCGCCGGTGCCGGTATTCCAGGCGACGGTGACCTTGGACGATGCTGCCGGGTCGGCCGTCCAGCCGCGGTGGTCGCCGATGGAGTCGGTGAAGGCGTCCTTGTTGCGGATGTAGGCGCGGGCCAGCACGATTCCGCGGTCCGGTCCAGAGGCGACACGGGTCCGGGCGACGGTGTCGCCGGCATCGGGGGCTGCGGTGAAGTACCTCTGGGCAGCCTTGATGTGGTCGCGGTTGGGCATCGAGATCACCGCCCGCTCGCCCACGGGAGGCAGGGCGCCCTGCTTGCCGTCGCGTACCGCGGCGACCGCATAGTTGACGCACGTCGCCGTGATGTCTCGATGGGTCCACACGGTCTGCTGCCCGAGGTGCTCCTTGACGAGCTGATAGGTGCCGGTGCTGCGGGGAAGGTTGTCGCAGGAATAGTCGGCGTAGACGCGATAGTCGTCCGCGCCGCGGACCTTCTTCCAGGAAAGCTTCACCGACCGGTCGCCCAGCGTGAACTTCAGCCCCTTCACACGGGGCAGGCCCCCACGCCCGGAGGCCGCCGCGTTGGCGATCTGATCGGTGGACGGCTTCGCCCCGCGAGGGGAGAGATCGACGGTGCCGACGGCGAGGCCGCCCGCTGCCAGAGCGGCGGCAACCGTGGCGATCGCCAGGGTGCGGGGCGCTCGGTTGTGTGCGATGCGCATGGATGATGCTCCTGTGATGGAGTGAGGGAGAGAGACAGAGACTCGGCATCCCCTGCCGCAGTGCTGTCGACGGGCACTGTGTGATCGAAGTCCCCGTTTGCAGCGAGGCGGGGGGAGTGGCGCGAGCCGGGATGTGCTGTGGGGCGGCCGGGGCGTGTCCCCCGCCCACCTGGGGCGAGGAACACGCCGGGCACGGCGGCTCGGGGGCCGCAGTGGCGAGTGCTTCCGGCTACGGCGTGGCTCAGTGATCGAGTGCGTAGATCGACTTCGCCTTGATGCGACGCTGGTCGCCCCAGGTGGTGCAGAGTGTGGTGCGCCGAGCCAGAGGCTTGTTGTACGTGGTTCCGTTGGCCTGGATCTTCCAGCCGCGATGGGCAATGAAGCCGCCGGTCGACCGCTTGTACAGTGCGCCGTTGCCGCCGACCGTGTAGCCCGGCAGGTAGTAGTGCGTGCCGCTGGAGGTTACGAGGTACGGGCACGTGTCCCACACCTCGAACCTGCCGATGATCTTGGACTGCTTCTGCGAGTGCTCCGCAGCCACCACGGCGACCGTGTCGGTGGCCCTCTCGGCAGCCTTGTCGGTGGCGAACCCACCGGTGGCGGCGGTGACGCCGCCGGCCAGCAGACCTGCGGCGGCAACGGCCACCGCCAGGGCGCGGGTTGATCGTGATCGGGCGATACGCATGCTGAAACTCCTCTTCAGCTGAGAACTGGTCGCGAGGCCGGGCTTGTTCACATGGCCTCGGCTGGGGTTGCGCCTGCCTGCGGTCGTCGACACCAGAGGCGGCAGTGCCAGCCCGGCAGCGCGTGCGGCGCCTTCGACGGAGGCGCCGCCCGTCGGTGCGGGGCGGTGGAAGAAGCATTGCCCTGCACCCGGGGCCGGGCAACGCCTTGCGGCGGCCGGGACAGTCCGGCGCTGTCTGTGCAGGTCAGGTGGGGTGTCCGCGCCTATTTCGCCTGCCGTCTGCAGCGGGCGTCCACCGACCGTCGGACGCGGACTGTCCGGGACGCCGGAAGACCGGGCGAGAGACTGTCAGGCGGGAAGAGCCTCCTTCACCAGCCGCGAGCACAGCGGCTGGTGAAGGAGGCCGCAGAGGGCGGAGCCGGCGAAGTGCGGCGGCGCGGCGATCGCCGTCGCCAGGGCCCAGGGCCCGGGTGGGCAAGGCGTACATCCGGCGTGGCACCGGGCCCTGCGGTCGCCACGTCCAGATCCATATCGGCGACGGCGGCAACGTCAGCCACGTTCCCGCCCGGCCGCACCGTCACCGTCGTACCACTGGCAGATGTTTCCGACGTCGTCGGATACCGCCGTATCACCCGCTGACTGCGGCAGAAGACGACATCGTGGCCACCGGCGTGCAGACGAAAGCCGCAGCTCGGGGGCAGGCCGTCGCGCTCGCCACCACCCCCGCGGTTCACCATGCGGATCACTGCCTTGAGCCGCGACCGTGGGCCGTCAGGGGCGGCAGATCATGAGAGACGCCACTGGCGCCGCCCGGTACGCCTCCCAGGTCTCAGCGCCGTGGTGCCCGTCTGCCGGCGGGGTGGTGACGGGCCGCCAGTCGACGCTGCCGAAGCCGCCCGCGCGTGCGGCCGCCTCCAGGTCGGCGTGCGGCCACTCGTAGAACTCGTAAGGGGTGGGTGGTTCGGTAAGGAAGGCCGCGCGCAGCAGCGATACTTCCGGGCCGGGCACACGCTCGCGGATGGTGACGCCCACCGTGTCCCAGTTGCCCCCGGGAAAGGGCGCACGATTGGGGACGATGGCCACGAGTCGACCCGTGGGGACGAGGTTGGCGCGGATGGCTGCGAACATGGCGCGCAAGACGGCTCGGGAGGGCGCGTAGTTGAACAGATAGACGGCGGTGGCCAGGCCGAACTCGCCCAGGCGCGGCATGGCAGCCACATCGTGTACCGCGTACTCGATGCCCAATGGGCGCTCCGCCTCGTGCCCGCGCGCCAGGCGCACCATCTCACGGGAGATGTCCACCCCGACGACGGGGGCGGCGCCCCGTTCGGCGAGCAGCCGGGTGTTGTACCCGGCGCCGCAGGCGAGGTCGAGGGCCGCGGTGCCCGCCATATCGCCGATCTCCAGCAGCAGGCTGTGGGTGTCGGCGGCCGAGAAGGCGGCGGTGGACTTGGACTGTTCGAAACGGGTTCCGATCCGGTCGTACTGCGGCGTCGGCATGGTTGTGCGGGCTCCTTCGGACGTCGTCCCCTCGGCCCGACCTGAAGAAGCCGCCCCGGCTGTCGGGCGGTGGCCGGGGTTGCCGTGCGGTGCCGCAGGGGGTGCGGCTTCACACGTCGCCGAAGACAACGCGTGCGGGCTGATCGAGGACACGCAGAGGCCCGACAGCCCCGGCCACGACAGGTGAGAAGCCGGCCACCGGGGCAGCCTGCGTCGATCCCGTGCGGTCCTCCTTCGGAATCCCACAGGTGCCGCACGTTGGTCGATCCGGCCGTCGTACCCCACGTCCAGGGCCGTCGGGTGTTTGCGAGCGCGTGCGGCGCGGCGGTATTCGTCGAGGACCGGCGGGGGAGACGATGAGGCCGGAGGTGTATTTCCATGGGTGAGTACGTCGAAGCCAACGGCACCACGATCTGGGCCGAGAGCCGTGGCCAAGGGCCCGACGTCCTGCTGATCGCGGGGCTGGGCGATCCCGCGGAGGCGTGGCAGGCGCAGCTCGACGGGCTGTCGGACCGGTACAGGGTCATCGCCTTCGACAACCGGGGGGTGGGGCGGACGCCGTTGCCCGAGGGGCCCCTGTCCGTGGCCCTGATGGCCGACGACGCCGCGGAACTGCTCCGGGTATGCGGAGTCGACAGGGCGCATGTCGCGGGTTTCTCGGGCGGCAGCGCGATCGCACAGGAGTTGGCGCTCCGTCACCCCGCGGTCGTCCGCAGTCTCGTTCTCATGAGCACCTGGGCACAGGCCGACGCCTACTTCACCACCATGACCGGGTTCTGGAACTGGCTGGTGACGGAGGCGCCCGACGAGCGGGCCATGCTGGAGGCGTTCTTCTTGTGGATCTACACGCCGCGCGCCCACGCCGACGGCACGGTGCAGCAGTTCATCGACGAAACGCTCGCCTTCCCGTACCCGCAGTCCGCCGAGGCCTTCCAGCGCCAACTGGAGCCGTTCATGCGGCACGACACGCGCGAACGGCTGCCCGGCATCACCGTACCGACCCTCGTCCTGGCCGGTGAGCGGGACATCGCCACACCGCCGCGGCTGGGGCGGGTCGTGGCCGATGCCCTCCCCGACGCCCGCTTCGAGATCATGACGGGGGAGGCCCACCAGCCGTTCCAGGAGTCCCCGGACGTGTTCAACGCACGAGTCCACGCCTTCTGGCGCGAGGTCGACGGCGGGACGCTGTCGACCTGACCGCCGCGATGTCCGACGGCGGCCTGCTGGACCTTGCCTCGACCCTGACGGGGAGAACGTTGCCGCGCGCGGCGGTCGAGGGGAAGAGCGGTGAGCGAACCGCAAGGGGGACGGCGTGGGAAGCCTTCCGCTTTACCAAGGTGATGGGCTGTTTCGGGCCGGGTGGGCGTGGACTCCCGTCGGCGGCGGAAGTGAGAGACGGGCGTGGTTCGTCTGACGGCGATGTGCGAGTCGGTGTGGGGGATGGTGGCGGAGGTGGCGTGGCCGACTGCACTTCGAGCGGGACTGTCAGCTCGGTTCCCGAAGCGATCTGGTCGATGCGGATGGAGTAGTTGCCTGAATTGGCATCCTCTGGAATGGACACGGTGAACTCGATGGAACCGTCGTCTGCCGCGGTGGTCGCATTACCGGGAAACAGCGTCGAGGTGTATTGCACGTTGTCATGCGGCGCGAAACCGCTGCCCGTTACGGTGACCCTCTCGCCGGGTTTCGCCGGGTTGGGGCTGGCGTGCGCGCTCACTCGCCCAACCTGCTTCACTCTCTCGTACCGGAGCGTGGCGACGGCATGGCGGCCGGACCGCTTGCCCACGGCGGTGACGCCATAGGTGCGGCCCGGTACGGCGGCCATCCACCCGTCTCCCAGCCGACCGACGGCGACCCCTGAGTCGTTGGCCTTCTCGTGCGCGTAGCTGCCGCCGTGCCCCCAAGGGCCCACGTAGAAATCGACGGTCTCCCCTGGCTGGAAGCCTGAAGCCGTCGCCGTGGTGGGCTGGCCGACTCTGAGGGTGGATGGGTTGAGGGTCAGCCGAGGCGTGGTGATGTCGGCCGGCAAGACCCGCAACGACGCCGACGCCTTCCGGCCGGAACGTTCCCCTTCTGCCCAGATGGTGTAGGAGCCCGGCCTGCCCGCTTGACGGATGCGGGTCGCGACTTCCCCCGACCGACCTGCGGTGAACGTCCCGATGCTGCCTCCGGACGGGCCGGTCCAAGTGAAGAGGACGCGCTCGCCCGGCTCCATCCCGCTCGCCTCCGCCGTGTAGGTGCCGCCAACCTTCAACGACGACGTGGACAGGATGAGCCGCACGGCGCGGGCCGGTGGTGAGGTGGATGGCGACGCGGGTGGCGACGTTGGCGTCATGGACGGGACATCGACGTGTTGGGCATCCGTGGACTCGGGGATGGTGAGCTCTTTCAGGGTCGCGGTGAGCTCCGCAGGTGTGGTGACGAACCGGGGGTTGGGCGCTTTGATCGTGTCGGTCAGGCGGGCAAGTGGCTGCTGCTCATTCCGCGGAACCTTGTAGCCGACAAACCGGAAGTCCCATTTCACTCCGCCGTCATGGGCCTTCTTGTTCACCGCCTGCCTCAGTGCGGCGTGATCCGCCGTGCAGGCGTCGACACCGTGCGACGTCACCACAATGATCCGGTTCCGCTTGCTCCCACGGAACGGGTAGTAGCCGGAAAAGTCATCGATCACGGCTCGGAGACCGCTCTCCAGTGTGGGCTTCCCCGACGGCGACAGAGCGTGGACGGACGTGCTGATCTTCTGGGCCTGCCCTGTGCCGGGGCCGACGACCGACGTGGTGTTCTCCCTGGCGCCGCACACGCCGCCGAACCGGCGCAAGGACAGGGAGTCACCGTCGGCGGAGTTCTGCGCGGCCGAGCCGACGGCATCCGCGATCGCAGTAAAGTCCCCGCTGTTCTTGACCACCGAGGTGTCGACGAGGAAGGCGGTCCGGTAGTCCGGGACTGCTCGCAGGACCAGAAAGGCCGCGACGCCGGTCACCAGCGCGGCGACGGCGGACACGATGAGGAGCACACGAAGCCATCGCCTGTGCCGCGGGACGGAGTTGGTCGTCATGAGGTCGTGGTCAGCTTCCCGCGAAGGGCGGCGAGGAGCCTGTTCATGCCGTTCACCTCGTCGTTGTAGTCCGCGGCGGCCTGCCGGAACACCTTCATCCGCGGATCGAGCGGTGAACCGGCCCGCGCGGCCTTGAGCAGTTGGGAGGCCGCGTCGACGACCTGTCGCTGTTTGTCACGCAGCCGGACAGCCCTGTCGTGCACGTTCTGGGCGTCAGCGCTCTTCGCCCGGCCGTTCAGGTCGTCAATCTCCGGGTCGGCACCGTTGACCGCTTTCCGAGCCCGGCTCAGGGTGTCGTCGGCGACATCGAGTCGACCGTCGTCTATCGCCTGGACAGCCGTGTTCACCTGCGTGACTGTGGCATTGAGAGTGCCAACGATCCGCTGGGCTCCCTTGAGGACCGGCTCCACGTTGGAGAACCAGTCGAGGGTCCTGTCGAGGTCGGGCGCGTTGTCCACATACGCAGGAGGCGGCGCCTTGGCAGCCGCGGCTATCTCGTCGAGCTTTCGGCGCTGCCCGTCGGGTACCTGGTAGCCGATCACGCGGAACTGCAGGGACAGTCCGGCCGTGCCGACCCGCTCGCGAATCTCCCTTTCCACGAAGGCGATGTCGTCTTCGCAAGCGTCCACGCCGTGCCGAGTCACGACGATGATCCGGTTGACTTGGCGGGCATTTTGATCGAACGGCTGGGAGAAGTCCTCGACCGCCTGGACGATTCCGCGTACCAGCGTCGGTTTGCCGGTCGATCGGATTCGCCCCGCTGCCTGGGTGATCTTCCGCTGATTGCCGGCGTCGAAGCCGACCAACCGCGTCGTGTTGTCGGACGCACCGCACTGGCCGCCGAAACTGCGCAGGGCGAGCGCGTCATGGTCGCTTGCGTTTCCGACCGTCTTGCGCAGCGATGCCGCGATCGCTGCGATGCCTCCGGGCTCGGTGCCTTCCGCAGTGTCGATCAGGAACTGGGTCCGGTAATTCGGCGCGAACTTCGGCGAGAACCAATCGAAGTAGAGCCAGCCCCCGCCTGCCACCAAGCCGGAGAGAATCACCACGACCAACGACACCCACAGGATCCGGGGCATCTCGAGCCACAGCGCCTTGGCGTTGTCCCCGGTCTGGACGATGCCGAAGTTGTGACGGCCGACGCCGACGGACCGAGGTCCGTCGGCTCTGACGGACTGCGCCGGTCGCCGCCTGCGGAACGGGCCTGTCGGGATGCGGAACAGGGTGTCACCGTGCCGTTTCGTCGCCGGAGTCGCCCGTGGACAGAGAACCGTGGTTGTCGCCGCCGATCGCGATCGCCCGCTCCCCGGAGGCAGCGGCGGAACCGCCAGGCGTTCCGCGCGGCGGTGGGGCCGAGGGGCCGGGCGGCCTCGGGGTGGGTGGGACATGCGTGTCGCCCGTGGAGATGGCGCCCGTGTTGTCGCGGCCGACGGAAACCGAGCGCGCCCCGGATGCATGTGCGGACCCGCCCGCATTCGGTCCCGGGGCGGCGCGGATACCGCTGACGAAGCCGTACCCCCACATAGCCGCCAGTGCGGCCAGTGCTGCTCCTGCTCCGCAGGCTACCGTCCACCGCGCAGCCGGGTCCTTCATCAGCGGCAGCAGCAGCGCTCCGCAGAGCCACGTGCCCGCTGCGAAAGCGACTGCGGTCACGGTGACTGCCACCAGCCATCTGCTGAAACGATCCAACGTCTGCCCCATTCGTCCGGCTCATGTCCCCCTCTGCACGATGACACTCACGATCCGGTGATGTGTCCTTTTTGGCTTTTCATCAGGATTCTGAGGACTTTTCTGCTAGCCGACAACGACCGTGCCGCGCAGTAGCGTTTCTGCAACGTCGTCGGGGGATAGCGGCATCGGCCTGCCGATGCCATGCACCCTTCATCGAAGCGTGTCGGGCAACCCCATCACGGGGACGCCCCTGTTAATCTGCGGACCCCAGGAATCGTCTTCGACGCATTGAACGTGCCAGTTGGCGGACATGGTCCGCCTTGGCCGAGTACTGGTGAATTCCGGTCGAGAGGATACGGACCATGCACGGTCCTTCTCGTTGGGGATCACTCAAGGCGACGTCGGCCGCTGACGCCGACGTGGCTCATGTTCCGGGCGCTACGGCCGGAGGCGACCGGGCGCGGACGCCAAGAGCAGAGGGCCCGGAAGCGTGAAGCGCAGGCTGGCGCAGCTGACCGGCCGCATCGTCCGCCCCGAGGACCCCGGGTATGCGAGGGCGAGCCTTGGCTGGAACGAGCTCTTCGTTCACCATCCGTTGGTCATCGTCTATGCCCAGGAGCCCCAGGACGTGGTCAACGCGCTCACGTGGGCGCGGCAGAACGACGTCGCGCTGCGGGTACGGAGCGGCGGCCACAGCCTCGAGGGCCGGTCGAACGTGGACGACGGTATCGTGATCGACGTCAGCGAGCTGAAGTCGGCCCGCATCGACCCTGCCTCTCGTATCGCGACAGTTGGCGCCGGTCTCAACCAGTTGGAAGCGGTGACCACGCTCGCGCGGCAAGGCCTTGCGGTGACGACCGGAACAGAGGGCAGTGTCGGCCTGTCGGGTGCGACGCTCGGTGGCGGCTTCGGCTTCCTCACCCGCTACCTCGGCATGGCCTGCGACAACCTGGTGGGGGCCGAGATCGTCGTCGCGTCGGGTGCCGAGAGCGCCGAGGTGGTCACAGCGGATCTGACGAACAACCCGGACCTGCTCTGGGCGCTGCGCGGGGCGGGAAACGGGAACTTCGGGATCGTCACCTCACTTACCTACGAGGTGGTTCCGCTGAAGAGCGTCACCTATGCGCAGGTGACGTGGGACGGCCTCGAGGACCTGTCCGAGGTCTTCGACACCTGGCAGCACACGGCGCCGATCGCCGACAATCGCCTCGGAACCCAGCTCGAGATCCACCGAGGCCGGATCCTGTTGTTCGCCGTTCTCGCGGAAGGATCGCCGGCCGAGGCGAAGGAACTGCTGGCCCCGATCCTGTCGGTCGGCAACCCCGAGGTCTCGTTCCGGGTCGGCAGCTGGGGAGACGTATACGCGGGCTTCCAGATTCCGACCGGGGACGAACCCGCGAACTGGAAGTTCTTCTCGCAGTTCGCCACCAAGCCGTTCCCGGGCGAGGCGATCGACCTGATCGCCTCATTCATGCGAGATGCCCCCTCGGCCGACAGCAACTTCTTCACCCAGGCCTTCGGCGGGGCTGTCAGAAGGAGCCCCCGCGGCGACACTGCGTTCCCTCATCGTGAAGCGCTCTTCTACTCCGAGCCCGGCGTCGGTTGGGGCACTCGTGGACAAGCGGGAAGCGGTGACGCGATCACACCGCGGGCACACGCATGGATCGCCGAGTTCAGCCGGGCACTGCAGCCCTACGTGGACGGTGCCTACGTCAACGTACCGAATCTCGGGATGCAGGATTGGGAAACCGCCTACTGGGGAGCCAACTTCGACCGGCTGCGCGAGATCAAGGCGAAGTACGACCCCCACAACGTCTTCCGGTACGAGCAGAGCATCCCGCCCGCTTCGATCCGTGGTGAACCTGTCTGACGTTGCGGGACACCTTCGCGCCTGTGCGCAGGGATGCCGGACATCCGCAATCTGAAACGACTGACCGGAGGCAGCACTTGCGGGTCGCCGCGGAACCACACGCTCCGGACGTGCAGGGCGAGTTCGACGGCTGAACAGAGCGGTCCCAACACGCGTATCTCCTGATACCGCCAAGTGCACAACGCTCAGGAGGCACCCTTGCTGCGGCGCATCAAAGGCCCGGTCGTCATCAGCGCGGCGCTGACCGCAACGGTCGGGGCGATCGCGTACCCCGTATGGTCCTACGCCGACCGCATCACGAGCGAACCGGCCGACCTGAACGCCGCGACCGTGGCGACCCAATGGGGCCCTCTGTCCGCCGCCGACCGCGACTTCCTGGTGAAGGTGCGGCTGGCGGACCTGTGGGAACTCCCCGCAGGCCAGCAAGCGGTCGAACGCGCGCCCAGCAAAGCCATCAAGGAGGCGGGGAACCACCTTGTGGTCGGCCACACCGACCTCGACCGGCGAACCCTGGACGCGGCGGCGAAGCTCGGCGTGCAGCTGCCCAACCAGCCCAACGAGCAGCAGCAGGGCTGGCTGAAGGAGCTGACCGAGGCGAGCGGCCAGGAGTACGAGTACAAGTTCGCGAACCTGCTGCGCAACGCCCACGGCAAGGACTTCACACTGGCGGGCCAGGTGCGCCACGCCACGCGCAACAGCCTGATCCGGCAGCTCGCGAGCGACGCCAACCAGACCGTCCTCGACCAGATCATGGTGCTCGAGGCGACCGGCCTGGTGGATTTTGACACCATCGCCAACGAGGACGCGACCGGCGCGACGGCCAGCCCCACGGGCCCACCGCCGCCGGACGGCGACCTCCCGCCGACCCCGGCTCCGGTCACTCCGAGCGGCAAAGGCCGGCCCACGTCGAAGCCGTCGACGCGGCCCGGGCCTCCGACGGCCGTCGACACCAGACGCCCGGCGCCCGGAGCGGGTTCGACCGGCTGACGGGTCGCCGGGACCGCCGTACCGCCGAGGCCGCTGGGACCTGCCGGGATTCCCGGGCGCCGGAGGGGAGGAGAGGGGGCCGGATCGCGACCGTCCCCGAATCCGCTTCCTCTTCCTCGTGATGGCGCGCGGAAGCCTTCTTCCGGACGTCACCCTCCGACGGCGAACCTCATCCGGCAGACGGAGCAGCAACTTCCGCTCTTACGTGCATACTTGACGGGCGCCTCTACAGCACGAAAGATGAGCGACCGTTGCTTGATAACGTTGTCTATGTCCAAGAATGGGACTGATGTTCATGGGACGGCATCGGCGTATGCACCGTGCAGCCGCCGTGGTCGCGGCGCTCGCGTTCCTTCCAGCCGCCTCCATGGCGCCCACGACCCAGACGGTCGCCACCCAAGCAGGCCGACTCACCGACCTCGTCAACCCGTTCATCGGAACCGAGAACGAGGGCAACACCTACCCGGGCGCGGCCGTGCCCTTCGGGATGGTGCAGTTCTCCCCGGACACCGGACACAACACCGGATACGACTACTCCCACAACCACATCCGGGGCTTCTCCCTCGTCCATCTGTCCGGCGTCGGCTGCGGTCTGGGCGGTGATCTGCCCGTACTGCCCACCACCGGTGACGTCGCTGAGACGGACTACGCGAGGTACCAGGCAGAGTTCAGCCATGACACCGAGAAGGCAAGCCCCGGTTACTACAAGGTCGGGTTCAAGAGCGGCATCCGCGCGGAACTGACCGCCACCGCCCGCACCGGCGTGCAGCGCTACACCTTCCCGGCCACCGACAAGGCCAATGTCCTGCTCAACGCGGGCCAGTCACTGCACCGTAAGGAATCCACCAAGGTCGAGGTACTCGACGACCGGACCGTACGCACCGCGATCACCGGCAGTGGGTTCTGCCAGGGCACCAAGTCCTACACCGTCTACACGATCACGCGATTCGACCGGCCTTTCACCGCGCACGGCACGTGGGACGGCTCCACGGTCACCGCCGGCTCGAAGGCCGGCCGCGACGGCGCTTATCTGCGCTTCGACACCACCAAGGACCGTACCGTGGAGGCGACGACGGCCCTTTCCTACGTCGACGCGAACGGCGCGGCCGTCAACCTCAATGCCGAGGGCGGCCGTTCGTTCCGTGAGGTCCGCGACTCCGCACAGCGGGCCTGGGAGGAACGGCTTGACGACGTGCGGGTAGAAGGCGGTAGCGACACCCTCCGCCGTACGTTCTACTCGTCCCTGTACCGGTCCTTCCTCGCACCCAACATCGGGAGCGACGCCGACGGTCGCTACACCGGCTGGGACAAGAAGATCCACCGCGCACGGGGCTTCACGTACTACCAGAACTGGTCGTTGTGGGACACCTACCGCACGCAGGCCCAGCTCCTCTCCCTCCTCGCGCCGCGTGAGGCCCGGGACATGGCGATATCGGTCATCAAGATCGACGAGGAGGGCGGCTGGCTGCCGAAGTGGGGGTACGGCACGGTCGAGACGAACATCATGACCGGCGACCCGGTCACCCCGTTCCTCACCCACGCCTACCGGCAAGGCCTGCTCGAGGGCTACGAGGAACGGGCCTATCGCGCGCTGAAGAAGAACGCCGACGGGGTACCGCCCGCCGACTCTCCGGCCGCGGGCCGTGAGGCCAACGAGGAGTACATCACCAACGGGTTCGTGCCCCACGGCAAGCGCCGTCCGCACCCCAAGCCAGGCGACTCGGACTACGCCCACGGCGCGTCCGCGACACTGGAGTACGCCCTGTCGGACGCGATGCTCGCCGAGATGGCCCGCGACCTCGGTCACCGCGGCGACGCGGCCCGTTACGCAGCCCGGGCCCAGAACTACCGGAAGATCTTCGATCCCTCGACCCGCTTCTTCCGCGCACGTGACGCCTCCGGTGCCTTCACCGGTCCGAGCGACCCGGCCAAGAGCGAGGGATTCCACGAGGGAACGGCCTGGCAGTACCAGTGGCTCGTGCCGCAGGACCTCCCGGGCATGGTCGACCTGATCGGCGGAAAGCAGGCGGCGAACGACCGGCTGGACTCCTTCTTCGCCTATGACCGGCTCGTGAAGGACCCTGCGAAGACCGCTCGCGAGGTATGGGTGAACGGTCCCTACGACTACTACAACGCGAGCAAGTACAACCCGCAGAACGAGCCCGATCTCATCGCTCCGTACACGTACCTGTCGACCGGTCAGCCGTGGAAGACCACCGACGTCGTGCACGCCGCACTGACCCTGTTCACGGACAGTCCCACCGGCATGACCGGCAACGACGACCTCGGCACGATGTCCGCCTGGATGGTGCTGTCGTCCATCGGGATCTTCCCGGTGCAGCCGGGTGCCGGCACCTGGGGCCTGTCCACCCCGGTGTTCGACCGCGTCGACCTCACCCTCGACCGGCGCTACTACCCGGCGGGGGCACTCACGGTGACGGCGCCCGGCACCTCGAACGACCACCGCTACATCCAGTCGGCCCGCGTCGACGGCTCACCTCACGGCCGCACGTATCTGACGGCAGACGCCCTGAGGGGCATGCGGTCGCTGGCGTTCACGGTCGGCACCGACCCGTCCGGGTGGGGAACGGGCGCCCAGGACGGGCCGCCACCGCTGCACTGACACCGGAGGAATCGGAGTCCGCCGTGGTTCCTGTGGCGACAGATTGACGAGCAGCCGCCGAAGCGGGCGCCGCTGTCGTTCGTCGACGCCGCGTAGCGCAGGCCGAGGACCGTGGGACCCGCGGCCCCGTCACCCGATCACGAGGAGGTGGTCGGCTGACGGGGCCGGCCGGTGCATTGGGCCGGAGGCGAGTGGCTGACGCCCGCACGTCTGACCATCGGCGGCCGTCCTTCCCGTTTGGTGGTGATCCCTGTTCGGGTGGTCTGCCGCTGGGTTGACTCCCATGGCTTCTTCCTCGCCGTTGTACCGACCTGGATGCCGGTCTGCCGCGTGCAGTCACTCGCCCGGGACTCCCCAGAAGTACTCTCCTGTGGCACACCCTCTGCGTCATGCAGTACGACGCACCGCCCTTGCCACCGGCCGTCGAGTCGGACGGCGAGGTCCGCGACGGCGTTCGGGTCGCCGAGCGCGACGGCGACTGCCAAAGCACCTGTTCGCAGGGGAAGTTGGATTGTCAGGGCAGCCAACCCTCGTGTCTTCGTATCCCGGTTCGTGTTGGTCGCAACACGCGGGCTCAGTCCAGCCTTCTCGCGATACCACCAGACTGTCGCTTTTTAACCATACTCCGTCGCGAGGGTATCTCGTTTCACCTCGCCTCTGACCATAGCTTTGGTCATGTCGACCCGCCGAGCGCTTTGAGCGGGGTGACGGAAGTTGGAAAGAATGATGATGACTGACGGCCTGTACGGAGGGCGCAGGGGCGTGTGTCCGAGCGGCTCGGGCAACTTCACCGAATCCGCATCGGCCCCTGCAGCGGAAAGGTCTCCTCTGCCTTCCCTGAACCGCCGGGCGGCCATACATCCTTTCGACGGCTCGATTCTCTACCTCTCTCTTTCCGAAAGGCAGAACACCTTCATGTCCTCTCCTCTGACGTATCACGTGCATGCTGCCGGTGACACCGGCCTGCGCAAGTCATCCGTGCTGATCGTGGGTGACCGCGAGGCTGTGCTGGTAGACGGGCAGTTCACGCTGGCCGAGCAGCACCGGGTCCTCGCGGACATCATCGACAGCGGCAAGGAGCTGACCACTGTGGTGGTCACCAGTGCCGACCCGGACTACTATTTCGGCCTGCAGGTGATCCGCCAGGCATTCCCCCGGGTCCGGGTTGTTGCGACGGCCGTAACCGTCGAGAAGATCAAGGCAAGTTGGGAAGCCAAACTTCGTACCTGGGCGAATCTCGGCAGGAATCTGCCCACCGACGTGGTTGTCCCCGAGGTGCTGCAGGACGGTCATCTCAGCGTCGAGGGGCGCCGCTTGGAGATCCGCGGCGGGCATCCGGACCTTCTGTGGCGGACGGAGTACCTCTGGCAGCCCGAGGACCGGGCAGTGGTCGGCGGTGTTCTGCTGTTCTCCGGCCTGCATGTGTGGACCGCCGACACGGCCACCAGCCGTGAGCGTGCTGCCTGGGTGGATACGCTGGCCGAGATGGGGAAGCTGGACGCTCGCTATGTCGTTGCGGGCCACCGCTCGGCGGACTCCGCCACCGATGCGTCCGTGATCACCTTCACCCGCGACTATCTGTCCGCCTTCGAGGAAGAGTTGGCGGAAAGCGGTGGCAGCGCCGAGGCGTTGAAGGCGGCTATGCTGCGCCGCCATCCCACTCTGGGCCTGCAGGTGGCCCTGGACCTGGGGTCCAAGGTCGCCACGGGTGAGATGTCCTGGGGCTGACCATGCTCACACCTGCCCGTGGCATCGTCCGGCGGGATGACACAACACCTTCCGGCTGCGGCACCGGCGCCGCAAGGCACGGAAATGGGTGCGAGGACATTGCCTGGGCGGCGACGGTGGAGTTCGTCCTCACCGGTGCGGTGCTGTTCGTGGTGGTGTCGGCCGTCCGTTGGGTGATGGCTTCCTCCGTCGTCCCGGCGCTGGGCGGCGGTGTTCACCTGCGGCTGGCCGTTGTGGCGGTGATGGTCGCAGTGTCGATCGGGCTGGCGATAACGTCCCCGTGGGGACGGTACTCCGGCGGGCACCTCAACCCGGCTGTCACCGTGGGCCTGTGGCTCTCAGGCGTGTTTCCCGGGCGGAACGTCGTGCCGTACGCCGCTGCCCAGTTCGCCGGGTCGTTCGCAGGCACCGGCCTGGCCAGGCTCGTGTGGGGTCCGGCGGTGGCCACGGGCCAGGTGTCCTACTCAGCCGTGCGGCCCGGCCCGGGCTGGCGGGTCGCGGCGGTGTTCACGGCGGAGGCGTCGGCGACCGCTGCGATCCTTGCGATCGCCGTGCTGCTCCTGTCCCGTCCTGAGCGGGTGAAGTGGATTCCGCTGGCCCTTCCGGCGGCAGCAGCGGCGCTTGTCGTCGGCCTCGGGACGGCGACCGGCGGGGCCGCCAATCCTGCCCGTCAGTTCGGGCCCGCGCTGTGGGCCGGCGCGACCGGATACCTGTGGGTCTATCTGCTGGCACCGCTCGCCGGGGCGGTCTTCACGGCCCTGGCCGTCCGCTGCCGCCGCGGCCGGCACCGGCAGTCCTGAAAGGCGGCTGCCCGCGGCTGGGGACGCGGGCAGCCGCTTCCCACGCTCAGGATCCCGATCCGCTGCCGTGCCCGTTGGCTGTTGCTGCCTGTCCGCGCACGGTGGCACGGAAGGCCAGGGGAGTGGTCTCGGCGCGCTGGTGGAAGTACTTGCTGAAGTTGGTGGCGCTGGAGAAGCCGAGTTGCGCGGCGATACGGGATGCCGGGTGGTCGCTGTGGGCCAGCAGCCGCTTGGCTTCGAGGATGACCCGCCCGTCGATGAACTCCTTGGCCCCGATCCCTGCGGCGGCCAGCGTGGCGCGGGAGAGGGTGCGGGAGGAGTAGCCGAGAGCCTGGGCGTAGTCGTCCAGGCGGCGGGTGCGGGTGAAGTCGCGTTCGACGGCGTCCCGGAAGCGCAGGAAGGTCTGACCGGGGTCGGGTGCCGGGCTGCCGGCTGGGGCGGTGAGGTGGGCCAGGCGTAGCACGAGGACTGCCAGCAGGTGGCGCAGCATCGCGACATGTGCTCCGGGGGGAAGTGGGCGCTGGGCCTCGAATTCGAGCGTCAGATGGGTGACGGCCATCTCCAGGGCCTGGCTGTCCTCGGGGAGCGGGACCTGCAGGACGGGGGCATGCAGGTCGTCCACGTGGGCGGCGGTCACGGTGCCCGGATCCAGGAAGTCGCGCTCGAAGAGGATCAGCGTGCCCTCAGCCTGGGCCAGGTCGCCCCATTGCTGCACCTGGCCGGGTCGTACCCGTAGCCAGGAGCCGGGTCTGAGGGCGTAGCCGGTGAAGTCCACGCTGTGCCACAGCGTGCCGCTGCTGAGGGTGAGCAGGTGGTGGAAGGCCGGCCGTTGCGGGGTCGCCAGGCCCTCTCTCCCCATGCGGAGGGGTGCCCGCTCGCGTAGTTCCGCCAGGGACATGACCTCCAGGCCGGTAGGCCTGCCGACGGGAGCCACGAAGGCGACGTCAGTGATCTTCCGTTGGGTCATTGTGTCTCTTTTTCACCATCATCAGTCGCCAATGTATCCGGCTCTTCACCATATCGCTCCCTAGTTTGAACGGTACCGCAGCGGTTTCGGTGAGGCACCGGTGACCGAAACAGGAAAGGAATCCAGATGTCCGTGATGAAGAGGGCTCGGCTGACATACGCCTTCGATGCCTACTGCGGCTGGTGCTACGGTTTCGGCCCGGCCCTGCACGACTTCGCCGAGGCCTGCGCCGACCGGATCGAGCTGCGGGTGCTGTCCGGCGGCCTGTTCACCGGCATCCGGGCCCTGCCCGTCGCGGCCCACCCGCACATCCCGGCCGCCAATACCCGTATCACCGAACTGACCGGTGTCACCTTCGGCGAGGCGTACCAGAAGGTGCTGGCCGAGGGGACCGCTGTCATGGACTCCACCGACGCGGCCACGGGGCTCGTGGCGCTGCGCAACCAGCCCGGCGTGCAAGTCCTGGAGGCCACCGCCGTGTTCCAGCGCGCCTGGTACCTCGACGGGCGCGACCTGTCGGATGTGCAGACCTACCGGGACATCGCCGTCCAGCTGGGGCTGGACCCGGTCACGGTGGCCGCCGCCTACACATCCCGGCCACCCGGGAAGAAGCCCTTGCCGGCGCCCGCGAGGTGCGCCGTCTGGGTGTCGACAGCTACCCGACGCTGCTGCTGCACACGGCCAGCGGCATGCACCGCCTGGGAGGCCCGATCTCCTCCGCCCAGAACCTGATCCGGGCCTTTGACCAGTTCCTGTCCCAAGGGGTGGGGTCCCAGCACGTCGCCTGATGCCTCCAGCCATGCGTGCCGGCCAGAAAAAGATCACAAAGGGGATGAGGAGTCCTCACTCACGGGGGCTCCCTGGCCTGAAGAAATTTGCCCAGACACCTGTTTCGGGCGATCACCCCACACACCTGAGGGGAATCTGATGTCCACCACTGCAAAGTTCAGCGCCGGCACCGCCGCCCTGCTGCTCATCGACCACCAGGTCGGCACCATGGGTTGGGTCGGCTCCATCGGCTTCGAGGAGATGAAGAGCAACGCCCTCGCCCTGGCCAAGGCCGCCAAGGCCCTGGACATGCCGCTGGTGCTGACCTCCTCCATGGAGGAGTACGCGCAGGGCCCGCTGCTGGCCGAGTTGGAGGAGATCGCCCCCGAGGAGTTCGCCGCCCGCACCCGGCGCCAGGGCGTCGTGAATGCCCTCGACGATAAGGACTTCGCCGGCGCGGTGGAGGCAACCGGCCGCAACCAGGTGATTGTCGCCGGTGTCACCAACGACGTGTGCACTGTCTACCCGGTCCTCACTGCTCTCGAGCAGGGCTACCAGGTGCAGGTCGTCGCCGACGCCGGCGGCTCCCCGACGAAGATGGCCGACGACATCGCCCTGCGCCGCATGGAGAACGCCGGCGCCACGCTCACCTCCACCAACCAGCTCCTGTCCGAGCTCGCCGTGAACTGGACCACCGAACCCGGCAGCCGGATCGTCCCGATTGTTATGGCCCTGATGCCGCAGAAGTAGCACTCGCCTGTCACACCACCGCCCCGGAGCCCCTCGCCACCGCAGACGGCGGGCGGCTCCGGGGCATCCCCGTACCGAGGAGATCCCGATGTCTTTGCCCCTGCTGTTCGGTGCCAACGTCGACCCTGTCTGGAGTGACCCGGCCGCACCCGCACGCCTGGCCCGCCGCATCGAGGAATCCGGTCTGGATCTGATCACCATTCAGGACCACCCCTATCAGAAGGCGTTCTACGACACCTGGACCCTTCTGTCCTATCTCGTGGCCCAGACCCGCACCGTCACCTTCGTCCCCGCTGTCGCCAGCCTGCCCCTACGGCCCCCGGCTGTGCTCGCCAAAGCCGCCGCGAGCCTCGACGTCCTCAGCGGCGGCCGTCTGCGCCTCGGTCTGGGAACCGGAGCTTTTTCGGATGCCATCGAGGCCATGGGCGGACCACGCCGCGGCAAACGCGAAGCCGTCGACGCCCTCGACGAGGCCATCACCGTCATCCGCGGCATGTGGAGCACCGAGCGCTCCCTCCGCATCACCGGACGGCACTACCGTGTTGCAGGGGTCCACCCCGGCCCGCACCCCAGCGTCGACCTCGGCATCTGGCTCGGAGCCTACGGACCCCGCATGCTCACCCTCACCGGCACCAGAGCCGACGGGTGGCTGCCCTCCAGCAGCTTCCTCCCGCCCGACCGGCTCGGTGACGCCGTCACCCGCCTGGACACCGCTGCCACCGACGCCGGCCGTGACCCCGCCAGCCTGCGCAAGGTCTACAACCTCAACGGCACCATCAGCAGTCTCCCCAACTCCGAGCCCTTCCAGGGATCCGTACGCCAGTGGGCCGACCAGATCATCACCGCAGTCACCGACCAGGGCATGAACGGCTTCGTCTACTGGCCCACCGACGACCACCAGCACCAGATCGACCTCTTCGCCCACGAGGTCGTGCCCCTCGTCCGCGAAGAATTCCCCGCTGCGCCGAACTGACGGCCCCACTCGCATCACCAGGGATCGTCGCGCCAGGTGCAGGCAACCAGACATCCGCCTGTCACAGCCACTCAGTCGCACTCTTTGAGTGTTCAGGCGGCGATACGGAGGTCTGGCCAGTGGGTGGTGCCGCAGGAACGATGCGGGCGCTGTGTGCGGAGCCAGCAGGTCGACGAAGCCGCCGCCCGGCCATGCTCCTCCGGTATGCAACACACGGGCACATCGGCCTCGATCAGCTCTCCCAACGACGGGCACCCAGCTGAAGGTGACGGACGTGAAGACCGAGCGCGGCGGCCTGTGCACGGTCAAGCTGACCGAGCGGAAGCCGCCCCCCTCGTCTCCTGACCACTCGCCCGCCAACCTCCGCGGCGCTCCGGCCCGATGGCCCGGGGCCGCGGCACCCGAACGCGGGGCTCCCGGTCCGCAGACGCGGACCCGGGGCCAACGGTCATCGCTATGCCTGCAGGAGCAGCGTCAGCCCTCCGACGGTGTAGCAGATCATGAGCACCAGGAGGGGGACCTGACCGGCGACAGCGCGGGACGGCGGGAAGAGGCGGACGGATCGGTCGTGGGCGGCGATCACGCCGAGGATATGGCCGAGGACGATCGCGGTGACCTGGAGGGTGGCCAGGTCGCCTGGTGAGAGGAGGTCTGCGGGTGGGGGCGGATTGTCAGTGCCCCATGCGATGGTGACCGTACGTGAGGCTTCGATGGTGAAGAGTGAGAAGTAGTGGGCTATGAGGTAGCCGGTGGCGATGGGGAGGAGGGAGTGGGCGAAGGCATTGGTGGGACGCTCGTGGCCGGGGCCGGAGATGAGACGTGTGGCGGCGGCACAGCAGGTGTAGAGCAGGGCCACGATGACACACGTGGCGGTCAGACCCAGGGTGGCGGCACCGGTCCGGCCCAGGGGTGAGGTCTGCAGTGTGGTGATCCACCACGGCGCCTTGGAGAAGCCGTCGTAAGCGGTGCTGCCCAGCATGACGCACAGCGTGGCGGCGAGTCCCGGCGCGACAGGGACGGCGTCCAGGCTGTTGAAGGGGCTGCGCAGCACGAGACGCCGGTCGTGCGGGCGGCGGCCGAGGGGAGAGAGATGACCGAGGAGCGCCGAGTACACCTCAAAGGCATCACCGCGGTCGAACCAGAGTGCCCCGTACACCGCTGACCCGGCGAACTGCGCGGCGGCGTAGAGGAAGAAGAAGGTGATCAGGACGGTGCGGGAGGCAGGCTCCGGCGAGGCGAGCTCGAGCCAGGTGAAGACGAACAGGCCCACGGCGGCGGGCCAGTAGCCCAAGGCGTTCGGCAGCGGACGCCCGGAGCGAGGGTTGCGACCGAGGACACGGCAGGCGGCGGCATGGAGCGTGCGCAGGGGGTTCACCAGACGCCAGACGGGGCCGAGGAGAAGGGAGGCGGGGACCAGCCCCACCCAGAACAGGACGTAGACCGTGCCCGGGGCGGGGTTGCGGTCGGGGTCGTCGGGGCCGAGGAGGAGGTGGACGGCGATGAAGACGGCGGCGGCGAGGCCGAAGGTTTGCAGGACGCGGCGCAGGGGCGTGCCGTCCGCCGCGCGTTGGAGGGCGGCGGGCAGCGGACGCCCGGCAGTGGCGCCGGTGAATCTGGGGGCGGGCCAGAGCAGACCCAGGGCGAGGAAGGAGACGAAGAGGGCCGTGACGGCTCCGGCATAGGCGTAGAAGGCCGAGATGGGCAGGTCCTGGCGGCTGCCGATGCCGTGGGCGAGGTAATGGGCGGGACCGGCATCGAGGTCGTGGGTCATGAGCGGGTACCGGGGCTGAGCGGGACGGGTGCCGAGGTGGCCCGCCGGGGCGCCGCGCCGGTGAGCGGTTCCATCAGCGGACGACGAGCTGGACGAGGACGAGCTCCGACTCATGGGTCTCGACCTCGAACAGGCCCGTCCGGTCGGCCACAAAGGACAGACTCTGGGCACGCCCAGGAGTCAGCTCGGCGGTCATGTCGAGCCCGTGGACGTGCAGTTCGTCGGCCCGGTCGCTGGTGACGACGAGAGTCACCCGGTTGCCCCTGGCCACTTCGACGCGGTGGGGAGCGGGGCTGACCTTGTTGCCCGCGATGCTGATACGGACGGTCCTGGTGGACGAGCCGGCGTCCTGGTCGCCGCTTTCCTGCATGTCGCTGCCCGATGCGTCGGGCGGCTGGGTTGCCGGCGCGACGGGGCTGGTTGCGGTGTCGTGGCTGGTCCCGGGCTTGTGGTGGGTGGTGAGCCGGGCGCAGCCGATCGCAGTCAGGGTGAGTACGAGGACGGCGCCGATGGCGAGGGTGGCAAGGCGGAAGGATGCGATGGGGTTCTTCATGACGTCGCCGCCTTCGTGTCCGGGCCAGGCTCCGTTGGGCCCTCGGTGCGTACATCGCCCGTAGCCGTAGCCGTAGCCGTAGCCGTAGCCGTAGCCGTAGCCCGGTCCTGGGGCCGGCTCTGGTCCGTGAAGTCGCCCGCCTGCGGAGGCCGACCGGCGGCAGCGATCACCGCCCAGACCACCCACACCACGCCCACCAGGGTCCGCAGCCACGCTGGGCTGACCGGAGTCCACGGGACCATCACGACGGCCTTGTCAAGGGCATCGAGCAGGGTGAGCACGCCCAGTCCGACGGTCACCCAGCCGAACACCCTGCGCCGCTGGAGAAACCGCAGCCCCATGCCGGCCCATCCGAGTCCGAGCAGCAGCAGCGCCAGGGCCGGGATCACCGTGTGGCCGTACGAACTTGCCGAACCGATCACATCGACCACCAACCCGGTCAGCCCCGCCCCGGCAGCCACCGTCCCCCATCGATCGCGGCGCAACTTCCGCCACCACAGCACCCCGCCGACCAGTGCCAGCACGGCCGCCACGGCGATCGCGATCTGAGTCTCGATCCGCTGCACGCCCCGCGCGCCGTACCAGTCGCACCCGGCCGGCAGCCTGCGCGCCCCCACGTCGTACTCCGAGCACACCAGCAGCTGTACCAGTTTCACCGGCTCGCCGACGATGCGGTCGCTGCCTCCCGACACCTCACCCGGCTTGTCGCCGCACGCCGGCACCGTCGGCGGGCTGCTCCGGCCTTCGAGGCCGGACCAGCAGTTGCCCTCGCCCTGGCCGTCCCACCAGACGGAGGTCTTGTTGGGGCGGGAGTTGCCCTGCCGGTCGACGCCGAGACGGTTGCCGATGAAACGGTTGTGATGGGAGGTGTCCCACTGCTTGGCCACGCCCTCCTCGCCGCGAATGAACCCGGGTACGGCGTGCAGCACCATAGCGGCGCGCTGGTTGCCGTAGATCCAGTTGTCCTGGAAGAGGTTGTAGTTGCCGCCGGCGATGATGACGCCGGAGCCGACCGGGACCGGGATCTGAGGACAGACGACGCCCTTCTCGTATCCACGCTCGGCGGGCGGCTTGGCGCAGGTGCCGTCACGGACGTGGCGGTAGTAGTTCTGGTTGTTGTCGTGGATCAGGTTGCGTTCGAACTTCGAGTGGTCCTGCGGGAGTCCGGGATGACCGGGGAAGGCGCTGTCCATGGTGGCGCCCGCCATGTTGTGGTCGAACTCGTTGTCGTGGGCCCAGACGGAGTTACCGGCGGTTCCGGAGTAGCCGACCATGTTGTGGTGGCTGCGGCAGCCAGTGATCTCCATGGAGTAGCGGTCGACGTCGTAGCCCCGGTCGCTGTTGACGTCGGAGGCACTGCCCGGATAGATACCCGAGTCGCCATTGCCGTAGGACTCGCAGTCCTTGTACAGACCGTGGTCGCTGGCGAAGGTCAGGAAGCCGTACTCGTCGTTCCAGCGGGTGAGCACGTCGTCGATGACGAAGCCGTCACCCGCCAGGATGTAGAGGGAGTTGAACGTCGAGCGCTGCGCGGTGAAGTTCTTGAAGTAGATACCGTTGGCCTTGTCCGCGCGGATGACGTTGAGCTTCTTGTACCTGCCGTCGATGATGACGTCGTTGCGGCTGGCGCCGGTGCCCTCGATCTGCAGATTCGTCTTGCCGAGGATGGCGATCAGGTTCTGGTTGTTGGGGCACTGCTCCTGCTGCTCGTACGACAGGATCTGGTAGCCGAACGATGACTTGGGCGCCTTGAGCCGGGTGCACTGGCCTGTCGGGGCCGGCTGGGTGGGCTCCTCCAGATACAGTCCCGGCAGAATCGCGATGTTCATGCCCGGCTTGTCGACGGCGTTCACCGCCTCCTGCAGATGCCGGAATCCCTTGGCCTGGCAGCGGTCGAAGAGCCGGATATTGCGGTCCTTCTGCTCGGCGGGGAAGCCGGAGATCCGCCGCTCGAAGTCCGCACGGTCGGTCTTGCACACGATGAGATCGGGCTCTGCGCTCCGATACGCGGGCACGCTCCCCGAACCGTCGGGGAAGTCCACGGGACGCTCTTCGTGCGCCGGCGCGGGCGACGCGCCGACCAGCACGAATATGCAGGCTAACAGGATGCTCAGGGCTCCGCGGGTCCTCGGCATGGCGGAAGAGTAAAGCACTGCTCATCATTTGGGATCCCCTCACACATCACACATCACATGTTCAAGCCGCCGTCCCAACCCGACACCTGCAGAGGAGTCACCGTCGGCACGACGGCGAGAATCACGTTCGCGCAGTACAGCGGGCACGTGAAACACCGCCATGAGGCAGGAGCGCGCCCGCACCGCTCCGCAGCAGGCGTCAAGAACGCCGCGAAGTCCTCGGCGACCGAGCACGGCAGGGAGCCCGATGCGCTCAACGTCTCCTCACTCGCAGCCCGTGCTGCGGCTTACCCCGGCTGGACCAGCGCGATGATCTCGACCCTGGTTGGCGTGATCACGGCGTCGGAGCCGATATGGATAGCCTCATATACAGGCTGAGCGCACTGACCTTCGGTCACTCAAAACCCGTCCGGCACCCGGCAAACCGACTCCGACAGGCGATCTGGGTCACCGGTCGGATCCGTGGCTCAGGCGCGGGAACGGCTCATGAGCCCGCTCCACCAGCCGGGTCGTGTCCCCGAGAGCGAGGCGTGACGGTCCCGCTCCGACGCAGCCGCAGCACGCTGTCCGGCAGCAGCCGGCTCGCAGCGGACGCCGCTGTCGCCAGTCGTGCGGTGGGGAGCAGTTCGAGCTGCTCACACTGCCAGCCGCCGGTTTCGAAGGCGGACAGGTCGGTAAGGCCGTGCATCTCCAGCGGCACCCCGGCAATCTGCGAGGCACGAGCGAGGCTGCGCGCGGAGTCTGCGGAGAGCACGTCGCAGATCCAGCTCGTGGCCGTGCCCAGGCGCGCCACCGCGGCGGCGAGCCCACGGACGGAGTGCTGCGGCAGATAGGTCAGCAGCCCCTCCGCAAGGATCACGCAACGCCGCCCGGCGGTGCGCGGCAGCAACAGGCCGGCGAGCCCTTCGGCGTCCCGCAGGTCGCTGCGCAGCCGCTCGACAGGGACTGGGGCGTCAGCCGTAGGAAGAAGGCGGTCCTTGAGGTCGAGTACCGAAGCCGTGTCCACTTCGATCACCCGGCAGTGCCCCGGCCAGTGCATCCGGAAGGGGCGGGCGTCGAAGCCCGCACCGAGGTTGACGCAGGTGTCCACCTCCTCCCGCCTCAACAGCTCGGCCAGCATGCGGTCGACGAGCACTGTGCGTGCCACCACGACCGCCGTCCCGGCGGTGTTCCGTGTGACTCCGCGGACTGCCGCGGGGCAGAGCTCTGCGAACCGGGCCGCGAACGGATCGTCGAGGGTGCTGTCCGGATCGGAGGTCGCCCGGGCCCGGCCGACGGCGGTCAGGAACGCGGTGGCGGGCACATTGCCGGCCAGGATGTCTTCGGCGGACACGGGGCTACTCCCAGCGGAACAGCCGCACGGCGGCGGCTCCCGCGAGCACCAGGAGGCCGGTCAGTACGCCGACATCGAGGGCGACGTTCGTGGCGCTGTCCAGCCAGGCGTGCTGAAGGAGTTTCACGGCATAGGTCGCCGGTACGGCATCGCTGATCGTCTTCATCGTGGAGGGGAAGATCTGCAGCGGGATCGTCGCCCCGGAGAGGAAGATCATCGGGAAGTAGACCAGATTCGCCACGGCCGTCGCCGCCCGTTCCGAGGGCGCAACGGCCGCGACGACCCCGCCTATCGCGTACATCACGAGCGTCGCGAGCACCAGCGCTCCTGCGGCGGCCACCGCCGCGCCGGCCGTGTCCGGAAGGTGCAGGCCGAAGAAGAGGTAACCGGTCGCGACCAGCAGCACGGCGCCCAGCAGGCTGAGTGCGACGTTTACCAACCCCTGGGCGATCAGCAGGGCCGGGGCGCCCAACGGCGTCGCACGGAAGCGCTTGAGGACTTTGCGGTCCCGGTACTCCGCCAGACCGAGCGGAAAGCTCATCAGCCCGGTGACCGAGACCACCAGGACCAGGTAGGCGGGCACCGACATGTCCACCGTGCCCCGCCCGTCGAGCTGGCTGGAGGGCTCGTTGCCGTAGATGCCGCCGAACATGCACAACATCAGCACCGGAAAGCCGAGCGCGAAGAAGACCGGCGCGAAGTTCCGCGTCATGCGCCGCGCTTCGAACCCGACGACCTGCCAGAGCAGTCCCATGTCTCAGCTGCCGCCCTTCTCGGTGGTGCCCTGCACGGCTTCTGCGCGGCCGGTTGCCGCACTGTCGGCACCGATGCCGACCAGCTTGAGGTAGGCGTCCTCGAAGGTCGGTGCCCGGTGGCTCACCGCGGAGGGCGGCAGGCCGGCCGCCACCAGGTGCTGGAGAACGCGGTCGTAGTCCGTCGGGAAGCGCGCCGCATATTCGACCCGACGGTCCGTCCCGGCAGGCAGCCGGGCCAGCCCGAGTGCGTCGAGACGCCGCTCGATGCCGGGAGCCGCGTCGACGTCGACCGAGACGGTCGCCGGTCCGCCGTGTGCCGCGGTCAGTCGTCCAGGGGTGTCCAACGCGATCAGTTCACCGCCGCGCAGTACGCCGACCCGCCCGCACAACGCCGCCACCTCGTCCATCGAGTGCGAGGTGAGCAGTACCGCGACGCCACGCGCGGCCAGATCGAGGACGGCGCGCCACGTGCCCCGCCGCTGCTCCGGGTCGAGGCCGGTGGTCAGTTCGTCGAGGACCACCAGCCGCACATCGCCGATCTGCGCCAGGGCCAGCGCGAGGCGCTGGCGCATGCCCCCGGAGAGCTCCGTGATGAGACTGCGCCGTCGGTCGGCGAGGTTGAACGTGTCCAGCAACCGAGCTGAGGCCCCCGGGGCGGAGTAGATGGCCTCGTACAGGTCGCACAGTTCACCGACCCGTGCGCGGCTGGGGAACTGCGACTCCTGCAACTGCATGCCGATCAGGCGATTGACAGCCGGCCGATCGCGGTGCGGATCCAAGCCGCAGACGGAGATCGAGCCGTTGCGCACGGGTCCGCGCAGACCGGCGACCGACTCGACGATCGACGTTTTGCCCGCGCCGTTGGGCCCGACCAGCCCGAGGATCTCCCCGGGGCTCACCTGGAAGGACACATCGCGCACGGCGACGAGGGAGCCGTAGGCGACGTGCAGCCGCTCGACCCGCACCACCGGGCCGCTCTCCGCTTCCGCCGCCGGTCGAGGCGCGAACGTACGGGATCGCTTCTCTGTCACAGGCTCAGCCTCCTGGGTGCTGCTGACGAAGCGCGCGCACCGGAGCCGGCGCTCAGATGGGTGTAGAACCCGGCGAAGGACATATGCAGGACCAGTGCCGGCAGGATGCTTCCGGTGGCGGCGGTCAGCAGGCTGCCGACGGTGCCGAGGCTCAGGCTGGACGCGCCCAGGACGTAGGCCTGGACCCGGGTGGAGACCAGGACGACCTGGCCGGCCGCGAACAGCACGGTGCTGAACGCCGCGGCGAACACCAAACCGCTGCCGGCCGAGCCGAGCCCCAGCAGGACGGCGCCTCGGAACACCAGCTCCTCGACCAGCGCGGCCACCGCCGGGATCACCCAGCGGAAGTGCCGGGGCAGGGCGAGGATCGAGGAGATCCACTGCACCCGTGTGATCTCTCCCGGCACGTCCACCCGAGGGTTCGCCCGGTACAGCAGCGAGACGCACAGGATGTTCAGGCTCGACGTCCCGCACACCGCGAGCAGCAGGGCGAGCACCGCGCCGGCCGTCGGCCGCCCGACGAGTTGCCGGACGGAGAGCTCTGCGAACGCCCCGAGCAGAGCCAGCGCCGCTGCGCCCAGCAGCAGGTAGAGTGCCGTCCCGAAGAGCGCGAAAGCCGCGTCGGGGCGCAGCCCCGTCCTGTCCGCCAGCCACAGCCCCACCCGTCGACGACGCGCGGGATCCCCGAACGGCAGCCGGTACAGCGCCAACCAGCCGCCGACCGTCGCGACGCACAGGCCCGCGTACTCGGGCACACTCATCGCCGGACCACCTGACGTCGTGCCAGGGCATGGACCGTCAGGTTCTGCCCGAGGTGTGCGAGGACCGGCACGAGCAGGCTGCCCGAGGCGACCAGCAGCACCCCGAACACCAGCCCGGACAGCGTCTTCTGGAGCACCGCGAGGCCACCGAAGAAGAGATGCCCGAGTGCGTAGCCGACCGCCGCGCAGCAGATCGCCGACCACGTGGCCAGGTGCAGCCACTGTTCGAGGGCGCCGATCCACAGCCCCCGGTACAGCAGTTCTTCGGCCACCGCGGTGAGGAGGACCGACGCCAGGTAGCCGGGGCCCGCCGGGGTGCCTGCCGGGACGGACAGGTGCAGGCTGCGTGCCCCGCGCAGAAGTTCCGGCACGGCTCCGAGCGCGAACTCGGCCCCGACCAGTACGGCTCCGGCAACGATCGCGACCACGAGCCAGGCAAGGCTCGTGCGCCACGCGCCGATGCGGTCCGGCACCATGTGCCCGGACGCCGCAACGGCGACGGCCAGCCCGGTGACGACCAGGTACGCGAGGGGAACACCGACGGTGGCTGTCCGTGTCCGGACCCCAGCGGTGCCCGTATCGCCGCGGAACGAGCCCGCGATGCGAACCAGTTCGGCAGGTGCCACAGTCGCCACCAGCACCAGGCCCTCAAGGGAGCGGGTGTGGGACCACATGTGTCACACCCCCGTAGCTGCGCATCCGGGGATGGCGGCTCGCCGGGAACCCGGGAAGGCACATGCTCAGCAGTTCCGGGACGAGCACCCGGATCACCTTCCACGGGGTGTCCGCCAGCGCCGGCGGAGTGATGTCCAGGTAGCCCGCCCACTCACTGATCGCGGCCACCTCGGCGAGCAGCTTGCGGAGCGCCGTCTCGCCGTCAGGACCATAGGTATCCACCGAGTTGAGGTTCAAACGCCCGGCGGTGCGGCTCTCGACGGCGGCGAGCTTGCGCTCGGCGTCGTTCGGGACGGCGAAGTACAGCACGTTGGTGTCGAGATCCGTGAACGCCGAACTCGACTGCGCGAAATGCACGTTGGGGAGGTCGAAGACGGTGCTGAACATACCGATGGCGAGGATGGCCGTCGCTTCGGCCGCCCCGCGCAGCAGTGCCTGGCGCGGATCCGGATCGGCCTGCAGCCCGAACGCGATGTACGGCAGCTCCCGGTCGCGCCGCACCAAGGTGACGCCCACATTGGGCAGCGACAGCTCCGGCCTGGTCAAGTACGTCGCCCGGACCTCGTACGGCCCGTCCGGCCGCAGCCCGGCGGCCGCGAGCAGTTCGCGCCCGTCCGCGTCCTGCTCGATGACGGGGGCCTTCGCGTCGGTGTACCAGTTGAGGATGAACGCATCGATCTGCACGGCCTCGACCAGGGCGCCGAGCAGCGCCTTGTCGAGCGACACATGGGCGGCCGTGCCGGTCGAGAAGGACGGGGTGAACAACATGTCGCCGTACTCGGCGTTGCTGCGGAAGCCCAGGAAGAACAGCTGCGCGGGCAGGTAGACCTCCTCGCCCTGCCGGGTGAGCGACGGGCAGGCGATCCACGCGATGACGTCGTCCTCCGTCGGCAGTTCGGGCGAGCAGCGGTGCAACATGCCCGCGATGCGCTCCTGTTGGGCGGCGTCGAAGATCCCGAGCAGCTCCACCGGCATGCAGCGGTGCCGGGAGGACAGCGAACGGTAGGAGGCGTACTCGATGCGGTGCTGGAAGAGGGGCATCGCCATCATCGCGGCGTACCGTTCGACCGACTCGCCGGTGAGCCGGGTCACCGCCTCCTCGTTGGTCGACCCGTAGCCGGCGAGGTGGTACTGCATCTGCATATGAGGGTCCCGCAGCGCCAGCCGGTGGTACTGGGGCATCGCCGCGGTCGCCGATCGCAGGTGCGGTTCGCCCGCGACCGCGGCCGGCGACACCAGCATGCCGGGGAGGATACCGCCCTGGTTGCCGCCGATCCGCGCGTACCGGGCGAGCGCGGTGGTCATCCCCGGGTAACCGCGGGTCGGGATGGGGCTCATCGCGGTCCCCCGAGCGCATCGCGGACATGGCGGTCGATGACGACCCGACTGCTGAAGTTGATCTCCTCCACGATGTCCCGTGAAACGTGTCCGCAGGCCGGACAGGTGCCTATCCGCAGCACGTCCTGCGCCTGCATCTCATACGTCGGCAGGTAGATGCTCAGCGCACGGCCGAGGAAGCGGGAGGTGCCCAGCGAGCGGAGCAGGACGGCCTCGTTGACCAGGAAGGCGCAGAGCAGCCACTCGATCCCGTTCGGGCCGGTCCCCGTCTTGGGCACGGCGGCGCCGACGAACGCGTGGTAGCCGATGTGGTCTTCCAGGCGGGCGAGCGAGCGCTGCTCGAAGCACTCCAGGCAGCCGGTCCGCGGGCTCTCGGCGCCGACCACCGTGGCGAACGGGCCGTCGAGCAGCCCCACCACCACCGGCTTCTCCAGGTGGCAGGCGAGGCGGTTGAGATTGCGCAGTGTCAGCATCGAGGCCTGGCTGATACAGACAACCAGTGAGTCGCAGTGCTCGACGTACCCACTGAGCCGCTTGAGCGTGTCGGCCGCAGCCAGGCCGTCCATTCCCGACGTCAAGTCGGCAACGCCCAGCTCGGTGGTGAATTCGGCGGGCAGCAGTTCCACCGGCGCCCCGAGGGACTCCGTCTGCCGGGACACATAGGCGGCAGCGCTGGGCGAGTCGGCGACGAAGGCGACCGTGGCCCCGGAGGACTCAGGCGTGCCGAAGAGATCCAGGTTCCCGAGCAGCGCCCGTGCCATCTCGGTGCCGTGTTCCGAAGGGCGGTCGTGGGCGAGGAAGCCTGCCTGCCGCAGCTCGTTCACCGCCAGCCGCAGGTTCGCCCGCTCGACGGGGGAGAGGCCGCCGGCCCCGTCGAAGGACCCGTCGGCCGTCCCGCCCGCGGCCAGCCTTTCGAAGAGCGCGGTCATGGCGGCACGGACCGCCGGGGACTCCGCCCGCAGGTCCACGGTCACCTCGGAGAAGTTCCATATCCCCCAGCGCAGCCGGATGACACCCGGCTCGACGGGCAGTAGCCGTACGGATGGGGCCAGGACGATGCCCGGCTCGGAAGCTGCAACGGTCATTGCCGGTTCTCAGGCCTCTCCGTGTCCGACGAGCGTGAAATGGACGACATGGCGTGACGTACCGTCGTATCCCAGGGTCTTCTCGAGGGTCTGCTTGTCGTAACCGCCCTGGTCGCAGGCGATCATGCCGAGGGCGGTGCGGGCCAGATGGATGTTCTGGGAGATACCGCCGACCTCGATCAGGGCGAAGACAAGCCCGCTGTCACCGTACTTCTGCGAATTGACGTACAGGTCGTAGACGTACACGAGCGCGAAGGCGACCTTGTCGAGCTCCACGTCCGCGGTCCACAGCTGCCGTGCCAGGTCCACCGGCACCCGGGTCCGGTGCAGCGGATACAAGGTGTGGCTCTGCGGCTGGTACTCGTACGCGCCCGGTGCCAGTCCCTTGACATGCTGTGCGAGGACGGCGAGGCGGACCGGGTACAGGCCGCCACCGGACGGCACGGTGCGCAGCGACACCGCGGCACCGGCGTCCGGAGCGGTCGGGACCGGCAGGCTGCCCGTGACGCCCTGCCCGTGCCACAGCACGGTGGCCAGCTCGTCGAGCGTGGCGGGCCGGCCCGAGAACTGCCGCTCACTTCGCCGGCCGGCCACGATCGAGGTGAGTCCGCCCTTCAGTCGGCGGTGCTCCGGCAGCGCGATGGCACGGTCCTCCCGCTCCCGCAGATCGCTGTGGGCGCTGGAGAGCACCGCGTCGTGCGAGTAGAAGCGCGAGACGCCCAGCTGCATGCCCAGATCCCGGCCGCTGCGGCGATGGTTCAGCAGCAGCTCCTCGCCGACGAATCCGTCCACGGCCTGACTCCACCTGCCCCGCACCACTGCTTCCGGCGCACGTACCACGGTGGTCGCGCTGTATACGGAGACCGATGTGTGCTGCTGACCGAACGCCCCTGCGGCGGCCAGGTGGCTTTGCTGGTCGAGATATGCGGAGACGGCTTCCTGGGAGTCTTTGAGTGACATCCTCGGGCCCTTCACTCACTGAGTGGCGTGGAGATCGATCCGGAGCGGGCGTGCGCCGGTGCAGACGCGTCGGACGGGACCGCCAGGGTCCCGCCCGACGCGATTCGGCTACCAGCTACAGCAGGACGTGCACGAGCAGTTGCCACCGCCACACGTCGTGCTGGCACCCGGCGCGACCTGGACGAACGCACCACCGGTGGCAGTGCTGCCGACCTGGCTGGAAAAGCTCAACATGTTCCTTCACCTCCAATCGGGATGGGAGGAGCGGAAATGCCGTGTTACCGAGCGGTTCGGAGGCTAGCAGTCACGGCGCATCACCGGGAATGGTTGAGCAGCATCCAATTAGCGGAGCGCGCTCCCCAAGTGCCCTGAGGAGTAGGGGAGTTGACGAACGATATGCATCACCGGTGACCGCGCTTCCCGGACTTTGGACGGGCAGCAGCTTCGCCCAGCAGGAGCCCGGACACCCGACATCAGCCGCAACGCACTCGCGGACACGGAACTACCCGGCACCCGGCGGCGGAGCCGTGCTTTCCCGCAACACGAGCCGCGTAGGCACAAGCGTCGTCCCCCGCTCGGTGCAACGCTGCCGCATCTTCCGCAACAGGGTCTGCACACACAACTGCCCGACCCCGGCGAAGTCCTGATGCACGGTGGTCAGCGGAGGCAGAAAGGAACTCGCCTCGGGAATGTCGTCAAAACCGATGACGCTCACATCCTCCGGCACCCGCCGCCCCCGCTCATGCAACGCCCGCAGCAACCCCAGCGCCATCTGATCGTTCGCGGCGAAGACAGCCGTACAGTCCGAGCGACCCGCAAGTTCGAGCCCCGCGTGATACCCGGACTCCGCCGACCAGTTCCCCCGGATGAGGGGCGGCGCCGCACGCCCCGCCTCGGCGAGCGTGGCGCGCCACGCATCGGTACGGCGCCGTGCCGCGAACGAATCCGCGGGCCCGGCCAGATGCCACACCGTGTCGTGCCCGAGGTCGAGCAGATACCGCACAGCGGTACGGCTTCCACCCGCCTGGTCGGTGTCGACGACCGTGTAGTGCTCCCCGGCGTCGGAGTCGACGACGAGGACGTGTACATACGGCGGCAGCGTGATCGTCGTGGCGTCCAGGAGATGCACTTCCATGATGACGATCACCGCGTCGACGGCCAGTTCCTCGAGCCGGGTGAAAGCGCCCCGCACTTCGTCCTGCGTGGGCACCGCGACCGGCAGCAGCGTCACCGCGTACCCCTCGGCGGCGGCGGAGTTGGCGATCGCCTCCAGCGTGCGGACGTTTCCCGTCGAGGACAGCGAGAACGTGATCACCCCGATGGTCCGGAACTCCCCGCGCTTCAGTGCGCGAGCGGCGCTGTTGGGCCGGTAGCCGAGTTCCTTCATCGCGTCGAGCACCTGCTGCCGGGTCTCCTCGTTCACGCCGGGATAACCGTTGGAGACCCGGGAGACCGTCTGCGATGAGACCCCCGCGAGGCGGGCCACGTCGGCCATGGAGGCGGTGGTTCTGGCACGTCCCGTCTTGTTGGCAGGGGTTCTTTCAGCCATGTCCACGGTGTCCCCACCTCTCCGTCCGCGTAGGCGTCACCGTCTGCTCCAACGGGGCCCTTGACCATAGTTCTCACGGCAGTGTAGACATGCCGCCGTCAGATGTTTACGTAAACATGACAACATGTCGACCTCTCGTGCGTGGCGGATGTTTGCGTAAACATCGCGAGGGCGGTGAAGCGATCGGAAGTCTCCTCACGACACCCCCGGTTCCAGGACTGCACGAGCGAGGAACAACATGACGACGCTGCGACCGACGCCGGCACCACCCCCGCCGGCGAGACGGGACCGCAGCTCCTGGACGGGATGGCGTTTCATCGGTCCGTTCGTGGCCGTGTTCGCCCTGTCACTGCTCGCCCCCGGCATCGTGACCGTGCTGCTGTTCACCACGGGCGCCACCTGGAACAACGACGTCCTTCCTCTGACCATGCCGAAGGACGCGGACTGTTCCCTGCTGACTCCCGGCCCGGAGCGTCTGGAACTCCCAGGTGACGACCGCCGGCGGCGACGTGATCGACAACCGTGTGATCGCCGGTTCGCTCCTCACCGTCACGCCGCCGATCACCGCGTTCCCGCTGCCGCAGAAGTACTGGCAGTCGGGTCTCACCACGAGAGCGTCAGGGAGTGATCCACGGCCCTGCGGCCGCCCCAAGCCCCACGTTTGCCCAGCACCGCCCTTGCACGACCCCCGCCCTCACCAGTCCCACCCACGGAGAAGTGGAAGCACCATCATGCGAAGAACGACCAGCCGCCTGCTGCGCGGCCTCGCACTCCTCTCGACCCTGGCGCTCGGCGCCACCGCCTGCGGCAGCTCGAACGACAGTTCCGACACGAAGGCGCCCGCCGGGAAATTCCAGGCGGCTCTGAGCAAGGGCGGCACGGTCACGGTCTGGGCCTGGGAGCCCACGCTGAAGACGGTCGCGGCCGACTTTCAGAAGAAGTACCCCAAGGTCAAGATCAAGCTGGTCGGCGAGCGGTCCGGCGACAAGCACTACGCCGCTCTGTCCGGCGCGATCGCCGCCGGCAAGGGTGTGCCGGACGTCGCGCAGGTCGAGTACTTCGCGTTCGGCCAGTACTCACTCACCGACGGCCTCAGCGACTTGGCCCCGTACGGGGCGGACGAGCTCCCCAGCAGGTACACCTCGGGTCCGTGGAACGCGGTGAGCGACAGCGACAAGGTGTACGGCCTGCCGATGGACTCCGGACCGATGGCGCTGTTCTACAACAAGAAGGTATTCGACAAGTACAACATCGCCGTCCCGACCACCTGGGACGAGTACCTAGTGGCGGCCCGCAAGCTGCACAAGGCCGACCCGAAGGCGTACATCGCCAACGACACCGGCGACGCGGGCTTCACCACCTCCCTGCTGTGGCAGGCCGGTTCGCGGCCCTACCAGCTCGAAGGCACCAAGGTTGAGATCGACTTCGATGACGCGGGTGCCAAGAGGTTCGAGGCCGTCTGGCAGAAGCTGATCAGCGAGAAACTGCTCGCCCCGATCACCAACTGGACCGACGACTGGTACAAGGGCCTCGGCGACGGCACCATCGCCACCCTGGCCACCGGCGCATGGATGCCCGCCAACTTCGTCACCGGCGTTCCTAACGCCTCCGGCGACTGGCGTGCGGCGGAGATGCCGGCCTGGACCAAGGGAGACAAGACGAGCGCGGAGAACGGCGGCTCGTCCCTGACGCTGCCCGCGCTCGGCAAGAACAAGGAACTCGCCTACGCCTTCGTCGAGTACGCCAACGCCGGTGACGGTGTCGCGACCCGCATGAAGGAGGGCGCCTTCCCGGCGACCAACGCGGAGCTGGAGTCCACGGAGTTCAGGAACAAGGAATTCCCGTACTTCGGCGGCCAGAAGGCCAACGAGATCTTCGCCGAGGCGGCCGCAAACGTCGCCGACGACTGGTCGTACCTGCCCTTCCAGTCCTACGCCAACTCGATCTTCGACGACACGGTCGGCAAGGCCTACGTCTCGGACACCACGCTGGCGGAGGGGCTGAAGGCATGGCAGGACGCCTCGCTCAAGTACAGCAAGAAGCACGGCTTCTCCGTCGAGAAGTAGCACTCGGCAGGCAGGAGAGAAGCGCCGGGCGGCGCGGCACCCGTGCCGCGCCGCCCGGCCACGCCCGCCCGCGAGCTGGGGCCGCACGAAGGGGCCGGTGTGCGCCGGCCGGCGCGGCGGTGGCCGTCAGATGTCGTCCGGGGAGATCGTGGAGCGGGTCTTCTCGCCGCCGTCGGCCGTCCGCATACAGCCGTTGTGGGGGAGGCCCCTGTGAGCCTGCCGGGCCCCCTCTCCCGGGTGGACAGTACGGGCCCCCGGTCGTGAGCTGCCCAGCAGCCCCCGCGGATGGAAGCCCGTGTCCCAACCCGTGCGCCAGGCCATGACAGAAATCGCTGCAACCGGTCACAGACCGGCGACGTCCCTGGCCTTCTTGAACACGGAGTCGAGCGCGTCCACCACGGCGTTGTGCCGCTTCGCGCGCGCTGCCCGGTCCACCGGCACCAGTCGTGCGGCGGCCTGCACGGCGTAGGCGTCCGGGTCGCCGAACGCAGTCTGCGGGTGCTCTCCCGTATCCTCGCACCGGGCCGTGACTTCCTTGACCGCCTGGAGCACGACTGCCCGGTCCACGCCCGGCTGCGTGACCAGCCGTACCTGGAAACGCGCCATCCACTTTTCGCGGTCCTTCTCCCTCGCCGCGTCCGTCGTCCGGTCCTTCTTCGCCATGTGTTCTCCCGGGTGATCGCAATCGTCCGTTGTGGAGTGGGACGCCGGGGCATCGAAGTGGGTTGCGTAACCGAGACTCTGATGAGTCTCCGGTGGCTACAGAGGGAGACACACGAGGGCACGCGACGCCTCCACCCTGGGCCACCGAGTCGTCATGGTCACCGACGCCGACGCCACCGGCTGCGACCAGGACCACAACGCCACTCTCCACACCGACTACCGCTCCTTCGCCGACTCCGGCCAACGACAGAGTGATTGCCCTGATCGAGGGAGAAGCGGAGCCCGACTGAGTGAAACAGCGCAGCATTCGCACAAGGTGTCGTCGTGTGCTGGTGGGCGTTCTGGAGGGGTTTGCCGGCTCCCGGGGACGAGGGCGCCTGTCACTCGGATGCGGTGGGCGAGCCGGATCTGAGAGTGTCCGGCCCGCACCGCACCGATCGTTGGGGGAGTGTCAGTCCGCCGAGCGGGGAGTTTTCCCGCCGGGCGGGGTGGGCCACACCGGGGCCAGGCCGCTGAGGAGGGCCTTGTGGTAGGAGCGCACGAGCGCGGGTACCGCGTCGAGGACGGCGATCAGCCGCTCCGCTCCGTCCGTGGCCGCGCGGGCCTCCAGTTCCTCGAAGACCATGACCCCGTCGCGGATCGCCGAGCGTAGATCCTCGAGAAACGCCAGGTCCTGCGTCCGCACCTCGACGCAGACCGCTTGCAGCGCCGACCAGGTGGACTCGTCCACGGCGGCAGGGTCGCCGTCGACGGACCGGTAGGCGGTGCGGAAGTCCTCCGCGAAGCGGGCCGCCGCGAGGGCGTCGGGTTCGGACATGGTCCGGGTGAGGACGCTGCCGAGGTCGCGTGTGAGGCCCTGCGGTGCGGCGAGCGCGGTGGTCAGCGCCCACAGCGAAGGGAGTTCCTCCGTCAGCACGGCCTCGTAGTAGCTGCCCAGGAAGCGCTGGTGCGTGTTGGATGCGTACTGCACCTTCAGCGCGTTGAGTCCTTCCGGGTCGTCCCCGCGGGTCATCGCCCCCGCCATGAAGCCCCAGTCGTTGGCGAGGGCGTTGGACATCGCGGTGAGCAGGTGCAGCAAGCGGACCCAGCAGCGGTAGAGCTCGTCCAGCGATATCTCGACGGCGTCATGGCCCGGGGGTACGGCGGTACCGCGCTGGTCGCCGAGGTCAAGCGGGCGGACGGTGCCGATCCGGTACATCGCGAGCATCGCGTTGATCTCGCTGTTCTCGTGGTGCAGTACGGCCCGGTACTCGGTGGTGGCGTCCAGGCCGATGTTCTCGGTGAGGATGCGCGGGCCTCCGGGGTGTAGATGGAGGAACTCCGTCAGGTCGTAGACCTCGCCGTCGAGGATCATCCACTGCCCGGCCTCGGCGGTGGTGTGCCGCGCCACCTCCGAGACGTCGTACGCCGTGCCGTCGGCCCCCGCCGGGGTCCATGAGCTGAACACGTCCTGCATGTAGCGGCCTTCGGCGACCAGTCGGCGCAGTACGGTCTCGGGCCGCTCACCGGGGCCGGAGAAGCGGGTGGCCACCTGGTTGAGGGCCGCCATGACGCTCTCGGCGAACTCGGCGCGCCCGCAGACGTAGAAGTGGGCTCCCTGTCCACCGTCCTCCTCGCTGCGCAGCAGGTCCCACAGGGTCCGCTGGGCCTTCGGGTCGTCGGCGAGGACATCGTGCAGGCGCCCGGCGGGGGTGGTGACCGTGCGGGCCGGCTCACCGAATCCCGCGCGTACACCGCCGTCCTCGGCGGAGAACGCGACGTAGAGGGCGAGTTTGCCCTCCGCCAGTGCCGAGTGGATGTCGGGCTCGCCATAGAGATGGCGGTGTGTCCGGGTGCCGAAGAACAGCCAGTTCGGCCCGGCCGCGGGGTCGGTCCGGCGGTGTGCCAGGAAGCTCAGGAAGGGGGAGACGCCCACTCCGGCGGCGAACATGACGACGGGGCGGGAGCTGTCCCGTGGCAGGCCGAACCGGCTGGGCCGCACCAGTTGGAGCGGGACCGCATCGGACGCCCCGGCCGAGGTGAGATAGCCGGAGGCGGTGCCCAGCAGTTCGGCCGCAGGTCCGCGCGGGCTGTCGTCGTCGGCCTGGTGGCTCAGTCTGGCAACGGTGAGCCGGACCTCCTCGGAGACCTCCCCGTCACCGTGTGCCGGGGCCGAGGAGACCGAGTACATCCGGAAGTCCTCCGGTGGCACGATCCGGGCCAGTGACCACTCGTCCCGGACACCAGCGCTCAGCAGTCGGTGGACGGGATGGCCTTCCTCGGTCAGCAGGGCCAGCGCGTCGGACAGCTCCCACTGCGCCAGTCCCCGGCTTCCGGCGACGGCTCGCAGGCCCGGGGACCCGGTGATCGCCAGCAGTGAGCCGGCCAGGTCGCCGGTCAGCGGACGGAGCTTGGCGTAGGACAGGAAGGTCCGCACCGGCAGGGTGTCCGTGGACAGCGGGTGCCGGGCGCGGTAGCGGATCGCCTCCCGCCAGGCGGCGGTGAGCGGTATCTCCTCCTCGCCGGTGGCACCGAGCGCCCGCAGTGTGGCCTCGACCGTCTCCGGCCGGTTGGTGGGCAGCACCCCGCAACGGTCACCAGGACGGTAGAGGGCACCGGTCTCGGCGGCGTCCAGCACCACATGGGTGACGTCGCCCTCCTCGGCGGCCGGCGTCCGGGTGCGTATCCGCGCGTGCTGAACGTGCGGCGGGAGCTCCTTGTAGCGTTCCAGGCGGGTCTCCTCCAGGATCTCGTCGAGGGTCTTCCAGTGCTGCTCCTTGAAGCCGCCGACGATGCCCGTGATGGTCTTGGACCGGCCGACCTTGAAGGCCAGTTCCAGGAAGCCGTAGACCTTCATCCGGTGGGTGCCGAGATAGCCCTTCTTACCGGCATAGGCGTCGAACAGTGTGGAGAACAGGTTCTGCAGGCGCCTGTCACCGCTCGAGGCGACGTAGTCGCGCACCGAGACTTCTTCCACCGCCTCGATGAAGGCGATGTGATGGGGCGGGAACCACTCCCGCAGTTCCGCGACTTCCTTGCCGAGCCGGGACTGCTTGTGTTTGCGGCCGAGGAAAGCATCCATGAGATGGAAGACCGGGGACGCCTCGCCTCCCGGCCCCGCGGTGCCGGCCTTGATCGGTACCGCCAGCGGGGCGACGGTGTTCGCCCACACCACCTGGTCGACGTAGGTTGCCGACAGCGGGTTGGGGTCGACCTTGCGGAACGACAGCTCGGTGATGTCGCGCCAGGTCCGCAGCATCAGCGACAGTTCGGCGGAGAGGGCGTCACGGTCATCGCGGGCCACGGCCTCCTGGGCGCGTACCACCGCCGTGACGATGGGCGCTGACCGGGCGAGGATCTCGACCTGCGCCAGGTAGAAACGTTTCTCCTCGCGGTTGTCCACGCTGGGTACGAGAAGCTCCATATTCTCGACCTGGTAGGGATCCGGCAGATTCTCGTCGCGCAACAGATGGTTGTACACGATGAGGTCGTTGTACGACATGTGCGGTTCGCGGCGGTCGAGTCGTTCACTGATCTGAGCCCAGGGCACGGTGATCGAGGGCGGCAGCCCGTCGTCGGGCAGCACCTCCACGCGCACGAAGGCATGGGCGAAAACGCTCATTGCCACCGACGCCCGCCAGACGAATGCGTCGGGGAGGTCTTCCGGACCGGCGCCGAGTACCGGCATGTCGCGGAGCGTCTGACGAAGGGTCACCGTGCGCCACAGCTCCGGCATGCGCGCGATCACCTCGTCCCATGCCGCGTGGCTCGCCGGGAAGGACCGCACGGTGGGGAGCTTCGGCATGAAGCCGGACGAGGAGGAGAGGAAGCCCTTCAGTTCGTGGCCGTATGCCTCGTTGTACTCTTCGGCGGACTCCAGCACACTCCGGCTCGGCACCGCGGGGTCATCGGTGGAGCGGGTGCTCTCGGGCGTCTGGTGGATAAGGGAATCGGTCATCGTGCGGCTACTCTCCGATGGCGAGCCGGCGGGCGGTGCGGCACGAGGAACGCATCCACGCACCGCGAGGTGGGAAAGGCGGCCCAGTTGTCCGTCCGGCGTGTGTGATGCCTTTGGGGGGAAGAGTGGCGATCTCTCACATTGGTTGCCCGCGCGGCGAAAAGCCGGAACGCGCGGATGGTCCGTCAAGGGGCGGGATCACTGTGTGTCAGCTCGCTGAGGCGCTGCGGGACGGGGGCCGGCAAGGGAAGATGCGGGCGAGAGCGGGAAGCCACTTGTGCTCGTTGCACAGCAGCGCGTCCGCGGACAGCGTCGCCCAGCACAGCCGGACGGCGAGATCGTCGCCGAGCCGTCACAGCGTGGAAATCGGTTGGTGTCAGTGGCGGCACGTACGGTCTGCACATGGTTGATCAGTGGGCAGGGATACGCGAACGCGTTGTGGCGTCGGGCGTGCCGGTGGCCTTCGCCCGCTGGTACACCGGCTGGCCGGAGAGGTCCGAGCACACGGTACTGCCGACACCGTCGGACGTCTGCCGCGGTCCTCGGCCGCTCGCCGGGTGACCCGGCCGGCACCCCGGTCGTGCTGGGGCGGGACATGCGGCCGGTGGAGCCGTTGTGCTCATGGTTCCGGTATCTCGTCCATCTGGGGCGGGGTCCGGAGACGATGTGTTCGTACGCGCACGTCGTGCTGCGGCCGGCCGAGTGCCTCGCGTCGCGGGGGACCGATCTGCTCGCGGCGGGGGAAGCCGACCTGCACGCCTATCGCCGGCAGCGGCTCGATGTCCAAGCGGTCCCGATCCGTCCGGTGACGTGGGACCGGGAGGCGGCGACGGTCACCGCAGCTGGTTGAATGCCTGGTCGGCGTCGGCTACGGCCTCGGGGTGGACGTCGCGGGCGGTTCGACCGTCGGCGATCTTCTGCCAGTTGGTCTGGGCGAGCACGCGTTGGACCGCGAGTACCTGGGCGGCTCGCAGGCGTGCCTGGATGCCTTCGCCGAGGGCGTCCGCCAGTGCCTCTTCGTCCTCGAGCTGGTATCGCGTGAGCCGTCCCGTCAGGCTCGGTGTGGTGAACACCAGCCGATGGAACGCCACCACCTCGGGATGGTCGTTGAGGCCGGTGACGGGGTCGTACCGATCGAGGCCGGCCCGGAAGTGCCGGTGCAGCGCTGTTACCGGCTTGGTGCCGGAACTGCGGTCACGTACGAGGCGTGCGGCCTCGCCCTGGTGGTCCGCGAACCGGTGCAGCACCAGGTCTTCCTTGGTGGGGAAGTACCGGAAGAGGGTCGGCTTGGAGATCTCGGCTGCCGCGGCGATGTCGTTGACCGAGACGCGGTCGAAGCCGCGCTCCAGGAACAGTGAGATGGCTGCGTCGGCGATGGCGTCGTGCGTCCGCGCCTTCTTGCGGGCCCGCAGTCCCGTCTGCTGGTTCATCTGACCACCGTAACATTCGTGACCGGGTTGCGTTTTTAACCGAGTAACGTTCTCATGGGCGGCATGAATCGGACAGACATTCCTCCCGTGCTCGTAACCGGGGCGACGGGCCGGGTCGGCCGCGTCGTCATCGACCAACTCCTCGACGCGGGCGTGCCGGTCCGCGCCCTTACCCGTCGCCCCGAGGCGGCGGCGACGCTGCCGGCGAAGGTCGAGGTCTTCACCGGCGACCTCACCGTGCCCGAGTCGCTCGACCCTGCATTGAATGGCGCCGGTGCGGTCTTCCTCGTCTGGACCGCCCCACCTCAGACCGCCGAGGCAGTCGTCGAGCGGCTGGCAGCCCGCGTGCGGCGGGTCGTCTTCCTCTCCTCCCCGCATCAGACGCCGCACCCCTTCTTCCAGCAGCCCAATCCCATGGCGGTGCTGCACGCCGACATCGAGCGACTCATCGAGGCCACCGGACTGGAGTCGACGATCATCCGGCCGGGGATGTTCGCGTCGAACTCGCTTGCCTGGTGGGCGCCTGCGATCCGGGCCTGCGAAGTCGTCCGGTGGCCTTACAGCGCTGCCGAGTCGGCGCCGGTCGACGACCGCGACATCGCAGCCGTCGTGGCGCGGACGCTTTGTGAGGACGGATACGTCGGAGGCGACTACGTCCTTACAGGCCCCGAATCGCTGACCCAAGCCGCGCAGGTGGACGTCATCGGTGATGCCCTGGGACGCCGGATCGCATTCGAGGAGATGACGCCAGACGAGTTCCGGAGCCTGTGGGAGGGTACGGTGCCCAGCTCCGCCGTCGACATGCTGCTCGCCGCGTGGAGCGCGGCGGTCGGGCAGCCCGCGTACGTCACCACTGCGGTGGCTGACATCCTCGGGACGGCGCCGCGAACGTTTCGCCAGTGGGGTGTTGACCACGCCATCGCGTTCACGGAGGGTTCGCAACCTCGTCAACCGTGACCTCGCCCCAGGCAGCAGCCCTCAGTCCGCCGTCGCCCCGGCCCTCGCCCCCGGAACAGATCGTCGTCGACCGTGGAGGGGAGCACCGGCGTGAGGCGCGCTACCGTCACCGGCCTGGTCTGCGACGGCCGGTGGCGAACGAAGACGGCTCCCAACGCAGGCGCACGCCGGTGGCGCGCGCGATAGCACGCAAGTGCGGACCCGTGTTGCCGATGTACCAGATCGATCGGTCCGCGTGCGGCCAAGCGTAGGCGGGGACACCGTCGTCCAGCAGGCCCGTCAGCCGAGGCTGGCCCAGAGACGCGGCAGAGAACGCGTAGAGTGCCGGCAGCCGTGGGGCGATCAGACCGTAGTCGAGCATGCGGGCGAGAGGGTGCTCGTCGAGGACGGTCTCCTCGACGGGCGTGCTCACCGGGTAGTGAGGCGGGAAGGACCGGCCGAGGTCGAGGAACATCTGGACGCTCCGGTGGCGCGGGTCGGCCAGCAGAGGGCCCAAGGGAGCCAGCGGCCCGAGCGCGAGTCCCGGCCGCACCAGCATCGCATGGGTGAACAGGACGCGGAGGAGTGCGACGTTCATCATGAACCGCTCCACGCGCTGCTCGGCCGCGGCCAGGTCCTCGTGCTCCAGGTAGCCGGCGACGATGCTGGCGTTGTGCGCGCGGTACCAGCGTCCCGGTGAGGGCGCGCGGATGAACTCCACCCAGGACTCGACGCTCCGGGCACTGGCTGCACCCGAGCCTTCGGTGTACAGCAGGTGGGCCTCGGTCTTGTCGCGCAGCAGCCGTTCGTTGACGGCGCGCCACCAAGGGCTGCCCGGTGGATCGGCGGTTTGCGGTGCGAGTACGCCACGGGCCAGTGACCAGCGCATGAAACTCAGCTCGGCACGGCCGTACCGCCGGCGAGGGCCTGTGGCGAGCCGATAGAACTCCTGCGCCAGCGCGTAACGTCCGGTCGGCTCGTCTCGCACGTGCGCAATCCGTTGTTTCGCGCGTGAGGCGGCGTCAGCCACGACTGTTCGATCGAATCGGCACTTTGTGACCGCCCTTGTGGATCTGGTCTCACGACTGGCGCTTTGTCCGTGCAGGTACGGTCTCGGCGCGGAACACCGCATGACCGTATCGCGACGCGGACGCATTGCACCGGATCGAGCGCGGGCGGCACGCCGGGTGTGACGGAGCGTTGGGCGCGGTGGCGGGGTCCGGGAGCGGGGCCCTTGAGCGCCCTTGAATCTCCGGTTGTGTGCGCCCCCTCTGCCCCTTGTTCGCTCCATTGAGGTGTTTGCCCCGAATCAGCCGTCGCAAGATGACTGCCGCCGCGACGATGACCGCCAAGGGGACTCCACCACCCGCGAGTTCCTCAGGATGAAAGGACACATGTATGCGAGGCAAGCAGGCGGTCGGCACGGGCGCGCTGGCACTGGCCCTGGTATGCGGGGCCGGCTGGGCAGCCCAGGCCACCACCGCCGAGACCGCTGCGGTCAAGGCGCCGGCGGCGGTCGCGGCCGTGGACGGCTACCAGATCGTCAAGCTCCCCAACGCCAACGTGCCCAACTTCCAGCGTCGGACCCTCTACTGTCCGACGGGCAAGAAAGTCATCGGCGGTGGTGCCGAAGCCCAGGGCAACGGCGCGGTCCTGGTCGGCAGCTTCCCAACCGACGACGGGCGCGGCTGGATCGGACTCGGCCGACAGGACGGCTACGCAAGCGTCGGCATCAGCGTGTACGCGATCTGCGCGAACGCCTGACCACCCGGCCCTGATGTAGCGGTGGTTCCTTGCTGCCAGTGGCGGCAAGGAACCACCGTGCCGCGGACTTTCATCAACGTGGTCCGAAGGTGGTACCGGTCAGGCGGGTGTGGATGCTGCCAGTGCGACCCTTCGTCCCCCGCGAAGCCGGCGCGCAGTGTGGGACGGGCCTCGGGTTCCCAACGGCCCCGTCCGCCCGGCACGACCAGCACGGCGACGCAGAAGCTCGGCAGTGAACACCAGTCGTAGGCGTCCACCGTCGCCCGCAGGATCTGGAACGCGACCAGCGGGCCCAACAGCGTGTCCGCCGCGTCCATCGCCCGGTGCACACCGAAGGCGCGCCGGGTGGTCCCGGCTGGCCGTGCGAGGCTGCGGCGCAGAGGGATCCGGCCGTCTCCCCGTCCCGGGAATGAGCGCGGCCCCTGCTCCGGGAGGAGGTTCCTCAGGGGCCGACCCCGACGATTCCCAGGGTCCGGATCGCACCGTAGAGCGACGCTTCGGCCCCTGGTTCCAGGCGAGTATCGAGTCATCGGGAGCACACAGGTGTGACTCCCACGAAGGACTCGTGAAGGAGCCCACCATGGCTGCACTTGCTCGCCCCCGTGACGGAAAGATGATCGGCGGAGTGTGCGCGGCGCTCGCGCGGCGCTTCGGTACCTCCGCGACCACCATGCGGGTGATCTTCCTGGTGTCGTGCCTGCTGCCGGGCCCGCAGTTCCTGCTGTACCTGGCGCTGTGGATGCTGCTGCCGACGGAGAAGACCGCGTCGACCGCCTGGTGAGGGGGCCCGAACAGCCCCAAGGGGTTCCGTTGGTCCCGAAGGCCTCCAGCACATCGGCCGGCGGATCACGGAACAGCTCTGACCACAGCTCAGTCGGTTCACGCCTGGAACTCGGTGAGATCGATGGTGTGGATGCGCAGTGGATAGCCGTACACCGGGTGTACCGTCTCTCGCTCGGGCACCATGCCGAGCTTGCGGATGACGTTTTCGGAGGCATCGTCACCCACCTGGTTGATGCTGATGACGCGGTCGAGGCCGCGGTCCTGGAGCGCGAACTCCAGCGTGGCGTGAGCGGCTTCGGATGCGTATCCCTGCCCCCAGAACTGTGAGCCGAGCCGCCAGCTGATCGCCACGGTGGGCAGTACCTCCGGCAGGAACTCGGGCATGGACAGGCCCGTAAAGCCCGCCAGCTCACCCGAAGCCAGCAGTTCGACGGCGAAGAGTCCGAAGCCTTCCTCGTCCCACTCCTCTTCCCACCGCTCGATTGCCTCCGCCGTGTGGTCCAGGTCGCGCACAGAGCCGTCGTCGATCCAGCGCATGACCCGCGGGTCCGCGTTGATGTCCGCCATCGGCGCAAGGTCGTCGTCACGCCAGCGACGGAGGAGGAGGCGGGGGGTAATGATCTCGGTCATGGCACCCATCCTGCCGAAGGCAAGTACCTCATCGGTAATCGGCGTTCGCCCGTGCCGCCGCTTCGGGTGGCAATGCACCAAGGCGCCTGCTCCGCACATCATGCCGGGCAAAACACCAGGCCGACGCCAGGGCAGACGACGTGCCGCTTTGCCAGAGCGGTCGAGGTGAGACCGAAAGCCTGGCCGGACGAGCACCGGCATCAAGAGCAGGGTCTCTCGCTTCCGCAGGTGACGCGACCGGACCCGGCTGTCAGTAGCGGCTGCAAGGCCTGAACGGATGGACCGTGATGACGAGCAGCTGCTGCACCGCCGGGTCTACGGCGCCGACCACGACCACCCGGGCCCGCGGCCGAACCGGGGCTGCGCCGAACTGGTCTCGGCGGCCCGCTGGACGGCCTGCTGCTCGACATCACCGGCTGGACAGCGGACGAGTTCCAGACCGGCGTCGCGCTGATGACCGAGCTCGGGCGGTTCGGCCCCGGAGGCAGGGCTCTGTACGACCCGCGTCCCGGCGAGCGGAACCGCTGGGACTGGTCCGGCGACACTCCCTGACCCTGCGGGCCGGACTCGCCCACCGAACCGGCCTGGGGCGCGCTGGGAGGCGTGAGCAGCGCGCCGATCGTCGTGGACCGGCTGTCCGTCTCGGGTGGCCGGAGAGTCCACCCTGCACAGCAGCCGCCGGGGCGATGTCCTCGGCGCCCATGGCCTGCCGGCACCGGGCCGCGGCCGGCCCGTCGTGTACAACGTGCGGGAAGCTGCCGGCTTCGGTGTTGAACACCATGGTCAGCGAGCGCCGGCCCGGCTCGCCGCAGGTCTGGGCGCCGACGTCTTCGTCCTTGGCGACGGCTGGTTCGGCGCACGCAGGAGCGTTGCGTCCAGTCCCATTGGATCCTGGACAGACGCCTCTCTTCGTCCGGCAGGTCTGGATCCCGACCTCCGGCCGCGGACTGCGCGGCCGGTGGACTGAAGCAGCCGCAGCCCGTATGAAGCCTCGTTCCGGCAGGTGACGTACGGGAGCTGCGGTCGTGTTCAGGGCTCTGGCACGGGAAATGGGGGAGCGTCTCACGTGGCCATGTACACCAAGGCAACCAGCTGCAGTGCCCGGACAACACCTTCGCGGTCGGCTTCAGCATCAACAACATGAGCGGGAACTGGAACCGCCCGAACATGCACCGGCTGCTGTGAGCCCCCTCCGCCGCGCCGCTGCCGCACGGCGCCTCGGTCGACCGCCCGGTGTGGTTCGACGACGGCAACAACCGCCCCGGCACCGGTGGTTCCGCCGAGTCCTGGCGCGCCTCGGGCGGGCCAGGACTCCTTGCCGACCGGGGACCGGGCCCAGGGCAGCCGCGTCAGGACGGCAACACCGTCCGATCCGCGGAGTTCCATCGATCGGCTTCCTCTGCGGAATGCCCCCGCCGGTCCATGACGGATCCCAGCCAACCCGCCAGGAATCCCACCGGAATGCTGATCAGCCCCGGATTGCGCATGGGAAAGACCGCGAAATCGACGCTCGGCAGCAGCGCGCCCGGATTCCCCGACACCGCCGGCGACAGGGCCACGAGCACAAGCGTGCACAGCAGGCCGCCGTAGACACTCCAGGTCGCTCCCCGGGTCGTGAAGTCCCGCCACCACAGCGTGTAGAGGAGGGCGGGCAGCACGGCGGAGGCCGCGAGGGTGAAGCAGAGTGCCACCAGGAACGAGATGTTGAGGTGCTGGACGAACAGGGAGAGTGCGATGGCGGTGACACCGACCAGCACCACCGCCAGTCGTGCCACGCCTAGTTCCTCCTTCTCCGTCGCCCTGCCCCGTTTGATCGTGACCCCGTAGACGTCGTGTGCGAGGGACGTGGCCGCGGTGAGCGTGAGACCGGCCACGACAGCCACGATCGTGGCGAAGGCGATGCACGAGATCACGGTGAGCAGCAGCGGGCCGCCGAGGGAGTTCGCGAGCAGGAGCACGGCGGTCGCCCCGGAGGAGCTGTCGGAGGTGATGGCCTCGTTGCCGAGCACACCGGCCGCGCCGAGCCCGATGACCACGGCCAGGGCGGAGAAACCGAGGATCAGCAAGGCGGCGAACTGCACCGATCGCCGCGCCTCCTGCACCGTCGCCACCGTACGGAGCCGCATCAGCACGTGGGGCAGACCCGCGATGCCCAGCAGCCTCGTCAACTCCAGGCTCAGCGAGTCCAGTTCACCGGCGCCGCCTTCGGTACGGGTGCCGGGCGCGAGGAAGTCGTCACCGAAGGCGCTGTGGTCGGCGGCGGCCCGCAGCAGGGCCGCCGGGCTCATGTCGAAGTGCCACAGCGCAGCGAGCGCGAGGAACCCCGCACCGGCCAGGAGCAGCACCGCCTTGGCGCCCTGCACCATGGTCGCCGCCCGCATGCCCCCGCCGACGACGGCGAGGATCATCAGGACTCCGAGACAGGCCACGACGGCACGCTGGGCACCGGCCCCACCGAAACCGAGGATGGGCGCGGCGAGCGTCCCGGCACCGACGAGCTGGGCGATCAGATAGAGCAGCGAGATGATCAGGGTCGCCACGCCGGCCGCCGTATGGGCCGGACGCGGGCTCAGCCGCCGGGCGAGAACGTCGCCGAGCGTGAACCGTGCGGAACCGTGGTATCGGTCGGTGATCAGGATCAGCAGAACGATCCAGCCGGCGGTGGAGGTCAGCAGGTACAGGATGCCGTCGAAGCCCGTGAGGGAGACCAGCCCGGGGTTGCTGAATATTCCGGCCGCGGACATGAAACAGCCGAAGATTGCCAGCCCGTTGCCGGCCCACGACAGCTTGCGGTGTCCGAGGTAGTAGTTGCTCAAGCTGTCCAGGCCGACCGCGGCCACCGAGAAGAACAGCGTGCAGGTGACGAAGACGGCGAAGACCGTGAAGATCGGGAAGTTGTCGCCGGAACCGGCGGCGAGCAGGGTGTTCACCGGTGGCCCTCCGGGTGAGGAAAAGAGGACCGATGGTCCTCGGTCACCGGGTCGATGACCGCCCTGGCGTAGCGCCCGTACCAGACGGCGACCCCGGCGGTCATGCACGTCTGCGCGACGAGCAGACCGAGACCGAGGTTGACGGGGCCGGCCAGCGGCACGGCCAGCAGGCCTTCGGCGTGTGAGGCGAGGAGCACGATGGCCGCGTGGACGGCGAGCAGCACGAGGGTGATACGCACCGGCAGCCGACGTGCCGCGCGCTCCCGTGCGGCGGAGGTCGGGTGTGGCGGGTGACCGGGGTGCGGTGACGGACTGGACTGCGGTGAGTGACCCTGATGCGGAGAGTGGCCCGGAAACGGTGAGTTGCTCAGTGGCGGTGAAGGGGACCGGTGTCTCCCGGGGACGGGAGGACCCACGAAGTGTGGATCGTCGTCGGTGGGCATGCCGAAGGCAGGCACGCTGATACCTCCTGGCGGGCGGTAACACGGGGACGAGAAAGCGACCGTGTGGGTACGGCCGGGCGCAGGTGCCCGCACAGGGTGAGGACAGGGCTGATGCCCGGCGGACTACGCCGAGTTCATCGGCGGTCGCGTTGCGGGATTACGGTCCCCCACGGGCGGCTTGGGCCACAAGATCGAGGAGGGCAACGATCCGGCGTACTTCCGTACATTGTGTTCATCGCCGCGCACACAAGAACGTCCAGACCCTCGATGCCGACATCCGCGCCTGATGGGGGCGTACGGGATGCTGACCGGCGTCGACGACGACTCAGGCGCTGGATTCCGGGGCATCGGTCAGAGCATCGGGATCGGCCACCGGTAGAGAGAAAGCCCCCCGGCCGAGCACCACTATCTACGCCGAAGTGGCACAACTCGTCATCCGGGCATCAGTCACCGAGGATCCCGGTCGGCCTTCGCGATAGCTCCTCACGCATCCACGTGTGCCGTTCGTCCCGGTCCCGCACCTGTCGCCGGCCGCCATCGCCCCCGCCCCGGAGCTGGAGGTCGCGAACGGCGACGACGACCAGGAGCTGGTCCTCGGGGACCTGACCGCGAGCAGGTCCTGGACTGGCGCAACCGCGTCGCCGCCGACCACCAGATCGCCCACGACCACATCGCCCGGCACAGCAGGCGCGGTGGGAAGCGGTCCGCACACGGGGTCTGCGCTACGGGCTGGCTCAGCTGGATGGCCTGCACCATGCCCGGTTCGAGGACGCGTTCCGGTGCACTTGGAGTAAATGCGCACCTGGTTCTCGGTATTGGGTACGCGGGTGCGGGGAGGTCAGTCGGTGGCTGCCCGGGATGTGTCGTGGGGGGAGTGGTGCTGGGCCAGGATTCCCTCGATGATTCTGATCAGGCGGTCGCCCGCTTGATCAATGCTTCCGTTCTGTGTGCTGACCTGCGCGCCTTCTAGTGCGAAGGTGATCGCGGCAGCGGCTTGCTCGGGGTCGGGCAGCCCGGCTTCGGTGCACATGCCGACCAGTCTGCGGGTCTGGTGGGCCTTGTGCTTCTCGATCACCTGCCGTGCGGGATGGGAGCGGTCGGGCAGTTCGGCGATGGAGTTGATGAACGGGCAGCCCCGGTGTGAGATGGCCGGCAGTCCCTCGGCGATGAAGCGGGCCAGGCCGAGGATCTGTTCCCTGGGGCGGCCGGGGTGTTCGGCTTCGACCCGGTCGAAGGCCGCCTGGTAGTCGGCGGCGACGATTCGCAGCCACTCCGCGACCAGCGCGTCCTTGGTTTCGAAGTGCCGGTAGATCGCCATCTTGGTGGTCTCGGCCCGCTCGGCGATCGTCTGCACGCCCACCCGCCGGATCCCCTCGCTCTGGAAGAGCTCTTCCGCGGCGTCGAGGATGCGCTCCCGAGGCGGCAGTTTCGCCACCCTGCTCGGCCTGCTGGCTGTCGCCGCCATGACTTCTCCGTGACATCGGTCCGTTGTTGGGCCACTCAACCCCTGCTACGGTACCAGTCCGTTCCATGCGATACCGATCGGTATCATTCGGTACTCATCGGTACCGCTCTATCCGTTGGGAGTGACAGTGAGGATTACCGAGTACGCGAGCTTCGACGCGGTCGGGCTCGCGGAGCTGGTGAGAAAGGGCGAGGTAACACCCGCCGAACTGGAAGCAGCCGCACGCGAGGCCGCGCAGGCGGTCAATCCGCAGATCAACGCCATCGTGGAGACCTGGCCGGCCGACGACGAGCCCGTCCCCGGCAGCACACCGCTGGCCGGCGTCCCTTTCCTGATCAAGGACCTCGGAGTCTCCATGGCCGGGCGGCGAATGGAGCTGGGCAGCCGTCTCGCGGCCGGCAACGTCGCCGGCGCCGACTCCTCCCTGATGCGGCGCTTCCGTCGCTCCGGCCTCGTGACGTTCGGGCGTACCGCGACACCGGAGATGGCCTACAGCATCACGACGGAACCAGTGCTGTACGGCGCCACCCGCAACCCGTGGGACCTGGAGCGGAGCGCGGGCGGATCCAGCGGGGGCGCGGGCGCGGCTGTCGCTGCCGGTGTGGTCCCGATCGCGCACGCCACCGATGCCGCCGGTTCGATCCGCGTCCCCGCCGCCTGTAACGGCCTCTTCGGGTTGAAGCCCACCCGTGGCCGGGTCTCCATGGGTCCCGACTTCGACGAGCTCTTCAACGGCCTGGCCGTGCAGGGCAGCGTCAGCCGCACGGTACGCGACAGTGCAGCGCTGCTCGACCAGATACGCGGCCCGGAACCGGGCGACCCCTACTTCGCCCAGGAGCCGTCCCGGCCATACGCGGAGGAAGTCACCCGCCACCCGGGCTCGCTGCGGATCGGTGTCCTCACCCAGGCATGGGGCGGACGCCGCACCACCACGCCAGTGGCCGACGCCCTCTCTCGCACCGTGCGACTGCTCGAATCCCTCGGCCACCAGGTGGAGGAGGTCACGGTCGACCTCGGGGTCGACTGGGAGGAGTTCGTCCTGGCCGGCGTCCGTCAGTGGACGGCGCATCTCACGGCCTCGGTCGACGAGCTGGCTGCCGCCTTCGGCCGGCCCGTCGACTCTTCGACCCTCGAACCGCCCACCCTTGCCAGCTACCACTACGGACAGCGGATCAGTGGCCCCCAGTTCGTCACCGCTCTCGCGCTCCGCAACCGGGTCGCCCGAAGCCTGGCACGGTTCTTCGACACCCACGACGTACTGCTCACCCCGACTTTGCCGGAGCTTCCCCTGCCCTTGGGCACGTATGCGAAGGGTGCAGAGGGGCTGGACGGCCTCGGCTGGCTCCGCCGCGTCTTTGATCTTTCGCCGTTCACGGCGGCGTTCAATGTGGCGGGTACGCCCGCCATGTCCGTGCCGGTGACGGCCGACACGGAGACGGGACTCCCGATCGGTATGCAGTTCGCCGCCGGATTCGGGCTCGAAGGCCGCCTGTTCCGCCTCGCCGGACAGCTCGAGCAGGCAAGCCCGTGGGCGGGCCGGACTCCCACGGTGTGGGCAGGGAACCACACAGGCCACTGAGGAGCACTCCTGGAGCCGGGAGTCCACGGGCCACGCACCGAGGAAGTGGGAGAACCACACCGTGCATGTCGTCCGGTACTCCCGGGCCTCCACCTCAGGGCCGAGCACCGTCTGCGCGCGGTCCTCTCCCGCCGGGGCCGGGGATCCGGGCGACTCGGAGAGCAGAACCCGCAGGCGGCTGGTGTGTCTGGCAGGGGCGAAGAACACCTCCCCACCGATCGCACCGACCGCATCGCGCGGGATCCATGCGTCGGCGGCGATGTCCTGCTCCGCCGGCCAGGCCAACAGTCCGTGCTTGATGTACAGGTGGTCAGCGCCGGAGACTCCGGCCGCCTTCCTTGAGCAGGTGGAAGTGTGCTCGGGTCCGGCCTGTGAGCGAAGTGTCAGGCACGAACGGTATACAGCTTGGTGGTGAGCTGGTGTCCGCCCCCGCCCGGCCACACGCCGCACCGGTAGGTCTCGCCCGCGTGCTGGGAAGTCGTCGAGCTCTCCGCTTCCATCGGAAGGACCACGGGTAGCTCGGAATCGGCACGGCCGATCACTGCTGTTCGCACTCGGCGTTTGTTCAGGGCCTTGGAACCTCCAGCCGTGCTGGAGACGTTGGTTCGGCTCCGGTCGTCGACCGGCCACGCCGCCGTTCGCCCAACTGATTGGCGGTGCCTCCTGCCTCGGACAACTCCGGACCTCGGACAACTCCGGACCCACTGACGAGGACAGGCGCTCGCGGCGCGGAGCCGACGCTTCTGAGTCGACGTTACGTATGTGTCGGGTGCCATCACCCACGTAGGCGGGCTTCGCCGACGCGAGGGCGGTGCTCTCGCGACGAAGCTGAGTGCCATGACGAACACCGACACGAACTCCGCCACCGCCACCATCACGGCGACGACAACCGAGACCCTGTCCGCAGTCCACACCGAAACCGGCATCCTTGAGACGGCTCTTGGCACAGCGGCACCTCACGTCAAGGGCGTGAAGAAGAACAAGAGCACGAAGAAGAGCAAGGGCAAGCGGCGCACCGCCAAGGCACTGGCCTGCTTCGCCCTGATCTTCACCGGTCTCATGGCCCTGGCCGAGCCGTGGCTGCTGGCCCCGGTCGCCGCCATGGTCCTCGCGCTCTCCCTCTGGGACTGACCGGGGCGCGCCCGTTGCCGTCGTCTGACGCTCCAGCGCGACATTCAGCTCATCGCGGTGGAGTTCGAGAAGTCTGGGGTCCTGCCCGTCAACAATTCGCATCCTTGCCCAGCTGACATCTCGGCGCCGCGCAGGCTTCTTGGCATCATCGCGACATGACCCCGACGCTTCCCCGCACCGTCCGAGCCGTCGACACCGCTCAGCTCCTGGCCCTGGCCCAGGAGGCCGCCATGCACGGCTTCAGTCAGCGCCTTCCGGTCGACTGGCTCCAAGAGCACCTCGCTGCAGAGGCGACGCACTACCTGTTCCCGACGCTCGTGCAGCGGCTCACGCACCGTCCCGAGATGCCGCTGCAGTGGAGGTGCCAGCAGCTGCTGACCGTCAGCACCGGCGAACAGATTTGGGGTCTCCTCGACGTCCTTCCCGACACCTTCGACAAGATCCCGGAGACCTTGGACGCGGCGTCCAAGAAGGACATCGTCAGCCGCGTCGAGCGAGCGGTGAAGGTGCGTGAGTGGGTGGAACGGATCGCTGCCGATGCAGGTTCATGACGCCCTGGACAGGGGGAGGCGGCTGGACAGTCTGAGGAAATGACACCGATCTGAGACAGCCGCCAGCCGACACGTCGTGAGACTGAAGTGGAACGTCCAGGTCATAGCGTCGGCGCATGACACCGAAAGTCAGAACCTACAGCCATTGTGGGATCGCGGATCCCGTGACCGAATCTCACGACCGATGGCCACTCGATGGCCGGTCGGCCACCAATCTGCGAAGGCGGCCAGGGCGCGCTCGAGGTCCAGGCACACCTTCCCGAGGAAGGCGTTCTTGCCGAGTTCGGTCACGCCTCGGCGGTCCCCTGTACTAGCGTGTCCCCGTCAATCGATCAAAGGGGGATCCATGAACAGGCGCTCCATCACCAGGGCGACGGTGACCGGCATCGCGGCCATGGGACTGGTCTTCACAGGCTCGAACGCCTACGCCGCCAACGTGACCTTCACCGTGGCCTGGTCCGATGTGGCCGGGAGCATGAAGTTTTACGACGACGGCGACATCTTCCGGGTCTATGACGAACTGCGGGACGGGCACGGTATCCGGGGCATGCTGATCCGCAACCGCGGCAACCTCATCATGGATGAGGCCTATGTGAACACCGGGGCCGGTACCTGGCAGCAGTTCGAGGAAAACGTCCTTGAGGGCACCGCATACACGATGAAACTCTGCATCGTCGACGGTCCCAACGACTACACGGGGATCTGCTCCACCAGGAGCCTGACGGAATAGTCGAGCAAGGGGCGGCACCTCGCACGGGCGCCGCGCCACCCCAAACCCAGAACGTCCGGGAATCAGACCGCGCCGTCACACTGGCGGAAGAGAACCCCCAGCCCCCGGCCGACCAGACAGCAACTGTTACCCGCGGCCGCGAGCCCAGGCAAGCACTGAATCACCCATCAACCGAACCCGTAGGCCGATGCCCCCAAGTGTCAATCGCGGGTCACACTATGAGCCTCGCTCACGCAATGCGGCGCGCACGGTCTATAGGCGCGAGGGGTCTGATCGCGGCAGTCACCGGGCTCAGCGGAACGCTTCTGCTCGGGGCGTGCGCAGGAGGGCTGAGCAGGCCAGGGAAGAAGAGAGCACGGGCGTCGCGAGCGGTACGTGCTGCTGCTCGTGGCCCTGGGCGGCTTCCTGGGACGCACCCTGCGCCACGCACCGCCACTATGGCGGCACGCCGTCCTCGCCGGGGCGGTCGTGCTGTACGTGGGTGCCGTCGGGGCCCTGACGGGCCCCCTCCTCCGGCTCGGCGACGACATGCGTATCAGGGCCGAGCGATGGGACCGCCAGGACCGGTGGCTGCGTGCCGGGGCGGCGCAGGGGGCCCTTGTGCTGCCGTACGTACGCCTGCCGGTCGGCGGGATGCTGGAGCCCTTCGGCGACGGGGGCGCCGGGTCTGGCCGGCCCGGTGCGTCGCCGACTACTACCGCCTCGACGCGGTCGCTCACTCGGAGCGGCTGCCTCGAGGTGTGCACCGGAACGGCGGCGGGCGCATGTGCCGGACAGGATCGCCCACCCGGCGAGCAGGAACGACACAGGCGCGACCAGGATCCCGGCAGCCGGCGCGGTGACGGTCTCGCCCATGCCCCGTCCGGACCCACGTCCCACCCCTGCCGGGCAGTACATCGCTCGCGGCGTCACCCCCGCCAGCTGTAACGGCGCTCGGGTCTGCCCGCGACTCCGTACTTCAGGGACACGTCCGCGTGGCCTGTGCCGTGGAAGTGTTCGAGGTATCGGCGGGCGCTGACCCGGGAGATCCCGGCTGCGGCCGCGCATTCGGCGGCGGACAGCGTTCCGTCGGCATCCCTGAGGGTCCGTTCGACGAGAAGTGCGGTCTCCACGCTCATACCCTTCGGCAATACCGGGCCCGATGCCGACAGAGCTGTACCGGCCAGGACGCGGTCCACATCGGACTGGTCCTTGACGACGGAGGCGAGCAGACTGCTGCGCTGCGCGGCGTACCGTTCGAGGCGGGGGCGCAGATCCTCGAACTCGAAGGGCTTCAGTAGGTAGTTGACCACGCCATGGCGCACCGACCGCCGTACTGCGGATGCCTCGCGCGCAGCGGTGATCACCATGATGTCGCAGTCGTGCACTGCGGTCCGCAGCCGTGGAATGACGTCCAGGCCGAACATGTCCGGCAGGTACAGGTCGAGCAGGACCAGGTCGGGGCACAGCTCGCCGGCGGCCTTGACCGCCTGTTCGCCGTTGTGCGCCGTGCCGACGACCCGGAAGGGCTTGACACGCTCGACGAAGACCTGATGGACACTCGCCACCATGAAGTCGTCGTCGACGACCAGCACGTCGATCATGAGGAAGCTCCTTCCTGTACCGCGTCGGCCAGGACCGCTACGGACATCCGGGCTGTGAACATGGCGCCGTCGGGCGTGTTGGCCACCGCCACCTCGCCGCCCCGACGCTCGCAGACGAGACGGGTGAGCGCCAGCCCTATGCCCCGCGCCCCTTCCTGGGCGGCCTTCGTGGTGAAGCCATGCAGAAACACTTCCTGGGCGAGTTCGGGCGCCACCCCAGGGCCGGAGTCACGCACCACGATCTCCACGCTGGACGAGTCGTTGCGCAACTCGACCTCCACCCACGCCTCGTGGCCCTCGCCGCCGACCGCCGCGGCATCGACGGCGTTGTCGACGAGGTTTCCGAGCACCGTCGCCACGTCCGCGGAATCCTCGGGCGCGAGCCGGTCGAGCGCCGTACGCTCCGAGACCCGCAGCGCAACCTTCCGTTCCGCGGCGAGCGAGGACTTCGCCATCAGCAGGGCGCCGACGGGCATGTCGCGGATCCGCCTGGTCACGGTGATGTCCAACGACTGACGGTGTCTACTGAGGGCGCGGACATAATCCACCACGGCGTCGTGCTTGCCCACCTGGATCAGTCCGGAGATCGTGTGCAGCTGGTTGGCGAACTCATGGGCCTGTGCCCGCATCAGCTCGGTGGAGCTGCGGAACGATCCGATGTCGCGTTCCAGCTGTGCCAGCTCGGTGCGGTCCCGCAGGGTCGTGACCGAGCCGAGCTGCCGCCCGTCCTTCGTGACCGTCATCCTGTTCATCACCAGCACCCGGCCCCGGCGTATGACGACCTCGTCGAGCCGCCCGTCCGTCCCCCCGGGCGCCCCGGCCAGCACGTCGTGCAGCCGGCCCTCGATCCCGAGGTCGGCCAGGCTCATCCCCACGCAGTCCTCCGGCAGGTCGAGCAGACGCCTTCCGACCTCGTTCACCAGGGTGAACCGCAAGTGAGGATCGAGCGCGACGACGCCTTCGGCGATCCCGTACAGCATCGCCTCCCTGTGCTCGGCGAGTCCCGCGATCTCGCGCGGCTCCAGCCCGAGCGTCTGGCGCTTGGTGCGCCGGGCCAGCAGCCACGATCCGATCAGGCCGATTCCGCTGGCGATCCCGAGGTAGGCGAGCAGATAGGACGACGCGTTGCTCAGCCGCTGCCAGACCGTGGGTGACGTCTCGCTGATCATCACGGTTCCGAGGTGCCGGCCGAGGTTCTGCGGTGCCGCTCCGATCACCGGGACCTGGGCCACCAGGTGGCTGGATCCTTCCAGTTCCACCTCGCCGGACCAGCCGCGTGCGACGGCGACGCCGGGGCCGAGGGGCATCCGGTCACCGACCATCGTGGGGATGGTCGAGCTCACGATTCTGCCTTTGTGGTCGGCGACGGTCACCGAGGTGACGCCGGACTGCGTCTGGGTCGTCTGCACCAGTGGAGCGAGTGCTTCCTGCGGCGCGAGGCGGTCGAGCTGGCTGCGGGTCAGTGGGTTTCCGGCCATCTGCTCGGCCAGCGCGGTGACCCGGCGTCCTTCGACCCGGTTGAAGGTCGCCTCCGACTGCGCGAGGGAGATCGCGGCGACCGCCACAAGCACCACGATGATGATCGCGAACTGAAGAATCAGCAGCTCACCGGCGAGGGTATGGCGGCGGAACCTTTCGACCACTATGAACTCAACCTTCACTGCCGACACAATGCAGACGGGGTGTGGGCCCCGGCTCACAATCATGGCGTCCGAGTGACCGAAGCGAAAGAGACCAGCCATGAGACCAAGAACAGCCGCCCTCGTCGGTGCCCTGGCCGCCGTGTCGATGCTCACTGTCGGTGCCTGCGGCGCCACGGCGCAGAAGGACGCGTCGACGCAGGGGGACAAGCCCGCGACCGGTCTGCGGATCATGGTCCCGAACACCCCGGGAGGCGGTTACGACACCACCGCGCGTACCGCAGCCAAGGTGATGGAGGACACCAAGGTCGCGTCCGGTGTCCAGGTCTTCAACCTGCCGGGAGCGGGAGGCACGGTCGGCCTCCAGCGCACCCTGAACGAAAAGGGCAACGGCAAGCTCGCCATGCAGATGGGCCTGGGCGTAGTCGGCGCCTCCTACACCGCGAAGTCGAAGGCCACGCTCGCGCAGACCACGCCCATCGCCAAGCTGATCGAGGAAGCGGGCGCGATCGTCGTGCCCAAGCAATCGCCGTACAAGACGATCCGCGATCTTGTCACCGCGTGGAAGAAGAATCCCAAGGCCATGGCGGTCGGCGGCGGCTCGTCACCCGGCGGGCCGGACCATCTGCTGCCGATGCGGCTCGCCAAGACCGTCGGCATAGACCCGAAGACGGTCAACTACGTCAGCTACGACGGCGGCGGCGAACTGCTCCCCGCCATTCTCGGCAACAAGATCGCCTTCGGCGCCAGCGGTTTCGGCGAATTCCTCGACCAGATCGAGGCCGGCCAGGTCCGGGTGCTTGCAGTCACCAGCGAGAAGCCGGTCGACGCCCTCAAGGACGTCCCCACACTGAAGTCCGCGGGCATCGACCTCGTCTTCACCAACTGGCGCGGAATCGTCGCCCCGCCCGGTATCAGCGAAGCCGACAAGAAGGTCTGGATCGACGCGCTGACCGAGATGCACGGCTCCAAGGAGTGGAAGGCCGAGCTGACCAAGCGCGGCTGGACCGACGCGTTCATGTCAGGTGACGCCTTCGCCGCGTACCTCGCGGATCAGGACAAGGCAGTGGCCGACATCCTCACTGAGCTCGGCCTGGTATGAGCCTCGACGTCAACGAGCGGAGCGACGCAGATCAGCGCCACCCGCCGAAGGACGGGGACCGCGCACAGTACGGGGTGTGCGCGTTCCTCGCCCTGGTGGGGGTGCTCGTGATCATCGACGCTCTCGGGATGGGAAACACGACCAGCAGCACCGACCCGCTCGGCCCGCGCAGTGTTCCGCTGCTGCTCGGTGGGCTCCTTGTCGTTGTCGCGCTGGTGTACGCCATCGACGTTGCCCGGGGCGGGCGCGGCGAGCCCGAGGCCGGTGAGGACATCGACCTCACGACCCGGCTCGACCTGCGCACGGTGCTGCTGGTGATCGGCGCCTTCACCGTGAACGCGGTGCTGATCGAACCTCTCGGCTGGGTGATCAGCGGGTCCCTCCTGTTCTGGGGAACCGCCTTCGCCCTGGGCAGCCGGCACTACGTGCGCAACCTCGCGATCTCGCTCGCGCTGTCGCTGATCACGTTCTACGCCTTCGCCATCGGGCTCGGCGTCAACCTTCCGGCCGGCGTTCTGCAAGGAATCCTGTGATGGACAACCTCAGTCACCTTCTCGAGGGGTTCGCCCACGTCGTCACCCCTGTGAACCTCCTGCTGGCGCTGCTCGGGGTCACCATCGGCACTGCGGTCGGGGTGCTGCCCGGCATCGGCCCGGCCATGACCGTGGCCCTGCTGCTGCCCATCACGTACGGCATGGAGCCGACGCAGGCGTTCATCATGTTCGCCGGCATCTTCTACGGAGGGATGTACGGCGGGTCGACCACCTCGATCCTGCTGAACACGCCCGGTGAATCGTCCTCGGTCATCACGGCCATCGAGGGCAACAAGATGGCCAAGGCCGGCCGGGCCGCACAGGCACTTGCCACCGCGGCGATCGGATCCTTCGTCGCCGGAACGATCGGCACGCTGCTGCTGGTGTTCGTCGCACCGCTGGTGGTGGACTTCGCGGTCAGCCTCGGCGCACCCGACTACTTCGCGATCGTCATGCTGTCCTTCATCGCGGTCACCGCCGTGCTCGGCGCCTCCCGCGTCCGCGGTTTCGCCTCGCTTCTCATCGGGCTGGTGATCGGCATCGTCGGGATCGACGCGGTGTCCGGGCAGCAGCGCCTCACCTTCGGCATCCCGCAACTCGCCGACGGTATCGACGTGGTGGTGGTCGCGGTCGGCATCTTCGCCGTCGGCGAGGCCCTGTGGGTCGCCGCGCATCTGCGGCGCAAACCCGCCAAGGTCATCCCGGTCGGAGTACCGTGGATGGGCAAGGCGGACTGGAAACGGTCGTGGAAGCCCTGGCTGCGCGGTGCCGCGTACGGCTTCCCGTTCGGGTCCATGCCGGCCGGCGGCGCGGAGATCCCGACGTTCCTGTCGTACGCCACGGAGAAGCGGCTGACCAAGCACCCCGAGGAGTTCGGCAAGGGCGCGATCGAGGGGGTGGCCGGCCCGGAGGCCGCGAACAATGCGTCCGCGGCCGGCACACTGGTGCCGATGCTCGCCATCGGGCTGCCGACGAATGCGACCGCCGCCGTGATGCTCGCCGCCTTCCAGTCGTACGGCATCCAGCCCGGCCCGCTGCTGTTCGAGCGCGAGTCGACCCTGGTCTGGGCCCTGATCGCCAGCCTGTTCATCGGCAACCTGCTGCTGCTCCTGCTGAACCTGCCGCTCGCTCCGGTCTGGGCGAAGCTGCTGCGCATCCCCCGCCCCTATCTGTACGCCGGGATCGTGTTCTTCGCGTCCATGGGCGCATACGCGGTCAACGCCCAGCCCGTGGATCTGTTCCTGCTGCTGCTCCTGGGCCTGCTCGGCTTCGGTATGCGGAGGTTCGGGCTGCCGGTGCTGCCGCTGATCATCGGCGTCATCCTCGGTCCGCGTGCGGAACTTCAAGGTCGTCGTGCCCTTCAACTGTCCGGCGGCGAGCTGTCCGGGCTGCTGGGCGGACCGGTGTCCTATGTGATCTACACGGTGATCGTGCTGGTGCTGGCCTGGCCGCTGGTCCGTCGGTACGCCGTACGGCCGGCCGTCGCGCGCCGCGTCTGAGCACCGTCGTACGACGCGTCTGAACCCTGTCGCACCACCCGTCCGAGCATGCCGTACGACGTGCCGGAGCACCGTGGCACAACGTGCCCGGGAAAGAGAGAGCCATGACCGTACTCGTCGGATACATACCGACGCCCGAGGGCGAGGCCGCACTGCGCGCCGCAGTCGCCGAAGCCCGCTCCAGGCGCGAGAACCTGCTGGTGGTGAACACCACGCGAGGCGACGCCTACGCCGACCGCGGCTTCGCCGAGCAGAAGGACCTCGACCACGTCAGGAGCGAACTGAGCGACACGGGTGTCGACTTCGCCGTACGCCAGGTCGTCGGCGGGCGCGACGCCGCCGAGGAGATCCTCGACCTCGCGGAGTCGACAGCGGCCTCCTTGATCGTGATCGGGCTCAGACACCGCAGCCCGGTCGGCAAATTGCTCATGGGCTCCGCGGCACAGCACATCCTCCTGGGCTCACCGTGCCCGGTTCTCGCGGTGAAGGCCGACTCCTGACGTCCCAGCACCGGGCCCTCGACGCAGTTCCGGCATTGGCGCCGTCCCCGCAGGAGGCGCGCCCGACCGCGTACGGCTCGGGGGCCGGTGCGAAACGGAACCCAACCACCATGATGGGGTAGCCAGTGGTACTGAAAACCTTCGGCTGGTCGTTCGCAGTCACGGCGCTCGGCCTGGTCGCTGCCGCGTTCTACGGGGGCTGGACGGCCTTGGGGATCGTCGCGATCCTGACCGTCCTCGAAGTCTCCCTCTCCTTCGACAACGCGGTGGTCAACGCCGGCGTGCTGAAGAAGATGAGCGAGTTCTGGCAGAAGATCTTCCTCACCATCGGCATCCTGATCGCCGTGTTCGGCATGAGGCTCATCTTCCCGGTGGTGATTGTCTCGGTCACCGCGAAGCTGGGTCCGATCGAGGCGGTCGACCTCGCCCTCAACGACCACGAGACGTACGAGCAGCTGGTCACCGACGCCCACCCGGCGATCGCCGCCTTCGGCGGCGTCTTCCTGCTGATGATCTTCCTGGACTTCATTCTTGAGGACCGGGACATCAAGTGGCTGGCCTGGCTGGAGCGGCCGCTGGCCAAGCTTGGCAAGATCGACATGCTGGCGGCGTGCCTCGCGCTGATCGTCCTGCTGATCACGGCGACGACCTTCGCGGTGCACGCCCACCAGTACGGCGGCGAGCACACCGACAAGTCGGCCACCGCGCTCCTCGCCGGTGTGTCCGGCCTGATCACCTACCTCGTCGTCGGCGGCCTCTCCGGCTACTTCGAGGACAAGCTCGAAGAGGAAGAGCGCGAGCACGAGGCCGAGGAGGAGGCCCGCAAGGCCGGCAGGCCGGTCCCGGCCGTCAAAATCGTCGGCAAGGCTGCCTTCTTCATGTTCATGTACCTGGAGGTGCTGGACGCCTCGTTCTCCTTCGACGGTGTCATCGGTGCCTTCGCAGTGAGCAACGACCCGGTGGTCATTGCCCTCGGTCTCGGTATCGGCGCGATGTACGTCCGGTCCCTGACCGTCTACCTGGTCCGCCGGGGCACCCTCGACGACTACGTCTACCTGGAGCACGGCGCGCACTACGCGATCGGCGCGCTCGCTGTGATCCTGCTGGTCACCATCCAGTACGAGATCCCCGAAGTCGTCACCGGCCTCATCGGCGTCGCCCTGATCCTGTGGTCCTTCCATTCCTCCGTCCACCGCAGACGCGCACTCGCCGCCGACGAGAGGGAAGTCCCCTCTGCGGACGGTACGCCCAAAGTCCCCTCCGCGGTGTGACGGCGACGCCACGCACCCGTCGACAGGGAGCGTGGCGACAGCACACGGGCACGAGCTGGGGAGCCAGCCAAGGCCAGCTGACCTCCGCCGCTACCCGCCCCCAACGGCCAGCCGCCCCGACGGGCTGCTGGCCGTCACGGTTCGATGAAGGGGCGGCGCCCATAAGCCTTGGTCACAGGCTTCAACAGAGACTCAAGGAATTCGGGCAGGTCACCAGAGACCGGTTTCGAGCCCAGCCTCATTCGGACTGTTGACAGGCCACGCTGGCACAGTCACCGCGACTACCCGCAGCTCCTGAGTTCCTGCCTGGAGCTCCAACTGGTGGGTCCCCGCCCGGGACTCCTCTTCCTGGACTCAAGATTCAATTTCGAGGTGTCCACGATCAAGGAGGAAGGCCCGGTGTCCGGGTGCTGATCGTGGTCGATGAGCACTGCGTTCACCAGGGGACCGGCAGGTCGGATGACCTTGAACGGCGCGGCTGTGAGCCGTGCTTGGCGGATGGTGATGGGCAGCTGCATTGGTCTTCGAGAGACGGCGCGCCTGACATCGGCGGCGGGCACGGGTGGACAGGGGTGGACGGTCTTCGTCCCCGTCGGCTCTGGAAAGTGGACAACGCCCTGTCGGAGTCTTGGTCACATCGAACGACGCACTGTGATGGCGGTCGATCGAAAGGTTACGTGAGCATGGCCGGCACGGACGAAGAGGCACAAAACGCTTCGGATGAATGCTCAATGAACACCGTTCTCCAGGTGAGCACTGCTCTGCACTGGTGAACACCCAACGAACCCGTACAACCCACCCCCGTTCACCTGTCGTGCGTGGTCCGCCTTGGTCGCGCCGCACTATCAGCGAGGTCCCCGTGAATCACTTCTGCTCCGAGTCACCGGCCGAGATCGTGGCGCGGCTGCGTGCCGCCTTCCGTACCGGCCGTACCAAGCCCCTTGAGTGGCGCACGGCGCAGTTGCGCGGGCTGCGGGAGATGCTCACCGAGGGCGGCGCTGATCTGGCCGCGGCTCTTCACGCCGACCTCGGCAAGCCTTCCGGCGAGGCATACCGCACGGAGATCGATTTCACGATCCGGGAGATCGACCACACGCTCGACCACCTTCAGGCGTGGCTGGCTCCCGAGGCGGTAGCGGTCCCGCCGCAGCTGGGGCGGGATGCATCGGCCTGGACTCAGTACGACCCGCTGGGGGTCGTACTGATCATCGCCCCGTGGAACTATCCGGCCGGGCTGCTGCTCGCTCCGATGGTCGGCGCGCTGGCTTCCGGGAACGCGGTTGTGGCCAAACCGAGCGAGCTGGCCCCGGCCACTTCCGCAGCGCTGGCCAGGCTGCTGCCGGCATACCTTGACACCGAGGCGGTGGCCGTCATCGAGGGCGGAATCCCCGAGACCACGGCACTCCTGGCCGAGCACTTCGACCACATCTTCTACACCGGCAACGGCATGGTCGGCCGAATCGTCATGCGGGCCGCCGCCGAACACCTCACTTCCGTCACCCTGGAACTGGGCGGCAAGTCCCCGGTCTTCGTCGACCGCGGCACCGATCTCGACGTGGTCGCAGAACGGCTGGCCCGCGGCAAGTTCCTCAACGCCGGGCAGACCTGCGTCGCTCCGGACTACGTGTTGACCGATCCGCAGACCGCCGCCGCCCTCGAACCCGCCCTCACTCGCGCCATCGAGGGTCTCTACGGCACCGATCCCGCGACGTCCGAGGAGTACGGACGGATCGTCAACGAGCGGCACTTCGACCGTCTCACCGGCCTGCTCGGCTCCGGCCGTGTGGTTGTGGGAGGAGGTAGTGACCGGACGAGCAAGTTCATCGCCCCGACCGTCCTGGCCGACGTCGACCCCACCTCCCCGGTCATGCAGGAGGAGATCTTCGGCCCCATCCTGCCGATAGTCACCGTGACCGGCCTCGACGAGGCGATCGACTTCGTCAATGACCGCGACAAGCCCCTCGCCCTGTACGTGTTCACCGAGTCCGACGACACCCGGCACCGCATCGCTGCCGAGACCTCCTCCGGCGGCCTCGGCTACGGCCTGCCTCTGGCCCACCTCATGGTCTTGGACCTGCCCTTCGGCGGCGTCGGGGAGAGCGGCATGGGCAGCTACCACGGCCGCCACTCCATCGAGACCTTCAGCCACCGCAAGGCCATACTCGCAAAACCGCTGGCCTGAGAGGGCGTGAGGTCCGATCTTCCCTGGTTCGTGATCGCTCGGTCGTGGCACTGATCGCCGTATGCGAAGACCGTATCCAAGCGACCCTTCTACCAGAACCGGACGGGCTGTCAGTGGCGCTACCTGCCCCATGACGGCTGACCCCGGAGTCCCGGTGGGTGACAACTCGGTAACACCCACCGGCGGCGAGCGGGTGTGTGCCTTGGGGATGTGTTCATACCGTCTCCGGTGACGTTGCGGTAGGCGGGCAGCGCTTTGAGTGGGGAGGGCGGAGAAGGGCTATCTGGTGCGCAGCCCCTCGAGAGGCAGAGACGCATCATGCGCAGTAGCGGCGGCAGGCGCTGACGTCGCCAGGCTGCTGCTCGATCCCTGCGCCTTGCGGGCGGCGGCCCGCTGGGTCTTCAGCCAGATGCCCACGTTTGAATTTTTGAGGTGCGGATCGCGAATGACCGCTCCGACCACAGGCGCAGTGGACGGGAGTGCAGACACCGCTGTACGCGTGTCCATGCCCCCACGCCGGAGGTCGGCCAACTGCCGGTTCACACGGTTCACACGGTTCTCCGGGCCCGCGCGCAGCCCCCGAAGCGCTCGCGCGCGGGACACACCGGAGGCGCCAACAAGAAGGAACATGCGTGTCGTCGAGGCGGGCTGTGCACTGCCACGTTTCCCGCACCGCGCATGACATCAGATGAAGGAGACTCAGATGGAGATTCAGGCCGCGGTGCTGCGCGGGGCGAGTGACCCCTACACGATCGAGCCGGTCGAGCTGGCGCCTCCCGGCCCCGGCCAGGTGCTGATACGGATCGTGGGAGCGGGGTTCTGCCACACCGACATGCTGCCGAGGACGTCCGGGTTCATGGCCCAGCCGCCCATCATCACCGGACATGAAGGCGCCGGGATAGTGGAGGAGGTGGGCCCCGGTGTCACCGGAATCGCCCCTGGCGCTCACGTCGTGCTCTCCTTCGACTCCTGCGGAGCGTGCCAGAACTGCCTCGGTGGACACCCGGCGTACTGCGAGGACTTCTTCCGCCTCAACCTCACCGGTTCCGGCCGCAACCTCACCGGCTCCGGCCTCGACGGTGTCGGCCCGGCCACCGACCACCACGGGCAACCCGTGGCGGCCCGCTGGTTCGGTCAGTCGTCGTTCGCGGCCTATGCGCTGGCCACCGCACGCAACATCGTCGAGGTGGACAAAGACCTGCCGCTGGAGCTGCTCGGCCCGCTGGGCTGCGGGATCCAAACGGGCGCCGGTTCGATCCTCCTCGCCCTGCAGGCCGGGGCAGGCTCCAGCGTCGTCGTCTTCGGGGCAGGCGGGGTGGGCCTGTCCGCGATCATGGCTGCCCGGGTCGCCGGGGCCACCACGATCGTGGCAGTGGACCTGCACGAGAGCCGGCTGTCCCTGGCCCGTGAACTCGGCGCCACCGCCACGGTGCACGGTGGCGACGACGACATCGTGGCGCAGCTGCACAAACTCACCCGGGGAGGAACCCAGTACGCCCTGGACACCACCGGGGTCCCCAGCGTCATCAACACGGCCATCGATGCCCTGAGACCCACGGGTACCGTCGGCTTGGTCGGCGTCCAATCACGGCCTCTGACCCTTCCTCCCTCCGCCCTGGCACAGGGCAAGAACGTGAGGGGAATTCTGGAGGGTGACGCCGTGCCCCAGCTCTTCATACCGCAGCTGCTGGAGCTGTGGCAGCAGGGGCGCTTCCCCTTCGACCGGCTCGTGCGGACCTATCCACTCAGCGCGATCAACGACGCCGAGCGGGACTCGGTGGCAGGTACGACCATCAAGCCCGTGTTGTTGCCGGGCAGCTGAGCTCGGCGTCGAGAGGAACACACCCTGAAGTACATCCGCGACTGGCCACTCCCCGTTGGTCGGCGCGGCGCGAGCAGAGGCTACGGCAGCGTCCACGTCCGACGCGGCCGTGGTGGGTGCCCGTGTGACGGAGCAGTGATCTTCAGGGGGCATGGCTGCTTGATCAGAAACTGGCACTCATGTACAGCGTGCCGTGGCTGAGCCGACGCAAGGGGTGGCAGATGGGACTTGAGTGCGTGTCAGGTCCATCATGCCTGTTCGGAGGCGGTTTCGGTAGGACACACGGCACGTTCGTTCGGCCTTGTGGCAGCTGGTACCGCACGCCAGACTCGTCGTCATCCACTCTCCGGCCAACCCGTCGGCGACCTTTCTCGGTTGTCGGCGCGTTCGCTGTGCTGTCTCGCCGTGTGACGTGCACGGGGCGGGGGTGGGGGACGAAGGGGATCGATGGATCAGGACATGGTTGTGCTGGCGAGGGTCAGGCTGCTCAGTGCCAACAGGCGGGTGGTGCGCGGTGCCGAGGGGCTGTGGATCTACCGCCTTCTGACACAGGTCGAGCCGGAGGCGTACGGGTCGAAGCTGGCGTACGTCCTGGTGGAGGCGAGCGCGTCGCCCCTGGTGCGGGAGTTGCCTGAGCGACGGTTGGCCCTGTTGGACGAGGCCGTGGAGGTGGCGAAGGCCCTCGGTACATCGAACCCCCACCGGGCGAAGATGCTGGCGAGGGCCCTGGCCGCCAGGCAGCGGGAATTGGAGGGCCGCCCGGCGGAGCCGCTCGCGTCCGATGGGCGGCAGCATCGGGCGGCCCTTCAGGAAGAGCCGCAAGAACGCGCATAACCCGGTGGCTGTCGGGCGTTGACTCCCTGGACGGTGAAGAAGGGGAGGGCACAGCCCCGCTGTCTGGATGGAGGGCTCCGACCACGGTCGGGACCCCCACGCTCCGATGCCTGGCCCTGGGGTTGGGGCCGTACTCACCTATCGGCAGGTGCGGTTCGATCAACGTTCTATTGCTCGTCGGGTCCTGTGGCGCGGCCTCCGCCGTCCTGGAGGTAGAGCTCTTTGAGTCCTTCGGGATCTGGTGCCGAGCACGATCCCGTCGACGCCGTACGCCCAGCCCGTCACCGTCAGGGACAGCCAGCGGGCAGTGTGGAACCTCGGATCGGCTGCCGGCTGCGCCTCCGTCTTCGCGGCCGGACGACGCGATGCCGCGGCTGGCCGGGTGGCGGAACGCGCCGGTCCAAGGCCCTGGGCACTTCTCGGCTGGCGCAGTGAGTGACAAGGACACGTACACCAGCTACGCAGGGCTCCCAGGACGTACCTGCGGATGCCATGGGGTGCCGGATGATCCTGACGAGTACTCCGCCGACCCGCGCGCATGGGACGCCCCGTCGTTCGTCCCGGCGTTAGTCTGCGGTTGCTGCGCTCATGAGGTACTCCCGCGACGGCCCGCCAAACCACGCGGATAGTCGTCCTCAGGCGTGACGGTTTCCGGTGTCTCGCATGCGGTTCCGAAGACGACCTCACCGTCGCTCACACAAGCTGGTTTCGGAGGCCATAAGCGAATGGAGATACCGGTGTAACGGCCGATGCCGGGCCTGCCGTTCGTAGGACGGACGCCGCCGAGCGGGGCATGGGCCACCACGGGGCGCAACGGCCAGCCTCTGATCCCTTTCCCCGTCATCGTTCGGGGCGTTCCCTCGTACATGCTCACCCTGTTTCCCCCCACCCACAGGGGGCTGGCCTACCGAGGGGTGCCCATTGGTCTTGCAGCTGGAGCAAGCAGCGGACAGGCTGTTCCGGCGGCCGTATCGAGGAGGAGTCAGGTGGAAACCGAACCCGCTGGATCGCAGGGCACCCTCCTCTGGTCCGGACAGCTCGGGCGTCTGCGGGCGGAGCTTCGCCAGGCTGGAGGGCGGCGGGTGCTCAGCGTCGGCGACCGGCGGATCTTTTTGAAGCCTGATGCCGCAGTGCGACACCGCAGTAGCCTGCTGAGACAGCAACTCACCATCGAGCAGCCCGGCGAGGCGACCTTCACCTACCGCTACCGGCTGCCGTGGGCCTCCCAGCTCGCCCCGCTGTGGGAGGCAACCTACGACCGCTGGTCCGCAGAGGCCGACGACCCCGGACTCGCACTGACCGAGCTGCTGGGTGGCACCGACGACTGGCAGGCTGCCCCAGCTGACAGTTGATCTCGCGGTGGGCGGGAAGAGTTGACCGCGCCCGGCTTCCTGGCTTCGTCACGGGCGTGCGAGCTTCGCGTCCTGGGCTGCGTAGACGGCCAGGCATCGCGCGACGTCCTCGGCGGACGCAGCTCATGATGTCGTCGGTGCCGAACCGAGCTCGTTGGTCAACTCCAGCAGGGGGGTGTTCGATTTCGAAGTACGCCTCCTCGGTCCGTGCGCCCGGCCCTGAGCGTGTGAACGCAACGCGGTGCAGTTCCTTCAGCTGTGGTTCAACCTGCAAAAACGCCTCCACGCGACGCTTCACCCCAGGTGAGGAGGGCATCTGCGCGACGGCGGCGCAGCACCGCCCACCTGTGTCGGACGCCGTGAACTCATGCGCCGCCCTCACTCGGATACCGGAACACAGGTTCTTCGACGATCCGTTGAACGAGAGGCCGGCAATGGTCCGCACGCAGCACCGCATGCGTGAGCTCGATGGCACGGCCGTCCTCGGCGTAGGTCGCCCGCAACAAGAGCAACGCGGGATCGCCCGTTATCTGCCCCAGCAAGACGGCTTCATCTCGCCTCAGCGTGATGGGTTCGAACGATTCCACGATGCGGACGACTTCGTCTCCGATCCGCTCACGGAGCAACTGGTGCAGACGGTCCGAGGGCAGATCGATGCTTTCGGTTTCGGTTTCGGCTTCGGTGAAGAGGTTGCCGGGCACCCAGGTCGACTCGAGCAGGAACGGCTCATCGCGGATGCAGTGGGTCCGCTCGATCTTCACCACCGCGGCACCCGCAGGGACGCCGAGTTCGCCGGCGACAGCCGGACTGGCGGGCTGTGTCGTCTGCCCTCTGAAGACCGTGCTCCCCATGATGCGGGTGTAGCGCAATGTGGTGGAAATGGAGAAGTGACCCAGCAGCGACCGGCCGAGCCGCGGACGGGAAACAAATGTACCGCTGCCGTGGCGTCGGACCACGAGCTGTGAACGCTCCAGGATCTCCAGCGCCTGGCGGATCGTCGACCGGGCAATGCCCAGTTCGGTGGCCAACTGCCGTTCGGAGGGAAGCCGCGTTCCAGGAGGCCAGAAACCGTTGACGATCTGGTCCTCGAACTGGGCTACGATCCGACGCCGCAGGGGTGTGCGTGTGAAGGAGTCACGCGAGCACGTCGGACGACTCACAGCGGAGCCCTCCTCGGTCCGCCTCACGAGGCCGAACTCCCTGGGAGCGCCAGCGTGGCCCGGGCGGCTCGAGGACGCGACGGCAGCCCGACGCCACGAGCATGGCGCACGGCGGAGGCTGCCGCGTCCGCGATGGAGGAGACCCACATGACCTTCACCCGGACAACGGGGTGGGCTTCCGTACGGGCAGCCGGGCGAGATACCGCGTCGCGATGCGTACTTGTTCCCCCGGGGCCCGTTGGGCTGCACGGAAGACGGGCGGCAGGGGGGTCAACGAGTGGCATGGAGCCCTCCTTGTCCAGGTGGGCGGGCCTGCGCGGCGCGCCGATCGTGTCGCTGAGCCGGGGGGTGAGGGAACGAACCGGTTTCTACGCGATCGGGTCCACAAGAGGCGCGCAGCGCTCGTACTGCCCGGTGCGGCACACCCTTCGGGCGGGTACGTACGGCGGCGAGTGTGATCAGCTTGACCACTGCCTCACCCGGGCCCCTGCGCGCGCAGGGGCCCGGGTGCACGCGCTCGACCGTTCCGGGGAGGACGGCCGGCACCTGGGGCATCCCTGGCAGACACCGAGAGTGCCAGGACCCGATGCCGCTGTGCATCACGGAATCTCCGTGAGAATAGGTCCGCGAACGAGGTATGCCGCGGGCGCCGTCGCGGATCTGCCCTCGGACCGGCGAAGCACGCGGCGGCCCATCGCCCGGTGCATTCCTGCGGCAGCCGATCGGGGGTTCTGCTGGACGAAGCCGCAGTTCAGGGAGCGTTCCTTGAACTGCCACGGGTGCGGTCCCATGGATGTCCTCGTATATGCAGATCGACCGGGAGGGGGCGAAGGCTCCATTAGTCCCGGTGATGGAATAATTGACGGAAGCCCGCCCCGGGCGTGGGTTCCGCTCCGGCGTCTGCGGTCCGCACGTTCCGACAGGGAAGAGGGGCGAGCCCGACGTTGTGGTCGGCCTGCGCCTTGTCTCCCGTTCTTTGCCCTGATGCAGTGGGGAGGCCCATCATGCGGTACGTGACTGATGCCCCTGTCCGCCGCCCCAGGGCGGCCAACGACGATCTGATCCTGGCCGAACTGCGCCGCTTCGGGGCACTCAGCCGTGCCGAACTGGCTCGACGTACCGGCCTGTCCAAGACCACCCTGTTCAATGCGGTTGCCGGACTGCTCGAAGGTGGTGTCCTCGTCGAGCAGGGTTCGGCCGGTGACGGCAACGTCGGCCGGGGCCGGGGCCGGGGCCGAGGCCGTCCGGCCGTCCTGGTGGCCCTCAACCCGGCCGTGGGTCTGTACGCCGGTGTGGACATCGGCCGCAGCCGGATGCGTCTGGTCGTCGTGAACGCCTCCCACGAGGTGGTGGCCAGCGGCTTGCACGACCTGCCCGCCGCCATGCCGGCCGGGGCGCCGGCATCGGCGCTGGCCGACCTGCTGCGTCGGGTCGCCGATGAAGCGGACGTCGACATCTCGGCCCTGGCGGGTATCGGCGTCGGCGTTGCCGGAATCGTCGGCATCGGCGAGCAGCCCGCCCGGGTCGAGGCGGTGCGTGCGCGGCTGGGACGGGAGTTCGGCGTACCGGTGGTGGTCGGAAACAACTCCCGGGCGGCGGCTCAGGCCGAGGCGACGTGGGGTGCGGGCCGCTCGGTCCAGGACGTGCTCTACGTGCGCTGGTCCACGGGGATCGGCGGGGGCCTGGCCATCGGTGGACGGGTGGTGGCCGGGGCCCACGGCTGCGCCGGCGAGATCGGGCATGTGAACGTGGATCCAGGTGGGAGGCCCTGTCATTGCGGCGCCCAGGGTTGTCTGGAGGGCCTTGCCGGCGGCGCGGCCCTCCTTGAGCAGTGTGCCCGGCAGGGCCTGCCGCTGGCGGACCTCGACGCTCTGGTGGCGGCTGTGCAGAGCCTGTCTCCCACGGCCTGTGGAGTGGTCTCCGCGGCAGCGGCGCGTCTGGGTCGAGTACTTGCCGGGACCGTGGTGCAGTTGGACCCTTCCAGGATCGTGATCGGCGGTGAACTGGCGCAGCTCGGCTCGTTCGTCATGGGGCCCGTCCGCGAGGCGATCGGCCGGCTGGCGCTGCCGAACGCGGCACGCCGGGTGGAGGTGGTGCAGGCGGAGCTGGGGGTCACCGCAGCGGCGCTGGGCGCGGTCGCGGTGATGCTGCAGGAGGATGGCGCGGCGGTCTGAGAGCCGGGGGAGACCACCGGTGCCCCTTGTGGGTCACCGACTCCGGGAAATATGATCCGATCCAGGAAAAAATAAGGCTGCATCGTGCTGCTTCGCCGACCGCGAGGGGCCGCGCGCCGTCAGTGCGTCGCCTTTCCTCGCGGACCGATCGGAAGGTCGTCCCCCGTGACCCGCAATATCCTGTTCCTGATGACCGACCAGCACCGGGTCGACACACTCGCGTGCTACGGCAACCCTGTGGTCAGCACCCCGGCACTCGACTCCCTCGCGGCGCAGGGCACCCGCTTCGATCGCTTCTACACACCGACCGCAATCTGCACCCCCGCCCGCGCGTCACTGTTCACCGGGCAGCACCCGTTCCGCCACGGCCTGCTCGTGAACCCCGAGCGCAACGGCGGCGGACGTGACGAGGTCGAGGACGGCTCGCCCGTGCTGTCCCAGCCGCTGCTGGATGCCGGCTACCACGTCGGCCACGTGGGCAAGTGGCACATCGGCCGCACCCGCGGCCCCGAGTACTACGGGATGGACGGCGAGCACCTGCCCGGGGCGCTCAACCCTGTCCACCATCCGTCGTACGAGGCCTGGCTGGAGCACAAGGGGTATCCCCGGTTCGCGGTGAAGGACGCAGTGTTCGGCACCGCAGCGAACGGCACCGGCCGCGGGCACCTGATAGCGGGCCGCCTTCAGCAGCCGGCCGAGGCCACCATGGAGGCCTATCTCGCCGACCAGGCACTGGAACTCCTGGACCGCTACGCCGGCGACTGGCACGGCAAGGAACAGCCCTTCATGCTCTCCTGCCACTGGTACGGACCCCACCTGCCCTACCTCATCCCCGACGAGTACTACGACATGTACGACCCCGCGTCGGTGCCGTTGCCCAACTCCATGGCCGAGACCTTCGCCGGCAAGCCGGACGTGCAGCGCCGCTACAGCGAGTACTGGTCCTCGGACGACTTCGATGCCGACGCCTGGCGCAAGCTCATCGCCGTCTACTGGGGCTACGTCACACTGATCGACCAGCAGATCGGCCGGCTCCTGGAAGCGCTGCGGACACATGGCCTGTGGGATGACACCACCGTGGTGTTCACCGCCGACCACGGTGAGTTCACCGGTTCCCACCGGCTCAACGACAAGGGCCCGGCGATGTACGAAGACATCTATCGCATCCCTGGCATCATCCGAGTACCGGGCCGTCCGCCTCAGGTCCGCGAGGACTTCGCCACCCTCATCGACCTCAACCCGACACTGCTGGAACTGGCCGGCCTGCCCGCACCGCACGGATGCGACGGCACGAGCCTTGTGCCGCTGCTCGACGGCGAGGCACCGGACGGCACCCGGGAGCAGGTGATCACCGAGTTCCACGGACACCATTTCCCGTACTCGCAACGGATGATCCGCGACAGCCGTCACAAGTTCGTATACAACCCCGAGAGCGTCAACGAGCTCTACGACCTGGAGCTCGATCCGGATGAACTGCACAACGTCTACGAATCCCCCGCCTACGCAGGTGTGCGACGCGATCTCACGGTCCGTCTCTACCGGGAGCTGCAGCGCCGGGGCGATCCCGCCTACACGTGGATGAGTTACATGTCCGACATCGGCGGCGACCGCGCGTCCGACGTGGACGGAGTGGCCGACGAGGTCGCATGAGCCGGCGCCGGCGAACCCTTGTTCTCCGGCGCCCCATCGGCAGGCCTGGCCGGGCCGACGACGGTATCGTCGCCCGCCCCGAGCAGTCCGCGAGAGGCGCCGGGGGCCGATCGACCGACAGTACTGCCTGCGGCTGGTGTCACGGCCTGGCGAATCTTCGAGGCCAGGGCGAGGTACATCCTGGACGGGAGGGTTCCCGGCGCGCCCTGGTGGCGCGCCGTGCGCGGAGCCTGCTGGCACGCGTCGGGAGAGCCCGGGCTCCTCGATCGCCGACCGCCAGAACCACCCCGTCGTGCACATCTCCTGGCACGATGCCCTCGCCTACGCCACCTGGGCCGGCAAACGATTGCCCACCGAGGCGGAGTGGGAGATGGCCGCCCGCGGGGGAGCGGAACGCAAGCGGTACGCGTGCCGTGATGGACTCCACCAGCAGGGCGAACGCCGCTGCACCATCTGGAAGGGCGACTTCCCCTACCCCGAGCACCCCGTCGACGCCACCGCCACCGTCACCGTCGACGTCTTCGCCCCCAACGGCTACGGGCTCCACAACGTGGCCGGCACCGTCCGGGAGTGGTGCGCGGACCGGTTCAGCCCCCATTGGCACACCGCCGGCTCAGCTCCCGCGAAGAACGACTCGATCGGCCCGCCTCGCGGAAACACCCGGGTCATGCGCGGCGGCTCCTACCCGTGCCACCCTGCCCACTGCAACCGCTGCCGGGTCACCGCGCGCACCTCCAACGCCCCCGACAGTTCCGGCCACATGGGATTTCGCTGCGCCTGGTCCGCCTGACCCGTTCCCGCACACGTGCCCCCGGCATCAGGGCCTGTGTCCGGCGGAGTGGTCGGCGTCCTTGCCGGTCTCGAAGGCGTCTTCGTACACGGCACGATCGAGACGGTCGAGCTGACCGAGGCCGGTCACCGGCTGCCGCGTACCGTCGAGAGCGGGCACGACGTAGCGGTCGAACCAGCGGGCCAGTTCCAGCCGCATGGCACGCAGGGTGTCGCTGTGTGCAGGATCGGAGACGAGATTGGTCCGCTCCGTCGGGTCGGTCTCGAGGTGGTACAGCTCATGGGGACCGTGCGGGTAGCGGTGCACGTACTTCCACGTGTGGTTGCGGATCATGCGAACGGGCCCGTATTCGTCGAAGACGACGACGCGCGTCCGGTCGTCCTCGGTGTCCCCGTTCAGCACCCCGGCGAAGCTGCTTCCTGGGGATACCTCCGAAATCGCCCGGGGGACGGGGAGATTGGCATGCTCCAGCACCGTCGGCGTGAAGTCGTATCCGGACACCAGCGCGCTCGAGACGACCCCTTGCGGAACCCGGCCCGGCTGGCTCACGATCGCCGGCACCAACACGGAGCTGTCGTACATGTTCTGCGGGAAGGTCCCGTTGCCCTTGCCCCACACACCGTGGTGGCCGCAGTTGAACCCGTTGTCGCTGAGGAACCACACCACCGTGCTCTCGCGCAGACCCAGATCGTCCAGCCGCCGCAAGAGCCGTCCGATATTCGCGTCCATCGCCGTGATCGACGCGAAGTAGCCCCGGAGACTGTCGAGGCGGCGGTCCCAGGTCTCCGGCGGCACACTGCTGTGCTGCCACGGGTGACGCGGCTCGTCGGGGCAACTGTCGAATGCGCAGTCCTCGTAGAGGCGTACGTACTCCTCGGGATGCGCGTCGATCCACGGGCTGTGAGGCGCGGTGTAGTTCACGTTGAGGAAGAAGGGGGCCTCGTCGGTACAACGGTCGAGGAAGCCCAGACCCTCGTCCGTGATGACATCGGTGATGTAACGGTCCTCCGTCACCGGCTGCCCGTCGCGGATCATCGGCGCGCCGTAGTAGGGACCGCCCCCGCTCTGGTGCACGTACCAGAACTCGAACGCGGGGTGCTGCCGGTCGCTCGCGCCCAGATGCCACTTGCCGCTGATTCCGCAACGGTAGCCGTGGGACGCCAGTTCTCCGAAGAGAGTGGCCCGGTCCTCGAGGAAGCTGACACGGTTCGCCGCGCCTCTGATGAAGTCGTGGACCCCGTGCTGTGAAGGGATGAGCCCGGTGAACAGCGAAGCCCTGGCTGGCGAGCACACCGGGGAGGTACAGAAGAACCGGCTGAACCGGATCCCCTGTTCCGCGAGTGCGTCCAGCGTGGGTGTGTGTATCTCCTCGTTCCCCGCGCAGCGCAGGGCCCACGGCCCCTGGTCGTCCGAGACGATGACGAGGATGTTGGGGCGTTCCGGATCGCGGCTGGCCATTCGGACTCCTTCGGGACCCGCAGGGGCTTGTCAGGGCGGTGTAACCCATTTTCTCCATGCTACATGTAACATGTTGCGCGTCAAAGCGGGGTTCCGCGGGGGAGCCGTCCAGGCAGCGGCAATGGGCAGCCCTCCGTGAGACCGCCGTGCAAGCGGGACGAGATCCAGCTCAAGGAGTCTGAAGATGAGAAGATTAATTTCCACTGCCGTGCCGGTGCTCATGGGACTTGGACTGGGTGTGGTGCCGGCTGCGCCTGCCCACGCGGTCGGCGCGGTCCATTACGTCTCCTCCGCCACCGGCCTTGACACGAACCCCGGCACTTCTGACAAGCCGTTCAAGACGATCCAGAAATGCGCCACGGTCGCCGCGGCCGGAGACACCTGCAGGATCCATGCGGGTACGTATCGGGAGACAGTGACGCCGGCGAGCTCCGGCACCTCCACGGCGCCGATCACGTTCGTCCCCTACGGCGACGGCAAGGTCACCGTGAGCGGTGCGGACGAAGTATCGAAAACGGCCTGGAGCCAAGCGACCGCCTCCGAGGTGGGCACGGTTCTGCCCGCTCTGAGCACTGCGGTCACCGCAGGGCGGTTGTACAAGGCCAAGGTGACGATGAACAAGGACACCTCGACCGATCAGGTGTTCGTGGACGACCGCATGGTCAACATCGCCCAGTACCCCGCTCCCGGCGCGGACATCTCTCGCCCGGTCCTTGCGACGGCGTCGGCCACCACCAACACGATGAAGTCGACGACCACGCATACGACCATCACCGGCCAGGATCTCTCCCAGGGGACGGGATACTGGAACGGGGTGAAGATATGGACCAACCAGTGGTACGTCTCCCGCACCGACACGGTGTCCTCGTACACCGCGAAGACGGGCGGCGGCACGGTCACGCTGGCCGGCCATCCGACCTGCGGCTGGGCCAACCCCGTTCAGCGCCAGTATCGCTACCGTCTCTACGACTCCCTCAAGGCGATGTCGGCGCCGGGGCAGTGGGCCTACACGGGTGGGACGTTGTACCTGTGGGCACCCAGCGGGGACAGCCCCGCCAAGCACGCGGTGAAGATCAAGAAACGGACGTCGGCTTTCGATCTGTCCGGCCGCAGCCATGTGAATGTCAAGGGCCTGTCTCTCTTCGCCTCCACCGTCACCACGGACGCGGGGACGAGCCATGTGACACTCGACGGCCTCGACGTGCGTTATGTATCGCACTACACCGAGATCGGCACAGGCTGCACCGTGCCTGTGGGCGCGACGGACACCGGCATCATTCTCGCCGGCACCGCAAACGTCCTCCAGAACAGTGTCATCGCCTACAGCGCCGGCAACGGTGTCGCCGTGGGAGGCTCGAAGAACACCGTCACGAACAACTACATCCACGACACCGACTACACGGGCACCTACGCCGCTGGTGTGAGCGTCTTCGGGCAGGAAGCGACGGTCACGCACAACACCATCAGCGAATCAGGCCGGAGCGCGGTCAACATCGCCGCGTACGCGAGTACCTTCCTCAGACCGAAGGCCCGGATCGCGTACAACGATCTGTCGGGCACCGGATACCTGAGTGCCGATCAGGCTCCGATCTACATCTGCTGCAACACGAAGCCCGGCACGGGCGTTGACATGACAGGATCGCGTCTGGACCACAACTGGATCCACGACGACGGCCAGGACAGGTCCAGGGAGGTCTACTACGGGCTCTATCTCGACAACAAGTCAAGCGGTGCGCAGGTCGACCACAATGTCATCTGGAACATCTCCGGTGGCGGCGGTGTAGGGGTCAACGGCGGAGAGAAGAACCGGGTCGTGAACAACACGGCGCTCCCGCACGGTTACCATTTCGGCGCCTCGACCTCCACCAACACCGACCTGAACAACCTGTCCGTGAAGTCGTCCGCCACCTTCGTGGACCCCGCGCACCAGGACTACCGGTTGCAGTCGACCGCGGCAGCGATCGACGCGGGAACGGTCGATCCGCCGTTCACCGACGGATATGCCGGCAGGGGGCCCGACCTGGGGGCGTACGAGTACGGTCAGTTCTGGACCGCGGGCTGGAAGTCGGTGAGAGCGAGGATCGAGGCCGAAGCGTCCACGGGGCAGTCCGGCACCGTACAGCAGAGCGCAGGAACGCGCACCGTGGTCGGCAGTCTCGATTCCGGGGACTGGCTGAAGTACAGCGGTATCGACTTCAACGTCGGCGGCGGTACCCCGCTGATGTTCAGGGCGAACCTGTCCGTTGACCCGGCCTACACGGGAAGGATCGTCGTACGGCTGGACAGCCCCACGGGCAGGTCGGTCGGGACGCTTGCGGCGGCCGGCACGGGAGGCGGCGGTACGTATGTGTCCCAGTCCGTCACCATGGCGTCCGTTTCGGGGATCCACGATGTGTACCTGGTGGTGGAGGGTGCGGGCCGGACCGGGACCGCGAACCTCGACTGGTTCGGGTTCGTGAGCCGGTAAGCGCAGTGGGCAGTCCTTTCTGACTGCAGAAGGCGGCTTCCCGTCCGGCGCGGCCACGCTGTACGGGAAGCCGCCCGCCGTACCTCCGGGGCGCCTGGCGTCAACCGGCCGCCTCCCAGGGGCCGTTGACTACCACTCCGCGAGGCGACCATCGGGCAGGTGCCAGTCCGCATCCGGCAGGACGTGGTCCGACCGGCGTGCGGTGACGGCACTGGCGTCGATCTCGATGCCCAGCCCCGGACCGGTCGGGACCGGAAGGTGCCCGGCTTCGGGGGTGAGGGGTGCGGGATCGACGAGGTAGTGGTGCAGCTCGGCGGAGCCGGAACCGGAGTAGCCCGTGTTGTAGTGCAGGCCCAGGGACTGCTCGAGCAGCGGGATGTTCGTGCAGCACGCGGCCACCTGCAGGGACGCGGCAAGGGACACCGGTCCGTTGGGGCAGTGGGGGACCACCGGGATGTCATAGCTCTCCGCCATGCGGCAGATCTTCTCCAGCTCGAACAGGCCGGTCAGTGAGACGTCCGGTTGCAGGATGTCCACCGCCCCGTGGCGCAGGAGGTCGCGGAACTCCCAGCGGGAGGCGAGACGTTCGCCTGTGGCGATGCGCGTCGATCCGGCGGCGCGGCAGATCTCGGGGAGCAGGGACTCGTAGCCCGGCGCCACGGGCTCCTCGACCCACAGCAGGCGGAACTGTTCCAGTTCGCGCAGCAGCGGGCCGACCATGCTGCGGTGTACCCGGCCGTGGAAGTCCAGTGCCACCTCCAGGGTGCTGCCGAATTCACAGCGCAGCGCGTCGACCCTGGCGATCACGGAGTCGACGGCTTCGGTGGTCTCGATGTAGTCGAATTCGGCTGTCGCATTCATCTTGACCACGGAGAAGCCCTGCTGCCGCCGGAGCCGGGCGCCGGCGACCACATCGTCCGGCCGGTCTCCCCCGATCCACGCGTAGACCTTGACCTTGTCGCGTACCCGTCCGCCCAGCATTTCGTAGACAGGCACCCCGAGGCGCCGGGCCTTGATGTCCCACAGGGCGTGCTCGATCGCCGCGCCCGCGGTGGACAGGATCGGTCCGCCACGGAAGAACGCGCCCTGCCGGAACCGCTGGACGATCTCCTCGATCCGGCTGGTGTCGATGTCCTTGATCGCGCGCGCGAGCTCCCCCATCGCGGCGGTCACCGTCCCGAGGCGCTTCGGCACAATCGCCTCACCCCACCCCACGGAGCCGTCGCTCGTGGTGGCGCGGGCCAGGATCCAGCGCGGGGGAACGGCGAACACGTCCAGTGCGTCGAGTTTCATGTGTCTCTCCTTGGGGATGGGCCCTGCCCGCTTTTACATGTAACATGTAACCATGGAGCGTGACGAGGTGCCCAGTCAGGGATCGCCGGCGGCCGTATCGGCCCCCGGTGTGATTCCCGACGGCCGAAAGATCATCGAAGCCCGGGTGCGAACACTGCGAGCAGAGGTCCACGATGGCATCGCCATGTCATTCTCCCCTCTGCAGCAGCGGTCGATGGTATTGGTGGAGCTTGTCACGGCCGACGGACTGATCTGCCGGGGTGAGAGCTGGGTGAACTTCCCCTCGTGGGCTCCCATCGAGCGCGTTGCGACGCTGACCGACGGTGTCTTCCCGCTGCTCATCGGCCGGGACCCGGACGACATCACCAGCATCCGACGCGAACTGCTGCGCGTTCTGGAGCCTCTCGGACGCCAGTGGGGGGCCCGGGGACCGGTGTACCAGGCGATCAGCGCGGTCGATACCGCGTTGTGGGATCTCCGTGCGCAGAGACTGGGAGTCCCGGTGTCGGGACTCGGTGGTGGACGCTTCCGGGACCACGTCCCCGTCTATGCCAGCAGTCTGGGACCGACCAACGTCGCCGACCTCGCCGCCCGCTGCCGGGATGCGGGATTCCGGGCAGTCAAGGTCAAGGTCGGCTTCGGCGACGCCACCGACGACGAAAACCTCGCCACTGCCCGCCGGATCTGTGGCCCGGACACGGCGGTCTACGCCGATGCCAACCAGGGCTGGACCGTGGCGGAGGCGGTCAGCGCGGCGCCGATGCTGCGCGAGCACGGGGTCGAGTGGATCGAGGAACCGGTGCGCGGCAACCGCCTGCACGACCTGGAGCGCCTCCACGAACGGACCGGGCTGCGGATTGCGACCGGCGAGAATCTCTACGGCCGCGCCGAGTTCGCTCCCTATGCACGCTCCGCCGCAGTCCACGTGCTGCAGCCGGACGTCGCCAAGACCGGCGGGATAAGCGAAGTCCTCGCCGTCTGCGTGCTCGCCGAGACGTACGGCAAGGAAGTGGCCCCCCACCTGTACAGCGGTGCCCTGAGCTTCCTCGCCACCCTCCAGATCGCCGCCGCGTCCCCCACCGTCAGTACCGTCGAGTACGACGTGCGCCACAACCCGCTTCGTGATCCGCTGCTGCACAACCCTCCGGTGCCCGTTGACGGCCGGATCGCGATTCCCCACGGCGTGGGCCTTGGGGCCGAACTGAACATGAGCGTTGTCGACCAATTCACGGAGGTCGCCCCATGACGACGACGAGGTCCGTACGCGGCGTACGGATACACGGACAGCAGGCTCCGTCGGTTCCCTGGCCCGTGACGGTGGTCGAGCCGGCCACCGGTTCGGCCATGGCCGAGGTGGTCGGCGGCGGAGCGGCCGACGCGGTGGCCGCGGTGGATGCGGCTTCGGCGGCGCTGATGAGCTGGTCGGACACCCCTCAGGCACTGCGCGCGCGAGCGCTGCTGGAGATCGCCCGGGAGCTCCGCCGGCCCGAGGTCATCGCGGAACTTGCCGAGACCACAGCGCGGGGGACCGGGAAGCGGCTCGCCGAGGCGCATGCGGAGATCGGTATGTCCGCCGGGTTCTTCGAGTGGTTCGCGGCAGCCCTTCAGCCCCGGACCGGCTCGACCGTGCACGCCGTAAAGGGGATCCGGCACGAGGTGCACACCCGGCCCCTGGGCGTGGTGGCGGTGTCGACGCCCTGGAACTTCCCGGTCTCGATCCCCGCACGGAAGATCGCGGCGGCGCTGGCCGCAGGATGCACCGTGGTGTTCAAGCCGTCCGAAGTCGCCGCCGAAGCCGGTCTGCGTCTCGCCGCCCTCATCGAGGACCAACTGCCGCCCGGTGTCCTGTCCACACTGATCGGGGAGCCGCGGGCCATCACCTCGGCGCTGCTGGCCGACCCACGGGTCAGGGGCATCAGCTTCACCGGCTCGACCGCCGTCGGAAAGGCGATCGCCACGCAGGCGGTGCCGCATCTGACCCGCTGCGTGCTGGAACTCGGCGGCAACGCTCCCTTCATCGTGCTCGACGACGCCGACGCCGCGACCGCGGCGAAGCTGCTCGCCCAGGCGAAGTACCGCAACAACGGTCAGTCGTGCATCGCCGCGAACACCGCCTGGGTACCCGCCCGCCTGCTCGACCAGGTCGTCGACGAGCTCCGTTGGATCACCGACGGTCTCGTGTCCGGCGACCCGCTGGACGATGCCACCTCGCTCGGCCCCCTGGCCCTGCCCGGCGACGTCGCACGGATCGAGGACCTCGTCGCCGACGCCCGGCGCCACGGTGCCCGGGTCCTGCGTGGTGCGGGAGCGCTACCGGAAAAGGGCCACTTCGTCCGCCCCGCCATCTGCGTCGAGCCGGCGCGCGAAGCCCGGGTGGTGACCGAGGAGAGCTTCGGCCCCGTGCTCGCCGTCCTGGGCTACGACGACATCGCGGAGGTGCTCGACCACACCCGGAGCAGCGAACTCGGCCTGGCCGGCTATGTGGTCGGCTCCGACAACGACCGGGCGATGGAGGTCGCCAAGGCGCTCGACGTCGGGATCGTGGGCGTCAACACAGCGACGCCCAACACCCCGCAGATCCCCTTCGGAGGGCTCAAGTCGAGCGGCATCGGCTGGGAGGGCGGCCAGGCAGGCCTCGACGTCTTCTTGGCCCCGCAGTCCGTGGCGGTGTCCGCATGAGGCCGGCGAACCGACAGGCCGGGGCAACCGCAGCCCCGGCCCTTCCGCCACTGGTCGTGATCGCCCGGGGCCTGGGCACCAACGAGCTGCTCCCCGCGGTCGACGCACTGGTCGAGGCGGGGGTGCGTGCTGTCGAGGTGACGCTGGACAGTCCGGACGCACTCGCCTCCATCGCCGCTCTCGCCGCCCGGCACCGCGATACGGCACGGATCGGTGCCGGCACGGTGCGAACCGTGGCCGCGGTGGACCAGGCCGCCGACGCCGGGGCCCGATTCCTGCTGTCCCCCCACTTCGACGCCGAGATCGTCGCCGCCACGCACCGCCGCGGCCTCGTCGCGGTCCCCGGCGCATTCACCCCCACCGAAATCCACGCCGCGTGGCGGGCCGGGGCGGACGTGGTGAAGGTCTTCCCCCTGCAGGTGGCCGGCCCCCAGTACATCCGGGCGGTACGCGAACCTCTCGCCGACATCCCGATGCTCGCCTGCGGCGGGATCACCGCGGAGGCCGGACGTGCCTGCCTGGACGCCGGATGCGTCTCCCTCGGCGTCGGACTCGCCCTGATCGACGCCGAAGCGGTGCAGGCACACGACTGGCCCGCCCTCCAACGCGCGACCCGCCGCTACCTCGCAACGCTGGAGGCACGATGACCCGGACCCTTGACGCCGAACTCGTCCTGGACGCCGGAGCGGTACTCGGCGAGGGCCCCGCCTGGGACGAGGCCACGGGACGGCTGTTGTGGGTGGACATCACCGCATCCCGGCTGCACCGTTACGACCCGGGGACCGGCACCGACAGCGCCCTCGACGTCGGCAGCCACATCGGCGCCGTGGTTCCGCACGCCCAGGGCGGCTGGCTTGCCGCTCTCCGCGAGGGCCTCGCCCTGATCGACGAAAACGGCCGGCGCACCCCGCTGGTGGACCTCGCCCGGCCGGGCATCCGCATGAACGACGGGACCTGTGCCCCCGACGGCGCCTTCTGGTTCGGCTCCATGGCCTACGACAAGACGCCCGGCGCGGGCTCCCTGTTCCGCCTGGACCCGGACGGGACCGTCGAGGTGAAACTGGCCGACGTGACCATTTCCAACGGGATCGCCTTCACCCCCGGCGGCGAACGCATGTACTACGTCGACACCCCGACCCGGCGAATCGACGTGTTCGACATCGAACCCGCCTCCCAGACACCGCGGCACCGGCGGACGTTCGTGGACCTCTCCGCCCACCACGGGGTCCCCGACGGACTCACCCTCGACGACGACGGATACCTCTGGGTGGCCCTGTACAGATCGGGGTCACTTCACCGGTACGCGCCGGACGGCACACTCGACACGGTGATCAGGCTCCCCGTCCACCACCCGACCAGTTGCGCCTTCGGAGGCTCCGACGGGCGGACCCTGTTCATCACCTCGGGACAGGCCCCGCCGGGCGGTGCCACCGCACCACTCGACGGCGGGCTGTTCGCCGTGCACACCGGGGTGTCGGGACCGCCGGCCATCCCTTACCGGCCACGGAGCCTACCGCCGGCGACGGCAGCATAATCTAGGCAACATGAAGGACCCAGCATGGACGAACTGACACCGCTGCCGACGTCGGACAGGATCACCGACACGGTGTACGAATCACTACGCAGCGCCATCTTCTCCGGGGCGCTGCCCCCGGGCACCAGGCTCAGCGTGCCCGCCCTCGCCCAGAAACTGAACGTCAGCCGCAGCCCCGTACGTGAAGCCGTGGTCCGGCTCACCCAGGAACGGCTCGCCTTCGAAGCCCCCCGGCGTGGCGCCGTGGTCGCGCACATCACCGCCGACGAGCTCGCCCAACTCTACGACGTCCGCGAGGTCCTCGAAGGCGTCGCGACCCGGCTGGCCACGGAACATGCGAGCGCACGACTGCACCAGCGGCTCAACCGGATCGTCACCCGGCACGAGGAGGCCGTCGCGTCCGGCGACCTCGACGAGCACGCCCGTCTGGACATGCAGTTCCACCAACTGGTGCGCGAGGCCAGCGGAAATCCCTACGTCATGAGGATGCTGGACGACATCCAGACACAGGTACGGCTTGCCATGGTCACCACGACCGTGACCGGCGGACCGCACCTGGCTGTCGCCGATCACCGTGCCATCCTCGAGGCCATCGCGTCAGGCGACGCCCAGAAGGCGGAACTCACGGCCAAACAGCATGTGGCGCGCCTCGCCACGGCGCTGCGCACCCAGAGCAGCCACCCGGACAAGTGAGGGCCACCGTCATGCGCGACGCACCCCTCGCCGGCCGGACCGCCCTCGTGATCGGTGCCGCGGGAGGCATCGGAACGGCGATCACCGAAGAACTCCTGCGCTGCGGCGCAACGGTCCTGGGCGTCGACCTCACCGCGCCCGACACGACCCGGGCGCCGTGGCGCGACCCCAGGTGCCGAATGCTGGTCGGCGATGCCACCTCTGCGGACACAGTGGCCCGGGCACACGGCGAGCTGCCCGGTCCCTCGCCCACGCTTCTGGTCATGTCGACGCTCTGCGAACAGCTGACACCGCTGGCCGGTGCCACGGTCGAGCGGTTTCAGGACGCCTACCAGGTGATGACCGTCAGTGCCTGGCGCTGGGCAGCCGGCCTCGTCGAACGACTCGAGGGCCGACCCGGGGCGATCGTCAACATCGCCTCCGTGCACGCCCACGCCGCCTTCGCGGAGTACGGACCATACAGCGCCGCCAAGTCGGCGATGCTGGCGCTGACCCGCACCATGGCCGTCGAATGGGGGCCGCTGGGCGTACGGTGCAACAGCGTGTCTCCCGCGTTCGTCGCGGTTCCCCGCAACCGGGACGCATGGGAAGATGCCGAGATCACGGCGCAGCGCGAAGCACGATTTCCGCTGGGCCGTTGCCCCTCACCTGACGACATCGCCACAGCCGTGCGATTCCTGCTCTCCGATGAGGCCTCTGCCATCACGGGTATCGACCTCCCGGTCGACGCGGGACTGCTCTGTCGTCTTCCGTGAGCAGGGGCCTTCCGGGACGTTCCGTCAGCAGCACCTCGTGAGCGGGCGCGGGAACGCGGCCTGGCCCCCCGTCATGCCGGTTCGCCGGGGAATCACCTCGCCCGGTGCCACGGGCCGTGCCGGTGTGCGGGGCCGGGGGACTCTCGCCGGACCCGCCGGCACGGGTACTCCCGTGCCGGCGGGCCCGTCACTCGGCGGGATTCCCGCCGGGTGACGGGGCCGGTGCCCCGCGCGGAGGGGTTGCGGGGCACCGGCAGTTGCGGTGGATCAGTGGCCGAACACCCTCACCTCGGCCAGGGTCAGTCTCTTCGTGTCGGTCTTGACCACGGCGAGGTACTGCCACGTGCCCTGCGGCAGAGTGCATCGGTAGGTACTGGCGTAGGGGAGGGAGGTCGCTCCGATCGTGCACGCGACGGTGAAGTTGCCTTGCGTCATGGCCTGACTGTTCGATACCTGGATTCTGATATTCGCCCTCTCAGCAGGGAAGTCGTTGCCGTCGCTGCGGAAGACGAGTTGTGCCTCGGTCAGGGCCTGTCGTTGCGACAGGGGGACCTGCCAATAGCGGCTGGTGTCGTTGTCGGCGGTGGCGAAGATGGTGCTGGTGTTGCCGTCGACGGCGTTGGTCGCGGGGGTGGCGGCGTCGTATTGCGACGAGGCTGTGGCCGGCCGTCCCAGGGCGACGTTGGACTCGCCGTAGACGCGGACTTCAGCCAGGGCGAACTGGGAGTTGTCGGTCTTGGCGACGGTGACGTAGCGCCAGGCTCCTGTGATCGGGCATTCGTAGTGGCCGTGGAAGTGCAGCGGCACGTCGGCTTGTCTGCACTTGACGGTGCCGGTGGCGCCTGAGCTGTTCGAGACGCGGATCTCGAACTTCTTACGTTCCGTCGGGTTGTTGGCGCTGTCGGTTCGGAAGAGGACTGCTACCTTCGACAGCTCACGTGACGTCCCGAGGTCGGTCCGCCAGGAGGGGCTGGTATCGGTGCTGGTGGAGATCCACGGGGCCGTACCCCCGGTGTTCCCGTTCGATGCCGGGTTGGCGGCAAGGGAGGTGGAAGCCGTAGCGGTCTTCTTGTAGGAGAGGTTCTTCTGCTCGCCGTTCATGATCGTGCGGGCACCGGACTCGATTCCTGCGTTGCCAATGATGTCCTGGGCCTCAGCAGGCCAACTGGTCAGGCCCTCCTGGTTGGTTCCCATGGTGTTGCGAGCCGCGTACAGGTCATAGATCGGGGTGCCGTTGTAGGAGGTATTCGGCTTGTACTTGGGCCCTGCGTCGGCGCCGATGTAGTTGTTCCGCACCGTGTTGTCCTTCGCCCAGTTTGTTACGGGGTCGTTGAATTGAAGGATCAGCCAGTGAGGTCCGTAGCCGCCGACGACGTTGTCCTCGACCGTCCAGTTGGTGGATCCCGCGTCCAGGTAGATGGTCCCGTAGTCGCGGCCGTTGTGCTCGAGGTAGTTGCCCTTGATGGTGGAGGCGCTGGTGTCCAGTTGGGTTCCCAGGACGTAGATGGCGCCGCCGTCCTTCAGTTGTGAGGTCTGCACGTCGTGGACGTAGTTGTAGTCGACGTGGTTGTCGACCATTTCGGATCGCGCATCGGGGTTGCCCCAGCCCCAGCCGAGGGAGATGCCGCTGTAGGGGGTGTCCCAGACGGTGTTGTGCTCGATCCTGGTGTGCTTGACCCAGGTGGCCAGGATCCCGACGCCGCCGAGATACTGGTTGGCCACGTTGTACACGTAGTTGTTCGACACCGTGGTGTCGGATTCATACGAGTCGGGAGGCAGGGGGACCCCATCGGCGTCCTTGTCGTTGGGGACGCCGAGCTGCACGCCGTTGCCGGCGATGTCCGTGATCACGTTCGCGGTCACCAGGTTGTTCGTGCCCCCTCCCTCGAAGCCGAGGCCGCTGCCGCCGAGGTGCTTGAAGGTGTTCCAGCCGAAGGTGACGTTCTGGCATGCGTGGCAGGTGACGTTCGCCGGCAGCATCCGCGCGTGGTCGGTGTCCGTCGTGCGGAGCACGTTGGCTTGTCTTTCCGCCACGCCCTGGGCGCCGGGGTTCCAGCCGGCGTACATGAACGCGAGGCCGTTGAACTTGATGTGGTGGACGGGGTTGGTCTTGGTTCCCGTCAGGGACATCAGCTCGCGCGGGCCGCCGGCGATGGCGGCGGTCTGGCTGCTCATGCCCTGGCCGACGCGCGGGATGTAGTAGATCTTTCCGGCTGTCGTGTCGATGGCGAACTGACCCGGTGAACTCAGCAGTGCGTAGTGGTTCTCCACGGCGATGGGAACCTTGGCCCCGGACCCTGTCACGATGTTGTCGTAGCACGGATCTTGCAGGACGACCTCGCTGTCACCGATCGAGCTGACCGGGCAGATGGGGTAGCTCCATGCCTTGTTCGTCAGCGCTGTGTCGTCGCCGTACACCAGGGTGACGTCGCCGGGGTTGGTCCAGCTGTTGGGCGCGACTTTGGTATAGCTGAAGCCTTTCGGCTTTTGGTTGGCGTCGAGGGTTTGCGTCATCGTGCCGAAGACGTGATCCGCCGCCACGCTGACGAGGTCGGCGCGCTGGTCGTCGACATAGAGCTGCCGGGTGTTGAATCCGGCCGTCACATTCGCCTGCCAGATGTGTTTGGTGGTGTCCACCTCCGTCCATCCGGTGATCGTGCGGCCGTTGCTGATGACGGGGTGCTCTCCGTCCTTGGGCTTGTAGATGACGTTGTATCCGTCGAGGCCGGAGTCGGCCGGGTCGAACGTCAGCGCCGTGGTGAGGTTGTAGGTTCCTCCTTCCAGCTGCACCTCGATGTCGCCTGTTTGCGAGGCGAGGCCTCTTACCTTGGCCTTGGCGCTGGTCAGGCTGCAGGGGGCGGACTCTGAGCAGGTGGTGCCGGTGCCGTTGGGTGAGGCGTAGTACGTTGCCTGTACGGCGGCGCTGGCGGGGGCCGGCTGCAGCGTCCAGCATGCCGCCAGTCCGACCACCAGCGCGGACAGCTGGGCTGTTCTTCTTCGGATCCAGGGGATCTTGCCTGTTGGTCTCATCTGAATACTCCTTGAACCGCGCTGCGTGTGGCAGCGATTGGGTGGAGCCCCCGGGTGTTGTTCGCCGGGGCTCGGCGAAGCCGCGAGTAGAGTCCGAAACCGCGGCAGATACGGCCCTGCGGCCGTAACGGCTTGGTGGGACCGGGGCCCCTGGACTTCGGATCGGATGGACTTCGGATCGGAGCGGGTGCGGCTTCGCCGGGTATGGGGGTCTGGCGGCCCGCTGGTGGTGGTGTCTCAGTGGGCCGCCCTGGGGTGGTGGGGTGCCCCGCTGGGTGGCGTGGTATCAGCGGGGCACCCTTGGATACTTACGGGTGTTCAGGGGCCGAAGGCCCTCACTTCGGCCAGGGTCAGTCTCTTTGTGTCGGTCTTGACCACGGCGAGGTACTGCCACGTTCCCTCGGGTAGGGGGCATCGGTAGGTGCTGGCGTAGGGGAGGGGGGTCGCTCCGAGTGTGCACGCGACGGTGTTCCCCAGCGACATGTCCTGATTGTTGGACACCTGTACCTTGAGGTTGGCTCTCTCGGCCGGGAAGTCGTTGCCGTCGTGCCGGAAGACGAGATGTGCCTCGGTCAGGTCGTACTGCTGCGACAGGGGGACCTGCCAATACCGACTCGGGTCGTTGTCGGCGGTGGCGAAGATCGTGTCGGGGTCGCCGTCGACTGCGCTGGACGCGGGGTATGTTGCGCTGTACTGCGACGAGGCTGATGCCGGCCGGCCCTGGGCGCGGTTCGACTGGCCGGCGGATTCGCCGTAGACACGGACTTCTGCCAGGGCGGACTGCTTGCCGTCGGTCTTGGCCACGGTGACGTAGCGCCAGACTCCCGTCACCGGGCATTCGTAGTGGCCGTGGAAGTGCAGTGGTATGTCTCGTTGCCTGCACATGACGGTGGGGGTGTCGTCCGGGCTGTTCGAGACGCGGATCTCGAAGTTCTTCCGCTCCGTCACATTGTTGGCGCTGTCGGTACGGAAGAGGACCGCCACCTTCGACAGCTTGTGCGGGGCCCCGAGGTTGGTCCGCCAGGAGGGGTTGGTGTCGGTGTCGGCGGAGATCCACGCGGCCGTACTCCCGTCGTTCCCGTTGGATGCCGGGTTGGCGGTGGGAGAACTGGAAGCCGTGACGGTCTTCTTGTAGGAGAGATTCTTCTGTTCGCCGTTCATGATGGATTGGTATGCGCCCGCCGCGCCGATAATGCTGTTGGCCGCGGTCGTTTCCGCGGCAGTCCAGGCCGTCGCGCCGGCTTCGTGGTTGACCCCCATGGTGTTGCGAGCCGCGTACAGGTCATAGACCGGAAGGCCAGTGTCTCTGTCGGTCTTGCCCTCCCCGTATTTGGGCCCTGCGTCGGCGCCGATGTAGTTGTTCCGCACCGTATTGTCACGCGCATAGACGACATTGTTCGCGCTTCTGTATTGAAGCATCAGCCAGGCGGGTCCGTAGCCGTCGACGACGTTGTTCTCGACGGTCCAGTTGGTGGATCCCTCGTCGAGGTAGATGGTCCCGTAGTCGCGGCCGTTGTGTTCGAGGTGGTTGCCCTTGATGGTGGAGGCGCTGGTGTCCAGTTGGGTTCCCAGGACGTAGATGGCGCCGCCGTCCTTCAGTTGTGAGGTCTGCACGTCGTGGACGTAGTTGTAGTCGATGTGGTTGTCGACCATTTCGGATCGCGCATCGGGGTTGCCCCAGCCCCAGCCGAGGGAGATGCCGCTGTAGGGGGTGTCCCAGACGGTGTTGTGCTCGATCCTGGTGTGCTTGACCCAGGTGGCCAGGATCCCGACGCCGCCGAGATACTGGTTGGCCACGTTGTACACGTAGTTGTTCGACACCGTGGTGTAGGACTCATACGAGGCCGGGGGAAGTGCCTTCACGGAACCGTCGGGCTGCAGTTCTCTGTCGTTGACGACGCCGAGCTGCACGCCGTTGCCGGAGATGTCCGTGATCACGTTCGCGGTCACCAGGTTGTTGCTGCCCCCTCCTTCGAAGCCGAGGCCGCTGCCGCCGAGGTGCTTGAAGGTGTTCCAGCCGAAGGTGACGTTCTCGCATTTGTGGCAGGTGACGTTCGCCGGCAGCAGCCTCCAGTGATCCTTGTCCGTCGTACGGAGCGCGTTGGCCTGTCCTTCGGCCACGCCCTGGGCGCCGGGGTTCCAGCCGGCGTACATGAACGCGAGGCCGTTGAACTTGATGTGGTGGACGGGGTTGGTCTCGGTTCCCGTCAGTGTCACCAGTTCGCGCGGGCCGCCGGCGATGGCGGTGGTGCTTTGGGCCATGTTCTCGTTGACGCGCGGGATGTAGTAGATCTTTCTGGCTGTTGTGTCGATGGCGAACTGGCCCGGTGAGCTCAGCAGTGCGTAGTGGTTTTCCACGGCGATGGGCACTGTGGCCCCGGAGCCGGCCACGATGTTGTCGTAGCACGGATTCTGCTCGATGACCTCGTTCACACCGGCTGCGTTCTTGCCGATCGAGGTCACCGGGCAGAGGGGGTAGCTCCATGCCTTGTTGGTCAGCGCTGTGTGGTCGCCGTACACCATGGTGACGTTGCCGACGTTGGGGTGTTCGGGGTCGTTGAGGGCATTGCTTGTGGAGGTGAAGCCTTGGTCGGTGTGCGTCATCGTGCCGAAGACGTAGCCTGCCGCCGCGCTGACGAGGTCGGCTCGCTGGTCGTTGACGTAGAGCTGCCGGGTCTTGAACCCGGGCGGCACAGTGGCCTCCCAGATGTTCTTGGCCGCGTCCTTCCGCGACCAGTTGGTGACCGAGATGCCGTTGCTGATGACGGGGTGCTTTCCGTCGATGGGCTTGTAGATGACGTTGTATCCGTTGCGGCCGGAGTCGGCCGGGGTGAAGGTCAGTGTCGGGTTGTCGTTGGTGTCGTCGGTGTCAGTGAGGTTGACGTAGTCGTTGAGGTCGTAGGTGCCTCCTTCCAGCCGCACCTCGATGTCGCCTGTTTGCGAGGCGAGGCCTCTCACCTTCTTCTGGGCCTGGGGCAGGTTGCAGGGGGAGGCTTGTGTGCAGCTCGTGCCGGTGCCGTTGGGTGAGGCGTAGTACGTTGCCTGTACGGCGGCGCTGGCGGGGGCCGGCTGCAGCGTCCAGCATGCCGCCAGTCCGACCACCAGCGCGGACAGCTGGGCTGTTCTCCTTCGGATCCAGGGGATCTTGCCTGTTGGTCTCATCTGAATACTCCTTGAACCGCGCTGCGTGTGGCAGCGATTGGGTGGAGCCCCCGGGTGTTGTTCGCCGGGGCTCGGCGAAGCCGCGAGTAGAGTCCGAAACCGCGGCGGATTGGGCCTGCGGCCGTAACCGCTTGGATCGGGCCGGGCCCCCCGGGCTTCGGAGCGGAGCAGGTGCGGCTTCGCCGGGTCGTGGGTCGGGCGGCCCGCCGGAGGCGTGGTCTCAGCGGGCCGCCCGGGTGGGTGGGGGTGGTGTGCCTCGCTCAAGACCTTGACTCAGTGGGGCACACCGGGGGTGGCTGCGGGTGTGATGGCTCAGTGCCCGAAGACCCAGCTCGGCCAGGTCAGTGCAGGGATCTTGCCGGTTGGTCTCAAGTGAATCCTCCGTTCGCAAGGTAGTTGTCGGGCTACGGTGTGCTGACGTCAGGGCAGGTCCAGTGGTCAGGGCAGTCCTGACCCAGCTGAGAAGTAGGCGAAGCGGGCGAGCACTGCGTCGGCACCCAGTGCTTCCACTCCCACCACGCGGCCGGTGAACCCGCCGGCGACCTCGGTGGAGAGGTAGCGTCCGTCGGCCGTTGCCAGGACGCGGAAGTCGCCGTCGGCGAGGTATCCGAGTTCGATCCGGTCGGGCCCGTGGGCGAAGCGGTCCTGCTCCGAGTAAGCCACCGTTCGGATTGCGAGCGGGGGCTCTGTGCCGGGTGCTTCCGCAGTCGCGAGGATCTGGTCGAGCGGGCCGATCACCAGGCGCGCCGAGAGCGTGCCGCCGCGGCGTTCGACCGCGGCCCAGTGACTGTCGTCGACCCGGACGACGAGGGCGATGTCGCCGCCCGTGGCGGTGGCGGACGCGGTCCATTCGGTGTCGCGCGCCCGCACCGCCAGGAGCCGTTCGGCTTCGCGTGCCGCGGGGGCGCGACCGGCAAGCAGCTGTACACCGCCTTGCTGGCGTGGGCGTGTGAAGGAACGCGGGTTGACACCGGGCGCGATCCAGCGGGGGTGGAGGTCGGGGGTGGAGAAGTCGTCCACGAACGAGGTGTCTGCCTCGGGCACGGTGAAGCGGTCCTCGACCACCACGGGCCAGTCGTCGATCCACTCCACCCCGGCGAGGAAGGTCTCACGTCCGTTCACATGGACCTTCGGAGAACCCCTGTTGGGGCGGACCCCGAGAAACACCATCGCCCAGCGGCCGTCCGGCATCTCGACCAGGTCGGCGTGGCCGGTGTTGTGGACCGGGCTGAGGAGGCTGCGATGAGAGAAGATGGGATTGGCCGGATGTGCCTGGAAGGGGCCGCCGGCGCGTCGCGAGCGTGCGACCGAGACGCAGTGGCCCGGGCCGGTGCCGCCCTCCGCGATCAGCAGGTACCACCAGTCGTTCCGGCGGATGAGGTGTGGACCCTCGGGAAACGCGAGTCCCGTTCCGGGCCAGAGCCGGCGCGGTTCGGACAGCAGGCGGCCGGTCGCCGGGAAGACGGTCGCCTGCATGATGCAGTTGTCCTGGCCCGCCCAGGTGAGGTGGCAGGTGCCGTCCTCGTCCCAGGCGAGGTCCGGATCGATGCCGATCGCTCCGGAGGTATGGACGGGCTCGCTCCACTTCCCTGCGGGGTCGGCGGCACGCACGATCAGGTGTCCCCGGTGGAGTTCGGAGACGTTCGTCGTCGTCATCCAGAACGTGCCGTCGTGGTGCCGGATCGTGGGCGCGTAGATGCCGCGGCTCGCGCCGGGCGGACCGGGAAGGACACGGAGCTGGCTCTCCCGGTCGAGGACGTTTCCGATCTGCTCCCACGCGAGAAGGTTCCGGCTGTGGAAGACCGGTACGCCGGGGAAGTACTCGAAGCTGGACGTGACCAGGAAGTAATCCCCGTCCACGCGGCAGATCGAGGGGTCGGGGTGGAAGCCCGGGATGATCGGGTTCATGCTCATGCTCCGGCGCCCCCTGTGCCCGGGGGCGGGAGGGGGCATCTGGCCGGCTGCGCGGTCGCGAGGGCCCGGTGCGCAGCCGGGCGTGCCGCCGCGCCGGGTTTCGGCGCGGCGGCATGCCGGAGAGCAGACCCGTCGGCCACCAAGGCCGTGTCTCGGCCCATGTGGATCCTCCATCAAACGCAGAGGGGAAGGGATGTGTGGTGCTCCGAGGTGCGGGTTCGGCTGGATCAGCCCAGGAAGCGCTCAAGGCCGGGAGGGATCCCGGCGGCTTCCCATTCCGCTTCGTAACCGATGCCCGGCGTGGTGGTCGCATGGAGGTGACCTGAGGAGTCGACTCGGGCTTCCCGCCGTACGGGGTTGGCGGTGACCAACGACTCGTAGTACGTGGTGTTCGGTATCGCCATGCACAGGTGGGTGTTGACCAGGCCGGGACCGTGGACCTCGGCCCGCAGCAGGTACGACTCCGCCAGGTGGGCCGTGCGCATCGCGCCGGTGATGCCACCGCGCAGGCCCGCGCTCGTGCGGACCGCGGCGGCCGCCCCGGATGCGATGAAGTCGGCGGTGTTCATATGCGCGCCGTCGCTGGTCTCGGCGACGATCAGGGGAACGTCCACCTTCTCGGCGAGTCGCCGGTAGGCCGTGACGCTGAATTCGTGCATCGGCTCCTCGTACCACAGGTAGTTGTGCTCGCTCAGAACACGGCCGAGCTGGATGGCATCGAGCAGGTCGAACCCTGCCGAGCCGTCATACATCAGCGGTACGTGGGGGCCGACATGTTCGCGGAGCGCCGCGCACAGTGCCATGTCACGCCGGACATCGCCCCAGGCGTGCAGCTTGATGGCGGGGTAGCCCAGCTCCAGGCACTGGTCCGCGACGTCGAGGTATTCCTCCACCGAGGCGAACGTGACGGTGGAGGCGTAGGAGGGAATGGCGTCCCGGAAACCGCCGAGCAGCCTGTGGACGGGTATTCCGGCGGCCTTTCCGGCGATGTCCCACAGTGCCACGTCGACCAGCCCGAAGAGGTACAGCGGTATCTGCTCGATGCGGTCGAGCTCCCACATACGGTGCCACAGCCACTCGCGTGCCAGCGCGTCGGCGCCGAGCAGTTCGCCGCGCAGTCGTCGTTCGACGATGTCGGCCATGATCACACCCCGGTTGGTGTACGCGAATCCGGTGTGACCCTCCTCTGTGCTGACGACGAGCCAGCCGCCGGTGTGCGCGGCGTTGGAGCCGGGCAGCCCGTCACGCCACCGGAACGCGGGGGAGACGGCGGCTTGTTCCTGCGGTACGAAGTCGACCGAGGTGATCTTCATAGTGAACTCGCTTTCAGCCTTTGGTGCTGCCTTGCAGTAGGCCCTTGACCAGGAAGCGCTGGGCGAAGAAGAAGACGATCACCACGGGTATGACGGCGATCAGGCCGGCGATCGCCACCTCCGGCTGGTGGATCGGCAAGTTGCTGCCGTTGCCCCTGCTGGGGTTGAGTGCCGGAGTGCTGGCCATGAGAGCGCCCAGGCCGACCTGAAGGTTGTACTTGGAGTCGTCGCTCAGCATCACGAAGGCGTGGAAGTAGTTGTTCCAGTTCCCGACGAACGAGAAGTAGGCCAGCAGGGCGATCAGGGGTTTGGCCAGCGGGAGGGCGATCCGGAGGAAGAGCTGAGCCTCGGAGCAGCCGTCGATCCTGGCTGCCTCCAGCACCTCGCGTGGCAGCCGGGTGGAGAAGTGGATGAAGGCCAGGTACACCCCGAACGGAAACAGGCTGCTGGGAAGGATGATGGACAGTGCGGTGTCCGTGAGACGGACCGCGTTCATCTCCAGGAACAGCGGTAGGACGAGCGCCGTGGTCGGCACGATCATCGCCAAGAGAGTGATGATCAGGATGGTCCGTCGGCCCGCGATCGTGGTCGCGGCCAGGGCGTACCCCGCCAGCAAGGAGACGGTCACGCTCAGGGCCATGCCCGAGACGGTGTAGACGGCCGTATTGGTGATCCAGCGGTAGATGATGCCGTCTTGGTATTCGGTGAGATGAGTCCACGCCGTGCCATACATGTCCATCGAGCCGAAGGACAAGGGGAAGGTGTTGAGGAGCGTCACCACGTCCTTCGACGGTGCCAGCAGCAGCCAGAGGACCGGGACCAGGCATGCCAGGCCGATCAGGCCGAGCAGGAGCGATCCGGTCCAGCGGCGTGATCTTTCCTTGGCCATCAGGGTGACGGTCATCAGTTCACCTCCGTCTCGAAGAACTTGGCTTTGAAGATCAGCAGCCCGGCGGCGGCGGCGCAGGTGACCAGCAACAGCAGTGACAGGGCGCTGGCAGCGGCGAAGTCGCCGTCGTTGAAGGCGTAGATGAGGCCCAGCTGGTTGAGCGACCACCATTGGGATCCGACCCCCTCCAGCCCGTACAGCAGTTGGGGTTCGACGAAGATCTGGAGGGCGTGGGTGAAGGTCAGGATCAGCATGTACAGGATGTACTTGGAGATCATCGGCAGCTTCACGCGTATCGCTGTCTGCCACCATGAGGCGCCGTCGAGCTGGGCCGCCTCCAGGACTTCGTCCGGAACTCCGTTCAGGGCGCCGAAGATGATGACCACCCACTGGCCGAAGCCGGTGGCGAAGGCCATCAGTGCGAAGATCCATATCAGGTACGAGGTGTGGAAGACGTCGGCACTGGTGTGGAAGCCCATGGCACGCAGGGCCGGGCCGAAGGGGCTCATGCTCGGTTGGAGCATCACGTACCACAAGAGGACGTTGGCGGAGCCGACGACGGTCCCGGGCAGGACGTAGATGAGGCGCAATGCCGCACCGTAACGCGGGCGTACGTCCTGCAGGACCAGTGCCAGCGCCAGCACGCCCACGACCACGGTCGGGAGATAGATGGCCAGGAATGTCGCGACGTTGGTGAGGGCGGGCAGGAACCGGAAGTCGGTGAGGCTCTGGGTGTAGCCGCGTATCCCCGGCGGCTGGATGCCGCCGGGATTGACGATGGATGCGTACGCCGCGTAGAGCAGCGGGCCGATGCCGAACGCCAGCAGCAGCAGCAGGTACGGCGTCACGCACAGCCACCCGAAGACCGGGCTGACCGGGGAGCGGCGCCTTCGCGCGCCCCGCTGCACCCGGGCGTGGCCAGGATGCAGCGGAGACACACGGGGCACCGTAGGGCTACTCGACCTCATAGCCGGCAGCCTTGGCCAGGTCCGCGATCAGCTTCTGCAGGTCGGGAAGAACCGACTTGATCGTCTTGCCTGACTGGACGGCGGGCTTGACGACGGTGACGAACGCCGCCACGGGGTCGTAGCTGGTCGGGTGCACGATCGGGTGGATCTTCGGTGCCGCGTCCTGGAGTACGGGGAAGGGGTCGGCGGCGTAGAACTCATCGGTCTTGAGCCGTTCCCCCCACGCTTGCGCGGCGGGGGCGTAAGCCGGGTAGGTGACGGCACTCTTCTGGTAGTCGATGTCCGTGCTCATCCACCGGATGATCTGTGCGGCGCCCTTCATGTTCTTCGAGTGCTGTGAGATCACGAAGAGGCCTCCGCCGAAGGCACCCGAGTAGTTCGTGGTCTCTCCGTCCCACTTCGGGATGGGTGCCGCGGTGATCTGCCCCTTGGGGGCGTTGTACGAATCGGCAGCCTTGAAGCGGAGGTCGCCGAACCATGAAGGACCAGGCAGCATCAGGATCTTGCCGTCATGGCCGAGCTTGCTCATCTCGGGGGAGGCCAGCGCGAACTTGGACATCGAGCCCTTGGCAAGCAGTGTGTCGAGCAGGCTGGCGACCCGGGTGCACTTGGGGTCGTTCGCGTCGATGTGGACCTTCATCTTTCCGGTGACGTCCTGCAGGGGGCAGCCGCTGCCCTGGAAGAAGTTGTAATAGCTGGACTGGTCCCCGCCGGCGCCGACGATGTAGCCGGGATGTTCCTTGGCGACTTTCAGGCCGAGCTTCTCGTACTCGGCCCAGGTCTTCGGCACGGAGTAGCCGAACTTGGCCATCAGGGGCTTGTTGTACCAAAGCACCGTCTGGGCGAGGTCGTTACGCAGGCAGTACAGCTTGCCGTCGACCTTGCAGGTGTCGTTCGTGTTGCCGAAGCCCTGCAGGACGTCGGCGGGAACCAGCGAGTCCAGCGGCTGGGCGTAGTGAAGCTTTTCGCCCGCCAGGTTGGTGAGCAGGTCGGGGGAGGTGAAGACGACGTCGGGCCAGCCGCCACCGGTGCGGTTGAAGAGCTCCAGCTTCGTCAGCAGCGTGGCGCCGTCGTAGGTGACGATCTTCATCTTGACGTCCGGGTGCGTCCGCTTGAACTGCTGGAAGCCCGCTTCCCGGGTGGCGTCTGTCCACACCAGCAACTCGGCGTTCTTGTCGTCGGTGATGGCCGCGCCGGACTTGGCGGTGCTCGGAGTGGCCGTGGTGGTCGACGAACAACCGCTGACGATCAGCCCCGTCACGGCAGCGATGGTCACGCTGGCGACAGTACGGGTGAACGGGGTGGTGCTTCTGTGTCTCATGGTGTGGCCTTGCCTGCCGGAGGGAACGAGGTATCTACATGTTGCATGTAATTTTTCTGGGGTCAATACTCCGGACCGATGGATTGGTCCGGGAGGGCAAAGACGGGTGGTGCCCGACGCTTCACGGGCGAGCGCCGGGGCGTGGCGGCCGGGCCGGCTGACCTGGAGGCGGATACGCCGGCCCGTTGCGGCGGAAGGGCGGGGGCCATGTGCTCAGGAGAGGGGATTGAAGCGGTCGGAGGAGAGGCGCGAGGGGCCATGCTTCGGCTGCCCGGTCAGGGAGGTGACTCCTCGTCGTTGACGCAGGACGCGAAGACTTGCGGCGGCAGAGGGATCCGGGACCCGGGCACGTCCGGGGAGCTGAAGGACGCGTCGGCAGCCGACTGCCGAGAGCATGCGGATGATGCGGCGCACCTGGACGTCGTCGGGTGAGAGCACCCACGGCCCGGGTATGAGCAGAACGGAGTGCTGCCCGTCCCTCATCGCCCGGACGAGGCGCTCCCACCCGGGCCGGAACGCCATGGAGGGGCAGCCGTCGTCCGCGTAGAGCACGGGGGCCGACAACCCCAGGTGCATGGCGAAGGTGTACAGCGCTTTGTGGTGCCGCTGGGTGGCCCCCGGGTTGGGCGGGTAGTAGCGCAGGTATGCGGCGGGCGGCTCGACGCCGGGGTCCTTCGGTGTGCGCAAGGAATCGGTCCCTTCGGGCGGGCGTGTCTCTGGCCGGCGGAGCCCGTCGGCCGGAATTCGGCAACGAGAGGCGGCTCCTGGCCGGCATGCGAGGCTGTGCGCCTCCTCGTGCGAGACGGGGACGGCGCGTCCCAGCAGGGGTGCAGCTGCTCCGGGGGATGGCAGGGGTTCGCTCCCTTCGATCGCTCCCAGGGGCATTGGTCCACACATGGGACGCTTCGCCGTCCGGAGAAGGGAAGCGGGAAAACACGTATACGGGTACCTGCGTTCTCGCTGCTTCCCACGAAAGCCGTGTGCTCGCTGCGTCGCGCTGTCCCGGAGGGTGCACGCCCCCATCCCCCTCCGCGGCCAGGCACCGGGAGGATCTGGTGGCAGCGCGCGGAAACGAGTGGCAGAGCCCCGGCCCGCCGCACCGGCTCAGCCGACCGCGCGCCGGACCCGCCGGCCTCCGGACAACCGTGAAGGTGGTGGACAGAGCCGGGCGGACCACGAACGGCGGGCTGCGCCGGAGGGTGGCCATGAGACGGTATCCGGGCTGTCAGCGGGTCGGCTCGTCGCCCTCCGGCAGGACCTGCTCCGCCCAGATGACCTTTCCCCGCGACGTGTACCGGGTACCCCAGCGGCGGGACATCTGGGCGACCAGGAACAGCCCGCGCCCGCCTTCGTCGGTGGTCCTGGCGTGACGGAGCCGGGGAGAGGCGCTGGTGCCATCGGCGACCTCGCAGATCAGCGTGGTGTGGCGGATGAGCCGCAGCCGCACCGTCGGAGTGCCGTACCGGATGGCGTTGGTCACGAGCTCGCTGACGATGAGTTCGGTGGTGAAGGCCAGTTCCCCCAGGCCCCACTCGGAGAGCCGTGCGGTGGCAAGCGTTCGTGCCCGCGCGACCTGTGCCGGGGCGCTGGGCAGCTCCCAGGTGGCGACGTCGTCGCCACCGAGCGTGCGAGTACGGGCGAGGACCAGGGCCACGTCGTGCGCCGGGGGCGTGTCCAGAAGCGCGGCCAGGAGACTGTCGGCGGCCTTTTCCAGATCGCCGTTCACGAGAGACAGAGCCGCGGTGAGACGCTCGGTCTCCATGGGGCCGGCCCGGGCGGATTCGTGGATCAGCCCGTCGGTGAACAGCGCGAGGACCGTCCCCTCCTGGATGCTGAACTCCGTCGACTCGAAGGGCAACGTGCCCATTCCCAGCGGCGGCCCGGCCGGCAGTTCGGGAAACAGAACGGTCCCGTCGGGCGTGATGACAGCCGGCGGCAGATGACCGGCCCGCGCCACCGTGCACGAGCGGGCCACCGGGTCGTACACGGCGTACAGGCAGCGCGCTCCCTGCAACGGCGAGGACGGTTCCTGCCCGTCGGGGTCGGGGGACTGCTCGTCCGCCAAGCGCAATACCAGGTCGTCCAGGTGCGCCAGCAGTTCGTCCGGCGGTAGGTCCATGCCGGCGAGCGTGTGGACAGCGGCCCGCAGCCGTCCCATGGCCGCAGCGGCAGCGATGCCGTGCCCGGCCACGTCCCCCACGACCAGAGCTGTCCGCGCCCCGGACAGCTGGATCACATCGAACCAGTCCCCGCCGACGCCATCGGCCGCGCCCGCCGGAAGATAGCGGACCGTGACATCGGCCGACGCGGAACCGCAGTGAACTCCGGGCAGGAGACTGCGCTGCAGCGTCAGGGCCGTCTGGCGTTCGCGGGCGTAGCGCCGCGCGTTGTCCAGGCACAGCGCCGCACGGGAGACCAACTCCTCGGCCAGCGCCACGTCATCGGCCTCGAAGGCGTCCGAGGGCGCCATGCGGACGAACAGGGCGAGCCCCAGGACCATTCCCCGGGCACGCAATGGCACGGCCATCAGCGAGCGGATGCCCACTTGCCTCAGCCGCTCCGCCCACAGGGGATCCTGAGCCGGCCGGCCGACCCGTTCGGCCCCCACCTCGGGCACAACGATCGCGGCTCCCTCCTGCAGGCATTGCGCCATCGGAGAGGAAGCCGGATATCCGGGGGGCTCCCCGAGAGCGGCGACGGCCGCCGCCATGTCCTCGCGGGCGCAGCGATGAGCCACCCGTCTCGGTGCCGAAGACGTGCCTGGACCGGGCAGGGGGGCCGGTGTGCCGACGAATACGGACTCCAGCAGGTCGACGGCAGCGACATCCGCGAACGTCGGGACGGTGACCTCTGCCAGTTCCGCCGCGGTGACCGACAGGTCCAGCGTGGTACCGATCCGCGCACCGGAGTCGGTCAGCAGTCTCAGCCGCTGCCGCGTGCGCCACCTCTCGGTGATGTCCACACCCATGTAGCAGACCCCGAGCACCCTGCCGTCCCCATCGTCCAGGCGCAGAAAGGACGTAGAGAAGGCGTGCACACGCCCCGGGTCGGACGGGACGTACCCCCGGTACTCGAAGCCCAGCACCGGTTCGCCGGTGTCCAGGACCTGCCGCATCTGCTGCTCCACCGCCTGCGGTGACAGCCGGGGCAGCACGTCCGCCATCCGTTGGCCGAGGCGCTGCGCCAGGGAGACGCCGGCCATGCGCTCCAGGGTCTCGTTGAGCCAGACATAGCGCAGCTCGGTGTCCAGCACGGCGATGCCGTAGGGAGAATGGGTGAGGAAGCGCTCCAGCACCACATGGCTGGTGTTCCACCACGGGACCCGGGCCAGGTCGACGGCCGCCAGATGCCAAAGGCTCCGGCCCGCAGCGTCGAGGTGCGGCGTCGCCTGGACGCCGAGGGTCAGCACTCCTCCACCGCGAGGGCGTACCCGCAGCACGCCACAAGAGGCACCGGGCGAGGCAAGCATCGTCGTGAACTGCTCCAGGTCGGCCGCGGATTCGACCAGCCCGGCGGCCGGCAGGCCCACAACATCGGACGCGGCGTAGCCCGTCAGTTTCACTGCAGCGACCGACCAGCCCACGACGACTCCGCTGCCGTCCACCACCGCTGAGGCGGTCGGCATCAGATCGAATGGCACCGGCGGCCCGGCCCTGTCACGGCCGCCCGACTGAGACATGGGCGGACCTCCTTGGAAAGACTTCTGGGGTCATGTGATTACGCCCCCCGCCCCCCGTTCCTCGGTGCAACAGCTCGGCCGGACCTGGCAGGCACCGCGTCGACACCACGCGACGCACCACCACCGCGCCCTGGGGCCATCAGCCGGCACCTGCGCCGGTGGGGGAGTGGATGACCTTCCAGGGAGGTCAGCCCTGCGTACGTGGGAAGTCATGGGTGAGGGCCGGCGAGCGTTTGAGTATCTCCGAGTAACCGCCGGCCCATGGCAGCGGGAGAACGTCCCGGTGTGACTGCCGGACGGCCCGCCGGTGCACTTCGGCGGCGCGGATCACGGTGGGCTCCTGCGCCGTCCGGCGGCCCGGTACACCGTAGGGGACGAGCACCCCCCGTCGCCGGACTGTGCAGGTGGTGCAGGGCGACGTTCATGACGGCTCCTTGGCGGTGACGACGAGGACATCCAGGGTGCGGGGACCGTGGACGCCCTCGACGCGGGAGAGTTCGATGTCACTCGTGGCAGACGGGCCCGAGACGAAGGTGAGCGGGCGTGCGGGGCGAAGCCGGGCGAGCGCTGCGGGCACATCGTCGGCGATCTCCTCCTGGCGGATGACGCACAGGTGGTAGTCGGGCAGCAGGGTCAGCGCCCGCCGCCCCTGTCCTGGCCCCGAGTCCAGCACGATCGTGCCGGTCAGGGCGATGCCCACCGCAGCGGTGCTGATCACACCGTCCATACGCTCCAGCTCATCGATGCCCAGGGGCGGGCGGTCGCTGCGCCATTGACAGGGGCCCGGGGGGAGCCATCCCCGTGGGAATCCCGGGGGCACCACCATCTGCTGCGCCCCGCGGTCTGCGAGCATCCGGCCGATCACCCACGCTGCCTGCTGCTCACCGGCGATGCGGACGGTGGCCCGGTAGCCGCCGACCCGTTCGGCGAACAGTTCCACCAGATCACCCGTCGCATGAGAGCGACGGTAGGCCCGCTCGATCGCGTTCCGTGCCGAAGTCCGTGGGTGACGCACATCCGTCAGCGCGGCCCGGATGCGTCCGAGGACGGTGTCACGACTGCTCATGCCCGTGCTCCTTCCGGTTGCGGGTCCACCACGTGCGAAACGACTCGGATGGGGGAGCGGGCATGTCACGGCTCTGCGACCAGCCTCGCAGAGGGCCGGGCAAGCGGCCGATCCGTCCCTTGCGGCCCAGCAGCCGGCCCCCGGCCCATGCGGCACGCTGGGCGAGCGCAAGCCTTCCGGGTGAGCTCAGTACCGCGGTGGCGCCACGCATCACCAAGGCCTCCACTGTCGGTACGAGCCTGCCCCTGCGCTTGGTACGCACGGCCTCGGCCCGCAGGTGGGTGAGTACCGCGGGAATGTCGATCTTCACGGGGCACGCGTCATAGCAGGCGCCGCACAGGGTGGAGGCGAACGGCAGTGACGCCGCGCGTTCGATCCCGACCAGCTGCGGCGTCAGGACAGCACCGATGGGGCCCGGATAGACAGAGCCGTACGCGTGGCCCCCGGTGCGTTCGTACACCGGGCAGACGTTCAGGCACGCCGAGCAGCGGATGCAGTTCAGGGCCTGCCGGCCCACCTCGTCGCCGAGCGTGGCGGTGCGTCCGTTGTCGAGCAGTACCAGGTGGAACGCCGAGGGGCCGTCGCCGGGAGTGATGCCCGTCCACATCGAGGTGTAGGGGTTCATCCGCTCGCCGGTGGATGAACGCGGCAGCAGCTGGAGGAAGACCTCCAGGTCGCTGAAGGAGGGGACGACCTTCTCGATGCCCATCACGGTGATCAGCGTCTCGGGCAGGGTCAGGCACATCCGCCCATTGCCCTCCGACTCCACCACCACGACCGTGCCGGTGTCCGCGGCGGCGAAGTTGGCGCCGCTGACGGCGACCTTGGCACGCAGGAACTTCTCCCGCAGGTGCAGCCTGGCCGCTTCCGCCAGCGCGGCCGGCTCGTCGGTGAGCTCCTCGGGTGCAGGTCGCCCCCAGCGGGACATCTCGCGGCGGAAGATCTCCGCGATCTCCGTGCGGCTGCGGTGGATCGCGGGGACCAGGATGTGCGAGGGCCGGTCGTCGCCCAACTGCACGATCAGTTCGGCCAGATCGGTCTCGTACGCGATGATGCCCTCGGCGGCCAGTGCCTCGTTGAGGCCGATCTCCTGGGTGGCCATGGATTTGACCTTGACCAGCTCACGCGCCCCGGTCGCCTTCACCAGGTCGGCGATGATCCGGTTGGCCTCGGTGGCGTCGGATGCCCAGTGCACCACACCGCCGGCCGCGGTGAGTGTCTTCTCCAGCTGCTCGAGGTGGTCCCCGAGATACCGCAGGGTGTGACGCTTGATTGCCTCGCCGGCATCCCGCAACTGCTCCCAGTCGTCCAGCTCGGCTGTGACCTGAAGGCGCCGGTCGCGGATGGTGGTGGTCGCGCGGCGCAGATTGTCCCTCAACGTGGCGTTGCCCAGCGCCTGCTCGGCGGCCTTCGGGAAGGACGGGGTGCCCAGGAACACCACGCCGCGGCCGTCCATCGCGCCGTTCATCGCGCTCCCCGTTCCGTTCTTTCCCCGGCGGCCAGGATTTCCGCCACGTGCATCGTGCGCATGAGGGAGCGCTGCCGGGACAGGCCACCGCCGATGTGCATCAGACAGGAGTTGTCGGCCGCGCACAGCACTTCGGCCCCGCTGCGGGTGACCTCGCTCGTCTTGTCGATGAGCATGGCCGTGGAGGTGCCGGCGTTCTTGAGCGCGAAGGTACCGCCGAACCCGCAGCAGGAGTCGGCTCGGGCCAGGCCGACCAGCTCCAGGCCGGCCACAGCACGCAGCAGTCGCTCGGGCCGGTCGCCGAGCCGCAGCCCCCGCAGGGAGTGGCACGTGGGGTGGTAGACGACCGTGTGGGGGAAGGCCGCCCCGACGTCGGTGACACCGAGGACATCGGTGAGGAACTCGGTGAACTCGTGGACCCGCGGCCCCAGTTCGGCGACCTCGGCACACAGGCGCTCGCGCCCGTACTTCTCGGCCAGCAGCGGATGGTTCTCGCGGACCATGCCCGCGCAGGACGCCGAAGGAGTGATCACCGCGTCGTAACCGGCGAAGGCTCGCGTGAACCCGGCCACCAAGGGGAGCGCTTCCCGGCGGTAGCCGGAGTTGAAGTGCATCTGCCCGCAGCAGGTCTGCGCCTCGGGGAACTCGACCTGGTGGCCGAGCCGCTCCAGCACCCGGACCACGGCCTTGCCGGTCCCGGGGAACAGGGTGTCGTTGACGCAGGTGATGAACAGCGCGATCCGCATCAGTACTCCCCCTCCGGCACCGGCGCCGAGGCAGTGAGCAGACCCGAGTCCCGCAGCTCCGCCCACAACGCGGTGGGAATCGGCTCCCCGAGCCGCTCGACCGCGTCGGTGATCTCACCCGCGGCGCGGGCCCCGATCAGCACGCTCGCCACCGCCGGATGGGCCAGGGCGAACCGCACGGCGGCGGCCCGCAGCGGTACCCCGTACCGTTCGCACACCTCCTGCAGGCGCACGGCACGCTCCACCACCCCCGGCGGGGCGGCCGCGTAGTTGAACCGTGCGCCGGGCTTGGGGTCGGCCAGCAGGCCGGAGTTGAACACCCCGCCGAGCACCACCGACACTCCCCGTGCGGCGGCCGCGGGCAGCAGATCGTCGTCGGCGGACTGGTCGAGCAGGGTGTAGCGGCCGGCCAGCAGGACCACGTCCACATCGGCCTCGCGAACGATCCGGGTCAGTGGGGCGCAGTGGTTCATTCCGGCACCGATCGCGCCGACGACGCCTTCCGCGCGCAGTCGCACCAGCGCCGGGAGTGCCTGGTCGAGCGCCTGGTCCAGGTGGGCATCCGGATCATGGAGATACACCACATCGATGCGGTCCAGGCCGAGCCGCTCCAGGCTCTCCTCGATGCTGCGCCGCACACCGCTGGCGGTGAAGTCCCAGCGGCGGACATGAGTGGCGGGGACGGCGAAGCCGTTGGCGAGGTCGTCACCGTGCGGGCCGGGGACCGGCTCCAGGATGCGGCCGACCTTGGTGGAGACGGTGAACCCGGTGCGGGTGCGGCCGCGCAGGGCCGCGCCGAGGCGGCGTTCGGACAGACCGAGCCCGTAGTGCGGCGCGGTGTCGAAGGTCCGGATACCCGCTGCCCACGCGGCGTCCAGTGCGGCTTCGGCGGTGTCGTCGCCGACGGGAGTGAAGAGGTTGCCGAGGGCGGCGCCGCCGTAGGAGAGCCGGGTAGTGGTGACGGTCGTGCCACCGAGGGGAACGTCGTCCATGGCGCTTGTCCCTCACCCTCTGGACGGCATCAGGCGCAGCCCGGCCATGCCGCCGTCGACGGCAAGGGCCGTGCCGGTAACCGAGCCCGAGCCGGGCGAGGCGAGATAGACGATCGCCGCGGCGACCTCCTCGGCGGTGACCAGCCGGCCGGTGGGCTGACGGGCGTTCAGCGCGGCGCGCTCGGCATCCGGATCGGCCGAGGCCTCCAGGAGGCGGCCGACCCATGGAGTGTCCACCGTACCGGGGTTGACGCAGTTGACCCTGATCCCCTCACGGATGTGGTCGGCGGCCATGGCCAGGGTCAGGGACAGCACTGCTCCCTTGGAGGCGGAGTACAGGGCCCGCTGAGGCAGGCCGGCGGAGGCGGCGATCGAGCAGGTGTTGACGATCGCGGCGTGCTTGGACGCCCGAAGGTACGGCAGAGCGGCCCGGGTGGTGCGCACCAGGCCGAGCACATTGATATCCAGGACCCGGTGCCACTGCGCGTCGGGGTTGTCCTCGACGGTTCCGACCGCGCCGATACCGGCGTTGTTGACCAGGATGTCGATTCCGCCCAGGGCTTCGGCCGCGCCGTGGACGGCCTCCTGCACGGACGCGTCGTCCGCCAGGTCTGCGGCGAAGCCGTTCAAGGGCGGCTGCAGGGTTGCGGTGTTCACGTCGATGACGGCGGTGTCGGCGCCCCGTTCGCTGAGCATGCGGGCGGTGGCGAGTCCGATGCCGGAGGCACCGCCGGTCACCACGGCGGTGAAGCCGTCGAGTTCGCGGGTCATACGGTCTCCCTCGAGGGTCGCATCGTGCCGAGGAGGCAGAGGGAGGTCGCGGTGGATGCGCGCCGTATCCACGCCGGACCCGGGGCGAAGGCGGAGGTGCGCCCGCCCGGTCCGTCGGCGGCATCGGTACGCGGCGCCGGAAGCGCGGCGAAGGAGTCGGAAGCATCTGTCACGGGGAGTCGTCCGGTTCGTATGAGAGGGGCAGCGGATGGAGTAGGTGCCGACGGCGATGTTCTGCAAGGCCATCGGGTCGTCCTTCCTCAGGCCTGGCCAAATGTCTGACGCTGGGAACCGAGGCCGTCGACGGCGAGCTCGACGGTGTCGCCGGGCCGCAGATACGGGTTGCCGGGCAGCCCGAGGGCGACACCGGCCGGGGTGCCGGTATTGATCACGTCACCGGGGTTGAGGACCATGTACTGGCTCAAGTACCAGATGATGTGCGCCACATCGAAGATCATGTTCTCGGTGTTGCCGCTCTGGCGGAGATCGCCGTTGACCGACAGCCGCAGACCGAGGTTCTGAGGGTCACCGACTTCGTCCGGAGTGACCAGCCAGGGTCCGAGCGGGTTGAACGTCTCGCAGGACTTGCCGAGGTCCCACTGGGGGGAGAAGTCCAACTGGAACTCGCGCTCCGAGACGTCGTTGCTGATCGCGTATCCGGCGATCACCGCGGGCGCATCGTCGGGGGAGTCCAGATAGCGGGCGGTTGCGCCGATCACCACTGCGAGTTCCACCTCCCAGTCGGTTCGGGAGGAGCCCCGGGGAATCAGAACCTCGTCGTACGCGCCGACCACGGTGGCCGGGTCCTTCATGAAAACCACCGGACGGGCCGGGATCGGCGCACCGGTCTCCTCGGCGTGGTCGCGGTAGTTCAGCCCGATGCACACCACCTTCCCGGGCCGGGCCACAGGGGCACCCACCCGCAGGTCGCTCTCCAGCAGCGGCAGGGTGCCCGACGCCACGGCTTCGCGCACGCGGTCGATGCCACCGGACGCCAGGAACGCCCCATCGATGTCACCCATCACATCACCGAGGTAGTGGAGCCGGCCGTCACCGTCCTGGACGGCCGGAACCTCCACGCCCCTGGGGCCGACACGAAGCAGTTTCAAGGGAATACCACCTACCTATTCCTGCGGATCCCGCGTTCTGCGAGCCATCCGGTGACTCCAGGAAGTGGTACACGACCTTAAGAGCCGATTGATTGGAAAAGCAAGATCTGACGGTGTCAGTACGTCATCGAAATACCCGTCGACCGGGACGGCACGATACGCAATCGGTGTGGACCAGGCGCGTCCTTACGCCGGGACAGGTGGTCTGCCGGTCGGAGTGAAAGATACGTAGGTAGTGAGTTTCCAGCACGTAGGTAGTGCCTTTCCGGTACATGGGTAGTGCTTATGGTCCTGGATGAGCGTCCCCTGCTGAAGGGGGATTTATGATATTGGAGGTGAAGGGTTCACGGCTGCGCCGGATTCCCGGGCCGACCCGGGAGATCTCGCCGCCGCATGGCCAGGACCGGCCTGAACGCCGCGTCGGCCCCTCGCCTACCGGCAGGTCCGGAAGCGGCGTTGTTTCCCGTAGGCGTCATGTCCCCACCGGCGAACGGGGAGCGTGCACCTCTTGACTTCGCTGCTGCGGCGCAGCGACCCGCAGGAACTTGGCACGTGGGAACCGGAAAGCAACGGGCGAGCGCTGGAAGGTCTCCGGGAGCGTCCTGTGGAAGAACAAAGCCACCGGATACATCGGAATGACCATGGAGATAATGCTTCTCCTGCTCTCAAAAGCAGGGATCACGTGCTAGCGACGACCAGGAAAGAGCCGCCGGGACTGCCCCTGCGGCATTTCTCCATCCGGCTGCAAAACGACTCACAGGCAGGGAAACGTGTCCCGATCCGCCGCCGTCGGCGCCCGTGGAGATCCACCGCGATGCGCCTCCCGGCCGCCGGGCACATGACGCCGTACGGCCATGTGCCCGGCCTGACCGCCCTTGCACGCCGGGGAGTGGCACACCGGCGAAGTACGACGTTCCGGCCCTCGCTTCGCAGTCCGCGGGTGTCTCTCGCCTCACGTCATCGGGGGTGCTCCATCGATCGGGTTTCCCATGACTCCCGGTCGCCGCTGCCAGGGGAGGGGGCCGGCAGGCGGGCGGTATTCGACTCCGAGTGCGTCAAGTCGTGCGTAGTGCTCCGCCATGCGGGACTCGAACCCCACGTAGTCCCGCAGCTCGGGGGCGGGCAACGGGGACCAGGCAACCTCGGCGAACGCGGCCAGACGTGGAAAGACCATGTAGTCGACGGCGCGCGCGGAGTCGAGCACTTCCGTCCAGATGTTCGCCTGGACGCCGATCACATGCCGTGCCTGATCGTCATCGAGTTCCGGTGGTACCGGATCGAACCGGTAGAAGCCTTCGAGAGTTCGCACACGCCCCAGGGGCACTGGTTCCTCTGCACTGTGGCTCTGCCGATAGTTGAGGTACACGTGCTGCTGGGGGCACATCACCACATCGTGCCCGGCGCGCGCGGCCGCGACCCCGCCCGCGTATCCGCGCCAGGAGGAGACGGCGGCACCCTCGGCCAGCCCTCCTTCGAGGATCTCGTCCCACCCGATGAGGCGACGGCCGCGGTCGGTCAGCCACCGGTCGAAGTGTCTGATGATCCAGCTCTGCAGTTCGTCCTCGTCCGCAAGCCCGAGTTCCTTGATGCGTGCTTGGGCCGTCCGGGACTGCTGCCACTCTTCCTTGGGGCACTCGTCCCCGCCGATGTGCACGAAAGAGGAGGGGAAGAGCTCGAGAACCTCCTCGAGCACATGCTCGTAGAAGCGGAGGGTGCCGTCGGTGGGAGCCAGTACGTGGGGAGTGAAGCCCCAGCCGTTCCGGACGGACACGGCTGTGGTGTCGACGACATCACGGTTCCCGAGCTCCGGATATGCCGCGATGGCCGCCTGGGAGTGGCCTGGAATGTCGATCTCCGGAACCACGGTGACATGCCGCTCGGCGGCATACGCGACGATCTCCCGGATGTCGTCCTGTGTGTAGAAGCCGCCGTGCGGCCGCTCGTCCCACAACGGAGACATCTTGGGTCCCACTTGTGTCCGGCTGCGCCACGCCCCCACCTCGGTCAGCCGGGGATACCGCTTGATTTCGATCCGCCACCCCTGGTCATCCGTCAAGTGCAGGTGCAGCACGTTGAGTTTGTGCGCGGCGATCAGGTCGATGTAGCGAAGGAGCGAGTCCTTGGGCATGAAGTGGCGTGCCACGTCGAGCATGAAGCCCCGCCAGGTGAAGCGGGGTGCATCGTCGAAAGTGACGCACGGGACGCGTGCCGCCCATGCACCGCCGAGCGGGGCCCGGCGAAAGGCCTGTGCTCCCAGAAGCTGCCGCAGTGTCTGCGCCCCCCAGAAGACGCCTGCCGTATCGCCGGCGGTGATCTCGATCGCCTCCGCGGTGACGGAGAATCGGTAGCTCTCGGCCGCAAGACGCGTGTCGATGCGCAGCCGGACGGGGCATCCGCCGCGGCCGGGGGCCAGGGCCACCCCCATCGCGGCCCCCACCGTGGACCTCAGCCACCTGGCGACACCCTCGGTTCCGGGCCCTGCGTCAATGACCGTTGCCTCGTCGAACGGGAAACCCTCGCCCTCCGGGGGGGCTTGGGGCATTTCGCGAACGCCGCTGGGAAGGGGGATGAGGTCCATGTCGAAACACCTGTCATGTGCTGGAGCGGGCTGGTCAGGAGCCGCCTGCGTGGTGCCGACAGAAGCCGTGCGTCGTCGCAGGGGACGGGTCTGTCGGATGTTTCAGTGGAAGGGACCGCCGGTGCCGAAGGCGAGTTCCGTGAAGCGCTCGCCCATTCGACGGTAACCCGCGGGGTTGGGATGGAGGCCGTCGGGAAGGTCGCCCAGGTCTTCGGGGCCGAACAGATCGCGGCCGTCGAGATAGTGCAGGTGCGGGTCGTGGGACCGGCGTTCACCGACAATGGCTGCGAGCTCCTCGCGGACCACGTCCAGTGTGAGGGCGCCCCGAGCGACGTCGTTCGCATCGCCGAGGGTCACCACCGCGCCGTCCGGGCCGCGTACGGTCGGACCGGGGGTCTCCTCCAGGCGGGGGCAGATGATCGGGGAGATCACCAGTAGCGGTATCTCCGGGTGCCCGTCACGAATCATGTCGAGGAACCCATGGACCGCCGGGCCGAAGGTGCGCAGCCGGAAGGAAGCAGCGCCGACGATGTTGATGCCGACCTTCAGGCTGATCAGGTCGGCCGGGACGTCACGGATGGTCCGGGCCACGAAAGGGTCCAGCATGGCATTGCCGCCCTGGCTGAGGTTGATCACCTCGACCCCGGCCGTTGACGCAGCTACCACGGGCCAGGTGCCGAGAGGGGTGTCGGCTTCGACGCAATGACTGATCGAGCTGCCGTAATGAACCCAACGGCGGCGACGGTTCGGCACTGGTGGGTCCACGTCGGCGTCGGCCCGCAGTGCGATCAGTTCCGTGGCCGTCTGCTGGGGAAGCCAGATCTCGATCTCTTTGACACCGTCCGGCAACCCGTCGAAGCGCACCGTGCCCGGTCGGCCGGGCTCCAGCCGCGGCTCGCCCCGCGGACCGTCGATGCGCACGACGTTCCCGTCCGGTGCCTGGGCGCGTCCAGCCAACTTGCCGTCCGCCAACAGCTCCAGCACGCCGAAGTCCGTCGGTTCCGGAGTGCCGTCGAGGTGCCAGACAGAGGTCAGCACGTCGAGCTCGAGCGTGCGCGCCGCGGTACGGAACGCCAGCCGTACACCGGATGCCATTGCCGTCACACCATGCAACATGACGGTCGGATACTGCGCCTTGGACCAGGCAGGGAGCCGCCTCGGCAGCACGCCGGCCGCCGTACCCTCCAGGTCGAGCGCTCCCCGGATCTCCACCGGGCCACCGACCAGCGCTACGGCACGCAACCCATCACCCACTGCCCACCTCCGCATCCGTCGTGATTCTCTGCTGAAGGACGCATGCCGGCAGATGCCGACAGCGAGCACACGGCCCCCTGGTTCGGCCTCGTCAAGGTGAGGGAGCGCCGTTCTCGTCTGCTACGCCCTGGGGCGGCAGTCGGCCATGCCGACCTCGGAACCCGCCCTTCAAATTCCATGTTACATGTAAAATCTGCTGTGTGAAGGACGCACTACACGAGCGCAGGGACAGACGGCGCGCTGCCGCTGCCGGTGGTCGCCCGCCTTGCTCGACGTCTCCGGCACCTTCCCCCGCGGCCGCACGACGGTCGCAGCCACAGCTACAACCCACCGCGGCGAGGAACGAGGCCGGTGAACGGAATCCCCGCCCCCTCGCCCCAGCGGGACAGCGGCGACATCTTCCGCGTCTACGACGAACTCCGGGACGGGCACGCCATCCGGGGCATGCTGGTGCGCTCCAGGGACAACCTCATCCTGGACCAGGCCTACGTGAACACCGGAGCGCGTACCTGGCGGCAGTTCAAGGAAAACAACATCCGCACTCCGCGGTCCTGCCCACCGCCCATGGGCCGTCCAGATCAACGCCCGGCGCATCGGTGGCCGTCGCGTCGAGCGACGGCCGCCGATCGGCGAAGAGTTACTGAACGCCGGGAATCTCGCGTCCCTTGAACGCATTGCGGACGGTGTCCGCCACTCTCGTGCCGTACATACGCTCGGCGGTCGAGATCGTCGTCAGTGCCGCGTCCTTGAAGCTGGTGTCGGGCGCGAAACCGAACTGGGCGTTGATGATGATGCGGCCGGCCGTCCTCGCGCCGAGCGCAGTGCGGATGTCGAAGAGCGCGCGGGACCAGATCTCGCCGTCCGCGTGGACCTCCCCCACCCGGTCCCCGTAGACCTTGCTTCCGTCGATGCGGCGCAGGCAGTGCGGGGCGCCGCTGTACGTGACCGAGTCCCAGTCGGCGACGCATGCCAGGTCGGCCTTCATCGGCCAGCCGTACTTGGCGTCCGCGTGTGCGCCGACCTCGATGGCGAGGTAGTCACCGAAGGCCTCGCCGATCGAGCCTGCCTCCGGCGACGTGCCGAAGCCGGGCACTTGGGCGTGGTGCACGGCGTGCCCGTACTCGTGGACGATCACCTCGGCGTCCTCGGCATCGTCCACACCGCCCTTGCCGAAACGGATTTCGGCCTTCTTGTCGGTGAAGAAGGAATTGTCCGCACCCCACTGGTTGATACGGACCGGCTGGACCCGGTTGTTGGCCCCGGGAAGTTCGCTGCCGAAACCCAAGCCCTGCAGGTACTCCTGTGCCTCGTCCACCCAGAAGTAGGCCATGACCTGCTCGAACTGGTCGTCGTGCCGGGTGTACGAGCCGACGTCGGTGGTCTTCGCGGAGGCGCCCGTGTCGGATCTCACGGTCGCCCACGTCCCGGACAGGCCGCCACTGCCGTCCAGGTTCCGCAGCGCAACGACGGCATAGGCAGAGGACGGTACGGCCCCAGCGGCATCCTTGGCGTCGGTGAGCAACTGATCACCGGACGACTGGACGGGATTGACCATGAAGACGCGGGCCTGCGGCGCCGTCGGAGCTGATCCGGAGGCCGAAGCCGAACCGGCCGGTCCGGCCAGGGTGAACAGCGTCACGGTGGCGGTGGCTGCTGCAGCCAGGCCGCGGGATGTGCGGCGAGCCATATGCATCCTCCATTGGGATGTGGTGAGCCGGATGTGGGGGGCGGCTCGGTGCGGGCGTGATCCTTGCGCATCACGGGTTGCTTTGGCCATGGGTCACCCATGAATTCGCAGACGAAAGGGGTCGTCAGCAGGACAATCTGGCGCCGGAACAGGAACGTGCCGGACGAATCACGGCCGACGGAGCGGCGCGGCATCGGCTCTGCACAGCTGCACCGTGCTGCCGGACGGCAGTGTGCAGAAGCAGCTCAGGGCGTGAAGTGCGCGGCGCGCACCCGGTGCAGCCACGCCTCCACCGGAGCCTCGTCGGGCTGGTCCGGCAGGACGCTCCTGGTCCCGTCGAACCGCTCCTCGAAGCGCTGAAGGACAGGAAGTGCCGCCATGGTGTCGGCAGAGACTTGATCGCCGAAAGCGTGGCAGCGCTCAGGGTCCTCGACGCGGACGTTCAGTCGGCCTGTTGCATACAGCTCGAAACCCTGGTGGCACAGGCGCATGAGGTGCCGGGCGTGCTTTGCGGTCCGCTTGCGGGTGTCAGCCGAGAGGCGTCCGTCGCCGCGGTCGTGGAGCCGCTTGAACTGTTGGGTGGCGTAGCCCAGGTAGGCGTCGCGGACGCGCTTGGCGGACAACAGGGAGCTTCGCAGCTCGATGAGTTCGTCACCCAGGGGGGTGCGAACCTCGTAGAGGTCATCGGGCAGCCACACGAGTTCCGTCACGGTGGGATTGCCGCGCAGGGCGAGACGGCACCACTTCGCTGCCTCGTGCAGCGTCCGGTCCGGTGCCGTGGTGACGTGGGACTCGGCCGGGCGGTGCAGGCCGTGGAGTGCGGCCGTGTCCACGGCGAACAGACCGAGACGGTCGACGTCGGACCCCGGGCCGGCCAGTCCGTAGGCGGTGGAGCCGACTATCCCCGACAGCAGGAGGTTCATGGTGCGGCGTCTCGGGACAGGACGAGTGCGGGCGCGGTGAACGCTACGACACCGCCGAGCACGATTCCACGGTATTTGGGCGTCGCTCCCTCTCCCCGCACCGAGACCCGAGAGGCGGGGGCACTCGCATGGGCTTCACGCTGAGGGTCCCGGTCAATCCCGAGCTCGGCCGGAGCGGGTACCTCGCGAGCCCGCGCGGACGCGGACGTCCTGGAGTACCGGGGCGACCGCGAGAACACCGGCGGCGGTGAGGGAACCCAGGTCCTCGATTTCACGCAGCCCGGCCGAGGCGGCCTGGCGCTCGCCTCCCCGGTCCGAGCAGCGGTTCCTCACCTTGCCGATCCGTTATGGACAGGACTATTGACCCCAGATGAATTACATGCAACATGTAGAACATCTCCTTTGGTAGGCAAGGGCCGATCATGAGACTCAGAAACACCACCTTGTTCACCCGTACTGTCGCAAGCGCGGCCATCGCGGCTATGACGACACTGGCCCTCAGTGGCTGCACACCGACGACCGCGGGCACGTCCAGCACCGCCACGTCCGGCACGGCAATCACCGACGACGTGGACGATTTCTCCACCACCGGGCTCCACCCCCCGCTGGATCGCGCCCGGTGTCAACCAGCGTTCCTGCACACGCCCGCGCCGAGAGGGCGGTGTCCATCTGCTTGCCGGTCGCACACCCGCCACCTACGGGCTCACCGGCCGTTTCGTGGAAGTGGAAGCACCGGGTGCCGACCCGATGCTCACCCGCTTCGCTTGCCACCCCCTGGGGTCAGGACTTCCCCGACCACTGGACCCGCCCTGCCCTCAGTCCACCGTAGCCCGACAACTGCCTTGCGAACGGAGTGATTCACATGAGACCAACCGGCAAGATCCCCTGGACACGAAGGTCGATGGCCAAGGTGTCCGCGCTGGTCATCGGGCTTGCGGCGTGCTGGACGCTGCAGCCGACCCCCGCGAGCGCCGCCGTGCAGGCGACCTACTACGCCTCTCCCACCGGCACCGGCACCGCCTGCTCGCAGGCCGCCCCCTGCAGCCTGACCGGCGTCAAGGCCAAGGTGAGAGCCGCCCTCGCCTCGCCCATGACGGGCGACATCGAGGTGCTGCTGAAGGGAGGGACCTACAACCTCACCACGACTCTGGCGTTCGACTCTGGCGACTCCGGCCGCAACGGATACAACGTCATATACAAGCAGGTGTCCGGAGAGTACCCCGTGCTCAGCGGCGGCCGCACGATCACCGGGGGATGGACGGAGGTGGACACTGTCAAGCACATCTGGCAGGCGAGTGCCGCCGGACTCAACACCCGGCAGCTCTACGTCAACGGCCAGCGTGCCGACCTCGTCAGCGCAGCGGCGGACCAGGTCTTCGGCAAAATGCAGTGGGACGAGCACGGCTTCACATACGAGAAGAACGACCTCTACGACCCCGCCCACCCCAGCGTCGGGAACGTCACCATGGTGTACGGCGACCACCTGGTGCTGGACAACAAGGCATGGAGCTACCCCATCTGCCCGGTGGCCTCGATCGGCAACGGCAAGGTCGTCGAGAAGGATCCGTGTTTCGCCAACATCGTCGCCGGGTCCGGGGCCACAGTGCCCCTCGCCGTGGAGAACCACTATGCGCTGCTGAGCTCACCGGGCCAGTTCGCCATCGACTCGGCTGCTGGAAAGATCTTCTACATCCCGCGCGTCAACGAGAACATGAGCCAGAGCACAGCCATCGCTGGCGACGTGCAGACGCTGGTGGAACTGAACGGAACCGCCAACGCCCCCGTGCACAACATCAAGTTCAACGGCCTCACGTTCACGTACGCCGGCTGGGTATTCGGCAACGAGGGCGTGGCGGAAGGACAGGCCAACGCGCTCCGCACGACGGACAAAGACCACTGGAAGCTGATGCCGGCGAACGTCGCCTGCCACGCATGCGAGAACGTCACGTTCGGCTGGAACACCTTCAAGCACCTCGGCGGCAGCGGGCTCGGCTTCGACGGTGGCGGCAGCAACAACCTGGTGACCTCGAACGTGATCACAGACGTCGCCGGCAACGGCGTGCAGCTCGGCACCCTCAACGTCGAGGGAACGTCTCCTCCCTCGGACGAGTATGAGTCCGGCACCACGGTGTCGAACAACTACGTGTACAACGTGGCCAACCAGTATCTCGGCGGCGTCGGGATCCTGGCCACCTGGGTGAAGCAGACCAAAATCCAGTACAACACCGTCTGGGACACCCCCTACAGCGGCATCTCCCTCGGCTGGGGCTGGGGCAACCCTTCCGAGATGGTCGACAACCACATCGACTACAACTACGTCCACGATGTGCAGACCTCACAGGTGTTCGACGGCGGCGGCATCTATGTCCTGGGAACCCAGGGAGCCAGTCCCGTCTCGACCATCAAGGGCAACCACATCGAACACAACGGGCGCCCGTACGGTTCCATCTACCTCGACCAGGGTTCCTCCTACTGGACGGTCGAGAACAACGTCATCGACGGCTTCTCACCCAACTGGCTTTTCCTCGCTTACGGATACACCGGCGCCTACGCACACCACCTCACGGTGCAGAACAACTACATCGGCGCCGACGCGGGGGTGGTATTCAACGGGTCACCCGGCGCAGGAGCCGGTACGAACTACAAGAAGAATGCGTACTATGCCGGCACCCCGTACGACGACCTGTACGCATCAAAGAACAACACCATAGAAAACAACCACGAAGCCAGCGTGACGGCCTGGACTGCCGCGGAAACAACCGCGGCCAACAGCATCGTCGGCGCCGCGGGAATTCAAGACGCATCCCAGTCAATCATGAGCGGGGAGCAGAAGAACCTCTCCTACAAGAAGACCGTCACGGCTTCCAGTTCGCCCGCCACCAGCCCGGCATCCAACGGGAACAACGGGGGTTCGGGCCAGTGGATCTCCGCCAGCACCGACACCAGCCCGTCCTGGCGGACCGACCTCGGGGCCCCGCACAAGCTGTCGAAGGTCTCGGTCCAATTGCGTTCCGACGACGGCCTCACCTCCAACATCCTGACGGAGCGGGAGAACTTCGAGATCCGCGTCTCGAACAGCCCGGACGACACCCCCACCGTCGTGTGCAGGCAAGGAGACATGCCACTGCACTTCCATGGCCACTACGAATGCCCGGTGGCAGGAGTCTGGCGCTACGTCACCGTGGCCAAGACCGACGGCAAGCAGTTCGCCCTGGCAGAAGTCCGTGTCTACGGAGAGGCGGCCGACCAGTCGAACTATGCCCAGGGCCGGCCGGCGACAGCCTCGTCGCAGTACAACTCCACCACCCCCGCGTCCAACGCGGTCGACGGCGATCCCGACACGATCTTCGCCACCGCCGACAACGTCACGGATCGGTGGTGGCAGGTCCCGCTGTCACAGCAGTACGACCTGACCGAGGCACACCTCGTCTTCCGTCACGACGGCAACGACTTCCCGGACGAGAGAAAGAACCTCAAGGTGCAGGTGTCGAACAATCAGGACATGTCGCTGGGGAACACCGTCGCATGCACACTCGGGGCGACTTCCCTCCCCTACGCCAGCACCTACCGATGCCCTCTGCCTAATGGAACATGGCAGTACCTCGCCGTGGTCAAGACCGACACGAAGAGGCTGACCCTGGCCGAAGTGAGGGTCTTCGGCCCCTGACCACCACACCCGCAACCACACCCGGGGTGCCCCGCTGAGACAACGCCTCCAGCGGGGCACCCGACCCACTGCGTGATTCTCCTGAGTGATTCATCGGAGACCGACCGAACAAGAGGCCGTGGACTCGACCGTCATGGCCAAGCTGTCCGCGCTGGTGATCGGGCCGGCGGCGTGCTGGACGCTGCAGCCGGCTCCCGCGAGCGCCGCCCTGCGGGCGAAGTACGTGGCCACGTTCGCCAGGGACCATGTCGAGCGGCATCGGCCCGCAGTGCGATCAGTTCCATGGCCGCCTGCGCAGGGAACCTCGGCCATAAGGCCGCTTCACATTTTCAATGTTACATGTATCTTTACCTCAAAGGCAGCCCACCTCTGTGGCATCAAAGATCGCCCATGCACCTTCGCGTGTGAGCGACACCAGGGCCCGACTTTGCGGCCGCCGTGGAACCGGATGGGAGGCATCGTGTGATGGCAGGGCACGGACGCGGTGACGCGAAGGAGCCCGGGACCGAGCGAGGCGGGCGTGCCTGCTGCACGCCTTCACGTGCGGGGGGCGTGCCGCGCGAGGCGACGGGGGCGGAGGTCCCGGCATCGGCCTCGGCGGTGCGGAGCCGGCCCACCCGCACCGGCGCGGCCGGCGAGCACATGGTGGCGCTGCCCGGTGGGGCCTTCTTGATGGGCACAGACGACAAAGACGGCTTTCCCGCCGATGGTGAGGGCCCGGTGCGCGAGGTGCACGTCGCCCCCTTCTCCATTGCCGCCTGCGCCGTGACCAACGCACAGTTCGCCGCGTTCGTGGAGGCGACCGGCTACCGTACCGACGCCGAGCGGCTGGGCTGGTCCTATGTGTTCGCCGGCTTCCTGCCGGCAGCCCTGCGCAAGGTGTCGCCGCGTCCCGAGGTCACCCCGTGGTGGTGCGCCACGGAAGGAGCCGGCTGGCACCGGCCGGAGGGCCCCGGCTCCACCTTCGATGACCGCGCAGACCATCCCGTGGTGCACGTCTCCTGGAATGACGCATGGGCATACGCGGACTGGGCGGGCTGTCGTCTGCCGACGGAAGCGGAGTGGGAGTATGCCGCGCGCGGCGGCCTGGAGCATTCGCGCTACCCCTGGGGCGACGACCTCACCCCTGGCGGGGAGCACCGTTGCAACATCTGGCAGGGCCGCTTCCCGTTCAAGAACACGGCCGAGGACGGCTACCGTGGCACCGCACCGGTGCTTGCCTACCCACCCAACGGCTACGGCCTTTACAACACCGTGGGCAATGTCTGGGAGTGGTGCGCCGACTGGTTCAGCCCGGACTTCCACCGCACAGGTCCCCGTACCGACCCCACTGGTCCGCCATCAGGTTCGGCCCGTGTCATGCGTGGCGGCTCCTACTTGTGCCACGACTCGTATTGCAACCGCTACCGCGTGGCGGCGCGCACGTCCAACACACCCGACAGTTCGGGCGGGAACCTGGGCTTCCGCTGTGTACGGACCAACTGAGGCACGGGCCGCAAGCATTCGGTGCGTTAGCGGCCGGCCGCTGCGTCCTGCCGTTCCGGCCCCCTCGATTACCCCGCCCCCGTCCTGTGAGCCGCGTCAAGGACCGAGGGTCGAGACACGTACCGGGCTACGTAGTCTCCCGCTACCGTCGGGGTGGGCGTATGCCCGAAAGTACTCGCGTAAGACGGTTCGTCCTGCGGACCCTCACCACATACCGCGTCACTGAATCTCTTACCACTCAGCGTGAGCCCACCTGCGCTCAGCCCGCTTCTTCGATGCGGAAGGCGCCCCTGCATCGTCTTCAAGCACCGTCTTGGGCGCCGACAACACGCGGAGATCACGGGCATCTTTACGAGCAGTTGGGCGTCACCGGCGCCCCACTCCTCGACGATGCAGTCACCAGCCGGTGCCCCAGCACACGTGGCGACGCACGCAGTACCGCACGACAACCCATCTCACGAACATGGAGCCGCACGATGACCTTTCCCCACGACTTCATGTGGGGCACGGCCACAGCCGCGTACCAGATCGAAGGCTCGAGCCACGCCGACGGAAAAGGCCGCTCGATCTGGGACACCTTCGCCCACACACCAGGCCGTATCCGCCACGGCGACACCGGTGACATCGCCTGCGATCACTACCGGCGCCTGGAAGAGGATCTCGACCTGATGGGCGAACTGGGTCTGCGTGCCTACCGCTTCTCCGTCTCCTGGCCGCGTATCCAGGCCGAGGGCCACGGCCCGGTCAATCAGCGCGGTCTGGACTTCTACCGCCGCTTGATCGACGGTTTGCACGCCCGTGGCATACGCCCCGCTGTCACCCTCTACCACTGGGACCTCCCGCAGGCACTGGAGGACGCAGGAGGCTGGACGAACCGCGACACCAGCCTGCGCTTCGCCGACTACGCTGAAGCCGTCTACCAGGAGTTCGCCGGCTCGGTGGACCTCTGGACCACCCTCAACGAACCTTGGGTGTCCTCCTGGATGGGCTACGGCCTCGGCAAGCATGCCCCAGGTCACGCCGACGACACCGAGGCCTTCGCGGCCGCACACCACCTGCTGCTCGGCCACGGGTTCGCGGTGCAGCGCATGCGCGAGCTCGACGCCCGTCCCGACCTGGGCATCACACTGAACCTCTCACCGGCGGAGCCTCTCACCGACCAGCCGGCCGACGCGGAGGCCGCCCGGCATGCCGACGGCCACCTCAACCGCCACTTCCTCGACCCGCTGTTCGGCCGCGGCTACCCCGCGGACCTGCGAGAGGACTACCGGGACCGCGTCGACTTCGGCTTCGTCCAGGACGGTGACCTGGAGACGGTCGCCGCGCCCCTGGACTTTCTCGGGATCAACTACTACAGCGCCAGCCTGGTCGCCCACGACCCGGACAAGCCCCACCTCGCAGCCCGCCGGGTGCTCCCTGAAGGCGTGCCGACGACCGCGATGGGCTGGCCCGTCACCCCCGAGGGCCTGACCCGCCTCCTGCTGCGCCTGCAGGAGGACTACGGCACGCTGCCCGTGTACATCACGGAGAACGGTGCTGCCTACCACGACTACGTCGACCCCGAGGGCGAGGTCGACGACGAGGAGCGCATCGCCTTCCTGCGCGATCACTTGCGTGCCGCCGCGAAGGCATTGGAGGCCGGCGTCGACCTGCGCGGGTACTTCGTGTGGTCCCTGATGGACAACTTCGAGTGGTCCGAGGGGTACAGCAAGCGTTTCGGCCTCGTGCACGTGGACTACGCCACGCAGCGGCGCACCCCCAAGGCCAGCGCTTGGTGGTACCGCGACGTCATCAAGGCCAACGGCCTCGTGTGAGGGGCTTGCAGAGCCCCGCGATGTACCTCCGCCGGCCTCCCACCTGACCGGGTGCCGGCGGGCGTTGGGGCCGGGTGGGTGCGCATGAGCACCCACCCGGCCCCGAATGCAGTACTGCTTTCACAGCAGGAGCATGCCGGCAACGGGTGGCTGATCGCTCCAACGCGTCTGTCAAAAGGCCCTTGTCGGAAGTCGCTCGTGCGCCGGAAACAGGTTTCGCCATCTCCTCGCCTGTGCCGTGGAAGCGCCTCCTCCCACCCATCCTCGGCTCATCACGAACTGGAGACGGTCAAGTGCGAATCATCTACATCGATGTCGACACCCTGCGTGCGGACCACACCGAGCCCTACGGCTACGCCCGCGCGATCACCCCGAACCTCAGCCGTCTCGCCGAACGCGGCGTGGTGTTCGACCGCTACTATTGCTCCGATTCGCCCTGCCTGCCCTCCCGAACCGCCCTCACCAGCAGCCGGTTCGGCATCGAGAACGGTGTGGTCGGCCACTTCGCCGAGGCGGCCCGGTTCCGGATGGACTGCGGCCATGGCCAGCCCGCCGACCGGCCGCTGCTCGGCAACCAGCTCCAGCGGCACGGGTACTACACCGCGGCTGTTTCCTGCTTCGCCGAACGCCACCTGGCCTACTTCTTCCTCGGCAATTTCCGCGAGTCGATCCGCGCCAGCGCCCGCACCGGCGACGAGCCCGCCCCGGACGTGCATGCAGCAGCAGCCGATTGGCTGCGCCGCCGCGGCCGTGGCGACGACTGGTTCCTGCACCTCACCTACTGGGAGCCGCACACCAACTACACCCAACCCGAGGCCTACACCGAGGCGGCTGCCGCCGCCGGACCGCCACCGGCCTGGCCGGACGAAGACACCATCGCCGCACACGCCGAGGTCTACGGACCACGCAGCGCCCTTGACCTGCACTATGCCGGCCGTCCCCAACGCTCACCCGTCCCGAGAACCATGCCGGATGCGATCCGCAACCGCGCCGACTTCGAGCACCTGATCAACGGCTTCGACGGCGGCATCCTCTATTGGGACCACTACCTCGGCCTGTTGATGGAGGAACTGGACACACTCGGCATCCTGGACGAGACAGCCATCATCGTCAGCGCCGACCACGGCGAGTCCTTCGGAGAGAACGGCTCCTACGCCGAACACGGACTGGCGAACGAACCCACCCACCGCGTCCCACTGATCGTCGCATGGCCGGGGCTCACCGACGACCTGCCTGCCGAACGCCGCCGCTGCGACGCCCTCCTCTACCACCTGGACCTCGCGCCCACCTTGTGCGAACTTCTCGGAGCGGACATCCCGAGCGGCTGGCACGGACGCTCCTTCGCCGGCGCCGTGCGTGGCGAACAAGTCGAGGGCCACCCCTACCTCGTACTCGGCCACGGCGCCCACACATACCAGCGGGCGGTGCGCACACGCGATCACCTCTACATCCGTACCCTCCACCCCGGCAGCTTCCGGGCCGAGTGGGAGCAGCTCTTCCATGTCCCACAGGACCCGCACCTCACACGCGACCTGCTGACCGAACAGCCGGACACGGCAGATGAACTGAGGGACCACCTGCGCGAGTGGTGGCACCGCCATACAGGGAGCGCGGGTGCCGCCACCGACCCGATGCTGAGCACCCTGCATCCAGGACCGACCTTCTACAACCCGCCACACGAGTACCTCGCCCACCTCAGAGACACGGGCCGCGGCCACCACGCCAAAGACCTGGAGCAGCGGCTCGCAGCAGTCGGCTCCGTCCCCTGGATTCCCTGACGCGGTTGTGCGCGCTGACGGCTGCCAAGACATGACGCGCCGCGCCGGTCCCCGGGCCACCCCGGGCCTCGGACGGCTCATGACGATCAAGGATCCAGGGCGCCAATGGCGGCACAGCCGCGATCCGCCGTACTGCGGAGCACCACCGTGTCAGCAGCGTCGGCAGGCTCCCGGGTCCGGTCAGAAACTTCGCCTTTGGCCGGAACGGTGACGGTCTGCTCGTCCAGAGAGGCGAAGATCCCCTTCTCCGGCGGGGACCTCTGGTCAGATTGTCGTACCGACGCGTTACAGTGTGCGCCGCGGTTGAGACGGCTGACCACCGTACTCCTCGGGCAGGGCCCGCCGCAGCACCCTCTTGACGCACCGTCAGGGGTGTACGGGGGTCGGCCGCCCGGCTGTTGCGGCGCGTCTCCCCGTTCGGAGACCAAGAAAACAGCCAGGAGACCCATGAGAAAGAGAGCGCGGAGAGCGAGCATTCTCGCCGCCGCCACCGCCGTCGCGGCCACAGGCGTGTTCATGGCCGCACCGAACGCCAGCGCGGGCACGTCCGAGATCGCGAACCCCGGCTTCGAGAGCGGCAACGCGTCCTGGAACGAGAAAGTGACCCCCTTCGCAGGGCACCCCATCAACAACTCCTCCGCGTGGCCGGCCCACTCGGGCACCGGCAAGGCGGAGCTGGGCGGCCAGGGCCTGACCGGCGTGAGCCGCATCTCGCAGCAGGTCACGATCCCGGCGTACCGGGTTCCGGTGCTGTCGTTCTGGGTACGCAGCGACGTGGTTCACGCCGGGTCGGGCAGCTTCGGCTTCCGCCAGCTGATCGTGGAGGCCACGGCGGAGGACGGCACGCCCCATGAGCTGCATGACCGCATGAACAAGGCCGGGACCAGCGGTTCTTACGAGAAGGTGACGGTCACGCTGCCCGACGCCTTCTACAGCTCGTCTCCCCAGAAGGTGAACATCAGCTTCATGGCGATCGAGGACGCGGCGAACCGGATGCCGTTCCTGATCGACGACGTCAGCATGGAGTACCGCTTCAAGGCGATCGACCGTCCGGTGGTTATTCCGGGAGGGATCTTCCGGCCTGTCGGGAGCTGATCCCGCGCCGGACAGGCCGGCGCGGGATGCGTACCACGACGATGTCCGCGTAGGGTGCCGCCGTCCGTCGCCCCTCGGCCGGCATCCGCAGCTCCCGCCCTCTGACGACAGGGTTCACCGTCGGCGGCCTGAGGCTGGACGTCGACTGCAGGGAGTTGCTCACTCTGAGCCTTGACTTCGTTCGCGGCCGCCGTTCGCATCGAGCGGGCTGCGGCTGTGCGGCGCCTCGGGCCATCCGGCTTCCCGCCTGCGGAACGTCCGGAGTGCCTCGCCCGATACGCCGTCGAGTAGCTCGGCAGTGCGGTGGCCGGGTCGGCGGCGGGAGCGCCTGCCGGAAAGACGGGGTGGATCATCGCCGGCCGGTTTCTCTCTCTCGCTGCCAGTGCCGACCTGGGCTGCCGGTGGCGGAGGTCGCCGCGGCGTATGCGCAGTGGCGGGTGCGCTGTTCGGCCTTCCCCGCGCCCCGGCCACAGCGTGGCCGGGCCGACCGGGCACAACCGTTTGGCTACGTCGCGGCGATCGTGCAAGTGGAGGCGTAGGCCACCGGTAGGCTCCCCATCACCGCGGCCGCGCGGTACCAACCCCGCCCACACTCGCTGCGACCGGTTCCGGCTCAGCCGCCTCAGAGGGACGAGGCGGACTCGCGCGGCACGAAGTCAATGAGCTTGTGGTCCTTCCCGGGATGGAGGTCGATCTTGACCCGGAGTCCGGCGACGCGCGCCAGGATCAGGCCGACGCCCGCCGCGGCCGCCGCGGCGACCAGGCCGCCGACGAGGAAGCCGGTCCGGGCGCCGTAGACGTCCGTGATCCAGCCGACGAGCGGCCCGCCGAGGGGGGTGCCGCCGAAGACCATCATGAACAGGCTCATGACGCGGCCGCGCATGGCGGGGTCGGTGGCGAGCTGGACGCCGGCGTTGGCGGTGGTGTTGAAGGTCAGGCCGGCGATCCCGATGGGCAGCATGAGCACCAGGAAGAGCCAGTAGGTGGGCGATAGCGCCGCCGCGGCTTCCAGCAGGCCGTAGCCGAGCGCGGCGCCGACCAGCAACCGCAGCCGCGTGCTGCCCCGCCGTGCGGCGAGCAGGGCGCCGATCACCGAGCCGACCGCGAGCAGTGTGTTGAACAGGCCGTACATGCCCGCGTCACCGTGGAAGACGTCATTGGTGAAGGCGGTGAGCCAGATCGGGAAGTTGTAGCCGAACGTGCCGATGAAGCCGACCAGCACGATGGGCCAGATCAGCTGCGGCCGCCCGGCGACATAGCGCAGCCCCTCGCGCAGCTGGCCCTTGCCGCGGGGCACGGAGGGCACGGCATACAGCTCGGACCGGCGCATCAGCAGCAGGCCGGTCAACGGGGCGAGGAAGGACAGGCCGTTGACGAGGAAGGCCCAGCCGCTGCCGGCGGCGGTGATCAGCGCCCCGGCCACGGCGGGGCCGATCAGCCGGGCGCTCTGGAAGTTGGCGGAATTGAGGGAGACGGCGTTGCGGACGTCGGAGGGGCCGACCATCTCGACGACGAAGGCCTGCCGGGTGGGGTTGTCGACGACGGTTACCATGCCGAGGCCGAAGGCGATGGCGTACACGTGCCCGACCTGGACGGCGCCGCTGAGCGTGAGGACGGCGAGGGCGAGGGCGAGCAGGCCCATCACGGCCTGGGTGACGAGCAGGATCCTGCGCTTGGGGTAGCGGTCGGCGATGACGCCGCCGTAGAGCCCGAAGAGCAGCATGGGAAGGAACTGCAGGGCGGTGGTGATGCCCACGGCGAAGGAGGAGCCGGTGAGGCTCAGCACCAGCCAGTCCTGGGCGATGCGCGACATCCATGTGCCGGTGTCGGAGAACAGGCTGCCGGTGGCGAACAGCCGGTAGTTGCGGTTGCGCAGCGAGCGGAACATTCCGCCGCGGTCGGACGCGCCGGCCGGCTCGCTGGCGCCCACGGCGGTGTCCGCGTCCTTCGGGGTCGACGGGTCGGCCGGCACGGCGGTCTGATCAGGGGTGGTCGGTTCGGGTGCGGCATCTGATGCGGCGGCCGAACTCAATGGGGTCTCGCCTCTTCTCTCATATGATCCTTGCGTCGGCGTGAGCGAGTTTCTCCAGGACGGGCGCCGCCCTTCCGCACGTACCCTCACGCTCCTCCTGGTCGAGTCCTCGATGAGCTGGGCCAGTTGAGGAAACGCAACCGGTCAGGCGGACACATTCCATCCGCGGACTCGCCTATCCGGGTGAGTGCCTCCCGATAGGCGAGTCCGCGGCGGACCGCCGGACACCGATCCCAAGGCTTCACCCGCGTATGCGCGGTCCGCTCACGTGGGTGCGTCTGTAGGCCCGTCCGGAGCAGTGCTTGCTTGGACTTCGAACCGTTCCGGCGAGATCGACAGCCACGTGGGGCAGACCCCCTCGCGGGTCAAGCCTTCCGGGCCCGAGGCCGTTGTGCATCACGGAAACTCCGTGAGATTGACGGGGATGGGACGCCACCCGTAGCGCGGCAAGCCAGCCTCCATGAGCTGCCGTACCCGCGGAATGGACGGATTCGGCGCCGGCAGACGGCCTGGTGGACCAGCTGCCGCTCAACTCTTCGTCCAGCAGGTCCGCCGCCGGCTCAACCGGCGGACCTCACATCCCTCACCTGCGGAAATGGCTATGGGAAAAGCGCACCGACGTCCGGATCGCCCGCAAGGACATCGACTCAAGCGAACGTCTCGGCCGCCGCAGGTGGGTCATCGAACGCACCATCTCCTGGCTGAACAGCTACCGTCGGCCAACCACCGCTACGCACGCCACCCCGGCAACTACCTGGCCTTCCTCGGGCTCGCCGCCGCCATCTGCTGCTGGAAACGCTTCCGCAGCCTCACCGCGCAGGACCTGGTCCTACTGCTCGAGGCCGGGCTCTGCGTCCGGGGCGGGGCAGATGCGTCGGCCGTGGTGGTCAAAGACGTACAGATGGTTCATGTCGATCAGGAGAGGCACAAGGGCGCCGTGATGGGCGCGGAAATCCTGGCTGGTGCGAACGATCAGATCGCCCGCGGAGATGCTCACGGTGTCAGGGGCATACGACGGTGCCGGTCCTGATGCAGGCTGCACCATTGGTGCGGTTGGTGTCAGCGGCGCGCTGAGCCGATCGGTGCCCTGTCTGAACCGGGTGAGGACGCGACTACCACGAACCGCCCGATGGTGGGATCCGCCTGCCGGCCGTGGTGATTCCAGGTCCGGTATCAGGGCGGGCCGGGAACCGGTGTTGAGGTGCACCAGCCCCTCGTGCCCCTGGTACTCCACGTGCTCGACGATGCCGCTGGCGGGTACCTCACCGGGCAGCGCGTCGTCCGGGTGACCGATCCGGACGGCTTCGGCACGCAGCCCCACGATGACGGGCCGGCCCTGCTGGATGCGTAGCAACTGGTGGTCATGGCTGAGCGGATCGGGGAGAGTCAGCCGCTGCCGGCCGAGCATGATGGACATCCGCCCGGCGAGCGGCGCATACACGACTCCCTCCAACAGATTGATGCGAGGGGTGCCGATGAACGCGGCGACAAACACGTTCGCGGGCCGGGCATAGGCCATGCGCGGTGTGTCGACCTGCTGCAGGACGCCGTCGCGCATGACGGCGACCCGCTGGCCGAGGGACATCGCTTCGGCTTGGTCGTGGGTGACGTAGACCGTCGTGACACCGAGCTCTCGGGTCATATGGGCAATCTCTGCCCGCAGCTTGCTCCGCAGCTTGGCGTCGAGATTCGACAGCGGCTCGTCCATCAGAAAGGCCGAAGGCCGGCGGGCCATGGCGCGGCCCATGGCCACTCGCTGCCGCTCACCTCCGGAGAGTTGGCCGGGGTAGCGGTCGAGAAGCTCATGCACACCCAGCATCCGGGCGGTGGCCTCGACCCGCGGGCCGGCGGCCTCACCGAGTCCCCGCACCTTCAGTGGAAAGCCGATGTTGCCCCGGATGGTCATGTGGGGGTAGAGCGCGTAGCTCTGAAAGACCATCGCAAGATCGCGTTCGGCGGGCATGAGATGGTTCGCCGGCTCGCCGTCGAGCAGAAGCTCTCCCTCGGTGATCTCTTCGAGCCCCGCGATCATCCGCAGCACGGTGGACTTGCCACATCCCGAGGGACCCAGCAGCACAATGAATTCACCGGGGTCGATCTGCAGCGAGAAGTCGCGGACGGCCCACATCGTTTGTCGGTATGTCTTGCCAACGCCGAGCAGCGAGATAGCGCGTGTCATGCGTGTGACCTGCAATTCCGAGACAGAAAGGCGGCTGTGTTGCACAAGAGGCTTGATGACTGGAAACTATCCGAGATGCGGGCCACGGCGGAAGTCCCTGTGCGTGTCCGACGGCTGGCCGCACAGCCTGGGTCCGGGGTGCAGAGCTTGTGCTCCCACTGAACCTCTTCCTTCCTGAAATGTGCAGGCCAATAGGGGTGATCTGCTTGGACACCACGGCTGATACGGCGGGCAGGCCAACGCGTTTCGGCACACGATCCGCCATGGCTTCAAGCTGTCCGTGCTTTGCTGACGTCGATCAGGGACCGCAGTTGAGGGCCGGGCAGGGGTCGTCTGCGCGGTGAGGCGCTGTTGGCGCGCAGCTCGCCGTACTGTCGCGGTTCGTTCTTTCTGATCGGGTCGGGGGTGTTGAGCTGGGCTGATCAGTTGGCTGGTTGGGTCCGGCGGTGTGCTGTGTGCTGGCGGATCGGCTGACGTTGCTTGCGGGCTGGAGCTGGACAGGTCTGTGAGCTGCGGTGTTCTCGCTTTGGGGCGTCGGTGTGGCTGTTGGTCAGTTGGGACTGCTGCATGATCGGGTGACAGCGTGACCTGCCCCACCTCTCAGGTTCCAGTTCTGCTGGCTAACTGACGGCCTTCACGAAAGGCTGCCGGACATGCCCCGCGCCTACCCCGCTGAGTTCCGCGCCCGCGCCATCGCGTTGGTGCGGGCAGGAAAAGAACAGAAGCAGACCGCCGTTGATCTCGGCATCCATCCGGTCACGTTGTCGAAGTGGTTGCGCCAGGACGACATCGACAACGGCCGGCGCCCTGGCAGGGTCTCGGAGGAGTCCGCAGAGCTGCGTGCAGCGCGGCGACGAATCCGCGAGCTGGAAACCGAGCTCGAGATCGTCCGCAAGGCCGCCAAGTTCCTCGGCGAGGACAAGCCGGCCCCAAAAGGCTCTACCCGGTGATCGACCGTCTCGTCGATGCCGGGGCACCGGTCGACCGATGCTGCCGGATCCTCGGGGTCGCCCGGCAGAACTACTACAAACACAAGCGCACCCCGACCACACCGCGGCAGCTGCGACGGGAGTGGCTGACCGGGCTGATCCGGGAGGTCCACGTCGCCTCACGCGGCACCTACGGCTACCGCCGCGTCCACGCCGAGCTCACCCTGGGCATGGGCATCCAGGTGTGCTCGAGAACCGTGTCGGTGCTGATGACACAGGCCGGGATCTACGGACTGCCCGGACCGGTGCGGATCAAGCGCCTGCGGGGTGTCGTCACCGCCGATGACCTGGTCAACCGCAAGTTCCATCGGCTGCGTCCCAACGAGCTGTGGGTCACCGACATCACGCAACACCGCACCAGAGAAGGGTGGGTGTACTGCGCGGCGGTCCTGGACGCGTTCAGCCGCAAGATCGTGGGCTGGTCGATCGACTCCAGACAGGACTCCACCCTCGTGGTCAACGCGTTAGACATGGCCCTCCGCAACCGGCGCCCCGAACCAGGCGGGATAGTGCACGCCGATCACGGCACCCAGTTCACCTCCTGGGTCTTCGGGGAAAGGATCCGCTCCGCCGGGCTCCTGCCATCGTTCGGCACCGTCGGAGACGGCCTGGACAACGCGATGATGGAGTCGTTCTGGTCCTCGATGCAGATCGAGCTGTTGAACCGCAAACGCTGGAAGACCCGGGTCGAGTTGGCGAACGCGATCTTCGAGTACATCGAGGTCTTCCACAACCGACAGCGGCGCCACTCAGCACTGGGCTACCGCACCCCGATCGAGTACGAACTACTCTCCCAACAAGACACCATCCCCGCCGCCAGTTAGCCACCGCAGCTGGAACCCAAACAGTGGGGCAGGCCAAGATCACCCGATCGTGCAGCAGACCCGAGTTCGCACCTTGACTGTCTCGGTTGCCGGCGGTGCCCGTGGGTGGTGCCCCCGTCCGGGTGCCGTCGTCGGGGCGTGGAACGGCCGCCCTCGAGGGGCATCTGGTCCGGGCAGGGGCGGGTGGTGCGTCCTTCTGTGTCCGGCCGGGTGGGGCGGGTGGTGGGGGTGGGATGTCAGGGTGTGGGGGAGAGGGTGGCGCGCATGGCGTTCATCAGGGTTTTGCGGGCGGCTCGGAATGCTCGTCGTGCTGCTGTGCAGGTGTCGTCTTCGCGTGTGGCTCCGCTGGCGACGGCGTCGCGGTAGTTGACCAGGGCTTGGGTTGCTGAGACCACTAACTCCGCCACGGCGAGGGGTGCTGATAGCTCCAGTTGGTACTGCTTGGCGAAGACCTCGTGGTCGCGCATTGCCTGGCGGGCGGCCAGTGCCCGCTCGGTTAGTGGCTGTCCGACGTCGGCGCTCGCTCGGGATATCTCGTCACGGGCTGAGGCGATTGCCTCTAGGTACTTCGCGTAGAGCAGTCGCAGTGTCTCTTGTTCACGTGCTTGGCTCTCCCGCTTCCATCGCACGCGGTCGGCGAGCAGTGTCGCCCCCACGCCCACGATTGCGCCCAGACCTGTTCCCGCGAGCGTCATACACTCCATGCGGTTGGAGTGTAGGCATGCGTGTCCTTGTAGCTGCCGGGTTCTGCGGTCCTGATCGCCGAGGCCGGGCATGCAGTACGCTGACGCCCCGCCTGATGCCCCGACACCGGGGCGTGGCCCGACCGGCTGCGGCCCGGCCCCTGTGGCGGGTAAGTGGCACCCGCCGTGCGGAGAAGGCCCACTCGAATGCGAGGTAGACCCGTGACCTACAGCCTTTCCCCGATGCCCTCCGATGCGCAGCGCGCGGCCGATCTGCTGTTGGGCCTCTTCGGTGCGTCGGCGATGGGTGTCACATCCTGGTCGTGTCGGTCGCCGGCTGCGCGCGGTCGGTTTGTGCATCCTTCCGTTCAACAACCTGGGGATGCCGCCAAGTTGATCCGGACACGGCGCGTTGGATGTCGTCACGTTGCGGTTGACCTCCCTACAGGGCGCCGTACTCCGGCTGGGTGGGAGGCTGTCGCAGGGCGTGGCCTCGACACCGTGGCCGGTCAGCGTCCGGGAGGGCCTGCCCTCTGCACCCCTCGTTTCCCCGGTCGTGGAGTGGGTGTCCGACAGCTGAAATTGTGTGTGTGGTTGGTGTTGCTCCTGCTAGACAGCCTTGATGGACAAGATCAAGATTCGTGCCGTGAGTATTGCCGAGGTCTCGGCCCTGTTGGCCTTCTGGGCCCGGTCTGCTGAGGGCGCCAGCATCACTGATGATGCGGACGGGGTCACCCGTCTCCTCGTCCGTGACCCGGAGGCTCTGCTGGTCGCCGAACGCGACGGAGCGATCGTCGGCACGGTCATCGCCGGCTACGACGGCTGGCGCTGCCACCTGTACCGGTTGGCCGTCGACCCGGACCATCGCCGCCAGGGCATCGCCGCCGCACTGCTCGCGGCCGCCCACGAACGCTTCGTGACACTCGGCGGCCGCCGGGCCGATGCGATGGTCCTGGACCACAACGAGCTCGGTCAGCATGCCTGGCACGCCGCCGGTTACCAGGCCGAGAAGCAGTGGAGCCGCTGGGTCAGGCCGCTTATCTGACGGAGTGGTCCACGTCTGCAGTGTTCAGCCGGAACCATCTATGCCTAGAGCGTTAGCGTCGCTCGCGTAGTGCGGCGTGGACGGTCTTTGTGTCGGGGGCCTGGGGTTCGTCGCTGAGGTGGACGGTTTGGTCGATGAGCCATTTTCCGTTGGCGTCGGGCACGAGTCGCATGGCGGTGTGCCAGCGGAGGCCCCGTGCTGGGTCGGCTTCGACGGACAGCAGGAGGCCCATGCCTGCTGGGTGCTTTCCGTGGGCGTCGACTGCGAATGGTTCACCCGTGCTCAGCTCGGCATCGGAGAAGTCGTGGGTGCTGGGGGTGGCGGTCATCTCCACGCACTCGGCAACGGTGCCCTGCCGTAGGAGTTCGGTCCGGGCCTCGCAGGCGGTTTTCCATTGCCTCTTGAGGACGGCCTGCTGAAACTTCCGGGCGGTCTCGGCGACTTTTGCCTTCGTTTGTGCGTCGTCAGCGCCACTGTCTTTGCTGCAGCCGGTCAGGGGCACGGTCACGGCGATGATGGCCACGCCGACGGCGCGCGCGATCCGGATGTTCATGGCTGCCCCCTGGTATTCGGCACTCATTCGGTGCCGCCCGAAGGGATGAGAGCACACCGTTCCTTCCTGCCTGATCTCGGTTTTCCTTGCGGTGATGGGTGGTTCGCAGTAGACGCGTGTGGCTCGTGTGCGACTCCATGTCGCGAAGCATGTCACCCCCGGCCGCGGTGTCCCCGTCCGCTGAGCCTGGGCGAGGACTCCAGTCCGTTCCCGGCACGGATGTCGGTGCCCGCTGGAAGACTGCCCGGCATGGACCTGACCCAGGAACCCCGACAGATCGCGCAGACGGCCAGCGACGTAATCCGCCGGCTCAGCCATGTGTCGTACGACCGCAACGCGTTCTCGAACCCGCAGGACATCGCCGCCACGGCGGAGGGCTTGAGCGCGGTCCTGCTCCGCACTCGGCAGTCAGTCGAGCAACTGGCACGTGCTCTTAAAGAAGATGGATGAAGCTGGGGGGATCCGCGTGGACGCCTCGGTCCAGCCGGATACGTCCGTGTCGTCCACGCTGCGGGCGTTCGTGAATGTCCAGGAAGGTCTCGAGGCGGCCCAGGCGGCGATGCGGACCGCGGTGAATCACATGGCGTACATGGGTGGGCGCTACACCGAGGCGGAGTTCACCGAAGAGCCGTAGGCCCGGCTGTTACAGCCGTCGCCGGGCTCCGGCCGGTCCCGGGTAGTCCGGGTCGTCCTGCGCGGCTGGCAAATCCCGATGCCCCTCCGACCATGCGTTCACCCACTGGCACCCCGCGCACTGATGTTCCGCCGATCGGCCTAACTTTTCTTTCCTGGTCTCGGGTTGCCGTCTGTTGGAGTGCGTTTTGTGCCGTTTTCGAGTGGGATGGGGGTGGTGCTGCCTGCCATCGGGTCGGCGGGCCGGAGGGAAGGAGCGAGTTGTGACGACTCAGGGGACAAGGCTGCCTGCTGGTGTGGTTGTGATCGAGGGCAGCGAGTGCCCTCCGGCGACTTTGGGGCTGTGGAAGCATTACGGGCGCAAGGGCCCCGCCTATGGGATCGGCGCAGGGTACACGGTGGCCCTCAGCGAGCTGCCTGCGGACGGAGGCAGCATGACGAAGAACGTGTCCTCGTGGGTCAACCAGACCCAGAGCGACGCAAAGCTGATCAGCAGCAAGGGCACCCGCATCCTCGAGGCCGGCAAGTCCCTGGAGGAACCCGCCGAGCACAATGACACCGTCGAACGGGTCGAATGGGTTCAAAGCTGACGCGGTCGCGTAAATCGCGGGACCGCGAAACACCCTCGGGCGTGAATTGGCCTGGGGGTGTTTCGTGTTTACGGCTGGATTCCCGACCGACACCCAGGCCCACGCCCGCATCCGCTACGGCCATGCCAACGGATGGGTCCAGCGCCGCGTAGCCACATTCGCCGGGCGCTCGCCCTCCACCGTCCATAAGCACATGAAGGCGCTTGTGAGTGGGCGGTGGGGTGGCAGCGGGTGGGCGTCAGCGGGCTCGTGATGTGGGTGTCCTGGTAGTGGGTCCAGGACGGGGTTGCGGTCGATGTCATGGGGTGACCAAGCGGCTGTTGTGGGGCGGCTAGCAGGTTGGTTGCTGGCTGTCATGGCTTTCGCTGTTCCTACGTGAGGGGCTGGCGGGGTCGGGTGGGCTGGCCTGTATGACGGTTCAGGGGGGTTCGGCGGGTGAGGCCGAGGCGGGATCGGCTGCTGTTGTGCCGGCCGGGGGTGCGCCGTTGGCGCGGGGTGTGGTGGTACAGCGGCTTCTTGCGGTGGATGGGGAGGGGACGCTGTCGCGGCTGCATGTGGGGATCGCGGCGGAGCTGGCGGGCGTGTCGGAGCGGACGGTGTGGCGGTGGCTGGCCGATGGGCGCCGGGGCCATGTCGAGGCGCGGCCGCGGCAGGACGGGTTTTCGCTGAGCGACGCCTTGTGGGAGGTCCTCGCGGAGGCGGGCGGGAACGTCGCGGAGTTGCGGCGCAGGATGCTCCGGGCTCGGGAGGAGGGGGCGTTGGAGGGGTGGGGTGCGGAGTGTGTGCCCTCGCTGCCGACGTTGCACCGGGTGATCAAGCGGGATCTGGGGGCGGGCCGGGTTCTTGAAGTGGCCTGTCCGGCTGGGGCCCGGGTAGGGCTGGAGCCGAGCCGGTATGACCGGGCACTGGCGGATTTGGGGCTCGTGGACGGGGCGGGTGGTCCGCTTGTTGTCGACGGGCCGCCCGCCGACGTGCCGGTGTCAGAGGGCGCCGCGGATGCGGGGGTGCGGGGCCGCGGTGTGCGGTTGTACGTGCCGGGGGCCCGGCTGGTGTCGACCCGGCAGGTGGCCGCTGTGGCGGAGGCTGTGGGGCATACGGTCGCGGCCCGCGGGATGTGCTGTGTGTACGGGGACACGGGCCTGGGGAAGACGGTCGCCGTCGAGCAGGCGTTGCATCTTCTCCCCGGCCGGGTGCCGGTGTGGCGGGCGGTGGCCGGCGTGGGGCCCGGTCTGCCGCAGCTGCGGGCCTCGGTGTGTGAAGCGCTCGGGCTGCCGTCGGGGGCGCTGCCGCACCGGGCCGGACCGGCCAGCCAGGCTCTGACGCGGGCTCTGGCCGAGCCGGGTGTGCTGTTCATCGATGACGCCCAGCGGCTGACGCCGCCATCGTGTGGATGGGTGGGTTGTTTTGCTGGCGGGGTGTCGTTTTCTTCGGTGGGTCGTTGAGTTCGTCGGTGGTGGCATGGGTGCTCAGGTGCTGCCTTAACCGGCGATCTTCGGGGTGTTGCGGGTGAGGGTGGGGGAGCGGGGCGGGCTGCGCCTCGTCGGAGGCGGTTTGGCCGATCCGGACCTTGGGGCGGATCCGTGGGTGTTCCAGGCCGGTTGCGCTGAGGCGTTCGCCAGGTCGTGGGTGGTGCGCGGGTTCGCTGCGACGACGGTCCGCGGGTACACGTCTCTCCTGTCCCGTGTGCTGGGGCGTTTCGACTGCCCGGTCTGGGCGGTGGAGGCCGAGGACGTGGATGAGATGCTCCACGCTCTGGTGGTGGCTGGTCTGGCGGCGGGGACGCGCCGGCAGTACCTGCAGATGCTCCGTGACTTCCACGCTTTCGTCGCGGAGCGGTACGCGGTACAGGTCCGTGCCCTGTTCGGGGTATCGGCCGGTGGGGGCGGGCTGGATCGGTTCAATCGTGTGCGGCATGCCGGTGACGACGCCGCGGTGGGACTGCCTCCCGGCAGGGAGCGCCTGGATGTGTTCTTCGCCTTCGCCCGGTCTCGGGTAGCGGTCGCTTGCGACTACCGAGCCGCGGCACGGGATTACGCCATGCTGCGCACGCCGTATCTGTCGGGAGTGCGGGTGGGCGAGCTGGTGCGTCTGGATCAGGCGGATGTGCAACCGGGGTTCGGGCCGTCGGGGAAGCTGCATGTGAGGTTCGGGAAGGCGGCGAACACGTCGGGGCCGCGCCCGCGGTGGGCGCCGATGCTGGAGGGCCTGGACCGGATTCTGGCCTGGTACCTGGCCGATGTGCGTCCGCTGTTCCCCACCACCCCGGCGCTCTTCTGCGACGAGGATGGCCGGCCCATGAAGACGGGGACGGTCCGCGATCGCCTGGCCCGTCTTCTCGATCTCGAGGGCGCGCCCCGGGGTGAGCGGTTCACGCCGCACGCGCTGCGCCGGGCGTGCGCGACGCACCAGTACGAGCGGGGCATGGACTTGATCGCCGTCCAGCAGCTCCTCGGGCACCGGCATATCGCCTCGACGATGGCGTATGTGAAGCCGTCGCAGCGGTTCGTCGAGGATTCCTGGCGGCGTGCCACTGATTCGGCTGTCCATGTGCTGGCCGGCTGAGCGTGGAGAGGCGGGCGGCGTGACCTCGACAGAACCCGAGCTCCCGGTCCTGGTGACAGGCGTTCAGTGGCGGCTGCGGATGGCGGCCGCGGAGCGCGGTGTGTGGACGGGAACCCAGCTGCGGCGGCTGCTGGCCGAGAAGGCGGGACTGGACCTGTCCGCGGCATCGGTGTCGGCTCTGTTCACCAAGCAGCCGTCCCAGGTGAAGCTGTCCACCCTGGCTGCCCTGTGTACGGCCCTGGACTGTGCTCCTGGGGATCTCTTCGTGCTGGATCCCCCAGCACCGCCGCCGGCCTCGGTGTCCGTTCAGGCGAGGCCGGCGGACGGGAATTCGTCACCTGCCCCGCTGAGGGGCGCCGGGAGGCGGTCACTGCCTCCCTTGTGACCGTTGCTGGTGGCTGTCCGCCCACCCCTCTACCTGGCAGGTTCAAGATCAATGTCAGTGTTCGCCCCTGTCAGCGCGCAGGGCCGCTGTCCTGGCTGCACGAAGCTGCGCCGGCTGCGCGCGGGCTCGGGCCTGTGTGCCTGGTGCCTTCGGACGTGTCCTGGGTGCGGGAGCGGCAGACGCTCGGCTGAGAAGATGTGTGCGGCGTGCCGACGCAAAGCCGCGGGCACACACGGGCGCGGCCCGTGCCAGCGCTGCGGGCGCCGCCGCAATCTCGATGCGGCGACGCAGCAGTGCCGTCCGTGCTCCGATCCAGCGACAGCAGAGCCGCCTGCTCCCTGTACAGGATGCGGTGTGCAGTCGCAGTGGGCGCGGGGCATGTGCAAGCGCTGCTACGAGTACTCGCCTCACACGGTGCGGACCCGCGCGGCCGGCTGGGCCCGCCGGATGCCCCGCACACCGGCATGGTGGGAAGCGTTCGCCGCGCATCTGGCGATGCACCGTAACGTCTTCTATGGCGCGGACGCTCTTGCTCACACGGCCCGCCTCGTCATCGACACAGACTCCACCTGCCCGCCCAGCCTGCTGGCCGAAGCACGCCGCACCCGCCCCTGGCTCTACCAACTGATGGCGGACTTCTTCCACGCCCACCACCTCATCGACGCCCCCGTCGATGTCCCAAGCAGGCGGGCTGCGTCCCGCCGTGAGCGCCGGATCGAAGCCGTCCCGACCCCGCTGCGCCCCGCCGTACGCGCTTTCGCCGAGACGCTGGTGGCCCGGCGGGAGAACGCAGAGCGCCTTGGCCTGCGCCCGAACCGGTTCAAGACCATCGAGATCCGCCTCGACGCCGTTCGGGACCTCGCGCTCCACGCCACAGACCGAGGCCACCGGACGTGGGCGTCCCTGACCACCGGCGACCTGGAGGCGTTCCTCGCCCAAAACCCCGCCCGCAGAGCCTCCTGGCTCACGGGCCTGCACCAGTTCTTCGCCCATGCTCACCGCACCCGGGCCGTTCTGCACAACCCGGCCGCCTCCCTCGACGCCCCGCAGCAGCGCGGCTTCAGGGGCGCCACCCTCACCCTGGACGAGCAGCGCATCCTCTACCGCCGCTGGAACGGGCCTGATGAGATGCACCCGCAAGAGGCGTTCATCGGCCTGGCCGCACTCCTCCACGCCGCCACAACCACCGAACTGCGCCTCCTCACCCTCGATGACCTCACCCCTGCCCGCCAGGCGGTGCGCTTCCCAGGACGCTCCATCGACCTTGCACTTGATACGTCCACGTGGAACGCACTGACGCGCTGCCTCAGCCATCGGGCCTCGCTGGGCACGGACAACCCGCATGTTCTGGTGACACGTCGGACCAGAACCACGAGAGCACCGGCAGGAGCGGCACACATCCGTGACAGCCTTGCCCCGGTCGGCCTGCTGCCGCGCATCCTGCGCTCCACACGGCTGCTCACCCTCGCTGACCAGCTCGACATCAAACAGCTCACCGCAGCACTCGGGATGTCCTATGCCGGAGCTGCCCACTACGTGTAGCAAGACGCGCCCGCCCGTGCGGGTACTGCGCCTTCTGCAGTGGCTGGGATCCCGAGTCGGGCTCCCGGCTGCCGAAGCCGCAGGTACCGTTCACTCTTCGGGGCTTGCCGGCCTGACCGTAGGGGCCCCGCGTCAAAGCGCGGGGGCGCTACCCTCGGTTCCGGACGCTCAACGATCGGCCGACACCGAGTCCGACCGCAAGAGCCAAAGCGATTTCGACACTGGTGAACCACCAGATCAAAGCGACGGCCAGAATCAAGGCGCCGAACTCGAAGAGCTCCCCCCGCCGAACTTCTGAAGCAGGAACAACCCGCTCCCAACGCCCCTTGTCCATGCGCGACAGCTGAGCCGCGGCGCACACGGCGCACAGCGCTACGGGGAAGAAAGAGTTGAGGCCCTCGTACGTGATGGCACGAGCAGCGATAGGGGCAGTTCCGTCGCAAGCGCCTCGGGTAACCGCAGGGTGCGCGATGAGGCACGGACACTCGCAGTCTCCGACCGAGGTATCCGGCCACACCTCAACCCGTGACGGTGCCCACCGCGTCTGCCGCTCCCCGCCTGGACCGACATAGCCATCAAGGTCGCGCATCCCGCCCCTCCTGCGGCCTGAGCGGCACTGTAACCCGCAGCCCACCGACCCCGAACCTCTCACCCCGTACGCCGGTCACCGTGCACCGCTACGAGCCAGCGTGCTCGTCAATCCAGCTTTGCGGGATGAGGGCTTCGCCGTTGCGCCAGTTGTAGCGGACGCAGTCCTGGTACCACTGGTCGGGCAGATTGGCATGGTCGCTAACGATGAGCTGAAAGTTGTGGGCGAGGTCGTCGGTGAAGCGGTACATCAGCTCGAACATGCCGCGGACGGTGTTGCGGTCGGCGTCGGAGCGGATGAGATCAGGATTGCCGCTGTCTTTGGCGACTTCGGAGGGGTAGAACGGCTGGGTCACCTGGTCCAGCAAAAGCATGCGAGGCACAGGCCGATGATGGAGAGTGAAGTAGCGGTGGAGAGCCAGGTGGGCGACGAGGTGGTAACCGACCCAGTTCTCGCCGCTGCCAATGCGTAGGAGCGGGGTGATCCCGTCGTCGGTATCGGCGAGGACGGTCAGTTTGCGTACGTCGAGGCGGACGTTGCGCTCGCTGTGCTCGAGCTTGAGTTCCTGGGCGTAGGCGGTCATGTCGGTGTTGATGTAGTTCAGGGCGTGATCGAGCCGGTCCTGCATGGCGTCGGTGTCGAGTTCGGCCTCGAGATCGTCGACCGTGGCCTGGGCGAACGCCACGGATGCCCGCAACTGCAGCAGGCTGCCTTCGTAGGCTTCTCCGGTGTCCGGGAGCTGGCTGAGGTGTGCGTCGATCCGGCCGCGCAGGAAGGCCTGCTCCTCGGCCTGGGCGCGGAAGCGGGCCCTGCCGGCTTCAAGTTCGGCCAGTGAGTTGAGAGCTCCCTCGACGCCGCGGAGCTCTTCGCGGACGGTGTCGGCCTGGTCGGCGAGTTCCCGCAGGGTCTGCTCGCGCCGAGGACGCACCGTGCGGACCGAGGTGAGTTGCCCGCGGAGATCATTGAGGGTCCGCTGCATGTCTTCGACCGTGGGGTCGGGCTGCGGCAGATGCGACCCGCACAGCGGGCACGCAGCGTTTTCGCCTTCTGCCCCGGGTCCGATGTCGACGGGGAGCAGGTCGACGGCGTGCAGGCGGGAGATGCCGCGCTGTACCACGTGGATGTAGCTGTCTTCTTCGGCTTCCTGCCGTATGAGGAACTGCCGCTGCTCGCTGATCTCGCCCAGCCGAGAACGAAGGTGCGCACGGCGCTCTTGCAGGGGCGCGACGCGTTCCGAGTGGGCCGGCTCCTCGCGTGCAGACGGTGACGGGAAGCGGACTGCTTCACGCAGGGCGTCGAGCAGTGCTTCACGGCTGTCGAACTCTTCTCCGGGCGGTATGAGTCCTGCCGTGCGGGCTTGGGCCAGCAGCAGGTGCAGGTGGGCATCGATGTCGCCGTCGGCGGTCTCGGCCATCTTCAGATCCTGCCGTCTGCGTCGCACAAGGCGCCGGGCGGCCGTCAGCTCGTGCTGCTTTTGCGCCTGGTCATCGCCGACCGCGCCCAGGAAGTACGGCAGAGTGGAGGTCAGCCGTGCCCCTCCGTCGCGTTCGCTTTGGCGGTGGAACAGGATGCTGCGTGTGGTGATCTCGTCCTGGTTCTGCAGACACAGCGGCACCGCGTGCCCGAGGTGAACTGCGAAGGGCGCCTGCAGGCTCCCGGGCTGGAGCTGGCTGCGGGCGTCACCCAGGCCGATTCTCCGCCCGAGCTGCTGTCGCAGTTCCTCGGAGTCGCAGTTATTCACCAACCTCTCGTAGGGCAGTGGCTGCAAGGCGGAGCCGAATTCGAGCATTGCCGTGGAGATGGACTTCTTGCCCTTGGCGGGAAGCCGGCGTGCGATGAACGCCCTGCTGTCGGGCAACTGCAGCAGCACGGCCACCCAATCGACGGTCCTGGTGATCGGGCCGACCGAGACGGGGGCATCGTCACGCCCCAGGCAGAAGTCGACGATGTCCAGGACGATGCTCTTCCCGGTCCGTGAGCTGCCTGTGATGATGTTGAGCTCGCCGAGCCGGAACGTCAGCTCGCGAACCCTGCCGCTCTTGCTGTAAAGGATCATTGACCGAAGCTGCACGGTGATCAGACTCTCACGCCCAGTAGCGCCAGGAGGGTGGAAGGCTGATCTACGGTCGCAGCCCATTTGCCCACTAGGCCAGCGGCCCTCAACAGCTCCCTCAGCTCTCCCTCCGCGCGGCGCGTGGAGAAGGGCACGGTGTGGACAGCCCCGCTCTCCACCCGGATCAGGCCATGGCGCAGAGCGAACCGTAGCCCTTCGCGGAGCACGGGCAGCGTGGAGTCGACCCGAGCGCCGAAGCCGGCGAGCAGCGCGGGATTGCGGCCCACCCACGACGGCAGGTGCGTCCTGATATTGGGCGGCAGTGCTTCGCGCGTGGAGCGATGCAGCACCAGCACGGGAAGGACCATCGCCAGCGGCCAAACCATCGCTCGCCCCCGCTTGAGCTCGTACTCCTGGGCCATCACGGCCTGCACTGCACCTACCAGGGCAGGGTTCAAGAACGCGGCGAAAGTCTGCGGCTGCTGCGCGCGGCTAGGCATGTACGGCGCCGACGGTCAGGTCCTGGACCCGCTGCAGGAACTCGGGGTGCCACCCCACACGTGCTTCATCCGCCAAGCAATGGTGCTGGCCGCGGTGGAAGAAGACCTGGTCGTACTTGTCCCGGATCCTGACCTTGACGCTGTCCAGCACCTGCCAGAGCAGTTCTTCTCCCGCGTCCTGCCGGTCTTGCGCGCTTGCGGCTGCCGGCAGCCTTCGAACCATGCGGGCAAAGAGCCGCTCCCATTCGTCGACCAAGTCGTCCTGGTAGCGCACCAGTTCATCCAAACCGATCAGGTCGTTGTCAGCCCAGGACGCTGCTTGGTTGTAGGCCCGGTAGTAGTCCATCATCGCTTTCTCAAGCTCTGGCCGGCCCAAGTTGACCCATCGCAGCTGATGGACGAAGCACCGCTCGCTGTAATCCACTCCCTCTCGCTGGGCGGCCTGCCAGTCACCGCGCTCCACCAGAGTGGGGAGCCGGTCAGCGGCGTAGTCATCCCGAATCTGCTCCACCCGCCGATGCACCGCCGCCACGGAAACGCTCGTCCGCCGCTTCTGCAGCATCTCCACGACCTGGTCGTACCACCACGCCCACAACTGCTCCATGAACGCCGTCTGCGGGCCGTCGCCGGACGGAAGCGTAAACAGCAGCCGCTTGCGTACCGCCCCATCGAGGTCGTCGATGCCGAGCGTGCCGTCGATGACACGCATGCGCTCCACGAACGTCGCACGCTCACCGGCCGACAGTCTGAGAAAGCGTGCCCGAGCCTCGGCAGTTTCCTTCGATTTCGACTCTGCCGCGGCCGCCTCAAGCCGCTGCAGAGCCAGATGAGGCTTTCGGCTCGCACTGCGCAGCGCAGCCGCTGCCGAACCGTCGCGCGCCTGTTGGGTGGTGACCAGGGTCAGCCAAGGCCCCTGCGCATCACCGGGGGCGTGAGTATCCATCCATGACCGGATCGTGCGCCATAGATCGTCATCCCGATCGCCCAGAGTGCGGGTTGAGCGCTGGTGAAGCTTGGTCTGCAGCAGATCGACAGGACGATCGGCCACCTCCCACGCCACGTCGTCGTGCAGTTCGAGGCTGATTGCTCCGTCAGGCCGTTCGTACGACCCGCGCAACAACTCCAGCAGCGCCCACTTCGCCTGGTACAGGTAGCCCAGGGCGGAGGCCGACGCATCGTGAGACACCTGAGAGGCCATGATCCAGTCTCCCTGCGTGCTACGCCCTGCGTCCAGCAGCGTGCACGCAGTCGACGTCCAGAAACGTGCACGCAAGCTCGCGGTGTCCGTGAGGCGCCGCCGCCCAGAGCCGGCCGCGCTGCCTCTGCTGCTGCGGTCAGGGTTTCATTACCTCGCCGCCGGCTCTATGCCCAGTCGACGCCGATCTCCGCAAGGGCGGCGAGTTGCTCTTGGTCGAGTTTGTCTCGCCGGCTTTTGGTGTTGCTGTACCAGATGCCGAGCTTGGTCTCGGTCCCGTCGGGTAGGACCTCCACTGCCTTGCGGGGTACGGGCCGCTGGCCTTCCCGTTCGACCCACTGGGTGAGGGCTGTGAGTCCGCGTTGGAAGGCCTGTTGTGCCTTGCTTGAGCCCTTCGTCGTACGCTCGGTCGTCGGGGCGGGAGACGGCGCCTCTAGCGGCTTGATACCCAGTGCTGTCAGCCGCCGCTGCTGCTCTTCGGAGAGTTCGGTCCAGCTGCGGCGTTGCTGTTGGATCCAT